>NZ_CP062941.1 GCF_015101885.1 Massilia litorea
CACCGGGGCGAAAGCGGCGGTGCTGATCACGGCTGCTGCAAGAGTGATGAGGATTCGTTTCATGGTAGTGCTCCTTTCGGTTCGGTGTGAGACCACTATAGCCAGACGTTCCAGTGCACAGTAGAACTGATGCAAGTGCTTACAATCGATACATTTGGCCAGATTCCATTAACAGACTGGAAACCTTATGCTACCTCGGCAGGCGTTTGCCAGCGCACGGTCGAGCTTGCCATTGAATCGGGAATCCACAACAAAACAGCCGGCGCAAAGGCCGGCTGTTCTTCATGCAGGGATCGACGGATGATCAGTCGAGCTTCCATGCGTAGTCGACCTTGGCCCAGGTTTGCGCTGGTGCGCCATCCTTGGTGCCCGGCTTGAACTTGCAAGCCGACAGGCCTTTTTGGGCTGCCTTGTCGAGGCCTTTGAAGCCGCTCGACTTTTCCAGCTTCGAGTCGGCGACGCTGCCGTCGGTGTTGACCAGGAAGGACATCGAGGTCGTGCCCTGCTCTTCATTCATCAGCGAGGCTTTCGGGTATTCGACCTTGCACTTCGACGGGTCGAACGAGGCCGGGACTTCACCGGCGAATGCCGAGCCGGCGATGGTGGCGAAAACGAGGGTGGCGATGGCGCTCAGGTAAGGCTTTTTCATGATTTTTATTTCCCAAAAAGGTAGTTGGTCTGCCGCTGACTGCCTGCGGTCTTTCAGTGAGTCCGGCTGGATTCGCCGTAAATTAAAATTCTTCCCATTCGTCGCTGCCCGCTGCAACCGGTGCCTTCTTCGGCTTGGCCGGAGCTGCCGCAGCGGCGGGCTTCTTCAGTGCCGCGCGCGGCGTACGTGCCGGACGCGCTGCCGGCGTACGCACTGCCGGCAAGGTCGCTACCGGTGCCGCTGGTGCCGGCGCTGCCAAAGTCGGCTCGACGCTCTGCTCTTCGCCTTCGACCAGCTTGAAGATGCTGACCACGCGGCCCAGTTCGCCGGCCTGGTCCTGCAGGCTCTGGGCGGCGGCGGCTGCCTCTTCGACCAGGGCTGCATTCTGCTGGGTCATGCTGTCCATCTCGATGATCGACATGTTCACCTGCTCGATGCCGGCGCTCTGCTCGGCGCTGGCGTTGGCGATCTCGCCCATGATGTCGGTTACGCGCTTGACGCTCGCCACGACTTCATCCATCGTCACGCCGGCCTGGCCGACCAGCTTGCTGCCGCGCTCGACCTTCTCGACGGAATCGCCGATCAGGGTCTTGATCTCTTTGGCCGCCGCAGCCGAACGCTGGGCCAGGCTGCGCACTTCGGAAGCCACGACCGCGAAACCACGGCCCTGCTCGCCGGCACGTGCCGCTTCGACTGCCGCGTTCAGCGCCAGGATGTTGGTCTGGAAGGCGATGCCGTCGATGACGCCGATGATGTCGGCGATCTTGCTGGCCGAGCTGTTGATCTCGCCCATCGTGCCGACCACTTGCGACACCACGTCGCCGCCCTTGCGGGCCACGTCCGAGGCGCTGGCCGCCAGCTGGTTCGCTTCACGAGCGTGCTCGGCGTTCTGGCGGACGGTGGTGGTGAGGGTTTCCATGGCCGAGGCCGTCTTTTCCAGCGAGCTGGCCTGCAGTTCGGTACGCGAGGACAGGTCGATGTTGCCGGCGGCGATTTCACGCGAAGCGGTGCCGATGGTCTCGGTACCGCGGCGCACCTGGCTGACGATGTCGACCAGGCTGTTGCGCATGCCGTTCATTTCGGCCAGCAGGCTGCCTTGTTCAGCGGTACGGGTGTCGATGGCGATCGCCAGGTTGCCGTGGGCAATGCTGCCCGCGATCTTCGTGTGTAGTCCGGCTCGCCGCCCAGTTGTTTGATCAGGCCGCGGGTGATGACCCAGGCCGCAGCGACGCCCATCACGACGGCGACGGCCAGCAGCACCAGCATGAAGTTACGGGCGTTGACGAATGCACTGGCCGCGTCTTCCTGGCTCTGCAGGCTCTGCTTGTCTTCCAGCTCCACCAGCTTGTCGAGCGCTTCGGTCCACTTCTTCTGGACAGGACGCACTTCCTTGATCATGACGCGGGTGGCGCTCATGGCGTCGTTCTTCAGGTACAGCTCGGACGCCTTGGCAATGGCAGGCATCGCGGTGGCTTCATGGCCCTTGATCTCGGCCAGCAACGCCTTTTCGGCGTCGGTGCCTTCGGCGCCGAAGATCTTGCTGACCTTGCTCTGGGCCGCGTCGTACTTGGCGGTCTGCTCCTTGAACTTCTTGAGCTCCGGTTCCATTTCGGTCGCGTCGGTCATCAGGGTCAGCACGCGCAGCGAGGCCAGGCGGTCACTGACGTTGTTGCGCATCTCGATGACGGCGCGGCTCGACACGTTGTTGACGCTGACCACGTGGTCGAGGCGGTCCTGGATCTGCGCCATGCGCAGGACGCCGACCACGGTGACCGCGACGAGCAGCACCAGCACCAGGGCGAAGCCCAGTCCCAGGCGCATGCCGACTTTCATCTTCGATAAATTCATTTCGCTTCCTAGCTGTTGATCAGATTTGCTTCGGTGGTGCCGTCGTCGGAGGCTGCGTTCCCTAACGGCAAGTCTTTCCCGTAGGATAAATCAAAAACTTACCGCCAAGGCTCGAAAACAGTGCAGTTATCAAAAAACGCAGGGCCGGGCGCAGAACGTTTTGTTGCAAATCCTCAATTCCGTGTTCGAAATTATGGAGCGGACCTTGCCATAGAGCAAGCGCAGCCTTCACCTGTCTACACAAATTTATATTTCCGTGTAGTAAATTTCCTACATGCAAGCAAAACAGCACGCATGTTCTTGTCGTACGCACCATAGCTGGTGACATAGGGCAATCGACATGATTGCCTCGACAATAACTGAACTACAAGAAGTGGGATTGGGAGAACGAAGCGCCTGCGAGCGCTGGGAGCAAACAGGAAGGCGAAGCAGGCGGCTGTCTGGCAGCCACCTGCCGGTAAGGCGATGGCCTTACAGGCTGCGGATCTGGGCTGCCGCTTCCAGCAACAGGCCGGGGTTGGCCGTGGCCAGCCTCTTCGGGTCCGACAACATCTGGCGGAAGGCACGCGCCCCCGGCAGGCCGGCCGTCAAACCGAGCATGTGGCGCGTGATGCTGTTGAGCTTGAGGCCATGCCCGCCATATTGCGCGAGCTGGGCGGCGATATACGGCACCATCGCCGCCAGCACCTCGGCGCGCGTCTTCGGCGCGGCGTCGTCGCCGTAGAAGCGGGCGTCCCAGTTCGCCATCGAATACGGGTTGTGGTAGGCCTCGCGGCCGAGCATGACGCCGTCCACGTGCTGCAAGTGCAGCGCGATTTCGTCATCCGTCTTGATGCCGCCGTTGATGATGATTTCCAGCTCCGGAAACTCACGCTTGAGTGCATATGCCACTTCGTAGCGCAGCGGCGGAATCTCGCGGTTCTCCTTCGGCGACAGGCCCTTCAGGATGGCATTTCTCGCGTGGACGATGAAGGTGCGGCAGCCGGCATCGGCGATCGTACCGACGAAATCACGCACAAAACCGTATTCCTCGTCCTTGTCGATGCCGATCCGATGCTTCACCGTGACGTCGATCGACACCGCATCGCGCATCGCCTTGACGCAGTCGGCCACCAGCTGGGGCTCGTTCATCAGGCAGGCACCGAAGGCGCCGCGCTGCACGCGCTCGGATGGGCAGCCGCAATTGAGGTTGATCTCGTCATAGCCCCACTCCTGGCCCAGCTTCGCGCTTTTCGCGAGGTCAAGCGGCTCGCTGCCGCCCAGCTGCAGCGCGACCGGATGCTCGATCTCGTCAAAACGCAGGTGGCGCTCGACGTCGCCGTAGACCAGGGCGCCGGTGGTCACCATCTCTGTATACAGCCAGGTATGGCGCGTGATCTGGCGGTGGAAGACGCGGCAATGGCGGTCGGTCCAGTCCATCATGGGGGCTACACTCAGTAACCTACTGTTTTTGTTACTCTTTTCGTTGTTCATTTTGGCTATGTGCAGCAATCAGTGCACACGTCGTGCACACAGGGTAAATAATTCGTTCATAATCCGGGCATAACTCAACATACATGAATTGCACACGATGGCGACAATAACGAAGCTACCCAGCGGGAAATGGCGGGCACAGGTTAGGAAAGGTGGCATGTACCGGGGAGAGACGTTCACCCGAAAGCGTGACGCTGAGTCATGGGCGAAACAAGTAGAAGTTCAAGCGGAGCACATTGTTGCGAGCGGATACCAGCCCGTACCAGAAGGTTATAGCGTAGGCGACCTAATCGACGGTTACGCCCAAGAGTGTAACATGGGCGGCCGCACCAAACAGGCAACCCATGCCATGCTGAGGCGGGAGCTAGGGAGCGTTCCGCTGAAACGCCTCAACAGTATCCACTTGCGTGACTTCATCGACATAAGAGTTAAAGCTGGTGCTGGCGGCGTGACGATTGCCGCAGACCTGTCCTTCTTCGGGGCGATCTTAAAGTGGGGCAAGCACTCCAGACGGATGGACCTGCCGACTGACCTCGCCCGTGATGCGCGCAGGGATTTGAGCGCCCGAAACGTGAGCACCCGCAGTAGTGAGCGTGATCGCGAGCCAACCACGGCTGAACTCGAAAAGCTTTACGCATTCTGGACTGCCAACAAGCGCCAGACGATCCCCATGGCGACTCTCTGCGCGTTTGCCCTTGCTACAGCCATGCGCCAAGACGAGATTTGCTCGATCCAACTAGAAGATGTGGATGCGGAGAAGCGCACGGTTATCATTCGCGACCGGAAGGACCCCCGCAAGAAAGAAGGAAACCACCAAACGGTTCCCCTGCTACCTGCTGCATGGGCACTAGTCGAACCACTACTGGCAATGCGAAAGATTGGACGGGTGTTTCCATATCAGGCATCCAGCGTAAGTACAGCATTCACCCGTGCATGTGCCAAGGTGGGCATCGAAGACCTTCGGTTCCACGATCTTCGGCATAAGGCCACAAGCGACCTGTTCCGCCTTGGGCTGTCAATTCCAGAGGTTGCGGTACTGACAGGTCATAAAACGTGGACCCAACTGAAACGCTACACCCATACCAATTCGGAAGATGTACACGCGGCTGTGTTGGCGTTATCCAAAGTTCAGACTCAGACACCATGACAAAAATTACTGACGAACCATTCAACGGCTTCCCAGCAGACGGTACACCTGTACAGTTCTTCGAGTGCGTGCAGCGTGCTCTTACGTGGCTTGAACCCTACCTGAACGACAACGACATCAACCACGCTACCTTAGTCGCATATTGCCGCTCATATGCCAATTTGGTGTTCTGTGACGGCGAGCAACAAGCGTACGACAGTCAGGAATCGCTGAATGCAGCGTTGAAACAGGTAGTAGTCAAACAGCAGCAGATCGTGACCGTTTTCAGCGGAGTACGGAACTCCATTTTGTCGGCACAGGCGCTTGCTCAGGTCGAAAGCCATAGCAAGACCCAGAGCGAGCGAGCATCGAAGCCTCGAAAACTGGAGGAAAGCGACTGCCGCCGCATCGCGAAGCGGTACTGGGACAGCAAAGCGGATGGGACCAGCTACGGTATTGTGAAGGCGCTTGCGGCTGAATACGATGTTAGCCCGACAACCATCCACGCCACAGCGAAAAAGTACAACCCGCTGAATTGACAAGTAACCGGGTTGCTGAATACTCGCACCTTACAGTTCAGTCCTCATCAACAACAGCAGAGGATCTGAAATGCAGGCAACCCACACCACCACCCCCAACGTAGCCGACCTAGCCCGGCTTGTGAACTGCCTAGACGAGCATGGCTTTGCCACGCTTGCAGGAGTTAAGGTGTCCACACTTGACGCATGGCGCAAACGAGGCCAAGGCCCGGAGTACGTCTTGCTCGGCAGGAACTACCTGTACCCTATCGCCGCAGTCGAGCGCCACCTTTCTTCACTTGTCAGAACTCGTAGTCCCAGCAATCCAGCGAAGACACTGATGTAGTCGATTCTCTATCGCGAAGACAGAAAACCACAGCCTGGTTGAGCATTTCACTACGTTTTATATGTAATAGCGTTGCTGAATTTTTGAGCAGACTGGATGCGGCGGTACCGCACTGACATCAACTGAGACAGCGCCAACTCAACAGCCTATCCAAGGCAATATAAGGCCCCTAGGAGGCGCTCAAAGAAGAAGTTGGTAGGCAGGTAGCCACCAAGAAGAAATCCACTCAGAAGACCGCTATTCCAAGATAGATAGCAAGCAGCACAGTTTGAAACACGTTATCGACAGGAATCCCGATTCGCCTCTTTGGAAGAAAGCCATTATCTCAGGCTCTCCTATGATGACGGAGTTCTCTTGACCTGTCAATGAAAGCAGTGATTTAAGCCGTTTTAAGCACTCCCATATAGGAGAAACCCCTAACCCGCTCGTGTACCACCGCCAATTTGTACTAGTAAGTAAGGAGAAGCAGTGTAGGAGCAGTAACAGAAGGAGTATCAACAATGAAGAAGGAAGAGACAGCCATTACACTAGCCAACGGTGGAATGCACAGCCAGAAGGCATACCGGAAGATAAAGGATATGCTCAACAATAACTACTACACCTCCCCACGCCTCTACCATCTTGTAATGATGGGTTCGGAACAGAGCCGAGACTACCAAGCAGCCATGAAGGCTCTTTGCCTCGAACTACGCAGGAAGGAGATCCCCTGTCAGTGGAAGGGTTGTCTTGAAGTAGAAGACGAGAAGGGATTGCATTTTCACGTGTTCATCCTGGCCGAAGCAAAGTATCGCAACCCATGCTCCGTCCTCAACCATAACTCCCAGCACTGGCTGAACGTGATGATGCAGAAACGTGAACTGACCTACTACATCGCACCACCAGAGAACCCCATGCACCGCACGAGACTGGGTAAGCGGGTGAACTACGCCACCCTAGCTGGGGACAAACTCGCAGACTGTCTGGTTTGGATTTCGTATCTCGTAAAGAGTCGATCTAAGATTCAAGGGATGAGTCGCACCTACTTCGGGAGCCAACCCAACCGCGCTTGTTAGGAGAAAGCGTCGTACAGGCCAACGCTACTACCTTGGCGAAAGGTAAGCGCAAAGCAGCTCCCAGTTCTGCTCGCGCTACCGTTGTTTTGCAAAGGCCCTGCGACATTTCTCGAACATTCGCTGATAAGCGCTTTTCGATGGGACGTTTTCCTCATACACCCAAAGTACGGTGTTTACAACAAACGGCGCAGCCGAGTCTTTTGAGTCAAGCTTCCCTTCCCTTATGAGTGCTCGAAGAAGCTCGTCTTGAGACACTCCTCTGTCCCGCTGCTCAGCGGACATCTTTGCTAAAGCTGCCATCGGCCTACATACACTATCATCGGCAAATGCATGCGATGCACCTAAGATCGCAAAGGAAAAAATCAGTGTTGTACGAAGCATTTAATTTTCCCGTCGTTAAAGTGATCTAGTATATTAACGAATGGAAAACATTGCTATCTCTAAGCGAGCAACTCCATATTTCTAACAATTATGCTTTCAACAGAGGGTTGGTATGCGAACCGTATTACTTCATCTAGAACGCCTGCAACGTCACTACGAAGCCTCGGTACGATCCTACGATGAAGTTTCATTACTTGATCTCTCGCACTCCCTTCGCGTATGGGCTGATCTCAAAACGGTGTTGCCACAGTTAGCTCCCGCGTTTTCCAAAACCTTGAGCTTCAAAACTTCTACGCCTGCAAAGAAAGTCTTACGCGCAGCACGTGGCTCTCGATTCGTCTTCGCTTTCATGCCCGGGGGAGTGATTACGTACGCAGCCAATGGAAGCATTGTCACAGGCCCTCAGGATATCAAGGATAGATCTTTCACTGTCGGGGTCAGCTGCAAAATCAACACTGATGGCTCGATGGAGCTAAAAAATTACTCTTTTATGGAAGTTGCCAGCGACCAACCAATGGTCAAGGCTGCTGCGGCAGAGGATGTCTCCCGCTGCAACTACTCCCAATGGCTTGGAGCTGAAGCTGTAAGGATGTCGTATCCAGACAAGACCGGCGAGCTGAAAATAGTATCGATTACGAGGGAAATGCTGGCATTCCCCCACCAGCGCGGACACTTTCGATAGGTATGATGTCCCTATCGGAGGAGTTACATGGCACGTGAAAGACGGTTGTTTTCAGAAGAGTTCAAGCGCGAGGCAGTCAAGCTGGTAGGCCAGCCTGGTGCAAGCAAGGCGGCGATCGCCCGCGACCTTGGCATTGGCGCCAATTTGCTGGGGCGGTGGTGCAGAGACGCCAACGTGGATGCAGAGGTTACGGGCGGGGGCGAGAAGGTATCGACCCAGGAATATGAGCGCATGCGGCGCGAGCTGGCAAAGGTCAAGACGGAGCGCGACATCTTAAAAAAGGCGCTCGGCTACTTCGCAGCCGACCTCAAGTGAAGTACGGCTTCATCGCCAAATATAGAGCCATCTGGCCAACGCGAACGATGTGTCGTCTGCTTGGTGTGTCGAGCAGTGGTTTTTACGACTGGCTCGGCCGACCAATAAGTGCGCATGAACGTGAGAATGCGCAGCTCCTCAAGGCGATCAAGCACAGCCACGAAGCCAGCGATGGCACATACGGTTCGCCGCGCGTAGTGCGAGACCTTATCGATGCTGGCTTTGCCTGCAGTGAGAACCGCGTGGCACGGCTGATGAAAGCTGCCGGCATCAAGGCCCGCCACAAGCGTCGCCGCGCACCTGGGCAGCTCGATTCGCCAGTCCACGCCATCGCGCCGAACCTGCTGGACCGGCAATTTGAAGCGCCAGGCCCGAACCAGAAATGGGCTGCTGACTTTACTTACGTATGGACTGGCGAAGGCTGGCTGTTTGTCGCTGTCGTCCTTGACCTGTACTCGCGGCGTGTGGTGGGCTGGTCGATGCAACCGACCATGACAGCGCAGCTGGTAATGGATGCCCTGCTGATGGCCATCTTCCGCCGCGGCCGGCCTCGGGCAGTATTGCATCACTCGGACCAGGGCTCGCAATACACCAGCGAAGACTTCCAGCGCTTGCTCGAATCGCACGGCATCGTTTGCAGCATGAGCCGTCGCGGCAACTGCTGGGACAACGCTGCAATGGAAAGCTTCTTTTCGACGCTGAAAACCGAGCGGCTGAGCAAAAAGCACTACCGGACCAGGGATGATTTACGGGCAGACGTGTTCGACTATATCGAAAGGTTCTACAATCCACGCCGGCGTCATTCCACTCTCGGGTATATCAGCCCGGTACAGTTTGAAAACCTAAAATGCGCCTAACGGAAGTGTCCGTGACGATGGGGGAAGGCCATGCTGATTCGGAGGGTCGCAAATACGCTCGATGGGTCGCATCCGTCAGCAGCTCACGAAGTTAGCGAATTCGAGAACAGCTACGATCCTGCTGTTCATTACTTGCTTCAGTACTCAATGGGAGGGTTATCGCTTCCTTACTTCATCTTGCTGAAGATTGCCCAAGATATCGTCGCTATTGCTCCGAAGCTACTCCGCATCGAGTCCCAAACCGTCCCCACGTAAAATCGTTCTGTTAAATGTGCAAGAAGTACACCTTGATGAACACACTAAAACAGCCGAGAAACACTGTTCAACAAGGCCGTAAAAGATAGTTGTTGCACATATTCCAACAATCTCTTAGACTTTGTTGAACACATCAACGAAGGAGAAGGTGAATGACCGCAGGACAAATAGTTGGGTACGTGCGCGTGAGTTCGGTGGACCAGAACCTCGCACGTCAACTGGACGGTATAAAGCTGGACAGAGTGTTTGAAGATAAGGCATCCGGCAAAGATGTGAAGCGCCCTGCTCTGGTAGCCCTACAAGCTTTTGTTCGTGAAGGCGATACCGTTATGGTGCACTCTATTGACCGCCTTGCCCGTAACCTTGTCGATCTGCGAGCGATCGTTTCGGGCCTGAACGATAAGGGCGTAGCCGTTACCTTCGTCAAGGAAAACTTGACCTTCAGCGCAGACACTTCCAGTCCGATGAACACACTCATGCTTTCCATGATGGGAGCATTCGCAGAGTTTGAGCGGTCGATGATCCTGGAGCGACAGCGCGAAGGTATCGCGGCAGCGAAGGCAGCAGGCAAGCCCGCGGGCCGACCAGAACGGCTCAAGCCAGCCGATGTGGAAGCGATCAAGGCCCGCTGCGCTGCTGGCGATAGTAAGGTAGCACTAGCGGCTGAATACAACGTGTCGAGAGGTACGCTTTACGCCGCCCTGAAGTGATTACGATAGCCGTAAATACGGCTTACTCCTTTCATCCCGTAATGACTCGTACTTCGTTCAAAAACTGCTCAGTATCCAAAAAGTAGTTCGGATATGCTCTTTTGAGTGAATTTATCGAGGACACGGATACGAGAACCACGCGCACTGACGAGCCAGCAGGAATAAGGCTTTCAGCGGTTGTATATTCATGGTGTGCAAGTCTGGACTGTTCTTTGCGATACCCTCTTACGAACACCCTTCGACCAGCAGGTTCGAGCCGGACGAGGAAGTAGCGCGCATTCTTCTGCTGCTCAACCCTCGGCAGAATCGCCCTGTACGCCGCAAACACGTTCGCCATGTGATGACTAGCGTTAAGCTGCCGTATTTCTTCGGAGAGCTTGAGAAAGTCGTCGGACGTTCCTGGAACCGTAGGGCACCCTTCCCGCAGCGCAAAGACAGAACTCATCAGTGCGAAGAAGCGCCTCCATTCCTCGCTCCCTAGGTTCGACTTCAGGGCCTGCCCAGTGAATGTTTCCGCTGCCTCGACAGCAGTAGCCCATTTATGTTGTAACTGTGTCCGAATCTGGATTTCAAGCTTCAGCCCGGCATAGGGACTAGAAGCACCAGCGAACGTGTACATAAGGTGGACACCCCGGTAGCCAGTTGGTTTGGGTGTTGCAATATAGTCCTTGCTGTTCGACAGTGTATGGACTAAAGGCGAATTCACGTACGTCGCCTCCAACCGTCTGACCAATTGGACGGTCGGCATGACGGCTCTACAACCACCAATATCCTGCATTTGCGTCAGCCGCATACTACTCTTGCTCCTGAGCTTGGCCGCAATCGAATCAAGTCGCTTGATACGCTGCACCACTAGTGCTTTCGGGGCAAGCTTCTGAGCACGGTTCTTTAGCGTGGTATGGAAGGTGTTGAGAGGATGTGCATGCGAGGCGCGAAAGTTGTCGATTATTGCCAAGCAGTCAGCGGGGTTTCCAACGGCGTCGGCAAAGGCACGACCAGCAGCGTTGTATTCGGTGCGGGTGAACTGTAGGGTAGCGTACGCCATACTGCCTCTTGGAAAAAAAAGATCATTTTAATCCGTAGAGATGCAGGGCGGAAAATTATGAAGAACTAGGGCCGTGTTCCTTGTGAAGTGAGCGAACGGCAGCAGTCTCTTGTCGATATTTCAATTTCCGGAAATGCTACAGTTCGGTCATCCCCATTGGCGTTAAGCGGCGTAACCGACCTCGCGGATTTTTTTATTTTTTTGACAAACCTAGAGGAAAGATCGGGTTTTGCAGTCACCGATGAGTGCACACATCATGCACACGAACCTCTTGAAACCCGCATGAATACTGGAAATTACGTCCAGTCCATCATGGGGGCAACGCTGAGGGTGCGGGGGCGGTAGGTCATGCGGAACAATCCTTTGCTGGCGCCTCGCGCGATCGGGGAAGGCGCAGGCAAGCCGGGCATTTTACAGAAGAATCGCCCTCCCCCTCAAGCGGGGCCTGTTTATGCGTCAGCCGGCGGTGCGCTGCGGCGGATGCCGTCGGCCAGGGCGATCCGTGGCTGCCAGCCCGGCGGCGGCGCGCCTCCCGTCCAGGGAAGCAGCATCTCGCGCGGTCGGTCGGGGCGCGCACCCCAGTCGGCGGCGATCGGCAGGCCGGCCACGGCCTCGAAGGCGGCCACCAGCTCGGTCAGGCGCAGCGGCGCGCCGGACGATACCCGGTAGTGCAGCTGTCCCGGCGCGGCCGTGCGCAAGGCATCCGCCGCCGCAATATAGGCATCGACGACGTCGTCGACATACACCAGGTCGAGCAGCTGGCGGCCGCTGGACATGGCCAGCCGTTCGCCGCTGCGCGCCGCGCGCCACAGCGCGGTCATCAGCTTGGGGCGGACGTCGCCCGGGCCGTAGGTGTCGAACAGCACCAGCGTCGCGACCCGGAATGCGTGCGCGTTGACGTAATACGCCAGGATCGCTTCGAAGGCCTGCTTGGTGGCGGCGTACAGGTTGACCGGATCGTAGTCGCGGTCGCCGTAGTGCTGCCAGGCGGTGCCGGTATTGACCAGCTTGCGCACGCCGGCGACCCGCATCGCCTCGGCCAGCTGGGTGGCGAACAGCAGGTTCGCCTGCACCAGCGGCGCGACGTCCTGGGGCCGGTGCTCGGCGACGAAAACGGCGGCCAGGTGAAAGACGACATCCGGCGCGGCCTGCTGCACGATCCGGACCAGGTCCTCGGTAGCGCCTTCGAAACGGTGCACGGTCAGGGCCGGCGCCGGTGCCGGAAAGCTGGAACCGGCGCGCAGCAGGACATGCACCTTCCAGCCCGCGGCCAGGAGCCTGCGCGCGAGATGTGACCCGACATAGCCGCTGGCCCCGGTGACCAGGGCGCGGCGAGGTGGCGCTTCGTTCACGTTAGTGCTCTGGACGAACAGGTTCGGCAACCAACGACATCGTCAAGACCTGCGGTAACGCCGCAAACCGGGCTGGCATGGGCTGCTGCCTGTTCCATCTGTCTTCCTCGTGACCCTCATGTGTGATAGCAAGATTATACGCTCGGGCAGCATGAGGCGCGCCGAGCGCTCCCACCTAAAATATTTCCACACGGCACTTAATGAACTGCTGAAAGCGGTCGTCTTGTACTTGTGAGAGCGCGAAGAGGCGCACCATTCAACCGATTCACCCAATACCAGGAGTTCACCATGCTGAGCCTTCACACCAACGCCGCCGGCCTTTCCGCCCAAAACTCGATCTCGCGCACCCAGACCAGCCTGTCGACCTCGATGACCCGCCTGTCGACCGGTTACCGCATCAACTCGGCAATGGACGACGCTGCCGGCCTGCAGATCGCCACCCGCCTGAAAGCACAGACCAGCGGCATGGCCGTTGCAATGCGTAACACCCAGAATTCGACTTCGATGCTGCAGACCGCCGAAGGCGCGCTCGACGAAGTAAGCAACATGCTGGTCCGCATGAAAGACCTGGCAACCCAGGCCGCCGACCAGTCGTCGACCCAGGCCGACAAGGACGCCATGCAGCTGGAATTCGACGCACTCGGCCTGGAACTGGGCAACGTGATGAAGAACACCACCTTCGGCGGCGCCAAGCTGCTGGTCGGCGGTACCGTTGCCAGCGCCATGAAATTCCAGATCGGCGCGAGCTCGACCGAAACGATGGCGGTCGACCTGTCGGGTGACGTGACCGCGGCCGACACCAACGTCGGCCTGGCCACCGCCAACTACGGCGGCGCCGCCACCGGCACCGAAATCGCCAGCGGCGCTGCCGCCACCGCCTCGATCGCCAAGCTCGACACCGCGCTGGCATCGGTCGGCAAGGTGCGTTCGGGCCTGGGCGCTGCCGCCAACCGCCTGGAACACGTGTACAACAACCTGGCCAACGTCAGCACCAACAGCAAGGCCGCAACCGGCCGCATCATGGACACCGACTTCGCCACCGAATCGTCGAACATGACCGCCAAGCAGATGCTGATGCAAGCCGGCACCGCCATGCTGAAGCAGACCAACCAGATGTCGTCGATGGTCATGTCGCTCCTGCAGTAATCGAATTGTCACTGCGGCCTTCCGGGGCCGCGGGACTACCCGAAGCCAACCGCCGCGCGGTTGGCTTTTTTTTGGCCTTCGAATAAACTTCAAAATAATTTCCGTACGGCATTTAATGAATCGATGCGGGCGGTCGTCTTGTATCGTTGAGAGCGCGCAGAACCTTGCTCCAAACGACCCAACCAACCAGGAATAACACCATGCTGAGCCTTCACACCAACGCCGCCGGCCTTTCCGCCCAGAACTCGATCTCGCGCACCCAGACCAGCCTGTCGACCTCGATGACCCGCCTGTCGACCGGTTACCGCATCAACTCGGCAATGGACGACGCTGCCGGCCTGCAGATCGCCACCCGCCTGAAAGCACAGACCAGCGGCATGGCCGTTGCAATGCGTAACACCCAGAATTCGACTTCGATGCTGCAGACCGCCGAAGGCGCGCTGGACGAAGTGAGCAACATGCTGGTCCGCATGAAGGACCTGGCAACCCAGGCCGCCGACCAGTCGTCGACCCAGGCCGACAAGGATGCCATGCAGCTGGAATACGATGCACTGGGCACCGAACTGGGCAACGTGCTGAAGAACACCACCTTCGGCGGCGCCAAGCTGCTGATCGGCGGCACCATCGCCGGCGCCATGAAATTCCAGATCGGCGCGAGCTCGACCGAAACCATGACCGTCAACCTGGGCACCGACGTGGGCCAGATCGCCACCGACGTCGGCGCCGCGACGGCTTCGTACGCTGCGGGTGCAGCCGGTACCGAAATCTCGACCTCCGCCGGCGCCACTACCGCCATCGGCAGCCTCGACACCGCACTGGCGTCGGTCGGCAAGGTCCGTTCGGGCCTGGGCGCTGCCGCCAACCGCCTGGAACACGTGTACAACAACCTGGCCAACGTCAGCACCAACAGCAAGGCCGCAACCGGCCGCATCATGGACACCGACTTCGCCACCGAATCGTCGAACATGACCGCCAAGCAGATGCTGATGCAAGCCGGCACCGCCATGCTGAAGCAGACCAACCAGATGTCGTCGATGGTCATGTCGCTCCTGCAGTAATCGAATTTGTCACTGCGGCCTTCCGGGGCCGCGGGACTATCCGAAGCCAACCGCCGTACGGTTGGCTTTTTTTTGGCCCTTCGAAACCAGCTGAAAATAATTTCCGCACAGCACTTAATGAAACCCGGCGCGTAGTCGTCTTGTATCTTTGAGAGCGCGGAAAACCTAGCGCCAAACGTCTAACCCAACCAGGAATAACACCATGCTGAGCCTTCACACCAACGCCGCCGGCCTTTCCGCCCAGAACTCGATCTCGCGCACCCAGACCAGCCTGTCGACCTCGATGACCCGCCTGTCGACCGGTTACCGCATCAACTCGGCAATGGACGACGCTGCCGGCCTGCAGATCGCCACCCGCCTGAAAGCACAGACCAGCGGCATGGCCGTTGCAATGCGCAACACCCAGAATTCGACTTCGATGCTGCAGACCGCCGAAGGCGCGCTCGACGAAGTGAGCAACATGCTGGTCCGCATGAAGGACCTGGCAACCCAGGCCGCCGACCAGTCGTCGACCCAGGCCGACAAGGATGCCATGCAGCTGGAATACGATGCACTGGGCACCGAACTGGGCAACGTGCTGAAGAACACCACCTTCGGCGGCGCCAAGCTGCTGATCGGCGGCACCATCGCCGGCGCCATGAAATTCCAGATCGGCGCGAGCTCGACCGAAACCATGACCGTCAACCTGGGCACCGACGTGGGCCAGATCGCCACCGACGTCGGCACCGCGACGGCTTCGTACGCTGCGGGTGCAGCCGGAACCGAAATCAAGACCTCGGCTGGCGCCACCACCGCCATCGGCAACCTCGACACCGCGCTGGCGTCGGTCGGCAAGGTCCGTTCGGGCCTGGGCGCTGCAGCCAACCGCCTGGAACACGTGTACAACAACCTGGCCAACGTCAGCACCAACAGCAAGGCCGCAACCGGCCGCATCATGGACACCGACTTCGCCACCGAATCGTCGAACATGACCGCCAAGCAGATGCTGATGCAAGCCGGCACCGCCATGCTGAAGCAGACCAACCAGATGTCGTCGATGGTCATGTCGCTCCTGCAGTAATCACGGCTAGCTCCGGCTGAACCCAGCCGGGCGTAACATGGGCCAGCCGCACTCCGGCTGGCTTTTTTTTGGATCGCGCCATGAATCCTCTTTCGCTCTCGGCTCCCCTTCTCCCCCCGACCATGCCGCAGTTGCAGGTCGGTGCGGTCTCCCCGGTCGCGGCGGTCGCCTTTGCCGCCGCAGAGGCCGAACTGCCGCTGCCCCAATCGCAGCCGCTTCCCCTCGCCCTTGCCGCTGCGGACACCGGGCCGGGAGACGGCGCCGCGATGCGTCCGGACCAGGTGTTCATGTCGCGCCAGATGAGCTTCGGGCCCAGCGATGGCCGTACGCTGGCGGGCAACTGGCGCACGATGGTCGGCAATTACGGGGCGACGCTGCTCGAACGCGACCTGCGCACCCGCGGCGGCGCGCTGGCGCCTGCCTCGCTGCTCGCGGGCCAGGAAGGACGCACGCCGGGGCGCGCACTCGACGGCCAGCTGCTGCCGGCCGATGCCTGGCGCTTCACGGTGCACGCGGGCAGCGCCCAGGCCCAGCATTTGCAGGTCTTGCGCAAGGGAGCCGACGGCAGCGGCGGACGCCGGCGCCAGCCGCGCGCGGCGCTGCGACTGGAACTCGAGCTGGCCGACGGCACCCATGTCGCGGTGCAGGTCGAGCCGGTGCCGGGCGGCGTCGCCATCGAGATGGCGGCGCCCGATGCCGCGGCGCTGGCGCGCCTGCGCGCCCTGCAGCCGGCCCTCGACGCAGCGGTGGAACGCGCGGGACTGGTCGTGGTGAGGTGGCATTTCAGGACCGGCATCGTGCCGGCCGGGGCGGCGCACGCGCTGCTGGCGGCGGAGGATGCGGCGGAGGTGTTGACCTTGCCGGTGTTCCGGGCGGTGGCGGAGTTGGCCTTGATGTTGCCGGCGCAGGGGTGATTGGCTGGCCGTAGTGGTTTGCATGGGTACGAACGCGTGGGCACGGGTGCCCACCCTACGTTACACAAGCGCCAATGGTGAAAAACACCTGCTACCGTCGTGCATCGTAGGGTGGGCACCTGTGCCCACGCGTTTACATCGTGTGCACGTCGCGAATTACCCTACCGTCCCCACGATCGACACTTCCCGGTTCTCGGGAATCTCGTTATACGACAGCACATTCAGCCCCGGCGCAAACAGCTTGGCATAACGCGCCAGCAGCGGCCGCACCTGCGGCAGCACCAGCAGCAGCGGCGGCGTGTGCTGCCCCTTCATCTGCTCGCGCGCGACCGGCATGTTGATCTGCAGTTGCGACAGCAGCTGCGGATCGATCGGGTAGTTGTCCAGCGCGACCTTCCCGCCCCCGCTCTGGCGCGCCTGGTTCAGGGAACCGAGCAGCATGTTTTCCAACTCGGCCGACAGGTTAAAGGCCGGCATGTCCTTCTTCTTGCCGAACAGGCCGGAGACGATCTGGCGCCGCAGCGCGCAGCGCACTTCGGCCGCCAGCAGGATCGGATCCTTGGTGGTTTCCGAAGAGTCCAGCAGCGTGGTGCCGATGACGACGATATCCTTCAGCGACACGCCTTCCGCCAATAACACGCGGAACACCCGCAGCAGCTGGGTGTGGTTCAGCGCCTTTTCCAGTGCGCTCGCGAGCTTCGGCGAGAGCGCAGTCAGGCGCTCCATCAGCGCCGGCACGTCGTCGTGGCGGAACAGTTCGTGCAGGTGGTCGCGGATCACTTTCGAGCAGTGGGTCGCGATCACGCTCGGCACCTCGACCACCTGGTAACCGAGGCCCAGCGCATGGCCCTTCTGGTCGGGCGTGATCCAGGTGACGGCCATTCCAAAGGCCGGTTCCAGGCCCGGGATGCCATCGAGTTCGCCGTAGACGTTGGGCGACGGGATCGCCATCAGGTGTTCGGGATGAACCTCGCCCTCGGCCACGACCACGCCCGACAGGCTGACCGAATACTGCGAAGGCCGCAATGCGAGATCGTCGCGCACGCCGATGGCGGGCAACAGCACGCCCATCGACTCGGACAGGCTCTGGCGGATGCCCTTGATGCGCTTGGTGAGCTGCTCGCCCTGCGCCTTGTCGACCATGTTCACGAGTTTATAACCGACCGCCACCGAAATCGGCTGCACCACCGGCAGCTGTTCCCAGTCGAGTTCCGGCGCGCGGTCGTCGCGCAGGGCCGCTTCGATCGCGGCCACGCCGGCATTGTCGGCCGGCTGCACGCGGGTATGCAGGCGCCAGCCGGCGTAGCCCAGGGCGGCGGCGAAGACGAAGAAGACCAGCTTCGGCATGCCCGGCACCAGGGCCAGGATCACCATCACGCCGGAGGCGGCGAACAGCGTCGTCGGCTGGGCCAGCAGCTGGCTGCCGACCTGTTTATCGAGGTCCCCTGCTTCGCCGATGCGCGTCACCAGGATGGCGGCGGCGGCCGACAGCAGCAGCGCGGGGATCTGCGCGACCAGGCCGTCGCCGATGGTGAGCAGCGCATACACGCGGAAGGCTTCGCCGAGCGGCAGGTCGTACATCAGCGAACCGATTGCGATACCGCCGATCAGGTTGATGATCAGGATCAGGATCGAGGCGACGGCATCGCCGCGCACGAATTTGGAAGCGCCGTCCATCGCGCCGTAGAAGTCGGCTTCGGCGGCGACTTCCTTGCGGCGCAGCTGCGCTTTTTCCTGATTGATCAGTCCCGCGTTCAGGTCGGCGTCGATCGCCATCTGTTTGCCGGGCAGCGCGTCGAGGGTGAAGCGCGCCGACACTTCGGAGATACGTTCCGAACCCTTGGTCACGACCACGAAATTAATGATCATCAGGATGATGAACACCACCAGGCCGACCACGAAATTGCCGCCGATGACGACGTTGCCGAAGGATTCGATGACGTTACCGGCGGCGTGCGTGCCTTCGTGGCCATGCAGCAGGACCACGCGCGTGGAGGCCACATTCAGGGCGAGGCGCATCAGCGTGGTGCCGAGAATGACCGTCGGGAAGACCGAGAAGTCGAGCGGCCGGCGGGCAGAGACCGCGACCAGGATCACGATCAGGGCCAGCACGATGTTGAAGGTGAACAGGACGTCGAGCAGCACCGGCGGCAGCGGCAGCATGATCATCCCCAGCAGCATCAGGAGGAAGACCGGGGCGGCAAACTTCTGGCGCCGCAGTTCGGCGATAAAGGCGTTCAGGGAATTCATGAAGCGGATACCTCGCTCAAATGGTGTGGCACGGCCACGTCATTGGGGAACCGTGGGGGCGCCTGGCGCCGGCCATCACGGAAAGCATTCAATTGCAGCACATAGTTCAGCACCTGCGACACGGCCTGGTAAAGCTGGGCCGGAATCTGCTGCTGCACCTGGCTGGTGTTGTAGATCGCGCGCGCCAGCGGCGGCAGCGACACTGTCTCGATCTTGTGTTTCGCGGCGACGCCCTTGATGTAGAGCGCCATCTCGTCGACGCCCTTGGCCACCACGTACGGCGCCTCGGCACGGTTCGTATCGTATTTCAGGGCCACCGCGTAGTGCTCGGGATTGACGATCACGACGTCGGCCGTCGGCACCGTCTTGTTCACGCTGCGCTGGGCCAGCTGGCGCTGCAACTGGCGCACGCGCTGCTTCACTTCAGGGCGGCCCTCGCTGGTCTTGTGTTCTTCCTTCTGGTCCTGCTTGCTCATCCGCTGGTTCTTCGCAAACTGGAAGGCCTGGATCGGCACGTCGAGCACGGCGAAGATCACGAACACGGCGACCAGCGCGAACAGAGCGTCGAACATCATCGTCCCGCCGTGCACGATGGCGTCGCCCAGGGGCAGGCGTTGCAGGTCGATGTAGCCCGAGATGCCGGAGCGCGTCACGTGCACCAGCACGAAGCCCAGCACGACCGCCTTGCCCACCGCGACCGCAAAGCCGACCAGGTGCTTCTGGCTGAGCAGGTTGCCCAGGTTTTTCATCGGACTGAGGCGCTCGGCCTTCGGCATCAGGTTCTGCCCCGACATCACCCACCCGCCCGGCACCAGGCCGCCGACGACGATCGCCGCCGGCACCACCGCCAGCGGCAGCACCATCTTGACGAACAGCGTGGCGGCGGCCATGAAGACCACCGACATCGCGTTTTCCATCGCCCCCGTTTCTCCGAGCGGAACGAAGACGAGCCTGAAGATCGACCTGAACGATTCCAGGTAGGCCGGCAGCATCATCGAGAACACCTTCAGGCTCACCAGGATACCGATTGCGGTGGCCAGATCGCGCGAGCGGACCACCTGCCCTTCCTGGCGCGCTTTCCTCAGCTTTTGCGCTGAGGCCTTTTCGGTTTTGTCGCCGGTATCAGCCACGAGCGGCCCTCATCTGTTGCTGCAGCATTTCGAGTACCGCATTCGTCACCTGGATATAGTGTTCGGGGATGAAGCGCACCAGCTGCACCAGCATCATCAGGCCGAAGATGGTCACCAGCGAAAAGCCCAGCGAAAACAGATTCAGAGAGGGCGCCACGCGGTTCAGGAAGCCGAAGCCGATCTGCACCACCATCGTCGAAAACACGATCGGGAGCGCCAGCAGCATGGCCGCGGCGAACACCCAGCCCACGTTCAGCGCCACCGTCTGCAGCACGATCGACCCGAGCCCCTGCCCCACCGGCCAGGCGTGGAAGCTCTGGCCCAGGACCGTCGTCAGCACGAGGTGCCCGTCGATCGCGAAGAAGACGAAGATCGCGACCAGCGCCAGCAGGCTCGAGATCACGTCCGACTGCTGGCCGTTGACCGGGTCGTTCATCTGCGCCATCGAAAAGCCGATCTGGCTCGAGGCGAGAAAGCCGAGCATCGAGATGGCCGATGTTGCGAACTGCAGCGCGAAACCCATCACGCCGCCGATCACCGCCTGCTCGAACATGGCGACCACGCCGGCCAGCGAAAACGGATCGGGCATGGCCATGTTTTTCGTCAGCGGCAGCATCAGGAAGGCGATCACCAGCGACAGCAGCGCGCGCACGGGAATCGGCACCATGCCGTCGCCGATCGCCGGCGCGCTCGATAACAGCGCCATGATGCGGCAGAACGGCCACCACAGGGCGCCGATCAACGGCAGCAGGTAGCTGACGAAATCCATCTAGCTTGCTAATGTGGCCGCGCGCTGGAACACCGACACGCAATAGTCCATCAGGTAGCCGGTCATCCAGTGACCGGCCAGGATCAGCGCCGCCAGCGTCACCAGGAGGCGCGGCAGGAAGCTGAGGGTTTGTTCGTTGATCTGGGTGGCCGCCTGCACCAGGGCGACGACCAGGCCCATGAGCAGGCCCGGCACCACCAGAACCAGCACCAGCAGCATCACCACGCGCAGCGCTTCGGCGATCAGGTCGACCGCAACATCAGGATTCATTTGAAGGCTCCGGGCTAATAACCGTGGATACTGCCCACGAGCGTGTTGACGGTCAGGGTCCAGCCGTCCACCAGCACGAACAGCAGCAGCTTGAACGGAAGCGAAATGACGAGCGGCGACAGCATCATCATTCCCATCGCCATCAGCACCGAGGACACCACCAGGTCGATGATCAGGAAGGGAATGAAGAGCATGGCGCCGATCTGGAACGCGGTCTTCAGTTCGGACAGCACGAAGGCGGCCAGCTTGACGGTGAAGGCACGCTCCTCGGGCTTCATCGCAGGCGCTTCGCCGGCCAGGTGCGCAACCTGGGCCAGCGCGCTCTTGCTGGTCTGGGCCAGCATGAAGCGCGACAGCGGGACTTCGGCCGTTTTCAGGGCCTGCTCCAGGCCGATCTTGTTCTGGTCATAGGGCAGGAAGGCTTCGTTCCAGACCTGCACGCCGATCGGGCGCATCACCAGCAGCGTGAGGATCAGCGCGATGCCGGTCACGACCCGGCTCGGCAAGCCTTGCTGCAGGCCGAGGGCCTGGCGCAGCAGCGAGAGCACGATCACGAAGCGGGTGAAGCTGGTCGTCATCATGACCAGCACGGGCAGCAGCCCGAGCAGCGTCATCAGCACCAGGATCTGCGACTTGACGCTCATCCCGGTCTTGGCGCCAGGGATGACGCCCGCCATCAGGTCCTGGGCGTTGGCAGCGGAAGCAAACAACAGAAGAGCGGCGCCCGCCAGCGTCAACGCTGTCGCAGCGCGTAGCGCGGTGTCCCCGACACGGCGCGTAGCGGTGCTACTTACCCTCATCATGCCGTGATCAGGTCCAGGTTCAGGCCGTCGAGATCGATCACCTTCAGGCCGTACTGTTCACCCGACACCACGACTTCAGCGCGCCCGATCGGAGCGCCGTTGACCTTGATGACCAGCGGTTCGCCGGCCACCGCGTCGAGCGGCAGCACGCTCGACGGACCGAGGTCCATCAGGTCCTGCAGCGAGATGCGGGCCGAGCCCACTTCCAGCGTCAGCGTGACCGGGATGCGGCGCATCATCTGCGGCAGGCGAGGATTGCGCGCGGGTGCGCCGACTTCCACGTTTTCGTCCAGCAGCACGTCGACATCCAGTTGATCGTTGAGGTTCATGTCCATTTATTCAGCGTCTTCAAAAGAGGTTAAACACAGCTTGCCCTTGTGCTCGGCGACAGCCGCCGTGAACAGGCGCGCTTCGTCGAGCAGGACGTCGGCGCGGCCGACGGAAACCGGAATCACGTCGCCTACCTTCAGGCCGAACAGCGCCTCCAGCGTGATTTCATGGCTGATCAGGCGTCCGTCCAGCTTGACCTTCAGGCTGGTGCCGATCGATTCACCGGTGCGCTGCGCGCGTTGCGGGCGCTCCGGCTGCAGGGCCTGCAGGATCAGGCCCATCATGCGCGCATCCGGCGCCATGAAGCAGCGCGCGGTACTGCCGCCCTGCGGTTCGCGCAGGGTGACGGCCAATACCCAGGCGTTCTTGCCGGGTGCCGCCGCCGGCGTTGCAGCGGTGGGAGTCGATGCCGCCGCGCGCCGTTCGACCTCGACGCCGGCGGCGCTGGCGGCCACCCGTACGCGCATCGCCAGCACTTCGAACAATTGCTGCGTCAGCGTGACGGCAAGGCGCTCTTCGGTGGCGGTGACGCGCTCGCCGGCCGGATCGCTCAGCGGCCTGGCCGGGCCCTTGGCGCTGTAGCGCGCTTCCAGCAGGCCCACCAGCAGGGCACGCTCGAAAGCGACGGCGGCCACGCCATGCGGTCCGCTCATCGACAGCCAGCGCAGGGCGCCGCCCTCCGGTGCGCGTTCGAAGGCGACCTGCGCCAGTTCGAAGCTGCTCCAGTAGCGGCGCCAGCCGGGTGCGGACAGCATCGCCGTCATATCCTCGGCGAAGGCGCCCGCAAACGACGGCAGCAAATGCACGGGCCGGCCCAGCAGGGCCGGATCGAGCACTTGATGGGGACGCTCTTGAACAGTTGAATTGTTAAACGGCATAAATGTCGTATTTAGAATAATTGGCAGGAAGTGTTTTTATTTCATTCCCTAAGGCAACAATTATACCTGCTTAGATGTTTCGGATCACTTGATATTCCTCTTTGAATTCCCCGTTGCCCTACGGTAAGATCGTATCTTCAATTGCGCGCCTCCCTGCGGCACAGAGCGGCCTTACGAGGGAAAACGTGAACTTTACAGCGGTTTGGATCATGTTTCTATGTAAGTTTAACATGCGCAATATTTAACATTTGGCGTAAAGGTCGCAGATTTTAATCGTCGAATGTCGCAGAAAAGCTACTCAGCCTGTCACCCACACGCAACATTGAACGCATAGGATTTAACAAATGGGAATTGAAATAGCCGGTCAGATCAAAGCCGACCTTGCCGCACTGACAAACGAAGCGCAACGCCTGGCGATTGCATCATCTGTCGAACTGGCAACGCCCAGTGGTCAAACCGACTTCTCTTTTGCCCAGACGATGAAAAATGCGATCCAGGGCGTCGATGCCCAGGACCAGGCAGCGGCCGTCAAGATGGCGGACGTCGACAGCGGCAAGAGCGACGACCTGGTCGGCGCCATGCTGGCCAGCCAGGAAGCCAGCCTCTCCTTCTCGATGCTGATGCAGGTACGTAACAAGGTCATGGGCGCGGTCGACGAACTGATCAAGCTGCCGGTCTGACTTAGTTGGAATAAACGGAAAACCTTAACGTGATTTCGAAACTCAAGAATGCCTTTGGCGGCGCCAGGTTCGGCGCCCTGCCCGGCCTGCCGCCGGCGCTGCGCAACAACCTGACGCCGCTGCTCGTGCTGGCGGTGGTCATTACCGCCGCCGTCATGATGTTCATGTGGCAGGACCAGGCCAACTACAAGCCGGTCTTCGGCGCCCGCGAAAAGGTCGCGGCCAGCGACATGATGACCGTGCTCGAAGCCGAGCACATCCCCTACCGCATCCATCCGGACAGCGGCCAGGTAATGGTGCCGTCCGGCGATCTGGGCAAGGTCCGCATGCTGCTCGCGGCGAAGGGCGTCACCGCCCAGCTGCCGGCGGGCCTGGAACTGATGGACAAGAACGATCCGCTGGGCGTGTCGCAGTTCGTGCAGGACGTGCGCTTCCGGCGCGGCCTGGAAGGCGAACTGGCGCAAAGCATCCTGACGCTGGACGCGATCGCGTCGGCGCGCGTGCACCTGGCGATCGCCAAGACCAATTCGTTTGTCGCCGGCGCCTCGGACCAGAGCTCGGCCTCGGTCGTGATCGCGACCAAGCCTGGCCGCACCCTCGGCAACGAGCAGATTGCCGCCATCGTCAACATGGTCTCGGGCAGCGTCGCCAGCCTGTCCCCGGCGCGCGTGTCGCTGGTCGACCAGGCCGGTAACTTCCTGTCCTCGCGCGTCGACCTGGCCGAAGGCTTCGATGGCGCCTCCCAGGGCGACGCCGCCGCGCTGCGCGTGTCGAACGAAGTGCGCGCCAACGTGAACGAGCTGCTCGGTCCCGTACTGGGCGCGAACAACTACAAGGTCAGCGTCACCGCCGACATCGACAACGACAAGATCGAAGAGACCCAGGAAAAATACGGCGAAGCCCCGAAGGTCACCAGCGAAGCGATGCGCGAAGAGCTGGAAAAGAGCCGCCTCGCGATGGGCGTGCCGGGCACCCTGTCGAACCGTCCTCCGGTCGCTGCCGATCCGGCCACCCCTGCCGCACCGGGCGCGGATGGCGCACCTGCCGCCGACAAGGGCAACGACAACGCCAACTCGCGCAAGAACGCGACCACCCGCCAGTACGCCTACGACCGCGCGATCACCCAGATCAAGCGTTCGCGCGGCCGCCTGCGCAAGCTGTCGGTGGCGGTGGTGCTGAACAACGCCAGCGCGGCCAACGCGAAGACCGGCTACACCCCGGCCGAACTGGCGAACATCGAGAAGATGCTGCGCGGCGGCCTCGGTATCGACACGGCGCGCGGCGACGTTCTCGCCGTGTCGGCCCTGAGCTTCCCGAAAGCCGCTCCGGTCGAGCCGTGGTGGCAGGAGCGCGACACCATCGTCGACGCCACCGGCTACGGCCTCTGGATCGTCGGTGCCCTGCTCGGCTATCTGCTGCTGGCGCGTCCGATGCTGCGCACGGTGACGGCGCGCATGGCGCCGGCCCTGCCGGCCCCGGGTGCGGCCGGTGCCGGCCCGGCCGCCGCGCTGCCGAATGCGACGGCCGCTGCGGCCCCTGCCCTGGCCAACGCCGCGGCCGTGGGCGCATCGCCGAGCGGCGCGGCCGCGGTCGTGCCGCTGCTGGAAAACTATGATCTGCCGCCTGCGGGTTCCGCCGTGGATGTGATGGTCGATCACCTCAAGGTGCTGGCCGGTAAAGAGCCGGAGCGCGTTGCCGAAGTCGTCAAACAATGGGTGCAGAAAAAACATGGCCGAACTGAACAATAACGACGAGGGCGTCGTCCTGACCCCGGTCGAGCAAGCTGCGATCGTCCTGCTGTCGATCGGTGAAGAGCCGGCCGCCGCCGTGCTGCGCTGCCTCGAGCGCGACGAACTGATCGAACTGACCCAGGTGATGTCGCGCATGAGCGGCATCAAGGTCGACTCGGTCAAGTACGCGGTCCAGAATTTCTTCGACGACTACCGCGAACAGAGCGGCCTGCACGGCGCCTCGCGTACCTATCTGAAGCGCTCTCTCGACCTGGCTTTGGGCAGCGACATCGCCAACAGCGTCCTGAACACGATCTACGGCGACGCGATCCGCCCGATGATGGCGCGCTTGCAGTACGCCTCGCCGAAGTGGTTGGCCGAATTCATCTCGCACGAGCACGTGCAGATGCAGGCCGTGTTCCTCGCCTTCCTGTCCCCGGCGCTGGCCGGCCAGATCATCGAAGGCCTGCCGGAAGCCAGCCGCGACCTGGTGCTGCTGAACCTGGCGCGTCTGGACGAGATCGACCGCGACCTGCTGAAGGAACTCGAAGACCTGGTCACGCGCTGCCTGTCCGCGCTCGACACGCAAAGTGCGAGCGTCGAAGGCGTGCGCCAGGTGGCCGAGATCCTGAACCGCCTGCCGAACAACCGCGCCGGCATGGTCGAACTGTTGCGCGCCCACGATCCGGACGTCGTGTCGCAGATCGAGATGTCGATGTACGACTTCTTCATCCTGTCGCGCCAGACCGAACAGGTCATCACGCGCCTGCTCGACGACATCCCGCTCGAGCAGTGGGCGATCGCGCTCAAGGGCGCCGAGCCGGCCCTGCGCGACGCCATCCTGTCCGCGATGCCGAAGCGCCAGGCGCAGAGTTTCGAGGACCTGATGCGCCGTTCGGGTCCGGTGCCGATGTCGCGCATCGAGCAGACGCGCAAGGACATCATGGTTGCCGTGAAGGCGCTGGCCGACGCCGGCGAAATCGACGTGCAGCTGTTCGCCGAGGCTACTGCGGAATGAAGCAATTCCGGCCTTATCACTTCCCGCCCCTGCACCAGGTGCGCGCCGCGAACGGTACCCTGCCTGCCGCCGGTGAGGGTGCGCCCTCGCAGGAGGACTGGGACAGCGCGCTGGCCGCCGGCTACCGCCAGGGCCAGCAGGACGGCTTCGACGCCGGCTACGAAGCCGCGCGCGCCGAAGGCTTTGCCCGCGGCCAGGAAGAAGGACTCGAGCGCGGCCTGGAAGAAGGCCGCGCCCAGGCGCTGGCCCACCTGGAGCAGATCGGCAAGCCGGTCGACAATGCCCTGAAAGCCCTGAAAAAACTGAAAAGCGATTTCAAGGCCGCCCAGCGCAAGGAAGTCGTCGACCTGGTCGGCAAGATCGCGCGCCAGGTCATCCGCGCCGAGCTGGCCCTGCAGCCGACCCAGCTGCTGGCCCTGGTCGACGAGGCCCTGGCCGCGATGCCGCCGGCGCGCGACACCGTCGAAGTGCTGATGAATCCGGAAGAACTCAAGCGCGTCAGCGAACTCGATCCGAAGCGCGTGAAGAAGTGGAGCCTGCTGGCCGACCCTTCCCTGGCGCCGGGCGAGATCCGCGTCAAGGCGGGCGACCACGAAGTCGATGCCGGCTGCCAGGGCCGCCTCGCCGCCTGCATGGACCAGGTGCGCGACGCTGTCGCGGGCACGGAAGAAGAACAGGCATGAGCGATCTCCTCGCCTCCCTGCGTTCGCTCGACATCGGCGCGGTTCCGGTCGCGACGCCGACCGGCCGCCTGGTCGGCGCGCAAGGCCTGCTGCTGGAGTCCGTCGGCTGCAAGCTGCACACGGGCCAGCGCTGCCGCGTCGAACTCAATGACGGCGGCTGGCTCGATGCCCAGGTCGTGGGTTTCCGCGACAAGGTCTCCTACCTGATGCCGTTCAAGAAGTCGAACGGCCTGGCAACGGGCGCGCGCGTGCTGCCGGAGAAGTCCGCAGCGAGCCTGATGATCGGCCCGTCCTGGCTTGGCCGCATGGTCAATGGCCTCGGCGAAGAGATCGATGGCCTGGGCCGCCTCGGCGGCGACCAGCCCCTGAATTTCACCCCGCCGAAGGTCAACCCGCTGCGCAAGACGCCGGTGGACGAACCGCTCGACGTCGGTGTGCGCGCGATCAATTCGATGCTGACCCTCGGTAAAGGCCAGCGTGTCGGCCTGATGGCCGGTTCCGGCGTCGGCAAATCGGTGCTGCTTGGCCTGATCACGCGCCAGACCGTGGCCGACGTGATCGTGGTCGGCCTGATCGGCGAGCGTAACCGCGAGGTGCGCGAATTCGTCGAGAAATCGCTTGGCCCCGAAGGCCTGAAACGTGCCGTGCTGGTCGTGGCGCCGGCCGACGAATCGCCGATGATGCGCGTCATGGCCACCGAATTGTGCCATTCGGTCGCGGCCCATTTCCGCGACCGCGGCCAGAACGTGCTGTTGCTGGTCGACTCCCTGACCCGCTATGCGATGGCGCTGCGCGAAGTGGCGCTGTCGCTGGGCGAACCGCCGGCCACGCGCGGCTATCCGCCGTCGGTGTTCTCGAACCTGCCGCAATTGGTCGAATCGGCCGGCAACGGCGAAAACCCGAACGGCAGCATGAGCGCCATCTATACCGTGCTGGCCGAAGGCGACGACCAGCAGGACCCGGTGGTCGACACCGCGCGCGCGATCCTGGATGGCCACATCGTGCTCACGCGCGAACTGGCCGAGCGCGGACACTATCCGGCGATCGACGTCGCCCAGTCGATCAGCCGCTGCATGGCGCAAGTGGTGACGCCCGAGCATTCGAACGCGGCGCGCAAACTCAAGGCCGCGATGGCAAAGCATGCGCGCGTGCGCGACCTGATTCCGCTGGGCGCCTACACGCCGGGCGCCGATCCGGAAACCGACCGCGCCGTGCGCCTGCAGCCGCACATCGACGCCTTCCTGTGCCAGGGCACGCGCGAAGGCGCGCCGCTCGACACTTGCGTCACCCAGCTGCAAGGGATGATGGCATGACCCGGCGCGACCAGATTCAGAGCCTGGGCACGCTGGTCGACCTGCGCAGCCTCGAGGTCGACAAGCTGCAGACGGAACTCGCGCGACAGCAGGCGACGCGCGCGCGCTACCAGGCCAACCTGGAACGGCTGCAGGCGCTGGCCGAAGGCAGCGGCGCGTCAGGCAATCCCCCCGCGGGCCGCCTGGCGCCGGCGCTGGCCCTGAACTGCGGACAGTACAAGCAAGCCGTGTTCGCCATGGCCGACACCCACCGCACCGACCTCCAGCTGCATGAGGCGAACATGGCGGTCTCGCAGCGCAACCTGGCGCAAGCCTGGACGCGCCGCGAACTGCTCGGCAAGGTGCTCGAGCAACAGCAGGACGCGCTGGCGCGCGAGCAGGATCGTGCCGCCCGCAAGCGCGAAGACGATATCGCCACCCAGTCGTGGCTGGCAGGCCGGGCGTAACGCCCCTCACAAGGAAAACTCATGGCAACTATCGGCACCTATGACCCGACAACGACGGCCCAGGCACTGGCGCAAAGCTTTACCGCCGGCACCCAGCAGATCCTGACGCGCCAGACCGGAACCGCCACCGCCGTCCAGAAGGCATTGACGTCGCTGAGCTCGGCGCTGTCCGGTTTCCAGACCAGCCTCTCGGCCCTGACCGGCGTGGGCAAGAGCCTGTCGGCCAACAGCGCCCTCTTCAGCGACACGAGCGTTGCCAGCGCCACCGCGACGCCGACGGCCGCAGCCGGCACCTATTCGTTCTTCGTCGAGCAGGTCGCCACCGCGCACAAGCTGTCGTACAGCGGCATGACCGACTTTGCCGGCACGGGCTCGATCACGCTGGGCGTCGGCAGCGGCTCGTTCACGATCGACCTCAGCACCAAGGCGACCTGGACCACGCGCGACCTGGCGGCGGCGATCAATGGCGCCACCGGCAACACCAGCCTGTCAGCCTCGGTCGTCACCACCGGCGCCACCTCCGAACTCGTGCTGAGCTCCACCGCCACCGGCGCGGCGAATACCATCAGCGTCAGCACCAGCGCCACCGCCGACACCGCACTGAAGACGAAAGTGGGCGCCGCGCCGACCCTGCTGTCGGCGGCACAGGACGCGATCGTGCACATCGGCTCGAGCAGCGGCACTGCCATTACCCAGCCCGGCAACACCTTCAACGTGATCGACGGCGTCAGCATGACGCTGACGAAAGCGCAGGCCCCCGGCAGCACGCCGGTCATGCTCACCGTCGCCGCCGACGCGTCGAAAACGACCTCCAACGTCCAGGCCTTCGTCGACGCCTACAACAAGCTGAAGACGGCGATCGACGGCATGGTGAGCCCGGGCGACACCGTCAGCGGCGGCGCGGCCGGGGCCTTTGCCGGCGACAGCGGCGTACGCGCCCTGCGCGACCGGCTCGTCAGCCTGGTGCGCGGCAGCGGTGGGACCAGCCTGGCCGTGTTCGGCATCATCGCCACCCGCGAAGGCACGCTTTCCGTCGACAACGCCAAGCTGACCAAGGCGCTGGCGGCCAACCCCACCGGACTCGATACCCTGATCGGCAGCAGCGGCGCCACGTCGACCGGCATCGCCGGCAAGCTCGACACCTACCTGAAGACCTGGACCAGCAGCAACGGCCAGATCAGCAGCCGCAAGGAGGCCGTCACCAAGCTGCAGGCGAGCTTGACGGATCGTCAAACCTCGCTCGACCGCCAGTACGACAGCGCCTACAAGCGCTACCTGGCGCAGTTCACGCAGCTGCAGTCCGTTCAAAGCAGCATGTCCTATAACACCTCGCTGTTCGACGCTTTGTTCAGCAGCGCCAAAGAGTAAACTCATAGCCATGTCCTATCAAGAAGCTTACGGTAATTATCATGCGGTCAATCTCGATGCGCAGACCTCGCGCGCGACTCCGGTCGAGCTTGTTTTACTGCTGACCGACGGCCTGCTCGACGAACTGGCGCGCGTGCGCGGCCACATCGTCGGCAAGCGTTACGAGCAGAAAGCGGCCGGCATCGACAAATGCTGCGAAATCATCAACGGCCTGGCCAGCTCGCTCGACTTCGAGCAGGGCGGCGAAGTCGTGGCCAACCTGGCCAACCTGTACGACTTCTGTTCCTCGCGCCTGCAGGGCGCGGGCATCAAGATGGATCCGGCGATGGTCGACGAAGTGGTCGGCGTGCTGACCACGATCCGCCAGGGCTGGCAAGGCGTGCAGGAACGCAATGCCTAAAAGTGCTGCGATCGGCAAGCTGGCCGCCGCCTTCCACGATGCCGGCGCCACGCGCGACTGGGAACGCCTGGACGCCCTCGCCCGCGCCCTTCCGGCGCAGTTGTCCAGCCTCGGCGCGCGCGCTTCGTGGAGCCCGGCCGAACTGGCCGCGCTGGCGCAGCTGCGCGCGGCCCACGACGGCGCCGCCGCTGCCTGCGGCGTGGCGCTCGACACCCTCGGCGCGCGCCTTGCCGACATGCGTAACAACAAGGATGGCTGGATCGCGTATGCGCTCACCAGCGAAACCGAATTAGCCGGACACCAAGAATGAATGTGACCCTGACCAACCTGAACCAGCCGGCCGCATCCGCCTCATTGGCAAAAGGCGCAGCTCCCGCGGCGGCGAACGATGCCGCGTCGCCCGCCGCGCCCGTCGCGTCCGATACTGCAGGCGCGGCGCCTGCCCAAGCTGCGGCACTCGACGTCGGCCAGCCGATCCCGGCCCAGCCGGCGCTCGGCTTTGCCCAATGGCTCGGGCTCGACCAGCTGGCCGCGCCGGCCGCCGACGCGGCCCCCGCCACACCGGACGGCGCGGTGGCCGCGGCCGAAGCCGACGCCGGGACTGCGGCCGACGAACAGCAAACCGCCGACACGCCCCTGCTGGGCGCAATGGCCATGTCGATGCCGCTGATGCCGGTCGCGCAAGCCACGCTGGCGGCGGTCGTCGCCGCGCTGCCGGGCGTACCGGCTGCTAAAGAATCCGAACCAGCCGCCGATACCGACATTTCGCTCCCGGGCGCATCGGCCAGGACCGGGCGCGCCGAACCGGCCGCGCAGTCCACCATCGCCGCCGCGCCTGCGCTGCCGCTGACCCAGGCCGCCGTCGAGGCGGCACCGGCCAGCGCACCGAAAGCGGCACCGGTCACGCTGGCCGCCGACACCCCGGCAGCGAACGGCGACGCATCGCGGGACCAGGCCGCGCCGGCCGTCGAGCGGGGCACAGCGAACAGCTTCGGCGTGGCCGCACCGGCGCCTGGCGCCGCGCAGCGCACGGCCGATACGGTCACGCTGTCGGGTCCACCGACCGCCTGGCGCCAGACCCTGCAGGAAGCGCTCGGCGAGCGCCTGCACCTGCAGGTCGGCAAGAACGCCGAGCAGGCCGTGATCCGCCTCGAGCCGCCGATGCTGGGCCGCGTCGAGATCGCGATCCGTCACAGCGCCGGTTCGCTGGAAGTGCATATTTCGGCGACCAACGGCGAAGTGCTGCGCCAGCTGCAAAGCGTCAGCGAAGGCTTGCGCAACGACCTGGCCCAGCGCCAGTTCACCGACGTCGCGGTCAACATCGCCCAGGCGCCGCGTGGTGCGAGTTCGGCGCCGATGTTCGCCGGCGGCGAAGGCCGCGGGCGCCAGCAGGACGGCCGCCAGCAGGAGCAAACCCCGGGCGAAGCCCTCGCAGAAGCGAATACCGGCAATTCCCCGTTCTCCTTGAACGGGCGCGGTTGATCCGGACATTCGGCCGTAGCTAACTAACTGAACGAACAATGAACAGCAAGATGAAAATGATTGTCGGCGTGTTCGCCGTCGTGCTCGTGGCAGCCGGTGCGGCCGGTGGCGCCATGTGGTGGATGAAGTCGCAGGAAGCCGCGCCCGGTGCGGAAAAAGTCGCGCACGCCGAGCCGAAAAAGGAAAAGAAGTCGGACAAGCCGGCCAAATACGTCACCCTCGACAAGGTGATCGTGATGCTCAAGCGCGGTCCGAACGAAACGACCACGCACTACCTGTCGACCGACCTGGTGCTGGCGACCGACGAGGAAGGCGAGAAGCCGACCAAGGAACACCTGCCGCTGCTGCGCGCGGTCGCGGTGCGCTCGCTGTCGGCCTACACGCTGGCGGAAGCCTCGACGATGTCGGTCGAGCAGTATGCCGCGCAGCTGAACAAAACCTTCAATGCCAGTTATGCCAGCGAAGAACGGGAAAAACCGTTCGGCGAAGTCATGATCGGCAAGCTGATCGTCGAATAAGGCCCGGGGATCGAATGGCCTATTCAGCCGACTACCTTGACGCCTCCTGCGCCAGCGACTACCAGGAGGCATCCGCTGCCGCCGGCATGAGCGCGCGCGAGGAGCAGCAGCACCTGGTCGCCTATGCGCCGCTGGTCAAGCGCATCGTGCGCCAGTTGAATTCGCAAGTGTCCGGCGTGATGTCGCGCGAGGACATGGAGCAGATCGGCCTGATGGGCCTGTTGGAGGCGCTGCGCCGCTACGGCGCGCCCGACACCGGCTTCGGCAGCTTCGCCTCGCTGCGCATCCGCGGCGCCATCCTCGATGAGCTGCGCCGCCAGGACTGGCGCCCGCGCGCCGTGCGCCAGGACGCGCACCGCGTGCGCGACGGCCTGCGCGCCCTCACCCGCAACCTGGGCCGCGAGCCGACCCCGCAGGAAGCCGCCGATTCGCTCGGCATCACCCAGGAAGCGTATTACCAGCACCTGCTGGACGACGGCGCCGAAGAGATGCTGAGCTTCGACGAAGTCCTGCAGGAAGCGACCGAGAATGCCCACAGCACGCCCGGCCCGGAAGATTCCTTCATGGTGCGCCGCAGCCTGGAACAGGCATTGGGCGCGCTGTCCGAGCGCGAACAGCGCGTGATCCAGATGATCTATGAGTTCGAGCTCAGCTACAAAGAAATCGCCGCCGTGCTCGACCTGTCCGACGCCCGCGTCTGCCAGCTCAACAAGAGCGCGCTGGCCAAGATGAAGGCCGCCATCGGGGCGCGCTGACCACAACAAGAGAAACAACCATGATCCTCATCCAGAAAGGCCTGTCATGCAGCAATTCCTAGGTATCTTCATCGTGCTCGGCTGCGTGTTCGGCGGCTTCGCGCTGATGGGCGGCACGGCCACGGCCATCTGGCACCCGGTCGAGATCCTGATCATCGTCGGCGCGGCCTTCGGCGCCCTCGTGATCGGCAACGAGAAGCACGTGCTGGCCGAGATGGCGCACCAGCTCAAGAAAATCGCGTCGCGCAAAAAGCACGACTCGGAATTCCAGCGCCAGCTCCTGCTGCTGATGTACGAACTGTTGCAACTGGCCGCCGGCGGCCTGAAGGCGCTCGACGCCCACGTCGAGGCCCCGCGCGAAAGCGCGATCTTCCAGCGCTACCCGCGCATCCTGGACGAGCCGAAGCTGCTGGCCTTCATCGTCGACAATTTCCGCCTGATGGCGATGGGCAAAATCAACGCCCACGAACTGGAAGGCGTGCTCGAACAGGAACTGGACGCGATCCACGAAGAACTGACCCAACCGTCGAAATCGCTGCACAAGATCGCCGAAGGCATGCCGGGCTTCGGCATCCTGGCCGCCGTTCTCGGCATCGTGATGGCGATGTATTCGGTGGCGGAAGGCGCGGATTCGGGCGCGATCGCGGAGAAGGTCGGCGCGGCGATGGTCGGTACCTTCATCGGCATCTTCTTCTGCTACGGCCTGCTCGACCCGCTGTCGAACATGATGAAGCAGCTCGTCAACGGCGAAGCGTCGACCATGGAAACCGTGAAGGTCGTGCTGTGCACCCACGTGGCCGGCAAGCCTGCCCTGCTGGCGATCGACGCCGGCCGGCGCCTGATCCAGCTGAACACGAAGCCGAGCTTCGCCCAGCTGGAACAGTGGATCAACGCGATGGGCGGCGACGACGAATCGCAGAACAAGCGGCGCCGTAACAGCGATCGCATGACGGGGTAAGCTGTGTCCAAGCTGAACGACAAGCATCACGAACAGACCATCATCAAGCGTGGTGGCGGCAAGCACGACCACGACGAGCACGGCGGCGCCTGGAAAGTCGCGTTCGCCGACTTTTGCCTGGCCCTGCTGTCGCTGTTCCTGGTGCTGTGGCTGATGGCCGCGCGCGAGAAGGAAGCGATCCAGGCCATGACGAAGGACGCCGCGGCCGGCCAGCTGGAAGGTCCCGGCAAGCGTCCGGAAATCGCCACATCGCCGAGCGGCAGCCTGATCGAACGCTTCCCGACCATGCATGACGGCATGGGCCCTGCCCAGGGCACCGGCGCCACGGCCGACACCCGCGTCTCCTACGACTCGCCGGCCGACCTGAAGTCGCTGTCGAAAAAGCTGGAAAAGATGAGCGAAGAAGCCGGACTGGCTGCCAACCTGCACGCCGAGGTGACGCCCTACGGCCTGCGCGTGATGCTGCACGATACCGACCGCCAGGGCATGTTCATGCGCGGCAGCGCGCTGCCGACCGGACGCTTCGCGCGCCTGCTGCAGAAAATGGGCCCGCTGTTCGCGCAGATGGAAAACCAGATGCTGATCGTCGGCCACACCGACTCGGTGCAGTACACGTTTGCAGAGAAGACCGGCATGTCGAACTGGTCGCTGTCCTCGAACCGTGCGATGGCCGCGCGCGCCCAGCTGCTCACGGGCGGCATGCGCAGCGACAGCGTGCTGCAGGTGGTCGGCATGGCCGACCGCGCCCCGCTCGACGACAAGCGGACCGATGCCGACGTCAACCGCCGCATCGAGCTGATGATTTTGACCCGCGCCCAATCGCGCTCGGTGGCCGCGATGTTCGGCGCACCCGGCGCGACCGAGCTGCTGACTGACGGCGTGTCGGTCAGCGCTCCTGGCGGAGAGACCAGGCCGCTGCGCGGCCAACTGGCGAAGTAACCATGACGATTCAATCCAAGACCCGAGGTACCCGCATGAAAATCACTGGAACCGGCGCCCCGACCATGACGCCTGCGATTGGCGCAGTTGCCGCTCCTTCCGATGCCGCTCCTGCCGCGGCCCCGGTGGCGGACAGCAGCCCTGCCCTGCAATCGGAAGTGCTGCAGCCCGCCGCCAGGGCGCTGGCCGCCCTGCCCGACTTCGACGCCGCGCGCGTGGCCGAACTGCGCGACGCGCTGGCCAAGGGCGAACTGCCTTTCGATGCGGGGCGCCTCGCGGGCCTGATCCAGCGCTTCCACGGGAGCCGCTAATGTCCGCTTATTCGCCCGCAGTTTCCCCTCGCATGACACGCCAGCAGGCGGCGGCCTCTCTGGTTGAAGGCGTCGAGCAGGACCTGGGCGCCGCGAGCGCGATCCATGCGCTGCTCGAGCGCCAGTTCCAGGCTGCCCTGCGGCACCAGGGCGCGGAACTGGGCGCCCTCGCCGAGGAGCTGACGCCGGCGCTGGACGCCATGGATGCGCGCCGCCGCCAGCGCGTGGCGCTGGTGCGCGCGCTGCAGGGCCCCGAAGGCACGATGGCCGGCTTCATCGCGGCCCAGCCGGAACCCGGCCGCGCCAGGCTGGCGGCGTCGTGGGGCGAGCTGGAACGCCTGGTCGTGCTGTGCAAGAGCGCGACCACGCGCAACAGCAACCTGCTGGCCGAACAGTTCTCGACCATGCAGCGCGTGCTGCACAACGCGGACGGTACCTATGCGCCACGCTGAGTTCTCGACGTCCTCGATCGCGGCCACGCTGCCGACGGAATCGACCCGCCCGACCGCCGCGATCGGTGGCGGCAGCGGCTTCGGCCAAACCTTCGCCAGGGTGCAGGGCGAAGTCGCCGATTTCATCCAGAACGGCGGCGGTGCCTCGGCGCCCGACCTGACGCCCGAGGGCAGCCTGTGGCGCGCGCGCAGCGCCGCCTCGGTGCTGGCCGCGCCCGAGGTGGATGGAAATTCCGACGACAAGTCGACCAGCGAAGACCAGCAGGCCTTCCTGGAAAGCATCGCGCCGTGGGCGAAGGAAGCGGCCGATAAACTGGGCGTTGCGCCGGAACTGGTGCAGGCTCACGCCGCGCTCGAATCGGGCTGGGGCCAGCGCCCCATCATGCGCACCGGCGCCGGCGACGGTGCGAGCAGCCACAACCTGTTCGGCATCAAGGCCGGCGGCAAATGGGATGGCGCCGTGGCCGAATCGGCCACCACCGAATACGTGGGCGGCGCCGCACTGAAGACGAAGGAACGCTTCCGCGCCTATCCGGATGCGGCCAGCGCCTTCCGCGACTACGCCCGGATGCTGCTCGATAACCCGCGCTATAAAGGCGCGATCGGCGCCGGCAACGACGCGCATGCCTTCGCCCAGGGCCTGGCGAAAGGCGGCTACGCCACCGACCCGGCCTACGCGTCCAAGCTGGCGCGCCTGGCCGGCAAACTGCAAGGCATCAACGGCTGATGAATCAGCGGGTCAGGCGAGACATCTCGCTCGGTTCCACCGTGCCGGGCGCGACGACCCGCATGCGCAGGGTCTGGCCGCTGGTGCTGTTGCGCACGCGGATCGTTGCACCTTTGGTACCGGCATCGAGCGCTTCGCCGGCCGTGCTGACCTCGATGCCTTCGATGCGCGCAATCATGACGACGGCGTCGCCGCGTTTGACCAGGACGGGTGCCGATAGCGAACTGTTACGGAGAACGTCGCCCGCGCGCAACATTCTGCGGCTCGTTTGGCCGACAGCGTCATTTGGATCAATCACAGGGTCCGTAATGCTGGTAATGTCCCGTTGCTCTACGGTAACATGTGACTCCGTGAGTGCTTCGTTTGCCGCGACCGGGGCGGCCATGACGACGACCTCCGCCGAAATGCGGGCCCGGACGATGTATTCGAGGCGGGAATTGCCGGTTTGAGGGCAGCGCACCGCGAAGCGCATACGGTTCGGTTGCCGGGTGTCGAGCGTTTCGACCTCGACCGGCCCCGGACACGCGATTGGTGCCCGCGGCGGTACCACGGCCAGCTCGAAGCGGGGAGCGCGCAAGCCGGAGGCGCTGGCCTGTTTTTCCAGCTGGGCGCGGGCAGCCTCCTCGACCTGGGTGGCGACGGAGGGCGCGGCGCACACCGGCGCCGAGGCCAGCGCAAGGGGCAGGACGAGAACAAGAACAGCACGAAGAATCATTGCAGCAACCCTGGCAATCAAAGATTTACCCATTCTAACGAAACACACTGCAGTTCACCGATGGAGGATCGAGCATGACGATTAATTTTAAGGACGCACTGGGAGTCCATGCCGACGCGCTGCAGGTACGCGCCGAGCGGACCAAGGTGTTGGCCGCGAACATCGCCAACGAAAGCACGCCCGGCTACACGGCGCGCGACCTCGACTTCGGCGCAGTGATGCAGGATCGGGCCGCCGAAGAAAACGGCGAACTCTCGCTCGACGGAAGCAGCGAAGCGCTGTACCGCGTGCCCTTCCACCCCAGCGCCGACGGCAACACGGTCGAAATCGGCGTCGAGCAGGCGGCGTTCTCGCAAAATGCCTCGGACTTCCAGACCAGCCTCACCTTCATCAACATGAAGCTGCGCGGTCTGGCCAAAGCCATCAATGGTCAATAAGGCGGGTCAATAACCATGAGCTTCAAGGACATCTCCACTATCGCAGGTTCCGCGATGACGGCGCAGTCGGTACGCCTGAACACCATCGCCTCGAACCTGGCCAATGCCGATACCGCCGCGCGATCGGAGGCCGAAGCCTATCGCGCGCGCAAACCGGTCTTCGCCGCCGTCATGGAAAACGACGCCGGCGGCCGCGTGCAGGTACTCGACGTCGTGCAGAGCGCCGACCCGGTGCGCAAGGTCTACGAGCCGGGCAATCCGCTGGCCGACGCCGAAGGCATGGTCGTCTACTCGAACGTCAACTCGGTGGCCGAGATGGCCGACATGATGTCCGCCTCGCGCGCCTTCGAGACCAATGTCGAGGTGCTGGGCCGGATCAAATCGATGCAGGCCTCCCTGCTGAAACTGGGCGAAGGCTAAGACCATGCTGACCAATAACTCCCTCGCCGCCTCGAACAACACCGCCGGCACCGACTCGGTCGCGCCCAGCGCCGAGGTCTCCGCCAACAAGGACATGTTCACCAAGCTGCTCGTGGCCCAGATCCGCAACCAGGATCCGCTGGCGCCGTCCGACCCGAGCCAGTTCGTCAACCAGCTGTCGCAGTTGTCGCAGACCGAAGCGCTGCAGAACCTCTCCAAAACCACCAGCGCCAGCGCCAGCGTGCTGCAAAGCCTGCAGGTGCTGGCGATGGGCGGCCAAGTGGGCTCGCAAGTGACGGTCGCCACCGACCGCCTGCGCCTGGACGGCGCGCCTGTCAGCGGCAGCATCCAGCTGCCGTCGGCGTCCGGCGCGACCAACCTGGTGCTGACCGGTGCCGACGGCCAGGCGCACAACCTGGCCCTGCCCTACCACGCGGCAGGTTCGCAAGCATTCACGATCGACCCGAGCGCCCTGGGCCTGGCGCCGGGCAGCTATTCGATCGCGGCCCGGACCGCAGACGGCGCCGCCGTGCCCGTCGAAATCGCCGGCACCGTGAGCAGCGTGCGTCTGTCGGGTACCGGTTCCGTCGTATTGCAGGTGGCTGGTGTCGGCGACATCGACCCGTCCGCCATTACTGGTTTCAACGGCAAGGCTCCCGCCTTCGCCGCTAACTGATATTCAAGGATCAAACAGCCATGAGCTTTAACATCGCCCTCTCCGGTATCCAGGCCATCAACGAGCAGCTGGAAGCCGTCTCGAACAACATCGCCAACTCGAGCACCTACGGTTTCAAGAGCAGCCGCGCCAACTTCTCCGCCATGTACGCAGGCGAGCAGGCGAACGGCGTCTCGGTCGGGTCGCTGACCCAGAACATCGGCACCAACGGCTCGGTCGAATCGACCGGCCGTTCGCTCGACGCCGCCATCGAAGGCCGCGGCTTCTTCGTGACCCGCGACAGCCAGGGCACGATGTCGTACAGCCGCGTCGGCATCTTCGCCGCCGATAACGCCGGCAACCTGGTCGACGCCGCCGGCCGCAAGGTGCAGGGCTATGGCCCGGCCGTCAATGGCGCGCTCGGCACCATGGGCGACATCAAGATCCCGACCGGCCAGATCGCGGCCAAGGCCTCGACCAGCGTCACGTTTGTGGGCAACCTGTCGGCCGACTGGAAACCGCCGGTCAATCCGACCTTCGACGCCAGCAAGTCCGACAGCTACAACATGGTGAAGCAGTCGGTCCTCTACGATTCGCTCGGCAGCCAGCACACCGTGTCGCAGTACTTCGTCAAGTCGGGCAATAACGTCAATGTGTATTACGGTTTCGACGGCGCGCTCCCGACCGCCGCGACCGCGACGCCGAATACCCTCACCTTCGACGGCAAGGGCCAGCTGACCAGCACCCCGACGTCGGGCACGCTCACCCTGACCACGACCAATGGTTCGAACCCGATCGCCTTCACGGTCGACTACACCGGCACCACAAAGTTTGCCGGAGAAGCGACCAGCACCACCAACCGCACCGACGGCTACGCCTCAGGCAACTACGTCGGCGTCGAGCTGGCGGCCGACGGTTCGGTCGTGGCGCGCTACAGCAACGAGCAGAAGCAGACGGTCGGCACCATCGCGCTGGCCACCTTCGGCAACGAAGGCGCGCTGACCGCGACCAGCGACACCAGCTGGCAAGCCAACGCCGCCTCGGGCCTTGCCCTGTACGGCACCCCGGGCTCGGGCCTGGCCGGCAAACTCAATACCGGTGCGCTCGAAGGCTCGAACGTCGACATCACCTCCGAACTCGTCGGCCTGATGACCTCGCAGCGTAACTACCAGGCGAACTCGAAGGTCATCACGACCGAGAACCAGATGATGCAAACCCTGATGCAGGCGCTGGGCTAAGGACTGACGCGCGATGGATAAACTGATCTTCACCGCCGTCTCCGGCGCCGAGCACACGCTGCGTGCCCAGCAGGTCCACGCGAACAACCTGGCCAACATGGACACGCCGGGCTTTCGCGCCAACCTGGAACTGGTGACCACCCAGAAGCTCGGCGGCTACGGTTACGACGACGTGCACATGGCCCGCACCCAGGCCGACGCCGTCTCGACCAAGCCCGGCACCGTGCGCGAGACCGGGCGTCCGCTCGACGTCGCCATCAACGGCACCGGTTATTTCGCGGTCGAATTCGGCGGCGCCGAGGCCTATACCCGCGCCGGCGCGATCGACATCGACGCCAACGGCGCCTTGTCGGTGGCGGGCCGCCCGCTGCTGGGCGAAGGCGGGCCGATCGTGCTGCCGCCGCATTCGGCGGTGGAAGTCGGTACCGACGGCACGATTTCGGTGATGGCCGAAGGCGCGACCACGATGCAGGTGATCGACAAGCTGCGCCTGGTGAATGCGGAAGGCCCCGAGCTGACCAAGAACGAAGCCGGCCTGCTTGTCGCCCGCAACGGCGACCAGCTGCAGGCGGATGCGAACGTCACCGTGCGCGCCCGTTCCCTGGAAGGCAGCAACGTGTCGGCCGTCGAAGAGATGGTCGCGACCATGGCCCTGAACCGCAGTTTTGAGCTGCAAATGAAACTGTTCCAGGCCGGTGACAAGATGAATGAGGCGGGTAACCGCCTGCTCGGCGCCTAAGCACGCTGACAATCAAAGGAGAATTTAATGAATCCAGCAATGTGGATCAGCAAGACCGGTGTTCAGGCGCAAGACGCCAAGCTGCAGGCGATCGCCAACAACCTGGCCAACGTCAACACCGTCGGCTTCAAGCGCGACCGCGTCGTCTTCGAAGACCTGCACTACCAGGTCGACGCCCAGCCGGGCGCGCAGAGCGCCGACAACACGGTGTCGAACGGCGTCCAGCTCGGTAACGGTACGCGCCTGGTCGGCACCCAGAAGGTGTTCACCAACGGTTCGATCCAGACCACCAGCCAGCAGCTCGACGTCGCCATCTCCGGCAACGGCTTCCTGCAGGTGCGCCGCCCGAACGGCGACGCCGCCTTCACCCGTGCCGGCCAGCTGCAGGTCGACGCCAACGGTACCCTGGTCAATGCCCAGGGCCTGCCGCTGGTGCCGCAGATCACCGTGCCGAACAACGCCACCGCGATCACCATCGCCGAAAACGGCACCGTCTCGGCCACCGTTCCCGGCCAGGCCGCCCCGACCGAAATCGGCGCCCTGACCCTGACCGGCTTCGTCAATCCGGCCGGCCTGCTGGCCCTCGGCGAAAACCTGTTCTCGGAAACCGCCGCCAGCGGCGCGCCGAACGAAGGCCGTCCTGGCGACGGCGCCCTGGGCAAGCTCAAGCAAGGCGCGCTCGAAGGTTCGAACGTGCAGGTCGTCGAAGAAATGGTCGACATGATCGCTGCACAACGTACTTATGAGATGAATACCAAAGTGTTGTCGGCGGCTGACAATATGCTGCAATACCTGGCGCAGGCGGCCCGATAATGCTCCGTTCTAGCCTTGCGGCAACTATCATGACGGTGTTGCTGGTGGGTTGTGCTTCCCGCGCACCGATTGATGCCGCCCCCGACCAGGATGCGGTACCGGTCGCGCGCACTGCCCAGCACGGCGTTTCCGGCGGCGTGTTCAGCAGCGACGCGCTGTCGCTGACCTCCGACGCCCGCGCTTACCGCGTGGGCGACGTGGTCACCGTGATCCTGCAGGAGACCACGCAGGCGAGCAAGCGCGCCGGCACCAGTTTCAGCAAGGGTTCGTCGGTGGGCGTTGCTCCGCTGGGCGCGCTCGGCAAGACCTTCGGCAAGACCCAGCTCGACATGTCGGCCGACCGCAGTTTCAAGGGCGACTCGACCAGCACCCAGCAGAACGCCCTGTCCGGCGCGCTGACCGTGATCGTGCAGGAAGTGCTGCCGAACGGACTGCTGCGCGTGTCGGGCGAGAAGAACATGACCCTGAACCAGGGCGAAGAATTCCTGCGCCTGAAGGGCTATATCCGCGCCGCCGACGTCGATGCCGACAACCAGGTGTCCTCGCTGCGCGTGGCCAATGCCCGGATCGCCTATTCGGCGAAAGGCGTGCTGGCCGACGCCAACTCGGCAGGCTGGTTGACGCGTTTCTTCACCGGACCGCTGATGCCCTTTTAAATTAGGACCGACATGATCCAGATTCGCCGCACTGCCCGACTCCTTCTCGCCGCTGCGCTCGCATTGAGCGCCGTGGTGCCCGCGCAGGCCGCCCAGGCCCTGCGCAACCTGGTCAGTATCGAGGGCGTGCGCGAAAACCCGCTGGTCGGCTACGGTCTCGTGGTCGGCCTGAACGGCTCCGGCGATTCGACCCAGGTGAAGTTCGCCAGCCAGTCGGTCGTGAACATGCTCAAGCAGTTCGGCGTCAAGCTCCCCGAGGGCCAGGACGCCAAGAACAAGAACGTCGCCGCCGTCATGGTCTCGGCCGTGTTCCCGCCGGGTTATCGGCGCGGCCAGGCGATCGACGTTACCGTGTCCTCGCTCGGCGACGCGAAAAGCCTGCGCGGCGGCACCCTGCTGCTGACGCAAATGCGCGCGGCCGACAACGAAACCTATGCGCTGGCCCAGGGCAACCTGGTGGTCGGCGGCCTGAACGCCACCGGCAAGAGCGGCTCCTCGGTAACGGTCAACACCCCGACCACCGGCCGCATCCCGAACGGCGCCATGATCGAGCGCGAGATCGCCACCGATTTCGCCACCCGTCCGCAAGTGCTGCTGCGCTTGCGCCACCCGCATTTCGAGACCGCGACCAATGTCGTGGAAGCGATCAACCGCCGCTTCGGTCCGGTGGCCACCACCGCCGACGGCACCAGCGTCGAAGTCGTGGCCCCATCCGATCCGACCGCGCGCGTCGCCTTCGTCGCCAAGCTGTCCAACCTCACCGTCGAATCCGGCGTCGAAGTGCCGAAGGTCGTCTTCAATTCGCGCACCGGTACCGTCGTCATCGCCGAGGGCCTGCGCGTGAAATCGGCCGCCGTCACCCACGGCTCGCTGAAGGTCGTGATTTCCGAAAGTTCGAACGTGAGCCAGCCCGGCCCGCTCTCGCGCGGCCAGACCGCGGTCACGCCGCAGTCCCAGCTGTCGGTCGACCAGGGCGGTGGCCGCCAGATGTTCAAATGGCCGGGCGGCGCCAAGCTGCAGACCATCATCGACGTGGTCAACAGCCTGGGCGCCTCGCCGGACGACATCATGGCGATCCTGCAGGCGCTCGACCAGGCAGGCGCCATCGAAGGCGAACTGGTGGTGATCTGATGGACCGCACCCTCCCCCTGAATCCCCTCTTGCCCCGCGCCGGTGCCGACAAGCCGGATGCGGTGACGCCGGCAGCCGAAGATGCCGCCCACGTCGCCAGGGCTACCCGCGCCGCGGTCGAGTTCGAGAGCTTCTTCATCTCGCAGATGCTCAAGGACATGCGCGCGACCACGCGCGAGATGGCCGACGAGGACAGCGTCTTCAAGGACAAGGTCAACCAGGACATGCAGGACATGGCCGACGGCATCCTGTCGAAGCAGATGGCCGGCCAGCGCGCCTTCGGCGTCGCGGACGCGATCCTGCGCCAGCTCGTCCCTGCAAAAATTACTCCAGGCAACACTTAATATTTCCATGCAACTGGTCGCCTGTCTCTGATAGGCCCCATGTTTCTCGAGAAAGACCTCCATGACCATCATGACCAACGCCCTGTCGGGCGCGCTCGCTTCGCAGATGGCGCTGTCGGCAACCAGCCAGAACATCGCCAACCTGCAGACCAAGGGCTATACGCGCCAGGCTGCCTTACTGTCGGCAGTGGGCGCCGATGCCAGCGGCAAGGCCGTCGGCAACGGCGTACAGGTCAGCTCGCTGCTGCGCTTTGCCGACAGCTACAAGAGCCAGCAGATGTGGCGTGCGGCCGGCGAGACGGGCCAGTATTCCCAGACCCAGCCCTACATCACCCAGCTCGAGCGCGTGATGGGCGACGACACGGCCAGCCTGTCGGTCGCGGTCGACCAGTTTTTCGCGGCGCTGAACGCCGTCGGCGGGGACAACGCCACCTCGACGCCGCTGCGCCAGCAGGTGCTGACCGCCGCCGGCGTGCTGTCCCAGCGCTTCAACAGCCTGAACAACGTCTACAACGCCCAGCAGCAATCGGTCAGCCAGCAGCGCAGCGCGATCGTCGACTCGGCCAATTCGAACATTGCCAAGATCGCCGCCCTGAACGCCCGCATCACCCAGGCGAATGCCGTCGGGACGCCGGCGTCAAGCCTGATCGATGCGCGCGACCTGGCCATAGACGAACTGGCCAGCCAGATGGGCCTTGAAGTGTCGGACCAGCCGGGCGGCGTGCGCGACGTCTCGCTCAAGACCGGACAGGCCCTCGTGATCGGCAACGTCCCCGGCAAGCTCGAGGCCATTGGCGGCGTCGGCGCCCAGACCTTCGTCCTGAAGTTCGCTTCGACCACCTTCGGCCTGGACGCGGCCAAACTCGGCGGACAGCTGGGCGGCCTGACGACCTATGAACAGGACGTGCTGAAGCCGATGCAGCAGGGCGTCGCCGACATCGCCAGCCAACTGGCGACCAAAGTGAACACCCAGCTGGCAAGCGGCTATGCCATGGACGGCACCGCGGGCAAGCCGCTGTTCGTCTACACGCCGGGAACGACCAACATGATGGGTGTCTCGGCCAGCCTCGATCCGACCGGCCTTGCCTTCTCCAGCGACGGCAGCCAGGGCGACAGCGGCAACCTGCTGCAACTGGTGAACATCAACAGCCAGGCGATCAACGTCACGGGCCTCGGCTCGGTCCTGCTGAGCGACGCCGACACCCAGCTGGTCGGCAAGCTCGGCCTGCTGAGCCAGCAGAACCAGGCGGGCCTGGCCACGGCCCAGACGATGCGCACCCATGCGGTCGACGACTGGCAGTCCACCAGCGGCGTCAACCAGGACGAGGAAGCCGTCAACCTCGTCGAGTACCAGAACATGTACCAGGCCAACATGAAAGTCATGTCGGTCGCCAACTCCCTGTTCGACGCCACGCTGGCGATGATGGGTTAAGGAAGAATCATGCGCATCGCTACCGCCCAGTACCAATCGAACATGAACCAGTCGCTCCAGCTGAACCAGGAGCGCATGAGCAACCTGACCCAGCAAATGGCCACCGGCAAGCGCATCCAGCTGCCCTCGGACGATCCGGTCGACAGCGTGCGCCTGTCGCGCCTGCAGCGCGAGGAAGCGGCGATCGGCCAATACCGCGACAACATCGCCTCGATCAAGATCCGCCTGACCAAGACCGAAGGCTACCTCGGCAGCATGGTCAACGACATCAACTCGGGCCGCGACCTGATGGTCTGGGCGCTCGACGGCAGCAACACGCCGGCCGACCTGCGCGCGATGAGCACGCCGCTCGAGGCGCTGCGCGACAGCCTGTTCTTCAATGCCAATTCGGTCGACCAGGAAGGCCGCTACGTCTTTTCGGGCACCAAGACCGCGACCCCGCCGATGGCCTACAACCCGAATGCCGCCCCGGGCTCGCGCTACAGCTATGCCGGCAACACCAACGAGCAGCGCGTGGTGGTCGGCAACGGGCTGACCCAGGTTGCGAATGACAACATGAAGGGCATGGAAGCGCTGCTCAACAGCATCGACGCCACCATCGCCACGCTCGCCGGTCCCGCCATCAACGTGAATGCCCCGGCCACGCGCAACGTGCTGGTGGCCAACCTCGATGCCTTCGACGCCGGGCTCGACATGGTCTCGAGCAAGATCGCCGTCCTCGGCGGCAAGCAGAACATCCTCGACACGCTCGACGCCAACCATGGCAATATCAGCCTGTCGAACCAGATGGCCATCACCGACATCGGCCAGCTCGACATGGGCCTGGCGGCGACCGAGCTGAACGGGTATTCGACGGCCCTGCAGGCCACCTACAAGGCGTATGGCCGCATCGGCACGCTGTCCCTCTTCTCTGCCCTGTAACCGATGGACACCACCCTGCGAACCGCTTCCACCACGCTTCCCGTCAACACGACGGTCACCGCCGGCGCCGCCCAGGGCGCGCCGGCGCTGGTCCGTACCCAGCCGCCGCAAGACAACACGCCAGAAGCGCGCTCGGCCAAGCGCCCGGCCGCGCAGGCGCTCGCGTCCCGCAACAAGGCGAACTACGATACCCGCCTGCAGAGCAATGTTGCCAGCGCCCAGCAAGCCCGCGATTACCTCGAGCGCGTGGCGGCCCAGCTCGAATCGGTGAAAGCGGCGCTGTCCGCGAAAATCGCCGGCATGAAGAGCGGCGCGCGCGACCTCGAAGCGCGCGCCCGCCAGCTCGGCGCCACCATCGCCGCCCGCAGCGCCCAGGCCGGCGGCTCGGTCGATGCCCAGCTCGAATTCTCGGACGGCGAACCGGCCCAGCAGCGTTTCCGCATCACCGGCCTGGACGTGAGCATGCTGCAGGCGGCCGCCCCGCTGTCGCTGGCCTTCTCGGTCGGCGGCGCCGGCGGTCCGCAGCTGGCCGCCGCGTTCGAACCCGACATGACGCCCGAGCAGATTGCCGGCCGCCTCGACCGCACCCTGGCGCCGGTGAACGTGCGCGCGCGACTGGACAAGGGCGGCCGCATCGAATTCACGACTCCTGAATCCAACTGGTCGGGCGTGCGCGACAGCATCGCCATCTCCGGCCGCGGCCGGGTGACGACCGAGACCGTCGCACCTGACGCCAAACTGCAGGACCTCGGCACCGGCAACGCGGAAGCGCTGCGCCAGAGCCTGCGCGAAGTGGTGCAGGCCCTGGAGCGCGTGCGCCGCTCGCAGGACGCCGCCAGCGCGGCCCTCAGCGCCGCCACCCAGCGCGCGGCACAGTCGGAACTGAGCGCCGACGACCTCGTCCTCACGGCCCAGGATTTCGCCTCGACCGCGGTCAGCCACGATTACGAGTCGCTGCTGGCGATCACCTCGGCCCTCGTGGGCGTGAGCCGCGAGCGGGTCGTCGCTTTGCTGGGCTTGCGTTAAGGGGCCGGGAGCGGCCCCGGCCGCTCCCCGATCTGCTGCCGCCACATCGCGTAATACAATCCGCGCGCCTCGACCAGTTCGTCGTGCGTCCCACGCTCGACGATCCTCCCCTTCTCCAGCACGAAAATCGTATCCGCATGCATCACGGTCGAGAGCCGGTGCGCGATCAAAATCGTCATCTGCGCCGCGCGCCGTGAAATCTCGCGCACCGTATTCGTGATCTGCTCCTCGGTAATCGAATCGAGCGCCGACGTCGCCTCGTCGAAAATCAGCAGCGCCGGCTGGCGCACCAGCGCCCGCGCGATCGACAGTCTCTGCTTCTCGCCGCCCGACAGCTTCATCCCGCGCTCGCCGATCACGGTGTCCAGCCCCTCGGGCGAACGCTCCAGCAGATAGGCACAGGAGGCCTGGCGCATCGCCGCCACGATCTCGTCGTCGGTCGCATCGGTCTTCACGAAGCGGATGTTGTCGCGGATCGTACCCGCAAACAGATAGGTCTCCTGAGTCACGAAACCGATCTGGCGGCGCACCCGGTTGTAGCGCAGGTCGGTCGTGCGCACGCTGTTGTACGAGACCTCTCCCGCGTTCGGCGTGTACAGCCCCACCAGCAGTTTGACCAGGGTCGACTTGCCCGAGCCCGAGGGGCCGACAAAGGCCACCGTCTGCCCCAGCGTGGCCGCGAACGAGATCCCGGCCAGCGCATCCTCGGGCGCGCCTTTGTGCCGGAAACGGACCTCATCGAAACGCAGTTCGGTCAGCGGCCCGATCTCGACCGGATCGGGCGGGCGCCGCTCGACCGGCTTGTCCATCAGCGTTTTAAAATTCAGCAGCGAGGCCTCGGCTTCGCGGTGCGCCAGGATGATGTTGCCCAGCTCCTGCAGCGGCGCGAAGATCGACACCGAGATGAACTGCATCGCGATCAGCTCACCGGTCGAGAGCACGTCCCGAAAGATCAGCCACAGCAGCGCAAACAGGATCGCCAGTTTCAGAAGGCTGAGCGTCGAACCCTGCAAAAAGGAGAGCATGCGGATGCGTTTGACCTTTTCCATCTCGAGGGCAAAGATCGCATCGGTCTGGCTGCGCAGGCGCCGGATCTCGGGAAAGGTCAGCCCCAGGCTTTTGATGAGCTCGATGTTGCGGAGCGACTCGGTGATGAAGCCGGAATTGCGGTTGGTCTCGCGCGTAATCGAGCGCTGCTGGGTCTTGATCTCGCGGGAGAGTAGTCCCGTCAGCCCGCCCAGCACCAGCACCCCGACCAGGAACACCGGCACCAGCAACCAGTGCCTGGTGACCGCATACCACGCGAGAAAACTGACGCCGACCAGGGCCGCAAAGGCCGTGTTGATGAAGGTGTTGATCAGGCGCTCGCTGTCGGCCCTCACCTTCTGCAACAGGGACAGCATCTCGCCGCTGCGCAGGTCCTCGAATTCCTGGAATTTCAGCCGCAACAAGTGCCGCAGGCCGTCATTGAAAATCGCCACACCCAGCTTCTGCACCACCAGGCGCGTCACGTATTCCTGCAGGGCTTTCGCCAGGCGCGACAGGACGGCCACCAGCACGGCCAGGCCGAGCAGGCGCATCACGTAGGGCATCGGATCGGCGTCGCCGGGATGGCGCTGCGTGACGTGGTCGATGATGCGGCCGAAAATGATCGGATCGACCAGGGCCAGCACCTGGGCGATGCCGGCGAACAGCAAGGCCAGCAAGGCCAGGCGCCAATGGGGTTTCAGGTAAATCCAGAGGATGCGCATGCGGCATCTTAGCAATCCGGCAGGAACTTCCGCACACGGATGAGCCGGGCGCCGGACCGCCGGAACGAAAAAAACCGCTGCCCCGCATTTGCATGCGGTGACAGCGGTTTTTCGAAACGCGGAGACGAACTCCGCGTTGTCTTACGCTTCGCGCGAAGCCTTCTTGCGCTCGTGCTCTTTCAGGTAACGCTTGCGCAGGCGGATCGACTTCGGCGTGATCTCGACCAGCTCGTCGTCCTCGATGAACTCGACGGCGTACTCGAGCGACATCTGGATCGGCGGCACCAGGCGCACGGCTTCGTCGGTACCCGACGAACGCACGTTGGTCAGCTGCTTGCCCTTGATCGGGTTGACGACCAGGTCGTTGTCGCGCGAGTGGATGCCGATGATCATGCCTTCGTACACCGGATCGTTGTGCGACACGAACATGCGGCCGCGGTCCTGCAGCTTCCAGATCGCGTAGGCGACAGCGGCGCCGTCATCCTGCGAGATCAGCACGCCGTTACGGCGGCCGGCCATTTCACCGCGGGTGTTGTCGACTGGTGCGTATTCGTGGAACACGTGGCTCATCAGGCCGGTGCCGCGGGTCAGGGTCATGAATTCGCCCTGGAAGCCGATCAGGCCACGCGCCGGGATCAGGTACTCGAGACGCACGCGGCCCTTGCCATCCGATTCCATGTTCTGCAGGTCGCCACGACGGCGGCCCAGTTCTTCCATCACGCCGCCCTGGTTGGCTTCTTCGACGTCGACCGACAGGTTCTCGAACGGCTCGTGGCGCACGCCATCGACCATCTTGAAGACCACGCGCGGACGCGACACGGCCAGCTCGAAACCTTCGCGGCGCATGTTTTCGATCAGGATCGTCAGGTGCAGCTCGCCGCGGCCCGACACTTCGAAAATCGTGTCGTCGTCGGTCGGCGCCACGCGCAGCGCGACGTTGGCTTTCAGTTCGCGGTCGAGGCGGTCACGCAGCTGGCGGCTGGTGACGAACTTGCCTTCGCGGCCGGCCAGCGGCGAGTTGTTGACCATGAAGTTCATGGTCAGGGTCGGCTCGTCGACGGTCAGCATCGGCAGCGCTTCCGGGGTGTCCGGTGCGCAGATGGTCGAGCCGATGCCGATTTCGTCGATACCGTTGATCAGGCAGATGTCGCCGGCGACGGCTTCGTCGACCAGCACGCGCTCCAGGCCCTTGAAGTTCAGCACCTGGTTGATGCGGCCCTTGATCGGGGTGCCGTCAGGACCGTTCATGACGACCACGTCCTGGCCGGTCTTGACGGTGCCGCGGTTCACGCGGCCGATGCCGATCTTGCCGACGTACGACGAGTAGTCGAGCGAGGTGATCTGCATCTGCAGCGGGCCTTCCGGATTGTCGTCACGGACCGGCACGTGTTGCAGGATGGCGTCGAACAGCGGCTTCATGTCGCCGCTGCGGACGTCTTCGGTCAGGCCGGCGTAGCCGTTCAGGCCCGAGGCGTAGACGATCGGGAAGTCCAGCTGGTCATCGCTCGCGCCCAGCTTGTCGAACAGTTCGAAGGTCTGGTTGATCGCCCACTCGGCGCGCGCGCCCGGACGGTCGACCTTGTTGACGACGACGATCGGCTTCAGGCCCAGGGCCAGCGCCTTGCGGGTCACGAAGCGCGTCTGCGGCATCGGGCCTTCCTGCGCATCGACCAGCAGCAGCACGGAGTCGACCATCGACAGCACGCGCTCGACCTCACCGCCGAAGTCGGCGTGGCCCGGGGTGTCGACGATGTTGATGTGGGTGCCTTCGTACTCGACCGCGCAATTCTTCGACAGAATCGTGATGCCGCGTTCTTTTTCGAGGTCGTTCGAGTCCATCACGCGGGTGTCCACCGCCTGGTTTTCACGGAAGGTGCCGGACTGACGGAGCAGCTGGTCGACCAGGGTGGTCTTGCCGTGGTCAACGTGGGCGATGATTGCAATATTACGAATTGCGCGTTTGGTATTTGACATGTATTTTCAGCGTGATTTGCGTGATTTGCGGATGAACTCGCGGATGTGTCCGATGCTGCCGATTTCGGAAACCGCGTAGTATAGCACGTTGCCGTCGGCTCACCTTGGAAAAGGCGAGCATTTTCAACGAGTTGCTGTGTTTGCACCGAACCGGCGCGGTTCGGTGCGCTCTGGCCGACAGTGTGGCCCTGTTTTATTGCGGGGGTATGAAACGCCCCGCACGGTCTATTGCTGCGCCGCGATCAGGCGTTCCGGCGCCAGGATCGCATACTCCTGCAGGTTCGCGGTACCCAGCAGCTTGCCCTCGGCGTAGACCCGCACGCGGCCAAGTTCCGTCGGCACGACGACCGCTTCCTTGCCCAGCGCCAGCCGCTGCCCGTTCAGGAAACGCTTCGCCAGTTCCGGCGTCAGCTCGACCGACGGAAAACTCGACAGCAGCGCATCGACCGGCGCCAGCAGCGACAGCGGGTCACTGTGCGCCTGCAGGTCTTCCAGCGTGATCATCGCCTCCGCCGTCAGCGCGCCCACCTGGATCCTGCGCAGCGCATTCAGGTGCGCGCCGCAACCCAGGGCCGCACCGATGTCTTCGCCGAGCACGCGCACATAGGTCCCCTTGCTGCAGGTGACGCGGATCTTCAGCATCGGCGCTTCGTAGCCGATCAGTTCCAGGCCGTGGATCGTCACCGGCCGCGCTTCGCGTTCCAGCGTAATGCCTTCGCGCGCGTATTCGTAATAGGCCTTGCCGTCGCGTTTCAAGGCCGAGTACATCGGCGGCACCTGCAGGATCGGGCCGCGGAAACGCGCCAGCGCCGCCTCGATCTGCGCGATCGTCACGTCAACGGGAAGCGTCTCGATGGGCTCGCCCTCGGTGTCGCCGGTATTCGTCATGATGCCCAGGTGGACCGTGGCGTCATAGGTCTTGTCCGCTTCCAGCAAGTCCTGCGAGAACTTGGTGGCTTCGCCGAAGCACAGCGGCAGCAAGCCGGTCGCGAAGGGGTCGAGGGTGCCGGTGTGGCCGGCCTTTTTCGCGTTCATCACGCGTTTGGCCTTGATCAGGGCGTCGTTCGAGGACAGGCCGACCGGCTTATCCAGCAGCAGGACGCCGTCGACGAGGTCACGCGGCTTTTTTTGCGGGCGGGCGTTCACTTCGGCTGGTCGTCCGCTTCGGATGCTGCCTGGCCGTCGTCGAAGTCGGCGGCGCGCACGGCGTTTGCCTGGTCGATCAGGGCCGACATCTGCAGGCCGCGCGAGGTCGAGGTGTCGTGCATGAAGTGCAAGGCGGGCAGCGTGTGGATGTGCAGGCGCTTGCCGAGCATGTTGCGCAGGAAGCCGGCGGCCTTGTTCAAGCCCTCGAGCGTCTGCTTGACTTCTTCCTTGCTGTCTTTGAGCAGGGTGAAATAGATCTTGGCGTGGGCGTAGTCAGGCGTCAGCTGGACTTCGGTCAGCGTGATCATGCCGACGCGCGGGTCCTTCAGCTCGAAGGCGATCAGTTCCGACAGGTCTTTCTGGATCTGGTCGGCGACGCGCAGGCCGCGCTGGGGAATGGTTTTGCTGTGTTTTGCCATGGTGTTTATTTGAGGTTTTTCCGACGATGGTACATCGATTGGGGGCGCAGGGGCGTACGCGCGCGTGCGCGCGTGGGTGTAAAAAAAACGCCACCGGCTGGGCGTGAACCCGGCGGATGGCGCTTTTCGATCGCGCTGATGGATTAGAGCGTACGAGCCACTTCCGTCACTTCGAACACTTCCAGGACGTCGCCAACCTGGATTTCGTTGTTGCCCTTCAGCGAGAGGCCGCACTCGAGGCCGGCGCGCACTTCTTTCACATCGTCCTTGAAACGCTTGAGCGAGTCGATCTCGCCGGTCCAGATGACGATGTTGTTGCGCAGCAGGCGGACCGAGGAGGTACGTTTGACGACGCCATCGGTCACCAGACAGCCGGCAATCGCGCCGACCTTCGAGACCAGGATGACCTGGCGAATCTCGACCTGGCCGGTGATGGTCTCGCGCTTCTCCGGCGCCAGCATGCCCGACAGTGCCGTACGAATCTCGTCGATCGCATCGTAAATGATGCTGTAGTAACGGATGTCGACGCCATTGGCTTCGGCCACCTTGCGCGCCTGGGCGTCGGCACGGGCGTTGAAGCCGATGATGACTGCCTTCGAGGCGGTTGCCAGGTTGACGTCGGATTCCGTGATACCGCCGACCGCCGCATGGACGATCTGCACGCGCACTTCCGAAGTCGACAGCTTCTGCAGCGAACCGACCAGCGCTTCCTGCGAACCCTGCACGTCCGTCTTGATGATCAGCGGCAGGTTCTTGACCTCGCCCTCGCCCATCTGGTCGAACATGTTTTCCAGCTTCGCTGCCTGCTGCTTGGCCAGCTTCACGTCGCGGAACTTACCTTGACGGAACAGACCGATTTCACGCGCCTTGCGCTCGTCGGCCATGACCATGACTTCTTCGCCGGCTGCCGGCACTTCGGTCAGGCCCTGGATCTCGACCGGGATCGATGGGCCGGCTTCGGCGATCGCCTTGCCGTTTTCGTCCAGCATTGCACGGACACGGCCATAAGCGGAACCGGCCAGCACCACGTCGCCGCGGCGCAGGGTACCCGACTGCACCAGGATCGTCGCGACCGGGCCACGGCCCTTGTCCAGACGGGATTCGACCACCAGGCCACGGGCCGGCGCACCGACCGGTGCCTTCAGTTCCAGCACTTCGGCCTGCAGCAGCACTTGCTCGAGCAGGTCGTCGATACCGGTACCGACTTTCGCGGACACCGGCACGAACGGCGAATCGCCGCCGTATTCTTCCGGCACGACGCCTTCGGCCACCAGCTCCTGCGTGACACGGTCGGTGTTCGCACCCGGCTTGTCGATCTTGTTGATCGCGACAACCAGCGGCACGCCGGCGGCTTTCGCGTGAGCGATCGCTTCCTTCGTTTGCGGCATCACGCCGTCGTCCGCCGCCACCACCAGGATGACGATGTCGGTCGCCTTGGCGCCACGGGCACGCATCGCGGTGAACGCCTCGTGACCCGGGGTATCCAGGAAGGTGATCATGCCGCGCGGGGTGTCCACGTGGTATGCACCGATGTGCTGGGTAATGCCGCCGGCTTCGCCCGCGGCAACCTTGGCGCGGCGGATATAGTCCAGCAGCGAGGTTTTACCGTGGTCGACGTGGCCCATGACGGTCACGACCGGTGCACGTGGGGTCGCCTCGAACTCGGCGTGCTCGCCCTGGTCGGCCAGCAGCGCTTCCGGATCGTCCTCGGCGGCAGCGAAGGCTTTGTGGCCCATCTCTTCCACCACGATCATCGCGGTTTCCTGGTCCAGCACCTGGTTGATGGTGCACATCTGGCCCAGCTTCATCAGCTGCTTGATGACCTCGGAGGCCTTCACCGACATCTTGTGGGCGAGCTCGGCCACGGTGATCGTTTCAGGGACGTGGACGTCCTTGACGATCGCCTCGGTCGGCGCCTGGAAGTTGGTTTCGCGGTCGTCGTGCGAATTGCGGCGGCCACCACTACGGCCACCCGAACGCCAGCCATCGCGGCCGCTCGGCGCGCTTGGGGCGCCACGGCCCTTCGCACCGCTCGGTGCGCCACGTTTCTTGGCATCGTCAGACCAGGTCGAGGAGACATTCGCCGACTTGATCGACTTCTTGTCGCCCGGCTTCTTGTCGCCCGGCTTGGCGGCGGCACCGTCGGCCGGCTTCTTGTCGGCAGGCTTGTGCAGCGTGCCGGCAGGTGCGGCCGGCTTGGCCACGACCGGTGCTGGAACGGGTTCCGGCGCCTTGATGACGCGGCGCGGCTGCGCCATCATCAGCTTGATCTGGGCTACTTCGTCGGCCACGGCCTTGCGTGCACGCTCGGTGGCGGCAGCGCGTTCGGCGGCTTCCTTGGCGGCTTCTTCCGCCTTGCGCTTGGCGTCGTCGGCGGCGGCCTGCTTGGCCTGCTCGCTGGCAGCCGAATTGGCGGCGGCGGTGGCGGCGGCATTGCGCTTGGCGGCTTCCGCAGCGTCGCGCTTGGCCTGCTCCTCATCGGCCTTGGCCTGTTCGGCGCGCTCGGCTTCGAGCTTGGCCAGGCGTTCCTGCTTTTCACGCAGGTCCGCTTCCTGGCGAGCGACGAGCTCGGCGTGACGGCGCGACTCTTCCTCGCGGCGGGCGATTTCGGCGGCGTCGACCACAGGGGCCGCCGCTTCCGTTGCCGGCGCCGGCGTGGCGACGACGTCGTCGCGCTGGACGAAGGTGCGCTTCTTGCGCACTTCGACCTGGATCGTGCGCGACTTGCCGGAAGCATCCGCCTGCTTGATCTCGCTCGTTTCCTTGCGGGTGACCGTGATCTTCTTCTTCTCGGTCGCATCGGCTGCACCGTGGGTACGGCGCAGGTGGTTCAGCAGCTTGTCCTTATCATCCTTTGACAAGGGATCTGACGTCGAACTTTTATCGACGCCGGCAGAACGCAGCTGCGTCAGCAGCAAATCTGCAGGCATCTTCAGTTCGGTGGCAAATTGGGCTACGTTGTTACTCGCCATTCAGTCCTCTTTTCTATGTGTCGCGGAGATGATAAAGATTTGCAAATTATGCCTTGGCCGTTTCTGCCAGGCTCCAGGCTTTCGCCTGCAGCGCCTTGACGCGGTCATCATATTTACTGTCGACCAGCTTCATCTCATCGTCGGTCACATCATTAAATTCATTCTTGATCAGTTCACGTGCGCGGTCCGACGACAGGGCCAGGATCGCGCCGAATTCGTCGTAGGCCAGGCCGGCAAATGCTTCCACCGTCTTGATACCTGCGAGACCGAGCTTGCCGGCAGTCGTACGGTCCATGCCTTCGAGGTTGACCAGTTCCTCTTCCATACCCTCAAGACCTTCTTCCGAGGCGATCGCCTCGGTCACCAGGGCGTCGCGGGCACGGGTACGCAGTTCGTTGACGGTCTCTTCGTCGAAGGATTCGATTTCCAGCATTTCCGAAATCGGCACGTAGGCGATTTCTTCCAGGCTCGAGAAACCTTCCTCGACGAGGATGTCGGCCACTTCCTGGTCGACGTCCAGCTTTTCCATGAACAGCGTACGAATCGTTGCCGTTTCCTGGGCCACCTTGTTGGCCGATTCCTCGGCCGTCATGATGTTGATCTTCCAGCCGGTCAGTTCCGAGGCCAGGCGCACGTTCTGGCCGGAGCGGCCGATCGCGATCGCCAGGTTCTCTTCGTCGACCACGACGTCCATCGCGTGCTTTTCTTCGTCGACCATGATCGACGACACGTTCGCCGGCGCCAGGGCGCCGATGACGAACTGGGCCGGATCGTCCGACCACAGCACGATGTCGACGCGCTCGCCGCCGAGTTCGCCAGTCACTGCCTGGACGCGCGAACCGCGCATGCCGACGCAGGTACCGATCGGGTCGATGCGCTTGTCGCTGGTGAAGACGGCGATCTTGGCGCGCACGCCGGCGTCGCGGGCAGCCGATTTAATTTCCAGCAGGCCCTGCTCGATTTCCGGCACTTCCAGTTCGAACAGCTTCATGATGAATTCCGGCGCGGTGCGCGACAGGATCACCTGCGGGCCGCGCATGTTGCGGTCCACGCGAAGAATGTAGGCACGGACGCGGTCGCCGATACGCAGGTTTTCCTTCGGGATCATCTGGTCGCGCGGCAGGCGCGCTTCGATCTTGCCCGACTCGACGATCGCATCGCCCCGTTCCATGCGTTTGATGGTGCCGGTCACCAGCGAATCGCCGCGCTCGAGGAAGTCTTGCAGGATCTGCTCGCGCTCGGCGTCACGCACGCGCTGCAGGACGACTTGCTTGGTGTCCTGGGCGAAGCGGCGGCCGAATTCGACCGATTCCACCGGCTCTTCGATGTATTCATCGACTTCGATGTCCGGAATCTGTTCTTTTGCTTCGAAGTGCAGGATTTCCTGGTCCGGCAGTTGCAGGCCGGCCTCGTCGGGCACGACGTGCCAGCGGCGGAAAGTTTCGAACTCGCCCGTGTCGCGATCGATGCTCACGCGAATGTCGACCTCGCCTTCATAGCGTTTTTTGGTGGCCTGGGCCAGGGCGAACTCGAGCGCCCCGAACACCACTTCCTTATCGACGTTTTTTTCGCGCGCAAGCGCATCAACCAATAACAAAATTTCGCGACTCATGCTTTGCGACTCCTAAAATCCACCTGCGGCACCAAACGTGCCTTGTCCAATTCGGCCAGCGTAAATTCCAACAACGCCGGCCCATCTTTGCCTTCAAATTCCAGACCGATCTTGTCGCCTTCCGGCGCGACCAGGATGCCCGTATAGGTCTTCCGGTTCGCGGTGCCCGGCATGGCGACGCGCAGCTTCACCGTGCATTCATGGCCGGCGAAGCGCTCGAAATCGGCCAGGGTGCGCACCGGGCGGTCCAGCCCGGGCGACGAAATCTCGAGACGTTCGTAATCGACGTTCTCCACCGTCAGCACGTGCGACAACTGGTGACTCACCGTTGCGCAATCCTCGACGGTAATCAAGCCCTTCTCTTCCGCGACTGCAGCCGGGAAATCGATAAACACGCGCAGGACCCCGCGCTCGCCCCGCTCGACATCAACGAGGTCGTAGCCGAGGCCACCGACTGTCTTGGCGATCAAATCAAACTGCTGCACGACACTTCTCCAAGGGCGTTAAAACGTTTTACCAAAAAAAAAATGGGCATCTGCCCATCTTTTGTATTTACAACCCAACCAGATGAAAGCACTTGCACCAAATTAATACTGGGGAAGGACTTCGATTAGGCTGCAAATTATAACGTATTCGAGGGCACGCTGCAATCGACATACCATTTTATGAGCAAGCAAACAACGGCCGCGCACGATATTAAAGCTGAAACTGGTGGTGTTTCGAACACAACAGGCCCGGAGCGCCAGTGTGCACTTCGAACCGATGCGTAACGTAGGGTGGGCTCCGCCCACGCGGACGCGCCATACGAGCAGCGTTACAGACACGCTCGGAGCGACCATATGAAGACAGGCCGCGAAAATTCAAGCGCCATAGACGCGTGGAGTCAGGATTCCACCCTACACCACCACCGGAGTGTCAGCCCCGGCGTCCGCGGCGCGGCAGACCGTGCTCGGACCCGCGCGGACCCTGGCCGCCGCGACGGCCGCCACCGGTGCCGGCAAAGCCGAAGGTGGTCTGCAGCGGATCGGGCTGCTTCGGACGGCTGCTGCCGCCACTGTTCGGACGGCCCGACGCATTGCCGCCAAAGCCGCCGGCGTTGCCGCCTCGGCCCTTGCCGCCCGCAGGACGGCCCACGGGTGCCTGGCCGCCGCGCGGCGGGACGCCGACGCGCGCCACCGGCGGCCCGAACGGGTCGACGTTGCGATTCGCGTCGGCACGGTCGATGCGGTTACCGTCGGAACGGCGCGGATCGGCCGGCTGGCCGCCCTTGCCCTTGCCCTTGCCGTCGCCGCCGGCGCCGCCCTTCTTCTCGATCCCGAAGGCCGACATGAAGCTGCGCACGTCGTTTTCTTCCAGCTCTTCCCAGCGGCCACGCTTCAGGCCCGACGGCAGCGTCATCGCGCCGTAGCGGGTACGGATCAGGCGCGAGACAGTCAGGCCGACCGCTTCGAACATGCGGCGCACTTCGCGGTTGCGGCCTTCGCCGATGACCACGCGGTACCACTTGTTGATGCCTTCGCCGCCGCCGTCGGCGATCTTGGTGAAGTTCGCCAGACCGTCGTCGAGTTCGACGCCGGCCAGCAGCTTCTGGCGCATGCCCTCTTCCAGCACGCCCAGCGTCCGCACGGCGTATTCGCGGTCGATGTTGTAACGCGGGTGCATCAGGCGGTTCGCCAGGTCGCCAGAGGTCGTGAACAGCAGCAGGCCTTCGGTGTTGAAGTCGAGGCGGCCCACGGCCAGCCACTTGCCGGTCTTCATGGTCGGCAGGCGATCGAACACCGATGGACGGCCTTCCGGATCGTCATGGCTGACAATCTCCCCGGCCGGCTTGTGGTACACCAGCACGCGCGGCGGCTTGCTGCTGGTGACGCGGCGCTGGATCAGCTTGCCGTTGATGCGCACGGCGTCGGTCGGCAGGATGCGCTGGCCGATGTGGGCCGGCTCGCCGTTCACCGACACGCGGCCGGCGACGATCAGGTCTTCCATGTCGCGGCGCGAACCGAGACCGGCTTCGGCCAGCACCTTGTGCAGCTTCGGCGCATCGTCGTCGGCGGTCAGGTCGCGGCGCACCTGCTTCGCAGGCTGGCCACGGCCGCCTTCGTTGGCGTCGAAGGCGTCCGAGGTGACAAACGAGAAGACGGCGTCGGCGTCGTTCGGCTTGGCGCCCGGCTTGCCCTTGCCGTTCGGCTTGCCGCCCTGGCCGCGCGGATTCTGCTGGCCTTGCTGTCCCTGCTGCGCATTGCGCTGGCCGGCCTGTGCACCACCGCCTTTACCGTTCTTGCCTTTGCCCTTGGCCTGGCGCTGCTGCTCGCGGCGCGGTTGCTCGGCGGCGGCGCCCTGCTCGCCCTGCGCTTGCGGCGCGTCGGCTGCCGGTGCTTCAGGCGCGGCGGCCGCTGCGGCGACCGGCTGGCGTGCTTCGCGGCTGGCGCGCTGTTCGCGCATCTGGCGCGGACCGCGCGGCTTGCGCTGGCCGTCGCCTTTCCCTTGTTCCTGGCGCGGCGCGTCGGCAGCAGCCATGTTGTCCGCCGCAGGGGCCGACGCGGCGGCCGGCTGCGGCCAGGTTTCCATCGCCGGGGCCGGCGCTTCGGCCGGCTTGGCCTTGGCGGCACGTGGCTTGCGTACGGAGACGCGCGCCGGCGCAGGATCGGCAGCCGGTGCAGCCGCCGGCGCGGCGGCCGGCGCAGGCGCTTGCGCGCTCACGGGCGCTGCGGCCTCGGCCGCAATAGCCGCCTTGGTGCGGCGCTTCGGCTTCTCGGCCGCAGGCGCAGCGTCGGCGGCAGGCGCGGCTGCGGCAGCTGGAGCAGCAGCTTTGGTGCGGCGCTTCGGCTTGGCCGCTTCGTCCTTGCCCGGTTCGGCAGGCGTGATGTCGGTGTCAGTTGGATTCATCGTTCGTTTCGTTGTTGTTGACCCTGTCCACGCCGTAGGCCGGTTGCGGGTCGTGTATCGGGACTTCAACGGGTGAAGTAACTTGTTCTTCTTCGGCGTCCGCCTGTGCGTCCGCCTTGTCAAAATTCTGCTGCAGCGCCGCTTCCAGCGCCTCCAGGCTGCGCCCGTCCTGGGCGTCGGCAATGCTGTCAAGCGGAGGCAATTGCCCCAGCGATGCCAGGCCGAGGTCGTCGAGGAATTGCTTCGTCGTCCCCAGCAGGGCTGGCCGTCCAACCACTTCGCGGTGGCCGACGACGTCGATCCAGCCGCGGTCTTCCAGCATCTTGATCGTCTGCGAGTTGACTGCGACGCCGCGGATTTCCTCGATGTCGCCGCGCGTGACCGGCTGGCGGTAGGCAATGATCGCCAGCGTCTCGAGCGTGGCGCGCGAATACTTCGGCGGCTTTTCCGGCGTGATGCGGTCGAGATACACCTTCATCTCCGGACGGCTCTGGAAGCGCCAGCCCGAGGCCAGGCTGACGATCTCGATGCCGCGGTCCTGCCAGTCGTGGCGGAGTTCCTCGAGCAGAAGCTTGATGGTGTCGGCCCCGACGCCGATGCCGAGGACGCGCCCGTTGGCGTCGACATCGGCAAACAGCTTCTTCATGCCGTGCAGCGACATCGGCTCGCGCGCGCACAGCAAGGCGGTCTCGAGGACCCGCTTGGCCTCATCAGTCTTCATTCTCGATGTCGTCAGGCTCGCGCCAAAGGTTCAAACAAATACGCGTCCGACGGGCACCGGCTGGCCGGATACGGCGCAGCGCAGGCCCTATCGCCGACGCGGTTCGAGGTACTGCTCGCGCAGTCGTGCTTCTCTACAGGAATCAAGGCCCGCGCTTGGACGCGGCGGGCGATAGTACGGTGGCGGGACAGGACCCGCCCACCGGCTGCCCGCGTGCCAGGCGGTCAACCTACAGGTGATTATCTAGCGAAACGCGGATTTTGCATGCGGCTTCGAGGCTCGGCTCGGTGGGCACGTCATGACGACAATCGACGTCGTTTCTTCCAACTGCGGGCCATTGTAACCGATAAAACACAGGAAGGGCCACTTGCGCAAGGGGTGCGAGCCCGCTTTGGCTTCAAGCTGACAGTTTTTCGGCCAAAACGGCGGACACGCCAAGGAAAGCCGGATATTCGGCAGTGATCACGTAGGTGGGTACCTGGGCCAGGTAGGAAGCGAAGCGGCCCTTCTGTTCGAAGCGGCTGCGGAAAGGCGAGCTGGCAAAGCGTTCGCCCAGGCGCGGCACGATGCCGCCGCCGATGTAGACGCCGCCTTGGGCACCGAGCGTAACGGCAAGATTGCCGGCGACGGTGCCGAGCATGCCGCAGAAGACGTCGAGTACCTGGCTCGAGAGCGCGCACTCCCCCGCCAGCGCGCGGCGCGAAATTTCCGGTGCCGACAATTCCTCGGCCGGGCGCCCCTGCACATGCGCCAGCGCGCGATGGATCAGCTCGACGCCGGCGCCCGACAGGAAGCGTTCCGCCGAAACATGCTCGAACTCGCGCCATGCGTATTGCAGCACTGCCACTTCGAGTTCGTTGGACGGCGAAAACGTCACATGTCCGCCTTCGCTCGACAAGGCCGTCCAGCTGTCGCCAAACGGGATCAGGCCGGACACGCCGAGGCCGGTGCCGGCGCCGAGCAGGCCCAGTGGTGCCCCCGCACGCGGCAGGCCGCCGCCGACTTGCACCTTGTCGCCCTCCTGCAGATGCGGCAGCGAGCGCGCCAGCGCATAGAAATCGTTGACCACCAGCAGCGTGTCGAGCCCGACTTCGCGGCGCACGGCCTCGATCGAGAATTGCCAGTGGTGGTTGGTCATGCGGATCTGGTCGCCATCGACCGGATTGGCGATCGCCACCGCCGCATGGGCTACCTTGCCGCAGGCGGCCACCTCGGGCGAAGCGAGATAGGCGCGCATGGCGTCGGCAAAGCTCGCATGGTCGCCGCAGGCAAGTACCTGCACCGCCTCGAACTGCCCCGGCGCACGCTCGAGCGCGAATCGTGCATTGGTGCCGCCGACGTCGGCCAGCAGGCGTGCGCTATCGAAGGGAGCGGCGGAGGAAGCAAGGTCGGCAGGCAGAGAAGCAGTCATTGCGGGACATAAGGCTGGGGATGTCCAAGCTTACTGGATTTCTTTGCTGACTTACAAGAAGATTTTGTAGTTTAGGTACAGGATTGAGCAGAGAGTGACCGGATTACCGCACCAGCATAAGTAGTACGACTACGTTAGTCCCTCAAGCCGCGGCCGGGCGCGACTCTGGCGCCTGCGCCTGATGCGCATGCCAGGCATCGAGCCCGCCATGCAGCGGACGCGCCCGGTGAAAGCCGTTGGCCAGGAATTCCTTGGCCACCTGGGCCGCCGTGACGTCGTTCGGGCAGCTGCAATAGACGACGATATGCCGGTCCTTGTCGAGGCTGGCCATCAACTGGCCGGGTTCGCAACTGTTGTATAGCAGCGCGCCCGGGATCGCCGCTTCGAGTTCCTGGGCGGTGCTGCTGCGCGCATCGATGATGAGCGGATCGTGCCCGCCCTCCATCAGCGCCTGCAGTTCAGCGATGGCGATGCGCGGGATGGCGAGCGAGGCGCGGTGCCGGCGCCGCTCCATATGTTTATAGACGATGAACAGCGCCAGCAGGCCGCCCAGCACCATCAGCGCCGCGCTGCCCATGGTTTCCAGTGCCGCCAGCACGCCGTCGACGCTGTCGTGGAAGACCGCCCCGAGGGCGATGCCGGTCCCGCCCCAGAGCAGCGCGCCGCTCGCGGAAAAGCCGAGGAAGGCGCGGGTGCCGGTGCCCAGCGCACCCGACATCGGCGCGGCGATCGTATTGAAGCCGGGCACGAATTTCGAAACGAGCAGGGATTTCGGGCCGTAGCGCCGGAAGCGGTCTTCGGTCTGGTTGACGCAGGAATCGGGAGAAAGGGAAATCCGGCACAGCAAGCGCAGCACGCGCTTGCCGTAATACCGTCCGGCGCGGAACCAGAAATAATCGCAGATCAGGCAGGCGAGCAACACGGCGGCCAGGCACAACTGCCAGCTGGCGCCGCCGTCGACCGCCATCGCACCGGCCAGCACCAGCACCGGGAAAGCGGGGATCGGCAGGCCGAACTGCTCCAGCAGCACCGTGCCGAAGACGAGGAAGACGCCGTAGTGCTGGATCAGGAGCGAGAGCTGGGACATCCGGTCATGGTAGCCCAAATCGGCGGTCAAGGTTGGCAACGGCCGCCTTCGAGGCTACCCATCGTTCCGCGTGGGCACGGAGTGTCCACCCTACGCCAGACGCGGAATCGCCCCCAGCAGCGAGCGCGTGTACGGATGCTGCGGATTGCGGTACAGCTCGTCCGAATCCGCCATCTCGACCACGCTGCCATGGTGCATCACCATCACCCGGTCGGCGATATAGCGCACCACCGATAAATCGTGCGAGATGAAGATATAGCTCAGCTTGTACTCGTCCTGCAGGTCCTGCAGCAAATTCAGCACCTGCGCCTGGACCGAGACGTCGAGGGCCGATACCGATTCGTCGCAGACAAGGATTTCCGGCTTCATCGTCAGGCAGCGGGCAATGGCGATGCGCTGGCGCTGGCCGCCGGAAAACTCGTGCGGATAGCGGTGGAAGGCTTGCGCCGGCAAGCCGACCCGCTCCAGCAAGGCATGCACGGTGTTGGTGCGCTCGCGGTCGTCCTCGCCGATACCGTGGATGCGCATCGGTTCCAGCAGGATCTGGCCGACCGTAAAGCGGGGATTCAGGGACGCGTACGGATTCTGGAAGATGATCTGGATACGCCGTTTATAGGCCGCATACTCGCGGTCCGACAGCGCGAACAGGTCGCGCCCGTCGAACCGGGCACTGCCGCCGGTGGCGCGATGCAGGCGCAGCAGGGTCAAGCCGACCGTGGTCTTGCCGGAACCGGATTCGCCGACCACGCCCAGGGTTTTACCGCGCGGGAGCGTGAACGACACGTCTTTCACGGCGTGGAAGACCCGCTTGCCGAACAGGCCTTCGCGCAGCGTAAAGCTTTTGGCGAGATTGTCCACCACCAGCAGGTTCTCGTCGTCCGCCGCATAGCCGCGCGCACGCTGCGGCAGCGCGGCCAGGGGATCGCTGCGTCCGCTTAAATAATCGTCGATCACGGGCAGGCGCACCGGACGGCTGTCGAGTGTCGGCCGGCAATGCAGCAGGGCGCGCGTATAGGCGTCGCGCGGGGCGCCGAACACTTGCGTCGCACTGCCCTCTTCCCGCACTTCGCCATGGCGCATCACGATCACGCGGTCGGCAATTTCTCCGACCAGTCCGAGGTCGTGGGTGATGAACAGGACCGACATGCGGTGCTTCTTCTGCAGGGCCGCGATCAGTTCCATGATCTGCTTCTGGATCGTCACGTCGAGCGCCGTCGTCGGCTCGTCGGCGATCAGCAGCTTCGGTTCGCAGGCAATGGCCATCGCGATCATCACGCGCTGCTGCTGCCCGCCCGACATCTGGCTCGGATAAGCGTCGATCTTGTTGGCCGGGTCGGGAATGCCGACTTCTTCCAGCAGTTCCAGGGTGCGGGCGCGCGCTTCCCTCTTGCTCATGCCCATATGCCGGCGCAGCACTTCGCCGATCTGGAAGCCCACCGTGAACACCGGATTGAGCGAGGACATCGGCTCCTGGAAGATCATCGCGATGTCCTTGCCGCAGAGCTTGCGGCGCTCGGCGATGGGCAGGTGCAAGAGCTCGCGCCCATTGAACAGCACGCTGGAACCGGGTTCGATGAGCGTCGTCTCCGGCGGCAGCAAACCCATCACGGCCAGCGAGCTGACCGACTTGCCGCTGCCCGATTCGCCGACCAGGGCGACGGTGGCATTCTGCGGCACGTCGAACGAGATGCCCTTGATCGCCTCGGTCGTGTTCTTCTTGTCGACGCGAAAGGAAATGCGCAGGTCGCGCACCTGGAGAAGCATGCTGTTATTCAAATTCGGATTCGGACTCATTTGATTTTCGGATCGAGCGCATCGCGCAGCGCATCGGTGAACAGGGAAAACGCCGTCACCAGCAGTGCCATGGCCCCGGCCGCGGCGGCCAGCTGCCACCATTTACCGAGGATCAGTTCGTTCTGCGCTTCGTTCAGCATGCTGCCCCAGGACACGGTGCCGACCGGCACGCCAAAACCCAGGAAGGACAGGATGACCTCGGCCTTGATGAAGCCGACGACCAGGATCGACAGCTGCACCAGCGCCACGTGCGAGACGTTCGGGAAAATGTGCGAGAACATCTTGCGCCAGCTAGAGGCGCCGATGGCGTCGGCCGCCATCACGTATTCGCGCGCCTTGTGCTTGATGTATTCGGCGCGGATCAGGCGATACGGTCCGGTCCAGCCGGTCAGGCCGAGGATCAGCACGATCGTCAGCACGCCCTTCTGCTGCAGCACCGCGGCCACCGTCAGGATCATCAGGATCGACGGAATCGACGTAAAGATACTGTAGAACCAGTTAAAGACGTCGTCGACCACGCCGCCGAAAAATCCGGACAGGGCGCCGAACAGCGTCCCCAGCGCGACCGCGACAAAGGCGGCGACGAGCCCTACCACGATCGAGGTTTCGCCGCCCTTGATGGTCTTCTTGACGATGTCATGGCCCCACTTGTCGGCCCCGAACGGCAGGGTCAGCGCTTTCGCGCGCGGCGGGTGGCCGGCGTGCACCTCGGCCTTGAGGACCTCGAGTTCAGCCGCCAGCGGATCGAAGGCATTCGGCGGCGTCGGCGCCTGCGGGCGCGCCAATGCGGCGCCGGCGGCGTCGGGGCCGACAAACGATGGCGGCGCGTAATTGACCGCCACCTCGTCTTCCCAATCGCCGGCGACCAGTCCGCTCGAGGACAGCAGCAACAGCAGGATGAAAGCGCCGACCACGCCCAGTGCCGCCATCGCCAGGCGGTCGGCGCGCAGGCGCCGCCAGGCAAGCGTCCACAGGCCGGGAGAAATTTCGTGATGCATCATTGCGTTCATTTCAATTGCACGCGCGGGTCGACCGCGCCATACAGCAGGTCGGCCAGCAGGTTGAACATCATGGTCGCGGCCGCCACATAGACGGTGATGGCCTTGATGACCGGAAAATCGCTGCGCTCCACGGCCAGGATGACTTCGCGCCCAATGCCGGGAATGCCGAAGAAGCGCTCGAGGAGAAAAGCGCCGATCAGCAGCGCCGGCAGGTTCGCCATGACGTGGGTGATGATCGGGATCGCTGCATTGCGCAACACGTGGACCCAGACGATGCGGCGCTCGGACAAGCCTTTTGCACGCGCGGTGCGCACGTAATCCTGGTGCACCTCGTCGAGTACGAAGCTGCGGTACAGGCGCAGGGTCGGCGCGATCGAGACGGCGAGGCCGATGATGATCGGCAGCAGCGCATAGCGCAGCAGGTTCTCGCCCAGGCTCTCGCCCCAGCCCTGCACCGGGAACAGGCCCAGCTTGTAAGCGAAGAAGTACTGGAACACGATGATGTAGACCAGGATCGAGATCGACATGCCGACCGTGCAGGCGACCATCACCGCGCGATCGGTGAGCGAGCCGCGTACGAAAGCAATGGCGAGCGCCAGCGCGATGCCGAAAAAGGTTTCCAGGATGGTCAGCGGCACCAGCACCGTCAGCGAGGGGCCGAGGCGGCTGGCGATGATGTGGGCAACCGGTTCGCCCGTGCTCCAGGCATTCCCGAAATCGAAGGTCGCGATCTGCTTCAGGAAGATCCCGAGCTGCACGTAATACGGCTGGTCGATGCCGAGCTGGGCGCGGATGTTGGCGATCGCCGCCTCATCGGCCATCTTGCCGGCGAGAAGATAGGACGGATCCCCGCCCACCCAGTTAAACAGCAGGAACACGAGCACGATGACGCCCGCCATCGTCGGCAGCATCTGCCACAGCCGCCGCACAATATAAGCCAGCATGGAAATCCCTCAGCGGCCGCCGGCGCCCTGCACTCGCTCGGCCATATCCAAAAGGCGTAACGATAGCGTAAATCGGATGCGCCGGGCGGGTCCGTCATGCTGCGCCGCACAAACCTCACCAAATATCTCGGGAGCACGCCTGTCAAGCCCCGCACGATTGACGAACTCGACTGTTGTTTCCGTGTCGTGCATACCGTGCGCGTCCTTGACCGTGCTGTATTTACATGTTTTTATGCAAGTGGTCGGGAATGAATGGACTAGTTTTCGGCCTTATAACGATACGCATGGCATATGTATGAGCGTTCAGTAGGATTGACATGCTTGTCAATTTCTTAATGCAAACTGCATATATCCTGCGAAATTTTCTGTAGCTATTTTGGAGTAGAGATGTTGAAAAGAACAATGATGTCGCAAGCCGTTTCCATGGCCCTCGCCGCCGCCTTCGCCCTGCCTGCCTTTGCGCAGACCTCCGGCACACCGGAAGTACCGGTCGCCCGTGTGGAAGTGACCGGCTCGAGCATCAAGCGCGCCAGCGCAGAAACCGCATCCCCGGTGCAGGTCGTCACCCGCGATGACCTGGCCAAGTCCGGCAAGGGCACGGTTGCGGAATACCTGCAGACCCTGACCGCTGACGGCGCGGGCTCGCTGCCGACCGGTTTCGGCAACGGCTTTGCGGCCGGTTCGACCGCGATCTCGCTGCGCGGCCTGGGCGCGACCTCGACCCTGGTGCTGCTCAACGGCCGCCGCATGGCGCCGTTCGCGCGCGCCGACGACGGCCAGAAAAGCTTCACCGACCTCTCCACCGTACCCATGGAAGCCGTCGAGCGCATCGAGATCCTGAAGGACGGCGCCTCCTCGACCTACGGCGCCGACGCCATCGCCGGCGTCGTCAACATCATCCTGCGCAAGGACTTCACCGGCATGGTGCTCAAGGGCGAAGTCGGCCAGTCGCGCTACCACGACGGCGAGATGGCCAAGGCCTCGCTGACCTGGGGCATGGGCAAGCTCGACCAGGAAGGCTACAACGTCCTGGTCAATATCGAGGGCTATGCCAACAAGGAGCTCATGAACAAGGACCGCGCCGACCGCAAGTGGATCGGCGCCGGCGACCTGCGCCGCTGGGGCTATCCGCAGAACACGCAGTTCGCGGGCGGCTTCATCACCCCTGGCGCGTCGAGCCCCACCCCGACCGGCGCGCTGCGCGACCCGGTCACCGGCAACTTCGTGTCGCTGCCGGGCTGCGCGGCCCTGTCGACGACGACCGCCCAGGATCCGGCCGGCGGCTGCCTCTGGTACCACGACCAGTTCCGTTCGATGCAGCCGAAGATCGACGGCTTCAACCTCTACACCCGCGCCGCCAAGCGCCTCTCGGGCGGCCACGAACTGTACGCCGAAGCCGGCTATTCGCGCCGCGATACCGAATTCACGCTGATTCCGCCATCGGTGTCGCCGACGGTCGCATTCCCGCCGAACGCCCAGTTCCCGACCGGCGTCATCAACTACGGCACCGGCGCCAACGCCATCGTGCTGGCGGCGAACCACCCGCAGAACCCGTATGGCGTGCCGGTACGCCTGCGCTACTCGGCCTTCGACGTCGGCCCGTCGACCCGTTCGGCCGACAACGCCTTCATGCGCGCCGTCATCGGCGTCAAGGGCGAAGTGGCGGGCTGGGACTACGACACCGCCTATGTCCACTCGCGCTCGGAGCTCGACCTCAACTACAGCAACATGCTGAACATGCCGGCGCTGGCCGCCGCGCTCGGCAACCCGGCAAGCAACCTGTTCCCTTACTACATCGGCGCCCAGGCCGGCCGCAACCCGGCCTCGCTGTACCAGGCGATCGCGCGCAATGCGACCTCGCACTCGACCACGCGCCTCGACATCCTCGACTTCAAGGCTTCGCGCGAACTGATGCAGCTGCCGGGTGGCGCCATGGGCCTGGCTTTCGGCGCCGAATACCGCCGCGAGAAGCTCGACAACCCTTCCCTGTCGGGCACCGAAAACGGTTCGATCAACGCCTCCTACGTGGCCGCGCGCGGCGACCAGGACATCAAGGCGGTCTTCGTCGAGGTGGTGGCGCCGGTCATCAAGGGCGTCGAAGTGAACGGCGCGGTGCGCTATGACCGCTACGAGAACTTCTCGTCGACCACGCCGAAAGTCGGCGTGAAGTGGACCCCGATCCAGACCTTCGCCCTGCGCGGCACCTATTCGGAAGGCTTCCGCGCGCCGGGACCTGCGGAATCGGGCGTCGAAAGCCAGAGCACCGGCACCGCCACTGCACGCGATCCGATCCGTTGCCCGGGCGGCGTCCCGGCCGCCGGCGGCGCGACCCTGGCCGATTGCTCGGTTGCAGTCGGCGCGGTCAAGATCGGCAACCCGAACCTGAAGCCGGAAACCTCGAAAGGCGTGACCCTGGGCATGGTCTGGGATCCGCTGGCCAACACCAGCTTCGCGCTCGACGCCTGGAAGATCAAGCGCAGCGACGAAATCAACCCGCTGCCGTACAACGAAGCAGCCGCCCTGCCGGACGCGATCCGCAGCGACAACAACCTGGTGGTGAACGGCGTCGTGCAGCCGAACACCGGCAGCCTGCTGCTCTCGCGCGCTCCTTACCGCAATTCGAGCTTCACCGAAGTCAAGGGTGTCGACCTGGACCTCAAGCAGCGCTTCCGCATGGGCGATTACGGCCGTGCCACGCTTGGCCTGACCTGGACCCACATCGCTTCGTGGGAACGCGCCGAGTCGGCTACCAAGCATTACCAGTACGCCGGTACCCACGGCAACTGCGACACCTCGAACTGCGCGGGTACGCCGAAGAACAAGGTCAGCATGGTTGCCTCCTGGGACCGTGACGCGCTCAACCTGACGGCAACGGCCAACTACCGCAGCAGCATGCAGAACGTGGCCTTCGCGGGCGACCTGTGCGCTTCGAAGTTTGCCAACGGCAGCGATGCGCCGTATGGCTGCAAACTGGCCTCGTTCACCACGCTCGACCTGTCGGCGCGCTATAACCTGAACCGCAACCTGCAGCTGTTCGCGTCGATCAACAACGTGCTCGACAAGGTGGCACCGCTCGATCCGCTGACCTACGGCGGCCTGAGCTACAACCCGATGGACGCCAGCGGCGCCATCGGCCGCTACTTCAAGCTGGGCGCGCGTTATCAGTTCTAAATGGTAGGGTGGGCGGCTTTGCCGCCCACGCGGCGATCGATAACGGCTCCGCTATCGCGCCGGACGATCTCGCTGCCAACCATCACCGCGTGGGCGGGAGACCGCCCACCCGACGCCCGGCCTCGGCCGGGTTTTTTCATTCCCCGCGCAAACGGCGCTGGCGCACCGACTCCGCCAGGCCCTCCAGCACGCCCACACTCGTTTCCCAGTCGATGCAGCCGTCGGTGACCGACTGGCCATACGCCAGCTCCTTGCCCGGCACCAGGTCCTGGCGGCCGGCCAGCAGGTGCGATTCTATCATCACGCCGACGATGCGCTCGTCGCCCGCCGCGATCTGGCGCCCGATGTCGGCGCACACCGGCACCTGGTTCTCCGGCTTCTTCGAGCTGTTCGCGTGCGAGGCGTCGATCATCAGGCGCGAGGCCAGGCCGAGGGCGGCGATCTGCTTGCAGGCGTCGTCGACGCTGGCGGCGTCGTAGTTCGGCGTCTTGCCGCCGCGCAGGATGATGTGGCAATCCTCGTTGCCGGCCGTCGAGACGATCGCCGAGTGCCCGCCCTTGGTCACGGAAAGGAAGTGGTGCGGCGTCGAGGCGGCCCTGATCGCCTCCACGGCGATCTTGATGTTGCCGTCGGTACCGTTCTTGAAACCGACCGGGCAGGACAGCCCGGAAGCGAGCTCGCGGTGCACCTGCGACTCGGTAGTTCGCGCGCCGATGGCGCCCCAGCTGATCAGATCGGCGATGTACTGCGGGCTGATCACGTCGAGGAATTCGGTACCGGCAGGCAGTCCCATCTCGTTGACGTCGCGCAGCAGCTCACGCGCCATGCGCAAGCCGTCATTGATGCGGAAGCTGTTGTCCATGTAGGGGTCGTTGATCATGCCCTTCCAGCCTACCGTCGTGCGCGGCTTTTCGAAATACACCCGCATCACGATCTCGAGCTCGCCGATAAAGCGGTGGCGCTGTTCGACCAGGCGCCGTGCGTATTCGAGCGCGGCCTTCGGATCGTGGATCGAGCAGGGTCCGATCACCACCATCAGGCGGTCGTCCTGGCCATGCAGGATGCGGTGCAGCGCCACCCGCGCCGCGGATGCCGTTTCCTCGGCCATTGGTGTCACCGGAAACTCGCGGATCAGGTGCGAAGGTGGCGTCAGTTCCTTCATTTCGCGGATGCGTAAATCGTCGGTACGAGGCATGCGGTACTCCGTTTCGTTGGTCTGGGCTGCAAATAAAAAAACCGCCATCTCTGGCGGTTTCTGGTTGTTCGGTCTGTTCTGCTGTCGCGTGAACCTGCCGCTATTCCACCGCCTGAGGGCCGGAAAAGCTAAACCAAAAATAGCAGGTAAAGAAGACAGGGTTGCGCATGAGGGATCCGAAAAGCTTGAAACGACTATAACCCTTGGCTGGGAAGCTTGGCAAGGGTTTTGTCGCAGTGCGTCATTTGCTGCATAAATCATCAGTGATGAGCAAGCGGTTGCGCAGAACGGACAGGTTTTTGAACGCTCCAGAAACGTTTGAGAGATATCAGATGGTGTGTTGTCTTCAATGCAAAAGTCGGACCAAGCCCCCGTCCGGCCTGCACACACCTTTGCTTCGGATCAGTTTCTTTGAATCCAAACCATGAGGCGACGTAAGGTGCGGCTACAGTCAGGACAGGGATTTCCATACGATCCCTTGGAGTCGAGACATGACCGAGACCTTGTTATCCAGATCCGTGCGCCGCCTGTTCGCAGGTGGCGGCGCCATCGGCCCGATTTTGCTGGTCCAGCTGCTGGTCCAGCCGCAAGCCCATGCGCAGGAAGCGGCCGAGCGGCCGGTCGCGCGCGTCGTCGTCACCGGCAGTAACATCCGCCGTGCGGAAGCCGAAACCGCTTCGTCGGTGCTGACCGTCAACCGGGCCGACATCGAGCGCTCCGGCAAAAGCACCGTGTCCGAACTGCTGCAGACCCTGGCGGTGGACAACCAGGGCTCGGTGCCGAGCAGCTTCGGCAACGGCTTCGCGGCCGGCGCCTCGGGCATTTCGCTGCGCGGCCTCGGCACGGCCTCGACCCTGGTGCTGCTCAACGGCCGGCGCATGGCGCCCTACGGCCTGGCCGACGACGGCCAGAAGGTATTCTCAGACCTGAACGTGATCCCGACCGACGCCGTCGACCGCATCGAGATCCTGAAGGACGGCGCCTCCGCCATCTACGGCTCGGACGCGATCGCCGGCGTCGTCAACATCATCCTGCGCCGCGACTTCAAGGGCACCACGGTGCGCGGGTCCCTCGGCATGACCGGGGACTGGGACGGCGAGAAGGAGAACTACGCGATTACCCACGGCTTCGGCGACCTCCAGGCCGACCGCTACAACGTGCTGCTCAATTTCGAGTACAAGCGCAACAACAACATCTGGCTGCGCGAGCGCGACGACCGCCGCCACATCGGCCGCATCGACCTGCGGCGCTGGGGCTATTCGGCGCAGCAGGCGCTGGGCGGCACCGGCGCCATCACGGGACCGAACGCCGCCGGCAGCGCGATCAACGGCAATGTGCGCAATCCGCTCACCAACAACTACTACAACCGTGGCAGCCTCGACCCGGCAGCCGGATTCACGCGCCCCCAACCGGGCGCCGCCTGCTCGAACTTCACCAATCAACCGCAGGGTGACCCCGGCGGTGGCTGCCTGATCGATTCGACCCTGCTGTACAACCAGATCGTGCCGCAGCAGGAAAACTACAGCGTGTTCGGGCGCGGCACCTTCCGCCTGACGCCGGAGATCGAGGGCTATACCGAGCTGAACCTGTACAAGAGCCTGACTGCAGCGTCGACCACCCCCTCGACCGTCAGCGCCAACGTCGGTTTCCCGGGCGGACCAGTCAGCAATGCCGATATCGCGCTCGGCGCCGGCCATCCGGACAACCCATATTTCGGCACCGCCGCCCGCCTGCGCTACCTGGCTGCCGACGTCGGACCGCGGGTCTCGAACATCGACTCCATCTTCGTGCGCGCGCTCGCCGGCATCAAGGGCAGCTTTGCCGGCTGGGAATACGATACCGCCCTGCTGTTCTCGCGCAACAGGGTCAGCAACGAGCGCTCCGGCTACCTGCAGCGCGACGTCGCCTATGCGCTGCTCAACCCGACTGCGGCGAATGTCGCCCTGGCGCAAGCCGGCAGCCCGGCCTATGCCGCGCTGCCGGCCGGTACCCTGTGGCGCATCGGCGAAAACGCGGGGCTGAACACTCCCGAGGTGTACGGCGCGCTGTCGCCAAGGATCGCGAACGACGCCCGCACGAAAATCATCCAGGGCGACTTCAAGGCCACGCGCGAAGTCGGGCAGTTGGCCGGCGGCGCGATCGGCGTTGCGGCCGGCGCCGAGTGGCGGCGCGAAGAAACCGAGCTGCAGCCGACCGCCGGTACCGAACGCGGCAACATAATCGGCCTCGGCTACTCGGCCTACCGCGGCGCGCGCAATGTCTTCGCGCTGTACGGCGAGGCGCTGGCGCCGGTGCTGCCGGGCCTGGAAGTGACGGGCGCGCTGCGCTGGGACCATTTCACCGACGTCGGCAACTCGTACACGCCGAAGGCCGGCGTCAAGTGGCAGCCGGTGCCCCAGCTGGCCCTGCGCGGCACGTTTGCGCGCGGCTTCCGAGCCCCGAGCGCGGCCGAAAACGGGGTCGGCGGACTGGCCGCCTTCTCGACCGCGGCCGATCCCCTGCGCTGCGGCCTCGGCGTGGCGGCGGCCTGCAACCCGGCGTCGATCGCGATCATCACCTCGCCCAATCCGAACCTCTCGCCGGAACGCTCGAAGAGCTACAACCTCGGCGTCATCTGGGACCCCTTGCCGCGCACCAGCGTCTCGGTCGACTTCTGGAAGATCAAGCGCAAGAACGAGATCAACCAGGAACTGACCACCGCGGCGATCGCCGCCGGCCACGTTGCGCGCGACCCCAGCACTGCACAACAACCGGGCGACCCGGGGGCGATCACGGCCGTGCTGGCGAACTACGTCAACTCGGCCCAGACCGAGGTGCGCGGCGTCGACGTCGACGCCCGCCACACGGTGCGCCTGCCCGGCGACTGGGGCAATATCCTGCTCGACGGTAAATGGACGTATATCGACAAATGGCTGCGCACTGAACTCGACGGCAGCTCGCGCGACTTCGCCGGCACCCATGGCAACTGCGACGTCTCGAACTGCGTCGGCACGCCGGACCACCGCGTGAACCTGCGCGCCGCCTGGGACCGCGGCGACTGGCGCGTGTCGCTGAACGCCAACTTCCGCGGCACGATCGAGAATACGCAGTTCAAGAACGATCCGCGCGGCTGCGCCAGCCACTTCGCCAACGGCGAGGATGCGCCGAGCGACTGCAGGCTGGCCTCGTTCACGACCTTCGACCTGGTCGCGCGCTGGAAACCGCTCCCCGGCCTCGAAGTGTTCGGCAGCATCGAGAACCTGTTCGACAAGATCGCCCCCCTCGATCCGCTGACCTATGGCGCCCAGGCCTACAACCCGCTCGACTTCCAGGGCGCGGTGGGGCGTACCTTCACGCTGGGAGCGCGCTACACGTTCTGATCCGAGGAAGTGGAGGCAGGGAGGCAGAGGCAGACCCGGCGCCGGCCGGTGCGCACGCACTGGCCGACGCTGGCTTGGGTGGGCTCCTTGCCATGTCGCATGCAAGCGCGGCGCCGGATGTGGCGCACATCCAACGGCTTTCCCCGGCAAGCAATGCTTTTGGCGCCAAGAGCACACGAACTCCCACGCCATTTGAGCGCGATCACTCAAATCGACAGGCACGGTGCAAGACTCAGTCCCAATCACCCCCGCCTGACCACAGTTGTCCATGCTTGCGGTCAATTTACCTACAGATAAGCATTGAGGTGGCGCAATGAGGGGCCGACAATCTTCCAGGAGCCGGAAATGAACGAAACCATCTTGTCCCGCCAGCTGCGCCGCCTGTTTGGCAATGCCGTGGCGGGCCTTGGCCTGCTGGCCTGCCTGCCAGCCGGCGCGCAGGACACAAGCGCCCAGCCGATGCAGCGCGTCGAAGTGACGGGCTCGTCGATCAAGCGGCTGGCGACCGAAAGCTCGTTGCCGATCACGACCATCCGCGCCGCCGACTTCGTCAAGCAGGGCCTGACGACGGCCCAGGACGTGCTCAACACGATCCCGATGAACCAGACCTCGACGGTGAGTTCGTCGGCGGTCGGCGCCGGCACCGGCGGGCGCGCCGTGGCCGACCTGCGCGGCCTCGGCGGCGACAAGACGCTGGTGTTGCTCAATGGCCGGCGCCTGGCGAACCACCCGTATTTCGCCGACACCGTCGACCTGAACATCATCCCGCTCTCGGCGCTCGAACGGGTCGAGGTGCTGCGCGACGGCGCCTCCGCGATCTACGGCACCGATGCGATCGGCGGCGTCATCAACTTCATCACCAAGCGCTCGGTCGAGGGCGGCGCGGTCACGCTCGAAGGCTACGAGCCGCTGCGCCGCGGGGGCGGCGACGAACAGCGCGTCAACGCCTCGGGCGGCTGGGGCGACCTCGAGCGCGACGGCTACAGCATGTTCGGCGTGCTCGACTACCACCAGCAGAGCGCGCTGCGCTCCACCGACCGCAGCTTCTCGCGCACCGGCGTGCGGCCCGAGCGCGGCATGAACGAAATCAGCCGTACGCCTTTCCCGGCCAATTTCTTTTCAAGCCTCGGCATCGCCGGCAACCCGTCTTTCGCCACCGGCTGCCGGCCGCCGGACACCCTGCCCGCCACCGACGACCCGGTCTGCGAATTCGACTACACCCAGTTCGTCGACAACGTCCCCAAGACGCGCCAGTACAGCGCGATGGGCAAGTTCAACCGCAAGCTCGGCGCCGACCACATCGGCAGCCTGGAAGTGCTGTGGGGCCGCAGCACCAACGAGTCGCGCGTCGCGCCGCCGCCGCTGTCGAACATCGGCGTCACCATGACGGCGGCGAGCCCCTACTATCCCGGCGCCGGCATCACGCCGGCCTTCCCTGGCCTGACCGGCGAGGACCTCGACATCAGCTGGCGCCCGGTCGAGACCGGCGGACGCCTGAACTACGACAGCAGCAGCACGGTGCGCCTGCTGGCCAGCCTCGAGGGCACCCTGGCCGGCTGGGATTACAATGCCGGACTATCGCATTCGATGGGCCGGGCGCGCAGCGCCTTCCGCGGCGGCTACGTGATCGACCAGGCCATCATCAACGGGGTCGGGGCCGGCATCCTGAATCCCTTCGGTCCGCAAAGCCCGGAGGGCGCCGCCTACCTGCAGAACTCGCTGCTGCTGGGTGAATACCTGCATGCGCGCATCCTCAGCAGCGCCGTCGACGCACGCGCCAGCCGCGAACTGATGACCCTGCCCGCTGGGCCCCTGGGCTTTGCCGTCGGCGCCGAATTCCGGCGCGACAGTGCCAAGTATTTCGTCAACCGGCCACTGGCCAGCCAGGCCTCGAGCTCGGGCTACGCCGACGCCCAGGACCAGAGGGGCCAGCGCCGCATCTACGCCGTCTTCACTGAGCTCAACGTGCCAGTGATCAAGGACCTCGAGCTGAACTTCGCCGGCCGCTACGACCATTACAGCGACGTCGGCGGCAGCTTCAATCCGAAAGTCTCCGTGCGCTACCAGCCGGTACCCCAGGTGCTGGTGCGCGGCTCGTTCAACAAGGGCTTCCGGGCGCCGACGCTGTTCGACCTGTTCGGTCCGCAATCGACCACCAACAGCTCCGACACCTATGACGATCCGCGCCTGTGTCCGGGCGGCGTGGCCATTCCCGGCGCCAACCCGAACATCGTCTGCGGCCAGCAGCAGAACATACGCGGCGGCGGCAACCCCGACCTGTCTCCGGAACGTTCGCGCACCTTCAGCGCTGGCATCGTGGTCGAGCCGATCCCCTCGCTGACGCTGTCGGCCGACTACTGGCAAATCAAGCTCAAGGACCAGATCAATTCGCTGGCCGAGCAAACGATCTTCGGCGACCCGGTGAAATACCAGAACCTGTTCGTCTACGACCCGAGCGGCACCCGGCTCAACTACGTGCTCGACCTCACCGACAACCTCGGCGAAGTGCGTACCCGCGGCCTCGACCTGTCCGTGCTGTACCGGCTGCCGCGCAACGATTTCGGCAACATCAGCCTTTCGATCGATGGCACCTATGTCAACAAATACGAGTACCAGAACGAGCGCGGCGGCCCGTTCACGCAGAACGCCGGACGCTATGCCGACGCCAGCCCGGTGTTCCGGTGGCGCCACAACCTGCTGCTGACCTTGGTACGCGGCGACTACAGCTTCAACCTGACGAACCGCTACCTGTCGCACTACGAAGACCAGAACACGTCCGTTGCGCCCGAGTTCGCCAACAAGGTCCGGCATTACTCGACCTGGTCGCTGTCGACCACCTTCACCGGCAACAAGATGTTCGAACTGACCGCCGGTATCAAGAACCTGTTCGACAAGGAGCCGCCGTTTACGAACCAGGTCACGAACTTCCAGCTGGGCTACGATCCGCGCTATACGGATCCGATCGGGAGGACGGTGTATGCGCGGTTGACGTACAAGTTCTGAGGGGTGGCGGGTAATCCTGCAACTTCAAACGGAGGGACGCAGGGTGGGCCTCGGCGGCCCCGCGGTTTGCCGCCCACGCGTTCAACCGGCTGATGATATTTCGGGAAGAAGCCAGCGTTCGTTGAACGCGTGGGCGGGGGACCCGCCCACCCTACAGCTTAAATCCAATTCATCGCCAAAAAAAATGCCCGGCAAGCCGGGCATTCGTTCATCGCAACAGCAGCGAATTTTATGCCGTACCGCCAACGGTCACGCCATCGATCCGCAGCGTCGGCTGTCCCACGCCGACCGGCACGCTCTGGCCTTCCTTGCCGCACACGCCGACGCCCGAGTCGAGCGCCATGTCGTTGCCGATCATCGAGATGCGGTTCATGACTTCCGGGCCGTTGCCGATCAGGGTTGCGCCCTTGACCGGATAGGTGATCTTGCCGTCTTCGATCATGTAGGCTTCGCTGGCCGAGAACACGAACTTGCCGTTCGTGATGTCGACCTGGCCGCCGCCGAAGTTGACCGCGTACAGGCCGTTCTTGACCGAGGCCAGGATTTCGGCCGGGTCCTTGTCGCCCGCCAGCATGTAGGTGTTCGTCATGCGCGGCATCGGCAGGTGGGCGAAGGACTCGCGGCGGGCGTTGCCGGTGATCGGCATCTTCATCAGGCGCGCGTTCATCGTGTCCTGGATATAGCCCTTCAGGATGCCGTCCTCGATCAGCGTCGTGCACTGGGTCGGATTGCCTTCGTCGTCCATGTTGAGCGAACCGCGGCGGTCCTTCAGGGTACCGTCGTCGACCACGGTCACGCCCTTGGCAGCCACGCGCTGGCCGATCATGCCGGCATACGAGGACGAACCCTTGCGATTAAAATCGCCTTCCAGGCCGTGGCCGACGGCTTCGTGCAGCAGCACGCCGGGCCAGCCCGGTCCGAGCACGATCGTCATCGGGCCGGCCGGGGCCGGGCGCGCATCGAGGTTGACCAGCGCCGATTTCACCGCCTCGGTCGCATAGCGGTCGAGGATCTCGTCGTCGAAATAGCCGTAGTCGAAACGGCCGCCGCCGCCCGAGGAACCGGTCTCGCGCCGGCCGTTCTGCTCGGCGATCACGGTGACGGACACGCGCACCAGCGGCCGGATGTCGGCGGCCAGCACGCCGTCGCTGCGCACCACCAGCACTACGTCGTATTCGCCGGCCAGGCCTGCCATCACCTGCACCACGCGCGGATCCTTGGCGCGTGCCATTTTCTCGACGCGCTCGAGCAGGCGCACCTTGGCGGTGGCGTCGAGCGAGGCGAGCGGATCGCGCGGCAGGTAGAGCGAACGGCCGCCGGTCGGCGTCGTGCTGGCCGCAACCTTCACGCGGCCGGCGCCGGCGCGCGCGATGGTGCGCGTCGCGGCCGCCGCGTCGAGCAGCGCGGATTCGGAGATCTCGTCGGAATAGGCAAAGGCCGTCTTCTCGCCCGAGATGGCGCGCACGCCCACGCCCTGGTCGATCGAGAAGCTGCCGGTCTTGACGATGCCCTCTTCCAGGCTCCAGCCTTCGCTCTTGGTGAACTGGAAATACAGGTCGGCGTAATCGACCTTGTGGGTGAACATCGTGCCCAGCGTGCGCAGCAACTTGCCTTCGTCGAGGCCAAATGGCGTCAGCAGCACATCGCGTGCGACAGCCAGGGAGGAAAGATTCGGTTCGAATGGGGTCATTTTGCGTCTTGTCTCGGTCTCGTGAGGATTCGGGCATTGTGCCATATCCGCCTGGATCGTACCGGTGCGGACGCGGGTGTCTGGCCAAGCAAGCAGCGTAACGTAGGGTGGGCACTCGTGCCCACGCGGGCGCACTTGTGCGCCGTGGTATCGCGACAAAACATCGTAAACGCAGCAATCGCCATGTTGGATACGTTGCGGCATTCAACTGCACGTACGCGTGGGCACAAGTGCCCACCCTACGTTACCTCGGCGTTCCAGGCGAGATCACATTTTTCGGTGCCGTAGCGCCGGCAGGCTCTCGCGCACCGATGCCAGGAACGCCGGATCGAGCTCGCCCGACACCACGCCCTCCCCTTCGCGCAACACGTCCTTCACTTCGCCCCAGGGATCGACCAGCATGCTGTGGCCGAAAGTGCGGCGGCCGTTGGCATGGGTGCCGCCCTGGGCCGAAGCGAGCACATAGCACTGGTTTTCGATGGCGCGGGCGCGCAGCAGGACTTCCCAGTGGGCGCTGCCGGTGGTGTGGGTAAAAGCGGCCGGGACCACGATCAGCGCGCATTCGCCCATGGCGCGGTAGAGCTCGGGGAAACGCAGGTCGTAGCAGACCGACAGGCCGACCCGGCCGAACGGCGCCTCGAAGCTGCCGACCGCTTCGCCCGGCACGATGGTGCGCGCTTCGTCATAGGATTCGCCGCCCTTGTTGAAGCCGAACAGGTGGATCTTGTCGTAGCGGCCGATCGATGCACCCTGCGGGTCGTAGACCAGCGTCGTGTTGAGCACCTTGCCGTCTTCCTGCGAGCGCAGCGGCAGGGTGCCGCCGATCAGCCAGATGCCGTGCTCGCGCGCCAGCGCCGCCATGCAGTCCTGGATCGGGCCGGCGCCTTCCGGCTCGGCATGGCGCACTTTATCGGTATCGGTCATGCCCATGATGGGCCAGTATTCGGGCAGGGTCACCAGGGTCGCACCCGCGGCGGCCGCTTCGCCGACGAGGCGGCGCGCGGTGGCGAGGTTGTGGGCGACGTCGGGGCTGGACACCATCTGGACTGCGGCAACGCGGGTCATCTCGTTATTCCTTCGCTTTGGCGGCCGCGGCGGGCGGCGGGTTGTCGAGTTTGATAATGGTAGGCGATTTCCACGGTCCCGTGACCCGCATCTGGTAAGTCAGCGCCTTCATCACCGGCGCACGCAGGAAGAGCTGCGCCAGGTAGGAGCCGAGGCCGATCACCGGATTGACGGCGAGGCCGTACACCAGCGGCCCGGTACCGAGGTTGAATTCGGGGATCACGACCACGCGCAGGTCGGTCGATTCGTTGGCGATGTCCGCCGTGCCTTCCATCATCACCGTGGCGGCGACGCCGTGCATTTTCAGGTTGTCGGTTTTCACGACGCCGCGCGTGATCATGGCGTTGGCGCTGATGCCGTCAAAGGCCAGGCCTTCCGAGAACACGTCGTGGAAGTCGAGTTTCAGCAGCCGCGGCAGCATTTGCAGGCTGAGCACGCCGAGCAGCTTGGCCGCGCCCGGGTCCTGTTTCAGGAACTGGCCGCCGCCGACGTTCATCTCGATCTGGCCCGACAGCGTCGGGATGTCGAGCGCATACGGCAGGCCGCTCCAGGACAGGTCGCCGGACAGCTTGCCCTTGCCGCGGCGCAGGGTTTCGGGGAAGCCGAGCCGATCCAGCAGACGCCCGGCATCGAGGATGTCGAGGGTGAAATTCATGCCGGTATTGCTCTTGCCGTCTTTCGTCAGCCAGCGCCCGGTCGCTTTCAGCTGGCCGTCGGGATTGGTCAGCGACAGGCGGTCGATGCGCCATTCCTTGCCGGCCAGCGCCTGCACGTTGCTCGCCTGCAGATCCAGGCGCCCGAACTGTTTATTGAAGAGCTCGAAGTGTTCGGCCACGATGTCGAGCGCTGGGATCGTGGCGCTGGCGCCGCGGTTCGATTCGAGCAGCGCCTTGACTTCGGCCGCCTGCGATTCCGGGATCACGAGCGAGGCCAGGCGCGCCGTAACCTTGCCCACGCCCTGCCCCTGCCCTTCGCTCCAGGTGAGATACCCGGTCGCCTGGCGCGAATGGATGTTCGCCTGCCAGGCGTTGCCCCGGTGCGTGGCGCCGACCACGACGTCGGCCATGCGGCGCTCGCCGACGAACAGCTCCGAGGCGCGCGCCGCGATCGTGGTCGGTATCACGTATTGGGAAAAATTCGGACCGGCGGCGGCGCCCGCGACAGCCTCGCCCTCGCCCGCAATCTCGCGCGCCGTGGCCAGCCAGTTGTCGACATTCAGGGACTTCATGTCGACGTTGATCATCATGCCGTCGTCCGGTTCCGGGGCCGGCAGGTTGACGCCGATACCGCCGCGCTCGACCGTCCAGGCGCCGTGCGGCGCGCGGCTGCGCACATAGCGCGCGGCGACCGCTTCGCCCAGGGACAGGCGCAGTTCGTCGCGTCCGCTGCCGTCCGCCGCCGTCGGCGCGCCGGTGAGGGCGAAGCGTAGCGGCAGCGCGTCGGCCTCGGACTTGTTCAGCGGCGCCGGCAAATCCATGCCGAGTCCGGCCAGGCTCGAATCGAGCGTGACGCTGAGCTGGTGGTCGCGGAAGGCGACCAGGCCGCCGTAGCGCGTACTGCCCGACAGGCGCTGCGCCAGGCGCGCCATCGCCGGCGCCGGCGCGGTACGGCGCATGCCCTCGGCCGACAGGGTGCCGGCCAGGCGGATCGCGATCGCACCGTCGCGCTGGGTGCCGCCGGTGAGCGCCAGCGGCCCGCCAAGGAAGTTGGCGCCGACCCCGTTCAGGTTGACGCCGTGTTCGCTGAACTCGACCTTGCCGACGGCAGCCTGCATGGGCGGCAGGTCCGGGAAGAGCTGCACGTCGTTCTCCTGCAGCTGCAGGGCGCCCTGCACCCTGGTGTCGTGCAGGTTCGCCAGCGGCATCTGCAGCTTCAGTCCGAGGCGGGCATTGCCGCTGCCGCGGGTGTCTTCAGTGAAATGGCCGATCCAGCCCAGCACCGGGCTGGCCGCGACATAACGCAGGAAGTCCTGCAGGGCGCCGGCGGCATTGCCGTCGATGTCGAGCTGCATCTCGTGCGAGCCGAGGTTCGGGATCACTGCCTTGACGTTGGAGAGGTTCAGGTCCTGGGTGCGCAGCGTGTCGCCGATGATTTCCATGCGCGCGCGGTCGAAGACGATGCTGCCGTTGATGGCCTCGGCAACCGGCCACGTCGGCTTGTTCTCAGGCGTGCGGTGGAAGGGCGCGTATTCGAGCACGCCCCCGGCGATGCGTCCGGCGACGCGGAACTCGCCGCGCGCGCGCGCCGCCGCGTTCTCGGCGCGGAAGGGGAACTCGGCCAGGTCGCCGCGCAGGCGCAGGCGCACGTCGTTGAGCATGCCGCCCTGCAGCGCCGTGCTCAGCCAGTCGCGCAGGTGTTCGGGCGTCGCCAGCGGCAGGAAACGCCCGACCTGGGCGATCTGGAAGCCGTCCAGCGTGCCTTCGACATCGGCCACGCCCGGACCGTGACCCGGACCCAGCGGCAGCAGGTGGCGCCCCGACAGGTTGCCGCGCAGGCTGCCTTGCGCGAACTCGAGCTTGTCGACCTCGACCAGCAGCTGCTCCTGCGGCTGGTAGGTCCAGCGCGCGCCCAGCGCCAGCTTATCGAAAGGCATGGCCGGATCGGCGAACCAGGCCGGCATGTGCAGCACCAGCTCCCTGGAATCGAGGACGATGCTGCCACCCTTGTCGGTCGCGTCGATCGAACCCGACAGGTTGTCGAAGCCGGGCAAGGCCGGCAGCGCCGGCTGCGCGGTATCGGCGGCTGCACCCGGGGCGGCCGGCACCGCGGCGCGCGCCGCCTGCGGCCGCAGGCTGAGACCAGCCACCTGCCCCTTGATCCGATAGCCGGCCAGATGGGGATACTGGCCGTCCCAGGAGGCCGAGAAATCGAGTAGGCGTCCGCGCGGTGCGAAGTCGGCCAGCGCGCGCCGCTGCAGGTTCGACAGCGGCAGCTGCGCCGCCATCTCGGCCAGGGCCGCCAGGTCGACCTGGCGCGCCTCGACCGTGACGCGCTGCGGCTTGCCGGCCGCTGCCGGAGCGAAAGTTTCGGTCAGGGTGGCCGGCGGCAGGCTGCGACCGTCGTGCGTGACCACCATGAAATTGTCCAGGCTGACCGTGTGGCCGTTGGCGCCGAACGTCGGCTTGCCGTCTTCCTTGCCGGGCAGCAGGGTCTCCTGCGCCGACAGGCGTCCCGAAACCCGCGCCAGCCGCAGCGGCGGCAGCTCGGGTTTGACGCGCGCGGCCACGCCGGACAGGGCAAGGTCGGCAGTGAAGCCGGCCAGGCGCGCATTGTCGAGCGTGATCCAGGCGCGCAGCGAGCCGCGGCCCTGGGTCAGCGAAAACGGATAGTCGAGGTAACGGCGCCAGGCGGCCAGGTCAGCTTCGCGCAGGTCGGCGTAGAGCTCGCCGCGCCAACGCGCGACGTCCGACGCCCGCCCGCCAAAGCGCGGATGGGTGAAGCGTGCGCGCACGTCGAGCGGCTGGGCCAGTTCGGTCGGCGGCGTCGCCTTCAGGGCAAACTTGTGCGTGGTCCAATGGTTCTGCAACACGACGCCGACCTCGCGCAGGCTCAGGGGCGGCGCCCCACGCTGGCCGTCGGTCCAGTCGATGCGGCCTTCGCGGATCAGGATCTCGCGCTGGCGAAACACCCAGTCGCCGCCGGGTCCGCCCTTGTCCTCTTTCGGATCGATGCGGATGCCGGCGACCTGGATTACGCCGTCAGGCCCGCGCCGCACGTCCAGCTGGGGCCGGATCAGTTCGAGCGTTTCGAAGCGCGGCTCGGCCGCGAACACGCTCCACCAGGAAAAGGTGGCCGCCACCGAAGGCAGCGCGAGCACCTGGCGGCCGGCGGCGTCCGTCAGCGTGACGTCGCCCAGGAACAGCGAGGGATGCACCCCGCTCCAGGTGGCGTAGATGCGGGCGATCGCGACTTTGTTGCCGAGCGCGTGGCTGGCGGCGCGCTCGATGTCGCCCTTGTACAGGTCGATGTTGGGGAGGATCGCGTAGCGCAGGACCAGGAACAGGATGCCCAGGCCGAAATAGACGAGCAGCGCCAGCTTGACGGCGAATCCAAGCACATGATGCGACGCCAGGTTGGCATAGCGGTAGGCGGCACGCAACCGCCGCCAGCGTTCGGCCAGCGGCACGGGCGCGGGAGGGGCCTGCGGTTCCGGATTGTGCATCAGGGTGCTAATAATAAGGCTCGCCGAAAATTAGTTCTTTAATAAGAGAGCGCTTGCTTGAATTGCGGCGTCTACCTTACCATCGTGCTGACCGGGGCAGCACGGCGGGCAATTCTACCGCAAGCTGCCTGTCGGAACGCTTTTACTCTCGTGCCGGACACCCTCCATGCCCCATCCTTCCCCCGCCTGCGCCTCGCGCTTCTACCAACGCTGGATCGCCGCCGCCGCCGGGCGTGAAGAGCGCGTCGCACAGCTGGCTCAATTATCGCTGGCTTGCCCGGATTTCGGCGCGTTATTGGAGCACGAGCTGGCAGCCGGCATTCCCTTGCCGCGCGCCATGCGGCGCCTGCGCAACCTGCTGCTGGCGGCCCTGATCCGGCGCGAGCTGGAAGGCGCATCGAACATGGACGAAGTCGTCAGCGCCATGACCCATCTCGCCGACTTCGCGATCCGCACCCACCTGGCCGACCTGATGGCCGAACTGGTGGCCGCCCACGGCATGCCGATCGGCGCCGAATCGGGCCGCCCGCAGGAGATGATCGTGCTCTCCATGGGCAAGGGCGGCGGCGGAGAACTGAACGTCTCCTCCGACATCGACCTGATCTTCGTCTATCCCGAGGATGGCGAAACGGCCGCCGGCCCCGGCCAGCGCGAGCTGTCGAACCATGAATTCTTCGTGCGCCTGGGGCGGCGCCTGATCGGCGCGCTGTCGGAAGTCATCGAGGACGGCTTTACCTTCCGCGTCGACATGGCGCTGCGCCCGAACGGCAATTCCGGGCCGCTGGCCGCCAGCCTGAACATGGTCGAGGAATACCTGATCGTGCAGGGGCGCGAATGGGAACGCTATGCCTGGGTCAAGGCGCGCGCCGTGACCGGGACGGCGGAGGACATTGCCGCACTCGAGGCGATCGTGCGGCCCTTCGTGTTCCGGCGCTACCTCGACTTCGGCGTGATCGACGCGATCCGCAACATGCACGCCCAGATCCGCGCCGAGGTCAAACGCCAGGAGCGCCTGCACCCGGACCGCAGCAACAACGTCAAGCTCGGGCGCGGCGGCATCCGCGAGATCGAATTCCTCGCGCAAGTGTTCCAGCTGATCCGCGGCGGGCGCGATCCGGCCCTGCGCGAGCGCTCGACCCGCCTGACCCTGCGCCTGCTGGCCGAGCGCGAACTGATGACGCAGGAAACCGTCGAGCGCCTGCTGGAAGCGTATACCTTCCTGCGCAACCTCGAACACCGGCTGCAATACCTGGACGACGCCCAGACCCATACCCTGCCCGCGAACGAGGGCGACCGCGAGATCGTCGCCCGCATGATGGGCCTGCCCGACGTGCCGACCCTGCTCGCCCAGCTGGAACAACGGCGTGCCTTCGTCGCCGCCCAGTTCGACGACATGTTCGCCGACAAGAGCGCCCCCGCCGGCGAGGAGCGCGCGGAACTGGAAGCGATCGCGGCCGACCCGGAAGCGATCGCCGCGATCGAAGCCCACCTCGGCGCGCTCGGCTATGACGATCCCGCAGGGGCCGCGCGGCGCCTGGCCGCGACCTGGGGCGCGCCCCGTCTGCAGAGCCTGCCCGACGCGAGCCGTGCGCGCCTGCTGGCCCTGGTCAACCTGGCGCTGCCGCTGGTGGCGACCGTCGTCGTGGAAGCCGGCGTCGGCAGCCATGGCGCGACCCTCGGGCGCCTGCTCGATTTTCTCGAGGCCATTGCCCGGCGCTCGGCCTACCTGTCGCTGCTGACCGAATACCCGCACACCCTCGAGCGCGTGATCCGCATGATGCATGCGAGCGGCTGGGCCGCGACCTTCCTGACCCTGCACCCGATCCTGCTCGACGAACTGCTGGACGACCGCGGCGGCATCGACGAGCCGGCCCAGCTGTCGGCCAGCCTCGACGCGAAACTCGGCGAAGCAGAAGGCGACACCGAACGCCAGCTCGACATCCTGCGCGATGCCCACCACGCCCAGCTGTTCCGGCTGCTGGCCCTGGACCTGGCCGGAGAATTGTCGGTCGAGCGCCTGGCCGACCACCTGTCGGCGCTGGCCGACGTGGTCGTTGCCGCCACCGTGCGCTGGGCCTGGAAGACGGTGGCCACCCGCCACCGCGAGGATCCGCGCTTCGCCGTCATCGCCTACGGCAAGCTCGGCGGCAAGGAACTGGGCTATGTCTCGGACCTGGACGTCATCTTCCTGTTCGACGACGACGACGACATGGCGCCGTCGAATTACGCCAAGCTGGGGCAGCGCTTCATCACCTGGATGACGGCCCACACCCCGGCCGGCATCCTGTTCGACATCGACACCGCGCTGCGTCCGGACGGGGCCAGCGGCATGCTGGTCAGTTCGCTGGCCGCCTTCGAGCGCTACCAGCACAATGCGGCCTGGGTCTGGGAACACCAGGCATTGACGCGCGCACGCTTTTGCGCCGGCGATGCCGCCATCGGCGCGCGCTTCGAGGAGATCCGGGAGGCCGTGCTGCGGCGCGACCGCAGCGCCCAGGAGGCCGAGCTGAAGGCCGAAGTGCTCAAGATGCGCCAGCGCATGCACGACGCGATGCCGAACCGCACTTCCCTGTTCGACCTGAAGCAGGATGCGGGCGGCATGATCGACATCGAATTCATCGTCCAGTACCTGGTGCTGCGCTATGCCTCGGCGCATCCGCAACTCACGGCGAATGTCGGCAACATCGCATTGCTGCACCGCAGCGGAGAACTGGGCCTGATCGATCCGGCGCTGGCCGCCGGCGCCGCCGACGCCTACCGGGCGATGCGCAAGCTGCAGCACCAGTTGCGGCTGCAGGGCGACGAGGCGCGCGTGCCCCATGCGCAGGTTCTCACGCACAGCGCCAACGTCAAAAAGCTCTGGATCAGCCTGCTGGGCTGAAACAGTTTCCCCCTCCTGCCGCCCGCACCGCGATGGTGCGCCGCACCAGCATTTTTGCACTGCCACCAAGCGCTCGCGACCTGCTTCGATGCAGGGCGCGAGCTGCGCCGTGGGCGGCCGTATTTATGCACATTTTCTTATAAAAGAAAACAAAGTTTTCAGGAGCAACTGTTGTGTTGCGTTTAAGACTAATCGGCTCTGCAGAGTATTGACATTGATCAAAGGAAAGTGTCCTATATACAAGTCTTGCAGACAATACATACAGCCTGCGCACGGCACGTCATCCGTGACGTGGCGGGCCGGATTGTTGAAATTGCAGTCTCGAACAGAGCAGACGAAATAACTGAAAACCCATTTTCTTGGAGTGTCCATGCATCAACGTACAAAAATCGCGGTGGCCGTTACCCTGGCTGTAAGCGCGATGTCCGCCTTTGCCCAAACGGCGACTACCGAAACCTCACTGCAGCGCGTCGAAGTGACCGGTTCCCGTATTCGCGCTGTTGACCTGGCGACGGCACAACCAATCCAGGTCATGAGCCAGGAGCAGATCCAGAAGAGCGGCCTCGTCACCGTCGGCGACATCCTGAACACCCTGTCCTCGTCGGGTAGCCCGGACTTCTCGCGCGGCGCGGTGCTGACCTCCAACCGCGAAATGGGCGGCCAGTTCCTGAACATGCGTAACCTGGGTTCCGAGCGTCTGCTGGTGCTGGTGGACGGCAAACGCTGGAGCCAGTCGGTTGACGGCTTCACCGACATGTCGACCATCCCGTCGTCGATGATCGACCGCATGGAAATCCTGAAGGACGGCGCCTCGGCCATTTACGGCTCGGACGCGATCGCCGGCGTGGTCAACATCATCCTGAAGAAAAACATGGAAGGTGGCCAGTTCAGCGGCTACATGGGCCAGAACAAGGAAGGCGACGGCAAGACCAAGGACTGGAGCCTGTCGTACGGCGTCGCTGGCGACAAGGGTTCGTTGATGTTCGGCCTGTCGCACGCGGAGCAAGGCGTTGTGTGGGCACGCGACCGCGCGCTGACCAGCTTCACCTACGGCCCGAACCACTACTTCGACGGCCTGGGCACCAGCCCATGGGGCCGCGTTACCCCGATCACGGCAGCCGGCACCTCGAACACCTCGGCCGCAGCCGGCGGTTTCAACCGCATGATCAACCACACCGGCACCTACGACGGCGTGGGCACCAGCTCGGATTCGCGCAATCCGGCCAACTACCACGCTTTCTCCAGCGCCAAGGAAGCGGACCTGTACAACTCGACCCAGGACATGATGTTCCAGGCGCCGAGCCGCCTGACCTCGATCTTCACCAAAGGCACGCTGAACCTGCCGATGGACATGCGCTTCACCACCACCGCCATGTACGCCGAGCGCGGCTCGACGACCCAGGTCGCCGGCTACCCGCTGACCAGCACCTCCCAGGTCGCGAACAAGGTCTTCCTGGACAAGGACAGCTACTACAATCCGTACGGCAACCAAGTAGCCGGCGCCGGCCTCGGCCAGGACGTGTTCTTTGCCCGCCGCGTCATCGAACTGCCGCGCATCACCCAGAACAAGAACCGCACCCTGCACGTCGACGCAGCCCTGCAAGGCAACCTGAACCTGGGTCCAAGCACCTGGGACTGGAGCCTGGGTTACAACCACAGCGCGGTCAGCGGCAACACCACCAGCAGCGGCAACATCGACCTGGTCAACCTGAAGAAGGCCGTCGGCCCATCCTTCCTGGGTACCGACGGTGTCGTGCACTGCGGCACCAGCATGACCAACATCGTCACCGGTTGCGTACCGTTCAACGTCCTGGGCGGCCCATCGGCGTCGACCCCGGAAGCGCTGGCTTACATCAACCACAAAGGCGGCGGTACCTACAACAGCACCGTCAACAGCGCAACGGCCGACATCAGCGGCGAAATCTTCAAGCTGCCAGCAGGCGGCCTGGGCTTCGCAGCCGGTATCGAACGCCGCGAAGTACGCGGTTCGGACAATCCTGACTCGCTCGAGCAGCTGGCACTGACGACCAACCTGGCTGGTTTCAGCACGGTCGGCAAGTACACGGTCAAGGAAGCGTATGCCGAATTGAACGTTCCTATCCTGAAGAATGTCTTCCTGGCACAGAGCCTGGGCCTGAACCTGGCAACCCGCTATTCGGACTACAGCAACTTCGGCGACACCACCAACAGCAAGGTCAGCCTGACCTGGAAGCCAATCAACGACCTGCTGGTCCGCGGCACCTGGGCTGAAGGCTTCCGTGCTCCGGCACTGGGCGACACCTTCGGCGGCGGCTCGCAGTCGTTCGACACCTACCTGGACATCTGCGATACCGCCTTCGGCCGTGCCTCGCGCGACGCAGCCGTCGCAGCACGCTGCATCGCCAGCGGCGCCCCAGCCAACTTCCGCCAGAAGAACCAGGCTGGCGGCAACGTCGGTGCAGCTGGTGCACAGACCCCGGTGGCGTTCAACACCGGCGTCGGCAACAACAGCCTGACCCCGGAAACGGCAACCACCAAGACCGCAGGCTTCGTGTACAACCCATCGTACGTGAACGGCCTGTCGATCGCTGTGGACTACTTCGACATCGAAGTCAAGAACCGTGTGTCGGCCATCGGCGTCGCTTACACCCTGAACCAGTGCTACGTGAGCGGTGTGCAAGAGTTCTGCAACAACTTCTCGCGTGACGCAACCGGCCAGATCACCCAGCTGAACCGTGGCAACAAGAACATGGGTTCGATGTCGACCAAGGGTATCGACCTGGAGCTGAACTACCGCCTGGCGCGCAATGCGTACGGCCAGTTCGCGATCCGCAGCCAGACCACCTATGTGGACGAGTTCAACCTGCAGAGCACGAACGAGTCGGAAGTGCTGAACTACGCCGGCGAGTACCCGTACTACCGCGTGAAGTCGAACGTCAACCTGGACTGGTCGCTGGGCAACTGGTCGGCCACCCTGGGCGCCCGTTACTTCAGCCCGGTCAAGACCACCGGCTGGGATTGCGATCCTGCCGCGCCGATCGAGTGCAACAACCCGACTGGCCAGTCCGCTGGCTTCGACGGCTACAACAAGCTCGGTTCGCAGGTCTATACCGACCTGAGCGTCGGTTACAAGACCGCATGGAACGGCAAGATCATGGTTGGTATCAACAACATCCTGGGCCGCAAGCCACGTTCGAACTACGATGCCGGCTCGTCGGCAGCGAAAGTCGACGCGGACGTCCCGCTGGACCGCTTCTTCTGGGTCCGTTACAACCAGTCGTTCTAAGCCACGCCTGAACGGCCCGCTCCGGCGGGCTGTCATCGAATGCCCGCTTCGGCGGGCATTTTTCGTTAACGCTTTGCCTACGCGGCGTCAAGGGTGCACAAAAGAAATTCTCACGTATTTACACAATTTTGCAACATTTCAAAAGTAAAAAGTTCACTCCATTGACAAGCTCATGCGTGAGATGGTTCCATGATGCCCGCTTGATGCAACTCCAGTTGCGTCGAAGAATGCCTGAACGCCTGAATGACGTATTTACATAAAAAAATACTAAATCTGGATCAGAGTGAGTGATTTTTTACTGAGGAGTGTCGTTTCATGATCGAAACAATCTTGTCCCGGTCGATCCGCGTGATCTGCCTGAGCGGCCTGGCCGTTGGCATGCAGTCTGCGTTTGCCCAGGACGCAGCGCCGGCGTCGGCATCGATGCAACGCGTCGAAGTCACCGGTTCGCGTATTCGCCAGGTCGACCTGGAAACGGCCCAGCCGGTCCAGGTGATGACCCAGCAGCAGATCCAGGCAACCGGCCTGGTCACCGTCGGCGACATCCTGAACAACCTGTCGTCGGCCGGCTCGCCGGACTTCAGCAAGGGCGGCTCGCTGACCTCGAACCGTGAAAACGGCGGCCAGTACATCAACCTGCGCAACCTGGGCTCGAACCGCCTGCTGGTGCTGGTCAACGGCAAGCGCTGGACCCAGACCGTCGACGGCTTCACCGACATGTCGACCGTTCCTGCCTCGATGATCGAACGCATCGAAGTGCTGAAGGACGGCGCCTCGTCGATCTACGGCTCGGACGCGATCGCCGGCGTGGTCAACATCATCCTGAAGAAGTCGATGGAAGGCGGCCAGCTGAGCCTGTACACCGGCGCCAACCAGCATCATGGCGACGGCAAGAACAAGGACTTCTCGCTCTCTTACGGCGCCGGCAACGACAAAGCCTCGCTCATGTTCGGCCTGTCGCACACCGAGCAGGGCGTGGTCTGGCCATCGTCGCGTGAAATCACCTCCACCTCCTACGGTCCGGCACACCCGACCGCAGGCCTGGGTGGCGGCCCATGGGGCCGTATCACCGCCGTCGACGCGTTCGGCGGTTCCCTCACCGATCCGGCCAAGGGCGGCTTCAACAAGACCCTGAACCACACCGGCACCTACGACGGCGTGGGCACCGGCGCCAATTCGCGCGACCCGAACAGCTACCACAACTACGTGGGCGCCAGCGCGGACAAGTACAATTCGACGCAAGACATGATGTTCGTCATGCCGAACAAGCTCGATACGCTGTTCGTCAAGGGCGAAGTCAACCTGCCGCTGGACATGAAGTTCAGCAGCACCGCGATGTACTCGCAGCGCAAATCGACCGCGCAGATTGCCGGTTACCCGCTGCAGTCGACCACCCAGTCGACCTTCCCGGTCTACATCGACCAGGACAGCTACTTCAACCCGTACGGCAACCAGGTGGCCGGCGCCGGTAATGGCCAGGACCTGTTCTTCGCCCGCCGCACGATCGAAGTGCCACGCGTGACCGAAAACGAAAACCGCACCCTGCACGTCGACGGCACCCTCGAAGGCAACTTCAACGTGCGCGACATGGCATGGAACTGGAGCGCCGGCTGGAACCACAGCAAGGTCACCGGTTCGACCCTGGGCACCGGCAACCTGAACCTGCCGAACCTGAAGCGCGCCCTCGGCCCATCGTTCTTGAATGCCTCCGGCGTCGTCCAGTGCGGCACCCCGGGCGCGCCGATCGGCCTGACCGAGTGCACCCCGTTCGACATCCTGGGCGGCCCATCGGCCTCGACCCCGGAAGCGCTGGCCTACGTCATGTCGACCGGCCAGGCGACCTATGGCAGCTCGGTCACCAGCTTCACCGCCGACATCGGCGGCGAAGTCTTCAAGCTGCCGGCCGGCGCAATCGGCTTCGCGGCCGGCGTCGAGCGCCGTGAAGTGAAGGGCTACGACCGTCCGGGCCAGTTCGAGCAATCGGGCTACTCGACCGACCTGGCGGGCAACCCGACCGTCGGCCGCTACACCGTCAAGGAAGCCTACGCCGAACTGAACGTGCCGGTCCTGAAGGGCCAGCCGTTCGCAGAACTGCTGAGCTTCAACCTGGCGTCGCGCTACTCGGACTACAGCAACTTCGGCAACACCACCAACAGCAAGATCAGCTTCATGTACAAGCCGGTCAAGGACCTGCTGACCCGTGGTACCTGGGCTGAAGGCTTCCGTGCACCTGCCCTGGGCGACACCTTCGGTGGCGGCCAGCAGTCGTTCGACACCTTCCTCGATCCGTGCGACACCCGCTTCGGCGAAGCCGCGCGCGATCCGGCCGTCCAGGCGCGCTGCGTTGCCATGGGCACCAACGCGACCTATCGCCAGCTCGACCAGTCGGGTACCCCGATCAGCAGCACCGGTGGCACCCAAGGCCTGACCGCCTTCAACTCGGGCGCAGGCAACACCTTCCTGCAGCCTGAAACCGCGGTTACCAAGACCCTTGGCTTCGTCTACAGCCCGTCGTTCCTGCCAGGTTTCTCCGGCTCGCTCGACTGGTACAACATCAAGGTCAAGAACCGTATCACCGGCATTTCCGCCGAATACGTGGCCAACGAGTGCTATATCAACGGTTCGGCTGACTTCTGCAGCGTGATCAAGCGTGACCCGGCCACCGGCCAGGTCAATGCCCTGTCGCACGGCAACGCCAACCTGGGCGAAATGGAAACCGAAGGCTTCGACATCGCCCTGTCCTACCGCCTGCCGCGTACCCAGTACGGCCAGTTCTCGGTCCGTAACGAGACCTCGTACGTCGACACCTTCCGTACCCGTACCGGTGCCGACAGCCAGTGGAACAACTACGCCGGCGAGTACCTGTACAACCGCGTGAAGTCGAACACCACCCTGGACTGGAACCTGGGCAACTGGAGCGCGACCTGGGGCATGCGTTACTACAGCCCGGTCAAGGACCAGTGCTGGGACGTGGACGTCGAGTGCAACCTGCCGAACGCCCAAACCACCTGGGGTACCGGTGCCAACAAGCTCGGTTCGCTGGTGTACCACGACCTGAGCGTCGGCTACAAGACCTCGTGGAACGGCCGCATTCTGGTGGGCGTGAACAACGTCTTCGGCAAAGAGCCGCGCATCACGTACAACACCCAGGCCTCGGCTGCCTCGGTGGATGCGGACCAGCCAATCGACCGCTTCTTCTACGTCCGTTACAACCAGTCGTTCTGATGCACGCCTGATCGCAGATGCCGGCCATGCCGGCATGCGGTGCCCGCTTCGGCGGGCATTTTTTATTGTATTTCCGCTTTTCCCGCGTCCCCGCGCCGCCTGCCGCGGCCCTCCAAGCCAATGTGTTTCCTTACAACATTGTGACTCCGTAACGACACATATTCACAATAGTTGTTTTCTTATAACGCGCGCTCGTTGACACCGAAGTTGCCAAATGATGTTATGGCAAAGGTGAAAAGAAGGAACTTCTTTTCACAGAGAACCCATCAGGATGTACCGGACTTCCGCTCGGATTTCCGGGGCCCAATCTATTAAATAGGACATCATGTTTAAAGAAAAAGTTATGGCGCAATCGCTGCGCCTGATGTTTTCCAGCGGTGTCGCGCTCGGCCTGGGCGTCGCCGCCCTGCCGGCAATGGCGCAAGAGCAACCGGAACAACCAGCCATGCAGCGCGTCGAGGTGACGGGTTCCTCGATCAAGCGCATCGCCGCCGAAGGAGCGTTGCCGGTCACGACCGTCACCGCCGAAGCCATCCGCGCATCTGGCGTTACCTCGATGGCCGACCTGGTGCAGCGCATGTCGACGGTGCAGGGCTCGACCGGCGAATCGGCTTCGGTCGGCGGCCAGACCTTCGGCTTCTCGGGCATCTCGATCCACAATGTCGGTGAAACCCGTACCCTCGTCCTGCTCAACGGCAAACGCCTCGCGCAGTTCGGCGGCCAGACCCTCACCGGCTTCGCCGCCGGCTTCGACCTGAACTCGATCCCGCTGTCGGCCATCGACCGTGTCGAACTGCTGACCGACGGCGCTTCCGCGCTGTACGGCGCCGACGCCATCGCCGGCGTCGTCAACTTCATCACCAAGCGCGACCGTACCGATGCCGACATCACGGTCGGCTACTCGCATCCCAAGGACGGCGCCCGTGAACGCCGCTTCAGTCTGACCAAGGGCTTCGGTTCGCTCGACGAGGACGGCTGGAACGTGATGCTGACCTTCGGCCACGACGAGCGCACCAAGCTCACTTCGGGCAGCCGTTCGTTCGCCAACACCGGCGAGCGTACCTTCTCGGCCAACGGCAAGCAGTATCGCATCCAGCAATTCTCGGCCAGCCCGATCCCGGCCAACGTCCTGAACGACCGCGGCGAGCTGATCAGCCCGGCACTGCGCACCAGCGGCAGCTGCCCGACCAAGACCTTCCGCGTTACCCAGCCCTACACCATCGACGGCGAGAACTTCGTCGACGACTACTGCGGCTACGACTTCGTCAAGGATCTGGAGATTTTCCCGGAACGCAAGCGCGACAGCCTGATGCTGTCCGGAACGACCAAGGCCTTCGGCCAGGAACTGTATGCCGACGTGCTGCTCTCGCAAACCAAGCAAAGCTCGCGCATCGCGCCGGTGCCGGGGCAGGTCTCGATCGATGCCGGTACGGCCCTGCACAACCAGTACCTGGTGCCGCTCGGCATTACCGGCGACACCGTCGCCTTCTACCGCCTGTTCGACCTGGGCCAGCGTACGTCGAACGACATCGCCCAGTTCGCCAGCGCCGTGTTCGGCTCGCGCGGCAGCTTCGCCGGCTGGGATTACGATGCGTCGTACAACTTCTCAAAGAGCAAGGTGCGCGGCGACATCTCCGGTTATCCGGGCGCCCTTGCCGTCAGCAACCTGACCAGCAGCGGCCTGCTCGATCCCTTCGTCGGACCGGGCCAGCAAAGCGCTGCCGCGCAACAGGCGATCAGCGCGACTGCCTATAACGGCTATTGGGATGGCGGTGTGTCCGAGCTGAATTCGGTCGCGCTGACCGGCTCGCGCTCGCTGATGCAACTGGCGGGCGGCGCCATGATGCTGGGCGTCGGCGTCAACTTCAACCGCGAGGAGTTCTCCTCGAAGCCGAGCCTGTTCGCCCAGGGCGCACTGGCCGATCCGGTGGCCGGCACCCTGTGCGGCGGCGCCGCAGGCCTCGAGTGCGACCAGCGTTTCGGCGATGCCGCCAGCTCCCTGCCGTACACCGCGAAGCGCAATTCGAAAGGCGTGTTCGCCGAATTGGTGATGCCTGTCATCAAGAACCTGGAACTGGGTGCCGCGGCACGCTACGACCACTACTCGGACTTCGGCAGCGCCCTCACCGGCAAGGCCAGCTTCAAGTGGTCGCCAACGACGAACTTCCTGGTGCGCGGTTCGGTCGGCAACGGCTTCCACGCACCGACGGTCCCGCAGGTCAATGCCGCGCTCCAGAGCTTTGGCGTGACCAGCGAGAACTACACCTGCTCGCCGGAACTGCAGCAGGTGGCAGCGGCTAACGGCGCGCTCTGCCGTCCAGGCAGCGCCCAGTACGACCAGCTGGCCGGCGGCAACCAGACCCTGAAGCCTGAAAAATCGCGCCAGGCCACCCTGGGCTTCCGCTACGAGCCGTTCCGCGCGCTCAGCCTCGGCGCCGACATCTGGACGGTTGCGATCCGTGATACCTTCGGCCAGCTGAGCGAGCAGGTGGTCTTTGCGAACCCGCTGCAGTTCCCGAACTCGTGGGGCTCGCAGGTGGACATCGCCACCGGCCGCAACTACCTGGCCTTCAAGGCGGATAACCAGAACCTGGGCAAGTCCTACGCCACGGGTATCGACTGGGACATCACCGGCCGCTACCGTACCCCTTGGGGCGCGCTGACCTCGCAGCTGAACATCTCGCAGATGCTGCGCGAGAAGGGCCAGCTGGAACAAAACGGAGAGTACTTCTCGGCGATCGCCAACTTCGCCGAGTTGGGCACCGTGACCTTCCGCAACCGCGGCACCTGGCGCAATACCCTGAAGACCGGCAACTTCTCGACCACCCTGAGCGCGAACTTCAAGTCGGGCTACCGCGACCAGGAAACCCTGGTCGATGTACTTGACGCCGGCGGCAACGTCACCGGCCAGGAAGAAGTGCGCTACAAGGTCAAGTCCTTCGCCACCTTCGACCTGCAGACCGTCTGGACCCCGAACGCGACCTGGTCGGTCACCGCCGGCGTCCTGAACCTGGCCGACAAGGAACCACCTTTCGTTCCCTCGACCTCGGGCGCGAACCGCGGCCAGCAGTTCGGCTACGACGACCGCTACTACGATGCACGCGGCCGTACCGCGTACATCAACGCGTCCTACCGGTTCTGACGCGTCACCCGTCGCACCCACATCCGCCGGCCTGCCCGGCGGATTTTTTTTGTCCGCGCACGCCCGGTGCAGCCCTGCAACACCCTGAGGTATCATAGCGGATTGACCGCACCGCGCCCGCAGGGCCGGCACACCTGGCTTTCAAGGCAAACATGGCAATCAAACTCAAGAACGACAAGGACATCGCGAAGATGCGCGTCGCCGGCCGCATGGCCGCCGAAGTCCTGGAAATGATCAATGAATACGTCGTTCCCGGCGTCTCCACCGAAGAACTCGACCGCCGCTGCAACGAGTACATCCGCAAGGTACAGAAGGCAACGCCGGCCAACGTCGGCTACCACGGCTTCCCGAAGACCCTGTGCACCTCGGTGAATGGCGTGGTCTGCCACGGCATCCCGAGCGAAAAGGAAATTTTGAAGGACGGCGACATCGTCAACATCGACGTCACCGTGATCAAGGACGGCTGGCACGGCGACACCAGCCGCATGTACTACGCCGGCACGCCCAGCCTCGAGGCGAAGCGCCTGGTCGACACCACCTATGAATGCATGATGGCGGGCATCCGCACGGTGCGTCCCGGTTCGCGCCTGGGCGACGTCGGCCACGCGATCCAGAAAATCGCCGAGGCCGCCGGTTATTCGGTGGTACGCGACTACTGCGGCCACGGCATCGGCCGCGTCTACCACGAAGACCCGCAGGTGCTGCACTACGGCCGCCCGAACACGGGCCTGCTGCTGAAGGAAGGCATGACGTTTACGGTCGAGCCGATGATCAATGCCGGCGACGACGAAGTGGCCCAGCTCGACGACGGCTGGACCGTGGTGACGCGCGACGGCTCGCTCTCGGCCCAGTGGGAACACATGATCGCGGTCACCGCCAATGGCTTCGAGATCCTGACACCCTGGCCAAAGGCCTGAGCGCAGGCGATGGACGAAAAAAAACCCGCCGGTCGGCGGGTTTTTCATTGCTGCTTGCGAGAATTATTTGGCGTTCATCAGCGCGACGGTGGTGTCGAGCATGCGGTTCGAGAAGCCCCACTCGTTGTCGTACCACGACGAGACTTTCACCAGGCGGCCCGAGACCTTGGTCAGGGTCGAATCGAAGTTCGACGAGGCCGGGTTGTGGTTGAAGTCGATCGAGACCAGCGGCTCGGTCTGGTAGGTCAGGATGCCTTTCAGGGCGCCTTCCGAGGCGCTCTTCAGGATCGAATTGACCTCGTCCACCGTGGTGTCGCGCTTGGCGATGAAGGACAGGTCGACCAGCGAGACGTTGATGGTCGGCACGCGGATCGCGAAGCCGTCCAGCTTGCCGTTCAGTTCAGGCAGCACCAGGCCGACCGCGGCGGCCGCGCCGGTCTTGGTCGGGATCATGCTCATGGTGGCCGAACGGGCGCGGCGCAGGTCTTCGTGCATCACGTCCGACAGCACCTGGTCGTTGGTGTAGGCGTGCACGGTGGTCATCAGGCCGGTTTCCAGGCCGATGGCGTCGTTCAGCGGCTTGACCAGCGGGGCCAGGCAGTTGGTGGTGCAGGAAGCGTTCGAAATGACGGTGTCGGTCGACTTCAGCACGTCCTGGTTGACGCCGAAGACGATGGTGGCGTCCACATCCTTGCCGCCCGGTGCCGAGATGATGACCTTCTTGGCGCCGCCCTTCAGGTGGGCCGATGCCTTTTCCTTGGTGGTGAAGAAGCCCGTGCATTCCAGCACCACGTCCACGCCCAGCTCGCCCCATGGGATTTCGGCCGGGTTACGCTGCGCGAACACGCGGATCGGATCGCCGTTGACGATCATGTTGTCGCCTTCGACCGTGACGGTGCCCGGGAACTTGCCGTGGGCGGTGTCATAGCGGGTCAGGTGGGCGTTCGACTCGGCATTGCCGAGGTCGTTGATCGCCACGATCTGGATGTCTTGCTTTTTGCCGCCTTCGTAGAAAGCGCGCAGGATGTTGCGGCCGATGCGGCCGTAGCCGTTGATTGCAACTTTGATCGTCATTGCTTAGCTCCTGATTAGAAAAAAACTCTTTTCGACCTCGAATACGAAACGGGCCACCCGCAGGCAGCCCGTGAAAAACATTAGGCAGCGATGACCGCTTTCGCCTTGGCCACGACGTTCTCGACCGTGAAGCCGAAGTGCTTGAACAGCACCGGCGCCGGAGCCGACTCGCCGAAGGTGTCGATACCGACGACCGCGCCTTCCAGGCCCACATACTTGTACCAGAAATCGGTCACGCCGGCTTCGATGGCGACACGTGGCGTGCCGCGCGTCAAGACACTTGCTTTATAGCTTGCATCCTGGCGGTCGAACACGTCGGTCGACGGCATCGAGACCACGCGTGCGGCAATGCCCTCGCCTGCCAGCGCTTCGGCCGCCTTCACGGCCAGCTCGACTTCCGAACCGGTGGCGATCAGGATGACTTTGGCGTCAGCGGCGTCGCGCAGCACATAGCCGCCCTTGGCGACGTTGGCGACCTGGGCGCTGTCGCGCTCCATGAACGGCAGGTTCTGGCGCGAGAAGATCAGGGTCGACGGGCCGTCGCGGCGCTGGACTGCCGCGCCCCAGGCCACTTGCGATTCGACCGTGTCGCACGGGCGCCAGTTGTCCAGGCCCGGGATCAGGCGCAGCGACGAGACGTGCTCGACCGACTGGTGGGTCGGACCGTCTTCGCCCAGGCCGATCGAGTCGTGGGTGAACACGAACAGCGAGCGGATCTTCATCAGGGACGCCATGCGCAGCGCGTTGCGGCTGTAGTCCGAGAAGGTCAGGAAGGTCGCGCCGAACGGGATGAAGCCGCCATGCAGGGCGACGCCGTTCTGGATCGCGGCCATGCCGAATTCGCGCACGCCGTAGTTGATATGGTTGCCCGGAATGCCCGAACGCACGGCGACGATCTCTTTCCAGTTCGTCAGGTTGGAGCCGGTCAGGTCGGCCGAACCGCCCAGGAATTCAGGCAGGATCGGGGCCAGCGCCTGGATCGCGTTCTGCGAAGCCTTGCGGGTGGCGATGGTTTCCTTCTTGTCGATGCAGGTGGCGATGGCCGCTTCCAGGACTTCGTTGAAGTTACCCGGCAGCTCGCCTTTCATGCGGCGCTCGTATTCGGCGGCCAACTCAGGGTGCTGGGCGCGGTATTCCGCGAACATCGTGTTCCAGCCGTTTTCCAGCTCGGCGCCGCGTGCCTTGGCGTCCCATGCCTGGTAGATTTCGCCAGGAATGTCGAACGGGACCGGGTCCCAGACCAGGTGCTGGCGCACGGCCGCGATTTCCTTGTCGCCCAGCGGGGCGCCGTGGACTTTATCGCCGCCTTCCAGGTTCGGGGCGCCTTTGCCGATGATGGTCTTGCAGCAGATCAGGGTCGGACGGTCCGAGGTCTTGGCTGCCGCGATGGCGGCGCTGACGGCTTCCACGTTGTGGCCGTCGACCTTCGGGATCACGTTCCAGCCATAGGCTTCAAAACGCTTCTGGGTGTCGTCCGTGAACCAGCCTTCGACGCGGCCGTCGATCGAGATGCCGTTGTCGTCGTACAGCCAGATCAGCTTGTTCAGGCGCAGGGTGCCGGCCAGCGAGGCGACTTCATGCGAAATGCCTTCCATCAGGCAGCCGTCGCCCAGGAAGGCATAGGTGTAGTGATCGACGACGTCGAAGCCCGGACGGTTGAATTCGTACGACAGCAGCCACTCGGCCAGCGCCATGCCGACGGCGTTGGCGATACCCTGGCCCAGCGGACCGGTGGTCGTTTCCACGCCCGGGGTGATGCCCACTTCCGGATGGCCCGGGGTCTTCGAGTGCAGCTGGCGGAAGTCGCGGATGTCGTCCATCGACACGTCGTAGCCGGCCAGGTGCAGCAGCGCGTAATGCAGCATCGAGCCGTGGCCGTTCGACAGCAGGAAGCGGTCGCGGTTGCTCCAGTGCGGATTGGCCGGGTTGTGGCGGTAATGCTTGTCCCACAGGGCGACGGCGATTTCTGCCATGCCCATCGGCATGCCCGGGTGGCCGGAGTTGGCTTTCTGGACAGCGTCCATTGCCAGCGCGCGGATTGCGTTGGCCATCAGGGAGGTGGTTTGCATAGATGTCATGATCGGTAAGTCTGGGAATGGGAGGCGGCAGACCTTGAAAAGGCCGTAACCCGATATTCTACCAGAGCTGCCGCTGCCTAACTTAGAACCTATCCCGGTAGGGATGAGTCGTTGCTGACGCGCCTGGAAAGCGGGTGCTGCGTTGCTCGTCGTTGCATGGCTTGCCATGCGGCCTCCTCGCGCCTTGCCCCCGCTTCCCATGCATCGTCACCAACTTCCCCCTCCCTACCAGGATAGGTTCTGAAAGGCATTCATTTACAATGCGCCCTTCCCTTGACTTTCGCAGGATCTCCATGCCCCGTTTCTACTGTCCCCAGCCGCTCGCCACGGGCGCCGTCGTCGACCTGCCGGAAGCGGTCGCCCATCACTTGCACGTGGTGCGGATGCAGCCGGGCGATGCACTGACGCTGTTCGACGGCCGCGGCGGCCAGTACCGGGCCAGCCTTGCCGAGATCGGCAAGAAACGCGCAAGCGCCCTGGTCGAGGAACATCAGGCGCTGGAGGCCGAACTCCCGTACGCCCTGACGCTGGCGCAAGGCTTGCCGGAAGGGTCGAAGATGGACTGGATCATCGAAAAGGCGGTCGAACTCGGCATCGCGGCGATCCAGCCGCTGGCGGCCCAGCGCAGCGTGGTGCGCCTGTCGGGCGAGCGGCTCGACAAGCGCCAGGCGCACTGGCAGGGCGTGATCGTGGCGGCTTCCGAGCAGTGCGGGCGCAACCGGCTGGCGCAGCTGGCGCCGCTGGCGGATTTCGAGCGTTTCATCGGCCAGCCGGAGGCCCAACCCCGCATCCTGTTCTCGCCACGCGCCACACAGTCGCTCGCCGGATGGGCGCGCGCCGCCGGGCCGCAGGCGGTGACGCTGCTGGTTGGGCCGGAAGGCGGTTTCAGCGATGAAGAAGAACAGGCGGCGATCGGCGCCGGCGCCCTCGCCCTCTCGCTCGGACCGCGCGTGCTGCGCACCGAGACGGCGGGACTGGCGGCGGTCGCCGCCCTGAACGCGCTGTGGGGCCAGTTCTGAGCCTGCCCGGCCGGCGCCGCCCATAAAAAAAACCGCAGCCGAGGCTGCGGTTTTTTGTTGCAGCCGTAAAGGCCGCAAGCCCTACACCGTTCGATTACTTGAACTTGTAGTTGTACTCGGCGGTGAACTTGGCCGAACGTGGCGCGGTTGCGCTGATCAGGCCTTCGTACAGGTTGTAGCGCGACTGGTTGGTGTTGTAGCGCTCGTACACCTTCTGTGCGGTCTGGCTGTTGAAGACGTTGAACACGTCCACTTTCAGCGACAGGCCGGCGACGGCTGCCGGACGGTACACCACGTTCATGTCGAAGGTCTTTTCCCAAGGCAGACGGCCAACGCTGCCGCGCGGCGACGGCGTGTTGGTCGAACCGGTCGCGCCGAAGCAGTAGTGCGATGCCGACTGGTAGTTCAGGCCAGGAGGGAAGCCAACCGTGTTCGGGTTGGTACCCACGCACGAACGTGGACGGCCCGATGCCAGGGTAGCGGCGCCACCGATCACCCATTCGGGCGTGATGTCATAGAAACCGAAAGCCTTGATCTGGTGCTTGCGATCGTTCGGCAGCAGGCCGTCGGCGTAAGACATCAGCTCACGGTAGTCCCAGGTCTGGGTAGCTGCCACGTCGCCCTGCGCCGAACTCGTATCCGACAGCGTCTGGCCCTCGGTGTTGCCCTTGTTGCGCGACAGGGTGTAGTTCACCTTGGCGTACCAGCCGTTGCGGTATGGGTGCTCGGCGAACAGATCCAGCGCTGCGTAGGTACGCGTTGCCTTGTCGAAGCCCAGCTCTTCCTTGGTCAGGTGGACCTTGGTGTAGGTGCCGTTGCCTGCGTAGTCGACCAGGAAGTCGTTGTCTTCGCCCGGGTTGAACGTGGCGCAACCGAAGCCCGCGTAGTTGGTGGCGTCGATGCCGTTACGCGCGGCGTAGGCATCGAACGGACGTGGATCGCACAGGTCGTCGATGGTCGAACGCAGCTTGCGGTAGGTAACCTTGGCGCCGAAGTTCAGGCTCGGGTTGAACGAACGTTCCAGACCGAGGGTGATTTCGTCCTGGTAGGCCGGCTTCATGTTCTGGGCCGCGACCGTCTTTGGATCCTTGGCCTGGCCGAATTCGTTGTTCGACGACAGCACGCCGGTCAGCTCGGTCGTACCGGTCGGCTGGCCGTTTGCATCTACACCGGTGTACGAGAAGTTCTGGGTGGTATACAGCGAGCCGTTCGCGCCGCGCAGGGCAACCACGGTCGGGATCTGGATGGTGTAGCGGCCGATGCTACCGAACACCTTGAACGATGCGTCACCGTTCACGTCCCACGACACGTTCGCGCGTGGTGCGTACTGGTTCTTCATCTCGATGTACTTGGTGCCATCTTGGTTCGCGTTGTAGAAACCTTCGCGACGCACGCCGACGGTCACCAGCACGTCCTTGGTTGCCTGCCAGCGGTCTTCGATGTACTGCGCGTCCTGGCCTGCAAAGGCGTTCGACACGGTCGAGTAGATCGTCTTCTGGACGTAGTAACCCTGGTTCGCCAGGCCTGGCTTGCCCAGCAGGATACCGACGTCGTCGGCCGGCTTGGTCGGATCGGTATGGAGGTAGGTCAGCAACGCACCGCCCGCATAGGCCTCGCCGGCGCCCAGCGATGCCATCTTGTTGTTGTCCAGACCAGCGCGCAGGGTATGGTTGCCCAGCTTGTACTCGAGGTCCAGGCGCTTCGAGGTCACGTCGTCCGACGAGCCGTTCTTCGGCAGCGTGCCGGTGATCGACTGGCCGCTCGTATAGGCCAGGCCAGGGTACTGGTTTTCCGGCGCTGCGGTTACTTGCGGCAAGGCCGGGTTGTAGCCGGCAGGCGTGTAGAAGTGGCGGGCCTGCATCTTGCCGTACAGCGCGTTGACGGTCAGGTTGTCGGTGATGTTGCCGACGTAGCGCAGACTCTGCAGTTCGCCGCCATTCGCGTTGAACGGACCGAATTCCTCACGGGTCGAGGTATTGACGGTCGCGCCGACGGCACGGGTCGCGTAGTTGTACGAGCGGTACTGGGTCTCGGTCTTCGGCAGATCGCCGATCAGCGTCAGCTCCAGGCGGTGGTCGTCGTTGATGTTCCAGTCGACCTTGCCGTAATAGCGCTTGGTCTTGGTCTCGTAGTCGCGCCAGCCGTTGCTTGCCAGCGTGGTCGAGGTACGCGACTGGTAGACGCCATTGCTTTCCAGCTGGGTCTGCTCCAGGGCGAAGAAGCCGAACAGGGTGTCGGGGATCAGCGGGCCGCCGGCATACACCGAGTACTGCTTCTGGTCGACCTTGTTGTCTTCGCGGCGCAGGCGCAGCGTGTTGTCCGTTGCCGGGAAGGTGCCGATGTTCGGGTAGTAATAGTCGCGGTAGCTGGCGCGGGTCGACGATGGGGTGATCGAGACCAGGGCACCTGCTTCCCAGGTGTTGGTGCCGGATTTGGTGGTGATGTTCACCACGCCGCCGGTCGAGCGGCCGAATTCGACGCCGTAGCCGCCGGTCAGGATCTGCGCCTGGGCGATTGCGCCGAACGGCAGTTCCATCGCGCCCAGCTGGGTCAGCGGGTTGGTGACAGGGAAACCGTTGATGTTGTACGCGTTTTCCGATGCGCCGCCGCCGGCGAAGCTCGCGCCTGCTGCATAGGTCGGGTCGCCACGGGTGGTGTTCGGCGCCAGCTGGACGATCGATTCGACGTTGCGGCCGATCGGCAGCTTCTCGAGTTCGCGCGCGGTGAAGGTCGCGCCGTTGACCGAGCTCGACACGTCGATGCGGCTGCGGCGGCCGCTCACGCGGACCGTTTGCGCGCCGCCGGCGATGGCGGCAGCGCTCTCGAAGCTCGCTTCGACGCCCTGGCCGGCAAGGACTTCCAGCTGGCTGGTGCCGACGGTGGCGCCGCCCTTGGTCAGGGTCGCGCTGTAGGTGCCGATCGGGAGGCTGGTGATGCGGAAGTTGCCGTTCGCATCCAGTGCCACCGAACGCGTCGCGTTAGTGCCGTTGTTCTTGAGGACCACGGTGTCGCCGGAACCGGCAGCGACCTTACCAAAAACCGTACCCGAGGCGTTGGATTGCGCCATTGCGGTCGGCATTACGGCTACGGTAATAGCACTGGCTGCGAAGGCAACCTGTAAGGCGCGAACCAAGACTGTATTTCTCAACATGCTCTATTCCTATTTAGTTTTTAGATTTACTGGCGTTCATGTCTCCGCAAAGGAAGCCTCTGCAGCAGCGCAGCTACTCTCCCTGCCATGATGGCCGCGAGACTCAAGTTCCACTCACGCGAGAACCAGTGTTACTGAGCTTACAAATAGAAACATGTGGGCTGAGATTGTGTCAACAGTGCAAGATGCGGTTGTGCATATTTGCAACAGAAAAATTTCACTTAAACAGATTTTTGAAGGATGTACATACTACGTTTTTAGGATCGATAGCGTGTATGTACACGTATTTACGGCTTGTTGGAAGCCTTCTCTTTTTCGCTGCAGCGCAGCAATTGACCCGAAATGTTAAATTTCCTCTTTGCTTGCTCCATCGCTCGACCAGATTCAACCATGCGCAAGCTTGCCGCAAATCGCGAAGAATTAACTCGGCAATAATCTGCAATACCATGATGAAAACGCGCGAAAATAATTTCCTCAATCAGGACATAATAATCAGCCAATTCGGCGGGCGAGAATCAGACATTATCCTGCTCGGGGAAAACTTATGGATATCAAAGCGATGATTTGAATATGCACCGTAACAGGCGGCCGGTTGCGCTTGTTTTCCGCGCGGCGAACAGCGCAATAAAAAAAGCCGGTCCTCGTGGTTGACCGGCATTCGACAAGCAAGCGTGATCATTTTCCGTTGCAGGAAACGTCCGCACGCGAGCCGGCCTCTGGATGGCAGCGCGCGCCCATAAAAAAACCGCAGGCCGAAGCCTGCGGTTGCTCACTGCTCTTGGCGCTAGACCAGCCGCCTTGCGGCGGCCGTTCCCCTCATCAGAAGCGGTAGTTGTACTCGACGCCGAGTCGGACACTACGTGGTGCCGTGTAGCTGATCACGCGGCCGTAGGTCGGGCTGACATCTTCCGTGCTGCCGACATTGTAGGTCTCGTCGATCGTCTGCACGGTCTGCTTGTTGGCCACGTTGAACATGTCCAGTTTCACAGCCAGGCCTTTCAGCATCGCCGGACGATACGCCACGCTCAGGTCCAGGCGGATATCCCATGGGAGCTTGCCGCTGGTACCGCGTGGTGCAGGACCGCCGTTGCAGTAGAAGAACACCGAACCGTAGTCAGCCTCAGGCGGAACGTTTGGATTCCAGCCGAAGCAGTTCTTCGGACGGCCGGATGCAGCCAGGAAGTTACCGCCCAGGGTGATTTCCGGAGTCAGGTCGTAGTAGCCGAATGCCTTGACCTGGTGCTCGCGGTGGTTCGGCAGCAAGCCGTACGCATTGACCATCAGCTCTGGATTGTCCCAGGTCGACGTCGCTGCGACGTCGGTCTGTGCGTTGTCCGACTTGGTCTGGCCTTCCGTATTGCCACGGCTGCGCGACCAGGTGTAGTTCACGCGGCCATACCAGCCGTTGCGGTACGGGTGCTCGGCGAACAGGTCGACGGCGGTGTAGGTACGCTTCGGTTCGTCGAAGCCCAGGTCGGCCTTGCTCAGCTTGACCGTGGTGTAGCCGGTGCCGGTGCCGGCGTAGTCGACCAGGAAGGTCGAGTCTTCGCCCGGATTGAACGAAGCGCAGCCGAAACCACCCCAGTTGTCGGTGTTGATCTTGTTACGCTCGGCGTAAGCCTCGAACGGACGCGGATCGCACAGGTCGTCGATCGTGGCCTTCAGGACACGATGGGTCAGGCGTGCACCCACGTTCAGGTCCGGCGTCAGGGAGCGTTCGATACCCAGGGTCAGCTCGTCCTGGTAGGTCGCCTTGATGTCGCGAGCACTGACGGTGTTCGCGTCTTTTGGCTGGCCCAGTTCGTTGTTGACCGAGTACACGCCCGAAATTGGGTTCAGGCCGGTCGGCTGACCGTACTGGTCGGTGCCGGTGTAGGTGAATGCCTGACGGGTCAGGGTCGAACGGCTGGCGCCGCGCACTGCCAGGTGGGTCGGGATCTGCAGCGCGTAGCGGCCTGCCGAACCATAGACCTTCATCGACGAGTCGCCGTAGACGTCCCAGCTTGCCGCGACGCGTGGCGAGATCAGGTCCTTGGCTTTGAGGAAGGTCTCGCCGTCGCCGTTGATGTTCTTGAAGCTCTCGTTACGCAGGCCGAGGGTCACCAGGAGATCCTTGTTGACCTGCCATTTGTCTTCGATGTACTGGGCTTCCTGCTCGGAGCCGGCGCTGGTCAGCGAATCGAAGATACGACGCGAAACGTAGTAGCCCTGAGTTCCCAGGCCGCCGCCGCTTGCCGTCGAGGCGCGGGTCGGACCGAATGCGAGCGGGGTGTTCGGATTCGCCGTTTTTGCATAGACCCAGATACCGCCGCCGCCGTACACCTGGCCGATGGATTCCGAATCGAGCTTGTTGCTGTCGACACCGGCGCGCAGGAAGTGGTCACCCAGCTTGTATTCGACGTCGAAACGACGCGACTTGACCTTGCTTTCCGAGCTGCCGCTGGAGACGGCACCCGACAGCACCTGCGGGCTGAAGTAGTTCAGGCCGGGAGCACGGGCATTGCTCGGTGCAGTGATCTGGAAAATGTCGGCAGGAATGTTGCCAACTGGGTCGTATTTCGCCGAAGCCGGCGTCTTCATCTGGCCGACCAGCGCGGTCACGGTCAGGTTGTCGGTCAGGTTACCGGTATAGCGCAGGATCTTGATATTGCCGCCGACACCAGGGCCGAAGTCTTCGCTGTTCTTGTAGTGCTGCGAGGCGGTCTGGGCGCCGATCGTACCGCCTTTGACGCCGCTGGTCGGGTAGGTATAGCCGTACAACTGGCGGTCTTCCTCGCCTTTGTCACCGATGAAAGTGGCTTCCAGGCGATGCGCGTCGGTAATGTTCGCGTCGAGCTTGACCAGGTAACGGTCGGTCTTGTCCTGCGTGCGTTCGAAGCCGGTCGAGGCCAGGGCGCTCGAGGTGCGGATACCGATCACGCGGTCCAGGTCGTCGGTGCGGCGCTCGACGGCAGCGAACATGAACAGCTTGTCCTTGATCAGTGGGCCGCCGACGTAGGCGCCGTACAGCTTTTCGTCGCGCTCGAGGTTGTTACGCTGGACGTACAGGGTGCCATCGGTGGCCGAGTTAATTGCCGCGCCGGTGTTCGGATAGTAGATATCCTTCGGTTTCGAGCGCAGGCCATTCGGGGTAATCGAGGCGCTCACGCCTGCTTCCCAGGTGTTGGTGCCGCTCTTGGTGGTGATGTTGACCACACCGCCGACGGAACGGCCGAATTCCGCGCCGAAGCCGCCGGTCAGGATCTGTGCCTGGGCGATGGCGCCGAATGGCAATTCCGATGCGCCGAGCTGGGTCACCGGGTTGGTGACAGGGAAACCATTGATGTAGTAGGAGTTTTCAGAAGCACCGCCGCCGCCGAACGAAGCACCAGCCGAGTAACGCGAGTCGGCGCGGGTGGTGTTCGGTGCCAGCTGGATGATCGCTTCGACGTTCTGGGTCGTCGGCAGCTTGGCCAGTTCCTTGGCGGTGAAGACTGCACCGTTGTTGGTGTTCGAAACGTCGATCCGGTTGCGGCGACCCGTCACGCGAACCGTCTGCGCGCCTCCCGTCACAGCACCAGCCGCAGGCGCGAACGAAGCATCGACACCCTGGCCGACGATGACGTCGATTTCGGTGGTGTTGACCACGGCGCCGTTACGCACCTGTTCAACACGGTAATGACCTGGCGGCATTGCCGTAGCCGTATAGCGGCCACTTGCATCCGGCGTCACCGAACGCCGCACGCCCGTTTCAGTGTTGATCAGGTTGACGGTGGAACCCGATGCTGCCTCGACGGTACCGAAGATGGTACCTGCGGCATTCGACTGGGCCATGACCGGGTTGGTCACTGCCATCGATACTGCGGTTGCGCCGAGCGCAAGCTGCAGTGCACGGACCAAAACAGTTTTCTTCAACATGTGTGATTTCCTAAATTGATAGCGTCTCTATTGATCGGCTTGTTTAACAGTTCTTTAACCCTACAAACTGCCTTACCTCACTACTTCTTCTTTTTACTTGGCCAAGAGATTAATCAGCCTCAAATTTCGATTGGATACGTTCAAACGTTATCTGATCGCAACATAAAACCATAGCAAAAGAACTACTGTCAACGAACAACTATTTGTGACGTGCATATAAACAACAGTCGTCTCTCCCTGGAGTAAAGTTACCAACACGTTCTCCTCAAACTGATGCGGTGCAACGAAAAATGCACCGTAAAATTCCTCCCATGCACCAGACGGGTGCGTCGTTTAACTACGGTTATATTTACGCGATCGTGCAAGGGCAGCAGCCGGACATTCGCGCATTTATATTGCATCGCAATAAAAAATCGCATGCGGGAGCTGCCGTGCGCCGGCCTCGACCTACAGCGCAGCGCCGCTGCCGGGTTAAAATACGTGTTTGCCCACCGCCCTCCCGCGGCCCGGCACAGCGCTACCGCCCCATCTGGACTCTCCATGCTGCGAATTAACGAACTCAAGCTTCCCCTCGACCACCCCGACCACGCCCTGCGCGATGCCATCCTCAAGCGCCTCGGCATCGACGCCACCGAGCTGGTCGACTTCAATGTCTTCAAGCGCAGCTACGATGCGCGCAAAAAAGCGGCGATCGTGCTGATCTACGCGATCGACGTCGAAGTGAAGAACGAAGCGGCCGTGCTGGCGCGCATGAAGGGCGACCAGTACATCGTCCCCTCCCCCGATACCGGCTACAAGTTCGTCGACGCCGCGCGTCCGCCGGCCGGCACGCCGCGCCCGGTCGTGGTCGGCACCGGTCCCTGCGGCCTGTTCGTCGCCCTGATCCTGGCGCAGATGGGCCTGAACCCGCTGGTGCTCGAGCGCGGCAAGGTGGTGCGCGAGCGCACCGTCGACACCTTCGGCTTCTGGCGCAAGCGCAAACTGAATACCGAGTCGAACGTCCAGTTCGGCGAAGGCGGCGCCGGCACCTTCTCGGACGGCAAGCTCTACAGCCAGATCAAGGATCCGAAGCACTACGGGCGCAAGGTGCTGACCGAATTCGTGAAGTCCGGCGCGCCGGAAGAGATCATGTATGTCAGCAAGCCGCACATCGGCACTTTCCGCCTGGTGAAGATGGTCGAGCAGATGCGCGCCGAGATCCTGTCGCTGGGCGGCGAAATCCGCTTCGAGACCCGCGTCGACGACATCCGCATCAGCGAGACGAACGGCGTGCGCCAGGTGCGCGGCGTGGTGCTGGCCAGCGGCGAAGAAATCGCCACCAACCACCTGGTGATGGCGGTCGGCCACAGCGCGCGCGACACCTTCGAAATGCTGTACAAGCGCGGCGTCTACGTCGAAGCGAAGCCGTTCTCGATCGGCTTCCGGGTCGAGCACCCGCAGTCCTTGATCGACGTCTGCCGCTTCGGTCCGAACGCCGGCAACAAGATCCTCGGCGCCGCCGACTACAAGATCGTGCACCACGCCTCGAACGGGCGCTCGGTCTACAGCTTCTGCATGTGCCCGGGCGGCACCGTGGTCGCCGCCTCCTCGGAAGAAGGCCGGGTCGTCACCAACGGCATGAGCCAGTATTCGCGCAACGAGAGAAACGCCAACAGCGCCATCGTGGTCGGCATCACGCCGGAGGATTATCCAGGCCACCCGCTGGCCGGCATCGCCTTCCAGCGCGAACTCGAATCGCGCGCCTTCCTCCTCGGCGGCAGCACGTATGACGCGCCGGGCCAGCTGATGGGCGATTTCGTGCGCGGCGTGCCCTCCAAGGAATTCGGTTCCGTCATCCCGTCGTTCAAGCCGGCGGTGCACCTGACCGACCTGGCGCCGTCGCTGCCGGACTACGCGATTCTCGCGCTGCGCGAAGCCTTCGTCGCATTCGACAAGCAGATCAAGGGCTATTACAAGGAAGACGCGGTGCTGACCGGCGTCGAGACCCGCACCTCCTCGCCGATCCGCATCAAGCGCCGCGACGACGACCTGCAAAGCATGAACACGCGCGGCCTGTTCCCGGCCGGCGAAGGCGCGGGCTACGCCGGCGGCATCATGTCGGCGGCCGTGGACGGCATCCGCGTGGCCGAGGCGGTGGCGATCGCCATGGGCGTGCCGGTCCCTGCACTGCAGGACTGATGCAGGCCACGCCCGCCAGCCCTCCTGCCCGCTCGTTCGCGCCCTTCCTGGCGATCGTCGGGTCGCTGATCTCCGTGAACGTGGGCGCGGCCTATGCCAAGGGCCTGTTCCCGCTGGTGGGCAGCGCCGGCATCACGGCCGTGCGGGTGGGACTGGCGAGCATCTTCCTGATGGCCTTCTGGCGGCCCTGGCGCGCGCCGCTGGCACGGCCCGATGCGATCAACGTCGGCATCTACGGGGTCATGCTGGGCATGATGAACCTGCTGATCTACGCGGCGTTTGCGCGCATTCCGATCGGGGTGGCGATCGCCATCGAAGTCATCGGCCCGCTGGCGGTGGTGGTGCTGTCCTCGCGCCACCTGCGCGACTTCTTCTGGGTCGCCTGCGCGGCATGTGGATTGTGGCTGCTGGCGCCCACCAGCGTGGGCGCGGTGGCGCTCGATCCGCTCGGCGTCGCCGCGGCCGTCGGCGCCGGCTTCTGCTGGGCCATGTACATCGTCTTCGGCAAGCGCGTCTCGACGCTCAAGGGCGGCCATGTGGTCGCCTGGGGCATGCTGGTGGCCGCGCTGTGCACGGTGCCGGTCGGGATCAGCCAGGCCGGCAGCGCGCTCTTCTCCCCGCAGGTGCTGGCGGGCGGCCTGGCGGTCGCCCTGCTCTCGTCGATCCTGCCCTACTCGCTGGAGATGATGGCCCTGTCGCGCCTGCCGCGCCGGGTGTTCGGCATCCTGGTCAGCGCCGGCCCGGCGGTGGGCGCGCTCGCGGGCTTCTTCGTGCTCGGCGAAGTCCTGAGCACGACCCAGTGGCTGGCGATCGGGATGATCGTGGTGGCCACTGCCGGCAGCGCGGCCACTGCCGGGAAAAACTAAATCCAGCCGGATTTCTTGAAGCGGTAGTAGAGGTAACCGCAGACCCCGAACATGATGCAGACCGCGGTCGGATACCCGTACTTCCATTTCAGCTCCGGCATGAATTCGAAATTCATGCCCCAGACGCCCGCAAAGGCCGTGAACACGGCGAAGATCGCGGCATAGGCGGCAAGCTTTTTGTTGATGTCGTTCTCTTCGATCGTGACCATCGACAGCGATACCTGGATGGCGGTGGCGATGGTGTCGCGGATGGTGTCGAGCCGCCCCGAAATACGCAGCAAGTGGTCGTGGACGTCACGAAAATAATCCTGGGTATGCGCAGCCAGGTCCGGCACGCGCCCGCCATGCAGGTGGTCGACGGCGTCCATCAGCGGCATCACCGCGTGGCGCAGCACCAGGGAATTTCGCTTGAGGTCGTAGAGACGCTCGATGTTGTCGCGCTGGGCGCCCTGGCCGCCGAAGATGCGGTCCTCGATCGATTCGAGGTCGGACTCGAGCTTGTCGATGACGGGGAAATAGCGGTCGACGATGGCGTCCATCAACGCGTACAGCACGAAGCCGGAGCCCATTTTGAGCAGCTTCGGTTCGCGCTCGGCGCGGGCGCGCACGCCGAGGAAGCCCTGGGCCGAATCGCGCCGCACCGACAGCACGTAATTCGGGCCGGCGAAGATCGCGACCTCGCCCGAGCAGAGTTCGTCGCCGTTCAGGTTCACCGTATGCACGACCGTAAACACCGAGTTGCCGTATTCCTCGAGCTTGGGGCGCTGGTGGCCGCGCGAGGCGTCTTCCACGGCCAGTTCGTGCAGGCCGAATTCTTCCTGCATCTTGGCCAGTTCGCCGGGCTCCGGATCGCGCAGTGCGACCCAGACGAAGCAGGCGGGTTGTTTCAGGTACTCGCTGATATCCTCGACTGGGATATCGGACAGTTTTTTGCCTTCCTGGTAGGCGACGCAGTTGATCAGCATGGGTGCAATGGATGGGGCAACGGGGCTAAAGCTAATACCAGAGCTTACACCATTGCCCACCCGCCACCCTACTCTTCCCGTGCCCCGTCGATCCCCAGTTCCACGATCTTGCGCGTGATCGTATTCCTGCCGATCCCCAGCCGCATCGCCGCATCGTTCTTGCGCCCGTGCGTGTGCTTCAGCGCCGTCTTGATCAAGGCCGACTCGAACTGTTTGCCGAGGGTGTCCATCACCTCGAACTGGCCGGCGCTGAGCATGCTGGCCGCCTGCAATTCCAGCAGGCCGATCCAGCCGTCCGGCGCCGGCGGCGTTGCCGGCACGGCAGGCGCCACGGCCCCGCCCTCGGCCAGCGCGGGCGTGAACGGCGCCGCGCCGCTCGGGGGTGCCTGGGTCAGGTCGCGCGGCAAGTCCTTGACCTCGACCGTCTGGCCCGGCGCCATCACCGTGATCCAGTTACACAGGTTTTCCAGCTGGCGCACATTGCCCGGCAGTTCCAGGCTGGAGAGAAAACGCATCGCGCTTTCGCTCATGCGCTTCGGCTCGACGCCCAATTGGTGTGCGCTCTGCACCAAAAAGTGGCGCGCCAGCAGCGGGATGTCTTCGCTGCGCTCGCGCAGGCTCGGCAGGCGCAGGCGGATTACGTTCAGGCGGTGATACAAGTCTTCGCGGAACAGGCCGTCGCGCACGCGCTGTTCCAGGTTCTGGTGGGTCGCGGCGATGACGCGCACATTGGCTTTCACGGGCTGGTGCCCGCCCACGCGGTAGAAATGGCCGTCCGAAAGCACGCGCAGAAGGCGCGTCTGCAGATCGAAGGGCATGTCGCCGATCTCATCCAGAAACAGCGTACCGTCCTCGGCCTGTTCGAAGCGGCCGCGCCGCATCGCCTGGGCGCCCGTGAACGCGCCGCGCTCGTGGCCGAAGAGTTCGGACTCGAGCAGGTCCTTCGGGATCGCCGCCGTGTTCAGCGCGATGAAGGGCTGCTGGGCGCGCGGGCTGTGCTTGTGCAGGGCGCGCGCCACCAGCTCCTTGCCGGTACCCGATTCGCCGGTGATCAGCACCGTCACGTTCGACTGCGACAGGCGGCCGATGGCGCGGAACACTTCCTGCATCGCCGGCGCCAGGCCCAGGATCTCGGGCGTCTCCGCAGGCGCCGCCTCGACGCTGGCTTCGCGCAAACTCTCTTCCAATGCGCGCCGGATCAGGGCGACGGCCTTGTCGATGTCGAAAGGTTTTGCGAGGTAGTCGAAGGCGCCGCCCTGGAAGGAGGCGACGGCCGAATCGAGGTCCGAGAAGGCGGTGATGATGATGACCGGCAGGCCGGGATGTTTGGCCTTGACGGCCTGCAGCAGGTCGATGCCCGATTCGCCGGGCATGCGGATGTCCGATACCAGCACCTGCGGCGCATCAAGCTCGAAGGCGCTCAGGGCGTCGCGCGCGTTGGCGAAGCTGCGGGTCTCGAGATTCTCGCGCGCCAGGGCTTTTTCCAGCACCCAGCGGATCGATGCGTCGTCGTCGACAATCCAGATTGGTTTCATGTAGGTCGTACTTTCCGCAGTGAATTCATCATTGGACACGGCGGAAGCGCTTCGGCTGCTTATGGCAGCGGCAGCAGGATCCGGAAATCCGTCAGTCCAGGCCGGCTTTCGCACTCGATCATGCCCAGGTGCTGCTGCACGAAAGTTTGCGCCAGCGTCAGCCCCAGCCCGCTCCCGCCATCCCTGCCCGACACCAGCGGGTAGAAAATTCGGTCGCGGATCTCCGGTGCGATGCCCGGTCCATTGTCGATGATATGCAAGTCTAATGCCAGCCCGTAGCGGACCTTGGCCAGGGTCACCTGGCGCGCCACCCTGGTGCGCAAAACGATCTCGGCGTCGCCCGCCGCGATGCGGCCAGCCAGGGCCTGGGCGGCGTTGTGGACGATGTTCAGCACGGCCTGGATCAGCTGCTCCTTGTCGCCCCTGAACTCGGGAATCGAAGCGTCGTAGTCGCGCCGGATGGTCAGCCCGTTCGGGAATTCGGCCAGCACCAGCGAGCGCACCCGTTCGCACACTTCGTGGATGTTGACGTCGCCGACGATGTGCGGCTTGCGGTGCGGCGCCAGCAGGCGGTCGACCAGGGTCTGCAGGCGGTCGGCTTCCTTGATGACGACCTGCGTGTATTCCTTCAGCGCGGAGAGGTGCAGCGGCGGCAGTTCGAGTTCGAGCAGCTGCGCCGCACCGCGGATGCCGCCCAGCGGGTTCTTGATCTCGTGCGCCAGGTTGCGGATCAGTTCCTTGTTGGCCTGGCTCTGGTCGAGGAAGCGTTCCTCGCGGTCGAGTTTCAGCTGCTGCACGTTTTCGCGCAGCTCGATCAATACTTCGCCGTTTTCCAGGGCGCTGGCGATCGAGTGCACGTGCAGGGTCTCGCGCCCCGGGCGCACCAGGGCCAGGTCCTGCCGCAGGTCGGCGTACTGGTGCAGCCGGGTCTGGTCGCACAGGGCGGCCAGTTCGTCGCCGTTCGAGAACAGGGCGCCGAGGGTCTGGCGCGACAGCGATTTCAATGAAGCGTCGAGCATGTTCTCGGCCGCCGGATTGGCATAGCGCACGCGGTCGCTGCCGTCGACCAGCAGCACGCTGGAAGCGAGCAGCTCCAGGCCGGCGAAGCGGGCCTGGGCGGCGGGACGGTCGGGGATGGTCATCGTATGTTGGCGATCTCGCGCCGCAGCGCTTCGATATTGCGTTCGGTGCGGCTGATGTCGTCGCGCATCTGCGCCACGCGTTCCTGGTATTTGGCGTAGTTACGCTCGTTGCCCTGGCGTTCGGGTTCGCCGTTGTTGAAGACCTTGCGCAAGTCCCCCAGCTTCTGTTCTTCCGCGCGCAGTTCCTCGGTCAGGATGCCGCGCCGGTCGTCGTCGCGGGCACGCTGCTGCGAGGTGTCGACGCGCGGAAAGTTCGAAGGGCTCGGCGTGGCAGCGGCCGGAGCCGGATTGCTCGCGCGGGCAGCGGCTGGCGGCGGGCCGCGGCGTTCGACCGGCGCCGGGATATAGCCGGGCAGGTCAAGCGCCTTGCAGCCTTTCTTGCCGGTGTCGGTAAATTCGACGCGGCCTTGCGCGTCGACGCATTTGTAGACCGTGGTCTGGGCTTCGGCGGCGCCATGGAACATCACGCCGGCCAACACCAGGCCGGTCACACTGGTTGTCATTCGCATCAGTAGAGGCAGCACGCTTGAATGCGTGCATGGTGGAGTTGAGCCGAATATACCGCATCCATAAAAAAACGCGGGGAAAGCCAATGGCTCTCCCCGCGTTTGTTACCTGCGCTTACAGCTTATGATGCCGTAGCGCAACAGTCGGATTACGACGAGTAGTACATGTCGAACTCGGCCGGGTGCGGGGTCATGCGCAGGCGCTGGACTTCGTTCATCTTCAGTTCCAGGTAGGCGTCGATCATGCTGTCGCTGAACACGCCGCCGCGGGTCAGGAACTCGCGGTCCTTGTCCAGGGCTTCCAGCGCTTCTTCGAGCGAGGAGCAGACGGTCGGGATCAGCTTGTCTTCTTCCGGCGGCAGGTGGTACAGGTCCTTCGAGGCGGCTTCGCCCGGATGGATCTTGTTCTGGATGCCGTCCAGGCCCGCCATCAGCAGCGCGGCGAAGCACAGGTAGACGTTGGCCAGCGGGTCCGGGAAGCGCACTTCGATGCGGCGGCCCTTCGGGTTCGGGACGTGCGGAATGCGGATCGAGGCCGAACGGTTACGGGCCGAGTAGGCCAGTTTCACCGGCGCTTCGTAGCCAGGCACCAGGCGCTTGTACGAGTTGGTGCCCGGGTTGGTGATTGCGTTCAGGGCCTTGGCGTGCTTGATGATGCCGCCGATGTAGAACAGCGCCGTTTCCGACAGGCCGGCATAGCCGTCGCCGGCAAACAGGTTCTTGCCGTCTTTCCAGATCGACTGGTGCACGTGCATGCCCGAGCCGTTGTCGCCGTTGATCGGCTTCGGCATGAAGGTGGCGGTCTTGCCGTAGCTGTGGGCGACGTTCCAGACCACGTATTTCAGGTTCTGGGTCCAGTCGGCACGCTCGACCAGGGTCGAGAAGCGGGTGCCGATTTCGTTCTGGCCGGCGCCGGCCACTTCGTGGTGGTGCACTTCGACCGGGATGCCGAGCGATTCGAGGATCAGGCACATTTCCGAGCGCATGTCCTGGAAGCTGTCGACCGGAGGCACAGGGAAGTAGCCGCCCTTGACTGCTGGACGATGGCCGCTGTTGCCGCCTTCGGTTTTCGCGTCGGTCGACCACGAAGCTTCGTCCGAATCGATCTTCACGAAGCAACCCGACATGTCGACTTTCCAACGGATCGAATCGAAGATGAAGAATTCAGGCTCCGGACCGAAATAGGCGGTGTCGCCCAGGCCGGTCGACTTCAGGTAGGCTTCGGCGCGCTTGGCGATCGAGCGCGGGTCGCGGTCGTAACCCTTGCCGTCCGACGGTTCGATCACGTCGCACTGCATGAACAGGGTGGTCTCTTCCATGAACGGGTCGATGTTGGCGGTGTTCGGGTCCGGCATCAGGATCATGTCCGATGCTTCGATGCCCTTCCAGCCGGCGATCGATGAGCCGTCGAACGCGTGGCCCGACTCGAATTTGTCGAGGTCGAAGTGCGACACAGGAACGGTGACGTGCTGCTCTTTACCGCGGGTATCCGCAAAGCGGAAATCCACGAATTTGACTTCATTGTCCTTCACCAACTGCATCACATCTGCGGCGGTCTTTGCCATGCGTTTCTCCTAAGTAAAATGGGGTGCCGTAGAACAGGCGAGATCGTTACCGACCAGTCAGCCAACCTCCGACATGCTCGCAGGAACTTATGCAGGAACCATGCCAGCCTGATTCGAATGACTAAATACGCAATCGTTCTTTGGAAAGCCGAGAGTTTAACCATAAAATCTTCAGCAACACGGGAATATCCAACGGTGCACCACAATTGAACGTTTGCACCATGGTAGTGCACTTGCACATAAATGCACTATTTTGAGGCGTGACGCACTATTTCGGCAAGCCTGCGCCAGGCCGGTGCGATCAACGACAAAGGACAAGATGAAAACGACCAAAGAGATACTCGACGCCGCGCGCGAACGCGCCCCCGGCCAGCCCTATGCCGGTGCGGTAACGCCGGACGAGGCCTTCACCCTGCTGCAGGCGGCGCCGAACGTGAAGCTGGTGGACGTGCGCACCAATGCCGAGCGCGACTGGGTAGGCCGTGTCGTGGTGCCGGAAGGCCAGCACCTGGCGGTCGAATGGGCGAGCTATCCGGGCGGCCAGCCGAATCCGCAGTTCGGCCAGCAACTCGAACGCGTGGCCGGCAAGGACGACGTCCTGCTCTTCCTGTGCCGCTCCGGCGTGCGCTCGCGCCACAGCGCGCGCGTGGCGACCGAACTCGGTTACGCCAACGCCTTCGACATCCTCGAGGGCTTCGAGGGCGACAAGGATGGGGAAGGACACCGCAAGACGGTGGGCGGATGGTGCAAGGCGGGACTGCCCTGGATCGGGGCGTAGATCGTTCGCGACTGATCTGCGGCCTGTCGAACGCGTGGCCGGGGGAACCCGCCCACCCTACGGCAGCACCATCACTTGCAAACCGGACGGGGTAGCGGGCGCGCGGTAGACGCGCTGGGTCGCCTTGACGAAATCTTCCGGCTTCGCCTTCGGGATGTGGATAAACGTCTGCGGATTCAGGTCGACCAGCGGGAACCAGGAACTCTGCACCTGCACCATGATGCGGTGGCCGCGGCGGAAGGTGTGGTTCACCTGGCCGAGCTCATAGCTGAGCGCTTCCACCTTGTTCGGCGTGAACGGCTCAGGCTTCTCATAGCTGTTGCGGAACTTGCCGCGCAGCGGGTTGCCGCGCACCAGCTGCTGGAAGCCGCCCATTTCCACGCCCGGGGCTGCGATGTCGCCGCCCTTGTGTTCACCCGGCGCTTTCGGATAGGCCGCCGGATACACGTCGATCAGTTTCACGACCCAATCGGCGTCGGTGCCGCTGGTCGAGACGAACAGCTTCGGCACCACCGGCCCGGCGATCGTCACGTCGTCTTCCAGCACGGCGCTCTGGTAGACCAGCACGTCCGGACGCGTAGCGGCGAAGCGCTGGTCCGAGACCATGTATTCCTGCGGTACACCGGTTGCCGGGTAGCCGATATAGGGCACCGGTTTGCGCGGGTCGGCCACGTATTCGTCGAAAGCGCCGGCGACCGCCGGCTGGGTCCATCCGAGCTTGCCGTCGGCGCCGAAGTAGAGGGTGCGCGCTTTGGCCTGTACCGGCGGCCAGGCCGAATAACGGCGCCACACATTGCTGCCGGTCTCGAAGGCGGTGACCTCGGCGAGCGCCGCGGCCGGTTTCACGCCCTTCAGGTGCTGCTCGAAGAAGGGGAACTGCAGCTCCTTGCGGAAGTATTCCGAGGTCTTGCTGTCGAAATTCACGTGCCCCAGGCGCGCACCTTCTCCGCGTGCCCAGCCCCCGTGCACCCATGGCCCCATCACCAGGCTGTTCACGATGCCCGGGTTCTGCTTTTCGATGGCGCCATAGGTCGTGAACGGGCCCTGCGGATCTTCGGCGTCGAACCAGCCGCCGACCGCCAGCACGGCCGCCTTGACGTTCTTCAGGTGCGGTGCAATCGCCCGCGCCTTCCAGTACGCGTCATAGGTATCGTGTTCGACGTTCGGCAGGAACAGTGCGCGCTGCTGTTCGCTCATGCTGGCGGCGATGTTCGACAGGCTCAGGCGCTCCAGGAAGAAGTCGTAGGCGCTGGTCGTACCGTATTCGAATCCAGCCCAGCTCTTCGGCAGCGGGGTCGGATTCGGCGCCTCGGTAAAGGCGGCATAAAAATCGAAGTTCGCGGCCAGCATGAAGGCGCCGCCGTGGTAGGAGTCGTCGCCCAGGTAGAGGTCGGCGATCGGCGCCTGCGGCGAGGCGGCCCGGATCGCGGGGTGCGAATCGATGATGCTGGCCGCCGTATAGAAGCCCGGATAGCTGATGCCGTAGATGCCGACTTTGCCGTTGTTGTTCGGGACGTTTTTCAGCAGCCAGGCCACGGTGTCGTGCATGTCCTGGCTCTCGATGCCCTCGCCCGCGGCCCGTTTCGCCTGCGCGTGCGGCGTCATCTCCTGCCACTTCCCTTCCGACATGTAGCGTCCGCGTACGTCCTGCTTCACGAAGATATAGCCGGCATCCTCGAACTCGGGCGAGGGACCGATCGAACCCGGCATCCAGTCGACGCCATAGCGCAGCTCTCCCTCGGCCTGGACGCCGGCGCTGTAGGGCGTGCGCTGCATCAGGAAGGGGTAGCTGCGTGCACCGTCCTTCGGCACGTAGACGGTCGTGAACAGCTTGACGCCGTCGCGCATCGGGATCCGGTATTCGTACTTGGTATAGGTTTCGCGCAGGTTGCGCCTGGCGGCGGGCGCGTCGGCGGCGCTCTCGCTGGAGGCCAGCGTGGCGGCCAACATCGGACCAGGACCGAAGGCAAGCGCCATCGACAGCGCGAGCAGGGAAAGCGGACGGGAAAGCGGGCGACGCATCATGAATTCCTCTGAACAAAGACGGCCGCCAGTGTAATCGCATTCAGTGAGGAATTGTTATTCGGGCAATCCGCTTTCGTCATGGTGTGCCGCCTGCAGCCGCTGGCGCACGATGTTGATATGGCCGCGCAAGCCATACAGGCCGTCGGCATAGGCCAGCGGGATCGAGATGTGGTTGACCTGCTCCTCGATCTCGTCGAGGCGGTGCAGCAAATCGTGGCGGACAATCTCGCGCTGCGCTTCGACCACGCCCTCCCAGGCCTGCTCCACCGCACGCAACTCGCCGTACCAGCGGTAGACGCGCGAACGCACCCGCCACACGTACAGCGGCGGCACGATCTTCGACAAGGGAATCACCAGCGCCGCCAGCGCCACCACCACGACCCACAGCCGGTCGAACAAATTCGCCAGCCAGAAGCTCATGTAGCGCTGCAGCAGCGGCGGGCCGTCCCGGTAGTATTTCGCCGCCTCGCTTGCTACCGGAATCTCGGTGAACTTCGGTGACGGGAACTGGCCCTGCTGCTGGAACCACCCTGCCCCGCCGTGGATCTCGCCGGCCGCCTTCACGAACAAATCGATCAGCGCCGGATGCAGGTCCGCGCGCGCGACCAGGGTCGCCGTCGGCGCGATCAGATGGTAGTCCTGCGAAGGGATGTCGCGCCCGAGGTCGACGATGCCGCGCGGCAGGGTCACGTGCGTGAGGAAAGGCAGGCGCCGGGTATAGGCTTCGGCCTGGCTGAAATTGAAGAGGCGGATGCCCGGGGTTTGCAGCAGCATCTGGATCAGCGGCGCTTCCGGGGCCGAACTGAAGACCAGGCCGTCGATGCGCCCGGCCAGCAGTTCGACGGTGGCCGGCGTGTTCTCGAGCGCGCCGATGCGGAGCTCTTTCGGCTCGACCCCATTGACACTCAAGATCTGCCGGAACAGGTTGGGCACGCCCGTGCCTTCCGGCCCCAGGTTGATGCGCAGTCCGCGCAGGCCGGTGAGGCTTTTCGTCTTGACGCCCTCGCGTACGAACAGCCACACCGGTTCGGTGAACAGGCTGCCGAGCGACACGAGGCCGAGCTCCTTTACTTTTTTATCGGCCTGCTCTTCGCTGGTCGAGCCGCTCTGGACGAAGGCGATGTCGGCCTGGCCGCTGCGCAGGCGCTCGAGATTCTCGCGCGAGCCGAGCGTCGGCTGGAGGGTGACGCGGATGTCGTCCTTTTTCAGTTCCTTCGCGTACTGCTTGCCGAAGGCTTCGTAGGCGCTGTTTTCCTGGCCGGTGGCCAGGCGCACCTGGCGCGGCGGGGCCGGGTCCACTACCCAATAGGCGACGACACAGGCAGCGATGACGAGGACGATCGTCGGCCCTGCGGCGACCAGCAGGTCGCGCAGGGAGACGAGGCTGAAACTGCGGATTCTGGAGACGGCGCGCCGGCTGGCCCGGCGCGCCCGTTCACCCGGGTTCAACGCACGCACTGGCGCGTGGCGCCCACGCTGCCTTGCGGCGGTTCGATCATCGGCATCAGGCTTGGCGCCAAGGTCACCAGCAGCTGCGTCGGCAGCGCGCTGGTGAAGTCGTATTTTTCCGACTGCGGACCGTGGACATACGCCGTCATCGAACCGAAGAAGCGCTCGCCGATGTTGAAGACAAAAGTCGCCGAGCGGTTCACGTAGCGCGACTCGATCAGGCGCCCGCCGCGTGCATAGACGTCGAAGCGCTGGTCGCCGGTACCGGTCTTGCCGCCCACCGCGACCACGTTGCCGTCCGAGGTGGTGAACGCCGTCTTGACGCGCTTGGCCGTCCCTTCGGAGACCACGCCGCGGATGGCATTGACCGCCGCGCGCGCCACTTCCGGCGCCAGCACGACTTCGTTCTCCACTTTCGGCGCGCGCTTCACGAGGGTCTCGTAAGGTGTGCCCTTGGCGAAGTGCAGCGAATCGATGCGCTCGACGGGTTTGCGCACGCCGCCATTGATGAGGATGCCCATCATTTCGGCCAGCGCGGCCGGACGGTCGGCCGAGGCGCCCAGCGTCGTCGCATAGGACGGCACCAGCGAGTCGAACGGATAGCCCATCTTCTTCCACTGCGCGTGGATCTTGAGGAAGGACTCGACTTCCAGCAGGCCCGCGATGCGCTTGTCCTGGGCGTTCTTGCGGTTCGTCTTGAACAGCCAGGAATACACTTCCTGGCGCTCCTTGGTGCTGGCCTTGACCGCTTCGCTCCAGCCGGCTTTTGGATGCGTGCGCAGGTAGCCGACCAGCCACAGTTCCAGCGGATGAACCGAAGCGACATAGCCGCGGTCGGCCAGCGACATGTTGGCCGGGGCGTACTGGTCATACATCTTGGCGATGCGTTCCTCGTCGACCTCGTTGGTCGGCAGCGAGGCGTCGATGAAGGCGCCGAACTGCTGCAGGCTCGCGTTCGGGGCGATCGTGCGGTGCACGGCGGCCAGCTTCGAGGCCATCGGGCGCACGCCCTGGATCAGCAGCGCGGTCGCTTCGTCGCCGGTCTTGCCCTTGTACTTGTTCCAGAATTTCGCCAGGAAGGTTTTACCCTCGGCGTCGGCGAAGCGGGCCAGGTACTCGGCGCGGCGCGGATCGTCGGCGTCGGCCAGCAGCGCGGCCGAGGAACCCGGCAGCTGGAACATGTAATAGCGCGCCACGTCGCGCATCAGGCGCACGAACACGAGGTTCGTCGACTGCTGCAGCGCTTCCTGCACCGTCATGATCTTGCTGTTATCGAGCTTGCTGAAGTTGCCGAAGTAATGCAGGCCGCCGCCGGTGAAGAAGCCTTCGCCCGGGTTGCCCGAATACTTGCGCGCCATCGCGGCCGCCAGCATCGGCGTGAGGCCGCGGTCGGCATTCGCCGGCAGCGCCAGGAAGTAGTCGACCGCCCAGCGGCTCAGGTGGTCTTTCGGATCGATGCGGACCTCGCGCAGCGCCTTGGGATCGAGCGGTTCGTAGCGCTTGTGCAGCTGGTCGACGATGTCGAGATAGCTCACCAGGGTGCGCAGCTTGGCGGTCGAGCCGAGGTCGAGCTTGGCCTGCTCGTTGATGTCGAGCGGCTGGTCGTAGTTGTCGGTCTGGACGCGCAGGTAGTTGACGTTGTCGCCGCGCTCCATCAGCGTGAAGCTGTAGACCACCTGCGAGGGGTCGCCGTTGCCGAGCATACCCTTGCCGGTCAGGCCGGCCTCCGCCGCCGCTTCCGGCGTGGTCAGGCGGCGCAGCGCAGCGGTGACGGCCTGCTGGGCCTCCGAGTCGAGCGTCGAGACGACCGACATGTCGAGGCGGTCCAGGTTGTACAGGCGCGGTTCGCCCAGCAGGTAGCCGAGGTGGTTGCGCACCGCGTTCGAGGCCTTGCGCGAGACGAAGGCATTGGCCGCGGGGGCTTCGACGCCGGAGCCGAGCGCCGGTTTCAGTTTCACGGCCAGCGCGGCGTCGCGCAGTTGCGGCGTGATCACGCCGGCCTGCGCCAGCACGCGCAGGTGGCTGTTGGTCAGCGTTTCGAGGTCGGCTTCGCCGGCGCCCAGGTAATAGGCCGGGCGGCGCTGCGCGATCATCAGCGACAGCGCTTCCTTGTAGACGAGGACAGCCTCCGGCGTGTCCATGCGGCCCTTGAGGGTCTCGCCGACTTTCTTGAAGTCGCGCCCGTACCAGACCCACATGCCGTCGCCGAGGCCGTTGACTTCGCCGTAGCCGAGCTTGGCCGACAGCGGCACCGTGTTCAGGTAGTCGAGCACGATCTGGCGGCGCGCGGAAGTCGTATCCTCGCCGTCCTGGTAGGCGCGCAGCGTGGCCGAGGCCATCTGGACGAATTTATCGTGCAGCGAGGCGGTACGCCCTTCCGGCGAGTGGCGGTATTTTTCGATCTGGGTCGCCAGCGTCGAGCCGCCGGCCACGCGGCCGCCGCCGCTGATGCCGATGGCGGAGAGCGACTTGTCGAACACGGCTTTCGAGAAGCGGTCCCATTCGACGGCCGGGTTACGTTTCGGGTAGGCCGGGTCGAGCAGTTCGCGGTTCTCGATGAACAGCAGGCTTTGCACCAGCAGCTGCGGCGTGTCGTCGAAGCGCTCGTAGAAACGCTCGGGGAAGCGGGAAGCGAACAGCGGCTGGCTGCGGCAGTCGAGGATCTCGAGGCCGGTGCGGGTCTTTTCGCGGTAGGTGGCGAAGATGCCGCGGTCGGCCAGTTCCACCATCTTGGGCGACATGCGCGCCTGGGCGTCGATCACGTAGTCGCGCGTCTGCAGCTTGGCGAGGAAGCCCGGCAGGTGCGAATAGCCGAGGCGCGCATCGTAGGGGCTCTCGGCCGGGAAGCGGATCGCGTTGCTGGGACCCTTTTCCATCCGGTAGTGCACGTCCTTCATCATGCCGGCGAAGACTTTCGCCTGCAGCGTCGAGGTACGCGTTTCGTAGACCGCATAGGCCGAGCCGGCCGCCACGACCACGAGCAGGACGCCGAACAGGACCAGCTTGCCCCGGCCGCGGCCCTTCGGCGGCTCGCCTTCGCGTTCGGGTTCAGGGCTGTTGCCGTCTCCAGGGGAGGTGTCCGCGGGCGCGCCGGTCTCGGTCACCAGCGAAAGGTGGGGAACGGTATCGGACAAGGGTTCTTCCTGCGCGGCCGCATCGATTGCGGGCGCGGCATTGCCGGCCGCTTGACCGCGCAGTGCGCGAAATACGTTACGAGGCCGTTTGAAACGGCGGGTGCTTTCCATGATGGCTCAACCGGTTTTGAATCGACATTCCTGCAATCCCGTCAACCTGCTCGCCATCCCTGCTGCCGGTTTGTTCGAGTGATCGCGGTGGTCATTGGTTCACGTTTGTGGTTCTTTTTTCAAGCGCCGTTCCAATGTCAATTGTGTCGACGCCCAAGACATCATTCCACCACATCAACAGGTTTTGCACGTAGCCCTCTTCAAGAAATTTGACCTGCCCTGATCTTTTTCGCAAAAAAACAACGGCAGAGTTATCTGGATAGCATTGATGCCTACAAGCATTCTTCTCGCTATCCTACATGGCGTCAATGTCGGGCAGATGACATGCCATTTTCGGGTCTGCTCAGGCGGTGACCGGGGCGCTTGCACGCAAGTCTTCCAGCGCCTGCAGGCAGTAGTACTGGAACCATAGTCCAGTGAACAAAAAGATCAGGATATACAGCCAGGCCGACAGGATCGCCAGGACCGGGAACAGGGCCACCGCCAGCACCGCGCCACCCATCCAGGCAATCCCCGGCAGCGCGCCGAGCACGCCCGAGACCATGCCGATCGCCAGCAGCGGCCAGCGCCGCGCCTGCATCAGGGTCTTGCGCTCGGCGGCGCTGGCGTGGGCGGCGAGCGCGTCGTAGCTCATCACGCGCGCGGAGACCCAGCCCCACAGCGCCGCCTGCACCACCACCGCCAGCGGCGGGATCGCATACAGCGGCACCGTGCACAGCCAGAGCAGCGCAAAGACGATGACGCTCGTCAGGTTCATCCAGATGCTGCCGGCAAAGCTGCCGCCCTCCTTCCGCTCGAGCTTGGGGAAGGTCCGGCGGCCGACATGGCGTTCAATGGCCGGCATCGCGAACACCCCCATGAACAGCAGGGCAGAGGCGATCATCAGCGGAAGCAGCAGCAGGATCGCCATCAAGGGCACCACGACCACCTTCAGCATGCCCAGGCCGAGCGTGGACAGCAGGCTGCCGCTTGCCTGGAACCAGCCGTACTCGGCGAACAAGCCCTGCAGCCAGTCGAAGAACGCCGGCCCGAAGGCCCACAGCAGGCCGCCCCAGAGCAGCAGCGACAGCAACAGCGGCGCCAGCGACAGCATCATCATGCGCGGCGAGAAGCCCGCGCGCAGGGCGCGGGCCCAGGCGGTGGCGATGCCGTTCATGTGCGGCTCCAGGGTGTGGTCAGGAAAGATACGGGCATGGTCGCGCGGCTCCCGATGTCAAAAGGTCATTGTAGACGCGATGGGACAATATGGGACGGAACGGGCAACGGATGGCAGTTTCGCAGGGCATGCACTACAATCGCCGTTCACCAGATTATCGAGGGAACAACATGTCCACTACCACCACTGCATCGGGCCTGCAATACGAAGACACCGTCGTCGGCGAAGGCGCAGAAGCCAAAGCCGGTGCCTACGTCACCGTCCACTACACCGGCTGGCTGCGCAACGACGACGGCACCGCCGGCGCCAAGTTCGATTCGAGCAAAGACCGTAACGATCCGTTCCAGTTCCCGCTGGGCGCCGGCCACGTTATCAAAGGCTGGGACGAAGGCGTGCAGGGCATGAAAGTCGGCGGCCAGCGCCGCCTGACCATCCCCGCCAGCATCGGCTACGGCGCACGCGGCGCCGGCGGCGTGATTCCGCCGAACGCCACGCTGATCTTCGACGTCGAGCTGCTGGGCGTCTAAAGTAATACCCCGCCCTGCCGCTCCCGCGGCAGGGCCTGCATCGAGCATCCCCTCTAAAATACCGTCCAAAAGCACGGTTTCTCCCGCCCCCTGCGCTAAGATGGCGCGCCGCATTGCCTTCGAAGCAATGCCCCCATTCAGCAACCAGACCACAGGAGTATTTCCATGAGCTTGCAGGACCAGTTCACCCAGGCCCAGGCCGATTCGAAGAACCTGCCGGAACGCCCGGACAACATGACCTTGCTGAAGATCTACGCGCTGTTCAAGCAGGCGTCGAGCGGCGACGCGACCGGCGAGCGTCCAGGCTTCACCGATATGGTCGGCCGCGCCAAGTTCGACGCGTGGGACGGCCTGAAAGGCACCTCGAAAGAGGAAGCGATGCAGCAGTACGTCGATCTGATCGAAGAGCTGAAGGGCTGATCGGCCCGGCTTGTCGTCGGGGGCCGCGTGCCCCCGGTCATCGCGACGGCATCACGCCGCCGCAAAAATCCTGCGCATCTTGTCCGTCACCTTCGCCTCGATCGCCGGGCGAAACGCACTCATCAGCATTCCCAGCCTGATTTGCAGCGCCGCGCGCTGCGCGCCCAGGGTCAGCGCCCCTTCGACGCCGCTGCGTTCGAAACGCAACACATCACCTTCCCAGCGCCACTGCATGCCGAATTCGGCGGCCACCTTGTCGGCCACTTGCTGCGCCGCGGCGCGTGCCCGCTCCGGGCTCAGGTTGTGTTCCTGGACGATCTGGATGTCGGCCATGTGCTTCCTTTCTCTACAAAATGCGTAAAACAATCCGCCATCATGCCAGTTGCATCGGCGTGATGCCAGTCCACAGTGCAATTGATGGGGGTCAAAACCTGATCCGCCGGGGGCGCGAGTATCTGCTGAGCCAAGTCAATCACGACCACGCGAGGATTGCGCCATGGAACAAAGAGCCCTGCTACCCGACGACATCGCCAGCTTCGAACTCCCCACCCCGAGCGCGCCCTACCGCCAGCACCGCAAGGCGTCCCAGCTGCTCGACCAGCCTGGCGCCCCGCGCGCTGCCGGCGCGCCACCTGAGTCAAGCGTACCGCTGCCCTATGCCTTCGGCGCGCGCGTGCTGATGTGGAAACAGGATCCGTCGGTACTCGAGATGGGCACGAGGAAAGCCTATCTGCCGGGCGTGGTGCTGGCCGGCCCGAGAGATGCCCGGATTGCCTCCGGCGACCCCGGCATCAGCCCGGTCGAACCGAATGCCTTCGGCGACTTCGTCACCATGCCCGACACGCCCCAGTTCGATGCCGTCCACACCTTTGCCGTGGTGCGCCAGACCCTGACCATGTACCAGCGCTCCCTGTCCTCCGCCGGCGCCGAGATGCCGCTGCCCTGGCAATGGAACAGCAGCATCGACACGGCGCCGCTGCAAATCTTCCCCTACGGCTTGCCGAACGTGATGAACGCCTTCTACAGCCGAACCCAGAACTGCCTGAAGTTCGGCGATTTCGTGCCCCCGGGGGAAAAGGAGCGCGTGTTCACCTGCCGTTCCTTCGACATCGTCGCCCACGAAACCGGCCACGCCGTGCTCGATGGCCTCAAGCCGCATTGGCTCGAGGCCGATAATCCGCCCCAGACCGGGGGACTGCACGAATCCTTCGGCGACCTCACCGCGATCTTCCTGGCCCTGTCCCAGCTCGACCAGTGCGAGGCCGTGGTGGCCCAGACCAAGGCCCGCTTGCACGACAAGACTTTTCTGGCCGACATCGCCGAGCAGTTCGGCCTGGCGCTCGGCGGCACCACGGGCCTGAGGAATGCCGACAACGACCTGACCCTGTCCCAGGCCGGGACGCAAGTGCACGCGATCTCCCAGGTCTTTACGGGCGCCGTCTACGACATCCTGGCCGACCTGTTCGCCCTCGAGCGCAACCCGGCCTTCGAGGACGACGCCGCCGTGCTGCACCGGGTCGCCGCCTGGCTGCGCGGACTCGTATTGCGCGCCCTGGTGGCCGCACCCGACATCGCGGCCACCTATGCCGATGTCGTCAACGAAATGTTGCGCCTGGCCATAGAGGACGGCAAGCCGGCCGCCTATGCCGATGCGATCCGCCACCAGTTCACGCTCCGCGAAGTGGTCGGGGAGCCGGAAGTCACGCAAGACATGCCTGTTCCCACCGAACCCGCCAGCGCGACAACGTCCGCCACCTGCACCTTCCAACGCCTGAGCGCCGTCGTCTGCGACGCTCCCGGCGCCCAGCAGGACCGGCGCGCCTGCTGCGGCACCATGAACCTGGCCGAGTACTACAACATCGAACGCGTGCTGGACGCCGAGTCCGAGGCGCTGGCGCGCTGGTGCGCCGAGCACGGCCGCAACGGCCCGGCCGGCGAAGCGCTGCCGGTCGAGCCGCTGCCGGAACCCGGCGACCAGACCCGGGCCGCCCCGGTCCCGGTTGCGCCATGAAGATCCGCGCGAAACTGGCGGGCGGCTTCGCCGGCCTCGAGCGCTGCGTCGAGCTCGACACGGCCTGCCGGCCGGACGGGCCCGTGCTCGAAACCCTGGTGCACGGCGCCGACTTCTTCGGCGCCACCCCGCCCCAGCCGGTCGGGGCCGACCTGCCGCGCTGGGAAATCACGGTCGAGGATGGCGAGCGCTGCCGCTCGGTGCTGCTGATCGACGAGGGTTCTGCCGATGCGGCCGGGTGGCCGGCCTTGCTGGCGCATTTGCGCAGGCTCGGTTAAGCAGGCAGGATGCGGGCGTTACCCCGGGCGGTGCCCGGGCTCCCCGGGTCAAATCGCGCGTCACCCGATGCATTTGCATATGTATATTGTGTCTAAGCCTGATTTGTGGGAAAACTCGAATTGCCCTAAAATACAGTGCTTTGCCATGTTGGCGGCCCCAATTTGCGCCCTGACGCCGCGGCACCCCACCATAGATAGGACTGTTATGACCCACGTTGTCACCGAATCGTGCATCCGCTGTCGCTATACCGACTGCGTCGATGTATGCCCGGTCGATTGTTTCCGGGAAGGCCCGAATTTCCTCGCGATTGACCCTGACGAGTGCATCGACTGCGCAGTATGCGTGGCCGAGTGCCCGGTGAATGCGATCTATGCCGAGGAAGACGTGCCGGGCGACCAGCAGCAATTCATCAAGATCAACGCCGACCTGTCGCGCGCCTGGCCTTCGATCACGAAGACCAAACCGGCCCTGGCCGACGCCGACGAGTGGAAAGACGTCAAGGACAAGCTGGACCAGCTGGCCCGCTAAGCGCGCCTGATTGTCCGCCTGCCGACGCCGGTTTTACCCGGCGCCTGCAGGCAAGTTCCATCCATGGCACACTAGCGGCCATCGCAGCATCGGGCACGCATCGACGGCATGCCATTAGCGCCCCTCTTTTCAAAAATCAACAGGATTTGCACATGACCATCAGTGCCACCCACGATGCGGGCAGCATCGCCCCTAACACTTCGTTCGCCGGCGCCATCGATGCCGACGCGGTCATCATCGGTGCGGGCCCGGTCGGCCTGTTCCAGGTCTTCGAACTCGGCCTGCTCGAGATCAAGGCCCACGTCATCGATTCGCTCGCTGCCGTCGGCGGCCAGTGCGTCGAGCTGTATCCGGACAAGCCGATCTACGACATCCCTGCCGTGCCTGTGTGCACCGGCCAGGAACTGACCGACAACCTGCTCAAGCAGATCGAGCCGTTCGAGCCGACTTTCCACCTGGGCCAGGAAGTGACGACCGTGCAGCGCCGCGAAGACGGCCGCTTCAATGTCGAAACCTCGGCCGGTACCCGCTTCATCACCAAGACCATCTTCATCGCGGCCGGCGTCGGTTCGTTCCAGGCGCGCACGATCAAGGTCGACGGCATCGACAAGTTCGAAGGCAGCCAGCTGCACTACCGCGTCAAGGATCCTTCCCAGTTCGAAGGCAAGAACCTGGTCATCTGCGGCGGCGGCGATTCCGCGCTGGACTGGGCGCTGAACTTCGTCGGCAAGGCCGAGTCGGTCGTGCTGCTGCACCGCCGTGAAGACTTCCGCGCGGCCCCGGCATCGGTGGCCAAGATGAAGGCGCTGTGCGACGAATACGAGATGCAGCTGATCATCGGCCAGGTCACCGGCTTCGACGAAACCGACGGCAAGCTGACCGAAGTAAAGGTCACCGGCGCCGACGGCGTCACCCGCCGCGTGCCGCTGGACATGCTGCTGGTCTTCTTCGGCCTGTCGCCGAAGCTGGGCCCGATCGCCGAATGGGGCCTCGACATCGAGCGCCGCCAGCTGAAAGTGGTCGACACCGAAAAGTTCGAAACCAATGTGCCGGGCATCTTCGCCGTGGGCGACATCAACACCTATCCGGGCAAGAAGAAGCTGATCCTGTCGGGCTTCCACGAAGCGGCCCTGGCTGCCTTCGGCGCGGCGCCGTATATCTTCCCGGACAAGAAGATCCACATGCAGTACACGACGACCTCGCCGAAGCTGCACAAGATCCTCGGCGTCGAAACGCCTGTGTTCGATTGATCTTCGTACAAACGCACGATCGTTCAGTTACATGAAAACCACAATGCCCCGGTCCTCCGGGGCATTTGTTTTTATGTGTGCCGTATCACCGACGGCCTATCAAAATCGGGTGTATAACCCCCTTAAGCGTGCCCCACATGCAGCCTGCAAGGGAAATGGTTATTTCCACGCGTCAATCAACTTATCCTATAATTGGCTGATGAATTTTCGCGCAAGGGACGGCCAGCCCATACGGCAGCCATGCCAGGCGCAAGGGCCTGGGCAACGCGCCCCGGCGACACGCACCACATGAAGGAATTATTTATGCTTTATCAACTGCACGAGATGCAACGCTCCTTCCTGACCCCGCTGATGCAATGGGCGGATGCGTCCTCGAAGCTGTTCTCCAATCCTGTTTCCCCCTTTGCCCACACTCCGTTCTCCCAGCGTATCGCCGCCGGCTACGAACTGATGTACCGTTTGGGCAAGGATTACGAAAAGCCGGCCTTCGGCATCGACACCGTCACCATCAAGGGTGAAACGGTGAACATCGTCGAGGAAGCGGCTGTCACCAAGCCGTTCTGCAAGCTGCTGCATTTCAAGAAAGACTTGCCGGACGCGGCCTATGCCGCGCTGGCGCAGCCGACCGTGCTGCTGGTCGCACCGCTGTCGGGCCACCACTCGACGCTGCTGCGCGACACCGTGCGCGCCCTGCTGCCGGATCACGACGTCTTCATCACCGACTGGATCGACGCGCGCATGGTGCCGTTATCAAGCGGTCCCTTCCACCTGGACGACTACATTTATTACGTGCAGGACTTCATCCGCGCCCTCGGCCCGGACGTGCACGTGATTTCCGTCTGCCAGCCGACCGTGCCGGTGCTGGCCGCGATCTCGCTGATGGCCTCGGCCAACGATCCGAAGCTGCCGAAGACGATGACGATGATGGGCGGCCCGATCGACCCGCGCAAGTCGCCGACCGCCGTCAACGACCTCGCCACCGAGAAGCCGTTCTCGTGGTTCGAGAACACCGTGATCTACGCGGTGCCGGGCAATTACCCGGGCTATGGCCGCAAGGTGTACCCGGGCTTCCTGCAGCACGCCGGCTTCATCGCCATGAACCCGGGCCGCCATGCACAGTCGCACCGCGAGTTCTACCAGCACCTGGTGCGCGGTGACGACGAGTCGGCCGAGAGCCACCGCCAGTTCTACGACGAGTACAACGCCGTGCTCGACATGCCGGCCGAATACTACCTCGACACGATCAAGACCGTGTTCCAGGAATTCCGCCTGCCGAAGGGCACCTGGGAAGTCGGCGGCAAGCTGGTGCGTCCGCAGGACATCAAGACGGTCGCCCTGTTCACCATCGAAGGCGAACTCGACGACATCTCGGGCGCCGGCCAGACCCAGGCCGCGCACGAACTGTGCAGCAACCTGCCGGAGACCATGAAGCGCGACTTCGTGGCGCCGAAAGCCGGCCACTACGGCATCTTCTCGGGCCGCCGCTGGCGCGAGACGATCTGTCCGAAGATCGGCGAATTCATCCGCGAATTCGGCTGATCCGCTGACACCGCCCATGAAAAATGCCACGACTTTGTCGTGGCATTTTTTTTACTGCCGCCGCTACCGGCCGCCGTCTTCAGACCAGGTCGCCACGCCGGTCGTCGCCACGCGCGAAATCGGGATCGGCTTCGTCGTCGTGCCCGTCGCGGCGGTCGCCATGGCGGCGATCGTCGACCACACCCTCATGCGGGGGCTGGCCTGCTTCCTCCGGCGACGTGCCCCGGTGCGCGATCATGCCGGTCGGGTCGGGTTCAAGCAAGGGGGCGATAATCCATTCGTTCATGTGTTCTCCTGTTGGCATTGCCGCGTCATGCGGCCCATGGCCCATTAAGCCATTGCGTGAGGATCACATCTGTTCGATATGCCACTTACCGGCCCCCTTTTCGCACAGCTCAGTTGCCGAGCAGGACACTGGCGATGATGCCGGTCGCCACGGCGGCCAGCACGTAGTCGCCGCCCACCTGCACCCAGTGGTAGCCGCGCGGCGGCGCGCTCAGGCGATGCGAACGCCAGTTGTCGACCACGTACTGGCGGTTGTGATAGTGCGAGGGCAGGCGCCCGCCGCGGTAGAGGTCGTGGCGCGGACCGGCGCCGCGCGCTTCACGGCGTGCCTCGCGGCGGTCGTCCCGGTAGTCGCGGCGCGCCTCGCGCTGGGCATCGCGGTAGTCGCGGCGTTCCTCGCGCCGGTCGTTGCGCATCTCATGCCGATCATCGCGGCGCTCCTGGGCGCGGCTATCGTAGCCATCGCGGTAGCCCCGGTCCTGCGCCATCGCCGGCAGGCTGCCGGCCAGCATGACGGCGATCATCGCCCGTGCAATCATCTTGTTCTTCATGGATTTCTCCTGTTGTGGGAGCCGGGCTGGTGACCGGCGGTGTTCCCAGTAGGCCACAGGGGATGCTTCCACTCTGTACGCTTCCCCACGCAAGCGATGAGCTCGCTACCAGGCTTCGCACGCCCCCGCCTTTTGTCGGATAATGACGGCTTTACATTGTCAGCCGCGCCGTGACCAAGACCCTTGCCGACCTGATCGAAGACCAGCTGCCGCAGACGCAATGCACGAAATGCGGCTATCCGGCATGCCGGCCCTATGCCGAAGCGATTGCCGCGGGCGAAGCCGAGATCAACCAGTGTCCGCCCGGCGGCCTCGAGGGCGTGCGCCGGCTCGCGGCCGTCACCGGGCGCCGGGTCATCCCGATCAACCCCGCCAACGGCGTCGAGCGCCCGCGCCCGGTCGCCTTTATCGACGAAGCCTTGTGCATCGGCTGCACGCTGTGCATCCAGGCCTGCCCGGTCGACGCGATCCTGGGCGCCGCCAAGCAGATGCACACGATTTTGCCGAGCCTGTGCACCGGCTGCGACCTGTGCGTGGCGCCCTGCCCGGTCGACTGCATCAGCATGGTGCCGGTCACGGGTGACGCCACCGGCTGGGCCGCCTGGTCGCAGGAAGCGGCGGACGCCGCGCGGGCGCGCCACGATTTCCGCACCCAGCGCCTGACCCGCGAGCGCGAGGAAAACGATGCGCGCCTGGCGGCCAAAGCCGTCGAGAAGATGCGCGAAGTTACCGCCGAGGCAACGAACACGCCTGAAGAACTGGCCGAGAAGGAGCGCAAACGCGCGATCATCGCCGCGGCCATGGAGCGTGCGCGCCTGCGCGCGGCCGGCAACGCTTCCGAACAAAAAGACTGACGCATGAATCCAGCCAAACGCTTCGAGATTTTTTCGCGCTTTCGCGCCGCCAATCCGCATCCGACCACCGAACTGGAATACACGACGCCGTTCGAACTGCTGATCGCCGTGCTGCTGTCGGCGCAGTCGACCGACGTCGGCGTGAACAAGGCCACGCGCCGCCTGTGGCCGGTGGCGAACACACCGCAAAAAATCCTCGATCTCGGTCTCGACGAGCTGAAAACCTATATCTCGACCATCGGCCTGTACAACACCAAGGCCAGGAACGTGATCGCGACCTGCCAGATCCTGGTGGACCAGTACGGCGGCGAAGTGCCGCGCGCGCGCGAAGCGCTGGAAGCCCTGCCGGGCGTGGGTCGCAAGACGGCGAACGTGGTCCTGAACACGGCTTTCGGCGAGCCGACGATGGCGGTCGACACCCATATCTTCCGCGTCTCGAACCGCACGAAAATCGCACCGGGCAAGAACGTCGACCAGGTCGAGATGAAACTGCTGAAATTCGTGCCGAAGGAATTCCTGCAGGACGCGCACCACTGGCTGATCCTGCACGGGCGCTATACCTGTGTCGCGCGCCGGCCGAAGTGCTGGAACTGCATCATCAACGATCTATGCGAATTCCGCGACAAGACGCCGGCGCCGGATGGCCTGGTTGCGCCGGATGCTGTGCCGCCAGTTGCGCTGCCCGCTGCCTGACGCAGGCGCAAAAAAACCCGCGCAGCTTGCACCGGCGCGGGCTGTCAAGGCAAAAACGCTGGCTTAAAACTCTTCCCAGTCACCGCCGCCGGCCGCAGCGCGCTGTGGTGCCGGGCGCTTGACGCCTGCGGCTGCCAGGGCACGCGGGGCCGGACGGATGGCAGGCGCAGGCTTGACGAACTGTACCGCCGGTGCATCGTTAGCGGCCGCTGCCACGCTGCTGTCGCCGTCGAGCTTGAACACGCTCACGACTTCATTGAGGGTCATCGTCTGTTCGCGCAGGGCCTGGGCCGCTGCCGCCGCTTCCTCGACCAGGGCGGCGTTCTGCTGGGTTGCCGTGTCCATCTCGGTCACGGCCATGTTCACCTGCTCGATACCGGCGCCCTGCTCCGACGTGGCCGCGCTGATTTCGCTCATCATGTCCATCACGCGCTTGACGCTGGCGACGATGTCGGTCATGGAGGCGCCCGCCTCGCTCACCAGCGCACTTCCGGCTTCGACACGTTCGACCGAGGCCCCGATCAGGCCCTTGATTTCCCTGGCCGCTACCGCCGAGCGCTGGGCCAGATTGCGCACCTCCGATGCGACCACGGCAAACCCGCGGCCCTGTTCGCCGGCACGCGCTGCCTCGACGGCCGCATTGAGTGCCAGGATATTGGTCTGAAAGGCGATGCCGTCGATCACGCCGATGATGTCGACGATCTGCTTTGACGATTCGCTGATCGCCGCCATCGTGCCGACCGCACGCTCGACCACGTCGCCGCCCTTGACGGCGACGTCGCAGGCGCTGATCGCCAGCTGCTTGGCCTGGCGCGCATTGTCGGCGTTCTGCTTCACGGTCGAGGCCAGCTCTTCCATCGAGGATGCGGTTTCCTCGAGCGCACCGGCCTGCTGTTCGGTGCGCGAGGACAGGTCGAGGTTGCCCTGGGCGATTTCATTGGACGCCACCGAGATCGTCTCGGCGCCGCTGCGCACCTGAGTGACGATCTGCTTCAGGCTCTCGTTCATGTGCTTCAGCGCGGCCAGCAGCTGGCCGGTCTCATCGTTCGAGGTGACCTCGATGCGGGCACGCAGGTCGCCGCCGGCCACCGTTTCGGCCACTTTGACTGCGAAGTCCAGCGGACGCACGATCGACCGCGACACGACGATGCCGGCGGCGATCGCCGCGGCCGAGCCGAGCACCATCGCAATCAGACTGAGGAAGGTGGCGCGCTTGCTGCTCGCATCGGCGGCCGCCACGCTTTCCTCGGTATGGGCGACGATCTGTTCGCGTGCCTTGACCAGCAATTCGGAGGGCCCACGGTCCTTGCCCTTGACGGCGGCGTCGCCTGCGGCCGCATCGAAACCGGCAGCAGTGAACTGCTCGAAGCCCGCACGGTAGTCGCGGCCCATCTGTTCGTGAGCACGGTTGAACTGTTCGACCAGATCGCGCTCCTTGCCGGCAGGCAGAGATGCCATCAGCTTCGCCGCCTCTTTCGCGACCTCGCGCTCGCCGTCCTGGAACGCTTTCCAGTACTTCGTGCGCTGGGCTTCATCCTTGCCGCGCAGGAGCGTGTTCTTCCACTCCTGGATCTGGGTCTTGAAGGTGGACAGCAGCGTTTCGACGCCTTGTGCCTGGCTGTAGCTGGTGACGGCGCCGCCGTAGGTGGTGATCGAGCGGTTCAGTTCGGACAGACCGAATAAGCCTGCGCAGGCCACCACGAGGGCGACTGCGGCAAAGCAGAGAGGAAGTTTACGGCTCAGTTTCATCGTGAATCCAGGAGTAAAGGCGCAATGGGCGCCAGTGCAACGCGGCCTATGCCGCATCGTGCACGCGAGCCAGGCGGCGCGTCAGTCCGGGCCAGTCTACTGGACGAGTATCCTTACGGCAATAAAAATGGAAATTTGACGAACTGCCCGCACAACTTTGTCACTACGTCACAACATCGTTAGGGGCATGTCATTATTGTTGAAATAATGCTACCAGCGGTCGTAATGCGCCACCACGCCGCGCCAGAAGGCATCGGCTTCCTTGCCCAGGGACGTTTGCCCGGCCTTGGCGGTCGCGTTGGCCGCCGTCTGCACCATCACCAGTTTCAGTTCCGGATCGATGAAGATCATCTGGCCGTACACGCCCAGCATGGCGAACCGCCTCTTCTCGCCCGGGAAGGTCCAGAACTGGTAACCGTAGCCGTAATACGGCGTCGCTACCTGGGGATGGAAGGCGTCAGGCGCACGGCGCCAGTCGGTGGCCTCGAGCAGGTAGTCGCGCGGGATGACCTGCCGGTGCTGGGGATCGTCGGGACGGGCGCCGTCGTTGGCCAAAACAATGCCCAGGCGCCCGTAGTCGCGCAGCGTGGCGTTGAAATTTCCGGCGGCGCGTTCAAGGCCGGTCCGATCGGCGCGCCACAGCGCCGGCGTCTCGGCGCCGATCGCCTGCCACAGGCGGGTGCCGAGATAGTCGCTCAGATTGCTCCCGGTTGCACCGCGCAGGACGGCCGCCATGATTTCCGTTTCGGCGCTGGCGTAGGAAAAACGGCTGCCCTGCGGCGCGTCGCGTTCGGTGATCACCCCGGCCGCTTCCTCGACCCCGCCCTGGATGACGGCGCGGGCAAAGCGCTCGAGGTCGTCCTTGCCGTCGTAGCGCTCCTCGAAGTGTGCGCCCGAGGACATGCGCAGCAGATTGCGGATCGTCGTTTCGCCGTACAGGGTGCCGGCCAGCTTCGGCGCATATTTGTCGGCGCGGTCGTCGAGCGAGGCGATCTTGCCTTCCTGCCGGGCGATGCCGATTGCCAGCGAGACGAGCGACTTGGCCATCGAATTCGACACAAAGCGCTGCTGCGGCGTGCGCTCGTACTGGTAGCGCTCGACCTGTACCACGCCGTCCTTGATGATCAGCAGGCCCATGATGCGCTGGCGCGCCAGGTAGTCGTCGACGCCCAGTTTTTTGCGCCCGTCGAGCGTCCAGCGGATCGGCGGCTCCCCCTCGCGCCGGCGCAAGGGCATCGGCGCGCTGCTCGCCGGCAGGACGTTGGCCTTGCCGCCAAAAATACCCGGAATCTCGCCTTGCGCCGTAAACGAACCGACGCGCACCGATTCGTCATAGAACCAGTTTTTTGCGGTGCCGACCGGGTAGCCTTGCGCCTTCCCCAGCTTGTCTTCATCCGGGGCGGCAAGGGCGCAGGCCGCACATGCAGCCCACAGCAGGGAGAATACGAACGGTGTTGCGCGCGACATATCGGGATTCCTTCATTCGGGTTGAACAAGGGTGCCGGCGTGCTGCGACGAAGATGGGACCGGCTGTAAAACCGGCCCGTCTTGTCACGTTATTATTGTTGAGGCAATACGGCCATCGTTCCATTCCGAGCGATGAGTCACTGTGCGTTACTGATTTCCGCTTACCGAAATTCAATGCATATATGTAATTTCAGCAACTTTCTCAGCTAAAATGGTCCATCTGCCAGCGCGACGCCCGCTCACGCGGCAAGGTCTGAACGGGTATATGGAGCCATCCGCACGACTGCATTCCTTCGACAACCTGCGCGCCATCCTGATGTGGCTGGGGATCGTCCTGCACGTCGCGATCAACCACACTACCGGGCCCTCGGCCCTGCCCTGGCGCGATACCCAGACCACGCCGCTGGCCGACCTGGTGCTGCTGTTCATCCATGCGTTCCGCATGCCCGCCTTCTTCATCCTGGCCGGGTATTTCGTGGCGCTGCTGGTGGCGCGGCAGGGCTACCAGGGCATGCTGAGACACAGGCTGCGCCGGCTGGCGCTGCCCTTTGCGGTCTTCTGGCCGATCCTCATCGTCTGCACGACGCTGCTCATGCTGGTCTACGTCCACCTGATGGCATATGGCACGCCAGGTATCGAGGTAGCGCTGCTCGCGAAGAAGTCGAAGATGGGTTCCCCGTTCAATACGATGCACATGTGGTTCATCTATTACCTGATCTGGTTCTGCGTGCTGACCGCCGTGCTCGCGCCGGCAGCGGCGCGGCTGCCCCGCGGGCTCAGGGCAAGGATCGACGCCTTGTTCCGCACCTTGGCCGCCAACTGGTGGGGGCCGCTGCTGCTGGCGATTCCACTGGCGCTGATCGGCTCGTTCTACCGGGCCGGCGTGCTGGCGCCGAACGGGTCCTTCATTCCGAATCTGAGCGAACTGGTGCATAACGGGCTGTTCTTCGTCTTCGGCCTCTACCTGCATCGCCACCAGGATTTCCTGTTTCCGCTGTTGACGGCCAGGGGCTGGCGCAATGCGGCCGCAGGCTGTGTCAGCTTCGTGCTGGTGCTCGGCGCCCTTAAATCTTTCGTCGCCAACCCGCATGGCCTGGCGCATATCGAACTGGTCGTCGCCTTCCTCTACAACCTGACGAGCTGGCTCTGGAGCCTGGCCCTGATCGGGCTGTTCCTGCGCTACCTGCCGACCCAGAACCGGGTATTGCGCTACGTGTCCGACAGCTCGTACTGGGTATTCCTGGTACACATGCTGGGAACGGTCGGCTTCGGCGCGCTGCTGTTCAACCAGCCGTTCGGGCCGCTGACCAAAATGGCACTGAACATTCTGGCGACGACGGCGGCTTGCCTGGTTACCTATCAGGTGCTGGTGCGGTACACCTTCATCGGCGTGCTGCTGAACGGGCGGCGCCAGCCGAAGGCGGTACAAACAGGCGTGCCGGCGGCGGTCGAACCGAAATGAAGGGCTGACCTGTGGAGTCGGCCAGCCCGGCGCCTACGGAGAAGTGACCAGCGTCGTTGCGCCCGTGGCAAACGAGGCGCGCTGGATGCGCCCTTCCACGACCTCGTAGATGCACAGCATCTCGACCGTACCCAGCCCTTCCGGGAAATTGCGGGTGACGAGTTCGAGATCGGTGACGAAGTTGCCGAGCACGGTGCGGCCGAGCAGCCGCGCGTGCAGGTCGGGTTCGGCAAAGCGCGCGACATAGCGCGGCCGGATGACCTCATGGCCTTGCGCCAGCAGCGGGCCATGCAGCACGAACTGCTGGGCATCGGGCGCATAGGTGCGCATCAGGGCGTCGACGTCTTTCGCGTTGTAGGCGTCGAGCTGGGCCTGCACCACGGCGGCAGGATCAAGAGTCGTCATGTGGGCTTTCAGAGGAGGACGAGGTTGTCGCGGTGGACCAGTTCCGGTCCTTCGATATAGCCGAGGATGGCTTCAATTTCGTTTGAGGAATGGCGCATGATGCGGCGCACTTCGCTGCTGGTGTAGCTCGTGAGGCCGCGTGCGATCGGGCGTCCGGCCTCGTCGACGCAGGTGATCACCTGCCCGCGCCCGAATTCGCCCTTGACCGCGATGACGCCGATCGGCAGCAGGGATTTTCCCTCCTGGGTCAGCTTCTGCACGGCGCCGGCATCGAGCACGACCTCGCCGGCCGTATGCAGGTGGTCGACCATCCACTGGCGCCGCGCGGTCAGGCGCGTGGTGGCGGCATTGAGTTCTGTGCCGATCGCCTCGCCATGGGCCAGGCGCGTGAGGACATCGGGCTCGCGGCCCCAGGCGATGACCGTGTGGGCGCCCGAGCGCGCGGCGCGGCGTGCGGCCAGCACCTTGGTCAGCATGCCGCCGCTGCCGATATTGCTGCCGGCACCGCCGGCCATGGCTTCCAGGCTGGCGTCGCCGGCCTGGGCGCGTTCGATCAGGCAGGCTCCCGGGTCCTTGCGCGGGTCGGCCGAATACAGGCCGCGCTGGTCGGTGAGGATGACGAGCGCATCGGCTTCGATCAGGTTCGCCACCAGGGCGCCGAGGGTGTCGTTGTCGCCGAACTTGATCTCGTCGGTGACGACGGTATCGTTCTCGTTGATGATCGGGACCACGCCCAGGCGCAGCAGTGTCGTCAGCGTGGCGCGCGCGTTCAGGTAGCGTTCGCGGTCAGCCAGGTCGGCGTGCGTGAGCAGGACTTGCGCGGTCTTGACGCCGTGCGCCTTGAAGCTGGTTTCGTAGATTTGGGCCAGGCCCATCTGGCCGACGGCGGCGCAGGCCTGCAGCTCGTGGATGTCGTGCGGGCGGCTGCCAAAACCGAGGCGCAGCATGCCTTCGGCAATTGCGCCGGAGCTGACCAGCACGACTTCCTTGCCGAGGGCGCGCAGTGCGGCGATCTGGGTGGCCCAACGGGCGATCGCCGTGTGGTCGAGGCCGCGGCCTTCGTTGGTGACGAGCGAGGAGCCGACCTTGACGATGATGCGGCCGGCTTGCTGGATGACGGACTTGTGTGCGGACGTAGTTGCAGCGTTCATGGCGAGAGTCTCAGGATGTCAATCCGTCCTTCCGCGGGCGCAAGGCCAGCAGGGCCAGGCCCGCCAGCAACTCGATCCCGCTTACGACGAACAGGGACCCATTCGGCAGGCCGATCGCGAATGCCGCGACCAGGCGCCCGGCCGGCTGGGCCAGCAGGAATAATGCGACGAGATCGCCGAGGATGGGCTGGTCGCCCCGCCTTGCCGCCAGCACAGCCAGCCCCGCGGTGGCGAGGCGGACTCCGACATAGATGGCGTAGAACTGGCTGTAGCCGTTCACGCCAACGAGAAACAGGCCCATTGCGGTGGCGACCCGGTCCGGGTCGAGCATCGCAACGAGCGCCGCCAGCGAGCTGGCGGTGGCGACCAGCGACAACAGCTGGCCACGCGCCCAGGCAGGCGACAGCGGAAGACGCTTAGTCTTCAAGGATTTTAAAACGAGGATCGTCCGGATCGATCGAGACGATGCCGCGCGCCTCTTCGGTCATCTGCATCGTTTCATCGACGCGCACATCCTGGGCGCGCTTCTCTTCCAGGTGCAGGTAGATCGCATTGATCAGTTCCTGGCAGCCTTCGCGGTTCAGGGCCGAGATCTCGAAGACAGGACCCTTCCAGGCCATCTTCTTGATGAAGTCCTTGACGCGCTTCTTGCGCTCTTCTTCCGGCACCACGTCGAGCTTGTTGAGCACGAGCCAGCGCGGCTTGTTGAGCAGGTCCTCGTCGTACTTCTCGAGTTCCTTGATCAGCGCTTTCGCTTCCTTCACCGGATCAATGGTGTCCTCGAAGGGCGCCAGGTCGACGATGTGGAGCAGCAGGCCGGTACGCGCCAGGTGACGCAGGAACTGGTGGCCGAGGCCCGCGCCTTCGGCCGCGCCTTCGATCAGGCCGGGGATATCGGCGATCACGAAACTCTTCTCGTGCGATACGCGCACCACACCGAGGTTCGGGTGCAGGGTCGTGAACGGGTAGTCGGCGATCTTCGGCTTGGCGTTCGAGACGGCCGTAATGAAGGTCGACTTGCCGGCGTTCGGCATGCCCAGCAGGCCCACGTCGGCCAGCACCTTCAGTTCCAGGCGCAGTTCGCGGCGTTCGCCTTCCTTGCCCTCGGTCTTCTGGCGCGGTGCGCGGTTGGTCGAGGTTTTAAAATGGATGTTGCCCCAGCCGCCCTCGCCGCCCTTGGCGAGCAGTTCGGTCTGGCCGTGTTCGGTCAGGTCGGCGATGATTTCGCCGTTGACGTTATCGATGATCAGGGTACCGACCGGCATGCGCAGGTAGACATCGTCCGCGCCCTTGCCGTAGCAATCCGAACCGCGTCCCGGCTCGCCGTGGCGGCCATGGTGGGTCTTCGAATAGCGAAAGTCGACCAGCGTGTTGATGTTACGGTCCGCAACCGCCCAGATCGAGCCGCCCTTGCCGCCGTCGCCGCCGTCGGGACCGCCGAAGGGGCGGAACTTCTCGCGCAGGAACGAGGCGCAACCGTTGCCGCCGTCGCCCGCAATGACTTCAATTCTTGCTTCGTCGATAAACTTCATTTTGACCGCCAAAAAACTAAAAAGGCCCTACCGTGGGCAGAGCCTTTCGATGGAAGGCTTGCGCCTTACAAGGATGCGCCGCTCCGGGCGGCGCTTTACGTCACTTACGCTGCGACTGCTTCAGCAGCTGGTGCAGCAACGACGGTCACGTACTGCTTCGAACCGACGCCTTGCTTGACGAACTTCACAGTGCCGTCGACCAGCGCGAACAGGGTGTGATCCTTGCCCAGGCCAACGTTGGTGCCTGGACGCACTGGGGTGCCGCGTTGACGGATGATGATGCCGCCGGCGTTGATCGCCTGGCCGCCGTACACCTTCACGCCGAGGCGCTTGCTTTCTGAGTCGCGGCCGTTACGGGTAGTGCCGCCGCCTTTTTTGTGTGCCATTTAAGTACTCCTTGATGACTTTGAAGAGAGGGGCAATTAGCCGTTGATCGAAACCACTTGGATTTCGGTGAAGTTCTGGCGGTGGCCCTGACGCTTCTGGTAGTGCTTACGACGGCGCATTTTGAAAATGCGGACCTTGTCGTGGCGACCATGGGAAACGACCTTCACCAGAACCGTAGCACCTTCAACCAGGGGAGCACCAAATTTGATGCTCTCGCCCGCGCCAACGGCGAGGACCTGATCGATCGTGAGTTCGGAACCAATGTCTGCCGGTATCTGTTCTACTTTAAGTTTTTCGCCAGCGACAACTTTATACTGCTTGCCACCGGTTTTTATGACCGCGTACATGATTGAAAACCTCATCAATTGTTTAATAAAAATCCCTGCGGCGGCGACGGGTTATTGGCCGCGCTGCGCTTCTCTGGTGCCGGGGAACAGGGAATTATACACGGTTCGATCTCTGGCGTCAAAAGCCGAGACAGAGTCAGCAATGCAGTCGGGCTGCCGTGGCATCGCGGCAACGCCTGTGCAGCAACCAGGGAAACGCGGTGCACGCCTCGCGCTGGTCGAAATGGCACGGCTCATGCTTGCATGTCGTATAATCGCCGCACTCTCGCACATCAACCGCATTTCAACTGTCACAGCAGGTTCGCCTTGTCCGCCGCTACCCCTCACGCACAGAACAACATCACCCAATCGATCGCCGCCGACATGGATGCGGTCAACACGGTGATCCGCCAGCGCCTGCATTCGGAAGTCAGCCTGGTCAACCAGATCGCCGAATACATCATCAGCGCCGGCGGCAAGCGCATCCGCCCCGTGCTGGTACTGCTGCTGGCCAATGCCTACGGATACAAGGGTGGCGCGCACCACGAACTGGCGGCGGTCGTCGAGTTCATCCATACCGCTACCCTGCTGCACGACGACGTCGTCGACGAGTCCTCGATGCGGCGCGGGCGCCAGACGGCGAATGCATTATTTGGAAATGCCGCCTCGGTGCTGGTCGGCGACTTCCTGTATTCGCGCTCCTTCCAGATGATGGTCAGCCTGGAAAACATGCGCGTCATGCAGATCCTGTCGGACGCGACCAACGTGATCGCGGAAGGCGAAGTGCTGCAGCTGCTGAACATGCACGACCCGGACGTCAGCCACGAGAGCTACCTGAAGGTGATCCGTTCCAAGACCGCCAAGCTGTTCGAAGCGGCGGCGGAACTGGGCGCCCTGGTGGCCGGCGCCAGCAGCGCGCAAGTGGCCGCGGCCGGCGAATACGGGCGCTCGCTGGGCACGGCGTTCCAGCTGATCGACGATGTGCTCGATTACGCCGGCGACGCCGCCGAGATCGGCAAGAACGTCGGCGACGACCTGCGCGAGGGCAAGCCTACCCTGCCCCTGATCTACCTGATGGAACACGGCAGCCCGGAACAACGCGAACTGGTGCGTACCTGCATCGAGCAAGGCGACGAGCAGCATTTCGACGCCGTGCTGTCCGCCGTCACCTCCAGCGGCGCCCTCGATTACACGCGCCGCGAAGCCGAAACGGCCGCCCGCCGCGCGGCCGAATCGATCGCCGACCTGCCGGAAAGCATCTATAAAGAGAGCCTGCTGCAACTGTGCCGTTTCGCTGTTGACAGGAACCATTGAGGAAATTTATATTAATGCTTCCTGAGGCATGTTTTCAGCGCCTCGAATTAGTCGGGGTGTAGCTTAGCCCGGTAGAGCGCTACGTTCGGGACGTAGAGGCCGGAGGTTCGAATCCTCTCACCCCGACCAGGAATTCTCGTACTAAAAAGCCCACGCATCCAGGTCGTGGGCTTTTTGCATTTTGCCTGCTGCCGCCTGCTCAATCCCCGTCGTCGGTCGAGACCTCCATCCGCACTTCTCCCATGTGGATCAGCTCGCCTTTCGGGCTGCGCTCGCCATCGACACGGACGAACGACACCGAGATCATGCCGAGTTCCCGTTCCAGGGCTCCCGCCAGGCGCCGCCTGATCGGATAGCGCAACTGAACCTGGGCGCCGCCATGGTGCATGGCCGCGTTGATCTTGAACGATCCGAGTGTCCCGATATGGATGCTCCTGAACCGGCCGGCCTTCCCTTTCGCTGACGGAATGTTCAGGTAGAGCTGGTAGAAATAGCCGCCCAGCCTGGCCGCTTCGCCGAGCTCGACATTGTCCAGGACGAGCTCAACCGAGCGGAACTGCTCTGCGCGGCCGGGGAAGGATGCAGCGGCGCCAAGAGCCATTCTTGCCAGCGCGCGCGTGTGTTCCGAGCCTGCCGGCAACTGCACACTGACCGATCGTTCGTCGAGGCCGACGGCCAATGCGCCGGCGATCGAGAAGGTCCGCCTTCCCGTTTGGCGCGGTCCGGACAGCCGACAGCATCCATGCCGACTGCAGGGCCACGAGTATTCCCAGGGGGAGCACGAAGATCAGGCCGGGGAGCGCCGCTTGCGCGAGCTGGACCGAATGCGCCGGCAAGCCGCTCTTTCCCAGCCCCAGCATGGTGCGCAGGCCCAGCCACGCGAGCAGCGCCAGCCCGCTCCCCAACAGGAGTGCCAGTCCAAACAGTTCCGCACGAAAATGCGGCACCTGGTCCTTGTCGTGCTCGCGGAGCCGCACGGCGAGCGGGACGAGCACCGCGGTCAGCACGCTGCACCAGATTCCGATGGGCCAGGAAAGCAGGTTATACAGAAACTGGTACGCGTCGACCTCTGCCGACAAGCCATAACGGTAGGCCACCACCATTTCCTTTGCTGCGCTCATGAGCTTGCCAAGCAAAGTGAACAGGGCGACCGTCAACATGCCCTTGAAAATCGCAAAATGTTGTGGGTCGGCCGCCTTGAACCGCGTACCCAGGGTATTGAGCAAATTCACTTGAACCTCTCGCCGGACATCGTTCCCGTCACGTCATCGTCCATACGGTCCGGGACTTACCCAGCAGCGGTTTTTTTTGCGCCAAGGATGCCGGCGTCGAGGGCGGAATACTTCGTCGAGAGCGTTCTGCTCGCCTCGCCCCTCAGAGGTGTTATCCGGTTTGCCCGTTCGACGTACCAGGGAATGGCCGCCTCGAGCCCGTCATAGATGCGGTGCTGCGGAGCATAGCCGAGCTCGCGCATGGCCTTGCTCACGTCCGCTTGCGAATGTTTTACGTCGCCCTTGCGAAACGCGGCGTAGGCCGGATTCCCGGCGACCTTGATGCCGTTCGCATTCAGGATTTCCTTCAGATAGCCGAACAGCTGGTTCAAGGTGGTGGCATCGCTTACCGCCACGTTATAGATTTCGCTGTTTCCGCTGCCGGGAACGGTCGCGGCCAGCAAATTCGCCTGGACGGCGTTGTCGACATAACAGAAATCCCTGCTCGTGCTGCCGTCGCCGTTGATGATGACCTGCCCGCCCGTCATCATCGTGGCTATCCACTTCGGAATGACGGCGGCGTAAGCACCGTTCGGATCCTGGCGCTTGCCGAAGACGTTGAAGTAGCGTAAGCCGATTGCCCTGAACCCGTAGCAGCGCGAAAACACGTCAGCGTACAGTTCGTTGACATATTTGGTAACGGCATAGGGCGACAAGGGCCTGCCGATACACTCTTCCACCTTGGGCAGTCCCGGATGATCTCCATAGGTCGAGCTGGACGCCGCGTACACGAAGGACTTTACGTGGGCGTCTCTTGCCGCCACCAGCACATTCAGGAACCCGTTGATATTCGAATCATTCGTGGTCAGCGGATCCTCGATCGACCGGGGGACCGAACCCAGGGCGGCCTGATGAAGGACGCTATCGACACCGATGACTGCTTCCTTGCAGGCGTCCCGGTCGCGTATATCGCCATGGATAAAGCTGAAACGCCGCCACTGTTCTTCGCTGACCAGGCCGCGCACGTCATCCAGGTTGCGCTGATGACCGGTGGACAGATTATCCAGTCCGACCACTGTCTGGTTCAGCTTCAGCAGCGTTTCAAGCAAATTGGAGCCGATGAAGCCGGCACAACCTGTCACCAACCACTTTCCAGGTTTATTGCGAATGGCGGATTGAATCCGTTCAAAATTCGTCATGACTCGATTCCTATCATCTCTACTGAACAAGCCAACAATATGCTGGTCGAAAATGCGCTTCGGTCAGATTGCCCTGCCCTTGGGCTGCGGCCGCAATCCGAGGATCACCGCGAGGCTCCGGCAATGGCCCCAATGGCCGCGCACCAATCTCATGTAGACCGCCACGTAGATCAGCATTTGAATGATTACCAGTGCCACGGCCGCAGGGATGGTGTTACCAATCAGCACGGTCGTGAGGGTGGCGATGGAGACCCACGCTGCCACGAAACAGGCGACGCCCGCATTCCTGCTCCATGGATATTTCCTGAACTTGAATTTGTGGCAGGCCACCCGCCGATAGAAAAGGGAGTGAAGATGTAGCCGATCCGGGGCGCCCACCACGGTGTCATGCAGTATCTTTCGGCGATACATGCTGAACAGCACTTCGATGACGGGATAAGCGTAGATCGAGAGGATTTGCCACGCGTTGATTGTGGGATTGCGCACGATCGTCAACACGGCCACTTCCGCAGCCCAGAATCCCATGAAATAGGCGCCTCCGTCTCCCATGAACAAGCGCCCGGTCGGGTAGTTCAGCATCAGGAAGCCGATCGTCGCGCCGATACCAGCCAAGGCCAGCTGTGTTACCAGCGTATCGCCCGCCTGCCACGACAGATACCCCGCTCCCGCCAGGACAATCACGACGGTCGCACCGGCGACGCCATGAAAGCCATCCACGATGTTGATCGAATTCGTGACGCCTACTACGGCAAACGCGGTAATGGCCACGGACAGCGGCAGCCAATTCAGGGCACCGTCCAGCGCCCAGATATCGAGGCGCGGCAGACGCGCTCCCAGCAGCCATGCCGCCAGGATTGCGCTCGCAAATATCGAACAAAAGCGCGTCCGCACAGAAACTTTTTTGGTCAGGTCCTCGATTATTCCCGCCAAGAAGGCCGGCGTGGCCGCCAGCAGGAGTTTTAATATGGTCGTCTTGGTTTCGAGCTGGAGCGAGAGTGGGTAGTAATCGAAATGCCCCAAGATCGGAACAGCCAGGACGCCGGACAACAAGGCAATGCCACCAGTGCGCGAAACCATGTTTTTATGCACTTTTTGGATACCATGCAGGTCCAGGTCGAAAGAATAACGGCCATGCCAGCGCACAGTCACAATATTGATGGAACACACCACCAAGCTCACAAGCAAAGCTAAAGCGATCGTTTCAATCAGAGCGGAAGTAAATATTTTAGATAATGCAAGTTCATACCCGCGATAAATCAATTCCTCGACTGCCATGGCAAGCTCCATTCTGACGTTGCTAATTCTTGGCATTCACGCGCACGAAACATCTCTTTTATCCCTGGCCGGTTATCTCCTTGCAGGCCGTGGGAACATTAACTCGGCGCAAATGTTTTCAAACCGTCTAGACAGTTCTCACTCTAGCAATTTCCGTTGTAATATAAGAATGGAAAAATCGATGTTTATCCATTAAACCCCGTGGCTCACATGTTTTTTTATAATTCGTTTCGCATAGGAAAAGACTCCATAAACACGCGTTACTGTGCTATTAGGAAATTGATTTTCTCGACACCCTAAATAGGCGAAACAAAACTTCCGATTGGAAATTTCGTTATAGCCAGGCGCTCATAATTAGTTTTCGAATACAAATTCATCGACATGGTGGCGCTCGTCGCTGCGCAGGCTTCGATGTGTTCACTCCGTGGCGGCGTAAGCGGCATAGGTGAATCGGCCGTAGCGGGCGTGGCCAGGCGGAGGCGCGGCCTTGATTGACGGCCAGCGACACGGACGGTCGCGGAGCCGCTGTCTCACGGGGGGCATGCACGCCCTTCGACCGCAGGCCGATGGATGGGCTTTCGGCTGATGGGGAAAGCACGACGTGGAAGGGAATTATCTGCACCAGGCAGGCGCAGTGGGAGGAGAAGCCTATGTGGAAGCAGCGGCAGTGGCGCTAAAGCAAGCGCCTCCGGAGCGATGTCATCCGGAGGCAGTGCAATCCACGGTCACCTGGAATTGGCGACGAAGGCACAGTGGGAACAAGGACCAGGCTGCGACGCCATACCAGCCTGCACACGGCCACGATGGATTGCGTCAACGTCGCGCTTGGCGGCCGGCAAGTGATTACCAGGTTCAGTCAGCAACCGGCAAACGCGGTCGCTCGGCATTCAACCTGGGCTAGCTATTGACTGATCCTGATAGCTGGAAGGACTTCGACTTGTTATTGCTCAGCAGGTTCCTTGTATGTCCTGTCCTTGTCGTCGTAATGCGGAAGGCCCGCACTGATCACCAACCGACGTACGCTCTCGACTTCCGGATGCCTGCTATTGCGTTCCGCCAGGAAGTTCTTCAGGATCGAGGCACCGACGCCCAGGGCGATCCCCAGCAGGCAGGACGCAGCGATCATGACCGGCAGGCCCAGCGTAGCCGGTTGCGATGGCGGCTCGGCGCGATCGACCAGACGGACATTGACACTGTTAGAGAGGGTCAATGCTTCCAGTTTGTGACGGGCGTTCAATAATTCGATATTGATCTCGCTATTGATCTGCTTATCGCGGTTGAGACTAAGAATTTCTTGCTGCGCGGCAGCGACTGCCTTGCGCTTGGCCTCGACCTTGTTCAGGTCGCGATGCACATCGTCGAGATGCTTGTTTACATTCAGTACTTCAGGATGCAACTCTGCGAAGCGGCTCGACAATTCAACTTTGCGCTGTTCAATCTCGGCCAGCTTCGTTTGCAGGGCCACGGATTGCTGTGCAAGCGTCCGCGCCTCGTCGCCCAGGTCGGAAGTCCCATGACGGCGAAGCACCTCGGCCAGCCTGGCATCGAGCTTCTGCAAGCGCTGCCTGGATTCTTCTACCTGCTTGTCGTAGAACACCAGCTCCTTCTTCGCCGCATCCGATTTCTGCACGACCTGTTGCTGAATGTATTCCTTACCGATTTCGTTGAGGATCGCGCTGATCAATTCCGGCTTCGACCCGCGCAGTAACACTGCGATCACATTCGATTGCCGTCCCTTTTCGAGAACGGCCAGGGATTTTTGCAGTTGCTCCACGATCTGGAATTCAGGCCGCCGGCTGACAAAGAACTGGGCGCCAGGCTTTGACTGTATTTCCGCGACACGAATTTCTACAGCGCCATATTTAGTCTGGATTTTGGCGAGCTGTCCAAGCTTGCCTTTGAGCTGGATCGCCAACTCCTCGTGGCTGAGCGTGAACTCGTCGTTGCCCATGGTCGTCAGCATGAAGGGTTTGCCCAGCAGGGCTGGCGGGACGTTGAATACGGATATCGTCACCCGCTCGGCGCCCCATACATAGCCACCCTGCCCGAACAATCCGGGCGTCGATATATTCTGGTTTTTTTCCGCTATGAATGCCCCGACCATGGGGAACAGTTTCGGCTCGACGCTGATGTCGAGGTGCAAGGTATTCACGACACGGGACAGGGTCGCACGCGAACGCAGAATCTCTATTTCGGTGGCTGCCGGGGCATCGGCCTGAGGATCGCCGGAGGAAGGCGCGATGCGCTTTATCTGCAGCAAGATGTTCGCCTCGTAAGCCGGCGTCATCGTCAAGCCGTACAGAGTCCCGAGCATTGCAACAAGGAGGGCGACACCTGCAATTAGCCAAGTATTCTTCAGGACATTGCCATAGTGAAACATAAGGTCCGACGGCCGGTTCACTCTGCTTGGCTTGGTGGGCATCATCTCTTACAACCTAAATGTTTGGAAAACTGCTGTCATCGAGGGATGTCGCCGCGTTCGCTTCTGATCGGGCCGCGTGCATCCCGATGAACCTGGTCCATGACCAGAAGCCATCCCCTAAGAGCCGCTCAGAAAAAGCGTTCGCTGCAAGAATGAAGAGCCTCGGCAAATGTCCTGGCAACTGAATCCGCCACCGCAGGCCGGCCGACAATGAGGTGCAAGCTCGTCTTGTAGCTCGATCCGCTTACGATCGGCAAGATACGGACGTAATTTCCATCAAGCCACTGCTGGACCTGATACTTTGGTAGCCAGGCGTAACCGAAACCGTGCCGTAGCACGGCAATAGCCCTGTCGAGACTGCTTACATTCCAAGGGCGCGAATAGCGGGGCAACCTGTAGGTGCCTTCGGAAGCGACATAATCGTCCGAACCGGAAACAGCAATCTGGAACTGTGTTTTGAGGTCGTCGACCGTCAGCTCCCTCTTCAATGCGAACAGGGGATTTTCGGGGTGGGCGACGGCAACGTGTTCGATCTGCGCCAGTTCCCTGCCCGCGAAACCGAAGGCCACCTGGGTGCTGATGGCCAGCTCGACCGTGTTGTCGTGCAGGGCTTGCTTGGCTTCGTGTGGCGTCGCTTCCTTGACACTCAATTTGATTTTCTGCGGGAATGAAGAAAGCTTGCGAAGCGCCAGCGTGAGCAGGTGGGGAGGAAAACTGGGGTCCATCGCCAGCCGGATTTCCGGCCCCCATCCCTGGCGCAGGTTCTCGGCAAGCTCCTCGAGTTCGATCGCATTTCGTACAAGATCACGAGATCTTTCCAGCAGTATCTTTCCTTCCTCGGTGATCTGCGCCTTGCGCCCCTTCAAGGCAAGAAGCGGCACGCCGAGTTGTTCCTGGAGCTTGGCGACCGCATGGCTGATCGTCGATTGCGTCACATGCAAGCTGTCGGCAGCGCCAAAAAAACCGTCGAAATCGATTACAGCGTGAAACATTTTCCATTGTTTTAGGCTAATCCGTAGATTCCGGGCTTTCAGGGAGGCGGATTCCACGCTCACCGATGGGCCTTCGCCGTCCAGTAATTTTCCGGAGGCTAATGAGCCATCCATTGGTTCGGTCATCTTCACTTTTCACCCCACCAATAGTAATGAGTTAGCGATATTTCTTTCGTACACAATAAGTGGATATCTGTCCGCATGTGTAGCGGCATTCAGAATAGTCTTGGAATGAGCCGGCAAATTCTGGCGACAAGCGATTCGCGAAGAACGGTTTTATAAGCCGGTCGCCGCATTGTTCATTGATTTCGCAAGCCGCATCCGAAACTTATTATCAGCATCGGCGATAAGCGTACACAGCGGCAAGTTCTCTCAATTAATATTAATGGCATTCGAATTGCACACGATGTGACGTAATAGCGCGAAGAATACGCTTAGGTCCATTCCGTTCGCCTTATATTAAGCAAGACGAATGCTCGGGCACTGTGAACGCTCAAACTTTGGGGGAGAAACCAGGCCGATCCGCCTTGATTTTTCTGCAGATCTACGCTTTATTGGGAAAAACGCAAATAGACGATGATGCGGCGAATTTGAACACCATGCATTGCCTGGTTTGCCGGGTGGATTCAGTCCCGGCCCGGCTTGAGGAAGGACTCGTGGCCAGGCGACGGCGGCCAGCATGTCCTCGATCGCGGCGACCGAAGCGCAAGCCAGCAATTGCTGCACGCCGCCTGGCCGGAGGGTGTCGGCCAGGCCCAGCGGCATCGACCCGATTGCGCCGGCATTGCCGTAGACCCCGGCTGATTTATTAAACTACCTTGCACTGCAGCATTACTACACAGGAGGTTCTTATGCGACTCGATATCAGTCTGGTCAGCTACATTGCCGCTTTCTGCAGCAGCGCCGCGTTCACTCCCAAGTCGTTCTCGTCTGGCGCACGCGCAGCGCCAGTGGCGTGCCGATGGGCATGTACTCCGCTTTCTGCTTTGGCGTCTTCCTGTAGCTGTGCTATGGCATTGCGATCCAGGATTGGCCCATTGCCATCAACAATGCGATCACGCTGGTACTGGCCTCCAGCGTGCTGGTCATGAAATGGCGCTTCAAACGCAGTGGCGTCAAGGATGAGCCTGCAAGCTCAGGGAGACATTCCGGCGGCTGATAACGCAGGCTTGGCGTCCTGACAAATATATGGATTACTTATCGTCGACATCACGAACTGAAAGTATATTTATGGCCCCAAGGCATTTATACTGCACCGCAACATCACAGTATTCATCTTGGAGCGACACATGAACGCAGCAACGATCACCCAGGCGCAGGAACAAGGGCTGCGCCACCAATCCACCGGCCTGTTCGCGACCATTCGCAGCTTTTCGGAGCAGCTCTTTGTTGCGCACGGCGGCTGGCTGGCCGCCCGCAAGGAACGCGCACAACGCGCTTCGTACGCCGTCGCCGAACGTGCAGGCCGCGCCGAACTGTTCGCGATGGCGGCCGATGCCGAAAAGCATTCGCCGAACCTGGCCGCAGAACTGCGCTGGATGGCAAACCGGTAAGCAGCAAGCAGTAAGCAGCAGGTAGTGAGTAGTAATTAGCAGGTAACAGCGCGCGCCCCGGCTTTCGCCGCCGCAAACGGCAGCCCGGGCGCAAACCTCCCTCCTCCGCCCGGGCCGTCGGCGCCCGCCACGCCCGGGCCGCACTTCTTTCCTCTATTGCGCGGCCTCCTCGCCGCAGCTGGCCAGCGCCAGCAGCTTGCCGATCTCCGGCACGCAGGATCCGCAATTGCCGCCCGCCCTGACGCAAGCCGTCACCTGCGCCGTCGTCTCGAGACGGTGCGTGCGGATCGCCGCGCAGATCGTATTGCGCCCGACGCCGAAGCAGGAGCACACCGTCGGACCGGCGTCCGGGCCCTGTTGCGGCGCCCGTCCTGCCAGCAAGGTAGCGCGATCGAGCGCCCCCAGGGATTCACGCGCGAACAGGCCGGCCAGCCAGTCGCGCGCCGGCAGCTGCGGGCGGCGCGCAACAAACACGCAGGCCTGCAGCCTTCCGTCGACCAGATACGCCGCGCGGTAGGCGCCGGCACTGCCGTCTTCGTAGTCGATCCAGTCGGCTTCCCCATCGGCCGCCAACAGCGCGCGCGCCCAATCGGCGCCGACCGGTCCCCGTCCCCCCATCTCGTAGCGCACGAAACCGTCCCCCTGGATACGGGTCCAGTTGGCGATGCTGTCGAGCGACAGCGCTTTCCGGCTCAGCACGAAGGCATGCCACTCGACCACGAAGGGTTCGATGCGCACCGGCGTATGCTTGAATTCCGGTTCGCCCGAGACCGGATCGACCGCCGGATTGACCAGCGCGCCGACGCGGGCGTCGGACGCCGTCTGGCCGCTCCAGTGGATCGGCACGAACACGCTGCCGCGGGCGATGCCGCCGCCGTGCGTGACGCGCGCCACCATCGCGCCCCAGCGGCTGGTAACGCGTGCCAGCTCGCCTTCGCGCACGCCGCACAGCAAGGCGTCGTTCGGATGCAGGTCGATCAACGGTTCCGGCGCGTGGTTCGCCAGGCGCGGCGACTTGCCGGTGCGCGTCATCGTATGCCACTGGTCGCGCATGCGTCCGGTGTTCAGCGCCAGCGGAAATTCGTCGTCGAGCGCGTGCACCGGGAGCCGCGGGGCGGTGGCGACGAAGCGCGCCTTGCCGCTCGCGTGGGCGAAGCGGCCGTCGGCGAACAGGCGCGCCGTCGCCTGCAGCGTGCCGTCCGCAGCGCGCAGCACCGGCCACTGGATCGGCTCGAGCGCATCGTAATCCTGGCGGCGCATGCCGCTCATGCCCGAGATGTCGAACACGCGGCGGCCAGCGCCGCCCTCGCCATTGCGCCAGCCCGACAAGCGCGCGTGCTCGTCGAAAATCGCGTGCGCGTCCTCGTAATCGAAGCCGCTGAAACCCATGCGCCGCGCGACTTCGCACAGCGCCCACCAGTCGGCACGCGCTTCGCCCGGGGCCGGAAGAAAGGCGCGCTGGCGCGAGATGCAGCGCTCGGAGTTGGTCACCGTGCCGTCCTTTTCTCCCCAACCCAGGGCCGGCAGCAGCACGTCGGCATGGGTGGTGGTATCGGTGGCGCCCACGATATCGCTGACCACCACCAGCTCGCATTTTTCCAATGCGCGCCGCACCTGGTCGGCGTCGGGCAGGCTGACCAGCGGATTGGTGGCGATGATCCACACCGCCTTGACGCTACCCTCCTCCACCGCGCGGAACAGGTCGACCGCTTTCAGGCCGGGTTTATCGGCGATCCGCGGCGCCTCCCAGAACGCGCGCAGGGCGTCGCGCTGCAGCGGATTGTCGAGGTCCATGTGGGCGGCCAGCATGTTGGCCAGCCCCCCGACTTCGCGCCCGCCCATCGCGTTCGGCTGACCGGTCAGCGAGAACGGCCCCATGCCGGGATGGCCGATGCGGCCGGTGAGCAGGTGGCAGTTGATGATTGCATTGACCTTGTCCGTGCCGCTCGAGGACTGATTGACACCCTGCGAATAGGCGCTGACGACCTTCCTGGTCGCGGCGAAGCCCTCGTAGAAGGCCAGCAGCTTCGCCGGGTCGACGCGGCAGATGCGCGCGACCTGCGCCGGGTCGCCGCAATCGGCGTCGGCAGTCGCCAGCGCCATGTCGAGCCCTTCGGTATGCGCCGCCACGAAGGCCGAATCCTTGACCCCATGGCGTGCCAGATAGCTGAGCAGGCCGTTGAACAGCCAGACGTCCGTTCCCGGTTTGACCGGCAGGTGCAGGTCGGCCAGTTCGCAGGTGGCGGTGCGGCGCGGATCGATCGCCACGACCTGCAGCGATGGCCGCGCCTCCTTTGCCTTCAGGATGCGCTGGAACAGGGTCGGATGACACCAGGCCGTGTTCGAACCGACCAGCACGATCATGTCCGCCAGCTCGAAGTCTTCGTAGGCACCCGGCACCAGGTCTTCGCCGAAGGCGCGCTTGTGGCCGGCCACGCTGGAGGACATGCACAGGCGCGAATTGGTGTCGATGTTCGCGCTGCCGACATAGCCCTTCATGAATTTATTCGCGACGTAATAATCCTCGGTCAGCAGCTGGCCGGAGACGTAGAGCGCGACCGCATCCGGCCCATGCTCGGCGATGATGGAGGCGAAGCCGCCGGCCACGCGTTCGAGCGCTTCGTCCCAGCCGGCCCGGCGCATGGAACCGTTTTCGCGCACCTGTGGGTACAGCAGGCGCCCGTCCAGGACCAGGGTTTCGCCGAGCGCCGCGCCTTTCACGCACAGGCGCCCCTTGTTGGCGGCATGCGCGGTGTCGCCGGCGATGATCGGAATGGTGCCGGGTTTGACGGTGGCGCTCACGCCGCAGCCGACGCCGCAATATGGACAGGTGGTGCGCACGGTCTGCACGGGAAGTGACATGTCCATGGTGTTTCCTTTTTCTAGGTGGCGGCGCACAGCGCCTGCCCGAACAACAGGCGGTCGCGGAAGCTCGACACGTCGGCACCGCGCTGGATCAGGTCGAAATACCAGGGGCCGTCGCCGACGTCGCCCACCAGCACGGCCCCGGTCACGCGCCCGCCTTCGAGCACGAGGCGTTTATAGATGCCCGAGGTACGGTCGCGCAGGATCAGCTCTTCGCTGCCGGCGCCCCCAAGAATATCTCCGGCCGAGTACAGGTCGATGCCGGTGACCTTCAGCTTGGTCGCGGTGGCGGCCTGCACATAGCGGCGATGTCCGGCGCCGGCCAGGTGGGCGGCGCAGACCCGCGCCTGCTCCCAGACCGGGGCGACCAGGCCGAAGGTGGCGCGCCGGTGCTGCACGCATTCGCCGACGGCGTAGATGCGCGGGTCAAAGGTCTGCAGCGTGTCGTCGACGACGATGGCGCGTTCGCAATGCAGGCCCGCCTCGCGTCCCAGCGCCACGTTCGGCCGCACGCCGGCGGCCATCACGACCAGGTCGGCCGGGAGTACGCTGCCGTCGGCGAAGTGCACCGCCTCGACCTTGCCCTCGCCGGTGATGGCGCTGGTCTGGGCCGCGAGCACGATGCGCAGGCCGTCGCGTTCCAGCGTTTCCTTGAGCAGGCGGCCCGCTTCGCCGTCGAGCTGCTGGTTCATCAGGCTGGTGGCCACATGGACGACGGTGACGTCCATCCCGCGCCGCATCAAAGCATGCGCCGCTTCCAGCCCGAGCAGGCCGCCGCCGATGACGACCGCGCGTCCTCCCTGGCGGGCAGCGGCCAGCATGGTATCGACATCGTGCAGGTCGCGAAAGCCGACCACGCCGGGCAGCGTATTGCCGGGAATGGGCAACACGAAAGGCGTCGAGCCGGTCGCCAGCAGCAGCCGGTCATATGGCGCTTCCAGGCCGGAACGCGCGACCACGACCCGGCGCTTGCGGTCGATGCGCACGACCGGATCGCCCGCATGCAGGGTGATGCCGTGTTCCGCATACCAGGCGCGCGGATGGAGCATGATCTCGTCGACGTTCTTGTCGCCCGCCAGCAGCGGGGAAAGCAGCACGCGGTTGTAGTTCCCGTGCGGCTCGGCACCGAAGACGGTGATCTGGTACAGGTCGGGCGCGAGCTTCAGCAGTTCCTCGACCGTGCGCATGCCGGCCATGCCGTTGCCGATGAGGACTAAGCGGGCGCTTTTCCGCTCCGTATTCATGCGGCTACCCACACGGTGCCGTTCTCGACCCGCACCGGAAAGCTGCTCACCGAATGCGCCGGCGCTTCCAGGCATTCGCCCGTCTGCAAATCGAAATGGTGCTTGTAGATCGGCGAAGCAACGACGATGCGCTCGCCGATGCTGCCCACCAGGCCGCGCGAGAGCACGGCCGCGTTGGCGTTCGGGTCGTAGTTATCGATCGCGAACAGGCTTTCCTCGCCGACGCGGAAGACGGCGACCTGGCGCCCGTTGAGCAAGGCGCAAACGCCGGTGTCGGGGACGATCTCGTCGAAGGCGCAGACGGCGTTCCAGTTGTGAAGTTGGCTCAGTTGCATATCCCGGTGCATGGCAGGCTCCTTAGTTGACGACCGCGATCGGAATCGTGCGGCGGCGTTCTTCGATGGTGGCCGGGCGAACCTGGCCGCGTTCCGGCATGAAGACGACGTTCTCGTCCTGCGCCGGGCTGTTGACGAAATGGCGGAAGCGCTTGCGTACTTCCGGATCCTCGACCGCGTTCTTCCACTCGCAGGCATAGGTGTCGACCACCGCCTGCATGTCGGCCTCCAGCTCGGCGCCAATGCCCAGCTTGTCCTCGACCACGACCTGCTTCAGGTAATCGAGCCCGCCTTCGAGGTTCTCGCGCCAGGTGCTGGTGCGCTGCAGGCGGTCGGCGGTGCGCACGTAGAACATCAGGAAGCGGTCCACCAGCTTCACGACCGTCGCCTCGTCCAGGTTCGATGCGATCAGTTCGGCGTGGCGCGGCTTCATGCCGCCGTTGCCGCACACGTACAGGTTCCAGCCCTTGTCGGTGGCGATCAGGCCGACGTCCTTGCCCTGCGCCTCGGCGCATTCGCGGGTGCAGCCGGAGACCCCGAATTTCACTTTATGCGGCGTGCGCAAGCCCTTGTAGCGGTTCTCCAGCGCGATCGCGAAGCCCGCGCTGTCGCCCACGCCGTAGCGGCACCAGGTCGAGCCGACGCAGGATTTCACGGTTCGTAGCGACTTGCCGTAGGCGTGGCCGGATTCGAAGCCGGCGGCGATCAGCTCTTCCCAGATCGGCGGCAGCTGGTCCACGCGCGCGCCGAACAGGTCGACTCGCTGGCCGCCCGTGATCTTGGTGTACAGGCCGTATTTTTTGGCGATCATGCCGACCGCGATCAGGCCGTCGGCCGTGACCTCGCCGCCCGGCATGCGCGGCACCACGGAATAAGTGCCGTCCTTCTGGATATTCCCGAGGAAGTAGTCGTTCGAATCCTGGAGGCTGGCGTGCTCCGGTTTCAATACGAAATCGTTCCAGGTCGAGGCCAGGATGTTCGCCGCTACCGGCTTGCAGACGTCGCAGCCCAGGCCCTTGCCGTGTTTGGCGAGCAGCTCGCCGAAGCTCTTGACGCGGCCGACGCGCACCAGGTGGTGCAGTTCCTGGCGCGAGTGGTCGAAGTGTTCGCACAGCGCGCGGCTGACGGTCACGCCCTGCTTGGCCAGTTCGGCGTTCAGCACCTGGGTCACCAGCGGCACGCAGCCGCCGCAGGCCGTGCCGGCGGTGGTGCACTTCTTCAGCGCACCGATGCTCGCCGCGCCATCGCGCACAGCCGCGCACAGGCTGCCTTTCGAGACGTCGTTGCAGGAGCAGATCTGGGCCGACTCCGGCAAGGCGTCGACGCCGAGTCCCTTCTTCGGCGCGCCGCCCGACTGCGGCAAGATCAGGCTCTCCGGCGCTTCCGGCAGTTCGATGCCGTTCAAGGCCATCTGCAACAGCGTGCCGTATTCCGCGGCATCGCCGACCAGCACCGCGCCCAGCAAGCGCTTGCCGCATTCGCTCACCACCAGCTTTTTATAGGTCTGGCGCCGCTCATCCAGGTACTGGACGCTGCGGCTGCCGCTCGTTGCGCCATGGGCGTCGCCGATGCTGGCCACGTCCACGCCCATCAGTTTCAGCTTGGTGCTGAGGTCCGCGCCGGCAAAGCCGCCGGGGGCGCCGAGCACGTGGCGCGCGGCGGTGCGCGCCATGTCGTAGCCCGGCGCGACCAGGCCGAACAGCTGGCCGCGCCAGGCTGCGCATTCGCCGACGGCGTAGATGTCCGGATCGGAAGTGAGGCAGTCGTCGTCGACGGCGACGCCGCCGCGCGGGCCCAGCGTCAGCCCGCAGGCGCGGGCCAGCTCGTCGCGTGGGCGAATACCGGCCGAGAACACGATCATGTCGGTGTCGAGGTGGGAGCCATCGGCGAACTGCATGCGGTGGGTACCTGCTTCGCCATCGACGATCTCCAGCGTGTTCTTGCCGGTGTGGACGGTGACGCCCAGTTCTTCGATGCGGGTACGCAGTACGCGTGCGCCGTGGTCGTCCACCTGCACCGCCATCAGGCGCGGCGCGAATTCGACCACGTGCGCTTCCAGGCCGAGGTCGCGCAGCGCCTTCGCGCATTCCAGGCCGAGCAGGCCGCCGCCGACGACGACGCCGGTGCGCGCGCGTGCGCCGCATTCGCGCATCGCTTCCAGGTCTTCGATCGTGCGGTAGACAAAACAGTCGGCGCGTTCGCGGCCCGGCACCGGCGGCACGAAGGAAGAGGAACCGGTGGCCAGTACCAGCTTGTCGTAGGCGAGCACTGCGCCATCGGCCAGCGTCACCGTGCGCGCGCCGCGGTCGATGGCGACGACCTTGGCGTTCAGTTTCAGGTCGAGGTTGGTGCGCTCGAAAAAGCCCGGCGCAACCAGCGACAGGTCTTGCGCCGTTTTCCCGGCGAAGAATTCGGACAGGTGTACGCGGTCGTAGGCCGGGCGCGGCTCTTCGCCGAGCACCGTGATGTGGATGTGCGGCGCGGCGGCGGCCAGCGACTCGACGAATTTGTGGCCGACCATGCCGTGGCCGATGACGATGATGTTCATGCTGCTCTCCTTGTTTTCCGACTAAGCGCGCACCGCTGCGGCGCTTGTCGCGGTATTGCTGAAACGGGCGCCGAGTGCGCACAGGCTGGCGACGACGACCAGGCCACCGAGGATCATCAGGGTCTGGCGCACGTCGCCCGTCCCTTTCATGAGGAAGCCGGCCAGCACCGCGCCGACATTCCCGCCGGCGCCGACGATGCCCGCCACGCCGCCGAGCGCCGTCGGTGCGACGAAGGGCACGAGCGCATAGGTCGCGCCGCAGGCCATGTGGGTAAACAGGCCGAAGCAGAGCATGGCGATGAAGGCAAACGCGACGCCGTCCGCATTCGCGAACAGCAGCAGGCCGAGGCCTTCGCCGATCATCAGCACGAACAGCACGGTGACGCGGCTGTTCAGGTCACCACGCGCCGCGCTGCGGTCCGACAGCCAGCCGCCCAGGGCGCGGGCAAACAGCGCCAGCAGGCCGAAGCTGCCGGCAGCCAGCCCGGCGGCCTTCAGCGACAGGCCGAAATGGTCGACGTAATAAATGGCGGCGATGTTGTGGATGAAGATCTCGATGCCGAAGCAGGCGCCGTAGGTGACGAACAGCAGCCAGGCGCGGTGATTGCGGCAGGCGGCCTTGAAACTGGCCCAGCCGCCCTTGCCGCCGCCTTCGAAGTGGATGCCGGCCGCGCGCAGTTCGCTGAAGTTACCCGCCGGGCAGTCCTGGGTATGGCGCCAGTAGACGACGGCCATGACCAGCATCGCGACGCCCGGCACGATCAGGGCGATGCGCCAGCCCATGGTTTCGCTCACGCCGGCCATGACGAGGGCCGCGAGCAGCAGCGGCATCGCCGCCTGCGCCGCCCCGCCGCCGCTGTTGCCCCAGCCGGCGGCGGCCGCGTTGGCGGTGCCGACCACCTTGGGGGCGAACATCACCGAGGTGTGGTACTGGGTGATCACGAAGCTGGCGCCGACGGCGCCGATCCCGAGGCGGAACAGCAGGAAGCTTTCGTAGCTCTGGGCGAACGCGACGCCGAGTACGGGAATCGCCCCCAGGGCGAGCAAGCCGGTATAGGTCTTGCGCGGGCCGTAGCGGTCGCACAGCGGACCGACGAGCAGGCGCACCAGGATCGTAATGGCGACCGCGGCGATGTTGATGTTGGCGATTTGCGCGACCGACAGGCCGAATTCGCCTTTGATCACCGGCATCAGCGGCGCGCAGGCGAACCAGGCGAAGAAGCAGATGAAGAACGCCATCCAGGTCAGGTGGAAGGCGCGCATCTGCGGCGTGTGGAAGTCGGTCAATCTGATGCTGTTCGCTTTGCTGGCCATGTCATCCCTCTTTTGAAAACAAAAAGGCGTCCGCGTCCCAGGGTGGTACCTGGAAGGCGGACGCCGTTGTCCGGAATGCCGGTCCAGCAGTGGACCGGCTATGTAAATGAAGGGATCGCCGTTGATCCTGCGTTCAGTGTTTGCAAGAGGCGTGCCAGCGGAGATGCGGGGCGGGTGATGCGGTCGGTCGGGAAGGGAGCGCTCTATTGCAGTGCACAATGCGCGCTAATGATGCGGAACGGCGCACTACCGGTGGTCGGTGCATCATCGCGCCGCATGAGCATGACCCGCAGACGCGGCTCATGCGCTCAAGGGCTGCGGATCGCGCTGGTGGATATCGAACGAGGCCGCGTAGGCAAGCGGATCGCTCCCGTCCCACACCCGGCCATCCATCAGCGTACTGCTGCGCATGGCGGCCGACGGCAGGTCCACGCCTGCCAGCTGCGCCGCGTCGCGATACAGCTCGACCCGGTTCACCCTGGCCGCCACGCCCAGGTAATCGGGATCCTCGCGCAGCAGGCCCCAGCGCCGCTGCTGGGTCAGGAACCACATCCCGTCCGACAGCCACGGGAAGGTCGCCTCGCCTTCGCCGAAGAAGCGCAGGCCCGGGAAATCGGAACGGCGCGGCACCAGGCAGGCCCGCAGCAGCTCGACGTCGGCATGCACGTAGGCCGGGCTGGCCAGCACCTCGGCGGCGGCTTCGCGGTTGGTGGTCGAAGCGTCGAGCCAGCGCGCCGTGTCGAGCAAGGCGGCGACGAGGGCGCGGCAGGCGTTCGGATGGCGCGCCACGAAATCGGCGCGCGCGCCGAGCGCCTTGCCGGGGTGGTCCGGCCAGACCTGGCCGCTGGACGCAACCAGCGCGCCGCTCGCTTCCATCACGGCGCGCCGGCTCCAGGGTTCGCCCGCGCAGAAGCCGTCCATGTGGCCGGCTTCCAGGTTGACCGCCATCTGGCTCGGGGGCACGGTGACCAGCCGGGTCTGCGCCAGCGGATCGATGCCGGCCGCCGCCAGCCAGTAGCACAGCCACATCGCGTGGTTCCCGGTCGGGAAGGTGTGGCCGAAGGTGTAGCGGCGCGGCTGCTCGCGCATCAGGGCGGCGAGACCGGCGCCATCCTGGACGCCGGCCGCCGCGATCGCCCGCGAGAGCACGATGGATTGACCGTTCTGGTTCAGGTTCATCAGCACCGCCATCTCGCGCGCGGCGCTGCCGATCCCCATCTGCAGGCCATACAGCAGGCCGTACAAGGCGTGGGCGGCATCGAGCTCGCCGTTCGTCAGGCGGTCGCGCATGCCGGACCAGGACTGCTGCCTGTCGAGCGCCAGCTTGATGCCGTACTTTTCGTCGAAGCCGAGGATCGACGCCATCACCAGCGGCGCGCAGTCGGCAAGCGGCATGAAGCCGATGCGCAGCACTTCCTTCTCGGGCCGGTCCGACCCGGCCCCGTGGACGTTCAAGGCAGCGCCCTGGCCTGGCAAGTCAGTCATGCGTTTCCTTTCGCCGGATCTAGCCCAGCAAGTCCTCGACGTCCAGGATACGCTGCGCGATCTCGGCCAGTCTCATGTTCTTGTTCATCGCCAGGCTGCGCAGGCGGCCGTAGGCTTCGTCTTCAAGCAGGCCGTGGCGCTTCATCAGCACACCCTTGGCGCGGTCGATCACCTTGCGCTCGGCCAGCTTCTGGCGGGTGTCGGCCAGTTCGCCCAGCAGCTTCTGTTCGCGCCTGAAGCGCGCCAGCGCCACGTCGAGGACCGGGCGCACCCGCTCGGCGCGCAGGCCGGCCACGATATAGGCCGAGACGCCGGCCGCCACCGCCGCCTCCATCGTGTCGGCGCTGTCGTCCTCGGTGAAGAGCACGATCGGGCGCCGGGCCTCGCGCGTGGCGATCACGATGTGTTCGAGCACGTCGCGCGCGTCGGACTCGCTGTCGACGATGATCAGGTCCGGCTGCAACTGGGCGATGCGTTCGGGCAGGAAGATGTCGGGCGGGAGCGAAGCGACGATATCGTAGCCCGACTCCAGCAGGCCGACGCGCAATGCTGCGCTGCGGCAGGCCTGGGCGGCCAGTTCGGCGTCGCCGGCCGGCACCTCGCCGCCGGTAACGACGACGATGCGCAGGCTGCGTGAGGGATCGGCTGGTTTCATGCGCTTTTCGAATGCAAGAACCGCGCCATCCACGATCGGACACAAAGCAAAGGTATTCTTGGAGGAAATATCTGCCATGGAGAGCACGCAAAAGACATTCATCAAACGCATCGCCGGCATCACAAACGAAAAGTTTATTTATGACTGGGTCTCACATATACTGCACCGCAACATCACAGTGTTTATCAGGAGATCCGCCATGACCGTTCTCGAATTCGTCCCCATCGCTCTCGCCGTCCTCGCCGTTGTCGCCCGCGTCGCCATGTTCCTGCCGCGCGCGCCCAAGTCCGCGGCTCAGGCGCGCTAAGCCGCAACGCAGCATGGCCCCTTCCCGATAAAGCGCGCCTGTACGTACGCAGGCGCGCTTTTTTTATGCCGGATAAATGTTCCGGAGGCCTCCCCTGTCGCAGAGTGGCTGCGCTAGAATGCATTCGCAATTTCTAGCCAGAAAGCTATTTTCCCTACTCACCGAACATCCACGATGCGACTTCCTGCACTGACTTTCCTTGCCGCGCCGTTCTGCGCGCTCCTTGCGCTTCCGGCAACAGCCGCGCCCACCCCGATTACCCTCGACCAGGCGATGGCCCATCCGGACTGGATCGGCAATCCCGTCGAACAGGCGTGGTGGGGCTGGAACGGCAAGGACGTGTACTTCAAGCAGAAGCGCACCGGCTCGCAGCTGCGCGACACCTTCGTCGTTGCACAAAACGGCGCCCACAAAGTCGCCGACACCGAACTGTCCAGGCTCGACAGCCCGGCCGTGGTCTATGACCGTGCACACAGCCGCACCATCATGGTGCGCAATGGCGACCTGTTCGAGCGCGACCTCAAAAGCGGTGCACTGGTTCAGATCACGCGCGGCGTGAAGGCCGAAGATCCGCAATTCTCCAGCGACGAGCGCGCGGTGCAGTTCCGTATCGGCCAGGACTGGTTCAGCTGGGATCGCGCCAGCCGCCTGCAGGCCCCGGTCGCCCTGCCGCGTGCGGCCAAGGATCCGGCGGCGCAGGACCCCGACGCACTGCGCGACATGCAGCTGCGCCTGATCACGACCCTCAAACGCGCGAAGGACGACCGCGACGCCGCGCGCGCCCGCCTCGACGAAGAGCGCCGTCTCGATCCCACCCGCGCCCCCGGCCAGGTCTACCTGGGCGACAAGGTCACGATCGAAGGCAGCGCATTGTCTCCCGACGGCCGCTGGCTGGTGGTCGTCACCGCCGCCAAGAGCGCCGATAAAGGCCGGGTCGGCAAGATGCCGCGCTACGTGACCGAATCGGGCTACGAAGAGATGGACGACGAGCGCACCCGCGTCGGACGCACCAATCCGGCGCCGCATCAACTGAAACTGATCGACCTGGCGTCCAGCCGCGTGCAGGACATCTCCTTCGACACCCTTCCCGGCATCGCGGTCGATCCGCTGGCCCAGCTGCGTGCAGCCGCCAGGCTCGATCCCCTGAAAGGCAACCGTCCACTGCGCATCGCCGACCGCGCCGACGCCATCCGCTGGAGCGGCGATGGCAGCCAGGCTGCCGTGATGCTGCGCGCCGTCGACAACAAGGACCGCTGGATCGCCACCATCGACCTGAAGGCGGCGACACTGAAGCCGCGCCACCGCCTGACCGACGAAGCCTGGGTCAACTTCGACAACAGCGAATTCGGCTGGCTGCCCGACAACCGCACGCTGTGGTACCTGTCGGAAGAAAGCGGCTACCCGCACCTGTACACGCAAGGGCTTGACGGCCGCGCCCGCGCGCTCACGAGCGGAAAATGGGAAGCCGGCGAGGTGCAGTGGAGCGCTGACGGCGGCACCGCCTACCTGCTCTGCAACCGCAAGAATCCTGGCACTTACGAAGTCTGCGCGGTGAACGCGAAGGACGGCGGCACGCGCGAAGTCACGAACCTGGAGGGGGTCGAGCGCTTCGCGCTGTCGCCGGACAGCCGCAAGCTGCTGGTGCACTATTCGATGAGCTACATGCCGGCCCAGCTGGCAACGGTGCCGGTCAGCGGCGGCGCGGCCGTCAGGCTGACCGACACGCGCACGGCGGACTATAAAGCGCGCGAATGGATCCAGCCCGAATACGTGGCCGTGCCCTCGAGCGACGGCGGCGATCCGGTCTGGTCCAAGCTGTATCGTCCCGCCAAAATGGAGCCGGGTAAAAAATACCCGGTCGTGATGTTCGTGCACGGCGCCGGCTACCTGCAGAACACGACCAAACGCTTCCCGGTCTACTTCCGCGAGCAGATGTTCCACAACCTGCTCGTCGAGAAGGGCTATGTCGTGCTCGACATGGACTACCGCGCCTCGAAGGGTTATGGCCGCAACTGGCGCACCGCCATCTACCGCCAGATGGGCCACCCGGAACTGGTCGACTACCAGGACGGCGTGAAGTACATGGTGGCGAATGTCCAGGGCGACGCGGCCAACGTCGGCATCTACGGCGGCAGCTACGGCGGCTTCATGACCTTCATGGCCCTGATGCGCGCACCCGAGATGTTCAAGTCGGGCGCAGCCCTGCGTCCGGTCACCGACTGGACCACCTACAACCACGAGTACACGGCGAACATCCTGAACACGCCCGACCTCGATCCGCAGGCCTATAAAGTGTCGTCGCCGATCGAGTACGCCGACAAGCTGCAGGGCAACCTGCTGATCGGTCACGGAATGGTCGACGACAACGTGTTCTACCAGGACTCGGTGCGCATGGCCCAGCGCCTGATCGAACTGAAAAAGGATAACTGGGAACTGGCGAGCTACCCGCTCGAGCGCCATGCCTACACCCAGCCGGAGAGCTGGTTCGACCAGTACCGCCGCATTTATAAACTGTTCGAACGCACGCTGAAGCAGTAAGCGCAAGCCGGCAGCACACAAACGGGCGCCCTCCGGGGCGCTTTTTGTTTTACTGTTGGCCTGTTATTCGTTCCTGCTCCGATTGCCTTCATGACACCTGCCCTGCTACGCCCGCTCTGCCTTCTTGTCGCGCTCTCCTGCGGCACCCTCCATGCCCAGGATCGCGGAAAGCCGGACGACACCGGCTTCGTCGGCCTGCCGACCACCGGCCAGCTCGATGCAAACCGCGTGCTCGAAGCGCGCCACGGCGCGCCGAAGGACGCCGCCGGCAAGGACCTCAAGGACGACAAGGCCGACAGGGACGACAGGGATGGCAAGGACGGCAAGGTTGGGCCAAGGCCCGCGCGCCCGGCCGCGAAAGGCATTACCGTGCCGACGGGCGGCATCACGGGCGTCGTCATCGAGAGCACGGCACGCGAAGCCCAGTCGAATGTGCCGGTGACCTTTGGCCAGGTGTTCGCGCCCGGCGACCTGCCTCGCGGCGCGGGCCTGTCAGGCAAGCTGGCCGACGGCACGCTGCTGCCGCTGCAGCTCGACGTCAAAGCCAGCCATCCGGATGGCTCGGTGCGCCACGCCGTCATTTCGCTGGTGCTGCCGCGCCTGGCCGCCGGCAAGGACCTCGGCCTTGCCCTGGTGAGGACCTCGAAAAAGGCTCACGGCCCCGCGCTCAAGCCGGAGAATCCGCCGGACACGGTGGTCAGCATCGTCGTCGACGGCGAGCGCTATACCGCCTCCAGCGCCGCCCTGCTGAAGGAACAGAAGGTACAGACCTGGCTGCAAGGACCGGCCGTGACCGAACTGCAGGTGGCCGCGCCGCTGAAGAACGCGAAGGGCGCCGAGCATCCGCACCTGGCCGCGCGCTTCGCCATCCGCAGCTACGCCGGCACGCGCAATGCGCGCGTCGACGTGGTGCTCGAGAACGACTGGGCCTACGAGCCCGAGCCGCGCAATTTCAGTTACGACGTCAGGATCACGGCCGGCGGCGAGACGCTCTACGAAAAGAAGGACTTGCTGCACTACCACCATGCGCGCTGGCGCACCGTGGCCTGGACCGGCGAAGCGCCTGCAATCCACCTGCGCCACGACAGCGCCTATCTGATCGCCACCCGCGCGTTGCCGAACTACGACCGCTCGATCCAGGTCCGCGACAGCATGCTGGCCGCGCTGGCCGCGAAATGGGAAGGCCCGAAGACCGAACCGATGGGCGTGGGCGTGGCCGAGCGCTCGATGGGCAACACCGGCGGGCGCAGCGACATCGGCCTGCTGCCCGGCTGGGGCGCTGCCTACCTGCTCAGCATGGACCCGCGCGCGAAGAAGGTCACGCTCGGCACCGCCGACCTGGCCGGCAGCTTCCCGATGCACTACCGCGACAAGCGCACCGGCCTGCCAATCAGCCTGCTCGACTACCCCTACATGACGCTGCTCGGCCATCCCTCGGACACGCGCAACCCCAAGACCGGCAAGCAGGAAGTCTTCCCGCCCTGCCGCAAGGAGCTGTGTAAAACGCCGAATGCGCCGGACGGTTCGCACCAGCCGGCCTTCGCCTACCTGCCCTACCTCGTCACCGGCGACCACTACTACCTCGAAGAGCTGCAGTTCTGGGCCATGTACAACGTGTTTTATTCGAACCCCGGCTACCGCAAGGATGCCCAGGGGCTGCTGGCCTCGGACCAGGTGCGCAGCCAGGCCTGGAACCTGCGCACCCTGGCCGAGGCGGCCTACATCACCCCCGACGGCCACCCGCTCAAGCGCCCGCTGGAAAAAATCCTCGACAGTAACCTCGACTGGTACAACGCCACCTATACCAATAACCCGCAGGCGAACCGGCTGGGTGTGCTGGTGATCGGCTATGCGATCGTCTACAAGGACAAGACCGCGATCGCGCCCTGGCAGGACGACTTCTTCACGGCCGCCGTCGGCCACGTGGCGGAACTCGGCTACAAGGAAGCCGAGCCCCTGCTCAAGTGGAAAGTGCGCTTTCCGATCAGCCGCATGACCGGGGAAGGCGTATGCTGGCTGGCCGGCGCCAACTACACCTACACGGTACGGCCATCGCCGACGGCGCCGCTGTTCGAGCGCATCGGCGACGCCTATGCAGCCACCGTCGGCCCCGACATCGCTTCCCTTCCCTGCGACGGCGACCGCATCGCTGCGGCGCTCAAGCAGAAGCCGGGCGACATGGGCGGCTATGCCGATGCCACCACCGGCTTCCCCTCCAACATGCAGCCGGCACTGGCCTACGCCGCCAGCGTCGGCGGCGAAGCCGGCCGCAAGGCCTGGGCCAGGTTCATGGCACGCAGCGTGAAGCCCGATTATGGCGAGGGGCCGCAGTTCGCGATCGTGCCGCGTTAAGCTGCATTGGCGTCGGAAAGCGGTAAAGAATTACAACTTGTAACCGCGATTGCATCGTCATCGGCCTTGTAGCATCTTGTGAGAACAATAACTCCACAAGGTCCTGACATGAGACGCTCGTCCGCCGCGCTGCCTGCCCTGGCAGCCGCATTGCTCCTCGCCGCCTGCAGCACGCAGAACCAGGCGCCGCAGCCTGTCGTTGCCGGCACTGCTGTCGCGCCGCCTCCGCCTCCCGCGTCCAACATGCCGCAGCGCGTGGATGTCACCGGCTCGAGCCTCAAACAGGGCCCGGTGTTCACCTATGCGCCCGCATCGCCGCTGATGTTCCCCATGGCGCCGGTGGTGCGCCTGCCCGGCGTCGACAAATTCCCCGATGTCCAGGCGAACAAGGCAATCCTGGTCGAGGAGCAGCCCGTCTCCACCTTCAGCACCGACGTCGATACGGCATCCTATGCCTTCGTGCGGCGCCAGCTGAACACCGGCCGGCTGCCGCCGCTCGCGGCCGTGCGCGTCGAAGAAATGGTGAACTACTTCCCCTACAACTACGCCCGTCCGGCGAGCCGCACCCAGCCCTTCGCGCTGACGACCGAGGTCATGCCGAGCCCGTGGAAAGCGGAGAACCAGCTGCTGCACATCGCCGTGCGCGGCTACGACATCCAGGCGGCGCAGCAGCCGCCGATGAACGTGGTGCTGCTGGTCGACGTCTCCGGCTCGATGGCGCCGCAGGACCGGCTGCCGCTGCTGAAACAGGGCTTCCGCCTGTTCGCCGAGCGCCTGCGGCCGCAGGACCGGGTCGCGATCGTCACCTACGCCAGCGGCACGAAAGTGGCGCTGGAACCGACCACGGGCAAAGACAAGGGCAAGATTCTCGACGCCATCGATGCCCTGGGTGCCGGCGGCGGCACGGCCGGCGCCGACGGCCTGCAGCGCGCCTATGCGCTGGCCGAGCGCCATATCGACAAGGGCGCCGTGAACCGCATCATCCTCGCGACCGACGGCGATTTCAATGTCGGCATCACCGACCCGCGCGAACTGGAGAAATTCGTCGCCGACAAGCGCAAGAGCGGCGTCTACCTGTCGATCCTCGGCGTCGGCAGCGGCAACCTGAACGACGCCCTGATGCAGCGCCTGGCGCAGTCGGGCAACGGCAACGCGGCCTACATCGACTCGCTGCTGGAGGCACGCAAGGCGCTGGGCGAGGAACTCGGCTCGACCATGTTCCCGATCGCGAACGACGTCAAGATGCAGGTCGAATTCAACCCGGCCCAGGTCGCCGCCTACCGCCTGATCGGCTACGAGACGCGCATGCTGGACCGCCAGGATTTTAAAGACGACAAGGTCGACGCCGGCGACATGGGCGCGGGCCATACCGTCACCGCGATCTACGAGATCACGCCGGCCTCCGCTGCGGGGAAACTGGTCGATCCGCTGCGCTACGGCGCGGGCAAGAAGCCGGCTTCGAGCGCGAAGAGCGACGAGCTGTGCTTCGTACGGGTGCGCTACAAGCTGCCGGGTGAGTCCAGCAGCCGCCTGGTCGAACAGCCGGTGCGCGCCGGATCGGTGCACAAGACACTGGCCTCGGCGCCGGCCGACCAGCGCTTCGCCGTCGCCGTCGCCGCCTTCGGCCAGCGCCTGCGCGGCGAGCAGCAGGTGGCCGATTACAGCTATGCCGACATCGCCGACCTGGCGAACGGTGCGCGGGGCGAGGATGCGGAAGGCTATCGGGCCGAGTTCGTGAAGCTGGTGCGGATGACGGAAGCGCTGGGCAAGGCCGGTGGAATCGGCCAGCCGTAGGGATTACGCCGACAGTAAATCGAAGAGGGTGAGGGCGACGACCTTGGTCGCTTTCCTCAGATCCTCCAGCGCCAGCTTCTCGTCCGCCTTCTTCGCATTCGATTCCGGCACCGTCCGCGGCCCGGCGCCGTACATCACGGCCGGAATCCCGCGCTCGCCATACAGGCGCGCATCCGCGTACAGCGGCGTACCGACCGCCGGAATGGCTTCGCCGAGCACCGCCCGTGCATTCTCCTGCAGGCTGCGCACCAGTTGATCCGCCCCTGGCAGCGGCCGCAGCGCCTGCGACAGCAGCAATCTCCGGATCTCGACCCGGATTCCGGGCAGGCCCTGCACCGCCTCCTCGATCAGCGCACGCACCCCCGCTTCCACGGCGGCCGGGTCTTCTTCCGGAATCATGCGCCGGTCCATTTTGAGGACCACCTTGCCCGGCACGACATTCGTGTTGGTCCCGCCATCGATACGCCCGACCAGCATGGTCGGCGAGTCGATCCCCGGCACGCTCGACTTGATCTTCTTCAGCTCCGGCAGCTGGCCATAGATCGCGTTCAGGACGCGCGTGGCGGCCTGCAGTGCATCATGCGCCGTCTCGGGCATGGCGCCGTGGCCGGCCTTGCCGTGCACCGTCACTTCCAGCTGCAGGCAGGCGTTGTGGGCGGTGACGACCTGGTAGCTGAAGCCGGCGGCGATCACCAGGTCCGGGTGCGTCAGCTTCTGTTCGAGCAGCCAGCCCGGACCGAGCAGGCCGCCGAACTCCTCGTCGTACGTGAAATGCAGCTCCACGCCGCCCCGCAAAGGCGCCTTCAATGCTTCGAGTGCGCGCACGGCGAAGATATAGGTCGCGAAGTCGCTCTTCGACACCGCCGCCGCGCGCCCGTACAGGTAGCCATCCTCGATCTCGGCGCCGTAGGGCGGCCTGGTCCAGCCCTCGCCCGGCGGCACCACGTCGCCGTGGGCGTTCAGGGCGATCGTCGGACCGCCCGCGCCGTAGGGCCGGCGCACGATCAGGTTCGTGATGCTCTCCATGCCGTAGTCGCGCACCTCCTGCGCCGGCACCGTGTGGCGCTCGGCCTGCCAGCCGAAGCTTTCCACCATGCCGGCGATCGCTTCCGCATGCGGCGCGTTGTTGCCGGGCGGGGTATCGGTCGGGATGCGCACCACCGACTGCAGAAAGGCGACCTGCTCGTCGAAGTGGGCGTCGATCCAGTCGAGCAGCTGCTGTTTGGTGTCCATATTTTTATTTACCCCGCTTGTTTACCTGCTTATTTACTTACCTTTGCGCCGGCTTCGAACCAGGCGCCGACCTGCGCCCGTTCGGCGTCGGTCATGTGGGTGAGATTCGCCAGCGGCATCGCCTTCAGCTGCACCGTCTGCTGGTAGATGCGCGCCGCGTGCTGGGCGACCAGTTCGGGCGAATCGAGCATGACCCCGGCCGGCGCGGTGGCGAAGCCGGGTTGCGTTGGATGCGCGGAATGGCAGGCCACGCAGCGCTGGTCGACGATGCTCTTGACCTGCGTGAACTGGCCGGCCGTGTCCACGCCCGGCTGCTGCGCCGTGGGCGCTTTCGGCGCAATCAGCACCGCCAGCACGGCCAGCAGCGCGACGCCGGCCGCCGGATACTTCCACTCGATGCGGCCCTTGTGGCGCAGGTTGAAGAAATGGCGGATCAACACGCCCGCCGCCATGATCACCGCCAGCACCGCCCAGGCGTGTTCGTGGCGATAGGTCATCGCATAGTGGTTGCTGATCATGAGGAACAGCACCGGCAGCGTGAAGTAATTATTGTGGACCGAGCGCTGCTTGGCGCGGATGCCATGGACGGGATCGGGCTTCCCGCCGGCCAGCATGGCATCGACCATCTTGCGCTGCCCGGGAATGATCACGTGGGCCACGTTGGCAACCATGATGGTGCCGATCATCGCGCCGATATGGAGGTAGGCCGCGCGGCCGCTGAGCAAATGCGTCAGCACGTATGCGCTGCCGACCAGGAAGGCGAAGATGACGAGGCCGAACGCCAGGTCGCGTTTGCCGAGCGGTGATTTGCACAGCAGGTCGTACACCAGCCAGCCGGCCACCAGGCTCCCGAGGCCGATGCCGACCGCCTGCCAGCTGCTCAGATCGGCCACGCTGCGGTCGACCATCATCGCCTGCGCGTTCAGGTAGTAGACGATGAACAGCAGCGCGAAACCCGACAGCCAGGTCGAATAGGCTTCCCACTTGAACCAGTGCAGTTCCGTCGGCAGTTCGGCGGGCGCCACCAAGTATTTCTGCGGATTGTAGAAGCCGCCCCCGTGCACGGCCCACAGCTCGCCGGCGACGCCCTTCTTCGCAAGGTCGGAGCCGGGCGCGGGCGGCTTGATCGTGTTGTCGAGCCAGACGAAATAGAAGGAGGCGCCGATCCAGGCGATGCCCGTGATGATGTGCAGCCAGCGCACCAGCAGGTTGAGCCATTCGAGGCCATAGGAGGCGAACACGTCCATGCAGGGTCCTTGTAGCGTGATTTCACTGACGATAAACCGATTTCATTTTGTACAACATGAAAGTTGACGTATATTCGACATACCCGATTTCATATACAACAAGCCCATGGCCGCCCTGCCCCAGCACCTGGATATCCACCTGATCCGTATCCTCTATCTGCTGCTGGTCGAGAAGAACGTCTCGCGGGTGGCCCTGAAACTGAACCAGCCGCAGCCTTCGATCTCGGCCTCGCTGCGCAAACTGCGCGAACTGACGGGCGACCCGCTGCTCGTGCGCGGCGCGCGCGGGATGGTGCCGACCCAGCACGGCGAAAGCCTGCTCAAACCCGCCAAGCGCATCCTCGACGAGACCGAGAGCCTGTTCGTCAAAAAGTCGGCCTTCGTCCCCGAAGAGGCGGCGCGCACTTTTCATATTGCCGCGCCCGACTACCTCGACACCCAGTTCCTGCCGAACGTGGTCGCCGCCGTGCGCCGCGGCTCGCCCAACAGCCGGGTCGCGATCCACGGCATGGGCGCCGGCGCCGACTACCTGCGCATGCTCTCCGACGGCGAAATGGACCTGGTGATCGCCAACTGGGACGAGCCGCCCGCGCACCTGCACATCTCGAAACTGTTCGAGGACCCGATCGTCTGCACCATGCGCGCCGACAGCCCCTACGCGCGCAGGACGGACGCCGACGCGATGACCATCGAAGACTACCTCAGTTTGCCGCACGTGGCACCCTCGCAGACGCTGCCCGGCTACCACGGCGTGATCGATTCCTTCCTCGCGCGCCAGGGGATGCAGAGAAAAATCGCGGTCGAGTCGCCCTACTTCGGGCTGATTCCCTACATGCTGACCCAGACCGACCTGGTGCTGACCACCGGCCGCCAGTTCATGCGTTTTTATGAGAAGACGCTGCCGCTGAAGACGTTTACGATGCCCCTGAAATTCCCGCCGATGCGCTTCTACCAGCTGTGGCACCAGCGCGTGCACCAGTCGTCCGAGCACAAATGGCTGCGCGACCAGGTGAGCCAGGCTGCGCGGGCGCTGGTACAAAAATAAGGTATATGCGCAGGCTTATGATTGAACCGCGCGCAGGATTTATCATCGAATGCTTGACCACCCGAGGCCGACCATGACCACGCTTGCAAGCCTGAACACCTTGACTGACTCCGCCTTTGTCGCGGCTCTGGACGGCATCTACGAGCACTCGCCCTGGATTGCACAGCGCGCGGCAGCACGCCGGCCGTTTGCGACGCTCGCCGCGCTCAAGCTGGCGCTGCAGGACGTCGTGAATACCTCGAGCGAGGCTGAGCGTCTCGGCCTGCTGCGCGCGCACCCTGAGCTGGCGGGCAAGGCGGCCATCGCGGGCGAGCTGACGCAGGAGTCGACGAGCGAGCAGGCGGCTTCCGGCCTGAACCTGTGCAGTGCCGGGGAATACGCGCGGCTGCACGCCCTGAACGCCGAATACAACGACAAGTTCGGCTTCCCCTTCATCCTGGCCGTGAAGGGCCCGACCGGGCGCGGGCTGACGCGCACCAGCATCATCGAGACCTTCGCCCGGCGCCTGAAGAACACGCGGCCCGATGAATTCGCCGAGGCCCTGCGCCAGGTGCACCGCATCGCCGAAATCCGCCTCAACGCTTTATTCGACGTGGCGCCGCAACTGGGCGCGCAGGTGATGGACTGGTGCGAAACGATCGGCGCCTGGAGCGACCCCGACACAGGCCTCACTTGCGCCTATCTCACGCCCGCACACCGGCGCACCGCCGCACAGATCATGCAGTGGATGGCCGACGCCGGCATGGAAGCCCACATCGACGCGGTCGGCAATGTGGTCGGGCGCTACGCCGCGCATGACCCGGATGCGAAGACGCTGATGACCGGTTCGCACTACGACACGGTGCGTAACGGCGGCAAGTACGACGGGCGGCTCGGCATCCTGCTGCCGATTGCCATCGTGGCCCACCTGCACGCGCGCGGCGAGCGCCTGCCCTTCCACCTCGACGTGGTCGGCTTCGCCGAAGAAGAAGGCGTGCGCTTTCGCAGCACCTTCCTCGGCAGCAGCGCGATCACCGGCCAGTTCGACCCGGCGCTGCTGGACGCGCTCGACGCCGACGGCATCGCGCTGCGCGACGCGATCCGCGCCGCCGGCCAGGAGCCCGGCGCCATCGCATCGATTGCCCGCAAGCCGGAAGACCTGCTCGGTTTCGTCGAAGTCCACATCGAACAGGGACCGGTGCTGCTCGAACGCGGCTTGCCGGTTGGCGTCGTCACCGCGATCGCCGGCAGCTCGCGCTATCTGGTCGAACTGACGGGCGTGGCGAGTCACGCCGGCACCACCCCGATGGGCATGCGGCGCGATGCCGCCGCCGCCGCCGCCGAAATCGTGCTGCTGGTCGAGGAACGCTGCAGCGGTGTGCCGTCTCTGGTCGGCACCGTCGGCCAGCTCGAGGTGCCGGGCGGTTCCGTCAACGTGATCCCGGGCGCCTGCAAGCTCTCGCTCGACATCCGCGCCGCCATCGACGCCGTGCGCCTGGCAGCCGTGGACGACATCCTGGCCGGCATCAGTGCCATCTGCGCGCGGCGCGGGATCGAGGAAAAGCTGTGGAAGATCGTCGAGGCCGACGCTGCTCCGTGTGCGCCGCGCCTGATGGACGCGCTGGGCGCGGCGGTCGAGCGCGCGGGCGTGCCACGCTTCGACCTGCTGTCGGGGGCCGGCCACGATGCGATGCAAATGGCGCAGATCACCGAGGTCGCGATGCTGTTCACCCGCTGCGGCAACGGCGGCATCAGCCACAACCCGCTGGAGACGATGACGGCGGACGACGCGGAACTGGCCGGACAGGTGCTGCTCGACTTCCTGCGCAGCTACCCGGCCTGAGGGACAGGCTTCGCGGTCCCCGGAAGCATGCCGCGCACGGTGAGGCCGATGGACAGGCCGATCGATGCGAGCAGGAAGGGACCGCCCAAGGCCTCGCTCAGCCTGTCACCCGCCGCCACGCCGACCAGGAACAGCGCGCCGAACCAGATACCGATCGACCACAGGACGCAGCATGCGATCAGCATGAAGGGATTGCGCCGGATGCCGGGGGCGGCCGCCACGGCCTGCGATGCGCCGCAGACTGGACAGGCGCCGCTGCCATCATGCACGTCGCCGGCACAGCCCGGGCAAAAGACCATTTCCATGTTCGCTCTCCATCGGTTGCGGGTCGATGCGGCTGCTGCGATTAATGCGCGCAGAAAAGATTACCTGGCGGGCAGCGCGAGGTCATGCGGGCTGTCATTGTCAATGTAGGGCCATCGACATCGATGTCAAGGAAGTCCCATGTTCGTGCTCCGTCCTGCTTACCCTGAAGAAATTCCCCTGCTATGGGCGCTGCGCACCCGCGCGGTCGCCCACGCCTGTGCGGCGCACTACAGCGCAGCCGTGCTGGCGGCCTGGCTCAGCTCACCGCCACCGGCTTCCCTACATCAATTGGTGGCCCAGGGTGGCGGCATCGTCGCCGAGGACGACGCCCGCCTGCTTGGCTATGGGGTATTGAATGCGGCCAGTGGCGAGGTCGACGCCGTCTTCGTCGAGCCGGCGCAGCACGGACGCGGGATCGGCGCGCTGCTGCTGAAGGCGGTCAAGGATGCCGCCCGCGCGGCCGGCTGCGGGCGCCTGTTCCTGCCGGCTTCGCTGAATGCGGTGCCCTTCTACGGGCGCGCGGGTTTTACCGCGGTGCGTGAGGAGATGTATCCGCACAGGTCGGGGATCGGAATACCGTCCGTGCTGATGGAAAAGCTGCTCGGCTGAGGCTGCTACCGCTTCCCCCGCCGCGCCAGCACCAGCGCAATCCCGCCCAGGATCGCCACTGAAGCCAGCACCAGCCGCAGTGTCAGCGGCTCGGAAAGGAACAGCACCGCCCCGAACGCGGTCATCACGGGCACCGACAACTGCACCGTCGCCGCCTGCATCGCCGTCAACCTGCGCAGGGCCGTGTACCAGAGCGCATACCCGAAGCCGGACGTCACCGCGCCCGACACGATCGCAAGCAGGATGCCTGCGGCGTCGGCATGGGCGACGCCGGTGAACGGCAGCCACAGCACGAAACCCAGCGGCGCCGCGCGCAGGAAATTGCCGGCCGTGGCGCGCAAAGGATCGGGCGCACCGCGGCCGCGCAGCGAATACACGCCCCAGGCCGCCCCGGCCAGGGCCATCGACACGGCAGCGAGAAGCGGCGGCGCACTCACCCCCGGCAGCACCAGGTAGACCAGGCCCGCCGCCGCCAGTCCCAGCCCGCACCAGGCCGTCAGCGGGAAGCGCTCGCCGCCCCGCAGCGCCCAGCCGAACATGGTCAGCTGGACGGCGCCGAACAGGACCAGCGCCCCGGTTCCTGCCGCCAGGCCGACATAGGCAAACGAGAAAAAAGCGACATACGCGAACAGCATCGCCGCCGACATCCAGTCGCCGTGCACGCTCGTTTCGTGCCCCGCGCGCCAGCGCACGATCAGTGCCAGCGCCAGTGCGCCGGAGGCCAGGCGGATCGCACCGAAGCTGGCCGGATCGATGCCGCCGCGCGCCAGGGCCAGGCGGCACAGCAGGGAGTTGGCGGCAAAGGCGAGCATCGCCGCCGCCGTCAAGGCCAGCGTTGCGAGCTGCGGCGTGTCGGCGGCGCGGTCACGCATGGACGGCCCCCGGTGCAGGCGCCCGGTTCCACACGTGCGGGGCCGCGCCCGCTGCGCGCGTGACATGATCCCGCTGCTGGACGGAAGGTTCAAGCCGGCTGGGGTGCGCCGTCGACATCGGGGAAGTGGTCGCCGAAACTGGGTTGGACACCCTCGGGCCGTGCTGGTTCAGCATCCTGGCACGCATGCGGCCGTGCCGGCGCCGGCACGCCCACGACAAAGCGCGCGCGTTTCGCCTACTCGAACTCGCGCGGCGGCGCGCGCCTGGCCGTCGCCCGGCTCTTGAGCCAGTCGCGTCCGCCCGCATTCAGCGCGCGCGTGACGACTGCCGGCGGCAGGCTGTACACGGTGGCCCAGGTGGCGCGCCCATCTGCCCCGTTCGAGGGAAAGCTGCTGGTCTCGATCGGCCAGTTGTACTTGCGTTTCAGGGTGCGGACGATGGCCGCCAGCGTGACCCGGCCGCGCAGCGGCTCGGCGCCGGTCTGGTCTTCGTCGGACAGCAGCACCGCCAGCACGGCGCCACGCGCGGTCAGCGGACCGGGAAAGGTAGGGGTTTTGCTCGGCATGCGGGCATTGTAGCGGCGTTTTCGCAAGGCCAGTGCACGCCGGCACCGTGTGGACGCGGCGACTCTCCGGCTGCGCCGCGCTCGCCCCGGCCCGCATCAGATGCTCGCTGCTTCGCCTGCGACGACTGCGTCCTGCGCGACGCCGGCCCGTTCCAGCATCGCATGCAGCAGGACATTGCAGCCGGCCTCGAGGTGGGCGGGCTGCGCATCCTCGATCTCGTTGTGGCTGATGCCATCCTTGCAGGGCACGAAGATCATGCCCGAGGGCGCGACCCGCGCCGTGTAGATGGCGTCGTGGCCGGCGCCCGAGACCACGTCCATCGTCGAATAGCCGAGCTTGGCGGTGGCCGCACGGACGGCGTCCACGCAATCGGGATGGAAGGGGCAAGGCGGGTAATAGGAGACGCGCTCGATCTCGATGCCCAGGCCGGTCTCGCGTTGCGTCTTCGCGACGAACGCCAGCATCTCCTCGTGCATCGTGTTGAGGAGCGCGTCGTTCACGTTGCGCAGGTCGATGCTGAATTTCACCTGGCCGGGAATCACGTTGCGGCTGTTCGGGAACACCTGCACCATGCCGACCGTGCCGCGTCCGTAGGGCGGGTAGCGGTTCGCAATCGCGACGACCTCCTGCATGATGGTGGTGGCGACCTGCAGCGCGTCGCGGCGCAAGCCCATCGGCGTCGGGCCGGCGTGGGCTTCCATACCGGACACCGTGCAGTCGTACCAGGACAGGCCCATCACGGCCGGCACCACGCCGATCACCTTGTCGGCGTCTTCCAGCACCGGGCCCTGTTCGATGTGCGCTTCAAAGTAGGCGCCGATCGGATGCTGGCCGGGTTCCTGGTCGCCGAGGTAGCCGATGCGCTCGAGCTCCTCGCGCACGGTCTTGCCGTCGACGTCCTTCGCTGCATAGGCGGTCTCCAGGCTGAAGGCGCCGCAGAACACGCCGGACCCCATCATCACCGGCACGAAACGCGAGCCCTCCTCGTTGGTCCAGAAGGCGACCTCGATCGGGGCCTCCGTCACGATGTTGCGGTCGTTCAGGGTGCGCACGACTTCGATGCCGGCCAGCACGCCATAGTTGCCGTCGAATTTGCCGCCGGTCGGCTGGGTGTCGACGTGGCTGCCGGTGACGATCGGGGGCAGGCTGTTGTCGCGGCCTGCGCGGCGCATGAAGACGTTGCCGATCTTGTCGACGGTGACGCTCATGCCGGCTGCGCGCGCCCAGCCGACGACGAGGTCGCGGCCCTGGCGGTCGAGGTCGGTCAGGGTGAGGCGCTTGACGCCGCCTTTGGGGGTGGCGCCGATCCGGGCGAGCTCCATCAGGGAGTTCCACAGGCGTTGGCCGTTGATGCGCAGGGTGTCGGGCATGATTGTTTTCCGTTGGGAGTTCAAGCTTGCGTCGTGGTGAATGCCGGCCGGTCGATGTGGCGGCCGGCGCCCTCTTCCGCGCGCAAGTCGCCACGTTCGAAGACGAGCTTGCCGGCGGCAATCGTGTGCGTGGGAATGCCGCGTACGGTGCGGCCTTCGAAGACGTTGAAGCCGCCTTTCGCGAACTGGGTTTTCGCCGAGATGGTCCGGGTGCCGTTCGGGTCCCAGACGACGAGGTCGGCATCGGCCCCGACCTCGATCACGCCTTTTCTCGGGTACATATTAAAAATCTGCGCGGCGTTGGTCGAGGTGACGCGCACGAATTCGGAGGGCGTCAGGGTGCCCGAGTTGACGCCGGCGTCCCAGACGATCGCCATGCGTTCCTCGACGCCGCCGCAGCCGTTCGGGATCCGCGTGAAATTGTCGGCACCGGCCGCCTTCTGTTCGGCGCAGAAGGTGCAGTGGTCGGTCGCCGTCGTGTGCAGGTTGCCCCCACGCAGGCCCTGCCACAGCGCCGCCTGGTGATGCTTGCCGCGAAACGGCGGGCTCATCACGTGGCCGCGGGCGAAATCCTCGTCTTCGCTGGCGTACACGCTGTCGTCGATGACGAGGTGGCCAGCCAGCGCTTCGCCGTACACGCGCTGTCCCTTGGCACGGGCACGGGTGATGGCCTCGAGCGACTCGGCGCAGGACACGTGCACGATGTAGACGGGCGTACCGAGCACCTTGGCGATGGCAATGGCGCGGTTCGCCGCCTCGGCCTCGACTTCCGGCGGACGCGACAGCGGATGCGCCCTGGCGCCGGTGATACCCTTTTGCAGCAGTTCCTGCTGCAACTGATAGACGAGTTCTCCGTTCTCGGCGTGGACCGTCGGGATCGCCCCCAGTTCCAGCGCGCGCCGGAAACTTTTCACGAGCGTTTCGTCGTCCGCCATGATCGCGTTTTTGTAGGCCATGAAATGTTTAAAACTGTTCACGCCGTGCTCGCGCACCAGCGTGCCCATGTCGGCGTGCACGGACTCATCCCACCAGGTCACGGCCACGTGGAAGGTGTAGTCGCCGGCCGACTTCCTCGCCCAGCCGCGCCAGGTGCGGTAGGCCTCCAGCAGCGACTGCTTCGGATCGGGAATCACGAAATCCATGATCGTCGTCGTGCCGCCCGCCAGGCCAGCCGCGGTCCCCGTAAAAAAATCGTCGGCGGTGACGGTGCCCATGAACGGCAGCTGCATGTGGGTGTGGGTGTCGATCCCGCCCGGCATCACATACTGTCCGCCCGCGTCGATGACGGTGGCGTTCGCGGGCGCGTCCAGCTGCTCGCCGACGGCCACGATCTTGTCGCCAAAACAGAGCACGTCGCCGCGGAAGGCGCGGTCGGCGTTCACGATGGTGCCGCCGCGGATAATCGTCGTCATGGGCATCTCTCCAGGTTTGCTAGGAATTCGCAGCCGGACGCAGCGCCGGCAGCGCGCGTCCTTTCATCATCAGGCCGTAGGCAAGCCCGGAAATGAGCACGCCGACGAACCAGGCATAGGTATAAATCGTCTTGAAGGTCGCCCCCACTTCCGGGAACGAGGCCGGGAAGGCGGCGTTCAGGAAGCCCGGGATGTTCGGCGCCACGCCCAGCACGAAAGCGACGATGGCCGCGACGTTCCAGCCGCTGCCGTACGAATAGATGCCGCCATGGCGGTAGAGCTGGTCGACGTCGAGGGCGGTCTTGCGGATGAAATAGTAGTCGATGATCAGGATGCCGGCGATCGGCCCCAGCAGTGCGGAATAGCCGATCAGCCAGGTGAAGATATAGCCCTGGGTCGTCTCCAGGATTTTCCAGGGCATCATCACCAGCGCGATGCCGGCCGTCAGGTAGCCGCCTGCACGGTAGCTGATGGTCTTTGGCGCCAGCGCGGAAAAGTCGTAGGCCGGGCCGACCAGGTTGGCGGCGAGGTTGACGCTGACGGTGTCGATCAGCAGCACGATCAGGGCGATCAATACGGCCACGCCCGTCATGCGGCTGGCGACGTCGACCGGATCCCACAAGGCCTTGCCGTACAGGACCACGGTGGCCGAGGTGACGATCACGGCCAGGGCCGCGAGCAGGCCCATCGGTGCCGGCAGGCCGATGGTCTGGCCGATGACCTGGTCGCGCTGGGATTTGGCGAAGCGGGTGAAGTCGGGGATGTTCAGCGCCAGCGTCGCCCAGAAACCGACCATGGCCGTGAGCGAGGGCCAGAAGGTGCTCCAGAACTGGCCGGCCTTCTTGCCGCCTTCGACGAATTGCGACGGCTGGTCGAGCAGCGGACCGAAGCCGCCCGCCTTGTTGTACACCCAGCCGAGCAGCACGAAGCAGATGACGATCTTCAGCGGCGCGGTCCAGGTTTCCAGTTTGCGGATCGCGTCCATGCCGTGCACGATGAAATAGAACTGGATCGCCCAGAAGGCCAGGAAACAGAGCAGCTGGCCGAGGTTGATGCCCAGGCCCGCGATCGGCTCGCCGCCGACCGGATGTCCGGCCAGCACGCCCAGCAGCGTATAGATCATGCTGCCGCCAAACCAGGTCTGGATGCCGTACCAGCCGCAAGCGACGATCGCGCGCATCAGGGCCGGCAGCTTGGCGCCCGAGGTGCCGAAGGAGGCGCGCGCCAGCACCGCATACGGGATGCCGTATTTGGTGCCGGCATGGCCGATCAGGAGCATCGGCAGCAGCACGATGGCGTTCGCCAGGAACACCGTCCACACCGCTTGCCAGCCGGACATGCCGGCTTCGATCAGGCTGGCCGAGAGCGTATAGGCGGGGATGCACATCACCATGCCGACCCAGAGCGCGGCGAAGTGGTACCAGCGCCAGGTGCGCTGCGCGGCGCTGGTGGGCGCCAGATCGTGATTCCAGAGTTCGGTGCTGACAGGGTGTTGCGTCACGGTACGGTTTTCCAAACGGATCTCTCCAAACAGGTTGCTGATGCAACGCAGTGTAGCGCAAACGTTTTTGCGGGCGCGAGTGGAAAACCGCTTGCGCCCGCCATACCGGTTCAGGCCGGCTCGATGACCGCCGTTGTCTGCCCTACCGCGGCGTCGGCCCGGCTTTCCGCGCGCGGATTGCGGGGATCCTGCGTCCAGTTCATGTAGGGCTTGCCGGTTTCCTGCGGCACCATCGCGATGCAGGCCTCGACCGGGCAGGTGATCTCGCACAGGTTGCAGCCGACGCACTCGTCGCGGATCACCTCGTAGCGGCGGGCGCCGTTCTCCATGATCCGCTGCGCGATCGCCTGGTGCGAGGTGTCTTCGCAGGCGACAAAACACTTGCCGCAGCCGATGCACTTGTCCTGGTCGATGTGGGCGATGGTCTGGAAATTCATGTCCAGGTATTTCCAGTCGGTCGTGTTCGGCACTGCCTTGCGCGAGAAGGCGGCGATGTCGGCATAGCCCTTCTCGTCCATCCAGCGCGCCAGGCCGTCCTTCATCTCCTCGACGATGCGGAAGCCGTGCAGCATGGCAGCCGTGCACACCTGCACCGAGCCGGCACCGAGCGCGATGAATTCGGCCGCGTCCCTCCAGTTGCCGATGCCGCCGATGCCGGAGATCGGCAAGCCGGCGGTGACCGGGTCGCGTGCGATCTCGGCCACCATGTTCAGGGCGATCGGTTTCACGGCCGAGCCGCAATAGCCGCCGTGGGTGCTGGCATTCCCGACTGCCGGGAACGCGACCATGCGATCGAGGTCGAGGTGGGTGATCGAGTTGACAGTGTTGATCAGCGAGACCGCATCGGCGCCGCCGGCCAGCGCCGCACGCGCTGGGGCGCGTACGTCGGTGATGTTCGGCGTCAGTTTCACGATGACGGGCAGGCGCGTGTGCTTCTTGCACCAGGCGGTGACCATCTGCACGTATTCGGGCACCTGGCCGACGGCCGCGCCCATGCCGCGTTCGGGCATGCCATGCGGGCAGCCGAAATTGAGTTCGATGCCGTCGGCGCCGGTCGCTTCCACCAGCGGCAGGATCGCCGCCCACGGCGCTTCCTCGCAGGGCAGCATCAGCGAGACGATCATCGCGCGGTCGGGCCAGGCCTTTTTCACGGCCGTGATCTCGCGCAGGTTGATCTCCAGGCTGCGGTCGGTGATCAGCTCGATGTTATTGAAGCCGATGACCTCGCGGTTCTTGCCGTAGTGGGCCGAATAGCGCGAAGAGACGTTGACGGCCGGCGGATCTTCGCCGAGCGTCTTCCAGACCACACCGCCCCAGCCGGCCTCGAAGGCGCGCACGACGTTATAGGCTTTATCCGTCGGCGGTGCCGAAGCGAGCCAGAACGGATTGGGCGATTTGATACCGCAGAAATCGATGCTCAGGTCGGCCATGCTGCCCCCGCCAGGATATCGTTGTGGATCGCCAGCGCGGCCAGTTTGCCGTGCTGGACCGCTTGCACCGTCAGGTCCTGTCCCAGCGCGACGCAGTCGCCGCCGGCGTAGATGCCGGGGACCCTGGTGCGTAGCGCGCCGTCGACGGCGATGCGTTCGCCGTCGCGCCATAGTTCCTGGGCCAGGGCATCGAGTTCCGATGGCGGCGCCATCGCCTGGCCGATGGCCTTGAACACGGCATCGGCCGCGATCTCGATAAAGGCGCCGGTGCGCGCCAGCCGGCCTTCGTCCATGCGGGTTTCCTCGAAGCGCATGCCGATCACGCGCCCCAGGCCGTCGAACAGGACTTCCAGCGGCGAGGCCCAGGTACGGATGCGCACGAAATTGGTCTTGGCGATCTCGATCTCGTGGCCGGTTGCGCTCATCGCGTCGAAACCCCGGCGGTAGACCAGGGTCACCTCGTCGGCGCCGAGGCGTTTCAGTTGCACCGCCATGTCGATCGCGGTATTGCCCGCGCCGATGACGATTGCGCGGCGCGGTACCGGCAAACGAGACAAGTCGTCCGCCTGGCGTAAGGCCGCAATGTAGTCGGTCGCGGCCAGCAGGCCCGGCGCATCTTCTCCCGTCAGGCCGAGGCGGCGGCTGGCACCCAGGCCCAGGCCGAGGAAGACCGCGTCGAAGCGCGCGTGCAGGTCCTGCAACTGGAGGTTGTCGCCCAGAGCCTGGCCGTACTGGATGTCGATGCCGCCGATTGAGAGCAGGAAGTCGACTTCCTGCTGCGCGAAGTCGCCGGGCAGCTTGTATTTGGCGATGCCGTATTCGTTCAGGCCGCCGGCTTTCGGCTTCGCTTCGAACACGACGACGTCGTGCCCGAGCATGGCGAGGCGGTGGGCGCAGGACAGGCCGGCCGGGCCGGCGCCGACCACGGCGATCGTCTTCCCGGTCGACGGGGCGCGCGCGAATGGGTGACCCTCGAAGCGCGCATTGTCGACCGCGTGGCGCTGCAGCAGGCCGATTTTGACGGGCTCGCGCTCGGCGTAGTGATTGCGCACGCAGGCGTCTTCACAGAGGATTTCGGTCGGGCAGACGCGCGCGCAGCTGCCCCCAAAAATGTTCGCCTTGAGGATGCCGATGGCGGCGCCGTTGATGTTCCCGTCGTGGATGTTGCGGATGAAGCTGGCGACGTCGATGCCGGTGGGACAGGCACGCATGCAGGGGGCGTCGTAACAGTAGAGGCAGCGCGCTGCTTCGATGGCCGCCTGGCGGCTTGTCAACGGCGGCGCCAGGTCCGTGAACTGCGCCGCGAGCGCGCCGTGCGAGTCGGCTGCCGGCGGCAGGTGCTGGAGAGTCTCGATCATGTGCATCCCTGGTTTTGTTGGAGTGCTGGTGTTCGACTGCTTCGTACCTGTGGTGCTGACTGCTGCCTTGCTTTTCGTAGGGTGGGCACTTGTGCCCACCCTACGCCCTCCGGCGGCGTTCGCAGTGTGCGAACGTCGCCAAGGTTTGTCACTTCATCTGCGGGAACGCGAACTCCACGCCGGAACTCGCCGTATTCGGCCAGCGCTGCATCACCGCCTTGTGGCGCGTATAGAAGCGCACGCCTTCCGGGCCGTAGGCGTGGTGGTCGCCGAACATGCTGCGCTTCCAGCCGCCGAAGCTGTTGAAGGCCATCGGCACCGGCAACGGGACGTTCACGCCCACCATGCCGACCTGGATCTGGCGCACGAATTCGCGCGCCACGCCGCCGTCGCGCGTGAAGACGGCGACGCCGTTGCCGTACTCGTTGGCGTTGATCAGCTCGACCGCGCTGCCGACGTCCGGCAGCCGCACCACGCACAGCACCGGCCCGAAGATCTCTTCCTGATAGATGCTCATCTCGGGTTTCACGTGGTCGAACAGGGTACCGCCGACGAAGAAGCCGTTTTCATAACCCTCGACCTTGTGGCCGCGACCATCGACGACGAGGGTCGCGCCCTGCTCCACGCCCTCTCCGATCAGACGCTCGATGCGCTGGCGCGCCGCTTGCGTGACGACCGGGCCCATTTCTGCCCCCTTGCTCATGCCCTCGCCGATTTTCAGGTTCTTCGTACGCTCGGCCAGGGTGGCAACGAGCTTGTCGCCGGCGTCGCCGATGGCCACCGCCACCGAGATCGCCATGCAGCGCTCGCCCGCCGAGCCGTAGGCGGCGCCGATCAGGGCGTCGACCGCCATGTCCATGTCGGCGTCGGGCATCACGACCATGTGGTTCTTGGCGCCGCCCAGGGCCTGCACACGCTTGCCGTTGGCACTGCCGCGCGCATAGATGTATTCGGCGATCGGGGTCGAGCCCACAAAACTGATCGCCTGCACGTCGCGATTATCCAGCAGCGCGTCGACGGCAAGCTTATCGCCCTGCACCACGTTGAAGACGCCGTCCGGCAAGCCGGCTTCCTTCAGCAGGCGCGCGTGCAGGAGCGATGGCGAGGGATCGCGCTCCGACGGTTTCAGCACGAAGGTGTTACCGCAGGCGATCGCCACCGGGAACATCCACATCGGCACCATGACCGGGAAATTGAAGGGCGTGATGCCGGCCACGACGCCGAGCGGCTGGCGCATCGACCAGGCGTCGATGCCGCGCGCGATCTGGTCGGTGAACTCGCCTTTCAACAATTGCGGGATGCCGCAGGCGAATTCGACGACTTCGATGCCGCGCGCGACTTCGCCCTGCGCGTCGCTGAAGGTCTTGCCGTGTTCGCGCGTGATCATGGCCGCGAATTCGTCGGTGTGCTGCTGGCACAGCTGCAGGTACTTGAACAGGATGCGCGAGCGCGCCAGCGGCGGCGTGGCGGCCCAGGCCGGGAAAGCGGCTTGCGCGGCGAAGACGGCGGCGTTGACTTCGTCGACGCTGGCGAGGGTCACGCGGGCGCAGGGTTCGCCCAGGGCCGGGTTGAAGACGTCGGCGTAGCGCTCGCCCGCCGTGTCGACGACCTGGCCGCCGATGAAGTGGCCGATAATTTCAAGTTGATTCATGTTATGTCTCTTCTAGTCCAGGTTTTTCAATACGGTGGCCAGCTTGCCGAACAATTCGTCGATGTGCTGTTTCTCGAGGATGAGGGGCGGCGACAGCGCGATGATGTCGCCGGTGGTACGGATCAGGAGACCGTCGGCAAACGCTTTCTTGAACGCCTGGTAGGCGCGCGCGCCCGGCTTGCCGGCGATCGGTTCGAGCTCGATGCCGGCGACCAGGCCGATCGTGCGAATGTCGATCACATGCGGCAAGCCTTTCATGGCGTGCACTGCGTCTTCCCAATACGCCTGCATGCCCTTGGCGTGCTCCAGGATCTGCTGCTCCTTGAAGGTCTCGAGCGTGGCGAGCGCCGCCGCGCAGGCAACCGGGTGGCCCGAATAGGTGTAGCCGTGGAACAGCTCGATGCCGGCGGGCGCTTCCATGAAGGCATCGTGGATGAATTTTTTGCTGAACACCGCGCCCATCGGGATCACGCCATTGGTGATGCCTTTCGCGGTCGTCATCAGGTCCGGCTCGACCTCGAAATAGTCCGCCGCGAACGGGGTCGTCAAGCGTCCGAAGCCGGTGATGACTTCGTCGAAAATGAGCAGGATGCCGTGTTTGGTGCAGATCTCGCGCAGGCGTTTCAGGTAGCCTTTCGGGGGCACCAGCACGCCGGTGGAGCCGGAGACCGGCTCGATGATCACGGCCGCAATGGTGGAGGCGTCGTGCAGCGCCACCAGGCGCTCGAGTTCGTCCGCCAGTTCGACGCCGAAGTCCGGCTCCCCGCGCGAAAAGGCGTTCTTCAGCAGGTTGTGCGTGTGTGGCAGGTGGTCGACGCCCGGGAGCAATGGACCGAAACTCTTGCGGTTGGGGCCGATGCCGCCGACCGACAGGCCGCCGAAACCGACGCCGTGATAACCGCGTTCGCGTCCGATCAGCCGAGTGCGTCCGCCCTCGCCGCGCGCCTTGTGATAGGCCAGCGCGATTTTCAAAGCGGTGTCGACCGCCTCGGATCCGGAGTTGGTGTAAAAAACGTGGCCGAACTTGTGGCCCGTATAGTCCATCAACTGTTCGGCCAGGTCGAAGGCGGCCGGATGGCCCATCTGGAAGGTGGGCGCGAAATCGAGCTGGCCGATCATCTCGCGCACCGCGCTCACGATCTTCGGCTGGGCGTGGCCGCAAGGCACGCACCACAGGCCGGCGGTGCCGTCGAGGATCTGGTTGCCGTCCACGTCCTTGTAGTACATGCCTTCGGCCGAGACCAGCAGGCGCGGATTGGCCTTGAAGTCGCGATTGTTCGTGAAAGGCATCCAGAAGGCGGACATCGATTCGGGTCTGGACTCGTTCATGCAGGCTCTCCCTTGTTTGCAGCCAATTATTGGTCTGTGTGGCAAAACGACGAGGCAATACTAACAATGTGCACGCCAGCGCTGCGAATGTAAAGCCATGGGGCTTTCGGGCTGGCCGGTCCAAACAGGGTACGTTGCAAAAATGCAAAATACTCCACCGATCCGGTAATATAAACGCGCGCCGTGATGCCGTCATATCAATTCGAATATATCCGAAGTCTACGGCGACCAACAGCCATGCTAAATCACCCGGCATACCGCCTGTGTGAGAATGCTAACGCCCTTGATCTAACGCAAACTCAGCCATCGCGGGTAAGGAAACGTGGGGCTGACCGGAGATTGCCATGCCAGAATCGATGCCTCCCGTCCTGACAACCGGACGCTTGACCCTGCGTCCGCTCGCCGCCGGCGACGAAGCCGCCCTGTTTGCCATTTTTTCCGACCCGGAGGTCGTGCGTTACTGGTCGCGCAACGCCTGGACCGACATGGCCCAGGCCGACGAGATGCTCGCCGCCGCCCTGCGCGACTATGCCGACGGCGGCGGCCTGCGCTACGGCATCGTCGTCAGCGCCACCGGTGCGCTGATCGGCGTTGCCAGCCTGTTCGCCTTCAACCGCGACAACCGGCGCTGCGACCTCGGCTACGCCCTGGGCAGCCGCCATTGGGGCCATGGCTATGTCAGCGAGGCGCTGGTGCCGGTGCTGGAACACGCCTTCGGTGCGCTGGGCATGAACCGGATCGAGGCCGACATCGATCCGCAGAACCTTGCCTCGGGACGCGTACTGGAAAAACTGGGTTTCCGCCAGGAGGGATTCATGCCGGAACGCTGGATCGTCCATGGCGAGACGGCCGACACCGTCTTCTATGGCTTGCTCAAGCGCTATTGGGACGAGCGTGCACCGTCCCGTTCGTCGGTCGACGCTGCCGGTTAGCCCATGAAATGCACGCTTCGTCGCAGTGCCCTCGCCGCCGTCCGGCGCCAAGGGTAGAGTGCTTCCATCGACACCACCAACACGAGGAGCACAGCATGAAAACGACCACCTTCCGATCCTTTGCCGCCGAACTGGAAGACGCCGCGGCAACGGCCATGCGTTATCTGCGCAGCGGCCTGCGCACCTTCTCGGCCCTGCCCTGGCCGGCCCTGCTGCTGGCGGCCATCCTGACGGCCTGCGCCATCACCGTCATTCCGTTGGCCCTGATGCTGTTTGCGATCTTCCTCGCCATCAAGTACGCCGTACTCGCGATCAATAGCGACAAGACCACCCCGCTCGAGGACTGAGCTATGCAAGCCAGCCAGATCAACCGGGCCGTCGACTTCATGCGCGAAGCCTTTGCCGAGGTAAGCAAGCTGTGGTGGGCATTCTTCGACTGGGTCGCGGTGGTCGACTGGCGCAAGCTGGCCATCACCTGGCTGCTGGCACTGTTTTTCCTCGGCATGCTGAATACGCCGGAACCGGCGGTCTGGTACATCTTCCTTTCCTTCGGCATCAAGGTGCTGGCCGGCGGCAAGCGCCGCGCCGAACTGGTGGCGAAGGACGCCACGCTGAAGGCCGAGGTGGCGACCCTGGAGCGGCGCCTGACCGAAGCGCAGATGGCGGCCCTGCAGGCCCAGGTCGAACCCCACTTCCTGTTCAACACCCTGGCCCTGATCGGCCGCCTGATCGAGACCGATCCGCCGGAAGCGGCCAAGGTCCACGCGCACCTGATTTCCTACCTGCGCTCCAGCCTGCCGCAGATGCGCTCGGGCGGCGGTGCCACGCTCGGCAAGCAGCTCGAACTGTCGCGCGCCTACCTCGCGATCATGCAGGCCAGGATGAAGGAACGGCTCCAGGTGCGCTTCGAGGTGCCCGACTTCCTCGGCAGCGCGCCCTTCCCGCCGATGATGCTGCAGACCCTGATCGAAAACGCGATCAAGCACGGCCTGGAACCGAAGATCGAAGGCGGCACCATCACGGTGCGGGCCCGGGTCGACGTCGCCACCCTGGTCGTCGATGTCTGCGACGACGGCGTCGGCATCGACCTGCACGCCGACGACGGCGTGGGCCTGGCCAACATCCGCGAACGCCTGCAACTGCTGTACGGCACCCAGGCCGAGCTGGTCATCGAAGCGCCTCCCGGCGGCGGCGCCTGCGCCTCGGTGCGCATTCCCTACAAGATGATGGAGGACGCATAATGTCGGTCACTGCCCTGATCGCCGACGACGAAGCCGCGATGCGCGAGCAGCTGCGCGCCCGCCTGGCGGAAGTATGGCCCGAACTCGAGGTGGTCGCCCTCGCCTCGAACGGCATTGAAGCCGTCGAGATGGCCGCGCGCCACCAGCCGCAGATCGCCTTCCTCGACATCCGCATGCCCGGCATGGGCGGCATCGAGGCCGCGCGTCAGCTGTATAACCGCTGCCACATCGTCTTCGCCACCGCCTACGACCAGTACGCCGTCGACGCCTTCGAGCATGGCGCGATCGACTACCTGCTGAAACCCGTCACTGCCGAAAGACTGGCGACCACCTGCGAACGCCTGCGCAAGCGCTTGCAGCAAGCGCCACAGGACATCGGCGCCCAGCTCGCCCAGCTGGGCAGCCTGCTCCAGCAGGGAACGCCGCCGAAGCGCAGCTACCTGCGCTGGATCCAGGCGCAAGTGGGCGGCAGCTTGCGCATGGTAAGCACGCGCGAAATCCTGTTCTTCCAGTCCGACGAAAAATACACGCGGGTGCAGACGGCCACCGCCGAACTGCTGATCCGCAAGACGCTCAAGGAGCTGGCGGACGAGCTCGATCCGGACGAATTCTGGCGCATCCACCGGTCGACGCTGGTGCGGGTCGACGCCATCGCCGAGGTCTCGCGCGACCTGCGCGGGCGCCAGATGCTGAGGGTGCGCAATTATCCGCAGGAGCTGGAGGTGAGCCGGAATCATTCACACCTGTTTCAGCAGATGTGATTTTCGAGTCATTGACCCTCGTCGCTGTTGATGTCGAAACTTCCTGCCGAATCCGTACTCGAAAGATGAACCGTGGAGAGGAGGCGCCATGTCGCGCGCAGTGCACTTCGAAATTCACGCCACACAGCCGCAGGCGCTGATCGATTTCTATTCGAACCTGTTCGGCTGGTCGTTCAGCAAATTTCCAACTGGTGAATACTGGATGATCAATACGGGACCCGACAGTCAACCCGGGATCAATGGCGGACTCCTGCCGCGGCCCGGGCCGGCGCCGGGGCCGATGGCGTCGCCGAATGCGTTTGTGATCACGGTTGACGTGGATAACCTCGATGCGTCGATGGTGAAGGCGCAAGGGGGCGGGGCCGTGCTGTGTGTGCCGAAGATGGCGATTCCTGGGGTTGGGTGGCTGGCGTATTTCAAGGATCCGGATGGGAATATCTTTGGGATGATGCAGATGGATACGAGCGCGGCGTGACGCCTGGGTATCCGTTGGCAGTACTATTCGCGACGCTGGAGAAATAGCTTTTCTTCGAAGAGGAAGTGCATAGATCCACGACCGCAATGAAGACTGGGCGTCTTACCTACAACAGTCTAGCCGTGCAAAGGTGCGCAGAAATGAACGTCCGCGTCCAAGGCTGCCTTTGGGAATACAGCCGTTCGCTCACCAGTTAGAGTCCCTTCAATTGCATACGGGTCGTCCGGCTCAACCATACAGCCAGCCTCGACGTCGCTTGGCCATTGCGGCACTTTGCTCGTGCGCATAGCGAGCCATCGAAACATGCTCACGACCAGGCACAAAGGGAACATGGCCCAGTAGATTACAAACGGCGCGCCCGCAAAATTGGCGAATACTCGCTCAGCACCTACGCGGAATGCTTCCCTTCGCTTGTCGACGGGCATACAAAATTGTATCTGATTCACTACATCTTGTGGACCATCTTCCATATAGCGCCGGATGAATTCCCAGTGTGCGCGTACGAAATCATCAGACGAGTGGCGCACGCTGCCTGGAGCGGCAATTGCGGCGTCGATGGAACCAACATAACTAAGGGCAAAAGTCTCGCGAATCGTCACCTTATCAGACGCGAGGACATGCCCGCGGACTTCCCACTCATTCCACTGAGGCATATGCCCTAACGTGAAAAATACATCACTCCAACGAACCGAAAGTACCGTTCCATTTTTTCTGAACACATGTACCATCCGATTCTTCCGATCAAAACGCATTGGATAATGGGTATATGCAAATGACTCTTTTTTCAGCAACCAAATAGCTCCAGCTATCACTGGTAAGATCATTACCGCGACAACTGTACAAATCAACCAGCCGTCGCTTGCGGGACGAAGACTTGGCGGGCTAGTCAGCGTCACATACACCATTCCGAAGAGACCGGAAGCAAAGATGGCAATGACTATGATCGCAACTGCCGTCAAAAGCCCCTTCCAACCGAACCATTTGTCTATTGATTCCAAATATGTAGAGTTTAATTTAACCACGCTTAACTGGTATCTTGGCTCAAGTTCAAGACGCTGGCTCTGCTTCAGATGATGAAGTTTCTCCTCGTCGGTAAGCAGTCGGTTTACTTGATAGTCTCGGATCAGGCCAGAGAATTCCATATTTACCTTCACGATAAAGCCAGTTTGAGCTGTGCTTGCTCAGTATCGAAATCGACGTATCGCTGACCTGTCAACTTCCCCCAAGGACAACGTTCCAGCCAATCCTGGATAGGATTATCTTTGATATTATCGATAAGAAACCCGATACCGATTGCCAGCAAAATTAGAAGTCCAATTACGGGGATCGAGGCCGAAAGAAGAATTGCTGCGCTAAGCGCCACCCCGACAATTGCCGATCCGATATAGCTAACAACAATCAACCCGCTTGATCCCTCTTGATATTCATTGAAAGCTTTGTAGACATCTAATCCAGCCACAACTAATCCTGCGCATATCCCGACACCCTTTCCTGCATGCGCTAAGAAATCTGCAAACTTAGAAGAAAATGCTTGCCCAAATCGCATACCTAGGCTTACTCGCCCTGACAAGGCATGGCCAATTGCTTCAGAAGTCGTCGCCGCAACAGCTGCCATTGCGCTATAGAGTCGGGCGCTCGCATCGAACGTCTCGTCTTTTAGACTTTTCGCTTCGTCCGACATCAATTTGGTCAAACAAACTGCCTGCAAGATTGCTGTTACCACACCGGCACGAACTTCGATGCTGATAACTTTTCGCCACCGGCCCAAATTGAGAGATTCGATTGCCTCAGTAGTTTTTATACTTTTAGCCAACCAATCATGACGCTGTTGTGGAGTCAATCCATTCGGCAGCTGCGCAATAACTTCCTTATCAGCGATCATTAACCATTTTCTTTTTGTCGTCCCACTCATCGGCTTACCATGAACCTGCTGGCGTTTCAGCTCAATTGCAACGGCTCGTCTTAATTGTTCTTCATTCGCGGGTTGGCCACTTAACTGAATAAGCTGTTTGGTCAGAAGCGTTACAAACTGTCTCTTTGTGCCGACGATATCGCATACAACGACTGGATGCCCGGATATTAAACCTGTAGCCATTATTGCAGCCCTGAAACCTGAACTACCGTCAATTACCTTGTGAAACATTTTTGCTATCGAACAGCCTATCTGTGCGATAAGATGGGCTGTAACGTCCCTTGCTTGAGAATCAATCTTACCGACAGCAAGAGCAGACGCCGTAAAGATATTGTCCCATGGAAGTTGACGCACGTCGAAACCTACTGTGGTGGCGCCGCTGATTGCATCTTTAGTAACATTTTGATTGAGAATCATCGCACGCAACAAAACATTTTTTGCATCTGCGATATCGCCTTTAAGCCAATCGTCGTACAAGTCAGTGCATGCTTTCTTGTCTTGGGTAGCAGTTAAACACTGCGCAACCGTTTTCGTGAATACAACTCCCGATTCCGCATTAAGAGGATCATAATTACATTCGAGATGGTTGATGAGAGACGTGCTCTTCATCCAGGCAACGTGGCTTAGCGCCAAAGGAGCTATGAATTCCCCATCGAATGCCTGAAGTCTTTTTCCAAAAGAATCATTCCAACGGCCCCGCGCAGTGTTATCAAATTTCTTGGCATACTTATCCCACCCATTATCTGCAGCACGCGTTAACTCCGCTCGCGTAACAGTACGAATACTCTCTGTTTGAGCCCGTGTGGAAGCCGAAAACAAATGGCCGAGCGGGTTTGCCTTGATTTGATTATCTGCGATCTGATCTGCCGCGGCGATCTCAGCATCCTCCGCCTGCTTACGTAATGCTTCCTCGATCCGATCAATTGCATTACTAGCTGCCAAATATCTTTTATTTTCAACATTTTTTTCCGAAAATAGAAGTGCATTCCGTTTCATTAGAAAGGCCAATTCCTGCGCCACGCCTACTGGATCATTCAAGGTAACAATCAATCCCGCGTTTGGACGCAAAGCCTCACATTCCCGCTTCAAGCGATCGGCGTGACCGTGGCGAGAGATAAACTCGAATGGGCTCCACTCAAAATTAGCTTTCGCCTGACTAGGGGATACCGCATACTCTGCTATTAGTGCATCAACCTGCTTAATCGGCCGGTGAGGCATTTGGTTTCCGCTTAGCGCTGCCTTAATATCGATTTCTATCATGTGACGTTTGCGATAAGCAACGTCCTCGTTCGCCTTTCGTACGGCTTCAGTCCACCAAACATCGCTGAAGCCTATCCATACCTTAGAGGCATTCTTGGGATCTGGCACCGTAATACAACTTGCGATAGCGCGATGGCCTGCGTCTGGACAATTAAACGGCTTCTGGGGTGTCGCTGCGATGACGCCAGGGGTATCCAACAGTTTGAAGAAATAGCCATCGTTGGTGACGAAGTATATTTCCCAGCGATGCCGCGCTTCATCGAAGACATGCACATAACCACTGCGAAGCACCCGCTTCGTGTAGTGGGCTGCCTTGGCACTGAGCTCGATCGGTAGAGCTGGCGCTAATGGCGCGCCACCGCCGGCCGGTGCGACGCCATCGCGCACGAGCAGTAGAGGCAAGCCGCGTTTGTCACAAAATTCGCATGTTTTTGCAGAGGTCATAGTTGGCTTTCCAGCGGCGTTTTCGTAGGCTTGCAAAGCGCATGCCAGACCTGCTCTTCGACAAGCGCAAACCGATCGGATAGGCTGGACTCTTCGGCTGACATCGCGTCCTGCTTGATGACTCTTGCCACTGTGGGATGTTCGTCGAACGTGGGATTGGTCCGAAGGCCTCGCGCGGCGAACTCAACCAGATCGGCATTGTCGATAAGGCCGTAGCGTCTGGCTGCGCGTTCCATTAATTCCTCCGCCAACGCTCCAGCGCTTGTCAGCGCCGCGGCCGCCCGAATATTCGCGTGATGTAGGGCACGATTAACGAGGCCGATACGTTCGATTCGGGCCCAGTCCCAACGCTCTTGACCTGCGTAGGGTTCAGCGCCACCAAGAGCGCTGGATTGAGAGCCGGGCGGATAATGCAATTCACGTTCTGCGGTCACCCACTCCCCGCCTATCCAGTAGGTAATTGCCAGTGACAGCCCAAACATCTTTCGGCTCTGCATTGGGTTCAATATGCGTAGCATCTGATGTAGAACACGCGAATCGTGCAAGCGCAGCCACAACCCGTGTCCCGGCCGAGGCCGCACTAACTGCATCGAATTCCAATGGCGGGTAATTTCTCTTGCGGAGGCTTTCGTCTTGATGAATAGAGTTATGCACGGAGCCTGTGCGTTCTCGCAAGCATTCCGTATTTGATTCGATATGCCGTCCAGCGCGTAACTGGCTGATCGGTTGAGATCGATCAATATCGGCATCAGGTGAGCACTTGGCCCGAGGTGGTTAGGCACTAATCGTTCAACGATCAGTCCGTCGGGAAGACATTCGGCCATTCCTGCATCGGCCACGGCAAATGCGTATTGACGCACCGTCTGGGAATTGAAAGGTTCGTTCATCGGATTTCCGCATCAGGACAAAGGGACGGTGCTGTCGCCGGCAGCTGCTGCACCGGCGGCCCGGAACTCACAAAGCTTCAGATCGCCAGGCTTCGGCATTGTTTTCTTGCAACTGGCGCTCTGCGGCCCCGCCAACTCTTTTGCACTCGCCTTAAACTCCACCTTCCCCGGCGCATGCACCTCGATATTCCCGCCCTCCAGCTTGATGAACGCCCCCTGCGCCGTCAGCAGCACATGCTTCTTCGGCGCCGAGATCGCCACCGTTTTCGTGACGCTGGCCACCGTCACCGTCTTGTCCGCAACCAGAGAGGTCGTGCCGGACTGGCTTTGTGCGCTCAGCTTGCCGCTGGCCGCATGTAGCTTGAGGCCGGTCTCCTGGTTCGGCTTGGTCTTGTTGCTGGCTTTGCCGTAGGTAAAGAGACTAATACCGCCAATTAGTAGCGTAGATGAGCTAGCCTGCGCGACAAGGTTGATGTCCTGGGCAGTGATGTTGGTCGTCGTGCCGGCCGAAAGAACAGCATCGGCGGGGGTGGCAGCGACGATGCCGGCAGGGCTCGACAGTTGCAGGTGCGGTTCGCCGTACGCGACCGCATTCTGATCGGCGGCCTCGATGACCTCTGCGCTATGGCCCATCTGCCCGAGCGCAGGAAACTTGGCAGGCTCGGGCTCATCCTTGAGCTTTGCATTGTGCTTCTGCGCCTGCGTCGCCAGCGCGACCTGCAATTCATGGCTTTCCCTGATCTGCCCCGCAGCCTCGCGCGAATCGAGCTGGCTGCCGCTGCCGCCATTGCGCACATCCGCCGACAGCAGCAGGCCCTGTCCGGCGCGCACTGCCGCGCCGTCGGCGGTCTTGAGTTCGGCGCCAAAGCCGGCCGGCTGCAGGCGCGCATTGTCGCTCTGGTGCCGCAGCTGGCCGAGGTTCAGCTCGGCCGCGCCGTCGTGTGCTTTCGTGTGCCGCTGCAGGGCCAGGCGCGACTGGCCGGGACTGTCGTCGAACACCAGCTGGCTGTAGGCCCCGCCGCCCTCCTGGCTGGCATTCATCGCCTGCGATTTAAGCCCCGACAGCACCGCCGGGTGCGCATGTCCGCCGCCCTCGCCCGGAAACCACGCGGGCGCATTCCCGGTTGCTGCGGCAGCGCCGTGGGCCACCGCGTTGTGCTGCGCATCCTGCTGGCCGCGTCCGTTGTACAGGCTGCCGATGACGACCGGGCGGTCGATATCGCCCTCCAGGAAGTCCACCAGCACTTCCTGCCCGATGCGCGGCACCATGTTGCTGCCCCAGTTCGCGCCGGCGATCGGCGTGAGGACCCGCACCCAGGTGCCCGCCGTATCGTCGCCTGGCGCACCGGTATGGCCCTCCGGATAAGGGTGGAGGGCACGGCTGTGGCTGGCTGCGCCGCGCTGCCAGTGGAATTGAATCTTGATGCGGTGGTCGCGATCCGTGTGGATGCTTGCGCCAGGCGGGCCGACGACGATTGCCGTCTGCTGGCCGCGCACGGTCGGACGCGGATGGAGGAGGCGGCCGTGCGCGTCGATGCCGCTGCAGCGAAACGGAACGCGCGCGAGGATCGCGTCGATCCGGTTGCGGTACAAGGGCCGGTCATCGCCAGAGAGGCCGAATTCATCGGCGACGCTTGTCGTCACTACTCCCTGTCCCAACAGTTTGTGCACGGAGCCCAGTACGTCGGCGCCCAGGTTGTTGTGCATCAGGTGGACGGCGCGCGTAATGAGGAAGCTGCGCTCGCCGTCGTGACCGGCCGCGTCGAAATGGGCGTGGCCGTGCAAACTAAAAGTGGTGCCCGGCGCGAAGCTGCGCACGGTGCCGGCGGCCACGTGCACCTGGCGCGCCGCCTCCAGGGCCTGGATCTGGTTGAGGGCGATGCGCTGTCCCTGCTCGCGGTCCTGCCATGCGTAGACGCCGGGCGCATCGCGGCTGGCCAGCGCTGCGTCGCCACCGGGTCCGGTGGCATCGACCCGGCGCTGGCGCACGGTGCGGTAATCCCAGCTGCCCATCTCGATCGCATCGGTTGCGAGCCGCGACTCGATCCGCCAGCGGTCGACGCTGTCGGCACGCATGACGGCGCCCGGCCGGGTGAACTCGACCGAGGCCTGCACGTTCGCTTGGCACGCGCCGTTGTGGTCCGCGATCACCAGCACGTGGCTGCCCAGCGCCGGGCTGTCCGGGGCGCCGCTGTGTTCGAAAAAGGTGAACAGGCCTTCCTCGTGCATCAGGCGTTCGGAAAAGGCCAGGTCGCTTTCCTGGTATTGCGTGGTGAGACTGCGCTTCGGATACACACGGCTGTCGGCCAGCTCGAAACGCCAGTCCGGTATCAGCCTGCCGCGTCCCGCATACGCCTTGAAGACGCTGTCGAGGATCTCGATGACCGTCTTGTCCTGGAAGATGCGGCTGTCCCTGCCGAACGAAAGGAAGCGCGTCCAGGGTTCGATCGTCAGGGTGTAACGGGCAAAGCCGCCGTTCGCGCCGCTGATTTCAAAGGCGGTGACGTGGCCGTGAAAGGAACGCATCTGGCCGCTGGTGGCGGTCAGCAGTTGCAACAGCGCCGGTTGGCCGATCAGGCTTTTCAGGGAAAGATGCGCATCCGTGCACAGCGCATCGACTCGAAAAGAATACCCTTTGCTGATCCCCTCCTCGCCGCGCACGCACTCGGCGAGCAGGTCGATGCCGAGTGGTGTCGTCAACCGGAGCAGGCGCGTATCCTGCGTAAAACGATTGAACGACGCGAGAAGCGCCGCGCCGTGTGCCTGCTCTGACATGGATCCTCCTGTAAATGCATTGCGCATCGGCCGATGTGATCCGGTTTATACGCGCATACAACATGGGATTACACGTCGAGAACACAGCCCGGCTGTTGAGGAAGATCAGCCGGCTTGCCGCTTGGCACGCAAGAAAAAAGCGCCGCCACGTTCCCGTGTGCGGCGCTTCCCGTACTGCAGGCGATCGCAGGACTTACTTGTTCAGGTCCCACCCACCAAACGCGTTCGGCAGTTGCCCGGCCGCGGTCGTCTCGTGGATATCGCCTTTCAGGTTGGTCAGCACGACCGGCAGCGCATTGCCGCCCAGTTCCAGGATGACCTGGCGGCAGGCGCCGCAGGGAGCGATCGGGCCGTCGGTCTGGCCGATCACGGCCAGGGCCGTGAAGTCGCCCGGCTTGTAGCCGTGGGCGATGGCGCTGAAGAAGGCGGTGCGCTCGGCGCAGTTGCACAGGCCGTAGGAGGCGTTTTCGACGTTACAGCCGCGGAAGATGCGGCCGTCCTTGCATTCGAGGGCGGCGCCGACCTGGAATTTCGAATACGGCGTGTAGGCCAGTTCGCGCGCGGCGCGGGCTTCGTCGATCAGCTTTTCGTATTTCATGTGCCTTCCTTACTCCGGGCGGATGGTACGGTGGATCATCGGTGCGACAGCGGCTTTCGCAGCACCGATCTGGTATGCGGCCTGCACCTGGCGCACGGCCTGCTCGGCCGCCTGCCGGGTGCGCGCGTGGACCATCGCCAGCGGCTGGCCGACGGCGATCGCGTCGCCCAATTCAACCAGGTTCGTCAGGCCGACGGCGAAGTCGATCGCATCCTGCGGACGCACGCGGCCGCCCCCCAGCGCGACGACCGCCAGGCCGAGGCCGCGGGTGTCGACGGCGGTGGCGAAGCCGGCCTGCAGAGCCGGCACCGGCACGATGACCGGTGCGGTCTCGAGGTAGGCGTCGGGCTTGTCCATCAGGTCGGCCGGGCCGCCCAGGGCCTTGACCATGCGCGCGAAGCGTTCCGCCGCTTCGCCCGAATCGAGGGCCGCCTGCAGCCTGGCGCGGGCCTCGCTGTCGTTCGCTGCCAGGCCCGAGATGACCAGCATCTCGGCGCACAGCGCCATCGTCACTTCGTGCAGGCGCGCCGGGCGCGCTTTGCCGGTCAGGTAGTCGATCGCGACGCGCACTTCGACGGCATTGCCGGCGGCGTGGCAGAGCGATTCGTCCATGCCGGTCAGGATGGCCGAGGTGCGGGTGCCCGCGCCGTTGCCGACGCTGACGATGCTCTCGGCCAGCTCGACCGATTTCGCATAGGTCGGCATGAAGGCGCCATTACCTACTTTGACGTCCATGACCAGGGCATCGAGGCCGGCCGACAGCTTCTTGGAGAGGATCGAGCCGGTGATCATCGCTACCGATTCCACGGTCGCCGTCGTGTCGCGGATGCTGTAGAAGCGCTTGTCGGCCGGCGCCAGCTGGGCGGTCTGGCCGATGATGGCGACGCCGACTTCCTTCACCACGGTGCGGAACAGTTCAGGATCGGGGACAGTGCTGTAGCCGGGGATCGAATCGAATTTATCCAGCGTACCGCCGGTGTGGCCCAGGCCGCGGCCCGAGATCATCGGCACGAAGCCGCCACAGGCGGCGATCATCGGTCCGAGCATCAGCGAGACGACGTCGCCGACGCCGCCGGTCGAGTGCTTGTCGACCACGGGACCCGGCAGGTTCAGGGATTTCCATTCCAGGACCTGACCGGAATCGCGCATCGCCAGCGTAAAGGCGACGCGTTCGTCCATGGTCATGTCGTTGAAGTAGACGGCCATCGCGAGGGCCGCGATCTGGCCTTCGGTGACCGTATTGTCAGGGATGCCGCGGACAAAAAACTGGATTTCTTCGGCGCTGAGGATGCCGCCATCGCGCTTCTTGCGGATGATTTCCTGGGGGAGGAACATGGGATGTTCGCCTCTCTACAATTCAAACATTCAAACGACGTAGGGTGGGCACTCTGTGCCCACGCGGCGATACGCGGCGGCGAGATCGTCGAACACGACAACGGAGCCTTTACGTATCACCGCGTGGGCACGGAGTGCCCACCCTACAAAATCAAATCAAACGCCGTAAGGAATCCAGACGTTTTTCACCTGGCTGGCGTGCTGCAGCACCGTGCGGCCACAGGCCTGCTTCGCATCGAACCAGTCACGGCCCTTGCCGCCGCCGACCCAGGTGCGCTTCAGCGTCTCGCTGGATAAGCGCTCGACTTCGGCGCAGCCTTCCGCCGAACCGTCGTGGCGCCACACTGCATCGATGTCGCCGTGGGTGGCCAGCGTACGCGCCAGCTCGTCGGCCGAGCCAGTGACGATGTTGAGCGCGCCGCCCGGCAGGTCCGAGGTGTCCAGCACCTGGTACAGGTCCGTGGCCGACAGCGGGTAGGCTTCCGACGGCACCGCGACGACGCGGTTGCCCAGCGCCAGCGCGGGAGCGACCAGCGAGATGAAGCCCAGCAGCGGGTTCTCGTTCGGGCAGATCACGCCGATCACGCCGACCGGCTCGTTGAGCGCAACGGTGATGCCGTGCATCGGCGGCTGGTGGGCGGCGCCGTCGTACTTGTCGCACCACGCGGCCCAGTAGAACAGGCGCTCGATCGAAGCCGCGACTTCGCGCTGCGGGTCACGCACGCCGGTCATGGCGGCGAGACGGGCAGCGAATTCCTCGGCGCGGATCGCCAGGTTCTCGGCGATGTAGTACAGCACCTGCGCGCGGTTGTGCGCGGTCGCTTTCGACCAGCCGGCAGCCTTGTGCGCGGCTTCCACGGCGTTGCGGATGTCCTTGCGATTGCCCTCGCCGACGTCGGCCAGGAAGGCGCCGTTGGCGCCGTTGATCGCGCGGCTGTAGGCGCCGTCAGGGCGGGCCTGCTTGCCGCCGATGTAGAGCTTGGCGGTGCGGTCGACGGCGAACGGGCTGCCGGCGTCCGAAGCTTTCACTTTGCCTTTTTCAGCGACGATCGGTGCGCTTGGGCGCGCATCTTCCGACAGCGGGGTCAGGTACTCGTACATGCCCTCCTTGCCGCCTTCGCGGCCGAAGCCCGATTCCTTGTAGCCGCCGAAGCCGCAGGCTGCGTCGAACTGGTTGGCGGTGTTGATCCACACGACGCCGGCCTTGATCTGCGGCGCGACGTCCAGCGCCAGCGAGATCGATTCCGACCACACGCAGGCGGCGAGACCATACACGGTGTTGTTCGCGAGTTGCACTGCTTCGCCCGGGGTGCGGAAGCTCATCGCGACCAGCACCGGTCCGAAGATCTCGGTCTGGGCGACGGCGGCCGAGGTCGAGGCGCCGGTGATCAGGGTCGGCAGGTACCACGAGCCGGCGACAGGCGCTTCGCAGCTCGGTTGCCAGATTTCGCAACCTTCGGCGCGGGCGGCTTCCACCAGGCCGTGGATGCGCTGCTGCTGCACCGGATCGACCAGGGCGCCGATGTCGTTCGATTTATCCAGCGGCGAACCGACGCGCAGGTTCTGCATGCGCACTTTGACTTTGGCGATGAAGCGGTCGTACACCGATTCCTGCACAAGCAGGCGCGAGCCCGCGCAGCAGACTTGTCCCTGGTTGAACCAGATCGAGTCGACCAGGCCTTCGACGGCCGCGTCCAGGTCGGCGTCGTCGAAGACGATGAACGGCGACTTGCCGCCCAGCTCCAGCGACAGCTTCTTGCCGCTGCCGGCCGTGGCCTTGCGGATGATGCGACCGACTTCGGTCGAACCGGTAAAGGCGAGCTTGTCGATGCCAGGGTGATTCACGATGGCTTCGCCCACGCGGCCGTCGCCGGTGACGATGTTCACCACGCCGGCCGGCACGCCGGCCTGCTGGCAGATTTCAGCAAATAACAGCGCCGTCAGCGAGGTGTACTCGGCCGGCTTGAACACGATGGTGTTGCCGGCGGCGAGCGCAGGCGCGATTTTCCACGCCAGCATCAGGACCGGGAAGTTCCAGGGAACGATCTGGCCGACCACGCCGACGGCGCGGTAGTCGGCGAATTCTTCCGACTGCAATTGCGCCCAGCCGGCGTGGTGGTAGAAGTGGCGTGCGGCCAGCGGCAGGTCGGCATCGCGCGTTTCGCGGATGGTCTTGCCGTTGTCCAGCGTTTCCAGCACCGCGAACAGGCGCGAATGCTTTTGCAGCAGGCGCGCGATCGAATACATGACTTTCGCGCGGCCGTGGCCACCCATGGCGACCCAGCCCGGCTGCGCACGGCGCGCGGCTTCGACGGCGCGGTTCACGTCGTCCGAGGTGGCTTGGGTGACTTGCGCCAGTTCCGAGCCGTCGGCCGGGTTGTTCGAGGCGAAGGTCTCGGCACCTTCGGTCCACGCGTTATCGATGAACAGTCCAAAACGGCGTCCGTGCTGGTCCAGCCACGCTTGCGCTTCTTTGGTGCTCTCGGGTGCGGGGCCGTAATCCATAGTTTGCAGAATCTCTTTAATTGTTGGCATGACGAATCCGTTCGGTATTTAAGGTTGCGCGTGGCGATGTGCGGCCGAGTAGGCGCCGGTCACGTAGTGCTCGAGCTGGCGCTCGATGTCGGTCATCAGGCTCGAAGCGCCGATGCGGAACAGGTGCGGCTGCAGCCAGTCGTTGCCCAGCTCTTCCTTCATGACGGTCAGGTATTGCAGCGCGCTCTTCGCGGTCGAGACGCCGCCGGCCGGCTTGTAGCCGACCTGGAAACCGGTCTGCTCGTAGTATTCGCGGATCGCGCGGGTCATCACCAGCGACACGGGGATGGTGGCGTTCACGCCTTCCTTGCCGGTCGAGGTCTTGATGAAATCGGCGCCGGCCATCATGCAGACCCACGAGGCCTTGGCCACGTTGTCCAGCGTGACCAGGTCGCCGGTGGCGAGAATGGCTTTCACGTGGGCCTCGCCACAGGCCTGGCGGTAGGCGACCATCTCGTCGTACAGGGCCTGCCAGTTACCGGTCAGGACATGCTGGCGCGTGATGACGATGTCGATCTCGGTGGCGCCGGCGGCGACCGACAATTCGATTTCACGGATCTTGGTCTCCAGGCTCGACAGGCCGGCCGGGAAAGCGGTCGACACGGCGGCGATCGGCAGGCGGCCCTGCAGGATTTTCACTGCAGGCGTGATCATCTCGTGGTAGACGCAGACGGCGCCGGTGGTCAGCGACTCCAGGCCGAGCGCTTGCATCAGGTCGGCGCGCAGCGGGCGCATCGCCTTCATGCACAGGCGCTCGACGCGGCCCGGGGTGTCGTCGCCGCCGAGGGTGGTCAGGTCCATGCACTGCACGGCGCGGATCAGCCAGGCAGCCTGGTATTCCTTTTTCACCGTGCGGCGATTCGCCAGGCTGGCGGCGCGGCGGTCGGCCGCATTGCGGTTGACCTTGATACTGTTCACCCAGCCGAGGTCGAGGCCGACGGCGGTGTTACGTTTGAAGTCCAGGTTCTGGGTCATAGCAGTGCGGTTCCGTTGGAGAGAGGTTTGACGCCGAGGTGTTTGGCCAGCGTGGCGCCGATGTCGGAGAAGGTGCTCGCGATCGGCAGCTCCTGCGGCTTGACGTTCGGGCCGAAGAAAATCATCGGGATGTGTTCGCGCGTGTGGTCCGAGCCCGGCGCAGTCGGATCGCAGCCGTGGTCGGCGGTGATCACGACCAGGTCGCCGTCTTTCAGTTTCGCCATGAACTCGGGCAGGCGCGCGTCCAGTTCGTGCAGCGCGTTCGAATAGCCGGCGACATCGCGGCGGTGGCCGAAGTGCATGTCGAAGTCGACGAAGTTCACGAACGACAGCGATTTGGCAGGCGCCTCGTCCGCCACTTCCAGCAGGCGGTCGAACAGCGCCATGTTGTCGACGCCTTTGACGAGGCGGGTCACGCCCTGGGCCGCGAAGATGTCGCTGATTTTACCGAGGGCGATGACTTCGCCGCCTTCATTGGCGACGTGATCGAGCAGCGTCGGGCTTGTGGGCGGCACGGCGTAATCGTGGCGATTGCTGGTGCGCTTGTACTTGCCGTTCGCGCCCAGGAACGGACGCGCGATCACGCGGCCGATGTTGTAGGGTTTCACAAGTTCATAGGCCGCCTCGCAGACCGCGTACAGGCGCTCCAGGCCGAAACTCTCTTCGTGCGCCGCGATCTGCAGCACCGAGTCGGCCGAGGTGTACAGAATCGGCTTGCCGCTGGCGACGTGCTCGTCACCGAGTTCGTCGATGATGGTGGTGCCCGAAGCGTGGCAGTTGCCCAGCCAGCCGGGAACGCCGGTCAGCTCCTGCAGTTTATCGGTCAGCTCCTTCGGGAACGAAGGAACGGTCTTCGGAAAATAACCCCAGTCGAACAGCACCGGCACGCCGGCGATTTCCCAGTGGCCGCTCTGCGTGTCCTTGCCGGTCGACTGTTCGCGCGCGACGCCCCAGGCGCCCGTAAAACCGTCGCGTTGATTGAAACCGGCGGCCCATTCGCCGCTGGCCTTGTGGGCGGCGGCTGCCAGGCCGAGGCGCTCGAGGTTCGGCAGCGACATCGGCTTGCCCTCTTTCGCGGCCCACTCGGCGATGTGGCCGAAGGTATTGGCGCCCGTGTCGCCGTATTTGTCGGCGTCGGGCAGCGCGCCCAGGCCGAAGGAATCAAGCAGGAGGATGAATGCGCGTGACATGGAAGTCCTCGATTATTGAGCGGCTGCGCGTGGAATGGCCGCCAGGCGCTCGGTGAACGAATGAATCAGGGTGACCAGGTCCTTGGCCGCGATCGCCGCGTACTTCAGGGTCTGCTCGTGCGACAGCGGGAAGGGCGAGAGGCCTTCCGCCAGGTTCGTGATGGCCGAGATGCCGACCACTTTCAGGCCGCAGTGGCGGGCCGAGATCACTTCCGGCACCACCGACATGCCGACGACGTCGGCGCCCATCGTCCTGAACGCGCGGATTTCGGCGGCGGTCTCGAAGTTCGGACCCGGCGCGGCGAGATACACGCCTTCGGCGATGGTGATGTTTTTGGCGGCCGCGGTTTCCTTGACCAGGGCGCGCAGCTCGGCGTCATAGGCATTGGCCATGCTGAAGAAGCGCGGGCCGAAGCGGTCGTCGTTCGGACCGGCCATCGGGCTGCCCGGCAGCAGGTTGATGTGGTCCGACAGGACGACGACGCTGCCGGCATCGACTTCGGGGCGCAGCGAACCGGCGGCATTCGTCACCAGCAGCATCTCGCAGCCCAGCAGTTTGAAGGTGCGCACGGCCGAGGTCATGACGTTGGCGCCATAGCCTTCGTAGAAGTGGCCGCGGCCCTTCATGCAGACGACCGGCACGCCGGCCAGGGTACCCAGCACGAGTTCGCCCGCATGCCCGTGCACGGTGCTGATCGGGAAGCCCGGCAGTTCCGAGTAGCTGATCGAGACCGCGTCCAGCATCTGCTCGGCAAGCACGCCGAGGCCGGAGCCGAGGATCATCGCCACGCGCGGCTCGAACCCTGGTTTGCGGGCGCGAATGATCTCGGCGGCTTCGAATGGGGTATTGCTGGACATGAGGTTTCCTTCTGTTGAATCCAAGATGAGGGAGGCAGTCGTGCGGGCTGTACAGGGGAGCGGCCCGGCGCCACAGAACGGGCGTACGAAGACCAGAAATTATTATAACTATGCATTATCCGGGATATGTATGGCAAATACCATTTCTCTTGCTCATTTATATGAGAGCCGACTAAATCCCGCTACATACTGTGGTGCCGCCGATATGGGTTGACGCCATCCAAACATCTGTCTAGCATTGATAAACATTTGTTGAAACCGACCCCGACCGTGACCGAGCTTCCGAAAAAAGAACAGTTGTATGAGCTGATCCGCGCCAATCCCTTCATCGCGCAGAACGAGCTCGCTACCGAACTCAATCTGTCGCGTTCGGCGGTGGCCGGCTACATCGCCAGCCTGGTACGCGAACGGCGCCTGCTCGGGCGCGCCTATGTGCTGCCAAGCGAGCGGCCGATCCTGTGCATCGGCGCGGCCAACCTGGACCGCAAGCTGCGCGCAGCGGGCCCGCTGGCGATGGGCAGCTCGAACCCGGCCAGCGCGGTCGAATCCTTCGGCGGCGTGGCGCGCAACATCGCCGAGAACCTGGCGCGGATGGGAGCAAAGGTCGGCCTGATCACGGCGGTCGGCAACGACTCCTCCGGCAGCGCCCTGCTCGCCCATGCCGACGGCGCCGGCATCGACACCCGCGGCTGCCTGCGGTTGGACGACGCCGCCAGCGGCACCTATACCGCAGTGCTCGACCACGATGGCCAGATGGTGGTAGCCCTGGCCGACATGGCGCTCTACGACCGCATCACGCCCGCGCTTCTCGACCTGCGCCGGCAGCAGCGCGCCGGCGCCTCGCTGATCGTGGCGGACCTGAACCTGGGCCGCGACGCGATCGAAACGCTGCAGCTGGACGCCGCGCGCGACGGCGTCGATCTCGTCATCGTCGCGGTCTCGGAGCCGAAGATGAACCGGCTGCCGGCATCGCTGCAGGGCGTACGTTTGATTATCCTGAACCGGGGCGAACTCGGTGCCCGCCTCGGTCGCGTAGTACAGGACGACGACCTCGCAGCGGCCTGCGGCGAACTGCAGGCGCAGGGCGCGCAGGACGTCGTCGTCACGCTGGGGCCGCGCGGCGTGCTGTTCACGACGCCAAACGGCGTCGAACGGCTGGACGCGCCGCCGGCAAAGGTGGTCGACGTCACCGGCGCCGGCGACGCCTTCTCCGCCGCCGTCTGCCTCTCGCTGCACGGCGGCGGCACCGACCTGGCGCTGGCCTGCCGCCGCGGCCTGCAGCTCGCCACCCTCACCATCGAATGCCGCGAGACGGTCTGTCCGCAACTGGCGCCGGAAACCTTCGGCGCCCTTATCTAACATACTGGAATCCCCATGCACTCCTTCCTGCTGTTCTCCCCCGAAGTCGTCGCCGCGCGCAATGCCGGCCGCCCCATCGTCGCGCTCGAGTCGACCATCATCTCGCACGGCATGCCCTATCCGCAGAACGTGGAAACCGCGCGCAAGGTCGAACAGATCATCCGCGACGCCGGCGCCGTGCCGGCCACGATCGCCATCATGGACGGCAAGATCTGCATCGGGCTGTCCGATGCGCAGCTCGAAACGCTGGGAACCGCACCCGATGCAATCAAAGTGAGCCGGCGCGACCTGGCCTATGTGCTGTCGCAGCGCCTGCTGGGCGCGACCACCGTTGCCGCGACCATGATCTGCGCCCAGCTGGCCGGCATCGAAGTCTTCGTCACCGGCGGCATCGGCGGCGTACACCGCGGCGCCGAGACCAGTTTCGATATTTCGGCCGACCTGCAGGAGCTGGCGCATACGAGCGTCGCCGTCGTCTGCGCCGGCGTCAAGTCGATCCTCGACATCGGGCTCACCCTCGAGTACCTGGAGACCCACGGCGTGCCGGTGGTGAGCGTCGGCCAGCCCGGCTTCCCCGCCTTTTTTACACGCGAGAGCGGCTTCGATGCAGATTTCCGGATCGACGGCGCCGAGCAGCAGGCCAGCTTCATCCGCACCAAGTGGCAGCTCGGTTTAAAGGGCGGTGTCGTGGTCAGCAACCCGGTGCCGCAGGGGTTCGCGATGCCGAAGGAAGAGATCGACCGCATCACCGAACAGGCCCTGCGCGAAGCCGGCGAACAGGGCGTGACGGGCAAGAAGGTGACACCCTTCCTGCTGGCGCGCATCAAGGAGCTGACCGGGGGCCGCAGCCTGGCCACGAATATCGCCCTGGTCGAGCATAATGCCCTGGTCGGTGCACGCCTGGCCGTCGCCTTGAACGCTCACGCCGCATAAATCACACACCATGTCGATCGACCTGAAACAGCTGAAATACTTCCTCGCCGTGGCCGAGGAAAAAAGCTTCAGCCGCGCCGCCGAGCGCCTGCACATCTCGCAGCCGCCGCTCTCGCAGCAGATCATGAAGCTGGAATCGGAACTCGGCGTGCGCCTGTTCGCGCGCACCACGCGCAGCTTCGAGCTGACCGTGGCCGGCAAGGCGCTGATGACGGAAGCGGCCGACCTGCTGGCCCGCATGCGCATGACGATCGACACCATCCGCCAGATCGACCGCGGCGAAGTCGGGCGCCTGCGCGTGGGCATCGTCGGCTCGGCGATGTGGGGGCCGATCCCGAGCCTGCTGGAGCGCTTCCAGAGCGAATTCCCGAAAGTCACCTGGACCCTGCACGAACTCGGCCCCGACGAGCAGTTCGAGGCGCTGCGCTCGAAGCAGATCGACGTCGGCTTCTGGCGCGAGCCGCGCCTCGAGGAAGAAGAGCTGAAGGCGGCGCACCTGCACCAGGAACTGTGCTTCCGCGAGAACGTCTGCGTGGCCGTGCACAAGAACCACGCACTGGCCGGGCGCGAGGCGATCGACCTGGTCGACATCGCCAACGAGCCGATGCTGACCCTGCACCTGAGCCAGTCGGCCGAGCCGCGTTACCTGATCCAATGCTGCGTGAATGCAGGCTTCCAGCCGACCATCTTCCAGGAAGCGGCCGAGCCGCAGACTTTATTGGCGATGGTCGGCGCGGGCCTGGGGGTGGCACTGCTGCCGGAGACGACCAGCCGGATCGGCTGGCCGGGGGTGGTGTTCGTGCCGATCAAGGCGAATACGCCGTCGGCGAATTTGTATATTACCTACACCAGCCAGGACGATGCGCCGGTGGTCAGGGCGTTTTTGAAGATCCTCAAGCCGGACGGAGACGGTGGCGCACCGTAGGGTGGGCACTTGTGCCCACGCGGATCACCGGTGAATGTACGGCGACGCCAGGTGGATTCCGTCATGCGTGCGAACCGATTAAATTCAACGCAAGCACATATCCACCGTCGCACGCGTGGACTCAGGAGTCCACCCTACGAACTTCGCTTCAGACTAGTGGGTGGCTCCACCGACTGTGGTCTGAACTCCGCCACCCCGCACTGCCACCTCGATTGCCACCTTCAAACCCTCGACAATCTCGGCAAGCGCCATCGACGGCGCGCCGTCCGGCGCCTGCTCCGGCAGATACGGCACGTGAATGAAGCCGCCGCTCACATCCCGCCCCTGCAGGTGGTGCATCAGCCCATAAAACACGTGGTTGCAGACGAAGGTGCCCGCCGTCTGCGACACCGACGCACGCAGCCCGCGCTCGCGCATCGCGCCCACGATCGCCTTGACCGGCAGCGAGGCGAAATAGCCCGCCGGACCGTCGGCCGCGATCGGCGCATCGACCGGCTGCTGCCCGTCGTTGTCGAGGATCGGCGCGTCGTCGACATTGATCGCGACCCGTTCGACGGTCAAATCCGCGCGGCCGCCGGCCTGGCCGACGGCGATCACGACATCGGGCTTGATTTCGTCGACCGCGCCGCACAGCACCCGGTTGGCCTGGCCGAAGACGCAGGGCAGCTGCAGGATTTCGACCATGAAATCGCCATCCACCCAGCCCTTGAGCGCGCGCACCGCCTCCCAGGCCGGATTGATGGTTGCGCCGTTGAAGGGCTCGAAGCCGGTCAGCAAGACAGTCTTTTTCATCGCTATCGATTCATCAGGAAGTAGAGGAGGACGATGTTCGCCGCCAGCAGCGGCAGCGCGGTCGGAATCTGCGCCTTGATCACCGCGTTCTTGTCGGGCAACTCCAGGAGCGCCGCCGGGACGATATTAAAGTTCGCCGCCATCGGTGTCATTAATGTGCCGCAATACGCGCTGAACATGCCGATGGCAGCCATGATCGCCGGATCGGCGCCGAAGCGCCCTACCAGCACCGGCACCCCGATGCCGCCGGCAATCACCGGAAAGGCCGCGAAGCCATTGCCCATGATGATAGTGAAGAGTGCCATGCCGACGCAATACAGGGCGACGGCCGCCAGGCGCGAGTCGGCGGCGATCCACGAGGTCGTCACTTGCGCCACCGCCTTGCCGACGCCGGCTTCGGCGAACAACAGGCCCAGCACCGCCAGCATATGGGGCAAGGTCACCGCCCAGCTCATTGCATCGACCAGGCGGCGCGCCTCGCGCAGGCCCTGCAGCGGACTGGCGCGGGTCAGCCGGCAGGCCGCGCCGAGGGCCAGCAGCGAGGCCAGGCCGAGGCAGGCCAGGGTCAGGTGGGCCTTGTCGAACAGGGCCCAGTCACCGATGCGGACGTCCTTCAGCACGGTCGCCCCGAGCACGGTCACGACTGGAATGACCAGCGCCGGCAGGAACAGGCGGTTGCCCAGGCGGGCGGCGCTGGCGCGGCGTTCGTCCGCTTCCAGCGTTCCGTGCTTGCCCGGCTTGACAAGACCGCAGCCGGCCAGCAGCGCCATCGCGATCATCAGCGCCCCGGCCAGGGCCGGCGGCAGAAAATCGCCCACCAGGTAGACGGCCGCGTACAGTCCCCAGAACAGGGCCGACGTGAAACGGCGCGGGTGGCCGCGGTCGAGCGCGGTCAGGAGTGCCACGAAAGCCAGCAGCAAGCCGACCATCAGGTAAAGGACATTGAGCGAAAAGATCACTTGCCCTCCCCTTCGCGGCGAATCGCGGCGTCGAGCCGGCACAGGTTCCAGCTGTGGATGACGAAGGCGCATACCGCCGTCGGGATGCCCCACAGCGCCATCCGCATCGGGTCGACCTCGATGCCTTCGGCGCGCAGGATGGTCTGCATCAGGACGATGGCGCCGAAGGCGACGAAGATGTCTTCGCCGAAGAACAGGCCGACGTTGTCGGTGGCCGCCGCCATCGCACGGATGCGGTAACGCAGCGCATCGGACAGCGTACCAATGCGCGCCTCGGCCGCGCCCTCGGCCAGCGGCGCGACCAGCGGACGCACCATCGACGGCTGCCCACCCAGGCTGGTCAGGCCGGCGGCGGCCGAGATCTCGCGCAGGAACAGATACACGATCAGCAGGCGCCCGCTGGTGGCCGAGCGGATTTTCGCGATGCTCGCCATCGCATGCTCCTTCAGTCCGAAGCGCTCCAGCAGGCCGACCGCCGCCAGCGGCAGCAGCAGCACCAGCGGCAGGTTGCGGGTCTTGATGAAGGCCGTGCCGAGCGACTCGAGCACGTGCATGAAAGGCATGGCGGCCGCGGCCCCGGTGACGCCGCAGGCGGCCACCACGACCAGTACGGGATTGGCCCGCAGCAGGAAGCCGGCGGCGATGACGGCCACGCCCAGCAGTGGCCACAGGTTGACGGCGGTTTGCATGCACTCTCCGGCTTGAAATTTGGCGAGAGGAGTGTAACCGAAGCGAGCTTGCGTAGACGAAACACCGAAGCGATCGGCCCACCCGCGCACGCTTGATCGCGCTCATGCCCGGGAGGCACCTCTTGATTAACCTCGGGGGCATAAACGGCAGGAACACCTGCCACCGACAAGGAGACACCATGCGCCTGCCCGCCCTGTTCCACTCTCTGCGCCGCTGGGCCAGACGGCTCGGCCCGGTCGTGCTGTGCGCCACGCTGGCCGCTTGTGGCGGGGGCGTGGCGATCGGCTTCGGCTATACGGACTATCACGACGACTACCCGGACCGGCCCGACCGTCCGGACCACGGCCGTCCGAACGCCGAGACCGGCATTTTCCTGATCGCCGGCGGCCTGTGCCCGACCTGCGGCGGCTCGCTCGACGGTTCGGGGTCGAGTGCCCGCTTCGATGCGCCCGAGGGCGTCGTCAGTGCGCCCGACGGCAACCTGTACGTCGCCGAGAAGAACAGCGCCACGATCCGCCGCGTCTCGACCCAGGGCGTGGCGGTCACCTTCGCCGGCAGCGTCGGGGCGATCGGCAGCCTCGATGGCGCCGGCACCAGCGCGCGCTTCAATTCGCCGACCCGGCTCGAGGCCGATGCCGACGGCAACCTGTACGTCACCGACACCGGCAATTCGCTGATTCGCCGGATCAGCGCCGCCGGCGCCGTCACCACGCTGGCCGGCGCGGCGGGCCAGTGCGGCAGCGTCGACGGCGACGCGCGCAACGCCCGCTTCTGCTCGCCGCAAGGGATCGCGATCGACCGCCAGGGCAACCTGTACGTGGCCGACACCCTGAACCACACCATCCGCCGCATCGACCGCGCGAATAAGGTGACGACCGTGGCCGGAGCAGCGGGCGCCTGCGGCAGCAGCGACGGACGCGGTAGTGCAGCGCGCTTTTGCGAGCCGCAGGACATCGAAGTCGACAACGCCGGCTACCTGTACGTCGCCGATACCGGCAACTCGACGATCCGCGAAATCTCGCCCGCGGGCGAGGTGCGCACCATCGCCGGCGCCGCGGGACAATGCGGCAGCGCCGACGGCACCGGCGCGAATGCACGCCTGTGCCGCGCCGCCGGGCTCACGCTCGACGGCACCGGGGACATGTACGTGGCGGACACCGGCAACGGCACCATCCGGCGCATCAGCACCTCGAACGCGGTCAGCACCGTCGTCGGGGTGCCCGGCAGCCAGAACAATGTGCTCGGCCCATTGCCGGGCGGGTTGAACGCGCCGCGAGGGATTGCGGCACTCAGTGCAGGGGTGCTGGCCGTGACCTCGCACAACCTGATATTAAAACTGGTGCCGCGCTGAAGCCTCATGCCGCGCGGCCCACGCATGGAGCGTGGGATCGTGGACTACTCGGGCCGTACCGGCGTGGCCGCCATGTCGCCGACCACCGTATTCCAGGGGCGCACGTGGAAAGCGCGCACCAGGCCATGCGTGACGTACGGGTCTTTCGCGGCGAACAGCTGCGGTATCTCGGGGCTGTCGCAGTTGAAGACGAGCAGAGCGCGGTCGGCCGGTTCGCCGAGGGCGCCGGCGAGCACGATCTCGCCGCGCTCCTGGGATTCCCAGGCCAGTTTCAGGTGTTCGTTGCGGAACTCGGCGCGGCGCTCGAGGTAGTCGGGGGCGAGGTCGTAGGTGAGGAGATAATGCACGGCGCTTCCTTCATTGTTGGATGAACAATCGTCCTTCATGTTACCCGAAGCCGCCGCGGCGTACCGGGCGAACGAACCGATCCGCACTCCTGCTGTCCAATCGATCAGGTAGCGATGCCTGCCTGCGCCTGATTGTGTTTCTGTAGCGAAAAACACACTCCCCCGCCGACAAATCTTTATGCTGCGGTGCATTGCGACATGGCGCACAGAACATTCTCTACCGACGAGGTAGACTGGCAGCATGAACACATCGAGCAAAAAAATGGCGGCGGGAATGGCGGGCTTTGCCAGCGTGTTGTGGCTCGGCCTGACGGCGGCCGTTGCAGCCAACCAGCGCCGGCTGGTGTTCAACCCCACCGTCATCCCCGAAGTGAACAGCCCGCGCAGCAGCGGCCACCGTACCCGTCCGATCGTGCTGCGCGCGAAAGACGGCACCCGCCTCTGCGGCTGGCTGATGACGCCGCGCACCCCGGGCCCGCGTCCGGCCGTGCTGTATTTCGGCGGGCGCTCGGAAGAAGTGTCCTGGGTCGTGCGCGACGCCGGCAACCTGTTTCCGAACATGACGGTGCTGGCGCTGAACTACCGCGGCTACGGCAATTCCCACGGCATCCCCGACGAAACCCTGCTCGTCGAAGACGGCTGTACCCTGTTCGACTGGCTGGCCGCCCTGGGCCAGGTCGACGCGCGCCGCATTGCCGTCGTCGGGCGCAGCCTCGGTTCCGGCGTGGCGGTACAGGTCGCCAAGGAACGCGCGGCGCACTCGGTGGTGCTGATCACGCCCTACGATTCGATCCTCGCCATCGCCAAGAAAAAATTCCGTGCAATGCCGATCGAGTACATGCTGCGCCACCGCTTCGAGTCGATCAAGCACGCGCCTTCGCTGAAGGTGCCGACCTATGTGCTGCGCGCCGAGAGCGACGACATCGTGCCGCATTCGCATACCGACCAGCTCTGCGAAAAGCTGGCCAATCTGATCCTCGACGACATCGTCCCCGGCTCGGACCACATGAACATCCCCTACCTGGAAGCGACGCAAGCGCGCATCGCCGGCTTCCTGACCCAGCGCTTCAGCCAGCCCCTGGCGGCGCCCCAGCTCATCGAAACTGTGGCTTGAGGAAAAAAAATGCCGAATCTTGTCGGCATTTATATTTCCACCGAATAAATTGCCAAGTAAAATCGTATTTGCCTTGCAGCGGTGGACTGATGCATATTTGACAGGTTGAGCTGCAGGATTCCGGCATCGGATCACGCGGCGCATGGCCGGCCCTCTCCCCCTCTCATTGTTGTGATGGCGCGACATTCGCGCCCGCGCTGTGTGGAGGAAAGGTTTCGATACAAATCGTAACCCCATGAAACGTCCGGGGCTGACACAATCCGCACGGCATCACGCGCCAGAACGCATTGCGGTGGTGTGTCGAGAGCCTTGCCTCTAGCTTAGCCCTCCCAACGCAGCCGTTGCGCCGGGTACAATATCGAAATTCCAGGAGCTCATTCATGAAATTCAAGCAACTCAGCACGACGATTGCGGCTTTGTTCATTGCCGGCAGCGCCATGGCGCAAGCGCCGGCGCCGAAGCTGGGCATCGTCTACGATGCCGGCGGCAAGTTCGACAAGTCGTTCAACCAGTCCGCTTTCGAAGGCGCCGAGCGCTTCAAGAAAGAGACCAACATCCCGTATATCGAAGTCCAGGCCAACAGCGATACCCAGGCCGAGCAGGTGATGCGCGGCCTCGCGCGCAAGAAGCTCGACATGATCGCCGCCATCGGCTTCTCGCAGACCCAGGCCGTGGCCAAGGTCGCCAAGGAATTCCCGAAAGTCAAATTCGTCCTGATCGACTCGATCGCGCCGGGCGCGAACGTGAACTCGATCATGTTCAAGGAACAGGAAGGCTCGTACCTGGTCGGCGTCGCCGCCGCGATGGCCTCCAAGTCCAAGAAGATCGGTTTCGTCGGCGGCATGGACATCCCGCTGATCCGCGCATTCGCCTGCGGCTACAGCCAGGGCGCGAAGGCCCAGCAGCCGAAGATCGAGATCATGTCGAACATGGTCGGCACCACCAGCGCGGCCTGGAACGACCCGGCCAAGGGCGGCGAGCTGGCACGCCAGCAATTCGACCGCGGCGCCGACGTCGTGTTCGCCGTTGCCGGCGGTTCGGGCATGGGCGCGCTGCAGATGGCCAAGGAAAAGGGAAAACTGGCGATCGGCGTCGATTCGAACCAGAACTACCTGCATCCGGGCTCGATGCTGACCTCGATGGTCAAGCGCGTCGACGTCGCGATCTACGACGCGTTCATGCAAGTCAAGAACAACACCTGGAAGGCCGGCACCACCTATAAAGGCCTGAAGGAAGGCGGCGTCGACTGGGTGCTGGACAAGGACAACCGCAAGGTCGTCTCGCCCGAAATGGAAAAACGCGTCAATGGCGTGAAGGCCGACATCATCAACGGCAAGATCAAGGTCATCGACTACCGCGCCGCAAGCAGCTGCCCGGTCTGATCTTTTTTTAAGGTTTTCATCAAAGCGCGCCGCGCCGGTTTCCGGCGCGGCGCGCTTTTAAATGCATTGATCTGATCAATGCATTTACTCTTTATAAAGCATTCACTTTTTCACTACTGATCGCTATGCAGCCAGCCGTAGAATTTCGCAACATAAGCAAGGCCTTCGGGCCGGTGCAAGCGAACGCTGACGTCAGCTTCACAATCGCCAAGGGTTCCATCCATGGCGTCATCGGGGAGAACGGCGCCGGCAAATCCACCCTGATGAGCATCCTGTACGGCTATTATCACGCCGACAGTGGCCAGCTCCTGATCGACGGCCAGGCGCGCGCCATCCGCAGCAGCCAGGAAGCCATCGATCTCGGCATCGGCATGGTGCACCAGCACTTCATGCTGGTCGAGAACATGACCGTGCTCGACAACGTCATGCTCGGCGCCGAGGGTGGTTTCAAACTGGCTGCGAAGCGCGCCGAAGTCGAAGCAAAGCTGCGTGAGATCTGCAGCCGCTACCGCCTCGATGTGGATCCGCTGGCAACCATCCACGATTTATCCGTGGGCGCCCAGCAGCGCGTCGAGATCCTCAAGCAGATCTACCGCAGCGCCAACATCCTGATTCTCGACGAGCCGACCGCCGTCCTGACGGCCCAGGAGACTGCGTCCCTGTTCGAGATCCTGCGCCTGTTCAAGGAGCAGGGCAAGACCATCATCCTGATCACCCATAAACTGCAGGAGATCATGGACATCACCGACCAGGTGACGGTGCTGCGCGCCGGCCGCGTGTCGGGCGCCGTGGCGACCCGCGAGACCTCGAAAGAGCAGCTGGCCAACATGATGGTGGGCCGCCCGATCGAGGGCAACCTGCCGCGCAAACCTTTCAACCCAGGCGCGCCGGTGTTGAAAGTGTCGAACCTGCAGCTGAAGGACGCGAACGGCGTTCAGCTGCTGGCCGACATCGACCTGAACGTGCGCGCGGGCGAGATCGTGGCGATTGCCGGCGTCTCCGGCAACGGCCAGAGCGAACTGATGGAAATCCTGGCCGGCATGCGCCTGCCGACCTCGGGCCAGGTCGAGCTGGAGGGCAAGCCCCTGCCCTTCGGGCGCCGCACGAATGCCGACGGCTTGCCGGCCACCTTCCGCAAGCTCGGCATCGGCCACGTGCCGGAAGACCGCCTGCGCGACGGTGTGATCAAAGATTTCTCGGTGATGCAAAACACCGTGTTCGGCTACCAGGACCGTGTGAAGAACCGCTGGGGCCTGTTCGACTTCGATGCGATCGCCAAGCGCTGCGCGCACCTGCTGCAGGCCTTCGACGTGCGTCCGAACAATCCGGACCTGCGCATCGGCCTGCTCTCGGGCGGTAACCAGCAAAAGGTCGTGATCGCGCGCGAAGTGTCGGCGGCACCAAAACTGATGCTGGTCGGCCAGCCGACCCGCGGGGTCGACATCGGCACCATCGAATCGATCCACACCCAGCTGCTGCGCCTGCGCGACGAAGGCGTGGCGATCCTGCTGGTGTCCGTGGAACTGGAAGAAGTACGCGCACTGGCCGACCGCATCGTGGTCATGTCGGGCGGCCGCGTCACCGGCGAACTGAATATCGACGAATTCGACACCACCCGCATCGGCCTCCTGATGGGCGGCATGCACAAGTCATGAAACAGATGAAAACCACCGAACTGCCACGCTGGGCGACAGGCTTCGCCCTGCCGGTCCTGAACCTGCTGTCGGCCCTGCTGGTCGCCGCGCTCGTCATCCATCTGCTGGGCGAAAGCCCGGTCGAATCGATGAAGATCCTGATCAACTCCGCGGTCGTCAATCCGGAAGGCCTGGGCTATACCCTGTTCTACGCCAGCACCTTCATCTTCACCGGCCTGGCGGTATCGATCGCCATGAAGGCGGGCCTGTTCAACATCGGCGCAGAAGGCCAGATGTATTTCGGCGGGCTGGGCCTGACGCTCGCGATGCTGGCATTCGACGCCACGCTCTCGCCCTGGCTGCTGATTCCGCTGGCGCTGCTGGGCAGCGCCCTGTTCGGCGCGCTGTGGGCCTTCCTGCCGGGCTACCTGCAGGCCCGGCGCGGCAGCCACGTGGTGGTCACGACCATCATGTTCAACTTCATCGCCGCCAACCTGATGAACTTCATCATCGTCAAGGCGCTGCTTCCCGAGGGCGAGCAAAACCCGGCCAGCCGCGTCTTTTCCGATGCCGCCGCCCTGCCGACCCTGAACACCTGGTTCTCCTTCTTCGGCGACTCGCCGCTGAACATCGGCTTCCCGATCGCCATCGTCGCGCTGGCAGTCTACGGTGTGATGGTCTCGCGTTCGGCCTGGGGCTACCAGCTGCGCGCGACGGGCCTGAACCAGCACGCGGCCCACTACGCCGGCGTGCGCATCAGCCGCATGATCATCGTCGCGATGCTGATCTCGGGCGCGCTCGCCGGCCTGGCGGCGGTGAACTCGATCATGGGGTCGACCCATTACCTGAGCCTGAACTTCCCGGCCGGCGCCGGCTTCGTCGGCATCGCGATTGCCCTGATGGGCCGCCAGCACCCGGTCGGCATCTTCCTGTCGTCGGTGCTGTTCGGCGCGCTGATCCAGGGCGGCTTCGACCTCTCGCTGGAAAAACCGAACATCCCGGTCGAGACCTTCATCTTCATCCAGGGATTGATCATCCTGTTCTGCGGCGCGATGGAACACTTCTACGCGCCGGCGCTCCTGAAACTGATCAACGCAACACGCAAGGGATAAGCCATGGAATTCTTTGATTTCGCCGCCGCCGTCATCGTCTCGATGATCCGCAGCGCGCCGGTGCTGATGTTCGCCGCGCTGGCCGGCCTGTTCGCCGAACGCAGCGGCGTGGTCGACCTCGGGCTCGAAGGCAAGATCCTCGCCTCGGCCTTCGTGTCGGCCGCCGTTGCCTACAGCACCCACAATCCCTGGGCCGGCATCGTCGCGGGCATGGCGGTCTCGGTTGCAATCGCCATGGTCCAGGCCTTCGTGTCGATCACCCAGAAGGGCAACCAGCTGGTGGCCGGCATCGCCATCAACATCGCCATGAGCGGCCTGACCTTCGTCGTCGCCCAGTACATCTTCCAGCAGGGCGGGCGCACGCCGGACCTGGGCGACGCGCGCCTCCCGAACATCGTGCTGCCGGGGACCGAAGCGCTGGCAAACCTGCCTTTCCTCGGCTGGCTGTGGGGCCGTGTGCTCGGCGGCCATTCGCCGCTGGTCTACCTGGCCTTCCTGCTGCTGCCGGTGGTGCACTGGGTGGTGTATCACAGCCGTTTTGGTTTGCGCCTGCGCGCCTGCGGAGAAAACCCGCATGCGGCGGACGCGGCCGGCGTCTCGGTCGAGAAGACGCGCTACCTGGCGATGCTCGTCGCCGGCGTACTGTGCTCGTTCTCGGGCGCCTACCTGTCGATCGTCCAGAGCGGCTTCTTCCTGCGCGACATGTCGGCCGGCGCCGGCTACCTGGCGTTGACCGCGCTGGTGTTCGGCAACTGGCGTCCGCTGCACACCGTGCTCGGCTGCCTGATGTTCGGCTTCTTCACGGCCGTGCAGATCCAGCTCGAAGGCCGCGACCTGCCGCTGGTCGGCCGCATCCCGGGTTCGCTGATCCAGATGATCCCGTATGTCGTGACGGTGGTCGTGCTGGCCGGACTGATGGCCAAGTCGGTGGCGCCGAAGGCGATCGGCAAGCCGTTCGTCAAGTCGCGCTGATCGGACACGTATCAAACGAGGGGCGGCCTGCGGGCCGCCCTTTTTTTGCCTGGACACCTGGCAACTGCAGGGTGGGCGCCCCGTGCCCACCGCCCACTATTCCCGCTGTAGTGGCACCCCACCCGCATCGAGCTTCTGCAACGCATGCTTCTTCCCGCTGCGCGCCTCCTGCCAGGCCGGCAGCACGCGGAAGGTCAGCGCCAGGTCGTAGTCGCCGGCCACGCTGCCCGCGTCCATCGGCACATTGCCCGGACGGTTCTGGAACCAGCGCAGCCATTCGCTTGATCCCGGCGCGGGCGAATTCAAATAGGGAGCGCCGGCGTTCGGCGCGCCGTCGGCATCCGGCGGCGCCAGCGGCATCAGGAAGGCACTCATTCCCTTCGCCGGATTGGCGGGATTCCACTGCGAGGTCCCATGGCAGCTGAGGCAGGACGAATTGCCGGCCCGCCGCAGCAGGCTGCGCTGCCCGCCCGTCACCACCGAGATGTCGTTGGCGCCATGGTCGTTCGGTCCCGACAGCCGCCCTCCCCAGCCGAGCGTCTCGGTGGCGTACAGGGGCGCGTTCGGATTGATCCAGCTTTCGAACAGCGGCGCGCCCGGCTTGGCGGCGCTGTCAACCCGCGGATCGTTGCCCCATTGCGCGCCCAGCGGCACCATCTGGTCCCATACGCCACGGCTGCCCGGACGCGTGTTGCGGTCGTAGACCAGGGTCGTGAACACCCAGCCGGTCTGCGGCGCCGACTGCGTGTCCTTCACCACGATGTCGACCTGCATCAGGTGGCCCTTGCCCAGGGTCGGGCGGTCGAACTGCCCGGTGGTGGCATTCGTCGTCATCATCATCGGCCAGGACAGCGCGCCGCGCATCGCCGGCCATTCGGCGGGACCGGCCGTCGTGAAGGCGAGCTTCACCGTGATCGAGCCTTCGGCATATTGGGTGGCGCCCCCTCCGAGCTGCGGCGCCTGCGGGTCGCGCCAGATCGCGCCCAGCGTCTGCGCCGCCGTGCGGTTGTACCAGGTGAGGACATAGGTCGTAAATGGTTTCGTCAGGCCGCTCTTCGCAAACATGGCGTCGTCGACCCGTTCGATCCCGACCAGCATGCCGTGGATCGCTTCGCGCTGGGCGCCCAGCCAGGGATCGTTGTACCAGCCGCGCCGGCCCGGGTCCCAGTCGCCGTCGTCCAGCAGCAAGGCCACCATGTCGCGGGCGACGCTGTCTTTCAGGGCTTGCGTGTAGGCGGCGGCGTTCGCGGTGCTGATCGGCAGGTTGCCGATCGCGGTGCGCCAGGGCATGTGCGGGGCCGGCAGGCCGGACGGATAGTCATGGCTGAGTTTGAACAGCGGCCCGGCGTAGTCCGAGCGCGACGGCAGGCGGCCGTTGTGGTCGAGCCAGGGATCAGGGGCGGCAATGGCCGGCACCCCAAGCAGCACGCCCAGCACGGCCAGGCAATAGCAGAAGTACATGGTTCGAATGCGCATGTTCTTTCCTTGGAAGGAAGTGAAAACAGCCCATTCTTCCGTGCGGGAACCCTGCTGGATTGCGAACGAACAATGTCTTGCCAGACTCCAGCGAGCGCCGCTGAGCGTCGCTATTGCGCCTCAGTCGCTCGCCAGCCGCGCCGAGCGCGTGATGGTCCACGACAGCCCGAAGCCCGCCGACAAGCCATTGTCGCGCAGGTGCAGTGGACTGTCGCGGTTGGCGCCCGAGCCATAGTTCTCGGCGCGCAGGAAGCCGTAGACGCGCAGGTCGCGGTTGACCACGCGCGCGGCGAATACCCCGGCGCGGACCAGGATCAGGCCGGCGTCCGCGCTGTAGGCGGGTCGGGTGGCGGTCGCGAATTCGGGCCGCACCTCGTAGAAATAACGGTTGATCTTGCCGTCGCCGACGACCGCGGCGAGATGGGTGTCGAACAGCCATTTGCCGTCAAGACTGCGCCGCTCGTAGACCAGGCGCGGCTCGAAGGTATAACCCTGGTGGCGCAGGCCGCTGCGTACTTCGATCACGGCGCGCAGGGGCAGCTCGGCGCGCAGGCCGCTTTGCGCATCGAAGCGCGCCAGGCGCAGTTTCAGGCGCGGACCGAATTCGGCCAGCGCGCCCAGGTCGGGCATGCCGGCACGCGCCGCCACGTCGTCGGAACGGGCAGGCAGCGAGGCGGCCAGGCCGACGTCGAGTTCGGCGGCGTCGGTCTTGAACAGGCGCGCGCCGATACCGGACTGGTCGGAACGGAATACCTTGCCGCGGTAGATGACGAGCGGCAGCGCCAGGCCGCGCGTCTCGCGGTCGGCCGCGCCGGGATACGAGGGCGTGCTGACGACGCCGCCCGCCAGGCCCAGTTCCCACAGCGGCTGGCCGGGACGGGACTCGGGCGCCACGTCGGAATCGACTCCGGATTGGGCGCGGGCGGCCGTGCTCAGGCACAGGCCAAGGCAGGCAAGGAGGCGGCGGTTCATGCGGTTATCCGGTCAAGGGCGGCGCGGCGCGCCGGAAACGCCATTCTAGCCGCGGCCGGGCCGGCCCAGCCGCACGGCTGGCCCCAGAAAAAAGGCCGGGGCGTCACCGCCGCGGCCTTCATGACGACTGGACTTGCGGGATTGCTTAGCCGTAGATCGCCTTCAGCACTTCCGCCAGTTTGTAACCGCCCTTGATCAGCTGTTCCTTGGCGATCTGCGAGCTCGGCACCGGGTAATTGGCCGGCACTTCCAGGGCGAAGGTGTAATAGGTCTCGCCCTTCTTGCTGATTTGCGGCGTGATCTTGCCCGGCACCACGTCGGCGTAGGCGAATTTCGACACCACCAGCGCGTCGTCCGCCCACTGGTAAGGCCAGGTCGCCGGCTCGCCCGTGTTCGCCTTGATCACCGGCTTGCTGTCGATCGCGAACTGCGCGAACTGTTCCGGCGTCTTGGTACGGACGCGGCGGAAGGCGTAGTCGACCGTGGTGCTGTCCCAGTACGAGTGGAAAGGTTTCGTCAGCGCCTTCGGCACGCCCTCTTTGACCGGCTTCGGATCGCCCGGCGGAATCAGGTTCGCGCTCAGCTCGGACAGCTTCTGGTCGTCCAGCAGCAGGTTGTTGCCGCCGCGCGAGTCGAAGATCGCCGCTTCGTCGACTTCCGCATGGCTCTTCGGCACCACGAACTTGCCGTCCCTGGAAACGAAGGCAGCGCCCACGTGCAGCGGCTGGTGGATGTCGCCGGTCATGTGGGTCAGCAAAATCAAGGCCTGGCGCTTGGTGAACTTGTGCGGGTTCAGGGCCGGGTCGGTTTTGCCCTGCAGGACCGCGATGCACTGCTTCAGGGTCTGGACGATGTCGACCTCGGCCGTACCCACCGCGCCGTCATGGTAGTGCGCCAGCTGGAAGGGCACGTCGGTGTAGTGGTACTCGCTGTGCTTCGGATTGGCGTCCGTGTAGGCCACCATTTCCGGCGACTGCGGGCCGCAATAGGTGCCCTTCACGCAGTCCGGCCAGTTGGCGATGGCTTCCAGCGACTCGCCCGGCAGCAGCAGGGCCGCGATCTGCTTTTCGGCATTCGTGCCCTTGAGCAGTTTGTCGGCGATGGCGCCGACCGCGCGGTGGCCGTCGCCGCCCCAGGCCAGGGCGTCGACCGACGTAAAGGCGCTGGCGAGCGCGAGGACACAAGCTAGTTTTTTCATGGTGGTTCCTTGGTTTGTGCGGTGCTGCGGTTATTGTTGCGCGCGCACTTTGTCGATGCGCGTCGATGGGGCCAGGCCGGCATTCGCACCGCCGGCGCCCGGGTGTTTCGCGATGTAGTCGCTCAGCGCGTCGAGGTCGACGATATGCGTGTCGACCCGGTTCGTGCCCCTGGCAAATTCCGGGAAATTATCGCCGCCTTCGGCCAGGAAGTTGTTCGCGACCACGCGATAGGTTTTGCTGTCCTCGACCGGCGCGCCCATGAACTTCAGACTGCCCGGCACCAGGCGCTGGCCGGCCGGACGCGTCTCGTCCCAGGTGTACGTGAGGCCTTGCGACACTTGCAGGATGGTGGCGCCGGAGGCGCTCGGACGCTGCCACTGCTGTTCCAGCAGGCGCCGCAATTGGGCGCCGGTCAGGTCCAGCACGACCAGGGTATTCCCGAAGGGCAGCACCGCCTGGGCGTGGCCGAAGTTGGTGGTCAGCGCGGCATCCGACGTCTCGAGGTCCTTGCGGATACCGCCATTGTTCATGAAGCCGATCTGGGCACCCTGCGCCCGGGTCGCGGCCAGCACGGCGTCGGCGATCAGGTTACCGAGCGGCGACTCCCCTGCTTCGTTTGCCTTGCGCGCCACCGTCGGCGTGCCCAGCTTGCCCAGCGGACGGGCCAGCGCGGCGCGGCTGCGCTCCTTGACGTTGGCGAGGAAGGCGCTGACTTTCGGATCGGCCGGGAACAGTTCCGGGTTCATGACGACGTTGCGCACGTCGATGTCGGACACAAGGCCGCTGGCCGGGTCGACCTTCACGGCGATGCGCGACAGCAGGTGCCCCGCCGCATCGGCCTGGGTCACGACGCGCCCGTCGACCTTGCACAAATAGCCCTGGTGCGAGTGGCCTGTAATCACCAGGCGGAACGCCGGGTCGAGCTGCTTCACGATGTCGACGATGCCGCCCTTTAGATCGTTGCAGGCCGGCTGGTCTGGCGGCGTGGCCGTGTGGCCGCCTTCGTGGATCAGGGCGACGAAGACCTGCGCACCCTCGGCGCGCATCTGCGGCAGCGCGCGGTTGATGGCTTCGGCTTCGCCGATGAAGTCCAGGCCGGCAATCGCCGAGGCCACCGCGACCGAGGCGGTGCCCTGCAGCACCGCGCCGACCACGCCGACTTTCACGCCTTTCACGGTCTCGATGCGCCAGGCCGGCATGAAGGGCTTGCCGGTGGCGCTATCGAGCACGTTCGCGGCGAGATACGTAAAACGCGCGCCGCCGTAGTTCGGCATGATCCGGCAGGCCTTGCCCGGACGCGGCGAATCGCAGCCGCCGGCCTGCTGGCGCAGCAGCTCCTTGCGGCCCTGGTCGAACTCGTGGTTTCCCACCGACGACAAGCGCAGGCCGAGCAAATTCATCGCCTCGATGCTCGGCTCGTCGGCCCACATCGAAGAGAGCGCCGGGCTGGCGCCGATCAGGTCGCCCGCGCCGATGAACAGCAGATCTTTATCCTCTTTGCGCCAGGCGGCAAGTGCGCCGCTCAAGGCTTCGATGCCGCCCGCGCTCAAGGTTTCGCTCTTGCCCGTGGCGGCGCTGGTATAGGTGTACTTGCTCGGCTCGAGGTTGCCGTGGAAATCGTTGATGGCAACGAGGTTCAATGTGACCGGACCACGCGGCGCGGTGGTGCAGCCGGCGGCAGCCAGGGCCAGCGCCAGAATGGACAAACGGGCGCGGGCGCGCGGGGAAACGGTCATACATTACCTTTGCTGATGAAGTCGGGAACCCCCTGCAGGGCGAGCCGAATTATTGCACGTAGGGATGCGCGCGGCCATCTTTACAGCCGCCGCACCCTTTCATCCTGAAACGAAAAAACGGCCGGTGTCGCCACCGGCCGTTCATCACTCAAGCTGCGAATTCAGTACTTAGAACTCGTACTTGAGGGTTGCCTGGATTGCCCACTGCGATTCGTTCTTCTGCTGCTTGATCGTCACGTCGTCGGCCTTGTTGCGGACCGCGTAGACGTAGCGGCCTTGTGCATCCAGACCGGCGTAGTCGACGAAGCCGCGCACGTTACCGCCGGCCGAAGCGAACGGCACTTCTTCGATATGACCCCACTTCTTGTTCAGCAGGTTGCCGAAGTTCAGGAAGTCCAGCGTGAACGTTGCCTTGTTGCGCTTGAAGATGCCCGGGATTTCCTGGCTCAGGCGCAGGTCGACGGTGTTGGTCCACTTCGAGAAGCTCTTGTTGCGGCCAACCACGCCGCCGGCTGCGTCACGCAGGTCCGACTGGCTGTTGACGATGTCCCAGAAACGTGCCTCGGTGGCAGCGCGTTCCGCATCGGTGGCGCCGTAGAACGCGACCTCACCCGAACCTGGTGCCTTCGGGATGTACATCAGGTCGTTACCGGCAACGCCGTCACCGTTCAGGTCGTTCTTGTAGGTCCAGCTGTACGGCTTGCCCGAACGGCCTTCGTAGAACACGCCGATACGGGTGTTGTAGGTGCCGATGAACTTCTGCTGGAAGTTAACCAGCGCGTTGACGCGGTCCTTCACCAGGTAGGCCGAGTTCGCTGCCACTTCTTCGTTCGGGTTGAATACCGAGCGGGCGCGGAAGTTCGAGTTCGACACCGACGAGGTCAGCGGCGAGACTTCGGTTGCATCCGTGCGGGTGTAGGCAACCGACCAGCCCAGGCCCTTGGTCAGCGGACGCGACAGCGACAGCGTGATCAGGTTGCCGTCGCCTTTGCTCGAGTTCTTCGCCAGCAGCACGTCGGCAAACGCCTGGTTGTTGCGGGCGCGCGAAGTCGTGGTGATGCCCGACTTGGTGCTGACCGTGCCGTTGTTGGCGCTGTAGCTGGCAGCAGCCAGGCCGGCGGCGTTCCAGAACATCTGGCGGCCGTCGCTACCGGTTGCGGTCGGTGCACCCAGGTTCAGGTGCTCGTAGTAGATCGAGGACTTGTTGTTGGTGTACAGGTACTCGGCACCGAAGACGATGCCACCCCATGGCAGTTCGGTATCGAAGGCCAGGTTGGCTTTCCAGATCGACGGCTGCTTCAGGCTTGGATCCAGGATGTCGACGTTGGCCGCCGGTGGCGAACCGACGTTGGTCGGCTGTGCATCAGGATTGAAGCTGAAGATGCTGCGGTCGGTCGGGCAACGGTTCGAGCTGGTGCCCGAGCAGTTGATGATGCGGGTCGCAACGCCCGGGTTCGAGAACGGGTTCGACATCCAGACGGTTGCCGCGGCACCCTGGAACAGGCCGGCGCCACCGCGGATCTGGGTTGGCAGGGCGCGGTCGAACTTGTAGTTGAAACCGACGCGTGGCTGCCACAATTTCTGGCCGTCGACGGTGACGGTGTTGTCGTAGCCGAAACCACCGGTCTGGCGACCGAACTGGCCGGTGCCTGCGATCACAGGCGCGGCGGCGGCGCTGTTGCGCAGCGGCGTACCGCCGACACCGGTCTCGTCGACACGGACGCCTGCGCTCACGGTCAGCTGCTTGTTGATGGTCCAGGTGTCCTGCACGAACAGGCCCGTGTTGTTCATCGTGAAGTCGGCAACGGCGTTGTCCAGCGACGAACCCGGTGCGGCGGTTTGCAGGGTGTACGAGGTCGGCTTGCCGTTGCGGAAGTTGCTCAGCACGGCCGCTTCGATTTCCGCGGTGGTCACGCCGGACTTGCTGCAGACACTCGCGTTGAGCGTGTTGTCGCAAGCGAAGGTGTAGTTACCGTAGATGTTCTGCAGGAAGGCGTTGTACACCTCGTTCTTGCTGTAGTCCAGGCCGAACTTGACTTCGTGCGCGCCCAGCGTCCAGTTGGCGCCGGCGAAGTAGTCCATGGTCTTCGTGCCGAGGATGTTACGCTGGCGCGAGTTTTCGGTACCGAAGTTGATGAAGCGCGAGCCGGTCTGGGTACCCGACGGGGTGCCGGCCGGGAGCGGGCCGCTGAAGCTCAGGCCGATCGAAGGCAGGCGCGAATTGTTGTCCGGGATCGCGTCGTAGTCGCGCATCGAGATACGCGCTTCGGTCGAGAAGGTCGGGGTCCAGTCCGAGAAGACCTGGGCAACCGCGGTTTCGATCTTCTTGTTATTCCGGTAGTACATCGAATCGAGCGTCACGCCGGTGGCCGAGAACGATGGGAAGATTGGTTCGGTCTGCTTGGTCTTGCCGTAGCGGAAGTTCGCACGGTGGTCGTCGCTGATGTTCCAGTCGACTTTCAGCAGCTGCTCTTCCGAGGTCAGCTCGCCGCCGGTGGTGGCGATGCTGCCGACGTCGATGCCGTAGACGTCCTTGGCGATCTGCTGGGCGCTGGCGACAGCGGACGCGGTGATCGGGACGATGGTGCCGGCGCTCGAGCCGACGATGCCGAAGTCAGGAATCGCACGGGTGCTCTTCGATTTTTCGGTCAGGGCGTAGATGAAGAGCTTGTCTTCGATCAGCGGACCGCTGGCCCACAGGCCTTTGGTGTCTTCCTTGAATTTAGGAACGTCGCTATAGGTGTCGGCGACGTTGTTGTAGCGCTTGCCGGACATGCTGTCGTCGCGGTAGACGTAGTAGGCGCCGCCCTTCCAGGTGTTGGTGCCCGACTTGGTCACGGCGTTGACGTTGGCACCGGTATAGCCCTTCTGGGTAACGTCGTAGTTGGCGACGTTGACCTGCACCGACTGGATCGCTTCGATCGACAGTGGCTGGCGCGCGGTCGGGCTGCCGTTCGACTCCAGGCCGAAGGTGTCGTTGATGGCGACGCCGTCGACGGTGATCGAGTTGTAGCGCGAGTTCTGGCCGGCGACGGACATTTCGCCGCGTTCCTTGTCGGTCTGCGACACGCGTGGGTCGGAACGGGCGTAGTCCTGCAGGTTACGCTGGATCGATGCCTGGGTGGCCAGTTCGGTGGCGCCGATGCTGGTCACGGCGCCCATCGACGTGCGGTTGAAACGCTCCGAACGGTTGGCCGTGCCGGTGACGGTCACGGTCTGCATGGCGGCGGCGCCCAGGGTGGCGTCGATCGATGCGGTTTCGGCCAGCTGGACATAGACGTTTTCACGTTTTTCCGAGACGCCGTTTTTGGTGATAATGATCGTGTACGGACCGCCAACGCGCAGGCCGCGTGCGACGTAACGCCCCTGGGCGTCGGTCACCACGTTGCTGACAGAGCCCGACTCCGTGTGGACGATCGACACCTGGGCACCGGCCGCAGGCGCACCGTCCGCGCTCGAGACGCGGCCGCCGATGGCCGAGGTGGTGTTCTGTGCGAACGTCGGCACCGCCGACAACGCAATCGACAAAGCCAGCGCCAGCTTGGTCAGCCGGATCTGTTGTTGAGTGATCATTATAAAAACCCCAAAATAGACTTAATAGTTATGTGGGCGCTCGGTAAGCGCCCCTCTTTACAAGTACTGCAACCTTCGAATGCGACGCACCGCAGCGGCGTACAGCCGGCTTCTCCAGGACCGGGCGATTGTAGACAGGAAAGATGTCATCCCTGTTACGCTCACCCTTAAAAAAACTTCAAGCATATTTACTAACAACAACAAATATGCATGAGTGTCCTTGGAGGTACAAATACGTTTTTAGTTGGGGATTTAGACTATCGACCTCTTAATCGCCCAAAAAACGTGCATTTGCACACCAACCGGGGTTCCCACGAGCAAAATCACAAGGCGCGATTATACGGAAGGCATTCTTGACTGAAATATTTTGCTAAATATTTTCGACAATCCCCGGGTGGCCCCGAGAAATTTGTGGCGACTTGACCACAAACATTAAAGAAACACTAATATTTGTCTGTTCCACAACGGTGCATGCGCTGGTGCGCACACAAAAACGGCAGCGTTGCGCTGCCGTTACAGAACATCGAGATCAGCGTGCCGTACGTCGCTCCGGCACAACAGTTCTCGCCAGTTTCGCCACCTCCGCTTCGAAGCCGGCGAAGCGCGTGTCGAGCTGGCGCGTCAGGCGCGCCTTGTCGGCGGCAGGCAGGAAGGCGTAGCGGATGCTGTTGTACGAGGTCTTCTTGAGTTCCGCATAATCCGGTTTGTAGCGGCTCGCGAACAGCACGTATTCCTGCGACAGCGTGTGGCGCGTGACGCCGGCGTCGTCGGTCGAGATCACATAGGGCACGCCGTATTTGCGGTACAGGGTGACTGGGTGGTTTTCGTCCTTGATACCGCTGATAAACGCATTCGAGGTCAGGTTGATCTCGACCGGGATGTCGTCCTGGCGCATCTTGCGCAGGATGGCCGGCGCGTTTGCTTCGTGGGCCAGATCGATGCCGTGGCCGATGCGGTTGGCGCCGGCCACCGTCAATGCCTGGTCGATGTGGAACTTCAGGCCTTCCGGCGGCACGTCGCCCAGGGCCAGCTCGCCCGCGTGCAGCGCGACCTTGACGTCCGGGTAGCGCGCCTTCAGGAAGCGGAACATCTTCATGTGCAGCGCGTAGTCGCGCATCGACACCATCGTGCTTTCCTGGCCGACGATATTCACGCCGACCACCTTCCCCCCTGCGCTCGCCGATTTGAACGCGGCCAGCATCGAGGAAAACACCTGCGACGGATTTAACAGGCGCAGCACATAGGTCTGGTAGCGCATGGTGAAGCGCTCGTCGTCGATGCCCGCGGCCGCTTCGTCGATCTTCGCCACGAAATCGGCGATCGACTGCGCGAAGGCCGGGTCGTGTTCGAGCGCCTCGGTAGCGCGGCCCAGCTCGGTGGTCAGGCCGGCGTCGTCGCTCGCCAGCTGCCAGGCGCGCGCGTCGAACTCGGCGTTGGCAATCGCTGGCGCCATCTTGAACATGGTTTCGATATAGCTGACGTTCTCGGCGATCGCGCGCTTTTTCAGCTCCTGCAGGCCTTCCTTGAAATTCGCGTTCGAGACCGGGCCGAAGTAGCCGAAGGTCTGGAAGAACAGGCGATCCGGCGCCGGGTTCAGGGCGCCGTGGTTGTCGAAGTCCTTGTTCGACCAGCGCTGCACCAGCTCGCGCCAGGTGTAGTCGTCGGCATAGACCTCGGCGCTGGAGAGGCAGTTGCGCTCCCTGGCGGGCTTGGCGCGTTCAAGCGCGATGACGGCTTTGTCCTGCTCGATGCGGTAGGTCTGCTTGTTCACGCACAGGCCCTGGCGGTCGAGGAAGTCGAGGTATTGCTCGACATAGATCGCACCCGAGTAATGGTGGTGCAGGTCGCCGCCCTTGGGCATCTGCGTGAAGAACATGGTCAGCTCGGCCAGCTTGGGTTCCGCGCCCGCGATCAGGCTTGCGTAGTGACGCGCAGTGGCCGTTTCGTTGGCCTGGCGCGATGCGGCGATCGGCTCCTTTGCGATCGCGAAGCCTGGGGCGGCGACGGCCAGGGCGATCAGCAGGCTGCGGCTGAATGTGTTCTGCATGACGGGACTTTCGTATCGGGTTGACGGTGCCGCGCAACTTTAACGGCTTCGTTCGATGTTGGCAATGTCATACCTCGGCAGACGTGGGCGCTCGCCTGCGGTGCTATCGATACACATGATCCGCGTGGGCATGCCCACCCTACGGTGCACGCAAGCCCCTGGCCGTCGCTTGAAGCAGGGTCGGCATGCCCACGCGGATCTAAAACACCGATAACGGATCAGGCAAGCGCTCCACTGCGTTCGTGCACTTTCGCGCCCGCGGCATAGGTCGCGCGAATCGCGCGGTCGTCGCCCAGCAGCGCCAGCGCGAACAACTGCTCTTCCAGCGTATTGCAATGGCTGCTGCGGCGCGCCAGCAGCGGCGTCGACTGCGGGTCGAGGACAATGAAGTCCGCTTCCGCGCCGACGACGAAGCTGCCGATCGTGCCTTCCAGGTCCATCGCGCGCGCCGCGCCCAGGGTGGCGAGGTAGAACATGCGCAGCGCCGGCAGGTGGCTGCCCTTCAGGCGCGCCACTTTATACGCTTCGTTCATCGTCTGCAGCATCGAGAACGAGGTGCCGGCGCCGACGTCGGTGCCGAGCGTGACCTGCACGCCGGCGCCGTCTGCCTTTTCGAAATCGAACAGGCCGCTGCCGAGGAAGAGGTTCGAGGTCGGGCACACTGATGCGGCCGAACCGGTCGCCGCCATCCGCGCGAAGTCCTCGTCATCGAGCCAGATGCAGTGGCCGAACAGCGCGCGCGGGCGCATCAGGCCATAGCCGTCGTACACGCCGAGGTAGCTGCGCGAATCCGGAAACAGCTCGCGCACCCAGCTGCACTCGTCCTTGTTTTCCGAGACGTGGGTCTGGATGAAGGTGTCCGGAAAGGCCTTCGCCAGCTCCGCGATCGCACCCAGTTGGGCCGTGCTGGAGGTGGGCGCGAAGCGCGGCGTGATCGCGTACAGCGAGCGATTGTGCTTGTGCCACTTGTTGATCAGGGCTTCGCTCTCGCCGATCTGCCCCTCTGCGTCACGCAGGAAGTCCGGGCAATTCCGGTCCATCAGCACTTTACCCGCCACCATGCGCAGGTTGCGCGCTTCGCTGGCTTCGAAGAAGGCGTCGACCGATTCGCGGTGCACGGTGCAGTAGACGACGGCTGTGGTCGTGCCGCAGCGGGTCAGCTCGTCGAGGAAGAATTCTGCGGTCGCGCGCGCGTGCGCCGGATCGGAAAACCGGCGCTCGGTCGGGAAGGTATAGGTCTCGAGCCAGGGCAGCAGGCCTTCGCTCGGCGAGGCGATCATGTCCGTCTGCGGGTAGTGCAGGTGGGTGTCGATGAAGCCGGGCGTGATGATCTGGCCGCGGTAGTCGTGTGGAACGACGCCGTCCGGCAGGGTCGGGCCAAGCGCCGCGTAGTCGCCGGCCGCCTTGATACGGCCGTCTTCGACGATGAGCAGGCCGTCCTGGTGCCAGGAATATGCGTTCTCCGTAAAAGCCGGGTCGGCGTGAAAATGCAGCAAGCTCGCACGGTAGGCTTGCACGGTATGTGGTGCGATGGACATCAGTTGGATTCCGGAGAATGGTGCAGGTGGCTGGCGGCGTCGTGGTCAAGCGCCTCCCAGACGGTGAGCAGTTGCGCCGCCACGGAGGCGGCGATCACGGCCGGGGCCTTGCCCTCGATGCCGGGCAGGCCGATCGGGCAGACCATGGCCGCGAGGCGCTCGTCGGCAATGCCGCGCTCGCGCAGGCGGTGTTCGAACTGGCGGCGCTTGGTCTCGGAGCCGATCAGGCCGAACCAATCCCGGCCGGGACGGGACAGTATCGCGTTCGACAGGCGCAGGTCAAGTGCGTGGCTGTGGGTCATGACCAGAAAGCTGGTGCCGGGCGCGGCTTGTTCGACCAGCGCCTCGGGGATGTCGGTGGCCTCGATCGTCACATTGGTGGGGACCTCGGCGGGGAACAGGTCCTCGCGCTCGTCGACCCAGGTGACGCGGCAAGGCAGGTCGGCCAGCGCGCGTACGATGGCCGCGCCGACGTGGCCGGCGCCAAACAGCATCAAGTGGGCGCGCGGGGCGAGGACGGCGTCGGCGAGCCAGCGGTTACCGTCCACATCCGTGAAGACCTGAGTGCCGAGGCGACGATCGAAGGGTGGGACAGGATTGCCCGCGAGTTGCACACCGTCGGCGTCGAATAAAGCCCACGTAGCGTGGGCGGCTCTGCCGCCCACGCGTTCAGCGCACGCATGAATATCGGATTGCATCACAGCGCCAGCAGCGGCTGAACGCGTGGGCGCAATTCCGGCCATTGGCCGAAATTGCCCCGCCCACCCTACGGGTATGACGCGCCATGTATCGACATTGCGTCGGCCATCGAGCAAGGCCATCTGGTCGCGGTCGATCGGTTCGAACACGAGATGCGCAATCCCCCCGCAGCACTGGCCCAGGCTCGGCCCCAGCGCGAAGCGCTCCAGCTTCGGCGCTCCGCCATCGATGAGCATGGCGCGCGCGATCTCGATCGCCCGGTGCTCCAGGTGCCCACCCCCGATTGTCCCGGCAAAGCCATGGGCCGTGACGAGCATCTTCGCTCCCGGCTCGCGCGGCACGGAGCCTTCGACGATGGCGACCGTGACCAGCACGGCCGGCGCGCACTGCGCGGCTGTCAGCCAGTCGTCCATCACGCGCGTCGTGCGGCAGCCGCTTCGACAAAGGCGATGGCGTCGAGGATTTCCTCGCTCGTCGCCGGCGCATTCAGGGGCGGATTGACGCTGTGCCCCCCCACGCTGGAGATCGCGTCGCGGATCGCGAAGAACACCGAGAACGGCAGCAGCAACGGCGGCTCGCCCACCGCTTTCGAGCGGTGGATGCTGTCTTCGACGTTGCGGTTCTCGAACAGGCGCACGCGGAAGTCCTGCGGGCAGTCGGAGACGCCCGGAATTTTATAGGTCGAGGGTGCGTGCGTCATCAGCTTGCCGCCCGGGTTCCACCACAGCTCCTCGGTGGTAAGCCAGCCCATGCCCTGGATGAAGGCGCCTTCGACCTGGCCGATGTCGATCGCGGGGTTGAGCGAATTGCCGGCGTCGTAGAGCGCGTCCGCGCGCAGCAGCTTCCATTCGCCGGTGAGCGTGTCGACCACGACCTCCGAGACGGCCGCGCCATAGGCGAAGTAGGAGAACGGGCGGCCGTTCATGGTCTTCGCATCCCAGGACAGGCCGGGCGTGGCATAGAAGCCGTCGGACCACAATTGCACGCGCGCCAGGTAGGCCTTTTGCACCAGCGCCGGGAACGGCACTTCCATGCCGTTCACGAAGACGGTATCGGCCGCAAAACGGACGTCCGCCACCTCGCCGCCGTACTCGTTCGCCGCGAAGGCGGCCAGCCGCTCCCTGATCTGGCGCGCCGCATCCTGCGCCGCCTTGCCGTTCAGGTCGGCGCCGGTCGATGCCGCCGTGGCCGAGGTATTCGCCACCTTGCTGGTGTTGGTGGCGGTGGCGCGTACATGATCCATGTCCACGCCCAGTTCGTGCGCGACGACCTGCATCACCTTGGTATTGATGCCCTGCCCCATCTCGGTACCGCCATGGTTGACCATGATGGAACCGTCGACGTACACGTGCACCAGCGCGCCCGCCTGGTTCAGGTGGGTCACGTTGAAGGCGATGCCGAATTTAACGGGCGTGAGCGCCAGTCCTTTTTTCAGCACCGGACTGCCGGCGTTGAAGGCGGCAATGGCTGCGCGCCGCGCCCGGTATTCGCTCGAGGTCTCGAGTTCGGCCACCAGCTCATGGATGACGTTGTCGACCACCGCCTGGCCATAGGGCGTGACGTTGCGCTCGGTTTTACCGTAAAAATTGATCTTGCGGATGTCGAGCGCGTCGACTTGCAGGTTGCGCGCGATCTCATCTAACACGTATTCCATCGCGATCGCGCCCTGCGGGCCGCCGAAGCCGCGGAAGGCCGTGTTCGACTGGGTGTTCGTCTTGCCGCAGGCGGCGCGGATGTCGACGTCGGACAAATAGTAGGCGTTGTCGTAGTGGCAGACGGCGCGCGTGGCGACGGGACCGGACAGGTCGGCCGAAAAGCCGGCGCGCGAGACCATGTCGACTTTCGCGGCCAGGATGCGGCCGCTCGCGTCGTAGCCGACTTCGTATTCATAGTAAAAACAGTGGCGCTTTCCGGTGACGAGCATGTCGTCGTCGCGGTCGGCGCGCAGCTTCACGGGCCGCTTCAGCTTTGCGGCCGCAATCGCCGCGGCGGCGGCCCACAGGGCCGACTGCGATTCCTTGCCGCCGAAGCCGCCGCCCATGCGGCGGCACTCGACCACGACGTGGTGCGAATGCAGGCCGAGCGCATGCGCGACCACGTGCTGCATCTCGCTCGGGTGCTGGGTCGAGCACTGCACCAGCATGCCATTGTCTTCACCCGGGATGGCGTAGGCGATCTGCCCTTCCAGGTAAAACTGTTCCTGGCCGCCGACATACAGCTTGCCGGCCACCTTGTGCGGGGCGTTCGCGAACGCCGTTTCGGCGTCGCCGCGTGCCAGGCGCATCGGCGGCACGACATACGATTTGGCGGCGTGCGCTTCCTGCGGCGTGAGGATGGCCGGCAGTTCCTCGTACTCGACTTTGGCAAGACGCGCCGCACGGCGGGCGTTGTCGTGGGTGTCGGCGACGACGATGAAGATCGGCTGGCCGACATATTCCACTTTACCATCGGCGAGGATAGGATCGTCGTGGATGATCGGGCCGCAGTCGTTGGTGCCCGGGATGTCTTTCACGGTCAGCACCGAGACCACGCCGCGCGCCGCGCGCACGGGCGCCAGGTCGATGCCAAGGATGTTCGCGTGCGGCTTGGCCGACAAGCCGAGCGCCGCATGCAGCGTGCCCGCCGTTTCCGCGATGTCGTCGGTGTAGGTTGCCTGGCCGAGCACGTGCAGCGTGGCCGACTCGTGCGGCCGGGCGCGGCCGACCGCGCTCCACGCCGCCGCCTTGAATGCTGGTGCGCCTGCGTCGTTCATGATGGTCTCCTCAGGCCGTGGCGGCGAACGCGTTGACTGCACTGCGCGGCAGCGGATTGTCGCGGCGGGTTTCAAACCAGAAGCGGCGCAGCAGGTTCTGCGCCGCCTTCATGCGGTAGCTGTTTGAGGCGCGCATGTCCGACAGCGGCGCGTAATCCTGCGCCAGCGCGGCCATGGCTTCCTTTAAAACGGTTTCATCCCACACGCGGCCGGTCAGCAGCGCCTCGGCGCCTGCCGCGCGCCTGGGCGTGGCGGCCATGCCGCCGAAGGCGATGCGCGCTTCTTTGACGACATCGCCTTCGAGCGTGAGGGCGAAGGCGGCGCACACGGCCGAGATGTCCTGGTCGAAGCGCTTGGCCAGTTTATAGGTGCGGAAAGCGACCCCTGGGCGCGGCAAAGGCAGGCGCAGCGCCGCGACGAATTCATCGGCTTTCAAATCCTTCTGCTGGTAGCCCAGATAAAAATCTTCCAGCGCCAGCTCGCGCTCGCCGCCAGCACCGCGCAGCACGAGGCGCGCGCCAAGCGCGATCAGCCAGGGCATCGAATCGCCGATCGGCGAACCGTTGGCGACATTCCCACCCAGCGTGCCGGCATTCCGGATCGGCAGCGAAGCGAAGCGCTGCCACATTTCCGACAGTTCGTCCGGGTAGTGCCGGCAGACGGCCGCGTAGGCGTCCTGCAGCGTGACACCGGCGCCGATCTCGAGGAAACCGTCGGCCTGCGTCACCGATTTCAGCTCGGCCACGTTGCCGATATAAATGATGTCGTTCAGCTCGCGCATCTGCTTGGTGACCCAGAGGCCGACATCGGTCGAGCCGGCGAGGATCAACGCCTGCGGGTGTTCGGCGCGCAGCGCCACCAGCTCGGCGAGCGTACGCGGCGCGTGGAAACTGCTGCCCGCATGCGAATAGGTCGCGCCTGCGCCGCGCTGGAGGGCAAGCAGCGCATCGGCCACCGCGCCCCGGTCGAACTCGGCGCGCGGCAATTCCATCATGCGTCCGGCGGCGTCGATGATCGGCCGGTAGCCGGTGCAGCGGCACAGGTTACCGGACAGGGCGTCGTCGACCTGGCAGCGCCCAGGTGCCTGACCTTGCGCTTGCCCTTCCTGCTTCAGGTACATGCCCCACAGCGACATCGCGAATCCCGGCGTGCAGAAGCCGCATTGCGAGCCATGGCACTCGACCAGCGCCTGCTGGACCGGGTGCAGCCGTCCGTCCGGCAGTTGCAAGTCCTCCACGGTGAACAGCGCCTTGCCGTCGAGCGTGGGCGTGAACTGGATGCAGGAGTTGACCGCCTTCAGTTCCAGCTCGCCGTTCTCGAGCGAACCGACCACCACGGTGCAGGCGCCGCAATCGCCCTCGGCGCAGCCTTCCTTGGTGCCGGTGCAGCGCAGATCCTCCCGCAAGTGCTGCAGGATGGTTTGCGTCGGTGCCACGCCGCTCACTTCGTGGACGGCGTTGCGGAAATAAAAGCGGATCGGTTCGGCCATGCTTGCCTCGGATTGGTGCCAGCGTGAAGGATACCTTGTAGAAGCTGCGGCCAACTATGTCCAAAAACAGATTTTGATTATCATCAAATGGATATATCACCTGCGAACGGATGGGTAGTTTTCCAGTGCTCGGCGATATCGATGCGACGCGTGATCCATACGTTTTTGTGCTGCAACACATAGTCCAGGAACCGTGCCAGCGCGGCGGCGCGCGCCGGCCGCCCGACGATGCGGCAATGCAGGCCGATCGAGAGCATTTTAGGCGCGTTCAGGCCATTCGGGTCGCCTTCCGCGTACAACACGTCGAAGGCATCTTTCAGATAATCGAAGAACTGGGTGCCCGAGTTAAAACCCTGCATCGCGCAAAAGCGCATGTCGTTGGTGTCAAGGGTATACGGCACGACCAGGTGGGGCGTTTCAAGCGGCGCGCCATCGGGCCCGGTGTGCGCCACTTTCTCCCAGAACGGCAAATCGTCGCCGTAGTAATCGGCGTCGTAGGCAAAGCCGCCGTGCTCGACGACGAGGCGACGGGTGTTGGGCGAATCGCGGCCCGTGTACCAGCCAAGCGGCGCCTCGCCGGTGAGCTCGCGCAGGATGGCCACTGCCTCGGCCATGTGGGCGCGCTCGGTGGCTTCGTCGACATTCTGGTACGAAATCCAGCGCAGGCCATGGCAGGCAATCTCATGGCCAAGCTCGCGGAAGGCGGCCACCGCTTCCGGATTGCGCTGCAGCGCCATCGCCACGCCGAACACGGTCAGCGGCAGTTTTCTTTCCTCGAACATGCGCAGCAGGCGCCACAGGCCGGCCCGGGAACCGTATTCGTAGAGCGATTCCATGCTCATGTGGCGCATCGGGAAGGCCTGGGCGCCGATGATCTCGGATAAAAAGGTTTCCGAGGCCGGGTCGCCGTGCAGGACCGAGTTCTCGCCGCCCTCCTCGTAGTTCAGCACGAACTGCAGGGCGATGCGCGCCGCGCCGGGCCACTGGGCATGGGGTGGCGTGCGGCCGTAGCCGATCAGGTCGCGCGGATAGCCGGAAAAATGAGCAGCAGGCATCGGAAAGTCTCGAGGATGGGCGGTATATCGCCGATCATATATTGACGCAACGCCATCGGTATATGATCCGGAGAATAAATATCTTCACCACGAACATATAGGGAAATCGATGGGCAAACTCAGCACCCACGTGCTCGATACCGCGAACGGCCGTCCGGCGGCCAGCGTGGCGATTGCGCTCTACGCCGTCTCGGACGCAGGCCGCGCCCTGCTGGCGCAGGCAAGGACGAATGCCGATGGCCGCTGCGACGCCCCGCTGCTGGCGGGCGACGCCATGCGCGCCGGGCGCTACGAACTGGAATTTGCGGCGGGCGACTATTTCGCGGCGCAAGGCGTCGTATTGCCGGATCCGCCTTTCGTCGACCGCGTGACGATCGCCTTCGGCATTGCCGACCCGAGCCAGAACTACCACGTGCCGCTGGTCGTGACGCCCTGGTCGTACTCGACCTACCGCGGCAGCTGAGGCCCGGCGAAAGCGGGCGCCTGCGCACGCGAGAAATGGTTATCCTGAGCATTCATGACAGGAGCGCCAATGGCTTTGCACATCGTTCATTTCATCGGGCCGATCCACCATAACTCTGCCTGCAGCGTGCGCAACCTGTGCCTGCAGGCCTTGCAGAATGGGGCCACCGAGATCGAGCTCCATATGTCGACCGAAGGCGGCAACATGACGGCCGGCTTCGCGCTCTATTTCTTCCTGAAATCGCTGCCGATTCCGCTGACTACCTTCAACATCGGCAGCGTGGAATCGGTCGGCGTCGTCATCTTCCTCGCCGGGTCCAAGCGCTACGCCTGTCCGGGCGCGCGTTTTCTCGTCCATCCCCTGCACTGGGGCTTCGGCAACCTGGTGGCAGCCGACCATTCGCGCGTGTCCGAGTGGCGCGAATGCCTCGACTTCGACGCCGAACGCTATGCCAGCATCTTCGACGAAGCGACCCAGGGCGCGCCGGAAGCGCACGACATCCGCCCTCACCTGTTCGGCAATGCACGCATCTACACGGCCGACCAGGCCGTGCGCGCCGGCCTGATCCATGAAGCGGTCCAGGCGCGGCTGCCTGAAATGGGCGCAACCACGCACTGGTGGAATTGATCACAGACTTTGATCATGGACGAGCTGACCCGGCAGCTGGCGGGGCGCTGTGCCCACCTTAAGCCATCCGATAAGCAGTCGCCCTCCTCTCTGTTGACGTACCGCCAACACCCTTGATCGAAACGCCAACATACTCCCGTGCCAGCGACGTCATGGCATTTTGTCTACGTGGCGCGTACGCATCTGGCACCTGTTGAAACGCTTTACAAAGTTGATGCCTGTAGGCATCATCCGAGTAGCATGCCGCCTCGAAACAGCTTGGGCGGCCCTCTTGTCCTTCCTCTACTGACCCGGCTCATATGGCAGCAGTCCTCCCGCACGCGACTTCAGGCACCCCGATGTCCGGGCTCGCGCGCGCGCTGGTGCAAGCCGGGCGCCTGACGGCGCAGCAGGCTGACGCGCTGCAGAAGAAGGCCGCGGGCGACCGCAGCGCCTTCATCGACGCCATCATCGCCGACCGGGCGCTCGACGCCTCCTCCCTGGCCGCCTTCTGCGCCGAGACGTTCGGCTATCCGCTGCTCGACCTGTCGACCTTCAGCATCGAGTCGCTGCCGGAAGCTGCGATCGACGCCAAGCTGATGGCGGCCCAGCGCGTGGTCGCCCTGGCCAAGCGCGGCAACCGCCTGTCGGTCGCCATTTCCGACCCGACGAATACGCAAGCCCTGGACCAGATCAAGTTCCAGAGCGAAGCGGCGGTCGAGCCGGTGATCGTCGCCCACGACGCCCTGCTGGCACTGCTGGCCACGCTCACCAAAAGCGCCGAACAGAACTTGAACGACATGGTCGGCGACGACGCCGACATCGAGTTCGCCGAGGAAGAGCAGACGGCCGCGCCGGTCGAATCGCAGAATGAGGTCGAGGACGCGCCGATCGTGCGCTTCCTGAACAAGATCCTGATGGACGCGGTGCAGCTGGGCGCCTCGGACATCCACTTCGAGCCCTACGAAAAATACTACCGGATCCGCATGCGCGTCGACGGCGTGCTGCGTGACCACGCGATGCCGCCGCTCTCGATCCGCGACAAACTGGTCTCGCGCATCAAGGTCCTGGCCAAACTCGACATCTCGGAAAAGCGCGTGCCGCAGGATGGCCGCATGCGCCTGATCCTGTCAGCCACGCGCACCATCGACTTCCGCGTCAGCACGCTGCCGACCCTGTTCGGCGAAAAGACCGTCATGCGTATCCTGGACGCGACCCAGGCGCAGATGGGCATCGACGCCCTCGGCTACGACCCCGACCAGAAGGCGATCCTGCTCGATGCGATTTCCCGCCCCTACGGCATGGTGCTGGTGACCGGGCCGACCGGATCCGGTAAAACCGTCTCGCTGTACAGCTGCCTGAACGTGCTGAATAAACCCGGCATCAACATCTCGACCGCGGAAGACCCGGCCGAGATCAATTTGCCGGGCGTGAACCAGGTCAACGTCAACGATCGCGCCGGCCTCACCTTCCCGGTGGCCCTGAAATCCTTCCTGCGCCAGGATCCCGACATCATCATGGTCGGCGAGATCCGGGACCTGGAAACGGCCGACATCGCGATCAAGGCGGCCCAGACCGGCCACATGGTGTTTTCGACTTTGCACACCAACGACGCGCCCTCGACGCTGACGCGCCTGATGAACATGGGCGTGGCGCCGTTCAATATCGCCTCCTCGGTGATATTGATCACGGCGCAGCGCCTGGCGCGTCGCCTTTGTAACTGCAAGCAGCCGCTCGAGATGGGGCGCGAAGCGCTGCTGGCGGCCGGCTACCGCGAAGGCGACCTGCAGGACGACTGGACGCCCTATGGCCCGGTCGGCTGCGAACGCTGCCTCGGTTCCGGCTACAAGGGCCGGGTCGGCATCTACCAGCTCATGCCGATCAGCCCGGCGATCGAAGCCCTGATCCTGGCGAACGGGAATTCGATGCAGATCGCCGCCCAGGCCGAGAAGGACGGCGTCAATTCGCTGCGCCGCTCGGGCCTGATGAAAGTAAAACAGGGGCTGACCAGCCTCGAAGAAGTGCTCGGCTGTACCAACGAATAGGATTCATGATGGCTCAATCCCTCACCACCCGAAGCCGCGGCGGCGCGCAAGTCAAGGAAGCGGTCTACGCCTGGGAAGGCAAGGACAAGGCCGGCAAGACCGTGCGCGGCGAGCTGCGCGCCGGCGGCGAGGCGATCGTCAACGTGACGCTGCGCCGCCAGGGCATCATGGTCACCAAGGTCAAGAAGCGGGTCTACCGCAGCGGCAAGAAGATCACCGACAAGGACCTGACCATGTTCACGCGCCAGCTGGCGACGATGATGAAGGCCGGCGTGCCGCTCCTGCAGGCCTTCGACATCGTCGGCAAGGGCCATGCGAATCCCTCGATGGCGAAACTGATCCTCGACATCCGCGCCGACATCGAGACCGGCACCAGCCTGAACAACGCCTTCCGCAAGTACCCACGCTATTTCGACCCGCTGTTCTGCAACCTGGTCGGCGCCGGCGAACAGGCCGGCATCCTGGAAGACCTGCTGCACCGCCTGGCCGTCTACAAGGAAAAGACGCTGGCCCTGAAGTCCAAGATCAAGTCCGCCCTCACCTACCCGATCGCCATTCTCGCGGTCGCCTTCATCGTGGTCGCCGTGATCATGATCTGGGTGGTGCCGGCCTTCAAATCCGTGTTCCAGAGCTTCGGCGCCGACCTGCCCGCGCCGACCCTGATCGTGATGGGAATGTCCGAATTCTTCGTCGAATGGTGGTACCTGATCTTCGGCTCGATCTTCGGCTCGGTCTACTTCTTCTTCCAGTCCTGGCGCCGCTCGCTGAAAATGCAACAGGCCATGGACCGCCTGCTGCTGCGCATCCCGATCTTCGGCGACGTGATCCGCAAGGCGACCATCGCGCGCTGGACGCGCACCCTGGCGACCATGTTCGCGGCCGGCGTGCCGCTGGTCGAAGCCCTCGACTCGGTCGGCGGCGCCTCGGGCAACGCGGTCTACCTCGATGCCACCCGCCGCATCCAGACCGAAGTCTCCACCGGCACCAGCCTGACGATGGCGATGCAGAACGTGAACGTGTTCCCGAGCCTGGTGACGCAGATGGTCGCCATCGGCGAAGAATCGGGCGCGCTGGACGGCATGCTCGGTAAAGTCGCGGACTTCTTCGAGGACGAGGTCGACGAAGCCGTCGCCGCCCTGTCCTCGCTGATGGAGCCAATGATCATGGTCATCCTGGGTACGCTGATCGGCGGGCTGGTGGTGGCGATGTATCTGCCGATCTTCAAACTCGGTTCGGTGGTGTAAACGGTCCCTTTCGACACTGTCATCCTCCGCGGGCGCATGCCCGCACGGATTGCATGCATACTGTTCGCATGCGAAAGAACCTCGAACGGAACATGCGCGAATTCTGGATCGCACGTGGCGCCATCCTGGTCACGGCGGCGCTGAACGCCGTCCTGATCAACAACCTGACCATCTTCCCGTGGTGGCTCGCCTCCGTCGTCGAGGTGGCGCTGCTGGTGCCGCTGTCCGTCGCCACCGCCTGGAACCACGGCCAGATGCGCAAGGCCACCGGCGCGCATCACTGGATCCGCATCCACCACCACAGGCGCATCATCCGGCGCGCGGCCATCGTGCTGACCGCGATTATCACCCTCATCAACTTCCAGGCCCTGTTCGTCGTGCTCCACGCGCTGCTGTACGGTGCGAAAGGAACCACCGGGCAAAGCCTGCTGGTCGATGCGCTCAACATCTGGCTCACCAACGTGGTCGTGTTCGCCCTGTGGTTCTGGAACCTCGACCGCGGCGGCCCGGCGGGGCGCGATGCGGCAAAGGAGCCGGTGGCCGATTTCATGTTTCCGCAGATGGGCTCCGGTTGCCCGGGCGGGCAGGAATGGACGCCGGGCTTTTTCGATTATGTGTTCGTCTCTTTTACCAATGCGACGGCCTTTTCGCCGACGGACACGGTGCCGCTGACGGCGCGCGTCAAGATCCTCTTCATGGTGCAGGCAAGCGCCTCGCTGCTGACGGTCGGCCTGGTGGCGGCGCGGGCGGTCAACATCCTCGCTTGAGTCATCGACGACGAGGCCCCACGCTCCACGAACCTGCATCCGCGCCAGGCGCCCGGTAATCCCTTAGCTGCGCAGGCGATCCATGAAGGCGCCAAGGCGCCGGATCGCCTCTTGCAGGTGTTCGGCGCTGGCGGCGTAGGACAGGCGCACGTACTGGTCCGCGCCTACATTTCCGAAGTCCTTGCCCGGCGTGAGCGCCACGTGGACTTCTTCCAGGACCCGCTCGCAGAACTGCCAGGACGTCAAACCCGTCCCGCTCACGTCGAAATAGACATAGAAGGCGCCGTCCGGCGGCACCGGTACCGGCAGGCCGATCCCCGCCAGGCCCTTGAGCACCAGTTCCCGCCGCCGCGCGAACTCGACGCGCCGCTCTTCGCAGACGGCCAGCGATGCGGGCGTAAAACAGGCCAGCGCTGCCTGCTGGGACAGGTTCGAGGCGCAGATATAGTAATTCTGGGCGAGTCTCTCCATGGTCGGCACCAGCGCTTCGGGCACGACGGTCCAGCCGAGACGCCAGCCGGTCATGCCGAAATACTTGGAAAAACTGTTGATGACGATGGCGTCGTCGTCGAAGGCGAGCACCGTCTGCGGCGGGCGGCCTGCGGCGTCGCGGTCGCCCAGGTTCAGGTAGATCTCGTCGACGATGCGCCAGGCGCCGTGCTCGCGCGCCCATGCGCAGATCGCGCGCAGTTCGTCGGGCGGCACCGAGGTGCCGGTCGGGTTCGAGGGCGTGGCGACCATCAGCCCTTTCGTCTGCGGCGTCCAGTTGGCGCGCACGCTGGCGGCATCGAGCTGGAAGCGGGTGTCCGCATCGGTGCTGACGAGCTTTACTTGCGCACCGAAGCTGCTCATGAACTGGCGGTTGCACGGGTATGAGGGGTCGCCCACGATCACTTCGTCGCCCGGGTCGACCAGCGCCGCGGACACCAGCAGCAGCGCCGCCGAAGCGCCGGCGGTGACGATGATCCGGTGCGGGTTCAGGGTGACGCCATGCTCGTGCAGGTAGAAACCGGCGATCGCCTCGCGCAGGGCCGGGATGCCCAGGGCCGCGGTATAGGGCAGCGAACCGCCCTCCACGGCCTTGCCCGCCGCCTCCAGCACGGCCGGCGGCGGGCCGAAATCGGGTTCGCCCAGGCTGAGCTTGATGACTTCATGCCCTTGCGCTTCCAGGGCGGCGGCGCGTTTGCCGAATTCCATGGCGAAGAAAGGATCGACGGACTGGGCGCGTTGCGAGATTTTCATGGTGGCTTTTCGATAGAGACTGTGCGTGACGCATTTTATAGGCGTGCCGGGAAACGCGCCGGCCGGTGCGCCCCCCGGTTGGCGGTCGCGCCGTGCTGCAATGGCGCGACAGGCCGAATGCACCATTGCACTCCAACGCAAGTCTCTTCGCCAAAACACCGGAAACACCCTAAAATAGGTTGATCTACGGAACCATTTACCATTTTCGGAAGCCTGCATTGGAAACTCTTCTCTTCGCCGCCCCGGGCTCGCTCGGTCCTACCCTGGTTGCCGGCCTGCTGGGCCTCCTGATCGGCAGTTTCCTGAACGTGGTGATCCACCGCATTCCGAAGATGATGCAGCGCGAGTCCGACAATTACGTGGCCCACGAAAGCGGCAAGGAGCTTCCGCATACCGACCGCTACAACCTGATGGTGCCGCGCTCCGCCTGTCCCCACTGCGGGCACCAGATCACGGCGCTGGAAAACATTCCCGTGATCAGCTGGCTGGCGCTGCGCGGCAAGTGCCGCAAGTGCAAGGCCCCGATCTCGGCGCGTTACCCGGCCGTCGAACTGCTGACCGGCGTCCTGTCGGCCCTGCTGGTCTGGACTTTCGGATCCGGCGTGGCCGGCATGGCGACCCTGGTGTTCGCCTGGTTGCTGGTCGCGATGACCTTCATCGACGTGGACACCCAGCTGCTGCCGGACGACCTGACCTTCCCGCTGCTGTGGATGGGTCTGCTGGTCAACCTGAACGGCACCTTCGTGCCGCTGCGTGACGCCGTGATTGGCGCCGCAGCCGGCTACCTGGTGCTGTGGGCGGTGTACTGGCTGTTCAAACTGGTGACCGGCAAGGAAGGCATGGGCTATGGCGACTTCAAGCTGCTCGCCGCGCTCGGCGCCTGGCTGGGCTGGGCGATGCTGCCGACCATTATCCTGCTATCCTCGGTGGTGGGCGCGATCGTCGGCATCAGCCTGATCGTGTTCGCGCGCCGCGGCCGCGACAAGCCGATCCCGTTCGGACCGTATCTGGCCGCCGCCGGCATGATCGCCCTGCTCTACGGCGAGCAGATCGGCGGACTCTTCCAGGGCCTCCTTGCGTAAATCATGAAACCGGTACAGGCACCTTCATTTTCCGTCGGCCTGACCGGCGGCATCGGCTGCGGCAAGACGACGGTGGCCGACATGTTCGGCGCGCTCGGCGCCTCGCTGGTCGACACCGACGCCATCGCCCACGCCCTCACCGCCCCGCACGGGTCGGCCATGCCGGCCATCCTCGCCGAGTTCGGCGACGGCTTTGCAACGCCGGACGGCGCACTCGACCGCGCGAAGATGCGCGAGCTGGTGTTTACGGATCCCGGCGCCCGCGCCCGGCTGGAAGCCATTTTGCACCCGAGAATCAGGGAAGCGACGGCCGCCGCGGCCGCGATCGCCACCGGCCCCTACGTCATCTTCGTGGTGCCGCTGCTGATCGAGTCGGGCAGCTGGCGCGCGCGCGTGTCGCGCATCCTTGCGATTGATTGCAAAGAAGAGACGCAAATCGCGCGCGTGATGGCCAGAAATAATTTGTCGGAAGTCCAGGTGCGCGCCATCATGGCGGCCCAGGTCACGCGCGCGCAGCGCCTGGCGGCGGCCGACGACGTCGTCGTCAACGACGACGGACTGGAGGCATTGACGCCCCAGGTCGCACGCCTGCACGCGTTTTATATGGATCAAGCCGCCCGCATGGCCGCTTCATCCATGCAGGGTTTGTAATTTTGCTCCGCATGGTTCAGAATCACGGAGTTGCTCGCCAGCCCACATTCAGGGGAATGTCACTTTGATCGTCTACGAATATCCTTTCAACGAGCGCATTCGTACCTTGTTGCGGCTGGAAGACCTGTATGAGAAGTTCAAGTTCTTCGTACGCCAGGAACATGCGATGCAGCACCACGTCGCGCTCTCGACGATCTTCGACATGCTGGAAGTGGCCGGCCGCGCCGACCTGAAATCCGACCTGCTGCAGGAACTCGAACGCCAGAAGCAGAGCCTGCTGGCCTACCGCAGCAATCCGAACGTGGCGCCCGAGGCGCTCGACGCCATCCTGGGCGAACTCGACCAGGTCAGCAGCGCCCTCGTGGCAACCCAGGGCAAGACGGGCCAGAACGTGCGCGACAACGAGTGGCTGATGAGCATCCGCGGCCGCACCATCATCCCCGGCGGCGCCTGCGAATTCGACCTGCCCTCCTACTACGCCTGGCAGAAACGCCCGACCGAACAGCGCTACGCCGACATCATGGGCTGGTTCGGCCCGCTCGCTCCCCTGTTCGACGCGCTCGCACTGGTGCTGCGCCTCCTGCGCGATTCCGGCCGTCCGACTAAAATGATCGCGACCGCCGGCAGCTATCAGCAAATGCTGCAGGGAAAGGTCTATCACATGCTGCGCCTCGGCCTGGACGAGACGCTGGGTGCGATTCCCGAGATCTCGGCCAACAAATACATGCTGTGGGTGCGGTTTACAACCCAGGGTGGGGATTTGAAGCCGAAGTCGCTGGAAGAAGACGTGCCCTTCGAGCTGACCCTCTGTAACTTCTAAAGTAAGCAAGTATTGCCATGACCGTTGTAGCCTGCCCCACCTGCGCCAGGAAAGTCGAATGGACGCCTGAGAACAAGTTCCGCCCGTTCTGCTCCGAGCGCTGCAAACAGATCGACCTGGGCGCCTGGGCCGAAGAGAAATATACGATTCCCGCCGCTGCACCGAACGAGTTGCAGGACAATCCGCTGGACGAAGACAAGCACTAAGGTCGCCCCATCCGTAGGGTGGGCACTCCGAAGTGAGGCCGGCATTAAGGCCACCGGCCTTAATGCCCCCACGCGTTACGCACGCATCCATTTGCCTGCGGCCGCGATAAGGACACGTCCCCACCGCGTGGGCGCGGGGCGCCCACCCTACCAAACCTACGCGGTAACGCTGATCCCGCCCGGCACCAGCACCGGCTTGTTGCGGCTGCCATAGCGGTCCATGAACAGGCCTTCCAGCCCGATCTCCGGCTGGCGTCCCGACACCATGTCGGCCAGTACGCGGCCCGAGCCGCAGGCCATGGTCCAGCCCAGCGTGCCGTGGCCCGTGTTCAGGAACAGGTTGCGGTACGGGGTCGGACCGACGACCGGCGTGCCGTCCGGCGTCATCGGACGCAGGCCGCACCAGAACTCGGCTTTCGAGACATCGCCGCCGCGCGGGAACAGGTCGGTCACCGAGTGCTCCAGCGTGTCGCGGCGCGCCTGGTGCAGGCTCAGGTCGTAGCCCGCGAGTTCGGCCGTGCCGCCGACGCGGATGCGGTCGCCCAGGCGCGTGATCGCCACTTTGAACGTTTCGTCCATCACGGTCGATTCAGGCGCGCCGGCGGCGTCCGTGATCGGCACCGTGATCGAATAGCCCTTCACCGGATACACCGGGATGTGGATGCCGATCTGTTTCAGGACGAAGGGCGAATAGCTGCCCAGCGCCAGCACGAAGGAATCGGCCTTCAGCTCGCCCTGCGAGGTGACCACGCCGGTGACCTTGTCGCCTTCGACCGAGAGACGCTTGATCTCGACGCCGTGGCGGAACTTGACGCCCAGTTCCTTGGCCATCTCGGCCAGCTTCTGGGTGAACTTGAAGCAGTCGCCGGTCTCGTCGTTCGGCAGCAGCAGGCCGCCGACGAATTTCCCGCGCACGTTTTTCAGCGCCGGCTCATAGGCTTCGCAGCCGGCCGGATCGAGCACTTGATAGGGCACGCCGTATTGTTCGAGCACGGCGATGTCGGTGGCGGCGCCGTCCAGCTGCTTCTGGTTGCGGAACAGCTGCAGGGTGCCCTGGCTGCGCTCGTCGTAGGCAATGCCGGTGTCGCGGCGCAGCTGGACCAGCACGTCGCGGCTGTACTCGGCCAGGCGTACCATGCGGCCCTTGTTGATGGCGTAGCTCTTGTGGTTGCAGTTGGCCAGCATCGAGAGCATCCAGCGCCACTGGTTCGGGTCGAGTTTCGGGCGCACGACCAGGGGGCTGTGCTGCATCATCAGCCACTTGACCGCTTTCGCCGGCACGCCGGGACCGGCCCAGGGCGACGCGTAGCCGGGCGAAATTTCGCCGGCGTTGCCATAACTCGTTTCCATGCCGGCGGCCGGCTGGCGGTCGATGACCGTGACGTCGTGCCCGGCCTGGGCCAGGTAGTACGCCGTGGTGGTGCCGATGACACCACTACCCAAGACGATGATTTTCACAGGGATCCTTCAACAGATTGGTTGACTGCTTTTTTACCCGGCATAGCGCAGCTGATCGAGCCACGCGAGCAGGGGGATGGTTGCGGGCAGCAGCGGGGTGAGGCTGACTGTCCCTTGCCACGCAAAGGCCTGGCCTTCCAGGCTTTGCGGTTCGCCGCGCCAGTCGCGGCTGATATAAAAATGGAGCCGCACATGGGCGTGCTCGTAGACGTGTTCGACGCAGCACCACGCATCGGCGCTGACGATGTCGACGCCCAGTTCCTCGACGAATTCGCGCTGCAGGGCGTGAAAAATGTCCTCGCCCGCCTCGACTTTACCGCCGGGGAATTCCCAGTAGCCGGCGTAGGGCTTGCCGTCCGGGCGCTGGCCGAGCAGCACGTCGCCGTTCGGGCGCATCAGGATGCCGACCGCCACATCGATCGGCCGGTTTGTCGCTTGCTGCATCGCTGGGTCCGTCCGGAAAAGCCGATATTGTACGCCAGGCTGATGCGCAAGGCATGGGCAGTGTTGCTGTGGGCGATACAAAAACGAGGGTGGGGATAACCCCAATGCATGGGGTTCGATCGCGCTGTCGAAACGTTCAATATGGCGCAAGTTCCATTGGGTGGGCTCCGCCCACCCAATGGTTTATGGCTGATCGAGCTTGCCTGCGTAATCCTTGGCGAACTGCCAGGCCACGCGGCCCGAACGCGAGCCGCGTCCCAGGGCCCACTGCAGCGCCTCGCCACGCGCCGCCTCGATCTGCTCCGGCGTGCAGCCGAAACTGGATAGCCAGTGCGCCACGATCGCCAGGTAATCCTCCTGCCGGAACGGATAGAACGACAGCCACACGCCAAACCGCTCCGACAGCGAGATCTTCTCCTCGACCGCTTCGCCCGGATGCAGCTCGCCATCGTCGCCATGTTTGTAACCCGTGTTGTCCGACATTTTCTCGGGCATCAGGTGGCGCCGGTTCGAGGTGGCGTAGATCAGCACATTGTCCGACTGGGTCGCGACGCTGCCGTCGAGCGCCACCTTCAGCGCCTTGTAGCCGGCCTCCCCTTCCTCGAACGAGAGATCGTCGCAGAAGATGACGAAGCGCTCCGGCCGCGCCGCCACCAGGTCGACGATGTCGGGCAAATCGGCGAGGTCGGCTTTGTCCACTTCGATCAGGCGCAGGCCCTGGTCGGCGAAGCCGTTCAGGCAGGCCTTGATCAGGGACGACTTGCCGGTGCCACGTGCGCCGGTGAGCAGCACGTTGTTCGCCGGCCGGCGCGCCACGAACTGGCGCGTGTTCTGCTCGATCAGACGCTTCTGGGCGTCGACGTGCTGCAAGTCGTCGAAGGAGATGGTCGAGGCGTGCGTCACCGGCTGCAGCCAGTTGCCGCCGCCGGTCGGGCGCCGGCGCCAGCGGAAGGCAAACGCGCGCTTGAAATCCGGCTCGCGCGCCGCCGGCGGCGGCAGGATCGCCTCGACCCGCGCCAGCAAACCTTCGGCGCGGTGCAGGAACTGTTCGAGCGGCGTCATGCGCGTTCCGCTTACGAACGGTAGTCGGCGTTGATGCTGACGTAGTCGTGCGACAGGTCGCAGGTCCAGACGGTGGCGCTGGCCTCGCCGCGCGCAAGCGTGACGCGGACAAGGATTTCGGCCTGCTTCATCACGCGCTGGCCGTCCGCTTCCTGGTAATCCGGATTGCGTCCGCCCGCCTTCGCGACCCAGACGTCGTCCAGGTAGAGGTCGAGTTTCGTGACGTCGAGGTCGTCCACGCCGGCATAACCGACGGCGGCCAGGATGCGGCCCAGGTTCGGGTCCGAGGCGAAGAAGGCGGTCTTCACCAGCGGCGAGTGCGCGATCGCGTAGGCGATCTTGCGGCACTCTTCCAGACTACGGCCCTGCTCCACCGTGATGGTGATGAACTTGGTCGCGCCTTCGCCGTCGCGGATGATCTGCTGTGCCAGGTTGCGCGAGATATCGGTGACGGCCTCTTTCAATGCCTCGTAATCGGGGCCGGACGCTTCGTTCACGACCAGGCTGCCGGCGCCGGTGGCGATCAGCATGAAGGAATCGTTGGTCGAGGTGTCGCCGTCGATCGTGATGCTGTTGAAGGAGCGGTCGGCCGCGTACTTCACCAGTTCGTCCAGCACCGGCTGCGCCACTTTGGCGTCGAAGGCCAGGTAGCCGAGCATGGTCGCCATGTTCGGCTTGATCATGCCGGCCCCCTTGCTGATGCCGGTCATGGTGACCGTGTGGCCGCCGATGGTCACCGTGCGCGAGGCCGCTTTCGGCTGGGTGTCGGTGGTCATGATCGCTTCAGCGGCATTGAACCAGTTGTCGGCCGTGAGATTCGCCACGGCGGCCGGCAGGCCGGCGACGATCTTCGCGACCGGCAGCGGCTCCAGGATCACGCCGGTCGAGAACGGCAGCACCTGCTGCGCCTCGCACCCCAGAAGCTTCGCCAGTTCGGCGCAGGTGGTCTGTGCATTCGCCAGGCCCGATTCTCCGGTACCGGCATTCGCATTGCCGGTGTTGACGACCAGCGCGCGGATCGGCTTGCCGCCGTTCTGTACGGCTGCCAGGTTCGCCTTGCTGACCTGGACAGGCGCGGCGCAGAAGCGGTTCAGGGTGAACACGCCGGCGACGGTGGCGCCGTCGGCCAGGCGCATCACCAGGACGTCCTTGCGATTGGGCTTCTTGATGCCGGCTTGGGCAAAACCGATCTCGATGCCGGCAACCGGCTTCAGGTCGGCGGCGACAGGCAGGGGGGAATTCACGGCCATGGTGGTCTCAATGGAAAGATTTCGAATCCGATATTGTACTGCGCGCGGGGCAGCGGGTGCGCGCGGCGCTCCATCTCCCATTTTCCTGATGTTCAGAATGTGTGTTTGTCAACTGTGCGATTAGCCAGTTAACAAAACACGTCAATGCAATCGTGCGCGAGGGCAACATACCTATACTCGATCGGGCCTGGCGCGCTGGTGTTCGGGCTGTTGCCGGGTACCTGCCTGTGGCCTCCACGGGCTTACATAATCAGAATCAGGAGACGGAAAATGAAGTTCACCACCAAGGCGCGGCTGCTCGCTGCGCTCTGCACCGCGCTGTGCGCCGGCCTCGCAGCCACGCCCGCCGCATTTGCCGACGGCCAGCCGCGCCAGCTGACCGCGTCCGCCAAGCTGTATAAACAGTATTTCCAGGAAGCCTCGAAGGAGTTCGACGTACCGGTCGAACTGCTGGAATCGATCGCCTACGCCGAAACGCGCTGGGTCTCGCATGTGCCGAAAGGCCAGCTGAAAAAGAATGGCGAGCCGCAGCTCGAGATCGATCCCGATCCGCACCACGGCATGCCGCCCAGCTACGGCATCATGGGTCTGCGCAACGACACGTATTTTGGCACCTCGCTGACCCAGGGCGCGGCCCTGATCCGGGTCTCGCCCGAGGTCGTGATGATCGACGTGCGCAGCAACATCCGCGCCGCCGCCGCCCTGCTTTCCCAGTACGGCGCGCGGAAAACGAAAAACTTCCCGCTCGAGGATTGGGAAGGCGCCGTGGCGCGCTACAGCGGCATCCCGCAGCCCGAGATCGCCCAGATCTACACCTATGAAATCCTGACCGCGATCCGCCAGGGCCGTGAAGACAGCGGCTACAAGGTCGGCCAGCGCCACGTGGAGATGGAAAAAGTCTACGGCAAGGAGAAGCTGAAAAAGCTGTCCGCGCGCCGCATCACGATCGAGACCGGCGTGCCGGATCCGAAGATCTCGGCGCCCGATTTCGTCGATGCCCCTGCCAAGAACAAATAACGGATTCGGAGACTATCCATGAAGAAGAACATGAACGGCCTGCTGGCAGGCTTGATTCTGGTCGCCCTCGGCCTGCAGACATTGCCGGCCCGCGCCTCGACCGACTATCCGCCGGCGATCTGGAACCCGGCGGCCAGTTGCAATTATTCGGCACGTACCGCGGCGATCAGCCACGTGACCATCCACACCACCGAAGGCTCGTACGCGGGCTCGATCTCGTGGTTCCAGAACTGCAGCGCCGGCGTCAGCGCCCACTACGTGGTGCGCTCCTCGGACGGCCAGGTGACGCAGATGGTGCGCGAGGCCGATAAAGCCTGGCACGTCGGTAACTCGAACGGCTACACGATCGGCATCGAGCATGAGGGCTACACGAATGCCCCGGCCACCTGGTACACCAGCGCCATGTACAACGCCTCGGCAGCCCTCACCCGCGACATCCTCTCCTCGCGCGGCCTGGCGCAGAAGGTCTTCGACGGCAGCGGCGGCTGGAACGCGGTCCCAAGCGACTCGCTCTACAACGTCAAGGGCCACGTCAACTTCGCCAGCCAGACCCACACCGACCCGGGTTCGGGCTGGGACTGGCCGCGCTATAAAACCCTGGTCGCGGGCGGCACCAGCGGTGGCGGCGGCAGCGATGCGACGCTCACCTGGCCGCTGGTCCAATACGGGAATACGGGCGAACGCGTGCGCACCATCCAGTACCTGCTGCAGCAATGGGGCTATACGCTGACCGTCAACGGCAGCTTCGACACGGCGACGCAAACCGCGGTGAAGAACTTCCAGTCCTCGCGCGGCCTGGGCGCGGACGGCATCGTCGGCAACGCGACGTGGCCGGCGCTGACTATCGTCACCCAGCAGGGCGACTCGGGCGCCAAGGTGCGCGCGGTGCAGAGCCAGCTGAACGAAAGCGGGTATGGCCTGGTGGTGGATGGCATCTTCGGCTCGGGCACCGACAGCGCGGTACGCAGCTTCCAGTCGGCGAAAGGTCTGGGCGTTGACGGAATCGTTGGCGACAACACCTGGAGCAAAATGGCTTGGTGATCGCGAACGACCCAGCAACATGAACGCCAAGCCGTTGCAGGGTCGACCCGTATCGATCAATAAAAAAGGCGCCCCGCGGGGCGCCTTTCTCGTTACGGCTACCGGCTTACGCCAGCTTGCCGTGACACTGCTTGAACTTCTTCCCGCTGCCGCAAGGGCAAGGATCGTTGCGGCCGACCTTCACACCCAGATAGGTGCTGTGGTCTTCGGCCGTCACCGGCGTGGTGCCCGGATTGGCGACCGGCGCCAGCAGCTCTTCCGGCGCGGCCGACGGATTGAAGTCGGCGTGCTGGTAGTTGATGTTTTCCAGGTGCGCCGCCTGCGCCGCCATGGCCGCTTCCGCCGCCTCGACTTCTTCGCGCGACTGGATGCGGACCGTCATCACGGTGCGAATGACTTCGTTCTTGATCTGGTCCAGCATGCTGCCGAACAGTTCGAAGGCCTCGCGCTTGTACTCCTGCTTCGGGTTCTTCTGCGCATAGCCGCGCAGGTGGATGCCCTGGCGCAGGTGGTCCAGCGCCGACAGGTGTTCGCGCCAGTGGGTGTCGACGCTTTGCAGCATGACGTTGCGCTCGAAGCCGCCGAAGGATTCCTTGCCGACGATGTCGACCTTGGCGTTGTACGAGGCGTCGGCCGCGGCCAGCACCTTTTCCAGGATGTCGTCGTCGTTCAGGTTAGGCTCGTCGACCAGCATCTGCTCGAGCGGAACGTCGAGCGCCCACTCCGACGCCAGCACCGATTGCAGCGACTTGATGTCCCACTGCTCTTCGACCGATTCGGCCGGCACGTATTGGCGTACCACGTCGGTGAAGGTGCCCGTGCGCAGCGAAGCGATCAGTTCCGAAATGTCGGCCGCTTCCAGCAGTTCGTTACGCTGGGTGTAGATCACCTTGCGCTGGTCGTTGGCGACGTCGTCGTATTCCAGCAGCTGCTTGCGGATGTCGAAGTTGCGGGCCTCGACCTTGCGCTGGGCGGTCTCGATCGAACGGCTGACGATGCCCGCCTCGATCGGCTCGCCTTCCGGCATTTTCAGGCGCTCCATGATGGCGCGCACGCGATCTCCCGCGAAGATGCGCAGCAGCGTGTCGTCCAGGCACAGGTAGAAGCGCGAGGAGCCCGGATCGCCCTGGCGGCCCGAGCGGCCACGCAACTGGTTGTCGACGCGGCGCGACTCGTGGCGTTCGGTGCCGACGATGTGCAGGCCGCCGGCCGCGACCACGTGGTCGTGCAGCGATTGCCATTCGTCGCGCAGGGTCTGCGACTGGGCAGCCTTCTCCGCTTCCGACAGCTCGTTGTTCGCTTCGATGATCTGGATCTGCTTCTCGACGTTGCCGCCCAGGACGATGTCGGTACCGCGGCCGGCCATGTTGGTCGCGATCGTGATCATCTTCGGACGGCCCGCCTGGGCGATGATTTCCGCTTCACGGGCGTGCTGCTTGGCGTTCAGGACGTTGTGCGGCAGCTTGGCGCCCGTCAGGATGCCCGACAGCAGTTCCGAGTTCTCGATCGAGGTCGTGCCGACGAGGACCGGCTGGCCGCGCTCGTAGCAATCCTGGATGTCGATCAGCATCGCGTTGTACTTTTCCTGCGCCGATTTGTAGACCTGGTCCTGGCGGTCCTTGCGCTGCGACGGACGGTTCGGCGGAATCACGACGGTTTCCAGGCCGTAGATTTCCTGGAACTCGTAGGCTTCGGTGTCGGCCGTACCGGTCATGCCGGACAGCTTGGTGTACATGCGGAAGTAGTTCTGGAAGGTGATCGAGGCCAGGGTCTGGTTCTCGTTCTGGATGCGCACGCCTTCCTTCGCCTCCACCGCCTGGTGCAGGCCGTCCGACCAGCGGCGGCCCGTCATCAGGCGGCCGGTGAATTCGTCGACGATCACGACTTCGTTGTTCTGCACCACATAATGCGTGTCCTTGCTGTACAGGACGTGCGCGCGCAGCGCCGCATACAGGTGGTGGATCAGCGTGATGTTGGCTGCGTCGTACAGCGAAGCGCCTTCCGGCAGCAGGCCCATCCTGGTCAGGATGGCTTCGGCCTTTTCGTGGCCGGCTTCGGTCAGGAGCACGGTGTGCGCCTTCTCGTCCTTCGTGTAGTCGCCCGGGACTTCGATCTCGCCGCGGCCGTCCGGGGTTTCTTCGCCGATCTGCAGGGTCAGCTGCGGCGGCACTTCGTTCATGCGGTGGTACAGGTCGGTATGGTTCTCGGCCTGGCCCGAAATGATCAGCGGCGTGCGTGCTTCGTCGATCAGGATCGAGTCGACCTCGTCGACCACGGCGAAGTTCAGGCCGCGCTGCACGCGTTCGCGCGCCTCGTAGACCATGTTGTCGCGCAGGTAGTCGAACCCGAATTCGTTATTCGTGCCGTAGGTGATGTCGGACGCGTAGGCGGTCTGCTTGGTGTCGTGGTCCATCTGCGACAGGTTCACACCGGTCGTCAGGCCCAGCCAGCCGTACAGGCGGCCCATCGAATCGGCATCGCGCTGCGCCAGGTAATCGTTGACGGTAATGACGTGCACGCCCTTGCCCGACAAGCCGTTCAGGTAGACCGGCAGGGTTGCCATCAGGGTTTTACCTTCACCCGTGCCCATCTCGGCGATCTTGCCTTCGTGCAGGACCATGCCGCCGATCATCTGGACGTCGAAGTGGCGCATTTTCAGGACGCGCTTGGCGGCTTCGCGGCAGACGGCAAAGGCTTCCGGCAGGATGGCGTCGAGCGTCTCGCCCTTGGCGATCCGTGCCTTGAATTCAGGGGTCTTGGCCTGGAGGTCGGCATCCGACAGCGCTTCCATCTGCGGCTCGAGCGCGTTGATCTGACGCACGGTTTTTTGATACTGCTTGAGCAGCCGCTGGTTGCGGCTACCGAAAATCTGGGTCAGTAATGACATGCTAAGTTTCTTAAAAAGACGCCGCAAAAAGAGCCAGGGATGATATCAAAAAAGATACCTACCTAAGACCGACGGAGGCATAAAGCGAGTGATTTTATCATGCGATGCGGCCACACTTGGGGATGATAGGCAGGATAACAAGTGTCGTGCACGAAAGAATGTTGTCAATTTGCCTTGATCGCCATGGATTGCCGCAGCTTCGTGGCGCTTATGGTATGTTGCGCCCTTGTAGTCCACTCGATTGTCTCCCTTGATGCATATCTACGGCACCCGCAACCGCCCCACCTCGTTCGAGGCAACAAGCTTCCTGCGTCAGAACGACCGCATGGCCAGCCTGCTGCCGGCCGCGTTGCGCATGGCCGACCTGCAGCGCGATGTCGGCCAGGCCTTGCCGGCGATTGCGAACAACTGCGACGTGCTCTCGTTCCAGGAAGGCGTGCTGACCCTCGCCGTGCCGAGCTCGGCAGTGGCGGCGCGGCTGAAGCAGCAGCTGCCGAAATTGCAGAGTACTTTATTGGCACGCGGCTGGCAGGTGACGTCGACGCGTTTGAAGGTGCAGGTGACGCGGGCGATGCCGCCGCAGGTGGAAACCCGGGTGCTGGAGTTGCCGCCGACGGCGGTCGATGCCTTCGAGGAGTTGGGGGACAGTTTGCCGGATACGCCGCAGAATGCGGCGCTGGTGGCGGCGATCAAGAGATTGGCGGCTAAGCGGCGCGGCGGTTAAGGTCGTTGCCGCCGCTGTGCAGGCCGTGAACGCGTGGGCTCGGGGAGCCCACCCTACGTTACACTGCGGCCGCTGGTACACCGTACGGGGTCATTGATGCCAATGGCATCAATGACGGGTTCACCGGGCATGTCCACGCGTTACGGCGCTTGCACACCAATCACATCTGCGCCCATTCCTCGTGCATCTGCTTGACATACGAGGCCGGCGCATCGGCCGCCCCATCGAAAGACACGATCTCGTACGCATCCGGCCGCGCCAACAAAGCACGCAGCAGGTCGTTATTCAGCGCATGCCCCGATTTATGGGCCTCGTAGGCCGCCAGCAGCGGATGCCCGATCATGTACAAATCGCCGATCGCATCGAGAATCTTGTGCCGCACGAATTCGTCGTCGTAGCGCAGGCCGTCCGCATTCAGGATCCGGTATTCGTCCATCACGATCGCGTTTTCCAGCGAGCCGCCCCGTGCCAGGCCCATGCCGCGCAGGCTCTCGACGTCCTGCATGAAGCCGAAGGTGCGGGCGCGCGCCACGTCGTGCACATACGACACGTGCGCAAAATCGACCGTCGCGTTCTGCATGGTGCCGTCCACCGCCGGGTGGTTGAATTCGATGAAGAAGTCGAGTTTGAAACCGTCGTGCGGTTTCAATTTCGCCCACTTTTCGTTGTTGCCCGCGCCGTGGCGCACTTCGACTTCCTTCAGCACGCGAATAAATTTCTTCGGCGCGGCCTGGTCCTGCACGCCGGCCTGCTGCAACAGGAACACGAAGGAGGACGCGGAGCCGTCCATGATCGGGATTTCCTCGGCCGTCACTTCGATGTACAGGTTGTCGATGCCGAGGCCGGCGCAGGCCGACATCAGGTGTTCGACGGTCGAGACGCGCGCGTCGCCCTTGACCAGGACCGAGGCCATGCGCGTATCGCCGACGACCTCGGCGCTCGACGGGAATTCGACGACCGGGTCGAGGTCGACGCGGCGGAATACGATGCCGGTATCGACCGCGGCCGGGCGCAGCGTCAGTTCGACCTTGCGGCCCGAGTGCAGCCCGACGCCGGTCGTACGCACGAGTTCTTTGATGGTTCGTTGTTTGAGCATGAGCCGATTATATCGTCGCTGGCAAATCGCTGCCGGACTCGACCCTTGCAGCGAGGCAATGGATGAGCTAACCGATGCGCAAAGGCGACACTACGGATGCTCGCTCTCCGCATGTGTTTTCTCGTGTCGAATCAGATAGATACCGCTGCCGATGATGATCGCTGCCCCGACCAGGGTGTACTCGTCGGGCAGGGTCTGCCACAGCAGCCAGTCGATCGCCACGCCCCAGGCCAGGGCCGAATACTCGAAGGGTGCGACCACCGAGGCCTCGCCGTGGCTGAAGGCCTCCGTGATCGCCAGCTGGCCGAAGAAGCCGGAAATCGCCAGTCCGAGCAGCAGCCAGACGTGGGCCGGGTCGAGCGCCACCCAGTTCGGCGCGGCCAGCGTACTCGCGCCGATCGCCATCAGCAGCATCAGCCAGAACATCATCTGGCGCGTGGAATTGGTGCGCGCCTGCACGCGCGCCGCGATTGCGGAAATGGCGTAGCAGACGGCCGAGGCCAGGATGGCGAGACCGCCCAGGGTCAGCATGCCCTCGCCTTCCGGTCGCAGCACGACCAGCACGCCGCCGAGGCCCACGAAAATGGCGATCCAGCGTGCCAGGTCGACGGTCTCTTTCAGGAAGAACACCGACATCGCCGTGATCAGCGCGGGCGCGATGAAGAAGATCGAATAGGCTTCCGCCAGGCTGAGTTTTTTCAGCCCGAATGCGAACAGCGCCAGCATGCCGATGCCGAGCGCGCCGCGCAGCAGGTGCAGGCCCGGCTTCACCTGCAGCATGGTCGAGAAGCCGCCGCGCCAGGCGACATAGGCGCAGACCAGCGGCAGCGAGGACAGCGAACGCAGGGCCGCGACCTGCATCGCCGGATAGTGGGCGGCGAGCAGTTTCATCGCCGTGTCCATCAATGAGAACATGACGACCGCGATCAGCATCGCGTAGATGCTGCGCAGGTTGCCGCTTACTTTGCTTTGTGCGTGGGCTTGCATGGGCTACGGAATAAAATGAAAACGGCGCCGCAGCGCCGTCGGGTGATGCGGGGGAGCCGGAATCAGCCCAGTTGCGACAGCATCGTTTCGGCGCTCGAGACGTCGAAGCCGCCCTGCTCCACGTTCAGCTGTTTCACCACGCCGTCTTCCACCAGCATCGAGTAGCGCTGCGAACGCGTGCCCATGTTGTGCTTCGAGAAGTCCGCGTCCAGGCCGAGGGCCTTGGTGAAGGAAGCGTTACCGTCGGCCATCATGCGCACGATGCCGGTCGATTTCTGGTCGCGGCCCCAGGCGCCCATGACGAAGGCGTCGTTGACCGAGATGCACCAGATTTCGTCCACGCCTTTGGCCTTCAGGGCGGCGGCGTTCTGGACATAGCCAGGCACGTGCTTGGCCGAGCAGGTCGGCGTGAAGGCGCCCGGCAGGCCGAAGATCGCGATCTTCTTGCCTTTTACCAGGTCGGCGACCTGGAACACGTTCGGGCCGAGCGAGCAGCCTTCGGTTTCGGTCTCGATGAATTCAGCCAGGGTGCCTTCCGGCAGGCGCTCGCCAATCTTGATGGTCATGGATTAATCCTCAGGTGTTATTTTGAAAACCTTGCCAGTATGCCTGATGCGCACAAGGCTTGCACGGCGCGGCTTCGCCCGCCCTGCTGTCACAACACCCGGTGCCCGCGCGTCTTGTCCTCATCCCTGCTCTACACTGGCTCGAGGACGCCTGGCTGCGCTGGCACGGCAGTGCCCGGGCGAATGCGAAAAATCGCGTGCAGTCGCCCGAAGCCTGGCTGGTCACGGTCACGACGCGCCTGGCGATCGAGCGCCTGCGCAGCCGCAAGAGCGAGCGCGAGACCTATATCGATAAATCCTGGGACGTAGGGTGGGCGGGTCTCCCGCCCACGCGGCCATAGTCAGCGGCGAGATCGTCCGGCACGATACCGGAACCGTTATCGATCAGCGCGTGGGCGGGAAACCCGCCCACCCTACCGGTATTGCCGGACGCAATCGATGAACGCATAAAAAAACCGGGACCGGAGCGCGAGCTCCGATCCCGGTTGTATTTAACTAAACGATTTACGCTCAGTCGGCTTGCTTACGCAGGAAAGCCGGAATGTCGTAGGTCTCGACGCCATTGCGCTGCATCGCCTGCACCTGCTCCGATGCCTGCTCGCGGCGCCACACGGCCGGCTGCTTCATGCCGGCGTCGCCGCCGGTCGCTGCGTGGCCCATGGTGACGCCGGCGGTGACCGATGCCGTGCCGGCCATCATCGGCGCATTGTAGGTACCGGTGCGCAGCACCTGCTGCGGCTGCACCAGCTGCATCTTCTTGGCTTTGCCCAGACCCGTGGCAACCACGGTCACGCGGATCTCGTCGCCCATCTCGTCGTCGTAGGCGATGCCTTGTGCGATCGATGCGTCCGGAGCGGCAAAGGCGCGCACGGCAGCCATGACTTCCTTGATCTCCTTACCTTTCAGGCCACGCGAAGCGGTGACGTTCACCAGCACGCCCTTGGCGCCCGACAGGTCGATACCGTCCAGCAGCGGCGAAGCGACGGCCTGCTCGGCGGCGATGCGCGCGCGGTCCACGCCGGAAGCGGTGGCGGTGCCCATCATGGCCTTGCCCTGCTCGCTCATGATCGTCTTGACGTCGTTGAAGTCGACGTTGATGTGACCCGGCACGTTGATGATCTCGGCGATACCGGCAACGGCGTTGTTGAGCACGTCGTCGGCATGCTTCATCCACTCGAGCATCGATTCGTCTTCGTAGATGTCTTCCAGCTTTTCGTTGAGGATGATGATCAGCGAGTCGACATGCTTCGACAGTTCTTCGAGGCCCGCCTCGGCGACGTCCATGCACTTCTGGCCTTCGTACGAGAACGGCTTCGAGACCACGGCCACCGTCAGGGCGCCCATGGTTTTCGCCACTTCGGCCACGATCGGTGCGGCGCCGGTACCGGTGCCGCCGCCCATGCCGGCAGCGATGAAGACCATGTGCGCGCCGCGCAGCGAATCTTCGATGCGGCTACGGGTCTGCTCGGCCAGCTGGCGGCCGATTTCCGGGCGCATGCCGGCACCCAGGCCGGACTCGCCGATCTGGATGATGTTGTTCGCGCTCGACGCAGCCAGCGCCTGGGCATCGGTGTTGGCGGCGATGAACTCGACGCCCGACACACCTTTGTTGATCATGTGCTGCACCGCGTTGCCGCCTGCACCACCCACGCCGACGACCTTGATCACCGTTCCCAGTGCTGCGTTATCGACCATATCGAACTCCATGATGTCACTCCTAATTTTCAAAGTGCACTATCCATGCACCAAACCTCATAAGGGTATCAGGCCTAGCGCTTGGATACTGCTTAGTATTATAAAAAAATATGTGTTTTGTATCGAATCAAATACGCTTGGCTGACTGCGCCGATTGCTGCTTAGAAATTCCCCAAGAACCATTCCTTCATACGTTGCCACACCGCCTTTACCGAGCCATCCTGACGCGTAACGATGTGGCCCCGCAAATACTGTTTTTTCGCTTCCATCAACAGGCCCAGCACCGTCGCGTAGCGCGGGCTGCGGACCACGTCGGCCAGCTGGCCGCGGTAGTCCGGCGTGCCCAGGCGCGTCGGTTTCAGGAACATGTCTTCGGCCATCTCGATCATCCCCGGCATCATCGAGGTGCCACCGGTGAGCACGATGCCCGACGACAGCACGCCCTCGTAGCCGGACTCGCGCACCACCTGGTGCACCATCGCGAACAGCTCTTCGACACGCGGTTCGATGACGGCGGCCAGCGCCTGGCGCGAGAGCGAACGCGGACCGCGGTCGCCCAGGCCCGGCACTTCCAGGGTCTCGCCCGGATCGGCCAGCACCTGCTTGGCGACGCCGTAGCGCAGCTTGATTTCTTCGGCTTCGCCGGTCGGCGTGCGCAGCGCCATCGCGATGTCGCTGGTGATCTGGTCGCCGGCGATGGGGATCACGGCCGTGTGGCGGATTGCGCCGTCGGAAAACACCGCGATGTCGGTGGTGCCGCCGCCGATGTCGATGATGACGACGCCGAGTTCCTTCTCGTCGTTCGTCAGCACCGCGTCGGCCGAGGCCATCGGCTGCAGGATCAGGTCCGACACTTCCAGGCCGCAGCGGCGCACGCACTTGACGATGTTCTGCACCGCCGACACCGCGCCGGTGACGATGTGCACGCGCACTTCCAGGCGGATGCCGCTCATGCCGATCGGCTCGCGCACGTCTTCCTGGTTGTCGACGATGAATTCCTGCGGCACCGTGTGCAGCAGCTGCTGGTCGGTCGGGATGTTGACCGCTTTCGCCGTCTCGATCACGCGCGCGACGTCGGTCTGCGTGACTTCCTTGTCCTTGATCGCAACCATGCCGCTCGAATTGAAGGAGCGGATATGGCTGCCGGCGATGCCTGCGTAGACATTGCGGATCTTGCAGTCGGCCATCAGCTCGGCCTCCTCGAGCGCGCGCTGGATCGATTCGACGGTGGCCTCGATGTTGACCACAACGCCCTTCTTCAATCCCTTCGACTCGTGCTGACCGAGGCCGATGACCTCGTGGCGTCCGTCGGACATCACCTCGGCCACCACCGCCACCACCTTCGAGGTGCCGATGTCGAGGCCGACGATCAGGTTTTTCGCGTCTTTTGTCATTGCTCGCCTGCTTAGATTTGCTTTGTTGGCTTGTTAGTCGGAGTTTTTGTTTTCTTCTTCGCCGCGGCCTTCACAGGCTTGGTGGCATCCGTCGGCACAGTCAAGGCCGCGGAGGACAGCGCCAGCCCGTTCGGGTAGCGCATGTCGATCGTATCGATGCGGCCTTCCTGCAGCCGGGCGACCAGCTGCGGGTAGACCCCGACCAGGCGCTGCACGCGCGCCTTGACGGTGTTCTTGTCCTGCTCGCGGCCGAGCTCCACGCTCATGCCGTTGTCCAGCTTGACGGTCCAGGCGTAACGCGAGGACAGCGCCAGTTCCTGCGGCACCAGTTTCACCGGCGCGAACCACGAGCGCAATTCGGAGAAGCGCGCCAGCACATCCTTCTCGCTGCCGGCGGGTCCGACAAAGGCCGGCAGTTCGTGGTCGTCGTCGGCCTCGGCGATATTGGCGGTAAATACATCGCCCTTCACCGACAGCAGGCGGCCTTCGCCCCAGGTGCCGAGCGCTTCGTGCTCTTCCACTTCCACGATGAGGCCGTTCGGCCACTCGCGGCGCACCGTTGCGCGGCGTACCCAGGGCACCGCCTCGAAGGTCGTGCGCACCTGCTCCAGGTCCGTCGTGAAGAAATTCCCGCGGATCTTGCCAAGGACGCTGTTCCGTACCGTCAGTTCGTTCACGTGCTTCAGGTCGATCTTGTACAAGCTCTCGATGCGCACTTCGCGCAAGGTGAACATCGGCCGCTGCGACAGCCACCACACGCCGCTCGCGATACCGGCGAGCAGCGTCGCCGCCAGCAGCGTGCTGGCGGTGGCGTTGAGGGCGCGTACGTCATGCCACATTCTTTTAGCCTTGTGCCTTTACCATCTTGCAGCGCGCCGAACGCAGGATCTCGACGCACAGGTCTTCATAGCTGATACCCACCGCGCGCGCCGCCATCGGCACCAGCGAGTGGCCCGTCATGCCCGGCGAAGTATTGACTTCCAACAGGAACGGACGCATGTCGCTTTCGCGTACCAGCACGTCGACCCGGGCCCAGCCTTCGCAGCCGAGGGCGCGGTAGGCGTCCACGGCGTGCTTCTGGATCTCGGCAGTCAGTGCATCCGGCAGCTGCGCCGGGCAGTGGTACTGGACGTCGTCCGTGAAATACTTGTTCTGGTAGTCGTAGTTGCCCTGCGGAGCCACGATCTCGACGATCGGCAGCGCGCGCGCATGCTTGCCGGTGCCGAGCACGGCGACCGTGAACTCGCGGCCGGTGACGAATTCCTCGGCGAGGATGACTTCGTCGAAACCCGCGGCCAGGGCCACGGCAGCTTCGAACTCTTCGGCCTTTTCCACTTTCGTGATGCCGATGGTCGAGCCTTCGAGCGGCGGCTTGACGATCAGCGGCAGGCCCAGTTCGGCGACGACTTTATCCAGGTCGTCGCCCGGGGCGACGGTCGCGTAGCGCGGGGTCGGGATGTTTTTCGACAGCCAGATGATCTTGGTGGTGATCTTGTCCATGCCGACGGAGGACGCCATGACGCCGCTGCCGGTGTAGGGAATGCCGAGCTGTTCGAGGGCGCCCTGCAGGCTGCCGTCTTCGCCGTAGCGGCCGTGCAGCGCGATGAAGACGCAGTCGAATTTTTCCGCGGCCAGTTCGGCCAGCGTCCGCTCGGCCGGGTCGAAGCCGTGGGCGTCGATGCCGCGGCTCTGCAGGGCCTGCAGCACGCCGGTGCCGGACAGGATGGAAATTTCGCGCTCGGCCGAACGGCCGCCGTACAGGACGCCGACCTTGCCGAAGTTGGTGATGATGTCGCTCACGATGCTACCTTTTGTTCAGAAGTCAGTATGTTGGGAACGCCGCTGATCGAGCCCGCCCCCATGGTCAGCACGACGTCGCCGTCCTTGACTGCCTGGAGGATCGCGGCCGGCATCTCGGCGATGGTTTCCACGAAAATCGGTTCGATCTTGCCGCCGGCGCGCAGCGAGCGCGCCAGGGCGCGGCCGTCGGCCGCCACGATCGGGGCTTCCCCTGCCGGATACACTTCCGACAGCAGCAGCACGTCAGGGGCGCTCAGCACCTTGACGAAGTCCTCGAACAGGTCGCGCGTGCGGCTGTAGCGGTGCGGCTGGAAAGCCAGCACCAGGCGCCGGCCCGGATAGGCGGCGCGCGCGGCGGCCAGGGTCACCTCGGTCTCGACCGGATGGTGGCCGAAGTCGTCGACCAGGGTAAAACTGCCGCCGCCTTCGAGCGCCACTTCGCCGTAACGGGTGAAGCGGCGGCCGACGCCGCGGAATTCCAGCAGGCCCTGCGCGGTCGCGGTATCGTCGATGCCGATCTCGCGTGCGATGGCAATCGCCGAGCAGGCGTTCAGGACGTTGTGCATGCCCGGCTGGTTCAGCACGAACCTGGTGTCAGGGTACCCGTCCTGGCGCACCGTGAAATGCATGTGCACGCCTTCCGCATGGGCGTCCATTGCGCGCACCTGCGCGTCTTCGGCGAAGCCGTAGGTCGTCACGGGCTTCGTCACCTGCGGCAGGATCGAGCGCACGTGCTTGTCGTCGATGCACATCATCACGCGGCCGTAGAACGGCAGGCGATGGGTAAAATTCACGAACGCGGCCTTCAGCTTCTCGAAGTCGTGTTCGTAGGTTTCCATGTGGTCGGCATCGATGTTGGTGATCACCTCGATCATCGGCGTCAGGTTCAGGAAGGACGCGTCCGATTCGTCGGCTTCGGCCACGATGTAGTCGCCGGTACCCAGCTTCGCATTCGCACCTGCACTGTTCAATTTGCCGCCGATGACGAAAGTCGGATCGAGTCCGCCCTGCGCCAGTACGGATGCAACCAGGCTGGTCGTCGTCGTCTTGCCGTGGGTACCGGCGATCGCGATGCCGCGCTTCAGGCGCATCAGTTCGCCCAGCATGATCGCGCGCGGCACCACCGGAATCTGCGCGGCGCGCGCGGCCATCACTTCCGGGTTGGCTTCGTTCACCGCGGTCGAGGTGACGACGGCGTCGGCCCCGATGATGTTGTCTTCCGCGTGGCCGAGGTAGACGCGCGCGCCCAGGTCCTTCAGGCGGGCGCTGGCCGCGTTGCTGCCCAGGTCCGAGCCCGAGACTTTATAGCCGAGGTTCAGCAGGACTTCGGCGATGCCGCTCATGCCGCTACCGCCGATGCCGACGAAATGAATGTGTTTGATCTTGTGTTTCATTCTTATTTTTTATTCTTTACCAGTTGTTCGAGCACGTCCGCAATTTCCTCGTTTGCATGGCGCTTGCCGACACCGTGCGCCGCCTGGGCCATCGCCAGGCAGTCGGCACGCGTGGTCGACATCAGGAGCTGCGCCAGGCTCGTCGCCGACAGCTCTCCCTGCGCCAGGTGGATCGCCGCTTTTTGTTTGGCCATCCAGACCGCGTTGTCGCGCTGGTGGCTGGTGGTGCTGGCGACAAACGGCACCAGCACGCTGGCCACGCCGGCCGCCGTCAGTTCCGACACGGTGATCGCGCCGGCGCGGCAGATCACCAGATCCGCCTGCGCGTAGGCGGCCGCCATGTCGTCGATGAAGTCGACCACGTTCGCTTCCACTCCCGCCTGCGCATAGGCTGCGCGCAGGGCGTCGATATTCTTCTTGCCCGACTGGTGGGTCACGATCGGGCGCACATTCGCGTCGATCCGGGCCAGCGCCGCCGGCACGCTGTCGTTCAGCACCTTCGCGCCCAGGCTGCCGCCGACCACCAGCACGCGCAAGGGGCCGCTGCGGCCGTCGAAGCGCGTGGCCGGCAGCGGCAGCGCGAGGATCGCCTGGCGCACCGGATTGCCGGTGACGACAGCCTTGCCCGCGGCATTGCCGAAATCGGCCGGGAAGCCGAACAGCACGCGCTGGGCGATCGGGCTGAGGGTCTTGTTCGACAACAGCAGGGCCGCGTCGGCATTCACCAGGGCCAGCGGAATACCGCGCGCGCGCGCCATCAGGCCGCCCGGCACGGTGACATAGCCGCCCATGCCCAGCACCACGTCCGGCTTGCGCTTGCCGAGGTAACGCAGGCAGGCGCCGAAGCTGGCCGCCATTTTCACGGCGCCGGTGAGGGTATGCCGGATGCCCTTGCCGCGCAGGCCGGCGAAGTCGATGGTGTCCATCTCGATGCCGTGCTTCGGCACGAACTCGCGCTCCATGCCGTGCGCGGTGCCGAGCCAGCTGACGTTCCAGCCGCGCTCGCGCATGGTCTGGGCGATCGCCACGCCGGGGAAGATGTGGCCGCCGGTGCCGGCTGCCATGATCATGAGCTGCTTCACAGGCTTATTCATCACAGGCGCCCTCCCCGCATCAGGACGCGGTTCTCGTAGTCGATGCGCAGCAGGATCGCGAGACCGATGCAGTTGATGACGACGCCCGAACCGCCATAGCTCATCAGCGGCAAGGTCAGGCCTTTGGTCGGCAGCAGGCCCAGGTTCACACCCATGTTGATGAAGGTCTGCACGCCGATCCAGATGCCGATGCCTTTCGCAGCCAGGCCCGCGAAGAACTGGTCGAGGGCGATCGCCTGGCGGCCGATGTCGAAGGCGCGCTTGACGATCCAGTAAAACAGCGCCAGCGTCACCAGCACGCCGACCAGGCCCAGCTCTTCGCCGATCACGGCCATGATGAAGTCGGTGTGCGCTTCCGGCAGGTAGTGCAGCTTCTCGACGCTGTTGCCGAGGCCGACGCCGCCGATCTCGCCGCGCCCGAAGGCGATCAGCGAGTGGGTCAATTGATAGGCCTTGTCCAGCGCATTGTCTTCCTGCCACGGGTCGAGGTAGGCGAACATGCGCGCGCGGCGGAATGGCGACAGCGCGATGATGGACGTAAAAATGATCACCAGGATGGCGCCGATACCGCCGAACCAGATCATGTTGAAGCCGCCCAGGAACAGGATGCCCATGGCGATGCAGACGATGACGCCGAAGGCGCCGAGGTCGGGCTCGAGCAGCAGCAGCATGCCGACCACGCCGATCGCAAAGGCCATCGGCATGAAACCCTTGGTCAGCTTGTGCATGTACTGCTGCTTGCGCACCGTGAAGTCGGCGGCGTACAGCACGGCGACGATCTTCATCATCTCGGACGGCTGCAGGTTGAAGACTTTCAGCGACAGCCAGCGCCGCGCGCCGTTCACCACCACGCCGACGCCTGGAATCAGGACCAGCATCAACAGCACCAGGGTGCCGACGAACATCAGCGGCGCCAGCTTTTGCAGGGAGGCGATGGGGATGCGGAAGGTGATATAGCCGAACAGGAGCGCCGCCGCGATGAAGGCCATCTGGCGGAACAGGAAGTATTCATGGCGCCCGGTCAGGTAGGCGAACTTGGGCGAGTCCGGCAGCGCGATCGAGGCCGAATACACCATCACCATCCCGAACAGCATCAGGATCACGGTGACCCAGACCAGCGGCTGGTCGTAGTCCATCATCTTCGACGGGCGCGAGCGCTCGGCGATGGCCGCGTCGCTGGCGGAACCGGAGAATTTGAAGGGAATCTGGAAAGCCATCAGATCTCCTGCCCCTTCTCGAGCGCGATCTCGCGCACGGCGTCGACGAACACCTGTGCGCGGTGCGCATAGTTCGTGAACATGTCGAGGCTGGCGCAGGCCGGGGACAGCAGCACGCTGTCGCCTGCGCGCGCCAGGCCGGCGGCGCGGCGCACCGCCTGCGGCAGGTCGTCGAGGTCGAAGCACGGCACGCCGGAAGGTTCGATCGCGGCCTTCACGGCAGGCGCGTCCTTCCCGATCAGCAGCACGGCGCGCACGTAGCGCGAGACGGGCTCGGCCAGCGGACTGAAATCCTGGCCCTTGCCGTCGCCGCCGGCGATCAGGAGGATCTGCTGGTCTTCGCCGGTAAAGGCCTTGCCGAGGCCGAGCAAGGCGGCGACGGTGGCGCCGACATTCGTGCCCTTGCTGTCGTCGTAGTAGTCGACGTTGTCGATGGAAGCGACCAGCTCGACGCGGTGCGGCTCGCCCGCGTATTCCCGCAGGCCGTGCAGCAAGGGCGCCAGCGGCAGGCCGGCGGCGCGGCACAGGGCCAGGGCGGCGAGCGCGTTCGAGGCGTTATGCAGGCCGCGGATTTTCAGGGCGTCGGCCGGCATCAGGCGGCTCACCGTCGTTTCGACCGGCTCGGCGACCTCGCCTTTTTTTAATTTTTTCTCACTCGCCTCGCCGGCCAGCGCGGTGGCCAGCCACAGCACGCCGCGCTCGTTGACGATGCCGAAGCTGCCCGCTTCCTGCGGTTCGCCGGTGCCGAAGGTAATCTGCGGCACATTCGGTGCGCCCATGCCCATCACGATGGCGTCGTCGCGGTTCAGCACGCGGGTGGTGTCGGCGCCGAAGATGCGGGCTTTATCGGCGGCGTAGGCGGCCATGTCGCCGTGCCAGTCGAGGTGGTCCTGGGTGATGTTCAGCACCGTCGCCGCATCGGCGTTCAAGGAGTAAGTGGTGTGCAGCTGGAAGCTGGACAGTTCGAGCACCCAGGCCTGCGGCAGCTTGTCCTCATGAAGGGCTTCGCGCAGCACGTCCAGCGCGGCCGGGCTGATATTGCCGGCCACGCGGGTCTCGAAACCGGCGCGGCGGCACAGCAGGCCGGTCAGGCTCGTGACGGTCGTCTTGCCGTTGGTGCCGGTGATCGCGATGACTTTCGGCGCGTACGCACGCTCCGCCTTCAGGGCGGCCAGCGCTTGCGCGAACAGCTCGATCTCGCCCCAGACGGGGATGTTCTTCTCTTGCGCGGCAGGCGTGATCTCGGCCAGTTCCTTGTTCGGCGCCAGGCCGGGGCTGACGGCCACGAAATCGACGCCGTCGAGCAGCGCGGCCGTGAACTCGCCGTGGACGAATTCGGCATCGGCCACGGCTTCGCGCAGCGCAGGCAGGCGTTGCGGCTCGGCGCGCGTGTCGGCCACGCGCACGCGCGCGCCGCAACGGGCGAGCCATTGCGCCATCGCGAGCCCGGATTCCCCGAGCCCCAATACCAGTGCGAGTTTGCCTTCGTAGTTCATCGATCAGCGCAGTTTCAAGGTAGAGAGGCCGACGAGGACCAGGACCATCGTCACGATCCAGAAGCGGACCACGACCTTGGTCTCCTTCCAGCCCTTTTGTTCGAAATGGTGGTGCAGCGGCGCCATCAGGAAGACGCGGCGGCCGGTGCCGTAACGTTTTTTCGTGTACTTGAACCAGCTGACCTGGATGATCACCGACAGCGTCTCGGCCACGAACACGCCGCCCATGATGAACAGGACGATTTCCTGGCGCACGATGACGGCGATCGTGCCGAGCGCACCGCCCAGCGCCAGTGCGCCGACGTCGCCCATGAACATCTGCGCCGGGTGCGCGTTATACCAGAGGAAGGCCAGCCCTGCCCCTGCCATCGCACCGCAGAAGATCAGCAGTTCGCCGGCGCCGGCGATGTGCGGAATGAACAGGTATTTCGAGTAGGTGACGTTACCGGTGAGATAAGCGAACAGTCCCAGCGCGCCGCCGACCATCACGGTCGGCATGATGGCCAGGCCATCGAGGCCGTCGGTGAAGTTGACCGCGTTCGAGGAGCCGACGATCACGCAATAGGTCAGCGCAATGAAACCCCAGACGCCCAGCGGATAGCTGATGGTCTTGAAGAAGGGGACGATCAGGTCGGCCTTGGGCGGCAGGTCCATCGAGAAGCCCGACTGTACCCAGGCCACGAACAGCTGGGCCACGCCCCACGGGGTCTTGGCCGACACCGAGAACGCGAGATACAGCGAGGCAGTCAGGCCGACCAGCGACATCCAGAAGTATTTTTCGCGCGAGCGCATGCCTTCCGGGTCCTGGTACACGACCTTGCGGTAGTCGTCGACCCAGCCGACGGCGCCGAAGCCGAGCGTGACGATCAGCACCGGCCAGATCAGCCGGTTCGACAGGTCGCACCACAGCAGCGTGGAGATGGCGATCGAGATCAGGATCAGCACGCCGCCCATGGTCGGGGTGCCGTGTTTTTTCAGGTGGGTCTGCGGACCCTGGGTGCGCACGGCCTGGCCGACCTTCATCTCGGTCAGCTTGCGGATCACGGCCGGGCCGGTAAACAGGCCGAGCGCGATCGCGGTGATCGTGGCGAACACCGCGCGGAAGGTGATGAAGTTAAAGACACGCATCGGACCGATGTAGTCCTGCAGGTATTGGGCGAGCCAGAGAAGCATTTAGTGGGCGTCCTTGCCAGTGTGTGTGGATCCAGTCAGGTGATTGACCACGCGTTCCATCTTCATGAAACGCGAGCCCTTCACCAACACAGTTGCATCAGAATTGCCGCCCAGTTCCTTGTCCAGTGCTGCCAAAACATCCTCAAACTGCTCGAAATAATGGGCGCCGCTCGCCGCCAGATGGCGCGAGAGCTCACCCGTCGCCAGCACCGTCTCGATGCCGCGGCTTTGCGCATACGCGCCGATCTCTTCGGTGAATTCGCGGCCCTGCGTGCCCACCTCGCCCATGTCGCCGATGACCAGGATGCGCGGTGCCGGATAGGCTGCCAGCACATCGATCGCGGCGCGCATCGAGTCGGGGTTGGCGTTGTAGGTGTCGTCGATCACCAGCGCGCCGTTCGCGGCGCGCTTTTGCTGCAGGCGCCCGCCGACCGGGGTAAAACCTTCCAGGCCGCGCACGATGACGCTTTGTTCGATGCCGCCCGCCAGCGCGCAGGCAATCGCCGCCAGCGCGTTGCGTACATTGTGCTCGCCCGCGGCTGCCAGTTTCAGTTCAAACGCGCCGCCCGGCGTCGTTACTTTCAAATTGTTACCGAATCCCGTGCTGGCGTAGCTCGCGCGCACGTCGCAGGCGTCGGAAAGGCCGAAAGTCATGCTCCGGCAGTGCGCCGCCAGGCCCTGCCAGAGGGACGTATAGACGTCGTCGCCCGGATAGACGGCCACGCCGTCCGCCGGCAAGGCGGCCAGTACGGAGCCGTTTTCCTGCGCCACCGCTTCCACCGTGTGCATGAATTCCTGGTGCTCGCGCTGGGCGTTGTTCACCAGTCCCACGGTCGGCTGGGCGATCGCGGCGAGGCGACCGATCTCGCCCGGATGGTTCATGCCGAGTTCGACGACGGCCGCGCGGTGCGAGGCTTCCAGGCGCATCAGGGTCAGCGGCACGCCGATCTCGTTGTTCAGGTTTCCCTGCGTGGCCAGGCGTGCGGCTTCGCCGAACGCGGCGGCGAGGATCGCGGCGATCATTTCCTTGACCGTCGTCTTGCCGTTGCTGCCGGTGACGCCGATCAGGGGAATGCTGTACTGGCGGCGCCATTGATTCGCGATCTGGCCGAGCGCCGCCAGGGTGTTCGGCACGAGGATGGCCGGCAGGGTCCAGCCTTCCGGCAGGCGTTCCGCGACGACCGCGGCGGCGCCGTTGGCGGCGACCTGCGGCAGGAAGTCATGGGCATCGAAGGTTTCGCCGCGCAATGCGACGAACAGCGCGCCGGCATTCGCCGTGCGGCTGTCGGTCGAGACGCTGTCGAAGCTGGCGTCAGCAATCAGCTGAGAACCAGGCATCGATGCGATCAGATGTGCGAGCGAACCGCGCATGCTAGTTATTCCTCATCATGGTGAGCCGCGCACTGAGCGCCAGCGCGGCGTGGTCGGCGTCGGAAAACGGCAGCTTCTTGCCCTTGATTTCCTGGTAGGGCTCGTGGCCCTTCCCGGCCAGCAGGATCACGTCCTGTTTATTCGCCTGCTTGACGGCGGCCAGGATCGCGGTGGCGCGGTCCTCGATCGCCTGATGTTCTTTATCCATACCCGCGACGATCTGGGCGATGATCGCGCCCGGTTCTTCGCTGCGCGGGTTGTCGCTGGTGACGATGACCTGGTCGGCAGCTTGCGCGACGGCGCCCATCTGCGGACGCTTGCCCGGGTCGCGGTCGCCGCCGCAGCCGAACACGCACCACAGCTGGCCGCCACGCTCGTCCGCAACCTGGCGCAGCGCGTGCAGGGTTTTTTCCAGCGCGTCCGGCGTGTGGGCGTAATCGATCACGACCAGCGGCGCATCCTGGCCGCCGACCTGCTGCATGCGGCCCGGGGCCGGCAGCAAGGCTTCGATCGCCTCGACCGCGCGCGGCAGCTCGACGCCCTTGGCCAGCAGCGCGCCCAGCACGGCCAGCGCATTGCTGATGTTGAAGCGGCCGACCAGCTGGGTTTTCACCAGCTGGCTACCCTGGGGCGCCTCGAGCTGGAATTCGGCTCCCGTCGGACGGCTGCGTTTATTGGACGCGCGCAGGATGGTCACGCCCTCGATCGCCGGCTGGGTGGCCGCGTCGTGCAGCGTGTAGCCGGTGATCGCCAGCCCGGGATTGGTCGCACGCAGGTGTGCCACCAGGCGCTGGCCGGCCGGATCGTCGAGGTTGACGACGGCGGTCTGCAGGCCGGGCCATTCGAACAGCTTGAGCTTGGCCGCCTCGTAGGTCTCCATGTCGCCGTGGTAGTCGAGGTGGTCGCGCGTCAGGTTGGTGAAGATCGCGACGTCGAAATGCAGGCCGGCCAGGCGTCCTTCGACCAGGCCGATGGACGAGACTTCGATCGCCAGCGAGCGTGCCTTCGCTTCGCGCACGGCAGCCAGGCGGCTCGCGAGCAGCACGGCGTCCGGCGTGGTGTAGCCGGTCACGTCGAACTCGGGTTCGCCGCGCCCTTTGTACATGGCCACGCCGAGGGTGCCGATGACGGCGGCCGTCTCGCCGAGCCTTGCGAAGGCCTGGCCGAGCCAGACGGCGCACGAGGTTTTTCCATTGGTGCCGGTCACGCCGACGGTGAACATGTCGGCGTCGGGCTGGCCGAGGACGGCGTGCGCGATCAGGCCGGCCTGCGGTTTCAGGTCCGGCACGGCCAGGTGCGGCACCACGATTGCCTCGTCCCAGGCGAAGTCGCGCGCTTCGAAGACGACGGCGGCGGCGCCGTTCGCGACTGCCGAAGCGATGAAGCGGCGCCCGTCGGCGGTTTCGCCCGGATAGGCGAAGAAGACGTCGCCCGGTACAACCTGGCGCGAGTCGGAAACGAGTTTGCCGCCCGGTGCGGCGGCAGTGATCCACTTGCAGATATCGTGCAGGCTACGCGTCATCACCAACTCTCCTCGAGTGGCTCTTCCGGAATGATGATGTCGGTGACCGACGAATCCGGAGGAATGTTATGGGCCCGCAGGGCGTTCGCTGCCAGGTCGGCGAAGGTCGGCGCTGCGACGCTGCCGCCGGTGCGCAGCGCGCCGCGCGGGTTGTCGACCATGACGGCGATGATGAAACGCGGCTTCGACATCGGCGCGATGCCGACGAAATAGCCGATGTTGTCGGTGCGCGAGTAATGGCCGTTGACGATCTTTTCGGCGGTACCGGTCTTGCCGCCCACGCGGTAGCCCGGCACCTGCGCCTTCGAGGCCGTGCCTTCCGGGCTGACGACCGATTCGAGCATGGTGCGCACCTGGGCCGCGGTCTTCGGCGAAATGACCTGCTGGCCGACCGGCCGTTCGTCCATCTTGACGAACGACAGCGGGATGATGTCGCCGTTGCGCGCGAAGATCATGTAGGAGCGCGCCATCTGCAGCAGCGACACCGACAGGCCGTGGCCGAAGGCCATGTTCGCGTATTCGATCGGCTTCCAGGACTTCCATGGACGCACGCGGCCGGCGGTCGGGCCGGGGAAGCCGAAGCGCGGGGCCTGGCCGTAACCGAGCTTGGTGTACATCTCCCACATTTCCTGCGGCGGGATCAGCTGCGAGATTTTCACCACGCCGATGTTCGACGACTTCTGGATGATGCCGCCCACGGTACGCACGCCGTAGTTGTGGGTATCGCGGATGGTCTTCCCCGTGATCGTGATGCGGCCGGGCGAGGTGTCGAACACGGTGTTCGGCGTGATGCGCTTGGTTTCCAGGCCGAGCGCCACGGTCACCGGCTTGATCGTCGAGCCGGGCTCGAAGGTGTCGGTGATGACGCGGTTGCGCAGCTGCTCGCCGGTGAGCTTGGAGCGGTCGTTCGGGTTGTAGCTCGGGTAGTTGGCCATGGCCAGCACTTCGCCCGTCTGCACGTCGAGCACGACGGCGCCGCCGGCCTGGGCGTTGAACTTCTCGACCGCATTCTTGACGCTGGTGAAGGCGATGTACTGGAGTTTACTGTCGACCGACAGCGTCAAGTCCTTGCCGTCGTGCGGCTCGCGCGAGAAGCCCAGGTCTTCGACGATGCGGCCCAGGCGGTCCTTGATCACGCGGCGGCTGCCCACCGCGCCGACCAGGGATTTTTGCTGCGCCAGCTCCATGCCTTCCTGGCCCACGTCTTCGACGTTGGTGAAGCCGACCATGTGGGTCATGACTTCGCCCTGCGGATAAAAACGCTTGTATTCCTTGCGCGTGTCGAGGCCCGAGATTTTAAGTTTTTCGATTTTCGCGATGACGTCCATCTCGACCTGGCGCTTCAGGTAGACGAAGGTGCGGTCGGAGTCGAGCTTCTTGCGCAGTTCCGATTCCGGCATCTCGAGCAGGCGCGCCAGTTCCCTCAGTTTTTCCGGCGGCGAGGCCAGCACGTCTTCCGGGATCGCCCAGACGGCCTTCACCGGCAGGGACGAGGCCAGCACCTCGCCGTTACGGTCCATGATCTTGCCGCGCGTGGCGGGCAGCTCGAGCGTGCGCTCGTAGCGGCTCTTGCCCTGCTTTTGCAGGAACTGGGTCGACATGCCCTGCAGCCAGAGCGCGCGCAGGCCGAGCGCGGCAAAGGCCGCGAACAGCACGAACAGCATCACGCGCGAGCGCCAGTCGGGCAGGCGCACGGCCAGCACGGGGCTCTTCGAGAAGGCCATGCCTTTGGCCGCGGCGACGCGGCCGGTGGTGAAGGGCTTGTCGCGCTTCATCGCGCGCCCTCCGTCAGGTACTGGGTGCGCGCCGGGGTCAGCGGGGTCATGTTCAGGTTGGTGCGGGCGATCTGCTCGATGCGCTCGTTCTTGCCGAGCGTGGACTGGTCCAGCTGCAGCTGGGCCCAGTCGATGTCGAGCTGGCGCGACTGCTGCTGCAGGCGCTCGAGTTCGATAAACAGGTGGCGCGCCTGGTAGCGCGCGTTAACCAGGGTCAGGCCGCAGGCGATCAGGCCGGCCGCCAGCAGGATGTTGAGCTTGTTGCTCATCGTGCCGCATCCTCCAGCCGCTCGGCCACGCGCAGCACCGCCGAACGGGCGCGCGGGTTGGCGGAGACTTCCTCGCCGGATGGCTTGATCTTGGCAATCAGCTTCATCTGCGGCTGCGGCAGGTCGACGGCGCGGATCGGCAGGCGCCGGTCCGGCTGCGGCACCTTGGCCTTGCTGGCCAGGAATTGCTTGACCATGCGGTCTTCGAGCGAGTGGAAGCTGATCACGGACATGCGGGCGCCGGGCGCGAGCATGGCGTAGGCAGCCGTCAGCCCTGCCTCGAGGTCCTCAAGCTCTTTATTGATGAAAATCCGGATAGCCTGAAAGGTACGGGTGGCCGGATCCTTGCCTTTTTCCCGAGTCTTGACCGCGTCTGCCACGATTGCGGCAAGCTGGCGTGTGCCTGAAATTGGCTCGATTGCCCGGCGAGCAACAACCGCCTTTGCAATCTGAAAAGCAAACCGTTCTTCCCCATAATCACGTATAACCTTTTCCAGTTGTTGTTCGGTCGCCGTGGCTATCCATTCGGCGGCCGAGAGTCCGCGTGTCGTGTCCATCCGCATGTCGAGCGGGCCGTCGTTGCGGAAGCTGAAGCCCCGCGTGGCGTCGTCGACCTGGGGCGAGGAGATGCCCAGGTCGAGCAGGATGCCGTCCACTTGCGTCACACCCTGGGCGGCGAGTGCCGTGCCCATGGTCGCGAAGCTGTCGTGGACAATCGAAAAGCGTGGGTCGGCGATCTGCTGCGCGGTGGCGATCGCCTGCAGGTCCTTGTCGAAGGCAACCAGGCGACCGTCCGGTGCCAGGCGCGACAGGATCAGGCGGCTGTGGCCGCCGCGGCCGAAGGTGCCATCTATATAGAGACCCGAGGCACGAGCGCCCGTCAGGTCGAGCGCATCGACCGCTTCATCAAGCAGCACCGTGCGATGCTGCAATTCGGGCACCGGAGTGGCAATCGTCATCCGTGCCTCAGAAAGAGAAATTGGAAAGTACATCGGGCATGCCGCCGGCAACGGCGGATGCTTCATCGGCGGCCAGCTTGGCGGCGTCCCAGATCTCGAAGTGGCTGCCCATGCCGAGCATCATCACTTCTTTTTCCAGGCCGACGGCGGCACGCAGTTCGGGGGAAATCAGGGCGCGGCCGGCGCTGTCCATCTCGACATCGCAGGCGTTACCGAGGAAAATGCGCTGCCACGCGCGTGCCGACATGGGCCAGGCGGCGATCTGGTCGCGGTGGGTTTCCCAGACGGGACGCGGGAACAGCAACAGGCAGCCGTGCGGGTGGCGGGTCAGCGTGAGGCGGCCTTCGCATTGCAGCGCGAGGGCGTCACGATGCTTTGCCGGAATCGACATCCGGCCTTTCGCATCGAGATTGATCGCTGACGCGCCTTGAAACACGTAGGTACCTAGCTTTGGAGAGTTATCAGTTTAGTTGTTTTGCGCGCCGGGAGACCTGAACTTCTCCCACAAAACTGCACTTTTTCACACTGTTTCCCACTTTAGAGGAAGCGTTGTTACTGGTCAAGCGAATTCCGGTAGGAAAAATCTGGATTTTGCTAATGAAATGAAGGACTTAGCACGCATCGCTCAAGCAGTCTCACGACAAAATCTCTCGGAAAATTAAGCACTTAGGCTCAAGTGTGAATGTCTTACCTCATCTGGATAATTACGCGACATTTTTTCCTTGTAGAAAAAATATTCATTTTCCGCGACGAGATCGTAGCTGTGGCCGGCTCGCACGCGACATCCGGGAAATTGCGGATTCATGCTGGAAGGATTAGGATTTCTCCATCGCCCAACAGTTCGGCCCAGGCCGGGGGCGAGTTGCCGTAACAGCAAGGAGATTGCCGTGAGCCTGACCATTGCGCGCACCCGCGCCGTGTACGACCTGCTCGACGTACAGGATGCCCTGGATCGCAGCCGGGGCCGCTCGCCCGAGCTCGAAGCGTTCTATGAACGCATGCTCGATACCGGCCCCGAGCGCTTCGTGACCACGCCCTCTTCCCTCGACGCCCTGTCCCCGCTCTTTGAAGAATGCCCGAACTTCGACGCCGTGCTGGACGACCTGGCGCGCTACCTGCGCCTGGCCCACGCCGGCAACAAGGGGTTCAATGTGATGCCGATCCTGCTGCTGGGCGGGCCGGGCGTCGGCAAGACCCATTTCGCCAAGCGCCTGGCGCGCGCCATGGGCACCGACTGCGAACTGATCAGCATGAACGCCCTCTCGGCCGGCTTCGTCATCACCGGCAGCTCGGCCAGCTGGCGCGGCGCGAAATGCGGCAAGGTCGCCGAGCGCCTCGTGCGCGGCCAGTACGCGAATCCGGTCGTGGTGCTCGATGAAGTGGAAAAGGCGAGCGGTTCCTCGCAGTCCGACCCGCTGGCCGCCTTGTACCAACTGCTGGAGCCGGAAACCTCGCGCGCCTTCCGCGACGAATTCATCGACGTCGAGATCGACGCCAGCCAGATCTTCTGGGTACTCACCGCCAATTCCACCGAAGGCATCCCGGCGCCCCTGTTGAACCGGATGGCCGTGTACGAGGTGCCGGCGCCGACGGCGAGCCAGGCGGCCGGGATCGCCCAGCGCATGGTCGCGGCGCTGCTGGTGGAACTGAACTTGCCCGGGTTCGACGCGCGCCTGCCCGATGCGGTGCTCGACAAGCTGGCCCCGGTCGCCCCGCGCGACCTGCGCAAGACCCTGCTCGACAGCCTGGGTTATGCGGTGGCCGACGGGCGTGCCCATGTGACCGTGGCCGACGTGCGCCTGCGCGGCGTGCCGGGACGGGCGCGGATCGGGTTTTAACTTGGCGTTCCGCTGATCCTCCGGCGGCGCTAGAATAAGGTCATATCGTCAACCAGAGAGCCCCATGACCGAGTTCGCCATCACGCCACCTGCCACGCCTTCGCTCGCCATCTTCGGCAGCAGCGCCCGCTTCCCGATCCGCCGCGTCTTCTGCGTCGGCCGCAATTATGCGACCCACGCGCGCGAAATGGGCAGCGATCCGGACCGTGAACCGCCCTTCTTCTTCACCAAGCCGGCCGACGCCGTGGTGCCCGCCGAAGGCGCCATTCCCTATCCGCCGGCGACAAAGGACCTGCACCACGAGATCGAACTGGTCGTCGCCCTGCGTTCGGGCGGCGCCGACATTCCGGCGGACGAGGCGCTGGCCAAGGTGTGGGGTTACGGCGTCGGCCTCGACCTGACGCGGCGCGACATGCAGGCGGTGGCGAAGGACACCGGCCGTCCGTGGGACATGGCCAAGGGTTTCGATGCCTCCGCCCCGTGCAGCCCGCTGCGTCCGGTGAGCGCCTTCGGCCATCCGGCAGACGATGCCTGCATCCGCTTTTCCGTGAACGGCGAGGTGCGCCAGGACGGCGCCTTGAACGAGATGATCTGGCCGATCGCCGACATCATCAGCCACCTGTCGCGCCTGGTGACGCTGGCGCCGGGCGACCTGATCTTCACCGGTACGCCGGGCGGCGTCGGTGCGCTGCAGCCGGGTGACCGGGTGCATGGCGAAGTGGCGGGCGTCGACGAGTTCGATCTCGAGATCGTCGAGAAATCGTAAGCGGGTAGTGGCCGCGCGTCCTCACCTGGCCGGCGTTGCGCGCAGCGCAGCCAGGAAGCGCTCCGGCTGCTGCACGCTGATCAATAACGAAGGTCCAGTTCTGGCCGGCAGGTAGACCACCCGGCCGCGGTCGGTCAGCAACGCAAACACCTGTCCGCCCTGCCCCGTAAAACGCCCCGCCGCATAACCCGGCAGGCTGATGCCATTGCTGCGCACGCCGAGCCGGGCCTCCGGGATGGCGTCGAGACTACCGGCCCGCGCCCGCGCCAGGTCGAACTCGCCCAGCGGACGCTCGTGCTGGTAGAAGTGGGCCGCGTGCAGCACGAGCTTGCCGTTTTCAAGACGCAACTCGTTGTCCGACATGGTAAAACCGAGGGCCGACATCAACGGCACGATCAGGATCGCCGCCAGTCCCACGTTGCGCAGGGTACGCGCCGGCCCGTCGCGGTGCAGCACCAGCAAGGGCGCGCCGCAGGCCAGCAGCGCGATGGCGAACAAGGCCGCATACACCCAGGCGGCAGGCGCCGGGATCGCGAACGCCGTCAATGCTCGACCCAGCCCTTGGCATGCTCGACCGCACGCGCCCAGCGCGTCCGCAGTTCGGCACGACGCTCGGCCGGCATGTCCGGCTCGAAGCGGCGCTCGGCGCGCCACAGGGCCTGGATTTCCTCGCGCGAGCTCCAGAAGCCCTCGGCCAGGCCAGCCAGGTAGGCCGCGCCCAGCGCCGTGGTTTCCGTCACCGCCGGGCGCACCACCGGCACGCCGAGCAGGTCGGCCTGGAATTGCATGAGTAAATCGTTGCGGGCGGCGCCGCCGTCGGCGCGTACTTCCATTACCGGGCAGGCGGCATCCTTCTGCATCGCCGCCAGCAATTCCGCGCTCTGGTAGGCGATTGCCTCGATCGCCGCGCGTGCAATGTGCGCCTTTGTCGTGCCGCGCGTCATGCCGACGATGGTGCCGCGCGCGTACGGGTCCCAGTGCGGCGCGCCGAGGCCGACAAAGGCCGGCACCAGCATCACGCCGCCGGAATCCGGCACCGAGGTCGCCAGCGCTTCGACCTCGTTCGAATCCTTGATGATGCCGAGGCCATCGCGCAGCCACTGGACGGTGGCGCCGCCCATGAAGACGCTGCCCTCCAACATGTAGTCGGTGCGGCCGTCGATCTTCCAGCCGATGGTCGCCAGCAGGCGGTTGCGCGAGACCGGCGGCACATAGCCCGAGTGCATCAGCATGAAACAACCGGTGCCATAGGTATTTTTCACCATGCCCTTGTCGTAGCAGGCCTGGCCGAAGGTGGCGGCCTGCTGGTCGCCGGCGATGCCCGACAGGGGGATCGGCCTGCCGAACCATTCCTCGCGCGCGAGGCCGACCTGGCCCGAGCTGCGCACCACTTCCGGCAACATCGATTCCGGCACGCCGAACAGGTCGAGCAGAAACGGATCCCAACGCATCGTATGGATGTTGTAGAGCATCGTGCGCGAAGCGTTGCTGACGTCGGTGACATGGCGCCCGCATAATTGATAGGCGAGCCAGCTGTCGATCGTGCCGAAACAGAGTTCGCCGGCCAGGGCCCGTTCGCGCGCGCCGGGCACGTTCTCGAGCAGCCATTGCAGTTTGGTGGCGGAAAAATAGGCGTCCAGTTCGAGTCCGGTGCTGCGGCTGATCTGGCGCGCGTAGCCCGCCTCGCGCAGGCGGTCGCAGGCACCGGCCGTTCTCCGGTCCTGCCAGACGATGGCGGGCGCGATCGGCTCGCCGCTGGCGCGGTCCCAGACGACGGTGGTCTCGCGTTGATTGGCGATGCCGATGGCGGCGATCTGGGAAGCCGGCACGCGGCTGTCGGACATCACCTTGCGCGCGCAGGCGAGCTGGCTGTTCCAGATGTCGAGCGCGTCGTGCTCGACCCAGCCGGGCTGCGGGAAATGCTGGGGAAACTCCTGCTGGGCGCAGGCGAAGACCTGTCCCTGGCGATCGAACAGGATGGCGCGGGAACTGGTCGTTCCCTGGTCCAGGGCCAGGACGTACTGCGGCACGTACTGAGGCAGATGTTGAGGCACGAGTCCCCCTGCGCTGTGAATTAAGTGTAAAGCAGGCCGATAGGCCGGATTCTGTGTAGTGGTCTCCCTTGCGGGACGCCCCTATGACAGCCATTCCTCTAGGCGCCGAATTACTCCGGCGCTCAAGCTTCCTACCCGCACGCTCCGCGAGCAACATCAACGCGTGCCTATTTGGAATTGCTCCGAGTGGAGGTTACCGCGTTTCACCGTAACTGAATACGCTCGTCTCTGTGGCCCTATTCCTCGCCTTATACCCCTGGCTTGCGCCAGCGGCTTTCGGCGGACGGCCGTTAACCGTCACCCCGCTCTGTGGAGTCCGGACCTTCCTCCCGCCGGCACCTTGAGAGTGCCAGCCAGCGGCTGTCTGGCCTGCTTCACGGGGTGCATTGTAACCGATGGGGGTAAGCGCCGCCATTTTTGAAAATCGGTGTCGCCATTTGAAAAGCCCGCCGCCAGGCGATTGCATAGAATGCCACGATGCCTACCTTTCAAGGATGACCGACACATGACGCACCCTTCCCGCACCGGCGGCCAGATCCTGGTCGATGCACTGCACGTTCACGGCGTCGACACCGCCTTCGGCGTGCCCGGCGAAAGCTATCTCGACGTGCTCGACGCCCTGCATGACTCCGAGATCCGCTTCGTCATCAACCGCCAGGAAGGGGGCGCGGCCTTCATGGCCGAGGCCTACGGCAAGCTGACCGGCAAGCCCGGCATCTGTTTCGTCACCCGCGGCCCCGGCGCGACGAACGCCTCGATCGGCGTGCACACGGCCTACCAGGATTCCACGCCCATGATCCTGTTCATCGGCCAGGTCGGCAACGATTTCGTCGACCGCGAAGCCTTCCAGGAAATCGACTACCGCCGCATGTACGGCGAGATGGCGAAATGGGTGGCGCAGATCGACCGCGCCGACCGCATCCCCGAATACATCGCGCGCGCGTTCCAGATTGCGACCAGCGGCCGTCCGGGCCCGGTGGTGCTGGCCCTGCCCGAGGACATGCTGATCGATACGGCAGAAGTGGCCGACACCCGCCGCTACCAGCCGGTGCAGGCGGCGCCAAGCGCTGCGCAAATCGATACCCTGCGTTCGATGCTGGCCGAAGCGCAGCGCCCGATCGTGCTGCTCGGCGGCGGCACCTGGAATGCGCAGGCCTGCGCCGACCTGCAACGCTTCGCCGAAGCGAACGCACTTCCCGTCGCCTGCACCTTCCGCTTCCAGGACCTGCTCGATAACGCCCACCCGAATTACATCGGCGACGTCGGCATCGGCATCAACCCGAAACTGGCCGCGCGCGTCAAGGACGCGGATCTCGTCATTGCGATCGGCCCGCGCCTGGGCGAGATGACGACCGGCGGCTACACCCTGCTCGCCTCGCCGGTGCCGGCCCAGCGCCTGGTCCACATCCACGCCGACCCCGAGGAACTGGGCAGCGTCTATCAGGCCGAATTGATGATCGCCAGCGGCGCGCCGCAAGTCACCGCCATGCTGGCCGCGATGGAACCGGTCGATGCCAGCGCCTGGCGCCATACCGTCGCCGAGGCGAAGGCCGATCTCGCCGCTTACCAGGAGCAGCCGCCAATCTTCAGGAACGGCGAAGCGCCGCTGGACCTGTGGCAAGTGGTGCAGGACCTGATGGCGACGCTCCCACGCGACACCATCATCACCAACGGCGCCGGCAACTACGCCTCCTGGGCGCACCGCTTCTGGCGCTATGGCGGCATGCGCACGCAGCTGGCGCCGACCAACGGCGCGATGGGCTATGCGGTGCCCTCGGGTGTCGCGGCAAAAATCGTCGACCCGCAGCGCACCGTCGTCACCTTTGCGGGAGACGGCGAATTCATGATGACGGGCCAGGAACTGGCGACCGCCGTGCAGTACGGGGCCGGCGTGATCATCATCGTCTTCAACAACAGCATGTTCGGCACCATCCGCATGCACCAGGAAAAAACCTATCCGGGCCGCGTCTCGGGTACGACCCTGCACAACCCGGACTTCGCGGCGCTGGCGCGGGCCTACGGCGGGCATGGGGAAATCGTCGAGAAGACGGCCGACTTCGCGCCGGCCCTGGCGCGCGCACTGGAACACGCGAACGGCAAGAACCTGCCGGCCCTGATCGAATTACGTTACGACGGCAACCTGATTACGCCAAACCTCACGCTGGAGGCGATGCGCAAGGCGGCGCAGGCGGCACAGGCGGGCTAAGGCCCGCTTGCACCGCAAACGGCGACGGCAGGTGCTACAAGCGCCGTTCCAGCGTCAGCTCGGCGCTGAATGCCAGCGGCCCGTCGCTGTCGGTGGTCAGGCTGCCGTTGAAGGTGTATGCGCCATTGGCGAGAACACCGACCGTGATCTTGCCCCCTGTGATCGTCAGGCTGTCGCGGCCTTTCGACGCCGTGAATGCGGCCGAGCGCACTTGCACGTGGGCGGCGCTGTCCAGATGTTGAACGAAGTACGTGCTGTCGCCGACCACGAACTCACCCGTGCGCAGGTAATCGCTCAAGGGCACATAAGCTGCGGGAAGGCTGACGCCACTCTTGCGCGGGGGTGCGAAGTTGAGGTCGATCCGCACATGGCTGCCCTGGTAGGGGGCGGTTATCATGATGCCGGCCGAACTGATATCGGTCCCGTTCACGTCCTTGTACGTCGCGCTCGCCCTGGCAGCGCAGACATCCTGGCTCGCCTGCAAGGGCGTCAGGGATGCTCCCTGGAATGACACCCGCCCCGAGTCGAAGACGGGGGAATTTGAAAACCGCCGCCACTCGACGCCGCCGCTCGCGCCAAGCTTACCGATGATCGCGTTGTCGCCCGCGATGTGCCAATTCGCAGGTGCCCCATTCGTTTCGAGCAGTGTGCTCCCCTGCAGCTTCCAGCCCGAGGTGGAGCGGTCGCAATGCTTGACGACGATGTCGGCCCCATTCTGGACCAGGACATAAGGCAGCAGGAATTCGGAAAATGCGTATGGATTGATTTGATACCAGAGTCCCTGCGTATTGACTGGTGCCGGTTCGGGCTGCGAACTGCCTCCGCCGCACGCGGCCAGCGCGAGAAGCGCGGCAAAGCCCGTAATTATTCTAAGGTGCATCAGGGGCCGTCCTTTTTTGGTTAAAACGCGAATCACGCCGCCACGCGAGCAGATCCCGTTTCGCGAATAGTTTACCGAATTAAGATGGTCCAATTCTCACCTTTTATCACCTCGCACGAACGCTCCAGCACGGTCCTCGACCCTGGTTCGATTGCCAAACGCAGCATTGCGCCGAACGCGCTATGCTGCTCGACGGCAGCATGCACAACGGGCCTGCGCGCCAGGCAAAACGATAAGGAGACGAAACACCGTGAGCACCACCCCAGAACTGGTCTTGTGCATTCCCGGTCCATGGGACAACAGCAGCATCCTGGCCGACGAGATCGCCGTCAGCGCCATCGGTTATTCCCTGACGGGCACCGTGCTGCGCGACGCCGAGACCGGCTTCGCCTGCGAACTCGTGCTGCAAGGGGCCGATCCGAACCTGGCGGCGGACTTCGCCAGGGCCGGTCCGCACTGGGCCTCCACCGAGGCGATGGCCGACATCGACGACCACGCGTCGGTCGCCTACCTGGCAGGACCCAGCGGTTCGCGCGAAGCGGCCGAGGCGATGATGCGCGCCGGCGCCGCCCTGATCGATAGCGGCGGCCTTGGCGTGAAGGTCGACAGCACCGGGATCGCCCACGCCCCGGCCTACTGGATCGACATGTGCGAACAGCTCGACCAGCTGACGGCGCACCGGGCGCTGGTGGTCTACGTGGCCGGCGCCGAGGTCTATTCCTGCGGTATGCACAACTTCGGCTTGCCGGAAGCGATCACCAGCGGGGGCGACAAGACGCAGGCGGCCGACATGCTGCGCTTCTTCACCCGCTACCTGCTCGAACGTTCTCCACAACTGGCCGATGGCCACACCTTTTCGGTCAGCGAGGGCAAACCCGTGTACCGGGTCGAAAAGGTGGCGGCGGTCGATTACGGCGAAGGCTCGCTGTTCAATAACCCCTACGGCGCCTGGCGCCTGAGCCCGGTGGCCCCGGAAAAGAAGGGCAACTGGTGGGTCCGCAACCGGCAATAAGTCGACTGGCGGCCGTTCGCTAGCCCGGCAGCAGGGGCTCGAGATCGGCCGGCAGCGGCAAGGGGCCGTCGAACACGCTTTGCTGCTCCGCTGTCGGATGCGTCAGGAACAGCGCGACGAGGGCAATGAACAGCCAGGCGAGCGAGTTGCGCAGCGTGGACCGTTTCATGGGCTTTTCCTCCTGTTCGGTGCTGGTCGAACCCATACTGTAGACCAGCGCGCACGGACACACCCGGGCGCACGATTCGATCGCTCCAGGTCGTCGGCAGGCCTGGGGCCGCATTTCAGAACTGTCGCGTTTGCGCATATCGGCAGCGTTCTGCATTGTCCAATTCGATGGCAATTCGTTGCCGATTCGTCAGTACCTCCCTCTGGTAAAATACGCGCGACCCTTTTCGTCGTGCCGGCGGTTTTGTCCGGCATGTGCATGCACTACCCTCCACCATTCAATCCATGTTTAGTTTCTTTAAAAGAAAAAAAGCCGCCGACACACCGGCGCCGGTCGAGGTTGTGCCGGCGCCGGTTGTGCCCGCCCCTGCGCCCGCCCCGGCGCCTGCTACACCTGCCCTGGCACCTGCCCCGGTAACGCAAGCCGTCCCTGAAGCCGACCTCTTCATCGAAGAAACGGCCGAACGCCCGACCAGCGAAGCGGAAAAGAAACGGTCCTGGATGACGCGCCTGAAGGCGGGCCTGTCCAAGACCTCGAGCAATTTGTCGCTGCTGTTCGTCGGCGCGCGCATCGACGAAGACCTGTACGAGGAACTCGAGTCCGCGCTGCTGATGTCGGATGCCGGCATGGACGCGACCCAGTTTCTTCTCGATAGCCTGCGCCGCAAGGTGAAGGAGGACAAGCTGCTCGACGCCGCCGCCGTGAAGGCCGCGCTGAAAACGCTGATGATCGAGATGCTCGCGCCCCTGCAAAAGCCGCTGGAACTGGGCCGCCATGAGCCGCTCGTGATGATGATTTCCGGCGTCAATGGTGCGGGTAAAACCACCACCATCGGCAAACTCGCCAAGCACATGCAGCGCTCGGATCAGTCCGTGCTGCTGGCCGCCGGCGACACCTTCCGCGCCGCTGCGCGCGAGCAGTTGATGGTCTGGGGCCAGCGCAACAACGTCACCGTGATCTCGCAAGCCTCGGGCGATCCGGCCGCGGTCGCCTTCGACGCGGTGCAGTCTGGCAAGGCACGCGGCGTTGACGTCGTGATGGTCGATACAGCCGGCCGCCTGCCGACCCAGCTGCACCTGATGGAAGAACTGAAAAAGATCAAGCGCGTGATCGGCAAGGGCATGGATGGCGCCCCCCACGAAACCGTGCTCGTCATCGACGGCAATACCGGCCAGAACGCGCTGGCGCAGGTGAAGGCTTTTGATGACGCGCTGCAGCTGACCGGCCTCGTGATCACCAAGCTCGACGGCACGGCCAAGGGCGGCGTGCTGGCCGCGATCGCGCGCACGCGTCCGGTGCCGGTGTACTTCATCGGCGTCGGCGAGAAGCTGGACGACCTGCAGCCTTTCAATGCAGAAGAGTTCGTCGAAGCGCTGCTCGGATAAATGCAGATGATCGAATTCCACTCCGTTTCGAAGCAATATTCCGCCGATGCCACCGCCCTGCGCGAGGTATCCCTGAACATCGACAAGGGCGAACTGGTCTACCTGGCCGGCCCGTCCGGCGCCGGCAAGTCGACCCTGATGAAGATGATCGCCGCCATCGAGCGTCCGAGCAGCGGCCGCGTGATCGTGTTCGGCCAGGACATCGGCAAGCTGGGCAAACCCGGCATCCCCTTCCTGCGCCGTAAACTCGGCCTGATCTTCCAGCACCAGCGCCTGCTGAACGACCGCAACATCCTCGCCAATACGATGCTGCCGCTGCTGGTTACCGGCGCCCCCAAGGCCGGGGCCGAGCAACGGGCCCGGGCCGCGCTCGACAAGGTCGGCCTGCTCGACCGTGCGAAAGCCCATCCGCTGGAACTGTCCGGCGGCGAACAGCAGCGCGTGGCGATTGCCCGTGCGATCGTCAACCGGCCGCAGATCATCCTGGCCGACGAGCCGACGGCCAACCTCGACCGGGTGGCCGCCGACAAGGTGCTCGACGCCCTGCGCGCTTTTCATTCCGTCGGCGTGACCTGCCTGATTTCGACCCACGACGAGCAGGTGCTCGACGGCGCGGCGCGCGTGATTCGCCTGGAACATGGCCAACTCGTCCCGACTGACCGTGTTGGAGGTGCGGCATGAGCCCCTGGATCCGCCAGCACCAGTTCGCGCTCGGCGCGGCGCTGTCCACCCTGCGCAAGGCGCCCGGCAGCTTCCTGTTCAATGTGCTCGTCGTCGCGGTGGCGCTGGCGCTGCCCTTCGCCGGCATCACCCTGCTCGACAACGTGCGTCCGATGTCGGAGCAGTTATCGGTCGATCCGGAAGTAAGCCTGTTCGTGAAACCGGGCGCGACGCGCGAAGAGGCGCAGGCGCTCGCACCCCGGCTGCGCCAGATCCTGCAGGGCAGCAAGGCCAGGATCGTGTTCGTGCCGCGCGAACAGGCGCTCGACGATTTAAAAGACCGCAGCGGCCTGTCCGCCGCCCTCGACACCCTGGGCGAGAATCCGCTGCCCGACAGCTATGTGATGAAACTGGAAGGTTTCAATAGCACCGTCGAGGCCGCGCGCATCGACGGCATCGTCGAGCAGATGGGCGCGCTGCCGCAGGTCGATACCGTGCAAGTCGATTCGGCCTGGGTGAAACGCCTGGCCGCCCTGCTCGGCATCCTGCGCCTGGCGCTACTGTTGCTGGCGGTCACGCTGGGCGTGGTGGTGATTGCGGTCGTGTTCAACACAATCCGCCTGCAGGTCCTGACCCAGCGTGAGGAAATTGCCGTCTCGAAGCTGCTGGGCGCGACCGACAATTTCATCCATCGTCCTTTCTATTACACGGGCGCCCTGCTCGGGCTGTGCGCCGGCGCCGTGGCGCTGGTCGCGGTCGCGCTGGGCCTGCATCCGCTCAACAATGCCATCGCCGAGTTCGCGCGGCTGTATGCGTCGGAATTCCAGCTGGCGCCGCTCGGCGCGTTGGAAGTGGCGGGCTTGCTGGCCATCAGTGCCGGACTCGGCCTGGTCGGGGCCCTGCTGTCGGTGCAGCGCCACCTGGCGCGCATGCGCTGAGGCCGCGCAGGGAGACGAAGGCAGTATGGCCGGGCGATTCTGCCCGGGCCATATCGCCTGCCCATGTTGTGCCGCCCTGCAAATTTTCACGCCCCCATTTGTAGGTATTGACGCCGCCAGCGCGCCAGACATCTTCCCTTCTGAGCGCTGAACTTCTTCCTCGGTGCGCCAACTAACAGAAACCACGTGTCCCGGACCCGTAACCTGAGTCCTGACCGCTGCCGCATGTCCGATACGTTTGAGCTATCTCAACAATAATGCAAGCCTCTGTTCTACAGTAAATTGCTCTATTTTCGATTCCGCAAAGAAATACTTTGATGAAACTTAAACGCTCTTCCGATCCGGGGGCGTTGCTGGCACTCTCCCATGGGGAGTGCTAATATATGTTCTCAAGTGAAGGTAAACAAGATCTGAAACGCATCCGGCACAGGCTTGAAGATAAGCGTGCCATCAGTTTCCGGGATGTCCCGGGAACCTGATCGATGCAGCAAAGATTACTCTACGAGGAAAATGATGATGTCCGCACAATCCGCACTGGTTCCGACCAGCAGTCGTGCCTTGAACCTCGGTTTCACCGGCAATCTCGGCAATATCGACGCGTATATTTCCGCCGTCAACCGCCTGCCGATGCTGACCCACGAGGAAGAGGTTTCGCTGGCAAAGCGGCTGCGGGATGCGAATGATCTCGACGCCGCGCAAAAGCTGGTGCTGTCGCACCTGCGCCTGGTGGTGTCGATCGCGCGCGGCTACCTGGGCTATGGCCTGCCGCACGCGGACCTGATCCAGGAAGGCAATATCGGCCTGATGAAGGCCGTGAAGCGTTTCGACCCGAACCAGGGCGTGCGCCTGGTGTCGTACGCGATGCACTGGATCAAGGCCGAGATGCACGAATACATCCTGAAGAACTGGCGCCTAGTGAAGGTCGCCACGACCAAGGCCCAGCGCAAGCTGTTCTTCAACCTGCGCAGCAACAAGGTGGGCCTGGACGCGATGACCCCGACCCAGGTCGACGACCTGGCGAAGATGCTCGACGTCAAGCGTGAGGAAGTGATCGAGATGGAAACCCGCCTCTCGGGCCGCGACATCGCCCTGGAAGCGCCGACCGACGACGAAGACGACAAGTTCTCGCCGATCGCCTACCTGTCCTCGGACCAGCAGGAACCGACCAAGGTGCTGGAAGCCGAGCAGGTCACGCGCCTGCAGTCCGAAGGCCTGGAAACGGCGCTGGGCAAGCTCGACCCGCGTTCGCGCCGCATCGTCGAAGCGCGCTGGCTGGCGAACGACGACGGCTCGGGTGCGACCCTGCACACGCTGGCCGAAGAGTTCGGCGTGTCGGCCGAGCGGATTCGCCAGATCGAGTCGGCGGCTTTGAAGAAGATGAAAGGTGCGCTGGCGGCGTTTGTGTAAGCAGCCAGGCGTTGAAGGACACGGCGGCCCCGCGCGGGCCGCTTTTTTTTTTGGCAAATTTGTTGGTCAATGTAACGGGCCGCATGGTTTCAAACGGTGAACGCGTGGGCAATGCCCACCCTACGTTACGCCACAGTTGATTGAACTTGCTGCGGACGGTGGTGCACCGTAGGGTGGGCATTGCCCACGCGTTACGGCGTTCGATCAACTGCGCCCTAACTCAGCACATCCGCCCAGATCTGCCGCGCCCAGGCATCGGCATCGACACCTTCCTGCGCAGATGCATGCTCGGACAGCACGCCGGCCCCTTCCGCCTGCATGCTCTTCTTCGCCGCGTCGTACCGGTACAGGGTCGAGATGTGCATTGCCTGCCGGTCGTCGATATAGCTGTAGCAGGTATTGGCAAAGGCCGGTGCCGCGTCTGGCGCCTGGCCCAGCATCAGGTCGACAACGGCACGCGCACAGATCTTCGCCTGGGCGTTGGCCATATGGGCCGACTTGGGCAAGCCCGATTCGATCGCATCGCCAATGACGTGGACCCGGGGCAGTACCGTCGAGGCATAACTGAGAAAGTCGACCTCGCACCAGCGCCCCTCGCTGTTCGCCAGGCCGGCCTCCTGGGCAAGCTTGCCCGCGCGCTGGGGTGGAATGATGTTCAGTACGGTGGACTTGACCGTATCGAACGCGGTCCTGACGGTCTTCGTCGCCACATCCACTCCCTGCAGCTCGCTGCCCGGCAGGTAGTCGATCAGGCCGGGATACAGGTCACGCCATGCCCGCTCGAACAGGGCCCGTTTCGAGGTGATGACGGGATTGGCGTCGAGCACCACGACCTTGGACCGGGGTTTGTGCGTCTTGAGGTAAAAGGCGACCTGGCAGGCGCGCTCATAGGGCGCGGGCGGACAACGATAAGGCTGTGGCGGCACCACGATCGTGAAGACGCCGCCGTTCGGCATGGCGATCAGCTGGCGCTGCAGATTGCGCGTCTGCGGTCCCGCTTTCCAGGCATGGGGAATCTGCTCCTGGGCGCCGGCGAGCGCGGGAAAGGCGTCGTAGATGAAATCGATCCCGGGGGCGAGGATCAGCCGGTCATACGACAGTTTTTTATCTGCCATGACGATGCGCGACTTGTCCGGGTCGATCGCCGTGACGCCGCCGCGCATGAATTTGACGCCATGGTGCTGCTGCAGCGCATCGTAGGCGAAGGTGAGTTGCTCCAGCGTTCGTTGGCCGGCCAGCACGCGGTTGCTGACCGGGCAAGAGACGAACTGCGCGTTCTGGTCCACGAGGATGACCTCGATGCGTCCGCCGCTCAATAGCCTGACGTACTTGGCCGCAGTCGCGCCGCCATAGCCGGCGCCGACCACCACGACACGGCCTGGTGAAGCGCTCCTGCGCTTGCCGGATGCCTGCGCCATGGCTGTCCATGCCGACCCTGCCAATGCCCATTCGAGAAGCTGGCGTCTGCGCATCGCCTCACTCCCATTCCAGAACAGGATAGATCAGGTTGACATTACGCCGGTTGACGACGTCAAAAAGCTGCCAGCGTCCGCGCTCGGAGGCCGCCGCCGTCCCCATCGTCTCGGTCATGCCGGTGCCGTTTTTGATACTGGTACGTACGTCGCGCAGCAAAGTCGTCAGGTAGGCGCGCTGCCTGTCCAGGGCCTGGTACTTGTCGCGTGTGACGGGGCCGTGTCCCGGAATGGTCGCGACGGCCGGCAGCCTTTCCAGTGCATCCATCGCAGAGAGCCAGCCCTTGATGTCGCCATCGACGGCGGGCGTGCGCTCGATGAACAGCAGATCGCCCGTCCACAGGGTGCCGCTCGCGGCATCGAACACGGTCAGGTCGTTGTTGGTATGCGCACCCGGCCAGGCCCGGAGTTCGAGCTTGCGCCGGCCCAGGTCGAGGCTCAGGCGGTCCTGCACCGTCTCGTCCGGGGCGACGAGGGTGCTGTTGTCGGCCGCGCCGCCCAGCTGTTTTTTCAGGTTGCGCACGTACATATCGCCGCGCAGGGCCATCGCCTGGGGCAGCATGGCATGGCCGATGAATCGGGGTTGCGCACCAGGCTTGTCGTCGATGAAAGCGGCGTTGCCGAATACGTGGTCAGGGTGCACATGCGTGTTGATCACGTAGCGAATGGGCAGCCGGGTAATCGCGCGCAGCGCTTCCTTCAGGGCCATGCCGACCGCATACGAGCCGCCGGTATCGATGACCGCGACCGCGTCCAGGCCGACCACGAAGCCGATGTTGGCGATATCGCCGTCGTAACCGTCGTCGACGTCCTTGTGCTGCCCGATGTGCACGTACACGCCCGGCGCAACCTGCTCGAGACGCAGCGGCGCAGCGTCGGCATACGCAGTGTGCGCGGCTGCCAGCACGACCAGCGCGCGGACCAGGCGCCGCACCTAGCCTCCGACGTCCAGCGACTGGCGGAAGGTGGCGCCCCGATTGTCCTGCAGGACGACTTGCAAGGTGCCGGGCTTGTCGGCGAAGAAGCCAAACTGGATCGAAGGATTCTCGCTGATGCCGATATTGGTGTCGGCCATCAGCACCGGCTTGCCGTTGTACGTGACGTCGACCTTGTTGATGAAAAAGGCGGGCCGGAATCCATGCGTGACCAGGTCGCGCTGCAAACCGGTGTACATCGGGTGCCTGATCAGCAGCCTTGCCTGGTTGACCTCGCCTCCCTTGAAAGGCCCGTCCAGCGCCATCTTCATTTGCCCCGCCGCGGCGACCGCTGCCGCATCGCCGCTGGGCGCCGGACCGGCGCAACCGCCCGAGGCTTTCACGGTCACCGCATTCACATAGTAACGGCCATCGCTCGACTCCGCCACGACGTGCACCGGGGAATCGGATTCGAAGCGGATCCTGGTCGCGATTTCTGCTTTTCCACTCTGCGGAAGAAAGTGGAAAACCGCCGTCAGGGGCACCGGGTTTTCGTCGACCAGCACCGTGACCGACTTGATGTACTGCTGTGCCGTCATCGGATGATCGATGCTGAAGGCGAACGGGACCTGGTCGCCGCTGGCCGCGCGCGCCGGCGCAGTCAGACGGATGAAAGGCGCCGCTTCCAGTTTCTTCCCGGGGAAGAGAGACTGTTGCAGCGAGGCCCAGGCGGCATTCGCCTCTTGTGCCGGCGCTGGTAACGGAGACGCCGACCAGGCCAATATCGCCAGGCTGAAGACCCAGGAAGAGCAGCGGCTGCCCTGCAGACGGTTTTTCATCAAATCAACCTTTATCCATGAAGGATGCACGTTTCATTGCCGAACTTGGCGCCCTGTTCTTCCCTGGAGCGATGTAATGACTATAACGCAGGAAGGCCGTAAAGCCCATCGTGTTCCATGCGGCGCGCTGCGGCGTGTTATGAAGCAGTCCTGCGTCGGCTCCGCGGGCACGAGCGTTCGAGCCAAAGCCACTAATGTAAGCAATTGTTAAGTCTGTCAACAAGCTGGTCAGCTGCGTCGTTAATGGTCGGTAGGATGTGACCATGCACTACCAAACAACCAACCGAGGAGCTGCACCATGAAAAAAATTACCGCTACCCTGATCGCGAGCCTGTTTGCCACCGTTGCCGTCGCACAGACGCCAGCGACGCCTGCAACCTCGGCAACCCCAGCCGCGCAAGCGAGCACGGACACCACCACGCCGAAAGCAGCGTTCGTGGATAACAAGGATCTGAAGGCCAGCACGCAAACCAACGGCAAGCTGGTCAAGAAGGTCAGCAAGGCCGATGCCAAGGCGGCGGCAAAAGCCGACAAGGACGCCAAGGCGGCAGCGAAAGCCGAGGGCAAGGGCGCCGTCAAGGCGGACGCCGATACCCACGGCGCGCATGTTTCCGAAACCGCCAAGACCAAGTAATCGTTTTGGACACATGAAAAACACCCGCGAAGATCGCGGGTTTTTTTATGCCCCTTGCGATAGCGGCAGCGGGCGTATCCAGGACCCTAGGGCCGGCCGGTCACGCGCTGCACCATCGCGTAGAGCACGGACATCTGCAAGCCGCTCGTGAGCGCATAGTTCGGATCGTATTGGTTGGCGTAGCCCCACCAGTCAAAGCATGCCTTCGGATTCGTGGGGCCGGGCGCACTCGACGCAATGGTGTCGGGATACAGGACCACGAGTCGGTTCGTATCGGCCCACTCGTTAATGCCGGCCTCGGTGACCCAGCGGTTTCCGATAAGCGACTCCGCTTGCAGGCAGCCATGCATGGCAAGGACGAATCCGCAGGTTTTCCCTTGCGTGCAGGTTTTAGGGACAAAAATCTTCCCGGTCGAGCTCATCGAGACGTTCGGCGACGCCCCGAACTCGGTTTGGTCGAATGTCGACAAGGTCCCCGTCAGCTTTCCGTTATTACGTGGGCTCAAAGGACCGAGGAACATCGTCAGCCAGGTTTTCACCGAATCGTACACGGCGCCATTGACGGTGCAGTTCACCATGTAGGGGCTCCCGAGCGTGCCGCAGGGGAGCTCGCCGTTTGGAGATTCCCAGCCGTGAGCGGCGGGGAAGGCATTATCGAAGCGGACATTCGCACCGTAATGCTGGTATTCGGAATTGAGGTCGGCCATCTCGCGCGGGTTGACGACAGTGTCCTGCGTGCCGGACCAGAGGTAGACAGGCTGGCCTTTGAGATTGGAAGAGGGGTCGATGGTGCCGAGGCTCGACTGCGCATCCAGGTAGGCTATTGAGGCCGCAAGCGTGCTGTTGTACGATGCCTGATTGGTCGGGAGCGTCTGGCCGCCACAATTTGCCAACGCGCCCGCAGCGCCCTCGAGCCCCGCGCACCAGTACACGCCGCCCGCGTAGATGGCTGCGCCCTTGAAAGTCGACGAGTGGGCAACGTGCATCTGCACTGCCGCGAAACCGCCCGACGAAATCCCGGCGACGAAGATTTTCGCTGGGTCAATCTGGTAGCGCGGGAGTTTCACGACGGCAGTCGTGACCGCTGCGGGGTCCGCTGCGACGCTCGTGGACACGGCCAGTGTTGTCGGCCCCGAAGATGCTTGCGGCGCCGTGGCGTCGCCTCCGCATCCAGTCACGGCAAGCGCAAGAACAGCTTGCAAGGCCAGGCGTAACTTCAACGCATTTGCACTCATTGTCGCCTCCTCCACCAATCGGAAAACGGACCAGGCTTCCTCCGCCGCGACCTCGTCTTCACGCATGGGCAATATTGTCGTGTTTGCTCGATTATATCGAGCGTCCACGCAGGGGGCGCGCGTTAGGCCTGGCGCCAGCTCGCCCGGCACGAATAAAAAAGGCGCTGTTCGCGTTAAGCGTGGAATATGCCGATTGCCGCTCGCAGCAAAGCCTCCGGCGTCTTGACACGGGCGCCGTCGAGCGCCCAGCGCCAGCCGAGATAGTTGCCGAGGTAACGGCTGGCAACCCCGCGAAACGGCTGCAGCCAGCCGCGCAGGCGGCTGTGATAGGCATTCACATTCTGGACGTGGATCGCGCCGCGCACCCGGATTCCCGCCTGCAAGTTCACCGCTTCATGGGTGATACCGGCTTCGCGTGCGAAATGCCGGTAGGCCGAATGGGCGTCCGTCACCAGCAACACGTCCGGCTCCAGGCGCACTTTCAAATGTTCGTGCAATTGCGCCCGCGTAACAGGCCCCTTGCCCGGGACCCAGTCGAGCGTCTGGCCGGTCCGGTCGCGTGCGACCAGGATGCACATCTGCTCGTTCGAAATGCCGCGTTTTGTCGCCTTTCCGCCGCGCTTGCGTGGAGGCCGATCGAGCGAGCGGGACCCTTTGTGTGATTCGAGCACATACATCTCGTCGGCCTCGGCGATCCCGGCCAGGCGCTGGGGTCGGTCGTTTTGAGTGAGCGCGAGAAAACGGTGGCGCCAGCGAAAGCTGGTGGCGCGGGCAACGCCGAGCTGGGCGGCGCTGCGCCGGATGCTGTGCGAGTCGAGCATGCCGCCCAGGTAATCGAGCCAGCGCCCTTTGTGGCGCAGGCGCGCCAGCGGCGTGCCGGTGAGCGCATTGCAGGTGCGGCCGCAAGCGCGGCAACGAAAGCGCTGCAGCCCGTTGGCGCGGCCGTGCTTGTGGAAGCGATTCAAGCCGCAACCGGGACAGGCAAGTTGCGGCGCGCTCGCCTGCTCGATGACGTCCACCGTCCGATCGCGCTTGACCGTTGGCAGCAGCAGGCCGAGCAAACGTTCGCGCTGGCGCCGGGTCAGCGCGGCCAGGTTCTTCAGGAAGTGCTCGAACTTGCGTGCTTGCATGCGAACCTCCTCTCAGGTGAAGTCTCATTTGGACCTCAGCCGTTCAAGAAGATTCCACACTCAACGCGAACAGCGCCATAAAAAAAACGGCGGTCCCTGTGAAGACCGCCGCCAACCTACCGGTAACGCTACGCGGGCCTGCGCCCGCTTGCATCAATAAATCGCCGCGCCCGACGCATCCTTCAGCTGCGCCTTCCAGGCGCCCTGCACCAGCTTGACGACCGATGCCGGCATCGGCACGTAGTCCAGCTCGGCTGCGGCGGCGCTGCCGTTCTTGTAGGCGTAGTCGAAGAACTTGACGACCTCTTTACCCTTGGCCGCGTCCGCCTGTGCACGGTGCATCAGGATGTAGGACACGCCGGTGATCGGCCAGCTGCTCTTGCCGGCAGTGTCGGTCAGGACCACGGCGAAGCCCGGGGTCTTGGTCCACTCGGCGCTGGCGGCGGCGGCCTTGAAGTGCTCGTCGTCCGGCTGCAGGAACTGGCCGTCCTTGTTCTTGAGCTGGGTGTGCGACAGCTTGTTCTTCTTGGCGTAGGCCCACTCGACATAGCCGATCGCACCCTTGATGCGCTGCACGTTGGCGGCGACGCCTTCGTTGCCCTTGCCGCCGACGCCGGTGGCCCATTTCACGGCCGTGCCGGCGCCGATTTTCGACTGGAATTCCGGGTTCACCTTCGACAGGTAGTCGGTGAATAGGAAGGAGGTGCCCGAGCTGTCGGCGCGGTGGACGACGGTGATGTCGTCGGCAGGCAGCTTGACGCCCGGGTTCAGCGCGGCGATTTCCTGGGCATTCCACTTGGTGATCTTGCCCAGGTAGATGTCGGCCAGCACCGGACCGGTCAGTTTCAGCTGGCCCGGCGCCACGCCTTCCACATTCACCACGGCAACCACGCCGCCCATGATGGCCGGGAACTGCATCAGGCCCGCTTCGTCCAGTTCAGCCGCTTTCAATGGCATGTCCGAGGCGCCGAAATCGACGGTTTTTGCCTTGATCTGCTTGATGCCCGCGCCCGAGCCGACCGACTGGTAGTTCATGCCGGTGCCGGTGGCCGCCTTGTACATTTCCGCCCACTTTGCGTAGATCGGGTATGGGAAGGTCGCACCTGCGCCCGTCACGTCGGCGGCGAAGGAAGAGGACATCACCATCGCAGCAGCGCTACCTACGATCATCGTTTTGAACATGTGCTTGATTTTCATTTTGTCTTTGGCCCAGGGTGTGGCTCAGTTGGTTGAGTGACGAGCGCAGTCTAGTCCGCGAATATGACCGCTGTATGACGGGTCGAAATGCGCCGATACTGTGGCGTTTTTGCTATGCTGCACTTGTCGACACGACCATTGCTCCGATGCGCCACCTGTTCGCTCTTCCCGTCCTCTGCGCCGCGCTGCTTGGCTGCGCCACCCCGGCGCCGCCCGTGCTCGGCACTTTTACCCTCGAACCCGGCCAGGAGCTGGTGGTCGCGCCGGACACCACCCTGCATTTCGATGCCGTCGACGACAGCCGCTGCCCGCCGAACGTGCACTGCATCTGGGCCGGCAGGCTGAGCTACCGCTTCAGCATCCGGCGCGCCGGCGTGGCGCTCGACACCGTCGAGCTCTCGCCCGCGCAGCGCGAGGCGGCGCCGCCAGCCTTGCATGGGCGCCGCATCCTGCTCGACCCGGCAGCGATCCCGGCCCCACCCGCCCCGGCCATGCCGACTCCTCATCGCGCCACCATCACGCTTGTCCCCGCCTGATCCTTCAACCTTGCCGACCATTCCATGACCCGATCCGCGACCGCCCTCACCTGCACACTGACCCTTTCCATCATCCTCAACGCGCCGCTGGCGCTTGCCAAGACGCCGGTCGCCACCGGCAGCGGCGGCGCCGTCGCCACCATCAGCGAGAAGGCCTCGCAATCGGCGCTCGCCATCCTGAACAAAGGCGGCAACGCGATCGACGCGGCAGTCGCCGCCGCGGCGACGCTGGGCGTGACCGATCCGTTCAGCTGCGGCATCGGCGGCGGCGGCTTCATGGTGATCTATCTCGCCAAGGACAAGCGCGTGATCACGATCGACCACCGCGAAACGGCGCCCGCCTCCTTCACGCCAGCAGTGTTTTTGGAGGGCGGTAAAGAGATCGATTTCGAGAAGGCGGTCGCCAGCGGGGCATCGGTCGGCGTGCCGGGCACGGTGCGCGGCTGGCACGAAGCGCTCGAGCGCTACGGCAGCATGAAGTTCAAGCAGGTGCTGGCGCCGGCCATCGACGTCGCCACCAAAGGTTTTACGGTCAGCGACACTTTCTCGCACCTGACGCGTGAAAATGAGGGCAAATTCCGGCAGTTCGGCACCACGTCGGCGCTGTACCTGCGCGACGGGAAAGCCGTGACGGCCGGGACCACGCTGCGCAATCCCGACATGGCCAAGGCCTACCGCGAAATCGCCGCCAGAGGTCAGCGCGCCTTTTATGAGGGCCCGATGGCGCGCGCCATCGTCGACGCCGTCAACAGGCCGCCGGTGGCGAACGGCGCTCAGGTACGCGCCGGCCGCATGACGCTGGCCGATCTCGCCAACTACGAAGCGCGCATCCGCCAGCCGGTGCTCAGCACCTACCGCGGCTATGAACTCTACGGCATGCCGCTGCCGAGCAGCGGCGGCATCACTGTCGCCGAAGCGCTGAACATCCTCGAAGGCTACGACCTGAAATCGCTGCCGCGTGCGAACGCCGAGCACCTGTACCTGGAAGCGAGCCGCCTTGCCTTTGCCGACCGCAACGCCTATCTCGCCGATCCGGAATACGTCGATGCGCCAGTAAGCGGCCTGCTGTCGAAAGAGTTCGCCGCGCAGCGCCGCGCCCAGATCGACCTCAAGCGCGCCAGCGCGAATGTCAGTGCGGGCGATCCCTACGCCTTCCAGGACGACCAGAGCATTCCGCTGCGCCCGCAAACGCGGCCGCTACAGCGCGAGAGCGCCCACACCACCCACTTCACGGTCTCCGACAAGGAAGGCAACGTCGTCTCCTATACCTTCACCATCGAGTCCTGGGGCGGCAGCGGTATCGTGGTGCCGGGCTACGGCTTCCTGCTGAATAACGAGATGACCGATTTCGATTTTTCCGGTCCGCGCCCGAACGTGCCGGAAGCCGGTAAACGTCCGCGCAGCAGCATGGCGCCGACCATCGCCCTGAAGGACGGCAAGCCCGCCTTCACCATCGGCAGCCCGGGCGGCGCGACCATCATCACCACGGTGCTGCAGACGATCGTCAACTACGTCGACTTCGGCATGCCGATGGACGCGGCGGTCAATGCGCCGCGCCTGTCGGAACGGAATGGCGCAGCCACCTCGGTCGAACCGGGCTTCGGCGGCTCGGCCCAGGCGCAGGCACTGTCGGCCTTCGGTCACAAGTGGGAAGACCCCGCCGAGGAGATCGGCGCGGCGAATGCGATCGTGTTCAATCCGGACGGCACCGTGACGGCGGTCAGCGAAGGCCGGCGTCACGGGGTGGGCAGCGCACTCGTCCAGAAGAGCGCGCACTAGTCAGGCCAGGCGCCCGACCGGAAAAGCGATCGGGGCAGCGACGCTGCGTTTCCAGCGCCAGGGCACGACCACCAGCGCGATCAGGACACTGGCCAGTGCAGCGCCTGCCGTGATGGGCAGGCCCGAGACGGCATGGATCGCGGCGCCGGCGGCGAAGCTGATCGCCGCCGTCACGAGCAGCGCGAACGCCGGGCCGAGTCCGAGCAGGCCGGCATGCCGGGCATGCTGGCGCAGGTTGGTGCCGATCAGCGGCAGCGTCAGGCAGCACAGGCACAGTTGCAGGACGTAGAAGGAGGCCGGCGCGCCGGCGGCGAGCGTCAGCAATCCGACTGCCCCGGCCTGCAGGCACCATCCGAGTACGGCGCTGCGCAGCTGCACGCCGGCCAGCGTGCGGTTGAACGCGGCGGCGCCGGCGGGCATGGCGGGCGCCAGGCGCAGCAGGGTTTGTTCGCCGCGGGTCTCCATCAGGCGGATGTTGCGGCGTTCGTGGTCGAACAGGGGCACCAGCATCAGGCTCGCCGCGACTGCCCAGCCGCCATTGGCCACCATGAGGCGCAGCGCATCGCCGTCGTAGAACCGCAAGGCCAGCAGCGCACCTCCGAGGACCGGCGTGACCACGGCCAGCGCCAGCAGCTGGCCGCTCCAGTGCTCGCGCGCGCCCAGCAGGTGGCCGAGCAGCTTGCCGGCATCGCGGCCGGCACAGTCGCGGCGCAGCGCGGCCAGGTAGACCGCCGTGAAGACCCGGTTCGGCTTGCCTTCCCTGAATTGCCCTTTCGGCGTCAGCCGTTCGGTCTGCAGCTTCTGCCGTTCGCGCAGGGCGTAATGGCGCTCGCCGCCGTTCATGAACATGGTCCTGAGGGTGAAGGCGCCGTAGGCGAGCATCAGCAGGCTGGCCGCCGCCAGGCCGGCCCCATGCGCCAGCCGGTCCAGCGCGCTGGCCGGAATCACCCTCGATAGGGCAACCAGGGGGAACAGGCCGAACTGCGCAGCGACGCCCGCCCAGTGGCCGGTGCGTGCCAGGGCGAAGGTGGCAAGCCCGCCGCCGGCACCCAGCAGGACCAGGCTTGGGGCCAGTCCGGTGCCGACCGCCAGCAGCGCCGCCAGGAGCGTGGCGGCGGCCCAGGCGCCCGCCGTCAGCTGCATCAGCCGGCGGCGCAGGGCCGGCACCAGGCGCGCATTGGCCGGCGTGTTGAGTTTGATGGCGCCCGGCAGGAAGTAGCCCGCCCAGCCGGCGAGCAGGCCGGCCAGCGCGATACGCGCCGCCACGCCGATGCTCAGCATCGGGTCGTCCATTTTCAGCTGGACCAGGAAACCGATGGTGACGGCAGCCACCGCCGCGAAGGACAGCACGATCATCCAGGCGCTCGGCTGGCGCGAACTGAGCGCCATCCGTGCAAGCACGGCATGCGTGCGCAGTGCCGGGCTCATTGCGTCACCTCGATGAACAGGTCTTCCAGGCTGAGCGGCTCGGCGCGCACGCCCGGCGCGCCGACGACGCGGTGCGCGCCTTCGAGCAGTTCGTCGAGCTGGCCCTGGAGCGCGATCCTGCCGTCCTTGAGGAAGGCGACATCGAGCGCGACCCGTTCCAGGTCGGACAGGATATGCGTCGAGAACACGACCGTGGTGCCGCGCTCGATGACGCCGTCGATCAGCTCGCGCAGGAACTCGCGGCGGCCGACCGGGTCGAGCGCGGAGACCGGCTCGTCGAGGACCAGCAGTTCCGGATCGGGTCCGAGCGCGCGGATGATGGCCAGGCGCTGCTGCTCGCCGCCGGACAGCTTGCTGATCGCCCTGCCCAGCTTGGGCAGGTCGAAACCCCAGCGTTCGAGCAACGCATCGACCTTGGCATCGTTCCAGCGCGGATACAGGGCCTTGAAGTAGTCCAGCATCTGGCGCGGCGTGAGCCACTCGAACAGGTCCGATTTCTGCGGCACGTAACCAATCCGGGCACGGGTGGCGTCCGACAGCGCGTTCACATCCTCGCCGTAGATGGTGACCGCTCCCCCATCCGCTTCGCGCAGGCCAAGCAGGCATTCGAGCAGCGTCGACTTGCCGGCGCCGTTGCGCCCCAGCAGGCCGATCACCTGGCCCGGCATCACCTGCCAGTCGAGGCCATTCAGGACGGGAGTACTGCCGAACTGCTTGCGGACCGAGGACAGCCGGACGATCGGGGTGTTCATGCTTGTTCCTTCAGGATATGGGTGAACAGGGAGAGGACGGTGTCGGGATCGAGTTCGAGCTGGCGCGCCTCCATGGCCGCGCGTTCCAGGATTGGACGCAGCAGTTCGGCGCGCTCAAGGGCGCTGTGCCGGGTGCCGGCGCGGTCGGCGATGCTCATGCCCATGCCGCGCTTGCGCGTCAATAGCCCTTCCATCTCGAGCAGGCCGTAGGCCTTGGAGACGGTCATCGGATTGAGCGTCAGCGCCTGGGCGACCTCGCGCACCGAAGGCATGCCGTCGCCGGGGGCCATCTGGCCGGCGGCAATCAGGCGCCGCACCTGCTCGACGAGCTGGCGGTAGATCGGCTCGGAGGAGCCGGTGGTGATCGAGAACAGCTGGGCGGAGTGGGTGGTCATGGCGCTTAGTGTATTAGTTGATTAATACACTAAGCTCATTCTCGGATGATGTCAACAAGAAATATCAAACAAAGTCGGGGCCGGCACGCCCGTACATGCAGTTTTCTCACGACGATTCGGGCTATAGTGGGTCGTCCGTTCGTCCCAGGGGGTGTCATGAACTCGTCTCAAATCTCCGCTTTGCCTTCGGAAGGCGACCCCGATGTCGATCACTTGCGCTTTCATCGTCAGCACGAGCATTTGTTCAAGACCTTCGGCAGCGACGTGTTCGGGTTGAAAGCGGAAGCCTTCGCCCGTTTCTTCGGAACGCCTGTTTTCCTCGGTGCGCAAACCTTGATTGTTGCAGTCTGGATCGCCGCCAACGCACTCGGGTTCATGCATTTCGACCTGTACCCCTTCATCCTGCTCAATCTGGCGTTCAGCCTGCAGGCAGCCTACGCAGCCCCGCTTATCCTGCTCGCGCAAACGCGCCAGGCGGCGCGCGACAAGGCGCACTCCGACGCGGATGCCAAGCACCGCGAAGCCATCGCCGCCGCCTCGACCAGGCAATCCGAGCAGATGTTGGAATTGCTGCGCCGGAATACGGAACTGACGGAAATCACCAGGACGATGGCGGAACGCATCGAAAAGCTGACGGCGGAAATGCACCAGCATCTGCTGCGGGATAGCGAGCAACAACACTGAGGTGCGAAAAAAAACCGGGGACGTATCCCCGGTTTCCTCGACTACGACAAACGACCGATTACAGATGCGGCGTAATGGCCGGCATCAGGTCATCGAAGGTGCGGCCGCTGGCATTTTCGCCGATCGCATGCATCTTCCATTCGCCATTGTGACGGTAGAGCTTGGCCATCACCTGGGCCGTGTGGGCGCCCTGCACCGACAGGTCGTAGCGCGCCACTTCCTTGTTGCCGGATGCGTCGAGCAGGCGGCAGTAGGCGTTTTGCACCTGCGAGAAGTTCTGGCCCGTGAAGCTGTTCACGGTGAAGACCAGGGACTTCACGTTCGGCGGCACGCTGGACAGGTCGACGTTGATCTGCTCGTCGTCGCCGTCGCCCGCGCCGGTGCGGTTGTCGCCGGTGTGGACGATGCTGCCGTCCTTGCTTTTGAGCTGGCGGAACCAGACGGTGTCCACCGGACGGTTCGATTCGTCGAACATCACCACCGAGGCGTCGAGGTCGACGCTTTCGGTCTTCGCGCCGAAGCCGAGGAAGCCCTTGGTCTTGATGGCGTCCCAGCCGAGGCCCATCGTGACGCGGGTGAGTGCGCCGCCGCCCTCTTTCGAGAGCGAGATTTTCTGGCCTTTTTGCAGATTGACTGTCATTGCATTACTCCTTGTGAGCAGACTTATTTGGCGGGCGTTTGCATCCAGGCTTTAAAGGCGGCACGGTTACGCGAACACACGTAGACCTTGCCCTTGCCCGAAAAGCGCAGGACCATGCCCTCGCCGCTGGTTTGGCTGTTGATCAGGTTACCCAGGAAGCCACCGCTGGTGCCGGTCGTGATCGAGATCTCGTAGCGTAGCGTGCTGTCCCAGCACACGACGTGCGAATTGTCGATGATCGCGTCCTTTCCCGGCTCGACGTCCAGCATCGACATCGACCCGAAACCCGACACCACGACCTGCCCCTGGCCGCTCGTCTCGGTGACGAAGAAGCCACCGCTGTTGGCGAAGAGCGCATTGCCGATGCTCTGGGTGCGCACGTTCAGGCCGACGCCGGACGAAGCCGCGACAAAGGCGCCGTCGCTGATGATGTAATTGTTCGGGCCGACGTCGACGATCTGCATCGCACCCGGCAGCGTCGGCGAGAGCAGGCAGTCGCCGGCGCCGCGCGTGGCTTCGATGTGCTGCTGGAAGAAGGACTCGCCGTTGGCGAAGGTGCGCATCAGCGCGCTGCCGAGCCCGCCCCGCATCTTGCCTTTCAGGTCGAGGGTCGATTCCATCATCACCATCGCGTCGGACTCGCAATAGATGGTTTCGCCCTGACGCATCGACACATGCAGGAAGGGATCGACATCCCCGGTCACGGTAAAAGTTGGCATTTGGCTTCCTTTGAAATGCGGCCCTCCGTTCAGGGAGAGACCGCGAACCTGTTAATTAAACGTTGACGCCGTAGTTCTTGGCGAGTGGCCCCAGGCCGCCCTGGAAGCCCTGGCCAATGGCGCGGAATTTCCAGTCGGCGCCGTTACGATACACCTCGCCGAAGATCATCGCCGCTTCCGTCGAGCCGTCTTCCGACAGGTCGTAGCGGGCAATTTCGCTCTCGCCATTGGCGTTGATGCAGCGAATGAAGGCCTTGCCGACCATGCCGAAGTTCTGGCGGCGGGTGTCGGCGTCGTGGATGGTGACTGCCAGCACGATCTTGTCGACGTCGGCCGGAACCTTGGTCAGGTCGACCGAGACGCTCTCGTCGTCGCCCGCGCCTTCGCCGGTCTTGTTGTCGCCCGAGTGGACGACCGAGCCGTCGGCCGACTTCAGGTTGTTGTAGAAGATGAAGTCGGCGTCGGAACGTACCTTGCCCGACGAGTTCAGCAGGAAGACCGCGCCGTCGAGGTCGAAGGCCGCGCCGTCGGTGGCGCGGGTGTCCCAGCCAAGGCCGACCTTGAGGTTGGTCAGGCCTGGAGCTTCTTTCGACAGGTTGACGTTGCCGCCTTTTTGCAGACTGATTGCCATGATGTTGTATCTCCTGAGTGAGTACTACTTTATTGAACACCGGGGTTACCACGCGCAGCGAACTGGTGTCCTGCCATTCGCCGTGCGGTTCGTTGTGCGACAGCGCTGGTGGCGCTGCGCGGAATTCTGTGCTGCTGTTCTTGCTCTGTACCGCGTGGGCACAAGTGCCCACCCTACGGTGCTGCTCTTGCTCTGTACCGCGTGGGCATGCCCACGCGGTACGACATTTCCTTACCGCTTACGCCAGCTCTTTGACACCTTCATGCGCTTCCAGAGCAGCATGCTTCTTCTTGTACTGGATCGACGACCACAGCGAAGCCGCAATGAACGCCACACCCGTCAGGCCCGTCACGATCTCAGGCACGTGGAACTTCATACTTGCCAGCATGATCACGGCCAGGATACCGATCGCGTAGTGCGCGCCGTGCTCCAGGTACACGAACTCGTCCAGCGTGCCCTTCTTGACCAGGTAGACCGTCATCGAACGCACGAACATCGCGCCGATTGCCAGGCCCAGCATGATGATCACGACGTCGGTGGTGATCGCAAAGGCGCCGATCACGCCGTCGAAGGAGAACGATGCGTCCAGCACTTCCAGGTACAGGAAGCCGCCGATACCGCCCTTCTTGACCATGTCGCCGACGTCGCCGCCGCCTTCTTCTTCCTTCTCCAGCAGGCCGCTGATCATGTCGACACCGACATACACCAGGATGCCCCAGATACCGGCAACCAGAACCACCATCTTCTGGCCAGCTTCGACGAAGGTCATCGAGAACAGCAGCGAAGCGAGCGCGATCATCACGGCGATCGAGGAAATCTTGCCCAGCGAACCGAGCTTCTTCTCGAAGTGTCCGAGCCAGTGGGTTTCCTTGTCCGAGTCAAGCAGGAAGTTCAGGAAGACCAGCATCAGGAACATGCCGCCGAAAGCCGCCACTTCAGCGTGGTGGGCCGTCAGGTGCGACGAGAAGCCTTTCGGATCGGACAGTGCCAGGTTCCACACTTCGGTGATCCCCAGGTCGGCCGCAACGGCGACGATGACCAGCGGGAACACGAGGCGCATACCGAACACGGCGATGATCATGCCCAGGCCCAGGAACAGCTTCAGCCAGAACTCGTTCCAGCCTTTCAGGACCGAGGCGTTGACCACGGCGTTATCGAAGGAGAGCGACACCTCCATGATCGACAGGATGGTGGCCACGCCAATGGCCGTCAGCGCGCCGGACAGGCCCGCATGCTCGTAGCCCCACCAGCCCGCTAATCCCAGGCAGACGATAGCGACGAGGAATGATCCCCTGAAGTGCTTCATATTGATTTCCCTTCAATGTTGTTGTTGACGGGATGCAGTGTAAGGGCTGGCGACTTATTGAAAAAGCGAAGATAATCGAAGGAATACTTCGAGAAAACGGAAGAGATCGAGCTGAAGATGAAAAACGCGGGCACCAATTTTCGCCACCTGTACTATTTCTGGGTGGTCGCCAAGGAGGGCAGCATCACGCGCGCGGCCGAGCGTCTCGGCCTGGCCGTGCAGACCGTCAGCAGCCAGATCGCCCTGCTCGAGCAGTCCCTTGGGAAATCGCTGTTCACCCAGCAGGGCCGGCGCCTGGTGCTGAGCGACGCGGGCGAACTGGCGCGCACCTATGCCGACCAGATTTTTCTCCTCGGCGAGCAGATGCAGGATGCGCTCGACCAGTCGTCCACCCTGCGCACCCGTCTCTCGGTTGGCATTTCCGACTCGCTGCCGAAACTGACCGCCTACCGCCTGCTGGAAGCGACCACCCAGCTCGCCACCCCGGTGCGCCTGGTCTGCTACGAGGACCAGTACGAGGCGCTGCTGGCCGACCTGGCCCTCCATAAACTCGACGTGGTGCTGACCGACCGCGCGCTGCCGACCGGCAGCACCCTGCGCGTGTTCAGCCACCTGCTGTTCGAGAGCGAGATGACGGTGGTCGGCACGGCCGCGCTGGCGCAGATCCATTCGCCCGACTTCCCGAAGAACCTGAATGGCGCGCCCTTCCTGCTGCCGACAAGGAATAATGCCCTGCGCCTGAAGATCGACGAATGGTTCGAGCTGCAGGGCGTGCACCCCGACGTGGTGGGCGAGTTCGAGGACAACGCTTTACTGAATACCTTCGGCCGGCGCGGCCTGGGCCTGTTCTTCGCGCCGGCGGCGCTCGCCAGCGACCTGGCCGAACAGTTGCAGGCGGTGCTGGTGGGCCGGGTACCGCAGGTGCGCGAGCAGTTCTATGCGATCTCGAACGAGAGAAAGATCCAGCATCCGGCGGTCGAGGCGATCCTGGCTTCGATGCATCAGGACGGCTAGCGAACCGTTGAGCTCAGTGAACCTTGTACAATGGGCATCGGCTTTGCCTTTTATTAACTCACATCTTGTATGGAAAATATTCTATTTGTCGTTCTGGCCCTCTTCCTGGTTGTCCTGAACGGCTTCTTCGTGGCGGCGGAATTCGGCATCGTCACGTTACGTAAAACGCGCGTGCGCGCCATCGCCAAAACCTCGGGCCTGCGCGGCCGCATCCTGGCCAAGGTCCACGGCCAGCTCGACGAATACCTGTCCGCCTGCCAGCTCGGCATCACCCTCGCCTCCCTCGGCCTGGGCTGGGTCGGCGAACCGGCCTTTGCCAGCCTGCTCGAACCGGTGTTCGGCCTGGTCGGCGTGACCTCCCCCCAGATCATCCACGGCGTCTCCTTTGTCGTTGCCTTCAGCGTCATCTCCTTCCTCCACATCGTGGTCGGCGAACTCGCGCCGAAATCGCTCGCGATCCGGATTCCCGAAGTCGTCGCCATGTGGTGCGCGCTGCCTTTGTACGGTTTTTACTGGGCCATGTACCCGGCGATCTGGCTGCTGAACGCGAGCGCGAACGGCGTGCTGCGCGTGGCGGGCCTGGCCGGCACCGGCAGCCACGAAACCCATTATTCGACCGACGAACTGAAACTCATCCTGCGCACCAACACCAGCACCAGCACCGGCAAGGAGAAATTCACCCATGACGAGCGCCACATCCTGGCGCAGTCGCTGGAGTTTTCCGAAATGGCCGTGTCCGACCTGATGCGTCCGATCAACGAGGTGATCGCCCTGCACGAAGACCTGTCGATCGAGGAAAACCTCGACACGGTGCGCCGCAACCGCTTCTCGCGCTATCCCTACTTCGACGAGGAAGGCGAGGAAGTGCTGGGCGTGATCCACCTGAAAGACCTGTTCTTCGCCCAGCAGTCGGGGAAAGACATCAGCGACCTCTCGCAATTCCTGCGCCCCGTGGAGACGATTTCGGCGCGCACGCCGGCCCAGGACATCTTCCGCCGCTTCCGCACCGGCGCCCCGCACTTCGCCCTGATCGGCGAAAAGGGCAAGCGCCCGGTCGGCTTCATTACGCTCGACAACCTGCTCGGCGCGATGGTCGGCGAGATCCGCGACGAATTCCGGATGAACGAAAACGACTGGCTGCCGCAGTCGGACGGCACCTATATCGGCAAGGCCTCGCTGCCGATCTATTCGCTCGAACGCCTGCTCGGCATCGACATCGACAACGAAGAGATGGGCCTGGACGACGTCGAATCGGTCGGCGGCCTGCTGATGGCGAAGCTGGGCGACATTCCGAAACAGGGGCAGCGCATCGAGTTCCCGAAATTCGACGTGGTCGTGAAAAAGACGAACGGCCCGCGCATCCTGCTGGTGAAAGTAATCCCGCGCCTGGAGCGCGGCGAAGACGAAGACGAACTGAGCTAAGACGTACAAACGCGTTACAAAGCCGCTGCCCTGCGCACCGCTTTGCATGCGTATAATGTTTCGTTGGAAAAATCATCAGTTCACAGTGAGGCCCGTATGAACGTGCGTCTTCGTAACAACGTGACCATCGCGGGCAGCGGCCCCATCACCCTCGTGTTTGCGCATGGCTTCGGCTGCGACCAGGTCGTGTGGCGCTTCATGGCGCCCGCCTTCGCGGACCGCTACCGCGTGGTCACCTTCGACCTGACGGGCAGCGGCAACTCCGACCTGGCGGCCTACGACCGCGAGCGCCACGCGACCCTGCATGGCCATGCCGACGACCTGCTTGAAATTATCGACGACCTGAAAGGCCCGGTCGTGTATGTCGGCCATTCGGTCAGCGCCATGATCGGCATGCTGGCCGGGATCAAGGCGCCGGAGCGTTTCCTGGCCCAGGTCATGATCGCGCCTTCGCCCTGCTATATCGACGACGGCGACTACCGCGGCGGCTTTTCGCGCGGCGACATCGACGAGCTGCTCGATACGATGGAAGCGAACTATCTCGGCTGGTCGAGCGCGATGGCGCCGGTCATCATGGGCGCGCCCAACCTGCCGCACCTGGGCATCGAACTGACCAACAGCTTCTGCCGCAACGATCCCGACATCGCCCGCCATTTCGGCCGCGTCACCTTCCTGTCCGACCACCGCGCCGACCTCGCCGACGCGACCCTGCCGACGCTGATCCTGCAGTGCAGCGACGACCTGATCGCACCACGCGAAGTGGGCGCCTGGCTGCGCGAGCGGCTCGCCGGCAGCCGGCTCGAGCAGGTGCGCAACATTGGCCACTGCCCGCACATGAGCGCGCCGCAGGACTGCGTGCGCCTGACCCAGGCCTTCCTCGACCAACAGGGATTGTCGGCTTGAACGGATTGCCGGACGACGACACGCTCTACCAGCACGCCCCCTGCGGCCTGCTGCTGACCGACGGCGCCGGCCTGATCCTGCGCGCGAACGCGACGCTGTGCCGCTGGCTCGGCTATTCGGCGAGCGCGCTGGTGAACAAGGTGCACATCCAGGACCGCCTGCCGGTGGGCACCCGCCTGTTTCACCAGACCCACTGCCTGCCGCTGCTGCAGGTGCAGGGTTCGGTGGCCCAGTTGCAGGTCGAGCTGCGCGACAGCGCCGGGCAGCGTGTGCCCGTCCTGGTGAACATCGTGCGCCGGATCGTCGACGGCGCGGCCTTCGACGAATGGGCCTTGTTCGCCGTGAACGAGCGGCGTTCCTACGAGCGCGAACTGCTGGCCGCGCGTAAAAGTGCCGAGCAGGCGCTCGAGGCCCGGCTCGAGGCCGAAACCCAGCTGCGCGCCCTGAACCTGGCCCTGTCCGACGCCGACCGCCGCAAGGACGAATTCCTCGCCACCCTGTCGCACGAACTGAGAAATCCGCTGGCGCCGATGCGCAGCGCCCTGGAGGTGCTGAAGCTTGAGCACGGCGCCGGTGCGGAGCGGCGTCCCCTGCTCGACGTGTTCGACCGCCAGCTGCATCATTTGACGCACCTGGTCGACGACCTGATGGAAGTCTCGCGCATCACCCAGGGCCGCATGGAGCTGCGCCGCGAGCCCGTGCTGTTGGCCGATATCGTGCACGGTGCGGTCGAGGACGTGGCGGCCATGATGCGCGCCGCCGGGCATACCCTGAACGTGAGGGTCGACGCACCGGGTGCGGTGGTCGAGGCCGACCCGACGCGGCTGCTCCAGGTGGGGGTCAACCTGCTGACGAACGCCTGCAAGTACACGCCGGACGGCGGCACCATCGACCTCGAACTGCGCAGCGAAGGACAGGAAGCCGTGATCACGGTACGCGACAACGGTATCGGCATCCCCGCGCATGCGCTGGGCACCGTGTTCGACATGTTCTCGCAGCTGAAACCGGCGCTCGACCGCTCGAAGGGCGGCCTCGGCATCGGGCTCGCGCTGGTACGCGGCATCCTGACCCTGCACGGCGGCAGCATCGGCGTCGAGAGCGCAGGCGAAGGCCGCGGCAGCACCTTCACGGTGCGCCTGCCGCTGGCCTCGGTGCAGGCGACGCCGGCCACCATTGCCACCGCCTCCGATGCCGTCGCGCCAACCAGCGTGCTGGTGGTGGACGACAATGTCGACGCGGCCGAGACCCTGCAGATGTTCCTCGAACTGTCGGGCTGCCTGGCGCGCGTCGCGCACAGCGCCGCCGAGGCCCTGGAGGTGCTGGACCGGTTCCAGCCGCAGGTGGCCCTGTTCGATATCGGCCTGCCCGACATGAACGGCTACGAACTGGCGCGCCGCGTGCGCCAGCGCCCGGGCGGAGACAATCTGCTGCTGATCGCCGCCACCGGCTGGGGGCAGGAGGCGGACAAGCAGCTCGCGTTCGCGGCGGGATTTGACCATCACCTGACCAAGCCCATCGATTTCGACAAGCTGCGGGCATTGCTGGCCGCTGCCCTCTAGCGTGCGCTGTCATTTCGAGCAACTGAAAGTGCATAGAAACAACATATAAACCTGGAAAACCAGACAGGCCCGAATGATGGCCCTACAATAGTTTCTCAGCATTTTCAATTGGGAAGTGCACAAGCGGCCTCCCTGAGCCAAGCGGATCAGTGAGCCCGGCAATCGGACGGCAATTCCAGAATGATCACTCCACCCTTACCCGACAATGAGCACGCTCGTCTCGCCCTACTGCGCGCACTGCTCCTGCTCGATACGCCGCCCGAAGAGCGGATGGATAAAATTGTCGAGTTCGCATCGGCCGAATTCGACGTTCCGATTTGCCTGATCAGTCTTGTCGATTCCGACCGACAATGGTTCAAGGCGCGCATCGGCATCGCCGCCTGCGAAACGCCGCGCGACATTTCTTTCTGTGCGCATGCGATTCTGGGAAGCGGCCTGCTTCTGGTGCCGGATGCGCTACTCGATCGGCGTTTTTGCGACAACCCGCTGGTGACGGGTACGCCACGCATCCGGTTCTATGCCGGTGCGCCGCTGGTGTGCGAGAACGGGCTGGCGCTCGGCACCCTGTGCCTGATCGATACGCGTCCACGTACACTGGACCAGGTCGAGCAGGCAATCCTGGAGAGCCTGCGCGACCTGGCTTTGCTGGAGCTCACCGCAGCGCAGGGGAAGCAGGATGTTTAAGCCTCCCGAGCCGTTCAGGGTCCTGCTTGTCGAGCCTGCGAACCTGCTGCGCCAGAGCGTTTCGCTCACGATGCGCAGCCTCGGCACCGCCGAGGTAATCGAAGCTGCGAATTATGCGACGGCGACGCAAGCTTGCCAGCTGCGGCGCTTCGACGGCGCGATCATCACGGTTGCCTGGCCGCCGTCCAGGGAGGCCTGCAAAGGACTGGTCCTGATCCAGGAAATCCGCGCGGGGCAGTATGCTGTCGGACAATCCGTGCCAATCTCGGTCCTGGTCGAAGTATGCGACGCCGAGCTGCTGCACATGCTGAGAACCCAGATGGTCACGCGCATCCTGATCAAACCGTTCCGGGTGCGGGACGTGATCGATACGATCGACACGATGCGGACGAAAGCGCCTTCCCTGGTTGCGGGCTAGCGCCGGACAGAACGCCTTCCAGCGCCCTTGCAATCGAGCTACGGACGAGGAAGGGCGTATGTATAATTCCCCATCCCTTTTCGAGCGCCCTCGTGTCTTCTCCAATCCACCCTACCCACCTCTCGCACTTGCAGGATGTCTGCGATAACGCAACTGTTGCCATGTTCGTCATGGATGAGCGGCAGTGTTGTGTGTACATGAACCCAGCGGCCGAACTCCTGACCGGATACCGGCTAGAGGAGGTGCAAGGTGGGCCTTTGCATGATTTTGTGCACCATACCCGCCCGGATGGACAAGCTTATCCGCTCGCGGAGTGCCCCATCGACCGGGCGGCGCCGGCCAATCTCCAGGAACGGGGCGAAGAAACCTTCGTGCATCGTGACGGAACGTTCTATCCGGTCCAATTCACGGCCAGTCCGGTGCGCCGGGACGGCAAGGTCGTAGGCACCGTCATCGAAGTCCAGGACGCCCGGCCGCGCCGGCAGCAGGATCGCGAACGGGAAGCGCTGCATGCGATTGGCTCCTTGATTCTCCAGGAGCTCAGCCACGAGAAGATCGTCGATGCAGTGACGACCGCCGCTACCGAACTGATCGGCGCGCAGTTCGGCGCGTTCTTCTATAACGTGCGCGACGAGGGCGGTGAAAGCTACACCTTGTATACGATCGCAGGTGTGCCAAAAGAGCACTTCAGCCAGTTCCCGCTGCCGCGCGCGACCCACCTCTTCGGGCCCACTTTCCGGGGAGAGCGGACCATTCGCAGCGGCGACATTCGCTCGGACCCGCGTTACGGCAAAATGGCGCCCCACCATGGCATGCCGCCTGGCCACCTGCCTGTCTGTTCCTACCTGGCGGTACCGGTCTCCCTAGGCGACGGCGAGGTGATCGGCGGTCTGTTCTTTGGTCATGAACGACCCGACCAGTTTACGGAAAGCCATGAGCGTCTGGTCGAGACCTTGGCGGCACAGGCAGCGATCGGCCTGAACAAGGCATCCTTGTACCAGGAGGCCCTCTTTGCGCGGCGGCGGGCGGAAGTGGACGCACTGGAAAAGCAGAGGCTGTACGAGGAAGCCGCACGGGCCAACGAAGCGAAGGACCAGTTCCTCGCCACCGTGTCGCATGAATTACGGACCCCGCTCACGTCGATACTGGGCTGGGCGCAAATGCTCACTGCCGGCAAGCTGGACGAGTCGATGCGTCAACGCGCCATCACGACGATCGAACGCAATGCCCGTAGCCAGGCCCAGATCGTCGAAGACCTGCTCGACATCTCCCGCATCGTAAATGGCAAACTGCGGCTGAACGTCCAGTTGTTTTCGCCGCACGTGTCGATTGAAGCGGCGGTCGAAGCGCTGCGTCCTGCGGCCGCGGCGAAAAACATCGGTTTGCAGCTCATCCTCGATCCCGCGGCCGGTCCGATATCGGGCGATCCCGAACGGTTACAGCAAATCGCCTGGAATCTCCTGGCGAACGCAATCAAGTTCACGCCCAAGGGCGGCCGCGTCCAGCTCACATTGAGAAAGCAGGATTCCAATGTGCAGATCGTGATTACCGATAACGGGGCGGGTATTCCGGCGGAACATTTGCCGACCATATTCGACACGTTCACCCAGGTCGACCCGACGTCCACGCGCAAGCAAGGTGGACTTGGGCTGGGCCTCGCGATCGTCAAGAAGCTGGTCGAGCTGCATGGCGGCGATGTCCAGGTATCCAGTCCCGGGCTGGGCAAAGGGGCTGAATTCACGGTCACGCTACCTCTGGCGGCGATCAAGGAAGCCAGTGCGGCTGCGCACGCCGCCATGGAATCGCTTGCCCATTTCCCGATCATGGACAATACCGAAGAGTTTGGGCTGCAAGGCGCAACCATTCTGTTGGTGGAGGATGACGATGACGCACGCGACATGCTTGCCTCAGTCCTGTCGAGCGCGCACGCTATTGTCGAGACCGCTTCCAATGCCCGCGAGGCCTTGACCCTGTTCGAGGGAATCCGGCCGGATCTCGTCGTCAGCGATATCGGCATGCCTGAAATGGATGGGTATGAATTTATTGCGGAACTACGCAAGCGCGAGCGCGACACCCGACGCCGGAGCGTGCCGGCAGTCGCGCTCACCGCATACGCCAGGGTCCAGGACAGGATGCGCGCACTGACGGCCGGCTTCCAGATGCACGTTGCCAAACCTGTCGAACCAGCCGAACTCTTGACCGTACTTGCGAGCCTGCGTTCGTGGAAGCTTCCGCAATAGCGGACCCGCGCGCCGTTTTATCGGAAGCTGCCGCTCATGCCAGCTTGTCGATTGGCACATTCATTCGACTGATCGTCGCGAGCAGGGGACCTGCCGCCAAGCCGATTCATGCCCCCTGCTCGTCCTTCTGCTTGACGATCGGATCACGCGTCCCCGTCCATTCGCTCATCAGCGAATAACCGACGGCCAGCAGCACCGGCCCGATGAACATCCCCACGAAGCCGAAGGCGATCACCCCGCCCAGCACGCCCAATAAGGTCAAGAGGAACGGCAAACTGGTCCCGCGGCTGATCAGCATCGGCCGCACCACGTTGTCGACGCCGCTGATCAGGACCGTGCCCCAGATCACCATGAAGATGCCCCAGCCCGTCAGGCCCTGGCCGAACAGCCAGATCGACGCGCCGCCCCAGATCAGCGGCGGGCCGAAGGGCACGAGCGAGGTGACGAACACCAGCACCGACAGCAGCGGCACGGCAGGGACGCCGGCAATCGAAAAGCCGATCGCGGCCAACAGGGCCTGCGCCAGCGCGGTGCCGAGCAGGCCGTACATGACGCCGCGCGTGGTCTGGCTGATGATGTCGGACACCGATTGCGCGCCCTCGCCCATCACTTTCGCCATCATGCTCGCCGTCACCGCGATCAGCGCGTGGCCGTCGCGGTACAGGAAGAAGCTGACAAAGGCGGCCAGGCTCATCTGCAGAACGCCGGTGCCGAGCAGCAGGCCGCCCGCCATCAGGTAGTGACGGGCCGGCTCGACCATGCGCTGGGCCAGGGCCAGCATCTGGTCGCGGCTGGCCACCAGCTGGCGCAGGTAGACGTCGAGGGTATCGCCGATGAAGGGTAATTCGCGCACCCAGCCGGGCGGCACGAGGGCGCCGTGCTCGATGCTGTCGCGCAGCTGGCCGAAGGTGGTGGCGACGTCGTCGGCCAGGTTGTAGGCGACGATGGCGAGCGGGATGATGACGAGCAGGGTCAGCGAGAGCGTCATCGTCAGCGCTGCCAGCGTGCGCCGCCCGCGCATCGCGCGCAGCAGGCGCAGGTACAGGGGCCAGGAAGAGATGACGACGGCCGCCGCGAACAGGATCGCGGGCAGGAAAGGTTTGAGAACGAACAGGCAGCCCAGCGTCAGCAGGACAACGGTTGCGATACGGGTGTAGTTTCTGCCAATACGTTGTTCCATGAATCCTCGTTAAAGTATCGGGAGCCCGAGAAACCGTAGCGAGCGGAAGGAGGTTTGGCCGAGAAGCGCAGCTGTACGACTGTACAGCGAGCATCGCAGACCGAACCTACGACGCGCAGTAGGTTTATCGGGCTTCCCTCACGAGATCATAGCAGCTGTCGTAAGTCGTGGACGATTGGGGCGGGTCCCTGGCCATGGCGCAGGAACAAGCGCACGCGCCCTTCCTTGTCGAACACATAGCTGCCGGCCGTGTGGTCGACCGTATAGCTGCCCGGCTCCTTGCCCGGCACTTTCGACACGAAGACCTTGAATTCCTTGGCGGTGGCCGCCGTCTGCTCGGGCGTGCCGCGCAGGCCAATGAAACGCTTGTCGAAGGCGGGCACGTAGGAAGCGAGCAGCTCCTGGGTATCGCGTTCCGGGTCGAGGGTGACGAACAGCACCTGCACCTCGTCGGCGGCCGGACCCAGCTCCTTCATCACGGCGGCCATCTCGGCCATCGTGGTCGGGCAGACGTCCGGGCACTGGGTGTAGCCGAAGAACAGCACCACCAGCTTGCCCTTGAAGTCGGCCAGGGTGCGCGGCTTGCCGGTGTGGTCGGTCAGCGAAAAGCCTTTCGCGTAATCGAGGCCGGTGAGATCGGTGTTCTGGAAGGCCACCGGCTTGGATGTCAGCTTATCCAATGCGAGCTTGTCGCAACCGGCGGTGAGCAAGGCCAGCGCGATCATCCCGGCGGTGAGCAGTCGTTTCATGGTGTCGGAACCTGCGAATCAAAAGCGAAAATAATGGTCGACCAGCAGCGCCGCGAACAGCAGCGACAGGTAGAGGATCGAGTATGCAAAAGCCTTGCGCGCGGTCTGGTCGCTGTAGTGCTTGTGCACGCGCCAGCTGTGGCGCAGGAACAGCGCATTCAGGACGATCGCCGCCACCAGGTAGATCAGGCCGCTCATGCGCACCGCGAAGGGCAACAAGGTCGTCGCGCTGAGGGCCAGCGAATACAGCCAGACCTGCTGTCCGGTGTAGTCCATGCCGTGGGTGATCGGCAGCATCGGCAGGCCCGAGCGCGCGTAATCGTCGCGCCGGTACATGGCCAGCGCCCAGAAATGCGGCGGAGTCCAGACGAAAATGATCAATACCAGCAGCCAGGCCTGCATCGGCACCTCGTTGGCCACCGCCGCCCAGCCGAGGGCCGGCGGCATCGCGCCCGACAGGCCGCCGATGACGATGTTCTGCGGCGTCGCCGGTTTCAGGTAGATCGTGTAGACGACGGCATAGCCGACGAAAGTCACGAAGGTCAGCCACATGGTCAGCGGATTGACGAAGGCGTACAGCACCCACATGCCGAGGCCGCCGATGACGGCGGAGAAGACGAGCGTCTGGTTGCGCGTCAGTTCGCCGCGCGCGGTGGCGCGGCGGGCCGTTCTCGCCATGCGCGAATCGATCTCGGCTTCGATCAGGCAGTTGACGGCAAAGGCCGCACCGGCCAGCAGCCAGATGCCGATCGTGCCGGCGACCAGCACGCGCCAGCCGGGGAAGCCGTCGGTGGCCAGGAACATGCCGATGATGGCGCAGAAGACGGCAAGCTGGGTTACCCGGGGCTTGGTCAGCTGCCAGTACTGGGAGATGCGGCTGGTCGATTGGAGGGCGGTCTGGGTGGTCATCGATACGAGTTCGCAGGAAGGTCTGCATTCGCGGGGGTGCGCTGCGACACGTCGAGCAGGTGCTTGACCTTGTAGTTTAACATGGTCACCAGCAGGACGAGGAGAGCAGCCCCGGCGTTATGCAATACGGCAATGGCCAGCGGGAAGTCGAAGAAGACCGTCGCGATGCCCGTGAACAGCTGCGCCAGCAGTACCGCTGCGATGAGTTTCGCTGTTTTGCGCAGCGCCGGCTGGCGCGCGGCACGCCAGGCAGCCAGGCCCAGCACCAGCGCGACGATCATCGCGAAATTCCGGTGCACCCAGTGGATCGCCACCAGGGCCGAGAACTGCAGGTAGTGGCCGGCCGCCGTCTTGCCCAGTTCGCGCCACAGGGTAAAGCCGTGTTCGAAGTCCATCTCCGGTATGAATTTGCCATCGCACAGCGGGAATTCGTCGCAGGCCAGGGTCGCGTAGTTAGTGCTCACCCACCCGCCGAGCGCGATCTGCAGCACCACGACGATCGCGGCCAGCAGCGCGAGCGTGCGCAAGGCGCGCAGGCCGGCCAGGTCCCGGCTCGGGGCCGGCGGATGCAGCAGGTAGTCTTCGCGCCCGCCCAGCCAGACCAGCATCGCCAATAAGCCCATGCCCAGCAGCAGGTGGATGGTGACGATCACCGGCTGCAGTTTCAGGGTCACGGTCCAGGCCCCGAAGGCGCCCTGCACGCAGACGAACAGGAACAGCGCCACCGGCAGCGCCGGGGCAAAGGCCTGTTGATGGGTCTTGCGCCACTGGCGGACCGACTGGAACATCAGGGCCATGATCAATACGCCGATGCCCATCGCCAGGTAGCGGTGGATCATTTCGATCCAGGCTTTTACTTTGGTCACCGGCCCGGTCGGCATCAGCGCCTCGGCCGCGGCGATCTGCTCATGCGCGATGAAGGGATTCGCGGCGCCGTAGCAGCCAGGCCAGTCAGGGCAGCCGAGGCCCGAGTCGGTCAGCCGCGTAAAACCGCCGAACACGATCAGGTCGAAGGTCAAAAACGCCATCACCCAGACCAGCTTGCGGTATTTGTTGGCGTCGGCGGAGAGCCAGACCATGGTCAGGGGAATGCTGGCCACGAACAGGCCCATCAGGGCCAGTTGCAGGAGGGTGGACGGATGCATGCCTGCTTATCCGATCGCCGAGGCTTTGAGCAGTTTGGCCAGATCCTTGTTCACCTTGCGCGGGTCCGGGTCTTTCGGGAAGCGCATCATGAGGTTGCTGCGCGGGTCGATCAGGAAGATGTGATCTTCCAACTTCGTACCCGCTTCCACCGGCAGCCATTTCGCCAGCTGTTCGGGCGAGACGCGCAGCATGTGCATGTCGTCGTACATGCGGATCAGCATGGTGTCGACCGGCTCTTTATCGGTAATCAGCCAGACCCGTTCGACGCGGTCCATGTTCTTGCCCTGCATGGTGCGCAGCTGGCGCATCGCGAACAGCTGCTTGCTGCAGGCCTCGTCGCAGGCGCCGCCGCCGACTTTCAGCATGATCCATTTGCCGGCGTAGTTCTCGAGCGACTCCGGGCGGCCGTCGAGCGTCGTGCTGGCGAGCTTGGGCATCGGATGCGAACGCTGGTCGATGAAGGCGCCGTAATTCGTGCGCCCGCTCGGCTTGATGATGTAATAAGTCACATACGAGGCGATGATCGGCGCCGCGCAGACGAACAGCAGGACGAACAATTTGAGGCGCCCATCGCGGCGAGCCTTTTTTGACGCTTGTTCAGACAACGTGTTTTCTTCCACTTCGAAACCCTGTAATCACGAAAAATAAGGCAGCCATGGCCGCCAATGCATACCACTGGAAGGCGTAGCCGCGGTGTTTGTCGACGCCCGTGTCCGGGGCCGGCCACGCGCGCACCAGGCCTTCGCCCTGCCCTGTCTGCTGGACGAAGAAGGGCATCAGCGCCAGGCCGCTGGCCTTCGCCACGGTGTCGACGTCGACGTTCTGCACCCGCACGCCCGGCTTGATGTCAGCTGCGCCGCCGAGCTGCATGACGTGCCCCGCGCTCAGCGTGGCGATGCCCTCGATGGTCACGGTGCCGGCCGGCGTTTGAAAGCCCGGCAGCCTCGCATAGTCGCCCGCATCACGCGGCAACCACCCGCGCAGCACCAGTACATGTTTGTTCGAGCCCGCTATTTTAAACGGCATCGCCAGAACGAATCCGGCCCGCCCATTCAGCGGCCGGTTATCCAGGAACAGCGGCCAGCCCGGCACCCACTCGCCGGTAACCCGCACCCGCCGATACTCGATATCCGGGGACACATGCGTGCCGACTGCGCTCCCCGACATCGCCGCCTCCTTGCGTACCGTAGGGTGGGCACCGCCCACGCGTTCGTGCCCATCCACACCACCACCGCTACCGTAGACCACCGGCGCCTGCGCACCACGCTCGGCAAGCCGCGCCGCAATCCCCAGCTTCTCCTCCGCCCGCCTCGTCTGCCAGTTCCCCAGCACAATCCCCAGCACCACCAGCACCACCGTGGCAAGGAACGGAATGACCCTAAAACGAAATGCCAAACGCATTACAATTGACCTTTACTCCACACAGCGGCCCGACCATGAAAACCTTCATCGCCATCGCCTTCATCCTGATCATCGCCAGCCTCGGCTCGGCGCTGTTCTTCCTGATGAAGGACAAGGGCCGCAGCAACCGCACGGTGCAGGCGCTGGCGATGCGGGTCGGCCTGTCGATCACGCTGTTCCTGATCGTGCTCGCATCCTACAAGATGGGCTGGATCCACCCGACCGGCATCCGCTGAACCCTCAGATGCGACAAAGGACAGCCAGCTGGCTGTCCCTTGCTATTCCAACCTGAGTACTGATTACAACCAGTAGACCACGACGTACAGGCCCAGCCATACGACGTCGACGAAGTGCCAGTACCAGGCCGCGCCTTCGAAACCGAAGTGGTGATCGGCCGTGAAATGCCCCTTCAGCACACGGTAGAGCACCACCGACAGCATGATCGCGCCCATGGTCACGTGGAAGCCGTGGAAGCCGGTCAGCATGAAGAAGGTGGAGCCATAGATGCCCGAGGTCAGCTTCAGGTTCAGCTCATGGTAGGCGTGGATGTATTCGTAGGCCTGGAAGCCCATGAAGATCGCGCCCAGCAGGATCGTGAAGAACAGGAACACGGCCGTATTGCGGCGATGCCCCTCGCGCAGCGCGTGGTGGGCGATGGTCAGCGTCACGCCCGAGGTCAGCAGCAAGGCGGTGTTGATCGTCGGGATCGGGAACGGCCCCATCGTGCTGAAGGCTTCGACCGTGCCGGCCGGGCCGGTATTGCCCCACTGGGCGGCGAAGTCGGGCCACAGCACCTTGTGGTCGAGATCGGCCAGCCAGGGCATCGAGATCGCGCGGGCATAGAACAGCGCGCCGAAGAAGGCGGCAAAGAACATGACCTCAGAGAAGATGAACCAGCTCATCGACCAGCGGAAGGAAGAATCGATGCGCTGGCTGTACTGGCCGGTTTCCGACTCCTGGATGGCGTCGCCGAACCAGAAATACAGCACCACCAGCATCGATACGATGCCGGCCAGGCAGACGCCAGGTCCCCAGGAGGCGCCGTTGACCCAGCCGGACGCGCCGAGCATGGTCACCAGCATCGAGAAGCCGCCGGCCATCGGCCACATGGAGGGGCCCGGCACGAAATAATGCGGCGCGGTCTTTGACACACTCATCTTCATCTCCTGGAACGTTGTTCTAATGCGTTGAATTGAAATGCTTAAAACTATTATTGTGCAACCGCTAGCTTCACCAACAACAACAGCACGCCGATAAATATCGCGACACCCAGCAACGCCGCCACGATCACGTGAACCGGATTCAGGTTCACCGCGTCATCCTCGTAATCGCGCCGCTTGCGCACTCCGAAGAAGGACCAGAACACGGCCTTCATCGAGGCCGCGAACGAAGCCTTGCGGCGCGGCTGTTCGTTCTGTTCCATCTATTTCGCCGCCACCGCGCCGGACACCTCGAAGAAGGTGTACGACAGCGTGATCGTTTTGACTTCCTTCGGCAGCTTCGGGTCGATGAAGAATACCACCGGCATCTGGCGCGCTTCGTTCGGCTGCATGAGCTGCTCGCGGAAGCAGAAGCACTCGACCTTCTTGAAATGCGGCGTCGCCGACTGTGGCGCGTAACTCGGGATCGCCTGCGCTTTCACGGCGCGCGCCTGGGTATTCACCACTTCGTAGACCACGGTCGCCAATTCGCCCGGATGCACCTCGATGCTGCGCGTGGTCGGACGGAAGCGCCACGGCCCCTGCGAGTTGCCATCGAGTTCCACCGTGATCGTGCGCGTGGTGTCGACCTGGGTGTTCGCCGGGCGCTCGACCGTACCGTCCTTCTGGGTCAGCACATTGATGCCGAGTACCTCGCAGACCTGGCGGTAGACCGGCACCAGCGCATAGCCGAAGCCGAACATCGCCACCGCCACCACCACCAGCTTGCCGAAGGTGGAGCGGTTCAGGCGCAGGCGTTCGATAGGCGTGTAGCTCACGTCACATCCACAGGCGCTTGAGGATGACGGCCGCGAAGAAGAACGCGGCAACCAGAGCCAGCACCAAAGCTGTTCGAACGTTCCTCGCCTTGGCGTTCGGCTTCGTCGGCTGATTCATCACTTCACCAGCGGCGGGTTCTCGAAGGTGTGGAACGGCGCCGGGCTCGGCACGGTCCACTCCAGGCCTTCCGCGCCTTCCCATGGTTTGGCTTCCGCTTTCGGACCGCCCTTGATCGTCGGCAGCACCACGAACAGCAGGAAGTAGACCTGCGACAGGCCGAAGCCGAAGGCGCCGACCGAGACGATCATGTTGAAGTCGGTGAACTGCACCGCGTAGTCGGCATAGCGGCGCGGCATGCCGGCCAGGCCCAGGAAGTGCATCGGGAAGAAGGTGATGTTAAACGTGATCAGCGACAGCCAGAAGTGCGCCTTGCCGCGGCCTTCCGGATACATGTGGCCGGTCCACTTCGGCGCCCAGTAGTAGAAGCCGGCGAACAGCGCGAACAGCGAGCCGGCCACCAGCACGTAGTGGAAGTGGGCCACCACGTAATAGGTGTCCTGCACCTGGATGTCGATCGGCGTCACGGCCAGGATCAGGCCGGTGAAGCCGCCCATCGTGAACACGAACAGGAAGCCGACCGCGAACAGCATCGGCGTCTCGAAGGTCATCGAGCCCTTCCACATGGTGGCGACCCAGTTGAACACCTTCACGCCGGTCGGCACCGCGATCAGCATGGTGGCGTACATGAAGAACAGCTGCGAGGTCACCGGCATGCCGGTGGTGAACATGTGGTGGGCCCAGACGATAAAGGACAGCACGGCGATCGAGGCGGTCGCGTAGACCATCGAGGCATAGCCGAACAAGGGTTTACGTGCAAAGGCCGGGATGATCTGCGAGACGATGCCGAAGGCCGGCAGGATCATGATGTAGACCTCGGGGTGGCCGAAGAACCAGAAGATGTGCTGGTACATGACCGGATCGCCGCCGCCGGCGGCATTGAAGAATGAGGTGCCGAAGTGGCGGTCGGTCAGGGTCATGGTGATGGCGCCTGCCAGCACCGGCATCACGGCGATCAGCAGGAAGGCGGTGATCAGCCAGGTCCAGCAGAACATCGGCATCTTCATCAGGGTCATGCCGGGCGCGCGCATGTTCAGGATGGTGACGATGATGTTAATCGAACCCATGATCGACGAAGCACCCATGATGTGCAGGGCGAAGATCGCCATGTCCATGCCCGGGCCCATCTGGGTCGACAGCGGCGCATACAGGGTCCAGCCGGCGGCGGTGGCGCCGCCCGGCACGAAGAAGGACGCGGCCAGCAGGAACGCGGCCGGCGGCAGCAGCCAGAACGAGAAGTTGTTCATGCGCGCGAAGGCCATGTCGGACGCTCCCACCTGCAGCGGGATCATCCAGTTGGCGAAGCCGACGAAGGCCGGCATGATCGCGCCGAACACCATCACGATGCCGTGCATGGTGGTCAGCTGGTTGAAGAACTCGGGACGGAAGAACTGCAGGCCGGGCTGGAACAGCTCGGTGCGGATCATCAGCGCCAGCACGCCGCCCGAGAGCAGCATGGTGAAGGCGAACCACAGGTACAGGGTGCCGATGTCCTTGTGGTTAGTGGCGAACAGCCAGCGGCGGGCGCCGGTCGGCATGTCGTGATGCGCGTGGTCGTGGCCGTGATGGTCGTCGTGCGCGTGATCGAGAGTGCTGGTAGTCATGTCAGTATCCTGGAAACGATCTTGCTTGCTACGTTACTTGCTGCGTGCAGCCAGCACTTCGGCCGGTTGGACGATGTTTTCGGCGGCCTTGTTCGACCAGGAATTGCGGGTATAGGTAATCACCGCCGCAATGTCCGAATCCGACAGCTGCTTCCAGGCCGGCATGGCCGCCGCATAGGCCGGCGTATCCTGGCCATGCAGCAGCACGTCGACCTGGTGCGCCCTGGGGCCGTTCACGACCGGCGAACCGTCGAGCGGCGCGAAGGTGTTCGGGATGCCCTTGCCGTTGGCCTGGTGGCAAGCCACGCAGTTGGCGGCGTAGACGGCTTCACCCTTGGTTTTCAGTTCGTCGATGGTCCAGACCTTGGTCGGATCGTCGGCCAGCGCGGCCATTTTCTTTTTCTCGCCCGCGACCCAGGCAGTGTAATCCTCGGCGGAGACGACGCGCACCACGATCGGCATGAAGGCGTGGTCCTTGCCGCACAGCTCGACGCAGTTGCCGCGGTAGACGCCGACCTTGTCGGCCTTGAACCAGGCGTCGCGCACGAAACCGGGAATCGCATCCTGCTTGATGGCAAACGCCGGAATCGTCCAGGCGTGGATCACGTCGTTGGCGGTCAGGACCATGCGGACCTTCTTGCCGACCGGGACCACCACTTCCCTGTCGACTTCGAGCAGGTAGTTTTCGCCGCGTGCTTCGGTCGGCGCCACGCCCGGCTCGCCGATCTGGCTGCGCGGGGTCGACAGGTTCGACAGGAAGCTGATGCCCTCGCCTTCGCCCTTCAGGTAGTCGTAGCCCCATTTCCACTGCATGCCGGTGGCCTTGATGGTCAAATCGGCATTCGAGGTGTCCTTCAGGGCGACGACCGTCTTGGTGGCAGGCAGGGCCATGCCGATGACGATCAGGAAGGGAACGATGGTCCAGGCGATTTCGACGGCGGTCGATTCGTGGAAGGTGGCCGGTTTGTGGCCGAGGGATTTGCGGTGCTTGAACACCGAGTAGAACATGACGCCGAAGACGCCGAGGAAGATGATGAGGCAGACCAGCATCATCCAGTTGTGCAAGCTGTAGATGTCAGCGCCGATCCCAGTCACCGGAGTTTGCATGTTCAACTGGTGTTCCACCGGCCGCCCCGTGATTTCCGGGGCCGCCAGTGCCGGGATACTGGTCCATACTGCGAGACCGAGCACCAAGGCGTGAAGTCGCTTTGCATATGTCATGAATTGTCCCCAACCACCCAAAATAAGAATATTTTTAAACGGTCAGCAATTCCATGAACGAACCGCCGCCGCTCCGAAACCAAGTGCAAGCTGGTTCCCGGCGGCACGGCTTGTGGACGCGCAACTGGTTGAAACCATGCTCGTCCATCAGCAACTGCAACAACACTGACGGGCGCCAAACTTGCTGATGCTGCTTTTCAATTTTCTAATTCTTCCACCATTTCACCCTGTTTTTCAATGTTTACAGGGCAGAGGACGAAAAAATAGTCATTGATTATACTCAAATCGCTAATTTTTATTCAAGGAAAATCCTTGCCATCGCTGTGATATTTCATGCATTAGAGCATCGAGCGTTGCCGTATCGGCCTTGCCGCTGCGAGTTAGCCGTGTTAGCGATTTATACCAGTACCCGGGTTTCTCCGGCACGAACGCGTGAGCACCTGTGCCCACGCGTGCATCGCCACCGTAGCCCGGATCTTCCAACCGGGCCGCGACAGGATATCCACGGCCGACATCACGGCTTGCGCGGCCGGAATTGCACGATCGCCTCCCCCGCCGCCGTCGTCTTCGGCACGGGCCGGAACGCGTGGCCATAAATCACCTCGAAACTCAAGCCAATCTTGCCGTCCGCCCCACGCTGCGCTTCCAGTGCATCCACCATGCGCTGCCAGGCCGCGCGCCCGACCAGCCCGCGCCGGCGCGTCGCCAGCGGGTTGCCGCCGATCGCCCGCACATCCGCCAGCAGCGCCTCGACCGTGCCATAGGTGACGGTGATGCGCTCGGCATCCATCACCGGCGTCGAGAAGCCGGCTTCCACCAGTTGATCGCCGAAATCGTGCATGTCGACGAAGGGCAAGGTATGCGGCGATTCGTCGAGCTCGGCAAAGGCGGCGCGCAGTTCCTTGAAGGTGTCGGGACCGAAATTCGAGAACATCAATAAACCATCGACGCGCAGCACGCGGCGCCACTCGGCGAACACGCGGTCGGGCTGCGGATGCCAGTGCAGCGCCAGGTTCGACCACACCAGGTCGAGCGAGTTCGGACCGAATGGCAGGATTCCAAAGTCGCCGCAAAGAAGATCGACGCCGGCCTTGGCCGGCATCAGGCGGCTGAGCATCTGGTTCAGCGAGCGCAGCGCCGGCGCCGGCGCTTTAGCCTCGGCCAGCATGGCGCTCGAGGCATCCATGCCGATGATCTGGGCCGCCGGATAGGTTTTTTGCAGGGTGCCGAGATCGGGCCCGGTGCCGCAGCCGGCGTCGAGCACGCGCTGCGGCACGATCTTTACCAGGCTCAGCCGCTCGTGCATGCGCGCGGCGATCTCGCGGCGCAGGAAGTCGGCAGCGGCCACGCGCTGCGGTTCCGCGAACAGTGCACGCACACGCGACTGGTCAATCGGTGCGCTCATTTTCGATGGGGACGAGGGAGAAGCCATGGTTCTGTTGCGTTCAAATGAGATAATGGCGGAAGTGTACAGGTTTGCGGAGAGCCGAGCCGATGGGTGAGCGCATCGAACCGTTGTTGCTGCGCTGGCCGCGCGCCCTGGCCGGCCGGCTGCTGCCCATGCTGTTGCCAAGTTCGTGCGCCCTGTGCGGCGAGCAGGCGCCGGGTGCCGTCTGCGCGTCCTGCACGCTGAGTTACGCGGCGCCTGGCGGACCGCGCTGTCCCTGCTGCGCCAACCCGCTTGGCCCAACAGAACTGCCCGGGCAAGCCTGCGGCGCCTGCCTTGCCGACGAACCGGCTCATGATGCCACGGTCGTCGCCGTCGATTACGCGGCGCCGCTCGACGGCCTGGTGCTCGGCCTGAAATTCGGCGCCCGGCTGCCGCTGGCGCCCTGGTGCGCGGGCCTGCTGCGGGACGCGGTGCTGGCGCGGCCCGGCTTGCCCCTGCCCGATCTGCTGTGCCCGGTCCCGCTGGGGCCGCGCCGCTTGCGGGAGCGCGGCTTCAACCAGGCGCTCGAGATCGCCCGGCCGCTGGCGAGTGCGCTCGGTGTCGGGCTGCAGCCGCGCCTGGCAACGCGTGCCGTCGAGACGGCCGCGCAGTCGGGCGTGAGGCCGCGCGAACGGGCGGCCAACATCCGCGGCGCCTTCGAGATCGCGCCGGACATGGCAGAGAGAATACAGGGCCGCCACGTCGGCGTCGTCGACGACGTCATGACGAGCGGCCACACATTGAACGAACTGGCCGCCACCCTGAAGGCGGCCGGCGCGCTGCGGGTGACGAACCTGGTGTTCGCCCGCACGCCACCCCATTGATCGAGGAGAAGCGCTTGTTTCACGTAGTCCTGTTTGAACCGGAAATCCCGCCCAACACGGGCAACGTCATCCGCCTGTGCGCCAACACCGGCGTCCAGTTGCACCTGATCGAACCGCTCGGTTTCCCCCTCGACGACGCCAAGATGCGCCGCGCCGGGCTCGATTACCACGACTACGCGACGATGAAGGTGCACAAGAACTGGGAAGCCTTCCTGGCGGACACCCAGCCCGACCCGAGCCGCATGTTCGCGCTGACGACCCACGGTTCCTCCCCCTTCGCCGACGCCGCATTCAAACCGGGCGACGTGTTCGTCTTCGGACCCGAATCGCGCGGCCTCGCACCTGCCTTCCGCGAAAGCTTTCCGGCATCCCAACGCATCCGCCTGCCGATGATGCCGGACAACCGCAGCCTGAACCTGTCGAACACGGTGGCGGTCGTGGTCTACGAGGCCTGGCGCCAGAACGGTTACGCCGGCGGCGTCTGAACGCAGTACTTGACCCTGCGCGCGGCGGACAGGCACACTGCTCGGCACGCACACTGCCGAGGAGCCGCATTGACCAACCGCCGAACCGTGTTACAGGCCGCCGCCGCGCTGGCCGCCCTCGCCGCCTGCGCACGCGCCGGTGCCCAGTCGGCGCTTGCCGCGGCGCCGCTGGCGATCGGCGACACCTTCATGCTGCCCTCCAGCGTGCTCGGTGAGAACCGCCGCATCAATGTTTATAACGCGCCGGCCGCAAACGGCGCGCCCCTGCCCGTCCTGTACATGCCTGACGGCGGCCTGGAAGAGGATTTCCTGCATATCGCGGGATTGCTGCAGATCTCGGTCGCGAGCGGCACCATGCGCCCGTTCATGCTCGTCGGTATCGAAAACACGCAGCGCCGCCGCGACCTGACGGGCCCCAGCGACGATCCGGAAGACCGCAAGATCGCGCCCGTGATCGGGCGCTCGGAAGCGTTTCGCGCTTTCATCCGCACCGAGCTGATGCCGGCGATTAGCGGGCGTTACCGGACCACGGGCGAAACGGCCATCGTCGGCGAATCGCTGGCCGGCCTGTTCGTGATGGAAACGTATTTTGTCGCCCCGGAGATGTTCGACACCTATATCGCCGTCGATCCGAGCCTGTGGTGGAATCGCGAAGGCTTGCTGGCGAAGGGGGCGGCGCAGCTGCGCACGCGGCGTCATGGGAATAAAACGCTGTTCGTCGCCGCCAGCGGCGAACCGGGTATGCCGGCGCTCGCTGGCCGGCTCAAGCAAGTGTTCGACACGGCCGCAGCACCCGGTCTGCGCTTCGAACTGGCGGCCTTCCCCGAAGAAAACCACCGTACGGTCTACCATCCGGCTGCGCTGCGCGCATTCCGGACGGCTTTCCGCAAGCCCGCCGAACAGCGCGGGCCAGGATAGATCAGACCATCGGCGGATCGGTCTCGCGCGCGAAGGAGCGGTGGCTGGCCAGCGCCTGCTTGAAGGCATCCAGGCCGGCATCGACCAGCAGCGCCGGATCGTCCGAACCATCCGGCAGCGTCGCCGGAATCATGGCCTTGGCCAGCAAAGCGGCGCCGCTGCCCAGCACCATGATCGGCTTGCAATGGCGGTACTGCTCGCGCAGGAAGTCGATCGCGTGGGCGTTGCGCGCCAGCAGCTCGGCCGATTTGTCGCCATCGGGCACGATCACGGCGTCGTACATCACCGACGGGCCGGCTTCGAGCGAGATCTCGACATCCAGCGGGTCGCCGGCGCTGGCCTTGACCTTGCCCAGCATGTTGCCCACCAGGCGAGGCACGGCGCCATCCTTCAGCAAGTCCGCATACAGCTTGCGCACCTGTTTGCCGTCCACGCCATTGGCCACCAGGATCGCCACGCGGCGGGTGCGGATGCCGGTTTCGCCCGGACGGCTCAGCAGCGACAGCGCCGGCGATGGATCGTAGACCGGGACCGGATCCGGGCTGGCCATCGGCAGCGGCGCCGGCACGTCCATCCCCAGGCCTTCGGCCACCTTGGCCACCAGGCCGTCGTCGACATTCGCCAGCAAAGCCAGCATGCGCTCGCGCACGGCCGGGGTTTGCACCCGGGTCAGCTCGAAGCGGAAGGCGTTGGCGATGTGGGTCTGCTCGGCCGCGCTCTGGCTCTGGTAGAACAGGCGCGCCTGGCCGTAGTGCTCGGCGAACAGGGCGGGATTGCCGCGCACCTTGTCTTCGGTCGTGAAGCGTTCCGGGAAGCTGGTGAAGCCGGCCTTGCCGGCCTGGAATGGACAGCCACCGCCCAGCGAGTTCGGCTCGTAGTTCACACGGCCGCGGTTGATGGCCTGGCGGTGCATGCCGTCGCGCTGGTTGTTCTGGATCTGGACGATCGGCGAATTGATCGGAATTTCATGGAAATTCGCGCCGCCCAGGCGGCTGATCTGGGTGTCCAGGTAGGAGTGGTTGCGGCCTTGCAGCAGCGGGTCATTGGAAAAATCGATGCCCGGCACGATGTGCGCGGTGCAGAAGGCCACCTGCTCGGTCTCGGCAAAGAAGTTGTCCGGGTTACGGTCGAGCACCATGCGGCCGACCGGCGTGATCGGAACGAGCTCTTCCGGCACCAGCTTGGTGGCATCGAGGATGTCGAAGGGGAAGGATGCGGCCTGCTCTTCGGTGAAGATTTGCAGGCCCAGTTCCCATTCCGGGAAATTGCCGCCCTCGATCGCTTCCCACAGGTCGCGCCGGTGGAAGTCGGAATCGGCGCCGGAAATACGCACCGCCTCGTCCCAGACCAGCGAGTGCGTGCCCTGTAACGGGGTCCAGTGGAATTTCACGAAGCGCGACTCGCCCTGCGCGTTGATCAGGCGGAAGGTGTGCACACCGAAGCCCTGCATCGTGCGGTAGCTGCGCGGGATGGCGCGGTCGGACATCACCCACATCAGCATGTGCGCGATTTCCGGAGACAGCGAGGCGAAGTCCCAGAAGGTGTCGTGGGCCGTGGCGGCCTGCGGCATCGCATGGTGCGGTTCCGGCTTGGCGGCGTGCACCAGGTCCGGGAATTTCATCGCATCCTGGATGAAGAAGACCGGGATGTTGTTGCCCACCAGGTCCCAGTTGCCCTGCTCCGTATAAAACTTGACCGCGAAGCCGCGCACGTCGCGCGCCGTGTCGGTCGAGCCGCGTTCGCCGGCGACGGTCGAGAAGCGCACGAAGACCGGGGTGCGCTTGCCCTTGGCGGCGAACGGGACCGCGCGGGTCAGTTCGCTGAAGTCGCCGTAGGACTCGAAATAGCCGTGCGCGGCCGAGCCGCGCGCATGCACCACGCGCTCGGGAATGCGTTCATGGTCGAAATGGGTGATCTTTTCGCGCAGAATAAAATCTTCCATCGCGGTCGGTCCGCGCAGGCCGATCTTGAGCGAATGCTGGTTGTCCGCCACCGGCACGCCCTGGTTGGTGGTCAGGTGGCGGTCGCTCGGATCCACACGCACGCGGTCAAGCGGCGCCACGGTCGGATTCTGGCCGACCGGCGGCTGGCCGTTGCCGACCTTCTCCGACATCATGATTTCGCTGCTCGTGCTGCCGGTCGCGGCCGGCGTCGACGGCTGGTGATGGTCGCCCTCGGGTGGGGTGCCCGACGCATCGCCGTACTCGGCCGGCTTGTTCGGATTGAAGGGCATGGCGGCGGCCAGGTCCTTTTCGGCGCTGGTTTTCTCGAGCAGGCGCTCGGGAACCGGATCGCTGCTGCCCAGGCTCGATGGCGGCGTGCTGGTCGATGGCCCGGCGACGGTGCTCAGTACGGAACCGGCGCCATCGGTGGCGCCGGATTTGTTATTGCGTGTGGTCATGCGGTCCTCGCTGGTTGATCAGTTGTCTTCGATTCAACGAACAACATAACCGACCAGCAGTGAGCGCTATGTTAGTGAACTAACGCAATTGATCAGGCAACAAGTATTCCCTCGACAAAGGCGCATTGCATTTCCCAGCCAGAAATAACAATTATCCCGCGTCAGTAAGCGCTTCTTGCGCGCCCCGCCACATCACCCGATTGCGTCCGCCCTGCTTGGCCCGATACAACTGCACATCCGCCGCCTCGAACAGCGCTGCCGAGCTTTCCGCCTGGGCCGGGTCGAGGCTGGCGCCGCCGATGCTGACCGTGATGCAGGACGCCGCCGCGGAACCGGCATGGGCGATCATCAGCTCGGCCACTGCCTGGCGCAAGGCCTGCGCGATCTGCAGCGCCTGAACGGCATCGGTTTCCGGCATCAGGAGCACCAGCTCTTCGCCGCCGTAGCGCGCCGCCAGGTCGGCCGGGCGCCGCATGTGGGTGCCGGCCACGCGCGCAACCGCACGCAGGGCGCGGTCGCCGGCCGGGTGGCCATATAAATCGTTGAACTGTTTAAAGGAGTCGATGTCGAGCAGGGCCAGCGACAGCGGCCGGCCGCTGCGGCGGGCGCGCTGCCATTCGAGGTCGTAGACGTCGTCGAAGCGGCGCCGGTTGGCCAGCTCGGTCAGGCCGTCGACGTGGGCCAGGTGTTCGAGCAGGCGCCGCTGGCGCACCAATTGAAGGTGCAGCGCCACCCGCGCCAGCACCACCGTCGCATTGAAGGGCTTGGCGATGTAGTCGGAGGCGCCCATCTTGAGGCCGGCCGCTTCGTCTTCCGGACGGTCGAGGCCCGAAATGAAGATGACCGAGACGTGTTCGGTCTGGGGCGTGGCGCGCAGGCGGCGCAGGACTTCGAAGCCGCTCATGTCCGGCATCATCACGTCGAGCAGGACCAGGTCGGGCACGTGGCGCGTCGCGCGCTCGACGGCCTGGGCGCCGTTCTTCGCGAGCAGCACCGTGTACTCGGGCTGGAGCAGCTCGCACAGCACGTCACGGTTGACCGGGTCGTCGTCGGCGACCAGGACTTTCTGCGGTTCGGCTGGCGTCATGCGCATTCCTCCAGGTTCGGGCGCAGCAGCCCTTCCAGTTCGGCGAGCGGCGCCAGGGCGGCCTCGTATTCGAGCTCGCTCACGGCGTGCGCGATTGCGGCCAGGGGCGCAGCAAAGGCGGCGGCGGGGAGCCGCGCCTGCAGTTCGGCCAGGGTGTCGCGGGCGCGGGCGTCGTCCGCCGCCAGCTGGGCCGCGAGGCGCGCCACCAGCGTCGGCAAGCCGTCGGGCGGGCGCGCGGGCTGGTCGCGCGGACCGGCCAGCGGCGCCATCCCGGCCAGGATGGTGTCGAGGGTCGCGATCAGGGCCGGCACCATGCCGGCCGCGCGTTGCGCGTCATCGGCGCGCAGCGCTTCCTCGAGGCGCCGGGCCTGCGCCGCCAGCTCGTAGGCGCCGACATAGGCCGCGCTCGACTTCAGGTTGTGCGCCAGCGCTGCCAGCGGGGCCTCGTCGCCGCTGGCCAGGGCCTCGGCCAGCTGGCGCGGCGCGGCGCGGTATTCCTGCACGAAGCTGCGCACGCGCTTGATCAGGCGCGCATGCTGGTGGCTGACGCCGGCCAGCGCCGTGTCCCAGTCGACGCCGGGCACGGCCGGCAGCAGGACGGTGTCGTTGCCCGGCAGCGTCTCAACCTGCGCGGCCGGCGCTGCGCGCCCATCCAGGCGCGCCGGATCGATCCAGGCCAGCAGGGTGCGGAACAACAGGTCCGGATCGATCGGCTTGGCGAGATGGTCGTTCATGCCGGCCGCGAGGCTGCGTTCGCGGTCGCCCGCCATTGCGTGCGCGGTCATGGCGACGATCGGCAGCGCGCGCAGGCGCTCGATGGCGCGGATGCGGCGCGTGGCGGTGAGGCCGTCGACCTCGCGCATCTGGATATCCATCAGCACCAGGTCGTAGTCGTGCAGCTGCACCATCTCGACCGCCTCGCCGCCGTGGACGGCGACGTCGACGTGGACCGGGGCGGCGGCCAGGAAGTCGAGCGCCACTTCGCGGTTGTTGGCGTTGTCCTCGACCAGCAGGATGCGCGCACCGCGCAGCCGCGCCAGGCCGCGCGGGTCCGCTTCCATCCGCTCGGGCGCACCGCCCGGGGCCAGGTCCGGACGCAGCACCCGCAGCAGGCTGTGGTACAGCAGCGCCGGGCCCACCGGCTTGTTCAGGAAGCCCTGCAGCTGCAGCTGTCCCGCCTGCAGCTGTACCGTTTCGCGGGCGCAGGCGCTGACCATCAGGATCGAGGGCGCGGCGCCGATATCCCCGGCCGCGCGGATACGGCGGATCGTCTCGACGCCGTCCCAGCCCGGCATCAGGTAATCCATCAGCACGACCTGGTAGGGTTTGCCGCGTGCTGCCGCGTCCTTCCATCGTGCCAGCGCCTCTTTTCCGCACGAGGCCGCGTCGGCGGCGATGCCGAAGCCCTCCAACATTTCGACCAGCGCAGCGCGCGCCGTCTCGCTGTCGTCGACCACCAGCAGGCGCATCTGCTGGAGCGCGGCTCCGGGAGCGGAAAGCACGCCGGGCGCGCTCCCCGCCTGCCCGAGCGGCACCGTGAAACTGAAGCTGCTGCCGACGTTCGGGGTGCTGGTGACGGCGATCGCGCCGCCCATCAATTCGACCAGCTGCTTCGAAATCGAGAGGCCGAGACCCGTGCCGCCGTACTTGCGCGTGATCGAATCGTCGCCCTGGCGGAAGGACTGGAACAGGCGCGCCAGCTGGTCCGCGTCCATGCCGATGCCGGTGTCGGTGACGCAGAAACGCAGGGTCAATGCGCCGGTACTGCGCGCTGCCACCTCGACGCCGACGACGATCTCGCCCTCCCCGGTGAACTTGACGGCATTGCTGGTGAGGTTGATCAGGATCTGGCCCAGGCGCAGCGGATCGCCGACCAGGCGCGCCGGCACGCCGCGTCCGACGCGGAACACGAGTTCGACGCGGCGCGCATCGAGCTTGATGGCGGTGAGGTTGGACAGGTGCTCGAGCAGGTCGTTGAGGTCGAACTCGACCTGCTCGATCTTCAGCTGGCCGGCCTCGATCTTCGAGAAATCGAGGATGTCGTTGACGATGCCGAGCAGGTGTTCGCCCGCGCCCAGGATCTTGCCCAGGTAGTTGCGCAGGCGCGGTGCCGGATCGGCCATCAGGGCCAGCCGGCTCATGCCGATGATCGCATTCATCGGGGTGCGGATCTCGTGGCTCATGTTGGCCAGGAAGTCCGATTTCAGGCGGGTCGCCGCTTCCGCGCGCAGCATGGCATTGCGGATCGCACCCGTGCGCAGGCCAAGCACGCGCATGAAGATGACCATGTCGACCGCATTCGTGAACTGCAGCGAGTGCATGGTCCAGAAGCCGGCGTCCACCGCGCCGTTGATCATCTGGCTCAGCACGAGCGAGCCGGTGAAGCTCAGTGCCCAGCCGAGCAGGAAATACAGGCCGACCGGGTCGCCGCGGCGCGCGCGATTCAGTGCGCCCGGCAGGCCCAGCAGCATCGGCATGATGCCGAGCGTGCTGACGATGATCACCAGCTGCCCGACGCTGATCAGGTCAGCAGCGAATGCCAGCGCGGCGCAAGCGGTGAGCGCGGCGCCGGTTTTCATCAGGCGGCTGAAGATGCGGTCCTTGCCGGGACGCGCGAGCGCCTGCTCGACGAACAGGTAGGCGCCGCAGGAGGACATCAGGGCGAACAGGCCGCCGGCATGGATGTTCATCCAGGCGTTGGCGCCCCAGAAGTACTGGCTGCCGATGCCGAAGAACTCGGCCGAGAACAGGGTCGTGCCGGCGATCATCAGCGCGTACTTGCCAAACAGCGGCTCGCGCAGGTTCAGCGCCTGGGCCAGGCTGTAAAGCAGCAAGCACAGGCTCAGGCCCAGCAGCAGGCCTTGCAGCATCTGCTCGTTGACGGCATCGGCATGAAATACCGCGGGCTGCGAGAAGCGCAGCGGCAGCACCATCGCACCGGTATTCTCGATGCGCAGGTAGATGTCGTGGCGCTGGCCGTGCAGCAGGTCGAGCAGCACGGCCGGCGTGCGCACCCGGCGCCCGCCCGCTTGCGGCGGCTGCAGGTTGCCGGCCACGCCATGCTGGCGCAGGACACCCTCGCTCACCACGAAGAACTCGACCTTGTTCAGGACCGCGTAATCGATCTCCGCGATCCAGGCCGCGCGGCTGCCGGCCGGCACCCTGACCGGGATGTGCAGCCAGACCGGGTCGTTCTGCACCCCGAGCGTCGCATGGCTCGACACGGGCGCGGTAAAGCGCTGCGGTTCGGCCAGCACGGCCTCGATCCCGAGCTTGCCGCCGGGGTCGGTGAACATCGTCAGCGCGGGCCAGGCCTCGACGCTGCCGCTGCGGTCGTCGAGCACCAGCGGTGACGCCGCCCGGGCGCGCGGCAGGAAAGCAAGCGACAGCACCAGGAGCAGCAGCAGCGCGAGGGCTGCGCGCAGCCGGGGCGACACGGACCACATCATGCGGCTTCCTCCTGTGGGCTTGGGGCGGCATCGGGGCGGAAGCGGCGCTCGATGCTGTTCATCCAGCGGGGCGCCTGCGGGTCGACGTCCCAGTCGTTCACGGCGCCCGCGACCTGGCGCAGCAGCGCTTCGGGCAGTTTCAGGGGCCGCGTCTGGTCCATCAGGAAGCGCACCGTCAGGCGGTAGCCGAGGATGCGCGTGGCCAGGCGCGCGATCGAAAAGCCGGGCCGGACCACCCGCGCCAGGGTATCGACGGCGCGCGTCACGCCCATGCCGAGCGCGAACAGGGCGCGCGAAACCAGGGACACGCGCCCGTCCAGTCCCAGGTCCGCCGCCGTCTCGCGTCCGCACAGGTAGCGCGTCAGCAGCACCGGGAAGGGTTTTAACGAACGCAGTGGAATCTCGGCCTGCATCGCCCCCATCAGGGCGTTCGCCAGCGCCGGGCGCGGGTCGGTGCTGCGCGCATGGAACGCGGCGCCGGCCTTGCGCGTGGCCGGCGCATGGCGGGCTGCAGCCAGCGCGCGTCCGTCGCCCTGCAGGCGCGCGAACAGGGCCTCGGCTTCCTTCATCGTTTGCACCAGCAGGCTTTGCTCGATGCCGAGCAGGTGGCCGACCACGTTCCAGGCGTGCAGGTAGGCGCCCTCCTCCTCTTTTGTCAGGCCCAGGCCGAGGCGGCGCAGGCTGCGCAGGAAGACATAGTGAAACGTGAGCAGCGTATAGGCCAGCTCTTGCTGGTTGCAGGGCAGGCCGTTGGCGTTCACGTCCCAGCCGCGCGCGAACAGGGTTTGATACAGGCCCTTGCCTTCGGGCAGCAAGGCGGGTACCGCGGCGCCGTGTTCGAGCGCCTCGCCCGGGTTGCCGCGCACGATCAGGTGGCGGATCGTGGCGTGGATCAGGCGCACCTTGAGCACCTGCGCCACCCCGCCGCCGTCGGCATCGAGCAGGCCGCCGCGCAGCATCACCGGGAAGATCATCGCCGCCGTCGACCGCACCCGGTAGTCGGTGTGCCGCTCGAGCTGGCCGGCCGTGTGCAGCACGCTGGCCAGGTCAACCGGCACATAACACTCGGGCAGGCTGGCGCAAAACAGCAGCGTGCACGAGAGCATGCTCATGTCGACGAAGACCGATTCCGCGCAGCCGACCTTGCCGGCGTCGACCCAGGCGGGCAGCCGGCGTGCCTGCCGTACGTAGTCTTCGAGCGCTGCGGCGATCGGCGCCGGGGTCTGCGCAGCAGCGGTCCAGCCATCGAGCGCGCCGTTGGTCTCCCAGCCTGCCAGCTCGCGGTTGACGACCGCGATCGCGTCCCAGCGCGACAGGGCCGGCGTGCCCTCGCCCCATGGCCCGAGGATGCGCGCGATGGTGTCGTCGGCCAGCGGATCGGCGCGCAGGCGCGGGTCGGCGGCGACCGGTTCAGACATGGTCCCCATCACGCCTCCCCCGCCAGGCGCACGCCCGGCTGGCGCCAGCGGCTCCAGCCGCACAGGGCGGCCAGCAGCGGAATGCCCATTGCGAACACGGCGATGGCGCGCGTTTCGACCGGTACGCCGAGCAGCGCCTGGAACAGCAGGCTGCCGCCGTAGATCGCCAGCGGCACGGCGATGTCGCGCGGCGCCACCGGCACCCTGGCGACCGGCGGCTGCCGCCGCAGGGTCAGGCGGAACAGGAAGACGATGACGAAGGAGACGAACATCCAGCCGGCGAAGCCCTGCAGGGTTTCGCCGAACCAGCCGCCGTCGGTCTCCGTCATGATCCAGGCCTTCAGCTTGAACACCATGTAGGGATCGGCGCCGAGGTCATAGGCGGTGACGACCATCGCCGCCAGCAGCGACTGCGCCAGCGTCTGCCCGAGCGCGGTGGCGCCGTCGCTCGGCGTCTGCCAGACGATCAGGTTGGCGATCACGTAGCCGATATAGCTCAGGGCGAACCACATCAGCGCGATCACGAAAGGGACCTTGCCGATGCGCGGCCCGAGCACCTCGGTATAGGTATAGGAACCGAAGAACCAGCCATAGGTCGAGCCGAGCTGCTCGGCCGTCCAGCCGAGGACGACCGCGATCAGCACGAAGCGCAGCGCCGCGCGCGCGCCCAGCACGTGGACGGCGCTGCTGGCGCAGCAGGCGAACATCAGCACCGAACTGGCCACCAGCAGGCCGCTGGTGTCGCCCAGCGCGCGCACGAGCAGGCTTGCCGCCACCAGGGCCAGCAGGACGAGGGTGATGCGCGGGAGCGTCATGGATGGACTTCCGTTCAGAACCGGTAATCGACGCGCAAGGCGACTGCGCGCGGCTCGCTCGGCACGGTCATGCCGAAGCTGTCGATCGTGACCGGCTCGACCTTGTTCTGCAGGTTCTTCACGCGCAGCAGCACGCTCCAGGGCGAACCCGCCGGCTCGTAGCCCAGGCGCATATCGGTCTCGGTGCGGCCCGGAATCCGGTAGCGCAGCAGCTGGCTCGGCACGCCGATCGTGGATTCACTGCTGCTGCGCGAGAAGACGCCGGCTTTCATTACGCCGTCGCGCAGCTGGAAGCCATGTTCGTAGCCGAGCGTGAACACGGCGCGCGGCGCGCGGTCGAGTTTGTAACCGGCCCAGGAGTGAACGCCGTCCGGGCTGTAGGCGAGATAGTGGGCGTCGGTGAACGCGAGCGTATAACTCAGGCGCCCTGCCGCCACCGGTTTCAGCACGCCCTCCACTTCCACGCCCTTGACGCTGGCGGCGCCCGCGTTGGCGGTGACGAAGCGCGGCACGCCCTGCACCATGGCCACGCCCGACAGCTGCAGGTTGTCGTAGGCGTAGCGGTAGGCGCTGAGGTTCAGGCCGGCGCGGTTGGCCCAGAAGCGGGTCTTGATACCCAGCTCGTAAGCCTTCAGCGTTTCGGGACGGTAGACCAGCGTAGGATCCGGCGCCGCTCCGTCATTGAAGCCACCCGACTTGTAGCCGGTCGAGACCGTGGCATAGGCCATGGTCGATGGCGCCAGGTCGAACTCGGCGCCGAGGCGCCAGGTGGTCTTGCCGGTGGCAAGGGCGGCCGCATTCGGCAGGGCGATATCGGTGGCCGGGTTGAACACCTGTTCCTGCTGCAGGTTGGTCGAACCGTAGCGCGACTTGCGGTCTTCGGTACGGCGGGCGCCGGCGGTCAGGCGCAAGCCGTCCAACGCGCGCCATGTGACCTGGCCGAAGAGCGCGCGGCTGCTTGAGGTGACCGGATTCGACGGGAACACGTAGTACGGAGGCAGCCCGATGAGTTCGAGGTCGCGGAAGGTGGCCAGCTGCGCCATCTCTTCGCGAAACCAGTAGATGCCGGCCTGCCCCGATACGGGGCCGTTGCCGTTCGTCGCCACGCGCAGCTCGTGCGAATCCTGCTCGAAGCTGCCGTCGAAGTCCTGGCGCACGCCCAGCGCGAAGCCGGGCACGATACGGTAGTAATAGTTGACCAGGAAATCGTGGTCGAACCTGCGGTGCGCGCCCAGGTAGTGCAAGGTGGCCGGGCCCAGGTCCCAGGAGAATTCGGCGCCCAGACCGGTGCTGGCGCGGCGGCTGTGGCCCTGCTCCGGCACCGTGTTCGGCGGCACGAAGGCATTCGTCAGGCGCGCGACCGTGCCGGCGTCGTACGGTACCGGGTTGCCGGTCTCGATACCCTGGTAAAAATTCGTGTCGGGGACGATGACGTCGTTGTTGTCGCGCTGGACGCTGCGGTCCAGGCGCAGCAGCAGCGAAGCCGAGGAGCCGAGCGCGAACTTCGCCGACAGGCGGCCTGTCGTGGCGTCGCGGTCCTGGCCGAGCGTGTGCGGCGTGCCCTGCCCGTTGCGCAGCAGGCTGTCGCGGCGGTTTGTCGACACGGCGGCGCGCAGCGCGATGGCGTCGCTCACCGGTACGTTCAGCACCGCGTCGGCCTTGCGGCTGCCGTGGTTGCCCATTTCGACGCCCGCGGCGCCTTCGAAGCGCGCGGTCGGCGCGCGCGAGATGACGTTGACGACGCCAGCCGTGGTGTTGCGGCCGTACAGGGTGCCCTGCGGGCCGCGCAGCACTTCGATGCGGTCGACGTCGAGGAAGTCGAGGTTCTGGCCGTGCGGACGGGCGATGTAGATGCCGTCCATCATGAAGGCGGCCGACGGCTCTCCCTTCTCGGTGGCGTCGGCGTTCGACACGCCGCGGATGGTGATCCGCAGGCCGTCGGCGGCGCCGTTGATGGCCACGCCGGGCAGGCGCGCGCCGATGTCGGACGGGCGATCGAGTCCGGCCGCGGCGAGCGCGGCGCCGTCGACGACCGACATGGCGACCGGTGTTTTCGATTCAAGGCCGCTGGTGCGCTGCGCGGTGACGATCACTTCCTGGATTCCGCCTTCGGCCGTATGCATGACTGCGGCGGCCGGCGCCTCCTGTGCTGCCGCGGCAGCGCCGCAGACGATACCCGCGATGGCGAGCGCCAGCGGCGTGAGGTTCGAACGAACCTGACGATTGGACATGCATTCCCCTAGTCTCTTGATTAAACGCTGACGCCGCCTGAGACGGCGTCCGCCCAATGTGTGTCTGATTTATGTCAACACATCTTATGGCTGGGCTTGGACTAGGGCAGTCTATCAGTTAGTGCAACTAGGAAACAGTGCCTTTGAGCGATACCGTGGATGGCCAACAACTGTTCAGGATTTTGTGTTCCGTATCCACTTTTAAATAGTTGCCGTAGGGAATTAAATGCTTACAATGGGCGTCCTTTCCCTCACCAGGCATCACCATGAAGACAATCGATTCCGCCGGCTTTCGCACCATTGCCCTGCGTTCCGCCTCCGCCCTGCTGCTGAGCTTGTGCGCACTCGCCGGCGCCTCGGCACAGGAAGCGCAGCCCGCCCCTGCCGCTTCGAACGAAGCGGCCACGCCCGCTCCGGCACGCGTACGCCTGTTCGGCCAGAACGGCCTGATGGTCCATTTTTACCAGAACAGCAGCTGCATGGGCGGCAAGGGACCGAAGACGACTGTCTCCGGCGGCGTCGGCGACGCGTTCGGTTCGATGTTTGGCCGCGCCAAGAACACCTCGATCGGCATGCCCGAGACCCCGACCACCGCCAACCTGGGCAAACGCGACGGCTATTTCTCGAAAGCCTATTTCCGCGAATATGAAATTCCCGGCAACCAGCCGATGGCGCTGCGGATGGCGTATCAAAGTGCGGCCGGCGCGCCGGGTTCGAAATACTGCCGTAGCTTCGGCGGCACCTTTACGCCGGAAGCCGGCAAGCAGTACGAAGTGACCCTCGAGGTCTCGCCGTACCAGTGCCTGGCTGTGGTCCATGAAATCGAGCAGGGGGCACAAGGGCCGGCGACTTTGCGCGACGTCGCGGTCACTGCGACGAAAGATTGCGATTAAGGAAGGAAGTACACGGCCGGCTGCCTCAGCCGGCCCGTACCTTCGTGAGCAGCTTGGTCGTCGAGCGGTCATGCTCGAAATCGATGGCGACCGCCTGGCCGCCATAGGCGAGCACCGCCTGCCCCTCGGGAATCGCGCTCATCTCGTAATCGCCGCCTTTCGCGTAGATCTCGGGCCGCGCTTCCAGCACGGTTTCGAGCGCCGTGTCCTCGTCGAATTCCACCACCAGGCTGACCGATTCCAGGGCCGCCAGCACGGCCATCCGGTCCGCCAGCGTGTTCAGGGGACGGTCATCGCCTTTCCCCAGGCGTTTCACGGAAGCGTCGGTATTGGCCGCGACCACCAGCGAAGCGCCCAGTTCGCGCGCCTGCGCCAGGTAGGTCACGTGGCCGCGGTGCAGGATGTCGAAGACGCCGTTGGTCAGCACGACAGGTTTTGGCAGGGCGGCGACGCGCGCCTTGAGCTCGGCGCGCGAGCAGATTTTATTTTCGAAATTCGGCATAAGGTTCGGCTTTAAATGCGTCAGCTTGGATTTGCAGGGTCTTCCGGCTCTTCTTCGAGCATCATCGACAGCGGCGAGGCCTTGGCGCCGCCCTCGTCGGCTTCGCGCCGTTCGCCCGACAACTTGATTTGCAGGCGCAGGCCGTTGGCCGAATCGGCGTTGCGGATCGCCTCGTCGTAGCTGATATGGCCCTTGTTGTAGAGCTCGTAGAGGGCCTGGTCGAAGGTGCACATGCCCAGTTCGCGCGACTTGTGCATGATCTCCTTGATGCTGTGGAAATTCCCCTTCAGGATCATCTCGCCGATGGTCGGGGTATTCAGCAGGATTTCGATCGCGGCTTTGCGGCCCTTGCCGTCCTCGGTGCGCACCAGGCGCTGCGAGACGATCGCGCGCAGGTTGGCCGACAAATCCATCAATAACTGGTTGCGGCGCTCTTCCGGGAAGAAGTTGATGATGCGGTCCATCGTCTGGTTCGCATTGTTCGCGTGCAGGGTGCCGAGGCACAGGTGGCCGGTTTCGGCAAAGGCGATTGCGTGCTCCATGGTTTCGGTGTCGCGGATTTCGCCGATCAGGATCACGTCCGGCGCCTGGCGCAGCGTGTTTTTCAGGGCGTTGTGCCAGGAGTGCGTATCGACGCCGACCTCGCGGTGCGTGACCAGGCAGTTCTTGTTCTTGTGGACGTATTCGACCGGATCTTCGACCGTGATGATGTGGCCGGCCGAGTTGCTGTTGCGGTAGTCGATCATCGCGGCGAGGGTGGTCGACTTGCCGGAACCGGTGCCGCCGACGACCAGCACCAGGCCGCGCTTGGTCATCACGACGTCTTTCAGGACTTCGGGCAATTCCAGCTTCTCGAAGTTCGGGATTTCGGAAGCGATCGTGCGCACCACCATGCTGACGCTCTGCTGCTGCACGAAGACATTCACGCGGAAGCGGCAGACGTTCGGCAGGGAAATCGCGAAATTGCACTCCATCTGCGCTTCGAACTCGGCGCGCTGGCGCTCGTTCATCAGCGACAGGGCCAGCGCCCGCGTCACTTCCCCGGTCAGGCGCTGCTGGCTCATCGGTTTCATCGCGCCCTGGTGTTTCATGCTGGGCGGGAAATCGGCCGAAATGAAGAGATCCGAGCCGCCCTGCTGGTGCATGACGGTCAGCAGTTTCTGGATGTAAGCGAGGGCTTCGGCCGGGCCAAAGGTGGAGGTCATGGTGCCTTTCTGAACTGTTGGGCAAGGATTCGTCGTCGATCTCACCCAGAGCGCATTATATCGACTAAGATTCTGGTTAAATTACTATCCTGGCTGACCACGCCGGGCGGTGGCAGGTTTATTATTGCATCTCTGCAATGCGACTGACCATACTTCTATGACACTCACCGAGCTGAAATACATCGTCGCCGTTGCGCGCGCCAAACACTTCGGCCATGCCGCCGAGTCGTGTTTCGTAGCCCAACCCACCCTCTCGGTCGCCATCAAGAAGCTCGAAGACGAGCTCGGCGTTACCTTGTTCGAGCGCGGCGGTTCGGAAGTGTCGGTGACGCCGGTGGGAGCGCAGATCGTGGCCCAGGCCGAACGCGTGCTCGAGCAGACCGCCGCGATCAAGGAGCTGGCCAAGCAGAACAAGGACCCGCTGGCCGGCCCCCTGCGCCTGGGCGTGATCTACACGATCGGCCCCTACCTGCTGCCGCCGCTGGTGAAAAACCTGATCGACAATGTGCCGCAGATGCCGCTCGTGTTGCAGGAAAATTTCACCGTCAAACTGCTGGAGCTGCTGCGCCAGGGCGAACTCGACGCTGCCATCATGGCGCTGCCGCTGCCCGACCACGGCATGCTGATGCAGACCCTGTACGACGAGCCCTTCGTTGTCGCCACGCCGCGCACCCATCCGTGGTCGAAGCGCCGCGAGATCCCGGCCGACGACCTGAAAGCGGAAACCATGCTGCTGCTGGGCAGCGGCCACTGCTTCCGCGACCAGGTACTCGAAGTGTGCCCGGAAATGGCGCGTTTCTCGTCGCCGGGCAACGGCATGCAGCGCACCTTCGAGGGCTCGTCGCTGGAGACGATCCGCCACATGGTGGCCAGCGGCATCGGCCTGACTGTCCTGCCGCGCGCCTCGGTGCGCGACATGGAAGATCCGAACGGCATGCTTTCCTTCGTTCCCTTCTCCAAGCCGGCGCCCTCGCGGCGCGTGGTCATCGTCTGGCGCAAGAGTTTTACGCGGCGGGCGGCGATCGAGGCGGTGTGCAATGCGGTGGCGCAGTGCGACTTGCCGGGGGTGGATATGCTGGCGCTGGAAAAAGCCGCGTAAACTCGTCGGGGGTGCCAAACCCGGTAAAATCGCTGTCTTGTCCACAATAATTCTTGCACGACAAGAAGCGACTCATGAACAAGCTGGCGCTCTACTTCCGGCTGGTCCGCGCTGACAAGCCGATCGGCATCCTCCTCCTGCTCTGGCCCACGCTGTGGGCGCTCTGGATGGCCTCCGGCGGCAAGCCCGATCCGGTGGTGGTCGTCATCTTTGTCCTCGGCACCGCCCTGATGCGCTCGGCCGGCTGCGCCATCAACGATTACGCCGACCGCGACTTCGACAAGCACGTCAAGCGCACCGTCGACCGGCCGCTGACTTCCGGACGCATCAAGGGCTGGGAGGCGGTCATGGTGGCCGCCGTGCTGGCCATCGTCTCCTTCCTGCTGATCCTGCCGCTCAATGCCCTGACCAAGCAGTTGTCCGTGCTGGCCGTGATCGTCGCCGGCTCCTATCCGTATTTCAAGCGCTTCTTCGCGATTCCCCAGGCCTACCTCGGCATCGCCTTCGGCTTCGGCATCCCGATGGCCTTTGCCGCGGTGCAGGGCCAGGTACCCGCCATCGCCTGGTGGCTGCTGCTGGCGAACGTCTTCTGGGCGGTCGCCTACGATACTGAGTACGCGATGGTCGACCGCGACGACGATTTAAAGATCGGCATCCGCACCTCGGCCATCACCTTCGGCCGCTTCGACGTGCTTGCGGTCATGCTGTGCTATGGCGCGGCGCTTGCCATCGACCTGGCCTGCGGCTGGATGCTCGGCCTGCGCTGGTGGTTTGTCGCGGGCGTCGTCGTCGCCGCCGGCATGGCGCTGTACCACTACACCCTGATCCGCGACCGCGACCGGATGCGCTGCTTTGCCGCCTTCCGCCACAACAATTGGTTGGGTGCGGCACTATTCGTTGGTGTCGCGTTAGACTATGCATTAGGATAATATTGTCCGAAATGCACGACCCTTGTGTTGCACGATCGTGGCCGCCTGGCCGCGACCCACATTTAGATAAAGAGGACCTCCCCATGATGGAAAAAATCCCGACCCAGACCGGCGCCCGCGACCAGCTGATGGCCGACCTGAAGACCGTTATCCAGGACGCCGAAGCCTGGCTGCGCCACGGCGGCTCGCTGACCGGCGAAGAGCTCACGAAAGCGAAAGCCAAGTTCGAAGGCGCCCTGACCAGCGCCAAGGAAGGCCTGGCCAACCTGGAAGTCGTCGAGAAATCGAAAGCTGCCGCCAGGGCCACGGACACCTACGTCAAGGACAATCCGTGGAAGGCCGTCGGTATCGGCGCCGCTGTCGGCGTCGTGCTGGGCATGCTGATCAATCGTCGTTGATGGTCTTCACCGAGACGGTCGGCCGGATCGGGTCGACGCTCGTTTCCATGGCGCGCACGCGCCTGGAGCTGGCCGCCGTCGAGGCGCGCGAGGAAGCGCAGTCGCTGCTGGGCTATGCGGCCTGGACGCTGCTGGCCGCCTTCCTCGGCGCTTTCGCGTTCATGCTGGTGGCCCTGTTCGTCATCGTGCTGTTCTGGGACGAGCACCGGTTGCTCGCGATCGGCGCCATGGCCGGCGCGTTCGCCCTGGCCGCCGTGCTGATCCTGGCGAAGGTGCGTGCCGGCTTCGCCGCGCGCGGCCCGATGCTGGCCGCCACGCGCGCGGAACTGGGCAAGGACATCGGCTTCATCCAGGGCACGGGAGCGGCACATGAGTAAGGGGAAAAACGGCGAGAAAACACCGCTGGCGATGCGCCGTGCGCACCTGGTTGCGGAATGCGCGCGCCAGCGTGGGGACCTGGCCGATCACCTCAATTTGCTGAAGGCGCCCGTGGAGCGGGTCCAGGGTGCGGCAGGGTTTATCGGCGCGCATCGCAAGACCTTGCTGGCCGGTGCCGGGGTCGCGGCTGGCATGATGATCGCGCGGCCCAGGCCGGTGCTGGGCGTGATCGCGGCGGGTGCGTCGCTGTGGCAGGTCGCGCAGCGCGTGGTGCCGCTGGTGCAGAGGATGCTGCCGACGGTGCAGCGGGTGCTGCCGATTGTTCGCTCGCGCTTGGGCGGGCATCTGGAATAGCCGGTCAGGCTAGCGCTTTGCATGGTGGGCACAGGGTGCCCACCGCTCTTAATCCTTCCCCAACTCGTCTCCCAGCTCGCGTCCACGTGCGGCTGCCGCCTTCATGGCTGCGACGATCGCTTCTTTCACGCCCGCCGCTTCCATGCTGGTTATCGCCGCATGCGTCGTGCCGCCCTTCGAGGTCACGCGCTGGCGCAATACGTCCAGGGATTCGTCAGACTGCGCCGCCAGCTGGGTGGCGCCGCTGAAGGTCGCCAGGGCCAGCTCCCTGCCCTGCTCCGCGCTGAGACCCATCTCCTGCGCGGCGGCGACCATCGCCTCCAGAAAATAAAACACGTAAGCCGGACCGCTGCCCGACACCGCCGTCACCGGATCGATCAGGGCTTCATCAATCAGCCACACGGTCTGGCCGACCGCGCGCAGCACCTCGTCGGCGGCCTTGCGCTGCGCCTCGCTCACGCCGGCAAGGGCCACCAGGCCGGTAATGCCCTGCTTGATGAGCGCCGGCGTATTCGGCATCGCGCGCACGATGGCGCCGTAGCCTCCCAGCCAGCGCGACAGGTCCGTGCCGCGGATGCCGGCGGCGATCGACAGCACCAGCGGACCTCCCGTCAAATGCGGCGCCAGCGTGCCTGCCACCTCGCGCATCTGCTGCGGCTTCACCGCCAGCACGATCACGTCGACATCCGCCACCGCGCCGTCGATGCCGCCCGCGGTCGTGGCGCCGTATTGCGCCGCCAGCCGGGCAAGGGCTTCCGGGTTCGGATCGACCACGTGTACCTGGGTGCCGCCGACCTTCGCCAGGCCGGCGATCAGCGCAGTCGCCATGTTGCCGCCGCCAATAAAAGCAATCTTCATCTCAATCCTTCAGTCGTAATGGCGTAAGCCGAAAATGGCGCTGCCGACGCGCACGATGGTCGCGCCTTCGAGAATCGCGGATTCCATGTCGCCCGACATGCCCATCGAGAGCGTATCGATGGCCAGACCGCCCGCGCGCAGGCTGTCGGCGAGCTGGCGCAGCCTGGCGAAGGCGGCGCGCTGCAAGGCCGGGTCGGTCTGCGGTTCGGGAATCGCCATCAGCCCGCGCAGCCGCAAATTCGGCAGCGCCGCGACCTGGCGCGCCAGCTCCGGCAGCTCGGCCGCCGTGGCGCCGCTCTTGGTCGCCTCGCCGCTGATGTTGACCTGCAAGCAGACGTTCAGCGGGCCGAGCTCCGGCGGACGCTGTTCCGACAGGCGCTGCGCGATTTTCAGCCGCTCGACCGTGTGGACCCAGGCGAAGTTGGTCGCGATCGGGCGCGTCTTGTTGCTCTGGATCGGGCCGATGAAATGCCACTCCAGGGGTAGGTCCGGTTGCGCGCGCGCCACGGCGGCGATCTTTTCGACGCCTTCCTGCAGATAGTTTTCGCCGAAAGCGCGCTGTCCCGCAGCCACCGCTTCGAGCACGGCTTCCATTGGGAAGGTCTTCGATACGGCCAGCAGCTGCACGCTCGATGGCGGCCTGTTGGCGGCCCGCACGGCGGTCGCGATTATCGCTTCGACAGCTTGCAAGTTGGCGGCGATTGTGGACATAATTGTTTTCTATAGGAAATTTTCGCGCAGGTACTGAAGAGGTACGCCGGAGCTGTTCCTCCACCGCATAGGGATTATAAATGGACATCTCAGAACTACTCGCCTTCTCGGTGAAGAACAAGGCCTCCGACCTGCACCTCTCGGCCGGCCTGCCGCCGATGATCCGTGTGCATGGCGACGTACGCCGCATCAACCTGCCGCCGCTCGAGCACAAGGACGTGCACGCCATGATCTATGACATCATGAACGACGGCCAGCGCAAGCAGTACGAAGAAATCCTGGAATGCGACTTCTCGTTCGCGATCCCCGGCCTGGCGCGCTTCCGCGTCAACGCCTTCAACCAGGAACGCGGCGCCGCCGCCGTCCTGCGTACCATTCCGTCCAAGATCCTGACGCTGGAAGAACTGAACGCGCCGAAGATCTTCGGCGAACTGGCCTTGAAACCGCGCGGCCTGGTACTGGTGACGGGTCCGACGGGCTCGGGCAAATCGACCACGCTGGCGGCGATGGTCAACCACCTGAACGAGACCGAATACGGGCACATCCTGACGATTGAAGATCCGATCGAATTCGTGCACGACTCGAAGAAATGCCTGATCAACCAGCGCGAAGTCGGCCCGCACACCCTGTCGTTTTCCAACTCGCTGCGTTCGGCATTGCGCGAAGACCCGGACGCGATCCTGGTCGGCGAACTGCGCGACCTCGAGACCATCCGTCTCGCCTTGTCGGCCGCCGAAACCGGCCACCTCGTGTTCGGTACCCTGCACACCTCGTCCGCGGCGAAAACGATCGACCGTATCGTCGACGTCTTCCCGGCCGAAGAAAAGGAGATGGTGCGGGCGATGCTGTCGGAATCGCTGCAGGCCGTGATTTCGCAGACCCTGCTGAAAACGAAGGACGGTACGGGCCGCGTCGCCGCCCACGAAATCATGATCGGCACGCCGGCGATCCGCAACCTGATCCGCGAAGCGAAGATCGCCCAGATGTATTCGGCGATCCAGACCGGCAGCAATGTCGGCATGCAGACCCTGGACCAGAACCTGACGGACCTCGTGCGCCGCAACGTGATCTCCAGCGCCGCGGCCCGTTCGGCCGCCAAAATTCCTGAAAACTTCCCGGGCTAAAAATGGAACGCGACCAGGCCTCAAAATTCATGTTCGACCTGCTGCGCCTGATGGTCAGCAAGGGCGGCTCGGACCTGTTCATCACCGCCGGCTTCCCGCCGGCGATCAAGATCGACGGCAAGATGACGCCGGTCTCCAGCCAGCCCCTGACGGCCGCCCACACGGCCGATCTCGCGCGTTCGATCATGAACGACAAGCAGACAGCCGGCTTCGAGCTGACGAAAGAGGCGAACTTCGCGATCAGCCCGGGCGACCTGGGGCGCTTCCGCGTCTCCGCTTTCGTCCAGATGAGCAGCGTCGGCATGGTGCTGCGCACGATCACGACGCAGATCCCGAAGTTCGAGGACCTGGCCCTGCCGAACGTGCTGAAGGACGTCATCATGTCCAAGCGCGGCCTGGTGATCATGGTCGGCGCCACCGGCTCCGGTAAATCGACGACGCTGGCCGCCATGGTCGGCTACCGCAACGAAAACAGCTACGGCCACATCATCACGATCGAGGACCCGGTCGAATTCGTCCACCCGCACAAGAACTGCGTCATCACGCAGCGCGAAGTGGGCGTCGATACCGACAGCTTCGAGGCGGCCCTGAAGAACTCCCTGCGCCAGGCGCCGGACGTGATCCAGATCGGAGAGATCCGCGACCGCGAGACGATGGAACATGCGATCGCCTTCGCCGAGACCGGCCACCTGTGCTTGGCCACCCTGCACGCGAACAGCGCCAACCAGGCGCTCGACCGCATCATCAACTTCTTCCCCGAAGAGCGCCGCCAGCAGCTGTTGATGGACCTCTCGCTGAACCTGCGCGGCCTGATTTCGCAGCGCCTGATCCCGAAGAAGGAAGACAAGGGCCGCGTAGTGGCGATGGAAATCATGCTCAATTCTCCGCTGATCTCGGACCTGGTCTTCAAGGGCGAAGTCCACGAGATCAAGGAGATCATGAAGAAGTCGCGCGAACTGGGCATGCAGACTTTCGACCAGGCCCTGTTCGACCTGTACGAGGGAGACAGGATTTCGTACGAGGATGCGCTGCGCAATGCCGATTCGGTCAACGACCTGCGCCTGAACATCAAGCTCAACAGCAAGAACGCGAAGGACCGCGATTTCTCGAGCGGGACCGAGCACCTCGGCCTGGTCTGACCGCGCGCGGGTGATACGCGTTATCATCCTGCCATGAACGTTTTCGACTTCCAGGCCGCCCTGTTGGACGGCACCCCCATCGACCTGTCGCGCTACCGCGGCAAGGTACTCCTGATCGTCAACACGGCCAGCGCCTGCGGCTTCACGCCCCAGTACAAGGGCCTGGAAGAAGTCTATCGCCAGTTCCGCGAGCGCGGCGTCGAAGTGCTGGGTTTTCCCTGCAATCAGTTCGGCCACCAGGAACCCGGCGGCGAAGCCGAGATCGGCGCCTTCTGCGAAAAGAACTACGGCGTGAGCTTCCCGCTGTTCGCCAAGGTCGAGGTCAACGGTCCCGGCGCCCATCCCCTGTTCCAGCACCTGAAGCATGCTGCGCCGGGCGTGCTCGGCACGGAACTCATCAAGTGGAATTTCACGAAATTCCTGGTCGGGCGCGACGGCAAGGTCGTCAGGCGTTATGCGCCGCAGACCAAGCCGGAAGAGATCACGGGCGATATTGAACAGCTGCTGGGCCGGTAACAAAACCCTCGCGACGCGGCACCCGGAAACGCATCCGCACATGAAAAAAGCCCGCACTGGTGCGGGCTTTTTTCACTACAGGCGTGCGCTTACTTCGTGATCGGCGTCGGCGCTGGAGCGGCCGGCGTGTCGACTGGCATCGGGGCCGTGGACGGCGCGACGGTGGCATCGACATTGGCGCTGACCGGCGTCGTGGCCGGGGTCGTGGTCAGGACGGGGGCAGCTGGCGTGGTCGCCGCGGCACCGGCCTGCACTTGGGTCGAGGACGAGGTCGAACCCGCAGCCGAGCTCGAACCGGAGGTCGATGCCGACGTGTCCGCGGCTTCAGTCTTGGCTTTGGCCTTCGCCTGCTTGTGCTTCGGCTTGGCGTGGGCGGTTTTCTTCGCCTTCGGGGTTTCCGACTTCGCTGCCGGCTGGGCGTCCACCGTCGTGGTCGTGGTGGTCGTGGCGGTCGCAGGCGTCGCCTTGGCGTTCAGGGTCGTCTTGACGTCCTTGTTGTCCACCAGCACAGCGGTCTTTGCATCGACCTTGCCGGTATGGGCTTTGGCGGCAGGGGTGGCCGGGGCTTGTGCGAAGGCAGCGCTTGCAAACAGGCCGGCGATCAGGGTGGCGGTGATTTTCTTCATGGTGTGGCTCCTTGTATTGGTCGTCGTCCGTGCGACAGTATCCGGGCAGAGAAACCCGCGGCGACGCGGGCTTCATCGGTCATTGGTGCTTGCCTGGCTTATTTGGTTTTTGCGGTGGCCGAGACATCGGCGCCATGGGTGCCGGTGTGGGTAGTGGTGGTCACCTCGGCTGGCGGCTTCACGCTCGATTTGGCGGCGGTCTTGGCTTCCTTGGCGTCGGCCTTCACGGCGGCCTTGGCTTCCTTGGAGTCGCTCTTGATCGTTTCCTTGGCTTGCTTGGTATCGGCCTTCAGGGTCGCCTTCGCTTCCTTCGTATCGGCTTTCACGGCAGCTTTCGCTTCCTTGGTATCCGCTTTTGCATCCGCCTTGACTTCCGCCTTGGTCGGTGCCGGCGTCACGGTCGTGGCGGTGGTGGCGGTGGTAGTGGTTTGGGCGAATGCGGCGCTTGCGAACAGACCGGCGATCAGGGTGGCGATGATTTTTTTCATGGTGCGGCTCCTAGTGGGTTGTCTTGTCAGTGCGCGTTTCTTACGTCACTGAGCCAATAACGGAGCGGCTACCTGGGCTGTTGACGTGTTTAACAATCCCTTACATTCCTGGCATTTGCTTACAAGTGCGCCAACAAGTGTTGCTATGCGACGGAGAGTCCCATCGCCCGCAGCAGTTCCGCGGCCTGGCGCGGCGAGATCGTCGCGCCCGCGAACAGTTTTGCATTGACCAGCTTCAGCCCGCCCAGGTCCGCCTCGCGCAGGTCGGCACCCTCGAACCGCGTGTCCTTGATGTGGGCGTCGCGCAGGCTGCCGCCTTCGAAGACAGCCTCGCGGAAGTCGCAGCCCGACAAATCGGCGTCGGCGAAGTCGAGTCCGACGAGCGTCATCTTCCTGAAGGACATGCGGCGCAGGTCGGCGCCGATCAGGAGCGAATCTTCGAACGAGAGGCCGAGATAGCTGACCTCCTCGAAGGCGGCGCCGGTCAGCTTGCAGCTGCGAAAGGTGCAGGAAGCCAGCCTGGCGCGGCGCCAGCTGGTGTTGTTCAGGTCGCAGGCTTCGAAGCGCGCGTCGACCAGGTCGCCGGCCTCGAAATCGGCCTGCCCTGCCCGGCAGCGCTGCCAGTGCGTGCGCGCCAGGTTGGCTGCGTAGAACGAGGTCTCGGGCAGTGCGCAATTCCTGAACACGCTGTCCTGCAGGTTCAGGCGCGCCAGGTCGGCGCCCGAAAAATCGCAGTCTTCGAAGACGAGCAGCGCGTCCTCTTGCAGCAGCTGTTCGATGCGGGCGCGGTCGATCGCTTCGCCGGAAACGGTGCTGGTGTGACGCGTCATGGGGAAGCCGTGTCGACGCTAGCGCGTCTGGACCTGCGCCGTCCGGTGGATCACGCAGGCGCGGTTCACGTCTTCGAGGAAGCGGATCGCTTCGCCCTGCGACAGCGAGGGCGGTATCAGGCGCGCGAGCGAGGCGTCCTCGCTGACCCGGTCCAGGCCATAGGCAATGCTGGGCGACACTTCGCGCGCGGATTTGCCGTCGCTGTTGTACAGCGAATCGTAGACCCCCACCTCTTCCCACAGCGGCACGAAGCCCGGGCTGGTCGAATCTTCGAACACGACGACGGGCTCGAGCCCGCCCTCCTCGCGCACCAGGCGAAATACGAAACTCATTGCTTTCTCTTGCGGATATCGAAAAGGAAGGGATGCTATCACGACCGTGCGGACGATGCGGGCGCAGTGCCGCGCGGCAGCGTCCCGCAAAAAAAAGACCAGGCCGAAGCCTGGTCTCTTGCTAGGACATCGTCAAACGCTCAGACGATCAGAAGGTGTAGCTTGCCGCGACGCCGAAAGTACGGAACTGCGGCGAGGTCGTGCGCCAGCCGTCGCGCCACTCGATCGGACGGTCTTCGCCGAACAGGTTGTAGACGTACAGGTTCAGCTTCACGTGCGGAATGCCCGAGTAAGCCAGCGTGTAGTCGACGGTGGTGTTGTGGTCCACACGTTCGCAATCGGCCAGGTTTGCCGCCACCACTTTCTGCGTGGCGCAGTAGGTTGGCTGCAAGATGCTGTTGTTGCTGTAGCCGCTGGCGTAGTTCCAGGTGACGCCGTGGTCGAAGTCGCCCTGCTTCACGTAGGCGCGTGCCTTGACGGTCATGCGCGAACCGAAGTCCCAGGTGCCGACCATGTTGCGGTCGTAGGCATTCGTCGCTTCGCTGAAGGTCTGGTACTTCAGCACATAGGTGCCGTCCAGTTTCAGGCGCACGTCCGTGCCCAGCAGCTTGAAGCGGCCCGACGCATCGAAGTCGATGCCCGAGACGCGCGTCTTGCCGCTGTTGACGTACGGGTTGTAGACCATGCCCAGCTGGCCGACGTTGCCGTAGTTGATGGTGTTGTTCGGCGCGTACTTCTTCACCAGGGCCAGGAACTCGTTGTCGGCGGCGCTGTTGTCGACACGGATCAGCTGGCCGGCAGGCAGGTCCGCCTCGCCTTTCAGGATGTCGGTCGTCGCGCGGGTACCGATCTGGTTACGACGCTCGATGAGGTAGTAATCCATCGCCATCGTCCAGTTCTTGACCGGTTCGAAGACCAGGCCCGCGGTGTACGAACGGGAGGTTTCTGGTTCCAGTTCCGGATTCGAACGCACGAAGCTCGGCAGGTTGCCCACGCATTCCGCGTTGCGGAAGGTGTTGGCCTGCGCCTTGTCGGCGGCGGTGGCGCCGGCGCCTTTTTGCACCAGGTCGTTGAGCTGGTTGGCGATCGGGCAGCGGCGCGGGTCGACGACACTGGTGGCGACCGAACTGCGGCCCAGGCCGTTACCCGATTCGACGATGTTCGGTGCGCGGAAGCCGCCCGATGCGGTGGCGCGCAGCAGCAGATTGCTGGCGGCGTTCCAGCGCAGGCCCAGCTTCGGCGACAGGTGCGAGTCGAAGCCGTCGGTCTTGTCGGCACGCAGGGCCGCGCTCAGTTCGACGTTCTTGACGACTGGCACGCTCGCTTCGGTGAAGACCGCGTACTGGTTGACGGTGTCGTCGACCTGCAGGCCGAACACGCCGACCAGCTCGCCGCGCAGGACGTTGTCCGAGCTCTTCATGCGGTAGCCGTTGCTGCGGATGTCGGTACCGACCGCGACTTTCAGCGGACCGGCAGGCAGTTGCATCACGGTACCGTCGATGGTTGCATCGAAGAACTTGATGTGCGCTTCGCCCGACGTGGTACGGACCGGGAACATCGCTTCGAGCAGGGCCGGATCGTTCTGCTGGCCGAACTTGTAGGTGCCGTTGACGATGGCGTTGGTGTAGCCGGTGGCGCTGACGGCGCGGGTGGCTTTCACGGCCGACGATTTCATCGAACCGACGGCCGAACGCCAGTCGAAGCCGCCGATCGTGCCGTCCAGGGTCAGCATGACGCGCGACTGCTCGGCTTCGGTGCGGTTGAAGTTGAAGCCGTTACCGGTGTCCATCATGCGCGCACGGTATTCGGTCGGCACGCTGTACGGATTCATCGGGTGACCGACCGGCAGTTTCGGATACGAGAACGGCCCGACCATCTTGTTGCCGTACACGTCGTACCAGATGCTCGTCGAGCTGGTCGCGCTCTGGTTGCTCACGCTGAACGGCGCGACGATGTATTCGCTGGTCGAGCGGGAGGTCGTCACTTCGAAGTTGGCGTTGATATCCTTGCCGATGCGGAAGTGGGTGTTGCTGGCGATCGCATGGCGCTTGTTGTCGGTGGTCAGGCCGGAGTACGGCAGCGCGTCCCATTTGCACAGCTTGTCGGCCGGGTCGATCGCATCGGCCGGGCAGCCTGGTGCGGCGACGATGTTGGTGCTGCTGCGGAAGTAGTTACCGGTCGGCGAGTAGGAGCTCTTCGCATCCCAGGTCGAGCGGCCCGGGGTCTGGCGGTGCCATTCCGGGTAGTACGGGCGCAGGTCGCCGACGCTGTAGCCGTCGCTCTTGTAGCCTTCGGCGGTGATGTAGGTATTAAAACCCTGCTGTTCGAGGTCGCCGAAACCGACGATCGCCGAGACGTTACGGTTGCGGTTGTCGTGGAAATGCTGGGATTCGGTGTAGCTGCCGCGGATCTTGGCGCCCTGGAAGTCCTTGCGCAGGATGATGTTGACCACGCCGGCGATGGCGTCGGAACCGTAGATGGCCGACGCGCCGTCCTTCAGCACTTCGATGCGCTCGATCGCGTCGCTGGCGATGGCGTCGAGGTTGGTGAAGTTGTCCTGGGCGCCGTCGGACAGGCCGTATTGGGCAATGCGGCGGCCGTTCACCAGGATCAGGGTCGAGACCTTGCCCAGGCCGCGCATGCTGACGGCCGATGAACCGGTGGCGAAGCTGCCCGAGCTGCTCGTGGCCGAGTTCAGGCTGGTGTCGATGGAAGCGGTGCTGGTCAGGATGCCGAGGGCCGTCGTCTGGCCGGTGCGCTCGATATCGTCGCGCGTCAGGACCTGGACCGAGCCCGCAGCTTCCGCCTGGGTGCGCTTGATGCTACTGCCGGTAACGACCACGCGCTGCATCTGGGCGGCCGGTTCGGCCGCCTGCTGGGCGTTGGAAAAGGCCGGATAGGCCAGGGTCAGCGCCAATGCGATTGCGCTTTTATTCAAAGTACTCTTGTGCTTCAAAACCACTCCCACTAGTCAATTTATTTTAACAACACACATCATTCACCACAGTTACACGTGAACCAGGACGATGACGCGGAGAAATACTGTTGCACAACATTGACCAACGGCAAAGTTACGAATCACTAATTATTTCTTTTGTGTTAAACAATGTGACTTCCGTCGCTTTTTCGATACATTACGTTACTTTCAAGTAACATGAGCGAAACATGGAAGGGTAGCGGAGTTGCGCACGCGTTGGAATGAATACCCTTTATCGGTGCGATAAAGAGAATGCGCAGCCGTGCCTGTACCGCCAAGGCGACCGCACACTGCACGAAGGTAAGGGTTGGCAATCGCCTGTGGCCAGGCGGCCGCGCCGGTCAGGCCGGCGCGCGCTCCTGCAAGGCCCGATCGACCAGCTCGATCCAGTGCGTGACGGGCGTATCGGTCCCCGACTGCAGATGCGTCATGCACCCGATATTCGCCGACACGATCTCCTTCGCGCCGGTCGCCTCGAGCTTGGCCAGCTTGCGGTCGCGCAGTTCGTGGGCGATCTGCGGGTGCAGCACGGAATAGGTACCGGCCGAGCCGCAGCACAGGTGGCTGTCGGCGCACAGCACGACGTCGACGCCGGCCGCGCGCAGCACGCCTTCGACCTTGCCGCGGATTTGCTGGCCGTGCTGCAGCGTGCACGGCGGGTGGAAGGCGACACGTTCCGTGATCTTGCCGCGCAGGGCCACGGCAAGCTGCTCTTCGAACTCCGGCATGATTTCCGACAGGTCGCGCGTCAGCATCGAGATGCGCCCTGCTTTCGCCGCATACTCCGGATCGTGCGCCAGCAGGTGGCCGTATTCCTTGACCGTCACGCCGCAGCCGGAAGCCGTCATCACGATCGCCTCGATTTCTTCGCGCTCGACATGGGGCCACCAGGCGTCGATGTTGCGGCGCATGTCGTCCAGCCCCGCTTCCTGGTCGTTCAGGTGATAGCGCACGGCGCCGCAGCAGCCGGCCTTCGGCGCCACGAGCAGTTGCACCCCGAGCGCATCGAGCACGCGCGCGGTGGCCGCGTTGATGTTCGGGGCCATCGCCGGCTGCACGCAGCCCTCCAGCACCAGCATCTTGCGCGCGTGGGCGCGGGTCGGCCAGTGGCCGGCATGGCGCGGACGCTGCACCTTGTCCTGCATGTCCTTCGACAGCAGCGGCCGCAGCGCGGTGCCAACGCCGTAGGCCGGCTTGAACAGGCCCGTTCGCGGCAGGAATTCCTTGAGCATCGTGCGCTTGATGCGGTCAGCAGCGGGACGCGGCACGCGCTCCTCGACCACGCGGCGGCCGATGTCGACCAGGCGCCCGTACTTGACGCCCGACGGACAGGTCGTTTCGCAGTTGCGACAGGTGAGGCAGCGGTCCAGGTGCAGTTGCGTCTTGCGCGTCGGTTCCGCGCCTTCCAGCACCTGCTTGATCAGGTAGATGCGCCCGCGTGGGCCATCGAGTTCGTCGCCCAGCAGCTGGTAGGTCGGGCAGGTGGCGGTGCAGAACCCGCAGTGCACGCAGGCGCGCAGGATCGCTTCGGCCTCGTTGCCTTCCGCCGTGCCCTTGATGAAGTCGGCCAGATTGGTTTGCATGCTATGACATCCGTCCAGGATTAAAAATGTGCGCGGGGTCGAAGGCCGTTTTCAGGCGCTCGTGGATGCGCGCCACGGCCGGCGCGAGCGGCTGGAACACGCCAACGGCCTTGTCGCCGCCACGGAACAGGGTCGCGTGGCCGCCGGCCGCGCGCACCGCGCTGCGGATGGTCTCGGCGTCGCCGGAATCCGCGCGCAGCCAGCGCTGCGCCCCGCCCCACTCGATCAGCTGTTCGCCGTTCAGTACGATGGCGCCGGTCGTCGAGGGCACGGACAGGCGCCACACCGGCGCGTCGCCGGCGAAAAAGGCGTGACGCTGTTCGCGCAGGTCGGTCCAGAAACCGGCGGCGTCGTCGACTACCTGCCCGCCCAGCGATTTTACCGCCGCGTCCACGGCCGCCCGCGCGCCCGACAGGCGCAGCGCCAGCACGCCCCGGTGCCAGCAGCTGGCCGATACCGGCAGCGGCTGCCCGCCCCAGACGTTGAGCATGCGGATCGCCTCGATCTCGTTCGCCTCGAAGCGCAGCGTGGCTTCAGCGAAGCTTCGCGGCAGCACCTTCACCGACAGTTCCGTGATCAGCCCGAGCGTGCCGAGCGACCCGGCCAGCAGGCGCGAAACGTCGTAGCCGGCCACGTTCTTCATGACCTGGCCGCCGAAGTTGAGGAGGTCTCCCTTGCCGTCCATCAGCTGGGCGCCCAGCACGAAGTCGCGCACGCCGCCGCTGTTGGCGCGGCGCGGGCCGGACAAGCCGGCCGCGATCGCTCCGCCGAAGGTGGCGCCTGGACCGAAATGCGGCGGCTCGAAGGCCAGCATCTGGTTCTGCTGCGCCAGCACGGCTTCGATCTCGGCCAGGGGCGTACCGCAGCGCGCCGTGATCACCAGTTCGGTCGGCTCGTAGTCGACGATACCCGTGTGGCCGCGCGTGTCGAGGATCTCGCCTTGCAGCAATCCGCCGTACCAGTCCTTGGTGCCGCCGCCGCGGATGCGCAGCGCTTGTTGCCGAGCCGCGGCCGCGCGGATCTGGTCCCTGAATTGTTCGATCATTTTTTAAATTAAAACCGCGGGAGTTCGGGGAACGGCACAGCGCCGTGGTGCACATGCAGCTTGCCGAATTCGGCGCAGCGGTGCGGGGTCGGGATCGCCTTGTCGGGATTGAGCAGCATCGGCACGTCGAAAGCGCGTTTGACGGCGGAGAAGGCGTCGAGTTCCGCCCGCTCGAACTGCACGCACATCGAATTGATCTTCTCCATGCCCACGCCATGCTCGCCGGTGATGGTGCCGCCCACTTCCACGCACAGCGCCAGGATGGCGGCGCCGAAGGCTTCGGCGCGTTCGAATTCGCCCGGCTGGTTGGCATCGAACAGGATCAGGGGATGCAGGTTGCCGTCGCCCGCGTGGAACACGTTGGCGCAGCGCAGGCCATAGGTCGTTTCCATCTGCTCGATCCCGGTCAGCACCTGCGCCAGGTTTTTACGCGGGATGGTGCCGTCCATGCAGTAGTAATCGGGCGAGATGCGTCCCGCCGCCGGGAAGGCGTTCTTGCGGCCGGACCAGAATTTCATGCGCTCGGCTTCGGTCTGCGACACCGCGATCGCACTGGCGCCGGCCGCTTCCAGCACCTGCGTCATGCGTTCGATTTCCTCGGCCACCTCGAGCGGCGTGCCGTCGGCCTCGCACAGCAGGATGGCGGCGGCGTCGGTGTCGTAGCCGGCGTGCACGAAGGGCTCGACCATGCGCGCCGAGGTGCGGTCCATCATCTCCAGGCCCGCCGGGATGATGCCGGCCGCGATCACGCTGGCCACCGCATTGCCGCCGGTAACGACATCGTTGAACGAGGCCATGATCACCTGGGCCGCCGCCGGCTTCGGCACCAGTTTCACCGTCACTTCGGTGACGATGCCGAGCATGCCTTCCGAGCCGATGAAGACGGCGAGCAGATCCAGGCCCGGCGCGTCCAGCGCCTCGCTGCCCAGCTCGATGATCTCGCCCTCGATGGTCGCCACGCGCACGCGCAGCACGTTGTGGACCGTCAGGCCGTATTTCAGGCAGTGCACGCCGCCCGAGTTCTCGGCCACGTTGCCGCCGATGGTGCAGGCGATCTGCGAGGACGGGTCCGGCGCGTAGTACAGGCCGTACTGGGCCGCCACTTCCGAGATCGCGAGATTGCGAACCCCGGGCTGGACCACGGCCGTGCGCGCGTAATCGTCGACCCGCACGATGCGGTTCAGGCGCGCCGTCGACAGCACCACGCCATCGATGATCGGCAGCGCCCCGCCGGACAAGCCCGTCCCGGCGCCGCGCGGCACGATCGGCACGTTCAGCTCGCGGCAGACGTCCAGGACCGCCAGCACCTGCTCCTCGTTGGTGGGCAGGGTGACGATCATCGGCAGCTGGCGGTAGGCCGCCAGGCCGTCGCATTCGTAGGGACGCGTGTCTTCCGGATCGGACAGGACGGCGCCAATCGGCAACCGTGCACGCAGGGCCGCCGCGACCTGCTCGCGGCGCTCGTGGGGGACGTGGAGAGGGGCGGACATGACGTCGATTGTAGGCCACAATCACATCGATTTGTCGTATGCTCGGGCTATCTTTTTTCAGGGGCAGCACATCATGGGTAATCGACTCTCCAAAATTGCCACGCGCACCGGCGACGACGGCAGCACCGGCCTCGGCGACGGCAGCCGTACCGGCAAGGACAGCGCCCGCATCCATGCCCTGGGCGAGGTGGACGAACTCAATTCCTTCGTCGGCCTGCTGCTGTGCGAAGACATGCCGGCGGACCTGCGCGAAGAACTGGTGTCGATCCAGCACGACCTGTTCGACCTCGGCGGGGAATTGTGCATTCCCGGCTACCAGATGATCAAGGACGAGCACGTCGCACGCCTGGACGGCCTGCTCGAAAAATACAATGCCGACCTGCCGGTGTTGAAGGAATTCATCCTGCCGGCCGGCTCGCGCGCGGCCTCGACCGCCCACGTCTGCCGCACGGTCTGCCGCCGCGCCGAGCGCGCCATCGTCGCGTTATCGAAGGAAGACACGATCAACCCGCAGCCGCGCCAGTACGTGAACCGCCTGTCGGACCTGATGTTCGTGCTGGCGCGCGTGCTGAACCGTTTTGCAGGCGGCAGCGATGTGCTCTGGAACCACGAGCGCCGGCGCGGCTGAAGGGTGACGATGACGGGTAGTACGCTGTTCGACGTCCGTTTCTACACGGCCGGGTCCAAATGGCCGACCAACCCCTTCCGCCTGCGCGGCAAGGGAACGCTCGAGGTGCAGGACGATTTCCTGATCATCCGCGGAACCAGCCAGCGCTCGTTCCGCATGCCGAAGCGCGAGGAGCATCGCCTGCGCCGCGTCGACATCGTCAACGCCTGGGCCAGCGGCCAGGACGTCCGGTTCGACGAGCTCGGCGTGAAGGGCGACAGGACGATCGGCTTCAGTGTCGCGGACCGCGAGACGGCCGCGCGCATCGTCGCCCTGCTCCCCACGCGCCAGACCGAGCAATTCGTGCAGGAGCACGAGGAAAACGAGGTCTTCCACGACCGCATCGACTACTGGAGCCCGTCGACGCCCGTGATCTGGGGCCTGCTCGCGGCGAACATCGGCATTTTCGCATTGATGTGGCTGGCGCGCCAGAAATACCAGGCGGCGCTCGAGGGACCACTGCGCCAGCTGTTCGCGCTGAACCCGACCGTCTCGGCCATCCTGCACGCCCAGCAGCTGGTGGAATGGGGCTCGAACGTCGGACGCCTGACGCGCGGCGGCCAATGGTGGCGCCTGGTCAGCTCGATGTTCCTGCACGGGAGTATCTGGCACCTGGGCTTCAACATGCTGGCGCTGTGGCAGGTCGGCAGGCTCACCGAACGGATCTTCGGCAGCCCCCGTTTCGTGGCCCTGTATTTCCTGGCCGGCGTGTCGGGCAGCCTGGCCAGCGTGCTGTGGAATCCGCACGTGAACAGCGTCGGCGCCTCGGGCGCGATCTTTGGCGTCATCGGCGGCCTGCTCGCCTTCCTCGGCCGTCCGAACAGCGGCGTGCCACCGACCGTCGTGTCCGAACTGCGTTCGTCGCTGGTACCGTTTTTACTGTTCAGTTTATGGATGGGCTTCGTGTATCCGCATACCGATAACGCGGCGCACATCGGCGGCCTGGTCGGCGGCTGGCTGGCGGGACATTTGCTGGCACGCTCGATTCATTTGCCGGAGCAGCAGCGGGCCTGAACGGGGCGGCTTTGCCAACCAATAAGAGCGAAAAAAAAGAGCAGGCAAGCCCGCTCTTTTTTCATTACGACAAAACCGACATCACCCGATTACACCTTGCTGGCGCGCTTGCGGGTGGCGAATCCGGCACCCAGCATGGCGATGCCGAACAGGGCCAGCGAACCTGGCTCCGGCACTTCCGCCAGCTTGAGTTGACCGTTTCCGCCAATGAAGAAGTACTGGCCAGGCGAATTCGCGTAAGCCGTACCGTTGCAGCCCGCACCCGTGAAGCCCGAGTACTGGCAAGCCACTTCGTTGACCAGCGTGGAAGTCGGATTGGCAATCGTGTTCGCGTTGGTGAAGGCGAAGGCCATGATCGACTCGGTCGACAGGTCCTGGCCGTTTTCACGGAAGAAGTAGCCCGCATCCAGCGCACCGGCCTCGGCCCGTGCAAGCACGGTCACCTGGCCGTTATTGGTCGGCGAACCGCTGGCATCGACCAGGCCGCCGCCGCCCGCCATCACGCTGAACTCGGCGATCAGGTTGCCCTGGTCGGCGCCGTAGATCCCGGCCGTCGTGCCGTACTGGTTGGTGGTGTTCTGGTAGATGCGGATGGTGCCGCCGCTGAAGGTGAAGGCGCCACCGAAGCTACCGGTGCCGGTCGCCTGGAAGGTTGCGCTGATGTTGCCACCTGGGTAGTTCACTGGGAACAGCTGGTTGTTACTGTCGGCCTGGACGATATTGAACACCCCATGCTCGGAGAACGAGAAGCTGGAGCCACCGGACGGGTTGATCTGGATGAAGGCATTGCCGTTCACGTCCAGGTATTCGTTGATGGTCTGCCCGCTGGCGAAGCCGCCGCCGGTCGGATTGAATACCCAGTCGTTCAGGACGGTGGCGGCGTTGGCGCCCCCAGCCATGGTCATTGCAACAGCGGTAGCACAAGCCAGTTTCTTCAGAAATTTCATGATCGTCATCCTCATCGGTGGTTGATAGGCAGACAGCACTTCAGTACTAGCATCAGCCGTGCCAGCGTATTGACGACCTTACAGATCAATGACTTACGTTTTTTTGTTAACTCATCAATAAGAAAAATGTAAAGAAAACCGACGCTTCTCGCGCGAAATTTTTCATTCCTTCAGGCAGCAATACGCCTCCTGCCTGTACCGTTTTCAGCCCGCCACAGCGACATTCGAAAATTTCGATTGTATGTCCGCAAATATTCCGTTTTTCAGCCCCGCTTTCGTTCCGCATAATGCATTCATCGCATCGAAACACGACGAGAGCCAGGAGGCGAACGCTGTCCTGAAGCTTCGAAGCATTCGATGATCTCAACAGCGATGCCGGCCGGTCGCCCACGGTAGAAGGAGGAACGAACGATGTATTTGATTTCCCTGGGGGCCGGCATCCTGGCCGGCCTGCTCTACGGCCTGATCAACGTGCGTTCGCCGGCGCCGCCGGCCATCGCCCTGATCGGTTTGCTGGGCATGCTGGTCGGCGAGCAGATCGTGCCGGTGGCCAAACGCGTGATCGACGGCGCACCGCTCACGAAAGCCTGGTTCGCCAGCGAATGCAAGCCGAAGATCACCGGCATCCAGCACGATGCCAAAAAAGAAGCCGCCGGCGATTCCCGCCACGGCTAACCTGCACTGATGACGACAAGGAGCACAGCATGAACAACCCGAAACTCGAAGTCCTGACCCCACACAACTCGCAACTGATCATCATCGACCACCAGCCGCAGATGGCCTTCGGTGTGCAATCGATCGACCGCCAGACCCTGAAAAACAACGTGGTCGGCCTGGCCAAGGCGGCCAGGGCTTTCGGTATCCCGACCGTGATCACCACGGTGGAGAGCGACTCGTTTTCGGGCCGCACCTATCCGGAAATCCTGGACGTGTTCCCGGACCACCCGATCCTCGAGCGCACCTCGATGAATTCCTGGGACGACCAGAAAGTACGGGACGCGCTGGCGGCAAACGGCCGCAAGAAGATCATCGTGGCCGGCCTCTGGACCGAAGTGTGCAACACCACCTTTGCCCTGTCGGCCATGCTGGAGGGCGAGTACGAGATCTACATGGTGGCCGACGCATCGGGCGGCACCTCGAAGGACGCCCACGATTTCGCAATGCAGCGCATGGTGCAGGCCGGCGTGGTCCCGGTGACCTGGCAGCAGGTGCTGCTCGAGTGGCAGCGCGACTGGAAGAACCGCGACACCTACGATGCCGTGATGAAGATCGTCACCGAGCACTCGGGCGCCTACGGCATGGGTGTCGACTATGCTTACACGATGGTGCACAAGGCTGCCGCCCGCAACCAGGGAAATAACGCAGTGCTGGCGCCCGTCCCCGCGCCGGTCCGCTGAAGCGCGCCACCCACTCACCCGGTCCGCCGCCGCGGACCGGGTCCACCATCCACGGAGCAGAACCATGAACGCACAGTCCACCCAGGCCGCAGCGCCCCTCATCCTCATCAACGGCAACTTCGCCACCCTCGACCGTGCGCGGCCGCAGGCGAGCGCCGTGGCGATGCAGGACGGCCGCTTCCTCGCCGTCGGCGACATCGAACACGTGATGCGCTACCGCGAATCGGGCAGCCAGGTCATCGACCTGAACGGGCGCACCGCGATTCCCGGCCTGAACGACTCGCACATTCACCTGATCCGCGGTGGACTGAACTACAACCTGGAACTGCGCTGGGAAGGCGTACCCTCCCTTGGCGACGCGCTGCGCATGCTGAAGGAGCAGGCCGAGCGCACCCCGCATCCGCAATGGGTGCGCGTGGTGGGCGGCTGGAGCGAATTCCAGTTCGCCGAACGCCGCATGCCGACGCTCGAGGAAATCAACGCCGCCGCGCCCGATACCCCTGTCTTCATCCTGCACCTGTACGACCGCGCCCTGCTCAACCGCGCCGCCCTGCGCGCCGTCGGCTATACGAAAGACACGCCGAACCCGCCGGGCGGCGAGATCCAGCGCGACGCCCTGGGGAACCCGACCGGCATGCTGATCGCGCGTCCGAACGCAATGATCCTGTATGCGACCCTGGCCAAGGGCCCGACCCTGCCCATCGACCTGCAGGTGAATTCCACCCGCCAGTTCATGCGCGAACTGAACCGCCTCGGCCTGACGAGCGCGATCGACGCCGGCGGCGGCTTCCAGAACTACCCGGACGATTACGCCGTCATCGAAGAACTCGACCGGAATAAACAGCTGACCATCCGCGTCGCCTACAACCTCTTCACCCAGAACAAGGGACGGGAACTGGAAGACTTCCAGCGCTGGACCGGCATGGTGAAACCGGGCGAAGGCAGCGATTACTACCGCCACAATGGCGCCGGCGAGATGCTGGTGTTCTCGGCCGCCGACTTCGAGGATTTTCTCGAACCGCGTCCGGAACTGGCGGCCGGCATGGAAGACGAACTGGAAAAAGTGGTGCGCCACCTGGTCGAGAACCGCTGGCCGTTCCGCCTGCATGCGACCTACGACGAATCGATCACGCGCATGCTCGACGTCTTCGAGAAGGTGAATCGCGAGATCCCCTTCAATGGCCTGCACTGGATGTTCGATCACTGCGAGACCATCAGCGAGCGCAATATCGAACGCGTCAAGGCGCTCGGCGGCGGCATCGCCATCCAGCACCGCATGGCCTTCCAGGGCGAGTATTTCGTCGACCGCTACGGCAGGCAGGCCGCGAGTGCGACGCCGCCGGTCAGGCAGATGCTGGCGAGCGGCGTGCCGGTGGGCGCCGGCACCGACGCCACCCGCGTGGCCAGCTACAACCCCTGGACCGCGCTGTACTGGCTGGTATCCGGGCGCACCGTGGGCGGCCTGCCGCTGTACGGAGACAAGGGCCTGCTCGACCGCAGCGTCGCCCTTGAACTGTGGACCTCGGGCAGCGCCTGGTTCTCGAACGAGCAGGGCCGCAAGGGCAGGATCCAGGAAGGCATGCTGGCCGATCTCGCCGTACTGTCGCAGGACTTTTTCACGGTGGACGACGAGACCATCAAATCGATCGAATCGGTGCTGACGGTGGTGGGCGGGAATGTGGTGTACGGCGCCGCCGAGTTCACAAGCCTGGGGCCGCCGCCGATTCCGGTGCTGCCGGAGTGGTCGCCGGCGCGATCGGTGCCGGGACACTGGCGCAAGGCAGCCCCGCAAGCGCAAGCCGCCCTGCCCCACCAGTGCAGCGGCCCTTGCGGCGTCCACGCCCATCGCCACGACCGGGCCCGCAAGTCGACCGTTCCCGTGTCGGACTTCGGCGGCTTCTGGGGTGCCTTCGGCTGCAGCTGCTTCGCGTTCTGATCATGAAGAGCGCACAATTCCAACGGTTGCAAGGCGTCGGCATGGGCTTCCTGGCGGGCTATGTCGACACCCTCGGCTTCATCGCCCTGTTCGGCCTGTTTACCGCCCACGTCACCGGCAACTTCGTCCTGATCGCGGCGGCCCTGGCCGATCCGGCGCAGACGCCCTCGCTGCTGAAACTGCTCGCCTTCCCCGCCTTTATTATCGGCGTGGCGGTTGCCCGGCTGCTGGTGGCCGGCTGCGAGCGGCGCGGCACCTCCGCCGTCAAACCGGTCTACCTGCTGCAGCTGGTGCTGCTGGTCGGCTTCATGGTATGCGGCATGCTGGCCGAGCCGGTTGGCCGCAAGGTCGCGCCGCTGGCCTTCGCCGCCGGCCTGTTGGGCGCGGCCGCGATGGGCGCGCACAGCGCGGCCAGCAAACTGCTGCTGACCAATCTGGCCCCGACCTCGATGATGACCGGGAACGTCACCCAGCTCGTAATCGACACCGTCGACCGCCTGCGGGGCGCGGCCGACGCGGCAACCAGGGCGCGCTGCGCCAAGTTCTTCTGGCCGGTGCTCGCCTTTGCCCTGGGCTGCGCGGCGGCGGCCTTCGCCTTTCGCGCGTTCGGCTTCGTCGCACTCGGGGTGCCGGTGGCGATCCTGTGCTGGCACTTGTCGTTGAACGAACCGGAGGAAAAATGAACAAGAACCGCCTGGAGGCCTTCAGCGACGGCGTGATCGCTATCATCATCACGATCATGGTGCTGGAACTCAAAGTCCCGCACCACCCGGACTTCAGTGCCCTGCTGCCGCTGTGGCCCGTCTTCATGAGCTATGTGCTCAGCTTCATTTACGTCGGCATCTACTGGAACAACCACCATCACCTGATGCACGCGGTGAAGGAAGTGAACGGTGGCGTGTTGTGGGCCAACCTGCACCTGCTGTTCTGGCTGTCGCTGATCCCCTTCGTCACCGGCTGGATGGGAGAAAACCATTTCGAGACCGGGCCGATCGTCGCCTATGGCTTCGTGCTGTTCATGTGTGCGGTGGCGTATTCGATCCTGATCGGCCGCCTGCTCGCTCACCACGGCAAGAATACGACCCTGGCAGAAGCCATCGGCAGCGACCGCAAAGGCAAGATCTCGATCGTGCTCTACCTGCTCGGCATCGCGCTGGCCTGGTTCGCGGCCTGGCTGGGCTTCCTGGTGTATGTCGGCGTGGCGGTGATGTGGCTGATACCGGATCGCCGGATCGAGCAGAAGGTGGTCGAGGAGGAAGCGGCAAGGCTATGACCTGGACGGCCGCAGCGCCAGGGCGACCCCGGCGAACGTCAGGGTCATCGCCACGAACTCTTTCGTGCCGAGCGCTTCGCCAAGGCTGAAGGCGGCCGCCAGCACGCCGACCACCGGGGTCAACAGGGTGGCAATGGAGGCCAGGGCGGGCGGCAGACGGCGCAGGGCCGCGAACCAGGTGACGTAGCACAGGCCCATCGGCACCAGCGTCATGTACACCATGACCGCCAATCCCTTGCCGCTCAGCGCATGCGGATCCGGATGCTCGACCAGCAGGCCGAACAGGACCATGGGCAGGCAGCCCAGTGCAAGCTGCCATGCGACCGCGGCCAGCGGCGCAATCGGAAGCGGCTTGAGGACGATGGTCCCCAATGCAAACAGCAAGGCCGCGCCCAGCGCGAACAGCACGCCAGGATGCTGATCCGACCGGATGCCGCTCTCCGCGCCTGCGAACAGCAAGGCAATCCCCGACAGGCAGAGCACCAGCCCGGCCAGGCTCGCGGCAGCCGGCCTCTTGCCAAGCACCGGCCAGGCCAGCAAGGTCGCCCAGACCGGCATCGTATAGACCAGCAGCGCGCCCTGCCCTGCAGTGAGCCAGCGGATGGACAGCGTCGCGAATCCCATCCAGGCAAAGATGTTGAGGAAGGCGGCCAGCGCCAGTTTGCCCCACAGGGCACGCGGCACCCTCAGGCTTTGGCCTGCCTTGAAGGCGACCAGGGCGATCAGGAGCGCGGCGCACAGTCCCGCGCTTCCACGGGCGAACAGGGGCGGCCACTCCTTCAGCAGGAACTTCATCGCCGGCCAGTTCAGGCCCCATCCGACTGAGGTCACGAGCAGGCACAGCAGGCCGATGGAGCGTGCGTTCGAAGTGGTCACGGCAGGCGGCTCATCCGATGATCGAAAGCCAGATCTTACTCCTGGCTCTTTGATACAAGTCAATCTGCTCGGAAACCTTGTTATGACATAAATGTTATCAGTTAAATAATGATGACGATGGGTGGCGGCTCAGTACGCTGCTGTCTGCGACGTTGGGCCGCACCCCCAAGACGAATACGGAGTCTTTATGTCATCTCTGAAACTTGCAATCATGCCGGCCCTGCTGACCGTGGCACTCGGCGCGTCGGCCGCTGCCAATGCGGAAGTGAAATATACGCTCACCCACCTGAAGCCCAGCTGCGACGGGAGCGTGATCCCGATTGCCATGAACAACCGGGGCCAGGTGCTTGCGTCCGTCTATCCCGTCGCTTCACCCAGAAGCTCCCGCCCTGTGATGTGGAGTGCCGGCGTGCCACGCGACCTCAACATCGGTGAGGCGGGCGAACTGATCCCGGTCGCCATCAACGATGCAGGTACCGTCGCCCTGAACCGTGCCAGCGACGGGGCCGCTTTCCTCGTCCAGGCGGCGCGGTCCTTGCACATGCTCGGGCGCGTGATGGCAACCCAGCCGAATACGCGCGTCACCGCCATCAACCGCTATAACCAGGTTGCGGGCTATTTCGAAGACCTCAATGTCCGGGTGGACCAGCCGGAAAACACCCCGAGCTATTCGTTCGCCGGCGCGGCGCGCAACGAAAAGATCATCAGCGGGCTGCCGGCTTCCAGCAATGCGACCTCCATCAACGACGCAGGCCAGGTCGTGGGTTACATGAACATCGCCGCCGACCAGTTTCGCACCGTCAACCATACCTTCCTGTACGCGAACGGCCGCGTGACCGACCTGGGCTCCCTGAACGGTGCGCAGGGCAGCAGCGTCCCCGCAAAGATCAACAACCACGGCGTGGTGGTCGGCTACTCGACCGTGAAGGACAAGTACGGCACCAATGCCTTCGCCTGGGCCGGCGGACAGATGTACGACCTCGGTGCGCTGGTCTCGTGGGGAACCAGCGCGGCGAAAGACGTCAACGACGCCGGCGACGTGGTCGGGACCAGCCAGGCGATGCACACCGGCGCCCCAAGCCTGAATGCCGCCTTCATCCGTCCCCGCACCGGCGTCATGCAGGACCTGAACACGCTGATCGACCCGGCTTCCGGCTGGTACCTGGCGGAAGCGGTCGCCATCAACGCCAGGGGGCAGATCCTGGTTCGTGGCTACAAGCGCGAACGGAACGAGTGGCAGTCGGGCGCGGTCCTGCTGACGCCGCGCTGATTGACGCCCATGGGCAGCCTGGCCGGCAGCAACCTCGACCGGACACCGCAGCGGTCACAGGCAAGGGTGACCGCTGCAAACGGGGAAATCGCATGGTTCCCCGGTCGTCGCTACCGCGCAGCTGCCTGTGATCGTGGCGGCACTGCCGGCAGGCCGATGTCTGCCTGTCCTAATACCCGAGCAGGTTGTGTCGGATATGCACCAAATGCTCCATGATCAGCCCCCGCGCGCCATCCTCGTCGCGGTCCTTCAGCGCATTCACCAGCGCGCGGTGTTCGAGCTCGTAGGCCCGGCGCCGCTCCGGCGTCAGGCTCCGCATTTTCAGGGCGCCCCAGTCGCCCTGCTCGCGCACCCGGTTCATCAGCTGGAACACCTGCTTGATGAAGGTGTTGTGGGTGGCGTCCGCAATCGCCTGGTGCAGCGCGCCGTCCCACACCTCGAACTCCTGCATCGAGCCGGCGTTCTCGGCGCGCGTGCAGCACTCTTCCATGCGCAGGAAATCGGCGCTGGTGCCGTTGCGCACGATGAGGTTCGCGATCATCGGTTCGATGATGATGCGCGCCTCCATCAATTCCGCCGGGCTGGTGTGCATGCCGGACGCTTCGCTGTCGTCGGCCTCCAGCAAGGCCGCGGCTTCCTTCGACACATAGGTGCCGCTGCCGACCAGCTGCGTGATCAGCCCGCGCTCCTTGGCCTCCGCCAGGATCTGGCGTACCCCCGCGCGGCCGATCTGGTAGGTCTCGCTCAGTTCGCGTTCGGTCGGAAGTTTGTCGCCGGCGCGCCAGTGCCCGGAGCGCATGTTCGCCAGTAATGCGGCACGGAGCGCGGCGGCACCGTTCTGGTTTTTCATCATCTGCTTTCAACGGAAATTGGTTGAATTTTAAACCAATTTTGCCTTTGACTGGTGTCTTCACCTGAGGTAAATTGGTTTTAGAGACAAACCATTTAAAACCAAAGCAAGGACGACAATGCGCATTGCCACCATCGAAGTCCAGTCCTCGTCGCGCGTAGTCATCGTCGACGATGCTGGCGAACACTACTGGGATATCGCCGACCTCGTGCCGGGGTTCACGGGCGACATGCTGGACCTGATCAAGGCCGTTCCGGAGCCGGCAAGCCAGCTGGTACCGAACGGCCCCGGGCGGCCACTGGCGGAGGCCCGGCTCAAGGCGCCGCTGGGCCGCACCGATCGCAACCTCTTTTTGGTCGGAAAAAACTATCACGAACATGCCAAGGAATTCAGCGGCTCCGGCTTCGACTCGTCGGCCCAGGTCGTGCCCTCGGCGCCGAACGTGTTCACGAAACCGGCCAGCACCATCGTCGGGCCTGGCGACGACATCCTGTCCCATCCGGAAGTGACGCAGCAGATGGATTACGAGGCGGAGCTTGCCGTCATCATCGGCAAGGGCGGGCGCGGCATCCGCAAGGAAGACGCCTACGCGCACATCTGGGGCTATACGATCGTCAACGACGTGACCGCGCGCGACCTGCAGAAGCTGCACGGCCAGTGGTTCATGGGTAAATCCCTGGACACCTTCTGCCCGATGGGCCCGTGGATCGTCAGCGCCGACGCGATCGATCCGGAAAACACGCGCGTCCAGTGCTGGGTCAACGGCGAGCTGCGCCAGGATGCCAACACGGCCGACCTGATCTTCGACATTCCGACCCTGATCGCCACCATCTCGGCCGGGATCGCACTGCGGCCGGGCGACGTCATCGTCACCGGCACGCCAGTCGGCGTCGGCATCGGCTTCAAGCCGCCGAAATTCCTCAAGGCCGGGGACGAAGTGCGCATTGCGATCGAGGGCATCGGCACGATCGAGAACCGGGTCCGCTGACGGGACCACGGCAGCATCCATGCATTGCAGCCCGGCGCGGCTGCGCATTTGCCACATCATCACCACATCCATAGCGAGAGCACGATGAACATGCACTTCCTGAAAACGCCCGTCCTGGCCGCGGGCCTGATTTGCAGCGTCTTTTCCAGCCTGGCCGGCGCAGCCGACGCCTATCCCAATAAAGTCATCACGATGGTCGTCCCCTTTCCGCCCGGCGGGGTCGCCGATACCGTGGCGCGTCCGGTAGCGGCAGCCATGGAAAAGCACCTGAAGGGCAGCATCATCATCGAAAATAAGGGTGGCGCCGGCGGCGCGATCGGTATGGGGCAAGTGGCGCGAGCGGCGCCGGACGGCTATACGGTCCTGATGGCGCTGTCCTCGATCTCGATCATTCCGGAAGCCGACAAGGTCACCGGGCGCAAGCCGCTGTACCAGATGGCGCAGCTGAAACCCATCGCCCGCTTTACCGCCGACCCGACCGTGCTGGTGGTGCGCGCCGACAGTCCCTGGAAAACGCTCCCCGAATTCGTCGCCGCCGTGCGCAGCAAACCTGGCGAATACAGTTTCGGCTCGTCGGGCAATTACGGAACCATGCACGTGCCGATGGAAATGCTGAAGCACGAGGCAAAACTGCACCTTCTCCACGTTCCCTACACCGGCGCGGCACCGGCCGTCATCGCCCTGCTCGGCGGCCAGGTGACTGCCCTGTCGACGGGACCTGCCAGCGTGGCACAGCACGTCAAGGCCGGCAAGCTGCGCGTGCTGGCGCACTGGGGCAGCGAGCCGCTGGCCGCCTTCCCGGGCGTGCCGAGCCTGAAGGAAGCGGGTCATCCGGTCGAGTTCGCGCAGTGGTCGGGGCTGTTCGTGCCAAGCGATACGCCGGAACCGGTGGTTGCCAAACTGCGCGAGGCGGCGCGTGCGGCTGCCAACGATCCGCAGGTGCGCCAGGTCATCGCCGGAGCCGGCAGTCCGATCCAGTATCTCGATACGCCGGAGTTCCAGGCGTATATCGCCGAGGATGCGAAGAAGCTCAAGGAGGCGGTGCAGAAGATCGGGAAGGTGGAGTAGTTTGTAAACCGCAAGCTCTTGATCTCGACCGGATAGCCGCGCACTGTAGGGTGGGCACTCGTGCCCACGCGTTCGTGCCGATGAATGCTGCGCCCTGTTCAGGGCACTCACGTTTCGTCCGATCGATGACGAACGGGTTGATCTTCAGTTCCATACGCGTGGGCACAAGTGCCCACCCTACGGTGCGCGCCCGCCCGAAGCGAGTTCACACGATGCGGCTAGCGCCCTCCCCCTGCGGCGCAGGCCTCCCCAGCCATTTCGACACCAGCGCCAGCCCGGCGATCAGGTAAGCCAGCCCGCCCGGCACCCACATGATCAAACCGCCGAGCTGCTGGTCTTCCAGCGCATCCATGCCGAAGGCTTCGCCGGCGCCGATATAGCTCGGATACCAGACCACGCCCGACCAGGTCAGCAGCGCGCCGAGGGCGCCCGTGTGCGCCATGGTCGTGAAGATGTAGAGCATCGACAAGCCCCTCTGCGGGCGGAAGCCGCCGTCGCCGAGCACGGCCCACCAGAACAGCAGCGCCGAACCGAGGAAGCTCACATGCTGCAGCGTGTGGATGGCATTGCTGTGCAGCGCCGCCTCGAACAGCAGCGGCGCGTGCCACAGCCACAGGACGGCCGCATGAAACAGCCAGGCGAACACCGGCATGGTCAACAGCGCCCAGCCGGCCTGCACGCCGCCCGTACGCACCGCGGCGGCAACCGGACGCCGCCAGCCGGGGGGCAGGCCCCACATCCAGAGCGCGAACGGACGCCCCAGCACCAGCAGCGGCGCGGCGACGATCATCATCGCTTCGTGCTGCAGCATGTGGGCCGAGAACAGCTGGGTGCCCATCGCGTCCAGCGGCGACACCAGCGCGGCGACCAGCGCCAGCCAGCCGCCGAGGAACCAGCAGGCGCGGCGCCGCAGCTGCGCGCGCCCGTCACCGGATTTTTTCCACAAGCGCACCAGGCCCACACCGTAGAGCAGCGCGGAGAGGCCCAGGCAAATCACCACCCAGGGCTCGAAGGTCCAGCCGGGTGCGGGGGGCGCAGGTGCCGCCACGTCGTGCGCATGCGCGGCGCCGGACAGGAACAGGACGAGCGTGCCGCAGATCAGCCGTAGCACGGCGACACCATCCAGATCGGCAGCCATTCGGCCAGCACCACCAGCGCAGACAGCAGCCCGCACAGCGTCGCCACCTGGCTCAGGAAGCGGCGCCGCGATTGGTCCGGCGTTTCGCCCGGTCCCGCCAGCGCGCGCGCGCGCTGCCAGTTCAGCAGCGCACCGAAGGTGACGAGCAGGCAGGCCAGCAGGCTGCAGATCGTCAGCACGTGCAGCGTGCTGGTGTCCTGGCCCGCGCAGCTGGGCGAGGTGAGCGCGTAGGCGACGCCCGCGTTGGCGAGGGCGATCGAAGGGGCAAGCAGCATTGCGGGCCAGTTCGGCATCGTTATTCGCGCCCTTACAGGCGCGCTCCCCAGTAGATGACGGCATAGATCGGCAGCCAGCTGCCGACCACGAAATACCAGTACATGGCGTTCTCGCTGACGTCGACGAAACGTTTACCTTCGAGCGGCCCGGTGAACATCAGCACGGCCAGCACCGTGGTGTCGATGGTGTCGGTGACCAGGTGGGTCGTATGCAGGGCCAGCAGCATCCAGACCACCGAGCCGTAGGCGTTCGAATCCCATCTCGTGTTCAGGGCGCCGAACTCGAACACGCGCACGACAAGAAAGGTCAGCGCGAACAGCAGGCAGGCGACCAGCCACCAGCGCGCACGCTGTTTGTCCTCGCGCTCGGCGGCGCGCTTGGCCAGCTGGTTCGGCACCAGGCTGGCCAGCATGATCAGGGTATTCAGGCCGCCCCAGAACAGCTCCGGCGCGCGGTTGACCGGCCAGGTCTGCGAGTGGCTGCGCAGGTAGAAATACACGACCACGGTGATCGCGAAGACGGTGCCCTCGATCAGCATCAGCCCCATCGTGCCCCACCACATCATGCTGTGCGAACCGTAGACATAGGTCGGCAGCCGGGCGACGTCGATGTCGTGCGTGGTGACGTTGGTATCGACCTTGTTCATGGCTTGACCTCGCGCTCGATGTTCTTCTGCGTGGGACCGCGTTTCGGCCAGAACCAGATGACCAGCGGCGGCGTGCACAGCACCGCGCCCCAGACGATCGCCCAGGGGGTGAAGATCGAGCCGATGAACAGCACCGTCACGGCGACCGCTGACACGAAGGGCCAGGGGCTCGATTCGGGCATCACCGCGCGGTGATTCGGCACGGCGTCGTTCACGCTGGTGACCAGCACTTCGCGGCGGTCATCGGCCAGGCCCCGCACGGTGCCGGCCACGCCATCCTTGCTCCACAGCGGAAAACGCGAGCCCACCACCGGCGGGCGCGGGAAATTGCCGGGCGACGGAGGGGAGGACGTCGCCCACTCGAGGGTGCCGGCAGCCCAGGGATCGGCGCCGGCCATGTCGCCGCGCTTGCGGCTGAGCAGGACGTTGACGACGAAGAGCAGGATGCCGACCGCCAGGATGGCGGCGCCGATGGTCGAGATCAGGTTCAGCAAGCCCCACCCCATCTCGGCCGGATAGGTATAGACCCGGCGCGGCATGCCGCGCAGGCCGGCGATGTGCATCGGGAAAAACGCCACGTTGAAGCCGACGAACATCAGCCAGAAGTTCCATTTCCCGAGGCGCTCGCCCATCATGCGGCCCGTGAACTTGGGGAACCAGTAATAAAAGGCGCCGAACAGCGGGAACACGGCGCCGCCGATCAGCACGTAATGCAGGTGGGCCACGACAAAGAAGGTGTCGTGCACCTGCAGGTCGAGCGAGACCGAGGCCAGCATCACCCCGGTCAGGCCGCCGATCAGCAGGATGAAGAAAAAGGAGAGCGCGAACAGCATCGGCGTGCGGAAGTTCAGGCGTCCGGCCCACAAGGTGGCGATCCAGCAGAACATCTGGGCCGCGGTCGGAATCGCGATCATGGCGCTGGCCGCCGTGAAGAAGCTTTTACCGAGTTCGGGCACATTGGTGGCGAACATGTGGTGCACCCACAGGCTGAAGGCGAGGAAGGCGGTGGCGATGATCGCCAGCACCATCACCGGATAACCGTAGATCGGGCGGCGCGCAAAGGTGGCGATGATCGAGGACATGAAGCCCAGCGGCGGGATGAAGATCAGGTAGACCTCGGGGTGGCCGAAGAACCAGAACAGGTGCTGCCACAGGACGACGTCGCCGCCTTCGGCCGGGTTGTAAAAATGCGTTCCCACCAGGCGGTCGGTGATCAGGGCGGTACTGGCCAGCATCACCGACGGCATGGCGAACATCACCATGAAGGAGGTGACCAGCATGGTCCAGACGAACAGGGGCATGCGGTTCAGGGTCATGCCGGGCGCGCGCATCTTGAAAATGGTCGTGATCAGGATCACCGCCTCCAGCAGGCCGGAAAGCTCCGTGTAGGTGATCAGCTGGGCCCAGAAATCCGTCCGCTTGCCGGGAGAGTATTCGGGGCCGGCCAGCGGCGGGTAGGCGAACCAGCCGGCGTCGGGGCCGATGTCGAGGATGAAGGCGGCGTACAGCATCAGGCCGCCGAACAGGAAGATCCAGTAGGCGAAGGCGTTCATGCGCGGGAAGGCGATGCCGCGCGCGCCGATCATCAGCGGCACCAGGTAGGTCGCCACCGCCTGCATCACCGGCACCGCGAACAGGAACATCATCGTGGTGCCGTGCATGGTGAACAGCTGGTTGTAGAAGTCCGGGCCGATCAGTTTGTTGTCGGGGACGGTCAGCTGCAGGCGGATCAGCAGCGCCAGCACGCCGCCGGCGGCGAAGAAGCCGAAGGTGGTGAGCATGAAGCGCACGCTGATGGTCTTGTGGTTGATCGCGGAGAGCCAGCCGATGAGGCCCGGCGGATCGCTCCAGGTGCGGTCCAGCACCGCATTGCGCGGTTCGACAGCCGGGCTCGGGTTCATTTGAGCGTCTCCAGGTAAGCCATCAATGCCTCCAGCTCGTGTGCGGACAGGGGCGTGGCAGGCATGTTCGCCCCTTTCTTGAATTTTTGGGGGTCGAGGATCCAGGCCGCCAGGTATTGCGGCGTGTTGGGCAAGGTGCCCGAGGCGAGCATGCTGCGGCTGGCCAGGTGGGTCAGGTCGGGGCCGAGCCGGGCGCCCGCCTCGGTGCCGGCCACCGTGTGGCACATGGCGCAGGTGCTGCGCATGAAGACCTCGAGTCCCTGCTTCTGCAGTGCGGTCGCCGGCGCGGGGGCAGGCAGCCGCTGGCGTGCGGCCCAGGCTTCGTACTCAGCAGGCGGATGGGCGACGACCGTAAACGCCATCAGCGCGTGCTCGAAGCCGCAGAACTCGGCGCACTGGCCCCGATACACGCCAGGCTGGTCGGCGCGGAAGTGCAGCAGCGAGGTGCGGCCCGGTATCAGGTCCTTCTTGCCGTGCAGGCTGGGCGCCCAGAAGCTGTGGATCACGTCGGCGCTGTTCAGTTTGAGGATGACGGGTTTGCCGGCCGGGACGTGGATTTCGTTGGCGGCGTCGAACATGCGCGAAGGCTCGTCGTCCAGGTAGCGCGCGCCCCACCACCACATGTGGCCTGTGACCTCGATGCGCACCGCATCCTTCAGCGGCAGGCGCGCCAGGCGGCGCTCGGTGACGAAGTCAGCCACGATCAGCACCGCCAGCAGCACGATCGAGATCGCGACGCCGATGACGACCGGCCGGCCCAGCTTCGGTTCGGGCTGGTCGAGCGTGGAGACATCCGGCGCCAGTTGGACCTTGCTGTGCGGCGCGCGCCAGATCGCGTAGAGAAAGGCGGCCAGCACGGCCGCGAACACCAGGGTGCAGATCAGCAGCGTCAGGCGCCACAGGTCGTGGATCCCGGCGGCCTGCACGCCGAGCGGCTCGAGCGCGTTCTGCGCCGGCACAGCCGCCGCCAGCTTCGAAGCGCCCAGCAACAGGAAGGACATCAGCGCGCGCATGCTCATCCCTTCGGCGTCGCGGCAGCGTCGGCGGCGTCTTTCGGCTCGGCCTTCTCGCGCCGGCCTTCGGGCGGCGCGGTCTGGAATTCGTCGCTGCGCGAAGGCGCCGCATCTTCCCTCACCTGCCCGCTCATCGAGCGTACATAGGCGACCAGCTGCCACACCTGTTCGTTGGTGAGGTGGCCGCCGAAGGCCGGCATGCCGTTCGGTCGCCCCTGCACGATGGTGGCGTAGATGTTCGCCGGCTCGCTGCCGTAGCTCCATTTGTCGTCCATCAGGGCCGGCCCCATGCCGCCGCCGCCCTGGCCATGGCAACCGCTGCAATTAAATTTGCGGAACATCGATTTGCCTTGCGAGAGCGCATAGGCGTTCTCCTCGTAGCCGTTCGGGACGGCGGCCGCGATCCGCTTCGCGCCCGGCTCGATCTCGCTCTGGCGCACGGCCGACACGGTCGCGTCGCGCGGTTCCGCCGGTGCCGGCGGATTCGGGCGCTCCTCGCGGTAGCAGCCTGCCAGGCCGGCCAGCAAGGCCAGCATCAAACACACCGGTGCCTTCATCGCCCCTCCCCTTTGTCCGTGCGCGGCACGTGGTATTGCGCCAGGATGCCGTCGATCTCGCCCTGCCTGCGCGTGAGGACGCCCTCGAGTTCGGCCAGCAGCGCCTTGTTGCCGCGCTTGACGCCGAGCGCCACGTCGAATTCGAAGGGTTCCGGCGTGCCGGCCGGCGGCCTGGCGATGCTCACCTTTAAAGGCAGCTGTGCGCGCGCGGCGAACCAGCCGGCCTGCGGCCCCCACAGCAAGGCGGCATCGATCTCGCCGGAGTCGACCGCGTGCACCATGCGCTCTGCGGCCGGGCCGTCGCCGAAAATCGTAAAACCGGTGACGTTCGCGGTCGCGCCGGCACGCGAGAGCGCGTGCCCGGCGGGCGTGGCCGCCATGTCGTTGCCGATCAGTTGCACGCCGATGCGCCGTTCGCGGATCGCGGGACTGCCGAAATCGGGCACCGGGTCCGCCCTGCGCGTCACAAACACATAGGCCGAGCGGTAATACGGCCTGGTCGTGGCGACGCGCTCGAAATCGGCCGGCACGCCGATCAGCAGGTCGCACATGCCGGCGCCGATCGTGCGCCGCACGAAACCGCGGCGTTGCGGCCACCAGTCGTATTCCAGCGTGGCGTGCAGGTCCTGCGCGATCAGTTCGGCGATCTTGTTTTCGAAGCCGGCGCCTTCCTGGTTCGAGTACGGCAGGTTGTCGGGATCGGCGCAGACCCGCAACTGGCGCGGCTCGAAGGCCTGCGCTTCCGCACCCAGGGCCAACGCGGCCGCCGCAAACAACAGCTTACGGAAGGGCGAAGACATACAGCATCCCTCCCTTGGCGGTGTATTTCGGCAGGTCGCGGGTCAGGTTGATCATGCCGGTGGCCGCCGTGCCGTCGCGCGGATCGATCTCGCCGGCGACGATGGTGCCGGCCCAGCCGCCGATCCCCGACAGCACCGCGACGTACTGCTTGCCGTCCGGCCCGCGGTAGGACACCGGCTGGCCGATGATCCCGGAACCCACCTTGTACTGCCACAGCAGCTTGCCGGTCTTGCCGTCGAGGCCCTTGAACCAGCCGTCCATGGTGCCGTAGAAGACGACGTCGCCGGCGGTGGCGAGCGCGCCGCTCCAGACCGGGAAGTTTTCCTTGATGCTCCAGACCTTCTTGCGCGCGACCGGGTCCCAGGCCGCGAATTCGCCGCGGTGGCCGCCCGGACCGGCGTATTGCTTGATGCTGGCGCCGACATAGGGCGTGCCGGCGATATAGCTGGTCTCGAAGGTCTCCGCATCCTGGCAGATGTTCTGCATCGGCAGGTACAGCAGCTTCGTGCGCGGCGACCAGGCGGACGGTTGCCAGTCCTTCGCGCCCGACGAGGCCGGGCAGATGTCGCGCACCGCCTTGCCCGCCTGCGGGTCCTTGGCCGGGTTGTAGACCAGCTTGCCGGTCTGGAGGTCGACCCGGGTGCTGGTCGTAATCGTGGCGTAGGGACTCGCCGAGAGCACCTGGCCGCTCGCGCGGTCGAGCACATACAGATAGCCGTTGCGGTCCGGGTGCAGGATCACCTTGCGCTGCTTGCCGTCGATCGGCATCTCGGCCAGCACGTTCTCGTTGACGCCGTCGTAGTCGTGCAGATCGTGCGGGCTCCACTGGTAGTACCAGACCGCCTCCCCGGTGTCCGGCTTGCGCGCGAAGATCCCGGAGGTCCACTTGTTGTCGCCGGGCCGCTGCTCCGGATTCCAGGGTCCCGGATTGCCGGTGCCGTAATACACCAGGTCGGTCTCGGGATCGTAGGTGAGGAAGCCCCAGACCGTGCCGCCGCCGATCTTCCAGCTGTCGCCGGGCCAGCTGCGCGTGCCCAGGTCCTTGCCGCGGTCCTGCGCATAGAAGGGTTTGAACGAGGGCCCGATCAGGACTTCCTTGTCGGGGCCGGTGCTGTAGGCGCGCCAGGCGATCTTGCCGGTGTTGGCGTCGAGCGCCGTGAGCCAGCCGCGCACGCCCAGTTCGCCGCCGCTGTTTCCGACCAGGACCTTGCCCTTGACCACGATCGGCGCCATGGTGACGGTTTCGCCCTTGTCGATGCTGCCCAGCCGCGTGCGCCAGAGCTCCTTGCCGGTGGCGGCGTCGAGGGCGATCGTGTCCATGTCGAGGGTATTGAAAAAGATCTTGCCGTCGGCGTAGACGAGGCCTCGGTTGACCACGTCGCAGCAGGCCACGCCCTGCGCGCTGGCGCGCGGCTTGGGATCGTATTTCCACTTCTGCGGTGCGCCGGGTTTCGTCAGGTCGAGCGCATAAACCAGGTTCGGATAGGGCGTGACGATGAACATCGTGTTGTCCGCCACCACCGGCGCCGCTTCATGGCCGCGCAGCACGCCGGTCGAGAAGGTGAACGCGAGGCTGAGTTTATTCAGGTTGGCCGGGGTGATCTCCCCCAGCGGGCTGAAGCGCGTGTTGCCGTAGTCGTGGGCGACCATGCGCCAGTCGCCGTCGGCAGCCGCAGCCGCAGCAGGTTCAGCCGCGAATGCCGGCGCGGTGGCGCCTGCCAGGAGAGTCAGGGCTGCAAGAGTGAGGGCTGAAAGAGTCGCTTTCATTGACTGCCTTATCCGGAGATCGGTGAAGCTGCGAATAAGGAAATTGTATTGAGATGTAAGCGGCCCGATTGTGCGGCATTTAACTCTGCCGTAGTGAAACTTGCAATTGAAATATAGGTTTTCTATCGTCCCGGCCGGGACGATGCCGAGGACGGTATCGAGACCGCCCTCTCGCTCAGGCGGCGGCTGTTTTCAGCCCGGCACGCCGGCCGCGCCGCAATACGCCGACCGTGCACAGGCCCAGTGCGAACAAGGCCAGGCTGGCCGGCTCCGGTACGTCGGACGGCGGCAGGACGGCCACGCCGAAACCGCCGTAGCCACCGCTGCCGTAGTCACCGCCCAGGCTGGTCGGGGAATAGGCATTGCAGTCGTTGGAAACGGTGTTGCCGATCATCGTGACCGCCGCCCCCAGCGCCAGCGCCCGTCCGCACGCAATGCTGGAAGCGGACCCGAAACTCACGCTTTGCTGGGCCAGGATATTTCCCGCAAAAACGGCATCCGCGCCCAGGGTGGCCGAGCTGCCCACCTGGAAGTAGATCCCGTTGGTGCTGGTGCCGTTGAGCACGTTGACGAAGGAATTCGCCGCCGTGATCAGCGTGCTGCCGATCTGGAAGACGATGACGCCGTTCGGGTCGTTGGCAAAATCGATCGTCATGCCGCCGGTCAGTGCCGCCGACGACGAGAAACGATAGACGCCTGAACCAAGCACGCCGACGCTGCCGAGATCCTGGCCGCTCAGGTCGATACCGCCGGCCAGGGCCGCAAGCCGCTCGTACGATGAGCGCGCATCGGCCTGTGCCCGGACCGCAATCGCATCGGTCTGGTGGATGGCGCCGCCCGAGGCGAAGGTGACGCTGTCGGTACCGGTGATCGACGAACCAGGTGCGACGCCCAGGTCGCCGTGCAGCGTGGTGGCGTTGGTGTTCGTGACCGTTTCAGCCCCCAGCACGGCAAATTGCTGGGCGCCCCCGAGGAAAGGCAGTACGCCGGCATTCGCGGAACCGCAGGCCAGTGCCAGCATCAGCGGCAGGATCAATTTGTTGGTGTTCATGTTCTCTCCAGGTGTTTGTCTCATCAATGCCATGCCACGACCCATGCCGTGCGGGCTACACCTGAAGAGAATTGCATTTATTGCAATAATATTAACATCAAAACACCCCACTCGCCGTTCAGCTCAGCAATATTTACGTAAACTGCCCAATGTTCGTTTCCGAACGGAAGCGCAGGCATGGGGCGGCGGCGCCCACGGCCGGCAAGCTTGCTTGCCCTGCTCAGTCCAGCAGCGTGGCGCCCCGGGTGCGCAAGAACGCCGAGATGCGTTGCATGACCGGGGAAATATAGCCTGTCCTCCTGTAGGTCAGGCCCAGGCGGCGGCGCATCGTCGTCTCGGGCAGCTCGACTTCGCGCAGGTCCGCACTGGCCGAGCGCAGGTTGAAGCGCGTGACAAAGCCCAGCAGGTGGGTCTTCTCCAGGATCGGCAGGATCATGTTCAGGACATTCGATTCGATCTGGATCTGCGGGCGCGCCAGGCCGTTGCGCTCGAAGGTCTGGTCGAGGAACTGGCGGGTCGCCACGCCGGGCGCCGGCAGGATCCATTTGTAGTCCAGCAGGTCGCGCAAGGCATACTCGCCCTGGAAGATGCGGTGGTTGCTGGCGGCCATCACCACGACCACGTCCTCGGCGAACTGTTCGGATTCGAGCTCCTCGTCGGCGTCGACCACCGGCCCCACCACCAAGTCGAGCTGCCCCTCGCGCAGCGCGCGCAGGATCGGGTCGTTCATGGCCACCATCAGCTCCACCTTCACCTCGGGCGCCTCGGCCAGCAAATCCTGGAACACGGACGGCATCAGGTGCTGGGCGAGCGTCGGCACGCAACCGATGCGGATCGTGCCGCGCAGCCCGCTCGCGTGCTCCTGCAGCTCGCGCGACGTATCCTCGACCATGATCGCCAGGCGCCGCGCGCGCGCCAGCAGCGCCGTTCCCGCTGCCGTCAGGCGCATGTGGCGGCCGCTCTTTTCGAACAGCTGGGCGCCGAGGTCCGCCTCGAGCCGGTCGATGCATTTGGTGAGCGCCGGCTGGGTGCGGAACAGGCGCTCGGCGGCGCGCCCCAGGTTGCCTTCGGTAGCGATCACCTCGAAGTAACGCAAGTCGCGGAAGTCCATGAACTATTCCTGAAAGTTTAAGAATTCAAAAAATAAGTGAATATACATTATAGATTGGCCTTCCTATACTCGAATCCATACCAAACCACGTGCCGCCACAGGCAGGACACGGGAACAAGACGGAGACACGCACTACCCGCAGCATTGCACCAATCGGTGCGGCTGCCTCCTGTCGATACGCCCGTGTACAGCACCTGTTGGCACGCCGCTCCACTCCATCGACAAGGATCCAGCATGAGCCAGTTTTCCCTCCCTGAAGTCATCCGCGATTTCGACCGCGTCGACCCCGCCCTGGTCAAGGCAGCTGCCCAGTACCAGGCCTCGATCCTGGCCGACGTGGCCGGCCGCCGCGGCACCCTGTGCAGCCGCGTGGCGCCGCTGTCCCCCAGCATGCGCATCGCCGGCCCGGCCCTGACGGTCGAAGTGCGCCCCGGCGACAACCTCATGATCCACGCCGCCATGTCGCTTGCAAAACCGGGCGACGTGCTCGTCATCGACGGCAAGGGCGACGAGACCTGCGCCCTGATGGGCGAGATCATGGTGTCGCAGTGCATGGCCCTGGGCCTGGCCGGCGTCGTCGTCTACGGCTCGGTGCGCGACACGGAAGCCATCCGCGAACTCGGCTTCCCGGTATTCGCCGTCGGCGCCAACCCGAACGGCCCGACGAAAGTGGTGCCGGGCCGCGTCAACTGGCCGGTCTCGCTCGGCGGCGCGGTCGTCAACCCCGGTGACCTGGTCGTGGCCGACGCCGACGGCGTGGTCGTGGTCGAAACCAGCAAGGCCGGCCTCGTGGTCGAACTGGCGGCGAAAAAAGTAGCCGACGAAACGGCGCGCCTGGAAGGCATCCGCAGCGGCGCCCAGCTGCGCCCGACCTGGCTCGACGAAGCCCTGCGCAAGGCGGGCGTCGTGATGGAAGGAGCCGCATCGTGAGCGATAAAAAAGAAGTCATCCTCGTCACCGGCGCCGACTTGGCCCCGCAAGCGGTCGCCCTGCTGTCGGACTTCGAGATCGTCTACGCCGGCAAGGAGTGCCCGGAAGACGCGCTCGAAGCGCTGTGCCGCCAGTTCGAACCGGTCGCCATGATCGTGCGCTACGGCCGCATCTCGGAGCGGGTGATTGCCGCCTCCCCCAAACTGCGCGTGATCTCGAAGCATGGCACCGGCATCGACAACATCGATTCCAACGCCGCCAAGGCGCGCGGCATCGTGGTCCGTGCCGCGACCGGCGCCAACGCCCCGGCCGTTGCCGAACACACCTGGGCCCTGATCCTGGCCTGCGCCAAGAACGTGGTGCAGCTGGACGGCCGCATGCGTGCCGGCCATTGGGACAAGGCCACCCATAAAAGCCTGGAGCTGAAGGGCCGCACGCTGGGCCTGGTCGGCCTGGGCGCCATCGGCCGCCGCGTCGCCGACGTCGGCACGGCGCTGGGCATGCGCGTGATCGCCTACGATCCGTTCGCAACAAGTGTGCCGGAAGGGATCGAGCGCCGCGAACTGGCGGAAGTGATTTCCACCTCCGACGTGCTGTCGCTGCACTGCCCGCTCACCGCGGACAACGCGAAGATGATCAACGCCCAGACCCTCGCCACCATGCGCGACGGCGCGATCGTCGTGAATACCGCACGCGGCGGCCTGATCGACGAAGCGGCGCTGGCCGAAGCCCTCACCAGCGGCAAGCTGCGCGCGGCGGGACTCGACAGCTTCCAGGTCGAGCCCTTCACCGCCGGCCACGCCTTTACCGGCCTGGCCAATGCGATCCTGACGCCGCACATCGGCGGCGTGACATCGGATGCGTATATCGGCATGGGCACTGGCGCGGCGCGCAACATCCTGGACGAGCTGGCCGTCACGGCATAAGGCGATGCGCCCCACGGGGTGCATCGCCGAATCGGAATTTTGGAGGAAGACAATGACTACAACGAGAGACGACGCGCGCCTGGAAAAGGAGACCGTCAGCAAGGTCACCTGGCGCCTGATGCCATTCCTGATCGTGTGCTACCTGCTGGCCTTTATCGACCGCGGCAACATCGGCATGGCGGCCCTGCAGATGAACAAGGATATCGGCATCACGCCGCAAATCTTCGGCTTCGCCAGCAGCCTGTTCTTCATCGCCTATTTCTTCTTCGAGGTGCCCAGCAACCTGGCCCTGCAGAAGTTCGGCGCCCGCAAATGGATCGCCCGCATCATGATCACCTGGGGCCTGGTCTCGGCCGGCAATGCGCTGGTACAGGGCGCCCCCTCGCTCTACTTCCTGCGCTTCCTGCTGGGCGCGGCCGAAGCGGGCTTCTTCCCCGGCGTCATGCTCTACATGACCTACTGGATTCCCTCCGCCTACCGCGCCCGCTTCGTGGCCGTGTTCATGGTGGCGATCCCGATGGCCAGCTTCATCGGCTCGCCCATTTCCGCCCTGCTGCTGCAGGCCGACGGCGTACTCGGCCTGCGCGGCTGGCAGTGGCTGTTCATCCTCGAAGGCCTGCCGACGGTCGTCATGGGAATCGTCTGCCTGTTCTTCCTGACCGATCGTCCGGAACAGGCCAAATGGCTCAGCACCGAGCAACGCGACTGGCTGTCGGCGCGCATGGAGCGCGAACGCAGCGAGAAGAAGGCCGGCGCCCACGTCCCGCTCTGGAAGCTGTTCCGCAGCAAGGAAGTGCTCGGCATGGCCCTGGTCTGCTCGACCGCCTCCGCCGCCGGCACCGTGCTCGGCGTCTGGCAGCCGCAACTGATCAAGTCCTTCGGCCTGACCGTCATGCAGACCGGCCTGCTCAATTCGGTGCCCTACGCCGTGGCCGCGGTCCTGATGGTCCTGTGGGGCCGCCACTCCGACCGCAAGGGCGAACGCCGCTGGCATACCGTGATCCCGCTGGCCATGATTGCCGTCGGCATGCTCGGCACCCTGTTCATCAAGTCGCTGCCGCTCACCATCATGCTCTTGACCTTCGTGCTGGTCGGCGCCTATTCGTTCAAGGGCCCGTTCTGGGCGCTGAGCACCGGCTGGCTGTCGACGGGTTCGGCCGCGGCCGGGCTGGCAGGCATCAACGCGGCATCCAACCTGATCGGCGGCGGCCTGATGGTCAACGTCTACGGCTGGATCAAGACCGCCACCGGCAGCTATGCATTGGCCCTGGCGCCGATCGCGCTGCTGGCCATCATGAGCATCACGGTGCTGCTTTCCCTGAGCCGCCAGGCGCAGCCGGCAGCACCCGCAGCAGGCAGCAAGATCGCGGCATAAGACCGCGCACCACAGTTCGCCCACGATTGATAACAACGGAGACCGCATGAACACACTTACCCGCAGCATCCTTACCCTGGCCCTGCTTGGGACCAGCGCGCTGGCCTCGGCCGGGGAGGCCTGGCCGAAACAGCCGATCCGCCTGGTGGTCCCCTTTCCGCCGGGAGGCGGTACCGACATCATCGCCCGCGTCGTCGGCAACAAGCTGACCGAGACGCGCAAGTGGGTGATCGTGGTCGACAACCGTCCCGGCGCCGGCGGCAACATCGGCATGGACCTGGTCGCCAAGTCGAAACCCGACGGCTACACGATCGGCCTGGGACAGACCTCGAACCTGGCGGTCAACCCGACCCTGTACACGAAACTGCCCTACGATCCGGTCAAGGATTTCGCGCCGGTCAGCACCGTCGCCGACGCGCCGCTGGTGCTGGTCGTGGCCAGCAACTCGCCGTACAAGACCCTGGCCGACGTGGTCGCCGCCGCCAAGGCCAAGCCCGGCCAGATCACCCTGGCCACGCCCGGCAACGGCACGGTCGCCCACCTGACCGGAGAGTTGTTCCAGAAGGCGGCCCACATCGACCTGCAGCACGTGCCGTATAAAGGCTCGTCGCAGGCCATCACCGACCTGCTGGGCGGCTCGGTCCAGGTCTTCATGTCCTCGGTGCCGACGGCGCTGTCGCAGATCCGCGGCGGCACCATGCGCGCCCTGGCGGTGACCTCCTCGAAGCGGGCGGACGACCTGCCGAACGTCCCGACGATCAACGAATCGGGCTACAAGGGTTTTGACGCGCGCACCTGGTTCGGCATGGTCGCGCCGGCCGGCACCCCGCCGGCCATCGTCGCCGAGCTGAACGCCGAGATCAACAAGGTGCTGGCGATGCCGGAAGTGCGCAAGAAAATCACCGTCGAAGGCGGCGACGTAATGGGCGGAACCCCCGAGCAGTTCAGCAACCTGATCAAGACCGAAATCCCGCGCTGGGGCAAGGTCGTCAAGGATTCCGGCGCCCGCATCGACTGAGATGCCTGACCGGTTTCACCCCGCCCGCCACCGCGCGGGCGCATTCCTGAAAAAAACCATCCGCAGCTTACGCGGAGGACCCGTGCCGGTCCGTCCCTTCCCGGGACGTGCCGGCGCGCCCACGACAACATGGAGACAAACCAGATGAACAAGACTTGCCTGACCCTCGCCCTCGCCACCCTTGCCGCCACCAATGCCTGCGCCGAATCGAGCGTCACGGTCTACGGATCGATCGACGCCAGCATGCGTTACCAGACCAATGTGGACGCCGCCGGCAACGGCATGTGGAACGTCGCATCGGGGAATTACTATTCCAACCGCCTCGGTTTCCGCGGCGTGGAAGACCTGGGCGGCGGCCTGAAGGCCCGCTTCACCCTGGAGACCGGCTTCGCCAGCGACACCGGCGCCCTCGACAACACCAACAACGTACTGTTCAACCGTACCGCCTCGGTCGGGCTCAGCGGCGCCTGGGGCAGTATCGACGTCGGCCGCATGTACACGCTTGGCTTCCGCACCGAAAAATTCCTCGACCCGTTCGACCACCACTACACCCCGATCGTGCCCCTGTCCTCGGGCGCCGGCACCACCCTGCCGGCCGCGGCCAGGACCGCCGGCCTCAGTGCGAGCGCCTCGTCCGGCACGCGCTTCAACAACAATATCGAGTATTCGAAATCCATGGGACCGCTGACCGTGCGCGCCGAACTGGCGGCCGGCGAGGTGGCGGGCGACAGCAGCCGCGGTGCAGCCCAGGCCGTCGCATTCTCCTACGACAACAAGGCCCTGCTGCTGGCCGGCGCCTACACCCACAAGGAAACCCCGACCGGCTTCGCCAACCGCGCCTGGGTCGCCGGCGCCGGCTACAACATCGGGAACACCACGGTCAAGGTCGCCCACTCGCGCGAAGAACAGGATGCCGGCGCCGTCGACTACCGCAACCAGATCACCTGGGCGGGCGCCACCTATCAGGCGACGCCGGCCCTCGACCTCACCCTGGCCTTCTACCACACGCGCTACAACGGCCCGGCCGCAGCCGAAGGCAAGCGCGACCTGCTGCTGTTCGGCGCCAGCTATGCGCTCAGCAAGCGCACCAACCTGTACGCCGAACTCGACCTGAACCGCTACGACGGCGCCCTGCTCCCGGCGACCGGCAAGGAACGCCAGCGCGGCGCTTCGGTCGGCATCAACCACCTGTTCTGAGGCCCCATGCGGCGGCGACCGGCTCCTTGCTGGCCGGTTGCGCCGGCATGGCGGCCGGTTTCGTTATACTGGCTTACCTGTTCAGCAAGGTGGTCTGCCCATGCCCGCTTCCGCGTCTCCCGATTCCCCGACTCCGGCGCCTTCCGTGCCGGCCTCGCTGGCACCCCTGCTTCACCCCACCTTCCGCATGCTGTGGAGCGCCTGGTTCGCCGCCAACCTGTGCATGTGGATGAACGACGTGGCCGCAGCCTGGATGATGACCTCGCTCACCAGGGACCCGATCTGGATCGCCCTGGTGCAAACCGCGTCGACGCTGCCCGTCTTCCTGCTCGGCCTGCCCAGCGGCGCACTGGCCGACAACGTCGACCGGCGCCGCTATTTCATCCTGACCCAGTTCTGGGTCGCCGCCGTGGCGGTCGCCACCTGCCTCGCCGTCCTTTCCGGCGGCATGACGGCGCCGCTCCTGCTGCTGCTCACTTTTACAAACGGCATCGGCCTGGCGATGCGCTGGCCCGTGTTTGCCGCCATCGTGCCGGAACTGGTGACGCGCGCCCAGCTGCCGGCGGCGCTGGCCCTGAACGGGGTCGCCATGAACGCCTCGCGCATCGCCGGTCCGCTGATCGCCGGCGCCATCATCGCCAGCCTGGGCACGGTGTACGTGTTCGTCCTGAACGCGCTGCTCTCGGTCGCCACCGGCTTCGTGATCATGCGCTGGCGCCGCGAGCACGTGCCGAATCCTCTGGGGCGCGAACCGCTGCGCAGCGCAATCCGGGTCGGCGTCCAGTTCGTGCTGCAGTCCGCGCGCGTCAAGGCGGTGCTGGCGCGCATCGCCGTGTTCTTCTTCCACTCGACCGCCGTGCTGGCCCTGCTGCCGCTGGTGGCGCGCAACCTGAATGGCGACGCCGCCACCTTCACCCTGCTGCTGGCCTCGATGGGCAGCGGCGCCATCGTCGCCGTGCTGTTCCTGCCGCGCCTGCGCCAGGCCATGACGCGCGATACGCTGGTGCGCAATGGCGCCCTGCTGCATGCGGCGATGACGCTGACCGTCGCGCTGAGCGGCCACCTGGTGCTCTCGATGGCGGCCATGCTGTTGTCGGGCGTGGCCTGGATCACGACCGCGAATTCGCTGAGCGTGTCGATCCAGCTGGCCCTGCCCGACTGGGTCCGTGCGCGCGGGATGGCGATCTACCAGATGGCCCTGATGGGCGCGAGCGCGCTGGGCGCCGCGGCCTGGGGCCAGTGGGCGAGCATCGACAGCGTGCAAAACAGCCTGATCATCGCGGCAATGAGCGGCGCGATCGCGATGCCGGTGGTGCTGCGCCTGGTGCGCGACCCGGGCCAGGTCGAGAACCTGGCGCCTGGTGTCCCTTTCAGCGTGCCGGTTGCCGAGCGCACGCCCGAGCAGGGCCGCATCGTGATCGCGATTACCTACCGCATCGATCCGGCGCGCGCGGACGCGTTCCTCGCCGTGATGCAGGAAAGCCGGCGCAGCCGCCTGGCCCAGGGCGCCCTGCGCTGGGAATTGCTGCAGGACCTGAACACGCCGGGGGAATATGTCGAGCAGATCGTCGACGTCTCCTGGACCGAGCACCTGCGCCGGGTCCAGCGCATCACGCAGGCCGATGTCGCCCTGCGCGAACGCAAGTTCGCCTTCCATATCGGAGAAGAGCCGCCGCGGCTGACCCGGCGCCTCGTGCTGGCGCCGTGAGCGAGGCTAGTGCGGCCGTGTCAGGTTGAACTGCTCCGCCTGCCGGTCGTAATTCGCGACGGCCTGCTTCACGTAGCGGGTCAGCGCATCGCCGGTCAGCGCGAACGGATATAGCCCGGCCTGCGTACGCATCCGCTCGAACTCGGGCTGCGTCTCCATGCCGGCAAAAGCGGCGACCCAGCGCCGGTAGTCCTTCTCCGGCACGTCCGCCCCCATGTACACGCCGCGAATCACCGGCCACACCGCATCGTAGCCCTGCTCGCGCGCGGTCGGCACGTTTGCCAGCACGCCCGGCAGGCGGTGTTCGGACAACACGGCCAGCACCCTCACCTTGCCAGGGTTGAGCAGGGCCTCGGAGACGTCGCCCGAAATCGCCTGGACATAGCCCGCCTCCATGGCGATGAATTGCTCGCCGCCGCCCTCCAGCGCAACGAAGCGCATCTTGCGCGGATCGAGGCCGGCCTGGCGCGCCAGCAGCGCCATCTTCATCCAGTCCTGGCTGCCGATGGTGCCGGACATGCCGATCAGGACCCGCTTCGGCTCGCGCCGCATCGCCTTCAACAGCTCGCCCAGCGTGCGGTAGGGAGAATTGGCCGGCACGGCGATCATGCCGTAGTCGGCGGCAAAGGCCGCGACCCAGCGCACGTCGTCGACGCTGGCCTTGCCGAACTTGCCGCGCGCCAGGTTCAGCACCGAGCCGCCTGAAAACGCGACCAGGGTATTCGGCTCGCCGCGCCGTTGCGACACCAGGGTGTGCCAGGCCACGGCGCCGACCCCGCCGGGGAGATAGCTCAGCTTCAAGGGGGGGCCGCCCGCCGCATCCTGCAGGGCCTTGCGGGCCAGCTTGCAGGTCAGGTCCATGGCGCCGCCCGGTTTCGAGGGAACCAGACACTCGGCGTCGGCGGCGTTCGCAGCATGCGCCGCGGCGGCCGGCAGGCAGCCCAGCGCCAGGATCGGCAACAGGAGATTACGCAGGATGTTCACGGTGCCCATCATAGCCGGGACGCCTGCACGGTGCACGGCCGCACTCTTGCGGTGCGCTGGCAACGCGGTGAAAGCTGTTTGAAAGCTCCATACGCATATAGTTCACGCTGATAAGAGCAATACACAACCGTGATAACGAACTGTTTGGAGCGCCTGCCTGTCCTCGCAAGGGGAAGACGGCACTCCCGAGGAGAAAGAAGATGTTGACCGCCCTGGCCTATGCAATGATTGTCGTGTTCATGTTCCTGATCATGACCAAGCGCCTGCCTGCCCTGGTTGCCCTGATCGTCGTGCCGATTGCCTTCGGGCTGATCGGCGGCTTCGGCGCCGGACTCGGACCGATGATGCTCACCGGTATCAAGAACCTGGCGCCGACCGGCGTCATGCTGATGTTCGCGATCCTGTATTTCGGCGTCATGATCGATGCCGGCCTGTTCGATCCCGTCATCCGCCGCATCCTGGCGCTGGTGAAAGGCGATCCGATGAAGATCGTGGTCGGCACCGCAGCGCTGGCGATGTTCGTCTCGCTCGACGGCGACGGCGCCACCACCTACATGATCACGGTGTCGGCCATGCTGCCGCTGTACAAGCGCCTCGGCATGAGCCGCCTGGTCCTGGCCTGCGTGATCATGCTGGCCGGCGGCGTCTTCAACATCCTGCCATGGGGCGGCCCGACGGCGCGCGCCGCCAGCGCGCTGGGCGTGGACGTGAGCGAGATCTTCGTGCCGATGATTCTGCCGATGATCGTGACCATCGGCTGGGTCCTGTTCGTGGCTTATGTGCTGGGCAAGCGCGAACGCAATCGCATCGGCACGCTGCAGATGGAAGCGCAGGCCAATGCACCGCAGGCAGCCAATGACAGCCTCCTCAAGCCGGTGCTGGCCGAGATGGCCGTCGCGGGCCAGAAGGACGGCACCACCGGCCAGTGGCTGACGCCTGCAGGCGCCGCCGCCGCGGCCGGTGGTGCCGGTTTCGCCGAACAGCGCGGCGCCGCTGCGCCATCCCACCCGGCCGGCGCCGCCGCGTCGGCGCACAGCACCGCCGCAGAGTTCGCCGCCTCGAATGCAGCCACCGCCCGTCCGAAGCTGATCTGGGTGAACGCTGCGCTGACCGCGGTCCTGATGGGCCTGCTGATCAAGGGCGCCCTGCCGCTGCCGGTGCTGTTCATGATCTTCTTCGCCATCGCGCTGATGATCAATTATCCGAAGCTGCAGGACCAGAAAGAGCGCATCGCCGAACATGCGGCCAACGTGGTGCCGGTCGTTTCGCTGATCTTCGCCGCCGGTATTTTCGTCGGCATCCTGCAGGGCACCAAGATGGTCGATGCGATCGCCACCAGCGTCATCGCCGCCGTTCCGGCCTGGATGGGTCCCTACATGGCCATCGTCACCGGCGTGCTGAGCATCCCGTTCACCTTCTTCATCTCGAACGACGCCTTCTACTTCGGCGTGGTGCCGATCCTGGCCAAGGCCGCCGCCGTGTACGGCATCAGCGCCGCCGAAATCGGCCGCGCCTCGATCATCGGCCAGCCGGTGCACCTGCTCAGCCCACTGGTGGCCTCGACTTACCTGCTGGTCGGCATGTCGGAAGTCGAGTTCGGCGACCACCAGCGCTACACCCTGATCTGGTCGATCTCGGCCTCGCTGGTGATGCTGGCGGCGGCACTCGTCTTCGGCGTGATTCCGTTCATGGGCCACTGAACGCCGCGCTCCTTGAAAAGCCTGTTCCCTTCGCGGGAACAGGCTTTTTTTGGCGCTGTTCGCGTTAAGTGTGGAATACGCCGATTGCCGCTCGCAGCAAAGCCTCCGGCGTCTTGACGCGAGCGCCGTCGAGCGCCCAGCGCCAGCCGAGGTAGTTGCCGAGGTAACGGCTGGCAACCCCGCGAAACGGCTGTAGCCAGCCGCGCAGACGGCTGTGATAGGCGTTCACATTCTGGACGTGGATCGCGCCGCGCACCCGGATTCCTGCCTGCAAGTTCACCGCCTCATGGGTGATACCGGCTTCGCGCGCGAAATGCCGATACGCCGCATGGGCGTCCGTCACCAGCAACACGTCCGGCTCCAGCCGCACTTTCAGATGTTCGTGCAATTGCGCCCGCGTTACCGGCCCCTTGCCGGGGACCCAGTCGAGCGTCTGGCCGGTCCGGTCGCGTGCGACCAGGATGCACATCTGCTCGTTCGAAATGCCGCGTTTTGTCGCCTTTCCGCCGCGCTTGCGTGGAGGTCGATCGAGCGAGCGGGACCCTTTGTGTGATTCGAGCACATACATCTCGTCGGCCTCGGCGATCCCGGCCAGGCGCTGGGGCCGGTCGTTTTGAGTGAGCGCGAGAAAACGGTGGCGCCAGCGAAAGCTGGTGGCGCTGGCAACGCCGAGCTGCGCGGCGCTGCGCCGGATGCTGTGCGAGTCGAGCATGCCGCCCAGGTAATCGAGCCAGCGCCCTTTGTGGCGCAGGCGCGCCAGCGGCGTACCGGTGAGCGCGTTGCAGGTGCGCCCGCAAGCGCGGCAACGAAAGCGTTGCAGCCCGTTGGCGCGGCCGTGCTTGTGGAAGCGATTCGAGCCGCAACCGGGACAGGCAAGTTGCGGTGCTGCCGCCTGTTCGATGACGTCCACCGCCTGATCGCGCTTGACCGTCGGCAGCAGCAGGCCGAGCAGCCGTTCGCGCTGGCGCCGGGTCAGCGCGGCCAGGTTCTTCAGGAAGTGCTCGAACTTGCGTGCTTGCATGCGAACCTCCTCACGGGTGAAGTCCGGGTTGGACCTCAGCCGTTCAAGAAGATTCCACACTCAACGCGAACAGCGCCCTTTTTTTTCGGCCCGGCCGCCTACTGCAGCGAACTCAAAAATTCGCTGACCCGCGCCGGCGCAACCGGCTTGGTGAAGTGCTGGTCGAATCCGGCCTGCTTTGAACGCAGCAGGTCATCCTGTGCGCCCCAGCCCGACACGGCAACCAGGGTGCTCCCATGCAGCTCGGGCATCGCCCTGAGCGCGCGCGCCACCTCGTGGCCGCTCATGCCCGGCATGCCGATGTCGAGGAAGGCGACGTCGGGACGGAACTGCGCCGCGATCTCCAGTGCGGCCGGTCCATCGTGCGCGACCCGGACATCGTGACCGTACATCCCGAGCAGCGACGCGAGGGTGGCCGCGGCATCGACGTTGTCATCCGTGACCAGGATGCGGAAGAGTTTCGGCGCCGCGGGAGCGGCTGGTACGCCATCGTCGCCGCGGCCGGCGAGCGCGCCGGCCAGCTCCAGCGGCAGCCGCACGCTGAAGGTGCTGCCCTGTCCCGCGCCCGCGCTCGCCACGCTGACGGAACCGCCGTGCATCGTGACCAGCTGGCGCACGAGCGACAGGCCGATACCGAGGCCGCCCTGGGAGTGCGCCATGTTCTGACCGACCTGGCTGAACATGTCGAAGACCGACCCAAGCGATTCGGGCGGAATGCCGATCCCGTTGTCGACGACCGAGATGAGCGCTTCGCCGCCTTCGCGTTCGACGCTCAGCCTGATGGTGCCGCCCTGCGGCGTGTACTTCGCCGCATTCGTCAGCAGGTTGCCGATCACCTGGACGATGCGCGTGGCATCCGCGTTCACCGGCAGCGGCGCGGGGTGCAGCGTCAGGCTGAATGCATGGCGGCCTTTTTCGATCAGCGGCAGGCTGGCCTCGACCGCGTTCGAGACGATGCCCTTGAGGTCGTGCACTTCCTTCCTGAGCTCGAGTTTGCCGTTGGTCACGCGGGCGATGTCGAGCAGGTCGTCGATCAGGTGCGACAACTGCCTGACCTGGCGCTCGATGATCCCGCGCACGTTGACGACGACGTCCGCACTGCCCGCGCGCAGGCGCATGATCTCGAGGCCGGTCAGGATCGGCGCCAGCGGATTGCGCAGTTCGTGGGCGAGCACGGCGAGGAACTCGCTCAGGTTCTTGTTCGATCGCGCGACTTCGTCGAACAGGGCGCGCTGGTTCGCCTCGGACAGGCGCAGCGCCGCTTCGGTACGTTTGAAGGCATCGATGTTCATGACCACCGTGACCTGGCCGTCCGGCCTGCCATCGCTGCCCGCGAGCGGCACCGCGGCGATCTGGGTCCAGATCTCGCTGCCGTCGTCGCGGGTATAGAGCGCCTCGACACCGGGGACCACCCGTTCGCCGCGCAATGCGCGCGCACCCGCGAATTCCTCGCCGGCATATGACCGGCCATCGGGGTGCACGGCGCGCCAGCGCTCACGGCGGACGTCGTCGAACGAGGGCAGCACTTTGGTCGGCAAGTACTGGTGCATTTCCTGGTTCGACAGGCGCACCTTGCCTTCCTGGTCGGACACCGCAACGCCGACCGGCAAGGCCTCGAACACTGCCGACAGCATGCCCTGCGCCGCGTGCAGCGCCTGCTCCGCTTTCTTGCGGTCGCTGATATCGAGGACATTGCCGACGAATCCGAGGAAGTCGCCGGCCGCGGAAAAGCGGGGCCGGCCCGCATCGATGACCCAGCGGTAGCTGCCGTCGGCATGCAGCATCCTGTGTTCGAGGCTGAATTCCTTCTGCTGCGCGTTGGCGTCCGCGAAGTGGCGGCGCGCCGCCTCCCGGTCGTCCGGGTGGACCACCCCGGTCCAGCCGAAGCCGAGGCCCTCGTCCGGGCCTTGCCCGGTGAACGCATACCAGCCGCGCGACAGGAAGGAACAGCTGCCGTCGGCTTCCGTCACCCAGAGCATGGCCGGCGCCGCATCGGCGAATTCGAGGAAACGCGACTCGCTGCGCGCCAGTGCCCGCTGCGCGAGGTGACGCTGCAAGACGACGGCCGCCTGGTTGGCCGCCACGCCCAGCAACAGGCGCTCGTGATCGGAGGGGAAGCCGGGCCGGCGCGAACCGGCGACGATGCTGCCGATGTCGCCGCCAATGCCGAGCTGGACCAGGCTCACGCGCAGCGGCTGGCCGCCGGCCGGGTCGAGAACGCCTTCCAGCGCATCGCTGCCCGGTCCTGCCGCGTCCAGCGCCGTGCGCAGCGCCGCAAGCGCAAGATCGGCCGTCGCCTCCTGCCTGCTGCGCAGGGCATCGATCGCATCGTGCCCGCCGGGTTCGGCGACCCGGACATAGGCCAGGTCCAGGTCGAGCGTCGTCAACAGGACACCGGCCAGGCTCTTGACCACGCCCTCGGGCGCCAGCTCGCCCCAGATTGCCGGCAGGGTCGACAGGGCGACGAGGTCGCGCATGGTTTGCCGCAGGCGCGCCCCTTCCGGATCGTGTGCTGCCGGGATCTCCATGCGCGACACGCGTCAGCTCCCGGCGACGGGCTGGACGCGGCCGGCAGCCTTGCGCGCCTCGATTTCCTGAAGCATCTGCTCAGCCGGGACGAAGAACGGGTTTTCCTGGAGAATGCCGCCAATGATGATCATCGGGTGGGTGCGCATGATGTCGATCACGACGCTGGCGTCGAACTGGGACAGGTCGTAGGTGCAGACCACGGGGTCATGCTGTTCGGGCAGCGCGCGATTGAGCCGTGCCTCGTATTCGACGATCTCGTGCGCGCCGGGCCGGTCTTCGAGCGCCCACTCCATGTTCGCGACATTGCGCGAGATGGTTCCCGGCGGCGTCTTGCCGGGCGCGAGCATCTCGAGCAGGGTAGCGATCATGCGGTCCTGGTCGAAACGGCCATCCTTCAGATAGGTGTCGTCCCAGGTCAGGACCTCGAGCTGCCCTTGCGCCTGCGCAGCCCCGGTATCGACCCCCTCCTGGCGCAGGCGCTCGAGGTGCGCGGCGCGGCGCTCGGGCTGGACGATATGGAAGGCCCGGTCACCGCGTTCGAAGCCTTCCATGATGAAAGGCAGGAGCACCCGGTATTCTTCTTCCCTGGTATGGAAAAAAGCGCAGGCATGGCAGGAGTGCTTCAGGGCGGAACCCGCCAGGTTCACGGGTTTGGTTTCGGTCGACATATGCGCACGGATGAAAAAGTGAGCACGGCCGCAATGATGGTGCGCTGCGCTCGGGATTGTCCAGGTATGCCCGGAAGGAACAGGGTCGCCCGCACTTCGTCGGGCGCTGCCGTTCAGTGTAACAGAGGCGCCGCCGACCTCTCCGGCCGGGACGCTGGCCAAGCCATTTTTCACCCCGGCTGGAACCCATCCCACCCCGGCCGCTCGCCGATCTGCTCGACCAGATAATCGATAAACACGCGCACCTTCGGCGGCAGGAAACGGTTTTCCAGGTAGACCGCATACAGCCGGTCGCCGAAGGCGCCGACCGGCCTCCACTCCGGCAGCACCCGCAGCGCAGCGCCGCTCCCGATATCCTCGCCCACGACATAGGTCGGCAGCAGCGCGATGCCGCCGCCACGCAGCATCGCCAGGCGCAGCGCCGGGCTGCTGTTGGCGCACATGGCGCTGTCGACCCTGACGCTTTGCTGGACCCCTTCGCGTTCGAACTGCCAGGTCAGCGGTGCGCCCGAGGTGCCGAAGGTCAGGCAGCGGTGGGCCGCCAGTTCCGCGATGCTTGCGGGCGTGCCGTTCTTGTCGAGGTAGGCGGGCGAGGCCGCAAGCACGTAGCGGATCGGGGCGATCGGCCGCGCCACGGCGCTCAGCATGTCGATGCGCGGGGCCATGCGCAGGGCGACGTCGATGTTTTCCTCGACCAGGTCGACATAGCGGTCGGTCATCGACAGGACGACGCGGATGTCCGGATAGCGCGCCATGAAGTCGGGCAGCAGGCCGCCCAGATACGTGTTCCCGAAGGCGAGCGAAGCGCTCACGCGCAAGGTGCCGCCTGGCCCCGCTCGCAGGCCGGCGGCCGTGGCCTCGAGCGCGCGCGCTTCCTCCAGCATGCGCAGGGCGTTCTGGAAGATGGCATTCCCTGCCTCGGTCAGGCCCAGTTTGCGTGTGGACCGGTTCAGGAGCCGGGCGTGCAGTGTCTTCTCCAGGCGCGCCACCTGCTTGCTGATACTCGCCTTGGTCGTGTCCATCTGGCGCGCGGCCCCGGAAAAGGAACCGGTTTCGACGACGCGCACAAAAGCCCAGATATCGGAAAAATCGCGTGGCTGCATTTCTCTCCTCTTTCGCTCACCGTATCGCTTTTGGAAACAATCAGTTCTTCGTTTGATGGATTGTATCCCTGTTATGTCCGGCCTAAGCTGGCCTGACAACCTCACCGGAGAATTTGATGACGACGACAACCAGGCTGTCGGCCCCAGCGGCCATCCATGTGGGCAGCCTCGCCCTGCCCCTGCTCTTCATTGCGATGTGGAGTTCGGGCTATGTGGTCGGCAAGCTGGCCGTGCCCTATGCCGCACCGTTCACCTTGCTGACGCTGCGCTTCGGGCTGGGCGCCGCGCTATTGTTGCTGGTCGCGCTGGCCTCGCGCGCACCCTGGCCGAAGGACCTGAAAGCATTCGGCCACCTGGTCGTGGTCGGCCTCCTGATCCAGGCGCTGCAGTTCTCGGGGCTGTACACGGCGCTCAAAATGGGCGTATCGGCCGGCGAATCGGCGCTGATCGTCGGCACCATGCCCGTGTTCACGGCCCTCGGCGCGGCCCTGATGCTGGGCGAGCGGAGCGGCATGAAACAGTGGCTCGGCATGCTGGGCGGCGTGCTCGGCGTGCTGCTGGTGGTCTGGCACAAGCTGGGTAGCGGCACTGCGGGCCTCGGGGCCTACGCCGCCGCCGTGGTGGCCCTGGCCGGCATCACGCTCGGCACCCTCTACCAGAAAAAATACTGCGCCACGATGGACCTGCGCACCGGCGGCTTCGTGCAGCTGGCCGTCGCCACCCTGGTCGCCCTGCCGCTCTCGCTCGGCCTGGAAGGCTTCGACGTGCGCTGGACGCCGACGATGATCTTCGCCTCCGGCTGGCTCTCCATCGTGAATTCGATCGGCGCCAGCAGCCTGCTGTTCGTCCTGATGCGCAAGGGCGAAGCGAGCAAGGTAGCCAGTCTGTTTTACCTGATCCCGGGTGTCACAGTGCTGATGGCCTTTGCCGTGCTGGGCGAAACCCTGAACGCGCTGACGCTGGCGGGGTTCGTCGCGACCGGCGGCGCGGTCTGGTTCTGCACGCGGGCGCGCCAGGCGCGTACCGCAAAAAAAACGGGCTGCAGCCCGGTATGACACCGTGCATGCAGCCCGCCGTGCCCGAAGGCGTGTGGCTTACTTGAAGTAGACGCTGGCCTGGGTCTTGTTATTCGACTCGTCCGATTCGGACACCGCATTGGCCGGATCCGCGACCGCAGTCACGACGTGCGTGCCGCGCGTGCGCGTGGTCGGCCAGACGATGCTGACGTCGGCACTGGCGCCCGGCTGCAGGCTCACCGGCGCACTGGTGCCGACGGTGGACGTGTCTTCCATGAACTTCACCACGGCGCCGGACGCCGCGCTGCTGCCCTTGTTGGCGACCGTCGCCACCAGCGTGGCCTTCGAGTTCACCTGCGTCGCACGCACGCTCGTCACCACCAGGTCGGGCTGGTCGAAGCGGGCGAACAGGCGCCGGCCGTCGGCCTGGCGCGCGATCGAAGCCAGCTCGGTATGGTAGCCGTTGGCCGGATCGTCGGCAGGCGACGGATTGGTGGCGCAGGCCAGGGTGCAGCCGTCGGCATAACCGACCAGCAGGCGGCCCTCGGCGTCCACGGTGGCGTCCATGAAGTCGAGCAGGTTACGGCAAGGGTTGGAACCGCCGCCCATCCAGATGCAGCCGGCCTGCACCGGATCGGTCGGGGTGGCGTCGGTGGTCACCCAGCTCTTGCCGCCATCGTAGGTATGCGCCACGTACAGGTGCCACAGGCCCGCGAAAGCGGCATCCTGGAAGTTGCCCGCGGTCTTGGTGCCGAGATAGGCGAAGGCGGCGCGGTCGCCGTCGCCGGCCACCACGGCCGGGAAGGTCACGTTCTGCACGCCGAACTGGGCGCTGAGGTCCTGGTCGTCGGTCCAGGTCTGGCCGCGGTCGCGCGACACGGCGATGCGCGGATGGCCGTCGGCGTTCGCGTAGCCGTAATAGACGGTGCCATCGCTGCCGATGCCGACCGACGGGTCGCTCTCGCCGGCCAGGCTGTTCGGTACCTTGCGGATGGTCCAGGTCATGCCGTTGTCAACCGAGACCGCGAGGCCCTGCTGGCCGCCGCAGCTCTTGTTCGGCAGGTAGACCGTGCCGTCCGGCGCGACCTTGACGTGGCCGTGCAGGCCGCCGCATTGCTCGATGGTATAGACCGGCATCGACGGACCATAAGTCAGGCCGCCGTTGTCGCTGCGTGCGCAGGTCGCCGCGACCAGGCTCTGCGAGCAGTAATACACGGCGTGCGGATAGCTCCCCAGCAGCGGCTCCAGGCCCGGCACATAGGCGCCGCCGCCGATGCTCTGGTGGTCGACGCCCTGGCCCACGCCGCCGCCCTGGGTCGGCGTCCAGGTTTCGGCATCGTCGTCGGTGTAGCAGGACAGGCTGTTGACAACCGGATTGGCCAGCAGCTGGGATTCGATGGTGCGGCCCAGCTTCGAGTCGGTCCACAGGATCGGGTCGAGGCCGGTCACCGCGGTGCATTGCGGCGGTGCGGCGCTCTTCGCCACCCAGGTGGCGGAGGCGGGCTTGACGCTGTCGTCGAAGCCGACGCGCAGGGTCTGGGTATTCGACTGGAACATCACCTTGCCGGACTTCCAGTTGGCGCCGATCGAGGGTTCGCCCGCGTTCTTGCCGAGCCCGCTGGCGGCCGGCGGCTGGTAGCTCGTATAGCTGGGCGACGGACCGCTGCCGGGGGCCGGCGCGACCGGCTTCGCTGCGAGTTCGACGCTGGCGCTGATGCTCTCGCCCAACGGCGCGAACGGCACGATGCGGATGGTGTAGGTGCCGGTCACCGCGGGCAACACGGCGACCTCGGGGTCGCTCGACGAAGCGGCCGAACCGACGATGTTGCCGGCCTCGTCCAGCACGTACAGGTCGAAGTCCGCGCTGGCGTTGGCCCATTGCACACGCACGGTCAGGTTGTGGTCCGCCGCGTACGCGGCAGGCACGTCGACCTTCAGCGTGAAGTCGTCGCACGGCAAGGCGGCATTGCAGGTGACACTGCCGGCCAGTCCGCTGGTGTTGGGCACCAGGAAAGGGCCGGACGTATAGGCCGTCGAGGTCGTGCGGTCGGTAACGCTGCCTGCCGCCGGGTTGGCGGCGCCGGCGATTCCCGCGTGCAGCCCTGCGTACAGTAGCGCAAGGCCGAGCGGCATGGTAGACCACTTCGTTTTCATCGATTATCTCCATTGACGCGCAGGTAGGCTGGCAGAACCGTTCCGCTCGGTGAGGCCTCCCGCGTTCTGATACATACGGTATCAAAACTCGTCAATACGGGTTGCACGATAGAAATGCATGCGTCCTCGACGCGCAGGCAAGGCCAGCGTCCACGGCAGCCTGCAGCGCGGTACACTGATGGGCACAATCCACCCCAACAGTGCAACCCACCAGCGAACAGGATCGACCTTGGACGACTTCATCGGCATCTACGACAACGCCCTCACGCCCGAACAATGCGACGCGATCATCAACCGTTTCAATGCCAGCGACAAGGTCGTGCGCGGGCGCACCGGCAACGGCGTCGACACCAGCAAGAAGGACAGCTGGGACCTGACCATCGGCCCGCACAAGGAATGGCATGACGTCGGCAACCTGATGATGTCTGCCGTGGCACAGCATCTGACGGCGTATATCGACCAGTACCGCGCACTGGTGCTGGGCGCGCTGGCGCCGATGGTGGCGCATCCGCGCACCGGCCAGCCGGTGGCGCTGTCGCTGGAGAACTTCGACGAATGCGGCCGGCCGCATCTTGGCGCGCTGCTGCAGTCGATGTACCGCTGCGGGCCGATCAACCTGCAGAAGTATTTGCAGGGGACCGGCGGCTACCACCACTGGCATTCGGAAGTCTATCCGCAGAACGCCAGCTGCGAGACGCTGCACCGGGTGCTGCTGTTCCAGTTTTATCTGAACGATGTGGCGCAGGGCGGCGAGACCGAATTCCTGTACCAGGGGCGCAAGGTGGAAGCGCGCAAGGGACGCCTGATCATCGCGCCGGCCGGGTTCACGCATACGCACAAGGGACATGTGCCGGCCAGCGGCGACAAATACATCGCCACCTCTTGGATCCTGTTCCGGCGCGCCGAGGAGCTGTTCGGGAAGCCCGCGGGCTGACAGGCCAGGACGGGACAGGGCCATAAAAAAAGCCGGTCAGCTTGGCTGACCGGCTTTTTTTGAGTCCGCCCTTTTTCAAGGGCGGCACATTCAAACTACATTACGCCTTCTTGGCGCGCTTGCGGCTCACGACGCCAGCGCCCAGCATGGCGATGCCGAACAGGGCCAGCGAACCTGGCTCTGGCACTTCAGCCAGTTTGAACTGACCGTTGTTGCTGACAAAGAAGCTGCCTGGGGTGTTGGCGTAAGCCGAACCGTTGCAACCGTTGCCGGTGAAATTGGCGTACTGGCAAGCGACTTCGTCGACCAGGATGCTGGTCGGGTTAGCGACGGTGTTGGCGTTGGTGAAGGCGAAGGCCATGATCGACTCGGTCGACAGGTCCTGGCCGTTTTCACGGAAGAAGTAGCCCGAATCCAGCGAACCCTGGCTAGCCTTGGCCAGCACGGTGACTTGACCGTTGTTGGTTGGCGAGCCGCTTGCATCGACCAGACCGCCGCCGCCGGCCAGCACGGTGAACTCGGCGATCATGTTGCCCTGGTTGGCACCGTAGATGCCAGCCGACGTGCCGTACTGGTTGGTCGCGTTCTGGTACATGCGGATGGTGCCGCCGCTGAAGCTGAAGGCGCCGCTGAAGTTACCGGTACCGGTCGCTTCGAAGGTTGCCGAGATATTGCCGCCTGGGTAGTTCACCGGGAACAGCTGGCTGTTGCTGTCAGCCTGGACGATGTTGAACACTGCGTGTTCCGCGAACGAGAAGCTCGAGCCGCCGGTCGGGTTGATCTGGATGAAGGCGTTGCCGTTCACGTCCAGGTATTCGTTGACTTGCTGGCCGCTGGCATAGCCGCCGCCGATTGGATTGAAGACCCAGTCGTTCAACACGGTAGCGGCGTTAGCGCCACCGGCGACGGTCATTGCAACAGCTGCGGCACAAGCGAGTTTTTTCAGGAATTTCATGATCAGTCATTTCTCTTCAGTTGGGTTGTAGCCTCTATATGCAATACCCGTGCCAGCTAAGGCGATTACTTACAAATCAATGACTTAGGGTAAATTGTTACTGATGACATACGGCAACTGTAAAGTTTTCCGATTTATTTATCCTATCATTTCAGGTTTTTGAAACGATTATTTCTATTGCGCAATGAAAAAAAGCGGCGCATCAGCGCCGCTTTTTTATTTGCTCCTGCTTCAGGTGTTGTTGACCACCAGCCTGGGTTCCCCCGCCGCGCCAAAGCGCGCGCGGATCGAGGCGGCGATGCCCTTGGCATCGAGCCCGACCGAGGCCAGCAGCGCCGCCGGGTCGCCCTGGTCGATGAACTTATCCGGCAGGCCGAGGATCAGCAACGGCTTCACGATGCCGTTTGCGGCCAGTGCTTCGGCCACGGCGCTGCCCGCGCCGCCCATGGTCGCGCCCTCTTCCACCGTCACCAGCACCTCGTGTTCGAGCGCCAGCTGTTTCACCAGCTCGAGGTCGAGCGGTTTCACGAAGCGCATGTTGGCAACCGTCGCATTCAGTTCGCTGGCCGCGCCCAGGCTCGGCGCCACCATCGAGCCGAAGGCCAGGATGGCGATCTTTTCGCCCTTGCGCTTGATCTCGCCCTTGCCGATCTCGATCGAGGTGAGTTCCTGCTGGATGGCCGCGCCGATGCCGGCGCCGCGCGGATAGCGCACCGCCGCCGGACCCGGGTAGTGGTAAGCGGTGGTCAGCATCTGCCGGCACTCGTTCTCGTCGGAAGCCGCCATGACGACCATGTTCGGGATGCAGCGCAGGTAGGACAAATCGTAATTGCCGGCGTGCGTGGCACCGTCGGCGCCGACCAGGCCGGCCCTGTCCAGGGCGAAGGTCACGTCCAGGTTCTGCAGCGCCACGTCGTGGATCAGCTGGTCGTAGGCGCGCTGCAGGAAGGTCGAGTAGATCGCGACCACCGGCTTCATGCCTTCGGTGGCGAGGCCGCCGGCGAAGGTCACCGAGTGCTGCTCGGCGATGCCGACGTCGAAATAGCGCTCCGGGTATTGCGCATGGAAGCGCACCATGCCCGAGCCCTCGCGCATCGCCGGCGTGATACCGACCAGGCGCGGGTCTGCCGCCGCCATGTCGCACAGCCAGTTGCCGAAGACTTCGGTGTAGGTGATCTTCGCGGGCGCCGTGGCCGGGATGATGCCCTCGGTCGGATTGAATTTGCCGGTGCCGTGGTACAGGATCGGTTCGGCCTCGGCCAGCTTGTAGCCCTGGCCCTTTTTTGTGACCACGTGCAGGAACTGCGGGCCCTTGAGCTTCTTGATGTTTTCCAGCGTCGGGATCAGCGAGTCGAGATCATGGCCGTCGATCGGGCCGATGTAATTGAAACCGAATTCCTCGAACATCGTGGCCGGGACCACCATGCCCTTCGCGTGTTCCTCGATCTTGCGCGCCAGGTCGAGCACGGGACCGGGCAGCACGCTTTTACCGACCGTCTTGGCCGCGGCGTAGAACTGGCCGCTCATCAAGCGCGCCAGGTAGCGGTTGAGCGCGCCCACCGGCGGCGAGATCGACATGTCGTTGTCGTTCAGGACCACCAGCAGGTTGCAGTCTTCCTCGACGCCCGCATTGTTCAGCGCCTCGAAGGCCATGCCGGCCGTCATCGAGCCGTCGCCGATCACGGCAATCGCGTGGCGGTGCTCGCCCTTCAGCTTGGCCGCGGCGGCCATGCCGAGCGCGGCCGAGATCGAGGTCGACGAGTGCGCGGTGCCGAAGGTGTCGTATTCGCTTTCGTCGCGCTTCGGGAAGCCCGACAGGCCGTTCAGCTGGCGCAGCGTGTTCATGCGCTCGCGGCGGCCGGTCAGGATTTTATGGGAATAGGTCTGGTGGCCCACGTCCCAGACGATGCGGTCGTGCGGCGTCTCGAACACGTAGTGCAGCGCGATGGTCAGTTCGACCGTCCCCAGGTTCGAGGACAGGTGGCCACCCGTTTTCGAGACCGAATGCAGCAGGAACTGGCGCAGCTCGTCCGCGAGCGGCGTCAGTTGCGTGCGCGGCAGCATACGCAGGTCAGACGGGTCGTTGATGGTTTCTAGCAGTTTCATTTAGGCCTTCCGCTGCACGATCAGGTCCGCGAGTTCGCGCAGCCGCAGTGCTTGTTCTCCAAATGGCGCCAGCGCGTCATGCGCGTCGCGCCGCAATTTCTGCGCCAGTGCTTTCGATTCTTCCAGGCCGAGGATCGACACATAGGTCGGCTTGTTGTCGGCCGCATCCTTGCCGGCGGTCTTGCCGAGCGTGGCCGAATCGGCCGTGGCGTCGAGCACGTCGTCGACGACCTGGAACGCCAGGCCGACCGCCTTCGAATAGGCTTTTAAACTTTCCAGTTCGGCGTCATTCAACTCCTTGCCGCACAGTGCGCCCAGCAGCACCGATGCGCGCAGCAGGGCGCCGGTTTTCAGCTGGTGCATGCGCTCGAGCTGCTCGAGGCTCAAGGCCAGGCCGACGCTGTCGAGGTCGATCGCCTGGCCGCCGCACATGCCGCTCGAGCCCGCCGCTTCGGCCAGCAGGCGCAGCATGCCGATCAGGCGCACGGGCGGCAGCGTGTCGGTTCCGCTCAGTACCTGGAAAGCCTGGGCCTGCAACGCGTCGCCGACCAGCAGCGCCGTCGCTTCGTCGTAGGCGACGTGCACGGTCGGTTTGCCGCGGCGCAGTTCGTCGTCGTCCATGCAGGGCATGTCGTCGTGCACCAGCGAATAGGCGTGGATCATCTCCAGCGCGCTGGCGGCACGCGCCAGTGCCTGCGGGTCGGCCCCGAACAGGGCGCCGCTGGCGTAGACCAGCAGCGGACGCACGCGCTTGCCGCCGCCAAGGACCGTGTAGCGCATCGCCTCATGCAGCTTGTGCGGCACCAGGTGCGCCGGCGGCAGATAGTCCGAGAGCGCATCCTCGACCTCGGCCTGCACGCCGGCCATCCAGGCTGCGAACGGCAGTTCCTCCGTCAGCATCTGCGTCATTACGCGCCCTCGCCCGCGCCGTCGGCGCTGAAGGGTTTGAGCATGTCGCCCTCGAGCACCTTCACCTGGGACTCGACCTTTTCCAGCTGGGCCGCGCAAAACTTCACCAGCTCCGAGCCGCGCGCATAGGCCGCGACCGAAGCTTCCAGCGGCAGCTGGCCGCCTTCCATCTGGGTGACGAGCTGGGCCAGCTCAGCCATTGCTTCCTCGAAGGAGGCCGGGCTGGTATTCGACTCCGCTGCTCCCGCGTTTGAATTGATTGCCATAGTGTCTTCTTGTTGGGCCGGCGATCCCGCCATGCGCATCGGGTGCGCCACGCGGGAGTTGAATCGCGTATTTTAAAACAATCCACACCCTAGGGGTGGTCCGGCGCGATTGCCGAGCTGCTAAATAGAACAGTTCGTCGAAAGCGCAACCGCCTTTGAATTCATGAAAACCATGCCTTTCCGGCACTATCTGTGCCATTGCGCACCACAATCACGCGACGGACCACGTTGATCGGGGACGGGCCCCGGGCTCGATAACCGTCGCGAGCGGCAGGAGTGTTGCCCGAGAAGCGCAGCTGTACGGAGGTACAGCGAGCATCGGAGGGCAACAATCCAACGCGCAGCAGGTTATCGAGCCCGGCTGAGCTCGTTCCACGCTATAATCTCCGGTTCTGTCCGAAATACCGTATTTCCTTCCAAAAAAATACTGGTCTTTGGATTCTTTCTCTTCTTTGCGGTGATGCTTTTATAAAGGGGGGTTGGGATGTCCGATCTGGCTACCCACGCCAAGCTGGCGCGCTCCTGCGCTCAGCTTCCGGTAAATGTATATTTTGACAATGCGCTGTTGCAGCGCGAAATCGAGCAGCTGTTCCAGAAGGGACCGCGCTACGTCGGCCATGAACTGATGGTGCCGGAAACGGGCGATTTCGCGACCCTGCCTTCCGAAAACGAAGGCCGCATGCTCGTGCGCAATGCCAACGGCATCGAGGTGCTGTCCAACGTCTGCCGTCACCGCCAGGCGCTGATGTTCAATGGCCGCGGCAACGCCAACACCATCGTCTGCCCACTGCACCGCTGGACCTACGACCTCAAGGGAGAGCTGATCGGCGCCCCGCATTTCGCGGAGACGCCCTGCCTCAACCTGTCCAAGTCGCCGCTGCAAAGCTGGAACGGCCTGCTGTTCGAGCAGAACGGCTACGACGTGATGGACAAGCTCAAGCAGATGTCGGTCTCGAAGGACCTCGACTTTTCCGGCTACCTGTTCGACCACGTCGAGATCCATGACGTCGACTACAACTGGAAGACGTTCATCGAGGTCTACCTGGAGGATTACCACGTCGAGCCCTTCCACCCGGGCCTGGGCAATTTCGTCTCCTGCGAAGACCTGAAATGGGACTTCGGCCGCGACTACAGCGTACAGACCGTCGGCGTGAACCGCGGCCTGCAGAAGGCCGGCTCGCCGACCTATAAAAAATGGCAGGAAGCGGTCCTGAAGTTCAATGGCGGCAAGGAGCCGAAACAGGGCGCGATCTGGCTGACCCTGTACCCGAACATCATGGTCGAGTGGTATCCGAACGTGCTGGTGGTGTCGACGCTGTGGCCGCTAAGCCCCACGAGGACGCGCAACGTGGTCGAGTTTTATTATCCGGAAGAGATCGCCCTGTTCGAGCGCGAGCTGGTCGAAGCCGAACGCGCGGCCTACATGGAAACCTGCGTCGAGGACGACGAGATCGCCCAGCGCATGGATGCGGGCCGCAAGATCCTGCTCGATCGCGGCGTCAACGAAGTCGGGCCGTATCAATCGCCGATGGAAGACGGGATGCAGCACTTCCATGAGTGGTATCGCAGCAAGATAGACCTGTAACGCATGCCTGGCCTATGGATGCTGTTCGCCAGCTTCGCCTTTGCCCTGATGGGCACTTGCGTGAAGCTGGCGGCCGAACAGTATTCCATTGCGCAGATCGTCACCGTGCGCGGCCTGGTCGGGGTTGCGCTGCTGTTTTTCATGGCCCGTGTCTCCGGCCGTTCCCTCGCCACGAATGAACCGCTGTCCCATCTCTGGCGCGGCCTGCTCGGCGTGATCTCGCTGTGGCTCTGGTTCGCCGCGATTACCCGCCTGCCGCTGGCCACCGCCGTCACCCTCAACTACATGTCGCCGATCTGGACCGCCGTGGCCCTGGTCGGCATGAGCCTGTGGCGCGGTGAACGACGTGTCGCGTGGCCTCTGGTCGGCGCGATCCTCGTCAGTTTCATCGGTGTCGTGCTGGTGCTGCGTCCGGCCTTTGGCGCCGACCAGTGGCTGGGCGGCCTGATGGCGCTCGCTTCCGGCGCCCTGGCCGCGCTGGCCTACCTGATGGTGCGCAGGTTGAGCCGCAAGGGCGAACCGGAATACCGGGTCGTGTTCTATTTTTCGCTGCTGAACGTGGCGGCCGGGCTGGCGGGGATGCTGGCACTGCCTTCCAACCCACCCACGCATCCGTCCAGCTGGGGCGGCGTCGCCCTGCTGCTCGGCGTGGGCCTCACCGGCACCGCCGGCCAGCTGGCACTCACCCGCGCCTACCGCCTCGGGCGCACGCTGGTCGTGGCCAACCTGCAGTACAGCGGCATCGTCTTTTCCAGCCTCCTCGGCGGCTGGATCTGGGGCGACGCTTTTCACTGGACCGTCTGGGCCGGCATCGCCGTGATTCTCGGCTCCTGCATTGCGGCCGGCCTGATGGGACGCCGGGCGGTGCCGGGCACGCCTTCGCAAGCTGCTGTATCGTCTACCTGATTCTTGTAACGACTGGACCGTAATGCCTTCACTTTGGATGCTGTTCGCCAGCTTCGCGTTTGCCGCCATGGGCGCCGGCGTGAAACTGGCCTCCGAGTTCTACACCACCTCCGAACTCCTTTTCTACCGCGGCCTGATCGGCTCCGTGATCCTGTTCGCCATGGTCCGCCACCGCGGCGGCAGCTTCCGCACGCCCTTCCCGAAAGAACACCTGTTTCGCAGCCTTGTGGGCGTGACCTCGCTCTGGCTGTGGTTCTTCGCGATCGGCAAACTGCCGCTGGCCACCGCCATGACCCTGAACTACATGGCGCCGATCTGGATCGCCGCCGGCCTGTTCCTGGCCGGCTGGTGGTCGAAAACGAATACCGTCGAGTGGCCGCTGATCGTCGCCGTGGGCGCCAGCTTCTTCGGCGTCACCCTGGTGCTGCAGCCGGCCGTCGAATCGCACCAGTGGCTGGGCGGCCTGGCCGGCATCTGTTCGTCGGTGATCTCGGCGATGGCCTACATGCAGGTGCGCAAACTGGGGCAGATGGGCGAACCGGAATACCGCGTCGTCTTCTACTTCTCGCTGACGACCATGGTCGCCGGCCTGGCCGGCGTGTTGGCCGGCGACGGCCAGCAGGTCGGCATGCCCTTCCATGGCCACACGACGGGCGGCGCGGTGCTGCTGCTCGGGATCGGCGCGGCCGCCCTGATGGCGCAGATGGCGATGACGCGCGCCTACCGGGTCGGCAAGGTGCTGGTGGTGGCGAACCTGCAGTACACCGGCATCGTGTTTTCCAGCCTGTGGGGCCTGGCGCTCTGGGGCGACCGCTTCGACTGGCACGTGTGGCTGGGGATCGGCGTGATCCTGGCGTCCGGCATCGCCGCGACGTTCTACAATACGAAGAGCACGCCGAAGGGCGCCGCCATCAAGAAGACCGATCCGATCGCCAGCGAACTGTGAGGAAGCCCATGTACACGACCCTGATTTCCGCCGCCGACCTCGCGGCCCATATCGACGATCCGGACTGGGTCGTCGTCGACTGCCGGCACGACCTCGCCGACCTCGCCTTTGGCCGCGCGGCTTATGCGGCCGGCCACCTGCCGCACGCGCTGTTCGCCGACATGGAAACCGAACTGTCGGGCGAAAAACGCGGAGAAGACGGCGCGTTCCGCGGGCGCCATCCGCTGCCCTCGAAGGACGCACTGGTCGACACCCTGCGCCGCTGGGGCGTGAACGACAGCACCCAGGTCGTCGCCTACGACGCCCACGGCGGCATGTACGCAGCAAGGTTGTGGTGGCTGCTGCGCTGGATCGGGCATGAGGCCTCGGCCGTGCTCGACGGCGGGCTGCCGGCCTGGCAAGCCCTGGGACAGCCTTTGTCGGCCGATCCGCCAGAGCCGCGCAGGTCCGGCAGCATCGCTCTGCACGCGCCTTTCGTACCGACCGTGACGGTGGCCGAGGTACTGGAGAATATCGAGACGGAGAAACGCACCGTGGTCGACGCGCGCGCGGCCGACCGTTTCCGGGGCGAGAACGAGACGATCGATCCGGTCGGCGGGCATATCCCGGGCGCGAAGAACCGCTTTTTTAAAGACAACCTGCACAACGACGGCCGCTTCAAGGCGCCGGAGCAGCTGCGCGAGGAATTTTCAGGGGTGATCGATGATCCTGAAAAGGCCATCATGCAGTGCGGGTCGGGGGTGACGGCCTGTCACAACCTGCTGGCGCTGGAGGTGGCGGGGATGCCGGGTGCGGCCTTGTATCCGGGGTCGTGGAGCGAGTGGAGCAGCGATCCGGCGCGGCCGGTCGCAAAAGGGTAAATCGGTCTCGATTGATCGAACGTGCTACCGGGTGGGTACAAGTGCCCACCCTACGGTGCACCACCTTTGCAGGGTGGGCTCCCGAGCCCACGCGTACGTGCCGCGGCATACCCCACCGCGACCGCGAAGCGACCGTTAATGCCCCGCCGTCAAGAACAACACCATCGCCACGCCCAGGCCGATCAACAACACCTGCGGAATCGAATCCTTCACCGTCGCCCGCCTCTGCATCTGCGGCATCAGATCGCTCACCGCGATATAAATAAACCCCGACGACGCGAACACCAGCACGTACGGAATCAGCCCGCTGGCCCGGTCCAGCGTGTAATAGCCGATCAAGCCCCCCGCCACCGACAGCAAACTGCACAGCAGGTTGAACACGTAGGCGCGCATGCGCGAGAAGCCGGCGTTGAGCAGGACGATGAAATCGCCGATCTCGGTCGGGATCTCGTGGGCGACGATCGCCAGCGCCGTGACGATGCCCAGCTCCGGATTGGCCAGGAAGGCTGCCGCGATCAGGATGCCGTCCGTGAAATTGTGCATGCCGTCGCCGATCAGGATCATCCAGCCGGACTTGCCCGCCGCGTGCGCATCGTGGCCGTGGGCGTGATGGTGGCCGTCGCCTTCGTGGTGGTGCGAATGGCGCAGCAGCGCCAGCTTCTCGAGAAAAAAGAAGGCAAGCAGGCCGGCCAGCAGCGCGCCGAACAGCTTGCGCGGGTCGGCGTGCGACTCGAAGGCCTCGGGCAGTGCGTGCAGCAGCGAGGTCGAGAGCATGATGCCGACCGACAGGCTGACCAGCCGCTCCACCATTTTGGAGAGCAGCGTGAACGAAAATACAGCCGCGGCCGAGATGCTGACGACGCCGGCGATCAGGGTCGCCAGCAGGATGGAGATGAGAATCGGGTCGATGTGAAGCCTCTTGTTCTTACTGCGCGTGGCAAGCCGGGCATTGTACCGCTCCCGGCCGGCACGCGTGCTACTTCAGACGACGCCGTGGCTGCGGAACCAGTCCAGCGCGCGCCTCCAGCCGTCCTTCGCATCGGCCTCGTTGTAACTCGGACGGTAGTCCGCATGGAAGGCGTGGCCCGCATCCGGATAGACCACGAATTCCGACTTGCTGTTGCCCTTGGCCAGTTCCGCCTTCATGCGGTTGACCGTGTCGAGCGGGATGCCCGTGTCCTTGCCGCCGTACAGGCCCAGCACCGGGGTTTTGAGGTTGGCGGCGATGTCGATCGGATGCTTCGGCGAGTTCGCCGTCGCGTCGCCGACCAGGCGTCCATACCAGGCCACGCCCGCCTTGACCTTCGGGTTGTGCGCCGCGTACAACCAGGTGATGCGCCCACCCCAGCAGAAACCCGTGATGCCGAGGCGCTCGGTGTCGCCTCCCCTTTGCTTCGCCCAGGTGACGACGGTGTCGAGGTCGGACATGACCTGCGCATCCGGGGTCTTGCCGACGATGTCCCTCATCAGGTCGGCGATGTTGGCGACCTTGCCGGCGTCGCCCGCGCGCACGAACAGGTCGGGTGCGACGGCCATGTAGCCGGCCCTGGCGAAGCGGCGCGCCACGTCCTTGATGTGTTCATGGACGCCGAAGATTTCGGAGATGACGAGGATGACCGGCGGGTTGGTCTTGCCCTCGGGCTGGGCCCGGTAGACCGGCACGTCCTGGCCGTTGATGACGATGATGTGGTCGCCGGCCGAGAGGCCCGTGGTATCGGTCTGGACCAGGGTTTGCGCCGTGACCGGCAAGGCAGCAGCGGCAAAGGCGCTGCTGGCGGCGCCGCCGACGGCCACTTTCAGGAACACACGGCGATCGACGCCGTCTTCGAAACTGCTGGCGCCAACGAGGCTGTCGCCGTCCTGTACGAGATCCTTCATGTGCATCCCTCCGGTCGATGGTTGTAAGGTTGACTATCTTACAGCGACACGGAGCGCTGCGCCGGACGAATCGCCGGCGCAGCGGAAGGCACCGATTACGGCGTCAGCGTGAAGTTGACGCCGGTCGCGTTGGCGGTGGCGATGTTCACGCCGTCGACCGACTTGGCGGTGTAGCCGGTGGCCGAGGCGTCGACACGGTAGCTGCCGGCGGAGAGGCCCGCCGAAGCGGCGAAGCTCAAGGGCAGCGTGGCGCTGTAGACCGCGTACTGCGGTGCGACCACCGGCAGGTTGGCGATCGTGTAGGCGCCGGTGGCCAGGTCCGCGCCCTGGTATTTGATGGTGACGGTCGAGCCCGAGGCGAAGGACTGCTTGGCCGCGACATAGGCTGCCTCGGTGCTGCTTGGCGGCGTCATGGTGACGGTGCCGCCGATCGTGCCTACGGTGCTGGCCGGCAGCGCGATCGGCGCGGCCGCGGTGCTGAGCGTAGTGGTGCTGGTGGTCGATGCGACCGGCACCGCGCCGACGACGGCCGCCGCGCTGTTATTGGCGGTGATGACGACGTCGTAGCTGCCCGGGGCCAGTCGCGACAGGAAGAATTCGCCGGTGCTCGCGTTCGGGGTGGTGGCGCTGACGATATTGCCGTTCTGTTGGGCCGAGACGGTGACGCCGTTGGCCAGCAAGGCAGTGTTCACGAAACCCTTGATGCCGTTGATGGCGGCCGGGATCATCTTGATGACCGGCTTCAGGGCATAGTTGGTCTTGCCGCGTGCGACCACCGATTTGCAGGCGTCGAAGTCGATCACGACGTCCGAACGCGCGCCCGCTTCCACGGTGAAGCTGCCGTTCAACTTGATGCCGCTCTGGACGGCGCTCGGGGTCTCGAGCGGCTGTTCGGCCTTGGCGCCGGTCACCAGCACGGTGTTGGCGGTGCCGCTGGTGTTGGCGTCGAGGACGAGGCGGATCTGGTTGTACTGGCCGGCCTCGAGCGAGGTCTGGCCCAGGGTTTCGAGCACGCCGTTGGTGAGATTGAGCAGGTTGACCTTTTTCGGGCTGGCCAGGGTGATGTCGGTCCAGCCGGAATCCGTTTCGCCGGCGGTCGAGCTCTTGTTGACGCGTACTTTGACGACGGTCACGTTCACGGCATCGAAGCCGCAGGCCGGGGCATCGGTCATGGCCACGTTCAGGGTACCCATGGTGGCGACCGGCGCGGCTGCCGGGGTGCCGCCTCCTCCGCCACCGCCGCAGGCGCTCAGGGTTGCGGCGGCAACGATGCTGCCGAGGAGAAGAGGAGTACGCAGGGAGGTGAAACGCATGGAATACCTTTCAAAATTAGCTCGCCCGGGAGGCGCCGAAAGGACAATAACATTCCATGTGGCAACATTATGTTGCCCAGTTCACATTGAAACGTTTGATTACATCTGATACAGGTTTGCGTTGTCTTTACGCAACTTGACCAGCGGCGTACCGTAGGGTGGGCCTGCCCACCCTACGTATGCGACCGCCTCAATCGCCGGCGCTGACCGAGCCCAGTCCCTGCACCGACTTGTTGACGGTGCGCGGGCGGCCGTAATAACTGAGGCTGCCCATGCCCTGCACCTTCACATCGAGCCGGTCCTTCGCGTACACCTTGACGTCGCCGATGCCCTGGAAGCGGATATCGGTCTCGTTCGCGATCAGGGCCCTGGCGTCGACCTCGCCCACGCCTTCGGCCGTCATTTTGAACGTTTTCACCTGGCCGTTGATGGCCATGCTGCCGGCGCCGCGGTAGCCCACGTCGAGGCGCTCGCCGCGCACGTTATCGAGTTTGATTTCGCCGGCCCCTTCGGCATTGAATGCGCGCAGCTGGGGCATGGCGATGATGATGCGCTGGTCGTCGTGGGCGGTGTTGACATTCTTGTCGCGCATGCGCACGCGCAGCTCGCCGTTCACGACTTCGCTCGTGAGGTTATCGAGGAATTTGTCGCTGCCGCGCACACGCAGTGACTGCTGCGCCGCGCTTGCATCGACGGTGACGCTGATCGGGCCCTGCACATTGATCGAGGTGAATGGCGCGGCGGCGCGCACCTGGTCGGCGGCCGATGCGGCACCGGCGGAGAGGGAGAGAGCGAGGACGAGAGGCAGAGCGCGCATGATGATTTCCTGTTTCGTTGGAGTGAAATCATTCTAGGACGGCCCTTTCACGAAAGAGCCCGTTTTGCGACGAACTGCACGATTCGCCGGATGCGCTGCCGTTGCAGGCGGCGCATCCGGCTGCAAGGAGCTGCTTACGCCTGCGTGCGCAGGTACTCGGCGATGGCCTTGCCGACTTCGGTCGTATTCGCCGTGCCGCCCATGTCCGGCGTGCGCGGGCCCTGGGTCAGGCAGGTTTCCATCGCCTGCACGATGGCGTCGTGGGCGGCCGTGTAGTTCGAGTCGCCCTGCCCCAGGAACTCGAACATCATCGCGCCCGACCAGATCATCGCGATCGGGTTGGCGATGTTCTTGCCGTAGATGTCGGGCGCGGAACCGTGGACCGGCTCGAACAGCGACGGGAAGGTCCGCTCCGGGTTCAGGTTGGCCGAGGGCGCGATGCCGATCGTGCCGGCGCAGGCAGGCCCCAGGTCCGACAGGATGTCGCCGAACAGGTTCGAAGCGACCACCACATCGAAGCGTTCCGGCGACAGCACGAAGCGCGCGGCCAGGATGTCGACGTGGTACTTGTCCCACTTGACGTCGCCGTACTGCTCGCCCATGGCGGCCACGCGCTCGTCCCAGTAGGGCATCGAGATCGCGATGCCGTTCGACTTGGTGGCGGCGGTCAGGTGTTTCTTCGGACGGCGCCGGGCCAGTTCGAAGGCGTACTTCAGGATGCGGTCGGTGCCGTGGCGGGTAAAGACGGCTTCCTGCAGCACCAGTTCGCGCTCGGTCCCTTCGAACATGCGCCCGCCCACCGACGAATACTCGCCTTCGGTGTTTTCGCGCACCACATAGAAATCGATGTCGCCGGGCTTCTTGTTCGCCAGCGGGCACGGCACGCCAGGCATCAGGCGCACCGGGCGCAGGTTCACGTACTGGTCGAATTCGCGGCGGAATTTCAACAGCGAACCCCACAGCGAGATGTGGTCGGGCACGATATCCGGCCAGCCGACGGCGCCGAAATAGATCGCCTCGAAGCCGCTCAGTTGCTCCTTCCAGTCGTCCGGCATCATCTTGCCGTGCTTGGCGTAATAGTCGCAATCGGCCCATTCGAAGGTGGTGAACTCGAGCCCGATGTCGAAACGTCTGGCGGTCGCCTCGAGGGCGCGCAGGCCTTCCGGCATCACTTCCTTGCCGATGCCGTCACCGGCGATCACGGCGATCTTGTGGGTTTTCATGTCTCTCTCCTGGGTCTGGGTGGTAACGAATGGATACCAGCATAACGCATTACAGGGCGTTTATAATCGCCACTGACGTGAATGCAAAGGACACGAATCGTGAACAATCTCCTTCAGAATGACGACCTGCGTGTCTTCGTCACCGTGGTGCGCAAGGGCAGCTTCGCGGCCGCCGCGGAAGAGCTCGGCATGTCGCCGGCCTATGTGAGCAAGCGCATCGGCGTGCTGGAAGGCATCCTGAACGTCCGCCTGTTCCAGCGCACCACGCGCCGCATCGTCATCACGGGCGACGGCGAACAGGTGTACGCGCGCGCGCAAACCATCCTCGAGAACCTCGACGACCTGATCGACGAGGTCTCCGAACGGCGCCGCGCACCCAGCGGCATGCTGCGCATCTGCAGCAGCTTCGGCTTCGGGCGCAAGCTGGTGGCGCCGGCGATCGCGCGGCTGGCCGCGGCCTATCCGGGCCTGCAGATCCGCTTCGAAGTCTTCGACCGCCTGGTCGATACCGTGGCCGAAGGCTTCGATCTCGACGTGCGCGTGGGCGACGAGATCGCCCCGCAACTGATCGCGCGCCGCCTGCGCCCGAACGGCCGCATCCTGTGCGCCTCCCCTGCCTACCTGGCGCGCCACGGCACGCCGAAGAATCTGCAGGACCTCGCCGGCCACCAGTGCCTGCCGATCAAGGAGCGCGACCACCCCTTCGGCGTCTGGCGCCTGCGCGGGAAAAACGGGGAAGAGACGGTCAAAGTGTCGGGCGCGCTGTCGACCAACCACGGCGAGATCGCGCTGCGCTGGGCGCTCGACGGCGCCGGCATCGTGCTGCGTTCGCGCTGGGATGCCCAGCCCTACCTGGACGCCGGCACCCTGGCCGTGGTGCTGCCGGAGTACACGCAGGAGGCGAACGTGTGGGCCGTGTACCCGCAGCGCCTGGCCGGGTCGGCGAAGCTGCGGGTGTGCGTGGAGTTCCTGGACCAGCACCTGGAGATGCCGCGCCACGGAGCCGCCTGAATGGCGGCCGCGGCCGTCATGCCACGCCGCCGAGTGTTGCCTCTTCCAGTTCGCCCGCCGCCACTTCCCTGCCGCCACTGGCCGGCCGGCTGCGCACGATCAGCCGGTTGATATAGGGGTCATGAGGCAGGGTCGCGAGGTATTCGGGCTCGTACTCGTACAGGAAGCAGGGCAGGATCGAATACTGGAAGGACAGCAGCAGGCGCGCGGCGCGGCGCGGCGTCTCGCCCTTGTGCAGTCCCGCCGTATCGACCGCGAACCCGAAGCCCTGCGCGCCGGTTTGCCGCGCGATGCGCGCACCGAAGCGCGCGTGCACCGCGGCATCGTCCAGCACAGGCAAACGTGCTGTTCGCCGGTCCAGGTGCGTGCCCCTCACGTAGACATGCGGGCCGCTCGCATCGTCGACCGGGGTCAGGTAAACCATGATCCGAAAGGCCAGCCAGTCTTCCGAATCGCGATGGAATTTCTGGACGTCCCCGGATGCCGATTCCCCCGGAAAGGACCAGCGCGCACTGAGCCCGGACAGGGTCGGCGTGCATCCCAGGTACTGCCTGGCCAGGTCGAGGAGCGCCGGGCTGTTCGACAGGGCGAGCAGATAGGGACAGGTCACCAGGTCAGCGAGGGCGTAATTGGCGAAAGCCACGCCGTCGGGCCTGGCGTCCACGATGAACGGAACCGCACCGCGGGCCGCGACGCACTTGTCCGCCAGGTGCAGGAGCACCTCCCTGCACTGTTCATCCGACAGCACCTGCCCCAGGGGCGCGATGCCGTCGGTCCGCAATGCCGACACGAGCTCGCTGCACCCACCAGCTCCAGTCCGGAAGCGCCCGGTCCGGCACGCCACCCAGAACCGCAGCAGGGAAATCGACGCTCGGCGAAGCACGGGGTTGGTGATCACGCGCTGCAGATAATACAAAGACAGTCGGGGAACCCTGCGCTTCAGGGGAGAATCCACTCCGATGTATTTCACGCATCCTCCACGCAAGGGATGAACAGCGGTTGAACGAACAGAGCAGCCACCCGGACATCGTGCGCGACCGAAACGGGAGAGCCGGCCCGACCATAGCGTGAAAAATATGCTTAAGCAATAAATGTGAACGGAGGAATTTTTTGGTGTCACCTTGCAAGAAGGTGGCATGTGCCGTCACGCCGCAGCGGCTGGCGGGATCGGCGAAGATGGGGGATACGCGTAATTCCTGGCCCGGCACCGGGAGCTGCCGAGCCAGGAAGCGGGCCGGATGATGCCTACTTCACGCGGTACAGCGCGCAGAGTTTGTTGCCGTCCGGGTCGCGCACATAGGCCAGGTGCAGCGCGCCCATGGCGCCTTCGCGCAGGCCGGGCGCGTCCTCGATCGAGGTGCCGCCATGCGCCAGCGCGACGTCGTGGAACTGCTGCACCTGCTCGGGCGAGCTGCACTTGAAACCGATCGTGCCGCCGTTCGCGCAGGTCGCCGCTTCGCCGTTGATCGGTTCGGTGATGCCGAAGCTGCTGCCCTCGTGGCGATAGAACAGCCGGGTGTGGCCGGAAGGTCCCTGGTTGCGGTACGGTTCGCCTGCCCCGAGTGTGCCGAGTACGGCGTCGTAAAAGCGCTTCGAGCGTTCGATGTCGTTCGAACCGATCATGACGTGACTGAACATGCTGTCTCCTTGTCTGGCTTCGATTACATATCGAAGGCGGTGTTATTGGATGAATCCGGAATCGGACGAGTGCAAGCTTAAATTAAAACCGTCTTTCCTGGCAAACTCCATCCGCGAATGCAAAAAACCCGCCAATGGGCGGGTTTTTATATTGCCGAATAAGCGCGGCAGCGCCCATGCTATCTGCGTGGTGCGCGCCGGTTATCCGCATCGGCGAATTAAATCGCGCAGATGCTTCCGGCTTTTTCGCCTTTAGGACCGGTCGAGCGCACGAACGAAACGCGCTGGTTTTCGGCCAGGCTCTTGAAGCCTTCCGACTGGATATCCTGGAAATGGGCGAACAAGTCGCCGCCGCCTGCATCAGGCGTGATGAAGCCGAAGCCTTTTGCATCGTTGAACCATTTGACGGTGCCGGTTTGAGTAGTCATTTTACATTCCTTGTTTTGCATGGGGCGAAGATGCCCGAAATGCACTTACGACCAAGAGGGGGAGTAACGGAGGAAATCAAACAGGACTGCCGAAAAGGCAAGGCGGGAAAGAAAGACCAACAATAACAACGACTTGATGTAGTGCGAGATGGAAGATACAGGTATTTTCCGGATTTGCCTAATCATTTCGGATTTAATTTCGGCCCTGTGCATTTTCCCTTCATTTATTAGGAACGAAGAAATGACTGTTAAGATCCGCAAACCCGTTCGAGGCGAATCGCGCTGAATCGGGAGCAATCAGGATTCAAATAAACAATGACCCAACACCGACTCGGCAATTTCATCCACGACAAGATGGAATCCATCTTGCAGGCATGGGAGGATTTTGCGCGCACCATCGAGCCGCCCGCGTTGACCATGGACGACACCGAATTGCGCGACCACGCCCGCCAGATGCTGACCGCCTTCGCGTCCGACCTGGCAACGGCGCAATCCGAGCGCGAGCGCTCCGCCAAGTCGAAGGGGCTGGGAAAGCGCGGGCCGGACGATACGGCCGCGGAAATCCATGCCGAAGCGCGGCTGCTGTCGGGCTACACGGTGGTCCAGCTAGTGTCGGAATACCGCGCCCTGCGCTCGAGCGTGCTCACCCTCTGGGCGGCCGATGTCGGGGACGCCGGCACGCCCAACATGGGCGACGTGACACGCTTCAACGAGGCGGTCGACCAGGCACTGGCCGAGTCGGTGGCGCGCTATGAGTTCATGGTCAAGCAATCGCAGAACATGTTCCTGGCCATCCTCGGCCACGACCTGCGCAACCCGCTCGGGACCGTGGTCACCGGCTCGAACTTCCTGATGCAGGCGGTCGACATCCCGCCGAGGTACGTGCTGGTGGCCACCAGGATGTTCAACAGCGCCAAGCGCATGAGCAAATTGATCAACGACCTGATCGACTTCACGCGCACCCATCTCGGGCCCGGCATCCCGATCCAGGTCAAGCTGGGCAACCTGGTGGGGGTGTGCGAAGAAGTGGTCGACGAAATGCGGACCTATCACCCGGAGCGCCTGATCGAGCTGCACGTGCCGGCCAAGATCGAGGCGATTTTCGACGAGAGCCGCCTGGCCCAGGTGCTGTCGAACCTGATCGGCAATGCGATCCAGTACGGCACCCCCGACGAACCCGTGTCGGTGCGCCTGGCAGGCGACGGCGACGATGTCGTGGTGACGATTAACAACCGCGGCGCACCCATCGCGGTGGATCACATCCGCACCATTTTCGATCCGATGGTGCGGATCGCCGCCAACGCCGGCATCGCCGACAGCGGCTACATGGAACGCACGAGCCTGGGCATCGGCCTGTATATTTCGCGTCAAATCGTCCATTCGCATGGAGGCACGGTCGGCGTCGAATCGAATGCGGCCGACGGCACGACCTTCACCATGACCATGCCGCGCCTGCCGGCGGGATTCCGCTCATAGCGTGAACGGATCCGAAGCCGGCAGAGCGCTCCCGGCCTGCGCACTCCAGGCTTGACGGTCAGGCCGCGGCCTGGAACGCCAGTTCGCTGTTCTTGATATTGGCAATCGGCCCGAGGATGGCGCCGTCGAATTCACGCGGCGCGATGCCCTTCTCGAACAGCTTCGGCATGTCCGGGTTGGCCAGCGCCCCGCGGCCAAGCGCAACGATGTCCGCGCCCAGCTCCAGCGCTTCGGCGGCCCGCTCGATGGCGTGCAGTGAACCGTTGGCGATGATCGTCACGCCTGGCGCATGGCGCCGCGCCAGCGCGATGAGGGTATCGCTGCCGCCCTCGAAAGCCGGTTGCCAGGCTTCGAACTCGGTGACGTGGATGAAGTCGGCCCCGGCTTGCGCCAGCGCGCCGAAAATCGCTGCCGCGTCCCGCTCTCCGCCCGGCCACTTGGCCTTGAAGTCGTTGACCTTGCCTTGCGAGATGCGGATCCCCACCGGCACCTGGTCGCCGAGTGCCGCCTTGACGGCGCGCAGCACCTCCACCAGCAGCCGCACCCGTCCCTGTATGTCGCCACCCCAGCCGTCGTCGCGCAGGTTGGTGTGGGCGGTCAGGAACTGGTCCAGCAGGTAGCCGTTGGCGCCGTGGATTTCGACGCCGTCGAAGCCGCCCACGCGCACCGCCCGCAGGGCCGACTGGACAAAGCCGTCGATCGCCTCGGCGATGTCCTGTTCGCTCATCTGCACGGGCGTCGGGTAGCGGCCTTCGCCATAATAAAAGCCCATCTGTTCACCGGCCGGCTGGACCGCGGATGGCCCGGCGGTATGCGAACGGAAGGGATTGTCCTGGCTGAGCGCCCCCGCATGCATCAGCTGCGCGAACGCCAGCGCGCCGCCGCCGTGGACCGCGGCGATAATGTCGGCCCAGGCACGCGCCTGCTCGTCGTCGGCGATGCCGGGCTGGTAGCGGTAGCCTTGCGCATAGGCCTTGTCGGTGTACAGGCCTTCGGTAATCACCAGGCCGAAGCCGCCGCGGGCGAAGCGGGTGTAATAGTCGCGCATGGCGGCGGTCGGCACGCCTGCGGCCGTGGCGGTCACGCGCGTCATTGGCGCCACCGCCAGACGGTTACGGAAATGCAGGCCCTTCATATCGTGTCCGGATAAAATCGGAGATTGGAAATCGGTCATGCGGTATGCTCCCTCATCTGGCTTGCCCTGCGGATGCAGTGCTTCGGATACCATCCTAGATGACCGGGCGCGACAGAAACAGCCGCGCTCGTGTGAAACCGCCTTATCAAAATGGGTTATAAATGCAGATCGCTGACGTACGCATTTTCCTGGCAGTGGCGGCCGCCGGCAGTCTCTCCGCCGCCGCGCGGCAACTCAATATCGGGCCGATGCAGGTATCGCGCCGCATCGCCGTCCTCGAGCAGGAACTTGGCGTACGCCTGTTTCACCGCACCACCCGCTCGGTGGCGCTGACGGCTGAAGGAGAGGCGTTTTCTCCTTATGCAAACACGATCGTCGAAGCCGAGGAAAGCGCGCGCGGCGAACTGCATCCGGCGCCGGCCACCGCGTCCGGCACCCTCAAGCTCACCGCCCCCAGCGTCTTCGGCCAGACCATCATCCTGCCTTTCCTGACGACGCTGCTGGAACAGCACCCCGACCTGTGCATCGACCTCGACCTGTCGGACCGGGTGCTGGACATCGTGGGACAGGGCCTGGACCTGGCGCTGCGCATCGCGACGCTGGAAGACTCGGAACTGGTCGCCAGGCGGATCGCGGGCAATCCCCGCATCATCTGCGCCGCGCCGCACTACCTCGCGCGCCATGGCATGCCGGCCCGGCTGGCGGACCTGGATGAGCACCAATGCATCGTGCTCCACAGCGTGCCGCGCTGGCCGGTACTGGTGCATGGCGAACTGCAGCGCAGGCGCGTCAATGCGCGCTTCACGACGAGCAGCGTCGATGCGGTGCGCACCGCCACCTTGCAGGGGCTGGGCCTGGCCATGCTCACCTACTGGGACGTGCACGAGCAATTGCGCGACGGCGCGCTGGTGGCCGTCGTGCTGGAAGACGCGGCGATGGAAGACCTGTCGGTGTGGGCGCTGACCCCGACGCGGCGCTACGCGCCGGCCCGGGTCAAGATCTTCCTTGACGCGCTGGAACAGGAGCTCGCGCGCCGGCAGCAGGGCCAGGGCATGGCGCCGGCGGCCTGAGCGTCCGGCCGACCCGATCAGGCCTGTGCTTGCGTCATCCCGCCGGGGTCAGGCAGGGGACGACATGGTGGAGCATGCGCTCGATGTACTCCTCTTTTTCTCCCACCGGCGCCACGTAATGCATCGCATCGTGCGCCGCATCGACTCCTTCCAGGCGGGCGATGACCCAGGCGGCGAGGTACTGCGAGGCCAGGCAGCCGCCCGCCGTCGCGATATTCCCCCTGGCGAAAAATGGCTGGTGGAGGACCTCGACGCCGGCCTCCTGCACCCATGGCCGGGTCAGCAGGTCGGTACAGGCGGGAACGCGATCGAGCAATCCGAGCCTGGCCAGGACCAGGGTGCCCGAGCATTGGGCGCCCAGTAACTGCCGGCCGGGATCGAGCCTCAGTTGGTCCATCAGCGCCGCATTCGCCACCACTTCCCTCGTTTGCGCGCCGCTTCCGATCAGTACCGCATCGGCCTGGGCCGCCTCGGAGAGGGAGGCCTGGGCTTCGAGTACGACCCCGTTCATCGAGGTGACGCGCGGCGTCGGGCAGGCGATGGAAACGCGCCATCCCGGCTTCTTGACGCGGTTCAGGATGCCGAAGGCGATCAGCGAGTCGAGTTCATTGAAGCCGTCGAAAGTCAGGATGGCGATATGCATGGCGACGGGTGCTCCATTCGTTGGGATACCGGCCATGGTACGTCACCCGGCCTTGCCTCATCGGCAAAAATGCTTGACCCTCACGCGGCGTCAGGCTTTATTGTTGTGCGAACTTGACAATATGCGGAGAACGCGATGCTGCTGAAGATCGGCCAACTGGCACGGCAAACCGGCCTGACCGTGCGCACCCTGCACCACTACGACGCCATCGGGCTGCTGCGCCCGAGCGGACGGGCAGACAACGGCTACCGGATGTACAACGAACGCGACGTCGCGCGCCTGCACCAGGTGCAAGCCTTGCGCCGCCTCGGCCTGGGTCTCGAGGAAGCCGGCGCCCTGCTGGCCGGCGAACACGCCGACATCGGCGCCGTCGTCGCCCGGCAGGTGGCGCAGCTGAACAGCCAGATCGGGCAGGCCACGCTGCTGCGCGACCGCCTGCTGCGCCTGCAGGAAGGCTTTGCCAGCACCAGCGAGCCGGACCTGCAGGAATGGCTCACGACCCTGGAATTGATGGCGGTCTTCGACAAGCACCTGACGCCGGAAGAAACGGCGCGCTGGCGCGCCCATGCCCAGGAAAACCAGGGTGCCGAAGCGGCGTCCTGGAAGGCGCTGACCGCGGAGATGGGGGCCATGATGCGCGCCGGCGTGCCGCCCTCCGCGCCGGAAGCCCAGGACGGCGCGCGCCGCTGGATGGCATTGGTCGATCCGCACCTCAAGCGCAGTCTGCCGCTGATGCTCAAGATGGACGCCCTGTACCGCGACGAACCGCAGCTGCAGGCCGCCGTCGGATTCGACCCTGCGCTGCTCGACTATGTCGGCCAGGCCGCCAACCACTACCGTCTCGGCCTGTACGCGCGCCACCTGGAACCGGCGCAGCTGGAGGCGATCCGCGAGCGCTACCTGCGCCACCCTAACGGCGCCTGGGTGGCGCTCTCGCGCGACCTGTCCGCCCTGATGGAACGCGGCGTCCCGCCCGGCGATCCGGACGTGCTGGCGCTCTGCGTACGCTGGCGCGGCCTGTTCGAGGAGTGCTGGGGCAGCGACCCGGACATCCGGAAGCGCATCCTGCACGCCCAGGCCATTGACCCGCTGCTGGCCCTGGGCAGCATCTGGGACACGCCGCTGCGGGCCTATCTGGAAGCCGGCATCGAACGGCTCGACGCGCAGGAGGCCAGCCATGCGTAAGCCCGATCCGAACCGCGGCGCCCTGTGGCGCAACACGAATTTCCGCTGGCTGTGCGGGGGCGGCGCCATCTCCCTGCTGGGCGACCAGTTCACCCTGATCGCCCTGCCCTGGCTGGTCCTGAAGCTGAGCGGCGATCCGCTGGCGCTGGGCGGCGTGCTGGCGGCGATGGGCGCGCCGCGCGCGCTCTTCATGCTGGTCGGCGGCGCCCTCGTCGACCGCAGCTCGCCGCGCCGTATCCTGCTCGCCACCAAGTGCGCCAGCGCGCTGCTGGTCGGCCTGCTCGGCGCGCTGGTGCTGATGGGCCGGATCGACATGGCGCTGGTGTATGTGCTGGCGGCGGCGATCGGCCTGTGCACTGCCTTCGCCTATCCGGCCGGCAGCGCCCTGCTTCCCGGCGTGCTCGAACCGGCCCTGCTGGCGCCGGCCAACGGCGTGCTGATGGGCATGCGCCAGGTGTCGATGCTGGCCGGCCCGCTGCTCGCTGGGCTGCTGATCGTGGCTGGAGGCGATGCGGGCGGCGCTGCCGGCGGCGGCCTGGCCGATGCCCGCGGTCTCGGGATTGCCCTGCTGCTGGACGCGCTCAGCTACCTGGTCTCGGCGCTCACGCTGGCGCAGGTGCGTCCGCTCGCGCAAGCCGCGGCGCCGGCAAACAGGCCGCCGCTGCTGGCGAGCCTGGCGGCCGGGCTGCGCTACTGCCGGGACGACACGGTCCTGCGCGCCTGTTTTATTTACTGGGGCGCGATGGCCTTGTTCGTGTCCGGTCCCCTGCAGGTAGCGCTGCCGCTGCTGGCCGCGCGTCTTGGCGGCGCCGGTGCCTACGGCAGCCTGATGGCCGCACACGGCGGCGGCATGCTGGCGGGGATGATATTCGCGGGCGTCCGTCCGGGCCTGCGCATCGCCAATTTCGGCACCACGCTGCTGGTAGCCGACGGCGCCGTCGGCCTGCTCTTCATCGCCATGGCCGGCGTGGCCGGCATGTGGCAGGGTGTCGGCTTGCTGCTGGCACTGGGCCTGGTGTCCGGCTACCTGCAGGTGGCGCTGATCTCATGGCTGCAGCGCCGCATCCGTGCCGACATGCTCGGGCGCGGCATGGCGCTGCTGATGTTCCTGTTCATGGGCCTGGCGCCGGTCTCCGCAGCCCTGAGCGGCTGGCTGGCAGGCGCCGTCGGCCTCGATGCCATCTTTGCCGGGGCCGGCGTGGCGATGCTGGCGCTGGTGACGGTCGGCTTCGTCGGGACACCGATCCGGCATCTGAGCGAAGCCTGAACCGGGCGGATCAGGCGAACTTGGTGGCAGCCGGCAGGCGCTTGCCGACGACCTTCACGGTCGCCATTTTCTCGCTGCCGACCGAGACCATCGAATCGGCGCGCACCTGTGCTTTATAACTCTGCGCGCCGGCGTAGGTGGTGCCGACAACGGCGAGTGCGGCGACCAGGAACAGCGTTTCCATGTGCTTGAGGACGTTCATTTTCAGGCTCCCTTCGGTTGGTTGGCGGCCCGTTTGCGTGTGCGTCCGGGCTTTCGATGGGAGTAGATTAGCAAGCGGTCCTCCACGCTTCCATCGGCGTGCGACGAAGTGCAAAAAACGCGTGATGAAGCGCGCAAAGCGGCGATATGGGCGATGTTGAGGCCGGGTGCAGGAATGTTCGCAGCTGATCAGTGCAGGACGGCGTCGCCGTAGGTGCGGCGCAGGCCCGGCTGGCGCAGCACGCGGTGCGCGGTGGCGAAGGGGACGCCCTGTTCGCTCAGCATGCGCGCCGCGGCGTACATGCCCTGCGCGCGCAGCGCTGCAATCGATGCGTCGATCAGTTTTGCGGTGTCATAGTCCCGGCGCGGTTTCATGATGTTCTCCTGGTCGATACTGCGCGATCCATACGGTGGCGCCACCGCAGGCCGCATCGTCCGCCGCATGCCGCAGCACGGCGAACCCATGCTGCACCAGCAGGCTGCGGTATTCGTCCGCGTCGAGCGAGGCGTGATACAGCGCTTCTCCGCCGTTATCGCTCCAGGTTTCGCCATATGCGCTGCCCGACGTGAATACCAGTATGCCACCGGGATGCAGCCAATGCGAGAAGGCCGCGAACATCCCGCGCTGGTCGTCGTGCGGCAAATGGAAAAAGCTGTGCCAGGCGATGAGGGCCTCGAACCTGCGGTCGAGCGTCAGCTTTCGCATGTCGCCGACCAGCAAGCGCGTGTCCGGAAAACGCGTGCGCGCGATGGCGATCATGGCGGCGCTGGCATCGACGCCGGTGAGCTCGAACTGCCGCTCGGCCAGGAAGCGCAGGATCGGTTCGCCGGTGCCGCAGCCGAGGTCGAGGATCGACGCACCCGGCTTCAGCGCCTGGACCAGGTAGTCGAGGTAGGGCTTTTCGATGAGTTCGCGGGTGCGGTGCTCGTCGAACCACGCCGCGATCTTGTCGTAAGCACGAGCAAGGTCCGTATCCCTGGCTTGCATGTCACTGTTGCGCGGGCGGACGTCGGATGGAGCGGGGGTGACCATGCCGAATGGTAGCACCTGGTCGCCGCGGCCAGCCGTACCGGTGCCCTCCCTGGTCGGCATGGGCAGCATCGTCATGGACGACGTCATCGTGCAGGACCAGGTCATGCTCGGCGCCGGCAGCCTGGTCGCGCCAGGCAAGACCCTGGAGAGCGGCTTCCTGTACATGGGACGGCCCGCCGGAAAAATCCGGCCTTTGAGCGCAGCGGAGATCGCGTACCTGCGCTATTCGGCGGAACATTACGTGCGGGTGAAGGACAACTACCTGGGTACGCCGGTTTCAGGCTGACCGGCTCGTCACCTTGAATCAGGCCGGAGCAAGGAAGGTCCGCCTCCCGTGCCGCATACCGTCATCGCATGCCGCAGCACCTCGTCGACCAGCCTGTCACGCGGCCCGCGTACGGTGCGCAGCAGGCCGATGCGCCGCAGCGGTGCGTCACCCGGCAGGGCGATGCGGGTGAGCGCCAGGTTCGAGGTCCACATCGGCGCCCAGTCCACGACCAGCGAGATCCCCAGGCCGCGGCTGACGAAGGTGGCAATCGTCATCAGGCCGTCGATCTCGAGCCGCACCCGCGGCTGGATGTTGCGCTCGCGCAGATAGCGGTCGGCCAGGCGGCCGCCCCAGATGCGGCGGTCGTAGCGGATGAAGGGCTCGGAGCGGAGCAAGGCGTGCGCATCCTGCTCGCCTGTGAAGCGGGCGGGCGCGATCACCACCAGCGGCTCTTCGGTCAGCGCATGCCACTCGCAGCTTTTCGGAATCGCGAACTGGTGCTCGACCACAATCGCGGCATCGAGCTCGCCAGCCATCACCTTGGCCGAGATGTCGACCGAATGGCCGACGTCGACGAACACCGACAGCTCGGGATGGTCGGCGTACAGCTTCTCCAGCACCGGCGAAACGATCGAGGTCGCGGCCGAGAAAAAGCTGCCGAGGCGCAGCTGCCCGAGCCCGTCGCGGTCGACGGCGGCGGCGCGCAGGTCGGTCACGCTCCTGACCACGCCGCGTGACTGGTCGAGGATCTGCAGGCCCGCTTCGGTCGGTTTCACAGCGCGGCCGGAACGGATGACCAGGGCCACGCCCAGCTCCTCCTCCAGGGTACGGATGCGAGCGGCGACGGCGGCCGGCGTCAGGTCCAGCCGGCGCGCCGCTTCGGCCATCGAGCCGCATTCGACGACGGCGACAAAGCTTTGCAAGAATCGGGTATCCATGGCCGGAGTCTAGCACCGGAAGTCCGGTCCCTGAAGCGGGAAGATAATTTTCCTATTGTTCAAAGCTAAGAATGTGGCCTGTATCCATTCAAAAATTTGTTTGACAATGCAGCCTCATTATCTTGTTGTCCCGTCAAGGAAGAGCCATGAACAACCCAGTACAGAACGTCCGCAGCCTGGTCTCGGAAGCCGAGTGGGAAGCGCGCGTCAACCTCGCCGCCTGTTACCGGCTGGTCGCCCATTTCGGCATGTCCGACCTGATCTACAACCACATCACCTGCCACGTCCCCGGCGCCGAAGGCGAATTCCTCATCAATCCGTACGGGATGCTGTACGAGGAAATCACCGCCTCCTGCCTCGTCAAGATCAACCTGGCGGGCGACATCCTGCTCAACCCGAACCCGACCTATGGCATCAACCAGGCCGGCTACGTGATCCATAGCGCGATCCACGGCGCGCGCGCCGACGTCGATTGCGTGATCCACACCCACACGCGGGCGGGCATGGCGGTATCGGCGCTGGAATGCGGCCTGTTGCCGATCGCGCAGACGAACATGCGCTTCGGGAAGGTGGCGTACCACGACTACGAAGGCGTCGCGGTCGACGTGGACGAGCGCGAGCGCCTGGTGGCCGACCTCGGAAGCTCGGACGTGATGATCCTGCGGAACCACGGCCTGCTGACCTGCGGCCCGAGCGTCGCCGAGGCCTTCAACACGATGTACTGGCTGGAGAACGCCTGCAAGGTGCAGCTCGACGCGCTGGCATGCAATGCGGCCCTGATCGTGCCGCCCCAGAAGGTCATCGAGAAGACGGCCAACCAGTTCGAGCCGCATGTGCGCAGGCCGTATGGCATCATGGAGTGGCCAGCCATGCTGCGTTTGCTCGACCGCCGCGACACGTCCTACCGCGACTGATTCACCCCTCCCCGATCCACAAACCAGGCCAGCACAGCTCCCGCAAGAGGAGCGAGGCGGCTGCGTGCGTCCATCGAAACGGACGCGCGCAACAATCAGGAGACACAAATGGAAACCGCAATCGAAAAGAAAGTGATGGGCAAGATTTTCTGGCGCCTCGTGCCCTTGCTCATGGGTTTGTATGTGCTGTCGTATATTGACCGCATCAACGTCGGCTTCGCCGCGCTGACGATGAACAAGGACCTGGGCCTCTCCGCCTACGTCTTTGGCTGGGGTGCCGGGATTTTCTTCCTTGGGTACTGCCTCTTCGAAGTACCGAGCAACCTGATGCTGGCCAAGGTCGGCGCGCGGCGCTGGATTGCGCGCATCCTGTTCACCTGGGGCCTGCTCTCGACCGGCATGGCCTTCATCCAGGGAGCGAACAGCTTCCTGGTCATGCGCTTCCTGCTCGGCGTGGCCGAAGCGGGCTTCTTCCCGGGCGTGGTGCTGTATTTGACCTACTGGTTCCCGGCGCGCTACCGTGCCCGCATCATCGCAGCCTTCATGCTCTCGATCCCCGTGTCGATCGCGGTCGGTGCGCCGCTCTCGACCTGGATCCTCGGGATGGACGGGGTCCAGGGCCTCAAGGGCTGGCAGTGGCTGTTCATCATCGAGGGCGTGCCCGCCGTGCTGGCCACCTGGGTCGTGCTGCGCTGGCTGACCGACCGTCCGGAAGGCGCCAAATGGCTCACCGCGGCCGAGAAGACCTGGCTCGAGGGGCAGCTGGCGGCCGACCGCGAAATGGCGGGCAAGGTGAAGCAGACCTCGTCGCTGCGGGCAGTGTTCACCAACCCCGCGATCCTGGCGCTGAGCTTCGTCTACTTCTGCGCCACCGGCGCCAACGTCGGCCTGTCGTCCTTCCTGCCGCAGATGATCAAGGGGCAAGGCTTCAGCAACCTGGCCGTCGGCTTCCTGACTTCGCTGCCCTATATCGTCGGCTGCGCGGGCATGCTGATCATCGGCTACTGGTCGGACCGCACCAAGGAACGCCGCTGGTTCCTGGTGCTGACCATGGTGATGGCCGCGCTCGGCCTGTACATGGCGGCGGCCTTCGGCGGCGGGATCTGGGCTATCCTGTCGCTCGCGCTGGCCGCGGTCGGCATCCTCGGCTGCAAGGGACCGTTCTGGCCCCTGCCCTCGGCTTACCTGAGCGGCACCGCGGTGGCGGGCGGGATCGCCTTCATCAACTCGGTGGGCAACCTGGGCGGCTTCGTCGGACCGTATGCGGTGGGCTGGATCAAGGATGCGACCGGCAGTTTCGAAGGCGGGCTGTATGCGCTCGCCGGCCTCGCGGCGCTGGCGGCGCTGACGACCCTCGTGTTCGTGCGCGGGCGTGGGCCTGCGCAGGTGACGGACGGGGTCGGGCCGCAGGACAAGCCGAAGGCGGTGGCCGGCTGATCCGGCCTGGTCCACTCGCCGTCGCGGCGAGTGGACTTCGGATCAGGGCAACTGGCCCTTCGCACGCAAGCGCTCGATGGCGTGGACGATCGTCGCTTCGGTCTCCACCGCTTCGGTGAAGCCGGCGCGGCGGATCTTGCCCATGTCCGACACCATGTCGAATTCGGTGTTGAACACGAAGTCGCCGAACCACCAGCCGACCAGTTTCTCGAAGGGTGGCGTGCGCAGGCCGTGCTGCCGCACCAGCCGCTCCCAGGCGTCGGCCTTGAGCGGCATCTGCTGCGCCAGCGACAAGGGTTGCGGCGGCCCGACTTCCATGTCGAAGGCTGCAGCCACGTGGCGCCAGACGCGCTCCCAGCGAAACGGCTCGTTCACCAGGTTGAAAGCCTCGCCGCGCGCCGCCGGGTCGAGCGCGGCCCAGACGCTGGCGCGCGCCATCCAGTCGGCATCCGTGGTCTGGGCCAGCACGCCGGAATACACTTTCCGGGTGCCCGGAAAGCGCAGCGGTACGCCGGCTTGCCGGCTCAGCGCGGCGAACACGCCCATCACCATCACGATGTTCATCGGGTTGCCGGCGATGTCGCCGACCACGACGTCCGGGCGCAGGATCGACCACTCGAACTCGCCGGCGGCACTGCGCTCGCGCAGCAGGTCTTCCTGGGCATAATAAAAATTCGGGGTCAGGTGGCGCGGATCGTCCTCATAGAACGGGGCCTGGGTTGCACCCAGGTGCACGCCGTAGACCTTTGCGCCCTGGTAGTGGACGACGCGCTGTAACGGCGCCCCCACGCTTTTCAGGCCGTCGAGCAGGTTGCGCAGCATGCCGCCGTTGATCCGCTCTTCGTCCAGCAGGTCGGTCCCGCCCTTGAGCGCGGCGTAGAACACGTGGGTGGTGTCGCGCGCGCCTTCCAGGGCCCGCGCGGTAGCCTGCGCGTCGAGCAGGTCGGCCTTGATGGTTTCGACGCCGTCGACAAGGGTGCGCGGCAAGGCACGGACCTGCCAGTCGGGACGTCCCTGCAGTTCGCGCACGACCGCGTTGCCGATGATGCCGCTGGCGCCGACGACCAGCGCACTGTATTTGGTATTCATCCGTTCCTCCGTTGGCTTAGTGCGCCGCTTCCCAGTTCGCGCCCACGCCGGTCTCGGCCACCAGCGGCACCTTCAGTTCGGCGACACCCGCCATCAGCTCCGGCAGCTTCGTTTTGACCAGTTCCAGCTCGGCTTCCGGCACTTCCAGCACCAGTTCGTCGTGCACCTGCATGACCATGCGCGTGGCGAGTTTTTCGGATTCCAGCCAGCCCTGCACCGCGATCATCGCCAGCTTGATCAGGTCGGCGGCCGTGCCCTGCATCGGCGCGTTGATCGCCGCCCGTTCGGCGCCGGCGCGGCGCGGGCCGTTCGGGGAGTTGATCTCGGGGAGCCACAGGCGGCGGCCGAACACGGTCTCGACATAGCCCTTCGCCTTGGCCGCCAGGCGCGTCTCGTCCATGTACTGCTTCACGCCGGCGAAGCGGGCAAAGTAGCGGTCGATGTAGTTGGCGGCGGCGCCGCGCTCGATCTGCAGGTTCTGGGCCAGGCCGAAGGCGCTCATGCCGTAGATCAGGCCAAAGTTGATGACCTTGGCGTAGCGGCGCTGCTCGGAATCGACTTCGTCCGGGGCGACGCCGAAGATCTCTGCGGCGGTCGCGCGGTGGATGTCGACGCCTTCGGCAAACGCCTTCAGCATCGCTTCGTCGCCCGAGATGTGGGCCATGATGCGCAGCTCGATCTGCGAGTAGTCGGCCGAGACGATCACGCTGCCCGGCGGCGCAACAAAAGCTTCGCGGATGCGGCGGCCTTCTCCGGTGCGTACCGGGATGTTCTGCAGGTTCGGATCGTTGGAGGCCAGGCGGCCCGTGATGGCAACTGCCTGCGCGTAGTTGGTGTGCACGCGGCCGGTGCTCTGATTGACCATCTTCGGCAGCTTGTCGGTATAGGTCGATTTCAGCTTCGACAGGCTGCGGTGCTCGAGCAGGACCTTCGGCAATGGAAAATCCTCGGCCAGCTTTTGCAGCACCTCTTCGTCGGTCGAGGGCGCGCCGGTGGCGGTCTTCTTGATGACCGGCAGGCCGAGCTTCACGAAGAAGATCTCGCCGATCTGTTTCGGCGAGCCGAGGTTGAACGGGCCGCCGGCCATCTCGTAGGCCTTGGCTTCGAGTTCAACCAGGCGCGCGCCCAGTTCGCGCGATTGCGCTTCCAGTTTCGCGGCGTCGATCAGCACGCCGTTACGCTCGATCTTCTGCAGCACGATCTGGGTCGGCAGCTCGATGTTCCTGTAGATGAAGCTCAGGCCCGCATCCTTTTCCACGTGCGGCAGCATGGTCTGGTGCAGGCGCAGCGTGATGTCGGAATCCTCGGCCGCGTACTCGGTCGCGCGATTCAGTTCGACCTGGTCGAAACAGATCATGTTGGCGCCCTTGCCGCAGACGTCGACGAAAGGAATCGTCGTGTAGCCGAGGTGGCGCATCGCCATCGTGTCCATGTCGTGCGGCTTGTGCGACTCGAACACGTAGGACTGCAGCAGCGTATCGTGGACGATGCCCTTTAAGGTCACCCCATGGTTGTTAAAAATGTGCATGTCGTACTTCAGGTTCTGGCCCAGCTTCGGCTTGTCCGGGTTTTCCAGCCAGCCGCGCATGCGTTCCAGCACCTCTTCGCGCGGCAGCTGTTCCGGCACGCCGGCATAGCGGTGCGCCACCGGGATATAGGCGCCCTTGCCCGCTTCGACGGACAAGGAGATGCCGACCATCTGCGCCGTCATCGGGTCGAGCGAAGTCGTTTCGGTATCGACCGAAGTCAGCTCGGCCGCATCGGCCAGCGCCAGCCATTTATCGAGCTGCTCCCAGGTCGTCACCAGTTCGTATTCGCCCTTGATGATCGGCATGCCGGGCAGCGTGTCCTGTGCGCCTTCCGGCGAATTGAGGACCGGGCCGCCGGTCGGCGTTTGCGACAGTTCGCGCAGCATGGTTTTAAAGCCGTAGCGATTGAAAAAGTCGCGCAGCGCATCGGTGTCTTCCGGGCGCGCCACTAAACTTTCCTCGATCGAGATCACGTGGCCCATCAGGTCGCAGTCGGTTTTTACCGTGATCAGCTGGCGTCCCTGCGGCAGCCATTCCAATGCCGAGCGCAGGTTTTCGCCGACGGCGCCGGTAATCGTGTGCGCGTTTTCGATCACGCCGTCGAGCGAGCCGTGCAAGGCAAGCCATTTCAGGGCCGTCTTCGGGCCGCACTTGTTCACGCCCGGCACGTTGTCGACGGTGTCGCCGATCAGGGTCAGGTAGTCGATGATGCGGTTCGGCGGCACGCCGAATTTCGTCAACACGCCGGCTTCGTCGAGCTTTTCGTTGCTCATCGTATTGATGAGCGTGACCTTGTCGTTGACCAGCTGTGCCAGGTCCTTGTCGCCGGTCGAGACGATGGTGTGCATGCCCTTCGCCGCGGCCTGCACGGCCAGGGTGCCGATCACGTCGTCCGCCTCCACTCCTTCCACCATCAGGATCGGCCAGCCCATGTGGCGCACGACTTCGTGGATCGGCTCGATCTGCTTGGAGAGGTCGGGCGGCATCGAGGCGCGGGTCGCCTTGTACTCTGGGTACATATCGTCGCGGAAGGTTTTACCTTTCGCATCGAAGACGCAGGCAATGTAGGCGGCCGGATAGTCGGCGCGCAGGCGGCGCAGCATGTTGACCATGCCGTGCATGGCGCCGGTCGGGTGGCCGTCCGGGCCGCGCAGGTCGGGCAAGGCGTGGAAGGCGCGGTACAAATAGCTGGAACCGTCGACGAGCAGCAGGGTATTTTGCATAGGTGTAGGGTGAAGCGGCGAAGAGCCAAAAGTGGGTCCGCAAGCGGGTGGTACATTATCGCAGAATCGGCATGAAGAAAGCACAACAGGAAGGCTGCGGCTGAGCTCTTATATGGGGTCGCCGGCACACATTTCACAGGGAAGGCACTGTGTTTGTTACAATGGTTCAAACGATATTAGGTGACCATCATGCCGCGCACACTTCCCCGCCTGACCCTGTCGATCGCCCTGCTGGCCTGCGCCGGCACAGTGTACGCACAAACGGCCCAGACCGGACAAACCTCGCCGGCCGCACCTGCTGCGACCAGCGGGCAGCCGCAGACCGAACGCATCGAACCGGGCAGCGACGAGCCGGCCACGAAGATCGAACCGCGCCGCGGCACCCGGATCAAGGAAAAGCGCAACAATGGCCAGGTGACCGAAGTCGAAGTCCAGGCGGGCAAAAGCCACTATACGCTGAAGCCGAACCAGCCCGCCGGCAACGCGGTGCCGGGCGATGCACAGAGCAGCGCCTTCCGCGCACCGCAATGGCAGGTGATGGAATTCGACCTGAACGGGAAGAAAAAGGCGGCCGATGCCGAGGCTGCTGCTGCCGCTGCGGGAACCACGGCGCCGGCGCCGCCAGGCAGCGTGACCGCCAGCTCGATCGGCGCTGCAGGCGCACCGAAGGTCAAGGTGCCGCCGGCAACTGTCCAGATGACGAAGCCGGCGGACATTCCGCCGCCACCGCCGCTGCCCGCTACCCGCTGATCCAGCTGCCAGGCAGGCGCTTGCGCCCGCGCGCCCAGATTCTTTCCACCTCAGACTTTCAAGCCCTCTCGCACCATGGCAGTTTTCACGGCGGTAACACTGGATGACCTCACCCAGTGGATGAAACAGTTTCCTCTCGGCCAGGCAGTGGCGCTCAAGGGCATTGCCTCCGGCATCGAAAACAGTAATTTCTTCCTGACGACCCAGCGCGGCGCCGAGCGTGCCGAGTATGTGCTGACGGTCTTCGAGAACCTCGACTTCGACCAGTTGCCCTTCTACCTGCAACTGATGCGCCACCTGGCCGAGCGCGGCATCCCGGTGCCGGCGCCGGTGCCGAATGCCGTCGGCGACCTCGTGGTGCCGCTGCACGGCAAGCCGGCCGCCATCGTCAGTAAACTCGAGGGCAGCTCGCAGATGGACCCGCAACCGGTGCACTGCGCGGAGGTCGGTACGATGCTGGCGCGCATGCACCTGGCAGCAAGCGACTTCCCGATGCAGCAGCCGAACCTGCGCGGCCTGGCGTGGTGGCAGGCCACCACGCCGCTCGTGCTGCCCTATCTGACGCCCGCGAACGCCTGCTTCCTGCACGATGAAGTCACGTTCCAGACAGAGTTCGCAGCCAGCCCCGTCTACGCGCAATTGCCGCGCGGCCCGGTCCACGCCGACCTGTTCCGTAATAACGTGATGTTCGTCGGCGAAAAGCTGACCGGCTGCTTCGACTTTTATTTTGCCGGCGTCGACACCTGGCTGTTCGACCTGGCCGTGACCGTCAACGACTGGTGCATCGACCTGGACAGCGGCGAGCTCGACGAGGCGCGCGTGAATGCGCTGCTGGCCAGCTACCGCGCCGTGCGCCCGTTCACCGATGCGGAAGACATTGCCTGGCAACCGATGCTGCGCGCCGCGGCGCTGCGCTTCTGGCTGTCGCGCCTGTACGACTTTTACGTGCCGCGCGAGGCCGAGATGCTGACGCCCCACGACCCCACCCATTTCGAGCGCATCCTGCGCGAGCGCATTGCGACGCCCGCACCGCGCCTGGCTAATTTCGAATGAACAACATGCCCGCAATTACCGGCTGGAACTGGCTGAAGCAAGGCACCGGCCTGTTCCGCAAACAACCCGCCGCGCTGACGACCCTGCTGTTCGCCAACATCCTGTTCAGCCTGCTGATCAGCGCCGTGCCGCTGCTGGGCAAGATGGTGGCCGTGGTCCTGATTCCCTCGTTCTCGATGGCTTTCATGAAGGCCTGCCTGATGATCGAGAACGGCGAGCGCGTCACGCCCCCGGTACTGCTGACCGGCTTCAGGAAGCCGGTCATCGGTCCGCTGTGCAAGATCGGCCTGATCTACCTCGGCGCCTCGCTGCTGCTGACCTTGCTCACCAAGGTCGCGATCGACCCGAGCTTCTGGCAGCAGGTGTCGCAGCCGGTGGACCCGGCCGCGCCGCCGCAGGTGCAAGCTTCGGACCTGCTGGCCATGTTCGGCATTTTCCTGCTGGACGTGGCGGTGCTGATCGCACTGGCCTTTGCCGCGCCGCTCACCTACTGGCAGCAAATGGGGCCGGGCAAGGCCACCTTTTACAGTTTCTTCGCCGTCCTGAAAAGCGCGCGCGTGTTCATCGTGCTGCTGATGGCCTGGTTCGCGATCTTCTTCGGCATCTGCTTCATCGTCGCGCTGGTGCTGGGCGGCACGAGCCTGGCGCGCGTGGCGATCATGTGGCTGATCTTCCTGTTCGTGCTGCTGCTGCAGTGCGCGATGTATGCGGGGTATCGGCAGATTTTCGGGAAGCCGGTGGAGATGCCGGCGACAGGGCGCGTCAACCTCGACAAGTGAAGCTGTTGTAGGGTGGGCGGATCTCCGCCCACGCGGTGATACGCGACGGCACGATAATCGAGCATGCAATCGGAGCAGTACGCGGGGGCGCGGTCATCAGGTACGAAGTCGGAGCCGTTGCGTATCACCGCGTGGGCATGAATGCCCACCCTACGCAAGGCCCCCTTAGCGGGCGATCCGCTCCAGTTTCGCCACCGACAGATCGAGCACTTTCATCCCGGCCGCGCCGAAGTTGATCTGCGCGCGCGCCGCACCGGCGCCACCCTCGATATTCACGATCACGCCTTCGCCGAACTTGGCATGCGCCACCGCTTCGCCGATGCGCCAGCCGGAGCCCCCGCCCGATTTCTGGGTGATCTGGGCGGCGATCTTGTTGTCGCTACCGGCGTTGCGGAAGGCGGCGTCGTCCCAGGCGGTCGCCGCCTTCTTGTTGGCGAACCAGTGGCTCTGCACGCGCGGCGAGAGCCATTTCAGGGCTTCTTCGGGCAGCTCGTCGAAGAAGCGCGATTTCATATTGAAACGGGTCTGGCCGTGCAGCATGCGCTGCTGGGTGAAGCTCATATATAAACGCTTGCGTGCGCGCGTGATCGCCACATACATCAGGCGCCGCTCTTCGTCCACGCCGTCCGCCTCGCGGGCGCTGGTTTCATGCGGGAACAGGCCCTCTTCCAGACCCGTGATGAACACGGCATCGAATTCCAGGCCCTTGGCCGAGTGCACCGTCATCAGCTGCATCGCGTCCTGCCCCGCCTGGGCCTGGGCATCCCCCGCTTCAAGGGAGGCGTGGGCGAGGAAGGCGGACAGCGGCGACATGACCTGCGGCAGCGGCGTGTCGGCATCCATGATCTCGATGCCGTCCTGGTACACGACCGCGTCGCCGGCCTGCGCCTGCGAGGGCGGACCCAGGTGGGCCGGCGCGAACTGGCCGAAGCCTTCTTCCTGCACGAACTGGGTCGCCGCGTTGACCATCTGCTCCAGGTTTTCGATACGGTCGGCGCCTTCTTTTTCGTTGGCGTAGTGGGTGAGCAGGTTGCTGCGCTCGAGCACGACACGCACCATTTCCGGCAGCGCCAGCTGCTGGGTCTCGAAGCGCGCGCCCTCGATCAGTTTCACGAAGCCGCCGAGCGAGGTGCCGGCCTTGCCCGTCATGTAGGGCACGGCCGCGTACAGCGAGATGCCATAGGTATCGGCCGCCATCTGCAGCTGCTCGATCGAGCGCACGCCGATGCCGCGGGTCGGGAAATTCACGACGCGCAGGAAAGCGGAATCGTTGTGCGGATTGTCCATCAGCTGCAGATAGGCGATCGCATGCTTGACCTCGGCGCGCTGGAAGTAGCGCAGGCCGCCGTAGACGGTATAGGGAATGCCGGCCGCAAACAGCGCGTGCTCGATGACCCGGCTTTGCGCGTTCGAGCGATACAGGATCGCGATTTCCTTGCGCTCCAGGCCTTCGCCCATCAGGCTTTTGGCTTCTTCGATGATCCACTGCGCTTCTTCGAGATCCGACGATGCTTCATAGATGCGCACCGGCTCGCCCTGCCCCGCATCGGTACGCAGGTTTTTCCCCAAACGCTTCGTGTTGTTGGCGATCAGGTAGTTGGCGCTGTCGAGGATGTGGCCATGCGAGCGGTAGTTCTGCTCCAGCTTGATCAGGTTCTTGACATGGAAATCGCGCTCGAAGGCCGACATGTTGCCGACGTTGGCGCCACGGAAGGCGTAGATGCTCTGGTCGTCGTCGCCGACGGCGAAGATGGCGCCGCCGACCTGCTCGCCATGCCCGGCCAGCAGTTTGAGCAGGTTGTACTGCAGGTCATTGGTATCCTGGAACTCGTCGACCAGCACGTGCTTGAAACGCATCTGGTAGTGCTGGCGCAGCGGCGCGTTGCGCGACAGCAGCTCGTAGGAGCGCAGCAGCAGCTCGGCGAAATCGACCACGCCTTCTTTCTGGCATTGCTGGTCGTAGAGTTCGTAGAGCTCGACCATCTTGCGTTCGATCGGATCGTAGGCCTCGACCTGGCCCGCGCGCAGTCCCTGGTCCTTCGCGTTGTTGATGAAGTACATCAGGTTTTTGGCCGGATATTTTTCATCGTCGACGTTTGCCGCTTTGAGTAACCGCTTGATCATCGACAGCTGGTCCTGCGAGTCGAGGATCTGGAACGATTGCGGCAGCGCGGCGTCGCGGTAGTGGGTGCGCAGCAGGCGGTTGCACAGGCCGTGGAAGGTGCCGATCCACATGCCGCGCGTGTTCACCGGCAGCATGGTCGACAGGCGGGTCAGCATCTCCTTCGCCGCCTTGTTGGTAAACGTTACCGCCATGATGCCGGCCGGGCTCACCTGTCCGGTCTGGAGCAGCCAGGCAATACGGGTCGTCAGGACGCGGGTCTTGCCCGAACCGGCGCCGGCAAGGATCAGCGCACTTTGCGAGGGCAGCGTAACGGCTGCCAATTGTTCGGGATTGAGGTTGTGAAGGAGATTCATGCGGCCATTATAGCGCCGGGATCTACTGTATGCCCATCCAGTCACGCGTAGAAACTGTTCAGTGTTGACAGAAAATTTCGACCGAGCTCGTATTCTGAAAGAATATTTCGCATTGAGCGCAGCGGGCTGGCCGCCGATGTCCCACCGCTCGTGCTGCATCTCATGCATGGATTCGTCAATTTCCCACGCACCATGCATGAGCAATTTCCAAGCGAAAATCGAAAAAGCCGCTCTATCTTTCAATATCTTCATTTAACTCAGCAGTAACGGCACGCATCCCTCCCGCGCGCCACCTGTTCAGAAATTCGCTTAACTTAACGACAAATACGCGATGCATCGCGTGGTCCAATATCCATTGTTGTCACCAAAGGAGAAACCTATGTTGAATCGAGTCGTGACGGTCGCCGCACTTGCAGTCGGCGGAATGATGTTGTCGAAACAAATGAAGAAGGGCCGCACCCAGAACGGCGATTCGTCGATCATCGAGGCGATCGAAGTGAACGTCCCGCTGCGCACGGCCTACAACCAGTTCACCCAGTTCGAGGACTTCCCGCAGTTCATGAAGAGCGTCAAGGAAATCCGCCAGCTCGACGACAAGCGCCTGCACTGGAAAGCGAATATTGCCGGCGAAGACAAGGAATGGGATGCGGAAATCACCGAGCAGATTCCCGACAAGCGCATCGCCTGGCGCAGCATCGGCGGCGTGCACAATGCCGGCGTAGTAACCTTCCATAAAATCTCGGACAACGTCACCCGCGTGACGCTGCAGATGGATTACCAGCCGGACGGTGCGCTGGAAGCCATCGGCGACGCCCTTGGGGCGGTGCGCATGGAAACGCGCTCGAACCTGCAAAACTACAAGGAAATGCTGGAGAAGCGCGGCTCCGAAACGGGCGCATGGCGCGGCAAGATCGACCAGCACTGATCAGTGCAGCGTTGAATAAAAACAGCCCGGAGGCCAGCGATGGCCTCCGGGCTGTCTTCGTTCGCAGGACGTCCCGACCGCGGCCGGGATGCAGCTTTTACCAGACCCGGCAACGCTTCAGCGCCGCCATCGGCTGCCCCGGCTTGCAGGCGAAGGCCTTCTCGAACTCCGGCATGTTGATCACGACACCGTTCACCCGGTACTTGCCCGGCGAATGGGGATCGGTCATGGCGGTGACGCGCAGGTTTTCAGGACGGTCGTTTTCGCAGGCCCATTGCGCATAGCCGACGAAGAAACGCTGCTCCGGCGTGAGGCCATCACGCGCAGGCTGCGCCTGCTGAGGCATGCTCGCCATCTGCGTCTTCCAGGCCATCCAGCCGAGGATCACACCGCCCAGATCGGCCACATCCTCGCCCAGGGTCAGCTTGCTGTTGATCTTGATGTCGTCCACCACCGTGTAGCCCGCGTACTGGTCGACGATGCACTGGGCGCGGTCGGTGAATTCCTTGGCGTCCTTTTTGGTCCACCAATCTTTCAGGTTGCCCCTGGCATCGAACTGGCGGCCCTCGTCGTCGAACGCATGGGTCAGTTCGTGGCCGATGGTGCCGCCCGTGTTGCCGTAGCCGGGGGCGTCGTCCATCTTCGGATCGAACAGCGGCGGCTGCAGCACGCCGGCCGGGAAGTTGATGTCGTTCATCTGCGGATTGAAATAGGCATTCACCGTCGGCGGCGTCATCAGCCACTCGCTGCGGTCGAGCGGCTTGCCGATCTTGGCCAGCTGGCGCCGGTTCTCGAACTGCGTGCCGCGGATGGCGTTGCCGGTGAAATCGTCGGGCCGGACCTCGAAGGCCGAATAATCGCGCCAGGTGTCCGGGTAGCCGATCTTGTTGACGATGGCGTCGAGCTTTTCGCGGGCGCGCTTCTTCGTGTCCGGGCTCATCCAGTCGAGCGACTCGATGTCTTTCGCCATGGCCTCTTCCACCTGGCGCGTCATATGCAGCGATTTCGCCTTCAGCTCGGGCGAGAATGCGCGGCTGACGAATTCCTGGCCCAGCGCTTCGCCCAGCTGCGCGTCGACCAGCTGCACGCAACGCTTCCAGCGCGGCGGCTGTTTCTCGACGCCGCGCAGGGTCTGGCTGAAGAAGGCGAAATGCGGCTGGTCGAACTGCGGCGCCAGCGCCGGAGAGAGGCTTTTCAGCACATGCCAGCGCAGATAGGTCTTGACCGCCACCAGGTCGTTCGCGCGCAGCTGTTTACTGAACGCCTTCATGAACTTCGGTTCGGTCACGTTGAAGGTCTTGATGCCCGGCTGGCCCGCGGCGGCCAGATAGCTTTTCCAATCAAAACCCGGCGTCATCGCCTGCAGGCCTTTCAGGTCCGTCTTGTGGAACAGCTTATACGGGTCGCGCTTGTCGACCCGGGTCAGCGAGGCCTGGGCCAGCGCGGTTTCGAGGCGCATCACGGTCGCGGCCGAACGTTTGGCGCTCGCTTCCGATTCGCCGATCAGGCCGAACATCGTGCGCACGTGGGCTTCGTACTTGGCGCGGATTTCCTTTGAGCGCGCGTCGGTTTTCAGGTAATAGTCGCGGTCCGGCAAACCCAGGCCGCCGCCGCTGGCAAAGGCGATCACGCGGGTCGAGTCGCCGAAGTCCTGGTTCGAGCTGAACCCGAAGAAGAAATCCTCGCTCGACAAGGCCAGTTGCAAGCCGGCCAGTACGCGCGGCAGTTCGCGGATCGAGGCCATGCTGTCGATCTGGGTGAGGAACGGCGCCAGCGGCTCGGCGCCGCGTTTGGCGATCGCGCCCTCGTCCATGCAGGCGCCGAAGTAGTCGCCGATCTTTTGCTGGGTCGCGTTGCGGCCCTCCTTCTGTTTCGCCAGGCCGTCGAGGATGCCCCACAGGTAGCGCTGGTTATCCTGCGCCAGCTTGCTGTAGACCGACCAGCGCGCCTGGTCGCTTGGGACCGGGTTGTTCTTCATCCAGCCGCCGCACGCGTACTGGTAAAAATCGACACAGGGATCGGCGCTCTTGTCCATCGCGCTGACGTCCAGGCCCGGCGTGTAGGGGAAGGTCGTGGCCGGACGATCCGGTTCGGTGGTCTGGGCAGCGGCGAAGGCGGCGCTGCAGGCAAGCGCGCCGGCGAGGGCAAGACGGGTCAGTTGGTGCATGGGTGGATGTCCGCGAAAGTGATCCTCCATGCTGACATATAAATATTGCTGAAGCAATAATGATCAGCTGCTGATAGGGAATGCAGAACGCGTATTAAACCGGCCGATAAAGCGTCATACTTGCTTTGATAGCAACAACTTCGTACACTTGGCCGCTCGGGCTGCCTGCAATCGGCCAGAAGCAGCCGTTGACGAAGTGCGCGGTGCATCACACGATAAAGGGGGCAAGAGATGCTGGAACTGAGTAGTCCACGGTGGAGTGAGCTGAGCGATGCGTACGGCAGCGCTGCGAAGATTCCTGAGCTTCTTCGGCAGCTATCGGCTTTACCCAGTGATGATGGCAGATCCGAACCGTGGTTCAGCCTATGGAGTGCCCTTGCTCACCAAGGCGACGTGTACTCGGCTTCGTTCGCAGCGGTTCCACACGTTATCGCGGCAATCGCTAGCTCACCAGAACGCGTGACCGATGTGTATTTTCACTTCCCCGCATGGGTCGAAATCTGCCGGCACAAGAATGGCGTCGATGTTCCCGATGAGCTGGTAGCAGATTACTTCGACTCACTAAGCCGCATTCCTGCTTTGGTTGCAAGTGCCGAAGAAAAGCAGTGGAGCGCTGCTTTTACGGCCTGCGCTCTGTCTGCTACTGCCGCCGCAAAGGGTCAACACGAGCTTGCAGAGGCGCTGCTAGAGCTGACCTCATCGGACACCGTTGGCGAGTTCTTGGAGTGGTCCTACGACCGCTAAGGGTCGTAAGCGGACGCTACAATAGGTCCGCAATCGGCCAGAAGCGGGCATTTGCGTCAACCTATCGACAAGGTAAAGACCATGCGTTCTCCGTCAAGACTCGTTCCACCTCGCAGCGAGAATGGCTTCTCATGGGTATGGCTGCTGGGAGCTTTGTTGGTTGGATTCGGGTATTTTGTGCATTCCTTCTCGAACGTGGTCCGGTGCATTACAGCGTTTCTGATTCTTGTGTTTTGCGCTTACGTGACTGTTATCAACAAACGGGAAAAGCGCAGATTTGAAGCGATTTCCAGCATCCGTGACGAGGAATCAATATGTACCTTTGCACGGAGTTTCTCGACCAGGCATGTGGATACTTGGGTCATTCGTGCAGCACATCAGGAGATCCAGCGACTGATGAAGTCATACGTACCGGCCTTCCCCGTGCGAGCGTCGGACGTTCTCTTGGACGACTTGCACATAGATTCCGACGACATCGAGGAATTGTTGGTGGACATTGCCGCGCGGACTGGGCACTCGCTTGATGAGACCGAAAGCAACCCTTTTTACGGGAAGGTCGATACGGTTCGGGATCTGGTGCTATTCATCAATGCACAGCCACAATTGGCCACTGTTCGGCCGTCCGCTTAGGGTCGGTTGCGAACGTACACTAGAGGTCTGCAACCGGCCAAGAGCGGACGCAGAAGAACAAGGAGACCAATGATTTATCTCGACTGTTCGGGAGTGCATTTTGGTTCGCAGCTCGACGAGAAGCATCTGTTTGAGTGGGCGATGGAGATTTCGGGTGTCCTTCGGTGGGAACAAGATACGTTGGTGGTCAGAACGAACCTATCGCAAGCATCTCTTAGAGACCTGTTAGCTTTGTTCAGTCGCTATCAAATACCAATGGCCCAGCTGTCCCAATTCCGAACGTCCAAGAACGAAGATTGGTTTGCCGCACCAAAGACGTATTGGTACAACCGCGTTTTCGGTAAGCCTGCCCGCTGACAGCAGGGCTGCCCGAGGTCCGCTTCGGGTCGCAAGCAGACGCTACCAAACCAGAAATCGGACGAGCACGGTTCACCAAGTCCACCCGCCAGACCAGCCTCCTGTCACCTTTTGTATGTAAAACGTCATCACCGAGGAGCGGCCCATGACAAAGTTTCTTGTTTCCTTCCCCGCGAGCGCAATGGATGTTCCTGCCGAGGACATGCCTGCTGTTGCTGAAGCGTCGCACGCGATTATCCGAGAGGCAAAGGCCGCCGGGGTCTACGTGTTTGGCGGTGGAATCAATATCGAGGTCGCACCCGTCATGGTTGCAGCGGACGGCAGCTGCACAAGCGACACATATCGCCAGACCAGAGAGTTCGATGGGGGCTTTTGCGTACTCGAACTGCCGTCCAGACCGGATGCTGTTCGGTGGGCGGCCAAGCTCGCTGCGGCCTGCCGCTGTGCACAGGAGCTGCGCGAGTTCTACTACGATCCTGAAAGCTGATGTAGATGCCGGACCTGATCCGTTTCACCGCCCTCTTCGCCCTCACCGCCCTCGCCGAAATTGTCGGCTGCTATCTGCCCTGGCTGGTACTCAAGCAAGGTAAATCCGTTTGGCTGCTGCTGCCGGCCGCCGCATCGCTGACCCTGTTCGCCTGGCTGCTGACCCTGCATCCGACTGCCGCCGGCCGCACCTATGCGGCCTACGGCGGCATGTATATCGCGGTGGCCCTGCTGTGGCTGCGCTTCGTGGACGGCATCCCGCTGAGCCGCTGGGACCTGGCCGGGGCCGGCCTGGCGCTGGCCGGGATGGCCGTGATCGCCCTGCAGCCTCGTTAGATCAGTCGCCCGGGCCTTCGCCCGGCATCGTATCGGCCATCAGGCGCAATTCTTCGGGCGTCAGGTCTTCCGGTTTCTTGCCCGCGAGGGCATCGAAGTCCTCCGCCCCGGATGCTTTGTCCTCTTGCGGCTGCACTTGCGGCTGTCCTGTGGCATGGCCGCCCTGCTCTGCTGCGGCTCCCGGTTGCTTGTTCATGTCGTGCTCCATTCTGGTGGTTCAAAACCCCAGTCTGGCACAGGGGCGCCTTCGGTGGCGCCCCGCTCCGGCCCATCAATGGCCTGGGCCGCCTCCGCCGCCTCCGCCGCCGGCCCCGTGCATGCCCGGCCCGCCGCCGCCACGCATCGGGCGCTGGCCGTTGCCGCCGAAACTGCCGAAGCGGTAGGACAGGCCGACGAAATACGTCCGGCCATTGAAGCGGCGGATGCTGTGTTCGCGCAGGCGGTCGGTCTCGGTGATCGATTCCATCTTCTGGGAATCGAACAGGTCGTTGACGTTGAGCACCAGGGAGAGCGCCGGGCTCAGGTTGTGGCGGTAATTGAAATCGGCCGTGCGGACCGGCTGGCGGTAACCCTCGCCGAGCAGGGTCTTGCCCTGGGCGTTGAGCATCAACTGGAAATGGTTGTTGCGGTCGTATTGATAGCCGAAACGGGCGCGTCCGCTCAAGGTGGTCGCGCTGCGCTTGTCGCCGCTGGCACTGCCCAGCACGCTTTGTTCGGCATAGCCGAGGTTGCCGCTGGCGTTGACGCTCAGCTTGTCCGTGAGCTTGCCGCCGAACGTAAATTCGAGGCCGCCCGAATTGCTGCTGCCGGCGTTTTCCTTGGTCGTCAGCAGGACATTGTCGGCCAGGAAGAAGCGGCGTTCGGAAATCAGGTCGGTATCGCGCCGCGCGTACAGGCGCAGGTTCGTATCCACTTTGCCGAGCTTGGTCTCGATGCCGAACTCGAGCGAATCGGAGTCGCTCGGCTGCAGCGCCGGATTGCCGGAGGAAACGTTGTACTCGTCGCGGTACACGACGAAGGGATTCAGGTCGCCCGCGCCCGGACGGCGAATGCGGTGCGCGTAGCTCAGGCGCAGCGTGGTGTCGTCGGACCAGCCATAGGTGACGAAGGCGCTCGGGATCGCGTCCAGGTAATGGTTGCCGGCACGGATATTCGTCGTCGCCTGGAACATGTCGACATCGGTGTACTCGGCGCGCAGGCCGCCGAGCACGCCCCAGTCCTTGTTGATGCGCCATTGATACGAGGCGTACAGGGCCGCGGTCGTCTCGTCGAGCTCGAAGCGGTTGCTGCGGCCGGTGTTGAGGCGTTCGGCTAGCGTCGCGGCGTCGATGTCGAGGTAGGCGTTGTCGAACACGCTGCTGGTGCGCGCCAGTTTATAGCCGAGTTTGACGATGCCGTGTTCGCCCGGCAGCTCGTAGTCGCCCGTGAAGTCGGCGATGCGGTTGCTGGTCTCGTTGTCCTGACGCGTGCGCGCGGCCTGGGCATTAACGGGACGCACCGTGTAGTCGCTGGCGTTGCGCAGGTCGCCCTCGGTCTTCGCGCCGGACAGGCGCAAGTCCATTTTAAAGAGTTCGCCCTGGGAATCACCCTTGTGGTCGAGGCGGGTCGACAGGCTGTAGTTGCGGCTGCGGCCGTCGCGGCTTGCCTGGCGCAGGTAGTCGCTGTCGACCAGGCCGGCGGCATTGGTGCTGTGGAAGCGTTCGCTCGAAACGGTATCGCTGTCGGTACCGGAGGCCATGACGGTCGCCGCGACGACATCCTTCTCGCCCAGGTTGTAGCTCAGCGACGCATTCATGCCGACGGTGTCGTTGGCGGTATCGCTGTTCGAGGCCTGGGTGCTGCGCGCCACGGCGCCGGTGGCCGGATCGATGCGTTCGCGCACCGTGTCGCCGGTCGACTCGCGCTTGTCGCGGCGGCCATACACCCCGCCCTGGACGCTCATGCGTCCGGTCGTATAGCTGCCGAAACTGCTGAGGTTGGCACGGCCCTCGGTGCCGAGGTTCGCGTTCACCGAGGCGAAACCGCCGGGCGTCCGTTCGCGCCGCATCACCAGGTTCAGGATCGGTCCGCCGCCGCCCTCATTACCGAACTGGGCGCCGGGATTATTGATGACCTCGACCGATTCCAGGTCGGCCGCCGGCAAGGCATTGATCGCCGCGGCCCGGTTATCGCCCTGCATCATGGCCGAGGGCTTGCCGTCGACATAGATCTGCACATTGCTCTTTCCGCGCAACGTCACGTTGCCGTCCGGGTCGACCGCCACCGAGGGCACCTTGTTCAGGGTATCGGCCACGGTATCGTTCGAGCTGGCCGGATCGGCCTTCACATCGTAGACCTGGCGGTCGATGCGGTTCGCGTTGCGCTTGGTGGTCACCGAGACCGTCGCCGCTGCCTCGGGCGCGGACTGGGCCTGCTCGGGCGTGGAAGCGGACACAGGCGCAGGCGCCTGCTGCGCCACTGCCGACACGCAGGCGAGCAGCGCGCCGAGCGCGATGGCGGATTTGGCCGGCAGGCGGGGAAGGTCGGAACGGTGTGTGGCAGGCATGGAGGCGGCGTCGCATTGCAGAGTTTGGTTGACTGCAATTGTCGCATGCAGGCATAAGCGAAATTCTTTCCGGCGTGAAGGATTTGGTAACGGCTTGTTTCAGGCCGCAGGGTAGAATCAATGGAGCCCTGTTTCGTCAACGACTACAAAGGAATGCAATGCCGACTCCCCGTCCCCTGGCCAAGACCGTCCTCTACACGCTGCTGGCCGCGGCGCTGACCATGCCCGCCCTCGCCGCCGAACCGGCCTGGGTCACGAAAAGCAACGACAACGCCAGGGTGCTGCTGAACGTGATGGCGAAGTATTCGCCCGAAGGCGCCAGCAACCTGGGCGTGGACGGCTATGACGAGCAGATCACGGACATGTCGCGCGACCAGTTCGAGGCCACCAACCGGGATTTGCGCGCGGCGATCGCCGAACTGCAGAAGCGCATGCGCAGCGAGACCGACTCGAAGGTGAAGCAGGACCTGCAGATCCTGATCGACAAGGCCCAGGACAACATCAAGACCAATGCGCTGCAGCGCAAATACTTCATGCCCTTCGACGATCTCACCGGCATGATCTTCGGCGTCGTGCGCGCCACGCTCGACCCGCGCATCCCGCAGGCGCGCCAGCAGTCGCTGCTGGTGCGGCTGGATAAATACGCGGGCCTGGCCAAGGGCTATCGGCCGGTGACGGAACTGGCGCACGAGCGCCTGCAGGAACGCCTGAAGGCGAACAAGAATCTGCTCGGTCCGTATAAAGGCGAAATCGAACAGGCCTTGAACGACGGCCCGACCCTGTTGAAGGGGATGCGCGAGCTGCTCGCGAAAAGCGAGCTGAAAGGCTGGGAGAGCCGCTTCGACACCCTGGAAAAACAGCTGACCGCCTACAACGCGCGCCTGAAAACGGAGATGCTGCCGCGCGCGCGGGCTGACCACCGCCTGCCGCCGGAAGTGTATGCCGACAACCTGAAGAACTTCGGCGTCGACATCGGGCCGCAGGAAATGATCTCGAAGGCCCTGACCTCGTTCGCGGAAATCCGCAACCAGATGCAGATCACGGCGAACCTGATCGCGAAGGAACGCGGCTTCAAGGATGCCGATTACCGCGTCGTGATGAATGAGCTGAAAAAGCAGCAGATCCCGCTCGATGCGGTGATGCCGCTCTACGCCGAGCGCCTGGCCGCGATCGAGTCGGCGGTGCGCGAGCAGCACATCGTCACGCTCCCGGCGCGCAAGGCCGTGATCCGCCTGGCCTCGATGGCGGAGAACGCGGCGCAACCGGCCCCGCACATGAGCCCTCCGCGCCTGATCGGCAACACCGGAGAGTATGGCGAATTCGTGCTCACCACCGGCATGCCGCCGGACGCCAGCGGCAAGCGCCTGGTGTTCGACGATTTCACCCACCAGTCGGGCACCTGGTCGATCACCGCGCACGAGGCGCGTCCCGGCCACGAACTGCAGTTCGCGAAGATGATCGAGACCGGCGTGTCGACCGCACGCGCCGTCTTCGCCTTCAACAGCGTCAACGTCGAAGGCTGGGCACTGTATGCGGAAGCGGAAATGCAGCCCTACGAGCCGCTCGACGGCCAGCTGTTCGCGCTGCAGGCGCGCGCCATGCGTGCGGCCCGCGCCTTCCTCGACCCGATGGTCAACCTGGGCGAGATCACCCCGGACGGCGTCAAAACCTTCCTGATGCGCGACGTCGGCCTGTCCGAGGGCATGGCGACCCAGGAAATGCAGCGCTACACCTTCCGCGCACCGGGCCAGGCGACCTCCTATTTCTACGGCTACCAGCGATTGATGGAGACGCGCCAGGCGGCCGAGGTGGCGCTGCGCGGCAAGTTCGACCGCCAGAAGTTCAACGACTTCGTGCTGGCCCAGGGGCTGGTGCCGCCGAAGCTGCTGCGCAAGGCGGTGATGGAGGAGTTCGTGCCGGCGCAGGGGAAATAAACACGTCCGCTGGCGGATTTATTCGGTGGCGGTGGTGTAACGTACGGGGTGTTTAACTGCGCTTCGGCGCCGGACGCGCCACGCCGTTCGCGAGCGCCTCGCCGATGATCCCGCGCGTCGCCCGGTCCGCCTCCTTCTGCTGGGCTTCCATCTGCTCGCCCAGCACCTCCATTTTCTTGCCAAGCGCCTCCATCGGCTTGCCGGCCTCTTCCATCTGCTTGCCGAGGGCTTCCATTTTCGCCTGGTTGAAGGTGGCGGCGGCCAGCGCCATCCTGGTGCCGTAGGCGCCCATGGCTTCGCCGTGGCGGCCCATTTCCTTGCCCTGCTTTTCCATCTCGGCGCCGGTTTTTTCCATCGGCGCCCAGGCCTGGCGCACGCGTGCGAGCGTGGCGGCGTCCTGCACGATGTATTCCTTGCCGTCCTTGCGGAACCAGAAGAATTCGCCCTGCACGCTGCGCTTGATGCCCTCGATGTCGGCACCGTCGACCTTATCGCCGGTCATGTTCACGCGCGAGCCGGCACGCACCAGGGCGTAGGGCTCGCCGCCTTCGCTGCGGTGCATGGCGTGCATCGCCTTGAGCCCATCGGATGGCGGCGCGGCGTGCACGGCCAGCAGGGGCGCGGCGCAGGCAGCAGCGGCGGCGCTCAGCAGGAGGGCGTGCCTGATACGGGAGGAGGCGAAAGGAAAGCGTGCTTGCATGGTGGTCTCCACAAGTCGATTGACGATGGAGCCACTGTAGGAGAACCGAAAGCCGCCTGCCCGCTTCATGCGACGAACCGTCGCTTTCGCGGAACAGGCGACAAAATACCAGACTTAATACACGACCACGGAGCGAATCGACTCGCCCGACTTCATCAGGTCAAACCCTTCGTTGATGCGCTCGAGCGGCAGGTGGTGGGTGATCAGGTCGTCGATGTTGATCTTGTTTTCCATGTACCAGTCGACGATCTTCGGCACGTCGGTGCGGCCGCGCGCGCCGCCGAAAGCGGAGCCCTTCCACTCGCGGCCCGTCACCAGCTGGAACGGACGGGTCGAGATCTCGGCACCCGCTTCCGCCACGCCGATGATGATCGACTGGCCCCAGCCCTTGTGGCAGCACTCGAGCGCCTGGCGCATGGTCTTGACGTTGCCGATGCACTCGAAGGAGTAATCGGCGCCGCCGTCGGTGATCTGGACAATCGTGTCCACCACGTTCTCGACCTGGGTCGGATTGACGAAATGGGTCATGCCGAACTTGCGTGCCATTTCCTGGCGCGCCGGGTTGATGTCGACGCCGATGATTTTGTCCGCGCCCACCATCTTCGCCGCCTGGATCACGTTCAGGCCGATGCCGCCCAGGCCGAACACGACGACGTTGGCGCCCGCTTCCACCTTGGCGGTGAAGATCACGGCACCGATGCCGGTGGTCACGCCGCAGCCGATATAGCAGATCTTGTCGAAGGGCGCGTCGTTACGCACCTTGGCCAGCGCGATTTCCGGAACCACGATGTAGTTCGAGAAGGTCGAGGTGCCCATGTAGTGGAAGATCGGCTTGCCGTCGAGCGAGAAACGGGACGTCGCGTCAGGCATCAGGCCGCGGCCTTGCGTGGAGCGGATCGCCTGGCACAGGTTCGTTTTTTGCGACAGGCAGAATTTGCACTGGCGGCATTCCGGCGTGTAGAGCGGAATGACGTGGTCGTCCTTCCTGAGGCTGGTGACGCCCGGGCCGACGTCGACGACGACACCCGCGCCTTCATGGCCGAGGATGGCGGGGAACAGCCCTTCCGGGTCGGCGCCCGAGAGCGTGTAGTAATCGGTGTGGCAAATGCCGGTGGCCTTGACTTCGACCAGGACCTCGCCGGCCTTCGGGCCTTCGAGTTCGACTTCCTCGATCGTCAGCGGCTGACCCGCCTTCCATGCAATCGCTGCCTTGGTTTTCATGTGTGGTTCCTGTTACCTGGGAATGGAGTGTTCGCCATCATACCAAGTGCCGGAAAACTGCGTGGTCTATGCAGGCTGCAAAAATGCTGCATTTGCACAATGCTGGGGGACAAAAATATATCACCAAATGTAACGATGCATACTGTTTTCAATTGTGCAGGTGTGCAACATTGCAACACAGCCGAGCACGGTTGATTTGTCATTTGCCTATACATACTTTTCCTGCCTACACTGGCTCAGCCGTCACAAGCGGCAAACGACGTCTTATAAAAAACATGCACGCGAGCCAAGAATCGCGGCATTTCGATAGGCTTTCATACGGAGAAGTAAAAAATGATTCAACGATCCAATCGTGCTTCAAACAAGATCCTTAGCCTGTGCCTGACCGCTGCTGCGGCCAGCATCCTGTGCAGTTCCGCCATGGCGGCGGCACCGGACACCACCCGCGTCATCGTTGCATTCAAACCAGGCGCGAAAGCGGCCATCAAAGGCGTCGTTGCCGCGGCCAAAGGCTCGGTCAAGCACGAAATCTTCGGCATGAATGCCATGGCCATCGAAGTGCCACGCACCGCCCTCGCGGGCCTGGAAAACAACCCGAACGTCGAATACGTCGAGGAAGACGTCATCCGCAAGCCGTTCGCGCTGACCACCCCGTCGACCGGTACTCCGTACGCAAGCGGCCAGCTGGTCCCATACGGCATCAAGCTGGTGCAGGCCGACCAGCTGCCGGACACCAACGCCGGCAACCGCAAGGTCTGCATCATCGACTCCGGCGTCGATTTCACCCATGAAGACCTGAAGGACAACGGCGCCAACGTGACCGGCGAATACGATTCCGGCACCGGCTGGTGGAACACCGACGAGACCCACCACGGCACCCACGTGTTCGGCACCATCGCAGGCGTCAACAACAGCGGCGTCGGCGTGGTCGGCGTGAACCCGAACAAGAAGCTCAAGCTGCACATCGTCAAGGTGTTCGGCGCGAACGGCGCCTGGACCTATTCGTCGACCCTGGCCAGCGCCGCCAACAAGTGCGGCGCGGCGAATGCCAACATCATCACGATGTCGCTGGGCGGCGGCCGCGCCAGCATGACCGAACAGAAAGCCTTCGACAGCCTGCAGACCAAGGGCGTGCTGAGCATCGCTGCCGCCGGCAACGACGGTAACACCGTCGTCAGCTATCCGGCCGGTTACGCCAGCGTGATGATGGTCGCCGCCCTTGACGAGAACAAGAACTGGGCCACCTTCTCGCAGTACAACAGCAAAGTCGAGATCGCCGGTCCTGGCGTCAGCGTCCTGTCGACTGTCCCAATGGGCGTCGGCCAGGATCCAGTCCTGAGCGTCGGCACGACCACCTACGCACCCACCGCGATGGAAGGCTCGCCGGTCACGACCGCGACCGCTCCGCTGGCCGACTTCGGCATCGGCGACACCGTCAACACTGCCGTGTCGGGCAAGGTCTGCCTGATCCAGCGCGGCACGGTCGACTTCGCGACCAAGGTCACCAACTGCCAGAACAGCGGCGGCGTCGGCGCAGTCGTGTACAACAACGTGGCCGGTCCTCTGGCAGGCACGCTGGGCACCACCGTGACCAACATTCCTTCGGTCGGCGCGTCCGACACCGAAGGCGCGGCGATGAAGGCCCAGCTGGGCCAGAGCGCGACCGTGGGCGTGAAGGCATCGAACTACGCTTACTTCGACGGCACCTCGATGGCAACCCCGCACGTGTCGGCCGTCGCCGCACTGGTGTGGAGCTACTTCCCGACCTGTACCGGTTCCCAGATCCGTACCTCGCTGGACAACAGCGCGCTCGACCTGGGCACCGCCGGCCGCGACACGAAGTACGGCTATGGCCTGGTGCAGGCGAAAGCTGCCTACGACCGTATCGCATCGCTGGGCTGCGGCAAGTAATCTGCCGGCGTCAGCTGGACAACGAAAAGGACGCTTCGGCGTCCTTTTTTTATGTACCGCTGCGCCCGACGGGCTCCCCCTACTTGGTCGGCTGCATCGTCAGGCCGATCAGGCGCGCGACCACCGCCGCCAGGTAGATCAGCCCGACGAACATCTCGATGCTGGCCAGTGCGCGCGCGTGCACAGTGAGCGGGATGACGTCGCCGATGCCGGTGGAGGACAGCAGCGCGAAGCTCAGGTAATTCAGTTCGGTCCAGGTACGCGGCAGCTCCGGATTGACCGCGGCGCCGTACGAGTGCGGCGCCAGCGCCTGCACCCCCAGGTACAGGTGCGTGAAACCCCAGCCCAGCAGGGTGAAGGTCGCGCCGGCGGCATACAGCTCGTCGGTGGTCACGCGGCGGTCTTCCAGCATGTAGGCGATCAGGCTGCCGGCGGCATAGAAATAGAAGAGCGCTTCCAGGCCCGACGACCACGCGACCAGGTGCGGCATCCCGAACATCATCTGCGCCGACAGCAGCGCGATGATCGGCACCGCCATCGCCACGCTGATCCAGGTCGGTCCCGGCGTGCGATGCACCATGCGGATGGTGAAGGTCAATATCAGGATGCCGAAGGCGTTGAAGGCCACATGCCCGTACCGGGTCTGCTCGAGGAAGGGATACAGGAGCATGCCGAGCAGCTGGGCCAGCAGCAGGATGGCGGACGGGTGGCGGCGGGTATGGACGATGAAGCGGAGCAGGCGCATCGGTTTCTCTTGGTGGACGGTCGATGGCCGTATTGTAGGCACAAGCACGCCGGTCGATCGCACGCCGCGCGGGAGCTGGAGGCAGGGACAAGAAAAAACCCGCCACATGGGCGGGTCCGGATGGCGGCAAGCCAGTGCTTACGCGGCGATGCTCTCGATGACGCCCATTTCCTCGGACGACATCAGGCGGTCGATGTCGACCAGGATGATCATCCGTTCGTCGACCGTGCCCAGGCCCACCAGGTAATCGGTGGTCAGGGCGCCGCCCAGGTCGGGGGCAGGCTTGATCTGGTCGGCGGTCAGCGAGATCACGTCGGAGACCGAATCGACCACCATGCCCACCACGCGGTCCTGGATGTTCAGGATGATCACGACGGTGAACTGGTTGTAGGTCGGCTCGCCGAGCTTGAACTTGATGCGCATGTCGACGATCGGCACGATGGTGCCGCGCAGGTTGACCACGCCCTTGACGTGTTCCGGTGCGCTGGCGATGCGGGTGACCGATTCGTAGCCGCGGATTTCCTGCACTTTCAGGATCTTGATGCCGTATTCCTCGTTGCCGAGTTTGAAGGCGAGCGCTTCGAGCACGCCATCGTTCATCAATGTGTTGTCCATGGTATTCGGTGTGAGAGGGAAGAATACCGGGATTATATATTTTTGCCGCACGGCAATAAATAGCGAAGCAGCGTTAACCCGGGTTTTGTCTCCCCGCTGCAACGGCAAATTGGATGGCCATGCCCGAACGCATCCCCGCCCTCCTCCTCTATAATGGTCCTTTTCGCACATTCAAACGCCATCACATCATGGAATTAGCCAAGTCTTTCGAGCCAGCCGACATTGAACAATATTGGCGCAAGGAGTGGGAAGAGCGCGGGTACTTCGCCGCCACCCTCGACGCCGACAAACCATCGTTCAGCATCCAGCTGCCGCCGCCGAACGTGACGGGCACGCTGCACATGGGCCATGCGTTCAACCAGACCGTGATGGATGGCCTGACGCGCTACTACCGCATGCGCGGCTATAACACCGCCTGGATCCCGGGCACCGACCACGCCGGCATCGCGACCCAGATCGTGGTCGAGCGCCAGCTCGATGCGCAAAAAATCTCGCGCCACGACCTCGGCCGCGACGAATTCATCAAGAAGGTCTGGGAGTGGAAGGAGCAGTCCGGCAACACGATCACCGGCCAGATGCGCCGCCTCGGCACCTCGCCCGACTGGGACCGCGAATACTTCACGATGGACGAGACGCGCTCCAAGACGGTCTCCGAAGTGTTTGTGCGCCTGTACGAGCAGGGCCTGATCTACCGCGGCAAGCGCCTGGTGAACTGGGACCCGGTGCTGGGCACGGCTGTCTCCGACCTGGAAGTCGATTCGGTCGAGGAAGACGGCTCGATGTGGTACATCCAGTACCCGCTGGCGGACGGCTCCGGCACGCTGACGGTGGCCACCACCCGCCCTGAAACGATGCTCGGCGACGTCGCCGTGGCGGTCGACCCGACCGACGAGCGCTACACCCATTTGCACGGCAGGATGCTGAAACTGCCGCTGACCGACCGCGAAATCCCGGTCATCGCCGACAGCTACGTCGACAAGGAATTCGGCACCGGCTGCGTGAAGATCACGCCGGCCCACGATTTCAACGACTACGCCGTCGGCCAGCGCGCGGGCCTGGCGCCGATCACGATCATGACGCTCGACGCGAAGATCAACGAGAACGCCCCGCTTCAGTACCAGGGCCTGGACCGTTTCGCCGCGCGCAAGCAGATCGTTGCCGACCTGGAGGCGCAAGGCTTCCTCGAACAGATCAAGCCCCATAAACTGATGGTCCCGCGCGGCGACCGTACCGGCGTCGTCATCGAGCCGATGCTGACCGACCAGTGGTTCGTCGCGATGACCAAGCCGGCGCCGGAAGGCACTTTCAATCCAGGCAAATCGATCACCGAAGTGGCCCTGGAAAAGGTCGCCAACGGCGAGATCAAGTTCGTGCCGGAGAACTGGAGCACGACCTACAACCAGTGGCTGGGCAACATCCAGGACTGGTGCATCTCGCGCCAGCTGTGGTGGGGCCACCGCATTCCGGCCTGGTTCGACGAAGCCGGGAACATCATCGTCGCCCGCGACGAAGAGGAAGCCAGGGCCAAAGCCGCCGCACAAGGCATCACGGGTGAACTGCGCCGCGACGAAGACGTGCTCGACACCTGGTTCTCCTCGGCCCTGGTGCCGTTTTCGACCATGGGCTGGCCGGAAGAGACGCCGGCCATGAAAATGTTCCTGCCCTCTTCGGTGCTGGTGACCGGCTTCGACATCATCTTCTTCTGGGTCGCGCGCATGGTCATGATGACCGCGCACTTCACGAATAAAGTGCCGTTCGAGACCGTCTACGTGCACGGCCTGGTGCGCGACTCGCAGGGCCAGAAGATGTCGAAGTCGAAGGGCAATACGCTCGACCCGATCGACCTGATCGACGGCATCGACATCGAGTCGCTGGTGGCCAAGCGCACCGCCGGCCTGATGGACCCGCGCGCCGCCGAGAAGATCGCGAAGGCCACGCGCAAGGAGTTCCCCACCGGGATCCCGGCCTTCGGCACCGACGCCGTGCGTTTCACGATGGCGAGCTACGCCTCCCTTGGCCGCAACATCAACTTCGACCTGGGCCGCGCCGAAGGCTATCGCAACTTCTGCAACAAGCTGTGGAACGCGACCCGCTTCGTGATGATGAACACGGAAGGCAAGGACTGCGGCGCGCCCGACCCGGCCGACCTGTCGCCGGCCGACCGCTGGATCATCTCGCTGATGAACCGCGTCGAGCTGGAAGTGGCCAAGGGCTTCGCCGACTACCGCTTCGACAATATCGCCAGCGCCATCTACAAATTCGTCTGGGACGAGTACTGCGACTGGTACCTGGAAGTGGCCAAGGTCACGGTCCAGCAAGGCACCGAGGCGCAGCAGCGCGCCACCCGTCACACCCTGCTGCGCGTGCTGGAAGTGATCCTGCGCCTGGCGCATCCGGTCATCCCGTTCGTGACCGAAGCGCTGTGGCAGGCGATCGCGCCGCTGGCCGGCAAGACCGGCGATTCGATCATGCTGCAGCCCTACCCGATCGCCAACGAAGCGCTGATCGACGAAGGTGCGGAAAGCTGGATGGCGCAGCTGAAGGACTTGACCAACGCGACCCGCAACCTGCGCGGCGAAATGAAGCTGTCGCCGTCGGTGCGCGTGCCGCTGATCGTGGAGCCGGGCACCGAACAGGACCGCGCCAACATGGCCGGCTTTGCGCCCTTCATCCAGTCGCTCGGCAAGCTCGCCGAAGTGCAGATCGTCGACGCGCTGCCGGAATCGCCGGCCGCGGTGTCGATCGTCGGCACGACCAAGCTGATGCTCAAAGTCGAGATCGACGTCGCCGCCGAGCGCGAGCGCCTGTCGAAAGAGATCGCACGTCTCGAGGGCGAGATCGGCAAGGCCAACGGCAAGCTGTCGAGCGAGAGCTTTGTCGCACGCGCGCCGGCCGCCGTGGTGGCGCAGGAGAAGGAACGCCTGGCGAACTTCTCGGCGACGCTGGTCAAGATGCAGGAGCAGCTCGGAAAACTGGCCGCGGGCTGACCCGCACAGTGAGGAACGCGGCCCCGGTGGCCGCGTTTTTTTTGACCCTACACGTTGGAGAGACCCGATGATCCGCGACCACATGTACGTGCTGGCTGTCCACGACCTCGAGCGCTCGGCCGCCTTCTACCGCGACGCCCTCGGCTTTGCGACCCACGACATGGGCGACCCGGGCTGGCGCATGTTCGTGCGCGACGGCTGCCGCATCATGGCCGGCGAATGCCGCGACGCCATGCCGCCCGCCGACACCGGGTTCCACTCGTACTACGGCTATCTGGTGGTCGAGGATGCCGATGCCGAATACGCGCGCGCGGTGGCGGCCGGCGCCGAGATCACCAAGGAGATCAGGGACGAGCCCTGGGACATGCGCGAGTTCGGCCTGCGCACCGTCGACGGCCACCGCCTGATGGTCGGCCACGAGCTGCCCGCCGCCTGAAACATTCCGCAACGTTTTTATCGACAGGGTGCGTGCGCAGTTTGCTACACTCCCTGAACACAACAACGGAGACCCCACGATGCGACCTCTCATCAAAGCCGGCCTGCTGGCCACCATGCTGCTCACCGCCTCCGCCTGGGCACAGAACACCTCGCCGGTCGGCCTGTGGAAGACCATCGACGACGAGAGCGGCAAACCGAAAGCCCTGGTGCGCATCACCGAGGAAAACGGCGCCCTGCAGGGCAAGATCGAGAAGCTGTTCCGCGGACCGAACGAAGACCAGAACCCGAAATGCGGCGAGTGCAAGGATTCGCGCAAGGACCAGCCGCTGATCGGCATGACGATCGTGTCGGGCCTGAAAAAGGACGGCAACGAATACACCGGCGGCGAGATCCTCGACCCGGCCAAGGGCAAGGTCTACAAGAGCAAGGCGACACTGCGCGACGGCGGCCAGAAGCTGGAAGTGCGCGGCTATATCGGCGCGCCGATGTTCGGCCGCTCCCAGGTCTGGCAGCGCGAGCAGTAAAAGGAGCTTGCTTTCCCATCAAGCGGCCCGCGTGGCCGCTTTTTTATTGGCGCTGTTCGCGTTAAGTGTGGAATATGCCGATGGCCGCTCGCAGCAAGGCCTCCGGCGTCTTGATACGGGCGCCGTCGAGCGCCCAGCGCCAGCCGAGATAGTTGCCGAGGTAACGGCTGGCGACCCCGTGAAACGGCTGCAGCCAGCCGCGCAGGCGGCTGTGATAGGCGTTCACGTTCTGGACGTGGATCGCGCCGCGCACCCGGATTCCCGCCTGCAAGTTCACCGTTTGGTGGGTGATACCGGCTTCGCGCGCGAAATGCCGGTACGCCGCATGCGCGTCCGTCACCAGCAACACGTCCGGCTCCAGGCGCACTTTCAAATGTTGGTGCAATTGCGCCCGCGTCACCGGCCCCTTCCCGGGGACCCAGTCGAGCGTCTGGCCGGTCCGGTCGCGTGCGACCAGGATGCACATCTGTTCCTTTGAAATGCCGCGTTTTGTCGCTTTGCCGCCGCGCTTGCGTGGAGGCCGATCGAGCGAGCGGGACCCTTTGTGTGATTCGAGCACATACATCTCGTCGGCCTCGGCGATCCCGGCCAGGCGCTGGGGCCGGTCGTTTTGAGTGAGCGCGAGGAAACGGTGGCGCCAGCGAAAGCTGGTGGCGCCGGCAACGCCGAGCTGCGCAGCGCTGCGCCGGATGCTGTGCGAGTCGAGCATGCCGCCCAGGTAATCGAGCCAGCGCCCTTTGTGGCGCAGGCGCGCCAGCGGCGTGCCGGTGAGCGCATTGCAGGTGCGCCCGCAAGCGCGGCAACGAAAACGCTGCAGCCCGTTGGCGCGGCCGTGCTTGTGGAAGCGATTCGAGCCGCAATCGGGGCAGGCAAGTTGCGGTGCTGCCGCCTGCTCGATGACGTCCACCGTCCGATCGAGCTTGACCGTTGGCAGCAGCAGGCCGAGCAGCCGCTCGCGCTGGCGCCGGGTCAGCGCCGCCAGGTTCTTCAGGAAGTGCTCGAACTTGCGTGCCTGCATGCGAACCTCCTCTCAGGTGAAGTCTCATTTGGACCTCAGCCGTTCAAGAAAATTCCACATTTAACGCGAACAGCGCCTTTTTATTTCAGGCATGGTTGCATGCAGGATGACTATTCCCGCGCACAGGCTTGGTATATGCTTCGGCTGGTCCGCACGATCCAGCAACGCTACAGTAAACGAGACGACGTGAACCAGAGAGCCGACCCGAGACCCGTCTCCTTGAATTTCCTTGCCGGCGGCGGAGAGATGGGCGCGCTGATGCGCGCCCACGACTGGTCCGCCACCTCGCTCGGCCCGCCCGAAGGCTGGCCGCAGGCGCTGCGCACGACGGTGCGCCTGATGCTCAACACCGGCCACCCGATGTTCATCTTCTGGGGCCTTGACCGCGCCTGCCTCTACAACGACGCCTACAGCGCCTCGATCGGGCCGGAACGCCACCCGGTCGCCCTCGGCCAGCCTGGGCGCGCCGTGTGGGAAGAGATCTGGCCCGTCATCGGGCCGCAGATCGAGCAGGCGCAATCGGGCAAGGGCGCGACCTGGAACGTCGACCACCTGATCCCGATCACCCGCCACGGCCGCGTCGAGGAAGTCTACTGGACCTACAGCTACAGCCCGATCGACGACGATACCGCGCCGAACGGCGTCGGCGGCGTGCTGGTGGTGTGTTCCGAAACCACGCGCCAGGTGCGGGCCGCGCGCGAGCTGGCGAACCAGCGCGACCAGCTGGCGCAGATGTTCGAACAGGCGCCGACCTTCATGGCCATGCTGCGCGGCCCCGAGCACCGCTTCGAGCTGGCCAATCCAGGCTATGTGAAGCTGGTCGGCGGCCGCTCCGTGCTTGGCCTGACAGTGGCCGAAGCGCTGCCGGAAGCCGTCGAACAGGGCTATATCGTCCTGCTCGACCAGGTATATGCCAGCGGCGAAGCCTACGTGGCGCGCGAAGACCGGTTCGAGATCCAGCCCCCGGACGGCGGCCCGCCCATCGAGCGCTACGCCAACTTCGTGTACCAGCCGATCAAGGACGCGAGCGGCCAGGTCGGCGGCATCTTCATCGAGGGCAGCGACGTCACCGACCAGGTGCGCAGCAGGCTGCAGCTCGAAGCGCTCAACGCCGAGCTGGCCGCGACGGTCGGGCAGCTGGAAGAGAACGAGCGCAGCCAGTCGCTGCAGCTGCGGCTGGCGAACGCGTTGCTGCCCCTGGAGAGCCCGGAAGCGATCATCGCGGCCGCCAGCGAGCTGCTGGGACGCGAACTCGGCGCCTCGCGCGTCTTTTATGCCGAAGTCGACGACGAGCGCGGCACCCTGTTCATCCGCCAGAACTGGACCGCGCCGGGCTTCGCCAGCCTCGCCGGCCAGACGGAGGTGCTGGACGACTACGGTCCGGACATGATCGCGCAGCTGCGCGCCGGGGTCATCGTCGCCAACGAGGACATCGCGCTCGATCCGCGCACGGCCGCCCATACCGAGGCCTATGCACGCATCGGCGTGCGCGCCGACCTGATCACGCCCCTGGTGCGCGCGCGCAAGCTGGAGGCGATCCTGGTCATCCACGACGCCGGCGTGCATCCGTGGCAGGAACGCGAGCTGCAGCTGGTGCGCGCGATGGCCGAGCGCACCTGGTCGGCGGTCGAAGCGGCCCGGGCCCAGGCCGAGCTGCGCGAGGAACGCGACCGCAGCCGCCGCATCTTCGACAGCATGAAAGAAGGCTTCGCCCTGCTCGACGCCGACTGGACGCTGCGCCATGTGAACACCGCCGCCGCGCACATCAGCCGCCGCCCGGCGGGTGCACTGATCGGCCAAAGCCACTGGAAGGCCTTCCCGGAACTGGTCGGCACCGAGGTCGAGTCGCTGTACCGGCAAGTGCAGCGCGAGCGCACGGCGGCCAGCGTCGAACACCACCATGTATTCCCGTCCGGTTCCCAGGCCTGGATCGAGATCCGCGCCGTGCCCGCCCTGCGCGACGAACTGGCCGTGTTCTTCCGCGATATCAGCGAACGCAAACGCAGCGAGAAGCAGCTGCAGGAAAGCGCGCGCCGCAAGGACGAATTCCTCGCCATGCTGGCGCACGAACTGCGCAATCCGCTGGCGCCGATCGGCGCGGCGGCCCAGCTGCTGCAACTGGTGAAACTCGACGAGGTGCGCGTGCGCGACACCAGCCGCATCATCGCGCGCCAGGTCGAGCACATGACGGGCCTGGTGAACGACCTGCTCGACGTCTCGCGCGTGACGACCGGGCTGGTGACGCTCGACGCCGTGCCGGTCGACATGCGCCAGGTGGTGTCCCACGCGGTGGAACAGGTGACGCCGCTGTTACAGTCGCGCCGCCATGAACTGTCGCTGCAGCTGGCGCCGGACACCTTCATGGTCACGGGCGACGAGAAGCGCCTGGTGCAGGTGCTCGCGAATATCCTGAACAATGCGGCCAAGTACACGCCCGAAGGCGGCAAGCTGCGCCTCGACATGGGCATCGCCGACGGCGAGATCGTGGTGGGCGTCGCCGACAACGGCATCGGCATGGACGCCGCCCTGGTGCCGCATGTGTTCGACCTGTTTTCCCAGGCCGAGCGCACGCCGGACCGTTCGTCGGGCGGACTGGGCCTGGGCCTGGCGCTGGTGAAAAGCCTGGTCGAACTGCACCGCGGCAGCGTCAGCGCGGCCAGCGACGGTCCGGGCAAAGGCAGCCGCTTCACGATCTGGCTGCCGCGCCGGGAGGAAACGGTCGAGCAGGCCGACGTGGCGCCCCCGAATGCGGACCCTGACGACGCCTGCGCGCCGCTGCGCATCATGGTGGTGGACGACAATGTCGACGCCGCGGCCACGCTGGCCATGCTGCTCGAGGCGCTGGGCCACACGGCGCTGGTCGAATACTCGCCCACGAGGGCCCTGGCGCGCGCCCGGCGCGAACGGCCGGACGTCTGCCTGCTCGACATCGGCCTGCCCGAAATGGACGGCAACGAACTGGCGCGGCGCCTGCGCGCCCAGCCGGAGACGGCCAGGGCCCTGCTCGTGGCGATCACGGGTTATGGGCAGGAACACGACCGCAGCACTGCGCTCGCGGCCGGGTTCGATCACCACATGGTCAAGCCGGTCGATACCGCGCGCCTCGGTGCGATCCTGGCGGCGCGGGCCGGCCAGCGCGGCGGCTAAGGGGGTACCAAGGAGGGTGTTAACGCGGACTTTTGCGGCGGTCGCGCGACCGCTGCTGAGCGGGCGAGCACAGCACGCGCAGCGCGACCGTCCGCGGCACCCCGACCAGCTGCATGAATTCCAGCGCGGGCGACATGCCATCCGTTTTCAACATCTTCAAGGCATCGTCCACACGCGCCGCCAGATAGGCGTTCGCCCGCGGATCCGAGTTGCCGCTCCCTGCCATGCGCGCCTCGCTGGATCGACCTTATCAGCGGCATCCTAGCAAACGAGGACGGACGTGGCGCGCGCTTGCTGGCACGAAACTGCAAGCGTTCCGAACGGCAGATCACTCCTTGGGCGAGCGGCGCAGGATGGCCAGAATGATGAGCGCGAACAGCGCACTCAGCACGGCCGTCGCTTCCCGTCCCATGCCGGCGGCAATGCCGATGGCGGCGGTCAGCCAGACGCTGGCGGCCGTGGTGAGGCCGCGGATATCGTTGCGGTTGCTCTGCTTGAGGATGGCGCCGGCGCCGAGGAAGCCGATGCCGGCCGTGACGCCCTGCAGCACGCGCGACAGGTCTTCGATCGGCATGCCCGCCTGCAGGGGAATGAGCACGAACAGGGCCGAGCCGAGCGAGACCAGCATGTGGGTGCGCAGGCCGGCCGAGGCGCCGACCGATTCGCGTTCATAGCCGAGGATGCCGCCCAGCACGATCGCAACCAGCATGCGCACCACCAGCCGGGTGATCGAATCGACGTCGCCCAGATCGGAAAATTCCTGCTGTATCGTCATCCAGCTTTGTTGCCACCACACGCGCCTGCTCCTCTTGAAAGTCCGGAGGATCATGGCAGATCAGCAATTTCCATGTCGCCACGCTCGGCGGCATGGGCGGCTTAGCTTGCTTTGGGACGATGCCGCGCCAGGTGCCGGTCGAGGGAATTCGCGAACTGCTGGCGGTCGGACTGGCTGAAGGCGGCCGGGCCGCCGGTGTCGACGCCGCCGCTTCTGAGTTCTTCCATGAAGGCGCGCATGGTGAGCTGCTGGGCGATGGTGTCCTTCGTATAGAAATCGCCGCGCGGGTTCAGCGCGAAGCCGCCCTTCTCCAGCACCAGCGCCGCGAGCGGGATGTCGCCGGTGACGACCAGGTCGCCCGGAGCGAGGCGTTCGACGATCTCGGCATCGGCGACGTCGGCGCCGCTCGGCACCTGCACCGAGCGGATGAATTTCGAGCCGGGCACGCGCAGCAGCTGGTTCGCCACCAGCGTCACCTGGATCTGCGTGCGCTCGGCAACCCGGTACAGGATGTCCTTGATGACGGCGGGGCAGGCGTCGGCGTCGACCCAGATCTGCATCGATCCGGTACTCAACGCAGGTTGTCCCACAGGTCGCCCGTGGGGCTGATGCGCGGTGCCGCGACGCCGAAGTGCTGATACGCCGCCGGCGTCGCGATGCGTCCGCGCGGGGTGCGCTGCAGATAGCCCTGCTGGATCAGGTAGGGTTCGAGCACGTCCTCGATGGTGTCGGCCGCTTCGCCGATGGCCGCCGCCAGGTTGCCGATGCCGACCGGTCCGCCGCCGAATTTGAACAGCACCGCTTCCAGCAGCTTGCGGTCCATGACGTCGAAGCCGACCGAGTCGACGTCGAGCATTTTGAGGGCGCGGTCCGCCATCTCCATCGTGATCTCGCCGGTGCCCTTCACTTCCGCGTAATCGCGCACGCGGCGCAGCAGGCGGTTGGCGATACGCGGGGTGCCGCGCGCGCGCATGGCCACTTCGCGCGCGCCGTCTTCCTTGATCGGCGCTTCCAGCAGCGCCGCGCTGCGGGTGACGATCTTGGTCAGCTCGGCGACGTTATAAAACTCGAGGCGGGCGACGATGCCGAAGCGGTCGCGCAGCGGATTGGTCAGCATGCCGGCGCGCGTGGTGGCGCCGACCAGCGTGAACGGCTGCAAGTCGAGTTTGACGGAACGCGCGGCCGGGCCTTCGCCGATCACGATGTCGATCTGGTAGTCCTCGAGCGCCGGGTACAGGATCTCCTCGACCACCGGCGAGAGGCGGTGGATCTCGTCGATGAACAGGACGTCGTTCGGTTCGAGATTGGTCAGAATCGCCGCCAGGTCGCCCGGGCGCTCCAGGACCGGACCGGAAGTCTGGCGCAGGTTGACGCCCATCTCGCGCGCGATGATGTGGGCCAGCGTGGTTTTGCCGAGGCCTGGAGGACCGAAGAGCAGCGTGTGGTCGAGCGCTTCGCGCCGCTTGCGCGCGGCGGAAATGAAGATCTCGAGCTGGTCGCGGATCTTTTCCTGGCCGACGTATTCGTCGAGCTGCTTCGGGCGCAAGGCGCGCTCGATCGCCTCCTCGTTGGGCGAGGCCGGCGCGGCGTCGATGACCCGCTGCTCGGTGAAATTGTCGGTCTGGATGCTCATGATCTGATCTCGTGTTGCTGCGCTCAGGCTTTGGATAGCGCCTTCAGCGCGAACTTGATGCCGTCGGACACGGTCGAGCCCGCCGGCAGGTTCTTGGTCGCCAGCAGCGCTTCCTTGTCAGAATACCCCAAAGCCAGCAGCGCGTTGAGCACGTCGGACTGGGTATCGTCGCGCGGTGCGCCACCGACAGTGCCGAGGTCGGCGCCGATCTTGCCTTTCAGTTCCAACAGCAGGCGCTCGGCGGTCTTCTTGCCGATGCCGGGAATTTTCACGAGGCGCCCTGCTTCCTGCAGCGTGACGGCCTGCGACAGGTCGGCCACCGTCATGCCCGATAAAATCGCCAGCGCGGTACGGGCACCGACGCCGGTGATCTTGATCAGCTGGCGAAACAGCGCGCGCTCGCTGGCGCTGCCGAAGCCGAACAGCAGGTGCGCATCCTCGCGGATCGCCAGGTGGGTGAACAGCACCACCTTCTCGCCGGTGTGCGGCAGGTTATAGAAGGTGCTCATCGGCACGTCGACTTCATAGCCGACACCCTGGCAGTCCACCAGCAGTTGCGGCGGATTTTTTTCCAGCAGCGTTCCGGAAATGCGACCAATCATGGTTGACCTTTTTTTTCTGGTTAAACGAGACGACCGTTTTTCATGCGCAGCGTGGCCTTCTGCGGGCTGAGCACGTTGAGCAGCGCCAGCGTGTCGTAGGTGTGCGCATGGCAGATCGCGACGCCGAGGGCATCGGCCGCGTCGCTGCCGGGCAGGCCCGGCAGCTTCAAGAGACGCGCAACCATGTCCTGCACCTGCGGCTTGGCCGCCTTGCCGCTGCCGACGACGGATTGCTTGATCTGGGTTGGCGAGTATTCCGCCACGTCGAGGTCGAAGCCGACCAGCGCGCTGATGGCTGCGCCACGGGCCTGGCCGAGCAGCAGCGTGGATTGCGGGTTGACGTTCACAAACACTTTTTCGATGGCCGCGCATTGCGGGCCATAGGTGGTGACGACTTCGCGCACGCCATCGAGGATGATCTTCAGGCGTGGCGGCAGCGCGCCCTCCAGGCCGGTCTTGATGGTGCCCGAGGCGATATAGCGCAGTTTGCTGCCGTGTTTTTCAATAAGCCCAAAGCCGGTGGTGCGCAGGCCTGGGTCGATGCCGAGGATAATCATTATCGAATGTTATACCGGCCAGCAACGTTCGTGGGAAAAATACTGTGTAAAAACACAGGTGGCTGATGTTTATGCAACCGTTGGGCGCACGTGTGTTGAACGCGTGGGCAGGAGACCTGCCCACCCTACGAATCAATGACGGAAGTGGCGGGTACCCGTGTACAGCATCACGACACCACGCTCATCCGCCGCGTCGATCACTTCCTGGTCGCGCATCGAGCCGCCTGGATGAATCACGCAAGTCGCACCCGCATCGACCACGACATCGAGGCCGTCGCGGAACGGGAAGAAGGCGTCCGAGGCCACAGCCGAACCGGCCAGCGACAGCCCGGCGTTCTGCGCCTTGATCGACGCGATACGCGCCGAATCGATACGGCTCATCTGCCCTGCCCCGACACCCAGCGTCATGCCGTTGCCGCAGAAGACGATCGCGTTCGATTTCACGAATTTCGCGACGCGCCAGGCGAACATCAGGTCCTGCAACTGCTGCTGGGTCGGCTGCTTCTTCGACACCACGCGCAGGTCGCCGATACCGACATTCTTCGCATCCGGCGCCTGCACCAGCAAGCCGCCGCCCACGCGTTTGACGTCGTACGGGTTCTGGCCATTGCCCAAGGAAATTTCCAGCAAGCGAACGTTCTGCTTGGCCGCCATGATCTGGCGTGCCTCGGCGGTGAAGGACGGTGCGATCAGCACTTCGACGAAGAGTTTCGCCAGCGCTTCAGCGGCACGGCCGTCGACTTCGACGTTGAAGGCGATGATGCCGCCAAAGGCCGAAGTCGGATCGGTCTGCAGGGCACGGGTGTAGGCGTCCAGGGCATCGGCGCCGATCGCCACGCCGCATGGATTGGCGTGCTTGACGATCACGCAGCCGGCCGGATGCTGGAAACCGCCGAGCGACTTCACGCATTCCCAGGCGGCATCGGCGTCGGCGATGTTGTTGTACGACAGTTCCTTGCCCTGCAGCTGGCGGTAGTTGGCGAGCGCGCCGTCGACAGGGGCGATGTCGCGGTAGAAGGCGGCGCCCTGGTGCGGGTTTTCGCCATAGCGCATGTCCTGCACCTTCTCGAAGGCCATATTGATGGTCTGCGGATACTGAGCGCGCGTCGCGTGCTGCTTGTCTTCGCCCAGGCTGGTCAAATAGTTCGTGATGGCGCCATCGTACTGCGCGGTGTGCGAAAAGACTTTTTTGGCGAGGCGGAACTTGGTGTCGTAGCTGACGGCGCCGGCAACTTCTCCGGTCCCTTTCATTTCGGCCAGCACGACGCCGTAGTCGCTCGGGTCGCAGATCACGACCACGTCGCGGTGGTTCTTGGCCGCCGAGCGCAGCATGGTCGGGCCGCCGATGTCGATGTTCTCGATCGCGTCTTCCAGCGAGCAGTCATCCTTGGCGACGGTCGCCTGGAAGGGGTACAGGTTGACCACGACCATGTCGATTTCCGGAATGCCGTGCTCTTGCAGCTTGGACACGTGCTCAGGAAAATCGCGGCGCGCGAGGATGCCGCCGTGCACTTTCGGGTGCAGGGTCTTGACGCGGCCGTCGAGCATTTCCGGAAAGCCCGTGTAGTCGGCCACTTCGGTGACCGGTACGCCGTTTTCCTGAAGTAACTTGGCCGTGCCGCCGGTGGACAGGATGTTCACGCCGAGCGCGGACAGGGCGCGCGCAAAGTCGAGCACGCCGGTCTTGTCGGAGACGGAAATGAGAGCTTGTTTGATCATGGGGTGGCCACTGGTTGATGAGAATTCTGGTCGGAATTCCGGCGCGCCTTCCTGGCCGCGCCCACGCGGCCACGCGTGCCGGTGAATGCTTAGAGCAGTCCGTGCTCTTGCAGTTTCTTGCGCAAGGTATTGCGGTTGATGCCCAGCATCTGGGCCGCGTGCGACTGGTTGCCGTCGGCGCGCGTCATCACCACTTCGAGGATCGGCTTTTCCACGGTCATGACCATCATGTCGTAGATGTTCGTCGGCTTTTGCTCGCCCAGGTCATTGAAATAGTCCTCTAGGCTCTTCTGGACAACTTCCTGGATACTCTCTTTGCTCATGTCTGCTGCTTCATCCTGGTTAGTGATTGCTCCGCCGATTGTGTCGGCAGTGTCCCCAAATCGTTCTTGTAGTTTTTTTACTTTTATGCCGCGATTGCATCTACGACAGGCAACGCGGGCCGGTATTGTAACCGGTCGCCATGACGAAGTTGCGATTCGAAAAAATTATCGACTGCCGCCAGTTGCTCGGCCGTCGACTCCAGCAGGTTCATCCGCTGGCGGAATTCCTCGCCGCCCGGCAAGTCCTCGACATACCAGCCGATGTGCTTGCGCGCGCTGCGCACGCCGATGTAGTCGCCGTAGAAGGCGTAATGGGCCGGCAGGTGTTCGTTCATCAGGGCCCGCACTTCTTCCACCAGCGGCGCCGGCAGATGCTCGCCAGTACGCAAGTAATGGTCGATTTCGCGGCAGATCCAGGGACGGCCCTGGGCCGCGCGGCCGATCATGACGGCGTCCGCACTCGTGTAGTCGAGCACAAATTTCGCCTTTTCCGGGGTCGTGATGTCGCCGTTCGCGACTACCGGAATCCCGACTGCCGCTTTCACGGCGCGGATGGTGTCGTATTCCGCATCTCCCTTGTAGCCGTCGGCGCGCGTACGGCCGTGCAGGGTCAGCATCTGAATGCCGGCCTGCTCGGCCATGCGGGCGATGCGCAATGCGTTCTTGTTCTGGCGGTCCCAGCCGGTACGGAATTTCAGGGTTACCGGCACGTCCACGGCGTCCACCACGGCGTGCAGGATGCGCTCGACCAGGTCTTCGTGCTGCAGCAAGGCGGAACCGCACCAGCTGTTGCAGACCTTTTTGACGGGGCAGCCCATGTTGATGTCGATGATCTGGGCGCCGCGTTCGACGTTGTGGCGGGCGCAATCGGCCAGGTCCTGCGGGTCGGCGCCGGCGATTTGCACCGCCTTCGGCTCCATCTCGCCTTCGTGATCGGTGCGGCGGCTGGTCTTTTCGCTGGCCCACAATCTCGGATTCGACGCCGCCATCTCGGACACGGCATAGCCTGCTCCCAGCTGCTTGCACAGCTGGCGGAACGGACGGTCGGTCACGCCGGCCATCGGGGCGACGAAGACGTTATTGCGCAGTGTATAAGGGCCGATTTGCACAGCGGGAACAGGATAAGAATGGACGGGAACCCGCTATTTTACCTGAACTACTGCTCAATTTACGGGCAATATTTTTTCGAAACTGTCGCGCACCGGAGAATTCGGTGTGGACAAAGGGAAAAGGAATGCTTTAGGGCTTACCCGGCAGACATGAGCTTGACGTAGGGTGGGCACTTGTGCCCACGCGGTGATACGCTACGCCGAGATCGTCGAGCACGACATCGAAGCCCGTACGTATCACCGCGTGGGCTCAAGAGCCCACCCTACAATTAGATATCGTCGAGAACGGCCGGCTGCAAATGGGCGACCTCGCCCCAGCTGACCAGCTCCAGCTTGCCGCCCTGCACCGTAAACCGGTTGACGCTGGCATTGAGGACCTTGAAATCGCGCGGCGTTTCCAGCGACAGGCCGAGTGCAGCCCGATAAATGCATTCGAGCACGCCGCCGTGGGCGACGATCGCCAGCGATTTACCTGGATTGTCCTCTGCCCAGCCGAGCACGGCGCCGATTACCCGGTCATAGAACTCGCGGAAGGATTCGCCCCGGTTCTGCCCCGGCGGCAGCTGGGCATCGACGTCGCGCCCCTGCCAGGCTGCGAATTCCTTGGGGAAGCGTTCGGCGATGTCGGCGTACAGCAAGCCCTCGAAGCCGCCATAGCAGCGCTCGCGCAGGCGCCCATCTATATAGAGGGGCAAGCCAATGACGTCGCCGAGGGCCTTGGCGGTCTGGCTGGCACGCGCCAGGTCGCTCGAGACGAGGACGTCGAAATGTTCGTTGGCCAGGCTGGCCGCCAGGGCGCGCGCCTGGCGCTGCCCTTCTTCGTTCAGGTCGATGTCGAGGTGGCCCTGCAGGCGGCGTTCGGCGTTCCAGGCGGTTTCGCCATGACGGATCAGCACGATCCGGGTAGGGGTGTCGTTATGCATGCGGTCCAGAATGCGCCCGGAAAGCCGGGCGAGGTGAAATGATCAGGTAGAAAGCGTCGCTGCGACCTCAGGATTGAGCGAATAGACGCCGTAGATCTGCGCTTCGTCGAGAATGTGGCCACTCAGCGCCGCCCTTGCCTCGGCACAGGTAAAACTGCCCTCGAGCGGAAATTCGGCGATGTCGAGCGCATAGATTGTAAACACATAGGTGTGAACGCGCTCGTCGTTCCATGGCGGGCACGGGCCGTCGTAGCCGAAGTATTCGCCGGCCATGGCCGGATCCGACGCGAACCAGCTGGTGTAGTCGTTGACGCCCTGGCGCAGCTGGTGCTCGGTGCCGTTCTTGACGAGGAAAGGGACGTTCGGGCCGCTCTTGCCGCCCGGCGTGATCATGTCGGAGAACTGGCCCTCTTCGATCGCCTTCAGGCTCGGCGGGATGTCGACCAGCGCCCAGTGATGGAAATCGGCGCGCTTGAGCGACTCCGGCACGACCTTCCCTTCCTTGTTGACGTCGGTGCCGTCGGTCGGCGCATCGCCATCGACGCACAGGATCGCCAGCGACTGGGTACCAGCCGGCACGCCGTCCCAGGCCAGGTGGGGATTGCGATTGTTCGACAAGCGTACGTGCGCTTGCGGATCGATGACCGCGAACGCGCACTCCGGCGGAATCATGCCGCCTTCAGTAAATGAATCGCTCCAGATGTTCATCTTCGACTCCCCCACTGAACCTCCTTGTATGTTGTATTGACCGTGCGCTGCTACCGGGGTTTCAACGCGAAACAACGACCGGATCAACACGCAGCCAGATGGTCACCGGACCGTCGTTCGTCAGGCTCACTTTCATGTCTGCGCCGAATTGACCGGTCTCCACTTTGCCATGGCGCTGCCGCGCCTGGCGCACGAAATAATCGAACAGGCGACGCCCGTCGTCGGGGCTGGCCGCCGGCGAAAACGAAGGACGGGTGCCGGAGCGGGTATCGGCCGCCAGCGTGAACTGCGGCACGAGCAGCAGTGCGCCTTCGGTATCGGTGACGCTGCGGTTCATTTTGCCGGCCTCGTCGGAAAACACCCGGTAGCCCAGCAATTTGGCCAGCAGGGCGTCCGCTTCGCGCTCGGTATCGCCCTTCTCGGCGCAGACCAGCACCATCAGGCCGGCATCGATGGCGCCGACCGTCGCGCCCTCGACCACGACGCTGGCGTGGCTGACGCGTTGCAGCAGCCCGATCATGCCGTAAAGCTGACTCGCGCGAACTTGCGCTTGCCCACCTGCATCACGAACTGGCCGGCGTCGACTTTCAGATTCTTGTCGCTGACGACATTGCCGTCGATGCGCACGCCGCCCTGGTCGACCATGCGCATGGCTTCCGAGGTCGAGGCGCACAGGCCGGCCGCCTTCAGCAGCTGCGCCACGCCCAGCGGCGCGCCCGAGACGGCGACTTCCGGCACGTCGTCGGGGATGCCGCCCTTCGAGCGGTTGACGAAGTCGGCCAGCGCATCCTCGGCCGCCTGGGCCGAATGGAAGCGGGCGACGATCTCCTTGCCCAGCGCCACTTTGGCGTCGCGCGGGTTGGCGCCGCCCTCGACGGCAGCCTTCAGGGCGGCGATGTCGTCCAGCGAGCGGAAGGACAGCAGCTCGAAATAGCGCCACATCATCACGTCCGAAATGCTCATCAGCTTGGCGAACATCGTATTCGGCGCTTCGGTGATGCCGATGTAATTGTTCTTCGACTTGGACATTTTCTCGACGCCGTCCAGGCCTTCGAGCAGCGGCATGGTCAGGATGCACTGTGGCTCTTGCCCATAGTCCTTCTGGAGTTCGCGTCCAACCAGCAAATTAAATTTCTGGTCTGTTCCACCTAGCTCAAGGTCTGACTTCAAAGCGACCGAATCGTAGCCCTGCATCAAGGGATACAGGAACTCATGGACGGCAATCGGAGTCCCACTCTTGTAGCGCTTGGTGAAGTCGTCGCGTTCCATCATGCGGGCGACGGTGTAGCGCGAGGCCAATTGAATCATGCCGCGCGCGCCGAGGGGGTCGCACCACTCGGAGTTGTAGCGCATTTCGGTGCGCTCGGCGTCGAGCACGAGGGAAGCCTGACGGAAATAGGTCATGGCGTTTTCCTCGACCTGCTCGCGGGTGAGCGGCGGGCGCGTGACGTTACGGCCCGACGGATCGCCAATCATCGAGGTGAAGTCGCCAATCAGGAAAATCACCTGGTGGCCCAGGTTCTGGAGCTGGCGCAGCTTGTTCAGCACCACGGTATGGCCCAGGTGCAGGTCGGGGGCGGTCGGGTCCAGGCCCAGCTTGATACGGAGCGGCGTGCCGGTCTTTTCCGAGCGCACCAGCTTCTGCACGAATTCGCTTTCGATCAGCAGTTCGTCGACGCCGCGCTTGGTGATGGCGAGCGCTTCCTGGACCTTGTCGGACAGGGGCACAGCGGTGGCGGAAGCGGAGTTGTTATTACTACAAGACGCGGAGTCTGTCATAAATTCTTTGTAGGAGTTTGGCTAAAACGGTTGTAGGAGCGCATATTTTGGTACAATGCTCGATCCCATCAATCTTGCTGCAAGAAAACTTTTTAAAACAACAAGAAAAATAGCGGTCCTAAGTTCAAGCGGTAAATTTTAACTGATTGCATGAACCCAATACATAAATTCACCCGCAAAAGCCTGTTGAGCCTGGCCAATACGAGCCGTAAAACTCGTATCGTCGGCGCCGGCGCCCTTGCTCTCGCACTGTGCGCGTTTGGCGCTGTTGCGACCGCTCCGATCACCCAGGACGACAGCAACGTCCAGGTCGTGTCCGTCTCCGAACACCTGGCCCTGCCAAATCTCGCCGACCAGATCAGCGCCCTGCAACAGGACGAGCAGCAATTCATCCACGAAGAGCGCGTGCGTTCGGGTGATTCTATCGGCACCATGCTCGGCCGCCTTGGCGTGAACGATGCGCAGGCCCAGAACTTCATCCGTTCCGATAAACTCGCCCGCCGCCTCCTGTCCTTGAAAAACGGCAAGCGCCTGCAGGCCGAGACCGACGAGAACGGCGAACTGCTGTCGCTGCGCGCCACCCTGACCGACAAGAACAGCGAGCCGACCACGCTCACCATCGTCCGCCATGGCGACAGTTTCAAGGCAAGCGAAGCCCCTGCCAAGCTCGAGCGCCGCGTCGAAATGCGTTCGCGCGAAATCACCAATTCCTCGCTCTACGCGGCCACCGACGCGAACGTCGACGGCGGCTCGATTCCGGATTCGGTGGTCGGCGAAATCATCAAGATGTTCTCGACCAACATCGACTTCCGCGGCGACCTGAAGCGCGGCGACCGTTTCAATGTTGTCTACGAAACCTTCTGGCTCGACGGCGAACTGGTCAAAACCGGCCGCATCCTGGCAGGCGAATTCATCAACCGCGGCGCCAGCTACCAGGCCGTGTGGTTCGAAGACCCGGTCACCCGGCAGGGCGGCTACTACAGCCTGGACGGCAAGTCGCTGAAAAAAGCCTTCCTCAAGTCGCCGCTCGAATTCACCCGCGTCTCGTCGGGCTTCGCCAACCGCGTGCACCCGATCTCGGGCGAGTGGAAAGCACACAAGGGCATCGATTTCGCAGCCCCGACCGGCACCCCAATCCGCGCCGCCGGCGACGGCACTGTCGACTTCGCCGGTGTATCTAACGGCTACGGCAACATGGTCGTCCTGAAGCACTGGTCGAACTACAGCACCGCCTACGCCCACATGAGCCGCATCAACGGCCTGCGCAAGGGCGCCAAGGTCACGCAAGGCCAGGTCATCGGCTTCGTCGGCTCGACCGGCTGGTCGACCGGCGCGCACCTGCACTACGAATTCCGCGTCGCCGATGTCGCACGCGATCCGAGCACGCTGAAAGACCTGATGGCCGCTCCCCTGAGCAAGGGCGAACTGGCCCGCTTCCGGATGGCTGCCGCGGAAATGAACCACCGCTTCTCGCTGCTGACCCCGGGCGGCAACGCCATGGCTGCCCGCTAAGCGCCTCACGCATCTTCGTAAAACGCCTTCCCTGCTTCATGGCACGGAAGGCGTTTTTACGTGGGTCTCGATTATGATGGGCACATGATGACGAACAATTCCTCCTCTTCCCTTTATATTGGCCTGATGTCGGGCACCAGCCTGGACGGGGTCGACGGCGTGCTGGCCGATTTCGCCGACGGCAGCATCCGCACCCTCGAGGCCGCGTTTGTCCCCTTCCCGGCCACCCTGCGCGCCGAGCTGATGGCCTTGCAGGCAAACGGACAGAACGAGATCGAGCGCGAGGCGATCGCCGCCAACGGGCTGGCGCAGGCTTATGCCGAGTGCGTCGAGGCCTTGAAGACGCACGCGCCCGGACGGGTTGCCGCCGTTGCCGTGCACGGCCAGACCGTGCGCCACCGGCCCGAACTCGGTTTTACGCGCCAGACAAATAATCCCTCGCTGCTGGCCGAACTGACGGGCATCGACGTCATTGCCGACTTCCGCAGCCGCGACATCGCGGCCGGCGGCCAGGGTGCGCCGCTGGTGCCGGCGTTTCACGCGGCGGCCTTCGGCAAGCCGGGGACGACGCGCGTGGTCGTGAATATCGGCGGCATCGGCAACATCAGCATGCTGCACGAAGACGGCCGCGTCACCGGCTACGACACCGGGCCGGGCAATGTGCTGATGGACGGCTGGATCGGGCGCCATCAAGGCAAGGAATACGACGAGGGTGGGGCCTGGGGCGCGAGCGGGACGGTGGACGCCGCCCTGCTCGCGACCTTGCTGGAAGAACCGTATTTCCACCAGCCGGCACCGAAGAGCACGGGGCGCGACCTTTTCCACATGGAATGGCTGGATGCGCACCTGGCGGGCTTCTCGAGCCTCCCCGCGGCCGACGTGCAGGCGAGCCTGACCGCCCTGACCGCGCAGACAATCGCCAACGCCATCCTGGCCGAGAACGTGCGCGTCGACGCCGTCTATGTCTGCGGCGGCGGCGCCTACAACGGCACGCTGCTGCGCATGCTGGCGGCCGCTCTCGGCGGCCATGTGCTGGTGGAATCGACGGCAGAACTCGGCATCGCGCCGAACCGGGTCGAGGCGCTGGCGTTCGCCTGGCTGGGCTATCGGTTCAATGAGCGCCAGCCGGGCAACATGCCGGCGGTGACGGGGGCGAAGGGGCTGCGAATTTTAGGCGCACTGTATCCTGCCTAGATGCAGGTAGAGCAATCGCAGTGGCAGGGTGGGCTCCGCCCACGCGCGTCATCCTTTGCACGGCTGCGGCTTTACACGCGCAGCGCCACCTTGCATGCGATATGGCGCTCGCGCGTATAAAGTCGCGTCTGTGCAGGTGATAGCCCGCGTGGGCGGAGCCCACCCTACAAAAGCGTGCCACCCACAGCCCAAGGCGCAAAAAACAAATCCGGGCATTGCCCGGATCTGATAACGACACCCGGCCAGGCCGGGTTAGCGTAAAACTTACGCCGAGAACGACGAACCGCAGCCGCAGGTGCTGGTCGCGTTCGGGTTCTTGATGACGAACTGGGCGCCCTCCAGGTCATCCTTGTAGTCGATTTCGGCGCCGACGAGGTACTGGTAGCTCATCGAGTCGATCAGCAGCTGCACGCCGTTCTTCTCCATGGTCGTGTCGTCTTCGTTGACGATTTCGTCGAAGGTGAAGCCGTACTGGAAGCCCGAGCAGCCGCCACCCTGCACGAAGACGCGCAGTTTCAGGTCGGGATTGCCCTCTTCCTCGATCAGTTGCGCCACTTTTTCAGCGGCGCTATCGGTGAAGACGATAGGGGTCGGGATGGTGTCAAAGTCTACTACTTCGGCCACTGCAGTCATGGATAAACTCCTGATTGGATTCAAATTTATTCCATTATAGACTGTTCGTGACGGTCATGCCTGAGAGGCCTCCGCCACGGCCAGGTGGAACACGGGCTCGCCCGCCGGCTGGTGCGTGAGCTTGCCGGTAACCAGGGCGCCGCCGTGCATCTCGAGCAGCTTGTAATGGACATCACCATGAATGCGGCCTTTCGGCTGTAATTCAAGTAGTTCCGTGGAAAAAACCGATCCGGCGATGAATCCATTGACGACCAGGTTGGCGCAGCGTACTTCACCCTCGATGCGCGCGTGCTCCGAAACGATCAGCACGCTGTCCACGCCTTCGCTGGCGATCACGTTGCCGTGCACTTCGCCGTCGATGCGCAGGCCGCCGCTGAAGCACAGGTCGCCCTCGATCCGGGCAGCGATGCCGATCAGGCTGTCAATTTCGCTTTTTGCATTGCGACCGAACATGGTGGCACCCCTGAGAGATAGATGTTGTGATCGGAAAAAACCGATCAACCCATCGGTCAATTTACCGATCTCATCAGTTGCCGCCTTGATCTAGCTCTTGTCAGCTAGTGCAGGGCGGCAACGCCACAGGGATGCTCTTCAGTTATGCAACGAGCTTAGGGCAGCAGCGCGATCTGCTGCAAGCCGGTCGTCTCGTCAAAGCCGAACATCAGGTTCATGCACTGTACGGCCTGGCCGGAAGCGCCCTTCACCAGGTTGTCCTGCACCACCAGGATGACGACGGTGTTGCCGCCCTCCGGACGGTGCAACGCCAGGCGCAGCATGTTCGAGCCGCGCGTCGAGCGGGTTTCCGGGTGCGAGCCGAAAGGCATGACGTCGACGAAAGGCGAATCGGCATAGGTTTCCTCGAACAGCGCCTGCAGCTGCTCATCGGTGACTTCCTTCGTCAGGCGCGCGTACAGGGTGGCGTGCATGCCGCGGATCATCGGCACCAGGTGCGGGGTGAAGATCAGGCCGACCTTGTCGCCCGTAAAACGCTGCAGCTGGGCCGAGGTTTCCGGGGTATGGCGGTGGCCGGCGACGCCGTAGGCCTTGAAATTGTCGCTCGCTTCCGAGAACAGGGTGCCAATTTCCGCCTTGCGGCCGGCGCCCGAGACACCCGATTTCGCATCGGCGATCAGGTTGCCGGCGTCGATCAGGCCGGCTTTCAGGAGCGGTACGAAGCCCAGCTGCATCGTCGTCGGGTAGCAGCCCGGGTTGGCGATCAGGCGCGCCCCTTTGATGTCTTCGCGGTTCAGTTCCGGCAGGCCGTACACGGCTTCCTCGATCAGCTCGGGCGCCGTGTGCTCGATCTTGTACCATTTCTCGAAGGACGCGCGGTCCTTCAGGCGGAAGTCGGCGGCGAGATCGATGACTTTCACGCCGGCGGCCAGCAGGGCCGGAGCTTGCGCCATGGCCACGCCGTGCGGGGTGGCGAAGAACACCACGTCGCATTGCGTCAGATCGGCCTTGTCGGGCGCCGAGAAGGCGAGATCGACGCGGCCGCGCAGCGACGGAAACATGTCGGCCACCGGCAGGCCGTCTTCCTTGCGCGAAGTGATCGCGGTCAGCTCCACGCCGGGGTGGGCCGCCAACAGCCGCAGCAATTCCACGCCCGTGTAACCGGTTCCGCCAACGATGCCAACTTTGATCATGTTCTTTCCTTTGAAAATATGAATGGTGCAATGAGGCTGCAATTTTAACAGTCGATCGCTTTCAGGGCAGCGCATGCGGGCGCGGCATAAAAAAAGCCGCCCGAAGGCGGCTTCTTGTCCAGCAGTAAGCAGTCCGGAGACTGCTTGAAACGATTAACGCTTCGAGAACTGCTTGGCGCGACGTGCTTTACGCAGGCCGACTTTCTTACGCTCGACTTCACGGGCGTCACGGGTGACGAAACCGGCACGTGCCAGGTCGCCCTTGAGGCCTGCGTCGTAGTCGATCAGTGCGCGGGTGATGCCGTGACGGACGGCGCCAGCCTGGCCCGATTCGCCACCGCCGTGCACGTTGACCTTGATGTCGAAACGCTCGACGTTGCCGGTCAGTTCCAGCGGCTGACGGATGACCATCAGGCCGGTTTCGCGCGAGAAGTATTCGTTCGCAGGCTTGCCGTTCACGACGATCAGGCCGGTGCCGGCTTTGATGAACACGCGAGCGACTGCACTCTTGCGACGGCCGGTGCCGTAGTTGTAGTTACCGATCATGTCAGTTCCTTAGAGGGTCAGTGCTTGTGGTTGCTGTGCTGCGTGCGGGTGGGTGCCTTCCGCGTACACTTTCAGCTTCTTGATCATTGCATAGCCCAGCGGGCCCTTCGGCAGCATGCCTTTGACAGCCTTTTCCAGGGCACGGCCCGGGAAGCGCTGTTGCATTTTCAGGAAGTTGGTTTCGTAGATACCGCCCGGGTAGCCCGAGTGACGGTAGTACGTCTTGTTGGTGGCTTTCGTGCCGGTCACGCGCAGTTTGCCTGCGTTGACGACGACGATGTAGTCACCGGTATCGACGTGCGGAGTGAATTCTGGCTTGTGTTTGCCGCGCAGTCGGAGTGCCACTTCGCTGGCAACACGTCCGAGGACCAAGTCCGTCGCGTCAATCACGAACCAGTCGCGCTGGACTTCATGGCCCTTAGCGGAAAAAGTTTTCATGTTGACTTCCTAAATATATGTAAATTGCTCAAATGGCGGTTCCGCAATTGTCGCTGCGGACTCATCCTTATTATCTTTTCCAGAGCAAATGGAAAGCCGACGATTGTACTTCGACCAGACCACATGAGTCAAGACACCACGAGGAAGCCTGTCGCATCGACGCCTCCTCGCACGGCGCCAATTCGCCAGCGTGATGACATTCGACAATCAATCCCTTGCGAACCGGGCTAGACTCGGCTCAACCATTCCCTAGCGAAACTATCTGTTGACCGTAGAAACGATAGCAAATTACCATGAGTCAACTATCTGAGGAGTCTTCGTGAAAATACGTTCCATCCTGCCCGCCGTGCTGGCGCTGCTGGTCTCGAGCGGCGCGCCGGCGGCCGGCGGTCCCGCGGCAACGGGATCCAGGCCCGAAGCACGCACCTGCCACCTGCCCGGCTCCGAAGGGTCACTGCGCTGCCTTGCGGTCCCGGTGCCGCTCGACTACGCGCAACCCGCCAGGAAGGATCTGAAGATCCACGTCACAGTCGCACCGGCGTTTCGCGAGGGAGCCAAGGCCGACCCGCTGTTCGTGCTCGCAGGCGGGCCCGGCCAGGCCGGCAGCGAAGTGCTGATGCTGCTCTCGACCGCCTTCAAGCGCGTGCGCGCCACGCGCGACATCGTCTTCATCGACCAGCGCGGCACGGGATTGTCGGGCAAGCTCGATTGCAAGGAGCCGCCCGGACAGGAAACGATGAGCGACGCCGAACTCGAGGCCGAGGCGCGCCGCTGCGTCAGCACCAGCAAGACGCCGTTCGCGCTCTACAACACCGCGAATGCCGCGCGCGACCTCGAGGAAGTGCGGCGCGCGCTCGGCTACACGAAGGTCAACCTGTTCGGCGGCTCGTACGGCACCCGCCTCGGCCAGGCCTATGCGCGCGCGTTTCCGGCCAGCGTGCGCTCGCTGATCCTCGACGGCGTAGCCGCGCCCGACCAGGTCATTCCGGCCGGCGGCCGCGATGCCCAGGCCGCGCTCGACAAGCTGTTCGAAGGCTGCCGCAAGGACGCGGGCTGCAACAAGGCCTATCCGAACCTGCGCGCCGAATTCGACAGCCTGGCCGCGCGCACCGAGGCCGGCATCAAGCTCTCGGTCGCCGACCCGCGCACCGCGCAACCGGTCACCTTCACCATGACGGCGCAGCGCTTCAACGGCACCGTCCACAACATCCTGTATTCGCCGGCCGATGCGCGCCGCCTGCCCTTCCTGATCCACAGCGCGTACCAGGGCCGCTGGGAGCCCTTCATCGCGCGCCACAACATCAGCGGCGACTTCGCCGGCGAAGGCGGCACCGCCGCCCTGCTCTACCTGGCCGTGGTCTGCGCCGAGGACGTGCCGCGCATGACGCCGGAGCTGATGAAGGAAGATGCCGCTGCCATCACACGCCCCTTGACCGGCCGCATTCCGGCCATGTGCAAGGACATGAAGGTGCCGGCCGTGCCGTATGCCGCGCCGACCACGATCGAGGCGCCGGCCCTGCTGCTGTCGGGCGCGCTCGACCCGGTCACGGCGCCGCGCCGTGCCGAAAGCGCGGCGCGCTACATGAAGAATGCGCGCCACCTGGTGGTGGCCAATGCCGGCCACGGCGTCTCGCAGCTCGGATGCGCGCCGCGCCTGCTGCGCGAATTCCTCGACAAGCCGGGCGCCGCGCTCGATGCGACATGCCTGGCCGAGATCCCGCCCCCGACCTTCCAGCTCGGCAGCGCCGGGCCGCAACCCTGAAGCGAGCTCCCCATGATCGAAGTGCACGACGTACGTAAACAATTCGGCGATGTGAAGGCCCTCGGCGGCGTCAGCTTCAGTGCGCGCGACGGCCAGATTACCGCCCTGCTCGGCCCCAACGGCGCCGGCAAGACCACGCTGCTGCGCACCCTGGTGGGCCTGCTCAAGCGCGACCAGGGCACGGTCGCCATCGACGGCGCCGATCCGGAACGGGATCCGCTGGCGGTACGCCGCAACATCGGCTTCCTCACCGACCAGTTCGGCCTCTACGAGCGCCTCTCGACGCGCGAATACCTGCAGTACTTCGGGGAGCTGAACGGCATTGGCGGCGCGGCCCTGAAAACGCGGATCGAGGAGGTGTCGGAACTGCTGGCCATGGACGACATCCTCGAGCGCCGCACCAAGGGCTTTTCGCAGGGCCAGCGGATCAAGGTGGCGCTGGCGCGCACCCTGCTGCACCGCCCGCGCAACCTGCTGCTCGACGAACCGAGCCGCGGCCTGGACGTGATGAGCACGCGCGCGCTGCGGCGCGCCCTGATCGCGCTGCGCGAGGACGGCTGCTGCGTCATCATGGCCACCCACGTGATGCAGGAAGTGACGCACCTGTGCGACGACGTGATCGTCATCGCACAGGGCCATACCGTGGCGCAGGGCTCGCCAAGCGACTTGTGCCGGCGCACCGGCATCGAAAACCTCGAGGATGCATTCGTCAGCCTGGTCGGCGAAGAAGGGATTGCCGCATGAAGCCGCCATTTTTCATCATCTTCCTGAAAGAGCTGCGCGAAACCCTGCGCGAAAAACGCACCGTCGGCCTGCTGGTGCTGTTCACGCTGATGTATCCGGTGATGTTCGGCGTCCTGATCCAGCAGCTGATCGACCGCGCCACCCGTTCCGAGCGCGAGGGCATCGAACTGGCGGTCATCGGCTCGAGCAAGGCCCCGACCCTGATGGCCCAGCTCAAGCAGAAGAACATCACGGTGCGCGACACCCCGCCGATGGAAGAGCAGGCGATCCAGGACCTGCTCCAGAAAGGCAAGGTCGCGGGCGTGCTGCGCCTGTCCGACAAATTCGCCGACAACTACACGGCAATGCGCCCTGCCCGTATCGAGCTGTGGTACGACTCGGCCGCCGAGAAGAATGCGCAGCGGCGCGAAGTCGAGGACGTGCTGGAAGCCTATGGCGCCAACGTGGCCAGCGCGCGCCTGCTGGCGCACGGGGTGTCGCCGGCGACGCTGGCGCCGATCCAGGTGCAGCGCTACGACACCGGCACCAATGCCTCGCGCTCGGCCGGCCTGATCGGCGGGATGCTCAGCATGCTGTTCTTCCCCGCTTTCTTCTGCGGCATGGCGGCCGCGATCGACAGCACCGCCGGCGAACGCGAACGGCGTTCGATGGAAGTGCTGATGGCCCAGCCGGCGCGCGCATGGGAGATCGTCACCGGCAAGTGGCTGATGGCCGGCTTCCTCGCCGTGTCCGGCCTCACCCTGGAACTGCTGCTGGCGCACGGGGTGCTGTCCTGGCTGCCGCTGGAAGAGCTGGGCATGTCGTGGAGCCTGAACTGGGGCGACATCGCGCTGGTCTGCCTGGTCTCCCTGCCGCTGGCGCTGCTGGCCGCCGCGCTCCAGATTGCCCTGGCGATGAACGCGAAATCGTTCAAGGAAGCGCAAAGCACGCTCAGCATCGTGCTGCTGCTGCCGATGGTGCCCGGCGTCGTGGTCTCGATGATGGACCTGAAAACCTCGCTCTGGATGTATGCGGTGCCGATGCTGTCGAACCAGACCCTGCTGCGCGAAATGGCGAAGGGCGTCGAGGTCGGCCTGCTGCCCTTCCTGCTTACCTTCTTCAGCGCGGCGCTGCCGGCGCTGGCCATCGTCGCCTTCGCCGGCTGGCGCATGAAGAGCGAGCGCTACGTGCTGGCCGTGTAGGAAGCTGTCCCGGCAGGGAGGAAAACAGCCCACCCCGGCACGCCGCGGTGGGCTGTTTTACAATGACCGCCACCTTATAGCGGAGAAACCCACATGGAAGTCAAAGTCAGCTGGAACGGCCCCTCGGGCATGAGTTTTCGCGCCCAGACCGGATCGGGCCACATGGTCTCGATGGACGGTGCGCCGGAAGGCGGCGGCCACAACCTGGCGCCGCGGCCGATGGAGATGGTGCTGGTCGGCACCGGCGGCTGCACGGCCTACGACGTGGTATTGATCCTCAAGCGCGGGCGCGAGAACGTGATCGGCTGCGACGTCACGCTGCAGGCCGAGCGGGCGGAGACGGATCCGAAGATTTTCACGAAGATCAATTTTCACTTCGTGGTGACGGGGAAGAACCTGAAGCCGGCGGCCGTCGAGCGCGCCGTCAAACTGTCGCACGAGAAGTACTGCTCGGCCTCGATCATGCTGGCGGCGATGGCGGAGATCACGCATTCGATCGAGATTGTCGAAGCCTGACGCGGCCAGCGCCATCATGCCGGTATGCGCATTGCGCGGATACCGGTGACGGTGTGGCGTGCACCGGCACGAACGCGTGGGCTCGGGAGCCCACCCTACGTTACGCCAGCGCCGCAGGGATACGCACCAACGACTTACAAATAATACGCCGTCGTCGTCATCACTTTCGACATCGCGCGCATGATCAGCTTGACCGGCACCGGCATCTCCGCCGCGCCCAGGGCCTGGGCGGCATCGCCATGGGCGACTTCATCGAGGCGCATCTGCTCGACGATCGCGCGCGACTTGGCGTCCCCCGCCGGCAGCTGCTCGAGGTGGCTGTTCAGGTGCGCTTCGACCTGGCGCTCGGTCTCGACGACGAAACCCAGGCTGCGCGCGTCGCCCAGCTTGGCGGCCACGGTTCCCATTGCGTAGGCGCCCGCGTACCAGAGCGGGTTGAGCACGCTCGGCTGCGAGCCGAGTTCGGCCAAGCGCTGCGCGGTCCAGGCCAGGTGGTCCTCTTCTTCACGGCCGGCCTGCTCGAACTGGGCGCGCATGCCGGCACTTTGCGCGTGGCGCGCCTGCGAATCGTAGAGCGCCTGGGCGCAGACTTCGCCGACATGGTTCACGCGCATCAGGCCGGCGCTATGGCGCTGTTCGCGCTCGTCGAGTTCGCAGTCGACGGCATGCGCCGCCGGGTTCGCGCGCGAGGCCGCCGCCACGCCGCCGACCACGCGCAGCGCCTTGTCGAAGCCGACGATCAGGTCGTCGAGTGGACTGATGAAAGGGTTGGCTCGCATAGGATGTCCTTCGTCGCGGGAAAACCACATTATATGCGCCGTGCCTGCCGCTTGCCGCGCTGCTAAACGAGCACGTCCTGCCCCGCCTTTTTTGCACTCTGGCCGCCCCTGTGCGCCGTGCGTCGCACGGGTCCGCCCGAGTCAGCCATTAGGGCATACAATGCATTCGTCAAAAAAAGCTTGGCGGAAATGAAACTGACCGCTTTGCAAAGTATTCATCTGGAGTCCGCATGGAATTACGCATCCGCAATTTGTCCAAGACCTACGCCAACGGCGTGGTGGCGCTGGACAAGGTCACGCTGAACATCCCGCCCGGGATGTTCGGCCTGCTGGGGCCGAACGGCGCCGGCAAGTCGACCCTGATGCGCATCCTCGCCACACTGCAGGAATGCGATGCCGGCTCGGTCTTCCTGGACGATATCGACGTCCTCGACGAAAAGGACGAGGTGCGCCGCATGCTCGGCTACCTGCCGCAGGATTTCGGGGTCTACCCGCGCGTCACCGCCTATGAGCTGCTCGACCATTTCGCCCAGCTGAAAGGCATCGCGAACCGCAACCGGCGGCGCGAGGTCGTCGACGGCCTGCTCCAGCAAACGAATCTGTTCGAGGTGCGCCACCAGAAGCTGGGCACCTTCTCGGGCGGCATGCGCCAGCGTTTCGGCGTGGCGCAAGCCCTGATCGGGGACCCGCAGCTGATCATCGTCGACGAGCCGACCGCCGGCCTCGATCCGCAGGAGCGGGTGCGCTTCCACAACCTGCTGTCCGACATCGGCGCCGACAAGACGGTGCTGCTGTCGACCCACATCGTCTCGGACGTGGCCGACCTGTGCGCCAACATGGCGATCATTAACAAGGGCCACGTACTGCTGTGCGGCGAACCGGCGCGCCTGATCGAGGGAATCGAAGAAAACATCTGGGCGCGCTTCGTCGACAAGGCCGACCTGCCGCTGTTCCAGAAGCAGCACACGGTGATCTCGACGCGCCTGCGCGCCGGGCGCACGCTGATCCACGTGTATGCCGAGGGCGACCCCGGCATGGGTTTCGAGGAAGCCCATGCCAGCCTGGAGGACGTCTATTTCGCCACCATCGCCGGCCGCCACAACTTCCAGGCCGGGAACTGCTGATCGATGGCAGCGCTTCTTTCCATTGCCCGGTTCGAGCTGCGCGGACGCCTCAGGCAGGTATCGACCTGGGTCTGCTTCTTCGCCTTCCTCGCCCTGGCGATATTGTGGACGGCCGCCGCCGGCGGCGTGTTCAAGGATACCGTGGTCGCCTTCGGCTCGCGCGTGCTGATCGACGGCCCGCGCCAGGTGGCCTTGTCGACCGCCTTCCTCGGCTGTACGGCCGTGGTCGTGATCGCCGCCTTCATGGGGCGCGCCGTGCAGCAGGACTTCGAGCACGGCATGCACCATTTCTTCTTCAGCGCCCCGATCCCGAAATACGCCTATGTGTTCGGGCGCTTCCTCGGCGCCTGGGCGATCCTCGCCTTCGTGTTTGCAGCGATTCCGCTCGGGTCCTGGCTCGGCAGCCTGCTGCCGGGGATCGACCCCGACCGCGTCGGCGCAGCCGGGCCGCTGACCTATGTGCTGCCCTGGCTGCTGACGCTCTTGCCCAACCTGTTCATCTTCGGGGCGATCTTCTTCGTGCTGGCGGCGCTCACGCGGCGCATGCTGCCGGTGTATGTCGCCAGCATCGTGCTGATGGTGGGCTACACGATCGCGCCCTCGATCGCGCGCGACTTCGACTATAAAACCCTGGCCGCGCTGATCGATCCCTTCGCCACCACGGCGCTGCTGCGCCTGACCGAATACTGGCCGATCGCCGAACGCAATGCGCGCCCGGTCCTGCTCGAGGGCGTGTATCTGGCCAACCGCCTGATCTGGTGCGGCTTCGGCCTGGCCGTGCTGCTGCTCGGTTACTGGCGCTTCCACCTGGTCGGTTTGCTCGAGTCGCGCAGCCTGGACCCGCGCGGCCCGGGCGAGGCGGCGCCGACCCTGTCACAGGCGGCGGTCAACACGCGCGAGCAACCGGACTTCGCCCGCCGCAGCCTGGTCGTGCTGCTGGCCAGGGAAGCGCTGCTGCACCTGCGCCAGTCGGTGGCCACGCTGCCCTTCGCGCTGATCGCCCTGGCCGGCATGGCCCTGATCGCGGTCGGCAGCTTCGACATCGGCCGCCTGCACGGCGCGCGTACCTATCCCGTGACCTGGCAGATGCTGGAACTGGTACGCGACGTGTTCTCGTGGTATATCGTGATCGTGACGGTCTTCTACGCCAGCCAGCTCGTATGGCGCGAGCGCGATGCGGGGACCAGCCAGCTGTTCGACGTGCTGCCGGTGCCGGGCTGGCTGGCGCCGCTCTCGAAGACCCTGGCGCTGGTCGCGATGCAGGCGCTGCTGCTGTTCCTGGCGATGCTCGCGGCGATGCTGTGCCAGCTGGTACGCGGCTATTTCGCGCTCGAGCCGGGCCTGTACCTGCACACCCTGTTCACGATTTTGCTGCCGCAGTACGCGCTGCTGGCGGTGCCGGCGATCGCGGTGCAGGCGTTCTGCAACCGCAAATACCTCGGCTATGCGGTGCTGGCGGCGCTCGGCGTGGCGGGCATCGCCCTGCGCGGACGCGGCCTCGACCACCTGCTGCTGCCCTACACGGGCTTCCCGCCGCTCGACTATTCGGGCATGAACGGCTACGGCTACGAGCTGCTGCGCGAACGGGTGCTGTCGCTGTACTGGGGCGGCCTGGCCCTGATCCTGCTGGTGGCCAGCGTGGTGCTGTGGCCGCGCGGCGTGAACGCCGAACTGCGCAGCCGCTGGCGCCTGGCGCGCCAGAACCTCACGCTGCCGATCCTCGGCGCCTTCGGCGCCGGCCTGCTCATCTTCGCCGGCACTGGCGCCCTGCTCTGGTACGAGCTGGACGTGGCGGGCAACTACCGCACCACACACGCCGCCGAGGCACGCCGCGCCGCCTACGAAACCCTGTACCGGCGCTACGCCCGGCTGCCGCAGCCGGCGCTCACCACGGTCGACCTGCGCGTCGACCTCCACCCGCGCAGCCGCACCCTGGCGGTGCAGGGCCACTACCAGCTGCAGAACCGCGGCGCGGCGCCGCTGCTCGACGTGATCCTGTACCAGGAGCCGGGCACCGACCTGGCGGCGCGCCTGTCGGAGCCGGCGACACTGGTCACGAGCGACCGCGAGCGCGGCTTCTTCCACTATCGGCTGGCACGCCCGCTGATGCCGGGCGCGCGCCTGGCGCTCGCGTTCGAACTCAGCGCCGCGCCGGGCGGCCTGCTCGGCATCGGCAGCGACACGCCGGTGGCCACGAACGGCAGCTTCTTCACGAACGAGGCGCTGCCGCGCATCGGCTACCAGGCCGCGGTCGAGCTGGACGACGCGCGTGACCGCCGCCGCCACGGCCTGCCGCCGCGCGTGGCGCCGGCCGCCCCGCTGCCGCAGCAGATCGCCTTCAGCGCCATCGTCGGCACCGCCGTCGACCAGGTGGCGGTGGCGCCGGGCACGCTCGAGCGCGAGTGGATCGCCAATGAGCGGCGCTACTTCCATTACCGCTCCGACGGCGCCATCCCGAACGATTATGCGATCGCCTCGGCGCGCTATGCGGTGCGCCACGAGCGCTGGCAGGACGTCGCCATCGACGCCTATTTCGCGCCCGGGCACGAGGCGAATGTCGAACGGCTGCTGCGCGGGGCCAGCGCCGCCCTCGACTACGGCACCGGCCAGTTCGGGCCCTACGGCCAGCACGACCTGCGCCTGGTCGAGACGCCGCGCCGGAGCGGCAGGCCGCACGGCTTCCCGGGCATGCTCGCCCTGCCGGAACACGGCGCCTTCATCGCGCGCACCGACAGCAAGGCGAGCGGCAAGGACGCCGGCATCGATTATCCGCTCTACACGGCTGCCTGGAGCACCGCGCACCAGTGGTGGGCGCGCCAGCCGGGCGGCGCCCTGCTGGCGGACAGCCTGGCCGAATACACGGCGCTGATGGCGGTGCGCCGCAGCGCCGGGGCGTCCGCGATGCGGCGCTACCTGCGCGAGGACCTGCACTCCTACCTGATGGGCCGTGCGCTGGCCAGCCGCGAACGGCCGCTGGCCGACTACGTGGACGAGGTCTGGTTGCGCCGCAGCAAGGGCGGAATCGCGCTCTACCTGCTGCAGGATCTGCTGGGCGAAGAGCGGGTGAACGGCGTGCTGCGCAAGCTCGCCATGCAAGCCGGCCCCACCCCCGACATGGCGGCGCTGGCGGCGGCCCTGCGCGCGGTGGCGCCGGCCGACAAGGCCTACCTGGTGCACGACCTGTTCGAGGACATCGTGCTCTACGAGAACCGCGCCGACAGCGCCAGCGCGCGCCAGCTGGCCGATGGCAGGTACGAAGTGACGCTCCACGCCAGTGCGGCCAAGGTGCGCGCCGGGGCGCCGGTCGAACAGGACCTGCCGCTGGCCGACTACATCGAATTTGGCGTCGACGACCGCGCCGGCAACCCTTTGGCGCGCGAACGGCGCAAGGTCACCGGCCATGCACAGCGCATCGTCTTCGTCGTCGCCGCCCGCCCGGGCCGCGCCGGAATCGACCCTGACCACAAGCTGATCGACAAGAAGCCCACGGATAACATGGTTGTAGTCGACAACGGGTAAAAGTCGCGATATTATCGAGACACTATTACATTGAGGTTAAAGATGTCGACCATGCTTGCCGAAGTTTGCGAAAAAATTCAGCTCCTCAATGCCGAGGAAAAGCATGAGGTGCTGCGTGTCCTGTTGCAGGACATCGACGATCTTGCCGATGCGGACGCCGACGAGGCCTGGCGCGACGAAGTCGTGCGCCGGGTAAAGGCGATCCGCAACGGCGAGGCCGCGATCCGCGCCTTGCAGGACTGGCAGGAGTGAGCCGCGCAGTGGCGAACGCCGCGCCGGCACGCCGCGACACTTATCCGAATCGGGTAACTGTATAAACAATACAGGATAATCAGCACTCAGCGACAGACGAAAAAAAACCGCGACCCGGGGGCCGCGGTTTTTTTATGCCCGCTCGCCGGGCTTACTTCCTGGCGGCGGCGCGCTTGGCAGGCGGCTTGGCAGCCGTCCCTTTCGCGGCCGCTTTCTTCGCTGCCGGCTTGGCAGCCGCTTTCGTGGCTGCTTTCGCGGCCGGCTTCTTCGCCGCCTTCACCGCGGTCGCTGCGCCCTCGCCCTCGGCGCCATCGGCCTCGGCATCGTTTGCCGCCGCCTTCGGTTTAGCGCCCGGCTTGGCCTTGCGCTCCTCGAACTCGAAGCTGATCTTGCCGTCCTTGCCCCGCGTCAGGAAGGCTTTGAAGGAACGGCGGGTACGCTGCGACACGAAGCCCGGCAGCAAATCCGTCTTGCCGTCGTTGAGCAGTTTCGCCATCTGCTCAGGGAGGATCTCCTGCTGCAGGATGATACGGCCGCTGCGGAAGTCGCAGGTCTTCGGCTTGGCTACCTGGTTTTCGCAGACATAGGCCAGGCCCATTTCGTAGACCCCGGCATTGCACTTCGGGCAGGGCCCGAGCGGGGTCTGTCCGGTGAAGTCCACGCCCTCTCCCTCTTCGCCGTCGGCCGAATCCTGGCCGAAATCGAATTCGAGCTTGAAGTTCTTGATCTCCTCGTCGCGCACGATGCGCAGGATCGCGGCGAAGGGACGGCCCATCTTCGAGCGGAAGCCCTGCAGCGGACCGATGGTGCGCTTTTCCAGCAGCTCTTCGACCTCGTTGATCTCGAACTGGCGGCTGCCCGGCGTCTTGCTCATCGAGAAGTCGCACTTGGTACAGGCGAAGCGGCGGTAGTTTTCCTTGACCACGCCGGCGCAGTTCGGGCACGGGGTTTTCAGGGTCGCGTACTCGCCCGGAATCGTGTCGTTGTCATATTCCTTGGCGCGCTTGACGATGATTTGCGTCATCTGCGCAATTTCCCGCATGAACTCTTCGCGCGAAATCTTGCCCTTCTCCATCTGCGACAGCTTGTATTCCCACTCGCCGGTTAGTTCCGGCGCGGTGAGTTCGTTCACGCCCAGGCCGCGCAGCAAGGTCATCAGCTGCGATGCCTTGGCGGTCGGGATCAGCTCGCGCCCCTCGCGGATCAGGTATTTCTCGGTCAGCAGGCCCTCGATGATGGCCGCACGCGTGGCCGGGGTGCCGAGACCCTTGCCGGCCATCGCATCGCGCAGCTCGTCCGAGTCGACCAGTTTACCGGCGCCTTCCATGGCCGACAGCAGCGTCGCTTCACTGTAGCGCGCAGGCGGCTTCGTCACCAGGCCGTTGGCAGTGATTTTGTCCGTCAGTACCTTCTCGCCCTTCGCAACCGGGACCAGCGTGGCGCCGTCCTTGTCGTCGCCCGTGGTGTCCTTGCCGTAGACGGCCAGCCAGCCCGGGTTGGTCATGACCTTGCCCTCGGTCTTGAACTGGTGGCCCGAGACTTCGGTGAAGCGGGTCGTGACCAGGAACTCGGCCGGCGGGAAGAAGACGGCCAGGAAGCGGCGCGTGACGAGGTCGTACAGCTTTTGTTCCGGCTCGGTCAGGTTCTTCGGGGCGACACCGGTCGGGATGATCGCGAAGTGATCCGAAATCTTCGTGTTGTCGAAGATGCGCTTGTTCGGCTTGACCCAGCCGTTCTTCGTCACCTGTTTGGCGAACTGGTTGTAGTTGTTCGTGTCGGCCAGCGCGTTCATCGTTTCCTTGACGGTCGCGATATAGTCTTCCGGCAGGTGGCGCGAGTCGGTACGCGGGTAGGTCAGCACCTTGTGCTTCTCGTACAGCGCCTGGGCCAGGCCCAGGGTGTTCTTGGCCGAGAAGCCGAAGCGGCCGTTCGCCTCGCGCTGCAGGCTCGTCAGGTCGAACAGGGCCGGCGCCATCGAGGTGGTCGGCTTCGATTCCTCGGTGACGACGCCCTGCTTGCCGCGGCAGGCGGCGGCGATCGAGTCGGCGGCCGTCTTGCTCCACAGGCGCTCCGGGCGCTTCTCGGGGTCGTTCTCGTCCTTCTTGAACTGCTGGTCGAGCCAGCGGCCTTCGTAGATGCCGGCGGCGCAGACGAACTCGGCGCGCACTTCCCAGTAGTCGCGCGGGACGAATTTCTTGATTTTTTCTTCGCGCTCGACCACGATCGACAGGGTCGGCGTCTGCACGCGGCCCACGGTCGTCAGGTAAAAGCCGCCCTCTTTCGAGTTGAAGGCGGTCATGGCGCGGGTGCCGTTGATGCCGATCAGCCAGTCCGCTTCCGAACGGCAGCGCGCAGCGTCGGCCAGCGGCAGCATCTCTTCGTCGCTGCGCAGCTGCTTGAAACCTTCGCGGATCGCGTTGGCCGTCATCGACTGCAGCCACAGGCGTTTCACGGGCTGCTTCGCCTTCGCGTTCTGCGCGATCAGGCGGAAGATCAGTTCACCTTCGCGGCCCGCGTCACATGCGTTGATGAGGGTGGTGACGTCCTTGCGCTTGATGAGCTTGTTCAGCACTTTCAGGCGCGACTCGGTCTTTGGAATCGGGTTCAGCGCAAAATACGGCGGAATCATCGGCAGGTGGGTAAAACTCCACTTGCCGCGCTTGACGTCGTATTCCTCGGGCACGGCTATTTCCAGCAGGTGGCCGACGGCGGACGACAGGATGTATTCGTCGTTTTCGAAATACTCATCGTGCTTGGTGAAGCCGCCCAGCGTCTTCGCGATGTCGTTCGCGACAGACGGCTTCTCGGCGATGATGAGGGTTTTGGTCATAGGGTTTCTCGTAGTACTTATATATATGGTGTATTTGGCCTGCGCATCATACATGCTTTGGCGGCCGGGCCGGGCCGCAGCATCACGGCATCGCGGCACTAATGTCTTAGTAGTAACAGTCTTGAATGAGCGGCCAATGATAAGCGCGTTATCGCGCTGTTCGCAAGTAGGCTCTGCACCTTCCTTGTGCGGCGCGCCATCGGCCGCACGCTCGTGGCGCGCTTGCAACGACCGGATTTTCGCTCGTGCCACCCGGATATCTTGTCGGTGACGGTGGGCGCCTTCCTACATTGCCTCCACCATGATTCCGATACAAGCGGCGCCGCGCCGCGCGCATGATCGGCCTGTTGGCGCCCTCACGCGCCGTATCAGGAGGATCGACCATGAGCGACAAGCACAAAGGCATGGTGAACGAGCACGGCCGCAGCGTGCGGCGCGAAAAAATGGTGCCGGTGGCGCCGGAAAGCCAGCAGGGCAAATCGCCCGGCTCCGGCGCGGGCAACCGCCAGTCGGACGTGGGTCTGGGTACGCAGGCGGGCAGGATGGGGGCAAGCGACGCCGGTTCGCGCGGCGGGCCCGGTTCGCAGACCGGCGGACGCAGCGCACGCCAGCAAGCCCAGCGCATGCAGGCCCAGGCGGAGGCCGACCGGCTCGGTACCTCGATGCAGTCGGGCGCCGGTGGACTCGAGCAGAGACAGCATGCCGGTTCGAAAGAATCCGGGACGGCGCCGGGTTCGCTGCAGTCGGGCGGCGCCGGATCGGGCGGACGTGGGGGACCGGAGCAGGCTGCGTCGGATGCCGGTGCGGGGCTGGCGGGGACGGACAAGAAGCGCTGAGCAGGGAAAGCGCACCCTGGCTGGAGCAAGCGGCCGGCCAGGGTATTTGCGTAAACAATAAAATCGCTTGCAATTGAATAGCGCGCGATCTAAACTGCGGACATGACAAGCAAATCCGCCAAGACCGACGCCCTGCTCCGCCTCGACAGCCAGCTGTGCTTCGCCCTATACTCGGCCAACCTGGCGATGACCAAGGTGTACCGGCGCCTGCTGGCCGACCTGGGCCTGACCTACCCGCAATACCTGGTGATGCTGGTGCTGTGGGAAGGCGACGGCATGACGGTCTCGAACCTGGGCGAGCGCCTGTTCCTCGACTCGGCCACGCTCACCCCGCTGCTCAAGCGCCTGCAGGCTGCAGGCCTGGTGCTGCGCGAACGCGGACTCGAGGACGAACGCCAGGTGCTGGTCAGCCTGACGGAGGAAGGACGCGCGCTGCGTACGAAAGCGCGGGCGGTGCCGGAAAACGCGTTTTGCGCGACGGGCTGCAAGCCGGAAGAATTGCAGGCGATGCGGCGCGACCTCGAGCAATTGCGCGCCAGCCTGGCGCAACACAGCTAAAGGCAGGTGTGGACGCATGCAGTGCAATAATGCGGGCATTTAGATAGCACGCGATTTAATCGACAGCGACCGATTTCGTGGTGCGGCGCTGCCCTCTCATCACCACGCTTTGGAGAAAAAGATGTCCCTCGAAAAAACCTTGTATGTCGCCCACGCAACCGCCACCGGTGGCCGTGATGGCCGTGCCGTATCGTCCGACGAGCAACTGAGCGTCGCACTGGCCACGCCGCGCGAACTCGGCGGCGCAGGCGGCGCCGGCACCAATCCGGAACAGCTGTTCGCGGCCGGCTATGCAGCTTGTTTCATCGGCGCATTGAAGTTCGTGGCGGCAAAAGAAAAAGTGGCGCTGCCGGCGGAGACGGCAATCACGGCCGACGTCGGCATCGGTCCCCTGCCGACCGGCTTCGGCATCGAAGTGACACTCAATGTCTCGGTTCCGGGCCTGGCGCGCGAGCTCGTCGAATCGCTGGTGGAGAAGGCCCACGTGGTGTGCCCGTACTCGAACGCAACGCGCGGCAACATCGATGTGACGCTGAATATTGCGTAATCAGCAGCGAAAACAAAATCAATAGCACAAACAAAAACTCCCGCAGTGCGGGAGTTTTTGTTTGTGCTTGTTCGATTAATGCAGCTGGCGCGGAATCTGTTCGTCGTCGGAGCCGAACAGGTCGTCGAAGATCAGTGCATCCGGTTCCTTGTTCTGGCTCCACATCATCATCAGCACGATGATCTTCAGCTTGCTCAGGGTAACGGGCGATTCGTCCACCGCGAGCGCACGCTCGATGACGATTTCGCGCTGCAAGGGCGTGAGCAGCTTGGCGCTTTCGAGGAACTGGATGAAACCGATCGCGGCGCTGCCGAGCTCGTTATATTCCTCGTCCACGTAGTAACGCGTGCCGGTAGAGGCGACCACGTCGGCCAGCTCTTCGCCCGCCATTTCAGTGAGACCCGTAAGCCAATCGATGGCCTCGCAGATCTCGAAGTCGTCGAAGCCGACGGCGGAGAGTTTGCGTGCCAATGCAGCCGGCTCGGGGCAGGCTTCGGGACGATAGTACGTCTCGTAGAGGTAGACCAGGATGTCGAACATAGTGACGCTACTGTAGCAGCTAAGCTCGTACAGGTACAAGCTTGCTGCGTGTGTGCGCATGCGGCGAACGGAAATCGTCGTTTTTCGGCCTTATCGGTTCATACAGGCTTGTAATTCATGTTCGAAAAAATGTCCCTGTTCAAGCATTTACCCAGGGCGAATGAAACGCTTATTGAACAAGCACGCGTTGCACTTTTCCTCCGGGAAGACGTTCGATCATGCCGGCCATTTCGAGTGCCAATAAACCCATGCTCAATTGACCGATACTGGTGCCGAGTCGTTCCAACAAGTCGTCGACAGCGAGCGCTTCGTGCCCCAGCTGCGCCAGCAAATCGGTGCAGTCCGTTTCGGTCGGCAAGGCGTTTGTTGCAGTCGTGTTTGCAGACGGCAGCGATGCAAGCGGCGACACCTGCATCGCCTCCAGCACTTCATCCACCGTTTCCACCAGCCGCGCACCATCGCGTATCAGCTTGTGGCAGCCCTTGGCCAGCGGCGCATGGATCGAGCCGGGCAAGGCGTAGACCTCGCGTCCCTGTTCGGCGGCCACGCGCGCGGTGATGAGGGAGCCCGATTGCGCCGCCGCTTCGATCACGAGCACGCCGATTGACAAGCCGCTGATGATCCGGTTGCGGCGCGGGAAATTGCCGCTGGTCGGAGGCGTGCCGAGCGCGTATTCGCTGACGATGCAGCCGTCGTTGGCAATGCGTTCGGCCAGTGCGCGATTGCGCGCCGGATAGAACAAGTCGGCGCCGGTGCCGACCACGGCAATCGTCGAACCCGCGCCGCGCAACCCGCCTTCATGCGCGGCGGCGTCGATGCCGAGTGCGAGGCCGGACACCACGCACACACCGGCGTTCGACAGTGCAGTCGCGAACGCCGCTGCATTCGCCTTTCCCTGTACGGTGGCATTGCGGCTGCCGACGATCGCCAGCGCCGGTCGCGCAAGCAGGTCGATGCGTCCTTGTATATAGAGCAGCAGGGGCGGATCGGGAATATTGGCGAGCGCCTGCGGATAGGCGGCATCGCCCAGCGCCAGCACGTGGTGCGAGGGAGTTTGCAGCCAGGCGAGCGTGGTGTCGATCAGGGCACGCGTCGTGCCTGATGGCGGCGCGCACAGGCTGCGCGCCAGGGCAGGACCGACGTGCCGGGCCAGCGCGGCGTGGCCGGCCTCGAAGATGGCGCGCGGCGAACCGAAGGCTTCCAACAGCAGGTGTGCAGTGCGCAGTCCCACCCCGCGCGCGCCGTCGAGGCGCAGCCAGTCGCTCAGTTGCGTACCGGGTTGCTCGATGCGGCTGGCGGGGATGGGGTCCGTGTCCTGCACGGTGGATTTACTCCGGTGATTTCGCCACGTCGCCGACTTCCACCGGCGCCGTCACTTGCATGATCAGGCCGTACGAAACGCGCCCGAACACTCGGAAGATGAACAGGCTGCCATACTGTTCATCGGGAAGCTTCATCTTCGCGCGGCCGATTCCGAGGAAACCCCTCTTCCCTTCCGGATCGGCCACCGTCTTCCCGAAATGATAGAGCTGCAGCACCGAGCCGACATCGAGTCCGTCAATCGAACCACGGTTGACAGTGACGACCTGGCTCTGTCCGGCATAGCTGACGCCCGCGTAAATCGACATCACGCGCGCGTCGACGGGCGACTGCGGCGCATGCGGCACATAGTTGCGCACGGCCGGCGGCGGGGCCGGCAGCAGGCGGTCGCCGACGCCCATTTCGCTCACCGAGTTCGAAACCGTCATGGTGTGCACGTCGACGCCGGGCGCGGCCGCTTTCACCAGTTTTACCGTACCGACATAGGCGGCCTCGTGCGCGAGCAGCGCGCCCGTCTGCGGATCGCGCAACGGGGCGCCCGGACGGAACACCTGGAATTCGGTTGCGCCCTGCAGATCGCCGCGCACATACACGCGGTCGCCCGTGCCCAGGTATAAATGACCCTCCTGGGAGGCGGCGATGCGCGGCGCGCCCGCCAGCGCATCCTTCTCGACGACGAGCGGCTGGGTCAGGTAAGGTTCGATCACACTGGCGGGGATGGCGTCGATGGCGCCGCGCTCCAGGCCTTCGCTGCGCACCTGCGGCGACAGGCGCAGCACGGGCGCGCCTCCGCCGTCATCGCTGCCCGGCTTCGTCAGCGACAGGCGGCCGTGCACGCGGTCGAAATACACGATCTGGCCCGGATAAATCCAGTGCGGATTGCGGATTTCCTCGCGGTTCATGCCCCAGACCTGGGGCCAGCACCAGGGATGCTCGAGGAAGGCGCCGGAAATATCCCACAGGGTATCGCCCTTGACCACGCGGTGCTGGTCGGGCGCATTCGGCTTGAAGCTGCATTCGGCAGCCTGGACGGGGCCGGCCACGACACACGCGACGAGCGCCGCGGCTACAGCGCGGGTCACGACTGTGCTAAAATTTTTCATTGAAGACGTCCGTAAAGTGCGGCATTGACAACGGAATTGCTGGCGGTGTCCATCACTCGGCCAGCCACACGGCGCAAGAGACGGCATAGATTGCACTCCGGACCGCACGGCGGATCAGGAAGAGTTGCCCAACTGAATCAAATTCTGCACACAAATCCTCGAACTAGCAAGACAAACCGCGTCCTGTTTCCCCGGCGATGTGTTGCATTCCTGCTCTGCGCCCCGCTCTGCCGACCTCCACCATTATCCTTATATAAAATTACTTAACTCCCTGATATGGCCCTCCTGAAAATCCTGCGCTATCCCGATCCACGTCTGCACAAGGTCGCCGCGCCTGTCACCGAATTCGGCGAGCGCCTGGCCAAGCTGGTGGCCGACATGGCCGAGACCATGTACGACGCCCCCGGCGTCGGCCTGGCCGCGACCCAGGTCGACGTGCACGAGCGCGTGGTCGTGATCGACACCACCGAGACGCACGACGAACTGCGCGTGTTCGTCAATCCGGAAATCATCTGGGCCAGCGAGGAAAAGCAGGTCTACGACGAAGGCTGCCTGTCGGTGCCGGGCATCTATGACGGCGTCGAGCGCCCGTCGCAGGTCAAGGTACGCGCCCAGGATGCGAAAGGCGAGTTCTTCGAGCTCGATTGCGACGGCCTGCTGGCCGTCTGCATCCAGCACGAGATGGATCACCTGATGGGCAAGGTGTTCGTGGAATACCTGTCGCCTTTGAAACGTAACCGCATCAAGGCCAAGCTGCAGAAGGAAGAGCGCGGCATGGAACGCGAGGCGGCTCTCAAAGCTGCCGGCCGCCGCTACTAAGTTGATGACGAGCGCGCGGATGAAAGTCGTCTTTGCCGGCACCCCGGAGTTTGCCGCCTGCGCCCTGCGCGCCCTGATCGATGCCGGTTTCGAGATCCCTCTCGTCCTGACCCAGCCCGACCGCCCGGCCGGGCGCGGCATGCAGTTGCAGGCATCGAGCGTAAAACAGGTCGCGCTGGAACATGGTATCGAGGTGCTGCAGCCCTTGTCGCTGCGTACCGACGCCAAAGATCCGCAGCGCGCTGAAGAGGCAGCTGCGGCCCACGCGCGTTTGCTGTCGCTCGACTACGACGTGATGGTGGTCGCGGCCTATGGCCTGATCCTGCCGCGCAGCACGCTCGACATCGCCCCCTGCATCAACATCCACGGTTCCCTGCTGCCGCGCTGGCGCGGCGCCGCGCCGATCCACCGCGCGATCGAAAGCGGAGATGTCGAGACCGGCGTGACGATCATGGGCATGGAAGAAGGCCTCGACACGGGTCCGATGATGCTGATCGAACGCGTCGCCATCGACGACGCCGACACCACCGGCACCCTGCACGACAAGCTGGCCGCGCTCGGCGCCACGATGATCGTCGAGGCGCTGCGCCTTTTGTCCCGCGGCGAACTGCCGGCCACACCGCAGCCGGAAGAAGGCGTGACCTATGCGGCCAAGATCAGCAAGGACGAAGCGAAGCTCGATTTCGGTTTGCCTGCCGTCGACCTCTGGCGCAAGGTGCGCGCCTTCAATCCCTTCCCCGGCGCGCAAGGCAGCGTGAACGGGACGGCGGTCAAGATCTGGAACGCGGAGCCGGCGCAAGGAAGGGGAGAACCGGGGCAGGTGTTATCGGCCGATGCGGCAGGCATTGTGGTGGCCTGCGGCGACGGTGCGCTGCGCCTGCTGCAGTTGCAGAAACCGGGCGGCAAGCGCCTGGCGGCTGGGGAATTCCTCAAAAGCTTTCCGCTGCAGGGGTTGAAGTTCGAATAACCCCGACGAAAAACCCCGGCCACAAACGAAAACGCGCCCACCCGGGCGCGTTGCAAGGACTCAGCCTTGTTTAATGACCGTCCGACTCCGCGGCGCGTTGGGCATCCATATGCTCACGCAGGACCTGGTTGATACGGGTCTGGTAACCTGGACCGGCTGCCTTGAACCACTCCAGCATGTCGACATCCAGGCGGATCGTCACGATCTGCTTTGCGCCACCCGGCGCTGCTTTCGGCTCTGCGGCAACCACGTGGCTGTGCAGCGAAGTCTGGTCCCAATCGGGTTCGTACTCTTTGTTCATGCTATCCATCCCTGTTAATACGTGCCATGTTTCTCATGGCCAGTATTTATATTGTCGTCCCTGTATGTATCCACAACATTGCGAAACGCCCGGGTTTTGTAACGTCATGTAACAATCGGATGCATAAACACATAACGATACAATCTGCCCGAAGAGCGGCCTGCCCGGGCGGGCACGCACCGCATTGACGTATAATTTCAGACCGCCCCAACCGTGCAAGTGCGCCATTTCCCGTCTTGCACGCATCCCAGAAAGTGACCGATGACTGCCCCGACCACCACCCCATCCCCGATCGAAACCCAGCTGCGCGACATCCTCACGCGCCGCATCATGATCCTGGATGGCGCCATGGGCACCATCATCCAGCAGTACAAACTGGATGAAGCGGCCTACCGCGGCGGGCCGCAGGGCCGCTTCGCCGACTTCGCCGCGCCGCCAGAGGCCGGCACGCGCGAGCTGTTCGTGAAGGGTAACAACGAGCTGCTGACGCTGACCCAACCGCAGGTCATCCAGGAAATCCACGAGCGCTACCTCGCGGCCGGCGCCGACCTGATCGAAACGAATACCTTCGGCGCCACCAGCGTCGCCCAAGACGACTACCACATGGGCCACCTGGCCTATGAGATGAACGTCGAAGCCGCGAAACTGGCGCGCGCCGCCTGCGACAAATACAGCTCCGCCGACAAACCGCGTTTTGTCGCCGGCGCCCTCGGACCGACCCCGAAGACGGCGTCGATTTCTCCCGACGTCAACGATCCGGCGGCGCGCAACGTCACCTTCGATCAACTCGTCACCAGCTACCATGAGCAGGTGCGCGGCCTGGTCGACGGCGGCGTCGACGTGCTGCTGGTCGAGACCATCTTCGACACCCTGAACTGCAAGGCGGCGCTGTTCGCGATCGACCTGTATTTCGACGAGAACCCGACCATCGTGCGCAAGCCGATCATGATCTCGGGCACCGTCACCGACGCCTCGGGCCGCATCCTGTCGGGCCAGACCGTGCCCGCCTTCTGGAATTCGGTGCGCCACGCGAAACCGCTGACCATCGGCCTGAACTGCGCGCTGGGCGCGGCGCTGATGCGCCCCTACGCCGAAGAGCTGTCGCAGATCGCCGATACCTTTGTCTGCATCTACCCGAACGCCGGCCTGCCCAACCCGATGAGCGACACCGGCTTCGACGAACTGCCGGCCGACACCTCGGCCCTGCTGCGCGAATTCGCCGACGCCGGTTTCGTGAACATCGCCGGCGGCTGCTGCGGCACGACGCCCGAGCACATCGCGGCCATCTCCGAACTGTTATCGACGGCCAAGCCGCGCGCCGTGCCGGAAATCCCGACTGCATTGCGCCTGTCGGGCCTGGAGCCGTTCACGGTCGACGAATCCTCGCTGTTCGTGAACGTTGGCGAGCGCACCAACGTGACGGGCTCGAAGGCTTTTGCACGCATGATCCTGAACGAGCAGTTCGACGAGGCGCTGTCCGTGGCGCGCCAGCAGGTCGAGAACGGCGCCCAGGTCATCGACATCAACATGGACGAAGCGATGCTGGACTCGCAGGCGGCCATGACGCGCTTCCTGAACCTGATCGCTTCCGAACCCGACATCTCGCGCGTGCCGATCATGATCGACTCGTCGAAGTGGTCCGTCATCGAAGCGGGCCTGAAGTGCGTACAAGGTAAAGCCATCGTCAATTCGATCTCGATGAAGGAAGGCGAAGCGGAATTCATCCGCCAGGCAGCCCTGTGCCGCCGTTACGGCGCCGCCGTGATCGTGATGGCTTTCGATGAGCAGGGCCAGGCCGACACCTTCGAGCGCAAGATCGAGATCTGCGAACGCGCCTACAAGGTGCTGACGGAGCAGGTCGGCTTCCCGCCGGAAGACATCATCTTCGATCCGAACATTTTCGCGATCGCCACCGGCATCGAAGAGCACAACAACTACGCGGTCGATTTCATCAACGCCACGCGCTGGATCCGCCAGAACCTGCCGCATGCGAAGGTCTCGGGCGGCGTCTCGAACGTCTCGTTCAGCTTCCGCGGCAACGATCCGGCGCGCGAAGCGATCCACACCGTCTTCCTCTACCACGCGATCCAGGCCGGCATGACCATGGGTATCGTCAACGCCGGCATGGTCGGCGTCTACGACGACCTGCCGGCGGAGCTGCGCGAGCGCGTCGAAGACGTGGTGCTGAACCGCCGCGAAGACGCCACCGAGCGCATGATCGAGATCGCCGGCAGCCTGAAGGCCGGCGGCGGCAAGCAGGAACAGAACCTCGAATGGCGGAATGGCCCGGTCGAGAAGCGCCTGGCGCACGCGCTGGTGCACGGCATCACCCAGTGGATCGTCGAAGACACCGAGGAAGCGCGCCAGGCCGTATTGAAGGCCGAGGGCCGCCCGATCCACGTGATCGAAGGCCCCCTGATGGACGGCATGAACATCGTCGGCGACCTGTTCGGACAGGGCAAGATGTTCCTGCCCCAGGTCGTGAAATCCGCGCGCGTGATGAAGCAGGCGGTGGCCCACCTGATTCCCTTCATCGAAGAGGAAAAGGCGCGCGAAGAAGAACGTACGGGCATCGTCGCCAAACCGAAGGGCAAGATCGTGATCGCGACCGTCAAGGGCGACGTGCACGACATCGGCAAGAACATCGTCTCGGTGGTCCTGCAATGTAATAACTTCGAGATCGTGAACATGGGCGTGATGGTGCCCTGCTCCGACATCCTGGCCAAGGCCAAGGCGGAGAACGCGGACATCGTCGGCCTGTCGGGCCTGATCACGCCTTCGCTGGAAGAGATGGCCCACGTCGCGCGCGAGATGCAGCGCGACCCGTGGTTCCGCGAGCGCGGCATTCCGCTCTTGATCGGCGGCGCCACCACCAGCCGCGCCCACACGGCCGTGAAAATCGCGCCGCACTATGACGGCCCGGTGGTGTATGTGCCGGACGCTTCGCGTTCGGTGTCGGTCGGCCAGTCGCTGCTGACGGAAGAGTCGCGCCACGCCTACATGGCCGAGATCAAGCTCGATTACGAGCGCATCCGCGAACAGCACGCCAACAAGAAGGCGCTGCCGATGCTCAGCCTCGTCGATGCGCGCGCCAACAAGGCGAAGCTCGACTTCGCGCCGGTGAAACCGAAATTCATCGGGCGCCGCGTCTTTAAAAACGTGGAGCTGTCGACGCTGGCGCGCTACATCGACTGGGGCCCGTTCTTCCAGACCTGGGACCTGGCCGGCCCCTTCCCTGCCATCCTGACCGACGAAGTGGTCGGCGAAGCGGCCTCGAAGGTGTTCGAGGAAGGCCAGGCGCTGCTCAAGAAAATCATCGAAGGGCGCTGGCTGACGGCGAATGGCGCGATCGCCCTGCTGCCGGCCAACAGCGTCAACGACGACGACATCGAGATCTACACGGACGAGACGCGCGAAAAGGTCGCCTTCACCTGGCACGGCCTGCGCCAGCAGGGTGTCAAACCCGTGGTCGACGGCGTGCAGCGCCCGAACCAGTGCCTGTCCGACTTCATCGCTCCCAAGGGCTCGGGCGTGGCCGACTACATCGGCATGTTCGCGGTGACGGCGGGTCTCGGCATCGAAAAATATGAACAGCGTTTCGAAGCCGCGCACGACGATTACTCGTCGATCATGCTCAAGGCCCTGGCCGACCGCCTGGCCGAAGCCTTCGCCGAATACCTGCACGAGCGCGTGCGCACCGACCTGTGGGGCTATGCGGCGAACGAGGACCTGAGCAATGCAGACCTGATCGGGGAAAAATACGTCGGCATCCGTCCGGCGCCGGGTTATCCGGCCTGCCCCGAGCACACGGTCAAGAAGGAGCTGTTCGAGACGCTGCAGGCCGAGGAAATCGGCATGCAGCTGACGGAATCCTACGCCATGTATCCAGGCGCGGCCGTGTCGGGCTTTTATCTGGCCCACCCGGAGTCGAAGTATTTCGTGGTCGGCAAGATCGGCGACGACCAGGTGCTCGACATGGCCCAGCGCCGCGGGATGGACAAGGCGGAAGTCGAACGCCACCTGGCGCCGAACCTGTCGTAACGCGCAGGGTGGGTTCCCCGAGCCCACGCGCGTTACTGACCGAACTTCCTGACTCCAGTATTGTCTAAGTCACTGTGGGAACACACGTTCGCGAAGGAGACTGTCATGGCAATGCATCTCTCGACCCGGCGCTGGCAGGACCAGGGCATCCTGCTGCTCGGTGTCTGGCTCATCGTATCGCCCTGGGTGATGGCTTACCCGAGCGATTCCCCTCCGGCCATCAACGCATTCATCGCAGGCGCCATCATGGCGGCCCTGGCCGCCTTCGACCTGTACAAGACCTATGCCTGGGCGGTATTCCTGAACATCCTCGTCGGCGCCTGGGTGGCCGTTTCGCCCTGGCTGGTGGACGTCATGCCGAACCAGGCGATGAGCGCCAGCCTGCTGCTGGTGGGCGTGGCGACAGTCATACTCGGCCTGTGGGAGCTGCGCACCGACCCCGACCTGCATCAGCAGTGGGCCGGCACATAAGTCTGCCTGACGATTAAATCGTCATCAAAGGGCGCTACGGACGACCTGGCCGCTCCACTCGAAAGCCGCCATTTCCAGCTCGACCAAGTCGTCGCCGCTGTCGGCCAGGACGCTCAAGGTCGGCAGCACGTCGGCGCCCTCTTCCATCTGCTCGAAGGATTCGGCCAGCCGCAGCAGCTCGCCGAAGAAGCCGCCGCGCTTGAGCAGCGCACTCGACACTTCGTCGCTCACCGGAATCTGTTCGACCAGGTCGGCCATCGGCACGCAGAACAGCGTGTCCATCAGCGACATGATGCCGACCGTGAAGGCCATGTCGGCGACATGGCGCCGGCCTGGGCGCAGGCGGCCGGCCAGCAGCTCCATCAGGCGCGCACGGGTACTGGCCAGCATCAGCAGCGGCGTCTGGGTATGGCCGTGGTTGCCCGGTTCGGCGTAGAGCATGATCTGCAGCCAGCGCTGCAGCTGGCGGCGGCCGACGATGATCAGCGCCTGGCTCAGCGAATCGATGCGCTGGCGCAGGCCGGCCGCCGGCGTGTTCACGATGCGCAGCAGGTTGACGGATAAGGTCACGTCGCGCTTGATGGCGCGTTCGATCTCGATATTGTCGGCGTCCGATACGACCAAGGACATCAGGTCGACAAGGGCCAGCTGCGAGGGCGAGAGCTTGCGCCCGGCGATCACCGACGGGCGGGCGAAATAAAAACCCTGGAAGTAGTCGAAGCCGAGGTCGAGGCAGGTTTTATACTCGGTCTGGCTCTCGACCTTTTCGGCGATCAGGCGCTTGCCCGTGCCACGCAGCCGTGGGACCAGGGACAGCATGCTCACCACCGGCATCGCGCGCAGGTTGACCTTGACGTAGTCCAGCAGGGGCAGCAGGCGCCCCAGGCGGCTGCCGTGGACGCTGGCTTCGGCGGCGAACCTGAAACCGTGGCCGCTGAGCTCGGCCAGGCGCCACAGCACCGGCTCCGTCGCTTCGACCGAGCCCACCAGTTCCAGCACGGTGCGCTCGCGCGGCAGGAAGGCGAAGATATCGCTCATCAACACTTCGGTGTCGACGTTCAGGAAGGCGGTCGCGTCGCCCACGGCGCGCGGCAGGCCGAGCTGGGCCGCGTGGGCCAGCACGCCGGCCGTGGCCGCCAGATCGGTATCGATCTCGGCGCTGTTGGCGGGGGTGGTGCGGAACAGGAGTTCGTAAGCAAACAGGGCCTGGTTGCGGTCGAGCATCGGCTGGCGCGCAAGATAGAAATTACGCAGCTGCAAAGGCTGGGATGCCTGGTCAAGGCTGGCGGTATCGGTCATCGCGGTCCCGTGGTCACGTTCAAGCTGCCCACTCTACCCGATTCTCAGCAATTAGTGGATTTCCGGCATCATTTTTCGTAAAAACCGATGTCGAAAAGCTAAAAACAGGCAGCAAAACGTCTGATCAGGCGACAGGAACCGGGCTGCCGTCGATAAAGACGAGCAGCTCGCCGGGTGCGAATGCAGTCCAGGTTTCGTTGGTGGTCAGCGGTTCGGTGACGATGATCGCGACCCGGTCGTTCGGCGTGGTGACCTGGGAAAAATCAACCGACAGGTCTTCGTCGGACAGGCGCGCCGTCACGAACGGGTACTGGCGCACGACGTAGCTGAGCTTGGTCGAGCAGTGGGCGAACAGGGCCGTGCCGTCGGAGAGCATCATGTTGAAGGTGCCGAAATCCGAAATCTGGCGTACGAGTTCGCCGAGTGCCGCGCGCAAGGCCGGCAATGCGGGCGGCGTGTCGCCGAAGCGGCGCCGCAATTCCTGCAACAGGAAGCAGAAGGCATGTTCGCTGTCGGTGCTGCCGACCGGGCGGAAGGCGCCGTCGAGCTGCGGCGTGAACTCCTTCAGGTCGCCGTTATGGGCGAATACCCAGTAACGGCCCCACAGTTCGCGGACGAACGGATGGCAGTTCTCGAGCGCCACATGGCCTTGCGTGGCCTTGCGGATGTGGGCGATGACATTCGTCGACTTGATCGGATAGCGTTTGATCAGCTCGGCGATCGGCGAGGCGATCGCGGCCTGGTGGTCGACGAAATGGCGCACGCCGGCGCCCTCGAAGAAGGCAATGCCCCAGCCGTCGTGATGGGTGTCGGTGCGGCCGCCGCGATGGGCGAAACCGGTGAAGGAAAATACAATGTCGGTAGGGACATTGCAGTTCATTGCGAGGAGTTGGCACATGGTGAAGAGCTTACCATGGCGCGGGCGCTGCGAGGCGCAGGGCGAACGCGGCACCGGCGATGGCCGGCGCCTGCATCCCGTTGTGTCCCTGGCCGTCTGTGGGGGTGGTCCTCCAGCCTTGCGGTGACGCTGCTTAGTGCAGCACGACCGGCTGGTTCATCATCGTGTCGTACGAGCCGAGGAAATCGTCGATTTCCTCCATGGTCGGCTCGCTTGCGATGAGGTTGTTGACGTCGCGGCGGAACGATTGTGCCAGTTTGCCGCCGATGAACGCTTCGCGACGGCCGGCCTTGTCGACGATCTCGTAGCCGCCGAAGCGCAGGGCTTCGAGCTCGCGATCGACGCCAAATTCGACGACGCTGTACTGTTCGCTGTTATAGATCATGTTCATGATGACTCCTTCTCTCGATCAGAGGTTTCCGACTACCCGGCGGCGGATAACCGGAGTTGACTTCAGTGAAGAGGTGGGGCTCGCCCAACCAATTTCAAGAGTGCAGGTCGGGCGTGAGGGCCAACAGCTGATCGTATGGTGCGCTGCTTAACCATGATCGCAACTGATCCAGATGCGCACTGGCGGCGACGCCGATGAACAGGCGCGCCGGCCGCTGGCGCAGCAGACGATTTAATGTAACACGCATGACGAGATTTCCCGCGCAGCACAGGCAACCGGGTGCGATGCGCGAAATCAGGAGTTTTTCAGAATCTTGCAGTACCGGATTTCCGTCGGAAAGGCCTTCCAGGATCACGGCGACCCCATCGCTACGGGGCGTAGAAGGGTCTTCGATGGCGTGCGCGATGGCCGCCTCGCGCGCTGCCGCGCTGGGGCCCGTGACGAGCACCGTAGGAATTGGATGACGTAAAGAAGAGCCGGATGAGAAGGGGCCATCCGTCCGGGAGCCGTCCCTCCGGGGGACGGCCGGCCGGCCGCCGTTTTCGCTCATCCGCCCCGCTTGCCGAGCTTGCCCGGTTCGACGCCGAGCTGCTTCAGTTTGCGGTACAGGTGGGTGCGCTCGAGGCCGGTCTTTTCGGCCACGCGCGTCATGCTGCCGCCTTCGCGGCCCAGGTGGTGTTCGAAATACATCCGTTCGAATGCGTCGCGCGCCTCGCGCAGCGGCAGGTCGAACGAGAGCGTATACCCTTGGGTTTCGCCATGGCCGATCACACCCACGCGCGCGCCGTTCAACGGCGCGGGCGCCGGCTGGGCGGCGAACATCGGATTGCTGACGGGCGGCGCTTCGACGACCGGCGCCGGCATGCTCGGGCGCGGTGGCGGCACCGGGGCGCGCGCCACTTCCTGGGCACGGGTCAGGCCTTGCTGCACGGCTTTCAGCAGCTTTTGCAGGGCGATCGGTTTTTCCAGGAAATTCAGGGCGCCGATGCGCGTGGCCTCGACGGCGGTATCGATGGTGGCGTGACCCGACATCATGATGACCGGCATGGTCAGCAAGCCGTCGCGCTGCCATTCCTTGAGCAGCGTGACGCCGTCGGTATCGGGCATCCAGATGTCGAGCAGGACCAGGTCGGGCGCGCCGGCGGCACGCGCCTCGCGCGCCTGCTGCGCATTTTCGGCCAGCGTGATTGCGTGGCCTTCGTCTCCCAGGATTTCCGAGAGCAGCTCGCGGATGCCCATTTCATCATCAACTACGAGTATATTCGCCATCGTTTTCCTTCCGTCTCCGCCCGACTCAGTTGTGATATTCAGTCTCGATTCCAGCCGTGATTCTATGCCCGTTTTACGCTTCGGCCAAGTTCGCCTCTTGTGCTAACTTTAACAGCAAAATGGATACCGACGCGCCACTTCCGTCTGGACGGTTCTGAACATCAATGCGACCACCGTGCTCGTCGATGATCTTTTTCACCATCGGCAGGCCGAGGCCCGTGCCGCGCGCCTTCGAGGTCACATACGGCTCGAAGGCGCGCGCCAGGATCTTCGGTGCAAAGCCGGGACCGTTATCGAGGATCGCCAGGCGCACCGCCTCGCCCGCCGTGCCGTCCGCGCCGGTGTAGCGGATGATCTCGGTGGCGACGTCGATGCGCGGTTCGCGCGCATGCGATTCCCGGTCTCCCAGCGCATCCTGGGCGTTCTGCAGCAGGTTGTGGATCACCTGGCGCAATTGCGTCGGGTCGCCCATCACGCGCGGCAGGTTCGGCGCCAGCGTGGCGTGGATGACGTCCGACGCATCCTCGGCCAGGTACAGGGTCAGGATTTCCTCGATCAGCGCGTTCAGGTCGAGCGGTTCGAGCACCGCCGGCGGCGTGCGCGCATAGTCGCGGAAGTCGTCGACCATGCGCTTCATGGCGTCGACCTGGTTGACGATGGTGGTCGTGGCGCGCGCCAGCAGGGCCGCGTCCGCCGCGTCCAGTTTGTCTTCCAGTTTCATCTGCAGGCGTTCGGCCGACAACTGGATCGGCGTTAGCGGGTTCTTGATTTCGTGGGCCAGGCGGCGCGCCACCTCTCCCCAGGCGACCGAGCGCTGGGCGGAGATCACGTCGGAGATATCGTCGAACACGACGATGAAGCCGCTGCCCACGCCCACCGGCAGGCGCGAGCCGCGCGCCAGCAAGGTGGTGTCGTGGTCTTCTCCGGGAGCGCGGCGCGGGATCTCGATTTCCTGCTGCCAGTGGGTGCGCTGGCGCGCGGTGCCGGCGGCCGACTGCGCGCTTTGCGTCGAAAACGCACGCGTGACGGCGGCGGCGAAATGTTCCAGGCCCTCGATCCTGGACAGCGGCCCGTTCAGGTGGCACTGCTCCATCTGCAGGATGCGGCAGGCGGCCTCGTTCGAATTGACCACGGTACCCTCGGCGTCGAGCACCAGCACGCCGGCCGACATGTTCGCCAGCACCGATTCGAGGTGGGCCTTGGCGCTTTGCAGGGCCGCGCGGTTGCGCTCGACGGCGCTTCTCGCTTCGAACAGCTGGCCGGTCATGGCGTTGAAGGATTGGGTCAGCGTACCGAGTTCGTCGTTCGTCTCGACGATCGGGCGCGGCGACAGGTCGCCCTCGGCCACCGCCTGCGTGCCCTCGGCCAGCACCAGCAGCGGCTGGGCCAGGTTCCCGGCGATCAGCACGGCGCTGCCGATGGCCCCGAAGATCGCCAGCAGCAGGGTCAATGTCAGCGTCTCGACATACATCCGGCGCAGGGCCTCGCGCGCCCACGAGCGCTGCTGGTATTCGGAGAAGGCGCTGCGCAGCACCTCGGCATTCGAGGCCAGGTTGACGGGTACCGCCTGCATCAGCTGCAGGTAGCGCGGCGCGGCGCCCGGCGGCTCGGGCACGGCCAGCACCGCGCGCAGGCGCAGGCTGGTGGCGGCATCGAGGGCGGTCGAGCCGCCGTTGGTGCCGTTCGCGCCGTTGGCGCCGCTGGTATTGTCGCGGAAGTCGAGTTCGATTCCGCCCTCGGCCCGCGCGTAACCGCCCGGCATGGCGGCCTGGCGCACCATCTGCGCGTTCGGCAGGTCGGCCGTGAGGTCGGCACGCCGGTCCCGGCTGGCGCTGGCGACCAGCTTGCCGTTGGCGTCGAGCAGGAGCGCGCTTTGCATGCCCTCGGTATCGGACACCAGCTGCGCCAGGGTCATCTGGGCGCCGCCGTCGTCCTGGCCGGACAGGGTTGCGGCGACCGTCTGCCCCTTTGCCGAGAGCTCCGTCTGCGCCTCCTCGAGCGCCGCATGGCCCAGGTTCAGGCCGGACTGCAGCGCGGCCTCGATCTTGACGTCGAACCAGGAGTCGATCGAATGCGAGACGAACTGCACCGACACCATGAAGATGACCAGGCCCGGCAGGATGCCGATACCGGCAAACAGCAGGACCAGCCTCGCCATCAGGCGCGAGCCGAAGCGTCCGGCCTTGTAGCGCGAATACAGGCGCCCGAGGGCGACCACGACCAGGATCAGCAGCAGGAAGGCGACCGTCGCGTTCAGCCCCAGCAGCCAGACATAGTAGCGGTCGAAGAAGGCGGAATTGTCCGAGACCGAGGCAAGCAGGAACAGCAGGATCGAAACGACCGCCCCGCCGACTACCAGCGCATAGCGCATGGCCTGGTTCACGCCTTACTCCGCACGGTAATTGAAGGTCTTCCGGTTCGAGGCGAGGTGCCAGTCGGAGTTGCCGAACGCGTTGACCTGCAGCGGCTTTTGCAGCAGGTCGCGGTTCATGTACATGCGCAGGCTGACTTCATAGGTCTCGCCGGGTTTCAGCGCGTTTTTCGGGGCAATCAGCCAGCGCCCGGGACGGCGGATCTGGAACATCGCCTCGTCCAGGGTCTGGTAGGTTTGCTGGACGCTGCCGCCCATCGACACATAATACTGCCGCAGCAGCACGTCGTAGGAGATGCTGACCGTGCGTTTCGACGACACGGCGCGGTCGTCGCGCCACCACCAGCGCGGGCGCGTCAGCTCGATCTCGGTCGTGAAATACAGTTTGACGCCGTGCTGCAGGGCGTCTTCCAGATCGTGGTTCAGCTCGAATGAATAGTTGGCCCCCAGCCGGTAGCCTTCGTCGGTTGCCTCGATTTTCGCCAGCGTGATGTCGATCCCGTCGGCCGCCTGCGCCGTAGCGCACGCGAAAGCCAGCAGCAGCTGGCAGGCGAGGAGGCGGAAAAATCGTAAAGTCACAGAGGGCCGGAACCTAAATAAATTGAGCGTAGAGCGTGCGAAAAAATCGTCAGGGCAAGGCGCATCGCCGAAGACAGTACGCTAGTACGGCGAGGCGATGCAACGCCGCCATGGCGATTTTTTCACACGCTCGTGCGGGAAACTTACGCTGCTCTCTTTTGGAACAAGGCGTAGAACAATCCGTCATGATCGAGCCCGGCGCCGCTCGCGGGGAGCAGCTGCCCTGGCGCATCGAGGCGGACAGCATCCGTGTGGCGCGCCGCGAACGCGGCCGCCTGCGCCTCCGATTCCTGGGGCCAGAGCGAACATGTCACAAACAGCAATTTACCATCGGCCCGCAGCATCTGCCAAAGATTGTCGAGTATCTCCCCGGAAAGTGTTGTAAGTTGGCGCGTGTCGGTCTTGCGGCGCAGCCAGCGGATGTCCGGGTGGCGGCGCACGATGCCGGAGGCCGTGCACGGCACGTCGGCCAGGATGCGGTCGAACGCTTGCCCATCCCACCAGTCCTTGCTCTGCGCTTCGGCCGCCACCAGCGTGGCAGACAGGCCGAGCCGGCCCAGGTTGTCGCCCACGCGTGCCAGGCGCTGCGGGTCGGCATCGACCGCGGTCAGCTCGACGTTCGCCAACTCCAGGATGTGCCCGCTCTTGCCGCCCGGCGCCGCGCAGGCGTCGAGCACGCGCATGCCGTCCTCCAGCCCCAGCAGCGGCGCGGCCAGCTGGGCGCCGGCGTCCTGTACCGACACCAGGCCATCGTGGAAACCCGGGATCTGCGACACGTTGGTCGCCTGCTTCAGGCGCAGGGCGGCCGGGCCGACCTGGTCGGCTTCGAGCCCCGCCTGTTCCAGCTGGCGCAGGTAGTCCTCGAGCGAGATCTTGCGGGTATTGACGCGCAGGGTCAGCGGCGGATGACGGTTGCCGGCCGCAAGGATCGCTTCCCAGTCGCGCGGATAGGCCGCCTTCGTGGCGTCGATCCACCACTGCGGGTAGTTCCACTGCGCCAGCGCTTGTTTCAATGCGGTTGCAACCAGCTCCTCGCGCTCGCGCAGGAAACGGCGCAATACCGCGTTCACCATCGCCTTGGCGTGGGCCATATCGGGGTGGTTGCCCGCGGCCGTCACCGCCTGGTCCACGATCGTGAACGGCTCATAGGCGGGCGCTTCGCCCGCGGGCGGGTCGAGCAGGACCAGCGCGCACTGGATCAGGCCGACCAGCATCGGGACGTCCGGCGCCTTGGTCGTCATCAAGCCAAGCAGGGTTTCCGCCCGTCCCAGACCGCGCATCGTGCGGTAGGCCAGGTCCTGAATCGCGCCGCGGCCTTGCGGCGTGGCGCCGAAGGCGGCAAACACGTTCGACAAGGCCTGCGGCAGCGCGGTGCCGCCCCGCACCTGGGCCACGGCGCTCGCGGCACCCAGCAGCGCCAGGGCCAGCGAGTCGCCCGGCAGGTCCGGCCGGTACGCCTGCTGGAACTGGGGTTTTACCTCGTAGCTCGGGCGCGGGGCGGGCGTCGGGGCCGCTGCGGGCTTGTTCGGGGCCGCCGCCGGCTTGGCGTCAAGCTTGCGCTCAGGCTTGGCCGCAGGCTTCGGCCGGGCATACTGCGCGGCCGGATTGCCGGCCGGCTTGGTTGGCCTGGCGCTGGCGGCCTTGGGCTTGATGGTGAGCGTCGGGCGCTTGTCGGTCATGATGGCGGGGTCAATACGGGAAAGACCCGCATTGTACCGGCTCCGCCTTTGGCCGCGCTTAAACAGTGGACTGCGCGGTCGACTGCGCGGTGGACTGCGCAGTGGGCTGGGCAGCAAGCAGGGCGGCGGCGGCCGTATTCGGCGCTGCAGCAAACCAGTATAATGAATGAACCCTTGTTTGCCGTGGCCGCGCCACCGCATTATCGAACCAACACATACCATCCATGCTCGCCCAACAAAAACAACAGATCGTTGCCCTCTTCCAGGCCGCCCTTGCGCCGATCATCGAAGGCACCGACCTGACTCCCAACGTCGTCCTGGAACGCCCGCGCGATCCAAGCCATGGCGACGTCGCCTGCAATATCGCCATGCAGCTGGCCAAGCCCCTGAAGACCAATCCGCGCGAACTGGCCACGCGCCTGGTCGCCGCCCTGCTGGCCGATCCGGACGCCGCCGGCCTGGTCGAAGCAGCTGACGTCGCAGGACCGGGCTTCATCAACCTGCGCGTCGCCGCCGGCGCCAAGCAGTCGGTGGTGCGCACCATCCTCGAGCAGGGCGCAGCCTTCGGGCGCGGTACCTCCGGCGAGGGCCACCACGCGATCATCGAATTCGTCTCGGCCAACCCGACCGGCCCGCTGCACGTCGGCCACGGCCGCCAGGCGGCGCTGGGCGACGCCCTCTCTTCGCTGTTCGAAGCCCAGGGCCACCAGGTCACCCGCGAGTTCTACTACAACGACGCCGGCGTGCAGATCGCCACGCTGGCGAACTCGGTACAGGCGCGCGCACGCGGCTTCAAGCCGGGCGACGCCGAGTGGCCGGAGTCGGCCTACAACGGCGACTATATCCAGGACATCGCGAACGACTTCCTGGCGGGTAAAACCGTCTCCGCCAGCGATGGCGAACCGGCCACCGCCAGCGGCAACGCCGACGATATCGAATCGATCCGCCGCTTCGCGGTGGCCTACCTGCGCAACGAGCAGGACCAGGATCTGCAAGCTTTCGGTGTCAAGTTCGACAATTACTATCTCGAGTCCTCGCTGTACGCCGACGGCAAGGTGGAACAGGCCGTCCAAAGCCTGGTCGACGCCGGCGTCACCTACGAGCAGGACGGCGCCCTGTGGCTCAAGACCACGGAGTATGGCGACGACAAGGACCGCGTGATGCGCAAGTCCGACGGCACCTACACGTATTTCGTACCGGACGTGGCCTACCACATCCAGAAGTTCCGCCGCGGTTTCGACCAGGCGATCAACATCCAGGGCAGCGACCACCACGGCACCATCGCCCGCGTGCGCGCCGGCCTGCAGGCGGTGAACATCGGCATCCCGCAGGGCTATCCCGACTACGTGCTGCACAAGATGGTCACCGTCATGAAGGACGGCGAAGAGGTGAAAATCTCGAAGCGGGCCGGTTCGTATGTGACCGTGCGCGACCTGATCGAATGGTCGGGCAACGGCGACATCACGCGCGGCCGCGACGCGGTGCGCTTCTTCCTCATCTCGCGCAAGGCCGACACCGAATTCGTGTTCGACGTCGACGTCGCCCTGAAAACCTCGGACGAGAACCCGGTGTATTACGTGCAGTACGCCCACGCGCGCATCTGCTCGGCGCTGGCCAACTGGGGCGGCGACGAAGCGGCGCTGGCGCAGGCCGACCTGTCGCAGCTGACCACCCCGCACGAAGCCGGCCTGCTGTCGAAACTGGCGGCCTATCCGGAAGTGCTGCAGCGCGCCCAGGCCGAGCTCGGCCCGCACCAGGTCGCGTTCTACCTGCGCGAACTGGCCGGCGAACTGCACAGCTATTATTTTGCCCACAAATGGCTGCTCGACGACGACGAGACCCTGAAACTGGCACGCCTGGCGCTGGCGACGGCGACGCGCCAGGTGCTGCGCAACGGCCTGGCCCTGATCGGCGTCTCGGCGCCGAACAAGATGGAACGCGCTCCGGCCGAACCACAAGACGCATCACAAGCCGATCCACAAGCATAAGCAGGCAAACATGACCGCCACCCTTCGTTTCCCTTCCCGCCAGCGCGGCAGCACCCTGACCGGCATCATCATCGGCCTCATCATCGGGCTGGGTATCGCGGTGGCGGTCGCGCTGATGATCACCAAGGGCGCTTCGCCCTTCACCGACCGCTCGAACAAGATGGGCCGCCCGGCCGACCTCGAACCGAGCCAGGCGAACGACCCGAACAAGCCGCTCTACGGCAACCGCGACGCCGCGCGCGAAGCGGCGAAGCAGCTCGCCGAGCGTGAAGCGAAAAAGGCAGAAGCCGCAGCCGCCGCGCCGACACCGGCGCCGGCACCGGCGTCCAAGCCCGCGCATGCCGCCGCGACCGAGTCCGATCCGCTGGGCCAGGCGATCGCCGGCATGACCGCTGCCGCGGAATCGAAACCGGCGCCGCGCGCCGCTGCGCCCGCCCCTGCCGCGGCCCCTGCCGGCGCATCTGCCGCACCTTCTGCGGCACCCGCCGCGGCCGCCGGCGCCGACGACAAATACGTCTACTACCTGCAAGCCGGCGCCTTCCGCGAGATGTCGGACGCCGAGGCCACCCGCGCCAGGCTGGCCCTGCTCGGCTTCGAGGCCGCGATCAGCGACCGCGCCAGCGACAGCGGCACGCTGCACCGCGTCCGCCTGGGCCCGTTCAGCCAGGTCGAATCCGTGAACAAGGCACGTGCCAAGCTGCTCGACAGCGGCATCGATGTCGCGATCGTCCGTAATCAAAAGTAAAAGGAAAAACCCGATGCAAATGCTGCGCCGCCTGCTGTGTACCGCTGCCCTGTTGACCCTGAGCGGCGTCGTTGCCGCCGCCCCAGCTGCTCCGACTGCGCCGAAAGAAGGCGTCCAGTACCGGGTGCTGCCGCAGAAAATGGACACGCCGGCCGGCAAGCAGGTCGAGGTCATCGAGTTCTTCGCGTATTACTGCCCGCACTGCAACGTGTTCGAGCCGCTGCTCGCCGACTGGGTCAAAAAACAGGGCGACAACATCGTCTTCAAGCGCGTCCACGTGGCCGGCGGCGCGCGCGTGCTGCCGCAGCAGCGCCTGTTCTACGCGCTTGACGCGCTGGGCCTGGTCGGGCAGTACCACACCAAAGCCTTCGCCGCCATGCACCAGCAAGGCGCGCGCTTCGCGAACGACGAAGAGGTGATCGACTGGGCCGTGAAGTCCGGTATCGACCGCGCCCGCTTCGTGGACGCTTATAACGCCTTCGGCACCCAGGCCAAGGCACGCCGCGCCGCCGCCATGATGAACGAGTACCGGGTCGACCACTGGCCGATGGTCGCGATCGACGGCCGCTTCATCACCTCGCCGTCGATGGCGAATCCGGAAGGCTCTCCGGCGCAGACCGAAATCGAACAGCAGCAGGTGGCCCTGCAGGTGATGGACGCACTGGTGGAAAAAGCCAAAGCGGCCAAAGCGGACAAAAAATGACCGCGGCGGCTGGAGCCGACCGGGTCTTCATCACCGGCGCCTCGAGCGGCATCGGCGCGGCGCTGGCGCGCGACTATGCGGCCCGCGGCGCCACCCTCGGCCTGGTCGCACGGCGCGGCGACGCACTGGCCGCCCTGAGCGCTTCGCTCCCCCATCCCGAACGCCACCGCTGCTATGGGGTCGACGTGCTCGACCACGCCGCGCTGGCGGCAGCAGCCAGGGACTTCCTCGCGGCTGAGGGCGGCGCCGACATCGTCATCGCCTGTGCCGGCATTTCGCACGGCACCCTCACCGAACGGCCCGAGGACCTGCCGGTATTCGAGGCGGTGTTCGCCACCAACGTGACGGCGACGGTCGCCACCTTCTCCCCGTTTGTCGCAGCGATGAGGGCACAGGGCAGTCCCTGCCGCCTGGTCGCGATCGGCAGCGTGGCCGGCATACGCGGCATGCGCGGCGCCGGCGCCTACTGCGCCTCGAAAGCGGCGGTGCACACCTACTGCGAATCGCTGCGCCTCGAACTACACTCCTCGAACATCCGCGTGGTGACGATCGCGCCCGGCTATATCGATACTCCCATGACCCGCAACAACCGTTTTCCCATGCCCTTCCTGATGCCGGCCGAGCGCTTCGCCGCCGCTGCCGTCCGCGCGATCGCGCGCGGCGACAGCTACCGCGTGCTGCCCTGGCAGATGGGCGTGGCCGCCAAACTGCTGCGCGCGCTGCCGAACGGCGTCTTCGACCGTTTGTTTGCGCGCGCGCCCACCAAGCCGCGCAGGGAGGCCGCATGAACGCCGCCGCCATCATGGTCCTGTCGACAGCCGCGCAGTCGGATCCAGACCTGGCCGTGGAAGTGGTCGAAGAGACCGGCTCGACCAACGCCGACCTGCTGGCGCGCGCCGCGACCCTCGCCGCGCCCGTGCTGCTCGTCGCGCGCAACCAGACGGCCGGCCGCGGGCGTGCCGGCCGCAGCTGGCTGTCCTCGAGCGAAGGCTCGCTGACCTTCTCGCTGGCCTGGCGTTTCGAGGGCGGGCTGGCGCGCCTGACCGGTCTGCCGCTGGCGATCGGCGTGGCGCTGGCCGAGGCCCTGGAGCGCCTCGGCGTGCAGGTGGGCCTGAAATGGCCGAACGACGTGCTGCGCGACGGCGACAAGCTGGCCGGCATCCTGATCGAAACCCAGGCCGCACCCAGCGGCGGCGTCTGGGCCGTGATCGGCATCGGCCTGAACCTGGTCATGCCGGACGAACTCGAGGCCCAGATCGGACGCAGTGTCGCCTCCCTCCCCTGGCTGGCGCGGATGGACCGCGACGCGCTGCTGGCAGCCTTGCTCGACGGCCTGGCCGGCGCGCTGCGCGAATTCGAACGCGCGGGCTTCGGCGCGTTTGCCGCGCGCTGGAACCTGCGCCACGCCTGGCAGGGCGAGACCGTCACGGTGCTCGACCGCGGCACGGTACTGCATGAGGGCAGCGCCGCCGGTGTGGACGACGCCGGCCGCCTGCTGCTCGACACGCAGGAGGGCCGCATCGCGGTGCTGGCCGGCGACGTGTCGCTGCGCGTGAAAGGTGGTCAATAAATGCTGCTCCTGATCGATGCCGGGAATACCCGGGTGAAGTGGGCGCTGGCCGCGCCGGGTGCTGCGCCCGGCGAATGGATCGAGCTGGGCGCAGTGCTGCATGCCGACCTCGACGCCGCTGCCGCCGCCTGGCAAGGCCAGGGCGTGACGCGGGCGCTCGTATCGAACGTGGCCGGTGCCGCCTTGCGCGAGCGCCTCGCCGCCCTGCTGCTGCCGATCGAGACCGAATGGTTCGCCTCCAGCGCCGCACGCGCGGGCCTGGTCAACGGCTACCGCGAACCGGAACGCCTGGGCTGCGACCGCTTCGCCGCGGCGATAGGCGCACGGGCCCTGGCGCCGGACCAGCCGCTGGTGGTGGCCACCTGCGGTACGGCGACCACGGTCGACGCGGTGACGAGCGAGGGCCGTTTCGTCGGCGGCATGATCCTGCCCGGCCTGGCGTTGATGGCGGGCTCCCTGGCGAAAAACACGGCGCAGCTGCCGCAGGCTGCGCCGGGCGCCGCGCCGCCGCCGCAGTTTGCCGACAATACGAATGACGCCATCGTGTCCGGCTGCCTGTCGGCCCAGGCCGGCGCGATCGAACGCGCGGTTGCGGCGCATGCGAACGCGCTCTGCATCCTGTCGGGCGGCGCCGCACCCTATATCGCACCGGCACTCAAGTGCAGGTACCGGATGGCCGATAATATCGTGCTGGTCGGCCTGCACGCGGTGGCGCGGGCCGGGACATCCATGGAGGACGGGACTTGTTGAGATTCGTATTCTGGGCTTTGCTGTGCGCGAACGCGCTGCTGTTCGCCTGGGGCCACGGTTTCCTGGGCGGTGCCGAGCCTGAACAGCGCGAGCCGGCGCGCCTGCGCAACCAGCTCGCGGCCGACAAGCTGGTGCTGCTGACCAGCGCCCAGGCACAGGCGATCGCGCAGGCCGCCGCGCCCGCCGAGACGGCTGCTGAATCGAGTGCGGCGGCCGAGGTGCCGGCGAAGGCCGCGGCCCCTGCCGCCGCGCCGGCTGCGCCCGCCGTCGCCTGTGTCGAGACCGATGCCTTCCCGGCCTTCGAGGCGCGCCGCTTCGAGACGCGCCTGGCGCGGCTCGACCTGGGCGAGCGCCAGACGCGGCTGACGGTGCCGTTCCAGGAAGTGACGAGCCACCTGGTCTACCTGCCGCCGCAGGGCGGCAAGGAAGGCGCCGACCGCCGCACGACGGAGCTGCGCGAACGCGGCGTGACCAACTCCTTCGTGATGCAGGGCGACTCGCCTTTGAGGTGGGCGATCTCGCTCGGCGTCTTCAAGAGCGAGGCGGCGGCGCGCAGCGAAGCGGCGCGCCTGACGAAACTGGGGATTGCCAACGTGCGCATCCTGCCGCGCGGGCCGCAATCGCAGCGGTTTGCGTACCGGTTCCGGGATATCGATGCGGAGATCCGCAACCGGATCGTCGAGGCCGGGCGCGGATTGCCGACAGCGGTTTTACACGTTTGCCGGTAATCGACGCTGACGCAGGGTGGGCGGGTCCCCCGCCCACGCGTTCAAGCGGCTCTCGCAGACCCTACCGCTTCACCACGATCGGCTTCAAGCCCAGCTCCGGCGGCAGCGCCCTGGCTGCCTGCTGCGCCTCGTCGCGCGTGCCGAACGGCCCGCCATATAAGCGGTGCACGGAACCGGCGGGGGTGACTTCGAGGCTGCCGAGGCCCGTGTCCGCCAGGCGCCGGCTCATCTCCTGCGCCTTGTCCGCACGGCTGTAGGCGCCGAGCTGCAGCCAGAACCCCGCCGGCGCGACTTTTACTGCTGCGGCGCTGTCCGACGTCATGCGGTCTTCGAGCATCAGCGCCGCGACGTCCGGCGGCGCCGGCGTCACGTCGAGCGCTTGCGCCTGCGAGGTGGCCTCGCGGCGCACGGTCGCCACGCGCGCCGGGTCGTTCGGGAACAGGCGCTCGATCTCGACTTCGTGGCTGCCCTTGCCCAGCAAGCCGAGCTTCAGCGCCGCCGTGTAGGAGACGTCGATGATGCGGCTGGCGTGGAAGGGGCCGCGGTCGTTGATGCGCACCACGACCGACTTGCCGGTGGCGATGCTGGTGACGCGCGCATAGGACGGGATCGGCAGCGTCGGATGCGCGGCCGTCATCTTGTACATGTCGTAGGGCTCGCCCGAGGAGGTGCGCTGGCCGTGGAATTTCACCCCGTACCAGCTGGCCACGCCGCGCTGGGTGAACGGCTCTTCGTGCAGGATCGGATTATAGGTCTGGCCGAACACGGAATACGGACGGTTCGCCCACTTGGCGTAGGGCTCGGCGCGCACGATGGCGTCCGGGACCAGCTCCAGGCCGGGCGGGATGTCGCGTCCCGGGCCGTCGTCCTTGTAGTAGCCGCCGCGGCCGGAGCCGGCCGCGGGCAAGGCGACGTCGCCATGGTGGCTTGTCACTTTATGCTGCCAAGGCAGCGGAATCAGGCTTTTGTGTTCGCCGGTGGATCCGCATCCGGTCATCAAGGCCGCGAGGGCGATGACCGCTGGGAGTAATCTCGGAGCGGTCATGCGCGCCTCCTCCTTTATGTCTGCACCAGTTTCCGGTGCCTTTGTATGCTCATCAATATGCCGGCGCCGAGGCCCAGTGTGATGAACGCGGTGCCGCCATAGCTCATGAACGGCAAGGGCACGCCCACCACGGGCAGGATGCCGCTCACCATGCCCATGTTGACAAAGGCATACGTGAAGAAAATCATCGTGATCGCGCCGGCCAGCAGCCGCGAGAACAGATTCGGTGCGTTCGCCGCGATCATCATGCCGCGGCCGATCAGCAGCAGATAGATTACCAAAAGAAATAGGTTGCCGACCAGTCCAAATTCTTCCGAATACACCGAGAACAGGAAGTCGGTCGTCTGTTCGGGCACGAATTCGAGCTGGCCTTGCGTGCCTTTTCCATAACCTTTGCCCATCACGCCGCCCGAGCCGATCGCGATGGTCGACTGGATGATGTGGAAGCCCTTGCCGAGCGGGTCGGAGGTCGGATCGATCAGCGTCATGATGCGTTCGCGCTGGTAGTCGTGCATCATCGACCAGGCCACCGGCAGGCAGGCCGCGCCGCCCACGGCCAGCCCGATCAGCACCTTCCACGACAGGCCGGCCAGGAAAATGACGTAGAAGCCGGAGGCGCCGACCAGCAGTGCCGTGCCGAGGTCGGGCTGCTTGGCGATCAGCGCGAAAGGCACGACCAGCAGCACGGCCGCCACCGCGAACGACTTCCAGCTGCCGATCTTGGCGCGGTTCTGGAAATACCAGGCCAGCATCAGCGGCGTCGCGATCTTCATGATCTCGGAAGGCTGGATGTCGACGCCCACGTGTAGCCAGCGCCGCGCGCCCTTCTTGATGATGCCGAATGCCGCCACCGCAATGAGCAACGTGACGCCGAAGGTGTACACCGGCACCGCCAGGCGCATCAGCGTTTGCGGCGGCACCAGGGCCGCCAGCCACATGACGACGAAGGCGAGCAGGAAGTTGCGCATCTGCGCTTCGACGCGGCCCGGGAATTCGGCCCCGGCGGAGGACATCGTGATCACGCTCGTGGTCAGCAGCATGAACAGGACCATGGCGAGCGGCCAGTCGAAGACGGTGAAATACGGCTTCAGCCGGCGGCTGAGGGAACGCCGCTCCGGATAATAGGCCATCTGTTACTCCTTGGTGGTGGCGGGCGCGGTCAGCGCGGCCGAGCCTGCGGCCGGTGCAGCCGGCGCCGCGGCCCTGGGCGCCTGTTTGACGGCGGCCGCGGTGACGACCGGCTTGGCGCCGGGCGCGCCTTCGTCCGGCTTCGGCGGCGGCGGACGCTTGCCGAGCAGGTAATAGTCGAGCGCTTTGCGCGCGATCGGCGCCGCCGTCGCCGCGCCGAAGCCCGCGTTCTCGACCACCAGCGCGATCGCGATGCGCGGCTTGTCGGCCGGTGCGAATGCCGTGAACAGGGCGTTGTCGCGATGGCGCTCGTCGATTGCATGGGCGTTGTACTTGCCGCCCTTCAGGCCGATCACCTGGGCCGTACCCGTCTTGCCGGCCGCGACATAGCCGGCGTTGGCAAATGCCCGCGCGCCGGTGCCGCCCGCCTCGGTGGTCACGCCCACCATCGCCTGCTTGATGAAGTCGATGTTCTCCTGCTTGAGCGGGATGCGGCGGCTCTCCTTCGGCACGGTGAGCGTGCGCTGGCGCGTGGCGCCGTCCTCGATCAGTTTCACCAGGTGCGGCTTCATCACGATACCGTTGTTGGCGAGGTTGGCCACCGCGTGCGCCAGCTGGATGATGGTGTAGTTGTTAAAGCCCTGGCCGATGCTGATCGAGATCGTGTCGCCGCCGACCCACTTCTGCGCCGCGCGGTTCTTCTTGAAGCGCTCGGCCTTCCACTCCTTCGAGGGCAGGACACCGACCTTTTCGTGCTCGAGGTCGATGCCGGTCTGGGAGCCGAAGCCGAACGGCGCCATGAAGTCATGGATGGCGTCGATCCCGAGGTCGTTGCCGAGCTGGTAGTAATAGGTGTCGCACGAGACCACGACCGAACGATGCAGGTCGACATAGCCGTGCCCGCCCTTGACGTCGTCGTTGAAGCGGTGCCCGCCGAGCGTGAAGAAACCGGGATCCATGATGCCGTGGCTCTTGCTGCGTTTGCCCAGCTCGAGCGCAGCCAGCGCCATGAAGGGCTTGAAGGTCGAGCCGGGCGGATAGGTGCCCGACAGCGGACGGTTCATCAGCGGTTTGTCGAGCGAGGTATTCAGCTCGTTCCAGCTCTGGCTGTCGATGCCGTCGACGAACAGGTTCGGGTCGAAGCCCGGACGCGAGACATAGGCCAGCACGTCGCCGGTTTCGGGATCGATGGCGACAAAGGCGCCGCGCTGGTCGCCGAAGGCTTCCTCGACCACCTTCTGCAGTTCGATGTCGACCGACAGGATCAGGTTGCTGCCCGGGACCGGAGGCCGGCGCGACAGCGTGCGGATCGCGCGCCCGCCGGCCGAGCGCTCGACCTCTTCGTAGCCGGTGGTGCCGTGCAGGTAGCGCTCGTATTTCTTCTCGAGGCCTTCCTTGCCGATGTAGTCGGTGCCGTTGTAGTTGGCGGCGTCGTCGCCTTCCTCGATCGCCTCGGCTTCGCGCGTGTTGATGCGGCCGATGTAGCCGACCACGTGCGAGGCGATCTCGCCCAGCGGGTACTGGCGGAACAGGCGGGCCTGCACCTCGACGCCAGGGAAGCGGAAGCGCTGCGCGGTGAAGCGCGCCACCTCGTCGTCGGTGAGCCTCGTGCGCAGCGGCACGCTGGCGAAGCTGCGCGACTCTTCCAGCAGGCGCTTGAAGCGCTTGCGGTCCTTCGGCTCGATCGACACCAGCCTGGCCAGTTCGTCGATCACCGAGTCCATGCTGGCCTGCAGTTTCGAGGGCGTGATCTCGAGCGTATAGGCGGAGTAATTACGCGCCAGGACCACGCCGTTGCGGTCGACGATCAGGCCGCGGTTCGGCACGATCGGCACCAGCGCGATGCGGTTGTCTTCGGCCTGGGCATGGTATTTGTCGTGCTGGACGACCTGCAGCCAGACGAAGCGCGCCACCAGGGCGCCGAAGCAGAGGAAGACCATCACCACCAGCACCGTCAGGCGCAGGCGGAAGCGGTGGATCTCGCGGTCGCTGTCTTTAATTTCGGTCATTACTGCTCAGTCATTACTGCGCTCGGTCATCGTGCGGCTGGGCCATCAGATCGGGCGGGTGTGGTCGCGGTCCACGGCGCGGCGCTGCGGCGCCAGCAGCAGCCAGGTGATGACCGGCCACAGGGCGACCGCGACCGCGCTTTCGATGAAATGCAGCCAGCCGGGGAAGCGGCCGGTGGCGAAGAAGTGCACGAAGGACTGGATCGCCTGCGCCAGCAGCAGCAGCGGGAACACGTGCATGGCCTGGGTCAGCACCGGGAACCACAGCACGCGGCGGTGGATCATCGTGGCGACGTACGACAGCAGCGTATAGGCCAGCGCGTTCTCGCCCAGCAGCGTGGCGTCGTGCACGTCCATCAGCAGGCCCATGGCAAAGGCGACGCCGATGCCGACCTTTCGCGGCTGGTGGATGCCCCAGAAGACCAGCACCAGCGCCACGAAATCGGGGGCGCCGGTCCACTGGCCCCAGGGCAGCAGGTTGAGCATGAAGGCGCAGGTCAGGCTGAACGCGATGAACAGCGGGCTGACCGGCAGCAGGATGTAGTTGGGACGTGCTCCGGGCATTACGCGCCCTCCTTGCGTGGCGCAGGCACAGGCTGCGTGGCCGTTGTTTTTGCAGCCGGTGCGGCCGTGGTTGTTGGCGGCGCGGCCGGATGCGCAGCGCCGGTTGCGGCGGGCGGCGTGCCGGTCGCGGCGGGCGGCGTGGCCGCTGGCGCAGCGGCCGGCCTGACACCCGGATGCTGCGCGCCGGCGGGCGCGGGAACGGTGGCGGCGGGCGCAGGCGCGGCAGGTGCGGCCGCGCCGGTCCCGGCCGGGCTGTTGGCGCCGGGCTGGGTCGGCAGGCCCTGCGCCGGCAGCGGAGCAGCCGCCAGCGGCGGCACCGGCACCGGATCCATCTTCGGCAGGTTGCGGCGGCTGGCGCCGTGCACCGGCGGCGCCGGCGGTTCGGCCGGACGCGGCGCGCGCGCCGCGCCCGACATCACGATCAGCAGCTGGCGGTTGCGGTCGATGCCGCCGAGCGGCTGGCAGACCACGCGCCCGAAAGCGCCGGCGGCCACCTTCTCGACCTGCATGACTTTCGCCACGGCGAGGCCGGCCGGATACATGCCGTCCAGGCCCGAGGTGACGATCACGTCGCCGACCTGGATGTCGGCGTCGGGCGCGACGAAACGCAGGTCGAGCAGTCCGGAGCGCCCGCGGCCATAGGCGATGCTGCGCAGGCCCGAGCGCAGCACCTGCACCGGAATCGCCTGCTCCTTGTCGGTCAGCAGGGTCACTTCCGAGGTGAACGGGAAGACGCGGGTCACCTGGCCGATGACGCCGGCGTTGTCGATCACCGGCAGCCCGAGCTGCACGCCGTTGCGGGTACCGCGATCGAGCACGATGCGGCGGGTCGACGGGTCGCGCGCGTCGTACAGGATCTCGCCCATGATCGACGCCACCGGCAGGTACTCGCGCGCCTCCAGCAGGCGCCGCAGGTGAGCGTTCTCGGCCATCTGGAGCTGGGCCTGCTGCATGGCCTGGGCCTGGGCCACCTGCTGGTTCTTCAGGTCGCGCACTTCGTTCTGCAGGCTCGACAGCGAGGAAAAATAGCCGCCCATGCTGGAGACGGCGTCGCGCGGCATGAGCGCGGCCATCTGCAGCGGATAGAGTACGGTGGCGGCGACCTGGCGCACGGTGTTCAATACGTGCATGTGGGCGTCGACCACCAGCAGCGTCAGCGACAAGATCGCGAACACCGTCACCTTCACCCGCGCTGGGGCGCCCTGTTTGAAAAGCGGCGGAGGACTGTAATCCATGGATTTCAATAATGGCGGATAAGCCGCCCGGAATCAGCGCAGGCAGGCGGCCGGTATTGCACCGGCGGCCTGCCCAGGGTCTTGCACCATCGAGCCGGCGGCTGTTTACTCGTACGAGAAAATGGAGCCCAGCTTGTCATTGTGTTCCAGCGCCATGCCCGAGCCGCGCACCACGCAGGTGAGCGGGTCTTCGGCGACCAGTACCGGCAGGCCGGTCTCTTCCATCAGGAGGCGATCGAGGTCGCGCAGCAGTGCGCCGCCGCCGGTCAGCATCATGCCCTTCTCGGCGATGTCGGCGCCCAGTTCCGGCGGGGTCTGCTCGAGTGCGTTCTTCACCGCCGAGACGATGTTGTTCAGCGGGTCGGTCAGCGCTTCCAGGATCTCGTTCGACGAGATCGTGAACGCGCGCGGGATGCCTTCGGACAGGTTGCGGCCCTTGACTTCCATTTCCTTCACTTCCGAACCAGGGAAGGCCGAACCGATGGCCTTCTTGATCGCTTCGGCGGTCTGTTCGCCGATCAGCATGCCGTAGTTGCGGCGGATGTAGTTGACGATGGCTTCGTCGAACTTGTCGCCGCCGACGCGCACCGAACCTTTATACACCATGCCGCCCAGCGAGATGATACCCACTTCCGTGGTGCCGCCGCCGATGTCGACCACCATCGAGCCGGTCGCGTCCGACACCGGCAGGCCGGCGCCAAGCGCGGCAGCCATCGGCTCTTCGATCAGGAACACCTGCGAGGCGCCGGCGCCGAGCGCCGATTCGCGGATCGCGCGGCGCTCGACCTGGGTCGAACCGCAAGGCACGCAGATGATGATGCGCGGCGACGGGCGGAAGAACTTCGAGTCATGCACCATGCGGATGAACTGCTTGAGCATCTCTTCGGTGACGGTGAAGTCGGCGATGACGCCGTCCTTCATCGGGCGGATCGCCTCGATATTGCCCGGTACCTTGCCCAGCATCTGCTTGGCCTTCTTGCCGACCGCCTGGATCGTCTTCTTGCCGTTCGGGCCGCCCTGCTGGCGGATCGCAACGACCGATGGCTCGTCCAGCACGATGCCCTGGCCGCGCACATAGATCAGCGTGTTGGCGGTACCCAGGTCGATGGCCAGGTCGTTCGAGAAGTAACTGCGTAAAGAACCAAACATGTGTGTCCTGATGCGCGAAACCGCGCCTTAAAATTTGATCGGGAGTCCTCGCCGCCCCGGCCCTGACTGCGCCCTGCGGTCTTTTCATGCCGGGGCCGCGCTCATTCGGCGCCGACCACGCATTAGCCCGCCATTCTACCTTATAATTTACCGATTAAACGTTGAAAACAGGGGGTTTTACCCCCCAGTTCCCAGAGCGAGATCGACGGTATTAGCAAGGTTTTATCGACCGTAGCACGCTGTTCAACAGCCTGCAGCCTCACTCCGTTGTCCGCCCAACCACATTTTGAACGCGGCCCGCGCCGCGCTTTTTGCCATGTCCCTGACTCTTTCAGACGTAAAACGCATCGCCAACCTGGCGCAGCTCGAGATGGACGATGCCCACGCCGAGACCGCACTGGGCGAGTTGAACGGCATCTTCGCCCTGGCCGAACAGATGCAGGCGGTCGACACCAGCGGTGTTGCGCCGTTGTCGCATCCGATCGCCGCGATCATGGCGCTGCCGCTGCGCCTGCGCGACGACGTGGTCACCGAAGAAAACCGCCGCGACGACTACCAGGCGCCCGCGCCGAAAGCCCAGGACGGCCTGTACCTGGTGCCGAAGGTCATCGAGTAAACCGCTTCCACGAACACGTATTTACGGAACTTAGGCACCATGCATAACAAGACCATCAAAGAACTGTCCGCGCTGCTGCAGGCGAAGCAGGTGTCCTCCACCGAGCTCACCCGCCACTTCCTCGACCGCATCGCAGCGAGCGGCCACAACGCCTTCCTGCACGTGGACCCGGCCCTGTCGCTGGCCCAGGCCGCCGCCGCCGATGCCCGCATCGCCGAAGGCAGCGCCGGCCCCCTGACCGGCGTGCCGATCGCCCATAAGGATATCTTCGTCACGCGCGACTGGCGCACGACTGCCGGCTCGAAGATGCTGGCCAACTACGTCAGCCCCTTCGACGCCACCGTGGTCGACCGCTTCAATGCGGCCGGCATGGTCACGCTCGGCAAAGTGAACTGCGACGAATTCGCGATGGGCTCGGCGAACGAGAACTCCGCCTTCGGTCCGGTGAAGAACCCATGGGATGCGCTGGCCGTGCCGGGCGGCTCCTCGGGCGGCTCGGCCGCCGCGATCGCCGCGCGCCTGGCGCCGGCCGCGACCGCCACCGACACCGGCGGCTCGATCCGCCAGCCGGCCGCCTTCTGCGGCGTCACCGGCATCAAGCCGACCTATGGCCGCGTCTCGCGCTTCGGCATGATCGCCTTCGCTTCCTCGCTCGACCAGGGCGGCCCGATGGCGCAGACGGCGGAAGACTGCGCCCTGCTGCTGAACGAAATGGTCGGCCACGACGTGCGCGACTCGACCAGCCTGACGCCCGAACAAGGCAACCTGCACGAAGATTTTACGCGCGACCTGGACAAGCCATTGAACGGCCTGCGCATCGGCGTGCCTTCGGAATACTTCGGCGAAGGCCTGGCCGCCGACGTGGAAAGCGCCGTGCGCGCCGCGCTCGATCAATTCGTGGCACTGGGCGCCGTGCTGGTCGATATTTCGCTGCCGAAGACGGCGCTGTCGATCCCGACCTACTACATCATCGCCCCGGCCGAGGCCTCCTCGAACCTGTCGCGCTTCGACGGCGTGCGCTACGGCCACCGCGCCAGCGAGTACAAGGACCTGGCGGAGATGTACAAGAAAACCCGCGCCGAAGGTTTCGGCCGCGAAGTCCAGCGCCGCATCATGGTCGGCACCTATGTGCTCTGCCATGGCTACTACGACGCCTACTACGTGCAGGCGCAAAAGATCCGCCGCCTGATCGCCGACGACTTCCAGGCCGCGTTCGCCGACAAGTGCGACGTGATCATGGGCCCGGTGGCGCCGACCGTCGCCTGGGACGCGGGTTCGAAGACCAACGACCCGGTCGCCAACTACCTGGCCGACATTTTTACTTTGTCGACCAGCCTGGCCGGCCTGCCCGGCATGTCGATCCCCTGCGGTTTCGGCAGCGGCGAGAAGAATGAAAAACGTCCGGTCGGCCTGCAAATCATCGGCAACTACTTCAGCGAAGCGAAGCTGCTGAACGTCGCCCACCAGTACCAGCTGGCGACCGACTGGCACCAGCGCGCGCCTGAAGGCGTCTAACCGTCACGCCCGCACAGAATACAAAGAGAGAACACCATGCAATGGGAAGTCGTCATCGGTCTTGAGAACCACGTCCAGCTCACGACCAATTCGAAAATCTTCAGCGGCAGCTCGATCCAGTTCGGCGCCGAGCCGAACACGCAGGCGAGCCCCGTGGACCTGGCCCTGCCGGGCGTGCTGCCCGTGATGAACAAGGGCGCCGTCGAGCGCGCGATCCGCTTCGGCCTGGCGGTCGGCGCGAAAATCGCGCCGCAATCGGTCTTCGCCCGTAAAAACTATTTTTATCCGGACCTGCCGAAGGGCTACCAGATCAGCCAGTTCGAAGACCCCGTGGTCCAGGGCGGCACGATCACCTTCGGCTACGAGAAGGACGGCAAGCTGGAGACGAAGACCGTCAACCTGACCCGTGCCCACCTCGAGGAAGACGCCGGCAAATCGCTGCACGAGGACTACGCCGGCATGACCGGCATCGACCTGAACCGCGCCGGCACGCCGCTGCTCGAGATCGTCTCAGAACCGGAAATGCGCAGCGCGAACGAGGCCGTGGCCTATGCCAAGGCCCTGCACGGCCTGGTCATGTGGCTGGGCGTCTGCGACGGCAACATGCAGGAAGGTTCCTTCCGCTGCGACGTCAACGTCTCCGTGCGTCCGCTGGGCCAGCAGGAATTCGGCACCCGCTGCGAGATCAAGAACCTGAACTCCTTCCGCTTCATGGAAGAGGCGATCCACTACGAAGTGCGGCGCCAGATCGAGCTGATCGAAGACGGCGGCAAGGTCCAGCAGGCTACGCGCCTGTGGGACCCGGACCGCAAGGAAACCCGCGCCATGCGCTCGAAAGAGGACGCGCAGGACTACCGCTATTTCCCGGACCCGGACCTGCCGCCGCTGATGATCGACGAGGACTGGATCGAGCGCGTGCGCGCCGACATGCCGGAACTGCCGGAAGCCATGCGCAAGCGCTTCGCCGGCGACTACGGCCTGCCGGAATACGACGCCCTGATCCTCACCTCCTCGCAAGGCATGGCGGCCTATTACGAAGCCGTCGTCGCGAAAGCCGGCAAGGAAAACGCCAAGGCGATCGCCAACTGGATGATGGGTGATGTGTCCTCGACCCTGAACCGCGAAGGCGTCGACATCCTCGACTCGCCGGTCGAGGCGTCGCAGCTGGCGCTGCTGATCCGCCGCATCGCCGACGGCACGATCTCGAACAAGGCCGGCAAGGAAGTGTTCGCGGCGATGTGGGAAGCCAAATCCCTCGACGAGAACCTGGCCGACATCGTCATCGAACAAAAAGGGCTGAAGCAGATTTCGGACACGGGCGCGCTGGAAGCGATCGTGGACGAGGTGCTGGCGGCAAATGCGAAATCGGTCGAGCAGTACCGCGCCGGCAAGGAAGCGGCGATCAACGCGCTGATCGGCCAGACCATGAAGGCCTCGAAGGGCAAGGCGAATCCGGCGCAGGTGACGGAGCTGCTCAAGAAGAAACTGGCGGGCTGAGTCAGCTGGTATCGATAAAAAAACCGGAGCATGCTCCGGTTTTTTTTATTGCCGATCCAGACGATGCATCACAGATTGGCCGCGCCGATGCGCTCCAGGCCGATGCTGATGTTTTTCTTGATCGCGCCGGCGATCGACATCTTCGCGCGTTCGGCGCCGACGAAGGCTTCGCTGCCGCCGGTGGTGTGCTCCGTCTTGATCGCCTCCTGCCACACGACCGCGCCGGTGTCGGCACGCTTGAGCGTCCAGCCGGCTTCCACCTTGGACGTCATCGCGATGCCAAACGATGGGGTCTCGAGGTTAAAGACCTGCACACTGAGCTGGTAGTCCGCGCCCGCGTTCTTGACGTCCGCGAAGGCTTTCGAGGAGACGATGGCGTCGCTCAGCGCGGCGCGCAATTCGGCCTCGGTGATCAATGCCGCCAGCGGCGAGCTCGGCATCGGCATGGTCGTCACGGTCACCGATTGCGGATGCTGCCTGGCCAGTTTCACCGGCGCCGGGGTCAATTCCTGGTGCGTCATCTGCGAAGCGCAGCCGGTCAGGGTGGCCACTGCCAGGAGAGCCGGCAGCAGCAGGAAACGGCGCGCGATGGAAATCATATTCATGTTCATGTTCAGGCCTCGATATAAAAGTGGGATTTACTTCTTCGGTGCGGATTGAATATTGGCCAGGACTTCCTCGACCATTTCGTCCGGCGATTTGCGCGTCAGGGAGGTATGCAGCGAGTTACCGGTCGCGATCGGGAAATTCGATTTCGGATCGCGGAAGTTAATCGTCAGCTCGATCATGTACATCGTGATGTCCCACATCCATTTATCGATATAGGTCACCGAAATGTCGGTGGCATAGGGCGTCGGCATTTCCGGCCCGGTAGTCACGACATAACCCTTGCTTTCGAGCTTGGTCTTGATGAGCTGGTTGATGTTGTTTTTATCCTTGTCGTGCTTGACCACATAAGCGGTCTTGATTGCCGACAGGTCGGCGCCCGGCGACAAGGTGGCGCTGGCGCGGTTGACGGCGCAGCCGGTCATCAGGGACATGATCCCGACCACGGCCAGGACGGGAATGAGGCGTTTTACTGCTGAAAACATGTTGAATCCCTCTAAGAATTGCCCTGTAGCCGGGCGGATTATTTTAGTTCTCTGCCGACAACACATTCTGCAAAGAAATTCGATTATATTCTTTTAGCAATATTATTTGCGCACCCGGGATCATTATTTTTTTATAAGCGGCAGACGCTCGCCCAAATAAAAAAACCGGAGCGCCGCTCCGGTTTTTATCGATACCTCGTTGTTTCAGGCTTTAGCGCATCAGATCCCGTAACGCGTGCGATACGCCGCCACCGCATCCTTGTGCTGGCCCAGTTCGGCGCCGGCGCCCTCGCCCGACAAATAAGTAAACAGGTCGTCCAGGCTGGCGATCGAGATCACGGGAATGCCGAACTCGCGCGCCACTTCCTGCACGGCCGAGTTTTCCGACAATGCGCCATCCTTGCCCGAGCGCTCCATGCGGTCGAGCGCGATCAGGACGGCGGCCGGTTCCGCGCCGGCGGCGCGGATCATCGCGACCGATTCGCGCACCGAGGTGCCGGCCGAGATCACGTCGTCGACGATGACGACTTTGCCTTTCAGGCCGGCGCCGACGATGGTGCCGCCTTCGCCGTGGTCCTTGGCTTCCTTGCGGTTGTAGGCGTATTGGGTGTTGCGGCCCTTGTCGGCCAGGGCAACGGCGGTGGCGCTGGCCAGGGTGATGCCCTTGTAGGCGGGGCCGAACAGCATGTCGAATTCGACGCCGGAGTCGAGCAGGGTCTGGGCGTAGAAGCGGGCCAGCTGGCCGAGGGTGGCGCCGTCGTGGAACAGGCCGGCGTTGAAGAAGTACGGCGAGAGCCGTCCGGCCTTGGTCGTGAATTGACCGAATTTCAATACTCCGGTCTCGACCGAAAACGCAATAAACTCCTGGCGCAGATTGTTCACGCAGCTCTCCCTGTATTCGAAAGCCCGTATTTTAATCTGCGCCGGGCCTGACGACGACAAGCGGCGCCGTTTTCAGTCCTCGGCCAGGCGCGCTACCTGGTCGGGCGTGATCGGTTTCACCAGGTGGCGCTCGAAGCCGGCGGCCTCGCTACGCGCCTTATCGGCATCCTGGCCGTAGCCCGACAGCGCGATCAGGCGGCACGGGTGCTCGCCCAGCAGCGCGCGCAGGCGCGTGCCCAGTTCGTAGCCGTCGAGGACCGGCAGGCCGATGTCGAGCACCGCGATGTCCGGCCGCATGCGCGTGGCCGCACCCAGCGCGCTGGCGGGGTCGTGGAAGACCTCGACCGCATGACCGTAGGCGCCCAGCAGCATGCCGAGGGTCTCGGCCGCATCGACGTTGTCGTCGACGACCATGATGCGGCGTCCCGTCGCCGGCGCCGGCGGCGCGGCGGCCGGTTCGTCCGCGCTTGCCGGGGCCACCGCGTGCACCGGCAGGCGCACGACGAATTCGCTGCCGCAGCCCGGTCCCGCGCTGTGCGCCTCGACCGTGCCGCCGTGCAGTTCGACGATATTTTTCACCAGGGCCAGCCCGATCCCGAGGCCGCCTTCGACGCGGTCGACGCTGCGCTTACCCTGGAAGAACAGGCCGAAGACCTGGGACAACATCTCGGGCGCGAGGCCGATGCCGTTATCGCGCACGCCGATGCGCAGCCAGCCGGCGCCATCGCGGCGCGCCGACAGCGTGACCGCGCCACCGTTGTCGGTGTAGCGCGCGGCATTGGTGAGCAGGTTCGAGACCACCTGCGCCAGGCGCGTCGGGTCGCCCTCCCACTCCATGCCCTGCTCGACCTCGACGGACAAGTGGTGGCCGCGCTGCTCCAGCAGCGGGCCGGCCATCTCGACCGCCTTGGCCAGCGGAGCGGCGATGTCGCCGCGTTCCGATTTCAGTTCGATCTGGCCGCGCGTGGCGCGCGCCACGTCCATCAGGTCGTCCACCAGGCGCACCAGGTGCTCGACCTGGCGCTCGATGATCTCGCGTTCGCGCAGGGCGCTCGGCTCGGCGCGCATGCGCATCAGCTGCAAGGCGGTGACGATCGGCGACAGCGGATTGCGCAGCTCGTGCCCGAGCATGGCGAGGAATTCGTCTTTCGTGCGGTTGGCGCTGGTGAGTTCCTCGATCAGGCGCTCGCGCTCGGCGCTGGCACGCTCCAGGCGGGCCAGGGCTTCGTCGCGCTGGTGGCGTTCGGTGGCGTCGCGCGTGAAGCAGCGCGTGTAGCGCAGCTTGCCGTCCTCGAAGCAGCCGTTCGAATGGATCAGCACGTGCTTGACCGAGCCGTCCTTGCAGCGCAGGCGCGCCGGCTGGTCGATCAGGGTGCCGCCCGAGCACAGGGTCGCGAGGATGCCGTCGATGACGTCGGCATCGACGTGGAACTCGGCGATGTGGCGCCCGACGTATTCTTCCCAGCGGTAGCCGAGCATCTGCAATTCCGCCTTGTTGGCCCACAGGATGGTGCCGTCGGCGCCGACCCGGTGCAAGCCCTCGGCCGCGTTCTCGACGAAATCGGCGAGTTCCTGTTCGCGCCGCTGCAGGGCGCGCTCGGCTTCCTGGCGGCGCGCCACCTCGGCGTCCAGCGCCATCGCCTTGCGCTCCAGCCTGGCCAGGTGGAGGGGTTGACCCATCACGTCGTGCAGCGCGCCGGCCGGGTTGTGGCTGCAGGCATGCTGGTGCTCGGCACAGACCTGGTCGAACTGGGCGGCGAATTCGGCGTTCGGGAAAGCCTGCCACGGATAGGCGCAGAACAGGGAAAAGCGCACCTCTTCGGACAGCGCGTTCCACAGCTGCTCGAGGCGGATCGCGGCGCTGTAGTTCCCGTCGGCGCACAGCAGGGCGACCATTTCGCCGAAGGCGTGCAGGGTGCCTGCATGTTGCCCAAGCCGGGCCTGCGCCTCGCGAATGACCGCCTTGAAGCGCCCCTCGTCCGGCTGGCCGGCGACCATCAGGCGCTCGAGCGTCGCGCGGGCGTCCAGGAAGACCAGGCGCGCGGCGGCGTCGCCGTGTTTCAGGCCTGCGCGCAAGGCCTGCGCATGCTCGGGTGTCGCGATGACCAAACCGGCGCCGCCGATCGACAAGGCGGCGTCGATGAACCCGGCGACCTCCTCCATCAGGAGGGCGTCGTCGTCGTAGAAACGCACGATATGCGCGTTGTCTTCATGGTTCTCCTGCGGCGCTGCGTCATCGTGAATGAGCACTATCGTCCTTCCTTTGGTTGCCGGCGCAAACTGAATGTGTCCGGCCGTAAGGGTCAAGTTTAACAGAGTCATGCTGAGCAGGAATGCGCCGGGCGCTTTCCGCTGTGCACATCGAGCAACAGGCGATGGCATGCCGGCCATGCGGAAAAGCGCTACACTAGCGCCCTGCCGCATGCTCCCATGCAAGAACTCCACTTCTCTTCTCTGATCCATGCCACGAATTATTTCCGCGAACCTGAACGGCATCCGTTCGGCGCACAAGAAAGGCTTTTTCAACTGGCTGGCGTCGATCGACGCCGACTTCGTCTGCGTACAGGAACTCAAGGCCCAGGAAGCCGACATGACCGAGGAATTCCTCCGTCCGCACGGCTACCACGGCCATTTCCACTACGCCGAAAAGAAGGGTTATTCGGGTACCGGCGTGTATAGCCGCCTGGCCCCGGACAACAAGCGCATCGGCTTCGGCTGCCAGGAATTCGATGCCGAAGGGCGCTACACGCGCTGCGACTTCGGCAATCTCACCGTGATCTCGGTGTACTGCCCGTCGGGCTCGTCCTCGCCCGAGCGCCAGCTGGCCAAGTTCCGCTTCATGGAAGTGTTCCTCCCGCACCTGCAGGAGCTGAAGGCCGAAGGCCGCGAAGTCGTCATCTGCGGCGACTGGAACATCGCGCACAAGGAAATCGACCTGAAAAACTGGAAGAGCAACCAGAAGAACTCGGGCTTCCTGCCGGAAGAACGCGCCTGGATGACGCGCCTGTTCGACGAACTGGGCCTGGTCGACGTCCACCGCACCGTAGCGCCGGACGCCGCCGATTACACCTGGTGGAGCAACCGCGGCCAGTCATGGGCGAAGAACGTGGGATGGCGGATCGATTACCACGTCGCCACCCCGGGCATTGCGGCCAAGGCGCATACGGTGTCGGTGTACAAGGACGAGCGGTTCTCGGATCACGCCCCACTGATCATCGACTATCACCTGTAGGCCAATCCAGCGTGCGTTCGCTATGGAACGTACGCTTCTCCCCGCTCAAGGGATCGTCGAAACTGATCGAGCGCGCCAGCAGTTGCAGGGGCGCTGAAAAATCGTCACCCTTGCAGGGCAGCGCCACCGGATAAAAGGCGTCGTTCAGGATCGGCGCGCCCAGGGACGACAAGTGCAGCCGCAGCTGGTGCTTGCGGCCCGTGTGCGGGTGCAGGCGGTAGCGGACGATATCGCCGCGGCGCTCGATCACCTCGATCAGCGTCTCCGAATTCGGCTCGCCCGGCACCTCTTCGCTGACGAAAAACTGGGCCGCGTCCTGCATGCGGCTGCGGTAGGTGAAGGGGAACTCCCTGCCCTCGATCGGCCCGGCCAGCGCCTCGTACACTTTTTTCACCACCCGCTTCTGGAACATCGACTGGTAGCTGCCGCGCGTCTCCAGCTTGTGCGAGAAGATCACGACGCCCGCCGTTTCGCGGTCCAGGCGGTGGATCGGGGTGAGATGCGGCAGCTCCAGTTGCGCTTTCAGGCGCACCAGCAGGGTCTCGTGCAGGAAGCGCCCGGTCGGGATCATCGGCAAAAAATGCGGCTTGTCGACGACCAGCAGGTGCTCGTCCTGGAACAGGATCTTTTCCTTGAACGGGATCGGCGTTTCAAGCTCGTCGAGCTCGCGGTAGTACCAGATGCGCATGCCTTTACGGACGTGGCTGTCCGCTCCAAGTGGCGCCCCAAGGGCGTCGACCACCTCGCCACGCTGCAGCCGCGCGGCCCAGGAGTCGACCGTCACGTCTGGAAAGCGTGCGGCGAGAAAACGCAGCATGCCGCCGGCCAGCGTCTCGGTCAGCCACAGGTAGCTCGGCGCGACGCCGTTACGTACCGGCAGCGGGACATAGGAATTGGCTTCTGCCTGGCGCCCCATCGTACGAGGTCCCTTATTCCAGCGCGACGTTGGTGCGGTAAGGCGGCAGGCGGTTCACGCTGGTGCCCTTGCTGCGCGCGTAGAGCGGCAGCAGCACGTTCATGTGCTGTTCCATGTCCTTGATGCGGGTTGCGCCGCCCGGGTGGGTAGACAGGAATTCCGGCGGCGCGCCCTTGTTCAGCATCGCCATCTTGCGCCACAACGCCACGCCCGCGCGCGGGTCGTAGCCGGCGCGCGCCGCGATATCCAGGCCGACGAGGTCCGCCTCGCGTTCCTCGTCGCGCGAGAATTTCAGGACGACACCCTGGCCGATCATGCCGGTCACGGTATTCGTGATGCTCGGGTCGATGCCGAAGATGGCTGCGCCGAGCGCGCCGGCGCCGCGTGCCACCATCGAGGTGATGCCGGATTTCGCCGCACGTTCGCGGCCATGCTCGCGCAGCGCGTGGGCGACCTCGTGGCCGATGATGGCGGCCATTTCGTCGTCGGTCAGTTTCAGCTGGTTGATGATGCCGGTAAAGACGCCAATGCGCCCGCCCGGCATGCAGAAGGCGTTCACCTGGGGCACGTCGAACAGGTTGACTTCCCAGTCCCACTTCTTGGCCGATTCATTCCAGCGCGGCGCATAGGGAATGATGCGCTGGCTGACGGCGCGCACGCGCTTCGTCTGTGGGTCGGTGGCGGGGACCAGGGCGCCCTTCTGCTGTGCTTCCGCGAGCATCGCCTGGTACTGCTGGGCGGCCTGCTCGTCGAGCTGCTCTTCCGGAACAAGGACGCGCACGCGCGAGAGCGGCTTGACGGCGATGCCGTCCTGGACGACTTTTTCCTGGGCGGCCTGCGCGCCGCCGAAGCTGGCGAACAGGGCGAGGCAGAGTGTGAGGTGTTTGAGTTTGTTCATGGTGGTGGCCGGTGTGCTGTTTTTGTCAACAGTATCGTCGCAGAAAAGGGCGGATGGGACCGCACGATACCTTATCCCCGCTTCGCCTTCTTCTTCAACCGGAACACCGCCAGGCTCCCGCGCAGGTTCGGCAGGAAGGTCACGGGCTTGCCGTCGGCCAGCGCCACATACTCCAGCACCTCGAGCCCGCACTCTTCCGCCAGCTCCTTGAAATCGTAAATGGTGGCGCAGCGCACGTTCGGCGTGTCGTACCACTGGTAGGGCAGCGAGCGCGAGACCGGCATCCGGCCTTTTAACAATGCAAGCCGGTGCGGCCAGTAGGCGAAATTCGGGAAGGAGACGATCGCCTCGTTCCCCACGCGGACGATGTCGCGCAGCAGGGCTTCGACGTGCTGCATCATCTGCAGCGAGGACAGGCACAGCACCGTGTCGAAGGAGTTGTCGCCGAACAGGCCCAGCCCCGCTTCCATGTCGTGCTGGATCACGTTGATGCCGCGCCGCGTACTTTCCAGTACCTTGTCGTCGGCGATCTCGATGCCGTAGCCGGTGCAGCGCTTGCCCTTTTCCAGGTAGCGCAGCATGGCCCCGTCGCCGCAGCCGACATCGAGCACGTGGGCACTGTCGCCCACCCAGTGCGCAATAAACGCGAGGTCGGGCCGCAGCGTCGTCAGGTCTTCGAATTTCATACGGCCTCCCCTGCGGTTTGTTCCCAGATGCGGTCGTAATAGGCCCGCACCACACCCATGTAGCGCGCGTCTTCCAGCAGGAAGGCGTCGTGCCCGTGCGGCGCGTCGATCTCGGCATAGGTCACCTGGCGCCGGTTCGAAATCAGCGCTTGCACGATTTCGCGGCTGCGCTCGGGCGAGAAACGCCAGTCGGTGGAGAACGACGCGATCAGGAACTGGGCGCGCGTCGTCGCCAGGGCCTTGGTCAGATCGCCGCCGTGCTCGCGCGCCGGGTCGAAGTAGTCGAGCGCCTTGGTGATCAGCAGGTAGGTGTTGGCGTCAAAATATTCCGAGAATTTGTCGCCCTGGTAGCGCAGGTAGGATTCGATCTCGAAGTCGATGCCGAAGTCGAATTTGTAGTCATTCGTTTCGGCCGCGTTGCGCAGTTTCCGGCCGAATTTCTCGGCCATGTCGTCGTTCGACAAATACGTGATGTGGCCGACCATGCGCGCGACTTTCAGGCCGTTCCTCGGCACCACGCCGTGCTCATAAAAATCGCCGCCGTGGTAGTCCGGATCGGTGAGGATGGCCTGGCGCGCGACGTCGTTGAAGGCGATGTTCTGGGCCGAGAGTTTCGGCGTCGAGGCGATCACGATGCAGTGGCGCAGGCGCTCGGGGAATTTGATGGACCAGGACAGCGCCTGCATGCCGCCGAGCGAGCCGCCCATGACTGCCGCGAACTGGTCGATGCCGAGGCGGTCCGCCAGCCGTGCCTGGGCGCTGACCCAGTCTTCGACCGTCAGCAGCGGAAAGGCCGCGCCATAGGGTTTGTTCGTGGCCGGGTTCAAGTGCATCGGGCCGGTCGAGCCGAAGCAGGAACCGAGGTTGTTGACGCCGATGACAAAAAAGCGGTCGGTGTCGACCGGCTTGCCGGGGCCGACCATGTTGTCCCACCAGCCCAGGTTTTTCGGCGCGTCGGCATAGGTGCCGGCGACGTGGTGCGAGGCATTGAGCGCATGGCAGATCAGCACCGCGTTCGATTTGTCGGCGTTGAGCGTGCCGTAGGTTTCATACATCAGCGTGTAGTCGCCGATCTGCGCGCCGCTTTGCAACAGCAAGGGCTCGGCGAAATGCATTGCTGACGGTGAGACGATTCCAATGGATCCCATGAGACTTTCTTGTACTTGTGTTGTTGGCGGCCGCTTTGTACATCATGGCCGCCTTCGGTGCTCGGTGTTCTTCTAATTGAGCTGGAGCTGTTCGACCGCTTCGAGGATCTCGGCCGGCTCCATCGAGCGCATGATGCGCCGCATTCGCGGGGCGATCTGGGCGAGATCGGCGTTCAGGATTTCCTGTTTCACCGACAGCAGCTGCGCCGGATGCATCGAGAACTCGCGCAGTCCCATGCCGAGCAGGAGACGGGTGAGCTTGATGTCGCCCGCCATCTCGCCGCAGACGGCGACGTCGATGCCGGCCTTCTGCCCGGCTGCGATCGTCATGCCGATCAGCTGCAGCACCGCCGGATGCAGCGGGTCGTACAGGTGCGCGACTTCGTAGTCGACGCGGTCGATCGCCAGCGTGTACTGGATCAGGTCGTTGGTGCCGATCGAGAGGAAGTCCATGCGGCGCACGAACATCGGCAGCGCCAGCGCCGCGGCCGGGATCTCGATCATGGCGCCCACTTCGACCTGCTCGTCGAACTTGACGTTCTGCTCGCGCAGCTGGGCCTTGGCCTGCTCCAGGATGTTCAGGGTCTGGTCGATCTCGAAGGCGTGCGCCAGCATCGGGAACAGGATGCGCACCTTGCCGAAGGCGGAGGCGCGCAGGATAGCGCGCAGCTGGGTCAGGAACAGCTGGGGCTCGGCCAGGCAGTAGCGGATCGCGCGCAGGCCGAGCGCCGGGTTCAGGGCCGTGTGCTCGGTCGGGTCGAGCGGCTTGTCGGCGCCGACGTCGAGCGTGCGGATCGTCACCGGACGGCCCTTCATCGCCACCACGGCGCGCTTGTACTGCTCGAACTGTTCTTCCTCGTCGGGCACGCGCAAAGCATGCGCGCCGCGGCCCATGAACAGGAATTCGGAACGGAACAAGCCGATGCCGGTGGCCCCGGCGTCGAGCGCATGCGGGCAGTCGTCGGGCAGCTCGATATTCGCCATCAGCTTGATCGCGGTGCCGTCTTTCGTCACGGCCGGCGTCTTTTTCAGCTTCAGCAGGCGCTTGCGCGCTTTCACCAGGGCCAGCTGGCGCGCGCGGTACTGCTCCATCACCAGCGGGCTCGGATTGCAGATCACGACGCCGGCATCGCCGTCGACGATGACCCAGTCGTCCTGCTCGATCAGGCGCGAAGCCTGGCTCATGCCGACCGAGGCCGGGATGTCGAGCGAACGCGCGACGATCGCCGTATGCGAGTTCTGGCCGCCGACGTCGGTGACGAAGCCGATGAAGGAGCGGTCGCGGAAGGCAAGCATGTCGGCCGGCGAGATGTCGTGGGCGACGACCACCATCTGCGGCGCGTAACCCTCGTCGCCGGCCAGCACCGGGGGCACCGACAGGGCGGTGCCCATCAGGACTTTCAGGACGCGCTCGGCGACCTGCTGGATGTCGTGCTTGCGCTCGCGCAGGTAGGGATCTTCGATCTCGTCGAACTGGCTCGAGAGCTCGTCGATCTGGGTCACGAGCGCCCATTCGGCGTTGTAGTGGCGCGAGCGGATGATGTCGAGCGGCGCTTCGGAAATCATCGGGTCGGACAGGATCAGCGCGTGCACGTCGATGAAGGCGCCCAGTTCGGTCGGCGCGTCCTTCGGCAGGTCGGTCCACAGCTCCTGCAGGTTGCGGTGCACTTCGGCGATCGCGTCCTGCAGGCGCTTGACTTCGGCTTCGACCTGCTCTTCCGGAACGAGGTAGTGCTTGACGTCGAGCGCGGCCGGCGTGAGCAGGTGCGCGCGCCCGATCGCGATTCCGCGCGAGACGGGGATGCCATGGAGCGTGAACGACGCCATCGAGGGTCCTGAACGGTAGCGGCCCGATTCCGGCATTACTCGCCTTCGCCGAACTTGTCGTTGACGAGGGAGGACAGCGCGGTAATGGCGTCCTGTTCGTCGGCGCCGTCGGCCTCGAGGGTCACTTTGGCGCCCTTGCCGGCGGCCAGCATCATCACGCCCATGATCGACTTGGCGTTGATGCGGCGGCCGTTGCGGGTGAGCCAGACTTCGCTTTTGTATTTCGCGGCCAGCTGGGTGAATTTGGCGGATGCGCGGGCGTGAAGGCCCAGTTTATTGATAATTTCAAGTTCTTGTTGAATCATGTTTTCGTTTTCTTTTCAATCGTCAGAACTGCATCCTCGGTACTTCCGAAACCAGGTCAACCGACACGGATGCGGTTGTCGACCCGCACTGCGCCGTTTTGTGCCCCTGCCAGCGCCATCTCCACCACCACGTCGAGCGTATCTCTCCGATAGGTAATCGCGCGCAGCAGCATCGGCAGGCTGATGCCGGCGATGACTTCCACGTGGCCGTCGATCGCCAGCGAATTGCAGCAGTTGGCCGGCGTGCCGCCCTTGATGTCGGTGATCACGAGCACGCCATCGCCCTCGTCGAGGCGCGCGATTGCCTCGCGCGCACGGATGTTGACGGCCTGCGTGTCTTCGTCGGCGGCGACGTCGATCGCCTCGAAGCGTTCGGTCGGCCCGCGAAACACGTGGGCCACCGCCGTGATGAATGCCTGGCCCAGCGGTGCGTGGGTCAGGAGCAGAATGCCTACCATGTCATTTCCCTGTTGCCAGCTCGACGGCGTCGATGAACATCGCCGCCACGTCGAAACCGGTCTGGTCGGTGATCTCCTGGAAACAGGTCGGGCTGGTGACATTCACCTCGGTCAGGAAATCGCCGATCACGTCTAATCCTACCAGCAACAGCCCACGCTCGGCCAGCAGCGGCCCGAGCGCCTCGGCGATCTCGCGGTCGCGCTCGGTGATCGGCTGGGCCACGCCGATGCCGCCGGCCGCCAGGTTGCCGCGCACTTCGGACCCCTGCGGGATGCGCGCCAGCGCGAAGGGCACCGGCTTGCCGCCGATGACGAGGATGCGCTTGTCGCCTTTGACGATTTCCGGAATGTATTTTTGTACCATGATGGTACGTTTGCCATTGTCGCTCAGGGTCTCGATGATGGCGCCCAGGTTCATCGCATCGTGCTTGACGCGGAAAATGCCGGTGCCGCCCATGCCGTCGAGCGGCTTGAAGATCACGTCGCCATGCTGGGCGTGGAAAGCGCGCAGGCGCTTTTCCGAGGAGGTGACCAGGGTCGGCGAGGTAAACTGGCTGAACTGGCCGATGGCCAGCTTTTCGTTGTGGTCGCGGATCGCCGACGGACGGTTGAAGACGCGCGCGCCCTGCTTCTCCGCCAGTTCCAGCAGATAGGTGCCGTAGACATATTCCATGTCGAAGGGCGGGTCCTTGCGCTCGATGATGGCGTCGAAGCTCGACAGGCGCAGGTCGCGCGCCTCGTCGGCGCGGTACCAGGCGTCCTGCTCGCCCGTCAGGTGGATGCGCCGCACCTCGGCCGACACCACGCCCAGTTCGAGCGCCATGTCGCGCTGCTCGAAGGCGTAGATCTCGTGCCCGCGGCGCGCCGCCTCGCGCATCATCGCGAAGGTCGAGTCCTTGTAGATCTTGAAACCGGATAAGGGATCGGCGAGGAAGGCGATTTTCATGGAGGGTCCTGTCTGGGTAATGCCCTCGATTTTAGCCGGAATCCCGAAGTCGCGCGGCCGGCCCGCCCGGTCCAGATAATTCTACTGGGCACATAATGCTGATGGGCAAATTGCGCGGGATCGCGCAGGACCGACATCGCGCCTGAGCGTGCGCAAACCGGAGCGCGAAAGCCTGCGCGAGGATGGATGCATGAACGCCCAACTCGACCCGCAACCCGAGCAGGAGCGCATCGCGCGCGTCTACCGCGGCTGGCATGGCGGCGCCGCGCTCGCGCGCTATGCCTGGCACCGGCCCGACATCGTGTTCCAGCACGCCATGCGCACGCGGGTCTTGTCGCGCCTGCTGGCGAACACCGTCGGGACCGACCTCGGCAAGGTACGGGTGATCGATGTCGGCTGCGGCACCGGCAGTTTCCTGCGCCAGCTGATCGACTGGGGGGCGACGCCCGCCCATCTCACCGGCACCGAACTGCAGCAGGACCGGCTCGACCTTGCCCGGCCGCGCTCGGCGCCGGACGTGCACTGGCATTGCGGTCCCCTGAGCGCCCTGCCTGCGGCCAATGCCGACCTGGTCAGCGCCAACACCGTAATCTCCTCGGTGCTCGACCCCGCGCTGCGCGCGCGCCTGGCGGCCGACATGTGGCGCCTGTTGAAACCGGGCGGCTGGTGCCTCGTCTTCGACTTCCGCTACAACAACCCGCGCAATCCGCACGTGCGCAAGGTCACGTGCGCCGAGCTCGACGGCTATTGGCCCGGGCAGCGCCGGCATTACCAGACCCTGCTGCTGGCGCCCCCCGTCGGCCGCGCACTGGCCGCCATGCCGGCGCTGGTGACGGAAACGCTCGCGGCGCTGGCGCCGCCGTTGCGTTCGCATTTCATGTATATGGTGCAGAAGGAGCGGTGACGTACTGAAACCGTAGGGTGGGCTCTGCCCACGCGGTCATGCCCTCGCATACCGCACGGCTTGCGGATAAGGTGCAGCATGCATGTGGTTTACCCGCGTGGGCGGAGCCCGATGCATCCGTGGGCGAGGCCATTGGCCTCGCCCACCCCTACAAAATCAATACACTTCCGGATTCGGATCCGTGCGTTCCATCTCGAGCGAAGCGGCCAACAATCCCAGCCGCGCCACGACGCCGTACACATAAAACCGGTTCGGCGCCGCCGTCCCCGGCTTCGCCTTCAGGTCCGGCACCGCATGCTGCTGGGCAAACGCCAGCGGCACATATTGGGAGCCCGGCGCATTCAGGTTCTGGTCGATGCCGCGCTCGGCGTGCACGCGATAAAAACCGCCGACCACATAGCGGTCGATCATGTAGACCACCGGCTCGGCCACCGCGTCGTCGATCTTTTCGAAGGTCGGCACGCCTTCCTGCACGATCAGGTCGGTCACGGCGACGCCGTCCTTGATCACCGACATCTTGGCGCGTTGCTTCAGGGACAGGTCGCGCACTTCGCTCGCATCCTTGACGGTCATCACGCCCATGCCGTAGGTGCCGGCGTCGGGCTTCACGATCACGAAGGGTTTTTGCTCCTTCATGCCGTATTCCTTGTATTTCTTCTTGATCTTCGAAAGCAGCGAGGACACGGCGTCGGCCAGGGCTTCGGTCCCCTGGTCGTGCTCGAGGTCGATTTCGTTGACCTTGGCATGCAGCGGATTCACCAGCCACGGATCGATGTCGATCAGCTTGCCGAACTTCTTCGCCACCTCGTCGAACGCCTTCAGGTGGTTGCTCTTGCGGCGCAGCGCCCAGCCGGCGTGGACCGGCGGCAGCAGCGACTGTTCGTGGATGTTTTCCAGGATCGAGGGGATGCCGCTCGATAAGTCGTTGTTCAGCAGGATGGTGCACGGATCGAAGTCGGCCAGGCCCAGGCGGCGCCCGTTGCTTGAGCGTACCAGCGGTTCCACGACCAGCATGTTCCCGTCCGGCAGCGCCAGCGGGGTCGGCTGGGTGACGTCGGGAGAGAGCGAACCGAGGCGCACGTGCAGGCCGGTCTGGCGGAAGATCTGCATCAAGCGCGCCACGTTCTGCAGGTAATGCGGGTTGCGCGTGTGCGTTTCCGGGATCAGGAGCAGGTTGCGCGCGTCCGGACAGTATTTGTCGATCGCCGCCATCGCCGCCTGGACCGTCAGCGGCAGCATCTCGGTGGCGAGATTATTGAAACCGCCCGGGAACAGGTTGGTGTCGACCGGCGCCAGTTTGTAGCCGGCATTGCGCAGGTCGACCGAGCAATAGAAGGGCGGCGTGTGCTCCTGCCACTCGAGGCGGAACCAGCGCTCGATGGCCGGCGTGGCGTCGAGGATCTTTTTTTCTAAATCGAGCAGCGGGCCGGTCAGGGCGGTTGCGAGGTGCGGAACCATGAAAGTGGGCGTCCTTTATTAAGCTCTTGAAAACGGGCTTCTTGGCAATGAGTGCCCTTAATTTGGGGCAATATGCCCTATTTTAAAGGCTCATGTTGCGCCGCACCGAAAAAACAAAAAGGGCGCCCCGCGGGGCGCCCTTTTGTTCACTTCTATGCCGATCGGGTCGCGGTATTACGAATGGTACGCCGATTCGCCGTGGCTGGTAATATCCAGGCCCTCGCGTTCCTGCTCTTCCGGCACGCGCAGGCCGATCACGATGTCGACGATCTTGAAGGCGACGAAGGCAACGACCGCCGACCAGACGATGGTCACGCCGATCGCCTGGGCCTGCACCCAGACCTGGTGGCCGATCGAGTAGACGTCGGTCGATGCCTTGTTGGTGACGTAATCCCAGACGCCCTGCCCGCCCAGTTGCGGCGCGGCGAAGACGCCGGTCAGCAGTGCGCCGACGATACCGCCGACACCGTGCACGCCGAACACGTCGAGCGAATCGTCGACGCGCAGCAGGCGCTTCAGGCCGTTCACGCCCCACAGGCAGACGAAGCCGCCGACGATACCGATGACCAGTGCACCCATCGGGCCGACGAAACCGCAGGCCGGGGTGATCGCCACCAGGCCCGACACGGCGCCGGATGCCGCACCCAGCATCGACGGTTTGCCCTTGGTGAGCCATTCGCCCATGGTCCAGGCGACGGTGGACGCCGCGGTGGCCAGCAGGGTGTTGATGAAGGCCAGGGCCGCGATGTCGCCCGCTTCCAGTGCCGAGCCGGCGTTGAAGCCGAACCAGCCCACCCACAGCAGCGAAGCGCCGATCATGGTCATGGTCATCGAGTGCGGTGCCATCGATTCGCGGCCGTAGCCGACGCGTTTGCCGATCACGTAGGCGCCGACCAGACCCGCAACTGCCGCATTGATGTGGACCACGGTGCCGCCCGCGAAATCGAGCGCTCCCTTCTGCCACAGCCAGCCGGCATCGGCCGTGACGCTGGCCAGGGTGGCCGCGTCCTTGATCGCGTCAGGACCGGCCCAGAACCAGACCATGTGTGCGACCGGGATATAGCCGAAGGTGAACCACAGCACCACGAACAGCATCACGGCGGCGAAACGCGCGCGCTCGGCAAAGGCGCCGACGATCAGGCCGCAGGTAATCGCGGCAAAGGTGCCCTGGAAGGCGACGAAGATGAACTCGGGAATCATCGTCTCCTTGCTGAAGGTGGCAGCCATGCTGAAGACGCCGGCGGCCGGATCGTAGATGCCGTTCAGGAAGGCGCGGTCAAAACCGCCGATGAAGGGGCTGCCGCCGGTGAAGGCCAGCGAATAGCCGTACAGGCACCACAGGACGATGATCAGCGAGAAGATCATGAACACTTGCAGCAGCACCGACAGCATGTTTTTCGCGCGCACCAGGCCGCCGTAGAACAGGGCCAGGCCCGGGATCGACATCATGATCACGAGGATGGTGGCGATGAACATCCAGGCGGTATCGCCCTTGTTGATGCCTGGGGCGGCCCAGGCCGGCAGCGCAACACCCAGCGCCAGCACAGCGCCGAGGAGTTTGGAAGCGATTGATTTCATTAGGATCCCCTTACAGTGCTTCGTTGCCGGTCTCGCCGGTACGGATACGGATGACCTGGCTGAGGTCGGACACGAAAATCTTGCCGTCGCCGATCTTGCCGGTGCGCGCGGCGCCCTGGATGGCGTCGATGACCTGGTCGACGATGTCGTCATCCACGGCCGCTTCGATCTTGATCTTCGGCAGGAAGTCGACCACATACTCGGCGCCACGGTAGAGCTCGGTGTGGCCTTTCTGGCGGCCGAAGCCTTTGACTTCGGTGACCGTCATGCCCTGCACGTTAATTTCCGACAGCGCCTCACGCACTTCGTCGAGCTTGAAGGGCTTGATAATGGCGGTAATCAGTTTCATCGCATTGCCTCTTTCAGAAAGTTTTGGAGACGGACAGCACCGCCGCCGAGCGGCCGAGATTGCGTCCCCGTGGATCCACATAGGCTTCGGTATTGGCCTTGATCCAGGCCAGGGACACGCTGGCAAAGCCGAAGTCCTTCGTGACGCCGACCTTGTAGTCGGTATAGGACAGCGGGCTGTTGTTCTTCACGCGCTGGTGCCCGACGTGCAGGTTCAGCACCAGGCCTTCGACGGCGGTGACCGGTACGTTGGCGCCGAGGTCCAGGTAGCCGCTCTGCTTGCTGTCGGTGGTGCCGAACAGGTTCGTGGTCGAGTGCGAATACTTCAGGTAGCCCGGACCGAAACCGACCTGGCCGTACAGTTCGAAGGTGTTCGCGTTCGGGTGCAGGTCGTTCGACGGATACCAGTAATACAGGCCGCCGACGTCGTAGCTGATCGCTTCCGTGATCTGGCCGCGCTTGCCGCCGTACAGGTCGACCTCGACGTTGCCGTCGCCGCCCAGGTCCTTCGTCCACTTGATGGTCGAGAGCCAGGTACCGACATAGAAACCGGTCGGGCTGTGGGTGTAGTCGACGCCGCCCTGCAGCGCGGGATCGAAGCGGCTCTGCGACAGCCCGCGGTAGCGGTACTCGGTGGTCAGCGCCGCGTTGTAGCTGAGCTGGTGCTCGGCGACCGGCGCAGCCGCTGCTTCTTGCGCCTGCGCATTGCCCATCATTACCAGCGCCAGCAATGCTGCGTTCGCGACTGCACTACCTGCTAACTTGATCTTCATGACGATTTCCCTTGCTTGGATGGACGGATGTGGTGTTCTGGTGCCCTGGGTTGCAGCTTTACCCATCCTGTAGCAGAATGCGTGCCAGCCCCTATGGACGTGTATAAGGGCTCTCATGTGCTTGATTTTTCGCTCTCGCGCCCCACTTCTGGTGATACTCACCACAAATAAGTGCGCAGCCGGCGCAGGATGCGCCGTCATGCACTAAACGAGGTCGCCCCGCACCACCGCGGTGCGCCGCCTCAGACCCAGGACTTTTGGATATGAATAATTTCTTTAATGACTTGCAAGGCAAGATCAACCAGGCCATGGAAAGCTCGCCCGCCAAGGACATCGAGCGCAACGTCAAGGCGATGATGACCCAGGGCTTTTCCAAGCTCGACCTGGTGACGCGCGAGGAATTCGACATCCAGGCCCAGGTGCTGGCAAAGACGCGCGCAAAGCTCGAAGCGCTCGAGCTGCGCGTGGCCGAGCTGGAAGCGCGGCTGACGGAGACGGCTCCGAAGGTGTAATGGCGCTGCCGGCGTAACTTCCGAGTGACGCCATGAATGCAAACGAAAAATTGATCGGCACGGGCTTGCCTCCACAAGAGGTGTCGATCGACGTACTGCGCGAAAAATACGCGAAAGGCCACGAGACCTCGGTCGCCGAGGTGCGCCAGCGCGTGGCCCGCGCCCTTGCCGCGCGAGAAGCCCCTGAACGCCGCGCCGAACTCACCGAACGTTTTCTGTGGGCCATGGAAAACGGTTTCGTTCCGGGCGGACGCATCAACTCCGCCGCCGGCCTCGATCTCAAAGCTACCCTCATCAATTGTTTCGTCCAGCCGGTAGGCGATTCCGTCACCGGCTGCGAAGATGGCCTGCCCGGCATCTACACGGCGCTGGCCGAGGCAGCGGAAACGATGCGCCGCGGCGGCGGCGTCGGTTACGACTTCAGCGCCATCCGCCCCTTCGGCAGCCTCGTCCACGGCACCCGCTCGCGCGCCTCCGGACCGGTCTCGTACATGGAATTGTTCGACGCCTCCTGCCGCACGGTGGAATCGGCCGGCGCCCGGCGCGGCGCCCAGATGGGGGTGCTGCGCATCGACCATCCCGACATCGAACGGTTTATCGCGGCCAAGGACAGCGGCGCCCTCTCGAATTTCAATATCTCGGTCGGCGTCAGCGACGCCTTCATGCATGCGCTGGAAGCGGACGCCACCTTCCCGCTGGTGCACCGCGCCGAGCCGGGAGAAGAACTGCTTGCGGCAGGCGCGCATCAACGCGAGGACGGCCTCTGGGTCTACCGCGAAGTGCGCGCCAGGACGCTCTGGGACAGCATCATGGCCTCGACCTATGATCACGCGGAGCCGGGCGTGCTGTTCATCGACCGCATGAACGCCGAGAACAACCTCTGGTATTGCGAGCGGCTGCGCGCGACCAATCCCTGCGGCGAGCAGCCGCTGCCGGCCTACGGCTGCTGCGATCTCGGCTCGATCAACCTCACCTGCTTCGTCGACGGGCCCTTCAGCGAGGACGCCCGCTTCGACTTCGAGCGCATGCGCGAGGTCGCGGCGGTCGCGGTACGCATGCTCGACCTGGTGCTGGACGCCACCGAGTGGCCCTTGCCACAGCAGGCGCTCGAGGCGCGCGCCAAGCGCCGCATCGGCCTCGGCTTCCTCGGCCTGGGCAGCGCACTGGTCATGCTGGGCCTGCGCTACGACGCGCCCGAGGGCCGCGCACTGGCCGCACGGATCGCCGAAGCGCTGCGCGATGCGGCGTATGCGGCGTCAAATGAACTGGCGCGCGAAAAAGGCGCCTTTCCCCTGTTCGATGCGGCGCGCTACCTGGAAGGCGCCTTCGTGGCGCGCCTGCCGCACGACCTGCGTGAAGCGATCCGCGTGCATGGCATCCGCAACTCCCACCTGCTCTCGATCGCGCCGACCGGCACGATTGCGCTGGCCTTTGCCGACAATGCCTCGAACGGCATCGAGCCCGCCTACTCCTGGACCTATCAGCGCAAGAAGCGGATGCCGGACGATTCGATGCGCGCCTACGAGGTGCAGGACCACGCCTGGCGCCTTTATCTGCGCCTCGATCCCGATGCCACGCCGGACGGTCCGCTGCCGCCGCAGTTCGTCACCGCCCTGCAGATGAGCGCCGACGACCACCTGCGCATGCTAGAAGCGGTCCAGCCCTACATCGACACCTCGATCTCGAAGACGGTGAACGTGCCGGTCGATTATCCGTATGACGATTTCCGCGGCCTGTACCTGGAAGCCTGGCGCGCCGGCTTGAAGGGGCTGGCGACCTATCGGCCGAACACGGTGCTGGGCAGCGTGCTGGGAACGGTGGCCGACGCCGGCCCGGCCGCCCAGGACGAGGATCCGCTGCGCAAGCGCTTCGACGGCCGTCCGCTGGGCGAACTCGATTCGGTCACCTCGAAGATCGAGTATTCGACCCAGGAAGGCCGCAAGACCCTGTACCTGACGGTGAGCTTCATCCGGGCCGAGGGTGTGATCGACGGCTTGCCGGTGACGATCGAGCGCCCCTTCGAATTCTTCATGCCGGCCAACCAGCGCAGCGACGGCCAGCAATGGATCACCTCCTCGATGCGCCTGCTCTCGATGCTGGCGCGCGCCGGCGGGCCGATCGCCAAGGCGCTGGCCGACATGCGCGACGTGGTCTGGGAAAAGGGCCCGGTGCGCTGCGGTTTTCTCACGCGCGAGGACGGCACGCGGGTGCCGGTGTTTCACGACTCGGAGGCGGCCGCGGTCGGCTTCATGCTGCAGCGGATCCTGATTGGACGCGGCTTCCTCGACAGCCAGGGCAATCAGGTACCGGTGCCGCAACTGGCGCGCCAGCTCGCCGCGCGTGGCGGTTCAGTCGATATGGCGCCGCCCGAGCCCACGGCGGCAAGCGCGCCGCCGCCGGCCCTGGGTGCGAAATGCCCCGAATGCGGCGCCCGCGCGCTGCGCAAGATCGACGGCTGCACGCGCTGCGACAACTGCCAGTACGTGGGCGAATGCGGCTGATTACTTGGCGAAGACCTGGCTGATGTCGCCGAAGGCCTTGAATTCGAGCGCATTGCCCGACGGGTCGAGGAAGAACATGGTCGCCTGCTCGCCCACCTGCCCCTTGAAGCGCACGTGCGGCTCGATGACGAACCGGGTGCCGGCCGCGCGCAGCTTGTCGGCCAGGCTTTCCCACTGCTCCATCGGCAGGATCGCACCGAAGTGGCGTACCGGGACATTGTGGCCGTCGACCGCGTTGGTCGGCGCCGCGCTCACTTCGTCGGGCGCCAGGTGGGCCACCACCTGGTGGCCATAGAAATTGAAGTCGACCCACTCGTCGGAGCTGCGGCCTTCGGGGCAGCCGAGCAAATCGCCATAAAAACGGCGCGCCTCGGCCAGGTCGCGTACCGGGAAAGCCAGGTGAAACAGGGGCGTGGATTGCATGAGAATCTCCCAAAAAAGTGGCGGACAATGCCTGCCTATTCTAGAGAGGTTCGCGCTCACAAACACAGCGTTCTTGACAGGTCCGAGTCGGGAAAAGTCGATGTCCACGCATTCCCGGCGCTTTCGCTCGATTAACGATACGCCGCGGTGATAACATCGAGGTCATCCGCCAACCGACAACGATGTGCATGACCACCGAACAAATTTCCCGCGCCCCGGACGGCGGTATCAATGAAGACCTGATCGCGGTGTTCGAGTCCGGGGAGACGACCGACCTGGTGGTGCTCGATGGCGCCACCTCGGTCGCCGACGCCGACTACGTCGACCGCGAACAGGGCGATGTCGCCTGGTTCGTGCAGGCCTTTGCCGCCGAACTCGGAAAAGCGATCGCACCAGGCCTGGCCCAGGGCGCGGCCGTGCGGCGGGCGGTCGCTGCGGTGCGCGATGCCTGGGCGGCGCGGGCCGGTGCACAGGCGATTCCCTTGTACGCCCACCCGCTGGCCGCCCTCACCTGGATCCGCATCCGGCACGAGCAAGACCAGCTCGCGCTCGCGCTCTACTGCCTGGGCGACTGCAAGGCGTTCGCATTCGACGCCGCCGGCGCGGTGCTCGACCTCGACCCTTACCTCAATCCGCAGGAGGCCGTGCTGCAGGAAGCGATCGCCGCCCTCGCCCTCGAAGGCGTGAGCGATCCGGCAGCGAAGCGCGCGCGCCTGCTGCCGATGCTGCGTGCGCGCCGCGCATTCCAGCACGGGTCGCCGGCGCCGGATGTGCTGTGCCTGGCGCCGCAGGGCGAATTCAAGGCGCGCGAATACGCCTTGCGGCTGGCGCCGGGAACCGCCGTGCTGGGCATGACCGACGGTTATTATCGGCTGGTCGACTCCTATGGGCTGTATACGATCGAGGAACTGGCGCAGCGCTGCCGGACCGATGGACTGGCCGCTCTGCTCGATGAACTGCGCGCATTCGAAGCGGCGCGGGCGTCCGCCACCCTGGCGGTGAAAAGCGCCGACGATGCATCGGCGGTACTGTGGACCGGTCCCACCAGGAAGGAAAGCGAATGATTTCGTTTGATTGGCGCATTGGAGCGCCGCGCGACCGGCAAGGAAAACCATTGAACAAGCATCTGAAGTATGTGGCGGCGCTGTGCCTTGCTGCGCTCTTGTGCGGCCCGGCCGCCGCCCAGGACACCCTGCGCCCGGCCGAAGCGCGGATCGTCGTCGTCAACGTCGAGCGCCTGCTGGTCGACTCGAAACGCGCGCGCGCCGCGACCGCAAAAATCGAGGCCGAATTCACCCCGCGGCGCGAGCGGATCGCAGCCCAGCTGCGCCAGCTGCGCGCGCTGTCGGACAAGCTGGCGCAGGACGCCCCGCAGCTCGACGACCGCGAGAAGCTCGTGCGTTCGCGCGCCGTGGGCGAACTCGAACGGAACATCCGCCGCGCCCAGGCGCAAATCAGCGACGATTTCGCCGAACGCACGGCGTCCGAACGTGCCGCGATTGCCAAATGCATCGTCGAGATCGTCACCCGCCTGCCCGCCCAGCTTGGTGTGGACGTGGTCCTGACGCGCACCATCTGGCACCGGCCGCAGATCGACGTCACGGACAAGGTCGAGGCCATGCTGGACCGGTAAGCCGAGTCGCCGCAAGGCCGTCGCTTATTTTACCCGGATGTTATTGCGCCCTGCTTTTTATCCGGGTAATATCTCCGCATGCGCTCCTTGTCGGGAAGCGCCTCACGAAAGGAGAATCCCATGCTGCCCAACAACTGCATCGCTTTTGCCGGAACCGAACTCCTGGCCAGGGGTGAGCTCGTCGAGGTCGTGCGCGCCGTCAAGGCCGCGCTCGACAAAGGGTCCGACCGTTCGATCGCACTGCTCGACGCCGCCACGAGTCAACCGGTCGACATCAATTTCACCGGCACGGAAGAAGAGGTGCTGCAACGGATTCCGCGTGCGCCCGGGCGCGGCGCCGGCCGCCCCAAGCTGGGCGTCATTCCGCGCGAAGTGACGCTGCTGCCGCGCCATTGGGAATGGCTGGCAAAGCAGCCGGGCGGCGCCTCGGTGGCGCTGCGCAAGCTGGTCGAACACGCCTCGCGCGATGCGCGCGAGGCCGACATGATGCGCGAAGCGCGCGACGCGGCCTATCGCTTCATGCATGAGCTGATGGGCGATGCGGCCGGCTTCGAAGAGGCGTCGCGGGCGCTGTTCGCGAGCGATGGCGAACGCTTCCAGGGACTCGTTGCGGATTGGCCGGGGGACGTGCGTGCGCATCTGCTGGAGCTGGCCGGGCCTGCGTTCGGCAGCGGGCAGGCGCCCAGCAGCTAGTTCGCCAGGCTGCTGGTTACGTCCGGCGTTTCGAGCGCCAGCTTCCGGCCGGCGACCGGCTTGACGGCGCTCGGGATGCGCACATGTTTCTGCTGCGCGCAGCCTGTGCGCAGACCTGCGATAATCTCGTCCCCCATTCGCTTCACCCACACGACCATATACCTCACATGAATGATTTCGACAGCGTTCCGCTGGAATTTTTTCAGGATTACCCGGAACCGGGTGTCAATTTTATCGATGTCGGTTGCATTTTCGATAACCCTGACCATTGGCGCCTCGCCGTCGATACCTTGCACGCGGAGACCGAGGGCTTGCACTTCGACTTCATTCTTGCCATGGACGCGCGTGGATTCATGATCGCCGGTGCCCTCGCCTACGAGCGCAAGGTCGGCTTCGCCATGGCGCGCAAGGCGGGCAAATTGCCCGGCAAGGCGATCAGCATCGATTACCAGCGCGAATACGGAAGCGCGACCATCGAGATCCAGCCGGAGCGCATCAAGGGCCAGCGCGTGCTGATCGTCGATGACGTGCTGGCCACCGGCGGCACCATCGAAGCGGCAGCGGCCCTGCTGCGCCAGCTTGGAAAAGAGGTCGTCGGTGCAGCGGCCCTGTTCGATATCGCTTTCTTCAAGGAGAAGCGCGCGCTGACGATGCCAATCGTGACCTTGCGCGACGTCTGAAACTTCCTGCACGCACCTGAACCTGGAGACGATGCAGGCTTGGGTCCGCTCAACAGGTGGACTCCAAAGCGGTGCCACCATCCTGCGAGTCCTCACTTGCCAGGAACCCCATGAGCCTCGCCGTGTTACGCAGCCGCGCCCTGTCCGGCATGGAAGCGCCCGCCGTCAGCGTCGAAGTCCATCTCGCCAACGGGCTCCCCGGCCTGACCATCGTCGGCCTTCCCGACGCCGAGGTGCGCGAGGCGAAAGACCGGGTGCGCGCCGCCTTGCAGAACGTCGGCTTCGAGATGCCGGCGCGGCGCATTACCGTCAACCTGGCGCCGGCCGACCTGCCAAAGGAATCCGGCCGTTTCGATTTGCCGATCGCCCTCGGCATCCTGGCCGCCTCCGGCCAGATCCCCTCCACGGAACTCGACCGCTACGAATTCGCCGGCGAGTTGTCGCTCTCCGGACAATTGCGTCCGGTACGCGGTGCACTGGCAATGACCTTTGCCATCGGCCGTAGTGGGGGTGAAACGCGGCGCGCCTTCATCCTGCCGAAAGCAAATGCCGACGAGGCAGCACTGGTCATGGATGCCGCCATTTATCCGGCCGATACGCTCTTGCAGGTGTGCGCCCACTTCGCCGCAAGCGACGAGGGTGCGCGGCTTGACCGCTACCGCAACGAGCGGCCCGGGCAGCCCGTGTGCTATCCGGATTTCACCGACGTCAAGGGGCAGCAGCATGCGAAACGGGCGCTGGAAATCGCCGCAGCCGGCAACCATTCGCTCTTGTTGATGGGGCCGCCGGGCGCCGGCAAAAGCATGCTGGCCTCGCGCTTCCCGGGTTTGTTGCCGCCGATGACGGACGAGGAAGCGCTGGAAGCGGCGGCGGTGCAGTCACTGAACGGCAGTTTTTCGGCCGAACGCTGGCGCGTGCGCCCGTTTCGCAGTCCACACCATACGAGCTCGGGCGTCGCTTTGGTCGGCGGGGGCAATGCACCGCGTCCGGGAGAGGTGTCGCTGGCGCATTGCGGGGTCCTGTTTCTCGACGAGCTGCCGGAATTTGACCGCAAGGTGCTCGAGGTGCTGCGCCAGCCGCTCGAGTCGGGCCGGATTACCATCTCGCGCGCCGCGCACCAGGCCGAGTTTCCGGCGCGCTTCCAGCTGATCGCCGCGATGAATCCCTGTCCCTGCGGCTGGCAGGGTCACCCGTCGAGCAAGTGCCACTGCAGCAACGAGAGTGCGCTGCGCTACCGCGACCGGATTTCCGGCCCGCTGCTCGACCGCATCGACATGCAGATCGAGGTGAGCGCGATGTCGCCCGATGCGATGAGCGCCCGCGCCGATGGCGAGAGCACGGCCAGCATCGCCGAGCGGGTGGCGCGTGCCCATGCGCTGCAGCTGGAGCGCCAGGGCAAGCCGAACCAGCGTCTGAGCACGCGCGAGATCGAACGCCACTGCGCCCTCGATCCGCTGAGTGAGCGCACGCTACGCTCGGCCATGTCGCTGATGCACTGGTCGGCGCGGGCGTATCACCGCGTGCTGAAGGTGGCGCGCACCATCGCCGACCTGGCGGGGACTTCGGCCATCGAGGCGCCGCACATGGCGGAAGCGGTGCAGTACCGGCGCGGGCTGCAGGAGCGGCCGAGCTAGCGCGGGGGCAGGTGCCCTGCTACCATCGACGCATGCAAAAACGATCATTCCTTGTTGTCGTCCTTTCCGGTGCCCTGCTCCTGCTCGGCTGCAATCCCACCTATAACTGGCGCGACTACAGCAGTCCTGAGGCGCCCTACCGGATCATGTTCCCGGCCAAGCCGGCGACGCACACGCGCAATGTCGACCTCGACGGCATGCAGGTGGAGATGACGATGACGGCCGCCGAGGTCGAAGGCGTGATGTTTGCCGTCGGCACTGGTACGGCGCCCGACCCGGCGCAGGCCCAGGCGGCGGTCGCGGCCATGAAAACTGCCCTGGTGCGCAACATCGGCGCCAAGGTCGAGCGCGAAAGCACGGCGACGGCGGGCAACGAGGCCGCCGTCGACATCGACGCCATCGGCAGCGCGAACGGCCAGCCGATGAAGCTGCGCGGCCATTTCGAAGCGCACGGCAAGCGCTTCTACCAGGTGATCGTGCTGGGTAAGGCAAGCGCCGTGGCGTCCGAGCACAGCGACCAGTTCATTTCTTCTTTTAAACTGCTGTGATGCCGCACTCGCCTTCGCCTGCGCTGGCGCTCAGCGGCCTGAGCAAAAGTTTCGGCCGCCCGGCGGTCGATGGCCTGGACCTGGCTGTCGCGCGCGGGGAATTCTATGCGCTGCTGGGACCGAACGGCGCGGGCAAGACGACGACCTTGCGCATGGTCGCGGGCCTGCTGGCGCCGGATGCGGGACGGATCGAGGTGCTCGGCATCGACCTTGCCGCCGACCCGGCAGCGGCCAAGCGCAAGCTCGCCTATCTGCCGGACGATCCCATGCTCTACGGGAAGCTGAAACCGGTCGAGTATCTTGAATTCGTGGCCGGCTTGTGGGGCGTCGACGGCAAGGCGGCCGAGCTGCGCGCGCGCGAACTGCTCGAATGGCTCGACCTGGACCGGCATGCACACGAATTGACTGAGGGATTCTCGCGCGGCATGAAGCAGAAGCTGGCCCTGGCTGGTGCCCTGATCCATGAACCCGAGCTCCTCATCCTGGACGAGCCGCTGACCGGCCTCGACGCGGGCGCCGCGCGCCAGGTCAAGGATCTGCTGTTGTCCCACGTGGCCAAGGGCGGTACGGTGATCCTGACCACCCATATCCTGGAAGTAGCGGAGCGGCTCGCGCAACGCATCGGCATCATCCAGCATGGCCGGCTGATCGCCGAGGGAACGCTCGATCAATTGCGCGAGGCGACACCCGGCGCGACGCTGGAGGAAATGTTCCTGCGCCTGACGGGTCCGGCATGACGCTGCGGCCCGGCACTGCCCGGTGGTTGCTGCGCCATGAATTGCGGCTGTTCTGGTATAGCCTGGCAAGCGGCAAGGAAGGTGCGCCGCGCCGGCCGACGTGGCGGGTGATCGGCGGCGGGCTGCTGGTCTGGCTCGGCTTGCACGCCGCCGTGTTCGCCCTGCTTGATGCGATCGGGCCGGCCGGCGGCATGCCGCCGCGTCAGTTCGCGGTCGCCGTCACCGCGCTCCTGCTGGCGACCTTTCTGTTCATGCTCTCGAGCGCGCTGAAAAGCAGCGTCGAGACGCTGTTCGACCGCGGCGACCTCGACTTGCTGCTGTCGTCGCCGCTGCCCTCGCGCAGTATTTTTATCGTGAAACTGACGGGCATGGCCGTCGGTGTCGCCGGCTTGTACCTGTTTTTCCTGGCGCCGTTTGCCCACGTCGGGCTGGTGCTGGGGCAGGTCCGCTGGATGGCGATTTATCCGGTCCTGTTCGCGATGGCGGTGCTGGCCGCATCGGCGGCGATGCTGCTCACGCTCGCGCTGGTGCGCGTACTGGGCGCCCGCCGTACCCGTGTCGTCGCGCAAGTCGTCGGCGCGCTGGCCGGCGCCCTCCTGTTCCTGCTGTCGCAGGCAGGCAGCCTGGTGTCGCAGCGCGACGGTCCGGCACCGACGGCGATCGCCCGCGTCATGGCGAAGGTAGAGACACTCGATCCGGGCAGCCTGCTGTTCCTGCCGGCACGCGCCGCCCTCGGCGATGCGCGTGCAGTCGCCGTCGTCGCCGCGCTGGGCTTGTTTGCCGCACTGCTGACCGTGCGCTCGACGCACCGCTTCTTCGTCCAGGGTCTGCAGCAAGCGGCGGGCAGCGAGCGCGTAGCACGCCCTTCTGGTCCGGTGCGCTATCGTTTTGATCGCAGCCTGGCGCAGCTTGTGCTCGTCAAGGAATGGCGCCTGGTCGGGCGCGATCCGCACCTGATCTCGCAAGTGCTGCTGCAGCTGCTGTATTTGCTGCCGCTGTGCTTTATCGTGTTTCGAAAAAGCGAGCTGCAAGTGCCGGCGATTGCCGGCGGCCTGACGATGCTGTGCGGTTCACTGAGCGCCTCGCTGTCCTGGATCATCCTGCTGGCCGAAGATGCGCCGGACCTGCTGCAGACCTCGCCGGCCAGGATGGCTACCGTGCGCATGGCAAAACTGGCGGCGGCGGTCCTCCCCGTATTTGTCCTGGTCGGCCTTCCGCTCGTGTGGCTGATCCTGCGCACGCCCGTGGCCGGGTTGCTGACGGCAGGCACGGTCTGCGGCGCAATCCTGAGCGCGGCCTTGATCAATTTGTGGACGGGCCGGCCGACGGCCCGGGGCGAATTCAAGAACCGGGGGCAGCGCAGCGTGACGACCCGCCTGCTCGAGCTGTGCGGCCTGCTGGCATGGGCGGCACTGGCCTGGCTGCTGCCGCGTGTGGCCGCGGCCGATGCCGTACCGGTCGGCCTCGGTGTCGCAGCGGGCACGGGCGCCGCTGCGGCGCTCGCATTCGGCGTCGTGCCGCTCGCCTGGTTGCTGCGCCATCGTGTCCGCTAGGGACGTGCGCGAGGTGACCGCACCCTGCACTCGTGTTATCGTTTAGTTACGACGAAAAAACACGAGAACGCACTATGTTAATTACCTTCAAAAGCAAAGCCTATCCCGACGTGATGATGTACCAGGACCACGCCAAGCGCATCCTGGACCTGCTCCACAAGGAACCGGAGATCGGCGTCATCACCTCGGCTGAAGCGGGGCGTGCCGTCGAACTGCTCGAGCACGAAATCGAAGAAAGCCGCAAGCACCCGCCGTCCGACGAGGTCGCGCAGGACATCAAGGCCCATCGCGGCGAAGACGACGACGATCCGGATCATGAGCAGGCCCAGTTGGTCAGCTTCTCGACCCGGGCCTATCCGATGCTCGAGATGCTGCGCGCGGCCCGTGACAATCGCTGCGACATCCTCTGGGGTGTCTGAGCCGGGATGTAGTCAAGTGAAATAAGGCGGTCTAGTTGCCGCCTGGCTACCGCCACGGCTGCGGAAAGCCGACAACGAAAGCCCGTCAGCACTGCTGGCGGGCTTTTTAATGAGCTGGAGAACGAACCGACAGACAAAAAAAAACCCGCTCAGATCAATGAGCGGGTTTTTTCTTTATAACTAGCCTGACGATAACCTACTTTCACACTGGTTGCAGCACTATCATCGGCGCAAAGTCGTTTCACGGTCCTGTTCGGGATGGGAAGGGGTGGGACCGACTTGCTATGGTCATCAGGCATGACTTGTACGAGACGCAGTTCTCATGAACTGCGACTCAGAATCTGGAGGAAGTAAAGTTGGGTAGTGTGTATCAACAAACAGCACACTGTATTCGATTGAACTATACCTGCTAAGGTTATAGGGACAAGCCGTACGGGCAATTAGTACTGGTTAGCTTAATGCATTACTGCACTTCCACACCCAGCCTATCAACGTCCTGGTCTCGAACGACCCTTCAAGGAGCTCAAGGCTCCGGGAAATCTCATCTCAAGGCAAGTTTCCCGCTTAGATGCTTTCAGCGGTTATCTCTTCCGAACTTAGCTACCCGGCAATGCCACTGGCGTGACAACCGGTACACCAGAGGTTCGTCCACTCCGGTCCTCTCGTACTAGGAGCAGCCCCCTTCAAATTTCCAACGCCCACGGCAGATAGGGACCAAACTGTCTCACGACGTTTTAAACCCAGCTCACGTACCACTTTAAATGGCGAACAGCCATACCCTTGGGACCGGCTACAGCCCCAGGATGTGATGAGCCGACATCGAGGTGCCAAACTCCCCCGTCGATATGAACTCTTGGGAGGAATCAGCCTGTTATCCCCAGAGTACCTTTTATCCGTTGAGCGATGGCCCTTCCATACAGAACCACCGGATCACTATGTCCTACTTTCGTACCTGCTCGACTTGTCGGTCTCGCAGTTAAGCACGCTTATGCCATTGCACTATTAGCACGATGTCCGACCGTACCTAGCGTACCTTCGAACTCCTCCGTTACACTTTAGGAGGAGACCGCCCCAGTCAAACTGCCTACCATGCACTGTCCCCGATCCGGATAACGGACCAAGGTTAGAACCTCAAACAAACCAGGGTGGTATTTCAAGGATGGCTCCACGAGAACTGGCGTCCCCGCTTCAAAGCCTCCCACCTATCCTACACAGATTGGTTCAAAGTCCAATGCAAAGCTACAGTAAAGGTTCATGGGGTCTTTCCGTCTAGCCGCGGGTAGATTGCATCATCACAAACATTTCAACTTCGCTGAGTCTCGGGAGGAGACAGTGTGGCCATCGTTACGCCATTCGTGCAGGTCGGAACTTACCCGACAAGGAATTTCGCTACCTTAGGACCGTTATAGTTACGGCCGCCGTTTACTGGGACTTCAATCAAGAGCTTGCACCCCATCATTTAATCTTCCAGCACCGGGCAGGCGTCACACCCTATACGTCCACTTTCGTGTTTGCAGAGTGCTGTGTTTTTATTAAACAGTCGCAGCCACCAGTTTATTGCAACCCTTTCGCCCTTCCACAGTAAAGTGGTCAAGCTACCGGGGCGTACCTTTTCCCGAAGTTACGGTACCAATTTGCCGAGTTCCTTCTCCCGAGTTCTCTCAAGCGCCTTAGAATACTCATCTCGCCCACCTGTGTCGGTTTGCGGTACGGTCTCGTATGACTGAAGCTTAGAGGCTTTTCTTGGAACCACTTCCGATTGCTTCGCAGCATAAAGCCGCTCGTCCCACCCCCTTGAATTCCGCGCCCGGATTTGCCTAAGCGCCTTCTATGAGGCAGAAACTGACTATTCCAACAGTCAGACAACCTTCCGCGATCCGTCCCCCCATCGCATCATACGACGGTGCAGGAATATTAACCTGCTTCCCATCAGCTACGCATCTCTGCCTCGCCTTAGGGGCCGACTCACCCTGCTCCGATGAACGTTGAACAGGAAACCTTGGGCTTACGGCGTGGAGGCTTTTCACCCCCATTATCGCTACTCATGTCAGCATTCGCACTTCTGATACCTCCAGCATCCTTCACAAGACACCTTCGCAGGCTTACAGAACGCTCTCCTACCATATGCTTACGCATATCCGCAGCTTCGGTGACTGGCTTAGCCCCGTTACATCTTCCGCGCAGGACGACTCGATCAGTGAGCTATTACGCTTTCTTTAAATGGTGGCTGCTTCTAAGCCAACATCCTGACTGTTTTAGCCTTCCCACTTCGTTTTCCACTTAGCCAATCTTTGGGACCTTAGCTGGCGGTCTGGGTTGTTTCCCTCTTGACGCCGGACGTTAGCACCCGACGTCTGTCTCCCAAGCTCGCACTCATCGGTATTCGGAGTTTGCAATGGTTTGGTAAGTCGCAATGACCCCCTAGCCATAACAGTGCTCTACCCCCGATGGTGATACTTGAGGCACTACCTAAATAGTTTTCGGAGAGAACCAGCTATTTCCAAGTTTGTTTAGCCTTTCACCCCTACCCACAGCTCATCCCCTAATTTTTCAACATTAGTGGGTTCGGACCTCCAGGGCGTGTTACCGCACCTTCATCCTGGCCATGGGTAGATCACTTGGTTTCGGGTCTACACCCAGCGACTGTCGCCCTGTTCGGACTCGATTTCTCTACGGCTCCCCTATTCGGTTAACCTCGCCACTGAATGTAAGTCGCTGACCCATTATACAAAAGGTACGCCGTCACGGAACAAGTCCGCTCCGACTGTTTGTATGCACACGGTTTCAGGATCTATTTCACTCCCCTCCCGGGGTTCTTTTCGCCTTTCCCTCACGGTACTGGTTCACTATCGGTCGATTACGAGTATTTAGCCTTGGAGGATGGTCCCCCCATGTTCAGACAGGATTTCTCGTGTCCCGCCCTACTTGTCGTACGCTTAGTACCACCGGTCTGATTTCGTGTACGGGGCTATCACCCGCTATGGCGCCTATTTCCAGAAGCTTCCACTATCAGTCCGACTATCACGTACAGGCTCTTCCCATTTCGCTCGCCACTACTTTGGGAATCTCGGTTGATTTCTTTTCCTGCAGCTACTTAGATGTTTCAGTTCGCCGCGTTCGCTTTGCATACCTATGTATTCAGCATGCAATGACCTAAAAGGCCGGGTTTCCCCATTCGGAAATCTGCGGATCAAAGTGTGTTTGCTCACTCCCCGCAGCTTATCGCAAGCTACTACGTCCTTCATCGCCTGTAATCGCCAAGGCATCCACCATGTGCACTTATTCGCTTGTCCCTATAACGTTAGCCCCTGGTTACTCACCAGGGAGCGCTATAGTTCAAGGAGTACAGCTTGTTGCATGTTTGTTGATTCTTACTACTACCCTAAGTGTGCACTTTTACATGCACGCTTAAAAAAACTTTACTTCTTCCAGATTGTTAAAGAACAGAACAACAGTGATCTCGAAAAGATCAAACCTAAATCGCACCAGGAACTGGATGACTTACGTTTGAACTTTGGTGGAGGATGACGGGATCGAACCGACGACCCCCTGCTTGCAAAGCAGGTGCTCTCCCAGCTGAGCTAATCCCCCTTATTGGGTTTGCCAATAACTTGGTAGGGCTGGTTGGACTCGAACCAACGACCCCCGCGTTATCAACACGGTGCTCTAACCAGCTGAGCTACAGCCCCGAAACTGTGTTCTTTGTTCAACAGTCGATAAGTGTGAGCGTTTGGTGACTGGGTTCAAGACCCGGCGCTACTCTAGAAAGGAGGTGATCCAGCCGCACCTTCCGATACGGCTACCTTGTTACGACTTCACCCCAGTCACGAATCCTACCGTGGTAAGCGCCCTCCTTGCGGTTAAGCTACCTACTTCTGGTAAAACCCGCTCCCATGGTGTGACGGGCGGTGTGTACAAGACCCGGGAACGTATTCACCGCGACATGCTGATCCGCGATTACTAGCGATTCCAACTTCACGCAGTCGAGTTGCAGACTGCGATCCGGACTACGATACACTTTCTGGGATTAGCTCCCCCTCGCGGGTTGGCGGCCCTCTGTATGTACCATTGTATGACGTGTGAAGCCCTACCCATAAGGGCCATGAGGACTTGACGTCATCCCCACCTTCCTCCGGTTTGTCACCGGCAGTCTCATTAGAGTGCTCAACTAAATGTAGCAACTAATGACAAGGGTTGCGCTCGTTGCGGGACTTAACCCAACATCTCACGACACGAGCTGACGACAGCCATGCAGCACCTGTGTTCAGGTTCCCTTTCGGGCACACTCAGATCTCTCCAAGCTTCCTGACATGTCAAGGGTAGGTAAGGTTTTTCGCGTTGCATCGAATTAATCCACATCATCCACCGCTTGTGCGGGTCCCCGTCAATTCCTTTGAGTTTTAATCTTGCGACCGTACTCCCCAGGCGGTCTACTTCACGCGTTAGCTGCGTTACCAAGTTAATTAAAACCCGACAACTAGTAGACATCGTTTAGGGCGTGGACTACCAGGGTATCTAATCCTGTTTGCTCCCCACGCTTTCGTGCATGAGCGTCAATCTTGACCCAGGGGGCTGCCTTCGCCATCGGTGTTCCTCCACATCTCTACGCATTTCACTGCTACACGTGGAATTCTACCCCCCTCTGCCAGATTCAAGCCTTGCAGTCTCCATCGCAATTCCCAGGTTGAGCCCGGGGCTTTCACGACAGACTTACAAAACCGCCTGCGCACGCTTTACGCCCAGTAATTCCGATTAACGCTTGCACCCTACGTATTACCGCGGCTGCTGGCACGTAGTTAGCCGGTGCTTATTCTTCAGGTACCGTCATTAGCAGAGGATATTAGCCTCTACCGTTTCTTCCCTGACAAAAGAGCTTTACAACCCGAAGGCCTTCTTCACTCACGCGGCATTGCTGGATCAGGCTTGCGCCCATTGTCCAAAATTCCCCACTGCTGCCTCCCGTAGGAGTCTGGACCGTGTCTCAGTTCCAGTGTGGCTGGTCGTCCTCTCAGACCAGCTACTGATCGTGGCCTTGGTGAGCCTTTACCTCACCAACTAGCTAATCAGATATCGGCCGCTCCAGGAGCATGAGGTCTTGCGATCCCCCACTTTCATCCTTGGATCGTATGCGGTATTAGCGTAACTTTCGCTACGTTATCCCCCACTCTTGGGTACGTTCCGATATATTACTCACCCGTTCGCCACTCGCCACCAGGGTTGCCCCCGTGCTGCCGTTCGACTTGCATGTGTAAAGCATGCCGCCAGCGTTCAATCTGAGCCAGGATCAAACTCTTCAGTTCAATCTCTGTTTGTTGGCATTTCTGCCACCGCTATTGCTAGCGGGTCGCTCACTCAAAATACTGACCGTTATCTCATTGCTGAGACAACGTATTTCTTTTTTGTGAACATTTGATAATTTAAGTAATCAGCTGAACTAGTCAGCCGGCACCTTCATCAAACGCCCACACTTATCGACTGTTAATTGTTAAAGAACTTATTCGGTACTGCTTGCTACTTGTCGACAAATCGTTTTGTTTGTCAGCAGCAGAGAAGCGAGAGTATGCAGTGTTTCGTTTGCGTCGTCAACTTCTTTTTTTCCACCTCGTTGCCGCTTGCAAAGAAATTACGCATCTAACACCTTGATTACGTTAACGTTTTGCAGACAGCGCCGAAGCGGACGCGAATTATAGCTGAGCGCTGTGCGCTGCGCAAGGCCATCGAAAAAACCAGTTCCTTTCCTCACTCGGGAGCAACAATGCAAGTCTGGGAAGAGCAACGGGATGGCTCCGGACTCTCCTCGGATGGTCCCGAAAAGCTAGGCCCGCCCAGGTGGGAAATATAAAGGCGCCGCTGGCTCATCGATATCAGCACGCGGTGGTTACGCAGGAAATCGGAACCGAGACTCATCATTTCCCCGGACAGGGTCAGGTCCATGAGGTGTATCGTTGCATTCTGTACCCGATAATCGCCGATCGCCATGTCGGCGACGGGAACCTGCCAGACCCGCTGCTGTTTGCCGCGCCAGCTCGGTAATTGGCCCTCTTCGACGGCGCCGGGCGACTTAGGCGTGATGCCGTACCTGGCCGCAGTATGCAAATCCATGACAGAGATCGTGTCGGTGGTCGCGATGACGGTGTCGACTTCCCGTCCGTTGATCTTTACCTTGAACCAGGCTCGCATGTCCCGGCGCGACTGGTCCGTTTGGAAGGGAACGCTATGCGCGTTTGGTCCCCATGCGGGAAGATAAGCATTACGGCATCCCTTGGGACTGGTGAGCCTCACTTCCTGGCCGGCCCACCAGATTTCAACGTCATTGCGCGCAAAAAAGTTCGCACCGAGCCTGGCGGCAAACGACTCTGTCGACTTCTCAACATTAAAATAGCCTTTGGTACTGATCGGCCCCACTGTAAAGCTCGGGACATTCGCAACCAGGATGTCGGCCGCTACATAATTGGTCTCGCTTTCGCGCACTGCGATTTCCGCTATATCAAGGGCGGGCTTGTAGAACGTCGAGTCAAACGCGCCCGTGTCGATCATAGCCGCGGCCGGCTGCCCGGCGAGCGTCGCAGGAATGGTCGGCGTTTCGTCTCCGTGTGCGAAGGTGATCGGCAGGACTGTAGTCTCCCCAATGTTGCAGCCTCCCCCGATGCCCTGGGCGAGTACGCAGGTCGGAGCGATTGCCAACGCAGCCATGAGCAGGGTTCGGCGGCGCGCAGTACGTGGCAAGGGTCTGTTCATATTCGTCAGCATCATGTGCGTTAGCGTGGACAAGGAAAGATCAGTGTGAGGTAGCGGAAGGCGCCGCGGCCGGGGTCTGGAGCGGCTGCGGCGGAATGTGCTTGCCGAGGAATTCGAGCATGGCTTCGTAATACTGGATCCGGTTCTTTACGTACAACAGGCCGTGCCCTTCCTCGTCGAAGGCAAGCCAGGTGACCGGCTTGCCGTTGGCCGCGAGCGCATCCCGCATCTTCTTGCCGTGCGAGACGGGGACCCGCTCATCGTCCTTGCCGTGCATGAGCAACACCGGCGCCTGAATGCGCGCCGCATGCTTTAGCGGCGAGACCGGATCGAACAGCTGGACACTCATTTTCTTGTCCCCGATGCGTCGGGTCATCGTTTCGCGGCTTACCTTGTCGCCCACGCGATCGGATGCGTCCGAGAACATGTATTCGATATCCGTAACGCCGGCGAAGCTGATTGCGCAGCGGTAGAGGTCGGGCGTTTTCACGAGTCCCCACAAGGCGGCGTAGCCGCCATAGCTCGCGCCGACGATGCAAATGCGCCGCGGATCGGCAATGCTCTGACTGACCAGGTGACGGACGCCGTCGGTGATGTCATCCTGCATCGCCTTCCCCCACTGACCGAATCCCGCCTGCTCGAACCTGCGCCCGAATCCGCTCGATCCCCTGAACTGCGGTTGGAATACCAAATAGCCCCGGTTCGCCAGCAATTGAACGTCGGCGTCCCATTCCCAGCGGTCGCGTGCGACGGGGCCGCCATGGATCAGCACGACCATGGGCGCGGGGCCGGTCGATTGTGCAGGGCGCGTCAGGTAGGCGGGAATGCTCAAGCCGTCGGCTGCTTTATATGAGATCACCTCCATCGGCCGCATCCTGGCGGGATCGATTTCCGGCATCACCTTGCCGACGGTAACGAGCGACTTTTTTGCGATATCGAAGAAGTACCAGGTGCCGGGATCGACGTCCCCGTGCGAGTGCACGAGCACGGCGCGAGCCGGATCGCCGGAGATGACGTTGATTCGGCCGGGCAGCAGTGCGTCGATCTGCTTTTGCATAAGGGCCCAGGCCGGATCGAACCAGACCTGTTGGGGCAGCATGCCGCTGGTCTCGACATAATCGAAAGCAGCCTTGTCGATGCCTCCCCAGGACACGATGTCCTGGGTCGGATGACCGGCAAGCAGTTCGGTCTGGCGTCGCTGCTGAATGTCGTAGTTGAACAGTGCATGGGTATCGCGACCGATACGCGAATTGATCACCAATGTGTCCGGCTCGTCCGGCACATGGACAGGTATCCAGTATTCGTCGGTCACGCTGAATTCGGCGAGCTTGGTCCAGGTTTCCTTGTCGGCTGGCTTATACCAGTTGGAGATCGTCGACACATCCTTGAAGAAGGCCGAGTTGACGAGCGTGACGGCGCGCAGGTTGCCCTGGCGGTCGAACGCCCGCTGGATGACGCGGCCCGGTGGCCGTGAAAATCGTGTGCACTCGCCGGTCCGCGCGTGACAGCGGGCGACCAGGTCGTTCTTCTCGTCCCGCATGACGATCAGTTGCCCGGCATTCGGACCCGAGTCGACGCGGCCGAGAACCGCGTCGCCGAGCATGCGTACCCTTTTACCTTGCAAGTCAATTGACTCCGCGTCGTAACCGTAGTCGATGGCGATCAGATCGTTGTCCGCCCAGGTGAGGTCGCGCGGCGCCTTGTTATAGCTCCAATAGCCCTTTGAAAAGCGCTTGCCTTGAATAAGCTTTTTTACTGCCAGGGTATCGGTGTCGATCAGGATCAGGCCGTGGTTGAGACCGTTGAAGATAATCGCGGCGATATGCCGACCGTCGGGCGACAGGCTTGCCCTGAGCATTCCGGCCGGATCGGTCAGCTCCTCCGGCGTGAGCACTTGCGACGATGCAGTTGTCGAGAAAAAAGCCGCGCAAAGAAAAGCGATTGTGGTCAGAAGGTTCATGTTCTAGTCCAAAACAGTTTCTGAACTATAACAATTTTTACTTATCAATAACCAACCACTAAATGAAGTTTTTTGAAAGCATCGGGTCGAGCGCGTAATTGCGTTGGCGAAGCGAAGCCGCGCGCAGATCGACGTTTTATATCCGGCCAAATATGGAAGAGAGACGAAGAAGGAACTGGCGCCCGGCTGAAACACGCAGACGAAAAAAAACCCGCTCAGATCACTGAGCGGGTTTTTTCTTTATAACTAGCCTGACGATAACCTACTTTCACACTGGTTGCAGCACTATCATCGGCGCAAAGTCGTTTCACGGTCCTGTTCGGGATGGGAAGGGGTGGGACCGACTTGCTATGGTCATCAGGCATGACTTGTACGAGGCGCAGTTCTCATGAACTGCGACCCGGAATCTGGAGGAAGTAAAGTTGGGGTAGTGTGATCAACAAACAGCACACTGTATTCGATTGAACTATACCTGCTAAGGTTATAGGGACAAGCCGTACGGGCAATTAGTACTGGTTAGCTTAATGCATTACTGCACTTCCACACCCAGCCTATCAACGTCCTGGTCTCGAACGACCCTTCAAGGAGCTCAAGGCTCCGGGAAATCTCATCTCAAGGCAAGTTTCCCGCTTAGATGCTTTCAGCGGTTATCTCTTCCGAACTTAGCTACCCGGCAATGCCACTGGCGTGACAACCGGTACACCAGAGGTTCGTCCACTCCGGTCCTCTCGTACTAGGAGCAGCCCCCTTCAAATTTCCAACGCCCACGGCAGATAGGGACCAAACTGTCTCACGACGTTTTAAACCCAGCTCACGTACCACTTTAAATGGCGAACAGCCATACCCTTGGGACCGGCTACAGCCCCAGGATGTGATGAGCCGACATCGAGGTGCCAAACTCCCCCGTCGATATGAACTCTTGGGAGGAATCAGCCTGTTATCCCCAGAGTACCTTTTATCCGTTGAGCGATGGCCCTTCCATACAGAACCACCGGATCACTATGTCCTACTTTCGTACCTGCTCGACTTGTCGGTCTCGCAGTTAAGCACGCTTATGCCATTGCACTATTAGCACGATGTCCGACCGTACCTAGCGTACCTTCGAACTCCTCCGTTACACTTTAGGAGGAGACCGCCCCAGTCAAACTGCCTACCATGCACTGTCCCCGATCCGGATAACGGACCAAGGTTAGAACCTCAAACAAACCAGGGTGGTATTTCAAGGATGGCTCCACGAGAACTGGCGTCCCCGCTTCAAAGCCTCCCACCTATCCTACACAGATTGGTTCAAAGTCCAATGCAAAGCTACAGTAAAGGTTCATGGGGTCTTTCCGTCTAGCCGCGGGTAGATTGCATCATCACAAACATTTCAACTTCGCTGAGTCTCGGGAGGAGACAGTGTGGCCATCGTTACGCCATTCGTGCAGGTCGGAACTTACCCGACAAGGAATTTCGCTACCTTAGGACCGTTATAGTTACGGCCGCCGTTTACTGGGACTTCAATCAAGAGCTTGCACCCCATCATTTAATCTTCCAGCACCGGGCAGGCGTCACACCCTATACGTCCACTTTCGTGTTTGCAGAGTGCTGTGTTTTTATTAAACAGTCGCAGCCACCAGTTTATTGCAACCCTTTCGCCCTTCCACAGTAAAGTGGTCAAGCTACCGGGGCGTACCTTTTCCCGAAGTTACGGTACCAATTTGCCGAGTTCCTTCTCCCGAGTTCTCTCAAGCGCCTTAGAATACTCATCTCGCCCACCTGTGTCGGTTTGCGGTACGGTCTCGTATGACTGAAGCTTAGAGGCTTTTCTTGGAACCACTTCCGATTGCTTCGCAGCATAAAGCCGCTCGTCCCACCCCCTTGAATTCCGCGCCCGGATTTGCCTAAGCGCCTTCTATGAGGCAGAAACTGACTATTCCAACAGTCAGACAACCTTCCGCGATCCGTCCCCCCATCGCATCATACGACGGTGCAGGAATATTAACCTGCTTCCCATCAGCTACGCATCTCTGCCTCGCCTTAGGGGCCGACTCACCCTGCTCCGATGAACGTTGAACAGGAAACCTTGGGCTTACGGCGTGGAGGCTTTTCACCCCCATTATCGCTACTCATGTCAGCATTCGCACTTCTGATACCTCCAGCATCCTTCACAAGACACCTTCGCAGGCTTACAGAACGCTCTCCTACCATATGCTTACGCATATCCGCAGCTTCGGTGACTGGCTTAGCCCCGTTACATCTTCCGCGCAGGACGACTCGATCAGTGAGCTATTACGCTTTCTTTAAATGGTGGCTGCTTCTAAGCCAACATCCTGACTGTTTTAGCCTTCCCACTTCGTTTTCCACTTAGCCAATCTTTGGGACCTTAGCTGGCGGTCTGGGTTGTTTCCCTCTTGACGCCGGACGTTAGCACCCGACGTCTGTCTCCCAAGCTCGCACTCATCGGTATTCGGAGTTTGCAATGGTTTGGTAAGTCGCAATGACCCCCTAGCCATAACAGTGCTCTACCCCCGATGGTGATACTTGAGGCACTACCTAAATAGTTTTCGGAGAGAACCAGCTATTTCCAAGTTTGTTTAGCCTTTCACCCCTACCCACAGCTCATCCCCTAATTTTTCAACATTAGTGGGTTCGGACCTCCAGGGCGTGTTACCGCACCTTCATCCTGGCCATGGGTAGATCACTTGGTTTCGGGTCTACACCCAGCGACTGTCGCCCTGTTCGGACTCGATTTCTCTACGGCTCCCCTATTCGGTTAACCTCGCCACTGAATGTAAGTCGCTGACCCATTATACAAAAGGTACGCCGTCACGGAACAAGTCCGCTCCGACTGTTTGTATGCACACGGTTTCAGGATCTATTTCACTCCCCTCCCGGGGTTCTTTTCGCCTTTCCCTCACGGTACTGGTTCACTATCGGTCGATTACGAGTATTTAGCCTTGGAGGATGGTCCCCCCATGTTCAGACAGGATTTCTCGTGTCCCGCCCTACTTGTCGTACGCTTAGTACCACCGTCTGAATTTCGTGTAAGGGGCTATCACCCTCTATGGCCGGAGTTTCCAATCCGTTCCACTATCCAGTCGACTATCACGTACAGGCTCTTCCCATTTCGCTCGCCACTACTTTGGGAATCTCGGTTGATTTCTTTTCCTGCAGCTACTTAGATGTTTCAGTTCGCCGCGTTCGCTTTGCATGCCTATGTATTCAGCATGCAATGACCTGTAAAGGCCGGGTTTCCCCATTCGGAAATCTGCGGATCAAAGTGTGTTTGCTCACTCCCCGCAGCTTATCGCAAGCTACTACGTCCTTCATCGCCTGTAATCGCCAAGGCATCCACCATGTGCACTTATTCGCTTGTCCCTATAACGTTAGCCCCTGGTTACTCACCAGGGAGCGTTACAGTTCAAGGAGTACAGCTTGTTGCATGTTTGTTGATTCTTACTACTACCCTAAGTGTGCACTCTTACGTGCACGCTTAAAAAAACTTTACTTCTTCCAGATTGTTAAAGAACAGAACAACAGTGATCTCGAAAAGATCAAACCTAAAACTTGGCGTCTTACGTTTGAGCTTTTGGTGGAGGATGACGGGATCGAACCGACGACCCCCTGCTTGCAAAGCAGGTGCTCTCCCAGCTGAGCTAATCCCCCGATAAAACGTGGTAGGGCTGGTTGGACTCGAACCAACGACCCCCGCGTTATCAACACGGTGCTCTAACCAGCTGAGCTACAGCCCCGAAACTGTGTTCTTTGTTCAACAGTCGATAAGCGTGGACGCTTGATGATGAGTTCAGTTTTGAGGCTGACTCCGGTGCTACTCTAGAAAGGAGGTGATCCAGCCGCACCTTCCGATACGGCTACCTTGTTACGACTTCACCCCAGTCACGAATCCTACCGTGGTAAGCGCCCTCCTTGCGGTTAAGCTACCTACTTCTGGTAAAACCCGCTCCCATGGTGTGACGGGCGGTGTGTACAAGACCCGGGAACGTATTCACCGCGACATGCTGATCCGCGATTACTAGCGATTCCAACTTCACGCAGTCGAGTTGCAGACTGCGATCCGGACTACGATACACTTTCTGGGATTAGCTCCCCCTCGCGGGTTGGCGGCCCTCTGTATGTACCATTGTATGACGTGTGAAGCCCTACCCATAAGGGCCATGAGGACTTGACGTCATCCCCACCTTCCTCCGGTTTGTCACCGGCAGTCTCATTAGAGTGCTCAACTGAATGTAGCAACTAATGACAAGGGTTGCGCTCGTTGCGGGACTTAACCCAACATCTCACGACACGAGCTGACGACAGCCATGCAGCACCTGTGTTCAGGTTCCCTTTCGGGCACACTCAGATCTCTCCAAGCTTCCTGACATGTCAAGGGTAGGTAAGGTTTTTCGCGTTGCATCGAATTAATCCACATCATCCACCGCTTGTGCGGGTCCCCGTCAATTCCTTTGAGTTTTAATCTTGCGACCGTACTCCCCAGGCGGTCTACTTCACGCGTTAGCTGCGTTACCAAGTTAATTAAAACCCGACAACTAGTAGACATCGTTTAGGGCGTGGACTACCAGGGTATCTAATCCTGTTTGCTCCCCACGCTTTCGTGCATGAGCGTCAATCTTGACCCAGGGGGCTGCCTTCGCCATCGGTGTTCCTCCACATCTCTACGCATTTCACTGCTACACGTGGAATTCTACCCCCCTCTGCCAGATTCAAGCCTTGCAGTCTCCATCGCAATTCCCAGGTTGAGCCCGGGGCTTTCACGACAGACTTACAAAACCGCCTGCGCACGCTTTACGCCCAGTAATTCCGATTAACGCTTGCACCCTACGTATTACCGCGGCTGCTGGCACGTAGTTAGCCGGTGCTTATTCTTCAGGTACCGTCATTAGCAGAGGATATTAGCCCCTACCGTTTCTTCCCTGACAAAAGAGCTTTACAACCCGAAGGCCTTCTTCACTCACGCGGCATTGCTGGATCAGGCTTGCGCCCATTGTCCAAAATTCCCCACTGCTGCCTCCCGTAGGAGTCTGGACCGTGTCTCAGTTCCAGTGTGGCTGGTCGTCCTCTCAGACCAGCTACTGATCGTGGCCTTGGTGAGCCTTTACCTCACCAACTAGCTAATCAGATATCGGCCGCTCCAGGAGCATGAGGTCTTGCGATCCCCCACTTTCATCCTTAGATCGTATGCGGTATTAGCGTAACTTTCGCTACGTTATCCCCCACTCTTGGGTACGTTCCGATATATTACTCACCCGTTCGCCACTCGCCGCCAGGGTTGCCCCCGCGCTGCCGTTCGACTTGCATGTGTAAAGCATGCCGCCAGCGTTCAATCTGAGCCAGGATCAAACTCTTCAGTTCAATCTCTGTTTGTTGACACTTTCGTGTCACCCTGATTTCTCAGGGGTCGCTCACTCAAAATACTGACCGTCATCTCATTGCTGAGACAACGTATTTCTTTTTTGTGAACATTTGATAATTTAAGTAATCAAGAACCGAAGCTCTTGGCACCTTCATCAAACGCCCACACTTATCGACTGTTAATTGTTAAAGAACTTGTTCGGTACTGCTTGCTACTTGTCGACAAATCGTTTTGTTTGTCAGCAGCAGAGAAGCGAGAGTATGCAGTGTTTCGTTTGCGTCGTCAACTTCTTTTTTTCCACCTCGTTGCCGCTTGCAAAGAAATTACGCATCTAACACCTTGATTACGTTAACGTTTTGCAGACAGCGCCGAAGCGGACGCGAATTATAGCGAACCACTAGCGTGGCTGGCAAGCGCTTTTCACCACACAGATATTGCGCCCTTCTGCGCGCTCGAAATAGATACTTACCGGCAAAAATTTCGCAATGAGCTCGGCATTCGTTTCCGCATGCGATGAAACCGTTGAGGCAGTAAAACGCCCACCTCCGGCAATTGCCATTGGCAGCATGAGCTGATCCGCCAGGTGCTCGCCTGCCGCGGCATCGGACGCCATGTATGCCTGCGCCTGCATGGTCGCCTCCTGGGCTACCGCTTCCGCCCGGACTGCCTTGGCGCCGAAACCGGCGCACACTTCCGTCACATGTTCGTACTCGAGCGTGATCAGGACTGCATTACCAGGCCCCTGCTCGGCAGGAAGCCGGTGCAAATGCAGTTGCTCGCTGCCCCATTGCATTGCGTGGCCAATGCAACTCAGTTCGCGCATGCCGACGCTCTGGGGAAGTCCGGCCACGAAGGCGTCGGCACGTGCGGCGACATAACTGCCGCGCTCCATCAGGGACAGCTGCCGCAGCTGGGCGCATGGGCGAACGATGGCGACGACTTCCCCACCGCCGGCCGGGTAAAAGCCGTAGCGCCTCAGCGCGATGTCGACCTCCGCGCCCATGCGCGCCAGCAGCGGCAGATACGCACGCTCCAGGAACTGCACCGGGGGCGCCATCGCGTTATGGGTGCCGCCGGTAATGCGGACGGACGAAGGCTGCTGCGCATGGAGCAGTGCCAGCACGACCGTCTGCAATACCAGCGTACAACTGCCGGCACTGCCGATCGCGAAATGGTAGTCGCCGCCCTGGATCGGACCGGGCGTAAAACTCAGCTCGGACGAGCCCAGCTCCGCGCCCGTCACGCGTGCGCCGCTGACCTGGGCGGCCGCCTGCACCGCCACCAGGTGCTGCCGCATCATGCCGGGCCTGGTGCGGTTGGCCCGGATCGCGCGGATCCGGAACGGCGTCCCGGTGATCATGGACAGCGCGAGCGCGCTGCGCAAAATCTGGCCGCCGCCTTCGCCGGCCGCGCCGTCGAGCTCAATCATGGTTGCCCCTTTTTTAATTGTTCTGCCCTGCGGAAGGCTTATCCCTTGACGCACACCACCTGCTTGAGCGTGTGAACGACTTCGACCAGATCGCGCTGGGCGTGCATCACGGCGTCGATGTCCTTGTAGGCCATCGGGATCTCGTCGATCACGTTGGCGTCCTTGCGGCACTCCACGCCCTCGGTCGCCCGCACCTGGTCGGCCAGCGTGAAGCGGCGCTTGGCCTCGGTGCGGCTCATCGTCCGTCCCGCGCCATGGCTGCAGCTGTTGAAACTGTCCGGATTGCCCTTGCCGCGCACGATAAAACTTTTCGCACCCATCGAGCCCGGAATGATCCCCAGCTCGCCGGCGCGTGCCGATACCGCCCCCTTGCGCGTTACCAGCACATCCTTGCCGAAGTGGTGCTCCTTCTGGACGTAGTTGTGATGGCAGTTCACCGCTTCCACGTGGGTCTGGAACGGCTTCGTGATCACCATGCGGACCGCTGTGATCAGGTTCTGCATCATGACTTCGCGGTTCATCCGCGCGAATTTCTGTGCCCAGCTGACCGCCTCGACATAATCGTCGTAATGCTCGGTTCCCTCGGACAGGTAGGCCAGATCGTTGTCCGGCAGGTTGACGAAGTGACGCCGCATATCCTTCTTCGCCAGCTCGATGAAATAGGTGCCGATTGCATTGCCGACGCCGCGCGAACCCGAGTGCAGCATGAACCACACGAAGCCGGCTTCATCCAGGCAGACCTCGACGAAGTGGTTGCCGCTGCCCAGCGTGCCGAGATGACGGTAATTGTTCGTATTCTTCAGCGACGGCGTTTTCAGGCAGATTGCATCGAATTCGCCTTTCAGCTGCGCCCATGCGGCATCGACCGGCGCCGGCGGCGTTTGCCAGGAACCCTCGTCGCGCCCCCGGTGCCCGCGGATCTTCGGCGACATCCCATGCGGAATCGCACGCTCGATCGCACTGCGCAGCTTCGACAGGCTCTCGGGCAGATCGTTGGCCGTGAGCGTGGTTTTCGCCGCCATCATGCCGCAGCCGATATCGACGCCGACTGCGGCGGGAATCACCGCGCCGAGCGTGGGCACGACGGTACCGATGGTCGAGCCTTTACCGAGGTGGACGTCGGGCATGACGGCAATGTGCTTGTACACGAAGGGCATCTTCGCCGTATTCGACAGCTGCTGCCTGGCCGCCTCTTCGACAGGCACACCTTGCGTCCACATCTTGACCTGGCTGCCGCCGGGAATATCCATGACATCGAAAGTAGTGGTGTTCATCGTTTTCGTTTTTCTCAACATAGTTGTGCCGTTCGACTTCGTCGTCGCTCGTTCTGCACCTTCTGCATTGCAAGCGCCGTGCCAGGCAGTCGCCCCGACCGGTTTCTGTCGCCAAGTGCTTGATCCAGCGTGTATTTGTCCCGCCTGCCTGTTCGGGCCGATCGCTGGACCATACGACAGCTTTCCTGATAAATTATCCTGAGAGATAATCTTTTATACGAATATGAAAAAGAAGAAAACCGTCGTCATCGGCTTCGTCGGCACAAAGCTCGACAACTACCGGGGCCGGTCGCGCTGGGACAAGTGGCGGCCGAGCATCGCGCTGACCCAGCACCAGGACCTCGGCATCGCCCGCTTCGAGTTGCTGTACAGCGGCCCTTTTGAAAGCCTGGTGGAACAGGTTGCGGCGGATATCGGTTCGGTGTCGCCCGATACGCAGGTGGTTCCCCATGCGCTCGCGCTGCGCGACGCCTGGGATTTCGAAGAGGTCTACGGCGCGTTGTTCGATTTCGCGAAGCGCTACCCCTTCGACCCGGACAATGAGGATTACTGGATCCATATCACGACCGGGACCCACGTCGTCCAGATCTGCATGTTCCTGATGACCGAAGCGCGGTTTTTCCCCGGCCGCCTGGTGCAAACTTCGCCGCCACGCTCGCCCGGGTCGGGCACGACCGGCAGCTACGCGCTGATCGACCTCGACCTGTCGCGCTACGACCAGATCGCCCAGCGTTTTTCGCGCGAGCAGATGGAGGGCGTCGCCTTCCTGAAATCGGGCATCGCGACCCGCAATGCGGACTTCAACACGATGATCGACGAAATCGAGCGCGTCGCGATCCGCTCACGCTCGCCGATGCTGCTGATGGGTCCCACCGGCGCGGGGAAATCCTTCCTTGCGCGGCGGGTCTACGAGCTGAAAAAAGCGCGCCACCAGGTGCAAGGCCGCTTCGTCGAACTCAATTGCGCGACGCTGCACGGCGACGGCGCGGCGTCGACGCTGTTCGGCCACATCAAGGGCGCCTTCACCGGCGCCGCCTCGGACCGCCCAGGTTTGCTCAGGAGCGCGCACAAGGGCCTGCTCTTCCTGGACGAAATCGGAGAACTCGGTCCGGACGAACAGGCGATGCTGCTGAAGGCGATCGAAGACAAACGCTTCCTGCCAGTCGGCAGCGACAACGAGGTGCAAAGCGATTTCCAGCTCATCGCCGGCACCAACCGCGACCTTTCGGCGGACGTGGTGGCCGGACGTTTTCGCGAAGACCTGTACGCGCGCATCAATCTCTGGACCTATGCCCTGCCCAGCCTGCGCGACCGTGCCGAGGATATCGAACCGAATCTCGATTACCTGCTCGCCCAGTTCGGCGAGGAACAGGGGCACATGGTCCGCTTCAACCGCGAAGCACGCGTGCGCTACATGCGCTTCGCACGTTCGCCGGAAGCGCTGTGGACGGGGAACTTCCGCGATCTGTGGGCGTCGGTGACGCGCATGGCCACGCTGGCACAGTCGGGCCGCATCAACGAAGCGATCGTGGGCGACGAAGTGGCGCGCCTGCAGCGCCTGTGGCGTCCTTATGCCGGACGCGGCAGTCCGGAGACCGCCGGGCTGGAAGCACTGATGGGCCACGAGGCGGCAAGCAGGCTGGATCTGTTCGACGCGGTGCAGCTCGAGGCGGTGGTCAAGGTGTGCCGGCAGTCGAAGAGTCTGTCCGATGCCGGGCGCACCTTGTTTGGCGTGTCGCGCGAGGCCAAAAATAAGCCCAACGATGCGGACCGGCTCAAAAAATACCTGGCGCGCTTTAAGCTGGACTGGGAACAAGTGTCCGCGATTTGACAGTCGGCGCAGCTCAAGCGTGCGGGGCGAGTGCCGCTTTGGGGGCCAGGCTTGGCGTCTCCCGCGGAACTGCCGCGTGTTCCGGCTGTCGTATGGTAGTCAGCCGTACGCGGCTGGCACGAACATCCGAACTGGGCGGCACTCGTTCACCCGAGGTTTCGTTAATCGGGAGGAACGAGAAGGTGGCGAGTGCGCGCCCAGCCCGACAGGGCCGTGACCGCACATGGTGATCGTACATTCACGCTGAATGAACAGGCGAAAAAAAACCCGCTCAGATCACTGAGCGGGTTTTCTTTTTATAACTAGCCTGACGATAACCTACTTTCACACTGGTTGCAGCACTATCATCGGCGCAAAGTCGTTTCACGGTCCTGTTCGGGATGGGAAGGGGTGGGACCGACTTGCTATGGTCATCAGGCATGACTTGTACGAGGCGCAGTTCTCATGAACTGCGACCCGGAATCTGGAGGAAGTAAAGTTGGGTAGTGTGTATCAACAAACAGCACACTGTATTCGATTGAACTATACCTGCTAAGGTTATAGGGACAAGCCGTACGGGCAATTAGTACTGGTTAGCTTAATGCATTACTGCACTTCCACACCCAGCCTATCAACGTCCTGGTCTCGAACGACCCTTCAAGGAGCTCAAGGCTCCGGGAAATCTCATCTCAAGGCAAGTTTCCCGCTTAGATGCTTTCAGCGGTTATCTCTTCCGAACTTAGCTACCCGGCAATGCCACTGGCGTGACAACCGGTACACCAGAGGTTCGTCCACTCCGGTCCTCTCGTACTAGGAGCAGCCCCCTTCAAATTTCCAACGCCCACGGCAGATAGGGACCAAACTGTCTCACGACGTTTTAAACCCAGCTCACGTACCACTTTAAATGGCGAACAGCCATACCCTTGGGACCGGCTACAGCCCCAGGATGTGATGAGCCGACATCGAGGTGCCAAACTCCCCCGTCGATATGAACTCTTGGGAGGAATCAGCCTGTTATCCCCAGAGTACCTTTTATCCGTTGAGCGATGGCCCTTCCATACAGAACCACCGGATCACTATGTCCTACTTTCGTACCTGCTCGACTTGTCGGTCTCGCAGTTAAGCACGCTTATGCCATTGCACTATTAGCACGATGTCCGACCGTACCTAGCGTACCTTCGAACTCCTCCGTTACACTTTAGGAGGAGACCGCCCCAGTCAAACTGCCTACCATGCACTGTCCCCGATCCGGATAACGGACCAAGGTTAGAACCTCAAACAAACCAGGGTGGTATTTCAAGGATGGCTCCACGAGAACTGGCGTCCCCGCTTCAAAGCCTCCCACCTATCCTACACAGATTGGTTCAAAGTCCAATGCAAAGCTACAGTAAAGGTTCATGGGGTCTTTCCGTCTAGCCGCGGGTAGATTGCATCATCACAAACATTTCAACTTCGCTGAGTCTCGGGAGGAGACAGTGTGGCCATCGTTACGCCATTCGTGCAGGTCGGAACTTACCCGACAAGGAATTTCGCTACCTTAGGACCGTTATAGTTACGGCCGCCGTTTACTGGGACTTCAATCAAGAGCTTGCACCCCATCATTTAATCTTCCAGCACCGGGCAGGCGTCACACCCTATACGTCCACTTTCGTGTTTGCAGAGTGCTGTGTTTTTATTAAACAGTCGCAGCCACCAGTTTATTGCAACCCTTTCACCCTTCCACAGTAAAGTGGTCAAGCTACCGGGGCGTACCTTTTCCCGAAGTTACGGTACCAATTTGCCGAGTTCCTTCTCCCGAGTTCTCTCAAGCGCCTTAGAATACTCATCTCGCCCACCTGTGTCGGTTTGCGGTACGGTCTCGTATGACTGAAGCTTAGAGGCTTTTCTTGGAACCACTTCCGATTGCTTCGCAGCACAAGGCCGCTCGTCCCACCCCCTTGAATTCCGCGCCCGGATTTGCCTAAGCGCCTTCTATGAGGCAGAAACTGACTATTCCAACAGTCAGACAACCTTCCGCGATCCGTCCCCCCATCGCATCATACGACGGTGCAGGAATATTAACCTGCTTCCCATCAGCTACGCATCTCTGCCTCGCCTTAGGGGCCGACTCACCCTGCTCCGATGAACGTTGAACAGGAAACCTTGGGCTTACGGCGTGGAGGCTTTTCACCCCCATTATCGCTACTCATGTCAGCATTCGCACTTCTGATACCTCCAGCATCCTTCACAAGACACCTTCACAGGCTTACAGAACGCTCTCCTACCATATCGATCAAAGTATAAATACTTCGAAAAATATCCGCAGCTTCGGTGACTGGCTTAGCCCCGTTACATCTTCCGCGCAGGACGACTCGATCAGTGAGCTATTACGCTTTCTTTAAATGGTGGCTGCTTCTAAGCCAACATCCTGACTGTTTTAGCCTTCCCACTTCGTTTTCCACTTAGCCAATCTTTGGGACCTTAGCTGGCGGTCTGGGTTGTTTCCCTCTTGACGCCGGACGTTAGCACCCGACGTCTGTCTCCCAAGCTCGCACTCATCGGTATTCGGAGTTTGCAATGGTTTGGTAAGTCGCAATGACCCCCTAGCCATAACAGTGCTCTACCCCCGATGGTGATACTTGAGGCACTACCTAAATAGTTTTCGGAGAGAACCAGCTATTTCCAAGTTTGTTTAGCCTTTCACCCCTACCCACAGCTCATCCCCTAATTTTTCAACATTAGTGGGTTCGGACCTCCAGGGCGTGTTACCGCACCTTCATCCTGGCCATGGGTAGATCACTTGGTTTCGGGTCTACACCCAGCGACTGTCGCCCTGTTCGGACTCGATTTCTCTACGGCTCCCCTATCCGGTTAACCTCGCCACTGAATGTAAGTCGCTGACCCATTATACAAAAGGTACGCCGTCACGGAACAAGTCCGCTCCGACTGTTTGTATGCACACGGTTTCAGGATCTATTTCACTCCCCTCCCGGGGTTCTTTTCGCCTTTCCCTCACGGTACTGGTTCACTATCGGTCGATTACGAGTATTTAGCCTTGGAGGATGGTCCCCCCATGTTCAGACAGGATTTCTCGTGTCCCGCCCTACTTGTCGTACGCTTAGTACCACCGGTCTGATTTCGTGTACGGGGCTATCACCCGCTATGGCGCCTATTTCCAGAAGCTTCCACTATCAGTCCGACTATCACGTACAGGCTCTTCCCATTTCGCTCGCCACTACTTTGGGAATCTCGGTTGATTTCTTTTCCTGCAGCTACTTAGATGTTTCAGTTCGCCGCGTTCGCTTTGCATACCTATGTATTCAGCATGCAATGACCTAAAAGGCCGGGTTTCCCCATTCGGAAATCTGCGGATCAAAGTGTGTTTGCTCACTCCCCGCAGCTTATCGCAAGCTACTACGTCCTTCATCGCCTGTAATCGCCAAGGCATCCACCATGTGCACTTATTCGCTTGTCCCTATAACGTTAGCCCCTGGTTACTCACCAGGGAGCGCTATAGTTCAAGGAGTACAGCTTGTTGCATGTTTGTTGATTCTTACTACTACCCTAAGTGTGCACTTTTACATGCACGCTTAAAAAAACTTTACTTCTTCCAGATTGTTAAAGAACAGAACAACAGTGATCTCGAAAAGATCAAACCTAAATCGCACCAGGAACTGGATGACTTACGTTTGAACTTTGGTGGAGGATGACGGGATCGAACCGACGACCCCCTGCTTGCAAAGCAGGTGCTCTCCCAGCTGAGCTAATCCCCCTTATTGGGTTTGCCAATAACTTGGTAGGGCTGGTTGGACTCGAACCAACGACCCCCGCGTTATCAACACGGTGCTCTAACCAGCTGAGCTACAGCCCCGAAACTGTGTTCTTTGTTCAACAGTCGATAAGTGTGAGCGTTTGGTGACTGGGTTCAAGACCCGGCGCTACTCTAGAAAGGAGGTGATCCAGCCGCACCTTCCGATACGGCTACCTTGTTACGACTTCACCCCAGTCACGAATCCTACCGTGGTAAGCGCCCTCCTTGCGGTTAAGCTACCTACTTCTGGTAAAACCCGCTCCCATGGTGTGACGGGCGGTGTGTACAAGACCCGGGAACGTATTCACCGCGACATGCTGATCCGCGATTACTAGCGATTCCAACTTCACGCAGTCGAGTTGCAGACTGCGATCCGGACTACGATACACTTTCTGGGATTAGCTCCCCCTCGCGGGTTGGCGGCCCTCTGTATGTACCATTGTATGACGTGTGAAGCCCTACCCATAAGGGCCATGAGGACTTGACGTCATCCCCACCTTCCTCCGGTTTGTCACCGGCAGTCTCATTAGAGTGCTCAACTGAATGTAGCAACTAATGACAAGGGTTGCGCTCGTTGCGGGACTTAACCCAACATCTCACGACACGAGCTGACGACAGCCATGCAGCACCTGTGTTCAGGTTCCCTTTCGGGCACTCCTAGATCTCTCCAGGATTCCTGACATGTCAAGGGTAGGTAAGGTTTTTCGCGTTGCATCGAATTAATCCACATCATCCACCGCTTGTGCGGGTCCCCGTCAATTCCTTTGAGTTTTAATCTTGCGACCGTACTCCCCAGGCGGTCTACTTCACGCGTTAGCTGCGTTACCAAGTTAATTAAAACCCGACAACTAGTAGACATCGTTTAGGGCGTGGACTACCAGGGTATCTAATCCTGTTTGCTCCCCACGCTTTCGTGCATGAGCGTCAATCTTGACCCAGGGGGCTGCCTTCGCCATCGGTGTTCCTCCACATCTCTACGCATTTCACTGCTACACGTGGAATTCTACCCCCCTCTGCCAGATTCAAGCCTTGCAGTCTCCATCGCAATTCCCAGGTTGAGCCCGGGGCTTTCACGACAGACTTACAAAACCGCCTGCGCACGCTTTACGCCCAGTAATTCCGATTAACGCTTGCACCCTACGTATTACCGCGGCTGCTGGCACGTAGTTAGCCGGTGCTTATTCTTCAGGTACCGTCATTAGCAAAGGATATTAGCCCCTACCGTTTCTTCCCTGACAAAAGAGCTTTACAACCCGAAGGCCTTCTTCACTCACGCGGCATTGCTGGATCAGGCTTGCGCCCATTGTCCAAAATTCCCCACTGCTGCCTCCCGTAGGAGTCTGGACCGTGTCTCAGTTCCAGTGTGGCTGGTCGTCCTCTCAGACCAGCTACTGATCGTGGCCTTGGTGAGCCTTTACCTCACCAACTAGCTAATCAGATATCGGCCGCTCCAGGAGCATGAGGTCTTGCGATCCCCCACTTTCATCCTTAGATCGTATGCGGTATTAGCGTAACTTTCGCTACGTTATCCCCCACTCTTGGGTACGTTCCGATATATTACTCACCCGTTCGCCACTCGCCGCCAGGGTTGCCCCCGCGCTGCCGTTCGACTTGCATGTGTAAAGCATGCCGCCAGCGTTCAATCTGAGCCAGGATCAAACTCTTCAGTTCAATCTCTGTTTGTTGACACTTTCGTGTCACCCTGATTTCTCAGGGGTCGCTCACTCAAAATACTGACCGTCATCTCATTGCTGAGACAACGTATTTCTTTTTTGTGAACATTTGATAATTTAAGTAATCAAGAACCGAAGCTCTTGGCACCTTCATCAAACGCCCACACTTATCGACTGTTAATTGTTAAAGAACTTGTTCGGTGTTGCCTTGCTGTGTTCTGCGAATCGTTTTGTTCGTCAGCAGCAGAGGAAGAAGAGTATGAAGCAATTTCTGTTTCTCGTCAACTTCTTTTTTGCTACACCGCAGTACTTCGCGGCACCTGTTGTCAACACAACTACTTGATTTCGTTGTCGTTTTCAGCAGGAGGCGAATTATAGCGAAGCGACACCGAAGTGCGCAAGGCCCGTTCGTGACTTTCTACAACAGCCAGTCGATGGGCAGGAGCGAGAGGATGCGGACAGCCATTTGTCGCCAGATGCTGATGCCAGGTTCGCGGGTATGCCGGACCGCTTTTCCCTCGGAGCGCTCAATCCAGACCAGCTCGCCCTCCCCGTCGAGACGCACCTCGTATGCCCGCTCCGGCATCCGCTGTTCCAGTGCCCCGTGTAATCGTTGAGCCATGGCCGGGTTGTCGATTACAAAGCCCATTTCGGTGTTCAGGTCGATCGAACGCCGGTCCATATTGAAAGAACCGACGAACACGCTGCGGCCATCGACGCTGAATGTTTTCGCATGCAGGCTCGATGTGGAACTGCCGAGCGGTCCGCGACGGACGTCCGGCCGGTCGGCATCCCCGCTGCGGCGCAGTTCGAAGAGCTGGACACCCGCACGCAGCAGCTCGTGGCGCCGTTTGGCATAGCCGGCGTGCACTGCCGCCACGTCGGTCGCCTCCAGGGAATTGGTCAGCACACGCACCGTCACCCCGCGCCGGGCGATCGCGGCCAGGGCCGTGGCGCCTTCGCTCCCTGGTACGAAATACGGAGAGACGAGATCGAGTCGGCGCTCCGGCTGCCCCCACAGGCGCTGGAGCTGGACGACGACCCGGTCGTCCGGATCGGCCGTTCCCATGACTTTGGCCGGATCATCGCTGACGAGGCGGACAAGGCTCCATTCCAGTGGCAAGCTGCGCTGCATGAGTTGCTCGACAAATGGCGAGACCCGGATCGCCTCGAGATAGCGTTGCGCCTCGTTCCGGCCGCGTAACAGCTTCGCGCGATCGGCCAGTGCTAGCGCAGCCTGGGGGGCGATCGTGCCGGACTGGACGAGCATCGAAAAGGGATAAGCCGAGGCATTGTTCCAGTAACGGTCGAAGTCCTGCGACACGTCCCGGACGATCGGGCCGACGGCGAGCACATCGAGGTCCACGAACAGCATGTCGCCCGCCGCACCGAAGTACTCGTTGCCGATATTGCGTCCCCCAACGATTGTCGCCTGATTGTCGATCGTGAAGGACTTGTTGTGCATGCGCCGGTTCAGGCGGCCGAAATCGAGCATGTAGCCCAGGCCGCGCCAGGCGCGCATGCGAAAGGGGTTAAACAGGCGCACCTCGATATTCGGGTCCGCATCCAGGAGGGCCAGGACCGGATCGAGTCCGTCGGTATTGTTATCGTCCAGAAGCAGGCGGACCCGCACTCCCCGCGCGGCTGCCTCGCGCAGTGCATCGAACATCAGCACGCCGGTGAGATCGTTATGCCAGAGATAGTATTGAACATCGAGACTGCGCTCCGCACTGCGCGCCAGCAGCACACGGGCGGCAAAGGCGTCGCGGCCATCGGGCAAGGCGATGACGCCGGAGTGCCCCGGATGGGCGGCAGCGAGGGGGCCGATTGCCTGGCCCAGCTTGGTCGCGCCGGTGTCGAATGGCGCCACCGTCGTGATGCGGGCGCCCGGGGGCGGAAGCGGCAGCGAACGACAGCCAACTGCCGCCGCGGCGACGATCGCGAGCGCCGCGGCCCCTTTCAACAAGGCCGGCGCCCGCATCGCTTACATCCCCTCGAAATTTGCCTTGCGCTTGGCGAGGAAGGCCGACATCCCCTCCTTCTGCGCCGGCGTACCGAAAGCCGCATGGAAGAAGCGGCGCTCGTAGCGCACGCCTTCGGTCAGCGTCGTCTCGAAGGCGCGATTGACCGAATCCTTGATCGCCATCGCCACCGATACCGGCATCTCGGCAATGGTATTGGCCACCGCCAGCGCTTCTTCCATCAGCTTATCCGCCGGGAAGATGCGCGACACCAGCCCGGTACGCTCGGCCTCGGCCGCGTCGATCATGCGCGAGGTCAGCAGCATGTCCATCGCCTTCGCCTTGCCGATGGTGCGCGGCAAACGCTGGGTACCGCCCGCACCCGGGGTCACGCCGACCTTGATTTCCGGCTGGCCGAATTTCGCGCTGTCGGCGGCGATCAGGAAGTCGCACATCATCGCCAGTTCGCAGCCGCCGCCCAGGGCGTAGCCGGCGACGACGCCGATCACCGGTTTGCGCACGTTCAGGATGTGTTCCCAGTTGCGGCCAATATAGTTACCTGGATAGGTATCGGCATACGTGTAATTGGCCATGGCCGCGATGTCGGCACCCGCCGCGAACACTTTTTCACTGCCGGTCAGGACGATGACATTCACCGACGGGTCGGCGTCGAACTTGTACAGAGCGTCGCCCAGCTCGTTCATCATGTTGTCGTTCAGCGCATTCATCGCCTTCGGGCGGTTCAGGCGAATCACGGCGACTTTGCCGTGGTTTTCGATCAGCAGGTCAGCGTATTCCATGGGACACCTCTATATAAGGGATTGATCAGTGCCGCGATTGTAGCGCCTCCACGGCCGGGAAAGGCAGGTATCATTGCGATTTAAGCAAGCCTGGAACGAGCCGATCATCGCAACGATACGCCATACCCTCTCCCGTCTCGGCGCGGACGGCCTGCTGCAGAGCGCCGACTTCCGCCGCCTCTGGCTGAGCAGTGCGCTGACCCAGTTCGGCTCCCAGATCACCCTGCTCGCCCTGCCGATCTGCGCGGTGCTCATGCTGCATGCGACGCCGAGCCAGATGGGCACCCTGGCGGCGCTCGAATCGCTGCCCTTCCTGCTGTTCGGATTGCCGTCCGGCGTCCTGCTCGACCGCCGCCGGCGTCTGCCGATCATGATGTGCAGCGACGTGATGGTCGCGACCGCGCTGGCGAGCGTGCCGCTGGCCTGGTGGCTCGATGCGCTGACGATCGGTTGGCTGTATGCGGTCGGCTTCGTGCTCGGCACCGGGCTGACCGTCGGCGGCAGTGCCGAGCAGGTCTTCCTCACCTTCGTCGTCGGGCGCGAGCGCCTGGTCGACGCCCACGCCCGCTTCGCCGGCACCGAATCGGCCGCGCGCCTGATCGGACCCGGCATGGCGGGCGCACTGGTGCAACTGCTGGGCGCGCCGATCGCCATCCTGTGCAATGTCGCCGGTTTTGTCATTTCGCTGGCCAACCTGCGCCGCATCGGGGCGCGCGAACCGGAGCCTGCACCATCGACTGCCCATCCCCTGCACGACATCCGGGAAGGCCTGGCCTTCGTGTGGCGCCATCCGGTTTTGCGTACCCTCGCCTGCACGGCGGGCGCCTGGCATTTCCTGTTCTATGGCTATCTGGCCCTGCACGTGCTGTTCGCCACCCGCGTACTGGGCATGGCGCCGGGTGTGATGGGGACGGCGCAGATGCTCGGCGGCGCCGGCATCCTGGCCGGCTCGATCCTCGTGAAACCCTTGTCGGCACGGTTCGGCACCGGGCGCGCAATCCTCGCCGGTTTATGTGTGTGCGCGCTGGGCTTCGTGCTGATGCCGGCGATTCCCACCGCCCTGCTGGGCAGCGCGGCAGCGACCGCCTTCGCCTACGGCAGCGTCGTGTTCCTGCTCGACTGCGGCGCGACCCTGTTCTTCGTACCCTACATCGCACTGCGCCAGCGCGTGACGCCGGATGCGGTACTCGGCCGGATGGTGGCGACCATGCGCTCGCTGACCGTGGCCAGCGCTCCACTGGGCGCGCTGGCGGCCGGGGCACTGGCCGAGCGTTTCAGCGTGCGTACCGGCCTGGCCTGCGTGGCTGCGGGTGCGCTCGTGCTGACGGTGGCGGCGCTGGCCGGCACCAGGCTACGCGATGTGAACGACTGAGGTGAACGACTGATCCTTACTTCGGCAACAGCACCCACACATTCCCGCGCTGCTTCATCCGCCCCGCATATTCGGCCGCATTGCCACCGAAGCCGAAGAAGAAATCGGCCCGCACCGCCCCGCGGATGGCGCCGCCGGTATCCTGCGCCATCATCAGGCGCTGGATCGGTGCGCCATCCACAGGATGCGTGGTGGAGAGGAACAGCGGCGCGCCCAGCGGCACCTGGCCCGGGTCGACCGCCACCGAACGCTCCGGCGTCAGCGGCACGCCGAGCGCGCCTTTCGGGCCGACGCTCGGGTCGGGCAGGCGCTCCTCGCGGAAGAAGATATAGCTCGGATTGACGTTCAGGAGTTCCTGGCGCCGCGCCGGGTGAGAAGCAATCCACTCTTTGATGCTCTGCGCCGAGACGCCGTCGGCCGGCAATTCTCCCTGTTCCACCAGCCAGCGCCCGATCACTTTATAGGGATGGCCGTTCTGGTCGGCGAAGGCGATGCGCACCGTTTCTCCGGTGTCGTCGAGGCGGACCCGGCCCGAACCTTGCACCTCGAGGAAGAAGGCCTCGACCGGGTCGTCGACCCAGACCAGTTCCTTGCCGTTCAAGGGCGCGCGCTCGATCTCGGCACGGGTGCTGTACGGGATCACGGTTTTACCCACCAGGCGGCCGCGCAGGCGCATGTTCTTCAGGCTCGGATAAGCGGACGCCAGGTCGACCGTGATCAGGTCGTCCGGCACACGGTACAGCGGGGTCTGGAAGGCGCCGCCGCGCTTGCGCGCGCCGCGCAGCATCGGCTCGTAATAGCCGGTGATCAGGCCGGTGTCGGCGCCGTCGGGCATGCGCATCTGGTTCGGCACGAAATACGTCTCGAAATAGCGGCGGATGGCGGCGTTATCGCGCGCATCGACGCCAGGCGCCGCCGTGCATGGCGCGCTCCACTGCGGCTTCTTCGCCAGCACGCGGCAGGAGGCGATGAACGCCGGCCAGGCCTGGCGCAGGTCGTCGCCCTGCCAGCCGGGCAGCGATTCGAAGGAGACCGGGGTCATCGGCGGCACGGGCGGCGGGGTCGGGGCCGGGACCGGAATCGCGACCGGGCCGACCGGCGGCGGCATCACGATGTCGGGCTGCTTCGATGGCGGCGGTGGGACCGGTTGCTGTTTCACCGGCGGCGGCGCAGTCGGCGGCGTGCCGCAGGCGGCCAAAAGAAGGGCGACGAGGGCGAGCGAAGTGGATAAACTGCGTGGTACTCTGCGGCGTATCGATTGCATAAGGACAGTCTATGTGGATCTTGATGTTGGAAGCGGGCGTGGCGTTCTTCCTGCTCGTGTTGATCGTCTGGTGGACGATGTTCCACGGCCGCCCCGAAACCCGCAAGCGGCCGCTACGCCAGGAGGACGAGCCGCCGCGCGCGCCGTAGAGCCTGGGCGCTTAATGCAGCATGCTCGGCAGCGTCAGCACGAATTCCGGAATCCTGACTTCGAAGCGGTGGCCGTCCTCGGCCACGCAGAAGTACTCGCCGTGCATCGAGCCCTGCGGCGTGCCCAAGGGCGTGCCGCTCGAGTATTCGAACTCTTCGCCCGGTTTCAGCAGCGGCTGGTGCCCGACCACGCCCAGACCCGACACTTCCTGGACCCGGTTGTTGGCATCGGTGATGACCCAGTGGCGCGAGATCAGCTGGGCCGGTACCTCGCCCGTATTGCGGATCGTGATCGTGTAGGAAAACAGATATTCGTCCTGATCCGGCTTGCTTTGCTCGGCCAGGTACTTGGTACGAACGGTAACGGTGAAATCGTAGGTAGCCACGGCTTCCTTCTTTCTTATTGGTGGAGACGCGGGTGCGCAAAAGCCCATGATACCCCGCCAGGCAAAACGGGGCAGCGCAGGTGGGTATAACAGCGCGGAATCGGCTCGGCGTAAAATAGCGGCTTCAACCAACCGCACTGCCACGCAGTGCCACCTTACTTATGACCACCTACCGCATCGCTCCCAGCATCCTGTCCGCCGATTTCGCCCGCCTGGGCGAGGAAGTCCGCAATGTCGTCGAGGCAGGCGCCGACATCATCCACTTCGACGTGATGGACAACCATTACGTGCCGAATCTCACCATCGGCCCGCTGGTCTGCCAGGCGATCCGCCCGCACGTGCAGGTGCCGATCGACGTCCACCTGATGGTGAAGCCGGTCGACCGCATCATCCCCGACTTCGCGAAAGCCGGCGCCAACATCATCACCTTCCACCCGGAAGCGTCCGAGCACATCGACCGCACGCTGCAGCTGATCCGCGACCACGGCTGCAAGGCCGGCCTGGTGTTCAACCCGGGCACGCCGATGCACTACCTCGAGCACGTGATGGACAAGATCGACATGATCCTGATCATGTCGGTCAACCCGGGCTTCGGCGGCCAGTCCTTCATCCCGGAAGCGCTGAAGAAGATCGCGATCGCGCGCCGCCTGATCGACGAATCGGGCCGCGACATCATGCTGGAAGTCGATGGCGGCATCAAGGCCGAGAACATCGCCGCGGCCGCCGCCGCCGGTGCCGACACGTTTGTTGCCGGCTCGGCCATCTTCGGCAAGCCCGACTACAAGGCCGTGATCGACGCCATGCGCGCCGAACTGGCAACAGTCGGGAAGTAAGCGTGCGTCCGGGCGCCGCGGCCATCCGGGCCGCCATCATCGATCTCGACGGCACGATGCTCGACACCGTGCCCGACTTTGAACTGGCCCTGAACGGCATGCGCGCCGAATTCAAGCTCGCGCCGATCGGGCAGGACATCATCAAGCCCATGGTCGGCAAGGGTTCCGAGAAGCTGATCCGCGACGTGCTGGCGCTCGACTACGATGCCGCCCGCATCGATGCTGTTTTTGACGAGGCGATGGCGTCTTACCAGCGCCATTACCTCGCGATCAACGGCGAGAGAAGCGTGCTCTACGAGGGCGTGCTCGAGGGCCTGGCGGCGCTGCGCGATCTCGGCCTGCGCCTGGCCTGCGTGACCAACAAGCCGATCGCGTTCGCCACGCCGCTGCTGGCGCAAAAGGGGCTCGCGCCCTTTTTCGAGCTGGTCTACGGCGGCGACTCGCTGCCGCGCAAAAAGCCCGATCCCCTGCCCCTGCTGCAGGTGTGCGCTGACTTCGACCTGGCGCCGTCAGCCGTGGTCGCGATCGGCGACTCCTCGAACGATGCCGAAGCGGCGCGCGCGGCACGTTGCTATGTGCTCACAGTGCCATATGGTTATAACCACGGAAGGCCTGTGCAAGACATCGATTCCGATGGTATAGTTAATTCGCTACTGGATGCCGCCGAGCTCGTTCGTGCGCACAACAGCACCGAAAACTAACTCATCTATACATGTTCTCCATTAAAAAACTCACCGTCAACCAGACCGGCGCCCTTGAGGCCTGGGTCTGGCGACGCTGGCAATCCTGGGCTAACTGAACCCGTCTTGATTGCTGCCGGCTGCACGTACGCCGGCAGGTTTTTTACCACCACCGCCGCCCATCCTCCCCTTCAAACGTGGCGGCCCGGAGAAGAACATGACCGAACTCGAATTCAAATCGCTGGCCAACCAGGGCTATAACCGCATTCCGCTGATCGCCGAAGCCTTCGCCGATCTGGAAACGCCGCTGACCCTGTACCTGAAACTGGCGCAGTCGCAGAACACCGGCAAGAACACCTTCCTGCTCGAATCGGTCGTCGGCGGCGAGCGCTTCGGCCGCTATTCCTTCATCGGCCTGCCGGCCAAGACCCTGTTGCGCAGCAGCGGCAATCTCACCGAGATCGTCACCAACGGCAGCGTCGTCGAAACCCACGAGGGCAACCCGCTCGACTTCATCGAAACCTATCAGTCGCGTTTCAAGGTCGCGCTGCGTCCGGGCATGCCGCGTTTCTGCGGCGGCCTGGCCGGCTACTTCGGCTACGACACGGTGCGCCACATCGAGCGCAAGCTGGCCGGCAAGGCCCCGGCCGACCCGCTCGGCCTGCCCGACATCCAGCTGATGGTGACCGAAGAGCTGGCCGTGATCGACAACCTGTCCGGCAAGCTGTATTTGATCGTCTACGCCGATACGGCGCAGGCGGAAGCCTTTGCCAAGGCGCGCCAGCGCCTGAAAGACCTGCGCGTGATGCTGCGCCGGAGCGTCGAGGCGCCCGTCACGACCGCTTCGGTGCGGACCGAAGCGGTGCGTGAATTCAGCAAGGAAGATTACTTGAAAGCGGTGGCGACGGCGCACGAATACGTGATGGCCGGCGACCTGATGCAGGTTCAAATTGGCCAGCGCATCCGCAAGCCGTATGTCGATTCGCCCTTGTCCCTGTACCGCTCGCTGCGTTCGCTGAACCCGAGCCCGTACATGTATTACTACAATTTCGGCGACATGCAGATTGTCGGCGCCTCGCCCGAGATTTTGGTGCGCAATGAAACCTCGGCCGCCGGCGAGCGCAAGGTCACGCTGCGCCCGATCGCCGGCACCCGTCCGCGCGGCGCGACGCCGGAACGCGATGCCGAACTGGCGGCCGAGCTGCTGGCCGACCCGAAGGAAATCGCCGAACACGTGATGCTGATCGACCTGGCGCGCAACGACATCGGCCGCATCGCCGACACCGGTACCGTGAAAGTCACGGACCGGATGGTCATCGAAAAATACTCGCACGTGCAGCACATCGTCTCGAACGTCGAAGGCGCCTTGAAGGAAGGCATGTCGAACCTGGACGTGCTGCGCGCGACCTTCCCCGCCGGTACGCTGACGGGCGCGCCGAAGGTGCGGGCGATGGAGATCATCGACGAACTCGAGCCGACCAAGCGCGGCATCTACGGCGGCGCGTGCGGTTATCTCTCCTTCGGCGGCGAGATGGACGTGGCGATCGCGATCCGCACCGGCGTGATCAAGGACGGCAATCTGTACGTGCAGGCCGCGGCCGGCATCGTCGCCGACTCGATCCCCGAAATGGAGTGGCAGGAAACCGAAGCGAAGGCGCGCGCCGTGCTGCGCGCGGCCGAACAAGTGCAAGACGGACTGGATGGGGAGATCTGACATGCTGCTCATGATCGATGAGCATCATCCCCATCCAAAGCAATCCACTACGGCCCATTCTCCTTTTTGATTCAATAGCTTAGCGCCAAAACATACCCTAGCATAGCCACCACTATCCATTGATTTGGTGGTAAATTGGTGGTAACTCTGGTTACCACTGATGGGGTGATGAAATGCCTAAGCAGCTGACTCATTCCGAAATTCTTGCGGCCAAACCTAAGGCCAAGCCATACAAACTCGCAGATACTGACCGCCTCTATGTCCTGATTGCCGTAACTGGTAAAAAGTACTGGAAGTGGAACTATCGTCTTGACGGCAAGGATTGCACCTACTCAATCGGCACCTTCCCCGACATCAAGCCGGCTGAAGCCCGCGAGCTCCGTACCGCGGCAGCAAAGCTAGTCGCCCAAGGCATACATCCTGCTGCCCACGAAGCGGACAAGATCGAGCAAGCCAAGGCTGAGAAGGCAACGACCTTCTGGGCTGTCACACAAGAATGGATCGAGACGAAGAGGACAGAGGTTCAGCCTTATTCCTTCAAACAAATCCAGTCGGGCATGCAACGTTATATTAGAGATACGCCGGTTGGCGCAAAGCCTATCAAAGCTATTTCGACGTCTGACATGTACAAGCTGATCCGTGGCATCGCCAACCGAACAGAACGTACAGGGCTCGAGCGAAAATCGACTGGTGCACACACGGTGGCGACGAACATCCGAGGTTGGTGCAACGCTGTTTTCCGATTCGCCATCCACTCCGGACGTGCTGACCGCAATCCCGTGACAGACTTTAAAGCCGGTGACGTCATCAAAAAACCCAAGGTCAAGAATAACTTAGCACTGACCGAGGCTCAACTTACCGAACTCGTAGCAGCGGTGCACAGCTTCACAGGCCAGCGCAAGACCGCGATAGCTATAGAGCTGCTCCTGCTTACGTTTGTCCGCACGGGCGAGCTACGCTGCGCCACTTGGGACGAATTCGATCTCGAAAAAGCACTTTGGACTGTGCCGAGCGAGCGGATGAAGATCAAGGACGTCGGCGACCATCTTGTACCGCTTGCACCGAGAGCCGTCCGACTTCTGCAAAAGCTGAAGACCATTACTGACACCTCAAGCAAAGCGCCTCGTTGGCTGTTCCCCAATGATCGCCGCGATACCGAGCCTATGTCTGCAACAACTATCAACCGAGCTTTAGAACGGATGAAGTTCAACGGCAAAGGAACTATCGGCTTCTCGGCCCATGGCTTTCGTGGAACCGCGTCTACGCTCTTGCATGAACAGGGCTACGCGCCGGAGATCATTGAGCTGCAGCTGGCTCATCAAGAACGCAACACAGTCAAAGCAGCCTATAACAAAGCTCAGCACATTCCTGAGCGCAAAAAAATGATGAGCGATTGGGCGAACTACATCGAAAGTTTGAGGAAGCAGGCGAGCTAATAGCGTGTGTTAAAGCAATCCTGAGTCATCCAAGTAACCAACGCAATCAATTGCACTGCAATGCCTGACTCCCCATTTCCCCCTCGCTGATCCTCAGAGACGAATAGAACCGATCAGCATGGTGGCGGCATCGGCGAGTGGTCCGGTGCATACAACAACCTCGGCGCGACCGGCCACAGGTTTCGGTGCCGAATAGGACGGTGCTTCAGTAGGTGGGGACAGTCACCCGGCGGCACCGTGAAAGGCAACATGACGTCCTGCCGACGGCTGACAGAAGCTAGCCATCTCAAGCTAATAGCGTCGCAGCAATGTTCTCGCCATCGTCCCATCAATCACGATTCATTTGAACATGTAAGGTTTCGAGGCAAGGATGCTGATTGTCGCTTATGCGAATTCCTGCTGGAATACAGCTGCAAGCATTTTTTGCCCGGGTGGCTGCGGGTCTTCTGTGGCGTCCGCTTCCGGCCAAGAGCGGACAGTCGACAGCCACCCAAGGGAGGGCAATTGTAGAATGGTCGCTACGCGCTTCATGAACAACTGCAAGCACATAGAGCGCTTGAGGCAGGGCATGGCATTGGACGTAGCGAACCCGGATCTGAAAATAGAGCCTGTAAGAAAACTATCTTGACGCAACGTTTAGCCCTTCGGCTGGACCGTCCTGTTTTGACCATATCGACACCGAACCCGCGTCTTCGGCAGTTGGGTTCAGGTTAGTCGCGACCACCGAATAACTATACTCACCGATGTCAACCCAAAAACGCATACGAGAATATCCAGGGAAATATTCGACCCCCAACTCATCGCGCGACACAAAATCTCCTACGTCACCGTAGCGCAGGTTAGGGAAGTCTATTTCTCGACTACTCGACTGCGCAGCCTGAAGAATCATTTGCTTGATGTCCTTGTCGTCTGTCGCTCTTGCATGGCTGACGGGATTTCCCATCGGTGCCGATATACCCAAGCCCGAAGCCAGTGAGGCAATGTCGTCAACACTTAGTACGCTTAGATCCCGGCCGGGAGCTGCCTTGATAAATACCGTGTTTCGCGTCCCGTCCCGAGGTGTGTATACAAACCGAACCGAAAACTCCCGACCGCCATGAATCATTGGATGCTGAAGTACCGACCAATAGAACGTAGTGCCTCCGTCAGTGTTCACGATCTGGCGCGGCTCAACGGCGAAGCGGTTGAAAACCTTTTCGATTGCCGCACGATTAATGTGGTAGCGCTCCTCGCTGACCTCATTTCGCATCGCCATCACTGCAGCACCCAAAAGCGAACTCATTGCTCGGTTGTCGAACCAGTTCTTTACAAAGAAAAAAACGATGAGCGAACAACCCCACGTTGGTATCGCGAGCAGCACCGCTGCTAGCAATGAAACAAGGTAGAACATAGTAGCTTTCACCAGAAAGGAGGGAGGTTTTATTCTAACAACAATTCTTGACTGCTCACAGCGTTTATAATTAAGCAGGCCGGCAAGGGCAACGGCAAGACACTGTCTCCGGGGAGGGTCGCTGTGGCAAACAAGCCGACTGTGTCTATTTTTGTAACTTGCTTGCAAATTGATTAGCTGTCAATATTTGTGCTGAACACTTGATTTTTCAATCTCCGACCGCCACTCGCCCGCCGTGAACAAATACTTAATCGTCCTTGCACTCTCTTTTACCTGCGCGCTCCATGCCGGAGCTGTCGAGGAGCAGGGCGCCGTATGGAAACGCACAGCTAAGTTTCGCTCGTTGAGCTCGGCAGAACAGTCAACTCTAATCAAACTGTACAACGTAAAAATCGAGGAAGTTGCCGACGACTACCGCGCCAAGCTACCAGCGCCCATGAGCATTGAACGCGACCGAGCCGTGACTGGCATTTCACGTTGTGTAGTCGACTCGGGGTTGCTCCAACAAATGCAGAAGGACCCGGAAAGCGCAGCAGCGGAAGCAGCCGCGAAACGCTACCTCGATAGCTGCGGAGCAGCCCAGGGGGATCGCTTTATTGCTGCGGAGTGGCGAGGCGCACGCAAGGTCAGCGCGCTGGCGTACCTGCTCGACTATAAGGAGCTACTGGGCACAACGGTTGCCGTTAAGGGATCGCTGCTGCACCGTGGCCAGTTGACGCTGTTGCATCCGCCCGGCAGGCCAGACGCCTATATCGTCGTAGATATCGACGAGCTCTCGCGAGACGAGCGCGAGCGCATTTTGCTAGATTGCGCAAGCGGATGTCAGATGGAAGTCTATGGCAAGGTAGGTAACATCGTCGGGCAAAAAGGACTGGCTGCAATTAGAATCCGTTAGCGTGTGCTGCTGCCAGCTTGGCATCCTTACTTTTTTTCAAACTAAGTACCCCTAACAAAACCCTTTCCGTGCTGGGATGTCAACGACCTCGTGCACTGAACCATTCCGAACCTCTGCAACCGGCCAGGAGCGGACCTTTCGCCCCATGGTTAGAAACCAGCAGATACGCCTACACTTCAAACAGAAAGTCTTACCAACTCTTCAACTTAAAGGTCCTTCTAATGCAAAAAATACTTTTGGAACCTGAGTCACGCTAGCAGATTTTGGCAGACCTCTCGGAACATAGAAAAACGTGGGATGCCTTGGGGATCGATGAAAAATTCATGACAGACCTCATCGCGCAGAAAGGTGATACGCATTTTATTGTTGGGTTGGCGGTCGTTGTCGAGGGCGCCGCAGCTATCGTGTTGCAGAAGAACCTAAATGCCAACGAAGACTTCGTGGAGTGGGTCATGAAGAAGACTAAACACAGCGAACGGCTTCACCTTCTGAAAATTCTAAAAAAGATTGATTCGACTTCCTACGACATGCTCTTGAAGTTGGCGGAGATACGGAACGCATTCGCGCACCAGCCAGCAAACCTGAAGAAGTCGCTCGAACAGTTTTATACTGATCAAAAGCCTCAATGGAAGTACGAGCTGCAAAATGCTCTAGCACAGCAGCTGGTCACGGATAAGTCATTTCTCAAAAACCTCAAGTCAGGAGATATTGATGACGCTTGCTTGCTTGCTAAATTCAGAGACACACTGCTCAGTGGCCTGATGGTGCCCCTCTATGAGCTTGTGAGTGGCCTAAGCTAGTGTGGCAATGTTGGGCTAATTTATGGCCGCCCCTCCTTTAGCGCTATAAAAGCAAAATCCTTCCATGTTCAGCCAATCGGAACGTCTGTAATCGGCCAAAAGCGGACTTAGTCTACTTTATTGAAACCCTATGAATAAGAAAATATCGGTAGAAGTTGTGAAACACGAGACCATTTTTGTTAGACGGGTGCACCTTGATCGGCAAGGATGAGATTGCCAGCGCACTCGGATCGGCTCTGGGAAATGATTCAAACTTTATTCTTGTGATCCGGTTCACGCCGTTCAAGAACTACAGAGGCATAGGGACAATCATGTATGCTAGCCAACGCGCTGGCATGCCGGCATGCCGGACGACAACTTACGCTGGGTGACGGACGACGGACAACGGCGACGTTGTGAAGTTCGACGAGTCGACGTCGCCTTATCGCTGGAACGCGCTGATGCTCTGGTTTGCCATGCCATATCGACAAAATTATTGCCAAGTCAAAATATCAGCTAAAATTGATGTTCCAAATGTTATTACGCACAGACGTGTCGTCCGACACGCGGGCTTTAAGTTTAACCGATGAAAAATTACTATTCAGTGCTCGGTGTGTTACCAACGGCCGAACTTGCCGTTATACGTGCGGCGTACCGCGCACTATGCCAGATATACCACCCAGATAAATACAGTGGTAACAAAGATTATGCTGAGGCCCTGACGAAAGAACTTAACGAGGCTTGGTCGGTGCTTTCGGATGCTGAGAAGCGCCGGCAGTATGACAAGGCTATCGGGAGCCAGCAGCAGTTTGCCGACACATCCGGCTCAGAGCGTGTTGAACAGCCCTTCCGGGAAACCCTCATCCAGAGCTTTCCTGAACTGCAGACTATTGCAGAATATTACTTCGATATTTGGGACTTGATCGAACGCCTGCAGAAGGTTTCCCGGCAGTTGGCAACCGGGTTCGTCGCAACTCTCCTGCAAACAAAAGCATATAAAGGACGGGCAGAGCTTGCGAAGCAGCTGGAGCAACGCTTTTTCATTTCGTATTTCGGAAAAGACAAAAGAATTCAGGAGTTCGCAAGAGGCCTGATCGCTGCGGGAAATAGAGAGGCAGCGCTGGAGCTTAATAAGGCAGTAACGATTTTTGGCTCTGGTATCGAAGCGGATTTGATCATAAACAAAATATCGGTGAAGTATGACCTTGGCGGGAATGATCCTCAGCCGGGCTTCGCGACAAGCGCGCAGAAGGACCGAAATAGAAACCCCGAGCGCTCCGCACGCCAAAACGAAACGCAGCACGACGCGAGCTCCTCTGACCAGAGCATCATCTCGCATTCCATAAAAAGGCTGGAAAAAATGCGCTCTGCGGCTTATCTACCCTCGCCCAACGATTGGCTGAGTGCAACTAAAACGCTGAGGTCCGCTCTCGAAATATCATTAACATTCAAAAGCTCCCGGAAGAGCATGTTCTCCTCTGAGGAGATAGCGGTTTTTCATCTTGGAAAAAAAACCTGGGACGTGCCCTTGAAGTCACAGGAATTGAGGGTATGGGTTACCCAAGAACTGATTCCGATGGCGGAAAGAAAACTGCAACGTGAATGAAGCTGATTGGCCACCGAAAACCCTGAGTCTCCGATAACTCAGCTGGAAACTGGACGGTATGCTTTTCAAAATGCTGAGGCGCACGATTGGTGCAATAGCGAATACTAGGGCAAAGAGCTTACGCCGTGTACGCGCCTGGTAAGCATGCGTACTCATCGCGGTACAATGCACGGGACGCCATCCTTATGGATCTGCATCACCCTTTACTCGGAAAACAAAAGGTTTACCGTGACCAGCATTGGTTATCGGACTGCGACGCTCGACCAACCTAGGGACGCGTTGCGGCTTGCACAATTGATCTGACGAACCTGAGCACGATTACTCGCCAGCTTGCACTCGTATCGAGCCTAGACGCGCCTAACCCGCCTTTTTGTAGCCAAGGTTAAAGTTACTCATCGCCCGTAAGATTAGGGCTGCCCATCCACTATAAGGTCTGCTATGGGCGAGTGTTATTGGGATGAGCTCGGCTGTGGCGCTTCTATGATGCGGAAGAGTCGTTATCGCAGATTAGCTAGGCAGGCTTAACGAACTAATCCAGAGTCATCCAACTCAACCTTGCAATCAATTGCGCATAACAAAGCCTGGCTTACCGTTTGAAGATTTGACAGTACTACCGATCGAGGTAAATTAGTTTCACTGACATCATTTACGGCTTCGCCGAATCTAAAAATTAAATCTCGTTCAGGAAAACATTTTAGAAGTCTAAGAGATGGATGGTAGTCGCAATAACGTTACACAGATTTGACAAACTTAAGGATTGCATGAATACCACTTGACCTTTGGTCAGGGCGGGATAACAATAGCTATTCTTCACCTCGTTCGCAAGGAGTGCGCGAGTACAGATTCAAGATCTGGCTCAACGAGGTAGCGCGCAATACGCTACTCAGCACTCCGACGCAACAGTTCCTAATAGAGCTTCGTCGGATAATTTAACCTGCCGGACTAGTCACGTCGGCGCAGTTAGGAATCTAACGATGACCCTCACAATCAAATCTCGCAATCTTCTTTCCCTGTCGTTTCAGAACAGTGCAGGGGCTCCCGCTCGTCCAACAAAGAATGGCCATAGCAAAGCACTTCCAGTAGGAAGCATCGATCTTCAACAACCTGGTCGACTAAGAGCTGGTCATCTGATGACACTCTTCAGCGTCGGCCACTCCACGTTATATAACCACATCCGGGCGGGCCTGATTCCTCAACCTGATGGAGCAGACGGTGCGCGGCCATACTGGAAAACGGAAACCGTTCGCTTAGCACTTCAAAAGTAAGCGGTGTACTAGTAAGCAGGTTCAAAGCTCAGTAAGGAGTACATGAGCATGTCGCTATGGAAAACGCTACTGATCGATCGCATTCATATGAATATATCGATCACGACAGACTATCTGTATAAATGTGCGTGCGGGCAACTATGGGGTATGCATGACATACAAAAAGATCTGCTCCCGCAGGGAAGAATCACCGTAAGCAAGGGCAAATACTCGACTCGCATCGGATTTTATCCGGACAAAAAGAGGAAGATTGCCGATATCGAGGTAGGACAAGCACATAAGAATCGTTACTTGAAGCTAAGTCTATACCCGCCAAAATTCGTTGGCGATGAGTTTTCCAGGTTTAAGGAAATCTTGGACAGTCTGCTCCCAGACTTTAGCTACGCTAAATTCTTCTTCGAGTCTCATGTTTCCTATATCGAGATTGCATGCGATTCGCTTACGCATCTGGCCCACACCTTCATTCCTTTTCGACAAAAGACAAATCATTCTCGCATTTTTTGCGACAAACACGGCGTGAAAGGAGCCACCTATTTAGGGAGTCGAGCTAGCAATTTGCTTTTTTGCATTTATAACAAGACAAAACATCTGATAGAAACCAAAAAGTTACCGGCTCATAAACTTCACACTCGTATAGAAGCAAGATCGCGGAAACTGAAACTAGCACCTGCTGAGTTGTTACTCAAAATGCCGAATCCATTCCATCGCCTTTGGATCGCAGACATTAACAAGGCCAGCACTCTCTCTGAAGATCCTGAGTGGCTACTTTTCTTGGGTGCATGCGCGACTATAGGATCCGCAGCAGCTTTGGCAAACTTGAAAAAAAAAGATAGGAAGGTTTTTATGGATAGACTGTTCGCTGCTCGCGCAACTTGGTGGACACCAGCGTTCCGCTGGACTGGTCTAGCAGCCGCACTAGAACAGATCGCTCCTTAATCCATCAACGCGACGGTTGCAATCAATTGCAGATAACATCGACTAACATGTGCACCGCGGCCATGCGCTGTCCTCATTAACGGTTCCGATCTCTACAAGAGCAGACATGTGCTTTTCCTCAATAAATCATCCCGATCTATCCACATATCGCTTGCAATCAATTGCAAATAACAGAAAGTAACACTGCCATAACAATGCGGAGCTGTCTAAGTCGGCAACACAACACTAGACGGACTTTCTGCACTGAGCGTACACTCTCACGTACTGCGCTCATCTTTTCCCCTTGAGTTCGAAATGGAACAGAAACCGAAATTAAATTTACTGAAACCTGACAAGGCTTCGAAAATTCTTTCGCTCAAGACACTGTTCACTAAGCTAACCGGGCGAGAGCCAACGGAAGAGGAACTGGCGGAAGCCAAGCGAATGTTGAAAAGCAAGAATCCACGCAATTGATTGCACGGAATGGAACCCAGTTCCTGCCCTTCGAACTGGTGAATTTACCCCGGTGGATCTTGAGAATCGTCCGTTTGACCAGGGGTGGAGAAGGAAAAATGAATACGACTCCAATGACCAGACGCCGAAAGCGCCTCCGTTACCCACTACGGAAAATCCGCAAGACTGAACAACTCAGACCGCGACTGTGATAGTCGACTAAGCTTCGAGGTTTGCCAACGTCCATAAGGAGGACAATATGAGTAATAAAGAAACGTATAGCCAAGCACTGGAGCGTATCTATAGCGAAGACCATCAGCGGGTAGGCAACAAGGACTTCCTACTTCAGATGGTACAAGACGGAAACTTCTCAGGGGTGAAGTACGAAGATAAACCTCAGTACTGGCAAGCCTCGGGTGTCAGCAAGGATGAGTTCGATGCTGCCCAAGCCCGTGGTGCGGAAAAGAAGCGTGCCCGAGCGAGCTATCAAACGCTGACCGGCGGCAAGCCGTGACCAAACCACAAAGAACAAGTCACCGAGAGAATGCCACGACTATCGGCAGTAGCAGATGTAGTCAGACGATCTAACGCACCGCTACAGTGTAGATCCGTTTCGAGCAGGTAGGATACAGGTCTTGGGAACGCAGGGTAATGCTCCTCGATCACTGATCTCGAGCATGAGCAGGCAATCCATCAGTTACAAGGAGACGACATGAATACGCTTGACCGCTTTCGTGGATGTCTAATCGGCCTGGCTTGTGGCGACGCTATCGGCACGACCGTTGAGTTTCGCCCACGCGGCAGTTTTAATCCGGTGACCGACATGGTCGGAGGTGGACCGTTTGCTTTGCAACCTGGACAGTGGACCGATGACACCTCAATGGCGCTGTGCTTAGCCACCAGCCTACTCGAGTGCAACGCATTCGATGCCACCGACCAGATGCAACGCTACTGTTGGTGGATGGACGAGGGTTACCTGAGCAGTACTGGGGACTGCTTTGACATCGGCATGACGGTCGTTGCGGCGCTGCGTAGGTTTCGACGCACTGGAGAACCGTTCAGCGGCAGCACTGACCCACGCTCGGCGGGCAATGGCTGTTTAATGCGTCTGGCTCCAATCCCGATGTTTTACTTCGGCGACCGCGAGATAGCGATTGCGCAATCGGGTAATAGTGCCAGAACGACGCACGGTGCCCTGGAATGTGTGGATGCCTGCCGGTTGTTCGGCGCCATGCTCTGGCTGGCGCTATCGGGTGCCACCAAAGAGATAATCCTCTTTGGCCACGGCATAAACGATATGCAGCCGGAACGGCTGACATCGATAGCACGCGGAGATTACCGTGACCGAGATGTATCCACGATCCGCGGTAATGGGTACGTAGTTGACAGCCTAGAAGCCGCGCTCTCGTGCTTCGCCCGTACCGATAATTTCGAACAGGCGATCCTCCTTGCTACCAACTTGGGCGAAGATGCTGATACGACTGCCGCAATCTGCGGTCAGTTAGCAGGTGCGTTTTATGGCGTGAATGGGATTCCTACCCGGTGGAGGTCGCTTGTGACTATGGCGGACGTAATCGAGGGTTTGACAGACAAACTATTTGAACGGGCATCAAACGACAGTTGATGTGAGGAAATTAAATTATTTTTAACATATAACTTTTCGTCGATTTTCGACTTCTTTATGCTGAGGAGCGGGAAACCTTATGACATATTGCAGCACTTATATTGGTGATTTGCACGATCCGAAATTTGATATTAACAATTTTGAAATCGGAAATCTTCCTCGGAATCTCTGCCCGTCATTCCCTCCGGTAGGAGAGCATTATAATCGTCCGTTTCACGATTGGGTCGGACTCCGGGAGGTGCCAATCAAAGAAACTGACTATACCGCCTATGTTGCTACGTTGTCCAAGAGTCAGATTGAGGATTATATAAGATTTGCTTATGATTCTGACCCTAGCTACAACGACCCGAAAGCTATGCTGACGTGGGAAGGCAAGGCATATCTGGTTGAAAAGCTCAACGAAATAAAAGACTTTGTTGCAACACTAGACCCGTGCAAGGAATATGCACTCGTAGCTGAGTGCGATTAAAGTTAGAAAATTAACGCAGGGCGCGAAGCACGTCTTATCACTAAACGCGCCCAAAGACGAGCCAACGTAGAAATTAACAGCACAACATGCCTCGCCTAACGAAAACATAGCGTCTGTATCCCCAAGCCATGCTGCAGCGCGGAGGTCGCTGATCGGTAGATTTTCAGCGTCATCGGAGTTTTCTTCGTCCATAGCACGGCTCCTCATCTTAGACGTAGTAATGAGACGCCCCTGTGCTTTCGTACACTTTACACGGTTACGAACTTGTCGTTATCAAGCGTTTGCTCGCCATCCCATCGGTAAGCGACAAGAGGCTTATCGGTTTTGCTGTAAGAATCCACACACGCCACCTTAGTAGAGCGGGACGATCCGGCAAGCTATAGTGTCCAATGAAGACGGGTTTAGAGTCGTCATAGTCAATAGCGCTATTCGCGGGAAGCAGTGAATCTAGTATGCCAATGCATGCCGACTCCTCAAGCAGCGTTATTTTTCAGTATGTCGTTGCATCACTGTCCCACCAGCGCATACGGACATTAAGTTCGTCAGCACGGAAAATCCGGCGCAATCAATTGCGCGGCTTGCTTTATCAGCTTAATGTCGAGCTTTACTTGCAAGCTATCCACCTAATCTTTCACCAAGCTATGGATTCAGGGCCTCATTTGCAATAGTTCCGGTTGCGGCAATCTAACTCCAGATCAATATTTTCGGAGGCGTTCGCTAGTATTTCAGGATCTAAGCTAACCGCTGAATGGAGGAAATTTAATCTACTTTAAAACAGGACAAATGTCCTACAGTAGACGCCCCAACCCGCCAGCTATCTTTAGCACTGTCGGCTATGTGTACATGGAACGGCAAAACCGAACTGGAGCGGCATTGCGTTGGAGACCGGAGATTTTGGCCACCTTGCTAGTCAATGAAGGCCATCTCTTAACTGCGGCGCGAAGCCGGATATTGATGCCTGTTTTGTGTACCAGAGCAACCCGCACCGGCAGCCAAGTGCCGCTAGATCACGGACTAGTCTAGTTAATTAAGGGGCTAATTCAAGGACATCTTTCCGTCACCAACTCACCAAGCAAATCCATGACCGGATAAATAACGGCCTATAAACCGATTTCTTAGCAAATCTATCGAAATATCACGTCTTGCTAGACTTGCCGAATTTACAAAAAAAATGTTGACCGGATAAATTTCAGCGGGTAAATTTTAGTATCTTTAAGACATTTTCATTTAAACAGTTCGTCGACCTTTGGCGAACGCAAGAGTGAGCGACCGATGCCTCCGTTAGATGTCCGTGGAAACGCCCCTCCCCCTGACCCTTTCAGCCTTTGGAATGCCAGACTGCTCGAAACTTTCTTTTCAAAAGCCTGCCAAGGTGACGAGGTGTGGCTTCAGATTGACAGCGACGAACTAGACCTCATCGGGCCAGATCTCGGGGGTGACGAAGGTTTCCTAAAGGCCGTCCAGATAGGTCCCGCATGGCCGACTTTTGTTAAGTATGGAAGGTTTGCCCGAGGAGACGCTTTTGACCTCGTGCTTCGCGTACAAGGGCTTGTGAAACAAAGGCTTTACCCAGCTAGCAAGCCGGCAGGTTATGTCGACCCAAGCCTCCTGAGTCCGGTATATCGTGCATGTAAGGCTCCAACCTACCTTCCTTTCCTAGCTGCACTTGTGCGGTCTTCCGCGCTTTCGTCCCACGACGGTTTTTACAAGCATCTGCGCCGGGCATTGCGCTTGCCGGACAGTTGGAACAGCTCGCATCTTGCACAGATCGAGTGCGCGTGGGACGACCTCAAATCGTGGACAGTGGAAACTAAGGGGCAGTTCGGCCGGTTCGTGCCTCGAAGGCTGGGCGGATACGCACATATCGGCGTCCCGCGCGCGCAATGCATCATGTCCAGGCGCGATTGCGAGGAAAGCGGTCGTTTATTCGTGATGGCAGGACTGAGACCCGGGCAAGAATGGTCCACCAAAGTAGCGAAGGATGTTATCTCTTGTGCCCCTGGCGTATTGTCGGCTAGTTTCAAGGACGCGCTTGGCTACCCAGAGCTGCTCGAACCAATCGAAGATAGCTTGCGATCCCTGTTCGAAGAGTGGGACGAGAGTGGCCCGATGCATTCCAACCAAGGCGGATGCAATGTCTCGAACGATGCCTCCGCATCCGAGGAGGTCGAGCTCGCGCTAGGTTGGCACGATGCGGACCAGCAATGGCAAGTTCACTGGCGCGTCCCCCCCTTCCGCGAGGGGACCGAAGTCGTCCTCGAAAGGGACGGGGCCAGCTGGAAGGTTCCCGTATGGGGGACCGAGCGGTGCAGTACCGTTCTTGATACCACTTCCGGCAACGTCGCAGCGGCCCGGACCGCACTCGAGGAGTCAGCAACGCGGAACGTGCACTTCAAGGCACGGCTTGAAGAGGATGGAACTGCGCCGGCCAGCCTAGGCATGTTCGCACTCCCAAAGGCCGAACTGCGTGTCCTTGCGTGGGGCACGGACTACGCCAGCCAGCACGAAGAACTCCAAGAACAGCCGCTGCCGCGGCATGGTTGTGCGTACTTGCTGGCGGCACCGCGGGTCGCACGCCAGCTCCTGTGGTGGCTTGAACATGAACATGTCAAGCACCAAATGGTCGACTCCGCGGGCCTTCCGCCGGACTGGGTGCTCGCATGCCTGACGGACTGCGGTTTGCTCACCGAGGCGCAAGTTGGCAAGCTGCCGGGAAGCGTCGCTACGAATGGTATCCATCGCTTGCTCGCCATCGTCGGGGGCCGCTCCATTAGCAGGGCAAGCAAGCGGCAATATCTTTCCTATGATCTCCCTTCCATCGAGCTCGACGCCCCCCCCGGCACGACCTTGCAAACCGATCAAGCACTTACTGCCGAGGAGATTAGCTCGTCAGTCCCTGGCCGGAAGACCGGCGTGCGGCGATTCAGGTTGTTGCTACGTGATACGGCGCAGAAGTTATTCCGTATCACTGCAGTCCTCGGCAACCGGGAGCTAGGCAGTGCCACCTTGCGGATTGCCCCGGACAGCGGCGAGCAAATCACTCTGGGCAGGGATTTCAGCCTAGACCCACAAGGGCGCCCCCAGCCAGCCTTGTCCGGCCTTCGGGGAACCCTTGCCGACGCTTCTCCCCAAGCCGCACCTGTCCAGACCGACCCGCGCCTCCTCACCGTCGATTCGCTGGGCCATCCGTCCAGTGCGCTAACCATTTCCAAGCACGTTTCCAGTCCAGCGGCCCTCTTCCTGGACAGCCTGGCACGGCAAGGTTCGATGGCGTATGGGACGGCAAAGGACCAACTCGCAAGACTGCTTGCCCGGAACGACGAAGAAGTCCGGGCGGACAAAGTGTTGCTGGACCTCCGCTGCCGTGGGCACGTGGAAATTGAGACTAGTACAAAAGGGCATTTCACTCGAGTCCATGCCGTTCCGCCAACTTTGTACCGGCTGCCCCTAGTCGCTGGAGGCCAGCCAGTCTGCGGGATCCTTGGCACGCTGCTTCAGCAACAGTGGCGGACCCTCTTCGAACAGGCCGGGGCCGATGTCATCCATTGCGATCCCCCAACGGCTGGTTTGTTGCCAGCGTTGAGGATATTAGTCCGCGACGAAGCCTCCGCCGCCCGTATCGCCATGGCTGCCGGCATGGCAAGCCTTCCACCCCAGTCGGTACAAATTGCGTCGTGGGCCGCGACATGCGAAGACGTAATCATCCAAATCGAGAACGGTGCCGTGGAAAGCATCGGGGCACTGGAACACCATCCACAGCGGCTCCATGCAGGAAGCGGTTGCTTCAAGGATGCAAGCTCCCTGGCCCCCCAGTCTGGTTGCGACTTGTTCCGGATGGACGACCGGGACATCATTGGCGGACGCGTATACGTCCTAGCGACGCGGAAGGAAAACATTACGCGCTATGGCTTCGTGCGCGACTCCCGCTGGGGAGTATGGATTGCCCTGCGTGCTTTCGCGCGCTTCATGGAAAAAAATTACTCTATCGACGACGCGTGCCCGTGGCCCATTCCCTATTCCGATAAAGACCGTACATTGTTCGTTCCCGCGCGCATCAGCCTCCCAGTAGTCCTCGAGCGCGCGCTAGTCCTGTGTAGTGGCCAAGCCCCGGATATCGCCGAGGCGGATGGACACAGTGTGGCTGGAAAGCTCGTGATAGCAAGGCGATCGGATGGAAAGTGGTTGGTAGCTACTAGCCACGTCTACTCCGACATGGCGAACGGCCGGTGGCTCTTGTACAGGTCTGTCCCGAGGGACGTCGCGGTAATAGTGGCAGGCAAGCTCGGGGCCGCCTTGGCCATTTCGTAGTTGACATCTTGGGGGACAGACTTTCCGGCCCAGTTGGCTCCCCCACATTAGCGAGTAAAGCGTGAAAGATCCCATAGCGTCATTCGAGCACATTCAAGCCAGCATTAAGAGGTACATAACGTCGGCTTTCGGCACCAACTCTCCTACGTTCGAGCGCGACCGGAAGGCACTCCTCGACAAGGATGCGGTCTTGTTCCAGGAGCCTTTCGTGGAACCAATCCCTTCCTACGAGTCCGGCAAGACGCTGGCGGCGCTAGCCGGAGCGGACCTGCCGGGCATGACAACGGAAGCCAAGGAAGCATTCTGCTCTATTGCTAGCGCGGGGCTCTTCAAGGACGGCCATCCCCTATACGTGCACCAGCAACGCATGTTGCAGCAAGCCCTCGAGGGAAAGCATTGCGTCGTGGTTACCGGAACCGGTTCAGGTAAGACCGAGGCATTCCTGCTGCCAGTGCTAGCCAACCTAGCCAAGGAAGCGTTAGCGCCCAAGACAAGGTGGAGCAAGGCCAACCCGACCAGTGCTACCTGGACGAAGGCAAAGCCGCCAGCATGGGACGAGACCCATCGCAGGGTACGCGGTGAGGTCCGGCCGGCAGCCATTCGCACCTTGATCCTCTACCCGATGAACGCCTTGGTCGAGGACCAGCTATCCCGGCTGCGCACTGCCTTGGATACGGACGAGGCCCACCACGCACAGGACAGCGTCTTGGGCGGGAATCGCATCCGCTTTGGCCGCTACAACGGGTCGACGCCTGTTTCGGGCCATCCATTCAAGGCCGATGGATCACCGAACAAGAAGGTCCGCGAGCGGCTAGCGACGGCGCTCAGCGATGGAATCGGCGAATCAACAAGGATGAACGAGCGGATTCAATTGCTTCGCGAAGCGGCCAAAACGGCCGAGCTCTCGGGTGATAAAGACAATGTGAGGAAGGCCAGGAAGGAACTAGACGACGCGCTCGAGCAGGCGAGCTTCATCCCCCGCGTCGAACCCGCCGCCGGGGAGGTCTTCCACCGCTGGGAAATGCAGGCTGCGCCCCCGGACCTGTTGATCACGAACGTCAGCATGCTCTCGATCATGCTGATGCGCCATGCCCATCCTGGCATCATTCAAGACCGTGCCGACTCGCAGATGCTAGACATCACGCGGGAATGGCTTGCAGAGGATTCGTCACGTGTCTTCCAGCTCGTCATCGACGAGCTCCACCTCTACCGTGGTGCCTCCGGCACCGAGGTCGGCTACCTCGTCCGGTTGTTGCTAAACCGGCTCGGCCTGCAGCCCGACAGTGCCCAGCTCCAGATTCTTGCGTCGAGTGCGTCGCTCGACGGCGAAAAAGATAGCACATACGAGTTCCTTGGGGGATTCTTCGGACTCACGCTCGGGCAGGCACGAGAACGCTTCTATGTCGAGGCCGGCACCCTGCTCCACCACGCCGCGACCGCGTCGCCAGCGATGGACGACAAGCTCACAGAAGCCTGCCTACACCTTGGGCAAGGGCTTGCCGAAGCAAGCATGGTCCCGGGCCCATGCGCCGTGGCCGCCCTGCTGGAATCACGCCCCGCCATCGGTGACACGGTCGTGGCCGGCTTCCGTTCCGACCGCTTGCGAGCGACCGCCCTGTCCGAGCTTGCGAAGCGCTGGTTCCCTCAGCTAAAGTCCCGCGCCGAAGCGCACCTGGCTACCAGGGGCCTGTTCTATGCGATGGGCTCGATGCAGTCGCGGAACGCCGGTTTGCCGCGGCTCCGCTTCCACTGGATGGCAAAAAACGTCGATGGACTCTGGGCCACGCCGGTACTGGACCCATCGGACAACCGGCGTCGGGTCGGCCCCCTGTCCCCCGAGCCGGCGCTTTCTGCCAACGGCCATCGCCTGCTCGAGGTCCTCTATTGCGAGTGTTGCGGGACTCAACTGCTGTGCGGAAACAAGATTGTCCTCAACACGTCCCAGCTGGACCAGCCTCAAGGTGGTATGCCAGGGCGACCCTCGGGGCCGCCTTCATACGAGCTGACTGCGTTGCCAACTCAGATAGACGGGCTACCCGAGTCGAGCACGGGAACCCGTACGGACGCCCGGCAATACAAGGATCTGGGTGTTATCTGGCTGGTCCCGCGGGACTGGAAGATAAGCGACCCGCGGGAATATAGTTGGGAGCAGGGTACCGAGGAGCGTAGCGACAATGGCAAGCCAGTAGGAAGGCGTAAATCCGAATGGAAGCGGGCCGGCATCAATCGCCGCACCGGGATCGTCAGCCTCGGCAGCCGCGCTGAGTCCAGCGACGAGGAAGCTTGCCTCTGGTTTGCATTGGGTGATGGCGACGATGAGCACGCGTTCCCGGCGATGCCGCAAAAGTGCCCTGCCTGCTTGATCGACTACTCCGAGAGGATCGGGCGGAGTTCCCCCGTTCGTTCCTTCGTGACCGGCCTTGGGGTGATGTCCCACCTGCTAGCGAAACACCTGATGGGGATACTACCCGAGGGGAAATCGCGACGCCTCGTCGCTTTCTCGGACAGCCGCGAAGCCGCGGCCAGTCTGGCCGTCGGTGTCGAGGACCAGCAATGGAGCCACTTGTTACGTGTGTTCCTCTACAGGGAACTACGGGACGGCGCGTCGCGCGATACTGGCACTGCCAAGCAACGCGTACTGGCTGCGCTCGAGGCCGGCGACACCGCCGCTGCCCTTGAGGTCCTCCGCGATCGCAAGCAGCATCTGGACCCTCGATCGTACGAGGAGGTGCGGCGCTTCCATGTCGATGCCTCGTCTGCAATAGAATACCCCGAGCTGGGTTCCGTCGAGGTCGAGCAGGCAATCGAGAAAGTCCGCGGGCACCAACCGGGGTTCGTCCGGGTCGACGACATACTACGGGTTCCCGATCCCCGCGCCGGCGCAGGATTACCCCCCTTGTGGCGGGACCTCGTCGGCGCTGGGGTGAACCCGGGGGGAGCGTCCGTGGAGCAACGCACGGTCCGGCCGGGAAAGGACCGGCGCGATTGGACAGCCGTTCTGGAACGCGGCAGCGGCGTGGTAGAGCCACGCGTCACCGACGTATCGGAAGCCAACCTGCAGGACATAGCGGTGCTTGGCCAAAGCCTACGAAAGGTAGCCTGGCGTGCGCTGTCGGGCCGGCTCCTATACGACCTCGAAGCCCAGGGCCTGGGGTACCTTTGCATTGAGCCCACTACGAGCACGGCACCGATCCCTAGGATGGGAAAAGCCTTCCGCGAAGCCTGCGATTCCATCATCCGCATCCTTGCGGAGGAACGGCAAACCGATCCTTCGCAGCGCCCTTACCCAGTCGACGCCTGGGCCGACGACCAACCTAACAGCTCATCCCGGAACATTGCAAAGAAGCGCGTACTTCGCTACCTCGAGGCCGTGGGCAGGAAAAACGCCGTGGACGCCGAGGTACTACGGGGCGGAGTCCGCGATGCATTGAAGGCAGCAGGGCACCAATCCGGCGGCGAATGGGGACTGGTTCGGATGGAGCACTTGTGGGTCCGGGTCGTCGGCGATAGTGCGAGCCCGTGGATTTGCCCAAACTGCAACCAAACCCATTGGCATGCATCGGCGGGGATATGCACTCGCTGCTACAAAACGCTTCCCAGCGGTCCTGACCTGTCCAGGCAAGCCCATACGATCACTGAGAGACACTACTATGCCCGCGAGGCCGACGACCCACGCGCGACATTCCGCATCCACGCGGAGGAGCTCACTGGCCAGACGATTGACCAAGCACAAAGGCAACGGCACTTCCGCGACATCTTCTTCGAGGACGACGAGATCCACGATATCGTAACGCGGAAGGCATATCCGAACGTAGATGCGATCGACCTGTTGTCGGTTACAACGACAATGGAGGTGGGCGTCGACATCGGTTCCCTGCAGTCGATCATGCAGGCCAACATGCCTCCCGAGCGGTTCAATTACCAGCAGCGGGCCGGCCGCGCAGGGCGGAAAGGACAGCCATTTTCGGCGGCGTTGACATTCTGCCGCGGACAGTCGCACGACCGGATCCACTTCGAGCACCCTGAAGAGATGACAGGGGGCATTCCCCCACAGCCCACCGTGGCCGTAGGGGATGAACAAAGGATCCTGGCGGAACGGCTGCTAGCGAAGGAAATCCTACGAAGGGCATTCCGGGATGCAGGACTGAGCTGGGCGGATACCAATGGCAAGCACGACGTTCATGGTGAATTCGGGATGGTCGACGACACGACACCGCGCCTAGCAATCTTGCAAGATTGGTTGTCTGCCCGCCGGCTCGAAGTCGAGGAAGTGGCAAGTGCGATCGCGGCCGGCACCCGGATCGATCTGGGTGCACTCGTAGCTGCAGCGAACGAGCTTCCACAACGTATCAAGGAGGCGATATCGAGCCAAGTCTTCGTCGAACCGACCCTTGCCTTCCGCCTTGCCGAGGCGGGTGTCTTGCCGATGTATGGCATGCCAACCACGGTTCGCAACTTGTATTTCTCATTCCCCGACACGAACGAGCCAAGATCGCTGGACCGTCCATTCGATCAGGCAGTCTCCGAATTCGTGCCAGGATCGAGCCGTACTTGGGACAAGCGTCAAATCTTGCCAAAAGGCCTCTGTGGCGAACCCCAATACAATCCGGGGTCGAAGCGATGGGAGGCAGCTGGCCCCGCAGTAGGAGCGGCCTATGCCCAGCTGTTCTGCCCCGACTGCAGACAACTGCAGGTACAAGTTGTCCAGTCTGGCTCGCTGGAGCCAACGCAAGCGACCGAATGGTGGAAGGCGGACTACTTAAAGAAACCTGCGCTTGTCGGCTGCCCATGTTGTGGCTCTGCGAATGCGCAGCCATTCATGGCCGTTGCGCCCCGCGCCTTTGTTTCCGACCTCGACACGAACAAGGGTGCCGGGCGGTGGGAAGATGCTCGTAAACGCCCCGGATTCCCGGTAGTGATGTCACCTGAACTCGGGGGCGCTGCTACCTACGTCAATAAGTTAAACGGCACGGTCGCACTGGGCAGGCAGGTCAGGGTCTTCAGGACGAATACGAACGGCAACAGGTTGTTCGGGTTCTCTAACGCAGACTGGATCGGACCTAAGGCGACGGGATACCCGCTAGCGGGCGCGCTCTGGTATGACGACCAAGACACCCCGCAACGGCGCGTAGCTCTTACCTCCCCGAAGACGACCGATGTCCTCGGGATAAGGATGACAGACGGCATGGGTATCGGCTTCTTCGACGATAGCCGCGCCCTTGCACGGCGCCGTGCAGCCTGGTATTCCGCTGCGACCATCCTGCAAAGGGCCATTGCACTCGAACTCGACATTGACTCGCTCGACATCGAGATTGCTTCGGTGCACAGGTTTGCAAGTAACCTCGATCTAGGAGCGGAGCTCTATCTTGCCGATGCCCATCCAAACGGGGCTGGGCTGGTCGATTGGGCACATGACAACTGGGAAGACTTGCTGGAGGGGTGCGTCCTCGGCAGGGGACCCGCGTCAAGGATGGGGGCGAGCTTGCGCAAAGCATGGGAGCGCTGTGCCTCGGAGCCTTGGCGAGGACCGGAAACGCTACTCCGGGGCTACCGCAACCGTCCATTGCATGGCCTCCTCGACTGGCAACTTGGCATTGAGATGCTTGCAACCATGTTCAGCAAGGAGTACCGGCCAGGGCTGGATACGGCAATTTCCGGGCGCGACGGGCATCCTGTCGCCATGCCCCGGTGGCTGGAACTTGCGGAAGGCGTCGCCCGGCGGTACCGCGAAGCGTTCCCTACAGCCAGCGCCCCGCTTCCCGCCATGGCACCACTTCCTGGCTGGAGAGAACCGGGAAGCGCCAACATCGTTTCCCTCGTCGTCCACCCCCTATGCGATGAGCAACCCGGGGGAAAGAACCTGCTCGCTTCCTGCAAGGAATGGGCTGCGGCAAACGGGATCGAGTGGATCCGTCTGATCGACTCCTTTAACCTGTCGCGGCGGATGGCATGGGTTCGCGCGAACCTTGGTGAATTCCGCACCATCGATACCTCAGGCATGCCACTAGCACCGTTCGGGGCCGGTCACGCTAGTCCGCCCCCGGCCGCGCCAGGTGAGACGTTCGAGCACGCGGGCCGGAGGTACGAGCACGTTGGTGCAACACCCTTCACGCATGCTAGTCCCGGCGATTGGCTGGCGAGGGCCAAGGATGGGAAGTTTCACCAAATCATCGTGCGCCGGGCGCCGGGTGCGGCGGCACCCATGGTTTTCGTTGCAGGGGGTAAGAGGCTCCTAGAGGCAGATGCAGCCGGGCTGGAGGTTTTTGCACGATACATGAACCCGAACGAAGGAAGCAGGTGATGGCGCGCATACTTGGTCCACTCCCGGCAGACGCGTCCGAGCGGAAGCTTTTGCGACAATTGCAAAAGCAGCTTCCGCAGCCATGGGTTGTACTTTCGAACGTGACTTGGGCGACCAAAGACGAGTCAGGCATCGTCTCGGACGGGCAATCCGACTTCGTAGTGCTAGTTCCGGGCTCGGGCATGGTCATTGTCGAGGTAAAGGGTTCTAGGGAAATTTGGATCGATCAAGACGGGATGTGGTACCGCCGTGGCCACGATGGCGAAGCAATACTGGTATCACCTTCCCCCCCAGAACAGGCCATGAAGAACATGTACAAGCTCGCAAGGATCGTCGAGCAAAAGGGCCTCTGGCCAAAGTTCCCCGGACGCTATTCATGGGTCGTTGCCTATCCCAACGGCATCGCAAGTAACATGCCGTCCATGTTTGATTCGTCGACAATGGTTACTAGCCTCAACCTCCACCAACTTGAGGCGCGCATCCGGCATGCGCTCACGCAGCGGGGCTCTGACGGGAAATCCGAGTCATTTACGATAGGCGTTGCGGAGAAGGTCGCGGCAATCCTAACGAGCCAGCCCTTCGCGGTGACTAAGGCCGATACCGCAGCCAACGTTCAGGATGACTTGGAGCTGATCGAGACGCTAACGCGGCAGCAATTCTCGGCCCTTAGGGGAATATTCGAATTCCCGCATGTCGCGGTAACGGGGCCGGCGGGATCAGGCAAGACGCTGCTGGCTATTTGGCGGCTGCAGGCATTGGTCGAAGCCGGGAAGAAGGCGCTGTATGTCTGCTTCAACAAGAAGCTTGCTGAGTCGCTCCGGAACCGGAACCCCGACCTTGCTTCAAACATCACAAGCGTTGACAAGTTCTTCATGGAGTTCTGCCAGCATCCGGCCATCTCGGGTGAGCCAAGCCATTTCTTTAAAGAGGCACTACCCGAACAAGCGTTCGGGCAAGCGGCAATGTGCGACGACGACGACAAGTACGACGCAATCATCGTAGACGAAGGACAGGATTTCGGCGACCTTCGGCTGTATGCGCTGCTCGAGCTCCTCCGGCCGGGCGACTCGGGGTGGGTAATCTTTACGGACCGCCGTCAGGATTTGTTCAAGGTCGGTGGAGGAGACGCCTTCGGTGCCGATGTCATCTTCAAGCTATACCACAACTGCCGAAATACCGTCCGGGTGAACAGCGCGACCAATGCGTTTATCGGTCTTGACGAGATAGCCTCGATGCCGGGAATGCCAGCGGGCGAGGTACCTGAGATCACGGCATGCGCCGACAATAGGTCGATGGCCAGCAAGGCATGGGAGCTGGCGCACCGATGGAGCACAGACCGGGGAGTCGTGATCCTCTCCCCGTATTCGCTCAAGAACTCATGCATGGCTGACTATCCCAAAGGGCATGGGATGTCCTTGACAGAGGACCTATCGAGCATGGGCCTGCCAGGTCAGGTTTGCTTCTCGACAATCCGCAGCTTCAAGGGTATCGAGGCGCCAGCCGTGATCCTCGTTGACGCGGGAATTCCTGTGAACGGCCCTGGCAGCACCTTCTACATGGAAGACTTGTATGTCGCTTGCACGCGCCCGACCGCACGCCTAGCAATTCTCTCCAAGACCAACGAAGCAAGTGAGTGGTTCAAGGACCGGATCGTCCGGAATGGCAAAGCTTGTTAGACGGTTGCAGCGCGGTAAGATGAAGTGCTAGTAGGGAGAGAATGCAGTTGCTGCCACGTGGTGCCACACAACGTCGCGGACCTTCCTAGCTTTGGCGAAACCATTACGCAATCAATTGCGCACGTACCCTACAGCGGATTTACACGTCGTACTCTGCGGCGTAGTTACATAACCAACCTACACGTGCGACAAGGCCAAGGCTGCGAGTAGGTCCGCGAACGTTCTAACGATATGCCCTGCCGGCCGGGGAGCCTACAGCTCTCAGGCCAATGTTTCGCTTGTGGTCGGCACGACAGTTCGTGATGCCGGATACGTAGGTCGTCAGGGAATCCGCGGCCTTTAGCCTTCGTCGAGCACACCGGTCGGGTCTAGCATGGGATGCCGGGAACTCGCCAACGTGCCGCGAGATTGATCGGATTTCACTTACTTCCGGATAATGGCGTAAGACGCGCTCGACCTGTGTACGCCAGCCTTCTGGCAAATTGTTGCTTCTCTGCATTTCTAACATCAGTTACCGTACCCACACTAGGGCCCGAGTCCTCCCTTTTGGCATTGCCAATGCGCTGTACTCCTTTTGTTCGCAATTTGTCATATGCTACTTCCGGCAGACCGGGATTGACAAGGAATTGTCCTTGCAGCACCCCTCCGGTCCTTCTCACACTCTAGCCGCTTACCCTTGCCGCTCTCAGGTATGAGACATGGAAACGCTTCACTGGGGCGAGGAGGAAAGCCAAGGCAAGCGGCGAGCTGCCATGGATGCAAAGACGGTGGAAGTGGGAGATACGGACTAGCCAGAAATGGCTCCAGCTCTTGTCTTAGCCGGGCGCCCCTGCCGTGCGTTGCGGTGATAACCAGCGTGCAGCCACGTGCTTTAACGGCTCAAGTTGGTTGATCCGCACATTTATACAGCTGGTCCAAAAGCGCGTCCCGTTTGCCGGGTCGACCTCGCCAGCGCGCCAAACCTTCCCGTTGCTCTCGAGGTTCGCAAGAGTTATAGCACCCAGAACGTGCGCATATTTATAACGACGAATGTCGAGCGATTTGCCAAAGGTCTTGTCGCGTTGCAGCGATACGAACAAATAATAATCCGGCAACTGGTGCTGGTGGTTATATTCGGGGACGGAACAATCGTAAGCGGGGCGTGGAGGGACGGTACGATCCTTGGTCTTGACGTCGATCGTGATCCCGCACGGCAGCCGATAATCATGCGTAGTTAAGTATGTTTCGTTTTTGAACAGTATGTCGTTCCGGCACATCCAATGTTCTGCCGCGACTTCTCCCAAGCATCCAAGTTGGTTTGCCGCGCGCCCCCTACGCGAGTTCGCATAAACAGGGTTTCTGATCGCACGCGCGTCTGCCTCTGTCCACATCTCTTCGTTGCACTCTATAGTGAAAAACATGTGTTCCCTCATCCACGATAAGCGGTCATAAAATAGTTTAAATTGTACTATCAGCAGGCTTAGAGATTATATTTCTTCCAGATTGGGAATAGCATAGGTAGGTCCCCCGGCCAGATCTTGAAGAGGTACCCATGGTCCCTGATACGCGAACCGCTCAGTGACATAGTCAGGTCCAGCGTGACCGTGCCATTCGCGATTGCCGGGCTAAGGTTGGCTGCGAGGGGTTTGATTGTGTGGACAATTGAGTGATAATGAAAACATTCGACACCGTCAACCAGTCCCGCGTCCGCCTTCACCCAGAAACTTTCAGGGTGTTTCTGCTGTAGTCTCGCGCGCAGCTCCGCAAGTTGCCAAGAAAAAACGTTGCTGGAAGTAATACTGCCATGGTGAAGCAGCTTCAGTTGGCCCGCATCCGCGTCAATATGGAGCATTAAACCTTGTGAGTTGGGTTTAATGGCGTCTACCGTGCAATACAGTTGTCGGCGACCTTCCGCGGGATAACCATATTCCATTAACACTTCACGCGCAGGCTTGCTGTCGGGATGATTCCACTGTGGAACCTGCGAGAACAAGTTAACCCTGTTTTTTGCTACCGCCCGTTTCCTGTTATGCCTGCTGGCCTTAATCTCGATACCATGATAGTCAGGCGTTTTTTTACTATTTGAAGCGATTCCGAGGAGGTATTCCAATGTCGCCCCGACGCCTGTGTCCCCGCTGCGGACCGTTCTAACGGGACCTTGACTCGAGATGGCTTTGATTTTCCCGAGGAGCTCTATCGCCGTGGAAGAAAGGAAGTTATTTGCTGCGGCAACGACGCTTCCCAAAGGAGTGCTAGGATCCCCGAGCGACCCGAGCAAAATAGGATCGCTAACATTTACGATATAAAGGCGATTACTAACGTGCACTAAAGCCAGAACATCATCCGCACGTGCGTAGGCTTTTAAATTATAGAAACAAGTGCGCGGGTCACCCTTTTTGGTGACGGGACGGTAGAGCGATATGGTGGTGGGAACGAAACCATTTTCTGTAACATACTCAGCAGCGAGCGTCCGTTTCTCGCCTTGCGGCTGTGAAGCGAAATCGTGAATTCCCTCGGCTGCAAGGAAGTCGCGGAACGGCTCGGTAGCATCGATGATGCTCTTCGTTAGTGCCGTTGCAGTCGGGGAGACCAGCGCTGTAGGAATGCCGTGCTCGCCAAATAGGCGGAGAACATTCTTCGAAAAGTTGGGCGGGACAAACTGCATAGCGATTCTCGATGGAAATAATCGCCATCATAACCGCAATTGCCCTTAATCAATATGATTATTTCAACTTTTTCACCGTTTCCGGCGTCATCCCGGAAGTCAAAGCAAGACATATCCGTGTCTCATAATTACCGGTAACTCAGCCGTCACTTCGAAGGCAACAGGCCCACTCCGTCCTATGCTGAGCGTGCGTACTGAGAAACCGAAGCTGCCTCGTTTCCTGAGCAAGTCCACCGGGGTTACAGAAAGACTCGTGATGTCTCTAGGATGTAAGCTCTAAAACATCAGCCATACCGGCTTGAGCTCTTGCAAGAGTCGCTAGTCAAGCTGGACAAGCCGTCTCCGACAGCGGCACGAGTTGTTTACACAAAGGAATCGGTGAACGTTCGCATACACCCGCGATGAGGTAAGCCGCAGCGCACCACAAGTATCCAGAAGTAATGGCCGCAGCGAAGCGGGGCGAAACACGGTTTGCCCCCGCTAGCTAAGCCTATGCAGCCTCTGCTACCTGAGCGTCCAGCGCGCACACATCCTTGACATGCTGCACCTCGGCCTTCCCAAGCCGGCCTAGCAAGTCGGCAAAGACGCGGCCGATAGCCCGGCCGAGCAACGGTGGGACGGCATTGCCGACTTGGGTATACTGTGGAACTTCAAACTTGCGCATTTGCCCCCCAGTCGTGACTTTCGAGCGGAAAGCGAAATTATCAGGGAAGGATTGTATACGAGCCATTTCCCGCACGGTGAGCGTACGCAGTTCTTCGTAATGGCATGCATCGTCCGGGATCGACAATGCTGCAGGTGCTGGAGACGTAGGATCAAGTGCCTTTTGTGTTTGCTTCTTTGTGTCGTGCCGGGCGAGATATGCAACCAATGCATCCTTGTCGTGAGTGTTGAAGCGAACTTCCTCCCCATCTTCCCCGACGAACGGGTGGGCGCATAAGTCCTGTGCGCATTCGTCCGAGATGGTACTTGCAACCTGTGCCAATACTGCTTGCACCTCTTTTTGCGTACGCCGCTTCCCGATCTGTTGAAGGATCTGGTAAATCCTGAACCGCCGTTGGACGCGATCGCGGTTGTACCTATAGTCATGGTTTTCCATAGGGCGCTCGGCAATATGGGGTGCTAGAGATGCTTCGAGTTCCATCCAGTAGCCGGACTTGGAGTCAGGTTCATTTTTCAGGTCACCGATAGCCTCCGTGACGGTATAAGGCTTTTTCTTCCCTGCTACCTTTTCGCCGGCGTGCGCGACCAACGGCGCAAGGAAGCTGTTGCAAAACAACGGCAGGTGGCGTTCGTTGGCAACGTCGAAACACGTTAGGCACTCTGGCGAATATTGTAAGGACGGGTTACTTTTGGCTAACTTAAAAAACTCCCCGGACGACGCAAGCAAGTCATGCTCTTGCTCGGACTTCACCGACGCAAGCACCTGTTTGTAGACATCCTTCTGCCGGAAAAGCATCATTAGGAACCGGGGGCGATTCTGGGCGACGCCCGCATACTTAGCGTTGACATGCAGGCATAAAGGCACATAACCTTGCTCGACGAAGGCCTTGGCAACCTCGAACCATGCGTGCTTCTTCTCGCCGTCAACGGAAAACGGGCGCAAGATACCAGTTACGTTCTCGAGCAACGCCATTCTAGGATTTACCAACCCGACGAACTTCGCGAATTCCATCGGCAGCACATTCCTCGAATTGCTGTACTCGCGCATGCCAGCCATGCTGAAGCTTTGGCATGGCGGCCCCCCTGAGACAAGGTCGACCTCGCCTGCCCCGAATCCCGACTTCAACGCTGACACGATTTCCGGTTTGTTTTCAAGGAAACGGTTGAGTTCGACGATGCTCCCAACCACGAGGCTCCCCTTCAAGCTTTCTGGCCCTGAGATATCCGACCAACCAAGCTCATCCATCTTTGGATAAGCCCGAGGGTCTTCGCGCAGGCGCTGCGCAAGTTGCGTACGCTCGTATCGGCTGCGCAACCACTTCGCATTAGGTTGGCTAGGACTGAATGACTGAGCGTCCTTTCCAGACAAGTCCTTGCCAAAAAAGTTGTATGCAAAGGTTTCGCTTGCCATTGGTGACAACTCGTTCGCCATGAGTAGCTCGAACCCGGCGGATTCCAAACCAAGCGAGAGCCCCCCGCAACCTGCAAACAACTCAATGTGATTCATTTTTTCTCCTAAATACTCGCATTAGCAACCCAGCACACTGTATAGCCATACAGCCTTTGCAGCAAGTGGCAGCTGGGCTGGGTGACACCGGTCCTACGGCATCGATTGACAGGCAAGTAGGACATTGTAGGGTAACTCCCACTGGAAGGCCAGGAGTTTATTGCCGGGCGGCGCTCCTGTCTTCGGGCAACGCGACACGCTTTGACCGAGACGTGCGTGCCACTAGAAGCGTGGACGATTGGATGCCACAACTACGGACACCTAGCATAGGGCTTGGGCACTTAAGACCATGCCGCGTAACCAGTGGGGCGCAGAACGGCACGTGGAGTGCTTGCGTTCATGCGGGTATGATGGATGTGGCCTTTGAGCAACAAGCCCATCGACCACTTGGTGTTCTGAGCACGGCTACACCAGCCCCTCAGCAGTTCGCGCTTATCTAGATAGCACGGTGCGGTTGGGCAGTATGATTCCTTGCTGACACAACTATTGCCTGAAATCTCCCTAAACGGGCTTGTAGGCAATCTAGTTCTGTGACCATTTCTTGCAAGCAGGGCGCTCTTACGTTGAAAACTCCTTATCCGTGGATCTCCTTAGTATTTAGGCGATGGCCATCCACGGGTGACAATACGCCCTGCAACACTCGCCGCAGTAGCCCCTATCGCCAACCGATTGCGCAAACCGCATTCCCAAACCACGATTACTTTCCAACCGGCGGCGCGTAGCGCGCGAATATTACGGGCGTCACGCTTGCGGTTGGTCTCCACCTTGTTTTTCCAGAAAGCCGAATTGGATTTTGGAATGTGTCCGGTTGGGCATTTGTGACCGTGCCAGAAACAGCCGTTCACGAAAACGACGACGCGGCGCCGTGTGAAAACGATGTCGGGCTTGCCCGGCAGCCCTCTGAAATGGATACGATAGCGGAGTCCCTTTGCATGTAGGGCGCGTCGCAGGGCCAGCTCGGGCCCGGTGTTCCGTGAGCGTATCAAAGACATGCGGTGGCTGCGCTCGGCCGCAGTCAAGGTGTCGACCATTCGTTATCCTATAAGCCATCCAAGGTTCAAGCATAGCGAACGGTAGCGCAAGGGCGCGCCAGCTTGCATAGGCAGCAGCAGCAACAGCGACAATCGACTTTTGCTTATTGGATGTCACGCCCCCTTCCACGCGTTGTTCAACAGGCTCTCGCAATCAATTGCACAGCCACAAACAATTCCATGCATCTGAAGAGCTTCACTTCCCTTTCGAGGACGCCTTTGCTTCGTCGTCGACCATCGATATTGGTGTAAGATTGTCGTATGTCCCTATCCTCTACATTTTGCTGGTCGACCGTCCCTTACTGGCGTTGGCGCCACGTCATCTAAGCACACTCTATAGCCCAGTTAATTCTGCGGGTAGCAAACCAAAATGGTGGCAAAACGGTGGTAAATTCCCACCCGACGACCGGCCATATCTGAAATCTGCATTTAAAATCAAGAGGTTAGATCAAGTCATGCTGCTAATGATCGACAACTACGATTCCTTCACCTACAACATCGTCCAGTATTTCGGCGAGCTGGGTGAAGAAGTGCGCACCGTGCGCAACGACGAAGTCACGATCGGCGAGATCGCGGCCATGAAGCCGGACCGCATCTGCATCTCGCCCGGCCCGAAAGCGCCGGTTGACGCGGGCGTCTCGGTCGACGTCATCAAGGAATTCCAGGGCAAGCTGCCGATCCTCGGCGTCTGCCTCGGACACCAGGCGATCGGCGAAGCCTTCGGCGGCAAGATCGTGCGCGCCAAGCAGGTCATGCACGGCAAGACCTCGATGATCGCGCACACCGGCGTCGGCGTGTTCCATGGCATACCGAGTCCCTTCACCGTGATCCGCTACCACTCGCTGGCGATCGAGCGCGCTTCTTTACCTGCCTGCCTCGAGGTGACCGCCTGGACCGACGACGGCGAAATCATGGGCGTGCGCCACAAGGAATTCGACATCCAGGGCGTGCAGTTCCACCCCGAGTCGATCCTGTCGGAATACGGCCACGCGCTGTTCAAGAACTTCCTCGAGGGCCGCTGAGCCCTGCCGCGCCTAAGCAGCGCGCCCCCGGCGCTACGCTCAGGTCCGGTTCTTAACTTCTACTGTTACTGGAACGTCCATGCCGATCACCCCACAAGAGGCGCTGCTGCGCTGTATCGAACACCGCGAGATCTTCCACGACGAGATGCTGCACCTGTTCCGCCAGATCATGTCGGGCGAGATGTCGCCGACCATGGTTGCGGCACTGACCATGGGCCTGCGCGTCAAAAAGGAAACCATCGGAGAGATCACGGCCGCCGCGCAAGTCATGCGCGAATTCTCGACCAAGGTGCCGATGGCCGACACGACCCACCTGCTCGACATCGTCGGCACCGGCGGCGACGGCGCGAATACCTTCAATATCTCCAGCGCGTCGATGTTCGTGGCGGCTGCCGCCGGTGCGCGCGTGGCCAAGCATGGCGGGCGCAGCGTCTCGTCTTCCTCGGGCAGCGCCGACCTGATCGAAGCGCTCGGCGCCCAGATCGATTTAAAGCCGGAACAGATCGCGCAATCGATCGCGCAGACCGGCATCGGCTTCATGTTCGCGCCGAACCACCATGCGGCGATGAAGCACGTGGCGCCGGTGCGCCGCGAGCTGGGCGTGCGCAGCATCTTCAATATCCTTGGACCGCTGACCAATCCGGCCGGCGCGCCGAACATCCTGATGGGCGTGTTCCACCCCGACCTGGTCGGCATCCAGGTGCGCGTATTGCAGCGCCTCGGCGCCCAGCATGCGATGGTGGTCTGGGGCCGCGACAACATGGACGAAGTCTCGCTCGGCGCCGGCACCCTCGTCGGCGAACTGGTGAACGGAGAGATTCGCGAATACGAAATCCATCCGGAAGATTACGGCCTGTCGATGATCGCCAGCCGCAACCTGAAAGTGGCGAATACCGAAGAATCGAAAGTGCGCGTGATGGAAGCGCTGCGCGGCGAGCCCGGACCGGCCACCGATATCGTGGCACTGAATGCCGGCACGGCCTTGTATGCAGCCGGGGTATCCGCATCGATCGAGGACGGTTTGGCGAAAGCGCGTGCGACAATTGCATCCGGCGCGGCCTTGGCCAAGCTCGAACAATTCGTTAACGTCACGCGCCAGCTGGGCGCTCAAACATAAGAAAAGGCACGCATATGTTGGGGATTCACGATCTGCCGCTGTTTATCATTTCCGGACTTCTCCTCAACATCATGCCCGGGCCCGATTCGCTCCTGATCATGACGCGCAGCGCCACCCAAGGCTGGCGCGCGGGCTGCGCGGCGGCGCTGGGCATCGGGACCGGCACCCTGGTCCACATCTTCGCCGCGGCGCTCGGCCTGTCGGCGGTGCTGGCGACTTCCGCCACCGCGTTCACGGTCGTGAAGCTGGTCGGCGCGGCCTATGTCCTCTACATGGCGGTCGGTCTGCTGCGCAGCCGAAAGCAGGAAGGGGCTGCCGCGCCGCTTGCGCTGCCGGCCCTCCCCTATCGAAAAATCTTCGCCCAGGGTTTTCTGACCAATGTGCTGAACCCGAAGGTCGCGATCTTCTTCCTCGCCTTCGTACCGCAATTCATTACCGCCGATGCGCCGAACAAGGCACTCGCCTTCATCGTCCTCGGCTGCATTTTTAATTTCAACGGCATGCTCTGGTGCGGCGCGCTGGCGCTCACGACCGCGAAGGCGAGCGCACGCATCAAGCTCAGCCCGGCCGTCTCGCTCTGGCTCAACCGCGTCACCGGCGGCCTGTTCGTCTGGCTCGGCGTCAAGCTCGCCCTGTCCAAGTCACACTGAAAGTTTTCACGTATGTCCGATATCCTCAATAAAATCCTCGCGGTCAAAGCCGATGAAGTGGCGGCCGCCAAAAAATACCGCGATCTGGCCAGCCTGCGCCGCGAAGTGGAAGGCGACAGCGAGCTGCGTTCCGGCATCCGCGGCTTCGAAGCGAGCCTGCGCAAGAACATCGCCGCCGGCCGCGCCGGCGTGATCGCCGAAATCAAGAAAGCCTCGCCCTCGAAAGGCGTGCTGCGTCCGGACTTCCGTCCTGCGGACATCGCGGAGAGCTATGCCAATGCTGGGGCTGCTTGCTTGTCGGTGCTGACCGACGTACAGTTCTTCCAGGGCTCGGTTGATTATCTGCGCCAGGCGCGCGCGGCCGTCGAGCTGCCCGTGATCCGCAAGGATTTTATTGTAGACATGTACCAAGTGTACGAAGCGCGCGCGATGGGGGCCGATGCGATCCTCCTGATCGTCTCCGCGCTCGATCACGGCCTGATGGCGGAATTGGAAGCCTGTGCCCAGGAACTTGGCATGGATGTGCTGGTCGAAGTACATGACGGCGATGAGTTGACCGCGGCGCTGAAATTAAAAACGCCGCTGGTCGGCATCAACAACCGCAACCTGCGCACCTTCGAGGTCTCGCTCGACACGACCATCGGCCTGCTGCCGCGTATCGGCAGCGAGCGGCTGGTGGTGACCGAGTCGGGCATCATGGTGCCGGGCGATGTAGAGCGCATGCGCGCGGCGAACGTGCACGCGTTCCTGGTGGGCGAAGCCTTCATGCGTGCTTCCGACCCTGGCGCCGAACTTCGACGGTTATTCGACTGATTATGTTCACTTCCATCCGCACCCGGGCCGCTCTCCTCCTTCTACTGGCAGCCCTGGGCGGATGCAGCACGGTCCAGCCCGTCGCTTCCACTGCCAGGCGCATCGTCGCCGCCATCCTCCCCACGCCCAAGACCGAGGCGCCCGTACCGCCGCCCTCGCATACGCTCGACGCCTACAAGGCCGAGGTGGCGCATCACGTCATGCGCGCCAACAGCGGCCAGACCTTCAGCGGCCGCCTGCCGCCGATGCTGCCGGCGATCGTCGTCGTCAACATCACGGTGGGGGAAGACGGGGAGTTGCAGGATGTCGTCGTGCAGCGTTCGCGCGACCCGAGCGCCTCGGAAGTGGCGCTGGCATCGATGCGGCGCAGCGGGCGCTTGCCGCCGCCGTCCAGGCTGCTGACCGCGAACATGCGGGCGCTGACGTATTCGGAGACCTTCTTGTTCGACGACCAGTATCGGTTTCAGTTGCGGTCCCTGGCCGGGCCGCAATGAATCGATATGGCCGGCGTAACGTAGGGTGGGCATTCATGCCCACGCGGACGTGCGCACGGTGTTGGTTCGTGAACGCGGCGATAACGCGTTCACACCCGACGCGTTATCGCGGATTTTCCGGATACGTTTTCGATGCGCGAACCCTTACCGCCCCATCACATTCAACACCGCCATGCTCATCGCCTGCGCCGCCGTCTTGATCGACGGCTCCGGCACCGGCGCATAAAACGGCGAGTGATTGAACGCAATCGGCTTGCCGCCTTCACGTGACGCCTCTTCCACCGTCTTCGGGTCGTACACGCCGGTGAAGAAGAACATCGAGGGCACGCCCTGGTTCACGTACTGCGAAAAATCCTCGCTCGCCGTCATGGCCGGCATGCGCTGGGCCTTGGCGTCGCCAAAGGCGTCCTTGAACACGGCTTCGGTCCTGGTCACCAGCGCTTCGCTGTTGACGATCGCCGCGCCGCCGCTGATCAGCTGCACGTCGGGCGCCGGGGCGCCGGCCATCGCGGCCGAGGCGTTGGCGACGCGGCGCACGCCCTCTAACAGCTTGGCGCGCACCGCCGGGCTGTAGGAGCGGATCGTGCCGCGCACCTGCACGCTGTCGGGAATGATGTTGCCGACCGTGCCGCCCTGGATCGCGCCGATCGTCACCACGCCGAATTCCTTCGGGTCCTTCTCGCGGCTCACCACCGTCTGCACATCGACCACGAAACGCGCCGCAATCGTGATCGGATCGAGCGATTTATCCGGCGCCGAGCCATGGCCGCCGCGGCCCTTGAAGACGATCTCGATCGCATCGGAATTCGAGGACACGGCGCCGGCGTTGTAACCCACCGTGCCGTAGGCCAGCGGCCAGGAGTGCAGCGCGAACGCGTAGTCCGGTTTCGGGAAGCGCTTAAACAGGCCATCGTCCAGCATCGCCTTGGCGCCCGATACGGTTTCCTCGGCCGGCTGGCCGATGAAGACCAGGGTGCCCTTCCACTGCGATTTCAGCTCCACCAGCGTACGTGCGGCGCCGAGCCAGCTGGCCATGTGGATGTCGTGGCCGCAGCTGTGGGTGACGAAGCTCTCGCCGCCGTTGCTCTGCGCCTTCGCGCGGCTGGCATAAGGCAGGCCGGTCTTCTCTTCCATCGGCAGGCCATCGAGCTCGGTGCGCACCAGCACCGTCGGCCCGGCCCCGTTTTTATACACCGCGACGATGCCGGTCTTGCCGACTTTTTCGGTCACCTCGAAGCCGAGCTTGCGCATCTCGGCGGCCAGCTTGCCCGCCGTGCGCACTTCCTGGAAGGCGATCTCCGGATGGGCATGCAGGTCCTTGTAGACGGTGTCCAGCCACGGGTACATGCTGTCGACGCGCGTTCTGACGTCGGTCTTCAACGGTGCGGGAAGCTGGGCCAGCGCGGGAAGTGCAGCGAGGGCCAGGACTGCGGCGGCGATGGGCTTTATCAAGGTGAACCTCTCCATGGAAGGATCAGAATGCGCTTGGGCGCGGAAGAGCAACCGACTTCTTGCCCGCGACGGCCGGCGACAGGGTAATCCCCGGCACGCGCTCGCCCTGAAGGGTGACGTCAAAACTCATCAGCTCGTCGCGGCGGAAGGCGTGCACGGCGAGCTTGTCGCCCACGCGGTAGCGCGACAGCAGCGCGTCGACATTCGACGGATTGCCGTTCACGCGCAAGCCGTCGATCGCAATGAGGACGTCCAGCGCCGACAGGCCGGCCTGGTGCGCCGCCCCGCCCTCGTGCACCTGGGTCAGCTTGGCGCCGAGGGCATCGCGGCCGATGCCCGCGTCGAGTGAGGGCTTGCCGCTCTTGCGCTCGTCGAGCAGCTTGATGCCGAAGGGCGCGAACAGTTTCACCAGCGGCAGGTCGTCCGTGCCGCGCACGAATTTGTCGAACAGGTTGCGCAGTTTCAGGCCGCTGACCTCATCGAACAGCGCCTCGACTTCGCTCTCCGTCACGCCGCGCCCGACGCCCGCATAGAAATCGCGGCCAAAGCGTTCCCACAGCGCGCGCATGACGTCGTCCAGCGTTTTCGCGCCGGCCGTTTTGGCGCGGATGGTCAGGTCGAACGCGAGCGCGATCAGCGATCCCTTGCTGTAATAACTGATGATCGCGTTCGGCGAATTCTCGTCCTGGCGGTAGTACTTGCTCCAGGCGTCGAAACTCGAATCGGCCACACTTTGCTTGGTGCGCCCGCTGCCGCGCAGCACACTGCCGATGGTTTTCCCGAGCAGCTTCAGATAGGTCGCTTCCTTGATGATCCCGGCGCGTACCAGCATCAGGTCGTCGTAGTAACTGGTGAATCCCTCGAAGAGCCACAGCAGCGGCGTGTAGTTCTCGACCTGCAGGTCGTAGGGCGCGAACACGGCCGGCTTGATGCGCTTGACGTTCCAGGTGTGGAAGTACTCGTGGCTGCACAGGCCGAGGAATTTCAGGTAGCCCTCGTTCGGCTCGCCCGTCTGCGGCGATGCGGTGCTCGGCAAATCGGCGCGGGCGCAGATCAGGGCGGTCGAGGCGCGGTGTTCGAGGCCCCCGTAACCGTCGCCGACGGCCATCGTCATGAAGACATAGCGGTCGACCGGCGCCTTTTTCGTGCCTGGCTCGAACAGGGCGATCTGCGCTTCGCAAATCGCCTTCAGGTCGGCCTGCAGGCGGCCCATGTCCAGGTTCGGCACGCGGCCGGTGATGACGATGTCGTGCGGGATGCCGTGCGCCTTGAAGGTGCTGAGGGCAAAGTCGCCCATCTCGACCGGATGGTCGATCAGTTCGTCGTAGTTGGCGGCGACATAGGTCCCGAAGCCGTAGCGCTTCGCGCCGAGTTCCTTCATCGCAGTGGCGACGCGCCAGGTCTTCGTGGCCGGGTCGCCCGGGCGCTGGATGTCGACTTCGTGTGCGCCCTCTTCCTGGCCGATGACGCGCAGGAAGACGCTGGTGCCGTTGAAGAAGCCGTGGGTCTGGTCGAGGTGGGCGGCGCGCACCGACAGGTCCCAGGCATAGACTTCGTAGTGCAGCGTCAGCGGACCATCGCTCGGTGCCGCCTGCCAGGCATGCTTGTCGAGCTTCGTGAGCGGCACCGTTGCACCATTCGATTCGGCGCGGATGCGCACGATGTTGCGCGCGAACTCGCGGATCATGTAGCTGCCCGGGATCCAGGCCGGCAGCGCGAATGTCTGCCCTTCGGGGCTGGGCGCCGGCACGGTGACGGTGACGTTGAACAGGTGGCCCGCCAGGTCTTTCGGGACGATGGTGTAGTGGATGGCGCTCTGTTTTTTCTGGGCTGTTTTTTTCATGATCACGTAAGGACGGGCTGATTTCCGCTAGTGTAACGGATTCGCCACCGCTTACAACGCGGAGGCAAACGCCTTCATGCCAGGTCGCCCGGGGTGTCGATGTCGCGCAGGATGCCCGGATCGTCCACCGCCACTTCCACCACGGGCGCGGATTTCAGCAAGGCGCGCGCGCCATGCTCGCCCTCCAGCGCCAGGAGGGCCGGCAAGTGACGCGCGCCGAAGGCGACCGGATTGCCACGCCGCCCTTCGAACACGGGTGCGGCGATGTCCGCGCCCTCCTCCAGCGCGGCGAGCAGGGCGCGCAGCGTCGCCGGCGCCACATACGGCATGTCGCCCAGCGCCACCAGCCAGGCGTCGGCCTGCGGCAGCGAATGCGCGATCGCGGTGACCAGCGAGGCGGCCATGCCGCTGTCGGCCTCTTCGCAGAGCACGACCTCGCAGCCAGGCGCACGCAAGGCCGCGGCCACGCCGCCGTCCTGCGGCGGCACGACGGCGATCACACGCGATAAAACAGAAAGTAGATTGCGGGCGCTGGCGACGACCATCGGCTCGCCGCCGGCGAGCGGCTGCAGCAGCTTGTTGCGCAGGCCTTCAGGATCGAAGCGGCGTCCACGTCCAGCCGCCAGCAGGATGCCGACGGGATTCATGCGGAAGCGCCCTTATGCCAGCGTGGTAGCCGCATCCTTGATCGCGGCGCGGATGCGCTGGTAGGTGCCGCAGCGGCAGATATTGCCGCTCATGGCGTTGTCGATGTCGGCATCGGTCGGCGCCTGATTGGTCCGCAGCAGCGCGGTGGCGCTCATCACCTGGCCGCTCTGGCAGTAGCCGCACTGCGGCACGTCGTGGCGGATCCAGGCCGCCTGCACGGCCTTGCCGACGGCATCGGCACTCATCGCCTCGATGGTCGTGAGCTTGTGGCCCACGGCGCTGGCGACCGGCGTGATGCAGGAGCGGATCGGCGCGCCGTCCAGGTGCACGGTGCAGGCGCCGCACAGGGCGGCGCCGCAGCCGAACTTGGTGCCGGTCAGGTTCAGGTTGTCGCGCAGCGCCCACAGGATGGGCGTGGACGGGTCGGCATCGACCTGCGTGTCGCGCCCGTTGACGTTCAGCTGGACCATTTATTTGATCGAGTTCAGCTTCGCTTCCAGCGCCGGCAGGTCGACCGCGCCCGGGATGCGGGTGCCGTCGGTGAAGAAGATCGCCGGGGTGCCCTGGATATTGAGCTTGTGGCCCAGTTCGACGATTTTCTCGTTCGGGGTCTCGCAGCTGGAAGGCGCCGCCGGCGGCAGCTTGCCGTTGACCATCCAGTCGTCCCAGGCCTTGACCCGGTTCGGCGCGCACCAGATGTTCTTCGACTTCACGAACGAATCCTCGGACAGGATGTTGTACATGAAGGTGTAGATGGTGACGTTGTCGAGTTCCTTGAGCGTGGTCTGGCGCAGGCGCTTGCAGTAGCCGCAGTTCGGGTCTTCGAACACGGCGATCGTGCGCTTGCCGTCGCCCTTCACCTGCTTCAGCGCGGAGGCGAAGGGCAGGTCGGAGAACTTGATCTTGGTGAGGTCGTCGACCCTGGCCTTGGTCAGGTTCTTCGAGCTTTTCGCCTCGTACACCTGGCCGATGAACAGGAATTCGCCCTTCTTGTCCGCGTACAGGATGTCGGAACCGATGCGCAGTTCGTACAGGCCGCTGTAGGGCGTTTCCGTGATCGAGTCGATCTTGGCGCCGCCCAGGCGCGGCTCGATGTTCTTGCGGATGTTCGCTTCCGTCGTATTCTCGGCACCCACGCACGACGCCATCAGGCCCGTCGCCGCCAGCACGGCGATCTTGGTTTTCAACATCACTATCTTGTTCCTTAAGGTTTTACTGTCCGATGGCGTGCGCCATCAGGCGACGCTTTATGAAGGGCAACTTGTCGAGCAAGTTTAATCCCAAATTGCGTGCAATGCGCAAGGGTTCCAGGTTGGCGCCGAATAAACGCTCCAGTCCGTCGGTCGCCAGTTGCATGAGCAACACATCTTCCTTGCGCGCCCGCGCATAACGCGCCAGCACGCGCTCGTCGCCGATCGCCCGGTGTTCCTCGCGCTCGCCGATCACGCGCAGCAGGTCGACAATGTCGCCGAAGCCCAGGTTCATGCCATGTCCGGCCAGCGGATGCACCGCATGCGCAGCGTCGCCGATCAGGGCGACGTGCGGTGCCGTCAGGGCATGGGGACGCACCAGCGCCAGCGGCACCGCCTTGAACGATTCCGGCTGCAGCGGGCGCAAAGCACCGAGCGGCGCGTCCGCATATTCGCACAGGCGCACGGCCAGTTCGCCCATCGACTCGTCCATCAGGGTGGCGGCCAGGGTTTCCGGCGCCGACCAGACGAGCGAGACCCGGTTGCCCGGCAGCGGCAGCAGCGCGATGATGCCGTCGCTGCAGGTAAACCACTGGTGGGCGACGCCGTGATGCGGCTTTTCGCAGGAAAAATTGGTGACGATCGCCTTCTGGTGATAAGAGCGGTAGTCGATGCCGATGTCGCACTGCCCGCGCACCCAGGAATCGCGGCCGTCGGCGCCGATTACCAGTTTCGCATCGATGCGGCGCCCGTCTTCCAGCTCCACGGCTGCTCCCTCGGGACCGCAGCTCAGGCGCGTGCCGCAGCCTTTGACGATCTCGACCTTGTGCGCGAATTTCAGGGCGGCGTCGAGCGCGCTATTCAAATTGCTGTCCTCGACGATCCAGGCCAGCGCGCCGGTATGGGCGCCAAAGGCGTCGAATCCCAGGCTGCCGCCGTTCTTGCCGTCGCCGTTGACCGCCATCGCATCGACCGGCGCCACGCGGCCCGCATCGAGCGCATCCCACACTTTTAATGAGGCCAGCAGGTCGCGCGCCGTGTGGTTCAGCGCATAGACGCGCACGTCCCACGGGCGTTCGCCGCCGGTGACGGCTTCGTTCTGCGCGTTGGCGGCCGGAACCAGCAGCGTGACGCTGTGCCCGGCCTGGGCGAAGCCGAGTGCCGCCGTCTTGGCGATGGCGCCATTGCCGACGATGCAGACGTCGCTTCGGATGGAAACGGAGGAGGAAGTTGGGGTCGTCATGCCTGGCATTATAGCGGCATGCGCAGTGCGCACCTCAGGTGCAACCGGCGAGGCCGGCCGGCGCCCCCGCCGAAGAAAGTTGCAACGGGGACTTGCAGAGCCGCGAGCGGCTGGCTATAATCATGCCTCTCTTGGCCTGGTAGCTCAGTTGGTAGAGCAGAGGATTGAAAATCCTTGTGTCGGTGGTTCGATTCCGCCCCGGGCCACCAAGAATTCAGCATTGGCAACGATGCAAACAAAAACGCCACCTTCGGGTGGCGTTTTTGTTTTGTGCCTTGGCTTACTCACCAGCTTGCTATGATTGGCCAGGTGACTGGACGGGGCAAACATGACAAACACGATTCATTGGCGATGGCCTCTTTATGCCCTGCTTGGCGCGGGTGCCGCGCTGGCGCTGCACCGCACCCGTAGCCGACATCATCGCCAGCGCCAGATGCAGCATGGCCAGATCCGCGAATTGCAAAGCCTTCGATGGGAGGTCAACGGCCAACACATGCATGCCCGCGTTGCCACCGGCGCTGCCCGCCTGGGGACGCTACCGGCAGTCATGATCCACGGCCTGGGCGTGTCCGGCGCCTATTTCATTCCAGCGGCACAACGGCTGGCCACGGAATTCGACGTCTACGTACCCGACCTTCCAGGACATGGCCTGAGCGACACACCTGAAGTCCAGCCTGACATCCCCGGACTCGCGCAAGCATTGATCGACTGGATGGATTGCACCGGCATCGCAAAGGCCTGCCTGGTTGCGCACTCCATGGGCTGCCAGGTTGCCGTCGAGGCCGCACTTCGCCATCCCGGACGGATCGGCCGGCTGGTCCTGATCGCTCCGGTACCCGATCCGGCAGCACGCAGCACATTGCAGCAAGTTGGCCGCTTCGCCATGGGCGGAATCTTTGAACGCCCATCGCTGGTCCCGCAGGTGATCAAGGATTATCTGCGCATGGGTAGCCGGTTCGTCCCGGAGTTCCATGACATGCTGGCTTATCCCATCGAAGCGAAGCTGCCGGACATCGCGTCACCAGTCATGCTGATACGCGGCGAACACGACGCCATCGCTCCCCAATCCTGGCTCAACGAAGCCGCCAGGCTGCTTCGCGCAGCGCCCCCAGTCGTGATTCCGCGCTGGGGCCATGCCGTTCATTACAGCGGAGCAGACCAGGTCGCGGCGGCAATCCGTCCTTTTCTTGGCGGCTTGCCATCTGCCTAGCAATTCACCCAGCCGCAACGTCCACTCGTCGATTCGACCCTCAGTTTTTCTTTTCCCTGAATTCAACATCAATCACCTTGCCCTCATCGGTTCGTGATGGAGGATTCCGGCCCGCAGCAAATTTGAAGATGGACGATTTCAGGCGACCGAACATGGCCCGCCTCAGCCAGGGGTAGGAAAGCAGAAAAGCGGTAGCGAAACCGATCACCAGGGCGGACAGGTATTCGGCTTGCGACAGAAAGCTCAGCAAGCACAGTGCGAGCAGGCTCACGATGACTGGTCGACGGGCAGGTTTGGGTAATAGACCGACAGTGCGCAACTTCCCTTTGCTAAACCAGGGGATTCTTGCAAACAAAACGCCAAGCAGCAGTCCCGCCATGGCGCGACTAGTGCCGAGATGATCGGCCAACACCCCGACGACAAGAAAACCGGTGTAGGTCATGGTGCCGGCCAAGGCTGCCAGCGCCAATAGGACGGCTGTGAGCGCCAGCCTTGGCATACGCCATGCCGCTGTGACTAAGTAAGCTAGGATTTGTGTACTCCTGCGGGTGGGATCTGAAGGCGATTGCAAAGTTTAACAGCACGCTCCTGTGTCGGGCTTTTCAATTAAACCGGTGAAGCGCTGTACTACTCACGTCCGGGTAGCGTTGCTATTTCCGCATCGGCACGCTCGTATCCTGTTCGAAACGGGTGCAAGGCGCGAGCTGTCGACAGACTTGACGCTCAGCCGTTTTCCGCGTCGCTGCCCTCTTTAATAATCAAGCATTTATCCAACTGGCATGAAGGTTGCTCCCATTTTCATACCGAAGATTACTTCGGCTGTCGAAAACTACGAGGGAGCAATCATGACCACACAACGTCGTCCTGCACTTCTGTTTCGCGCCATTCCCGCCCTGACCTTGCTGGTGGCCGCAACCGCGGCCAACGCGGCCCCCATCTACTGGACCAACTGGACCGGGACCGACACCGACCCTGGTACCGGTTTCAGCGCCCAAGGCACCATCACGACCTCGACCACGACCGTCGGCGTCACCTATACCAATGCGGCGGGCGTCGGCTTCTACCAGCCAAGCGGCGGCAACGATTACTGGATTCCACGTACTCCTGTCGGGAACTCGCCATACACCAGCGCCCAGGTCGACAATCCGCCGACCGGCACCGACATCATCGCCCTCCAGTTCGCAGGCCCCCAGACGCTGACCTTCACGCAGTCGATCGTCAATCCGGTCTTCGCTTTTGTCAGCCTGAACGGCAATGGCTATGCCTTCCTGAACCAGGATTTCGACATCCTCAGTTTCGGCGGCGGCCTCGGCGCTCCCGCTCCCGGTGACAACAGCTGCGGCTACTGGGGCTGCGGCAGCGTGACCAAGCAGGTGGTCGACCTCGGCGGCGGCAACACCGAATACCGGCTGATCGGCAGCGGCGAGCCGCACGGCACCATCCGCTTCACCGGTGCATTCGACACGCTGACCTGGCGCAGCCTGACCAATGAGTATTGGAACGGCTTCACTGTCGGTGTGCAAGGCACGGTTGGGGAAGAGAATCCGCCGCCGCCCACCGACGTGCCGGTGCCGGCCACCTGGCTGCTGCTGGTCGCCGGCGGCGCGGGATTAATGGCATCCAGGCGCGGCCGCAAGACGCCGCAGTAAAGCAGAGACGCCACCTCGGGTGGCGTTTTTTTTGTTTATGCCCGCTATCCCTGCTTTCCGCCCTGCGCCTGCGCCATCTCGAGCGCGGGCAAGGTCACCGTCAGGAACGACGACACCTGCCCGATCAGGTCGGCGGCCTGCCGGCGTACCTGCTCCATCTGCAGCATCGACAGCTCCGCCTGGCGAACCGCCTGCTGAATCAGCGTCCGGCGCTGCACGAGCGCATCCAGCGTCGCCTCGGGCGCGCCGCTGGCAAGCGTCGACACCACCGCCAGCACCAGGCCGTGCAAGCCCAGGTTGCGCGCCGACTCGTCCAGCTTGCGCATGGCAAGTTCGCTGTCGGCCATGAGCTGCAGGAGTTGCGCGCGACTTGCCGTCAGAGCCGGCTTGAACTCGGCAGGCGAGGCCGGGCGGCGAAACAGTTTATCGAACATGCCCGCTGGCGCCCTGCTGCTCTCCAGCGCCGCCTCCAGCAACGCGGGCACGCCCATTTCCGCAAACTTCAGGACCAGTTCGGTGATCGGCTGGAGCAGCGCGGCCTGCTCCATCAAGGGCTCCTCTCCCCACTGCGTCACCAGCGCCAGCTTCACCGGCAGGATGCGGCGGAACAATGCGGCCAGGCGCCCCTCCGACTGCGCGAACAGTGCAGGATGGTCGGCCCTGGCGATCTCGAGGGCGTCGCGCACGGCCGGATGGTCCTCGCTCTCAAATAAGGCTTTGGCCGGGGTTTTCGCGGTGAGGCTGGACCTTGCCGGCGCCGGCGGCAGGTCGTCGAACGACAAGGCCTTGGGAGGGCCGGCGGAGGCCGGCGGCGCGGCAGCGTCTTGCGTGTCGCCGAAGTCGAACGCCCGCGGCACGGCCGGATCGGGGGCAGGCTCGGGCTCGCCGCCGAAATCGAATGCCTTGGGCGTCATCGGTCGCGCGGCATGGCCGGTCTCAGACGGTGCCGCCCAGCTTGCGGATAAACGTCGCCAGGTTCAGTTTAAAACCGGCGCCGACGGCCTGGAAGCGCCATTCGCCATCCCTGCGGTACAGCGAGCCGAACTGCAGTGCGGTCTTGTCCGAGTAGTCTTCGTCCAGGTCGTATTCCGCGATCACCTCATTCGTCTCGTCGTTGTACACCCTGACATAGGCATCGGTGACTCGGCCGAAGGTCTGCTTGCGCGCTTCGGCCTCGTGGATGGTCACCACGATCGGCATCTCCACGACCTCGGCGTCGACCCTGGCCAGGTCGACGGTGATGACTTCGTCGTCGCCATCCTTGTCGCCGGTGCGATTATCTCCGGAGTGCACGACCGCGCCATCGGGCGACGTCGTGTGGTTGTAATAGACGAAGTGGGCGTTGCTGATCATGACCGGATCGTCGCTCGCGTTTTTCCTGCACAGGAACACCGACGAGTCGAGGTCGAATGCCTGGCCTTCGGCCGCGTTGACCTTCCAGCCGAGGCCGATACGAACACGCTTCAGGCCCGGAGCGGCTTTTTCGAGGTTGATGCGATGGCCGGTTTCGAGGGTCGTCGCCATGGACTGTCCTTTATGGTGAAAATGGTATTTTCGCTGGAATGCGTACCTGGAGCAATGCTCAAGCCGATGGTGCCCCGGTGCTCGAAAAGCGGGCAATCAGCTCGCGCTCCAGCTCCTGCAGTTTCGGCAGCTCGTCCTTGCGGCGTTGCTGGCCTTCCTGCGAGATTTGCTCGAGCTTGTCGAACGCGGTCACCAGTTGCGCCTGGACGTGCTGGGCGGTCTCCAGGCTGACCAGGGAACGCTGCTTGGCGCGGGCCACCGTCTCCGTATTTTCCAGCAGCATGTCGGCCTGGGCGCGGAAAGCCGCGTCGGTGGCGTCGTAGGCGGCATTCGCGACCGCGGCGCTCTGCTTGGCTTCCAGTTGCAGCAGGTAGAGCGAGAACACGTTGCGCCAGGCCGGAATCGACACGTTGACGATATCGGTAAACGTGTCCGTCAGCGCTCTAGCATTGTCCTGCGACAGGCGGATCTGCGGCACCATCTGCGTGGCCATCAGCATGGCGCGCTTCAGGTCGTCGATGCGTTTTTCGAGACGCTCGAGACGGCGCTTGAGCTCGGTCGCCTGCTGCGCCTCGAAGGCGTTGGCCGGCGCGGCCTGCTGCGCGACCGCCTGCCGCAGCTTGTCGGCCCAGGCTTCGCCCTTTTTGACGTCGGCATCCAGGCCCTGGTAGTACATCTCCAGGCCCTTGTACATCTCGTCGAAGTCCTGGATGCGATTCCGGTGCACGTTCGCATGCCGCGTCATCTCGCCGACCAGGGTGTCCATGCGCGATTCGACCACCTGGTACTGCGACAGCATCTTTTCCTTGACCGAGCCGAACATGTTCGTGACGCGCGACAGCAGGCCGCCCGAACGCAGCTTGGCCGGGTCCAGGCCCTTGGAGGTGGCGATCAGTTCGTTCAGCTGCGTGCCGAACACATCCGCATCCGAAGCACGCACGGTGCCCAGCAGCTTGGCCGATACCTTGGCCACGCCCGCGCCGGTGGAGCCGCCCAGGGACTCGATGGCCTTGTCATCGATGCCGGAAATATCGACGCGCGGCAATGGGGCGACGCTGGCCTCCGGACGCGCGGCAGGCAGCAGGTCCGACGTGCCGGCAGGAGTCGACAAGGGCGGAAAGGCGGGCGCCGGCGCGGCAGGGACGGTTGGCGCCGTGGATGCTGCGTTCGCTTCTTCGTCGGAGGAGAACAGCGGTTTCATAAGGTTCCTTCAGGTGGAAGTGACAACATGATTAGCTTACCACCGGACAATCCTGCTGGGCGAGTATCAGCGCAGCGCCGGGAATAGCGACGCAAAAACGCCAACCTTTGCAGGTTGGCGTTCTTGTTGTTGCCGTGTGCTTCCCTGTATTCGGTTCGATCAGGGCCCTGGATGGGTATTGTCGGGCAAGGAAGGGATCGCACGCAGGTATTCATACACGGCGATCAGCTCCAGCTCGGTCTTTTTGCCAAAGACCGGCCAGGGCATGACCTGAACGATGGTGCCGGGCGGATCCTTGGGATTGTGCCCGGTGCGCATCATCTGGATGAACTCGCTTCGCGTCAGCCCCGCAGGCTTGCCTGCATTGTCCGGCGTGATGTTGGCCGACGTGATCTCGGGCCCGAACTGTCGGCCGCCGGACAAGTATTCTTCGGCATTGAGCCGTTCTGGTTCGCCTTTGAACGGGTCGCCCCCGGGCGAATAGGTCGGATGACTGTGGCAGTCGACACATCCGCTCGTGTTGACGACGTAGCTGCCCAGGCCGACCAGCTGGCGATTCTTGCCCGCCAGATTCAACACGACGCCGGCTGGGACGATGGCATAGCCACGCTTCACAGGATTCTCGCTGTCGAGGAAATCCCTCAAACCACCGGCTGCCGCGACGGACACTGCTGCCGATGCGACCAGCGCCGCTGCGAGCCATGCGCGACGGCCAGTTCTCCACGATGTATTCATGCTCCCTCCCTCCGCCAAACTGGACACGCGCCCGGCAAGCGCGATCGCACGGGCGCTCATTTAGACTAGTCTCAGTCTAGTCGCGGCGCGCCGCATCGCCGGTGCGTTGGGCGGAGGTTTGAGATTTATCAATCAGGCCAGCGAACTGTTCACACCTTGCTCAGCGCGTCCGGCTTGTGGGCCGCCTCAGCCCCGGTCTTGTCGCTGACGACCAGGTACTCGGGATTGTCTTGTGAGGCGGCGACGTGGTGCCCCTTGATCTCCGTGGGCTCAGTCAATTTCTTCTTGATGGTGCCGGTCACCGTTCCCTGCGAGGAATGCCATTGCACCTTGTCGCCGACCTTGAATGTATTCGTCATGCTTGCTCCCTGGAAGTGAAAAAAAGAAGTGCGTGCCGGGCGCCCGGCCCGGCTTGACTTCCGCGCGGCGCGCACTAGGCTCAATGTATGGCCGTCCGCGACATGAGCGGGCGCGATTGTCGCTGGACGGCCGATTCTTGATAGGAGGCTGTCATGGACGCGCAAGAAAACAAACGGCTGATCATGGAAGGCTACCAGATGTTCCAGAACGGCGACATCCCGCGACTGCTCGAGCGGTATCACGACGACGCGGTCTGGATCGAACCCGAGTCGGAGTACATCCCCTTCTCCGGCCGCCACAACGGCAAGGCGGAAATTGCCCGCTTTTTCAAATCACTCGACGATGCCGCGCAGGCCATCCGTTTCGTTCCGCAGGAATTCATCGCGGAAGGCGACAAGGTCATCGTTACCGGCGAAGCGACCTGGCTCGTCCGGCAAACCGGACGCAGCTACGATAGTCCCTGGGTGCACGTGTTCACGCTGCGCGACGGCAAGGTCGCACGCTTCCAGGATTATCACGACACCGCGGCAAGCCAACGGGCCTACCAGCCGGACCAGCCGGGACAGGCAGCAACGGGAATGCCGATGCACCATTGAGTGCGCTACAGGGACTCTGTAGCAAAACGCCACCCTTGCGGTGGCGTTTGTTTTATTTACCTACCGGGCGCAGTCGCGCCTGTCACCACATCAAATCGTCGGGAATCTTGAAGTCCGCATACGGATCGTCTTCCTCGAGCGCAGCCTCGTTCTTCTTGACCCGCACCAGCAGCGAAGCATCGCGCTCGGCGATCTTGTCGGCAATGACGCGTGGCACCAGCTCGGTGTTGTCGCCCAGGCGCACGATGACGAGGCGTCCGGCCATCAGGTGTTCCTGCACCGTATGCGAGACATAAATGCGCTCGATTTTTGTGCCGTGCGTAAAATTGTAGGCGACATCGCCATTGCCCTTGCCCTGGCGGTTCTTCTGCACCATTTGCACGATCTGCGCCATGATCGCCTTCTGCTGGGCGGCAGCGTCGCGCTGGGCGTTCAGTTCGCGCGCCCGTTCGGCGTTCTTGCGCTGCAGTTCGGCAGCGGCCAGCTTCGCCTCGTCGACACTCTCGGTGCCGGTGCGGCGTTCGATCTTTTGCTGCTTGCTCTTTTCCTGCTGAACTTGTTTTGCCTTGTTCTTGTTGACCAGCCCGGCCTTCAAGAATTGATCCTGCAACGATGCCATTGTGGGCGCTCCCTATAAATATTCCCGCCAGCATAGCAAGGAGCGCCGCCAGCTACCAGTGCCGGCCGCCTTCGGGGGTGTTTCAGTTGCGTGCCGGCGGCAGCGGCAGGCCATCGGCCAGTGCCAGCGCCGTCAAGGCTTCCTCCAGCACCACCCTCGCCTGCCCGGCCGCGCGCTCGAGCATGGAGTGCAGGCGCGCATCCTCCGGATTGCGGTTGGCGCAATTGGCGCTGTAGCGTTCGAAACTGCCGACCATCAGCAATATATCGGTGATGTGGCGCGGGCATTCGCAGCTGAGGCGGTTGCCGGCGGCCGAGATGGTGGCCAGCGCTTCCTCGTCGAAACGGGGCGGCGCGACGGTGGGACCTGGCGCCTCCGGGCTCGGCAGGCGCTGTCCGGCCAGGGCCGAGCGGCACAGCAGCGCCAGCTCGCCCAGCTCGGCCGGCATGCGTGCGACCAGGTAACCCTGGGCCCGCAAGGCGCGGATCGTGGCGCTGGCGCAAAAACGGTACAGCACGACGGTCGCCGCGACACCTGCCGCTTCGCGCGCGGCGGCCAGCAGCGGCATGGCGCTGTCGTCGAGCTCGGACACTTCGGCCACGAGCACCTGCCCGCCGTTGTGTGCACGCAGACCCGCCACCTGTTCGAGGCGGGCGCAGCTGGCGCGCACGTCCAGTCCCAGCGGCTGGCGCTCGGCCGCCACCCGCCGCGCCAGGCTCGGGCCGACCAGCAAGACTGGTACCGGGCCGCTGGCCACGCGCGCATCGGCGGCGCCGGCGGCCAGCATCGCCTGCAGCTGTTCGCGCGCCAGGCCGGCCAGCACGCCGATCGCATGGCCCTGGTCAACCAGCTGTTTTAGAAGACTAAGGCGTGCCACCTGCTCGGCCGAGTACAGGCGCTGGCCGTGCGCCGAGCGCTCGGCGTCCGACAGGCTGTAGCGGCGCTCCCAGATGCGCAGCGTCTCCACCGGCAGCCCGGCCAGCCGGGCGGCGGCGCCACTGCGGTACAAAATGCGATCAGGCTCACTTCTCTGCAGCATATTCATGGCTTTGTCTCACTGTTGTCCCTGTTATTTTGAATTATATAGCGTCAATGCTTGGACACGGGGCGCAAATTGGCATAATTTACATATGTGCAGTCCAGCCTGGACTGCGACCGTCAACGACAGGAGCCCCCCCATGAAGAAGATCTTGCTTGCACTTCCACTCGCCTTTGCAATCGGTTCTACCCAGGCCGCGGACATCGTCGACACCGCCAAGGCGGCCGGCAACTTCAATACATTGATCACCGCCGTGCAGGCCGCGGGCCTGGTCGACACGCTCAAGGGCCCAGGTCCGTTTACCGTGTTCGCCCCGACCGACGCGGCGTTCGCCAAAATTCCAAAAGCCAAGCTCGACGCACTGCTGAAAGACAAAGCGGCCTTGGCCAAGGTTCTCACCTACCACGTTGTCCCAGGCGCGGTGATGGCAGCCGACGTCAAGCCAGGCATGGTCAGGACCGTCGAAGGCAGCTCGCTCAAGGTCAGCGCCCCTGCCGGCAAGGTCATGGTCGATAAGGCCAACGTCGTCAAAACCGACATCGCAGCCGACAACGGCGTCATCCACGTGATCGATTCGGTAATCATGCCGAACTAAGCGTTTGCAGCACGGCCGTCAGCGCCACCACCTGCCAGCCGCGGGTGGTGGCGCTACGCATTGATTCCTATCTTATTTCACGGCTGGTAAATCCCCGCTTTCAACTGAATTTGGGCATCAAAGACTTCAGCCTATACTTTTTATTTTCCTTCTTACGCGAGGATCACATGCCGCATCTGGGCCTGGTCTGCATTACCGTCTCAAAAGAGGTCCGCTACCGTACCGTCACGCGCACGCGCCTGCACGCCCAATCAGCCGATACCCAGAACAAGATCCTGGAAGACATCTACCGCGACAACCTGCAGACCCTCGACACTGCCCTGCGCTATTGCACGCAGAATGGCATTTCGCTGTATCGCCTGCCTTCGTCGATCTTTCCATTTGCCGACACGCCCGAAGGCCTCGACCTCCTGCGCACCCTGGCCCCGAGCCTGGCGCGCTCGGGCAAGCGCGCGCTCGAGGCCGGCATCCGGCTGGTGATGCATCCGGACCAGTTCGTGGTGCTTAGTTCCGACTCGCCCGACGTCGTCGCCAACAGCATCAGGATATTGCAGATGCACGCCGACATCATGGATCTGCTCGAGCAGCCGCGTTCGTCCTGGGCGCTGCTGGAAATCCACGGCGGCAAAGCAAACCGGGCCGACGCACTGATCAGGTGCATTGCGACGCTGCCCGACGCGATCCGCTGCCGGCTCGGCCTGGAGAACGACGAATACGCCTACAGTGCCGAGGAGATCCACGCCATTTGCATGGCAAGCGGCGTGCCGATGGTGTTCGATGCCCACCACCACATCGTCCACGAGGACCTGCCCAGTTACGACGATCCGAGCGTCGAGGAGATGCTGCGCAAGGCGCGCGCGACCTGGGCCGACCCTGCGCAGCAGCTGGTCCACATCTCCAACGGACGCAGCGGCTTCAACGACCGCCAGCACGCCGATTTGATCGATACGATGCCGGCCTGCTATGCCCAGGCACCCTGGATCGAGATCGAGGCGAAGTCGAAAGAAGAGGCCATCGACGGACTACGCCCCTGGCTGCAATCCATCTGAAAAACTGCCTGTATTGACTAAAAGTTGTTTTAAACGCACAAATACGGTGCAAGTTGTAAGCGTCTGTGTGTTTTTTGTCGGAAATTCTTACATTTTCTCACTAAATTTTTCGCCAACGAAATTTTCCTCTGAGTAATCAAAGACATAGTCTGCTGGCACGCAATATGCATCAGCTGCCGAGTCGGCGAGGTACATTGCCGCGAACTACAAGGCGCTGTATGGCGTTCACGAAATGCCAGCACAGCACCAATGTCTAAAACTTTGGAGGCGCATCAGATGATGAAGAAAGCACTTGTTGCATTGGCATTTTCGGGCATGGCGTTGTCGGCCCAGGCCGGTGCATTGTTGGCAGAAGGTTTTGAAGATGTAGGTGGTCTCGCCGCTAAAGGCTGGGTCCTGAAGAATGGCGGCACCCCGCCCGGCTTGACTTCCGGCTGGGCCCAGGGCAGCTCGAACATCTTCCCTGCCCTGAGCGGCCCGGCAAACAGCTATGCATCCGCCAATTATCTGAACGCCGCTGCTGGCGGGGATCTCAATACCTGGCTGATCACCTCCGAGTTTTCGACCGGCATCAACGGCGCCACCGTCTCCTTCTGGCTGCGCGCTGACGCGTATCCTGGCACCAGCGACCAGATCGCCTTCGGCTTCGGCAATGCCAATGGCGAACTGAACTCCTTCGTCCTCGGCGCGCCAGTCACCGTCGGTACCGACGGCTGGGCCCGCTATGAAGTGATGACGGCCGGCGGCCAGGGCAACGCCCGCTTCGCGCTGCAATACACCGGCGCCGCCGACTTTGCCAACTACGTCGGCGTCGACAGCCTGCTGGTCAGCGAAGTCCCTGAACCGTCGACCATGCTCAGCCTGTTCGCCGGCGCAATGGGCCTGGCACTGGTGCGCCGCCGCAAGCGCGGCTGATCGCCACACGGATTTCGCAAGCCGAAGCGCAAGGCGCTTCGCAACCTCAATACCAGGAGATTCTCATGTCCCAGAAACATCAGTCCGGCCAGCGCCTGCTGTGCGCCGCCGGCATCACCCTGGCCCTGCTGGGCCTCGTCAGCCAAGCCTCCGCCCAGGAAGCGGTCCAGTCGAGCGATGCGCTGACCGTCGTGCGCGATGCAGGCACCGGCCAGCTGCGCAATGCCACCGCCGAAGAGCACGCCGCAATGCAGGCGCAGGGGGCACAAGCGAACGCCCGCGTGCGCACCCTGCGCGCTTCGCCGCAAGCCTTCCAGCAGAAATTCCACGCCAGCGGTGCCCGCGGCGTGCGCCTGACCGACGAGTTCACCAACTCCGTACGTGCGGAACGCCAGCCGGACGGCAGCATTGCGACTTACGAGTCGAGCAATGCAGACCAGTCCTCGGCTGTCGCCGGCCACGTCCACACCAACAAGGTTGAAACGGAGTAAACATGCGCACCCCTCAATTTTCGCGTTCCGCCGCGCGCTCGCTGATTGCAGCCGCCTGCGCCCTGACCTGCCTGGCCTCGGAAGCGGCCACCATCAAGATCCAGAGCCGCGACCCTGCCGGCTACGGCTTCAATGACCCGACCCCGGTCGCGCCAGTCGGCGGCAACATGGGCACCACGCTCGGCCAGCAGCGCTTCAACGTCTACCGTTATGTCGCCGACATCTGGGAAAAGAACCTCGAAAGCAACGTCGAGATCGTCGTCTCGGCCGGCTGGGAAAACCTGACCTGCACCTCGACCTCGGCCACCCTGGGCAGTGCCTCGGCATGGAACTTGTGGCACGACTTCCCGGGCGGCGCACCAGGCACCTGGTATCCGCAAGCGCTGGCCAACAAGCTGGCCAAGACCAACCTGAGCGCAGGCCAGCCTGACGACGGCACCGGCTACGGCAACGTCGACATTAAGACCCAGTTCAACGCCCGCCTCGGCCAGACCGGCTGCCTCGACGGTGCGCCGTTCTACCTGGGCCTGGACGGCAAGGCCGGCACCGCCGTCAACTTCGCTGCCACCCTGCTGCACGAACTGGGCCATGGCCTGGGCTTCTCGGTGATGAGCGTCAGCACCTCGAGCGGCAACCGCATCAACGCCGAGTACACCGCGTACACCCCGGACGGCCTGCCGAGCATCTGGGAACGCTTCATGTACGACAACACGGCCAAGAAGAGCTGGCTGGACATGACCTCGGCCGAACGCAAGGCCTCGGCAATCAATCCGCTGCAACTGGCCTGGACCGGTCCGAACGCCGTCGCCGGCGCCGCCATCCTGAAGCCGCTGCCGGTCGTGAAATCGTCGAGCCCGGCAGGTGCCGTGCCGACCGCGCCGTACAGCCCATCGGCCTTTGGCCCGGCCGTGCCGAGCACCGGCAACCTGGGTGTGCTGGCGACGATCGCCGCCCAAACTGGCGAACTGGGCCCTGGCTGCTCGCCGTTCAACGCCGCCAACGCTGCCGCCGCCAAAGGCAAGGTGCCGATCATCAGCCGCGGTGGCTGCACCTTCGCCGAAAAAGTGAAGAACGCGCAGAACGCCGGTGCGGTTGCCGTCATCCTGGCGAACAACGCCGCCGGCACCTTCACCCCGGGCGGCGCGGACGCAACCGTGACGATCCCGTCGGTCGGCATCACCCAGGCCGATGGCGAAACGCTGAAGGCAGCCGTTGCCGCCGCCGTGAAATACGGCTCGCGCAGCACCCCTGGCTCGGTGACCGCCTCGCTGGCGATCGACCCGAACCGCAAGGCCGGCGCCGACCTGGCAGGCCGTCCGCTGCTGTACACGCCGAACCCGCTGATCGGCGGCTCGTCGGTCTCGCACTGGGACGTCTCGGCTTCGCCGAACCTGCTGATGGAACCAAACATCAGCGCCGACCTGACCCTCACCGTGACGCCGCCGCTGGACCTGACGCTGCCACTGCTGAAGGACATCGGCTGGTAATCGACAGCAGACAGTAAGCTGCACATGAACCGGGCGGGTGGCGCAAGCTGCCCGCCCGGTTTTTCTTTCGACGTTTCCCCGGTCAGGCGCTGCGCTTGACGATCACCGCATCCAGGTATTCCGAGGGCACCACCAGCGAGGCGCCATCGGCCGTATTGAACCACCCGAGCAGTTCCAGGATGTCGTGTTCCAGCAAGGCCTGGCCATGGCCGTCGAGCGCCGCGAATGCCTTGTTCACCGGCCCATAAAAATCGCGGAACACCTGCAGCCAATGGCTGGCCGACGTATAGCGGAAAGCAAAATTGCGGCGCGCCGTGCGGATGTCGGCGGCGGCGTCTCCGAAGAGTTCGCCAAGATAAGCCTCCGTGCCCCACAACAGCGGCGACATCAGGCCCGCCGGCGGCGGCACTGCCTTGCCGATCACCTTGAACAGCTGGCCGACGAAACTGTCGGGCGTCCAGCTCGACAGGGCGATCCGGCCGCCCGCGCGCACCACGCGCAGCAGTTCGCCGGCACAGCGCGCATGGTCGGGCGCGAACATCACGCCGAAGGTCGACACAGCCACGTCGAAGCTGCCGTCCTGGAAGGGTAAATTCTCGGCATCGGCCACCCGGAATTCGACGTCGAGGCCCTCGGCGGCGGCGCGCGCCCTGCCCTTCTCGAGCAGGGCCGGCACGTAGTCGGTCGAGGTGACGCGGGCCAGGCGGTGCGCCGCCGCCAGCGTCGCATTGCCGTTGCCGGCCGCCACATCGATGACGGTCTCGCCGGCGCGGATGTCGGCCATCTCGGCCAGGGTCTCGCCGACGATCTGCAGGGTCACGCCGATGATGGCGAAGTCGCCGCTGGCCCAGGCGGCCTGCTGGCGCGACTTGATGGCGGCGTAGTCCGGCTGCGCGGCAGACCGAGCCGTTGCGGCGCCCGGGGCCGATTGCGTTGTCTTGTCCATGGTGTCATCCTTCCTTCTCCAAATCGCGAGATCGAAAATTTCAGTATGGTGTGCGGGGCCGGGGCCTGCTTGACCGGGCGTCGGCACGTTTTGCCCGCGCATCCTGACCGGCCGTCCTGACCACGATGGAAACCGACACCCTCTCCGATGTGCTGCGCTCGGTACGCCTGCGCGGCGCCGTCTTCTACCAGATCAGCTTTCCCGCGGTCTGGGCGGTCGAGGCGCCGCCGATGCGCGAACTCGGCCGGCTACTGTTCCCGGACGCCGAGCACGTGATGGAGTATCACGTGCTCGCCAAGGGCGCCGGCTGGGCCTGCGTGGCCGGCCTCGCGCCGGTGCGGCTGCGTCCCGGCGACGTCGTCATCCTGCCGCACGGCGACGGCCACGTGCTCTCGAACGACCCCGACCTGCAGCCGACGCGTATCGATCGCGACTGGATCGCCGCCACGCGCGACGCGCCCAAGCCGATCCCGATCGTGTTTCACTCGCAATACGAATTTTCCTGGGGCGAACACGCGACGCCGGGCGACACCGAACTGGTCTGCGGCTTTCTTTCCTGCGACCGTCACCCCTTCAATCCCCTGCTCGACGCCCTGCCGCGCCTGCTGCACCTGCCGGCATCGAACAGCGCCGCCGCCCACGCCGAACTCGCTCAACTGGCGCTGCGCGCCGACCGCGGCCAGCCGGGCGCGGCGGCCCTGCTCGAGCGCGCCAGCGAAACCATGTTCATCGACGCCCTGCGGCGCTACCTGGAGTGCCTGCCCGCCGGCAGCACCGGCTGGCTGGCCGGCCTGCGCGACCCTCAGATCGGGCGCGCACTGGCGCTGATCCACCGCGCCCCGGCCCGTCCCTGGACCATCGACGACCTGGCGCGCGCTTCAAATCTGTCGCGCTCGGTCTTCTGCGCGCGCTTCCTGCGCCTGCTCGGCCTGCCGCCGATGCAATACCTGGCGCGCTGGCGCATGGAAGCGGCTGCCGGCCTGCTGCGCGGCAGCCGGGCACCGGTGGCGTCGGTGGCGCTGGAGGTCGGCTACGAATCGGAAGCGGCCTTTGCCCGCGCCTTCAAACGCGAGACGGGAACCTCGCCGGCACGCTGGCGGCGCATGCAGCTGGCGGGTTGAGGGAGGGTGCGCGCGCAAAAATTATGGACGAGCCGGCACTTCATGCTAAAATTCGCCGCCTTGGCCTGGTAGCTCAGTTGGTAGAGCAGAGGATTGAAAATCCTTGTGTCGGTGGTTCGATTCCGCCCCGGGCCACCAAGAATTCAGTAGTACAGAAAAACGCCAACCCATGCAGGTTGGCGTTTTTGTTTGTGGATTCCACCGTCCTTGTGTCCGTCCCTCTCCGGACCGTCATCCCCCGCAAGAATGTCTAACGAACGCCGTCGTTGTGCCCGCTGCGGTAGGCTGGCGGCATACGCACGCCCGTGCGATGGGGAGAATCGATCATGCATTACATTCGTCGCGGCACCGGCAAGCCTTTGCTGTTGATTCATGGCCTCGGCGGCCATTGGCAGAGCTGGAACCCAATTCTGGCCGATCTCGCGACAAGGCGCGAAGTCATCGCGGTGGACCTGCCCGGCTTTGGCCAGACGCCGCGGCTGGCCGGCGAAACCTCGATCCGCACCCTGGCAAATGAGACCGCGGCCTTCCTCCATGCCCATGGCTTGAGCGGCATCGATGCAGTGGGTAGCTCGATGGGGGCGCGACTGGTGCTGGAGCTGGCGCGACGCGGTGGAATCGTCGGCGGCGTGGTAGCGCTCAATCCTGGCGGTTTCTGGCAGGGATGGGAGCGTCACGCGTTCTTCAGCTCGATCTACCTGTCGATCCGGTTGCTGCGGCTGCTGCGCCCGGTATTGCCGGCAGTCTGCGCCAACCCACTGGGTCGCGCTTTGTTGCTGGCACAATTTTCTGCGCGGCCGACCAAGCTGGCGCCGGACACCGTGAGCGACGAATTGTGCAGCTATGTGGCCTCGCCGGCTTTTGATGAACTGCTGGCCCAGCTCGCCTACGGTGAGGAGCAACAAGGGGCTCCGCGTAACAGCATCGTGCATCCGCTCGTCATTGGCTGGGGACGGCGTGACCGGGTCTGCTTTCCGCGTCAAGCCAGACGCGCGCTGGCCTTGTTCCCGGATGCTCAGCTCCACTGGTTCGATCGCTGTGGCCATTTTCCGCACTGGGATGCTCCGGCGGAAACCTCACGGCTGATCCTGAGCGCACTTGCCGGCGCGCGCGCCGATGCTGCAGTCGGGCGCTCGCACGCGGGCCATGGAGACCATCCAGAACAATCCTCCAGCCTGCATCTGCCGCAATTCACCGGCTGATGACCGGCATGCGACAGGCGCGGCGACAAACGGGCCAACGTGGGAAGATATGCGCTTCACGCCTACCACTCATTCAAGCAAAGGGAATCAATGACAGCTCACACTGAAACCGCCATCCTGGCCGGCGGCTGCTTCTGGGGCATGGAGCAATTGCTGCGGCGCATACCGGGCGTGCTTTCGACGCGCGTCGGCTACACCGGCGGCGACGTGCCCAACGCCACCTACCGCAACCATGGCACCCATGCGGAAGCACTGGAACTGGTGTTCGATCCGGGCCAGATCAGCTATCGCCAGATCCTCGAATTTTTCTTCCAGATCCATGATCCGACCACGGCGAACCGTCAGGGTAATGATCGGGGGATGAGCTATCGCTCCGGCATCTATTATCTCGACGATGCACAAAAGCGCATGGCCGAGCAGACCATCGCCGACGTCGACGCCTCCGGCCTCTGGCCCGGCAAGGCCGTCACCGAGATCGTCGCGGCGGGACCTTTCTGGGAGGCCGAGCCGGAACACCAGGATTATCTGGAACGCAATCCGAACGGATATACCTGCCATTTCATCCGGCCGGGCTGGAAGCTGCCCGTCCGCCAGGGAGCAGCGTCAGCAGAGGATTGAAAATCCTTGTGTCGGTGGTTCGATTCCGCCCCGGCCACCAGTAATTCAGTAGAGTCGTTCAAACTGCCAGCCCCGTCACTGTCGCCGGCATCGCCCCCACCGCAGCGCGCCGGAAGGTCGAGGGCGACACGCCGGTGTGCTCCTTGAAGAAACGGGAAAAATTGCTGGGCGCGGAGAATCCGAGGTCGAGTGCGACCGTGGTCAGGGATGCGCCCTGGCCGATCAGCCGGCGCATCGCCTCTTCGACCCGGACGGCGCTCCAGAACACCTGCGGACTCGTATTGAGCTGATCACGGAACAGCGTAAAGAAGTGCGCGCGCGACAGGCCGACCTGGTGCGCGATCTCGTCGAGTGCGATCTTGTCGCTGACATGCTCGCGCATCAGCGTGATCGCGCTGCGCAGGCGATGGTCGAGCAAGGGCGGCAGCAGGCGCCTGGGATCGGCCACGCGTCCGCGCGTGGTGGCGTCGATGGTGGCGCTGATCAGCTGCTCGACCAGGCCATTCAAGCCATCCTCGGGTTCGCGCGCCGACAGGATCAGGTCCAGCACCTGCCAGCAGGCCTGGCGCAAGCCGGCATCGATCGGAATGCGCGATGACGGGAAGACAAAGGGACGACCGGTCGCCCGCCGCAGTTCGTTCAGCCACTTCCGCGAAATCATGAACACCAGGAACACTGCCGGTCCCGTTCCATCCAGCCGCGTCATGTCGTGCGACTGATACGCATTCGTCGCGAGGCCCACATTTTCGTCGTAGCGGACCACCTCGGTGCCGACATTGGCCTGGGCCCGCGCGCCGCCGAGCCAGAACACGATCTGCGATTCGGAATGTGCGTGCGCCACCAGGTCGGTACACGTCTCCAGCACGATCGCCTGTCCAAACGTCCCTTCGTAGAACGCGTACGACTCTGCCATCTTGTCTCCCTTGCCGGCATTACCGGTCATATTTATGCCCAAATTGTAATCCTGGCAGCGGGGCATATCAGACGTTCGAAAAAAAGATATCAGACGCATTGATAAGGGGTTGGACCCGGCGATAAGCCCAGCCATGGGTTGATAAGCGCGCCTGCCCGTTTGTTCCTAGACTCCGTCCACGGTCAGCGGTCCGAGCTTCAATCGGTCCCGACCGAATACCTGGAGGAATACATGCAAATCGCAACATATCAACTCGATGGACGCCGCTTCGTCGGGCTTGTTTCCGATGACCGCGAGCAGGTCACGCCGTTCGAACTTCCCGAAAACGCGGCGGCCGAAGGCGCCCTGGTGATCATCAAACTGCTGGCCGACGGCGGCGCGCTCCCCGCACCCACCGGGCAAGGGGTGCCGCTCGCATCGGTCCAGCTGCTGGCGCCGATCCCGGTACCTCGCCGCAACGTCTGGTGCGTGGGCCGCAACTACCACGCCCACGCAAAGGAATTGCAAACCTCGGTATTCAAGGACAACGACGCCAATCCGGAAGCCTGGCCGATCGTCTTTACCAAGGTGCCCGAATGCGTCGTCGGCCCCTTCGACAACATCATGCTGCCGGGGGCCGCGATCTCGGAGCAAATCGATTACGAGGCCGAACTGGCGGTCGTCATCGGCAAAGGCGGCAAGAACATCACCCGCGCCGACGCCATGGGGCATGTGTTCGGCTACACGGTGGTCAACGACGTCACCGCGCGCGACGTCCAGATGCGCCACCAGCAGTGGGACATGGGCAAGTCGTTCGACACCTTCTGCCCGATGGGTCCGTGGATCGTGACCGCCGACCAGCTCGATGGCACCCGGACCCGCGTGCGCTGCTGGGTCAACGGCGAGCTGCGCCAGGATGGTCCGACCGACAACCTGATCTTCGACATCCCGACCCTGATCGAGACGATTTCGCGCGGCATCACCTTGTACCCGGGGGACATCATCGCCACCGGCACCCCGGCGGGCGTCGGGCTGGGCATGAAGCCGCCGCGCTTCCTGGCTGCGGGCGACGTGGTACGGGTCGAGATCGACGGCATCGGCGCCATCGAAAACCAATTCATTTAAAAGGAAACCTCACATGACTACCGAAATTGTTGCAGGACTGACCGTTGAAGTCGAAGGCGAAGGCGCCGCCATCGTGTGCGTCCACGGCCTGGGCGGCTCGAGCAATACCTGGACCCCGGTGATGGGGGCGCTGCAAGGCCACCGCATCGTTCGCATCGACCTGCCGGGCAGCGGCCGCTCCCCAAGCGGCAGCGGCGAACTCAACATCGCCAGCATGGCCGACGCGGTCCAGGCCGTGTGCCGCGAGCTCGACATTACCAGGGCGACCTTCCTCGGCCACTCGATGGGCACCATCGTCTGCCAGCACATCGCGACGAACAATCCGGCGCTGGTCACCGGCCTGGCGCTGTTCGGCCCGCTCGTGTGCCCGCCCGACGCGGGACGCGCCGGCATCCTGGCGCGCGCCGACAAGGCCGCCACCGGCGGCGCGGCCGCGATGCAGGAAATCGCCGACGCCATCGTCGGCGCAGCGACCTCGAAGGAAACCAAGGCCCAGCAGCCGGCCGTGCTGGCGCTGGTGCGCGAGAGCGTGATGCGCCAGAGCCCCGAAGGCTACGGGCAAAGCTGCAGGGCGCTGGCGACGGCGCAGGCGGCAGCGATCGACGACATTTCAGTGCCGACCTTGCTGGTCACGGGAGACCAGGACGGTGTTGCGCCTGCGGCGAACGTGGCGGCCATGGCGGAACGTATCAAGGGCAGCGAGATGGTGGTGCTGGAAGGCTGCGGCCACTGGACCACCTTCGAGCGTCCGCAGGAGTGCATGCAACAGCTGACGAAGTTCCTGAGTTCTTCAAAATAACCAGGCCTTGGGGGCCAGAGGAGACATACATGAAGAAGATTGCAATCACCAATGTCACGATTTTCGATGGCAGTGGCGACGACGTATTCAAAGGTGAAGTCCTCGTAGAAGGCAACCGGATCGTCGAAGTAGCGCATTTCCCGAACAAGGTGTCGGGCACCGCGGACCAGCTGATCGACGGCGGCGGCAAGTTCCTGATGCCGGGAATGACCGAAGCCCACACCCACTTTTCGTGGAACGACCAGCCGACGCTGTCGGCCATCCAGTTCATGCCACCGGAAGAACACATCCTGTGGTGCGTCGACGTGGCCAGGCGCTATCTCGACATGGGCTGGACCTCGGCCATCGGCGCCGCCGCCGCCAAGCCGCGTCTCGATATCGTCCTGCGCAATGCCATCGCGGCAGGCCAGTGCGTCGGCCCGCGCTACCTGGCCGGCAGCCAGGAGATCGCCACCCTGGGCGGTCTCGGCGACAACACCCTGCCCCACCTGCCCTTCCAGGAACTGAGTTTCGGCCACATCGTGAGCGGCCCCGAGGAAGTGCGCAAGGCCGCGCGCATGTTCATCAAATACGGCGTGGACCACCTCAAGATCAACCTGTCGGGCGAATATATTGCCGGCCTGTCGGCAGAGCTGTCGCCATTCTCGGACGAAGAAATCGCCATGCTGACGAGCGAGGCGAAGCGCAACAACAAGCGCGTGGCGGCGCACGCGCGCTCCGACGAGTCGGTACGCCAGTGCATCCGCCACGGCATCGACATCATCTTCCACGCCAGTTTCGCGAACGAGGAAACGCTGGACATGCTGGAGGCGAACAAGGAGCGGCACTTCGTGGCGCCCGCCATCGGCTGGCTGGTGCGCACCAGCTTCAACGCGTCGGAATATGGCATCACGCCCGAGATCGCCCGGCAAATGGGCTACCCGCAGGAACTGGAAGCAGCGGCGGCCTCGCTGCGCCAGATGCACAAGCGCGGCATCCGCATCCTGCCGGGCGGCGACTACGGCTTTGCGTGGATGCCGCACGGGACCAATGCCAACGACCTCCAGTATTTCGTGGACTACATCGGCATGACCCCGACCGAAGCGCTGGTCTCGGCGACCCGCCTGGGCGGCGAGATCATGATGCGGCCGCATGAACTGGGCCAGGTGCGTCCCGGTTTCCTTGCCGACCTGGTGCTGGTCGACGGCGACCCGCTGCAGGACCTGGGCATCCTGACCGAGCCGGCCAGGATCGCGCTGGTGATGCAGGACGGTGTGATCCGCAAAGGCTTGCAGGACGCCAGCCCGCGCACAGCGGCCATTCACGTCCCGGCGAGCGAAAACCCGCTGCTCGACAAGGGCGTGCAGGAAGCCGTACCGGCCTGACCCCAGCCTGCTTTCGGCGCCCGCAGCGGTCCTGCTGCGGGCGTCTGCCTACCCGAATGAATACCGACAGCGCCCCTGCCGCGGCAGCGCGGCAGGCTGCTGGCCGACAATGGAGATGGAATGAATCTGAATAAACGTGTGATGCGCACTGCGCTGGCGCTTGCCGCACTGGCCGCAACCGGCACCGTGCTGGCGGCCGAATTCCAGGTGGCGAACCTGAACGCCCTGTACACGACCCGGTCCAGGGCCGATCCCGTGCTCGGCACCGGGACCGACGATGAGAAACTGAAGACTTACCAGTTCGAATATTTCGCAGGCTTCAAGTACGGCGACGTGTACGTCGATGCCGAGCTGTTTAGTGGCGAGAACGTCGGCGGCGCCGGCGCCGGCTCCTTCGGCGGCAACAGCCCCAACCAGAGCCTGCTGGTCTTCAATCCACGCCTGAGCCTGGGGAAGATCAGCGGCCGCAACCTGGCCTTCGGCCCGATTGCCGACGTGTCGCTGATCGCGCGCTACGAGCGCGCCAGTTACGCCGACTTCCGTTCCTGGAACCACGGCATCTCCTTCAACTTCACTGTGCCGGGCTTCGCTTACTTCGAGTCGGGCATCCTGCGCCGCAATACCAATTTCTACAAGGGCGAGACGCTGTGGCGCTCGGTCCTGATGTCGAAGCCGTTCGCGGGCGAGCGGCTTCGTTTCAACCTGCTGGCGCTGATCAATGGAACGGGAGCGAATGGCACGGAAGTATTCCTGCGCCCGGAACTGCTGTGGGCGATCGACGCCAAAGGCAGCTTCCAGGCCGGCCTGCGCTACGAAATCCATCGCTACAAGATCGAGGGGCAGGACTATTCGCGCAACTCGCCCACCCTGATGGTGAAGTGGACGATGTAAGGATCGGCTGGTCGTCCGGCAACAACGCCGCATGAACCGCGTCAGATCATTTCCAGCGGCATCTTTCGCTTGGGTGGCGGGAAGGCACGGTCCAGCGCCGCCATGTCCTGCGGCGACAGCGCAATATCGAGCGCGGCGCGCAACTGCCTGACGTGCTCCGGGGTGCCGGCCTTCGGCAGCGCGATCACCTGATCGCTGCGCAGCACCCAGCGCAAGGCGATCTGCGCAGGGGTGGCGGAATGGGCTGCCGCCAGGCGCAGCAGCTCGGGTTCGCCGAGCAGGCGGCCCTGCTCGAGCGGGGAGTACGCCATGAGAGGGAGCTTGCGCTGCCCACACCAGGGCATCAGGTCGAACTCGATGCCGCGCCGCGTCAGGTTATACAGCACCTGGTTGGCCGCCACCGCATCGCCTCCAGCCAGGGCGGCCAGTTCCTCCATGTCCGCCGTGTCGAAATTGCTGACGCCCCAGGAACGGATCTTACCCGCGCGCAGCAGTCGATCGAAGCCCTCCAGCGTCTCTTCCAGGGGGACCCCGCCGCGCCAGTGCAGCAAGTACAGGTCGACGACATCGGTGCCCAGCCGGCGCAGGCTGTCCTCGCACGCGGCGACCGTTCCACGCCGCGTCGCGTGATGGGGAAGCACCTTGGTGACGATGAAGGCCTCGCTCCTGCGGCCGGCAAGCGCCTCGCCGACCAGTTCCTCGGCGGCGCCGTCGCCGTACATTTCGGCGGTGTCGATGACGGTCATTCCGTTGTCGATGGCGTAGCGTATCGCATCGCGTTCGTCCTGCCGGTTTGCCGGACGTTCGCCCATGTGCCAGGTGCCCAGGCCGAGCACCGGCACCTGCTCTCCGGAGGGAAATCGCGTATTGCGCATGATGGCTCCTGTCATGGCTGCTGTCCTGTGATGGCGCGCTTGCGCGGATGTTCGTGACGCTGCGGGGGGATGTTCAGGTATCTGAGACTGAGGAAAGCATAACAAACCACCGCAGCGGTCAGGCCAAGCAGGATATGGCCTGTTTCGGGCAACAGCAGGGAAAGCCCGGTCAACACGAAGACGACCAGGGTATTGACGACCAGTTGGTGCCGCAGCTCGGGACGCTCCATGAAATAGGCGTACTGTTTGCCGATGAAAAAGCAGACCGCGCCGATGACCGACAGTACCCGGAAATCGGATACGGCCATGTCGTCCAGGATCGCGTGCCGGATCAGGCTGGCCAGGATCGACAGGCCGATGAAGACGAACAAGTGCGAGTAGAGGACCGAATGGCCGGTACTGAGCTTCTGTTCGGACAGCAGGTGAAAACTGTCGAAGTAAACCCACCAGATGCTCGATATCGTCACGAAGCCGGTGGCGGCGGTCAGCAGCTTCTCCGGCGTCCATCTGATGTCGGCCAGTCCCGTGGACAGGCTGGTGATGGACTCTCCCAGGATGATGATCGTGAGCAGGCCCACACGCTCGATCAGGTGCTCGGTATGCGCTGGAATGGCCTCGAGACGGCGCCGCAAGAAAAAGATGAACGCCCCCAGGTCGAACAGTATTCCCAGGTAAAACACGACATATCTCTCCGGCGCCGGGAACAGGACCGAAGCGAGGCTGATGGTGGCGCCGGCTACGATCACCCAGCCGACTGCCGTTGTGAGTGCGACGCTTTCCTTGTGCCGGTATTTCGACACGAAATACATCATGGCCACGATGTATTTCGAACCGGCGTAACAGGCGACGATCGCCTCGAAGCCGGCCGTGAATCGCTCGTCGATCAGGCCCGAGATGATGATCAACAGGAACATGATGAACAGGGTCGCCAGCCGATGCTTGCGGTCATCCGCATCGAACCGGTTGGCATACATCGTGTGGCTGGCCCACAGCCACCACAGGGGTATGAAAACCAGGACGAATTTCCAGAACTGGAGCGGGTCGAGGTGCCCCTCGTGCGTGTGGCTCAGGATATGCGTTACGTCATCGATCGTTACCACAAAAATCAGATCGAAGAAACACTCGAGCCAGGTGGCATGGCGATTGGGATCGAAATATTTTGTGTTGTGCATATTGGCTGAGTGTCGACTGTGCACCGGAACGCGTTCGGCCCATCCATGCTCTTGCGCGCTCTTGCGCGCCGCATGAGACGAGTCGATACTAGCAAAAAGCCGGCAGCCGAGCGCCGCACGATTGGCGGCAGTCGCGCGGCGCGCGCGGCCGAAACCGAGGAACTTAGCTACCCTACTCCCATCTTACAAGTTGCTGCTCTGACGCCATGCCTGACCGCCTTCGAGCGACGACAGCGCGACAATACGAAAGGCCGACCGGCCGCAGATGGCGGAGCGACAGCATGAAGACGGACAATGGATCAGCAAGCGGTGAACAGCCCGGCGCGGAGTTGCAGGCGATGTCGCGCCAGCTCCTGGGCACGCTGGAGGCCATGTCCGACGCGTTCTACACGCTGGACAAGGGATGGCGGTTCACCTACCTGAACGAAGCAGCCGAGCGGCTGCTGCGGCGGTCGCGCCACGAGTTGCTCGGCAAGGTGTTGTGGGAAGCCTACCCGGACCTGGTGGGTACGCATTTCGGGGCGCAGTACGAGTTTGCGATGGCGCGCCGGCAGCCGGTCGCATTCGAGGAATACTACGCCCCGCTGCAGGCATGGAAGGACGTGCGCATCTTCCCGACGGAAGAAGGCCTGGCCACCTATACCACCGAAATCACCGAGCGCAAGCGGCTGCAGGAGATGGAGCGCGAGGCCGCCGAGCGGTTCAGGATGGTGGCGCGTGTGACCAGCGACATCATCTGGGACTGGGATGTCCCCAAGGGCCGCCTCTGGTGGAGCGAGGGCGTGCAATCCATGTTCGGCTACGACGCGGACGCCTTCAATGACGGCATCGACGACTGGACCTCCCGGATCGCGCCGGAGGATCGTGAGCGCGTCGTCAGCGGCTTGTATGCGGCAATGAATGGTGGGCGCGAAACCTGGGGCGCGGAATACCGCTTCCTGCGCGGGGACGGCGCTTACGTCAGCGTACGGAACCAGGGCGTGTTCAGGCGCAACGCCGAAGGTGCAACGCTCAACGTGATCGGTTCGATGCTCGACATCAGCGCGGAGAAGCAGGCCGAAGCCGAGCGCCGCGAAGCCGAAGCACGCAACCGGCTGCTGGCGTCGCTGCTGGACAATGCCCACGATGCGATCTCGGTTTCAAGTATCGATTTGCGCATCACCTACTGGAACCAGGGCGCCGAACGCCTGTTCGGCTGGACCGCCGCCGAGGTCATCGGCAAGACCAAGGGCGAACTCATGATGCTGGGCGAGGACGACCTGGAACGGGCGTATCACCAGGTCGTGCACAAGGGCGACTGGCGCGGCGAAATCGGCAAGCGGCGCAAGGACGGGCGCCGGGTGACGGTCGAATCGCACCTGACCCTCGTGCGCGGCGACGATGTCCAGCCGCCCCTGGTGCTGGAAATCGAAACCGACATCACGCAGCGCAAGCACGACGAGCATGCGATCCTCAGCCTCGCCTTTTTCGATCCCCTGACGCGCTTGCCGAACCGGCGCCTGCTGCTGGACCGGCTGCGGCACGCGGTCGCGGCAACCAGGCGCGACGGCCATGGCGGCGCCCTGCTCTTCATCGACCTGGATAACTTCAAGACCCTCAACGATACGCTCGGGCACGACAAGGGCGACCTGCTGCTGCAGCAGGTCGCGCGGCGCCTCGAAGCGCGGGTGCCGCGCGGCAGCGACACCGTGGCGCGGCACGGCGGGGACGAATTCGTCATCGTGCTGGAGTACCTGAGCGCGGACCAGGAAGAGGCGGCAGCCCAGGCCGAACACGTCGCAGAAAAATTGCTCGGCGCATTCAATGAGCCGTTCCAGCTGGACGGGCACCAGCACTATGCGACGCCCAGCATCGGCGTGGCCCTGTTCGACCAGGACATCAAGGACATCGACGAACTGCTCAAGCGCGCAGACCTGGCGATGTACCAGGCCAAGGCGGCCGGCCGCAACACGATCCGCTTCTTCGACCTGCACATGCAGACGGTGATCAATGCGCGTGTCGCGCTGGAGGCCGATCTGCGCCGCAGCCTGCAAACCCACGGATTCGCCCTGCATTACCAGCGCCAGACCGACAGCAGCGGCTACACCATGGGCGCCGAGGCGCTGCTGCGCTGGCAGCGCCCGGGGAGCCAGCCAGTGTCGCCATCCGTGTTCATTCCGCTCGCCGAAGAGACCGGGCTGATCGTGCAGCTGGGCGAGTGGGTCCTGGAAGCGGCATGCCGCCAGCTGGTGGCCTGGGCCAGCCGCCCGGAAACCGCGCACCTGACGATGGCGATCAATGTGAGCGCGCGCCAGTTCCGCCAGCCGGCCTTCGTGGACCTGGTACTGCGGGTCATCGAGCGTACCGGCGCAGACCCGCGGCGGATCAAGCTCGAGCTGACCGAGAGCCTGCTGGTCGCGAACGTCGAGAATACGATCGACACCATGCACGCGCTCAAGGAGAAAGGGATCGGGTTCGCGCTCGACGATTTCGGCACAGGGTATTCCTCGCTCGCCTACCTGAAGCGCCTGCCGCTCGACCAGCTGAAAATCGACCAGTCTTTCGTGCGCGACGTGCTCACCGATCCGAACGACGCCGCGATCGCGCGCACGATCCTCGGGCTGGGCCGCACCCTGGGACTGGACGTGATCGCGGAAGGCGTCGAAACGGCGGACCAGCGCAACTTTCTTGCCATGCACGGATGCAGTGCGTTCCAGGGTTACCTGTTCGGACGGCCGGTGGCGGCGGAGCAGTTCTGATCCGTTCGAAGCCGTGACCGGGCAACGCCGACGGGTCGCCGGCGAACCATCGTCCGCTTCCCGCGCTCACGCCGTGCCGGAGAAGGGCAGCATCAGCGGCTCGCGCAGCCGGATAATCTGGCGCACTTCGTCGTCCTGGATCACTTCCATGCTGGCCAGTCCGGTGGCGCCGTGATCGAGCCAGACTTCGCGCGGCTTGGGGATCAGGTGATCGAGGCCCTCGACGAGAATTTCGATGAGATCGTCCTTGGGGTCGTAGCTAATGCCCAGCAATTGAATCCACTCCTGCTCGATCTGGTCGCCGATATCGAGCCCGATCACCTCGATCTCGACCTGCTTCCCGACCAGCAGCGATTTCGACATCTGGTCGAAAGTTTTCTGCCATGCCGCTTTATCCAGTTTTGCTGTAGCCATGATGTTTGCCTCTGCCTCTCACTGATCCGCACCGGTACCGCCGGCACAAGGAAACTCCCACCTTGGTCCGGTACCCGGTCGTTAGTTTGCGTTAATCAAGGTGCTTAATCCTGTGTGGTGCGCATCGGGGGATCGGCATGCAGCCGGCCATGATGCTTCGTTCAAGGCTGGGATGCCGCCAGCTGCGGCAGGATCTCCTGGCCGATTTCTTCGAGCACGTCGCCGGCCTTGCGCGCGCCGTACTTGAAGTTCAGGATGACGTGATTGACCCCAATCGAGCGTACCGCCTCGAGAAAGCGCAGGATAAAGTGCCGGCCGCCGCGAAAGCCCAGGTGGATCGGCGTGGGCGCAGCGTCGGGATCGTCGCTCAGGTCGACATAGAACGATTGCACGAAGGGCTTGAAGACGCCGGGTGCCGCAATTCCCACCGCGGCGCGCCAGTGCGCCGCCACCTCGGCCTGGCGCTGGAGTCCGCGCGGGTAGGTGATCCACCCGTCCGCATGTTTCGCGATCCAGTCCAGCGGCTGCCCGCTGTGACCGGTAACGAGCATCGGCACGGGAGTCATCGGCTTGGGGATGAGATCGGCGGTCCCGGCCAGCGTGCCGTGGGACGACTGGAGTGTCGGGAACTGCTCGGCAAGGACCGTGCGCACGACGCGCAGGTTGTCGCGGAACAGGGCGGAACGCTGTTCGAAATCGACGCCGAAGGCCGGGAACTCGACCGGCCGGTCGCCGGAGGCAATGCCGAGGACCAGGCGGTTGCCCGAAAGCCGGTCCACCGATGCCACGCCCTTGGCGGTATGCAAGGGGTGGCGCAGGGTCAGGACCAGGGCGCCGGTGGCCAGCGCGATCTCGCTGGTCTGCGCCGCGATCCAGCCGAGATAGACCCACGGATCGTAGACCTGGCCCACGTCGCCGAAGCTGGGGTCGCGCAGCGGCACGTCGCGGCACCACAGCGCGGCGTATCCGAGTTCTTCGGCGCGCCGGGCCAGGCCTTCCTGGCCGAGCATCGTCGGCTGGTCGCCGGAGAACGCCTCGATCGGGAAGAACACGCCGAGCGTCAGCCGATCCGGCGCAAACATGCGTTGAAAGCCCCTGGAATCGCCTGGCCTGGCCGTCCGGTTCGGTGTCAGCATGTCTGCCATGATCTCACCCCGCAGGTTGAATCGGTCTAAGATATCGTCGTTCCGCGGCGAGTGCAAGCGCGCCCTGAACCGAACGGCGTCCCGATTGCCGTGGTGGAAGTAGTGTCGTATCTTGTAGATCCAGGGCTCATCAGCCGCCCCTTTATTTCACGCACCCGGGAGACCAGCATGTTCACTGCAATCGTGCTCAACAAGAACGATGACGGCAGCACCGCTGCCCAGCTTGCCCAGCTCGACGACGCGCAGTTGCCAGCCGATGGCGATGTGACCGTGCGCGTCGACTATTCGACAATCAACTACAAGGACGGCCTGGCCATCACCGGCAAGGCGCCTGTCGTGCGCAGCTGGCCGATGGTGCCCGGCATCGATGGCGCGGGCGAGGTCATTGCGTCGTCGCATCCGGACTGGAAGGAAGGCGACGCATTCATCCTGAACGGCTGGGGTGTCGGCGAAGCGCACTGGGGCTGCCTGGCGCAGCGTGCGAAACTGAAAGGCGGGTGGCTGATCCCACGGCCGCCGGGCATGTCGGCCAGGACCGCGATGGCAATCGGAACGGCGGGCTACACCGCGATGTTGTGCGTGACGGCCCTGCAGGAGCAAGGCGTCGACAGGAACAGCGGCGAGATCCTGGTGACCGGCGCATCGGGCGGCGTCGGCAGCATTGCGATTGCGCTCCTCGCCAGCCAGGGCTACCGCGTGGTCGCGTCCACCGGCAAGCTGGCCGAGGCCGATTACCTCAAGACCCTCGGCGCGGTCGAGGTCATCGATCGCGCCGCACTGTCCGCTCCCGGCAAACCGCTGCAGAAGGAACGCTGGGCCGGGGTCGTCGATTCCGTCGGCTCGCACACGCTGGCCAATGCGGTCGCACAGACCCGTTACGGCGGCACCGTCACGGCATGCGGACTGGCCCAGGGGATGGATTTCCCGGCGTCGGTTGCGCCATTCATCCTGCGCAGCGTCAGGCTGATCGGCATCGACAGTGTGATGGCGCCCCTGCCGAAACGCGTGGCAGCATGGGAGCGGCTGGCGAACGAACTGGACGCGAACAAACTGGCGACGATTACGCAGGAAATCGGATTGGCGCAGGCAATTGCCCTTGCCCCGGACCTGCTCGCCGGGAAGCTACGTGGCCGGCTGGTGGTGAACGTCAATGCCTGAGTAAAGCACCTGGGCTGCGGGGTCCGGCGCCGCTCACGTCTGGCTCGACTTTCTCCCGCAGGGCAGCCTTACCTCTTCTGGTATTCGAACGGCGGCATGGCCTTCAGCGCATCCTTCGTCGCCCCAGGCAAGGTCAGCTGTTTATTCTGGAGCTTCAACTGCTCCGTCGGGATGGCAACGTCCCGTTTGCCGATGCCCAGGAAGCCACCGACGCCGATAATCGCGAACGTGGCTGCGGGCGTGTTGCCCGCCTTGCCTGGAGAAATGATCAGGTCGTCGATCTTGCCGATCTTATCGTTCTTGTCGTTGACCACTGTCTTGCCGAACAGGTCGTGCTTGGCACTCCACCCGACGACAATCGCTTCCATCTCGACCACGGTAACCCCCAGGGGCGCCCGGCCAGCCACTGGCGCGGCGGGGGCCTGCGCGGTCGACTGCGCCGGTGCCTGTGCCGATGCAAGGCCCCCCCAGAGGGGAAGAGCCGACATCGTCAAGACTGCGATGAACCGTTTCATGACGCCTCCTTTATCAGTGCGCCCGCGGCCGTGGGGCGTGCTGCCCCCTCGACGGGTGTGGAGCACGCACCTGCGCGGCAAAACGCAGTGCGTCGATCAGCGATTCGTCGTCGAAGCCGCCTTCATACGGTTCGCCGTTGATGAAAAAGCTGGGCGTGCCCGCCGCGCCGCTGCGCACGGCGCCCATGAAGTCCTCTTTCACCTTGGACAGGAAGCGGTGGGACACCACATCGTCGGTGAAACGCTGCATGTCGAGCCCGAGGCGTTGCCCGAGCCGCGTCAGCAGCGCTGGACTGAGCAGGTCCTGGTTCTCGTAGATCAAGTCGTGCATGGGCCAGAACTTGCCTTGCGCGTCCGCCGCCTCGGCCGCCTCGGCCGCCGCTTGCGCCATCGGGTGGACCTGGGTCAGCGGCATGTGGCGGAACACGAAACGCATGTCCTCACCCATCGTCGCCAACACGTTCTTCAAATAAAAATGCGCCGCCCTGCAGTGCGGGCACTGGAAATCGCCATACTCGACCAGTGTCACCGGCGCATCCGCCGGTCCCAGCACGTGGTCGGTTTCATCGATCTGCTTTGTCAGACTCATGATCTGCTCCCATCCATTTCTTCCAGCACCTTGAGGATACCGTCGGCGCCCGGATTGATGCCGATCGGCGAAACATACGCCCAGCGAATCACGCCTTCCTCATCGATGACGAACAAGGCCCGTTCGCTGACACCTTCCCTGGTCCGATAGACGCTGTAGTCGCGTGCGACCGCGCCCTTGGGCTCGAAGTCGGACAGCAGCGCAAGTTTGTAGCCGCGGTGCTCGCGAAAGGCGGCATGGGACCAGGCGCCGTCCACTGAAATGCCGATGCAGATCGCCCTGTGTTTGGCGAACTCATCGCGCAGCTCGTTGTAGAGTGCCAGCTGGTCGCCGCAGACCGGGCTCCAGTCAGCCGGATAGAACGCGAGAATCACTCGCTGGCCACGAAACTCCGAGAGCTTGATCCGCTGGTCGGGCGTGGAATTGAGTTCGAACTCCGGGGCGCGTGCGCCCGCCTTCAATGCTTCCATGCCAGCTCCCTGTGCGCTTGAAAAAAACCTGTAACCCGTAGGACGGAACGTGGGGGGCTAAGTTCCACGTTGTTTCATTCTAGTCCGCGGGCGCCGGAATAACAGGTGCCAGGCACGCGCGCGGAAAATCAGCAATCGCCGCTTGCTATTGGCAGGCCCGCGTCTAAGCTGGATAAATTGTCCCGCGGGTACCGCCTGCGGATTTTGCCGACGTGCCGCCGGGCCTGGCCTTGCGCCGTTTGCGGAGCAAGCTGTTTCAGGCGGACTCAAAGGAGCAGACTATGAAAGCTGTCGTCTATCGAGGTCCCCAGCAGGTCGCAGTCGAAAACGTGCCGGATCCGAAAATCGAACGTCCCACGGACGCCATCGTCAAAATTACCAGTACCAACATCTGCGGCTCCGACCTCCACATGTACGAAGGCCGGACCGATTTCGAACAGGGCCGTGTCTTCGGCCACGAAAACCTCGGTGTGGTCCAGGAAGTGGGACCGGCGGTCGAGCGGCTCAAGCCCGGCGACTGGGTGTGCCTGCCCTTCAACATCAGTTGTGGCCACTGCAAGAACTGCGAGCGCGGCCTGACCGCCTACTGCCTGCGCGCGAATGAACCGGGCATGGCCGGCGGCGCCTTCGGCTTTGCCGACATGGGGCCATGGCAGGGTGGCCAGGCCGAATACCTGCGGGTGCCCTGGGCCGACTTCATGGCCCTGAAGCTGCCGCCGGACGCTGCGGAGAGGCAAGTCGACTACGTGATGTGCGCCGACATCTTCCCGACCGGCTGGCACGCGACCGAACTGGCCGGCATGAAGCCCGGCGATGCGGTGGTCATCTACGGTTCCGGGCCGGTGGGCCTGATGGCCGCGCACTCGGCGATGATCAAGGGAGCCTGCAGCGTGATGGTGGTCGACTGCCATCCCGACCGGCTCAAGCTGGCCAAGTCGATCGGCGCGATCCCGATCGATTATTCGAAGGAAGACCCGGTGCAGCGCGTCATGGACCTGACCCACGGAAAGGGTGCGGACGCCGGTTGCGAATGCGTCGGCTACCAGTGCCACGATCCCTCGCCGCACCGCCACGAGCGCCCCAACCTGACGATGAACAACCTGGTTGCGTCAGTCAAGTTCACGGGCGGGATCGGGGTGGTCGGCGTGTTCATTCCACAGGACCCGAATGCATCGGACGAACTCGAGAAAAAGGGACAGATCGCGTTCGACTGGGGCATGTGCTGGTTCAAGGGACAGCGCATCGCCACCGGCCAGTGCAACGTCAAGGCCTACAACCGGCAGTTGCGCGACCTCATCCACGCCGGCCGGGCCAAGCCGTCGTTCATCGTGTCCCACGAGCTGAAACTGGAGCAGGCGCCTGACGCCTACCAGCACTTCGACGTGCGCGACCACGGGTGGACCAAGGTGGTCCTGCACCCCGGATCCTAGCAGAGCAGATGGAACATCCTGGTGCCGGCGAATCGATTCCCGGCGACCAGGAACAGCGTCAGACGAAACGCCGACCCATGCCGGTTGGCGTTTCGTTGCGGGACCGGCAGATCGGCATCCGACGCCCTATCCTTCATACACCAGGATCGCGGCGGCCAGGTCTTCGAGCGCTGTGCCGACCGACTTGAAGACGGTCCGCACGCCCCCATCCTCCCTGCCCGCCTGCCCGCGGCAAATCGATTCCAGTGTCCCCGCGACATCTTCCGCGGCAAATACGCCACGTGACATGGGCCCCAGCAAATCTCCCGATTTCTGCAAGGCCTCCACGGTGTCGACATACAGGCGGCTGCCCGTAAAGCAGGCGTCGTCCGCTTCGCGCATCGCCGGCGTGAAGCCGCCGATCAGGTCGAGATGGCTGCCGGGCGCGAGCCACTCGCCGCGGATGATGGGTTCCGTCGCCAGCGTCGCGCAGGACACGATGTCGGCCATGCGGACCGCCTGCGCAAGGTCGGTGCCGGCCCGCACGCTGCATCCTTCCAGACTCAGCTCACCGGCCAGGCGGCGTGCCGCTTCCGGGTTGCGGCTCCAGACCGTGACCTCCTCGATCGGCAGCACGGCCTGGTAGGCCTCTGGAAGCAGGCTGGCGACGCGGCCGGAACCGGCAACGACCAGGCGCCGTGCGTCGGGCCGCGCCAGGTGGCGCGCCGCCAGCGCGGAAGCGGCCGCGGTGCGGCGCGAGGTGATTTCATTGCCGTCCATTTGCGCCAGGGGCTCGCCGGTCGCGGCGCTGTACAGGATATAGGTGGAATACAGGCCCGGCCGGCCGCGCGCGGCATTGCCGGGGAAGATGTTGACGGTCTTGATGCCCATGTAATCGCCATGCCAGGCCGGCATGATGAGCACGGTCCCCTCCGCCCCCTTGCCGTCGCCGACCGCATGCACGTGCCGGGGCGGCACCTGGCATCCGCTCACGAACATGCGTGCGATCGCGTCGATCAGGGCGTCAAACGGCAGTGCCTGCCGGGTGGCGGCACGATCGATCTTTTTCATTGGGCAGTCGCCTTGTGTGAGTTCGCCTGGCGGCGAGGGTAGCACGACCGCTGGTGAACAATACAGGGTTCAGGCCGACAAGCGTATCTCCAGCCGCTCGATCACCTGCTGCACATCCTGCGCGGGCACCGGCGGACTGAAGTAGTATCCCTGGCCGATGTGGCAGCCATGCGCCAGCAGCCAGTTCATCTGCTCGCGCGTCTCCACCCCTTCCGCCACGATCGTCATCCTGAGCGCAATCCCCATCGCGACAATCGCCTGGGTCAGTTTTTCCGCGTTCGCGTCCTGCAACATGCTGCGGGTGAACGACTGGTCGATCTTGAGGCATTGCAGCGGCAATTGGCGCAGGTAACTGAGCGAGGAAAAACCGGTGCCGAAATCGTCCAGCGCGGTGGAAATGCCGGTCTCGTTCAGCGCGCGTAACACGCTCTGCGTCTCGTCGAGCTGGCGCATGAAGCAGGACTCGGTCACCTCGATTTCCAGGGCGCTCGCCGGCACCTTGTACTCGTCGAGCAGCTCGGTGAGGTAGGCCACCAGGTTCGGCGACAGGATATCGGCGATCGACAGGTTGATCGCGATCGGCAGGCGGGCCAGGCCCTGGCTGCGCAGACGGGCCAGTTCCGCGATCGCACTGCGCATGACCCAACGGTCGATGCGGATGATCTGGTCGCTGTGTTCGGCAATCGGAATGAAGGCGCTGGGGCTGTTCTGGCCCCGGGTTGGGTGGTTCCAGCGCACCAGTGCCTCGAGGCCGACCACTTTACGGCTGATGAGGTCGACCTTCGGCTGGAACACCAGGGATAGTTGATTGCGTTCGACCGCCTCGTCCAGGTCACGTTCGAGCAGGTAGTATTCGCGCTGGTCGGCCGCCATCGCCAGCTCGAACACGATGCTGCGACAGCGGCCCAGGGATTTGGCCTGGTACAGCGTCAGGTCGGCGTGGCGCAGCAATTCGCTGACTGTGCGGCCGTGGCCGGGCGGAATCGCGATACCCACCGAAATCCCGAGGCGAAATTGTTGTCCCTTGATGTCAAACGGGCCGGAAACGGCCCCGTGCAGGCGCTCGGCAAAGGTGAGCGCCGTGGCCGCGCTCGGGTGCGGGATCTGCAGTAGCAGCATGAATTCATCGCCGCCCAGGCGTGCCAGCAAGTCATTTTCCCGCATCACCGCTTTCAGGCGCAGACTCAGTTGCTGCAGTACCAGATCGCCCGTTTCATGGCCGTAGGTGTCGTTGATCTTTTTAAAATGGTCGAGGTCGAGCAGCATCAGCGCGGTGTTGTATTGGCCGTCGTCCAGGCGCCGCGCTACCTCGTCCTCCATGGCGCGGCGGTTGTACAGCCCGGTCAGATGGTCATGGTGGGCGCGCCAGTGCAGGGTTTCCTGCATCTTGCGGTTCACCTGCAGTTTGTTGACCTCGCTGAGGATGCGCAGCAGGTTTTGCAGCGCCTCCCCATCCGCCTGCAGCCACGGATCGGAATGTCCCTTCACCGACTGCTGCCAGACGGCGAAGGAGCGGCGCGGCTCGAGGCGGATGCGGCCATTCGGAAGGGCCACGACGTCCTTGACCGGCTCGCCGCCCCAGCGCACCTGCTGCACCACTTCTTCGCGCGTCAGGAAGCAAAAGATGATGTCCTCGTCATGGCGTTGCGCCAGCAGCAGGCCGGCTGCGTCCGGCAAATACAGCAGCGAGCGTTTCCTGGAAGTCAGCAGGTCGTCCCAGATGAAGACCTGGGGGCGCGGGTCTTGCAGATCGAGACGCGCGCCGACCTCGTCGAGGATCTGGTGCGTGGCGCCCTGGCGCCTGGCCGGTCCGCCGATAAAGGCAAGCGTACCGATCTGCACGCCCAGGCTGCTGGCATCAAATGCCGGCAACAGCTCGGGCAGCCAGAGTTCGAGCTCGTTGGTGATGTCGCCATCCTGGAGCAGGGCCTGATGGAACTGGTTCAGCAAGTGGTCCAGCGTCAGGCGGTGGCGCACCGTTTCCAGGTGGGACAAGGCCTCGATGCGCATGTTGGCGATTTCCGCCAGCAGTTCGGCGATCTGGCGCATGTTTTCGCGGATCTGGTACGGGGGCGTGCGCGGCTGGTGATGGTGGCAGGCGATCAGCCCCCACAGCTTGCCGTCGCAGACGATGGACAAGGTCATCGTGGCGCGCACGCCCATGTTGCGCAGATACACGAGGTGTACATCGGACAGGCCGCGCAGGATGCAGTGGCTCTGGTCGAGTAACTCGCCGGTCGGCAGGCGCGGCGGAACCAGCCCATCCATCGGCGCTTCGACATCGGCCAGCAGCCGCAATTTATTGGTGAGATACAGGGTGCGCGCCTGGCTGGGAATGTCGGAGGCGGGAAAGCGCAAGCCCAGGTATTTTTGCTGGTACTCCTTCGACGTGTGCTCGGCCACGACTTCACCGCAGCCATCGGGCATGAACCGGTAAATCATCACCCGGTCGAAGGCGCTGACTTCCTGGATCACTTTGACGCAGGCGCGAAAGAAGGCGTCGAGTCCCTCGGCGCGGCGCAGACGGGCGATCACTTCGCCAAAGCCGGCGAAGATCTGGTTTTGCCGGCGCTGCTCGTCGCCGTTACCGTTCGCCGGCAGCCATTCGAGCACCGCGAACTGCCCCCAGCGGTGACCGAGGCATTCCCAGTGCAGGGCCGCAGGCTGCTCCGGCAGATCTGCCTGTTCGAACCGGGGGCGCCAGGGCAAGGCGACGAGATGCGCGGCGGACAGGGCGTCGATGTCGAGCGCGTCGCTGCCGTCCACGGCCGCGACGCAATCGGACAGCGGCCGCGAGATCAGCGCAGCGGCATCCTGCAAGCCTGGCCAATGCTTCACGATCCCCGTGGAGACCTGGACAATGCAGCGACTCGCCAGGTCCACCACCATCACGAACCCGTAGGACTGGACAGTGCCCAGCAGATGGATCGCCTCCAGGGCACAGGTATTCTCCAGTTCCGCCGGAATGGTGTGGTCATGCGCACCCGGGCTCATGCTCATCAACTCCTGTCATGGAATGTCGACCGCCCAAGACGACCATTCTCCCCCCTTTTTCCAAACACGCCAAGACCATCGTCCCTGCCGCAGCCGATTGAATTTCAGACCTGCGGCGGGCCGATTGGTTCCGGCAGCGGAGGCGCCAGGCTGGCGATGCCGATACGCAACAGGAGGACGGCGATACCACGACAAGCCGGATCCATTACGATATAGTAGTGCATTGCAGCAACAAGTTGTATTAATAGACAACATTTCGCTGCGGCGATTCAAAAGGCATTGCGTGGCGCCCCTTATCGATATTGCGCATTGGCGCACCCACATTTTTTCCCGCTTGCTGACGATCGTGCTGGTGCTCGGCATCGGCACGGCGATTCCCAGCATCGCGCTCGCCGCCGGACAGGGCCTGTGGTCGCTGGTGGCGGTCGACCTCGTCGCCATCGGCTGGCTGTTCGCGCTCTGGCGCCTGCACAGCTGGGCCTACCGGACGCGGGTATTCCACTTCATCGCGATCGTGTTCCTCGTTTCCGTGGGGATGATCGTCAACGTCGGCCAGGTGGCCCAGCCCTACCTGATCGCGCCGCCTGTGTTCGCCGCAGTCCTGCTCGGACGGCGTTCGGCGCTGGCGGCCCTCGGCGCCAGCACCCTGCTGGTCCTGGTGCTGAGCATCCGGGGCTATCTGCACGCCGGCGGCGCCACGCCGGATGCATCCGTCCTGCCCGCATGGACGATTGCCCTCAATTTCCTGTTCGTCGGCGCGCTGATCACGGTGTCCTGCAGTACCCTGCTGCAAAAACTGGTGGCCTCGCTCGGTCACCTGCACGGGGTCGCGCGTTCGCTGGAGGAAGGTAAGGACACCCTGTCCAGCCTGAACGCCGAGTTGCGCCTGACGGCCGCCGCAGTCGCCCAGCTCAATGACATGGTGCTGATCGTGCGCACCAACGGCACGCCCGAGGTGCCCTGGCCCATCACGTTCGCCAACGATGCGTTCGTGCGCAGCACCGGTTATACGCGCGAGGCCGTGCTCGAGCGCAGCATGCTGATGCTCGGCGGCGCCGACACCGACCTGGCCGCCGTGGAGCGGCTGAGCGAGGCCATGCGCAGCGGCGCGCGGGCCCGTGCCGAGCTGACGACGTATACGAAGGCCGGCCTGCCTTTCTGGACCGAAATCGAAATCACCCCGTTCCTGGACGAAGCCGGCACGCATACGCACTGTGTCGTGGTCGGGCGCGACATCGGCGAGCGCAAGAAGGCGGCCACCGCGATCCACCGCCTCGCCTATTACGACGTGCTGACGGAACTGCCGAACCGGCGCTTCCTGCTCGAGCGCCTCGACGCCCTGCTGCTTGAAGCCCAGTCCGGCCAGGGCTGGGGCGCCGTCGTCTTCATCGACCTCGATCATTTTAAATACGTCAACGATGCGCGCGGACACGCGACCGGCGACGCGCTGCTGCGCAGTGTTGCGGCCCGCCTGACGGCACTGATGCGCGAGCACGACACGGTGGCCCGCATCGGCGGCGACGAATTCGTCGTCCTGCTGCCGCGCATCGGCCATGACCACGACAGCGCGCGCAGCGCCGCCCTCGCCCACGCCGAGCGGCTGCGCGATGCGCTATCCGATGCGGTCGAGGTCGGCGGCAACCGCTACAACGCCTCGGCCAGCCTGGGCGTGAGCCTGCTGCCGCATCCGGGCCAGCGCGCCGACGACCTGCTGCGCGAGGCCGACACCGCCATGTACCACGCCAAGGCGCGCGGCCGCAACCGCGTGGCCCTGTTCGAAGCGGCCATGCGCGCCGAATCCGAACAGCGCCTGACGCTCGAGCGCGACCTGGCCGGCGCCATCGAGCGCGGCGAACTCCTGATGCACCTGCAGCTGCAATGCGACGCGGACGGCAAGCCGGGCGGCGCGGAAATGCTGATGCGCTGGCAACGCGCCGACGGCCGCTTCGTGCCGCCGGACGTATTCATCCCGATCGCCGAAGCGAGCGGCCTGATCGTGCCGCTGGGGCATTGGGCCCTGCAGCAAGCCTGCCAGGCCTGGCTGCGCCTGAACGCCGCCGGCCACCCGCTGCCGCTGTCGGTGAATGTCAGTCCGATGCAGTTCGGCCAGGCCGACTTCGTGGCCCAGGTGCGCGCCGTGCTGGCCGAGACCGGGGTGCCGGCCGATCAACTCATTCTGGAACTGACCGAGGGCCTGCTGATCAAGGACCGCGACGCCACGATCGCCCGCATGCACGCGCTGGCCGCGATCGGCATCCGTTTTTCGATCGACGATTTCGGCACCGGTTATTCGAACCTGGGCTACCTGAAGCGCATGCCGCTGTATGAACTCAAAATCGACAAGAGTTTTGTGCGCGACACGCCGGATGGCGGCGATGGCGACGCCATCGTGCGCTCGATCCTGGCGATGGCCGGCCACCTGCGCCTGCGCGTGGTGGCCGAGGGCGTCGAGACGCGGGAACAGGCCGCTTTCCTGGCCGCCAACGGCTGCCCCGTCATGCAGGGTTATCTGTTCGCGCGGCCGCAGCCTCTGGCGCAGGTGCTCGCCAGCCTGGAAGCTGCGCTGGCGGCCTGAGTGTCCGCTCCAGGCGGATGCGATAATGCGGGACGACTTATGTCCACCACCGCGGAGACTCCCATGCCCCATATCGCCGGACTCGACCACGTCCAGATCGCCATTCCTCCCGGCGCCGACGCCGCCGCCCGCGCCTTCTACGGCGGCGTACTCGGTCTTTCCGAAATACCGAAACCCGCGCCCCTGAACGCCTCCGGCGGCATGTGGTTCGTCACGGGCGCGACGCAACTGCACATCGGCAGCCAGGCCGATTTCGTGCCCGCGAAAAAGGCGCATCCGGCCTTCATCGTCGAGGATTTCGAAGGCTATTGCGCGCTGCTGCGCAGGCAGGAGGTGGCCGTGCGCGAAGAAGCGCAGGTAGCGGGACGGCGCCGTGCCGGCATCGAGGATCCCTTCGGCAACCGGATCGAACTGATCGCGGCGGCGCAGGCTTGAGTTGAGGGCGGCTCATGCCGCCTCGACCGCCCGTGCCTCGCGCACCATCCGGCAGATGGTCAGGATATTCACCGCCGCGATCACCAGCTCGAGCGCCGTGCCGCCGATCGAATTGCAGGTTAGCGCAGCACCTGCAATTTCGTCTTTTTCCCCTGGCGATAGGTGTACAAGGTCAGCGCGGCATTTTTCAGATCGCCCTTCGGGTCGAAGGCGATGCTGCCGGTCACGCCTTCGTACTGGACGCTTGCCAGCGCCGGCAGGAATATGGCCGGATCGCTCGAATTCGCGCTCTGCATCGCTTTCGCAAACACCATCACCGCATCGTAGGCATAGGGCGCATAGGTCTCCACCGGGAGCTTGTAGCGTTGCTGGTAGCGCTGTGTGAACGCATTCAGGCCGGCTTCCTGCGGGCCCGTGACGCCGCCCGCAACCACGCAATAGACCTTGTCGTCGACCAGCGCGTCGCCCGCCAGCAGCGGCATCTTTTCCGAGCAGACGCCGTCGCCCGACACCAGTTTCGCGCGCAGGCCGAGCGCCTTCATTTGTTTCAGCATCGGGCCGGCCACGGCATCCATGCCGCCATAGAAGATCACGTCCGGATCGCGCGCGCGGATCTGGGTCAGGATGGCGTTGAAATCGGTCGCCTTGTCGTTGGTGAACTGGCGGCTGACCACGCTGGCGCCGCCGCCGCCTGCCTTCACGCCCTTGACGAATTCGTCGGCCAGGCCCTGGCCGAAGGCGGTGCGGTCGTCGATCACCGCGATCTTCTTTGCCTTCAGGGTATTCATCGAATAGGTCGCCAGCGTGCGCCCGACCAGGTTGTCGTTGGCGACGACGCGGAAGGCGGTCTTGAAACCCTGGTGGGTGTAGAGCGGCGTGGTGGCCGCCGGAGAAATCTGCGGGATGCCGGCATTCGCATAGATCTTCGAGGCCGGCACCGTGGTGCCCGAATTCAGGTGGCCGACCACGGCCGCGACTTTTGCATCGACCAGCTTTTGCGCGACGGCCGCGCCGGTCTTCGGGTCAGCCGCGTCGTCTTCGGGCTGCAGCACCCACTGCACCTTGCGCCCGCCGAGCACGATGCCCTTGGCGTTGAGCTCGTCGATCGCCATGCGGGCGCCGTTTTCGATGTCCTTGCCCTGGTGGGCGCCGGTGCCGGACAGTGGAGACGCCGTGCCGATTTTCACTTGCAGGGGCTGGGTGGCAGGTTGGGCGTGGGACGGTGCCGCGGCAAGCGCGAGCACGGAAGCAAGGATGGCAGGGCTACGCATGGAGATTTTTTTTCGTGGAAGGTGCGCTCGATTGTACTGCCGAGCCGGCCGGCGCCCGATTCGTTAATCCGCAGCAAACCCACTTTCGACCCGTCTATTCCACCATTCGTCACTCGGCGCAACTTCTCTGGCTGCTCATCCGCTACGCTCAGGCATCTCATCTTCACTCCGGAGGCAGACATGGCAGTCAGGAACTATGCAATCGCAGCGCTCATCACAGGCAGTTTGTTGTCGCATCAAGCCCTCGCGGCACCGGATGCGCCATTGAGCAATGTGGCACGCCAGGAGGTCGTGCAGACACTTGCGACCAAACTGAAAGCGAATTACGTCCTCCCCGACGTGGCGCAACGGGTTGCCGCCACCATCGTCAAGAAGAATGCCGATGGCGGCTATGCCATGGCAACGAGCGCACAGGCATTCAGTGCCGCGCTGTCGCAGGATTTGCGCGAACTGAGCAAGGACAAGCATTTCCGGGCCGTGCATGACGAGCGTTTCCGTGAGCGCAGCGGTGAGAATGAGGTACCTGACCGCGCGGAAATGGAAGCGCAGCGCGACCGTACGGCCCAGCTGGGTTATGGCATCGAGAAAGTGGAACGCCTGGCGGGCAATGTCGGCTATATCGAGCTGCGCGGTTTCGGGCCGACCGAATTCGTCGGCCCCGCCTACACCGCCGCCCTGAGCTTATTGTCGGGAACGGATGCGCTCATCCTGGACCTGCGCCGCAACGGCGGCGGACGTCCGGCCAGCGTCGCTTACCTGATGAGCCATTTCTTCCCGCTGGGCGACGAGCGCCATCTGAACGACATTTATGACAGGCCGACCAATACCACCCAGCAATATTGGACCAGCACGGCAATCACGCAGCGCTACGACAAACCCGTGTACGTGCTGACCTCGGCCCGCACCTTTTCCGGCGGCGAGGAATGCGCCTACGATTTTCAAACCCAGAAACGGGCAACGCTTGTCGGCGAAACCACGGGCGGCGGCGCCAATCCGGTCAGTCCTTTCGCTGTCGGACATGGCATCGTGGTCGCCATCCCAAGGGGGCAGGCGATCAATCCGATCACCAGGACCAGCTGGGAGCACGTCGGTGTGAAACCGGACATCGCGGTGCCGGCAGCCCAGGCCCAGCAAACGGCGCACGCCGCCATCCTGCGCCAGCTGCTTGCCTCCAACAAGGACGAGGGCTTGCGCGCCAGCCTGCAGCGGGCGCTGGCCATGGTGGAAAAGGGAGAGAGCGAAGCGCCGGTGTACACGCTCAGGCAATGAATAACGATGCATGAACAAATTCGCCAACCCGCGGGCTGGCGTTGTCGATCCACCGTGCAGGTCATCCGGTGCCGGCGCCGGGCTACGGCACGGCCAGCCGCATCACCCCTTGGGCGCCATCCAGACCAGGTTCCACAAATGGCCGTCGAGGTCCTCGAAGCCCTGGTCATACATGAAGCCGTTATCCTCGGGCGGATGGGGAATGCGGGCGCCGGCGGCGGTGGCCTTGGCGATCAGGCTGTCGACCTCTTCCCGGCTCTCGCAGCTCAGGCAGATGACGACCTCGTTGGCTTCCCGGGCCTGGACCACCGGCTTGTTGATCAGGGACTTGAAAAACGTTTCGGTCGTCAGCATCGCGTAGATGCTGCCTTCGAGGACGACCACGCAGGCCGCCTGCTCATTGCTGAAGTCGGGATTGAAACCGAAGCCCAGTGCGGCAAAGAAGGCTTTGGATTTTTCCAGGTCCTTGACCGGGAGATTGAATATCACGTTCTTGTTCATGCGTTCCTCGTCTGTTAAAGGTGGAATGGATCAGTCCTGCATCCTGACGACGAACGATGATGCATGAAATCGACACGTTGCTGCAAAAAAAAACGCCAACCCTCGGGTTGGCGTTTTTCATTACTGCAGCTCAGGCAATCAGGCCGCCTGGTCCAGCGTCGGATAATCGATATACCCGGCCTCGCCCGGCGCATAGAAGGTCTGCGGGTTAGGCGTATTGAACGGCGCATTCAACTTGAGGCGCTGCACCAGGTCCGGATTGGCGATATAGGCGCGGCCGAAGGCGACTGCATCGGCGCGGCCCGATTCGACCGCATCGATCGCCATCTGGCGGTCGTAACCGTTGTTGGCGATATACGTGCCTTTGAAGGTCTTGCGCGCCCATTCGAAATCAAAACCGGGAATATCGCGCGGGCCGCCGGTGGCGCCTTCGACGAAGTGAATAAACGCGATATTGCGCTTGTTCAGTTCCTCGACCAGATGGCCGAACACGGCTTGCGGGTTGCTGTCGGCCAGGTCGTTGGCCGGCGTCACCGGAGACAGGCGGATGCCGACGCGGCCGGCGCCGATTTCGGCGACCACGGCGTCCACGACTTCCAGCGCGAAGCGGACGCGGTTCTCGATCGAGCCGCCGTATTCGTCGGTTCGCTTGTTGGCGCCGTCGCGCAGGAACTGGTCGATCAGGTAGCCGTTGGCACCGTGCAGTTCGATGCCGTCGAAACCGGCGCGGATCGCATTCGCGGCGCCGCGGCGGTATTCGGCAACGATTTCCTTGATCTCATCCAGGGCCAGGGCGCGCGGCTCCGGTGCCTCGACCTTGCCGGCGTGGGTGTAAGCGACCACTTTCGGCGCCACGGCCGAGGGAGCGATCGGCTGCGCGCCGCCGGTGAGATGTGGGTGGGTCACGCGGCCCACGTGCCAGATCTGGGCCACGATCTTCGAGCCGGCTTCGTGCACGGCCTGGGTGATCGGCTTCCAGCCTTCGACCTGGGCGTCCGAGTAAATGCCGGGCGTGGCCATGTAGCCTTTACCGACCGGCGAGACCTGCGTGCCTTCGCTGATGATCAGGCCGGCGTTGCTGCGCTGGCGGTAGTACTCGACGTTCATCGGGCTGCCCGGCACGTCGCCGGCGGCTTCGTCGGCGCGGCTGCGGGTCAGCGGGGCCATCACGACACGGTTGGCAACCTCGATGTCGCCAATGCGGGCGGGCTCAAAAAGTTTGTGGCTCATGTTCGGTCCTTGTTCGTAGATTGGAATGATCGGGCCGCCGGTCGCTGCGCTGTCAGGGAGCGGACGCCGGCAGCCACTACAGTCACCAGTATGCGTATTCCTGGAGACTGTGGGTAGGCCGCACGAATGATATGATTTATTCCAACCAGGAATAGATGGAGCAGAGATGGACCGCTTGAGGCTGATGGAAACCTTCGTCCGGGTCGTCGAGACCGGCAACTTCTCGGCTGTCGCGCGCGAGGAGCGCGCCACGCAATCGAGCATCAGCAAGCAGATCCAGGCGCTGGAGACCCTGCTCGGCGCGAAACTGCTGGTGCGCTCGACGCGCAGCCATGCGCTCACCGAAGCGGGCAAGCGCTATTACGAGCGCTGCCGCCAGGTGCTCGACACGCTGGAAGAAGCGCGGGTCGAGATCCAGCGCACCGAGAACGACATCGCCGGCGTACTGCGCGTGGCCGCCCCGGCCTCGTTCGGGCGCCTGCACATCGTGCCGCGCCTGCCCGCCTTTTTCGAGCGCTATCCGCAACTCAAGATCGACCTGCAACTGGACGACGGCTTCGTCGACCTGGTCGTGGGCGGAATCGACGTCGCCTTCCGCGTCGGCGAACTGAAGGACAGCCGCCTGATCGCGCGCCGCATCGGCACCGCGCACCGCGCCGCGCTGGCCTCCCCCGCTTACCTGGCGCGCCACGGCGAGCCGCAGCATCCGCACGAGCTGCGCGATCATCAATGCATCGTCTACACGGGTCTCGCCACGATGAACGAGTGGAACTTCCAGGACGAGGAAGGCGGCCAGCACGCCGTGCGCGTCAATGGCCACCTGCAGTCGAACAGTTCGGAGGCGATCCGCCAGGCCGTGGTCGAGGGCCTGGGCATCTGCTACACGCCGCAGTGGGTGTATGGCGACGACATCCGCGCCGGCCGCGTCAAACCGATCCTGACCCGCTACCGGCTGCCGCCGCTGCCGCTGAACGTCGTGTTCCAGCCGGCGCGCCGGCCCTCGATCAAGATCAGCCACTTCGTTTCCTTCTTCGCCGACGCGTTTTCGCGCGATCCGGACATCTCGCCGATGCTGGCAGCCGACGGCGCTTCGCATGATGCGCTCGGCAAGCTTGGCACGGTCGGCAGCCGGGGCTGAGCTCGACGCACGCAGTCCAGCACCCTGTCCTCCCTGCTTACAGATTGAAACCCTACTTACAGTCAGGCGGCAGATTTTTTCCGGTTTCGCTGAGACACTGTGTCCGTGCGAACAGAGCACTCCGGATTTTCGGAGCAAGCTTGACATAGGTTGATCACAAAGGAGAAAAAAATGAGCATTTATAAACAACACATCATGCGCGTCGCCGCCGTCCTGGCCTTGACTGCCGCCTCCACGTCCGCTTTTGCGCAGAGCGCCGATTATCGCCGTGGTTACGAGGACGGCTATGCCGCTGCCCGCGAGGAGCGTGGCCCCGGCCCCGGCCAGGACAGAGGCGGTCTGCGCATTGAGGAAGCCAATTATGGCGTGCGCGGCATGACCTGCAATGCGCGCCGGTCCGTGCGCGACCAGGTCGAACGCAATAACGGCAGGGTCGTTGCCAATGACCAGCTGTGTGGCGATTCCGCTCCGGGCAAGGTCAAGCGCCTGCAGGTCACCTACCGGTGCGACGACAGCGAAGCGATGCGGGTTGTGGCGCGCCAGGGCGACACCCTGCGCCTCTCCTGCCGCCGCTGACCGCTGCAGCGCCGCCGCGCCGATGCGCCATGCCGGCTTCAGGGTCGTCCTCGCCGCTGCCGCGCTTCTTGCCGGCGGCGCACAGGCGCAGAACGACGCCCGTCTGGTGGCGCTGATCAACGACTGGCGCGCCAGCCCGGGCGAGTGCGGCGGCACCCGTCGCGCACCGGCGCCGGCCTTGACGAGCAATCCGCTGCTCGCGCGGGTGCGTTTCGGCACCGGCTCCTTTCCCGAATACGAGCTCGAACGCGTCGGCTACGACGCGGCCCAGGTCGAGGTCATTTTTACGCGCGGCGCGGTCGATGCCGCCGGCGTGATGGACGCGATCCGCCAGCCCTACTGCCGCGTGCTGGCGAATCCCGCCTACAGCGACATCGGCGTCGTCCGCCAGGGGCAGGAATGGACCATCGTGCTGGCCCGGCCCCTGCTGCCCCTGCACCTGCCCGCGCAGGATGTGGTGGGGCGCGAGATCCTCGATGCCGTGAACGCCGCGCGCGCGGTTGCGCGCAATTGCGGCGAGCGCGCCTTCGCCGCGGCCGCGCCGCTGGCCTGGAACGATGCGCTGGGCGCGGCGGCGCTGGCGCACAGCCGCGACATGGCGGCGCGCCGGCATATGGCGCACGAGGGATCGGACGGCAGCACGGTTGCGGTGCGCGCCACACGCGCCGGCTACAGCTGGCGCCTGATCGGCGAGAACGTCGCGGCCGGCCAGCCTTCGGCAAGCGAAGCGGTCGCCGGCTGGATCGACAGCCCGGGCCACTGCGCCAACCTGATGAATCCGGCGTTTACGGAGATGGGCGCGGGCTACGAAATCAGCCGCGCAAGGATGCCCGGCTTTGTCTACTGGACCCAGGTCTTCGGCGTGCGCCGTTAGTGCGTTCTTATCGAGCCGGCGCGCGCTTCGCCTGCTCCACCGCCCAGGAACCGATCAGCGCCAGCGCACGCGGCGCCATCGTCTCCTCGATATCGGCCGCTTCCGCCAGTGCGCCCGTGCGCGCGCTCTGGAAGAAGTGGTTCAGGCCGGGCAGGCGCTGGACCTGTGCCCGCGGATTGGCTGCCAGCGCCTGCCGCAGGGCCGGAATGTTTTCGTCGGCCGTCACGACCTCGTCCTTCTCCCCGACCAGGGCCAGCACCGGACACGCGACCTGGCGCAGCAGCGGCCGGGGATCGATCCTGAGCAGCGTGCGCATCCAGGGCGTCAGGACCGGCGCCAGTTCGTCTTCCGACCAGGGACGCCCATAGCGGCTGTTTGCGGTGCGATACAGGGTGCGTACGGCCGCCTTGCGCTCGGCGGCGCTGCCCGGCACGCTCGCCTCGGCGAGGACGGCCTGTTGCAGCGCCAGCTCCTGCTGCATGCGATCGGGCGCATCCTGGGCCATGCGGCGCCGTGTGCGCGACAGCAGCAGGTCGCGCGCCGGAAGTCCGCTCCCCGCCATCAGCACCAGGAAGGCGATGCGCGGCGCCTTGGCCGCCACGATACTGCCGACCAGGCCCCCTTCGCTGTGGCCAACCAGCCCGATGCGGTCGGCATCGATATCCGGGCGGCTGCGCAGGAGGGCGAGACCGGCCTGGATGTCGGAGACGAAATCGAAACTGGTCGCACTGGCGAAATCGCCACCCGAGCGGCCGAGGCCCCGCTTGTCGCTGCGCAGCACGGCAAAGCCGCGCCGGGTCAGGTCGTCCGCCAGCACGAGATAGAAATGGTGGCCGAACAGGGAACCGTCGCGGTTCACTTCGCCCGAGCCGGGAATGAGCACGACCGCCGGATGCGGACCCGGCGTGCGCGGCACGGTCAGCGTGCCTTCGAGGCCGATGCCGGCGTTATCGAAGACGACCTGGTGCACCTCGTACGGCAGCGGCGCCGCCGGCGTCTGCGGCCGCCTGGGCGCCATGGAACGAGCAAAGGCGAGCCATGCCAGCGCTGCCAGGATCAGGAGGCAGGCCAGGCGCGGCAGGATGCGGGGGCTCGTGGTCATGCAGGTCGGCGGACGATGAAAACGCCAACTCTAGCATCCGCAGGGGGGCTGAAATTGCGCGGATTGTCACATCCGGCACAGCAAATTGTGTAATTTTTGTATCCGGCGCCGCCGCGCCGGATACCGTTTTACGCACGACTTACCAGAAGATCACGCGCTGCTCCGGCGCCAGGTACATTTTATCTCCCGGTTTCACACCGAAGGCCTCGTAGAAGCCCGGATGGTTGCGCAGGCTGCCGTTGACGCGGAATTCCGACGGCGAGTGCGGGTCCGATTTCACCTGGGAGATCAGGGCGGCGTCGCGCGCCTTGCCGCGCCGCGCCTGGGCCAGCCCCATGAACAGGCGCTGCTCGGCCGTGAAGCCGTCGATCACCGGTGCCGGGCGCCCCGCCAGGTAGATTTTGTAGGCGCGGCTGGCCATGATGGCGCCGGCGTTGTCGGCGATGTTCTCGCCCAGGGTCAGCTCGCCATTCAGGTGATAGCCCGGCAGCGGGCTGTAGCCGCCGTACTGGGCGACCAGCACCTTTCCGCGCGCGGCGAATTGGTCGGCGTCCTCTTTGGTCCACCAGTTGCGCAGGTTGCCGTCGCCGTCGAATTGCGACCCCTGGTCGTCGAAGGCATGGCTGATCTCGTGGCCGATCGAGATGCCGACCGCACCGTAGTTGATCGCCGGTTCGGCCTCCGTGTCGTACAGCGGATACTGCAGGCGCGCGGCCGGGAACACGACTTCGTTCAGCTCCGGGCTGTAGTAGGCGTTGACGGTCTGCGGCGACATGCTCCAGGCGGCGCGGTCGACCGGCTTGCCCAGTTTATTGATGCCGTACTGGTGCGCGAATTCGCGCGCGCGCAGCACGTTGCCGACCAGGTCGTTGCGGACGATGTCCAGCGACGAGTAATCGCGCCACTTGTCCGGATAACCGATCTTCGCCTTCATTTTCGACAGCTTCAATTGCGCCTGCTTCTTGGTATCGTCCGTCATCCAGTCGAGCGTCTGGATGCCTTCGCGGAAGGCGATGATGAAATTCCTGACCATCGCTTCGACCTGCTGCTTGCGCTCGGCCGGGAAGTGCTGCTCGACATAGGCCTGCCCCACCACTTCGCTCAGGTCGCGGTTGACCTGGGCAATCGCGCGCTTCGCCAACGGACGGTTCTCCCTGGTCCCGGCCAGCACGCTGCCGCGGAAGGCGAAGCTCTCGTCGACAAAGGCCTGCGACAGGTAAGGTGCGTAGGCGCTCAGCAGGCGGAATTCGAAATACGAACGCCAGGTGTCGAGCGGGGTGGCGGCGATGATCTTGTCGAGGCCCGCGAAATAGGTCGGCTGGCTGATGATCAGGGAGTCGACTTTACCCGCCGCGCCGACGCCCTTCATCCAGGCACTCCAGTCGAAGTTCGGCGTCAGCGCCTTCAGTTGCGCAAGGCCCATCTTGTTATAGCCCTTGACCGGATCGCGGTTCTCGACGGCGCTCCACTGCACGCGCGCGATCCCCGTTTCCAGCGCCACGATCCGGGCCGCCTGTTCGGCTGCGGCGGCGTCGGCATGGCCGGCCAGCGCCAGCATCTTCTCGACGTGGCTTTGGTATTTGGCGCGGATGTCCTTCAGGCGCGCCTCGTCCTGCAGGTAGTAGTCGCGGTTCGGCATGCCGAGACCGGACTGGCTGACGTCGACGATCATGCGCGTCGAGTCCTTGTTGTCCTGGTGGACATACATGTCGAGCGGCGCGCCGGCGCCGATGCGCGAGAAGTGCGCCGCCAGGGCGGCGATGCCGCGCTTGTCCTTCAGGGCCGCAACGCGCGCCAGTTCCGCCTTCAGGGGCGCCAGGCCCAGTTCGTTGCGGCGCGCCTCGTCGACGTAGCTGGCGTAGTAGTCGCCCATCTTCTGCGCGTTCGAACCCTTGCGCGCGCCCTTGTCGGCAGCGGCGCCCTCGATGATGGTGCGTACCTGGTCCTCGACCTTGTCCTGGGCAATATTAAAAGCGCCCCAGCTGGCGCGGTCGGACGGGATCTCGACGTCCTTCAGCCACTTGCCCTGGCTGTAGCGGAAGAAGTCGTCCTGTGCGCGCACGCCGGTGTCGATGGCGGCGACGTCGACACCGGAGACGGTGGCGACTGGTGCAGCGGCGGCCGCCGCCTTCGGATGGTCGTCGTTGCCGCCGGCGTGGGCCGCAAGGTGAATACCGGTGACGAACAAGCCCGCGATCAGGCTGCTGCACAGGGTACGCTTCATGTTTACTCCGAGTTTCGATGTTGTAATCGGGCGATCCTAATGGAAAAGCCCGGCAGTGCCAAGCAATGGGAAGGGCAATCGCATATGCATGCCGCTTTCGCACAACGCCCGTCAATACAGTCGCTATCGAAAACGCGACTGCGTGCAAGGCGAAAAAAAAACGCCACCCGGAGGTGGCGTCGTCGTGCGCGAGTGGATCAGCGCAGGTTGATGGCGTACAGGTTGCCGGAAGACGAAGCGATATACAGCACGCCACGGTCCGAGAGCGCCAGCTCGCCGCCGAACGGATATATCCACACGACCTGGTGGGTGGTCCGGTCGACCGCGACTGTTCTGGAGGGCCCGCTGATGAACACCAGGTTCGAACTGACGATCATGCGCCCTTTGTCCATGCCGTTCGAGTTCTCGAAAAGCCAACCGGTCTTCCATTCCAACACCCCGGTAGCAGCCGTGCGTGCTTCCAGCGCCATGCCGCCGTCTGCCAGCGAATACAAGGTGCCGTTCGCCAGCGCATGCTGTCCCACGGTACTGCCGCCGGCTGTCCAGGTCCGTGCATGCGACTGCAAGTCGATGCCCACCAGCTGGTAGCCGATCCTGGCGATGGCCAGGTTATCGCCCACGACCAGCGATTTCGGCTGACCGCTGGTTCCGGCAATAACAGGGTCCTGGAGGCGGAATACGGTACTGCCGTTGTCGGTATCGATCGCAACGAGGCTGTCGTACTGGACCGTATAGGCGAAGTGGCCGCTGACTGCCGGCGTCCAGAGGCCGCCGGCAAACTGGATGCCCGTCCTCCACTCGATCAGGCTGGTCGTTGCATTGAACTTTTCCAATCCTGCGGTGTTGCCCATGTAGACGATGTCGCCGATGACCGTCGGTGCCTGGTGCAGCTCGGGTGCCGTATTGATCAGCGTCTTGCCGAGCAACTGGCCGCTGGCCTGGTCGAAGGCCCACAGGAAGGAACCGCCGTTACCCGTCGAGCGCACGAACACCTTGCCATTCCCGGTTGCCAGCGGATTGGGGCCGGTGGCGGCACCGATATCGTAGCGCCACAGTTCCGCGCCGCTCGCTTCGCTGATGGCGGACAGTTCCCATTTGCTGGCGCTGTTGCGGATGACGAACACCTTGCCGTTGTCGGCGACAGGGGCGCTCGTCGTCATGCCGGCGCTGACCGGCTGGTTCCAGCGACGGCTGAACGCTGTCGGATCGAAGCTGGCGGGAACGTAGGGATTCTGTGCGGCGGTCCCGTTGTAGGTGCTCCATGGCGACAGCGATGCAATCGTGCTCAGCGTCGTCAAGTTGATGGCAGGTTTCACGCTGACCTTCACCGGCACGCGCCACGGCGAGCCGCTCACGGGAGAGCGGCAGGTCGCCGGGTCGTCGTAGCACACGCGGAGCTCGAGCGAGCCGCTGTGCTCGCCCACTCCCAGCGTCGACGCAGTCGCCAGGTCGGCGCTGAACTGGCCGCTCGTGAGCTCGCGCATCGACACCGGCGCGGCGAGTACGCCGGTGCTGTCGAAGACGGCTGCCCTGACGCCCTGCGTGAAGGGCGAAACCGCGCTCGCGCGCAGCGAGAACGACGCGGGCTCGCCCTGGTAGGTCGTCAGGTCGAATGTCGCCGGCGTCAGTGTCAGGCGTCCCTGCGCCTGCGTGGCCGTGGCGACAGTCAGCGTCACCGGAATCTTCCACGGCGAGCCTGCCAGCGGCGTGCGGCAGACCAGCGGGTCATCCTCGCACAGGCGCAGTTCGAGGTCGGTCGTGTAAGTGCCGGCTGCCGCCGCTTTCGTGTGCAGCTCAACGGTGTACTGCAGGTCCGAGACCTTGGTCAAGGACATCTCGGTCGTAACCACGCCCTTGCTGTCGACGACCGCCGCGTTGAAGGGCTTGTCGAAGGTGCGGCTCGACACGGCGCTGACCTTGAAGCCGGCACTTTCGCCCTCGTAGGAGGTGACTGTCACCACGCCCGGCGTCAGCGTCAACCAGCTTCCATTCGTATTGCCCACCGGTTGGCCGCTGGTCCCCGGTGCCGTGCCAACCGAGCCGCCGCCTGCCGAGCTACCACCACCGCCACCGCCGCAGCCCGCGACCAGCGCCGCAGCCAGCATCCCGGCCATTGCCGATTTTCCGAAAACCATGCTCTCCACCTGTCATTTTATTATTAAAAATAAGAAACAAAATTATAAAGGCGAAGTTTTCTTAAAGATAACTTTTATTTTTTACTGACGTGTGGAAACGACAGGCCGGGCTCCGCCGCCGTCAGCGCCGGAACATCCAGAGAATGACCGAAACGACGATCGAGATGACGATGCAGGTGACGATCGGAAAATGAAAACTGAAGCCTTCGCGCACGATGTGGATGTCGCCCGGCAGGCGCCCGAAGGGCAGCCGGCGCAGCCAGGGCCAGGCCAGCCCGACGGCGGCAATGACGAGGCCGATGACGATCAGTGTGCGCTGCATCGGGCTGCCTGCGAAGAAATGTCTCTCAAGGCTGCTTGTCTGGCCTTGTTTTCTTGCTCGTTTGCCATAGTCGATCTCCTGTTGATGGATTGCGTCATCGACTTCGATTCTGCCCCAGGCCGCCCCCGCACGGGCGCGCGCATGCGGTTCGGAACGGTGCGTCGGGGTAATGGACCCTGGTGCTACACTGGATCAACGCGACGATCGTGCAGATGAACCTTCCGTCAAGCTCATCCGTATTCCGCCCTCCGTCACGGCGGTCGATCCATCGACAGGGTGCCAGCTTGTCCTGTACTGGCCTGGCGCCGGTCCGCGCAGTGCCCATGACGGGTGTGCGCAGGCGTCGACGGATCCTGACAGGGCTCATCTGTATGCGATTGCCAGTCTTATGCGTTCGCACTCGTGCCGCGCCGAGCATCGCCTGGTTGCGGGATCGAACATCATTCATGATTCATTACTGACAGGGGGTAGCATGCCAACAACCTGGATTATCACGGCCAATGCGGGCCGGGCAAGGTTCTTCTCCGAGGACGGTCCAGCAGAACCACTGCAAGAACTGGAAGACATGATCAACAACGGCGCGCGCCTGCGGGCGCAGGAAGCCGAAACCGACCAGCTCGGGACCCTGGCTGCCGGCAAGAGCGGCCACAACATCGGCGGGGCGCAAGGAGGCCCGGCCCAGCACAACGCAGCCGCCGGGGCGCCGAACAGCCAATACGAACCGAACCAGACCCCGGCCGAGCACGAAACCGAGCTGTTCGCGAAGGACCTCTCGCAATATCTGCTGAAAGCCCAGCAGGAAGGCCGTTACCAGCAGCTCGTGCTGTCGGCGTCGCCGCAATTCCTCGGTACGCTGCGCAACAATCTCGACCCGCACGTCAAGGCCGTGATCAAGCAGGAATTCAACAAGGACTACACGCAAGTGCCCGTCCACCAGCTGCGCGAGCAGCTGCAGGCGGCCCAGGCCAAGTCCGCAGGATAAATCCCGCGCGCGGCCAGCCGCATCATGCCAGCCCTCCGCGGCTGGCTTTTTTTCGTCCGCACCAAGGCTGCAAGGGCGCGCTGTGATTCGTGCGGCCGGGTTTGTCATTGAGCCCTACCATGGCGGTATCGAAGAACGAGGATCACCATGAACAAGCGCTTGACTCCCGCCCTGATCAAGGGAACCCTGCTGGCCTCCGTCGTCCTGGTCGGCATGAAGGCCTGGGCCGCCAGCAAGGAGGCGAACCCGCGCAGCGACCTGGCGACCATCCCCTCGCTCGACCTGCCGCGCTACCTCGGCGAGTGGTATGAGATCGCGAAGTTCCCGAACCGTTTCCAGCGCAAGTGCGCCGGTTTCACGAAGGCGACCTACACCGCCCTGCCCGACGGCCGGGTGCAGGTCGAGAACCGCTGCCGCCTGGCCGACGGCGGGACCGATGTCGCCATCGGCGTGGCGCGCCAGGTCGGCGGCGCCGATTCGCCGCGCCTGAAAGTGCGCTTCGCCCCGGCCGCGTTGTCCTTCATCCCGCAAGTCTGGGGCGACTACTGGATCATCGACCTCGACCGCGACTATGGGCTGGCGGCGGTCAGCGAACCGGGGCGCGACTACCTGTGGATTCTCTCGCGCACGCCGACGGTGAAAAAATCGGCCTATGACGCGCTCGTGGCGCGCCTGTCGGGCCAGGGACTCGACGTGCGCAAGCTGGTGCCCACGCCCCAGGAGTGAGGCGAACGACCGCTTCAAGTGTTGACTCAAGAACAAACATTCACCTGATCAATAACCGGCATCTGGAATGTGAATTGGGCAATTACGCAATCGGCGGCGAGAATGGCCCTTCCACTTTTACCGCACCGGCGCATACCGCCGGCGCGGCTGCACCGTCATCGTCACTACCGTTTCCAGCATGAGCTACCAGATCGCCAGCGCCCCTGACACCCCATTCGGAGTGGCGCCATGATCGTCCGCGACCGTCCAAACGGCCTGCGCCTCTTCCTCACCATGCGCGGCTCGATCCTGCCGAGCATCTGGAAAAGCCTCACCGTCACCACGCTGCTCGCGATCCTGGTCACCTTGTCGCATGGGCTGTGGGGCCACACGATCCACCTGACCACCATCCCCTTCACCCTGATGGGATTGCCGCTGGCGATCTTCCTCGGTTTCCGCAACAACTCCGCTTACGACCGCTACTGGGAAGGCCGCAAGCTGTGGGGCGAACTGGTACTGCGCAGCCGTAACTTCGCGCGCCAGTGCCTGAGCCTGGTCGACGACGAGGCCAACAAGCCTGCCGCCGAACACCTGCGCACCCGGATGATCCGGCGCACGGTCGCCTTTGCCCATGCGCTGCGCCACAACCTGCGCCGCAGCGAGGCCGGGGACGACGTCGCCGCGCACCTGCACCCGGCCGAGTGGGACGTTATGCGCGGCCGCGTCAACCTGCACCAGGCGCTGATGCTGGAAATGGGAGAGGACCTGGCGCGCTGCCGGCGCGCCGGCCTGGTCGACAGCGTGCGCGCCGCCACGCTCGATGCGACCATCTCGGCGATGGTGGCGACCGCCGCCTCCTGCGAGCGCATCAAGAACACGCCCGTGCCGTTTTCGTACACGCTGCTGCTGCACCGCACCGCCTACCTGTACTGCTTCCTGCTGCCCTTCGGCCTGGTCGATACGATCGGCTACATGACGCCGCTCGTGGTGGCGATCGTCGCCTACACCTTCTTTGGCCTGGACGCGCTGGGCGACGAGATCGAGGAGCCGTTCGGCCTGTCGCCGAACGATTTGCCGCTCGACGCCATCTGCCGCGCCATCGAGATCGACATGCGCGACGCGCTCGGCGACGCCGACCTGCCGCCCCCGCTCACCCCCGTCAATAACTGGCTGCGCTGACGCGGCCCCACCCCCGGGCGCAGTACCAGGCCCACCAAGGCAAGGCGAAACATGAACATCGAAACCTACCAGGAGCGCATCGGCTGCCCGCTGCTGCGCGAACGTGTCACGAGCGCGGCCCAGGCGGCTGAGCTGATCCGCGACGGCATGACCGTCGGCATGAGCGGCTTCACCCGCGCCGGCGACGTCAAGATGGTGCCGGCCGCGCTGGCCGAACGGGCGCGGCGCGAACCGTTGAAAATCACGCTGCTGACCGGCGCCTCGCTCGGCAACGACACCGACCGCCTGCTCACCGAAGCGGGCGCGCTGGCGCGCCGCATGCCGTTCCAGGTCGACCCCGTGCTGCGCGCGGCGATCAACCGCGGAGAAGTGATGTACATCGACCAGCACCTGTCGGAAACCGTCGAGGTGCTGCGCGCCGGCCACATGAAGCCGGTGGACATCGCCGTGATCGAGGCGGTGTGCATCCTCGAGTCCGGCGCCATCGTGCCCACCACGTCCGTCGGCAACAGCGCCAGCTTCGCGATCCTGGCGGACAAGGTGATCGTCGAGATCAACCTGGCGCAGTCGCGCGCGCTGGAGGGCCTGCACGACATCTGGATCCCGAAGAAACGCCCGATGCGCGAGCCGATCCCGCTGATGTCGGCCGAGGGCCGCGTCGGCACACTCGCCATCGACATCCCGCCGGAGAAAATCGCGGCGATCGTGATCACCGACCAGCCGGACAGCACCTCGGCCATCCTGCCGTCGGACGCCGAGACCGCGGCGATTGCGGGCCACCTGGTGCGCTTCTTCGAAAACGAGATCGAGGCCGGCCGCCTGACGCGCAGCCTGCTGCCGCTGCAGGCCGGCATCGGCACGATCGCCAACGCCGTGATGGCCGGCTTTTGCGACAGCCCCTTTGAACACCTGACGATGTATTCGGAAGTGCTGCAGGATTCGACCTTCGACCTGTTCGACGCCGGCAAGCTCGATTTCGCCTCGGGCTCCTCGATCACGCTGTCGCCCCAGAAAAGCGCCCAGGTCTTCGGCGACTTCGGCCGCTACAAGGAGCGGCTCGTGCTGCGCCCGCAGGAGGTGTCGAACCACCCCGAGGTGATCCGCAGGCTCGGCATCATCGCCATCAATACCGCGCTCGAGGCCGACATTTACGGCAACGTGAATTCGACCCACGTCGCCGGTACCCACATGATGAACGGGATCGGCGGCTCGGGCGACTTCGCGCGCAACGCCTACCTGTCGATCTTCGCCACCAAGTCGACCGCCAAGGACGGCAGGGTCTCATCGATCGTGCCGATGGTCCCGCACGTCGACCATACCGAGCACGATGTCGACATCATCGTCACCGAGCAGGGCCTGGCCGACCTGCGTGCGCTGGCCCCGCGCGAGCGCGCCGAGGCGATCATCGCCAACTGCGTGGCCGCGCCCTACCAGGACATGCTGCGCGCGTATGTGCGCGAGGCGCAGGAGCGCGGCGGCCACACGCCGCACGTGCTGGAAAAGGCGTTCGCCTGGCATGAGCGCTATCGCCGTACCGGATCGATGCTCGAGAACGAATCCTGACCGGCAAGGCAGGCGGACAGGCGCTATACTCGCCGTTTCCCTTGTCCTCGCACCTCATGTCCCTGCCTCCCTGCCCCGTTTGCCAGTCCGCCTATACCTACGAGGACGGCGCCAATCTCGTCTGCCCGGAATGCGGCCATGAGTGGTCGGCGCAAACGGGTGCAGCCGCCGAGACGGCGCGCGTCTACCGCGACGCGGCCGGCAACATCCTGCAGGACGGCGACACCGTCACCGTCATCAAGGACCTGAAACCGAAGGGGTCGGGCGGCGTCATCAAGCAGGGGACCAAGGTCAAGAACATCCGCCTGGTCGACAGCGACCACGACATCGATTGCAAGATCGATGGGTTCGGGGCGATGAGCCTTAAGACCGAATTCGTGCGCAAGGTGTAAATCTAACTGCCGCACAAACGACGACACCAGCCCGCGGGCTGGTGTTTTTTTTGCATACCGTGCCTGCGCAGGCGCATCCGCTGACGGATGCGCCCGCTGGATCAGCGGCCGGTGCCGGTCGTGGTGGTGCCGGTGCCGGTGCCGGAGGTGCCGGTCGTACCGGAAGTGCCCGAGGTGCCGGTCGTGCCGGAAGTGCCCGAGGTGCCGCTGGTGCCCATCGAGCCACTGGTGCCGGTGCCGGTCGAGCCGCTCATGCCGCTGGTGCCGCTGGTACCGGTGCCCATTGAACCGCTGGTGCCGCTGGTGCCGCTGGTACCGCTGCCCATCGAGCCGCTGGTGCCCGTTGCGCCCGTCGTGCCGCTGGTGCCCGAGGTGCCGCTATCCATCGAGCCGCTCGTGCCCGAGGTACCGCTGGTGCCCGACGTACCCGAGGTGCCGCTGCTGCTGCCCGAGCCGCTGGTCATGCCGCTGCCGCTGGTGCCGCTGGCGCTGCCGCTGCCGCTGGTGCCCATCGAGCCGCTGCTTGAGGAGCCGCTGGAGCCGCTGCTGCCGCTCGCGCTGCTGCTGGACTTGCTCTTGTGTTTCTTCTGCTTCTTGGCCGCGCTCTTGTGCGTGGTCGCCTTGGCGTGGTCGCCGGACTGTGCGCTCGCGCTACCCGTCTGCTCGGTGCTGGTCGATTGTGCACTGGCGTTGAACGAAACTGCCATCGCGGCGGCAACTGCGGTTCCCAGCAGGCCTTTCAAAAGCTTATTCATGTTCATCTCCTTATATTGCATTTCGGGGCGGTGGAAAGCTCAACAATATCAATGACATACCGACATTATTGAAGTGGCCGAGTTTAGAGAGGTCGACGGGAGAGCAGCGCACGCTAGCCTTTTGGAAAGATATCCGACACTTGTCAGGGGGCCGCCACACCCCGCACTCCCCCTGTTGCGCCGACACCTGCGGCCCGTGCCGCCAGGGTGGCGATCTCGGTGTAGAGCGGCAGCACATTGGCCTTGTCGTCCGGGTAGACGCGGTTCGACAGGAACACGTAGAAGCTGCGCGAACCGGGATCGATCCACAGCACGCAGCCGGTGAATCCCGTGTGGCCGTAGCTGCCGACCGGGAACAGCGTGCCGCGCGGACGCTGGGCAAACGGCGAGTCGATGTCCATGCCGAGGCCGCGCAGCGCGGCGATACCCGGCGGGCTCTGCACCGTCGTGAGCAGGCGCACGCTCTCGGGCGAGAGCACGCGCACGCCATCGAGTTCGCCCCCTGCAAGCAGCATGCGCGCGTAGCGGGCGATGTCGCCCACCGTGCTGAACACGCCGGCCGAGCCCGCCACGCCGCCGATGCGGCGCGCCGTCGGATCGTGGACCACGCCCTGCAGCATGCCGCCCGCGCCGACGTCCGCGTGCAGGACCGGCTCGCCGACGGCGGCCGCCTTGTGCGTCGGTGCAATCGCGCCGGCGTCCATCCGGCGCAGCGGCAGGTAGCCGGTATGCGCCATGCGCAGCGGCCCGAACAGGCGCTCGCGCGCAAACACGTCGAGGCCCATGCCGGACACTTGCCGGACCAGCTGGCCGAGCAGGATGTAGTTGATGTCCGAATAGCGGAAATACGTTCCCGGCACATGGGTCACCGTTTGCGCGCAGGCCATGGCGTGGGCTGTCTCGTCGCCACGCCAGGCCGGTTTGCCCGGCAAGCCGGCCGCCAGGCCCGAGGTGTGGGTCAGCAGGTGGCGGATCGTGATCGCCTCCTTGCCGCCGCCCCGGCACTCGGGGAAATAGTCGACCAGTTTCGCGTCCAGGTCGAGCTTGCCGTCTTCGGCCAGCAGCAGGACCGAGGGCGCCGTCGCCAGCACCTTGCTCAAGGAGGCGGCATCGAACACGGTGTGCGTCGTCACCGGCGCTGGATCGGCCCCGTCATCGGCCTCGTAGCTGAAGCGGCCGTAGGCGCGCTCGTGGACGGCACCCTCGCGTTCCAGGTGGAAGACCGCGCCCGGCAGGCGGCGCTCGGCGATCGCCTGGTCAATCGCGGCGTCGATGCGGGCGAACTGGGTGCGGTCGAGCTGGCGCGGCTGCGCGCCCGGCAAGCCGGTGCAGCCGGAGACGAGGACGGCGAGGCCGAGAGCGGCGAGCGCGCCCTGGTACCGGAGGGAGCGGCGGAGAGAAAAAGGACGCATGGAAAACCTGGGCAGGAAGAGATGGCGGACGCGGCGCGGGCGCAGAAGCGGGCGCAAGGCCGGGCGAAGAAACTGGCCATGATAGGCAGGCAAATTCTGCCGGTCAATCTTTACGCCGGCGCCCCGCCGCGCCACGGTTTCGTGGCGTCGCCAGCGAAAAAAAATCCTTCGGCGTATCATGGAACGCATGATTCCTTTCTCGATACTCGACCTGTCGCCCATTGCCGAAGGCAGCGACGCACGCACTTCTTTCCACCATTCCCTCGACCTCGCCCAGCATGGCGAACGCTGGGGTTTCAACCGTTTCTGGCTGGCCGAACACCATGGCATGCCCGGTATCGCCAGCGCCGCCACCTCGGTGCTGATGGGCTATGTTGCGGCCGGCACCTCGACCATCCGGGTCGGCGCCGGCGGCATCATGCTGCCGAACCATTCGCCGCTCGTGATTGCCGAACAGTTCGGCACGCTCGAATCGCTGTTCCCGGGCCGCATCGACCTCGGCCTGGGCCGCGCGCCCGGCTCCGACCACATCACCGCGCGCGCCCTGCGGCGCAACTTGTCGTCGGATGCCGACGAATTCCCGCAGGACGTTCTCGAGCTGCAGGATTATTTCGCCGATTCGCCGCGGCGCCAGGTACGCGCCGTGCCCGGTGCCGGTTTGAACGTGCCGCTGTGGATCCTCGGTTCCAGCCTGTTCGGCGCCCAGCTGGCCGCCCACCTCGGCCTGCCGTATGCGTTCGCTTCGCACTTCGCGCCGCAGATGATGATGCAGGCGATCGAACTGTACCGCGCGAACTTCAAGCCGTCCGCGCAATTGGACAAGCCTTATGTCATGCTCGGCTTTAATGTGTTCGCCGCGGACACCGACGAGGAAGCGCATTTCCGCGCGACCTCGATGCAGCAGGCCTTCGTGAACCTGCGCAGCGGCCGCCCGACGCGTCTGCAGCCGCCGGTGCGTGGCTACCTCGAAGCGCTGGGGCCGTCGGAACGGATGATGCTCGACGGGGTGCTGTCGTGCTCGGCGATCGGCTCGCCGGAGACGGTGGCGCAGCAGTTGAAGGCATTCATTGCGCACACACGCGCGGACGAGCTGATGATTACCTCGCAGATTTTCGATCACGCGGCGCGCTTGCGCTCGTACGAGATTACGGCGCAGGTGCGCGACGCGGCGTAACACGTATTGCAGGGGTCATGGAGGCCAATGGCCTCCATGACCCTACGCTTCTCCGGTCCCCGCCTGCAACGCGTCGATCAGCTCCGCAGTCGTCCTCACCTTCCCCATCATCCTGAACATGTTCTTGCACGCAAACGCGTGCGCCTCGGCCGTGATGCCGCTCATCGCGTCCTCGGCGAACACGAGTCCATACCCACGGTCATAGGCCGCGCGCGCGGTCGACTCGACGCCGATGTTCGTGACAATGCCGCCAAGAATCAGCGTCTTGATATGCCGTCGCCGCAGCAGCTGGTCGAGCTCGGTGCCATAGAAGGCGCCCCACTGGCGCTTGGTGATCACGATGTCCGTCGCCTCGACACCCGCCTCCGGCGCGAAATGCGAGGCGTCGGGCGGCGGCGGCGGCGCGCCGGCTGCGCGCAGCGGAGCATCCGCCGGCGGCGACTGCAGCTCGTTCATCAATACGCGCACAAAAATCACCATGCCGCCGCGGTTGCGCATTTCCTGTGCCAGCAGGACGCAGTTGCCGAGCACGGCCTGCGCCGAATACGGCGCCAGCTCGCGTGCCATGTTGCCGTTTTGAAGGTCAATCAGCACCAGGGCTGTGCCGGCCAGATCAATTGAAAAGTCGTCCATCGCTTCCTCCTTGTCGATCGAGTATCGGACAATCAGTCCGGCGGCGGCGCACGCACCAGAGCGCCAGAGCGCCCGACAAAAGTCTCAGGGCAAGGCGCACCGTCGAAGACAGTACGCCAGTACGGCGAGAAGGTGCAACGCCGCCATGAGGCTTTTTTCGGGCGCTCTCAGGGTTTGTCGGGCACGATGCGCAGGATCCGCGAATGCTCCTCGTCGGTCAGCACATACAGTTGCCCGTCCGGCCCCTGGCGCACGTCGCGCACGCGCTTGCCGATATCGAGCTTTTCCTGGCGCACGACTTTACCGTCGCCGTCGAGGGCGATGCGGCGCAGGTCCATGGCGGCCAGGCTGCCGCTGAACAGGCTGCCGCGCCATTGCGGGAAGGCCGTGCCCGTGTAGAAGGCCAGGCCCGAGGGCGCCGGCGACGGCACCCAGGCGACCAGCGGGTCGACCATGCCCGGCACGCTGTGCTTGCCGACCGGCTCGCGCGTCCGGTAGTCGGCGCCGAAGGTCTGGAGCGGCCAGCCGTAATTCTTGCCGCCTTCGATACGGTTGATCTCGTCGCCGCCGCGCGGGCCATGCTCGCTCGCATACACGCGCCCGCTCCCCGCATCGACCACCAGGCCCTGGATGTTGCGGTGGCCGTAGGACCAGATTTCAGGGCGCGCGCCGGGACGCGCGGCCAGCGGATTGCCCGGCGCCGGCTTGCCCTCCGCGGTCAGGCGCAGGATCGAGCCATTGTCGCTGGCCAGGTTCTGGGCCTGGTCGCGCGCCAGCATGTTGCCTACGCGCTGGGGCGGGTTGCCGCCGTCGCCGATACTCATCAGCAGCGTGCCGTCCGCCAGCCAGGCCAGGCGCGAACCGAAGTGTTCCGTACCGCTCTTCGAGGGAGACGCCGTGAACAGGGTCTGGATGCCGGAGACCTTGCTGCCGTCGAACACGCCCCGTACGAGGATGGTCCGGTTCTCGCCACTGCTGCCGTTGGCCATCGTCATGTAGACGCGCAGCTTCGGCCCCTTGTCGGCCGGGTGGAGGGCGATATCGAGCAGGCCGCCCTGGCCGCTCGTCATCAGGGCCGGTAATCCTTCGAGCGGCACCGCCTGCACCTTGTTGCCGCTCACGAGGTGCAGCGTGCCCTCCTTGCCGGTGACCAGCATGCGGCCATCGGGCAGCCAGGCCATGCCCCAGGCTTGCGGCAGCGCGTCGGTGACGGTTTCAGTACGCCAGCCCTTCACTGCCGGCGGCTCGCCGCTGGCCTGGACCTGGGCCAGGGCCGGGAGTGCGCCGGCAAGGCATGCAAGAGTTAACGTTCGGCATCCCAGTTGACTGAATTGCATGCAAACCTCCTTTAAAAGTTGTTAATCAACCGTCATCGTGTCGCAAAAACCGCGCTTTTCAGCAAAGATAGCGAAATCGGCGTATCATCGTTGTTTCTGAACTTGCGTAAGGATGTTCAATGAACCAGCGACGCTCTTTCCTCAAAAGCTCTGTTGTGCTCGCATCCGCAATCGGCATGCCGGTCCTGGCAAAAGCTGCCCAGCCTGCTCCCGCCGAACGCACCCTGCGCCTGTACAACACCCATACTGGTGAAAGCCTGCGTAGTGTTTTCTGGGCCGAAGGCCAGTTCATTCCGGACGCGCTCAAAGATATCAACAAACTGCTGCGCGACCACCGTAACGACAAGATCGCCGAGATGGATCCGAAACTGATCGTGCTGCTCAACGAGGTCAGCGAAAAATTCGGCGACAACCAGGTGCTGCACATCATTTCCGGCTACCGTTCGCCCGAATCGAATGCCAAGCTGGCGGCGGCCTCCAGCGGCGTGGCCACGCACAGCATGCACATGGACGGCAAGGCGATCGACATCCGCATGCCGGGCAAGGACCTGGCCCAGCTGCACAAGGCCGCCATGTCGATGAAGGCTGGCGGGGTCGGCTATTACCCGGACTCGCAATTCGTCCACATGGACACCGGCCGGGTCCGTTACTGGTAAGCCATGCGCCGGCTCCTGCCCTCCCTCCTGCTCGCGTTCGCCGTCTCGGCGGCGGGAGCAGCTGCGGCACAGGAGCCGGCTGCGAAAGTGACCGTCTCGACGACGCGCGATCCGGTCGACAAATCCTACCGCAAGATGATCAAGGGCATGGAGCGCTTCGAGCGCGAGCATGCCTTCGCCCCCGACGCCCCTTTGCGTTTCCAGCTGCTGCCGCGCACGCCCGACGTCAACATGGAGGGCATCAAGCTGCGCGTGGCCGGCGACACGGTCTCGGTGCCGGTGCCGATCGGGCCTGATAACAGTTTTGTGCTTCCCCGCAACGAGCAGGCGCTCAAGGAAGACGCCGCCGTGCTCGCGAACCGCAAGACCACCAGCATGACCTGGCGCGCCCTGATCCGCAGCCCCGGCCTGCCGCCCGATACGCGCCGACTCGGCGACCTGCGCCTGGAGTGCCGCGTCGGCACCGAAGCCGGGCTGGTGTCGAACAATTCGCAACTGTTCGCCTGGCTGTCGAACGCCCTGACGAGCGCCGACCAGGTCTGCAATAGCCCGAACGGCAATTACCTGTTCTTTGCCGACCGCCCGCTGTTCGGCGTGCGCCTGCGCGCCGGCAACCGGGTCGAGGACCTGCCTTTCAAGATGCTCTACGCCGGCGGCGACCAGACGGCCGAGATGCTGCGCTTCTGCGACTGCCAGGTGCTGCTCGACCGCACCTATTACGCGCCCCTGTGGGACAAGAGCTGGCCCGACGATACCCTGGTCGAATTCGATTACATGACGGACGCGGCGCCGGGCGCGCAGCCGCCGGAGGCCGGCCGATGAAACGCGCCGGTTTCCTGCCCCTCGTGCTGGCCCTGCTGCTGGCCGGCTGCGCCATCGGCCAGGCCACGCCCGGCACCCAGGCACCGGCCGAACGCCTTGCCTCCTCGATCGTGCCCGGCCGCACCACCAAGGCCGAACTGCTCGCGAGCTTCGGCAAGACGAAAAGCGTGGTCTTCGACAGCGGCTACGAAGCCTGGCTCTACCAGTCGCCGGCCGGCGACGGGCGCTTTACGGAATTCGTCGTGCTGATCGATCCGTCCGGGGTCGTTGCGAAAACCCGTCAACGGGCGGCTGCGGCGCCCTAGGAACCACGCTCCATAAGCGCCTGTCGAAGCCCTCATAAGATGCAACGCAGCCATGGGGGCTCTGACGGGCGCTGGCGTGCGCAGCCAGTTGATGAACACTGGCAGAATCTCTCCCAGAGACGTTCCGTCCTGGAGGCCCACCATGCTGGTCGATCGCGTACGGATGTTCATCCTGTCCCTGCTGTTCCTGCTCGCCGGTTGTAGCGGTGGCGGCGGCGATCCCGGCACTCCTGGCACTTCCAACCCTCCCCCGACGGCGACCACCGGCTCGCTGCAAGTGGCGGTCACTGGCCTGCCCACGGGCCTGAATGCGGCCGTGCGCATCACCGGCCCGAATAATTTTTCCAGGGACCTGACCGGCACGCAAACGCTGCCTGACCTGGCGGCCGGCAGCTACAGCGTGGCCGCTTCCAGCATCACGCTCGGCGGCACGACCTATACGCCCACCCCGGCGGTGCAAAGCGTGGTCGTGACGGCCGGCGGCACTGCCACGGCGACCGTCGCTTATGCCGGCACGGCCCTCGCCCTGGCGCTGGCGGACATCGGCCCCACCTTCACCAGCCCCACCTTCGTCACCGCCCCGCCCGGCGACGATCGCCTGTTCGTGCTCGAGCGGCGCGGCGTGATCCGGGTCGTACGCAACGGCAGCGTGCTCACGCAAGCCTGGCTCGACATCAGCGCGAACGTATTCACGGGCGGCGAAGGCGGCCTGCTGTCGATGGCCTTCGACCCCAACTTCGCCAGCAACGGCTACTTCTACGTGTACTACACGGACACGGCCCAGAACATCGTCGTCGAACGCTACGCCAGCTCGCCCACGCCGAACGTCGCCGATCCGACTTCGGGCCTGGTCATCCTGCGCGCCGCCCATCCGCAGTTCACGAACCATTTCGGCGGCCTGGTCGCCTTCGGGCCTGACGGCCTGCTGTATGCCGGGCTGGGCGACGGTGGCGGCGCCGGCGATCCGTTCGGGAATGCGCAAAACCTGGGCGTCCTGCTCGGCAAGCTGCTGCGCGTGGACGTGCGCACGGCCAACAGCGGCCAGCCCTACACGATCCCCGTCACCAACCCTTACCTGAACCAGCCCGGACGCCGGCCCGAGATCTGGGCCGCCGGATTGCGCAATCCGTGGCGCTATGCGTTCGACGGCGAGCGCCTGTATATCGCCGACGTCGGCCAGGCCGCGCGCGAGGAAGTGAACCTGGCGTCCACCTCGCAAGGCGGCCTGAACTACGGCTGGGACATTCTCGAGGGCACGGCCTGCTTCGAGGCCGCCACCTGCAACCGCACCGGCCTCACGCTTCCCGTCTTCGAATACGAACATGGCGCGAACAACGTGAATGGCTGCTCCATTACCGGCGGCTATGTCTACCGCGGAACGGCGATACCGGAACTCGCGGGCCGCTATTTCTATTCGGATTATTGCCGCGGCTATATTAAAAGCTTCTTTGCCGGCGACGCCGGCGTCGCCGAACAGCGCGACTGGAACCTGAACACTGCCGGCCGGGTGGTCTCCTTCGGGCGCGACGGGGCCGGCGAGCTGTATGTGGTCAGTGAAAGCGGGCGGATCTTCAAGCTGGTGCGGGGCAGTGCAGGCTGACGGAATCTCGAGAAACCGTAGCGAGCGGAAGGAGCTTCGGTTGAGGAGCGGAGCTGTACAAGCGTACAGCGAGCACCGCAGACCGGAGATCCGACGCGCAGTAGGTTTATCGGGATTCCGAAGGTAAAATTATGGGATGGCACGCTTACAACTCCACTTCCCCGAAGACCAGTACTACTATTCCACGCCGCTGACGGTGCGCGTGACCGACATCAACGGCGCGAACCACCTCGGCAACGACTCGATGATCTCGATGATCTCCGAGGCGCGCGCCCGCTTCCTGTTCGAGTTCGGCGTCCCCGAAACCGAGCGCGACGGCACCGGCATCATCGTCACCGACCTGGCCACCACTTACCGCGCCGAAGCGCATGCACGCGACCAGCTGCTGTTCGAAGTCGGCATCATGGATTTCAATAAATACGGCGGCGACATCACCTTCCGCATCACGCGACCGAAAGACAAGGCCCTGGTCGCCATGGCCAAGTCCGGCTTTGTCTTCTTCAACTACAAGACCAGCCAGGTCGTTGCCATGCCCGAAGGCTTCCGCGCCAAGTTCGACCGCGTGAACTGGATCGACTGAACACCGGCACCCATCGCGAAAAATAGTTGGAACTTTCCGGCCTTGAAACCGGAATATGGGTGAGAGATGACCACCATGCCCATCACCCCGACCACTTCCGACGACGAGCTGCTGCGCAGGATGCGCAGCGGCGATGCACAGGCCTTTGCCGCGCTCTACCGGCGCCACCAGGGCCCGCTGTACCGCTTCGCCCTGCTGCGCTGCGGCTCGGCCGGCACCGCCGCCGACGCCGTGCAGGAAGCCTTCATGGGCCTGCTCACCGGACGCCTTTCCTACGATCCCCTGCGCGGTTCGCTGCCGAATTTCCTGTTCGGCGTGGCGCGCCTGCTGATCCTGAAACACGAGGAACCGCGCCGGCGCGAAGCGCCCCTGCCCGAGCCGGACGAGGATGCACCGGAGCCGGCGGCCGACGGCGCCTGTCCGCTGGACCGGGTGCTGGCCAGCGAGTCCGCCGAGGAAGTGCGGCGCGCACTGGCCCGGCTGGCGCCGCATTACCGCGAGGCCGTCATCCTCTACGAACTGCACGGCCTGTCCTACCTCGAGATCGCCACGATCTGCGCGGTCGACATCGGCACCGTGCGCTCGCGCCTGGCGCGCGGACGCGCCGCACTGGCCAGGGCGCTGCGCAGCCACGCCCCGCAAGCCTCCTGACAAGGACACGATCATGACGCATGACGACAACCCCGAACTCGACACCCGCCTGGCGCAGCTGCGCAGCGCCCTCGCCGGCGTCGACGCCCCGCGCTGCGTGGAAAAGGAATTGATGCAGGCTTTTACCAGCCAGTTCGCCCGGCAGCGGCCCTGGTACCGGCGCCTCGGCCTGCTCGAGTGGAGCGCGACCGCCGCCTGCCTGCTGGTCACCGCCGCCGTGTTCGGACTGCTGATGCTGCCGCCGCACCTGGCGGGAGAGTCGCAGCTGCAGCCGCTGGTACGCATCGACAGCGGCGCCGCCTTCATCGCGCTCGATTCCTTCGAGCGTATCGAAGCGGAACCCGACCCGCGCCTGGTCGAGACCGAGGTGCCGCGCACCATGCTGGCCGCGCTCGGCCTGCCGGTCACGCCGGAAAACGCGGGCGAGGCGGTGCGCGCCGAAATGCTGGTGGGCGCCGGCGGCGAACCGCTGGCCCTGCGCCTGACTTCCATCGATTGACCGTTTTATTCACCCCCGAGGACACCATGAACACGAACCGATTGCTGCTCGCTGCCCTGCTCGCCTGTTTTGCGCTGCCTGCCCTGGCCGATGAAACCGCCCCGCCCCTGCCGCCGCAGGGCGAATGGAGCCACCCGGGCGAGGATGTCCGCATCGTCCAGCGCGGTCATGCGCAAGCGGTGAAGAATGCGCCGTACAGCGCCCAAGCCGTCTCCGAGCGGCTGCAGCAACTCCCGGATGGTAACCAGATCGAACGGCGCACGAGTTCGGCCAGCTACCGCGACAGTGCCGGCCGCACCCGCCACGAGCTGCGCAACGCCCAGGGAGAGCTGCGCACGGTGACGATCAACGATCCGGTGCTGGGTGCGACCTGGATCCTGCACCCGCAGACACACACCGCGCAGCGCCTGCCTTCCCGTGCCGAGATCGAGCGCATCACCCGAACCGCCCGCGAAACGGCGCGCACCGCGCGTGAAACGGCGCGGGCACAGGTCGAACGGTTGCGCCAGGAAGGACGCCTGCCGCCACACGAACGGGCCGATGGCGAAGACCGCGTCACCGTCCGCGTCGAGCGCCGGGTCGAGGACGAGCGCGCCGGCGACCAGGATGGCCGCCGCGAGACGGTGCGTGTGATCCGCCTGCCGCGCGCACCCGGCACCGAGGCCGCGGAGATCGGCCCCCGCATCGGTCCGATGATCGCCGGCGCCATCTCCGGCGCGCTGGGCGACAACAAATGGGCGGCGAAAGCGGTCAGCCGCGATCTCGGCACGCGCGACTTCAACGGCGTCAAGGCCGAAGGCAAGCAGCGCAGCTACGAGATCCCGGCCGGCGAAGTGGGCAACCGCAACCCGATCGTGGTGAGCGACGAAACCTGGTATGCGCCGGACCTGCAGGTGACGGTGTATGCGAAACACAGCGACCCGCGCAGCGGCGACTATGTCTACCGCCTGGAAAACCTCAAGCGCGGCGAGCCGGATGCGGCCCTGTTCGCGGTGCCGTCGGACTACCAGGTGCGCGAAATCGGCAAGCGGATGCCGGGTGTGGCGGGGAAAAACGCGGAGTGAAAAAGACCATGCCGGCGGCAGCCGGCATGGAGGTAGTGTTCACCGTTATGCTTGGCTGGCACGTACGACGCGCAGCCGGCAGGGCAAGGCTCAGCGGCTAGCGTAATGCTGTCGCGGCGCGACCATCGCATGGAACCATTCGGTGATCATCGGTTTTTCAAAGCGCAGCGTGTCGCCATCGTAATAGCGGTTGGAACGGTCCATGAACCCCATGTCACGCAACTCTACCTTGCCGCTGCGCGCGATCTGCCCATTGCTTTCCAACTCGAATTCCAAATTGATGCGCGGCCAGTCCGTGGCACCGCTTACGGTGCGCACTTCGCGCGTGCCGTTCGTCGGCACCCTGCGTCCGGCCAGGTCGATATCGTCGACGTCGATGCGCAGGATCTGCCCCGGCGCTAGCTGGGCACCGAGTTTGACGAAGTGTGCAGTCAGCTCGTTCAGCACCCCGGGTACGCTCCCGCGCGTCCGTCGGCAAGTCGGCAAAACGCTCGGACTGGACATAATTGACGACTACCTCTGCCGAAGCAGGGCCGGCGCCCAGCGCCAGCAAACCGGTGACAGCGAGCATATGAATTACCTTCTTCATGACGACTCCTTATTTGTCGTATTGCCGATTGTGATTGGATGCAACGACACAAATATACCTCTAGTTCAGCAAACGAATGTGACGACATGTAAATTGCGCGGTCAATTCGATCGATTCCGCCGGTTTGATACAGCACGCATGTTGATCGGCGCACTCGGGGCGACACGTTGGGCGTGCGCATAAAAATAATGCCGGCAATGCCGGCATTATCGGTTCATGGAAGGCGGGCGATGCTCAGCGCCGCGCGGCGCGTTCGCGCGGCATGATCGTCGAATAGAACCAGTCGTCGATCATGCGTTTTTCGTAGCGCAGCGAGTCGCCGTCGGTATAGCGGCCGATGCGGTCCATGAAGGCCATGTCGCGCAACTTCACGTCGCCGCCGCGCACCACCTGGCCATTGCTCTCGATCGCGTAATGCAGGTCGATGCGCGGCCAGTCGACGCCGTTTTCCTTGACGATGCGCAGGTCGCGCGCACCACGGGTCGGGTATTCGCGTCCCGCCAGGTCGATGTCCTGCACATCGATGCGCAGGTTCTGCCCCGGCGGCAATTGCGCGCCGAGCCTGGCGAAATGCTGGGTCAGGTCTTTCAGCACCGCTTCGCGTTCCCAGGGCGCGAACGGCAGGTCGGTAAAGCGCTCGGGCTGGATATAGTTCACCGTCACATCGGCCGAGGCCGCGCCGGCCGCCAGCGCCAGCAGGCCGCTCACGGCCAGTTGTCGAATCACGTTCTTCATGGCGATTCCTCGCTTTCAGTATCTTGATTTTTACCATGCAAATATACGCCCCTTTGGCGCATGGCGACGTCTACGCCAGGTAAATTCTGTATCCGATTGTTAGTCCTCGCACAGCCAGGCTCACCCGGCAGGCGCAGACTTAGAGCGCCTAACAAAAGCGTCAGGGCAAGGCGCATCGTCGAAGACAGTACGACTGTACGGCGAGACGATGCAACGCCGCCATGGCGGTTTTGGTAGGCGCTCTTGGTTTTCAAGGAGGGTTGCCCGTGCCAGAAGGACCATCGCTTTTCATTTTGAAGGAAGAAACGGCCCGCTTCGTCGGCCGGCAAATCGTCGAAGCCGGCGGCAACGTGAGGGCCATCGACCCGACGCGCCTGCTCGGCCAGACGATCGTGTCGCTGCGCACCTGGGGCAAGCATTTCCTTATCGAATTGCCGAACATGGCGATCCGCATCCACTTCCTGCTGTTCGGCACCTACCGCGTCAACGAAGAGCGCGAGGGCAAAGTGCCGCGCCTGTGGCTGCGCACGGCCGAAGGAGAGGTGCTGAACTTCTATGCCTGCGCGGTGCGCGAGATCGATACCGATCTCGACAGCCAGTACGACTGGAGCGCCGACGTCATGAGCGAGACCTGGGACCCGAAACAGGCGCGCAAGAAGCTGCGTGCCTGTCCCGAGATGCTGGCCTGCGACGCCCTGCTGGACCAGGACATCTTCTCGGGCGTAGGCAACATCATCAAGAACGAAGTGCTGTTTCGGATCCGCGTACATCCGGCCTCGACGGTGGGCGCCCTGCCCGCCCCCAAGCTGCGCGCCCTGGTCGAGCAAGCGCGCCAGTACAGCTTCGATTTCCTCGGCTGGAAGAGACAGTATGTCCTCAAGCAGCACTGGCTGGCCCATGCCAAGAAGATTTGTCCGCGCTGCGAGATCCCGTTGTCCAAGGCCCACCTCGGCCGCACCAATCGGCGCAGCTTTTTCTGCGAGAAGTGCCAGAAGAGGTATAACTAGAGGCTATTGACTCATCCAGCCAACACTTCCGCATTCCTTGCATTCCGTCCCAATGTATTGCCTGTTGTTAATGCTGCGTAGCCGTACTACAATCGATTCGACTTACATTTAACCGTTGTTTCGTTCGTATCGACCTTACGGTATCGGAAACGTTATGTCTTTTTTGTCTGCCGCTACGCCCAAGCTCGCGCCCTGGAAAGTTTTGCTCGTCGATGACGAGCCGGATATCCACGACATCACCAAGCTCACGCTGAACCGGTTCCGCCTCGACGGCCGGGCCTTGAGCTTCCTGCATGCCTACAGCGGCGCCGAAGCGAAGGAAATCCTGGCGCGCGAAAAGGATATCGCGCTGGTCTTCCTCGATGTGGTAATGGAGCGCGAAGACAGCGGTCTGGAGGTGGCGCGCTGGATGCGGCAAGACCTGGACAACCAGTTCAGCCGCATCGTGCTGCGTACCGGCCAGCCGGGACAGGCGCCCGAAGAGCGCGTGATCGTCGACTACGACATCAACGACTACAAGGAAAAGACGGAGCTCGACCGGACGAAACTGTTCACCACGACCTTCGCCGCGCTGCGCGCCTACCGCGACATCATGAAGGTCGAAGATGCCCGCCGCGTGCAGGTGAGCTACCGCGAAGGCCTGGAGCGCGTGCTGGCCGCCTCCTCGCACATCTTCAAACAGCGCAATTTAAAAGATTTCGCCAGCGGCCTGCTGCAGCAGGTCGTCGCCCTGTTGCGCCTGGAACAGAGCATGCTGCTGCGCCTGAAGGGCGCCAGCATGATCAGCGGAGAAAGCCAGTACGAGGTGCTGGCCAAGATCGGCGAATTCGGCGACGGCATCGACCCGGCCCTGGTGGCGCAGCTGGACGAGGCGCGCCACAACCGCATCTCGAAACTGTATGGCGACACCTATGTCGGCTACTTCCCGAACAACAGCGGCAAGGCGTCCTTGCTGGTGCTGCAAGGCGTCGAGGAAATCTCCGACATCGACGCGCAATTGCTGGAAGTGTTCTGCTCGGGCGTGGCGATCGCCTTCGATAACATCCTGCTGAACCAGGAAATCACCGACACCCAGGCCGAACTCATCCTGCGCCTGGGCGACGTGGTCGAATCGCGCTCGAACGAGGCCGGCAACCACGTGCGCCGCATGGCACAGGTCTGTCATTTGCTGGCCCAGGCGTCCGGCTTGCCGGAAGACGAGACGGCGGTGCTGATGCACGCCGCGCCGATGCACGACATCGGCAAGATCGCGACGCCGGACGCGGTGCTGTTGAAACCTGGCCGCCTGACGCCGGAAGAGTGGGAAGTCATGAAACAGCACCCGACAGTCGGCCTGCAGATCCTGGACGGCTCGAGCCGCCCGATCCTGAAGGCCGCCGCCGTGATCGCCCACCAGCACCACGAGAAATACGACGGCAGCGGCTATCCGCAGGGTTTGAAGGGAGAGGACATCCATCCGTACGCGCGCATCGTCGCGGTCGCCGACGTGTTCGATGCCCTCAGCCACAAGCGCGTCTACAAGGATGCCTGGCCGACCCAGCAAGTCACCGACTACCTGCGCGAAGTCGCCGGGCAGCATCTCGATCCGCACTATGTGGATTTGCTGATCAAGAATATGGACAAGGCGGTGGAGATCAACCGGCAATGGCCGGATTGAACAGGTGAACATGTAGGGTAGGCACTCCGTGCCCACGCGGTGATACATGCCCGCAAGATCGTCGAGCACGACATCGGAGCCGGTCCGTATCACGCGTGGGGTCATTGAAGCCAATGGCTTCAATGACAGCTTCACTTCGGAGAGCCCACCCTACGGTGCACGAAGGCTGACGTAACAGTTCTCGCTTGACTGACTGGCATCAGGCCGCCAGCTTCTGCTCCTTCCGGCTGCGCGGGAAACTCAAGGCATAACGCAAGCCCTCCCCCGGCGCACTCTCCACCTGCACGCTGCCGCCCAGCGGCCCGGTCACCAGGTTGTACAGGATGTGCGCCCCCAGCCCGCTGCCCCCATTTCCGCGCTTGGTCGTGAAGAAGGGATCGAACAGCTTGTCGAGCGTGTCCTGGTCCATGCCGGCGCCATCGTCGGCATACGACAGCGACACCACATCGCCATCAACCGCCGCGCGGATCGCAATCGCGCCCTTCTGGTCGTGCTCGAAACCGTGCACCAGCGAATTCATCAGCATGTTGGTGACGATCTGCGAGACGGCGCCCGGATAGCTTTCCAGCACCAGGTCGGGCGGACAATCGACCTCCACCTTCACCGGCCGGCCTTTCAGTTTCGGCTGCAAGGACAGCAGCACTTCGTTCAGATAGCTGCGCAAATTGAAACTGCGGATGTCGTCCGAAGACTGGTCCACCGCCACCTGCTTGAAACTACGCACCAGGCTGGCTGCGCGCTGGGTGTTGGTGGTCATGATGCGCAGCGACTGGTCGATGATGTCGAGGAAGCTGTTCAGACTGTCCTCGGTCATTTCGCCGGCGCCAAGTTCTTCGCGCGTCAGGCGCAATTCCTCGACCAGGTGGCTGGTCGCCGTCACGCAGATGCCGAGCGGAGTGTTGATTTCGTGCGCGACGCCGGCCACCAGGCGCCCCAGCGAGGCCAGCTTTTCCTGGCGCACCAGTTCGCCCTGCGCCTGCTGCAATTGCGTCAGGGCCGTGTTCAGCGCGGCATTCTGCTCTTCCAGCATGTCCTTCGTTTTACGCAGGCGGTAGTCGGCCTGCATCCGCGCCAGGGCGACGGCGACGTGGCTGGCCATGAAGGCCAGCAGGTCGAGGTCGGCCTTGGTGTAGATCACGGCCGGATCGTAGCTCTGCACGACCAGCACGCCATATGGCTTGTCGTGGACCAGCATTGGCGCCCCCATCCAGCTGGCGATGCCGGCATTGCCCAGCGGCTCCTGCACCAGACCGTTGGCGACCAGGCGCGCAAAGCTGCCGGCGTCGTGCAGCTGCGCCTGTTTCGAGGCGAGCACATACGAGCACATCGCCTTGCCATAGGGGAAGCGCGTGACCGGGGCGGTGGTGTCCTTCTGGTCGACAAAATACGGAATGCTGATTTCGTCCGTTTCGGGATGGTAGAGGCCGATCAGGAAGTTTTCCGCGACCATCAATTCGCCGATGATGCGGTGCAGGCTGGTGGTCAGCACCTCCTTGTCGGCGGCGCTCGCGGACAGGGTCGCGATCTGATAGAGCGCATGTTGCACCTGCTCGGCGCGGCGGCGCTCGGCCACTTCATGGGCCAGGCGCGCGGTGCGTTCCTGCACGGCGCGTTCCAGGCGGTCCATGCTTTGCAGGCTCTGCAGCGCCACCGAGACGTGGTTGGCGATCACGCCGAACAGGGCCTGGTCTTCGGCACTATAGGTATTCTCGGGGCTATAGCTCTGGATCACGATCGCGCCCAGCGGCAGGTGCTGCTGGTCGAGCAGCGGGCAGCCCATCCAGTGCTCGGCCGCACTGCCGGCGCCGAAGTTCGATCCCTGCGCTTCGCGCGCCTGGAAATCGGCGGCGGTCACGACCAGGGTCTGGCGATTCAGGATGACCCAGGCGGTGGGCGATTCGTCCGGCGAGGCGAGCTGCACCGGATGGTTGAGCGGCGGGCCTTCGTCGGATTCGTCGACGAAATAGACGAAGCGCACCGTGCCCTCGTCGCGGTCCGACAGCGCCACGTAGAAGTTGGCCGCATACATGATGCGGCCCAGGGCGCGGTGCACGGCGCGGATGAATTCGGTGATGTCGCTGCAGCTGGTCGACGTCTGCCCGATTTCGAGCAACATCGACTGGACCGCTTCGAGCCGGTCAAGACGTTCCATGGCTTCCCTTGAAGAATTAATTCCCAAGGGAAATATTAGCAGCGGGCGGGCTTTAAAGCACGCTCCTTGCGCGAAACTGTGGCGTGACGGTATATAAAGCGCCGATGCGCGCGTCGATCAGCGCGGTGCCTTGTACCCGTTCTCGATCCAGCTCTGCGCGGAGGATGGCGTCAGCTTGAAGTTGGCGGCCACGCGCACCTGGGCCAATTGCTCGCCCATCTCGTCGACGGCGGTCAGCAGCGCATACGGGTCATCGTCGTCCGGCTTGATATCGAGCGTGATTTTCAGTTCGCTGCCTTCCCACCACACCACGGTGCTTTTATGCAGCATCGCGTGCAGGTGCTGCTCGTGGCGGCGAATGACCTCGGAGGCCGTCTTGATCAGGGTATTGAAGGCGTTGACGTCGAGCGGCTTCGGGTTTTTCTTGTCGCGGCCCATGGTCCACGGACCGACCAGCGCCGGCTCCGGTTCGCCATCCTTGTACATGGCGACGGCCCAGCCCTCGTCATCCTCGTTCTTGATCACGCGTGCGGTCCAGCCATTGCCTTGCCACAGGCGCGCTTCCTGCACCGGCGCATCGTCCTCGCCCGGTTCCAGGTCAGTTACATCGTCGTTCATCGCTCGCTGTTTCCTTCTGCGGGACTATCGCCCAAAGGTAAGATTTTAGAGGAACAGCAGGGTCGATGCGATAGCAAACAAATAAGAACCGGGGATTGGTTTGTACAAATATGGCGCAGCCGGCATCAGGCCTACATGCGCATGCTGGGCAGGCCGGGGCGCCGGATCGGAGGCGGGGGCGGCACGCGCACCGGATCGATATTCGGTTGCTTTGGCGCTTCGCGACTGAATGGGTTGATGATGATCGGCGGGATGGCAGGCGGAGCCGATGGCGGACCCTTCGGTCCCCTGTCCAGCCGGACTGGCAGTAGTGCACCGCGATGCACCTTCATCGTTGAATTGACGACATGCATGGGATCCCTCCTACAACAGAGCAGGCTGTCAGTATAGGCGGCGATCTGCGCATTACAAGGTCGAAAAGACGGGCATTCGTCGGCCCCATCTGCGCTCCGGCCCGCCGAATACGCCGCCCGTCGCAGAGGGCTCGCCCGGGACTTCGCAGATGCTTACAGTAAAGCCATACCACTCCACTACCGAGGCCTCGCCATGAAAAAGATTGCCCCCTACCTCATCCTGTTCCTGTGCGCCCTGCTGCTCTGGGACCTGCTGTTCACCTTCGGCGACGCCAGTTTCCACATCGACGGCGACGAGATCGACGGCCCGCTCGGCGCCATGCTCGGCATCCTGTTCGCAGGCGGCGGCACGCTGATCGGCTTGCTCGTGGTACTGGTAGTGGGCGTGGTGCTGGCGGTCGTGATGGCCGGCGTGGGCGTCGTCATCGTCGGCGCAATGGCGATCGCCGGCCTGGCCGTTGCGGCGGCGATCGTGCCCTTCCTGTTACCGCTGTTACTGCCGCTGGCCCTGATCTGGTACCTGGTCAGCCGGGCGCGCCGCAACCGCACCGTGCAGAAAGTGGCTGTCTAGGCTTTCTCGGCGGCGAACTGCGCATAACCGCGCGCACGCAGTTCGCAGGCCGGGCAGGTGCCGCAACCATAGCCCCAGTCATGGCGCTCGCCGCGCTCGCCCAGGTAGCAGGTGTGGGTCTCGAAGCGCACCAGGTCGACCAGCGCCTGCCCGCCCGCCTGTTCCGCCAGCTCCCAGGTCTGCTTCTTGTCGATCCACATCAGCGGCGTCTCGACTTTCAATCGCGTTGCCATGCCGAGATTGAGGGCCACCTGCAGCGCCTTCATCGTGTCGTCACGGCAATCCGGATAGCCCGAGAAATCGGTCTCGCACATCCCGCCCACCAGCACCGTCAGGCCACGCCGGTAGGCCACCGTCGCCGCCACCGTCATGAACAGCAGGTTGCGGCCGGGCACGAACGTATTCGGCAAGCCATTCGCCTGCATTTCGATCGCCACATTGCTCGTGAGCGCGGTATCGGAAATACGGCCGATCAGCGACAGGTCGACCATGTGGTCTTCACCCAGGCGCGCGTCCCAGTCGGGCGACAGCGCGCGCATCTTCTCGAGCACGGTCGGGCGCACGGTCAGCTCGATCGCGTGGCGCTGGCCATAGTCGAAACCGATGGTTTCCACGCGCGCATAACGCTGCAATGCCCAGGCCAGGCAGGTAGTCGAATCCTGTCCTCCACTGAAGAGGACGAGGGCGGTATCGGGAGCGTGCATGTATGGTTTTCCGGGAAGTTAAACGTTCGCCATTATTTTTGCAATTCCGCTAAGATTCGCTCAGCTTTTATACTGAGATGGAGACACATGGTTCCCGCAACATCCCACCGGACCGCACAGGCGGGACCAAGGCAATCACGGATTTTGGCACAAATCATGCTGTCCGTATATGTCGTGCTGGGCGCACAGGCTGCGTACGCACAGGGTATCAATTACACGGTACGCATCGACGCCCCGGGCAAGCTCGACGACCTGCTCGAGGATAACCTCGACCTGCTGCGCTGGCGCGGCAACCCGCGCGTCGACCTCGAACAGCTGCAGCGCCTCGTGAAAGCCGCGCCCGAGGAAGCGAAAACCCTGATCGCCACCGAAGGATATTATTCGCCGCGCATCACCGCCGGGCTCGATACGAGCGGCGCCACCCCGGTCGCGCGCATCGTCGTCGATCCCGGCCAGCCGGTGCTGGTGAGCGATCTCGACCTCGTGCTGCAGGGCTTCGTACCCTTCGAACAGGGCGGCGCCCCGTATGATGCCGCTGCCCTGCGCAACCGCTGGTCGCTGCCGGTCGGCGCGCGTTTCCGCCAGGCCGACTGGGAAGCGGCCAAGCGCGATTTGCTGCGCGAGGTGATGCAGTCGCGCTTCCCGCGCGCCCAGCTGGTCGAAACCAGCGCCACCGTCGATCCCGACGCTTATAAAGCCTCGCTGCGCGTGGTCATCGACAGCGGCCCCGAAATGCGCTTCGGCGAATTGCGCATCCGCGGCCTGAAGCGCTATCCGCGCGAGGTGATCACGAACCTGAACAAGATCAAGCCGGGCGACATGTACAGCGAAGCGGCCCTGCAGGCCCTGCAATCGCGGCTGCAGGAAACGGGGTATTTCGCCAGCGTCGAGGTCAGCGCCGACATGCGCGCCGTGCTCAATGCCGAGATCAAGGAACTCAAGGACGACGACGACGCCACAGCGCCTTCGTCGAACGAGAATGCCCCGGCCCCGGCCGGGCAAGCCGCCGCCGCCGGCCAGGACAGCGTTCCCGGCCAGGCCACGACCGGCGTCAAGCCGCCCAGCGCGCCCGGCCCGACCGTGCTGCCGGTGCTGGTGCGCGTCACCGAGAACAAGCAGAAGAACCTCGAGGTCGGCCTGGGCTTCTCGACCAATACCGGCGGGCGTGCTTCGCTCGGCTACGACGACCTGAGCGTGTTCGGCAAGCGCATGAAGAGCGACCTGGTCTACGAACAGAAGCACCAGCTGGCCCGCGCCGATTTCTACTGGCCGACGAAACCGAACGGCTACAACGACAGCATCGGCGGCGGCTTCGAGCGCCTTGATGTGCGCGGCGAGATCACCACTACCGCCAGCGTGGCCGCCCGCCGCGCCTGGGGCACACCGGAACTCGAACGCAGCATCACCCTGGAAGCGCTGGCCGAACAGCGCAAGGTCGAAGGCATCGATAACGCCTACAGCAAGAGCATTCCGCTGACCTACAGCGTCACCCGGCGCAAGCTGGATAATCTGCTGCAGCCGACGCGCGGCTATGCGCTCAACTGGCAGCTGGGCATTGCGCCGCTGCCGCTGTTCACCGATGAAAAATTCATCCGCGGCTATACGCGCGGCGTCTATTACAAACCGGTCGGCACCAGCGGCACCCTGATCCTGAAGGGCGAAGCCGGCGCCGTCGTCTCGAAAGACAAGGTCGGCGTACCAAGTACCTTCCTGTTCCGTGCCGGCGGCGACCAGTCCGTGCGCGGCTACGGCTACCAGCAGCTGGGCGTGCGCGAAGGCGATGCCATCGTCGGCGGGCGCTACCTGCTCACCGGCGGCGCCGAATACCAGTACTGGTTCCGTCCGCCCTGGGGCGTGGCCTTCTTCGTCGATGCGGGCAACGCCGCCGACAAGTTCAAGGAGCTGAAACCGGAATACGGCTACGGCGTCGGCGCGCGCTGGCGCAGCCCGGTCGGTCCGATCAACGTCGACGTCGCCTATGGCCAGGCGGTGCGCAAGGTGCGCCTGCACTTCTCACTTGGATTCACGTTCTGATGGACGATCACAACACCACCCCTCCCACCCCGGCCAGGACGCCTGCCCCGAAGGTGCGGCGCTGGCCGCGGCGCGTCGCCATCGGCCTGCTTGCCACTGGCGTCGTCGGCGGCGGCGCCCTCTGGTACCTGGGCCGCGAAACGACGCTGCAGATGATTGCGGAGCGCGCCGCGCGCGCGACCGACGGCAAGCTGACCATGACCGGTGTGCGCGGCTCGATCTACGGTGCCATGCACATCGACCGCATCGTCTGGCGCACCGAGACCCAGCTGGCGACGGTGACCAACATCGACCTCGAATGGTCGCCGCGCCAGCTGCTCTCGAAAGGCATCGAGATCAACAAGCTGCACGCGGCCGACCTGCGCATGGAGACCCTGAAGCAATCCGACGAGCCGACCACGATGCCGGCCTCGCTCGCCCCGCCCTTCAAGATTGCGCTCGACGATGCAAGGCTGGCGAAAGCGACCTTCGTGAACAAGGGTGCCAGCACCGTCATCACCGACGTGCGCATGCGCCTGAACGGCGACAAGGTGCAGTGGCAGCTGAGCGACACGTCCGCCTCCACGCCCTGGGGCAAGGTTGCGGCCGACGGCAAGATCGCCTCAACCAAACCGTTCAAACTCGACGCCAACGCCAGCCTGTCGCAGGCGCACGTCGGCCCCGGCGCCACGCCCGCCCAGCTGAAACTGCGCGCCGGCGGCGACCTGAACCTGACCACCCTGGATGCCACCGGCAACGCCGGCCGCGCGGGTGGCGACGCGCGCCTGACCTTGTCGCCGTTTGCCAAGATCCCGCTGCGCACCATGGACCTCAAGGCCCACAACATCGATCCGGGCTTCTTCAATCCCTCGTTGCCGACGGCGGATCTAAGCCTGACGGTGGCCGCGAAACTGGACGACGCGCGCGCCGTTTCCGGCAGCGTCAACCTGGTCAACGAGGGACCGAAAGGCACCATCGACCAGCAGCGCCTGCCGCTGCGCGCCTTCCGCGGCCAGCTGGGCGGCAACCTCGATGCGATGCGCCTGGCCGACGTCGTCCTCGACTTCGGCGACGCCGGACGGTTTACCGGCAGCGGCAGCGTGCAGCGTGGAGAAGACAAGGAGGGCCTCGGCACCGCCAACTTCGCCCTGCACACCGACCGCTTCGATTTGAAGGGCATCCACGGCAGCATGAAGGCGACCAAAATCGCCGGCGACATCGCGGTGGCGAATGTCGGCAAGGTGCAATCGCTCGACATGCGCCTGGTCGAGAGCGGCCTGCGCCTGACTGCCAAGGCCAGGCTGGAAAACAACCAGGTCGACGTATCCGAGGCGCGCCTGGTGGCGGGCAGCGGCAGCGTCGACCTGCGCGGCAACATGAAACTGGGCGAAGACAAGGCCTTCAAGCTCAGCGCGAACGCCAGCCGCTTCAATCCGGCGGCGCTGGGCGACTATCCGCAAGCCGACATCAATGCGCTGGTGAACGCCAACGGTGTGCTGGCCCCGAGCTGGCGCGTGAATACCGATTTCGCCGTGCGTCCGAGCCGTCTGTTCGACCAGCCGCTGTCCGGTAAAGGCAAGCTGACGGCCGACGCGAAGCACGTCAGCGGGGTGGACGCCAACCTCGCTCTCGGCCAGAACACGGTCAACCTGAACGGCGCATTCGGCGCCCCGGGCGAACGCCTGGCCTGGCGCCTCGAAGGCCGCCAGCTCGCCGGCCTGCGCCCCGACCTGTACGGCGCGGTCGATGCGAATGGCGTCGTCACCGGCACCATGGCCAACCCGCGCACGACCTTCGTCGCCGACGCGAACGGACTGGGTTGGATTGCAGCCCAGCGCAAAGCCAACAACAGCAACCTGCACGTCAGCGGCGAAGCCTGGCTCGCCGGCGGCGAAGGGGCGCGTTTCGTCGAGGCCAAAGGCAGCGGCAACATGGCGCGCTTCAATCCGGCCGCCTTCGGCAGCCCGCTGCCCGGTTCGATCAATGGCGCCTTCGACGCCAGCGGCCGCTCCGGCGCCGACTGGCGCGGCGCCCTGAATTTAAAACTCGAGGAATCGACGCTGGCGAAATCGCCGTTGTGGGGCTATGCGCGCCTGGCGGCCGATAAACGCCACGTCTCGGGAGCCGATGTCGACCTGCACGTGGGCGCCAACGTGATCGCGGCCAAGGGCAGCTTCGGCGCCGGCAGCGACCGCCTCGACTGGCGCATCGATGCGCCGCAACTGGGCGCGCTCGGTCCCGATTACGCCGGCCTGCTGCGCGGCGCCGGCACCGTCAGCGGCACCATGGACACGCCCTCGCTCACCGCCAACCTGGAAGGCCAGAACCTGCGCCTGCTCGGCAAGCACAGTGTCAAAACGCTGCGCGCCAGCGCGAATCTCGGCTCCGGGCGCGGCGGCGCCGATCCTCTGGTCAGCGATATCCAGATCACCGAATTGGCCAGCGGCGAGACCCGCATCGAGGCAGCGAGCCTGCAGACCAGCGGCACGCGCGCGGCACACAGCCTGCGCGCCGCCGCCCGTGGCGACGACTTCGACGCCTCCACCGAGGTGCGCGGCGGCTGGAGCGGCAATGCCTGGGCCGGCACCCTGGCAGCCCTGCAGAACAAGGGCCGTTATGCGATGACCCTGGCGCAGCCGGTACCGCTGCGCATCGGCGTCGCGCCCGGCGCCGGCATCGCCGGCCTGGCAAAACCGGAGTCGCTCGCGTTCAACGGCGCGCTGATCCGGCTGCCGGCGGGTACCGTCAACATCGCTACGCTCACCAAGACGGGACCGCGCTGGAACAGCCGCGGCACGGCAAGCGGCGTGCCCTTGAATTACCTCGGCCAGTTCTCCGAAGCGCTGCGCGAAAACGTGCAGGGCAACCTGACCCTGGGCGCGGACTGGGCGCTCGACCTGCGTACCGCGACCGCCACCGGCGGCGCGCCTGCGCTGGCCGGCGGCGTGCACGTCTTCCGCGAAGGCGGCGACGCCCTGGTCGGCGCCGGCACGCCGGTCGCGATGGGCCTGCGCAGCTTCGATGTGCGCGCCGACGTGCAGGGCAGCGCGCTGCGCACCCAGCTCGTACTCGACGGCACCCGCACCGGCAGCGCGCGCGTCGACGGCACCGTCCAGATGATCGGCGGGAAGGTCAACCGCGACAGTCCGCTGCGCATGACGGCGAATGCCGACATGGCCTCGATCGCCTGGCTGGCGCCCTTCGCCGGCCAGCGCGACCTCGAACTCGACGGCAGCCTGAAACTGGCCGTGACCGGCGCCGGCACCATCGGCACCCCAAGCCTGAACGGCACCGTCAACGGCGACGCGATCGCCGTGCGCTGGCCCGAACAGGGCGTGCGCCTGCAGGGCGGCCAGCTGCGCGCCCAGCTCGCGGGCGACCGGCTGGTGCTGCAGCGCCTCTACCTGCAGGGCCTGCAGGGCAGCGCCACCGCCGACGGTTCGATCCGCTTCGGCGCCGGCGACCCGGCGATGCAGCTGAACCTGGTGGCAGATAAACTGGAAGCCCTGTCGCGTCCGGACCGCACCGTGATCGTCTCGGGCAAGGCGGCCCTGGTGCGCGACGCCAGCCGCTACTCGCTGGAGGGCAACTTCAAGGCCGACCGCGCCCTGATCGAGTTCGCGCCACAGGGCCGGCCGACGATCTCGGACGACGTCATCGTGCTCGGCCGCGGCAAGCCGATCCCGCCGCAGAAAAAGCAGGCCGACATGCCGCTGACCGTCGACCTGCGCGCCGACCTGGGCGACAACTTCCACCTGCGCGGTCTCGGCATCGACGCCATGCTCGAGGGCAGTGCCCGGGTCCGCATGGTCGGCAGCGCCGCCCCGCGTGTCAACGGCAGCATCCGCGTCGCCAGCGGCAACTACGCTGCCTATGGCCAGAAGCTGGCGATCGAGCGCGGCGTGATCACCTTCAGCGGCCCCTACGACAATCCGACGCTCGACGTGCTGGCGGTGCGCAAGCGTCCGGAGGGTGACCAGCTGAGCGAGACGAATGTCGAAGCCGGCGTGCAGGTGCGCGGCACGGCGCGCTCGCCGCAAGCCAGGCTGGTGTCGACGCCGAACGTGCCGGACAGCGAAAAGCTGTCCTGGCTGGTGCTGGGCCATGGCATGGAGGGCACCAGCGGCAACGAGAAGGATGTGCTGAGCGCCGCGGCCGGCGCCCTGCTGGGCGGCAAAGGCGGCACCGGCGGCATCCAGTCGAAGCTGGCGAACTCGCTCGGCGTCGATGAACTGGGCATCGGCCAGGGACGCAACGGCAACGCCGAAGGCTTGGCCAATACCGTGGTCACGGTGGGCAAGCGCATCTCCTCGCGCGCCTACCTCAGCTTCGAACAGGGCGCAGGGACGGCCTCGAGCCTGGTGCGCCTGCGCTACAAGCTGACGCCGAAATTCACCTTGCAGTTCCAGGCAGGGACGAACTCGGCGCTCGATGTGCTGTACGCCTGGGCCTTCGATTAAATTCGATTCAATTCGTACTCAAGAACGAAGAGGTCCCCGCGGGGACCTCTTTTGTTTTAATGCAGGCTCGGTTTTGGATCCGGCACCGGGTCTTCGTTGGCCGGCGTATGCACCGGCACGTGATGCGGGTGCGGCGCATCGAAGGGTTCCGGCGCCGGCTCGTCGGCCGGCACGGGATCGGGCGCGCGGTGCGCGCGCACCGGGATGGGAGTGGATGCGAACATGGGTCTGGTCTCCTGAAAACGGTGTTGTCACCTTACCATGGTGCGTGCGCGCCTGACGCCCGGTTACAATGCCCCCTTCGACTCAACCAGTACGCCTGACCGATGACCATCACCACGCTCGCCCTGCTCCTGCTGACGCCGATCCTCGTCTGGCGCATCTATTCGCGCCTCAAAACGCAGATGGCGCGCCAGCGCTCGATCATGTCGCGCCATTACACGGGCGTGCTGGTGTTCGTCGGGATGATCCTGGTGTCGCTGTCGGAAGTGATCACGCGGCCGTATGCGCTGGGCGCGCTCGTGGCCGGTACTGCGCTGGGCGTGTTCTGGGGCGTGTTCGCACTCAAGCGCACCGTGTACGAAGACACCGAAGGCGGCTATTTCTTCACGCCGCCGATGCGGCTCGGGATCGTGATGGCCATGATCCTGGTGGCGCGCGTGCTGTATATCGGGGTCGAGCTGTATGCAAGCCAGCAGGGTAATGGCGTACCGGCGCCGCGGTTCACGGACAGCCCGCTGACCATGCTGTGCGTGGGGCTGACGGGTGGGTATTTCGGGGCGTATTCGGTGGGCTTGCTGCTGTGGCGGCGGCGCCTGCGCCAGGCCATCGAACAGGCCTGACGCAAGCTGCCGGGCCCTGTCTCAGGCCTGGGGCAACATGAAGCCCGCAAAGAAATCGGCCAGGGCCCCGTGCGCATCCAGGGGCAGGACCAGGGCGACATACTGGTCGGGGCGCACCACCACCAGGGCGCCCTGCTCGCGGTCCACGCCGCGCAGGTCGAAGATGTCCGGGCCCTGCTTGAGCCGGGCGCTGAATACCTTTTCGTAATCGTGCAGGCGATATGGGCCTTTCTGCGGCCATAGCAAGGCGGGCATCGCAGTGACTTCCAGGTCGGCGTGGCTTTCCTGGAACACGGCGCGCAGGTCGAACACGGCGTCCGGATCCTGGCCTGCAGGCGTGTACCTGCGCACCGGCGAATCGGGTGAGTCGTCGAGAAAGCGGCACAGGGCGCGCACGCCGCCCTTGTCGTCCAGGGCGCCGTCCCTGCCGGCGAAGGCGTAGAGACGCCAGCGTCCGTCTGCCTTGCCTGCATGCCCCAGCTGCACCACCCTGGCGTCGCTGATGCGCAGCACCTCGGCCGAGTGAAAACGCGTTCCCACCGCGAAGCCGGTGGCCAGCGCCTGGTGCCTGAGGTCACCGCAGAGGAGCGAGGCGCCGTATTGCGTGCCGACGCCCGCCGTGTAGCGCAGGTGCCGCTCGAAATAGGTCTGGAACGCCTTCGGGTCCAGGCCTGCGCCCGTGCCGTCGGCCGGTTTGTCGCTGATCATCCTGGCCCATTCGCTGTCGAAGTCGATCAGCTGCTTGCCCACCGACTGGCGCTCGGCATTGTAGCTATGTAGCAGCGCCGGCGGGCATTGCCCGCGCAGGACGGCAGCCAGCTTCCAGCCCAGGTTGAAGGCATCCTGCATCGAGCAATTCATGCCCTGGCCCGCCTTTGGACTATGGGTGTGGCAAGCGTCGCCGGCGATGAAGACGCGCGGCAGCCGGCTGCCCTCCTCTCCTGTTGCCACGTCGTCGTACTTGTCGCAGATGCGCTGGCCGATCTCGTACACCGACCACCAGGCCACTTCCTTCACATCGAGCCGATAAGGATGGAAGATGCGCTGCGCCGCATCGATCAGCTGGTCGACCGTGATCTGGCGCTGCGCCACCCGTTCGTTTTCGCTCAGCTTGTCCATCTCGACGTACAGCCGCGTAAGGTAACCGCCCTCGCGCGGAATGATGAGGATACTGCCTGCTTCGGACTGGATCGCCACCTTGTAGCGCACGTCGGGGAAATCCGTCACCGCCAGCACATCCATCACGCCCCAGGCCTGGTGCGCGGCCTCGCCGGCCAGTTCGCGGCCGATGGCTGCACGGGTGGCGCTGCGGGCGCCGTCGCAGCCCACGACATAGCGCGCCCGCACCGTCTCGCGCTGCCCCGCATGTTGCGGGTCGGTCCGTTCCAGCGTCACCGTCACCGGATAGTCCCCGCGCGTCTCGTCCACGCTGACGCCCGCCAGCTTGCGCGCGTAATGGGGTTCCAGCCGGCTGGGCGAGTTGCGCATCGTCTCGAGGTAGAGATCGTGGACCCGCGCCTGGTTGAGCACCACGTGGGGGAACTCGGACAAGCCGTCTTCCGTGTCCTGGACGCGGCCATGGCGCACGATGGCCTGCGGGTTCCGTGCGTCCGGCTTCCAGAAGGTCACCTCATTGATCCAGCACGACTCCTGCAGCACGCGACCTGCAAAATCGAAGGCCTCGAACATTTCCATCGTGCGGCAAGCGATGCCGTCGGCCTGCCCTTTTTCAAGAGGCCCTTCTTTCTGCTCGACGATCGCCGTGTGAATTTCCGGAAATGCAGCCAGTTGCGCCGCCAGCGTCAGGCCGGCCGGGCCGCAACCGACGATGAGTACGTCGACCTGTGCCGGTACGGCATCCGTGTGCGGCCGGGCAAGGGGTGAAGCGGGGTGACGCTGTGGGTCACCGGGCCGAAATCCGTCGAGATGGAATTGCATGGCTGGTCTCCTGAAAGCTGCTGCCTGATGTTGTAGTCAACACTGTGACGGAAAAGCAGTATGTTGAAAACCGATGGTTCTTGATTGCTATAATCGGAATTTTAAATACTGGCACGCGATGAAGCGATTCGACCTGGAACTGCTGCTGGTGTTCGACGAGATCTTCAAAACCGGGAACGTGACCCGGGCTGCCCACAACCTCGGCCTGCCGCAGTCGAGCGTCAGCCTCGCCCTGGCCAAGCTGCGCGGGCATTTCAACGACCAGCTGTTCAGCCGTACCGCCAAAGGCATGGTGCCGACGCCACGCGCGCAGAACGCGGTCGGGGACGTGCGCCGCGCGATCCTGGCCCTGCAGCATGCGCTGGCCGACCAGCCGCTGTTCGATCCCGCCGCCAGCACGCGCCGCTTCCGGATCTGCATGACCGATATCAGCGAGATCGTGCTCCTGCCGCGCATCCTCAACCACCTGCGCGGTATCGCCCCGGGCATTCATCTCGAGATATCGCGGATTTCGCCCGACACACCGGCCGAACTTGCGGACGGCACGGTCGACCTGGCCGTCGGCTTCATGCCGCACCTGGAGGCCGGCTTCTACCAGCAAAAACTGTTCGACCAGCACTTCGTCTGCCTGGTGGCGAAAACGCACCCGCGCGTGGGCGCCGCGCTGACGGTGGAGCAGCTCGGGCAGGAGGGACATGTGCGCGTACGGACCTCGGGCACCGGCCACGCAATCGTCGACAAGATCCTGGCGCGCGAGGAGATCGAGCGCAGCGTGGTGCTGAACCTGCCCAGCTTCCTGGGCGTTGCCTCCATCGTGGCGCAGACCGAGCTGCTGGCCATCGTCCCCGAGCGCTATGCCAGCGCGATGGCCGGCAGTGAAGCGGTCCGCTTCCTGCCGGTCCCGGTGGAGCTGCCCGCTTACCAGGTCAAGCAGCACTGGCATGAGCGCTATCATGCCGACGTCTCGAATCGCTGGCTGCGCCAGATGGTGGCCGCGCTGTTTGCCAGCGGCGACGCCGCCGGCCACTAGCACTATTTTTTCCCCGGGTCCTTCTGGTTCGGGAACTGGTCGAATTCGACGTTGAACAGCTCGCCGTTCACCTTTTCGACCCGGCGCACGTATTCCGTCTGCACCACGTCGCGCGTGGCGGGATCGAGCATGATCGGCCCGCGCGGGCTGTTCAGCTTCAGGCCCTTCAGCACTGCCATGGCCTTGTCGCCGTCGATGTTGCCCTTGAGCTGGCGCGTCACCTCGTAGATCGCCGCCATGCCGTCGTAGCCGCCGACGGCCATGAAATTGGGCCGGCCCGCGCCCGGGTTGGCGCTCGCAAAACTTTTAAGGAAGGCGGCGTTCTCGGGCGACTTGTGCGCCGCCGAGTAGTGGAAGGTGGTGATCACGCCCAGCGTGGCGTCGCCCATCGCCGGCAGCATATGGTCGTCCGTCAGGTCGCCGGTGCCGATCACCTTGATGCCTGCTTCGGCCAGCCCGCGCTCGCGGTAGCCCTTCATGAAGGCGATCGTGTGCTCGCCCGGCGGCACGAACACGAATACCGCGTCCGGCTTCGCGTCCTTGATGCGCTGGATGTAGGGCGCAAAGTCCGGATTTTTCAGCGGTACGCGGATCGTCTCGGGCACTGTCCCTCCCCCTGCGGTGAGGGTCTCCTTGAAGGCCGTTTCGGCATCGATGCCGGGCGCGTAATCGGCGACCAGGGTGACCACCTTGCGGATCTTGTTCTTGAGCGCCCAGGTCGCCATCGGCGCAGAGCTCTGCGGCAGCGTCATCGATACGCGTGCGATGTAGTTCGACTTGGTCGTCACGATGGAACTGGCCGCATTCATGACGATCATCGGCTTCTTCGCCTGCTCGGCAAGCGGCGCGACGGCCAGCGCTTCGGGCGTCAGGCCGAAGCCTGCCAGGAAATCGACCTTGTCGCGCGTGACAAGCTCCTGGGCCAGGCGCTTCGCGATTTCGGGCGCGGGGCCCGTCGTGTCCCGGACCAGGATCTCGATTTTCTTGCCCGCGACGGTACTGCCATGTTGCGCAATATAGGCTTTGATACCGCCTTCCATCTGCTTGCCGTAGTCGGCAAACGGTCCGGAAAAGGGCGCGACCAGGCCGACCTTGATGGTGTTCTCCGCCGCCTGCGCCAGCAAGCCGACGCCGAGTGCGGCCGCTGCGATGACGATCCTGGACATTGCATGTTTCATGTCTTGTCTCCTGTTGTATGGTTCTGGTTTGCTCCTAGTGTGCCCAAGTTCCCGGGTGCTGCATACTCGGCGGAGTCTGATTCGCGCAATCAGCTTTTCGAATAGTAGGGTCAAAAAAAAAGAGGCCCGGCGGGCCCTTCTCTTATGCGGCTTTCGCCTCTTCTTTCCTTCTCTGCAGCACGAAAATCGGCTGCGCCCACTGCGTGTCCTTCTTCTTCTTGCTCGTGATGAGCGTCAGTTCCGAAGGATCGTAGACGTCGGTATTGTGCGTCAGCGGCGTCGTCATCAGGTACTGGGCGTCGGTGTTTTTCAGGAACTCGCCGACCAGCTGGATATTCCGGATATCCAGGTGCGCGAACGGTTCGTCGATGAAGACGAAGCCGCCCGAGCCCTCTTCCGATTTCAGCAAACCAATCAGCAAGACCAGCGACTTCATCACCTGCTGGCCGCCCGAGGCTTCGCCGTCGTTCATGCCGATCTGGTCCTTGCCGTCGAACTTGAACCGCACATGCAGGCCGGCTTGCGCCAGTTGCACGTCGTCGTTCTCGAGGCGCACCGGGTCGGCCTGCACGTCGATGCCGGCCAGTCCGCCCAGGTCCTTGATGTTCTTCGAATAGGTCTTGATCGTGTAGCGCAGGCGCTCGATGTAGGCGCCGCGCGCATTCCCCGTCGCCTCGATCGCACGGTTGTTCTGGTAGCGGCGCTCTTCGGTCTCGACCTGGCGCCCCGACAGCTGGTCGTTCAGGCGCGCGTACTGGTCGATCACGGTGGCATCGAGTTCCCAGTCGTCGCGCGCCAGCGCGTGTTCGAGCGAGGAGATGCGCAGGTTGACCTGGTGCGCGTTCTGGTGCTGGGCCACCAGGGCCGCGCGCCGCGCCGGACGCTTCCACGCCGCAGGAATATTCTTCCAGCCGCGGCGCAGCGCCAGCAATGCCTGCGCGTGTTCGCTTCTCTGCTCGATCTGGCGGCGGCTGTTCAGGCGCAAGCCCGCTTCCGCTTCCGACAGCGCCATGCGCGCGTTCTGCCAGACGGTGTCGGCACGGGTGCGCGCGACCGTCGCGTTTTTCGTCAGCGTCTGCAGTTCGCCCAGGCGCGCGCCCACTTCCAGGCGTTCCGCACGCAATGGGGTCATGCTGCGCGCCGCTTCCTCGAACTCGGCCTGGCGCGCCGCCAGTTCCTTGGCCGCGTCGACACCCGCGATACGGGCTTTCAGGGCGCCGACTTCGGCGGCGAGTTTACTGATCGTGAGCGTCAGCGCGTCTTCCTTCGCTTCGAGCGCCGGCAGGGATTTCTGGATCGCCTCCAGGCGCTGGGTTTTACCCGCGGCGCCGAAACGGTAGCGCGAGGGCTCAACAAATAACGAGCGCCCGCCGCGGCGTTCGCGGTGGTAGGCGTCCGGCGTGATCCACTCTTCGGTGCCCGACTTGAAGCCGGCATCGACCGAGTCGACGCGGTCGATGCGCGCCAGCTGGTCGATCAGCCAGCCCGGTGCCGGTGCCGAGAAATTCACCACCGACAGCAGGCTGTCGTCCTTCATCTTCGGCGCCTCGACGCAGTCGGGGACGATGAAGTGGCGATAGCGCTCCTTCTCCGCCAGGCGATACGCCGCCGGCGCATCCTTGGCGCGTTCGAGCAGCACGACCGAGGCGTAACCGCCGAGCACACCCTCCACTGCCCCCTGCCATTTCGGATCCGTCACTTCGACGATATCGGACAGCATGGCGTGCGGGATGCCTTCGTCGCGCAGGGCGCGGCGCATCAGGCGCTGGGCTTCCGGTTCCGGCATCGCGCTCTTGCCCTGCAGTGCGGAGATGGTCGCCATTTCGGCGGCGATCTTCGCGCCCAGCGCTTCGCGCGCGGCTTTCTGGCGCGCCAGCTCCGCTTCCTTTTCTTCGAGCTGGGAAGCGACTTGCGCCATGTCGGCGCCGGCTTCCGCCGCCAGCTTCTGCAGGCGTTCCTTCTGCTCGATCAGGTTTTCCAGCGGTTTGATGCGGCTGTTGATCTGGGTAAGGCGGCTGGCGAGGACGGTGCCTTCTTGCTCCAGCAGGGTTTCCTGCTGCTGGGCTTCGGTCAGCGCGCGCTGCTGGGCGGCCAGGGCCTGGCGTTTCTCGGCCAGCACGCTGTCGACCTGCGCCATCGGCTTGCGCTGTTCGTGCAGGGTGCGGCTGATGTTCGCCGCCTTTTCGCGCGCCTCGTGGTACTCGAGGCTCGGCAGCACTTCTTCCTTCAGGTCGCGCCGTTCCTTGTGCAGGTCTTCCCATTGATGGTAGTTCGCCACGCGCAGGCGCAGGCCCTCGAGGTTGATGCGCGAGGTTTCCAGTTCGGCCTCGAAGCGTTTGAGTTCCGTCTCGGTGTCGCGCTGGTGGCGCTTGGCTTCGTCGTAGGCGTCCAGCACTTCCTTGTCGCCGAAGACCTGGAACACCAGGTCCAGCAGCTGGCGCGGCGCGTATTCGCACAATTTATCGGTCTCGCCCTGCTCCAGGGCCAGCACCTTCGACATCGCCGGCGACAGGCCGGCCGATGCCAGGCGTTTCCGGTAGTTCTCGACGCCGAGCCAGTCGGTCGCTTCGGTGACTTCCTCGATGTTGACGTTCCCCGGGCGCATCAGGTACTGGCGCTTCCAGTCGCCGCCGTTCTTCTGCACCTGGCAGAAGAGCGTGACTTCGTCGTCGGCGAAAAAGCCGGAATGGCGGAACGGCCGGTTCGACAGCTGGCGCCCGACCGGCTTGTTGTCGACCACGGCGCGGATCCAGGCGCTCTGCTGGCCGGAGTGGCGCGCATAGTGCTTATAGGTGCGGCCCATCGAGCAATCGAGGCCGAAGAGCGTGCGCAGCGCGTCGAGCAGGGTCGTCTTGCCGGAGCCGTTCTGGCCGGCGATGGTGATGATCTTGGCGTCGAGCGGGATATTCTTGATCCGCTGCCAGTAATCCCAGTGGACCAGTTCGAGTGATTTAATGTGGAACATGCTGTCTCAATTCGATGGTTCGGTTGACTCGAGCGAATCGGCGTCGTTGGCGGCGTCGACCTTGCGCGGCGCGGCGGTCAGCGGCGCGCGCTTGAACACGTCGGACAGGGCGCCGTTGATGATGCGCTCCTTGAGCACGTCGGTGTCCATCATCAGGTCGAGCAAGGGTCCCTCCAGGATCACGTCGCCGCGCCGCTCGATGAAGCCGAGCTTGGAGAGCTGGCCCAGGTTCATGTCCATGCGCGTCTTCTTGCCCAGCTTGTCGCCGAAGTCGGACAAGAGCGCCGTGTAGGAGATGCCGATCGAGGTGTCTTCGGCGCGCGGGATCGGGTTGTCCTTGTCGAACAGGTCGTTCTGGTCGTCGGCGACGGTGACGTGGGTTTCCTGGCGCTCGCGCTTGGGCAGGATGATCTGTGCCCACAGCACCACCAGCAAGGCCACGCCGTCGCGCGTGAGGCCAAAATTATTGTTCTGCCAGATGTCCTTGGCGCCGAAGATCTTCGGCTCGACATTGCGGTGCAATGCGATCGTCACGTGGTCGGCATACACGTTGTCCAGCAGTTTCAGGCCGCATTCCAGCAGGCGCTTGTCGACTTCGATGCGGAACTGCTCGTCCGACAGCGCGCGCTTGACCATCTTGTCGTCGCGGCGCAGCGTCTGGTGCGTCAGCAGGCGCGCGATCAGGATTTGTGCATCGTCATTCATGTTCGGGGCCCAGCTCTAAATCCAGGTTTAATGAAAGGGTTGCAAACGACATGGCCGCCACTTCCGGATCGTCCAGCTGGACCATTTCGTCGGTGGGTTCGAAGCGGATCGGCAGGCGCGCCAGTTCTGCGGTCGCGCCCTGCAGGCTGGCTTCGGCGGCGTCGCCCAGCAGCGGCAGCAGGGACGCGCGGTAGGAAGCGACCGCGAAGCCGGCCGGCAGCAGGGATTCGTGCAGCTGCACCTTCTTCGGCCCCGTCTCCGAGAATTCCGGGAAGTTGCCGAGGTTGGCGAAGTCGGCCAGCTTGTTGATCCAGTCGTTCAGTTCGGCCTGCATCGCCGGGTTGTCGTTGACGGTCAGGGGCGCGTCTTCGCCCGACGGCAGGCCCTTCGGTCCAACCACGATGGCGCGTTCGAGCAGGAGTTCGGTTTCGGCCACGTCGATCATCTCGGCCGGCGTACCGAACAGCGGCACCACCGGACGGTCGATCGCGCCTTCGGCGAGACTGGCGAGATCGTCGTGGGCCAGCAGCCAGCGCTTGACGTCGGTGGTCGACAGGCCGGACTGACCGAGGTGCACGCGCTGGCGTTCGATCTGGTTCAGGGCGCGCGAGAACATGCCTTGCATGTTCAAGAGTGCGCTTTGTGCCCTGCCGATCGCCTGCGCCGCCTTGTGGGTGGCCGCATCGGCGCGTTCGTCGGAGGTGATCGCGCGCAGGATGACGGAGCCCTTCTCGACCCAGTCGCAGGCCATGTGCCACTTCGCCTGCGAGTTGCGCAGCTTGAATTCGGAGCCGGAGGCGATCGCGTCGCGGAATTCTTCCGTCAATTCGATCAGGCGGCCCAGCAAATGCCGCAATTGTTCGACCGTGACGCCGCCGACCGCCTGGGCGCCCGCCACCTGCGACAGCAGGAAGCCCATCTCGGCGTCGTCCTCTTCAGGTTTCGCCAGCGCGATCAGGGTGTCCAGCGCCGACAGCACATTCCTTGCCAGCGGCGTGATGCGGTAGACGGCGCTCGGCGCATCCCAGGCCAGCAGGCCGTGGGTGCGCAGGCGGTTCAGCACCGTCTCCAGGCTTTCCGGGATCAGGTAAGCGAGTTTGGTGTTGATGTCCGCGCGCGAAAACGCCGAGCTGCCGGTGTCGGCCGCCAGTTCGCGCAGCACCAGCAGGCGCACCAGCACGCCGTCCTGGCTGCCGTGGAACAGCGCCGTGAACGCGGACAGCATGGGCTGCGCACGTTTTAAATGGAAGACCTGCTCGATTTCGTCCGGGGCGATGCCATTTTGAAAATGCGCGGCGAGCGGGTCGAGCTCGTCGGGTACTACGCCATGGGGTTCCGCGGCGAGGGCCGCGCCTGCCTGTATGTCGATCATAGGGGATTACCAGTTTGCGAGCGCGGAATGTCAGGTGGCCTGTGATAGCTCTGCTTTTCCGCGAGGGCGCCAAGTATAACAGTTAAGAACCGGCAACTAGGAGGGGATCGGGTGGGGTTGGCGGGAATGACACAGTTGACGGGTGGTGCTTGCAAAACGGTGGCGGTGCGGTTTCGAGGGGCGGGCAGCACGTATCACCGCGTGGGCTCGGAGAGCCCACCCTACGTTACTCAAGAGCCCGGGGAAACCGGCATTGCGGCCATTGGCCGCAATGCCCCCTACGGTGCGCGGCGTTCGAAGCGCCGCGCACCGCCCGTGTTACCTATTTTTTTGTGATTTTGGTGACCGTCTGCTCGATCGCTTCACGGTCGTCGTCGCGGAAACGGATTTTCACGGGATACCACTCCTGCCCCGGTGCCAGCCAGATATCGACGCCTTCGGTCTTGCCCTCGCCGCGCGGCTGGCGCGTTACCAATAAAGTATCGAGTTCGCCCATGCCGGTCTGGATCTTTTCGCGTTTCATGACTTTGAAGGTCCAGGGCTCGGCGTCGCGCCGGCCGGCGACGATGAAACTCCATTCGCTGCCCGGCTTGAACTTCGCTTCTCCCGCGGCGCGCGCCACCGAGGCCAGTTGCCAGGTAACCGAGGCGCGGTCCTGCTCGCCGCCCTTCATGACATACGGTTCCTTCGCGTCGGTGAACGTGATCGTGTTGCTGTCGCGGTCGAACACGGTGGTCGTCGGATCCTTGCGGTAGCGCTTTTCATAGAATTCGTCGGGCGCCAGGCCGAAGTTGTCGATCACGCCGTGGCTGCGGTATTCGGTCAGCTTGCCGATCAGGGGCACGCGCGCTTCCACATTCACGTTGTATTTGCCGTCGCCGCCGCGCCAGGCGATCAGCGCTTCTCCCTTCAGGCCGAAGCCGCGCTGCTGGGCGTTCAGTTCATAGGCGATGTCGGCCGGCGGCGGCAGTTCGACCGCACGTTTTACCGGTGCCGCGGCCTGCACGCCCAGGCCCAGGGCCAGCAGGGCCGCCACTGCCCCGCCCTTCAGAAGATTGCTTCGCATTATCATTTTCCTGTATCGGTAAGGGCTATATTATTCACGGTTTGCGTGGTTACTGCACCGTTGGCTTCCGTGTTGCGAATCTGCACCGGATACCAGCCCTTGCCCGGGGCCAGCCAGACGTCCAGGCGCGAGCGGTAGGACCCCTCTTTCGGCGGGCGCGACAGGTGCACGGTCTGCAGCTTGCCGAGCTTCGTATCGATCTCCTCCTGTCCGACCACGACGAAGCGGAACATGACGGCGTCGCGGTCCTCTCCCACCTGGATGTCGATCTCGCCGGCGAGCTGCGCCGGGTCGCCGCGCGCGATCGCCGCCAGTTGCAGCGGCACGCTGGCCTTGTCCTGGGCGCCGGCGGCCAGGGCAATCGTCTTTTGCGAGGACGAGAAGCTGATCTTGTCGTGCGACCAGTCGAAGTGGGTTGCAGTGAGCGCGCGACCACGCCGCTTCTCCGTCATTTTCACGGGCATGAAACCGGTGGCCCCGAGCGCGCCCTCGCTGGTCAGCACCGCCAGGTTCACACGCGTAAAGACGATGCGGATGCCGGCCTCGAATTCGATGTGGTATGTATCGTCACGGATAGTCCAGAGCAGCTGCGCTTCGCCGTTCCAGCGGGTGCCGTCGGCGTCGACGCGTGCAACGTCCATCGTGATGGTGGCCGGCGGCGGCACGTCGACCTTGTAGCGGCGCATTTCAGGTACCAGCGGGACCGGCGGCGCGGGCGCTTCGGCGGGTGGAGATGCAGGCGGCGGCGCGGCCGCGGCGATGGCCGGCGCCGCGCTGTCCACGGGCGCCTCGCCCGTACCGCCGTTGCCCGGCTCGACGGGCGGCCCGACGGCATCCTCGTTGAGTACCGGCGCGCTGTCCTGGGCCAGTTCCGGCAAGGGCGGCGGCGGCAGCGGTTTCGGCAAGGGCGGCGCAAGCGGCGCAGGCGGCGGCGCCGGGGGCGTGGGCAGCACCTGGGCCTGCACGAATTCCATGCTCGACGCGGCAGGCAGGCGCGGCAGCGCCACCGTTCCCGAAATAAACGAAAACAGCGCGGCGTGCAGGAGGACGATCAGCAGGCCGACCAGCACGGCACGGCGCTGTCGGAAAATGGTGGCGACAATACCCATGGCGCCTAGTGTACTCGCCCACGTGCACGCTTGCCGCTCGACAGTTCGTCTCTCCGCTTGGATGCATGTTAGTTATCTGCTACGCTAAGACGACAATCAATGGAGACCAATATGCTGAAACCTCCCTCGCAGAATGTTCCCGGCATGACCGATACGCTCGAGTTCGTGAAAAACCTGTGGGGCGGCATGGGCGTGCCCGGCATGCCGGCGCCCGGCGCCTCCGGCCTCGGCGCCCCCGCCCTCTCCACCGACGATCTCGACAAGCGCATCACCGATTTGAAAGCCGTGGAAAGCTGGCTCAATTTGAACCTGTCGATGCTGCGCACCTCGATCCAGGCCCTGGAGGTGCAGCGCGGCACGCTCGCCACCCTGAAGTCGATGAGCGAGAGCATGGCGCAGGCGATGGGCCAGAAAGGCGATCAGACCGCCTCGCTGCCGCCGTTTGCCGCCTTCTTCAATGCGGCCGGCAACCAGCAGGCCGGCACCCCGCCCGCACCAGGGGTACAGGCAGGCGCGCAGGCAGGTCCCGGCGCCGCGGCAGGACCGGCGTCAGCGGACGCGATGATGCCCGCCGCCGTCGCATGGTGGAACCTGCTGCAAGACCAGTTCCGCCAGGCCGTGGCCAGCGCCATGCCGGCGGACGGCGGGCCGTCCGACAAGCCGGCCGCCGCCAAGTCCTCCGGCGAGAAGGGAGACAAGGCAAACCTTGCTGTGCCGGATCCCGCCGCCCGTGCAAGCACTGGTGGCGACACCGGCGGCACGCCCGGCACTTCCTCGCAGAAACCTTCCCGGACGAAATCCGACAAAGCGTAATTCCCGGGCAGGAAAAGCTTCCTGCCGAGCCCATGTCTTGATTTGACGGGCATCACACCCGCCCCCGCCGTGCTGAACTTGACAGTGCGGCCGGGGCCATCCGGCCGCCGCGTTCCCAAGTTGGAGACCGGCAATGCCCACCATCGATTTTTCCCTCCTCACGGCCGAGCAGGTCGCCGACCTGCGGCGTAAACTCGACAGCGCCGGCTGCCCGGTGCCGCCCAGCGCCCATCATCTTGCAGAGCTGGACGGCGCGATCGCCGCCTTCCGGCGCCAGCAGGGTTTGCCCGGCGGCGGTCCGCTCGACGAGGCGACCTGGCGCCGCCTGAACGCCTGCAGCGGCAGCGTCTTCAGCGAAGTGTTCCAGAATGAACTCGGTCTCCTGCGCCCGGGTCCGGAGGGGGCCAGCGGCGGCCCCGAAGACGTGCAGCCGGCCGCTACCTGCGACCTCCTCAGCCAGGCGCACGGGGCGCAGCTGGCCGGGCTGGCGCTGTCGGGCGGCGGCGTGCGCAGCGCCACCTTCAACCTCGGCGCCCTGCAGGCGCTGGCCGAGCTGCGCCTGCTGCGCGACATCGACTATCTGTCCACGGTCTCGGGCGGCGGCTTCATCGGCGGCTGGCTCTCGAAATGCATCCGCGAGCGGCGCGGCGACGTCAAGGCCGTGGAGGCCCTGTTGACGCCCGGCGCGGCCGGCCAGGCGGTCGCAAGCGAACCGGTCGAGATCCAGTTCCTGCGCCAGTACAGCAACTACCTGTCTCCCAGGAGCGGTACCTTCAGCGCCGACACCTGGACCCTGATCGGCACCTATGTGCGCAATACCTTCCTGAACCTCGCCATGCTGGTCGCCTGGCTGTGCGCCTTGCTCATCCTGCCGCGCTTCGCGGTCTGGGGCGTGCACCGCGTCGTCAAGCCGGGCGGTCCCTGGGCCGCCTGGTCGGACGCGATCTGGCTGATCGGCATGCTGCTGTTCCTGTTTGCCGTGTTCTGCATCGCGCTCTCCATCTCGAGCAAGCCGGAAAGTTCAACCGGCCTGCGCCGCTTTCCGCTGCAGCAGGGGGCGGTCCTGCGCTGCATTAATTTGCCGCTGCTGGCGGCCGGCTTCCTGGTCAGCATCGGCCTGTGGCGCCACGGCGGCGCCGTGCCGGCGCTGTGGGAAGTGGGCCTGCCCTCGCGTTTCAGGGGCTGGGGCGCCTGTTGGCTGCTGGTGCCCGGCCTCGTGTACTTCATCGTCTGGGCCAGCGGCTGGTACCTGGCGCACGACCGCACCAGCTCCTATCGCCGCGCCGGCTATGTGCTGTGCGGCGCGGGCGCGGCCCTGGTCGCCAGCATGTCGCTGTCGGCGGCGCTCGCATTCGCGCCGGGCGCGGTGGCGCACCTCTTGAGCCTCGAGGTCGCGCAACTGCTGGCCTGGCGCATCTGCCCGGCGCTGTGCGTGCTGATGGTCGTCATCGGCGCGGCACTGGCGCTGGAACAGCGGCTGCGCCTGCACCGCCCGGTCCGCGATCTCTCGCGCGCCGAGCTGATCGAGGGCCTGAGTCACTTCGTCTGCGCGATCGGGGCGCTCGCCGCCGGCACGCTGCTGCTGCTGGCGGGCCTGGCGCTGCTGCCCAATCCCCAGGAACATCCGGTCCTGAACAATGCCATCGCCCTGAGCACCTTCGGCATGCCGCTGATGATGACGCTGTTCTCGGTGACGATGACCCTGATGATCGGCCTGATCGGCTCCCTGTACAGCGACGCCAGCCGCGAATGGTGGAGCCGGCAAGGCGCCTGGTCCTCGATCTTCTCGCTGGCCTGGCTGATCACCTTCGGCGTCGCCTTCTTCTTCGCGCCCCTGCTGCACTGGGCCTGGCTGACCTACGATCCGATCGCTAATGCCGGCACCGCGATCGGCTGGCTGGTCATGACCGTGGTCGGCCTGAAGGCCGGCAGCGGCAGCGCCACCGGTCCGGCCGGAGGCAACTGCGCCAAGCGCGAATTCGCCGCACGGCTGGCGCCGTATTTTTTCACCGTCGGTATCTTCGCCATGTTGTCGAGCCTGGTGCAGGCCGTGGTCGCCCTGCCGCACGTGGGCTGCCCTGCTCCGGTCTCGCTGCCCTGCATCTATGCCGCCCACGCCAACGCCACCCTGGCCACCAGCGGCAGCACGCTGGCGGTCGCCTTCTGCTGTTTCCTGGGCGCGGCCCTGCTGCTCGGCTGGCGCGTCGACATCAACAAGTTTTCGCTGTATATGCTGTACCGGAACCGCCTGGTGCGCGCCTATTTCGGCGCCAGCAGCGCGCACCGCACACCCCACCCCTTCACCGGCTTCGATCCCACCGACGACCCGCAGCTGGCCGAGATGGAAAACCAGCGCCCCTACCATATCGTCAACACGGCCCTGAACCTGGTCAGCGGCGAAGAGCTGGCCTGGCAGACGAGAAAGGCGGCATCGTTCGCCTTTACCCCGCGCTTTTGCGGCTTCGAGATGCCGCGCATGCCGGCGCAAAGCGTGAGCGGTGGTACGCACGACGCCCAGCGCGGCGTCTACCGCCCCACGCGCGAATACGCGTCCGGGTCCGGCGCCGGCGACGACGACGCCACCGTGCGGCTCGGCATGGCGGTGGCCCTGTCGGGCGCCGCGGCCAGCCCCAACATGGGCACCCACTCGTCGCCGCCGCTGAACTTCCTGATGACGATGTTTAACGTGCGCCTCGGGCGCTGGTGCCCGAACCCGCTCAAATCGAGCTGGACCCGCTCCTCGCCCCGCATCGGCCTGTTCAGCCTGATTGCCGAACTGTTCGGCATGACGAATGCCGACGCCAACTACGTCTACCTGTCGGACGGTGGCCATTTCGAGAACCTCGGCATTTATGAGCTGGTGCGCCGCCGCTGTCGCCTGATCGTCGCGGTCGACGTCGCCAGCGACAAGACCATGGCCTTCGAAGACCTGGGTAATGCGATCCGCAAATGCGCCACCGACCTGCACGTGAATATCGAGGTCGACGTGACGAAGATGGACATCGTGAAAAGCACGGGCCTGTGCGGCGCCAGCTGCGCGGTCGGCGCGATCCGCTACAGCCATGTGGATCCGGATGGTCTGGACGGCACCTTCCTGTACATCAAGCCGGCCATCGTCGGCCTCGAAAACGCGGACGTGCTCAACTACCGCAAGGCGAATCCCGCCTACCCGCACCAGAGCACGGCGGACCAGTGGTTCGACGAGGCGCAGTTCGAGAGTTACCGGGCGCTCGGGTATCACATCGCCAAGGCGGCGCTGGCCAGGGCGGCGGCGGCGTCGGTGCTGGCGGACGGACGGCATGATGTGACGAAGTTGTGCGATTGCCTGCTGCGCGAGCATGGGCTGGCGGAGGCATCGGCGCCTGCGACGCCTCCTGCTTCCGTGGAAGAAGTACGGGACGAATTCAGGTAAGCCGGGCTACGCGGTCGTATCGACGGCCGGCGGCGTCTCGGGCTCTCCTTTTGGCGCCAGTACCGTAGGGTGGGCTCTCCGAAGTGAAGCTGTCATTGAAGCCATTGGCTTCAATGACCCCACGCGTGATACGGACCGGCTCCGATGTCGTGCTCGCCGATCTTGAAGACACGTATCACCGCGTGGGCTCGGAGAGCCCACCCTACGGTACACCACGACCGAGGATCAGATCTTATGCCCTTGTATCGACGGCCGGCGGTGTCTCGGGCTCCGCCTTCGGCGCCAGCACCGCCAGCTGCTCCATCAACTGCGCGAAGCGCTGCTGCCCCGGCTGCAGGCGGTCGACGTGGGCCAGCACTTCGTGTGCTTCGAGAGACAGGGCCTCGTCGAAGCCGCGCTCGCGCATGTGCGAGACCAGCACCTGCGCCGCGTTGAACAGGATGCGCTGGTTGTTCGGCAGCCGCGCGCGCGCTTCGCGCATCCAGTCGACGGCTTCCTGCAGTTTGCCGGTCTTCCAGAGCAGCACGCCCTGGTTCATCAGGTCGGCCGCTTCCTTTTTCGAGGAGCGGATCAGGTCCCCGCCCTCGTCCGTCAATCTCGCCTTGTCGAAGATCGCCTGCACCTCGTCGAGCAGCACCGCGTTGTCGTGGTTGTTGCGGATGACGTAGCAAAGCAGCTCGCTTGGCGCTTCCTTGACGCCGACCGCGAACAGCAAGGTCGCCATCTCGAGGCAGGTTTCCGTGTCGGGGCGGTCCTCGCGGGCGCCCAGCAGGGCTTCCAGTTCGTCGCCGGCCTTGCGCGCGCGGCGATAGTCTCCGCTCTCGTGATACACCAGGCCCTCGGTGATCTTGGCGCGCAGGTCGATGTCGGGATGCGCCTCGCTGAAATCACGTTGCGCCGCTTGCAGCAGCGCCTGCGCTTCCTTCGGATCGTTTTTGAGGCCGCAGACGCGCGCCAGGCCGAGATAGGCGTCGGGCGTGCGCCGCACCGAATATTCTCCGACCGCGATGCACTTGCGGAAGGCCTTTTCGGCCAGGGCGACGTTGCCCAGCTTGAGGCAGACCAGCCCCAGGTTGCGCTGGCGCGGCACGGAGTTCGGCGACAGCCTGGCCGCGCGCTCGAGGACCGAGCAGGCCTCCTCGAGTTTGCCCATGCCTTGCCAGGCCAGCGCCAGCTGGTCATAGGCATCGATGTAGTAGCGGTTCTCGGCGATCACGCCCTGGAACATCTGGCGCGCCGCTTCGAACTCGCCGTTGGCGAGGCGGATCTTGGCCAGTCCCGCGCGCGCCCACTGGTATTCGCGCTGATTCAGCACGCGCTCGTAGGCCTCGCGCGCCTTTTCCGGCTCGCCGCTCTTTTCCATCAGGCGCGCCTTCATGCGCAGCAGCTCGACTTCGTGCACGCGGCTGGCGCCGATCTGCTCGTCGCACAGGCGCGCCGCGCGCAGGTAGTCCTTTTCGGCGTAGGCCTGGTCGATCGGACGGAACACCTGCTTGCGGTGCCAGGCGCGGTTCAGGCGCGTGAGCAGCACACCCTCGGTGATCGGTTTCACCAGGTAGGCGTCGGGCTGGTGCTCGGCCGCGCCCATCACCGATTCGACGCTCTTTTCGGCCGAGACCATCATCCACACGCTGGACGGCAGCAGCAGGTTGCGCACCCGCGCTTCTTCCAGCACCTGCTGGCCGTTCTTGCCGTCGCCGAGATTGAAGTCGCACAGCACCACGTCGTAGCGCGTCTTGGCCAGCAGGCCGATCGCTTCTCCGCCGCTCGCGGCCTGGTCGATGTTCCTGGCGCCCAGGCTGCGCAGGGCCTCCCTCAGCAGCTGGCGCACGCCGATAAAATCGTCGACCACCAGGTAGTTCTTGCCGGCCCAGTCGATCGGTTCGGCCTTCGTCTGGGCCGGCGCGTTGCTAACCAGGGCGTTCATGGCAGGCTCAATACGAAACAGCCGCCGCCAAAGGCGCCGCCGTTTTCGAGGCGCACGCTCCCTTCGCGGCCGCGGTGGCGGTGCATGCGCGCGACCTCGCGCGAAAAGTGCAAGCCGAGACCGGCGCTGTTGGTGCGGAAATCGATGCCGCTGGCGGCACCGTCGAGACCCGCGGCGCCGGCGTCGAGCAGGGGCTGCGGATAGCCGTCGCCATTGTCCTCGACGCGGATTTCGAGCAGGCCGCCGGCCTCGCGCAGCGCGAGCCGGATGCGGTCGCGCGTGTAGTGGGCGGCGTTGTTGACGGCATGCGAGACGACGCCGACGATCAGGTCTTCGTCGAGATGCCAGATCAGGTCCCGGTCGCCCTCGACCTCGAGCGCGATCCCTTTCGCGTCGAGCAGCACGCGGCCCAGGGACACGACCTGATCGAGCAGCTGCGCCGCTTCGATCGGCTGCACGTCGAACGGATACTCGGGCGTGCCGACCCGTTTATACAGGGCCAGCAACTGCATCAGGTTGTCGTTCAGGCGGCGCGTCTGGTACAGCATCTGCGCCATCTGCGGATAGGCCGCGTCAGGGTGCGGGCCGGCCCCGACCAGCAGGCGCTCCAGGGTCCCGGAGAGCACGCTGATCGAGTTCTTCATGTCGTGGGCGGTGGAGGCCAGGAACAGGAGCAGGTCCTGCGAAGGTGCGGGGTCGTCCACGGGTGTCATCCAAGCGCAGCGCCATCGGGTGGCGCAAAAAGTTGCCTTAGGAAAATTATACGCCCATCGGGCGACACAATTCAGCTCGTACCGGCTTTGAAACGCTTAATCAGGCGCAAATGTTGTCGGAATACGACCGGTGCGGCGAGCCCGCAACACGAAACGGGCCGGATCGAGGGCATCGGCCAGGTTCGCTTCCAGCGGCAGCGGTTCGTTTTCCAGCCGCGATGCCAGCAGTTCGGCGCACAGCGGCGCCCAGATCAGGCCGCGCGAGGCGTAACCGAGCAGGCTGAATAAACCGGGATGGCGCGGCAGGTCGCGCAGGCGCTCGGTGCTGCCGGCGGCCTCGAAGTCCGGCAGCGCGCCGACCAGCGGCAGCCGGTCCGGCGCCACGCTGCGAAAACCGACGCGTCCGCGCAGCGGCGCACCGGCGCCGGCGTCCGGACTGGAAACCAGGGCGCGCAAGCGCTCCAGGTTTTCCTGCTGGCTGGACGCGCGCAGCCGCGGGTCGGTGTCGAGGTCGTAGGTGGCGCCGGCGCAGGCGATGCCGTTCGCCGCCGGCGTCAGATAGGCTTCGCGGCACAGCACAAAAGGCAGCTGCGGCAGCGTGCCGGCATCCAGGTGCGTCACCTGGCCGCGCAGCGCGGACAGCGGCAGGCGCGCTGCTTGCGCAAACCCGGTCGATGCCGCGCCGCCGGCCAGCACCACGGTGGCCGCGCGCGCGATGATGCCCTGCTCGCCGCGCACCTCCCACTCCGCCCCAACACGCGCGAGCGTCACGCTGCCGACGCCGAAACGCCGGGTCAGGCGTGCGCCGCAGGCGTCGAGCATGGCGTCGCAGACGCTGCCCGGACGCGCCCAGCCGCCCTGGCGGAACAGCCAGGCGCCATCCGGCGCCGGCAGGCCGAGCAGCGCCCCTGCCTGTTCCGCTTCCAGCCATTGCGCGAAGGCGCGCGGATAATGGCCTGCGGCGGCGATCGCGCGCGCGGCCTCGGCGTGGCCGGCGTCGCGCGCGAGCTGCATCACGCCGCAGGCCGCGCCTTCGATCTTGCTGCCGATGCCGCCCAGGGTTTCCCAGTAGCGCAGCGCGTACAGGTAGGCCGCGCGCGTCAGACGGGTCGGGATGTTGTCGTCTTTCGAGAGCAGCGGCATGAAGATGCCGGCCAGGTTGCCCGAGGCTTCACGGGCCGGTTCCGCATGGCGCTCGACCAGGGTCACTTCCCAGCCGCGCGCACACAGGCGCTCGGCAGCCGCGCAGCCGGCCAGTCCCGCGCCGATCACGATCGCGTGACGTGCCGGTACGGGAGGAAGCGCAGGGCGCGGCTTGCGGCTGGCAAAGCGCGCCCCGCTGCCCTCCAGTACGAAGCCCTGCGCCATCAGGGCCGCCACCTGCTCCTGCTCGAGCCAGTCGAAGGCGAGACGGGCGTCGACGGCCGCCAGCCGCGCCAAGCCGCGCGCAAAATGGGTGTTCGGTCCACGCAGTCCATCGAGCTGGACGAAGTCGATGCGCGCCGAGAGCTGGGCCAGGGCCGCCTCGAACGATGCGTTCAGGAGGTCGAGCGTGACGCCGGCGTCCTCCTGCGGAATGCGGTGAAAGCCCGGCAGCAGGCCGTCGGCCAGTGCCACGATGTGCAGGCGCGCCGGACGTTCGGGATCGAGGCGCCAGGCGTCGATCAGCGCGGCCACGCGCCTGCCGTCGCCGTAGCGCGTGTCGAAGACCGTGTAGCGTTCGCGGCCCTGCCAGAAGCGCGTGGGGTTCACGCCGCTCCCGCGTAACGGAAGCAGGACGGATGGTGGTCGTCGACCATGCCGATGCCCTGCATGTAGGCGTAGACGATGGTCGAGCCGACGAACTTGAAGCCGCGTTTCGACAGGTCTTTCGAGAGGCGGTCGGACAAGGGGGTCTTGCTCGGGCGCGTGCCGTCGGCCCAGTCGCCGACGAGTGGCTGGCCGTCCACGTAGGCCCACAGGTAACTGTCGAGGGTCTGCCCTTCGGCGCGCAAGTTCAAATAGGCGCGCGCGTTGGCGATCGCCGCCGCCACTTTCAGGCGGTTGCGCACGATGCCGGGATTGGCCAGCAGCTCGGCCACCTTCGTATCGTCGTAGCGCGCGATCTTCTCGGCATCCCAGCCGTCGAAGGCGGCGCGGTAAGTCTCCCGCTTATTCAGGATGGTTTCCCAGGACAGGCCGGCCTGGGCCCCTTCCAGGTTGAGCATCTCGAACAGGCGCCGCTCGTCATGGCAGGGCACGCCCCATTCGTGGTCGTGGTAGTCGAGGTAGCGGGGATTGGCCGGGTTGGCCCAGCGGCAGCGGTGGGTCGTCATGGCGTGAAGTATACGTCAGGTCGCATCACCGTGCGATGGCGGAACCTTGCCGCCCGACGAACAAAAAGCGCGCCCCTGAATCGCTCCCGGCGCGCGCTTGTCGACGCCGCTGCGGCCAGGGCACGCCCCGGCAACAGCGATATCGCTACTGCTTGTTTGCCCGCTTATTTGCCGGACGTCGTACCGCTCTTCGCAGCCGGCATCTGCTGGGCAGCCTTCAGGTGCTGTTCCACCGTCGGCATCATCTTCGTTGCCAGGCCCTTGACCTCGGCATCCTTGGCGCTCTTTTCGTTCTTCTTCAGCATGGCCAGGGCTTCCTTGTGGCCGCCCGTGCCGCCCATCTTCATGTACTCGCGGTCGAACTTGTCGCCTTCCAGCTTGGCCAGCTTGGCCGACATGGCCTTGTGCTTGGCGTCGAGCTCGGTCGGCAGGGTGATGCCCTTGGCCTGCGCCACGGTCTGCACTTCGCTCAGGCCCTTGGTATGGTCGTCGATCATCTGCTGGGCGAAGGTTTTCACTTCCGGATTCTGGCTCTTGCTCTGTGCCATCTTGCCCATTTCGACTTCGGCCATGTTCACCATCGCCATGTCCATGACGGCCTTGCTGTCGGTCTTGCTCATCTTCGCGCTGCCCGAGGCGGTGGCGCCCGCGGTGCCCGACTGGCCCGAGGTCGATTCCGACATACCGGTCGCGCCGGAGCCGGTGCTGCCGCTCATGCCCGCGCCGCTCTGGCCATGCATGGAGTGGCCTGCCATGCCGGCGCTGTTCTTGCCGGTCGCATCGGTCATTTTTTCGGAACCCGCCTTGTCTCCGACGACGGGCGTCTGTGCCTGCACGCCAAAGCTGGCGAACATGGCGGCTGCAGCCGACACGGCGAGCAGTCCCTTCAACGCTTTATTTTTTTGCATGATGCTCTCCTGGGGTTGGGGAAGGAGCCGGCATCACGTCTCCGATGCGCCGCTCCTGTTGATTACTTTGGCAAGATATTCAAGCCACCGGGCAGTGTATCGCCGCGTTCCACAACCGAGCGCGCGGTAGCCTTTTGGCAATATTGTCGAGAGAACGAACATGAAAAAAGCCGGCGCAGGGCCGGCTTCGGGATGCATGCGACCTCGTCAGCGGAAGCTGAGCGTGGCCGTCAGGTCGCCCGGTCCGCGCGCGCCGCGTGCCGCAAACGCGGCGTCGCGCGCGGCCAGTCCTTCCAGGCGCGGCAAGCCGTGCAGGCGCGTAATAAAACGCAGGATCGAGGTGGTGTCGTAGAAGTTGTGGTCCACTGCCCCCTTCTTCGCATGGGGCGAGACGACAATCGCCGGAATGCGCGAACCCGGTCCCCAGCGGTCGCCCTCGGGCGGCGCCACGTGGTCCCACCAGCCGCCGTTCTCGTCGAAGGTGATGACCACCACCATGTCTTTCCACTGCGGCGATTTTTTCAGGTGCTCGATCACGTTGGCGACGTGGGCGTCACCCGATTCGACGTCGGAATAGCCCGCATGCAGGTTCAGGTTGCCCTGCGGCTTGTAGAAGGACACAGCCGGCAGCTTGCCGGCGATGGCGTCGGCAATGAAACGGTTCGAGATCGGGCTGTCGCCCAGGCCGCCGTCGCGCAGGTGTTCGGCGCGCGCCGCCGTGCCCGGAGCGAACTGGCGGAAGTAATTGAACGGCTGGTGGTGGTGCTGGAAGTTCGGCCGCTGGCCGGCGCCGCGTCCATCGATCGCCGCCTGCCAGGCGCCGCCGTACCAGGCCCAGCTCACCTTCGCGCGCGACAGCAAATCGCCGATCGTGTCGTAGCCTTGCGGCGGCAGCACCGACGGGTCCTGCGGATCGGCGCTGTCGGCGTCGCCGCCGGCGGGCGGCCGCACCCAGCTCGGTTGATACGGCGGCGCCATCGTGTTGACGGCATAGCCGTCGGGCGTGATCGCGCCGTTGTTGACGAACTTCGGCTTACCGTCGAGCGCGGACTGCGGCGAGTCCGGCGCCACGGCCAGGCGCTTCCCAAGCGGCCCGTCTGCCAGCACGGCGATCTTCTTCTTCGCCGGCGTCTCGGCGGCGTTGAAGAATTCCGGCGTGCGTGCGCTGATCAGGAACTGGTGGTTCAGGTAGGAGCCGCCAAAGGCGCCCATGAAGAAGTTGTCGCACAGCGTATAGTCGCGCGCGATCTGCCACAGCCCCAGGTTTTTACTGGTCTCGCCGTAATGGCCCATCACCAGCGCGCCCGAATCGCCCCAGGCGACAAAGCCGTCGTTGCGGCCGCCGTTGATCTGCATCTGGTTGTGATAAAAATTGTGCACCAGGTCGCGCGTGACGAGCGCTTCCGGTAGCGGCTTGCCTTCGGCATCGACCAGCTTCCACGGCCCGTTCGGCAGGTCGACGATCTTGTCCTCGCCGATCAGGTAATCCTTGCCGCCGATGTCCTGGCGCCCGGGCACCATGCCGCCCCAGATCTTCGGCAGCACGGGCAGGATCGAGCCGTCGCGGTCGCGCTGCAGCGCACTATCCGGGAGCGGCGCGGCCAGGCCCGGGAAACCGGCGAACAGGTTATTAAAGCTGCGGTTTTCGAGAAAGATCACGACCACGTTCTTGACATGGGCCTTGAGCTTGGCGTCGAGCGAAGACCCCGGCTTCATGGCAGGGCGCGGCGCGGCTTCGGCGGCAGCGGGCAGGCCGGCGCCGAGACCGACGGCCGCAGCGGCCTGGAAGATGCGCCGGCGCGACGGGCTGGCAGGCGCTTGCGCCGGAGGGGCTATGGGGTCGCGGTCATGCATGGGATGCTTTCGTTGCTGGACGGGGAAACGGCGATTATCGCTTTTTTCTTGCCGCCTGAAAATATTGACGGGAGCGCTGATGCGGGTCGCGGGCGCCGCTGCCGTATGAATCGGCGTAGATTCGGACACGCGGGTTCACCGCACTGGCAGGAGGCCATCATGTTCAACGAGCCGAATCCGGGCACCGCGTTTCGCGGCCTGCCCCTGAGCGTGCAGCAAGAGCGCGAAATCACCCATTTCATCGAGGCGCGCAGGCGCGCCGGCCAGGACTGGGATACCCCGGAGCTGGCCGCGCTGATCCGCGACATGCTCGATCCGCCCGAACTGGGCGACGAAGACGGCGCCGATCTCGCCGACAGCACCGCCGCCGAACGTTTCGTCGCACAGCACGAAGATGCGAACGAGGATGAACGCGAACACGACGCCGGCGGCGCCCCCTGACGCCTAGCCTGCCGACAAGCGTTCGCGCAGGGCCGCCAGCGGCAAGGGCCGCGCGAAGTGATAACCCTGGGCCTCGTCGCAGTCGGCCGCGCGCAGGAATTCGACCACGTCGTCCGTCTCCACCCCTTCGGCCACCACGGCCAGTTTGAGGGCGTGCGCCATGTCGACGAAGGCCTTGACGAAGTCGAAGGCGCTGATGCGCTCGTCGTCCTGCAGCACGAAGGAGCGGTCGAGTTTGAGCACGTCGATCGGGAAGCTGCGCAGGTAAGCCAGGCCCGAATAGCCGGTGCCGAAGTCGTCGACCGCCAGTTTCACGCCCAGTTCGTGCAGCTCGCGCAGCATCAGCGCGGTGCGCTCGATATCGGCGATCAGCGCGCTTTCGGTCAGTTCCAGCTCCAGGCAATGCGGCGGGATGCCGGACTCCTGCAAGGTTTGCCGCACCTCGCCGACAAAGGTCGCATGCGCCAGCTGGCGCGCCGAGACGTTGACCGAGACGCGGATCTCGCGCTTGAACTCCGTCATCAGGCGCATCGTCTGCATGCAGGCTTCGTGCAGCACCCAGCGTCCGATCGGCGCGATCAGGCCGGTCTCCTCGGCGATCGGAATGAATTGCGCCGGCGAGACGAGGCCGCGCCCGGGATGGTTCCAGCGGATCAGGGCCTCCATGCCGACCATCTGCATGCTGCGCAGGTCGATGCGCGGCTGGTAGTGCAGTTCGAATTCACCGCGCGCCAGCGCAGGGCGCAGCGAGGTTTCCAGCGCCATCCGTTCGCGCGTGGCAAACGCCATCTCGGGCTCGAAGAAGCGGTAGCGGTTGCGCCCGGCCGCCTTGGCGCGGTACATGGCCGTATCCGCGGCCTGGAACAGCTGCTCCTTGCTGAGGCCGTCGAAGGGATACAGGCTGATGCCGATCGAGGCGCCGATGATCACATCCTGCCCGGCGATCGTGATCGGCGCGGTCAGCACGTCGAGCAGTTTTTCGGCGATGCGCGCGGCCGCGCCCTGGCCGCTGCTGCAGTGGGCCGCGATCACGAATTCGTCGCCGCCCAGGCGGGCGATGACGTCGCCCGGACGGATCACCCGGCGCAGGCGCGCCGCCACTTCGCACAGCAGGACATCGCCGAACTCGTGGCCGAAGGAGTCGTTGATTTCCTTGAAGCGGTCGAGGTCGAAGAACATCGCGGCCACCGTCGACTCGCGCGGGCAGGTATCGAGCAGGCGCTGCACGCGTTCGTTCAACAGCGCGCGGTTCGGCAGGCCGGTCAGCGTGTCGTGGGTGGCCAGTTCGCGCAGCCGGTTCTGGGTTTCCTCACGCTCGGTGACGTCGCGGATGATGGCCTGGTAATACTCCGCGCCGCCATCCTCGAAGCGCGAGATGTGCACGTCGGCCGGGAAGGTGCTGCCGTCCTTCCTGCGCTTGGTGATGCGCAGCAGCTGCGTTTGCCCCTCTTCCAGCGCCAGCGCTAGGCTGTCCGTATAGGTGTAGCCGCTGTCGATGTCGGGCACGCGCAGCCGCAGGAATTCTTCTTCGGTATAGCCGAAAACGCTGCACGCGCGGCCGTTGGCGGCGACGATGAACAGGTCGCGGTCGGCGATGACGATGCTGTCGGCCGCCTGCTGGAACAGGTTGCGGTAGCGCTGCTCGCTCTTCTTCAGCGCCTGCTCGGCGTGGTGCTTGAAGCTGATGTCGTGGAAGTACACGGACAGGCCATCCTCGCTCGGATAGGCGCGTACCTCGATCCAGACGCCGGACGGTTCCCAGAAGGTTTCGAAGGTACAGGCCTCGCCCGTTTCCATGGCGCGCTGATAATAGCCGAGCGAGGGAGAGTCGCGCAGGTCGGGCGCGACCGCGAGCAGGTCCTTGCCGATGCTGGCGTCCACGTCGACGTCGACGAAAGCGCCGGCCTTGCGGTTGGCATAGGTGATGCGCCAGTCGCGATCGACGGCGAAAAACGCGTCGCCGATGCTTTCCAGCATGACCTGCTGCAGCTGCCGCGATTTATCGAGTGCCTGGCGCGCCGCGTGCTGTTCGGTGACGTCGCGTCCCGTCGCATAGGTCACCTGGCTGAACGCGCACCAGCGCACCGAGACCGACATCATGATCACGCGACCGTCCTTGCGCACCCAGCGGCTCTGCAGGTCGTGCCGGATCGACATGCCTGCGCGCAGGTCCAGGCGCAAGGTCTCGAACAGCCCGCGCTCTTCGGCGCCCAGCAGCTCGGCGTAGCGGCGCCCCACCAGTTCCTCCGGACGGTAACCGAGGATGTCGAAGGTCGCCGCGTTCACGCGCAGGAAGCGGCCCTCGGCGTCGATGAGGGCGATCAGGTCGAGCGAATTCTCAATGAGTGCGGTGTTTTCTTCGGCCAGCCGTGCCAGGTCCGCCGTGGTTGTCTTGTCGTTCAATTCGAATCCCATGTGCTGCCGTGTCCGCCACTGAATGCGGCGAGCCGCTCAGGTTAGCGCACGCGCCCCGGAGACTAAATGGCATTCTGGTAACTGGCTGAAATATTCCTTTCTTTGTAGAAATTATGAGACGGTTTGCGTGGCGATGTAACAATTCTGATTGCCGGACACGCCTAACCAAGCGTGTTGGCAAGCGGGCGGGTGGCGGCGTAGACTGCTTCTCCAGATGGAATGCCGAGAGAGACAGCAAGTGCAAGCCGACAGACGAAGCGTTGAACGACCCAGGATCGCCCTGGCGGCCATCACGCGCGAGAGCGTGCGCGAACTGGTCGACACCGAAGCCGCCCACCTGCGCAATGCGGTGGCCCATGGCCGTAACCCTTACCAGGTGCGCCTCGACCAGCACGACCAGATCGTCGCCTACATGGCCACGCTCAATCCGCTCGACCTCGAACGCTTTTCCAGCCTGTACGAACAGGAAGCGGCCGCCGCGCGTGCCGCAGACGCCCGCCGCGACGAATGGCGCCCGATTTCCGGGCCGCTTGCCGTGCAGGCCGGGCAATCCGGCGAGATCATGCGCATCGGTCCCTGGGCAGTGGCGGCGGCCGGCGTGGTGGCGGCCATGGCGGCACTGATCCTCAAGCGCTAGCCTGCTCGTCTGCCGGTGCCGGCGGCCCAGTGGCAGACGGCCGATGCCGGAACGCGCTATGCTTCGGTTCGCGCATTTTTTTGGCAACGCCGAACCATGACAGCACCTCTCCCGAAAGCCGGCACGCCGGACGCCGCAGCTGCACCTTCCACTGCCGGGCAACAGCCGCACGGTTTCCTGCTGCCCATCGTCGGCGGCGCGGCGGTCGCCCACCTGCTCAACGACATGATCCAGGCGATGCTGCCTGCGATCTATCCTCTTCTTAAAACCAATTTCGCCCTGAACTTCGGGCAGATCGGCATCATCGCGCTCGTCTACCAGTTGACGGCATCGCTGCTGCAGCCCTGGATCGGCTTTTATACGGACAAGCATCCGAAACCCTGGCTGCTGCCCCTCGGAATGGTGATGACCCTGATCGGCATCGGGCTGCTGGCCACCGCCGGCAGCTATCCGATGCTGCTGGCCGCGGCCGCCACCATCGGCGTCGGTTCCGCCACCTTCCACCCGGAAACCTCGCGCATCGCGCGCCTCGCCTCGGGCGGCCGGTTCGGCACGGCGCAATCGACCTTCCAGGTCGGCGGCAACAGCGGCAGCGCCATCGGCCCGCTCGTCACGGCCGCCATCGTCATTCCCTACGGCCAGGCTGCTGTCGCCTGGTTCATGGTCGTCGCCCTGGCGGCGATCCTGCTGCTGTCGCGCCTGACGCGCTGGGTCATGCACCACGGCACAGCCAAGGCGAAAAGCCTCTCGCACGGCCACCATGAAGGCCTCGACCGCGCCGGCGTGATCCGCGCCGTGATCGTCATCTGCATCCTGATGTTCGCCAAATTCGTGTACATCGCCTCGTTCACGAACTATTTTACGTTTTACCTGATGGAGCGCTTCGGCCTCGGCGTCCAGCACAGCCAGATGTTCCTGTTCCTGTTCCTGGCGGCGGTGGCGGCCGGCACCTTTGCCGGCGGCCCCGTCGGCGACCGGATCGGCCGCAAGGCCGTGATCTGGATCTCCTTCCTCGGCGTCGCGCCTTTCGCGCTCGCGCTCCCCTATGCCAACCTGTTCTGGACGGCCGTGCTGGCCATCACGATCGGCCTGGTGATGTCGTCGGCCTTTGCGGCGCTCGTCGTCTATGCCCAGGAAGCGGTGCCGGGACGGGTCGGCATGGTCTCGGGCCTGATGTTCGGGCTCATGTTCGGCATCGGCGGCATCGGCGCCGCCTGCCTCGGCAAGCTGGCCGACACCTATGGCATCGTCTGGGTGTACGGCGTGATTTCCTTCCTGCCGCTGCTGGGCCTGGCGACGGCCTTCCTGCCCACTACCCGGAAGAAATAGACTGGACGGTGCAGGCGGAACAGCAGCCTTTACCCTGGCGCTGTTGCATCCCCGCGCCAGATTGCATCACAGCACGAATTGCCGATAGGAAATCTACTGCGGCCTGAGCCGTCGCCGTGTAGACTTGCTCCCTTGTCTTCATTTCCAACCTGGCGGGCAGTTTTGCCCGCTGAGCTATCGGGTTTGCCATGTCTCTTGGCCATTACGAACCGACACTGGTCATGGTGTCGATCCTGGTCGCGGTTTACGCATCGTACACGGCGCTGAGCCTGGCCGAGCGCGTGCGCCATTCGCACGGCCGCGCCACCTACTGGTGGATGGCGGGCGGCGCCTTTGCCATGGGTACCGGCATCTGGGCCATGCACTTCATCGGCATGCAGGCCTACCGCCTGCCTTTCCCGGTCGGCTACGACACCGGCATCACCTTCATTTCCTGGCTGCTGCCGGTGCTGGCCTCGGTGCTGGCCCTGTCGCAGATCAGCCGCCCGGCGCCACGGGCCTCCCATTTCGCGCTCAGCGCGGTGCTGATGGGCATCGGCATCAATGCCATGCATTACACCGGCATGGCGGCCATGCGCATGCGTCCCGGCATCGAATACGACCCGCTGCTGTTTGCCTTGTCGGTCCTGATCGCCATCGGCGCCTCGGCCGGCGCCCTCTGGCTCGCCTTCCACCTGCGCCATCGCATGCAGCACGCCGGACTGGCCCAGTTCGCGGCCGCGCTGGTGATGGGCGGCGCCATCGTCGGCATGCACTACACGGGCATGGAAGCGGCCCATTTCTCGCCGGGCAGCATCTGCCTGGAAGCCGACGTCGGCATCAGCCAGGATTTGCTGGCCGGGATGGTGACGGTGACCGCCCTGCTGCTGCTGACGATCGCCACCCTGGTCGCCGTCTACGACTCGCGCCTGGAAGACCGCTCGCGCATCCTGGCCGCGTCGCTCGCCACCTCGGCCGAACGCCAGACCCTGTACCTGCATGAACAAAAGGCGCGCGTGGAAGCCGAGCGCCTGTCCGACATGAAGGACGAATTCCTCTCCACCCTCTCGCACGAACTGCGCACGCCTTTGAACGCCATGCTCGGCTGGGCGCAGTTGCTGATGGACGGCGGCAAGGACGAAAAGATGCTCAAGCGCGGCCTGCAGACCATCGAGCGCAATGCGCGCGCGCAGTCGCAGCTGATTGAAGACATGCTCGACATGAGCCGCCTGATCGCCGGCAAGATCCGGATCGAGGTCGACCGCACCTGGCCGTCCGACTTCATCAGCGCCGCGGTCGAGACTGTGCGTCCGGTCGCCCTGGCCAAGGGCGTGCGCCTGGAAATGCTGATCGAAAGCCATGCCGGCCCGCTCGCGGCCGACGCCGGCCGCCTGCAGCAGGTGATGACGAATTTGCTGTCGAACGCGATCAAGTTCACGCCCGGCGGCGGCGCGGTGCGCGTCAGCTCGAAGCGCGCAGGAGACACGATCGTCATCGAGGTCACCGACACCGGCATCGGCATCAAGCCGGAGTTCATGCCCTACGTGTTCGACCGCTTCCGCCAGGCCGATTCCTCGTCCACGCGGCGCCACGGCGGCCTCGGCCTGGGCCTGTCGATCGCCCAGCAGCTGGTCGAACTGCAGGGCGGGCGCCTCAGCGCGGCCAGCCCCGGCGAGGGCGAAGGCGCGACCTTCACGCTGACCATGCCGCTCTCGAGCCAGGACGACACCCCGGCCGCGCCCGACTGCCTGCTCAAGCCGCACGACCTCGACGCCGTACGCGCCAGCAGCGGGGCCCTGGCCGGGCTGACGATCCTGGTAGTCGACGACGAGCGCGATTCGCTCGACATCGTGCACTACGTGCTGGCCGACATGGCCGCCACCATCGTCACCGCCTCGACCGCCTACGAAGCCCTGCAGATGATCGACCGCCTGAAGCCGGACCTGATGGTGAGCGACATCGGCATGCCGGGCATGGACGGCCTGGAACTGATCCGCCGCGTGCGCGCATCGAACAACCCGCAGGTGGCCGCCGTGCGCGCCCTTGCGCTGACCGCCTTCTCGCGCCGCGAAGACCGCCTGCGCTCGCTGGAAGCGGGTTTCGACGAATACCTGTCGAAGCCGGTGGCGCCGGCGGAACTGGTGCGCGCGGTGCTGACCTTGTGCGACAGCGCGCTGCACAGGCCGGCGCCGCAGCCGAAGCGGGTCTAGCCGGACGGCCGTCAAGAGGCTGTCATATTCCGGAGCGAAGATAGCCCTGTTCGCAAGAACACGGCAGCGTCGCTGCCCTACCGGCGCCGGCGGTCGGGAAACATACCGGCACCAGATTCCCCCTCCGTCACCTGGCGGGGCGCCGGCCGCTGCCGGCCCTTGCCGCCGCGGCCCAGGTACAGCGCCAGCATCCTGTCGGCAATGCGTCCGAAAGGGGCATGCAGCAGCCGTGCGAGACTCCAGCGTCCTTGCGCATAGACTCCCTTCCCATGGCTCATGGCCCTGAAGCCCTCGATGCCGTGATAGGCGCCGATGCCGCTCGGCCCCACTCCGCCGAAGGGCAAGTCGTCCTGCGCAACATGCATCAAGGTATTGTTGATGCCGACATTGCCTGAAGTCGTGCGCCGCAACAGGCTCCTGCAATTGCTGTCGTCCGGGCCGAAATAATAGAGTGCGAGCGGCCGCGGACGCGCGTTCACGTAGTCGACGACCTCGTCCAGGGTACGGTAGGAGAGCACCGGCAGGATGGGGCCGAATATCTCTTCTCGCATGATGTTCATGCTGTCGTCGACGTTCAGGACCAACGTCGGCGCGAGCGTCCGAATGCGCCTGGCCGCGCTGGCGGGATCGACCCCTGCTTCGATCACGGTGGCGCCCTTGTCCCGGGCATCGTCCAGCAGCCCGCGCAGCCGCGCGAGGTGGCGCTCGCTGACGATCGAGGTGTAGTCGGCGGCGGTCGGGCCCTCGGGATAGAAGGCGGACACCGCATCCTGGTAGCGCGCGACGAACTGCGCCAAATCGTCCACATGCACCATGGCGTAATCCGGCGCCACACAGGTTTGCCCGGCATTCGACAATTTGCCGAACACCAGGCTCGACACCGTACGCGCGTCGCACTGCCCCGGCGCGACGACTGCCGGGCTCTTGCCGCCGAGTTCGAGCGTGACCGGCACCAGGTTGTCGCTCGCGGCCTTCATGACCTTGCGCCCCACTTCCGTGCTCCCGGTAAAGACCAGATGATCGAAGGCCAGGCCGCTGAACTGCGCCCCGACCTCGGGGCCGCCCAGCACCACCGCCACTTCGTCCGTCGCGAAACCAGTAGCCAGCATCCGCTTCATCAGTTCGCTCGTGCGCGGCGTCAGTTCGGACGGCTTGATCATGGCGCGGTTTCCCGCGGCCAGCGCGGTTGCGAGCGGGATCATCGCCAGCGAGAAGGGATAGTTCCAGGGCGCCATGATGCCGATCACGCCTTTGGGCTGGTACGTCACATAAGCGCGGCCCGGCCGGTACGACAGGGCGACGTGCCTGCGCTCGGCCTGCATGAAGCGGCGCAGGTGGCGCAGCAGGTAATCGATGGCCCCGACCACCCCCATCAGCTCCATGAGACCGGTCTCATGGCGGGACCGGTGTCCGAAGTCGAGGCTGATCGCGCTCTCGAGTTCGGTCCGGTAATCGAGGACCAGGGCGCGCAGCCGCTTCAGGCTGTCCTTGCGTTCGGCGAGCGTGGGCGGCCCCTCCGCGAGAAAGGCGCTGCGCTGGCGCAGCAGCGTCATGTGCATCAGCTCCTCAGGGAGTATTTTGGGCATTGCGGTCATGGAAACTCCTGTTCAAGTCGCCTGGCGCCCGATCCAGCGGCGGTAGCGGCGCGTTTTAATCATCGTGTCGAGCTGCTGTTCGATGAAGGCAAATGCCGGCCCGACGCCGGGGTTCGTCGACTTCCCTTTGCTCAGGCGGCGCATCTGGTGCTTGACCATCGCCATGTAGGCCAGCGATGCCAATACCTTGCTCTTCCATGCGATCGCACGCAGCATCGGCGCGCTGGACTTGCCCGCTTGCCATTCGCGCGGCAGGTTCGGGTTCAGGGCCAGCGCGGTGCCGATCCCGACCATGGCGACGCCGCTGTCCAGCACCTGCTCGGCAACGGGCATGCGGCGAATCCCGCCGGTGACCATGACCGGCATGCGGGCGACCGCGGCGATGTCCCGGGCGAACTCGAGAAAATACGCTTCCCGCGCCAGGGTGCGGCCGTCGCGCGCCTGGCCGTGCATGGCCGGCGCCTCGTAGCTGCCGCCGGAAATCTCGATCAGGTCGACGCCGAGCGGATTGAGCAGCGAGACGACTTGCCTGGCGTCCTCGGGACTGAAACCGCCGCGCTGGAAGTCCGCCGAGTTGAGCTTGACCGAGAGCGCAAAGGCCGGACCGACGCGGCCGCGGATGTCCTTGACGATGTCGACCAGCAGGCGCGCCCGGTTCTCGAGCGCGCCGCCCCAGCGGTCGGTACGCCGGTTCGTGATCGGCGACAGGAACTGGCTGACCAGGTAGCCATGGGCCGCATGCACCTGCACCCCATTGAAACCGGCTTGTTCGGCCAGCACCGCCGCGTTGACGAAGCGCTCCCTGACTTCCTTGATCTCGCGCTCCGTCATTTCACGAGGCGCCGTAAACTGCTTCGAGAAATTCCCCATGTCCATAGGAACGGCAGAAGGAGCGACCGTATCCTGGCCCAGGGCGGCCGGCATCTGGCGCCCCGGGTGATTAATCTGCATCCAGATCTGGGCGCCGCGGGCGCGGGCAAATTCGGCCCAGCGCTGGAAGCGCGCCTGGTGTTCCCCGGATTCGAGCACGACGCCACCGGGTCCGGTCATGGCACGGCGATCGACCATGACGTTTCCGGTGATCATCAAGCCGACCCCGCCCTCGGCCCAGGTCCGGTACAGGCGGATCAAGTCGTCGGAGGGCGCATGGTCGGCATCGGCCAGGTTTTCCTCCATCGCCGCCTTAGCGAATCGATTCGGGATAACGGTGCCGTTTGGCAAAGTCAGTGGGGAAAATGGGTTCATTCGATGCTCCTTGTGTGCAATATGGAGCATCCTAAGGTTCAAGTGAACTTGAAGGTCAAGCGAAAAATTATTGTGTCGCGTAATCTCCACGCGACGCACTTCGCCGACCCTGTTGACATTCAAGTTAACTTCACGTGTAGAGTCGGCATGCACCGTTTTTCCGTTTTTCCCCACGAGACCCCCATGAAAATCAGCGAGCTCGCCAAACGTACCGGCCTCACCCCATCGACGATCCGCTTCTACGAATCGAAAGGATTGTTGAAATCGGTAGGCCGCCTGTCCAACGGTTACCGGGAGTATCCGCTCGAAGCCGTCGCCATCCTGTCGATCATCATCAATGCCCAACAGACCGGCTTTACGCTCGACGAAATCAGGCAGGTACTGCCTGCCAACTCCACCAACTGGCGGCATGACGAGCTGGTCGCCATGCTGACGAAGAAACTGGAGGACATCGAATCGATGGAGCTGCGGCTGGCGCAAAACAAGGCGCATCTGCGCACCCTCATCGAGCTCATCAACTCGAAACCGGACGACATGGCCTGCGAGGAGAATGCGGCCAGGGTCATGGACACGGTCGGCATTCCAGACCAGAAAAAACTTTCCTGAATTTTTCGCTTGACCTTCAAGTTTGCTTGAAGCCTAGGATCGCGTCCAGGGTGAACGATGGTGCCGCCTGGCGGCACACGACGACACCCGCGCACCATGAGTGAGGGGCCTTGGCCACCTCATGGAATCCACTGAAATCTTCATATCGATCGAATCCTCCCCTTTCCGTGATCCAGGCCGCGGCGCCGGAGCTGGACCTGGGCTGGTTCAGGACGCTTCCCAAGACCAGGGTCGATGTCGGCTTCGAGACGTATTCGCCCAATTTTGCCTTTGCCATTGCCGATAGCGGGACGGGCAAGACCGACGTCGTCTTCGAGGGCCGCAAACTGCCCGATCTGTCGAACGAGGTCACGCTCGTCAAAAACAGTTTTATCAATACCGATCGACAGGATCGACTGACTTCCGGCTACGCCGTTTCCCGCCAACTTCAGCATGCGTCGAGCAAGGAGAAAGAGGCCGTCACGCTGAGGCTGGGAGAGGGAAGCTTGTCGGCCTATATCAAGGCGCTGAAGCTGGGGAAGATGCTGAAGTACGAATATGTTCCTGATTTCCAGAGTGCCTTGTATGCACCGGCACCGCTGGCTCTTGCTTCTGAAGGGAAGTAGTTCGACTGGGCAGCGGACGCGCACTGCCTGTCGCGCCGCCTGGCGCCACTCCGTACGATATCGAACCGAAGCACGCGGCGCGGCGGGGTAATGTCGCAAGACAACCCCGGCAGTGCGGGCACCGCCGCCGTCGATTCAACTTTTACAGGAGAGCGTTCATGCAACGACAGATCGCCGCCATGGTAGGCGGAGTCATCGCGGGAGTGGTGACGAGCGCAGTGATGTTTGCGGGCCGCAAGAGCGGCGTATTGACCAAGACGCTGGACCGGGATGCCGTCGACTGGATCGACGACAAGACGGGTTCGCGCGCGGTGATCGGCGACACCGGCACCAGCGTCGTCGAGTTCGTCAATCACCTGGGCGCCTCGGCCGCCTTCGGTGCGGGCTACGCCAAGATCCAGGATCTCGCGCCTTCGGTCTCGCCGGTCGCACTCGGTGCGCTGTACGGCACGGCGCTGTACGCCGTCAACATCGGCGCCATCGCACCGGTGCTCGGCATCACGCAAGGCGAGATCAAAGCGGGCCCGCGCAAGGCCGGCGAGCGCTGGGCGATCCACGTGCTGCAGGCGGTGGTGACCGCCGTCGTCGCGGATCGCCTGAGCTCCGCTAGCACGGATTACTAGCCCCCAGGGCAGACCTGCCTGCGTACATGGGCGTTGGTGCCGGAAAGATTTCTTTTCGGGGTCAGGTTTTGTCACGCGGCAGTTTTGCCCCTTTTTGTTTCCTGGAACATCGCGCCTTTCGGTAGCACGATTCAGGCGTGCCTTGCCTTGTCTCTCCTATCCACTGCGGGTAGACTGGGGACGAGACATCAATGACTACGCTGCAATTGCGCTCGACCGAGTCAGGCATCGCGGCTCACTTCCTGCCGCCGATCGATCACCGATGCCGGAGCGCCCATGAATCTCATGCTGAACGAACCGGGACAGATGCAGTTGGTCCCCCTCGCATTTCTGCTGGCAGCGGCAATTTCCGCTTATACGGCCATGCAGGCTCTGCTCGTTGTCTTCTCCGGCTATCGTCGTGGCCTGTACAGTTTTTACGCTGCGATGAGTATCGCCGTAACGCTTTTGTTCCTGGTCGATCACCGCTTCTATATGGCAGACGCGCCCGCGGTCACGGCCCGGCTCACGCAGTGGCGCGTGGCGTTTGCGCTGGCATTTTATCCGGCCCTGTTTGGATTCATCGCGATCTATACCGGACAGGAACGCTACCGCCGCTGGCTGTTGCTGATGACGATCGCCAGCGCCGGTCTCGTCGCCCTCAATTTCGCCATGCCCTATAGCTTGCGCTTCGACTCCCTGGATAGCGTACGAGTGCAATCGATGCCCTGGGGGGAAACTTTCGCACTGCGTTATGGGAGCATCAGTCGCTGGAATATCGTTTCCAGGTGCCTGACGACGACGGTCCTGCTATGGGGCCTGGCCAGGTCCGCCCATCTCTACCGGCATGGCGCCCGACGCGCTGCAATCCTGCTGGGCCTGGCGCTACTGGCCATGCTGGCGGCGTCGGTATCGAGTTTGCTGGTCGACCTTGGGCGTGTCCAGTTTCTCTATTTGGGCGGCATTGCCTACTTCGGGCTGATCCTGTTCATGAACTTCTCGCTGGGAATGGATCTGCACGAAATGAACCGTGCATTGGAAAGGACTTCCAAACAGCTGCAGCACCAAATCACGCTACGCGAAAGGACCGAAGAATATATCCGGCAAATCGGCTTTCGCGACAGCCTGACCGGGCTCCCCAACCGCGCCAAGCTGGACGAACAGCTCGATCTGGTGTTGCGACAGGAAACCGGCAGCAAGCACGGCGCGCTGATCATGCTTGGCCTGGACGACTTCAAGACCATCAACAATGTGCTTGGACATGACGTGGGCGACACCGTCCTACAGCTGGTGGCACAGAGGCTGGGAGCTTCCGACATAGAAGGCGGATTACTTACTCGCTATGGTGGAGACGAATTCAGTTTCCTGTTTCCCGATCTTGCCTTCGATACACGCGAGCCGACGGAGGTGGCATGCGACATTGCAAGTCGCTGCCTGCATATCTTGTCCCAACCATTCGCGTTCAATGACAGGACGCTTGACGTTGGGGCATGTGCCGGCATTTCGGTATTCGCCTACCCCTCCCCGTTGGCAAAGAAGCCTCTGCAATGCGCGGAAATGGCGCTGGCGCGTGCCAAGTCCGCCGGGCGCGGCAGCATCCAGCTATATGAATCCGGGATGCAGACCGAACTGGCAGAGAAGCACGAGCTCGAGCGCGACATGCGCATTGGCCTGAAGCGAGGCGAATTCCAACTCTATTACCAGCCTCAAGTGGATTTTCAGGGCAATGTCCTCGGTGCCGAAGCATTGCTGCGCTGGCGGCATCCCGGCAAAGGGTTCGTTTCGCCCGCTGTCTTCATCCCGATCGCGGAACGGAGCGGCTTCGTTCACGACCTGGGAACATGGGTGTTACAGCAGGCGTGTGAACAGGTTGGACAGCTGGCCCGAAACGTCCCGGCCTTTGACGGCCACATTTCCGTGAATATCAGTAACTGGCAAATCAACCAGAGAGGTTTCGATAGCCACGTCCAGGACATCCTCGCGAACGCCGGGGCGGACGCCTCCCGCCTGACGCTTGAAATAACGGAAAGCCTGTTCATCCACGACCTGAACGACGCCATCGCGCGGATTAACGCCTTGCGCGCTCTCGGCTTACGCTTCAGCATCGATGACTTCGGCACCGGGTATGCGTCCTTGTCCTACCTGCGCCGGCTGCCGATCGATGAACTAAAAATCGACCAGAGCTTCGTCAAGAACCTGGGCATGAACGCCCGCGATACCGACCTGGTCGAGACGATCGTCCGCATTGCGCGCCACATGGACATGCAGGTGGTCGCAGAGGGTGTTGAAAACGAGACGCAACGCGCCACGCTGGCGAAGATGAATATCTGGGCGCTGCAGGGCTATTACATCGCGCGGCCGATGGACAAGGACGCGTTTCTGGCCTGGCTCACCGAACGCCGCGAAACAGTCTCACCGCCCGGCAGCAGCATCCCTGCTGGCGCCAGGTCCGACATTCGGACATGACCTCCGCCTCACTGCAGCGCTACAGTTGAGTGCGTGTCCGAATGTCATCCCTGTCCCTGATTTTGCTCAATCGAACTTCGAAAAGTCCGGCTTGCGCTTCTGGAAGAAAGCCGTGAACGCTTCCTTCGCCTCGGCACCGACCAGCATGGCGCCGAACTGCTTGTTTTCGACATTCATCGTCTCAGCGACGATGGCCGCGCGCGGACGGCGCATCAGGGCCTTGGTGGCGCGGATCGAGGCGGCAGGCAGCGCCACCAGTTTCATCGCCTGGCCCTGCGCGAAGGCGAGCAGCTCGGCGGCCGGAAGCACTTTGGCAACGATGCCCATCTCGAAGGCTTCCTGCGCCGTAAACGCTTCGCCCAGCATCAGCTTCTCGGCGGCGCGGGTGTAGCCGGCGGCTTGCGCGACGAGCAGGGACGAGGCGAATTCCGGGCACAGGCCGAGCTGGGTAAACGGCATCGAGAACCTGGCGTTGTCGGCGCAATAGACCAGGTCGCAGTGCATCAGCATCGTGGTGCCGATGCCGACCGCGGCGCCGGCGACGGCGGCGACGACCGGCTTGGTGCAGCCCTCCAGCGCTTTCATGAACTGGAAGACCGGACGGTCTTCGGTCATGGCGCCGTCGCCGGCGTTGTTCAGGAAGTCGTCGAGGTCGTTACCGGCGGTGAAAATCTCTGGCTTGCCGGTGATGAGGACGGCGCGTACTTGCGGGTCCTGCTCGGCGTCGAGGAGCGCCTCGGCCATGGTCGAATACATGGCGCCGGTGATGGCGTTCTTGCGCTCGAGGCGGTCGAATTCGATGGTCAGAACACCGTTGGTTTTGGTCGTTTGAATGCTCATGATGTTTTTGTCTCCCGGGTTTTCAGAAGCACGAAAACGCGTGGGCACAAGTGCCCACCCTACGTTACGCGACGGCCGTAGGGTGGGCACTCGTGCCCACGCGGTGATACGTGCCGGCCGCATCAACGAACACGCTGACACGGCCACTGTTCACAATTAAACGCGCTCGATGATACCGGCCGCGCCCATGCCGGCACCGACGCACATCGTCACCATGCCGTATTTCAGGTTATTGCGGCGCAGTGCGTGCACGACGGTCGCGGCGCGGATGGCACCGGTTGCGCCCAGCGGGTGGCCGAGGGCGATCGCGCCGCCCATCGGGTTGACCTTGCTGGTGTCCAGGCCGAGGTCGCGGATCACGGCCAATGCCTGCGCGGCAAAGGCTTCGTTCAGTTCGATCCAGTCCAGCTGGTCCTGGGTGATGCCGGCGGCGGCCAGCGCCGCAGGAATCGCGACCTTCGGGCCGATGCCCATGATCTCCGGCGGCACGCCGCGCACGGCGAACGAGGAGAATTTAGCGAGCGGAGTCAGGTTGTGCTCGCGCAGGATCTTCTCGCTGACGACGATCAGGGCGCCGGCGCCGTCCGACATCTGCGACGAGGTCGCGGCGGTGACGGTGCCTTTCGCCGCGAAGACGGGCTTGAGCTTGGCCATGCCTTCCGGGCTGGCGTCGGCGCGCGGGCCTTCGTCGAGGTCGACGGTGCGGCGCTTGACCGAGATCTCGCCGGTCGCCAGGTTCGGCGTGCGGGTGATGATCTCGACCGGGGTGATCTCGTCCTTGAACAGGCCTGCCTGCTGGGCCGCGATGGCGCGGCGGTGCGATTCCAGGCCGAATGCGTCCTGGTCTTCGCGCGACACTTTCCACTGCTGGGCGACCTTCTCTGCGGTCAGGCCCATGCCGTAGGCCAGGCCCACGTTCTCGTCCTTAAAGGTGTCCATGTTGATCGACGGGTGGTGGCCCATCATCGGCACCATCGACATCGATTCGACACCGCCGGCGATCATCACGTCGGCTTCGCCGACGCGGATGCGGTCGGCCGCCATCGCCAGGGCGGTGATGCCCGAGGCGCAGTAGCGGTTGACGGTCACGCCGCCGACCGTGTTCGGCAGGCCGGCCAGCACCACCGAATTACGGGCGATATTAAAACCCTGCTCCGCTTCCGGGAACGAGCAGCCGACGATGGCGTCGACGATCAGTGCCGGGTCCAGGTTCGGCACGGCGGCCATCGCACCGCGGATCGCGGCGACCAGCAGGTCGTCCGGACGGGTGGTCTTGAACATGCCGCGTGGCGCCTTGCCGATCGGGGTGCGGGTCGCTGCGACGATGTATGCGTCTTGAAGTTGTTTGCTCATGTCATTCGTCCTTGATTAGTTCCGCACTGGCTTGCCGGTCTGCATCATGCCCATGATCCGCTCTTGCGTCTTCGGGTTGTTCAGCAGTTCGATGAAGGCTTTACGTTCCATGTCGAGCAGCCACTGCTCCGACACCACGCTGCCCTGGTCGACGTCGCCGCCGGTCACGATCTCGGCGATCATGTCGCCCAGCTTGTAGTCGTGGGCCGAGATGAAGCCGCCGTCACGCATGTTGACCAGCTGGCCGCGGATCGTCGCCCAGCCGTAGCGGCCGGTCACGGTCACAGGGCGCTGCAGCGGTGCGCGGTAGCCGGCGTCGAACATCGCGCGCGCCTGGACCTTCGCCACGTGCAGCAGCTCGTAGGCGTTGAAGACGATGATGTCGTCTTCCTTCAGGTAACCCATTGCCTTCGCTTCCAGTGCCGACTTCGACACCTGCGCGGTGGCGGCGTTGGTGAAACCGGTCTTCAGGAATTGCAGGATGTCGTTGCCCTTGGCTTCCGTGAAGGCGCGCACTGCCGCTTCCTTCAGGCCGCCGCCGGCCGGCACCAGGCCGACGCCAACTTCGACCAGGCCGATATAGGACTCGATCGAGGCGACACGCTTCGACGCGTGCAGGGCCATCTCGCAGCCGCCGCCCAGCGCCAGGCCGGCGACAGCCGCCACGACCGGCACGTTCGAGTACTTCATCTGCATGAAGGTGTCCTGCAGTTCCTTGACGATCGGGTCCATCGCTTTCGCGCCGCCGGCCATGAAGGCAGGCAGGGCCGATTGCAGGTCCGCGCCGGCCGAGAAGGCGCCGCCTTCGGTGGCGTCGGTATTCCAGATCACCAGGCCCTTGAAGTTCTTCTCGGCCTCTGCGAGACCGCGCTTCAGGCCCTGGATCACGCCGTCGCCGATGACGTGCATCTTGGTCTTGAGCGAAATGATCAGGACCTCGTCGCCGGTGTGCCACAGGCGCACCGAGTCGTCCTCGAACACGGTGGTGCCGGCGGTTTTCGCGTCGGTGACGCCTGCGCCCAGCACCGGTGCACGGAAGGCCTGGCGCTCGTACACGGCCAGGGTCGAGCGCGGCACATAGCTGTTCGATGCGGCCGAGTACGAACCCTCGACGGTGTGCACGCCCTTCTCGGCGACTTGTCCCTCGAAGACCCATGCTGGCAGCGGGGTGTTGGTCAGCGCCTTGCCGCTATCGATGTCTTCCTTGACCCACTGCGCGATCTGGGTCCAGCCGGCGGCTTGCCAGGTCTCGAACGGACCGACGCTCCAGCCGAAGCCCCAGCGCATCGCGAAGTCGATGTCGCGCGCGTTGTCGGCGATGGTGTCGAGGTGCACTGCGATGTAGTGGAAGGCGTCGCGGTAGATCGCCCACAGGAACTGCGCCTGCGGGTTGGTCGATTCGCGCAGCGCCTTGAACTTCTTGACCGGGTCCTTTTCCTTCAGGATGCGCGCGACGATGTCGGCTGCCTTGCCGCCGCCTGCGACGTATTCGCCGGTCGCAAAATCGAGGCGCTGGATGTCCTTGCCGACTTTCTTGTAGAAGCCGCCGCCGCTCTTCTGGCCCAGGGCGCCCTTCTCGATCAGTTTCGACAGGACTTCAGGCGTCTTGTACACGCTGAAGAACGGATCGTCCTGCAGGGTGTCCTGCATGGTCTTGATCACGTGGCCCATCGTGTCCAGGCCGACGACATCGGCGGTACGGAAGGTGCCCGACTTCGCGCGGCCCAGCTTGGCGCCGGTCAAGTCGTCGACCACGTCCACCGACAGGCCGAATTTTTCGGCTTCGTGGATGGTGGCCAGCATGCCGAAGATGCCGACGCGGTTGGCGATGAAGTTCGGCGTGTCCTTGGCGCGCACGACGCCTTTACCGAGGGTCGATGTCAGGAAGGTCTCGAGCTGGTCGAGGATTTCCGGATTGGTCGACGTGGTCGGGATCAGCTCGACCAGGTGCATGTAGCGCGGCGGGTTGAAGAAGTGGACGCCGCAGAAGCGCGCCTTCAGGTTCTCATCGAAACCTTCGGCCAGCTTGTTGATCGACAGGCCCGAGGTGTTCGAGGCGAAGATCGCGTTTTGGGCGATGTGCGGCGCGACCTTGGCGTACAGGTCGTGCTTCCAGTCCATGCGCTCGGCGATCGCTTCGATGATCAGGTCGCAGCCGGCCAGCACGTCGAGGTTGTCTTCGTAGTTGGCGACTTCGATCAGCGATGCGTCATCCTTGTTGCCCAGCGGGGCCGGCGACAGTTTTTTGAGGTTCTCGATGGCGCGCAGCACGATGCCGTTCTTCGGGCCTTCCTTGGCCGGCAGGTCGAACAGCACGACAGGCACCTTGGCGTTGACGCAGTGCGCAGCGATCTGCGCGCCCATCACGCCCGCGCCCAGCACGGCGACTTTCTTGACGGTGAAATTGGTCATGGTTTTTATCCCTTGCGTTCTTAGAACAGGTCGGCGTCGAGCGCCATCAGGTTGGCGGAACCCGAGCGTGCCTGGCGGATCAGCATCGCGGTTTCCGGGTACAGGCGGGCAAAGTAGAAGCGCGCGGTGGCCAGCTTCGATGCATAGAACTTGTCATCGGAATCCTGCTTGGACAGCGCGATCTTCGCCATCTGCGCGAAGAAGTACGAGAACACCATGTGGCCCACGACGCGCAGGTAAGGCACGGCAGCGGCGCCGACTTCGTCCTGGTTCGTGAATGCCTTCATGCCGATTTCCATGGTCAGCTTGCCGACCTTGTCGCCGAGTTCGCCCAGCGGGGTCACGAATTCGGACATCGCCTCGTCGAGGCCGTTCTCTTCGACGAATGCCTTGATCTTCTCGCCGAAGGCGCGCAGCTTGGCGCCGTTGTCCATCAGGATCTTACGGCCCAGCAGGTCCAGCGACTGGATGGTGTTGGTGCCTTCGTAGATCATGTTGATGCGCGCATCGCGCACATATTGCTCCATGCCCCACTCGCTGATGTAGCCGTGGCCGCCGTAGACCTGCATCGCTTCCGAGGTGGCGATCCAGCCGTTGTCGGTGATGAAGGCTTTAACGATCGGGGTCAGCAGCGCGACTTCGCCGGCGGCTTCCTTGCGGACATCTTCGTCCGGGTGGTTCAGTTCGCGGTCGATCTGCAGCGCGACATACGAGCACACTGCACGCGCGCCTTCGGCGTAGGCTTTAGCAGTGAGTAACATGCGGCGCACGTCCGGGTGCACGATGATCGGGTCGGCTGGCTTGTCCGGTGCCTTCGGGCCCGACAGGCTGCGCATCTGGATGCGGTCCTTGGCGTAGACCAGGGCGTTCTGGTAAGCGACTTCGGTCAGGCCGAGCGACTGCATGCCGACGCCGAGGCGGGCGGCGTTCATGAACACGAACATCGCGTTCAGGCCTTTATGCGGCTGGCCGATCAGGGTGCCGACGGCGCCGTCCAGGTTCATCTGGCAGGTGGCGTTGCCGTGGATGCCCATCTTTTCTTCGATGGCGCCGCAGAAGATCGGGTTGCGTTCGCCCAGCGAGCCGTCCGCGTTCGGCAGGAATTTCGGCACCAGGAACAGCGAGATGCCTTTCGAACCTTCCGGTGCGTCCGGCAGGCGCGCCAGCACCAGATGGATGATGTTTTCGGCAACGTCGTGTTCGCCGGCGGAAATGAAAATCTTGGAGCCGGTGATTTTATAGGTGCCGTCGCCCTGCGGCTCGGCCTTCGAGCGCAAGAGGCCCAGGTCGGTACCGCAATGCGCTTCGGTCAGGCACATGGTGCCGGTCCACTCGCCCGAGACCAGCTTCGGCAGGTAGAACTGCTTCTGCTCGTCCGTGCCGTGTTCCTTCAGGCACTCGTAGGCGCCGTGCGACAGGCCCGGGTACATGGTCCAGGCCTGGTTGGCCGAGTTCAGCATTTCGTAGAACGAATTGTTCAGCGAAACCGGCAGACCCTGGCCGCCGTATTCCGGATCGCAGGCCAGCGCCGCCCAGCCGCCTTCGACGTACTGTTTATAGGCTTCCTTGAAACCCTTCGGGGTGGTCACGGTCTTGGTGGCGGCGTCGAAATGGCAGCCTTCGCGGTCGCCCGAGTGGTTCAGCGGGAACAGCACTTCCTGGGTGAACTTCGCGCCTTCTTCCAGCACCTGGTTGATGATGTCGGCGTCGATTTCCTGGTAGGCGGGCAGGTTCTTGAATTCTTCGGTGACGTTGAGGAATTCATGCAGCACAAACTGCATATCCCGGATTGGCGCGACGTACTGACCCATGGTGTTCTCCTGATGAAGGTGAGATTTGTTTGTAACTGAAGAGCGGGCGGCGAGGCCGGCCGCATTTAATCTGAATGCTTGCTGTGAACCGGATTGCGGTAATTCTCGATCAGCCGGGCGAAGCCGCGGTTGGCGCGGTCGAGCGCGCCGGGGACGCGCAGGAAACGTGCGTCGTGGTGCAGGGCCAGGATCAGCCCGTACATCTCGTAGACCAGTTGCTGCGGGTCGGCGCCCGTTTGCAGGTCGCCGCAGTCGATGCTTTGCTGCACGGCGCGCAGCAGTGCGCCCTGCCAGGCACGCACCATCGCTACCAGCGATTCGCGGATCGGGCCTGGCCGGTCATCGTACTCCACCGCGCCGCTGATATAAATGCAACCCGATGCGATTTCGACCGATACCCGCTTGACCCAGCGTGCAAACATCGATTCCAGGCGCGGCAAGCCGCGTGCTTCCTTGACGCTTGGGAAAAACACTTCCTGTTCGAAACGGTGGTGGTAGAGCTTGAGCACTTCCATCTGCAAATCTTCGCGCGAACCGAAGTGGGCAAACACGCCCGACTTGCTCATGTTCATGCGATCCGCGAGCAAGCCGATGGTCAGGCCTTCGAGGCCATTACGGCTGGCCAGCTCGAGCGCGACGTCGAGAATCGCCGCCCGCGTCTGCTCGCCCTTGCGCATGAATTTTGCTGAAGTGTTGATACGTTTCCCCTGGGTGAATCGAAAAATCCGAACGCTCGTACTATTATCTATCAGGCGTGGAATGTCAAACGGGAACTTAGAGGTGGGGTTCTAGTAGCATCGGCCCTCCGTGCCGATGCTACAGTAGGGTGGGCACTCCGTGCCCACGCGAACGGTCGAACCATGTTGGCTTCGCTTTGGGCGCCGCCGATGACATCACGTTCCGCGTGGGCATGCCCACCCTACTCGCTGGCCCGCGAAATCGCCCGGCGGTCCCGCTTGGTCGGCCTGCCCTTGATCGTACTGCCCGGCTCCGGAAACAACCTTCTCGCCTCCGAATCGTTCTCGCGGCGCTGGATGCTCTCCTCGGTCTCCCGGTACAACTCGCGCGCGATCGGCGCCGCGCCGCGTTGATCGGAAATCCCGAGCACCACCACTTCCCAGCGATCCGAACCATTGTCGATGGCAATCTTGTCGTCGACCTTGACGGCGCGCGCCGGCTTCACCGGTTCGCCGGCAATGCGCACCCGCCCGCGCTCGACGGCATCGGCCGCCATTGAACGGGTTTTGAAAAAACGCGCGGCCCACAGCCACTTGTCGATGCGTACGTTATCCATGTCTGGCTCTTCCTTATGCGTAACCGATAGCAAAAATGCGCATGGTCAGTTTATAGAGAAGGTAAGCCATTTCATAGCGCACGCGGCGCACCCATCCGATGCCCTCGAAGTCCTCCATGCGCACCACTTCGCCGTCGGCAATGCCGCGCTCGATGTGGGTACGCACGGCGCGCGCAAAGGCGGCGTTTTTCACGACGATATTCGCTTCCTGGTTCAGGAACAGGGACAGTCCGTCGCAATTGCTGGAGCCGACCGTCGCCCAGTCGTCGTCGACCACGGCGATCTTCGCGTGCAACTGCGTCTTGCGGTATTCCACGACGTCGATGCCGTCCGCGAGCAGCTTCGGATAGAAGGAACGCGCGACGGCATCCTGCATCTTGAATTCGCCGACACCGATCAGGAGCGTCACTTGTACGCCGCGCCTTGCGGCCTGGGCCAGGGCCTCGCGGAACTTGCGGCCCGGCGCGAAATACGGATTGGCCAGCAGCACGCTTTTCCTGGCCTGGCCGATCGCTTGTAAATAGGCGCGCTGGATGGTCCTCCGGTTGCGCAGGTTGTCGCGCACGACAAAGGCAGCGCGCATCGGGCGCGCGCCTTCGGTGGGCGGCGCTCGCCGCGTCTCGCGGAACAGCTCGATGCGGCTGAGCAGATCGAGGCGTCCGGCGCGCATCCATTGCGCCTGCGCTTCAAAGTGGATCTGGGCCAGCAGCGGCCCGCGTACCTGCACCGCGAAATCCCAGCGCGGGGCGGACAAGGGCCGGTAGGGCTCGTAGTCGCACAGCATGTCGTCGTTGATGTTGATGCCGCCGACAAAGGCAATTTCGCCGTCGACCACCGTGATCTTGCGGTGGGTGCGGGCGATGCCACGCTTGAACCAGGGGTTGAAGACGCGGTACTGGACGCCGGCCTGGGCAAAGGCTTCGGCGCGGCGGCAGCAGGCGCGGTGGCCGGTGCCGAACCAGTCGACCAGCACCCGCACCTTGACGCCGCGCCCGGCTGCGCGAATCAGCGCCGCTTCGATGCCGCGCGCGACGGCGTCCTCGGCAAAGATATAGGTTTCGAACAGGATGTCGTGCCGGGCGGCGTCGATCGCGGCGATCATCGCCGGGAACAGCTGTTGTCCGGTTTCCAGCAGGGTGATGTCGTTGTTCGCTACATAGGTAACGCTGCGCATCGCTTCAGGCCAGCTGCAATTCGGCGACGATGGGCGCATGGTCCGACAGCTTGGCCCAGATCGGGCCGGCCATCACCTGGGCGTTGTCGACCTTGAAGCCGCGCACATAGATGCGGTCGAGGCGGAACCAGGGCAGCGCGGCCGGGAAGGTGCGTGCCGGCGCCAGTCTCGGCTGGCGGCCGGCCCAGCCGCGCACCATGTCGCCCAGCGCCGATTTCGGCCCGAGTTCGTCGAACACCTCGACCACGCCGAGCGCATTGCGCAGGCGCTCGCTGAGGGTATTGCGCCAGTCGTTGAAATCGCCGGCGATGAGGACCGGCTCGCCGTTCGGCGCCGACTTGTTGACCGCTTCGATCAGCTGTTCGGTCTGGCGCCCGCGCCCGCCTTCGAACAGGCCGAGGTGGACGACATAGCAATGCACCTTGCCCGCCGGCGTTTCCAGCACGCAGTGCAGGATGCCGCGCTGCTCGTAGGCGTGGTCGGAGACGTCGTGGTTATGCGAGTTTTCGATCGGAAAACAGCTGAGCAGGGCATTGCCATGGTGGCCGTGGTCGTAGACGGCGTTCATGCCATAGGCGGAGTGATGCGACTCGCCGGCAAAGTATTCGTATTGCGCGGCTTCCGGCCAGATGCGGGTCTCGCGTTTATGCTGGCCGTAGCGTGCGTGATGGCGGTCGTGCCGCCCTTGCACTTCCTGCAGGAAAACGATATCGGCGTGAAACTCGGCAATCGCCTTCTTAAGCGCAAGCACCCGGGGGGTACTGCGCAGCGAGGAGACACCCTTATGGATATTGTAGGTAGCGACACGAATCTTCATGGGAACATTCTAACCCCATCAGTCCGTGTTCATTTTTATAACGTTTCCAATCGTGCGGCACGGGGTGCAGCCTTCTGGGAGCCACGACCCCGTGTGCAGCTTATTCAAATGCGGGAGCTGCTTCCCAATGCTGGCGCAACGCGGCATTGCGCGGCGCGGCCAGATTCTCTGCCTCGGACAGAGGAACGGAAACCAGACGCGGGCCGCTCAGGCGCAGTCCGCAGAGCAGGTCGATGTAGAAGCAATCATCGTCTACGCTCACTGCCTTCACTTTTTCCTCGTGCTTCGGTTCGAATTGTTCCATGTATTTTCTCCCAGAATCCGTTGGTTGGACGTGTTGCAGTTTAAAAACTTCGCTCGACGCGAATTGCTGACGATAGGGGACGAGCTCCCTCTTGTCAAACGCGGATTCTATTGTGCGCTACCTAACATAGCGAATTTCCTTCAGTAATTTTTCCCCGTGGAACTTGTTTCAATATGTAACAGGAAATGTTTCCATATATAATTTGTTTAAGCCAAGAGCATATTTGTATCAATTTGTATGCATGTTAGCCGGGTTTTCCGGGCAGTCTGACGAACTTTCACTGAGTCATTAATGACTATTGGTACCGAATGAACAGAATTTTTTCATTCAGACAATTTTTTGTACGTCTTCGTGAGGTAGTCGTGTAGGACAAAAGGAAGGGTACTGTTGTATTTGCGCCTACAGATAAAAAATTCCTTGACAAGGAATAAACTGCCTTATGATTTACTTAACGGAACAAAAATCGGCAACCTGAGATAGTGGAAAGCCTGAAGCTTGCCACCTGTCAATAAAACAGCTGTCGATCTAGGTCGGCGCACCCAATACCCGTCCCAGCAGTTCGCGTTCGAGCGCACCGAAAGCGGCACTCCCACGCTCACGTGGCCGGGACAAGTTGACCCGGATATCGTGCGCGACCCGCCCCTCTTCGAGCACCAGCACCCGGTCCGCCAGCACCAGCGCCTCCTGGACATCGTGGGTAACGAGCACGGCGCTGAAGCCGTGGCGCAGCCAGAGCGACTCGATCAATTGCTGCATTCCGATCCGGGTCAGCGCATCGAGGGCGCCCAGCGGTTCGTCCAGCAGCAGGATGCCGGGCGCGTGGACCAGGGCCCGGGCCAGGGCGACGCGCTGGCGCTGCCCGCCGGAAAGGACCGCAGGCCACTCGTCGGCACGCGCTTCCAGGCCTACCTGCGCCAGCGCCGCGCGCGCCGCATCGCGCCCGTCGCGCCCGGCCAGTCCCAGCGCGACATTGTCGAGTACGCTCTTCCAGGGCAGCAGCCTGGCCTCCTGGAACATCAGGCGCAGTGCATCGGCGCGCCCGGCGCCGTCGATCGCCACCGTGCCGCCGTCTGCCTGCTCGAGCCCGGCGACGAGGCGCAACAAGGTGCTTTTGCCGCAGCCGCTGCGCCCGACCAGGGCCACGAATTCGCCCGGAGCAATGCGCAGGTCGATGCCGTCGAGCACGTTGCGCCCGGCATAGCGCTTGGTCAGCCCGCGCAAGGCGACGGCGTCGCTGGCAGCGGCGACCCGCTGCGTTTCTTCGCTTGTGATCCGCATATGTCCTCGTTAACAGTAATCAAAGGTAAGCCGGATTCCAGCGCAGGAAATGGCGTTCGAGCAACCGCGCGCCGACGTCGGCGGCCTTGCCCAGCAGCGCGTACAGCAGGATGCCGACCAGCACCACGTCGGTCTGCAGGAATTCGCGCGCATTCATGGTCATGTAGCCGATCCCCTGCTGGGCCGAAATCGTCTCGGCCACGATCAGCAGCACCCAGACCAGGCCGAGCGCGAAGCGGATGCCGACCAGGATAGCGGGCAGCGCCGCCGGCAGGATCACGTCGCGGTACAGCGTCCAGCCCGACAACCCGTAGCTGCGTGCCATTTCGATCAGGCCGGCGTCGGCCGAGCGCACCCCGTGAAAGGTATTTAAATAGACGGGGAAGAACACCCCCACCGCCAGCAGGAAGAGCTTGGCGGTCTCGTCGATGCCGAACCAGAGGATCAATAAGGGCACCAGCGCCAGTGCCGGGATGTTGCGCAGCATTTGCAGGCTGGTGTCGAGCAGGGTTTCGGCGCGCCGCGAACTGCCGTTCAACAGACCCAGCAGCAGACCGGCGCCGGCGCCGATGGCAAAGCCGGCCCCGGCGCGCCACAGGCTGGTGCGCAGGTGGATCCAGAGTTCGCCCGAGACCGTCAAAGTCCAGAAGGCGCGCAGCACCGCCAGCGGCTCGGGCAGGATGCGGCTCGAGAGCCAGCCGGCCTGCGCCGCGACCTGCCAGGCCAGCACCAGCAAGGCCGGCAAGGCCCAGGGCGCCAGCAGCCCGGTTAGCCCACGCGGCGCCGGGTTTGCTCCGGCCGCCATCACGCCGCCTTCTTCGGCACGATGTCGCTGGCCATCATCTCGCCGAACGGCCCGGTGATCGATTGCTCGCCGCCCGTTTTTCCTTTGCCGAGCAGCGGGAACACCAGCTCGGCGAAGCGGTACGACTCTTCCAGGTGCGGGTAGCCGGACAAGATGAACGTCTCGATGCCGAGGTCCGCGTACTCGCGCATGCGGGCCGCTACCGTTTCCGGGTCGCCCACCAATGCGGTGCCGGCGCCGCCGCGCACCAGGCCCACGCCCGCCCACAGGTTGGGTGAGACCTCCAGCTTGTCGCGCCGCCCGCCGTGCAGGGCCGCCATGCGCTGCTGGCCGACCGAATCCATCTTCGCGAACGCGGCCTGCGCCTTGGCGATGACTTCGTCGTCCAGGTGGCTGATGAGTTCATCGGCGGCGCGCCAGGCTTCTTCATTGGTCTCGCGCACGATCACGTGAAGGCGGATGCCGAAGCGCAGCGTACGGCCGTGTTTCGCGGCGCGGGCGCGGATGTCGGCCAGCTTTTCCGCCACCGCCGCCGGCGGCTCGCCCCAGGTCAGATAGACGTCCATCTGTTCGGCCGCCAGTTGGTGCGCCGGCTCGGACGAGCCGCCGAAGTACAGCGGCGGATGCGGCGTCTGCAGCGGCGGATACAAGGTCTTCGCGCCCTTCACCTGGATATGCTTGCCCTCGAAATCGTAGCCGGCCGCCCCGCCCTCGCCTGCCAGACTGGCGCGCCAGACGCGGATGAATTCGTCGGAGATGGCGTAACGCTTCGCATGGTCGGCGAACAGGCCGTCCGCTTCCAGTTCTCCCTGGTCGCCGCCGGTGACGACGTTGATCAACAGGCGCCCGTTCGACAGGCGGTCGAAGGTCGCGGCCTGGCGCACGGCGAGACCCGGCGTCGACAGGCCGGGGCGGATCGCGACCAGAAATTTCAGTTGGCGGGTAGCGCCGATCAGCGAGGCCGCGACGATCCAGGGGTCTTCGCAGGAGCGCCCGGTCGGCAGCAGCACGCCGTCGTAGCCAAGGGTGTCGGCGGCGACGGCGATCTGGCGCAGGTAGTCGGCATCGACCGCGCGCGCGCCCTTCGCCGTGCCGAGATAACGGCTGTCGCCGTGGGTGGGGAGGAACCAGAAGATGTTGGGGGTGGACATGGTGTTTCCTTCAGAGCGGCGCCGCAGGCAGGGCCTCGGCCACATTCAGCGGTTTCGGGATCAGTTTCAGGTTGTGGAAGGCGTCGGCGATGCGCTGCTGCTCGCGCACGACCTCCGGCGAGATCTTCCTGACGCCATACGCATAGCGGCGCCCCGCCAGCTCGACGACGTTCGGCGGCAGGCCGGTCTGGGCGGCGAGAATCCGGGCCACCTCGGCCGGATTCTCCCGGCCCCAGTCGTCGACCTTCGCGATCTCTTCCAACAGGATGCGCGTCAGCGCCGGCTGCTGCTCGACGAAGCCGCGCGCGGCCAGATAGAACTGGTGGTTCGAGACCAGGCCGCGGCCGTCGGCCAGCACGCGCGCGCCCAACTGCTGCTCGGCGGCGGCCAGGAAGGGATCCCAGATCACCCAGGCGTCGACACTGCCGCGCTCGAAGGCGGCGCGCGCTTCGGCCGGCGGCAGGTAGATCGGCTGGATTTCGGCCCAGGGCACGCCCGCCTTTTCCAGGGCCCGCACTAACAGGAAGTGCACGTTCGAGCCCTTGTTCAGCACGATCTTCCTGCCGCGCAGGTCGGCCAGCGTGCGCAAGGCGGAGCCCTTCGGCACCACGATCGCTTCGCTGCCTGGCGAGGGCGGCTCGTGGCCGACATATACCAGGCGCGCGCCGGCAGCCTGGGCGAAGATCGGCGGCGCCTCGCCGACGGTACCGAAATCGATGCTGCCGACGTTCAGGCCCTCCAGCAGCACGGGGCCGGCCGGGAATTCGGTCCATCTGACGGCGATCTTCTGCGCGGCCAGGCGCTGCTCCAGCGTGCCGCGTCCCTTGAGCAGGGTGAGCGTCCCGTACTTCTGGTAGCCGATGCGCACTTCCTTCGGCGCCTGGGCCAATGCGCGGCCGGGCAGGCCGGCGGCCGCACCGGATGCGATTGCGGCCGCCAGCAGGCCGAGGGTACGGCGGCGCGCCGGCCGCGATGGGTGATCGTGCATGGTGTTCTCTCTTATATGAATGGGCGATGAAATTCAGGCCGCGAGCGCGGCGGCGTGCCGGGTGCCGAGTTCGGCGCCGAGCTGTTCGATACCGAGCGCCACGCGCGCGGCGATGCCGGGTGCCGGCGCCAGGCTGCCGTCGGGATGGCGTCCGAGCTGGTCGGAGGTGGCATAGATGCTCGGCAGGATCGAGCGCGGCGCCATCGACGCCAGCACCGGGCGCAGCGCGTAGTCGAGCGCCAGCATGTGCGACTGGCTGCCTCCCGTCGCCAGCGGCAGCACCAGCTTGCCGGCCAGGCCATCCTGCGGCAGCAGGTCGAGCACCGCTTTCAGCAGGCCGCTGTAGGCCGCCTTGTAGACCGGCGTGGCCACGACCAGCACCTCGGCCTGCGCCACCAGGTGCAGCAGGCGGGCGATACCGGGCTCGCCGCAGTCGGCCGCCAGCAAGGCCTGGGGATCGAGTTCACGCGCTTCGATCCGGGTGATGCGCCGGCCGAAGGGGGCCAGCTGGTTGCCGACGTGCTGCAGCAGGCGCGAGGTCGAGGAGTTCGGGGATGGGCTTCCGCCCAACAGGATGATGCTCATGGTGTTGTCCATTCGTTCACAGATGAGGACAGCCTAGAGCGGTCCGGGACGAAAGGACACGAATCGTTTTGCACATCCATATGCGTCCGGCGTTTTAAGGTTTTGCGCATATCGACGGGCGGATTTCTTCGTTCACGCGGCGCACACGCCGATGCACACTGTTTGTCATTCACTCATCAAGGCCCATCCGATGTCTTCCTCCGTCCTTCCGTTGCGCACTCCTGATTCCGGCAGATTCGCCGATCCGCTGGCCGTGGCGGCACAGCTGGCAGAACAATTCGCCGCCACTGCCGTCGAGCGCGACCGCGCCGGCGGCCACGCTGCCCACGAACGCAGCCTGATCCGCGACAGCGGCCTGCTGACGCTGTCGATTCCAACGGAATTCGGCGGCCAAGGCGCACCCTGGTCGACCGTCTACGCGGTGATCCGCAGCCTGGCCCGCGCCGACAGCGCCCTCGCCCACGTGTTCGGCTTCCACCACCTGCAGCTGGCCGGCATCGCGCTGTACGGCAGCGCGGTCCAGCAGCGCAACCTGTACAGCGCCAGCGTGCAGCAGGGGCTGTTCTGGGGGAATGCATTGAATCCCCTCGACCGCAGGACGACGGCGCGTGCCATCCCCGGCGGCTACGTCCTCGACGGCGTCAAAAGTTTCGCTTCCGGTTCGGTCGGTGCCGACTGGCTGACGATCTCCGCCTGGGACAACGAGGCTGGCGCCGCCCTGATCGCGGTGCTGCCCGCCGCCCAGCCGGGCGTGCAGGTCGAAGCCGACTGGGACGCCTTCGGCCAGCGCCAGACCGACAGCGGCAACGTCAGTTTCGAAAAGGTGTATTTGCCCGCGGCGCTGGTTTTGCAGGCACCGGGACAAACGCCCACCGCCCAGGCCACGCTGCGCTCGCAGGTGGCGCAACTGGTCATGACCAACCTGTATCTCGGCATCGCGCTGGGCGCCTTCGAGGCGGCGCGCGAATATACGCTGACCCAGGCCCGCCCCTGGTTCGCATCCGGCGTCGACGAAGCCACGCGCGACCCGTTTATCCAGCACCGCTACGGCGACCTGTGGCTCAAACTGCGCCCGGCAACCCTGCTGGCCGACCATGCGGCGCAGCTGCTCGACGCCGCATTCGCGAAGGGCGCGGCATTGACGGCGCGCGAACGCGGCGAGGTCGCGGTGGCCGGCGCCGAAGCGAAGGTACTGGCGCACCGCGCGGCCATCGAGATCGGCAACGAGATGTTCGAACTGACCGGCGCCCGCTCGACCTCGGCCCGTTTCGGTTTTGATCGCTTCTGGCGCAATGCGCGCGTGCATACGCTGCACGATCCGGTCGACTATAAATTGCGCGACCTCGGGCGCTACGCGCTGGAAGGCCGCCTGCCCGACCCGACCCCGTATTCGTGATGAACGCGCCCCTTCCTCCTCCCGCCGTCGCGATCCGGCTCGACGATGTGGCACGCAGCTTCGCCCTGCCCGGCGGCGGCACCTTCGCGGCCGTGCGCGGCGTGACGCTCGAAGTGCGCGCAGGCGAGATTGTCGGCCTGGTCGGCCGCAGCGGCGCCGGCAAGTCGACCCTGCTGCGCCTGATGAATCTGTTGGAACGCCCGGACCGCGGCAGCGTCACCGTCGACGGCGCCGAGCTGACGCGGCTCGGCAAGCGCGAACTGCGCAATGCGCGGCGGCGCATCGGCATGATCTTCCAGCAGTTTAATTTGCTGCAGAACGCGACGGTGTTCGAGAACGTCGCCTTCCCGCTGCGCATCCACGATGCGATGAACGCGCCGCGCCTGAAGGCGCGCGTCGAGGAGTGCCTGGCGCTGGTCGGCCTGGCGGACCGCGCGGCCAGCTACCCGGCCCAGCTCTCGGGCGGCCAGAAACAGCGCGTGGCGATCGCGCGCGCCCTGGCCAGCCAGCCGGCGGTGCTGCTGTGCGACGAGCCGACTTCGGCACTCGATCCTGAGACGACGCGCGAACTGCTGGAAACGCTGCGCGACATCAACCGCCAGCTGGGCGTCACCATCGTCATCGTCAGCCACGAACTGCAGGTACTCGGCACCCTGTGCGACCGCGTCGCCGTGATCGAACACGGGATCGTGGCCGAGGAGTTTTCGCTGGACGACCACAGCGCGCCGCGCAAGACCGCGCTGGGACGCGAACTGGCTTATTACGGCACCGAGGCCTTCGCGGCCGCCGCCTGGGGAGATGCACATGCCTGACCAACTCGTCGCCATCCTGCCGGAACTCTGGACCGCCTTCCTGCAGACGGCGCTCATGCTCGGCATCGGTTTGATCGCCGCGCTCGTCATCGGCGGCCCGCTCGGCGTGCTGCTGTTCCTGTTCTCCGACGGCCAGGCGCTGCACAACCGCAAGCTGGCGCTGGTGCTGGGCTGGTTCGTGAACACGGTGCGTTCCTTCCCCTTCATCATCCTGATGGTGGCGCTGGTGCCGATCACGCGCAGCCTGGCGGGCACCTCGATCGGGCCGCTCGCGGCCGCGGTGCCGCTGTCGTTTGCCGCCATCCCCTATTTCGCGCGCCTGGTCGAGCAGAACCTGCGCGACGTGCCGCGCGGCGTGATCGAGGCGGCGCAGGCGATGGGCGCCTCGGAACTGCAAATCGTGCTGCGCGTGCTGCTGCCCGAAGCGCGCGCCGCCCTGGTGCTCTCGCTCACCGTGCTGGCGATCAGCTTCCTCTCCTACTCGGCGGTTGCCGGCGTGGTGGGCGGCGGCGGCATCGGAGACCTGGCGATCCGCTACGGCTACTACCGCTTCGAAACCGACGTCATGGTGTTGACGGTCGTGATCCTGGTCGCGCTGGTGCAGCTGATCCAGCTGACCGGCACCCGCCTGGCGCGCCGCCTCGACAAACGCTGAATTCACTCACTACCGAAAGGACTACCCGCATGCGCCCTCCCCGCCGTACCTTGTTCGCCGCCCTGCTCGGCCTGAGCTTGGTCTTCAGTGCCCAGGCACGCGACCCGAAGGAAGTCGTCATCGGCACCAGCGCCGGTCCCTACGCCGACCAGGTCCGCCTCGGCATCAAGCCGATCCTGGAACGCCAGGGTTACAAGGTCAAGCTGGTCGAATTCAACGACTACATCCAGCCGAACTTCGCCCTGGCCGAAGGCGCGCTCGACGCCAACGTGTTCCAGCACATCGTCTACCTGACGCGCTTCGCGGAACAGCACAAGCTGGCCTTGTCGGAACTCGTGAAAATCCCGACGGCGCCGATCGCGATCTACAGCCACAAGCACAAGTCGCTCGACGAAGTACGCGCCGGCACCACGGTGGCGCTGCCGAACGACCCGACCAACCAGGCGCGCGCCCTGGTCATGCTCGATCAGCTCGGGTGGGTCAGGCTGAAACCCGGTATCGACCCGATCAAGGCCTCGGAAAAGGACATCGCCGCCAACCTCAAACAGATCAAGCTGCTGCCGCTGGAGGCAGCCCAGTTGCCGCGTTCGCTGCAGGATGCCGACTACGCTTTCGTGAACGGCAATTTCGCGCTCGCCTCCGGCCTCAAGCTGCGCGACGCGCTGCGCCGCGAGACCATCTCGCCGAGCTACGCCAACCTGGTCGCCGTGCGCACGGCCGACCGCGACAAGCCCTTCGCGCGCGACATCGCGGCCGCCTACCGCTCGCGCGAATTCCTCGAGGTGACGAACCGCCTGTTTGCGGATTACGCCAAGACCGACTACCAGCTGGCGCTGGAGAAGAGCGCACAATGAGCACCCTCAGGCCGATCCGCTTCAACGCCTTCCAGATGAACACGGCGAGCCACCAGTCGCCGGGACTGTGGCGCCATCCGCGCAGCGCCGCGTCCTACCTCGACGCCGCGTACTGGGTCGAGCTGGCGCAGCTGCTGGAAGCGGGCGGCTTCGACGCGCTCTTCCTGGCCGACGTGCTGGGCGCCTACGACGTGTATGCCGGCAGCGCCGACGCGGCGTTAAGACACGGCGTGCAGCTGCCGCTGAACGATCCGCTGGCGCTGGTGCCGCTGATCGCCGGGGCCACCACGCGCCTGGGCATCGGCGTGACGGCCGCCGTCAGCTACGAGCACCCGTACACCTTCGCGCGGCGCATGTCGACGCTCGACCACCTGAGCGGCGGACGGGTCGGCTGGAACATCGTCACCGGCTACCTCGACAGCGCCGCACGCAACCTCGGCCAGCAGCACCAGCTCGGGCACGACGCGAGATATGACCTGGCCGACGAATTTCTGGAGGTCGTCTATAAATTGTGGGAGAAGAGCTGGGAAGACGGCGCCGTGCTGCGCGACCGTGAACGCGGCATCTACACCGATCCGGCGCGGGTGCATCCGATCGATCACCAGGGAACGCACTACACGGTGCCCGGCATCCACCTGTGCGAGCCGTCTCCCCAGCGCACGCCTTTCCTGTACCAGGCCGGCGCTTCGCCGCGCGGACTGGCGTTCGCGGCGCGCCATGCGGAAGCGACTTTCGTCAGCGGACCGACGCCGGGCATCGTGAAACGCTATGTCGACAGCGCGCGCGCCGCCACCCGCGCCGCCGGGCGCGACGGCGATGCCCTGCTGGTGTATGCCCAGGCGCTGATCGTCACCGGCGCCACCGCGGAGGAAGCGCAGGCGCGCCTGCGCGACTACCGGCAGCACATCGACATCGAGGCCGCATTGACCCTGCTCTCGGGCTGGACCGGCGTCGATTTTTCGCGCTACGCATTGGACGACACCATCGACTACATCGACACCGATGCCGGCCGCTCGGCGCTCGCTTCGCTCAGCGTGGCCGATCCGGATAAACGCTGGACCGTGCGCGAAGCGGCGCAGTTCATCGGCCTCGGCGGCCGCGGACCGGTGCTGGCCGGCGATGCGGCGCAGGTGGCCGACCAACTGGAGACCTGGCTCGACGTGACCGGCATCGACGGTTTTAATCTTGCCTACGCGCTGCCGCATGAAGACATGCGCAATGTCGTCGAACTGGTCGTGCCCGAGCTGCAGCGGCGCGGGCGTTACCGGGTCGACAGCGGCGGCGCCACGTTGCGCGAACGCCTGCTCGGCGCCGGTCCGCGCCTGCATCAGACGCACCCGGGCCGCCAGGTGCGGATCGACGGGCCTGGCTCCCTTGCTTCGCTGCGCCCCGCAGCCTAGTCGTTGCACATCTTCGCCTGCGTCACGTTACTGCCCGGCGCCACGCTCTGCGTCAGCCAGACGTTGCCGCCGATGGTCGAGCCGGCGCCGACCGTGATGCGGCCGAGGATGGTGGCGCCGGCATAGATGACGACGTCGTCCTCGACGATCGGATGGCGCGGCGCGCCTTTGACCAGCGCCCCGGTCGCATCAAGCGGGAAGCGGCGTGCGCCCAATGTCACGGCCTGGTACAGGCGCACGTGCTTGCCGATGATGGCGGTCTCTCCGATGACGACGCCGGTGCCGTGGTCGATGAAGAAGCTGGCGCCGATCTGGGCGGCCGGGTGGATGTCGATGCCGGTCAGCGTGTGGGCGATGTCGGCCGCCAATCGCGCCAGGAAGGGCGCGCCGAGACGGTGCAGGCAATGCGCCAGGCGGTGGTAGAGGACGGCGATCGTGCCCGGATAGCAGAGCATGATTTCGGCGACCGAGCTGGCGGCCGGGTCGCCGGCCAGCGCCGCCTGCACGTCGGACACGAGTAAGGCGCGGATTTCGGGCAGGCTGGCGGCGAAGCGGCGCGTGATCGCCCGCGCCCGCTCGGCCAGTTCGGCCTCGGCGATGTCCTCCATTCCCGGAGTGAAGCGCAGTGCGCGCCGCACCTGTTCGACCAGGCGGTCGAGCGCGACATTTAAAGTGTCGCCGACGAAATAATCGATGCTCTCGTCGTTCAGGTCGGGACGGCCGTAATGGGTCGGAAACAGCGCCGCCGACACGCCTTCGATCACCTGGCGCAGCACGGTGCGCGAAGGCAGTTCGCGCACGCGCCCCTGGTGACGGATGTTGTGGGTCGATTCGCGCGAGGTGCGCAGCGCGTCGATGATGGGGCCGAGGTGCCAATGGCTGGAGCCGGCCTGCTCCGTGTCGTAGTTATCCATTCGACCAGATTACTCCAGGCGCCGGAGAAAACGAACGATTTTAAATACAGTTATTTATATGCGGCGGCCGCTTTCCAGCAGCCTGTTCCGCTTACGATGAGAAGGATTAATCTATTGCCGCCAATAAACTTCCGACCTACACTGCCGATTAGCCACTTGCTCTCGAAGATAAAGAAAGGAAGAAAATGCCGGCAAATCAAATGGCAGAGCATTATCTTGGCCCAGCAAGTCATCAGTACCGGCTTTTTCGAAGGCATCGATCACTACAAGCCGGTTGGTTTGCTGGACAAGTACCTGGACCGGTCGGCCTGACGGGACCGGCAATTCGAGAACCAACGCCCGCTGATACAGATTGAAACTTCTCTTACAGCGCCATCAACAGCTTTCGAAGCCATTCGCTGACACACTGTGGGCGTACGTACAGAGCGGGCACTAGCGGCACGCTAGCATCGACTCATCACTGAATCGGAGAACAACCATGCGATTTACTAACCAATCCATCATGCGCATCGCCGCCGTCCTGGCCCTGACCGCCGCTTCCACCTCGGCGTTCGCCCAGAGTGCCGAGTATCGCCGTGGCTACGAAGACGGTTTTGCCGCCGGCCAGCGCGCCGCCCGCGATGACGGCGGCCGCGGCTACGGCCGCAACCGCCTGCATATCGAAGAAGCGACTTATGGCGCGCGCGGCGCGATGTGCGACGCGCGCCAGGCCGTTCGCCAGGAAGTCGAGCGAGGCGGCGCCATCATCACCGCCAACAATCAGTTGTGCGGCGATCCGATCCGTAACGTCGAGAAGCGCCTGAGCATCGTCTACCGTTGCGGCGACGACGAACCGGTACGGGTGGTCGCGCGCGAAAACGAAACCCTGCGCCTGAGCTGCCGCCGTTAAGCATCCGCGCCCTCTCGACCGCGCGCGCGGCGCAAGGCTGCGTCGATCCGCTCGTCGAGCGCGCGGTCGGGCCCGATCCACTGTTCGGGCGCCGTTCCTGCGCTGCGGGCGGACAGGCGCAGCAGCACCGGGCGGTGGTCGGAGAAGCGCTTGAGGTAGTCGACCTGGCTCTTCTCCCTGGCGAGGATGAAGAAGTCCTGCGGCCCGTAGAGCCGCGACATGTTCGGCGACAGGAACACATGGTCGATGAGCGAGTGCGGGCTCTTGAGGTAGCTCACCGCCCCGGCCGCCTCGTCTTGTGCCGACAAGGGCTTGAAGTCGGCTTTGATGAGCGGGTCGAAATCCCCGCTCGCGAGTTCGGCATTGAAGTCGCCGCCCAGCACCCAGTCCTGGTCGGCATCGTGCCGCTCGATCATCTCCTTGACGGCACGCGCGAGGATCTGCGACGCCATGCGCCGGCGCTTCCAGCCCTCGGCCATCGCCTTGAGATGGAGCGGCACCAGGTTGAAATCGACGCCGTCGCCCGCATCCGAGCGTGCGCGGAAGCGAAATAGCGCCGGGTAGCGGTCGAAGATCTTGCCCGGCTTCGGCGCCACTTGCGACTCCGCCTCGAAGTCGCCGCTACGGAGACGAAACAGCGCGTCGATCCCGGCCGGCCAGGCGAGCTGCTCGCCGTCCACCGTGCCCGGGTTCCAGAGAACGGCGGTTGTCTGCTTCGACTCCGGCGAGTCGGGTTCGGAATGGAGGTAGCGCATTGGCAGCCCGAACTTGCGCTCGATGGTCTCTGCCAGCGCAGCCGTCGCCGGCGGCGAGGTCTCGACGAGTGCCCAGAGGTCGAGGCCAAGGTCGACGATCATGGTAGCGATCTCGTCGACCTTTTCGTCGTAGCGGTTGGCGAACCACTCGATGTTCCAGAAGCCGATGTCGATGTCCTGCGTGGTCGCGTTATACAGGTCGACCACCCGCTCGGCGCCAGGCTGGGCGGCGTCCACCTGGCGCCCGGCGGCGCCGAAGAAACCGCTGAGCGTGTCGGACCCGTACACTTCGCCCAGGATCACGTCGATCATGGCGTTCGCTTCGCGGCCGCGGCGTGCCTCCAGGTCGAGCGCGATGGCGGCCAGCTTAATGCCTTCGTTGACGTATTCCGGCCTGAGTCCGTCCGAGTCCTGGATGCCATCGCGGTTAGGTTGCGACGCATGATGGAGGGCGATGAGCCGGCCGCTGCGGTCGAACACGGGCGCGCCTGACGAGCCGGGCTCGGTATCGCTCGTATAGTGGAGGACGGCACCGTCGGGGCGAGCCGTGACGATGTCCGTGTCGTCGAGTGAAACGCGCTTGGGACGGCCACTCGGGTGATGGATGATGAAGGCCCGCTCCTCGGGCTGGATCGCGAAGGCCACCCGCTCCATGCGGATGAGCGCGCCATCGGCCAGCTGCACGTCTTCTATCCCGACGAAACTGTAATCGAGCCCGTCCTTGATCGGACTGGTCACGAACAGCCGGTCGGGGCGCAACCGATAGCGCCGTCCCGGCGCCGGCTCGGTCTTGCGCCCGCTCGCGAGCGCCTGGGCGCTCAGTTCGTAGTCGAAGGCGACTTCCGCAGCTTCGGCCACCTCCGGCGAGTTCAGCACGTGGTGATTGGTAAGCAGGATGTTGGGCGCCACCAGGAAGCCGGTGCCACTCCAGCGGCCGCGGCGGCCGAGAAAGTCGACTCCCTCGGTACGGACGATACCGACCGCCTGGCGCTGCCTGGCGAGCCGCTCAAGGAAGGCGGCCTCGAGCGACTCATCGCGGCCGATGATGATCTCCGGCCGGATGCCATCGCTGTCCGGCGGGCAGAGCCGTTCCTTGCGCCAGCCGCGCAACATCGCGCCGAGATCCTCGACGCCGGCCGCGCTGTTGATCGCGCGCTCGCGCGGGTTGGCGAGGAAGCCGATTGACAGGGACAGATCGCCGCCGTACGTCTCCCCGGCGGGACGCGGCGCGCCCGCGGGGTCCATCCGCGCCACCTCGCCCTGAGGGGCGCGTTCGCTCGTCTGCGCATCGTCGAGTTGAATCACGTCGTAGCCGTCCTGGGGTTCCGCTTCGGGCCTGGTGCGAGGGGTAGCGGTCGCGGCGAGCAGCTCGGGCCTGGCCATGCGTCCGTCAGCGACCAGCCATCCCTTGACGGCCCCGGCGAGCGCGGCGGCGATCTTGTCCTTGTAGGCGTCGGTCTCGAGGCGCGCCTCCTCGGCTGCGACGTCCATGAAGCTCACCTCGACGAGGCAGGCCGCTGTCGTGGCCGCGTGTTGTTCGGGTCGCAGCACGCCGAAGCCACTCGACTTCACTCCGCGATCCTTGAGCCCGGTCGCCTTGCAGACAGCCGTCTGCACGAGCGTGGCCAATGCCTTCGAGTCGCTCGAGGCCGACCTGTGGTGCCAGGTTTCGGTGCCTTGCGCCGAGTGGTCGAAGCCATTGAAATGGATCGAGACGAAGGCGTCCGCCCGCGCTTGCCGGGCGATGTCGGCGCGCGCTTTCAGGCCGAGGTTGCGATCGGCGTCGCGCGTCAGCCGGGCCTCGACGTCCGACCCATTGAGTGCCTTGCACACGCGGCGCGCGAGGTCGAGGGTGAGGTCCTTCTCGAGCAGCCCCATCGGCCCCTCGGCGTGGTTCGCGTCCGAACCTCCGACCTCGCTGGTCCCGCCGTGCCCGGGATCGATAACCGCAATCGCCATGCCGCCCTCCTGTCGGTGAACGTCATTCACACACCGGCTCGCGCTGAAAGCCGACAGCTTGATGATGTGTTAGACACCGCTGAGAAGCAGAGTTCAACCGCCAGCATGGCAGCGCAGCGCCAGGGGAGGACGTCCGCGCATCTGGCCGACAAATTCCGGCCTTGTCAGGTGTCGGCCCCACCCGATCGCGCATGCCTGGGCAACTGCAGAATGGCTTCCGCATTCGACGACGAAAAACAGCGGTCCGCCGCTTCCAGCAAGGGGAGCCAGGCGTGGCGCAGGTGTTCGCGCGGGCTCAGGATAATCGGGATATCGCGCGGCACGCAGACTGAAAACACGTGCTCGGTGTTGTGGGTGACGCCGGGCGCGTAGCGATGGCGCCAGGTCGGATAGATCTCGTAGATGTTCGACAGGTTCCAGTCCTGCAGGCGGATGCGCTCGCCGTCGGCCACGATCCCGGTTTCCTCGAACAGTTCGCGCGTAGCGGTGGTCAGCAGCGGCTCGTCCAGCGCGTCGAGCGAGCCGGTAACGGACTGCCAGAAGCCGGGCCGGTCGGCGCGCTCGATCAGCAGCACTTCCATTTCACGCGTGTGGATCACGACGAGGACCGATTCAGGAATCTTGTGCACGCGGGACTTCTCCGTGGGAAAACTAAAAGCGAAAATAAAAGGGCCGGCGCATCGTCGATGCGCCGGCCCCTATTCTACCCAGCCATACGGCCGAGCGTGATTACCCGACTTTCGGCTCGTTGCGCAGGCGGATGTGCAGTTCCTTGAGTTGCTTCTCGTCGACTTCGGACGGCGCGTTGGTCAGCAGGTCTTGCGCGCGCTGGGTCTTCGGGAAGGCGATCACGTCGCGGATCGATTCCGAACCCGTCATCAGCGTGACCAGGCGGTCCAGGCCGAAGGCCAGGCCACCGTGCGGCGGCGCGCCGTATTGCAGGGCGTCGAGCAGGAAGCCGAACTTCAGCTGCGCTTCTTCGGCGTCGATCTTCAGGGCGCGGAAGACCTTGCTCTGCACTTCTTCGCGGTGGATACGGATCGAGCCGCCGCCCATTTCCCAGCCGTTCAGGACCATGTCGTAGGCCTTGGCGATGCAGGCGCCCGGATTGGTTTCCAGCATGTCTTCATGGCCGTCTTTCGGGGCCGTGAACGGGTGGTGGGTCGCGGTCCAGCGGTTCGACTCTTCGTCGTGCTCGAACATCGGGAAGTCGATCACCCACAGCGGGCTCCAGGTGTCTTCGAACAGGCCGGCCTTCTTGCCGAATTCCGAGTGGCCGATTTTCACGCGCAGGGCGCCGATGGCGTCGTTGACGACCTTGGCTTTATCCGCACCGAAGAAGATCAGGTCGCCGTCCTGCGCGCCCGTCAGTTCCAGGATCTGGGCCAGCACCTCGTCCGAGATGTTTTTCACGATCGGCGACTGCAGGCCTTCGCGGCCCTTGGCCTTCTCGTTGACCTTGATGTAGGCCAGGCCCTTGGCGCCGTAGATGGCGACGAACTGGGTGTAGGCGTCGATTTCCGAACGCGGCATCGAGCCGCCTTGCGGCACGCGCAGGCCGACGACACGGCCGCCGGTCATGTTGGCGGCGCTGTTGAAAACCTTGAACTCGACCGACTTCATCAGCTCGGTCAGTTCGGTGAATTCCAGCTTGACGCGCATGTCCGGCTTGTCCGAGCCGTACATGCCCATGGCGGTGGCGAAGTCCATGACCGGGAACGGGTTCGGCAGCTCGATGTCGGCGGCGTTCTTGAAGACGACACGCATCATGTCTTCGAACAGGTCACGGATTTCCTGTTCGGTCAGGAAGGAGGTTTCGCAGTCGATCTGCGTGAATTCCGGCTGGCGGTCGGCGCGCAGGTCTTCGTCGCGGAAGCACTTGGTGATCTGGTAGTAACGGTCGAAGTTGGCGACCATCAGCAGCTGCTTGAACAGCTGCGGCGACTGCGGCAGCGCGAAGAAGTTGCCCGGATTGACGCGCGAAGGGACCAGGTAGTCGCGCGCGCCTTCCGGGGTCGACTTGGTCAGCATCGGGGTCTCGATGTCGATGAAGCCCAGGTTGTCGAGGTATTTACGCACTTCCATCGACACTTTATAACGCAGGCGCAGGTTGCGCTGCATCTGGCCGCGGCGCAGGTCGAGCACGCGGTGGGTCAGGCGGGTCGTTTCCGACAGGTTGTCGTCGTCCAGCTGGAACGGCACCGGCACCGAGGCGTTCAGCACTTCGACCGAGGTGGCGTTGATTTCGATCTTGCCCGACTTCAGGTTGGCATTGGCGGTCCCTTCCAGGCGGTTGGTCACGGTGCCGGTGATGCGCAGGCAGTACTCGTTGCGCACGTGCTCGGCGGCCTTGAACACATCGGCATTGTCCGGATGGCAGACGACCTGCACCAGGCCTTCGCGGTCGCGCAGGTCGATGAAGATGACGCCACCGTGGTCGCGGCGGCGGTGTACCCAGCCGCACAGGCTGACGGTTTGGCCCAGCAGTTCTTCGGTGACGAGGCCGCAATAGTTGGTACGCATGGAGGACATATTTTCTCTATTCCAAGTTGGTGTATCGGTTGCCGCCAGCAGCGGCTTTGATTTTGCTTATTGTAGTCCGCTCGGGAGGCTTATTCGGGTGCTACCACGCCCATCGACACGATGTACTTCAGCGCAGCATCGACCGTCATGTTCAGCTCGACGACTTTGCTGCGTTCCATCATCAGGAAAAAGCCCGAGGTCGGGTTCGGGGTGGTCGGCACGTAGACGCTGACGTACTCGCCGACCAGGTGATTCTTGACGTCGCCGCCGGGAATGCCGGTGAGGAAGGCGATCGTCCAGGAATCGGCGTGCGGATACGGGATCAGCACGGCCTGGCGGAAGGCGTTGCCGGAAGACGAAAACAGGGTATCGGACACCTGCTTCACGCTGCCGTAGAGCGAGCTGACGACCGGGATGCGTTTCAGCAGCCGTTCGCCGATGCGCACGATGTACTTGCCGACCAGGTTATTCGTCAGCAGGCCGGTGACGAAGACGATCGCCAGCGTCAGGATCGCCCCGATACCGGGGATGTCGAAGCCGATCAGGGTGCGCGGCTGCCAGCGCTGCGGGACGAACATCAGCGACTGGTCGAGGGTGCCGATGACCATGCTCAGCACCCAGGCGGTGATCGCCAGGGGCACGAGGATCAGTAAGCCGGTCAGGAAATATTTGCGCATCGAATTCTCATTATTCTTATTGCTGCGGCGCGGGGGCCGCAGGGTGGCGTCAGGACGCGCTCGGCTCGCTCTTCGCAGGCGTTGCCGGTGCCGGGGTGGCCGCCGCGCTGCTGCCGGTCGAGGCGCTTTCCGCAGTCGGGGCGGCGGTAGCTGCACCGGCGGCAGGCGCGGTGCCGGTAGGCGGCGCTTTGCCGCCGCGGAAGTCGGTGACATACCAGCCGGTGCCCTTGAGCTGGAAACCGGCGGCGGTGACCTGCTTCTTGAACGCATCCTTGCCGCACGACAGGCAGGTCGTCAGGACCGGGTCGGAAATTTTTTGCAGTACATCTTTGGAAAAACCGCATTCATCGCAGCGGTAAGCGTAAATCGGCATTGTGATACTCCGCAAAAATCTTCAAAACCCTGAATTATAAAGGTTTTAGCGGGCTCTGACGGATTGATGGCCCCGCCGGGCATACACTGGATTGCCCACGAAAGCAGCAACTCCGCGAACTGTTGTTTTTAATCAGCATTTCAGCCAATTCATTTGCCCAAAATCAACTCAGCTGTTTAAATAGCATCTTCGACAGCGCAAGCTGCCGCCGGGCGTCAAGCCAGCGGGACTAGGTCCAAGAAACAGAAGTTGGCGCGATGTCTCATCGCCGCCTGGCCGTACAAGAATGCTGCAGTTACCAGCCCGCGTATGCGGGCATTTTTTTTGCCTTGCTTACCGGGCTGTGCATGCGTTGTACCGCGTGGGCACGGAGTGCCCACCCTACAAGGGCGAGGCCGCGAAGTTGTAGGGTGGGCACCCTGTGCCCACGCGGTCACACTCAACGCCGGCGCCACACCATCCAGCGCTCCTGTCCGGCAAAGACGGGCAGCGAATCGACGACCTCCCCTTCTTCCACCAGTTCGAAATCGGGCGCTAATAAAGCTTCCAGCTCCGTGCGCGCGATGCCGAACGGCGGTCCCTTCGGAGAGTGGCCGAAAAAGAAGAAGCCGGCCAGCTCCCCGCCCGGCGCCAGCAGGTCGGCCCAGCGCGCCGCCACGTGCGGCCGCATGGCGGGCGGCAGTGCACACAGGAAGGCACGCTCGTAGATCAGGTCGAGCGGACGCGCCGCCTGCCAGGCGAAGAAATCGGCTTCCACCACGCGCGGCGCCCAGGGCCCGACCAGCCGGCGTGCGCGCAGCACGGCGGCCGGCGAGAAATCGATGGCAGTGGCTTCCCACCCGGCTTCGGAAAAACAGACAAGTTCGTAGCCATTGCCGCAGCCGGGGATCAGCACCGTGCGCGGCGTCTTGTTGCGCCCCACGAAATCGCGCAGCGCCTGCGGCACCCCGCCCAGGTCCCAGGGCGTGAATGCGCCTTCAAACCGTTCGTCCCAGAAGTCCGGGCTCAGCGGATCGCGGCTTTTAAAAGTCGGAATGTCAGAGGTGCTGGCCATAGCGCGCGAACAGGGCGGCGAAGATGATGCCCGATGCAATGCCCCCGGCCAGCCAGGCGACAAAACCGATCAGGCGGTTGGTGCGGCGCTGTTCCAGCACCAGCATGGTCAACAGATCCTGGGTGGCCGCGTGCGGTTGCGCATGCTGTTCGAGCGCGCGGTGCGCCAGGCGCGGCAGTTGCGGGAAGATGTGGGCGTAGCGCGGCGCCTCGGCCTTTAAACGCTCGACCAGGCCGCGCCAGCCGACCTGCTCGCCCATCCAGCGCTCCAGATACGGCTTCGCGGTCTTCCACAGGTCGAGGTCCGGGTCGAGCTGGCGGCCGAGTCCCTCGATGTTGAGCAGGGTCTTTTGCAGCAGCACCAGTTGCGGCTGGACCTCGACATTGAAGCGGCGCGAGGTCTGGAACAGGCGCAGCAGGATCTGGCCGAAGGAAATGTCCTTCAATGGACGGTCGAAGATCGGCTCGCAGCAGGCGCGCACGGCTGATTCGAGTTCGTCGACGCGGGTATTGCGCGGCGCCCAGCCCGATTCGATGTGGGCCTCGGCCACCCGCTTGTAGTCGCGCCGGAAGAAGGCGAGGAAATTCTGCGACAGGTAATCCTTGTCGAAATCGTTCAGCGTGCCGACGATGCCGAAGTCGAGCGCGATGTAGCGGCCGAAGGTGGCCGGATCGATGGACACCAGAATGTTGCCGGGATGCATGTCCGCATGAAAAAAGCCGTCCCGAAAAACTTGCGTGAAAAAGATCTCGACGCCGTCGCTCGACAGCTTTTTCAGGTCGACCCCTTCGGCCGCCAGGCGGTCGATCTGCGACACCGGGATGCCGTTCATGCGCTCCATGACGATCACGCTGCTGGAGCAATAGTCCCAGTACATTTCCGGGACCATCAGCAATTCCGAATCCGCGAAATTGCGGCGCAGCTGGGCGGCGTTGGCGGCCTCGCGCATCAGGTCGAGTTCGTCGTGCAGGTATTTGTCGAACTCGGCCACGACTTCGCGCGGTTTGAGCCTGCGGCTTTCGGCCCAGACGCGCTCGATCAGGCCGGTGGCCATGTACATCAATGCGATGTCTTCGTCGATGGTCTTCTTCATGCCGGGACGCAGCACCTTGATCGCCACTTCCTTGCCGTTCTTGAGGGTCGCGAAGTGGACCTGGGCGATCGAGGCCGAGGCGACCGGAACCGGATCGAAACTGGCAAACAATTGATCGGGATGCGCGCCGAGCGAGGCCGTGATCTGGGCGATGGCCTGGTCGGATGGGAAGGGTGGGACCCGGTCCTGCAGCCGCGACAATTCGTCCGCGATATCGGGCGGCATCAGGTCGCGCCGGGTCGACAGCACCTGGCCGAATTTAATGAAAATCGGCCCGAGTTCCTCGAGGGCGAGGCGCAGCCGGATCCCGCGCGGGGTCGTGATCCGTTTGCGCCAGAAGAACATACCGCTGACGAAGCGCGCGGTGCGCGGCGCGTCGAAGCCGGACATTGCAATTTCATCGAGGCCGTACTTGGTTGCGACCGTGAAGATTTTAAGCAGGCGCAGGAATTTCAATATCATCAGCTGTCCAGGGTGGGGTCCCCGCTCGGGCGGGTTGTCGGAATGGGGGCTTGCTTGAGCAGTTGTTCCAGCCGGGCAACGCGCTTGGCCGTGCGTTCGACATCGTCGCGCAGGCGCACCACGTCGGCACCGAAGGCATCGACCTCGCCGGGACGGATCAGCACCGGCCGTTCCTCGACCAGGAATTCGGCCAGGTTCTCGGCCAGGCGCCGTCCGGTGGCATTCACGTTGGCAAAGGCGCTGCGAACACCGCCGGCCAGGCGGTTCGCGCCGATCGGGCCGAACAGGCGCTCCAGGTCGTGCTCGGGCTCCCAGCGCAGGCTGCGGCTGAGCTGGGAAATCGTGTTGGCGAACTCGGCATCGCCCTCGATGCGCACATAGGAAAAGGCGCGCTCGCGGTTCTGCGCGATCAGCGGCAGGTCGGCCAGCTTGACGTGGATGGTGACGTTCGGCACCGCATCAGGGAGCCCCGCTTCGAGCAGGCCGTCGGCGCCCACGCGCAGGCGCAATGCCAGATGGCCGGTATCGATGACGGCGATCTTGCCGGCGTGGCGCTGCAGGGACGCGCGTGCCCAGGCCTCGTCAGCCAGCAAGTGGTTGATCGTGGCGACGGCGGAGGCGCTCAAGGCGCGTTGCGGCGACAAAAATAAGGGGCTCGGTGACATAAAATGGGTCGCTAAAAAACAAAACCGCCCGTTGTGACGCGGGCGGCTTCGATCTTACCAGTTTGCCGGGGTCAAACCCGGGCGCACGGGAAACTTTACAGAAATCACGCCAGCTGCTGGATACCAGCCAACACCCAACCAGTATTGCCCGACAGCGGCTTTTCCATGTTCCAGACTTCAGCCATGGGCTCGGCCGGCGCGTTCGGGGCGGTGCGGATCATGGCGTTGAACTGGACGCTGGCCAGGTAGTCGGTGGCCGTCGTTTCGATGCCGAGCAGCTGGGCCTCGATCGAGACGACATCCGTGAAATCGGCATTCGCGCCGCGTTCGGCGATCTGCATTTTCAGTTCGGCGAACACTTCCGGCGTCGTGAATTCGCGCAGGTCGGCGACATCACCCTTGTCCCAGGCGGCCTGCATCCGGATGAAGGAGGATTTCGCATGGCGCAGGAAGGCCTCGGTGTCGAAGTCGGCCGGCACGCCCCACGGGGTGTGCGCGGCAGGGCCGGCCTTGTTCAGCGAGACGCCCGATGTTGGCTGGGAATTGCCGAACGACTGAGGCTGGTATGGCTGCTGCAGGCCCGAACCGATTTCCGGCGTCATGCCGGCCGGCACCGGCTGGTTGAAATCGCCGCCCTGGAACTGGGCATTGGCCGGCGTGTCCTTGCGGCGGAACATGCGGACGATGAACATCACGGCAAAGGCGAGCAGGGCCAGCATCAGGAGGGTCGACAGCATCGAGGCCATCGCGCCGCCGATACCGAGGTGCGAGAACAGCGCGCCCAGGCCGAGGCCGAGCAGCGCGCCGCCCAGCAGGCCTTTCCACATGCTCGGACGCTGCGGCTGCATGCCGCGCGCACCGGCGGCACCGGCCATCGGCGCGGCCGGCGCAGGCTGGGCAGCCTGGCGATTCATCGGCGTCATCGGCGCAGGTGCCGGGGCCGGCATCTGGCGCACGGTCTGCGACTGGCGGCCGATCGAACGGCGCCCGCCCATCGGACGCGCAATCGCCTCGGAAATCATGGCGGTAGCGGTCAGCGCCAGCACCATCGTGACCAGGAATTTTTTCATGCGAATGTCCCCTTAAAGTTTGATACCGGTGTGCAGTGCCGCCACACCCGCCGTCAGGTTGAAGTACTGCACGCGCTCCAGCCCTGCCGTTTCCATCATGCCCTTCAGCGTTTCCTGGTCCGGGTGCATGCGGATCGATTCGGCCAGGTAACGGTAGCTTTCGCTGTCGCCTGCGATGCGCTGACCCAGCCATGGCAGCACCGAGAACGAATACACGTCGTACGGCTTTTGCAGCGGCGCCGCCACTTTCGAGAACTCCAGCACCAGCAGCTTGCCGCCCGGTTTCAGGACGCGGCGCATTTCCGCCAGCGCCTGGTCCTTGTGCGTCATGTTGCGCAGGCCAAAGGCAACGCTGACCCGGTCGAAATAATTGTCCGGGAAAGGCAGCTTTTCGGCGTCACACAGCAAGGTGGGGGTGACCAGACCCTTATTCAATAGACGGTCGCGGCCCACGCGCAGCATCGACTCGTTGATGTCGGTGAGCCAGACTTCCCCGCTCGGCCCCGCCTGCTTCGCGAAAGCCTTCGACAAGTCGCCGGTACCGCCGGCGATGTCGAGCACCTTGAAGCCCGGACGCACGCCCGCCTGGGCAATGGTAAAAGTCTTCCAGAGCCGGTGCAGGCCGCCGGACATGAGGTCGTTCATCACGTCGTATTTCGATGCGACCGAATGGAATACCTTGGCGACCTCGTGGACCTTCTCGTCCTCGGAAACGGTTTTATAGCCGAAATGGGTTTGGTTGGTCATAGGGCGTTGGCTGTTTGATCTTGCCACATTATACAAGCGCGCCCGCCATGGGGCGCCCGCCGCGGCCGCGGGTGGGCGCAAGCATTGGTGCGACAGCACATTGTTAGCTCTTGTATAATCTCTCCCCTCACCTTTTTTTCCTATTGGCAACAATAATTTCATGCGAACCAGGACCCGTTTCCTGCTGCTTGTGCTGTCGATCCTGGTTCCTTCCTTCATTGCGGCGGCGCTCGCCGTCGCCTATGTCTACCACGACGCCCAGCAAGCGCAGAACCGCAGCATGGCCGAGACCGCGCGTGCGATGGCGCTGCTGATCGACAACGAAATCGGCACCCGGGAAACGCTGCTGCGCGCACTGGCCGGCTCCCCGGCCCTGCAGGACGGCCGCCTTGACACCTTCCACGAACACGCGCGCCGGGTCGCGCCCCCGCCGGCCTCGGCGGTGGTGCTGTTCGACCTCGACGGCCGTCCCCTGCTCAACAGCCGCCTGTCCTACGGCGAGCCGCTGCCGCTGCGCGGCGCATCGAATATCGGCCAGCTGATGGGGCGCTACGGCGCCGACCGCACCCTGGTCTCCGACCTGTTCAGGTCGAAACTGACGGGGCGTTACGATTTCGCGGTGCAGGTGCCGGTCAAGTCGGGCGAGCGCATCCGCTACCTGCTGTCCGTGGGGGTCAACGCCGGCACGCTGGACCGCCTGCTGCAGCGCCAGCGCCTGCCGCAGGCCTGGCTCGCCACCATCGTCGACCGCAACGGCATCGTCGTCGCCCGTTCGCGCACGCCGGAACTGTATGTGGGCAAGCCGGTGCGTGCGGCCACGCTGGAGCGCCTGGCGCGCCCGGGCGACCAGATGTTCGAATCGCGCTCGCTCGACGGCGTCGAATCGCGCGTGTTCGCCAGCACCGTGCCGGCATCCGACTGGAAAATCCTGCTCAGCGTCCCGCGCAGCGAGTTGCGGGAAGCGCCGCTGCGCGCGGCCGCCCTGCTCGGCGGCGTCATGGCGCTGCTGCTGATCGCGGGCCTGGTCGCCGCCCGCCGTTTCGCCAACCGCGCCATCGCCCCGATCGAAGCGCTCGGACAGAGTGCGAAAGCGCTCGGCGACGGCGCCGAGGTGCGCTACGCCGCCGCCGGCTGGGCCGAGCTCGACAGCGTGGCGCAGCACCTGGCCGAGGCCAGCACCCGCATCCGCCATGGCCAGACGGAGATGGAAGCGCGCGTCGCCGCCGCGATCGCCGCCACCGAGCGCGCCCAGAGCGCGCTCCTGAAGAACCAGAAGCTGGAAGCGCTCGGACGCCTCACCGGCGGCATCGCCCACGAGTACAACAACCTGCTGCAGACGCTCACCACGGCGCTGCAACTGGCCGCCTTCTCCACGCGCGAGGAAAAGGTCAAGGGCCTGATCCAGACCTGCCAGCGCACGGTGGCGCGCGCCACCACCCTTACCGGCCAGCTCGGTTCCTTCGGCCGCCTGCAGGAAGCGCGCCTGATCACGGTCGACGTCTGCGAGCAGCTGCGCAGCGCCGTCCAGCTGATGAAGGGTTCGCTGCGCGGCGACGTCGCGGTCGAGGTGCATTGCGAGGATGGCGTCTGGCCGGTGACGCTCGAGCCGCTGCAGTTCGACGTGGCCTTGCTGAACCTGGCCCTGAACGCGCGCGACGCCATGCCGAACGGCGGCTTGCTGCGCCTGGAAGCGCGCAACATCAGCATCGACGGCGCCCACGACAGCCTGGCCCGGGGCGACTACGTCCAGGTCAGCATGGTCGACAGCGGCAGCGGCATGACGCCCGCGGTCATGGCACGCGCCCTCGACCCCTTCTTCACGACGAAACCGCCGGGCCAGGGAACGGGCCTGGGCCTGCCGCAGGCCTATGCTTTCGCCACCCAGGCCGGCGGTACGCTCACCCTCGACAGCATTCCCGGCATCGGCACCCGCGTCGACCTTTACCTGGCGCGCGCCCGCGCGGACGTGGCGGCCGCTCCCGGGATCGACGAGCGCGCGGCTCCGGCGCAGGGCAGCGGCACCATCCTGTTCGTGGAAGACGATAACCTGGTGCGCGAAGCGGTCATGCGCGCCTTGACCGAGAGCGGTTTCGAGGTGATGACGGCCGAGGACGGCGAAGCGGCCCTGCGCCTGCTCGAAGGCGGCCCGCGTCCGGACGCCGTGTTTTCCGACATCGTCATGCCGGGCCAGGTCAGCGGCGTCGACCTGGCCGGCATCCTGCGCCAGCGCTATCCGGGCCTGCCGGTCATCCTCGCCACCGGCTACACCGAACAGCAGGTCGACGTGCCCGGCGTGCAGGTACTGGCCAAACCGTATGCGATCGAACAGCTGGTGGCTGTGCTGTCAAAAGCGACGGCGAAGGCCTGATTCGCTGAGTTCCGACAACGTTCCTTGCGTAGTTGCATTAATTCACGCGCTAAGCACGGATGGCCTGTCGTTTCTCGCCAACTGGACCTTAAATACGGCATTTAATTGTGCTTCACACGCGCGAAACTGTGCCTATAATAATATCGCTTTGTTAAGACAGTCGCTGGTGGTCATTCGTGGTTTCCCGACAAGCCGAAACAAGGCACATTAAAATAACTTTTGGGGAATTAAAATGACGACTGGCACTGTTAAGTGGTTCAACGATGCAAAAGGTTTTGGTTTCATCACGCCTGACGGCGGCGGTGAAGACCTGTTCGCGCACTTCTCGGCAATCAACACCCCGGGCTTCAAGTCCCTGGCCGAAAACCAGCGCGTGAGCTTCGAGATCACCACCGGCCCGAAGGGCAAACAAGCTGCCAACATCCAGCCACAGTGATGTTCGGATCGCGCGGCCCCGGCTGACGCGGTGTCGACAATAAAAAAGCGCCTTCGCAGGCGCTTTTTTTATGGCTGAGGCCGGCGTGGCCTAATGGCTGTGCCCGCTGCCGCAGACGCCGCCGCGCACCAGCGCACCCGGCAGTACCGTGCCCGGCTCGCGGCCGCTATCTCCCTCGAAGCCGGCCGCGTGCAGGCGGTTCAGATAGTCCTGCCACAGGGCATCGTGCTCATTGCCCAGCTTGTACAAATAATCCCAGGTAAAGATGCCGCTCTCGTGGCCGTCGGTGAACAGCGGTTTGACGGCGTAGTTGCCGACCGGCTCGACACCCTTGATGCCGACCTCGCGCTTGCCCACTTGCAGGGTTTCCTGGCCGGGGCCGTGCCCCTTCACTTCGGCCGACGGCGAGTAGACGCGCATCAGTTCGAAAGGAATCGAGAAGGCGCGGCCGTCGTCAAAGGCGATGTCGAGCAGGCGGGACTTCTGGTGGACGGTCAGTTCGGTTGGAATCGGCATGATTTTTTAAACTTTGTTAAACCGCCGCGCGATCGCGTCGGCCAATTGCGGCAACAATGCGCGCCGTGCATCGAGCACGGCGGCATCCGTTTCGCGCACCGCCGCCGCCCACACGGGAGCAGGGAAGTGCGCATCGTCAGTGTAGCGCGGGATCACATGCCAGTGCAGGTGCGGTACGACATTGCCCAGGCTTGCGACGTTGATTTTAGAAGGCGCCATCACCTCGCGGATCGCCTCTTCCACTTCATGGACCGCTTCGTTGAGCAGCAGCCGGTCCGCGCGTGACAGGTCGCTCATCTCGCGCACGTGCTTGCGCCAGATGACCCGGCAGAAGCCCGGATAATTGGCGTCGTCGACGATGATGACCGCGAACTTGTCGTTCGCGGCAACGGTCGGCACGCTCAATGCGCACAGCTCGCAGGCCTGCTCAGTCGTCATACCAGCACCCGCTCGATGCCGCCATTGTTGGCGCGCGCGACGTAATCCGGCAGCCAGTTCTCGCCCAGCAGGTGCTTCGCGATCTCGACGACGATGTAGTCGCTCGACGTGTTCGCATCATTGTTGTAGCGCGACAGGCCCTGCAGGCAGGACGGGCAGCTGGTCAGGATCTTGACTTCGCCCTCGAAGCCGTCTTCGCGCAGTTTCGCCGCACCCTTCTCCATCTCGCTCTCCTTGCGGTAGCGGACCTGGGTCGCGATGTCCGGACGCGACACGGCAAAGGTGCCGGACTCGCCGCAGCAGCGGTCGTTCTTTTCGATTTTCACGTTGTCGAAGGTGGAGACCAGCTCGTTCACGGTCTTGACCGCATCCTGGATCTTCATCGGCGTGTGGCAAGGGTCGTGGTACATGTAGCGCGTGCCCTCGACTCCTTCGAGCTTGACGCCCTTCTCCAGCAGGTATTCATGGATGTCCATGATGCGGCAGCCCGGGAAGATCTTGTCGAACTCGTAGGTCGCCAGCTGGTCGTAACAGGTGCCGCACGAGACCAGCACCGTCTTGATGTCGAGGTAGTTCAGGGTGTTCGCCATGCGGTGGAACAGCACCCGGTTATCCGTCATCATCTTGTCGGCCTTGTCGTACTGGCCGGCGCCGCGCTGCGGATAGCCGCAGCACAGGTAACCCGGCGGCAGCACGGTCTGTACGCCCACTTCCCACAACATCGCTTGAGTTGCGAGACCGACTTGCGAGAACAGGCGCTCGGAACCGCAGCCCGGGAAGTAGAACACCGCTTCGCTGTCGGCATTGGTCGCCTTCGGGTTGCGGATGATCGGGATGACTTTATCGTCCTCGATATCGAGCAGCGCGCGCGCCGTCTTCTTCGGCAAATTCCCCGGCATCTTCTTGTTGATGAAGTGGATCACCTGCTCGCGCACCGGCGCTTTACCGGTGGTCGGCGGCGGTGCGGCGGTCTGCTCCTTCGCGAATTTCTTGAGGATGCTGTTACCCAGGCGCTGGGCCTTGTAACCGACGCCGACCATGGCCGCGCGGGTGGCGTTGATCGTGGTCGGATCGGTCGCGTTCAGGAAGAACATGGCGGCGCGATTGGCCGGCTTGAAGCTGCGCTTGTCCATCTTGCGCAGCAGGTTACGCATGTTCATCGAGACGTCGCCGAAGTCGATGTTGACCGGGCATGGCGTCACGCACTTATGGCACACGGTGCAGTGGTCGGACACGTCCTCGAACTCTTCCCAGTGGCGGATCGAGACGCCGCGGCGGGTCTGTTCTTCGTAGAGGAAGGCTTCGATCAGGGCCGAGGTCGCGAGGATCTTGTCGCGCGGCGAGTACAGCAAATTCGACTGCGGCACGTGGGTCGTGCAGACCGGCTTGCATTTGCCGCAGCGCAGGCAGTCCTTGATCGAATTGGCGATCTCGCCGATGTCGCTCTGCTGCATGATCAGCGATTCGTGGCCCATCAGGCCGAAAGACGGCGTGTAGGCGTTGCGCAGGTCGGCGTGGGCTTCTTTCAGATTGAGCAGCTTGCCCTTGTTGAAGCGGCCCTCCGGGTCGACGCGCAGTTTGTAGTCGCGGAATTCCTGGATCTCGTCGTCCGTCAGGAATTCGAGCTTGGTGATGCCGATGCCGTGTTCGCCCGAAATCACCCCATCCAATGAACGCGCCAGCTTCATGATGCGCTCGACGGCTTTATGGGCGTCCTGCAGCATCGCGTAGTCGTCCGAGTTCACCGGCAGGTTCGTGTGCACGTTGCCGTCGCCGGCGTGCATGTGCAGGGCCACGAAGACGCGCGAGCGTAATACCCGCTTGTGGATCGCGGTCGTCTCGTCGAGGATGCATTTGTAGGCTGCGCCATTGAAAATCTGGCGCAGCGGCGCGCGCAGGTCCTGCTTCCAGGAGATGCGCAGCGTGTGGTCCTGCACCACGTCGAACAGGGTCGCATCCGGCTGGTTGCCGATGCGCAGGTCGAAGGTGCTCGACAGGTGGCCGAGGCCCAGTTCATCGAGCTGGTGGTGCACATCGACCAGGCGCTGGTCGAGGTTGGCCAGCACATAGTTCCAGCGCGCCTGCACGGCTTCGACCAGGGCCACGGCCTGCTCCGGACGGTCGCCCATGATCTCGTCGCGCGCGACCGTGTCGCCGGTGGCGTCGTCGCTCTTCTCGAGCGGCAGGTGGCCGCCCGACAGATAGGTATGCAGTTCGCCGGCCAGCTGCAGTTTGTTCTTGATCGACAGCTCGACGTTGATGCGCTCGATGCCGTCGGTGTACTCGCCCATCCGGTTCAGCGGAATGACGACGTCTTCGTTGATTTTAAAGGCGTTGGTGTGGCGGGCAATCGCCGCGGTGCGGGCGCGATCGAGCCAGAATTTTTTGCGGGCTTCGGCGCTGACGGCTACAAAACCTTCGCCGACGCGGGTGTTCGCGATGCGCACCACTTCCGAGGCGGCCATCGCGACGGCGTTCTCGTCGTCGCCAACGATATCTCCAAATAACGCCATTTTCGGCAGCGTGCCGCGCTTCGATTTGGTGGCATACCCTACCGCGCGCAGGTAGCGTTCGTCCAGGTGCTCCAGGCCGGCGAGACGCAGGGTCTCGAATTCCGGCTTGCCGTTTTTCGGCAGCGAATCGAGGTAGTCCTTGATCTCGACGATCGACGGAATCGCATCGCGCGCCTGGCCGAAGAATTCCAGCGCCACGGTGCGCGTAAACTTCGGCATCTTGTGCAGGATCCAGCGCCCCGAGGTGATCAAACCATCGGTGCCCTCTTTCTGGATGCCCGGCAGGCCCGAGAGGAATTTGTCGGTGACGTCCTTACCCAAGCCCTCCTTGCGGAACTTGCGGCCCTCGATGGTCAGCGTCTCGGTGCGGAAGGGTGCGCCCTTCGGCGCGCCCTTTACTGCCGGGTGGGTCCATTCCAGTTTAAAGACGGCGGTCGGGGCGTCGTGGATCTTGCCCAGGTTGTGTTCCAGGCGCGTGACTTCCAGCCAGTCGCCGTTCGGGTCGACCATGCGCCACGAGGCCAGGTTATCCAGCGCCGTGCCCCACAGGACGGCCTTCTTGCCGCCCGCGTTCATCGCGATATTGCCGCCGATGCAGGACGCGTGGGCCGAGGTCGGGTCGACCGCGAACACGAAGCCGGCCTTCTCGGCCGCCTGCGAGACGCGCTGGGTGACGACGCCGGCGCCGGTATGGATGGTCGCGTACTCACGGTCCACGCCGGGCAGGCGCGTCATCTCGACTTCGCCCAGGCCGATCAGCTTTTCCGTGTTGATCACGGCCGACATGGCGGTCAGGGGAATGGCGCCGCCGGTGTAGCCGGTGCCGCCGCCGCGCGGGATGATGGTCAGCCCGAGTTCGATGCAGCCTTTCACCAGGCCCGCCATCTCTTCCTCGCTGTCCGGGACCAGCACCAGGAACGGGTATTCGACGCGCCAGTCGGTGGCGTCGGTGACGTGCGACACGCGGTGCATGCCGTCGAAGCGGATATTGCGTTTATCGGTATAGGCGCCGAGGACGGATTTCGCCTTCTTGCGCAGGTCGTACATGTCGCGGAACTCGCGGCCGAAGTCGTCGACGGCCTTGCGCGCGGCGGCCAGCAGCTGCTCGACGGCGGCGCTGCGCGCGGCCACCGCTGCGGCATCGCCACCGTCCGTCGTGTCGACCGTCAGGCGGCGTTTATCGACTTCGGCCAGGCGGTGATGCAGGGCGTCGATCAGCTTCTGGCGGCGCTTCGGGTTGTCCAGCATGTCGTCCTGCAGGTAGGGATTTCTCCGTACCACCCAGATGTCGCCCAGCACCTCGTAGAGCATGCGCGCGGAGCGCCCGGTCTGGCGTGCGCCGCGCAGCTGGTCGAGCAGCTCCCACGATGCTTCGCCGAGCAGGCGGATCACGATTTCGCGGTCCGAGAACGAGGTGTAGTTATAAGGAATTTCGCGCAGGCGCGCCGGTGCGTTATCGGCGAGCAGGGTCTGGATGTTGACTGGGGCGTTCATGGATGAGATCGATGTTTGGACTGGCCCGAAGGACAATCATTTTAGCTTATTGCGCCGCACAACGCTGGGCCGAGACAATTTCCTGCCGAGGTGGGAAGCAACAAAATGCGTATAGACGACTTCGAACGCAAATTAGATTCGCAAAAACATCCTCTCAGGCATCGAAAGTAAGCCTGCGAGCCGGATCAGCCGGTGAAGCGCGTCATCATGTCCCCCACCCTGCGCCAGGCGTCGTCCGGCACATACAGCAGCACCGCCGTCATGGTGAGATATCTCCCGAACTTCCCGATCGCCATGTACATCACGGAGGACCAGAACGGCAAATGCAGCCAGCCGGCCAGCGTACAGAGCGGATCGCCGATTCCCGGCACCCAGGACAGCAGCATGGTTTTCGAGCCGTACTTCGCCAGCCAGCCGAACCAGCGGCTCTGGCGTTCGCGGGCAAAGGCGATCTTGGCCCGATAGCCGATCAGGTAGTCGACCGCACCGCCCAGGGTGTTGCCGATGGTGGCGACGATGATCGCCGGCCAGAACATGGCCTCGTTCGCCTTCACGACGGCGAATACGGCCGGCTCGGAACCGAGCGGCACCAGGGTGGCGGAGACGAATGCGATGAGAAAGACCGACGTGAGCCCGACTGTGGGAGCGGCGAGGACCTTGAGCAGCCAGAGGACAGCGGTTTCGATCATCAGTGAAGGTTCGGCAATTGGAGAGGTCCATTATAATGAGGAAAACACATCGCCCCGACACGATACGCCGTGCCCGCTACCCGGGAGGGCGTGTCGCACTGCAGCTTAGGTCACCCGCCAAGGTTTTCAGTCTCGCGTCACAGGAACCAGGATACTGGCCACGCACTCTCCTTTCTTGATCATGACAACCGACTATTTGAAAAAAATCCTGACCGCGCGCGTCTACGACGTCGCCCAGGAAACGCCGCTCGAACTCGCGCCCACCCTGTCGCAGCGCTTCGGCAACCGCATCTATTTCAAGCGCGAAGACATGCAGAGCGTGTTCAGTTTTAAACTGCGCGGCGCCTACAACAAGATGGCGCACCTGTCGCAGGAGGCCCTGAAGCGCGGCGTGATCTGCGCCTCGGCCGGCAACCACGCGCAAGGCGTGGCCCTGTCCGCCGCCCGCCTCGGCTGCCGTGCGCTAATCGTGATGCCGACCACGACACCGCAGGTGAAAATCGACGCGGTCAAATCGCGCGGCGGCAATGCGGTCGAGGTCGTGCTGCACGGCGACTCCTACACCGACGCCTACAACCACGCGATCACGCTCGAGCGCGAGCAGAAGCTGACCTTCGTCCACCCCTTCGACGACCCGGACGTGATTGCCGGCCAGGGCACGATCGGCATGGAGATCCTGCGCCAGCATTCGAGCCCGATCCACGCGATCTTCGTCGCCATCGGCGGCGGCGGCCTGATCTCGGGCATCGGCGCTTATGTGAAAGCGGTGCGCCCGGACATCAAGATCATCGGCGTGCAGTCGATCGATTCGGACGCGATGGCGAAAAGTTTGAAGGCGGGCGAGCGCATCACGCTGCCCGACGTCGGCCTGTTCTCGGACGGCACCGCGGTGCGCCTGGTGGGCGAAGAGACCTTCCGCGTGGCGCAGCAAGTCGTGGACGAGATCATCCTGGTCGACACCGATGCGATCTGCGCCGCGATCCAGGACGTGTTCCAGGACACCCGTTCCATCCTGGAGCCGGCCGGCGCGCTGGCGATCGCAGGCGCCAAGGCCTATATCGAACGCTCGCAGATGGCGCGCCAGCCGGTGAAGAACGAGTCCCTGGTGGCGGTCGCCTGCGGCGCCAACATGAATTTTGATCGCCTGCGTTTCGTTGCCGAGCGCGCCGAGCTGGGCGAAGCGAGGGAGGCCGTGTTCGCGGTGACCATTCCCGAGCAGCGCGGCAGTTTCAAGCGTTTCTGCTCGCTGGTCGGTCCGCGCAACGTCACCGAGTTTACGTACCGGATCAGCGATGCGCGCCAGGCGCACGTGTTCGTGGGCGTGCAGGTCGGCAGCCGCGGCGAATCGAGCCTGCTGGCCCACACCTTCGAGCAGCACGATTTCGCCACGCTCGACCTCACCCACGACGAACTGGCCAAGCTGCACATCCGCCACCTGGTCGGCGGCAAAAGCGCACTGGCCCAGGACGAGCTGCTGTACCGCTTCGAATTCCCCGAGCGTCCGGGTGCGCTGATGCGCTTCCTCGACAGCATGGCGCCGAACTGGAATATCTCGCTGTTCCATTACCGGAACCAGGGGGGCGACGTGGGCCGCATCCTGGTCGGCCTGCAGGTGCCGAGCGGGGAGATGGACGAGTTCCGGCAGTTCCTGGCGACGCTGGGGTACCGGTATTGGGACGAGACGGCGAATCCGGTTTATAAACTGTTCTTGTGATTGCCTTGTGATAGCGGCCGGTGACACGTACGTAACGCGTGGGCTCGGAGAGCCCACCCTACGTTACGCCACAGCTGCGGGCGTTGTCGTTGACCGCTGCGCACCGTCGTAACGCGTGGGCTCGGGGAGCCCGCCCTACGTTACGCCACAGCCGCGGGCGTTGTCGTTGACCGCTGCGCACCGTCGTAACGCGTGGGCTCGGGGAGCCCACCCTACGTTACGCCACAGCCGCGGGCGTTGTCCTTGACCGCTGCGCACCGTAGGGTGGGCTCTCCGAGCCCACGCGTCATGCGGCTGCCGCACCGCAGACCAGACACACACCCATCCGCGGAAAGGTGTACGATACGCCGCTTTGCCGCCGCCGGGCCCATCGAGACGAGATCATGCACAACACCCCCGATCAATCGCCACTTGGAAAATCTTCCGCCTACCAGACCCAGTACGCACCGGAGCTGCTGTTCCCGATTCCGCGCCAGCAAAAGCGCGAGGAACTGGCGATCACCGGTACCTTGCCCTTCTTCGGCCTGGACATCTGGAATGCCTACGAATTGTCGTGGCTGAACATGCGCGGCAAGCCGCAGGTGGCGATCGCGACCATCAGCGCGCCGGCCGATTCGCCGAACATCGTCGAATCGAAGTCGTTCAAGCTCTACCTCAATTCCTTCAACCAGACCCGCGTGGCCGGTCCGGATGCCCTGTTGTCCCTGCTGCGCGAGGACTTGTCGAACGCCTTCGGTGCGCCGGTCCACATCACGCTGGTCGAGCCCGAGAATTTCGGCAAGCTCAAAATGGGCGAACTCGAAGGACTGTCGCTGGACCGCCTCGACATCGAAGTCGACGATTATTCGCCGGCGCCGCACCTGCTCACCGCCAATTTCGACGAGGCGCCGGTCGAGGAAACCCTGGTCTCGAACCTGCTGAAATCGAATTGCCTCGTCACCGGCCAGCCGGACTGGGGCAGCGTGCAGATCGAGTATGTGGGTCCGCAAATCGACCAGGAAGGCCTGCTGCGCTACCTGATCGGCTTTCGCGAGCACAATGAATTCCACGAGCAGTGCGTCGAGCGCATCTTCATCGACATCCTGCGCCAGTGCAAACCGAGCAAGCTGGCGGTGTACGCGCGCTACACCCGCCGTGGCGGCCTCGACATCAATCCGTGGCGGGCGAATTTCAGCACCGGGCGGCCGCACAACCTGCGCGGCGCGCGCCAGTAAATCGGCGCCACGACCGTTGTACCTTTCCAGCCACAGAATCGACGGACAAACGATATTTTATTGTTACCTTCAGTATGCATAATTAATATGCAAAGACGGTGAAAAGACGGCGAACGCGCCGTCTTTCCTTCGATTCATTCAGCCACTACCACTTTTCGTTGCGGAAATTGCGCGTCCTCTTGTGAAAGCGCAAAGAGGGCTAAGACAAGGGTGGCTGAGAGGTCGAAAGAATCCGGCGACAGGCGTAGGATACCGACGCGAAATCGAATTACAGGGCCGGAAAACAGGCCTATAATTCCGCTCCGCAAGTCGGCCTTGGTGCCGCATTATGAAAAGCGTGAAATGACCAACCTCAGCAAAATCCTTTCCCTCGAAAACGTCCAGCTCGACATCGAAGTGTCGAGCAAGAAGCGCGCCTTTGAACAGGCCGGACTGATTTTCGAGAACAACTGCGGGATCGCACGTTCGACCGTCTCGGAGAACCTGTTCGCGCGCGAGCGCCTCGGTTCGACCGGCCTCGGCCATGGCGTCGCCGTGCCGCACGGACGCATCAAGGGCAGCAAGAGTTTGAAGCAGCCGATCGCCGCGTTTGTTCGCCTGGCCGCACCGATCCCCTTCGAATCGCCCGACGGCCAGCCGGTCAGCCTGCTGTTCTTCCTCCTGATTCCGGACCACGTGACGCAGCAGCACCTGGAAATCCTGTCGGAAATTGCCGAGCTGTTCTCGGACGAAGCGATCCGCACTGCCCTGGCCACCGATACCGATCCGCGCTCGATCCACGAACGCATTATCAACTGGCAACCTAGCTTGCAGGCCTTGGGTTAAACTCGCAGGGGAGTCCTCTCCGCCACGCGTTTAACCTTACCGATCTTGCCATGCTGCAGACTCCGCTCACCATCCAACGGCTGTACGACGACAACCGCGACAGCCTGCAACTGGGCTGGTTCGCCGGCTTTCCGGGGGGCGAGCGGCTGATCTCGGGCGACGTCGCCTCGGCCGCCGACCAGGTCGGCCACCTGAACCTGATCCACCCGGGCCGCATCCAGGTCTTCGGACACCAGGAACTGAATTACTACCACCGCCTGAAATCGAGTTCGCGCAGCCACGTGATCGGCGAACTCATCGGCGGCGGCCCGCCGGCGCTGATCATCGCGCAAGGCCTGGAAACCCCGCCCGACATCCTCGCCATCTGCGACGAGCAGAACATTCCGCTGTTTTCGACCCCGCTGCCGGCGGCCCAGGTGATCGACTTCCTGCGCGTATACCTGTCGAAAAAGCTGGCCCAGCGCGTGATCATGCACGGCGTCTTCATGGACGTGCTCGGCGTCGGCGTGCTGATCACGGGCGATTCCGGCCTCGGCAAAAGCGAGCTCGGTCTCGAGCTGATCTCGCGCTCGCACGGTCTGGTCGCCGACGATGCCGTCGAATTCTCGCGCATCGCCCCGAACATGATCGAAGGCCGCTGCCCGCCCCTGCTGCAGAACCTGCTGGAGGTGCGCGGCCTCGGCCTGCTCGACATCAAGGCGATCTTCGGCGAGACCGCAGTGCGCCGCAAGATGCGCCTGAAACTGATCGTGCACCTGGTAAAACGCGGCGTGCTCGACGAGGAAGTCGAGCGCCTGCCCTTCCATTTCCCGACCGAAGAAGTGCTGGGACTGCCGATCCGCAAGGTCGTCATTCCGGTGGCAGCCGGCCGCAACATCGCGGTGCTGCTCGAGGCCGCGGTGCGCAATACGATCCTGCAATTGCGCGGGATCGATACGCTGCAGGAGTTCATGGAGCGGCAACGTCAAGCGATGAGCGGAGATTGAGTGTTGCCAAGGAGTCTGCCCTTGCAAGGGCAGACCGTTCCGCAGGCGCGGGACATGTCCCGCGAAACCCCTGCTCCACCAACGTCAAGCGATGAGCGGAGATTAGAGCGCTCGCTCTGCGCAAAAGCGTCACAACCCCCGTGCATTCGCTGCTAACGTTCACGATCGGAAGGTAAGCGCTTTCAACCGGTCAAAATCGGGACGATCGGGGACAAAGTTGCTACGGTTGCGGTATCATCGCGCCATGCACATCGTTCTCATCACCGGTATCTCCGGATCGGGCAAATCGGTTGCCCTGAATGTTCTGGAAGACGCGGGTTACTACTGCGTCGACAACCTGCCGCCGGCCTTGCTGCCGCAGCTGGTGAAAGCCGTGTCGAGCGAAGGCACGGGCAAGCTCGCCGTCGCGGTCGATGCCCGCAGCTCGGAATCGCTGACCGAATTGCCGCTGACGGTGGCGCGGCTGAAAGAAGAAGGCCACCAGGTCAAGGTGCTGTTCCTGACCTCGAGCACCCATTCGCTGGTGGCACGCTTCTCCGAAACGCGGCGCAGCCATCCGCTGTCGCACACGCTGCGCCCGGGCGAAAACCCGGCCTCGCGCCGCACGCTGATCGAATGCATCGCCGAGGAGCGTGAACGCCTCGGCGCGATCGAGCAGCTCGGTCACGTGATCGATACCTCCGAGGCATCGGCGAATAAACTGCGCGGCTGGATCAAGGAACTGGCCGAAGTCCAGCACGCACCGCTGACCCTGTTCTTCGAGTCCTTCGCCTTCAAGGTCGGCGTCCCGCTGGACGCCGACTTCGTGTTCGACGTGCGCGCCATCCCGAACCCGTATTACGACCTGGCGCTGCGCCCGCTGACCGGCAAGGACGCCCCCGTGATCGCCTTCCTCGAGGCCCAGCCGAGCGCCACCGAGATGCTGCACGATATCTGCAAGTTCGTGGAAAAGTGGCTGCCTTCGTTCAAGACGGACAACCGCAGCTACCTGACGGTGGCCGTCGGCTGTACCGGCGGGCAGCACCGCTCGGTGTACATGGCGGAGCGGTTGGCGGCCTATTTCAACGAGAGCGAGCGCGTGGTGCTGAGGCATCGCGAGCAGTCGTAGCTCCCGTAGGGTGGGCTCTAGTGAAACCGTCGTTGAGGCCATTGGCCTCAACGACCCCACGCGGTGATACGCGCGGGCTCCGATTTCGTGCCGGATGATCTCGCTGCCACGTATCGCCGCGTGGGCTCGGGGAGCCCACCCTGCGTTACGCGACAGTTATCAGCTTAAATGCCGCAGCGGGTGTGCGTGATCCGGCCAGACAGGTTCGAAGAACCGCTCCACCATTTCCGGAGTCACCGCGTCGAGCGTTGGCGGATTCCAGGCAGGCGCATTGTCCTTGTCGATCACCAGCGCGCGCACGCCTTCCAGCACTTCCCCGTGTTCAAAATTGCGGCGCACCAGCGAGCGTTCCATGCGCAGGCAGTCGGCGACATCGAGCGCGGCCCCACGCTGCAGCATCTCCCAGGTCACGCACATCATCAGCGGCGAACGCTGGCGCATCGCGGCCAGGGCCTTTTGCAGGAACGGATTCTCGTCCTTTTCCAGCGAGGCCATGATGGCGGCCACCGAACTGGCGCCGAAGTGCGCGTCGATCGCGGCGCGCTGCGTCTCCAGCACGCTCTGACCCGCGTCCACAGCGAAGCGCGCGGCGAAGCGACGGATCGCGTCAGCCAGCTGAGCGCCCGGCGTCGATTCGATCAGCGCGTTCAGTTCGCCCAACTGCGCGCCCGGCACGAAGACGTCGGCCAGGCCAACGTACAGCGCGTCGGCAGCGCCGATCGTCAGTCCGGTCAGGCCCAGGTAGTTGCCCAGCTGGCCCGGTGCGTGCGACAGGAAATGGCTGCCGCCGACGTCCGGGAACAGGCCGATGTTCACTTCCGGCATCGCCATCTTCGTGCGCTCGGTCACGATGCGCAGGCCAGTTTCAGGACCGCCCTGGGCGATACCCATGCCGCCGCCCATCACCACGCCGTCCATGATCGATACATACGGTTTCGGATAGAAGTGGATCAGATGGTTCAGCGCGTATTCCTCGGTGAAGAAATCTTCGAGCAGGGCGCTGCCGCCGGTGGGGGTCGCGTGGCCGGCTTCGTGGAAGAAGCGGATATCGCCGCCCGCGCACAGGGCTTTTTCGCTGCTGCTGGTGAGGACGACCGCGCACACCGACGCGTCGTCGCGCCAGGCCAGCAGGATGTCGGTCAGACGCCGCACCATCGCCAGCGAGAGGGAGTTCAGGGCCTTGGGACGGTCGAGCGTGATGATGCCGGTGCCGTTGGCAACGCGGGTCAGGACATGGTCGGTCATGGCGAATTCGTTGATGGAAAAGACAAGCATTTTACCCAAGACACTGCCGTCCACCGCACAAAATGAAAAGGGCGCCTTCCGGCGCCCTCGTTCAGACGGTGCTCGATGCGCGATCAGATCGCAGCAGCAGCCTCTCCGCCTTCAGGCAGGCGCTTGAGCGCCTCACGACTATGGTCCTTCAACATCGTCTTGTATTTCATCACCTGGCGATCGAGCCTGTCCATCAGGAGATCGATCGCCGCATACAGGTCTTGCGCCACACTTTCCACGTGTACGGTCTTGCCGGAGACGCGCAGGTTGATCTCGGCCTTCTGTCGTTTGTCTTTTTCGGTGAGGTTGTCGATCGCGAGGATGACGTGGGAATCGATCACTTGATCGAAATGGCGGGTGATGCGTTCGAGCTTGTTCTGTACGTATTCACGGATGGCGGGGGTGACGTCGAGGTGGTGGCCACTGATGGTGAGATTCATACACACTCCTTTGAAAATGTAGCGGCCGCCGCGCCGCGCAGGGAGTGCGCATGGGGGCCGCTGTTACAAGGATTTGCGGAGACTGACGGGAGGAATCTTGAGTGCCTCGCGGTATTTTGCAACCGTGCGGCGCGCAATGACCATCCCTTGTTCACCGAGCATTTCCGCGATCTTGCTGTCGGATAATGGGTTCTTTGGGTCTTCTGCTCCTGTCAGTTGCGCAATGAGCGCCCGTATCGCCGTAGACGATGCTTCGCCCCCCGCTTCGGTGGCGACATGGCTTCCGAAGAAATACTTCAGCTCAAACATGCCGTGCGGGGTCAGCATGAATTTTTGAGTTGTCACGCGAGAAATTGTGCTCTCGTGTAGTCCTAGTGTATCAGCTATCTCGCGAAGCACAAGGGGACGCATGGCAACCGCGCCATGGCTGAAAAAGTTCTTCTGGCGCTCCACAATTGCCTGCGAAACACGCAGGATCGTGTCGAAACGCTGGCGCATATTTTTAATGAGCCACTTCGCTTCCTGCAGCTGCGCGCTCATCTGGCCTTCGCCTTTGCCCTGCTTGAGCAAATTCGCATAGACGTTGTTCACACGCAGGCGCGGCATCACTTCGTTGTTCAGCGAGACGCTCCAGCCGCCCTTCGACTTGCGGACAATAACGTCCGGTACGACGTAATCCGAGACGCTCGACGCGAAGGCGGCGCCGGGATGCGGATTGCACTGGCGGATCACGGCCTGCGCTTCACGCAGGTCCTCGTCGTCGCAGTCGAGCGCTTTTTTCAGTTTCGTGAATTCGCGCTGCGCGAACCAGCTCAGATACCCCTCGACGATTTTCAGGGCCATGCGCCGCGTCACCAGCGGCACGCCCGGCATCGCGCGGATCTGCAGCGCCAGGCATTCGGATGCGCTGCGCGCGCCGACGCCGACCGGGTCCAGGCTTTGCACCAGCGCCAGCGCGCAGCGCAGTTCGTCCATCTCGACCTCGAGCTCCTCCGGCAAGCGCGCATGGATCTCGTCGAGCTGCTCCTCCAGGTAGCCGTTGTCGTCGATCGCGTCGATCACGAGTTCGGCCAGCGCGCGGTCGCGCGCCGTGACGCCCGTCACGCGAATCTGCTCGCACAGATGCTCGCGCAGGGTCACGCCGACCGCGCCGAGCTGCGGGCGGCCGTCGTCGTCGCCGTCGCCGCTCGATGCGCGCGAACCCTCTCCCCAGTCGCCCTCGGACTCGCCGCGTTCGACCTCGCCGCCTTCGCCGCCCTCGGCCGCCTCGGGCGCAGGGGCGCCCTCCTCGTTGTTCGGCGCCGGCGCCTCGGCTTGCGCCGGCGCGCTGTTGATCGCGCCGTCGGCCAGCAGGCGCACCGAGTGGTCGAGCGGGTCGTCGAGCCGTTCGAGCAGCGGGTTATCGGACAGGATCTGCTCGATCTCCTGATGTAGTTCAAGGGTGGAGAGCTGCAGCAGGCGGATCGACTGCTGAAGCTGCGGCGTGAGCGCCAGGTGCTGCGAAGTCCGGAGTTGCAGGGATTGTTTCATGGTGCCGCTCGGTGTCCCGTGTTGTTGCTACAGCCTTGCTACATGCGGAAGTGTTCGCCCAGGTAGACGCGTCGTACCGACTCGTCGGCGATGATGTCGTCGGGACGTCCCGACGCCAGCACCGCGCCCTGGTTGATGATGTAGGCGCGGTCGCAGATGCCGAGCGTCTCGCGCACATTGTGGTCGGTGATCAGGACGCCGATGCCGCGCTCCTTCAGGAAGCGCACGATGCGCTGGATCTCGATCACGGCGATCGGGTCGACGCCGGCGAACGGCTCGTCGAGCAGCACGAAGCGCGGATTGGTCGCCAGCGCGCGCGCGATCTCGACGCGGCGCCGCTCGCCGCCCGACAGCGACAGGGCCGGGTTCTCGCGCAGCTTCTCGATCTGCAGTTCGGCCAGCAGCGAGTCGAGGCGCGTATTGATGGCATCCTTCGTCAGCGCCTTGCCGTTGTCGTCGCGCTGCAGTTCGAGCACGGCGCGGATATTGTCTTCCACCGTCAGCTTGCGAAACACCGAGGCTTCCTGCGGCAGGTACGACAGGCCCATCACCGCGCGCCGGTGGATCGGCAGGCTCGAAATGTTGGCGCCATTGATCTCGATGGTGCCGGCGTCCGACGGCACCAGGCCGACGATCATGTAGAACGAGGTGGTCTTGCCGGCGCCGTTGGGGCCGAGCAGGCCGACGACTTCGCCGCAGCCGACTTCCAGCGAGACGTCGCGCACGACCAGGCGCTTGCCATAGCTTTTTTGCAGTCCGCGCACCACCAGGGTGCTGCGGTTGTCGCGTGCATCTTTCATTATTTCTTTCCTGGTGCTGCCGGCGCTGCCGGAGCCGCCGCTGGAGCCGCGGCGGGCGCAGTGCGGCGCGGCGCGATGATCAGGGTCCCGCGGCCGCCGCCGGACTTGGTCTCGCCGCTGGCGTCGTTGCGCACGGTGGCCACTTCCTTGCGGTTGTCGTAGGAGATGTAGGCGCCATCGAGTTCGTTCGTCAGGCGCCCGTTCTCGAGTTCCTTCACGATCGCCTTCGAGAACAGTTTCACGAGTTCCACCCGCTCGTCGTATTCGATGCGCTCGGCCTGGCCTTCGACCCACAGGTCCGGGCCGCCGTCGCGCTTCTGGCGGAAGGTCGCCACGCGCCCCGGGTTCGAAGTAAGCGTGACGTTCATGTAGCCTTCCGGGGTTTCCTTGAGCAGCGCGCGGTCCGACTTCAGGATCAGGGTGCCGCGCGTGAGGACCACATTCCCCGTCAGGATGCGCGTCTGCGTGACTTCGTCGACGTCGAGCGAATCGAAGTTGATGACGGCCTGCTTGAGCGAGTCCGCGCGCTCGGCGTGGGCTGCCGTCAGCGACAGCAGCGAAAGGAAGGCGGCGGCGAAGATGTTTTTCATTAGGGCTCGTTCCTGTTATTGGTTGGGTGCGGGGCTCGTACGCGGCGGATAGACGATCTGGCCGCGGCCGCCGAGGTGCAGCTTCTGCGTCGGGTTCTCGGCCACCATGCCGACGCCGTTGGCCGAGGCGGCGCCGAGCGTCATCTGGACCGGACGATCGGTCTTGACGATCTCGTCGTCGGCCAGCACGGTCAGGGCCTCGGTTTTCGCGCGCAGGGCCGCGCTCTTCGGCGTGGCCGGGCGGTTGACGTCGACGTTGCCCATCAACTCGACGCGGTCTTCGCCGTGGTAGACCTGGCCGCGGTCGGCGTGCATGGTCATGCGCGGGCGGCCCGGCGCCATGCTCTCGACGACCGGCCTGGTCACTTCCGAAACGTCGTTGTCCGGATGGTGGGCCAGGCGCGCGCCCGACACCACGTAGCGCGGCGCGCCGTGTTCGGTCATGCGCACGAAGCTGAAATTCTCGACGATGTAGTCGGGTTCGTTCAGGCCGTTGCCGACGCCCGTCGCATCGTCGGTCTGGACCGCCTGCAGCAGCCAGAAGCTGCCGAAGGCGAAGAAGACCGCCGTCAGCATCAAGGCCAGCAGGCGCCAGCGGTGCGCGGTCCGTTTGTTCACGTAGGTTGCCATGCGGTTAAGCGCTTAGTCGAATTCATTTGAACTCATGCGAAATAGGGCGAGAGCGCCTGCTCGTACGTGCCCTGGGCGCGCATGACCATGTCGCACACTTCGCGCACGGCGCCGCGGCCGCCGCCGGCTTTCGTCACATAGTGCGCACGGTGCTGCACTTCCGGATGCCCGGTCGGCACCGTCACGGCGAAACCGACTTTCGTCAGCAGCGGCAGGTCGATCACGTCGTCGCCGATGTAGCCGCACTGCTCGGCCGTGAAGCCGGTCTGCTCGAGCAGCTCGGCAAACGCGACGCGCTTGTCATGGTGGCCCTGCCAGACGTGGTTGATGCCGAGGTCGCGGGCACGCGCCAGCACGATCGGCGATTTGCGCGCGCTGATGATGGCGGTGATCACGCCCGTCTTCTGCAGCAGCTGGATGCCGAGGCCATCGAGCACGTTGAAGGTCTTGGTGACCTCGCCGTCCGGCCCATAGGTCAGGCTGCCGTCGGTCAGGATGCCGTCGACGTCGAAGATCATCACTTTTACGCGCGCCGCGCGGGTCATGTGTTCCAGCGGGGTCATTTAAATCACCTTGGCGCGCGTCAGGTCGTGGATGTGCAGCGCGCCGACCAGCACGCCCGCTTCATCGACGACCAGCATCTGGTTGATGCGGAACTCTTCCATGATCGCGACCGCGTCGACCGCCAGCTGGTCGGGGTGCACGGTGCGCGCGCCGACGTGCATCACGTCGCGGATGGTCACATTCGAAAAGTCCTGCATGCGCTCGATCAGGCGGCGCAGGTCGCCGTCGGTGAACACACCCAGCGGCTTGAAGCCGGGGTCGACCACGGCCGTCATGCCCATGCCCTTCTGGCTGATCTCCAGCAGCGCGCGGGTGAGCGGCGTATCCGGGGTCACGGCGGGAATCGCTTCTCCGCTGCGCATCACGTCGCGCACATGGGTCAGCAGGCGCCGGCCCAGGGCGCCGCCCGGATGCGAGCGCGCGAAGTCTTCCTCGCGGAAGCCGTGCGCATCGAGCAGCGCCACGGCCAGCGCGTCGCCCAGGGCCAGCGTGACGGTGGTGCTGGCGGTCGGCGCCAGGTTCAGGGGGCAGGCTTCCTTGGACACCGAGACGTCGAGGTGGACGTCGGAGAGCTGCGCCAGGCGCGATTGCGGCTTGCCGGTCATCGCGATCAGGGGCGTGCCCATGCGTTTCACGACCGGCAGGATGTCCATCAATTCGGAGGATTCGCCGGAATACGAGATCGCGATGAACACGTCCTTGTCGGTCACCATGCCGAGGTCGCCGTGGGCGGCTTCACCCGGGTGGACGAACATGGCCGGGGTCCCGGTCGAGGCCAGGGTCGCGGCGATCTTGCGCGCGATATGGCCGGATTTGCCCATGCCCGACACCACCACGCGGCCGGTGCAGGCGAACATCAGGCCGACCGCGCGGGCGACGCTGTCGTCGGCGCCGAGACGGGCGTGCATGGCGTGGATGGCGTCGGCCTCGATGGTCAGGGTTTCGCGCGCCAGCTCCAGCACGCGGCGCGACTGGTTCTCGTCAAAACTGTTCAGCATTGTTTTTTCATCGGTTACACTCATTCTGTAAGTATAAACGAATTGCGAAAGCAAAAAACTTGCCAGACGTATCAAAACCACGATCGCTCAGCATAAAGATCTTAAAAACGCATGGCATCCGGACTTGAATTGACCCTGCTGCTGCTCGGCAGCGCCGTGCTCGGCGTGGTCGTGTTTCGCAGCCTGCACCTGCCGCCGATGCTGGGTTACCTGGCCGTCGGCGTGCTGATCGGCCCGCACGCTTTCGGCCTCGCGGCGGAAACCGGCGCGACCCACGCGCTGGCCGAATTCGGTGTCGTATTTTTGATGTTTTCCATCGGCCTCGAATTTTCGCTGGCCCAGCTGCGCTCGATGCGGCGCATCGTGTTCGGGCTGGGACTGGCGCAGGTGGTGCTGACCATCGTCGCCACCATCCTGGGCGGCTTCGTTCTGACGATGTGGGCGCCGCAGCTGCACATCAGCTGGCAGGCCGCCTTTGCCCTGGGCGGCGCGCTGGCGATGTCGTCGACCGCCATCGTCGTCAAACTGCTGACCGAGCGGCTGGAGCTGGAAAGCGACCACGGACGGCGCATCATCGGCATCCTGCTGTTCCAGGACCTGGCCGTGGTGCCGCTCCTGATCCTGATCCCCGCGCTGGCGAAAGACCCGGAAAACCTGGTGAAAACCCTGGCCTGGGCGGGCCTCAAAGCCGCGGCGGTGCTGGCCCTGCTGCTGTTCTTCGGCCAGAAACTGATGCGCAACTGGTTCACCATTGTCGCCAAGCGCCGCTCGCAGGAGCTGTTCATGCTGAACCTGCTCTTGGTGACGCTGGGCGCGGCCTGGATCACCGAGCGCGCCGGCCTGTCGATGGCGCTGGGCGCATTCGTCGCCGGCATGCTGATCTCGGAAACCCAGTTCAAGCACCAGGTCGAGGAAGACATCAAGCCCTTCCGCGACGTGCTGCTCGGCCTCTTCTTCATCACGATCGGCATGCTGCTGAACGTGGAAGTGGTGATCACCCACTGGTGGCTCGTGCTGGTGCTGCTGGCCATTCCCGTGCTGCTGAAATTCGCGCTGATCGCGGCGCTGGCGAAGGCCTTCGGTTCCTCGGACGGGGTCGCGATGCGCACCGGTCTCGCCCTGGCCCAGGCCGGCGAGTTCGGCTTCGTGCTGCTGAACATGGCGTCCGGCTCGAAGCTGCTCGACCCGTTCCTGATGCAGCTCGTATTGGCCTCGATGGTGCTGTCGATGCTGGTCGCGCCCTTCGTCATCGCCAAGTCCGACCAGATCGTCATGAAGATCGCCGCCAACGAATGGATGATGCAGTCGCTCCAGCTGACCCAGCTGGCGAGCCGCACGATGGCCGCGCAAAAGCACGTCATTCTCGCCGGCTTCGGGCGCAGCGGCCAGAGCGTGGCGACTTTGCTGTCCGACGAAAAGCTGCCCTGGTATGCGCTCGACCTCGATCCGGAACGGGTGCAGGAAGCGCAGGCGGCGGGCTCCAGCGTCTCCTACGGCGACGCCGGACGGCGCGAGTCGCTGATCGCGGCCGGCATCAATCGCGCCAGCGCCCTGGTGATTACGTTTGCCGACACGCGCGCGGCCTTGAAAGTGCTGCACCTGGTGCACGAGCTGGCGCCCTCGCTGCCGGTGATCGTCAGGAGCCATGACGACAGCGACCTCGAACTGCTGCGCCAGGCGGGGGCGACGGAAGTCGTGCCGGAAGCGCTCGAGAGCAGCCTGATGCTGGCCTCGCACGCGCTGGTCGTGGTCGGCGTACCGCTGCGCCGCGTGGTGCACCGCGTGCAGAGCGCGCGGGACGAACGCTACGCTTCCCTGCGCGGCTATTTTCACGGCGCCAGCGACCTGATCGACGACCCCGAGCACACCTACGTGCGTTTGCACTCGGTGGTGCTGAACGCGGATGCGCAGGCGGTCGGGCGGCGCATCGACGAACTCGGGCTGGAAGAGCTGGGGGCCGAAGTCAGCGGCATCCGGCGTGTGCGGGTGCGGATCGAACCGATGCCGGGGACGGTGCTGCAGGCGGGAGACGTCGTGGTGCTGCGCGGGTCGGGCGATGCGGTGACGCGGGCGGAGGGGCGCTTGTTATAGGCAACGCTGTGCAACGGGCCGAAGGGACCCAGGGTGGGCGGCGTCAAAACCAACAATATTCGATCTTCCGGGCGAAGCCGCCCACCCTACGGGCCTGTTCGACGTTCCCGGTAAATGCCATTTCACCCCGCCATGACCACCCGGTTGCGCCCTGCTTCCTTCGCCTGATACAAGGCGCCGTCGGCGGAAGCGACGAGCGCCTGTGCCACGCCTTCGATCGCATGGTCGCGCGCGTAATCGTCGAGGGCAGCGACGCCGATCGAGACCGACACGTTCAGGTACTGCCCGCCCGCCAGGTCGAAGGGCTTGTCGGCCACGCCCGCGCGGATGCGGTCGGCGACCATGGCGGCCGCCTGCAAATCGGCATTGATCAGCAGGACGACGAATTCTTCTCCGCCGAAGCGCGCCAGCGCGTCCGACACCCGCAATTCCATCTTGATGCGCGCCGCGACTTCGCGCAGCACGTCGTCGCCCGCCTGGTGTCCAACGCTGTCGTTGACCTTTTTGAAATAATCGACGTCGATGAACATGAAGGAGATGTGGTAATTCTGGCGCTGGGCGCGCGCGATTTCTTCCACCAGGCGCCGGTCGATGTAGCGGCGGTTGTAGACGCCGGTCAGCGGATCGGTCAGCCCGATGTATTTCAACATCTCGTTGCTGATCACGTTTTCCAGGCAGATCGCGATGATCGAGGCCATGTGCTCGACGAAATCGGTGCCGAGCGCCGCGGTGAAGCGCTGGGGGTCGCAGCTGCCCAGGTTCAGGCTGCCGATCAGGCGTTTATTGCGCAGCAGCGGCACCAGCGCCACGCTTTCCAGGCCCGCGGGCGGATGCGGGAACATCGCGCCATGCGCGGCGCGCGAATACGGCCCCAGGCGCGGACGCGGGCGTTCGCCCGGCTCAAAGCCGAGTTCGACCGCGTGCTCGCAGAACAGCAGGTTGGGAAAACTCTCGAAATCGACGCCCAGCTTGTGCATCACCGTATAGATGTCGGCGTCGGTGTCGACCAGGGAGAGGGTCACGCTGTCGAGGTCGGAAATGACGGGCAGCAGGCGGAAGATCGTGCCGACCAGCTGCGGAAAATTCGAGGCGCCGACGATTTCGAGGTCGAAGGCCTGGTGGCGCGCCATGATCTCGTGATTGCGTTGGGCCTGCTCCATGACATAGCCGATCCGCGCACGCAGGCCTTCGTTCTCGGCAATGAGGTCCCGCAGGTCGGGCAATACGGCGTCCGGCTGGCGCATGGGCATTCCTTTTAGCAATAGCCGTTACATTACGTGAGTTTTCGGCAATTGAGAACGGGATTGCCGCTTTTTTCGCGCGCGGCTGGCCCGGCGCAGCCTTAAAACGACAGGCTGACCTCGAACGCCTGCCCGACGCGCAGGATGCCGCCGCTGCCCTCGCTCACGATGCAGTTCATGCCGACGCACACTGCCCCGTCCAGGATCGCCCTGGCGCGCCAGGATTGCAGGATGTCGAGCGGATCCGGGCCGGGGATGCCGGTGGCTTGGTCGATGGCCGGGATCGGACAGCGCGCGCAGGGTTTCACCGGCCGGATCACGATCTCGCCCGCACGCAGCGAGGCGGTGTAGTCCTCTTCGAACGGGTCGGTGTCCGCGACCACCAGGTTCGGGCGGAAGCGGTCCATCGGCAGGGCCGCGCGTCCGGCGGCGCGCATGCGGCCGTTGATCTCGTCGAGTGCCGATGCGCCGATCAGCAGCAGCGGATAGGCGTCGGCGAAGCGCGCGGACGAGGGTGCGCCGCCAGTCCATTTTTCGCTGGTCGGGCGGGCCGCATCGGGCTTGCAGCGCACCAGGCGGCAGCGGGTGCCGAGCACGTCGCCGAACCAGGCGGCGGCCCCGTCGCCGCAGTCGATCGCGTCGACCACGTCGTCCCAGATCTGCACGCGCCGCGTAGGTGCTACCGCTTCCAGGGCCAGCGGCAGGCGCAGCGGGCACGCGCCGGGAGCGGTGACCACCAGCGCACCATCCTCGACGCGCGGATTGATGGTGGCCATGCGTGGGAACTCGCGCTGGGTCAGGAACTGGCCCTCATCGGTGACGAGCATCCATTCGCGGTCGTGCACGCCGTGCGCGGCCAGGCCGGAGACGGTGACGACCGCCTGATCGACCGGCATGGCGGCGCAGGATTTGATCGGGTACAGGATGAGGTGGGAGAGCGTGGGCATTGCTGCGATGGGTGCGTGTCGAAGGGTCGACAGTATCGCATCAATCGGGCCGCATGAATGCTGGTCGTGCAAACGCGTGGGCTCGAGAGCCCACGCGTTACACCGTCAACGACCACGCGCCGCCTGTAAAAGCGACGCGCGGTAAACCATCAGGCCTTGGCCAGCTTCATCTGGCTCAACTCCCCCGTCAGATACCCCACCGCCGCGCCGAATTTATCCTTGTAATTCGCGCGCACCAGCGGATCGAGGGTGGTCTTGACGACGTTGTGAATCCCGCCCCAATCACCCGCGTGCTGGAAGTTGCTCATGATGTAGGTCCAGCCGTTGAGTTCATCGACCGCATGCAGGCCGGTGGACTCGCCGCCAGCCGGAATCGACATCAGGCGCGACAGCACTTTGGTGTCGACGTTATAGGCCCACAGGAAGTTATTCACGTGCTGGCCGCTGTCTTCGCCGATAAACAGCGTGCGCATCTTTTCCGAGAATTTCAAATTGTCCGGATTGCCGATGCGGTCCGGATTGGCGGTGTTGCCGAGGGCGTCGGCGGGAATGTCTTCGCCGGTCAGCAGCGCTTTTACATCGACCGGCATCCACTCGCTGTTGATGGCCGCGCCGCCAAGATCCTTCTGGCCGCCCGCCAGTTTTAAAGCCATCACGGCGCCGGCATTCAGGGCCTTCGGAATCGAGATGCCATTGCCGGGCACGTTCAGCGCATTGCCCGCCACCATCGCGCTCTGGCAGTTCTGCAGCGCCGAATAGGCGACCTTGTCCGCCGCGTTGACGGTCGTGCCTTCCATTTTCGTAAAGCCCATCGAGGCGCCGACCAGGGCGGCGTAGCGGTGGGTCTCGAGGAAAGCGGCGGCCTTTTCCATGCCGGGTTTCAGCTTGATCCACTCGATGGCGCCGTTCGCCGCCACCCGGGTAAACGTCGGGTCTTGCGGATCGAGCGTGCGCACGTCCATGATGTCGGTTGCTTTGAGCGAGGCGGCCAGGGCGCGGATCTCGGCGCTGGTGGCGGAACCGAGCCTGATCCAGGTGAGCGGCGCGGCGGCGCCCTGCGGATCGAGCGAGAAGCCGGCGCCGACTTTCGCGACATACAGGGTGCCGCTCGACAGGTCTTTTTCCTTGTCGGCGACAAAGACAAAATAGCCGCTGTTGGTGGCGTCGTCGCCCATCAGCACGGTGCGCTGGTCCGGCATCACCTGCACCAGTTCGTGCGAGATGCGGCCCAGGCAGTAGTGCTTTTTGATGGAGGCCGTACCGTCCGGGTTGACCGTCACTTCCGGCAGGTGGCCGTAGTTATACGGGTTGGCCGCCGTCTCGCTGCCGTACAAATTCTTGCTGAAGGCTTTGAATTGCGCATCGCTTGCCGCCGTAAAAGCGTTCGGTTCGTATTCCTCGCTCGACAGGTGGGTGCCCCAGGGAGACAGGCTGGCGCCGCAGGTGATCCACAGGCCCTCGACGCTGGACGTGTCGACGTTGTGGTATTTCACGAGGCTCAGTTTGCCGGTCGCCTGATCCTGGTCGAGGGTCAGCACGCCGATCGGCGACGGCAGGCGGCCGTACATGCCGGTCTTGCCATCCTGGGCGAACGTCGTGTACTCGAACTGCACCACGGCGAACACCGGCTTGCCTTTGACACCCGCCACGCTGGCGTTCGGCACGGTCAGGAGCGAGGTGCCGTCCGGCGCGTCGGAAAAGAACTGGCGTTCGCGGCCGGGAACGGTGGCGTCGATGATCGGCTTGTTCTGGATGTCGTAGTACCCGCCGGCGAGGACAGTGCCGCCGTTGCCGTTGGCGACCAGATCGCCGGTGATGAAGAAGGGTTGATAGGCCAGCTTGAAATCGAGCTTGCTGGTATCGCTGAAATTCACCGTCATGGTCGAGCCGACCGTGTTGGTCGCCATCGCGGCGGCATTCGCCAGCGTCGGCGCGGCCATCGAGCTGAAGCTGATCGAGCCAAGGGTGGCGACCGGTGCGCTCGGGGCCAGCGCGTCCGACGCGTCGTCGCTGCCGCCGCCGCAGGCGGTCAGCAACGACGCCGCGGCAACGCTCCCCAGCGGCAGCATCGGGGCGGCGCCCAGCATGCGCAACAGGCGGCGGCGGGACAGTTCGGGGGTCGTCGGGTTCATGCGTTTCTCTCCAGGGTTGCGTGATTGCGCGCGGCGGTGGCCGCGTCCATGGAGGAGCACAATAGTGGAGGTGTATGTCAGGCTGATGACAGCATGCCGCCTCGCCTAGTGCAGAGCCCAGTCGGGCAATTCGTCGAAGATTTCGTAGCCCGCCGGTCCGCCCGCCGCTGCCCGCATGCGCTCGACCAGGGGCGCGGGAACGATGTCTTCCGCCTCGCGGCTGTCCCGCCAAGCATCGATGCCGTCCCACCGCGCCACTGCAAGGTAGACATTCGCGTCGATCTGGCTTTTCAGCACGACGCTGCCGCGCGCATCGGGGCAGCCCTGCTGGATGCAGCGCGTCACCTCGCGCCACGCCGCGGCGAATTCCCCTCCACGCTCGGGGTCCACGCTCCAGCGGTAGATTACTCTGATCATCGCATCCTCAAATAAAAAGCCCCGATACGTGAAGGCAGCGGGGCTTTGGTCATCCGCCGGACTCCGGTTTCAGGATGTTAAACGTTGAACAGAAAATTCGGCCTGAAATCCGCCTCGCTTCCAGGCCATATCGTAAGATCGTCAAAATCGCACCCGGTTCTGTACCCGGTTGTCTGATCAAAAGCGCAGACCTGTACTTGTCGCGCACGCAGCGTGCGCGCCACATGCCAGGTACGTTTCTATTACATGGGAAGGAAAAGAATCGTAAATGTATTATCCGTACGATTCCACCCGTGCGCGACAACAGAATTAGCGGCACCGGCAGGCAACGCTACGGATATTCCATTGCCGGTTGAGAGTGAATTGCGATCGATCTTTGCGATTAGCGCAACGTCCAAATTGGGTTTTGCCGACGTTATGAGAAAAGCAAAACTCGAGAGCACACCGAGCGAAACTGCTATGCATAGACGGATGAGTAATCGGAGCGGGGTAAGGCTGCTATGATACGTATTTCCAGCTTGCATCTAGTCCGTTCCGCTACGAAGAACCGTTCGTCTTCAAAGCATTCGTTATAATTTAGCGATTTCATCTCCACAACAAAACCTTCCCCCGCTGCCTTGGTCGGCTGGCGCTTCGGCATGCGCCTCTGCCACGGTGGGCAAAATCGCTGCTGCGTTCGGGCATCGCGCCGGGTCGGCGCGGCGCGCCAGTCGGTCGTGGGTTGCGCATGATCATTGACCTCTTTCCATGCCAGACCGCGTCGCGCCTGTGTGCGTTGGCCGCTGATATCTGCCGCTCGCAATGACGATGCTTCCACGATCGGCCGGGCAGAGTGCGAAGCGATGGGAGATCCGGTTGAGGTCACATCCTGGCGCCACAGCGCGCTCTTGGCGTGGCGCAAGCCTTCGCAGGATCGGGACGAGAACGAGACACTCGCTTACATTATTTATCCAGGATTTGGGCCTGTAGGTTAAAATGCCAGCCCTTGATCTATTGTTGCATCCAAACAATGAATAACCGTCCTACTGCAAGCGCGCTGCTGGATATTGTTGCAGCAACCAAGCGCATTTCGCTTGTCGGTGTACTCGGCTGGCAGGACGTGCGCGCGCGTTACCGCCGCTCGGCACTGGGTCCGTTCTGGATCACGCTGAGCATGGGTGTCGTGATTGCCACCATCGGCATCGTGTTCGGGCAGATTTTCAAGTCTCCAATGCAAGAGTTTCTGCCGTTCTTGACCATCGGCCTGATCCTGTGGGCCTTCATCTCGAACATCATCACTGAAGGCGCAACTGGCTTCATCACTGCCGAAAACATCATCAAGCAGTTGCCGATTCCGATGTTCGTGCACATCATGCGCATGATCTGGCGCAATCTGCTCATCCTTTTGCATAACCTGGTGATTTTTCCGATTGTGCTTCTTGTTTTTGGCAAGACACTCGGCTGGGTTGCACTGCTGAGCATTCCGGGCCTTGCGCTCGGCGTTCTCAATCTCAGCTGGATCGCCCTGCTGCTCGCCATTGTTTGCGCACGCTATCGCGACCTGCCGCAAATGGTGACGAGCGTACTGCAGGTAGTTTTCTACCTGACGCCGGTCATGTGGTTGCCCAAGCTGCTGCCACAGAGGGCCGGCATGTATTTGCTTGACCTCAACCCGGTCTACCATTTGCTCGAAATTATCCGCGCTCCCCTGCTCGGCCAGGCGCCGAGTGTCACCAACTGGGTGGTTGCAGGTGCGTTGGCGGTCGTCGGATGGATCGTGGCGCTGTTCGTATTTGGCCGCTACCGGCGCCGTATCGCCTACTGGCTGTGAAGTGACTTATGGCTTCTATTGAATTCAAAGACGTTGCCGTCGATTTTCCGATCTACAACGCAAGTGGACGCTCACTCAAGAAGCGCCTGATCTCGGCCGCAACTGGCGGGCAGATTGGGGCAGACCCGCTTGGCCGCGTGGTCGTGCGCGCGCTCGAAGGGCTGTCCTTTACGCTGCGTGACGGTGACCGCGTGGGCCTGCTGGGCCACAACGGCGCCGGCAAGAGCACGCTGCTGCGCCTGCTCAGCGGCGTATATATGCCATCCCACGGCAGCGCCCGGATCGAGGGTGAAATCGGTTCGCTGATCGACATCTCGCTCGGTATCGACACGGAAGCAACCGGCCGCGAAAACATCTACCTGCGCGGTGCCCTGCTGGGAATGAGCAAGGCGGAGCTGAAAGATCGCATGGACGAGATTGTCGCGTTTTCCGAACTGGGTGACTTCATCGACATGCCGCTGCGCACGTACTCGAGTGGCATGCATCTGCGCCTGGCGTTCGCGGTGTCGACCACGGTGCGGCCAGAGATCCTGCTGATGGACGAGTGGCTTTCGGTGGGCGATCAGGGCTTCAAGCACAAGGCCGAGGCGCGCATGCGCGAACTGGTCCAGGCCACGAACATCCTGGTCATTGCCAGCCATACGCGCGAACTGGTGCTGGAGACGTGCAACCGGGCGATCTGGCTCGAGCATGGAAAAATCCGTATGGACGGGCCGGCTGAAGATGTTGCCGCTGCCTATTTCGGGAACTGAGCATGGAACGAGTGTAGCGCAGCAGACTGCCAGCTCCGCCAATGGCGGTGCCGATATTGGCGTTGCAGCATTGGGTATCGGTCAGCATCAGTCTCGCCTGGTCGCGCCATACCGGTTTTGACCGCCGAGTCTCTCACTCCACACCGGCATCGCGCCCGGTAAATGACAGGATGGCGACGACCTCTGCCGGACAGAGATGGATAGAAAAAGCCCCGGCTCGATAGGGAAACCGGGGCATTAGTTGTCCGTCAGAATCCAGCGGATTCCGACCTCATGCCTAGACGTTGAACAGGAAGTTCAGCACATCGCCATCCTTGACGACGTATTCCTTGCCTTCGGCACGCATCTTGCCCGCTTCCTTGGCGCCCGACTCACCCTTGTAGGCGATGTAGTCGTCATACGAAATCGTCTGCGCGCGGATGAAACCGCGTTCGAAGTCGGTGTGGATCACGCCGGCCGCCTGCGGGGCGGTGGCGCCGACCTTCACGGTCCAGGCGCGCACTTCCTTCACGCCGGCGGTGAAATAGGTCTGCAGGCCGAGCAGTTTATAGGCGGCGCGGATCAGACGATCCAGGCCCGGTTCTTCCATGCCCATGTCGCCCAGGAAGGCGGCCTTGTCGGCGTCGTCGAGGTCGGCGATTTCGGCTTCGATGGCGGCGGAAATGGCAACGATCGGCGCGTTCTGCTTCTTCGCGAATTCGGTCAGCTGATCCAGCATCGGGTTATTCGTAAAACCGGTGTCCGAGACGTTGGCCACGTACATCGCCGGTTTCGCCGTGATCAGGTACAGCTGCTTGATCAGGGCCATCTCGTCGGCGTCCAGGCCCAGGGTGCGCACTGGCTGGCCTTCGTTCAGGTGCGGCAGCAGGCGTTCGCAGATGGCGACCAATTTTGCCGCATCCTTGTCGCCCGAGCGCGCCTTCTTGTTTTCGCGGTGGATCGCCTTTTCGACGGCACCCATGTCGGCCAGCGCCAATTCCGTCTGGATGACTTCGATGTCGTCGATCGGGCTGACTTTACCCGCGACGTGGATCACGTTGTCGTCTTCGAAGCAACGCACCACATTGACGATGGCGTCGGTCTCGCGGATGTGCGACAGGAACTGGTTACCGAGGCCCTCGCCTTTCGACGCGCCGGCCACCAGGCCCGCGATGTCGACGAATTCGACGATTGCCGGCACGACGCGCTCCGGCTTGACGATGTCGGCCAGCGCCTGCATGCGCGGGTCCGGCACCTCGACCACGCCGACGTTCGGCTCGATGGTGCAGAACGGATAGTTCTCAGCCGGGATGCCGGCCTTGGTCAGCGCGTTGAACAGGGTGGACTTGCCGACGTTGGGCAGGCCGACGATGCCGCATTGGAGACTCATGGGAATTCTTTCTTTCGATGGTGGTGAGCCCGGGAGCGCGGCTCGTAACCCCATATTGTAACCGGGGCCGAAGACGAATGCCGCAAAAACAGGCGCATCGCCCGGGATTTGGCGCTAGATCGCGCGCAGGCGCGACAAGTCGGGCCGTTCGATGAAGGCGGCCAGCTCGTCGCGCAATCTCTGGCCCTCCCCCATCGCCTGCGACCAGGCCTGGATGCGCGCGTCGTGGTCGAGTCCGTAATACTTGAAATCGCTTCGGTCGGGCAGTTTCTGGCGCGGCAGGGTTTTAAGAAAGGCCGGAGTCGGCGCGACGATCAGGACATTGTCGAGCCAGGCACGATTCGGCCCGCGCGCGCAGCGGCGCCAGGGCATCGCCTTGTCGAGCCAGCCGGGCACGATGTGCTCATTGAAGTGCGGATACAGGACGATGGCATCCGGCTCTTCCCGCTCGAGGCGGGCATAGGGCAAGGCGAGGTGGTAATCGATGATACCGCCATCCCAGTAATAGCCGGGAGGCAGGCCTTCGATGCCGGTCACCGGCTGCATGATGAGCGGTAGGGTGCCGGAGGCCAGCAGGCTGGCGGCGAGGTTGGCGCGCGTGAGCGTCGAGAAATGCGTCGTAAACCCGTCGAAGCTGTCGCGCAGCCAGGGGGCCGGAGCGCGGGCATCGGCGATCACGACCCGTTCCAGCAAACCGCCCAGGCGTTCGCGCGAGGCGACATTGGTCAGTGCCGCGGCCGCGAAGCCGCGCATCTCGGCGCGCCGGTGCGCGGGCTCGGCGAGTACTCCCTTGCCGCGCACGGCCAGCAAGTGCAGGTGGTGCTGCGGATGGCCGAGGATATCGTCCTCGTGGCCGCTCACGAATTCGTGCAATAAACCCTGCACGACCTCGTTGATCTGGCCGACGCTGGGCTTGGTGCTGGAATAGCGCTGGCCGGCGTACAGGGCGCCCAGGCGCGCAAAGGCGCGTACCGGGTCGCGCTGGCAGGCCGCGGCCATGCGCCAGGCGCCGATCGAGGAACCGATCAGGGTGCGCTCGCGCGGACTGGCGGGCAGCCACTCGCCGAACACATATTGGTCGAGCGCCTGGAAGATCAGACCCTTGGGCCCGCCGGCGGCGGCGGGAATGACGGCGATATCGGCGGCGCGCAGGCCCTGCGCGCGGATCCGGGCCAGCGCGCGCGGGCCGGCGTGGAAGGAAAGTGCACTCATGCGTGCAATTATCGCAGGAGGCGCGACGCCTCACAGGCCGGCCTTGCTGGACTGGGAGAAAGAATAGCGTGCGGCATTTAATGCAGAGCAGAATTTCGGCTGGGCGATATCAAGGTCCGGTGCCGTTTCGCTTGTTTTTTGACTCGTCCGTTCCTAAGCTCGATTGCAGGAGCCGGGCCGACCGCACGACTCCATCCCGACAGGAGAGTCGCCATGAAGTCGCGCGTTGCGCTGGTGTGCTTGCTATTGTGCTCGCTGCTGAATTCGCTGGCCTGGGCCGGCTCCCAACCGCCCATCGGCGGCGGCCCGGCCTACCAGGTCCAGCCCGGCACGCGCGAGCTGCCGCCGCGCTATGCGCTGCCTTCCGGGCCGAACCCGAGCGCGCGCATCGCGTTCTGGAACGAGGCGGCGCAGCGCGCCAACGCGCTCGACCATACCCCGGCAATCGTCTCCGGCGCGGCGCTGGAAGCGGAACAGCTCGGACCGACGCGCACCAGCCGGGCGATGGCGATCGTCCAGATCGCCGTCTACGACGCCATGAACGCCATCCTCAAGCGCTATCCCGGCTACAGCGGGCCGCTGCCGGCGTTTGCCGACAGTTCGCAGGATGCCGCCATCGCCCAGGCGGCGCACGATACGCTCGTCGCACTCTATCCGCGCCAGGCGGAGCGCTTCGATGCCTGGCTGCGCGCCGACCTGGCAAGCTTGCCGCCCGGGCGTGCCACGCTCAACGGCAGCGACGTCGGACGCCGCGCGGCGGCCGCGATCCTGGCGCTGCGCGCGAGCGACGGCAATTACTATGGCGAGCCGATCGTCGGCGTGGACTACCAGGTCGGCAATGCGCCCGGCGTGTGGCGCCCCGATCCGATCAGCGGGAGTCCGATTGCGCTGGGCGCCTTCTGGCAAGGCGTGCGGCCCTTCGTGCTGCAGTCGAGCGGCCAGTTCCGGGCGCCGCCGCCGCCGTCGCTGGCGAGCGAGGCGTATACCCGCGCCTTCGACGAAGTGAAACAGCTGGGCGGCGACGGCGTGCGCACGCCGACGCGGCGCACGCTTGAACAGACGGTGGCCGGGATCTACTGGGCCTATGACGGCACGGCCTGGGTCGGCACGCCGGTGCGCCTGTACAACCAGATCGCGGTGCAGCTGGCGCTGGCGCACTGCAGGGACGCGCTCGAACTGGCGCGCGTGCTGGCCCTGGTCAACGTGGCGATGGCGGACGCGACGATGGCGGTGTGGCAGTCGAAATACGACTACGATTTCTGGCGCCCGGTGACGGCGGTGCGCGAAGCCAGCCCGGGCAGCGGCCCCAGTGGCCTGGGCGACGGCAATCCGGCCACGCTTGGCGATCCCGGCTGGACGCCGCTCGGGGCGCCGGCCAGCAACCTGACGGGCCCGAACTTCACGCCGCCCTTCCCGGCCTATGTGTCCGGTCACGCCGGTCTGGGCGGCGCCCTCTTCCACATGCTGCGCCACGTCTATGGCGACCGGTTGCCGTTCACCTTCGTGTCCGACGAATTCAACGGGATCACGCGCGACAACCAGGGGCGGACGCGGCCGCGTCTGGCGCGCAGCTTCGGCACGCTGTCGCAGGCGGAAGAAGAAAACGGGCAGAGCCGGATCTACCTGGGCGTCCACTGGCAGTTCGACAAGACCGAAGGGGTGGCGCTCGGCCACCGGATCGCGGACTATGTATTCTTGCGCGGGCTGGTGCGGCCGGATGCCGTGCCGAACGCGACGCCCTGAATATTGAACATTGGCCTAGGCAAGGCTCAGGCGGTGTGCAGCTGCATCGTCGCCGTGTCGAGCTTGCCTTCGACGGCGAGCGGAATGATGCGCAGGGCCTTGTCGATCGATTCCTCGATCAGCGATTGCTCGTCCTTGCGCGGGCGGTGCAGCACGAAGTCGGCCACCCCCTGCTGCAGGTTCAGGCTGCGCGGGTGACCGATGCCGAGGCGCAGGCGCCAGTATTCCTGGGTGCCGAGCGCGGCCGTAATGTCTTTCAGACCGTTGTGGCCGCCCGAGGAACCGCCCTTTTTCAGTTTCGCCACGCCCGGCATCAGGTCGAGTTCGTCGTGGACGACCAGCACCTCGTCCGGGTTAATTTTATAAAAGCGGGCCAGCGCGCCGACCGACTGGCCGGAACGATTCATGAAGGTCAGCGGCTCGAGCAGCCAGACCTCGTTGCCGGCGATCGCCGTCTTCGCCATCAACGCATTGAAACGGCTTTCGCGCTGCAGGCGGCAGCCGGGCAAGCTGTTGGCGAGGTTGTCGACCAGCCAGAAGCCGGCGTTGTGGCGGGTTTGTTCGTAGTCGGGGCCTGGGTTGCCGAGGCCGACGATGAGGCGGATGGACATAGCGGTCGCGTCAGGAAAAGGATGATTATCGCTCAAGTGGGGAAATAAAAAACCCGCCGGCTTGCGCACGGCGGGTTCTGTTTCACAAGCCGCTCGCGCGGCAAGTAAATTACTTCTTCTCTTCGGCTTCCGCTTCGGCAGCAACGGCGCCGCGTGGGATCGACGAGGTGACGATGGTCAGGTTCTGGCCGTGGGTCAGCGCGGTCACGCCTTCCGGCAGCTTCAGGTCGTTGACGTGGATCGAGGCACCGGCTTCCAGGTTGCCCAGGTCGACTTCGATGAACTCAGGCAGCTTGCCTGGCAGGCAGGACACGTCCAGCTCGTTCAGCACGTGCGAGATGACGGCAGCGCTCAGCTTGACGGCTGGCGAGGTCTCGGCGTTGATGAAGTGCAGGGTGACCTTGGTGTGGATCGGCTGCGAAGCGTCGACGCGCTGGAAGTCAGCGTGCAGGACCAGTTGCTTGTATGCGTGCATCTGGAAGTCGCGCAGCAGGACTTGCTGGGTCTGGCCTTCGATTTCGAGGTCCAGCACGGAACCGTGGAAAGCTTCTTTCTTGAGCGCGTGGTACAGGGCGTTGCCGTCCAGGGCGATCAGGGTCGGGGCTGCTGCACCGCCGTAGATGATGCCTGGGGTCTGGCCAGCCTTGCGCAGGCGGCGGCTCGCTCCGGTGCCCTGCAGGGTGCGGTTGAATGCAACTACTTTCATGTGAAACTCCATAAGTTTGGGATCGCATGCAGGAAAGTGTTCCCGCCCGATTTCCCGGTTGTGCCCGCCCCCGCGACCAGGGACTGGCTTGGCTGAGCGCTGAAAACGCGCTCAAGAAAAACGAATTCTTGAATGACACAACGGCGCGCCAGCTTTTCAGCCCAGCGCGCCGTGTTTTGAAGCAAGTACTTTTAGTCGACGAACAGCGACATCACCGAGTCGCCCTTGACGATACGTTTAAACGTTTCGGCCAGCAGCGGAGCACAGGTCAGCTGGCGGATCTTGCCGCAGGCACGGCCGGCTTCGCTCAGCGGGATGGTGTCGGTGACGACCAGTTCGTCCAGCGGCGAGTTCGAGATACGCTCGATCGCCGGACCCGACAGGACCGGGTGCGTGCAGTAAGCGACAACCTTCTTGGCGCCGCGTTCCTTCAGGACTTCGGCGGCCTTGCACAGCGTGCCGGCGGTATCGACCATGTCATCCATGATGACGCAGTTGCGGCCTTCGACTTCGCCGATGATGTTCATGACTTCCGACACGTTCGCTTTTGGACGACGCTTGTCGATGATCGCCAGGTCGCAGCCGAGACGCTTGGCCAGCGCACGGGCACGCACCACGCCGCCGACGTCCGGCGACACGACCAGCAGGTCGTCGTAGTTGCGCTTTTGCAGGTCACCCAGCAGCAGCGGCGATGCGTAGATGTTGTCGACCGGGATGTCGAAGAAGCCCTGGATCTGGTCGGCGTGCAAATCCATGATCAGGACGCGCTCGACGCCGGCTTCTTCGAGCATGTTGGCAACGACCTTGGCCGAGATCGCGACACGCGCCGAGCGTGGGCGGCGGTCCTGGCGGGCGTAACCAAAGTAGGGAATGGCGGCGGTGATGCGGCCGGCCGAGGCACGCTTGAGCGCGTCGACCATCAGCATGATTTCCATCAGGCTGTCGTTGGTCGGAGCACAGGTCGACTGCAGGACAAAGACATCCTTGCCGCGCACGTTCTCGTTGATTTCGACCATGACTTCGCCGTCCGAGAACTTCGAGACGACGGCCTTGCCGAGAGGAATACCGAGGCTTTTTGCGACCCCTTCTGCTAGCGCCGGATTAGCGTTGCCGGTAAAAACCATCAGGTTTTCGTAAGCCATGGGAGTCCCGAGAGAAGAGCGTTGATACTTGAAAAAAAAGCAGCCGGCTATACCGGCTGATTATGCGCTAAGGCTGGACCACGAGAGCGGTTTCGCCCCATTTATCCGCTGGACGCATCAGCATCGACAGGCCGGATAAAACGAATGGCAGGGGAACAAGGATTCGAACCTTGGTATGCCGGAATCAAAATCCGGTGCCTTAACCAGCTTGGCGATTCCCCTACGCAACTTACAGCTTGTTGCACTACTCACTGATCATCGTATCGACTGATCGTCAAATCCTGCAACAGGCAAAATTTTATTCTACAACTCATTGTTTTGCAAGAGCGATTTCAGCGGATGTTGCATCAAGGACCGGGCTTTCCATGCTCGCCAGCGAGTGGGAACCTGCCCCAACACCTGATCCGCCTGTGCCTCGCCGGGAAGCGCACAAAACACACATGCTCCCGAACCAGTCATCCTTGCTGCACCGTATTGCCCCAGCCATTCGATCGCCTGTGCTACCGGCGGAAACAAACGGGACGCCACTGCTTGCAAATCATTTTTCCCAAACTCACTTAATAAGTTCGCTTCAGGAAAGTCCGCTATTCTAACGGGCTTCGTATCGCGCGTCAAATCCTCTGCAGCAAAAATTGCCGGAGTCGGCACGGAGACGCCCGGTTCGAGCACGACATACCAGCAATCCGGCCCGTCGACCGGCTGCATCGCCTCCCCCACGCCTTCGACGAAGGCGGTGCGGCCGTAAATAAAAAAGGGAATGTCGGCGCCCAGCGGCAAGCCGATCTCCATCAGCTCCCCGTCGCTGAAGCCACCCTGCCACAGGTGATTCGCCGCCATCAGCGCCGTGGCCGCATCGGAGGAGCCGCCACCGAGCCCACCACCCATCGGCAGAATTTTATGGACGGCGACATCGATGCCGGGCGCGGCGCGGCCATGGCGTTCACGATAGGCAGCGGCCAGCCGCTGGAGCGCGCGCACGATCAGATCGGCGTCTTCGGGCACCCCGGGCACGTCGTTGGTGCGATGAATGCGGCCATCCGCGCGCAGGTCGAAATCCAGGGTATCGCCGCGCTCGATTAGTTGAAACACGCTTTGCAGCAAGTGATAACCGTCGGCACGGCGGCCGACGATGTGCAGGAACAGGTTCAGTTTGGCCGGAGCCGGGCAGCCGTGCAGCGAACGCATGCTCAAGCGCTCGGATCGAGAATGATCTGGATCGCCAGCTCGCTGCCGGCATTGGCGCCACGTTCAGCAACGATATTCCTGGGCATTTGCGCACCATCCTTGCCCGCTTGCCAGGAAACGAAGCGCAGGCGCCAGCCGTCCCTGGTGTAGACGCTGTTGTTGGCGGGAGAAGCAATAAAACGCTTGCCGTCGGCGCCGGTCGCATAGCCCTGCAGCCAGTCGCGCAGGCCGGACACCGGCAGCGCCCAGCCGAGCGCCTGCGCGCTCAGGGTGTCGATGTCGCTGGCCGTGCGCGGCGCGCGGCCGGCTTCGGTGAGCGTGGCGCCCTGCGGCGTGACGCTGATCGTGGCGACCGTCTGTTTTAATGGACTGAGGAAGGCCACGTCGATCTGGCCCGGACGCTGCGACCACTCGAAGCCGCCGTTGGTGGAGCCGGGCTGGCCATCCTTCTGGTAGGTCACCTGCAGGCGGCCCGTGAGCTCGATGGTATCGCGGTAGGGAGCGACGGCGGCGGCAGTCGCGGTACCGCTCGGCTGGGTGGCGGTGGTGGCGCAGCCAGCGAGCGCGGCGGCCAGGACGAACAGGGAGAGACGGCGGTTGATCGGCATCGGTCGAAATAGGAACAGTAGGGGAAGCGGCGGGCGCCCTGCCCGCCATGCTAATCCAGCATTATTTCACAGCGACAGCTTCAGGCGCGCCAGCGTGCTGCGCAGCGTGTCGTTCTGCGGGTCTTTCGCGCGCGCTTCGCGCCACAGTTTCTGGGCGTCGGCCTGCTTGCCCTTCTGCCACAGCACTTCTCCCAGGTGGACGGCGATCTCGGGATCGTGGCGCAGGCCGTAGGCGCGGCGCAGATGGGCTTCGGCGGCGTCGAGGTTACCGAGGCGATATTGAACCCAGCCCATGCTGTCCATAATAAAAGGGTCTTCTGGCGCCATCGCCAGCGCCTTTTCGATCAGGGCGCGCGCTTCTTCCAGGCGCACATTACGCTCGGCCAGGGAATAGCCGAGGGCGTTGTAGGCGTGGTGGTTGTCGGGCGCCAGGCGCATCACTTCGCGCAGGCTGCCTTCCATCACGTCGACGTGACCGGTCTTTTCGGCCAGCAGCGCGAAGTCGTACAGTAAATCAGGGTTGTTCGGGAAACGGCGCGTCGCGTTCTGCATCAGCTGGAAGGCCTGTTCGGCCTGGCCGGCATCGCGCAGCACCTGCGCCTCGGTGGCGGCAACTTGCGCCTGGGCGACTGGCTCGCCGGGCTTCAGGGAGGCCAGCAGGCGGCGCGCGGCCGGCACGTCGCCGCCCTTGCCGAGCAGCTGGGCGCGGCGCAACTGGGCACCGAACGCTGCCTTTTCGTCGCCCTCGGGCAGTTTATCGAGCCAGCCGACGGCGGCCTTGATGTCGCCGCGTTCTTCCGCCAGCTGCGACAGGATCAACAAAGCCTTCGAGGGATCGCGTTCGTCTTCCGGGTTGCGCCCGAGGACGTCGACGAAGCGCGCAAAGTATCGCTCGGCGCTGCTCGGGTCGTTCAGCTGGGTCGACAGCACGCCGAGCGCGTACAGGGTGGTGACGTTGTCCGGTTGCTGTTTATCGAGCAGCAGGAATTCGCTCCGGGCGGCCTCGAACTGCTTGTCGTTGACCAGCAGGCGGGCACGGGCGGCGCGCACTTCGCGCGCATTCGGATTGGCGGCGATAAATTTCGCCAGCAACTCGGCGACCTGCGCCTCGTTCTCGCCCGCCTGCGCCAGGGTCAGGACGGCGATCTCGGAATCCGGTTTCATGGCCAGCGCGGCGCGCGCCTCGCGCCCGGCTTGCGCCTTGTCGCCGCGCGCCAGCGCGCCCTGGGCCAGGACCACATGGCCCTCGAGCGTGTCGCGATAGGGCGCCACAATACGCTCCAGCATGGCGGCCGCCGCTTCCTTGTCCTTGGCGCGCGAGAGCAGTTGCTGCACCTGGTAGAGCACGATGCCGCGCACGCCGGCCGGCGCGCCCTCTAAACGCTTGCGGAAAATTTCTTCTGCGTCCGAGATATTGTCGGACAGGATGACCATCCCCAGATAGTACTGGGTCGCCTCGTCGGACTGCGGGTCGAGCTGGCGCCACTGGCGCACGGCGGCCAGCGTGTCTTCCGGCTGGCGCGCGGCCAGCGCCATTTCGGCGGCGCGGCGCGCCAGGCGCGGGTCGCGCGTCTGCTGCGCCAGGCTCAGCATCGTCAGGTAGGGCCCTTGCCAGTCGCCGGCGCGAAACGCGAACTCGGCGCGCAGCAGCTGATTCAGCAAGGTGCTCGTCAGTTCGACCTTCGGCAGGCGCGCCTTTTCCGCCTCAAGCTCGGCTTTCGCGTCGCTCTCGGCCTTGGCCTGCGCCTCAAGCTTTGCTTCCGCTTGCTGCTCTGGCGACAGCTGCGCCGATTGCGCAACAGGCGGCTGCTGCGGCGCCACGGCACACGCAGCCAGCAAGCCGGAGAGGGTTACAATGACGAAAGCGTTTTTCAAGGCAAGTCCATGTGTGGAATGATGTTCGATTCTACGCCCAAGCCCCGTCGCGCGTGCGAGGGCGCAACACGAATTTACAAGAATTTTGTCAGATTTTCATGCCTGAACTCCCCGAAGTAGAAGTGACCCGGCGCGGCGTGGCGCCCCACCTCGAAGGCCGCATCGTCGAGCAGGTCGTGTTCCGGCGCGAAGGCTTGCGCTGGCCGTTTCCCGGCCACCTGACCGATTCGCTGCTCGGCCAGCGCATCATGCAGGTCGGCCGGCGCGGCAAGTATCTGTTGATCGGTTTCGATGCCGGCACGCTCATCATCCACCTTGGCATGTCCGGTCATTTGCGCATCCTGCCCGTGGGGACCGAGCTGAAGAAGCATGACCACTTCGACCTGGTCGTCAGCGACGGCGCGCAACTGCAGGTGCTGCGCCTGCACGATCCGCGCCGCTTCGGCGCCGTGCTCTGGCATGCGCACGACGACGGCGATATCGACGAACACGTGCTGCTGCGCGGCCTCGGCGTCGAGCCCCTGGAAGACAAATTTTCGGCCGAGCTGCTGCACAAGGCAACGCGCAAGCGCAGCGCGCCGATCAAGCAGGTGCTGCTCGCGGGCGATATCGTCGTCGGCGTCGGCAATATCTACGCCTGCGAAAGCCTGTTCAAGGCCGGTATCAGCCCGAAGACGCCGGCTTCGCGCATCAGCCGCGCCCGCTACGACAAGCTGGCGACGGCGATTCGCGAGATCCTGGCGGAAGCCATCGTGCAGGGCGGCAGTACCCTGAAAGACTTTATTGCGGTGAATGGTCAATCTGGCTATTTCCAGCAGACATATTTCGTCTATGATCGTGCAGGAGTGCCTTGCAGAAACTGTGGCGCGCCGGTGCGCCAGATCAAGCAGGGGCAGCGGTCGACGTTTTATTGCGCGACTTGCCAGCGCTGAAGACCTCACTGATTAGCAGGCGGAACCCCATGCAAGATATCCAAGAATACAGCGCCTGGCGCGCATCGATCGCGGCGGCGCTGAACGAATACCGCGCGGCGCTGGGCAGCGTCGACGTGCTTGATGCGGCGACCACGCAACGCATGGCGCAAGCCGCGGCGCGGGTACGCGACGACCGCCTCTCGGTGGCTTTCGTGGCCGAATTCTCGCGCGGCAAATCCGAGCTGATCAACGCGATCTTCTTCGCCGACTACGGCCAGCGCATCCTGCCCTCCTCCGCCGGCCGCACGACCATGTGCCCGACCGAACTGCTGTACGACGCCGCCTGGGAACCCTGCATCCGCCTGCTGCCGATCGAAACCCGCGCGCGCCAGCTCTCCACCAGCGATTTTCGCGAGGATGCGTCCGCCTGGACCGTGCTGCCGCTCGCGCTCGACGCGCCGGAGCGCATGGCGCAGGCGTTCCGCCAGGTCAGCATGACCCGCCGCGTGCCTCCCGAGGAAGCGCAGCGCTATGGCCTCTACGATCCGGACGATCCCGAACTGGCGGACGCGCTCGGGGGCGACGGCCTGGTCGAGATCTCGCAGTGGCGGCATGCGATCATCAACCTGCCGCACCCGCTCCTGAAACAGGGGCTCGTGATTCTCGATACCCCGGGCCTGAACGCGATCGGCACCGAGCCCGAACTGACGCTGAACCTGATCCCGAACGCGCATGCCGTCCTGTTCGTGCTGGCCGCCGAAACGGGCGTCACCCGCAGCGACATCGAGGTCTGGCGCACCCATATCGGCGCCGGACCAGGCCGCATCGTCGTGCTCAACAAGATCGACGCGATGTGGGATGCCTTGCGTAGCGACGAGCAGAACGAAGCCGAGATCGCGCGCCAGCAGGCCAGCGTGGCGCAGCAGCTCGGCCTCGCGCCCGGGCAGGTGTATCCGGTGTCGGCGCAGAAGGCGCTGGTCGGCCGCATCCAGGGCGACATGGATTTATTCGAGCGCAGCCGCCTGGGCGAACTGGAAGCGGCCCTGCTGCATGGCCTGATCCCGCAGAAGAAGGCGATCCTGGGCAGCGCGCTGCGCGAGGACTTGCAGGCGCTGGCGAGCGCGCAGACGAGCGCCCTGGCGGCGCGCGCACGCGGCCTGGTCGAGCAGCTGCAGGAACTCAAAAGCCTGCGCGGCAAGAACCAGAACGTGCTGGCGCACATGATGCGCCGCATCGAGGCCGAACGGAAGGATTTCGATGCCGGCCTGCTGCGCCTGCAGGACGCGCGCGCCCGTTTTACGAAGCTGTCGACCGAACTGTATTCGATCCTCGACATGGACGCCGTCGCGCGCCAGGCCGAGACGGTGCGCATGGCGCTGCATGCCTCGCGCTTCGCGACCGGCATGCGCGCCCCGGTGCGCGCCTTTTTCGAGAACGTCCGCGCCAGCCTCGATGCGGCCGACGCGCAAGTGTCCGAGATCGGCAAGGTGATGGACATGATGGTGCGCGGCCTGGCCGCCGAGCACGGTCTCACCATGTCGCCGCCGATGCCGCTGTCCCTCGCCCTCTACCGCGACGAGATCGATGCCGTCGAGGCGCTGTACGTCAAGCAGTTCGGCACCGCGACCCTGCTCATGAGCAGCCGCAGTACCCTGCTCGACCGCTTCTTCGATTCGATCGTCTCGAACGTGCGCCGCAGTGTCCGCGCCGCGAATGCGGACGTCGAGGCCTGGCTGAAGGTGATCATGGTGCCGCTCGAGACCCAAATCCGCCAGCACAAGGAGCAGTTGCGGCATCGCCTGTCCTCGATCCAGCGCATCCACGATGCCACCGACAGCCTGGAGCAAAAGATCGCGGCATTCGAAACGAGCCAGGAAGAACTGGACGGACAGCGCCGGCGCCTGGACGCCTTGAACGATGCCGTCGCCGCGGCGCTGGACGACGCGCCGCTGCGGGAGGCCGCATGAAGCGCCTGACGGAATTCGACGACCTGCTTGATCCGACGTTTTCGCAGGCCGTGATCGACTGGCAGCGCACGCACGGGCGCCACACCCTGCCGTGGCAGAACACGCGCGACGCCTACCGCGTCTGGCTCTCCGAGATCATGCTGCAGCAGACGCAGGTGGCCGCGGTGCTCGGCTATTACGCGCGCTTCCTGGAGCGCTTCCCGACCGTGCAGGACCTGGCCAGCGCGCCGATCGAGGACGTGATGGCGCACTGGAGCGGGCTCGGTTACTACACGCGGGCGAGAAACCTGCACGCCTGCGCGATCCGCGTTGTCAACGAATATGGTGGCCAGTTCCCGGCCGATCCTGCGCTGCTGGCCGATTTGCCCGGCATCGGGCGCTCGACCGCCGCCGCGATCACAGCCTTCTCGAACGGCACCCGCGCCGCGATTTTGGACGGGAACGTGAAACGCGTGTTCGCGCGCGTCTTCGGCGTCGAGGGCTATCCGGGCGAAAAGCGCATCGAAGAGGGACTATGGCGCCGCGCCGAGGCGCTGCTGCCGGCAGAGGGCATCGAATCGTACACGCAGGGCCTGATGGACCTCGGTGCGACGCTGTGCACGCGTTCGAAGCCCGACTGCGGCCGCTGCCCGCTGCAGGCGCGCTGCGTCGCGTTTGCAACGAACCGTACCGATGAACTCCCGGTGCGCAAACCGAAGAAGACCACGCCGGAGAAGCGTGCGGCCATGCTGGTCGTGATCCACGATGACCATGTGCTGCTCGAGCAGCGTCCTGCCAGCGGCATCTGGGGAGGATTGCTGTCGCTGCCGGAAGTGGACGGCCACGTCGGCATCGAGCTCGCGCAAGATGGCGGGATTGCGCTCGCGGCGCAGGTGCAGGTGCAGGCGCTGGGCCAGGTCGAGGAAGTGCAGGCGCTGCTGCCGCTGGTGCATGTGTTCACGCACTATAAATTGCACATTCATCCGCACAAGGTGACGCTGGCCGAGCGTGGGGCGACGCCGGACGGTCATGTGTGGGTCGCGATGGAGGCGGTTGGCGATGCCGCGCTGCCGGCGCCGGTCAAGAAGCTGCTGCTGGACCTGGCGCGCCCGAGTTTGTTCTAGCGCGCGCTAAGGTTGCGCACAGGGTGGACGCGTGGGCTCGGAGAGCCCACCCTACGGTGCACCAGCGCCGCGTGGTGCTATTTTGCGCCCGTTGCGTAACGTAGGGTGGGCACCTGTGCCCACGCGGTACGGCATCTACACGTTTCGACCATCATGCGCAGTACCGCGTGGGCATGAATCCGATCGCGGCCCGGCCCACCCTACAATTCGTCCAGCGAAAAAATCCGCTTGTGCTCGCGGATCGCATAGCGGTCCGTCATGCCCGCGATGTAGTCCGCAATCTTCCTCGCCTGCTTCACGGTGTCGCCGTTGGCCACCTGGTAATCCGGCGGCAGCAGCACCGGGTCCGTCATGAAGGCGTCGAACAGTTCGCGCACGATGCGGCTGGCCTTTACCCGCATGCGGTTGACCTTGAAGTGGCGGTACAGGTTCGCATACAGGAAGCGTTTCAAGGCCGTGGTCTCGGCGCGCATCTGGTCCGAAAAACGGATCAGGGGCGGCGAAGTCCGCACTGCGTCGATGTTCGCCGGCGCGGCATCGAGCAGCAAGGCGGCCGAGGTCTCGACCAGGTCAGCCGTCATGGCCGTGATCATCAAACGGATCGTCTCGTACAGCGCACGCCGGCCCGGCAGGCCGGGATACTGCGCTTCCACCGCGTTGCGATGGCGCGCGAACAGCTCGACCTGCATCATCTGCTCCATCGTGAGCAGGCCCGAACGCAGGCCGTCGTCGATGTCGTGGTTGTTGTACGCGATCTCGTCGGCGAGATTGGTCAGCTGCGCTTCCAGGCTGGGCTGGGTCTTGTCGATGAAGCGCTGGCCGAGCGGGCCAAGCTGGCGCGCGTTGTTCAGCGAGCAGTGCTTCAAAATGCCTTCGCGCGTTTCGAACGTGAGGTTCAGGCCGTCGAAGGCGCCGTAGTGCTCTTCCAGGTGATCCACCACCCGCAGGCTTTGCAGGTTGTGCTCGAAGCCGCCGTAGTCCTTCATGCATTCGTTGAGCACGTCCTGGCCGACGTGGCCGAACGGCGTGTGCCCGAGGTCGTGCGCCAGCGCCGTGGCTTCGACCAGGTCTTCGTTCAGGCGCAGGCTGCGCGCCAGCGTGCGGCCGATTTGCGCGACTTCGATCGAGTGCGTCAGGCGCGTGCGGAACAGGTCACCCTCGTGATTGAGAAAAACCTGGGTCTTGTATTCGAGGCGGCGGAAAGCCGTGGAGTGGATGATGCGGTCGCGGTCGCGCTGATACTCGCTGCGCGAACCGGGCGCGGGCTCGTCGAAACGGCGCCCGCGCGAGGCCTTCGAATGCGCCGCATACGGAGCCAGGTGGGCGTCGAAATCGATCATGCGCGGCGCCTCTTCACTTTATGCCGGCGTCCACGCAGCTTTCCAGCGTGGCACGCAGCAGTTCCGGCGGCACGCTGCTGATGCTCGGGCTGCCCAGGGGTTTCAACAGGATGAATTTGATGGCACCGCCCTCGTTCTTCTTGTCCACTTCCATCAGCTCGATCCAGCGCTCGATGCCGAGGTCCGGCGCTTTGACCGGCAGGCCGGCGGCGGCGACCAGCGCCCGCACGCGTTCGACGGTGGCATCGTCGACCAGGCCCAGGCGGCGCGACAGGTCGGCCGCCATCACCATCCCGCAGCCGACCGCCTCGCCGTGCAGCCAGGTGCCGTAGCCGAGGCCCGCTTCGATCGCATGCCCGAAGGTGTGGCCGAAGTTCAGCACGGCGCGCAGGCCGCCCTCCCGTTCGTCCTTGCGCACGACTTCGGCCTTGATCTCGCAGGAGCGCGCGATCGCATGCGACAGCGCGCCCGGATCGCGCGCCACCAGGCGATCGATGTTCGCTTCGATCCAGTCGAAGAAGGCGGCATCCAGGATCGCGCCGTGCTTGATCACTTCGGCCAGGCCCGCCGACAGTTCGCGCGCCGGCAAGGTCGACAGGGTGGCGGTATCGGCCAGCACCGCGCGCGGCTGGTAAAAGGCGCCGATCATGTTCTTGCCGAGCGGGTGGTTGATGCCGGTCTTGCCGCCGACCGAGGAGTCGACCTGCGAGAGCAAGGTAGTCGGTATTTGCACAAACGGCACGCCGCGCATGTAGCTGGCCGCGGCATAGCCGGTCAGGTCGCCGATGACGCCGCCGCCCAGGGCGATCAGGGTCGTCTTGCGGTCGCATTTATTTGCCAGCAGCGCGTCGAAGACCAGCATCAGCGACTGCCAGTTCTTGTGCTCTTCGCCGTCGGGCAGGATGATCTCGACCACCTCGCGCCCGGCCGCGCGCAAGGGTGCCGCGACCTTGTCCAGGTACAGCGGCGCGACCGTCGTGTTGGTGACGATGGCCGCCTTGTTGCCGCCCACCTGGCGCGCAAGCAGCGCGCCGTCGTCGAGGACGCCGGGGCCGATGGCGATCGGGTAGCTGCGCTCGCCCAGGTCGACGTTGAGATTGAGAGGTGCTTGTACGTTCATCGATGTCGCCTTTGCGCGCCGCGAACGCGCCGAATTGAGCGCGTCGAGCTGGTCCAAAATTGTCTGAACCATCGATTGTACGTTAGGTCGGCCGGTATCGATGACGAGGTCCGCGATCTCGCGGTACAGCGGCTCCCTCTGGGCCAGCAGTTCCTCGAGCTTCCTGCGCGGGTCGGCGGTTTGAAGCAGCGGCCGGTTCTTGTCGTGCGAGGTGCGCTGCAGGATGCTGCCGACGCTGGCGCGCAGGTAGATGACCGTGCCGCGTTCGGCGAGGAAGGCGCGGCTGCCCGCATCGAGCACGGCGCCGCCGCCGGTGGCCAGCACAATGCCGCGCTGGGCGGTGAGTTCGCGGATCATGTCCGCTTCGCGCCGGCGGAAGCTGGCCTCCCCTTCGATTTCGAAGATCCACGGGATCGTGGCGCCGGTGCGCGCCTCGATCGCATGGTCGGAATCGACGAAGCGCATGTTCAGCCGGCGCGCCAGCAGCCGGCCGATGGTGGTCTTGCCGGACCCCATCAGTCCGACAAGAAACACATTTTCGGATTTCACATCAATTAGCGGTGAACTTGAATTCCGTAATCTTACCCTGTGGCGTCTTGGTCTGGAGAGTGAAATCGCCCGGCGCGCATTGCGCATCCGGCGAGACCGTCATCTGGTGGAGGGTGCCGCCGGCCGCGAGCGTCGATGGAATCGTCGCCGGCGACAGTCCCGTGACCGACAATTTGGTCGCGGACGACACCGACACGCCGGTACCGAACGGCAGCGGATTGTTGTTGACGTCGGTCAGGCGGACCGACAGTGCACGCGCGGCGCAGCCCGTTCCTGCCAGTCCGGCGAGCGGGATCGAGGCGCCGTTGGCGTAGGTCGCGCCGGTACAGCTGCCGTTGTAGCAGACGTCGCTCAGCCGCGCATAGGAGCCGCTGAATACGATCTCGATGTCGCGGCGCAGGTAATTCAGGCCCCAGGCGCCATTGCCGACCGGCTTGTAGGTGCTGCTGTTGAAGGGGATCGGCAGGTCGTTGTCGGCCGCTTCGTACACGCCGTTCAGGTTCGTGTCCAGGAACGGATCGGGCATGTCCGTAAACGGTTCGCCGCCGCTCGGGCAAGTGTCGACCAGTGGCCGGTAGCTGCCGGCCGGGCCGGTCCAGCCGGTGCAGCTGTACTGGCCGTCGCCGTTCATGTCGACGAAGTCCTCCACGCCCTGGACGAAGGCCATCACGGTCACGCGGCCGGTCGCGGGACGCACGTTCTGGCCGACCAGGTCGACGGAGCAGTGGCCGTCGACCGTCACGCAGCCGCCCTGGGCCGAGCTGGCGACGGCGCCGCCTTCGGTCACGAAGTTGACCGCGGTGCCATCGGACACCTTGTTGCCGTACTGGTCAGCGAGGTAGACGGAAATCCCCACCGTCTCGCCCGTCACGTCCCAGGCCTCGAGATTGCGGAACGCCGGGCTCATCGTCATCGACTTCTGGATCGGCAGGCCGGTCGACACGATCAGGGTGTCCGACAGGCCGGTGATGACGGAGCCGTTGCGGCTGGCGGAGGCCAGCACGCGCACCGGGGTCGGGATCGAGCCCGAGGCCACGGTCGTGGAGACCTTGCCCGAGGCGTCGGTGGTGGCGCGGATCGGGCTGACCGTCAGGCCGCCGGTGGCCGTGGTGGCACTGAAGTCGACGTCGACGCCGGCCAGGCCATTGCCCTGCTGGTCGACGACGCGGTAGTTCAATTGGGCCGATTCCGAACGGCCCTGGCCGCCCGAACCCTTGAGCACGATCGCGGTGCCGCTCAGGCTCGAACCCGAGAACTGGATCGCGCCGATATTGGCCGCGCTGACGTCGATGCCGATGGTCTGGCTCGAGTTGCCGATCGAAGCGGTGATGACGTCGCGCCCGAGCGTGCAGCCATTGTTGGTGTAGGTTGCCAGCTGCACGCCGTTGCTGATCGCGCCCGGCACCAGCGTCGCGCTACCGTTGCCGGCGCACAGCGAGGTCAGGCTCAGGCCGGTCGATGCGGTGGCAGCCTGGCCATTGCTGGTGACCGGGATGTTCAGTGCCAGGGTGTTGAAGGCCGGCAGGCGGCCGGCCGGGGCCGGCGAGAACGACAGCGCGCCCACGGTCAGGGGCGCGGCGCCGATGGCGATGTTCAGGCCGGCGCTGCCGGTCTTGCTTTCGACGACGGAGGTCGCGGTCAGGGCGAGCGCGCCCGCGGTGGTGTAGGTGGCCGGCTTGATCGTCACGACGGCCACGCCGTTGGCGTCGGTCAGGGCCGAACCGGTGTCCGGCGTAAAGGCGACCATGCCCGCGGTCGCGGTGGCGAACTGGACGATCGCGCCGACGGCGGGCTTGCCGGACGGGGTGAGGACGGTTGCCTTCAGCGTCGCGCTCTGGCCGCCGGACAGGCTCGTGACCGGCTGGTTGGTGCCGTCCGTCATCGTCAGGCTGACCTTGGTGTCAGCGGTGGCGGTGGTGCCCGTGCCGGTGCCGGTGCCGGTGCCGCCGGTACCGGTGTTGCCCGTGGCGCCGGATGCGGCCGGCACCGCGCCGGGATTGCCGCCACCGCCGCCACAGGCGCTCAACACTGCGGCGGCGATCAGGGTCAGGACCGCCACGCGCTTGATGCCGGCGGAAGGATGGTGGGTCGATGCTGTCAGCATGTTGTTGTTCCTATTCTTTTTCAGCTGTAAAAAATGCCGGAACGTCGGGAGGACGGTCCGGCATCGGTGTCAGGTGTTGTCTGGCTCGATATGGATCAAGGTCCCGGATCAGCGTCCGGATGCCACGCGGTCGGCGACGATCTTCGGCGTGATGAACACCAGCAGTTCGGTCTTCGCGCTCTCGCGGCCCTGGGTCTTGAACAGGTAGCCGAGCACCGGAACGTCGCCCAGCAGCGGCACCTTGCTCACGTTGCTGCGCTCGGTCTGCTGGTAGATACCGCCCAGCACCACGGTGCCGCCGTTTTCGACCATGACCTTGGTTTTCACGTGCTGGGTGTTGATGGCGAAGCCGGCGCGCGTTTCCTCGCCCTTCGAATCCTTGCTCACGTCCACTTCCAGCACCACGTTGCCGTCCGGCGTGATCTGCGGGATCACTTCCAGGCGCAGGTTCGCCTTCTTGAATTCGATCGAGGTGGCGCCGCTCGAGGAGGCGACCTGGTACGGCAGTTCGATACCCTGCTCGATCACGGCCACCATCTTGTCTTCGGTGACCACGCGCGGGCTGGAGATGATCTTGCCCTTGCCGTCCGCTTCCAGCGCCGACAGTTCCAGGTTCAGGAAGCGATTGTCGGCCGAGGAGAACAGGGAGAAGGCCAGGCTCGGCGCCGAGATGCCGCCGATCGCCGCCGCCGGCAGGTTCACCATCGTCGTATTCGTGTAGGCATCGCCGTTGTCCGGGGTCTGGCCCGTGACCTGGCCGACGCCGGTCAGGTTGCCGCCGATGGCGACGCGGTTGTTGCCGCCGATGCCGTAGCCGGCATCGCCGCCGCGCACGCCGCGCATGTCGCCAAAGCCGATCTTGGCGCCCAGGTTGCGCGAGAAGCCATCGTTCGCCTCGACCAGGCGGGCTTCGATCAGGACCTGCTTCGATGCCACGTCGGTCTTCTGGATCAGCATCCGGATGTCTTCGATCTTCGAGGCGATGTCGGTCACGAACAGCTGGTTCGTGCGCGGATCGATGATCGCGCTGCCGCGCTTGGACAGCACGCGGTTGCGGTCGGCGCCGCTTGCCGCGCCGCCGTTCGCGTCCAGGCCGAACACGGTGCGGAAGGATTCGGCTTTCTGGTAGTTCAGCTGGAAGATTTCGGACTTCAGCGGCTCGAGGTCCGAGATCTGGGCGCGTTGCTCGAGTTCGAGCTTTTCCTTGGTCAGCAGTTCTTCCCTCGGCGCGATCCAGATGACGCTGCCGTTCTTGCGCATGTCCAGGCCCTTCGACTGCAGGATCACGTCCAGCGCCTGGTCCCAGGGCACGTCCTTCAGGCGCAGGGTCAGGCTGCCGGTGACGGAATCGCTGGCGATGATGTTCAGGCCCGAAATATCGGCCACGGCCTGCAGCGCCGCGCGCACTTCGATGTTCTGGAAGTCGAAGCTGATCTTCTCGCCGCGGTAACCCTGCGCGCCCTTCGCCAGCTTGTTCGGGTCTTCCTTCACCGGACGCACGGCCACGACCAGCTGGGTGTCGCTCTGGTAGACCGACTGTTCCCACTGTCCTTGCGCTTCGATGATCATGCGCACGTTGGCGCCGTTGCTGCTCGTCGTCACGCGCGACACCGGGGTGCCGAAATCGGTGACGTCCAGGCGCCGGCGCAGGGTTTCCGGCAGGCCGATGTTCATGAAGTCCACCTGCACCTTGTTGCCGAGCTGGCGCACGTCGACGGCGACCGCATTGTTCGGCAGGTCGACCACGACCCGGCCTTCGCCTTCGTTACCTCGGCGGAAGTCGAGGTTGCGCAAGGTCTGGCGCGGCCCTGCGGCTGCGCTCTGCGCGCCCGGCGCCGGGGCCGCGGCGAGCGGCGCGGCAGCCGCACCGGCGCCGGCCACGGTGACCACGACCGACTTGCCGTCGATCGCCGTCGAATAGCTGGCCGGACGTTTCAGATTCATCACCAGGCGGGTGCGTTCGCCGGCCTGCACCACGTTCACGCCGCGCACTTCGCCCAGGTTGATGTCCTGCGCATTCTGGCCGGTGGCATTCGTCGTGGCGCCGAAGTCGAGCGCGATGCGCGCCGGATTCGTGATCGCAAAGCCGAGCGGCAATTTGGTCGGGGCGTTTTTCATCGCGATGTTGACCACCACGTTCGCGCCCTGCTGGTTGGCGCTGATCGATTCGATGGCGTTATCTTGAGCCTGGGCCGCGCCTGCGCCGAGCGCCAGCAATACCGGCACCAGCAGCGTGCCGACGGCGCGCTTCAGGTTCATCATTGCGAATGGGGTCATTTCCCGATCTCCTTACTTTCCTGCAACTCCAGCTTCGATATCCGCTCGACCCAATCGCCGCCAGCGTCCTGTACCATTTCCCGGATTTCCACGGCCGCCGGGGTCACGCGCGTTACCTGGCCAAAGTTCTGGCCCAGGCGCTGTCCTGCCCGCACGCGGTAGACACTGCGCTCGATCTGCACCAGGGCAAAGCTGACGCCGCCCTTTTGCATCATACCGACCATCCTCATGGTATCGAGAGGATAGTTCTCCAAGGCTTCACGGGGACGATTCAAGTCCGGCCGGGCCGCGTACGGCTGCCCCGCATTCGGTTGCGCGGCGGCCAGCACGCCCGGTCCCGCCAGCTTGTCGGCGCTGAAGGGATCCGGCGCCTGGGCGCCGTTATAGGCGTACGGCAGGAATTCCTTGGACTCCGGCAGCGGTTTCACCGACGGCCTGGTTTGCGCCTTCGTCTCTTCCATCCAGGTGCGCACTTCGCGCACGTCGCTGTCGCCGCAGCCGGCCAGCAGCACGGTCATCAAGGCCGGCACGATCAGGTTCTTCATCATGGCGCGCCCTCCGCTTTCTTGTTCTTCTTCGCCTTCAGGCGCGCCGCTTTCTGCGTGGCCAGTTCATCGGCGTCGAGGTAGCGGAAGGTCTTCGCGATCGCGTCCAGGGTCAGGACGCCATCCTTGTCGGTTTTCAGGCGCATGTTGTTGAGCGTGACGATGCGCGGCAGATGCGCCATGTCGGCCGCGAAGGCGCCCAGGTCGTGGTAACTGCCGGAGAGTTCGATCGCGATCGGCAATTCGGCGTAGTAGTCGCGCACGACGACCTGGTCGGGACGGAACAGCTTGAATTGCAAACCGCGGCCGACGCCGGCCTGGTTGATGTCGGAGAGCAGCGCGGCCATCTCGGCCTTGCTCGGCAACTGCTTTTCCAGGCGCTCGACCGACCGGTCGACCTGGATCTTCTGCGCCTGCAGCGCTTCCAGGTTCACCGCCTGCGCGATTTTCGAACGGTATTCGTCGCGCAGCGTCGATTCCTGGGCCGCCAGCGACTCCTGGGTCTCGAACTGCCCGCTCCAGTACAGGAAATAGCCGGCAATGACGACCAGCGCCATCGCGCCGGCCGCGCACAGCAGGCGCGGCGCCAGCGGCCACAGGCCCGGCGGGCGGCCCTGCAGCCCCTGGAATTGCGCCGACAGCTCGGCGCCCAGTTGTTTCAGGTCGATGTTCATGGCTTGTTCTCTCCCGCTTTCGCTTCCGTCCTGGCGATGCCGGCCAGCGGGGCCTTCTTGCCGTCTGCCGCTTCTTCGGTGTCGCGGGCACGCTTGATGGCCACCGCCAGCGTGAACTCGACCGCCTTGCGCACGAGCTTGTTCTGGGTCAGCGTGGCCGCCTTGACCTCGGTGAGTTCGGGACGCTCGAGCCAGGGCGAATTGCCAGACAGGTTGCGCAGCAGCTCGGCCACGCGTTCCTGCGACTGCGCATAACCATTCAGGACCACGCGCTGGCCGCTCTGCTCGAAGGATTTCAGGTAGACGCCTTCCGGCGTCTGGCGCACCAGTTCGTCGAACAGGTAGACCGGCTGGTTGCGGTCGCCCTGCAAGTCTTCCACCGCCTGCTGCCGCGATTTCAGGGCATTGATTTCTTCCTTCAGGGTGGCGATGTCCTTGATCTTCTTGTCGAGTTCGGCGTTCTCGGTGGACAGCGCGGCATTGCGCTGTTCCTGGATCGCGATGCGGCTGGCGTTCCAGCCGCCGACCAGCAGCACCACGGCCACGCCCAGCAGGCCGCCGAGCACCAGCATGGCGATGAAAGCCGCCTGTTTCTGTTTGCGTTTCGCTTCCCGGTGCGGGAGCAGGTTAATCCGGATCATCAGCCAAACCTCCGCAGGCCGAGGCCGCAGGCAACCAGGTAGGACGCGCCGTCGGCGCGCACTTGCGCTTCGCGCAAGCCGGGGGCCAGCAGCATGCCGTCGAAGGGCGTCACTTGCGCGGTCGGGATGCGCGTGCGGCCGCCGATCAGCTCGACCAGGCCGGGCAGCGGGGCGCTGCCGCCGGCCAGCCAGATCTGGTCGATGCGGGTATACGGCGTCGAGGTGAAGAAGAACTGGATCGCGCGCGTCACTTCCAGCGCGGCGCTTTCCAGGAATGGCGTCAATACGTCGGCGCGGAAGTTTTCCGGCAAATCGCCGGATTTCTTGCGCGTTTCCGCTTCCTCGTAGGCCAGGCCGTAGCTGCGCACGATTTCCTGGGTCAGCGTGTTGCCGCCGAAAGCCTGCTCTTTCTCGTAGACGGTGTCGCCGTTGTGCAGCATCGATACGTGGGTGATGCCGGCGCCGATCTGGAACAGGGCGACGATCTTGTCCTTGCCTGCAGGTGCGGCGCGCTCGAGGGCGGCACGCGCGGCGTAGGATTCGATGTCCATCACGGTGGCCGTCAGGCCGGCCGCTTCGGCGATCGCCACCCGGTCCTCGACCTTTTCGCGGCGCGCAGCGGCCAGCATCACTTCCATGTCGTCGGGAGAATTCGGCGCCGGGCCGACCACGTCGAAGTCCAGGCTCACTTCGTCGAGCGCGAACGGGATGTACTGGCTGGCTTCGGATTCGACCTGCACTTCCAGCTGGTCTTCGGCCATGCCGGCCGGCAGGATGATTTTTTTCGTGATGACCGACGCAGGCGGCATGCCGAGCGCGACGTTCTTGGCGCGGGTGCCGCTTTTCTTCCAGATGCGGCGCACGGCCTCGGCCACCTGGTCGAAGTTTTCGATATTCCCGTCGACCACGGCGCCGCGCGGCAGCGCCTCGAACGCGTGGCGCTCCAGGCGCAGCACGCCCTTGCCGGCATCGGCCAGCTCGACCAGGCGCAGGCCCGAGGTGCTGATGTCGAGTCCGGCAAGCGGCGGGCTCGACTTACCGAACAAGGAACCCAGATTGATCACGCGCCTACTCCTCAGCTGCGGCCCGGATGCCGGGCCAATGTCGTTCAATGCCCGCGTGCGGGAAAATCTTGTAGTGAAATCTTTAGTTACTGCATATTTATGAGGCAGTACATTAAATCGTAGCGGCAATAGTGCGCCTCGACAAGATATTTCTACACTGGAACATTACAATCCGGCGGGGATGCCACAGTCTGATATTCCCGTGTTAATACCCCTTGTCATGCATGCCACACACTGCTTGTGGATGAGTCCGCGCCACCATGGAAGGGGGTGCCTTATAATGAGGCGGATCAATTTTGCGAGTCAGCATGAAATCTTCCCAAACGACGAATTCCCCGGCACCGAAGAAATACAGTCCGAAGCGCCTGGTCCTGATGGCTTTTGCCGCGCTGGGCGGGCTCGCCCTGACCGGCGTGCTGGTGGTCGTGTTCGCGCTGGCCATGGCCTACCCGAACCTGCCGGCCCTCGACACCATCACCGACTACCGGCCCAAGATGCCGCTGCGGATTTTTACCGCCGATAACGTCCTCATCGGCGAATTCGGCGAGGAGCGCCGCACCCTGGTGCGTTTCAAGGAAATCCCGGACGTCATGAAAAAGGCGGTGCTCTCGATCGAGGACGACCGTTTCTACCAGCACGGCGGCGTCGACTACATGGGCGTGCTGCGCGCAGCCCTGCACAATGCCGCAGGCAGCGGCGCGCGCCAGGGCGCCTCGACGATCACGCAGCAGGTCGCGCGCAACTTCTTCCTGTCGTCCGAGCAGACCCTGAAACGCAAGGCCTACGAGGCCCTGCTGGCGTGGAAAATCGAAAAGAACCTGACCAAGGACCAGATCCTCGAGGTCTACATGAACCAGATCTACCTGGGCCAGCGCGCCTTCGGCTTCCAGTCGGCGGCCCAGATCTATTTCGGCAAGGACCTGCGCGACATCAGCGTCGCCGAAGCGGCCATGCTGGCCGGCCTGCCGAAAGCGCCGTCGGCCTACAACCCGGTGGTCAACCCGACCCGCGCCCGCACCCGCCAGCAGTACATCCTGCAGCGCATGCATTCGCTCGGCTACATCACGGATGCGCAGTTCGAGACGGCGAAAAACGAAGAACTGAAAGTCAAGTCCGACAGCACCGCCTTCGGCGTACACGCCGAATACGTGGCCGAGATGGCGCGCCAGCTGGTGTATGAACAATTTAAAGAGGACACGTATACGCGCGGCCTGAACGTGTTCACCACGATCACCAAGGCCGACCAGGACGCGGCCTACCTCGCCCTGCGCCGCGGCGTGATGGACTACGAGCGCCGGCACCCCTACCGCGGCCCGGAATCGTATATCGAGATCCCGACCGACAAGACCGAAGCCGACGAGGCGATCGAAGCGGAACTGGCCGAGAAGCCCGACAGCGACGACATCGTGGCCGCCGTCGTGCTGACGGCCTCGCCGTCGAGTGTGAGCGCCGTGCTGGCCTCGGGCGAGGAAATCAAGATCACCGGCCCCGGCCTGTCCTTCGCGTCGAGCTGGCTGTCGGCGAAGGCGGCGCCGAACCGCCGCATCCGCCGCGGCGCGCTGATCCGCGTCACGCAGGACGGTGGCGACGGCTGGAAGATCACGCAGATGCCGGAAGTCGAATCGGCCTTCGTTGCGGCCAACACCGAGGACGGCGCGATCCGCGCCCTGGTCGGCGGCTTCGACTACAACCGCAACAAATTCAATCACGTCACGCAAGCCTGGCGCCAGCCGGGTTCCTCGTTCAAGCCGTTCATCTATTCCGCTTCCCTGGAACGCGGCCTGTCGCCATCGACCCTGATCAACGACGCGCCGATCTCCTTCGACGCCGGCCAGACCGGCGGCCAGGCCTGGGAGCCGAAGAACTACGACGCGAAATACGAAGGTCCGATGACGATGCGGCGCGGCCTGACCAAGTCGAAGAACATGATCTCGATCCGCATCCTGAACCGCATCGGCGCGCGCTACGGCCAGGAATACGCGACCCGCTTCGGCTTCGATCCGGAAAAGAACCCGCCGTACCTGACGCTGGCCCTGGGCGCCGGCGCCACCACGCCGCTGCAGATGGCCGGCGCGTATGCCGTCTTCGCCAACGGCGGCTACCGCGTCAGCCCCTACCTGATCTCGAAGGTGACCGACAGCGCCGGTAAAGTGCTGTCCGAAGCGCGTCCCGAGCGCGCCGGCACGGAAGCGAACCGCGTGATCGACGCGCGCAACGCCTTCCTGATGGACAGCATGCTCAAGGACGTGGCGCGCTACGGCACCGCGGCCAAGGCGCAGGCGACGCTGAAACGCACCGACATCGCCGGTAAAACCGGCACCACCAACGACTCGATCGACGCCTGGTTCGCCGGCTACCAGCCGAAGGTGGTCGGAATTGCCTGGATGGGCTATGACCAGCCGAAGAACCTGGGCAACAAGGAAACCGGCGGCGGCCTGGCATTACCGATCTGGATCGGCTACATGCAGACGGCCCTGAAATCGGTGCCGGTCGAGGAACGCCCGGTGCCGCCGGGGCTGATCATGGCCAATGGCGAGTACTACTATGCCGAGAATCCGCCGGGAACGGGCGTGCAGTCGCTCGACGTGGGAACGACGCCGGCGCCGGCGCAGCAGAAGGCGCAGGACGCGGTCAAGAACGAGTTGTTTTGAATTGTAGGGTGGGCATTCCATGCCCACGCGGTGCGGCATGTGCATCGTGATTTGCATGCCGCACCGCGTGGGCATGAATGCCCACCCTACAAAATCAACCGATTTTTACTGGCGCCCCGCCCTGCTGCGTGGCCACATCCGACAAGGCTGCAAAAAACTCCGAATCGTCGCGCGTATTGCGCCACTCGTCGCCCACGCGCTTGTAGTGGTAGCCGCCGGCGCGCGCCGCCATCCACATCTCCTGCAGCGGCGCCTGGCTGTTGACGATGATCTTCGAGCCGTTGGCGATGAACTCGATCTCGAGCACGTTGCCGTTGCGCTTGCACTCGACGTCGACCACGTCCTGGTCGTTGAGGTTGTCGAAACAGGTCTCGATGCGGTTCAGCGTCGAATCGGCCAGGTCCAAAAATTCGGATTCGGTCATGCTACACTCCAAGGTCTTGATTAAACCGTGATTCTAATCGTGAAGTCACCTTACGCGCTTTCCATCGCCGCCGCGCTGACCGTTGCCGCGCTCGCCGGCTGCGGCCAGACCGGCCCCTTATACATGCCGAAACCGCCTGCCAAGCCTGCCGCGGCGCCAGCCAAACCGGTGACGCCCATTGTCGCGCCGACCACCGACGCCGCGCCGGCCCAGACTTTGACTCCAACTCCCGCCCCCGTCCAATAAGAACTTCATGTCGCACTTTTCGTACCGAGACGGCGTCCTGCACGCCGAGAGCATCCCTTTGTCCCGCGTTGCCGAAGAGTTCGGAACGCCCACTTATGTCTATTCGAAAGCGGCGCTGCTGCAGAATTTCGCAGCGTACGCCGATGCCTGCCAGGGCCGCGATGCCCTGGTCTGCTATGCGATGAAGGCCAATTCGAATCTCGCCATCCTCGACCTGCTGGCGCGCGAAGGCGCCGGCTTCGACATCGTCTCGGGCGGCGAACTGCTGCGCGTGATCGCGGCCGGCGGCGATCCAGATAAAGTGATCTTCTCGGGCGTGGGCAAGACCGAAGCTGAAATGCGCCTGGCGCTGGAAAAAGGCATCCTCTGCTTCAACGTCGAGTCGATCCCGGAACTGCACCGCCTGAACGAGGTCGCGGCCGGCATGGGCAAGCGCGCCCCGGTCTCGCTGCGGGTGAACCCGAACGTGGACGCCAAGACCCACCCGTATATCGCGACCGGCCTGAAGGCAAACAAGTTTGGCGTGGCTTTCGATGACGCGCTCGCCACCTACCGCGCCGCCGCGTCTCTCCCCAACCTGGACGTGGTCGGTATCGACTGCCACATCGGTTCGCAGCTGCTGGACGACGCGCCGCTGCTGGAAGCGCTCGATAAACTGATCGAACTGATCGACACGCTCGACGCCGAGGGCATCCACATCCACCACCTCGACATCGGCGGCGGCGTCGGCGTCGATTACGGTGCGCCCGGCGACAAGCCGCCGGTGCCGGTGGGCGACTACTTGGGACGCCTGTTCGCGCGCATCGACGCCTGGCGCGCGGCGCGCCACGACGGCCGTGCCGTCAAGGTCATTTTTGAGCCGGGCCGTTCGATCGTCGCCAACACCGGCGTGCTGGTCACCAAAGTCGAGTTCCTGAAACCCGGCGCGGAAAAGAATTTCGCCATCATCGACGCCGCCATGAACGACATGATGCGCCCGACGCTCTACGGCGCCTGGATGGACATGAAGCCGGTCGTGCCGCGCGAAGGTGAAAAAGCCGTGTACGACGTCGTCGGCCCGGTCTGCGAATCGGGAGACTGGCTGGCGAAAGAGCGTGAACTGGCCGTCGAGCCGGGCGATTTGCTGGCGATGATGAGCGCAGGCGCCTACGGCATGACGATGGCCTCGAACTACAACACGCGCGGCCGCGCGGCCGAAATCATGGTCGACGGCGAGCAGGTGCACGTGATTCGCCAGCGCGAGAATCCGGCGGACCTGTTTGCGCTGGAATCGATGCTGAAATAAAGCACTTCAGTCGAAAAAAAAGCCCCGGTCAAGCGACCGGGGCTTTTTTTTGTCCGCGCACCGTGGCGCGCGCCTTGAGGCGGCTCCAATACACCCGCATTCCCAGCAGAACGAACACGATCGTCGCGAACAGCGCCGGCTGCGCCAGGTTGTTCTTGGCCGCCTTCATCCACCAGAAGTGGAGCACGGCCAGCGGCGCGATCAGGTAGATCAGCCGATGCAGCCATTGCCAGCGCTTGCCGCCCAGGCGCCTGATCATGGCGTTGGTGCTGGTCGCCGCGAGCGGGATCAGCAGCACGAAGGCGGTGAAGCCGACGAGAATGAATGGCCGCTTGCCGACGTCGCGCAGCATCGCCGCGACATCGAAGAAATGGTCGAACCAGAAGAAGGCCATGAAATGCAGGAAGGCGTAGAAAAAGGTGAACAGCCCGAACATGCGCCGCAGTTTCAGCAGCCAGTTCCAGCCCGACAGGCGGCGCACGGGCGTCACCGCCAGCGTGATGCAGAGCAGATATAAAGCCCAGTCGCCGGTCTCGTGGGTGATGAAGGCGAGCGGATCGACGGGGACCTGGCGCAACACGAGCCAGGCCACCCGCAAGAACGGCAGCAGTGCCGCGACGAAGACGATGCCCTTGATGGTCGACAGCTGTTTTGGTGCGGGATTGAACGCCATCGCTCAGAAGAATTTTTTCAGGTCCATGCCGGCGTACAGCGAGGCGACTTCCGGGTAGCCGTTGAACATCAGGGTTTCGCGCTTCTTCTTGAAAAAGCCGTCTTCGCCGATGCGGCGCTCGCTCGCCTGCGACCAGCGCGGGTGATCGACCTTCGGGTTCACGTTCGAGTAAAAGCCGTATTCGGAGGGCGCGGACACGTTCCAGGCCGTCTTCGGCTGGTCGCGCGTAAACCGGATGCGCACGATCGACTTGGCCGATTTAAAACCATACTTCCAGGGCACGACGACGCGCACCGGGGCACCGTTCTGGTTCGGCAGCACCTGGCCGTACATGCCGACGGTCAGCAGCGCCAGCGGGTGCATGGCTTCGTCCAGGCGCAGGCCCTCGACATAGGGCCAGTCGAGCACGCCGCTGCGCAGGCCCGGCATCTGCTTGGGGTCGGCCAGGGTCGTGAATTCGACATATTTCGCGTTGCCGGTCGGCTCGACATGCTTGATGAGATTGGACAGCGAATAGCCGACCCAGGGAATCACCATCGACCAGCCCTCCACGCAGCGCAGCCGGTAGACGCGCTCTTCCAGCGGGGCCAGCTTGACCAGGCTGTCGATGTCGAGGCGCATCGGCTTTTTCACTTCGCCTTCGATGGAGACGGTCCAGGGACGCGGGCGCAGCGTGTGCGCGTTCTCGGCCGGGTCGCCTTTATCCAGACCGAACTCGTAGTAATTGTTGTAGTTGGTCGCGTCCTTGAAGGCCGTACGCGGCTCGGTGGTCGAGAACGTGGGATTGGCCTTCGCGGCGAGCTTCTGCGCTGCCGGTGCTTGGGCAAAGGCTTCGCGGTTCGCCATCTCCCACAAGGCGCTGCCGGCGGCGGCGCCGACCGCCATACGGGCAATGAACTTGCGCCGCTCTTCATAGACCTCGCGCGGCGTGATTTCAGAAGAGAGCGGCGGATTCGCACCGTCGCGGCTTGATTTGATGAGCATCGCTAACTCCAGGCAATTGAATCTTCACGATACACGATTTCGTCAAATTGCCTTGCCTGGTTGCGAACTTTTACAGTTCCCCGTAAGAATGCAGACCCGAGAGGAACATGTTGACGCCGAGGAAGGCAAACGTCGTCACCAGCAGGCCCACGACCGACCACCAGGCCGCCACGCGTCCGCGCAGGCCGCTCATCAAGCGCATGTGCAGCCAGGCCGCGTAGTTCAGCCAGACGATCAGTGCCCAGGTCTCTTTCGGATCCCAGGACCAGTAGCCGCCCCAGGCCTCGGCGGCCCACAGCGCGCCGAGAATCGTGGCGACCGTGAAGAAGGCGAAGCCGACCGAAATCGCCTTGTACATGACGTCGTCGAGCACCTCGAGGCTGGGCAAGCGGTCGGCCAGGATGCCATGCGATTTCAGCAAATACGCAGTGCCGACCATCGCCGCCAGGGCAAAGGTGCCGTAGCCGATGAAGTTGGCTGGCACGTGGATCTTCATCCACCAGCTCTGCAGGGCCGGCACCAGCGGCTGAATCGCGGCGGCGTCGCGCGAGACCGTGTACCAGAGGAGGAAGGCGACGGCGGCGCCGATCACCAGCAGGACAAAGGCGCCCAGCTGGCGCGTCGCGTAGCGCTCCTCGTAATACAGGTAAAACAGCGCCGTGATCATCGCGAACAGGATGAAGACCTCGTACAGGTTCGACACCGGGATATGGCCGACGTCGGCGCCGATCAGGTAACTTTCGAACCAGCGCACCATCATGCCCGTAAAGCCGAGCACGACCGCCGCCCAGCACAGGCGCGAACCGATCGCCGCGCCGAACGGGGAACGGGCCAGCAGGCCGATCCAGTAGAACACCGTCGAGAATGCGAACATCGCGCTCATCCACAGGATGGCCGACTGGCTCGACAGCATGTATTTGAGGAAGAATTTTTGATCGGCATTCGCGAGCGAACCGCCGTACAGCGAAATCGCCCACAGCGCCAGCAAGGCAACCAGCGGGATCAGCCAGCGCACCGGTTTCCAATGCCAGCCGAGGGCGGCAAAGGTGGGCGCGGCCAGCAGCAGGATCGCGCGCTCATAGACGTCCATGTAGCCGGCGTAGCGGTTCAGGGCGAACAGCACGGCCGCAAGCAGGCCGGCGCCGAACAGCCAGTCGACGGTGCTCAGGCTGCGGAAATAGCCGGGCGCTTCCTTGTAGACGACGCCAGGGTTCTTTTGAAATGCTTCCATGTTTGTCTCCAGTGCCTGTATTGAACTCGGCAACGCTGCCAGCTTACGCCGATTGCGGCAGCTTGGCTGCCAGCTCGGCGAACTCTTTTTCGAAATCCAGTGTCTTGCGCTGGGTGCTCATCGCCATCAGGGCATGCGCCCCACTTGCTCCATTACGCACCCAGATCCACAAGCGCCGCTCGCGAATATAGAACATCGAGAAGATACCCGCGATCAGCAGCACGCAGCCGAGATACACGATCTTCTTGCCGGGCGAACGCGTCACCTGCAGCACCGAGGCTTTGACTTCATGGAACTCGTCGAGCTGCAGATAGACCGGGGCGCCGTAGAAGAAACTGTCCGATAAAGCATTCGTCGCCAGCTGCAGGAAGCGCGCGTGGGTATCGTTGCCTTCGATCAGAGGGAGTCCCTCGTGCGCGCGCGCGGCCTGCCACAGTTCCCACAGCACGCCGTTGAGCATCTTGATGAAGACGGCGGCCGCCTTTTCCTGCTCCGCTGCCGGAATCTTTTCCAGGAACTGCGCCACGGCGACGAAGCCGCCCGGCGTGCCCACGCCGGCGAACATGCCCAGCGTGCGCTCGGCCGATTCGCGCAGCTGGCCGGCGAAGGCGTCGCCGCCCTTCTGCCCCTGCGCCATGGTGCGCGCGGCATAGCGGCGTGCCGCTTCAAGCCGCAAGGCCGGGTCGGCCAGCGCCGCGCGCAGGCGCATCCATTCGCGCACGCTGTAAGCGTCGTCGGCCGGGATGCGCAGGAAGCGGAAGGCCTCGGACGGACTGGAGCGCACGCCGGCCAGATACACCTGGGAACCCTCGAGCGTTACCGGCTGCATGTAGTTCAGGAATTCCTTTGCTTGCCCGGTCTGGTCGCGCAGCTTGTATTGCACGCTGGGGCCGACATTTTTGAGATCCTTGTTGCCGGCATGCTTGCCGGCCGAACCGGAGGCTTTTCCAAGGGTCGCCGCGAATTGCTCGTTGAGCGTCTGGCCCTTGGCCACGGCGCGTACGTCATTGCCCGCGGTGTTCTCGACGTTGAAAGGACGGAAGCCCGACCACTCGACGGAATAAGTGCTGCCAGCCGCTTTCAGTTCCGTTGCGCCGTTCACCTCGCCGGCGATCGGGAAAGCCCTGGCATCGGCGCCCGCCATCGGGAAGCCGGTCAGTTTCAGGCGGCTGCCGCCATCCTCGAAGCTCGACTGGTAGACGGCGACGCCCTTGTAGATCAGCGGCTCGTTGACTTTAATGGTCGCCGGAAAGGTTTTGCCGAGCTCGCGGTCGTGCACGAGGACATCGCTGGCGAACAGCTTCGGCATGCCGGTCGAGTAGAACTCGATGTGGAATTTTTTCAGCTGCAGGTCGAACGGCAATTCCTGCAGCAGCGAGCCGCTCGGCTGGGCGATGGTGGCGACGCGCCCGGTCTGCCCTTCCGCCAGCAGGATATTGCCCCGATACGTAGGGTTGTTCACACTGAGGCGGTGCTGGGCCGGCACGTCGGCGATCAGGCCGCCGCCGGTGTAGGGCGTTTTGCCGAGGAACCATTGCTGCAAACGGATGGGCAGCTCGGAATCGAGCATGCCGCCCAGCAGGATCACGATGATGGCCGTGTGCGCGAAGATATAGCCGAACTTGTTGCCGGCGCCCTTCTTCGCCGCCACCAGCGTCCCGTGTTCCTTCTCGACGATTTTTACTTTATAGCCGGCATGGCCCAGGCGCAGCGCGCTCTGCTGGGCCAGCGCGGACGCATTCAGCGGCGTGGTCCATTCGGACTTGTGGTGGAAATTGCGCAGCGATTCTTCGCGCACCGACTCGCGCCAACTGCGCATGTCGCGCGTCATCTTCGGCGCATTGCGGATCAGGCACAGGCTGGTCGAGACGATCAGCACCATCAGGATGAGCAGGAACCACCAGCTGGTGTAGACGGTGTACAGGCCGAGTTTGGCGAACACTTCGTACCAGAAGGGGCCGAACTGGTTCACGTAGTTCGGCATGATGTCGCCCTGGCGCAGCACGGTGCCGATGATGGCGGCGATCGCCAGGATCACCAGCAGGCTGATGGCGAAGCGCATCGACGACACCAGCTCGACGGTCTCGGCCAGCCAGGAGCGGCGCGTTTTCAGTTCAATTCCAGTGGTGCTCATGGTTCTACGACTTTCTCGTGCAGCTAGTTTGCAGCAAAAAGGGCGCCAGCTTGCGCTGCCGCCCCTTTATTACTTCAGCATACGTTGATTAACTTAACGCAGGCCGGCGATATAATCCGCGACTGCCTTCATTTCGGCGTCCGACAGGCGCTGTGCCAGCGTCGTCATCTGCGGGCTGTTGGTACGCGCGCCGGTGCGGAAATTGACCAGCTGGGCGACCGTGTAGTCTTGCTGCTGGCCGGCCAGGCGCGGATACTGTACCGGAATGCCGGCGCCGGCGGCGCCATGGCAGCTGGCGCAGGCGGCGACACCCTTCTCGGCGATGCCGCCGCGATAGATCTTGCGGCCCAGTTCGATGGTGTCCTTGTTCTTCGCTGCGCCCTGCTTGGTCTTCTGCATGGCGAGGTAGGCGGCGACGTTGCGCTTTTCCTCGTCGGTGAGCATCTTGGCGTAGGTGGTCATGACCGGATTCACGCGCTGCGGCGTGGTGAAGTCGACCAGCTGCTTGTGGGTGTAGGCTTCGATCTGGGACGACAGCTTCGGATTGACTGCGATGCTCGAGTTGCCGTTGGCGCCGTGGCAGGACAGGCAGGCCGGCAGGCCGCGCGCGGTGTCGCCGCTTTCGTACAGGGTGGCGCCCTTGGCGGCGTCTGGTTTGGCGGGGTGCTGCGCTTCGGCTGCGCCAGCGATGCTGCCGAGAGCCAGGGTTGCAACCAACAACGATTTCACGAACACCGCGTTAGCGGACGATACAGACACACGATTCATTCGAGCACCCTGAAAAAGTCGACAACAGATTTATTGTAATTACAGCGGCCTGACCGGCGTCCCTGAAAGGGCAGCCCATACAATTGATAACCCCTTATTGTACAATAGCTTTGTTTCCCCATTGCTTCATTTCATTGCCTTTTTCACCTCTTCCCCATGTCCAAACTCTGGCAAGCCCGCTTCTTCACGACCGTCAATCAATTGCGCGATCTCCCCAACACCGTGGTGCCGGAGATCGCCTTTGCCGGCCGTTCCAACGCGGGCAAGTCGACCGCGATTAATATCCTGACGAACCAGAAGGGCCTGGCTTTCGCCTCGAAGACCCCTGGCCGCACGCAGCACATCAATTATTTCTCGATCGGCGGCGCCCACGTCGCCCAGCACCGCAAGGACCCGACCATCGTCGAGGAAATCCGCGCCCTGCTGGTCGACTTGCCGGGTTATGGCTACGCGGAAGTATCGGGCAATGCGAAACTGCACTGGCAAAAGCTGCTGGGCGACTATGTCCAGCGCCGCGAGCAACTGGCCGCGCTGGTCCTGATCATGGATTCGCGCCGCCCGTTTACGGACCTGGACACGCAAATGCTGGAATGGTTCGCCCCGACCGGCAAACCGATCCACTGCATCCTCACCAAGGCCGACAAGCTGAACCGCAACGAGCAGGCTAACGCACTGCGCGAAGCGAAAGGCGTGCTGGAAAGCTATGTGGATGAAGACGGCGAAGGCTTCCCGTTCACGGTGCAATTGTTCTCGGCGTTGAAACGGATCGGCATCGAGGAAGCGGACGCCAAGATCCAGTCCCTGATCGGCCTGGACGTCGAAGAAGAAGACGACATCGACGACGCGCAAGACGGCGGCAGCGACGAAGGCAAGGCCCCCGACCAACCCTGAAGAAAGCGATCACGATGAGCTCCATCATTACCGGCCAGTACCCCGCCACCCGCATGCGCCGCATGCGCCGCGACCCGTTCTCGCGCGCCATGATGCGCGAAAACACCGTCACCGCGTCCGACCTGATCTACCCGGTCTTCATCCTCGACGGCGAGAACCAGCGCCAGCAGGTGGCCTCGATGCCGGGCGTGGAGCGTTTATCCGTGGACTTGCTGATGGGGGTGGCCGAGGAATGCGTGGCACTCGGCATTCCGGTACTGGCGCTGTTCCCGGTGATCGACGCCTCTCTTAAAACCTATGACGGCGTGGAAGCGACCAATCCCGATGGCCTGGTGCCGCGCGCGGTAAGAAAGCTCAAGCAGCAGTTCCCGCAGCTGGGCATCCTGACCGACGTCGCGCTCGACCCGTACACGACCCACGGCCAGGATGGCCTGCCGGACGAGACCGGCTACATCGTCAACGAGAAAACCATCGAGATGCTGACGCGCCAGGCCCTGGCCCAGGCCGAGGCCGGCGTCGACATCGTCGCGCCTTCGGACATGATGGACGGGCGCATGGGCGTGATCCGCAATGCCCTGGAAGAAAAAGGTTTTATTCATACCCGCCTGATGGCCTACTCGGCCAAGTATGCGTCGGCCTTCTACGGCCCCTTCCGCGACGCCGTCGGCTCGGCCGCCAATCTCGGCAAGGCCGACAAGAACACCTACCAGATGGATCCGGCCAATACCGACGAAGCCCTGCGCGAAGTGGCGCTGGACCTGGCCGAAGGCGCCGACATGGTGATGGTCAAGCCGGGCATGCCCTATCTGGACGTGGTGCGGCGTGTCAAAGACGAGTTCAAGGTGCCGACCTTCGCCTACCAGGTCAGCGGCGAATACGCGATGATCAAGGCGGCCGCGCAGAACGGCTGGCTCGATCACGACAAGGTCATGATGGAATCGATGATGGCCTTTAAACGCGCAGGAGCGGATGGGGTGCTGACCTATTTCGCGCTGGACGTGGCGCGCAAGCTCAAGGCCGGCGGATAAACGTTTCGTCGCCAAACAAAAAAACCGTGCCGAGGCACGGTTTTTTTTATGGAGCGGGACTCACCGCACCGGCGGCTTGTACTCCGGGAACATCTCCTTCATCAGGAAGGCCTGCAACTGTTCCGTATCCTTCACCCGCGCGCTCATCGTGATCACCTTGCCGAGGCGGTGCGAATCCCACTCGAAATCGCCCGTCTTTTCGCGCCGGATCAGTTCGATCATCTTCTTGACGACCGCCGTCTCCACATCCGGCTCGCTGCCCTGCTCCACCGTCACCGAGGTCAGCCAGCGCCGTTTGAAACTCGGGTTCCAGCCACGGAATTTCAGGTCCATGCTGTGGAAGGTTTTATTCGAGATCGAGAACACGCCGCCGCTCTCGTTGGCGTCGTCGCGCCCGCGGTTGTTGACCGCCGCGATGTTCGCCAGCGCATTGCGGCTGCCGCGCGCGGCTTCGCTTTCTTCCGTGGACGTGCTGGGGTCGGTGGCGCCCCTGGCCTGGCGGCGCTTGGCGATGTATTCCGTCATGTCCATCTCGGGCGCAACTTCCTCGCGCTTCGGCTCTGGCGGCGGCTGCACCTTGGCCACTTCGACCGGTTTTTCATTCGGCAAGGTAATGGTGTTCGGCAGACGCTGGACCGGCGGCGTCGTGGGACGCGGGCGCGGGGTGCTCTTGGTGGGTTTGCGCGCGGCCGATTTTTGCGGCGGCGGCTGGGCCGGCTTCGCCAGCGGCGCGACATAGACGACTTCGCCGCCATCGGGCGGACGGGCCTTCTTTTCTTTCTTTTGCGGCTGGTAAAAATACAGCGCGACCAGCAGCAGGTGCAGCAAGACCGTGAGTATCAGACCGGTGCGATTGGCGCGGCGCTCACCATACTGCGGCACGGTGCGGCCAGGCAGGGGCTGGCCGCAATGGTCGCATACATCGCCGTGCTCTACGCAAATATGGGATTGGTCACGCAAAATCGATAGCACTTTCCGGATAGCCAAATAACGCGACACGCGGCCGCGTGCGAAGTCTACCCCGTTTGGATCGACTTCGCACGGCCGCATTCCACGTTACAGCTTATACAACTGTCGTCCTGACGGTTGTTACAGGATGTTTCAGCCGACCCGTACGCGTGGGTGTTTCACCGGTTCGTGCTGCGCATGGCCGGCCTCGGACTCGGCTTCCGCCGCGGCGACGTCGTCGTCCGTCATCGGGCCGGAGCCGCTGTACTTGTCGAGGTACAGGTAGATGACCGGCGTGATGTAGAGCGTGATCACCTGTGAGAAGATCAGGCCGCCCACCACGGCGAGACCCAGGGGCTGGCGCAATTCCGCGCCGGCACCGATGCCCAGCGCGATCGGCAGCGCGCCCATCATTGCGGCGAGCGTCGTCATCAGGATCGGACGGAAACGCAGGACGCAGGCCTCGCGGATCGCCTCGTCCGGCGTCATGCCGGCATTCCTCTGGGCGTCGAGGGCGAAGTCGATCATCATGATCGCGTTCTTTTTCACGATACCGATCAGCATCAGGATGCCGATCATCGCGATCAGGGTCAGGTCCATATTGAAAATCCACAGCGTCAGCAAGGCGCCGACCGCCGCCGACGGCAGGCCGGCCAGAATCGTCAACGGGTGGATATAGCTCTCGTACAGCACGCCGAGCAGCACGTAAATGACGCCGATGGCCGTGATGATCAGGATCAGCTGGCTCGACTGGGTGTCCTGGAACACCGCTGCATCGCCGCCGTACTGGGTGATGACCGAAGCCGGCAGCTTCATGTCGCGGCCCATCTGGTCGATCGCCGCGGTGGCGTCGCCCAGCGGCACGCCCGGCGCCAGGTTGAATGCCAGCGTGATCGCCTGCAACTGCCCCTGGTGGTTGATGGCGATCGGGCCGACCGTGCGGCGCACGCTCGCAAAGCTCGACAGTTTCACGAGCGCGCCCGATTTCGAGCGCACCGACACTTTTGACAGGGCGTCGTCGTAATAGCGGTCGGCCTCGGCCGCTTCCAGGATCACGTAATAGCTGGCCGCGCTGGAATAAATGGTCGAGACCTGGCGCTCGCCGAAGGTTGCGTACAGCACGGTGCGCACGTCGGCCATCTGGACGCCGAGCAGCGCCGCCTTGTCGCGGTCGATGTCGAGCGTGGCTTGCAGGCCGCGGTTCTGCGAGTCGCTGGTGACGTCGCGGAAAATCGGGTTGGCGCGCATGCGCTCGAGGAACTGGTCGGCCCAGCCGCCGATTTCCCCGCCCGACACGCTTTGCAGCGAGTACTGGTAGCGGCTTTTGCTTGGACGGCCGCCCAGCTGCAGGTTCTGCACCGGGGCCATGTAGACCTGCACGCCGGCGATGTTGCGCGTGGCCTTGCGCAGTTCATCAAGGACTGCGGGCATTGCAGGACGCTCTGCCCGCGGCACCAGCACCAGGAACATGCGGCCGCTGTTGCCGCCGCCGGTAAACGAGGTCACGCTCTGCACGTTCTTGTTTGCGCGCATCACGTCGACCACCTTGCCCTGCAGTTCCAGCAGCCTGCTTGATGAGGTGTCTTCCGCCGTTTCGACGGTCACGCGCAATTGCCCCAGGTCTTCCTCGGGGAAGAAGCCTTTTGGCATGGTCGAATACAGGAAGATGGTCAGCACCAGGGTGCCCAGCGCCAGCATCAGCACCAGGAAACGGTGCCGCAGCGCGCGGTCCAGGCTGCGCGCATACCCATTGCGCACGCTCGTGAACAGCGCCTCGAAACGGCGCCCGATCCAGGACATCTCGTGCGGCTCGACGTGGCCGCCGCCTTTCAACAGGCGCGAGCACAGCATCGGCACCAGGGTCAACGACACGGCTGCCGAGACCAGCACGGCGAGGCCGACGATGACGGCGAACTCACGGAACAGCAGGCCGATCACGCCCGGCATGAAGAAGATCGGGATAAAAACGGCGACCAGCGAAATCGAGATCGAGATGATGGTAAAACCCATCTCGCGCGAACCTACCAGGGCCGCGTGGAAGGGTTTTTTACCGAGCTCCATGTGGCGCACGATGTTTTCCAGCACCACGATGGCGTCGTCGACCACCAGGCCGACTGCCAGCGTAATGCCCAGCAGCGAGATGTTGTCGAGGCTATAGCCGAGCGCATACAACAGCGACAGCGCGCCCAGCAGAGAGATGGGCACGGTGACCGCCGGAATCAGGGTTGCCGTGAGGCGGTGCAGGAACAGGAAGATCACCAGGATGACCAGCACGATGGTACCGGCCAGGGTCAGGTTGACGTCGTGGATCGCCTCCCTGATCGAGATCGAGCGGTCGTTGACCAGGTGGATCTTGATCGAGGCCGGCAGTTGCTGCTCGAATTTCGGCAGCAGCGCGCGCACGGCGTCGACCACCTGCACGGTATTCGCGTTCGGCTGGCGCTGCACCATGAGCACGATGGAACGTTCGCCGTTCAGGCTGCCAGCCGCCTTGACGGACTGGTAGCTGTCCTCGACTTGCGCGACATCCTGCAGGCGCACCGGCATGCCGTCGCGGGTGGCGATGATCAATTTCGCGAAATCGGCCGCCTTCATCAGCTGGGCGCCGCCCTGGATGGTCAGCGTTTGCGCCGGGCCGTCGAGCACGCCCAGCGGCGCATTCGAGTTGGCGGCGCGCAGCGCGGTCGCCAGTTCATCCATCGAAATATTTCTCGCGTTCATCAGGTCGGAACGGGCACGCACGCGCACGGCGAAACGCTTCTGGCCATTCACGGTGACCTGGGCAATGCCCGGCAGGGTCGAGATCGCCGGCGAGATCATGTTCTCGGCGTAATCGTTCAGCTCGGCCAGGCTCATCGACGGCGAGGTCATGTGCGCAAACAGGATCGGGGCGTCGGCCGGATTGACCTTGCGATAGGACGGCAGGTCCGTCATTTCGAGCGGCAACTGGCGCTGGGCGCCCAGCAGCGCCGCCTGGACGTCGACGGCGGCCTTGTCGACATCGATCTTGGTGTCGAATTCCAGGGTGAGCGAGGTGCTGCCCTGGGTGCTGGTCGACGTGATCAGCTTGATGCCGGCGATCGTCGAGAATTGTTTTTCCAGCGGCAAGGCGACGGACGAGGCCATCGTCTCGGGGCTGGCGCCCGGCAGGTTGGCGTTGACGTTGATGACCGGCGTGTTATAGCTGGGCAGCGCCGCAACCGGAATGTGCATGTAGGCGAGGATGCCGACCAGCACCAGGCTGATCGACAGCAGCACGGCCATTACCGGCCGGCGGATACACAGTTCGGACAAATTCATGCCGCTTTATCCTTTCCTGCCGGCGCAGCTTGTTGCGTGCCTTGCTGCTTCGCTCCCGCGAGCCGTACCTTGCCGCCCGGACGCAGGTTCTGCTTGCCTTCGGTAATGACCTGCTCGTCGCCGTTCAGGCCCGTCACCGCCGCATTCAGGCCGAACGCATGCTGGCGTGCAATCGGCACCTGGCGCGCGGTGCCATCCTTCTCGGCCACGTAGACGAAGGTGCCTTGCGCGTTGATGATAATCGCATTCTGCGGAATCACCACCGCGTCCTTTATCGTGCGCACGGTGACGCGCGTGTTCACGTATTGCCCCGGCCACAGCAGGCCGTCGCTGTTGCCGAACTGCGCTTTCACGCGGATGGTGCCGCTGGTCGGGTCGACCGTGTTGTCGACGAAACTCAGTTCGCCGGTCACCGGTTTCGCATCGGCGCCGGTGCTGGCTTCGACTGCCACCTTGCCCTGCTTCTGCGCGGCCAGCAGCGAACCGAGGCTCGATTCCGGCAGCGTAAACGCGACGTCGATCGGGTCGAGCTGGGTGACGGTGGTCAATGAGGTTGCCGGCTGCACCAGGCTGCCCGGATAGACATTGATCGCGCCGACGCGGCCCGCCATCGGTGCGCGGATGCTCGTGTAGCTGGCGTTCACCTGGCTGGCGCGCACGGCGGCGCTGCTGGCGGCCAGGGCGGCTCTGGCGCCCTCGACCTGGCTCCTCAATGTGTCGACGGCGCTTTGCGCCAGGAATTTCTGGGCCACCAGGTCCTGGCTGCGCTTGTACTGGCGCTCGAGGTCGGCCAGGCTGGCACGGCCGCGCGCCACTTCCGCTTCGGCCTGCGCCACGCTGGCGCGGTCGCTGCGGTCATCCAAGGAGAACATCAATTGACCGGCTTTCACGAACTGGCCTTCCTTGATGTGGACCTGCCGGATCGTGCTGGTCGTCTGCGGACGCAGGTCGACGGTGCGTTGCGGCGTGACGGTGCCGTTCGCGGCAACGTCCACGCCGACATCCTGGCGCTGCGGAGTGATCACGTTGACGGTGGTCGGCGGCTGCGCGCCGCCCTTTCCACCCGCGCCGCCCTGTGCGCTTTCGGCTTCGGCATGGGCGCCCCGGTTCATGTACCAGGCGCCGCCGGCACCAGCGGCCACGACAATGGCGATCACTGCGAGAGTATTCTTTTTCATTCAGGTCCCTTACCGCGCGTGCCGGCGGCTTTATCAGTCAATTAAATCGGTGCGATGAGATTAGTCAGTATGACACTGGCATATCACAGTGTCATTTGCCCGGGTAGTACTCCGGCAGCATGAGGGTAACCTCGAGGCCGCCTTCCAGGTGGTTCGCCAGGGAGATGCTGCCGCCGTGCTGCTCGGCGATGTTGCGGGCGATGGTCAGGCCCAGGCCGGTGCCGCCCGATTCGCGCGAGCGCGAGATCTCGACACGGTAGAAGGGATCGAACACGCGGACCTGCTCCGATTGCTCGATGCCGGGGCCGCTGTCGCGCACGCGGATGCGCGCTGCACCGTTCACGCGGTCGACCGTGACCTGGGCCTGGTGCCCGTATTTCACCGCGTTGTCGATCAGGTTGCCGAGGCAGCGGCGCAGGTCGAGCGGACGGCCCAGCAGCGCCATGCCCGAGCGCCCCGCCAGCGTGACGGCCTGGCTGGCGTCGGCGGCGTCGTCGCACACGGAGTCCAGTAGCGAATCGAGGTCGAGCAGCTGCATGCTTTCGGTGGTGTCCATGCTGCGCGCGAGATCGAGTCCCTCCCGCACCATCGCCTGCATGGCCGACAAGTCGCCGATCAGGCGTTCCTGGAGCTCGTGGTCCGACACCTTTTCCAGGCGCAGGCGCATGCGCGTGAGCGGCGTTTGCAGATCGTGGGTGATCGCGGCCAGCATCTGCGTGCGCTGGAAGATGTACTGGCGAATCCGCGCCTGCATGGCGTTGAAGGCCGCGCTCGCTTGCCGGATTTCGCTGGCGCCGGTGAGGTCGAGCGGGGCGCGGTTGATGTCGTTGCCGAGGTCCTGCGCGGCCTGCGCCAGCTGTTTCAGCGGACGGGTCGTCATGCGCGCGACGAGGTAGGCGAGAATCGCGATGCTGACAAAAAACAGCGCCAGCACGGCGCGGTAATCGGTATCGGCAAGCACCAGGCTGCGCGGCGGCAGCACGGACAGGTGCAATTGTTCGCCGTCGCGCAGGCGCACGTTCAGGTTTTCGCAGGCGCCGCGCCATTCGGCGCTCAGCAGGCCGTACAGCAGCGGCATCCGCGGCGGGTTGGCGCAGGCCGCCGGACGGGCCGCGGCGCTGCCGATCCGGTATTCCTTGCCGAGCCTGTCGGTCAGGGTGCGGGCGAAGTCCGAGGGTGTGGGCGCGAGCGGCTGCAGCTCACCGGCATCGAGCTGCAGGCCGGGACGGTTGGCAACGCCGAGATAGGCGCGTCGGGCCGAGGCCGGCACGATCTCGGTTGCCATGATGAGTTGCTCGGCGCGCTCGATCAGGGTCTGGTCGCGCTGGCGTTCGAGCACGCGCTGGCGTTCGACGTCGGCCAGCCACTGGGTGAGCGCAGCCGAAATCAGAATACCGAGGAGCAAGGTGGCAAAGACACGGCCCGTCATCGAGCCGAGGAAGGCTTTCACGCTGCGGGCTCCACGGTGACCTGGCCGGCCAGCACGTAGCCGCCGTTACGCACGGTTTTGATGATTTGCGGCATGCGCGCGTCTTCGCCCAGCTTCTGGCGCAGGCGGCTGATCTGGATATCGATCGAGCGGTCGAAGGGGTCGGCGTCGCGCCCTTGCGTCAGGTTCAGCAGCTGGTCGCGGTTCAGGACGCGGTTCGGGTGTTCGAGGAAGACGCGCAGCAGGCGGAACTCGGCGCCCGACAGCATGATCACCATGCCGTCCGGATTGAGCAGGTGGCGCGCCGTCAGGTCCAGGGTCCAGCCCGAAAAGCGCATCTGCTGCACGTTCTCGGCCGGGGCATTCGAGGGCATCGCATGCGAGCGGCGCAGCACGCTGCGGATGCGCGCCAGCAGCTCGCGCGGCTCGAAGGGTTTCGGGAGGTAATCGTCGGCGCCCATTTCCAGGCCGAGGATGCGGTCGAGCGGCTCGTTTCTCGCCGTAAGCATGATCACCGGCAGGCTGGAGGTGGCGCGCAGCTTGCGGCACAGCGTCAGGCCGTCGTCGCCCGGCAGGTTCAGGTCGAGCACGATCAGGTCGGGACGAGCCTCGTCGAGGATCTTCCACATCGCCACGCCGTCGGCGGCGGCCAGCGCGCGGTAGCCGTTCGACTCGAGGTAGTCGGCCAGCAACTGGCGGATGTCGCGGTCGTCGTCGACGATGAGGATGGTAGATGGATTGTCCATGCTCGCAATTATCCTTGCTTCTACAGGGCATGAACAGCGGGTTTGTATCTGTATGTATATGAATAAACGAAGGAAACATATTGATACAAAGAGTGTGGCAGGGGACACGCTGGGCTTACATTTATTCGCGATGATGGATCCCGTGCAGTGAGTAGTTCACGCACAACATCAACTGACTCACACACCACGAGGACCTGAAATGAAAACTCTTCACAAAAATGTCTTGATCGCCCTGACCGCCCTCGGTATCGCCGGCGCCGCCGTCGCCCAGACTGCCCCTGTCCAGCCGCAGGAAGGCCGCCATGGCCAGGCCGTCAGCGCCGAACAGCGCGCGGCATTCAAAGCCGAGCGCCAGGCCAAGCGCGCCGAATGGCAAGCCCAGCGTGAAGCCAAGCTGCGTGCCGAGCTCAAGCTGACCCGGCAGCAGGAACCGGCTTTCGCCGCCTTCATCGCAGCCGGCAAGCCCGCACAGGGCCCGCAAGCCCGTGCCGAGCACGAGAAGCTGGCGGCCCTACCCGCGCCGCAGCGCCTGCAGCAGCAGATCGAGCGCCAGAAGCAGCGCACCGCCCGCATGGAAGCGCGCCTGGCGGCCTTGAACAACCTGTATGCCGTGCTCACGCCGGAGCAGAAGCAGGTGTTGGACAGCAAAGCGATGCGTTTCGGCGGCAGGCATCACGGTCATCGCGGTGGTCAGCACGGCGAGCGTGGCGCGGCGCTGCAAAGCTAAATGATTTAGCTGATAACGAAAAAGGGATGCCTCGGCATCCCTTTTTTGTCCTCTGTCCGATACGCGAACGATGTACCGCGTGGGCGGAGCCCACCCTACGGGCTACTCGAGCTTTTGCAGCGAATTCAGGAATTTGGCGGCATTCTGGTAGCCGATCACGCGGCTGTCACTGATCTCCTTGCCCGCCCGGTCGAAGAAAATGATCCCCGGTGGGCCGAACAGGCCAAACCGTTTCAGCATCGCCTTGTCGTGCGCATCGTTGGCGGTCACGTCGACCTGCAGCAGCATCGTATTGGCCAGCTTGGCCTGCACCGCGGGATCGATGAAGGTCAGCTTCTCCATCTCCTTGCACGACACGCACCAGTCGGCATAAAAGTCGAGCATGGCCGTCTTGCCGGCGTTCGCGGCCAGCACCGCATCGAGCTCGGCCACGGTTTTCACGCGCTTGAAGGTCAGCGCGTGTTTTGGCGTACCCGTCAGGTGTGCCAGCGGTGCGAGCGGGTCGCGCCCGCCCGTGGCGGCGCCAACCAGCTGCAAGGCACCCAGGATGCCGAATGCGGCGCCGCAGGCGATGGCCGCCCAGTGCCCGCGCCGGCTCAGCAGATACGCACCGTAGCCGAGCAGCAGCGCAGCCCACAGGATCATCTGCAGCAACGGCGGCAAGACCGGAGAGACCAGCCACAGCGCCATGCCCAGCATCAGTACGCCGAAGAAGCGCTTGACGGTGTCCATCCAGGCGCCGGCGCGCGGCAGCAGCGAGCCGGCGGAGACGCCCACCAGCAGCAGCGGGATGCTCATGCCGATCGCCATCGAAAACAGCGCGGCGCCGCCGACCAGCACGTCTCTCGTCTGGCTGATGTAGACCAGGGCGCCGGCCAGCGGGGCAGCCACGCAGGGCCCGACGATCAGGGCGGAAATCGCACCCATGGCGAACACGCCGGCCAGCTTGCCCGACGCCTGGCGCCCGGACGCATTGGCCAGTTTCGTTTGCATCGAAGCGGGCACCTGCAGCTCATAAAAACCGAACATCGACATCGCCATCGCGACGATCAACAGGGAGAAGGCGCCCAGCACCCACGGGTTTTGCAGGGCGGCCGACAAGCCCTCCCCGATCAGGCCGGCGGCTACGCCGAGCGCCGTGTAGACGATGGCCATGCCGAGCGAATAGGTGACCGACAGCACCAGGCCGCGCGAGCGTCTGGTCTTGCCGCCCTCCCCCACGATGATGGACGACAGGATCGGCACCATCGGCAGCACGCAGGGTGTGAACGCCAGGCCCAGGCCGAGCAGCGCGAAGGCGGGGACAATGGCGAGCAGGCGCCCGCCTTGCAGGATGGCGCCGATACCGGCCATGTCGGAGGGCGTGCCGGCAGGATTGGCCGCGGGCGCACTGGCCGCCGGCACGGTGCCGGGTGCCGGGCTCTGCGGCACCGCGCTCGCGGCCGCCGGCGCCGTGGCGGGCGTGCTGCTCGCGCCCGGGGCGGCGACGCTTGCCGGCCCTTCGCTGAGGGGCGCGGACGACAGCGCGATCGACGACGGCGGCTGTGCATTCGCGCCGATCGGTATGCTCGCCTCGGAGGATCCGGCGGCGGCCGTCAATCGCGCGCTGTGTTCCTGCGGCGGGTAGCACAGGCCGGCGTCGGCGCAGCCCTGGCTGGTGGCGTTCAGCGTGAAGGCGGACCCGCTTTCGACGGGGATGCGGATCGTTACGCTCCCGTGGTAAGTTTCGACGTTCTTTTCGAAAGTCTGGTCGTATTTGACCTTGCCTGGCGGGATTTGCGGCCCGCCCAGCTTCGCTCCGGTCGCCGTAAATGTAAAACGCTCGCGGTACATGTAGTAGCCGGGGGCGATGTCGTAGGTGACGACGGCCGTGCGTTCGCCTTCCATGCGCGCGGAGAATTTGAAGGCGACCGCAGGATCGAGGAAATCCTCGGCGCGGCCAGGTGCCGCCAGCAGCACGAGCGAGACGAACAGCAGCGTCAGCGCGGCCAGCAGGCGCGTATGGGCTGCACGAAAACGGGAGACGGACATGACTTCCTTTGATGAACACAACGCAGCAGAATGGTACACCGGCTGTGTGCGGACGGGTACGGGCGAAAAAAAACCAGGCGCAAGGCCTGGTTTTTTTATTCGCAAGAAGCGATTACTCAGCGGTCGGTGCTTCGTCGGCCGAGGTGACTTCCGGACGGTCCAGCAGCTCGACATACGCCATTGGCGCGTTGTCGCCCACGCGGAAACCCATTTTCAGGATGCGCAGGTAGCCGCCGTTACGGTTGGCGTAACGTGGGCCCAGTTCGGCGAACAGCTTCTGCACCATTTCGCGGTCGCGCAGGCGGGCGAATGCCAGGCGCTTGTTGGCCAGCGTGTCGGTCTTGCCCAGGGTCAGGATCGGCTCGATGACGCGACGCAGTTCCTTGGCTTTTGGCACGGTGGTCTTGATGGCTTCATGACGCAGCAGCGAGACGGTCATGTTGCGCAGCATGGCGAGACGGTGGGACGAGGTACGGTTCAGCTTACGGAGGCCGTGACGGTGACGCATGGTACTTCCTTTCGAGTGTTTAATTTCCAGTTCTTCGATCGTTCATGCAGATGCATGACCGCGGACCGGTTCATAAGGGTTGAACTATCCGGACACCCTTGTCCGGATAGTGGTACTACAAATCAAATTACTTTTCCAGGCCGGCAGGCGGCCAGTTTTCCAGCTTCATACCGAGGGTCAGGCCGCGCGAAGCAAGGACTTCCTTGATTTCGTTGAGCGACTTGCGGCCCAGGTTCGGCGTCTTGAGCAGTTCGTTTTCCGAACGCTGGATCAGGTCGCCGATGTAATAGATGTTTTCTGCTTTCAGGCAGTTGGCCGAACGGACGGTCAGTTCCAGGTCGTCGACTGGACGCAGCAGGATCGGATCGACCAACGGAGCACGCGATGGTGCTTCGGCGGCGGCTTCCGTGCCTTCCAGGGCGGCGAACACGTTCAGCTGGTCGACCAGCACGCGTGCCGACTGGCGAATCGCCTCTTCCGGGGTGATGACGCCGTTGGTCTCGATGTTGATGATCAGCTTGTCCAGGTCGGTACGCTGTTCGACGCGCGCCGATTCGACGGCGTACGACACGCGGCGCACTGGCGAGAACGATGCGTCCAGGATGATGCGGCCGATCGTCTTGTTCGTGTCTTCCGACAGGCGACGGACGTTACCAGGAACATAGCCACGGCCTTTTTCGACCTTGATCTGCATGTCCAGCTTGCCACCGGCGGTCAGGTGAGCGATCACGTGATCCGGGTTGATCAGTTCCACGTCATGCGGCAGATCGATGTCCGATGCCAGGACGGCGCCTTCGCCTTCCTTTTTCAGGGTCAGGGTCACGGAGTCACGGTTGTGCACCTTGAACACGACGCCCTTCAGGTTCAGCAGCAGGTCGACGACGTCTTCCTGCACGCCGTCGAGCGACGAGTACTCGTGCACGACGCCGGCGATGGTGACTTCGGTCGGCGCGTAGCCGATCATCGACGACAGCAGGACGCGGCGCAGTGCGTTGCCCAGCGTGTGGCCATAGCCACGCTCGAACGGCTCCATCACGACTTTGGCGTGACCGGCACCGAGTGCTTCGACATCGATGATACGTGGCTTCAACAAACTATTTTGCATGAAATGTCCTTTTCAATACCCTCGGCTCGTTACACCGATAAGGCTGATGGCATGTTTAAAATTCTTGAATTGCAAACGCCCGCTCGGTGAGGAGCGGGCGCAAATACCGACTAACGATTAACGCGAGTACAGTTCGACGATCAGTGCTTCGTTGACGTCAGCGGCGATCTCGTTACGCTCTGGGAACGAACGGAAGGTGCCTTCCATCTTCTTCGCGTCGACCGACACCCAGCTCGGCATGCCGATCTGTTCAGCCAGCGACAGGGCTTCGACGATACGCACTTGCTTCTTCGCCTTTTCGCGAACGGCGATGACGTCGCCGGTCTTGACAGCGTACGAAGCGATGTTCACGACGTTACCGTTGACGGTGAAGGCCTTGTGGCTCACCAGCTGACGCGCTTCAGCGCGGGTCGAGCCGAAGCCCATGCGGTAGGTGACGTTGTCCAGGCGCGATTCCAGCAGCTTCAGCAGGGTTTCGCCGGTGTTGCCCTTCTTGCGCGACGCTTCAGCGAAGTAGCGGCGGAACTGGCGCTCGAGGATACCGTACATGCGCTTGACCTTCTGCTTTTCGCGCAGCTGGTTGCCGTAGTCCGAGGTGCGGGCACCCGACTTGACACCGTGCTGGCCTGGCTTGACGTCCAGTTTGCACTTCGAGTCGAGCGAGCGGCGTGCGCTCTTGAGGAACAGGTCGGTGCCTTCACGGCGCGACAGTTTTGCTTTTGGTCCGATATAACGTGCCACGTTGAATCCTTTGATGTATTAATCACGCCCCAGAGGCATTCTTGAGAATGCGGCAGGCGCTAGTCCGACCCTGATAAGAGCGGACGTGGCTAAAAATAAACCCCGAGCAAACGCCCGAGGCGACAACAGCCGGGCAGTATACCCGAATTCGGGTCACTGCACCGGCTTTTGCTACTGCATACTGCCTAAGCGCTGTACTGAAAACAACAGGGCAGCAGAACTGCCCGGATGAATTTAGATACGACGACGCTTTGGAGGACGGCAGCCGTTGTGCGGCACTGGCGTCACGTCCTGGATCTCGGTGATCTTGATGCCGAGGTTGTTCAGTGCACGGACAGCCGATTCACGGCCTGGGCCTGGGCCCTTGATGCGCACTTCCAGGTTCTTCACGCCGCTTTCCTGGGCGACCTTGCCGGCTGCTTCAGCAGCGACCTGAGCCGCGAACGGGGTCGATTTACGCGAGCCTTTGAAGCCTGCGCCACCCGACGTCGCCCACGACAGGGCATTGCCCTGGCGATCGGTGATCGTGATGATGGTGTTGTTGAACGAAGCGTGGACGTGGGCGATGCCCTCAGCCACGTTCTTCTTGACTTTCTTACGGACGCGCGCTGCTGCTGCGCTGCTTTGTTGCTTGGCCATGGTCGATTCCTAGATTATTTCTTCAGCGATTGAGCGGCCTTGCGCGGACCTTTGCGGGTACGTGCATTGGTGCGGGTACGCTGACCGCGCACTGGCAGACCCTTACGGTGACGCATGCCGCGGTAGCAGCCCAGATCCATCAGACGCTTGATGTTCATGGACAGTTCGCGGCGCAGATCGCCTTCCACGACAAACTTCGCGACTTCGTCACGCAGCTTCTCGAGTTCGTTATCGTCGAGGTCCTTGACCTTCTTGTTGGTCGCGATACCGGTCGCATCGCAGATCTTCTGCGAGCGCGGACGGCCAACACCGTAGATCGCCGTCAGGCCGATAACAGTGTGCTGATGATTTGGGATGTTAACCCCTGCAATACGTGCCATTCGTTATTCCTCTTAACCTTGACGCTGCTTGTGACGCGGCTCGACGCAGATCACACGGACCACGCCCTTGCGCTTGATGATCTTGCAGTTGCGGCAGATCCGCTTGACTGAAGCATTAACTTTCATTTTGCACTCTCTTCCTGGTGAGTATTTACTTAGATTTTTTACTTGGTGCGGAATACGATGCGCGCCCGGGACAAGTCGTACGGCGTCAACTCGACCGTTACCTTGTCTCCCGGGAGAATGCGGATATAGTTCATCCGCATTTTACCCGAGATATGCCCCAGGACCACATGCCCGTTTTCCAGCTTTACGCGAAATGTCGCATTTGGGAGATTCTCGAGAATCTCGCCTTGCATTTGGATGACGTCGTCTTTTGCCATTCGGTCTCTACACTCCCGCTTATCGCGTCGGAATTCCGCCCTTGAAGTTCGCCTTCCGCAGCAGCGATTCATATTGCTGCGACATGACGTAGTTCTGCACTTGTGCCATGAAGTCCATCGTTACTACCACGATGATCAGGAGCGAGGTGCCGCCGAAATAGAAAGGAACTTTCGCAAACGACTGCAGGAACTCCGGCACCAGGCACACGACGGTGATGTAGACCGCACCAGCCAAAGTCAGGCGCATCAGGATCTTGTCGATGTAGCGGGCCGTCTGGTCACCTGGACGGATGCCAGGCACAAACGCACCGCTTTTCTTCAAGTTGTCCGCCGTTTCCTTGCTGTTGAACACCAGCGCGGTATAGAAGAAGCAGAAAAACACGATTGCCACCGCATACAGCAACGCGTGGATCGGCGAACCGGTACCGAGCGAAGCGGCGAGGTCTTTCAGGAACCCGATGAACGGGCCGCTGGAATCCTTGCCACGCGTGTACCAGTCGACGATCGTCGCCGGGAACAGGATGATCGACGACGCGAAGATCGGCGGGATCACGCCGGCCATGTTCAGCTTCAGGGGCAGGTGGCTGGTTTGGCCACCGTACACCTTGTTGCCGACCTGGCGCTTGGCGTAATTCACGAGGATCTTGCGCTGACCACGTTCCACGAACACCACCGCATAGGTCACACCAATCACCAGGACGACAATGCCGATTGCGGCAATACTGTTGATCGAGCCATTCGACACCAGAGTGAACAAGCCACCCAATGCCGACGGCAGACCGGCTGCGATACCGGCGAAGATGATGATCGAAATGCCGTTACCGAGGCCACGTTCGGTGATCTGCTCGCCCAGCCACATGAGGAACATGGTGCCGGTAAGCAGGGTCACGACCGTGACGAAGCGGAAGCCCATGCCTGGATCGAGCACGAGACCCGGCTGGGCTTCGAGCGCGACGGCGATGCCGAACGCCTGGAACAAGGCCAGTGCCACCGTGAAGTAACGGGTGTACTGGGTGATCTTGCGGCGCCCTGCTTCGCCCTCTTTCTTCAGCGCTTCGAGCTGTGGCGAGACGATCGACCCCAGCTGCATGATGATCGAAGCCGAAATGTAGGGCATGATCCCGAGTGCGAACACGGTAAAGCGGGACAACGCGCCACCCGAGAACATGTTGAACATGCCCAGGATGCCGCCTTCGTTCTGCTTGAACAGCGACGCCAACGCAATCGGGTCAATCCCGGGGACCGGGATGTGAGCACCGATGCGGTACACGACCAACGCGCCAAGCAAAAACCACAACCGACCCCAGGGGAAGCCGGCAGCGGCGCTTTTACCAAGTTGTGAATTAGTCGCCAATTTGTGCTCCGATCAGGCAGCGATCGCTTTAAGCGACCGAACCGCCAGCTGCTTCGATGGCCGCTTTCGCGCCCGCGGTCGCCTTCAGGCCCTTGAGGTTCACCGCTTTGGTGATCTCGCCCGACAGGATGACGCGCACGTCGCGTGCCACCACCGACAGGATGCCTGCTTGCTTGAGCACCAGGATGTCGACATCGCCGACGGCCAGGTTGTTCAGGTCCGACAGACGCACTTCAGCCTTGAACGTAGCGTTCAGCGACTTGAAGCCACGCTTCGGCAGACGACGCTGCAGAGGCATCTGACCGCCTTCGAAGCCGACCTTGTGGAAGCCGCCCGAACGCGACTTCTGACCCTTGTGACCGCGACCGGCGGTCTTGCCCAGGCCGGAGCCGATACCGCGGCCGACGCGACGCTTGTAGTGCTTGGCGCCGTCAGCTGGTTGAATGGTATTCAATTCCATTGTTTTCTCCGTTCGTAAGCCGAGGCTTACGAAACAACTTTAACGAGGTACGAGACTTTGTTGATCATGCCACGCACGGATGGGGTGTCCTGCAACTCGGAAACCGAGTTGACGCGACGCAGACCCAGACCACGCACGGTAGCGCGGTGATCTTGACGGGTGCCGATCAGGCCCTTGACCAGTTGTACTTTGATGGTGTTTGCCATTGTCTTCACCTTAACCGATGATGTCTTCGACCGACTTGCCACGCTTGGCGGCGATGTCGGACGCGGTGCTCATCTTCGACAGGCCGTCGAGGGTAGCGCGCACCAGGTTGTACGGGTTCGACGAGCCGGTCGACTTGGCGACCACGTCGGTCACGCCCATCACCTCGAAGATGGCGCGCATCGCGCCACCAGCGATGACGCCGGTACCAGGTTTCGCTGGCATCATCATGACGCGCGAGGCGCCGTGACGACCGGAGACGGTGTGGTGCAGGGTACCGTTCTTGAGGGGCACCTTGATCAGGTTGCGGCGGGCTTCTTCCATCGCTTTTTGCACGCCGACTGGAACTTCCTTCGACTTGCCTTTACCCATGCCGATGCGGCCATCGCCGTCACCGACAACGGTCAGCGCTGCAAAACCCATGATACGACCACCCTTGACCACTTTGGTCACGCGGTTGATCGCGATCATTTTTTCGCGCATGCCATCATCCGGCTTGTCGCTTGCCATTTTCGCTTGCATTTTTGCCATGACGATTCTTCCTTAGAACTTCAGACCGGCTTCACGCGCGGCTTCTGCCAGCGCCTTCACACGGCCGTGGTAACGGAAACCGGAGCGGTCAAATGCCACTTCGGTGATCCCTGCTTGCAGTGCTTTCTCTGCAACGCGCTTGCCAACCAGTGCCGCGGCAGCAGCGTTGCCGCCCTTGCCGCTCTGGCCTGCCAGTTCGGCGCGCACGTCTGCTTCCAGCGTCGAAGCCGAAACCAGGACCTTCGCATCCGGGCTGATCAGGTTCGCATAGATGTGCAGGTTGGTGCGGTGAACCGACAAACGGTTCACGCCCAGCTGCGCGATCTTGATGCGGGTTTGGCGTCCGCGACGCAGACGCGATTCTTTCTTGTCCATCGTCAGCTCCGATTATTTCTTCTTGGTTTCTTTAAGCTTCACCACTTCGTCCGAATAACGGACACCCTTGCCTTTGTAAGGCTCAGGGGAGCGGTAAGCGCGCACTTCGGCAGCAACCTGGCCAACCTTTTGACGATCGATACCCTTGATCAGGATTTCGGTCGGGGTCGGGGTCACGGCAGTGATACCTTCCGGCATCGCGTGCAGCACCGGGTGCGAGAAGCCCAGGGACAGGTTCAGGGCGTTGCCCTGCACTGCTGCCTTGTAGCCCACGCCGACCAGGTTCAGCTTCTTCTCGAAGCCCTTGGTCACGCCGGTCACCATGTTGTTGACCAGGGCACGCAGGGTACCGGACATGGCGTTCGATTCACGGGAATCGTCCACCACGTCGAAGGTCAGCGTGCCGTTGTTGTTTTCCACCTTGACCATGCCGTTCAACGGCTGGGTCAGGCTGCCCAGTGGGCCTTTGACCGTGATCGCTGCTGCAGTGATCGCCACTTCGGCGCCTGCTGGGACAGCGATTGGCATCTTAGCTACTCGAGACATCGTCTACTCCTTAAGCTACGTAGCAGATAACTTCGCCGCCGACGCCATTGGCGCGGGCTTTGCGGTCAGTCATCACGCCTTGCGGGGTCGAGACAATCGCCACGCCCAGGCCGTTCATCACGGTTGGGATCTCGTCTTTGCCTTTGTAGACACGCAGGCCAGGACGGGACACGCGCTCGATGCGCTCGATAACCGGACGGCCGGTGTAATACTTCAAACCGATTTTCAGTTCCGACTTGCCACCTTCGGTGGACACGGCGAAATCTTCAATGTAACCCTCGTCCTTCAGGACGTTGGCAATGGCAACCTTGACTTTCGACGACGGCATTGCGACCGTGGTCTTTTGAACAGTTTGTGCGTTGCGAATGCGGGTCAGCATATCGGCGATAGGATCGCTCATACTCATTGCTTATTCTCCTATTACCAGCTGGCTTTAGTCATACCCGGGATTTCGCCTTTCATGGCGAATTCGCGGAGTTTGGTACGGGCAAGGCCGAATTTACGGAACGTGCCACGTGGACGGCCGGTGATCGCGCAGCGGTTACGCTGGCGGGTCGGGGCCGAATTACGCGGCAGGGCCTGCAGTTTCAGGCGCGCTTCGTAACGCTCTTCTTCGGTCTTCGACTGGTCGTCGATGATTGCTTTCAGAGCTGCACGCTTTGCGGCGAATTTCTCCACCAGGTCTGCACGCTTCTGTTCGCGGTTAATCAGTGCAAGTTTTGCCATGCTCTTAGTTCCTGAACGGGAATTTGAAGGCGGCGAGCAGCGCTTTGGCTTCGTCGTCGGTCTTAGCGGTCGTGGTGATCGAGATGTTCATGCCACGCAGCGCGTCGATCTTGTCGTAATCGATTTCAGGGAAGATGATCTGTTCCTTGACACCGATGTTGTAGTTACCACGACCATCGAACGATTTGCCGTTCACGCCACGGAAGTCACGCACGCGCGGCAGGGCCACGGTGATGAAACGGTCCAGGAACTCGTACATACGGGCGCCGCGCAGGGTCACCATCGTACCGATCGGGTAGCCTTCGCGGATCTTGAAACCGGCGATTGCCTTGCGCGACTTGGTGGTCACTGGCTTCTGGCCGGCGATCTTGGTCAGGTCGCCCACAGCGTGCTCGAGCACTTTCTTGTCGGCGATCGCTTCACCAACACCCATGTTCAGGGTGATCTTGGTCAGGCGCGGCACTTCCATCACGGACTTGTAGCCGAATTTCTCGGTCAGGTCAGCGACGACTTTGTCTTTGTAGAATTGTTGGAGACGGGCCATGTTCTTACACCTTCACTTCTTCGCCGGACGACTTGTAGACGCGGACTTTCTTGCCGTCCTGGTCTTTGAAGCCTACGCGGTCTGCCTTGCCGGTCGCGGCGTTGAACAGCGCGACGTTGGAGACGTGAATCGGCATCGTCTTGTCGACGATACCACCTTGGACGCCGGTCATCGGGTTTGGCTTGACGGCCTTCTTGGCAACGTTCACGCCTTCGACGATCACGTGCTCGGCGTCGACGCGACGCGAAACCACGCCACGCTTGCCCTTGTCTTTACCGGCCAAAACGATGACTTCGTCGTTTTTACGAATCTTATCCATTACGACTCCTTACAGTACTTCAGGTGCCAGGGACACGATCTTCATGAACTTTTCAGTGCGCAGTTCGCGGGTCACTGGTCCGAAGATACGGGTGCCGATCGGTTCCAGCTTGGCGTTGAGCAGCACTGCGGCATTGCCGTCGAACTTCACCAGGGAGCCGTCTTGGCGGCGCACACCTTTAGCGGTACGCACAACCACAGCGTTATAAATTTCACCTTTTTTGACACGGCCACGTGGCGCAGCAACCTTGACGGTTACCTTGATGATGTCGCCAATGCTCGCATAACGGCGCTTGGAGCCGCCCAACACCTTGATGCACAAAACTTCTTTTGCACCGGTGTTGTCGGCTACTTCGAGCCGGCTTTCAGTTTGAATCATAGTATTTTCTTTCCCAACTTAAGCCGAAGAAATCCCACGGAAAACCGTAGGCCTGCGGTCAGTCTTGGTCCCGCCGTACCGCCCCTGCTGGAGCACTACGATTGGGTGATTGGACTTTCCAATTGCTTCGAACAGGCCGCAGTTACCGAGGGGGACAAACTGCGGCAACACATGAACGAAGCCCGCTAGTATCTCAGATACCAGCGGGCCACGCAAGACAAATTTTGCTAGTACTTACAGTACCTGTGCGACCTGCACAACACGGGTCACAGTCCAAGCTTTCGTCTTCGAGATCGGACGACCTTCCGCGATCTCGACCGTGTCACCGGTCTTGGCCTGGTTGGTTTCGTCGTGTGCGTGATACTTGTTCGAACGCACGATGATCTTGCCGTACAGCGGGTGCTTGACGTGACGTTCGATCAGTACGGTTACCGTCTTGTCCATTTTGTCGGACACGACTTTGCCGACCAGCGTACGCTTCAGCGCCGTTTTAGTGGTGTCGTTCATTTGGCTTCCTTCTGGTTCATCACAGTCTTCACACGCGCGATGTCGCGACGTACTTTCTTGAGCTGCGCGGTGTTGCCCAGCTGCTGGGTAGCGATTTGCATGCGCAGGCCAAACTGGGCCTTCAGCAGCTCACTCAGCTCCTTTTGCAGCGCTTCCTGGTCCTTGCCGCGGAGTTCCGATGCTTTCATATTCAACTCCTGTTATTGGCCGACCTGGCGCACGACGAACGTGGTAGCCAGTGGCAGTTTGGCAGCGGCCAGGCGGAATGCTTCGCGCGCCAGTGTTTCGTCGACGCCGTCCATCTCATACAGGACTTTGCCTGGCTGGATTTCTGCGACGTAGTATTCCGGATTACCTTTACCGTTACCCATACGGACTTCGGCCGGCTTGTTCGAAATCGGCTTGTCCGGGAAGATACGGATCCAGATACGACCGCCACGCTTGATGTGACGGGTCATGGCGCGACGTGCAGCTTCGATCTGGCGTGCAGTGATACGGCCGCGGGCAACTGCCTTCAGACCGAATTCACCGAACGAGACCGCGGTGCCGCGGGTGTGCGAAATGCCGGTGTTACGGCCTTTCTGCTCTTTACGATACTTCCTGCGCGATGGTTGCAGCATGCTTATTCTCCTGCTTTCTCAGCTGGTGCAGCAGCGGCCGGGGTCGCCAGCTTGACGGCTGGACGCGCACGCACGGTTGGTGCTGCAGTGCCTGGACGGGCACCGCCGGCTGGACGTGGGCCGCGCGATGGCTTGCCATCGTCACGACGTGGGCCGCGTGGCTTCTTCTCGTCCGGCGGGGTGTCGATGACTGGGGCTTCGCCGGTGACCGAACGGTCGCCCTTGTAGACCCAGACCTTGACGCCGATGATGCCGTACGTGGTCGATGCTTCGCTGGTGCCGTAGTCGATATCGGCGCGCAGGGTGTGCAGAGGCACACGGCCTTCGCGGTACCATTCGGTACGTGCGATTTCGATGCCGTTCAGACGGCCCGACGACATGATCTTGATGCCGACGGCACCCAGACGCATGGCGTTTTGCATGGCGCGCTTCATCGCGCGGCGGAACATGATGCGCTTCTCGAGCTGCTGCGAGATCGAATCGGCGATCAGCTGCGAGTCGATTTCCGGCTTGCGGATCTCTTCGATATTGACGTGCACGGGCACGCCCATGATCTTCGTCAGCGACGACTTCAGCACTTCGATGTCTTCGCCTTTTTTACCGATCACGACACCTGGACGCGACGAGTAGATGGTGAAGCGCGCGTTCTTGGCTGGACGCTCGATGACGATGCGGCCGACCGAAGCGTTCTTCAGCTTCTTCTTCAGGAAGGCGCGGGCCTTCAGGTCTTCGTTGAGCATCTCAGCGAAGTTGCCGTTGCCGGCGTACCAGCGCGACGCCCAGTTACGGGTGACGGACAGGCGGAAGCCTGTTGGGTGAATCTTCTGTCCCATCGTGTGACTCCTTAGTTACCGACAGTCACGTAGATGTGACAGGATTGTTTAGAAATGCGATCGCCGCGGCCTTTGGCACGTGCCGTAAAGCGCTTCAGGATCGGGCCTTTTTCAACGTAGATCTCGACGACTTTCAGCTCGTCGATATCGGCGCCATCATTGTGCTCTGCATTGGCGATAGCCGATTCCAGAACCTTCTTGATGATGGTGGCACCTTTCTTCGGGCTGAATTGCAGAATGTTGAGTGCTGCGTCAACTTTCTTGCCGCGGATCAGGTCAGCAACGAGGCGACCTTTCTGATCCGACAGGCGCACGCCTTTGAGGATAGCTTTAGTTTCCATTATTTTTTCGCCTTCTTGTCAGCGGCGTGGCCCTTGAACGTACGGGTCAGCGCGAATTCGCCGAGCTTGTGGCCAACCATGTTCTCGGAGACGTACACCGGCACGTGCAGCTTGCCGTTGTGAACTGCGATCGTCAGACCGATGAAGTCAGGCGTGATCGTCGAGCGGCGCGACCAGGTTTTGACTGGCTTTTTGTCTTTGTTCGCTTGCGCGGCTTCGACTTTTTTCACCAGGTGGGCGTCAACGAACGGCCCTTTTTTCAATGAACGAGTCATGTGTTATCCCTTATTTCTTGCCGCGGCGCGAAACGATCATCGAAGAAGTACGCTTGTTCGAACGCGTCTTCTTGCCCTTCGTCTGTTGGCCCCAAGGCGACACTGGATGGCGACCAGCTGCGGTTTTACCTTCACCACCACCGTGCGGGTGATCGACCGGGTTCATGACCACACCGCGAACGGTAGGACGAACACCGCGCCAGCGCATCGCACCAGCTTTACCGATCTTGCGCAGGCTGTGCTCGGCATTGCCGACTTCGCCAACGGTAGCGCGGCACTCGATGTGCACGCGACGAACTTCACCCGAGCGCAGGCGGACCTGGGCGTAGGTGCCTTCGCGGGCCATCAGCACGACGGCGGCGCCGGCGGTACGGGCCATCTGGGCACCCTTACCTGGCAGCATTTCGACGCAGTGCATCACGGTACCGACCGGGATGTTACGGATTGGCAGGCAGTTACCCGACTTGATCGGCGCTTCCGAGCCGTTCATGACGCTGTCGCCGACAGCCATGCCTTTGGTGGCGATGATGTACTGACGCTCGCCGTCCGCGTAGCACAGCAGTGCGATGTGCGCGGTACGGTTCGGGTCGTATTCAATACGCTCGACCTTGGCAGGAATGCCGTCCTTCTGGCGCTTGAAGTCGACCAGACGGTAGTGGTGCTTGTGGCCACCGCCGATGTGACGGGTGGTGATGTGACCGTTGTTGTTACGGCCAGCAGTCTTCGATTTCTTCTCAACCAGTGCTGCGAACGGACGGCCCTTGTACAGGCCTTCGGTCACAACTTTCACCATGCCGCGGCGGCCTGGGGAGGTTGGCTTCATCTTAACGAGTGCCATTATTTAGCCTCCTCGACAAAATTGATTTCCTGGCCTGGCTTCAGGCACACGAAAGCACGCTTGGTGTGGTTGCGACGACCGTTGAAACGGCCCGAACGCTTCTGTTTGCCTTCGCGGTTCACGGTTTGCACCGATTCCACTTCGACCTTGAACAGCAGCTCGACGGCAGCCTTGATTTCCGGCTTGGTCGCGTCAGGCAGGACCTTGAACACGATCTGCTCGTTCTTTTCCGCGACGAAGGTAGCCTTTTCGGAGATGACCGGAGCCATCAGCACCTTCATCAGGCGCTCTTCGCTAAATTTGATTGCGGTGCTCATGCGTACATCTCCTCGATCTTGGCCAGTGCAGCTTTGGTGACCAGGACTTTCTTGTAGAACACCAGCGACATCGGGTCAGCTGCTTTTGGCTCGACAACCAGCACGTTCGGCAGGTTACGCGATGCCAGCAACAGGTTTTCTTCGATGGTGTCGGTGATCACCAGGACCGATTCCAGGCCCATGCTCTGCAGCTTTTGCGACAGCAGCTTGGTCTTCGGAGCTTCGATCGACAGGTTTTCGACAACGCTCAGACGGCCTTCGCGGGCCAGCTGCGAGAAGATCGAGCAGATACCTGCGCGGAACATCTTCTTGTTGACCTTGTGCGTGAAGTTCTCGTCAGGCGAGTTCGGGAAGATGCGACCACCGCCGCGCCACAGTGGCGACGACGACATACCAGCACGAGCGCGGCCGGTACCTTTTTGGCGCCATGGCTTCTTCGTGGTGTGGCTGACTTCTTCACGGTCTTTCTGCTTGCGGTTACCGCTACGTGCGTTAGCAGCGTAAGCAACCACGACCTGGTGAATCAGGGCTTCGTTGTATTCGCGACCGAAGACTTCGTCGGTAGCGGCAACAGCGGCGCCGGCTTGACCTTGCTCATTCAGGAGCTGAAGTTCCATAATTAAGCTCCTTTCTGTGCTTTGGTTTTGACGGCTGGCTTGACGATCACTTGACCGTTTTTCGCGCCAGGAACTGCACCCTTGACCAGCAGCAGTTGACGCTCAGCGTCGATGCGGGCGATTTCCAGGTTCTGGGTGGTGACGGTGACGTCGCCCATGTGACCGGTCATGCGCTTGCCTGGGAACACGCGGCCTGGATCCTGCGCCATACCGATGGAGCCAGGAACATTGTGCGAACGCGAGTTACCGTGGGTCTGACGACCCGATGCGAAGTTGTGACGCTTGATGGTACCGGCGTAGCCTTTACCGATCGAGGTGCCTTGCACGTCGATCTTCTGGCCCACTTCGAACAGCGAGACATTGACTGCGTCGCCAGTTTTCAGTTCGGCTGCCTTGGCAGCGTCAACGCGGAATTCGCGCAGCATGGTGCCAGCTTCGACGCCTGCTTTTGCGTGGTGACCCGCAACAGCCTTGGTCACGCGGGAAGCGCGACGTTGACCGAATGCGACCTGGACTGCAGCATAGCCGTCAGTTTCAGGAGTTTTGATTTGTGCGACACGGTTGTTCGACACGTCGAGCACGGTAACTGGGATCGAGTCCCCGTCATCCGTGAAGATGCGCATCATGCCAACCTTGCGACCGAGAAGGCCCAAGCTCATTTTTTCTCCATTCCCACCTACGATTGGGCGGGGGTAGTTGAACTACTAAAAACGTACAGACTCAAAACGACGAGTCCATACCGAAGCCGGCTAGTATAGCGCGCAAAAGGGCTTGACGCAACAAGAGAATCGGAGGTATGTCGACCCTGTTGCGAATTTTCGCAGTAGCGTGGAGAAGAAAGGAATCTGGCAAGGCTTGCCAGCACAGAAAAGGCACATCAGCGCCTTTTCTCTGCAGAACTCGGGGTTCTGCGACATTTGAATTTTGGTGGGCGGTGCAGGATTCGAACCTGCGACCCCTTGGATGTCGACCAAGTATTCTAACCAACTGAACTAACCGCCCGGGGAGCCGCATTATGCCAAGGGTTCGGAAGGTTTGCAATAGCTGAGTTCGAATGCGTGCGTTCAATCCGCGTGGGCTCGGGGAGCGCACCCTACGATGCGCCACGGCCCTTGGCAACATCAAGCGACCGTGGCGTACCGTAGGGTGGGCATTCATGCCCACGCGTCCAGGCGATGCCGATAGCGGCCTCGGCGTCAGCCGCACGACCCCTAAGTCTTCCATAAGCCCGCATGTGTAATATCCGTCAATTAGCGTTATATTCACATGGCACACTCGCGGCGGCCGCACGGCCGCGCCACACGACCCGTTTCATTTCACGAAAGGAGCTGTGATGGCAATCAGTCTGCAAAAGGGCGGCAACGTCAACCTCAGCAAGGAAGCACCGAACCTCACCAAGGTCGTCATTGGCCTGGGCTGGGACCCGCGCTCGACCGATGGCGCCGCCTTCGACCTCGACGGCTCCGCCTTCATGCTCAAGTCGGACGCCAAGGTGCGCGGCGACGCCGACTTCATCTTCTATAACAACCTGAAATCGAGCGACGGCTCCGTCGTCCACAACGGCGACAACACCACCGGCCAGGGCGAAGGCGACGACGAGACCGTCACCGTCGACCTGACCCGCGTCCCGCCGGACATCGACAAGATCTCCTTCTGCGTCACCATCCACGAAGCGGAAAGCCGGCGCCAGAGCTTCGGCATGGTCGGCAAAGCCTTCATTCGCTGCCTGGACGCCAACGGCAACAGGGAAATTGCCCGCTACGACCTCTCCGAGGACAGCTCGACCGAAACGGCCATGATCTTCGGCGAACTGTATCGCGCCGGCGGCGACTGGAAATTCCGCGCCGTCGGCCAGGGCTATAACGGCGGCCTCGGCCCGCTGGCCCGCTCGTTCGGCGTCAACGTCTGAGCCGGCAAGCCATGCCCGCAGTCCCGCAGCCTGGTTGCGGGACTGCTCCCTCCCCTGCAAGCGAAGAATCCCATGCGCGTCTGGTTCAACCGTAGCTTCTCGTCCGTCCATACCGCGATCGACCTGATCCGCCAGGCCGATACCGGAGAACGCTTCACGATCATCCACAGCAATCCGAATCCGAAGTCGCCCGTCGCCCGGGTGGCGCACGCATTCCACCTCGAACCGACCGGCCTCGCTACGCCTGAATACATCGACTGGTGCGTCGCCTTCTGCCGCGAGCACCAGGTCGAGATCTTCGTTCCGGGACGCGAAGCGACGGCGATCGCCGGCGTTCATGCGCGTTTCGAAGAAGTCGGCACCCGCGTATTGAGCGCGGCGTCGGAAGCATCCCTTCAGCTCATCCACGACAAGGCACGCTTCTACGCCGAGACCGACCTGCCCGTCGCCCCGGTCGCCGAGTTCCGCCATTTCGAGGATGCCGCCGGTTTCGAAGCCGCCTGGGACCTGCTGCGCCGGCGCCACGCCAAGCTGTGCGTCAAACCCTCGCACTCGATCTACGGGCTCGGTTTCGCCGTGCTCGACGAAACGAGGAACAGCGCCGAACTGCTGATGGCCGGCGCCGAATACCACGTCTCGCTGGCGGATTTCCGCGCCGGCCTTGCCCGCCTCGGGGGCTTTCGCAGCATGCTGCTGATGGAATACCTGGACGGACGAGAATACAGCGTCGACTGCGTGGGAGACGCAGGCCGCCTGGTGACCGCCGTGGTGCGCCGCAAATCGAACCAGGCCGGCGCCGGCCAGCGCATCGACCAGAGACAGGACATCCTCGACGCCACCGCCCAGCTGTGCCGTACCCATGGCCTGAACGGCATCTTCAATGTCCAGTTCCGCGAAGCGGCCGGCAAACCGCGCCTCCTGGAGATCAACCCGCGCATGTCGGGCGGGATCGGCATGGCCTGCGTGGCCGGCCCCAACCTGCCGTATATCGCCCTGCGCGGTTTCGCGGACGGCTTCGATGCGGTCGACGTGACGCCGGTCCGCAATGGCATCCGCGTGGCCGAACTGGCGCGCGCCGTGGAGCTGGTGTGAACGCCCGCAACGACGTTTTGCCGCTACGCGTGACGCAGCAGCTGCCGACCGGCCTGCTCGAAGTCGAACTGCATGCAGGCGCCGACGAACTCGATGCCCTGCTCGGCTTTGCCGCGCGCGCCAACGCCAAGCGCGGTTTTCTCTTCGTGAGCAAGGTGCTCGGCAAGCATTGGCCGGTACGCCCGGGCCGCATGCTGGCCATCCACGAGCGCCTCGCCGCCGGCGTCCCCGATGCGCCCGGCCCGGTACTGTTCATCGCGATGGCGGAAACCGGCCTCGGTCTCGGCCAGGGCGTCTTTGAGGCCTGGCTGCGCGCGCACCCGGGACAACAGGCGCTGTTCCTGCAGACGACGCGCTACCGCGTCGGCACCGGCCCCATCATCGAATTCGAGGAAGCGCACAGCCACGCGCCGCGCCAGTTCCTGCACATGCCCGACGGCGCGCAGGAACAGGCGCTGTTGAAAAGCGCGCGCACCATCGTGCTGGTCGACGACGAGGCCAGCACCGGCAACACCTTCCTGAATTTAACGCAAGCCTGCCGGCGCCTGAATCCCGCTTTGGAACGCGTGCACCTGGCGGTGCTGGCCAATTTCATGGGAGCAGAGGCGACGGATGTCCTGAGCGCGCGTTTCGGGCTGCCGACGACGATGGGCGCCCTGATCGCCGGCGCTTACCGGTTTACCCCGGCCGACTGCCCTGTGGACGCGGCGCCGGCCCAGCGCTACGACGCACAGGCCGAACGCGGCGCGAGTACCGCCTTTGGCCGCCTGGGTCTCGCCCGCGCCCTGCGCACGCCCGACAGGCTGGCGCGCGACCTGGCCGCGACCATTGCGCCGCAAGATCGCGTGCTGGTGCTCGGTACCGGCGAATTCATGCACCCCTCGACCCTGCTCGGCGCCGCGCTGGAGCGGCTCGGCGTCGATGTCGTCGTGCAGTCGACCACGCGCTCGCCCATCCTCACCTGGGGCGCCATCGGGCACGCCCTCGGTCTACCCGACAACTACGGCGAAGGCATCCCGAATTTTATTTACAACGTCGCGCCCGGCCAGTACGACCACGTGCTGGTCTGCCACGAGACGCCGGCGGGCGAGGCCTTGCCCGGCTTTGCGCGCCTGTTGAATGCCCGCCTGTTCCACTACCATGCCGAGGACGATGTTGAAGAAGTTCCTGTTCGCTGACCTGGACGACACCCTGTTCCAGACGCTGGAAAAATGCGCCGTACGCGATGCGCTCGAGCCGGCCGCGTACTACAGCAATGGCAGCATTTGCTCGTACACCACGCCTGCCCAACGTGCCTTTTTCAGCTTTGTCAGCGAGGGCATGACGGTGATCCCGACCACGGCGCGCAGCCTGGACGCCTTCAGCCGTGTGCACCTCGGTTTTAGCAGTTATGCCGTGCTGAATTTCGGCGGCATCATCCTGCAGCCCGATGGCGGCATCGAGCGCGACTGGCAGGGCCGCATGCACGGCCTCATGCTGGCCGCCCTGCCCGGCCTGCAGGAACTCTCCGCGCACATCGATGACTGGTGCGCACGCACCGGTTACGGCGGCCGCGCGCGCCTGGTGGAAGACGCAGGCACCCCGTTCTTCATCGTCGTCAAAGATCCGGACAAGGTCGCGCTGAACCTGGAGCGTGTCGAGCGCGAGGTCGTCCTGCCCTGGATCGCCGGCGAGGGCAAGGCCTACTGCGTCCACCGCAACGGCAACAACCTGGCAGTGCTGCCGCGCACCCTGGACAAGGCCGATGCAGTGGCCTGGATCACCGAACGCCTGCGCCGCGAGCATGGAGAGATCGTCACCTTCGGCATGGGCGACAGCCGATCCGATGCGCGTTTCATGGCCGACTGCGACTATGCGATCATCCCGCGCCGCACCCAGCTGGCGAAGCTGACGGTGGAGACGCTGTGAGCCTCTCCCTGGGCTTCGCGGGCAGCTATCGCGAGGGCGACGTGCGCTTCCTGCTCACGCGCCTGCCGGCCGCCGATTTCGTCGACGTCAAGGCGAAGGAGGCGCTGATCCAGGCAGGAAAGCGCCACTACAGCGAGATGCTGTCGCCCGAACGTGCTCCTTCTCCGCGCTATATGGCGCTGTTCGAAGAAGCTTGCCGCATGAACGGCGAACGCATGGCACGCGACTGCCTGCACCTGGCAGGCCTGATCGCGGCGCGGCGCAACGGGGCGGTCACGCTGGTGTCGCTGGTGCGTGGCGGCACGCCGGTCGGCGTCGTCTTGAAACGCCTGCTGGCCAAGGTGTTCGGGCGCGAAACAGTCCACTATTCGGTCTCGATCGTGCGCGACCGCGGCATCGATGCCAATGCGCTGCGCCACATCCTCGCGCACGGCCACGCGCCCGAATCGATCGTTTTTATTGACGGCTGGACCGGCAAGGGCGTGATCGCACGCGAACTGGCAAGCGCGGTCGCCCGCTTCAATGCGCAGCACGGCGTGGCGCTCGACCCCGGTTTATATGTGCTGTCCGACCTGGCCGGCGCCGCCTTTGTCGCGGCCTCCTGCGAGGATTATCTGATCCCGTCGAGCATCCTGAATGCGACGGTGTCTGGCCTGATCAGCCGCTCGGTGCTCAACGAGGCGATCGGCCCGGACGATTTTCATGGCTGCGTGCTGTACGAACAATTCGCGGGCGAGGACCGTTCGCGCAGCTTTGTCGACCTGATCGAAAGCCTGGCGCTGGAACAGGCGCGCACCGACGGTCCGGTGATTGCTGCCGACACCGACGCCGCCGCCGCCCGCTCCCAGGCGTATATCGAACAGGTCCGGCAGCGCTACGGCATCGAGGACGTCAATCTGATTAAGCCCGGCATCGGCGAAGCGACGCGGGTGCTGTTGCGCCGCGTGCCGCGCCTGTTGCTGCTGCGCGATGCGCACTCGCCTGCCGTGGCGCACCTGCGCCTGCTGGCCGAAGAAAAACACGTGCCGGTCGAGATCGACCCGGCACTGCCCTACCAAGCTGTTTCCCTGATCAGGAGTGCGTCGGATGCATAAATCGATGGGCGCGTCGCTGTACGTGCCGGCCAACCATAAACACCTGCTCAGCATCGCTAACGGAGAAAAGCTGCCGGACGCGCGCTCGCTGATCTTCTGCACCGAGGATTCGGTGGCGGACCGCGACCTGGGCTGGGCGCTGTTCAACCTGTCGGTGGTGCTCGAACACATGCGGCCCGATGTCGCGGTGGAGCGCTTCGTGCGCGTGCGCAGTCCCGAAGTGCTGGCGCGCGTGCTGGCGATGAAGGGCGCGCATAAACTGACCGGCTTCGTGATCCCGAAAGCGACCCGCCAGAATTTCGAGGCCTACTACCGCCAGGTGCGCGATACGGACCACATGCTGATGCCGACGCTGGAAACGGCGGAGGTGTTCAGCGAGCGCGAGATGGAAGCCTTCCGCGACCTGTTGCAGTCGCCCGGCGTGCGTGGCCGCATCCTGGCGCTGCGCATCGGCGGCAACGATTTACTGGCCCTGCTCGGCCTGCGCCGCCCGCGCAACATGACGCTCTACCGTACCCCGCTCGGCCCCGTCATCGCGCGCCTGGTGACGATCTTCCGCCCACACGGCTTCGTGCTCACCGCTCCCGTGTTCGAGCACCTCGACCTGCCGGAGCTGCTGGCGCAGGAGGTCGGCGAGGACATCGCCTACGGCATGGTCGGCAAGACGGCGATCCACCCGAGCCAGATCCTGCCGATCGAAGAGCACTACAAGGTGAAACCGCAGGACCTGGCGGCAGCACACGCGATCCTCGACGAGAACAGCCCGGCCGTCTTCAAGATGCACGACTCGATGTGCGAAGTCGCCACGCACCGCGCCTGGGCCGAGCGCATGGTCGCGCAATCGCACCTGTTCGGCGCCCATGGAGCCAACGTATTGAATATCGAAAGGGAAGGCAGATGAACGTTTTTTCACGCGGCCAGAAAGGCAAGCTGACGGACCTCGGCGTCGGCAGCAGTTTTAGCGTCGACCTCGACGTCAACGCACCGGGCTTCGCCGTCGACGTTTCCTGCTTTGGACTGGACAACGCCGACAAACTGGCGGACGACCGCTACATGGTCTTTTATAACCAGCTGGCCAGCCCCGGCGAAGCGGTGCGCCTGACCCTGGGCAGCCCGGCGCGCTTCAGCGTCAACCTCGACGCATTGCCGCCATCGATCGCCAAGCTCGTCTTTGTGGCCGCGATCGACGGCGCCCAGACCATGCGTGCCCTGGGCAGCAGCAGCCTCACCCTGGGCGGTGCCCTGCGCTTTCCGTGGTCGGGCGCCGACTTCGGCGACGAGAAGGCGGTCATCGTGGCCGAGATCTACCGGAGAGATGGCCAGTGGCGCTTCGGCGCCGTCGGCCAGGGTTTCAATGGCGGCCTGTCGGCGCTATTGAAACACTTTGGTGGGACCGAGGCAGCGCCGGTGCGCGGCGCTGCGCCCGCATCTCTCCAACCTGCGCCGGCCGCCCCCAAAATCTCGCTCTCGAAAGTCACGCTGGAGAAGCGCGGCGACAAGGTCTCGCTCGACAAGCGCGCCGGTGCCGGCTTCGGCCGCATCCACGTCAACCTGAACTGGAACCGCTCGGGGATGGCGTCGGCCCCGCCGCCGCAGGCGCCCCAAAAAGGCGGCCTGCTCGGCCGCCTGAGCGGGGTCGTGAACGACGCGATGGCAAATAAACGGCGCTCCGGCGGCATCGACCTCGACCTCGGTTGCATGTTCGAGCTGAGCGACGGCCGCAAGGGCCTGGTGCAGGCGCTCGGCAATGCCTGGGGCGACTACGAGCGCGCGCCATTCATCAAACTCGACGCCGACGACCGCACTGGCGCTTCCACCAATGGCGAAAACCTGTTCATCAACGGCGACCAGTTCGCCCAGATCCGGCGCGCCATCATTTTTTCGTTCATTTACGAGGGCGTCCCGAACTGGTCGGCCACCGATGGCGTGGTCACGATCGCGGTGCCGAACCAGGCGCCGATCGAGGTGCGCCTCGATGGCGGCGGCAACCAGATGATGTGCGCGATCGCCATGATCGAGAACCAGGGCGGCCAGCTGCAGGTAACGAAGATGACCGACTATTTCGAGCAGCAGGGCCAGACCAGCGCGCACGAGATGATGGACCGGCGGTTCAACTTCGGGCTGCGCTGGAAGACGGGCAGAAAGGATTGACGCTGCCCGGCATGCCGGCACCCCTTCCAGGGTGGCGGCATGGCCGGACTATTTGTTACCGGATTGCTTGTTACCTGGCTGCGCGGCTGGCTGGGCCGGATGGCCCTGCGCGTTGCCGCGGAACAGGGCCTCTCCTGCCGACTGCATGCTGGCCGCTACGCCCTCGCGTGCATCCTGCGCGCTCGCCTTGGCGCGGAAGGCGCCGTTGGCCTGCGCCGCCGCCTCTTTCTGGAACGGATCGCGGAACTGCTTCAGGAAGTCCTCCTTCTGACGCGTGTTCTGCTCGCTCGCTTCCGTGGCGGCACGGGTCACCTCGTCCGACAGCGCATGCGCGGTACGCGAGGTTTCCTCTCCATGCTGCTGGGTTACCCGCGCGAGCTCGACCTGGGAATCGGCCGTCACGCGCGAGAGGTGCTGCTGGTAGGCACGCAGCTTGTCGGCTGCCGGCTGGGCACTGGAGGCGGCAGCGCCAAACGCGTCGCTGACGTTCTTGCTGGCCAGCATGCGCTGGCCGGCGCCCATGCTTTCTTCCAGCATGGTCCGGCTGAGCTTGAGGTTGGCGTCGCAAATACTCTGGAAAGTACCCGACAGCGAGGTCGACAGGTCGTTGAAGAAGGCGAGCTGGGAATCGAGATAGGAACGTAGAACCGGATTGACAGGTTGGGAGAATGGAAACATGGTGTACCTTTTCAGTGTTGAGCCGCAAAGGATGCGGTCACATGAGCAATGAGGAGCGGGGGTGCCCGGTGCGGGCGAAGGGGAAAACAGCAGGCTGCTGCTTGAATGCAGGATCACGAAGGGACCGTGCGAACAAAGGACACTATGCGCCATTTATCGCGAGGATAGGACAAAATACCAAAAGTATTTACGCGCCTTAAAATCGGGCAATGTTTCGCCATGGCGTACGCAGGGGCGTACTGCCGGCGGAATGACGCGCTCAGCGCGTCGATGCGCGGGGTAGCGGTGGCGCTCCCTCCCATGCAAGGCCCGATAACTTGTCGGTGTGCGCCATCTCGTCGCCATAGCGATAGGCCGGGCCTGGATCGTCGAAGCCGGTATCGTAGGCGTCCGGATAGCGCGCAGGGTGACCGTCGTCGGGATGCTCGTTGCCCAGATCGATCCTGCCCCAGCCGTGAAGCACGGCATCGTTGAATCTGTCCCAGGGCGGCAGTTCCCCCCATGGCGCAATGACCAGCTTGCCTTCCGGTCTGCCGCCTGCGCGGTCCAGCGGCGCATCCGGCATTGGAAACCATCCCTGGCTTGCGGCGCAGCGGGCCGGTCCGTCCCGGCAATACCGAAGCGTCCGACGAGCGCGGTGGCGCGGTCTGCTTCCATGTCCGCCCCGGTCGTCAGCGTGAGCACGTGGCTGCGCGCTGCCTCGTCCGCCGTACTGCCCTTACCGGCCTGTCCCGCCGGAACAGCAAGGGAAAGCGCCACGTCCGCACGTGTAAATCCGGCAGCAAGCAATTTGTTCAGCGCATGCTGTGCAGCGCCGCGGTCGTCAAAAACCGCCGTCAAGGCGTGTCTCATGGTGTTCTCCCGGTGGCATCGTTGGAAGCTGCGGTTGCCGACGATTCCGGAGGCGTGACGCGATCGTGCTTGCGATTTCCGGTAAAAATCTTCGTACCGTATCTGGTATTGCCCGCATCGCGCGAGCTGTAGCGGTCGAGCCCGCCTTTGGTCAGGACCTTCTTGCTCGTGAGCGACGCTGTCTGACAAGAAAGTTAAATCGCGCAAGAAGCAATTGGCATTTCAGTATAGTCCGCAGGCGCGCACTATGCTGAACTAATGCGAGCGTCTGGCAAAGGTGAACTTGCCTGTGCTTCGCACGCGCTCGTCCGGGCAAGGCACGGCGCGGAAGGCGGTATCGGGAGGATGAGGGGACGCCAGTCGGATCTGCTGATGCATCGAAGAGACGCATTCGCCATGCGTAAACGGAATCGGGGCCGGGAAAGTTCGCCAGTTGGCGGCCCTTCCCGGCCCCGATTTTTATTTCAGCCCGCGAATTGCTCCGCGTCGGCTTCAATGATTACTGCAGCTTGATTTCGACATCGACGCCAGCTGGCAGGTCCAGCTTCATCAGTGCGTCGACGGTCTTGTCGGTTGGGTCCACGATGTCCATCAGACGCTGGTGCGTACGGATCTCGAACTGGTCGCGCGAGGTCTTGTTGACGTGCGGCGAACGCAGGACGTCAAAACGCTGGATACGGGTCGGCAGTGGAACTGGGCCCTTGACGACGGCGCCGGTGCGCTTGGCGGTGTCGACGATTTCCAGTGCGGACTGGTCGATCAGCTTGTAGTCGAACGCTTTCAGGCGGATACGGATTTTTTGATTTGCGGACATGCGATTTCCTTGGAAAAGAGCGAACCGGTTTTAGGACCGGCAATGATTTGTCAGGTACTACGTGCTGCAAAGGAGCGAGAGTATATCACTCTTCTTCCTTAAACAGAGGGGGCAGAATCGAGATTCTGCCCCCTCTTGTTGTGCCGGCGGAACGAACCGCCGGCAAATCAAAGCTTGATTAGGCGATGATCTTGGCAACGACGCCGGCGCCGACGGTACGGCCGCCTTCGCGGATTGCGAAGCGCAGGCCTTCTTCCATCGCGATCGGGTTGATCAGCTTGACGGTGATCGACACGTTATCGCCTGGCATGACCATTTCCTTGTCCGCTGGCAGCTCGATCGAGCCGGTCACGTCGGTGGTACGGAAGTAGAACTGCGGACGGTAGTTGTTGAAGAACGGGGTGTGACGGCCGCCTTCATCTTTCGACAGAACGTAGATCTCGCCGGTGAAGTGGTTGTGCGGCTTGATCGAGCCCGGCTTGGCCAGAACCTGACCACGCTGGACGTCTTCACGCTTGGTGCCGCGCAGCAGCAGACCGACGTTGTCGCCAGCCTGACCCTGGTCCAGCAGCTTGCGGAACATTTCCACGCCGGTGCAGGTCGTCTTGACGGTGTCGATGATGCCGACGATTTCGATCTCTTCGCCGACCTTGATGATGCCGCGCTCGACACGACCGGTGACGACGGTGCCGCGACCCGAGATCGAGAACACGTCTTCGACTGGCATCAGGAAGGCGCCGTCAACAGCGCGCTCTGGCGTCGGGATGTAGGTGTCCAGGGCATCGGCCAGACGGATGATGCACTCTTCGCCCATTTCGCCTGGCTGGCCTTCCAGCGCCATACGTGCCGAACCCTTGATGATCGGCAGGTCGTCGCCTGGGAACTCGTACTTCGACAGAAGCTCACGCACTTCCATTTCGACCAGTTCCAGCAGTTCTGCGTCGTCGACCAGGTCGCACTTGTTCAGGAACACGATGATGTAAGGAACGCCAACCTGACGCGCCAGCAGGATGTGCTCGCGGGTCTGTGGCATCGGGCCGTCAGCGGCCGAGCACACCAGGATCGCGCCGTCCATCTGGGCGGCACCGGTAATCATGTTCTTGATGTAGTCGGCGTGGCCTGGGCAGTCGACGTGCGCGTAGTGGCGCGCGGCGGTTTCGTACTCGACGTGCGCGGTGTTGATGGTGATGCCGCGTGCCTTCTCTTCCGGAGCTGCATCGATCTGGTCGTATGCTTTCGCTTCGCCGCCGAACTTCTTCGACAGGACGGTTGCGATTGCTGCGGTCAGCGTGGTCTTGCCGTGGTCAACGTGTCCGATGGTACCGACGTTGACGTGCGGCTTGGTCCGCTCGAATTTACCTTTTGCCATTTTGATCTTCCTTTAAAAGAACGATTTATTTGTGTTTTGTTGGCTCTGATGGCGACGTTCACGTCTCCATCAGAGCGTATTACTTTAATTACTTATTACTTCGACTTGGCAGTGACGATCGCGTCGATCACGTGCTTAGGCGCTTCCGAATAGTGCTTGAATTCCATCGTGTAGGTTGCACGGCCTTGGGTCGCCGAACGCAGCGAGGTCGAGTAACCAAACATTTCCGACAGAGGCACTTCGGCTTTGATGATCTTGCCACCGCCGCCTGGGATTTCGTCCATGCCCTGCACCATGCCGCGGCGGGACGACAGGTCGCCCATCACGGAACCGGCGTAGTCTTCCGGCGTTTCCACTTCCACGGCCATCATTGGCTCGAGGATGACTGGCGATGCTTTGCGGCAGCCGTCCTTGAATGCCATCGAACCGGCCATACGGAACGCGTTCTCGTTCGAGTCGACGTCGTGGTACGAACCGAAGGTGACGGTGACTTTCACGTCGACGACCGGGTAACCAGCCAGCACGCCGGCGGTCAGGGTCTCGCGCACACCTTTTTCGACCGCAGGGATGTATTCGCGAGGAATCACACCGCCCTTGATGGCGTCGACGAACTCGAAGCCCTTGCCCGGCTCTTGCGGCTCGATGGTCAGGACTGCGTGACCGTACTGGCCGCGACCACCCGACTGCTTGACGAACTTGCCTTCGACGTCCGACACCGACTTGCGGATCGTTTCGCGGTAGGCAACCTGTGGCTTGCCGACGGTGGCTTCGACGCCGAATTCGCGCTTCATGCGGTCAACGATAATTTCCAGGTGCAGCTCGCCCATACCACCGATGATGGTCTGGCCCGACTCTTCGTCGGTACGCACGCGGAACGACGGATCTTCCTGTGCCAGGCGGTTCAGGGCCAGGCCCATCTTTTCCTGGTCGGCCTTGGTCTTCGGCTCGACAGCCTGCTGAATGACCGGCTCAGGGAAGACCATCTTTTCCAGCGTGATGATCGACGAAGGATCGCACAGGGTTTCGCCCGTGGTCGCTTCTTTCAGGCCGACTGCAGCGGCGATGTCGCCGGCGCGGACTTCCTTGATTTCTTCGCGCTGGTTCGCGTGCATCTGCAGAATACGACCCAGGCGTTCCTTCTTGCCCTTGACCGGGTTGTAGACGGTGTCGCCCGAATTGACCATGCCCGAGTAGACGCGGAAGAAGATCAGCTGGCCGACGAACGGGTCGGTCATGATCTTGAATGCCAGCGCCGAGAATTTCTCGTCGTCGGCAGCGCGGCGGGTGGTCGGCTGGTCGTCTTCGTCCGTGCCGCCGACTGGTGGAATGTCCACTGGCGATGGCAGGTATTCGATGACGGCGTCGAGCATGGCTTGCACGCCCTTGTTCTTGAACGCGGTGCCGCACATCATCGGGACGATTTCCGACGCGATGGTACGCTGGCGCAGGGCTGCCTTGATGTCGGCTTCCGACAGGTCGCCTTCTTCCAGGTACTTGTTCATCAGCTCTTCGGTCGCTTCAGCAGCGGTCTCGACCAGCTTCTCGCGCCATTCGTTGGCTTGATCAACCAGTTCGGCCGGGATGTCGCGGTAGTCGAACTTCATGCCTTGCGAAGCGTCGTCCCAGATGATTGCTTTCATCTTGACCAGGTCGACCACGCCCAGGAAGTTCTCTTCCGCGCCGATCGGGATCTGCAGAGGGATCGGGTTTGCCTTCAGGCGAGCGCGCATCTGCTCGTAGACCTTGAAGAAGTTCGCACCGGTACGGTCCATCTTGTTGACGAAGGCCAGACGTGGCACTTTGTACTTGTTAGCCTGGCGCCACACGGTTTCCGACTGTGGCTGCACGCCGCCGACTGCGCAGTAAACCATGCAGGCGCCGTCCAGCACGCGCATCGAGCGCTCGACTTCAATGGTGAAGTCGACGTGGCCCGGGGTGTCGATGATGTTGATGTGGTGCGGCTCGAAGTTGTTGGCCATACCCTTCCAGAAGCAGGTCGTCGCTGCCGAGGTAATGGTAATGCCGCGTTCCTGCTCCTGCTCCATCCAGTCCATGGTCGCGGCGCCGTCGTGCACTTCGCCGATCTTGTGGTTCACGCCGGTGTAGAACAGGACGCGTTCGGTGGTGGTGGTTTTACCAGCATCGATGTGAGCGGAGATACCGATATTGCGGTAGCGCTCAATGGGGGTCTTGCGTGCCATAATTTTTCCTAAATCTTTGAATGGACAAAACCGGGCGGCATCTTGTTATCAAAATGTGCCCGGCCTGAACAACAGATGCTGCTTTGTGCTTAGAAGCGGAAGTGCGAGAACGCCTTGTTCGCTTCAGCCATACGGTGCACTTCGTCACGACGCTTCATGGCGCCACCGCGCATTTCAGCCGCTTCCATCAGTTCACCGCCGAGGCGTTGTGGCATGGATTTTTCGCTGCGCTTGTTTGCGGCTTCGCGCAACCAACGCATGGACAGCGCCATACGACGGACCGGACGAACTTCCACTGGCACCTGGTAGTTGGCGCCGCCGACGCGGCGGGATTTCACCTCGACCATCGGCTTGCAGTTGTTGATCGCGGCCGCGAACACTTCCAGCGGGTCCTTGCCCGATTTGGTCTGGATATGTTCAAACGCACCGTAGATGATGTTTTCAGCGACCGACTTCTTGCCGGACAACATCAGAACGTTGACGAACTTGGCGACATCCGTATTGCCGAATTTTGGATCTGGCAGGATCTCGCGCTTGGGTACTTCACGACGACGTGGCATTTCAATTCCTTCCTATCTTCAGTTGAGTGCTGATCCAGCACTCGCGAGGGCCATCATGACCACTCACTTACTCGACCTTACGGCCGGCTCAACTTAACTTTTAAATGTGACCCCGATGTGACCAGGACCGCAGAATATTACTTCTTGGCGCCGGCCTTGGCGCGCTTCGCACCGTACTTCGAGCGAGCTTGCTTACGGTCTTTCACGCCCTGGGTATCCAGTGCACCGCGGACCATGTGGTAACGCACACCCGGCAAGTCTTTCACACGACCGCCGCGCAGCAGGACAACGCTGTGCTCTTGCAGGTTGTGGCCTTCACCGCCGATGTACGAAATGACTTCGAAACCGTTGGTCAGGCGAACTTTGGCGACTTTACGCAGAGCCGAGTTAGGCTTCTTCGGGGTCGTGGTGTACACACGGGTGCAGACACCGCGCTTTTGCGGGCAGTTTTCAAGTGCCGGCGACTTGCTCTTCACAACCGCGGCAACGCGCGGCTTGCGAATCAGTTGATTGATGGTTGGCATCGTTCCTAATCCAACAAAGTACTACAGTTGATGACCCGAACATGAGGTCCGGGGACTGAAACCTAGTCCCGAATGACTACTAGCTACGGCGACGAAAGCCACTCACCGAAGGAGCGGCTGCGAATGCGTAAGCGATGTGCAGAATAAATCGAGAACTCGCGAGTATAGACTTGTCGCAATCTGCGGTCAACCGATTTGCTGATTTGATGGGCAGCCCCGCGGCCGAAGACGCAAACGGCTGTGGTAGTCCTGACACACAGAGCAGCGACTCCCTGCCTGCTTGGCGGCAGAGAAATCGCTTTTCCGGCCGCATTTCCTGCGCCAAAGGCCGGATAATAGCCGACCTTTATCGTCCCCGTTCTCCATGCGACCTTTGCTGCGCCCCGCCAACCTGACCCTCGTCCTCACTTACCTGGTGCTGTCGGTGGTGCCCCTGTTTCCGCTGGCGCTGGGCCTGCCCGTCACGCGCCCGGCCCAGCTGGCCGGCATGGCCGTGTTCGCCTGGATCGCCGTCTGGGCCCTGTTCAAGCGCCCGGCCTGGTTCCACTGGCTGTTGCTGCCGGCCTTTATCGCGCTGCCGGCCGAACTGTATTTGTATCTCTACTATGGCCAGGGCATCTCGACCCACCACCTGGGCATCATGGCCGAGACCAGCCCGATGGAGGCACTGGAATTCCTGGGCGCGCGTGCCTGGCTGCTGCTGGGCGTGATGGTGGGCGTGGTCGCCTGGTGGGCGGCGACCTGGCGCATCGCGCTGGCGACGCGCGACTTCGACTGGAACGACCGCTCGCGCCCGCTCGTGCTGGGTCTGCTGCTCGTCGCCCTCGCCCTGTTCGCCTACGGGCACAAAACGAATGTCGCCGCGGCCAAGGGGAGCGCCCCGTCCGCCTTCACCCTGCCGCGCCTGCCTTCCTGGGCGCAGCCGCCCTTCGACATCAAAGCCTTTGCCCAGTCCTGGCCCTTCGGCGTGGTGGCGCGCGGACTCGATTTTTACAAGGAACGGGTGTATCTGGCGGACCTGAACCGGAGAAGCGCCGCGTTCCGCTTCGGCGCCCGCCAGGCCGATCCGGCCCATTCTCCGGACGTGATCGTGATGGTGCTGGGAGAATCGGCGCGCTTCGACCGCTGGAGCCTGAACGGCTACGCACGCCCGACCAATCCGCTGCTGTCGCAGGAAGAAAATCTGGTGGCCCTGCAGGACCTGATCACCTCGGTCTCGGCCACGCGCCTGTCGGTGCCGGTCATCATTTCGCGCAAACCCGCGATGCAGAGTCTAAAGGACGGCTTTACCGAAAAATCCTTTATTACGGCCTTCAAGGAAGCGGGTTATAAAACCTTCTGGCTGTCGAACCAGATGTCCTTCGGTAAATTCGACACGCCGGTCTCCGTCTTCGCCAAGGAAGCGGACCAGGTCGAATTCCTGAACCTGGGCGGCTTCCGGGATAACTCGAATTACGACGAGGCGCTGCTCAAGCCTTTCGCGCGCGCGCTGGGCGACCCGGCCGCAAAAAAGCTGATCGTCCTGCACACCCTGGGCAGCCACTGGAATTACGCGCAGCGCTATCCGGCCCGCTTCGACCAGTGGAAACCTTCGCTGGCCGGAGTATTGAAACCGGTGGTCACCGATACCGCGATCAAGCCGCAGCTGAACAACAGCTACGACAATTCGATTTTATATACGGACTGGTTCCTGGCCCAGCTGATCGGCAACCTGAAAGTGTCGGACAAGGCGGCGGCGCTGATGTACGTGGCCGATCACGGCCAGACCCTGTTCGACGGCAGCTGCCGCCAGGTTTTCCATGGCCATAATACGCAGTACGAATTCCACGTGCCCGCCTTTGCCTGGTATTCGGACAGCTATGGCGCGCGCTTCCCCGACAAGGTCGCGCAACTGCGCGCGCACCGGCAAGCGCCCCTCTCTACCGAGAACGTGTTCCATACGCTGGTCGATTTGGGCGACATCCGCTATCCGGGCGAGACGCTGGACCGCAGCATCGCCAGCGCCCGGTTGAAGCGGCATACACGCTATGTCGACAGCTATGGCTGGACCGACTATGACAATGCCCGCATCAGGGGCGATTGCCACGAGGTGATCGACAAGGGAACGCCGCTGCCGCGCTCCAGATAGCGGCCGGGCGTTCAGGCCGACAGCTTCTGCATCTCGGCGTACAGGTCCGCCTTGCCTTCGAAGCCGATGCCGGGCAGGTCCGGCATGGTGATGTAGCCGTTGTCGACCCTGACCCCGTCCGGGAAACCACCGAAGGGCTGGAACAGGTCCGGATAGGACTCGTTGCCGCCCAGGCCCAGGCCGGCCGCGATATTCAGCGACATCTGGTGCCCGCCGTGCGGGATGCAGCGGCGCGGGGACCAGCCGTGCTCGCGCAGCATGTCGAGGGTACGCAGGTATTCGACCAGGCCGTACGACAGGGCGCAGTCGAACTGCAGCCAGTCGCGGTCGGCGCGCATGCCGCCGTAGCGGATCAGGTTGCGCGCGTCCTGCATCGAGAACAGGTCCTCGCCGGTCGCCATCGGATTCTTGTAGTAGTTGCGCAGGGTCGCCTGCAGCTCGAAGTCGAGCGGGTCACCCGGCTCTTCGTACCAGAACAGGTCGTACTGCGACAGCGCCTTGGCGTACTGGATCGCAGTATCGAGGTCGAAGCGGCCGTTGGCATCCACCGCCAGCTTCTGGCCGTCCTGCAGCACGGACAAGACGCTGTCGATGCGGCGCAGGTCCTCGTCGAGCGAGGCGCCGCCGATCTTCTTTTTCACCACGGTGTAGCCGCGGTCGATGTAGCTGCGCATCTCGTCCTTGAGCTTGTTGTGGTCCTGGCCCGGATAGTAATAGCCGCCGGCCGCGTAGACGAAGATCTTGCGCTCCGGCTGGCCGTTGCCGTAGCGGTCGGCCAGCAGCTGGAACAGGGGTTTGCCCTCGATTTTCGCCACCGCATCCCAGACCGCCATGTCGATGGTGCCGATGGCAACCGAGCGCTCGCCATGGCCGCCCGGCTTTTCGTTGGTGAACATGCAGTTCCAGATCTTGTGCGGGTCGAGGTTGGTCCCGGCATCGTCGACCAGAGACCCTGGCTCGGCTTCCATGATGCGCGGAATGAAACGCTCGCGCATCAGCTTGCCCTGGCCGTAACGGCCGTTCGAATTGAAGCCATAGCCGACCACCGGCTTGCCGTCCCTGACCACGTCGGTGATCACGGCGACCAGGCTCAGCGTCATCTTGCTGAAGTCGATATACGCATTCCGGATCGGCGAGCTGATGGGCAAAGTTTGTTCACGGATTTCTACGATTCTCACGGCTGTCTCCTGGTGTGGTCTGGGGCATGGAAAGCGATAGAGTAAATCGTGCGGACCGCCCTATAATTCACTTCAATTCAATTATTAACTGAACTAAAGTGAAGACTGAACCCACGTCGGACATGCGTTTCTTCGTGCTGGTCGCGCGCCTCGGCAGCCTGGCCGCGGCAGCGCGCGCGATCGACCTGACCCCGCCCGCGGCCACCAAGCGCCTCGCGGCCCTGGAAAGCCGGCTCGGCGTGCGTCTCTTGAACCGCAACACGCGCAGCGTCAGCCTGACGAGCGAGGGCGAGTCCTACCTGCGCCACGCGACGCGCATCCTGGCCGAGATCACGGAAATGGAAGACGAAGTGGCGCAGGGACGCGCCACGCCGCGCGGACTGCTGCGGGTGAACGCGACGCTGGGGTTCGGACGCACGACGATCGCGCCGCTGGTATCGCACTTTGCGGCGCGCTATCCGGAGGTGGAAGTGCAGATGGAAGTGACGGACCGGCCGGTCGACCTGGTGGAAAGCGGCTTCGACCTGGCGATCCGCTTCGGCGCGCTACCGGACAAACGCCTGAACGCGCGCCGCATCCTGTCGAACCGGCGCTTTCTATGTGCTTCGCCGGCCTACCTCGAGCGCCACGGCAGCCCGCGCAGCCTGGCCGAACTCGCCGATCACCGCTGCATCATCCACCGCCAGAACGACGATGCCTACGGGATCTGGCGCTTCCTGCAAGGGGACGACACCGAAGTCGTCAAGGTCCACAGCATGTTGTCAAGCAACGACGGCGACATTGTCCTCGGCTGGGCGCTGGACGGCCACGGCATCCTGATCCGCTCGGAATGGGACCTGGCCCGCTACCTCGACAGCGGCAGGCTCAGGATCGTGCTGCCCGAGTTCGCCCTGCCCGCGGCCGACCTGTTCGTCTACTACCCGAGCCAGAGAAACCAGACGCTCCGCGCGCGCGCCTTCATCGATTTCCTGGTCGAGCATTTCCAGGGGCCGCCAGAGCGGCCGGCGCGCGGCGCGAAGACAAAGCCGGGTTAACGAAAAAAGGCCAACTGCGTGCAGTTGGCCTTTTATTTTTTACCTTCGAACGACTCAGGCCTTGCGCTTGCGGCTGACGCCGAAGGCTGCGGCGCCCAGGCCCAGCAGCATCAGGGTTGCCGGTTCCGGCACATCGTTCTGGGCCGGACGTGCGATGACATTACCGGCCAGGTTCAGGGTCAGGTTATAGCCCGAGTACAGCGTGCTGGCCGCGTAGCTGCCCGACGGGGCCAGGTCCGCCAGGGTCAGCTGGTAGCTGGTGCTGTAGCTGCCCAGCTGGTTGGCCAGGAAGGAGGCCATGAAGGCCTGGCTGGCGCCTGCAGCGATGTTGCTGTAGGTGTTCAGGTTGGTCGAGAACATGCCGTTGCCGGTACCGGTCTGGTTCACGCCGGTCAATTTCAGGCCGACACGGTTACCAGCCCCGTTGAAGATCGAGAAAGCCTGGTCGCCGACGCTGTCGCCCAGGTAGACCGAACCGAAGTCCAGGTTCAGGGTCAGTGCCGACTTACCGTCGAACGATTGCGCTGCGTGCAGCAGGTATTCGTAGGTTGCGCTCAGTTTGCCGGTCCAGTTGACGGTCGAGGTCGTGGTCGCCTCGCTTGGGAAGCTGTTCGCCGTCGTCTCTGCCGACAGCGCTGCCGTCTGCGTCACGCCAAAGGTGCCGCTGCCGGCGTACGCATCCAGTGCGCTCGAAGCGACCGAGAAATTGTAATTCGCCGTTTGCGTCGCGGCGCCGTCGGAACAGGCATCTTTCCGTTTCGCTGCACAGGAATCGATCTTGGTGAGCGAGCTCGAGGTGGTCGGCGCACCCGTCACCACGGCCTTGACCGTGCTGCTGCCGGAGCCCGATGCGGTTTCACTGCCGTTGTTCGAACCGGCCGTCGTGCCGGCCGAGGTGACCGCCGTCGTCTGCTTGTGTACGGACTCCGTGAGATTCACCGTTACGCCGGTCAGGACACCGGTGTTGGGGTTGAATTTGGCGACCTGGGTGGTGCCGAGGGTCGGCGACGAAGTGGTAGGACCATTGGTCGTTGCGCCAGCAGCGAGCTTGTCCGTCACGGAGCCGGACAGATCGAAGCCGACGGCAGCGGTGGTGGTCGAGTTCGGAATGACGGCGGCATGTGCAAACATCGGGGCCGACAGCATGGCGCCAAAGGCGGTGATCAGGGTGGAACGCAGCAGGTTTTTCGACATGGTTCGCTTTCAGTAGGTTTGGACGCGTCCGTATGAATGTCGGACTTTTCAGTTACCCATGCTGAGTTAGCAATTACCGTGCCTGTATTGCAACTTATTGATCCATAAGGAAATAAAATAGCCGGTCGTCAATACGAAGACCGGCTTGTAAAGTTTCTCGACAATAATATTTGTTGCAAAAATGATTTCGATTGTTAAATTCAGAAACCCGTTTCTTTGTGTTCAGCAGGCAGCCAGCTTGACGCGCTCGACTTCCAGGCCGAACAGCGGGCGCAGGCGCGTCCCGAACACGTTGCCGGCAAACGCAGCGACCAGCCACAGCCAGCCGTGCAGGCTGCCCGAGACGATGCCGCTGAAATAGGCGCCGATGTTGCAGCCATAGGCCAGGCGCGCGCCGAAGCCGAGCATCAGGCCGCCGACGACCGCCGCAATGAAGGAGCGCAGCGGCAGGCGCCAGACCGGAGCATAGCGGCCGGCCAGCGCCGCCGCCAGCATCGCGCCGAGCACGATGCCGAGGTCCATCATCGAGGTCACGTCATGCGAGACCGGCGCCGCCAGCGCGGCGGCATTCGCCTTGGTCGACCAGTAGGCCCAGCTCGGCGTGTCGATGCCGATCAGCGCCGCGCCCTTCGCGCCCCACAGGGCAAAGGCCGAGGTCACGCCCCAGGGCCGGCCCGACAGCGCCAGCGTGGCGAAATTGAGCAGCACCAGCGCCAGCGCGCCTGCCACCAGCGGCCACGGGCCGCGCAGCCAGGGCGAACGCGGTGCGCGCTGCGCCTCCGGCACCACCAGCCGGCCGTGGCGGCGCTTTTCGACGACCACCGTGATGGCCGCGATCGCCGCGAACACGATCCAGTTGAGCAGCAGCGCCGGCGCCAGCCCCAGTGTCTTGACGAGGGAGATCGGCTGCAATTGCGGCAGCGAGGTCCAGAACGGCATGTAGGCGGTGGCGACCACGGAACCGACGATGAAGAAGAACAGGGTCACCAGCATGCGCGTGCTGCCGCCGCCGACCGTGTACAGGGTGCCGGAAGCGCAGCCGCCGCCGAGCTGCATGCCGACGCCGAAGATGAAGGCGCCGACGATCACCGAGGTGCCGGCCGGCGACACCAGGCCGGTGACCGGATTGCCGAACAGGCTGCCGTTGGCGAGCGCCGGGAAGAACAGCGCCACGCCGACGGCGAGCATCAGCATTTGCGCGCGCAGGCCGGCGCCGCGGCCGTCGGCGATGAAGACGCGCCAGGCGGAAGTAAAGCCGAAGGCGGCGTGGTACAGCGAGATGCCGAGCAGCGCGCCGACCACGAACAGGGCGGCGATCTTGGCGCTGACGGCCTGCGACAGGTACAGGGCGCCGAGCACGATCAGCAGGAGGGCGATACCGAGCGGGCGCGCATTGATGTCGGCGCGGCCCGGCAGGGACGAAGGAGTAGTAGCGATGGACATGGTGCAAGGGCCTGATGGCGGCCAGAAACGGAATGCACCATTTTCGCGCGTTTACGCTTTTTCTGCAGTTCCGCCCGCCGTTTGCGGATAGTCGCAAAACCCTGCGCGCCGAGCAGGGCATGCCCCTCCTCGGGACACGCGTAGCCAGGTTTCGAATGCGCTCGCCGACAGCGGTGCCCGTAGGATGGGCTTGCCCATGCGGATTGAACACACCGAGAGCGCCGCAGGCAACAGCCCCACCTCCGCACGCCATTCGAACGGACACGCCCGTGTCCGCGTACGTACGGACGCCCCTGTACGGACACGCCGGACACCCGTCCGCGCGCCCGGTCACCAATGGAATCAATGACTTAAGGCCTGGCACGGATCGTGCGATAACGACAGCATTCACGTCGTTATCGAAACCATCATGATCCGCGATACATCCCATCAAGACACCGTCGTCACCGCCCCGCCGGGCCAGAAAACGAAACGTCGCGCCCTGCTGATCGGCGGCGCCCTCGCATTGATCGCCGTGTCCGCCCTGCTGCTGAAAAGCTGGCGCGACAGCGAGCATTCGGTCAGCGCCAGCCGCCTGCGCATCGCCGAAGTCAGCCGCGGCACCCTGGTGCGCGACGCTTCCGTCAACGGCCGTGTCGTTGCCGCCGTCAGCCCGACCCTGTTCTCGACCGCGCCGGCCACCGTCAATTTGAAAGTCGCGGCCGGCGACACCGTCAAACGGGGCGACGTCCTCGCCGTGCTCGAATCGCCCGACCTGTCCGACGCCCTGAAACGCGAACAATCCACTTACGAACAATTGAAAGCCGAGGTCGCGCGCCAGCAGATCCTGTCGCGCAAGCAGAAGCTCCTCGCCCAGCGCGAAGCCGACGTCGCCGAGATCGAGCGCCTGTCGGCCCAGCGCACACTCGAGCGCTACGAGAGCGTGGCGCAGGTCGGCGTCATCGCCAAGATCGACTACCAGAAAGCCAAGGACGCCCTGAACTCGGCCGGCATCCGCGCCAGACACGCCACGCAAGCGGCCACGCTGGAAGGCGACGACGTGGCGCTCGCCATCCGCACCAAGACCAACGAGATGGAGCGCGCCCGCCTGTCGATGGCGAACGCCCAGCGCCGCGTCGACGAACTGACGGTGCGCGCCCCGGTCGACGGTTTTATCGGCACCCTGAACGTGCAGAACCGGATGGTCGTCGCGGCCAACGCGCCCCTGATGACCCTGGTCGACCTGTCGCGCCTGGAAGTCGAACTCGAGGTACCGGAAACCTATGTGTCCGACATGGGCCTGGGCATGACGGCCGAAATCACCCTGCCTTCCGGTACCGCCAGCGGCAAGCTGGTCGCCCTGTCGCCGGAAGTCGTGAAAAACCAGGTGCTGGCCCGGGTCCGTTTCGACGGCGAGCAACCAAAAGGCCTGCGCCAGAGCCAGCGCGTCACGGCGCGCCTCCTGATCGAAGAAAAGCCGAACGTCCTGATGCTGCCGCGCGGCCCCTTCGTCGAAAGCGAAGGCGGACGCTTCGCCTACGTGGTCCAGGATGGCATCGCGACCCGTACCCCGATCCAGCTGGGCGCCACCAGCATCTCCGCCGTCGAAATCGTCAAAGGCCTGAAATCGGGCGACAAGGTCGTCGTCGCCGGTACCGACACCTTCGAGAACGCGAACCGCATCTCGATCAACCGTTAATAAGTAAAACCTCTCCTGAAAGGACATCCCATGCTGCGCATGACCAACCTCTCCAAGGTGTACCGCACCCACATGATCGAAACCCACGCGCTGCGCGGCTTCGAGATCCAGGTCAACCAGGGCGAATTCGTGACCGTCACCGGTCCTTCGGGCTCGGGCAAAACCAGTTTTCTCAACATCGCCGGCCTGCTGGAGGAATTCACCAGCGGAGAATATGTGCTCGACGGCGTCAACGTGAAGGGCATGGACGACGACGCCCGTTCGCGCCTGCGCAACGAGAAGCTGGGCTTCATCTTCCAGGGTTTCAATCTGATCCCCGATTTGAGCCTGTTCGACAACGTCGACGTCCCGCTGCGCTACCGCGGCTTCAATGCGGCCGAGCGCAAGGAACGGATCGAGGACGCGCTGGCCAAGGTCGGCCTGGCCTCGCGCATGAAGCACTTCCCGGCCGAGCTGTCGGGCGGCCAGCAGCAACGCGTGGCGATCGCGCGCGCACTGGCCGGCTCGCCGAAGCTGCTGCTGGCCGACGAGCCGACCGGTAACCTGGACACGCAAATGGCGCGCGGCGTCATGGAACTGCTGGAAGAGATCAACGCGGCCGGCACCACGATCCTGATGGTCACCCACGATCCGGAACTGGCCGTGCGCACCACGCGCAACGTGCACATCATCGACGGCCAGGTGTCGGACCTGGTGCGCAAGGGGCCGACCCTGGCCGCCAGCGTGGCGTCGGTTTGATCGGGGAGCGACCATGTTCAGCTATTACTTCAAGCTCGGCCTGCGCAGCCTGCGCCGCAATCCCGCGCTGACCGCGCTGATGGTGCTCACGCTCGCCATCGGCGTGGCCGCCAGCGTCTCGACGCTGACCATCCTGCACATGATGTCGGGCGACCCGATCCCGCAGAAGAGCGAGCGCCTGTTCGTGCCGATCTTCGACGTGGCGCCGGTCGACAACTACAACCCTGGGGAAAAGCTGCGCGAGAACCAGGTGACCTACCAGGACGCGATGAACCTCCTGAAAAGCGGCCAGGGCGAGCGCCGCGTGGCCCTGTACGGCATCGCCTCGCCGATCGAGCCGCCGCGCAAGGACCTGCCGGCCTTCTCCGCCTCCGGCGTGGCGCCGACGCGCGAGTTCTTCGCCATGTTCGACGTGCCCTTCCTGCGCGGCCAGACCTGGAGCGTGCAGGATGACGAGCGCGGCGCCGACGTCGTCGTCCTCAGCCGCAAGATCGCCGAAAAGCTGTACGGCGAAGCCAACCCGGTCGGCCAGCGCATCAACATCATGGGCTTTCCGTTCACGGTCGTCGGCGTGACCGACAAGTGGGCGCCGAAACCGCGCTACTACAAGCTGGTCGGCGGCGAACAGTTCGGCGACGGCGAGGACTTCTTCATTCCCCTGGGGAGCGCGATCCGCCACGAGACCACGCACAACGGCGGCATGAACTGCTCGGAGCGCTCGGAACCGGGCTTCCAGGGCATCCTGCGTTCGAACTGCACCTGGATCCAGTTCTGGTTCGAGACCGCCTCCAGCGCCGACCGCGCGGGGCTCCAGACCTACATCGACAGCTACGCCGCCGAGCAGCGCAAACTCGGGCGCATGAAGCGCGCCGCGCCGAATAAGCTGTTCAACGTGAAGGAATGGATGGAAGAGCGCGAAGTGGTGGACAAGGACACGAAACTGTCGGCCTGGCTCGCCTTCGGCTTCCTGCTGCTGTGCCTCGTGAACACCATCGGCCTCTTGCTGGCGAAGTTCTCGGTGCGCGCCGCCGAAGTCGGCATCCGCCGCGCGCTGGGCGCCTCGCGCCGCGAGATCTTCCGCCAGTTCCTGATCGAGAGCGCGGTGGTCGGCCTCGCCGGCGGCGTGCTGGGCCTGGTGCTGGCCTTCGGCGCACTGGCCTTGATCGCCATGCAGAGCAGCGAAGTGGCCTCGATTGCCCACATGGACCTGACCATGCTCGCCTTTACCTTCGCGATGTCGGTGCTGGCCGCGATCCTGGCCGGCCTGCTGCCGACCTGGCGCGCCTGCCAGGTGACGCCAGCCATCCAGCTCAAATCGCAATAACCTCGATACGAACAGAGAGAACCATCATGGAAATCCGTCCTATCCTGTCCGCGCTGCTGCGCAACAAGACCGGCGCGATCCTGGTCGCGCTGCAGGTCGCGCTCAGCCTCGCCATCCTTGCCAACGCGCTGCACATCGTCAGCGAACGGCGCCAGGCATCAAGCCGCCCGAGCGGCGTGGCCGACGAACACGCCGTGTTCTCGATCAGCGTGCGCAACCTGTCCGCCGGCGGCCCCGAGCAGATGCTCGCCACGCAAAAACGCGAAGCCGAGGTGATTCGCGCCGTACCGGGCGTCGTCTCGGTTGCCAACGTCAACCAGATCCCGCTGTCGCAATCGGGCTGGAACAACAGCGTCGCCGTCGACCGCAAGCAGGTCGACGAAACGGCGCCGTCCTCGTTCTACTTTTCCCCGGATTCTCTGGTCAAGACCTGGGGCCTGAAACTGGTCGAAGGACGCGACTTCCTGCCGGACGAATACATCGACGTCGACGCCAATACCGAGGTCTATCCGCGCCACGTGATCATCACCAAGGCACTGGCCGAGAAGATGTGGCCGGGCGTGCCGGCGACCGGCAAGAACATGTACTTCGGTACCGGGGAAGACGCGATCGAAGTGCGCGTGGTCGGCGTGGTCGAACGCCTGCAGACCCAGAGCGGGCAGGTCACGCCGCGCGGCGAATACTCCAGCATCGCACCGATGCGCATCTACGGGAACTATCCGGGCGCGCTGTACACCGTGCGCGCCGAAGCGGGCCAGCGCGAGCGCGTGATCCGCGAAGTCGAGGCGGCACTGCGCAAGGCTTCGCCGACGCCGGTGATCCTGGAATCGACCACGCTCGACAAGTACCGCAAGGACCGCTACCGTGCCGACATGGCGCTGTCGTGGATGCTGGTCACCGTCAGCGTGCTGCTGCTGCTGATTACGGCCAGCGGCATCGTCGGCATGGCCAGCCTGTGGGTCACGCAGCGCCGTAAACAGATCGGCGTGCGCCGCGCGCTCGGTGCGCGAAAGGCCGATATCCTGCGTTACTTCATCACCGAGAACTTCATGATTACCAGCGCCGGCGTGGTGGGCGGAATCCTGCTCGGGGTGGCGCTGAACCAGCTGCTGGTCAGCAAACTCCAGATGGCGCGCCTGCCGCTCGCCTACCTGGTGACGGGCGGCGTGGTGTTCTGGCTGCTGGGCGTGATCGCGGTGTACGGGCCGGCCTGGCGCGCGGCGAGCATTTCGCCGGCGCTGGCCACCCGCAGCGCTTGAAGCTGCTTGATTTGCAATGCAGCAATGTTATCCTGACGGCCATGCCTACCGTACTCATCATTGACGACAACGCCGCCGTCGGGATCGCCCTCGACGTGCTGTTCTCCCTGCACGACATCGCGGCCCTGCATGCGGCGTCCCCGGAAGAAGGGCTCGCGCTCCTGCAGCGCGAGCCGGTCGACCTGGTGATCCAGGACATGAATTTTACGGCCGACACCACCTCGGGCGAGGAAGGGGTGGCCTTGTTCCGGCAGATCCGTTCCCGGTATCCGGATTTGCCGGTGATCCTGCTGACGGCCTGGACCCACCTCGACGCGGCGGTCGACCTGGTGAAAGCGGGCGCCGCCGACTATTTACCGAAACCCTGGAACGACGAGCGCCTGCTGGCGACGGTAACGAACCTGGTCGAACTCGGCCAGGCCAATCGCGCGCTGGCCCAACGCGTGGGCCGCGAGCGGCGCGAACGGCGCGAGCTGGAACAGCAATACGATTTACGTAACCTGGTCTGGGCCGACCCGGCCACCGAACGCGTGCTGCAACTGGCCTGCCAGGTCGCGCGCGCCGACGTGCCGGTCCTGATCACGGGACCGAACGGCACGGGTAAAGAACGCATCGCCGAGATCATTCAGGCGAATTCGCAAGTGAGCAGGGGCCCCTTCGTGGTGCTGAACTGCGGCGCCCTGCCCTCGGAGCTGATCGAGGCCGAGCTGTTCGGGGCCGAGGCCGGCGCCTACACCGGCGCCTCGCGTGCGCGAGAGGGCAAATTCGAGGCGGCCGACGGCGGCACCCTGTTCCTCGACGAGATCGGGAACCTGCCGCCGGCCGGCCAGATGAAGCTGTTGCGCGTGTTAGAGACCGGCCGCTTCGAGCGACTGGGGTCGAACCGCGAGCGCCAGGTCAAAGTGCGGGTGATCAGTGCCACGAATGCGGATTTATCCGCGATGATCCGCGCCGGCACCTTCCGCGAAGACCTGTTTTACCGGTTGAACGTGATCGAACTGCGGCTGCCGCCGCTGGCGGCCCGCCCGGGCGATATCCTGCCGCTGGCGCTGGGTTTCCTCGCCCCCGGCAAGCAGCTCGATCGGAGCGCGGAGAGCGCCCTGCTCGCCCACGCCTGGCCCGGCAATGTGCGCGAACTCAAAAACGTGATGGCGCGCGCCAACCTGCTGGCCCAGGGCGCAGTCATCCGCGCGCCCGACCTCGGCCTGCCGGCGGCGGTTTCCGCACCGGCGCCGGCGCTCGAGGCCGAGCCGGACCGCGAGACCATCGTTGCGGCCCTGGCGCGCGCCGGCGGCGTCGTCTCGCAGGCGGCCGCCGAACTCGGCCTGTCGCGCCAGGCGCTGTACCGGCGCATGGAGCGTTTGGGTATCGGTCGCGCGTAACAAACGACCGCGATGCGCCTCTCTCTCGTCACCCGTTTTTCCGCGCTGGTCGGCACCCTGCTCACGGTCGGCATCATCATCGCCCTCGCGCTCGACCACCTGCTCCCCGGGCGACCGCTGCTGACGGCGGTCCTGTGCCTGGCCTGCGTCGTCCCGATCGCCATCATCACCATCCGCTCGCAGGTGCAGCCGATCCTCTCTCTGTTCCGGGCCCTGGAGGGCACGGTGACGAGCTACCGCGACGGCGATTTTTCGTTCAGCCTGCACTGGCCGCAGAACGACGAACTGGCCGACCTGATCCGCGCCCACAATGAACTGGGCAACGTGCTGCGCGAACAGCGGCGCGACCTGGTGCAGCGCGAACTGCTGCTCGATACCATGGTCCAGAACACCCCGGTGGCGATGCTGCTGGTGGCCGCCGTGCCCAACCAGGCCGGCGCCGGCGCCGTCGTCTACGCCAACCTGGCTGCACGCCAACTGCTGGCCGACGGCAGGAAACTCGAGGGCCATGCGCTCGACGATTTACTGGCGCAGGCCTCGCCGGCCCTCGGCGAAGCCCTGGCGCGCGGCGGCGACGGCCTGTTCACCGCCGGCGAAGGAGAAGAAGAACAGGTCTACCACCTGGCGCGCAGCAGTTTCAGCCTGAACGGGCGCAGGCACGAGCTGCTGCTGCTGCGCCACCTGACGGCAGAACTGCGGCGCCAGGAAGTGCAGACCTGGAAGAAGGTGATCCGCGTGATCAGCCACGAATTGAACAATTCGCTCGCGCCGCTGGCTTCGCTCGCCCACTCGGGCGCGGAACTGGTGCGGCGCGGCCAGACCGAGCGGCTGCCGCAAATCCTGGAGACCATCGGCGAGCGCACGCGCCACCTCGAGAGTTTCATTCTGGGCTACGCGCGCTTCGCGAAGCTGCCGACGCCGCGCCTGGAGCGCTGCAACTGGCAAGCCTTCATTGCCCGCCTCGCCTCGCAGATTCCTTTCCGCCTGGAGGGCGAGCTGCCGCCGGAACCAGCCCTGCTCGACCAGGCGCAACTCGAACAGGCTTTACTCAACCTCCTCAAAAATGCGCACGAATCGGGTTCCGCGCCCGAACATGTCGCCTTGCAGGTACGGCGCGTGCAGGACGTATTACGCGTCGAGGTGGTCGACCGCGGCAGCGGCATGAACGAAGCGGTGCTGACGAATGCCCTGGTGCCCTTCTATTCGACCAAGCGCAGCGGCACCGGCCTGGGACTGGCGCTCGCGCGCGAGATCGCCGAAGCCCACGGCGGACGCATCCTGCTGTCGAACCGCGAAGGCGGCGGCCTGGCCGTCACCATGATCCTGCCGGCACTGACCCCACACTGAAAGGGAACGCATGCTCACCATCATCGGCAAACCGACTTCGATCAACGTGCGCAAGGTGCTGTGGACCTGCGTCGAACTGGGCCTGCCTTTTACGCGCGAGGACTGGCGCGAGGAACACGCGGCGCTCAATCCCAACCGCATGGTGCCGGTGCTGGTCGATGGCGATTTCACGCTGTGGGAGTCGAACGCGATCTGCCGCTACCTGTGTGCGCGCGCGGGGAGCGATGCGCTGCTGCCGCGCGACGCGCGGGCGCGCGCCCGGGTCGAGCAATGGATGGACTGGCAGGCGACGGAGCTGAACAATGCCTGGCGCTACCCCTTCATGGCGCTGGTGCGCGCCAGCCCGGCACACACGGATCCCGCGCAGATCGAAGCGGGCAGCGCCGGCTGGAACCGCCACGTCGGCATCCTCGAGGCGCAGCTGGCCGCCACCGGCGCGTATGTCGCGGGCGAGCGCTTCACGCTGGCAGATGTCGTGATCGGCCTGTCTCTCAACCGCTGGTCGATGACGCCGATGGCGCGCCCCGATTATCCGCATGTGGCCGCCTACCTGGCGCGTCTCGTGGAAAGGCCGGGCTACCGTGCATGGTGCGCGAACGGCGTGCCGTAGCAAGGGCCTCTGGTAAGATCGCCCCTGACCATGTCCGACCATTCTTCCTCCGATCCCCGCTTCAGCCAGCCCGGCCATCCGCCGGCCACGACCACCGAATTCGAGGGCGTGCGCTCGCTGCACCTGGGCACCTCATGGGAGCAGGGCGCGATGCGCCTGTCTCGCCCGGATGCGATCGAACTCGAATACGTGCAGATGATGATGGCCTGGCTGCTGTTCCAGTCGGCGCCGAAGCACATCGTGCAGCTGGGCCTGGGCAGCGCGGCGCTGACCAAATTCTGCTACCGCCGCTTTCCCGACGCGCGCGTCACCGCGGTCGAACTCAATCCGAACGTGATCGCGATCTGCCGCGCCCTGTTCGAACTGCCGCCGGACGACGAGCGCTTGCAGGTGCGTGAAATGAACGCCTTGGAATTCGTGCTGGACAAGAAAAACCACGGCACGGTCGACGCCTTGCAGGTCGATCTATACGACGAGGAAGCACGCGGCCCGGTGCTCGATACCCCCGAGTTTTACCAGGGCTGCTTCGACTGCCTGACGCCAGGCGGCATCATGACCGCCAACGTGTTCGGGGAGTTCGGCAACTACGACAAGAACCTGGAAGCGATGACGGAGGTGTTCGACGCCGTCGTCTGGCTGCCCGAGGTGCACGACGCGAACATCGTCGTCATCGCCTTCAAAAGCGCGCCGCAGATCGATTTCTCGGTGCTCTATGAGCGCGCGGGCGACATCAAGCGGCGCCTGAACCTGCCCGCGAAGAACTGGGTCGAAGGGCTGAAGGAGTGGATGCGCGACCAGCATGGAGGCTGAGGAAAGCGCATTCAAATCCGCGCCAGGCTGGTCAACACCAGGGGCACCACCAGCACCATCGCGACCAGTATGCGCATCGTTCGGGAGGAGCCGACGCCTGGTCCGGCATTGCCTTTTTCGACAGCGGCCGACCATATGGCGCTGCTGCCGCTGACGATGAGGGCAAAGACGTAAGCGAAAACGACTTTGCCGATCGCCAGGAAGGCAAGGCCGATCTGGCTCTGCTTCTGGTAGTCGATGCCGGCCAGCGTGGAGAACATCCAGCAGCTGCCGATCAGCAGCGGCACGAGCCCCAATCCCATGAGAACGTTGGCGACCCGCAGTTTGTTTTGTGGTTTCATGGCGGCGTAGTTTATAGCGTGTTTTGCCTTGAAAATGCGCACATTGTCACCCGGCGAACAGGCATGCCAGCTAGTGGCACCCCTGCGGCAGCGCCTGCGGCAGGATGCCCTCCGCCGAGCAGGCCCAGGCGATGCGCTTGTGCTCGTCCATCGAGGGTTCGAACACCAGCACGCCGGCGCCTTGCGCGCCCTGGACACCCGCCGTGACGCGCAGCACGGCCGTTTCCGGATCGATGGTCAGCGCGCCCCCGCCGACAGCGACGCCGGCCTGCGCCAGCGTCGGAACCTTGCCGTGTTCGTTCAGGTAACGCTCCACCCTGGTGCTCGCGGCGAGGCCGGCCGCATAGGCGCCGGCAACCGCCGCCTTTTGCTGGTAGCCCTGGTAGGCAGGAATCGCCACCGCCGCCAGCATGCCGGCGATCGCCAGCGTGACCACCGCGCCGCCGGCGCCGCCCGCCACGCCCAGGCGCGGCACGAACAGCGCCAGCAAGGTGGCCAATACGTGCCGGCGCGGCTGTTCGGCTTCGCGCCCGGCGGCCAGCGCGCGCACGGCGGCCATGCGTTTGACTAACCACGGATAGTCGCCGACCAGTTCATGGAAGGACATCCAGAAGCCTTCGGTTTCGCGCGCCTGCTCGATGTAGGCGCTCTTGTTCATGGTGCGCCAGCGGCGTCCGCCGGCCGCCAGCGCGGCGAGGCCGAATTCGGCATTCAGGGGCTGCTCGCAGGCGGCCAGGCCGTGGCGGTCGCAGGTGTACTCGCGCGCCCGCGAATAGGCCGCGCCCACCAGCGGCAGCAGCGAGGCCGGCAGCAGCACCGTGGCCCAGTTCAGGTGCTTGCGCTTGATGTGGCCGATCTCGTGGCCGATATAAAAATTCAGTGCATCCGGGTTGTCGTGCAGCCCATCGACCACGTCCGAATACAGCACCAGGAAGTCGCGGCCGAGAAAACGGGTGGCGAAGGCGTTCAGCGAGCCGCCCATCTGCAGCAGGTAGGCGTCGGGCTCGCGCTCCAGACCGAGCTTGGCGCAGCAGGCCGCGATCTGGCGCTCGAGGTCGGGGAACTGTTCGTGCGTGATGCGCACGCCGGTGCCCTTGATCCAGGAAATCAGGGCCGACTGCGCGAAACAGTAAAACAGGAAGAAGGCCAGGCCATAAGCGAGGGCGATCCAGCCGGCGCCTGTCACCAGGACAGCCCAGACCAGCAAGGAGAGCACGAGCATCAGCGCGAACAGCGTCTTTTCATTCTTGTAAACCAAGTCCATGTCGCCCCGTCCAATAGATTGTTTGTTATTTCAAAATAACAACTATAACTTATTGTTGGCGGGAAACATACCATCATCCTGACTAGGTGTTGCCGAGTAGATACGTGTGATTGGCGTGTTCCCGGGCGCCTTGACCTGACACAAGTCTTCAGAAGTTACGGCGGGCAAGATTCGATGAGACTTCGCGCAGCGCCAGCACGGGCATGGTGCTGCGTCCGGTCTCCCACTTTCGAGTGCAGGCGCGGCCGGGTTTGCGCTTCCGGAGCGGTCAACGCGATCCGTAGCGGCGTTCAGGCGCGATGTCCGCTGGGGCCAGCGCGATGCGGTCGCGGCCGGCCTCCTTCGCCTGGTAGAGCGCCTTGTCGGCGCGGCTGATGGTGTCGGCAAACGGTTCGTCGGCACGCCGTTTGGCCAGCCCGGCGGAGAAGGTGATCTGCCGGCCGTCGAGCCCCGGCACCGTCATCGCACGCACCTGCTCGGCCATCCGCTGCAGCACCGCGCGCGCATCGTCCGGCGCGGCGTCCGGCAGCAGCAACAGGAATTCCTCGCCGCCCCAGCGCGCCAGCACGTCGTTGGCGCGCAGCGCTGCCCGTGCGGTGGCCGAGAACACGCGCAGGACGGCATCGCCGGTCGCGTGGCCGTAGCGGTCGTTCACTTGTTTGAAGAAGTCGATGTCGAGCAGGGCGATGCAGGTGTCGGCGCCCGGCGCATGGCGCCGCTCTTCGCGTTCGAGCACTTCGTTCATGTGGCGCCGGTTGATCAGGGAAGTCAGCTCATCGACGGTGGCCAGCACCTTGATGGTCTCGAGGGCGTCGGACAGTTCGCGCTTCTGGCGCTTGGTGCGCGAGCGGAGTTTGCTCATCTCGCCGCTCAGGAGCGCGGTCGACACCAGTGCGCCGGCCAGGTAGCCGAAGGTCAGCAGCTCGGTGATCGGCGGAAAGCGCAGCGGGTCGTGCGCCTGCAGCCACCACATGGCCGTCCCCATGCCGGCGATGGCAGTGGCCGACAGCATCAGGGTCTGGCGCGGGCGCAGGGCAAACATGCAGAACACGATGATCACTACCGTCATGGTCAGCATGGCCGCACGTAGCGGCCCGGAAATGGCATAGGCCCAGATGGCGCACACCAGCGAAAACGCAGCCTGCGCCACCGCCAGCTGGTCGGGTGCGAGCTTGAACACGCCGTTTGCGCGGATCAGCCCATAAAAAGACAGGGCGCCGCAGGCGCCGAATGCCATCAGGCCGCGCGCCGCGTCGGGATCGCTCAAGCCATGCGCGACTTGCAACGACAGCAGAACGATGCAGATGACATACAGCACCCAGGTCGCGGCCCAGTACTGGAGCATGCGGCGCATGCCGGGATCGATACCGCACAGGAGGGCCGCCAGCCGGCGCAGCGCGTTCACGGCAACCTCCCCCGCGCGGCCGCTGCGGCCTGGCTCCCGGCAAGGCAAAGCGGCCAATCCTGAAAGGTCTGTGATGTCATCGTGGTTCGTGAGCGGCCGACTGGCCTTGCCGAGCTGTGGACGGATGCATGCGTGCGAGCGTTCAGACTTTACTGAACACAGTTGGGAAAGTCGAGATGTTTACTTGAGGTAACGAATCGCCGTGGATAGAGTCGTTGCCATATGACAACGATCGCGTTCGCCTTTGTCAGTCCGGTGACGCGCGCCGTTCGCGCCACCACAGCGCCAGCATGGCGAGCGCGAACAGCACGGCGAACGGCCATTGGAGCAGCGGCCGCCGCGTCGCTGCGGCGGGGACCGGGGTGCGCGCCGCATAGCGCGCGGTCGCATCGCGCCGCTCGGCAGCTTGCCACTGCGGCCAATCCTGCGGCGCGAACACGTAGATCTGGCCGGCGGCCGGCTTCGTTCCGTCGGTCTCCATCCTCAGCCAGCCGGGCGCACGCGGCCAGACCGCCACGCAGGACGCATCGACGCGCTCAAGCCGGCGCTGCCAGTCGAGGATCTGGTTCAAATCCGGGAAACGGACCTTGCCGCGCACGCCGAGTGCGCACATCTCCAGGCGCTGGCCGGGCAGCGGCATCTCGCGCGGCACCAGCCAGTTCACCTCTTCCGCACGCTCGACGCGCAGCGTGTCGAGCACCCCTTGCCACCACAGGGCGAGCGCACGCGGCTCGGTGATGGCCAGGCGGTGCCAGTCGGCGGCGCCCAGCCAGCCGATACGTCCTTTGCCCCACTGGCGGGCCCAGACCGCGTTGCCGTCGCCGGTCCAGGCGCCGGCCACGCGCGTGGCCGGCGCCAGCGGCGCCAGCGGCAGCGGCAGCGCGCCGCCGCTCAGCTTGCCGTCCGCCTGGGCCCGCAGCGGCAGCTGCAGGCTGCGCGACCAGACGCCGGCGTCGTTCGCATTCGCGCCCAGCACCAGCAGCGCCGCGCCTTCGGCCGCCTGCTCCAGCAGCGCCGCGCGCGCGCCTGGGGCTGCCCGCTCGAACCAGGCGGCGTCGATCACCAGCAGATCGGGCGAATCGACCGTTTCGCGCGCGCGCTCGCTGCGGGTGACGGTTTTGCCGAGCGCGACCTGCCAGTCGACCAGGGCGCGGCTTTGCACCAGCAGATCGTTCAGCACGCGCAGGTCGAACGAGGGTGCGCTGAAGCGGCCGCGCACGGACAGCGGACGGGTGTCGTCGACCACCACCGGCACCGGTCCCTCGGCCAGCACTGCGTCCTTCTCGCCCAGCAGGCGCGCTTTCAGCACCAGCGTCTCGGCCAGCGGCGGCAGCCAGGAGACGGTCAGGTCGCCGGCACCGCGCGTCTCCGCCAGTAGCTGCCCGTTTTCGGCCAGCAGCTGCAGGCGCGCCGGCGCCTCGCCGCCGCGCCTCACCGTCAGCGCAAACAGGCGGCCCAGCGCCAGCCGGCGCGGGAAGTCCAGATGCAGCACCTCCTTCTCCGGGACGGTCCATGCCAGCGGGCGCGCGGGCAAATCCGCCCACTGCGCCGCGCGCAGGCCATCGCCTTCGATGCGCAGGCTGCGCACGCCAATGAGCGATGCCGGCGGATCGCGCGGGTCGATCGCCAGCGTGGTGCCGGACTCGCCCGGCATGTCCAGGTTGGAGGCGAGCAGCGCCAGCGCCGCGGCGGCGACCAAAGCCAGCAGCGCGTCGAGGAAGCGCCGCCGCCACAGGTACAGGAGCACGCTGGCCGCGCCGATGAGGACGATCGCCAGGATCATTTGTTGCTTCCTTCACGCCAGGCGCGCGTAAACGGTGTGTGCGTGACCGGTTGCGCCTGGAGCAGCACCGGCGCCTGTTCGATGCCGGCACGCAGCCAGGCCCGCAGCGCGGGACGGCAGTGCAGGCAGCCGTCGAGCACGTCCTGGATCGCGCGCTGGGCCGCCAGGCGCTGTTCGTCGTCCTTCAGGCGCGCGCGTACCCAGTCGTGCGCGGTGCGTGTCCACAGGGCCGGCAGCGCACCCTCGTTGGAGAGTGCCGCCACCAGTTCGCGCAGTTCAGCTGGAATCGCCTCGTTCGAGCCGCCCTGCTCGCGCGCATAGCTGGCGGCGCCGAGGACGTCGCCCGTCATGCGGATGGCTTCCTTGATCGGCGGCGGCACGAAGGCGGTCTTGTGGAGGTAGATGCGGTCGGCCTGCTGCAGCTCCTTGATGGCGGCAAGCGCCTTGTGTTCGGGAGCGAGCGCCGTCTTGGGTTGAATGGCGCGCAGCGACTTTTCGGCGTCCCACATGGCCGCCAGCGCACGCCGCAGGACCTTTTTCGTGCCCTCGTCGTACAGCGTCGCGTTTTCCACCTCGTCGTGGGCGTGGCCGAACTGGTGCAGCACGTCCATCTCGCCGCCCTTTTTTTCGCTCGCTTCGTGTTCTTCGTGTTCTTCGGCGCCGAACAGGCTCGACTCTTCGCCCAGGAACTGGCCGTAGCGGCGGCGCAGCTGGCCCTGGTCCGCCGCTATCGCCTCGCTGCGTTCACGCACCGTCTCCGCGCTCATGCGGGTCGACTTCATGTCGGCAATGAGCTGCTCGGTATCGATGATGATCTGGCGCTGGCTGCGCAGGCTTTGCGGTTTGACCAGCACCGGCATGGCCGAGGTCTCTTCCTCGTCCTCGGGTTCCGGCGCGGGCAGGCGCAGTGTGTATGTAGGCGACTGCACCGTGTGCGGACGCGCCGCGTTGTCGGCCGCGCGCACGAAAAAATAAAGTTCATCGCCGGGCTCCATGCCCAGTTCCGCCAGCGTCCAGGTTTTAGCCCAGTTGCGCAGGCGCGGATTGTTCGAGGCCGGCAGCGGCATCTCGCGGTCGGTGAATTTGATGTTTTCTCCGCTGCCGCGCGCCAGCGTCAGGTGCAGGGTGGCGCGCTGGACGCGATAGTCGTCCTGAACCGACAGGGCCATCGCGGCGGTCGACGCGCCAGTCTTCAGTTCCTGCACCATTTGCGCCGGCTGCGTGACCGTGATCGTCGGCGGCGCATCCGGCGTCACTTTTATCGTATAGCGCGCGCCGCGCCAGCGCCAGAACAGGGATTCGGTGGCGACCAGGGCCGCGCATCGTTCACCCACTTCCAGTTTGCGGCCGTCGCTCAGTTCGAGCGTCGTCGCGCCCGCCTCGGGATTTTTCAAGCACCAGGACACGGAACCGCCTTCGGGCAGGCCGATATCGCGCGGCGCGCCCGTCGTGCGTGCCGCGCCCGTGTAGGCGGGCGGCGTGGCCGTCACCGTCAGTTGCGCAATAGCCGGCGCGGCGGCCGCGGCCTGCGCCGCCGGCCTGGCCGTGTGCGCGCCGGCGGCGGGCTGCTGGCCGAAGAACCACGCCAGTGCCGCCAGCGCCAGCCAGGGCAGCAGCCAGATCAAACCGGTACCGACATGCGCGCGCACGGTGCGGCGCACGGCCGCTCCATCGAGCGCCGCATCCAGCCGCGCCAGCAGGCGCCGGCGCTGCATCCGCGCCAGCGGCGTGTCCGCCTCGACCAGCAAGGCGCTGCTGTCTTCCATGTCCGGGACTGCTGCGTCCAGCCAGCCGGTCCAGCCATAGGTCACCTGCCGGCGCAGGCGCGCGCCATCCCACATGCACCAGGCAACCCAGGCAAGCACGCCGGGCAGCAGGCGCAGGCTCAGCCAGGGCAAGGTGCCCAGCACCCACAGCGGCAGGCGCCGCAACAGGGCCGCACGCCACAGGCGGCGCAGGATGTCAGCGTCGCCGTGCATGGGCCAGGATCCTCTCGAGCGCAAACAGGGCGACCAGCGCCAGCATCAACACATCGCACAGGGCGCCGCTGGCGTAGGCGCGCGCCGGAACCTCCGTGCGCGCAAAGGCGAGCGCCGGCGCGGTGTAGGGAAGCGGTGCGTAGTGCAGTTCGCGCCAGGTTTCGAGCAGCGACCTGGCGGCGGCCGGATCGCCCGGCGGCCAGGCGTTCGAGACCCACACGCGGCCGCGCGCGCCATCGGCATACCGGATGCCCGCGGCCGCCTTCGATTGCGCCAGTTCGACAAAGGCGCCGGCGTCCGTAGCCCACCACAGCGGTACGTGCAGCGTGGCCGGCGGCGCATCTGGCCGGTCCCAGACGATCAGCTCCGTTTTCGGATTCGGCCCGTCGTCGACCACAACGCGCAGGGGTCCGTCCTGCGCGCCGAACAGGCGGCGCCATTCCCCGGCGCGGGTGCTGAAGATCGCCACGTGCGCCTCGACCTGCGGCGCCGGCTTCGCCAGGGTGCGCAGCTCGACAGAACGACCGAACTGCGGCAGCGTTGCCGGCATCGGGACATCGCCCAGCACCAGCAGGCGCGCATCAGGCTTGAACTCGCGCTCGTGGGCGCGGATCCAGGCCAGCGCCGCATTCGCCGGTAGCGGCAGGCGCGCCGCCTCCTCGTAGCCTGCGGCTTTCACTTCGCGTTCGGCCCAGCCGCCGTCCGTGCCGTCGGCCACGATGACCGTATTGCCGCGCCACGGGAAGACCGGATCGGCCAGCCAGGCGATCGCGCAGGCCAGCAGCAGGCAGCGCACGATCAATAAAACAATGTCCGACCAGCGCCAGACCCGCATCTGCTTCGGTTGGGTAGATGGCAGGAAGCGCGCGCTGGCGAGCAGTTCGGCCTTTACCTGCACGCGCTTCTTGCGGTGCCACCAGACCGGCAAAAGCAGCGTCGGCAGCGCCAGCCACCACAGGCTGTTCATCGGCGGCCTCCCTGGCGCAGCATCTGGCGCAGCACCTCACCGGGTGCCTGTTCGATGCGCGCCGCTACCTGCAGCACGTCGTGCGCACGCAAGCCGGCAGTCACCTCCGAAAAATGCTGCTCGCGCTTGCGCAGATAGCCCGCGCGCAGGTCTGCGCCGAAACGGAACACGCCTGCCTCGCGCTCGGGATCGCGGTAGGCGGGACCGCTGCTGAAGCCGCCCGTGCACTCGGCCTCGGTCTGCAGGCAGACGGCTCGCACGTCATGGCGCATGTGGCGCAGGCGCACCAGCGCTTCCGACAGGCTTGATGGCCAGTCGAGGAAATCGGTGGCGGCAAAGATGAGGGACGGCGCACCGGCGAAACGCAAGCCGCTGCGCAGCACGTCCGCATCGGGCAGCATGCCCGCGGCCTGCACCTGTGTCAGTTTGGCCAGCACCCTCTGTAACTGGCGCGGTCCGCGCGCGGCCGGCACCAACTGCGCGCGTCCGTTCGAGAGCACGGCCAGGCCGAAGGCGTCGCCCTGGCGCTGCGCGATCGCGGCAATGCAGGCCAGCAGCGTACGCGCATAGCCCAGCTTGTCGAGTCCCTCGATACTGCGGCTCGGTTCCAGCATCGAGGCGCTGGCGTCCAGCAGCAGCCAGACGGCGACGTGGCTGTCGCGTTCGGCCTCGCGCACGTAATACCGGTCGGCGCGCGCCAGCAGCTTCCAGTCGACGCGGCGCCACTCGTCGCCAGGCGCATAGGCCCGGTACTCGGAGAACTCGACGCCGGCTCCGCGCTCGCGGCCGGCGTGCACGCCCTGCCCCAGTCCCGCCAGCACGTGGCGGATGACGAGTTCGAGGTCGGTCGTGTGCGCAATGAGCGCGGAGCTAGCAAGAACCAATTAATCGACCCGGATCTCGGCGCGGATCGCCTGCAGGATGTCGGCCATCGCGACGTTATCGGCTTCGGCCTCGAAATTGCGCAATACGCGGTGCGCCAGCACCGGCAGCAGCATCGCCGCGATATCGTCGCGCGTGACCGCCAGGCGCCCTGCCATCAGCGCGCGCGCCTTGGCCGCCAGCACCAGCGCCTGGCCGGCGCGCGGACCCGCGCCCCAGCCGACGTGTTTTTTCACAGCCGCGACCGTGGTCTCTTGCGGCCGCGTCGCGCGTACCAGGCGCGTCGCGTAGCGCAGCAGGTGTTCGCCGATGGCGATATCGCGCACCAGCTGCTGCAGGCGCAGCAGCGTTTTCAAATCCATCGCCGGTTCGGCATCCTGCAGGCCCGATTGCGTGGTCCTCGACACCATCATGACTTCTTCGTCTTCGGTCGGGTAGACGACGTCGATGCGCAGCAGGAAACGGTCGAGCTGGGCCTCGGGCAGCGGATAGGTGCCGCTTTGCTCGATCGGGTTCTGCGTGGCCAGCACAAAAAAGGGTTTTGGCAGCACATGGGTGTGGCCGGCAAAGGTGACCGAGCGCTCCTGCATCGCTTCCAGCAACGCCGATTGCGTCTTCGGCGGCGCACGGTTGATCTCGTCGGCCAGCAGCACCTGCGTGAACACGGGGCCGGGCTGGAAACGGAAGGAGCGCTGGCGCGTGGCCTGGTCTTCTTCCAGGATTTCGGTGCCGATGATATCCGAGGGCATCAGGTCAGGCGTGAACTGCACGCGGCGGAACCGCATGTCGGTCGCCTGTGCCAGCGATTTTACGAGCAGCGTTTTACCGAGTCCCGGTACGCCTTCGACCAGGGCATGGCCGCCGGCCAGCAGGCAGGTGACCAGCAGGTCCACTACCTGTTCCTGGCCGATGATCACGCGCGCCATGCTGGTCTTCAGCGCCCCTACCTTCGCCACCAGGTCGGCCACTTCCGACTCGCTCCACGCCACTGCTGCTTGCTCTGCCACTTGATGTTCTGCCACTTAGGCTCCCAACGCATACTGAATGATGTTCACCGCAAAACGGGTATTGTCGACCGCGAGAAACCGTTTGTTCCGGAAGTCGTAATCCCACTCGCAGCCGTAGTCCTTGTTCGAGTACAGCACCCGCACCCTGCCGCCGATCTCGATCGCTTTTAGATATTCGTGCACCAGGTCGTCGCCCCAGCCGTTCAGCTCCACCGAGGTGTTCGGCGGACCGTCGAATTTGAAGAAGCTCGAATACACGGGATGGTTATTCGGGATCTTGCGCAGCGCCGAGCCGCCGAAGATCTTCGCCATCTCGGCCTCGAAGGATTTCGCGAACAGGCCGTCGATATCGTGGTTGCAGTCGTCCACAAAAACGAAGCCGCCGCCGCGCACGTAGCGCTCGAAGTTCTTGCGCTCGGCGGGCGTGAACTGCACCAGCTTGTGTCCGGCCAGGTAGCAGAACGGCGCCTCCAGCACCTTCGGATCGGACAGCGCGATCATCCGCTCGGCCGGATCCACCTTCAGGGTGGTGTACTCGACCAGCGAATTGAGCACGTTGCTGGGCATGCGGATGTCCACATCCCAGTCGCCCGACTCGTACAGCAGGCGGGTGAAGTAAAAATCATAACGTGCCATCACCGAGCCGCCATCTACACCGCGTCGGACAGCGAAGTAAAGTTAAAGTCGCGCACCTTCATCGGCGGCAGCACCATCTGGTAGGGCACCTCGTCGCCGCCGATCACGACCGGCTTGCCGAGTTCCTCGACGTTGTTCAGGATCGTCACCGGGCTCTCGTTGAAACGGAAGTTCTTGATCGGGTACTTGATCTTGCCGTTCTCGACATAGAAGGTGCCGTCGCGCGTCAGGCCCGTCAGCAGCAGCGATTGCGGGTCGACCATGCGGATGTACCAGGTGCGGGTCACGACCACGCCCTTCTTGGTCGAGGCGATCAGCTCTTCCAGCGACTTCGAACCGCCGGCCATGATCATGTTGCCGTGGCCGGCCGTCGGGGCGACGCCCTTCTTCTGCGCCCAGTAGCGCGAATAGTCGAGCGAGGCGATGCGGCCGTTCTTGATGATGTCGGTACGCTGGCGCGCCAGGCCCGACTGGCCGTCCCAGGGCGCGACCGGCACGTCCGGATTCCACGGGTCGGCCCAGACGTTGATCTGTTCGTCGAACAGTTTATCGCCCAGCCGGTTCTTGCCGCCGGCCTTGGTCAGGAAACTGCGGCCCTCGTCGGCGTCGCGCGCCTCGAAGCTGCCGAACATATTGCCCAGCACTTCGGAGGTGGCGGCCGGCTCCAGGATCACCGTGTAGCGGCCCGGCTCCAGCGCTTTCGCATCGACCGAGCGCAGCGCCTTTTCGATGGCGACGCCGGCCGCTTCGCGCGCGTCGAAACGGCGCGCATCGGTGGCCGAGCGCGTGACCCAGCCCGAGCCGCGTCCGTCTTCGGTGCGCACGGTGCAGGTGTAGGCGAGATCGGTCGACTCCTGGAAGCCGAACACGCCGTTCGAATTGGCGATCGCTTCGAAGCGCTTGCCGTCGTTGAAGAAGCCGGCCGCGACCAGGCCAGCCTTCTTCGCCGCCTCGATGCTGTAGGCCGCGACTTGCGCGCGGTACTCGGGATCGATGTCGGCGGTGGCGCGCGCAAAGGTCGGCGTCGCCTTGTATTCCTGCTTGCCCACGGCCGGCATGAATTCCGGGTTTTCCGGCGCCAGGCGCGCCAGCTCCTCGGCGCGGCGCACCGCCTTTTCGAGCGACTTGTCGTCGAACTCGTTCAGGCGCGCGATGCCGGCCTTCTTGCCGAAGGCGACGCGCACCGTCAATTGCATGTCCTCGTTCAGGCCCGCGGTCGAGATGCTGTTGCGCGCGAAGCGCACGTTGCCCTCGCGCTTCCCGTCGATCGAGACACTGCATTCGTCGGCCTTCGAGAATCCGATCACGCGGTCGCAGATGCGTTTTGCTTCTTCCTGGTTCAGCTGTTTCATCGTCTTTTTCCTTAACCGATCTTGCGGGCGGTGTTGATCACGTTGATGCCGTTGAAGCGCGTCGTGCTCGAGCCATGCGAAACCGCGCTGACCTGGCTCGGCTGGCCTTTGCCGTCGAAGAAGGAGCCGCCCATGCGCCAGTCGCGCTCGTCGCAGATGGCGCTGCAGGCGTTCCAGAATTCCTGGGTGTTCGACTGGTAGGCCACATCCTCCAGCGGATTGGTGATCTTGCCGTTCCTGATTTCGTAGAACAGCGTGCCGCCGAACTGGAAGTTGTAGCGCTGCTGGTCGATCGAATACGACCCGCGGCCGACGATATAGATGCCCTTCTTGACGTCCTTGACCATGTCGTCCGGCGTCAGGCGTGCCTTGCCGGCGGCCAGCGATACGTTCGGCATGCGCTGGAACTGCACGTTGCTCCACGAGTCCGCGTAGGAGCAGCCATGCGATTCCTTCTCGCCGATGATGTGGGCCTGGTCGCGCGTGGCCTGGTAATTCACCAGCACGCCGTCCCTGATGATGTCCCATTGTTTGGCGCGCACGCCTTCGTCGTCGTATCCGATCAGGCCCAGGGAACCCGGGGTCGTGCGGTCGGCGATGAAATTCACGCGCTCGGAGCCGAACTTGAAATTCTTTGACTGCCATTTGTCGAGCGTGGCGAAACTGGTGCCGGCGTAGTTGGCCTCAAAGCCGAGCACGCGGTCCAGTTCCGTCGGGTGGCCGACGGCTTCGTGGATGGTCAGGAACAGGTGTTCCGGCGCCAGCACCAGGTCGTATTTGCCCGGCTCGACCGATTTCGCGCTCAGCTTCTCGCGTGCCTGCTTGCCGGCCAGGCGCGCGTCCTCGATCACGTCGTACGATTTCGTGTAGAGCGTGGTCACGCCGCCGGCGGCTTTTACCTTGTCCTGCGCGCGCACGTCGAAGTATTCGTAGCCCATGCTCACCGGTGCGCCGAGTCCGCCGCGCGAGCGGAATTTACCGGTTGCCTTGTCGACGGCGGTGGCGTTGATCGGCGCCCACAGACGGTGGATGTCCTGGTCGATGTAGGAGCCGTCGGTCGAGGCGAAATATTTTTGTTGGTTGATCTGAAAGAGGTTCGCCGTCATGAAGCTGGCGCCTGCCTCCAGGCCGGCTTTATTCGCCGCGATCAGCATCTCGGCCTTGTCCTTTACGGGAACGGCGCGCCAGTCCTTCTTGATCGGCGTGGCCCAGGCGACCTCGCCCACGCCTTTGACGGGCGCCAGCTGCACCGGCTCGGTCTGCAGTTTGGCATTGGCTTTCGCAATCGCCACGGCCTGGCGTGCCGCGGCTGCCACGGCGTCCGGGTTCATGCTGTTGGTGGCGGCAAAACCATAGGCGCCGCCGGCGATCACGCGCACGCCGATGCCGGTCGATTCGGTGTTCGTGATGTTCTCGACGTTCAGGTCGCGCGTCGTGATGAACTGGTTCAGGTAGCGGCCGATGCGCACGTCGCAGTAGGAGGCGCCGGCCTGCGTCGCCGCGTTCAGGGCGGCGTCGGCCAGGGCCTTCTTGAAGCTGAGCGCCATCGGGTTCAGCAGCTCTTCGGCGGCGATCGCGTTGCCGAAGACCGGCACGAGCATGGCGCCCGCCGTGCCGGCGCCGATTTTGAGGAAGCTACGTCGTTCCATTCTGTCTCCAATTACTATGCACGTGTGCATAACGTAGGGTGCACACCGGCCAACGCATATGCCGTCGGCCGCGGGCCGTTTCTTTACACCGCGTCCGACAGCGACGTGAAATTAAAATCCCTGACCTTCATCGCCGGAATCACCATCGGATTCGGCCCCTCGTCGCCACCGAGCACCACCGGCGTGCCGATCTCCTCGATATTGTTGAGCATCGTGACCGGACTCTCGTTGAAGCGGAAGTTTTTAATGGGGTGCTTGATCTTGCCGTTCTCGATATAGAAGGTGCCGTCGCGCGTCAGGCCCGTCAGCAGGACCGATTGCGGGTCGACCATGCGGATGTACCAGGTGCGGGTGACCAGCACGCCCTTCTTGGTATTCGCGATCAGCTCCGCCGTCGATTTATTCGTGCCGCCCATGATGATGTTGCCCGGGCTGCCGACCGGACGTACCCCCTTCTGTTTGGCCCAGAACAGCGAGTAGTCGAGTGCGGCGATGCGGCCGTCCTTGATCAGGTCCTGGCGTTCGCGCGGCAGCATGGTGTCGTCCCATGGCAGCACCGGCACGTCCGGGTTCCAGGGGTCGGCCCAGATATTCACCTGCTGGTCGAACAGTTTATCTCCCAGGCGGTTCTTGCCGCCGGCCTTCGACAGGAAGCTGCGGCCCTCATCGGCGCGGCGTGCATCAAAACCGTTCATCATGTAGTTCAGCAGGTCGCTGGTGGCGGCCGGCTCGAGGATGACGGTATAACGGCCCGGTTCCAGCGCTTTCGCATCGACCGAGCGCAGCGCCTTTTCGATGGCGACATCTGCCGCTTCGCGCGGGTCGAAACGCGCCAGGTCGCGCGCCGAGCGCTTGACCCAGCCCGAACCGCGGCCGTCTTCGGTGCGGATGGTGCAGGTGAAATCGAGCGAAGTCAGGGCCTGGTGGCCGAACACGCCGTTCGAATTGGCGATGGTCTCGAACGAGGTCGAGTCGGTGAGGAAGCCGGCGGCGACCAGGCCCTTCTTGCGGCAGGCCTCGATGCTGTAGGCGGCCGCCTGGGCGCGGATCTCGGGGTCGATGTCGGCGGTCTTCTGGACGAAGGTGTTCGAGGTCTTGAATGGCGACCTGGCGACGGCCGGCATGAATTCCGGGTTTTCCGGCGCCAGGCGCGCCAGGTCTTCCGCGCGGCGCACGACTTTTTCCAGCGACTTGTCGTCGAACTCGTTGATGGTCGCCGTGCCCTGGCGCTTGCCGAAGGCAACGCGCACGGTAATCGCCGTGTCGTCGATCAGGCCGGCCGTCGACACGGCGTTGCGCGCGAAGCGGATGTTGCCGTTGCGCTTGCCGCCGATGGTGACGATGCACTCGTCCGCTTTCGACAGCGACAGCACGCGGTCGCAGATGCGTTTCGTTTGGTCCTGGGTCAGGATGGTCATGAATGTCCTTAGCCGATCTTGCGGGCGGTGTTGATCACGTTGATGCCGTTGAAGCGCGCGGTCGAGGAACCGTGCGAGACGATGCTGATCTGCGGCGGCTGGCCCTTGCCGTCGAAGAAGGAGCCGCCCATGCGCCAGTCCTTCTCGTCGCAGATGCCGGCGCAGGCGCTCCAGAATTCCTGGGTGTTGGCCTGGTAGGCCACGTCTTCCAGCATCTGCCCGATCTTGCCGTCCTTGATTTCGTAGAACAGCTGGCCGCCGAACTGGAAGTTGTAGCGCTGCTGGTCGATCGAGAAGGAACCGTCGCCGACGATATAGATGCCCTTCTTGATCCCCTTGACCATCTCGTCCGGGCTCATCTTCTTCGTACCCGCCTTCAGCGAGACGTTCGGCATGCGCTGGAACTGCACATTGCTCCACGAGTCAGCGTACGAGCAGCCGTGCGATTCCTTCTCGCCGATGATGTGGGCCTGGTCGCGCGTGGCCTGGTAGTTGACCAGGATGCCGTCCTTGATGATGTTCCACTCCTTGCAGCGCACGCCTTCGTCGTCGTAGCCGACCGCGCCGAGCGAACCCGGGGTCGTCTTGTCGGCGACGATGTTCACCAGCGGCGAGCCGTACTTGAAATTCTTCGACTGCCATTTATCGAGCGTGGCGAAACTGGTGCCGGCGTAGTTGGCTTCGTAGCCGAGCACGCGGTCCAGCTCCGTGGGGTGGCCGACCGATTCGTGGATCGTCAGGAACAGGTGTTCCGGCGAGAGCATCAGGTCGTACTTGCCAGGGGTGACCGATTTCGCGGTGAGTTTGCGCTTGGCGTCGCGCCCGGCCGCGCGCGCATCCTCGATCATGTCGTAAGACTGCGTGTAGAGCGTGGCGACGCCGCCGGCGGCCTTGATCTTGTGCTCGGGACGCGCGTCCAGGTATTCGTAGCCCATGCCGACCGGGCTACCCAAGCCGTTACGCGAGCGGAACTTGCCGCTCGCCTTGTCGACGGCGGTCGCGTTAAAGGGTGCCCACAGGCGGTGCAGGTCCTGGTCGATGTAGGAACCGTCGGTCGACGCGAAATACTTCTGCTGGTTCACCTGGAACAGCATCGACTGCATGAAGTTGGCGCCGTTGTCCATGCCGGCCTTGTTCGCGGCGATCAGCAGCTCGGCCTTGTCCTTGATCGGCACCGTGCGCCAGTCCTTTTTGTACGGCGTCGCCCAGCTTACCTCGCCCACGCCTTTGACGGGTGCCAGCTGTACCGGTTCGGTCTGCAGTCTGGCGTTGGCCTTGGCGATCGCGACGGCCTGGCGCGCCGCGTTGGCGATGCCGTCCGGCGTCATGTCGGAGGTGGCGGCGAAGCCGTAGGCGCCGTTGCAGATCACGCGCACGCCGACGCCGGCCGATTCCGTGTTGACGACATTTTCCACGTTCAGGTCGCGCGTGGTGACGAACTGGTTCAGGTAGCGCCCGATGCGCACGTCGCAGTAGGACGCGCCGGCCTTGGTGGCGGCGTTGAGCGCGGTGTCGGCCAGCGCTTTCTTGGCCGCGACGGCCATGGGACTGAGCAGTTCTTCGGCCGCGATCGCACGCCCGGCAACCGGGATGAGCATCGAACCGAATACCAGGGTGCTGATGTTGAGGAAGGTACGACGTTCCATTCTGTCTCCTGAATTCAACCTGCGTCTTGGGGCGGCGCGCACACCGGCACTGCCGCGTATGTATATGTATTCCTCGGTACTTCCTCGCGCTGGAACGCGCGGCAAACCGTTCAACATTATCAGTAACTCAAGCGTTTGAATAGGCAATCTTCATACCAGCCGCAGTGCTGCACAGCAGGCGGTCTTTGCGCGTATTGACAGCGTCCGCAGGGTGTCCGGCTGTCCGCCGCGGACACGCGGCGGACAGTACATACGCGGGACAAGCCACTGGATTCGCTTGACTGCAAGGGTTGCTTGTTCGATCATCGGCGCGGCGGCAACGGCACCGGCCGGCGGCCCCTTACCACAACGGAGATTCCATGAAACGACTGATCCTCGCCGCCTTGTTGGCCGTGAGCGCAGCAGGCGCAGCCAGTGCAGCCCCGGCCGACGACGCCCTGAAAGCCGCCATCGCCGCCGAACACCGCGCGGACAACGCCAAACGCGACGTGTACCGCCATCCGTACGAGACCCTGAGCTTCTTCGGCATCAAGCCGACCATGACGGTGGTGGAACTGGTGCCGGGCGGCGGCTGGTACACCGAGATCCTGGCGCCCTACCTGCGCGACAAGGGCAAGTACATCGGCGCCGGCCAGGCACCCGACAAGAAGGGCGGCCTGGCCTTGCGCGCCAAACTCGATGCGAATCCGGGCTTGTACGGCAAGGCCGCCACCGCCGTGTTCGAGCCGCCCAGCCGTTACGAGATCGCGCCGGCGGGCAGCGTCGACATGGTCCTCACCTTCCGCAACCTGCACAACTGGGTCGGCGACGGCGACGAAGCGGTGCGCACCACCTTCAAGGAGATCTACAAGGTGCTGAAGCCGGGCGGCGTCCTGGGCCTGGTCGACCATCGCCTGCCCGTCTCCATGAAGCAGGACGACAAGGCCTCGAGCGGCTATGTGCACGAGGCCTATGTGATCAAGATGGCCGAGAGCGCAGGTTTCAAACTGGCCGGCAAATCCGAGGTGAACGCCAATCCGAAGGACAAGGCGGATCACGAAAAAGGCGTGTGGACGCTGCCGCCGGTGTTGGCGAACAAGGACAAGGACCGCGAGAAGAATCTGGCGATCGGAGAAAGCGACCGGATGACGCTCAAGTTTGTGAAGCAGTAATCGTCATGGTGGGCACGGGGCGCCCACCATGCAAAACGGGCCGCGTCGAGCGGCCCGTTTTCTTTTACAGCTTCGCCTTCTGCTTCACCGGCGTGAACAGCAAGTCGTGAAAATCGTAGCTGAAGTCGGTCTCACTGGACACCGCCTTCATTTTGACGTGCTCGATGCTGCCGTCGTAGTCGAGCGCGAAGGTGACGTAGGCGTCGGCGTTGAAATTGCGCTCCTTCCAGCGCACGATGAAGGTGTCGTGCTGGAAGTGCTCCATTTCGCCCGTCAAATCAGGCGTGCGCGCAAACGACATGATGAGCTTCCTGCCGTCGCGCTTGATCGTCATCGGGCCGTACCACGGATCGCTGTACTGGCCTTCGTAGGCGTCCAGCGCCAGCGACGGTTTCGACGCGGCGACGCGCGTGGCCGAGGTCTTCTTCAGGCGCGCCAGTTCTTCGGCGTGCTTGCGGTCTTCGTCGTCGGCGATCAGCTTGATCCAGTCGGTCGGCGCGCTGCCGGTCATGTACTGGTCGAGCAGGCGGTATTGCAGCGCGTTGAGGGCGCCGCCGCTCTCCGCATTGGTCAGGATGGCGATGCCCAGTTTCGATTCCGGCACCAGCAGTACGCGCGAATAAAAGCCCTGCAGCGCACCGCCGTGGTTCGCCACCAGTTGGCCCTTGTAGTCGCGCAGCTGGAAGCCCAGGCCATAGGCCAGGAAATTTGGTTTCACCGGCGCCAATGGCCCCTTCGGCTGGCCGATCTTGATCGGCGTCTGCGCGGTCCACATCTCGCGCGACTGCGCTTCGCTGAACAGGCGCAGCTCCTTGCCGTCGGCGCCTTTTACTCCCTCGACACGGCCGCCGTCGAGCAGCACCTTCATCCACTTCGCGATGTCTTCGGCGCTGGTGTTGATGCCGACCGCGCCGACCGCATTATTCACCGGCATCGACTTGACGGCGGCGATCTTGTCGTTGATCTTGCTGTGCGCGTTCGAGGCGTTCGGGTTGGCCGCGCTCTCCGCCAGGCTGGTGGTGGTCGTGTTCATGCCGACCGGTTTCAAAATACGCTCGCGCACCGTGTCGCCCCAGGATTTACCCGACTTCTGGGCGATGATCTTGCCGGCCACGATATACAGCAGGTTGTCGTAGGCGTAGCTGCTGCGGAAGCTGGTCGCCGGCTTTACGTAGCGCAGGCGCTCGATGATTTCGTCGGTCGTAAAATTCGTGGTCGGCCACCACAGCAGGTCGCCCGCGCCGAGTCCCAGGCCGCTGCGGTGGGTCAGCAGGTCGCGCACGGTCATCTCGCGCGTGACATACGGGTCCCACATCTGGAAGTCCGGGAGGTGTTTGACGACCGGGTCGTCCCATTTCAGTTTGCCTTCGTCGACCAGCATCGCCAGTGCGGCGGCCGTAAACGCTTTCGAGTTGGAGGCGATCTCGAACAGGGTCTGGCCGTCGACTTTTGTCGGCGCGCCGAGTTTACGGACACCGAAGCCCTGCGCGGCGACGACCTTGCCGTCCTTGACGACGGCGATCGCGATGCCCGGCACGTCGAAGGCTTTCATGACGCGCGTGACGTCCTGTTCGAGGTCGAAGGCAGGGACGGCGACAGGCGCCGCGGTCGGCACCGCGGCGGGCGCCTCGGAGGCGTAGGCCGCGCTGGCGGAAAACGCGATCAGGATCGCGGCTGCAATGCGTTTCATCTGTTGCACTCTTCGGTTCCTTTACTGTTTGACCATCTGCTTGTCGACACTGCTTTGCGTCTCTGGATGGTAGCGCTCGCGCGCCGCCTTGTACACGTTCTCCGCCCAGGCACGGTCCTCGTCATTCGCGCGCAGCGCCGTGTACAGGGGCACCACGAACTTCTGGCGGCCGACGCTCATCAGGAAGGCCTGCATGTGCGGGCGCACCTCGCGGTAGCCGGCGTGCGCGGCGGCGCGGTAGAAGCGGAAAGCGACTTCGTTGTTGCCGCTCTTCGCCAGGCCGTAGGCGGCGTCGAGTTCTTTCAACCTGGCGGCGTCGGCCTTGCTGTCGATGTCGTTCAAGAATTTCATCCACTCGAGCGCGGTCCAGTCCCTGGTGTCGAGTTTCGACGTCGGCAGATCGCCTTTCAGCCAGCTTGCCGTGGTCGCATCGAGCGCCACCAGGCGCTGCGACTTCGCATGCCGCGCGCTGGCCGGGATGCCGGCACCATGCAACCACTCGTCCAGCTCCGCCTCGCTCATCACCTGCGGGTGCTTCGCCAGCAGCTCGGTGCGCAGGTAGTCGACGAACTGTTCGGTCGTCACGCTCTGGAAGGCATGGCCGTCGAACCAGCCGCGGAGAAAAGGATCGAAGACGGCACGGCCGGCGCGTTCTTCGAGGGTGCGCAGAAGCCAGGCGCCCTTCGGATAGGCCAGGCCTTCGTCGGTATAGGTGCTGGAGGTGGTGTCCGGGTCGCGCGCGAGCAGCGCCTGCTTGTCGACCGGGATCTCCTTGAGCGACTCGATCGCCTCTTCCTGCTCGAGCTGCAGGTTCATGGTCGCGACCTCCTGACCATAGAGCTTTTCCAGGATGCGCGTCGTCACATAGGTCGTGAACCCTTCGTTCAGCCACCAGTGCTTCCACGAGGCGTTGGTGACCAGGTTGCCCGACCAGCTGTGCGCCAGTTCGTGGGCGATCAGGTCGACCAGGCTGCGGTCGCCCGCGATCATGGTGGGCGTCAGGAAGGTCAGGCGCGGGTTCTCCATGCCGCCGATCGGGAAGGAAGGCGGCAGCACCAGCATGTCGTAGCGCCCCCAGCGATACGGGCCATACAGCGATTCGGCGGCGGCGACCATCTTTTCGGTGTCGGCCAGCTCATAGGCCGCGGCCTCGATGCGTTTCGGTTCGGCGTAGACGCCGGTGCGTCCGCCCAGCGTGCGCGCTTCCAGTTCGCCGATGCCGATCGCCAGCAGATACGAGGGAATCGGCTGCGGCATGCTGAACTTCCAGCCACCTTTACCCGTTGCCTTCGGATCGTTATCGGCGCTCATGACCACGCGCAGGCCCTCGGGTGCCTCGATGCGCGCCGTGTAAGTAAAACGCACCGAGGGCGTGTCCTGCACCGGCGCCCAGGAACGGGCGTTGATCGTTTCCGACTGGCTGAACATGAAGGGACGCTTGCCGGACAGGGTCTGCGCCGGCGTGAGCCACTGCAGGGCGCTGGCGGTGGGCGCGGTGCGATAGTAGATGCGGACCTGCGGCGCCTGCCGTGGCAGGTCGATGTGCAGGGCCTGGCCCTTCTCGGCGTCGAACTTGTCGAGCGTGTAGCGCACGGGCGCCCAGCGTCCATGTGCATCGAGCGCTTCGATCTTCGAGATCGCCAGCTCGCGCGTGTCCAGGTCGAGGCGGCGCGCGGCTTTATCCAGCCAGTCGAGCGTCAGGACGGCGTGGCCGGCCAGCGTCTTTTTCGTAAAATCGGCTTTCAGGTCGAGGTGCAGGGCGCGCGTTTTTACCTGGTCGTAGTTGGCGTAGCTCAGCGGGTCGAGGGCGAAAGCTGTGGCGCCGTGCAGGCCGAGGATGGCGCAGGCGGCGGCGCGCAGGAGGGTAAGAGTGTGCATGTGATGAATGGCTGAGCGGAGAGGCGCGAGCAGAATAGCACTTTCATAGAGGCCGCGAAAGCGCGCCTTTACTGACGGCCGTTGTGTGTATTGACGCGCTGCGGATGTGCGGACTCTGCTATGATCCGCGCTCTGCTTAACCTGCCTTATCCGCTGCTCCCTATGGATGCCTTTCTTGTCGCAACCGGCATCGTCGCCCTCGCCGAAATCGGCGACAAGACGCAGCTCCTCGCCTTCCTGCTCGCCGCCCGTTTCCGCCGCCCGCTGCCGATTATCCTCGGCATCTTCGTCGCCACCCTGCTGAACCACGCCTTTGCCGCCGCCGTCGGCGCGCTGGTGAGCGAACTGCTGGGACCATCCGTGATGCGCTGGGTGCTGGGCCTGTCCTTCCTCGCCATGGCGATCTGGGCCCTGATCCCCGATCACGTCGACGAAGCCGATGCGGCGCTGCCGAAACTGGGCGTGTTCATGACGACCCTGCTCGCCTTTTTCCTGGCCGAGATGGGCGACAAGACGCAGGTGGCGACCGTGGCATTGGCGGCGCGTTATACGGAAATCGCGGCGGTGGTGGCCGGGACCACGCTGGGGATGATGATCGCGAACGTGCCGGCCGTGCTGTTCGGGGAGCGGATCGCGAACAAGATTCCGCTCGGGCTGGTGCACGGGATCGCGGCCGTCATCTTCATGGGGCTGGGGATGGCCACGCTGATGGGGGCGGGTAATGGCTACGGGTTTTAGCTGTAGTAAAACCTGTGGCAAGATCAGCGCGTTCTAAAGCGGATCTGGTGCGTATCAACGCGTGTGCACGAGTGCCCACCCTACGTTACGCAACTGCCAACGTGTCAACTGACGTAGGGTGGGCTCTCGAGCCCACGCGTTGACGGACGCATGAAAACCCTTACCGCCAGCGCGTCATCCACTGATCGTAGAACCCCAAATCGCGCGGCACCGCGCCGGGGATCGCGCAGATCGCGCCGGCGAATTCGTTGGCGCGCGCCAGCGTCAGCTCGAGCGGCCAGCCGCGCGCGCGGCCCAGCAGGAAGATCGCCGAGAACGCATCCCCTGCGCCGACCGTGTCGATGACGAAGGGGGGAGAAGGCGCGTCGCGGGTGTCGAGCGTGACGCCGCCGGCGCCGAAGTAGACCGAGCCGCGGTGGCCCAGCGTGACGATCAGCGCCTCCAACCCGAACATCTGCAGCAGCGCCGCGCAGGCGGAGCGCGTTTCGCCGGCCGCCATCGGCGGGTCGTTCGGCCCCAATTGAAAATACCAGCCGAACAGGGCCTGCAGCTCGTCTTCGTTGAGTTTGACGATGTCGGCCGCGTGCAGCGCGTCGGCGACGATTTTTTCGTCGACCTGGCCGTCGCGCAGGTTCAGGTCGAGGTAGCGGGTGGCGCTTGTCGCCGACAGCAAGGCTTTGAGGGTGCCGCGCGAACGCTCGCCGCGCTGGGCCAGGGTGCCGAAATACAGGATGCCGGCGTCGACCGTCTTCACAGCCGCCAGCGCTTCTTCGCGCCCGATGTAGTCGTAGGCCTGGTTGGGCACGATGACGAAGCGGTGCCCTTTCGCGCCGCGCTCGACGATGACGCGGCCGGTTTCCTCGATCGTGTCACGCTGCAGGCCGGCCTGCGACATCGCGAAGCGCTCGAATTCGGCCCGGATCGTCTCGCCGTTGTGGTCGGCGCCGATGCGGGTGATCATCAGTTGCGGCGCCATGAAGGCGGCCAGGTGGCGCGCGACATTGAAGGGCGCGCCGCCGACGATCTGTTCGGTCGCGAAATCGTCGACCAGGGACTCGCCGAAGACGAGCGTCGTCAGCGCGCCGCTCATCCTTCGAACGGCGCCGTGTCGCGGAAGGAGGCGCGTTCGGCCAGCTTGTCGTGCAGCTTCGCCAGGTTCGGATAGTCGTCGCGCCAGGCGATGTCCGGGAAGCGGAAGGCCAGCCAGCCAAGTGCGCAGCCGACGGCGACGTCGGCCAGCGTATACGACTTGCCCATGCAGAAAGGCTGCTCGCCGAGTTTTTCCGCCATCACGGCCAGGCCCGCATGCACCTTGCCCAGCTGGCGTGCCATCCACTGCGGGCTCTGCTGCTCTTGCGGGCGCAGCGTCTTTTCCAGGCGCACCAGCACGGCCGCGTCGAGTACGCCGTCGGCCAGCGCCTCCCACACTTTGACGTCGGCGCGGTCGCGTCCGTTGCCGTTGGCCGGCAGCAGCTTGCACACGGGCGTGAGCGTATCGAGGTATTCGGCGATCACGCGCGAATCGTAGAGGGCGCTGCCGTCTTCCATGACCAGGCAGGGCACCTTGCCCAGCGGGTTGGAAAGGTGGACCTGGGTCTCGGCGGCCCACACGTTGTCGAGCTCAAAGGAATAATCGAGCTTCTTTTCCGCCATGACGACGCGGACCTTGCGCACATAGGGACTGGTGTTCGAACCGATGAGTTTCATAGATGCTCGGAAAGAGGAATTTAATATGAGTATAACATCGGCCCGGCTGGCAAAAACGGCCGTGGGGGCTCGTTTCGCTGTGGCGGCCACAAAGACCGATATCGGCTCCGGTGGTAAAATCCGCGTTTTTGCACGGACCGCCCGCCATGACCGCTACCGCCCCACTCTCCTCCCTGTCGGCCCTGTCGCCGCTCGACGGCCGTTACGCGGCCAAGACCGACAAGCTGCGCCCGATCCTGTCCGAAGCCGGCTTCATGCACCACCGCGTCAAAGTTGAAATCGCCTGGCTGCAGGCGCTGGCGCAGGCAGGTTTTAGCGAGATCAAGCCGTTCTCCGCAGAAGCGAGCGCTCACCTTGACGCCATGGCGGCGAATTTCAGCGAAAGCGACGCCGCCCGCATCAAGGAAATCGAGGCGGTCACCAACCACGACGTGAAGGCGGTCGAGTACTGGCTCAAGGAGCAAGTCAAGGATGTGCCGGAGCTGGTGGCGGCAAGCGAGTTCATCCACTTCGGCTGCACCTCGGAAGACATCAACAACACCAGCCACGGCATGATGCTGAAAGCCGCGCGCGATACCGTGATGCTGCCGGCCCTGCAGGCGATCGTCGCCAAGCTCACCGAGATCGCGCACACCAACGCGGCGCTGCCGATGCTCTCGCGCACCCACGGCCAGACGGCCAGCCCGACCACCCTTGGTAAAGAATTTGCCAACGTCGTCGCGCGCCTGCAGCGTGCAGTAAAACGGATCGCCGACGTCGACATCCTCGGCAAGATGAACGGCGCGGTCGGCAACTACAACGCCCACCTGTCGGCCTACCCCGGCTTCGACTGGCCGGCCTTCTCGAAGGACGTGATCGAGTCGCGGCTTGGCTTAACGTTTAATCCGTACACCATCCAGATCGAGCCGCACGACTACATGGCCGAGATGTTCGATGCGATTGCCCGCGCGAACACCATCCTGCTCGACCTGAACCGCGACATCTGGACCTATGTCTCGCTGGGCTATTTCAAGCAGAAGCTGAAGGCGGGCGAGATCGGTTCGTCGACCATGCCGCATAAAGTCAACCCGATCGACTTCGAGAATTCCGAAGGGAATCTGGGCCTGGCGAACGCCGTGCTGCGCCACATGGCCGACAAGCTGCCGGTCTCGCGCATGCAGCGCGACCTGACCGACTCGACGGTATTGCGCAACATCGGTGTCGGCTTCGGCTACGCCCTGCTCGCCTACGACAGCTGCCTGCGCGGCCTGAACAAGCTGGAAGTCAACGCGGCCAGGCTGGAAGCGGACCTCGATGCGAACTGGGAAGTGCTGGCCGAGCCGGTGCAGACCGTGATGCGCCGTTACGGCATCGAGAATCCCTACGAGCAGCTGAAGGAACTGACCCGCGGCAAGGGCATCACCAGGGAAGCGCTGCGCGAGTTCATCGGGACGCTGGCCGTGCCGCAGGAAGCGAAGAATTTGATGTTGCAGATGACGCCGGCGAATTACATCGGCCTGGCGGCGGAGCTGGCGAAGGCGATTTAAGCGTTCGCGATCCAGTGAGTCAACAGCCCGCGCCGGACATGGCGCGGGCTTTTTTTATTTACGCCCGTCAGTTCTGCCACACCACTCTGACCGCCACCGTGCGCGGCACTTCCGAACGCGTGGCGATTCCCCCGTACTCGGCGTGGCTGCCGTTCAGGTTCGTCGCGGCGACCGACAGGTCCAGATCCGGTCGCAGGCGCCAGCCGAAACGCGCATCGAGGGCGGCATAGCCCGGCACCTGGCCGATATCGAGCGCCCCCACCTTGCGCACGGCGAGCTCGAGTTCGCGCGCCGCGTCGATGCTGTAGGTCGAGCGCAGCTGCAGGTTATGCGAGGGATCGAAGCCCGCCCGCCGCAGGCTGCCGGCGTCGTTGCTGCCGGGTTTCAGCTGAAAACGCTCACGCATGGCCGTCAGTCCGGCCGACAGGCGCCACGATTTCGTTGCCTGGAAACTGCCCCACATTTCGATGCCGTAGCCGTGCCCTTCGCCCAGGTTCGCGAAATCGACTATCGTGCGGCTCGGCCGCAGTTCCTGGGTGCGCAGGTCATCGTAATCGTTGTAGAACAGCGTGGCCGAATACGACAGACGCGGCAGCGGCTGCCCGCGATAGCCCAGTTCGAACACCTTGGCCACCTCCGAGCGCACGCCGGGGCTGCCCGCGAGGATGTAGGGCGGCCGTCCCGGGATATAGGTATCGGCGTCAAGCCGCGAGGGGGCGCGCACCGCACGCGAGGCTGCCGCCCAGAAGGCGTGGCCTGGCGCCCTGCTCCACGACAGGCGCGCGCTCGGCAGGAATTCGGTGCCCGTGTAATCGTTGCGCTCGACCCGGGCACCGACCGTGGCGCGCAGCGTCGGCGCCAGCGTGATCTCGTCCTGGGCAAACAGGCTCAGCCACGTCTGGTTCAGGCGTTCCGGCAGGAAGGCGACATACTGGCTGCCCTGCACATGGTCCCGGCCGTAGCGCGCATTCGCACCCCAGGCCACGTTGTGCGCCCCGATCGGCGCCAGCGTGTGCTGGACCTGCAGGTCGACGATGTCGAGCGACTCGGTAAAGGTCGGCGGCACTTCGCGCCTGGTGTAGTCGTAATACAGCTGGACGTTGACGCTGCCGCCATCCTGCAGCGCATGCTGCCAGCCGCCCGTCAGGTTGGCGCCGTGGGTGTCGACCGTGCCCAGGCCCGGATTGGCTCCGGAAACGGCAATCGTCCCCGGCGCCGGCTGCCCGAACATCCCGCGGTTCACGTTGCCGTTCAGGCTGAAGCGGTCGGCGCCGCGCTCCCAATCGGCCCGAAAACCCACCTGCCCCGCATGCCAGGCATCGTCGATTGCGGCGCCGCTGGCCAGTTCCGTATGCGAGCGTCCCTGCGCCTTGCCATAGACGCGCCAGCCAATGTCGTTCGTGCGTCCGCCCTGGCGAAACGCGATGTCGCCGCCTTCGGTGGCGCCGCGCAGCACGGCGAGACTGCCATGGGTGTCGTGCGCCGAGCGGGTGGTGATGTTGATGACGCCGTTCACGGCGTTCACGCCCCACAGCGTACCGCCCGGGCCGCTGACCACCTCGATCCGTTCGATGTCTTCGAGCAGCAAATCCTGCACATCCCAGAACACGCCGGAAAACAGCGGCGTGTACACCGAACGCCCGTCGATCAGCACCAGCAGTTTATTCGGGGCGCTGTTGCCGCCGCCGTTCAGGCCGCGCGCCGTGATCGCATAGTTCGCACCGTTGACACGCGCCACTTGCAGGTTGGGCGCCAGGCGCAGGACTTCGGGCAGGCTTGCGGCACCCGAGCGGCGGATGTCGTCGGCCGTGATGACGAACACCGCGGCCGGGGCCTCGAGCAGGCGCTCCGGCTTTTTCGACACCGAGGTCACCTGGATATTCGCCAGTTCCTCGATCGACAGGTCAGCAAAATCGGCCCCCTGCGGATCGGCGGCATGGGCATTTGCATGAGCACTACTGGCCAGCGCGGCGGCGAGCAGCAGGACCAGCACCCGTGGGCGTGGCCGGCTTGGGGGAACATTGTACATACGACTCCTCGAAAGGGAACTTTGCCTCTTTTATTCTCAATACGCGCTGGCTCCGATTTTACATTCGACTGTGCCGTGGCTGTGCACGTTTAACAATTCATGCAAGTGTACGAAAAGAAACATGCAGTGCCGAACCACGCATGCCCTTTTTTGCTATAGTTTTCGTTCTGGTCAGTACCAAGGCGACAACAAGCATGCAGCGTTACTCTCTCCCCGCGATCGTCCTGCACTGGCTGATCGCCCTCCTGATCATCGGTACCTTCACGCTGGGCCTGGTGATGACCGACATTCCCGGGCTGACGCCGACCAAGCTGCGCTATTTTTCCTGGCACAAATGGGCGGGTGTAACCGTGCTGTCGCTGGCGACCCTGCGCCTGCTGTGGCGCCTGCGCAGCAAGCCGCCCGCCTATCCCGCCGGCATGGCCCCCTGGCAAAGCCGCGCCGCGCACGGACTGCACGGCCTGCTGTATGTGCTGATGTTTGCCGTGCCGCTGTCCGGCTATTTCTACAGCCTGGCGGCCGGCGTGCCGGTCGTGTATTTTGGCCTGCTTCCCCTGCCGGTCCTGATCGAAGCCGATCCGGTGTTAAAACCCGTGCTCGGCGCCCTGCACTACTGGCTCAACATGGGCCTGGCCGCCCTGGTGGCGATCCACGTGCTGGCCGCTTTAAAACATGTGCTGATCGACCGCGACGGCATCATGGGGCGCATGCTGCCCTTTCCGATTAAAAGAGGAGTTTATAAATGAAACCCGTGCGCGCCCTTGCGCTTGCTTCGCTGTTCGCCAGCGCCCTTGCCGCCTCTCTGTCCACTGCGGCTGTTTTAAAAACCGATCCCGCGAAAAGCAGCGTCGCCGCCGTGTTCAAGCAGATGAACGTGCCGGTCGAAGCGAAATTCAAGACGTTTACGGCATCGATCGACTACGACGCCGCCCGCCCCGAAGCATCGAAGGCGAGCGTCGACATCCAGACCGCCAGCATGGACCTGGGCGACCCCGAATACAATAAAGAGGTTGCCAAGAAAGAGTGGTTCAACACGGCGCAATTTCCGAAAGCGAGTTTTGTCTCGACCTCGATCAAGCCGGCCGCTCCCGGCAAATTGAACGTGGCCGGCAAGCTGACCATCAAGGGCAAGACCGCCGACGTGAATTTCCCGCTGACGGTGAAAACCGAAGCCGGCAAACAGGTTTTTGAAGGGCAGTTGCCGATCAAACGGCTTGCTTTTAATATCGGCGAAGGCGAGTGGAAAGACACCAGCATGGTCGCCGACGAAGTTGTCATCAAATTCCGCGTCACTGCGGGCCAATAATTCACTACCGAGAGACCAATAAATGAAACTGCACCTCCTGATTGCCGCCACCCTTGCCACCAGCGCCGGCTTCGCCTGCGCAGCAGCCGACACCTACAAGATCGAGCCGAACCACACCTACCCGAGCTTCGAAGCCGACCACATGGGCATCTCGGTATGGCGCGGCAAATTCACCAAAACCGACGGCACCATTACGCTCGACCGCGCCGCGAAAACCGGCAGCGTCGACATCACGGTCGACATGAACAGCATCGATTTCGGCCACGAAAAGATGAATGCACACGCGAAGAAGCCGGACATTTTCGACGTCGCCCAATACCCGACCGCCACGTTCAAAGGCAATAAACTGCGCTTCGAAGGCGAGAACCTGGTCGCTGTCGAGGGCGACTTCACCCTGCATGGCGTGACCAAACCACTGACCCTGAACATCGCCAAGTTCAAGTGCATCCAGCACCCGATGCTGAAACGCGAAGTCTGCGGTGCCGACGCACACGGCTTTTTCCTGCGCAGCGATTACGGCGTGAACGCCGGCCTGCCGAATTTTTCGCCTGAAGTGAAACTGGCGATCCAGGTCGAAGCCGTCAAGCAGTAATTCCCCGCTGTAAAACAAAAGCCCCGCTACCTGTCGGCAGCGGGGCTTTTTACATGACAGAACCGACTAAGGCTGATTAACGGCCGTCACGATCCAGGTCGCCCGGAATGGCGCGCTCGACCTTGTGCCATGCGGCACGGCTGGCTGCCTTGGCCTGGTCCCACGACAGGCGCGAGTTGCCGCGGCTGGTGTTCCATTCGTCGGCCAGGTAGTGCTCGTTCTGGTCGTAGCTGCCGGTGTAGCGGCCCTTGCCGTTATAGCCCAGCGCGTAGGCCGGAGCGTAATCGTCGTAGGTGTAGCCAGGGGTGTAATACGACTCGGTTTGATAGGTGTTACGCCAGTGCGCATCTTCCTGGGCTGGATTGACCATGCCGCCGACGCCCTTGCCGGCCATGCCGCCGACCGCTGCGCCGACTGCCGCACCGGCCACCATGCCGATCGGGCCGCCCACGGCGCCGATCGTGGCGCCCGCTGCTGCACCGCCGCCTGCGCCGACGCCCTTGGCCAGGTTATGGTCGTGCAGGTCGTCGCCCGGCTTGGAGTTGACGACTTCGCCGGCACCCTTGCCGGTTGCGCCACCTGCCAGGCCGCCGATCACGGCACCCGCGGCCATGCCGACCGGGCCGCCGACGGCGCCGATCGCTGCGCCTGCCGCTGCGCCACCGGCGCCACCGACGCCTTGCGCCAGGTTATGTTCGTCCAGACGGTCATCGCCTTTCGGATTCACGACTTCGCCAGCGCCACGGCCGGCTGCGCCGCCCGCCAGGCCGCCGACGACCGCACCGGCGGCCATGCCGATCGGGCCGCCCACGGCGCCGAGTGCGGCACCGGTGGCTGCACCGGCGGTGGCGCCGGCGCCCTTGGCCAGGTGGTGTTCGTTCAGGTCGTCACCGGCTTTCGGATTGACGACTTCGCCCACGCCCTTGCCGGCCATGCCGCCGGTGATGCCGCCGATGGCGGCACCAGCGACGGTACCGATCGGACCGGCTGCGGAACCGATGGCGGCACCAGCGAGCGCGCCGCCGACGGCGCCGACGCCGGTGCCGATCACGTGCGAACCGCCTTGTTCGGTCCACGAACGCTCGATGTGGGCAGCGTCTTCGTCGTTACGGGCGTGCACGCCCATCAGGATGCCGCCCTGCTTGATGCCTTCTTCGTAGTGTGCTGCGCGTTCTTCAGGGATACCGGCACCGATCAGCGCGCCGATCAGGCCGCCGGTGATGCCGCCGGCGCCGGCGCCGGCCAGTGCTGCGGCCAGCGGGCCGGCCACGACCAGGCCAAAGCCTGGCAACACGAGGGTGGTGCCGACGGCGGCAATGCCTGCCAGGACGGCGCCGATGGTGCCGCCGATACCGGCGCCGATGCCGGCGCCTTCGGCTGCCTTGCTACCGAGTTCGGTATCGGTGTCGGCGAAGTGGGTGCTGCGGGTCGAATCCGACATCATCAGGTTGACGTCGTCCTTGCTGTAGCCGCGGGTGGAAACGGTATCGTAAGCGCGCTCTGCGCTGGCGCGGTCCGGGAACAGGCCGGTGACCATGCGCGAATTCTGCTTATTGGTGTCGTAGCTCATGATGTATCCCTTTCAAAGGTGTTGTGGTAGTGCGGTCAGGTCTTGCAACAATTCGGTTGCCAGTAGCCGAACAATATGCCCCGACTATTACCCCTTCTGTTCGCTGACGCACTCACTTCACGAGATTCCAAAACGGCAACATTTTCATGAAAAAAAACCCGGCCCGGAACAGGATTTACAGATTCGTCGTCTAACGTTCGTTGCCGCACCGACCCGCTATGTCGACATTCCGTAGACTTTTTCACATGGCCACCGCAATCAATTGGCCTCGGGTAGGTTTTTTTTACTATGAGGAGGAACTAAAATGCTATTCATCATCTGGATCGTCGTCGGTGGTATCCTGGGCTGGCTTGCAAGCATGGTCATGAAGACCGATGCCGAGCAAGGCATGATTCTGAACGTTGTGGTCGGTATCATCGGCGCCTTCCTGGGCGGCTGGTTGCTCTCCCCACTGTTCGGTTCTGGCACTATCAATTCGGATGACTTCAGCGTGTCGTCGCTGCTGGTTTCGTTCCTGGGTGCTGTTATCCTGCTGGCTATCGTCAACCTGCTGCGTCGCGGCCGCGTGCGTTAATCAGTGGTTTGCCCCACATAACCAACGCTTCCACGCGTTGGTTTTTTTTCGTCTGAAGGTTCCCTATGCGCGTTAGTAGAGTCACTGTTTCGATAACCAGCTGCATCCTGACGCTCATCGTCGGCTTTCTCGCTCTCAATTTCATGCCGAGCGAAAAGCAGATCGAGACGCAACTGCCGCGCATGTACGATATCCACGACGCCCAGTTCCGGCGTTCGATGGGGGTACTGCTCGGCCCTCCCATCATTGAAGGCAACAAGGTCGAGACCCTGCTCAACGGCGACCAGATCTTCCCCGCCATGCTGGCCGCCATCCGCGGCGCCCGGAAAACGATCACTTTCGAAACCTATATCTACTGGTCGGAAACGATCGGCGAGGAATTTTCGAATGCCCTGGCCGAGCGCGCGCGCGCCGGCGTGAAAGTACACGTGATGCTCGACTTCATCGGCAGCATGAAGATGAAGGAAGACGCCATGCAGAAAATGCGCGACGCCGGCGTGCAATTGCAGCGCTATCACAAGCCGGCCTGGTGGAAACTCGCGCGCCTGAACAACCGCACGCACCGAAAATTGTTGATTGTCGACGGCAGCGTCGGCTTTACGGGCGGCGTCGGCATCGCCGACCAGTGGCGAGGAAACGCCCAGGATGAAAATCACTGGCGCGATACCCATTTCCGCGTCGAAGGCCCCGTCGTCGGCCAGATGCAGGCCGTGTTTACCGATAACTGGATCAAGGCCACCGGTGTCGTGCTCGATGGCGACGATTATTTTCCGGCCCTGAAAGCCGCCGGCGACATGCCGGCGCAGATGTTTTCCAGCTCGCCGACCGGCGGCAGCGAAAGCATGCACCTGATGTACCTGATGGCGATCACCGCCGCGCGCAAGTCGATCAACATGTCGGCCTCGTATTTCGTGCCCGACGACCTGACGCTGCGCGCGCTCGCCGCCGCCGCCAAGCGCGGCGTCAAGGTGCGCATCATCACGCCGGGCAAGGAAATCGATTCGGACATCGTGCGCCTGGCCTCGCGCGAACGTTGGGGCGACATGTTGAAAGCCGGAGTCGAGATCGCCGAATACCAGCCGACCATGTACCACGTGAAGGCGCTGATCGTCGACTCCCTGATGGTCTCGGTCGGCTCGACCAATTTCGACAACCGCTCGTTTTCCATCAACGACGAGGCAAACCTGAACGTGCTCGACGCCGATTTCGCGCGCGCCCAGGATGCGGTCTTCGACCAGGACTGGCAGCGTGCACGGCGCATGACCTACGCTGCCTGGCAGAACCGCTCGTGGACCGAAAAACTGAGCGGCGAAGTTGCCTCGCTGCTGGGCTCGCAGCTGTAAATACCGGCCTTGCCGGGCCGGAAATAACGGTTGACGAGCCGAGGCGGGATTACGGATACTCTTGGCTGCTCCGTGGGAGCCAGACGTATCCGATAACCCCTCCTGATCGATCGCGAATGAAAAAGACTCTCCTCTCGCTGGCCATCCTGACCAGCTTCGCCGCACAAGCGGACGAAGGCATGTGGATGCCGCAGCAGCTGCCACAAGTAGCCCAGCAACTGAAGGCCGCCGGCCTCGAACTCGACCCGGCAACGCTGACCAAACTGACCGAATTCCCGATGGGCGCGGTGGTGAGCCTGGGCGGCTGCTCGGCATCGTTCGTCTCGCCGCAAGGCCTGGTCGTCACCAACCACCACTGCGTCTACAACAGCGTCGCCGTCAACTCGACGCCGCAGAAAGACCTGCTGGCGAACGGCTTCCTCGCCAAAACCCTGGCCGAGGAAGTGCCGGCAGCGCCAGGCAGCCGCGTGTTCGTGACGGAAGAGGTGACCAAGGTCACCGACCAGATCATCGACGCCAAAGTGGCGCGCTTGACCGGCAAGGCACGGATCGACGCAATCGAAAAGAACCAGAAAGAAATGGTGGCCGCCTGCGAAAAAACGCCGGGTTACCGCTGCACCGTGGCCAGCTACTACGGCGGCCTCGAGTTCTATCGCCTGAAACAGCTGGAAATCCGCGACGTGCGACTGGTGCACGCGCCGCCGGCCGGCGTCGGCAAATTCGGCGGCGACACCGATAACTGGATGTGGCCGCGCCACACCGGTGACTACGGTTTTTATCGCGCCTACGTGAGCAAGGACGGCAAGGCCGCCGACTACGCGAGCGACAACGTCCCTTACGTGCCGAAGCACTTCCTGAAAGTGGCGACCGAAGGCTCGAAGGAAGGCGATTTCATCATGGTCGTCGGCTATCCCGGCCGCACCAACCGCCACCGCCTGCCGTCGGAAGTGCAGTACACCTTCGACTGGAACTATCCGGCCTTCGTGCAAGCCTCGGGTGACGTATTGTCCATCATCGAGCGCGAAACCAAGAACGATCCGGCTGCCAAGCTGAAGTACGCCGGCCAGATCGCCAGCGTCAACAATTACTACAAGAACCGCAAGGGCATGCTGACCTCCTACGGGGACAGCGACTTCCTGGCGCGCAAGACCGCCGAGCACAATGCAATGAAGGCCTGGGTCAACAGCGACGCCGCCCGTAAAAAGCAGTTCGCGGGCGACATCGACGCCGTCGAAAAGCTGATCGCCGAGCGCGACAGCCACACCAAGGAAGGCTTCTACCAAAGCTACGCCCAGCCGCGCTTCCTGGGCTCGGCACGTACCCTGTACCGCCTGGCCAACGAGCGCACCAAGCCGGACGCCGCACGCAAGTCGGGCTACCAGGAACGCGACATGGCGCGCATGACCTCGGTCATCACCGGCCAGGACCGCACCTACGACGAAAAAGTCGACAAGGCGCTGGTCCTGCACTTCCTGAGCAAGTACCTGGCCCAGCCGGCCAAGGAACAGGACACGGCCTTCAACGCCGCCCTCGGCATCCGTTCGGGCATGAGCCAGGACGAACTGAAGGCCGCCATCGACAAGGCCTATGCCGGTTCGAAACTGGCCAACAAGGAAGAGCGCACCGCGTGGCTCAAAAAGTCGCCGGCCGAGTTCAAGGCCAGCAACGACAGCTTCATCAAGGCAGCCGTCGCCATGTATGAATCGGACCTGAAGGACGAAGCCAAAGAGGAAGAACTCGGCGGCAAGATCCAGAAGGCCTATTCCGGCTACATGAAGGCGAAGATCGCCTACATGAATAGCAAGGGCCAGGCCGTCTATCCGGACGCCAACGGCACCCTGCGCGTCACCTTCGGCAAGATCGCCGGCCGCGACCATGGCGCCGACGGCACCGGTGCGTGGACCGCGTTCACCACGGTGAAAGGCGTCGTTGCTAAGCACACCGGCGAAGGCGAATTCAACGCCCCGACCGCCCAGCTGGCCGCCATCAAGGCCAAGGACTTCGGCAAGTTCGTCGATCCTGCACTGAAGACTGTGCCGGTGAACTACCTGGCGACGCTGGACATCACCGGCGGCAACTCGGGTTCGGCAGCGCTGAACAAGCGCGGAGAATTGATCGGCCTGGCCTTCGACGGCACCCTCGATTCCATCATCTCGGACTGGGATTTCAATGCGGCCAATACCCGCGACATCCAGGTCGATATCCGCTACATCCTGTGGAACATGAAGCATGTGGACAAGGCGGATAACCTGCTGAAGGAAATGAACGCGCTGTAACGTAAAGCGGCGCTACGGCGCCCTTTCAAGGCAAAAAGCCACGCTGCCGGAAGGCACGTGGCTTTTTTTTCGTCTTGCCATGCACGCTGTGCCAAATGCTCTTAAACGCGTGGAGTCAGGAGTCCACGCGCTTGTATAGCGTGCACACAAAAACGCCGCGTCGAGCGCGGCGTTGGGCATTACGGTTTCTTGTTCAGCCGGCTATGCCTTACGCTATACAGGAAATACGTCGCCACCGCCGCCGCCATCCAGATGAAGAACACGCGGAAGGTCGGCATCGGCAAATCCTTCATGATGTACAGGCAGGCCGCGATCGACAGGCCCGGCACGACATAGGGGCCGAAGGGCACGCGGAAGCCGTGCTCGGCATCCGGGCCCTGCTTGGCGCGGATCACGGGTACCGCGATCGAGACGACGATAAAGGCCGTCAGCGTGCCCATGCTGACCATGTCCCACAAGAAGGTCGAGTCGACCAGGCCGGCCACCAGGCCCACCACCAGACAGACGATCAGCGTGTTCGAGACGGGTGCGCCGGTGCGCGGGTTCACCTTCTGGAACGTCTTCGGGATCAGGCCGTCGCGGCTGATCGCGTACAGGATGCGCGTCTGGCCGTAGATCGTCACCAGGGTCACCGAGAACACGGAGACGACTGCCCCGGCCGACAGCACCAGCGCCGGCCAGGCTTTACCCGTCACGTTCTGCAGGATCACCGACAGGCCGGCCTGCTGGCCCTCGAACAGGTGCGCGGGCTGCGCGCCCATCGCGGCCACGGCGACCAGCAAATAGAACAGGGTGACGATGACCAGCGCCGCCAGGATACCGATCGGCACGTTGCGGCGCGGGTTGTTCACTTCTTCGCCGGCGGTGGCGATCGTGTCGAGGCCGATGAAGGAGAAGAACACGGTGCCGGCGGCGGCCGTCACGCCGGCCATGCCGGCGAAACCCTTGCTGTTGTCGGTATTGAAGAAGGGGTGAAAATTGTTCGCATCAAAACCGGAGAAGGCGATCACCGAGAAAAAGGCCAGGATGGCCAGCTTGATGACGACCATGACGGCATTCGTCGTGGCCGATTCCTTGGTGCCGCGAATCAGCAGGATGCAGCACATGATCACCAGCAGCACCGGCGGCAAATTGAAATTGCCCGAGTGGACAGTCAAATTGCTGTGGTCGGAGACGAACATCGGCGAACGCAGCTGGGCCGGGATTTCCCAGCCAAAGGCGTTCTGCAAGAAGTTGTTCAGGTAATCGGACCAGCCGATCGCCACCGCACTGCCGGCCAGGCCGTATTCGAGCAGCAGGCAGGCGGCGACGATGAAGGCGGCAAATTCGCCCACCGTCGCGTAGGCAAAGGAGTAGGATGAACCCGATGCGGGTACGCGGCCGGCCAGCTCGGCGTAGCACAGGGCGGTCAGGCCGGCGGTAATCGCGGCGATCAGGAAGGATAGAATGACGGCTGGCCCGGCTTTCGGGACCGCTTCGACCATCGTGAAGAAGATGCCGGTGCCGACGGTGGCGCCGACGCCGATCATCGTCAGCGGGAACAGGCCCAATGTGCGGTTCAGGCCGCCGCCATGGGTCGCCTGGCTGTCTTCGTGCGCGCGCTCAGCCGGTTTGGTGCGAATCAGCTTCTGGCCCAGTGTCAGGTTCACGGTTATCCTTTGTCACGAAATGGAGAAATGGCTGAGCACGGAACGCCGCCAAAGTTCGCGATTATAGGGCCGTTCCGGGCCGTTCGCGAGTTGTTGAGAAAATAGTTTCCCCTAACAATGCATCGGCCATGCGTATTTCGTACCTTAAAATAAACCTGCTCTTTCCTGAAGACATTTTATGCGTCTGACCCGCTTTTCCGACATCGGTTTGCGCGTGCTGATCTACCTCGAGCGCGCCGGCGCACGCCCGCATCCGGTGACGGTCGCCGAGATCGCCTCTCAGTTCGCGATTCCGCAGAATCACCTGGTCAAGGTGGTCGGCCATCTGGCCCGTGCCGGCTGGGTGCGCGCCCTGCGCGGCCGCAACGGCGGCCTGCGCCTGGCCGCCGATCCGCAGCTGCTGACGGTGGGGCAAGTGCTGCGCGAACTCGAAGGCGACGACGAACTGGTCGACTGCGAAGCGATCCGCTGCGCCCTCAGCCTCGATTGCCACCTGCGCGGCATGTTACAAGCCGGGATGCGTGCCTTTTACGCGGAGATGGACCGCTACACGCTGGCGCAGGTCACCGCGGGCGGCACCGGCGAGCAGATCGTCCGGATGCACAAGATGTTCTGGAGTGGCGCCACCGCCGGCACGGCATAAGTACACCTGCCCCATGGAAGGCCCGTGCTGCGGGCTTTTTTTTGAAGTTTAAAGTTGCATTAAAAATGCATAAAAAGGAAACACGATGATCTCCTCCACTTCCCGTCCGTATATCGATGCCAGCGTCCCCGTGCTGCGCGAACATGGTCTCGCCATCACTACCCTGTTCTACAACAACATGTTTGCCGAGTATCCCCAATTGACGCGCCTGTTCAACATGGGCAACCAGGCCAGCGGCGCGCAGCAGCAATCGCTCGCATCGGCCGTGTTTGCCTACGCGGCGAATATCGGCACTCCGGAAGCGCTGGGCCCGGTCGTGAAACGCATCGTCCACAAGCACGTCTCGATCGGCATCCGCGCCGAGCATTACCCGATCGTCGGCCGGCACCTGCTGGCGGCGATTGCGGAAACCCTGGGCGCGGCCGCCACGCAGCCCCTGCTCGACGCCTGGGCCGAAGCCTACGGTTCGCTGGCGAATTTGCTGATCTCCGCCGAAGCCGAGCTGTACAGCACCGCCGGCATCGCGCCGGGAGAGACGCGCCCGATGCGCGTCACCGAGGTCACGCGCGAGAGCGACAATGTGTTGTCGATCCGTTTCGTTGCCGACGACGACAAACCGCTGCCGCCGTTCAAGGCCGGCCAGTACGTCAGCGTCGCCGTCGACCTGCCGGGCGGACGCCACCAGCTGCGCCAGTACAGCCTGTCGGACGCTTTCGGCAAGGACAGCCTGCGCATTTCGGTCAAGCGCGAGGATGCACTTGAAGAAGCGCCGGCCGGCGAAGTTTCGAACTGGATCCATGCAAATGTAAAAGTCGGCAGCGTGCTGCAGGTGACGCATCCGTTCGGCGAATTCACGCCGGACACCGAGTCGGAAGCGCCGATCGTGCTGCTCTCGGCCGGCGTCGGCATCACGCCGATGGTCGGGGCGCTGAACCGCATCGCCCTGGTCCATCCGGAACGCCGCGTGATCTTCGCCCACGCCGCCCGCGATGCGGCCCACCACCCGCTGCAGGCCGACGTCGCCGCGGCGCGGGCCCTCATGCCGAACCTGCATGTCGCGACATTTTATGAGGACGTGGGCAGCGCCGCCGACGGCGTGATGGCCGGGCGGATGGACATTGCGCGCCTGCCGGCCTGGGATCTGGAGCAGACGGACGTCTGGCTGTGCGGCCCGCTGAAGTTCATGCAGGCGCAGTGGATGGCGCTGCTGGACGCCGGCGTGCCGGCGCCGCGCCTGCACCGCGAAGTGTTCGGGCCGGATCTGCTGGATCACCTGCTGTAATTTGTATCTGCATACCGGCGGCCTTGGCGGATGCAACATGCAGGGTGGGCGCCCCGCGCCCACCCTGCAAGACGCTCAACGCTGGCCGAGGCGCGTTTCCCCGAACAGCGTCTTGTACTGGCGCGGCTGCGAACGCCAGTACTGCGGCGGCGCGGCCACCTGCGCACCGAGTTCGGCGGCCGCATGCCATGGCCAGCGCGGGTCGTACAGCATCGCGCGCGCCAGCGCCACCATGTCGGCCTGGCCCGACTGCAGGACGTGCTCGGCCTGCTGCGGCTCGGTGATCAGGCCGACGCCGATGGTCGGCACACCCGTTTCGCGTTTGATACGCTCGGCGAAGACGATCTGGTAGCCGGCACCGACCGGAATTTTCTGCAGCGGAGACACGCCGCCGCTGGAGACGTGGATGAAGTGGCAGCCGCGCTTTTCCAGCTCGTGGGATAACCGGACGCTTTGTTCCACATCCCAGCCGCCTTCGACCCAGTCGGTGGCCGAGATGCGCATGCCGACGCACAGATCCGGCACCGCCGCGCGCACCGCTTCGCACACCTCGAGCGGAAAGCGCATGCGGTTTTCCAGCGAGCCGCCGTAGTCGTCCTCGCGCCGGTTCGCCAGCGGCGACAGGAACTGGTGCAGCAGGTAGCGGTGGGCGCCGTGCAGTTCGATGGCGTCCAGGCCGAGCTGTTGTGCGCGCAGGGCGGCGTCGACGAAACCCTGCTTGATGCGCTGCAGGCCTTCGTGGTCCAGCGCCAGCGGCACGCTCTCGCCTTCGGCATGCGGGACACTCGATGGCGCGACCGTCTGCCAGCCGCGTGGCTGGTCGGGGTGGATGTTGGCGCCGCCTTCCCAGGGCACGTTGCTGGAGGCCTTGCGGCCGGCGTGCGCCAGCTGGATGCCGATTTTAATCGGTGAGTGGCGGCGCATCGCGGCGATGACCGGTTTCAGGGCTTCCAGGTGGGCGTCGGACCACAGGCCCAGGTCGTCGGGCGTGATGCGCCCTTCCGGGGTGACGGCGGTCGCCTCGATGATCAACAAGGCAGCGCCGGACAGGGCCAGGTGGCCGAGGTGGATCATGTGCCAGTCGGTGGCCAGGCCCTCGTCGGCCGAGTACTGGCACATGGGGGCGATGGCGATGCGGTTGGTCAGTTCGAGTGGCCCGAGTCGGTAGGGGCTGAACAGCATGCTCATGGGGACGGCTCCATTCTTGTTCGAATGGGCCAGTCTAGCGAACATGGGCGGATTCTGCAGGCGCACGCAACGCGTGGGCATGCCCACGCGTACGGACCCGTGATCAATCGCGGAAATAAAAAACGCCGCGGACTCCGCGGCGTTTCGATCAATTCACACGCACCACCATCAACCCGGCGCGCAACCCGACTCTGACATCCGGATTCGGGAACACCACCATCTCCTCCTCGTGGAACACCGAATACACGGTCTCCCCGTCGGTGGCGATCACTTCTCCCCGCTTGAGCGAAGCGAAATTCGGCGTCTCGCGACTAAAACCCATGCGGAAATCGTCGGACAGTTTGACGATCTCCTGCGCCACCTTGAACACGTGCGGCGCGGTGCGCGCCGCCGCCTGTTCGCCGCGCAGCAGTGCATCGAGCGCTGCGGAAGCGTCGACAAACTGGGCCATGTTGTTCTGCCCCAGCGTGCCGACCCGTCCCAGCTCCACGGTGCTGCCCGCCGCGGCGTGGTGCTCGGCCGAGTAATAGCTGTAGGTGCCGGCCGATTTCGGATTCATGACGATCGCGCCGATCGCGGCCTGCCCCAGCCAGTCGATCAATGCTTGCTTGCCGTGGTCGGCGATCAGGTCCGGCACGATCGCGAACATCGGGTAGTGCGAAGCGCGGATCGCCGTGTGCAGGTCCAGGTGCCAGCGCACCGGGCCGGTGCCCGCGAAGAAGGCGTCGGTGGCGGCGATCATCTCGTCCGCCCGTGCAGCCTCCGCTGTCCCGGCCAGCGCTCCGCGATCGGGCTTGAACATGCGGTTCAAGTCGGCGTCGATGAAACGCTTGCCGGCGGCGATCGCCTCGACATTCCCGACGCAGAGCATCAGGTCCACCGCCAGCGCTGCAGGCGCGCGTGAAAGGGCTTCGATCACGTGCGCGACCATTTCGATCGGCCCGGTCTCGTCGCCATGCACGCCGACCGACAGCAGCACCGCCGGCCGGGTCACGGGCTGCACACCCTTCACCGTCAGGATGCCCTTTGCGGGCAACCCGACGACGAAGCCGGCGTCGCGGAAGCGCTGCGCGACCGTGCCGAAATCGGCTTCGGCCAGCGCGCGCACCGCGTCAGGCACCTGATGGAGGGACGGTGCGCTCATGGTCTCAAGCCGCCAGGCGTTCCGGATTCGAGCCTTCCGACAGCGACCAGACGTCCAGCATTGCCTGTTCGAGGTCGGTGGCCGGCGCGTAACCGGTCAGGCCCATCTCCGACGTGACCTTGTCGACCGCCGCCAGCGCATCGCCGCTGCCGGCACGCTCGATCACCTGCAGCAGCAGGCGCTGCTGGGTGCGGCGCAATGCCTGCATCGCGTAGTTGCGCAGCTGTTCCTGCGACTTGCTTTGCGGCGGCAACTTGAGGCCGCGCTCCAGCGTGTCGATGCCGGCGCGCTCGCGCAGCGCCATGCCGACCTGCAGGAACTGGGCCAGCGACATGCCGCTTGGGCGCTGCACGGAGACGGCGGCGAACAGGAAAGTCGCCAGCGACTCGATGGTCTCAACAAGCTTCCAGGCCTGCACGAAGCGGCCGTTCAGGCCCGCATGGCCGTCTGCCTCCGACTTGGCAGGCATCAGCTGGCGCACCTGCTCGCTGTTGGCGAACAGCTGCGACAGTTCCTGCATGCCGTCGGCGCCCTGCGGCAGCGAGAGCACGCCTTCGATCACGGCGCGCAGCAGCGCACGGGTGCGCTGGTCGACCGCGACCGACACTTCACGCGGCACGCTCAGGGCATCGGCGTCGAGCGCGTCGAACACCGGCGCCAGGTTCAGCGCCGACCAGGCACGGCCCCAGGCTTTCACGACTTCCGCTTCGTCGACGCGGTGTTCGGCAGCCAGGTCGCGGATCATCAGCGGGCCGCAGCGGTTGACCGCCTCGTTCGCCAGCACCGTGGCCAGGATCGCATTCGCCAGCGGGTGATCGAGCGGGTCGCGGGTCGCGACCAGCTGGGCCGGGAAGTACGGACGCAGTACCGTCTCGGCCCAGGGTTCGTCGGTCAGCGGCAGCGCGGCCAGGATGCGTTTAAAACGGTTCTTGACGTTGGCGACGACGACCGCCAGTTCCGGCGCGGTGAGGCCGACGCCGAGCGCTTTGCGGCGCTGCAGTTCGGTGTCCGTCGGCAGCTGTTCCAGCTCGCGCGAGACGGCGCCCTCGGCTTCCAGGCTGGTGATCAGGGCAGCGTAGGCGTCGACGACCGAGCCGTTCTGCTGCGCCTGCACTTCGCGGGTCAGCAAATGGGTCTGCTGCGTGTTGTCGCGCAGGACCAGTTTTTCGACGTCGCCCGTCATCTCGTTCAGGATGCGGTTACGGTCCGCTTCCGGCAGCTTGCCGAGATTGACTTCGGTATCGAGCCAGATCTTGATGTTGACTTCGTGGTCCGAGCAGTCCACGCCGGCCGAGTTGTCGATCGCATCGGTGAAGATGCGGCCGCCAGCCAGTGCGAATTCGATGCGGCCGGCCTGGGTCGCGCCCAGGTTGCCGCCTTCGGAGACCACCTTGCAGCGCAGTTCGTTGCCGTTGACGCGGATCCGGTCATTGGCGCGGTCTTTGACTTGCGCATGGGTTTCGGTCGAGGCCTTGATATAGGTACCGATGCCGCCGTTGTAGAACAGGTCCACCGGTGCCAGCAGGATGCGGTGCATCAGCTCTTCCGGAGCGAGCGAGGTCTCTTCGATGTCCAGCGCAGCACGCACCTGCGGCGACAGTTCGATCGAACGGGCGTTACGTGGGAACACGCCGCCGCCCTGGGAGATCAGGCTCTTGTCGTAGTCTTCCCACGACGAACGCGGCAGCGCGAACATGCGCTGGCGTTCGGCGAACGAGACCGCGACGTCCGGGGTCGGATCCAGGAAGATGTGGCGGTGGTCGAAGGCCGCCAGCACTTTTAATTGACGCGACAGCAGCACGCCGTTGCCGAACACGTCGCCCGACATGTCGCCCACGCCGACCATCGAGATCGGGGTCGTGCTCATGTCGTGGCCGATTTCGTAGAAGTGGCGTTTGACGGCTTCGAAGGCGCCCTTCGCGGTGATGCCCATCTTCTTGTGGTCGTAGCCGTTCGAGCCGCCCGAGGCAAACGCGTCGCCCAGCCAGAAGCCACGCTGGACGGCGATGCTGTTGGCGATGTCGGAGAAGGTCGCGGTGCCCTTGTCGGCGGCGACCACCAGGTACGGATCGTCCTGGTCGTAGCGCACGGTGTTATCCGGTGCCACGATCGCGCCGCGCACGCGGTTGTCGGTCACTTCCAGCAGGCTGGCGATGAACAGGCGGTAGACGCTCTCGCCCTCAGCCGCCACGGTTTCGCGCACGGCGTCCTTCGGCATCTGCTTGCAGACGAAGCCGCCCTTCGAGCCGGCCGGCACGATGACGGCATTTTTCACCATCTGCGCCTTCACCAGGCCGAGGACTTCGGTGCGGTAGTCTTCCATGCGGTCCGACCAGCGCAGGCCGCCGCGGGCGACCGGGCCGCCGCGCAGGTGCACGCCTTCGAAGCGGCGCGAGAACACATAGATCTCGCGGTAAGGACGCGGTTCCGGTGCCAGCGACAGGTTGCTGGTGTCGAACTTGAAAATGATCTTTTCGCCGTCGTTCTGGAAGTAGTTGGTGCGCACGGTCGCCAGCGCCAGCTCGACCAGGGCGGCCATGATTTCTTCGGTGTCGGCGTGGTTCACGCTCGACAGGCCGGCTTTCAGCGAGGCCAGCTTCGCGGTGCCTTCGCCGCGTTCGGACTCGGACAGGGCGGGATTAAAACGCTGCAGGAAGGCGGTGACGAACTCTTTGACCAATGCCGGCTGGGCGCGCAGCGTTTCCGCCATGTAGCGCACCGAGAACTTCGAGCCGAGCTGGCGCCAGTAGCTGATATAGCCGCGCACCAGCTGCACTTCGCGCACCGACAGGCCGCCTTCGATGGTCAGCCCGTTCAGGCGACCGTCTTCGGCTTCGTTGTTGAACAGCGCGGAAAACAGCTCTTCGGCCACCGGCGCGATGCCGGCTTTGACCAGTTTGTTGCCGCTCTCGTCGTCCACGGCCAGCGCGGTGACGTGGTGGCGCACGCCGTCGGTGGTCGTGATAGCCCAGGTCTGCTCGCGGTCGACCGCGATGCCTGCGTTCTGCAGGGCCGGCAGGATGCGCGACAGCGAGGGCACGTTCTCGCCCGAGTACAGGCGGATCGAGGCGTCGTGGGCTTCGTTGCCGGCGCCGCTGCCCGGTTCGATGCGCACGGCGACGCGGTCTTGCTGGCCGATGTTGAGCATGGCCTGCAGGTCGCGGAAGGCGACGTCCGGCGCGGTCGCGGTGACGAAGGAGACCGGCAGGTTGGCGCCCATCTTGCGCAGGCTGCTGCGCTGCGCGTGTTCTTCGACGCCGTTGGTCATGGCGGCAAAGCGGTCGTGCCAGCCGTCCAGCACCGCCAGCAGCGGCTGCTGGATGTCGGTTTCCAGGTCGAGCGGATAGCGGGCAGCATGCGCGATCAGGTAGACACGGGCCAGCGGGCCGTCGGCCACCAGGGTCTGCACGCGCACATCATGCGCGCCCGAGCTTTCCTTCAGGGCTTGCGCCAGGCTGGTGGCGACGGCGGCGCTGTAGCGCTCGCGCGGCAGGTAGACCAGCGTGTTCAGGTGGCGGCCATACACGTCGCGGCGGGCAAAGACTTTTGGACGCGGCTGCTTGTACAGCGAGACGACCGAGCTGCACACCTGCGCCAGCCATTCCGGATCGGCTTCCAGCGCTTCGGTGCGCGGCAGGGATTCGAGGATCTCGAGGAATTTCTCGGCGCGGAAACCTTCCTGGCGCACGCCGGCCAGGCTCAGGACTTTCGCCACGCGGCCGCGCGCGAACGGCAGGCGCGCCAGCGGGGTCGAGGTGGCGGCGCGGGTGAACAGGCCGACGAAGCAGTGCTCGCCGAGGATGTTGCCCTGGGCGTCGGTGTGGCGCACGCCAATAAAATCGAGCGGCTGGTCGCGGTGCAGGGTTCCCTCGACGTCGGCCTTCACGATCGACAGCGTTTCGGCGCGGCCGGCCAGGGTATTGAGTTCGCCCGGGATGTTCGCCAGGCAGGTGCCGTAGACCGGATGCGCGGTGTCCTTCAGCACGCCGATGCGGCTCGGGATGTCGCGTGCCAGCTCGGTCTGGCCGGGCTGGACGACATAGTATGCGTAGCCGAAGGGTTCGAAGCCTTCATTTTTCGCCCACTCGAGGAAGGCCGCCACTTCCTGGCCGGCCGGGGTATTGCCGGCTGCCGCGGCGGCGGCGACGGCGGTCATGCGGTCGCCCATGGCGACGGCATCGCGGTGCACGACGGCGGCATCGTTGGCGACCATGCGGATACGCGCGGTCAGCTTGTCGAGTTCTTCGAAGGCCAGTTCGTCGTTCAGCAGCACCAGCACATACGATTCAAGAGGAGACCCGGCGCTGCCGACGGCGGTCACGACCCCGTTCGCGTCACGCTGGACCGGCAGCACGGCGTTCATCACGCCGGCGGCCAGGACGCGCTCCTTGCGCAGTGCCATGACGAAGGAATCGACCAGGTAAGGCATGTCGTCGTTGAGGATCAGCAGCGCCGTCGCCATGCCGCCCTTGGTGTCGGTGTAGCGCAGTTGCGCGATCTGGCAGCCCTGCGAAGTGCGCTTCGCGGCCTGCGTGAAACCGTCCCACAGGACGGGGGCCAGCGCTTGCGGCGCGGTGCCGGCCAGATCTTCTTCGTCGAGTGATCCGAGCCAGGCGCTGATCAGGGCGCGGACTTGTTCGGTCGCGCCGGCAGCGGGCTGGTTGGTCACCAGGTTGAGGGTCTGCGTACGCAAATCTTGCGACATGTCGTTCATTGTTGCTTCTCCAAAGCTTGATGTTGTCGCCCGTACGCGCTACGGCTTGTGGCTTTGCGCGCACCGGCGTTTGGTGGACAGGGTTGTCCCGTCCAGGTCCTTGGCTTCCTTGTCCCGGAAGCGTGTAACTCGTTCCGATTCGAGACGGTGCGTTGTGCGCCAGTCCCGGTTCTTTGCTGCTGTACCGCGTGGGCTCGGAGAGCCCACCCTACGTTACGCGACTGCTTCGGGTGCACCGTAGGGTGGGCTCTCGAGCCCACGCGTCATCACCGCTTGATCAACGGCGCCTTAACTCAAATCGTACAAACCCGGCAATCCAAGAATGCCTTCCAGCGCCTCCAGCGCCGCCGTGCATTCCAGCGCGAGCTGCGGATCCGCCAGATCCTTCGGCTCCACCCGATCCCGGTAATGCCGCTCGACCCAGCCCACCAGCTGCGCGTACAGCGCTTCGGTCATGATCACGCCCTGGTGCATGCTTGCTGCCTGGTCGTCGGTCAGCGCCACGCGCAAGCGCAGGCAGGCCGGTCCGCCGCCGTTGCGCATGCTCTGGCGCAGGTCGAATTCGAGCAGCTCGTCGATCGGACCGCCGCTGGCGACCAGACCGGCCAGATACGCCGACACCGCCGCGTTCTCGCGGCATTCATGCGGCACCAGCAGCGCCATCTTGCCATCGGTTTTTGTGAGCAGCTGGCTGTTGAACAGGTAGCTGGCCACCGCATCGGCCACCGGCACCATGGCGCCCGCCACCCGCACCGGCACGAAGTCGGCGCCCACGCCCGCAACCGAGCGGCGCAGCGCGTCGATGGTCGAGGCCTCGTCGGCAAACGCTTCCTCATGATAGAACAGGACGTTGCCGTTGCCGACGGCGATGACGTCGTTGTGAAACACGCCCTGGTCGATCACGTCCGGGTTCTGCGCCGCAAACACGGTGCGCGCCGGATCGAGGCCGTGCAGGCGCGCCACGGCTTGCGAGGCTTCCAGGGTCTGGCGCGCCGGATATTTTTTCGGGAACGGCGCCGACGGATCGAACTCCACGCGGCCATAGACAAAAAACTCGACACCGGCCGCGCCGTGGTTGGCGGCGAAACGGGTGTGGTTCGCCGCGCCCTCGTCCCCAAAAGCCGGCGTCGACGGCAGTGGGTCGTGCACGACAAAGTGATCGTGGTTCCTGAAAATCGCGCGCAGCGTGCGCGTGGCCTGCGCGTGCTCTTCCGAGCGGTGCAGTTTGTTGTTCAGGTTCGCGGCCGTGAAGTGGACGCGGCCGTCGCGGGTATCGGCCGAGGGGCTGACGGTGGCCGCGTTCGCGGTCCACATCGGCGCCGCCGACCAGGCGCAGGACAGGATCACGGGCGCTTCGCGCCAGGCCTGGGCCAGTACATCGGCATCGGTGCCCGAGAAGCCGAGGCTGCGCAGCAGGCGGAAATTCGGGCGCGCCTGCGGCGGCATCACGGCTTGCGCGAAGCCGCGTGCGGCCAAATCCCGCATCTTGGTCAGGCCCTGCAGGGCGGCCAGGCGCGGGTTCGAGGCGCTCCTCACATTGCTGAAGGACGCGACGTTCCCGAAGGAGAGGCCGGCGTAGTTGTGCGACGGACCGACAAGGCCATCGAAATTGTATTCGCGAGCGTTACGCATGATTAAAACACCAGTCCCGGCGACAGCTTGGCCGGCATTTCGAGTTCGGACGTCTCGATCGAGGCGACCGGGTAAGCGCAGTAATCCGCAGCATAATACGCGCTTGGGCGGTGATTGCCGGATTTGCCGACGCCGCCGAACGGCGCCGAGCTGGCCGCACCGGTGGTCGGACGGTTCCAGTTGACGATGCCGGCGCGGGCGCGCACGGCGAAACGCTTCCACAGCTCTTCCGACGGCGACAGCAGCGCGGCCGCCAGGCCGAATTCGGTGGCGTTCGCGACCTTCACCGCCTGGTCGAAGTCTTTTACGCGCACGACCTGCAGCAGCGGGCCGAACCACTCTTCGTCCGGAATGCCCTGCGCATCGGTCACGTCGACGATGCCGGCGGTAACAAAACCCGCGTTCGGATCGAGCTGGCGCATCTGCAGCAGCACCTTGCCGCCCTTCGCTTCCATCTCGGCCTGTGCCTGGACCAGGCGCGCGGCGACGGTGCTTGATACCACCGGACCCATGAAGGGCTGCGGCTCGGCCTTCGAGGCGCCGACCTGCAGCTTACTGGCCACTTCCACCAGACGGTCAATAAATGCCTGGCCTTCCGGCGTGTCCTGCACCACCAGGCGGCGCGCGCAGGTGCAGCGCTGGCCGGCGGAGATAAAAGCGGACATCACGGTATGGTGCACGGCGGCGTCGATATCCCGGGGGTTGGAACTGAGATCCCAGACCACGAGCGGGTTGTTGCCGCCCATTTCCAGCGCCAGCATCTTGCCCGGCTGGCCGCCGAACTGTTTATGCAGGGCGGCCCCGGTCTGGCTGCTGCCGGTGAACAGCACGCCGTCGATCAGCGGGTCCTGGCCGAGCGCGATGCCGGTGTCGCGGCCGCCGTTGACCAGGTTCAGCACGCCCTTCGGCAAGCCGGCCTGCTCCCACAGCTGCACGGTTTTGACGGCGGTACGCGGCGCGTATTCGCTCGGCTTGAAGACGACCGTGTTCCCTGCGATCAGGGCAGGCACGATGTGGCCGTTCGGCAGGTGGCCCGGGAAGTTATACGGACCGAAGACGGCGAACACGCCGTGCGGACGGTGGCGCAGGACGGCATTGCCGTCGGCAACCTTGGCCGCCGTCTCGCCGGTACGCGCACCGTAGGACTGCACCGAGATGTCGATTTTATTCGCCATGGTCGCCACTTCCGTGCGCGCTTCCCACAGCGGTTTGCCCACTTCCTCGGCGATGATGGACGCCAGCTCTTCCGCGTGTTCCTTCAGCAGGTCGCGGAACCGGGTGGCGATGCCGATGCGCTCTTCCAGCGGGCGCAGGGCCCAGTCCTCGAAGGCGTCGTGCGCGGCCCGGGCGGCGCGGGCGACATCGTCCGCCGTCGATTCCTTGCTGGTCCAGGTCTGGCGGCCGCTGGACGGGTCGATCGTGACCAGTTCCGCGCCACTTCCCGCAGACCATTCGCCGTTAATAAAATTCGACAGGTTAGCCATTGTTCTTCCTTACGTTAAGTGACAGCGTGCGTACCGGCTCGCCCGCCTGGACGTGCAGCAGCGCCAGTTCCTGCGCCGAGAGGCAGACTTCGGCGCCGTCGATCGTCGTCTGCGCCAGCACCATCCGGAAATCGTCGAGCTTCGTGTTCGACACCAGCAGGCATTCGGTTTCGCCCTGCGGCCGGCCTTCGTTGGCAACGCGCAGCACGCTGTCGCGCACCGAACGCAGTTCTTTTACGCGTCCCTGCAGCACCGGACCGGCGTCAAAGATATCGACATAGCCCTCGTAGTGCATGCCCTCCTGCTCCAGCAGTTTCCGGGCCGGCAGGGTCGAGCGGTGCACCTGGCCGATGACTTCGCGCGCCGACTCCGGCAGGTAGTCGACGTACAGCGGCTGGCGCGGCATCAGCTCGGCGATAAAGGATTTCTTGCCCATCGCGGTCAGGCCGTCGACATGGTTGAAATCCATCTTGAAGAAGTGGCGGCCGAGTCCCTCGTAGAACGGGCTGGTGCCGTCTTCGGTGAGGTAGCCGCGCATCTCGGCGATGATCTTCTCGGTGAACAGCTGCTGGAACTGGGCGATGAACAGGAAACGGCTTTTGGACAGCCACTTGCCGTTGTAGCCCTTGCGGTAGTCCGGCTGCAGGAACAGCGAGCACAGCTCGGTCGCACCCGTCAGGTCGTTCGACAGGTACAAGGTCTCCATGCGCGTAAACACGTTCAGTTCGCGGCTGGAGTGGACCAGGGTGCCGATGCGGTAGTTATAGAACGGCTCGTTCATGCCGACCGCAGCCTTGATGGCGCAGACGCCGGCCAGGCGGCCGGTCTCGGTGTCTTCCAGCACGAACATGTAGTCGCGCTCTTCGGGCGGAATGGTTTCATGAAACGAGGCGACGGCGCAGGCGACCCGGTCGCCCAGCATTTGCCGGTCCGGCTTCAGCGTGGTCATGCCGCCGCCGACCTCGCGCGCCATCTCGATCAGCGGGTCGAGGTCCGATGCAGCAATGGAACGAATGACGAGCATGGTGCCTCTCTCAGATTCTGACGCAGATGACGTTGTCGCCGGGCGCCACGCCCAGCGCCTGCTGTGCCGCGAGCGGCAGGGACAGGACGTCGGAGGTGTCGCATGGCGGGCAAGCCACGGTGATGGCGCGGAAGCGCTCGGCATTCGTCGCCACCGCATAGGTGACGAAGTGCTCGGCTGCGCCCTCCTGTGCAGTCTCGACGCGGCGGTGCTGCGAGCCGCAGAACGAACGCAGCGACAGTTTATGGGCGGCCAGGATCGGGCCGCCGTCGAAGATGTCGACATATTCGTCCGCTTCGAAGCCTTCGGCCGTCAGCAGGTCGAAGGCCAGCTGGCCGCCGGGATGGATCTGGCCCATCGCCGCCTGGGCGTCGCCCGGCAGCAGCGGCACATAGACCGGATAGTGCGGCATCAGCTCGACGATGATCGTGCGATTGCGTGAGCCGCCGATGACGCGCTCGGCGTCGAGGAAATCCATCTTGAAAAACTTGCGGCCGAGCGCATTCCAGAACGGCGACTGGCCGTCTGCATCGGTGACGCCGGCCAGCGGCACGAAGAAGCGGTCGCCGAAGCGGTGCGGCGCCAGCACCGCGTACAGCAGGCGCGCACGCGACAGCAAAGCCGCCTCGATACCCGCGTGTTCGCGGTCGCGCAAATGAAAACCGGCCAGCTGCGAGCAGGCCGTCAGTTCCGAGCACAGGGTCAGCGCATGCACGCTGTGCGAGATGTTGAGGTCGCGCGAGACTTGCTGGATCACGTCGTTGCGGAACGCAAAATAGGTGCCGTTCGAGCCGGCCGACGCGTGCACGGCGGCCGTGCCGACGATGTCACCACTGGTCGACTCTTCCAGCACGAACAGGTAGGACTCCTCGCTCGGGATATCGACTTGCGCCGCGAACGACGCGATCGAACGCTCGACGAAGGCGCCGATCGTGTCGCGCGTGCGCGGCAGCGTGTGCACGCCGGGCGTGATCACGGCAGCCAGGCGCTCGAGCGCGTCGACATCCGCGAGTTCTACCGGACGGACAACGTACATGTGGTCTCCCTTGAAGGGTTCAGTGCGAACGAATCCCGGCCGCGTGGGCCGGGACGATACTGCAAGCGTGAGCGCTTAAGCGGCGGCGAGGAACTCGTCGACGGCGGCGCGCAGGATGCGATCGGCTTCCGCGATCTGCGCGTCCGACACGATCAGCGCCGGCGCCATGCGGATGACGTCGGGACCGGCGATCAGGAGCATCAGGCCCATCTTCTCGGCGATCTTGGTGACGTCCTTGGCGCGGCCTTTAAAACCTTCGGCCAGCGGCAGGCCGATCAAGAGGCCCAGGCCGCGCGCCTTGCCGAACAGCTGCGGATAGTCGGCGGTCAGCTTCTCCAGGTTGGCGAAGATTTTGGCGCTGGCTTCTTTCACGCGCGCCAGGAAGGCCGGCTGGTTGATCATCTCGACCACGTTCAGCGCGACGGTTGCGGCCAGCGGATTGCCGCCGTAGGTAGTGCCGTGCGAGCCGACGTTGAAGTGCTGGGCGATCTCCTCGGTGGTCAGCATCGCGCCGATCGGGTAGCCGTTGCCGAGTGCCTTTGCGCTGGTGAGGATGTCCGGGATGACCGGGGTGTCCATGTAGGCGTAGAGGGCGCCGGTACGGCCCACGCCCGACTGCACTTCATCAAAAATCAGCAGTGCGCCGGTCTTGTCGCAGAACTCGCGCAGCGCCGCCAGGTACTCGTGGTTACCCGGAATCACACCGCCCTCGCCCTGGATCGGCTCGACGATCACGGCCGCGACGTCGTCGAGGATCGCGGCGCGCGCGGCTTCGATGTCGTTGTACGGGATGTGGTTGATCTCTTGCGGCAGCGGCTCGAAACCTTCGGTGTACTTCGGCTGGCCGCCGACGGACACCGTGAACAGCGTGCGGCCGTGGAAGGACGACAGGCAGGAGATGATGCGCGATTTATGGGGACCGAACTTGGTGTGCGCGTACTTGCGCGCCAGTTTCAGGGCCGCTTCGTTCGCTTCCGCGCCCGAGTTGCAGAAGAAGGCGCGGTCGGCAAAGGTCGCTTCGACCAGCGCCGAAGCCAGGCGCAGCACCGGCTCGTTGGTGTAGCCGTTACCGAGGTGCCACAGGGTGTTGATCTGCTTGGTCAGCGCGTCGACCAGCACCGGGTTGGCGTGGCCGAGGCTCGAGACGGCGATACCGGAGGTGAAGTCGAGGTAATGCTTGTCTTCCTGGTCCCACACGTCCAGTCCCGCAGCGCGCACCGGCACCATCGCGGCCGGAGCGTAGGTCGGAACGAGGACTTCGTCGAAGGTCTGCCGAGTGACAGGCCGCGTTGTGACACCCGAATCAAGCTTTGCATTCATGACTTTTTCCTCATCCAGAAGTAGTGACAGGCGCGCCGGGACGCGGGCGCCGAGTCTGGTCATTATAAGGAGGATGGGCTGGCGGGTTCTTGCAGAAGTGCGACGGGGATTTTCATTTTTGGCCGATGAGACCATCCCGGTGGGCCTCGATATCCCCACGGGACTGGCTGGTACTGTCGCTGACCCGCTGCTTCCGGTTAGGTACCGCAAGTAGCGTGACACCTCTTCTACCAGTTCAGCAAGACCAGGCAGGAAGCGAGATTCGCTACAATTGGATCGCCTGTTGGATCGGCGTTACCGCCCCGACAGCCTGATCGAATCCCGAAGGGAATAGCATATGACGCACATAGAAGTTTCGACAATCGGCTTTACTAAAAAGTCGGCAGAAACTTTTTTCAGCCTTTTGCGAAACGCAAACGTGCGAACGGTGCTCGACGTACGCTTGAACAACACTTCGCAGCTTGCGGGTTTCGCTAAAAAAGCGGATTTGCGATTTTTACTGTCCGAACTCCTGGGTGTTCAATATATCGAGCTAGGTGAACTGGCGCCTGAGAAGGAGATGCTGCAACGTTACCAACTGAAGGAAATGACATGGGACGATTATGCAAGCGCCTATCTGGAATTGCTCGCACGGCGCCGCGTGGAGAGCAATCTGGACGTTTCCTTATTCGACGGGGGATGTCTGCTATGCAGCGAGGACAAACCTCATCAGTGCCATCGGCGGCTTGCGGTCGAGTATCTCAACTCGCGCTGGAACGGAAAATTGAAGATTTCCCATCTCGTTTAGTTTTCATGGCAGGTCCGGCACCCGGACGCCACCTCAGCCATATATCGAAAGGGCACGTAGAAAAATGAAGAGCAGTTCGAACGGCGGCCTGGTGTATTCCACCGATAGCGGGCGCATGTGCCCCGAATGCCGGCAACCCGTCGCGCAATGCGTATGCAAGAAAAAGGCTGTCACCGCAGGCGATGGAACGGTGCGCGTGTCACGCCAGACGAAAGGCCGCGGCGGGAAAAGTGTGACCCTCATCAAGGGACTGGCGCTCGATCCCACCGCACTGGCGCTACTGGGCAAGCAATTGCGCACTGCATGCGGTTCAGGCGGAACGGTAAAAGACGGTGTCATCGAGATCCAGGGCGACCACTGTGAGCTGGTCATGGAAACACTTACAAAGCTTGGCCATCAACCGAAACGCGCCGGCGGCTGAGTTGCAGCTGCGCCGGGCCAGCGCTCCAACGACCGTATGCAGCCCTATCGTTGCCTGGCCGGCGTCACCGCCGGCTCGACATTGCGTAGCGTAACCAGCGCCCGATATTCGGTATCGTCCAGCACGAATTCAAGGCGCGCCTGCGGCGGATAACTCGTCTTGATCAGCATTGCCGACGCCATTTTGGCGTCGAATGCAGTACGCACCCAGCCGGACAGCGCCTGTGGCCGCTGGTGCGGTGCTTCACGCAGGATTTCGGTGATCGCCCGGAGATGCTCGGGATGGTCGCGCTGGACGCGCGCGAGTGCGCCGGGCGTGTCGAGGTCGACCTGATGCACGGCCCCAAAATCAGCGTGGGCGGAAAAGGCGACGCTGGCAAGCAGCGCGGCCAATATGGTTCTCATGGCGCACCTCCTTCAAGAATACGCCCAGTCTACTCCCGGCATCGGCCAGCGGACCAACGCCTAAGCAGCGAACGGCTATTCGGCAAGCCGCCTCTGCCGCTCCTCGCGCGGCGTATTCCCGAACAGCGCCCCAAACGCCGTCGAAAAATGCGACCCCGACGAAAACCCGCACATCAGCCCCACCTGCACGATCGAGTTGTTCGTGTCGAGCAGCAACTGACGCGCCCGGTTCAAGCGCAGTTCCAGGTAATAGCGTGACGGCAGACTGCCGAGATACTGCTTGAACAAGCGCTCCAGCTGCCGCCGCGACACGCCCGCCAGCTGGGCAATCTCGTCGGTCGACAACGGCTCTTCGATATTCGCTTCCATCAAGGTCACCGCTTCCGTCAGTTTCGGCTGCAGCGTTCCGAAGCGCGCCTGCAGGGCCACGCGCTGGCGCTCCTCGCGGCCGCGCACGCGGTCGACGCACAGCAGCTCTTTGACGGGCGCCTGCACGTTGGATCCAAAAATGATGTCGATCAGGGTCAGTGCAAAATCGACGGAGGCGGCGCCGCCGCAGCAGGTCAGACGGTTGCCGTCGATCTCGTACAGGTGCGGGGTAAAGATGGCCTGGTCGGCGCGGCTGTCGGCGTCGGCGTACAGCGACCAGGGGAAGGCGGTGCGCACGCCGTTCAGGGCGCCGGCTTCCGCCAGCCACAGCACGCCGGCACCGACGCCGCCCCAGAAGGGCGCGGCGCGGCAGCGTTCGACCAGGGCGCGGAAGTTGGCGGGTTTTAGTCCTGCCTGCGCTTCGTCGGCGGCCAGCAGCACCAGGTGCCAGTGGCGCTGGGCGTCGCTGGTAAATTTGTCGGGGCTGCGCACGTCGACGTGCAGGCGCTCGGGGCCAAGGATCTTGGCGGCCTGGCGCAAGGGCTGGACCAGGCCGGACCAGGTCAAGGAATCCGGTTCGCCCGCGTTGATCAACAGGATGCGCAGCGGCCGTTCCTGCGCCAGGACGGACAGTTCAGCTTGCGGCATCGGGGCAGATTGGGGGCGTCATCACTCGGGGGCAAGCGCGGCGGCGGGCCGGCGTTCGGAATTCCATTGACTGACTATCATACCGGAGATCAACAGCAAGCCGCCCAGCCAGCCGCGTCCCGTCATCGCTTCTCCCAGCCAGAAATAGCCGAAGAAGGCGGCAGCCGCCGGCTCGAAGGCGTAGACGACGGCCGCCTCGTTGGCCGTGGTGCGCGACTGGCCCCAGGTCTGCAGCGAAATAATGGCGGCAGTCGCTACCACGCCGAGGTAGGCGAAGTTCCAGGCGTGCTGGCCGATGGCAGTCACGACACCGCCGAACCAGGCGCTGCGTGCGGCGGCGTCGCCCGGCACCTCGCGCGCCAGCAGCCAGAGCGCGGCGCAGACGGCGACGGTGGTGATTTGGCCCGCAGTGACGGTAAGCAGGTTCGTCGCACGCTGGGTGTGCACTTCCATGACCTTGATGTACACGCCGAAGCAGAGCGCACACATCAGCGCGAGCGAGTCGCCGAGGCCCCAGCCGCCGCCATCCCAGCACAGGGCGGCCAGTCCGGCGAGCGACATGGCCAGCGCCAGCACGATGCGGCGCTCGGGCAGGCGTCCGGCCAGCACGCCCAGCAGCGGCACGACCAGCACGTTCAGGCCGCAAATAAACGCGTTGCGATTGGAACTGGTCAGCGCCAGGCCCTCGACCTGGAAAATAAAGCAGAAGAATAACAAGACGCCCAGCAGCGCGCCCGAGCGCAGGTCGTGGGCCCTGGCGCGCCACAGGAAGGGCGACAACAGCAAGGCTGCCAGGGCGAAGCGCACCAGGATGATCCACACCGCCGAGAAATGCCCCGTTAAATCTTTCATGGCCGGGAAAGTCGTGCCCCAGACCAGGGTGACGAGCAGCAAGGCGAGGATGCCGTGGAGGTGGCGGGTCATAAATGTGGCAAATCGGCAAAAGCGACTATGGTACGCGCCTCGGCAGTAAAAGGCGAACCGTGGGCCAGTGAACTCCATGGACGGCTATAATTCCAGTACATGGGGGAACGATATTTAACAAGCGTCCGCTTGCTGGCCGAATGCCTGCAAGGCTTCGAGCGGTATTCGGGCGAAACGGTGCGGCAATACGGTTTGACGCACGCGCAATTCGACATCATCGCCACGCTGGGCAACACGGATGGGATGAGCTACAAGGAACTCGGCGAGCGCACCCTGATCACAAAGGGTACGCTGACGGGCGTCATCGAACGCCTCGAACAGAAGGGCATCGTGCTGCGCGAACGCAGCAGCGACGACAAGCGTTCGTTCCAGGTGCGCCTGACCGATGCGGGAGAAAGCGTGTTCCGCGAAGTGTTCCCGAAGGTAGTTGCCCACGGCAGGCAGTTATTTGCCGATTACAGCGACGCCGAATTCGACGAGATGGATGGCGCGTTGAAGAAGCTGCGTGAGCGCATTGGTAACGCCGGGCGCCCGTCCCTCTTATCTCTACAACAAAAGGAAGAATCTTGAAAACCACCCTGCTCGAGGGCAAAACGCCCGCCCATTTCGACAAGCACATCATTGGCAATATCCTGCTCGACGTGGCGACCGAGGAAGAAGTCCGCCAGCACAAGATGCTGATCGGCGTGCGCAACGAAGCCGGCGAAATCTACCGCCTGATCGGCGCAGCGAAATTGAACAATTTCATGAACGCCGTCGAAGAGCTGATCGACCTCGGCCTGGTCGACGAGCTGCAGGACACCGAAGAGCTGCGCGACGGCTGCGACGCGATTTTCAGCGAAGAGTAAGCACCCGCCGCGCGCAGGCCGGCGCCGTTGTAAAAGTGCCGCCGGGCAAATATTGCCTGGGGCACGTCTGTACATCAGAGTATAATTTTTCGATGGACAGACTCGACGCCCTTAAAAGTATCGCGGCCCAGGCCATTCGCGGCGAACTCAGCTTCCCGACGAATGTCGACGCCACCCTCAGGCTGCAGCAAGCCCTGAACGATCCCGAATGCCACGCCGATATGGCGGCCCGCCTGGTCCAGGCCGAGCCGCTGCTGGCGGCGCGCACCGTGGCGATCGCCAATTCCGTTACCTATAACCGCTCCGGCAACGATGTGACCAATGTACGCGCGGCCGTGCAGCGCGTGGGTTTCCGCACCCTGGGCGCGCTGGCGGCGAGCGTCATCGTGCGCCAGCTGAGCAGCGAAATTACCGATCCCGCCCTGCGCGCGCGCGCCGATGCCCTGTGGCGCCACTCGGCCCACGTGGCCGCGCTGGCGCAGGTGATCGCACGCCGGGTGTCGTTTGTCGATCCGGAAACGGCGATGTTTGCCGGCATCGTGCACGAGGTCGGCGGCTTTTATATGCTCTCGAAGGCGCAGGCGTATCCGGGCTTGCTCGATGGCGATGCCGAAGAATGGCTGGAACATGGCGAAGTCGCGGTCGGACGCGGCGTGTTGCTGCGGCTGGGCGTGCCGGCGCCGGTGATGGGGGCGATCGAGGCCATGTGGAACGGCATGCGCGCCCTGCCGCCGGAAACCCTCGGTGACACCTTATTGCTGGCGAACGATTTGTCGCCGGTGGCCTCTCCCCTGCTCGAGCGTCCGGGTGCGACGACGGTGCAGGCGGCGGCGACCATCGATTTCGCGGTGGGCGACGGGACGCTGGCGCGCATCATGGAAGAGTCGGCGCACGAGGTGCAGAGTTTGACGTCGGCGTTGTTGTAATCGCGTTGTAATCGATTTGCGTCGATATTTCCCGACCACCCGGGATCTCATTTCCCCAAAAAAAATGCCCGCTCAGGGAGCGGGCAAAGTCCAAAACTAGGGATGTCCTGAAAGAGACAGCTCCATATTAGTTCCCGATTCCCGCACGCTCTGTGCGCCACTTCACACATTTAACGTTTTCTCGGCCGTTGCGAAAAAACCATCAGGGGCAAAAAAAAACCCGCTCCGAGGGGGAGCGGGTGAAGTCCAAAACTAGGGATGTCCTGAAAGAGACAGTTCCACTATACGGTTTCGCTATCTCGGCTCTCTGTGCGACAACTCACACATGAGACCGGTATTTCACATTTCGCCTACTTCGTTGCGAAAATCGATATGCAGACTGGGCAAAATGGTGAAAAAAGCCACAACGAGAATGAAAAATGCCGCCTGATTGAAGTCAGGCGGCATTTTTTTTGGCCGGGGCATGCACGCATGCCCTTGACGATCAGACGACGGCGCCGTCCGTTTCGTCCTTTTCCTTGACCGGCTTGATCAGGTCTTCGCGCTTCACACCGAACCACATGGCCAGTGCCGCGGCCACGAACACCGACGAATAGATACCGAAGCAGATACCGATCGTCAGCGCCAGCGCGAAATGGTGCAGCGATGGACCGCCGAAGAACAGCATCGACAGCACCATCATCTGGGTCGATGCGTGGGTGATGATGGTCCGCGAGATGGTGCTGGTGATGGCGTGGTCGATGACCTCGGTCACGCTCATCTTGCGCTGCTTGCGGAAGGTTTCGCGGATCCGGTCGAAGATGACGACCGATTCGTTGACCGAGTAACCCAGCACGGCGAGCACGGCCGCCAGGACGGTCAGCGAGAATTCCCACTGGAAGAAGGCGAAGAAGCCCAGGATGATGACGACGTCGTGCAGGTTCGCCAGGATGGCGGCGACCGCGAATTTCCATTCGAAGCGCACGGCGAGATAGACCACCACGCCGATCACCACCATGAGCAGCGCGTTCAGGCCGTCGTGGGCCAGTTCGTCGCCGACCTGGGGACCGACGAAGTCGACGCGCTGCAGCGTGACGACTTCTGCGCCGGCGGCATTTGCGCAGCTGGTGCGCGCCACTTGCTGGCCCTTCTCGAGCACCGTGATCTGCTTGGGCGTGCCGCCTTCGGACGCGCAGACGGCAGCGAAAGCCTGGTTCGAGGCGGTCGCGCCGCTGGCGTTCTTGACTGGCGGCAGGCGCAGCATGATGTCCTGCGCGGTACCGAAGCTGGCCACCTCGGGCGCTTCATAGCCGATGCCGCGCAGCGTGCCGCGGATCTTTTCCTGGTCGGCCGCATGCGGATAACGCAGCTCCATCACGGTACCGCCGGTGAATTCGACCGAGAAATTCAGGTGCTTGGTCACCAGGAAGAACACCGCCGCAACGAAGGTCAGCGCCGAGATCACGTTGAAGATCAAGGCGTGGCGCATGAACGGGATGTCCCGTTTGATTTTGAAAAATTCCATGACGATTCCCTAGTCCTTATTTCTTTTCAGCGGGCAGGCCCGGGGTCCAGACGGTGCCCACGGACAGCTTCGTGACCTTCTTGCCGCGACGGCCGTACCACAGGTTGACGATGCCGCGCATGACGAACACGGCCGAGAACATCGAGGTCAGGATGCCCAGGGTGTGCACGACGGCAAAGCCGCGCACGGCGCCCGAACCGAAGATCAGCAGCGCCAGGCCGACGATCAGGGTGGTGACGTTCGAGTCGAAAATCGTGTCCCAGGCGTGGCTGAAGCCATGCGTGATCGCCTGTTGCGGCGTGGCGCCGCCACGCAGCTCTTCACGGATGCGCTCGTTGATCAGCACGTTCGCGTCGATCGCCATACCGAGCGCCAGCGCAATTGCCGCGATACCCGGCAGGGTCAGCGTGGCCTGGAGCATCGACAGCAGCGCCAGCAGGAACAGCACGTTGGCCGCCAGCGCCAGTGCACTGAAGACGCCGAACATGTTGTAGTAGATGATCATGAAGACGGTAATGGCCAGGAAGCCCCAGACCGTCGAGTGCAGGCCGCGGCTGATGTTTTCGGCACCCAGCTGCGGGCCGACCACGCGTTCTTCAATGAATTCCATCGGCGCCGACAGGGCGCCCGAGCGCAGCAGCAGCGCCAGTTCGTTGGCGTCTTCGATGCTGCCGATGCCGGTGATCTGGAAAGTCGAGCCCAGTTCGCCCTGGATAGTCGGCGCCGTCGGCACGGTGTACTTGCCCTTTTCTTTCAACAGGACCGCCATGCGCTTGCCGATGTTCTCTCGGGTCACGAGGCGGATCTTGCGGCCGCCGTCGCCGTTCAGGTCGATCGACACGGCAGGCTGCTGGTTCTGGTCGAAGGTAGCGACCGCGCTGGAGATATAGTCGCCGGTCAAAATAATATCTTTCGAGACCACGACCGGAGCGCCGCGGCCTTCGGTGAACAGTTCCGAGTTCAGCGGCACTGCGGCCGACAGTTCGGTGCCTGGCGTCACGGTCGGATCGACCATGCGCATTTCCAGGGTCGCGGTGCGGCCGATGATGTCTTTCGCGCGGGCCACGTCCTGCACGCCCGGCAATTGCACGACGATACGGTCGGCGCCCTGGCGCTGGATGACCGGTTCGGTCACGCCCAGTTCATTGATACGTTTGGACAGCGTCGTGATGTTCTGGTTCACGCCCTCTTCCACGGTGCGCTTGAGCGCTTCCGGCTTCAGGGTCACCAGGAGCTTGAGGTCGCTGCCGTCGGCGGCGTCCGCCAATTGCAGGTCCTGAACCTGGCTCGACAGCACGCTGCGGGCGGCGGCGCGGGTTTCGGCATCGCGGAAGGTCACTTCCACGGTGTTGCCGCTACGCTCGATGCCGGCGTGGCGCACGTTCTTGTCGCGCAGGATGCTGCGCACGCTCGCTTGCGTGCCCTTCATCTTGGTTTCCAGCACGGCCTTGGCATCGACCTGCAGCAGGAAGTGGACGCCGCCGCGCAAGTCGAGGCCGAGGTTCATCGGCAGCGCACGCAGTTTCTGCATCCAGGCGGGGGTATTCTTCACCAGGTTGACGGTGACGATGTAATCGGGGTCGGCCTGGTCGCGGTTGAGCTGGCGCTCGAGCGCGAGCTTGGCCTTGAACTGGGCGTCGGTCGTGTCGAAGCGTGCACGCACGGCCGTCGAGTTGCCGGTGCCTTCCAGAGACACTTGTTTAGCCGGAACACCTTCGCGTGTGAGCACATCCGCGACGCGGGCCGTGGTGTCGCTCGTGATCTTGACCGCGGTCTTGCCGGTCGTAACCTGCAACGCCGGCGATTCGCCGAAGTAATTAGGCGCCGTGTACAGCGCACCCAGCAGGAGCGCGACAGCGATCAGTATGTATTTCCAGACGGGATAGCGATTCATAGTGTTCCAGCGTTGGGTGTTGAGCGACAGCGGCCCGGGGGCCGCGGCGCAGGCTTACAGGGACTTCAGGGTACCCTTCGGCAGCAGCGTGGTGACTGCGTTCTTCTGCACGACCATTTCGGTACCGGTCGCCACTTCCAGGGTGACGTAGGCGTCTTTCACCTGCACCACACGGCCCAGGATGCCGCCGGCGGTGACGACTTCGTCGCCCTTGGCCAGCGCTTCCATCATCGACTTCATTTCCTTCTGGCGCTTCTGCTGGGGACGGATCATCAGGAAGTACATGACCACGAACATGATGAGCAGCGGAGCGAAGGTCGTCAGGTTGCCCATCAGGCCAGGGTCGGCAGCGGTGGTGGTTTGCGCGTACGCGTTGGAAATGAACACAAGGACTCCGATTGTGAGATAAAAAAAACAGCGCTGTATTCTAGCACCGGCGAACTGCCAGCGGCCATTCCGCACCATGTGGGAATGACATTCATAAATTGCAAGGTGGAAATTGGGGGCGAGATCATTTTGTACGGTCCGCCCCGGCATGACCGCGTGGGCACGGAGTGCCCACCTACAACATCACACCCCGCGGGCGCGATCGGCTGCGAACTTCAGGCGGAAGCCGTGGAAGCCATCGGCGTCGATCGCGTCGCGGATCTCCTGCATCAGTTTCAGGTAATAGTGCAGGTTGTGAATCGTATTCAGCCGCGCGCCCAGGATTTCGTTCGAACGGTGCAGGTGGTGCAAATACGCGCGCGAAAAATTCTTGCAGCAGTAGCAGTCGCAGGACTCGTCCAGCGGCCCCGTGTCTTCTTTATAACGCGCGTTCTTGATCTTGACGTCGCCGAAGCGCGTGAACAGCCAGCCGTTACGGGCGTTCCGGGTTGGCATCACGCAGTCGAACATGTCGACGCCGTTGGCCACGCCTTCGACCAGGTCTTCCGGCGTGCCGACGCCCATCAGGTAATGCGGCTTGTTTTCCGGCAGGCGCGGGCCGACGTGGGCCAGGATGCGCTTCATGTCTTCCTTCGGCTCGCCCACCGACAGGCCGCCGATGGCCAGGCCCGGGAAGTCGATGTCCTGCAAGCCCGCCAGCGATTCGTCGCGCAGGTGCTCGTACATGCCGCCCTGGACGATGCCGAACAGCGCGTTCGGATTTTCTCCGCCCTTGAATTCGTTCATCGAGCGCTGGGCCCAGCGCAGCGACATGCGCATCGATTTCGCCGCTTCCTCTGCGGTGGCGGCGCGGCCGTCGATCTCGTAGGGCGTGCATTCGTCGAACTGCATCACGATGTCCGAATTGAGCGCGCGCTGGATCTGCATCGACACTTCCGGCGACAGGAATTTACGCGAACCGTCGATCGGCGAGGCGAAGGTAACGCCCTCTTCCGTGATCTTGCGCATCGCGCCCAGCGAAAACACCTGGAAACCGCCCGAATCGGTCAGGATCGGTTTATCCCAGCCCATGAAGCCATGCAGCCCGCCGAACTTGTTCAGCACTTCCGTGCCGGGACGCAGCCACAAGTGAAAAGTGTTGCCGAGGATGATCTGGGAGCCGACTTCTTTCAGCTCGACCGGGTCCATGGCCTTGACGGAACCGTAGGTCCCGACCGGCATGAAGATCGGCGTCTCGATGGTGCCGTGGTTGACTTTCAAACGGCCGCGGCGCGCGTGCGACAGGCCGCTGGTGTCTTTTTTGAGGAGCGTAAATTCGAGCATCGGGTGTTATAGACGTGATTGGGTTGTCAGCAGCATGGCGTCGCCGTAGCTGAAGAAACGGTATTCGTTGGCGATCGCATGGGCATAGGCCTTGCGGATCTCGGCGTAACCGGCAAAGGCCGACACCAGCATCAGCAGGGTCGACTTCGGCAGGTGAAAATTGGTGATCAGGCGCGTCACCGTCCTGAACTTGTAGCCCGGCGTGATGAACAGCGCCGTGTCGGCGCTGCCGGCGACGAGTTCACCCGATTGCGAGGCCGATTCCAGCGCGCGCAGACTCGTGGTGCCGACGGCGACCACATCGCGCCCGGCCGCTTTCGCAGCGCGCACGGCGTCGACCGTCTCTTGCCCGATGGTGTACCACTCGGTGTGCATGTTGTGCTGCGAGAGGTCCTCCACGCGCACCGGTTGGAAGGTTCCGGCGCCCACGTGCAGGGTGACGTAGGCGAAGTTCACGCCCTTGGCCGCCAGTTTATCGAGCAGCGGCTGGTCGAAATGCAGGCCGGCGGTCGGCGCGGCAACTGCCCCCGGCTCCTTCGAATACACGGTCTGGTAACGCTGCTCATCGAATTCGTCGGCCGCGTGTTCGATATAGGGCGGCAGCGGCAGGCGGCCGTGCGCTTCGATCAGCTCGAACACGTCGCCCTCGAAATGAAGCGTAAAGAATTCGCCGGCGCGCTCGCCGGCGGTGACATCGAATGCGTCGGCCAGGCGGATGCGGTTGCCGGGCTTCGGCGACTTCGAGGCACGCACCTGGGCCAGCACGGTGCGGTTGTCCAGCACGCGCTCGACCAGCACCTCCACTTGCCCGCCGCTCTCCTTCACGCCGAAGAAGCGCGCTTTTAATACGCGCGTGTTGTTCATCACGAGCAGGTCGCCGGCTTGCAACTGGTCGACGATGTCGGCGAAATGGCGGTCGGTGATGTGCTCGCCATCGAGTTGCAGGAGGCGTGAAGCGCTGCGGTCAGGCAGGGGCAATTGCGCGATGCGCTCGGGCGGCAGGTCGAAATCGAAATCGGAAAGCGAGTACATTGTCTTCAATTCTGGGAAAATAAGTGCTGGCAGCCTTACAATATGGCCCCAAGTACGTGCGGCGAACCCTCTATTTTACGCTGACCACGGCCAAACTGCTGCATCTATGCCCGCTCCCAAGACTCCTCCCGCTCCGAAAACGACACAAACCAGGCTCGCCAAGCTCGGCCTGCGCAGCGACATGGACCTGATCCTGCACCTGCCGCTGCGCTACGAGGACGAGACGAAAATCGTGCCGATCCGCGAGGCCTGCCTGCGCGGCGGCCATGTGTCGCAGGTCGAGGGCGTCGTCATCAAGAACGAGATCGCGCTGAAACCGCGGCGCCAGCTGCTGGTGACCATCGCCGACGACAGCGGAGAATTGCTGCTGCGCTTCATGAATTTCTACGGCAGCCAGGTGAAACAGCTGGCCGAAGGCGTGCGCGTGCGCGCGCGCACCGAAATCAAGCATGGCTTCTTCGGCGCCGAGATGGTGCATCCGACCTATAAAGTCGTCAACGAGAATGCGCCGCTGCCGACTTCCCTGACGCCGGTGTACCCGTCGGGAGAAGGCCTGTCGCAGCCGATCCTGCGCCGTGCGATTGCCGAGGCGATGCGGCGCGTGGACTGGACCGACACCGTGCCGCCGGCCATTCGCCGCCAGATGGACCTGATGGATTTCCAGCCGGCCGTGAAACTGCTGCACTATCCGCCGGTCGATGTCGACGAATACGCGCTGATGGAAAAGTCGCATCCGGCCTGGACGCGCATGAAGTTCGACGAACTGCTGGCGCAGCAGCTGTCGCTGAAACGCGCCCAGCGCGCGCGCCGCGACAAGGGCGCGCCGCACCTGCGCGCGATGGGCCAGATGACCGAAGGGCTGCTGGGCGCCCTGCCGTTTTCCCTCACCGGCGCCCAGCAACGGGTCCTGCAGGAGATCCGCGCCGACCTGCGCGAGGGCTATCCGATGCAGCGCCTGCTGCAGGGCGACGTCGGCAGCGGCAAGACGGTCGTTGCGGCCCTGGCCGCCGCGCAGGCGATCGACTCCGGCTACCAGGCGGCCTTGATGGCGCCGACCGAGATCCTCGCCGAACAGCATTTTCGTAAAATCGCGGCATGGATGGAGCCGCTCGGCGTCAAGGTCGCCTGGCTGACCGGCAGCCTCAAAAAGAAGGACAAGACGGCGGCCAACGAGATGGTCGAGTCGGGCGAAGCGCGGCTGGTGGTCGGCACGCACGCGCTGATCCAGGACACGGTGCAGTTCGCCAAACTGGGCCTGGTGATCGTCGACGAGCAGCACCGCTTCGGCGTCGGCCAGCGCCTCACGCTGCGCAACAAGGGCAGCGAGGGCCTGGTGCCGCACCAGTTGATGATGTCGGCCACGCCGATCCCGCGCACGCTGGCCATGACCTATTACGCCGATCTCGAGGTGTCGGTGATCGACGAGCTGCCGCCGGGCCGCAGCCCGATCGTCACCCGCGCCATCGACCAGAACCGGCGGGACGAAGTCATCGAGCGCGTGCACGCGGCCGCGCTCGAGGGGCGGCAGGTGTACTGGGTGTGTCCGCTCATCGAAGAATCGGAAGCGCTGCAGCTGCAGACGGCGACGGAGACCTACGAGACCCTGGCCGAAGCCCTGCCCGATTTGCAGGTGGGCCTGGTGCACGGACGCATGAAGCCGGCCGAGAAGCAGGCGGTGATGGATGCGTTTACGGCTGCCGAGGTGCACGTGCTGGTGGCGACCACGGTGATCGAGGTCGGCGTCGACGTGCCGAACGCCTCGCTGATGGTCATTGAACATGCCGAGCGTTTCGGCTTGTCGCAGCTGCACCAGCTGCGCGGGCGCGTCGGGCGTGGATCGGCGGCCAGCGTCTGCCTGCTGCTGTATCAGAGCCCGCTGGGCCAGGTGGCGAAACAGCGCTTGCTGACGATGCGCGAGACGACCGACGGTTTTGAAATTGCGCGGCGCGACCTGGAGATCCGCGGACCGGGCGAATTCCTGGGCGCGCGCCAGTCGGGGCAGGCGATGCTGCGTTTTGCCGACCTGGAGACCGACCAGTGGTTAGTGGAACATGCGCGCGATATCGCGGCGAGTTTATTGGAGAGCGAGACCGGGCCGAATGTGGAGATCGTGGATGCGCACCTGGCGCGCTGGCTGGGTGGACGCGAGGAGTTCCTGAAGGTCTGAACGGGGTTCGCAGGGTGGGCGGGTTCTCCGCCCACCCTACGCTACTCGCCGATCGCGATATGTTGTCAACATGCATACGCCGCGGCGCGGCGCAGCCTAGCCGGCGTCGTCGGCTGCGTAGCGCAGCCCGATCTGGCGCCGGATTTCGTCCATCACTTCCATCAGCGCCAGCGTTTCGTCGTGCGTCATGCCGGGGCTTTCGACAAGGCCCGCGCGCCAGCAGCGCTGCGCCTCGATCGCTTCGTGCACATAGCCATTGCCGAGATAGGGCGTGTCGATCGTGCGCACGCTGCCGTCTTCCAGCGCCACGGTAATCGAACGCGCGCGGTGGAACATGGTGTTCATGCGGATGTGCCCGCGCGATCCCGAGACCGTCAGCTCGCCCGGCGTGCGCGCCTGGAAGGAACAGCTGCAGACCGACATGCCGCCGCCCTCGTGCTTCATGGTGAACGCGGTCTGCACGTCGACGCCGGTCGGTCCCATCTCGGCCTGCGCCTTGACCTCGCGCACGGGACCGAGCAGGCTGGCGGCGATCGACAGCGGATAGATGCCGAGGTCGAGCAGCGCGCCGCCACCCAGCGCCGGATTGAAGACGCGGTGCTCGGGGCCGAAGGTGGCGGTAAACCCGAAGTCGGCGACGACCTGGTGCACGGAACCGATCTCGCCCGCCGCGATCAGGCGTTTTACTTGCGCCAGGGCCGGCATGAAGCGGGTCCACATCGCCTCCATCAGGAACAGGCGTCTGGAACGCGCGAGCGCGACGACCTGCCCGGCCTCAAACCGGTTCATCGTGAACGGTTTTTCGACCAGTACACCCTTGCCGGCGCCCAGCGCCAGCATCGCATTCCCGGCGTGCTGCGGGTGGGGTGTGGCGACGTAGACCAGGTCGATGCCGTCTGCCTCGGCAAGCGCCTCGTAGGAGCCGAAGGCGGCGGCGCGGAATTCCGCGGCGAAGGCCTCGGCCTTGTCGATACTGCGCGAGGCGACGCCGGCCAGGACCGCGCCCGGGACATCCTGCAGCGCGGTCGCGAACGCACGCGCGATCTTGCCGGTGCCGAGGATCCCCCAACGAACCGTGTCCACCATGGCTACTCCCTTTATGTTTATTTACGCCGCCCGTTTTGGGCGGAATACGGTCGTGTCGAGATAAAAGGCCTGGTCCTGCTCCGGCCACCAACCCGGTACGCCCAGCACCGGCAGCGGCGTAAAGCTGGAGGTAGTCAGCCCTTCCGCGCGCAGTAGCTGCGCCACCGTGTCGTCGATCCAGGCGCGTTGGCCGGCGGCGTCAAAGCTGAACCAGGCATCGGGCGCGAACACGATGCGCACATGCGCCGTGATCGCCTTGCGCGGAGCGACCAGCTTTTCCATCAACGCGTGGCCGAACAGCCACAGCTGGGCGTCAGGGCCGAACATGGCGCGCTTTTCGAACAGCGCAGCGTCCCAGCAGTGCGCGCGCAGTTCGTCGACCAGCGCCCGCCCCTCGCTCGATGCGCGCACCACCAGCAGTGCCGCGTTCTCATCAAAAATGGTGGCGGCGTCGCGCGCCGGACCACGTGCCTTATTGCCGCCGGCCGCCGCGATCTGCGCCGCCTGCAGGGCGTTCAGCTCGCGTTTTATGAGCGGAAAAGTCTGCCACACCAGGCCATTGAAAAAGTCGTGCAGGTTGTCGCGCGTCGGCACCTTCCCCGTGGCGCTGATGAACTCTTCGTACGCCGTCCCCTCGGGCAGCGACTCCTGGGGCACGAAACTGATCGGCAAATCCCGGTGGTTGCGCAGCGCCAGCAGGGCGGCGTGGCGATTAAAAGCGCCGGCGAACTCCTCGCCCTCGAGACGCAGGGCTTCCCAGGCGGGACGCACGGCGTCGTACCACGGCCGCGCCCAGTCGATCTGGGCAAGTTCGGACGGCAAAGCGGACACTTACAGCATCTTCCAGTCGATGCGCTCACCGGCGTTCAGCGGCACCAGTGCGTTGTCCCCCATCGGCACGGTGGCCGGCAGCGTCCACGATTCGCGCGTCAGGGTGACGGTGCCTTCATTACGTGGCAGGCCGTAGAAGGCCGGGCCGTTGAAGCTGGCGAAGGCTTCGAGCTTGTCGAGCGCACCGGCGTCGGCAAAGGCCTGCGTGTAGAGCTCCATCGCGTGCAAGGCCGTGTAGCAGCCGGCGCAGCCGCAGCTCGACTCTTTCGCGCCGATCGCGTGCGGCGCCGAATCGGTGCCGAGGAAGAAGCGCTCGTCGCCGCTGGTGGCGGCCGTCACCAGCGCCAGGCGGTGTTCCTCGCGCTTGAGCACCGGCAGGCAGTAATAGTGCGGACGAATCCCGCCGCGGAAGATCTCGTTGCGGTTGTAGAGCAGGTGGTGCGCGGTGATGGTCGCGGCGATCGGGCCTTCGGCTTCGGCCACATATTGCGCCGCATCCTTGGTCGTGATGTGCTCGAAGACGATCGACAGCGCCGGCAGGTCGCGGCGCAGCGGACGCATCACGCGCTCGATGAAGACGGCCTCGCGGTCGAACAGGTCGATGTCGTGGTCGGTGACTTCGCCATGCACCAGCAGCGGCATGCCGACTTCCTGCATGACTTCGAGGACTTTATAGCAGTTGCGCAGGTCGGTCACGCCGGCATCCGAATTCGTCGTGGCGCCGGCTGGGTACAGCTTGACCGCATGAATAAAACCGCTGTCCATCGCGCGCCGGATCTCGTCCGGATCGGTATTGTTGGTCAGGTACAGCGTCATCAGCGGTTCAAAGCTCATCCCTTCCGGCAGCGCCGCCAGGATGCGCTCGCGGTAGGCGGCGGCGGCGACCGTCGTGGTGACCGGCGGCTTCAGGTTCGGCATCACGATCGCGCGCGCGAACTGGCGCGCCGTATGCGGCAGCACGCTGGCCAGCGCCGCGCCGTCGCGCAGGTGCAGGTGCCAGTCGTCTGGACGGGTGATGGTGATGGAGTTGGGGGTCTCGATGGTGGACATGGCGGCTCTCGGATTGCGGACCCCGATATTGTACCTGCACCCATTCCGGACGCGCACACGAGCACTGCGGCGCCTGGGGGCATGAGTCTGCCTCAGCGACTAGGAATCGGCTGAAAAAACGGGGTGCAGGGCACTGCCAGGGCATTTGCCGATCAAATTGAAAGGAATTGTTGTTTTCGGCTTCTATCTACATACGGAAAGGGACTGCCATGGGTAGGCGTCAACGCTTCATCAGGTCCAGAAAGATTGCACAGTATGTCGAAACCGCGCATGCACCGCTCAACCAGGTGCAGGACGAGGTCGCAGCGCGGCTCGGTATGCATGCGCAGGAACATTCGCTACGCTGGTCGAAGCGTGCGCTCGAGTACATGTTCGGCGCAATCGAGACGGAAAAACTCGACGATCTCACGCGGGAGCAGGTGATGGATGCTTTGGAAAAGGTGATCACCCAAGTACGAAGCGAGCAACGAAACGAGACCGAAATATCGAACGCCGTTCTTGTGCGGACGTTCCGCAGGTGGCCCTGCCCCCGGCCCTGGTGCTGACCATGCCCGACGACAATCCGAAGAAATTCGCTGTCGACCTGATGGTCGAAGTTGCCAAACAGCTCATTACCCTGGCAAGCGGCGCCCTGGTTCTGTCGATCTCATTCATGGACTTTATTGGAGGCGATGCCCCTTCCGCCCTTCATGGCTTCTGGCTGGTAATCGCGTCCTGGATCATGTTCCTGGCCAGTATCTTGACGGGTTTGCTTGCCCTGGGCGCGCTGGCGGCAGTGGCCCATCTGCACGGCCAGTTCGATGTCGACACTCCGATGGCGCGCCTGCTGCTGGCACTTCAACAGCTGCTCTTCATTGTTGCTTTCGCAGCCTTTGTCTGGTTTGCCATCGAAAACTATGGCGTATGAACTTGCAGCAAGCCTGGAACATCGGAGATTGCATCGCAATGGCAATGTGCTTCTGGCGTTTCCATGAAAACCGCGACGATCCGACAATCTCGGCGGTGCGGCGTCAGCGCGACGATCCTTGTTTGTAGGGTCGTGGCGCCCATCGCATTCAGTGGATAATTTTCGCCAAAAATTCCCGCGCCCGCTCCGAGCGCGGCGCGCTGAAGAAGGCGTCCGCCTGACTGTCCTCGACGATGCGGCCGTGGTCCATGAAGACGATCCGGTCCGCCACCTTGCGCGCAAAGCCCATTTCGTGGGTTACGACCATCATCGTCATGCCGTCCTGGGCCAGACCCACCATCACGTCGAGCACCTCGCCGATCATTTCCGGGTCGAGCGCGGAGGTCGGTTCGTCGAAGAGCATCGCCACCGGGTCCATCGCCAGCGCCCGTGCGATTGCCACGCGCTGCTGCTGGCCGCCCGATAACTGGGCCGGGAACTTGTCCTGGTGCGCCAGCAGGCCGACGCGGTCCAGGTAGCGCAAACCGCGTTCGGTCGCCTCCCCTTTCGTCCGTCCCAGCACTTTTATCTGCGCCAGCGTCAGGTTGTCGCGCACCGACAGGTGCGGGAACAATTCGAAGTTCTGGAACACCATGCCGATCTTCGCTCGCAGCTGCGGCAGGTCGGTCTTGCGGTCCGTGACCGTCACGCCGTCGACCCGAATGAGGCCCTGCTGCACCGGTTCCAGGCCGTTGACGGTCTTGATCAGGGTCGACTTGCCGGAACCGGACGGCCCGCAGACCACGACGACGTCGCCCCGGGCCACCTGCGTGCTGCAATCGGCGAGCACCTGGACCTCGCCATACCATTTGCTGACCCTGTCGATTTCAATCATGTTTCAACATTCCTGCCATACCTCTGAGCGTGCTTGACAGCACTAACAGCCCCTAGGATACTGCGGAACTTGCCAATATACTCAGAACGAACCCCCGTTCGCTCTTGGAACCACCACCATTTTGATCCCCCGGCACGCACAGGACCCATCCTGCATGCCGGGCCGAACGCGCAGGCCGACAACAGGAATCAGCCCATGAACAATCGAAACCGTCTCACCACTTATATCCTGATCGGCCTCGTGCTGGGCGTCGTCGTCGGCTACTTCGTCAACGCGAACACCGCCGACCCGAAAGGCTTCGCCGACACGATGGCGCTGGTGACGACCCTGTTCCTGCGCCTGATTAAGATGATCATCGCGCCGCTGGTCTTCTCGACCCTGGTGGTCGGCATCGCCAAGATGGGCGACGCCAAGGAAGTCGGCCGTATCGGCGTCAAGGCGCTGGGCTGGTTCGTGATCGCCTCGATCCTCTCGCTGTCGCTGGGCCTGGTCCTGGTGAACCTGTTCCGTCCGGGCGACGCGATGGCGCTCTCGGGCCACCTGCCGGCAATCGGCACCAAGACCGACATCGTCACTTCGGGCCTGACCCTCAAGGAATTCATCACCCACCTGGTGCCGTCCTCGATCGTCGACGGCATGGCCAAGAACGAGATCCTGCAAATCGTCGTGTTCTCGATCTTCTTCGGCACGGCCGCCGCCGCCGTCGGCGCGCGCGCCACGCCGCTGATCGACGCGGTCGACGGCGTCGCCCACATCATGCTGAAAGTGACCGGCTATGTGATGAACTTCGCGCCGATCGCCGTGTTCGCGGCGGTGGCCGGCATCGTCGCCAAGAGCGGCCTGGGCGTGCTGCAGACCTACGGCATCTTCATGGCCGAGTTCTACCTCGGTATCGTGCTGCTGTGGGTGATCCTGATCCTGATCGGCATGGCCTTCCTCGGCCCGCGCGTGCTGCGCCTGATCGGCCTGCTGAAGGAGCCGACCCTGCTGGCCTTCTCGACCGCCTCGTCGGAAGCGGCCTTCCCGAAAACCCTGGAGGGCCTGGAGCGCTTCGGCGTCAAGAACCGCCTGGCCGCCTTCGTGCTGCCGATCGGTTACTCGTTCAACCTGGACGGCTCGATGATGTACTGCACCTTCGCCGCCGTCTTCATCGCCCAGGCCTACGGCATCGACCTGCCGCTGTCGACCCAGATCACGATGATGCTGGTGCTGATGCTGACCTCGAAGGGCATGGCCGGCGTGCCGCGCGCCTCGCTGGTCGTGATCGCCGCCACGCTGGCCCAGTTCAACATCCCGGAAGCCGGCCTCCTGCTCCTGCTGGGCATCGACCACTTCCTCGACATGGCGCGCTCGGCGACCAACGTCATCGGCAACGGCATCGCTACCGCCGTCGTCGCGAAATGGGAAGGCGACCTCGAGGAAATGGTGCCGCAGAAGGATGTCGCCACCGCTCCGCTGCGCTGATCGGCAGATAGCACGCACATGAGGCCTTCCAGCGATGGGAGGCCTTTTTTTCATCATGAGAAGACGGGAGACAAGCGTATGAAACAGCTGGCCGCGGCAGGATTGCTGCTTGCACTGAACGGCGCCCAGGGCGCCACGCAGACGGTCGATTGCGGCCGTCTGCTCGACGTAAAAAGCGGCACCTGGCGCGAGCGCGTCAGCATCGTGATCGAGAACGGCGCCATTCAATCGGTCGGCCCGATGGCGCAAGCGGCGGACCATATCGATTTGTCCGGCAAATCCTGCCTGCCGGGGCTGATCGACATGCACGTCCATCTCACTAGCGAGACCCAGCCGGCCGTCGACGCCTACCGCGACCGTCTCACCGCCGACCCGGCCGACATGGCCTACCGCTCGGTGAAATACGCCGAGCGCACGCTGCTGGCCGGTTTCACCACGGTGCGCGACCTCGGCGCCGAGCAGGCGCTGAACGTGTCGCTGAAGCGCGCGATCGCGGCCGGATCGATTCCCGGACCGCGCATGTTCACGGCCGGGAAAGCGATTGCCACCACAGGCGGCCATGCCGACCCGACCAACAACCTGTCGCACTTCCTGGGCGAGGCCATCGGTACGCCAGGACCCGTCGAAGGCGTGATCGACAGCCCCGAACAGGGCCGGCAAGCCGTGCGTGCCCGCTACAAGGAAGGCGCGGACCTGATCAAGATTACCGCCACCGGCGGCGTGCTGAGCCAGGCGGCGAATGGCCAGAATTCGCAGTACACCGAGGACGAGCTGCGCGCCATCGTCAGCACCGCGAAAGACTACGGTTTCCGGGTTGCCGCGCACGCGCACGGCGCCGAAGGCATCAAACGCGCCTTGCGCGCCGGCGTCGACTCGATCGAGCACGGCACGCTGATGGATGACGAGAGCCTGGCCCTGTTCAGGAAGACCGGCGGCTGGTACGTTCCCACCATTTCGGCCGGACGCTATGTCGCGGACAAGGCGAAGGACCCGAATTATTACTCGGCCCTGGTGCGCCCAAAGGCCGCCGCGATCGGCCCGCAGCTGCAGGCGACGTTCGCGCGCGCGCACAAGGCCGGCGTGAAAATCGCCTTTGGTACCGATGCCGGCGTCTTCCCCCACGGAGAGAACGCCAAGGAATTCGGCTACATGGTGGAAGCGGGCATGACGCCGCTCGAGGCGATCCGCGCCGCCACCGTGCACGCCGCCACCCTGCTCGACCAGGCGCAGCGCCTCGGCCGCGTCGAGCCGGGCTTCGCAGCCGACATCGTCGCGGTCGACGGCGATCCGCTGCGTGACGTCAAGCTGCTCGAACAAGTGAAATTCGTGATGAAGGACGGCGTCGTCTACAAGAAGCTGTAAGTTTTGCGACGCCCTATTTAAGGAGATGTATATGCTGTTCCGTCAAACCGCCCGCTCGGCCGCCGCGCTGTTCGGATTCCTGTTCTGCCTTGCATTCGCGGCGCAGGCCCAGACCGCTTCCGTCAAACTGCCGAACGTGACCATCCTCGCCACCGGCGGCACCATCGCCGGCACCGGCGCCACCAGCACCACCACCGTCGGCTACACGGCGGCGACCGTCGGCGTGCAGGCGCTGATCCAGGCCGTGCCCGAGATGACGAAGATCGCCAACGTCAGCGGCGAGCAGGTGTTCCAGATCGCCAGCGAAAACATGGGCAACGAGCACTGGCTGACCCTGGCCAAGCGCGTCAACACCTTGTTGGCCCAATCGAATGTGGACGGCATCGTCATCACCCACGGCACCGACACGCTGGAAGAGACGGCATACTTCCTGAACCTGGTGGTCAAGAGCAGGAAGCCCGTGGTGCTGGTGGGCTCGATGCGTCCATCGACCGCCATGTCGGCCGACGGCCCGGCCAACCTGTACAACGCGGTGCTGCTGGCCGGCGCGCCGGACGCCGTGGGACGCGGCGTGCTGGTCGTCCTGAACGACCAGATCAACGGCGCACGCGACGTCACCAAGACGAACACGACCTCCCTCGATACGTTCAAGACGCCGGAGCTGGGCATGCTCGGCTACATCGTCGGCGGCAAGCCCTTCTTCTATCGGGCGTCGGCCCGCAAGCACACGGTCGAGACCGAATTCGACGTGATGAATTTGTCGGCGCTGCCGCAAGTGGAGATCGCCTACGCGCATGCGAACGTGGGGCCGGTGGCGATCGAGGCGCTGGTGGCTTCGGGCGCCAAGGGGCTGGTGCATGCGGGCGTGGGCGACGGCTCGCTGCCGGCGAAGGTGCGTCCGGCATTGTCGAGCGCGCGCAAAAAGGGCGTGCTCATCGTGCGTTCGTCGCGGGTCGGCCAGGGCATCGTGGCGAGGAATGGCGAGGCGAACGATGACGAGCTCGATTTCGTGGCGGGGGATAACCTGTCGCCGCAGAAGGCGCGCATCCTGCTGATGCTGGCCTTGACCAGGACGACCAATACGCGCGATATCCAGCGGATGTTTTATACGTATTGATGCGTTTATGCGAATGTGGCGCTATTGCGTGAAGCGCTGCCGGTTTGCTTGATCCGCGTGGGCTCGGAGAGCCCACCCTACGGGACAGGTTAACGATCCGGGTTGCGTGTGATCTGGCTGTTATCGGTAACCGTAGGGTGGGCTCTCGAGCCCACGCGGATTAAAAATACCGATAACACCTCACGCAACAGCGCCGATCACTCCCCCTGCAACTCCAAAGGCGAACTCGCCAATTCCTCATCCGGCCGCGCCAGCTGCCGCTCCCACATCTGCGCGTATAAACCGCGCGCCGCGAGCAAGCTCTGATGCGTGCCGCGCTCGACGATCTTCCCATGATCGAGCACGATGATCTGCTGCGCGTCCGCGATCGTCGACAACCTGTGCGCGATCACCAGCGTGGTGCGGTGCTTCGCGATCTCTTTTAACTGCGCCTGGATCGCCTGCTCCGACTTCGAATCGAGCGCCGACGTCGCCTCGTCGAAAATCAAAATGGCCGGATTCTTCAGCAAGGTCCGTGCAATCGCCACCCGCTGCTTCTCCCCGCCCGACAGTTTCAGGCCACGCTCGCCGACCATCGTTGCATAGCCGTCCGGCAGGCTCTCGATGAAATCGTGGATCGATGCGGCACGCGCCGCGGCGACGATGTCTTCCTTGCTTGCGCCCGGCCGACCATAGGCGATGTTGTATTCGATCGTGTCGTTGAACAGCACCGTATCCTGCGGCACGATGCCGATCGCCGCACGCAGCGAGGCTTGCGTGATGTTGCGGATGTCCTGGCCGTCGATGCTGATCGCGCCGCGGTTCACGTCGTAGAAGCGGAACAGCAGGCGCGACAGCGTCGATTTGCCCGAGCCGCTGTGGCCGACCACGGCGGTCGTGGTCCCTGCGGGGATGGCGAAGTCGACGTCGAACAGGATTTGCCGCTTGGTCTCGTAGCTGAATTCGACGTGCGAGAACTCGACACGTGCGCCGCGCGCGACCAGTGGCTGCGCGCCCGGCGTATCGGCCACTTCGCGGTTCTGGTCGAGCAGGCCGAATAAACGCTCCATGTCGGCCAACGCCTGCTTGATCTCGCGGTAGATCACGCCCAAAAAATTCAGCGGGATGTACAGCTGGATCATGAACGAGTTCACCAGCACCAGGTCGCCCAGCGACATCGTGCCGGCGATCACGCCCTCGGTCGCGCGCCACAGGATCAGGGTGACGGCGGTGGCGATGATCAGCGACTGCCCCGTGTTCAGCACGGACAGGGAGGTCTGCGAGCGCACCGCGGCGTTCTCGTAGCTTTGTAAACCCTGGTCGTAGCGCTTGGCCTCGTAATCCTCGTTGCCGAAGTATTTCACCGTTTCGTAGTTGATCAGCGAATCGATCGCCTTGGTGTTCGCCTTCGAATCGAGGTCGTTCATCGTGCGCCGGAAGTGGGTGCGCCATTCGGTGACCACGACCGTAAAGGTGATGTAGGTCGCCAGCGCGACGGCGGTGATGATGCTGAACCACTTGTCGTAGTTGATGACCAGGTAGCCCAGCACCAGCGTGATCTCGACCAGGGTCGGCAGCACGTTGAAGAGCGAATACGAGATCAGCGAATTCACGCCGCGCGTGCCGCGTTCAATGTCTCGCGTCATGCCGCCGGTCTGGCGGTTCAAATGAAAACGCAGCGACAGCGCGTGCAGGTGGCGGAACACTTTTAAGGCAATCGTGCGCACCGCGCGCTGCGTCACGCGCGCGAACAGGAATTCGCGCAGTTCCGTAAACACCGTGGTCGACAGGCGCAACAGGCCGTAGGCGACCAGCGCGCCCAGCGGCAGAACGAGCAGTGCCTGCGGATGGGCAGGATCGATCGCGAGTTGGTCGATGAGCTTTTTCAGCACCAGCGGCACACCGACGTTGGCCATTTTCGCGCCGATCAACGCGCCGAGGGCGGCGATCACGCGCCATTTATAGACCCACAGGTAGGGGAACAGGGTTTTCAGGGTCGCCCAGTCGCTGCGCTGTCGGCCTTTCGCGTCTGGAGGCGGAGGGGGATTCGTGGAATGGCGTCGCATGGCAGGGGTCCGGGATTTATGGTTCAATTCGGGACGATTGTAGCTTTTCACGAGAAAACAAGATGACCACGCCAGAAAACACCGCTCCTGTCCATACCAACCGCCTGCCGGAAGGAAAGATGCCGCAGCTGCGTGTGATGCCGGGCCCGCCCGACGCGAACGTGTATGGCGACGTCTTCGGCGGCTGGATCATGGCGCAGGTCGACATCGCCGGTTCGCTGCCGGCCACGCGCCGCGCCAACGGCCGCGTCGCGACGATTGCCGTCAACTCCTTCCTGTTCAAGAACCCGGTGTTCGTCGGCGACCTGCTGTCGTTTTACGCCGACATCGTCAAGGTAGGCAACACCTCGATCACGGTCTATGTCGAGGTCTATGCCGAGCGCAACCGCCTGCAGTCGAACATCGTCAAGGTGACCGAGGCGACGCTGACCTATGTCGCCACCGGCCCCGACCGCAAGCCGCGCCAGCTGCCGCCGATCGAGTCGCTGATCTCGCATCCATAAGCAGTGAACAACGCGCGCCGCGGTTTTCTACTCGATGCGGCGCGGCTGGCGGCGGCCGGCGCCACCGGTCTCGGCGTCGCCAGCAGCGCCGGTGCGGCGGGCGCGATGTATCCGTTTTCGCTCGGCGTTGCCTCCGGCTCGCCGCTGCCCGAGTCGGTCATCCTCTGGACCCGTATCCTGCCCGATCCGCTGAATGCGGCGTCAAGCCCGCCGCTGGCCTTGAGCGTGCGCTGGGAAGTGGCCGAGGACGAGGCCATCCGCAATATCGTCGCGCGGGGCAGCGCCGTGGCCGCTCCCGAACTCGCGCACAGCGTCCATGTCGAGCCGGCCGGCTTGCGCCCGGACCGCTGGTACTGGTACCGCTTCATGCTGGGCGATGCCGTCAGTCCGGTCGGGAGAACGCGCACGGCGCCCGCAGGCGCTGCGTTGCCGTCGAAACTGAAGCTTGCCGTCGCCTCCTGCCAGCACTGGGAATTCGGACACTACGCCGCGCACCGCCATATTGCCGCTGCCGCGCCCGACCTGGTCGCCTTCCTCGGCGACTACATCTACGAGTGGGGGCCCTACCGGCTGCGCCATCCGGACCGGGCGACCCGCAGCGACGAATCGTTCACGCTGGCGCAGTACCGCGCGCGCTATGCGCAATACAAGAGCGACCGCGATTTACAAGCGGCGCACCTGGCCGCGCCCTGGATCGTGACCTGGGACGACCACGAAGTGGCCAACGACTACGCCGGCGACGTCGACGAGCGGCTCTCGCCCGACTTCGCCGCGCGGCGGGCCGCGGCGTATCAAGCCTTTTACGAGCACATGCCGCTGCGCCTTCCTGTCCCGCGCGACGGGCGCTTCGGCGCCATCCGCATGTTCCAGCGCTACGACTGGGGCCGCCTGGCGCGCTTCCACGTGCTCGACGACCGCCAGTACCGTTCTCCATTGCCCTGTTCGAAGCCGGGACGCGGCGGTTCGAACGTGGTGCTGGCGCGCGCCTGCGACGCGCTGCGCGACCCGAGCCGCACGATGCTGGGGCCGAGCAGGAAGCCTGGCTGGCGCAGGGTTTGTTGTCCTCGCGCGCGCAGTGGAACATCCTGGCCCAGCAGACGCCGATGGCGCAGTCGAGCGGCGTGCCGATCCAGTCTCCCGAGGATGGGCGCTTCTGGACCGATGGCTGGGATGGCTATCCGCTGGCGCGGAGACGATTGCTCGATACGCTGGCGAGCAGCGGCGCGAGAAATCCACTGGTGCTGGCGGGGGACGTGCACACCTTTTATGCGAGCGAACTGCGCCGCGATTTTTCGCGGCCGGTGTCGAAGGCGAATCCGGTGGCGGCGGCGGAGCTGTGCGGTACTTCGGTTACCTCGAGTTCTCGGCCGCAACAGCGCACGCAGGAGAATGTCGAGCGCAATCCGCACATGCTGTACGGGCGCAGCGACCGGCGCGGCTACATGCTGATCGAGCTGACGCCGGGGGCGGCGAATGCGCGCTTCATGGCGCTCGACGACGTGCGCGATGCGGGGTCGGGGCAGTCGGTACTGGCGTCGTTTGCCCTTGGGAGTCCGGCGACGCGGATCGCGCGCGCCTGACCGTGGGATTCGACCGTTGCGGTCGAAACGGTTTTAGCTCCGTGCGAGTGGAGCGAACGCGTGGGCACAAGTGCCCACCCTACGTTACACGCTGGCCGCGGACTGCGACAAACGTGTTGGCTGATGTGCACCGTACGGGGTCATTGATGCCAATGGCATCAATGACGGGTTCACCGGGCTCTCGAGCCCACGCGTTTCACAAGATGATCTGCCTGTGCCTCGGCAGAACGGATGCCTACGCCATCAGGCCGACTGCTTCTCGTCGCGCAGCTCGCGCCGCAGGATCTTGCCAACGTTGGTCTTCGGCAGGGTCTCGCGGAATTCGATCAGGCGCGGGCGTTTATAACCGGTCAGCTCTTCCTTGCAGAACTCCATCAGCGTCTCGACGGTCAGTGCCGGGTCCTTTTTGACCACGTACAGCTTGACCGCCTCGCCCGAATGCTTGTCCGGCACGCCGACGCAGGCCACTTCCAGCACGCCCGGGTGCGAAGCGACGACGTTCTCGACTTCGTTCGGGTACACGTTGAAACCCGAGACCAGGATCATGTCCTTCTTGCGGTCGACGATGCGGGTGAAGCCGCGTTCGTCCATGATGCCGATGTCGCCCGTTTTCAGGAAGCCGTCCGCCGTCATGACCTTGGCCGTTTCGTCGTCGCGTTTCCAGTAGCCGGCCATCACCTGCGGGCCGCGCACGGCGATTTCTCCGGACTGGCCGAAGGGGACGGGTTTGTCCGCTTCGTCGAGGATCACCACTTCGGTCGAGGGCAGCGGCAGGCCGATGGTGCCGGTGAAATCGGTGATGTCGCAGCGGTTCGCGGTGACGACCGGAGACGTCTCGGACAAACCATACCCTTCAACAATTGGGGTGCCGGTAATCTTGAGCCATTTGTCGGCCACCGCTTGCTGCACCGCCATGCCGCCGCCCGGGCACACCAGGTAGCTCGAGTGGTCGAGGTTCGCAAAGGCCGGCTGGTTGACCAGGCCGTTATACAGGGTGTTCACGGCCGGGAACACGTTGATCCGGTACTTGCCCAGTTCCTTGATAAAACCGTCCATGTCGCGCGGGTTCGGGATCAGGACGTTCATTCCGCCCAGGCGCATGCCGAGCAGGGCGCAGACGGTGAGCGCATAGATGTGGTACAGCGGCAGCGCGCACATGAACTGCAGCTGCTGGCCGCTCGGGGCGCGGCCGAGAGAAGGACCGAACCAGGCTTCGTTCTGCAGCACGTTGGCCAGCACGTTCTTGTGCAGCAGGACCGCGCCCTTCGAGACGCCCGTGGTGCCGCCCGTGTACTGCAGGAAGGCGATGTCGTCATGCCCGAGTTTCACCGGCTTGAAGGTCAGGCGCGCGCCCTCGGCCAGCACCTTGTTGAAACCGATCGAACCCGGCAGCGACCAGCCCGGCACCATCTTTTTCACTTTACGGACGACGAAGTTGACGATGGTTCCCTTTACGCCGCCCAGCAAATCGCCCATGGTGCCGACGATGACGTGTTTGACGGGTGTATTCGCAATCACCTGCTCCACCGTGTGCGCGAAGTTCTCGAGCACCACCAGGGCCTCGGCGCCCGAATCCTTCAACTGGTGCTGCAGTTCGCGCGGGGTGTACAGCGGGTTGACGTTGACGATGGTGTAGCCGCCGCGCAGGGCCGCGGCCATCGCCACCGGGTATTGCAGGACGTTGGGCAGCATGATCGCCACGCGCGCGCCCGGCTGCAGGCCGCGGCTCTGGAACCAGGCGGCCATGTTGGCCGACATGCGATCGAGCTCGGCGTAGGTGATGGCCTTGTCCATGCAGGCGAAGGCGTTCTGGGCCGCGTACTTGCGGAAGGACTCTTCCAGCAAATGGGTCAGGGAGCGGTATTGCGTCGGGTCGATCTCCGCCGCCACCCCCGCCTGGTACGACTTGAGCCAAAACTTGTCCATTGATGCCTCGCCTTCTTGAATGCTGTGTGTCCAATAAATGCAAAGCCGCCCGATTTGGCGGGCGGCTTTGCCAACCGACACGCTGGTAACTACACCGGCGTGTCAGGCTGCTTGCTTTTGCGTTGTCTGCTGTTCGTCGCGCAGCGCGCGCCGCAGGATCTTGCCGACGTTGGTCTTCGGCAGTTCGTCGCGGAATTCGATGTATTTCGGTTTCTTGTAGCCGGTGAACTGCTGCTTGCAGTAGTCCATTAGCGCGGCTTCGGTCAGGTTCGGATCGCGGCGCACCACGAACACCTTCACCGCCTCGCCCGAGTGCTCGTCCGGCACGCCGACGACCGCGCATTCGAGCACGCCCGGGTGGCCTGCGATCACGCCTTCGAGTTCGTTCGGGTACACATTGAAACCCGAGACCAGGATCATGTCCTTCTTGCGGTCGACGATTTTCACGTAGCCGCGTTCGTCCATGGTGCCGATGTCGCCCGACTTGAAGAAGCCGTCGGCCGTCATGACCTTGGCCGTTTCGTCCGGACGGTTCCAGTAGCCGGCCATCACCTGCGGTCCGCGGATCGCGATCTCGCCCGGCTGGCCGAGCGGTACCGGATTGCCGTCGTCGTCGAGGATGGCGATGTCGGTCGAGGGCACCGGCAGGCCGATCGTACCGGTAAAACCCTGCTCGTCGGCGCGGTTGCAGGTGGCCACCGGCGAGGTTTCCGACAAGCCGTAACCCTCGATGATGCTCTTGCCCGTCGCTTGCCTGAACTTGTCGTTCACCGCCTGCTGCACCGCCATGCCGCCGCCATTGGCCGTCTTCAGCATCGAAAAGTCGAGGCTGGCGAAGTCCGGATGGTTGACCAGCGCGTTATACAGCGTGTTCACCGCCGGCAGCGTGGTGATCTTGTACTTGCCCAGTTCCTTGATGAAGCCAGGGATGTCGCGCGGGTTCGGGATCAGGATGTTCAGGGCGCCGACGCGCATGCCCCACATGGCACACGCGGTCAGCGCGAAGATGTGGTACAGCGGCAGCGCGCAGACGATGGTCGGGAACTCCACGTGCGGCGGCTGCGAGTTTGCCGGTTCGGCCCAGGCTTCGGCCTGCAGCACGTTGGCGATCACGTTGCGGTGGGTGAGCGTGGCGCCCTTCGAGACGCCCGTGGTGCCGCCCGTGTACTGCAGGAAGGCGACGTCGGACGCGCTGATCGTGGGCTTATCGAAGGGCATCTTGCCGCCCTGGGACAGGGCGTCCTTGAAGCGCACCATGTTCGGCAGCGCAAAGTCCGGCACCATCTTTTTCACGTTACGCACGACGAAGTTGACCAGCATGCCCTTGGCGCCGCCGAGCAGTTCTCCCATGCTGGCGACGACGACGTGGCGCACCGCGGTGTTTTTCAGCACCTGCTCGACCGTGTGCGCGAAGTTCTCGAGCACGATGATCGCTTCGCTGCCCGAGTCCTTCAACTGGTGCTCGAGTTCGCGCGCGGTGTACAGGGGATTGACGTTCACCACCGTGTAGCCGGCGCGCAGGATGGCGGCGATCGCGATCGGGTACTGCAGCACGTTCGGCATCATCACCGCCACGCGCGCGCCCTTGCTCATGCCGCGGCTTTGCAGCCAGGCGGCCATGCGCTTCGAGCACTCGTCGAGCTCGGCGTAAGTCAGGAAGCGGTCCATGCAGACATACGCGTTGTTCTGTGCGTACTTCTGGAAGGACTCTTCCAGCAAGTGGACGAGCGAGGTGTACTGGTCGGGATTGATCTCGGCGGGGACGCCGGGGGGGTACGACTTCAGCCAAATTTTGTCCATCAGGTGCCCTCTGTCTCAATAGGTCGTTATCGTCCACGGCGCCGCGTACTAGCGAAAGCCACCCTGGCGTGCATTATGCCTTTGCTATTGAATGTGATGCTATCGGGCAGCGCCTGCATACGCAAGCGCTTTTGGCACGATTGGAACAGGCACTCTACGGCATGGCTGCATTGGTGCGCTGCACCATGTAATTCGCCGGCGGCGCAGCGACGTCGATCAGCTTGAGGGCATGGGTGCGCTCGGTTTTATCGAGTTTCGCCAGGCGGTTCACCTTGCGGTAAAACGCGCTGAAATCCTTTTCGCCTTTGAGCATCGCGCGGAAGGCCGGCACGTAGTCGTTGTAGGTGGCAATCGAGGCCAGGTGGGCGTTCGACAGCGGCTCGGCGAAGAAGCGGTCGTAGCCGGCGTAGCCGCCCCAGTTCGCTTTTAAAACCTGGTATTCCTCCTTCAGCGCGATGAACAGGCGCGCCTTGGCGATGCGTTTATCCTCGTCGGGCACGATCGAGGCATAGGTGCGTTCCAGCTCTTTCCGGTACTTCAGCAGCAGCGCCAGAAAATCTTTTCTGCGCACCGTGTAGCGCGCATAGCCCTCGCGCATGGCCGGGTTCCCGAAGCGTTCCAGCCACAACTCGACGCCGGCCTCTTCCACCGCGCTGGCGAAGGATTCATTGAAACGCGAGTCGCCCGCGACATAAGTCACCTGGTGCGCCAGCTCGTGGAAAATCAGGCGTGCCAGTTCCGCATCGGGATAGTTAATAAAAGTCGAGATCAGGGGATCGCTGAACCAGCCGAGGGTCGAATAGGCGCTGACGCCGCCGACTTCGACGTCGCGGCCTTCGGCCCGCAATTGTCTGGCATAGGCCTGGGCGTCGTCCTTGCTGTAGTAGCCGCGATAGTTGACGCAGCCGGCCACCGGGAAGCACCACTGCAGCGGTTTCATCGACAGCTCGGGCGTGGCGACGACGTTCCACAGCACATACTGGCGTTTCAGGGCGGCGTAGTTTTTATAGCTGTCGTTGTCGGGCAGGCCCATTTGCTGGACCGCGAAGCGGCGGATCTGGCGCGCCGTTTCCAGGCGGTGCCGGAGGGAGGTGTTGGTGGCCGGGTCGGCCAGCCAGTCATCGATGGGTCGTGCGTCGGAGAGGAGTTCGAGTTGGCCCTGGGCGGCCTGGGTGTAGTAATTCAGAGTAGAACAACTGGCAAGTAAGGAGACGGCGCCGGCGGCGGCGCTCACGAGGAGCGCGCGCCGGAAAAACGGGGAGAGTTTACGGGGTAGTTTCTTCATGTCCGGGTTGGAGCGCGGCCTTTTCAACCTGCACCAGGGTGTCGTAGAAAGTGGGCGCCCGACCCATGTCGGTCAGGCGCTGGCTGGTCACTTCATTGGCGTTCTTGCCGTCTTTGGAAAGCTTCTTCCACCAGATCGACAGGCCCACCACGAGGCCCGGTCGCGCTTTCTCGGTCACGCGCGCCTTGGCAACAAAAGAGCCGCGGTCGTTAAAAATACGCGCCATGTCACCGTGCTTGAGGCCGCGTGGGGCGGCGTCGTTCGGGTGGATGTCGAGGTGCGGCTCGCCCTCGGTTGCACGTAGGCTCTGAACATTGACAAAGGTTGAGTTCAGGAAGTTCCGGGCCGGCGGAGAAATCATCGCCAGCGGATATTTTTTGGCCAGCGCCGGATTCGAGGCCACCGATTCGTAAGGCGGAATATAGGTCGGCAGCGGATCGAGGCCATCGTTCGCCATCGTCGCGGAATAGAATTCGCACTTGCCCGAAGGCGTAGGAAAACCGCCTTCGGCGAACGGCGCGTCCGGCATGTTCAGCTTTTGCCAGCCCTTCTGTTTCAGCGACTCCCAATCGAAGTGGATCGCGCGCGTATGCGTCTTGTCGAAGGCTTGCGCGGCGAGTTCGTCGTCGGATTCGAGGAAGCAGGGATCCGTCAGCCCCATACGTGCCGCAAGCAACCTGAAAATTTCGCTGTTCGGCTTGGCCTCGCCCATCGGCGCGATTGCCGCGTTATTCGCCATCATGTACAGGTGGCCATACGCCAGGTGCGCATCGACGTGTTCGAGTTGGGTCGTGGCCGGCAGCAGGATGTCGGCGTAGTCGGCGCTGTCGGTCTGGAACTGTTCCAGCACGACAGTGAACAAATCCTCGCGCTCGAAACCTTGCTGCACCTTGGCCGAATCGGGTGCGATCGCCAGCGGGTTGGCGTTGTAGACGATGACGGCTTCGACCTGCGGCCCGAATTCGGCCGATGCAGGTTTTAACAGATCGTCGCCGATGGTCGTCATGTTGATCGTGCGCGGGTTGCGGCCGGCCAGCAGATCGGGGCGCTGTAACTTGGCTTTATTCGCCGGGAAGGAACCCGAGGTCGAGAGCTGGATACCGCCGGCCGCATGGCGCCAGGCGCCGACCAGGGCCGGCAGGCAGCTCATGTTGCGCACCGCCATGCCGCCACCGCGCGCACGCTGCACGCCATAGTTGCAGCGGATCGCGACCGGTTCGCCGCGCAGCGCCGTATTTCCGTACAGGCGCGCCAGGTCGACCACCTCGGCCGCCGTGACGCCGCAGGTCTCGGCAGTGCGCTCCGGCGTCCACTCGGCGGCGCGCTCTTTCAGTTCCTCGAAGCCGAGGGTGTGGCGGGCAATGTAATCGTGGTCGATCAGGTTTTCCTCGATCAGCACGTGCATCAGGCCGAGCGCAAAGGCGGCGTCGGTGCCGGGCAGCAGCGCGATGTGCTGGTGGCACTTCTCGGCCGTCAGCGAGCGGTAGGGGTCGATCGCGATCAGTTTCGCGCCGCGGCGTTTCGCTTCCTGGGCGCGCATCCAGAAGTGCAGGTTCGAGGCGATCGGATTGCCGCCCCAGATGATGATCAGTTTCGCGTCCTGGAACTGCTCCATGTCGGTGCCGATCGAGGCGCCGACCGTGTATTTGTAGCCCGTAAAACCGGCGGTGGCGCAAATCGTGCGATCGAGCAGCGAGGCGCCGATCTTGTTGAAGAAGCGCATCGACATCGCCTCACCTTGCACCAGGCCCATGGTGCCGCAATAGCTGTAGGGCAGGATCGCTTCCGGATCGCGCTCCGCGATCGGTTTCAGGCGCGCAGCGATCTCGTCGAGCGCCTGGTCCCAGCTGATGCGCTCGAAACGTCCCTCCCCCTTCTTGCCGACGCGGCGCATCGGATACAACACCCGGTCCGGCGAATAGGTGCGCTCGACGTAGCGCGACACTTTCGTACACAGCACGCCCGCCGTGGTCGGATGCTCCGGATCGCCGCGCACCTCGGTCGCGACACCATCTTCGACGGTGACCAGCAAGGCGCAGGTATCGGGGCAATCGTGGGGACAGGCGGCGCGGACTTGGGTGATGGACATCGGGGACTATTCTCGGGAAAAACGTCGATAAACCAATACTTTATCTGATTCCGCCGGGGCTGGTGACGGGGGATGGATTTCCCACGTTGAGGCGGGCTACAATGGTTCACAGACCTTGCAATTACGTCCATGTACACAGGGAGAACAAGATGAGACTCGTGGAACCCATCCTCGCGTTCCAGGCCGAGCTGGAAGCAATCCGCCGCGACCTGCACGCCCATCCGGAACTCTGCTACGAAGAGCACCGCACCTCCGACGTCGTCGCCGCGCGCCTGGCCGACTGGGGCATCCCCGTCGTGCGCGGGCTCGGCGGCACCGGCGTGGTCGGCATCATCAAGAACGGCAGCTCAAGCCGTGCGATCGGCCTGCGCGCCGACATGGATGCGCTGCCGATGCAGGAACTCAACACATTTGACCATGCGTCGCGCCACCCCGGCAAGATGCATGCGTGTGGCCATGACGGTCATACATCGATGTTGCTGGGTGCAGCCCACTATTTGTCGCGTCACCGCAACTTTGACGGTACGGTGTACCTGATTTTCCAGCCGGCCGAAGAAGGCGGCGCCGGCGCCCGGCGCATGATCGAGGACGGCCTGTTCGAACAATTCCCGATGGAGGCGGTCTACGGCATGCACAACTGGCCGGGCCTGCCGGCGGGCAGCTTCGGCGTGATCCCGGGGCCGATGATGGCGTCCAGTAACGAGTTTCGCGTGGTGGTCAAAGGGAAAGGCGCGCATGCGGCGCAACCGCATCGCGGCATCGATCCGGTGATGGTGGCGGTGCAGATTGCACAAGCCTGGCAGACCATCGTCTCGCGCGAAAAGAATCCGCTGGACACCGCGGTGCTGTCGATCACGCAGATCCACGCGGGCAGCGCCACCAATGTCATTCCCGACGAAGCCGTGATGATCGGCACCGTGCGCACCTTCTCGACCGAGGTGCTCGATTTGATCCAGCAGCGCATGGAGCAAATGGCGAAGGGGATCGCGGCCGGCTTCAATGCGGGCGTCGATTTCGGCTTCAAGCGCAACTATCCGCCGCTGGTCAACCATCCGGAGCAGACCGCGTTCGCCGTCGAGGCGATGCGCGCCGTGGTGGGCGACGCCAATGTGAACGTCAAGGTCGAACCGACCATGGGGGCGGAAGATTTCGCCTTCATGCTGCAGGCGAAGCCGGGGTGCTATGTCTTTATTGGCAACGGCGATGGCGAGCACCGGTCGGGCGGGCATGGCTTAGGACCGTGCCAGCTGCATAACGGGAGTTATGATTTCAATGACCAGTTGCTGCCGATCGGGGCCAGTTATTGGGTGAAGTTGGTCGAGACGGGGTTGCCGGTCGGTTGATGTTGCCGCCATGTGTGAGGGCGCCGATGTGCGGGCGATGATAACGCGTGGGCTCGAGAGCCCGGTGAACCCGTCATTGATGCCATTGGCATCAATGACCCCGTACGGTGCACCGCAGCCACGGGGTTCAGCGTAACGTAGGGTGGGCTCTCGAGCCCACGCGTTGTACCTCTGCTCACCCGCTACGGCAACAAATCCGGCCCGCTGCCAACGCGCTGCCCCGGATTGATCCGCTCCAGCGCCAACAAAGCCGCCGCGTGATCGGCACTGCCGAACTCTCCTTCGATCGACTCGTAACTGCGTGCCGCCGCACTCGTCAGCGGCAACACCAACCCCGCCTCCGCTGCTGCCGCCAGCACATTGTGCATATCCTTTAACTGGCTTTTCACCTGCCCGCCGGGCATGAAATTGCGGTCCAGCATGCGCTGGCCGTGTACCTCGAGGATGCGGCTGCCGGCGAAGCCGCCGCGGATCGCATCGCGCACGGCCGCCGGATCGGCGCCGGCCGCCTGCGCCAGCAGCAGGGCCTCGGCGACGACGTTGATGGTGGCGCCGACGATCAGTTGATTGCACAGCTTGGCGACCTGGCCGCTGCCGTTCGGACCGACGAGTTGGGCGCTGCCGAGGACGGCGAGCACGGGCGCGGCCTCCTGAAAATCGTGCAGGCTGCCGCCGGCCATGATCGCCAGCGTGCCCGCCTCGGCGCCGCCGACGCCGCCCGACACCGGCGCGTCCAGGAAGCGCATGCCGTGGGCCCCCAGGCGCGCATGGAAGCCCAGGGCCTCGTCGTGGCGCGTCGAACTCATGTCGATCCAGAGGGCGCCCGGCGCCAGCGCCGGCAGGGCCGCCTCGATGGTCGCGCCGACGGCGGGCCCCGCTTCCAGCATCGAGATCACGATGGCGGCGCCGGCCACGGCTTCTTCCACCGAAGCACAGGGAACGGCGCCGAGTCCGGCCAGCAGCTGCGCCTTGGCGGCGGTCCGGTTCCAGACGCGCGGGGCGAAGCCGGCTTCGGCCAGGCGGGCGGCCATCGGGCGGCCCATCAGGCCAATGCCGAGGACGGCGACAAGGGGATGCGGCATGCGGTTCCTTTCGAATTCATGATGTGCGCTACGTGCTTTTGTTCGCGCTAGTACAATATTTGGATTCGCCAGCGTGGACTGGCGTATACCTTTACGAAAGCAATTATGGCCTCTAATAAAAAAATTGCCACCCTTGCCGGACTCGCCATCGCCCTGCTCGCGGGCCGTGCAAGCGCTGCCGACAACGGCTGGATCGATTCTGCTTCGGTCGAGTTCGGCTCCGGCTCGAAAGTGCGCATCGGCCGCCTGGCGGTCCAGAAGAACTGGGATGCGCAGTGGTTCGCCTCGAACGGGCGCCACCTGTCGGGCTACTGGGACCTGTCGGCTGCCTACTGGCGCGGCACGGCTTACCGCAACGTGGACGGCCAGCACCAGAACCTGGCCGTGGTCGGGATCACGCCGGTGCTGCGTTACCAGCGCGACGACAAGCTCGGCTGGTATGCCGAAGGCGGCATCGGCGCCAACCTGTTCTCCGAGCTGTACAACAACAGCGACAACCGGCTGTCGACCGCCTTCCAGTTCGGCGACCACATCGGCATCGGCTATGTCACCGCGAACAAATGGGATCTCGGCCTGAAGTTCCAGCATTATTCGAACGCCAGCATCAAGCGCCCGAACAGCGGCGTCAACTTGCTGGTAGCGAGCGCCCGCTACCAGTTCTGACCAGCCAGTCACAGGCGGATGCCGTCAAGACGGCGTCCGCTTGAAATCGGCATCTCATGATTTATGTGACAATCCGGAGAGGCATGCGCACCCACCGGATGAGGCCCGTTTGAACAGTTCCACCGTCAAAACCTATTTGCCCTGGCTGGTCGCCACTGCCCTGTTCATGGAGCAGCTCGACGCCACCGTCGTCAATACCGCCATTCCCAGCATCGCGCTCAGCCTCGGGGTCACGCCGCTGAGCCTGAAATCGGTCGTCACCAGTTATATCCTGGGCCTTGCGGTCGGCATTCCCGTCAGTGGCTGGATGGCCGACCGTTTCGGCACGCGCCGCGTGTTTCTCATCGCGATCGGCATCTTTACCCTTGCCTCGGTCCTGTGCGGCCTGGCGCCGAATGCGCAGATGATGACGGCCGCGCGCCTGCTGCAGGGGCTGGGCGGAGCGATGATGATGCCGGTCGGGCGCCTGGCGATCGTGCGCACCTTCCCGAAATCGGAACTGCTCGGGGCCATGAATTTCGTCATCATCCCGGCCCTGATCGGCCCCCTGCTGGGCCCGACCGTGGGCGGCCTGATGGTGCACTGGACCTCCTGGCGCGCGATCTTCTTCATCAACGTGCCGTTCGGCCTGATTGCGATGTATCTGGTCTGGCGCCACATGCCGGACTACCACGGCGACGAGCGCCGTCCGCTCGACGTCCTCGGCCTGATCTTGTTCAGTTCCGGTACCGCCATCCTGTCCTGGCTGCTGGAAATCTTCGGCGAGCATACCCAGAGCGTCCCGACGATGATCTTGCTGCTGGCGGTCTCGGTCGGCCTGCTTGCCGCCTATGCCTGGCATGCGAGCCGCATCAAGTTCCCGCTGCTGCGCCTGGCCCTGCTCAAGGTGCGCACCTTCCGGATCTCGGTGGTCGGCGGCTTCGTGACCCGCCTCGGCGTCGGCGGCCTGCCCTTCCTGCTGCCCCTGCTCTACCAGTTGGGCCTGGGCTTGCCGGCCTGGCAGTCGGGCTTGCTGATGATGCCGTCGGCAGCGGCGGCGATGGGCATGAAACTGATCGCGCCAAAAGTGCTGGCGCGCTTCGGCTACCGCCAGGTGCTGGTATTCAATACCTTGTTTATCGGCCTGACGATCGCCCTGTACGGCCTGGTCGGGCGGGAAACGCCGCTGGCCGCCATCGTCTGCATTAGCCTGATGCAGGGCTTCTTCAATTCGCTGCAGTTTTCCAGCATGAACACGCTGGCCTATGCCGACATCGAGGCCGGCGACACGAGCATGGCAAGTACCATCTCGAGCTCGTTCCAGCAATTGTCGATGAGTTTCGGCCTGGCGGCGGGATCGCTGGTGACGGCCTGGTTCCTGGGCCGCGTGCCGCAGACCAATCAGGTGCTGGTGACCGGCGCCCTGCACCACGCCTTCTGGGCCCTGGCCGTCATGACGGTACTGTCGGCGGCGATTTTCTGGCGCTTGCGCCGCAAGGATGGCGACAGCATCAGCCGCGGCCGTGCCGTCGCCAAAGAGGCCGAGCCGGTGGCGCAGTAGCGATTCAGGTACCGGTGGCGGGCGCCGGGTCGACCGTCAGCCGCGCCAGCACCCTTTCGCGGTTGTGCATGACGAAGCCGACGAAGGCCGGCTCCTTGACCGCCAGGCGCAGGATGCCGGGCAGCAGGGGATAACAGAAGACGGCGACCTTGCGCACGGCCTCGTCGTTCGCCAGCGCCGCGCGGGCCGCGGCCTCGCTGCCGCCCAACATCGGCATCAGCGAAGCCCGGTGCCGCGAGACGATCGCATTCAAGGGGGCGGCCAGTTTGTCGGCCAGGGCGGATGGTTCGGGGGCAGCGTGCATCGTCATCTCCAAGTGGTCATCACCTGGGAAGTTTGCCGCATGGAAAATAGAGCGCGCTGAGCTGAAACAATCAGCCCGCTTCTTCGACCGTATCGGTCAGGTAATCGGACGCCGCTGCCTCGCGCCGCACCGGCCGCCACTGCAGCGCGACGATCACGACCAGCACAACGGCGCAGGCCAGCCAGATCGACCACAGCGTGTGGGTCAGGAAATGTGCGCCTCTTAATTGCTGCATCCAGCCGACCAGGCCGCCGAACAGCATCGCTGCCAGCGCCACCAGGCGCGCGCCCTGAGGCCGGCGCGGCAGCCAGTACACGCAGAGCGACACCAGCCACAGCGCACTGGATGCATGTCCGGCCGGCAGGCAATGTCCGGGATGGACGCCCAGCGGCAGGGCATCGAACAGACGCAGATAGGGCTCGGTACCGCCATAGCGCGCCAGGTCCCAAGGGCAGTGAGCGACGCTTGCCTGCTTGAGCATACTGATCACAAGCGGAACCAGCATAGCGGACAGGCCCACGACGCGCAGCCGCAAGCGGTCCACTGGCGCGCGCCCGGCGCCGGGACGCCAGGCATCCCAGACAGCGGCGGCAATGAAATACGCCGCTCCCAGCGTCAGCAGGGTTTTCAGGATTACATGGCTAAAGGTCTCGGTCAGCCACGCATGGCGCCAGGTAAATGCCTTGAGACCGGCGTTGTACATGCGGTCCGCAAGCATCAGGTCGATATCGGTAGAAAGCCCGATCCAGAGGATGATGAGGGCAGTGGCGAGCAGGCCGGCGCAGACCAACAAGGCCTGGCGTGCACTGACCAGTTTTGATGTGGTGGTCGGCATCACGAACCCCGGGTACAAGCGCGGAACAGGTCGAGTTTCGGGTTCAGCACCGCCGTGTTCACGTCGAGCATGCCGAGCACCGAGTGGAATACGTTATCGTGCGACATCGGCTGGTCGCGGCGCGCCGCCAGGCAGGTGCGGTCGATGTGGAAGCGCGAACTGAACCCGTCGGACATCCACAGCATCATCGGCACGTGGGTCTGCTCGCTCGGCGCGAACATGTAGGGCGCGCCGTGCAGGTACATGTTGTTCTCGCCCAGCGATTCGCCGTGGTCGGAAAAATACAGCATCGCCGTATCGATGCCTTCGTTCGAGGCGGTCTGGCGCAGCAGGTCGATCGTCTTGCTCAGGAAATAATCGGTGTACAAGATGGTGTTGTCGTAGGCGGCCTCGATCGATTCGCGCGAACACTTTTCGAATTCGTTGGTATTGCAGACCGGGCCGAAGCGCCCGAATCCGGCCGGGTAACGGCGGGCATAGGCGGGGCCGTGGCTGCCCTTCTGGTGCAGCACGACCACCAGGTTGCCCGTGCTCTTGCGGATCAGGTCGGGCAGGCCTGCCAGCAGGCGTTCGTCATAGCATTCGTCGCCTGCGCAGAAAGGATCGCCCGGCTTGGCTTGCGACAGGTCTTCGAAACCGACCCGGGCGCAGACGCCCTTGCAACCCGAGTTGTTGTCGCGCCAGAGCACCTGGAAGCCGGCATGGGCCAGGACGTCGAGCAAGCCCTCCTGGCTGGCGGCCTTGGTTTCCGAATAATGTTCGCGGCCGAGGGCGGAAAACACGCAGGGAACCGAGACGGCGGTTGCGGTGCCGCAGGACGACACTTGCGAGAAGTTGATCAGGCCAGCCTGGCGCGCCAGCAGCGGATTGGTGTTGCGTTGGTAGCCGTTGAGCGAAAAATTCTTGGCGCGCGCCGTTTCGCCGACCACCAGGATCGTTACCGTGCGGCGTGTTTGTCCGACCCAGGTCTGCCCTTTCATGGCATCGCGGCCGAGCGGCGCGATGACGACCGGGGTGCTCCACCTGCCGCGCAAGTAACCATGCACGGCCTGGATGGTATTGGTAGGGGTCAGCAGGAAGCGCAGCTCGCGGTGTTCACGCACAGTCGGCGCCAGGCTTTTGAAGAGCAAGAACAGCAGCAGCACGGCGACCAGCAGCGAACCGCCGGCAATGCCCAAACGCTTGAGCAGGCCCTTTACTCCTTGCGGAAAGCCGACATTCGCGCGCGCGATCAGGAACGAAGGGAGCAAACCGAGCAGGCCGACGGTCAGGACCATTTTCCAGCTGAAGAGTTCGAGCGCCTCCCGGGTATCGGTTTCGAACACATTCTGGATCATTGCCTTGTCGATGACGATGCCATAGGCGGCAATGAAATAGCTGGCACTGGCGGCGATCAGGACGAGGGCGATCAGGACCGGTTTGGCAATGAAGCGAAAGCTGGCCAGGGTCAGGAAGGCGTTAAAGAACAACACGATGATGACGAAGGAACCGAGCAGCAGCGGCAGGTTGTTCAGCGTCAGGCCGCCCGTCGCGCGGGTCAGGGTCGACCAGAACGTGAGATTGCCGGCGGACGCCAGCAGCAAGGCCACGGCCAGGGTCAGAAGGGGCGCGCTGATGCGCCGGGCGAAGAATTTGTCCAAGGTCATCCGTCAAAGCATCGCGGCCAGGCTTGGCCACGTATCCATCGAGAATAGCGAAGGACGCGTCAGGCTGCGGTCAGCTGGACGTTAAGAGTGCGTGAAATCGCCGGCGAAATCGATGGTGAAGCGGCTGCCGCCGCCGGGACGGTCTTCGTAGCCGAGCCTGGCGCCGAGGTATTCGCAGATCCGCAGCACGAGCGACAGGCCGAGCCCGGTGCCGGCCGAGCCGCGCGAGGGAATGCCGGCGGCGGAGGCGCCGGTACGGGCCAGGGTATCACGCACGGCGGCGGGCAGTCCGGGGCCGGTGTCCTCGACCACGACGCGCCCCGGGGCCAGGGCGACCGTGACGGCGCCCTGCTCCGTGTACTGGCAGGCGTTGCGCACCAGGTTGCCGATGGCGGCGGCGCACAGTTCGGCCGGGGCCTGGATCGCGAAGACGGGGCCGTCGTAGTAATCGAGCTCGACGGGCTTATCCGCCACCAGGGGCCGGTACCGTTCCACTTCGCGTGCGGCGATCGCCTCGACGGGTACCGGCGGCATCCGGCCGAGCTCGGGCGAGCGCGCCAGCAACAGCAGGACCGTGACGCATTCGGCCGCCTCGTGGGCGGCGCGGTAGATCCGTTCGGCCGGAGCGCGCATCGCCTCGTTCGCGGCATTCGCCATCAGGATCTCGGCCGCGCCCATGATCACGGTCAGCGGACTGCGCAGCTCGTGGCTGACGTCGCCCGTGAAGAAGCGCTCGCGGTCGAGGAAGGCGCGCAGTTCGGTGGTGTGGGCTTCGAGTGCGCGCGCCAGGATGCCGAGTTCGTCCTTGCGCTCGAGCCCGGGGAGCGGCGAGCCGCCGCGGGCGACGGCCTCAGCCAGTTCGCTGATCGGGTTGACGACCCGGCGCGCGACGAAGCGGCCCAGGAAGCCCGCCAGGATCAGGAAACCGAGGAAGAAGACGGCGAACATCGAATACACGACGAGTTCGACTTTTTCGTAATCGCTTTCATGGTCGACGACGACATACGGACCGGCCGCATCGGCGCCGGAAAGCACGTGCAGACCGACGCCGTCGACGTCGACGTCGGACACGCCCTGCGGCAGGCCGCGCAGCGACAGGGGAATCGCTTCGCCGCGTTGAAACCGCAATCCCGACGGCAGGTCGACCGCCAGCCCGGCCGCCTGGCGCGGCAGCGCCCATTTCGCCACCTCGGCCAGGCGGTTGTCGACCAGGTGCATCTCCACGCCTTCAACCGCTACCGTGGCAATCAGGGAAAAGAACAGCGACAGCACGATGCCGAAGGAGACAAAGGCGACGACGATGCGCCGGCGCAGGGAATCAGCGGGGCGCATCGGGAAGCGCCAGGCGGTAGCCGACGCCGGGGACGGTGAGTAGCATGGGATAGCTAAAAGGTTTGTCGACCGCCTGGCGCAGCGCGTGGATATGGGTGCGCAGCGCGTCGCTGTCGGGACGGTCTTCGCCCCACACCGCCTGCTCGAGGGCCTCGCGCGGGACAATGCGCGGTGCCGCTTTCAATAAAGCGTGCAGCAGGATGTAACCGGTGCGGGTGAGGGTGAACGCCTGGCCGGCACGGCTGGCCTGCTGGGTATCGGGATCGAACACCAGTTCGCCGAAGCGCAGTTTGCTGCTGCCCGCGTTGCGCCCTTCCGAACGCCGCACCAGCGCCTTCAGGCGCACGTCGAGCTCGACCAGGGAAAACGGCTTGACCAGGTAATCGTCGGCGCCGCTGTCGAAGCCGGCGACCTTGTCCGAAAGGCTGTCACGCGCAGTCAGCATCAGGACTGGCGTGGCGATCGACAGCTCGCCGCGCAGCTTTTCGCACAGTTCAAGTCCATTCAAGCCGGGCAGGCCGATATCGAGCACGATGACGTCGTATTCGTTTTCCGAGGCGAGTGCGAGCGCCGCATAACCATTACGGGCCGAGTCGAGGACATGGCCTTTCGCCTCGAGGAAACCGTACAGGTTGGCCAGGATGTCGGGATGGTCTTCGACGATGAGAATGCGCATGGGGCTATTGTAAGACGAGCTGTCCATTGCCGTGGGGCGGTGCCGAAAATCTGCCCGAATTGCGCGATTTTGCGGGCGAAAAAAAACCCGCTCAGATTACTGAGCGGGTTTTTTCTTTATAACTAGCCTGACGATAACCTACTTTCACACTGGTTGCAGCACTATCATCGGCGCAAAGTCGTTTCACGGTCCTGTTCGGGATGGGAAGGGGTGGGACCGACTTGCTATGGTCATCAGGCATGACTTGTACGAGGCGCAGTTCTCATGAACTGCGACTCAGAATCTGGAGGAAGTAAAGTTTGGTAGTGTGTATCAACAAACAGCACACTGTATTCAATTGAACTATACCTGCTAAGGTTATAGGGACAAGCCGTACGGGCAATTAGTACTGGTTAGCTTAATGCATTACTGCACTTCCACACCCAGCCTATCAACGTCCTGGTCTCGAACGACCCTTCAAGGAGCTCAAGGCTCCGGGAAATCTCATCTCAAGGCAAGTTTCCCGCTTAGATGCTTTCAGCGGTTATCTCTTCCGAACTTAGCTACCCGGCAATGCCACTGGCGTGACAACCGGTACACCAGAGGTTCGTCCACTCCGGTCCTCTCGTACTAGGAGCAGCCCCCTTCAAATTTCCAACGCCCACGGCAGATAGGGACCAAACTGTCTCACGACGTTTTAAACCCAGCTCACGTACCACTTTAAATGGCGAACAGCCATACCCTTGGGACCGGCTACAGCCCCAGGATGTGATGAGCCGACATCGAGGTGCCAAACTCCCCCGTCGATATGAACTCTTGGGAGGAATCAGCCTGTTATCCCCAGAGTACCTTTTATCCGTTGAGCGATGGCCCTTCCATACAGAACCACCGGATCACTATGTCCTACTTTCGTACCTGCTCGACTTGTCGGTCTCGCAGTTAAGCACGCTTATGCCATTGCACTATTAGCACGATGTCCGACCGTACCTAGCGTACCTTCGAACTCCTCCGTTACACTTTAGGAGGAGACCGCCCCAGTCAAACTGCCTACCATGCACTGTCCCCGATCCGGATAACGGACCAAGGTTAGAACCTCAAACAAACCAGGGTGGTATTTCAAGGATGGCTCCACGAGAACTGGCGTCCCCGCTTCAAAGCCTCCCACCTATCCTACACAGATTGGTTCAAAGTCCAATGCAAAGCTACAGTAAAGGTTCATGGGGTCTTTCCGTCTAGCCGCGGGTAGATTGCATCATCACAAACATTTCAACTTCGCTGAGTCTCGGGAGGAGACAGTGTGGCCATCGTTACGCCATTCGTGCAGGTCGGAACTTACCCGACAAGGAATTTCGCTACCTTAGGACCGTTATAGTTACGGCCGCCGTTTACTGGGACTTCAATCAAGAGCTTGCACCCCATCATTTAATCTTCCAGCACCGGGCAGGCGTCACACCCTATACGTCCACTTTCGTGTTTGCAGAGTGCTGTGTTTTTATTAAACAGTCGCAGCCACCAGTTTATTGCAACCCTTTCACCCTTCCACAGTAAAGTGGTCAAGCTACCGGGGCGTACCTTTTCCCGAAGTTACGGTACCAATTTGCCGAGTTCCTTCTCCCGAGTTCTCTCAAGCGCCTTAGAATACTCATCTCGCCCACCTGTGTCGGTTTGCGGTACGGTCTCGTATGACTGAAGCTTAGAGGCTTTTCTTGGAACCACTTCCGATTGCTTCGCAGCATAAAGCCGCTCGTCCCACCCCCTTGAATTGCGCGCCCGGATTTGCCTAAGCGCCTTCTATGAGGCAGAAACTGACTATTCCAACAGTCAGACAACCTTCCGCGATCCGTCCCCCCATCGCATCATACGACGGTGCAGGAATATTAACCTGCTTCCCATCAGCTACGCATCTCTGCCTCGCCTTAGGGGCCGACTCACCCTGCTCCGATGAACGTTGAACAGGAAACCTTGGGCTTACGGCGTGGAGGCTTTTCACCCCCATTATCGCTACTCATGTCAGCATTCGCACTTCTGATACCTCCAGCATCCTTCACAAGACACCTTCGCAGGCTTACAGAACGCTCTCCTACCATATGCTTACGCATATCCGCAGCTTCGGTGACTGGCTTAGCCCCGTTACATCTTCCGCGCAGGACGACTCGATCAGTGAGCTATTACGCTTTCTTTAAATGGTGGCTGCTTCTAAGCCAACATCCTGACTGTTTTAGCCTTCCCACTTCGTTTTCCACTTAGCCAATCTTTGGGACCTTAGCTGGCGGTCTGGGTTGTTTCCCTCTTGACGCCGGACGTTAGCACCCGACGTCTGTCTCCCAAGCTCGCACTCATCGGTATTCGGAGTTTGCAATGGTTTGGTAAGTCGCAATGACCCCCTAGCCATAACAGTGCTCTACCCCCGATGGTGATACTTGAGGCACTACCTAAATAGTTTTCGGAGAGAACCAGCTATTTCCAAGTTTGTTTAGCCTTTCACCCCTACCCACAGCTCATCCCCTAATTTTTCAACATTAGTGGGTTCGGACCTCCAGGGCGTGTTACCGCACCTTCATCCTGGCCATGGGTAGATCACTTGGTTTCGGGTCTACACCCAGCGACTGTCGCCCTGTTCGGACTCGATTTCTCTACGGCTCCCCTATTCGGTTAACCTCGCCACTGAATGTAAGTCGCTGACCCATTATACAAAAGGTACGCCGTCACGGAACAAGTCCGCTCCGACTGTTTGTATGCACACGGTTTCAGGATCTATTTCACTCCCCTCCCGGGGTTCTTTTCGCCTTTCCCTCACGGTACTGGTTCACTATCGGTCGATTACGAGTATTTAGCCTTGGAGGATGGTCCCCCCATGTTCAGACAGGATTTCTCGTGTCCCGCCCTACTTGTCGTACGCTTAGTACCACCGGTCTGATTTCGTGTACGGGGCTATCACCCGCTATGGCGCCTATTTCCAGAAGCTTCCACTATCAGTCCGACTATCACGTACAGGCTCTTCCCATTTCGCTCGCCACTACTTTGGGAATCTCGGTTGATTTCTTTTCCTGCAGCTACTTAGATGTTTCAGTTCGCCGCGTTCGCTTTGCATGCCTATGTATTCAGCATGCAATGACCTTAAAGGCCGGGTTTCCCCATTCGGAAATCTGCGGATCAAAGTGTGTTTGCTCACTCCCCGCAGCTTATCGCAAGCTACTACGTCCTTCATCGCCTGTAATCGCCAAGGCATCCACCATGTGCACTTATTCGCTTGTCCCTATAACGTTAGCCCCTGCTTTTATACAGGGAGCGTTACAGTTCAAGGAGTACAGCTTGTTGCATGTTTGTTGATTCTTACTACTACCCTAAGTGTGCACTTTTACATGCACGCTTAAAAAAACTTTACTTCTTCCAGATTGTTAAAGAACAGAACAACAGTGATCTCGAAAAGATCAAACCTAAATCGCAACCAGAACCTGGCTGACTTACGTTTGAACTTTAATGGTGGAGGATGACGGGATCGAACCGACGACCCCCTGCTTGCAAAGCAGGTGCTCTCCCAGCTGAGCTAATCCCCCTTATTGGGTTGGCCAATAACCTGGTAGGGCTGGTTGGACTCGAACCAACGACCCCCGCGTTATCAACACGGTGCTCTAACCAGCTGAGCTACAGCCCCGAAACTGTGTTCTTTGTTCAACAGTCGATAAGTGTGAGCGTTTGGTGACTGGGTTCAAGACCCGGTGCTACTCTAGAAAGGAGGTGATCCAGCCGCACCTTCCGATACGGCTACCTTGTTACGACTTCACCCCAGTCACGAATCCTACCGTGGTAAGCGCCCTCCTTGCGGTTAAGCTACCTACTTCTGGTAAAACCCGCTCCCATGGTGTGACGGGCGGTGTGTACAAGACCCGGGAACGTATTCACCGCGACATGCTGATCCGCGATTACTAGCGATTCCAACTTCACGCAGTCGAGTTGCAGACTGCGATCCGGACTACGATACACTTTCTGGGATTAGCTCCCCCTCGCGGGTTGGCGGCCCTCTGTATGTACCATTGTATGACGTGTGAAGCCCTACCCATAAGGGCCATGAGGACTTGACGTCATCCCCACCTTCCTCCGGTTTGTCACCGGCAGTCTCATTAGAGTGCTCAACTGAATGTAGCAACTAATGACAAGGGTTGCGCTCGTTGCGGGACTTAACCCAACATCTCACGACACGAGCTGACGACAGCCATGCAGCACCTGTGTTCAGGTTCCCTTTCGGGCACGCTCAGATCTCTCCAAGCTTCCTGACATGTCAAGGGTAGGTAAGGTTTTTCGCGTTGCATCGAATTAATCCACATCATCCACCGCTTGTGCGGGTCCCCGTCAATTCCTTTGAGTTTTAATCTTGCGACCGTACTCCCCAGGCGGTCTACTTCACGCGTTAGCTGCGTTACCAAGTTAATTAAAACCCGACAACTAGTAGACATCGTTTAGGGCGTGGACTACCAGGGTATCTAATCCTGTTTGCTCCCCACGCTTTCGTGCATGAGCGTCAATCTTGACCCAGGGGGCTGCCTTCGCCATCGGTGTTCCTCCACATCTCTACGCATTTCACTGCTACACGTGGAATTCTACCCCCCTCTGCCAGATTCAAGCCTTGCAGTCTCCATCGCAATTCCCAGGTTGAGCCCGGGGCTTTCACGACAGACTTACAAAACCGCCTGCGCACGCTTTACGCCCAGTAATTCCGATTAACGCTTGCACCCTACGTATTACCGCGGCTGCTGGCACGTAGTTAGCCGGTGCTTATTCTTCAGGTACCGTCATTAGCAGAGGATATTAGCCCCTACCGTTTCTTCCCTGACAAAAGAGCTTTACAACCCGAAGGCCTTCTTCACTCACGCGGCATTGCTGGATCAGGCTTGCGCCCATTGTCCAAAATTCCCCACTGCTGCCTCCCGTAGGAGTCTGGACCGTGTCTCAGTTCCAGTGTGGCTGGTCGTCCTCTCAGACCAGCTACTGATCGTGGCCTTGGTGAGCCTTTACCTCACCAACTAGCTAATCAGATATCGGCCGCTCCAGGAGCATGAGGTCTTGCGATCCCCCACTTTCATCCTTAGATCGTATGCGGTATTAGCGTAACTTTCGCTACGTTATCCCCCACTCTTGGGTACGTTCCGATATATTACTCACCCGTTCGCCACTCGCCACCAGGGTTGCCCCCGTGCTGCCGTTCGACTTGCATGTGTAAAGCATGCCGCCAGCGTTCAATCTGAGCCAGGATCAAACTCTTCAGTTCAATCTCTGTTTGTTGGCATTTCTGCCACCGCTATTGCTAGCGGGTCGCTCACTCAAAATACTGACCGTCATCTCATTGCTGAGACAACGTATTTCTTTTTTGTGAACATTTGATAATTTAAGTAATCAGCTGAACTAGTCAGCCGGCACCTTCATCAAACGCCCACACTTATCGACTGTTAATTGTTAAAGAACTTGGCTCCCGCCGAGGGCGGTACTGCCTTGCTGTGTTCTGCGAATCGTTTTGTTCGTCAGCAGCAGAGGAAGAAGATTATGAAGCAATTTCTGTTTCTCGTCGACTTCTTTTTTGCTACACCGCAGAGTCTGCGGCTTCCTGCTGTCAAGACAACTACTTGATTTCGTTGTCGTTTTCAGCAGGAGGCGAATTATAGCGAATCCTGTCGGTGGGCTGCAAGCCCTTTTTGTGCGCTGCCGCGACAAGGCCCCACTTGCACCGTCAGAAGAAAATAATGCCGCCGAGCGCGACGCCGTTCATCTTGTCGCGCGGACCTGCGAACGCCTTCGAGCGGGTCTGCCCCCCTTCCGCCACCAGGGTGATTGCACTGTTGAGGGCGTAGTAGGCGCCCAAGGTGACGTTGGCATTCGACTTCAGCCCGCCGGTGCCGGCGGTATCGTCGCTATTCTTGCTGTGGCCATAACTCAGGCCAAGCTTGAGCTGGTCCGAGACCTTGTAGGTGCCTTGCACCAGTAGGTGCCTGCTGCGCACCCGCCCCTGGTCGGCATCGGACAGGATGCCCAGCCCTCTGCCGCTCTGGACATTCAGCAGTACCCCCGCCGGTCCGGACTGGTACAACACGCCCGCCTCGATCGCATGCATCGTCAGGTCCGGCGTGCCCGCCGCCCGCGAGTCGAAGCGCTGCGCCTTGGCGCCGAGCCAGGCCTTGATATCGCCCTGCGTGAAGGTCAGCTGCGCCTGGAACTGCGGCGTGGAACCGGCCGTGTAGGCGGAAGGGGCGACCACGGGCGTGTCGTCCACCGGGCTCATCAGGCCAAGGTCGACGCTCAGCCCCGAGGCCGATTTCGGCGTCGTATAGGCAATCTGCCCATAATGGTTGAGATAGGCATAGCCGGCGCCGATGTGGCCCAGCGCGACACGCCCGCGCTGGGTCGCCTGCACGGGGGCACCGACGCCCATCAGGGTCATGTCGTTGAGGATCGCATTCGCGCCGAAGATGCCATAGTCGCGCCCCAGCTTGACCGTGCCAAGGGCTGCATTCCCAAAACTGAAGAAGGCCTGGCGCACGTCGACCCCGCTGTTCTGCGCGATCGCGCTGTCGGTGGCCGTGTGGGCGTAGATGCCGATCAGCGCCTTGACGTCGTACCCGCCCAGCTGCGACGCGGCGGAGGTGACCAGTCCGCTCGGCAGCAGGCCGTTGCCGATCGTCGTGCGGCTGTCGCGGCCGCCGCAGCCGAGTGCCTCGCCGCCCAGCGCCAGGCCGCCCACCTGGGCACCGGAGCAATCGACGAAGGTGTAATAGGCGTTGACGTTGCCGCCCACCGATACCGTCCAGTCTCCCGCCTTGATGTCGACCGCCAGCGCCGGCTGCATGCATGCGGCCAGCGCACCCAGTACTGTTGTTGCATGAAATTTCGAGACCCGCCTGTTCATCGCCGTCTCCTCGGTTATGTGGTGTGCATGAAGGGATGCACCCGACAGCGATGGCAAATCTCGTGCCCAGCAGTTCACGGGGTGAAAACGACGGTGTAGTCCCTCCTTCTGCTCAAAAACTGATCAGTAAATGGTCCGGCAGCGTGTCAGCTGTGCTGTTTGCTGAGCGGCGAACTCGGCATTATGGAAGAGCGTGGCTGGCCACGCAGCAGCGCGTATTCCTCGTCCGTGAACAGGCGCGAGCGGGTGAGGAAACGGCGGCCGGTGCCGTTATCGAGCGAGAACATGCCGCCGTTGCCGGCGACGACATCGATGATCAGCTGGGTGTGCTCCCAGTAGCCGAACTGCTCCATCCCCATATAAAAGGGGGTGTCGCCCAGCTGGCCAAGGCAGACGTCGGTGTCGCTCAGGTTGAACTCCCCCACCGGGTAGCACATCGGCGCGCTGCCGTCGCAGCAGCCGCCGGACTGGAAGAACATCAGCGGACCATGGCGCCGCCGCAGCTCGTCGAGGAACTCCAGCGCGGCGGGCGTTGCGGTCACGCGCTCGGGCGAAGTCGTCATGCATCACCTCCTGGTCCGTACAAGATGGACCCGCGGCGCAGGCAGCGCCGCGGGATTGCCTGCTCAGAAGAAGCCGAGCGCCTTCGGGCTGTAGCTCACCAGGAGGTTCTTGGTCTGCTGGTAGTGGTCGAGCATCATCTTGTGGTTCTCGCGGCCGATGCCCGACTGCTTATAGCCGCCGAAGGCCGCATGCGCCGGGTACAGGTGGTAGCAGTTGGTCCAGACGCGGCCGGCCTGGATCGCACGGCCCATGCGGAAGGCGCGCGAAGCGTCGCGCGTCCACAACCCGGCCCCCAGGCCGTACAGGGTGTCGTTGGCGATCCGCAGCGCATCGGCCTCATCCTTGAAGGTCGTGACCGAGACCACCGGCCCGAAGATCTCTTCCTGGAAGATGCGCATCTTGTTGTCGCCCTTGAACACGGTCGGGCGCACATAGTAGCCCTCGGCCAGCTCGCCGCCCTGCACGTTGCGCTCGCCGCCGGCCAGCACCTCGGCGCCTTCCTGACGGCCGATGTCGAGATAGGACAGGATTTTTTCCAGTTGCTCCTGCGAAGCCTGGGCACCGATCATGGTCGACGAATCGAGCGGATTGCCCTGCTTGATCGCCGCCACCCGCGCCAGCGCGCGCTCGATGAAGCGCTCATAAATCGATTCCTGGACCAGCACGCGCGAGGGGCAGGTGCACACCTCTCCCTGGTTCAGCGCGAACATGGCAAAACCTTCCAGGCACTTGTCGAAGAATTCGTCGTCCTGGTCCATCACGTCGGCAAAGAAAATGTTCGGCGATTTGCCGCCCAGTTCCAGCGTGACCGGAATCAGGTTCTGCGCCGCATAGCCCATGATCAGGCGGCCGGTGCCGGTCTCGCCCGTAAACGCGATCTTCGCGATGCGCTTGCTGGAGGCCAGCGGCTTGCCCGCTTCCAGGCCGAACCCATTGACGACGTTGATCACGCCCGGCGGCAGCAAATCGCCGATCAGTTCCATCAGCACCATGATCGAGGCCGGAGTCTGTTCGGCCGGTTTCAGGACGACACAGTTGCCGGCGGCGAGGGCCGGTGCCAGCTTCCACACCGCCATCAGGATCGGGAAGTTCCAGGGAATGATCTGGCCGACCACGCCCAGCGGTTCATGGAAGTGATAGGCATAGGTTTCGTGGTCGATCTGGGCGATCGAGCCCTCCTGGGCGCGGATGGCGCCGGCAAAATAACGGAAGTGGTCGATGGCGAGCGGAATGTCGGCCGCCATCGTTTCGCGGATCGGCTTGCCATTGTCGATGGTCTCGGCGGTGGCGATCATCGTTAAATTCTGCTCGATGCGGTCGGCGATTTTATTCAGGATGTTGGCGCGCTCGGCCGGAGAGGTCTTGCCCCAGGCCTCTTTCGCCTCGTGGGCGGCGTCGAGGGCCAGCTCGATGTCCTCGGCAGTCGAACGGGCGATCTCGCAGAAAGGCTGGCCGGTGATCGGCGTGACGTTCGGGAAGTACTCCCCCTTGACTGGCGCCACGTACTTGCCGCCGATGTAGTTGTCGTAGCGCTGCTTGAACGGGTTGGCAACGCCGAGCTTGCTGATGTCCGCGAGATTCATGTCATCCTCTTGAATTGGTGGTTGTAGTGACCGTTGAGTGGCCGTTGGCGGCAACGGATGTGTCGAAGCACGCCCCGACTGCCGCAAGCGCCGTGCCAGGCCTTCCTGCCCCGCAAGGCCGAGTTGGACCTGCCCGTTTCCGGTACACCTGTTCCAAACCGGGGACAGCACAACGGAACAGGCGAGCACGGCGAGCACGCGCCTCTCGTGTGAGGCGCACGCACAGGCCGGCCGCGATCGCGCGAACCAATGCACCGCCGGCGGTGTCGATCATGCTCGCAAGGGCCGTGCCATGCATGCGTGGGCGCGTTTTCGGCGTGGCAGGTATATTGCTTATCAAATTGGCACCACCCTGCCCGAGCAGGGAGCAATCACAACCTGGAGAGACAATGACGCAACATGCATTTCGCTTGAACGCGATCGCCGCCCTCTGCGCCTGCTGGCCGCTGGCACTGTTCGCGGCCGATCAGCCGCAGCCGCCGCAGACGCCGGAGCAGGCCGCGCAGAGCCCGATGAACATCGTCGTCGTGACCGGCAGCCGCGACGAGCACACCAGCTTTGACCTGCCAGCCGCCATCGACGTGATCGACGCCTCGCAGATCCGCGACACCCAGCCGCGCGTGAATGCCTCCGAGGTGCTGTCCGCGGTGCCGGGCCTGGTCGCGCGCGACCGCCAGAACTACGCGCAGGATTTGCAGATCTCCTCGCGCGGCTTCGGCGCCCGTTCCGCCTTCGGCGTGCGCGGCGTGCGCCTGATCGCCGACGGCATCCCGGCCACCATGCCCGATGGCCAGGGCCAGGCCGCCACCTTCAACCTCGACATGGCCGAACGCATCGAAGTGTTGCGCGGCCCCTTCTCGGCCCTGTACGGCAACCACTCCGGCGGCGTCGTGCAGCTGTTTACGCGCGATCCGAAAGGAGCGCCCAGTATCGAAACCAGCGTCACCGGCGGCAGCGACGGCATGCGCAAGCTCGACGTGAATGCCCAGGGCAAAACGGGCGCCGTCGGCTACCTGCTCGACGTTTCCCGTTTCGACACCGACGGTTTTCGCGACCACGGCGCAGCGCGGCGCGACCAGGCCTATGCCAAGCTGACCGCAGCTACCTCGGAGACGTCCCGCCTCGTGCTGACCGCCAGCGGCCTGCGCCAGGACGACACGCAGGACCCGCTCGGCGTCACCTGGGCGACTTACCTGCGCGATCCGCGCGCCGGCGAGATCGACACCACCGATACCCAGTTGCCGCAGCGCACCCTGGCCGAGCGCTACAACACCCGGAAAAGCATCGATCACAAGCAGGCCGGGCTGACCTGGGAGAGCCGCTTCGGCGCCAACCGGCTGCAAATGACGGCCTACGGCGGCAACCGGCGCGTGGTGCAGTACCAGGCGTTCTCGCGCGGCTTCCAGGCGCCGCCGACCCACTCGGGCGGCGTGGTCGACTTCGACCGCGATTTCTACGGCGTCGACCTCAACTGGCGCGACGTGCGCGAACTCGCCGGCGGCACCCTGCGCACCACCGTCGGCATCGACGCCAGCCGTTCGACCGACTCGCGCCAGGGCTTCGAGAACTTCGTCGGCAACGAATTCGGCGTCCGCGGACGCCTGCGCCGCGACGAAGAGGACAAGGTGTCGAATCTCGACCCTTACCTGCAGATGGAATGGGAGCGCGACAAGTGGGTCGTCACGGGCGGCCTGCGCCGCAGCCGCGTGACCTTCGAGGTCGCCGACCGTTATCTGTCGAACGGCAATGACAGCGGAGAAGTGCGCTACAGCCACACGACGCCGCTGGTCGGCGTGCTCTACAAAGTCTCACCGACCCTGAACGTGTATGCCAGCGCCGCGCGCGGCTTCGAGACCCCGACCCTGAACGAGCTGTTCTATTCGGGCACGGGCACCGGTTTCAATTTCAATGTGCAGCCGGCCACCAGCACCCACCTCGAGGCGGGCGTCAAAACCCTGCTCGGCAAGGACATCCGGCTGAATGCGGCGCTGTTCCAGGTCAAAACCCAGGACGAGCTGGTAGTCGACGCCTCCAGCGGCGGGCGCACCAGTTATCGTAACGCCAGCGCCACGCTGCGCCAGGGCGGCGAGTTGTCGCTCGACGCCGACCTGGGCGCCGGCTGGAATGCGAAGCTGGCCGTGTCGGCGCTGCGCGCGATCTACGACGAAGCATTTGGAAACGTGCCCCAGGGCAGCCGCCTGCCGGGCGTGCCCCGCACCAGCGTTTTCGGCGAGCTGGGCTGGAAGGAAGCAAGCGGCCGCTGGGGCGCGGCGCTGGAGACGATCGCCAACGGCCGCGTGTATGCGGAAGACACGAATACCGCCCAGCCGGCGCCCGGCTATGCCATCTTCAATGCGCGGGCCCAGGCCAGCCAGCAGCTGGGCGGCTGGCGTTTCAAAGAGTTCGTGCGCCTGAACAACCTGTTCGACCGCCAGTATGTGGGCTCGGTGATCGTCGGCGACGCGAACCGGCGCTTTTATGAAGGCGCGCAGGGCAGGAACTGGGTGCTGGGGGTGAGTGGACAGTATCAGTTTTAACTGGACATTCACACCGGCGCCGTCGCCTTGCCCGGCAGCGCCGCGGCCGCGCCCGGATACAGGCGCAGCAGCGTCGCGTCGGTCGCCGCCTCGATCACCGCGAACAGGCGCGCCGCTGCCGCACCCAGGTCGGGTGCGGCGCGCACGTCCTGCCACAGCGTCCCCAGCGACTGACTGGCCAGGGCGGCCTCGACTTCGGCCTGCCAGAAGGCCGGCGCTTCGCTTTCGATGTAGTTGCCGCGCCCGCGACCGAAGTGCGCCACGGCCAGGTAGCGCAGCACGGCCCCGGTCAGCAGGGTCTGGAGAAAAGCGTCGGCGAACTGCACGCCCGGCTTGTCGTTGTCGCTGCGCTGGTTGAAACCCCAGGCCGCGCCCGCTGCCGTCAGGCCGCCGACGAGCGCGCCGAGCAGTGCGCCGCCGCCCAAAGTCAGGCCGCCCGCCATCAGGTCGGCCGAGAGACCCGTGGCCGCGCCCGAGACCACGGCCCCGAGCAAACCTGCTTGTGCCTTGTCGATCGGCGCGCGCACCGAAAAGTTTTCGCGCACGCGGGTGTTGATCGCGCGCGCTTCTCCGGGATCGACCTTGTGCAGTACCAGCATGCGCATGGTCGCCTTGTTGATCTCTCCGTTCAGGCGTTCGACCAGGGCCGCCATCGCCGCTTCATAGCGCTGCTGCCGGTCCTTGTTGAGGCCGACCGCCTTCATGGCCGTGCGCAGGAAGCCGCCGCCCTCTTCCACGACCGGCTGGCTGTCGCGCGCGGCGGCTGCCACCTGCTCGGCGCAGATGCGCAGGGCGCTGGCATAGCGCTGGCGGTTGTGCTCTTCCCAGGCCGTGCGCAGGCGCGCATAGCCGGCCTGTTTTTCGGGTGCGACCAGCGGCGCCACCGCTTCGTAGAACACGTGTTCGTGCACCCAGCAGCGCGCAAACGCATCCAGCGCCAGCACCTCGCGCACCACCGGAAAGCGCGCCAGGTGCTTTTTCCATTCCTGCTGCTCGGCGCCCTCCTGCGCACCAGGGCGCGGCGGCCCCATCTGGTTGAGCAGGACGACCACCGGTTTTCCGAGCCATTCGAGGATGTTCATTTCCGCCGGCAGGTAGCCGGCGTCGCCCGGCGCTTCCGAGGAATTGACGAGGTAGAGGACGACGTCGGCTTCGTCCTTGGCTGCTCGTAAAGCCTGCTGGCTGAGCCAGAACGGACGGTCGCGGTAGCGGTCGAAGACTTCGCGCAGGAACCAGCCGATCGGATTGCCCGTCAGCGCCAGGCGTTTGAGTAATCGCACCGAGTCGCCGAAGCCGGGCGTGTCCCACAGCAGCAGGGTGTCGCCTGCGGCGCTGGTTTGCAGCGGATGGGCTTCGGCGAAGGTCGTCACGTGGGCGGCGTCGCGCACCTCGCCGACGTCGGCGCCCACCAGGGTGCGCGCCAGGGTCGTCTTGCCGTTGTTCGTGTGCGAGACCAGCGCGAACTGGATTTTGACCGCGATGTTATCCACGTCTTCGTTCATCGCAGCTCCGGCAGGGCCAGGCCCGCGCCCAGTTCGATCGGGCGTTTGGCTGGATCGACCAGGTTGACCACCGTGGCGGCGGTGCCGTGAAAACTGCAGAACTGGCGCCACAGGGCGATGCGTTCGTTCACACGCGCGTCCAGCCCGGCCTGGCCGGCGCCACGTTCGGTCAGGCTCGATTCGTCCAGCAAGACGGCCACGCCGCGGCGGCTGTTGCGGACCAGGTAGTCGAGGAAGGCGCCGTGGTTTTCCTTTTCCGGCGTGGCGGACAGGCTGAACAGTGCAGCGGTGACGGTGACGCCCGCTTCTTCGAGAGGCGTGGCGCCCATGGCCTCCTTCGGTTCCTCGCCATACGGCACCGTGGGGCGCAGCAGCACGCGCGCCTGGGCGCCGAGCGCCATCGCGGCCACCGTCCACAGGCCGCGGTCGCGCGCCTCATCGAGGGTAAAACTGTAGGGCAGCACGCGCAGCACGGCCGGGGTGCCGGCGCCGATGCTGTCGGCCAGCTTGCGGAAATAGGGGTGTTCCAGCTCGAGCGGGAAGCGGCGCGCGAGGCGCCGCGCGCGCCAGCCGGCAAAGGCGGCCAGGACCAGGCGCGGCAGCACCACCAGCAGCAGGATCGTCGCGCCATACAAGTGTACCCAGCGCTCGCCGCCGATGGCCGGGGTGGCCGGGGTGCCGGCACTGAAACGCAGCGCTTCGATGTCGGCCAGGCTAAAACCCTGGAGGAAGGGGAAGAGGAAGAGCACCGGCTTGAACAGCCAGGACAGCAGGGTGTGGACTTGCGTGGCGTCGAGGAAGGTGCTTTCCCAGCCGGCCACATATTGGGTCAGCAGGCCGCGCGCGTACAGAGAGAGGACGGCCCCCAGGGCAAAGGCGGCGGCCGACAGGTGGACGGTGCGCGACAGGCGCGCGCGCGTCAGCGGCTCGCTCAGCACGGCCCACTCGGCCATGAAGTTGGTCATGCCGGTGGCCAGCGCGCCCGGCAGCTTGCGCGGCAATGCCGCCTTGCCGACGCTGAGGCGGCTCAGTAAACCCTTCCCCGCCCAGCCGGTCTTGCGGCCCGGGATGAAAGCCCAGATCAGCAGGATCAGGTAGACCAGCAAGTTCCAGCCGATGATGAACAACAAAGGCGCCGACAGCAGGTCGACCCGGTGCGGATCGGCGATGCGGTCGAGCAGCGCGCCGGCGAACAGCGCCAGCACCGGCAGCGCGGCCCAGATGCCGGGCAAGCCGAGGCCGCGGCGCCCGAAGGTGGCGAAGGCCGGCGTGCGCTCGCCCAGGCGTTTGATGATCTGTTCCGAGCGCTGCTCGAGAAAATGTTCCTGGGTCACCGCCGCCTTGCTGTCGGCCGCCTGCCAGGCCGCCAGTTCGCGCGCGCTGCGGCTGGCGTACTTGCGGTCGTCTTCGCTCAGCACCTGGTGGCCGGTATCGGCGCTTTCGATCGCGCGCACCAGCACGACCCGCCGTGCAACTTGTTCGTTCATGCTCGCCCTGTTTTATTGGATTGGCAACTTCACAAGCTCGATTGTGCACCAGATTGCCGCCCTACCCCAGCACGGGCCGCTCGCGTCAGCTCGACCGTAGCAAAACTACGCATGTACGATTGACTTCAATCGAGCACGAGCGTAGCGTCTCCCCTACTGTATTGATGAGCTTCCCGGCAGAGGTAGCGAAAGTACAGCAAGCACCTACTGACGGTGCCCTTATACACGCTTAAAAATATAAACAGATATCGGAGACTGACATGCAACGCACACTACTCGCCGCCCTGATCACGGGCGCCCTCCTCGGCGCCCCGGCCTGGGCCGCCATCAACCCGAATGCGCTCGGCGCCGCCTATGACGCCACCAAGGCGAATGTCACTTTTAAAGTGTATTCGGGCAAGGCCACGCGCATCGAGCTCTACCTGTACAGCACCGCCACCGGCACCGCCGAAAAGGCGAAATATGTGATGACGAATATGAGCGGGATCTGGAGCGTGACGATTCCGACCGCCACCCTCAGCAGCCTGGGCCTGAGCGGCACCCTGTATTACGGCTACCGCGCCTGGGGCCCGAACTGGCCCTACAACGCGAGCTGGACCAAGGGTTCCAGCCTCGGCTTCCTCAGCGACGTCGACACCGCCGGCAACCGTTTTAATCCAAACAAGCTGCTCACCGACCCGTACGCGCTGGAGCTGAGCCACGACCCGACCACGGCGACGATGACCAACGGCACTATCTACGCCAGCGGCGCCACCTACCGCAACATCGACAGCGGCTCCTCGGCACCGAAAGGCATCGTGCTCGCCGGCGACACGCAAACGATCGGCACCAAGCCGACCCGCGCACTGAAGGACGATGTCGTCTACGAAGCCCATGTGCGCGGCCTGACGATGAACGACAGCAGCATCACGGCGGCCTACCGCGGCACCTACAAGGGAGCGAGCCTGAAAGCGGCGGCCCTGGCCGCGCTCGGCGTGACGGCCATCGAATTCCTGCCGGTGCAGGAAACGCAGAACGACACCAACGACAACGATCCGACCAGCACCACGGGCGATAACTACTGGGGCTACATGACCCTGAACTATTTCGCCCCCGACCGCCGCTATGCCTATGACAAGACCCCGGGCGGCCCGACGCGCGAATTCAAGGAAATGGTCAAAGCCTTCCACGACAACGGCATCAAGGTGCTGGTCGACGTCGTCTACAACCATACCGGCGAAGGCGGCGCCTGGTCGCCGACCGACACGACGACCTATAACCTGTACGGCATGCGCGGCCTGGACAACCCGACTTATTACAGCCTGACTTCGGATTTCCAGAATTCCTGGGACAACACTGGCGTCGGCGGCAACTACAACACCCGCAACACGGTTGCCCAGAACCTGATCGTCGATTCGCTCGCCTACTGGCGCGACAAGCTGGGCGTGGACGGCTACCGCTTCGACCTGGCCTCGGTGCTCGGCAACACCTGCCAGCACGGCTGCTACAACTTCGACAAGATGGACGCCGGCAATGCCCTGAACCGCATCGTGGCCGAACTGCCGCCACGGCCCGCGGCCGGCGGAAGCGGCGTCGACCTGATCGCCGAACCATGGGCGATCGGCGGCAATTCCTACCAGGTAGGCGGCTTCCCGAGCGGCTGGGCCGAGTGGAATGGCGGCTACCGCGATGTCGTGCGCCAGGCGCAGAACAAACTCGGCAGCGTGGCGATCACGACCGGCCAGATGGCGACGCGCTTCGCCGGTTCCAGCGATTTATACGGCGACGATGGCCGCAAGCCCTGGCATTCGATCAATTTTATTACCGCCCATGACGGTTTTACCTTGAAAGACCTGTACAGCTGCAACAGCAAGAACAACGGCCAGGCCTGGCCGTATGGCGTCAGCGATGGCGGCGAGGACAATAACAACAGCTGGGACCAGGGCGGTATCGCGGCTGACCAGAGAAAAGCCGCACGCAACGGCGTCGCGCTGATGATGCTGTCGGCCGGGGTGCCGATGCTCGTCGGCGGCGACGAGGCGCTGCGCAGCATCAACTGCAACAACAACCCCTACAACCTCGATTCCTCGGCCAACTGGCTGAACTGGACCCGCAGCACCGACCAGAGCAACTTCGAGGCGTTTACGAAAGCGATGATCGCTTTCCGCAAGGCCCATCCGGCCCTGCGTCCGGCGAATTTCTATTCGAGCGTGGACAACAACGGCAACGTGATGGAACAGCTGCGCTGGTTCAAGCCCGACGGCGGCGTCGCCGATGCGACCTATTTTAATGACGCCAACAACCATGCGATCGCCTGGCGCATCGACGGTTCGGAGTTCGGCGATAGCGCGTCAAGCATCTATGTCGCCCATAACGCCTGGAGCGCGCAGGTGAACTTCACGCTGCCGTGGCCGGGCGCGAATAAAAGCTGGTACCGAGTCACCGATACCTGCACCTGGGCCGAAGGTCCGGCGCAGGTCCAGGCGCCGGGGACCGAGGTCGCGGTCGGCGGGGAAAACACGAGTTATGGCTTGTGCGGCCGGGGTACGCTGCTCCTGATCGCCAAGTAAAGGTAAACGCGTTCGCAAGTCTGGCGCTGCAGGTCGTCACCTGGCATGCGGCGCCAGCCGTATGAATCGTGCCGGCGGCCTCGTTTCAGTGGCGGCCGTAGTGTCCATATCCGCCGCGATAGCCGCCGTGGTGGTGCCCGTAAAACCCGAAACCCAGGCCGATGGAAACGGGCGGGCCGACATAGGTGGGATAGCCGGAATAATACGGGTCGTAGGCGCTGGCATAGGGCGGCGCATAGACGCAGCCTCCGAGCCCGCCAGCGAGCAGCAGTACGACCAGGGAACGTCGTGCCGCGCGTTTGAGTCGCATGTCCATGTCAGCCTCCGAGCACCATCCTGCGTTGTAGTCTAGGCGGGGCTGCCGTGCTTGCAATGGGCGTTACATTCCGCTTACAACTTCGAGCGGCAGGGTCAACTATGACCACTGACAGGGTCTCATGTTCCCCACGATTGCAGGCTGGCTGATGCCGGTCTGTAGTTCGCCATGTGCGCTGCACAGAACGCTGGCAAGTATTCAAAAATAAGCGAAACTCGCCGACAATCCGACGGCCGATCGGTGTATTCTGCACAACAGATGGGGTGCCAAACTCACAAAACAGTCCAGAAACTGACAGTCGCCCGCACTGGCGCTCGTCATGGACTTAGGAGACAGTATGTCGAAGTTTGCCGTGGATCACGTCAAGCGCGTCCATTCGGTCGTCCACGACCGGATCGGCGCTGACTGCATTGGGGCCGGCAACCGGATCACCCGGTCCTGGATCCGGTGCCTGAACGAATACCAACTCAATCCCGACAGCTGCGCCGAGCCCGAAGTGGTGGCGCCGATCGAACTGCAGGAGCGCCAGGAACGGCTGGCCGACGTGCAGGCCGTCGCCAAGGTCGAGATGACGAACCTGTACCAGCAGCTGGCCGGTTCCGGCTACGCGATCATGCTGACCGACCGCGAAGGCGTGCTGCTCAATTATTTCGGCGACCCCGCCTTTACCCATGCCGCCTCCAAAACCGGGCTGATGCAGGGCGCGGTCTGGAGCGAGCGCGTGCAGGGGACCAACGGCATGGGCACCTGCCTGGTCGAACGCCGTCCGCTGACCGTCCACCAGGACGAACACTACCTGTCGCGCAATATCGGCCTGTCCTGCGCCGCGGCCCCGATCTTCGACCATGAAGGCGAACTGGTCGGCGTGCTCGACGCCTCCGGCGAATCGCGCCTGGCCCAGCAGCACACGCTGGCCCTGGTCAGCATGTCGGTACAGATGATCGAGAACCGGGTTTTCCTGCACCAGTTCCGCCACGACTACATCCTGCGCTTCCACAACCGCCCCGAATTCGTCGGCACCCTGAGCGAAGGCGCAATTGCGCTGAGCATCACGGGTACGGTGCTGGCCGCGAGCCGGGCCGCCCTCTCCCTGCTCGGCTACACCCGTCCGGAGGAGATCGTCGGGCGCGATGTCTGCGAACTGTTCAACATCACCTTCCCGGGGCTGGTCGACAGCAGCACCCGGCGCGCCTTCCACCCGGTGCCGATATTCGAAGTGCGCAGCAACGCGCGCTTTTTCGCCGTCGTCTACCAGCCGGTGGCGCATTCCAACGCGCGCCGTCCCCAGCGCGGCGCGGCCCTGCCCACACCGGCTGAAACCAGTGCGCTCGATGCGCTGCACCTGGGCGACCCGGCAATGCGTGCCAATGTGGACACCGCCAGGCGGGTCATGGAGCGCAACGTGTCCATCGTGCTGCTCGGCGAAACCGGCAGCGGCAAGGAACGTTTTGCGCGCGCGATGCATTTGTCGAGCAGCCGCGCCAGCCGCCCTTTTATCGCGATCAATTGCGCCTCGATCCCGGAATCCCTGATCGAGAGCGAACTGTTCGGTTATCGGCCGGGCGCCTTCACCGGGGCCAGCAAGGAGGGGCAGCGCGGCAAGCTGCTGCAGGCGAACGGCGGTACCCTGTTCCTGGATGAGATCGGCGACATGCCGGTCGCCCTGCAAGCCAGGCTGCTGCGCGTGCTCGAGGAGCGCGAAGTCGTGCCGCTCGGCGGGGAAACCCCGGTCAAGCTCGACATCCGCCTGATCAGCGCCACCCATTGCGACCTCCTGCAGAAGATCGAGAGCGGCGCCTTCCGCGAGGATTTGTATTACCGGCTGCAAGGCGTGACCTTCACCATGCCGCCGCTGCGCGACCGCCAGGACCGCTGCGCGCTGATCCGCCAGCTGGCGCTGGAAGAAAGCGACGCCGGCTGTCCGGTCGAGCTCGACGACAAGCTGCTGGCTGTGCTCGACCGCCAGCACTGGCCCGGCAACCTGCGCCAGCTGCGCCACCTGCTGCGCACCATGATCGCGCTGCGCGCAACGGACCGCCTCACCTTGGAGGACTTGCCGCCGGAATACCGCCACGGCCTGGTGGAAGCCGGCGCCGCTGCGATCACGCCGGCGGCCGGTTCCGCGTCGGCAGGCGCTGCCGTGTCTGCTGTCCTGCCTGCCCCCGCGCCCGGTAACAAGCCCGGCGCAGGACTCAACCCCTTCGAGTGCGCCGAACGCGAGGTACTGCTGCAGGAACTCAAACGCCATCAATGGAACCTGAGCGGCGTTGCCCGTGAGCTCAACATCAGCCGCAACACCCTGTACCGCAAATTGCAGCGGCTGAATATCGAGCATCCCGACAAATCGCTGTTCCATTGACAGGTTCAAGCATGGACGCCGCGACCCACGCACGCTATACAAGCACTGCGATCGCGCTGCACTGGGTCATTGCGCTACTGCTGCTGGGCCAGTTCGCCTTCGGCCTGCTGCTGGACGATATCCCGCGCGGCACGCCGGCGCGCGGCTATTACGTCAACCTGCACAAGAGCACCGGCATCCTGATCGGCCTGCTGATCCTGCTGCGCCTCGGCTGGCGTTGGACGCATACCCCACCACCCCTGCCGGACACAATGCCGCCCTGGCAGCGCCGGGCGGCCAGGCTCAGCCACGTGTTGCTGTACGGGTGCATGCTGGCCCTGCCGCTGTCGGGCTACCTGGCATCGAACTTCAGCAAGCACGGCATCAAGTTTTTCAACCTGGTGCGCTGGGCGCCCTGGGGACCGGACGACAAAACCCTGTATGCCGTGTTCAACGGCGCCCACCACCTTGCCGCGCTGCTGCTGGCGCTGCTCGTTGCCGTGCACGTGCTCGCGGTTGCGAAGCACATGCTGGTCGATCGCGACGGCTTGCTGCTGCGGATGTGGCCGCAGCGCGGCCCGCCGGTCGAGACGGCGCCTTCCACCCTTTCAATGGAGAATCGATGACAGTATTACCCTTGCGGCGCCTGGGCGCCATGGCCACCCTTGCCCTCTCCGCGGCGCTCCCGTCGAGCCTGCTTGCCGCCCCGATGGCCTATGTCCCGAACGAGGGATCGGGCACGATTTCGGTGATCGACACGGCCACCGACCAGGTGGTGGCCGAGCTGCCCGGGGGCAGCAAGCCACGCGGCCTGGCCGTCGGTAGCGACAGCCGCTGGCTATATGTCAGCGACCAGCCGAAAAACAGCCTGCAGCTGGTCGAACTCGGTGCCCGCAAGCTGGGCCCGGTGGTGGCGCTGGGCGAATCGCCCGAAGGCGTGTCGATTTCGCCGGATGGCCGCTGGGTGATCGCCGCGGTCGAAGGCAAGAACGAGATCGCGGTCACGGACACCCGCACGAATGCGCTGGCGTTTTCCATCCCGGTGCACGGCAAGAATCCGGAACACGCCGTGTTCAGCCCGAATGGACGCCTGGTCTTCGTCAGCGCCGAGGAGGGCGATGCCGTCGACATCCTCGATTTTACGACCCGCAAGCAGGTGGCCCAGGTCTCCGTGGGCGCGCGTCCGCGCGGCATCGGCTTCTTGCCGGACAGTAGCCGCGCCTACGTCGCCACCGAAAACGCGAACGAGGTATTCGTCATCGACACCACCAGTTTTGCGATTGTCGCGCGCATCAAGGCGGGCTTGCGCGCCAACGGGATCGCGGTGCACCCGAGCGGCAAATACGTGTATGTGTCGAACGGCGGCGACGCCAATGTGTCGGTGGTCGACACCGCCAGCAACCAGATCGTGGCGACGGTGCCGGTCGGCCAGCGCCCCTGGAACATGGCGATTACGCCGGACGGCAAGAAGCTGTATGTGGCGAATGGCCGCTCCAACAGCGTGAGCGTCATCGACACGGCCAGCCGCACCAAACTGCGCGACATCCCGGTCGGCAAACTGCCGTGGGGCGTGGTGGTCCGGTAGCGCGCTATCCTGAAAGCGCTGCGGGACTTCCCGCCGCCAGATTCTCGTGCGGCGCCTCGTTCAGGCAGGGGCGTCGCCGGGAAAGCTGCCGACATCGACACTGACCGTGCGGTGTCGCGTCGGCGGCGCCGGCATCGCCGCCGGGCCCTTTAATAAATCGATGACCAGGCCGGCGGGATTGCAGCCGATCGAGGCGTGCAGCCCGGCATAGGCTGCGGTCAGGCGCGGATTGACGTCGAGCACCACCGCGCCGCGCTCGCTCAGGATGATGTCCACGCCGACATAGCCCCACAAGGTGGGCAAGGCGGCCGCCACCTGCTGCGCCAGGCGCTCGAGCGCGCCGTCCGCATCCGTCAGGCCGTTCACGGTACTGCCGAGGAAGTGAAACCGGTTGTCGCGCACCGCCACCCGCTCCTGGTTGCGCGCCAGCAGCCGCGCCGTGCCGTCGCAGCAGATCAGGGAGAGGCTGCCCAGCTTGCCCGCGACAAAGGGCTGCAGGACATAACCCTGTGCCGCGCTGGTGCGGATCCAGGCCAGCGCCGCCGCGCGATCGCTGAACAGGCGGGTGTCGAGACAGCCCGCGCCATCCTCCGGCTTGACTACCCATGCGCCCTCGCCCTCCGGCAAAGAAGCGTGCGGGCGATAGGTAGGGACGGTCGCGACGCCGCCCTCGGCCAGCGCCCGTGCCACCTTCAGCTTGCTTCCCGCGACCCGCACCGCACCGGGCGCGCTCCCCAGCAGGATGCGCTTGCCGCGCAAGATGTCACGCGACAGGTGTTCCAGCAGGCCTTCCGATTCCGGCGCCAGCGGCCACACCGCGTCCGCCGCCTGCACACAGGCGGCAAAGCGCTCGCCGAAGCTGCGCGCCGCCGGCGGCTTGCCCGGTGCATCCAGCGTCGCCATCGTGCACACTTCGACACCCGGCACGGCGCCGAGGTCGGCCAGCAGGGCATCGAACAGCATCGCGCCCTGCTGCGTGAACGCATGCGGCAGGGGGCGTGCCGTTGGTCCGCCTTCCGTCACATAATCGAAAGCAAACACTTTCAAGGGCGCCATCCTGTGCCTCCGGCTGGTTCCATGTCAGGCAGCGTCCATCCGCCGAGCTCAGCGCTGGGAGGCGACCACCTTGACCAGGGTGAGCGTTTCGTCGATGACGGGCAATGCTGCACCGGGTGCCGGTTTGCCGGCCCGGGGCGCGCCCTGGGGTGCCGGAGAGGGCGGCGCCGCGCCGCGCGCTTCCATCGGCGCCCCGCTGCCAGGTAGCGCTGTGCCGGTTGCCGCTGCGCCCGGCGCTGTTCCCCCGGCGGCGGCCGTGCGCGCCACCACCGTACCCGGCGGCGGCCGGTTTCCCTCCGTATTCGTCAGCGAGGTACTGACCTGGTAAATGCCCCCCGGTACCCCGTCACTGAGGATGAACGTATACGTCTTGCGCACGTAGTGTTCGAAGCGCGCATGCAGCGGATCGTCCAGGTAGGGCTGGATGCGGACCGCCTTGCCGTCCAGCGTCTTGCCCTGGTAGGTGATGCGTTGCGGTGTCACCTGGGCGCTGTTGGCCAGCGCCATCCGGATGCGCTTGCGGAAATAGGTGACCGATCCGCCCGTCAGGCGCTTCATCTCGGCAATGTCATGCTCGAGAAAGCCGAGCAGGACCGGGTTGCCGTGTGCGTCATCCATCTCGGGCAGTACGTGCCTGCGTTCGCCGGTGAGGAAGCGCAGCGCGGCATGCACCTGTCCCGCCTTGCGCGAGACATCGAGCAGGACGCTGTCGGTGAACGCGGGCTCGACGTTGCTGAGCTTGCGGAATTCATAGACCAGGGTTGCCGGCGCCTTCATCTGCGCCAGGTGGTCGGTCTCGAAGAGCAGGATTTCGGCCGGCGAGACTTCCTGCTGTGCGAGGGCGTTGCCGATCGGGAGCGCAACGAGAATCGCGAAGCCCAGGCAGGCTGCGCGCACCCGGGGCGCCGCGCGCGCAGCCGGGCAATGTAGCGGGCGCGCGCTCATGGTGCTTTCGCCACAGGGGGAGCCGATGCCGCCTGCCCCTGCTGCTCGATCAGGGGCACGCCGTATTGTTCGAGAATCGCGTGGATCTTCGCTTCGTTGGCGACGATCAGCTGGTCGATACGCTGGCGAAAATCCTTGTCGCCCTGACGCACCGCCATCGCGATCTCGAAATCGAATTTCAGGCCCGGCTTCGACACCAGCGGAATGGCGACGATCGGCGCCGTACGGGCATTCCTGGCGAAATAGCCGGCAATCGGTCCCCAGGCAAAAGCCAGGTCGATCTTACCGCTGGCCAGGTCTTTCTCGACGATTTCGCCTGGATACTGCTCGGCGTCGCCGGTCTGGCTCTGGTACCAGTTCACTTGCTCCATCAGTTGGTTCTGCAGCAACCAGTCGGTGACGGGCGAGCCGGCAAAGGCACCGATGCGCAGTTTCCTGCGCTGTGCAGGATCGAGCGCCAATAAATCGTCGAGGCTGCGCACCCCGTCCAGTCCCTTGCCCCTGACATAGGCCATGGCATAGGCGGAGTGGTAGTAGGGCCGCGTGGTTGCGGCGAGATCAAACCCTTTCGCCACGCCCGTGACCAGGTCGCATTTGTAGCGATCGGAATTTTCTTCCTTGGCGCGCAGGGTATTGCGTATAAACCCCATCCGCTGCGGGAACCAGGTGTGCTCCAGCTTCCAGCCCAATTGCTGGGCAAACAGGGCTGCGATCTTGTTCTCGAAACCGTCCAGCGCACGGTTCGACAGCGGCAAATTGTTCGGGTCCTGGCAGACCCGCAAGACCTTGTCCTCGCCAGGTTGCGGCCCCGGCTGCGCGCCTGCCGGGCCGGGTAGCCAGGCCAGCACGCAGGCCGCGCCCGCCAGGAGCGGGAGCCATGTCGGCCGCCACCTCATTTGCCGATCTCCTGCAGGCGGCCCGGTTCGATGGCGCCGTCCGAGCGCCCCTTCAGGTAGGCGTACAGGTTGTCGATGTTTTCGCTCACCATCTTGCTGTTCTCGAAATTCGGCATGCCCTTCTCGATCCGTCCCTTGAGCACGGTCGCCTTGAATTCCTCCTTGCTCAGCACTTTTAAACTGTTCACCAGCGAGGGACCGACCATGCCTTCCTGGGCGGCGCCGTGGCAGCGCTCGCAGGCCATGGCGCGCCAGGTTTTCCAGCCGCTCAGGGTCTGCGCGTCGACCTTGTTCCCAGCGGCCACCTTGTACGGTGCGTTGTCCGCCGCCAGGGCCGGGGCCGACAGTAATCCGGGCAGCGCCGCCAGGGTCCAGCAAGCGGCGGCGATGACTGCTTTGTTCGTGAGTCTGTTCATATTCATTCCTGGATAGCGAGGGTCGCTTGCCGGCCTCCCCGGCCGGCAAGTGCCCTCAATTCAGTTCACTTCACTCTGCACGGCAGCGATGAGGATGATCGCTTCAGCGGTCCGGCAGTGCGAACACCGTCAGGACGCCACCGAGCTCGGTGTACTTGGCCAGGTCCTTGTAGCCGCCCACCGCGCCCAGGCCTTCGGTGCCCTTGGTCAGGCCAGCCGCGAGACCGATGCCGGCCCAGCCGCCGATCCCCGACAGCACGCCGATGTATTGCTTGCCCTTGTATTCCCAGGTGTGGACGTTGCCGATGATGCCCGATGGGGTCTTGAACTTCCACAGCTCCTTGCCGTTGAGGTCGACCGCCTTCAGGTAGCCTTCCAGGGTGCCGTAGAAAACCACGTCGCCGGCGGTCGAGAGCGCACCGCTCCAGACCGAGAATTTTTCCGGCTTGGACCAGACGATCTTGCCGGTGCCGGCATCCCAGGCGATGAAGTTACCCAGGCCGCCGTGGCTGTTCGGCGCGGCGTACATCGAGAGGGTCGAGCCGACATAGGGCTGGCCGGCCGTGTACTCGATCTGGAAGGGCTCGTAGTCCATGCACACGTGGTTCGTCGGCACGTAGAACAGGCCCGTCTTGCGATTGAAACTGGCCGGCTGCTGGTCCTTGCTGCCGAGGGCCGAGGGGCAGATGCCCTTCGAGTTCACGTCGGGACCGTTCTTGTCGGTGCTGTACTTGGCGACGACCTGCGGCCGGCCAGTCTTCATGTCGACGTGGGTCGCCCAGTTCACCTTCGGATCGTATTTTTCGGCCACCAGCAATTCGCCGCTCACACGGTCGAGGGTATAGCCGAAGCCGTTGCGGTCGAAGTGCACCAGGGCCTTGCGCGGCTGGCCTTTTACTTTGATATCGGCCAGGATCATTTCGTTGACGCCGTCATAGTCCCACTCGTCGTGCGGCGTCATCTGGTACACCCATTTCGCCATGCCGGTGTCGAGGTCGCGTGCGAAGATGGTCATCGACCATTTGTTGTCGCCCGGACGCTGGCGCGGATTCCAGGTGCTCGGGTTGCCGGTGCCGTAGTACACCAGGTTTGTCGCCGGGTCGTAGCTGTACCAGCCCCAGGTCGTACCGCCGCCCAGCTTCCATTGATCTCCCTGCCAGGTTTTTAGGGAGGAGTTGGGGCCGATCGGCGCCATCTTGCCGTCGGTCCAGGTCATGGTCCTGCCCGGATCGACCATCAGTTCGTTGTCGGGGCCGGTGCTGTAGGCCTTCCACAGGATCTTGCCGGTGTTGATGTCGTGCGCCGTGACGCGTCCGCGCACCCCGAACTCGCCACCGCTGATACCGGTCAGCACTTTGTCCTTGAACACGTGCGGCGTATTCGTCGTGGTCTCGCCGATCTTCGGATCGCCTACCTTGATCTTCCAGAGTTCGGCGCCGGTCTTGGCGTCGAGCGCGACGAGGGTGGTGTCGGCCTGCTGCAGGAAGATCTTGCCGTTGGCATAGGCCACGCCACGGTTGACGGTGTCGCAGCACATCACCGGGATCACGGTCGGGTCCTGCTTCGGTTCGTACTTCCAGCGGATGCTCTGGTCTTCCAGCGAGAGTGCGAACACCTTGTTCGGGAAGGGGCTGTGGATGTACATCGTATCGCCGACGACCAGCGGTCCGCCTTCGTGGCCGCGCAGCACGCCGGTGGAGAAGGTCCAGGCCACTTGCAGGTTTTTCGCGTTCTGGGCGGTGATCTGTTTGAGTTCGCTGTAGCGGTGGTTCGCCAGGTTACCCGACTGCATGGCCCAGTTTTTCGGGTCCTTGGTCAGCTGTTCGACATCGGAGTCGGCGGCGAAGGCCGGGGCGGCAGCCAGCGCCAGGCACGGCCACCAGCGGATGAGTCTTGAAGTAAATGACATGGTTAAGTCTCCTGTGGTTTTTATAAGCAGTGCGACCTGGTCAAGCGTCAGACAAACTTCCCAACTTCAGCAGGCGGGTGGGCCTGCCATCAACACAGCACTAACCGTGCCAATGCGGTGCCAGTGCCGGGCCGCACGGGGCCGGGTCGCGCCGCCCTCCTGCCTGCCCGCGGTGCGTGACACTGCTGTGCAAAATTCGAGACAGTCGCGCCACGACCTGTGCCGTCCACGGCGCAGCGGCAGGCTGAACACCCGGCTCAGCGTTCCGGCACATGGCAGGCCTTGTTGGCGCTGGCCTGCAGCGCTTTGTATTTGGTCGCCATTTCCTTCACCGGCGGCGGATCACGAAACAGCGCACCGCGTTCGCCCGCGAGGGTCTGGTTGCGCAGGGCGGTCGACATCGTCACGTAGTCGTCGTAGCTCATGTCTTTGGCGATGTGATCGATGGCGCAGGAGCATTTATAAAGGTACTCGTACTTGCCCTCGTGTTTTTGCATGCACTCGAGCACGTACTCGACGCGGCTGCTGGTCGGGAAATCATGGGCCTGGACAGCGAAGGGGGCGAGGCAGGCCGCCAGCAGCAGGTAAATTCGATTCATCTTGTCTCCATATGGGCTTGCCGGCACTGGCCCGGCATGTGGGCCGGCGCCGGCAGGGGCCGGTTGTGCGTCAGGCGTTCTTGAGCACGCCACGCGACTTCGCGACATGGGTCGAGATCGCATCCATCAGGGCCGGCGACAGGGCGTCGTAGGGCGGCAGGCCGATCTCGTTCAGCCGTGCCCGGATCGCGCCCATCTCCTGCGGCGGCGCGCCCGCTTCGATGATCGAGGAGACGAAGGCGGCAAACTCCGGCGGGGCCCAGCCGCGCTCTTTCGAGAGCTCGGTGTGCACGAAGTCGAGCCCATAGAAAGCGTGGCCCGTGTTCTCGATGCGGCCGTACATGTGGACGCCGCAGTCGCGGCAGGCGTGGCGCTGGATGGTGGCGCTGTCGTCGACGATTTGCAGCTTGTCTTCGTTGGCGGTCACCTTGACATTGTCGCGTCCCACCACTGCCACCTGTGAAAACAGTGCACCGGCCGGCTTCCAGCATTTGGTGCAGCCGCAGACGTGGTTGTGCGCCACTTGTCCCTTGATCTCGACGGTGACGGGATTCGTCGCGCACTGGCAGGTCAGGGTCCCGCCCGCAAAACCGGGCGCTGCCCGCTTGATACCATCGACCGCCGGATGAATGTTCACTTCGCTGCTCATGATCGCGTCTCCTGTTGGTTGGTTTGGACTACTCAGTACAACACCACCGAGCGGATCGACTGCCCGCTCTTCATCAGTTCGAAGCCCTCGTTGATGCGCTCGAGCGGCAAGGTGTGGGTGATCAGGTCGTCGATGTTGATCTTGCCGTCCATGTACCAGTCGACGATCTTCGGCACGTCGGTGCGGCCGCGCGCGCCGCCGAAGGCCGAGCCTTTCCACTGGCGTCCGGTCACCAGCTGGAACGGGCGCGTGCTGATTTCCTGGCCGGCGGCGGCGACGCCGATGATGAAGGACTGGCCCCAGCCTTTATGGGTACACTCGAGCGCCTGGCGCATCAGCTGGACGCTGCCGACGCATTCGAAGGAAAAATCGGCGCCGCCATCTGTCAGCTGCACGATGTGGTCGACGATGTTGCCGACCTCATTCGGGTTGACGAAATGCGTCATGCCGAATTTTTTGGCGATCTCGACCCGGCCCGGGTTGATGTCGATGCCGATGATCTTGTCGGCGCCGACCATCTTCGCGCCCTGGATCACGTTCAGGCCGATGCCGCCCAGGCCGAACACGACGACGTTCGTCCCCGCCTCGACCTTGGCCGAGAACACGACGGCGCCGACACCGGTGGTCACGCCGCAGCCGATATAGCAGGCTTTATCGAAGGGCGCATCCTCGCGGATTTTCGCCAGCGCGATTTCGGGGACGACGATGTAATTGGAAAAGGTCGAGGTGCCCATGTAGTGGAACAGGGGCTTGCCGTCCAGCGAGAAGCGGGAAGTCCCGTCGGGCATCAGGCCGCGCCCCTGGGTCGAGCGGATCGACTGGCACAGGTTCGTCTTGCGCGACAGGCAGAATTTGCATTGCCGGCATTCCGGCGTGTACAGGGGAATCACGTGATCGTCCGGCTTGACCGAGGTAACGCCGGGCCCCGTTTCCAGCACGATACCGGCGCCCTCATGGCCGAGGATGGCGGGAAAAATGCCTTCCGGGTCGGCGCCGGACAGGGTGTAGTAATCGGTATGGCATATGCCGGTCGCCTTGATCTCGACCAGTACCTCGCCGGCACGCGGCCCCTCCAGGTCGACCTCGGCGATGGACAGGGGCTCTCCGGCCTTCCACGCAATGGCAGCTCTCGTTTTCATGGCATCTTTCTTGTCGATGAGGTCCACCGTTCTGGCGGACGGGTTGGAAAACAGTGTGTCTGGGCTCCCCTGTCGCTCCAAAACTGCAACAGGGCCGCGCGCGCTGTTCAATCCGGGGACAGGTGTTCCGTCTTTGTCGCTTGGGTTCCGGTCGAGATGGCGCCTGGCGCTCCCTGGAAGCCAGAGGATGCAAGGGCCGTGCCACGCCGCCCTCGGACGGCAGGCGCAGGATGTGCAGCTGAGTTCTGTGAACGGGCGGCCGTGGAGGGCAGCGGCATGCAGCATCCGCCGCCATGGCCCGGCAGTGAGAGCGCCGATGTTTCAGCGCCGCCATCCGCCGTGGCCCCAGCCGTGCCGGCCGTGGCCGCCGTAATACCCGTGGCCGTGATGGTGATGATGGTGGTGGCGGTAGTAACCGAAGCCGAAGCCGAGCGTGACGGGTGGCCCGACATAGGCCGGATAGCTGTAGGCGGGGTAGGCGGGGTAGTAGGGATCGTAGGCGGCATATGGCGGCGCGTACACGCAGCCTCCGAGCCCTGTAGCCAGCAGCAGTGCGACGACGCTCCGCCGTGCTGCGCGTTTGTTTCGCAGGTCCATGTCAGGACCCTCCTCGACCGATGGACTGGTTTCATTCTAGCCAGGGGCGACAGGTTTTCAACGTCAACGCTGTAAGGGGGTGTAACGCGCAGCCCGGGCGGCTCTCACAGGCGCGAGGATTTTGATAGATTGAGGCTATTGAATTATTAAAATCAATTCATTTCCATGCGAGGATGAGAATCACTATCATTTGAGTTCGATTCTCGACGCCAGGAACAGTAATGATTACCGCAGCGAAAAGACTTAGCCAGGTCGCCACTCATATGGGAATCGCGTATGCGCTCGCTTACGCGGTGACCGGCTCGGCCGTCTTCAGTGGCCTCGCGCTACTGGCTGAGCCGGTGATCAATGTCCTGCTCTTGCCTGTTCATGAAGCGGCCTGGGCAAGGTGGCGCCGCAGTGGGGCCGCAGGTATGCCGTCTCAATTGGGCTTGGCGGCCGAGAAACTCAGCCAGACTGCCTTGCATGCGGGTGTGGCCTTCGGGACGATGTACGTCGTCACCGGGTCGGCTGCAATGGGCGGCGTCGCCATGTTGCTCGAGCCGGTGTGCAATGTGCTGGTGCTTCCGCTTCATGACCGCCTGTGGGATCGCCTGGAGCGTAGTGAAAACAGGAGGCTGGTCATGAGCAACGCCTGAGATTGCCCGAGCTTTCGTTAGACGAAAAAAAACCCGCTCAGATCACTGAGCGGGTTTTTTCTTTATAACTAGCCTGACGATAACCTACTTTCACACTGGTTGCAGCACTATCATCGGCGCAAAGTCGTTTCACGGTCCTGTTCGGGATGGGAAGGGGTGGGACCGACTTGCTATGGTCATCAGGCATGACTTGTACGAGACGCAGTTCTCATGAACTGCGACTCAGAATCTGGAGGAAGTAAAGTTGGGTAGTGTGTATCAACAAACAGCACACTGTATTCAATTGAACTATACCTGCTAAGGTTATAGGGACAAGCCGTACGGGCAATTAGTACTGGTTAGCTTAATGCATTACTGCACTTCCACACCCAGCCTATCAACGTCCTGGTCTCGAACGACCCTTCAAGGAGCTCAAGGCTCCGGGAAATCTCATCTCAAGGCAAGTTTCCCGCTTAGATGCTTTCAGCGGTTATCTCTTCCGAACTTAGCTACCCGGCAATGCCACTGGCGTGACAACCGGTACACCAGAGGTTCGTCCACTCCGGTCCTCTCGTACTAGGAGCAGCCCCCTTCAAATTTCCAACGCCCACGGCAGATAGGGACCAAACTGTCTCACGACGTTTTAAACCCAGCTCACGTACCACTTTAAATGGCGAACAGCCATACCCTTGGGACCGGCTACAGCCCCAGGATGTGATGAGCCGACATCGAGGTGCCAAACTCCCCCGTCGATATGAACTCTTGGGAGGAATCAGCCTGTTATCCCCAGAGTACCTTTTATCCGTTGAGCGATGGCCCTTCCATACAGAACCACCGGATCACTATGTCCTACTTTCGTACCTGCTCGACTTGTCGGTCTCGCAGTTAAGCACGCTTATGCCATTGCACTATTAGCACGATGTCCGACCGTACCTAGCGTACCTTCGAACTCCTCCGTTACACTTTAGGAGGAGACCGCCCCAGTCAAACTGCCTACCATGCACTGTCCCCGATCCGGATAACGGACCAAGGTTAGAACCTCAAACAAACCAGGGTGGTATTTCAAGGATGGCTCCACGAGAACTGGCGTCCCCGCTTCAAAGCCTCCCACCTATCCTACACAGATTGGTTCAAAGTCCAATGCAAAGCTACAGTAAAGGTTCATGGGGTCTTTCCGTCTAGCCGCGGGTAGATTGCATCATCACAAACATTTCAACTTCGCTGAGTCTCGGGAGGAGACAGTGTGGCCATCGTTACGCCATTCGTGCAGGTCGGAACTTACCCGACAAGGAATTTCGCTACCTTAGGACCGTTATAGTTACGGCCGCCGTTTACTGGGACTTCAATCAAGAGCTTGCACCCCATCATTTAATCTTCCAGCACCGGGCAGGCGTCACACCCTATACGTCCACTTTCGTGTTTGCAGAGTGCTGTGTTTTTATTAAACAGTCGCAGCCACCAGTTTATTGCAACCCTTTCGCCCTTCCACAGTAAAGTGGTCAAGCTACCGGGGCGTACCTTTTCCCGAAGTTACGGTACCAATTTGCCGAGTTCCTTCTCCCGAGTTCTCTCAAGCGCCTTAGAATACTCATCTCGCCCACCTGTGTCGGTTTGCGGTACGGTCTCGTATGACTGAAGCTTAGAGGCTTTTCTTGGAACCACTTCCGATTGCTTCGCAGCATAAAGCCGCTCGTCCCACCCCCTTGAATTCCGCGCCCGGATTTGCCTAAGCGCCTTCTATGAGGCAGAAACTGACTATTCCAACAGTCAGACAACCTTCCGCGATCCGTCCCCCCATCGCATCATACGACGGTGCAGGAATATTAACCTGCTTCCCATCAGCTACGCATCTCTGCCTCGCCTTAGGGGCCGACTCACCCTGCTCCGATGAACGTTGAACAGGAAACCTTGGGCTTACGGCGTGGAGGCTTTTCACCCCCATTATCGCTACTCATGTCAGCATTCGCACTTCTGATACCTCCAGCATCCTTTACAAGACACCTTCGCAGGCTTACAGAACGCTCTCCTACCATATCGATCAAAGTATAAATACTTCGAAAAATATCCGCAGCTTCGGTGACTGGCTTAGCCCCGTTACATCTTCCGCGCAGGACGACTCGATCAGTGAGCTATTACGCTTTCTTTAAATGATGGCTGCTTCTAAGCCAACATCCTGACTGTTTTAGCCTTCCCACTTCGTTTTCCACTTAGCCAATCTTTGGGACCTTAGCTGGCGGTCTGGGTTGTTTCCCTCTTGACGCCGGACGTTAGCACCCGACGTCTGTCTCCCAAGCTCGCACTCATCGGTATTCGGAGTTTGCAATGGTTTGGTAAGTCGCAATGACCCCCTAGCCATAACAGTGCTCTACCCCCGATGGTGATACTTGAGGCACTACCTAAATAGTTTTCGGAGAGAACCAGCTATTTCCAAGTTTGTTTAGCCTTTCACCCCTACCCACAGCTCATCCCCTAATTTTTCAACATTAGTGGGTTCGGACCTCCAGGGCGTGTTACCGCACCTTCATCCTGGCCATGGGTAGATCACTTGGTTTCGGGTCTACACCCAGCGACTGTCGCCCTGTTCGGACTCGATTTCTCTACGGCTCCCCTATCCGGTTAACCTCGCCACTGAATGTAAGTCGCTGACCCATTATACAAAAGGTACGCCGTCACGGAACAAGTCCGCTCCGACTGTTTGTATGCACACGGTTTCAGGATCTATTTCACTCCCCTCCCGGGGTTCTTTTCGCCTTTCCCTCACGGTACTGGTTCACTATCGGTCGATTACGAGTATTTAGCCTTGGAGGATGGTCCCCCCATGTTCAGACAGGATTTCTCGTGTCCCGCCCTACTTGTCGTACGCTTAGTACCACCGTCTGAATTTCGTGTAAGGGGCTATCACCCTCTATGGCCGGAGTTTCCAATCCGTTCCACTATCCAGTCGACTATCACGTACAGGCTCTTCCCATTTCGCTCGCCACTACTTTGGGAATCTCGGTTGATTTCTTTTCCTGCAGCTACTTAGATGTTTCAGTTCGCCGCGTTCGCTTTGCATGCCTATGTATTCAGCATGCAATGACCTGTAAAGGCCGGGTTTCCCCATTCGGAAATCTGCGGATCAAAGTGTGTTTGCTCACTCCCCGCAGCTTATCGCAAGCTACTACGTCCTTCATCGCCTGTAATCGCCAAGGCATCCACCATGTGCACTTATTCGCTTGTCCCTATAACGTTAGCCCCTGGTTACTCACCAGGGAGCGCTATAGTTCAAGGAGTACAGCTTGTTGCATGTTTGTTGATTCTTACTACTACCCTAAGTGTGCACTTTTACATGCACGCTTAAAAAAACTTTACTTCTTCCAGATTGTTAAAGAACAGAACAACAGTGATCTCGAAAAGATCAAACCTAAATCGCACCAGGACCTGGCTGACTTACATTTGAACTTTATGGTGGAGGATGACGGGATCGAACCGACGACCCCCTGCTTGCAAAGCAGGTGCTCTCCCAGCTGAGCTAATCCCCCTTATTGGGTTTGCCAATAACCTGGTAGGGCTGGTTGGACTCGAACCAACGACCCCCGCGTTATCAACACGGTGCTCTAACCAGCTGAGCTACAGCCCCGAAACTGTGTTCTTTGTTCAACAGTCGATAAGTGTGAGCGTTTGGTGACTGGGTTCAAGACCCGGTGCTACTCTAGAAAGGAGGTGATCCAGCCGCACCTTCCGATACGGCTACCTTGTTACGACTTCACCCCAGTCACGAATCCTACCGTGGTAAGCGCCCTCCTTGCGGTTAAGCTACCTACTTCTGGTAAAACCCGCTCCCATGGTGTGACGGGCGGTGTGTACAAGACCCGGGAACGTATTCACCGCGACATGCTGATCCGCGATTACTAGCGATTCCAACTTCACGCAGTCGAGTTGCAGACTGCGATCCGGACTACGATACACTTTCTGGGATTAGCTCCCCCTCGCGGGTTGGCGGCCCTCTGTATGTACCATTGTATGACGTGTGAAGCCCTACCCATAAGGGCCATGAGGACTTGACGTCATCCCCACCTTCCTCCGGTTTGTCACCGGCAGTCTCATTAGAGTGCTCAACTGAATGTAGCAACTAATGACAAGGGTTGCGCTCGTTGCGGGACTTAACCCAACATCTCACGACACGAGCTGACGACAGCCATGCAGCACCTGTGTTCAGGTTCCCTTTCGGGCACGCTCAGATCTCTCCAAGCTTCCTGACATGTCAAGGGTAGGTAAGGTTTTTCGCGTTGCATCGAATTAATCCACATCATCCACCGCTTGTGCGGGTCCCCGTCAATTCCTTTGAGTTTTAATCTTGCGACCGTACTCCCCAGGCGGTCTACTTCACGCGTTAGCTGCGTTACCAAGTTAATTAAAACCCGACAACTAGTAGACATCGTTTAGGGCGTGGACTACCAGGGTATCTAATCCTGTTTGCTCCCCACGCTTTCGTGCATGAGCGTCAATCTTGACCCAGGGGGCTGCCTTCGCCATCGGTGTTCCTCCACATCTCTACGCATTTCACTGCTACACGTGGAATTCTACCCCCCTCTGCCAGATTCAAGCCTTGCAGTCTCCATCGCAATTCCCAGGTTGAGCCCGGGGCTTTCACGACAGACTTACAAAACCGCCTGCGCACGCTTTACGCCCAGTAATTCCGATTAACGCTTGCACCCTACGTATTACCGCGGCTGCTGGCACGTAGTTAGCCGGTGCTTATTCTTCAGGTACCGTCATTAGCAAAGGATATTAGCCCCTACCGTTTCTTCCCTGACAAAAGAGCTTTACAACCCGAAGGCCTTCTTCACTCACGCGGCATTGCTGGATCAGGCTTGCGCCCATTGTCCAAAATTCCCCACTGCTGCCTCCCGTAGGAGTCTGGACCGTGTCTCAGTTCCAGTGTGGCTGGTCGTCCTCTCAGACCAGCTACTGATCGTGGCCTTGGTGAGCCTTTACCTCACCAACTAGCTAATCAGATATCGGCCGCTCCAGGAGCATGAGGTCTTGCGATCCCCCACTTTCATCCTTAGATCGTATGCGGTATTAGCGTAACTTTCGCTACGTTATCCCCCACTCTTGGGTACGTTCCGATATATTACTCACCCGTTCGCCACTCGCCACCAGGGTTGCCCCCGTGCTGCCGTTCGACTTGCATGTGTAAAGCATGCCGCCAGCGTTCAATCTGAGCCAGGATCAAACTCTTCAGTTCAATCTCTGTTTGTTGGCATTTCTGCCACCGCTATTGCTAGCGGGTCGCTCACTCAAAATACTGACCGTCATCTCATTGCTGAGACAACGTATTTCTTTTTTGTGAACATTTGATAATTTAAGTAATCAGCTGAACTAGTCAGCCGGCACCTTCATCAAACGCCCACACTTATCGACTGTTAATTGTTAAAGAACTTATTCGGTGTTGCCTTGCTGTGTTCTGCGAATCGTTTTGTTCGTCAGCAGCAGAGAGATGAGATTATGCAGTGTTTCGCGTTTTTCGTCAACCTCTTTTTTTACTGCACCGCGTTTTCCGCGGTTCCCGTTGCGAGTTCAACTACTTGATTTCGTTGTCGTTTTCGCGAGGAGGCGAACTATAACAAAGCCACAGGAGCTCTGCAAGAGGCTTCGCGAAAATAGTTCCTGCACGGCGCCTGACGATGAGGCCAGGCGCCGCCAGTTCAGGCCTGCCTGACCTTCAGTACATCGGGACCGAACTCGATCACTTCGATCACGCGCGAATCTCCCAGGCGGAAGCGATTCATCCCGAGTGCCGTGATGCCTGCGGCGGCATGCGTTTGCCGGTCGTCAGGACCCGGCATCCCTGTGACCACCTGGCCGGCTTGCTGGAAGTCGAGGGTTTCGCGTCCGCGGCGGCTGGGGGGAAACGGGAATGATCCGCCTGGACGGTAGACCTGCACATCGCCCTCGTCCTCCTCGAAGGAATGGGCCCAGGTACCAGTCAGTGAGCTTGTCTGTGAGGTCGTCATGATAAGGTCGCCCCCAGCTGCTGCGTAATGCCCTGTGCCGGAAGCGGCATGGTGACGGCCGGAGCGCGCGGCTCGTCCTTGCGGAACGCCGAGATGACGCCGCCCATGTTTTCGTAGCCGGTGAGCGATGGCCCCCATGCCGATCCGTTCCACCACTTGTGGTAGAGCGCGCTGTCGGTACCGGTGACAAACACGTCGAGGCGGTTCGGCCCCCAGGCGACGGCCCGTGGCTGGGAGGTGCAGACGCCGCCCATGCTTTCGTAGCCTGTCACCGATGGGCCCCACGACTGGCCATTCCACCACTTGTGGTAAAGGGCGCTGTCGGTGCCGATGACGAAGACGTCGAGACGGTCCGGTCCCCAGGCCACGACCTCGGGCTGGCCGATGCATACGCCGCCCAGGCGTTCGAAACCGTCGACCGACGGCCCCCACGACTGGCCGTTCCACCACTTGTGGTAGAGCGCGCCATCCGTGCCGGTGACGAACACATCGAGCCGGTTCGGTCCCCATGCGACGACGCGCGGCGCCGAGGTGCAGACGCCGCCGAGGCGCTCGTAACCAGTGACCGACGGCCCCCAGGACGTGCCGTTCCACCACTTGTGGTACAGCGCGCGGTCGGTGCCGATCACGAACACGTCGAGGCGGTCGGCTCCCCACGAAACGGCTTCGGGCTGGCCGACGCAGGTACCGCCGAGGCTTTCGTAACTGGTAAGCGACGGCCCCCAGGACGAGCCGTTCCACCATTTGTGAAACAACGCACGGTTCGTGCCGAGCACGAATACGTCGAGCCGGTTCGGGCCCCATGAAACGATACGCGGATCGTCCAGGCAGACGCCACCCATGTTCTCGTAACCGGTGACCGATGGCCCCCAGGCGGAGCCGTTCCACCACTTGTGGTAAAGGGCGCTGTCGGTGCCGGTAACGAATACATCGAGGCGGTTCGCTCCCCATGCGACGGCCTGCGGGACGCTGGTGCAGACGCCGCCCATGTGCTCGTACCCTGTGACGGAGGGGCCCCATGCACTGCCGTTCCACCACTTGTGATAGAGCGCCCGATCGGTTCCGAGGACAAATGTGTCGAGGCGGTTTGGGCCCCACGCAAGCACCGGCGACGAACTCGGGCGGATCGCGCCGGCGCTGCTGCCGATTGCACTGCGCACGCCGTCGAGGCAGGCCTGCATGCGTGCCACCTGGCCGGTGGAAAACATCACCATCGCCCTGTCGTCGACGTAATCCATGTAATTCATGAACATGTCGCCGTTCGGCCCGTTGCTGCACGACACATGCGGGAAGGTCGGCACGCCGGTGTTGCTGCCTGCCTGGTTCGGGGTGTCCGCAACATTGTCGGTGCCGCTGCAGCCGGTGCCGTCGTCGCCCCAGATGTGGTTGAGGTTCAGCCAATGGCCGATTTCGTGGGTCGCGGTGCGTCCGAGATTGAACGGCGCGGCTGCAGTGCCGGTGGTGCCGAAGGCCGAGTGCAGGATGACGACCCCGTCGGTAGCATCGGGGCCGCCGGGGAACTGCGCATAGCCGAGCAAGCCGCCACCGAGTTGGCAGACCCAGATATTGAGGTAGTTCGCGGCCGGCCAGGCATCCATGCCCCCGGTGGCGGCCGATTTCACCGCATCGTTGTCGGAAAACGAAGTGACCGAGGTCTGGCGCCGTTCGATGCCGTTCGTCGGCGCGCCCAAGGGATTGGTCGTGGCCAGGGAAAACTCAACGCGGACATCCGCCGCAAGCGGCAGGAAAGGCGCGGGCGTGGTACTCACGTCAGGGTTGGTGCGGCGGAAGTCGCGGTTCAGGACATCGATCTGGCTCGTGATCTGTGCGTCGGAAATATTTTGCGCGGCTGTGTTCCACACCACGTGCACGACCACGGGAATACGGGTGATGCCGGTGCGTTGCGCGCTCAGGCCGGAAAGCTCGAAGCGCGCGGTCTGGTCTTCGATCTCGTCGCGAACGCGCGCGTACTGGGGGTCGGTCGACAGGAGGCGCCGGTGCACGTCCATGGTGCCGCATTTGCGCACCTGCGGCGTGTCCGCGCTGCCGTTGCCTCCGCCTCCGCCCCCACCGCCGAAGGTGCCGCCGCCGCCGCTGCCTGGGCCGCCGCCGTCAGGACGCCCGCTGCTGCCGTCGCCCATTCCCCCGTCGGGCATGTCGTATTCACGACTTTGCAGGCGGGGCTCCATACCGCCTGAAGGCATGGAGCCGGTCGGGTCGCGCGCGCTCAGGCCTGGCATGCCGCGTTCGTCGGGAGCCGCGCCGATATCGCCAACGTTCGGCATCATGGTAGAAAAGGCGCTGCCCACTCCGTTCTGCGATCCAGCCTTGGAGTCGTCCGAATTGTCTCCGTCAGGCATCGATGTCGCACCCTTCGATGTTTTCGCTTTCATGTGATTCCCCTAGTCTCTTCCAGCGTACAAATGCACCCGCAAGGCGAGTGCGCCGTTTCCAATCGATATCAAATTGGAATCGCTTTTCAACTAGTAAGACAATTTGGGAGAGCGAAGTTCCGATCGCTGGGCTGGAATCGGAAGTTTGGCAGGAGGCAAGGGAAGACCAAGCCCTGTGTCCGCGCGGTCGCACGGCCAACTGCAGAGATCAAAACCGACAGACGAAAAAAAACCCGCTCAGATTACTGAGCGGGTTTTCTTTTTATAACTAGCCTGACGATAACCTACTTTCACACTGGTTGCAGCACTATCATCGGCGCAAAGTCGTTTCACGGTCCTGTTCGGGATGGGAAGGGGTGGGACCGACTTGCTATGGTCATCAGGCATGACTTGTACGAGGCGCAGTTCTCATGAACTGCGACCCGGAATCTGGAGGAAGTAAAGTTGGGTAGTGTGTATCAACAAACAGCACACTGTATTCAATTGAACTATACCTGCTAAGGTTATAGGGACAAGCCGTACGGGCAATTAGTACTGGTTAGCTTAATGCATTACTGCACTTCCACACCCAGCCTATCAACGTCCTGGTCTCGAACGACCCTTCAAGGAGCTCAAGGCTCCGGGAAATCTCATCTCAAGGCAAGTTTCCCGCTTAGATGCTTTCAGCGGTTATCTCTTCCGAACTTAGCTACCCGGCAATGCCACTGGCGTGACAACCGGTACACCAGAGGTTCGTCCACTCCGGTCCTCTCGTACTAGGAGCAGCCCCCTTCAAATTTCCAACGCCCACGGCAGATAGGGACCAAACTGTCTCACGACGTTTTAAACCCAGCTCACGTACCACTTTAAATGGCGAACAGCCATACCCTTGGGACCGGCTACAGCCCCAGGATGTGATGAGCCGACATCGAGGTGCCAAACTCCCCCGTCGATATGAACTCTTGGGAGGAATCAGCCTGTTATCCCCAGAGTACCTTTTATCCGTTGAGCGATGGCCCTTCCATACAGAACCACCGGATCACTATGTCCTACTTTCGTACCTGCTCGACTTGTCGGTCTCGCAGTTAAGCACGCTTATGCCATTGCACTATTAGCACGATGTCCGACCGTACCTAGCGTACCTTCGAACTCCTCCGTTACACTTTAGGAGGAGACCGCCCCAGTCAAACTGCCTACCATGCACTGTCCCCGATCCGGATAACGGACCAAGGTTAGAACCTCAAACAAACCAGGGTGGTATTTCAAGGATGGCTCCACGAGAACTGGCGTCCCCGCTTCAAAGCCTCCCACCTATCCTACACAGATTGGTTCAAAGTCCAATGCAAAGCTACAGTAAAGGTTCATGGGGTCTTTCCGTCTAGCCGCGGGTAGATTGCATCATCACAAACATTTCAACTTCGCTGAGTCTCGGGAGGAGACAGTGTGGCCATCGTTACGCCATTCGTGCAGGTCGGAACTTACCCGACAAGGAATTTCGCTACCTTAGGACCGTTATAGTTACGGCCGCCGTTTACTGGGACTTCAATCAAGAGCTTGCACCCCATCATTTAATCTTCCAGCACCGGGCAGGCGTCACACCCTATACGTCCACTTTCGTGTTTGCAGAGTGCTGTGTTTTTATTAAACAGTCGCAGCCACCAGTTTATTGCAACCCTTTCGCCCTTCCACAGTAAAGTGGTCAAGCTACCGGGGCGTACCTTTTCCCGAAGTTACGGTACCAATTTGCCGAGTTCCTTCTCCCGAGTTCTCTCAAGCGCCTTAGAATACTCATCTCGCCCACCTGTGTCGGTTTGCGGTACGGTCTCGTATGACTGAAGCTTAGAGGCTTTTCTTGGAACCACTTCCGATTGCTTCGCAGCATAAAGCCGCTCGTCCCACCCCCTTGAATTCCGCGCCCGGATTTGCCTAAGCGCCTTCTATGAGGCAGAAACTGACTATTCCAACAGTCAGACAACCTTCCGCGATCCGTCCCCCCATCGCATCATACGACGGTGCAGGAATATTAACCTGCTTCCCATCAGCTACGCATCTCTGCCTCGCCTTAGGGGCCGACTCACCCTGCTCCGATGAACGTTGAACAGGAAACCTTGGGCTTACGGCGTGGAGGCTTTTCACCCCCATTATCGCTACTCATGTCAGCATTCGCACTTCTGATACCTCCAGCATCCTTTACAAGACACCTTCGCAGGCTTACAGAACGCTCTCCTACCATATCGATCAAAGTATAAATACTTCGAAAAATATCCGCAGCTTCGGTGACTGGCTTAGCCCCGTTACATCTTCCGCGCAGGACGACTCGATCAGTGAGCTATTACGCTTTCTTTAAATGATGGCTGCTTCTAAGCCAACATCCTGACTGTTTTAGCCTTCCCACTTCGTTTTCCACTTAGCCAATCTTTGGGACCTTAGCTGGCGGTCTGGGTTGTTTCCCTCTTGACGCCGGACGTTAGCACCCGACGTCTGTCTCCCAAGCTCGCACTCATCGGTATTCGGAGTTTGCAATGGTTTGGTAAGTCGCAATGACCCCCTAGCCATAACAGTGCTCTACCCCCGATGGTGATACTTGAGGCACTACCTAAATAGTTTTCGGAGAGAACCAGCTATTTCCAAGTTTGTTTAGCCTTTCACCCCTACCCACAGCTCATCCCCTAATTTTTCAACATTAGTGGGTTCGGACCTCCAGGGCGTGTTACCGCACCTTCATCCTGGCCATGGGTAGATCACTTGGTTTCGGGTCTACACCCAGCGACTGTCGCCCTGTTCGGACTCGATTTCTCTACGGCTCCCCTATCCGGTTAACCTCGCCACTGAATGTAAGTCGCTGACCCATTATACAAAAGGTACGCCGTCACGGAACAAGTCCGCTCCGACTGTTTGTATGCACACGGTTTCAGGATCTATTTCACTCCCCTCCCGGGGTTCTTTTCGCCTTTCCCTCACGGTACTGGTTCACTATCGGTCGATTACGAGTATTTAGCCTTGGAGGATGGTCCCCCCATGTTCAGACAGGATTTCTCGTGTCCCGCCCTACTTGTCGTACGCTTAGTACCACCGGTCTGATTTCGTGTACGGGGCTATCACCCGCTATGGCGCCTATTTCCAGAAGCTTCCACTATCAGTCCGACTATCACGTACAGGCTCTTCCCATTTCGCTCGCCACTACTTTGGGAATCTCGGTTGATTTCTTTTCCTGCAGCTACTTAGATGTTTCAGTTCGCCGCGTTCGCTTTGCATGCCTATGTATTCAGCATGCAATGACCTGTAAAGGCCGGGTTTCCCCATTCGGAAATCTGCGGATCAAAGTGTGTTTGCTCACTCCCCGCAGCTTATCGCAAGCTACTACGTCCTTCATCGCCTGTAATCGCCAAGGCATCCACCATGTGCACTTATTCGCTTGTCCCTATAACGTTAGCCCCTGGTTACTCACCAGGGAGCGTTACAGTTCAAGGAGTACAGCTTGTTGCATGTTTGTTGATTCTTACTACTACCCTAAGTGTTCGCTACATCATTGCTGACGCATCGAACGCTTAAAAAAACTTTACTTCTTCCAGATTGTTAAAGAACAGAACAACAGTGATCTCGAAAAGATCAAACCTAAAACTTGGCGTCTTACGTTTGAGCTTTTGGTGGAGGATGACGGGATCGAACCGACGACCCCCTGCTTGCAAAGCAGGTGCTCTCCCAGCTGAGCTAATCCCCCTTATTGGGTTTGCCAATAACCTGGTAGGGCTGGTTGGACTCGAACCAACGACCCCCGCGTTATCAACACGGTGCTCTAACCAGCTGAGCTACAGCCCCGAAACTGTGTTCTTTGTTCAACAGTCGATAAGTGTGAGCGTTTGGTGACTGGGCTCTAAGACCCGGTGCTACTCTAGAAAGGAGGTGATCCAGCCGCACCTTCCGATACGGCTACCTTGTTACGACTTCACCCCAGTCACGAATCCTACCGTGGTAAGCGCCCTCCTTGCGGTTAAGCTACCTACTTCTGGTAAAACCCGCTCCCATGGTGTGACGGGCGGTGTGTACAAGACCCGGGAACGTATTCACCGCGACATGCTGATCCGCGATTACTAGCGATTCCAACTTCACGCAGTCGAGTTGCAGACTACGATCCGGACTACGATACACTTTCTGGGATTAGCTCCCCCTCGCGGGTTGGCGGCCCTCTGTATGTACCATTGTATGACGTGTGAAGCCCTACCCATAAGGGCCATGAGGACTTGACGTCATCCCCACCTTCCTCCGGTTTGTCACCGGCAGTCTCATTAGAGTGCTCAACTAAATGTAGCAACTAATGACAAGGGTTGCGCTCGTTGCGGGACTTAACCCAACATCTCACGACACGAGCTGACGACAGCCATGCAGCACCTGTGTTCAGGTTCCCTTTCGGGCACTCCTAGATCTCTCCAGGATTCCTGACATGTCAAGGGTAGGTAAGGTTTTTCGCGTTGCATCGAATTAATCCACATCATCCACCGCTTGTGCGGGTCCCCGTCAATTCCTTTGAGTTTTAATCTTGCGACCGTACTCCCCAGGCGGTCTACTTCACGCGTTAGCTGCGTTACCAAGTTAATTAAAACCCGACAACTAGTAGACATCGTTTAGGGCGTGGACTACCAGGGTATCTAATCCTGTTTGCTCCCCACGCTTTCGTGCATGAGCGTCAATCTTGACCCAGGGGGCTGCCTTCGCCATCGGTGTTCCTCCACATCTCTACGCATTTCACTGCTACACGTGGAATTCTACCCCCCTCTGCCAGATTCAAGCCTTGCAGTCTCCATCGCAATTCCCAGGTTGAGCCCGGGGCTTTCACGACAGACTTACAAAACCGCCTGCGCACGCTTTACGCCCAGTAATTCCGATTAACGCTTGCACCCTACGTATTACCGCGGCTGCTGGCACGTAGTTAGCCGGTGCTTATTCTTCAGGTACCGTCATTAGCAGAGGATATTAGCCCCTACCGTTTCTTCCCTGACAAAAGAGCTTTACAACCCGAAGGCCTTCTTCACTCACGCGGCATTGCTGGATCAGGCTTGCGCCCATTGTCCAAAATTCCCCACTGCTGCCTCCCGTAGGAGTCTGGACCGTGTCTCAGTTCCAGTGTGGCTGGTCGTCCTCTCAGACCAGCTACTGATCGTGGCCTTGGTGAGCCTTTACCTCACCAACTAGCTAATCAGATATCGGCCGCTCCAGGAGCATGAGGTCTTGCGATCCCCCACTTTCATCCTTAGATCGTATGCGGTATTAGCGTAACTTTCGCTACGTTATCCCCCACTCTTGGGTACGTTCCGATATATTACTCACCCGTTCGCCACTCGCCACCAGGGTTGCCCCCGTGCTGCCGTTCGACTTGCATGTGTAAAGCATGCCGCCAGCGTTCAATCTGAGCCAGGATCAAACTCTTCAGTTCAATCTCTGTTTGTTGGCATTTCTGCCACCGCTATTGCTAGCGGGTCGCTCACTCAAAATACTGACCGTCATCTCATTGCTGAGACAACGTATTTCTTTTTTGTGAACATTTGATAATTTAAGTAATCAAGAACCGAAGCTCTTGGCACCTTCATCAAACGCCCACACTTATCGACTGTTAATTGTTAAAGAACTTGTTCGGTGTTGCCTTGCTGTGTTCTGCGAATCGTTTTGTTCGTCAGCAGCAGAGGAAGAAGAGTATGAAGCAATTTCTGTTTCTCGTCAACTTCTTTTTTGCTACACCGCAGTACTTCGCGGCACCTGTTGTCAACACAACTACTTGATTTCGTTGTCGTTTTCAGCAGGAGGCGGATTATAGCGAACCCCGACCGCAGTCCGCAAGTGCTTTCTTGCGGCCGGGGGTTTTGCCAACACTACTCCGTCAGCGTCAGCGTCTGGTAGCCCGGATCGGCCTTGATCTTCTCTTCGCTGAACGGCAGCAGCGGCCATTCCTTGCGCGAGTACACACCGGTCTGGTCGACGTAATACGGCGACTTCGGATTGGTCGACTGGCCATAGGTCAGCATCGCCTGGGCAACTGGGCCCTGGTCGTCGAAGCTCACCGTCTGGATATAACTCTCGCCCCAGTACACGCCGTTATAGCCCGTCTCCGTCAGGGCGCCCCGCATGGTCAGTGAGTTGTACGAGCCGTCGATGTTGCCGATACCGCCGTGCAGGGGGATGCGGACGCCGTTGCGGGTCTCGGTCTGGTAATCGCCCAGCTTGCCGTCGAGGGGAATCCCGAGCGACTGCAGTTTCAGCGCGGCAGTTTTCAGGCAGGCGAGCATCGCCGGCACCGCCGCCGGCGCCACGCCGCTCGGCGTGTTCACCGGATCGGCCGGGTTGAAGGCCACCGCCCACTTGTTCGGGACCGTCACGGCGCTGTTCCAGAACTCGCGGAACAGCACGGCGCCGCGGCTGTCGACATTCACCCGGCGGTCCCAGCCGGCCAGTGCGGTGCACGCTTGCACCAGTACCGGATCGGTGTTGCCCGTACAGGCGGTGAGCAGTTCCGGCAGCACCAGCTCGGCCGCATAAAGGCGATTCCCGAAGGCCAGCGCCTGCAGGTCGACCAGTCCGATCTTTTTCGTCTGCGCCAATTCGTCGAACTGGCGGAAGCCGATGCGGGTGCGCAGGCTCTGCTCGACGCCGACGCGGCCATACAAGGGTGAGTAGCCGAACGGTGCCGGCCCGGTGAGCAGGGCCTTCGGATTGTTCAGCCAATAGCTGTCGTTCGAATTGCCGACGTAATCGGTGCGAATCGTCCACGGTCCGTTGACGGGAGAATAGATACCGGCCGGGGCGTTGGCGTCCGTACCCCAGGCGCAACTGCTGCGCGAACCGTCGAACAGCAGCGCCGCCTGCAGCAGCAAACACCCGTTGCCGAATTTTTGGGCACCCATGTGCGGCACGACGCTGGCGTCGGCGAACAGGACGCTGCCGTCGCGGTCAGCCGCCAGCGTATTCACCCAGGGCAGCCCGACCGTCTTGTCGAGCGAGCTCTTGATTGCCTGCACGTTGCTGGCCCGGCCAATCCCTAACCATTGCTCGAGCATGCGGGTATTGTTGCGGTTCGGGTCGGCCAGCACATAGGCGTTGCTGGCCGTCCAGGTCATGCCCGCCTCCGGTTTGACGATCACGGCGCCCTGCTGGCTGAACCAGAAGGTCTTGCTGCGCTTCGACAGGGTCCCGTCCGCCTGCAGCAGGTCGACCGACACCGTCTTCGCGCGCATTTTTACGGGCGCGCCGTCATATAGATAAGTGGTGCCGCTGGCGTCCGCCGGATCGAGCGCCAGGCGGAAGGTGGTGAAGTGAAGCGCAGTGGTGACCGTGTGGCTCCAGGCGATGTCGCGGTTAAAACCGATCACGATCGCCGGTATGCCGCCGATGATGACGCCCATTGCATCATAATCTCCGGGCACGGTGAGGTGGGCCTGGTAGAAACGGTCGGCCGTCGTCCACGGATAATGCGGGTTGCCGAGCAACAGGCCGCGGCCATTGGCGGACAGGTCCTTGCCGACGGCCAGGGCATTGCTGCCGAATCCCTGCCGGTTGAGTTTATCCAGGCGCGCCAGCAGGAAGGCCGGATCGAACTTGCGCGCTTTCGTGGAAGCGGCCAGGGTCACGCCTGGCGCACGTCCGGCGGCGACAAATTCCTTGGCAAACACCTGGCCAGTCGCGTGCAAGGCTTTTTCGGCCATGACGAGGTACATGTCGTCGACCGTGATAGGGCGCACCCACCTGGCGTTGTTGCAGGCCGCCGGATACTGGCCGGCGAAGCTTTTCACATAGCGGTTGTATCCCTCGACATAGCCTTCGACGAGCTCGCGCGGCTCGGCGGAGCCGGCGGCATAATTGGCGCGCAATTGCTCGATGTCGAGGTAGCCCTTGAAGAAGAAATCGCTGTCTTCGTTCTTGAGGTCCATGAAGCCGCTGGCGGCGCCGTATTCGTCGCCGGTCTCCGAGCGCCGCGGCGCGCGCGCTTCTCCGCCGAAGAACTGGGAACGCTCGCCGCGCACCGTCACCACCGAGTCGGCGAACATGCACAGGTTGTCCTGGGCATAGGCATAGGCCAGGCCATAGCCCAGGCTGCGGAAGTCCCTGGCTTTTACATGCGGCACCCCGTAGGTGGTACGGACGACATCGACATTGATGCGGGAGGCGGTAGCCACCGGCGGCGGCGTCGTCGACTGCGGGGTATCGGAATCGTTGCTGCTGCAGCCAGCCAGCGCCAGGGCGAGCACTGCGGCGACGCCGGCATCACGGAAAGAAGAGAGGGGCTGCGATTGCACTTGCTGACGTTTCATGTGGACGCTTTCTGCGGACATCTCCGCGTGGCGAAATGAAAGACAAATGGATGTCCCTGCTTGGCATAGGCCTGTTGACAGGGAGAACCAGTTTAGCGACAGCAATTGCTTTGTACCCTAGCGAAGTTGATGGGGTCAAAAATGCGACACAAAAGAAAAAGCCCACCGGCTTGCGCGGGTGGGCTTCTCTATATAACTAGCCTGACGATAACCTACTTTCACACTGGTTGCAGCACTATCATCGGCGCAAAGTCGTTTCACGGTCCTGTTCGGGATGGGAAGGGGTGGGACCGACTTGCTATGGTCATCAGGCATAACTTGCTGGGAGGCTGTTCCACAACTGGGCAACAGATCCCTGAATTCCGAGGCGTATTCTAACAGGCAACTTCAAGCAGCGCCAGCACGGATTGCGGCGCCAGCGCGTAAAATGGCCCCTTTGCCCGAAACGCTTGCCGCCATGACCATCCTGTTGTCGACCCTGAACGCCCGCTACGCCCACGCTTCGCTGGGCCTGCGCTACCTGCTGGCGAACATGGGCGCGCTCGGCCCGGACACGCGGATCCAGGAATTCGTCATCGGCGCCAAGACAACCGAAGTGGTCGAGCGCCTGCTGGCCCAGCACCCGCGCATCATCGGCTTTGGCGTCTATATCTGGAACGTCGAAGAGACGACGCGCGTCGTGGCGATGCTGAAACGCGTGGCGCCCGAGGTGACGATCGTGCTGGGCGGTCCGGAAGTGTCGTACGAGACGAACGAGCAGCAGATCGTGAAACTGGCCGACTATGTCGTCACCGGCTGGGGAGACGTCACCTTCCCCCAGTTGTGCGCCCAGATCCTGCACGGCCCGCAGCCCCTGATGAAAGTGCACGCGGGCGTGCAGCCGCCCATGGCGGAGATCGCCCTGCCCTACTCTCTATATAGTGACGAGGACATCGCGCACCGTACTTTATATGTGGAAGCCTCGCGCGGCTGCCCTTTCAAATGCGAGTTCTGCCTGTCGTCGCTGGATAAAACGGCCTGGCCTTTCCCTTTGGAGTCCTTCCTGGCGCAGATGGAGGATTTATATAGCCGCGGCGCCCGCCTCTTCAAATTCGTCGACCGCACGTTCAATTTGAACGTCAAGACCAGCATGAAGATCATGCAGTTCTTCCTCGACAAGATCGACGCCAGCCCGGACGACCCGGTCTACGCCCACTTCGAGCTGGTGCCCGACCACCTGCCGGAAGCGCTGAAGGAGATGATCGCGCGCTTCCCGGCGGGCGCCCTGCAATTCGAGATCGGCATCCAGAGCTTCAATCCCGAAGTGCAAGCCCTGGTCAGCCGGCGCCAGGACAATATCAAGGCGGCGGAGAATATCCGCTGGCTGTGCGCGCACTCGCAGGCCCACCTGCACGTCGACCTGATCGCCGGCCTGCCGGGCGAAGACATCGCCAGCTTCGCGCGCGGCTTCGATCAACTGGTGAGCCTGGGCGCGCACGAGATCCAGTTCGGCATTTTAAAAAGGCTGCGCGGGACGCCGATCATCCGGCATACGGAAGCTTTTAACATGGTGTATGACCCGTATCCGCCCTATACGGTGCTGGCCACCAGCCTGATCGATTTCCCGACCATGCAACGCCTGGTGCGCTTCGCGCGCTACTGGGACCTGGTCGCCAATTCCGGCCGCTTTGCACATACCGTGCGCGAATTGCTGGGCGTGCGTCCGTTCGAGAATTTCATGGCATTTTCGGACTGGATTTATACGAAAACCGACGCCACCCACCGCATCGCCCTCGACCGGCTGGCGAAACTGGTGGCCGAATGGCTGCAGGTGACCGGCATGGAACGGGAACGGGCGCTTGCGCTGGTGGCGAGCGATTACGCGGGCAGCATTGATGGCGCCGCCAAGAAAGACAAAGCAGCGAACGCGGCGGTAGCTGCCCCGGCGAGACAGGTACGCCACCTCGCTGCCTGAGCACGCTAGACCCCGCGCGAATGGCAGAGACAGCGAAATCCTTTTACACTGCAACAATGCAGATTGAAAATACGCCAACATTAACCATCGAACACTCCGCCGGCGGCGCGGCGCAATCTGTCATGGCAAGCGGCATCTGGCAGGTCCATGTCCTGAGCCAGAAGGGCCTGCTCAAGGGGATCAACCGGACCTTGACGAGCCTGAGGAAGAAGGCGGAGCTAGCCTGGGACCTGACCGGCGTGGACAGCATCGACCACATCGGCGCCCAGCTGTTCTGGAACGCCTGGGGCAAGAAACGCCCGCCGCGCCTGACGCTCGACCCGCGCCAGGAAGAACTGTTCGCCCGCCTCGAGAAGGCAAGCAGCCTCAACCTGCCGCGCGCCAAGGCCAGTCCGCTGAACTGGATCATCGTGCTCGGCGCCGGCCTGCTCAGCTTTTTCGAGCACCTGCATGGCTTCATCGAACTGATCGGCCGCCTGGTCCAGGACCTGGGCCGTTTTATTCGCCGTCCCGCCATGGGGCCCTGGCGCGAAATCTCGGCCAACATCTACCACTCCGGCTTCCAGGCGCTCGGCATCACCGCCCTGGTCGGGTTCCTGATCGGCGTGGTGCTGTCCTTCTTGTCGGCGCAGCAGTTGCGCCAGTTCGGCGGCGACATCTACCTGGTCGACATCCTCGGCATGAGCGTGATCCGTGAACTGGGGCCGCTGCTGGCGGCGATCCTGGTTGCGGGCCGCTCCGGTTCCTCGATCACGGCGCAACTGGGCGTCATGAAGGTGACCGAGGAGCTCGACGCCATGCTGGTGATGGGCATCTCGCACGGGTTCCGCCTGATCATGCCGAAAGTGGTGGCATTGGCGATCTCGATGCCGCTGCTCGTGGTCTGGACCGACGCCATGGCCCTGCTCGGCGGCGCGGCCTCGGCCAAGATCGAACTGGGCCTGTCCTTCCGCTACTTCCTGCACAAGCTGCCGGACGCGGTGCCGCTGGTGAACTACATGATCGGCCTGTTAAAAGGGATGACCTTCGGGATGCTGATCGCACTGGTGTCCTGCCACTTCGGCCTGCGCATCAAGCCGAACACCGATAGCCTCGGCCGCGGCACGACCACCTCGGTCGTCACCGCGATCACGGTGGTGATCCTGGCCGACGCGGTGTTTGCCATCATCTTCAGCGGCGTGGGGTTCTGATGGCGGAGAACAAGCCACGCCCGCCGCAACAGCTCAACCGCAAGCCCGAGGAAGACGTCGGGCCGCCGGTGGTCGAGATCCGCAACCTGTGGACCAAGTTCGGCAGGACGGTGGTGCACCAGGACCTGAGCCTGGAAATCTATTCGGGCGAGATCCTGTCGATCGTCGGCGGCTCGGGGACCGGCAAGACGGTGCTGCTGCGCCAGATGCTGGGGCTGGAACGGCCATCGCGCGGTTGCGTGCGCGTGTTCGGCGAAGACATCAGCGAGGCGGGACCGGAGCAGCTGCAGCGCATGCGCAACCACTGGGGCATGCTGTTCCAGCAGGGCGCGCTGTACTCGGCGCTGACCGTGTTCGACAACATCGCCCTGCCGATGCGCGAATTGCGCGCCCTGCCCGAGGACGTGATCCGCGACGCCGTGCTGCTGAAAATGGATATGGTGGGCCTGGGTGCGGAACATGCCAATAAAATGCCGGCCGATTTATCGGGCGGAATGACCAAGCGCGCGGCCCTGGCACGCGCGCTGGCGCTGGAACCGAGACTGCTGTTCCTGGACGAACCGACCGCGGGCCTCGATCCCGATGCGTCGGATGCATTCGTCACGCTGATCCTGGCGCTGCACCGGGAACTGAAACTGACCGTGGTGATGGTCACCCACGACCTCGATACGCTGTTTGCGCTCTCGTCGCGCATTGCGGTCCTGGCCGATAAGCACGTGCTGGCGGTAGGACCGTCGTGCGACGTGGTGCGGGTGGACCATCCGTTCATCAAACATTTCTTCCTCGGCGGACGCGGCCGGCGGGCACTCGAAGTGCTCGACGAGCGCAATGAGGCGGCCCAGGAAGGACCCAAGGAGTGACATGGAAAACCGATCGTATGCATTGATGACGGGCGTCTTCACGATCGCCCTGCTGGTGGCCACCGTGCTGGCGGGCCTCTGGCTGAACCGCGACAAGACCGAATTGTCGCCCTATGAAATCGTCACCACCCAGTCGATCCCGGGCCTGAACCCGCAGGCGACGGTGCGCTACCGCGGCCTGGAAGTCGGGCGCGTCGACGAGATCGTGTTCGATCCGAAGGTCACCGGCCAGATATTGATCCGCCTCTCCGTCGAGGAAGGCTCGCCGGTGACCACCACCACCTTCGCCTCGCTCGGCTACCAGGGCGTGACCGGCATCGCCTTCATCCAGCTCGACGACGACCGCACCGGTTCGCCGCTGCTGAAAACCGACCCGAAGCACGTGGGCCGGATTCCGCTGCGTCCGGGCCTGCTCGACCAGCTGGAGAAGCGTGGCCTGGCCATCCTCGACCGCACCGAGCAGATCACGGCGCGCCTGAATACCCTGATGAGCGACGAGAACCAGAAGACCATCATCGGCGCCTTCGACAACATCGGCAAGGCCGCCGCCGCCTATGGCGCGATTCCGGAAAAACTCGGTCCGACCATCGACCGCCTGCCGGCGCTGGCGCAAAAGCTCGACAAGAGTGTCGACGCTGTCGGCGCCTTCGCCACCAGCGCCAGGGCGACCGCCGACAACTACGACCGCCTGGCGACCGGCCTGCAGGCGCCGGACGGCCCGCTGAACCGCCTGAACGGCGCGATCGGCTCGCTGCAGGGCGTGACGGGCGACCTAGAAGCGGAAACCCTGCCCCATCTCACCCGCATGACCGACGAAGCGCGCACGGCGCTGCGTTCGGTGCGCCGCACCGCCGACTCGCTGTCGGACCGTCCGCAAGGCCTTCTGTTCGGTAATCCGAACGTCCAACCCGGCCCCGGCGAGCCGGGCTTCGTCGCCCCGACCAAATGAGGATCCCCTTGAACACGAACCTGCACCGCCTTCTCGGCGCCGCCGTCCTCGCCTGTGCTGTCGCCGGCTGCGCCTCCAACAAGAACAAGGCCGACAATACCCAGTTCGACTTCGGCCCGCTCGGTGCGCCGACCGCGCCCGCCGCCCAGGCCCCGCTGGCCGCCATCGTCGTGATGGACGCCACCGGCTCGCCGACCTTCGAGAACGAGCGCATGGTCTACCGCCTGAACTACAACGACCCGCTGCAGGCGCGCACCTATGCCAACAGCCGCTGGAGCGCCAATCCGCTGCTGCTGGTGACCCAGCGCATCAAGTCGCGCCTGGCCCAGGCTGGAGTCAAAGTGCTGTCGGCGACCGATTCGGCCACCGACGTGCCGATCCTGCGCCTCGAGGTCGACGAGTTTTCGCATGCCTTTGTCAGCACGGTCGCCAGCGAAGGCCGGCTGGTGCTGCGTGCTTCGCTGTTCAGCGGCCACGCGCTGCTGGACCAGAAAACCTTCCTGCGCGCCACGCCGGCGCCCAGTGCCGATGCCGCCGGCGGCGCGCAAGCCCTGACCGCCAGCACGGACGCCGCGGCCGCCGACATGATCGGCTGGCTCGCGCTCGACCACCGTAAACGATGACGGAACCGGAAGCGCACGGGGACCGCAACGGCGCTGCAGGGGACAACGAGGCGCCGCGCCGCGGCTCGCCCGTCGTGCGCGCGTCCCTGCTGGCCTATCTGCTGCTGATCGTCTACGCCAGCTGGTACCCGTTTACCGGCTGGCGCAGCAACGGCCTGCCGCTGCTGTCCTTCATGAACCTGGTCAAGCAGCGCTACTGGACCGGCTTCGACGTGATGGTGAACGTCGTCGGCTATGTCCCGCTCGGCATCCTGCTGGCGCTGGCCATGTATCCGCTGGTGCGCGGCGTGTGGGCGGCGCTGCTGGCGGCCATCCTCGGCTTTTTAGTATCCGGCACGATGGAGGCGGTACAGAATTTCCTGCCGAGCCGGGTGCCTTCGAACCTCGATTTGCTGACCAATGCGGCCGGCGCCTTTATCGGCGCCTGCATCGGCCCGCTGCTGGCGCGCGGCCTGCTCGACCAGGGACGGCTGTACCGCATCCGCAAGCGCTGGTTTGCGCCGCATGCCAGCCAGGGCCTGGTCCTGCTCGCCCTGTGGCCGCTGGCCCAGATCTATCCGCAAAGCTTTTTGTTCGGCCATGGCCAGGTATTGCCGATCATCTCAGGCTGGCTCTCGACCTGGTTCGAGGAAGACATCGACCTGATTGCCATGCTGCGCCCGGGACCGGCGATGAGCGTCGAACAATTCTGGCTGTCGGAGACGATCATTACCGCCTGCGGCATGACCGGCGCCGCCCTCACCCTGCTCTGCCTGCTGCGCCGGGGCGCGCCGCGCTATACCCTGATGCTGCTGATGCTGGCCGCGGCGCTGGTGATGAAAACCCTGGCCAGTTCGCTGCTGTTCCGGCCCGATAACGCTTTTGTGTGGGTCACGCCCGGCGCCGAGGGCGGCTTCCTGATCGGCCTGATCATGCTGGCGGGCCTGGCCTTCGCGCCCCAGCTGGCGCAGAGAAGGCTGGCGGTGGTGACCCTGGTACTGAGTTTAATCGTGGTGAACACGATTCCCGCGAACCCGTATTTCACGCTGACGCTGCAGGGCTGGGTGCAAGGGAAATTCCTTAACTTTAATGGGGCGGCGCAGTTTTTATCGCTGTTGTGGCCGTTTTTTGCCTTGTGGTTCCTGCTGCTGCCGTCCCATAAACTCAATCGCAATTAAGAACGCGTATCATGGCGGTTGATCAGGTCAAGGATAGCGAGAACGGCATGAGCGATAACAAACCCTATTACGAACACCATGTGTTCTTCTGCATGAACGTGCGCGAAGGCGAGAATTGCCGCCAGAGCTGCGGCAAGGCCGGCGCCGAAGTCGCGCAAAAACACGCCAAGAAGCGCATCAAGGCGCTCGGCCTGAACGAGCCGGGCAAGGTGCGCATCAACCAGGCCGGCTGCCTCGAGCGCTGCGAAGAAGGCCCGGTCGTCGTCATTTACCCGCAAGGCACCTGGTACACCTATGTCGACACCAGCGACATCGACGACATCATCGATACCCACATCCTCGGCGGTGAAATCGTCGAACGCCTGAAAATCTGAATCCCGAACAATCCGCACCATGAACAAGTTTTCGAAACGTTTTACGCTCGACGGCCCGGCCGGCAAGATGGAATGCATGCTGGACCTGCCGGAGGGAGACCCGCGCGGCATCGCCCTGGTGGCGCACCCGCATCCGCTGTACGGCGGCACGATGGAAAATAAAGTGACGCAAACGCTGGCGCGCACCTTCGTGACGCTCGGCTATGCGACGGCACGTTTTAATTTCCGCGGCGTCGGCCAGTCCGAGGGCGAGCATGACCGCGGCCACGGCGAAGTCGACGACATGGCCTTCATGCTGGACTACATGAAGGAACAATACCCGGGCCTGCCGGTGGCCTTGTCCGGGTTCTCCTTCGGGACCTTCGTCCAGGCCCAGCTGCACGCGCGCCTGGTCAACGAGGGACAACCGGATGCGATCGAGCGCATGGTGCTGGTCGGTACCGCCGCAGGCAAATGGCCGCTGCCGAGCGTGCCGGAAGATACGATCCTCATTCACGGCGAGCTGGACGACACCATCACCCTGCAGATGGTCTTCGACTGGGCGCGGCCACAGGAAATCCCGGTGATCGTGATCCCGGGGGCGGATCACTTCTTCCACAAGCGTCTCAACCCCATCAAAAATCTTGTCGTGCAGATGTGGCGGCGTGACAATTGAGCGCGTCAGTGGCCTATAATTAGGCACTTCATTGATCCATGCCGCTGGGCAATGCTCTTATGGCACCCCTGCGGCATCCGCACCACCCCTACTGACCTACTTTAGCTCCCATGAAAAAACTGATTGCGGCCGTTGCCGCCAGCCTGCTGATGATGTCGGCGGGCGCGCAAACCGTGCCAGCCCCGCAGATCGCGGCCAAGTCGTGGCTGCTGCTCGACGCCACCAGCGGCCAGGTCATCGCGGCCCAGGACCCGGGCCTGCGCATCGAACCGGCTTCGCTCACCAAGGTCATGACGGCCTATGTCGTCTTCGAGGCGATCCGCGACAAGAAGATCGCCCTGAACACGATGGTCAACGTCTCGCCGCGCGCCTGGAAAGTCGATTCGAGCAGCTCGAAGATGTTCATCGATCCGGCCACCCCGGTCAGCGTCAGCGACCTGCTGCACGGCCTGATGATCCAGTCGGGCAACGATGCAGCCGTCGCCCTGGCCGAAGCCGTCGCCGGCGACGAAGGCACCTTCGTCGTGCTGATGAACCGCGACGCCCAGCGCATGGGCATGAAGAACACCAAGTTCGCCAATCCGCACGGCTTGCCGAGCCCGGACAACTACTCGACCGCGCAGGACCTCGCCACGCTGGCCGCCAACGTGATCCGCGACTTCCCCGAGTTCTACAAGATCGACTCGATCAAACAGTTCACCTACAACAAGATCACCCAGCAGAACCGCAACCGCCTGCTGTGGCTGGACCCGACGGTGGACGGCATGAAGACCGGCCACACCGAATCCTCGGGCTACAGCATGATCGCTTCGGCCCACCGCCCGAACGGCAACAGCGGCGAGCGGCGCCTGATTTCGGTCGTCTCCGGCACCAGCTCGGATGGCGTGCGTACCCAGGAAAGCCAGAAGCTGCTGAACTGGGGCTTCCAGAACTTCGATACCGTCAAACTGTATTCGAAGGGCCAGGCCATCGCCACGCCGGAAGTGTGGAAGGGTGCGCAGTCGAACGTGAAGATCGGTTTTACGAACGACGTGCTGGTCACGGTACCGAAGGGCGTCGCCGGCAAACTGAAGCCTGTGCTCGAGCGCAAGGATCCGCTGGTCGCCCCGCTGCCTCGTAATGGCCGCGTCGGCACGCTGAAAATGATGGTCGACAACAAGCCGCTGCTGGTGCTGCCGGTGGTCGCGCTGGAAGAAGTACAGGAAGCGAGCATTTTCGGCCGCGCCTGGGATTCGCTGCGCTTGATGATCAAGTAAGCGGCTTTTACTCTGCACCAATGCCCGCCCGGTTCGCGCCCGGCGGGCATTGTTGTTTGTCGGCGGCGGCTATAATGGTCCGTTACTTTTCAAGCAAGAAAGCCGCGCCATGACCACTCCCCTCGCCTGTCCCCGCACCACCACCCGCAAGGATGGCCCCGAACTGTCGCGCGTCATCGCCGGCATGTGGCGCCTGGGGGAATGGGATATGTCCGTCCAGCAGAGGATTGCCTTCATCGAGGAGTGTATTGCGCTCGGCGTGACCAGCTTCGACCACGCCGACATTTACGGCAACTACGGCGTAGAAGGCCTGTTCGGCGCGGCCTTGCGCGCGCAACCCTCGCTGCGCGGCCGCATGGAAATCGTCAGCAAGTGCGGCATCAAGCTGGTCTCGCCGGCCCGTCCCGCGCACACGATCCAGCATTACGACACCAGCCTGGAGCACATCGTCGCTTCCTGCGAGGAATCGCTGCGCCAGCTGGGCACGGAGTATCTCGACCTGCTGCTGATTCACCGACCGGATCCGCTGATGCACTTCGACGAAGTCGCCGAAGCGTTTACGCGCCTGCAACGCGCGGGCAAGGTGCGCCACGTCGGCGTCTCCAATTTCACGCGCCACCAGTTCGAATCGCTGAACCGGCGCGTGCCGCTGGCAACGAACCAGGTGGAATTTTCGCCTTTGTTCACGGCGCCGATGTTCGACGAAACCTTCGACGGCCTGCAAGACCTCGGCATCGCTCCGATGATCTGGTCGCCGCTGGGCGGCGGGCGCCTGTTCAGCGCGACCGATGCGCAGACCGCCAACCTGCGCGCGGTGATCCAGGAAGTGGCGGATTGCCTTGGCCAGTCCTTCGCCAGCGTCGTCTTCGCCTGGATCATGGCGCTGCCGAGCCGGCCGCTGCCGCTGACCGGCAGCGGCAAGATCGCCTCGGTTGCGGCGGCCGTCGCCGCCACCGGCTTCACGCTCGAACGCAGCGACTGGTTCGCGATCCTGCGCGCGGCGCGCGGGCACGAGGTGGCTTAATCATGGCCGAGCCGCTCAAGATCGTCGAAGGCAGGGCGCTGACGGCGCAGCAAAAGAAGGATTTATTGAACCGGCTGGCGCGCATCGAGGGGCAGTTGCGCGGCGTGCAGAAACTGATCGCGCTGGCGGCGGAACCGGCCGATTGCGAGGCGGTGGCCCAGCAGATGGCGGCGGCGCGCAAGGCGCTCGACCGCTCCTTCGTTCAATTGCTCACGGCCAGCGTGGTGACCCACAGTGAAGCGGCCGATGACATCGACGACGCACGCGCCGTGGCAGCCCGGCTGGCCGCCCTGCTCGACAAGTTTGCTTGATCAGATTTCTTCGTCGCCGTAAATGACGGGCGGCGCCACGCCGCGCCAGCCGCTGCGCCACGCAATGTTCAGCAGCAGCGTTACGCAAATGTAGAGCAGGAAGAACAGCACGAAAAAGCGCGTCTGCAATATGACGAGGAGCAGAACGGCAACAAGGATCACGCCTATCATCGCTTTGCTCAGGCGTTGCTTGCTGCTAGGAAAGCGTACGGTCGAGACCATCAGCGTGCCGATCGCCACCATCAGCGCCATCACCGCGAAGGCCTGGGTATTGTTGACCACGGGATCGGGCCAGGCCACCACCACTGCGGCCACGCAGGCGGCGCCGGCCGTGATCGGCATGCCGACGAAATAACGCGGATCGGTGCGCCCGACCGAGATGTTGAAACGGGCCAGGCGTAGCGCGCCGCAGGCGACAAAGATGAAGCAAGCCAGGCCGCCCATGCGGACGATCGTCGGATGCGCGGCGCTCATCTGCGCGAAACCGTAGCAGTACAGCAGCAAGCCGGGCGCACAGCCGAAATTCATGACGTCGGCGATCGAATCGAGCTGGACGCCGAAGTCGGACTGGGTATTCGTCGCCCGCGCAACAAAACCGTCGAGCGCGTCGAACACGCCGGCCAGCACCAGCAGGATCGCCGCCAGGCGGAAGTCTCCCGGCGCGCCGACCTGGGCATTGTCGACCGAGATGACGATGCTGCCGAAGCCGCAGGCAATCGACAGCAGGGTGACGAAACTCGGCAAGGCGAACTTGGCGCGTGCGAGGCGTGCGGGGCGGGGTTGGTTCAATTCGGGTCCGGGCAAGAGGATGATGGCCCTATTCTACAGTGCGGACGTGCCCGGTCGCGCACGGAGCCAGCCGTCGTACATATTCGATTTGCCCTAGAATGTGCGTTTTGGCTTGAAATGGATGGGGAGCATACGGATGAGCGAATTCCTTCGTGGGAGGATGATACTGGCAGGCTGCATTACCGCCCTGGCCCTGTCCGCGTGCGGCGGAGGCGGCGGTAGCAGCGCCAGCACGGTCACGCCGACCCCGACGGCGACCACGCCGACTCCCGACCAGCTTACGCCGCCACCCGCCGTTCCCGACACGCCGACTCTGGGAGGCGCTGGTGCGCCGCTCGCCACCGGCAATATCGCCAACGATGGCCGCGAATGGATCAATTACCGCCGTAGCCAGCTCGGCATGTCGGCGCTCGTCCGGAACAGCTTCATCGACCGCGCAGCCCAGAATCACTCCGATTACCAGCGCATCAACAACACCATCACGCACGACGAGGTGGCGAGCAACCAGGGCTTCACCGGCATCGACGTCGGCGCCCGTTTGACGGCCGCCGGCTACGTGTTCAACACACGCGCCTCGCGCGCGTATGGCGAAGTCATCTCGGCCACGAGCAATGGCTCGGGGCAGTACATGGCTGAAGAACTGATCACGGCGGTCTACCACCGCTTTGTCATCTTCGAGCCGGTGTTCAAGGAAATCGGTACCGGCGCGGCCACCACGTCCCAGGGCTATAACTACTTTACCGCCAACTTCACCGCCAACGATGGTTATGGCGCCGGCCTGTCCGGCGGCCAGGTGGCGGTCTGGCCATTCAGCGGGCAGACTGCCGTACCGCGCAACTTCTTCAGCGATACCGAGTCCCCCGACCCGGTGCCCGACCGCAATGAGGTCGGCTATCCGATCAGCGTGCACGCGAACATCGACGTAACGGTCCGGGTCACGAGCTTCACGGTACGCCCGCGCGGCGGCGCCGACCTTGCCGTGCGGCTGCTGACGAGTGCGAACGATACCCATACCGGCGCCTCCTCGGCCGCCATCGTGCCGCTGGCGCCGCTGGCGGCAAGCACGACCTACGACGTCAGCTTCACCGGCACCGCCGGCAGCACGCCGGTCACCCGTACCTGGTCGTTCGCTACCCGCTGACAGGATGACACCGCACAAGCCTGGCTTGTCATCTTCCTCCGACGTCGCCCCCGACGTTTCCATCGCTTCGCCGGTCCTCGATATCGAGGCCGGCGTCGAGCGCCTGATGGGCAACCGCGCCATCTACCTGCGCGCCCTCGCCCGCTTTCGGAATGATTACCGCAAGGCGGCGCCTGCAATCCGGGCCGCGCTCGATGCCGGCGACCGCCCCGGGGCGCGGCGCCTGGTCCATACGCTCAAGGGTGCGGCCGGCATGATCGAAGCAGCAGCGCTGCACGCCGCGGCGCTGGCGCTCGAAAACGCCCTGCGCGATGGCGGCAGCGGCACCGATGCACTGCTGGGCAGGGTCGATGCCGCCCTGGCCGCCGTCCTGCGCGAACTCGATGCGATGGTGCTGCTGGGAGAGGCGCCGCCGCGCACGCCGGCGCCGCCGACGGGCGACAACCTGGCCCGCCTGCGCGCCATGCTCGACATCGGCGACGGCGCCGCGGTCGAACTGGTCGCGACGGCGCGCAGCGAACTGCGTGCGCATCTGGGAGAACGGGGAATTGAAGAGCTGAGCGCGGCGGTGGCGGATTTCGATTTCGAACGCGCGTTGACGGTGCTCGACCGTGCCAGGCAGACCGGCTGAGAGCGCCTGAGAAAATTTTCAGGCGCTCAAATGAGGGCGCGCCGCCCGCTTAGCGCGTGTATTCCGCTTCTTCGTCGAAAGCGTCGGTGCAGTCCTTGCCGCAGAAGCGGCGCACGCTGTCGACCGGTTTTTCGCAGTACCAGCACGAACCCTTCGGCGGCAGGCTCAGGCGCGATGGCCTGGCTTGTACCGCGGCGGCGGGCAGCGATTCGGAAACCGTACCCTCGTTCATCACACTGTCTTGTATTGTTTCCAAGGTCCACTCCCTACCGGCAGCACGGTCTAAGTCGTCAAGCAAGATTACTGTAGTGGAACATTCGGTGCATGAGCAATCGCAATGGGGTGTTCCGCTGCGGCAGCGCTGCCACAGCCGTTCCCCAGGACCAGTGTGCGCCCAACCCGGCGCTCCCGCAACGCTGTCATGCGTGCTCTCTGCGCGTTGCGGCAAGCCTGCAACAGATCGCCCAACGGACGCCGCGCAGCCGCAAAAGCGATGTCAACTGCGGAAATCTTAGCAGTATTGACAACGAATCCTGGCGGCCTTCCAATCGTGCGCGGCCGTTTAATTGCGAGATTTTGTAACAGGCAAGAATTGCCGCTCAGCGCGCCGTTGAAGCTTGTGCGGCCGGTTCGAGCGAGACGCGCAGGCCGGTCGAGGTGGTCGCAATGCGGGTGGGGATGTACTGGACGCCGGCATAGCGCAGCTCGTCCATGCGGAAACTGTAGACCGGAATGTCGAGAATCGCCCGCTCGAGCACGACGTTCGCCGCACGCGACAGCTGGCGCGTCACGGACTCGTCGAGCCCGCTGATGGCGAAGCGTTCCAGGCGCGGCTCGGCCAGGTAGACGCCGCTTCTCGCCTGGTCGACCACGAGGCGGCCGGAAAAGGCGAGCGTGCCGCCGAGGGGATTCCTGAGGAAGGATTGGGCGACGCTGGCGTCGACCGTGAGCGCGACGCGGTCGCCCGGCAGCACGGCCAGCTGCGGGCGAGACAAACGCAGGTCGAACAGTTCCAACAAGCGGTTGTCCATCGGGAAGCGGCGGTCGAGGCTGGCCTGCAGTTTGGGCAGCGGAATATCGACTTCGCGCGGGCCGAGGAGGCTGGCGCAGGACGCCAGGGCGGCGGCCGCGGCCAGGCTCGATGCGATGAGGAAGACGCGTCGCGTAGCGCGTCGCGCGCGCAGGGGGTGTTGTTCAGCCATGCCAGCTCCTTGGGTTCGGGCTCAAGGGTAGCACGGGCTAATCGGAGGGGTGGTTTCGTAGGGTGGGCTCTTGAGCCCACCCTACGAAACCTGTCATTTACCGATACAGAACCGGCTGAAAATCACCCCGAGCAGATCGTCCGGCGTGAACTCGCCGGTAATGCTCGACAGCTGATCCTGCGCCAACCTCAGCTCTTCGGCAAACAAATCCAGCGACTGGTCATCCTGCGCCGCATGCTGCGCCGCCACGTCCAGATGCTGGCGCGCCGCGCGCAGTGCGATCAGGTGGCGTTCGCGCGCCAGGTAGAGCGACTCGCCCGTCTGCTGCCAGCCCGCGATGCGCAGCAGTTCCGCGCGCAGCAGGTCGATGCCGAGTTTTTCATTGGCCGACAAATAGATATGCGTGGCATCGGCCGCACCCTCGACGGTCGCCCGGTGTCCCGACAAATCGATCTTGTTCCAGATCCGTACCACCGGCACCCCGGCCGGGAAAGCGGCGACGATGGTCTCGTCGGCTGCGCTTGGGCCGAGGTTCGCGTCCAGCAGGTGCAGGATCACGTCCGCCTTGCCGACCTCTCCCCAGGTGCGCTCGATGCCGATGCGCTCGACGACGTCGATGCCCTCGTCGATCGCGCGGATGCCGGCGGTGTCGATGATGTTCAAGGGAATACCCTCGATCTGGATCGTCTCGCTGACTTTATCGCGCGTGGTGCCGGCGATCGGCGTGACGATCGCCACTTCCGCACCGGCCAGCGCGTTCAGCAGCGAGGATTTACCGACGTTCGGCTGTCCGACCAGCACCACATTCAGCCCTTCGCGCAGCAATGCTCCCTGCGCCGCCTGGCGGAACACGTGCTCCAGGGACTCGACGATGCCGGCAAGCTGGCCGCGTGCGTTCGATTTTTCGAGGAAATCGATTTCCTCTTCCGGGAAGTCCAGCGTTGCCTCGACCAGCATGCGCAAGTTGATCGTCTGTTCGACCAGCCGGTGCACGACTTGCGAGAACGCGCCCGACAGCGACTGGGAGGCCGATTTCGCCGCCGCCTCGGTGGAAGCGTCGATCAGGTCGGCCACCGCTTCGGCCTGGGCCAGGTCGAGCTTGTCGTTGAGGTAGGCGCGGCGCGTGAATTCGCCCGGTTCGGCCAGGCGCAGGCCGTGTTCGCGGCCCGCTTCCAGCACCCGGGACAGCAGCATCTGCAGCACGACCGGGCCGCCATGGCCCTGCAGTTCGAGCACGTCTTCGCCGGTGTAGGAATGCGGCGCCTTGAAGTACAAGGCCAGGCCCTGGTCGATGACGCTGCCGTCGACGGATTTAAAAGGAATGTAGGTTGCGTGGCGCGGCGCCAGTTTCGTATCGGGGAACAGCGCTTCGATCAGCGGGCCGAGCGATTTACCGGAGGCGCGGACCACGCCGATGCCGCCGCGTCCGGGTGCGGTGGCGATCGCCGCGATGGGAGAGGTATCTAGCTTCATGCGCGAATTGTAGATGATTTAAGGCAGGAAGCTGCCTGAATGAATGTGTGGCTTCGGTTAATCGTTGGCAATTAAAAAAGCCCGTGGAGTCCACGGGCTTTTGTTCACAACACAAGCAACTTACTTGGTCGCCGTGCCGTACTTCTTGGTGATCACCCACTGCTGCGCGATCGACACCAGATTGTTCACCACCCAGTACAGGACCAGGCCCGACGGGAAGAAGATGAACATGACCGAGAACGCCAGCGGCATGAACATCATCATCTTTGCCTGCATCGGATCGGCCGGCTGGGGATTCAGTTTCGCCGTGATGAACATCGAGATCGCGTACAGGATCGGCAGGATGAAGAAGCGGTCAGGCTGGGTCAGGTCGGTGATCCAGCCGATCCACGGCGCGCCGCGCATCTCGACCGAGGCTTGCAGCACGTAATACAGGGCCAGGAACACCGGCATCTGCACCAGGATCGGCAGGCAGCCGCCCAGCGGGTTGATCTTCTCGGCCTTGTACAGTTCCATGGTCGCCTGCTGCATCTTGACCGGGTCGGCTTTGTAGCGCTCGCGGATCGCCTGCATCTTCGGCGTGACGACGCGCATCTTTGCCATGCTGCGGTAGCCGGCGGCCGACAGCGGGAAGAAGGCCAGCTTGATCAGGATCGTGAAGGCAATGATCGTCCAGCCCCAGTTGCCCAGCAGCTGGTGGATCTGGTCGATGATCCAGAACAGGGGTTTCGCGATGATCGCGAACATGCCGTAGTCCTTGACCAGTTCCAGGCCCGGGGTGATTTTTTCCAGCGTCTTCTCGTCCTGCGGACCCGAGTACAGGCGCGCGGTGTTCGAGACGGTCGCGCCCGGTGCCACCGTGCCCAGCGGCTGGACGGTACCGATTGCGTACAAGTTCGTCGCCAGCTTCTTGGTGAAGATGTCGCGCGGGGCATTCTCGGCCGGAATGAAGGCCGATACGAAGAAGTGCTGCGAAATCGCCACCCAGCCGCCGTTCGCCTTGGTCGCGTGCTCGGCTTTGCCCTTTTCGATGTTCTCGAAGCTCAGCTTCTTGTATTTCTCTTCAGGGGTCCACAGGGTCGGGCCGGTGAAGCTCGGGGTGAACCAGGAGCTGCCTTCCGGCTTGTTGCCGTCGTGCTGCAGCTGCAGGTAGAGCGAAGGCTGGACCGGCGCCGCGGTCAGGTTGGTGACGTCGTGACGGACATCGACCACGTACTCGCCGCGTTTGAAGGTCAGCGTCTTGGTCAATTTGACGCCGCCCTGCTCCGCATCGAGCACGACTTGCACGGCATTCCCGCCGTCGAGGGTGCGCAGGCCGGGACGCGCCACGAATGGCGTGTTGTGGTTAGGCAGGACGCCGGCCGGGGTCGAACCGATCAGGCCGGTCTGGCCCAGGTAGACGTTGTTGCCGGTGACGTTGAACAGCACCTGGTTCTTCGTCTTGTCGAAGTGGTCAGGGAATTTCAGCAGCTCGAGGCGGCGGATGACGCCACCCTGGGTGTCGATCTCGGCCTTGATGACGTCGGTGGTGACGGTGATGCGCTCGGCCGGTGCAGGAGCGGCCGGCTGGCCAGGCACTGCGCCCGGTGCCGCAGCACCAGGCACCGCGCCGGGCTGGGCGCCCGCGGCCGGAACACCGGCGGCCGGCGAACCGGTGGTGCCGGTGGCATTCGCAGCGGCAGGCGCTTGCGCGACCTTGGCCGGCGGCGTAGGCGAGAACATCGATTGCTTACCGTTCGACACCATCCAGTTATTCCACAGGACGACAAGCGAGACGGCGAAGACAATCCACAAAATGGTACGTTTATTGATTTCCATTGAGGTATTGATCAGGAGTGGTTGCAACCGCAAGCGGCTGGGTGGGAATCTTTGTGCCCGCGTGGGGGCACCGGATCGACGCCGCCCGCATTCCAGGGATGGCAGCGGCCCAGGCGGCGCGCGGCCAGCCAGCTGCCGCGCAGCGCACCATGGGTCTGGAGCGCCTCGATGGCATAACTGGAACAGGACGGATAAAAGCGGCAATTCTGCCCGAGCATCGGCGACAGCACGAGTCGATAGGCTCGCACGATCCAGATGAGCAGGGTCTTCATGGCGTCGGTGGCGCAGGCGCCGGCCCAACGGGGCGGCGTGGACGCTGTGAAGCCAGCAGGCGTGACAGTTCGGCGTGCAGCAAGCGTTTCAGCGCGCTGTTGGTCGCCGGGCCGGCCTTGGTGTTCACCGGACGGGCCAGGCGAACGATGCAATCGACAGCCTGGATCTCGTGCGTGCGGAACAGTTCGCGCGTGACGCGCTTGATGGTATTGCGGGTGACGGCGCGCGGCGCGAAGCGTTTGGCCGCGACGATGCCCAGCCGCGCATGGGGCAGCGGGCTGGGTCGCGTGTACAACACGAAATGCGCGGATTTTTGCGTGGGCCGCAAACGAAAAACGGATGAAAACTCATCCGTTTTTAAAATGCGCCGAGCGCGCGCGAAGTCGTGCGAACCTTCGCCTGTCATGGCCGACCGCAGTGGAGCAGGCGAGCTGGCTTAGACAGCCAGACGCTTGCGGCCCTTGGCGCGGCGTGCGTTCAGGACTTGGCGGCCACCACGGGTAGCCATACGTGCGCGGAAGCCGTGCGTGCGCTTGCGACGAACGACGGAAGGTTGGTAAGTACGTTTCATGGTGGTCTCGCTTAAAGCAAAATAGGATGCAAAATCGGGTCTGACGTCTTCTCGTCAGGAATCGGCGCCAATGACAGTTCGCAGTTGTTAAGCCAGCGTCACGCCACAGCTCGTCCCTGCACTTCATGGCCAAAATTGCTCGGCTGACAGACAGGCGGACGGGGAACCCTGAATTAGACTCGATTTCGCCCCCGACTGTCAAGGCGACTGTTGTTTCACTTTTTACTGACGGTATGGATAACTCGATCTTTATCCCCAGCCAACGCGCAAAAACTTGGCCCAACCTGTGGATAACTTGCGCGTAGACGGGTAAAATAGCGTGTTACGTATCAATAAGCCGCATACATGGAAAATTTTTGGCAGACCGCCTCCGCACAACTGGAGCTCGAGCTGACGCCGCAACAATACAGCGCGTGGATCAAACCGCTCGTCGCCCTCGATTACGAGGACGGCAAGCTGCGCATTGCAGCGCCCAATCGATTCAAGCTCGACTGGGTGAAGTCGCAGTTCGCCAACCGCATCACGGCACTGGCCTGCCAGTACTGGGAAGCCCCGGTCGAGGTGCAGTTCGTGCTCGACCCGCGCCTGAACGTGAAAAAGCCGGACGCCGTGCGCCCTGCCCCGGCCGCCCAGGCGGAACCGGGCCAACTGCGCCCGTCCGCACCCGCTGAGCCGCAGCAAAATTTAAATATCGCCAACTCGCCGAAGCGCGAGCAGAGCCGCATCAACCCGGACTTGACCTTCGACAGTTTTGTTACCGGTAAGGCCAACCAGCTGGCGCGCGCCGCCGCGATCCAGGTGGCGAACAACCCGGGCGTGTCCTACAACCCGCTGTTCTTCTACGGCGGCGTCGGCCTCGGTAAGACCCACCTGATCCACGCGATTGGCAACCAGGTCATGGCCGACCAGCCGGGCGCGCGCATCCGCTACATCCACGCCGAGCAGTACGTGCGCGACGTCGTCACCGCCTATCAACGCAAAGGTTTCGACGACTTCAAGCATTACTATCACTCGCTCGACATGCTGCTGATCGACGATATCCAGTTCTTCGGCGGGAAAAGCCGCACCCAGGAAGAGTTCTTCTATGCGTTCGAGGCGCTGATCGCGGCGAAAAAGCAGATCATCATCACCTCGGACACCTATCCGAAAGAGATCACGGGCATGGACGACCGCCTGATCTCGCGCTTCGATTCCGGCCTGACGGTCGCGATCGAGCCGCCGGAACTGGAAATGCGCGTCGCGATCCTGCTGAAAAAGGCGCAATCGGAAGGCGTCACGCTCTCCGACGACGTCGCCTTCTTCGTGGCGAAACACCTGCGCTCGAACGTGCGCGAGCTGGAAGGCGCGCTGCGAAAAATCCTGGCCTACTCGCGTTTCCACGGCAAGGACATCACGATCGACATCGTGAAGGAAGCCCTGAAGGATCTGCTGTCGGTGCAGAACCGCCAGATCTCGGTGGAAAACATCCAGAAGACGGTGGCCGACTTCTTCAACATCAAGGTCGCCGACATGTACTCGAAGCGGCGCCCGGCGAACATCGCCCGCCCGCGCCAGATCGCCATGTACCTGGCCAAGGAATTGACGCAGAAGAGTCTGCCGGAAATCGGCGAACTGTTCGGCGGCCGCGACCACACCACCGTGCTGCACGCGGTGCGCAAGATCGCCGGCGACCGCCAGAAAAATGCCGAGTGCAACCACGAATTGCACGTGCTGGAGCAGACCCTCAAGGGCTGATCCGATCACACATCGCCGGGGGTGGCATTTACCCTCGGCAATTGGCAGAATAGTGCAGTAGCAACACTTTCAGTATTAACCCTTTCTGAGGACAACTATGCAATTGGTCAAAACCACCCGAGACACGCTTCTCCGGCCACTGCAGATCGTGAGCGGTATTGTCGAGCGTCGGCACACCATGCCGATTCTGGCCAATATCCTCATCCGCAAGGACGGCGAAAGCGTCTCTTTCCTGTCGACCGACACCGAAGTGCAGATCACGACGCACGCGAACATCGGTTCCGGCGATGACATCACCGGCACCACGGTCGCTGCCCGTAAACTGCTGGACATCCTGCGCGCGCTGCCGGAATCGGGCGATGTCACGATGACGCTGGCAAATAAACGCCTGGCTGTGCAGAGCGGCAAGTCGCGCTTTGCGCTGCAGACCCTGGCCGCCGAGGAATTCCCGACCGTCTCGGTTGCGGACACCTACAACGCCACCGTCACCTTGCCGCAAAAGACGCTGAAGCACCTGTTCAACATGGTGCACTTCGCGATGGCCCAGCAGGACATCCGCTACTACCTGAACGGCCTGCTGCTGGTGCTGGACGGTAACAAGGTGATTGCAGTCGCCACCGACGGCCACCGCCTCGCGTTCTGTCAGGTCGAAGCCGAGCAGGAATTCACGCGCCAGGAAGTCATCATCCCGCGCAAGACCATCATCGAACTGCAGCGCTTGCTCGAAGAAAGCGACGAAACCGTCCAGCTCGACATCGCCGCGTCGCAGGTCAAACTGACCTTCGCCGACATCGAACTGGTCTCGAAGCTGGTCGAAGGTAAATTCCCTGACTACACCCGCGTGATCCCGAAGGGCTATAAAAACGACTTCACGATCAGCCGCGACGAACTGCTGCGCTCGCTGCAGCGCGCCGCGATCATGACCAGCGACAAGTTCAAGGGCGTGCGCTGCATCATCACCCCGGGCAGCATGAAGATCAGCTCGACCAATGCCGACCAGGAAGAAGCGGTCGAAGAACTCGAGATCGACTACGGCGGCGACCAGATCGACATCGGTTTCAACGTCACGTATTTGCTCGACGTGCTGAACAACCTGAAGTGCGACCAGGTGAACATCGCCCTGGGCGACTCGAATTCGTCGGCCCTGATCTCGATTCCCGACAATGGCGATTTTAAGTATGTCGTCATGCCGATGCGCATCTAAAAGATACGCGCATTAATTCGGCGATTCGGGCTGCTGCCTCTTGTTTAATCAAGGTCGCGGCCCGAACTGAGCAGTCTGAATACACAGTTTTTTGAGAAAGCAGTCCATGTCCGATAACACCAACGAAATGCCCCAGTCGCCGATGATGTCGGACGATTACGGCGCCGCCTCGATTCAAATTCTGGAAGGCCTGGAAGCGGTGCGCAAGCGCCCGGGCATGTACATTGGCGATACCTCGGACGGCACCGGCCTGCACCACCTCGTCTTCGAGGTGCTCGATAACTCGATCGACGAATCGCTGGCCGGCTACTGCACCGAAATCCACGTCACCATCCACGCCGACAATTCGATCTCGATCGCCGACAACGGCCGCGGCATCCCGACCGGCGTCAAGATGGACGACAAGCACGAGCCGAAGCGCTCGGCGACCGAAATCGCCCTGACCGAACTCCACGCCGGCGGCAAGTTCAACCAGAACTCCTATAAAGTGTCCGGCGGCCTGCACGGCGTCGGCGTGTCCTGCGTGAATGCGCTGTCGAAACTGCTGCGCGTGACGGTCCGCCAAAAAGGCAAAGTGCACCAGATGGAATTCGTGCGCGGCGTTCCGCAGAACCGCGAAATCGAGATCGTCGACGGCTTCGAAGTCTCCCCGATCAAGGTGATCGGCGAAACGGACAAGCGCGGCACCGAAGTGCACTTCTGGGCTGACGAAGAAATCTTCACGACGGTCGAATTCCATTACGAGATCCTGAGCAAGCGTATCCGCGAACTCTCGTTCCTGAACAACGGCGTCAACATCAGGCTGAGCGACCACCGCACCGGCAAGGAAGAAGTCTTCGCCTTCGAAGGCGGCACCCGCGGCTTCGTCGAGTACATCAACAAGGCGAAAACGGTCCTGCACCCGACCGTGTTCCAGGCCACCGGCGACCGCATGTCCGAGCATGGCACGAATATCTCGGTCGACGTCTCGATGCAGTGGAACGACGCCTACAACGAGCAGGTGCTCTGCTTCACCAACAACATCCCCCAGCGCGACGGCGGCACCCACCTGACCGGCCTGCGGGCGGCGATGACGCGCGTGATCAACAAATACATCGACGAGAACGATTTCGCGAAGAAGGCGAAAGTCGAGATCTCGGGCGACGACATGCGCGAAGGCCTCACCTGCGTGCTGTCCGTCAAAGTGCCGGAACCGAAATTCTCGTCGCAGACCAAAGATAAACTCGTGTCGTCGGAAGTGCGCGGCCCGGTCGAGGAAATCGTGGCGAAAACGCTCACCGACTTCCTGAACGAAAAGCCGAACGACGCCAAAATCATCTGCGGCAAGATCGTCGAAGCCGCCCGTGCCCGCGAAGCGGCTAGAAAAGCGCGCGACCTGACCCGCCGCAAGGGCGTCATGGACGGCCTGGGCCTGTCGTCGAAACTGGCCGACTGCCAGGAACGCGACCCGGCGCTGGCCGAGCTGTACATCGTCGAGGGTGACTCGGCAGGCGGCTCCGCCAAGCAGGGCCGCGACCGCAAGTTCCAGGCGATTTTGCCGCTGCGCGGCAAGGTGCTGAACGTGGAAAAGGCGCGCTTCGAGAAGATGCTGTCGTCGGAACAGATCACGACCCTGATCGCGACCCTCGGCACCTCGATCGGCCCGGACGAATTCAACGTGGATAAACTGCGCTACCACCGCATCATCATCATGACCGATGCGGACGTCGATGGCGCCCACATCCGGACCCTGCTGCTGACGCTGTTCTACCGCCAGATGCCGCAGCTGGTCGAACGCGGCCACATCTATATTGCCCAGCCGCCGCTGTACAAGGTGAAGTCCGGCCGCGACGAGCGCTATTTGAAAGACGACGTCGAGGAAGCGAGCTACATGATGATGGTGGCGCTGAACGGCGCCTCGCTGCTGCCGCGCGAAGGCGCCGAGCCGATCACGGGCGAAGCGCTGGCCGAGCTGGTCCGCCAGTACAACCTGGCCAACGCCATCATGATGCGCCTGACGCGCGTGATCGACCGTGCCGCGCTGACCGCCATCATGAGCGGCGTGACACTGGACATGATGACGCTGGAAGCCGCCGAGGCGTCCGCCAAGGTGATGGAAGCGGCGATCAACGATCCGGCCGTGCGCGTGGTCGTGCGTTCGGACGAGCTCAGCGAAAAGCACTCGCTGCGCATCGAGCGCATGCGCCACGGTAACGTCTACGTGACCTCGATCGACGCCGACTTCGTGCTCAGCAACGACTATGCCGTGCTGGCCAACGCCGCCGCGACCTTCCAGGGCCTGATGGGCGAAGGCGCCATCATGCGCCGCGGCGAAGGCGAGAAAATGAAGGAATTCGCCGTGCGCGAATTCCACGAAGCGATGATCTGGCTGCGCGAAGAAGCCGAACGTGGCGTGTCGAAGCAACGCTATAAAGGTCTGGGCGAGATGAATCCGGAACAGCTGTGGGAAACCACGATGGACCCGACCGTGCGCCGCTTGTTGAAGGTGCAGATCGAAGACGCGATTGCCGCGGACCAGATTTTTACTACGCTGATGGGCGACGAGGTCGAGCCGAGAAGGAACTTTATCGAGTCGAATGCGCTGCAGGCGGGGAATATCGACGTCTGATGTGATCCACGTGTTGTGAATGAACGGCCATGGCGACATGGCCGTTTTTTTTACGCCCAAAAATTGCATAAGCCCTGCGCATGCACTGGTCGAAAGTATTGCAGAAGGTCAATAAAGTAAGGAAGCGCATAGGCTACCGTTCAGTGTTCGCTTTTACATCACTGGCCGACACCGATGAATGCTCCCGACAAGCAGCAAGCGCCGGCAACGGCGGACGCACAGAGCCGCCCCTTGTTCCGCGCGCAAGCCATCGAGCACGCCGGCTCCAGGCAGTACGGCACGGTCATCCTCGCCCATCCCGTCAGTCACCGCGTCCTGACGGCAGTGTTCGTCGTGATCGCCCTGTGTATCGTCGCCTTCTTCTTCCTGTTCAGTACCACGAGAAAGGCCGAGGCGAGCGGCGTGTTGCTGCCGAGTGCGGGCGTGATTCGCGTTACGCCGGTCCAGGCCGGCATCGTCACCGACAAACGGATCAGGGAAGGACAGGCGGTCAAGGCCGGCCAGGTCATGTTCGTGCTGTCCGCCGAGCGCAGCAGCGCCGGCAGCGGATCGGCGGAGAAACGCGTCTCCATGCTGCTCGAAAGCCAGCTCGCCAGCCTGCGCACCGAACTGAAGCAGTCGGAAATACAGGGTAGCCAGCGCATTGCCGCCGCCAGGCAGCGGGCACGCGACCTGGCGCTGGAAGCCGAACGCGCCCTGGGCCAGATCGGCTTGCAGACCAAACGCGTCGCGCTCGCCGAGCAGTCCTTTACACGTTTTGCCGAGCTGGCGGCGACCAGCTATATCTCCGCCGCGCAATTGCAGGACAAGCAGGGCGAACTGCTCGACCAGCGCCAGCGGCTGGCCGATCTCGAACGCGTGCATGCCGCCAGCGAACGCGAACGGGACGCGGCGCAAGCGAACCTGGCCGACCTCGAACTGCAGGCGCAGCGTGAAACGAGTGCCCTGGGCCGGACCCTGTCCTCGCTCGAACAGAACCTGACGGAAAACGAAGCACGCAGGGAAATCCTCGTGCGCGCGCCCGTCGATGGCGTGGTGACGGCGATTGCGGCCGAACTCGGCCAGACGATTGCGCCCAGTACCACCCTGGCTTCGGTCCTGCCCCACGGTGCGCAACTGGAAGCCGAAATCTATGTTCCCTCGCGTTCGATCGGCTTCGTCAAGCCCGGCATGCTGGTGCTGCTGCGCTACCAGGCCTATCCCTACCAGAAATTCGGCCAGCACCGTGCGCGCGTGCGCGAAGTGGCCGATACCTCCATGCTGCCCCAGGAACTGGGACTGCCACAGACGCCCTCTTCGGAACCGCTCTACCGGATCCGCCTGACCCTGGACTCGCAAACGATCACCGCCTACGGCAAGCCATTGCCCTTGAAGTCAGGAATGGTCATCGATGCCAGCATCCATCTGGACCATCGCCGCCTGGTTGAATGGATTCTGGAACCACTGTTCAGCATTACCGGACGCGGCTGACAACCCGCTCCGGAACAACGCAACGGCAGGACCCTTTACGAGACAGCCATGAAACTCAAGAATTCCCCGCAGTATTCGTTTTGGCGCCGCAACCGGCTTCCTCTCATCCTGCAAACCGAAGCGGCCGAATGCGGCCTGGCCTGTCTCTGCATGGTGGCCAGTCATTTCGGCCACCGGCTCGATCTGGCCAGTCTGAGGGCGCGCTTTTCGGTGTCATTGAAGGGGACGACGCTCAAGGGTGTCATGAACATGGCGCAGGGCCTGGCGCTGCAGACCCGCCCCTTGAAACTCGATATCGACAAGCTGCCGCAGCTGAAAATGCCCTGTATCCTGCATTGGGACATGAATCATTTCGTCGTACTCAAAAGCGTATCGACCACCCACGCAATCGTTCATGATCCCGCGGTCGGCGTGCGCCGCCTGCCGCTGAGCGAGTTTTCCCGGCATTTCACCGGGGTCGCACTGGAATTGCAACCGACGACCGAATTCGTCAGGCAGGACGAGACGCAGAATTTTCCCTTGCTGTCATTGATGGGCCGGGTGACCGGTTTGCGCCGCGGCCTCATTCAATTATTGCTGCTCGGGCTGGCGCTGCAATTGTGCGCCCTGGTCGCGCCCTTCTATATGCAATGGGTGATCGACGAGGCCATCCTCGTTTCTGATCGCGACTTGTTGACGGTGCTCGGCATCGGCTTTTTACTGCTCGTGGTGCTGCAGACGGCAATCGGTGCGGTGCGCGGCTGGATCACGACCGCGCTTGCGACCGACCTGAATTTCCAGTGGTTCGGCAACGCCTTCGCCCACCTGATGAAGCTGCCGCTACCCTATTTCGAAAAACGCCATACCGGCGACATCGTCTCGCGCTTCACCTCGATCCACACCATCCAGCACAGCCTGACGACCCAGTTCGTCGAGGGAATCATCGACGGCGTACTCGTGCTTGGCACGCTGGCGATGATGTTCACCTATAGCCCGAAGCTTGCGGGGGTCGCCTGTATCGCCGTGCTCCTGTATGTCCTGTTGCGCCTGGTGATTTTCGGCGCGCTGCGCGACGCCACCGCCGAGCAGATCATCCACGCGGCCAAACAGCAAACCCACTTCCTGGAATCGGTGCGCGGCATCCAGAGCATTCGCCTGTTCGGCCGCAGTGAAGAGCGGCGCGCCAGCTGGATGAATGCATTGGTCGACCAGTTCAACGCCGACCTGCGCATCGCAAAGCTCGGCATTACCTACCAAAATGCGAATGCATTCCTGTTCAACAGCGAACGTGTGCTGGTGATCTGGCTCGCCGCAACCCTGGTGCTGGACAACACGCTGTCGGTCGGCATGCTGTTCGCTTTCATCAGTTACAAGGACCAGTTCAGCAGCCGCATGACCAGCCTGGTCGACAAGGTGTTCGAACTCAAGATGCTGCGCCTGCACGGCAACCGGCTTGCCGACATCGTCATGACCGAGCCCGAGGTAAGCAGCCAGGACTTTGAAATCGACACAAGCGCAATCACTCCCTCGATCGAGTTCCGGAACGTCTCCTTCCGCTACGGCGATGGCGAAGCGTTTATCCTCAAAAACCTGAATCTGGTGATTCCCGCGGGCGAATGCATTGCCGTGACCGGCCCCTCCGGCTGCGGCAAGACGACGCTCATGAAACTGTTACTGGGTCTGCTCGATCCGGTGGAAGGCGAGATTCTGATCAACGGCATCAAACTGCAGCAACTCGGCGCAGCCAATTTCCGCAACCTGATCGGCACCGTGATGCAGGACGACGGCCTGTTCGCCGGCTCGATTGCCGACAACATCAGTTTTTTCTCGCCCACGGCCGATCTCGAACGCGTGCAGGGATGCGCGCAACTGGCCGCCATTCATCCGGAAATCATGAGCATGCCCATGGCCTACAACACCCTCGTCGGCGACATCGGCAGCGGGCTGTCGGGCGGACAAAAGCAGCGTCTCCTGCTGGCGCGGGCGCTGTATAAACAGCCGAAGATCCTGGTACTGGATGAGGCGACCAGCCATCTGGATGTGTGGAACGAGCAAGCCGTCAATGCGGCGATCAAGACGCTCGCGCTGACCCGCGTGTTAGTTGCGCACCGGCCCGAAACGATCGCCATGGCGGAGCGGGTCGTGGTGCTGCAGCAGGGGGCGATCGTGCAGGATCATCGGCAGAGCGAGATTCAGAAGATACGGGCGTGATGTATGGAGCACGCGTGATCACATTCGAGCGCAAACCGATCGATAGATTATTGAAAAGATATTGAACAAACAGTAGACTCCAAGACACCGTGTCCTGGCCTACTGTATGTCTCTTATTCCCGAAGTTTAAACAGCAAGTGCCAGCTCATGGAGCGAAAAAGAGCTGAGGAGCGCAGTAGACGCTTACTTGGTGATGCTTCGTTCGGAACTGAAGGGCGAGCCTTACAACAAGGCCGAAGTCAATCGCCAGCTGCGTGACGGACCGCTTGCAGGTCGAACGAAGGCATCGGTCGAATTCCGCATGCAGAACATCTCGGCGGCACTGTACGAACTCAAGACGCCGTATATCGCCGGCTATCTCCCTGCACGCAATATCGGCACTGCCGTGAAGGAGAAAATGGTCGCGCTGCTCCAACTGCACGACATCGCATTTTTGACCGCTTACGTGCCGACGGCGGATGCGGCTGCATTGGCGGCGCAGGTCTCGACATTGCGCAACCAGGCATACTTGAAGATACCGACAGGCTCGAAGCATCCCCAGCTAGCACTCAAGACCAGCGCCAGCTATGTGCGCGATCCCGCCGTCAAGGCCTGGGTCCTCAAGGTCGCCGACGGAATGTGCGAAGGCTGCGATCAGGCCGCACCTTTTATTGGCAACGATGGATTACCGTACCTGGAAGTGCATCACGTGATGCCTCTGGCGAGCCACGGCTCGGATACCCCGACAAATGCCGTGGCTTTGTGCCCGAATTGCCATCGCCGCTGCCATTACGCGAATGACAGCGACGAGTTCAAACTCCACTTGTACGAAAAGATTCCGCGACTGCGGCTGGAGGTGCCTGAACCGCTCGACGCGGGAACTTATGCGTCGATCGATGTGGGACGGACCTAAGAAAGCTCAGCGTGCCACGACATCCTTGCGCGTCAAGCCGTCGAAGGCCCGCACCGGCCGGGCACCGCCAGCCATGCCGGCCATTCGTCCCAGCGGCGCTTCCACCCAACGGAAAAACGCCGCTCCGCCCGCGAGGCTCGCCGCCCAGGCGATAAGCGTGCCCACTGCCTGCCACGCCACATCCACCGGCACAAACCGTGTAAATGCCGCATTCACCACCAGGCACACCGGGAAGTGCACCAAAAAAATCGAATAGGAGTTCTTGCCAAGCCAGTTCGCCAGCGACCATCCAGTGCTCGAACGAACCCGTACCCGCCCCAGCAGCATCAACACGCACGCCACGCTGAGCGCCACCGCAATCCGGCTCCTGAAATCGAGCGTCAGCGCCGCCAGCGTCGGCACGACCATCATCAGGAACAGCACCACAACAGTACGCGGCTTGCGCGCCGGATCACCGGCCCACCAGGCCAGCATGCCCAAGCCATAGCTGCCGAAGAAATACGGTGCCCACACATCCCAGTCCGCATCGCGGTTGAAGTAGAACAGCGAGGACACGACGACCACCGTCATCATCACAGGCGCGAGCCACGGCCGATGCAGTCCGCCGGACAGGCGCCCGCACAGCCACAACAGCAAGGCAGCCCCCGCATACAGCTGGAAATCGATGGCCACGTACCAGGCACCGGCGGACAAGGATTCGTAACCGAGCACGCTGTGCAGCAGCAGCACGTGCGCGGCCAGTTGCGTCACGCTCGGCGCGCTGGAAATCGATTCGTGCGTCATCCAGGCGGAGGCAATGGCCGAGGCAAGGGCGGCAAGCAAAGTGGCGACGATAAACGGCGGCGCCAGCTTTACATAGCGCCGCCACATGGTGCCAAGCGGGTTGCGTTGCGTTCCCAAGCCTTGCGGCGACAGCGATTTGGCGGCGAGAAAGCCGCCAATGACGAGGAAAATCTGGACAGCGATGCGGGCGTCCCCGGCGAGCCAGTCGAACAAGTCGGGCATGAGCGGCCGCGCACGGTCGGCCATCGGCCCGTAGAAGGCGAGATGATGCAGCACGATCAGCTGCGCCGCGACTGCTTTTAAAAGATTGATCAGGCCAAATTGTGTTTGCTGCGCTCCAGCTGCTGCGGGCACTACGCGACTCTGTACTTCCATCCACATCCCATGCCAGACAACATTGCTCCCAACCTTACCGAAGCGAATGCTGCTGATCTTGCCGAAAGGGCGCCATCATAGCCGAGCATGCAGAATTGTTACCACGCGATACGTTAGCAATTGTTTCAGGATGGGAGGGTATTTACATGCGATCCAGCAGCTGCAAGGACGCCCGATCGCTCATCACCAGCACCAGTTTCAGTCTCGCCCGCGTCATCCCCACAAACAGTTTACGCAGCACGAGATCCGTCATGTCCTCGAAATCGATCTCCGTGAAAATCAGCGCCGGCGCAGACTGTCCCTTGAACCGGTACACCGACTCCGCCAGCAGTCCCCCTTCGCGAAACACCGGATTGCCGAACAGGTCGTACTCCCCCGTGAACGACCGCAGCGTATGCGCATCGCTCAGTTTATCGAGGTTCAGGATCGCCGATTTTTCTCGCCCGCGGAACGAGCAGATCGCGATGTCGTGGCGGCCGAAGCCGGCGGCCAGGCACGACGTCACCGCGCGCCGGGTCTGGGCCAGCATCGCCTCGGTGTTGCCCTCTGGGTAAGTGAGTTCCTCGATGTCGGCCCCTTTAAAAGGGCTGCCGGCTTCGACCGGCTCGCGTGCGGCGCCCATCGATTTGAGCATCTGCACGATCTGGCGCGGACTGCGGTAGTTGGTGTCGGAATGGAGTTTCACCCAGCCCGGCAGGGCCACCATCTGGCGGCCATATAAATTCTGGTCGGGGTCCTCGAGCCAGATCGCGCGGCCGTTCGGCTTGACCATGGCGAGCACGATGTCGCGCCAGGCGGTCGAGAAATCCTGGCCCTCGTCGACGATCAGCACGTCGTACTGCCAGGTCTCGGGTAATGCGACGTCGGCCAGGGCCTGCTCGATCTCGTTCCAGACCTCGGGCGAGGAATAATCCGGGGTGACGTCCTGAGCGCGCATGTAGGCGTCGCACAGCATGTGGAAGGTCGAGACGCGGCCGCCCGGCGGCACCAATCGCTCGATGTGGTCGGCCAGCGGGCGATTGAAGCAGACGTACAGGGGGCGCAGCCCGGCGTCGATCGCGGCCTGGTATTCGGCCAGCGCCAATTGGGTCTTGCCGCTGCCGGCCGTACCCACCACGCGCAGGCGGAAGGGTTCGAATTCGAGCCGGCGCGCCCAGGTGGCCAGCCCCCCGGACAGGCGCGTCACCATCTGCGTGGCCGAACCGATCATCGAGCTGGGGTCGGGGCGCAAACTGAGGGTGTCGCCGAGGAAGCGCGTGACCTTGTCGAATTCGTCGGTTTTATCGGTGATCGGCAGCGCTTCCCGGATGATCTTCGCCAGCTTGCCCTTGTTGGTGGCGTCGATGATGTGGCGCGGGTCGATGCCTGCCAGGTTCGGGTCGCGCACCGTGTAGTCGGGGCAGTACAGCAGGTAGTCGATCGACAGCTCTCCCTGATAGCGGCGCGTCAAGCCCTCGATCGTGTGCAGGATGTGGGCGCGGATTTTACGGGGCTTGCCCTGGAAGTTCTTCTGCAGTCCGTCCGCGGTCTCGTTCATGAAACCGGCAACCTGCTCGATCAGCAGCATGCGCCCGTTCGGGGCGACGACAATGAAATCGACGTCGCCGTACACCGAGTATCCCTGCTCGACATTCGTCCAGTGCACGCCGTGGTAGATGCTGTAGGGCGTGTCGGACAGGCGCTGCTCGAGCAGGGACAGGGTTTCGATCTCGCGTGCGGCATTTCCGGTGACGGACATCTCGCGCCAGCCGGCAGGATGGATTTGGGCCATGATCGACGCTTCGCAGATGATGAAGATGACAAGATTGTAAGGCTGTTCATGGGAAGCAAACACACTATTGAAAAGCGGGGCGCGCAGGCGTCACCCCTGAGCTAAAATCGAGCCCTTTCCCTTGCCCGGCGCGTACGATGAAGTCCACAGATGCAGGCTTGAATTTCGGCGGTTTGAAGCACGTCTTGTCCGATGCCGTCCGCGGCGCCCCGTACGACGTCATCCTGCAAAGCCTGCTCGACGAGGCGCGCCGCCTGATCAACGAAGACAGCTGGGCCGCGGTCTACCTGATGGACGAGCCGGCGAACCAGCTGTGCCTCGCGGCTGCGACAGGGCTACCGCCGCAGCTGACGGCGGCGCTGGCGACACTGCCGGTCGATCCTGCGGGCCCGCCCTGCGGCCGCGCCGCCCACGCGGGCCAGATCCTCATCGTCGAGGACCTGCGTGAGGAAGCCTCGATGCAGCCCTGGCTGCCCCTGGCCGAGGCCCATGGCATCCGCTCGTGCTGGTCCTTTCCCCTGCATTCCCCGGGTGGCAAGATCCTGGGCACGCTCGCCGTCTTTCATGCGAAGCAAAGTGCTCCGGACGCGCTGCTGGTCGGCGAAATCGGCTATTTCACCGACCTGCTCGCGCTGCTGACCGAACGTCACCTGCGCGAACAGGAAAACCGGACGCGCCACCAGGACGCCGAACGCGAGCTCGCTTCCATGGCCGACGCATCCGAACGCCGCCGGCGCCTGTACGAGACGGTGCTGTCGAATACGCCCGATCTCGTCTACGTGTTCGACCTCGAGCACCGGTTCACCTATGCGAACGCCGTGCTGCTGCAGATGTGGGGCAAGACCTTCGAGGAAGCGGTCGGCAAGACCTGCTGGGAACTGGGCTACGAGCCCTGGCACGCAGCCATGCACGACCGCGAGATCGAAGAGGTGAAGGCGACCAGGGCGCCGATCCGCGGCGAGGTGCCCTTCAACGGCACCTTCGGGCGGCGCATTTATGACTACATTTTCGTGCCCATCCTCGGGCCCGACGGCGAAGTCGAGGCGGTCGCCGGCACCACGCGCGACGTTACCGAGCGCAAGCGCTTCGAGGAAGACCTGCGCGACAGCGAACTGCGTTTTCGCACCATCACCAATGCGATGCCGCAGATGGTGTGGACCGCGCTCCCCGACGGCAGCATCGATTACCACAACGAGCGCTTCTACGACTTCGTCGGCTTGCCCGCCAGCGCGGCCGGAGGCACGAGCTGGGCCGAGGACCTGCTGCATCCCGACGACAGGGAGGCCGGCCACGCGCGCTGGGTGCACAGCATCGCCAGCGGCGCACCCTACGAGGCCACCTACCGCCTGCGCCACCACAGCGGCGAGTACCGCTGGATCCTGGCGCGCGCGCTGGCGCTGCGCAGCGAGAGCGGCGAGATCGTCAAATGGCTCGGCACCGACACCGACATCCACGCAGCCAAACTGACCGAAGAAGCGCTGCAGGCGGCCAACCACCGAAAGGACGAGTTCCTGGCGATGCTGGCGCACGAGCTGCGCAACCCGCTGGCGCCGATCAGCGCCGCAGCCCAGGTGCTGCGCCTGGTGCCGAACAACGCGGATAAAGTACGGCAGTACAGCGAAGTGATCTCGCGCCAGGTCAGCCACATGACGACCCTGGTCAACGATTTACTTGACGTCTCGCGCGTCACGCGCGGCATGGTGCAGCTGGAGAAGGCGCCGGTCGACGTGAAAGCCGTCGTTACCAGCGCCGCCGAACAGGCGCACCCGCTGGTCGAAGCCGGCAGGCATACGCTGGCGCTGCAGCTGGGATCGGCCCCGGCGAGCGTGCTGGGCGACCGCGCGCGCCTGATCCAGGTGACGGCCAACCTGCTGGCGAATACGGCCAAGTACACGCCGGCCGGCGGCCACATCACGCTGGCGCTGGAGGTGAATAATGGCGTGGTGCGCATCGCGGTGACCGACAACGGCAACGGCATCGAGCCGGCGCTGCTGCCGCACATCTTCGACCTGTTCGTGCAGGGCAAGCGCACGCCGGACCGGGCCCAGGGCGGTCTCGGCCTGGGGCTGGCGCTGGTCAAGAACATCGTCGCCATGCACGGCGGCCAGGTCGGCGTGCGCAGCGCCGGCCCCGGCCAGGGCAGCACGTTTACGGTGGAACTGCCGGCGGCCGGCCAGCTGCCGCGTCCCACGGCCGAGGCGGCGCCGGCCTTCACCGCATCGGACCGTGCGCTGCGCATCATGCTGGTCGACGACAACGTCGACGCCGCCGCGACCCTGTCGGTGCTGCTGGACGCGGCCGGGCACCGGGTGCAGACCATCAACGACCCGCGCGACGCGGTCGGGGCGGCGCTGGCTTCTCCGCCGGACGTGTTCATCCTCGACATCGGCATGCCGCTGATCGACGGCCACGAACTGGCGCGCCGGCTGCGTGCCGAGCCGGCGCTGGCGGGCGCGCTGTATGTGGCGCTGACCGGCTACGGCCAGTCGAGCGACCGCGAGTCTTCGCGCCAGGCCGGCTTCGACCGCCACTTCGTGAAACCGGTCGAGGCGGCGCGCCTGCTGGCGGCGCTCGAGGGGCAAGGCGCTTCCTGAAGGCCGGACGAACTGCCGGGTTGCCATTGGTGCTAGACTGCTGGCGCTGGTGAATGCTAAGCCGGCGTCCATCCACGACCATCCACGCACAGCACTGCCCCCGATGCGCGAATCAAGCCTGTTCAACAATCTCACCGCCAGTTCGGTCGTCACCGTCGCCTGCATCCTGGGCCTGCTGTATTTCGGGCGCGACGTGCTCGAGCCGCTGGCGCTGGCGACCGTATTGAGCCTGGTGCTGGCGCCGCTGATCCGGTCGATGCGCCGCGTCGGCCTGCCGCGCCTGCCGGCGACACTGGTCTCGGTGCTGCTGGCGGGGACCTGCGTGATCGGCATCGGCACCATCCTCGCCTTTCAGCTGGTGGCGGTCACGCGCGACCTGCCCGAATACCGGGCCGCGATCCGTTCCAAAATCGAACGCGTGCGCGAGCTGACGGAACGCCCGTTCGCGCGCCTGGAAGCCGAACTCAGTGCGGTGGCGCCGCAGTCTCCCGTGGCGCCGCCGCCGCCGGTCACGGTGCGGCGCGGAACGCTCACCACCAGCGCGAACCAGCCGCTGCCGGTCGAGATCCGCGCGCCGCGCGCCACCACCCGCGACACCCTGGCGCGCCTGTTTTCCCTGGCTTGGGGGCCGATCGGCGAAGCGGGCCTGGTGCTGGTGCTGCTGGTGTTTATCCTGCTCGAACACGAATCCCTGCGCGACCGCGTGATCCGCCTGGCCGGCCAGGCCGAGATCAGCCGCACGGTGCGCGCCCTGTCCGATGCGACGCGCGGCGTTTCGCGCTTTTTCCTGTCGCAGTTCGTCGTCAATCTCACCTTCGGCGCCCTGATCGGCGGCCTGCTGTGGGCCTTCGGCGTGCCGCATGCGGCGCTGTGGGGCGCCTTGTCAGGCCTGCTGCGCTTCGTGCCCTACCTCGGCATCATGGTGGCGGGCGTGCTGATCGCCGTGTTCGTCGCCGCCATCGACCCGGGCTGGACGATGGCGCTGTCCTGCCTGGCGATATTCGTCGCGCTCGAGCTGTTCGTGGCGAACGTGGTCGAGCCCAAGGTGTACGGGCACAGCTCGGGCCTGTCGCCGCTGGCCGTGATCGTCTCGGCCCTGTTCTGGGGCGCGATGTGGGGGCCGGTGGGGCTGCTGCTGTCCACGCCCCTCACGCTCTGCCTGGTCGTGGCCGGGCGCCATGTGCGCGCGCTGGAACCGGTAACGATCCTGCTGGGCGACGTGCCGGACGTGAACGTGGCCCAGCGTTTTTACCAGCGCGTGCTGGCCGGCGAGACCTACAACATCATCCTCGATGCGCGCAGCTATCTCGACCGCCACAGCTTCGCGCGCTATTGCGACCAGATCCTGCTGCCCGGGATCGCGCTGGCCGCCGCCGAACAGCGTGCCGGCCAGCTCGAGACCGCGCAGGCGGCGCATCTGCGCACCACCATCGCCGACGTCGCCGCGACGCTGACGCCGGTGTCGAAGGAAGTGCCGCGCAACCGCCGGCGCAAGGGCCGCGTCTCCCTGCTCGACGCCAACGTCGGCGCCCACCTGCGCAAGATGCGCGAGGAACGCCTCGGCCGCTGGCAGGGTTCGCTCGACGTGCCTTCGCACTCGATCGTGCTCTGCGCCGGCCTCGGCACCGAGCGCGACGACCTGCTGACGGAGCTGCTGGTACGCGCCCTGCGCGAACTCGACGTCGATGCGCGCAGCGTGGTCATCGGCGCCGACCAGGACAATCCGGGACCGGACAAGGCCGACCTGATCTCGACCGTGTTCCTGATCTACCCGGTCGAATCCATGCTGGAGCAGTGGCAGCGCGTGGCCGACGAACTGCGCGCCGGCCTGCCGAACGCCTTGTTGGTGACGATCCGCCTGCCTTTTGGCGAGACGGCTGCGAACCAGACGGTGGTGCAGGAGCACGTCGACATGGTGCTGCGTTCGTTCGAGGAAAGCCTGGCCTTCGTGGTGCCGGAGCGCGTGGGCCAGGCCTGAACGCCCGTCGATAACCCAGCCTGTGTATCATGTAGGCGCCATGCGCTACCGCCTCGCCATTTTCGATTTCGACGGCACCCTTGCCGATTCGTTTCCGTTCTTCCTCAGCGTTTTCAACCGGATCGCTGACGAGCACGGCTTTCGCCGCATCGACCATGCCCACGTCGAGCGCCTGCGCCACTATGGCACGCGCGAGATGATGCGCGAGGTCGGCATGCCGGCCTGGAAGCTGCCGCTGGCCGCCGCCAGCTTCAAGACCCTGATGCGCGAAAATGCGGGACAGGTGCGCCTGTTTCCGCAGGTCGATCATGTCCTGCGCGCGCTCGCGCGCGACAACGTCAAATTGACCATCGTCTCCTCGAACGCCGAGGACAACGTGCGGCAGGTGCTGGGGCCGGAACTGTCTCCCCTGATCAGCCAGTACGAATGCGGCATGTCGATTTTTGGGAAGACCGCACGCATCCGCAAGGTGTTAAAGCGCGCCGCCATGGCGCCCGACTCGGCCCTGTACATCGGCGACCAGACCACCGATGCCGACGCCGCGCGCCGCGCCGGCGTCGCCTTTGCAGCCGTGCACTGGGGCTACGCCCCGATCGAGGCGCTGCGCAAGGTCGCGCCCGAACACGAGTTCGACCTGCCCGCTTCGCTGGCGGCAATTCCCACGCTGTAACCGACACAAGCGCGGCGCCGACGCCGCTCATCGGCTGACAAGCCGCATGCCCCTTCCTGCAAGAATTTACTTCGCATGCTAAACTTTCATAATCAAATTAAATTCCGCATCCCATGGACGCCTTCGACCAGACCCTGATCCAGCTCACCGCCGCCATGACGCAGGCTTCGCGCGCCTACAAATCGATGGCGGACAAGGTGGCGTCGCAGTACAGCCTGTCGCAGGCGACCGCGCTCCCGGTGCTGATCCTGGGACGCCTGGGCCAGGACGGCGTACGCCCCGGCATGCTGGCCGACGCCCTCGGCCTGGAGCCGTCGTCCCTGGTGCGCGTGATCGACCTGCTGATCGACAGCGGCCTGGTCGAACGTCATGACGACCCGCAAGACCGCCGCGCGCGCATCCTGCAATTGACCGAAGACGGCAAGACCCGCGCCGCCCAGATGGAAGAAGCGCTGATCCCCTTCCGCCGCAGCGTCTTCGCCGGTGTCGACCCGGCGGACATCGACACCTGTCTGCGCGTGCTGACCAGCATTCAATGCCGCATCGGCAAAGCGGAATCGACCGGCGACAAGCAGGGATGAAGTTGCCCTCGAAAAACGAGGCCCTGTTCTCGCTTAAAAGTTTCGCGGCAGCGATGCTCGCGCTTTATCTCGCGATGCGCATCGGACTGCCGCGTCCGTTCTGGGCGCTGATGACGGCGTATATCGTCGCAGCGCCCTTCGCCGGCCCCACCCGCTCGAAGGCCGTGTTCCGCTTCGGCGGCACGCTGCTGGGCGCGCTGGCTACCGTGATCCTGGTGCCGCTGTTCGCCAATTCCCCGGAACTGCTGTCGCTGGTGCTGGCGCTGTGGGTCGGCGGCTGCCTGTACATTTCCCTGCTGGACCGCACGCCGCGTTCCTATGTGCTGATGCTGGCCGGCTATACCGCCGGATTGATCGCCTTCCCGGCCGTGAACGACCCCGGCACCATCTTCGACATCGCCCTGGCCCGGGTCGAGGAAATTTTGCTCGGCATTAGTTGCGCAACCGTCGTGCACTCGCTGTTCTTCCCGCAGGGCTTCGGCCCGGTGCTGCTGGCGCGCCTCGACCACGCCTTGCGCGACGCCCAGGCCTGGATCGCCGATGCGCTGGCCCCGGCCACGCAGGCCGCCAACATCTCGCTCGACCGCCGCAAGCTGGCCGGCGACATCACAGAACTGCGCATGATGGCCGTGCACCTGCCGTTCGACACTTCGCACCTGCGCTGGACCGCGAACGCGATCCACGCGCTGCAGGAACGCCTGGCCGCCATGGTGCCGCTGCTGTCCTCGATCGAAGACCGCTTGAAGGCCCTGCGCGGGCTGGGCGTCTCCGATGCACGCTGGCGCGCGGTGCTGGCCGAGATCACGGCCTGGACCGGCAGCCGGCGCGATGCTGCGCCGCCCGGCACGCCGGCCGCCCTGCGCACCGCGATCGACGCCCTGACGCCCGCCGCCGAGCGCCATGCCGACTGGGGCGACCTGCTGCAGATTAACCTGGCCGCCCGCCTGCGCGCGCTGGTCGACGTCTGCGTCGACGCCCACGCGCTGCGCCGCCATATCGGGGCCGGCACGGCCGGCATGCTGCCGGAAGCGGCTTTCGATCTGGCCAACGTGAAGCCGCAGGCGCTGCACCTGGACCACGGCATGGCCCTGGTGTCGGCGGCCGCCGCCGTCATCGCCACCTTGGCCGGCTGCGCCTTCTGGATCCTGACCGGCTGGCCCTCGGGCGCCGCGGTGCCGATGATGGCGGCGGTGATGTCCTGCTTCTTCGCGACCCAGGACGACCCGGTGCCATTCATTAAGGGCTTCCTGGTCTGGACCATTTATTCGGTGCCCCTGTCCGCCTTTTATCTGCTGGCGGTGCTGCCTGCAATTCACAGCTTCGAAATGCTGGTGCTGGCCTGCGCCCCCGCCTTCCTGGTGCTCGGCGTGCTGATCGCGCGCCCGGCGACCTTCGGCAAGGCGATGCCCTTCATGTTCGGCATCGCCGGCACGCTGGCCCTGCAGGACACGAACACGGCCGACGCCGCCTCGTTTATTAATTCGACGCTGGCCCAACTGGCCGGCCTGGCGCTGGCCGTGCTGGTGATCGGCGTGTTCCGCAGCGTCGGCGCCGGCTGGACCGCGCGCCGCCTGCTGCGTGCGGGCTGGGGAGAATTGGCAAAGATAGGAGACGGCCGCCAGGCGCCCTCGCTGGCGGAATTTTCCGCGCGCATGGTCGATCGCATCGCCCTGCTGACGCCGCGACTGGCGCTGGCCGGCCCCCAGCAGGATTTACAGGCGAGCGACGCCCTGGTCGACCTGCGCATCGGCCTGAACATGACGCAACTGCTGTCCGTACGCAGCGAGCTCGGCCGCAGCCAGGCGGCGCTGTGGGCCCTGTTCGAACATTTATCTCAACATTTCGCGGCACGCCCCGCCAGCGCCCCGGTGGAGGACGCGCGCCTGCTGGTGTCGATCGACAACGCCCTGCGCTCGGTCAGCGCGGCCCAGGCCTCGACTGCGCGCGGCGATGCGCTGGCCTCGCTGGCCGGCATCCGGCGCGACCTGTTCCCGTCGGCAGCACCCTACGAACCTTCACCCGCAGTACTCCCGCTTTTCGACAAGGAGATCCGATGATCGGCGAAGTCAGCCTCTACGGCATGTATTTCCCGCCGCTGCTATTGCTGGCCTTGCTTGCCTACGTGGTCTCGCGTTTGTGCAACAAGCTGCTGGCGCGCACCGGCTTTTATAAGCACGTGTGGCACCCGGCGCTGTTCGATTTTTCGCTGTTCGTGATCGTGCTCGGCAGCCTTGTTTTTATTGGATCCAACTGGTTTTAAATAAAAAGATGAAATTCTCTCCTCAAGCATTCACGCGGGTCGGCATCACCGTCCTCGCCGCCGCCGGCGCCATCTATGCGGGCTGGCAGTTGTGGCGCCACTATGAAATCGAACCCTGGACCCGCGACGGCCGCATCAAGGCCTATGTCGTGCAGGTCGCGCCCGACGTCACGGGACAGGTGACCAGGGTCTACGTCCACGACAACCAGCAGGTAAAAGCCGGCGACCTGCTGTTCGAAGTCGACCGCGCCCGCTTCGAGCTGGCCCTGCGCCAGGCGGAAGCCGCCGAGGACGCGGCCAAAGTCGCCGTCAGCCAAGCCGAGCGCGAGGCACGCCGCAACGTCCAGCTGGGAGATCTGGTGGCGCAGGAAGCACGCGAACAAGGCGTATCTCGCGTCGAACAGGCACGCGCGGCGCTGGCGCAAGCTGTCGTCAACCGTGATACGGCGCGCCTGAACCTGGACCGCACGCGCGTGGTGTCGGTGGTCAGCGGCTCGGTGACGAACCTGGACCTGCGCGCCGGCGCGTACGTGAGCGCCAGCCATCCGGTGATGGCGCTGGTCGACCGCGGCTCGTTCTACGTCGAGGGCTATTTCGAGGAAACGAAACTGGCGGCGATCCACCTGGGCGATCCGGTCGCCGTCTCGCTGATGGGCGCGAAGCAGCAACTGACCGGCCATGTCGAAAGTTTTGCCGAGGGTATCTCCGACCGCGACCGCACGACCGGCACCAACATGCTGCCGAACATTAATCCGACGTTTAACTGGGTACGCCTGGCCCAGCGCATTCCGGTGCGCGTGGCGCTCGATCCGGTGCCGAACAATGTGCGCCTGGTGGCGGGACAGACGGCGACGGTGCAGGTGTTGCCGGCGCCACCGAAAAAGGTGTCGTGATGCGCGCGCGCACTCTTACCTCGGCCGCGCTGCCGCTGTTGCTGGCGGCCTGCGGCACGGTAGTCGGCCCGAATTACAAGCTGCCTGAGCAGGCCGTCATCAAACGGCCCGATGCCGCTGCACCGTTCATCGGTGCCTCGGAAAAACCATTCAGCCAGCAGCCGCTGCCCGGGCAGTGGTGGCGCCTGTACCGTGACAGCACGCTCGACGCCCTGATCGACCAGGCGTTTACAGCCAACACCGACCTGCGCGTGGCGGCCGCCAACCTGGCGCGCGCCCAGGCCGTGGTGACGGAGGCCGAACAGCTCGGCCGGCCCGGCGTCGACGTCTCGGCTGCTCCCGCTTATGGTCGCGCCTCGGGCGCCGCCATGGGCGTACCGCACGCGCTGCCCGACCACGCCAGCTACGACGCCGGCCTGCGCGTGTCGTACCAGCTCGATTTATTTGGAAAAATCGCCCGCGCGGTGGAGGCGGCGAATGCCGATTCGGACAGCGCGCAGGCGGCCAGCGACCTGGCGCGCGTGACGGTGGCGGCGGAAACGACGCGCGCCTATGCCGAGGCCTGCTCAAACGGCCAGCAGATCGCGATCGCGCGCCAGTCGGTGGCCTTGCAGGACAGATTCGTCCGTTCCACCGCCCAGCGCGTGAAACTCGGACGCGGCACCGCACTCGACAACAGCCGCGCGCTCGGCCAGCTGGAACAATTGCGCGCCGCCGTACCGCCGCTCGAGGCCCAGCGCCGCGGCGCCCTGTACCGGCTGGCCGTGCTGACGGGAGAAACGCCCGCGCACTTCCCGCAGGCGGTGGCGGGGTGCGAGAAGGTGCCGCAGCTGGCTACTGCCATTCCGGTGGGCGATGGCGCCGCCCTGCTGCGCCGCCGTCCCGACATCCGCCAGGCCGAACGCCTGCTTGCGGCCAGCACGGCGCGCATCGGCGTGGCGACCGCCGAGCTGTATCCGCAGATCAGCCTGGGCCTGTCAGCCGGCAGTACGGGCGCCCTGTCCGGCTTCGGCGACGCCAATACCTGGCGCTACAGCCTGGGTCCGCTGATCTCGTGGTCGCTGCCGTCGACCGGCACGGCACGCATGCACATCGCCCAGGCCGAAGCGGGCACCGCTGCCTCGCTGGCGCGCTTCGACGGCGTCGTGCTGAACGCGCTGCGCGAAACGGAAACGGCGCTGAGCAACTATGCGCGCGAACTCGACCGTCACGCCGCGTTGAAAGCGGCGCGCAACCAGAGCGCGCTGGCATCCAGTCAGGCTTCTAAACTGTATCGGTTCGGCCGCACCGACTTTCTGACCACGCTCGACGCCGAGCGTACGCTGGCCTCGAACGAGGCGGCAGTGGCGGCGTCCAGCGCGAAGCTGGCGAGCGACCAGGTAACGCTGTTTCTGGCGCTGGGGGGTGGTTGGGAAGGAGCAGCCAAGTAACTCGACGTGGCGCACTTGCATGACGCGCTATTTGCTTGTTGCTGCTGCACCGCGTGGAGTCGGGACTCCACCCTACGAAACGAGCTGACCGTAGGGTGGAGTCCTGACTCCACGCGGTACACCTGTTGATCATCCGCGCACTCAGGCCAAGCACGCGGCCTCACGCTCTTACGCTCTACAACAATTTATCCAGCGTAATCGGCAAGCTGCGAATCCGCTTGCCGGTCGCATGGAACACGGCATTCGCCACCGCCGCGGCCACGCCGGTGATGCCGATCTCTCCGATCCCTTTCGCGCCGAGCGGGTTGACGTGGGGATCGTCTTCTTCCATCACCTCGACCTCGATGCGGCCGATGTCGGCATTCACCGGCACATGGTATTCGGCCAGGTTGCCGTTCACGGCACGCCCGTTGCGCGCATCAAACACCGTTTCCTCGAACAGGGCCATGCCGAGGCCGCCGACAATACCGCCCATCAGCTGGCTGTGGCCGGTCTTCGCGTTCATCAGCTTGCCGACGCCATACACGCCGACCACGCGCGGCACCCGCACTTCTCCCAGCAGTTCGTCGACATGCACTTCGACGAATACCGCACCGAAGGCATGCATCGAATAGTGCTTGCTGGCGTCCCCCGGATCGGCGCCGGCCTCCACCTCGACCGGACCGCCCGCCTGGCGCGCCACGATCGCCGCCATCGTTTCCCGCTTCGACGGATCGGCGCGCAGGAACAGCTCGCCATCGCGGGCGTCGACCTCGTCGGCCAGCGCGCCGAACAGGGGGGAACGCTCGTCCCCCAGCGCAATCCCGACCAGTTTCAGACGCAGGGCGTGGCCTGCCGCCTGCACCGCCGGCCCGACGCTGGCCACCGTCGTCGAGCCGCCGGACACCGGCGCTTCCGGCAGCTGCGAATTGCCCAGCTCGAAACTGACGCGCTCGACCGGCACGCCCAGCGCATCGGCGGCGATCTGCGTCATGACGGTATAGGTGCCGGTGCCGAGGTCTTGCGTACTGGAGCGGAACACGGCCTTGCCGTCGGGATGCAGCGTGGCCGAGGCCTTGCCCTTGGAGCGATTGGTCGGATAAGTCGCCGTCGCCATGCCCCATCCAACCAGCTTGTCGCCTGCGCGCATCGAGCGCGGTTGCGGATTGCGCCCGCTCCAGCCGAAGCGCTCGGCACCGATGTCATAGCACTGGCGCAGCGATTTGCTGGAGAAGGGCAAATCCTTGCCGGGATCGCGCTCCGTGTAATTTTGCAGGCGCAGTTGCAGCGGGTCGATGCCGAGTTCGTAGGCCAGCTCGTCCATGGAGGATTCCAGCGCGAATGAGCCGGAGGCCTCGCCCGGCGCGCGCATGAAGGTCGGCGTGCCGAGATGCATGCGCGCCAGGCGGTGCGTCGTTTCCTGGTTCGGACTCGCGTACATCATGCGCGTCATCAGGCCGCAGGGTTCGATCCAGTCCTCGATCATCGAGGTGTAGGCAATCGTGTCGTGGGCACTCGCGGTGAGGCGCCCGTCCGACATCGCGGCCAGGCGCATGCGCTGGTCGGTGACGGGGCGCTGGCCCACCGGCCCGAACATGTGTGTGCGGTCGAGCACGAGCTTGACGGGACGATCCACCATCTTCGCCGCCATCGCGGCCAGCACCACGTGCGACCAGACCGAGCCCTTGCAGCCGAAGCCCCCGCCCACATACGGACACAGCACGGTCACGTTGTCCGGCGCGATGCCGAGTGTACTTGCCACCGTGCGCTGCACGCCCTTCATGTACTGGGTCGAGTCGTACAGGGTCAGGTGATCGCCGTCCCAGGCGGCGATCGTCGCATGCGGCTCGATCGGGTTGTGGTGCTCGACCGGCGTCCGGTAGCTGAGGTCGATGCTGGTGCTGCCCGATAACATGCCTGCCTGCAGGTTGCCGCGCCGGGTGTCGGTGTCCTGCGTAAGCACTTTTTCCGGCGGGTGGACATGCTGTTTCGCTTCCTCGAAATCGAGCCGCGCCGGTGATGTTTCGTACTCGATGCGCAGACGGCTGGCTGCCTCGCGCGCCGCCTCGAAGGTCTCGGCCACCACGACGGCAACGGGCTGGTTGTTGTAGTGGACCTCGGCATCCTGCAGCAGCGAGAGCACCCGCCCGATCGGCGGAGCTAGTTTGCCGGCTTTCGTTTCGCGCGGCAGTTGCAAGACGTTCTCGTGGGTCATGACCAGCAGCACGCCGGGCACCTCGGTGTCGAGGGCGATGCGCTTGATGCGTCCGCTCGGGATGGTGCTGGTCACGAGATAAGCGTGGGCCAGGCCGGCGACAGGGTGCTCGGCGGAATAACGCGCGCTGCCGCTGACCTTGGCCCAGCCGTCGGTGCGGTTGATGGGTGCGCCGATGATCGTCATGCGAGTCCTCCCGCCGTGCGCAGCGCCCGCAGGACCGCGCGCTGCGCCAGCTCGACCTTGAATGCATTATGTTGAAACGGCCGGGCGCCGGCCACGGCGGCGGCGGCGGCGCGTGTCAGGCCGTCCTCGTCCAATGCCCGGCCGCGCAGCGCCGCTTCCGCCTCGACGGCGCGCCAGGGTTTATGGGCGACGCCGCCCAGCACAAGGCGCAGGTCGCACACGACGCCGTCCTGCAGGTCGAGGGCGGCCGCCACCGACACCAGGGCAAAGGCATAACTGGCGCGGTCGCGCACTTTCAGGTAGTGCGAACGCGCGGCGAAGGGAGCAGGCGGCAGGTCGACCGCCGTGATCAATTCGCCCGGTGCGATCACGGTGTCGAACTGCGGCTGGTCTTCCGGGAGCCGATGAAAATCGGCGACCGGCACGCTGCGTTCGCCGCCGGGGCCGGCCAGGCGCACGCTGGCGTCCAGCGCCACCAGCGCGACCGCCATGTCGGACGGATGGGTGGCGATGCAGGCCGGGCTGGCGCCGAGGATGGCGTGGATGCGGTTGAAACCGTCGATCGCCGCGCAGCCGCTGCCCGGTTCGCGCTTGTTGCACTGTTTAAAGGCCGGATCGGTGAAGTAATAGCAGCGCGTGCGCTGCAGCAGGTTGCCGCCGACGGTCGCCATGTTGCGCAACTGGGCGGAGGCGCCGTTCAGGATCGCTTCCGACAGCACGCGGTAGGGTCCGCGCACCAGCGGGTGATTTGCGGCTGCCGTGTTGCTGGCCATCGCGCCGATACGCACACCCCCGTCGGGCAATGGTTCAATCGCGTTCAGCGCGATCCGGCTGACGTCGACCAGGCGCGTCGGCCGCTCGACCCCGCTTTTATACAAATCCAGCAGGTTCGTCCCGCCGCCGATGAATTTGCTGCCGGACATACTGCCCAGTTCGATGGCATGGGCGACGTCGCGCGCCCGTTCGTAGGAAATCGAATGCACGCTGCCTCCTTAGTTACCGTTAACGTCGGCGGCGGCGGTCTGGATCGCCGCCACGATGTTCTGGTAGGCACCGCAACGGCACAGGTTGCCGCTCATGCGCTCGCGGATCTCGTCGACGTCCAGGCTGGCCGGCCGTTCGCCGCGCGTCACGCTGCTCGCTTGCCCTTCGGCGATTTCGCGCAGCAGGGCGACGGTCGAGCAGATCTGGCCGGGCGTGCAATAGCCGCATTGAAAGCCGTCGTGCTCCATGAAGGCGGCCTGCACCGGATGCGGCGCGCCGTCCTGGGCGAGGCCTTCCACGGTCGTGATCTCGCGGCCGTCGTGCATCACGGCCAGGGTCAGGCAGGAATTGATGCGCTGGCCGTCGACCAGCACGGTGCAGGCGCCGCATTGGCCGCGGTCGCAGCCCTTCTTGGTGCCGGTCAGGGCGAGCCGCTCGCGCAGGGCGTCGAGCAGGCTGACGCGCGGTTCGATCATCATCTGGTGTTCGGTGCCGTTGATGCGCAGCGTCAGCGGCTGGGCCGGCACGTATGGGGGCGCCACCTGCTGCGCCACGAGGTTCGGGTCGTCGTTCGGCATGTTCTCGCTCGTCTGGATAGGATCAGCCATCGGGATGTCGTGTTCATCATGGCCGAATTCAAAAAAACGGGGAGTCCGGGAGAGCGCTGCTGCGGCACAGTTGCACGGCGAGAAAGCCGCGTTCTATACTGCCCACGGCGCGGCAACTGTCGCGCCGCAACCTGGACTCCATGCATGCGTAAAACTCATTTGTTCCCTGCACTGCTCGCTCCCCTGCTGCTCGCCGGCTGTGTCGACGACTCGGCCACCTATTACATCGACGGCAACCAGCACGCGCTGACCGTGCGCGCGATGCAGGAATACTTCTGGAACAAGGACATCACGCTCGACCTGCTCGCCTCGCGCATGCCCGATTGCCAGCGCCGCATTTCGCTGGGCAAGCTACCGATGCCGGACGTGGAGATCGAACTGTTTGCATCCGGCGCGAACGTCTATACCCTGCGCGCGGGCGAGCAGGTCTGGCGCGTCGAAACCGAAGGATGCAGCGAACTGGAAGCGCCGGAACAGGTGACGGGGGAACCGCTCGGCCTGTTCCACCTCGACGAGAACAGGAAGCTGGTGTTCGAGAAGGCGGAGCCGGAAGCCCCGAAAAAGTGATTTACCAGGAGCGCCTGACAAAATTCTCAGGGCAAGGCGCAGCGGCGAAGACAGTACGCTAGTACGGCGAGACGCTGCAACGCCGCCATGAGGATTTTGTCAGGTGCTACGGGCGCAGCCAGCCGCGCGCTATCGGGGCAGCCAGTACCCTGCGATAGATCGTCTGCATCATCGCTACCAGCGCAGCCGCAAGGGCCTGTCCGGCGCGGGTGTCGGCAAGGAGGGCGGCGAAGGCCGACACCACGAAGGCGGCAATCATGTCCAGCGGCCAGTGCACACCGAGGAAGACGCGCGCCCAGGCCACGACCACGCCCAGCGCCAGCAGGGCCAGGCCGAAACGGCGCACTTCGCGCAGCTGGCTCAGCATCAATGCCAGGGCCACCGAGAACATGCTGGTCGCGTGGTCGCTCGGGAAGGAACTGTCCGGCGCATGGTGCAGGAAGCTGTGTCCGATTCCGGCCATGAAGGGCCGCGGATGGAACCACATCAGGCCGATGAGTTTGCTGATCGTCAGCGCAATTACCGCCGCCAGCAGGGCGCGCACGGCCGCTTCGCGCTGGCCCGGCGCGCCATTGGCCCACATCAGCACCAGGCCAACAGGCACGACCATGATCACCCATTCGGCGGCGAAGATCGCCCCGTGCAGGCGCCAGCCCGACAGGCCGGGTGCGGCATTGAACAGGGCAAACAGGGACTGGTTGAGATAGTCGAACATGGCGCTGGGATGAAAGAAAAACAATGTCCCCAGCTTAGCTCAGCCATTCGAGGCGCACGATTCAAAATCGCAACAGATTGTGACAAGACGCCCGCGCAGGGGACGCAGGTTTAATAAAGATCAGTTCTCTCGCTCGCTGCGACGGAACTTTTTAGCTAAACCGTGGCACAAACGCGTCGGCGATCCGGTGTGAACATCGATGTCAGCGCGGCCGCAGCAGGCGATGCAATTGCGCCAGTTCCGTCTCCCGACCCAGCTTGTCGAGCGTCTGTTCGAGCAGCGTGCGTTCGCCGTCGCGCAGCATGGTCCACTGCGTGAAATACTCGTGCACGGTGCGCCAGGGCGGGAAGTCGCGCGGCAAGCTACGCCAGGCGGCCCCTGTATGCAGGAAATACAGCACCGCGCAGTAGACGTCGTAGAGATCGTGCTTGCGCGGACGCGTCTTGCGGCGCGCCGCCTCGAGCATGTCGCGCACGAGATCAAACTGCTCACGCCCAATATCGCTGGGGAATGCGGGCCTGGCCATGTCGGTCTCCCCAAATTAGCTTTGAGGGGAAAGTTCCGGAACAGGTTCCCGACAGTCGCCCTTAGTCGCGGGCCAGGGCGAGGAATTCTGTCCGCAGTGCCAGGTTCGGCTGCAACTCTCCGAGCATGCAGGACGTGATCGTTTCCTCGCCCTGGGTACGGATGCCGCGGCTTTCCATGCACATGTGACGGCATTTCACGACGACGCCGACCGCCTTCGGTTCCAGCACTTCCATCAGCGCATTCGCGATCTGCATCGTCATGCGTTCCTGCACCTGCAGGCGTTTGCTGAAGATGTCGACCAGGCGGGTCAGCTTCGACAGGCCGACGATTTTTCCATTCGGCAGATACCCGACGGTCGCCTTGCCGAAGAAGGGGGCAAGATGGTGCTCGCAATGGCTGTAGACGGGAATGCCGCGTACCACGATCAGCTCGTTGTACTGCTCGGCGCCATCCTCGAAGGCCTTCAATACGGACACCGGATCCTGGTCGTAGCCCGAGGTCCAGTGCTTCCAGGCTTTGGCGACGCGCGCAGGCGTTTCATGGAGGCCCGGACGGTTCGGATCTTCACCGAGGCTGGTCAGCAAACGGCGCCAGTCGTGTTCGGTGAATGCTTCTTTGTCAGACATGGGAGAACCCTAAAAATACGATTGCCGCCAGTATATAGAAAATGGGCGGAGGCGGCCGGGGCCTGCCGGTTTATTGAGCAAACCAGACTCATCCGCTATTGGGATGCGCTAGCGTGAACCGATACTTCACCCATGGAGGCGGCCTATGTTCGGGAGTTCTGTACTGGAACTGGCAATCGGTTTGACGTTTTGTTACGGCACGGTGGCGCTGATCGTGGCCACCGTGCAGGAAGCGCTGGCGGCCGCGTTCCGGCTGCGCGCCAACACCCTGCTCGCGGGCATCAAGAGCATGCTCAACGACCCGCGCTTCACCATGCTGGCGCAGATGGTCTATGCGCACCCGCTGGTCAACCCGCACAGCGACGGCAAGGCGCTTGACGAGCGCACGATGGCGGCCCGGCCATCCTACATTGAACCGGGCTATTTCGCGATCGCGCTGATCGACAGCATCCAGCAGGTGCCCGGCAATTTCGCGCGCCTGGGTGCCGATATCGACGCCGTGTCCGACCCGCAAGTGCGGCGCGCCCTGCAGGGTCTGTATGCGCGCGCAGGCGGCGACCTCGAGCGTTTCCAGCTGCTGGTGGCGGGCTGGTTCGACAATGCGATGCAGCGCCTGTCGGGCAACTATAAACGGCGCCAGCTGCTGATCTCGTTCCTGATCTCGCTGCTGCTGGCGATCCTGTTCAACATCGACAGCATCGCCCTGTTCCGCACCCTCTGGCAGCAGCCGCAGCTGGCTGCCCACATCACCGCGGCCCCGGCCGCGCTCGACGCCGAAACCCTGCGCCAGCTGTGGGCGCTGCCAATCGGCTGGCAGAGTTTCCCGCCCCTGCTGGACGCCGCATTCGCCCTGCAGGCGGCAGGCTGGCTAGTGACGGCCTCGACCACGCTGTTCGGCGCGCCGTTCTGGTTCGACCTGCTGCAGCGCGCGGCGCAATTGCGCAGCACGGGGACGCGTCCGGACGACAGCGTGCGGGTGCAGGTGGCGACCAGCGCCAGGGCGCCGGCGGCGGTCGAGGTGCGCACCACGCCAGCCCTGCTGAACGAGGTCTAGCAGCCCGGCGGCCGGTGCGCGTCCACCAGCACACTTGAAACCGAGATGTGCGGCACGCGCTCCGGCCATTCATCATTCGGGCCGAACCAGCGCGCCTCGGCGATTTCCGTCGGATCGACCCGGATCTCGCCGCCCGCGTAATCGGCGGTAAAAGCAATCATCAGCGAGTGCGGGAAGGGCCAGGACTGGCTGGCAAAATAGCGTAAATTCGTCACCTGCAGCCCGACTTCCTCGTACACCTCGCGGTGCACCGCTTCCTCGATCGACTCTCCCGCTTCCAGGAAACCGGCCAGCGGCGTAAACCGTTTGGCGGGCGAGGCCACGTGCATCGCCATCAGCACGCTGTCTCCCTTGCGGATCAACACCATCATCGCCGGCGAAATGCGCGGATAGGCAAGATGCCCGCAATTGCCGCATTTAAAACTGCGTTCGTGCGCCACGCGCGTCATCGGATGGGCGCAGGCGCCGCAGAAGCGGTGGGTGCGTGCCCATTCTGCGATCTGCGCCGCGCGCCCGGCCAGGCCCAGCATCGCCTCGTCGAAATCGGCGAACAGCGAGCGCAGGCTGCGCCACGCATATCCCTCCGGTACCTCTTCCCGTTCGATCCACCCTGCCTGGCAATAGCGCTCGCCCAACAATCCAACCGGCTGGATGTGGGCGGGATCGACGCCGAGCCGCTCGAGCAGCGCTGCATCGGGCAAGGCGAGGTCGTGCTCGCGCAGCAGGAGGCGTCCGCCGTGGAACAGGAAAGTCAGTGGGTCCGGATGGCTCTGCGGCGCCATCAGCGGGGTGAAGGTCGGGGGCGTGTGCAGCATCGTCGGTCGCGGGTCGGGTCGCAATAAAGTAGTGGACCATCATACTCCGACCGGCGCCGCCGCGTCCGCCGCATGCATCCCGACGTCCGACCTACTGCTGACCTTGCCATATTTCCTGAGACCGCAATATGGCCTTCAAGTTTCCGTTTTCTGCTGCTGGTCCGACCTGCATCAGCCGCGTACGGAAGCCCGAACTAAGCACTGCTCATCCTGCTCAAAGATGGACGAATCGGCCCCCGCCGCTGCGCCAAGGACAGGAGAAGACGATGAACGATGCACCCGTCGTGCTCGGCATTAACCGCACCCAGGATGCCAGCATCTGCCTGATGCACGGTTCGCAGCTGGTCTGGGCGATCCAGAAGGAAAGGCTGACCCGTTACAAGCACCACTGGGGCAAGCCGGGCGATGTGCTGCACCATTACCGGCCCGCCTTGCCGGGGCTCGAGCGACCGATCGAGGTGCTGGTCGAATGCTTTTCGTCGGATGCCGAGATCGATTCCCTGCCCGCCTACGAAGAAGAGCTGGCGTCCGCACTGACCCTCGCGCCCGGCTGCCGGCGCCTGCGCATCTCGCACCATCTCGCCCACCTGTACAGCGTGTTCCACCCGTCGCCGTTTCGCGAAGCGGCGGTGATGGTGGTCGACGGCCAGGGCAGTCCGGCGAGCGAATTCACCGAACACTGGAGCGGCGCGGCCGGGGTGCCCGGCGACTGGCGCGAAGTCTCCTCGTTTTATGCGGCGGACCGCGAACGCATCGCCTGCATCGGCAAGCAGCTGTGGAACCGCGACGACAGCCGCCTCGTCGGCCTCGGCATGTTTTATTTTTTACTGACCCAGGCGCTGTTTCCCGGCGAAGGCAACGAGGGCAAAGTGATGGGGCTGGCGCCGCATGGCGATGCGCTTTCACTCAAACTGCCGCCGCTGGAAGTCGACGGCTACCGGGTCACGATTCCCGCGCCCTGGCGCACGCTGCTGGCCGAACGCGCGCGTTTTCGCTACGGCGCGCCGGGCGTCAAATTTTCCGATTGCGCCAACCTGGCCGCGGCCGGCCAGCGCGCCTTCGAGGACGCCCTGCTGGCGCTGGCGCGCTGGCTGCACGCGCAAACGGGCCTGACTAAGCTGTGCTTTGCCGGCGGCACCGCCCTGAACTGCTCGGCCAACGAACGCCTGCTGCGCGAAACGCCTTTTGGAAATGTGTTCATCCCGCCGGCCCCGAGCGACGCCGGCACGGCGCTCGGCTGCGCCGTGTACGGGCTGACCGAACTGGCGGGCCTGCCCTGCGACTATCGCTGGCGCGACGACTACCTCGGCCCGCCGCCGCGGCAGGAAGAGATCGAGGCCGCGCTGGCCGACGTGCCCGACCTGCTGGTCGAACGCCTGCCCGGCCGCGACGCCCTGTGCGCGCGCATGCTCGACCTGCTGTGCGCGCAGAAGGTCGTGGCCCTGTTCCAGGGACGCAGCGAATTCGGCCCGCGCGCGCTCGGACACCGCAGCATCCTGGGCGACCCGCGCCGCGGTTCCATTCGCGACTGGATCAACGCCCGCGTGAAACAGCGCGAATGGTTCCGGCCGCTCGCACCGGTCGTGCTGGAAGAGCATGCGGACGCGTATTTCGACCTGGCCGGCCCGTCTCCCTTCATGCAGTTCGCCGCACCGGTGCGCCCCGAGCGTGCCAGCACGGTGCCGGCCATCACGCACGTGGACGGCACCGCGCGCCTGCAAACGGTTCCTTCGGAGGGCGCCCCGCTGCTGCGCACCCTGCTGTCCGGGTTTTACGCGCGCACCGGGGTGCCGGTCCTGCTCAACACCTCCTTCAACGGCAAGGACGAGCCGATCGTCGAAACACCGGGCCAGGCGCTGGCCTCGTTCCGGCGCATGCCGCTGCACGCGCTGGCGATGCCGCCCTACCTGGTGCGCAAGCGCATCGAACCGGAGCTGCCCGAATGATCCGCGCCTATCCCGCCCGCGCCAGCGTCCTGCCCGGCGAGCGCCTCGTGCTGCACGTGGCGACCGACAGCCGGCGCTTTCGCGTGCACTTCTATCGCTGGGGCGACGGCTTCGAAGCGCTGCACAGCTCGTCCTGGCAAGCCGGAGAAAGAGCGCATGAGAGAAGCGCCGGCGACGACTGGGGCTGGCCGGCCTACGAATTCCCGGTGCCGGCCCACTGGCCCTCGGCGGTCTACATCGCCCACCTCGAGGAAGCCGACCGTCAGCTGCCGCTCTCTCTTGCCCTCGAATCGGCGGCGGCGCTGTTCGTCGTGCGCGGCCGGCGCCAGGGCGGCATGCTGTATAAACTGCCGCTGGCCACCTACCACGCCTACAACTTCAGCGGCAACGGCTGTTACTACGCCAATCCGCCGCGCTCGCTCGACCCGCCCGGCGCCCGCGTGTCCCTGCGACGGCCCGGCGGCGGCATCGGCGGACCGACCTGGGGCGCGCCCGACCACTACGACGCCAGCTCGCAGCGCCAGACCTTCGCCCACTGGGACGCGCGCTTCATCCGCTGGCTCACGCGCCGCGGCTATACCCCGGAGTTCTGCACCGACCTCGACCTCCATGCGGACCCGCAACTGGCGCTGCGCTACCGGCTGCTGGTTGCGGCCGGGCACGACGAATACTGGACCGAGGCCACGCGCGACGCGGTCGAGGATTTTATTGCCGCCGGCGGCAACGTGGCCTGGTTCGCCGCCAACCTGTGCTGGTGGCGCGTGCACCTGGTCGACGGCGACCGGGCCCTGGTCTGCCACCAGGGCGGGCCGCGCGGCGCCTACGACCACTGGTGGCCCGCCAGCGGCGCCGGCCGGCCCGAGGACTGGCTCGGCGGCGTCAGCTATCGCCACGGCGGCGGGTGGTGGGACGGCGCACGCGAGACGACCGGCTTCATCGTCCAGCGGCCGGAACACTGGGTCTTCGCAGGCACCGGCCTGGCGCGCGCGAAGCCTTTGGCGCCGATACCTGGCCGCCCCTGGCCGGCTACGAATGCGACGGCGCACCGCTCGACAGCTTCGATCGCGCCAGCGGCAAGGCCACGCTCTCGGCCTGGGCCGACGACGGCGGCACGCCCGCCGGCTACCAGTTGCTGGCCGCCTGCCCGCTCGACCGCCGCTGGCAGGAATTGCCGCCGCGCGAACGCCATGCGGCTGGCGAAGGCATCCATGCGGCGACGCTCGGCCTGTACCAGCGCGGCGGCACCGTGTTCTCGGCCGGCACCACCGACTGGGCGCAAGTGCTGGCCGACGGGCGCGATGGCAAGGTCGAGCGCATCACCCGCAACGTCCTCGACCGCCTGCTGCTGCATTGACCTTGTACGGCCGGCGCCGCCCTCGCTCATCTCTATCCTGTTTTTCACCAACGGAGGAAACAGTGTCCCGGCGTCCGCTCCTTCACCAACTCGAGATCGCATCCGTCGTCGTGTTTCGCGCGCTGCACCTGGGCGACATGCTGTGCGCCGTGCCGGCCCTGCGCGCATTGCGCGCCGCGCTGCCGAAGGCCCACATCACCCTCGTCGGCCTGCCCTGGGCGCGCCAGTTCGCGCGCCGCTTCCACCACTACATCGACGACTTCGTGCCCTTCCCCGGCCATCCGCTGCTGCCCGAGCAGGAGGTAAGCCACGAAGAGCTGACTGCCTTCTATGCGGGCCTGGGCGCACGCCGCTTCTCGCTGGCGCTGCAATTGCACGGCAACGGCGCCGTCACCAACGACATCGTGGCCGGCTTCAGTGCCGGGGCGATGGCCGGCTACTGCGCGGGCGAGGGCGTCGCGACCGAGCATACGGTCCTGTTCCCGTATCCGGGAGTCGGGGCCGAGCCGGACCGCCTGCTGAGCCTGCTCGAGCGCCTCGGCGCCTGCGCGGCCGGAGACTACCTCGAATTCCCGGTTGCGCAGGAAGACCGGCAGGAGCTCGAGGCCAGCGGCATTGCCGCCGGCCTCGTCCCCGGCAATTACATCTGCGTGCACCCGGGCGCGCGCAAGCGCGACAAATGCTGGCCGCCGCAACGGTTCGCGGAAGTGGCCGATCGCCTCGCGGCCGAGTTCGGCGTCGGCGTCGTGCTGACCGGATCGGGCGAGGAGGCCGACCTGGCCGCCGAAGTCGCCCGTCACATGCAGGCGCGCGCCATCAACGCCGCCGCACCGATTTCGATCGGCGCCATGGCGGCCCTGATGAAAAATGCCCGCCTGCTGGTCTGCAACGACACGGGTGTGTCGCACATCGCCGCCGGCCTGCGCCTGAAAAGCGTGGTCATCTTCAGCAAGGCCGACATCGCACGCTGGGCGCCGCTCGACCGCGACCGCCACCGCTGCATCTGGGACCCGGACGCGCAGCGCTCGGCGGCCGTCCTGCAGCACGCCCGCGCCCTGCTCGCGGGGACCGACGCGAACCGGCAACGGCGCGCGGGAATGTGGCCTTACTGGTAGAGCCTGCGTAGGGGACCTTGCGCCCAATGGGCCCGATGACGGGTGCGCCGGGCGGCTCCACCGGATGTTCGATCATTGCTCATGCCGGCGCCGCCCACGCCCCGCTAGCGCGCCGCCACCGAACCCAGCACCTCCTGCGCCATCCTTATCACCTGTTCGACCGGCACGTCGGCCACGAAACTGGCCGCATGACTGCAGCGCTGACGCAGGTTCGGCAGGCCGCAGACGGGACAGTCCTGGCGCAGCGACAGGGCGGCGCGCAGTAGTGAAGGGCGCAGCGGCGCGCCGTCGATCAGGTTCGTCAGCCAGAAGATGCCGACGCAGGGCGTCCCGATCGCCAGCGCCAGGTGCAGTGGGCCGGTGTCGTTCGAGACGACGCAGGCCGCGCGCTCGATCAGCCCGCACAAGCCACCCAGGTCGAGCTTGCCGGACAGGTCGATCGCAGGCGCCTGCATCGCCCGCACCACGCGCCGTACCAGCGGCGCTTCGGCCTCGCTGCCATTCACCGCGATGCGCGCACCCGTGGCGGCGAGCGCATCGCCGACCGCGGCGAACGAGGCTGCCGGCCAGCAGCGGCGCGGATCGCTGGCGCCGGGCTGCAGCAGCACCAATGGCCCTCCGGATGAGGCAGCGGCGCTGCCGGGCGCCGCAGGCCCTGCCCCGTTCGCCGCCGGCGTCCTTACCCGCGACAATACGGCCGCGGCGGCCTGCCGATCCGCTGCCGTGGGCGTCAGTTCCTGCTCCAGCGACACTTGCCCCGCCCCGGCCAGGGCCGCGACTTCGAGCAGCGCCAGGCGCCGGTTCGCGGGTTCCATATACGGCAGCCACCTGTCCAGCGGCGGCGCCCCGTCGGCGCGTCCCCCCACCGTCAGGCGCGCGCCGAAGGCGGCAAGCAGCGGATTCGAATACCTGCCGCCACCGTACATCTGGCAGGCGATATCGAAGCCTTCAGCGCGCATCTCCTCGACAAAGGATCGCCGCGCCGGTCCGTCATCGGCGTCCGGCGCCAGGCCGACGCCGGCCAGCGGCGGCACGACCACGACCCGGTCGACCGGCCCCGGCCGTTCACGCAGGAACTCGGCATGCCAGGGCAGCCCGAGCAGCACCAGCTCGGCATCCGGATAGGCACGTTGGAGGGCGTGCAGGGCGGGCAGCGCGAACACGAAATCGCCGACTGCATTCGGCCGCAGGACCGCGATCTTGCGGACGTTCGCCAAGCGCCCTGCACCGGTCTGCGCCGTCATCACGCCACCCTCGCACGCAAGGCTGCGCCTGGCACCTTCATGCAGTCCCCGGTGCGCCGGATGCCGGCATGTCGCGCCCTTCGTCCCTGAACAACACATACGGCGCATCGACCTCGCGCGCCGTCACCGTCGTCGACAGCTCCATGTGGTAGGCGCCGGAGGGAAGCAGGCCGCAGCCGCCGTAGCGCTCCATCACGCGCAGCTGGGCCAGCACATCTTCCCCGCAGTGCTCGCGCGGTAGATCTCTCCAGAAATCGAAGCCGCCGCAGGCGCGCAGTTTATGCGTGTCGAACAGCACGCAGCCGCCGATCCAGGCCACCCGGTACAGCCGGTCGGTGCGCCCTGCCTCGCGCGACTGCAGGTGAAACAGGTTGGCCGCGCTGTGCAGGTGATGCCGGGCCCACGCGGCGCTGCCGGGCCGCACCGTCTCCGGCTGCACGGGGCCGTCCCAGAATGCGATCTGCTCCTGCGCCGGACGCTCCTGTCCCAAATAGCTCAGCCCGTGCACGGCGCTGCCGACGAAGCCGCAGCCCTGCGCGACGAGCGCCGCGTGCAGGCGCGCGACCAGGCCGGGCTCGAGGATGACGTCGTCGTCGAGAAACAGGCAATACGGCGCGACCGCCCGGGCCAGCAGGAAGGCGCGCTGCTCGGCCATGCCGCGCCGCGGCAGATGGCGTTCGACGGCGACCTCGACGCCGCGCGCCAGCAGGTAGCGCAGGACCGCCAGCACTTCCGGCGCTTCCAGGGGAAGCAGGCGTTCGGACTGGTCGGAGACAAGGATGCGCAGCGGCGGCCCCGCCCGCGCCGCCAGCGCCGTCAGCGCGACGGCCAGCGCAGCCGGCCGCTCGCAGGTCGGAATCAGGACGTCGACGACAGGGGTCATGGCGCGCCCGGCCCCGGCGCGCCGGCGCTGCGCGCCTGGCCGTACAGATACGGATTCAGGGCCGGGTCGTTGTACATCTTGAATTGGCGGTACACCTTGAAGTAGGCGTGTCCCTCGCGCGCCTCGAACAGCAGGCGGTCGAGGCAGCCGGAGAGGTCGGCACGCTGGCCGATGAGGCGCTGCAGGCGCGCCGTGCAGGCTGCGACGTGGGCGCCATCCGCATCGCTGCGCTCGGTCTGGGCGCGCATGTGATGGATCTTCAGCGCGAGGATCGAGAGCCGGTCGATCATGGTGCCTGCGGTCTCGCTCGACAGGCGCGCGTCGGGCGCCGGCGTGATCTCGGCCAGGCTGGCGAGAATCGCCTCGTCGATGGCCTCGACCGCGTCGTTGCGCTGCTGGTTGTAGCTGTCGATGCGGCGCTTGCCGTCAGCGATGTCGGCGGCCGGCACATCCTGGCGCCGGGCTTTGTCTTCTTCGCGCCACAGCAAACAATTAAATCGGTGGTTCGCGGCGATCGCAATCCAGGCGCCGGGACCGCTGCCGGGATGGTCGCTCTGCCCCTGGGCGAGGCGCAAAACCGCATCGTGATACTGGGTGATCGTGCCCCCATCGAGTCCATGTGCCATCGCCGCCTCCGCTGGGTGATCTCATCCGTAAACTGGTCCTTGAGCTCAGGTTTGGAGGTGATAAGGGGCTTGAAAGTTCGGTGGGGTTCGGGTGTACACTTTATGAAAGCGCAAAACAAACAGCAGTCCCCTCCACCACCAGGTTTCACCCATATCATGCGCAGCTTTGAGACCCCGAGCACGCCCCATCCGCGTCCGCAGATGGTGCGCCAGCAGTGGGCCAGCCTCGACGGCTGGTGGGAGTTCGCCTTCGACGACGCCAACGCCGGCTTGTCCGAGCGCTGGTTCGACGGCCGCGAACTGCCCCAGCGGATCCTGGTCCCTTTCCCCTACCAATCCACGACGTCCGGCATCGGCAGCCGCGAGATCCACGAAGTCATGTGGTACACCCGCAGCGTCGAGATCCCCGAGGGCTGGGGCAGCGGCGCGCTGCTGCTCCACTTCGGCGCCGTCGACTACCGGGCCGACGTCTGGGTCAACGGCCGCGTGGCGGGCCGCAACCGCGGCGGCCACGTGCCGTTCAACTTCGACATCGCGCCCTACCTGCGGCCCGGCAGCAACCGGATCACGGTGCGCGTCGAGGACCGCCAGGACCCATACCAGCCGCGCGGCAAGCAATCCGCGTCCGGCACGCCGGTGCGCATCTATTACTACTGCACCAGCGGGATCTGGCAGAACGTCTGGCTCGAACCGGTACCGGCCCTGCGCATCGACCACCTGCGCATCACCGAGGCGCGGCCGGACGGCGCGCTGGCGCTGAACGTGCACCTGCACGCCCCGTCGGCCGACTGGCAAGCCGAACTCGAGGTGTTATCAGGCCTCGACTCGGAGCAGGTCTGCGCCCGGGCCAGCATCGCCAGCAGCAGCGCCTGCATCGAGCTGCGCGTCCAGGTTCCCGATCCGCGGCCATGGTCGCCGAACGACCCGCACCTGTATAAACTGCGGGTGCGGCTGCTGCGGCGGGGCGAATTCGTCGACAGCGTCGAGTCGTATGTCGGCCTGCGCTCGATCGAACTGAAAGATGGCTGGTTCCACCTGAACGGCCAGCGCATTTTCCTGCTGATGGCGCTCGACCAGGGCTATTGGCCCGACACGCTGCTGGCCGCGCCGAACGACGACGCCTTGCGCGAAGACGTCCTGTGGGCCAAGCGCTTCGGCTTCAACGGCGTGCGCAAGCACCAGAAGATCGAGCACGAGCGCTGGCTGTACTGGTGCGACCGGCTCGGCCTGATGGTCTGGGAAGAAATGCCGAATGCGCGCTCGTGGTCGGAGGAGTCGGAAGAGCGGCTCGAGATCGAGTGGCTGCGCGCCGTGATGCGCGACGCGAACCACCCGTCGATCGTGGCCTGGGTGCCGGTGGTCGAAAGCTTCGGATTCCCGGAACTCGTGCGCCATCCGCACCAGCACGATTTCCTGGAGCGGATGGTGGCGCGCACGCGGCTGGTCGACGCCACGCGGCCCGTGATCGACAACGACGGCTGGCAGCACACCGACATGACCGACGTCTGCACGATCCACGACTATTCGCACCCGGTCGAGGCGCTGCTGGAACGCTATGCCAGCACGCGACTGTCCGGCCTGCCGCCGGACACCGGCTGGCACAAAGGTAAAGCCCTGTTCCTGCAGGGCGCGCAATACCGCGGCCAGCCGATCGTGTTCTCCGAAGTCGGCGGCTACCTGCTGGCGCCCGAGCAGACCGAACGGCGGCGCGACCGCCTGTACGACCACTACGGCAACGTACGCAACGAGGACGAGCTCGCGCAGCGCTACCGCACGCTCATGGAAGGCCTTGCTTCCCTGCCCTTCCTCGCCGGCTTGTGCTACACCCAATTGACCGACGTCGAGCACGAGCAAAACGGCTTGTTGACGGCCGACCGCGTGCCGCGCCTACCGCCGGAACAGGTCGCCGACCTGCATCGCACGCTCTGGCCGAACGCCTGAAGACCTGACAGGGCCGCCGCTGCCGGCCGGGTCCGTGGACCCGGCCGGCCCCGTTTTCGACAATTTCATCAAATTCTCTTCTCAAAACATTGCAAATCGTCCAGAATAAGCTGCCAATCCTCAGAAATGGAGCTTATGGACAAGATCTCGTCACTGGTCGGCCGCTACTCGTTTCGTGCCCGCGTGTTTTTCAACGGGGTCTTCTGCGATTCGAATGCGTTTGCCGAAGACAAATTGGCCGGACAGCTGCACCTGGTACGCAGCGGTCCGGTGACCTTCCGCCAGCAGGACGCCGCGGCGCTGCACGTGAACGAACCGGCGATGGTGTTTTATCCGCACGGCACGGCCCACGTGCTGGAGATTCCGGAAGGCGCCAGCGCCACCTTGCTGTGCGCCCATATCAGCTTTGAAGACGGCGGCGCCAATCCGCTGGCGCGCGCCCTGCCCGCCTGCCTGTATTTGCCCCTGGCCGGCATGCCGGCGCTCGGCCACACGCTCGAATTATTGTTTTCCGAAGCAGCGGCGAAGGGGCAAGGGAGCGACGTCATCCTCGACCGCCTGTGCGACGTGCTGATGATCCAGGTGCTGCGCCACGAATTCGAAACCGGGACCTTGTCGATCGGCTTGCTGGCGGGCCTGGCCGACCGCCAGCTGGCGCCGGCGCTGGGCGCGATCCACGCGCGTCCGAACGAACCCTGGCAGCTGGAATCGCTGGCGCGCGAAGCCTGCATGTCGCGCGCGCGGTTCACGGAACACTTCCGGAATGTGGTCGGCATGCCGCCGGGGGAATACCTGACGCGCTGGCGCATCGGGATGGCGCAAGACCTGCTGCGCAAGGGGATGCCCGTCAAAGTAGTCAGCAGCCAGGCTGGCTACACGAGTGCGCCCGCTTTTACGCGGGCGTTCACGGCATTGGTGGGGGTGTCGCCACGACAGTGGCTGAAAGAAGCTGCGCCGGCCTGAAACCGGCGCGCGGGGAATTACTTCAGCAAACGCGTACGGCTGGCAACGAAGGCAATGACCAGCGACAGGCCACCGACATAAGCAATCGCCATCTGCATGCCGACGTGCTGGGCGATGGCGCCGATGACCGGCGGGCCCATCAGGGTGCCGCTGTAGGCCATGCTGGCGACGCCGGCCAGGGCGACAGGACCCTGGGCGCCGGCGGCGCTGAACACGAAGGGGAACAGCAGCGACAGGCCGAGGCCGGCGATTGCGAAACCGCCCAGGGCTAAATAGGCGTTCGGCGACAGCACGGCGAAGAACAGGCCGGCAGCGGACAACATCGCGCCGCTGGTGATCAGGCGCTGGGCGCCATATTTCGTCTTCAGCTTGTCGCCCACCAGGCGCGAGATCAGCATCATCGCCGAGAAGCAGGTCAGGGCCAGCGGCGCCATGCCGTCGCCGACATTGAAATGCTCCTTCAGGAACACGCCGCTCCAGTCGGCGATACTGCCTTCCGACATCGAGCCGAGGAAGCCCAGCAGGCCCAGCAAAGCCATCGGACCGCGCGGCAGCGCAAATTTTTTCTTTTCAACCTGTTCGGCCGCATCTTCGATGTCGAGCATCTGACAGGCGCCGACCAGTGCCATGGCCAGGGGAATGGCGACCATGATGAAATGGCTAGCCGGAGCGATGTGCAGGCCGGCCATCAGGCTGCCGAGGGTGGCGCCGGCCAGGCCGCCGCCGCAGGCCAGACCGTGCAGCATCGACATTTGCGATTGTCCGGTCTGCTTTTCGCGCTTGGCGGCAGCGGCATTCATGGCGACGTCATAGGTCGACGCGGTGATGCCCAGCATCAGCACGGCCATCATCAGGCGCGGCACGGTCGGCGCCAGGCCGATCGAGACCAGCACGGCCAGCAAAGCCAGGCCGGCGATCAGCAGCGATTTACGGGCGCCGAAGCGGCCCATCAGGAAAGACGACACCGGGAAGGACAGCAAGGCGCCGACGCCGCCGCACAGCAGCACCATCGACAGGGCCGAGTGCGACACGTGCACCCGTTCGGCCAGGGCCGGGATGCGGCCGGCCCAGGAACCCATGATCACGCCGAACAGGGCGAAAATGATGGGCAGAGCATATTGTTGGGCTTGAGCGAAAACCGGGCTGCGCGACGAGGAGATCGGGGCAGTAACGGCAGGAGCAGTGGTGTGCATTGTTTCCGAATAAAAGTGAACTATCCCTGTGCTGTCAGCGTGCTATCCGAGAGGCTCCACTCGTCGGGAAAGCGTTGGTGCGGTGGCGTCTTGTTGACTGCTCTGCCGTTCGTAACTGACTGCTAACAGGGGTATAAAAAGCAAACGCCAACCGGTTATTGGTTGGCGTCAAGAAGTTATGGGTAGCAATTTTACGCAATCGGGCGGCGGTTTTTGTTTTCCACGCGGAAAAAATTTATGCCCGTTGCGTCATGTTCACAGTCAATATTTCAAGTCGTTAGCAGGGCTGCATGAGCTGTTTACGGTCTGGCATGAAAAGGCGTTACGGAGTGTAAAAACCCTTGGCGCAAGCACGCAGGAAGCCGCAATTCCGGCCTCTCCATACCGGAGAAATTGCGCCATCTCACCACCGACCAGGCAGGCCCGGGGTAGCGTTAAAGCTTCCGATAGGAAACTTTTGAGGAGATTCCGATGTCCCCTGCGTATTGGCCCTTCCTGCTGGCGGCGTTCATTGGCAGCACCGTCCAGGCGGCACCCTATCCGAATGTCTACGGTGCCCCGCCTGAAGTACTGCGCGGCAGCGACTGGTATCGCCAATGCCTGCGCGTGAAGAACCAGCAGCCGGCGCGCCCGGTCGTGGCCGGCAAGGGCGAGAACGGACGCTGCGATGCCGCCGGCCTGTATTACGAGACCGTCAACCTGCCGGATGCCGGCAAGGCTGACTGGGAGCGGGTGCACGCCTGCGCGGCGCGCACGGAGGCGCATGGCGTGCTGATGATGCTGTATGCGAACGGCGCCGGGATGACGCCGCAATTCGATCTGGCCTTGAAACACGCATGCAGCATCCAGAGCCCGGTCGGCGAGATGAAGAGCCGCGTCCAGCACCTGCGCCGGCGTGCCAGCGGCGACGACCGGGAAGCGATCGACGTCTGCGACGACGCCGCTGCCGACCTGCGGGGCCAGTGCGCGGCCATGCGCGAGCGCCAGCGCGACAAGTCACGCAGCGCGCAGCTCGCGGCATTGACCCGTGGCTGGAATGCGAAAGAGCAACTCGGCCTGGAGATGGCAAGCAAAGCCGTCCATTATTTTGCGCAGCACCGGGTCGACTACGAGACCGATGCCGGCAGCAGCGCCACCCGCTCTCTGCAGCTCGACGTCCAGGCGGCTGAACTCGACCAGTTCGCCTTCGATGTGATGGACGCCGAAGGCGGCAAGGCGCCGCGCTTTTCGGAAGGCGAATTCGCCAGCCTCGACGAGAAGATGAACGCGGTCTACCGCCAGTTCATGCTGAACCGCCCGGCCAGCACCTCGTATCTGGGCACGATCCGCAAGACCGGCGTCGAGAAGACCCAGCGCGCCTGGCTCGCATACCGCGATGCGATGGAACTGTTCGGTTCGATCCGCCATCCGCAGGTGCCCGGCTCCGCCTGGCGTGCCCAGCTCACCGCGCGCCGTTTAAAACAGTTGACGGAGCTCGACAACGCCGCGGCGGGGCGCTGATCGTCCTGTCCTGCATCCGGGCAGCGCGCCGGCACGCGCGCGCAACGCGGAGTAGGATGGCAGTTCTGCAATCCTGAGGACTGATCACATGAGTACGCTTTTCGATATCCCGCTGCACCGCCTCGACGGCCAGGACGCCACGCTCGCCGACTACCGGAATAAAGTCATGTTGATCGTCAACGTCGCCTCGCAATGTGGCCTGACGCCGCAATATGCCGGCCTGGAAAAACTGTTTGAGCAATACGAAGAGAAGGGCCTCGTGATACTGGGCTTTCCCTGCAACGATTTCGGCGCCCAGGAGCCGGGCACCGAGGAGCAAATCGCCGATTTCTGCCAGCGCAACTACGGCGTGCGCTTCCCGATGTTCGAAAAAGTCGAGGTCAACCGCGAAGCACGGCACCCGCTGTACCGCGAACTCATCGCAGCCCAGCCGCAGGCGCGCCAGGCCGAAGGCAGCACCTTCGGCGAAAAGCTGGCCCAGCACGGCCTGAGCCCGAAGAACCCGTCGGATGTGATGTGGAATTTCGAGAAATTCCTCGTCGGCCGCGACGGCCAGGTCATTGCCCGCTTCGCACCGGACGTGAAACCGGACGATCCGGCGCTGGTGGCGGCGATCGAGGCGGCGCTGGGCTGATCGGCACGGGCGATGTGGCGCGGGGGTTAGATAGGGCACGGTGGACAGGGGTGAAGCCCACTAACCTGAGTCCATGGTCAAGCAAGTATCACCTCGCAAGCTGTATGCGATGAAACGCATGTCGATTGCACTGGCACGCGCGTCAAGCGCCCGCCCGTTTGGCCCGGCAACGGACCAGGCGCTGCGCTGGGCCGCGGCCTGGGGCATGGTGTGCGGCATCCGCACGCCGAACACCCCGCTGCGCCTGCGGCGCGGCACGCTGATCGGCTCGGCAGGCGGACCACGCCTGAATTGAGCCGGCGCACGGCATGGCGCGCTGCCGGGATTTTTCGCGCGTCGCCGAAGTCTGACCAATCCCACTTGCAGGAGCAGCGTCATGGCATACGTCGATGGTTTTGTGATTCCCGTCCCCAAAGATAAGCTTGAGGCCTACCTGGACATGTCCAGGCAATGCGCCGCCATCTGGCGCGAGTTCGGCGCCACCGAGTTCCGCGAATGCGTCGCCGACGACGTCAAGCCGGGCAAGCTCACCTCTTTCCCGCAGAGCGTGAACCTGGAAGAAGGCGAAGTGGTCATCTTTTCATGGATCGTCTACCCCTCGCGCGCCAAGCGCGACGAGGTCAACGACAAGGTCATGCAGGATCCGCGCATGGCCGAGTTCATGAAGCCGGAGAACATGCCCTTCGATGGCAAGCGCATGATTTACGGTGGGTTCGAGATGATGGTGGATATGTAGGCCTGGCGCCAGGCGTAAAAAACCCGCAACAGGTTGCGGGTTCTTGGAATACCGTCGCTGACGATCAGAACGGTTCAAGCGGATCTGCCCGATCTGCCCGCCAGTGGCGGCCGGGATCAGGCGCTTCTTGAGTGAGCATTCACTTGCGTTGTAGATCGGAAAAGGTCAAGATCAGGCACAATCGGTGATCCTGAATGGGAGGACGGCGGCATGCCGTGGTCGAGTTCATCGAGGCCCCTCGCTTGCACAGTAGTCGGAGCAACACAGCATGTGTGCGTCAAGAGCATATCAAAGCAGGTGGGCGACCGTCAGGAGAAGTGCGAGGCGTGGGAGCGCCTGGGCGAGCGAATCGACACGCTGCTGAACAATGCAAACGTGATTCAGTTCTCGGCGAAAGGGGCATGAATTTGCGTTACTATTTGGACGAAGGATGTTACGACCGCCGATCAGCGAGCTCGAAAAGCTCTTGTGTTTGAACTGTCGACCCGCGTAGCTCAATGGTCGCTCCGAGCCGGAAAAGCTTACTGTGACGACTTCGGGACCATTAAGTTAGGTTACCGGTTTGGAACAAAACTCCTCTATACTGGGAACTTTCGGGAAAAGTTACCCAAGGTCGGCATGCTAGATATTTCTGTCATTCTTAACGTTCATAACGAGGCGCGGTTCATCGCTCGCACCATGAGGTCTCTGAGCGAAGCGGCCGAGTTCGCACATTTCGAAGGGATCAGGACAGAACTTATTGTCGTCCTGGACTGTGCGGACGAGCGAACGCGACAGGCGGTACAGCGTACGAGAGCCACCGGTTTCAATAAGGTGCAAGTTGTCGAGTGCGAGAATCGCTCACTCGGTTTAAGCCGAAATACAGGCTGCGACCTTGCGCATGGCGAGTATCTGTGCCCGCAAGACGCTGACGACCTGGTCTCGTTTAACTACTTTGCAGACATACTCGCGCTCGCGAAGCGTCGGGGGCGCGAAACGATCCTGTTTCCTGAATGGCTAATCGGTTTCGGCGCTAGCAGATGGATGAGTCGCCATGAGAACGCCGCTCGCGGCCAATTCCTCATGGTAGATCAACACGCCTTTAATTCGCGTGCTTTTTTTCATCGGTCGGTGTACGAGAAACAGAGATATGAGCATCCCGACCATACTCGCGGACACGCGTACGAAGACTACCTTTTTAATTCGACCGCGATCGCGAATGGATTCGAATTGGACTACTGTCCCGGCATTGTCCTTTACTACCGCCAGCGTCCGAACAGCATCATGGCCAGCGCCAGGCGGTCTGGCCGCCTGGAGGTCCCTCATAACCCGCTCTTTTCGCCCAAGAAATACATGGCAAGATTTGAAAAAGAGTACGGACAGGTGCGAAGTGGTGCATGGCCGGAACCAGCCCAGTACGACATTGCTGCGGCTTACCGCGCGAATAACGCACTTGCCGTCCTGGCGGTTGCGGCGAACAGGATCGACCCAATAATCGACACGGCTTTGCTTGCAGGCGGTACGGGCTGGGCGCCTACCTGGGCCTCATGTGAGGCCGCCGCAGTTTATTACGAGATGTGTGCAGAAGTTGGAGACCGGACATTTACGGATGTATTCGTTCTGCCTTATCTTCGTCCCGGAGGCGCTGAGCGGTATATCCTGGACGTGATGCGCGGCCTACTGAATACTGGAATTGGAAGAAATGCGCTCGTAATCACTGGAGAGTACGCCGAGGCGCACACATGGCGCCATAAGCTTCCTGCTTATGTCACCTGCGTAGATGTTTATTCTTTGGGCGCGCGACTGAACGATGAACAACGTGAGCGTCTTACGGCACGTTTAATTATGTCTGTCGCTCCCGACGCCCGCATACACGTGAAGACAAGTTTCTTCGGGCACAGGCTGATTAAGTATCATCATCCGCATTTTAGACAAAATAAAATCATTTACTACCGTTTTTGTGATGACATGCATTTCGAGGCGGGAACGTTGGCGACTAGTGGCTTCGGCACGGAATTTATCTGTGACCATCTAGACGAGTTCACCAAGCTCGTATCTGACAATGCGGCGACCGTTGCGGACGACGTCAACCGCTTTGACCTCCATCGCGAAAAGTGGGTATGCCTGCCGGCTCTTATCGAGCCGGGCGAGAGAAAGGCACGACCGAGCGGAAGCCCCAATAAGCGGGTGCTTTGGGCGTCGCGGATTGGGCAACAGAAACGCGTGTCGCTGCTCCCGCATCTGGCGTTGGAACTATCGAAGAAAATGCCGGACGTGACCCTCGATGTGTACGGAACATTCGATCATGGGTTTCAGATTGACATGTCGAAATTCAACTATCGGGGCGCTTTCAGCGATATCACCGACATCGCGCTCGATCAATATGATGCGTTTATCTATACGACATGGTATGACGGTCTGCCGAACATCATTCTTGAGGCGATGGCTGCCGGACTGCCCGTGATCGCGCCTGGAATCGGAGGCATCGCGGACGCGATCACGGACGGAGATACGGGCATCTTGTTGGACTTGCCGCTCGACGATGCGCAGGCTGCGTCGCAGTACGTACAGGCGCTCGGGCTGCTCTACGAAGATCCGACTAAATTGGCCTGCTTGTCGGCCAACGCACTGAACTACATTTCGGGGCGCCATGGACGCGCCGGCTATCTTGCAGGAATTAAAAGGATTTTCGGGGATACGAATTATGAAAAGGCTGCTTGACGAAGAGGCTGTCGTGCATATGGATTACACGGCTCGAAAGGTGGCTGAGTTGCGCGCACAGTTGTTGCATTACGCTCGCAAGCTTGACGCAGCTGAGCGCGACAACGATTCGCTGCGACATCAGTTGATCGAATACCAACACGAGGCGCACGCTTGGAGAGAGTTCAGCCGGTCGCGCTCGTACCGGCTGATACGCAGCTACAGAGCTCTATATCGAGTACCTTTATTGCGGCACGGCCTGCGGACTGTGCGTTGGATCGTGCGGCGCTTGCGTCACCCCCGCTGACTTTTTTGCAAGAGCCGGACGGAAGATATGCCCCGCAGTGACGATCCACTGCGAGCCGACGGAACAGAGCGTTCGATCGAGACGCTACGAGGCTGGCGCATTCGCGTTTAGACAGTGTTTTTGAGACCGTCAAGGTAGTTCGCCCACGCTTGCATGCGTGCTCGCCGCTTATCGAGCCATTGCGTGCGATTGTAGGCGCGTCCGAGGGAATCGCGGACTCGTATGCTAGCTGCATCTCGACGACTTCGCCTTAATAGCCTGATTTCTCCACCGCGAGCGTACGCGCGGTTGCGCGCCCGCCGGGGATTCCCAAGCTTGCAACCGGTGCGATCGTGCCGTTTCAGCAAGTCGATTCCTGCATTGCTTAGGTCCCGATGCAACAACGCCAACGCCAGGCACACAGCATGAACCGTGTTGGCGGCTCGGCTGCGGTACGGTGCATCGCTAAGTATAGGGCAGCCTCATGGACTGGTAAGCCTCCAGGTCTGTTTAAAACAGAATGACGCTTCCCATTCCAAAACTTGACACGCTTTGCGACGAATCTCGTCATTTACCCACTGTTTTGGCTAAGAGGGTGTAGACAAAATCAATGCTGGTAAGCGAGTCTATTGAGCAGCATACGCGCCTCTGCCAGCCACACCCAAGCGGCTGACACAGCAAGCATTCGGTCGTGATCTATTACCGTGCGGCGCCAGCGTTCAGTCCACGCGTGGGTCAGTTCAAACCCGGTTAGGCGCCCTATGTAGTAGTTGCGCCACAGCTCCACTAAATAAGTGTGGATAAAGAAAAAGCGCGTGTGCCTTCGGCACACGCGCTTCTATCGACAAAAATACGACAAGGCAGGGTTTAGAACGGAATGTCGTCGTCCATGTCCGAGAAGTTTGGTGCCGGACGCTGCGGCTGTGGACGGGCTGCCGGGGCCGGTGGCGCCTGGCGTGGTGCCTGCTGGCGCTGCGGTGGCGCATCGTAGCCGCCGCCGTCGTCCATGCCCATGCCGCCGCTATCGCCACCCATGCCGGCACGGCCGCCCAGCATCTGCATGTTTTCAGCGACGATGTCGGTCGCGTAGCGCTCGATGCCGTCCTTGTCCGTGTACTTGCGGGTCTGCAGGCGGCCTTCGACGTAGACCGAGGAACCCTTCTTCAGATACTGGCCGACGATCTCGGCCAGGCGGCCGAAGAACGAAATGCGGTGCCATTCGGTCAGCTCTTTCTGCTCGCCGGTGTTGCGGTCCTTCGACTTGAACGAGGTGGCGACCGCGATGTTCGCGATGGCGTCGCCGCTCGGCATGTAGCGGATTTCCGGATCGCGGCCGAGGTTGCCGACGATGATGACCTTGTTGACTGATGCCATGGTGGTACTCCTTCAGGATTTTGTAAGCCCTGGCTCTGCACGTGTCTAAGCGCCAGGGAACTGAGTGATACAGCACGATATTATGGGGCCGAAGTGCCCGCATATAAAGAAGATTTTGTTGGCTTGAGTCAGCATCCGACGCGGCGCAAAAAGTGCCGATCCTTGTCCCGGTACCCCCGCAAATTTATTTTCGGATTCTGAACTATTTGCCATTGAAGCCGGGCGCAAACGGCTCACATACACCGGGAGCGGTATTGTCGATTTCAGTTCGCTTGTGAGAACGGCATATCAAGCTGACAGCGCTGGTACACCAGAGTACTGGATGAATGTACAGCCGCAACAAAAACGCGTTAAACTAGCAGATTCCCCCTCGATTGGCCCGCCCATCGCGACAGTTCGTGCGCGGCCCCGCAAAACTTATTGAAAGCCTGCCAAATTTAATGGAAGAAATTCGTATTCGTGGTGCCCGTACGCACAACCTCAAAAACATCAATCTCGACCTGCCGCGCAACAAGCTGATCGTCATCACCGGCCTGTCGGGCTCGGGTAAATCCTCGCTTGCCTTCGATACCCTGTATGCCGAGGGACAACGCCGCTATGTCGAGTCGCTGTCGGCCTATGCGCGCCAGTTCCTGCAACTGATGGAAAAGCCGGACGTCGACCTGATCGAGGGTCTGTCCCCCGCGATTTCCATCGAGCAGAAGGCAACCTCGCACAATCCGCGCTCGACCGTCGGCACCGTGACCGAAATCCACGACTACCTGCGCCTGCTGTACGCGCGCGTCGGCACGCCCTACTGCCCGGACCACCCGCACGAGCCGCTGGCGGCGCAGACTGTCTCGCAGATGGTCGATTCGGTGCTGGCCATGCCCGAGGGCACCAAGCTGATGATCCTGGCGCCGGTCGTGGCCGGCCGCAAAGGTGAACATTCCGATCTCTTCGCCGGCATGCAGGCGCAAGGTTTTATTCGTTTCCGCATCCAGAGCGGGGTCAATCCGGCCCGGATCTACGAGATCGACGAGCTGCCGAAACTCAAAAAGACGGAAAAGCATTCGATCGACGTCGTGATCGACCGCGTGAAAGTGAATCCGGAGATCAAGCAGCGCGTGGCCGAGAGTTTCGAGACCGCGCTGCGCCTGGCCGATGGTCGCGCCGTCGCCTACGAGATGGACACGGAAAAAGAGACCGTGTTCTCGAGCAAGTTCGCCTGTAATGTCTGCGGCTATTCGCTGCAGGAACTCGAGCCGCGCCTGTTCTCGTTCAACAACCCGATGGGCGCCTGCTCGCAGTGCGATGGCCTCGGCCACATCGAGTTCTTCGATCCGAAGCGGATCGTCGCCTTCCCGAACCTGTCGCTCGCCTCCGGCGCCGTCAAAGGCTGGGACCGCCGCAACCAGTTCTATTTCACGATGCTGTCGAACCTGGCGTCCCACTACGAATTCGACCTCGACAAACCCTTCGAGCAGTTGCCGAAGAGCGCGCAGGACGCCGTGCTGTTCGGTTCCGGCAAGACGTCGATCCCGTTCACCTATGTGAACGAACGCGGCCGCACCGTGATTCGCGAGCACACCTTCGAGGGCGTGGTGAACAACCTGCAGCGCCGTTATCGCGAGACCGATTCGATGGCGGTCAAGGAAGAGCTGGCCAAATTCATCAACGAGAAGAAATGTCCGTCCTGCGACGGTGCGCGCCTGCGCACCGAAGCGCGTTTCGTGAAAATCGGCCAGGGTGCCCAGCAGCGTGCCATTTATGAGGTGTCCGATAAACCGCTGCGCGACACGCTGGAGTTTTTCGAGACCCTGGAGCTGACGGGCGCCAAGAAGGACATCGCCGAGCGCGTCATCAAGGAAATCACGGCACGCCTGAAATTCCTGAACAACGTCGGCCTCGACTACCTGTCGCTGGACCGCAGCGCCGATACCCTGTCGGGCGGCGAGGCGCAGCGGATTCGTCTCGCTTCGCAGATCGGCTCCGGCCTGACCGGCGTGATGTACGTGCTCGACGAGCCGTCGATCGGCCTGCACCAGCGCGATAACGACCGCCTGATCGCGACCCTGAAGCACCTGCGCGACATCGGCAACAGCGTGCTGGTCGTCGAGCACGACGAAGACGCGATCCGTACCGCCGACTACATCGTCGACATGGGTCCGGGCGCCGGCGTGCACGGCGGCCAGATCATCGCCGAGGGCACCTTAGAGCAGATCATGGCGAACGAACACTCGGTCACCGCCCAGTACCTCGACGGCCGCCGCAAGATCGTGGTGCCGAAGAAGCGAACGCAGGCCAACCCCGAGCGCCAGCTGGTGATCACGAACGCCACCGGCAACAATCTGAAGGGCGAAACGCTGACGCTGCCGGTCGGCCTGATGACCTGCATTACCGGTGTCTCGGGTTCGGGTAAGTCGACCCTGATCAACGACACGCTGTATCCGGCCCTGTCGCGCCACCTGTACGGCTCGCAGACGGAACCGGCGCCGCACGACGCGATTTTCGGCCTCGAGCATTTCGACAAGGTCATTTCCGTCGACCAAGCGCCGATCGGCCGCACCCCGCGCTCGAACCCGGCGACCTACACCGGCCTGTTCACGCCGATCCGCGATTTGTTCGCGACGGTGCCGACGGCCAAGGAACGCGGCTATTCGGCCGGGCGCTTCTCGTTCAACGTGAAAGGCGGCCGCTGCGAAGCCTGCCAGGGCGATGGCGTGATCAAGGTCGAGATGCACTTCCTGCCGGACGTGTATGTGCCCTGCGACGTCTGCCATGGCAAGCGCTACAACCGCGAAACGCTCGAGGTGCATTACAAGGGCAAAAACATCACCGAAGTGCTGGAGATGACGGTCGAAGATGCGCACGAGTTCTTCAAGCCGGTGCCGGTGATCGCCCGCAAGCTGCAGACCCTGCTCGATGTCGGCCTCGGCTACATCAAGCTGGGGCAGAGCGCGACCACCCTGTCGGGCGGCGAGGCGCAGCGTGTGAAATTGTCGCTGGAACTGTCGAAGCGCGATACCGGGCGGACGCTGTACATCCTGGACGAGCCGACCACCGGTCTGCACTTTGCCGACATCGACCTGCTGCTGAAGGTGATCCATCGCCTGCGCGACCAGGGCAACACGCTCGCCATCATCGAGCACAACCTGGACGTCATCAAGACGGCGGACTGGATCGTCGACCTCGGTCCCGAGGGCGGCGCCGGCGGCGGCAAGATTGTCGCGACCGGTTCGCCGGAAGCGGTGGCGAAAAATCCAAACAGCGTGACGGGCAAGTACCTGGGACCGCTGCTGAAGCAGTAAGCGGGGTCGAAGTAAAAAAAGCAGAGCCGCGGCTCTGCTTTTTTTTCGTGCCAGACGGCGCACCGCCTACGCCTGCGCTGCCTGTGCGCGCAAGGCGGCCATCGCCTGGCGCATGAAGGCCCGCATCGGCGCATCGACCCAGCCGCCATTCGTCAGCGCTGGCTCGTTCTCGAGCGCCTGGCGCAGCTTCATCTGCGTGGCCGGGTTGTCGCCCGCATACGAACGGAACAGGTCGAACCAGTGCTGGGCAAGCGGCCGCACCTCGGGCGCGTCCGGTGCGTGGCCCGCGTCCATCGCGCTGCGCACCTGTGCCACCAGTCCCGGCCACTCGGCGCTGCGCTTGCCGATGTTGGCGCGCAAATACGCGTATTCGTCGTCGTCGAGGTAACGGCGGTAGATCGCGCATTTTGCCTCGTAGGCCGCGGCGATCACGAAGCCCATCAGCGCCGGCGTGATGCCGGTCTGGTCCTGCACCGAAGGCTCGCGTTCGTGCATCGCATTCAGTTTGGCGAACAACACCGGGTTGTTGCCGGTGTCGCGCACGATCTTCGTCATCCATTCCTGCGCCAATGCCTGCGCTTGCGGATCGGTCGGCGCGGCGCCGGCATCCAACAGCGCCTGCACGGCGGCCACCAAGGCCGCCCATTCCTGCGAGCGCGCCGCCGAATCCGTGTACAGCGGCAGTTGCTTCAATTCGTCCTGCGAAAAATACTTGTCGTACATGCTCATGTGCTCCAGTGTGGTCAGCCAGTCGGCCAGGTCCGGCTCCTGCCCAGCGATCAACTGCTGCCGCAGGCGAGACAGGCGGATGCGCAGGGCATCGGCTTCGTCGATCTGCTGGGTCAGCATGGCGATCTGCTGCGTCACGACGTCGACGAGCGGCAGGTCCGGCCTGGTGAGATAGGTTCCGATGTCGGCCAGCGACAACCCGAAACGGCGCAAGGCGAGGATGCGGTGCAGCCTGGCGATGTCCGCGCCGTTGTACAGCCGGTAGCCGGCATCGGAACGCGCCGAAGGCGTCAGCAGGCCGATCGCGTCGTAATGGTGCAGCGTGCGTACCGTCAGCGCGGTGCGTTTCGCCAACTCTCCAATTTTCAGCAGCATCGGTCTTCCTTTCTTCAACGTGGACCCAGCTTGCGGCCTGACGCTACGTGAGGGTCAAGCACTCCGTAAAACAGTGAATATTAATACCTCGCTGGGTTGCCGAAGGCTGTCATGGCGACGTGATCGAAGCGGCGCGCCCCTGGTGTTCCGAACGCGTGTTCATGAACTCCCTCTACTCGGCCGTGTACAGCGGCTGGTGCATGCGCACCGGCCGCACATCTAACCGGATCCGGTAGATCGACCACGCATCCTCGCGGTTGGTGGCGTATTCGCGCGTATCGGGCATGCGTGTAAAAGTGAATTCGAAGCCGCGTTCCGGCGCACGGCTGGCCGGTCCTTCGAAGGCCAGGCCGACGGCGCGCTGCAGGTCGCTGTCGACCAGTTTGACCAGCAGGTCGAGAACCGCCGTATTGCCCAGGATGTCGGTATAAAACAGGGCGTCGCGGTGCTCCGCCCCCGTCTTCTCGACCGGCTCCTTGCCTGGCCCGGGAATAAACCCGCGCTGCGCGAGGCTGAAGCGGTCGCCGTTGTCCAGGTAGCTGATGCGCGCATTCGACAGGTTGAAATGCGCCCTCGCCTTGTCCGTGACCGCCTCGCCCAGGTCGAGCACGATCGCGCCGGTGCGGCCGATCACGCTCACCTCGCGCGTGGGCGCCACCACCATGGCGGTGTCCTCGTCGATCCCGAGTCCCAGCGTATAGCCCTTCTTCAGCATCGCCGGCAGCATGCGCGCGAAGCGTCCGCGCGCCAGCAGGTGCTGGTCGACGAAGACATCGTCGCCAATGAACCCCAGGCCGGGCGCGATATCCTTGCCGTCCACCAGGCCGTGCTTGAGCAGCGGCAGCACGTCCGGTGGCGGATCGTAGAACATGGTGCTGCTCATGACGGCGGCGCCGGCGCTGGTGCCGGCGATGACGCCGCCGCGCCGGTACAGCGTCCACAGCGCATCGAGCACCGCGCTGTTGCTGCCGTCGGGGCGGCGCAGCGCGCCGGTAATGCGGGCCTGGTCGCCGCCGGTGAAGAACACGCCGCCGGCCGTGCGTACGGCTTGCGCCAGCGCCGGGTCGTCGGCCACCTTGCGCACATCGCTGCCCGCCAGGCGCGGTGCCAGCGGCACGACGAAGGCCTGTGCGCCATGGCGGTTCAGGTTATTCGCCGCCATGCTGCCCTCCCGTTCGGGATTCTCCGCGGCCGTCGGCAGCACCGCGATGCGCGCCCCCTTGCCGCCGGCCAGCGCCACGATCTTTTCCCACACGGCGGCATTCTCGGCGCGCAGGCCGCCGCCGATGATCACCAGCGACCCTTTCGGAGGATCGCCGGCCGCGGCCGCGGCCGGCGCCAGGGTCACAGCCAGCGCCAGCGCGCCGATTACCTCCTTCAGCATGGCTTACCTGAACGAATAGTTGACGCTGACGAAGCCGCTGCGGCCGCGCGGATCGGTGTAGCTGGGGTCGTACCCGGCCAGGAAGAAATACGCCTGGTTCGAGAACGGCGGATCCTTGTCGAGCAGGTTGAGCAGGCCGGCACGCAATTTGAGTTGCTTGCTGATGGTCCAGCTGCCGGTCAGGTCCCACAGCGAATACGACTTCACCTTGTTGGGCGCCAGCAGCGCATCCGTAAACGGGTCGTAGGTCGTGTTCTGGTCGGTGTAGCTGGAGGAGTACTGATTGGCCAGGGTCAGGCTGACCGGGCCCTTGTCCCATTCGAAGTTGATGCGATGGCGCCATTTCTGGATCGCCTGGTCGTTCAGGAACACGCCCAGGTTGCTGCGGTAGGGTTCAGCCGGTCCGAACTGGCGGTCGTAGCGCAGGATCCGGGTGCCCGACAGGTTGACGCCGAAGCGCCCCCAATCCCCGCGCTCGCTGCGCCAGTCCGCCCCCACGTCGATGCCCGAGGTCTTCAGGCGCCCCTGGTTTTCCTTCATCAAGAGGATGTTCGAAATGAAACCGTCCTCGTCGCGCTCGATGTACTTGCCGTTGTAGGCGGCCGGATTCTCGATGATGACCTGCTCGCCCAGTGTGCTGATGACATCGCGCTTCTCGATGTTCCAGTAGTCGACCGAGAAGCTGGTGCGCTTGTTCAGCTCGACCACGGTACCGAGCGTGAACTGGCGCGACTTCTCCGGTTTCAGGTCGGGATTCGAGCGGCGCTCGACGTTCCACTGGTCGGTGCACAGGTCGATGCTGCCTTCCTGGGCCACGCACTGGGGGTCGGTCAGGATGCCGGCCGAGGTGCCGAAGATGGTCGGGCGCTTCAGGTCCGACAGCGAGGGCGCGCGGAAACCGGTACCGGCCGAGGCGCGCAGCAGCAGGGCCGCGTTCGGCTGCCAGCGCAGGCCGAGCTTCGGGTTGGTCGTGCTGCCGACTTCGCTGTAGCGGTCGTAGCGCAGCGCGAACTGCATCTCCAATTCCTTGGTGAATGGGGCATTCAGTTCGGTGAAGACCGATGCCACCCTGCGGGTGTTGTCCGCCGTCTCGACTTCGAGCAGCTCGCCGGCCGGCACGGTACTGTCGCGGTCGCCCGCAATGTTGTTCGAGACGAGCAGGCTTGAGGGCGTGAAGACCTGGTGCTCGCGCCGGAATTCGCCGCCGACGGCCAGCGCCAGGTCGCCACCGCCGAGCGTCGCCAGCGCGCGCGACATCTTGCCGTCGATCGAGGTGGAGATGCCCTTCGCCTTGCGCGCCTCGTCGCTGATCTTGATGCTGTTGATCAGGTCGAGGCCGGCCTGGGATGAGGGTGCGAACGGATTGATGGTGCCGTTGCGTACGCCCGCTTCGAACTGGTCGTACAGCACATAGCCGTTTACGTACTTGTCGACCGCCCGGTTCTCGGCGCGCGCCAGGGCCAGGTCATAGTCCCAGCCGGCGAGAAGGCCGCTGGCGCCCAGCACCAGGCGCTGGCCCGTGCTGCTCACCTCGTTGCTGCGGTTGCCCGCTTCCTGCATCCGGTAGCGGATGCCGCTGAAGGTTGCCGGCAGGTCCGGACCCGAGAGCGCGTTGCGGTAGGCCGCGGGGAGGATGCTCACCGGCAGGTTGCGGATGCGCACCGGATTGGGCGACAGCACATAGGTCGATTTCGCGTCGGTCTGCACCAGTTCGGCGAACAGCTGGTTGTTGTCGTCCAGCTGGTAAGTGGCGCGGCCGATGAAGCCGATCTTGCGCGAATCCGGGTAGATCTCCGTGTCTTCCATGTAGTCGTAGCTGCAGCCGGCCACGCCGCCCGGGCCTTGTGCGGCGTAGACGGTGGCGGGCGGATTGCAAGCGGGCGCACTCGGGTTGACCCGGCTCGACCTGCTGCCGGCCGGCAGCAATCCGGCGCTGACCAGGGCGGCCCGTTGCGCAGCCGAGATGTCCACGTTCGCGGGGAAGGTATTGCTCGACATCTGGGCCGGCAAGGTGGTCGCCAGCGCGCGCTCGGCGATGAAGCTGCGCTGGCGCGAGCCCAGGCGGTCGAGCTGCTGGACGTCGAGGACGCCGAACACGTTGAAGCGGTCGGTCGCGAGATCGCCGGCGCCGGCGCTGAGGCTCGCGGTGCGCTTGCCGGCGCCGCCGTGCTGGGTACCGGCAACCGAGGCCGCCAGGTCGATCCCGGTATAGTCCTTGCGTGTAATGAAATTGATCACGCCGCCGATGGCGTCGGTGCCGTAGATCGCCGAGGCGCCGTCCTTCAGCACCTCGACGCGCTGGATCGCGCCGGCCGGAATGTTGTTCAGGTCGACGCCGGCGTTGTCGCCCGGAGAGGCGAAATTGGCCAGGCGGCGGCCGTTCAGCAGCACCAGCGTGGACGACACGCCCAGGCCGCGCATGTTGGCCCCGTTCAGGCCGCGCTGGCCCGAGGTGCTGTCCGAGATGCTCGGCCCGTCCGTCAGCGGTGCCGTATTCGCGCTGATGTTGCGCACCAGTTCGGCGGCGGTGGTGACGCCCATCTTGTCGATGGCCTCGCGCGAAATCACTTCCACCGGCAGCGCCGCCTCGTCGTCGAGGCGTTTGATCGACGAGCCGGTGATCAGGACGCGCTGGATCTTCGGCGCATCCATGTTCGACTGGTCTTGCGAAGTTGGCTGCGCACTTGCCTGGTGCCCCATCAGGCTCAGTGCGGCAAGGACGCTCGCGGCCAGGATGCTCGGCCGCAAGGTATTCGACATCTGCTTACTCATGCAATGCTCCCTTTGATGATGGCTCAGGACTGCTGGACGGAGGTGTCACATCGGCGTATGGGATTGCTTTTGTTTCCTTGATGGCATGCAAATGTTTTACTATTTCCAAATGTAATGCACGTCCTGTCGCAAGCTCAACATGTATTTGAAAACAGGCTGTCGTTTATTCGCCTCGCGTAAAAACGTAGGCCGGCGCCCAACAGATGGGGCGAACGGGAGGCGCATAAAAAAAGGGCAGAGCCACACGGCCCTGCCCTTTTTTACGCGCAGCCGCTATCGAAGCGGCCGCCCTCCTCAGAAAACGTGGTCAACCAAGCTGCTGCTCCAGCTTCTGCTTGGTCGCCACCAGCTCTTGCGGCAGGTGGTAAGACAGTTTCTCGAACAGCTCGGTGTGCAGTTTCAGCTCTTCGCGCCAGGCATCCTTGTCGATCGAGGTGATCTGGGTGAACTGTTGCTGGCTGAAATCGGTGCCGTCCCAGTTCAGGTCGCCATAGTTCGGCGAGGTGCCGAACAGGTGCTTGGTGCCGCCCGTCTGGCCTTCGCTGCGCTCGAGGATCCACTTCAGCACGCGCATGTTCTCGCCGTAGCCCGGCCACACGAAATTGCCCGACTCGTCGGTACGGAACCAGTTGACGCAGAAGATCTTCGGCAGCGCGGCGGCGTTCTTCGCTTCCACTTTTTTACCCAGATCCAGCCAGTGCTGGAAGTAGTCGCTCATGTTGTAGCCGATAAACGGCAGCATCGCGAACGGATCGCGGCGCACGACGCCCATCTGGCCCGCAGCGGCGGCGGTCGTTTCCGAACCCATGGTCGCGGCCATGTAGACGCCTTCGACCCAGTTGTTCGCTTCGGTCACCAGCGGCACGGTCGTCGAGCGGCGGCCACCAAAGATAAACGCCGAGATCGGCACGCCGGCCGGATCGTCCCAGGCCGGATCGATGACCGGGTTCTGGGTGGCGGCGACGGTGAAGCGCGCGTTCGGGTGGGCGGCCTTGGTGCCGGAGGCCGGGGTCCAGTCTTTACCTTGCCAGTCGATCAGGTGCGCAGGGGCCTCTTTCGTCATGCCTTCCCACCAGACGTCGCCGTCGTCGGTCAGCGCGACGTTGGTGAAGATGACGTTTTCGCGCAGCGAGGCCATGCAGTTCGAGTTGGTCTTGTCGTTGGTGCCCGGGGCCACGCCGAAATATCCCGCTTCCGGGTTGATGGCGTAGAGCTGGCCGTCCGCGCCCGGCTTGATCCAGGCGATGTCGTCGCCGATGGTGGTGACTTTCCAGCCGTTGAACGAGGTCGGCGGGATCAGCATGGCGAAGTTGGTCTTGCCGCAGGCCGAAGGGAAAGCGGCGGCCACGTATTTCTTCTTGCCTTCAGGCGATTCGACGCCCAGGATCAGCATGTGTTCGGCCAGCCAGCCGGTGCCGCCTTGTTGCGCTTCCTGGTAGCCCATGTTCGAGGCAATGCGCAGCGCGAAGCATTTTTTACCCAGCAGCGCGTTGCCGCCGTAACCGGAACCGAAGGACCAGATCTCGCGGGTGTCCGGATAGTGGACGATGTATTTGGTGCTGTTGCACGGCCACGGCACATCCTTCTGGCCATTCGCCAGCGGCATGCCGACGGTATGCACGCATGGGACGAATTCGCCGTCCGCGCCCAGCACGTCGTACACGGCCTTGCCCATGCGCGTCATGATGCGCATGTTGACGGCGACATAAGGCGAATCGGACAGCTCGACGCCGATGTGGGCGATCGGCGAGCCCAGCGGGCCCATCGAGAACGGCACCACGTACATCGTGCGGCCGGCCATGCAGCCGTCGAACAGGCCGTTCAGGGTCGTGCGCATCTCGGCCGGGTCGGTCCAGTTGTTGGTCGGGCCCGCTTCTTCCTTCGTTTTCGAGCAGATGAAGGTGCGGTCTTCGACGCGCGCCACGTCCGACGGATCGGAATGGGCCAGGTAGGAATTCGGGCGCAGTGCAGGGTTCAGGCGCTTCATCGTGCCTGCTTCGACCATCTGTGCGCACAGGCGGTCGTACTCTTCTTCGGAGCCGTCGCACCAGTAGATGGCGTCAGGCTTCGTCAGGGCGGCGATGTCTGCCACCCAATTGATGAGCTTCTGTTGTTTGACGTGGGATGGAACGTTCAGGGCGGCGACGCCGCTCATCACGGGCTGGTTCATGGTACCTCCAACAATTAAGAATTCTGTGTGGTCCCGGCACGGCAGGATCGTCGTCTACGCACGGGACTGCACGGTGGAATCCCTGGCTCTTGTGGAGCGGCGCTACGGCGGTCGTGTCGGCGGCCTCGGCGAACGAAGCCCGTGGAACAGGTGAAGCGTGGTCTGATATACACTTTGGTGGTGTCAAACCCTTAATATTCGGCCGATTGTACACCCCTCAAACGGCGATTCAAGCGCTCCAGATCGAAAAATGTAGGAAATATAGTTGACTAATATAGTAGGCTACTTCGATTCTGCGGGAACCCGTTATTCTTTTACGCGCCCATCCATAACTTCGCTCAACTCCGATGAAAATTGCCATTCTCGACGATTACCAGAATGCCACCCCCAGCCTCGACTGTTACAAAATATTGGATGGTCATGAGGTCAAGGTGTTCAACAATTCCGCGCGCGGCCTGGGCCAGCTCGCGATCCGGCTGGCGCCCTACGAGGCGCTGGTACTGATCCGTGAGCGGACGAGCCTGCCCGCTGCCCTGCTCAACAAGTTGCCAAACTTAAAACTCATTTCGCAGACGGGCAAGCTGGCCGGCCACGTCGATGTGGCGGCCGCGACGGCACGCGGGATCGCCATCGCCGAGGGTGTCGGCTCCCCCGTGGCGCCGGCCGAGCTGACCTGGGCGCTGATCATGGCGGCCAGTCGCAAGATCGTGCCGTATGCGACAAATTTGAAAGACGGGATCTGGCAGACGGCGTCGACGCATCCCGAGCTCAACGGCCTGGGGCGGGTGCTGCGTGGGCGGACGCTGGCGATCTGGAGTTACGGCAAGATCGGCAAGCTGGTGGCAGGATATGGCAAGGCCTTCGGGATGCGCATCCTGGTGTGGGGCAGCGACACCAGCCGCCAGGCGGCGGTGGCCGACGGGTTCGAGGCGGCCGCCACGCGCGAGGCGTTTTTCGAGCAGGCCGACGTATTGAGTTTGCACCTGCGCCTGGCCGAGGCCACGCGCGGCATCGTCAAGGCGACAGATCTGGCGCGCATGAAACCGGACGCTTTATTGGTCAACACGAGCCGGGCCGAACTGGTCGAAGCGGGCGCACTGGAGGCGGCGCTGCAGGCGGGCCGGCCGGGCATGGCGGCGCTGGACGTGTTCACGGAGGAGCCCTTGCCGCCGGATGCAGCGCTGCTGCGCATGCCGACGGTACTGGCGACGCCGCACCTGGGCTATGTCGAGCGGGATAGTTACGAGCTGTATTTCAGGGCGGCGTTCGAGAATGTCGCGCATTTCGCGGCGGGCAAGCCGACGAATATCCTGAATCCCGAAGCGTTAAACGTCGGGACGTAGTCAGCGCAGTTCGGGCTCGCCCGTCAGGTTGATGCGGCGCGCCGGCATCACGTGGGAACGCGTCCAGAGTCCGGCCCAGCCAGGCGGCCAGCCGATTTCCGGACCGGTATAAGCCGGCAAGCCGGCGCGCACCGCGACCACCGGCACCGGCGGCGCGTCGATCAGCCCGCCACCCGGTGGCCGCTCGACGTTCAGGCTGTACATGTAACCCGGCAGCAGCGCCTCGCAGGTAGCGGCGAACCAGGCCGTGTGGTCTTCGTCGCGCCCCAAGGCCTGGGCCAGGCCCTGCGGATCGAATTTCGCCAGGGCGTGGATCAGCTCCTCGGTCGTGGCGCCGGGCGTGTCGCCCCACCCCATCACCGGATTATTGTTGTACTCGGCGCCCGATCCGTACCAGCCTTCTCTCCAGGAGCGCTGCATCCAGTTGCGCTGCCCCGTAAACAGATGCCAGCGCCAGTGCAGGCCGGACGGCTTCGGCCACGAGTACAAATACAGTTTCTGGTAGCCGGCACTGTGCAGCTCGCGCACGACCGCCATCAGGCGCGCATGCGGCATGCGGTCCGGCGGCGCGCGCCGGAAAAGGATGGGCTCGCCATCGGCGTGCTGGACTTCGTCGCTCGAGAGATTCAGGTCGAGCGTGCGCGCTTCGTTGCCGAAACGGGCGGAAATCCAGCCGGTCAGCAGGTTGACGTGGGTGATCACGCCATACCCGCGATGACGGTGGAAAATAACGGTTCCTGGAGCAACGGCTTTCATACGATGGTGTGGGGCTTGCCCTTAAAAAAGATCAGTCTACTCATCCGATCCAGCCGATTCTAGCGCAGTCACATCTGGATACACACCATTTTGGCGCTATGATGACCCACCTTTTTTTACTGCGTTTATAAACCGATATGACTTTGCGACTCATCGCCACCGGCGGCACCTTCGACAAACATTACAATGAGCTGAACGGCGTGCTCGGCTTTTCCGAAAGCCACATGCCGGAGGTAATCAAACGTGCGCGCCTGACCATTCCGGTCGCGCTCGAAGTGCTGCCGCTGCTCGATTCGCTCGACATGCAGGATGCCGATCGCCAGCGCGTGCTCGCCGCCTGCCAGGCTGCCGGCGAAAAGGCGATCGTCATCGTGCATGGCACCGATACGATGCCGCAAACGGCCGCTGTGCTCGGCGCTGCGAACCTCGGCAAGACGATCGTGCTCACCGGCGCCATGATCCCCTACGAGATCGCCAATTCCGACGCCCTGTTCAATCTCGGCTTTGCCTGCGGTGTGGCGCAGACGCTGGCGCCCGGCGTGTATGTCGCCATGAACGGGCAAGTGTTCGCCTGGAATAACGTGACCAAGAACCGCGCCGCCGGCGTGTTCGAACCGCTGTAAACAGCAGCAATACTCAAAAGCATCAAATAAAAATTCCACAGGGCAGCAGAGCGCTGCCCTGTCGGTAAAGTTTTTATACTTTTCTCTCCCTGAAACCGAGAGGAGAGTTTCCATGTCAGACCGTCCCATCCTGACTACGCGCCAGGGCCACCCCGTGCGCGATAACCAGTCGCTGCGCTCCGTCGGCGAGCGCGGTCCGGCCACGCTCGAGAACTACCAGTTCATCGAGAAGATCACCCATTTTGATCGCGAGCGCATTCCCGAGCGCGTGGTCCATGCGCGCGGCACCGGTGCCCACGGCTTCTTCGAAGCCTATGGCACCATCGGCGGCGAACCGGCCAGCAAATACACACGTGCGCGGGTACTGAACGAGACCGGGGTGCAAACGCCCGTGTTCGTCCGTTTCTCGACCGTTATCGGCGGCAAGGACTCACCGGAAACCGCACGCGATCCGCGTGGCTTTGCCGTCAAACTGAAAACCGTCGAGGGCAACTGGGACCTGGTCGGCAACAATTTAAAGGTGTTCTTCATTCGCGATGCCATTAAATTCCCGGACATGATCCACGCCTTTAAACCCGATCCGGTCACCAACCAGCAGGAGCCGTGGCGCTTCTATGATTTCGTCGCCAATTCTCCCGAAGCGCTGCACATGGTGACCTGGGTAAAAAGTCCGTGGGGCATCCCGGCGAACTACCGCGAGATGGAAGGCTCGGGCGTCAACACCTATAAACTCATCAACGACCAGGGCGTGGCCCATCTGGTGAAATTCCACTGGCAGCCGCGCCAGGGCGTGCGCAACCTGACCGCCGCCCAGGCGGCCGAGATCCAGGCGCACGACACCAGCCACGCCACGCGCGACCTGTATAACGCAATCGAGCGCGGCGATTATCCGGAATGGGAATTCTGCGTGCAGATCATGGCCGACGGCGAGCATCCCGAACTCGACTTCGACCCGCTGGACGACACCAAACGCTGGCCGGAAGACCAGTTTCCGCTGCTGCCGGTGGGCCGCATGGTGCTTGACCGCAATCCAGACAACGTGTTCGCCGAAACCGAGCAATCGGCCTTCGGCACCGGCGTGCTGGTCGACGGCGTCGATTTTTCGGACGACAAGATGCTGCAGGGCCGCACCCTCTCTTATTCCGACACCCAGCGCTACCGCGTCGGCCCGAATTACCTGCAACTGCCGATCAATGCGCCGCAGGAACGTGCCCGCCCCCGCACCAACCAGCGCGACGGCCAGATGACGTATGTGGTCGACGACAGCGGAGAAAACAAACACATCAACTACGAGCCGAGCCTGCTGGGCGGCACGCAGGAGGCGCCGCAGCCGCAGCGCGATTATCACCAGTATGTCGAAGGCCACCTCGGCCGCTACCAGACGACGAATACGCGCAGCGACTACAAACAGGCGGGCGACCGCTACCGCAGTTTCGCCGACTGGGAGCGCGAGGAACTCGTCAACAATGTCGGCGGCGACCTGAAACAATGCCCTGAAGTCGTACAGCTGCGCATGGTATGGCACCTGTGGCATTGCGACGAGGATTACGGGCGCCGCGTGGCGCAGATCGCCGGCATCGACCTCGAGAAGGCGAAGGCGCTGCCGCCGCTGCCAGGCAAGCCGATGCCGCACGAGAACCGCCAGGGCGCGACCTACACCGACGGCAGGAGCGAGGAGCCGGCAACCAGTGAGGAGGTGGCCAGCGCGAAATAAGTACCAAGCAAAACGGACCCGCGCGGGTCCGTTTTTACGTGAAGTTGTAGGGTGGGCACGCCGTGCCCACGCGGACTGATGATCATTATTGGCCGCGATCCTTGTCAACATGGCGCACGCTTCCCGGTGGGCACGGGGTGCCCACCCTACAAGCGCTCAGGCCTTGGCTTCGCCGCCCAAGGCTTCCACCACGTCGGCCAGCATCTTCGCCAGCTCGCCGGTCATCAGCATCATGTCGTTATCGAAACGCTCGTCGTCGCTGTTGGTGACGGCGCCGCCTTCGTTGATGACGTCCAGCGGTTTGATGCCCTTGATCGCCAGCGATTCGGTCAGCACGAAGCTGACGCGGCTGTTCCAGGTCATGGCCAGGCGCGTGCACTGTTTACCTGCGGCGATGTGGCGGCGGATGTCGTCCGGATCGAGCGAGTGTTTCACGTAACGGACAGCCGCGCGGCTCTCTCCGGTGGCACGCAGTTCCGTGTCCTGGTCGATCGTGAAGTTATATGGCGCCTCGTCGGCTTCCAGCCAGCCGGTCATCACGGCCACCGGCGAACGCTGCACGCGCAGCGACTCGAGCGGCATGCGGTCGACGCCTTTCAGCAGCAGCTTGACCACGTCATCGGCCTTGGCCGGGCTGGCGGCATCGACAACCAGCCAGCCGTTGACCGGGTCGATCCAGGTCCAGGTATTGCTGCGGATCGTGAATGCGCGCGGCAGCAGTTCGTCGGCCACGCGTTCCTTCAGTTCTTTCATCGCCTTCTTGCCTGGCGGGAAGCCCTGCTGCTCTTCCAGCTCGGCCGCTTTCGCCTTGGCGACCTGGTTGATCACCGAGCTCGGCAGCAGCTTCTTTTCGGTGCCGAGCATCATCAGCATCTGCTTGTTGACGACGTGAACCAGGCCGCCGTTCGGACGCGGCGCATCCCAGCCCTGGCGCAGCAGTTCATTGCTGTTCGCCGGCGTGAAGGCCAGTGGCGCGAGCGCCTCCTCCATCTGTTCAGGCGTGAAGGCCCATGGTGCGGGCAGGCGGTAAATCTGAAGATTCTTGAACCACATAGTTGCTTTCTGTTGTCTCAGTATTTCAGGGGAACGACATTCTACACGCTGATGTCGCCACATTTTCACGTGGCAACAACAACGTTTTAATGTGTTGCGTGTTCGTCAAACAGGCTCAGCTGCTCGACATGTTCGCTGTCGCCCAGGCGCACGCCCACGCCCAGCAGGCGTACGGGGCGGCTGGCACGCAGCCAGCCGGTCTCCATCAGGCGCGCGAAGGTGGGCAGGTGCGGTGCATAGGCGACGCACTCGACGGTGGTCTGCTGGAAATCGGAAAATTTGATTTTAATGAACAGCTTATTGATGAATTTTTCGGCACCGGCACGTTTTATCCGGCCCAGCAGGTGTTCATATAACTCGGGCAGCAGCGCCAGGCAGGCCGGCAGGTCGGGGACGTCGTTGGTATACGTTTCCTCGGTGCTGACCGATTTGCGTTCGCGCTCCGGGCTGACTTCGCGGTTGTCGATGCCCCGGCACAGGTCATGCAGGCGCGCACCAAAACTGCCGAAGTGGTGTTGCAGCTCCTGCATTGTCCAGCCGCGCAAATCAAGGCAGGTCTGCGCACCCAGTTTATTCAGCTTGGCGGCCGTCACTTTACCGACACCGTGCAGTTTTTTCACCGGCAGCGCCGAGACGAAGGCATCCACTTCTTCCGGCCGCACCAGGAACAGGCCGTCCGGCTTGTTCCAGTCGCTGGCGATTTTCGCGACGAATTTGTTCGGCGCCACGCCGGCCGAGGCGGTGATGCCGACGGTCTCGAAAATCCGTTTGCGGATTTCCTGCGCGATCAGGGTGGCGCTGCCCTTGCAGTGCGGGGAATTCGAAACGTCCAGGTAGGCTTCGTCGAGCGAGAGCGGTTCGACCAGGTCCGTGTAGTCGCTGTAGATCTCCATGATCTGGCGCGAGGCGATCCGGTATTTCTCCATCGCCGGCGGAATGACCAATAATTCCGGGCACAGTTTCATGGCCTGGGCGGTCGCCATCGCCGAATGGATGCCGAAGCGGCGCGCCTCGTAATTGCAGGTCGCGACGACGCCGCGCTGGTCGGGCCGGCCACCCACGGCGAGCGGACGCCCGCGCAGGGACGGATCGTCGCGCATCTCGACCGAGGCATAAAAACAGTCGCAATCGCAATGGATGATTTTACGTGCGGGGACGTTCACTCTGGCGGCGGCCGGGGCCGACTACTGTAATTCCGTACAGTATCTCGTCAATTGGATTTTGTTGCAAGGGGCGCAGGGAGGGCGCTTCAGGCAAAAAAAGACGCGCGGCAAGCCGCGCGTCTTTGGGCTTTGTTACGCAAGCAGGGAAATTACCAGGTCGCCTTCAGCGTGTACTTGCCGTTGGTCGAACCGGTGCCGCCGCTGTAGTACTTCACGCGCACATAGACTGGCGCGGTGGTGCTGCCGTTATTCACCACCGAAGCGGTATCGGTCGCGCCGGCGCCGTTTTCGCTGGCGGTCAGCTGCGTACCTGCACTGTTGTAGCTGTACACGTCGTAGTCGGCGGTCGACAGGCCCGGGGTCATCGTGGCGGTCAGCGTCTTACCGGGCGGCAGCTGGATGACGAAGTAGTCGCTGTCGGTCGAGGCGCTCATGGTGCCGTTGACGGTGGTGCCGCTGGTCGAGATCGCGTTCGCGGTCGAGATCGTGTTGTTCGACTCGGTTTCCGAGATCGTCGGCGCGGTCGCGCCGCTGGCGGCGGCGACGGCGGCTGCCGCGTCGACGATACCGGTGCCGCACTGCGAGCAGGTGCCCGGGAAAGCGCGTGCGGTGCTCTTGAGCTTGGCTTCAATGTCGTCCGGCGTCAGCGCAGGGTTCTTCGACAGCATCAGTGCAGCCACGCCGGCAACGTGCGGGGTCGCCATCGAGGTACCCTGGTAGCCGACGTAGTTGTCGGAACCCGGGGTCGTGGTGCCGCTGTTGAGCGTCGACAGGATGCTGTTGGCACCGTCGCCGCCTGGTGCCGCCACGTCGACCACGGTACCGTAGTTCGAATACGATGCCTTCGCGCCCGTCTTGCCGGTTGCCGCCACGGCGATGACGCCGGTGCAGTTGGCCGGATTCGAGTTGCTGGCGTTCTGGTTTTCGTTGCCGGCCGCGACGACGACGACGGTGCCGCGCGAACGGGCACTGTTGATCGCGTTCTGGGTCGTGGTATCGCAAGCGCCGCCGCCGCCGAGCGACATGTTGATGACCTTGGCCACGTTGGCGTTGGCCGGCACGCCGGTCACGGTACCACCCGAGGCCCAGATGATCGCGTCGGCGATGTCCGAGGTGTAGCCGCCGCACTTGCCGAGCACGCGCACGGGCACGATCTTGGCGTTGTAGGCGACGCCGGCGATGCCCAGGCTGTTATTGGTCTTGGCGGCGATGGTGCCGGACACGTGGGTGCCGTGCCAGCTCGAGTTCTGTGCGGTATTGCCGGCGTAGCACTCGTTGGCGGCGATCCAGTCGCCCGGGTCGGACGGGTCGGCGTCGCGGCCGTTGCCGTCGTTGGCCACCGCGGTGTCGGAAATGAAGTCGTAGCCGCCGACGAACTGGCCGGAAAGGTCGGCGTGTGGACGGTAGCCGGTGTCGATCACGGCAACGTTCACGCCGGTACCGGTCGAGAGGTCCCAGGCGCCGGGCAGGCGCAGGCCGCCGGTCGCGTCGGTGTAATCCCACTGCTGCGCGTAATACGGGTCGTTGGCCGTGGCCATCTTGGTCATGATGCGGTCGGGCTCAGCGTATTCGATCGAGCTGTCGCGTGCCATCAGTTCCTTCGCCAGCGCCGACGCTTCCTGCAGCGACACCTTGCGGTCGATCTTCAGCACCTGGGCGCCGGTGGCGATATGGTGCAGGGCCTGGAGGCGCATGCCGAACTGCTGGCCGGCGCGGTCGGCAATCGCCTGGCGTGCCGCCGTCATGGCCGTCGGCACGGTGGCCTTGGCGCTGCCGACGTTGGCATCCTTGTATTTGACGATCAGGCGGTCGGTGTGGAGGATATATTGCGTGGTGCCCGCGGCCTGGGCTTCAGGCGCGCTGCCTGCGGCGATGGCGGAGCCGAAGCCCAGCGAGGCGGTGGCGATGGAGACAGCTACAGCGACTTTCAACAAACTCGGGTAAATCGATTGCGTCGACTTCATGTTGAGCCCTTCGATGTGTAGTTTTCCGTCAAGGCGTGATTGCCTTGGTTTATGTTCACCGGCTGGTCGCCGATGTGCCCTCGAGTGGCGGCTCGGAAAATGTACTGCGGAGTAATCATGCGTGTGGGGAATTTCGAATCGTGTGCAGCGCTTTCGCAACACTTTCGCATGTTGATTTAACAAAAACATCGTTTATTTGAAGGTTTTGTATGTACGCCAAATAACATACGGCAGGCTTTCATTATCATCGTCGCAACAATCATTACTTGGTATATAAGGCAAGACATCTGCTTATGAAACAGGCATAAAAAAGGCCGCGCAGAGCGCGGCCATTTACGGACACCACAGGTTTTTTAACCGTCAGCTGCGTTTTGTCAGCTTCTTGTAATTAAAAGTTACCCTTGAATTGAACGCCCCAGGTACGCGGCTCATTGGTGAAGCCCGTCAGGTTGTTGAAGTCGATGGCGCCCGTGATGCGGCGCTGGTCGAGGATGTTACGGCCGAACACGGCCGCTTCATACTTGCCATTTGCCCAGGTGTAACCCAGGCGCAGGCCGCCTTCGGTCAGCGGCTTGCCGGTGAACTCGGCCGCTTCGTACAGGAAGAAATTGATCTTGCTGCGATACGACCAGTCGGTAAACACGAACACCTCGCCGTCGGCGACCGGCGCGCTCCAGCGCGCGGTGGCGTTGACGATCCAGCGCGGCGCCTGCGGCAGCATGTTGCCGTTGATGACGACGCGGTTGGCGGCGTTGATCGGATCCAGGATGGTGCAGGAACCGCAGCGGTTCACCGACAGGCTGGCGTCGCGGATTTGCGTGTAGTTGTAGCTGGTGCTGCCGGTCACGCGCAGCGACGGGCTGATCGCCGCCTCGACGTCGAGCTCGACACCGCGGCCCTTGGTTTTATCCGCGTTGATCAGGCGGTTGACGTTCGAGTTACCGCCCACGACGGTCAGCTGCTGGTCCTTGACCGTGTAGTCGTAGACCGAGAAGGCGACCCGGCCGCGGCGGTCGAACAGGTCGGCCTTCACGCCGGCTTCGACCGAGGTGATGGTCTCGGCATCGGCCACCGTGATCGGCACCGAGGCCGAGGCCGCCGCGATACTCGGCGCGCGGAAGCCGGTGGCGACGCGGCCATACACGTTTACGGACGGGGTCAGCTTGTAGGTACCGGACAGGTCCCAGCTGACCTTCGCCTTACTGGTGTTCACGCCGGTGTCGCCGATCTGCACCACGTTTTCGTTGACGACCGTATTGAAATCCTTCTTGTCCTTCGTGTAGCGCAGGCCGCCACGGACATCGAACACGCTCGAGACTTTATAAGTGGCCGAACCGAACACGGCCCAGGCCGTATTGTCCTGGCGGCTGAACAGGCGCGAGGTGCGCGCGCCGGTCGTGCTGCTGAAATTGTCGCTGCCGCCGGTAGCCGATTCGTCGAACCAGTACACGCCTGCCTGCCAGTTCAGGGGGCCGGCGTATTCGGATTCGAGGCGCACTTCCTGGCTGTACTGCTTCAGGTCCTCGATCTTGCTGGCGGTCTCGACCTGGAAAGGGATGAAGCCGGGACCGGCCGGGGTGCCGCCGTCGATGTCGCCGCGGCTGTTGTAGTCGCCAATGGTCTCGTAGCCGGTGACCGAATACAGTTTATAGTCGCCCAGGTCCCAGGACAGGCGGGCGTTGGCGCCGCGGGTGGTCAGATTCTGGAAGTTCTGCGCGTTCGTGACGATGCGGTCGAGATCGAGGCCGTCGGCGATGTCGTTCGTGCCCTTGCGGATCAGGTTGGCACGGAACAGGCGCGCGCTGCCGCTCGTGGTGCGCTGGTGCAGGTTGAACAGGGCGCTGAAGGCGCCGGCCGGCTTGTACAGGAATTGCACGCGTTCGGCGTGTTCGTTGTAGCCGTCGAGGTCGCCGCGCTTCTGGGTCTGGGCGAGGTCGGCGAAGTTTTCCACGTAATCGTCGCGGTGCTGGCGCAGGGCCGAGAAGCGCATCGCCCATTCTTTCGAGAGCGGCACGTTGACGGCGCCGTCGACGTTGATCGTGTTGTGGGTTGCAATGGAGGCGTTGTAATAGCCTTCGAGCTTGTTCAGGCTCGGCTTCTCGGATTCGAATTTCACCACGCCGGCCGGGGTGTTGCGGCCGAACAGGGTGCCCTGCGGCCCGCGCAGCACTTCGACGCTCTGCAGGTCGAAGATCGGGAAGCCTTTCAGAATCGGGTTTTCCTGCACCACGTCGTCATAGATCAGGGAGACCGGCTGCGAGGCGAAGGTGTTGAAATCGGTATTGCCGTAGCCCCGGATGTAGAAACGCGGGAAGGTACGGCCGTTCGACGATTCCACGTTCAGGCTCGGGAGCTTGCCGGCCAGCAGGCGGATGTCCTCGCCGCCCGACACCAGCACGTCGAGCTTTTCGCCGCGCAGGGCCGAGACCGACACCGGCACGTCGCGGATGTTTTCGGTGCGCCGCTGGGCGGTGACGGTCACGGTCTGCAGGGCGCCGGTGCTGGCGGCCGGGGCTGCTTCCTGGGCCAGGGCCGAACCGGCCGGAAAGGCGGCGCCCAGCGCCAGCAGAGCGTGCGCGTGCACGACGCGGCGGTGCATCTTGGACATCTTGATCATGTTGTTCCTTGAAGTGAGAAAAAAACGCGATGCCGCTACTTCCTCCATGCGCCGCCAGGCGGCCGGCGGTTTACCCGCCACGGCACCTGCATCTTTGTCGATGTCTCAAGATTGCCGCTGAATCAAGCCGCTATTGTTTCCGATGGCGGGCTGGCAAGGCAAGCGCGGGAGGCCTTGCACGACCCGATTAACAACACTTCCTTCAACCACCGGTACTGCCGCCGAAAACGGGGTTTTCCACTTTTTTAGAAAAACCCTTGCATATCCGCGAAGCCATACGCTATGATTCGGGCCTCTTCAGACGCGATGACAAACGTCAGACGAACAGAATACGGTGAGCGGGGCGCTTAGCTCAGTTGGTAGAGCGGATCCCTTACAAGGATTAGGTCGGGAGTTCGAGCCTCTCAGCGCCCACCAGCATTCAGTTCGAAACGAGGAACCGATCAGTAAAAACGGAGCGGTAGTTCAGTTGGTTAGAATACCGGCCTGTCACGCCGGGGGTCGCGGGTTCGAGCCCCGTCCGCTCCGCCAGCATCAAGGAAAAAAGGTCCGATTCGTCGGGCCTTTTTTCTTTTCCGTTTCCGTTTCTCTTTCGTACGCGTTCGCGAACGAACAGTCAGCCGCTGCCAGGCCATGATATTGATGAACTTTAGCCGGCCTTCGCCACGCCCCTGCCGGCAACCGCAGACCTGGACTCTTGATGCAGCATACCTCCCCTAGCGCTCCCCTCCTCGACACCAACGCCCTGGGACTGCAACTGTTCGAAAGCAGTCCCGATTGCCTGAAACTGCTCAGCAATGACGGCCATATCGTGGCGATGAACCGGAACGGCATCTGCGCCATGGAAATCGACGATTTCAAGCGCTTTGCCGGGGCGCTATGGAAATCCTTCTGGCCACAGGAAAGCCAGGCGGCGGTCGATGCGGCGCTGGCGCTGGCGCGGGCCGGCGGCATCGGCCAATTCAAGGCCTACTGCCCGACCGCCGCGGGCACCCCACGCTGGTGGGAAGTCATGGTCACCGCGGTGCGCGCCGAAGACGGCCAGCTGCAACATCTGCTGGCGGTCTCGCGCGACGTGACTGCGGCGCATGAGACCGGCGTCGAGCGCGAACGGCTGCTCAAGGAGGTGCAGGCCACCAACGCGCGCATGGCCGACATCTTCAACCAGACACCCGCCTTCATGGCCGTGTTCAGCGGCCCCGACCACGTCATCGAGCTGATCAACGAACGTTACCAGCAACTGGTCGGCAAGCGCGACCCGGTCGGCCAGCCGATACGCCAGGCGCTGCCGGAAGTCGAGGGCCAGGGGTTTTTCGAATTGCTCGATGAGGTCTACCGCACGGGCGAACCGTTCACCGGCACCGACATGCCCGTCATGCTGCAGCGCCAACCGGGTGCGGCGCTGGAGGAACGCTTCATCGACCTGGTCTTCACGGCCCTGCGCGATCCGGACGGCGCCATTACCGGCCTGCTGGTCCATGGCGTCGACCAGACCGAGCGCACGCTCGCCGCGGAAAAGCTGCGCGCCAGCGAAGAACGCTACCGGACCCTGTTCGAGTCGATGGACCAGGGTTTCGCCATCCTCGAGATGATCTTCGACGCTGGGAACAAGCCGGTCGATTACCGTTTCCTCGAGATGAACGGCATGTTCGAGCGCCACACGGGCCTGGCCGAGGCCACCGGCAAGACGGCCAGGGAACTGGTGCCGGAACTCGACCGATTCTGGTTCGATACCTACGGCCGCGTCGCGCTGACCGGCGAAGCGGTCCGCTTCGAGAGCGAAGCGGCCGCGCTCGGACGCTGGTTCGATGTCTACGCCACGCCGATCGGCGGCGCCGGCAGCGGCAGGGTCGCCCTCCTGTTTTCCGACATCACGGCCAGGAAGCGCTCCGACGAGCAGCTGCGCCACCTGGCGGCCGACCTGTCCGAAGCGGACCGGAGAAAAACGGAATTCCTGGCGACGCTGGCGCACGAGCTGCGCAATCCGCTGGCGCCGATTCGCAGCGGCCTGGGTCTCATGCGCCTGTCCGGCGACAATGCCGGCGCGGTGCGCAGAGTGCGCGAGATGATGGAGCGGCAGGTCGGCCACATGGTCCACCTGATCGACGACCTGCTCGACGTGGCCCGCATCAGCGGCGGCAAGCTCGAACTCAAGCGCGAGCGGGCGGGCCTGGCCAGGATCCTCTCGAGTGCGGTGGAAACGAGCATGCCGCTGATCGAGGCGGCGCGGCACCGCCTGAACGTGGCGCTTCCCGACCAGGAACTGGTGGTCGATGCGGACGTCACCCGGATCGCCCAGGTGGTGGCGAACCTGCTCAACAACGCCGCCAAGTACACCCCCGCCGGCGGACGCATCGACCTGTCGCTGCGCGACGACGGGGAATTTGCCGTCGTGACCGTGTCCGATACCGGGGTCGGCATCCCGGCCGATTCCTTGATCAGCGTGTTCGACATGTTCAAGCAGGTCGAGCGCCACGTGGAACGTGCCCAGGGCGGCCTCGGCATCGGGCTGTCGCTGGTGCGGCGCCTGGTCGAGATGCACGGCGGTTCGGTGACGGCGGCCAGTGCCGGCGCCGGCAAGGGCAGCACCTTCGAAGTCAGGCTGCCGCTGGCCGCCAGTGGCGCCACGCAGGCGCCTGCCGCCCAGGCGGGAGACGCCGGCGCGGCAGCCGGCCCGTGCCCGGGCTTACGGGTGCTGGTGGTCGACGACAACGTGGATGCGGCCTTGACCCTCTCGATGATCCTCGAGGCCAGCGGACACACGACGCGGGTGGCGCACGACGGCGTGGCGGCCCTGCAGGCGGCCGTTGAATTCATGCCGCAGGTCGCCTTCCTCGATATCGGCATGCCCGGGCTGAACGGGTATGAAACCGCCAGCGCCATGCGCATCAAACCGGGACTGGAAAGCATCACCCTGGTCGCGCTGACCGGATGGGGGACCGACAGCGACCGCCTGCGCTCGAGCGATGCGGGTTTCGATCACCACCTGACGAAACCGGCGCAATTGGGCGCGGTGCAGGATCTGCTGGCGCGCCTGGCGCACGCGTGATATCAGGCGCGGCGCCGGCCCACTAAACCGGCCTCGACCCGATTGCGTCCGTTTCTCTTGGCCTCGTACAGCGCGTGGTCGGCGCGCGCGAGTGCGGTGGCTAAATCTTCCTCGGGGTCGATCAGGACCACGCCGACGCTGACCGTCATCGTATAACTGTTGCCGCAGGTGAGCAGGCGGGTGTCGAGCACGCCCTGGCGCAGGCGCTCGGCGGCGTGCATTGCGCCGCCGAGGTCGGTGCCCGGCAGCGCCAGCGCGAACTCTTCTCCGCCCAGGCGGCCCAGGATGTCGTGCTCGCGCAGCGAATCCATGCAGGTCGCGGAAAATTTGACGAGCGCCTCGTCGCCCGTCGCATGGCCGAAGCGGTCGTTGAGCTGCTTGAAATGGTCGATGTCGAGCATCAGGACGGTAATCGGCTGGCGCAGGCGCAGCGCGAGGAGGCGCGCCGCCTCGGCGCGGGCGAAGAAGGCGCGGCGGTTCAGCAGGCCGGTCAGGTCGTCGGTCGTGGCCAGGCGCTCCATGCGCGCATCGTCGCGCTGCTTGCTCATCAGGATGAAACCGCAGCCGTTCACGATCAGCAGCAGGTAGCCGGCGATATACGCCATCGCTTCGCCCCATTGCGGAACGGAATGGCCGGCAAGCACAATCACCGCCCAGACCGCCAGGGTGGCGCCGGCGCCCATGTCGGTGGCGCCGATCAGGCGTTGCAGGGCGGTCGCGCCGGGCAGGCGCGGATGCATCAGGATCGCGCCTGTCGTGAATGACCCGAGACCCATCGCCAGCGATACATAGACGATCAGCTGCAGGTGCGGCAAGCCGTTCAGGGAGGCGGCGCAGGCCAGCAGCAGGTAGAGCGCCGAGACCGGCACCAGGTAGCGCCGCAACTGGGGATAGCCGAAGAACATGGCATAGGCCGCCGCCTCGAGCATCAGGCCGGCGATCCAGCCCGCCGATTCCGCGATCGCCAGCACCGGCAAGCCCGTGGCCGGACGCACCACTGCCAGCAGCTGGGTCGCGCCGAAGGCCATGCGCGCCCACATCCATACCTTCAGGCCAGGGGTCGCGCCGGTGCTGCGCAAATAGGGCACCATCAGCAGGGCAAACGCAATGTTGCCGATGCCGACTGCCAGCATGTAAAGGTGATGATCGATCACTGCAAAATTCCTTGTGGGCGAGCTGTGGCCCGCAAGTGGCGCAGGCTTATTTCGGCAATCGCCAGAGCGATCGAAATCTTATTCAACAGCTAACAACTGTTTCCCAAAGGAATTATCTTACACGGTTTCGTCAAATACCTTCATACACTTCATTGCTTTAGTGGGTGTGCTCGGTAATCGATGCAGCGCGACGGTGCAAGGCCGACAATGTTACGTCGCCAGTGAGCAACAAGTCTCCGCAAATAAAAAAACCGGCCCCTGCATTGCTGCAGGAGCCGGCCTTTTTGCCGATCTTGAGGATGGCAGACCTATTTGCGCGGACCCTTGGGCTTGGTCTTGATGGTCGCCAGGATCGACGGCCGCGCCCGCTCGGGTGCAGCAGGCGCCGCACGGCCGCCGGCCACTGCCCGTTCCGGCTTGCGCTTCGCATTGGCGGCGATCTGGTGCGCCTGCACCGGGAGTTGCGGCATGCCGCCTTGTCGCTTGCGGTCGCCCGCCACGGCCGTGCCGGTCTCTTCCGACGGATGCCAGGCCGGCACCAGGTGGCGTTCACCGTTGCCGATGAGGTCACCCCGGCCCATTTTGACCAGGGTTTCGCGCAGGATCGGCCAGTTTTCCGGATGGTGGTAGCGCAGGAACGCCTTGTGGGCTTTGCGCATCTTGCCGCTCCTCGCCGTTTCCACGACTTCCGAATCTTCCGTTACCTTTTTCAGCGGATTTTTACGGGTGTGGTACATCGTCGTCGCCATCGCCATCGGCGTCGGCGTGAAGGTCTGCACCTGGTCGAGTTTAAAATTGTTCTTCTTCAGCCAGAGGGCGAGATTGAGCATGTCCTCGTCGGTACTGCCCGGGTGCGCGGCAATGAAATACGGGATCAGGTACTGCTTCTTGCCGGCCTCGATCGAATACTTGTCGAACATGCGCTTGAATTCGTCGTAAGCGCCGATGCCCGGCTTCATCATTTTTGACAAGGTGCCCTGCTCCGTGTGTTCCGGCGCGATCTTCAGCAGGCCACCCACGTGGTGCGTCACCAGTTCCTTCACGTATTCGGGCGAGCGCACGGCCAGGTCGTAGCGCAGGCCGGAACCGATCAGGATTTTTTTGACGCCCGGAATCGCGCGCGCCTTGCGGTACAGCTGGATCAGCTTGCTGTGGTCCGTGCCCAGGTTGCTGCAGATGGTCGGATACACGCAGGACAGGCGGCGGCAGGACTCCTCGATGCTCTTTTCCTTGCAGGCGAGGCGGTACATGTTCGCGGTCGGGCCGCCCAGATCCGTAATCGTGCCGGCGAAATTCTTCGTCGTGTCGCGGATCAGCTCGATCTCGCGCAGGATCGACGGCTCCGAGCGGCTCTGGATGATGCGTCCCTCGTGCTCGGTGATCGAGCAGAAGGTGCAGCCGCCGAAGCAGCCACGCATGATGTTGACCGAATAGCGGATCATTTCCCAGGCCGGGATGTGGGCCTTGCCGTAGCTCGGGTGCGGATTGCGCGCATACGGCAGGTCGTAGACGTTGTCCATCTCGTCCATCGCCAGCGGCAAGGGCGGCGCGTTCAGCCAGACGTCGCGGTCGCCGTGCGACTGGACGAGGGCGCGCGCATTGCCCGGGTTCGATTCGAGGTGGAACACGCGCGAGGCGTGCGCGTACATCACCGGATCTTCGCTGACGGTTTCAAAACTCGGCAGGCGCACCACGGTCTTCATCGCTTTTTCGCGCGCCGCGGCTTGGCGCTGCTCGCGCGTCATGATGATCACCGGTTTGACTTCCGGCTCCGGCTGCGCGTTCTCGGTGGCGCAGGCTTTGACATCTTCCTGGGCCATCGCATACGGGTTCGGGTGCGTGTCGACCCGGCCCGGCACGTCCACGCGGGTGGAGTTATGGACCGACCATTCGGCGTCCGGCAGCCAGCCCGGTTGTACCAGGAAAGCGGTGCCGCGGATGTCGCGGATCTCCTTGATGCTCTCGCCTGCCGCGATGCGGCGCGTGACGTCGACCAATGCGCGTTCGGCATTCCCGAAGATCAGCAGGTCCGCCTTCGATTCGAACAGCACCGAACGGCGCACTTTATCGGACCAGTAATCGTAGTGGGCGATGCGGCGCAGCGAGGCCTCGATCGAACCGATCACGACCGGCACGCCGGGATAGGCTTCGCGCACGCGCTGGGCGTAGACGGTCACCGCGCGGTCGGGGCGCTTATTCGGCTCGGCGTTCGGTGTATAGGCGTCGTCGGAACGGATTTTACGGTCGGCCGTGTAGCGGTTGACCATCGAGTCCATGTTGCCGGCGGTGATGCCCCAATATAAATTCGGCTTGCCCAGTGCGCGGAAGGGTTCCGCGGAATGCCAGTCCGGCTGGCTGATGATGCCGACCCGGTAGCCCTGCGCTTCCAGCAGGCGCCCGACCAGCGCCATGCCGAAGCTCGGATGGTCGATGTAGGCGTCGCCGGTGACGAGGATCACGTCGCACGAATCCCAGCCCAGCGCATCCATTTCGGCGCGGGTCATCGGGAGGAAAGGCGCGGCAGGTGCGCGGCTGGAGCGTTTTGGGACGCTTGCGAAGAGATTGGTTGGGGAGTTCATTGGCCGGTATTCTACCGGAAAACCGGTTGTCCGGCTGCTCCCCTCCCTGAAAATGGCTTATCTATCAATGACTTGTGGTTGAGATCCCACCTTAAATGCCCATGCTCGACAGGATATTCCCGAGCTCGCGCAGCGTGGCTGCCACATTCGGGTGGCGCGCGGTGAAACGGGCACTCAGTTCCTGGGTGCGCGAGCCGAGGCCATAGGTGTTGGTATCGAGGTCGGCCTCGGCGCGGCGTTCGAGCACCTGCTTGATGTCGCCGTCGAGCTGGCGCAGCAGCATTTGCAGCTCTTCGTCGACCTCGTCCGTTTCGGCGAGGCTGCGGTGCAGCGTTTTTAAATGCGCCTTCAGGTTCGAATCGTTCTCGTTCAGCATGTCGTTCTCGCTAGTTGGTGAAGCGGGTTTCGAGGTACAAGGCCTCGACCTGCTCGCGCGCCCAGGGGGTGCGGCGCAAAAACTTCAGGCTCGACTTGATGCTCGGGTCTTTCTGGAAACAGTTGATGTCGATCCGGCGGCCGAGTCCCTCCCAGCCATAGTGCTCGACGAGGCGGGTTAACAGGGATTCTAAGGTAATACCGTTCAAGGATTGAACACTCATCGCTGGGGTGGTCTTTATCGTGGTTGGATTCAAGGGATTTATACACCACGTCGGGTGTGCACGGGCACGAAAAACGCGTGGGCTCGAGAGCCCACCCTACGGTGCACAACGGCCACTGGCTGTCGCGTAACGTAGGGTGGGCTCTCGAGCCCACGCGTATCGGACTCTTGAGCATTCGCGACGGTGACAAACGACTGCCACCTTCAACGAACCATCACTGCCCGGTCAAGCCACGACGCTCCAGCAGCGGCTGCACTTGCGCATCGCGCCCGCTGAAATTGCGGTACATCTGCATCGCGTCCATCGTACCGCCGCGCGACAGCAGGGTCTTGCGGAAGTGGTCGCCGTTCTTGCGGGTCAGGCCGCCGTGTTCCTTGAACCAGTTGACGGTATCGGCGTCCAGCTTCTCGGCCCACAGGTAGCCGTAGTAGCCGGCCGAGTAACCGCCCGAGAAGGTGTGCGAGAAATAGGTGGTGCGGTAGCGCGGCGGCACCAGGGCAAAGTCGACGCCCGCCTTTTTCAGGGCCTCGGCCTCGAAGGCCACCACGTCGGTCGGGATCTGGTTCGGCGACAGCTGGTGCCATGCCTGGTCCAGCAGCGACGCGGCCAGGTACTCGGTGGTGCGGAAGCCTTCGTTGAACTGCTGCGACGCCTGCACCTTCTCCAGCAGTTCTTTCGGCATCGGCGCGCCGGTCTGGTAGTGCTTGGCATAATTGGCCAGCACTTCCGGATACGCCATCCACATCTCGTTCACCTGCGACGGGAACTCGACGTAGTCGCGCGGCACGCGCGTCAGGCGTGGGTATTTCACGTCCGAGAACATGCTGTGCAGCGCGTGGCCGAACTCGTGGAAGGTCGTGCGCACTTCGTCGTAGGTCAGCAGGGTCGGTTCGCCCGCGGCCGGCTTGGGGATGTTCAGGTTGTTGGCGATCACCGGCCGGGTACCCAGCAGTTTGCTCTGCGCGACCCAGGCGTTGGCCCAGGCGCCGCCACGCTTGGTCGAGCGCGCGTACGGGTCGAGGGTGAAGATCGCGAGCTGCTTGCCGTCGGCGTCGAACACGTCGAAAGTCCGCACGTCGGCATCGTAGGTCGGCAGGTCCTTGCGTTCCTTGAAGCTGATGCCGAATTCCTTGTTGGCGGCGAAGAACACGCCGTCCTGCAGCACGCGGTTCAGCTCAAAATAGGGGCGCAGTTGCGAGGCGTCGAAGGCGTAGCGCTGCTGGCGCACCTTGTCGCTGTAGAAGGCCCAGTCATGGGCCGCGGCCTGGAAGCCGCCCTTCTCGGCATCGATCACCTTCTGGATTTCGAGCGCTTCCTTCTTCGCGTTGTTCACCGCCGGCTTGGCGAATTCGGCCAGCAGGCTGTTGACGGCGCCGGTGGTCTTCGCGGTCTGCTCTTCCAGGTTGTAGGCCGCGTAGTTCGGGTAGCCCAGCAGCGCGGCGCGTTCGGCGCGCAGCTTCGCGATCTTGAGGACGACGTCGCGGTTGTCGAATTCGCCGCCGCGCGAACCGCGTCCCATCGATGCCGCCAGCAGCTTTTCGCGGGTGGCGCGGTTGGTCAGCACCGACAGGCCGGCCTGCTGGGTAGTATTCACGACCGGGATCGCGAACTTGCCGTCCATGCCGCGCTTTTTCGCTTCCGCAGCGGCCACGGCGATCTGCTTGTCCGACATGCCGGCCAGTTCGTCGGCGCTGTCGACGATCAGCGCCGAGGCATTCGCTTCCTTCAGCACGTTCTGCGCAAACTGGGTCGACAGCGCGGCCAGCTCGCCGTTCATGGTCTTGAGTTTCTGCTTGTCGGCGCTGGACAACTTGGCGCCGGCGCGTACGAAATCGGTGTGGTAGCGCTCGACCAGGTATTGCGACTCGGCGTCCAGTCCCAGCCTGGTGCGCTTGTCGTACAGCGCCTTGACGCGCGCATACAGTTTCGGGTTCAGGCGGATCGCATCGCTGTGGGCCGACAGCTTCGGCGCCAGTTCCTTGTCGAGGGCGATCAGGGTGTCGTTGGTGTACGAGCCGGTCAGGGTGTTGAAGGCGCTGCCGACGCGGTTCAGCAGCCGGCCCGAACGTTCCATCGCGACGATGGTGTTATCAAAGGTCGGCGCCGCCTTGTTGTTGGCGATCGCTTCGATTTCGGCGGCCTGCTGGCGCATGCCTTCGGCGTAGGCGGGTGCGAAGTGTTCGTTCTTGATCTTGTCCCAGGCCGGGTAGTTGAACGGCAGGGTGCTCTGTTTCGCGAAGGGGTTCGATGCGTCCAGCAGGGAGGCCGGCTCGGCATAGGCGAGGTTGGCCACGGCGGCGGTGGCGGCGACGAGCAGGATGTGATGACGATTCATTGTGTCTCTATCTTGTGGTGGTAGTGCGGTGAAAATTCGATGGCAATGCGGTGCGTACGTCCGCGTGGGCACAAGTGCCCACCCTACGGTGCACTACCGTCCGTTGAACTGGCGAGGGACGGTGGTGCACCGTAGGGTGGGCTCTCCGAGCCCACGCGGAACGACGATCATCAATTCCCGGTCAGTCCGCGGCGCTCGAGCAGCGGCTCGATGATCGGATCGCGCCCGCGGAAATCGCGGAACAGGTTCATCGCCTCGGTGGTCCCGCCGCGCGAGAGCAGGGTCTTGCGGAAATGGTCGCCGTTCTTGCGCGACAAGCCGCCGTTTTCCTTGAACCACTCGACGGTGTCGGCATCGAGCTTCTCGCTCCACAAATACGCGTAGTAGCCGGCCGAATAGCCGCCGTTCATCGAGTGCGAAAAATACGTCGTGCGGTAGCGCGGCGGTACCGGGGCGAAGTCGACGCCGGCATCTTTCAATGCGCTCGCTTCGAAGGCCAGCACGTCGGTCGGGATCTGCGCCGGGGTCAGCTGGTGCCAGCGCTGGTCAAGCAGCGAGGCGGCCAGGTATTCGCTGGTAATGAAGCCCTGGTTGAACTTCTTCGACGCGACGACCTTGTCCAGCAGCGCCTTCGGCATCGCCTCGCCGGTCTTGTAGTGCTTCGCGTAGTTCGACAGGACTTCGGGCCAGATCGCCCACATCTCGTTGACCTGGGATGGATACTCGACGAAGTCGCGCGGCACGTTCGTGCCCGAGAAGTGCGGGTACTTCACGTTCGAGAACATGCCGTGCAGCGCGTGGCCGAACTCGTGGAAGGCGGTGCGCACTTCGTCGTAGGTCATCAGGGTCGGCTCGCCGGCTGGCGGCTTCGGGATGTTCAGGTGGTTCGCGACCACCGGGTGCTTGCCCAGCAAATGCGACTGCGACACGTATTCGTTCATCCAGGCGCCGCCCTGCTTGTTGGCGCGGGCGTAGGGGTCGAAGATGAAGATCGCCAGCTGCTTGCCGTCGGCGTCCATCACGTCGAAGGTGCGCACGTCTGGGTCGTAGACCGGCAGGTCCTTGCGTTCCTTGAACGACAGGCCGAACTCCTTGTTCGCCGCAAAAAACACGCCGTTGGTCAGCACGTTGTTCAGCTCAAAGTATGGGCGCAGCTGGTTCTCGTCGAAGTTGTACTGGGCAGCGCGCACTTTATCCGTGTAGAAGGCCCAGTCGTGGGCGGCGATCTGGAAACCACCTTTTTCGGCATCGACGATCTTCTGCATCGCCGCCGCTTCCTTCTTCGCATTGCCGATCGCCGGCTTGGCCAGTTCGGCCAGCAGCTTGTTCACGGCGGCCGGGTTCTGCGCCGTTTCCAGTTCCTGCGAATAGGCCGCGTAGTTCGGGTAGCCGAGCAGGGTCGCGCGTTCGGCGCGCAGTTTGACCAGTTTCAGCACCACGTCGCGCGTGTCGAACTCGCCGCCGCGCGAACCGCGCGCCATCGAGGCGGCCTGCAGGCGCTCGCGTACCGCGCGGTTGGTCAAATGGGCCAGTGGCGCCTGGATCGTCGTGTTGGCGATGGTCAGCACGTACTTGCCGTCCAGGCCGCGCTTCTTCGCCTCGGCGGCGGCGGCCGTGATTTCGGCGTCGGACAGGCCGGCCAGCTCGTCGCGCGTGTTCAGCACCAGGGCCGAGGCATTCGCTTCCTTCAGCACGCGCTGCGAGAATTCCGATTGCAGCGAGGCGATCTGGCCGTTATAGGCTTTCAGTTTTTCCTTGTCGGCGGCGGACAACTTCGCACCGGCGCGCACGAATTCCTTGTAGTAGCGCTCCAGCAGGAACTTCGCTTCCGCATCCAGGCCCAGCTTCTCGCGCCTGGCATGCAGGGTCTCGACGCGCTTGAACAGCTTCGGGTTCAGGTAGATCGCATCGTTGTGGGCAGCCAGCTTCGGCGACATCTCGCGGTCGACGGCGTCCAGGCGGTCGTTCGTGTTGGCGGTCTGCAGGTTCGAGAACACGGCCGACACGCGCGCCAGCATCTGGCCCGAGCGCTCCATGGCGACGATGGTGTTGTCGAAAGTCGGCGCCTTCGGATTGTTGGCAATGCCTGCTATTTCCCGCAGCTGCTCGCGCATGCCGGCGGCGTAGGCCGGCAGGAAGTGTTCGTCCTTGATCTTGTCGAAGGCCGGGTAGTTGAACGGCAGCGCGCTCGGCTTGGCGAAGGGGTTCGACGCGTCAAGGACGGTCCCGGATCCAGTGGGGGCTGCGAAGGCTGCGCCGGCGAAAGCCAGGCTGGCTGCGATGATGAGCATTTGTGGGCGTTTCATGGTCTCTCTCACGAACTCGAAAGGGCTGCCCGCGGGATCGCCGCCGACAGGTGCGCGGAGGATCATAGCAGGGTTTATTGCCGTATCGTCACAGTGAAACAAAGCGCATACAAAGATGTATAGACAAGACAGCGGCAGTCCACTTCATCCCGTGTAAATTGCTTGGAAGATAACATTCCGGCTAAGATGGTGGCCTTGCCGCAGATCGGCAGAGCCCCATCCCAACCGGAGCGCGAATTGAAACAGCTTGTCTTTGGATTTGCCCTGCTGGCCGCGGCCGGCGCCGCATCGGCACAAACCCCGGTGCCGTACACGCTCGAGAATACCGAGGTGCGCGAGCTGCACGCACGCAAGCTCAAACGCGATTACCAGGTTTTCGTGGCGCTGCCCGATTCCTACCAGGGCAGCACGCGCAGCTATCCGGTGGTGTTCGTCACCGACGCCAACTACGCCTTCCCGATCGCACGCAACATCACGCAGCGCTTGACGAAACATGCGGGCATGGAAGAGACGATCGTCGTCGGCCTGTCGTATGCGAAGGGAGATACCGGCGTCTACAGCCGCCGCCGCGACTACACGCCGACCGTGCCGCGCAAGCACGACTACCGCTCCGACATGCCCGGCCGGAACGTCGCGCTTGGCGAAGCGCCGGCCTATGCCCGTTTTATTGCCGACGAGGTGATCCCGCTGATCGCGAAACACTACCGCGCCGACATGAAGCGCAAGTTTTTCGTGGGCCACTCCTACGGCAGCCTGCTCGGCCTGCAGATCCTGTTCAGTGAACCGCGCATGTTCGAGCATTACATCCTCGGCAGTCCATCGCTGTGGTACGACGGCGGCGTGATGTTCGACCGGCTCGAAACCTACGGCGAGCGCCACCGCGATTTGCCGGCGAACGTCTTCTTCGGCATCGGCGCCCTGGAACGGCTGGCGCCGGGCAAGAAGCGTTCGCGCGACGAAGACAATGCCGACATGGTGGCCGACCTGCGCGACTTCGACAGCGCGTTAAAAGCGCACCGTTATCCGGGCCTGCACACGCAAGTCAAAGTGTTTGCGGAGGAGGACCACGCGAGCGTATTCCCGCTGGTGCTGACGCACGGGCTGCGGGCGGTGCTGCCATCGAAGAAGTGAGGTTTGACGAGGCGTGCTAGGATCACGCCTTCCCCCCGCCTCTTCCCCCATGCCTCCAGCCTTGCGTTCCTCGTATGATGCGATCGTCGTCGGCAGCGGTCCGGGCGGCGCCGGCACGGCGCGCGAACTGGCGCGGCGCGGCATGCGCGTGTTGGTGCTGGAACAGGGCGGCGCCGCCCCCTTGACAGGCACCGTGGGCCAGATGGCGTCGATGGCGGCCGTGCCCGGCAAGGGCGCCTATATCCACCGGGACGCCTCGCTGCTGGTGGCCGGCATTACGCTCGGCGGAAGCTCGGCCATCAACTTCGCGACGGCCGCGCCGCCGCCTGCCGCCATGTTCGAACGCCATGGCATCGATCTCGCACCGGCGCTGGCCGCATTGCGTGCCGAGCTGCCGCTGGCTCCCCTGCCCGATCGGCTGGTCGGCCCGATGGCCGCGCGCATGATGAGCGCCGCGCGCGCTTTGTCTCTCGACTGGCACAAGCTCGACAAGATGATCCGTCCTGAAACCTGCCGCAGCGGCTGCTGGCGCTGCGTCTACGGCTGCCCGTTCGGCGCAAAATGGACGGCGCGCGATTTTATCGACGAGGCCTGCCGCCATGGCGCGCAGCTGTCCGACCGGACGCGCGCGCTGCGGGTGCTGGTCGAGAACGGGCGCGCGGCCGGCGTCGAAATCGAGCGCGACGGCAAGCTCAGCACCGTCAGCGCCCCGGTCGTCGTGCTGGCCGGCGGCGGCCTGGGCAGCCCGCGCCTGCTGCATGCCTCCGGCCTGGGGCCGAAATACGTTCCCTTCTTCAGCGACCCGGTGGTGGCGGTGATGGGGACCGTGGACGACATCGAGGGCGGCGCCGAGGTGCCGATGGCGGGCGGCCTGCATCTGCATGAGGAAGGGGTAGCGCTGGCCGACCTGACGCTGCCGCAACCGATGTATGCGGCCTTTGCGCTGCAGGTTGGCCGTGTCGACCGTATATTCGCGCACCGCCGCACCCTGTCGATGATGGTCAAGATCCGCGACGAGATCGGCGGCCAGGTTGGCCCGCGCTGGGCCGATAAAACGCTGCAGGAATCAGACCGCAAGAAACTGGCGCACGGGGTCGGACTGGCGAAAGCGATCCTGCGCGAGGCGGGCGCGCATCACATTTTTAAAAGCTGGCATTTCGCGGCGCACCCGGGTGGCAGCGTGCGCATCGGGGAAGGCGTCGATGCCGATCTGCAGACGTCCACGCCTGGGCTGTTCGTGTGCGACGCGTCTGTGATTCCCGAGCCATGGGGCTTGCCGCCGACCCTAACTCTGCTGTGTCTCGGCAAACGGCTCGGCGGGTGGCTTGATCGTGGGGTGGCGTCCTGACTCCCCGCCGCGGGGCTGCATGAATCGATCCCGCAAGCGCAGGAATGGCCGCTCCACCATCAGATACAGCAGCGTTGCCACCAGCAGCGCGGCGGCGATGTACACGCCAGACGCGATCACATCCGATCCTCCCGACGCCTCTCCAATACGATCGCGTACGACGTGAAAGACTGCTTTATGGGTCAGGTACAAGCTGAACGCAATCCTCGCCAGGAACATTGACCCCGGCACCCTCATCCGCCCGAGCCAGCCGCGTTCCGTGGCCGCCGCAACCAGCATGCCGCCAAAGCTGAGCGCCACCAGCGGAAACACGACCACGGCGCCCCAGAAGCTCGCCAGATCGACACGCGTCGCCGCTACCAGGCCCGCGAGACCAAGCGCCAGAAAAACAGCGCTGCGCCGCGTGGCCCATGCCCACCACGACGGACGGAACACCTGCACCGCCGCCAGCGTCACGCCGGCCAGCAATCCGTCCAGGCGCGCATAAGTCGGGTTGTAGATCAGCGCGACAAAGCGCGCGACATAACCGCCCTCGCCGAGATGAGGCGCGACGCCGGATTGCCAGAGCGCGCCACGCAGCAGCATGCCGCCGACAAGGACCGCCAGCGCGACGGCGGCCGTGCGGCGCATGCCCGGATACCGCGCCAGCAGCCACACGACGGGCGGCAGCAGCACATAAAAATGCTCTTCCACGCAGAGGGACCAGGCATGCGAGAACGCCAGCCGGTCAGCGTCCGGCACCAGGTTGACCGTAAAACTCAGGAACTGCCAGAGCGGGCGCAGGCCGGGGCTTTCGCGTACGGCCGGTACGGCGGCGTAGATGGCCAGCACTGCCAAATAGGCGGGCAGCACGCGCAAGGCGCGGCGCAGCAGGAAGCCGCGCCAGGAAGGCTGGCCGCCGACGGCAAGGGGCCGCAGCAGCTGGCCGCCGATCAGGTAGCCGCTCAGCACGAAGAACAGGTCGACACCCATCCAGCCATGCTCCACCACACCCGGCAAGGCGACGCCATAGCTGGTGAGGTGGTACAGCATCACCCACAGGATGGCCAGCGCGCGCAGCAGATCCAGTCCGCTCTGGCGCGGCCTCATCGGTGATCGGACCGCATCAATAATGCGGCGGCCGTTCGTTCACCGGAGTTTGCCGCCCGATCTCGCGCATGGCCCGTAAATGCTCGGCCAGCTGCTGCACGATGCCCTCGAGCTGGTCGATGCGGCGCGCCTGCTGGTAGACGGTCCCGTTCAACGAGTCGACCAGGTCTTCCATGTGCGCCAGCTTGATTTCGATATCGACAAAACGGTCTTCGTGTTCCACGGCGGTTCCTGGCATTTTTAACGAGCGCGCATTATGACATCAGCTTGCCGGCATCCGGCTTCGGCGTATTCAGCAAGGCTTTCAAACTGGCCAGGCGGTCCTTCGGGCTGATCACCTCCGACTCGAGCGGCACGGCAATGCCCTCGTCGAGCGCCATCTCCTTGATGAAGCGCGAGGGGTCGCAGTGCACCAGCTCACCGGCGCGCTTTCTCTTCTTGCACCAGGTGACCTGCAGCGTGCGCTGGGCGCGCGTGATGCCGACGTACATCAGGCGCCGCTCTTCCTGGATGCGGGCGGCGATCTTTTCGATCGGGTCGTCCGGGTCGCCTTTATGGGGCAGGATCCCCTCTTCCACGCCGACCAGGTAGACGTGCGGATACTCGAGTCCCTTGGAGGCGTGCAGGGTCGACATGCGCACCGCGTCCTGCTCTTCATCGGAGCCTTCGAGCATCGACATCAGCGCCACCATCTGCGTCAGTTCGAGCAGATTCTTTTCTTCGCCGGTGCCGTCGCGCCCGCCGTTGCCGCGCTCCTTCAGCCAGTTGGTGAATTCTATGACGTTCTGCCATTTCGCCTGGGCCGCACGGTCATCGAAGTTCTCGTACAGGTAGTGCTCGTAATTCATCTCTTTCATCATGTCGTCGAGCACCTGGGCGGCGTTTTCTCCGCTGCCCGAGGGTCCCGGACGGCTGGCGCGCGCTTCGAGCTCGTTGATGAAATGGCAGAAGTCGCGCAGCGGGTGCAGTTGGCGGTCGGCCAGCTTGCCCTCGATGCCGCCCTTTAAAGCCGCTTCGAACAGCGAGCAGTTCCACTGCTTGGAGAATTCGCCCAGCACCTCCAGGGTCGCCATGCCGACCCCGCGCTTGGGCGTCGTGACGGCGCGGATGAAGGCAGGATCATCGCCCTCGTTCGCGATCAGGCGCAGATAGGCGATGATGTCCTTGATCTCGGCTTTATCAAAAAAGCTCTGGCCGCCGGAAATCGTGTACGGAATGCGTTCCTTGCGCAGCGCCTGCTCGATGATGCGCGCCTGGTGATTGCCGCGGTACAGGATCGCGAAATCCGACCATTTATTCTTGCGCTGGAAATGGTCGGACGAGATCATCATCGCAACCTGGTCGGCTTCCTGCTCGTCGCTCTGCATGCCGAGCACTTTGATGGGCTCGCCCAGTCCATGTTCCGACCACAGGGACTTCTCAAAAATCTTCGGGTTGTTGCCGATGACGGCATTCGCCGCCTGCAGGATGCGCGTCGTCGAGCGGTAGTTCTGCTCGAGTTTGATCACGCGCAGGTCCGGGAAATCGGTCTGCAGCGTCTTTAAATTTTCGACCGAGGCGCCGCGCCAGGCGTAAATGGCCTGGTCGTCGTCGCCGACGGCGGTGAACATCGGCTTCTTGCCGAGACCCGTCACCAGCAGTTTCACCAGTTCGTACTGGCAGGTATTCGTGTCCTGGTACTCGTCCATCAGCAGGTAGCGCAATTTACGTTGCCAGCGGTCGCGGATCGGCTCGTTATTCCGGAACAGTTCCACCGGCAGGCGGATCAGGTCGTCGAAATCGACCGCCTGGTAGGCAGCCAGCGTGGCGACGTAGCTGCGGTAGATACGCCCGGCTTGCGCTTCGTCCTCGTCCTTCGCGTTGTTGATCGCGTCTTCAGGATCGACCAGGCCGTTCTTCCACAGGGAAATTGAATTCTGGATGCGGCGGATTTCCTGTTTATCGGTCGTCAGGCCGAGGTCGGACACGATCGTGTAGCAGTCATCGCTGTCCATGATCGAAAACCGGTCCTTCAGGCCGACGCCGGCCGCTTCCTGGCGCAGGATTTTCACGCCCAGCGAGTGGAAGGTCGATACCGTCAACTGCTTGGCCTGCTTCGGCTGTTTCAACAGCTTGGCAATGCGCTCCTGCATCTCGAGCGCAGCTTTATTCGTAAACGTCAGTGCGGCGATGGTGCGCGGATCGTAGCCGCGGTCTTCGATCATGTACGCGATCTTTTGCGTGATCACCCGCGTCTTGCCCGAACCGGCGCCGGCCAGCACCAGGCAGGGGCCGTCGAGGTAGAGCACGGCTTCGCTTTGCGGCCCGTTCAGGCCGAACTTTGGTGCATTGGACATGGGAAAAATTCTGGAAGACAGCTGAGCATTGTAGCGACGAACGCGGCGGCGCGTGGCGGAAAGCCGGCGTGAAAAGCCGCATCTGGCGCATCCGGCAACTTTTTTGCACAGATTTGCAACGCCGCTGAATTCCTTGTTGCGCCGGGAAAGTTGAATTTCAAGTGAGCGGACGCATATACGGAAATCCGCTGTCGAACGCGGCCCAAGATCGGCTACCATCGCCCTTTCGGCGCCGCGCGCCACCCACTACGAGCACGAACGATGAAATTCGAACACCTGATTGAAATTAACGACCCACTCAACCCGCTGGTCGACACCATCACGCGCGAACAACTCTGGCGCGGCCTCGTCATCCGCGCCGAAGCGCCGAAGCTGTTCATTCCGCATCTGGACGAGTGCGACATCAGCGATCGCGAATCCGGCAGTTTCAAACGCCGCCTGCGCTATGGCGACCTGGTCGTCGAGGACACGGTCCTGCTGACCCCGCTGCAGGAAGTGCGTTACGAAGTCCCGGCCCAGGGCGAGATCAGCGCCTCCACTCTCGTCATGACGATCGAGGCGCCCACCAATGCGATGCTGTACGTACGTTTTTCCTACGACGACGGCAAGGAAGAGTCGCAGGACCAGGCCAGCAAGATGTACGACGAATTCAAGAAGTCCGCTTACCAGGAAGCCGATATCGACACCGTGCGCATCGTGCGCCAGATGGCCGAGCAGGGGAACCTGGATGCGAGTTATTTGAATTGAATGCAGCGCCGTTTTCGAACGGCGCCGTATTGCAGCCGATTAAAGCGCGTCAGGTCCCTGGCTCCGAATCCGCCGCATCCGTGTGATTCGTCGCCTTCGCTAAATTTGCCGCCAGGTCGCGCAGCGCCGTGCGCACGCCCTCTTCGATCACGGGGTGGTAAAACGGCATGTCCAGCATCTGCGGCACCGTCATGTGCGCCTGCACCGCCCAGGCCAGCAAATGCGCGATGTGCTCGCCGCGCGGCCCGATCATCTCGGCGCCCAGGAAGCGGCAGGAACCATATTCGGCATACACCCGCAGCATCCCCTTGTTCTGCAACATGACGCGGCTGCGGCCCTGGTTCTCGAACGAGACCTGGCCGATCGCGAACTTCGGACGCCCGCCCTCGCACAGCGTTCGATAACTCTTGCCGAGCGTGGCGATGTTCGGCTCGGTGAAGGCAATGCCCAGCATGGCGCGGCGCAGGCCGGGACGTACGTCCGGATAGCGGCCCGCATTCTCGCCGGCGATCTTGCCGTGGTCGGCCGCCTCGGCCAGCAGCGGCAGCTCGTTGTTGGCGTCGCCTGCGATGAAAATATGACTGGTCCCGCACTGCATGGTGCGGCTGTCGAATTCCGGCACGCCGTTCGGCATCAGGGTCAGGCCGGTCTCTTCCAGCCCCAGTCCGTGCACGTTCGGCGTGCGGCCCGTGGCCAGCAGCACGTACTGGAATTGTTCGCTGGTTTCCTTGCCGAGCGCGTCGCGCGTGGTGAGCAGTACTCCCTGCTCGCCTTGCTGTACTGCGCGCACGACTTCGGTCTGGAAGCGCAGGTCGAGTTCCGCGCTCAGCGTACGCGTGGCCGCGTGCAGCACTTCCGGGTCGCTCAGCTGGGCGACGCTGCCGCCGCGCGCGAAGATGCTGACTTTTACACCCAGGCGGCTCAGGGCCTGGCCCAGTTCCAGTCCGATCACGCCGGAGCCGATCACCGCCACCGAGGCCGGCAGATCGTCCCAATAAAACACGTCGTCGCTGGTCACGATGCCGGGCCCGACCTCCTTCAGTTGCGGCAGGATCACCGGCGAGGAACCGGTGGCGATCACGATGCGCGCCGCCTCGATCTCGGTGTGCTCGTCGATCTGCAGCGTGTGCGGACTCGTAAAACGGGCATGGCCGCGAATGCGGTCGCTTTCCGGAAAACTCTCGACGCTCTCCAGCACGAAGCCGACGAAGCGGTCGCGCTCGCGCCGCACGCGTTCCATCACGGCGCGGCCGTCGATGCGTTTTTCGCCCGGGTGCACGCCGAAGCCGGGCGCGAGGTCGAGCATGTGGGCGGCGTCGGCGGCGGCGATCAGGAGTTTGCTCGGCATGCAGCCGACCCGGGCGCAGGTGGTGCCGTAATGGCCGCTCTCGATGACGACCGTGCGCGCCCCTTGCGCGTGCGCGGCGCGATAGGCGGACATGCCGGCGGTGCCGGTGCCGATGACTGCAACGTCGACGTGTAGTTTGTTCATGTTAATCCTTTGGTATCAAGCATGACGATACGCCGTTTCCGCTTTAAATGTCGAGCGGGTCCACTTCCAGCGACCAGCGCACGCGCGTCTTCATCGACCGCAGCAGGGACAGCCACTCCTTCAAAAAGGCCTGCAGCGCCGGGCGCGACGGCGACTCGACCAGCAGCTGGGCGCGGTCGACGTTGTGAACGCGCGTCATCGTCATCGGGATCGGGTCGTTGATGGTGACTGCATCGGTCGGCAGGATGTCGCGTGCCTCTTCGAGGAAGGTGATGGCGGTGGCCAGTTCCGGCGCCTCGGCGCGCAGCAGCGCCTGGTACATGTAGGGCGGCAGCGCCGCCTGATGGCGTTCTTCCAGCAGGTTGCCGGCAAAACGGTCGTAGTCGTGGCGCACCACGGCCGCATACAGCGGGTGCTGGGCATAGCGGGTCTGGATCAGCACTTCGGAAGCGAGCCCCGCGCGGCCGGCGCGCCCCGCCACCTGCATCAGCTGGGCGAACAGGCGCTCGCTGGCCCGATAGTCCTGGGAGAACAGGGCCGTATCCGGATTCAGGATGCCAACTAAAGTCAGCTTTTTGAAATCGTGGCCCTTGGCGACCATTTGCGTGCCGATCAGGATGTCGACTTCCCCCCGGTGCACCGTATCGAAGGCTTCCTGGGCGCTGCCCTTTTTTCTCGTCGAATCGGCATCGATGCGCAGGATGCGCGCCTCGGGGAACATGGCGCTCAAACCCTCCTCGAAGCGCTGGGTGCCGCGCCCGAGCGGCTGCAGGTCGACGTTGCCGCAGGTCGGGCAATGTCTCGGGATGCGCAGTTCGAGGCTGCAGTGGTGGCAGCGCAGCCGGTGCTCGGGTTTATGGAGCACCATGAAGGAGGTGCAGCGGGTGCAGTTGCTGATCCAGCCGCAGGCTTCGCAGGTGATGACGGGGGCATAGCCGCGCCGGTTCAGGAACAGCAAGGACTGCTCGCCGCGTTCCAGCCTTCCGCGCAGGGCGGCCAGCAGGCCGCTGGTCAGCCCGTCCTTCGGCTTGTCGCGCTCCATGTCGAGCAGGCGCACGGTCGGCAGCACGGCGTCGCGCACGGCACGCTCGCGCAGTTCCAGCTTGCGGTAGCGGCCGGTGCGGGCGTGGTGCCAGCTTTCCAGCGAAGGCGTGGCCGAACCGAGCACGATCGGAATGCCCAGCTGGTGGGCGCGCCAGACGGCCAGGTCGCGCGCCGAATAGCGCAGCCCTTCCTGCTGTTTGTACGAGGGGTCGTGCTCCTCGTCGATGACGATCAGTTTTAAATTGGGCAGCGAGGCCAGGATCGCCAGGCGCGTGCCGAGCACGATGCGTGCTTGTCCCTGGTGGGCCGCGAGCCAGTGCAGCATGCGCTCGCCTTCCGACAGGCTCGAATGCAGCGTGGCCAGCATCAGGCCGGGGAAGCGGGCGCGGATATTCCCCTCGAGCTGCGGGGTCAGGTTGATCTCGGGGACCAGGATCAGGATCTGCGCCTGCGGGTCGCGCGCCAGTACCTGGGCGCAGGCCTGCAAGTAGACCTCGGTCTTGCCGCTGCCGGTGACGCCGTACAGCAGCAGCGGCGTAAAACCGACTGCGCCGCCGATGGCGTCGGCCGCTTCCTGCTGGGACGCGTTCAGCGGCGGCATGCCCGTCGGAGCAGGGTCGCCCGGGGGCGCCAGCTTCGCCATTTTTTTCAGGGCGCGATCGAGTGCGACGGTGGTCGACACCCGCAGATTCTTCGGCAGGCCGGGCAGCGCAACTTCGCCCAGTGGGCGCTGGTAGTAATCGGCGGCGAAGCTGGCCAGCGCCAGCCATTGCGGCGACAGTGGGGATAACTGGTCGCGCACGGCGATCGCATTTTTCAGCTTGTCGGGCGGGACTTCGGTCTCCTGCACAACGGCGACGATCAGGCCGACGGCTTCGCGCCGCCCAAAACTGACCAGCGCCAGCTGGCCGACCTGGGGAGTTGCCCCCTCTTCATGCGGCCAGCCGTAATCGAAGACGCTGTTCAGCGGCGTATCGAGTGCAATCCGAATAATGCAGTGCGCCAATGTCCGACCTTGTATAAAAGCTGTGGAAAACTTTGTGGAGAATGAACTGCTTGACCGGTGGAGAAGTTTACGTTAAGTCAAATGATGTACGGATCAGCCAAAAACAAGTCCAAATAAACCATTTATATTCAAGGACTTGGGATTACCGAAGTAGTCCACAGCAACTCGCTTCCCGCAGTGCAAGAATTGTGTATAACTGCGCTTTTTCTTATCGTAAATCCTTGAGCGCTATGAAGATTTAAACAAGACTCTGCGATGCGTCACGTAAGTACTTGTCAACACTCATATTTTTATGGCTGAGTTGAACAGCCTGTGCATAACTTTGTGAACAAGGCTAGGGAAACCGGGATTTCTTTACTGGAAAACTCGCTTCCAAGTGGTTATGTGCGTGGGGATTTAAAGATAAATCCCAGCAATTTCAAACACTTATGATTTCCCATCCACATGTCCACATGTCCACAGCTTGCGTTTACGCTGTTTCGCAACATGTGAACAAGTGTGAGAATGCGCTTCGTTTCAGTGCATTCTGCGGGGCGCCACGCATGTGGCGCCGCACCATTCCGGCTCAGCCAGCCCGCTGGCGGCGGCTGAACGTGTGCACGGCGTCGACCATCGCCGTCACCGATTCCGGCGGGGTGAATTGCGAGATCCCGTGACCCAGGTTGAAGACGTGGCCATGGCCATGCGAGGGCGCGCCGTAGGCCGTCAGCGAGCGCTCGACTTCCGCGCGGATCTGCTCCGGCGACGCAAACAGGATCGCCGGATCGAGATTGCCCTGCAGGGCTACGCGGTCGCCCACGAGCGCGCGGGCGCGGCCCAGGTTCACCGTCCAGTCCAGGCCCAGCGCATCGGCGCCGATATCGGCCATCTCGTCCAGCCAGATGCCGCCGCCTTTGGTGAAGACGACCGCCGGGATGCGCACGCCATCCTTTTCGCGCTGCAGCTGTTCGAGCACGCGCTGCATGTAGCGCAGCGAGAACTCCTGGTAGGCGCCATCGGCCAGCGCACCGCCCCAGGAGTCGAAGATCATCACCGCCTGGGCGCCGGCGTCGATCTGGGCGTTCAGGTACTGGGCGACGGCAGTGGCATTGATCTCGAGGATGCGGTGCATCAGGTCCGGGCGCGCGTACAGCATCTTTTTGATGGTGTGGAATTCGCGCGAGCCCTGGCCCTCGACCATGTAGCAGGCCAGCGTCCACGGGCTGCCCGAGAAGCCGATCAGCGGCACGCGCCCGTTAATTTCGGTACGGATTTGCGTGACGGCCTTGAAGACATAGTCGAGCGATTCCATATCCGGTACGTTCAAGGCCATCACCTCGGCCTCGGTGCGCAGTGGACGCTCGAACTTCGGGCCTTCGCCGTCGGCGAAATACAGGCCCAGGCCCATCGCATCGGGAACCGTCAGGATGTCCGAGAACAGGATCGACGCGTCCAGCGGGTAGCGGTCGAGCGGCTGCAAGGTCACTTCGGTCGCGTAGTCCGGGTTCTTTGCCAGGCCCAGGAACGAACCGGCGCGCGCACGGGTGGCGCGGTATTCCGGCAGGTAGCGCCCCGCCTGCCGCATCAGCCAGACGGGCGTGTACTCGGTCGGCTGGCGCAGCAGCGCGCGCAGGAAGGTGTCGTTCTTGAGCGGGGCAAATTGTGGCATGGCTGACAATAATGGACGTCGGAGGACGGCTATTATCGCATTCTCCGCCGCGCCTGCGACAGGCCCGGCGAACGCCGCCCGGCGCGCCAGACTCTTATAATGCGGTTCCACCTTCAAAGCGCAGACACCACCATGACCGAGCCAATCCGCAAGCAGGCCGCGCCCTGCGGCACCTGGACTTCCCCGATCAGTGCCGCCATCGTCGCGGCCGGCGCCGTGCCGCTGTCACAGATCGCCCTCGACGGTGACGATGTGCTGTGGCTGGCCGGCCGCGCCAGCGAAGCGGGCCGCACCACGCTGCAGAGACTGCGCGCGGGAGCAACGAGCGAACTGACGCCGAACCCGTTCAATGTCCGCACCCGCGTGCACGAGTACGGCGGCGGCGCCTATACGGCCCAGGGCGGCACGGTCTGGTTCTCGCACTTCGCCGACAACCGGCTGTACCGGGTCGACGAAGGCGGCGAACCGGTGGCCCTGACGCGCGAGGAAGCGGTGCGCTATGCCGACTTCGTGCCGGACAGCGCGCGCCAGCGCCTGATCGCGGTGCGCGAAGACCACCTGGCCGGCGAAGCCTATCCCGTGAATACGATTTGCGCGGTCGGCTTCGATGGTGTGGAGACCATCCTTGTCGACGGCAATGACTTCTATGCCGCGCCGCGCCTGTCACCAAGCGGGCGCCAGCTCGCCTGGCTGTGCTGGGACCACCCGCGCATGCCATGGCAGGGTACGGAACTGTGGGTGGCCGACATTGCGCCGGATGGCAGCCTGGTCGACGGGCGCCTGATCGCCGGCGGCCTGGACGAGTCGATCTGCCAGCCCGAATGGTCGCCGGATGGCCTGCTGCACTTCGTCTCGGACCGCAGCGGCTGGTGGAATTTGTACCGTTTCGAGGACGGCGTCGTGCACCCGCTGTGCCCGCGCGAGGCCGAATTCGGCGGACCGCAGTGGAATTTCGGCGGCTCGATGTACGGTTTCAGCGCCGATGACGAAATCATCTGCACCTATATCGAGGACGGCATCAGCCGCCTCGGCCGCTTGTCGACAAAGGGCTGCAATCTGACCCCGATCGAGACGCCCTATCAGGAGATCCGCGAGCTGCGCGTCTCACCAGGCAGGGTCGCGCTGCTGGCCGGCTCGCCGACGATTGCGCTGGAGCTGGCCCTGATCGATCCCGCCAGCGGTGCGCGCACCGTCCTGATGCAATCGATCGCGCAATTGCCGCCGGTGGAGGAATTGTCCGTCCCGCAGAGCATCCGCTACCCGAGCGCGAACGGCCGCAGCGCGTATGCGTTCTACTATCCGCCGGCGAATGCGCACTTCGAGGCCCCGGCAGGCGAACTGCCGCCCCTGATCGTGATCGGCCACGGCGGCCCGACCAGCATGGCAACCAGTACCCTGAAACTCGCGACCCAGTTCTGGACCGGCCGCGGCTTCGCCGTGCTCGACGTGAACTACGGCGGCAGCTCCGGCTTCGGGCGCCGCTACCGCGATTTGTTGAAGGGCCAATGGGGCGTGATCGATGTCGAGGATTGCGTGGCCGGCGCCCGTTACCTGGCTGAGCAGGGCGTGGTCGACCCCGCGCGCCTGCTGATCCGCGGCGGCAGCGCCGGCGGCCTGACGACCCTGAACGCCCTCACCTTCCACGACGTGTTCAAAGCCGGCGCCAGTTACTATGGCGTGTCCGACCTGGCCGGCCTGGACGCGGATTCGCACAAGTTCGAATCGCACTACAACGAATACCTGATCGCGCCCAAAGCCGAAGCGCAGGCGGTCTACCGCGCCCGTTCGCCGATCCACCATACCGATGCGTTGAAACGGCCGATGATCTTCTTCCAGGGCCTGGACGACAAGGTGGTGCCGCCGCAGCAGTCGGAGACGATGGTCGACGCCCTGCGCGCACGCGGGGTGCCGGTCGCCTACCTGACGCTCGAGGGCGAGGGCCACGGTTTCAGGAAAGCCGAGAGCGTGGTGCGCACCCTGGAAGCCGAGCTGGCGTTTTACCTGCGCGTGTTCGGCATTCCTCTGCCGGCAGGACTGCCGCAGGTGGAGATCGAGAACCTGGCTCCATACCAGGCTGCATGATCGGTACGGAACTGTTCGACGCCTTCGCCACCTGCTCGGCGCGCGACAAGCTGATCCTGGGCCTGCTGGCGCTGGCCGGGGAGCCGCTCGGGCGCACGCGCCTGCGCGAGCACCTCGAGCTGCTGCAGGCCTTTCCCGGCGAAGACGAACTCACCGAAACCTTGTCCCTGCTGCGCGAGCGCGGCCTGGCCGGCGAGATCGCTTCGCGCGGCAGCGTCATTGCGCCCGGCGCCGCCTGGCCGGCGATCGCCTTCCTGCTGCGCGAAGGCCGCCTGACCGAACTGCGCGAAATCTACGAGGCCGTCAATCCGCTACGGAGAGATTGGCAAGGCAACCCCGTGCTGCGCAGCTACCGCCAGGGCCTGGCGCTGCTGCGCATGGCGCTCGTGGCCGGAGAAGGCCCGAAGACGATCGCGCCCCTGCTGACGGCCTGCATGCGCTGCCACGAGGCGGCCTACCTGCATCCGCTGGTCGAGATCTGCGCGCGGCCCTTCGTCCCCGACTTCGTCGAGCACATCAACCCGGCGCTGCGCGACGAGGTGCTGGCGATCCTGGTCGACCATGTCCAGCGCGAGCCCCTCACCGCGCCGGCGGTGCGGGAGTACGCCGAGGCGCACGTGGCGCAGGGCGGCGCCTCGATGGCGCTGCGCATCGCGCTGGCGGAGCACCTGATCCTGTGCGGCCGCCTCGACGATGCCGGCGTCCTGCTGCAGGACCTGGACGATTCCTCCGCCCTGTACTACCGCAGCGTGCTGCTGCTCCTGCGCGACCACATCGACGAGGCGCTGGCCGGCTTCGACGCGGCCTTGAAACAGCTGCGGCGCGAGACGGGCAGGAGAAAGCAGGTTTTCGCAGGCATCGGCGGCCACCTGTACGTGGCGGCCCTGCTGCGCCGCGGCGATACGAAACATCAAAAGGCGGTCGAGAGCTATCTGGATCACGCCACCCGGGCCGTGCAGAGCCATGACACGGCCGTCTACCAGCAACTGAGCATGCTGCGCCAGATCCGCGGCGGCACGGTCGATGCCGAGGTGCTGCCGTCGCGGAACTGGGAGACGGCGCTGCAGCCGGTAATGTTCCGCGCCCTGCTGCACTGGTGGCTGGCGATGCCGCAGTTGTCGCAGCAGCGCCCGCGCCTCGAAGAAGCCCTGGCCCTGGCGGAGGCCGCCGGCTTCGATTTCCTGAGCGCCCAGCTGGCCGGCATCCTCGGCCAGCTCGGGGCCATCGGCCACGAACAGCGCGCGATCGCCCTGCGCCAGCGCCACAGGCTCACCGACATGACCCACTGGTTCGAGCGCGAGCAGCCGTGGGAGCGCCAGCTGAACGCGCTGATCAACCTGCAGCCGGCGGTGAACGTCGAAGTAGTGAAAGAGTCGCGCCTCGTCTGGCTGATCCGTTACGACGCCCACCTCGGCGTGCAGGAACTGGAACCGCGCGAACAGAAGAGAGATACCCAGGGCGCCTGGAGCCGCGGCCGTCCGATGGGACTGAAACGCCTGACGGACGATGCGGCCACGCTCGACTTCCTTACCGCGCAGGATCTGCTTGCCGTCTCCAGCATCGGCGCGGCGCGCCAGTACTACGGCAGCGGCCTGCGTTACGAATTCGACCTCGACAAGGCTTTATCCGCCCTGGTCGGCCACCCGCTGCTGTTCTGGTTCGACGCGCCCGGCACCCGGGTCGAGCTGTTGCCAGGCGAGCCGGAATTGCTGGTCAAGGCCGCCCGCGAGCACGTGACTATCTCCCTGCGTCCGCCGGTACAGGAAAACAGCGGCGAGGTCGTCGTCACGCGTGAAACGCCGACGCGACTGCGCGTGGTGCGCATCCGCGACGAGCACCGCCGCATCGGCGCCATCGTCGGCGAAGGGCTGGAGGTGCCTTTGGCGGCGGAGATGCGGGTGCTGCAGGCGATCGGCGCGATCTCCTCGATCGTCACCGTGCAGTCGGACATCGGCGCAAGCAGCGCCGATATCGAACGCATCGATGCCGACGCGAGAATGCACCTGCACCTGCTGCCTTATCAACAAGGCCTGCGCCTGCGCATCCTGGTGCGGCCGCTGCCGGAGGGCGCCTATTACGCGCCGGGCAGCGGCGCCGAGCGCGTGATCGCCGACGTGGCCGGGGTGCGCACTGAAGCGAAGCGCGACCTGAATGCCGAGCGCGAGGCCGAGCGCCAGCTGGTGGCGTCCTGCCGCGCGCTGGAAGGGGCGGAAGAAGAACATGACGAATGGCTGCTCGCGGCGCCGATTCACTGCCTGGAACTGGTGAGCGAACTGCAGGAACTCGACCCGGCGCAGGCCGTGATCGCCTGGCCGGAAGGCGAGCCTTTCCGCGTCAGCAAGAAGGCAAACGCAAAATCGGTGCGCATCAACATCAAACGCGACAAGGACTGGTTCGCCGCGAACGGAGAAATCGTCATCGACGAAGGCCGCGTGATGGATTTGCGCGAGCTGCTCGACAAGCTGAGAAACAGCGAGGGCCGGTTCATCGCGCTGGGCGACAACCAGTTTTTGGCCCTCACCAGCGAACTGCACCGGCGCCTGACGGACCTGGCCGCCTACACCGACGCCGGCAAGGATGCGTTACGGGTGCATCCGCTGGCCAGCTTCGCGCTGGAAGAACTGGCTTTGGAAGCGGGCGGGGTCGAAGCCGATAAAGCCTGGCGCGCGCACATCAAGAAAATGGCCGACAGCGCCGCCTACAAACCGCAGCTGCCCTCGACCCTGCAGGCCGAGCTGCGCGACTACCAGCTGGAGGGTTTTGAATGGCTGGCGCGCCTGGCGCACTGGGGCGTCGGCGCCTGCCTGGCCGACGACATGGGGCTCGGTAAAACTTTACAGGCACTGGCCCTGATCCTGCTGCGCGCGCCCAGCGGGCCGACCCTCGTCGTCGCCCCGACCTCGGTCTGCACCAACTGGATCGCGGAAGCCGAGCGCTTCGCGCCGACTTTACGGATCAAACTGTTCGGGCCGGGCGAACGCGCCGAGATGATCGATGGCGCCGCCGAGTTCGACGTGGTCGTCGCCAGTTACGGCCTGCTGCAACTGGAAGCGCCGCTGTTCGCGAAAAAGCGCTGGCACACGATCGTCATGGACGAAGCCCAGGCGTTCAAGAACGCCGCAACCCGGCGCTCGCAGGCGGTGATGGCCTTGCAGGGCGATTTCCGCATGGTCGCCAGCGGCACCCCGCTGGAAAACCATTTAGGCGAACTCTGGAACCTGTTCCGCTTCATTAATCCGGGCCTGCTCGGCACCGCCGACCAGTTTCAATTGCGCTTTGCCGGCCCGATCGAAAAGGCGCAGGACAAACGTGCGGAAAGCGCCGCGCGCGCGCGCCTGCGGCGCCTGACGCAACCGTTTATTTTGCGCCGGACGAAAAGCCAGGTGCTGACGGAGCTGCCGCCGCGCACCGAGATCGTGCTGCCGGTGGAGCTCAGCGCCGAAGAGACGGCGCTCTACGAATCGCTGCGGCGCGAAGCGCTCGATAAACTGGCCTCGCTGGAAGCGCCGCAAAGCCAGAAGTCGATCGCGATCCTGGCCGAGATGATGCGATTACGCCGCGCCTGCTGCAATCCGGAGCTGGTCGCGCCCGGCCTCGGCATCGCCAGCAGCAAGCTGGCGACCTTCGCGCATTTATTGGACGGCCTGCTCGAGAACCGTCACAAGGTGCTCGTGTTCAGCCAGTTCGTGGATCACCTGTCCCTGATTCGCAAGCACCTCGATGCGCGCGGCATCGGCTATCAATACCTGGACGGCTCGACGCCCATGCAGGAGCGTAAAAAACGGGTCGATGCCTTCCAGGCCGGAGAGGGAGATTTATTCCTCATCAGCCTGAAGGCGGGCGGCGTCGGCATCAACCTGACCGCAGCCGACTACGTGATCCACATGGACCCGTGGTGGAACCCGGCGGTCGAGGACCAGGCTTCGGACCGCGCGCACCGCATGGGCCAGCAGCGGCCGGTGACCATCTACCGCCTGGTGGCGCGGCATACGATCGAAGAAGGCATCGTCGACCTGCACCGCCACAAGCGGGATCTGGCCGACAGCCTGCTGGAGGGCGGCGATCTGTCGGCGCGCATGTCGCCGGGCGACATGCTGGCGATGCTGCAGCAGGGACTGGGACGTTGATCGGCCGCGCATTCCATGTGATCATGCCGCTTTTGTAACGGAACACCTCCATGGAAGAACAGAACGCGCCCGCCCTGTCGAAGGCCGACGTCATCGGTATGAAATCCTGGCTGGCCTATGCCGGCGTGCTGGCGCTGGCGATCGTCCTGTTCGGCGTGCTGCTGCCGCTCGCCTTCCTCTGGCACGAGCTGGCGGCGCTCGCGGTGCTGATCCTGTCGGCGCTCGTGGTCGGCTACGAATTCCTGCTGGTGCGCAGCGTGCAGCTCTACATGGACGACCTCGGGGTCTGGGTGCACGCGGGCGTACTGCCCTGGAAGAAGGGCGTCTCCGGCGTGAAGTGGCGCGACATGGATGAAGCGACTTTCATGAACGGCTTTACCAGCTGGGCCACGCGCTCGTACACGGTGCGCATCGGCCACCGCTTCACCAAGGACAGCGAGATCGTGCTGACGAATATCGCGCGCGGCAAGGAGGCGGTCGCCGTCGTCAACGCACGTCACCAGGCCCTGATCCGGGCAGGCGTGGTCGATTGATGGACGCGGCGGCGGCGCTGGCTTTCGTGCGCGAACATGGCGTCGTGCTGGCCTCGGCGCGCGGGCCGGTGCCGACGCTGACCCATGCGATCGCGGGCGAGGCCATTCGCGGCAGCTGGTGGGGTCACCCGCAGGGCAAGCAGATCTTCGCGGTGCTGGAGACGGTGAGCCATGACCCTGACATCCTCGTCTGCCGCCTGGTCGACAAGAAGGTCACGCTCGTGCACCGGCGCCTGTGGCCGGCGCTGGCGGCGGCCGCGCCGGCCTTCGATGCGGCGCTGCTCGCGCGGGTGCGCCAGGAGCACAGTGCGCGCGGCCACCATGAAAACACCGAGACGCCCTTCCCCGGCTGGCTGCCCGCCAGCGTCATGGAAGAGGCAAAGTCGATCGGCCTGGATGCGGCGCTGGCCGCGCTCGGGCCAACATTTGTTACAAAGCCGCGGACGCGCAATCCACGCGAATAATGCTAATCTGGCGCGCTGCCGCGTTTGCGCGCAGGGCGGAAGCAGCTGCGCGCAAACGCGACATCTCCATCTTTACGGGCCGAATACGATGATGAAAACGAAACTCGCGCTGGCAGCCATGATCGCCAGCCTCGCGCTGGCGCCGGCCAGCGCCAAGCCAGCCAAGACCTCGAAGCCGAAAGCGGCCAAGGTCGTCCAATCGAAGGCATCCGCCAAGCGCGCCGCCGCACCCGTCGCCAAGGCGAAGGGCAAACCAGCCAAGGGCAGCAACGGCAAAGCCGTTGCCGGCAAAGCCGTTGCCGGCAAGGCCGTTGCGGGCAAGGCCGCTGTTGCCGCTACCGTCGCTGCCGCCACCGCAGCCGTGGCTGCGGCGCCCGCGCGCGAGCAGGTGCAGGCCCCCGCAGCGAACGAGAAGCGCCTCGACCGCCGCGCCGACGCCCTCGCCATGCAGTACCTGACGGCGCTCTGGCGCGTCGATCCGGAAGGCGGGATTGCGGTCGGCAAGTTCGACGCCGCCGCCAACCTGACCATCCCCGACGATGCGACGCGCGCGAAAAAGCTCGCCTTCGCCGACGAGTGGCTGGACAAATTCCGCAAGATCGACACCCGTCAACTGTCGCCGCGCCAGCGCACCGACCTCGCCCTCCTGATCAACAAGCTCGAGACCGACCGCTGGCGTTTGACGACGCTGCGCGAATTCGAGTGGAACCCGGCGCTCTACAACATCGCCCAGCCGCTCGACCTGATCGCGAATACCGATTACGCGGCCAAGCCGCAGCGCCTGCGCACCATCCTGAAACGCCTGGCCAATGTGCCCGCCTATTACCAGGCGGCGCAAGCGAGCATCGTCAACCCGACGCGCGAACACACGCAGCTGGCAATCGCGCAGGCCCCGGGCACCCTGGTGGTACTGGCCGACCTCGGCCTTGCCGTGCAAGGCTCGATCCTGAATGCGCAGGAAAAGGCGATCTTCGCCCAGCGCATCGCGAATGCCGGTAGCGCAGTGCTCGGCTATGTCGACTTTTTGACGAACCTGGAAAAGACGCAGGCGGCAAGCGGCAAGGCGCGCCCGTTCAGGTTGGGCAAGGCCTTGTATGAGCAGAAGTTCGCGCTCGAGATCCAGTCGGCCAGCAGCGCCGAGCAAACCTACCGCAAGGCGCTCGCCGCGCGCGAGGAACTCCTGACGCGCATGAACGCGATCTCGGACGAACTCTGGCCGCGCTACATGGCCGACAAGACGAAGCCGAACGACCGCTTCCAGAAGATCGGCATGCTGATCGACAGGCTGTCCGCCCGCCACGTCGCCCGCGAAAACTTCTTCCCCGAGATCCGCAGGCAAATCCCGCAGCTGCAGGACTGGGTGATCAAGAACGATCTGCTCACGCTCGACCCGGACAAGCCGCTCGAAGTGCGCGAGACCCCGATGTACCAGCGCGGCGTGGCCGGCGCCAGCATCGACGCGCCGGGCCCGTACCGGCCGAAGGACAAGACCTATTACAACGTCACGCCGCTGGATGGCTTGTCTGCCGAGCAGGCCGAGAGCAGCCTGCGCGAGTACAACGAATGGATCCTGCAGATCCTGAACATCCACGAGGCGATCCCCGGCCACTATGCCCAGCTGGTGCATGCGAACCGGTCGCCGTCGCTGGTGAAGTCCCTGTTCGGAAATGGCGCGATGGTCGAGGGCTGGGCCGTGTACGGCGAGCGCATGATGCTCGAATCGGGCTACGGCGGCAACGCGCCCGAGATGTGGCTGATGTACTCGAAATGGAACCTGAGAAGCGTCACCAACACCATCCTCGACTACTCGGTGCACGTGAACGGCATGGGGCGCGAAGAAGCGCTGGATCTGCTCACGCGCCAGGCCTTCCAGACGCGCCAGGAAGCGGTCGAGAAATGGCGCCGCGTGCAGCTGTCCTCGGTGCAGCTGACCAGCTATTTCAGCGGCTATGCGGAGATCATGGAACTGCGCGAGCAGCGGCGCCAGCAGCTGGGCGAGCGCTTCAACCAGAAGCAGTTCCACGACCAGTTCCTCAGCTACGGCAACGCGCCCGTCAAGATGATCGCGGAACTGATGCGCGATTGATCGCACGGGCGATCGCACAACCGGAGCCGCGGCTCCGGTTTTTTTATGCCCGCACCAATGCTGTGCAAAACCGCACAAACGGCGTGCCTGCGCGCCGCTTGTGCGCCTTGTCCCGAGGTCTAGAATAAGTTGGCGACTTCCCGTCGCATACATAACAACGATACCGACAGCGGAGACCAGCCATGACCCTTCATTCCTCGCCTAGCTCCTAGCGTTCATTCGCAGCTGCCTGCTTTTCCGTCATCCATCCGGCCGGCGCATCACGCCGTCGCGTCCGCGCAGGTCCGGGTTTTTCGCAGTGCACCACGCAACGCAATGGAGGCTTCAATGGCAAGTTCGTTTCAACAGGCCGCCCGCCGGGCCGTCTTCCTCGCCGCATTGCTTCCCTGGGCAGCCGCCCAGGCGCAAGTACAGGCCGGTCCCGGCACCTGGAGCAGTAACCAGACCTGGGCCACCGACACCGTCAACGGCGGCGCCCTCACCGGCTACTACTACTGGCCCGCCACCAACCCCACCTTGGCCGGCAAGCGCGCCCTGGTGCTGGTGCTGCACGGCTGCGCGCAAACGGCCGCCGGCGACGTCATCGACAGCGGCACCGACAAGGGCTACAACTGGAAAGGCGTGGCCGACCAGTACGGCGCCGTGATCCTGGCGCCGAACGCCACCGGCAACCTCTATGGATCGCACTGCTGGGACTGGGCCAAAAGCACCCACAGCCGCACCACCGGCCACTCAGGGATCCTGCTCGACCTGATCAACCGTTTCGTCAGCAACCCGCAGTACGCGATCGATCCGAAGCAGGTGTACGTCGCCGGCCTGTCTTCGGGCGGCGCCCAGACCATGGTGATGGGTTGTCTCGCGCCCGACATCTTTGCCGGCGTCGGCATCAACGCCGGCCCGCCGCCGGGAGTGTCCACGACCCAGATCGGCGCCGTTCCCTCCGGCTACACGGCCACCACCGCCGCGAACAACTGCAAAAACCTGGCCGGCACCAGCGTCTCCGAATTCGCGACGCAGGTGGCGGGCGTCATCTGGGGCACCAGCGACTACACGGTGGCGCAGGGCTACGGTCCGCTCGACGCGGCGGCGATGCGCATCGTCTACGGCGGCACGTTGACGAAAGGCGCTGCCGTCAGCGTAGCGACCGGCGGCAGCAACCTCCCCTATACGGACGCCAACGGCAAAGTGCGCACCTCGGAGATCACGGTGACCGGCATGGGCCACGCCTGGCCGGCCGGCACGGGTGGCCAGAACAGCAATTACGTCGATGCGACCAAGGTCAACTACCCATCCTTCGTGATGGACTTCTGGTTCAGGAACAACCTGCGCGCGGCGCGCGCGGCGGCGCCGACGATGAACTCCTGCAGCGCCAGCGTCTCCGGTTCCACCGTGACGGTGAACGGCGCGGGCACCAGCACCAGCGGCACCATTGGCAGCTACCGGGTGGTCCTGAATGGCCCGACGCCGGTCGACGACGCGGCCGCCGGCAGCGGCGCGAGTTTTACGAAAGCCTACACGGCACGCGCCGACGGCTACTACAGCGGCAGCGTGACCGCGACCGACAGCGCCACCGGGCTGACCTCAAGCGCTTGCACGATCTCCCAGTTCCTGGTCGGTACCGCGCCGGCCCTGCAGCCACCGGGCGGCCTGGCGGTCGGGGCCAGTACGGCCAGCAGCATCGCCCTGTCCTGGAACGCGGTCAACGGCGCCACCGGCTACAACCTGTATCGCAACGGCGTCAAAGTCAATGCGGCGGCGCTCACCGCCACCGGCTATACCGACACCGGCCTGGCGGCGTCGACCAGCTACAGCTACCAGGTCTCTTCTCTCGGCAACGGCGGCGTCGAAAGCGCGCGCTCAGGCAGCGTCACCGGCAGCACCAGCTCGGGCTTCGTCTGCACCGCGACCACCGCCAGCAATTACGCGCACGTGCAGGCCGGGCGTGCCCACGACAGCGGCGGCTATGCGCTGGCGAACGGCTCGAACCAGAACATGGGCCTGGACAACACGTTTTATACGGCCACGCTGGCGCAGACATCGAGCGGCTACTACATCATCGGAAACTGCCCGTAATCGATCAGGTGCAGGACTTTGCCGGGGCCGCTGCCCCGGTTTTTTTTCGCCTTTCTCCTCGATCCATCTCAATAAATTTTTCACCAAGGCAACAATTGGTGAGAATTTTCCATCGCTCCGGCGCTTAAAATAGCGGCAGCTTTTTTCCCCCACCGCCGGTGCTGTCGCCGGCCAGCCATGAGGAAGTCATGAAGACTGCTCTGTTTGCACGCACCTGCGCCGCTGTCCTTGCCGGCACGCTCGCCTTCGGTACCAGCCCCGCGCAAGCGGCCAGGATCGACCAGGAAGCGGAAATGAACACGGCGCTGGCCGCAGCCAGGGCCGCTTCGCAATCCGGTCCCTCCGAGATTGCCCTGGGCAGCCAGGCGAAGCTGAAACTCCCGCAGGGTTATTCCTTCATTCCGCAGCCGCAGGCAGGCCAGCTGCTCAAGGCAATGGGCAATGGCGAAGACCCCACCCGCCTCGGCATCATCATCCCGCCCGACAGCGACAGCTTCGTGGTCCCGCGCTATATCGACGCCGGCTATATCAAGGATGACGAAGCGGCCGAGTGGAAGGCGGACGAACTGCTCAGCGGTCTGAAGGAAGGCACCGAAGAAAACAACAAGGAGCGCCAGGCGCGCGGCCTGACCGAGATGGAGATCGTCGGCTGGAACCAGAAGCCCAGCTACGACAAGGGCGCGCACCGGCTGGTGTGGTCGATCGAAACCAAAGACAAGGGCACGGCCAATGGGGAACACGGCGCCAACTACAACACCTATGTATTGGGCCGCGAAGGCTATCTGTCGATGAACCTGGTGTCCGGCTTCGATGCGCTGGCGGCCAATAAACCCTTCGCTCAGACCCTGCTGGCCCAGACCAGCTTCAATCCGGGCAAGACCTATGCCGACTTCAATTCCTCGACCGACAAGGTGGCGGAATACGGCATCGCGGCCCTGGTGACGGGCGTCGCCGTCAAGAAGCTGGGCCTGTTCGCGGTGATGGCGGCCTTTTTCGCCAAGTTCGCCAAGCTGATCGCCATCGCCGCCTTCGGCCTGGTGGCCGGCGCCCGCAAATTCTTCAAGCGCAGCGAGACCTGAGAGCGCAAGGCGGCACGCGTGAAACTGCTCCTGCTCCTCCTCAGCGCCGGCAAGCTCGGCAAGCTGCTCACCAGCGGCGGGACGATGCTGCTGTCCGTGCTGGCCTATGCCTTCGTCTACGGCTGGTGGTATGCGCTGGGTTTCGTGGCCCTGCTGTTCTGCCACGAGATGGGCCATTTTCTCGCGGCCCGCCAGCGCGGCCTGCCGGTCGGTCTCCCGACTTTCATTCCCTTCGTCGGCGCCTGGATCGAGATGAAGGAGCTGCCGAAGGACGTCGAGACCGAAGCCTATGTCGGCATTGCCGGGCCGGTCGCCGGTACCGTCGCCGCGCTGGCGTGTTACGCGCTGGCGCGCGAGTTCGACAGCCGCTTGCTGCTGGCCCTGGCGTATGCCGGCTGCTTCCTGAACCTGTTCAATCTGATTCCGATCTCTCCTCTCGATGGCGGGCGCATCACGGCCATACTGTCTCCGCGCCTGTGGCTGCTGGGCGTGCCGGTGCTGGCGGCGGCCTTCTTCTGGCGCCCGAGCCCGATCCTGATCCTGATCGTCATCCTCGCGCTGCCGCAACTGAAGGCGGCCTGGAACTGGGATCCGGCCGCCGCCGGCAACCAGGCCTACTACGCGGTGAGCAGCGAGGACAAGTTCACCTATGGCGCCTTCTATGTCGGCCTGATCGTCTTTCTCTGCCTGATGGTGCACGGCCTGCACACGGAACTGGGGCCGGCGCGCTGACACCTCTCACCCAGGACCGCTTCCGATCGGCAATTGCCCATGAGGTGAGAGGTGTGAGCTGTGCCGGGCGCAAGCCCGGTTTTCATGAGATGGTCATCCTTCCACCCTACGAGTTACCAGACTTGTAGGGTGTTGTTCTTTCTGGATGGAGACCATCATGCAAGACCTTACGCTCATCGGCATTCATCTCGGCAAGCACAGCTTTCACATGCAAAAAGAGGGTGACCATCGATTTACGCCGTCGCGCGCCGGCTCACGCTATTTGCTGGGCATCGAGACGATTTCGCACAGCCTGGACGAAGGTCCCCGGTTCGTCAACGTAGACGAGGACATAACGCACATCCTGCTGCGCAATCTGGTATTTCTCGATTTTTACCGGTATTGATTTCTTCAGCACCAACGCGACATTCGGTACGTCGACCGGGGTACAGACCACGGTTTCCAACGGATCGAATCCGCTACGCCGCAGCCATGCCCTTTTGGCTTCCGAGAGTTCCTTCGCAATCTGGACAGGATAGGCAGTTTCGACGGCCTCCCACGGAATCTGGGCGTGGAAACGGGCACCGACTGATAAATGCAGGCGCTGCGGCGCCAGTACGTGGCGCGTGTGCTTCACCAGATACCGGTCCCCCAGCATCAGGACCATCGTATAGGCCACCGTTGCGAGCAAGGCCCAATGGGCATACTGCGCCGCCACCGGATCGTTCAATATAATACCCATCAGCAGATAGGAAAGCGGCACTTCGGTCACGCAACACAGCATCGCGATGAGGAAGATCGTCGCGTATTGACTGCCTTGGTAGTATTCGAAGCTTTGACCGGCGATTCCGGTCGTCGCCGGCGGCCTGCGGCGCAACCAGGTCACGAAGCCACGCTGTGTCGCACGTTCGAGACGGAACAGGCCGATGAGCTCTGCCGGCACCAGATTACGCACCCCTTCCACAGTCGACGCGCCGTTTCGGCGTGCCTGGGCATAGCACCGGAGCGCTTCCGGAAAACCGATGAGAATTTTCAGAACGAGCACGCCCGCCGCCAGAGCCCATATCTGGCTCTTGGTGAGCAGTTCCGGGAAACACCAGCGCGTGACGGTTCCCGCAACATGCACCACTAGCGCCAGGGCAAATATCCGTTCCCAACCTAATTTTGTCTCGGCCATCCTCATCTTTATACGTTCTTTCGCACAATATCCTGAATAAACTGGGACTTGTCGTCCCTGATCGCTGCGGGAAGCAAACCTTGCATTTCCGGATCTATCTTGATGGCGCTCGACAACGCGGCAGCTCGCGTCCTCTGACACGGGTGTTTCTCAGCAATTGTCAGCAGAATGTCCGCTGTATTCTCGTTACCCAAGCTGCCGGCCAGCCCAATGAAGAACGCTCTCCTGGATGAGATGGTACCGGCGGGGAAACCAGCAATGCGCTGGTTTTCCACGTCGTATTCGTACTGGTCACTTAACCGGTCCCGGTCGGAGACGACGAGTACATTCAAGGAAACAGAATACTCCTCCGGAGAGTGCTGCGTGTGAATGTCGCGCTGCCGCCGAAACAGCATCTGCTTTCCCGGCTCGAGCCTTGTGCGTTCAAGGAAATTCAAGGGCACGTGTTCGCCGGAATAACCGCGTACCGATGCGGGGTCGATGCATTCCCAGATATCCGTCACATAACCCGGACCAAAATAATTCGCAGTTAAAAAACTGAAATTATGGTCGTGTGGCAGCTCATATGAAAACAATGCCTCTTCGATCGTGCGCACGGAGGAGTCGCCGGCGGGAGGCCACATATTCGCCCGGATAATAAACGGCTGTTTCCTGCCAGTTCCCATCACGGTCGACGCTTGCGAATAAGATGCCCCCGTGCTGCTATTGTATTTCATAAGATCGCGATTAAAAATCCCGATCAGGGCTTGCTTATTGTTTGCCAGTCCCTGCAGCATTTCTGCTGAAGAAAAAAGACTCTCATCGTCGCACACGTCGATATTCGCATCGATATAATCGACAAGCTCTTCAGTAGAAACAATCTTGTCATTTTTACAGAAAGAAGTGAAGGCCATTATGCGTCTCCCATTTGTGCAAGCGTTTTCTGCGAGGCCGCCCTGACGTGGGGATGCGGGTCGTCTTTTAACTTGTCGAGCACGATGGAAAGTGCTTCGACATCACATTGACCGAGTGCCTTGGCCACGTCCCAACGGACATGGTGAAATGGATGCGTCACCAGATGGCTGATGGCGCCAACGCTGTCCTGGTTTCCGTATTTGGAGAGGAAACGCAGGATGAAGGAAACAGTCGTCGATTGCAATGTGGCTGCGTGCACCCGCATCGCTGTCAGGTCGGCACGGCTGAATTCCCACATGAGTCCCACCTTGGACGGCGCAACGATTTTCAATACCAGCGATCCGCTCGACGCATAGTCGAAGACACTCGTGGGCGGAGCCAGTACGGTCTCTCCCCAGGCGCAATGACGCTGCTGCGGCGCCCCTAGCCTCGTCTCCAGGGAAAATACTTCCGGGTTCCAGTCAGCGGGGATGTCGTGAAAACGATAGGAAAAGCCCTCGCTGGACAAGCATCCGAGCAAGGCTTCGGACGTCGACGAATAGAGTGGCGATTGGGAAGTTGCGGCCTCTGTACGCCCGATTGCAACGGCAAGTCCGCCGAAGTCGTTGCAGAGCATGATGTGGCCATCCGTCATGAAGGGCGGGTCCGCGTCGGGATTCGCAGCCAGCTCGGCAACACATTTGTTCATGATGAGCACGGGCTCGTCGCTGCAAAGGAAACGCTTCAGCTCCTCGTCCACAACGGAAAGCGACTTATTGGCGGCAACGGCATCTCTTGCACTACGAATAATAGCGCTAATAAGAGGAAATTCGACGACATAATCTGAAAAGATATTCATATAGCTAAAAACACGTTGATGCGTCAATCGATTAGATTACTTGGATTGTATTAAGTTACTTTGCGACGTAGACAACGATGATCACCATCGCTGCAGTCATGAGCTTAGTAGAGCCTTCGGCACCTGCTGGAAGAACAACGGTTTCGAGATCGCACACTTCGATTGCTTTTTTCATTTTATCTCCGGATTGTTTATTTGATTGCGCATCAACGCAAAACAAAGTCTATTGATCGAAAATATGCGTGTCAAGAAAATTAAATCAATTTTTTCGGTGTGAATTTCGGTGATATTTATCCTGCATAATGCGCGCAAATAACGACCCGGCACGATCCTCTTCGTTTCAAGAAGCAACGCTTTTTTTAATACCGGAAATATGCGCGATGGGTATTCGGCGTAATTATTAGTGAGAATTCCAGCGCCGCCCTGCACCCAAACCTATCGATAACTTACATCGGACAACCGCTGCCTTGCAGGCGCTTCCCCCGGGGGCGCAGCGACTTCCGAATTCCCGGCTTTTAATGTGCAAAACTTTCTTTTCCTGCTATTCTCTTCCGCGCCGCGCCTGAGATACTGTTACTAGGGAGACTAAAATGGAACTGACCAATAACGCACCGATCGCCAGCGCTTCGCCAGCCGGCGCCTTCACCAGCATGTTTTACGAGCCAAGCCGTACTTTCCAAAAAATGGAACATAAGCCAAAGGGCTGGTTCCCGCTGGTCATCCTGATGGTGACGACAGGCGTGCTGATGTTCTGGTATTTCTCGACGGTCGATTTCAGCTGGCTCCTCGACCAGATGCTGGCCGGAATGAAGTCGGCCGAACAGCGTGAGCAGGCCGCCAAGGTGATGTCCAAGAACATGATGCTTGGTTCCACCCTCGGCACGACGCTGATCGGACTGCCCTTGTTTTTCGTGGTCATGGGCGTCTACCTCATGATCGTCTCCAAATCCCTGTCGCACGGGATGTCGTTTTCGAAGAGTTTCGCCCTGGCGGCCTGGTCCGGCGTGCCCAGCGTGCTGCTGTTCCCTCTGGGCGCCATGCAAATCCTGATGGCCTCAAATGGGCAACTGGGCATGTCCGAACTCAATCCCATCTCGCTTAACAGCCTGCTGTTTCACTACGACATGGCCCACCCGCTCTCCGGCCTCATGGATGGCCTGAGCCTGACGACCTTCTGGAGCATGTTCCTGCTGGTGATCGGCTTCCAGACGTGGGCCAAGGTGAAGCGCTCGACCGCGATCATGGTCGTGCTGATTCCCCATGTCCTGGTTTATGGCGCACTGTTCGCCTATGGCATGAGCAAACTTGCATGAAAAAGCAGCACATCCTCGGGATCGTGCTGGCCGCGATCTTTTGCGTCCCCATTGCCATGAAGCTCACGCGGGCCGAACCGGCGCGCGCTGTGGACGTCGAAAAAATTGCCTATCGCGATATCAAATCCTCGGTACTCGCCTCCGGCCACCTGCTCTATGAGGAGCAGGTATTGCTGTCCCCGGAAGTGATCGGCAAGGTCAGCACCATCTTCGTGAAGGAAGGCCAGCAGGTTGCCAAGGGTGATTTGCTGCTGCACCTGGACGATCAGAGTTACCGGGCAGAAGTGGCCCAGCAAGAAGCGGCCGTCAAGCAGCAGCGCATCAATATCGAGCAGCAACAGCTGAACCTGGCGAACCAGGAAAACCAGCTCAGACGCAAGACCGAACTGCACCGCGTCAAGATGATCTCGGATGCCGTCATCGAGGACGCCCGTTTCGCGGTCGATGCCGCGCGCATCGAGCTGCGCAACAGCCGCTCGCGCCTGGAACAGGCTTCGGCCATCCTGAAGCAGTCGAACGAACGGCTGGCCAAGACCACGATCCGATCCCCGATCGGCGGCACCATTACCGCGCTCGACATCAAGGTCGGCGAAACGGCGGTCGCCAGCCAGGTTGCGATCGCCGGCTCGAGCCTGATGACAATTGCCAACACCTCGACCATGATGACCGAGGTGAATGTCGACGAAGCCGATATTGGCAAGATCGTCCTCGGTCAGGAAGTGGCGATCCATACCGCCGCCTATCCGGACACGCCATTAAAAGGCGAAGTGGCGATCATTCCGCTGTCGCCCAAGCAAACATCGGGCGCGCCGCAGGCCGGCGCCTCGCTGGCGCGCACCTATAACGTCAAGGTCAAGCTGCCCGACACCAAGGGGCTGATGCTGCGGCCCGGCATGACCTGCCGCGCCGAGATCTTCACCGCCAGTTCCGGCAAGTCGCTCGCGCTGCCCTTGCAGGCCGTGCTGTCGAACAATGACGAGAACACGGAAGTGGCCAAGAAAAAGGGGTCGCGTCAAAAAGTACAAGTCAAGACCGAGCACTGGGTATTCGTGAACAAGGGCGGCAAGGCGGAAAAGCGCGTCGTCACCGTCGGCGTCTCGGACGACAGCCAGCAGGAAATCCTGGGCGGCGTGAAAGCGGGCGAAGGCGTCATCACCGGCCCATATAAAATCCTGCGCCACTTGAAGCCCGGCGACGCCGTCAGCACGGACACGACGGGCACGAGCAAGACATGAGCGGTGTTGCGGCATTGATCCGCCTGCAAGGCATTGCCAAGCATTACCAGATGGGCGGCGAGACGATTGCCGCCCTGAACGGCATCGACCTGGAGATCGCGCGCAACGATTACGTCGCCTTCATCGGCTCGTCCGGCTCGGGCAAGTCGACCATGATGAATATCCTCGGCTGCCTCGATACCCCGACCACGGGCAAGTATTTCCTGAACGGGCACGATGTGGCCAGCATGAGCGAAACTGACCTCGCCATTACCCGCAACCAGGAAATCGGCTTCATTTTCCAGAGCTTTAACCTGTTGACCCGGGCCACCGCGCTGCAAAACGTCATGCAGCCCCTGATCTACCGCGGCATCCGCCCGGCCGAGCGGGCGCGGCGCGCGAAAGAGGCCATGGCCCGTGTCGGCCTGGAAAAGCGCATGGACCACCTGCCGAACCAGTTGTCGGGTGGCCAGCGCCAGCGCGTGGCCATTGCCCGCGCCCTGTGCAGCGATCCCTCGATCCTGCTGGCCGACGAGCCGACCGGCAACCTCGATTCCTCGACCGCGGCCGACATCATGTCCCTGTTCGACGCCCTGCATGCGGAAGGCCAGACCGTCGTCATCGTTACCCACGAACCGGACATCGCCGCCCATTGCCGGCGCGCCGTGCGCCTGGCCGACGGCAAGGTCTTGAGTGACGTCATCAATACCGAGCGCCTGCCCTTCCACGCGTGCGAAGGTGCCCATGTTTAGCGTGATCGAGAGCTTCCGCTCGGCATTGCAGAGTATCCGTGCCCACAGCCTGCGCAGCTTCCTCACTTCGCTGGGCATCATCATCGGTGTCGCCTCGGTCATTGCCGTGGTGTCGATCATCCAGGGCCTGTCGGCCTCGATCAGCAGCGAATTCAAGGGCCTCGGCGCCAACAGCCTGACCGTGGCTGCCGACACGCCCTTTGAAGAGGCGATGCAGGGCAAGCGCAACGTGCTGACCATGAACGACTTCGACAAGATCGTTTCCCACCTCGACGACATCAGCAACGTGTCGCCCGCCTTCGGCCCCTTCGGCGACTTCGGCAGCACCGTGCGCCACGCCGGCCAGTCGACATTTACACGCGTTACTGCCGTGACTGCGGCCTACCAGGAGGCGAGCCAGTCGTTTCCCGAGTACGGCCGCTTCATCCGCGCCAGCGACGACCAGTCGCGCCGCAAGGTCTGCGTGATCGGGCCCAAGGTGCGCGACAAGCTGCAGTTGCCGGAAAACCCGGTCGGCAAATTCATCGAGATCGGCGGCGAATGGTTCCGGATCATCGGCATGAACGAGGCGCAGGGCGAAAGCTTCGGCTTTAGTAAGGACGACTATGTCCTGATCCCGTTCATGGTCGGCAGCGCCATGGCCGGCAACAACACCAAGCTTGACATCAACATCACCTTCACCGTCGACGACATCGCGCAGCTCGAGGCCGTGCAGGGGCGCTTGACGGGCCTGCTGCGCACGGCGCACAAACTCAAACCCGGCCAGCGCAACGATTTCAAGGTGCAGACCGCGGCCCAGCTGGGCGAAACCTTCGAAAACATCATCGGCATGATGACGATGGTCCTGGGGGGCATCGTCAGCATTTCGCTGCTGGTGGGCGGCATCGGCATCATGAACATCATGCTGGTCTCGGTCACCGAGCGCACTCGCGAGATCGGCATCTGCAAGGCCCTGGGCGCCCAGCGCCATCACATCCTGCTGCAGTTCCTGATCGAGGCCACCACCTTGTCTCTGCTCGGCGGCCTGGTGGGATTGGGGCTGGGCTATCTGCTGGGATTCGGCGCCGCAAAAATGATCCCGAACTTCCCGGATGCCTTCGTACCTTGGTGGGCGATCGCGATGGCGATCGGTTTTTCAAGCGTGGTCGGGATCGTGTTCGGCATCATGCCGGCGGCCAAGGCGGCCAATTTACACCCGATCGACGCCTTAAGGTACGAGTGAGTGTCAGCAGCGAGGACAAGTTCACCTATGGCACCTTCTATGTCGGCCTGATCGTCTTTCTCTGCCTGATGGTGCACGGCCTGCACACGGAACTGGGGCCGGCGCGCTGACACCTTTCATCGGCAGACGCCGTTGATGAAGACCGGGGCCACCGCCCCGGTTTTTTTTCGCCCGTGCTGACGATGCCGGGCGAATCCGTTGCAAACGTGCCCACAGGATCATGCTCCGCTTACATTGCTTTCCGATTAACTCTAGAATAAAACCGCATAGTAAATCTTGGTTTCGCTATGCAAAACAATAATTTATGGAGACAATCGATGAACAAGCAGCTCAGCATTTTCAGTGCACGTCGACTCATACCGCCGCTGCTGGCGGCCCTCGCCCTGTCCGCCTGCGGCAGCGATGACGATCCCGCGCCGCCGCCGCAGCAGGCAGCGGTCACCCCGATTCCTTTTACACCGGAACCCGAATCGACCCGCGCGCAGGACGGACGCACGTTCTCGGTGGTCCAGACCCAGCCGGCCCTGGCGGCACTCAGCGGCGCGCCCGAGACGGACCGCTGGACGGGTGTGCTGAACAATGCGAGTTACCAGGTGGAGGTGCCGAAGAACTGGAACGGCATGCTGGTGATGTACGCGCACGGCTATGCGGGAGAGGGCGCGAACCTGTCGGTGTCGCCGCCGGCGATCCGGCGCTACCTGATCAGCCAGGGCTATGCCTGGGCCGCCTCGAGCTACAGCAAGAATTACTATGACGTGCGCGCCGGCGTGGAAGACACGAACGCCCTCGCCATCGCCTTCGTCGGCATCGCGCGCCAGAACGGCCGGACCCTGGCGGCCCCCTTTAAAACCTACATCATGGGCGTGTCGATGGGCGGCCACATCTCGGCCGCCGCCGTCGACGAGGAAAACATCGCCACCGCCGTCAACCGGATCCGCTATAACGGCGCGGTGCCGATGTGCGGCGTCCTCGGCGACACGGAACTGTTCGATTATTTCGCCGCCTACCAGACCGCCGCCCAGCAGGAAGCCGGCATGCCGGCCACCAGCTGGCCGGTCGCGGACTGGGCCACCATCGGACCGCAGGTGAATGCGAAACTGTTCTCCAGCTTCCCGAGTGCCGCCACGCCGACCGCGCAAGCCGTGCCGACCGCCCAGGGACTGCGCCTGAAACAGATCGTCCAGAACCTGACCGGCGGCGCGCGCCCGATGTTCGACAACGGCTATGCCGGCCCGCTGCAGGCCACCGTCTGGGGCGTGTTCGGACGCGACGGCAAAGTCAACGGCATCCTCAACCAGGACCTGGTGTCGACGAAAGACATCGTCTTCCAGCTCGATGCCGACCCGGCCCTCAGTGCCGAGGAGCAGGCGTACAACGCCGCCATCTACCGGGTGCAAGGCTCGCCCGAGGCGAACCGCCTGCGCCGCGACGGCCTGCGCTGGATTCCGAAGACGAACGCCCAGATCAAGGTCCCGGTGGTCACCATCCACACCCTGGGCGACATGTACGTGCCCTTTAAAATGGAGCAGATCTATAAACGCCGCGCCGATGCCAACGGCACCTCCAACCTGCTGGTGCAGCGTGCGATCCGCGGTATCAGCCACTGCGATTTCACGATCGCCGAACAGGTGGGGGCCTTCGAGGCGATGGTCAAATGGGAGCAGCAAGGCGTGAAACCGGCGGGCGACGACGTGCTGACGCCGTCGGTGGTGGCCGATCCGAAGTACGGCTGCAAATTCACGGACAACACGCCGTCCCCCGACGACAGTGCGAACACGCTGCGAGTACGGGCTTCGCTGCCGCAGTGCAGCGGGAGCTGATTCGCGCGCGTCTCTGCACTGCAGGCCGGCCTTCCGGGGCCGGCTTTTTTTGCCCGGGGAGGTCCCCCGGCGGCTGGCTTGAAACTTGCGTACGTACGATCGGGACCTGAACGAGAAAAGGATCGTCGTATGCTGCTTCGAAACGATTTACTCGAATACGCCGGTGAGCGTCCGCTTACGCTGCGGATCCTCTGGATCGATGCCGCCCGGTGCCTGGCCTACACCTATGCGCTGGGCGAACGCGGCGCCAGCCCCTGCGCCGCCTCGCTCGACACGCTGATCGGCCACGTGCAGGCAAGGCATGCGCGCTTGCTGCCGCTGGACCCGTATCGCCCGACCGTCGACGCCGCCACGCTGCCGCCGAAATACCTGGCGCTGCGCGACAGCGCCTGGGCCATCGTCCAGGCGCTCACGCGCGACGAACCCGGGGTGTATCAGACGCGCACGCGCGGCCGGCTGGTGGCGGCCTGCCGCGCCGAACATGGCGTCTCGCATCCGACCATCTACCGCTATCTGCGGCGCTACTGGGAGCGCGGCCAGCATCCGGACGCCCTGCTGCCCGACTATGCCAACTCGGGCGCACCGGGGAAGACGCGGCGCGCCAACGCCGACGTCAAACGCGGCCGTCCCAGTAAATCGGGCGCGGCCGGCATGAATGCCGACGCCGCCATCCGCGACACCATGCGCGCCGCCGCCCTGCGCTACGCGGCCACCCACGAGGCCTTCTCGCGGCGCGGCGCCTACCGCCAGATGCTGGCCGATTATTTCGGCGCCGGCGCCCAGGCAGCCCCGACCTACGGCCAGTTCAGCTACTGGCTCGACCGCGACGGCGGCCTCCTTCTCCCCCGCTGATCCTTTTACTTTCCAACGCAGCCCGGCAGCCTTCCGACGTGCATTGCGCGTGTCGGGAGGCGCTTTGTTCTTCCGTGATGCGTTTTGGCAAAAAAACCCTATCGCGGTGCGGGCCGGATCAAAATGGTGCGGCGCATCAATTCAGTTCGGCGACCAGGCGCAAAAGGCTTGTCCACGTGCTTTCCGGCGGACGAAAAATAAAGTCTGCTCCGCTGAATATAGTGTTTTCTCCGTGCCAGCCGCCTGCATGCTTCCTACTCATCTCCATGTAAAAACATTGTTTGGCTGCGTGTTGCAATGCAATGCGCGAGCCTGAAACGACATTGTTTTTTCATGCAGATCGGGTCGACTTGCCCATGATTTTGGCACGCGGCTTGCTATGTATTTCCTCGTAACAACACAAAAAGAGGTGATCTATGGCGGGTTCGGACAAGGGGATGAGGACGCGGCGCGATTTTCTGTACCGGGCGGCCGCGGTCGGCGGCTCGGCACTGCTGCTCAACACGATGAACGCCTGGGGCATGGGCATCGCCTCGCGCGTGAGCGCACCGCCGCAGCTGAGCGGCAGCGGCAAGGGGAAAAAAGTACTGATCCTGGGCGCAGGCCTGGCCGGCATGACGGCGGCCTATGAACTGGGCAAGCTCGGCTACGAAGTGCAGGTGATCGAAGCCCGCAGCTTCGCCGGCGGACGCTGCCAGACGGCCCGCAAGGGTTTTCAATTGCAGGAGCTGGGCGGCCAGATGCAGGAGTGCCGCTTCGACGAGGGGCACTACATCAACCACGGCCCGTGGCGCATCCCGATGCACCACCAATCGACCCTGCACTACACGCGCCTGTTCAAGGTGCCGCTCGAGGTGATGGTCAACGAGAACGACAACGCCATCATCTATCTCGAACAGGGCGGACCGCTGGCGAAGCAGCGCCTGCGCGGCGCCCAGGTGAAATCGGACCTGCGCGGCCATGTGGCGGAACTGTTGGCCAAGTCCGTCAAAAACGATCAGCTCGACGCCCAGCTGAATGCCGGCGACAAGGCGCTGCTGCTCGACTATCTCGCCAACGAGGGCCACCTCGACGCGGGCGACCTGCGCTACAAGGGCAGGAGCGGGCGCGGTTATAAAACCAATCCCGGCGCCGGCATGCTGCCCGGTCCCGGCGAGGCCTCCGATCCGCTCGGTTTCCGCGATCTGCTCGCCTCGAAGGTGGGCAAGGTGTACAGCGCGGTGCAGGACTTCCCGATGCAGAACACGATGTTCCAGCCGGTCGGCGGCATGGATCAAATCGCACGCGCCTTCGAAAAGCAGGTGGGACGCACCATCCGCTACGGCGCCGAGGTGCAGACGATCCGCCAGGACGCGAACAAGGTGACGGTCACGGTCAAGGACGCCGCCAGCGGCAAGCTGTCGTCCCTGAACGCTGACTACTGCCTGTGCACGATTCCCTTGTCCGTGCTGCGCATGATCGACACCGATTTCTCGCCGCGCTTCAAGGACGCGGTGAAAGCCGTGGCCTATATGCCGGTCGGGAAAATCGGCCTGCAGATGAAGCGCCGCTTCTGGGAAGAGGACGACCAGATCTACGGCGGCCACATCGTCACCGACCTGAAAGGCATCAATGTGATCTCGGTGCCCTCGTCGAACTGGCAGAAGCAGAAGGGGGTCCTGCTCGGCTACTACAACTACATGCTCGACGCGATCGAAACCAGCGCCTTGAGCCCGCCCGCGCGCGCCGAGTTTGCGCTCAGCGCCGGCCAGCAGATCTTCCCGGCCTACCGCAGCTCCTTCGAATCGTCCTTCTCCGTGGCCTGGCACCGCGTCCAGTACAACCTGGGCGGCTGGGCCGAGTGGACCGACGAAAGCCGCAAGGCGGCCTACCCGATCCTGAACGAGGGAGAAGGCCGGATCCTGCTGGCCGGCGAGCACCTCAGTTACCTGACGGGCTGGCAGGCCGGCGCCATCGAATCGAGCTGGCAGCAGATCGAACGCATCCACGCGAGGGCACAGGCATGAAGACCCATCACCTCATCCTCGGCGCCCTGCTGTGCGCCGCTGTTCACAAGGCCGGCGCGCAAGCGATGGACGGCAAGGCGCTGTTCACGAAGAACTGCGCCGCCTGCCACCAGGCCAACGGCAAGGGCATTCCCGGCGCCTTTCCCGCGCTGGCCGGGAACACGCTGGTGCAGGGCGCACCGGCCGACGTCGCGACCGTGCTGCTCAAGGGCCGCGGCGGCATGCCGGATTTCAGCGCCAGCCTGTCCGACGCCGACATCGCGCAGGTGCTCAGTTATGCCCGCAGCAGCTGGGGCAACAAGGCCACTGCTCTTTCCCATACCGAGGTGGCGGCGCTACGCGCCTCACTGCAGGCCGCGCAGGCCGGCACCGGACGCCTGAGCAACAAGCACTGATCCCTCTTATCCCTATCAGGAACGCACCATGAAGACACGTTTGAACGCCCTCCTCGCCGCCCTGCTGTGCGCAACGACCCTGCCGGCACTCGCCCAGGACATCGTGCGCCACAAGATTCCCGGCTCCGACTTCCCGATCGCCCAGGCCGTCACGCTGCCGCCCAACGCGACCATCCATTTCATTAGCGGCCAGGTGCCGCCGGTGGTCGACAAGAACGCGCCCGCCGACTCGCTGGCCGCCTTCGGCAACACGAAACAGCAGACCGTCGGTGTCCTCAACAAGATCAAGGACATCCTCGGCGGCATGGGTTTATCGATGAGCGACGTGGTGAAAATGCAGGTGTTTATCGTCGGCGACCCAGGCAAGGGCGGCAAAGGCGACGTGGCCGGCTTCATGGAGGGCTACACCCAGTTCTTCGGTGGCGCCCAGCCGAACCTGCCGGCGCGCGCCGTGTTCCAGGTGGCCGCGCTCAGCAATCCAGGCTGGCTGATCGAGATCGAGGTGGTCGCCGCAAAAAAATAAATCGCTCGCTGCCGTCCGCCATTCGTCGTCAACCAATTCAGGGGAATTCCATGCTCAAGGCCACACTCACAAAAACCGCCGCCGCCGTCGCCATCCTCATGCTGCAATCGGCCTATGCCCAGGAAGCGCAGCTCGCCATGGCCGACCCAGCGCCTGCGCTGCCGAATGCCGAAGCCGGACTGACCACCACCGGCGTCGTGATCGTCACCGGCACCCGCGCCTCCGGTTTAAAGGTCGAGAACAGCGCTTCTCCGATCCAGGTGCTCGATTCGGCCTCCCTGAACCGCACCGGCCAGGCCGACCTGCGCCAGGCGCTCGGCCAGAACCTGCCCTCGTTCACGATCCAGGCTTTTGGCTCCGACATGGCGGCGATGACCTTGTCGGCGCGCCTGCGCGGCCTCAGTCCCAACAACACGCTGGTGCTGGTCAACGGCAAGCGGCGTCACGGCACCGCCAACCTCGCCGTGCTGGGCGGCGCCTTCCAGGGCGCGGCCGCGGCCGACCTGAACTACATCCCGCTGGCGGCGATCGATCACGTCGAGGTGCTGCAGGACGGCGCCGCGGCCCAGTACGGGACGGACGCGATCGCGGGCGTCATCAACATCATCCTCAAATCGAACAGCAGCGGCCTGTCGGGCAACCTCAACGGCGGCGGCTACTATGACGGCGGCGGCCACACCGGCAACGGCAGCGCCAACATCGGCCTGTCTCCCTTCGAGACGGCCTACCTGAGCCTGACGGCGGAAACCAAGTACCACGGCTTCAGTAACCGCGGCGGGATCGACCCGCGCGTGGCCGACCCGGCGACCCTGGCCGCCCAGCCGCAGCTGACCCGGGCACCCGGCTACCCCTACCTGAACAGGATCCAGGGCGACGCCCAGTACCGCCAGCACGTGGCCGCCATGAACTTCGGCTTCGACCTGGGCACCAGCGCCAGCTTCTACAGCTTCGCGACCTACGGCGAGAAAGACGCGCGCGCCTACGAAAACTACCGCATGCCGAGCCGCGTGCCACGCGCCTACCCGCTCGGTTTCAGTCCCTTGGAGACCTTCGACGAAAAAGACTACGCGCTGACCGCCGGCGTCAAGGGCAGTCTTGGGGGCGGCTGGAAGTGGGACCTGTCCAGCACCTACGGCAAGGACGTGACCAGGATCGGGGTCGACCATTCCGTCAACGTCTCGCTGCTGGCCGATACCGGCTTCTCGCCGACGACGTTTGCCGCCGGCCAGTTCAAGGCCAGCCAGTGGACCAACAACCTCGACCTCAGCCGCGAGTTCGACCTTGGCTGGGCCGCGCCGCTGAACTTTGCGATCGGCCTCGAACAGCGCCGCGACACCTACGAGATCGTGGCCGGCGACCCCGCCTCGCGCTACAAGGAAGGCTCGCAGTCGTATCCGGGTTTCCTCCTGACCGACGCCGGCAAGCATGACCGCGACAACGAAGCCTTCTATGTCAACGTCTCCTCGCAGCCGATCAAGGACTTAACGGTCGACCTGGCCGCGCGCTATGAACACTTCAGCGATTTCGGCAACGCGAAAGTCGGCAAGCTCACCTCGCGCTACGATTTCTCTCCCGCCTTTGCCCTGCGCGGCACGGTCAGTAACGGTTTTCGGGCGCCGACCCTGGCCGAATCCTATTATTCGGCCACCAACGTCTCGCCGCGCAGCGCCTTCGTGCAGCTGGCGCCGAATTCGCCCGGTGCGCGCCTGGTCGGCATCGACGGCCTGAAGCCGGAAAAATCGACCAACCTGTCGGCCGGTATCGTCCTCAACCCGGCGCCCGGCGTCACCGTCACGCTCGACGCCTACCAGATCAAGATCCGCGACCGCATCGTCGGCAGCGGCGCCCTGTACGGTTCGGGCGGCGCGGTCAATTCGCCGGCGGTGACGGCGGCGATCCTCGCCAACGGCAACGTGCTCGATCCGACCGTGGTCGAAACCGGCATCAACATCTTCTCGAACGCGATCGACACCCGCAGCCGCGGCCTGGAACTGGTCGCCACCACCAGCAGCAACTACGGCGCCTGGGGCCGGGTCGACTGGTCGGCGGCGGCCAACTACAACCAGGTCAAGGTCATGAAGATCAACCAGGCGCCGCTCCAGCTGCAGCCGCAGCTGCTGCTCGACCAGACCGCGATCTCGGACATCGAAACGGCCTCGCCGAAGATGCGCCTGAACCTGGGCGCCTTGTGGAAGGCAGGCGCATGGACGGTCAACCTGCGCGAAGCGCTGTACGGCAGCTCGTCGGAGATGCAATCGCCCGACGGCGGCGGCACGTATTACAAAACCGGGATCGGCAAACTGGCCGTGACCGATCTCGAGGTCGCCTATAAATTCAACAGCAACTGGACGCTCGCGCTCGGCGCCAACAACCTGTTTAATAAATACCCGGACGGGATCAACCCGGAGGTGCTGGCGATCCAGCGCGCGAACCTGGACAACTCGGCGGTGACGATCTATCCCTCGTTCTCGCCGATCGGGATCAACGGCGGGTATTACTACGCACGCGCGAACTTTAAATTCTGAGTTCCCGGTTCGATCGGTGTAAACAGTATAAAAAAAACCGGCCCGATGAACGGGCCGGTTTTTCATTGGGACGTCAGATCAGAAATTGACCTTGAACTGGGCGCCGAGCGTGCGCGGCTCGTTCAGGATACCGGTCAGGTTGTCGAAGTCGATGGCGCCAACCACTTGCACGCGGTCGGTGATGTTGCGCGCGAAAGCGGCCACTTCGTATTTGCCGTCGCCCCATTTGTAGCCGACGCGCAGGCCGCCTTCGACCAGGGACTTCGCCTTATATTCCTTGGCTTCGTACAGGAACATGTTGTAGGTCGAGCGATAGGCCCAGTCGGTGTAGGCGAAGAAGTCGCCATTGCCCACGGGGACGCTATAGCGCAAGGTGAAGTTGGCCTGCCACTTCGGCGCACGCGGCATCGGGTTGCCGTCGATGCGCACGGTGCCCGGGAAGGGACCGGCAGGGTCGGTCACCGTGCAGCCGGCGCGCCCGCCCGTGTTGGCGAAGTTGCCGCACTGCTGGACGAACAGCGAGCCATCCTTGATTTCGGTATCGTTGTAGCTGCCGCCCAGGGTCATGCGCAGCGAATCGGTCAGCACGGCCTGCAGGTCGAGTTCGACGCCCTGTCCCGTGACTTTATCGGCATTGATCAACTGGTTCATGTTGATCACGCCGCTGCCGGCGGTCAGCTGCTTGTCTTTCACGCGGTACTGGAACACGCTGGCCGAGACGCGGGCGCGGCGGTCGAACAGGTCCTGCTTGATGCCGGCCTCGTAGGACAGGGCTTTTTCGGCGTCGGCAAAGGACGGGCGGTCCGAAAGGCCGTTCAGGCGGCCCTGCATGCTCGGTGCGCGGTAGCCGGTGGCGATGCGCGCGAACAAATTCGTGTCCTTGTCCAGCGCATAGGTGCCGCTTGCATCCCAGCTGACGTTGTTCGAGTCGCTGTTGATGCCGAACGGGCCGGCCGTCGTCGCCTCGACCCGCTTGGCCGAGAATTCCTTGCGGTCGCTGGTGTAGCGCAGGCCGGCGCGCAGTTTCAGCTTGTCCGAGACCGAATAGTTCAGCGAACCGAAGGCCGCCCACGAGCGGGTGTCCTGGGTCTGGGTCGCGTAGAACGGATTTTGCGGATTGCCCGGGGCCAGCGAATCGAAGCTGATGCTGTCGATCCGGATGTCTTCCTTAAAATAGAACAGGCCGCCGATCCATTGCAGCGGACCGGGCACGTTCGACTCGGCGCGGAACTCCTGGGTCAGCTGTTTGTGGTTCGGCAGCAGGTCGGCCGTCTCCACCACGAACGGAATGTAGCCGGGACCCATCGGCTGCGCGTACACGGCGCCATAGCCGCCGTCGACGTCGGCGCGGCTGTAGAAATCGGCCGACTCGTAGCCGGTGATCGAGTGCAGGGTCACGCGGTCGAAGTTCCAGCGCAGGCGCATGTTGGCGCCCCTGGTCTTCAGGGTCTGCTCGTTGATGCCGTCGGTCGGATAGGAACCGTAGTCGAAACCGTCGACCAGGTTATTCGTGCCCTGCTTGATGATGTTCGCGCGGAACAGGGTGGCGTTGCCGTCGAGGTCACGGGCATGGACGTTGAACAGTGCGCTGAACTGTTTATTCGGCTGCACCAGCACCTGGATGCGGCCGGCGTTGTCGCTGTAGTCTTCCAGGTCGCGGGTGCCGGTCGGACGTGGGTTGTGCACGCGGTTGTCGCGGTTCTGCGTCTGCAGCGAGACGCGCGCGGCGACGGTATCGCTGATCGGCAGGTTGTAGGCGCCTTCGACGTTGAAGGCGCCGTAGTTGCCGAAGCCGCCGACGACATAGCCCTCGGTCCGGAACACCGGCTTCACCGAATCGAATTTGACGACGCCGGCCGGAGAGTTACGGCCGAACAGGGTGCCCTGCGGGCCGCGCAGGACCTCGACCTGCTCGACGTCGAAGACCGGGAAGCCTTTCAGCATCGGGCTCTCCTGCACGATGTCGTCGACCACCAGGCCGACCGGCTGCGATGCGTTCAGGTCGAAGTCGGTATTGCCCTGGCCGCGAATATAAAAGCGCGGGAAGGAGCGGCCGTAATCGGATTCCACGTTCAGGCTCGGCGAGCGCCCGGCCAGGAAGCGGATGTCCTGGCCGCCGGCGGTCACCGCCTCCAGCTTGTCGCCGCTGAGCGTGGTGATCGCCATCGGCACGTCCTTGATGTTCTCGGCGCGGCGCTGGGCCGTCACGATCACGACGTCCAGGCGCTGGCCGTTCTTCGTGTCGGCCTGGGGGGCAGGCGCTTCCTGCGCCGCGGGTGTCTCCTGCGCCAGCGCGGACTGCAGCGGGAAGGCGCCGGCGACAGCCATGAACATGAGGGTGCGGCAAGTGGGGAGCGACAAGCGGGAGCCTGGACGTTTCATGCTATTCCTTGATGGTGGAGAACCGGCGACAATGCGGTGCGGCGGCGCAGAAAACGGCCGCGCTGCGCGAAATTGTAAAAACGCAATTATATCAATGCGTTAACTTGTAAAGACAGGCAATTCGGTACGATGATGTTTTTTTGCACAGGATAGACAGATGGCCCAGGACAAACCAAACCCTCCCGACGCGCTGGGAGCATTGCGCGCCCGCTTCGAAGCGCAGTCGCGCAAGGCGCAGGCGTATTACGCCGTCATGCACGCCGTCCGGAGCATCGTCGGAAGCGACGAGGCGGCAAGCAGCTGGATGGAGTCGCCGCAGGCGGCATTGGAAGGCCAGACGCCGGCGCAGCTGATTGCGGCAGGCCGCGAGGACGCCGTGCTGGAACAGGTTCAGTCCCTGCAAGCTGGGCGCTGACGGCGCCGCAGCAGGCGCAAAGCGGGCGAAAAAAAACCGGGCAATGCCCGGTTTTCCATTTCATGGATCCTGTTACGCCGGCTCTTCCGGCGACTGCGTCATGCGCACGAACAGCGGCGAGACCAATAAACCCAGCTCGAACAGCAGGCACATCGGGATGGCCAGCGACAGCTGGCTGACCACGTCGGGCGGGGTGACGATCGCCGCGATGACGAAGGCGCCGACGATGATATAGGGACGCACGGATTTCAGTTTTTCGATGCTGACGATCCCCATCCGCACCAGGATCACGACCACCACCGGCACCTCGAAGGTGGCACCAAAAGCCAGGCACATCGACATCACGAAATCGAGGTAGTTCTCGATGTCGGGCATCACGGCGATCGAGGTCGGCGCGAATTCGGAAATGAAGTGGAACACGCGTCCGAACACGAGGAAATAGCAGAAGGCGACGCCGGCGATGAACAGCAGGGAGGACGAAATCACCAGCGGCAGCACCAGCCTCTTTTCGTGGGCGTACAGCCCCGGCGCCACGAAGGCCCACAGCTGATAAAACACCCAGGGCAGCGCCACGATCAGCGCGAACATCAACGTCACCTTCATCGGCACCAGGAAGGGCGAGACGACGCCGGTGGCGATCATCTTCGCGCCCGGGGGGAGCGAGGCGATCATCGGCATGGCGAGGAAGTCGTAGATTTCCTTCGGCCCCGGCCAGATGAACAATCCGATGCAGACGATCGCCACGCCGATGATGGCTTTTACCAGGCGGTCGCGCAGTTCGACGAGGTGGGAGATGAAGGTTTCTTCGACTGGCGCTTCTTCGGTGGTCATTAGAAAAAGGAAGTATTGGATTTCACGCCGGGCCGGAACTTGCGCACGCGTGCGGCGCCCGACAATACCCGGGTCTTGCCGCCATGGCGGTGCTTGTACCAGGCCGGCACGGCGCTTGAACGCACCAGCTTCTTGCGGCGGAAGTCCCTGGCCTTGCGTTCGAGGTCGTCCATGCTGGCGCTTGGCGCCGGCGCATTCGGCTGGATGTCGCCGTGCCAGGCCGATTCGACCTCCTGCAGGGTGCTCGACATGTGGTGCTCGACGTCGGACTTGAATTCGGCGGCGCTGTCGGCCACCTCTTTCTGCAGGTTGCGCAGTTCGTCGAGCTGGATCTCGCGGCTGACCTCGGACTTGACGTCGTTCAGGTAGCGCTGGGCGCGGCCGTACAGGGTGCCGGCCATGCGCGCCACCTTCGGCAGCTTTTCAGGGCCGATCACGATCAGCGCCACCACACCGATGATGGCGATCTTCGACAGTCCCAGGTCGATCATACGGCGGCGACCGGATTACGAACGGTGCTTTTCGCGGGTCTCGACGTCGATCGTCGACTTGTCCGCGACCTGCTGGGTCGGGTGGACGGTGGTCGTGGTCGTCGTCGTGTTGACGGTCTTCTCTTCCTCGCCCTTGACGCCATCTTTAAAGCCTTTGACGGCCTTGCCGATGTCGGAACCGACATTGCCCAGCTTCTTGGTACCGAACAGCAGCACCACCACGACCAGCACGATTACCCAGTGCCAAATGCTCATCGAACCCATCATTATCTCCTCAGTGGGCGCAGGCGCCCGCAATCATTGAAGCGTACCGCGCCAGTATAAGCCATGCAGGCGCCAGTGATGCCTAGAAAAAGTCTCAGGTACCCAGGCCGCGCCATGGGCGCGGACCGCCGTACACGTGCAGGTGCAGGTGATAGACTTCCTGCCCGCCGTTCGGGCCGCTGTTGATCAGGGTTTTATAGCCGCCGCCGCGCTTGCCGTCGGCAGCGGTCGTCACGGCGATGCCATGCTCAAGCGCCAGCTTGGGCGCCAGCGCCAGCATCTTACCCAGCAGGGCCGTATGCGCGTCCGTCGCATCGGACAGGGTGTCGATGTGCTGCTTCGGGATCACCAGCAAATGCACCGGGGCGGCCGGATTGATGTCCTTGAAAGCCAGCACCTCGTCGTCTTCGAAGACGACCTCGGCCGGGATCTGCCTGGCTGCGATTTTGCAGAAAATGCAATTATCCATCTTGTCTCCAGTCTCTGTGGCTGCGGCGATGAGGCCGCAGGTCAATCCGATCAATCTTATCCGAGAACAATGACCTTGGAATGACAGATCGCTTAAGGGCGATCTGGGTCAAGCATCTTTGCGCGCTGCTTTTTCGGCGAGCCCGGATAGCCCTTCACGGCGTGCCAGTTCGTCCAGCACCTGCTGCGGCGTGAGGTCGAATTTCGCCAGCAGCACCATCGAATGGAACCAGAGGTCGGCCACTTCGTAGAGCAGGCCGGATGCGTCCCCGGAGACGCGCGCGTCCTTGGCCGCCATCACGGTTTCGGTCGCCTCTTCTCCGATCTTTTTCAGGATCGCGTCGTCGCCTTTGCTGAACAGTTTCGCCACATACGAGGTCGCAGGGTCGCCGCCGTGTTCGGGTTTGCGCGATTCGATCGTTTGCGCCAGGCGCGCCAGGGTCGTGCTCATGGGGTCTTCTTTGGGTTGGTATAGATCGTTTCCGGATCCTGCAGCACGGGTTCCACCGCTTGCCAGTCTTCGCCGTCGAATTTCTGGAAGAAGCAGGAGTGACGGCCGGTATGGCAGGCGATGCCGCCGGCCTGCTCGATTTTCAGCAGGACCACGTCTTCGTCGCAATCGAGCCGCATCTCCAGCACCTTCTGGGTGTGGCCCGACTCTTCTCCCTTGTGCCACAGCTTCTTGCGGGAACGGCTCCAGTACACGGCTTCCCCGAGTTCCGCGGTGCGCGCCAGGGCGTCGCGGTTCATCCAGGCGAACATCAATATGTCGCCCGTCGACGCTTCCTGGGCGATCACCGGCACCAGGCCGTTTTCGTCCCAGCGTACTTTTTTCAGCCATTTCGCATTGGCCGCCGCGCTTGTCGATGAATTCGGCATGCTTACTCCAGGCGCATCGGGATACCGCGTTCGGCCATGAAGCGCTTGGCCTCCTGGACCGTGTGCTGCCCGTAGTGGAAGATCGACGCGGCCAGGACCGCATCGGCATGGCCGTCAATGACGCCGTCGGCCAGGTCCTGCAGGCTGCCGACGCCGCCCGAGGCGATCACGGGAATCCCGACCGCATCCGATACGGCGCGCGTCAGGCCCAGGTCGAAACCGGATTTCGTGCCGTCGCGGTCCATGCTGGTGAGCAGGAGTTCGCCCGCGCCCAGTTTTTCGAGTTGGATCGCCCACTCCACCGCATCCATGCCGGTGGCGTTGCGCCCGCCATGGGTGAACACTTCCCAGCGGCCGGGAGCCACCTGCTTGGCGTCGATCGCCACCACGATGCACTGGGAACCGTGCTTTTGCGAGGCGTCGAACACCAGTTGCGGGTTCTGCACGGCCGAGGTGTTCATGCTGACCTTGTCGGCGCCGGCATTGAGCAGGCGCCGCACGTCCTCGACCTTGCGCACGCCGCCGCCTACCGTCAATGGAATGAACACGGTGGAGGCCACCGCTTCGATGATCGGCAGGATCAGGTCGCGGCCGTCGGAGGAAGCGGTAATGTCGAGGAAGGTGATTTCGTCGGCGCCTTGTCCGTCATAGCGGCGTGCGATCTCGACCGGATCGCCGGCGTCGCGCAGTTCCGTAAAATTGACGCCCTTGACGACGCGGCCGCCGGTCACGTCGAGGCAGGGGATGATGCGTTTTGCCAGCATAGTCTTTCCAGAGGCTTGTTAAGCCTGTTCGCCCTCGGTCAGTTCGTCGGCGCGGGCCTGGGCCGACGCCAGGTCGATCGTGCCTTCGTAGATCGAGCGGCCGCAGATCACGCCTTCGATGCCCTCGTCCTGCACCGCGCACAGGGCCTCGACGTCGGCCAGGTTGTGCAGGCCGCCGGAAGCGATGACGGGGATGCGCACCGCCTGCGCCAGGCGCACGGTCGCTTCGATGTTCACGCCGCCCATCATGCCGTCGCGGCCGATGTCGGTATAAATGATCGATTCGACGCCGTAGCCCTCGAATTTCTGCGCCAGGTCGATCACTTCGTGGCCCGACATCTTGCTCCAGCCGTCGGTGGCCACTTTACCGTCTTTGGCGTCGAGGCCGACGATGATGGAGCCGGGGAAGGCGCCGCAGGCGTCGTGCAGGAAGCCCGGGTTCTTGACGGCGGCGGTGCCGACGATGATGTAGCTGATGCCGTCGTCCAGGTAGCGCTCGATGGTGTCGAGGTCGCGGATGCCGCCGCCCAGCTGGACCGGGATCTCGTCGATGCCGTTCTGCTCCGCATACTCCTGGACCATTTTGAGGATCGATTTGATCGCCGGCTCGTTCTTCGGTTTGCCCGCGAAGGCGCCGTTCAGGTCGACCAGGTGCAGGCGGCGCGCGCCCCGTTCCAGCCAATGCAGGGCCATTTGGGCGGGGTCTTCGGAGAAGACGGTGGCGAGGTCCATATCGCCCTGTTGAAGGCGAACGCAGTGACCGTCTTTCAGGTCGATGGCGGGGATCAGCAGCATGGTCGTAGTGAGTAATTAAGCGGTGGAGTGGACGTCGACGTGAAAATGAGAGTCACGGCTTCCAGTGGATGAAATTGCGGTACAGGCGCAGCCCGGCGGCCGCGCTTTTCTCGGGGTGGAACTGGGTGGCGACGATATTCTCGCGCGCGACGGCACAGGTGTACAAGCCGCCGTAATCGGTTTCGCCGATGGTGTCGTCCTCGACTTCCGGCGCAACATAATAACTGTGCACGAAATAAAAATAGCTGCCGTCCTCGACGCCTTCCCACAGCGGGTGGGAGCGGGTCTGGCGCACGCGGTTCCAGCCCATCTGCGGGACCTTGAAGCGCGAGCCATCGTCCTGCACTTTTCCATCTAACTGGAACCGCACGACTTTACCCGGCAGCAGGCCCAGGCCCGGCGTACCCCCATTTTCTTCGCTTTCGTCGAACAGCATCTGCTCGCCGACGCACACGCCCATCACCGGACGGTTCTTCACCGCGCGCAGCAGCGCTTCCTCGGCGCCCGATTCGCGCAGGCTGTTCATACAGTCGCGCATCGCGCCCTGGCCCGGCAGCACGATGCGGTCGGCCGCATCGATGTCGGCGGCCAGGTTCGACACCAGGATGTCGGCTTCGGGCGCGGCGGCGCGCAGCGCCTGCGCTACCGAACGCAGATTGCCGAGGCCGTCGACCACTACGATCTTGTTGCTCATGGTGTTACAAACTGCCTTTGGTCGAAGGGATGATGCCGGCGGCGCGTTCGTCGAGCGTGGTCGCCATCCGCAGCGCGCGCCCGAATGCTTTAAAAACGGTTTCGCACTGGTGGTGCGCGTTCACGCCGCGCAGGTTATCGATGTGCAGGGTCACGCCGGCGTGGTTCACGAAGCCGCGGAAGAATTCGCCCGTCAGGTCGACGTCGAAAGTGCCGATCATGGCGCGCGTCCACGGGATGTGCATCTCCAGGCCCGGACGGCCGGAAAAATCGATGACCACGCGCGACAGCGCTTCGTCGAGCGGCACGTAGGAGTGGCCATAGCGGGTCATGCCCTTCTTGTCGCCGACCGCCTTGGCGATCGCCATGCCGAGCGTGATGCCGGTGTCCTCGACCGTGTGGTGGGCGTCGATGTGCAGGTCACCGACGGCCTCGACCTCGAGGTCGATCATGCCGTGGCGCGCGATCTGGTCGAGCATGTGGTCGAGGAAGGGCACGCCGGTGTTGAGTTTCTGGCGGCCGGTACCGTCGAGATTGACCGAGACGCGGATTTGCGTCTCGTTGGTGTTGCGGGTGATGTCTGCGGTACGGGTCATGAAAAGGTGCTCGTCGATTCAGGCGGCCTGGAGGGCGGCCTTGAGGGCATTCAGGAATGCGGAATTTTCTTCCGGGGTGCTGACCGTGACACGGATGCAATTGGCCAGCGATCCATGCATTTTACTCAAATTTTTGATCAGCATCCTTTCAGCCAGGAGTTTCGCGACCACATCCGCGGCATCGGGAACGCGCAGCGAGATGAAATTCGCAGCCGACGGAAATACTTCGACCCCGGGCAGGGCCGCCAGTTCGGCGGCGAGCCGCTCGCGCTCGGCATTGATCGCTGCCGCCTGGGCGTCGAGCACCTCGATATGGTCGAGCGCGAACTCGGCCGCGACTTGGGTGAGCACGTTGACGTTGTAGGGCGGGCGCACCTTCTCGAACTCGGCAAGCAGCTGGGGCGCGGCCGTCATGTAGCCGAGGCGGATGCCGGCCAGGCCGAGTTTCGAGACGGTGCGCATCACGACCAGGTTCTCGAATTCGCCGAGCCGGTCCATGAAGGTTTGACGCGCGAAGGGTTGATAGGCCTCGTCCAGCACGGCGATGCCGTTCTCGCCCAGCGCGTGCAGGATCGCTTCGATATCCTCGACGGCGAACAGGTTGCCGGTCGGGTTGTTCGGGTAAGCCAGGAACACGACGGCCGGCTTGTGCAGGGCGATCGCCGCCAGCATCGCTTCCATGTCGAGGGAGAAGTCGGGGTTCAGCTTGACGCCGACAAAGTCCGCACCCGCGAACTGGGCCGAGCGCGCGTACATGACGAAGGCCGGCACCGGCGCCAGGATCGCGGCGCGGCGCTCCTGGCTGGCGACGCTGGTGGCGACGATCTGGATCAGTTCATCGGAGCCGTTGCCAAGTAAAACGTCGTAGCCGGCCGGGATGCCGAGTTTGGCGCTGACCTTTTCCTTCAGGGTCGCGTAGGAGGCGACCGGATAACGGTTCAGCACGGCGTCGGCCAGGCGCTGGCCCAGTTCCTTGCGCAGTTCAAGCGGCAGCTCGTACGGATTCTCCATCGCGTCGAGCTTCATGTAGCCGGAAGAATCGGGCACGACATAGGCATGGGTGGTGCGGACGTCCGCGCGGATCACGTTGGCGATCAGGTTGTCGATAGAGCTCATGCTTGTTCCTCGGTGGCGCTGGCGGCGCGGATGACAGCCTTGGCTGCCCGCGCAATGCTCTTGCGCTGTTTGATGGTGGGTTGCGGTTCGGGCGCGGCGAGGCGCGCCTCGATGATGGCGCAGTATTCCGGGTTCAGTTCGAAACCGGCAAACTGGCGGCCCTGGCGGCGGGCCGCGATCGCGGTGGTGCCGCTGCCCATGAAGGGGTCAAGCACGACGCCGCCTGGTGGGCAGGACGCCTTGATCATGCGTTCGATGATCTCCAACGGTTTTTGGGTGGGGTGGTCGGCGCGCTCCGGATGCTCGCGGTGCAGGCGCGACACGCTCCATACATCTTTCGGGTTGTAGCCGACCTCCAGCCATTTCGCGCCGACGAAGATCGAGCGCGATCGCGCCTTTTTCGTCGCCGCATCGTAGGGGATGCGCACGGCATCGAGATCGAAATAGTAATCCTTGCGGTTCACGAAGAAGCCGATCGTGTCGTGCACGGATGAAAAGCTGCGCACGCTGCCGCCCATCGAGGGCACCCGGCGGTCCCAGATGATCTCGTTCATCATCGTCATGCGCTTTTTCAGCATCACGAAGATCTCGGGCGCGAAGCGCCAGGTCAGGAAGATGTACAGGCTGCCGTTGGGTTTGAGTTTCGGCAGCGCGGCGTCGATCCAGCTTTCGGTCCAGGCGAGATAGGCTTCCACGCTTTGCTGGTCGGAGCCGTTGCCGTAGTCCTTGCCGAGGTTGTACGGCGGGTCGGTCAGGATCAGGTCAATGGAAGCATCCGGGATGCGCGCCAGTCCCGCCAGCGCATCCTCGCAGAACACCTGGTCGACCCAGTCCGTCATGGCCGGGGCTTGGGCTGACTGAGGAGGCGTAGCTCGGCACTGCGCGCGTGCGCCTGCAGCCCTTCTCCATAGGCCAGCTCGGCCGCAACCTTGCCCAGGGTCTGGGCGCCCGCCTCGCTCACGTGCAGGATCGACGAGCGCTTCTGGAAGTCATACACACCCAGGGGCGACGAAAAACGCGCCGTGCGCGAGGTCGGCAGCACGTGATTCGGGCCGCAGCAATAGTCGCCCAGTGCTTCGCTCGAGAACTGGCCGAGGAACATCGCGCCGGCATGGCGAATCCGGTCGGCCCACTGCTGCGGGTGCTCGGCGGAGATTTCGAGGTGTTCGGCGGCGATGTCGTTGGCGATCGCGCAGGCTTCTTCCATGTCGCGCACTTTGATCAATGCGCCGCGGTCGCTCAGCGAGGTCGTAATGGTCTCGTGGCGCGGCATGGTCGGCAGCAGCTTGTGGATGCTCGCTTCGACTTGCGCGATGTAGTCCGCGTCCGGGCACAGCAGGATCGCCTGCGCCAGTTCGTCGTGCTCGGCCTGCGAGAACAGGTCCATCGCAACCCAGTCCGGATCGGTAGTGCCGTCGCACAGCACCAGGATCTCCGATGGACCGGCGATCATGTCGATGCCGACCGTGCCGAACACGCGGCGCTTGGCGGCGGCGACATAGGCGTTACCCGGACCGACGATTTTATCCACGGCCGGAATCGTCTCGGTGCCGTAGGCCAGCGCGGCCACGGCCTGGGCGCCGCCGATGGTGATCACGCGCGTCACGCCGGCAATCGCGGCAGCAGCCAGCACCATCTGGTTTTTCACGCCGTCCGGAGTCGGCACCACCATCACGATGTCTTTTACCCCAGCCACCTGCGCCGGGATCGCGTTCATCAATACCGACGACGGATACGCCGCTTTACCGCCGGGTACATAGATGCCGACGCGGTCCAGCGGCGTGACGCGCTGGCCGAGGACCGTGCCATCGGGCTCGGTATAGCTAAAACCGTTCAGTTCCTGCTTCTGGCGTTCGTGGAATGCACGCACGCGCTCGGCCGCTGTCTGCAGCGCCTCGCGCTGGGCAGGCGGCAGCGCGTCGAGCGCCGCTTGCAGTTCTTCCTGCGACAGGTCGAAGGCGGCCATGCTCCCGGCGCTGACGCGATCGAACCGGTTCGTGTATTCGAGCACGGCAGCGTCGCCGCGCTGCTTCACGTCAGCCAGGATTTTACTGACGGCCGTTTCGATCGCATCGTCGGTCGCGGCCTCGAAAGCCAGCAGCGCATGCAGCTGCTGCGTAAAACCGTCGTGGGTGGAGTCGAGTTTGCGGATCTGTACAGCCATGGGTCAGCCTTGTTGCGGTTGGAGTGTCGAGGCCTTCTCAAAAGCCTCGATGATGGGTTGCAGGCGCGCGCGCTTCAACTTCAGCGCGGCCTGGTTCACGACCAGGCGCGAGGAGATCTCCATGATCTTCTCGACTTCGACCAGGTTGTTCGCACGCAGGGTGCCGCCGGTCGACACCACGTCGACGATGGCGTCCGACAGGCCGACCAGCGGCGCCAGTTCCATCGAGCCGTACAGTTTGATGAGGTCGACGTGCACGCCCTTGCTTGCGAAGTGCTGGCGCGCGGTGTTCACGAACTTGGTGGCCACGCGCAGGCGCGCGCCCTGGCGCACGGCCGTCTCGTAGTCGAAGCCGGCATTCACCGCCACCGACATGCGGCAACGGGCGATGTTCAGGTCGACCGGCTGGTACAGCCCTTCGCCGCCATGCTCGAGCAGCACGTCCTTGCCGGCCACGCCGAAGTCGGCCGCGCCATACTGGACATAGGTCGGCACGTCGCTGGCGCGCACGATCAGCACGCGCACGCCCGGGTCGTTGGTCGCCAGGATCAGCTTGCGCGAGGTTTCCGGATTCTCGGTGACGACGATGCCGGCCGCTTCCAGCAGCGGCAGCGTGTCTTCAAAAATCCGGCCTTTTGACAGGGCCAGGATCAGGCCCTGGTCCGTCGATTGTGTTGCGATGCTCATGGCGCCTTTACTTAATAATTACTTGATGCGCACGATGTCGGCGCCGACCTTCGACAATTTCACTTCCATGCGGTCGTAGCCGCGGTCGAGGTGATAGATGCGGTCGATCAGGGTCGTGCCCTGGGCTGCCATGCCGGCGATCACCAGCGAAGCCGAAGCGCGCAGGTCGGTCGCCATCACGGGCGCCCCGACCAGGCGCTCGACACCCTTGATGAAAGCGGTGTTCCCTTCGGTGGAAATAAACGCGCCGAGGCGATTCATCTCCTGCACGTGCATGAAGCGGTTCTCGAAGATGGTCTCGGTCACGCGGCTGGGGCCGGCGGCGATCGTGTTCACGGCCATGAACTGCGCCTGCATGTCGGTCGGGAAGCCGGGATACTCGGTGGTGCGGAAGGACACCGGCTGCGGCCTGGCATCCATGCGCGCACGGATCGTGTTGCTGCCGATGTCCATCTGCAGGCCGACTTCGCGCAGTTTATCGAGCGCGACGTCGAAGATATCGGTGCGGGTATTCGTCAGCACGATGTCGCCGCCGGTAGCCGCGACTGCGCACAGGAACGTCGCCGCTTCGATGCGGTCCGAGATCACGGCATGCTTGGCGCCATGCAGCTCGGAGACGCCCTGGATCACCAGGCGGTCGGTGCCGATGCCGTCGATCTTGGCGCCCATGGCGACCAGCAAGTTGGCGAGATCCGTCACTTCCGGTTCGCGCGCGGCGTTTTCCAGCACCGTCTCGCCTTCGGCCAGGGTCGCGGCCATCAAGAGGTTCTCGGTGCCGGTGACCGTGATCATGTCGGTCAGGATGCGCGCACCTTTTAATTTTTTCGCTTTGGCATGGATGTAGCCGCCTTCGATCGTGATCTCGGCACCCATCGCGCGCAGGCCCTTGATGTGCTGGTCGACCGGACGCGAACCGATCGCGCACCCGCCCGGCAGCGACACCTTGGCTTCGCCGAAGCGGGCCAGCAGGGGACCGAGCACCAGGATCGAGGCGCGCATGGTTTTCACCAGTTCATAGGGCGCTTCCAGGCTCGTGATGTTGGCGCCGTTCAGGGTGACGTTTTCGTCGTCCTGGCTGACTTTCAAACCGGTCTGCTCGAGCAGTTTCAGGATCGTCTTGACGTCGTGCAGGCGCGGCACGTTCGACAGTTCGACGTCGCCGGCGGTGAGCAGGCCCGCGCACAGGATCGGCAGCGCCGCGTTCTTGGCGCCCGATACCGCAATTTCTCCGTTCAGGCGTTTGCCGCCAACGATTTGAAGCTTGTCCATTTAGCCTCCGTATTCTTCAGGCGTCAGGGTTTTCATCGACAGCGCGTGGATCTCTTCGCGCATGCGATCGCCCAGCGCCGCATAGACCAGCTGGTGGCGCTGGATCGGGCGCTTGCCGGCAAACGCAGGCGAAACGATCAGGGCCGAGAAGTGACGGCCATCGCCCTCGACCGTCAAATGCGTGCATTGCAGGCCGTTTTCGATGTAGCTGTGGATCAGTTCTGGAGTGGTCGACACGATAATTCCTAAATATTAATGACGCCTTAGTGGCGTAATTTAGTGGCGTAACTTATAGCCGCCGCGCAGCAAATTGATCGCCACTGCCGCCAGCACCGCGAAGAAGGCGGAGACGATGGCAAGGCTGGTCCACGGCGAGATATCGGACTGGCCGAAGAAGCCGTGGCGGAACCCGTCAATCATATAAAAGAACGGGTTGAAATGCGAGACCGCCTGCCAGAATCCGGGCAGCGAGTGGATCGAATAGAACACCCCGGCGAGGAAAGTGGCCGGCATGATCAGGAAATTCTGGAACGCGGCCAGCTGGTCGAATTTATCGGCCCAGATACCGGCGATCACGCCCAGCGTGCCGAGTATGGCCGCGCCCAGGATCGCGAACACGATGATCCACAGCGGCGCCGCGAAACTCAGGTGCGCGAACCAGGCGGTAATCGCGAACACGCCCGCGCCCACGGCCAGGCCACGCACGACGGACGCGGCCACATAGGCCAGCAGGATTTCCCAGTGCGACAGCGGCGGCAGCAGGATAAACACCAGGTTGCCCGTGATCTTGGACTGGATCAGGGACGAGGACGAATTGGCGAACGCATTTTGCAGCACGCTCATCATCACCAGGCCCGGCACCAGGAAGGCCGTGTAATTCACGCCCGGATAGACTTCCACTCGCCCCTCGAGCACGTGGCCGAAGATCAGCAGGTAGAGCATGGCCGTCAGGATCGGCGCGGCGATGGTTTGCGTCGCGACCTTCCAGAAGCGCAGCATTTCTTTATAGAACAGGGTGCGGAAACCGACAGATACAAAACTCACAGCGCGCCCTTTTCCATGATCTGGATAAAAATGTCTTCGAGGTCGGCCTGCTGCAGCTGCATCTCGTCGATGACGGCGCCCGATTCGCGCAGCCGCGCCAGGATCGGCTCGACCTCGGCGTATTCGTTGACGCGCAGGCTGTATTTATTGCCGCTACCGTTCCCGTGTTCGTCGTGCGAGACCAGGTGGCGCAGGTCCTGAGGTAAATCGCCGCTTTTCAGGTGCACGATCAGCTGCGAACCGGACACGCGGCGCAGCAGCGCGCTCATCGTATCGAGTGCAACGACCTGGCCCGACTTCAGCATCGCCACGCGCTGGCACATGGCCTGCGCTTCTTCCAGGTAGTGGGTGGTCAGCACGACCGTGTGCCCACCCTCCCGGTTCAGGCGCGAGATGAATTTCCACAGGGTCTGGCGCAGCTCGACGTCGACGCCGGCGGTCGGCTCATCTAAAACGATGACGGGTGGTTTATGGACCAGGGCCTGCGCGACCAGCACGCGCCGCTTCATGCCGCCCGACAGCGCGCGCATGTTGACGTCGGCTTTATTGGTGAGATCGAGGTTTTCCATGACCTCGTCGATCCATTTGTCGTTGTTCTTGATGCCGAAGTAGCCCGACTGCAGGCGCAGGGTTTCGCGCACGGTGAAGAACGGGTCGAACACGAGTTCCTGGGGCACCACGCCCAGTTTTTTTCTCGCTTCGCGGAAATCGGTGACGACGTCATGGCCGTGGATCTGCACGCTGCCGACGTCGGGCCGGATCAGGCCGGCGATAGTGGAAATCAGGGTCGTCTTGCCGGCGCCGTTGGGGCCGAGCAGGCCGAAGAACTCGCCCTGTTCGATCGTCAGGGAAACGCCTTTCAAGGCTTTAAAGCCCTTGTAGCTTTTCTCGACGCTGTTAATCTGGATCGCTGTCATTGTTCTTTGGAGTGGCTGCGGCACAGGCGTGCGCAGGCCGGGCGGGGAAACGACCCATTATAGGGGAAATCGGGAATGCAAGAGCCCGGCGGCATTGGACATGCCGTAGGCATGGGATAGTACGAGGTAGTGTGATGAACGTTGACGGCGGTGTAACGTAGGGTGGGCACTTGTGCCCACGCGGTACGACAGGCGATACGCCGCATGCATTCAAACCTTACGCGTGGGCACAGGTGCCCACCCTACGTTACTGCCAACGTACACTAGGACCGTGCCAGCAACCCATCCAGCCCGTACAGCTGCGTCAACGCATCGATATTGCCCGGCACATTGATGAACGTGAGCTTCTGCCCCGCATCGCGCGCGCGGCGCTGCCAGGCCAGCAGCAAGGCCACGCCGGACGAATCGGCGGCGCGCACGCCGCCCAGGTCGAACACGGTCTCGCCGGCCCGGATCGCGGCGCAGCCCTGCTCCAGGGCCGCGTCTGCGGTCTCGAAGGTGAGGGCGTCGAGCGACAGCATCGGATTTGCTTCGGCCATGTTTACTTAGGGGCCTTCAAGGGCTTGCTGGCCAGTTGCTTGTTGCGGTCGGCCAGCTTGGTGATCAGGCCGTCGACACCCGACTTGTTGATCTCGGCAGCAAAGGTACCCTTGTAGGTCTCGACCAGCCAGGCGCCCAGCACGTTGATGTCGTAGATCTTCCAGCCTTGATTACCCTTGGCCAGGCGGTAGTTCAGGGTGATCGGCTCGCCGCGGGTGACGTTCACCTGCGAACGCACTTCGACGTCGGTATCGGTCGGCTCCGCGCGCATCGGCTTGAACTCGACGGTTTCGTTCTTGATCTGCGACAGCGCGCCGGAATAGGTGTAGACCAGCAGCGTGCGGAATTCTTCCGACAGGCGTTTCTGCTGTTCAGGGGTGGCCTGGCGCCAGAAGCGGCCGGCCGCCTGGGCCGTCATTTTTTCGGCGTCGACATACGGCAGGATCTTGGAATTGACGAGTTCCATGATCTTGTTGCGGTTGCCGGACTGGATGTCCTTGTCGGCTTTCACGGTCTCGATGACGTCGGCGCTGATGCGCTTGACGAGCACGTCCGGCGCTTCGTTGGTGGCCGGGGCCGGCGCGGCGATGACGCTGGTGGCGAAAGCGAGGGTTGCGGCGGTGGCGATGAGTTGGGCGATTGGTTTCATAAGCTCTCTTTTCTGGTCGTTTGCGGGAGTCTGTCGGGCGCCGCGTCAAGCGGCGTCCTACGGGCCTTGCTACATTCCATTACTTCCGCTGCGTTTCGGTTGCGTTCGAGGCCGGTTCCGGCACCACTTGCGTGTTCGATGCCGGTACGTCTTCCTTCGGCGCATCTTTCTGCGGTCCCGACTCGCCGTCGTACACACGGCTCTGGCGGCGTTGCAGGTAGCCGTCACGGATGAACTCGTAACGGTCGAGCGCGGCTTCCTCGAACAGGTTCGATGCTTCCAGCACCGATGCGCGCTGGTCGACCGCGCGCACGCCGATACCGATGTTACGCACGTTCACCGGATTCTTGTAGGCCCATGGATCGGCCCAGATATCGGCAGGCAATGCAGCGGTGTCACGAATCGTAGATGGGCCCAACAATGGCAACATCAAGTAGGGACCGGAAGGAACACCCCAGACACCCAGGGTCTGGCCAAAGTCTTCGTTGTGTTTCTGCATCCCCGCTTCCGACGCGATGTCGAGGATTCCGGCGATGCCGAAGGTCGAATTCAGCGCGAAACGCATGAAATCGGTCGCGCCGTCTGCGCCCTTGCCTTGCAGGAAGTTGTTGACCGAGCTCCAGGCGTCCGACAAGTTGCCGAAGAAGTTACTCACGCCCGTTTGCGCGAAGCCCGGCAATACCTTCTTGTAGGCGGTCGCGGCCGGCTTCAGGGCCACGCGGTCGACCGTGTCGTTGAACGCGAACGTTGCGCGGTTGAATTTTTCCAGCGGGTCTTGCGGATTGCTCGGGGTGGCGCAGCCGGACAGCACGGCGCAGCTTGCCGCGGCCAGTGCCAGTCCACGCCAGCGCGGCAGCGACGTCATGTTCTTCTTCTTCATTTACTGTCTTCCTTTCCTTCGGCAGCCTTGCTGTAGATGAACTGATTGATCAGGTCTTCCAGCACGGTGGCCGATTGCGTACGGTTGATTCGATCTCCGTCGACGAGGTTTTTCGTGTCGCCGCCCGGTTCGATGCCAATGTATTGCTCGCCCAGCAGTCCCGCCGTCAGGATCTTGAGCGACGAATCTTTCGGGAACTTGTAGTTCGGATCCAGGTCGAGGCGGACCATGGCCTGGTAGGTTTTGTCGTCGAAACTGATGTTGCCCACCCGGCCGACCACGACACCGGCGCTCTTGACTGGCGCCTGTGGCTTCAATCCACCAATGTTGTCGAACTTGCCGACGACGGCATAGGTCTCGGCAAACGACAGCGAGCTCATATTCCCGGCCTGCAGCGCCAGGAACAACACGGCGGCAGCGCCCAGCAGGACGAACAGGCCGACCCAGACATCGATGATTTTACGGTGCATAGTATTTCCTAGTATTCAGGCCGTCTGTGCGCGGCCAAACGAAACGATTTTTATTGTTACTGCGTGAACATCAGGGCGGTCATGACGAAGTCGAGGCCCAGCACCAGCAGCGAGGCGATGACGACGGTGCGCGTGGTGGCGCGTGCCACGTCGGCCGGGGTCGGCTTCACGTGGTAGCCCTGGAACACGGCGGTAAACGTCACGGCAATGCCGAACACGAAACTTTTGATGACGCTGCTGACTACGTCGCGGTTGACATCGACGCCGGCCTGCATCTGCGACCAGAAGGCGCCTTCGTCCAGGCTGAGCATTTTGACGGCGACCAGGTAGCTGCCCATGATGCCGACGGCCGAGAACACGGCGGCCAGCACCGGCATCGCAATCACGCCACCCCAGAAACGCGGCGCCAGCACGCGCTGCACCGGATTCACCGCCATCATTTCCATGGCCGACAGCTGCTCTCCGGCTTTCATGAGGCCGATCTCGGCGGTGAGCGAGGTGCCGGCACGGCCTGCGAACAGCAAGGCGGTGACGACCGGGCCCAGTTCACGGATCAGAGACAGGGCGGTGAGCGAACCGAGTTTTTCCTCGGCGCCGAACTGGATCAGGTTCACGTAGAACTGCAGGCCCAGCACCAGGCCGACGAACAGGCCGGAGACGATGGTGATGACCAGCGAGTAGTTACCAATAAAGTGAACTTGCTCGGAAATCAGGCTCGGACGGCGCCAGGCGCCGGGCGAAAAACGCAGCAGGTTGAAAAACGCGCGCGTTGCAAAACCGAGGTTCTCGATCGATTCGCGCACGGTGGCGCCGGCGCCTTCAACGAAACGCATGATCATTTCTGCGCTCCCAGACCCAGGTCGTCGGCCAGCGACTTCCCTGGATAGTGGAAGGGCACCGGACCGTCCGGCTCGGCATTGACGAATTGTTTGACATACGGGTCCTGCGAGACGCGCAGCTCGGCCGGGGTGCCTTCGGCGACGATCTTGCCGGCCGACATGAAGTACACATAGTCCGCGATGGCGAAGGTTTCGTTCACGTCGTGCGAGACCAGGATGGACGTGGAGCCGAGCGCATCGTTCAGGTTGCGGATCAGGTTGGCGGTCAGGCCCATCGAGATCGGATCGAGGCCGGCGAATGGCTCGTCGTACATGATCAGTTCAGGGTCGAGCGCGATCGCGCGCGCCACGGCAACGCGACGCGCCATGCCGCCCGAGATTTCGCCCGGTTTCAATTTGGAAGCGTTGCGCAGGCCGACCGCGTTCAGCTTCATCAGCACCAGGTCGCGGATCAGCTCTTCCGGCAAGTCGGTATGCTCGCGCAGCGGGAAGGCGACGTTGTCGAAAATGGTGAGATCGGTAAACAGCGCGCCGAACTGGAACAGCATGCCCATCCGGCGGCGCAGGCGATACAGCCCCTCGGTGCGCAGCTCGTGCACGACCTCGCCGCCGACCCGGACTGCGCCGCGCTGCGGACGGATCTGTCCGCCAATCAGGCGCAGCACCGTGGTCTTGCCGCAGCCGGAACCACCCATCACGGCAATGAGCTTGCCGCGCGGGAAATCCATGCGCAGGTTCGACAGGATCTTGCGATCGCCGTAGGCGAACTCGAGATCACGTATTTCTACAAGGTTAGACACAGGGGGGATAGTCGGATTTTGGGAATCCCGTATTGTAGTGCAGAAACTGCAATCCCTGCTTGGGACAGCCCCGTTTCACTCCGGGTTCCGACGCGTGGCTACAACACTAATAACCGAAAAGTCAGATATTTCGTGCCGCAAGTCATTGTTTTTGTTGAGATATGCATATGTGTCAACGTTGCAGTTTGTTGACAGGAAACAACATTCCTACGGTGCAGCAAGCATTGCACGTTCCGTCCGATGGGCTCGAGAGCCCATCGGAGGCAGACACTTAGCGCGGCAGTACCGACGAGCCCATCAGGAACTCATCCACTGCGCGCGCGCATTGCCGCCCTTCGCGAATCGCCCACACGACCAGCGACTGGCCGCGGCGCATGTCGCCGGCGACAAAGACTTTCGGTACCGAGGTCTGGTAGCAGGCTTCGCCGTCGGTCGTGGCGCGCGCGTTGCCGCGCGCATCCTTCTGCACGCCGAAGGCGTCCAGCACCTGCTGCACCGGCGACACGAAACCCATGGCCAGGAACACGAGGTCGGCCTTCATCTCGAATTCGCTGCCGGCGACTTCGACCATCTTGCCGTCTTTCCACTCAACACGGCAGGCGATCAGCTTTTCGAGTTTGCCGTTTTTACCCTCGAAGCGTTTCGTGGCGACGGCGAAATCGCGTTCGCAGCCTTCCTCGTGCGAGGACGAGGTGCGCAGCTTGGTCGGCCAGTAGGGCCACACGAGGGGCTTGTTCTCGTGTTCGGGCGGCATCGGCATCAGTTCGAACTGGGTGACCGTCGCTGCGCCATGGCGGTTCGAGGTGCCGACGCAGTCGGAACCGGTATCGCCACCACCGATCACGACCACATGCTTGCCGGTCGCCTTGATCTGGTCTTTCAGCTTATCGCCGGCGTTGACCCGGTTTTGCTGCGGCAGGAAATCCATCGCGTAATGCACACCCTTCAGCTCGCGTCCCGGCACCGGCAAATCGCGCGGCTGCTCGGCGCCGCCGGCCATGACGACGGCGTCGAACTCATTGGCGAGATCTTCCGGGAAGATCGTGTCGCGCGCCATGTTGCTGACGGCAGCAGGGAAATCCTTGCCGATCAAGACGCTGGTGCGGAAGGTCACACCCTCGGCCTGCATCTGCTCGATGCGGCGGTCAATTAAACCCTTTTCCATCTTGAAGTCGGGGATGCCGTAGCGCAGCAGGCCGCCGATGCGGTCGCTCTTCTCGAACACGGTGACGTCGTGGCCGGCACGCGCCAGTTGCTGGGCGGCGGCCAGGCCCGCTGGGCCGGAACCGACGACGGCAACTTTCTTGCCGGTTTTGACCAGGGCCGGCTGCGGCACGACATAGCCGTGCTCGAAGGCGGCGTCGGCGATTTTTCGCTCGATCGACTTGATGCCGACCGGGTCGTCGTTGATGCCGAGCGTGCAGGCCGCTTCGCAAGGTGCCGGGCAGATGCGGCCGGTCACTTCCGGGAAGTTATTCGTCGAGTGCAGATTGTCGATCGCCGCACGGTAATTGTTGTGATACACCAGGTCGTTCCAGTCGGGGATCTGGTTGTTGACCGGGCAGCCGGTGTTGCAGAAGGGGATGCCGCAATCCATGCAGCGCGCGCCCTGCACCTTGGCCTGGCCGTCGGTCAGGGTGATGGTGAATTCCTTGAAATTCTTGACGCGTGCGGCAGGTTCCAGGTGATCTTCTTCCTGCCGTTGAAATTCCATGAAGCCGGTGATTTTGCCCACGTTTTATCCTTTTAATTTCGATGCATTGCAGCTGGTTGAATGCGTGGGCGGAGGACCGCCCACCCTACGATCACGTTCTCGTCATGCCGCGAGTTCGATCTTGTCGTTCGCTTCTTCCATGCTGCTGTTGTGCATTTCTTCCAGCGCGCGCTTGTAGTCGGTCGGGAAGACTTTTACAAATTTGCCGCGGCTGTTGGCCCAGTCGTCGAGCAGGTTGCGGGCGCGGGTGCTGCCGGTATATTTAAAGTGGCGTTCGATCAGGCGGCGCAGGATGACTTCGTCCGATTCGCGGTCGGTACCGCGGCTCTGGCTGTGCCAGCCCGAAACATCGCCCTGCTCTTTCGTCGAGACGACGCGCTCCAGGTTGACCATGGTCGTGTTGCAGCGTGAAGCGAACTCGTCCTTCGGATCGTAGACATAGGCCACGCCGCCCGACATGCCGGCCGCGAAATTGCGTCCGGTCTCGCCCAGCACCACGACCGTACCGCCGGTCATGTATTCGCAGCCGTGGTCGCCGCAGCCTTCCACCACCGTCGTGGCGCCCGAATTACGGACGGCAAAACGTTCGCCGGCCACGCCGTTGAAGAAGGCTTCGCCCGAAATCGCGCCGTACAGCACGGTGTTGCCGACGATGATGTTGTCCACCGCCCAGCCGCGGAATTCCGTATTCGGGCGCACGATCACGCGGCCGCCGGACAGGCCCTTGCCGACGTAGTCGTTGCCTTCGCCCACCAGGTCGAGCGTGATGCCGGCTGCCAGGAAGGCGGCCGCCGACTGGCCGGCCGTGCCCTGCAGCTGGATGTGGATGGTGTCGTCCGGCAGGCCGGCGTGGCCATAACGCTTGGCCACTTCGCCCGACAGCATGGTGCCGACCGTACGGTTCACGTTACGCACCGGAGAAATGAACGAGACGCGCTCGCCCTTCTCGAGTGCCGCTTTCGCCTGTGCGATCAGTTTATGATCCAGCGCCTTGTCCAGGCCGTGGTCCTGCTCACCGGTATGGAACAGGTTGTGCGGCGAGTCGGTCTTCGGCTGATAGAAGATGTTCGAGAAGTCCAGGCCCTGCGCCTTCCAGTGCGTGATCGCCTTCGATTTATCGAGCAGGTCCGAGCGGCCGATCAGTTCGTCGTAGGTGCGGATGCCGAGCTGGGCCATCAGCTGACGCGCTTCTTCGGCGACGAAGAAGAAATAGTTAACAACGTGCTCCGGCTTGCCCTGGAACTTGGCGCGCAGCACCGGATCCTGGGTGGCGACGCCGACAGGACAGGTGTTCAGGTGGCACTTGCGCATCATGATGCAGCCTTCGACCACCAGCGGGGCGGTGGCGAAACCGATTTCGTCGGCGCCGAGCATGGCGGCGATCACGACGTCGCGGCCGGTCTTCATCTGGCCGTCGGCCTGGACGCGGATGCGGCTGCGCAGACCGTTCAGCACCAGCGTCTGCTGGGTCTCGGCCAGGCCCAGCTCCCATGGCGTGCCGGCATGTTTGACGGACGACAGCGGAGAAGCACCCGTGCCGCCGTCATGGCCGGCAACGACCACGTGGTCCGCTTTTGCTTTCGACACGCCCGCAGCGACGGTACCGATACCGACTTCCGACACCAGTTTCACCGAGATCGAGGCGTTCGGATTCGCGTTTTTCAGGTCGTGGATCAGTTGCGCCAGGTCTTCGATCGAATAGATGTCGTGGTGCGGCGGCGGAGAGATCAGGCCGACACCCGGCACCGAGAAGCGCAGGGAGGCGATGTACTCGGAGACCTTGTGGCCCGGCAGCTGACCGCCCTCTCCCGGTTTCGCGCCCTGCGCCATCTTGATCTGGATCTGGTCGGCCGAACTGAGGTACTCGGCGGTAACGCCAAAGCGGCCCGAGGCAACCTGCTTGATCTTCGAACGCAGCGAATCGCCTTCTTCCAGCGGAATGTCGACGGCCACGCGGTCGGCACCGATCACGGATGCAAGGGTCTCGCCCTTGCTGATCTTGATGCCCTTGAACTCGTTCAGGTAACGGCGCGGATCTTCGCCACCCTCACCCGTGTTCGACTTGCCGCCGATGCGGTTCATGGCAATGGCGAGCGTCGCGTGCGCTTCCGTGGAGATCGAACCGAGCGACATCGCGCCGGTGGCGAAACGCTTGACGATCTCTTTCGCCGGCTCGACCTCTCCCAGCGGAATCGCTTTACTTGGATCGATCTTGAACTCGAACAGCCCGCGCAGCGTCAGGTGACGGCGGCCCTGCTCGTTGATCAGCTGGGCGTACTCTTTATAAGTATTGAAATTGTTGGCACGGGTCGAGTGCTGCAGCTTCGCGATCGCATCCGGCGTCCACATATGGTCTTCGCCACGTACGCGGAAGGCGTATTCGCCGCCCGTGTCGAGGGCATTGGCCAGCAGCGGGTCGGCGCCGAAGGCGAGACTGTGCAGGCGCAGCGCCTCTTCCGCCACTTCGAACAGGCCGATCCCTTCCACGGTCGACGAAGTGCCGCGGAAATATTTATCCACGAGCGATTTGTTCAGGCCGACGGCCTCGAAGATCTGGGCGCCGCAATACGACATATAGGTCGAGATGCCCATCTTCGACATCACCTTCATCAAACCCTTGCCGATCGCCTTGGTGTAGTTGTAGCAGGCGACGTCCGGCGCCATTTCGTGCGGCAGATGCTGGGCCAGATCGGCCAGCGTTTCCAGCGCCAGGTAGGGGTGGACGGCTTCCGCGCCGTAACCAGCCAGCAGCGCGAAGTGGTGGGTTTCGCGGGCCGAACCGGTCTCCACAACGAGGCCGGTCGAGGCGCGCAGGCCGCGCACCACCAGGTGCTGGTGGATGGTCGACGTTGCCAGCAGCGCAGGAATCGCCACGGTCTCGCTCGAGACGGCACGGTCCGAGATGACCAGGATGTTGTGGCCGGATTTCACGGCGTCCACTGCTTCCGCGCACAGCGAGGCCAGCGAGGCTTCGATGCCCTCCTTGCCCCAGCTGACCGGGTAGCAGATGTTCAGTTCATACGATTTGAACTTGCCGCCGGTGTGCAGGCTGATGTTGCGCAGGCGCGCCATGTCGTCGAAACCAAGCACCGGCTGCGACACTTCCAGACGCATCGGCGGATTGACGTTGTTCGTGTCCAGCAGGTTCGGTTTCGGACCGATGAAGGACACCAGCGACATCACCATCGCTTCGCGGATCGGGTCGATCGGCGGGTTCGTCACCTGGGCGAACAGCTGCTTGAAGTAGTTATATAAAGGTTTCAGTTTGTTCGACATGACCGCCAGCGGCGAGTCGTTGCCCATCGAACCGGTCGCCTCTTCGGAGAGGACCGCCATCGGCGCCATCAGGAATTTCAGGTCTTCCTGGGTATAGCCGAAGGCTTGCTGGCGGTCGAGCAGGGAAATCGCCGCTTTTTCGCCCTGGGCCGGGGTGTCTTTCATCCGGTTTTGTGCCAGCTGCGATTCGGACAATTTGATTTCGTTGAGCTTGATGCGCACCGACTTGATCCACGCCTTATATGGCTTGGCGTTGGAATAGGTGTCCTTCAGTTCCTTGTCGTCGATGATGCGGCCCGCTTCCAGGTCGATCAGGAACATCTTGCCTGGCTGCAGTCTCCACTTCTTGACGATGCGCGATTCCGGGATCGGCAGCACGCCCGACTCGGACGCCATCACGACCAGGTCGTCTTCGGTCACGACATAGCGCGCCGGACGCAGGCCGTTGCGGTCCAGGGTGCCGCCGATGTGGCGGCCGTCCGTAAACGCCATGGCGGCGGGGCCGTCCCACGGCTCCATCATCGCGGCGTGGTATTCGTAGAAGGCCTTGCGGTTCTCGTCCATCGACGTGTGGTTTTCCCAGGCTTCGGGAATCATCATCATCATCGCCTGGGCGATCGGGTAACCCGCCATCACGAGCAGTTCGAGCGCATTGTCGAAGCAGGCGGTGTCCGACTGGCCTTCGTAAATCAGCGGGAACAGTTTATTCAGGTCCTCGCCCAGCACGGCCGACTTCATCATGCCTTCGCGGGCACGGGTCCAGTTGAAGTTGCCTTTGACGGTATTGATTTCTCCGTTGTGGGCGATCAGGCGGTACGGGTGGGCCAGCGGCCACTCCGGGAAGGTATTCGTCGAGAAACGCTGGTGCACCAGGGCCAGGGCCGAAACGCAACGCGGATCCTGCAGGTCCTTGTAGTAAACGCCGACCTGGTCGGCCAGCAGCAGGCCCTTGTAGACGATGGTGCGTGCCGACATCGAGGGCACGAAGAATTCCTTGCCGTGCAGGAGTTTCAGGGCCTGGATGGCGTGGCCCGAGGATTTGCGGATGACGTACAGCTTACGCTCGAGCGCGTCGGTGACCATGATGTCCGGTCCGCGGCCGATGAAGATCTGGCGGATGACCGGTTCCTTGGCGCGCACGGTAGGCGACATCGGCATCGCTTCGTCGACCGGTACATTGCGCCAGCCGAGGACGACCTGCCCTTCGATGCGCACGGCGCGCTCGATTTCCTGCTCGCAGGCGATGCGCGAGGCGTGTTCCTTCGGCAGGAAGACCATGCCGACGCCATATTCGCCGGGTGGCGGCAGCTCGACGCCTTGCTTCGCCATCTCGTCGCGGAAATACTGGTCGGGGATCTGGATCAGGATGCCGGCACCATCGCCCATCAGCGGGTCGGCGCCGACGGCGCCCCGGTGATCCAGGTTTTTCAGGATCAACAGCCCCTGATCGATGATCGAATGGCTTTTGTTGCCCTTGATATGGGCGATGAAACCGACACCGCAGGCATCGTGTTCATTGGCAGGATCGTATAAACCTTGGGCAATCATTGGGACTCTCCACAGCTTTTTCAGGGGTTGAAGGCCGAGAATAGTGCAATGCAACAAAGACGGCAAGGAGAACAATGGGGGTCAGAGTCGAATTAATTCGGCTATTTGATCTGCATGGCATAAATAGGGACAGGTACAATGTCGTAAAAATCAGCGCGTTCAGTCATTTTTTATTCGACAGACGCCCATCAAGAAAGCAACAAATTGCTTTGCTTAAAACGTGTGCAGTAGATGATTGCGCGTTCCGGCTGCAAAACCGAACGCGCGGGCGTCAAGGCTGGCTCGCCGTCGAGGAAGGTGTTTTGAATGGGCGGCCGCGCTTAGCCGGCAGGATGCGGCGCTGGGTCTGACGTTCGAGTTCAAGTTTAAATGCGTGCGAGCCGAGGGGCTGGCCCTTCTGGACGGCGTTCGCGACCTGTGCCAGCTCGTCCGCACCGATGCCCTGCTCAACCAGCTCGATATACGCCGCTTCGCGCTGGAAGGGCGTGTTGCCCAAGCCCCAGAACAGGGCGTGATCGGTGACGACGGGGTCCGCATGCACGCCGGCATGGTGGCGATAGCTCGACCACGGATAAGCGGCCGGCTCGCCTGCCTCTCCCTCGCGCAGTGGCGCCAGCTCGATGAAGCGGCTGCACATCAGGATGTGGCGGTCGGATTCGACCACGGCGGTACGAAAACGCCCTTCGAACAGCCCGCCGGCGCGCGCGTATTTGCTGTTGTACCAGGGAACATACAGGCGGCCGAGCTTTTGCATCATCGCCGCCAGGCCTTCTTCCGTTTCGGGCGTGGCCAGCAGGTGCAAGTGGGTCGGCAACAAGGCGTAGGCGTGGATCGCGACTTTGTAGAAGCGGGCGGCTTCGGCCAGCCAGCCGAGGAAACGCTCGTAATCCTCGGGCTCGCGGAAGATGCGCTGGCGGTCGTTGCCGCGCTGGAGGATGTGGTGGGCTTGCTTGGGGAGGATGAGGCGGGGTTGGCGGGCCATGGTGCACAGTCAGGGAACAGATGGCCGTATTTTAGCGCGGCACCCTGACCATGTCCCCCATTTATTTAACTGCCGCGGATTCGCGCATTGACTTTGTCCCGATTTGTAGGGGTCATCGTGGCCAATGGCCGCGGTGGCGGAATTACCGGGCATGCCCGGTGAACCCGGCATCGAGGCCACTGGCCTCGATGCCTCCTACGCCAAGGTAAACCCTGCCGACAGGCTATACCCTTCGCCATACGCGCTGCGCAGCGGCAGCTCCTGCCCCAGCACCGTCCTCGTCTTCTTGCGCAGGCGATACACCAGCATGTCGACGCGGCGGCTGGCATCCGGATCGTCTCCCCCCATGCCGGCCACGATGGTGGCGCGGGGGACCGGGCGGGTGTTGATCGTCAGCAGGTGCAGGAAATTGAATTCCTTCTCAGTCAGATCGATCACCTTGCCCATCAGCTCGAGCTGGCGCGCACTCACGCGCAAGGTCCATTTCACGGGCGCCGGGGCCGGTTCGGCGGGGCGCACGCGGCGGCCCAGCGCTTCGATGTGGGCCGCCAGTTCCGGGAACTTGATCGGTTTCGTCAGGTAATGGTCGGCGCCGAGCTGCAGGCCGAGGATGCGGTTGTCGAAGGCCACGCGTCCGGTCAGCACCAGCAGGCCGATTTCCGGGTACAGCTGGCGCATGCGCGGGATGACCGTAAAACCGTCTTCGTCTGGCAGGCCCAGGTCGAGCACGACCACGGCGGCAGGGGTGCGGGTCAGCGCGGCCCACATCTCGCCGGCCGAGGTGGCAATGGTGACGTCATGCTCGAGTTCGCGCAGGAAATCGGCCATGTCCCCGGCGTAATCGCCGTTGTCTTCCACAATCAGTATCTGCGTCATTGTTTTACCGCGTTTTTCATTGTGTATTGCCAGATGGTGGCAGGGCCATTGCCGCGAACGGCGCCGGATTATCGGTGCTGGCGCCCTGGCGCGCAAGCAGCTTCGCGGCGCCGGCCACCGGCAGCCAGATACGGAACTCGGCGCCACCGTCGCTCGGGGTGACCAGGCTCAGCACCCCGCCATGCACTTCGACGATCGAGCGCGCCATGTACAGGCCCAGGCCGCTGCCCGGCATGCCGGCGGCGTTGCGGCCACGATAGAACTTGTCGAACAGGTGGGGTTGTTCGTCTTGCGGCACGCCGGGACCGTGGTCGCGCACGGCCAGTTCGATGCCGCTTGCCGCCAGGCGCCCGACCAGTACGACCGGAGACGTTGGCGGCGAATACGCGATCGCATTATCGATCAGGACCTTCAGCGCCAGGCGCAGGCCTTCCGGATCGCAACGCAAAGTTTCGGGCAGTTCGTGCGCCTGGATGCTGGCCACGCGCCCGGCCGCGCGCAGCTGAGCGGCACCCTCTTCCAGCAGGGTGCGCGGGGCCACCGTGGTCGGCTGGCGTTCGCTGCCGATGCCGGCCATGCGCTCGGGAGAGAGGTAATCGTCGAGCATGCCGATCAGGCGGTCGGTGGCCAGCGCGATCTTGCGGTAGCGTGCGCGCGTCGGCTCATCGGCCAGGGTGCAGGTGGCCTCGAGGCGCTGGATGGCGCCGTCGATGGTCGACAAGGGGGTGCGGAATTCGTGGTTCAGCATGCTGGCGAAGCGTTTTTGTTCGGCTTCGCGCAGGCGTCGCGGCGACAGGTCGCGCACCAGGCCGACCAGCGCCGCCGGCTGCCCGTCTTCACCGCACAGCAGGGAAGAGATGATTTCGACCGGTACCGGATAGCCATGCGCGCCCTGCAGTTCGGTTTCGCGCACCAGGCGCAGGCGGCTACGGTCGCCCGCGCGCAGGCGTTTCACGCGTTCCGGCAGCCCGGCGCACAGCGCCGCCAGCGGCCCGCCGCTCTGGAAGCCGGCAGTCACCTCATCCGGGGTATAGCCGATCAGTTGTTCGATCGATGGACTGACATAGCGCAGCTCGCCGCTGGCGCAATCGATGCTGAAGGCAATGTCGCCGCCGATCTCGGCGATCACGCGGAACTGCTCGGCCAGCGCCAAGCCGGCATGGCCGGAACAGTCGGTGCTGGCGCTGCGGTTCATCAAACACCTTCCAAAAAATAAGGGAGATCAGGCGCTCCAGGCGGGCGCCGCCAAAGAGTATATAGCCGAGAACGCCTTCCTGTACAGGCGGGGGTGTTGCAGCGCTGACGATTGATTAAAGTTGCCCAACTGGTCAATTTGTTCAATATGTTTGAATGTACCGTCATTCTTGCCGAATTCTATTCAGCACGCATGAAAATGTCGGAAAAGGCAAAAAAAATGCCCGCCGAAGCGGGCATGACCGGTCCTGCCGGGCTTGTTTTATTGCTCGTCGAGCGGGGCGAAGATCGCCTGCAGATCTTCCTGGGTCAGCGCCATCTTCTGCGACTCGCCTTCGGCCAGGATCGACTGCGCCAGTTCCGACTTTTTCTGCTGCAGCAGCTGGATCTTTTCTTCCAGCGTGCCCTTCGCGATCAATTTATACACGAACACCGGCTTGTCCTGGCCGATGCGCCAGGCGCGATCGGTGGCCTGATTTTCCGCCGCCGGGTTCCACCACGGGTCGTAGTGAATGACGGTATCGGCCGCAGTCAGGTTCAGGCCGACGCCACCCGCTTTCAAACTGATCAGGAAAATCGGCACTGCGCCCTGCTGGAAGGCGGCGACTTGCGCCGAGCGGTCGCGCGTTTCTCCGGTGAGGAGGGCGTAGCGGATGCCGCGCGCCGCCAGTTCTTCCTCGATCAGCGCCAGCATGCTGGTGAACTGCGAGAAGACCAGGATCTTGCGGCCCTCTTCCAGTAAATCGTCGACCATCTGCATCAAATCGGTCAGCTTGGCGGAGATGGCTGCCGTGTTCTTTTTCGACGGCATCGCTTTTACCAGGCGCGGATCGCAGCAGACCTGGCGCAGTTTCAATAATGCTTCCAGGATCACGATCTGGCTGCGGGCTACGCCCTTGCGGTCGATTTCCTCGCGCACCTTCTTGTCCATCGCCAGGCGCACGGTTTCGTAGAGGTCGCGCTGGGGGCCGGTCAGCTCGACCCGGCGCACCATCTCTGTCTTCTCCGGCAGTTCCTTGGCGACGTTATCTTTCGTGCGGCGCAGCAGGAAGGGACGGATACGGCGATTGAGTAACATGCGCCGCACCGGATCGTCCTGGCGTTCGATCGGGTGGCGGAATTGCGTATTAAAAGCTTTTTCCTCGCCCAGCAGGCCGGGCAGCAGGAAGTGGAACTGCGACCAGAGTTCGCCCAGGTGGTTTTCCAGTGGCGTGCCGGTCAGGCACAGGCGGTGGTTCGCATCCAGCGAGCCGGCCGTCTGCGCCGCTTTCGAGCGCGTATTCTTGATGTAGTGCGATTCGTCCAGGATCACCAGGTGGTAATGGTGCTCGCGCAGCTTTTCCTCGTCGCGCGGCAGCAAGGCGTAGGTGGTGAGCACGATGTCGGCCTGTTCGATCTGGTCGAACATGTCCACTCGTTCTTTGCCCTGCAGTAGCAGCACTTTCAGACTCGGGGCGAAGCGCGCGGCTTCTTCCTGCCAGTTCGTCATCAGGCTGGTCGGGGCGATCACCAGCGCCGGGCTGGTCAGGCGACCTGCCTCTTTTTCGGTCAGGATGTGCGCCAGGGTCTGCACGGTTTTACCGAGACCCATGTCGTCGGCCAGGATGCCGGCCAGGTCGTATTCACGCAGGAATTGCATCCACGACAGGCCGTCGAGCTGGTAGTCGCGCAGGGTGGCCTGCAGCCCGGCAGGCGGCGCCACCTTTTTGACGGAACCGAACTGGCTCAGCTTGCGGCCGGTCTCGCGCAACTGCTCGCCGCCGAACCAGCGCATCTCGACGCCGCGCGCGAGTTCCTCCAGGCGGCTCGCGTCCAGCGTCGACAGGCGCACGCGGTTCTTGATCTTGTCATTAAAATACAGCTCACCCAGCGTCGCCAGAATCGGTTTGACGCGCGCCCATGGCAGGGCGACCCGGAGACCTTCCGGCAGGGTCGCCAGCATCTGGTCGGTTTCACCATGGGCGGCGAGCACGGCCGGGTCGAAGTCAAGCGGGGCGTTGCGGATCAGCTGCACCAGCACCGGCAGCAGCGGCACGCGCTTGCGGTTGACGACGATGCCCAGTTCCAGCTCGAACCAGGCTTTACCGGCTTCTTCCGGCTCGTCGATCTCGGCATACCAGTCTTCCACCGGCACCACGTCATAGCGGTACTTGTTCGATTTTTGCAGGTGCCAGCCGGCATCCGACAGCGCATCGAGATCGTTTTCGGCAAAACGCAGCCAGTGCGCCTGGCTCTCCAGCTGCACCGCGCCGGCCAGGCTCGAGAGCGGCGTGGTCGCCGGTTTGCGGAAACCCAGTTCGGTCAGCTTGTCGAGCGCTGCAGCTTCGGCGGCGGCATCGCGGTCGATGATTTCGGTGACGTCGCCGATCTGGCGCACCACGCGCTGTGAAGGGTCGAAGGAGACGCGCTGGCCGTCGTAATCGAAGGACAGCACAGCGAAATCATGCCAGCGCGGCGCACCGCTGTCGGCCAGCGACACCGAATCGAGCAACAGGAAGGGTTGCGGCTTGACGTCATTGCGCAATCGTTGGGTCAGCGGCTGCGGCAGCGGCATCAGTTCCTGCAGGCCGTGGGCCAGCAGCAGTTGCGACACGCGTTTCTTGTCGTTGCCGGTCAGGACCGGCGCTTGCGCCACCAGCGCCTGCAGTTCGGCCAGCGAGATGTCGACCCCGCCGCGGTTCAGGGACAGGGGGCCGCAAGACAGGTTGTCGATGTACCACGGCGGATCGGTCGGCAGCATGTAGTCGATCAGGTCGGCGCCCGGGTGATTCGCGCCGTTCGCCGGTTCCACCGACCAGCCGAGCTTGGCGGCACGGCCCTCGTCGCGCCATGCCAGGTTCGCCTGGCGGATGGGGCCGGCCTGCAGCGGATACAGCAAGCCGTTCGTCATGTCCGACCAGGAATTGGCCCACAACAGTTTGCCCTGACGCAGCAGGAGGTCGAGCAGGATGGCGCCGACTTTGCCCTTGGGCTCGGTCGCGCTGGTGCTTTGCGAGGCGCCGCTGCGCATGGCGATGAAGAAGCGTACCAGGTCTTCGTCCTCGCCCTCCAGGTAGGCGGGCGGCGCCGACAGCAGCGAAAACACTTCGTTCACCGGGCTGGCGGCGGCGACTTCACCGTTCGGGCGCAGGCGCGCCTTGCACAGGCAGACGGCGACGTGGCGGCCGCCACTGGTGGGCGCCATCACATACACGAATTTATATTGAACGGCCTTCGGATCGGCGACTTCGGCGCTCAGCTTCGGTTGCGGGTGCGCCGCCGCCTCGACCCGTTGCAGCCAGGTCGTCACCGGTGCGGGCAGTGCGGGCGCGCGGGCCGGCGTCGCGCGCGGTGCCGGGGCATCGTTCGCGTGTTCGCGTGGGAAATCAACTGTGTGCATTGGGTCCTTGACCTGTATAAAAAAAAGACAACAACCACCATTATCTCTCATACGGGCACTTCAGTTTTGTTCGGAATCGCACGCACCTGAGAAATCTTTACAAAACGAAACGCCGTACCACATCGACGTTTCGCATGTTCGGCAGGGACTGTCAAGACTGGCGCTTCGTCCCCGTTTGCGTAACACTGCCCGCCTGACTCACGCGCTTCCATTACGGATTTCCATGCTGCCTTCCATCGAACAACGCCTCGCCATCGAACTGGCCGCCAAGCCGGCGCAAGTCGCCGCCGCCATTGCCCTGCTGGACGAGGGCGCCACGGTCCCCTTCATCGCCCGCTACCGCAAGGAAGCGACGGGCGGCCTCGACGACATCCAGTTGCGCCTGCTGGAGGAGCGCCTGCGCTACCTGCGCGAGCTGGAAGACCGGAGAAGCGCGATCATCGCCTCGATCACCGAGCAAAATAAAATGACGCCGGAACTGCTGCAACAGATCGCCCTGGCCGAGGATAAAACCCGCCTCGAGGATTTGTATTTACCCTATAAGCAGAAACGCCGGACGAAAGCGCAGATCGCCGTCGAAGCGGGCCTGGCCCCCTTGGCCGATGATTTATTGAATGACCCGGCCCGCAATCCGGAAGAGGAAGCCGCCAAATACTTGCGCGATGCGTTTACGAATGCCGACGGCGTGAATAACCCCGGCGTGGCGGATACGAAAACGGCCCTGGACGGCGCGCGCCAGATCCTGATGGAACGCTTCGCCGAAGACGCGACGCTGCTGCAATCGCTGCGCGAATACGTGCAGGAACATGGCGTCGTCGAATCGAAAGTGGTGGCCGGTAAAGAGGACGAAGGCGAAAAGTTCGCCGACTATTTCGATTACTCGGAGCCGCTGGCGACCGTCCCTTCGCACCGCGCGCTGGCCCTGATGCGCGGCCGCCGCGAGGGTATTCTCGACGTCGTGCTGCGCCTGGATACGGAAGCCGAAAAACCGAAGTGGGACGCGCCGCACAATCCCTGCGAAAGCCGCATCGCCGCCCGTTTCGGCATCAAGGCGCAAGGCCGCCCGGCCGACAAATGGCTGCTCGACACGGCGCGCTGGACCTGGCGCGTGAAAAGTTTCATGTACATCGAGACGGAACTCATGGGCGCGCTGCGCGAAAAGGCGGAGCTCGATGCCATCAACGTGTTTGCGCGCAATTTAAAATCCTTGCTGCTGGCGGCACCGGCCGGCCAGCGCGCCACCATGGGCCTCGATCCGGGCCTGCGCACGGGCGTGAAAGTGGCGGTCGTGGACGCCACCGGCAAAGTCGTCGACACCGCCACCATCTACCCGCACCAGCCCAGGAACGACTGGGACGGGTCATTGCACGTGCTGGGCCAGCTGGCTTTGAAACACAATGTGTCGCTGATCTCGATCGGCAACGGCACCGCCTCGCGCGAGACCGACAAACTGGCGCAGGATCTCATCAAAGCCCGGCCGGAGCTGAAACTGACCAAGATCGTCGTGTCGGAAGCGGGTGCTTCCGTGTATTCGGCCTCGGAATTCGCTTCGCGCGAACTGCCCGACCTGGACGTGTCGATCCGCGGCGCGGTGTCGATCGCGCGCCGCCTGCAGGACCCGTTGGCGGAACTCGTCAAAATCGATCCGAAATCGATCGGCGTCGGCCAGTACCAGCACGACGTCTCGCAGACCCAGCTCGCGCGCTCGCTCGACGCCGTGGTCGAGGATTGCGTGAACGCGGTCGGCGTCGACGTCAACACGGCTTCGGCGCCGCTGCTGGCGCGCGTGTCCGGCCTGTCCTCGAGCGTGGCGCAGAGCATCGTCAGCTACCGCGACATGAAGGGCGCGTTTTCCTCGCGCGCGGCTTTGAAGGCCGTGCCGCGCCTGGGCGATAAAACCTTCGAACAGGCGGCGGGCTTCCTGCGCGTGATGGGCGGAGAAAACCCGCTGGATGCGTCGGCGGTGCACCCGGAATCCTATCCGGTGGTGCAGAAAATCCTGGCCGACGTGAAACGCGACATGAAGGCGGTGGTCGGCGACAGTGGGCTCCTCAAATCGCTCAATCCGGCCAAGTATGCGGACGACAAATTCGGCGTGCCGACCGTGACCGATATTTTAAAAGAGCTGGAAAAGCCGGGGCGCGATCCGCGGCCCGAGTTCACGACCGCCACGTTTAAAGAAGGCGTCGAGGAGATCAGCGACCTGCGTCCGGACATGATCCTCGAGGGCGTGGTCACCAACGTCGCGGCGTTTGGCGCCTTTGTCGATATCGGCGTGCACCAGGATGGGCTGGTGCATATCTCGGCGCTGTCGAATACCTTCGTCAAAGATCCGCACACGGTGGTGAAGGCGGGCCAGGTGGTGAAAGTCAAAGTGCTGGAAGTCGATCCGAAGAGGAAGCGCATCGCACTGACGATGCGGCTGTCGGATACGGCGCCGCAGCCGGGTTCACAGCCGCAGCAGCGGGGTGACCGCGACGACCGCAAGCGCGTGGCCCAGCATCAGCGCCAGGAACGTCCGGCGGCGCAGGATGCGGGCGGGGCGATGGCAGCGGCGTTTGCCAAGCTGCGCAAATAAGATGGTGTGCGCGCCGGCGGACCCGGACAGTGCGGACGCGCGCGCGCTGATCGCCGAACTCGATGCGGCGCTGGCGGCAATATGCGGCGACAGCGGCTCGGGGTCCTTCGATCCGCTTGATGTGCGCGGGCCGGGCTCGGTGTTTCTCATGGCGCGCGATGGCGATGGGAAGGCGGTCGGCTGCGGTGCGCTGCGGCCGCTGGTACCCGGCGTGGCGGAACTCAAGCGGATGTATGCGCGGCCAGGGAGCGGCGCCGGGCGATATTTGCTGATGGCACTGGAAGAACAGGCGGCAGGGTTCGGATACCGTGAACTGTGGCTGTCGACGCGGCGGGTCAATCTGACGGCGCTGGCGTTTTATGCACGCAATGGATATGCGCCGGTCGACAATTACGGAAGGTACGTGGGACGCGAGCAGTCGGTTTGTTTAGGCAAATGCCTACCTACGCTGAACGTCAGACCTTGACAGCAGTAACGTAGGGGCCATCGTGGCCAATGGTCACGATGGCCCCTACGTTACGCGGCCGCCAAAACTTTACCCGGCTTATCCAAAGAACTGGGCCAGCTCGGGCACGCGTTTGATCAACACCCCCGCCACATACAGCGCCAGGCAAGCCAGGCCGATCTTGTTCATGCGTCCGCGGCTCAGCGCCGGCTGGCCGGTCTTTTTGATATGGAGCGCGTCGCGCAGCAGCACGGCCGCGTAGAGCGTCATCGCCAGGCCGGTAATGAACACGCCGGCGCCGTCGCCCCGGGCGCCGACGACCAGGTCGAAGATGCCCATGAAGCCGAGCACGGCGGCGATGACAAGATTAAAACCTGCCGAAGGGGCGGCGCTGGGGCGTTGTTGCATGAAACGAATCCTGAAGGTTGGTAGAAGAGTAAGCTGGCGATGATACCGCAATCGCAGGCAAGGGAAGTCGGCCTCGGCGCCGCACCGCGCGCGTCGATTTCTTATAGAATGGCGCCATCCATATCATTCTCACCGAAGGCAGATCACATGAGCGACGTACAAACCTGGATCAAAGACACCGTGACCAACACCCCGGTCGTGCTGTTCATGAAGGGCACCGCACAATTCCCGCAATGCGGCTTCTCCGGCCGCGCCATCCAGATCCTGAAGGCCTGCGGCGTCGATAACATCGCCACCGTCAATGTGCTGGAAGATCCGGAAGTGCGCCAGGGCATCAAGGACTTCTCGAACTGGCCGACCGTTCCGCAGCTCTACGTGAACGGCGAGTTCATCGGCGGCTCCGACATCATGAACGAGATGTACGAATCGGGCGAACTGCAGGCGATGTTCAAGAAGTAATGACGAGTACCCGGCCGCGTCGTATTGTCGTCGCCATCACCGGCGCGACCGGCGCGGTGTATGGCGTGCGCCTGCTGCAGCGTTTAAACGCGGTCCCCGGCGTCGAGACCCACCTGGTCGTCTCCGACGCCGCCTCCCTCACCCTGCACCAGGAAGTCGGCATGCAGCGGCGTGACGTGGAAGCGCTCGCCCACGTCGTCCATAAGAATCGGGAAATCGGTGCCTCGATTGCCAGCGGCTCGTTCCAGACCGACGGCATGGTGATCGCGCCCTGTTCGATGAAGACGCTGGCGGCCGTCGCACACGGCCTGGCGGACAACCTGGTGGCACGCGCGGCCGACGTCGTGTTGAAAGAAAGGCGACGCCTGGTGCTGATGGTGCGCGAAACGCCGTTCAACCTGGCGCACCTGCGGAATATGACGGCGGTAACGGAAATGGGCGGGATCGTGTTTCCGCCTGTACCGAGCTTTTATCATCGGCCGGCGAGCATCGACGAGATGGTCGACCACACGCTCGATCGCGTGCTGGATTTGCTGGGCATCGACAACGAGGCCGCGCCGCGTTGGCCCGGCATGCGCGGCACGCCGGAGACCTGAGGGGCTGTTCAGCGCTTCAGGTGGTCGCTGTCACCGGCCTTCTTCATTTCCCTTGCTTCCTCCAGCATCCTGCGCTGGGCGATGCGTTTTCGCATCACCTCGGCATGGCGCGCGGCCGTCATCGGCGGCGCGGTCATGAGCTCTTTCAGCTGGGCGGTGTTCATGTAATTGCTTTTCATTGGCGCACGATCCTCGGCTGTGAGAAGTCGATTATGCGCTAGTTCGACGCAATTTGGTCTACCCGACTCGGAAGAAAATTTGTAAGCAGAAACGCTGTCGCGAAGAAGGCCTCCGCTTACTTGGCGGGGGGCTGGTGGTTCAGGCGGACCAGCATGCGAATGAACTCGCGCGCCAGCTGGCGGTGGTGTTCGTCGAGCCGCTGCAGGTCGGCAATCAGCTTGACGTCGGCCGATTCGAAACGCGCGCTGGCGCCGCCTTCGGCTTGCGCTCCCGGGGCATCGGCGCCGCCGAAGCGCAGCCAGTCGGCCGGCACGCCCAGCCACTGGGCAATCATGCGCAGCTTTTCCTGGGTCGGAATGGCTTCGCCCACCAGCCACTTGCGCGCGGCGTGGACCGTGATCGGACGGCCTTCGAAGCGAATGTTAAATTCGCGCGCCAAGCGTGTCGGGCTGTCCGGCGAGTAATGGGCGTTTTTTAAAGCCTGCTGGAGACGCTCACTAAAGCTCTCCCGTTCGTTCGTGGAATTCATGATGGCACTATTTCATGCTCGACCATAAAAGTCAGTTAATGGGCTGTAAAGACCATCAATGACACCATTCGGGCCGATGACTTAACAAAGATGTGAAAATTGATGAGAATTTTCGCCGAGTTGGCGCATCATGCCACAAAATTTCCATTTGGCATGAATGTATCGTATCTGTGTTCGTACAGAAACAAACAGTTGTCGCGTGCGGGACACGCGCGCTCGGCCGGCCTGGCCGTTGCACCGGATCCGCGGGGGCGGGGAACCCCGGGCGGATCTGGCATATGAATACCTGTTACGTCAGCTGTCAGGTCAGCTGGAAGCGGATGATGCCGTCGTCTCCAGTTACCCGTTTTAACATACCATCATTCCAAAGTTTATGCAGGTGCGCGAGCGCTTCGCCGAGGGCAAAACTGAGCTGGTGGGCGTCGAGCTGGCGCCGGAACATGATCGGTACGATGTCCATCGCACTGCGCGGCGTCGTGCACGCTTCGAGCACCTCGGCCAGGCGCGCCACGTGGTGCGCGCGCAGCTGGGCAATGCGCGTGTGCAGCCCGCGGAAGGGTTTGCCGTGCGAAGGCAGCACCAGCACGTCCGCCGGCAGGTCCGCGAATTTATCGAGCGAATCGAGGTATTGCTGGAGCGGGTTGCCCTCGGGTTCGACGGCGAACACGGACACGTTGGTCGAAATGCGCGGCAAGACCATGTCGCCGGAAATGAGGACATTCAGTTCGTCCGAATACAGCGCCGCGTGTTCGGGCGAGTGGCCGAAACCGGTGATCACGCGCCAGTGCGCATTGCCGATCGCGATGCGCTGGCCATCCTGGATGCGGGTATAGGCGGCGGGCACGGCCGGCACAAGCGAGGGATAGTAACTGCGGCGGCTGCGCATCTGCTCGAGCATGGCGGGGTCGGTCAAACCGTGGCGCTCGAAATGGGGGATGGCCGACGGCCCGTCCACGCCCGGCAAGGCAGCGGCCATCATGCGCGCGAAGCCGAATTCGCCGGCGGTCAGCCAGAATGGCGCATCATGAAAACGGTCGCACAGCCAGCCGGACAGGCCGACGTGGTCCGGGTGGCAGTGGGTGGCGAGCACGCGCAGCACGGGTTCATTTTCCATGGCGCCCGCGAACAATTGTTCCCAGTGGGCGCGGGTGGCGTCGGTCGCCACGCCGCAATCGATCACGGTGTAGCCCTGCTTGCCTTCGCGTTCGTCGCGCAGCAGCCACAAATTGATGTGGTCGAGCGCGAACGGCAGCGGCATGCGCAGCCAACCCAGGCCGGGCGCCACCTCGCGCACGCTGCCTGCAGTCGGCAGTTCGTCGGCGAAGGGATAGGACAGTTCGGATTCGAGCGGATTCATGGTCGACAATCTTTCGTATTCGGGACGGGTGGTGCGCGCTACAATGTGGTTGACGTTGACGTAAACGGAAAACGTCAGGAGATTCTAAGCGATTCCAGGATTTGCCACTTTCAGCCGCCTTCTTTCAGCCGTATTCAGTACTCAACCGAAATGCCCACGACCTACACCATCGCCGAACTGGCGCGCGAATTCGACATCACGGCCCGCGCGATCCGCTTCTATGAAGACCAGGGTTTATTAAGCCCCAGCCGCGAAGGCGTGGGCGGGCGCAACCGCGTCTATACCCCGCGCGACCGGACCCGACTGAAACTGACCCTGCGCGGCAAGCGCCTCGGCCTGACGCTGTCGGAGATCAAAAGCATCGTCGACATGTACGAGTCGCCGAAGGACACGACGGCGCAGATCGACCGCTTCCTCGGCGTCCTGGCGCACCAGCGCGAAACGCTCGAGCAGCAGCGCGCCGACATCGAGATGGCGCTCGAGGAAATTTCCGCGCACGAGGAGGAATGCCGCCGGCTGCTGGCCAATGGCACGGCCGCCGGCGACGAGATCGACGCACCGGCGGGCGCCAGCAAGGCCGCCTGATGAAGAGCCTATCCCGGTAGGTGGGAGGAAGCAAAAAGGCTTTTTTTACCCGCTACTTGACGTTTACGTTAACGTCACACGCGAGTATGATTCACGGTGCCCAACCGCCAACCCGTTCACCGAGAGGACGACATGCTGCATCTTCCAGGCTTGACCTTTGACCATGGCGAAGACATCGCCGCACTGCGCGAAGCAGTCCAACAGTTCGCGGCGAGCGAAATCGCCCCGCGTGCCGCCGAGATCGACCGTACCGACCAGTTCCCGATGGACCTGTGGCGCAAGATGGGCGAACTCGGCCTGCTCGGCATCACCGTCAGCGAGGAATACGGCGGCGCCAACATGGGCTACCTGGCCCACATCGTCGCGATGGAAGAAATCTCGCGTGCCTCGGCCTCGGTCGGCCTGTCCTACGGCGCCCACTCGAACCTGTGCGTCAACCAGATCAAGAGAAATGGCACCGAAGAACAAAAACAGAAATACCTGCCGAAGCTGATCTCGGGCGAACACATCGGCGCGCTTGCCATGTCCGAGCCAAACGCCGGTTCCGACGTCGTCAGCATGAAGCTGCGTGCCGACCTGAAGGGCGATCGTTACGTCCTCAACGGCACGAAAATGTGGATCACCAACGGTCCTGACGCCGACACCCTGGTCGTCTACGCGAAGACCGATCTCGAGGCTGGCCCGCGCGGCATGACCGCCTTCCTGATCGAAAAAGGGTTTAAAGGTTTTTCGATCGCGCAAAAGCTGGATAAACTCGGCATGCGCGGCTCGCACACGGGCGAACTGGTGTTCCAGGATTGCGAAGTACCTGTGGAGAACGTGCTGGGCGGCGTCGGCAAGGGTGTGAATGTCCTGATGTCGGGCCTAGACTTCGAGCGCACCGTCCTCTCCGGCGGCCCGCTGGGCATCATGGCGGCCTGCATGGATTCGGTCGTGCCGTACATCCACGAACGCAAGCAGTTCGGCCAGGCGATCGGCGAATTCCAGCTGATGCAGGGGAAAATCGCCGACATGTATTCGACCATGATGGCGTGCCGCGCCTATGTGTATGCCGTCGGCCAGGCCTGCGACCGCGCGACCAACGCCGCGGCCGTACGCGCCCTGCGCAAGGATGCTGCCGGTGCGATTTTATATAGCGCCGAAAAGGCGACCTGGATGGCCGGCGAGGCAATCCAGGCCCTGGGCGGCAACGGCTATATCAACGAGTATCCGGTCGGTCGCCTCTGGCGCGATGCGAAACTCTACGAAATCGGCGCAGGCACCAGCGAAATCCGGCGCATGCTGATCGGCCGCGAGCTGTTTGGCGAGACGATGTAAATCGCAGGGTAGGCACCGCGTGCCTACCCGTTGCATTGCAATAAAATAGCCGCTTCATCAGCCCAGGCGCGAGACGAACGATGACACAAGTTGCGTTCCCTAAACTGCTGTCTTCCCAGATCGCATTCGACATCGCGCGCACCATCCTCGACGGCTTCGACAAGCACTACCGCCTGTTCCGCGAGGCCAGCCAGGCGGCAAAACGCCATTTCGAAACCGCCGACTGGGCCGTCGCCCAGCGCGCCGCGCGCGAGCGCATCGATTATTACGACAAACGCGTCGGGGAAGCCGTCGCCACCCTGGAAAACGATTACGCCCCCGAGGACCTGGTCGACGGCGTCTGGCGCGAAATCAAGCTGCACTATATCGGCTTGCTGTCCGGCCATAAGCAGCCGGAACTGGCCGAGACCTTTTTCAATTCGGTCAGCGTCAAGATCCTGCACCGTACCTATTACCACAACGATTTCCTGTTCGTGCGTCCGGTGATCTCGACCGAATACATCGAGACCGAAGAGCTGCAGCCGACCTACCGCGTCTACTACCCGGCCGCCGACGGCCTGCGCTTTGCATTGAAGCGCATCGTCACCAATTTCCAGCTGGCCTGTCCGTTCGCCGCGCTGGATCGCGACGTGCAGCTGGTCGAAGCGCGCATGCGCGAGGCCTTCGGTCTCGACCAGCTTGAACCCAACCAGCAATTCCAGGTGCTATCGAGCCTGTTCTTCCGGAACAAGGGCGCGTACATCGTCGGCCGCGCGATCAATGGCGCGCGCGAATACCCCTTCGTGATTCCCGTGCTGCACAACCGACGCGGAGAACTGGTGCTCGATACGGTGCTGACCGACCCGCTGCACATCGCCGTCCTGTTCTCTTTTACGCGCGCCTATTTTCTGGTCGACATGGAAGTACCGTCGGCCTATGTGCAGTTCCTGCGCAGCCTGCTGCCGCGTAAACCGAAGAGCGAAATCTATACCCTGCTCGGCCTGCAAAAACAGGGCAAGACCCTGTTTTATCGCGATTACCTGCAGCACCTGAAGCACAGCTCGGACCGCTTCCAGAGCGCGCCCGGCATCCGCGGCCTGGTAATGCTGGTGTTCGAGCTGCCCTCGTTTCCCTATGTATTCAAGGTGATCAAGGATTTCTATCCGCCGCCGAAAGAGACGACGCGCGCCCAGGTCAAGGAAAAATACCTGCTCGTGAAACACCACGACCGCGTCGGACGCATGGCCGATACCCTCGAATATTCGGACGTCGCCTTTCCCCTGCACCGTTTCAGCGAAGAGCTGCTGGCCGACCTCCGGCAGCACGCGCCTTCCCTGGTCGAGATCGAGGGCGAGCGCATCATCATCAAGCATTTGTATATCGAGCGCCGCATGGTGCCCTTGAATATCTACCTCGCCGAAGCGGGGCAGGCAAAGGATGAAGAACGCATCGAGCACGGCATTGTCGAATACGGCAATGCGATCCGCGATTTGGTCGCCGCGAACATTTTTCCCGGCGATATGCTGTACAAAAATTTCGGCCTCACGCGCCAGGGCCGCGTCGTGTTCTACGATTACGATGAAATCGAATATTTGACCGATTGCGTGTTCCGCGATATTCCCGAAGCGCGCAACGAAGAAGAGGAAATGGCGTCCGAGCCCTGGTACCCGATCGGCAAGCACGACGTCTTTCCCGAACAATTCGGACGTTTTCTTCTTGGGAATCCGAAGATCCGTCACTATTTCATGCAGCACCACGCGGACCTGTTGACGCGCGCCTGGTGGCAGTCCCACAAGGACCGCATCCTGGCGGGCGAAGTGCAGGATATTTTTCCGTACCCGCAGCAGATCCGTTTTCACCACCCGATCACCACCCCGGCGTTGTAAATGAAACCAGCGCCATCTTTTGGAGACTTACCAACATGAATGATCCAGTCGTTATCGTCGGCGCCGCCCGTACCCCGATGGGCGCCTTCCAGGGCGATTTTTCCTCGAAAACGGCGAGCGACCTCGGTGCGGTGGCAATCAAGGCCGCGGTCGAGCGCGCCGGCGTCGACCCGCAATCGGTCGAACACGTCTATTTCGGTAACTGCCTGATGGCCGGCCAGGGCCAGGCCCCGGCACGCCAGGCGCTGATCAAGGCCGGCCTGCCGCTGTCGACCGGCGCCGTGACCTTGTCGAAGATGTGCGGTTCGGCCATGCAGGCGGCGATCTTCGCCCACGACCAGCTGGTGGCCGGCAGCGCCGACGTCGTCGTCGCCGGCGGCATGGAGTCGATGACCAACGCCCCTTACCTGATCCCGAAAGCCCGCGGCGGCTACCGCATCGGCCATGCGCCGATGTTCGACCACATGATGCTCGACGGCCTGGAAGACGCCTACTCGCGCAACGAAAAGACGGGAGAAGGCCGCTCGATGGGCACCTTTGCGGAAGAGTGCGTGGCCATGTACCAGTTCTCGCGCGAAGACCAGGACAATTTCGCGATCACCTCGGTGAAACGCGCGCAAGCCGCTAACAACGACGGCTCGTTTGACTGGGAAATCGCCCCGGTCAGCGTGGCGGCCCGCACCGGCGAACTGCTGGTCGAAAAGGACGAGGGTCCAATGAAGGCCAAGATCGACAAGATCCCGTCTCTGAAACCTGCCTTCAAAAAGGACGGCACCGTGACGGCCGCATCGTCCTCGTCGATCAACGACGGCGCCGCCGCGCTGGTCATGATGCGCGAATCGAAAGCGAAGGAACTCGGCCTGACCCCGATCGCACGCGTGATCGGCCACGCCACCCACGCCCAGGAACCGAACCTGTTCACGACTGCCCCGATCGGCGCCATGCACAAGCTGTTCAAAAAGACCGGCTGGACGGCCGGCGACGTCGACCTCTTCGAGATCAACGAAGCCTTTGCCGCCGTGCCGATGGCCGCCATGCGCGACCTCGACATCCCGCACGAGAAGGTCAACATCCACGGCGGCGCCTGCGCGCTGGGCCACCCGATCGGCGCCTCGGGCGCACGCATTGTCGTGACCCTGCTGGGCGCTTTGAAAAAGACCGGCGGCAAGCGCGGCGTGGCGGCGCTGTGCATCGGTGGTGGTGAAGCGACCGCGATGGCAATCGAGATGGTGTAATTCAGGTTGTACCGCGTGGGCTCAAGAGCCCACCCTACGGTGCACCACTGCCGCGTAACCTAGGGTGGGCACTCGTGCGCACGCGGTCGAACCGCAATAAATCGCAACATGCATTCTGGCCGCGGACTAACCTGACGGGAATAAAATCATGCCTACTGCTTTGATCATCGGCGCCTCGCGCGGCATCGGCCACGAAATGGTTCGCCAATACCGTCTTGAAGGCTGGCGCGTGATCGCCACCGCCCGCAAAGCGCAAGACCTGGCCAATTTGGCGCAACTGGGCGCCGAACCACACGAACTCGACGTCACCAACGCCGACGCCATCGCCGGCCTCGGCTGGAAACTCGACGACGAAAAGATCGACACCGCCTGGTTAGTGGCCGGCCTGTACGGCCCGCGCCAGGACGGCTTTCCGACGCAAGCCGATTTCGACGCCGTGATGCACACCAACGTGCTGGCCGCGATGCGCCTGCTGCCGATCATTGCGCCCCTGGTCGCCGCGACGCGCGGAAAACTCGGCGTGCTGTCCTCGCAGATGGGATCGATCGGCGGGCGCCACAGCGCCAGCGGCTCGCTCTACCGCGCCAGCAAGGCGGCCCTGAACTCGGTGCTGCGCGACACGGCGATCACCTTCGGCCCGCAAGGCGCGACCTGCATCGCCTTCCACCCCGGCTGGGTGCAGACCGACATGGGCGGCGCCGGCGCCGCCATCAGCCCCGAACACAGCGTGCGCGACCTGCGCACCACCCTGGCGCAGGCGAGGCTGGACGCCAACGGCAGCTTCCTGAACCACGACGGCGCCCCGATTCCCTGGTAAGCCAAACACACAATAACGAGACAAGACCCCATGATCCTGACCGAAGAACACCAGATGATCCGCGACGCCCTGCGCAGCTTTGCGCAGGAACGCCTGGCCCCGCAGGCCGCCCGCTGGGACAAGGAACACTATTTTCCGAAAGCGGAACTGAAAGAGCTGGCCCAGCTCGGCGCCTTCGGCGTGGCGGTGCCGGAGCAGTACGGCGGCGCAGGCCTCGATTACGTGTCGCTGGCGCTGGTGCTGGAAGAAATCGCGGCCGGCGACGGCGGCATCTCAACCATCATTTCGGTCAACAACTGCCCGGTCTGCAGCATCGCGATGATGTACGCCAGCGAAGAACAAAAACAACAGTGGCTGGTGCCGCTGGCCCAGGGCGAACTGCTGGGCGCTTTTGCGCTGACCGAGCCGCATACCGGCAGCGATGCCGCCGCCCTGCGCACGACGGCAGTCCGCGATGGCGACGCGTATGTCATCAATGGCACCAAGCAGTTCATCACCAGCGGTAAATATGGCGATGTGGCGATCGTCATGGCGGTCACGGATAAAGCGGCCGGCAAGAAGGGGATCAGCGCGTTCTGGGTGCCCGTGAACACCCCCGGCTATATCGTCGCCGGGCTGGAGCAGAAGATGGGCCAGCATTCGTCGGACACGGCGCAGATCGTGTTCGAGAATTGCCGCATCCCCGCCGCCAACCTGATCGGCGAGGAAGGCATGGGCTACAAGATCGCCCTGTCCGGCCTGGAGGGCGGGCGCATCGGCATCGCCTCGCAATCGGTCGGCATGGCGCGCGCCGCGTTCGAAGCGGCGCTGGCCTATGCGAAAGAGAGAGAAAGCTTCGGCAAGCCGATCTTCGAACACCAGTCCGTGCAGTTCCGCCTGTCGGAAATGGCGATGCAGATCGAAGCCGCGCGCCAGCTGATCCTGCATGCGGCGTCCATGAAGGATGCGGGCCTGCCCTGCCTGAAGGAGGCGGCGATGGCGAAACTGTTTGCCTCCGAGATGGCCGAGCGGGTCGTCTCGAACGCGATGCAGGTGTTTGGCGGCTACGGCTATGTGGCCGACTTCCCGATCGAGCGCATTTATCGGGACGTGCGCGTGTGCCAGATTTATGAGGGCACCAGCGACATCCAGAAAATCCTGATCGCACGGGCACTCTGAGATGGGCGACGGGGTGCCGACCACGATCCACAGCGTGAGCGCCGCCGACCTGCCGGCCCTGTTCGTCTACCTCGACGACCACCTGCAGGACAACGGCCGCGCCGGCACGCCCCTGTTCCAGCCGATGGCGCGCGCCGATTCGCGCTTCCCGGCCGACAAGCGTGCCGCCTTTGCCATCGGTCTCGGGGCCGAGGTCGGGGCGCCGGGCTGGCGCCGCGCCTGGATAGCGCTCGATCGAGACGGCAGCATCTGCGGCCACGTCGACCTGCGCGCGCGGCCGGAGCGGGCGTCCAGCCACCGCTGCCTGCTCGGCATGGGCGTGCATCGCGACTGGCGCCGCCAGGGGCTGGGCGAACGCCTGCTGGCGCACGCCCTCGACTGGGCAGGCAGCCAGCAGGCCCTCGATTGGGTCGACCTCGAGGTGCTGTCCAGTAACCTGCCCGCGCGCCGGCTGTATGAACGCTGCGGCTTCAGGTTTGCCGGCGAATTGCCGGACCTGTTTCGCATCGATGGCGAGCAGCACGGCTATGTATACATGACCTGCCGGGTTCAGACGCTCAGCTGACCGCAGGCTCGAGCAGTGTCACCGTCTGCCGTTCGGTATCGAGCGTGGCGCGGATCCCCACCGGGATCGTGAACTGGTCGCGGATATGCCCGATCGAGTAACCCGTCACCGCCGGAATCGACAAGGGCTGCAGGTGGATGTCGAGCGTCTGGTCGAGCGTGAGCGAAATCTCTTCGTGCTCGGGGCCGCAGTCTTCGCAGACGCCGACCATCACCGCCGCGGCTTTTGAAAAGCCGACCGATAAATCGAGCTGGGTCATCCAGCGGTCGATCCGGTAGGGGGCTTCGTTGACTTCTTCCAGGAACAGGATGCAGTTGCGGAAATCGGCCGCATACGGCGTGCCGGCCAGCGCCGCCACCAGGCTCAGATTGCCGCCCATGAGCGGGCCGGTGGCCACGCCGCCGTGCACGGTGCGCAGCGCGAACTGCGGCTGCTCCAGGGCGCGCCGGCTGTTTTCCAGCGCCATCGGAATCGTATAGCTCGGCTGCGGGTCGCCCAGCACCGCCATCATGTGCTCGATCGCATACTCCGTCAGCGTCGACGAGGCCACCGGCCCATGAAACGTCACCAATCCGGCGTGCTTGTGGATCGCCAGGTGCAGCGCCGTGATGTCGGAGTAGCCCAATAAAATCTTCGGGTTGGCGCGGATCAGTTTGAAATCCAGATGGGCCAGCAAGGAGATGCAGCCCGAGCCGCCCCGGACCGGCCAGATCATCTTGATCTCCGGGTCGCCGAACATCGCGTGCAGGTCTGCGATCCGTTGCGGCACGCTGCCGCCGTAATTGCCGTTCACTTCGCGCAGGGAGGCGCCCTCTCGCACTTTCAGGCCGAGGGCCTCGATGTTGCGGCGCGCCTTGGCGATCGTTTTCTCGGTGGCGTAGCCGCCCGGCGCGATCAGGCCGACGGTGTCGCCGGGCTGCAGGCGCGGGGGTTTGATCAGGGGTTTCATGCGGGAACGGGGTGGGAGACGCCTGCGCGGCGCAGCCAGCGCGGCCGCCGGCAGCAGCGCACTGGCGGCGAGCAGGGAAGAAAAGGCGCGGCGGCTGATGGGCATGCGGCTCGGCTTACAAAAAAACAGCCCCGGGGAACGCGTGCGCGCTTCCCGGGGCTGCAGTCTATCTCACGGCAATCAGAAGAACTTGTACGTGAGGTTCAGGGTGTAGGCACGGCCACGCGGGTCGGCCACACGCGGATCCCAGCCGGCACCGACGACGTCGTCGACGTTGTGCGCGGTGAACGGCGGATCGCGGTCGAACAGGTTCTGGATACCGAAGGTGATCGACGTGTTTTTGAAGCCTTTATACGTCGTCGCCAGGCCAAAGCGGGTATAGCTCGACACGTCCGGGTCGAAACCGGCCGGTGGCGTGCCCTTGCCGCCGTTCGGCAGCTGGTCCTTGTAGCCCGAGGCGAAGTTATTGCTCACCAGGACGTTCCAGTCGCCGCGGCTCACGCTGAAGGTGGCGCTGTGTTTCCAGCGCAGGTACAGGTCGCGCGTGAAGAACTCGCCGACGTATTCCTTGTACGGCTGGCCTGGAATTTCAGCGAACTTGTAGCTGTCGGTCCAGGTGCCGTCCAGGGTGGCGTTCCACTTGAAGCCGTCGCCGAACTTGCCGTCGCCGCGCAGGCCGAGGTCGATACCGCGGGTCTTGGCGCCGGAGGTGTTGATCCAGCCGGCCTGGACATAATCGACCGTACCGTCCGCGTTGCGGATGATGTTGCCCGACAGCGCGACCGGGTTCTGCAGCACGATGCTGGCGCTGCGGTTCAGGATGCGGTCACGCATGTTGATCGCCCACCAGTCGAGCGAGGCGGAGAAGCCCTTGAACGGCTCGACGACGATGCCCAGCGTGCCCTGCTTCGAGGTTTCCGGTTTCAGGTTCTGGTTACCGCCCGACTTGAAGCCGAAGCGCTCCGGCGCGCAGAAACGCACGTCGCCCGGATGGGCTGCGCAACCGACAGTGTCGATCACGCCGCTCGACAGCTCACCGTCGAGCGAGCCGCTGTAGAGCTGGGTAAAGCTCGGCGCCAGGAAGCCCTTGTTGGCCGAACCGCGCAGCAGCAGCCAATTGGTCGGCTGGTAGCGGAAGGCGACCTTCGGATTGGTGGTGGCGCCGATCACGCTGTAATCGTCGCGGCGCACGGCCAGTTGCAGTTCCAGGTCCTTGGTGACCGGCACGATGAACTCGGCGAACAATGCCTTCACGTCGCGCGTGGCCTTCGGCAGGTTGGCATTGCCGGGCGAGAGCAGGATCGGCTCGGCGGCCACGTCCTGGGTGTACAGGTAGCTCTCGCGGCGGAAGTCGAAACCGGCCGCCATCGCCAGCTTGCCGGCCGGCAGCTGGAACAGCTCGCCCGAGACAGTGCCGTCGACTTGGGTCAGGGTCGTCTTGCCGGTCTGGAAGGCGCCGCGGTACTTGGTTGCTTCGATCGCATCCATTGCCGCCTGGGTCTGGCTGCCATCGACCGACCATGGGTTGACGATACCAGTGCCCAGGAGCTTAAAGAACGGCACCGTGTAAACGTAGCCGTCGAGCAGCTCCATGTGCGAGGTGCTCTGGGCTTTCGACAGGCCGAACTTGTAGTCCCAGTCCTTGACGGTCCCTTCGAAGCCGACCAGCAGGCGGGCGCTTTCGGTCGTGTTTTCTTGGGTACGGTTACCCGCCGGGTTGGCGCGCCATTTGTAGATGATCGGCTTGGTGCGGTCGAAGGTCGAAATGAACGACGACAGGTCCTGGTAGTACGGGCCACCGACCGGATAAGCGCTGTTCACGCCGTTCGCCGTCAGCGAGGTCGAAATCTGGGCCGGGGTCAGGATCGAGACGACCTGCGAGCGCGAACCGATCGCCTCGACGAACATCTTGTGGTCCGGCGCCAGCTTATACGTGCCGCGCAGCAGCAGGTTCGCCTGTTCCGACGGCGATTGCATCACGTAGTCGCCGCCGTAGTCGTAGGCGCAGGAATAGGTCGAGCGCAGCGGCGAGGTGACGTCCTTCCACAGCTCGGTCTGGTATTGCGACATGCCCTGGACCGTATCGCACTTGCCCTGGAAGCTCAGCGGATTGGCTTGCAAGTAGGTGTTGGTGCTGCCCGGGACCTTGAAACCGGTGCCGAGGGCGGTATTCGCGCCGGTCAGCTGGTTGGCGAAAGGCGTGCCGGTGGTATCGGGCGACAGGCCGCGCGCCGGCTGGAAGCCGTTGGCGAAATCGCGCTGGCGCGATTCCAGCTTTTCGTTTTTGGTATACGAAGCCGTGGCCATCACGTTGAAGCCATCGGTGTTCAGGTCGCCGTGGCCGACGATCAGCGAACCGCGGTGGATGTTGCCGCCGCCGGCTTCGGTGATGTTGGTATAGGCGGAGGCTTCAGCGCCTTGGTAGTCGGTTTTGAGGATGATGTTCATCACGCCACCGATCGCATCGGTGCCGTAGATGGCCGAGGCGCCATCCTTCAGGATCTCGATGCGCGCGATGGCCGCCATCGGGATGCTGTTCAGGTCGACGGCCTTGCCGCTCTTGCCGTGGGTCGGCGCGCGGCGACCGTTGATCAGCACCAGGGTACTGTTCGGGCCCAGGCCGCGCAGCGAAGCGAAGGAAGCGCCGCCACTGACGCGGTCGGCATCCGGGCCGAAGACGTTGTTGCCCGAAGTCGGGTTGTCGGCACCGGTGCCGTTGGCCGAAATCGTGGCCATCAGCTGTTCGGCCGACGTGATGCCCTGTTTTTGCAGCGTATCAAAGGTGATCACCTGCACCGGCAGGGCACCTTCCTTGGCGACGCGTTTGATGCTCGAACCCGTAATTTCGACGCGCGCGATCGGCGCTTCTTGCTGTACTTGCTGTGCAAGCACCGGGCTGGCGACCCCGATCAATGCAATCAGGTGGGCTAGTTTCTTTAACTTCACGCGTCTCTCCTAAGGTTCCGTCAATCTTTAATCAGGGCGGCTATCTGTCGCTCGGGCATCGCAATGTCATGGCATTACGTTATGTTGTCGCCCCGAGACTAGCCCGGCGCAAGGGCGCCAGCCAATGAAATAACCGGCGAGAAGTATAACTTCGAGGAATGTTTATAAGAGGAAATCTATCAAATTCTAACGGCGCTGCTGGGACAAGCGTGCCCTTTGCGCAACATCGACGTCCAGATAGCGCCAGGACGTGAATTCGACCGGATGACGCTTGTAGTTTTTTAACCACGGATGGCGGATGTCGGCTGAGACCGCATGGGTGAGCGGCACCCAGGGGTTATAGGCGTGGATCAGCTGGTTCATCTCGAAATACAGTTGTTGGCGGGCCGGGCCGTCGACCAGCTGGCGCGCCTGTTCGTAGCGCGTGTCGTAGGCCGGCAAGTTGAACCGCGCGTAGTTGGCGCGTCCTGCGTTGGGGCCGTACAGCAGCTGATAAAAATTGTCGCCGTCGGGGAAGTCGGCGATCCAGTTACTCTCGAACATCGTCACCTTGCCCAGGCGCGAAGCCTTGATGATCTCGGTCTTCTTGTCCGATTTGAAGACGACGCGCAGGCCGATCGCATTCAGGCATTTACGCCACAGCTCGTCGCGCAGGCGGCCGCCGACCGTCGCTTCGCTGTGCATGGTCAGCGTCAAGGGCTTGCCGTCCGGCGCGCGGCGGAACCCGTCCGCATCGCGCTTGCCATAGCCGTGGCGGTCCAACAAGGCGTTGGCGAGGGCGGGATCGTAGGGGACCGGGCTGCGGTAACCTGGATCGTAGCCGAGCACGTTCGGCGGCAGCGGCGACTCGGCCTTGATGGCAAACCCCTTCTTCAGGAGCGCGATGTCTTCCGCGCTGTTGTAGGCGAGCGAGATGGCGCGGCGCAGGGCGATCCGGTCTTTCGTGTAGCCGCCGAGCACCGGATCGTTCATGTTCATCCACATGTAATAGGTCTGCAGCACCGGAAAGCGCGACAATTGCATGCCGCGCTGGGTGAGCTCCGGTTTCAGCTGGCCGTCGCGGATCACCATGTCGGTCATCGATTCCGGCACCTGCTCGAGATAATCGTATTCGCCGTTCAGGAAGCCGAGCATGCGGCCCTGGAATTCCTCGGCGATTTTGACCTCGACCCGGTCGACGCGCGGCAGGCGTTTATTCGCCAATGCCGCGGCGATCGCCCGGTCTTCCGGGTCGATGCCGGGCGTGGCGCTGAACACGGCGGTCGAATACGGGTTCGCCAGCAGGACGATGCGGTCACTTCTCTTCCAGTCGCCGAGCATGAAGGGGCCGGTGCCAACCGGGTGGTTGCCGGCCTGGCCCGGATAGGCCTCGATGACTTCGCGCGCCACGACGCTCGACGCCGGCGTCGCCATATAGAACAGGAAATTATTGTCCGGCTCCTTCAGGCGGATGCGCAGGGTGTACTTGTCGAGGGCCTGCAGGCCGGGAATCGCGGTGCCGTAGCTGAACGTGGTTTTCAGGGCCTCGTCGCCTTCGAGTTTTCCTTCGAACATGTACGACCAGGGAGATTTGATGGCCGGGTCGTACAGGCGGGTGATGCTGTACACATAATCCTGCGCCGTCATCTCGCGTTTGATTCCTTTGAAGGCCGGGTCGGGCGTGAAATAAATGCCGGGACGGATCGTAAACGTGTAGGTGCGCTTGTCCGCGCTGATCTCCGGCATCTTCGTGAGCGTGTTCGGACGCAGCTTCACCGGGCGTGCCAGGTAGTCGTAGCGCAGCAGCGGGTCAAATAAATTTTCCAGCAGGGACAAGGTGGCGATGTCCGAGGCGGCGGCCGGATCGAGCCCGGTTTCGCTGGTCGACAGGAACATGTGCAGCACTTTTTCGCTTTTTTCCGCCGGGGCCGCCGGCGCGGCATGGACGGCGCCCGAGACGAGCAGCAGGGCAATAAGGGTGGCGCGAAGTGTCATGTGTGCAGGTCCTGGTTGAGCGTTGCGTATCATATGCGCGGTGCCGGGCACAGGCAAACGAAACGGAAGCCTCATAACTTTTGTGCATGGCGCGGCTGCATTCTTTCATCTATGAACTTTGCTCTGCGCCTATACTCTCCGCTGCACAATCGTGCGCACGAACTGCCGTGACTGTCGTTTGCGGCGCTTGAATTGCCCCGCATTACGGACCCACTCATGGCATTGAATTACATCTGGACTGGTTTTTTCCTCGTCGGTTTCCTGGCAGCGCTTGCCCAATGGATTTTTCTAGGCGACACAGAAATCTTCAAACGCATCGTCGACGGCACGTTCAGCTCAGCCAAGCTGGCGGTGATGGACATCGCCTTGCCGCTGGCCGGCGTGATGACGCTCTGGCTCGGCATCATGAACATCGGAGAGAAGGCCGGCGCCATCAACGTGCTGGCCCGTTTTATTGCCCCCTTCTTCTCGCGCATCTTCCCGGGCGTACCGAAAGACCACCCGGCCAACGGCCACATGGTCATGAATTTCTCGGCCAATTTGCTCGGCCTCGACAATGCAGCCACGCCTTTCGGCTTAAAAGCCATGGAAAGCCTGCAGACCCTGAATCCCAACAAGGATGAGGCGAGCAATGCCCAGATCATGTTCCTGGTGCTGCACACCTCGGGACTGACCCTGATTCCGCTGGCCATCATGGCCCAGCGCGCGATTCTCGGCGCGGCGAATCCCGCCGACATTTTTATTCCCTGCCTGATCGCGACCTATGTCGCCACCATGACCGGCATCGTCGTGGTCGGCCTGCGCCAGCGCATCAACCTGCTCGACCCGGTGCTGTTCGGCTGGATCGGCGGCCTGACGGCGCTGATCGCCGGCATGATTTATTACATGAGCAATTACCTGAGCAAGGACCAGATCCAGCTTTTTTCGAACGTGGCAGCCAACCTGATCCTGTTTTCGATCATCGTCGTCTTCATGGTCGGCGCCCTGCGCAAGAAGGTGAACGTCTACGAGGCCTTCATCGAGGGCGCCAAGGGCGGCATCCAGACTTCGCTGACGATCATCCCGTATCTGGTCGGCATGCTGGTCGCGATTGGCGTCGTGCGCAATGCCGGCATCCTCGACTTCGTCGTGCGCGGTTTCGAGTGGATCTTTAATCAATTCAACCTGCGCACCGAATTCCTGCCGGCCCTGCCCACTGCCCTGATGAAACCTTTGTCGGGTAGCGGCTCGCGCGCCCTGATGATCGACACCATGACGACGTATGGCGCCGACTCCTTCGTCGGGCGCCTGGCCTGCATCTTCCAGGGTTCGGCCGACACCACCTTCTATATCGTCGCCCTCTACTTCGGTTCGGTCGGCATCCGCAAGACGCGCTACGCGATTTCCTGCGGCCTGATGGCCGACCTCGCCGGCGTGATCGCCGCCATCTTCGTCGCCTACCTCTTCTTCGGCTAAGGAGTTTTATGATCCGCCAGCTTGCCCTCGCCGCCGCCCTGTTCTCCTGCCTGTCCGCACGCGCCCAGTTGCCGGAACCGGTAGCGCGCCTGCTGGCGGAAAACGGCATGACACCGAATGCCGTCAGCGCCCTCGTGCTGCGCGGCGACCAGGTGCTCGTGTCGCACCTGGCCGAGCGCCCGATGCAGCCGGCCTCGACGATGAAACTGGTAACGACCCTGGTCAGCCTCGAGCACCTGGGCCCGGTGTTTCGCGGGCGCACCGAACTGCTGACGAACGCCGACGTGAAGGGAGAAGTATTAAAAGGCGACCTGGTGCTGCGCGGCGGCGCCGATGCCGACCTGTCCGGTGAAGTCCTGGAAAACATGCTGCGCGCCCTGCACAACGCGGGCATCCGGCGCATCGAGGGCAACCTGGTGCTCGACCGCAGCCTGTTCAATCCGGCCCGGAGCGACATCGGCCTGCCGCCTTTCGACGAGTCGCCCGAAGCCTATTACAACGTCATTCCCGACGCGTTATTAGTCAACAAGAACATGCTGCAGATCGACATGCGCTCGACGGAGAAACGCATGCAGCTCGACATGCAGCCGGCGCTGAACGGGGTGACGATCGCCTCCAACATGAAGCTGGTCGATGCCGATTGCGCCAGGTGGGAAGACGGCTGGAAACTGCCGCAGGTCGTGCACACGGACGGCAAGATCAAGGTCGTACTGGAGGGCAGCTATCCAAAAAACTGCGCCAAGACCAACAGCATCAACGTGCTCGAGCGCGACGCCTATCTCGACGGTTTATTTCGCCTGAAATGGAAGCAGCTCGGCGGCAAATTGAACGGCAGGACGCTGGCGGGCAGCACCCCGATCGATGCCCGCCTGCTGGCCGAGCACCGTGCGCGCGCCCTGCCGGAAGTCGTGCGCGACACCAATAAACCCTCGGACAACGCGCTGGCGCGCACCCTGTTCCTGAGCCTGGGCGCCCTCGAGGCAGACCCGGTTCTGGGCAGCCGGCCGTTGCCGGTGACATCGGACCAGACCACTTATACTCGTGCCGACGCCACGATCCGTAACTGGATGCGCGCGCACGGCATCGACGACAGCGGCTTCGTGATCGAAAACGGTTCCGGACTGTCGCGCATCGAACGCATCAGCCCGCTGCAGATGGGCAGCCTGCTGCGTGCCGGCCTGCTCAGCAACTGGGCGCCGGAGTTCCTGGCCAGCATGCCGATCGCGGCAACGGACGGCACCATGCGCCGCCGCCTGAACGGCAGCCCGGCCGCCGGCCGCGCCCGCCTCAAGACGGGGACGCTGCGCAATGTGGTGGCGGTGGCCGGCTATGTGCCGGATGCGAGCGGCGTGCAGAACGTGGTGGTGGCGATGGTCAACGACGAGCTGGCGGGAGAAGGACGCGGGCGCGCGGTGGTCGACGCGCTGGTGGACTGGGTGGCGAAGTCGGGGCTGGTGACGCAGCCCTAGGCTTTCGTCGTGCACCTGCCCATTTGAAAACACCCTTCACCCCTACGGTGCTCCCCGGTTAATAACCACGCACCAAAAACGGGCACAAGCGATCCAGCTTACTGCCTTTTCTCTTGCTTCGCACCCAATATTGCTGTGGTGACACGCAAATACAACGCTCATGCAGGCTGCGTTGTATGGACAATCGTCAATTGTTAATATGACTTTTACGTATGGAAACATATCCATACCTTATGGTCGTATTTCCGAGCACGCCGTTTCGATATTCAAGAAAAGAGAGAACATGACGCGTCACCCTGCCTGCCATCCTTTCCGTCAAACCCTGCTTGCCACCGCCCTGCTGGCCGCGCTCTATCCTGCGGCTGCCCAGGAAACGACGAGCGCCGCCGCCAGCGCCGACGAGAACAATCCGGCCCGCGTCGTCGTGCTCGGTTCGCGCTCGAGCGCCAAGACCGCGCTCGATACGGCGGCGCCGGTGGGACTGATCAACGTGAAGGACATGCAGACTGCGGGTCCCCTGGAACTCGGTAAACTGCTGCAAACGCTCGATCCGTCGTTCAATTTCTCGACGACCTTCATCAGCGATGGTACCGACATCATCCGTCCGGCCACCCTGCGCGGCCTCGGCCCCGACCAGCTGCTGGTGCTGGTGAACGGCAAGCGCCGCCACCAGCAGGCGCTGGTCAATGTGCAACAGACCATCGGCCGTGGTTCGGCCGGCACCGACATCAATGCGATCCCGATGTCGGCGATCCACCACATCGAGGTGCTGCGCGATGGCGCGGCGGCCCAATACGGGTCCGATGCGATCGCCGGCGTGATCAACATCGTGTTGAAATCCCAGGTCAAGGAAACGCAGGTCAGCAGCTCGATCGGCACCACCTCCGAGGGCGACGGCGACATGATCTCGGCCAGCGCGAACACCGGCTTTGCGATCGGCGACGGCGGCTATGTGAACCTGTCGGCCGAGGGCCGCCGCCGCGGCGAAACCAACCGCGCCGGCGTCGACACCCTGCGCGTCGATCCGCCGCGCGTCACCCAGCGCATCGGCGACAGCCTGGCCAAGGATGCCTTCCTGTGGGTCAATGCCGGCCTGCCGATCGACAAGGACAGCGAATTCTATGCCTTCGGCGGCGTGTCGAAGCGTACCGGCGACTCCGCCGGCTTCTACCGTTCCAAGGGCGATGGCCGCAACGTCCCGGCCGTCTACCCGAACGGCTTCCTGCCGAATATTAAGACGACCGTGAAGGATGCCTCGTTCGCCGTCGGCTACCGCCGCGAGCTCGGCAACGAGTGGAAGTTCGACGCCAGCGTCAACCACGGCCGCAGCCAGCTCGGCTTCCACGAGCGCGAGTCGATCAACGTCAGCTACTGGTACGAGCCGAAGCCGGGCGGCGGCATCTATGCCGAATCGCCGCTCGAGGCCGATACCGGTACCCTGAAATTCAACCAGACCACCTTCAATGCCGACCTGCGCGGCCCGATCGACCTGGGCGGACGCAAGATTTCGCTGGCGACCGGTTTCGAATACCGCCGCGACAACTACCAGATCGAAGCGGGCGATCCGATGTCCTATCAGTACGGGCGTACGAACAACCCGGCCATCGTGATCCGCGACCAGAACGGCGGTATCGCCGCCTCGGGCGCCCAGGGCTTCCCTGGCTACACGCCATCGACCGAAGTCGACGATGGCCGCCACAACATCGCCCTGTATGTCGATGCCGAGCACAACCTGACCGAAAAACTGCTGTTGGCCGCCGCGGTCCGTTACGAAAAATACTCGGACTTCGGCAGCACCACGACCGGCAAGCTCAGCATGCGCTACGACCCGTCGCGCACCGTCGGCCTGCGCGGCAGCGTCTCGACCGGTTTCCGCGCGCCCTCGGTGCAGCAGAAATTCTATAGCTCGGTGTCGACCAACCTGAACGCGGCCGGCGTGCTGACCGAAACCCTGACCGCGCGCGAAGGCAGCGCCGTCACCCGCGCCTTCGGCATCGCACCGCTGAAAGAAGAAACCTCGAAGAACGCCAGCGTCGGCATCGTGCTGCGTCCGCTGCAGAACTTCTCAGTCACCGCCGACCTGTACCGCATCGATATCGACGACCGCATCGTCTTCTCGAGCAACATCGCGCCGGAAGCCGGCGCCGGTCCGATCCGCGCCATCCTCGACCCGCTGAAGGTCGGCCAGGCCCAGTTCTTCACCAACGCGATCGACACCCGCACCAATGGCCTCGACATCGTTGCCGAGCACACCACGCGCTGGACCGATTCGACCCTGGTGCTGTCCGGCCAGCTCGGTTTCAACAAGACCGAAGTCAAGGCGCGCCACTCGCAATCTCCGGTGCTGAGCGGCACCCAACTGTTCGACGACACGCAGGTGACGCTGATCGAACGCGGCCAGCCGCGCCAGCACCACGTGGTCGCCGCCGACTACACGACCGGCGCCTGGAACGTGAACACCCGCGCCAGCTATTTCGGCGCAGTGCAGGGCCAGGGCTTCACGCCCGGCTTCATCCAGACCTGGGACGCGAAGTGGCTGGTTGACCTGAGCGTGCGCTATGCCTTCAGCAAGCGCCTGACCCTGGCGGTCGGCGCCAACAACCTGTTCGACACCTATCCTACGGAGTGGGACAAGGTGCGCGCCGCGCCCTTCCCGCAGCTGGGCTTTACCCACTGCTGGGAAACCTGCCCGATCGGCATCAACGGACGCCAGATGTACGCCCGCGTCGACTGGGCGTTTTAATCTGCACCCGTGCTTGCCTGCCGGACGATCGTCCGGCAGGCAAGCCGGCTCCCCGCACGGCAAGCTGGTCTTGCCGTGCTCTCCCCTCCGCCCCCGGACCTAGTCAGCCGCCCGCACCCGCCTGATAAACCGCAGGTTGTCGAACACGCCAACGTGGAGTCCATCGCCGTCATCGAAACCGGCGGCGGCGCCGCGCAGCGTGCCGAGCTGTGGCGCCGGCAGAGGCTGCGCGAGCGCACTGGCCGCCGCCATGGCGCCGTACGCCAGCGCCAACGGATACTCGGCATCGTTTCCCAATCTGCCCGGCGTCCCGTAGGCAAGCCGGTAGAGCTCGGCCAGCACCGACGAACCGAGGTAACTGATGCCGTCGCGCGCATCGATCTCCGCGCTCCATTCCACATCGTCGTCATCATAAACAGGGCTGCTCGCGACATAGAGATCGGTCACGGGCTCGTTCTCCACGACCGGATTGAAAATGCCGAACCACAGTCCCTGGTGGCCCTGGTGGAGTACCCCCTCGCGCCATGCCGACCTTATCCATCCGTTCAGTTGGACGGCATCGGCCTCGAAATCGATGCGGCGTATGCGTTCCCAATCCGGATGGGGCAGCCGGCACGCGCAGGCGTCGACGAGCGCGTGCATGCGCTGGGCAATGCTGCCCGGTGCGGCCACGCTGTCCAGAATAATTTGAAACAAGCTGTCGTCGTAGGGCATGGTGTTTCCGTTCATCGGGTCAGGGTTTCGACGCCCGCGCAGCGCTGGGCGCCGGCTCCAGCCAGGGGGCGCCGGCGACCTCGGGTTTGGCTTCGACCAGCGCGACTTGCGCCTTGGTCGTTTCGCGGATCGTGCGCACCAGGTCGAGCATGGTCTGTTCCACGTATTTTTCCGGGGTGCCGAGTACCGCGCCGGTGGCACGCCGCGGCCAGGCCAGCCAGCCGCCCTCCTTTTTGGTGAAGGCGGCGTACATGTCGAGGTGGTAGCCGGTTTTATAGGGGTAGAGGCAGGCCACGATGTGCATGTCCTGGCTGCCGCGCACGTCGGGGCGCGCCTTGGCGGTCCAGCTGGCGCCGTCGCAGCTCGGGCCGCGTGCCGCGCCCGGGGTGTCGGCCATTTTGAAACGGCCGGGCTGGTCAAGCACCTCGGCCGTATCGGGCAGCGGCGTGGCCAGCGTGGCATTCAGGATATTCCGGCTGATGCCCTCGCTGGCCGCGTGCAGCACGGCCGGCCGAGGCGCATCGGTCTTGATATCGAATACCCGGACATACTCGACCGTCTGGTCGCGCGCCGCGAACATATCGCCCGTCGCCGTGCCGCAGCCCGCCAGCGCCGTGCCCACGACAACTGCCATCATCACTCGTTTCATGGCCTACCTCTCTTGTACGTTGGAAGAAGGGACCGCGCGAGGGAAAGAAGCAATGCAAAGAAGCGAGCTCGTCAAGCCGCGGCATCAATCTCTCGTCGGTACAAGAGGATTGTCCGGGTCTCAAACGTGAGGAAGGCTGAGAAAACTCAAGTGTGCGTGGAAGATGGATGCCGCCGGGACGTGCTTACAGTACGCGGCGGAAGGTCGAGCGCACCCGGTCGCGGTCGCCGCAATCGAAATGCCACCATTCGGTGTTGATGCCGACAAAGCCGGCGCCGAACAGGGCGCCGCGCAAGAGGCGGCGGTTGTTCACCTGCTGTTCGCTCAGCTGGCCAGTGCGCATAAAACCTTCTTCCAGGGCCGGGTGCGACAGGTCCGTCATGTCGTCGAAACCGGTGCCCATGTCGAGTTCACGGCCCTGCGGGTCGAGGATGGTGACGTCGAGCGCCATGCCGTAGGAGTGGATCGAGCCGCGCGCCGGATTGGCGAGATACATCTGCAGGCCGGTGCCGTCCAGGGCATCCCAGAGTTGCTGCTGCACCCGTTGCGGGCGCAGGGCGTCGAGCACGAGCAGGGTGTGGCCGGGCGCCTGAACCGCCAGCCAGGCCACGGCCGCCTCCAGGGCCGCCGCTGCCTCGACGTGCAGCCAGGCGCAGTCGAAGGGAGAATACAGGTCGCGCCCGACGAAATTGTTAGGGCCGGCGTAGCGCAGGTCGACCGCAATCCCCGCGATCGATGACAGGTGGCGGAACTCTTCGCTGCCGGCGATGTCTTCGCTGGCAACCGTCAAGAGTGGGCCGGTCTGATTCGTCCCGACGGGGCTTTGCCCGGTCGGGAACGAATTCTTTTCGTTCATGCACTTCCCTTTTCAAGACAGGCGCGGGCCGTCGCGCCGATACAATTGGCCAGTTCGCGCGCGCCGTGCGACAGCGGGGCGTGGTTCGCGGTCAGCAGGTACAGCTGGACCGGGATGCTCGGCTCCCACTGGCGGCGCTGCACCTTGTCCGCCGCCGCCGAGGCCGCAGTAAACGGGTCGACCACGGCCGTGCCGGCGCCCGCTTCGACCAGCGAACGGGCGATCTGGTAGGTTTGGACCACGGTACGGAACACCGGTTGCACGCCCTGCGCCTCGCAGGCGGCGACGACAATTTCTCCGAGCGGATCGTTGTCGGCCAAGCCGATGAGTTCACCGGATAGCCCTGCGGCGCCGATCGGCTGCGCGCACTCGGCTGCGCTCCAGGTGCCGGCGGGCGCCATCACGGTCAAGTTACCGTGGGCAATCGGTTCGGCGACGATGCCGGGATGGCGCGGATCCTGCAGGGACAGGGCCAGATCGGCCTCGCCCAGGCGCAGGGCGTTGACGATTTCGCTGGTGTGGTAGGTCGCCAGTTCGCAGCGCGTCTGGGCAAAATTGCGGCGCCAGGCCGTCATCGCCTGCGGCAGGACACTGATCGCCAGGGTCGGGGTCGACACCAGGCGCACCGTTTCCACCGCGCGCCCTTTCAGACTGGCGGCGAGGCGGCGGATGCCCTGCAAGTCCCTATTGAGTTTTTCCGTCTCGGCGAACAGGCGGTGCGCTTCCGGCTTCGGATACAGCTTGCCGCGCACGCGCTCGAAGAGCGGCATGCCCAGCTGCAGCTCGGCATGCTGCAACACTTTCGTCACTGCCGGCTGCGAGATGTGGAGAACCTGGGCGGCACCGCTGATGGTGCCGACCTGCATGATGGCGTGGAAAACTTCGATGTGGCGCAGGCGCATTTTTTAAGTCCTTCAACGAGACGACCGCGCACGGCGCGGGCAGGCCGAAGGATACAGCGAAACCCAATGCAGAGCGAACCTCACTGTGGGTTCGCTGCAACCGGCGGCGTGTTCGGCGGCGTCGGCACCGGCGGCGTCGGCAGCGGCGAGGTGCCGGGCGGAACTGGCGGAACGGGCTGCACGGGTTCCACGGGCTGGACCGGTTGCAGCGGCTGTTCCGGCTGTACCGGACGCATCTCCGGAATCGGCGCGGGCGGCACCGGCGGCAGCGGCGCGTTGGCCGGCGTGGTCAGCACCTCCAGCATGGCTGCGGTCTCGGCATCGGGCTCGCCGGCGATGTTCGCCGGGCGGTATTTCATCTGGAAAGCGGCAATCACTGTTTTCGTCGGCCCGTCGAACAGGCCGGTCTGGGCCAGGCCGAAGCCGTGCGCGGCCAGTTTTTTCTGGAACCAGGCGGCATCCGGCGTTTGAACGTCGAACACCTGGCGCACGGCGGCGACGCGGTTCGCGTCCGGCCACACGACCAGGCCGGCTTGCGCCAGCTGGTACCACGGGAACATCGGACCCGGGTCCTGCTTGCGCAGCGGGGCGATGTCGCTGTGGCCGACGACGTTTTCCGGCAGGATGCCGTGGCGCGCGACGATATCTTTGACTAAAGGAATCAGGGCGTCGATCTGGGTCTGCGGGAAGGGAGCGTAGACGCGGCCTTGTGGCGTGTCCTTCCAGCCGGCATTCACGATCTCGATGCCGATCGAGCTGTTGTTGAGCTGTGTATACCCCTTCCAACTGGAGTTGCCGGCATGGTAGGCGGCGCGGGTTTCGTCGACCAGGCCGTAAACATGCGGGCTGGCATCGTCGGTGAGCAGATAGTGGGCACTTACTTGCTGCTCGGTCAGGATCTTCAGCGAAGACGGCTTGTCCGATACGGTGTAGTGCAGCACCAGGAAGCGCACGCGGCTGGCTTGGCCCTTGGCCGAATAGGTCTTGTCGACGCCGCTCGGCGCGGTCACGCAACCGGCCAATAAGGCGATCAGGAGGGTAGCTGCAAGGGATTTCATGGCATTCCGTTCAGTGAATAAGTAATCAGGTCGTATTGCCGTCGGCAACGGCCAGGCGGGCGGCGGCGTGGTGGGCGCGCATCGCAGTGTGGGTGAGCTGCGTATTGTCCGGCAGGCTGGCGCGCATGCTTGCCACGATAGACGGGTGCAGGTCGGCGGCGCGGCCGGCCAGGGAGACCGGGCGCGGTCCGAAGCGGTGCAGCAAGGCGTTCGCCAGGCGGCCCAGTTCGCGGCCGGCTTCCGACAAAATGGCGGCGGCGGCCGGATCCTGCCCGGCGCTGGCGGCGACCGCCAGCGCCAGCTTGCCGACCTCGCCGCGTTCCTGGCCATAGATGAACTGGCGCGAACAGGCCCAGTCCGAGCCGCCGACGTGATCGAACACGGCGCGCGCCATGGGCGAATGTTCCCAGCTGCCCGGCGCCTCGTCCTCGCGGCGCCAGATGTGGCGCAATGCTTCGCGTGCGATCCAGAAGCCGCCGCCGCCGTCGTCGAGCACGACGCCGCGGCCGCCGGCCCGGTGGAATTGCCCGTCGTCATCAATAAAAGCGCCGATGGAGCCGGTGCCGGCATACACGAGGTAGCCTTCGCCAGGCATGAAGCTGGCGCGGTAGGCAATCTCGATGTCGTTGCACATGGCGATCGCACCCGGCGCAATGCCGAGCAGTTCGGCCAGCCAGCTTGCCAGGAGTTCGCCGTCGCCGCCGAACCCGGTCAAGCCGGCGCGCACGCGGGCCGGTTGCGCCTGCGCCAGTACCGCGCGCGCGAGCTCGGTAAACGTGGCGTGCACGCTGGCGCGGCCGTCGGGCTTACTCATCTGCAAGGCGGACAGGCCGGCAACGGTGCCTTCGGCCAGGATTGCGCCATCGGGCGCTGCCAGCGCCCAGCGGGTCTGGGTGCCGCCGGCATCGATGCCCAGGCCGATGCCTGGTGTCGCCGCGCCAGGCATCAGGGCTTGCCCCATACCTGGATCCGGTCGCCTTCGATCCCCAGGCGGTCCACCGCGCCGACGAACACCGCTTCCGGGGCGCCGAAGCGCGCATCGTCCGCCAAGGTCCAGTCCACTTTCGAGGCCGGCACGACATTGAAACGCCACTCGTCGCCATGGCGCGACCACACCGTATATAAAGCGTTGGCCTTGCCGGCCGTCAGTTTCAGGTCGATCCCCTTGCCATTTCTCACCGCTTTGACGCGCGGCAGCCCCGGTTTCACGTTGCCGAGCCAGGGCGTGGCCGGCACCAGGGCCGGCGTGGCATAGGAACCGCTGCGCAGCTGGTCGGTAATGCCTTTGCGGTTCTGCATCAGTGCAACCATGCTGAAGTGTACGTGACCGCCGGCCTGCGGACGCGCACGGGTGGACTCGATCTGGCCGACGATTTCCTGCGGCGGATAATCCTTGCTCGGCGCGCCGATGCGGCTGGTGAACAGGCCCGGCCAGATGTGGCGGCCCTGCGTGTTCTGGCCGATCCAGTAGTCGAGCAGCACGTCATACGCCTGCGGCGCCTGGGCGCGCGCCCAGTACAGTTGCGGCGACAGGTAGTCGAGCCAGCCCTTCTGCAGCCAGAGTTCGGCGTCCGCATACAGCTTGTCGTATTGCGAGAAACCGGCAATCCCCGGCGGGCGGCGGTCCGGGCGGCCGAGGCCAAAGGGGCTGATGCCGAAACGCACCCAGCTCTTTTCGCGGTGGATGCCTTCGTACATGTCTTCGATGAGCTGATTCACGTTCTGGCGGCGCCAGGATGCGCGGTCGAGCTTGCCGCCGCGGGCGAGATAGCGTTCCCAGGCCGGGGTATCCGGGAAATCGAGTTCGGCTTTTACGCCGGGCTTGCCGTCCAGCGCCGCTTCGTTGCCGGCCACGGTCGGGGTGGCGTCGATCGGGTAAGGATAAAAATAATCGTCGATGTGGACGCCGTCGATGTCGTAGCGGCGCACCACGTCGAGCACCACGTCCAGCGTCTGCTTCGATGCCGATTCCTCGCCCGGGTCCATCCACATGAACTTGCCGTAGCGTTTGACGGCGGCCGGGTTGGCGCGGGTGATGTGATTCGGCGCCGCCGGCGAACGGGCGCCGTCGTGGCGGGCCCGGTAGGGATTGAACCAGGCGTGCAGTTCGAGGCCGCGCGCATGCGCCTCGGTGACCCAGAATTTCAGCGGGTCATACCAGGGCTGCGGGGCTTGCCCCTGGGCACCGGTGAGATATTCCGACCACGGCTCGATCGGGGACGCGTAGATGGCGTCGGCCGAGGGGCGCACCTGCAGCACGATGGCATTCATGTTCATCGCCTTGGCGCGGTCGAGGATGGCGATCGCTTCCGCCTGCTGCTGCGGCGCCTTCAGATTTTGCCGGCTTGGCCAGTCGATGTTCGCCACCGTCGAGACCCAGGCGGCGCGGAATTCGCGCGGCGCGCCTGGTGGCAGTTTACCCTCGGCGTGAATGGTGCCGTTCGGCGCGGCGCCATTCTGCGCGCCCTTCTGCGGCGTCGTACAGCTGGCCAGGAAACCGCTGAGCGACAACATGCCCGCCACACCGGCCAGCGCCAACGCGCGTTTTTTCGTATCCACCACTACCGCTCCCACATCTCGTTGATCGTTATACTTTCACAAACCATTTACGGCGCCACATCGCCCAGGCCAGCGCGAACATGCAGGCGTTGAACAGCAGCGCGTACAGCACCGAGGTATTGACCGCACCAATCGGCAAATCGCGAATCGGCGCGTACAGGGTGCGGCCGAGCGACTGGCTGCTGCCGTCCGGCTGCGCCAGCTTGATGAAACCGAACATCTTCGCCACCAGGCCCGAGAACGCGAAAATGAACAGCGCGTTCATGCCGTAGATCCGCAGCGGTGCCGTCCAGCGCGCCGCCGCTGCGCGCACGGCGCGGTGGGGATTGACGTCCAGCAGCCAGAAGAAGGCGCTGAATATTAGCAAAGCCCAGCCCGTCATCAGGAGACAATAGGACGGCGTCCACAGGCTTTTGTTGATCGGCATGAGGATGGCGTCGCCGATCACGCCCAGCCACAACAACAATAAGCCGGCCAGCAGCAGCCACACCGTCTGCTCGGTGCGGCTGAACTTACTCAGCAGGAAACGCCCTGCCAGCACGCCGAATAACTGGCTGCAGAGGGCGGGAATGGTCGTGAACAAGCCTTCCGGATCCCAGGTTTTGGTTTGCACCCACATATGCCCGCTCAGGAACATACGGTCGACGTAGGCGCCAAAATCCTTGCCCGGTTCCAGTACGCCAGCGCCGATGCCGGGCACTGGATAAAACAGCATCAGCGCGCTGTAGAGCGTGAGGAGGGCCGCGATGAGCGCCAGTTGCAAACGCCAGCCGCAGTAGACGACGATCGGCGCCGCCAGCAGCGTGCACAGGGCGATGCGCTGCAGCACGCCCGGGATGCGCACCTTTTCGAAATTGAAATACGGGATCAGGTTCAGCAGGAAGCCGATCAGGAAGATAAGGCAGGCACGTTTTGCCAGTTTGATCAGCAGTTGCGGTGTATTGGCGCCGCTTGCCGCCAGGCGGCCCAGCGACAAGGCCATCGAGACACCGCCAATGAACAGGAAGAAGGGGAAGATGGTGTCCGTAAACGTCCAGCCGTTCCACTTGGCGTGTTCGAGCTGGGAATACAGCTGACTCCAGTCGCCGGGGTTGTTCACCAGCACCATGGCGGCGATCGTGAAACCGCGGAAGCCGTCGAGCGAAGCCAGGCGGCCGGGGGCATCGCGCAGGGCGGCGGGTGTCTCCATGGTCCCTTATTTCTTCCCGAATTCCGGATCGATTTTCACCAGGGCCGCCATGATGAACGCCGGAACGGTCGCCACGCAGACCCAGATGAAGAAATGCTGATAGCCCAGGTATTCCTGCAGCCGCCCGCTCCACATGCCCGGCACCATCATGCCGAGCGCCATCAGGCCGGTGCAGATCGCGTAGTGCGCCGTCTTGTGCTCGCCATCGGAGACCATGATCATGTACAGCATCATGGCGGTGAAGCCGAAGCCGTAGCCGAACTGCTCGATCGCGAGGAAAGCAGAGACCAGGTAAATATTCGTCGGCTGGGCCTGCGACAGGTAGACGAAGACCAGGTCCGGCAAGTGCACCGCGAACACCATCAGCCACAGGCAGCGTTTCAGTCCCAGGCGCGAGATCAGATAACCGCCGGCCAGGCCGCCGATCGTCAGCGAGATGATGCCGATGGTGCCGTAGGCCCAGCCGTACTGGGCGGTGGTGAGGCCAAGTCCCCCTTTTTCCAATGGATCCTTGAGGAAGGGCGCCACCAGTTTCAGCAGCTGCGATTCACCGAGGCGGAAAGTCAAAATGAAACCGAGGATCAGCCAGATGTCGCGCTTGCGGAAGAAGGCGCCGAAGGTGCCGAAGAATTCGCGCAGCGGATTGCTGCCGGCTGCCACCGCGTGGTCCGCCTCCGGCTTGGGCAAGACCAGCTGGTGCCAGGCGAAGGCGGCGGCGAACATGCCGGCCAGCACGAAGAAGACGATCGACCAGGCTTGATGGGCATCGCCGAGCGAGACGGCGAGATAGCCGGCCAGTACGACCAGCGGCCCCTGCCCCGCGAGGGTCGCCAGCCGATAAAACGTGCTGCGCACGCCGACGAATGCGGCCTGGTCCTTCTGGCGCAGGCCCAGCATATAAAAGCCGTCGGCCGAGATGTCGTGGGTGGCGGAACTGAAGGCCATCAGCCACATGACGGCCAGGCTGACCATGAAGAAGGAAGGTAAATGCAGCACTGTGCCGACCGCCACCAGGGAAGCGGCGACGACCAGTTGCAGTAACACGGTCCATCTGCGCTTGGTGCCGAACATGTCCACGACGGGCGACCACAGCGGTTTGATGACCCAGGGCAGGTAGAGCAGGCTCGTGTAGAACGCGATGTCGGTATTCGAAATACCGAGGTCCTTGTACATGATGACCGACAGGCTCATCGCGACGACATAGGGAATGGCCTGGGCAAAGTACAGCGATGGCACCCACAGCCACGGACTTTTTGCTTGAGAAGTGTGCATACGGCTTTCGTGATCGATCGGGCAATGGGGCCGGCCGGCCCTACCGCGTCACGGTCACTGGGCCAGTGCCTGGCGCACGCTTCCGCGTGCATTCTCCAGCAAGACCCGTGCTTGCTCGACATTGGTTTGTTTGGACAAGGCCACGATCGCGGTCTTGACGTGGAAATCGCACTGCTCCAGCACCGCGCGCGCCGCGTCTTCGTCGACGCCGGTGGCAAATGCCGTCAGGCGAATCGCGCGCCGTACCAGCTTGGCGTTGGTCGCCTTCAAGTCTACCATCAGGTTGCCATGAACCTTGTTCAAACGCACCATCAAGGCGCTCGAAAAAGTGTTCAAGGCAATTTTTTGCGAGGTGCCGGCTTTCAAACGGGTGCTGCCGGAAATCACCTCGGCGCCGGTGTCGAGGGTGACGCCGACGTCGGCCTCGTTGGCGATCGGGGCGTCGACGTTATTCGCAAAGCCGATCGTCAGCGCGCCGACGGCACGCGCCGCGCGCAGCGCGCCCAGCACATACGGCGTGCCGCCGGAAGCGGCGATCAGCAGGACAACGTCATTCTTCGATACGTCCACGGCACGCAGGTCGGCCGCGCCTTGGTCGACATTGTCTTCCGCGCCTTCGACGGCGACGAACATGGCATCGCTGCCGCCGGCCAGCAGGGCCACGGCACGGCCATGCGGCCAGGAAAACGTGGGATACAGTTCGACGCTGTCGAGCAGGCCCAGGCGGCCCGAGGTGCCGGCGCCGACATAAATCAGGCGTCCGCCCGCTTCCATCCGCGGCACGGCGGCGGCCACCGCGGCGGCGATGCGCGGCGCGGCAGCGCGCACGGCATTGACCGCATTGATCTGGTCATCCACCAGCACGTTGACCAGTTCCGCGGTCGGGTACTGGTCGAGCAGGGCGTGGTCCTGGGCCGGGGTTTCGGTTTTCAGCATGGCGACTCGGTTCTGGCAGATTTTCGATAAAACCAGTGTAATACCAATTGGGCAAGACTTCCCATGAAAGTCAGGGCCGTCGCCATGCCGAAAAGTTATGCGTAATATTTACGCAGGGGCACGGCGCAGTTCGGCCACGAAATCGTAATAATCGCTGCGGCAATACGAATGCGTCAGTTCCACGGCGACACCCGACTCCAGGTAGCCGACCCGGGTAATGAACAGCACCGCCTGCCCTTCCGGCACGTCCAGTTGATGCGCCAGTTCGGCGGGCGCGTTCATGGCGCGGATGTGCTGCAGCGCGCGCACCGGCATCTGCCCGCTGCGCTCGAGGTGGGCGTAGAGCGAGTACTCTACCGCCTGCGGATCGGGCAGGACCTGGGCCGGGATCACGCTCGTTTCATAGGCCATCACCACTTCGTCGGCCAAACGCAAGCGCTCCAGGCGCGCTACCCGGGCGCCGGGCGACAGTCCCAGCGCCAGCTGCTCGTCGGCATCGGCGGCCACGACTTCCCTGCGTAACCAGCGCGAATTCGGCGTGTAGCCGCGCTGCTGCAGCTGCTCGGAAAAGCTCGACAGGTTCGACAGCGGCTGCTCGATGCGCGGCGCAATATAGTTGCCGGACCCGCGGCGGCGCACCACCAGGCCCTGCTCGACCAATTGATCGATTGCCTTGCGCGCCGTGACGCGCGAGACGCCCTGCTGCTCGGACAGGGTGCGTTCCGAGGGCAGCGCCTGGTCGGCCTGGTAGCGGCCCTCGCGCACGTCCCGGGTCAGCTTGCGGGCAAGCTGCATGTAGAGCGGCGAGTTGTCGTTGAGATCGATTTTGAAATCGATGATGGCCTGGTTCATGTGTAGTAAAGGGTAAGGATCCCCCTTAGTGTAAGGGCAGCATCGGCATCCAGACTGAAAATTGTTCGAAGCGCATGCATTATGATGTGGCGGCCTGACAAAAGGAGACAGCATGAATGAACACCGGCGCACCGTACTTGGACTGGCCCTGCTCGGCGCATGCGAGCCCCTGCTGGCGGCCGTTCCCGTGAAGGGCGGACGGACTTCCGCGCACACGCTCGACGACGAGCTCAGGGCCATCGTGCGCGACCCCGCCTGCGAGCTGGCCAGCCTGTCGGTGCTGGCGATCCGCCACGGCAAACTGGCGTATGAGGGGCAGTTCGGCCGTCGCAGGATCGGCAATGGAGAGATGCCCGACCTGCCGGCGAACCGGGACACCCTGTACCGGATCGCCTCGATCTCGAAGATGATGACGACCCTCGGCTTGATGCGCCTGGTCGAACAAAATAACGTCGAGCTCGACGCCGACGTCTCCCATTACCTCGGTTTTACTCTGCGCAATCCGCATTTTCCGCAGCAAGCCATCACCCTGCGCCACCTGCTGACCCACCGCTCCTCGCTGCGCGACGACGCCGGCTATTCCTTCCCCGCGGGCAGCGCTTTGAGGGAGTTCGTGAAGCCCGGGGCATCCCTGCACGGTGAAGGCAAGATGTGGGCAAGCAATGCCGGCCCCGGCGAGTATTTTACGTATTGCAACCTCGGCTGGGGCCTGATCGGCACCCTGATGGAAGGCATTACGGGCGAGCGCTTCGACCGGCTGATGCAGAGACTGCTCCTACAGCCGCTCGGACTGCAAGCCGGCTACAACCCCGCCGAGCTGCCGCCGCCGGCACTGGCCAATCTCGCCACCCTGTACCGCAAGCGCACGCTTGACCCGGAAATCTGGGACGCGAACGGCCCGTGGATTGCCCAGGCCGACGATTACCACGCGCGTGCGCCGGCGCCGCCGCCCGGCATCGAGCGTTACGTCATCGGAGAAAACGCGACGCCCTTCAGCCCGACGGGCGGCCTGCGCATCTCGGCGCGCGACATGGGGACCGTGATGCTGATGCTGATGAACGGCGGCGTGCACGCGGGCCGGCGCATCCTGCGGAAAGCGACGCTGCAGGCCATGTTCACGCGCCAGTGGACGGCCGACGGCAAGGGCAGCAATGGCGACACCCTGAACGGCCTGTTCAATTGCTGGGGTCTCGGCAACGCCCAGTTCCCGGACCAGCCGGGACGCAGACTGGTCGAAGGCGGCTTCGACGCCGTCGGCCACCTGGGCGACGCCTATGGCTTGCGCTCGGTATTCGCCTTCGATCCGGCACGGAGAAACGGCATGATCGTCCTGGTCGGCGGCACCTCGTCGGACCCCGGCCTGCAACCAGGCGATTATTCGGCGCTGGCCCGCTTCGAGGAACGCATATTGACGAGTACCTTCCGCCACGCCATCGCCGGCTAGTGTCAGGTTCGCATGACCGCCGGTTATGGCCCGACGTTCCACTTTCATTGGCCCTGCGCGCGTCCAGCCCCTAAGCTCCTCCCTTATGTCAGCAAAATAACGGTGTATCGGGATGCAGCAAGGGGCGCAGGAAGTGATCGTCATCGGTGGCGGAGTCGTCGGGCTGACCTCGGCCTGGTGGCTGCTCGAGGCGGGCTTTCGCGTGACCGTCGTCGAACGCGCCCCCGAGGTCGCGACCGGGGCCAGCAAGGCCAATGGCGGCCAGTTGAGCTACCGGTACGTCTCTCCGCTGGCCGATGCCGGCGTGCCTTTGAAAGCCATCGAATGGCTGTTCCAGGAACACGGTCCGCTGCGCTTCAAGCCCGAATTCGACTTGCGGCAGTGGACCTGGCTCGCCAGTTTCCTCGGCCAGTGCACGGCTGCCGCAAACCGGCGCACCACGGCCAAACTGCTGGAACTCGGTGAACTCTCGCGCGCCGGCATGAAGCAGCTCGACGCCATCGTCTCCCCCGATGACTTCTCCTGGCGCGACGCCGGCAAGCTGGTGGTGTACCGTTCCTCCAAGGTGTTCGAACAGGCGGCCGGCAAGGCGACCGCCGGAGAAATCTGGAGCGGCGCCGAATGCGCGCAGCGCGAACCGGCCCTGGCCGCGGCGCGCTCGCTGCTGGCCGGCGGCATCTATAACGGCGGCGAAGCGGTCGCCGACTGCCACGCCTTCTGCGTGAAGCTGGCCGAACGCGTGCGCGCCCACCCGCGCTTCAACCGGTTTGTCCAGGCCGAGGTGACGCGGATTGCCGGCACTGGCGGACGGGTCGTCGGCCTCGACACGAATGTCGGCGCCATCGGCGGCGACGCCTTCGTGCTGGCGGCCGGCATCGAAAGCCGCAACCTGGCCGCCCACGCCGGCATCAAGCTGCCGCTGTATCCATTGAAAGGCTACAGCCTGACCGCGCCGATCCGCCCGGGAGACATCGCGCCCGAAATCAGCGTCACCGATTTCGAGCGCAAGGTGCTGTATGCGCGCATCGGCGACCGGCTGCGCGTGGCGGCGATGGTCGATATGGTCGGCGAAGATGTCACCCTGAATCCGAAGCGCATCGGCAGCCTGAGCCGGCAAGTGAAGGAAACCATGCCGCACGCGGCCGACTACGACCGCATCTCGGCCTGGGCCGGCCTGCGCCCGGCGACCCCGAACAGCGCCCCGATCATCGGTGCCACGGCCCTCTCGAACCTGTGGCTGAACGTCGGCCACGGACCGCTCGGTTTTACCTTTGCCGCCGGCACCGCGCGTATCCTGGCCGACCTGATGACGGGCAAGGCGCCGCCGTTTGCATTGGACATGCTGGCATTGCGGCATTAACAATCACAAACCATCCACCGAGGGTTTTTTCTTGCCCGGCGTTTTGCCCGGCGGCGTGTCTTGCCCCGAATGCTCTATCATGAGGCCAACATTATAAAAAGAGCATTGGCACCATGACTCAGTACACCCTGCAACAAAAATTCTTCCTGCTGCTCCTGGCGCTCGTCACCGTCGCCTTCGTCTACATCCTGCTGCCGTATTCGGGCGCCATCTTCTGGGGCGTGGTGCTGGCCATCCTGTTCGCCCCGCTGTACCGGCGCCTGCTGCGCCAGACGAAGCAGAAGCCGAACCTGGCCGCCCTGCTTACGCTGCTGTTGATCGTCGTGATGGTCATCCTGCCGGTGTCCCTGATTTCCGCTTCATTGGTAAAGCAGGCGGCCGGTATCTACGAGATGGTCAATTCAGGGCAGATCAATGTCGGCGCCTATTTCCAGCGCGTGCTGCATGCGCTGCCGCAGTGGGTCGTCAACCTGCTCGCGCGTTTCGACCTGACCGACCTGGCCTCGCTGCAGCAGAAGCTGGCGGAGGGCGCGGCGCAAGTGAGCCAGACGGTGGCGCGCCAGGCCCTCGCAATCGGCAGCAAAACCTTCGATTTCCTGGTCGGCATGTTCGTGATGCTGTATTTGCTGTTCTTCCTGCTGCGCGACGGCCAGGCGCTGGCGAGCCGTGTCCGCAGCGCCATTCCGCTCAGCCTCAAGTACAAGCAGCGCCTGTTTACCAATTTCACGACCGTGATCCGGGCCACCGTCAAGGGCAATGTGCTGGTCGCGGCGGCGCAGGGCGCCCTGGGCGGCCTGATCTTCTGGTTCCTCGGCGTGCAGGCGCCGCTGCTGTGGGCAGTGGTGATGGCCTTCCTGTCGCTGCTGCCGGCCATCGGCGCGGCCGTCGTCTGGGCGCCGGTGGCGGTCTATTTCCTCGTCACGGGCGCCATCTGGCAGGGCGTGGTCCTGATCGCCTTCGGCGTGCTGGTGATCGGCCTGGTCGACAACCTGCTGCGCCCGGTACTGGTCGGCAAGGACACGAAAATGCCGGACTACCTGGTGCTGCTCTCGACCATCGGCGGCATGGCCTTGTTTGGCCTGAACGGTTTCGTGATCGGTCCGGTCGTGGCCGCCCTGTTCCTCGCCTGCTGGGATCTGTTCGTGGCGACCGAAGAATTCCAGGCGACTTGAACACAGCGGTGTTCCAAGGCATGATGATAGTTGAGCAAATACGCTGAAACTATGACATCATGCCGCGCACGCGGCCAAGCTGGTCGGCCCCCTCCGCTCCTCGACACCATGCTGCCCGATCCCGCCACCGCCCCTTCCACGCCAGAACCCCATGCCAGCTCCGAAACGCGGTTCCGGGAACTGTTCGAGCAGGCGCCGACCAGCATCCAGATCGTGGCCCCGGACGGCCGTACCCTGCGCGTCAACAAGGCCTGGGAAGCGCTGTGGCAGATCCATGAAGGCACATCCCTGTACGCCTTCATCCTCGGCGAGTACAGGCTGCTGACCGATCCGCAACTGATCGCGACCGGCATCGTCAGCTATTTGCAACGCGCCCTGAACGGGGAATCGGTCGAGATTCCGGCGATTTACTACGATGTCGTGGCCCTGGGCGGCAGCGGGCGGGCGCGCTGGGTGACGGCGCGCGCGCATCCGATCAAGGATCACACGGGGCGCGTCCTCGAAGTCATGCTGATGCATGAGGACATTACCGAGCGCATCGCCGCCGAACAGGCGCTGCGCGAGCGCGAACAGCGTTTCCGCTCGCTGGTGATGGCAACTTCCCAGACCGTGTGGAGCACGACGCCGGACGGCCGCGTGCTCGAGGACTCGCCAAGCTGGCGCGCCGTCACCGGCCAGAGCTATGACGAGTGGAAAGAGTACGGCTGGCTCGACGCCGTGCATCCGGACGACCGCGAACGGGCCCGCCGCACCTGGCTCGACTGCGCCGCGACCGGCACCGTCTACGAAACCGAATACCGCCTGCGCCAGCTCGACGGTTCCTATCGCTGGATGGCCGTGAAAGGCGTGCCGATCGCGGATGCCGATGGCGCGGTGCGCGAATGGATCGGTGCCACCAAGGATATCGACGACATGGTGAGCGCGCAGGCCGAACTGGCCGAACGCCTCGGCCGCGAGCAGCGCCATTCGGCCCTGCTGGTCAAGGTGGCGCAGGCCTCGCGCACGCTCGGCAGCGCCCTGTCGAGCCAGGACATTGCCGCGGGCCTGGTCGAGGAAGTGCGTGCCATCCTGGAAGTGCACCAGGCGGTCGTGTCCCTCAACGTGGCCGGCGACCAGGAAATCAATGCGGTGTCGATGTCCGACAAATACGCCCGCTACCGCAGCTTCGACGTCAAACCGAACGGACACGGTATCTATGCCGAGGTCTGCCGTACCAACCGGGTCATGCGCCTGACCCAGCAGGAGCTGGAAGCCCATCCAGCCTATAAAGGGTTCGGTGAACATGCGGCGCGCCACCCGACCATGCGCGGCTGGCTGGCGGTACCGCTGGTCGACCGCAAAGGCCAGAATATCGGCCTGATCCAGGCCTCGGACAAGCTTCAGGGCGATTTCACGGAGCAGGACGAAGCCATCCTGGTGCAACTGGCTTCGGTCGCGGCGAACGGTTTCGAAAACGCCCGTCTGTACAGCTCGCTGAAGGAGCAGGACCGCAGGAAAGACGAATTCCTGGCCATGCTGGCGCACGAGCTGCGCAATCCGCTGGCGCCGATCGCCTCCGCGGCCGAGCTGTTGAAGATCGGGATTGCCAGCGAAGAGCGGGTGCGCCGCTCGAGTGAAGTCATCAGCAGGCAAGTCAAACACATGACTTCGCTGGTCGACGACCTGCTCGACATCTCGCGCGTCACCCGCGGCCTGATCCAGCTGGAACACGTCGTGGTCGATATTGCCGCCACCATCCGCAGCGCCGTCGAGCAGTCGCGGCCGCTGATCGAAGCGCGCGAGCACAGCTTACGCATCGAACAGGACCCAATCGGCGCCAAAGTCATGGGCGACCCGAACCGGCTGGTGCAGGTCGTCGCCAATTTGTTGAACAACGCGGCGAAATACACGCCGCGCGGCGGGCACATCCTGCTGGCGGTGGAGCGCGCAGGGTCGACCGTCCACATCCGCGTGCAGGACAACGGGATCGGCATCGACACGAACTTGCTGCCGCAGGTGTTCGACCTGTTCACCCAGGCCGAACGCACGCCGGACCGCTCGCAGGGCGGACTCGGGATCGGCCTGGCGCTGGTGAAAAACGTGGTGAACTTGCACGGCGGCACGGTGACGGCGGACAGCAGCGGTCCGGGTCAGGGCAGCGTGTTTACGGTGTCGCTGACTACAATTTAAGCAGCCCGGGTTGCCGGCGGCGTCGGCCCCCGCCAAAATCGCGGATAATCGCGGGATGCCCACACCGACCATCTCTTCAGGCGCCTGTCCCTGCGGCGGCGCCTCGTACGCCACTTGCTGCGGCCCCTACATCGCCGGCGCGGCCCTGCCCCCGACCGCCGAAGCCCTTATGCGCTCGCGCTATACGGCCTATACCCAACGCGATGAGGCCTATCTGCGCGCGACCTGGCATCCGAGCACCCGGCCGCGCGACGCCATCGTCGACCCCGACGAAAAACTACGCTGGCTCGGCCTGGAGATAAAATCTGCTTTACGTTTACGTCAACGTAAAGCAGAATTGGCCCATCATCCAGATAGCGATCGAGACAGCGATCGGAATACGGTCGAATTCGTCGCCCGCTTCAAGGTCGGTGGCCGCGCGCACCGCTTGCACGAGACCAGCCGTTTTATACGCGAGCCCGACCCGGAGATCGGCGGCCAGGTTCGCTGGTTCTATCTGGACGGCACATTTCCCGAGTAACAGGTTATAAAAACGAGGACGGCATGCCCCACATCGAGAGCAAACTCAACCCGCGCAGTGAAGACTTCAAGGCCAACGCCGCGGCCATGCAGACCATCGTCGACGATTTGCGCGCCAAGGTGGCCGCGATCGCCGAAGGCGGCGGCGAAGCGGCGCGTAGTAAACATGTGGCGCGTGGAAAATTGCTGCCGCGCGACCGCGTGCAGATGCTGCTTGACCCGGGTACGCCCTTCCTCGAGTTTTCGCAACTCGCCGCCTACGACATGTACGAAAACGCGGCTCCGGCGGCAGGCATCATCACCGGCATCGGCCGCGTCGCCGGCCAGGAATGCGTGATCGTGTGTAACGACGCCACGGTGAAAGGCGGCACCTATTACCCGATGACGGTGAAAAAACACCTGCGCGCCCAGGAAATCGCCGAGCAAAATAAACTGCCATGCATCTACCTGGTCGACTCGGGCGGCGCGAATTTGCCGAACCAGGACGACGTGTTCCCGGACCGCGACCATTTCGGCCGCATCTTTTATAACCAGGCGAATTTATCAAGCCAGGGCATCCCGCAGATCGCCGTCGTCATGGGTTCCTGCACCGCCGGCGGCGCCTACGTGCCGGCCATGAGCGACGAATCGATCATCGTCAAGGAGCAAGGCACGATCTTCCTGGGCGGCCCGCCATTAGTAAAAGCGGCAACCGGCGAAGTCGTCACGGCCGAGGACCTGGGCGGCGGCGACGTTCATACCCGTTTATCGGGCGTGGTCGACCACCTGGCCCAGAACGATCTGCATGCGCTGTCGCTGGCGCGCACCATCGTCTCGAACCTGAACCGCGTCAAACCGGTGCAGGGCGCGACCCGCGAATCGGTCGAGCCGAACTATGCGCCGCAGGAGCTGTACGGCGTGATTCCGGTCGATACGAGAAAACCTTTCGACGTGCGCGAAGTGATCGCGCGCGTGGTCGACGGGAGCGAATTCGACGAATTCAAAGCGCGCTACGGCACCACCCTCGTCTGCGGCTTCGCCCACATCTACGGCGTCAAGGTCGGCATCATCGCGAATAACGGCATCCTGTTCTCGGAGTCGGCATTAAAAGGCACGCACTTCATCGAACTGTGCTGCCAGCGCAAGATCCCATTGGTCTTCCTGCAGAACATCACCGGCTTCATGGTGGGCAGAAAATACGAGAACGAGGGCATCGCCCGCAACGGCGCCAAGATGGTGACCGCTGTCGCCACGGCCTCGGTGCCGAAATTCACCGTCATCATCGGCGGCTCGTTTGGCGCCGGTAACTACGGCATGTGCGGCCGCGCGTTTTCTCCGCGCTTCCTGTGGATGTGGCCGAACGCGCGTATCTCCGTGATGGGCGGCGACCAGGCGGCGTCCGTCCTCGCCACCGTGAAACGCGACGGCATCGAGGGCAAGGGCGGCCAGTGGAGTGCCGAGGAAGAAGCCGCCTTCAAGCAGCCGATTAAGGACCAATACGAGCACCAGGGCCACCCCTACTACGCCTCGGCGCGCCTGTGGGATGACGGCGTCATCGATCCGGCCGACACGCGGATGGTGCTGGGCCTGGGCCTCTCGGCCGCGCTGAACGCGCCGATCGAAGAGACGAAGTTCGGCGTCTTCCGGATGTAAGGAATCGAGATGAACTACGACACCCTCACCATCGCGATCGCCGACAAGGTCGCCACCGTCACCCTGAACCGCCCGGAACTGCGCAACGCGTTCAACGAACAGGCGATCGCCGAGCTGGCCCTGGTTTTCGATGAACTCGGCCGCAATGAGCTGGTGCGCGCGATCGTGCTGGCCGCGAACGGCCCGGCCTTCTGCGCCGGCGCGGATTTAAATTGGATGAAGAAGATGGCCGGCTACTCGCATGACGAGAACCTGGCCGATGCGTCCCGCCTGGCCGACATGCTGCGCACGATTTATTTGTGCCCGAAGCCGACGCTGGCCAAGGTGCAGGGCGACTGCTATGCCGGCGGCATGGGCCTGGTCGCGGCCTGCGACATCGTGGTTGCCGCGGAAGGAGTAAACTTCTGCCTGTCCGAGGTAAAACTGGGACTGATCCCGGCGACGATCTCGCCGTATGTGATCAAGGCGATGGGCGAACAGGCCGCGCGCCGCTACTTTATTAGCGCCGAGCGTTTCGACGCGGCGGCAGCCTTGCGCATGGGTTTTGCGCACGAAGTCGTGGTCCCGGAACAGCTCGACACGACGGTGGCCGGCATCGTCAAGTCCCTGGTGTCGAACAGCCCGCACGCCGTCGTCGAAGCGAAAAAGCTGGTGCGCGAAGTGGTGGACCTGCCGGTGACGGATGCGCTGCTGCTCGACACCGCCGGGCGCATCGCGGCCATCCGCGCATCGAACGAGGGCCGCGAAGGCGTGGCCTCCTTCCTCGAGAAGCGCAAGCCGTCGTGGTTGAACTGATCGGCTGAACTGAACAAGCAATAGGAATCATTTTGAAGCACCAGACATCGTCCGACTGGATCGCACGCAGCCTGCGCAGCGTGTGGCACCCCTGCACCCAAATGCAGCACCATGAAGAGGTGCCGCTGATCGCGGTGAGCCGGGCCAAGGGGCCGTGGCTGTACGACCACGAAAATAAACGCTATCTCGACGCCATCAGCTCGTGGTGGGTGAACCTGTTCGGCCATGCGAACCCGCGCATCAACGCGGCTTTGAAGGACCAGCTCGACACGCTGGAGCACGCGATGCTGGCCGGTTTTACGCATGAGCCGGTGATCGAATTGTCGGAACAGCTGGCCGCCCTCACCGGCCACGCCCTCGGCCACGCCTTCTATGCGTCCGACGGCGCCTCGGCGGTCGAGATTGCGATGAAGATGAGTTTTCATGCCTGGCGCAATGCGGGGTTCAGCGACAAGCAGGAATTCGTCTGCCTGCAGGGCAGCTACCACGGCGAGACCGTCGGCGCCCTGTCCGTCACCGACGTCCCGCTGTTCAAGGATGCCTACGGCCCGCTGCTGCGCGCGGCGCACGTGGTCGCTTCGCCCGACGCGCGCAATGCGCTCGAGGGCGAGTCGGCACAGGACGTGGCGCGCCGCGCGATCGCCGATGTCGAGCGCCTGTTCGAAGAGCGTGCGAATAAAATCGCCGCAATCATCGTGGAACCGCTGGTGCAGTGCGCGACCGGCATGGCGATGCATGACCCGCTCTACCTGGAACTCTTGCGCGAGCTGTGCGACCGCCACCAGGTGCACCTGATCGCCGACGAGATCGCGGTGGGCTGCGGCCGCACCGGCACCTTCTTCGCCTGCGAACAGGCCGCGATCTGGCCGGACTTTTTATGCCTGTCGAAAGGGATCAGCGGTGGTTATTTACCGCTCTCGCTGGTGCTGACCACCGATGCGATTTATCAGTCCTTCTACAGCGAAGACATCACGCGCGGTTTTCTTCATTCGCACTCCTACACCGGAAATGCGCTGGCCTGCCGCGCGGCGCTGGCGACCCTGCAGATCTTCCGCGACGACGACGTCCTGAACCGCAACCGCGAGCTGGCCACGAAACTGACCATCGCGCTCGCCCCCCTGGCCGAGCATGAGCGCACGAAGGCCTTCCGCCAGCGCGGCATGATCTTCGCGTTCGACGCCGTCGAGCCGGATGCGGCGCGTGCAGCGAGCTTCGCGCGGCGCTTTTTCACCACGGCCGTCGAGAACGAACTGCTGCTGCGGCCGATCGGGCGCACCGTGTACCTCATGCCGCCCTATGTGCTGGACGAGGAAGAAATCGACCTGTTGGGGTCGCGCGTGAAATCGGTGTTCGAATCGGTGATGGCGGCCTGACCATGGACCTGATCGATAACATCAACCGCAAGCTGGCCGCGCTCGATGCGCAAAGCCTGCTGCGCCGCCGGCGCGTGGTCGATACCCGCTGTTCTCCGCTACAGGTGGTCGACGGCCGCGCCATGCTGGCCTTTTGCAGCAACGATTACCTCGGCCTGGCCGCGCACCCGCGCGTGGTCGACGCGCTGCGCACCGGCGCCCAGCTGTACGGCGCCGGCAGCGGTGCCTCGCACCTGATCAGCGGCCATAGCCGCGCCCACGCCATCCTCGAAGAGCGCCTGGCCGAACTGGTCGCACCCCATATCGAGGATGCGCGTGCGCTTTACCTGAGTACGGGCTACATGGCCAACCTGGCCGTGCTGACCGCGCTCGGGCTGGATGCCGACGCCGTCATTTTCTCGGAGGCGCTGAACCACGCCTCGCTGATCGACGGTGCGCGCCTGGCCAAGGCAGGCGTCAGCGTCTATCCGCATGGCGACGTTGCCGCGCTCGAGGCGCTGCTGGCAAACAGCACTGCCGCCACCAAGATCGTGGCCACCGACGCCGTCTTCAGCATGGACGGCAACCTGGCGCCGCTGCCGGAACTGCTGGCTTTGTGCGAGCGCCACGGCGCCTGGCTGTTCGTCGACGACGCCCATGGCTTCGGCGTGCTCGGCGCCCAGGGACGGGGCGCGCTCGAACATTTCGGATTGCGCTCGCCAAATATCGTGTATGTCGGCACGCTGGGCAAAGCGGCCGGCGTCGCGGGCGCCTTCATCGCGGCCCACGCCAGCGTGATCGAACTGATGATCCAGCGCGCCCGCCCCTACATCTATACGACGGCGGCGCCGCCGGCGCTGGCGCATGCCCTGCTCACGAGCCTGGACATCATCACCAGCGACGAAGGCGCGGCCCTGCGCAGCCATCTGGAGCTGTTGATCGCGCAGCTCGATGCCGACCTGCGCCTGGCACGCTGGCAGCGTCCTGCATCGAACACGCCGATCCAGCCGATCATCATCGGCGCCAACGACGAAGCGCTGCGCGTGGCCGCTGCGCTGTATGCGAAGGGCCTGTGGGTGCCTGCGATCCGCCCGCCGACGGTACCGAAAGGGACCGCGCGCCTGCGCGTGACCTTGTCCGCGGCCCACACCCATGACGAAGTCGCGCAACTGGTGACGGCATTGAATGAACTGGAGGCCATGTGATCAACAACCTGAACGATCCGCAGGAACCGGAGATCGAGATCGCCGTGCCGCCTGCACCCGTGCTGCCCGAGGTCGAGGTCGAGGACGAGCCGGCGAGCGCGCCGGGCGAGGCGCTGGCGGCGGAAGGCATTCCCAGCCGTTTCTGCTGCTTCGTCACCGGCACCGACACCGAGATCGGCAAGACGCTGGTGTCTGCCGCCATCCTGCACAAGCTGGTGGAGGCCGGCCACCGTGCCTGCGGCATGAAGCCGGTCGCGGCCGGCGCCGAGCTGGTTGACGGCGAACTGCACAACGAAGACGCCGACATGCTCGCCGCCGCCGGCAACGTGCACCTGCCGCAGAACATCACGACGCCCTTCATGCTGCGCGAGCCCTGCGCCCCGCACATCGCGGCCAGCCTGGAAGGCGTGACCATCGAGCCGGTGCCGATCATCGCTGCCTATGCCGAAATCCTGGCGGCGTCGGATGCGGTCGTGGTCGAAGGCGTCGGCGGTTTTTGCGTGCCCTTTTCAAACACCTTCGACAGCGCGCAGCTGGCCGAACAACTGAATTTGCCGGTGATCCTGGTCGTCGGCATGCGCCTGGGCTGCATCAGCCACGCGCTGTTGACGGTCGAGGCCATCATTGCGCGCAACCTGGTGCTGGCCGGCTGGGTCGCGAATACGGCCGACCCGGACATGCGCTTTTTTGAAGAAAACATCGAGGCTTTGGCGGCGCGCATCCCGGCGCCCCTGCTCGGCATCGTGCCGCGCCTCGAACAAGCAAGTGCCGCGAACGCGGCCCGATTCATCGATCTCGCAGGACTGCCGGGCTGGCCGTCCACGCGGGCTCTGTAACACACAAGCTGAAGGAAATCCCATGAATGTTCCCCAAACCGTCGCCCTCCACCGCCCGACCGCCGCGATTTCCGAGCGGCCCGACGCCACCTGGCCGCTGGCCGACGTGCTGGCCCTGTTCGAACTGCCGTTCAACGACCTGATGTTCCGCGCGCAAGAAGCGCACCGGGCCCACTTCCCGGACGGCGACGTCGAACTGGCGACCCTGCTGTCGATCAAGACCGGCGGCTGCGAGGAAGACTGCGGCTACTGCCCGCAGGCGGCGCGCTACGACACCGGCGTCGAAGCGAAAAAGATCCTCGACATCGACACGGTGCTCGACGCCGCACGTCAGGCCAAAGCCAACGGCGCTACCCGCTTCTGCATGGGCGCCGCCTGGCGCAGCCCGAAAGAGCGCGACATGGAAAAGGTCGAGCAAATGGTGCGCGAAGTGAAAGCGCTGGGCATGGAAACCTGCGCCACCCTCGGCATGCTCGAAGAGGGACAGGCCGAGCAGCTGAAAAAGGCCGGCCTCGATTTTTACAACCACAACATCGACACCGCGCCCGATTTCTATAACAACGTGATTTCGACCCGCGAATACCAGGACCGCCTCGACACCCTGGGCCGCGTGCGCCAGGCCGGCCTGAAAGTCTGCTGCGGCGGGATCGTCGGCATGGGCGAGACGCGCGAGCAGCGCGCCGGCCTGCTGGCGCAGCTGGCGAACCTGAATCCGTATCCGGAATCGGTGCCGGTGAACCACCTGGTGCAGGTCGAAGGCACGCCGCTGCACGGGCTCGATCCGCTTGATCCGCTCGAATTCGTGCGCACCATCGCAGTGGCCCGCATCATCATGCCGGAAGCGCGCGTGCGCCTGTCGGCCGGCCGGCGCCAGCTGGGCGAGGCGGTGCAGGCGATGTGCTTCATGGCCGGCGCCAACTCGATTTTCTATGGCGACAAGCTGCTCACCACGGACAATCCGGAAGCGGACGACGACCGCGCGCTGCTGGCGAAACTGGGCCTGAAGACGCGCGCGGCGACGCTCGAATCGGCACCGAAGGAAAGCTGCGGCTGCTAAGGCCCGTCTACTTCATTCAACATTAAAAAGATAAAGCGAGACAAAACGCATGTTCACCAAAATCCTCATCGCCAACCGTGGCGAAATCGCCTGCCGTGTCGCCGCCACCGCGCGCCGCATGGGAATCCGTACCGTCGCCGTGTATTCGGAAGCGGACGCCGGGTCGAAACACGTTGCGGTGTGCGATGAGGCGGTGTTGATCGGGCCGGCCGCGGCCAAGGAAAGCTATTTGCGCGGCCAGAAAATCATCGAGGTGGCGAAAGCGACCGGCGCCCAGGCGATCCACCCGGGCTACGGTTTCCTTTCCGAGAACGCGGAGTTCGCCGAAGCCGTTGAAGCGGCAGGCCTGGTCTTCATCGGTCCGCCGGGCTCCTCGATGCGCGCGATGGGCTCGAAATCGGCCGCGAAGCAGCTGATGGAAGGAGCCAACGTGCCGCTGGTGCCGGGCTACCACGGAGAGAACCAGGACCCGGCCTTCCTGAACGCCCAGGCTGACCGCATCGGCTATCCGGTACTGCTCAAAGCCAGCGCCGGCGGCGGCGGCAAGGGCATGCGCGTGGTCGAACGCAGCGAGGATTTCGTCGCCGCGCTCGGCTCCTGCAAGCGCGAAGCGATCAGCTCCTTCGGCGACGACAAGGTCCTCGTCGAAAAATATCTGACGCGTCCACGCCATATCGAGATCCAGGTGTTTGCCGACAAACTCGGCAACTGCGTCTACCTGCACGAGCGCGACTGCTCGGTGCAGCGCCGCCACCAGAAGGTGCTGGAAGAAGCGCCGGCCCCTGGCATGCCGCCGGATCGCCGCGCGGCGATGGGAGAGGCGGCCGTGGCCGCGGCGCGCGCCGTCGGCTATGTCGGCGCCGGCACCGTCGAATTCATTGCCAACCAGGACGGTTCGTTCTACTTCATGGAGATGAACACGCGCCTGCAGGTGGAGCATCCGGTGACCGAAATGATCACCGGGACGGATCTGGTGGAATGGCAGCTGCGCGTCGCCTTTGGCGAAGCGCTGCCGAAAAAACAGCACGAGCTGGCGATCCACGGCCATGCGATCGAGGCGCGCATCTATGCTGAGAATCCCGAAAAGGGGTTCCTGCCGTCGATCGGCACGCTGCGCCACATGGACACGCCCCAGGCCGTGAATTTTGAATTGGGCGGCGTCGCCGGCGTGGAGCCGGCCGCCGTGCGCATCGATTCCGGCGTGCGCGAAGGCGATGCGATTTCTCCGTTCTACGATCCGATGATCGCCAAGCTGATCGTCTGGGGTGTCGATCGCACCCAGGCGCTGGCGCGGCTGTCGCAGGCGCTCGCTGAATTCCAGATCGTGGGTCTCGCCACCAATATCGCCTTTTTGAAACGCCTGGTCGAAGGGCAAGCGTTTTCGACGGCCGACCTGGATACCGGCCTGATCGAACGCAATGGCGACACCTTGTTCCCGCGTTTGAGCCCGGCGCCTGCCGGTGCGCTGGCGCTGGCGGCGGTGTCCCTGATCGAATCCGAACAGCGCGCGTCGAGCGGCGTGTCGTCGAATGCCGCCGATCCCTGGGGCCAGGCGCAAGGCTGGCGCCTGAATGGAGACTATCGCCGCCAGCTGTCGTTCGGCGACGAGTACGCAGCAAGCCTGGAAGGCGGCGCCTACAAGGTTGGCGTGGTGTATCACCCGCAGGGCTGGGAGCTCGAGGTCGATGGCGTGAAGCAGCCCCTGCACGTCAGCGGCCGTGACGGCGCGACCCTGTCGGTGCGCCTGGGCGAACAGTCGATGCACGGCACCGTGCGCCGCGACGGCGACTTGTTCCACGTGTTCACCAATGGCGCGCACCACACGTTCACGTACAACGATCCGATGGCGCACGCCGGCGAAGCCGAGGCCGCGGGCGGACGCCTGACCGCGCCGATGCCGGGCAAGGTCGTCGCCGTGATGGTGGAAGGCGGCCAGTCGGTGAAAAAAGGCGAAGCGCTCGTCATCATGGAAGCGATGAAGATGGAGCATACGATCGCCGCGCCGAGCGACGGCCTGGTCGAAGACGTGCTGTACGCGGTCGGCGACCAGGTGGCGGACGGCGCGCCGCTGCTGGCTTTCAAGGCGGCGTAATGCGCATCCTGCTGTACCGGAGCGATGGCCAGACCGGTCCCTGGGCCGAGGATCTCGCCAGGGCCCTGCCCGGCGTCGACACGCTCGCCTGGCAGGAGGGCGACCTGCCGGCTGCCTGCGACTACGCCGTGCTGTGGAATCCTTCAGCCGGTTTGCTGGCGCAACTGGACAAGGTAAAGGCCGTGTTCCTGATGGGTGCCGGGGCCGATGCACTGCTCAAGTTCGGCGACGCCTTGCCCAGTGTGCCGATCGTGCGGCTGGGTGACGCCGGCATGGCGGTGCAGATGGCGGAATACGTATCCTATGCGACGCTGCGTTACTTCCGCCGCTTCGACGAATACGAGGAGCAGGCGCGACACGGCCTGTGGGCGCCGTTGCCGCCTCACGTCAAAGAGGATTTCACGGTCGGCGTCATGGGGCTCGGCAAGCTCGGCCTGCGCGTGGTGGACACCCTGCGCGGGTTCGGCTTTCCGGTGCGCGGCTGGAGCCGCACGCAGAAGGATATTCAAGGCGTGGCGTGCTTCGCCGGCATGGAGACGCTCGACGATTTTTTACGCGGCACCCGCGTGCTGGTCTCGCTGCTGCCGCTGACGCCCGAGACGAACAACCTGCTCGACCGGCGGCGCCTGGCGACGCTGCCGCAAGGCGCGTATATCATCAACGTCGCACGCGGGGCGCAGCTGGCCGAGCCGGATTTGCTGACCCTGATCCGCGCCGGCCACATCGCCGGCGCCACCCTGGACGTGTTCCGCAACGAACCGCTGCCGGCGCCGCACCCGTTCTGGGACGAGCCGCGCATCACGATCACGCCGCACATCTCGGCAGTCACCATCCGCGCCGAGGCCGTGCGCCAGATCGCCTTTAAAATCGCCGCCTTCGAGGCGAACGAACCGGTGGACGACATCGTCGACCGCAACCTGGGATACTGAAATGAACAGCCAAGCCAGCCTGCCGAAAAAGGTCAAGATCGTCGAAGTCGGTCCGCGCGACGGCCTGCAGAACGAAAAGGAAACGATCAGCGCGGAAGTCAAAATCGAGCTGGTCGACCGTTTATCACGCGCGGGCTTCAGTAATGTCGAAGCGGCGTCGTTCGTGTCGCCGAAATGGGTGCCGCAGATGGCGACCAGTACCGAAGTGATGGCAAGGATCACGCGCCTGCCGGGCACCATCTATTCGGCGCTGACGCCGAACATGCAGGGTTTCGAAGCGGCGCTGGCCGCGAAGGCCGATGAAGTCGTGATCTTCGGTTCGGCGTCGGAAGCGTTCTCGCAAAAGAACATCAACTGCTCGATCGCGGAATCGATCGCGCGCTTCGAGCCGGTGGCGAAGGCGGCCAAGGCGAATGGGCTGCGCCTGCGCGGCAGCATCAGCACGGCCTTCGGCTGCCCCTACCAGGGAGAAGTGCCGTTGACGGCCGTGGCCGACGTGGTGCGCCGCATGCGCGACCTCGGCTGCGACGAGATCGACATCGCCGACACGATCGGCGTCTCGACCGCGCGCAAGACGCAGGAGGTGATGCTGGCGGCAAGCCGCGAATTCCCGCTGCAGCAGTTATCGGGCCACTTCCACGACACCTACGGCCAGGCGCTGGCGAACATCTACGCCAGCCTGGAAGTGGGCGTGCAGATTTTCCACTCGTCGGTATCGGGCCTGGGCGGCTGTCCCTACGCCAAGGGCGCGACCGGGAACGTGGCGACCGAAGACGTGCTGTACCTGCTGCACGGCCTCGGCATCGAGACCGGGATCGACCTCGACCAGGTAGTGGATGCCGGCCAGTTCATCTCGCAGCAGCTGGGTCGCAAAGGGTCCAGCCGCGCGGGCAACGCGATCGCGGCCAAGCGCCTCGGCTGAACCAGGCAACAGGCGCCCGGTCGAAGCATGTTCGAGGGGCGCTCTGCTGCATGCGGCCAGACGTAAACGAAAAAAGCCGACAACTTTCGCTGTCGGCTTTTCTCTCAATGCTGGTCGGAGTACAAGGATTCGAACCTTGGACCCTCTGGTCCCAAACCAGATGCGCTACCGGGCTGCGCTACACTCCGAAGACACACATCATAGCGGCTGAGCCGCCTTTGGTCAAGGTCGGGTTTTTCTTTTTTGGCTGTTTCGTACAACAGGAGGGGAACTGGTGGAACTGGCGGCAGCAGGCAGGGGCAGCTTGATGGACGACGCCGGCCGGATCAACCGGCGCATCGCGGCCGCAATCGCGCTCTCGCTGGCCGTGCACGCGCTCGTGCTGACGCTCGGGCGCAGCGCGCCGCCGCCGACCGTGGCCACGCCGCGCCCGATCGCCGTGCGCCTGCGGCCACCGCCCCCACCGCCGCCCGCGCCGCGCGTCGAGGAAGCGGCGCCGACCTCACCCGCCGCGCGGCCGGTGCAGCGGGCGAAGCCGCATCGACCCCGCCCCGTGATCGCGGTCGATCCGACGCCGGAACCGGCCCAATCCGATCCGTTGACGGTGCAGCAGGCGCCCGAACCTGCGAGCGAACCCGAGGCGCCGCACTTCGATCGCGAGGCGGCGCACAGGATGGCGCGTTCGCTGGCGAATATCCGCGATCCGGCCAAAGAGGGCACGGCCATCGGACAATTTCCGGAAAAACCACTGGAGACCGAATCCCGGGCCGCGCGGGCGATCGGGGCGGCGAAACGGAGGGACTGCAAGGACGGCTTGCCGGGAGGCTTGTTAGGGCCCTTGCTGATCCTGGCGGACAAAAAGGATAGCGGGTGCAAATGGTAGGAGTAGGCGAGGCCAATGGCCTCGCCTACGGTTTCATCGGGCACGCCATGCCCATGCGGAACGCTAGCCCTTGATCTGCAGCGCCCGCTCATACAAGGCATTCTTCTTGCGCCCGGTAATTTGCGCCGTCAGATTCGCCGCCTGCTTGACGCTGCATTCGGCCAACAAAATGTTGAGGATGCGCTCGGCTTCCGCATCCTGCGCATCGGTCTCGACCGTCGCCCCTTCGACCAGCACGACGAATTCGCCCCGCTCACGGTGCTGGTCGGACTTGACCCAGGCCAGCGCGTCGCCCAGCGGGCAGCGGTGGATTTCTTCAAACAATTTGGTCAGTTCGCGCGCGAACACGACCTGGCGCGTCGGCTCGAATGCCGCGGCCAGGGCCTCGACGCAATCGACGATCCGGTGCGGCGCTTCATAGATGACGAGGGTGGCCGGCTCGCGCGCCAGTTCCATCAATGCCGCTTCGCGCTGCTTCGATTTGGCCGGCAAAAAGCCGACAAAGTTAAAACGGTCGTTGACCAGGCCGGATGCGGACAGCGCGGTGACCGCCGCCGAGGCGCCCGGCAGCGGGATCACGCGCAGGCCGGCCTCCCTCACGGCGTCGACGATGCGCGCGCCAGGATCGGAGACAGCCGGCGTGCCGGCGTCCGACACCAAAGCGACACGTTCGCCTGCACGCAGACGCGCGACCAGCTTGTCGGCCGCTTCGCGCTCGTTATGCTGGTGCGCGGCAAGCATCTGTTTGTTCAAGCCGTAACGGGTGAGCAGGGCGCCGGTTTTGCGCGTATCCTCACAGGCGACCACGTCGGCCAGCGCCAGCAGGTGCAGCGCGCGCAGCGTGATGTCGGTGGCGTTCCCGATCGGGGTGGCCACCACATACAATGTTGCTGTAGGATAAGACTGTTGAGCTGCCTCGGCCATCACGGGGAGCTGGGCGATATCGATGGACTGGTTGTCGTTCATGTTGAGGATACGATGCTCGTAAAAAGTCTTATGAAAAAAGGCCTGCTGGCCGCCGGCGCAGTTGGCATCCTTGCGGGCTGCACCACGCCCATGCCGCCCGACCTGGGCTGCGGCGTACCGGGCGGATTGTGCGCGCCCGTCCAGCCAAACACAAGTGCGGTACCGAGCGAGCCGCCGCCAGCGCCGCCGGAAACGCCGCCCTCGGAAATGCGCACTTCTCCGGTGGAGCTGTATCCGGGAACGAATAACCCGCAGTCCGGCGCCCGGCCCGCCGCTGGTACGGCGCGCATTGCCCTGCTGTTGCCGCTGGGGTCGCCGGGTCTGGGCCAGGCGGCTGAGGCCGTGCGCGCCGGCTTCCTGGCCGGCCAGGAACGCGACGGCGCAGGAATCGAGGTCACCGTGGTCGCGAGCGGCGAGTCGCCCGAGTCGACCCTGCAGGCCTATGCCCGCGCGGCCGAACAGAACGATATCATCGTCGGCCCCTTGGCGCGCTCGAGCGTGGCGGCGATCATCGGCAGCAATGCCGTGACCCGGCCCACCCTGGTGCTGAACCACCCGCAAACCGAGGGCCCGCTGCCGCCGCAGGTGCTGGTCCTCGGCCTGTCGCTGGAAGAAGAAGCGCGACAGGCAGCGGACTGGGCCGCCCAGGAACACCCGGCCGGACGCGCCCTGGTGCTCAGTGGCAAAGCCGCCTGGCAGCAGCGCGCCGCCGGCGCGTTTGCGGCACGCTGGACGCGCCTGGGCCACAACAACGCGCGTGTCGAACTGCCGATCAACGACGGTTATGTCGACGCCAATGCCCTGTCCGAGCTGCGTTCGCGCCTCGCGGTCGACCGTCCGGAACTGGTGTTCGCCGCGCTCGACGCCGGCACCCTGCGCCAGGTGCGCAGTTCGCTCGGCACCTCGCTGCCGACCTATGCGCTTTCGGCGGCCAATCCGGGGCGTTCCCCGGGCCTGGCGGTGCCGGAACTCGATGGCGTGCGCCTGGTCGATTTGCCCTGGACCATCCAGCCGGACAACGCGCAAGTGATGCTCTACCCACGCCCGGTCGACAGCGACTCGCTCGACATGCAGCGTTTATATGCGCTCGGCATCGATGCCTTCCAGGTGGCGCGCACCCTGGTCCAACAGCCGGGCACCGGCTTCGAGCTGGACGGCGTGACCGGACGCCTGTCGGTGCGCCGGAACAATGGCGCCTGGTCGCTGCGGCGCATTGAGGCGTCCGCCGTCTACCGCGACGGCATCGGTTACGAAGCGGTAGCCGGGAAGTGAGATGGCTCTTATCAAGCTGTCCGAGAAGCAGGCGCAAGGCCGCGAGGGAGAGCAAACCGCCCTGCGCTACCTGCGCCGCCACGGGCTGGTCCTGGTCGAGGCCAATTTCACCTGCAAAGGCGGCGAGATCGACCTGATCATGCGCGACGGCGAGTCGCTCGTCTTTGTCGAAGTGCGCCAGCGCGCCGACCGCCGCCACGGCGGGGCCGCGGCCAGCATCACCCCCAGCAAAATCCGGCGCCTGATCCGTGCGGCGCAAGTCTACCTGCAACGCCTTCCCACCGTACCGCCCTGCCGCTTCGACGTCGTCGCGATCGACGGAGAAGAACTCGACTGGCTACGCGACGCGATTCAAGTGTGACAAGATATCCCGGCTTTGTAAGCAATGTTTAAAACGCTTTGCCGCCTGCCATTGCTACTACACTATAATCGTCGGCTATGAACACTCAACGCATCCTCGCTCACTTCCAGGAGAGCGCCGACCTCAAACTGCAGTCGGCCCCGGCCCTGGCGCAACCTATTTCGCAGGCGATCGAACTGATGTTCGGCGCCCTGTCCAACGGCAACAAGATTCTCGCCTGCGGCAACGGCGGCTCGGCTGCCGACTGCCAGCATTTCGCGGCCGAACTGGTCGGCCGCTTCGAGCGCGAGCGCTTCCCGCTGCCCGCCATCGCGCTGACCACCGACACGTCGATCCTGACGGCCGTCGCCAACGACTACAGCTTCCGCGAGATTTTCTCGAAGCAGGTGCAGGCCTTCGGCCAGGCCGGCGATATCTTGCTGGCGATGTCGACCTCGGGTAATTCGGCCAACGTGCTCGCCGCCGTCGAGGCCGCGCTCGAGCGCGAAATGCGCGTGGTCGCCTTTACCGGCAAGGATGGCGGCGCGCTCGCCAAATTGCTGACCGACGCCGACGTGCACATCAACGTGCCGCACAGCCGTACCGCGCGCATCCAGGAAGTCCACCTGGTCGCGATTCACTGCATCTGCGACGGCATCGACGTCGCGCTATTCGGAGGAGACGAGAATGAATAAACCCGGCCTGAAGGGCTCCCTGGCAAAAGCCGTCCTGTGCGCAGCCCTGATCGGCTCGCTGCAGGGCTGCGTGCCGCTGGTCATCGGCGGCGCCGCGATGGGTGCGGCCGCCAGCATGGACCGCCGCACGCTGGGCGCGCAGACCGAGGACAAGTCGATCACGGTCAAGGCCGAAGTCCTGGTGCCGAAACTGGTCGGCGACGCCGGCCACGTCAACATCGCCAGCTACAACCGCAAGGTGCTGCTGACCGGTGAAGTGCGCGACGAGGCAATGAAAGCGAATGTCGAGCGCGAAGTGCGCGGCATCGAGAACGTGGTTGCCGTCATCAACGAACTGGCCGTGGCCGGCCCGTCGAGCTATACCTCGCGTTCGTCGGATGCCATCATCACCGGCAACGTGAAGGGCAGCCTGGTCGAAATGAAAACGATCTCGGCCACCTCGTTCAAGGTCGTCACCGAACGCGGTACGGTCTACCTGATGGGCCGCGTGACCCAGCGCGAAGGAGATCTGGCCGCGAACATCGCGAAGAGCGTCTCCGGCGTCCAGAAAGTGGTCAAGATTTTCGAGTATCTGACCGAAGAGGAACTGCGCACGCAGTATCCGAAAACCTCCTCGGTCGCCCTGTAATCACGGCGGGGCCCGCCCCGCTTTTTTTCCGCCTGCGCCATGAATGCTCCTACTCGCTCCTGGATCAAACCTGCCGCCATCGGCGCACTCGTGCTCGCGCTGGCGGGGGTCGGCTACACGACCCTGGCGCATGGCGAAAAAGCGCCCGACGTCACTTTCATCAGCATTGCCGGCGACAAGATCAGTACCGCGAATTTGCGCGGCAAAGTCGTCATGGTCAATTTCTGGGCAACCTCCTGCACCACCTGCGTGCACGAGATGCCGGCCATGGTCGACACCTATAACAAGTTCAAGGGCCAGGGCCTGGAATTCGTCGCGGTGGCCATGCAGTACGACCCGCCGAACTACGTCGTCAATTTTACGGAAACCCGCAAACTCCCCTTCACCGTCGCCCTCGATGCGGGCGGAGACATCGCCAGGTCCTTCGGCGACGTCACCATGACGCCAACTACCTTTGTGATCGGCAAGGATGGCAGCATCCTCAAGCGCTATGTCGGCGAGCCAGATTTCAAGCAAGTGCATGCCCTGCTGCAAAAGGCGCTCGCTGCGGGCTAAGGCTTCGATGGGCCGTGCTCGCCTTGCTGCGATGCCGAACTGTCATTACACTCGTATGCATGCGCGCCAGCGGGCCGCGATCGCGGCGAACACGCTACAGCACGCCTGACTTAGCTCAAGCCGATGGCGCCGGAACGGGCCAAGCTTGATGCATTCGCGGGCCGCAAAGCCGCTGGCCGTGCGCGCAAAGGAGATGCAATGGGGTATTTCATTCGCAGGATAGGCATGTGCATGGCGCTGCTCGCGCTGGCCGCCTGCGCCGGGCCGAAACCGAGGGCGGTCGCCGTGCTGCATTACCAGCATGTCGCGAACGCGCACGAAATCCGGTTTACCAACCCGATTCCCCTGTCGGCCGCGCTGTACCGCGTGGGCTACCTGTCTCCGGTCGATTCGCAGGGCTTCTGGGCCATCTTTGTCGTGTGCAGTGTCGACGTCAACGGGCGTGCGCAGCGCGGTTTTCATTACAGCGTCAATAATTTCCGCGTCAGCCACGAAGGACGCGAATTCGGCGGCCTGCCGCCCTATTCGCTGCGCTACCAGGGCCAGGTCGACCTGAACAATGCGGGCGATACGATGCCGATCCTCGACGCCATCGCCGCCGAAATCCAGGAAGGCCCGCCCGAACAGGTTTTCCAGAGCGGCTACTATCCTGAGCTGAACTACCGCTTCGCCATCTTCGTGCCGAAGGCGCTCGCCAACTATACGGGCGAGCAATTGACGCTCACCTATAAGGGCCAACCGGCGATTTTGGCCGGCAACGGCAAGCCGCCGTCCGATCTGCATGCCGTGGGCGGCACCGCGGCCGGCGTGGCGGCAGCTTGCGTGCCGCCGCCATAAGTTTCTTACTTCGGATACAGGATCATCTGAGTGCAACGGAACAAGGCAATCGTCTTGCCATTTGACTTGTCCGTCACTTTCACGTCCCACACCTGGGTCGTGCGGCCCCCGTGCACCATGTTCGCCACGGCGACGATGGTGCCCTCGCGGGCAGTGCTGAAATGGTTCGATTTCAGTTCGATCGTCGTAAAACTCTGGGCGCCTTCGGGCAGGTTGGCGATGCAGGCATAGCCGGCCGCGGTGTCGGCCAGGGTCACCACGCTGCCGGCATGTAAATAGCCGTTCGGCGCCAGGTGGTGCGGTTGAATAGGCAATTGCGCGGTCATGCTCTGGTGGCCGACCTCGATGATCTCGATGCCGAGGTAGCCGGGCAGCGTGCCGATGCCGCGCTGGTTGAAAGCTTCTAGGGTTGGTGCGGTGGTCATGTTGGGTTATCCCGAGTGGCGAATTGGCTATCCTACACCGGGTGGACAAGCATTGCCGGAGGGTGCCCCGGGCTAGGCCCTGCGCTTCGATTTATGCGCATTCCCGCCCTGCCGCTTGCGCGTGGCGGCATTCTGCTGCTGCAGCAGCGAATCGACCCGCTCCGATGCTTCCCGTGCCAGTTGCTGCGCTTCCTCGATGCTGGGGAAGAACTCCGGCGCGCGGTAGCCGAGCCAGGCATAGGCCGAATACATGCGGCAGGTGTCTTCCACTTCCTGCAGGTTCTTCCAGAACAGCCCTTCCGGATGCGGCGTGAGCCGGCTGACCTTCTTTTTCGCAAGAGATAAGGCCCAGTGCTCCCAGGCGCTTTGCAGCATCGGCACCCGGCTTGAAATCGGCACCAGGGACAGCATGAATTTTTCGGCCACCGTCAGGTCCAGGGTGTCGAGCCACTCGGCGCGTTCGTTCTGGTCCTCCGTGATGCGCGGATAAAAAAAACCGTCCGGGACGTCGATGTTGTGCACGAAGCGGCGCAGCAGTTTTACGAGCGAGGTTTCTCCCGTCACCGACGAGATCCTGTGCAATTGTTCGAGCGAGGGGGCGACGGCAAAGCCGCTGGCCGGCACCGGCGGAATTTTTTCCTTCATCAGCGCGCGCATGACTTCGTGGGTGTCGTCGTCGTAGCCGGCGACAAAGCCCTCTTCGTGCACGCCATAGCGTCCCGCGCGGCCGGCGATCTGCTTGGCCAGCGCCGCCGAGATCTCTTCCTCCTCGACGCCGTTGTACTTGACGGCGGTCGTCATCACGATGCGCGCGATCGGCATGTTCAAACCCATGGCCAGCGCGTCGGTACCGACCACGATGTCGGCCTGTCCCTCCCTGAAGCGTTCGGCCTGGGCGCGCCGCACTTCCGGAGACAGGTTGCCGTAGACGGTGGCGACCGATAGCCCCTTTTCCGTGATCATGTCGCGCCACATCAGGACCTCGCGCCGGGAAAACGCGATGACGGCATCGCCGCGGCGCAGGTTCGACAATTTACGGACCGGGCTTGGCTCCATCGCCAGCGGCGCCATGCGTTTCAGTACATGCACCTCCAACGGTACTTCCAGCCGTTCGGCCAGGGCCTCGATCGCACGCCGCGCTTCCGGCGCCCCGACCAGGTAGACGACCGAGGCCGGCGCGCCGCAGACGGCGGCGGTCCAGGCGGCGCCGCGGTCGCGGTCGGCCAGCATCTGGATCTCGTCGATCACGGCCACTTCGATCGGCGTTTTACTGTCCAGCATCTCGACGGTGCTGGCGACGTGGGTGCTGCCTTCGGCGATGCGGCGCTCCTCTCCCGTGATCAGGCTCACCTTGATCGGCTCGCCATGGGGGCGCGCCGCCTGCAGGCGTTCGTAGTTTTCCAGCGCCAGCAGCCGCAATGGCGCGAGATAGGCGCCACTGCCCGCTTTCGCCAGCGCTTCCATCGCGCGGTGGGTTTTTCCGGAATTCGTCGGCCCGAGCAGCGCAATGAATTTACGCTGCATGCGGCTGGCGACCTCGAAGGACTCCGGGTATTCGGCCAGATTGATGCTTTCCTTGGTGCGCGCGGCGTGTCGTTCTTCCTGCTCGCGCTCGATCGCGTGTTCTACCCGCTGGCGAATCCGCTCGAACACGTAGTCGGCCGGCTCCGAGGTTTCCAGTTCCTCGAGCACCCCGAGGAAGACGCGCGGGTCGAAACCGGCATCATCGGCCTGCTCGGCGATGTCGCGCACGAACTCCTCGGTGTCGAGCTGGAGTTCCGCCAGCGCCTTGTCGCCCGTGCGCTCCTCGATCAGCGCGCGCCGGCTCGTCAAATCCATCTTGCGCCATTTACTCGGCTTGGCCAGCACGCCGCGCGCCGGCACCAGCGCGTAGCGCACGCGCAGGCCCTCGTATTTCACTTCTCCCGTAAAGCGCAGGAACACCCGCCCTTCCATTTTGACCAGTTCGATGCCGCGCTCGCCCAGGTTCAGTTCGCGTTCAAGGAAGGCGTCGTCGTCGCCGGTGTCGTTGTCGGAAGAGTCGTAGCGTGAATTGCTCATGTGTTTCAGGAGTGATGTCTGGTTGTTATCACTATAGCGCGGATGGCGCAGGCGCCCTGTTCCAGATCGCGCCGGCGTTCTAGGCTGAAACTTCGCATTTCGTCCGGAAGTGTGTACCGGTATCGACAAAAACTTGACCAGACAGGCAGTGAAAGCAGAATGTTATTTTCCTTGAAGAAATTTTCAACTATAGTCTGACGCTTCCCCACCACTTACTGTCGACCAGCGCCGCACACGCCCGGAAGGACCCGCCATCATGAAAAATAACCGGATCGGCCTGATTCTCATTGTCTCGTCGCTAGCGGTGATCGCACTGGTGGTAACCCTGCTGCTGCAACGCCAGCAGACCGAGCATGCGGAACAGGTACGCGCCCAGGGCCTGGGCATGGTGCGTTCGCTGGCGGCATTGCCGGTCGCGGTGCTGGCGCCGGGCAAGGGCGCGCCCAGCGTGCTCGACTCCATTCTCGCCTACCGCGACAATCCGGATTTTGCGTATGCGGCCGTCAGCTTCGAGAACGGGCGCAATGTGACCGAAGTGGCCAGCGCCGGCACCCTGGTGCCGCCCGCCGTGCCGCTGGCCCTGACCGGGTTTGCCGAGCGCCTCATCGCCGCCGGCCAGAACGGACGCGCGATCCGCGAATTCCACGGCCCGCTGGCCAGCGCCGACGAGAAAATGCAGGTGCGGATCGGCTATTTCGAGCCACGCACGCCCTTCGCCATGAAGGACCTGCCCTTCTATGCGCTGATTGCGCTGGCCATGTTCCTGCTGGTGCCGCTGATCTACCTCGTGATCAAGCGCGAAATGGCGCCGCTGGCCGCGCTCGGCGAGCAGCTGCGCACGGTCGCCGCCGCCCAGGCGGGGTCGGGCCAGGCGCTGCCGGCCGTGGTGCCGACAAACGGGAACGATGGCGATGCCGACGTGCGCGGCCTGGCGCATAAACTGAACCGCTACCTCGACCAGGCCAGCGCGCGCATCCGCGAGCTGGAACAGGAAAGCGTGGCCAGCATGGCCAGCGGCCGCCTGCTCGAATACGGCAGCAACAAGATGCAGGCGGTGCTGCAATGCCTGCCGGACGGATTATTGGTGCTCGATCCGGCAGGCGAAGTGACTTTCGCCACGGGCAAGATCGAGCCCCTGCTCGGCGTACCTGTCGCCGAGGTGCTGTCGCAGCCGGTCGAGGCCTGGTGCCGCGACCCGGAACTGCGTGCGATGCTGGCGCGCTTTCGCAGCGCCGGACTCGATACGCGCAGCCAGATGACGATCGAATTCAACCCGGCCGGCGTGCCCGACAAGCGTTTATGGGCCACGGCCCAGGCATTACTCGGCCACTCGATGGCCTACGGCACCCTGGTGGTGCTGCGCGACGCCACCCGCGAGCACCTGGCGCGCCAGGCCGGCAACGATTTCGTCGCCCACGTGGCGCACGAACTGAAATCGCCGCTGAACGTGATCGGCATGTACGGCGAAATGCTGGCCGACGCCAGCGTCGACGATCCGGCGCTGCGCGTGGAAGCGATCAACGTGATCCAGGACGAAGTCGAGCGCATGAATTCGCTCGTCAACAACCTGCTCAACGTCAGCAAGCTCGAGATGGGCAGCATGCGTCCCGAGCGCCACCGCGTCAAACTCGACGACTTGTTGCGCGACGCCTGGCAGCAGGCGCGTGCGCGCGCCGACAGTAAAGGTATCCGCCTCGAACTGCAGGTGGCACGCGACCTGGCGGCCGTCTCGGTCGACAAGGACCTGTTCCGCATTGCCATCAACAACCTGCTGAACAACGCGATCAAATACAACCAGCCTGGGGGCAGCGTGGTGCTGGCGGCCGACGAAGGCGACTCGGACGTCGTGATCGCGGTCCGCGACAGCGGCATCGGCATGACCCCGGACGACCGCGAGCGCGTGACCGAGAAATTCTTCCGCGTGCGCGAAACGGGCCTTGAGCAGCGCGGCGGCCACGGCCTCGGGCTGTATCTCACCAATCAGATCGTCGAGCTGCACCATGGCCGCCTAACGATCGACAGCGAACTGGGACACGGCAGCGTGTTCTCGATCCACCTGAAAAAAATGCCGGCCCTGGTCGAAGGAGGCCAAGTCCTATGAACAAACGCATGATCCTGCTCGTCGATGACGAGCCGCACGTGATCCGCGTGCTGCGCCTGATGCTCGAGCGCGAAGGCTACGAGGTCGCCAGCGCCAACGACGGCGCCGAGGCGCTCGAAAAGATGGGCGTACGCCGCCCCGACGTGATGGTCAGCGACATCCAGATGGCCGGCATGGACGGGCGGGAGCTGTGTCGCACGGCGCGCGCCCGCTATCCCGACGCCCCCTTCCCGATCTTCGTGATGACCTCGATGACGGCATCGAACGAGCGCGAATGGGTGAAGGAACTGGCGAATGTCGATTTTCTCGAAAAGCCGCTCAGCCCCCGCCAATTGATCGCACGCCTGGCCGCCCATTTTACGAGTGCCGCCACCCAGCAGGAGAACACCCATGCAGCCTGACGCTTTGCACGCGCTCGATTTTTCCCGCCATGCGCGCTGGCTGCGCCGCGTCACCGGCGTCGAGCACGACTTCGCGGTGTGCGATGCCGGCGGCCTTGCCGTGTGGACCGCACGCGCCGACAGCGACATCGCCGCCTGGATCGGCGTGCGCTGCGCCGCCGGTTTCAACTGGCACAGCGATGGCGACGGCCTGCAACGCCTGGACGCGGACGGCGACACGCTGCTCTACATGGCGATCCACGGCAAGACCGGGCTGCTCGGCTACCTTGCCGTGCGTGTCGAGACCCTGGCTGAGGCCCCGATCGCCTGGGATGCGCTCGCCGAAACCTTCGAGGACATCGGCGCCGGCATCGCCGACGAAGTCGCGGCCAAGCGCGAACTCGACAACATGGCGCTAGAACTGTCCGAGCGCTACGAAGAGCTGCACCTGGTGTATGCGATCGACAAGCAGGTCCAGCAACTGGAACCGGGCGCCGACCTGTTCCAGAAACTGCTGCAAAGCTGGGCCGAGCACATGGACGCCGATGTCGCCGCCTTCGTCAAACCGGGCGAAAACCTGTGCGTGCATGCGACGAACCTGTCGGCGCCGATCCACAACCTCGACCTGGTGCTGGTCGAGATGCGCGGCGATTTATACCGTTTTACCCATTCGGCACGCGCACCGATCGTCATCAACGACGTGGCCGACCCGCGCCGCGCCTATATCTTTACCGACCTGCCCTTCAAATTGCTGTGCTGCCCGGTGATCCACGACCGCAGTGTCGTCGCGATCCTGGTGCTGGCGAACCATCTTGCGAAACCCGATTTTTCGAACAGCGACCGCAAGCTGGGAGAATTGCTGGCGAACCAGCTGTCGGGCTTATCCAGGATGTACGGCATGCTCGCCGAGACCCGGCAATTCAACGACCAGATGGCGAACGCCCTGATCGAGGCGGTCGAAGCGAAAGACCCGTACACGCGCGGCCACTCCGAGCGCGTGCACTACATCACGATGCAGATCGGAGAAGCGCTGAACCTCGGACCACGCGACACCGACGACCTGTTCTGGGGCTCGCTGCTGCACGACGTCGGCAAGATCGGCATTCCCGACGCGGTACTGTGCAAACCGGGCCGCCTGACCGCCGACGAGTTCACATTCATTAAAGTGCACCCGGAGCGCAGCTACGAGATCCTGCGCCACATCGACCGTTTAAAAGGGGCGGTACCGGGCGCACGCCACCACCAGGAAAAATACGACGGCACCGGCTACCCGCACGGCCTGAAGGGCAACGATATTCCGCTGCATGCGCGCATCATCGCGGTGGCCGACACCTACGATTCGATCACCAGCTCGCGCGCCTATCGCGCCGGGCGCAGCCACGAAGTGGCGATGGCGGAGATCGCGCGCGTCGCCGGCAGCCAGCTCGACCCGGCCATCATCAAGGTGTTCGAGGCGGTCTGCGCGCAAGAGCCGGAATGGATCGCCCGTTTCAATATCGCGCGCGAGCCAGCCCTCAGCGCGGTGGGAGCTGCAGCCTAAATGAGCGAAGCAGTTACCCGCAGCCGCATCGGCTCGATGACCTACCTGGCGCCGGCGATGGCGCTGGTGGCAACGGAGGCCATCGACGCCGTGGAAAGCGCGCTCGCCGAATGCATCACCCAGCACCAGGTCAGCATCGTGCTCGACCTGGGCAAGGTGCCGCTGCTGTCCGGGCGCGCGCTGGAACTGATGACGCGCGCGGCCGCCCGCCTGGGTTCGCTCGGCGGCTGGCTCAAACTGGCCTATCCGAGCCCGCTGCTGCTCGATATCCTGACGATCACCGGCGTCGCCGACCAGGTGGCCCTGTATGACGCACCGCAGGCGCCGGCGAAACCGGCGCGCCCGGCCGGTCAATTAAAACTCGGCGACATCCTGGTCGAACGCGGCATCGTGACCGCCGCCCAGGTGGCGGAGGCGGCACGCCTGCAGGAGCAGACCGGCAAGCGCATGGGTTTCATCATGGTCGAAAAGAAGTGGCTGTCCGAAGCCGCTCTGTTCCAGGCGCTGGCCGAACAGCTGGACCTGCCCTTCGTGAACCTGCGCGCGGGCCTGTACGATCCGACCGCCGTCTCCCTGCTGGAACGCGACGTGGCGAAACGCCTGAACGTGATCCCGCTGTTCGTGGTCGAGAACACGCTGACGATCGCCACCGGCGAGCCGCAGGCGGTGCACAGCATCGACGAGATCCGCGCCCGCACCGGCTGCCGCATCCGGGTGGCGATGGCGCCGCCGGCCGACATCAACCGCGTGCGCGACGATGCCTACGGCGGCACCATGCCGGACTTTATCCACAGCGAGGCGAACGACCTCGAACTGGTGGAAAACCAGATCCCGGACGACTACACGCAGATCGACCAGATGGCCGGCGCCAGCCCGGTGATCAACATGGTCAATGCCGTGATCCAGCGCGCGATCCACGACAACGCCAGCGACATCCACATCGAGATCTCGCGCAACAAGTCGCGCATCCGGCTCAGGATCGACGGCATCCTGTACGAGGTCATGTCGCCGCGCATCGAACTGCATCCGGCGATCGTCTCGCGTCTGAAAGTGATGGCGCACCTCGACATCGCCGAGCGCAGATTACCGCAGGACGGCCGCATCCAGGTGATGACGCAGGGCCGCACGGTCGACCTGCGCTTTTCTTCCCTGCCCGGCATCTACGGCGAGAAGGTGGTGCTGCGTGTGCTCGATAAAAACCAGTCGATCCTCGATGTCGACAAGCTGGGCATGAACGGCGGCGCCGTCGACACGTTTAAAAGGCTGCTCGGCCGCAGCCACGGCCTGATCCTGGTGACTGGCCCCACCGGCAGCGGGAAGACCACCAGCCTGTACGCGGCGATCAACTATTTAAAGAGCATCGAGAAAAACATCGTCACGATCGAGGACCCGGTCGAGTACCAGCTGGACATCATCAACCAGAACCAGGTGAACGATGCGATCGGCCTCACCTTCCCGAAAATATTAAAGCACGTGCTGCGCCAGGACCCGGACATCATCATGGTGGGTGAGGTGCGCGACCGCCAGACGGCGGAAATCGCGGTGCAGGCGGCATTGACCGGGCACCTGGTGCTCACGACCCTGCACACCAACGACACGCTGGGCGCCGTCGCCCGCCTGGTCGAGATGGGGGTCGAACCCTATTTGTTGTCGTCGGCCCTGATCGGGGTGATGGCGCAGCGCCTGGTGCGCCGCATCTGCCCGGCGTGCAAAACGGGTTATCTCGTGCCGCCGAACGCGGCCGCCGCCTATGGTTACAAGGGAGAGGGCAATCTGAAACTCCTGAAGGGGCGCGGCTGTCCGTCGTGCTACGACTCCGGCTACAAGGGCCGGCTCGGCATCTACGAGCTGCTCGAAGTGGGGCCGGAGCTGCAGCGCATGATCGTGGCGAATGCCAGCAAGGACACGATGGCCCAGCACGTGGCCAACAGCGGCCACCGCGATTTGTATGCCGACGGCATGGAGCGCGCCTTTGGCGGCGACACCACGCCCGAGGAAATCGCGCGCGTCGTGCACTCGCTGTAAAGGACAGGCATGGCACTCGAATGGGACGATCTGCCGGCGCCGGTGACGGCGACCGAACTGGCCGGGCCGGCCGCCGCCAAGGCGGCCGCGCGCAAACCGGCGTGGACCTTCACACAGGAGCGCATCGGCAGTGCCGACCGCATGCTGTTTACGGAACGCCTGGCGCTGCTGCTGGAAACGGGCGTGCCCCTGCACGACGCCCTCGGCGCGCTGCGCGACCAGACCGTCAAGCCGCGTTTAAAGGCCATCATCGGCGAAGTGGCGGACGCCATCGTCGGCGGCCAGCGCTTTTCCGAAGCACTGAACAAACACCCGGACCTGTTCCCGCCGACCTACATCAACCTGATCGGCGCCAGCGAGGAAGGCGGTTTTCTCGCCGAGGTGCTCGAGCAGCTGGTCGACATGGACGAAAAGCAGGAGCGGCTGCGCAGCACCATCGTCTCGGCCTTGTCCTATCCCGGCTTCCTGATCGTGTTTTCGATCCTGGTGGTGGTGTTCATCTTGGTGGCCGTGTTCCCGAAGTTCTCGGTGATGTTCACGGCGATCTACGACGAACTGCCGCTGACGACGAAGATTTTTATTGCCGCCAGCAATGCCCTGACCCGGCACGGCACGGTCTTCGGCATCGGCGCCCTGGTTCTCGTCGGTGGCCTGCTGGTGGCCTCGCGCCGTCCCGACGTGCACGAATGGCTCGACCGCATGAAGCTACGCGTGCCCTTCGTGAAAGACATCTTCATCAAGATCTACCTGACGCGCCTGATGCGCGTGATGGGCATTTCGCTCGAGCGCGGCGTGACCATCCTGGCCACGCTCGGCGCCTGCCGCAACGTCATTCCGAACGCCGAGTTCCAGCGTTTTATCGGCGACCTCGAGGTGCAAGTGACCGAGGGACGCGGCATCGCCGCCGGCTTTCGCGACAGCTCCCTGATTCCGGTCAGCGTCAAGCAGATGATCGACACCGGCGAGCAGACCGGTTCCCTCGGCCGCGTCATGGGACGGGTCGCCGATTTTTATGAACGAGATTTGACGCGCCAGCTGAACGCGCTGGCGAAGATGGCCGAACCGGTGATGCTGCTGGTGATGGGCGTACTGGTCGGCACCATCGTTACCTCGATCATTCTGCCTATCTTCAAAATGTCGCGCGCTGTGCACTGAAAAACGACAATCTGGAATGGTTAATGCGCAACGGCAACAAAAAGAGGTGATGTTTCATGCTACTCTTCGTTGCTACTCGTTAAGACTTTGCCCACAGCAAATCGCCCTTAGCCACCTACTCAAAAAATGATGAACTCTACTTTCCGCCGCGCCGCCGCCAAAGGCTTCACGCTTATCGAACTCCTGATCGTCGTGATCATCATCGCGATCCTGGCGGCGATCGCGATTCCGCAGTTTTCGAATACCTCGACCGACGCGCAGGAGTCGGCGGCCATTGCCAACCTGACGACGCTGCGCTCGGCCATCGAACTGTATCGCGTACAGCACAACAATACCTATCCGTCGACCTTCGTCGCCGGCGCCGCAGCGGCACTGCCCTGCACCGGTGGCACGGCTGGCGACGGTGCGGTCAACACGGAGGCCGCCCTCATCCAGCAATTGACGACCTTCTCTGACGCGGCAGGCCGCACCTGCAGCGTCGCCGCGCCTGGCTACAGCTTCGGCCCGTACCTGCGTGCGATCCCGGTCGAACCTGTCACGAATGTGGCGACCGTCACCGTGGTTACTGCCGCGGCCAACAACCCGCCGGGCGCAGCGACGACCGGCTGGCGTTTCCTGAACACCAATGGCACGCTGCAGATCAATACGACCCGCCTGTCGCGTGACGGCGCGACCGCATTGTCGGCCAAATAAAGCAGCACGCGCCATCGTGCTCCGTCGTCCTGCCGTTCGGCATGCGGGTGTCACGTTGGCGGAAATGGTGATCGTCATCGCCGTCGTCAGCGTGGTGGCCGCCATTGCCATCCCCCAGGCATCGTCGACGTCTCCCGCTGCCGCCGACGCGGTGGCGGCGGAGATCGCCAGCGCCCTGCGTTTCGCCCAGCGTGAAGCGATCCGGACCGGCAAGTACCAGCAGGTCAGCGTCAACCCTGCAACCCAGATCCTGCGGGTGTATGAGCCCAACTCCGGGAATGGCACCACCGCCACGCATCCGGTCGACAAACGCGACTACCAGATCAGCTTTGCCGGAAACGCCATGCCGCGCGCGACCATCGTCAGCGCCGTCTTCGACTACGAAGGCGGCCCCACCACCAACTACGCTTCGTTCGGCCCGGATGGGACGCCCTCGTACATCGACCCAAGCAAGCTGAGCCAGCTATGGAGCGCACTGTTCGGTACCAAGGACATCGACCCGCTGAAGGGCGAAGGCAGGGTCACGATCCGCTACGGGAATGTCGAGCGCGTGGTACGCCTGGCGCCGGTGACGGGCCGGGTGACGTTTTGAGCGCTGTCGCTCGCCAGCATGGTTTCTCGTTCGTGGAAATCATGGTGGCGGTCCTGCTGCTGGCGATCTGCGCGGTGCCGATGGGCGACGCCATCCGCAACGGCATCACGGCTTCGTCGATTGCCGCGGCCAAAGCACGAGAACTGCGCTGTATAAAGAACACAATGGAAACTGTTTTGGCCGAGCCGTACCAGAGCTTGTATGCAGCCGCCGCCGGCAAGGATCAGCTCGCGGCGCTGCCGCTGCCGGCCGATGCATCCTGCGATACCACGCCGCGCGTTTACATTGCCTGCTACGAGCGCGAAAACGGCGCGGCTGAGGTTTGGCTGGCTTGCAACGTCAACTCCAGCGATCCCCGCCTGGAGTCGCCGCTGCTCCACATTACCGTCGCCGCGAACGGCGGCTATTCGTTCACTACGCTGGTGGCACGATGAAGCGGCCGCAGCGCTTCCGTGAACACGGCCTGAGCCTGGTCGAACTGTTGCTGGGACTGGCGATCACGGCCCTCGTGCTGGCACCGCTGGTGCCGATGCTGGCCACGGCGTCCAGCGCCGCGCGCATCGGCAGCAACCAGCTGACGGTCGAACGGGAAGCCAATTTCGCACTCGAGCGCATTGCCGCGCGCATCGGCGCCTCCACGGCGGCGGCGCAGCTGACCGGGTCGTCGTGCGGCGGCGCCAAGTCCGCCGCCTACGATGTCATCGATGGCGCACTCATCGAAACCTCGGGTAAAGACAAGTATGTGCTGGCCGAATCCGTCACCTGCATCACGCTTACGGCGCTGACATCGTCGAGCGAACGGCCTTTGATCCAGGTCAGCCTGAACCTCGCCCGCGACAGCGCCAGCACGGCCACGACTGCGGTCGTGCGCCTGGGGGTGGCGCCATGAGCACCGCAACCCAACGCGGCCTGCTGCTGCTGCCGGTGGCGCTCACCCTGGCGCTGGTGGGCACGCTCGCGTACAGCCTGACGCGCGAGGGCAGCATGTCGGTCTCCGAGGTGGATGCGAAATACGATATCGAAGCGGCGCGCTACCTGGCCAGCGCTGGCGTCGCTCTCGTACGCTGGCAGAACGAAAAACTCGGCTGCACCTCGACCAGGAAATTTGCCGACCTTCCCCTGGCAGGCGGCACGATCACGGCGGACCAGGTCAGCCTCGATGGCCGTGACTGGAAAATCAGCGTCACGGCCAAAACTGCCCGCAGCACCCGCTCGGTGGTCGACTACCGAGCCACGCGCTACAGCCGCGCGAACGCGAGCGACACAGCGCCGATCGTTCCCTCCGGCGACAGTGACACCACGATCAAGGACAGGCCCGGCAACATGGTCAACGTCCCTACCCTTGAAACGACCCAGGACACGGCGTATGCGCTCATCAAATTCGAGAACCTGCCGAGCGAGCTCTCCGACGCCCTGATCGTCAGCGCGCAGCTCAAGCTGGCGCACGCAAGCTCGAACACGGCAGCGCCGCGTTCCCTCGGCGTGCACCGGGTGACCACCAAATGGGGTGCCACCGCCACCTGGACCGCCCCGTGGACCAGCCCCGGCGGCGACTATGTACAAAAACCGCTGTGGACAGTCCCGATCAATGGCTCCAGCAGCGCCCTCGTCGAATACACCTGGCGCATCGACCCCCTGGTCGAAGGCTGGGTCAGCGGGGCGATCCCGAAATACGGCGTGCTGTTCAAACCGATCGGCCCGCTTGACGCGAAGTTCTACAGCCTCGATTCAAGCACGAACAAACCCACGCTCGTCGTCCGCTATTACCCGCGCTGCTGAGCGCATGCGCATCCAACAACACAGGCCATGAAAACCACCGCCTCCACCTTTGTCAGCGACCTCACCAAGGTCTGGTCCTGCCTCGATTTCGCCGGCGAGCTGCGCGACTACGCCACGCCGGTGATCACGCGCGAGACCCGCAAGGGCGTCGCCCTGCTCAGCCTTGTCGCCCTGCTCTTCCTGGGCCTGGTGCCCCTGGCGCCTGGCGAGGCGGCGGCATGATGAAGTCCTGGCTCAATTCCCTGGTCAGCAAAGGTGCCCTGGCGGCGCCGATCGGCGTCGATTTCGCCGCCCAGCGCCTGAACATGCTGCAGACCGCCCCTTCCGCCAAGGGCATGGTGGTACGCGCGGCGCTGTCGCTGCCTTACCCCGTCGAGCGCGCGCAGCTGCTGGCCGACCCGCGCCGCCTGAAAGCGTTCATACGCGAAGCACTGGCGGCCGCTCCTTTCGCCGGACGGCGCGTGGTGTCGGTGCTGGCGCCGAGCGAAGTGCGGATCCTGCCGCTGACGGTGCACGTCCCGGACGGCCAGAGCGAACCGCAGGCGGTGGCGCGCGCGGTGCGCGAGCAGCTGGGCGCGGCGGCCGTCGAATCGGTGGTCGACTACTACCAGGTGCGCAGCGTCGAGGCCTCCGGCCTGGACAAGCAGGTGCTGGCTGCGGTGGCGGCCTCCAGCAAGGTGTTGACTTACCTGGAAACGCTGCGCGGCGCCGGCCTCGAGCCGGTGGCGCTCGATATCGGCCCGGCTGCGATCGCGCGATTACTGGCGGCGATGCAGGAAGATTTCGACCAGTCCGTCCTCCTGATCAATTTCGGGGCAAGTAAAAGCTATCTGACCGTGATCTGGGGCCGGCGGCTGATGCTGGATCGGGAAATCGACTTCGGCGAGATGCAGCTGGTCGACCGCCTGTCACGCGCGCTCGGGCTGAGTACCGAGGTCGCGCTGGCGCTGCTGCGCGAGCACGGCATCGGCACGCCGGCCGGCGCACCCCACGGGGCCGGAGAACAGCCCGACATCGGGCGCACGGTGCGCGAGATCCTGTACCAGGAATTCGCGGCACTGGCCGAAGAACTGGTGCGCACCCAGGTGTATGTGGCGTCGCGCACGCGCGGCAGCGCGATCAGCCGGGTCTACCTGAACGGCAGCGTGGCGCGCTACCGCCATATCCAGGAGCGGGTCGAGGAACTGGTGCGCCTGCCGGTCGAACTGCTCGATCCCTATAAAGCCTTCCACGGCGCGCCGCTGTCGACGCCGGTCGGGAGCGACACGCACGGCATCGCCCTGGCCGCCGGCCTGGCATTGCGGGGAGAAGCCCATGGCTGATATCGACATGATCCCGCGCAGCTACCGCGAGGGCCTGCGCGTACGGCGCACCTTGACCGTGTATGGCGCCGCCCTGGCCCTGCTGCTGGTGGCCGGAGGCAGCGCCAGCGCCCTGCTGCGCTGGCGCCTGTCCCTGGAAACGCCGCGCCTCGAACAGGGCCGCACGGCCTCGCTGCAGATCGGTGCGATGCGCACCCAGCTGACGAACGCGCAGGCACGCAAGGATCTGCTGGCCGAGAACGTCGGCGCCCTGGACAGCCTGCGCGGCGCCGGCGACGTGGCGGCGCTGGCGACTATCCTGAATGGCACCCTCAACGACAAGGTCTGGTTCGAGCGGCTGCGCTTTGGCCGCACCCGGGAATTGCTGCAGGCTGCGCCGCCCGCGCCGCTGCCGCCCGGCACGGTGCAGGCACGCGCGCCGCAAACGGGAGCGGTGCAGGCCTGGCGCCTCGGCAGCCAGATCGAGATCGCCGGCCAGGCCGAGAGTAACGGCGCGATGACGGCCTTCCTGGCGGCGCTGGCCGCCGATCCGCATCTGGCGAATGTGCGCTTCCTGAACAGCAGCACGGCCGCGCCCGAGGATGGCGGCGCCGTCAGCTTCAGCGCCGCCGCCACCCTGGTCAAGCGGGGAGCGACGCCATGAACCCCGCCCTGATCCGCAAGGCCGCCGCCCTGCCCGCGCGCCAGCTGCACCTGATGGGCATTGGCTTGCTCCTGATCGTGTCCGCCGCATTGTGGTTCTATGCGCTGCGCGCGCCGCTGGCGGCGCTGCGCGCGGTGCGCGCCGAGCAGGCGCAGCTCGACCTCGGTACGAACGACCCGCGCCTGCTGGCCGCGCAGCTGGCCGTGCTCGCAAGCGACACCGACACCCTGGCCAAACGCTTCGGCGCCACGGCAGCAAGCGCGCCCACGCAGGTACTGGTGCGCCTGGTGGGCGAGCTCGGGCAGCTGGCGCAGGCCCAGGGCGTTATCCTGCACGGCATCGTTCCGGCGCCCGAGGAGACGGTACTGTCCTTTACCCAGGCCGGCTTCGATGCCGAGGCGAGCGGCACGTATGCCGCCCTGCTGGCCTGGATGGGCGCAATCGAGCACGCGCAGCCGAACCTGGCGATTGCCAGTTTCGAGATGCGCCCGGCTACGGAGCCGGGCCAGGTCGCCATGAAAATCCGTATCGCGGCTTTCCGGCCGCAGGAGAGCAAGCCATGAAGCACGCCGCGACGATCTTGCTGGCGCTGGCGTCCCTCGCGGTGCAGGCGCAGCCCTTGCGCGATCCGTTCGCGCGCCCTGCCCCACCGCTGCGGGCTGCATCAGCGGAAGCGGAACCGGATGCGCCGCAGCACGCGCCGCAACTGCGCGCCGTCATGGTCGCGCCGGGACGCGCGCTGGCGAACATCAATGGCCAGATCCTCGCCGTCGGCGAGTGGTTCGGAGATTATCAACTGATCAAGGTGGAAGAACGCGGCGTCACGCTCAGCAAACGTGGCGTGAAAAGCGTTCTGGTACTGAACGAGGCAAGCCGCAAATGAAGCAGAACGTTTTAGTAAAACAGCTGATCCTGGCGGCCCTGCTCGCCACCGCTTTTGACGCGGGCGCGGCCAGGAAAAATGCGCCGCAAAGCGCCGTGCAGCCTGCGACCGCGGTGTCGTCCACGGTCGCGCCGGCCGGCGCCCCCACCTCGTTCGTGTTCCGCGACACCCCGATCGCCGAGCTGTTCGAGATGATCTCGCGCCACGAACGGCTCAACATCATGCTCGGCAAGGGCGTGACGGGCAATGTCGCCGTCAGCCTGTACGACATGACGCCGCGCCAGGCGATCTACGCGATCGCCGAAGCGGGCGGCTACCAGGTGATCGCGCGCGACAATGGCTATGTGATCGTCAATCCGGCGCAGCCGGCGGGCAGCGAGGTGGTCCCATCCGGCCAGCTGGAAGTGCGGGCTTTGAAGGTGCTGTATTCGGAGCCGCAGCTGGTGGCCGACATCCTCTCCAAACACGTCGGCCGCGGCGGCAAGGTGTCGGTACTGCCGACGCGGCGCATGATCGTGGTCGAGGACACCATGGAGGGCGTCAAGCGCATCGAAGCCGTGCTGCGCGAGATCGACACCCAGCCGCAGCAGATCATGATCGAGGCAAAAATCCTCGAGATCACGCTCGACCAGAACGAGAACTTCGGCATCGAATGGAACAAGGTGTTCAGCGGCGACGGCGTCAACCGCATCGGTACCGCCGGACTGGTTCCGCGCACGGGACAGGGCCTGGTCTTCAATTTCGTGAACAACAACGTCGACCTGTATTTGAACGCCCTGAGCAACAAGGGGCGCGTGCGCACGCTGGCCACCCCGAAACTGCTGACGCTGGAAAACCAGGAGGCGAGCACGAATATCGGCGACAAGCTGGGCTACCGCGTGACCACGACAATCAACAACGTCACCAGCGAATCGATCCAGTTCCTCGAAACCGGCGTGATCCTGCGCGTGACGCCATCGGTCGACAGCGACGGCCGTATCGCGCTGCGCGTGCGCCCGGAAGTGAGCTCGGGTTCGCTGCTGGGCGGGATCCCGTCGAAGAAGACGACCGAAGTCAACACCCAGCTGGTGGCGGAGAACGGCCAATCCATCCTGATCGGCGGCCTGATCAAGGCCAGCGCCGGCCTGCGCCGCACCGGCGTGCCGATCCTGGGCGAGGTACCGGGCCTTGGCAGACTGTTTTCGAACAGCGAGGAGACCGGCAGCTCGACCGAGACCATCGTCCTGATCACGCCGAGAATTGTGCCGACCCGCCCGGTCGGCGTGGACGCCCAGACCGTCGAGCGCGTCCGGCAGACGGAAGGGGAATTGCACCAGCAGGTCAAGGGACCGGCCATCCTGCCGTGACGGCGCATCCGCTTCGTCCATAAAAAAACGGCCTCCTCGGAGGCCGTTCCTGTTTGCGCCGGCAGGCAGGCTTTACGCCGCCACGCCCGCGTTGTGCGCCTGCTGGTCGGCATGGTACGAGGAACGCACCATCGCGCCGACGGCGGCGTGCACAAAACCCATCTCGTAGGCCGCTTCCTCGAATTTTTTAAATTGGTCCGGGTGCACGTAGCGGCGCACCGGCAGGTGCGAGTTCGACGGAGACAGGTACTGGCCGATGGTCAGCATCTCGACATTGTGCTCGCGCATGTCGCGCATCACCTGCAGGATCTCCTCGTCGGTCTCGCCCAGGCCGACCATGATGCCGGACTTCGTGACCGCGTTCGGATACAGCGCCTTAAAGTCGCGCAGCAGCTCGAGCGAGTGTTTGTAGTCGGCGCCCGGGCGTGCTTCCTTGTACAGGCGCGGCACGGTTTCCAGGTTGTGGTTCATCACGTCCGGCAGGCCGTCGGCGAAGATCGCCAGCGCTTTTGCGAGACGGCCGCGGAAGTCCGGCACCAGCACTTCGATCTTGGTGTTCGGGCTCAGGGCGCGCGTCTTGGTGATGCACTCCACAAAATGGCCGGCGCCGCCGTCCCGCAGATCGTCGCGGTCGACCGAGGTGATCACGACATACGACAGGCGCAGGTCGGCAATCGTCTTGGCGAGGTTGCCCGGCTCGTTGACGTCGAGCGGATCCGGACGGCCGTGACCGACGTCGCAGAACGGGCAGCGGCGGGTGCACTTGTCGCCCATGATCATGAAGGTGGCGGTGCCCTTGCCGAAGCATTCGCCGATGTTCGGGCAGCTCGCTTCTTCGCAGACGGTGACCAGGTTGTTCGCGCGCAGGATGTCCTTGATCTCGTAGAAGCGCGACGAAGCCGTTGCCGCTTTCACGCGGATCCAGTCCGGCTTTTTCAGGCGCTCGGCGTCGGCGATCGGCACGATCTTGATCGGGATGCGCGAGGTTTTATTGGCGCCCTTTTGTTTATCAAGGGCGTTGTAGGCGGGATTCAGACCGGTATCGGTGTCGGTAGTCATGTCGCTTGGCCCACAGGGGCTTCAGTTGGTTTGTTCGGTTCGGCAGTCGAGGCCAGGTGCTGCACCAGGGCGTGCGCCAGGGCCTGCTGTACGTCGGCCAGCGGCGCCTCGATGCCCATGGTGCGCATGTCGACGGTGGAGAGGCCGGAATAGCCGCAGGGGTTAATCCACGAAAACGGCGATAAATCCATCGCCACGTTCAGCGAGACCCCGTGGTAGGTGCAGCCGTTGCCGCGCACCTTTAATCCGAGGGCGGCGATCTTGGCGCCGCGGCGGGGACCTTCGGCAATATAAATGCCGGGCGCGCCGGCAACGCGTTCACCGCCGAGATTATACGCCGCCAGCACGTCGATGACCGCCTGTTCGATTTTTTCCACAAATTGCCGGGCGTATAACTTGCCGCCCGGCTTGTTGCGCCGGAGATCGATCAACAAGTAGATCACGACCTGGCCGGGACCATGATAGGTGACTTCGCCGCCGCGGTCGGTCTGGATGACGGGGATGGCGTGCGCGGGCACGCCGGGCCCGGCCAGGACATGGCCGCGGTCGGCGCCGAGGCCGAGCGTGAACACGGGCGGATGCTCGACGATCCACAACTCGTCCTGCGTCTCCGGGGTGCGCGCATCAGTAAACGCGCGCATTGCGGCAAACACGGGTTCGTAGTCGGCGCGGCCCAGCTCGCGAATCAGCGGGCCGACGGGGCGAGATGCATGCATGGGATCCGGTCGGAAAGGTGGACAGCCCCGACATTATATGCCAGTGCCTGCCGCCTTGCCCGGCGGGTCCGACCTTGCCGACCTGACACTTACATGACGATCTTAACCATCGGATGGGCCGACAGCGCGCGATACAGATCGTCGAGCTGGGCGCGGCTGGTGGCGAGCACGGTGCAGGTCAGGCCGGTGTAATTGCCCTTGCCGGACGGACGCACTTCCATGCGGCCGTGGTGGAAGGTCGGGTCGAAGCCGGTCACCACCTCGACGATCGTGGTGGGGAAGGCTTCATGCGTCGGGCCCATCACCTTGATCGGGAAGTCGCTCGGGTATTCGATGAGGGATTCTTTGGGGTCCATGGCGGCTCCTGTGCAAACCGATATTGTAGCCAATGCGAGACCAGCGCGTGAATTGCCCGTCCGTCAACGTTCCATTTGACGTATGCCGTCGCGCCGGTGCGGACCATCCTCGCCCCCGCGCTGCGCCCGTGGTGGCGCTGCCTGCGGCGGCGCGGACGGCTGGGGCGGCGCGGACGCCACCGCGGGAGGCGGCGTCGGCGCCGGGCGCGGCGGTGGAGAGACGATCGCCGTTGCCATCGGCCGCGCCATCTGGACCTGGGCGCGTGCCTGGGCCTGGGCCTGGGCCTGGGCCTGGGCCTGGGCTTGAGCTTGCGCCTGGGCTTGAGCTTGCGCCCGCGCGGCGGCTGCTTCCATCGCCGCGGCCGCTCCGCCGTGCTGAGCGAACGGTGCCGGCTGGGGCTGGGCGCCCTCGGCACGCTGCTGTAGACGCTGGCGGCGGCCATCCTCGAAGGCTTCGCGGCGCTCGCGGCCCTCGCGTTCGCGCCAGTCGCGCTGTCCGTCCGGCGCCGGGGCGGTCGTGATCACGCCCGGCTGGCGCACGAAGCCGACCTGGGGCGGCGGCGCGACGGGCGCCGGTGCCGGCACGGTCGTCACCATGGCCGGCGCGGCAGGGCGCTCGTCGCGTCCAGCCTGGCGGCCATCGCGGCGCCAGCCGCCGTCCGGCCGGCCGTCGCCGTCGCGGTCGCGCCTTTCCCAGCGGCCATCGTGGTCATCGGCGCGGCGCACGTCGTTCTGGTTGCGCTCGCGCCAGCTGCGCGGCACCGGCGGCACGGCGCCGGGCGCGCCCTGCCAGTTGGCCGGCGGCGTCACCCGCGCTTCATGTTTTACGATGACTTCGCCGCGCTGGCCGAAGCGGTCCTGCGGCACCACGGTGAGCCCGCGCTGGCGGTAATCCGGGATGCCGTCGTGGTTGCGGTCACGGCGTCCCTCGTGCGCATTCAGGCGCCGTAGACGGTTGTCCGACAGCCGGTAGCCGGGCACGAAGCGGTCGTAGGGAGACAGCGGATACCAGCCTTGCGCCACGGATCCGGCCCCGATGCTCCAGCCGGCGCCGCCGACCCAGCCGACCAGGGCCGGGGCCCAGACCGGATTTCGCTCGAGCCGGCCCGGGGCCCAGGCCCAGCGGTTGTGGAGCTGGACCCAGCGGCCATAGTGAAAAGGCGCATAGCCCCAGGGCGCGTTGTCGACCCAGGTCCAGCCCCAGGGAGCGATCCAGGTCCAGCGGCCGTCGCGGTAGGGCACCCAGTTCGAGGCCACCGCAGGCAGCCATACGCTGCCGTATTCGCTGTCTTCGCGCCAGCTGCCGTAGCGGTCGAGGTCCTCATAACCCGTCATCTCGGCCGGCACATAGCGGGTGGCGCGCACGGAATCAAACTCGCGGTCGCGCACGGCCGCCCACTCGTCGAAGCTGTCGCTGAGCGCTTGCGTCATGCGCAGATCGGGGCCCTGCATCTCGGCGCTGCGGCCGCTGCGCACGGTCAGGCGTTCGCCCCCGCCCTCGACCACGGCGACGCCGTCGAACACGCGGATGCTGCTGGTGTCGCGCACGCGCTCGGCGTCCACGCGTATCCGTCCCGGCTGCTGCAGCAGCACGCGCGCCTGCGGCGTCGTCAACTCGAAACCGGCGGCGACTTCCTCGTTGACGACGCGGATGCTGGCGCTGCCGTAGTGCAGGCGCAGGCGCAGCCTGTCGTCGTCGAGCTGGGACACCTCCAGGGCCGAGTCGCCGTCGAGGCGGATCGCGGTCGAGCCGACCCGCAGTTCGGTGCGCGCGCCGGGGGCCGTCGAGATGGTCTGGTTCGAGGTGACCGGCCAGTTGACCAATGCGGTATTGGCCACTTCGCCGGCACTGCTGATGCTGACTTGCCCCTGGGTGAGGGAAACGCGGCCGACCCGGGCCGGCGGGTCCTCGTCCGCCAGGGCGAATGTGGAACAGACCGCCAGCGCCAGCAGCGTTGCGGACTTCATCAAACGGAAGGTCATCATGGGCTCCAGGCGGTGGACGGAATGCGTCGACCTGATTACACCGCAAGCGCCCAGGCCACGACAACCGGAATTACAGACGGTTGCAAATGCTGCACAACCGAAACAAGCTCAACTAGCTGCGCGTTTTACGAAAAACAGCATCGAACCAACAACGATAAGGACTGCGCCAAAAAACCGGTTCTGGATACGCATCGCGCGCGGATCACGGAACAATCTCTGCATCGAGGCGGCCAGCGTCGCATAGCCGTGCATCACGAGGCTGTCGATGGTGACCATGGTGACGCCCAAAATCAGCAGTTGCGGCAGCAGCGGGGCATCTTTCGAAATAAACTGCGGCAACACGGCCACCATAAAGATGATGCCTTTTGGATTCGTCGCATTCGTCAAAAAACCGGTCAGCACGCGCTTGCCGAAAGAAGGGTGGGCGGCCAGGCCGGCGCTGCTGGCCAGCGGGCCGGCCTCGTCCTTCGAGCGCCATTGCGACACGCCCAGATAGATCAGGTACAGCGCACCGATCACCTTGACGACGAAGAAGGCGGTGGGCGAGGCCAGCAGCAGGGAGCCGACGCCGGCGCCGGCGATCGCCAGCACCAGGATCAGGCCGAACTGCAGGCCGAGCACGGTGGCGCTGGCTTTTCTGACGCCGTAGGCCAGGCCGTGCGACATCGACAGCACGGCGCCGGAGCCCGGCGAGATGGCAATCACGGTGCCGGCGATGACGAAGGCGATCCAGGTGGCGAAAGGCATGGGGAAAATTCGGGGAAACGAAAAAAACGAAAAACCGGAACAACGGAAGAGGGCGGATGGCGCGCGGCTGCATGCCGCGGCGCCAGGCCGGATGCCCAACGGGCGTGCGGAATTAAAAAATTACTTCTTGCGCGGGTTGACGGCTGCCTTCAAGGTAGCGCCGGCCGAGAAACGCGGGGTTTTCGATGCGCCGATCTTGATGACCTCGCCCGTTGCCGGGTTGCGGCCCTTGCGCGCCGCGCGCTTGGTGACCGAGAACGTGCCGAAGCCGGTGATGCCGACGGTGTCGCCTTTTTTCAGACGCTCGGTGATGATCTCGATGATCGTGTTGACCGCGCTGTTGGCAGCGGTACCGGACATCTCGGTACGCTTGGCAAATTCCGCGATCAGTTCGCCTTTTTTCATGGTGCCTCCGGGGTTAAAAGAGCGGAAAGAGTAGCACAAATGTTTGCTACATGTAACTTTCTCGCACCCATCAACCGGACGTGGCGCCACGGCCCGGTTTTTCCGGGCATTTCAAGGCGTGCCCGTCAGAGCAGGCTCGGTTCGGCACCGGCCGCCGCCAGGCGGGTACGCAGGGCGGCGTTGATCAGGGTCTGGTAACCGGTGCCGCAGCGTTCCGACAGGTTACGGAATTCGTTCAGGACCTCGTCGTCGAGGTAGATCGTGATGCGCGTCTTGCGCTTCGGCGGACGGGTGCGGCGCAGCGGGGTGGCGGTCTGGGGTATCGTCAGGGTCGGGTTCGGTGTCATCGTCATCTCCATCGGCGGGGCGAGGCTGGCGTACCGCAGCCTTCGATATTGACTATACGTACGTACAAGCGTCCCGTCCGCCGAAAGCGACGAGCTGCAGATTTGCGGGCCTGAACCGCAATTTATCGCGCTGAACCGTGTGCCCGCGCCATCCGTGCTCGGTTAAGATGCTGCCATATTGATAATTTCGGGAGTGGTTCATGGCTGCAGGCAGTTTGCTCGCATTATTCGACGACATCGCCGCCGTCCTCGACGACGTGGCGCTGATGAGCAAGGTCGCGGCCAAGAAGACCGCCGGCGTGCTCGGCGACGATCTCGCCCTGAATGCACAACAGGTCTCCGGCGTGCATGCGGAGCGCGAACTGCCGGTGGTGTGGGCGGTGGCGAAAGGTTCGCTGGTGAACAAGGCGATCCTGGTGCCGGCCGCGCTCCTGATCTCGGCCTTCGTACCCTGGCTGATCATTCCCTTGCTGATGATCGGCGGCGCCTTCCTGTGCTTCGAGGGCTTTGAGAAGCTGGCCCATAAATTCCTGCACAGCCCGGAAGAAGACGCGGACCACGAGGAACGCCTGGTCGCCGCCCTGGCCGACGAAAAGGTCGACATGCGCGAGTTCGAGAAGGACAAGATCAAGGGCGCGGTGCGCACCGATTTCATTTTGTCGGCCGAAATCATCGTCATTTCGCTCGGCACCGTGTCCACCATGCCCTTCATGCAGCAGCTTGCGGTGCTGGTGATCATTGCGCTGGTGATGACGGTCGGCGTGTACGGCTTAGTCGCAGGCATCGTGAAAATCGACGACGCCGGCCTGTATTTGAGCCAAAAATCGGGCGGTTTTGCACGCAGTGTCGGCCGCATGCTGCTGGCCGCCGCGCCACGCCTGATGAAGCTGCTGACGATCGTCGGCACCGCCGCCATGTTCATGGTCGGCGGCGGCATCATCGGCCACAACTGGGCGCCGCTGCACCATTTCGCCGAAGGGGCCGCCGAGCGCATGGGGGAAGTCGCCGTCATCGGCGGTGTGCTGCACGCGATCACCCCGACCGTCATCGACGCCCTGGCCGGCGTGATCGTCGGCGCGCTGGTGCTGCTGGCGGTCACCATCGTGAACAAAGTCCGCGGCAAGAGGGCAACAGCGGACGCGCATTAAACACGGTTTCCCTTACGTCATCCTGACGTACTGACAACTGTTGCATTTGGTACTTACAGCACCCGTTGCAAATTGACATGCTCGGGTGCGCCCTCCAGACTGAGCCGGCAAGAGCCGTTCAGACTATCAATTTGAGGGAAGATCAATGCAAAGAACTATCAATAATAAAACGGTGCTGGCCCTGTCGATCGCCGCGATGTTCGCCAGCACGGCCCAGGCACAGGACAGCAGCGCCACCGAAGGCGGCACCGCGACCGTCGTCGTGACCGGCACCCGCGTGGCCAACCGCAGCGCGCTCGACACCGCTGCCGCAGTCGACATCATCTCGGCCGACACCCTGAAAAACACCGGCACCACCGAGATGAATCAGGCTTTGTCGGTCGCTTTGCCTTCCCTGAACTTCCCGCGCCCTTCGCTCACCGACGGTACCGATACGATCCGTCCGGCCACCCTGCGCGGCATGGCGCCTGACCAGACCCTGGTGCTGGTGAACTCGAAGCGCCGCCATTCGTCCGCCCTCGTCAACCTGAACGGTTCCGTCGGCCGCGGCTCGGCGGCGGTCGACATGAACACGATCCCGACCGCGATCGTGAAAAACATCGAGGTGCTGCGCGACGGCGCCGCCGCCCAGTACGGTTCCGATGCGATCGCCGGCGTGATCAACCTGCGCCTGCGCACCGACCGCAGCGGCGGAGAAGGCAGCGTGACGTATGGCGCGCGCATCACCGAATACGACCTGTGGAACGACGTGCCACCAAGCGGCGGCACCTGGAGCGGTCCCGCCTCGCGCGAGCGCACCGACGGCCAGAGCACCACGGTCAGCGCCTGGAAAGGTCTGCCATTGGGCGAGTCCGGCTACCTGACCATCGCCGCCGAATACAAGGACCAGGCGAAGACCGAACGCGGCGGCTACGACATGCGCCAGCAATACCCGAAACTGGCGAACGGCGCCTTCGATCCGCGCGAAAACACGATCAATCGTTTTAACGCCTGGTACGGCGACCCGGAAATGCAGCAGACGACCCTGTTCGCGAACGCCGGCAACGATCTCGGCAACGGGATGAAGGCCTATGGCTGGGCCAGCTACCAGAAACGCGAAGCGCGTTCGGCCGGCTACTTCCGCCCGGCCCAGGATGCGCGCAACATCCAGGCGATCTATCCGGACGGCTTCCTGCCGATCATCGCCCCGACCGTGGACGATTTTTCCATGACCGGCGGCCTCACCTGGTCGCTGGGCAGCTGGGACATCGACACCTCGCTCGGCTACGGCAAGAACAAGATGCGGTTCGAGATCCAGAACACGCTGAACCGTTCGATCGGCCCGTCGAGCAAGACCGAATTCGACGCCGGCGGCTTTTCGTATGACCAGCTGGTGTTCAACCTGACCGGCGTGCGCACGCTGGACGTGGCCGGCCTGTCGTCGCCGCTGAACATCGCGGTCGGCACCGAAGTGCGGCGCGAAGGCTATGAACTGTTCGCCGGCGAACCGGATTCCTACCGCTACGGCGGCCAGGTGCTGGCCAACGGCACCCCGGCCGCACCGGGCGCGCAGGTCTTCCCGGGCTTCCGTCCGGCCAACGAGATCGACACCCACCGCACCGCGGCCGGCGCCTTCGTCGACCTGGAAGCGAACATCACGCCGCAATTGCTGGCCTCGGTCGCCGTGCGCGCCGAACATTATTCCGACTTCGGCAACAGCCTGGCCGGCAAGCTGGCGGGACGCTACGATTTCAGTAAAATCTTCGCCCTGCGCGGTTCGGTCCAGAACGGCTTCCGCGCGCCGTCGCCGCAGCAGCAGAATTTCACGTCGACCTCGACCAATTTCATTAACGGCGTGCCGTTCGAGATCACGACCTTCAAACCGACCGACCCGGTCGCCGTCGCCCTCGGCGCCCAGCCGCTCGACGCCGAGAAATCGGTCAACGTGTCGCTCGGCGGCGTGCTGCGCTTCGACCGCATCAGCCTGACGGTCGATGCCTACCGGATCAAAATCCGCGACCGCATCGTGCTGTCGGAAAACCTGACGCAGGCGAACGTGCGCAACTACATCGCCTCGCAAGGTTTTGTCGGCGTGGGCGGCGGGCGCTTCTTCATCAACGGCGTCAACACCACCACCGACGGCGTCGACATCGTCATGAACTGGCCGGTGAATGCCGGCGCGGCAGGGCGCTTCGACACCACCCTGGCGGCCAATTTCAACAGCACGGAAGTGACCAAGACCCCGGTCACGGCCCAGCTGGCGGCATTGACCCCGGCGCCGGTGCTGTTCGACCGCGCCAACATCATCGCGATCGAGGAAGGCCAGCCGAAGAACAAGTTCAGCGCCAACGTGAACTGGAAGCTGGGCCAGTTCGGCGCCACCTTCCGCGCCACCCGCTACGGCAAGACGATGACGCCGGGTACCACCGCCGCCTTCGACTTCCCGCTGGCCGCACGCACCATCGTCGACCTCGAGGGCCGTTACGCCCTGACGCCGAAGCTGACGCTGGCGCTCGGCGCCGACAACCTGTTCGACCAGTATCCGGAAACGCTGCCGCCGGCGCTGAACACGACGGGCAACACGCCGTTCTCGAACTACTCGCCATTCGGCCGCTCCGGCCGTTTCGTGTACGCCCGCGCCAACTACGCGTTTTAAGTTGAAGCGAGGGTCCTGAAACGCGCCCGGGGCTCGGTCCCGGGCGCGTTTTTTTCATTGCCCCCCGGGTGCCGTGACGATCGCACCCAGCGCCAGGCCCACGGCGAAGGCGGCATACACACCGGCCAGGAACTTTTTCGACAGGCGCTTTTCGTAACCGGGTTTCAGGCGTTCGGGCGTAAGCTTGTAGTCGGCGAAGCAGGCAATGGCCGAGGCGGCGGCGGAGGCTGCCAGCGTCACCCGCAGGTCCTTGTGGTCGAGTTTTTCTCCGGCCAGCTTTTCGAACAGCACCGACCGGAAGGTGGCGCTGAGGTGAGCTTCTGGCTGATGGTGGCCAGGCCGATGTAGGGCCAAGCGGAACAGGCGCCCGTAACGACCGCAGTAGAATGGGCCGCAACCAGTCAAGGAGGAGACGATGCGGGCTTACCAGATTCTGCCGGGCGACAACATCGACGGCTTGCAGTGCGTGAATTTCCCCGAGCGAGAATTGGCGAATGGTGAAGTCCGGGTACGGGTGCACGCGGTCTCGCTGAATTACCGCGACCTCATGGTTGCCAGCGGCAATTATCTGGTGAATGTGGACGATCCCATCATTCCCTGCTCCGACGGCGCCGGCGAAGTGCTCGCCGTCGGGCATGGCGTCACCCGGCTGCAGGTGGGCGACCGCGTCGCCGCTTCCTTTTTTCCCTACTGGCAGGACGGGCGCACCTGCGCCACCAAAATCCGCCATGCGCTCGGCGGAGACATCGACGGCGTACTCGCCGAAGAAGTGGTATTGCACGAGGATGCCCTGGTCAAAATTCCGCCGCAACTGAGCTATGTGGACGCGTCGACCATGCCCTGCGCCGGCGTCACCGCCTGGAATGCGATGTTTGAATCGAGCAATGCCATCAAGCCGGGCGATACCGTGCTGCTGCTGGGCACCGGCGGCGTCTCGGTGCTGGGCCTGCAACTGGCGAAAGCGGCCGGACTGCGCACCATCATCACCTCGTCCAGCGACGACAAACTGCAGCGCGCGCGCGCACTGGGCGCTCACCACACGATCAATTACCGCAGCACGCCGGAGTGGCAGGAAGAGGTATTACGGGCGACCCATGGCATGGGGGCGGACGTGGTGCTGGAAGTGGGCGGGCAGGGCACCGTCAACCGCTCGGTGGCGTCCTGCGCCATGGGCGGCAGCGTCGCCATCATCGGCGGCGTCAGCGGCTTCGGCGGCGAAGTCAATCCGGCCACCCTGCTGGCCGGCGCCAAGCGCATGGTCGGCATCTTCGTCGGCAGCCGCAGGATGCTGGAGCAGGTGATGGGCTTTGCCGCCATCAGCGAAATAAAACCGGTGGTCGACCGGGTGTTCGGGTTCGACGAAGCGAAGGAAGCCTACCGTTACATGGAATCGGGCTCGCACTTCGGCAAGGTCGTGATCGCGGTGACTGCCTAGGCTTTATCGTCCCTCGAAGCGCACCAGCTCGATTTCGAACAGCTTCGGCCAGAATTTACCCGTCACATACAGCTTGCGGTGCTTGCCATCGTAGGCAATGCCGTTGAGTACGGCATCGACCGAGTTGGTGCCGCGTTTTTCGCGCGGCAGCAGATTGGTCAGGTCGATCCAGCCCGTCACCTTGCCGCTGGCGGGATCGATGCGGGCAATGACGTCGGTGCCCCAGACGTTCGCAAACAGTTCGCCGTCGACGATTTCCAGCTCGTTCAGGGAATCGATCGGCTTGCCCTCGGCCGTGACCTGCACCCGCCGCAGCTCTTTCAGGGTGCCCGGATCGAGCACGCGGATGCTGGCGCTGCCGTCGCTCATGTAGACGTTCTTCGCGTCGCTGGCCAGGCCCCAGCCTTCTCCCTCGTAGGGGAACTTCGCTTTCATCGCAAACGTTTTGGCGTCGAACACATAGCCCGTCTTCGATTGCCAGGTCAGGCCGAGGATGTTCTCGCCGACGGCCGTGGAACCCTCGCCGAACACCTCTTTCGGCAGCTCGGTCTTCTGTACCACTTTGCCGCTTTTCAGTTCGACGCGGCGCAGGGTCGAGCGGCCGATGATGCCGGTGGTCTCGTAGAGCTGGCCGTCGCGGAAGAACAAGCCCTGCGTGAACGCTTGCGGATCGTGCGGATAGGTGTTCTTGACGATGAAGCCGTAGACGGGAATGGCCGCCACGGCGGCGGTGCTGACGCAGCTTGCGAGGACAAGGGCAAGGATGGCAGAAGCAGTGGCAGTGGGTTTCAGCATGCTGGAACGAGAGATTGATAAGGGGAATGGTCACTGTAGCATGAGGCGGACCAGGCCGCAGCTCAGACATAGGCGAGCATGCGGCCGCAGCTGATGACGCCCAGCCAGAGCAGGATCGACAGGCCGGCGCCCAGCCGGGCCAGCAGCGGCGCGGCGCGCTCGCGGTCCCAGCCGGCCACGCTGCGATACGGCAGCAGGTGGAAGGCGAGGGCGTTGCAGCCGGCGAGGGCGATCAGGGTCAGTTTCAGCAAAAAAACGGGATTCGCCGCCAGCTCGCCCGGGTGCGCACTGAACAGCAGCAGTCCGGCCGGAATCACGAGGACCAGGCTCGCCAGCGCCCAGCGCAGCAGGTGCCGGCCGAGGGCGGCGAGCGGCAGGCTTGTCGCACAGCCCAGCACGCGCAGGTCGAACAGCACCACGCTGCCGACCAATACCGAAAAACCGGCGATGTGGACGATCTCGACGATCGGATACAGCCAGGCGCTTTCGCGCATCGCGCCAGCCAGGGGCGTGGCCGCCAGGGCGTCCAATACGCCGGCGCCCTGCGCCATCAGCGCAGCTCCGTGGTCTTGCCCTCGATCGTGATGTTTTCGGCGCGCATCTCGTCTGCCTTGCTGCGGTGCGGGTAGCCGTGCACGCTGGCGCGCTGGCCCGGCACCAGTTTCTCCTTCATCAGGCCGCGGTTTTCCATGCGCGAGGGCGGCGCCAGCACCACTAGCCAGGTTTTATCCGCGGTTTTCAGGCGCACGAAACCGTGCGGCTGCTCGTAGCCGGCCTGCTCGATGGTGCCCGTCAGGTCAAGCGGCTTGTCGGACTCGTATTCGCTCCAGCCGTGGTGGGCCAGGGTGCCGGCGCTGAAAACGAGCCCGGCGGCGAGCAGGATCAGGCGTTTCATGACGTGTCTCCCGGTATGCGGTGCGCCCGATTCTACGCCCGGCCTGTGCGGGGAGGCGCACCGCTTATGTTAGGCTTTATGCATTGATTTTATAGAGAACGCGATGATGGGAAGTCTGCAGATCCTGGCGCCGCTGCTGGCCGCGGCAGCTTTGAACGCACCGGCCCGCGCCGAACCGCAGTGCGCGGCCTATGCGGGGGAACTGACGGCCATGGTGGAAGCGGCCGAGGCCGTGCGGAGCCGGATCGATTACCTGGCGTCGCCCGGCGCTGCGGCGGCTGTGCAGGGGCGCACCGAGCTGGAGGCGGTCGAGCGCGGCAACGCCGAGCGCCTGGGCGCGTGGATGAACGCCTGTGGCTGGCCGCGCCGCAGCGTGGAAGGCGTACAGGCCGCGCGCGGCGCCTGGCTCGTGGCCCAGCAACGCAGTGGGGACCTGCCCTTCCAGCGCCAGGTGGTGCGCCAGCTGGAGCTGTCCGTGCTCGATGGCGAAGCGCCGCCCATGTACCTGGCCACGGCCTCCGACCGGCTGGCGGTCAGGGAGGCCGGCCGCAGCGCTATGGCACCCAGCTGCGCCAGGTCGACGCCTGCCGCTGGGATTATTACCTGCTGGACGATCCACAAAGGGTCGAGGCCCGCCGCAAGCGACTGGGCCTGCCGTCGCTCGAAGAACACATACGCGGCATCAACGATGCGGCCGCCAGCGAAAACTGCCCGGCAGCGCACCCGGTCGCGGCCTCACCTGTCCGCTAAAATATACCGTATAAATCGTTTATTTTGTATGAATCATATAAACGATACTACGGTTTATTTGACGGTTTTTCGAGCAGTTTTTTCTTGGCCTAAAAAATGCCGAGAGACAATAAAACCTCACTAAAACTAGTCTCCGAAACCCTCGAGTACCACTTTGCCGCTGGCCGCGCCGCTCTCGATAAAGGCATGGGCGCGGCGCAGGTTGGCAGCGTTGATCGGACCCATGTTCTGGGCCAGCGTGGTGCGGATACGGCCATCCTCGACCAGCTGCGCCACTTCGTTCAGCAGGCGGTGCTGGGCTTGCAGGTCGGGCGTGTTGAACAGGGACCGCGTAAACATCAGCTCCCAATGCAGGGAGATGCTCTTGCGTTTTAACAGGCGCACGTCGATCGGTTCCGGATCGTCGATCAGCGCCAGTTTTCCTTGCGGCTTGATCGCATTCACGAGCGCATTGAAATGTTTATCGGTGTGGGTCAGGCTGATCGCGTAGTCGACTTCACCCAGGCCGGCGCCGGTCAAGGCGGTGTCGAGCGGCGTGCCGTGGTCGATCACGTGATGGGCGCCGAAGATGCGCGCCCACTCGCGCGTTTCCGGGCGCGAGGCGGTGCCGATCACGGTGATGCCCGTCAGCTGGCGCGCCAGTTGGACCAGGATCGAGCCGACGCCGCCGGCGGCGCCGACCACCAGCAGCTTCTCTCCCTGATGGCCGCCGAACTGCAGGCCGAGGCGGTCGAACAGCAGTTCCCAGGCCGTGATCGCCGTCAGCGGCAGCGCCGCCGCTTCGGCAAAGCCGAGCTTGTTCGGCATGCGCCCGACGATGCGCTCGTCGACCAGCTGCAATTGGCTGTTGCTGCCCGGACGGTTAATGGCGCCGGCATACCAGACGCGGTCGCCGGGGCGGAACAGCGTCACCTCCGGGCCCACGGCGCGCACGATGCCGCTCGCATCCCAGCCGAGCACGCGTGGTTCAGCTTGCGCTTCGGCCGGCAAGCCACGGCGCACCTTGGTGTCGACCGGGTTTACGGAAACGGCATGCACCTCGACCAGGATGTCGTGGCCGGTGGCGACCGGATCGGGCAGCGTGATGTCCTGCAGGGATTGCTCGTCGGTGGCGGGGAGCGCGGCAAATGCGGCGATGGCTTTCATGGTCATTCCTTTTGTCAGTGTTAATTGGGTCCATCGTAGTCGGTTTCGATTACGCCGATTAGTCCTTATAATCCGGAAAGACTATCCAGCGGAGCGAACAATGAAACTCGATGCCATGGCCTTGTTCGCCCAGGTCGCGGCAAGCGGCAGCTTTACCGGGGCCGCCCTGGCCGCCGGCTTGCCGAAGTCGACCGTCAGCGCGCGGGTGGCGGAGCTCGAAAGTGCCCTCGGCGTGCGTCTGCTGCACCGGACCACGCGCCGCCTGAGCCTGACGGCCGCCGGCCAGGTGTATTTGATCCACTGCCAGGCGATGCTCGACGCCGCCAACGCGGCCGATGCGGCGATCTCCCGGCTGCGCGACGAACCGGCGGGTCACCTGCGCCTGACCGCGCCGGAAGCGTCGGGCATCCTGCTGCTGCCGCCGCTGCTGGCCGCTTTCCATGCACGCCATCCGGCCGTCACCGTCGAATGCGTGATCACCGATGCCCACCTCGACCTGGTGGCGGAGCGCATCGATCTTGCCCTGCGCACGGGCCAGCTCGGCGATTCTTCCTTCGTCTCGCGCCGCGTGGGGGCGGTGCGGCGCGTGCTGGTCGCCGCTCCCGCTTACCTGGCGGCGCATGGCGCGCCTCAGCACCCGGCCGACCTGTCGCGTCAACGCCTGCTGCTGCACGATGTGCTGCCGCAGTGGCCGCTGCACAGCGACGGTAAAGTCGTGCACGTCTCCGCCGCCGGCGCCCCACTGCGCGCCAACAATTTGAACACCCTGCGCGGGCTGACGCTGGCCGGCGCCGGCATCGCCTTGTTACCCTGGTTCATGGTGCGCGAGGCGCTGCTCGACGCCAGCCTGCAACTGGTGCTGCCCGAGCACCCGCCCACCGACAACACCTATTACGCCGTCTATCCCGGCCGCAGCCACCGTCCCGCCGCCCTCAGCGCCTTGCTCGAATTTATCGATCAATTCGGCCTGGCAAGTTACCTCGCCTGAGCCCCACAGGTCGGCATTCTCGTCGGCTAATTGTGCGCCGGTTACCTTGCGCTTGCTACTAAGATGGTCGTAACGGAATGACAACAGCGAATCACCGCTGCGGTCGGCGCCGCCTCCTGCGCGCCTCGAACAGCCCTGTCCGACCCATCCAGAAAGGATTCACCATGACCGCTCCCGAGCGCTATCCGCTCACCCTGCGCATCAACGGGCAAGACCACCAGATAGACACCGAAGCCTGGGTGACGCTGCTCGACCTGCTGCGCGAGCGCCTCGACCTGACGGGTTCGAAAAAAGGCTGCGACCACGGCCAGTGCGGCGCCTGTACCGTCCTCGTCGACGGCAGGCGCATCAACTCCTGCATGACCCTGGCCGTGATGCAGAACGGCCGCGAGATCACGACCATCGAGGGCCTGGCCAAGGAAAATGAACTGCATCCGTTGCAGCAGGCCTTCATCGACAACGACGCCTTCCAGTGCGGTTACTGCACGCCCGGCCAGATCTGCTCGGCGGTCGGCCTGATCAATGAGGGACAAGCGAAAACCGTGGCCGAGGTGCGCGAGCTGATGAGCGGGAACGTCTGCCGCTGCGGCGCCTATCCGGGCATCCGCAAGGCCGTCTGCCAGGTGGCCGGCATCAAGGATGGCGACAACGCCGTCCACGCCATCGTTCCCGCGACGGTGCCGGCATGAACCCGTTTACTTTTTCCCAGGCCGATAGCGCGCAGGCGGCGCTGGCCCAGGTCGCCGGCAATGCCAGCTTCGCCGGCGAAGCCGTGCGTTTCATCGCCGGCGGCACCAACCTGATCGACCTGATGAAAGAGGGCGTGATGGCCTCGAGCCGCCTGGTCGACATCAACCGCCTGCCGCTCGACCAGATCGAAGAGGACGGCGAGGGCCTGCGCCTCGGCGCCACCGCCCGCAATGCCGATACGGCTTACCACCCGCTGGTGCGCGAGCACTATCCGCTGTTGACGGCGGCGATCCTGGCCGGCGCTTCTCCCCAGCTGCGCAACATGGCCAGCAACGGGGGCAACCTGCTGCAGAGAACCCGCTGCTACTACTTTTACGATGTCGGCACGCCCTGCAACAAGAGGGAACCCGGCAGCGGCTGCTCGGCGATCGGCGGCATCACGAAACAGCATGCGATTCTAGGGGCCAGCGACCACTGCATCGCGACCCACCCGTCCGACATGTGCGTGGCGCTGGCCGCCCTGGAAGCGACCGTGCACGTCGAATCGGCGCGCGGCAAACGCGACATTCCGTTCGCCGAATTCCACCGGCTGCCGGACGACGCGCCGCAATACGACACCGTGCTCGAAGCGGACGAACTGATCACGCATATCACCTTGCCCGACGCGCGCCGCTATGCGCGCCACTCGGCCTACATCAAGGTGCGCGAGCGCCTCTCGTATGCGTTCGCGCTGGTCTCCGTCGCGGCGGCGCTGGATATCGGTTCGGACGGCATCATCCGCAGCGGGCGCATTGCGCTCGGCTCGGTCGCGCATAAACCGTGGCGCAAGCCCGAGGCGGAAGCCCTGCTGGAAGGGCAGCAGGCCGACCCGGCCCTGTTCGGGCAGGTGGCCGACGTCCTGTTGAAAGGCGCCGTGGGCCAGGGCCACAACGATTTCAAGATAGGGCTGGCGCGCAAGGCGATCGTGCGCGCGCTGCAGACCGCGGTGCAGGGCACCGTCACCAATACCGGAGAGCCGCATGACTGACCTGATCCAGGCATTACATACTCCCGTCGCCGAACCGGGCACCGGACAGGTCGTCACCGGCACGGCTGTCTCGCGCGTCGACGGCCGCGCCAAGGTCACGGGTGCGGCGCGCTATGCGGCCGAACACCCGGCCGAGCATCTGCTGTATGGCGTGGTCGTCAGCGGCACGATCGCGAAAGGGCGCATCCTCGACATCGATACGGCCGAGGCGATGCTGATCGAGGGCGTGGTCGAGGTGATGAGCCACATGAACCGGCCGAAGCTGCGTTCCTTCGATCTCGCCTACAAGGACATGACGGCGCCGGCAGGGTCTCCCTTCCGCCCCTTCTACGACGACCAGATTTTGTACAACGGCCAGCCGGTGGCGCTGGTGCTGGCCGAGACCTTCGAGGCGGCGCGGCGCGCGGCGGCCCTGGTGCGCATCCGCTACGAAGAGGAAGAACACGACACGCGCCTGACCGCGAACCTCGGGCGCGCCTACACGCCGCGCCCCTTGAAGGCGGGCTATGAGCCGCCGCCCCCGGAAAAAGGGAATGCCGAGAAGGCGTTCAAGGCAGCCCCTGTAAAAATCGAGGCGGAGTTTTACCACGGCGTCGAACACCATAACCCGCTGGAGCTGTTCGCCTCGACCGTGATTCGCGCGGAAGATGGCCACCTGACGATCTACGACAAGACGCAAAGCTCGCAGAACAGCCGCTGGTATGTCTCGCACGTGTTCGGCCTGTCAAAGGATAAAGTCACCGTGCGCAATCCGTATGTCGGCGGCGCCTTCGGTTCCGGCCTGCGTCCGCAATACCAGCTGACCCTGGCCGTGATGGCGTCCTTGCACCTTCAACGTTCGGTGCGGGTGCAGCTGACGCGCCAGCAGATGTTCAGCTTCGGCCACCGTCCGGAGACGGTGCAGTGGGTCAAACTGGCGGCCGATCGCGACGGCACGCTGACATCGATCCAGCACGAAGCGATCGCCGAAACCTCGCAGATCGAGGATTACGTGGAAGTCGTGGTGAACTGGTCCGGGCTGGTGTACACCTGCGACAACATCAAGCTCGGTTATAAACTGGTGAGCCTCGACCAGTACACGCCGATCGACATGCGCGCGCCCGGCGCGGCGCACGGCATGCATGCGCTGGAAGTGGCGATGGACGAACTGTCCTATGCCCTGAAAATGGACCCCTTGAGCCTGCGCCTGAAAAACTACGCCGACCGTGCTCCGATCGACGACAAGCCGTATTCGAGCAAGGAACTGCGCGCCTGCTATGAACAGGGGGCCGAAAAGTTCGGCTGGTCGCAGCGTCCGCTGGCGCCGCGTGCGCGCAAGGAAGGCAGCGAATGGGTCGGCTGGGGCATGGCGACCGGCGCCTGGGATGCACTGCAAATGTTCGCGCGCGCCAGCGCCGTGATGCATGCGGATGGCAGCCTCGTGGTGTCGAGCGCGGCCACCGACATCGGTACCGGCACCTATACGGTGATGGCGATGATCGCGGCCGAAGCCATGGGCCTGCCGCTCGAGCGCGTGACGTTTCAACTCGGCGACTCGACCTTGCCGGTGGCGCCGATCGAGGGCGGCTCGTCGCACGTGGCCACGGTCGGTTCGGCAGTGGCGGGCGTGTGCGACAAGCTGCGCCTGACCCTGCTGCGTTACGCGCAGGCGGACGCCGATTCTCCCTTCCGCGACAAACGATTAAAGGATGTGGAATTCGCGGGGGGCGTGCTGCGCCTGAAGAAGAACCCGGACACCTTCATTTCGCTCGGCACCATCGTCCGCAACACGGGGCGCGAGCGGCTCGAGGAAAAATACCTGATGCTGCCGCAGATGCTCAAGCAGCGCAAATTCCGGCGCATGGTGCATTCGGCCGTGTTTGTCGAAGTGCGGGTCGACGAGGAACTCGGCATCGTGCGCGTGACGCGCGTCGTCAGCGCGATCGCGGCAGGACGCATCATGAATACCAAGACCGCGGGCAGCCAGATCGTCGGCGGCGTGGTCTGGGGCATCAGCCAGGCGCTGCACGAGGAAAGCCATACCGACCACCGCTTCGGGCGCTTCATGAACCACAACCTGTCCGAATACCATGTGGCCGTGAACGCCGACATCCACGACATCGACGTCATTTTCGTGGAGGAGGACGACCGCATCGTCAGCCGCCTGGGAGCGAAGGGCGTGGGCGAAATCGGTCTGGTCAGCGTGGCGGCGGCGGTGAGCAACGCGATCTATCACGCGACCGGCAAACGGATTCGCAGTACGCCGATCACGCCCGATAAAGTGCTGGCCGGAGGGCCGTAAGGCTGGGGAGAACACGGATGGCAGAATCTGCAGTCAAAGCGGCGATCGTCACTGGCGCCTCGCGCGGCATCGGCCGCGCGATCGCGCTGCGCCTGGCGCAGGACGGGTATGCCGTCGCGGTCAACTACGCCAGCCGCGCGGTGGACGCCGACGACGTAGTGCGGGAAATCGAGGCGGCCGGCGGACGCGCGATTGCGCTGCAAGGCGATGTCGCCCTGGCCGCCGATTGCGCGCGCCTGTTCGACGAAACGGAAAAAGCCTTTGGCGCGGTCGATGTCGTCATCAACAACGCCGGCGTGATCCAGCCCGGCACGACGCTGCTGGCCGATACCGACGACGCCCTGTACGAGCGCATCATGTCGATCAACACGCGCGGCACGTTCAACATGCTGCGCCTGGCCGCGACGCGCCTGCGCAACGGCGGGCGCATCGTCAATTTTTCGACCAGCGCCATCGGCCTCACCATGCCGGGTTACGCCGTGTATGGCGCGGCCAAGGCGGCGGTCGAGACCATGACCAACATCTTTGCCAAGGAAATGCGCGGCAAGGGGATTTCGGTGAACGCCGTGGCGCCGGGGCCGACCGCGACCGACCTGTTTTTGGATGGCAAACCGGCCGAGCTGGTGGAACGCCTGGCGAAGGCCGCGCCGCTCGAGCGCCTCGGTACGCCGGAAGACATCGCGAACCTGGTCGCGTTTCTGGTCGGGCCGCAGGGGGAATGGGTGAATGGGCAGACGCTGCGGGTGAATGGCGGGATCGTGTAATTCAATTCATCCGGATGTCGTAATGCACATCGTTGCGGTCGCGCTGCTGGGGACCGGCGACCAGATAGGTATCCCAGCCGAGGCGGCCGAGCGGGCTGCCTTCGCGCATCGTGACCGGACGCACATCGGCCGCGCGCAGCACCAGTTCGACTTCGTATTCGAGGGACAAACCCGTAAACATCGTCAGCAGGCTGGTGAGCGCGCGCGCCGCCAGTCCACCCGGCAGGAAGGCCGTGAAACCGGCGTGATCGAGGGGACCGACCACCAGGCGCAGGCGCAGATCGCGCTGCCATACCCGTTCCCCGGCAATGGCGCGGCTGCCGAGGGTGGCGCTCTCGCAGCCCAGGGTGCTTTGCTGCGCGGGCGGCACCGCATACCAGGAACCGACGAATTGCTCGACCTCCACGGGTTGCGCGAAATATTCCGACAGCACGCGCGCCACCTGCACCGCGGAGATCGGCCGCTGGCGGATCGCGGCGGCGAAATAGCCGATCGACTCATCCAGCACGGCGCCATTGTCCTCACGCGCCAGGCGCTTGCGCAAGGACGGATTGCCCAAGCCGGCCAGACTCATCAACAACGGCAGGAAACTGTCCCTGCCGCCCAGTTCGTATTTGAGGTGCAGGCGGTACTTGCGCCAGGCCTCGTAGAACAGCGCCAGCGAGCGGTTCGAAAAGGTGTCGAGGAAAGCCCGCGCACCCTCGTCCTTGTCGTTGAACTGCTGTTCGGCCACGCGTTCCGTGTAATGCGGCGGCAGCACGCCGTTCACGCCCAACAGTCCCATGAAGGTCGGCGTGATGCGGATCCATTTCAGGGTGGCGGTCTGCAGCGCTTGGCCGAGGGAGGGCGCCGTCGGCTCGATCGTGCGCGGCTCGACGTGGAGCGCCTCGAGTTGGCTGGCCGGAAAACGCAGCGAGGTCGAATTCTGAAAGCGCAGGAAATTGGCGACGACACCGTGCTGGGGCGCGCCATGGCGGCGCAGCCAGAGTTCCAGCATGCGCACCGCCTGGAAATATTCGAAGCGGTAGGGTTCGCGGAACAGGCGCTCGATTACAGCAGGCTCAAATCGCCGCTTTTTGGTGTGCATGTCAATAGTTCTTCCCCGGTTTTTGCCGAAACGATGACCAGCTGCGTAAAACTGTTGGCGTGCACGTAGAGGGCGAGAAAACGTTCGACGATGTGGGTAAAGGCGTGGATGCCGCTGCCGATAAAGGCTTCTTCGTCGATGGCGAGGCGCACCTGCACCCCGCGCACGAGGCAATTAAAAGGGTTGCCGGCCAGCCAGGCGGTGGTGGCGCCCTGTTCGATGGCGGTAATGCCGCCGATCTGGCGCTGCGAGGAGGGAGAACGCGGCAAATCGTACAAAGCCAGCATCTCCCGGAAGGCTTCGACACCGCCGGCGCTGATCGACAGGTGGTTCAGGGACAAGTGCGAGATCAGGCGCCAGTGCGCGCTGCGCCCGCTGGGAAAACGCCAGGAGTGGGTCGGCTTGCGCAGAAAGTGGATCGTACGCACGCTGGAGCCGCCCTCGAGGAACAAATCGCCGCCGGCCTGACCATAGGGCAGCAAAGAGGGCAGGTCCCGGTTCGAGCAGGTCAGTTCCAAGTTCAAGGTATCGGTTTCGACCGCGGCCGGGTCGAAATCGATATCGACGATCGCGATTTGCGTTTCGAAGCCGGGGCTGCGCTCGGCCAGCGTCTCGTCGCGCCGCATCGCCCAGTAATGGCCGTTCTGCTCGGGCGTCTGCGCATGCTGCAGCGAGTAGAAGGGGCGAAACTGCACCACCGTCTCTCCCTGCGGGGTCTGGCGCACCAGGTTCACCGAATCGATAGCCTGCACCTCGAAGGCAAAGGCGCGCCGCGCATCGGCCAGCACCGGATAGCTGGCCGTGGTGTGGGTCAGCCGGATCGGTTCCCCGCGCTGGCGGAACAGATTCACGACGGGTGTGCAGCCGAGCAGGACGTTATTCGTCGACAGCGTGCCAAGCATGCGCGCCGTGTTCGAGTCGCTGCGAATGCCGGACAGGGCCAGGTGCAGGGTGATCGATTTGGCGCCGGGCAGGGCGGCGGACAGCTGCTGCAAGTCGATATCGAAAAAATTGAATTTCTCGGGAAAACAGAAATATTCGGTCAGCAGGCGGTAGGCGGCGTGCGAGCGGGCCGGGAAATCGATCAGCGATTCGGCGTCGTCGAAACCTGCCGGTTGGACGGGAATGGCGGGCAATTGAACCCAGCGTCCGTTGCCATCTCCTTCGGCATAGGCGGCCACCGTCCGCATGAACAGGGCGTCGCGCAGGGCGGCGCAGAACGAGGGTTCGCCGTCGATGAACACGCGCAGCCGGGGCAGGTCGAGTTGATTCACATCGACCTGCTCGGCGCTGCCGGCGATGCGCAAGCTGATGCTGGCCGTGGCGCCGGGCGGAGGCCGTACCGCATCGGGCGCGCGCAGGATGTCGGAAAAGCTGGCCGCGGCCAGCGCCAGCGGCGCCACCGCCACCGGGTACACGGTGCGGAACGTGCAGGCGGCGCCACGAACAGGGCGCGTCGTAAGCTGGGTGCCGCGCGGGATGGTGCCGGCCGTGGTCTGCTGCTTGGCCGCGCCGGTGAAATCGAGACGCGCGATCGAGCATGAGGGAAATGGCCGCAGGTAATGCGGGTACAGCACGTCGAACAGGGCTTCCGTGAATTCCGGATAGTCGTCGTCGAGCCGTTTGGCGATCCGGGCATTCAGCAGGGCAAACGATTCGATCATGCGTTCGGTGTGCGGGTCTTCGCACACTTCTCCGCTGATCAGGAGGCGTCCGGCGATTTTCGGGTAGCGCTCGGCAAATTCGCGCAGGTTGCGGCGCAGGTAGCCCAGCTCGCTCTCGTAATACGGCAGTAATTGTTCCACTTGATCAGGCTCCCGCCGGCGCGGCGCGGCCGGCCTTGCTGATGCTGTAGCTCAGGGTCGAGGGCTGGAGCACGGCATCGAAATTCACGGCTTCTTGCGAAGCGCTGGCGACCAGCACCCCGGTGATCGAAAAATCCAGGCGGTTGACGGCGCCTTCCCGCATTTCCAGTGCGGCCTTGACGTTGCGCAGGCGTGGCTCATGGCAGCCGATCGCCTCTTCGATGCAGGCGCAGATCAGGGCCCGGTCCGAGGGACTGGACAGGGACAGCTCGGCAAAATCCTTCATCCCATAGCTGACGATCGAGCGGCTGCACTCCGGGTAGGCCTTCAAAAAATCTTCCGGCAGCACGGCGCGGGTATTCAGCAGGGCTTCGAGGTCGCGCGCGACGGCATCCTTCATGTCCTCGACCGACAGGCGCGCGGCATTGCCGTTGCCACTGCCGTTGCTGCTGCGCAGTGGCGTCCCGAGCAGGCGGTCGAACAGGCCTGGCGTAAAACGGTTCATCGGTTTTCCTTGTCGAGCCTGGGTGAGGTCGGCGGGTGCACCGCTGCCGATCAGCTCCGTAGTGTTACCGCGCAGACTCCCCTCAACCTTGAAGAAGGATAAGGAAGCGGCATCGCCCGTGATGGCGTTGTGCAAACCCGACGTTTGCGCAAACGCAAGCTGCCACCGCCGAGGGCAGTGCTACTGTTTCCGTTGGCAAAGTTGCGCGCAACGAAAAATCACCGATAGGGATCACAGCGGACATGACCAGCAAAGTACTCTGGGGCGAGGGTTTATTGCTGCGCCCACAGCATTTCCAGCGCCAGGACGCATACCACGAGCATTGCCTGCAAAAAGGCATCAAGGCGGTGCATCCGTATGCCTGGGGAGTCGAGCGGCTGCAAGTCGACCGCGAAGCGCTGGCCAACAACACGCTGCGCATCCTCGACCTGGCGCTGCGCTTCCAGGATGGAGAGCTGGTCGACGCACCGAACGCCGATGCGCTCCCCGATACGGTCGACCTCAGCCTGCTGCAGCAATCCCAGCAAAGCGTGACGTATTACGCGGCCCTGCCAAGCCTGAAACCGTTCAGCGGCAATTTCGCCACGCCCGGCCAGGCCGCGCATACGGCCCGTTTTATCCAGACCAACCTCGAAACGGCCGATTTATATACGCAGGCCGCGCCGGTGCAGCTGGCCTATCTCAAGAAATCGGTACGTCTCGTCTCGGAATTCGAGCCGCGCGACGCCTATGTTCACTTCCCGTTGCTGCGCCTGCGCCGTGCGGCCGTCGGCGGTTTTGAAATCGACCCCGGTTTCGTGCCGCCCAGCCTCTCCATTGGCGCCGCCGCCCCGCTGTTCCAGCAATTGCGGCGCCTGCTCGACGCGCTGCAGGCCAAGGTCAGCGCCCTGTATGGCCATCACCGCGAGCCGAGCCGCAACGTGATCGAATTTCGCTCGGGCGACATGTCCTCGTTCTGGCTGCTGCACACGGCCAGTTCCGCCTACGCCACGCTGACCCACCATTTTCATCACCCCAGCCTGCATCCGGAACGGCTGTACGAACAATTGCTGGACGTCGCCGGCGGCCTGATGACCTTTTCAAAAAGCTGGACCCTGGCGGATTTGCCTCCCTACCAGCACGCCGACCCGGGCCCCCCTTTCACGAAACTGCACACGATCATCCGCGAACTGCTCGACACCGTCATTTCGTCGAAATATTTTGCGATTGCCCTCAGCGAAGTGCGGCCCTCCTATCATATCGGCGCCCTCGACTCGGGCAAGATCGACGACAAGACGACGTTTTATATTGCCGTCTCCGCGGATATTCCCGCCGTGCAGCTGGTCGACGTCGTGCCCCTGCGTTTCAAGGTCGGCGCGCCGGACGATGTCGAAAAATTCGTGCTCTCTGCGCTGCCCGGCGTGCGTCTGCAATACACGCCGCAGCCGCCGGCGGCGCTGGCGGTGCGCCCCGACACCTGCTACTTCATGCTCGAATCGAAAGGGCAGATGTACGAGCGCATGCTCAAGGCGCAATCGATCTCGATCTATGTGCCGGCGGGGATGAAGGAGTTGAAGCTCGAGTTGCTGGCCGTGGCGGCGTAAGACCCCGGTCACCTGCGACCACTCATCGGAGAAAACCATGTCCGGACCCTTGATTGTTCTCGGCGACAAAACCTCGCACGGCGGCGCCGTCATCGAAGCTTCAAACCAGAGCGACAGCGGCGGCGTCCCGATCGCGCGCATGGGCGATAAAACCGTTTGTCCGAAGCACGGGCCGAACCCGATCGTCAGCGGCGATTCGTCCCTGATCATCGACGGCAAACCGGCCGCCCGCCACGGCGACAAGACCGCCTGCGGCGCCTCCCTGATCGCCAGCCAGCAAGCCACGATCGACAAGCTCTGATTGACACCATGACTTCGACCACCGTTGCGCCGCCGCGCCTGGCGCCAAGCTGGATCAAAACAGCCCTGCTGGCCGCCGCCGTATTCGTGCTCTGCTGGGGCGGCGCCATCGCCTACTGGCGCTCGGCCGAGCACGGCCCGGCGACAGGCGACTTGCTGCTGGCGCTGCTGGCCGTGCCCCTCGGGGTGCTGGCTGCCGTCTGGCTCGGCAAGAAACTGGTCACCGCACGTCCCGCGGCCGCAGCGGCTGCCGGCACCGCGACTGCAGCCCAGCCGGCGCTCGCCCCCCCTGCGGCCCCACCACTCGCCGTCCTGGCCGCTGCCCTGCGCGCGCCGCACGGGGACTCGCCCGACGCGCTCGCGACTGCGATTGCCGGCAACCAGGCGCACCCCGACCTCGATCCCGAGCTGATCGACGACGATGGTTTTCCGCTCACGAGCGCCCGCAGCGACGCTGCCGTCGACGAGGCGCTGCAGGAAGAAGTCCACGAATGGCTCATCCTGAACGGCATGGCCGAGCTGCGTTTTGGTGCCGCGCAGTGGCGCGCGCTGACCCTGGGCACGGCCGTCGTGCGCGACCTGGCCAACGAGGCCGTCATGCAATTGATGCCGCCCGAAGGCGCGCCGCCGCCGCTGCGCTTGCTGCCGCTGTTTCCGCCAGGCTGGACGGTCGAGCAGCGCCACGCGGCGGGCCTGTGGTTCAGGCATACGGTGGCGCAATTCGGTTGGCCCGTGGACAGCCTGACCCGGATCGATGCCCCGCTGGATGCCGCTCCCACAACGATCCTCGGGCTATGTGCAGACGCGAGCGGAGCGCGCGCCCCGCAGCTTGCCACCATGCTGATCGCCTGCGCCTCGTCCATCGACCAGCAAATGGTGGATGGCTGGTCCGCAAACGGGTCGCTGCAGACGCCGGCCCGGGCCCAGGGGCGCATTCCGGGGGAAGGAGCGGCCGGCCTGCTGCTCACCAGCCTCGATGGGGCCAGCAAGACCGATGGTGCCGTGTTCGCGCAGTTGTACCCCATGGTCGAGGCGCGCAGGGAAGTCTCGGCCGGCAGCGCCAAACGCGCGGAAACAACACGCCTGACCGAGCTGGCGCAACGTGCCGTCCAGGCCGCCGGACTCGGATTGTCCGACCTCGCCTGCGTGGCCGCCGACACCGACCACCGCACCAGCCGCGGACTGGAACTGATGGGACTTGTCTCGTCCGCGCTGCCCGATCTCGACACGACGGCCGATGTCCTGCGTACGGGCGTGGCCACCGGCACCTGCGGCGCCGTGCCCTTCATGTGCGCCCTGGCGCTGGCGCGCCATGCTGCGCTGGCGGGCAATGCGCCGGCCCTGTTCGTCAGTCACGAGGATCCATTTACGTGCAGCATGGCGCTGGTCGCCCCTCCGCCTGCACCGGCACAGCCGGCGTGAGCGTCAGCCCTGATGAACACGCCGTGCGAAGCCGCCTACACGGCTTCAGCCCGCGCTCCTATTGGTGTACCTGAACAAACGGCTACCATCGATCCCATGGTTCATTACGCCAAGGAGATCGTCATGGCTGGAAACAAGCAATACGATGCAGGCGCCGGCAAGGCCGGTAGCCATCATCCAGATACGCGCGGACCGGATTCGTTGTCGGGCCGCTCCGACCCCGCCGACCCGGACACGGGCCAGCGCCAGCAGGCAGACAATGGCGGCTCGAATGCCGGCCATTACACCGGTGCTGGGGGAGCGAAAAGCGAACGCGAAGGCGGCATCGTCAGCGCGCCGCCGGAGAGCAATGTCGGGCCGGCAGGTGCACCGCAAAGCGACCGCGGCGCCCACGCCCACGCGGCCGGCATGACGGCGGCAGCGGCGGGCGGCAAGCCCGGTACCTCGGCGGCAGGTGAGGGGGAGGGCCAGGGACAATCGGTGGACGCCTCCGTGACCGGCACCGGCGTCGACGAGCTTGCCAAACAGACCCCGGACCGGCCGGGTGGCGCCGACTCGCGCTGATTCCCTTCCAAATCGGGAACGCCGCACGACAGGCTCATTCCTTACCCACATGCCGCTGGTGACAGCGGCTTTTTTTTGCTCCGCCCGTCCGCCATTGCCCCGACACTGTTGCAAAACCGAGCAGCTCATCAATTTCTGATAAAACCTGCTTGCTTGTAATCTTTGTGTCATGCATCGTTGTAAAAATTTGTACTTTTATAACGAGAGGGGTGAGGCCACATGCGTCGCGTTCATACCATGAAGTTGCTGCCATTGGTGTTGGCACTCGGTTTCAGTCAGGCAGGCCTGGCATCGGAAGCGGACCACCGCGAGTTCGAAGCGACCCTGCATGCGCCCTATAGCGCAGCCGCGGCCGCCCAGGAAGGGCGCACGTTTGCCTTGACCTTCAGCTACCCCTTCGTCGTGGAGGCGCAGGACATTGTCTGGCGGCTCGAACTGCTCGATCCGGCACAGCGCGTCATCGAGCGCTGGCAGGGTGTGCGGCGCCTGTCCGGCAAGCCGGTCGACGTCAAGGTCAACTGGCGCGGACGCGCCGGCGACCCGGCCCTGCGCGATGGCATCTACCAGGTGCGCATGGTCGCCGTGGCGCGCGCCGCCGAGGCAGGGCAAGCGCGGCCGCTGTCGGCCGCGGAGACGGACGCACTGCTCGAAGCGGAAGGCGGCCACCAGGTGGAACAGGCCTGGGACATCGCCGTCGGCGCGCCGGACACGGTCCCGATGCCGGCGTTTACGGCGCTGCCGACGACTGCCGGCGCCAGGGAAGCGGCAGCGCGCACGGGCGGCGGCATGGTGTCGCCCATGTCGGTCCCGGCCACCGCCGCGCTCCCCTACACCGTGTATTACGCCAACCTGCACAGCCAGACCAACCACAGCGACGGCGGCGGAGCCCTGTCCTCCTGCACCGGCGCCCAGAGTCCGCAAACCGGCGCCTCCGGTCCGGCGCAGGCCTTCGCCTATGCGAAAGGCAAGGGCCTGGATATCCTGATGGCGTCCGAGCACAACCACATGTACGACGGTTCGGACGGCACCAATGCCGCGGCCAGCCCGGCGACGGCCAAGGCCCTGTACCAGTCAGGCCTGAAGGCGGCGAGCGATTTCAATCTCGCCAACCCGAATTTCCTGGCCGTGTATGGTCTGGAGTGGGGCGTGATCAGCAACGGCGGCCACCTGAATATCCTCAACAGCAACGAATTGCTCGAGTGGGAATACAACGGCAGCAACCAGCTGATCGGCGACACGTATACCGCCAAAAACGATTACGCCTCGCTCTACACCCTGATGAAAAACCGCGGCTGGATCGGCCAGTTCAACCATCCGGATACGAGCGGCCAGTTCCTTGTCAACGGCCTGCCGCTCGGCTACACGGCCGACGGAGATAACGCGATGGTGTTGTGCGAAGTGCTGAACACCTCCGCGTTTTCGACCAATACGACCGAAACCGAAACCGGCCGCAGCACCTTCGAAGGCGCCTGCAAAAAGGCGCTCGAGGCCGGCTTCCACGTGGCGTTTTCCAGCAACCAGGACAACCATTGCGCGAACTGGGGCGCCTCGTACACCAACCGCACCGGCATCCTGATTCCGAATGGCACGGCACTGACGAACGCCAGTTTTGTCGCGGCATTGCAGGCGCGCCGCGTGTTCGCGACGATGGACAAGACCTCGCAACTGGTGCTGACCGCCAACGGCCACCTCATGGGCGAGCGCTTTGCCAATAGCGGCCCCCTGAACCTGGTCGCCAATTTCGCCAGCACCTCCGGCAAGACGGTGTCGTCGGTGGCGATCTTCGAGGGCGTGCCTGGCCGTAACGGCACGGTGACCCAGCTGTCCACCAGCGCCAGCACGACGATCACCCCAGCCACGGGCGAGCATTTTTATTATGCCAAGATCACGCAAAACGACGGCAATATCCTGTGGTCGGCACCGCTCTGGGTGACGCAATCGACCTCGTCGTCCGGCGACACGGTCGCCCCGACCGTGAGCGCCAGCGAAAGCGGCACGGCCGGCACCGTGACCCTGTCCGCCAGTGCGAGCGACAACGTCGGCGTCAGCAAGGTCGAGTTTTATGTCGACAGCGTCCTGAAAGGCAGCGACACCAGCTCGCCCTATTCGATGACGCTCGACTCGACCACCCTGGCCAACGGCAGCCACACGCTGACTGCGAAGGCCTATGATGCGGCCGGCAACGTCGGCAGCTCGGGCGCGACCAGCTTCAGCATCAGCAACGCCAGCGGCGGCACCCAGCTGCTGCTGAACCCCGGTTTCGAGTCGGGCGCCGTGTCCTGGAATGGAGGTAGCGGCATCATCAACAACGCGACGACGACCCCGGCCCATACCGGCAGCTGGAAGGCGAAACTGGCCGGCACCGGCGCCACCCGTACCGACAACCTGTACCAGCAGGTCGCCATTCCCTCGACCGCAGCAAGTGCAAGCTTATCGTTCTGGCTGCAGGTGCAGTCGGCGGAAACGACGACCACCAGTGCCTACGACACCCTCAAGGTGCAGGTAAGGAACAGCGGCGGCACGATTCTCGCCACGCCGGCGACCTATTCCAACCTGGACAAGGGAACGAGCTACACCCAAAAAAGCCTGGACCTGTCGGCCTATAAGGGGCAGACGGTGCAGGTGTTCTTTGTCGGCACCGAGGATTCCTCTTTGCAGACGACCTTCCTGGTCGACGACGTGGCGCTGACGGTGCAGTAAAGCGGCGTTCCATGCGCAAGACGTAACAGCCCGGGCTGCGCTGCCCCAGGCTTTTTTTTGTCATTCGCGCATTGGCACAGTGGCGCCGCGCGCAGACAGCTGGACCGACTGCGCCGCGCGTTTGCCCGATTGCGGCGGCAGCGCACCGGATCCGGTCAAGGTCGGCACCGACGGATCGGTGACGACGAGCCGGCGCTGCACCTGCGTGGCATTGCCGGCACGGTCCGTGACGGTGACCTTGACGACGAATGCGCCGGCCTGGCAGAAGGTATGGCGCAGGCTGACGTCGCCCACTCCGCGCTGCTCGCGCAAGCTGGGCGCCGCCTGCGCGCACGCATCGTTGACGCTCGCCACCGCCCGGTGCGACTCGGCCACGGCGCTGTCGACGAAGTTGACGCTGAAGTCGACTGTCTGTCCCAGCCTGACGCTACCGCCGGCGGCCCCGCCGGCGACCGCACCCAGCACCGGCGCGGCCGTTCCTTCGCGCCCCGGACGCAGCAGGACCAGTCCGGCGTTCGAATCGGCGACGATGGTACCGTTGTCGTTGATCTTGCTTGCCGAATACAGCACCAGCCCGGCAGGAGCCCGGTACAGACGGGTGTTCAGGTCGACCGGATTGGCGACGTCGTTCCAGAGGACGGCGCGCCGGCTGCCGGGGTCGTCGAGCGTGCGTTCGAGGTAGCCCACCATTTCGCGCCGGTTGTTCAGTGCGTTGACTCTCCCTTCCGCTGCACCGGCCAGCGGCAAGGGGCGCATGCCGCGCGCGGCCGACCAGACGAAGGGGGCGTACCGGTATTGCGGGTCGCTGTCCACGACCAGGTTGTTCCCTGTGACTTCTCCGTTCTCGTTGAGCGCGGTGACATACTGATCGCCCGTGTCCGGGCCGATCCGCACCATGCCGCGTTGCCGGCTCCAGAGGAAGCCGATGCCGCGTCCCTCCTTGTAATAGGTGCCCAGCACCTGGCCGGTCGCGTTGATGTGGGTGGCGGTCGATTGCGTGCCGCCGAAGAGGCCGAGGTCGGTGGCCGTGCCGGCCCGGTCCCAGACCATGGCGTGGCTGTCCTGATACTGAACCTCGGAATCGCCGACCGAGACGCCGCTGTCATTGATGGCGCGCGCCGCCGATAACCTGGCGGGCGGCGGACCGAGCGGAGTAAGGGTGCCGTCGGCATTCCAGCGGTTGGCGCGGGTATAAAACATCTGCCCCTCCGCCCGGACCGCACCCACCACCTGGTTGAGGTTATTGATGGCATGGGCGTCGGACAAGGTCGGCCCCGGCAAGGCGCGCATGCCGCGCGCGGCGGTCCAGGCAAAGGCGCGGTAGTCGAAGGCGGCGTCCTGGGACTGGCCGACCACGACACCCTGGTTGTTCAAGCCCTGCACGAAGGTATACGACCCGCCCAGCGAACCCAGGGTGTACACGCGCCTGCCGTCGAAGAACCCGTTGAATATCGGTTCAGGGTATGACCAGGTGGCAAAGGCGACCTGGTCGCGCGCATTCAGGAATGCCTGTCCGGTGTCCGGACCGAGATTGACGACGCTGTATTCGGCGACACGTGCACGCGCCGCCGCATCCACGGATGCGCCTGGCGCGGTCGGGGGAGCGGCGTGGGCGCAGAGCGCAGCGATGGCGGGGACGAGCAAGCCCGCCCATTGCAGGCGTGCTTTGTTGCTGAGCATGAAAGTCATAGGAGCCTTTGGTGAAGAACAGAAGAACTACAGATTCACTGTAGATCCCGCTTCAGACTCGAACATGACTTCGCTCTAACTCAGCATCGGAACTAAAACCTCACTCAGCGGTCGGCACGCATGTTGACAGTGCCGCCGCTTGCGTGGTTGTCGATTACTCGACCGTCACCGACTTCGCCAGGTTACGTGGTTTATCCACATCGGTACCGCGTGCCAGCGCCGTGTGATAGGCCAGCAGTTGCAGGGCGACCACGTGCAGGATCGGGGACAAATCGCCGTAGTGTTCCGGCAGGCGGATCACGTGCAGTCCCTCGCCCGAGGTGATACGCGAGTCGACGTCGGCGAACACGTACAGCTGGCCGCCACGGGCGCGCACTTCCTGCATGTTCGATTTCAGTTTTTCCAGCAGCGCGTCGTTCGGGGCGATGGTCACGACCGGCATTTCTTCGGTCACCAGCGCCAGCGGACCGTGTTTCAGTTCACCCGCGGGATAGGCCTCGGCATGGATGTACGAGATTTCCTTCAGTTTTAACGCACCCTCCAGGGCGATCGGGTAGTGCATGCCGCGGCCCAGGAACAGGGCGTTTTCTTTTCTCGCGAATTCTTCGGCCCAGGCGATGATCTGCGGCTCCAGCGCGAGCACGGCGGAGATGGCCACCGGCAGGTGACGCATCAACTTCAGCTGCGACGCCTCTTCTTCGTCCGTCAGGCGGCCGTTGACCTGCGCCAGCGTCAGGGTCAGCAGGAACAGGGCAGCCAGCTGGGTGGTGAACGCCTTGGTCGAGGCGACACCGACTTCGACGCCCGCGCGGGTGATGTAGGCCAGTTCGCATTCGCGCACCATGGCGCTGGTCGAGACGTTACAGATCGTCAGCGTGTACGGCATGCCGAGGCTGCGGGCATGTTTCAGGGCGGCCAGGGTGTCGGCCGTTTCACCCGACTGGGAGATGGTGACGACCAGGGTTTTCGGATGCGGGACGCTGTCGCGATAACGGTATTCGCTGGCGATTTCGACATTCACCGGCAGCTTGGCGATGCACTCGATCCAGTATTTCGCCGTCAGGCCGGCATAGTAACTGGTGCCGCAGGCCAGGATCAGCACGCGGTCGATGTCCTTGAAAATTTTATAGGCCTTATCGCCGAACAGTTCCGGCATGATGCCGGTGACGCCCTCGAGGGTGTCGCCGATCACGCGTGGCTGCTCGAAAATTTCCTTCTGCATGTAGTGGCGGTACGGGCCCAGCTCGGCCGCGCCAGTGTGCGCGTGCACGGTTTTCACTTCGCGCTCGACTGGTTTACCGTCGACGTCGACGATCCAGTAGCGCGACAGTTGCAGGTCGACGACGTCTCCCTCTTCCAGATAAATGATCTGGTTAGTCGTGCCGGCCAGCGCCATCGCGTCGGAGGCAACGAAGTTTTCTCCTTCGCCGACGCCCAGGATCAATGGGGAACCCTGGCGGGCGGCGACGACGCGGTGCGGTTCTTCGCGCGAGAACACGGCGATCGCATACGCGCCGTGCAGGCGCTTGACGGCCTGCTGCACCGTCTCGAACAGGTCGCCGTTGTACATGTGGTCGACCAGGTGGGCGATCACTTCGGTGTCGGTCTGGCTCTGGAACACGTAGCCGAGTTCGGTCAGTTCGCGGCGCAGCTCATCGTGGTTTTCGATGATGCCATTGTGCACCAGCGCGATGCGGGCGTTTTCTTCGTTCGGAGAGAAGTGCGGGTGCGCATTGTGCGAGGCCGGGGCGCCGTGGGTGGCCCAGCGGGTGTGGGCGATGCCCGTAAAACCTTGCAGGCCGGTACCGGCGATCTGCGTTTCCAGGTCGGCCACGCGCGAGGTGCTGCGCGAACGGGCCAGACGGCCTTCGACGTGCAGGGCGACGCCGCAGGAATCGTAGCCGCGGTATTCGAGGCGTTTCAGACCCTCGATCAGGATAGGGGTGATGTTACGTTGAGCAACTGCGCCGACGATACCGCACATGGACTTACCTCGTTATAAAAAAATTAGCAATAAGGGATATCGTATGGCAAGTCATCTGAAATATGCTTTCAGAGCGCACCATTTTTTGTTATAAAATTTCACGCATCACGGAAGATGAAATATTATTTCATCTGATACGGAAAATTTAGAGAGAATTTCATGCCGAATGAATCTGTCCTGGATGAACTTGATCGTCGCATCTTGAACGTGTTGCAAACTGATGCATCTCAGACCAATGCGGAGCTGGCTGGGCAAGTTCACGTCTCGCCGCCTACTTGCCTGCGCCGCGTCAAGCAGTTGACCCAGAATGGTGTTATCTCACGGCAAGTCGCGCTTGTCGACCCCGATAAGGTGGGCGCCCGCCTTACCGCCATTGTCGAGATCACGCTCGACGTCCAGGCGGCGGACCGGATGGCGCAGTTCGAGAAGCTCGCCGCCACCGAGGATGCAGTAATGCAGTGCTACCGCGTCGCACCGGGACCGGATTTCGTCCTGATCATCCAGGTCGCCGACATGCCTGCTTACCACGCGCTGGCGCACCGTTTATTTGCCACCCACACCAACGTGCGCAACGTCAAAGCGTATTTTTCCACGTTCAGAAGCAAGTTCGACACCCGCATCGCCGTGTAAGCGCCAAGAGCGCCTAACAAAAACGTCAGGGCAAGGCGCTGCAACGCGGCCATGGCGATTTTGTCAGGCGCTCCAGGGCTGTGGATAATCCTGTGCAGAAGGCTGTGCAATCAGCGTGGGTATCCACTGCATAAGCCGGTGGATACCCTGTGATTTTCCTGTCGATTTCCGGTGGATTACTTTGGCTTTTTCACCGGACGGCTCCAGCCGTCGATGGTGATCTGCTTGGGCCGCGAGATCGTCAGCTTGCCGGCCGGGGCATCTTTCGTCAGCGTGGTGCCGGCGCCGAGCGTTGCGCCCTTGCCGACCGTGACCGGGGCGACCAGCTGGCTGTCGCTGCCGATGAAGGCGTCGTCCTCGATCACCGTGCGGAATTTATTGGCGCCATCGTAATTGCACGTAATGGTGCCGGCGCCGATGTTGACCTTCGAGCCGACCGTCGCGTCGCCAATATAGGCCAGGTGATTCGCCTTGCTGTGCGCCGCCACCTGGCTGTTTTTGACTTCCACGAAATTGCCGATGTGAACATCCTGGCCCAGTTCGGTACCCGGGCGCAGGCGCGCGTACGGGCCGATCTGCGACTGGGCGCCGACGACGGCGTCCTCGATATGGCAGAAGGGCTTGATCTGGGCGCCGGCCGCGACCTTGGCATTGACCAGCACGCAATGCGGGCCGACCTTGACGCCATCGGCCAGTTCCACGCGACCCTCGAACACGCAGCCGACGTCGATGACGACATCGCGTCCGCAAATGAGTTCGCCGCGCACGTCGATGCGGGCCGGATCCATCAGGGTGACGCCCTTTTCCAGCAGAGCGTTGGCAATATTGAGCTGATGACGACGCTCGAGTTCGGCCAGTTGCACCTTGCTGTTCACGCCGGCCACTTCCCATTCGCCCGCCGGCGAAGCCGATACGACTTCCACGCCATCGGCAACGGCCTGCGCCACGATATCGGTGAGGTAATACTCGCCCTGTGCGTTGTTATTCGACAGCCCAGTCAACCAGCGCTTCAAATGACGGGTCGGCACCACCAGGATGCCGCTGTTGATTTCTTTGATCGCGCGTTCGGTTTCGCTGGCGTCCTTCTCTTCGACGATGCGCACGATGCGGCCGTTTTCACGCACGATGCGGCCCAGGCCGAAAGGATTGGCCTGCTCGACGGTGAGGATGCCGAGTTTATCGATACCGGCGGCCTCGACCAGGCGGCGCAACGAGTCACTTGTTGTCAGCGGGACGTCGCCGTACAGCACCAGGGTCGGCACGTTTTCGTCGAGTTGCGGCACGGCCTGCATCACGGCGTGGCCGGTGCCCAGCTGCGGCTGCTGCAGGGCGGTGTCGATCGGCGCCTCACCGTCGCTGGCGAGCCCGGCCACCATCTCCGGCACCGCTGCGCCCCCGTGTCCGTAAATCACGCATAATTTACTCGGCCGCAGCATGCGGGCGGTATCGATGACATGCTGCAGGAGCGGCTTCCCAGCCAGCGGATGCAACACTTTAGGCAGCGCGGACTGCATGCGCTTTCCCATGCCGGCGGCAAGGATGACAACGTTCATAAGCCGTATTCAATAAGAGTTAATAAGATGAAAAAGTTTATCACGCATGACCCCTTGTTCTCGCGCACGCGTGCGCTGTTCCTGATCGTTCTGCTGGCTTTATTGGGCGCCTGCAGCACGATCCGGTTCAGCTATAACCATGGCGACACCTTACTGTACTGGTGGTTGGATGCTTATGTCGACTTTGAAGGCGACCAGTCCGATTGGGTCAAACGCGACATCGGTGAACTGTTTCAATGGCACCGCAAAACCCAGTTGCACGACTACGCCGCCCTGCTCGCCACGTTCCAGCGCCAGCTGGCCGCCAATCCGACCCAGGCCGATTTACTGGCCGACTACCGCGAGCTCCGTACCCGGACCGAAACCCTGGCCATGAAGGCGGTGCCGGATATGGTCGACCTGGCGCGTTCGCTGACGCCGGACCAGATTGAGCAAATGGAAAAGCGTTTTAACAAGAAAAATGACGAATACCGCCGCAAGTTCGTCAGCGGCAGCGTCGAGAAACGCAATGAAGCGCGTTTCGACAAGTCGATGGACCAATTCAAGCTCTGGTTCGGCGCCTTCAGCAACGAGCAGGAAAAAGCGCTGCGCCGTGCTTCGGATGCGCGTCCGCTCGACAGCAATATCTGGCTGGAGGAGCGTATTTATCGGCAGCGCAAGATCCTGGCCCTGGCGCGCAAGATTCAGCAGGAAAAGCCGAACAAGGAACAGACCGGCACCATGATTACCTCGATGCTGCGCGAATTTTTCACGCGCATGGATACACCCGAACGCAAGGGTTTTTATGACAGCTATATCAATGCGACCTCGAATTTCATTCTGACGGCGATCCACATCGCCACGCCAGCCCAGAAAGCCCACGCCCAGAAGCGCATGCAGGGCTGGATCGAGGATTTCAATGCCCTGGCCAAGGAAGCAAAATAAGGGCCGATCGCCTCTGGTATAGTGCGCGCCATGCAAAGAAAGCCAGCCAATAAACCCCAAGCTAAATCCCAGGGCCAGCACGGCCGTCCGCGCCTCGCGCCCCAGCAGGTGCGCATCATCGGCGGAACATGGAAACGGCGCCTGCTGCCGGTGCTCGACGCGCTCGGCCTGCGCCCGACCCCGGACCGGGTGCGCGAGACCGTTTTTAACTGGATCCACCACCAGGTCGGCGGCGATTGGGCACAAGTCGATTGCCTCGACCTGTTCGCCGGCAGCGGCGCCCTCGGCTTCGAGGCGGCCAGCCGCGGCGCCCGTTCGGTGACGATGCTCGATTTTCACGCGCCCGCCGCGCGCCAGCTCGAAGCGAACAAGGAAATGCTGAAAGCGGAGAACGTCAGCATCCTGCGCGCTGACGCCTTTACGGTCGCGCGCGACCTGGCCGCACGCGGCCAGCGCTACGATGTCATCTTCCTCGATCCGCCGTATCAGCAGGATTTCATTGCGAAAGCGCTGCCGCTGTGCATCGACCTGCTCAAGGAGGACGGCATGGTCTACGTGGAAGCCGAATACGCCCTGCCGCAGGGAGGAGAAACGCCGGACTGGCTGGCCCCGTGGGAACAGGTGCGCGCCGACAAGGCCGGCATGGTTTTTTATCATCTGCTCAAGCTGAACGACAACTTGCACGAAAACAAGGCTTAATTACCTGAAGTTTGCTCATTTTCCGGGCAAGGAAGGCGCCATACTGGGGCAGCTGCCGGATTTTCAGGCATAATGCGCGTTCCAACACAGGTCTTTCTTCATGGGAGCGACAATGGTAGTAGCCGTTTATCCAGGTACCTTCGATCCGCTCACCCGCGGCCATGAGGATCTGGTCCGCCGTGCATCGGGCCTCTTCGACACGCTCGTCGTCGGTGTCGCCGACAGCAAGAACAAGAAGCCGTTCTTCTCGCTCGAGGAGCGCCTGGAGATCGCGAACGAGGTGCTGGGCCATTACCCGAACGTGAAGGTCGAGAGTTTTTCCGGCTTACTTAAAGATTTCGTGCGCCAGCATGATGCGCGCGTGATCGTGCGCGGCCTGCGCGCCGTGTCCGACTTCGAGTACGAGTTCCAGATGGCCGGCATGAACCGCTACCTGCTGCCCGACGTCGAGACCCTGTTCCTGACCCCGTCCGACCAGTACCAGTTCATTTCCGGCACCATCGTGCGCGAAATCGCGATGCTCGGCGGCGACGTGTCCAAATTCGTCTTCCCTTCGGTAGATCGCTGGCTGCAAAAGAAGATCGCATCCATGACCGCGCCGAAAGCCTGACCAGGCATTCCTCTTTAGAAGCAGCATCATGGCCTTACTGATTACCGACGAATGCATCAATTGCGACGTGTGCGAGCCCGAGTGCCCGAACGACGCCATTTCGATGGGCGAAGAGATCTACGAGATCGACCCGCACAAGTGCACGGAATGCGTCGGCCACTTCGACGAACCGCAGTGCCAGGCACTCTGTCCGGTCGCCTGCATCCCGTTCAACCCGGCCTGGCGCGAAACGCGCGAAGAACTCATGGCCAAGTACGAACGCCTGACGGCCGCCAAGAACACCGGCTGATGCCGGACGCCGGCAGCCGCCGCGTACGCGCGTCGCCCGCTGTGGACAGCATGCTATGCTCGTTCCATGGGCGAACACGACGACGACCTCACATCGCGGCTGCCACAGTCGGTTAACGAAAACCTCGACACCATCGCCGAGTATTACGCTCGCCACGAAGAAAAGGTAACGCGGGCCCAGGCCTTCGTCGAGAAAATGAGCGTGTTTCTCGGCAGTCCCGGTTATGTCGCCACCAGCGTGGGCGTGATCGTCGTCTGGATCGCCTGGAACCTGGGCGCATTCGAGCTCCACCTGCAACCCTTCGATCCGCCGCCGTTTTCCTTCCTGCAGGGTTTTATCACCCTGAACGCCTTCATCATTTCCACGACGGTGCTGATTCGCCAGAACCGCATGTCGAAGCTGGCCGAGCGTAACGCCCACCTCGATTTACAGATCAGCCTGCTGTCCGAAGAAAAGATCAGCAAGATCATTGCCATGCTCGAAGAGATCCGGCGCGATTCGCCCACGCTCCCCGACAAGATCGACGAAGAAGCCGACGAACTGGCCGAGTCGGCCGACACTAGTACCGTACTGGAAGCGATCGAACGCGACCAGGAACAGGACGGAGCCCGTCCTTCCTAAAACTTTCCCGTTGTATTGTGCCGTTGCAGCATTGAAATAGTCATTTTGTCTTGATTTACATCAAGATTTAGGTGCTATATTGACATTGCTGTTTTAGCACGATCAGACTTTTTCGACGAGACGGGGAGTTCGGTGAACATCAATAACTTGCGCATCGGCCAGCGCCTGGCGATCGGCTTCGGGGTCGTCATTTCCTTGCTGGTGTTATTGGCGGGCCTGTCGTACACGCGCCTGGCCAGCCTGGATCATGAAATGAGCGCACTGATCCACCTGCGCTATGCGAATACCGTCAGCGCCAACGCCATCAAAGCCGACGTCAACGAAGCCACGCGCGGTATGCTCAGCGTCTTGGTGATGAGCGATCCGGCACAGATCCGCAAGGAACTCGAGAGCGCCGCCGGGAAAAGCGCGAATGCCAGCGCCGCCGTCGCCGCCCTGGCCGGCACCACCAGCGAAGCAGAAGGCGCGCGCATCCTGGCCACCCTGAGCGCGATCCAGGCCAAATTCCTGCCGGGCGAGCAAGCATTTGCGAAACTGGTACTGGACGACCGCAAGGACGAAGCGATGGCGAAATTCATGTACGTCCTGCGGCCCCAGCAAACCCAGTATTTCGAACAGCTCGACCGTTTTATTGCTTACCAGAACGCCGCGATGACGGCCGCCGCCGACGCCGCTGCCGCCGTCACCCGCCGCACCCAGCTGCTGGTACTGATCCTGGCCGTGGCCGCCGCCGCCATCTCGCTGGGCGTGGCCTGGCTGTCCACGCGCAGTATCGTGCGACCGTTGCGCCACGTGGTCAAGGTTGCGCGCCGCGTCGCCGATGGCGACCTGACCAGCGAGATCCGGGTCGAGACGCGCGACGAAACCGGGCAGATGATGGGCGCCCTGCGCCACATGAACGACAGCCTGCAGCGCATCGTCGCCGACGTGCGCGTCAGCACCGAAGCGATGGCGGCCAGCTCGAGCCAGATCGCCAGCGGCAACATCGACCTCTCGGTGCGCACCGAACAGCAGGCTGCTTCGCTCGGCCACACGGCCGACGCGATGCGCGAACTGACCGACACCGTCCAGCAGAATGCCGACAACGCGCGCCAGGCGAACGCCCTCGCGGCCCAGGCCTCGACCGTGGCCGCGCGCGGCGGCGCGGTGGTCGAGCAGGTGGTCGACACCATGGGCTCGATCACGAAGTCCTCGCAGCGCATCGTCGACATCATCGGCGTCATCGATTCGATTGCCTTCCAGACAAATATCCTGGCCCTGAATGCGGCGGTCGAGGCGGCGCGCGCGGGCGAGCAGGGACGCGGCTTCGCAGTCGTCGCTTCGGAAGTACGCAGCCTGGCCCAGCGCTCGGCGGCCGCCGCCAGGGAAATCAAGCTGCTGATCGGCGATTCCAGCGACAAGGTCAAGGAGGGCAGCCTGCTGGTCGAGCAGGCCGGCGCGACCATGCGCGAGGTCGTCGACAGCGTGCGCCGCGTCACCGACATCATGGCCGAGATCACGGCCGCCAGCGTCGAGCAGAGCGCGGGCATCGCCCAGGTCAGCCGGAACGTGGTCGACATGGACCAGGGCACCCAGGAAAACGCGGCCCTGGTCGAGGAAGCGGCCGCCGCCGCGGCCTCGATGCAGGAGCAGGCGGCGCAGCTGGCCCGCGCCGTCAGCATTTTTAAGTTGACGGCGCCGGCTGAACTACCTGCGCTGGGCGCAGCAAGCACGCCGCGCCGCCTGCCGGCGCCAGCCGCAGCAAACGAATAACAAGTATGACCAACAGGAGACTGCATGACCCTTATCAAGACCACTATCCTTGCCTGCGCCGCCCTGACACTTGCCTGCAGCGCCCAGGCCGCCATCGACGTCAACGGCATCAAGTTCGAGGATCTCGCTAAAGTCGGCGGCAAGGAGCTGAAACTGAACGGCGCCGGCATGCGCACCAAGCTCGTCATCAAGGTCTATGCGGCCGGGCTGTATCTGCCGGAAAAGAAAACGGCTGTGGCCGACATCTTGAAAATGGACGGTCCGCGCCGCGTGACCCTGGTGATGGCGCGCGACATCGCTTCGGAAGACCTCGGCAAAGCCTTCATGGACGGCATCAACGAAAACCTGGACAAGGCGGAGAAGGCGAAGATCGTCAACCAGATCTTAAAATTCGGCGAAATGTTCGCTGCGGTCGACGACATCAAAAAGGGCGATGTCCTGCACATGGACTGGATCCCGGGCACGGGTACGGTCTGCGAGCTGAACGGCAAACGTATCGGCGACACGGTGTCGGATGTGAATTTCTATAATGCCGTGCTGCGCATCTGGCTGGGAGACAAACCGGTCGACCGTTCGCTGAAACCGGCATTGCTGGGCGACGCGCGCTAAAGCAGCGTCGATGAAATAAAAACGCGGCGCCGGGTAACCGGAGGCCGCGTTTTTTTATTGGGCAGGGTGTTTATTTCAAGCGCCGACGCCGGCGGAAGGCTGACGGCGTGGGGTGCGCGGGCGAACGGTCAGCACCAGGGCACGCAGCAGGCCGGAAAGCAGGGGACGGAAAAACATCAGCAGGCTGGCCAGCAAAGACAGCACCAATGCGGCGCGCACGAGTTCGGCAACCGGCAGCATCGGCAGAGACAAGTGAGTAAGAGCGTCGACAAACGGCATGGACTGGCTTTATTTTTAACTACAAGATGTTGTTTTTAAGAACTATACTGCATTGCAACATATAAATCTAATTCCGTTTACTGATGTGCCTTATATTGATTGTGAATGAAATCGGGTACACTTTGACGCAGACCAATAGCAACCCGATAGACGCCAACGAGACCGCCATGAGCTTCCTGACCCTGGATCTGAACCTGCTGCGCGTGTTCGACGCAGTCATGACCGAACAAAATTTAACGCGCGCTGCCGGCCATCTCGCCATGACGCAGCCGGCGGTATCGAACGCGATCAAACGCCTGCGCGAGAGCCTGGGCGACGAACTCCTGATCCGCACCGCCTATGGCGTGAAACCGACGCCGCGCGCGGAAGCGCTGTGGCCATCCGTGCGCGCGGCCCTGGCCTCGCTGGAAGCGGCGGTGATGCCGGAAACCTTCGACGTCTCGAAAGCGCAAGCGACCTTCAGGATGGCAATGGCCGACGCCACCGCCGCCTATTGGTTGCCGTCGCTCATGCGTTCGATCGAAAGCGAGGCGCCGGGGGTGAACATCCGCATGGTGCCGCTGACGACGCGCGAACCGCGTCCGATGCTGCTGCGCGGCGATATCGACCTCGCCGTCGGCTTTTTCCCGGGCGTGGCGGCGCAGCTGTCGTATGAGACCGGGTCGCCGATTCACCACGAGCGCCTGTATTCCGGCCAATATGTGTGCGTGATGCGCAAGAACCACCCGCTCGCCGGCAACAAGCTCGACCTCGACACCTATTGCAAGGCGAACCATTTACTCGTGAGTTTCTCCGGCCGCGCGCACGGCCTGGTCGACGAAGCGCTGGCGCAAATCGGCCGCGAGCGCCGCATTTTACTGACCGTGAACCAGTTTTTTACCGCGGGACGGGTGGTGGCGAATTCGGATTTGATTACCGTGCTGCCGAAGCACCTGATGGTCTCGACCGGCATGACGGAATCGCTGGTCTGGCGCGAACTGCCGTTCGCCCTGCCGGCCGTGCACCTGGACATGCTCTGGCACGAACGCGACGGCCGCAGCCCGGCGCACCGCTGGTTGCGGAATAACCTGGAATCGACGGCGGCGCAGGCGACGGCGCCGAAGGGCGAGCGCGTCGCCGCCTGATCGAGGGCGGCAAGCTTGACTGAAGCGACGAAGTCAGCGGATCGGCAGCTTCGTCGTATTTTTCACTTCTTCCATCACCGCATAGGTGTGCGTCTCGCGCACGCCCTTCTGCAACAAGGTTTTTCCCAGGAATTCGCGGTAGGCCGCCATGTCCTTGACGCGCGCTTTCACGAGATAGTCGAAGCCGCCGGCCACCATATGGCATTCCAGCACTTCCGGGATCAGCTGCACGCTCTGTTTAAACGCATCGAACACTTCCGGCGTGGTGCGGTCGAGCACAACTTCAATAAAAACCAGCAGTGACACATCCAGCAGTTGCGGATTCAACTGGGCCGTGTATCCCATGATGTAGCCGGACTCGTGCAGTTTGCGCACGCGCTCGAGGCAGGCTGCCGGCGACAGGTTCACCCGGGTGGCGAGCTCGACATTGCTGATGCGGCCGTCGTTCTGCAACTCGGCGAGAATTTTTTTCGATATCTTGTCCAGCATGCCGTCTCTCCTGGGCGTAAATATTATTTGGTCGAATTCTCGCACCAAAAACTATCTATTGCTAGTGCCCCGTAAAAACAGAATTAATCCAGAAGAAATCCTTCTACAATCAAACGATTGAAGCACGTACCAAAACGCGCCGGCTGCCCCTGCAGACTGGCGCGTTTTGCTGTGCGCCCCTTGACCTACCCTGATAAGACCACCATGCAGATCGCCGCCAATTCGGCCACCACCTTCGTTCCGTTCGACGCGTTTCAGGCCGAAATCAAGCCGGACCAATCTCCCTTGCGTGCCGCCATCACGGCCGCCTACCGGCGCGACGAAAACGAAGCCGTCAACTGGCTGCTGGCGCAAGGCGCGCGGCCGAGTGCGGACGCGAAACCGCTGGCGCACCGACTGGTCTCCGCCGTGCGCGCCAAACGCACGCGCGCTTCCGGCGTCGATGCCCTGATGCACGAATTCTCGCTATCGTCGGAAGAGGGCGTTGCCCTGATGTGCCTGGCCGAAGCGCTGCTGCGTATTCCCGACAGCGCCACCGCCGACCGCCTGATCGCCGATAAAATCAGCCGCGGCGACTGGCGCAGCCACCTGGGCGAATCGCCCTCCCTGTTCGTGAACGCCGCGACCTGGGGCCTGCTCATTACCGGCAAGCTGGTCTCGAGCAACAGCGAACGCGGCCTCGGTTCGGCCATGACGCGCTTGATCGCCAAGGGCGGCGAACCGCTGATCCGCAAGGGCGTCGACCTCGCCATGCGTATGCTCGGCAACCAGTTCGTAACCGGCCAGACGATCGACGAAGCCCTCAAAAACAGCCAGCCCAACGAGGCACGCGGTTATCAATACTCGTACGACATGCTGGGCGAAGCGGCGCTGACGGAAGCAGACGCGCAAAGCTATTACGCCTCGTATGAAAAGGCGATCCATGCGATCGGCAAGGCCTCGAATGGGCGCGGCATCAAGGACGGTCCCGGCATTTCCATTAAACTGTCGGCCCTGCACCCGCGCTACAGCCGCGCCCAGCATGCGCGCGTGATGAGCGAACTGCTGCCGCGCGTGCGCAGCCTGGTCTTGCTCGCGAAGGGCTACGACATCGGCATCAATATCGATGCGGAAGAAGCGGACCGCCTCGAGATCTCGCTCGACATGCTGGAAGCCCTCGCTTTCGACGCCGAGCTGGCCGGTTTCGAAGGCATCGGCCTGGTGGTGCAGGGTTATCAAAAACGCTGCCCCTTCGTGATCGACTACGTGATCGATCTGGCGAAACGCAGTGGCCGCAAGTTCATGGTGCGTTTAGTAAAGGGGGCGTATTGGGATGCCGAGATCAAGCGCGCGCAAGTGGACGGCATGCCGGGCTATCCGGTGTACACGAGAAAGGTGTACACGGACGTGTCCTATTTGACTTGCGCTCGTAAACTGCTGGGCGCAACAGACCTGATCTACGCCCAGTTCGCGACCCACAATGCCCATACCTTGTCCGTGATCTACACCTGGGCCAAGGAAAGCGGCGTCGAGAACTATGAATTCCAGTGCCTGCACGGCATGGGAGAAACCCTGTACGACCAGGTCGTCGGCAAGGAAAATTTGAATAAGACCTGCCGCATCTATGCGCCGGTCGGTTCGCACGAAACCCTGCTCGCCTACCTCGTGCGCCGCCTGCTGGAAAATGGCGCGAATTCTTCGTTCGTGAACCAGATCGTCGACGAAAAGGTCGCGATCGAAACCCTGTTAAACGATCCGTTCGAGGTGGCGCGCGCCAGCGGCGGCCTGCCGCACACGGGCATTGCCCTGCCGCGCGCGCTGTTCGGCGGCGAACGTCACAATTCGGCCGGCATCGACCTGACGAATGAGGATGCGTTGCGCGTCCTCGGTACCGAACTGTCGCGCCAGCGTGTTTATGAAGCGGCGCCGCTGATCGCCGGCAAGGTCGACGGGGCGGACACGCTGCCGGTGCGCAACCCGGCCCAAAACGCCGACCTCGTCGGCCAAGTGCAGGAAGCCTCGACAAGCGACGTCGAAACGGCGCTGGCCGCCGCTACCGCTTTTACGAGCGAGTGGAACAGCAGCGCCAACCGCGAGCGCGCGGCAATGCTCGACCGCGTGGCCGACTTGTTCGAAGCCAATTGCGCCGAGCTGATGGCCCTGGCCGTGCGCGAAGCGGGCAAATCGCTGCCGAATGCGATCGCCGAAATCCGCGAAGCCGTCGACTTTTTGCGCTATTACGGTGCCCAGATCAAGGACGTGCCGGCTGCCGAGGCGCTGGGCCCGGTCACCTGCATCAGCCCCTGGAACTTCCCGCTTGCGATTTTCACGGGCCAGGTCGCCGCGGCGCTGGCCGCCGGTAACGTCGTGCTGGCGAAACCGGCGGAACAGACGCCCCTGATCGCGCACCGCGCCGTCGAACTGTTTTACCAAGCAGGCATTCCGCGCGCCGCGCTGCAATTGCTGCCGGGCCGCGGCGAAGTCGTCGGCGCCGCCCTCACGGCGGATCCGCGTATAAAAGGCGTGATTTTTACGGGGTCGACCGAAGTCGCCCAGCTGATCAACCGCACGCTGGCCAAACGCGGAGAGAACGAGGGCATCGACATCCCGCTGGTGGCGGAAACCGGCGGCCAGAACGCCTTGATCGTCGACTCTTCGGCCTTGCCCGAGCAGGTCGTGCAGGACGTGTTGAGCTCGGCTTTCGATTCCGCCGGCCAGCGCTGCTCGGCGCTGCGCGTCCTGTTCCTGCAGGAACACATTGCCGACAAGACGATCCGGATGCTGAAAGGTGCCTTGCAGGAGTTGCGCGTCGGTAGCCCGGACCGCCTGGCGACCGACATCGGTCCGGTGATCGACCAGGAGGCCCAGCGCAACCTGCTGGCCCACATCGAGCGTACCAAAGCCACCGCGAAACAGCATTTCGCGCTCGACTTGCCGGCCTCCGTTACTTCGCAAGGCACCTTCGTGCCGCCGACCGTGCTGGAAATCGGTTCGCTGGCGGAACTGAAGCACGAAGTCTTCGGTCCGGTGCTGCACATCGTGCGTTACCGCCGCGCCGACCTGAATCAGGTCGTCGATGCGATCAATGCCACCGGGTACGGCCTGACCCTGGGCGTGCACTCGCGCATCGACGAGACCATCGATTTCATCAGGGGCCGCGCCCACGTCGGCAACATCTACGTGAACCGGAATATCGTCGGCGCCGTCGTCGGCGTGCAGCCCTTCGGTGGCGAGGGCAAATCCGGCACCGGCCCGAAGGCGGGCGGTCCGCTCTACATCAAGCGCCTGCAGCGCCAGGCGGCGCCCTTGCCGGTGCACGGCACGGCGGCGTATGCGGCCCTCGCGGCGCTGCAAGTCTGGGCGCGTGCCAATGGCCACGAGGACATCGTTGCCCTGGGCGATATCTATGCCCGCAGCCAGCTGAACGGCACCACGCTCGCCTTGCCGGGTCCGACCGGAGAGAAAAACAGCTTGTCCTTCCATGCACGGGGCGTCGTCCTGTGTGCGGCGCGCTCCACGAAGGGCATGCTGAACCAGCTGGCCGCCACCATGGCGACGGGCAATCGCGCCTTCGTGCTGGCGGGCAGCCAGGTTGCGATGCCCGAAGAACTGCCGCCGGAAGTCAAGGACCGCATCCGTTTTATTGGCGCGGCGGAAGTGGACAACTGTGCATTCGAGATCGCGCTGGTGGAAAGCGGCCTGCAGGGCAGCCTGCGCTCGCAGCTGGCGGCACGTCCGGGCGCGATCGTCGGCATCGTCGATACCGATGCAGTATCTGCCGTTCCCGTGTGGCGCCTGGTGGCGGAACGCGCACTGTGCGTCAACACGACTGCGGCTGGCGGCAACGCAAGCCTCATGACCCTGGGGCTGTAATCATGTAGTGAGCTTTTTCAACTGGAGGAAGACATGTTAGTTGGCGTTCCAAAAGAGATCAAAAACCACGAGTACCGGGTCGGCCTGACCCCGCCTTCCGTGCACGAGCTGGTCGCACGGGGGCATCAAGTGATTGTCCAGAAGAACGCCGGTACCGAGATCGGCCTCCTTGACGAGCAATACGTGGCGGCCGGCGCCACCATCGTCGACACGGCCCAGGAGATCTTTGCCCGTGCCGAGATGATCGTCAAGGTCAAGGAACCGCAACCGGGCGAATGCGCGATGCTGCGCGAAGGGCAGATCCTGTACACCTATCTGCACCTGGCGCCGGATCCGGAGCAGACGGCGGCCCTGGTGCGATCGAAGGCGGTCTGCATTGCCTACGAGACGATCACTGGTCCCGGCGGCGGCTTGCCGCTGCTGGCGCCGATGAGCGAAGTGGCGGGGCGGATGTCGATCCAGGCCGGCGCGGCCCATCTGGAAAAATCGAAGGGCGGCATGGGCCTGCTGCTGGGCGGCGTACCGGGCGTGGCGCCGGGTCACATCGTGATCATCGGCGCCGGCGTGGTCGGCACCAATGCGCTGCAGATGGCGGTCGGCACCGGTGCCCGCGTTACCGTGCTCGATAAAAACATCGAGCGCCTGCGCCAGCTGGACCTGGTGTACGGCAACCGCATCGCCACCGTGTATTCGACGGGACACGCGATCGAGGAAGCGGTGCTGGCGGCCGATCTCGTGATCGGCGGTGTGCTGGTACCGGGTGCGGCCGCGCCGAAGCTGGTCACGCGCAGCATGATTTCAAAAATGAAAAAGGGGGCAGTCGTGGTCGATGTGGCGATCGACCAGGGCGGCTGCTTCGAGACCTCGCATGCGACGACCCACGCCGACCCGACTTTCGTCGTCGACGGTGTAATCCACTACTGCGTGGCGAACATGCCGGGCGCCGTGGCCCGTACCTCGACTTTCGCACTGAACAACGCGACGATCGGCCATGCGCTGGCGCTGGCCAGTAAAGGCTGGCGCCGCGCCTTGCTGGACGACGCCCACCTGCGCCAGGGTTTAAATGTCTGCCAGGGCAAGGTCACCTATGAAGCCGTGGCCAAGACCCTGGGCTACGATTACGTGCCCGCCGATTCCCTGCTGGCCTGATCGCTTATTTTCACATCCTGCGCCTGCAGGCAAAAGCGCCTGACGATGTAACAGGCATATACCGCGGCCACCGATTTTACGAAACGTAAAAAATCGGTGGCCGCGTTTTCATTGGCGTTGTCCGAAATCGTCCGGATCACGGCGCAAGGCACGTCAAGCTCATGGCAGACCTGGGCCACTGCCGCCCCTTCCATTTCCACCGCCACCAGCCCGGGTAAAGCGGCATTCAAGCCGTTGATGTGCTCGCGGTCATCAATAAACTGGTCGCCGCTGGCGATCAGGCCGCGGTGAATCCTCGGCCGGGTCAGCCTGAACACCGCTTTTTCATCCGCTGCGATCGCTTCCATGAAATCTTCGTCGAGGAAAGAGGAGGCGGCGTCAAACAGGCGCGAGGCCAGCTGGTGGTCGGCGGGGAAATGCGTCAAGCCGAGCAAGGGGACTTCGAAGCGTGGAAACAGGGGACTGGCATCCATGTCGTGCTGGACCAGCGATTCGGCCACCACGATGTCGCCCACGTTCACCGTTTTGTCGCCGCTACCTGCCACACCCGTAAACAGGATGTGGGTAACTCCGAACTTCTCCACAAGCGTGGTGGTCGTCACCGCGGCGGCAACCTTGCCTATACGCGACAGAACGCACACAGCGTCGATTTCCCACAGCTGTCCGACCCAGTACTCGCGTTGACCATGGATGAGCTTGTAGGGGCTCTGCATGGCTTCCACGAGCCCCTGCTGTTCTTCGGACAGCGCGCTGATGATCCCGAGACGCATTTTTTGACGGTTTTCCAAGCTGGTGAAAGTGAAAAAAGGCGTTTTTCAGCCGTGGATCAGGGTAAACACCGCTTGTCCACGCTGTTCGCGCTTTTCTCTGTTTACAGTAATAAAGGTATGTATACAGATTGGTAGTGATAGTAAACGCCTGTTTTTCTGTGGATAAGACGGGTTTACTCCACAAGATCAGCAGTTTAGGTCGACCTAAACGAGCTGGACAAGGATTGTATCGAGCCTGCACCGATGTTGGAAAAAAAACGTCGGCTTGTCAGTAAACGGTGTTCTGCACATCGGGTCCTGTGGATATGCAAGGGCTTGTCCACAGCCGGGATAGCTTTCACCGCGCTTTTAGCCTGGATACGGTCTGGACAGGGATACGGCCAACCGGTTTTGAGGAAAACGGGGTCCTCATGATCCTTGACGCGATCGTTTTCGCCATCGCCATCGGCATGTTGCTTTCTGCCAAACCATTGAGCAGCCGAACAGCGGCAGCTTGGCGTTCAGTCCGGAACGCATGCGAACCGATTTTTTTTCCAAGCGCTTGTAAGTCGAAGTCTTGTCTTCAGAGAAACCGGTCGCGTTTTTTTTCCTGCCAAACCTTTCAGTTGTCGATAGCAGATGGCTCGTCTCCTGGCCAGGAGCCGGCGCGAGCCGGTTTTCACACACGCTTCGCTTCATCTATTTAATTAAATAAGGATGTATACAAATTGGTAGTAGTAGTAAACGAGGCGGTTTACTGTGGATAAGCCGGCTTTTCTCCACAGTCTCAAGGGTTTACGCGCGTTTCGATGTCCTGAACAAGCCCTGTATCGCGCTTGCACCGAAGGTGTACAGATTTTGCGGCGTGCGGATTCGCACTGCTTCTGCACATTCGCTCCTGTGGATATACATGGGTTTGTCCACAGCCGCCTGGCCATGCAGGAAGGGGTTTCCTCGAGTGCAGGGACTGGCAGGCAGGAGAGGCGGGTCAAGGCAGGGGCGGTTTCGTAAAACTTGTCGTGCCAGGATGGATCTGATGCAAGGGGCCAACAGTTCGGGCAGGGAACAAAAAAAATTTTTTGCGAACCCGCGGCCTGCGCGTTCTCAGGTTTACAACCAAAATAGGTATACAAGGATAGTAGTAGTGTTAACAACTGGCGTTTTCTGTGGATAAGCCGGTTAACGGATGAGAAATCATCGGTTTACGCGCGGTATAAGCCTGTGATGGCGGCTGTATCGTTGCGGTGACAAATCTGGACAAGATTTTGGCGTCCACAAAAAAACGGGTTTCTGCACAATCCGTTCCTGTGGATATCAAGAAGCTTATCCACAGATGCGCCTCTGGCTTTACGGTGACGATCTGGTAAGCTTGCCTTGGTGAATTGAAAACCGCATTGAAAACCCACTCGACAATGGAGGCGGACATGGGAATCGACGACTTGTTCCAGATACCGGTCATCCAGGGCCCGATGGCGGGCGGCGCTTGCACGCCGGAGCTGGTGGCCGCCGTGTCGAATGCCGGCGCGCTCGGCGCCTTGCCCTGCTCGCTGCTGTCTCCGGCGACGATCGAGGAGCAGGTGGCGCGCATCCGCACACTCACCAGCCGCCCCATCATGCTGAATTTCTTCGTGCAGGGCAAACCGGCCCCGAGCGAAGAAGAAGTCGGCAAGGCCGTCGAACTGCTGCGCCCGGTCTGGGAAAGCCTGGGCTGGAACACGCTGCCGCTGCCAACCAAATGGTGCGAGGATTTCGAGGCCCAGTTCGAGTGCTTGTTGACATTACGTCCGCCGGCCGTCAGTTTCACTTTCGGCATCCTGGAAGCCGTCCAGGTCGAGCGCCTGCATGGGGCCGGCATCCGCGTGATCGGCACCGTGACCACGGTCGAGGAAGCGCTGGCCTGGCAAGCGATCGGCGCCGATGCGGTGGTCGCGTCCGGAATCGAGGCAGGCGGACACCGCGGCACGTTTTTGGGACCCCAGCAAGATGCGACCTTGCCGGCGGCCGAACTCTGGCCGGCCGTCGTCGCGGCCGTTCAGATCCCGGTGATTGCCGCCGGCGGCATCATGACGGGAACGGACATCAAGCGGGCCCTTCAACTGGGCGCGCGCGCCGTGCAGATGGGCACTGCCTTCCTCGTGACCGACGAAGCCGCGCTGCATCCTGCCTACAAGGCGCGCCTGCTCTCCGGCGAAGGGACGACAAAGCTGACGCGCAGTTTTTCGGGGCGCTACGCACGCGGCATCGAGAACGGCTTCATGCGGCAGATGGCAAGTGTAGAGCCGCTCGTTCCCCCGTATCCGATCCAGAATGCGCTGACCGGCAGCATTCGCGCCGCGGCAGCCAAAAGCGGCGACACGGAACTCATGTCGATGTGGTGCGGCACCGAATTTGCCCGGGCGCGGCCCATGCCGGCTCGTCAATTGATCGAATTGCTGGCATCCGAATTGCAGTCCTGAGGAGACGACAAGCGTGGAATCGGCTGGAGAATACGACTACATCATCGTTGGGGCCGGTACCGCGGGCTGCGTCCTGGCGAATCGCCTGACCCAGGACAAGCAGATCGAGGTCCTGCTGATCGAAGCAGGGGCACGGGACGACTATTTGTGGATCCACATTCCCGTCGGCTACCTGCACTGCATCGGCAATCCACGCACCGACTGGCTGTTCAATACCGAACCGGATCCCGGCCTGAATGGCCGCGCACTGATCTACCCGCGCGGTAAAGTGCTGGGCGGGAGCTCCTCGATCAACGGCATGATCTATATGCGCGGCCAACAGCAGGATTACGAGCGTTGGGCGGACAGTTGCGGCGACGATTCCTGGCGCTGGAACCACGTGCTGCCGCTGTTTAAAAAAAGCGAAGACCATCATCGGGGCGCCAGCGACGTCCACGGCGCCGGCGGAGAATGGCGTGTTGAAAAACAGCGGCTGTCCTGGAAAATCCTGGATGCGTTTCGCGATGCCGCAGCCGAGGTCGGCATCGAAAAGGTCGACGATTTCAATACCGGCGACAATGCCGGCAGCTCCTATTTCGAGGTCAACCAGCGCCGCGGCATCCGCCTGAATACCGCGAAGGCCTTTCTGAAACCGGCGGCCCAGCGGCCGAATCTGACCATCATGACGGGCTGCCACGTCGAGCGCCTGCTGCTGGAGACGACGGACGCCGGACCTGTCTGCCGCGGCGTGCAATTTAGCGGCGGCGGCAAAGCGCACACGGCAAAGGCGCGCCGCGAAACGCTGCTGGCGGCCGGCGCGATCGGCTCGCCCCACATCCTGCAACTGTCCGGCATCGGCGACGGCGCCCACCTGCAGCGCCATGGCGTCACACCCCTCGTCGAGCTGCCCGGCGTGGGCGAAAATTTGCAGGACCACCTGCAACTGCGTATGGTCTATAAAGTGCAGGGCGTAAAAACCCTGAATACCAGCGCTGCCTCCTGGTTCGGGAAGATGAAGATCGGCCTCGAATACGCTTTTTTACGCAGCGGACCGATGTCGATGGCGCCGTCGCAGCTGGGCGCCTTTGCGAAATCGCACCCGCAGCAGGCGACGCCGAACCTGCAATACCACGTGCAGCCGCTGTCGCTCGAAAAATTCGGCGACCCGCTGCACGGTTTCCCGGCATTTACGGCCAGCGTCTGCAACCTGCGCCCGACCGCGCGTGGGCACGTGCGCCTGGCCACGCACGACAGCTACGCGCCGCCGAAAATCACGCCGAATTACCTCAGTACCGTGGAAGACCGGCAGACGGCGGCGGCGGCGCTGGCGCTGACGCGCCGGATCGTCGCTTCTCCTTCCCTGGCACGCTACCAGCCCGAGGAATTCAAGCCGGGCATTCACTATCGCACCGAGGAAGAGCTGGCCGAAGCCGCCGGCCTGATCGGCACCACGATTTTTCATCCCGTCGGCACCTGCAAGATGGGCAAGGCCGACGATCCGGAGGCCGTGGTCGACAGCCAGCTGCGGGTGCGCGGGGTAGGGGGCCTGCGCGTGGTCGACGCCTCGATCATGCCGTTTATCACCTCGGGGAACACGAATTCACCGACCCTCATGATTGCCGAGAAAGCGGCCAGCATGATCAAGGCCGCACACCCACGCTAGTCACCTGTTCATTTATGCACAACGGGTCTGCGCTGGCAGCCCAGTTGTGCGCTGCTGCACAGGTTCCCCTTGTATTGTATAAAGAACTGATCTGTGTAATATTTGCCAAGATCCTATTCGGATAGGCGCGCCAGCAGCGCGCCGGACTCAGCCGGACAGGATCAGAGTTCCCGACGCATCCACGCACTGGAGACACGATGGCAGACGTCATTCTTGAAACAAAGAACTTGACCAAAGAGTTCAAGGGTTTTACTGCAGTCAATGATGTCGACCTGCGCGTTCAGCGCGGCCACATCCACGCCTTGATCGGCCCGAACGGCGCCGGCAAGACCACCTGTTTTAATTTGCTGACCAAATTCCTGGTGCCGACCTCAGGCCAGATCCTCTTCAATGGGCGCGACATCACGCGCGACAAGCCGGCGCAGATCGCACGCCAGGGCATTATTCGGTCCTTCCAGATTTCGGCCGTGTTCCCCCACCTGACGGTGCTGCAGAACGTGAGAATTGGGCTGCAGCGCGAGCTGGGCACCAGTTTCCACTTCTGGCGCAGCGAGGGGTCGCTGTCGTCGCTGGACGAGCGCGCCATGGCGCTGCTCGACGAAGTCGATTTGAGCAGCTTCGCCGACACCGTCACGGCGGACCTGCCCTACGGCCGCAAGCGCGCGCTCGAGATCGCGACGACCCTGGCGATGGAGCCGGAGCTGATGCTGCTCGACGAGCCGACCCAGGGCATGGGCCACGAGGACGTGCACCGCGTCACGGCCCTGATTAAAAAAGTGTCACAAGGACGCACGATTTTGATGGTCGAACACAATATGAACGTCGTTTCCGGCATCTGCGACCGCATTTCCGTCCTCCAGCGCGGCGCCATGCTGGCTGAAGGGACCTATGCCGAAGTCTCGAAAAATCCGCAAGTGATGCAGGCCTATATGGGCACCGCCGACGGCGAGCTCGAAGCGGGGCATGCATGACCGCGGCCCTGGAAATCAGCGACCTGCAAGCCTGGTACGGCGAATCGCACATCCTGCACGGCATCAGCCTGTCGGTGGCGCCCGGCGAAGTCGTCACCTTGTTAGGTCGAAATGGCGCCGGCCGCACGACCACGCTGCGCGCGATCATGGGGCTGACGGGCCGCCGTACGGGCTCGATCCGCATCAACGGCGTCGAGGCGGTCGGTTTGCCGACCCACCGCATCGCCCACCTGGGTGTCGGTTATTGCCCGGAAGAGCGCGGCATTTTCTCCTCGCTGTCGACCGAAGAAAACCTGCTCTTGCCGCCTGCCTTGAAAGTGGGCGGGACGGCGATGTCGATCGACGAAATTTACGAGATGTTCCCGAATCTGAAAGAGCGCCGCCACAGCCAGGGCACGCGCCTGTCGGGCGGGGAGCAGCAGATGCTGGCGGTGGCGCGCATCCTGCGCACCGGCGCGCGCCTGCTGCTGCTCGACGAGATCTCCGAGGGCCTGGCGCCGGTCATCGTGCAGGGTCTGGCCCGCATGATCACCATGCTCAAGGCGAAGGGCTACACGATCATCATGGTCGAGCAGAACTTCCGCTTCGCCGCGCCCCTGGCGGACCGGTTCCACGTTGTCGAACATGGGCAAATTGTCGAGACCATCGAGGCGCGCGACCTCGAGGCGCGCATGCCTGTACTGACCGAGCTACTCGGCGTGTAGTAAAGCAATTCATAAGCAGTATCAACCACAAGAACGGAGACAAAACAATGAAACGTACCGCCCTCGCCCTCGCCGCCAGCGCCGCCTTCCTCGGCTTCATGGCACCTGCTTCAGCCCAGATCAGCGGCGACACCATCAAGATCGGCCTGCTCACCGACCTGTCCGGCGTCTATTCCGACGTCGACGGCAACGGTGGCGCCGAAGCCGTCCGCATGGCGATCGCCGATATGGGCGGCGCCGTGAACGGTAAAAAAATCGAATTCATGGTCGCCGACCACCAGAACAAACCGGACATCGCCGCCTCCAAGGCGCGCGAATGGTTCGACCAGCAAGGCGTCGACATGCTGATCGGCGGCACCAACTCCGGCGCCAACCTGGCCATGGCCAAGGTCGCAGGCGAGAAGAAGAAACTCTTCATTTCGATCGGCGCCGGCACCGCCCAGCTGACCAATGAGCAGTGCTCGCCCTACACTGTGCACTACGCCTACGACACCGTGGCGCTGGCACGCGGCACCGGCTCGGCCGTGATCAAACAGGGCGGCAAGAGCTGGTATTTCCTGACCGCCGACTATGCCTTCGGCCAGTCGCTGGAACGCGACACGACCGAGGTGCTGAAAGCCAATGGCGGCACCGTGCTGGGCAGCGTCAAGCATCCGCTGTCGGCCTCGGACTTCTCGTCCTTCCTGCTGCAGGCGCAATCGTCGAAGGCGCAGGTGCTGGGCCTGGCGAATGCCGGCGGCGACACGATCAATTCGATCAAGGCGGCCAAGGAATTCGGTCTGACCAAGAACATGAAGATCGCCGGCTTGCTGGTGTTCATCAACGACATCCACACCCTGGGCCTGGACGCAACCCAGGGCATGTACCTGACCGACGGCTGGTACTGGGACATGAACGCCGACACCCGCAACTGGTCGAAGCGCTATTTCGCCAAGATGAAGAAGGAACCGTCGATGCTGCAGGCGGCCGACTACTCGGCGACGATGAATTACCTGAACGCGGTGAAAAAGATCGGCACCGACGACTCGACCAAGGTCATGGCGCAGTTGAAGGCGACCAAGATCAACGACATGTTCACCAAGAACGGCGTCATTCGTGACGACGGCCGCATGGTGCACGACATGTACCTGATGCAGGTGAAGTCGAAGGCCGAGTCGAAGTACCCATGGGATTACTACAAGCTGGTCGCCACCATCCCGGGCGACCAGGCGTACACCAAGAAGTCGGAAACGAAGTGCGCCGCCTGGAAGTAATCTAAAGATAAAACGCCGCGGTAACGCAGGCGTGGTTTGAACGCGTGGGCGGGAAGACCCGCTCTCCGTAGGGTGGGCGGGTCCCGCCCACGCGTTTAACCACCGCCTGCACATCGCGCCGCACGTTTCGATGTTGTTTGTTCCCCTTGGCCGGTCCGGCCGCCCCGGCTGACCGCCATCCCGACTTTTTGCTTTGGGTACCTATGGAAATTTTTGGCGTCCCCCTCCAAGCCATGATGAGCCAGCTGCTGCTGGGCTTAGTGAATGGTTCTTTTTACGCGATGCTCTCGCTCGGCCTGGCCGTGATTTTCGGTCTGCTGAACGTCATCAATTTTTCCCACGGTGCGCTGTACATGATGGGGGCGTTCATCGCCTACATCGGCGTCACCTCGTACGGCCTGAATTACTGGATGATGCTGGTGCTGGCGCCCTTCGCCGTCGGCCTGTTCGGTATCGCCGTCGAAAAGACGATGCTGCGCTGGCTGTATAAACTCGATCATTTATATGGCCTGCTGCTGACCTTTGGCATCACTCTGCTGCTGGAGGGCGTGTTCCGCTCCTTCTTCGGCGTCTCGGGCCAGACCCTGGAGGTACCGGAAGCCCTGACCGGCGCGACCGACCTCGGCTTCATGATGCTGCCGAACTACCGCGCCTGGGTCGTCGTCTCCTCCCTCGTCGTCTGCCTCGGCACCTGGTTCGTGATCGAAAAAACGCGACTTGGCGCCTACCTGCGCGCCGGTACCGAAAACCCGAAACTGGTCGAGGCCTTCGGCATCAACGTGCCGCGCATGGTGACCTTGACCTATGGCTTCGGCGTCGCCCTGGCGGGCCTGGCCGGGGTGCTGGCCGCGCCCGTGATCAACGTCACGCCGCTGATGGGCTCGAACCTCATCATCGTCGTGTTCGCCGTCGTCGTGATCGGCGGCATGGGTTCCATCCTCGGTTCCATCATCACCGGCTTGCTGCTGGGCGTGATCGAGGGTTTAACACGGGTGTTCTATCCCGAAGGCTCCGAGGTCGTCGTATTCGTCGTCATGGTCATCGTGCTGCTGCTGCGCCCGGCCGGTCTGTTCGGTAAGGAGAAATAAGCGATGAACAAGAAAATTTTCTATACGCTGGCCCTGGTCGCCGCGCTGGCGGCGCCTTTTGTCGGCTATCCCGTCTTCCTGATGAAGCTGCTGTGCTTCGCGCTGTTCGCCTGCGCTTTTAATCTTCTGATCGGTTTTACGGGACTGCTCTCCTTTGGCCACGCCGCCTTCTTCGGCAGCGCCGGCTACATGACCGGGTATCTGTTATCCACAGTTGGCCTGCCGACCGAACTCGGCATTCTGGCCGGCGTCGCCACCAGCGCCGTGCTCGGCCTCGTGATCGGCTCGCTGGCGATCCGCCGCCAGGGCATTTATTTTTCGATGATCACGCTCGCCCTGGCGCAGATGGTGTATTTTGCCGCCCTGCGCAGCCCGTTTACGCACGGCGAAGACGGCCTGCAGGGCGTGCCCCGCGGGAAGCTGCTCGGCGTGCTCGACCTGGGCAACGACTTGACCCTGTACTACGTGGTGCTGGCCATCTGCGTCGCCGGTTTTGCCCTGATCGTGCGCACCGTTCATTCCCCGTTCGGCCAGGTGCTGAAGGCGATCAAGGAAAACGAGCCCAGGGCCATTTCCCTTGGCTATGACGCGGACAAGTACAAGCTGCTCGCGTTCGTGCTCTCAGCGGCCCTTACAGGCCTTGCAGGGTCCACCAAAACCCTGGTGCTCGGCTTCGAGACCCTGACCGACGTCCACTGGACCATGTCGGGCCTGGTTGTCCTGATGACCCTGGTCGGCGGCATGGGCACGATGGTGGGCCCGATCATCGGCGCTTTTATTATTGTCGCGCTGGAAAACAAGCTGGGAGAGCTTGGCAACTTCCTGGCCAACAGCACCGGTATTTCCTGGTTCTCGTCCCTGGGGGAATCGGTCGGCATGGTCACCGGCCTGATCTTCATCGTCTGCGTGCTGCTGTTCCGCCGCGGTATCGTCGGAGAAATCGGCGCCCTGTTCGAGCGCATCGGCAAGAAGCGCCCGGCAGCGTCCACCCGCGTGGCAGCGGCCGCCGACCGCGAAGCAGCCTGACCGACACGCTGAGGAGGCAGCATGAAACAGGAGACCCTGGTCCTGACCGTGAATGGCTTGCGCATGCAGGTGCAGAGCGCAGGGGAGGGTCCCGCTGTCGTGCTGCTGCACGGCTTTCCCGACACCCATATCGTATGGCGCAAGCAGATCGCGCCGCTGATGGCGGCCGGTTACCGGGTGCTGGCGCCCGACCTGCGCGGTTATGGCGGCAGCGATGCACCACGTGAAGTTTCTGCCTACCGCTTGCAGCACATCGCCGCCGACGTGCTGGCCATGCTCGACCAGCTCGGCATTGCCCGGGCGCGCGTGGTCGGGCACGACTGGGGCGCCGCGATCGGCTGGATGCTGTGCATGAGGGCGCCGGAGCGCATCGAGCAATATGTGGCGCTGTCGGTCGGCCATCCGCTTGCCTTCGCCAAGGCCGGCCCGATGCAAATGCTGCGCTCGAGCTACATGATGTGGTTCCTGGTACCGGGCCTGGCCGAGAAATCGCTGACGGCCGGCGATTTTTATCTGCTGAACCGGTTTACAAGGGACCGCGCCCAGGTCGGCCACTGGAAGAAGAACCTGCGGGAGCCGGGCCGCATGACGGCCGCCCTGAATTACTATCGGGCAAACGTGCCACACGGGATAGCCATCGCCGCCAGAGCTGAGCCGGTGCGGGTGCCGGTGATGGGCGTCTGGAGCAGCGGCGACCAGGCGCTGGGCGAAACGCAAATGCGCGACTCGACTGCCTATGTGGCCGAGTATTTCCGGTATGAGCGCATCGAGGGCGCCGATCACTGGCTGCAGGTCACGGCCAGCGAGCAAGTAAATGCTTTACTGCTCGATTTCTTTGCCAACGGGCCGCATTCTGCGGCCCCTGCCACGTCCGCCTGATCCTATAAGGCGGCGGCGTAGATCGCGCGTGCGTCGGCACGCGTCAATTCTCTCGGATTGTTCCCCAGCAGGCGCGTCTGCAACATGGCGTCGTCCGCCAGCCGGTCCAGGTCGGCCTCCGCAATGCCTACATCCGCCAACCTGGTCTGGATCCCGGTGCGTAGCGCGATCTGTTGCATCGCAGCAATCAAGCCTTCGGTGCGTGCGGCGTGGCTGCCGCTGGCGCCCGGCACCACGATATCGGCCAGCTCGGCGTACAGGGGCGCCGCATGGGATGCATTAAAACGCAGCACATGCGGCAGGACGAGCGAATTCGACAGCCCGTGCGGCACATGGAAAATGCCGCCGATCGGGTAGGCGAGGGCGTGCACGGCGGCGACCGGCGCATTCGAGAAGGCCTGGCCGGCGAGGCAGGCGCCGAGCAGCATCGCCTGGCGCGCTTCCAGATTGCTGCCGGTTTCGACCGCCGTCATCAGGTTACTCGACAGCAGGCCGAGCGCCTGGCGCGCCAGGTTGTCGGACAATGGATTTTTCTTGTGCTTGCTCGTATAGGCCTCGATCGCATGCACCATCGCATCGATGCCGGTGGCGGCCGTCACCAGCGGCGGCAGGCCCAGCGTCAGCTCGGCATCGAGCAGGGCGAGGTCGGCATACAGCTGGGGAGCGACGACGCCCATCTTCGTCGTTTCTCCGGTCGTGACGATGGCGATATTGGTGACCTCGGAACCGGTGCCGGCCGTGGTCGGCACCTGGATCAATGGCAGCCGCTGACCCTTGACGTTGCCGATCCCGTAGATCTGGTGTAAAGGCTGGTCGCTGCCGGCCAGCACCGCCACCAGTTTCGCCACATCCATCGAGCTGCCGCCGCCGAAGCCGATGACGAGGTCGGTCTCGTGCTCGCGGGCAGAGGCTACCGCGGCGAGGACGATCTGTTCGGGCGGGTCGGCGACGACGTCGGAAAAAATGCGTACCGCGAGTCCCTGCGCTTCCAGGCTGGCGCGCGCGGGCTCGAGCAGGCCGGTGCGCAGGAAGCCGGCGTCGGTCACGATCAGGACGCGGCGGGTGCCTGGTAAACGTTCGGCGACGAGCTGGCCGAGGCGGGCGCAAACGCCCGGTTCCGAAACGATGCTGGCGACGGTGTTGAAGGCAAAGGCGGTCATGGTCGATCCCGAGTCGTGGAGCAAATAGCTTACACCAGAAACGGAACGCCGAGCCGCCAGGGCGCTGCCGAGTTGCCGTACAATTTCGCCTCCTTTAAAAAGTCGAAAAGCAGTCATGATGGATTTTATGTGGCTCGGCGGCGCCGCCTTTCTTGCCGGGCTGGTGGACGCCGTCGTCGGCGGTGGCGGCCTGGTCCAGGTACCCGCCATCTTTTCCTTCCTCCCGCGGGAAGCGCCGGCGACCCTCCTCGGCACGAACAAGCTGGCCAGTATTTGTGGCACGGGTGCGGCGGCGTTTAACTATTCGCGCCGCGTGCGCGTCGCCTGGAGCGCGGCGGCGCCGGCGGCGCTGGCCGCCTTTGCCTTGTCCTTTGTCGGCGCCTGGACCGTGACGCGGGTGCCGGGCGATTTCGTGCGCAGCCTGCTGCCCTTTATTTTGCTGGCGGTCGCGCTATATACCTTCCGCAAGAAGGACCTGGGGTCGGTGCACGCGCCGGTACACAGCGGCGCAGCGGAGCGCTGGTGGGCGGTCGGCATCGGCGCCGCCATCGGTTTCTATGACGGCTTCTTCGGCCCCGGCACGGGCAGCTTTTTGATTTTCCTGTTCGTGCGCTTTTTCGGTTTCGATTTCCTCAGCGCCTCGGCGGCAGCAAAGATCGTGAATGTCGCCTGCAACCTGTCGGCCCTGCTGTGGTTCGGCTACAGCGGTCACCTGCTGTGGCAGCTGGGACTGCTGATGGCGGTCTGCCAGATCGGCGGCTCGCTGGTCGGTACGCGGCTGGCGATCAAGCATGGCAGTGTCTTCGTGCGCAAATTGTTCCTGGTCGTGGTGTCGACCCTGATCGTCAAGACCGGCTTCGATGCCGTCGTACGTCTGGCCAGCTGAGTTGTTTCACGTGGAACAAAGCCGGGAAGCGCTCCGCGCCCCGGCTTTTTTTACGTCCGGCGCCGGGATTGTTCCACGTGAAACACAACTCGACAGCCACCCGACTGTGTTCCACGTGAAACAACATCCCCTGTGTTTTTTAGCCGCGCTGAGTTTGGGAACCCAAAAGATTCTATAATCGCGAATTAGACTCCTCGCCTCACACCTCCATCATGCTATTTCCAACTGAATTTGACGTGATCGTCGTCGGCGGCGGCCATGCCGGCACCGAGGCCGCGCTCGCGTCCGCACGCATGGGGCAGAAGACCCTGCTCCTTACCCACAACATCGAAACCCTGGGCCAGATGTCCTGCAATCCGTCGATCGGCGGCATCGGCAAGGGCCATCTGGTCAAGGAAGTGGACGCTTTAGGCGGCGCGATGGCGATCGCCACCGACGAATCCGGCATCCAGTTCCGCATCCTGAACTCCTCGAAAGGTCCGGCAGTGCGCGCCACCCGGGCCCAGGCCGACCGCATCCTGTATAAGGCGGCGATCCGCTCGCGTCTGGAAAACCAGCCGAATTTGTGGCTGTTCCAGCAGGCGGTCGACGACCTGATGGTCGAGGGCGACCGCGTCGTCGGCGCCGTCACCCAGATCGGCCTGCAGTTCCGCGCCCGTGCCGTGGTGCTGACGGCCGGTACTTTCCTCGACGGTAAAATCCATGTCGGCTTGCAGAACTACACGGCGGGCCGTGCGGGCGACCCGGCGGCCGTCTCGCTGTCGAGCCGTTTAAAGGAACTCAAACTGCCGCAGGGCCGCCTGAAAACCGGCACGCCGCCGCGCATCGACGGCCGCAGCATCGATTATTCGGTGCTGGCCGAACAGCCGGGCGACCTCGATCCGGTGCCCGTGTTTTCGTATATGGGCAATGCCGCGATGCACCCGAAACAGGTGCCGTGCTGGGTCACGCACACGAATGCGCAGACCCACGACATCATCCGCAACGGCCTCGACCGCAGCCCGATGTACACCGGCGTCATCGAAGGCGTCGGCCCGCGTTACTGCCCCTCGATCGAAGACAAGATCCAACGCTTCGCGTCGAAGGAATCGCACCAGATCTTCCTCGAGCCGGAGGGTTTGACGACGCACGAAATCTACCCGAACGGGATCTCGACCAGCCTGCCGTTCGACGTGCAGCTCGCCTTGGTACGCTCGATGAAGGGCATGGAAAACGCCTTTATTTTGCGCCCCGGCTACGCCATCGAATACGATTACTATGACCCGCGCGGCCTGAAATCGTCGCTCGAAACCAGGGCGATCAAGGGCCTGTTCTTCGCCGGCCAGATCAACGGCACCACCGGCTACGAGGAAGCGGCGGCCCAAGGGCTGTTGGCCGGCATGAATGCGGCCCTGCAAACGAAAGGCGAACCAGCCTGGACCCCGGGCCGTTCGGAAGCCTATCTGGGCGTGCTGGTCGACGACCTCACGACCCAGGGCGTGGCGGAACCGTACCGCATGTTCACCAGCCGCGCCGAATACCGTTTATCCCTGCGCGAAGACAATGCGGACATGCGCTTGACCGAAATGGGCCGCAAACTGGGCGTCGTCGGCGATGCGCAGTGGGCCGCGTTCGAGACCAAACGCGAAGCGGTGGCGCGCGAACTGGAGCGCCTGCGTTCGACCTGGGTCAACCCGCGCATCCTTGCGGCGGCCGAGTCGGAACGCGTCGTCGGCCAGGCGCTGGAACGCGAGTACAACCTGGCCGATCTGCTGCGCCGTCCGGGGGTCGAATACGCCACCCTGATGACGATGACCGGTGTCGAAGGCCAGCCGCTGGCCGGGCCCGGCGTTGCCGATCCTGCCGTGAAAGAGCAGGTCGAAATCCAGCTGAAATACGCCGGTTATATCGACCGCCAGGCGAAGGAAGTCGAGCGTCACGACCACTACGAAAACCTGAAATTGCCGGACAACCTGGACTACCTGGACATTGCCGCTCTGTCCTTCGAGGTGCGCCAGAAGCTCGATAAACAGCGTCCGGAAACCCTGGGCCAGGCTTCGCGCATCTCCGGCGTGACGCCGGCGGCCATTTCCCTGCTGCTGGTGCACCTGAAAAAACGCGGCGCCAAGGGGTTTACGAGTATCCCGGCAATCAATGAGGAGGCAGCACAGTGAGGGGTTTTGACCGCGAAAAATTGATGACGGTACTGAGCGACGGCATCGACGCCATGGATTTGCCGCTGTGGGCCGCCCAGCGCGAGCAGTTGATGGACTATCTCGCCTTGATGGCCAAGTGGAACGGCGTCTATAACCTGACTTCGCTGCGCGACCCGCTGCAGATGGTCACCCATCATTTACTGGATTCCCTGGCGGCGGTCCCAGCATTCAAGGATGCGAAAAACGTGCTCGACGTCGGCGCCGGCGGCGGCCTGCCCGGGCTGGTACTGGCGATCGCGCGGCCGGACATGAAAGTATCGCTGATCGACACCGTCCACAAGAAAACAGCCTTCCTGACGCAGGTAAAAGCGGAGCTGGGCTTGTCGAATGTCACCGTCTACACGATGAAAGTGCAGGACTTAAAAGCGGGACCTTTCGACGTCATCACCTCGCGTGCTTTTGCCGACCTCTCCGATTTCGTCAACTGGTCCGGGCACCTGCTGGCCGAGGGCGGGCAATTCATTGCCTTGAAAGGTACGGCGCCGGCCGAGGAGCAGGAAAGGCTGCCGCTGGAGTGGAGGGTGCGCGAACTACGCCCAATCAAGGTGGCGAAACTGGAGGCGGAACGGCACCTGGTTTTCATCGAAAAAGCAGCACAAACAACCTAACAATATAAATCGTTTATACCGTTTATATTTGATAAACCGAACCAACAGTTTATTTGATAAAAACGGTATGAACTGAAATGTCTCGTCCGAAGGAACAGATGGCAAAGATATTTTGTGTTGCAAACCAAAAGGGCGGCGTCGGCAAGACGACCACCAGCGTCAACCTGGCCGCCGGCCTGGCCAAGCTCGAGCAGCGCGTGCTGCTGGTCGACCTCGACCCCCAGGGCAATGCGACGATGGGCGCCGGCATCAACAAGGCCGACCTGGAAGCGTCCACCTACCAGGTGCTGCTGGGCGAGGCGGAAGTGACGGAGGCGCGCCAGCGTTCGGAAGCAGGGCGCTTCGATGTCCTGCCGGCAAACCGCGAGCTGGCCGGCGCCGAAGTCGAGATGGTGGAACTCGACAACCGCGAGCGCAGGCTGAAACACGCGCTGGCGAAGGTCGACGCCGACTACGATTTCATTCTGGTCGACTGCCCGCCGGCCCTCTCCATGCTGACCCTGAACGGCCTGTGCGCCGCGCATGGCGTGATCATCCCGATGCAGTGCGAGTACTACGCCCTCGAGGGATTGTCGGACCTGGTCAACACGATCAAGAAGGTGCATGCGAACCTGAACACGGATTTGAAGATCATCGGCCTCTTGCGCGTGATGTTCGATCCGCGCATGACCTTGTCCCAGCAAGTCTCGGCCCAGCTCGAGCAGCATTTCGGCGGCAAGGTCTTTAAAACGATCATTCCCCGCAACGTGCGCCTGGCGGAAGCGCCCTCGTATGGCGTGCCGGGCGTGACCTTCGATCCGTCCTCGAAGGGCGCGCAGGCGTATATCGCGTTCGGGGCCGAAATGGTCGAGCGCATCAAGACAATGTAATCTGAAAGAGTGATCCACAATGGCGACAAAAAAACTCAAGGGCCTCGGCCGCGGCCTGGATGCTTTGCTCGGCGGAGACATGGATGACGCACCGGCACCCGCCGGCGCGCCGTCCTCTTTATCCATCTCCCAGCTGCAGGCCGGCAAATACCAGCCGCGCACCCGGATGGACGAGGGCGCATTGAACGAACTGGCCGCCTCCATCAAAACCCAGGGGATCATGCAGCCGGTGCTGGTGCGTCCCGTGGATGGCGGGCGCTACGAGATCATCGCCGGCGAGCGCCGCTTCCGCGCGGCCCAGCTGGCCGGACTCGAGGAGATCCCGGTACTGGTGCGCGAGGTCGACGACCAGGCCGCCGCCGCGATGGCCCTGATCGAGAACATCCAGCGCGAGGACCTCAATCCCCTGGAAGAAGCGCAGGGCATCGCACGCCTGATTTCCGATTTCGATTTCACCCACGAGCAGGCGGCGAGCGCCGTCGGCCGCTCGCGCAGCGCCGTCTCGAATCTGCTGCGCCTGGTGAACCTGGCGCAGCCGGTGCAGACCATGCTGATGGCGGGCGATATCGACATGGGCCATGCGCGCGCTTTGTTGTCGGTGGACAACGCCAGCCAGATCGCCCTGGCCAGCCACGTCGTCGCGAAACGGCTGTCGGTGCGCGAAACGGAAAAGCTTGTGGCACGCGCACTGGAGGAGCAGGCGAGCTCGGCCACGCAACCGCGTCTGAAAGAAAAGTCGGGAGACATCGTCCGCCTGGAAGAAGAACTGTCGGACAAGCTGGCCACCCCGGTCGTCTTCAAGATGGGACCGAAGGGCAAAGGCCAGATGATCATTGATTTTGCCGACCTCGACATTCTCGAAGGGGTACTGGCGCGCCTGCGGGCCTGAGCATCATCGGCGCGCTTGTGGATAAACCTGTCGACAAGCGCGTGAACAAGGCTGTGTACGGTTGTGGAAAACCGGCGGACAAGCAGTGCATGACTGCAGGATAACTTTTTTACTTCACCGTACACCGCCGCAAGCCACGCCGTCCAAGTTACCTGCATGCAAGATAACGCAGTCGCGGCCGGGAAAGGTTCCACGCCGCGCTGTGGATAAGCCTGTACACAAGCTTGTCGACAGCTTGTGCATAGCCGGTGAGCAACCTAAACTCCCTTGGGCGAGGAGGGCGACGCACCAGAGCGGTGCGCCCGCTCCAGCCGCTGAGCAGCCTTCCTGTCGGCTTTCGATCTTCCCTGTCCGTACCCTTCCGACAACGCGGCCCGCTACCGCAAAACTACGGTAACGCGTCCTTCAGGTCGTCACATTCCTTCCGCCGTCCCTGCGTTTCCTGCTGCGAACTACCGCGAAAAACCCCGATTCGAGCAATATTTGTGTGACATTTTCACGTCTCGCGAAACGGCCGAACACAGCCGGAATCGTTTGACTCGCAAGCACGAAGGAACTTATAATCCCGCTGATTCATGTAATTACCACACCGTAACTCGGTTCCAACGGCCAGGGCAAAGAATAAAAATGTTACGCCTGGTCTCCCTGCAATTGATCGCAACGATAGTCGCCGGCGTCCTCGCTGCACTATTGGGGGGAAGGGCTGCGATGTTTTCGGCGGTGCTTGGCGGACTTTGCTGTGTCGTGCCGAATGCAATCATGGCGCTACGCTTGTTCGCCTCTACGAAAGCGGGCGGGGCCAACCCCTTCTCGTTTTTCATCTGGGAATTTATAAAGATCGGTTTAACGCTTGCCCTGCTGGGTGCAACTGCGTACTTGTACCGTGACCTGAACTGGCTGGCGCTACTCGCCGGGTTCATCGTGGCACTGAAAAGTTACATATTCTTATTATTTAGGCACTGATATGACGACAACCGTAGAAGGCGCAGCAAACCACGCGCCCACCGCATCAGAGTACATCCGGCACCACCTCGGCCACCTGTCGAATACGCACCAGAACGGTCCGGTCGACTTTTCCGTCATTCACTACGATACCCTGTTCTGGTCGATCGCCATGGGCGTCCTCGGCTGCCTGATCATGTGGATGGCGGCCCGCAAGGCGACCGCCGGCGTGCCGGGCCGCTTCCAGGCTGCCGTCGAAATGCTGGTCGAAATGGTCGAGAACCAATCGAAAACCATCGTCCACGGCGACCGCAGCTTCATCGCTCCTGCTGCCCTGACCGTGTTCGTCTGGGTCGCCCTGATGAACTCGCTGGACTTCCTGCCGGTCGACCTGTTCGCGGCTGCCTTCCGGGCGCTCGGCTTCGGCGAACCGCACCACCGCGTGGTCCCGACCGCCGACCTGAACGGCACCATCGGCATTTCGCTGGGCGTGCTGATCCTGATGCTGTACTACGGCATCAAGATCAAGGGCTTCGGCGGCTGGCTCCACGAACTCTTCGCAGCACCGTTCGGCATCTACATGGCGCCGTTCAACCTGCTGCTGAACATCATCGAATACGCAGCAAAAATGGTGTCGCTCGGTATGCGACTGTTCGGCAACATGTTTGCCGGTGAGCTGCTGTTCCTCTTGATCGCTTTGCTTGGTTCCACCGCTACCGTGTTCGGTTTCGCTGGCCAGGTGATTGCCGGCTCGATCTGGGCGATCTTCCACATCCTGATCGTGTTCCTGCAGGCATTCATTTTCATGATGCTGACGCTGGTGTACCTCGGTCAGGCCCACGAAGGCCACTGATCGGCGCCGCAAGCATCGAACAAGATAGTGGTTGTAACGAAGTTGTAGTTTTTAATCTAGTTTTTAAATTAACTTTTTGGAGTAATCATGACTGACGTTTCTTTTGTTGCACTGGCTTGCGGTTTGATCATCGGCCTCGGCGCTATCGGCGCATGTATCGGTATCGCTATCATGGGCGGTAAATACCTGGAAGCCTCGGCACGTCAGCCTGAACTGATGAACACCCTGCAGACCAAGATGTTCCTGCTGGCTGGTCTGATCGATGCGGCATTCCTGATCGGCGTTGGTATCGCCATGCTGTTCGCTTTCGCAAATCCGTTCACCCCGACCTAATCGGTCCGGAAGTCTGGTTTTGAAGGGCCGAACCATCGCGGTTCGGCATCCGTTTTTGTGAGAAGGGAAAAACCGTGAACCTCAACGCAACTCTGTTTGCACAGCTCGCCGTCTTCCTCGTCCTGGCGTTCTTCACGATGAAATTCGTGTGGCCGCCGCTGATGAAGGCACTCGACGAGCGCGCCGAGCGGATCGCCAATGGGCTGGCCGCCGCCGACCGTGGCAAGGCTGACCTGGCCGCTGCCGAAAAGCGCGTGCAGGCCGAACTGGCAACTGCCCGTGACGAAGGCCAGGCGCGCATCGCCGACGCCGAAAAGCGCGCCGCGATGATCATCGACGACGCCAAGAAGACCGCTGCTGAAGAAGCCGCCCGTATCGTCGCCAGCGCTCGCGCCGACGCCGAACAGCAAGTGACCCGCGTGCGCGAAGAACTGCGTGGCCAAGTCGCTGCCCTGGCAGTGCAAGGCGCCGAGCAGATCCTCAAGCGTGAAGTGAATGCAGAAGCGCACGCCGCCCTGCTGACGCAACTGTCGACCGAGCTGTAATCATGGCCGAACTCGCAACCGTCGCCCGTCCCTACGCCGAAGCGCTGTTCCGTGTCGCCCAAACCGGCGACATGGCAGCCTGGTCCGAACTGGTGTCGCAGCTGGCACAAGTCGGCGCCAACCCTGATGTGCAGGCGTTTGCCGCCAACCCGAAACTGACGTCCGCCGACCTCGTCGCAGCCTTGAGCTCGCTGGTCAAGGCCCCGGTCACCCCGGAGGCCACGAACTTCCTGACGATGCTGGCCGAAAACGGCCGCGTCAGCCTGCTGCCGGAAATCGGCGCGCAGTTCCAGGTGCTCAAAAATGCCCAGGCCGGCGCCGCCGACGCGGAAATCGCCAGCGCCTTCGCGCTGTCCGATGCCCAGGTGGCCGAGCTGGTCGCCGCGCTGGAAAAGAAATTTGGTCGCAAGCTCAACCCAACCGTTACGGTGGACCCGTCGCTGATCGGTGGTGTGCGCGTGCTGGTCGGTGATGAAGTGCTCGATACCTCGGTACGCGCCAAGCTGCAGCAAATGCATGCTGCGCTGACTGCGTAAGCGGAACTTCGCACTCTTTGCCGGCATCTCACGTCCTTGCCCTACGCATCAAGAAACTATTAGGAGTTAGCACTCATGCAACTTAATTCATCTGAAATCAGCGAACTGATCAAGAGCCGGATCCAGGGTCTGGAAGCGTCCGCTGACGTTCGCAATCAAGGCACGGTGATCTCCGTCGCCGACGGTATCTGCCGTATTCACGGTCTGTCGGACGTGATGCAGGGCGAGATGCTGGAATTCCCCGGCAACACCTTCGGCCTGGCGATGAACCTCGAGCGCGACTCGGTCGGTTCGGTCATCCTGGGTGCGTACGAGCACATCTCGGAAGGCGACACCGTCAAGACGACCGGCCGCATCCTGGAAGTGCCGATCGGTCCAGAACTGCGTGGCCGCGTGGTCAACGCACTGGGCCAGCCGATCGACGGCAAGGGTCCGATCAACACGACGCTGACCGCCCCGATCGAAAAGATCGCGCCAGGCGTCATCGCCCGTGAATCCGTCTCGCAGCCGATGCAGACCGGTATCAAGTCGATCGACGCGATGGTGCCGATCGGCCGCGGCCAGCGCGAGCTGATCATCGGCGACCGCCAGACCGGTAAATCGGCTGTCGCAGTCGACGCGATCATCAACCAGCGCGGCCAGAACGTCACCTGCGTGTATGTCGCAATCGGCCAGAAGGCATCGACCATCAAGAACATCGTGCGCTCGCTCGAGCAGCACGGCGCGATGGAGTACACGATCGTCGTCGCCGCTTCGGCGTCGGAATCGGCCGCCATGCAGTACATCTCGGCCTATTCCGGCTGCGCGATGGGCGAATACTTCCGCGACCGCGGCGAAGACGCGCTGATCGTGTATGACGATCTGTCGAAGCAAGCCGTGGCTTACCGTCAGATTTCCCTGCTGCTGCGCCGCCCACCAGGCCGCGAAGCGTATCCAGGCGACGTGTTCTACCTGCACAGCCGCCTGCTCGAGCGCGCAGCCCGCGTGAACGCCGACTACGTCGAGAAGTTCACCAACGGCGCCGTCACCGGCAAGACCGGTTCGCTGACCGCCCTGCCGATCATCGAAACGCAAGCGGGCGACGTCTCGGCCTTCGTGCCGACCAACGTGATTTCGATTACCGACGGCCAGATCTTCCTGGAGACCTCGCTGTTCAACGCCGGTATCCGTCCTGCGATCAACGCCGGTATTTCGGTCTCGCGCGTCGGTGGCGCTGCCCAGACCAAGGTCATCAAAAACCTGTCGGGCGGTATCCGTACCGACCTGGCGCAGTACCGTGAGCTCGCTGCGTTCGCGCAGTTCGCATCGGACCTGGACGAATCGACCCGCAAGCAGCTGGACCGTGGTGCGCGCGTGACCGAGCTGCTCAAGCAGCCGCAGTACTCGCCGCTGCCGATCTCGCTGATGGCCGCATCGCTGTTCGCCGTCAACAAGGGCTACTTCGACGACATCGAAGTCAAGCAAGTGCTGTCCTTCGAGAACGGCCTGCACGGCTACCTGAAGACCAAGCAGGCTGCGCTCCTGTCGAAGATCGAAGAAACCAAGCAACTGGACAAGGACAGCGAAGCAGCACTCGCCGCCGCCATTGCTGATTTCAAAAAATCCGGCGCATTTTAATTCATGAAATGAAGGATCCGGCATCGCCTGTTCACAGGCGATGCCGGTGACCGGAAGGAGTAAGGACTCATGGCAGTAGGCAAAGAGATTCGTGGCAAGATCAAGAGCGTAGAGAATACGAAGAAGATCACCAAGGCGATGGAAATGGTCGCCGCATCGAAAATGCGCAAGGCGCAGGATCGCATGCGCGCCGCCCGTCCCTACAGTGAAAAAGTTCGGAACATCACCGCCAATCTGGCCGGCGCAAATCCGGAGTACACGCACGTCTTCATGGCGCAAGCCAAGCACGTGCAGGCAAAAGCTGTCGGCTTCATCGTCGTCACGACCGACAAGGGTCTGTGCGGCGGCATGAACACCAACATCCTGCGCCAGGTGACGCTCAAGTCGAAGGAACTGGAAGCGGCGGGCAGCCGTGTCGAGGCAGTCGCCATCGGCAACAAGGGCCTGGGCTTCCTGAACCGCGTCGGCGTCCCGATCGTGTCGCATGCGACGCAGATCGGCGACACCCCGCACCTGGAAAAGCTGATCGGCCCGATCAAGGTCATGCTCGACGCATACCAGGATGGCCAGCTGGACGCGGTCTACCTGTGCTACACCAAGTTCATCAACACGATGAAGCAGGAACCGATCGTCGAGCAGCTGCTCCCGTTGCCAGCGAAACACCTGGAACAGGAGAAGGGCGCCATCTCGTGGGATTACATCTACGAGCCGGAAGCGCAAGTCGTGATCGACGAACTGCTGGTGCGGTATGTCGAGGCCCTGGTCTACCAGGCCGTCGCGGAAAACCTGGCGTCCGAGCAGTCGGCACGCATGGTCGCGATGAAGGCGGCAAGCGACAACGCAGGTAGCGTCATCGGCGAACTGAAGCTGGTCTATAACAAGACCCGTCAGGCAGCGATTACCAAAGAACTCTCCGAGATCGTCGCCGGTGCGGCAGCGGTCTAAACGACAAGAATTTAACTATATCTGAAGGAACGAACATGGCTGATGGCAAAATCGTTCAGTGTATCGGCGCAGTGGTTGACGTGGAATTCCCGCGTAATGCCATGCCGAAAGTGTACGACGCACTGAAAATGGAAGGCTCCGCACTGACCCTGGAAGTGCAGCAACAGCTGGGTGACGGCATCGTCCGTACCATTGCGCTGGGCAGCTCGGAAGGCCTGCGTCGCGGCATGATCATCCAGAACACCGGCGCACCGATCATGGTCCCGGTTGGCGTCGCCACCCTGGGTCGCATCATGGACGTGCTGGGTAACCCGATCGACGAATGCGGTCCGGTCAGCAACGAGCGCACCGCCTCGATCCACCGCGCGGCACCTGTCTACGACGAACTGTCGCCATCGCAAGACCTGCTGGAAACCGGCATCAAGGTCATCGACCTGGTCTGCCCGTTCGCCAAGGGCGGTAAGGTCGGCCTGTTCGGCGGCGCCGGCGTGGGCAAGACCGTCAACATGATGGAACTGATCAACAACATCGCCAAAGCGCACTCGGGTCTGTCCGTGTTCGCCGGCGTCGGTGAGCGTACCCGCGAAGGTAACGACTTCTACCACGAGATGGCCGATGCCAAGGTCGTCGACCTGGAAAATCCGGAAAACTCGAAGGTCGCGATGGTCTACGGCCAGATGAACGAACCACCAGGCAACCGTCTGCGCGTCGCGCTGACCGGCCTGACGATGGCCGAAGCCTTCCGTGACGAAGGTAAAGACGTTCTGTTCTTCGTCGACAACATCTACCGCTACACCCTGGCCGGTACCGAAGTCTCGGCACTGCTGGGCCGTATGCCGTCGGCGGTGGGTTATCAGCCTACCCTGGCCGAAGAGATGGGCCGCCTGCAAGAGCGCATCACCTCGACCAAGACCGGTTCGATCACCTCGATCCAGGCCGTCTACGTCCCTGCGGATGACTTGACCGACCCGTCGCCTGCCACTACCTTCGCCCACCTGGATTCGACCGTCGTTCTGTCGCGTGACATCGCCTCGCTGGGTATCTACCCTGCGGTCGATCCACTGGACTCGACCTCGCGCCAGCTGGACCCGCTCGTCGTCGGCCAGGAACACTACGAGACGGCCCGCGCCGTCCAGGGTACCCTGCAGCGCTACAAGGAACTGCGCGACATCATCGCGATTCTGGGCATGGACGAACTGGCTCCGGAAGACAAGCTGGTGGTGGCACGCGCGCGCAAGATGCAGCGTTTCCTGTCGCAGCCGTTCCACGTCGCTGAAGTCTTTACTGGCGCCCCAGGCAAGTACGTTTCGCTGAAAGACACGATCAAGGGCTTCAAGATGATCGCATCGGGCGAACTGGACCACATGCCGGAGCAGGCGTTCTACATGGTCGGCACCATCGAAGAGGCGATCGAAAAAGCCAAGAAGCTGGCTGCAGGCTGATCGCGTCTTCCACCTGAAGGACACACATGGCAAACACAATTCACGTTGACGTGGTCTCGGCCGAAGCGCAGATCTTCTCCGGCGAAGCGACCTTCGTCGCGTTGCCGGGTGAAGCGGGCGAGCTGGGTATCTACCCGAAGCACACCCCGCTGATCACGCGGATCCGCCCGGGCGCGGTGCGCATCGAGAAGGCTGATGGCGGTGAAGAGTTCGTCTTCGTCGCCGGCGGTATCCTCGAGGTGCAGCCGAACGGCGTGACGGTCCTGGCCGACACCGCGATCCGCGGCGCCGACCTGGACGAGGCAAAGGCGCAAGCGGCCAAGCAGGCCGCCGAAGAGCTGATGCAGTCGCAGGACTCGCAGATCGACTACGCGAAAGCGCAAGCCGAACTGGCGTCTGCCATCGCCCAGCTGGCGGCAATCGCCCGCCTGCGGTCGAAAGGCCGCTAAGTCTTCAAGTCGTTCGCAACACAGCAAAAAGGCAGAGCTTCGGCTCTGCCTTTTTTTTATTCGCCGGCTCCCGTCCGGAAACCGGTATGCGATTCAGGTGTCCCGGAGTGCGGCCTCGGCAACCGCACGGCGCGCGCCGACTGCGCTAATGCGTCGCCTTGTATAACATCCCACCCAGTTTATAGCCGAGGTCGAGCGCCGCGCCCCCCAGTGCGACGACGGCGGCGGCTGCGGCGACGGCGGGATTTCCGCCTGAAACATCCTCGATTTCAAGATCGTTCAATTCGACCATCGCCATCGGATAAGCCGGCTGTAATGCGGCGGGCTGTAGTTCGGTTCGCGTATTCATTGTTATATTCCTTTCGTGTGGGCGAAGAGGCCTGGCGCGCCAGCGCGTCATGCCGTAAAACCGGTTTTATTTCTGCTGCTTCTTCTTGGATTCGTCCATCCATCCCGCCGCCGCGCCGATCACGATCAGCACCACGACGACCACTACCACTGCCGCTGCTCCGGCACCGCCACCGGCAACCTCATCAATTTCGTAATTAGTCAGCTCTTGCATGTTCCGTTCCTTTCGTCGATTAGATCAGTGCAGCATGCGATAACAAAGGGCGCCCAGTTGTCTACCGAAATCCAGGGCCTGATTCAAGGTAAAAAGGCAAACAAAAGAAATGATGATGACCCGGACATAGGAAGGTAGAGAATTGGCCAAACCATGGACTTCCTGAATTAAATTACTCATGCGGACTTCGATCCGTTAAGTTGAAATTCCGGCGCTTTATGCGTAGTCGATCGGATGCGGGTGTAAAGCGCTCGGGCCATGACACGGCGCGGCGACCACGCCTTCCCGGACAAACAGCGCAGGATGGGCGGCATCTGGGCCGTGACGTACAAATGAAGGCGTCTCATCTGTATGAATGGCCAGAATAGGGGAGTGTCAAAGTTTTAACTTGGTCGCGCTCAAGCCGGTCACAGCGCAGGCGGGGCGCCGACCTGAAGCGAAGTCGGGCTATGGAATTGTCAAGCTTTGTGCTTGATCAGGCTCGTATTCACGGGTAGGAAGGCAGAAACGATCAGGCAATTAAATGACAAGCATAAAGAGTGAAATGCGCTTGCGTTTTCGCTTCATAAAAATGTGAATATACGCGCCGGAATACCGTCAGCGCGGCGAATGCAGGCGCTGCGCGACCCGCTCTTTAAAATACCCGCCCTGCACATAATGGTATAAATGCGCGCCCGGGCAGACGGTCTTGTCCGAATAATCGCGGTGGCTGGCGATGTTCTCGACCGGCACCTTGTACTTCTGCGCCAGCATCGCCATCACATTCACCACCGCATCGAGTTGCGCCTGGTTCGGTTCGACTTCCTCGAAATTGCCGACCACCTCAATCAAGGCGTGGCCGCTCGGGTCGTACTCGGTATTCGTGTCGCCCGCATAGGCGATGTCGCGCCCCGCATAGACCCGTCCTTCGAGGTCGATGATGTAATGGTAGGGAATATCCAGCCAGCCTTTGCTGTTGCGCGACCAGGCCTGCAGCTTGCGCAGGTACTGGCGCGGGTCGGTCCCTGGTGTGAACGGTTCGCCCTGGTGGTGCAGGGTGATGTGGGTGATCGTGTGGCGCCGCGCTTGCGCCGGATCGGCCGGGGTGCCTCCCCAGTCGGCCACCGTCACGACTACTGGATCGTTCGACGCCGGCCTGGTGGCGCAGCCGCTGGAGGCCAGCGCCAGGAAGAGGGCGGCAACAAGAGAAGAGGTTTTCATGGACGAATCCGGCTTTAGGAAGCCGCCATCTTTTCACAGCGGCAGGCTGCATGCAAACACGCGGCGCACGATGCAAACCTGTTAAGCTAACGTCGATCCCTGACTACCGATTACGCCCATGAGAACGATCGCCCAAATCCTCAACGACAGCAAGACCATCGCCATTGTCGGCCTCTCGAACAAACCCGATCGTGCCAGCTTCGGCGTGGCCGAATACCTGCAAGGGCAGGGCTACCGCATCATTCCCGTCAACCCGGCGTATGCGGGCGAGGAGATCCTGGGCGAGAAAGTGTATGCCAGCCTGCAGGAAGCGGCCGACGCGCTGGCGCCGAGCGGCACCCGGATCGACATCGTCGACTGCTTCCGCAAGCCGGAAGACATCCCGCCGCTGGCGCGCGACGCGATCGCAATCCGCGCCGGCTGCCTGTGGATGCAGCTCGAGATCGAGAACCAGGCTGCGGCCGACCTGGCGCGCGCCGCCGGCCTCGATGTCGTCATGAACCACTGCCTGAAAATCGAACACCGCAAGCTCAACGCCTGATTTTAAATGGACCGACCATGCTGAAAACTGCCCTGACCCTTTCTCTGCTGGCTGCCGCGGCAACGAGCAGCGCCCAACAACCCACAGGCGTCGTCAATCCCCGTCCGCTCGTCGCAGCCACGCCGGCGCCGGCCAGCTGCCCGGCCCTGCTGAAACAGAGTTTTAAACGCCTGCAGGACGAAGCGCCGCAGGACCTGTGCCAGTACGCCGGTAAAGTGGTGCTGGTGGTGAACACGGCCAGTTATTGCGGCTACACCAAGCAGTACGAGGGCCTGGAAAAGTTATACGCGAAATACAGCCCGCGCGGGCTGGTGGTGCTCGGCTTCCCGTCCAACGATTTCAAGCAGGAAGCGGCCAGCACCAAGGAAATCGCCGACCTCTGCTACAACACGTATGGCGTGAAATTCCCGATGTTTGCCCCGACCGTCGTGAGCGGCGCCAACGCCAATCCGCTGCACGCGGCGCTGGCGAAACAGACCGGCAAGGAACCGAAATGGAATTTCACGAAATACCTGATCGGCCGTGACGGCAACGTGATCGCGCACTACCCGAGCAAGGTGACGCCGGACGATCCGGACCTGCTGAAACAGATCGAAGGCGCCCTGTAAGCGCCGGCGGCGGCGTCTCAGGCGCCGTCGCGCCGCTCGAGTTGCGCCAGCAGCGGGCCGCGCAGCGCATTGCAGACCACGATCCCTTCCGCCTTCTCGAGCATCTCGCGCGTGATGACGCGCTCGCGCGCAGCCCAGGCGGGCGCGCCCAGCATGATCGTGCGCATCACGCCCGGCAGCAGGCCGCAGGACAGGGGCGGCGTGTACCAGCGGCCGTCCAGGCGCACGAACACATTGCTGCGCCCTCCCTCCGTCAATTCCCCGCGCTCGTTGAAGAACAGGGCGTCGAAGGCGCCTTGCGCCTCGGCGGCGCGCCAGGCGGCGTCGTAGCGGCTGCGCACCGAGGTTTTATGGCGCAGGAAGACGTCGCTTGACTGCGTGGTCGACTCGGCCAGCACGACGCGCACCGGCTCGGTGAGCGGAGAAAGCGGAGCCGACGCAAGCGCGAGTGCGCCCTGGGCATCAAGCGACAGGCGCAGGCGGTGGATGCCGCCCTCTGGCGGCAAGCCGAGGCAGGCGTCGACCACGAGGGTATGCGCCGCCCTCGCATCGAAGGCCAGGCCGAAATAGGCGGCCGAGGCGCCGATTCTCGCCAGGTGCAGGTCGAGGTGGCGCGGGCCGTCCTGCCACGACGCCTTGATGGTCTCGAACAGCTCGAATTTGTTCGCCAGCCCGGTCAGGAAGCGCGCTTTTAATTTGCACTCGGCATACTCTGCTTGCGGATCGCTGTCGAACACGATACCGGCGCCGACGCCAAGTTCTCCGCGCCGCACGCCTTCTCCGGGCCCGAGCGCCAGCGTGCGGATCGGTACCGACAAACAAAAGTCGCCGAAGGGACGCGTGTCCTGTGGCGGATCGAACCAGCCGATCGCGCCCGTATAGATTCCTCTCGGGTCGGCTTCGAGTTCATCGATGATTTCCATCGTCCGGCGCTTGGGGGCGCCCGTGATCGAGCCGCAGGGGTACAGGGCGGCGAACAGCTCGTTCAATGTCAGGTCCTCGCGCAAGCGCGCCTGCACGGTGGAGGTCATTTGCAGCACGGCGCCGAAGCGCGTCACCTCGAACAGTTTGGGGACGGCCACGCTGCCGGTGCGCGCCACGCGTCCGAGGTCGTTGCGCAGCAGGTCGACGATCATGAGGTTTTCGGCGCGGTTCTTCGGGTCGAGCGCGAGCGCGGCGGCGCGTTGCGCATTCGTCGTCTCGTCCCCGGCGGCCGGCGCCGTGCCCTTCATCGGGCGCGCCAGCAGCGTCTCTCCCGTGCAGCGCACGAACAGCTCGGGCGAGAACGACAGCACGGCGCCGCCGTCGGGCAATCCGATCATGGCGCCGTAGGGCACCGGCTGGCGCGCGCGCAGGCGCTGGTACAGGGAGAACATGGAACCGAAGGCGTCGAAGCGCAGGCGGTAGGTGTAATTCACCTGGTAGGTGTCGCCGGCGGCGATGTAGTCGCGGATACGCTCGATGGCCTCCGTAAAACGCGCTTCGTCGACATTCGCTTCGATCGCGGCGACGCCGGCCGGGGTGTCGCCCGCGGCGCGGGTCGTGATCCAGGCCTGCGCTGCGGCCGCCGTCAGGTGCTCGCAGCGCTCGAACAGCAGCACCTGGGCCAGCGCACCCGGGAGGGGTTTGCAAGGAATGCCGAGCAAGTGCGCGCCCAGTTCATAGCTGAGCAGGGGCACGGCATACAGGCCGCGCGCCAGGGCCGCCTGCAGCTCGTCCAGCACGCCGTTCCAGCCAGCCGCATCTTTGCAGCTCAGGGTGCCGGCGTGGCCCGTGTACAGGCGCGAGCGCGCCTGCGCATGCCCCTCCGCGCTCGCATCGTCGAGCAATGCAAAGACCGTGTCCATGACCGCCTGCGTCAGGCTGCCAACAGGAGCGACAATTGTACGTCCGTCCCCTCGGCCGGGTTCTGGCGGAAGCCGCTCTTGGCGTAGCGGTGCCAGCGCCCGGTCACATAGCTTACCAGCAGGCTGGCGCGGGCCGCGACGTCGTCCTCGACGCCGTGGCCCTGGGTGACGGCCAGGCGCAGGGCGCCCTTGCAGGCCAGCTCGATCCGGTCATAAAAGCCGTTCATGCGTGCCTGCAGGCGTTCGTCTTCGCCGACCAGGGCGTCGCCGATCAGGAGCCGCGTCATGCCCGGATTGTTCGCGGCAAAGGCGAGCAGCATTTGCAGCATCGCGTGCAGCTGGTCGACGCCCCGCTCTTCCTTCTCCGTGATCTGGTTGATCACGCCGAACACGCTGGACTCGATGAACTCAATCAGCCCCTCGAACATTTGCGCCTTGCTGGCGAAGTGGCGGTACAGCGCCGCTTCCGATACCGATAGCCGCGCCGCCAGCGCCGCGGTGGTGATTTTTTCACCTTTCGGCTGCTCGAGCATGGCCGCCAGGGCCTGGAGGATTTGCAGTTTACGCTGGCCTGGCCTGGTGCTTGCCATGGGATCCCGAAAGAGTAATTGGATAAATTTAGCGGAGCCGCTGCAGGCGCTTCGGCAGCTGGCGCACGGATTTTACTTTGACATCGACGTAGTTTGGGAGAATCAATCGGCGGGGCCGCATTTGCGCCAGCGTGCTGGCCTCGTTCCGGCGCAGGTATTGGGTCACCCATACCGTGCGCAGGCCCAGCTGTTTGGCGCTTTTCAGGTTCACCAGCGTGTCTTCGACCAGGATGCAGTCGCGCGCCGCCACGCCATGCCTGCGCAGCAGGCGCGACAACATCAGCTTCGACGGTTTCGGTCGCAGCTGGCGGTGCACGTGCATCTGCTCGATCGCGATGTGATGCGCGAAATGGCGCTGCAGGCGCAAATGGCGCATCACGTGCGTCGAATAATCGCGCGGCGCATTCGTCAGCAGGATTTTACGGCCGGGCAGGCGCTGCAGCAGGCGGCCCAGGCCCGTCTCCGAGCGCATCATCGCGCGCAGATCGTGCAGATCGTGGGTCTGGCTCAGGAAGTCGGCGGCGCAAACGCCATGGTGGCGCATCATGCCGAGCAGGGTGGCGCCATATCGCTTCCAGTAGCCGAGGCGCGCGGCATCGACCCGTGCCTGCGTCACCGGCGTGACGCCGTCCTCGAGCACGCGCGCGATATACGTGTTCATGTTGGCGCTGATGGCCGGGAAGATCGCGTGTGAAGCGTCGTGCAGGGTATTGTCCAGATCGAATAGCCAGACGGGGGAGGCGGGGATATGATTCGGCACGTTGAACGATGACAGGAGAAGTAAATTGCGACGTCCGATTATAGTGGCCTTCCTCGGCTTGTTCCTGATGGCGTGTCAAGCGCTGGCCGCCGAGCGCGGCGCGCTGTTCAAGGTGAGCGCGAAGGGCCATAGCTTGTACCTGTACGGGACCATCCATGCGGGCAAGCCCGGCTACTATCCGCTCGAGCCGCGCATTCGACAAGCGCTGGCGGGCGCGCCCACGCTGGCGCTGGAAGTGGACACGATGCGCGATCCTGGCGCCGTGGACGCGGCGTTTCGCGAGCATGGCTTGTTTACGGCCGACAGCGCCGGCTATGCGGGTCTGGCGCCGGAACGGCGAAAGCGTATCGAAACGGCCTTGACGCAGCAAGGCATCAATCCGGCGGGCGTGGCGCAATTCAAGCCCTGGATGCTGGCGGCGGTGCTCGCGCTGGCGGACCTGGCGAAGCTGGGCTACGACCCGGAACTGGGCGTGGACGCGCACCTGGCCACACTCGCGCGCGGCAAGACGCGTATCGTCGAACTCGAGTCAGTGCAATACCAGGCGGCGCTGCTGGACCGGCTGCCGATCGAGGCGCAGTGGAGCTTGCTCGAAGAAACGCTGGCCTACATGGCGTCGGGGCGCTTGTTGCGCGAGACGCGCGACCTGTTCGACGCCTACGAGCGTGCCGACCAAAAAGCACTCGACGATATTGCCCATCGCATCGAGACCGACGACAGCCTGAACGGCAAGTTCATCCGGGAGGTGGTGCTGGCGGAACGCAACGGACCGATGGCCGATAAACTGGCGGCGCTGCTGGCGCGCGAAAACAATGCGGTGGCCGCGGTCGGTTTATTGCACCTGCTGGGGAAACGGGGCGTACCGGAGCTGTTGCGCCAGCGCGGTTTAAGGGTGGAACGGGTGTACTGAGGGGGAGGTGGTGCCCTTTACGTGGATTGAACACGTGGCCTCTCCCTTACCAAGGGAGTGCTCTACCACTGAGCTAAAAGGGCGGTACTGATATGGCGGCATGGACGCCGCCACAAGATTTTTTTAGTGCGAGCGGATCATAGTGCCAAAAGCCTGTTCGGTCAAGACTTCCAGCAACAAAGAGTGCTCGATGCGGCCATCGATGATGTGCACGGTGTTCACGCCGGACTTGGCGGCATCGAGTGCCGACGAGATTTTCGGCAGCATGCCGCCCGAGATCGTGCCGTCTTCGAACATCTCGTCGATTTCGCGCGCCGACAGGTCGGTGACCAGCTTGCCTTCCTTGTCCTGCACGCCGGCGATGTTGGTCATCATGATCAGCTTTTCGGCTTTTAGAATTTCCGCAATCTTGCCGGCGACGACGTCGGCATTGATGTTGTAGGCCTGCCCGTCCTGGCCGAAGCCGATCGGCGAGATGATCGGAATAAAAGCGTCGTCCTGCAGCGCTTTCACGACGGCCGGATTGATCGCCTCGATCTCGCCGACAAAGCCGATGTCGAGGAACTCGCCCGGCTTGTCGCGGTCGGGCATCGACATTTTGCGAGCACGGATCAGGCCGCCATCCTTGCCGGTCAGGCCGACTGCCTGGCCGCCGTAGTGGTTGATCAGCATGACGATGTCCTGCTGCACTTCGCCGCCCAGCACCCACTCGACCACTTCCATGGTCTCTTCGTCGGTAATGCGCATGCCTTGCACGAAGGTGCCTTGCTTGCCGATTTTTTTCAGGGCGTTGTCGATCTGCGGACCGCCGCCGTGCACCACCACCGGGTTCATGCCCACCAGTTTCAGCAGGATGACGTCGCGTGCGAAGCCGTGCTTCAGGCGTTCGTCGGTCATGGCATTGCCGCCGTATTTGATGACAATGGTCTTGCCGTGGAAGTTGCGAATATAGGGAAGCGCCTCGGCCAGGATCTGTGCCTTGATCTGCGGCGACACCGCGGTCAGGTCACTCGATGGGTCCTCGGTCTTCAGGCTGGTCACGTGAGCGTTCATGGGGAGTCCGAAATGAATGTGGCGGAGATTTTACAGGCAACACGGGCGCCCTTGTGGGCATTCTATGGCGCTTTTGTTGTATTTTATGGTGTAACAGGGTCGGGATCGCTGCCGATGAATGCTTCTACGATATTACACATGACGAATAATTCCTGTCGCAAGGCTGCGCCATGAGCGACTGTACCCGTTGCGGCGCCGCCTTCGGCTGCGCCATGGCCGATGGGGGTGATGCGCCCTGCTGGTGCACGACGCTGCCGCCGGTGGTGCCGGTACCCGGCATCGACGCCGGCTGCTGGTGCCCGGCCTGCCTGCGTGCGCACATCGCCGAGACGGCGCGACCGGCCTCCGAAAAGTTCCCGGCCGCCGATTGAGGCGCACCGGTCGCGTGCGGTGCGTGCAGGCGCATCATCTGCCTGTCGAGCCGACCTTTGAATCATACGCCGGCGCCGGGCCGCATGAAGCGGCCGGCATGCCATGCCGTCAGTCTCAACGGTGGGTACTGAAGAAACGCATCATTTCGCGGCTGGCGTCCGGCCCCTTGCCGTCGGTATAGCTGCCGCGGGCGCTGCCGCCCGACCAGGCATGGCCGGCGCCGTGGATGACCCAGTGTTCGCCGTGGACCTTGCCGTCGGCGCGCTTGTGCATGGTGCGGGTAAAGGCGTGGCCGTCCGGTACCTGGCCCGGCTCGACCGCCATGCCGGCAGCGGCGTCGCGCGCGTGCACCATGAGCTCGTCGCCATTGGTCGGGTGCACGGTATGGTCCTGGTCGCCGTGGAAGACGATGATCGGGATCGCGCGCGGCGGCCGCTTGCCGTCGGCGCGCTGGCGCTGGAGTTGACCTTGCATCGCGGCCAGGGCCGACGGCAAATCCTTGGCCGAGGCGAAGGGCAGGCCGGAGTGCACGCCGACGGCTGCGTACAGGTCGGGGTACAAGGTGCCCATGATGGTGGCCATGGCGCCGCCGGCGGACAGGCCGGCCACGTACACCTGGGCCGGGTCGATGCGGTATTTGTTCATGATCTCGCGGGTGATGCCGGCGATGATCGAGGGTTCGCCCTGGTCGCGCTTCTGGTCGACGTCGTTGAACCAGTTCCAGCAGCGCGAGGAATTGGCCTGGCGCGATTGCGCCGGATAGACGACCAGGCAACCGGTTTCTTCGGCCAGCGCGTTCATTTGCGTGCCGAGGGCGAAGTCGTCCGGATCCTGGGTGCAGCCGTGCAGCATCACGACGAGCGAGGCCGGCTTGTCCGCGGTGTCCGTGTAACTGCTCGGCACGTACAGTTTATAACTGCGGGTGCCGGCGGCATTCGTGAAACTGCCTTCGCTGAAGGTGCCGGGCAAGGCTTCTGCCGGTTCGTTGGCGGCGGCGGCGCCCCCGCCGAAGGTGCGGCTCAGTTCGGCGAGCATGTCCGGCACGTCGGACGGGGTGCGCAAGTGGGCCATGCCGTTCGCCTGCGACAGTCCCTGCATCTGCGCCTGGGCCGCCTGGGTCATGGCCGAGGCGTTTTTCAGCGCGTCCTGGATCACCTTATTGGTATCGATCTGGGGCTTCTTGATCAGGTTACGGGTGGCGGCACGCATTTGCGTGAGCAATTTATTATTCATGAGTTTCATTTGGCTTTCCTTGTATGCGCTTTAAAGTATGCGCTCTGCCAATGCGGCCTTGATGGCGCTGCTTGCATGCAGTGCTCCCAGGACCGAAATCGATTCAATGGTGGCCAGGGCCAGTTCGACCGTGACGTCGCTGGCGATGCTGGCCATGCCGAGCACCTGGATCTGCAGCCGGATACCGGCCTGTTGCGCCGCTTCCAGGTCGGCGCGCGAATAGTGGTGCATCCCGAGCACGAGACTGCGGCGCGCCACGGTTTGCCGGACCACGTCCGCATGGGTATTCAATTGGTTGCGAATGGCTGTGCGGATCAGGTCGGTCCGGTTGCTGTAAAAGCCTTCACTCACCAGCAAGTCGATCTGGCCCAGGTCGATCATGCCGAGGTTGATCGTGATCTTTTCCGAGTCGACCAGCTTCGGTTTCGCTTCATTCGTCGTCATCAGTTCACCGCGCATGCCTTACACCCTCCTTACAAACCATCTGGATACCATCCACATGGATGGTGAAATCAGGTGCCAAGTCTACGCGACTGAAGCTTGAGGTCAAGCGCAATTCGATTGAATCGGGTACTCTATTTCTCCATGAGTCCAGAATTACAACCCGGCCTGCGCTTCGCATGGCAGTACACGGTGTCGCCGCGCGCGACCGTCCCGCAGCTGTATCACGACACCCCGTTCTGTCTCGACATGCCGGACGTGCTCGCCACCGGCTACATGGTCGGCATGATGGAACTGGCCTGCGTCCACGGCATGCTGCCCTTCCTCGACTGGCCACGTGAACAGAGCTTGGGGACCATGGTCAATTTTCAACATCTGGCGCCGACGCCGCCCGGCATGACCCTGCGCATCGAAGGCGAAGTCATTCAAGTCGACGGCCCGCGCGTACGTTTTAAAGTGCAGGCCTGGGACGAGCAGGAGCGTATCTGCGAAGGCACGCACGAGCGTTGCGTCATCGATCGGGACCGTTTTAATGGACGCGTCGCGAAAAAGCGGAGGACTGCAATCGTATGAGCCCGCTCTCGTCTCCCGAACTGCAGACCCCGGTTCCCTCCCCCTGCATCAGCCTGTGCGAGATGGACGGGCAGAGCGGCCTGTGCCGAGGCTGCCTGCGCACGATCGATGAGATCGTTGCCTGGGGCAGCGCCAGCGACGAGGTCAAACGCGCAGTCTGGATGGAGATCCGGCGCCGCGAAGCAGACCTGGATTTCGGCGCATGACCCGTTCCCTGCCTGCCACGATGCGCGTCTTCGAGCGCGGCTGGCTGTCGTCGAACAATGTGTTGTTTATCGGCGAAGAGACGGCGCTGGTCGATAGCGGCTATGTGACCCACGCGCCGCAGACGCTGGCGCTGGTACGCCATGCGCTGGGCGGGCGGCCCTTGCACCGCCTGTTGAACACCCATCTGCATTCCGATCACTGCGGCGGCAATGCCGCGCTGCAGGCGGCGTATGGCTGCCACACGGCGATTCCCGCCGCCGAAGGCGTCAAAGTCGCCGCCTGGGACGAGGATGCGCTGAGTTTCCGGGCCACCGGACAGCAATGCGCGCGGTTTACGTTCGACGCGCTGCTGGCGCCGGGGCAAAGCCTGGAACTGGGCGATATGGACTGGGAAGTGCTGGGCGCGCCCGGCCACGATCCGCATGCATTATTACTGTTCTGCGCGCAGGAGGGGATCCTGATCGCGGGCGACGCGCTGTGGGAAAACGGCTTCGGGGTGATTTTTCCGGAACTGGCAGGCGAACCGGGATTTAATGAAACCCGCGCGACGCTGGACCTGATCGCCACGCTCGACGCGCGCATCGTCATTCCCGGCCATGGCCGCATGTTTGCGGATGTGGCCGGCGCACTGCAACGCGCCTGGTCTCGGCTCGATTATTTATCGAGCGCGCCGCAGCGCAATGCCGAGAATGCGATCAAGGTGCTCGTCAAATTCCTGCTGCTCGAGCGGCAGCGGGTGGCGCTGGCGGACCTGCCGGGGCTGCTGGCGTCGATTCCGATGGTCGGGAGTGCGCTGCGGCAGATGGATCTTGCCTCCCTCGCGGCTGATCAGACGCTGCTTGAACGCGTGGGCAGCGACGCTGCCCGCCCTGCGGCGCTTGCGCAGAGCGGCAGGGTGGGCGGGTCCCCCGCCCACGCGTTCAACGAACGCTTGCCTGCCACGTCATTCGAGCCCTACCTGAGGCTGGCCAACTGGGCCATTTCCTCCCTGCTGCGCGCGCAAGCCGCCCGCATCGATGGCAATTTCCTGGTCGACGCCTGATTTAGAGCCGCCGATCTAGCACGATCGTGCTTTTATTCCCCGATAGACCCTATAATCAGTCAGTCACGCTCCATTACACCACGCCGAAAGTTGCCCATGACGCTGCCAACCGTACTGCAAAACCTCTCCTTACCCGTCATCGCCTCGCCGATGTTCATCGCCAGCGGTCCCGCCCTGGTCGCGGCGCAGTGCAAGGCGGGGATCGTCGGTTCCTTCCCGGCCCTGAACGCCCGTCCGGCCGAGCTGCTCGACACCTGGCTGACCGATTTACAGAAAGAGCTGGCCGACTACCAGGCCGCCCATCCGGATCGTAAAGTCGGCCCGATCGCCGTCAACCAGATCGTCCACGCCTCCAACGCCCGCCTCGAGCACGATGTCGAAGTCTGTGTCAAACACCAGGTGCCGATCATCATCTCGTCCCTGCGCGCGCCGCCGAAAGAGATGCTCGATGCCGTACACAGCTATGGCGGCATCGTGCTGCATGACGTGGTCTCGATCCGCCATGCGCAGAAGGCGCTCGAAGCCGGTGTCGACGGCCTGATCCTGGTCGCGGCCGGCGCCGGCGGCCATGCGGGCGCGCTGTCGCCGTTCGCGCTGGTGGGAGAAGTGCGTAAATTCTTCGACGGCCCCCTGGCCCTGTCCGGCTCGATCGCCACCGGCGACGCCATCCTGGCGGCGCAGGCGATGGGCGCCGATTTCGCGTATATCGGCTCGCGCTGGCTGGCAACCAAGGAATCGAACGTCAGCGACGACTACCGCGACGCCATCGTCGAATCGAGCGCGGCCGACGTGGTGTACACGAATTTGTTCACTGGCGTGCACGGCAATTACCTGAAAAAATCGATCGTCAATGCCGGGCTCGATCCAGACGCGCTGCCGGAATCGGACAAGAGCAAGATGAGCTTTGGCGACGGCAGCTCGAAAGCGAAAGCCTGGCGCGACATCTGGGGCGCCGGACAAGGCGTCGGCCTGATGAACGACGTGCCGACGGTGGCCGAGATGGTTGAGCGGCTGACACGCGAATACAACGCGGCGCGCGCGCGCCTGGCGCTGCGCTGATCGCTGGACGGGACACGTTCAAAAAACAAAAGGCCTCCATGCAGGAGGCCTTTTTTTGCGGATGATGTCGGTTCAGGACGCTTTCGCATCCGGCACCGGATACTCCAGCTCCGGCTCCGCCGGTTTCAAATCCTGTGGCGAAATGGCCCACAGCCCGGGCAGGTTGCGCCAGTAACCGTAGACGTCCATGCCGAAACCGACCACGAAGGCGTTCGGCAGCGTCAGGCCGACAATATCGGCCACGATCGGTTTATTGCGTCCGATGTCCTTGTCCGCGAACACGGCGATGATGACCTCGGCCGCGCCCATGTCGAGCAGGCGCTGTTTGACGTGCGCCAGCGTCTCTCCTTCGTCCAGGATGTCGTCGAGCACGACGATCGTGCGTCCGGCCACGTTCTGGCGCGGGATCACTTTCCACACCACTTGTCCGCCGCGGTCGTCGTCGCCGTAGCGGCTGACGTGGATGTAGTCGAATTCGAGCGGGAAGTCGAGCTGGGGCAGCAGGGTGCCCGTGAACACGACGGCGCCGCCCATTACCCCCAGCACCAGCGGGAAGCCGGCACCTGGCGCTTTAAAACGCTCGTTGAGCACGTCGGCCACCTGGCCGACCGCAGCCTGCACCTGGCTCGGGGTAACGATCTCTTGCGCATGTTCAAGCAGGGCTTGGGCGCGTGTAACATGAAAATCTTGCATGAGTATTGACGGTAAGGGGGCAATGCGCCAATTATCGCGAATATTTCCGATGACGGGCGGACATTTGGCAGGGGTCCGTTCCTGCCCTCCTTGTCTTCCTTGCCATGATGGTTTCCTTGCCCATCCCCGAGGGCGAAACAGGCACGGCCGCCTAGCTGTAGTCGCGCGCATCCTCGATCAGCTTGCCGTCCTCCGGCAGCGCGCCCGGCGCAACAAAGGCAACTTCGCCGCGCAGCTTGGTGACTTCGCGTATCGAGGCGCCGATGGCCGCGGCCAGCGCGGGATCGGGCCGCCTCTCCACTTCGCACTGCAGCGTCATCACATCGTTGGCCATCTGCCCCGACACCACCAGCCGCGCCTTCAGAATGGCGGGATGGCGGCGCACGATATTCTGCACCTGCGAGGCGTGCACGAACATGGCACGGACCTTGGTGGTCTGGTCCGCGCGGCCGAGCCAGCCGCGGATGCGGCTGTTGGTGCGTACGCCGCGCCTCTCTTCCACCAGCAGTGCCGACAAATCGCCGGTGGCGAAACGGATCAGCGGATAGTCGGGATTGAACAGGGTGACGACGACTTCGCCGATGTCGCCGGGCGCCACCGGCTCGCCGCTGCCGGGCCGCACGATTTCCAGCAGCACCTCTTCGTCGAGCACCATGCCCGGATCGAGCACGCCGTCGGTGGCGGTTTCATAGGCGATGCTGCCGATGTCGGCCGAGGCATAGGTCTGGAACACGTGCGGCACGCCCTGTTCGCGGAACCAGCTGCGCAGGGACTCCGGCAGCGCCTCGGCGCCGAGCAGAGCGTGCCGCACGCTGCCGATGTCGGCGCCGGTTTCGCGCGCCTTTTCGATGATGATGCGCAAAAACGAGGGGGTGCCGACATAGGTATCCGGGCGCAATGCCGCCATCGCCTGCACCTGCATTTCGGTCTGTCCGGTACCGGCCGGGATCACGCTGCAGCCGATGCGGGAAGCGCCGCTTTCGACCATGAAGGCGGCCGGCGTGAAGTGGTAACTGAAACAGTTCTGCAGCAGCCCGCCGGCGCGCACGCCGGCCGCAAACAGGGGCCGCGCGAAGCGCCACCAGTCCTGGCCGCGCCCTTCGGGGTCGAAGATCGGGCCGGGCGACATGAACACGTGCGCCAGTTCGGCCGTCGGCGTCGCGGCCAGGCCACCGAAAGGCGGCCTCTCCTCCTGCAGCGCCTTTAAATCGGATTTGCGCGTCACCGGCAGCGCCGCCAGCGCCGCGCGGCTGGTGATGGCGCCGGGGTCGACGCCGTCCAGGATCCTGGCCCAGCCCGGGGCCTGTTGCGCGCGCGCGATCAGGCCTGGCAGGCGCGCCAGCAGCGCACGTTCGCGTTCTTCGGGCGCGCGCGTTTCCAGCGCATCGAGAGGGTTGCTCGTCATGGTGCTCTCCGTGAGAGGGAGGCTGGATTCAGGCCAGCCAGCGTTTGCGGCGTCGGTAAAACTTCATGTCCCTGAAACTTTTACGGCCGGCGCCGGACACGCCCAGATAAAATTCCTTGACGTCCTCGTTGTTGGCCAGGTCCTGCGCCGCGCCTTCCATCACCACGCGCCCGTTCTCGAGGATGTAGCCGAAATCGGCGTAGCGCAGGGCGACGTTGGTGTTCTGCTCGGCCAGCAGGAAGGAGACGCCTTCCTTTTCATTTAAATCTTTCACGATGCCGAAGATCTCGTCGACGATCTGCGGCGCGATGCCCATCGACGGTTCGTCGAGCAGGATCATCGAGGGGTTCGCCATCAAGGCGCGCCCGATCGCGCACATCTGCTGCTCGCCGCCCGAGGTATACCCGGCCTGGCTGCTCCGTCTTTCTTTCAAACGCGGAAAATAGTGGTACACCGATTCGAGCGCGGCTTTCAGTTCGCCGCGCCCGATGTTCCGGGTATAGGCGCCCGTCAGTAAATTTTCTTCGATCGTGAGGTGGCCGAAGCAGTGACGTCCCTCCATCACCTGCGACAGGCCGCGCCTGACTAACTCGTTCGGCGTCAATTGGTCGATGCGCTCGCCCTGGAAGCGCACCTCTCCCTTGGTGACGTCGCCGCGCTCGCCGCGCAGCAGGGTCGAGATGGTTTTCAGGGTGGTCGACTTGCCGGCGCCGTTCGCGCCCAGCAGGGCCACGATCTTCCCCTTCGGGACCTGCAGCGACACCCCCTTCAAAACCAGGATCACGTGGTCGTAAATGACTTCGATGTTGTTGACGGACAGGTAGGGCGCGCTGGTGCTGGTCATGGTTATTTTTTCCGAAAACGCCCCCGCCAGGCGGCGGGGGCGGTTCATCGATTACTGCATGCAGGCAGGCGTGATGTTCTTTTCCTTGGCATAGGCCAGCGACGACTCTTCCAGCAGTTTGCGGGTCAACGCCTTGTCGCCGACCACCCAGTTCGGCGTGATCGCGACCCACTTCTTGCCATCCCACTGCTGGACTTTCACAGCCCCGGAACCCTCGTGGTCCTCGCAGCTGGTCTTCACGGTCGGGAACATGCCGAAGGCGCCGAGGGCTTTCTGGCGTGCCGCATCGACGTTCAGGTTTTCCAGGCCCCAGCGCACCTGCTCGCCGGTCATGGTTTTACCCTTGCCGAATTTCTCCTGCGCGGTGCGGATCGCCTCGACCCAGAGCACGCCCAGGGTCACGCCGCGCATGTGATAGACGGAGCCGATGCGGCCCTGGTCGGCCAGGTTGCCCTTGCCGGCGGCGTAGACTTTCTTGCGGATCTCGTCGATCAGCGGGTAATTGCCCGGCGTATTAAACGTCATCGAGGTATAGCCCTTGGCCGCTTCGCCCGACGGGATCGTGTCTTCTTCCGAACCGGCCCACCAGACGCCGAGGATTTTCTCGCGCGGGAAGCCGTTCCTCTGTGCGGTTTTGATCGCCACCGAATTCATCACGCCCCAGCCCCACAGGATCACATGGTCCGGTTTCGCCTGGCGGATCTGCAGCCATTGCGATTGCTGCTCGCTGCCCGGCGGCGCCACCGCAATTTTGATCAACTCGAACCCGTATTGCGCAGCCTGGGCATCGAGCACCGGCATCGCTTCCTTGCCGAAAGCCGAGTCGTGGTACAGGTAGACGATCTTTTTGCCTTTCAGCTTGGGATAGCCGCCGTTCTTGTCGGCCAGGTACTTGATCATCGCGGCGGCCTGGTTCCAGTAGCTGGTGATCAAGGGGAACACGTACGGAAAAACTTTGCCGTTGGCCGCGTCCGAGCGGCCGTAGCCGAGCATGGTCATCGGGATTTTATCGGTCGCGACGCGGTCGACGATGCCGTAGGCGATGCCGGTCGAGAGCGGGTCGACCAGGGTGGCGCCGCCGTTCTTCGTTTTCATGCGCTCGTAGCACTCGACGCCGCGCGAGGCGTTGTATTCGGTCTCGCACTCTTCCCAGGTCATCTTGACGCCGTTGATGCCGCCGTTCGCATTGACCAAATTAAAATAGTCGATCATGCCGCCGTAGAAGCCGGAACCGCCGGCACCGTAAGGGCCGACGCGATACGAGGGCAGGGCGACGAACTGGTCGGCCGCCAGCACCTGGCCGCCCGCGCCCATCAGGGCTGCGGCGAACACGATCGATTTCATGAGTTTCATGGGTGTCTCCTCTTTATTAACGACGTTTGAATAGCGGATAAAAACCAACTCAATGCGGGAAGGGCCACAAGCGTAATTTCTCTTTGCCGATCTGCCACAGGCGCGCCAGCCCATGCGGTTCGACGATCAGGAAGAAGATGATCAATCCGCCGAACACCATCAGCTCGAGGTTCGAGGCGTAATTCGTCGCCAGTCCCAGCGCGTGCGCCAGCATGTTCAGGAAAATCGGCAGCAGGACAATAAAAGCGGCGCCGAGGAAGGAACCGAGAATGGAACCGACGCCGCCGATGATCACCATGAACAGGATCCGGAACGACAGGTCCAGGCTGTAGGCTTCCGGTTCCACCGTGCCGAGATAGGCAAACGCGTACAGGGCGCCGGCCACGCCGCAATAAAACGAGCTGACGGCAAACGCGAGCAGCTTGGTGCGCAGCGGCCGGAAACCGATCACTTCGGCCGCCATGTCCATGTCGCGGATCGCCATCCACGAGCGTCCCACGTTCGAGCGGATCATGTTCTTGGCCAGCAGCGCCATCAGGGAAACGATTCCCAGCACCAGCAGGTATTTCGCTTGCGGCGACACGAAGCGGTAGCCGAAGATCTGCATCGTCTGCACCGTCACCACGCCCGATGAACTGTAGTTGGTCAGGTACGGGATCTTGGTCAGGCACCAGATGACAAAGAACTGGGTGGCGAGGGTCGCCGCCGCCAGATAAAAGCCGCGGATGCGCAGCGAGGGCAGGCCGAAGGCGATGCCGACCAGGGCAGCGCACAGGCCGCCCAGGATAAAAGCGAGCAGCAGCGGCATGCCGGGAATGCGCGCCACGAAATTGAACGAGGCATAGGCGCCGACCGCCATGAAGGCGGCGGTGCCCAACGACAGCTGGCCGGCGTAGCCCGTCAACATGTTCAAGCCGAGCGCGGCCAGCGCAAAAATCAGGAACGGAATCAGGATGGCGGAGAGCAGGTAAGGGGAGGCCAGCAGCGGCACCGCCGCCAGGGCGACCGCCAGCAGCGCGCACAGGGCGACGCGGTCCTGGCGGATCGGCAGGATCTGGCCGTCGGCGACATAGCTCGTTTTGAACTGTCCGGCTTCGCGATAGAGCATGGTTTAAATTCTCCGGATGATTTTTTCGCCGAACAGCCCTTCGGGGCGCACCAGCAGGAACAGCAAGGCCAGCACATACGGGAACCAGCCTTCGATGCCGCCGCCCACCATCGGCCCGATATAGACTTCGGCCAGCTTTTCGCTGGCGCCGATGATCAGGCCACCGACGATCGCACCCGGTACCGAAGTGAACCCGCCCAGGATCAGCACCGGCAGCGCTTTCAGGGCGATGAAGGTCAATGCGAACTGCACGCCATTGCGCGCGCCCCAGAGCAGGCCGGCGACGAGCGCCACCAGTCCCGCGACCGACCAGACGACGACCCAGATTCTCTGCAGCGGAATGCCGACGGCCAGCGCCGCCTGGTGGTCGTCTGCCACCGCGCGCAGGGCGCGCCCGACCCGCGTTTTCGTGAACAGCAGCGCCAGGGCGACCACCAGCACCGCGCACACCACGGCCGCCGTCATGTCGAACTGCGATACCAGGATATTGAAATGCTCCATCAGGTATTCGTTTGGCACGTCCTCGATCGGCAGCTCGAGTTTACGGACCTGCGAACCCCAGAGCAGCTGGGCCAGGCCCTCGATAAAAAACGCCAGGCCGATCGTGGCCATGAACAGCGTGATTTCCGGCTGGTTCACCAGGGGCCGCAGCACGACCCGTTCGATGGCCAGCGCCAGCGCGATCATCACCAGGATCGTCAAGGGAATGGCGAGCCAGAGCGAGACGCCGAATTTGTCGACCATGCCGACGCAGGTCAGCGCCGCGAAGAAGACCATGGCGCCTTGCGCGAAATTGAAGACGCCCGAGGCTTTATAGATCAGGACAAAGCCGATGGCGACCAGCGCGTACATCACCCCCGACAGCAGGCCGCCGAGCAGCACTTCGATGAAAAAGCTCATGCCGCGCTCCCTTCGTGCGCCTGGCCGAGGTAGGCCTTGATCACGTTCTCATTGGTCCGCACCTCGTCCGGGGTGCCGTCGCCGATCTTCTTGCCGTAGTCGAGCACGACGACGCGGTCGGAGATGTCCATCACCACGCCCATGTCGTGCTCGATCAGGACGATGGTCGTGCCGAACTGGTCGTTCACGTCGAGGATGAAGCGGCACATGTCCTGCTTTTCCTCGACGTTCATGCCGGCCATCGGTTCGTCCAGCAGCAGGATCTCGGGTTCGGCCGCCAGCGCGCGCCCAAGTTCGACCCGCTTTTGCAGGCCGTAGGGCAGGCGCCCCACCGGCGTCTTGCGGATCGCCTGGATCTCGAGGAAATCGATGATCGCCTCGGCCTGTTCGCGGTGCGCGATTTCTTCCCTTCTGGCCGCGCCCAGGTAAAACGCCTGCTGCAAAAAATTCGTTTTCATTTTGAGGTTCCGGCCGGTCATGATGTTGTCCAGCACCGTCATCCCTTTAAAGAGCGCGATATTTTGAAAAGTGCGGGCGATGCCCGCTTTCGCCGCGCCGTAGCAGTCCATGTTCGTGCGGTGCACGCCGCGCAGCACGATTTCTCCCTGCTGCGGGCGGTACACGCCGTTGATCACGTTCAGCATCGAGCTTTTGCCGGCGCCGTTCGGCCCGATAATGGCGCGGATCTCGTGTTGCTTCACGTCGAAGGAAATGTCGGTCAGCGCTTTCACCCCGCCGAAGGAGAGCGAAATGTTTTTCAGGTCGAGGATCACGTCGCCGATCCGGCGCTCGGTGCCCGGCTGGCCTGGGGGCTGGGTCATTTCCATCACGCCGCCTCCTGCAGCACGGGATAGGTAGCGGCATCGACGATGCGCAGCTCGGCGCTGACGACACCGCTGCGCCCGTCCTCGAATTTGACCTGCGTGCTGATGAACTGCGAAGTCTTGCCCGTGTACAGCGCCTCGATCAGCACGGCGTATTTTTGGGCGACGAATTTTCTCCTCACCTTGCGCGTGCGGGTCAGCTCGTCGTCGTCCGGATCGAGTTCCTTGTGCAACACTAAAAAACGGTGGATCTGCGTTTGTCCCATCAGCGCTTCATTCGCGAGATCGGCATTCACTTTCTGTACGCAGTCGCGCATCAGTTCCAGCACCTGCGGATTGGCCGCCAGATCCGTGTAGCCGGAATAGGCGAGGTTGCGCCGCTCGGCCCAGTTGCCGACCGCTTCCATGTCGATATTCAGGAAAGCACAGACCTGGTCGCGCCCATTGCCGAAGGCGACCGCCTCCTTGATGAACGGGAAGAACTTCAGTTTATTTTCGATGTAGTTGGGCGCGAAGATGGCGCCGCCGTTCATCCTGCCGACATCGGCCGCGCGGTCGATGATTTTCAGATGCCCATCGCTGTCGAACATGCCGGCGTCCCCGGTGTGAAAATAACCGTCGCTGTCGATCACTTCGGCCGTCGCGTCCGGCCTTTTAAAATAGCCATCCATGTTCGACACGCCTTTTACCAGTACTTCGCCGTTCTCGGCGAGGCGCACCTCGACCCCGGGCGCGGGAATACCGACGCTGTCGAACTTGATGTTCCCGTCCGGCTGCAGGCAGACATAGGCGCAGGTTTCGGTCGAGCCATACAGCTGCTTTAAATTGATCCCGATCGAGCGATAGAAACGGAACAGGTCGGGACCGATGGCCGCGCCCGCGGTGTAGGCGATGCGCACGCGCGACAGGCCCAGCACGTTTTTCAGCGGCTCGTAGACGAACAGCCGGCCCAGCGCATAGTTAAGCCGTTCCAGGGCGCCGACCGGCTTGCCGTCCAGGATGGCGGCGCCGCTGCGGCGCGCCACGGCCATGAAATAGTCGAACATGCGGCGTTTGATGGCGCCCGCGTCTTCCATCCGGATCATGACGGTGGTGAGCATGTTCTCGAACACGCGAGGTGGGGCAAAATAATAGGTCGGGCCGATTTCACGCAGGTCGGTCAGCACCGTGTCGCTCGACTCCGGGCAGTTCACCGTAAAACCGGCGACCATCGCCTGCGCCAGCGAAAACAGGCAATCGCCGACCCAGGCCATCGGCAGGTAGGAAAGGATGTCCTCGCGTTCGGTCAGCTTGTCGAAGCCGACCCCGCCTTCGCCCGCCGCGATCAGGGCCGCGTGCGACTGCATCACGCCCTTCGGCTTGCCGGTGGTGCCCGAGGTGTAGAGGATGATGGCGGTGTCGCTGCCTTGGCCGCTTTGAACCGCGGCGTCGAAGGCGCCGGGGTGGGCCGCATCCCAGGCGCGTCCCATTTCCTGGAGGGCGGCAAACGACAGCAGGCCGGCGTGCCGATAATGGCGCATGCCGCGTTCGTCCTCGAACACGATGCGGCGCACGCGCGGGCACAGGGCCTGCAGTTCGAGCAGTTTATCGACCTGCTCCTGGTCTTCGACCACAGCGAACTCGATATCGGCGTCGTTCAGCACATGCGCCATGTCGGCCGCCGGCGCATCCTGGTAGAGCGGGACCGGCACGCCGCCCAGGCACTGGGCCGCCAACATCGCCCAGTACAGGCGCGGCCGATTGTCGCCGATGATGGCCAGGTTCATGCCGCGTTCGAAACCGAGCGCGGCCAGCCCGCAGGCGAGAGATCTCACCTCGGCATTGACCTGCAGCCAGGACCATTCCTGCCAGATGCCCAGGTATTTCTCGCGAAACGCCGGGCGTGCGCCGCGCTGTTGCCCGTGGGCGAGCAGGCGCCGCGGGAAAGTCTGCAAGGGCACGCTCTCCGATGTCTCCATCGCTGTCTCCTGGTGTGGTTCCGCACGAAATCTTTGGCCGGCGAAATTTTTATGTGAAGATAGTACTTGGCGTTCGTTTAATAAGTTGTCATCTGAATGACAATTGGCCGACTTTCGATGACGCGTTGCACAATGAAAATGCCGACACAGACCCTGCTGGAACACCTGCGCGCCACGATCTGGGGACGCGTGCTGACGCCTGTCGAAATGGCGCGGGTCGAGGCCGACTGTTTCGAGCAGTTCGTCCCGAAAGGCGGTTTTGTCTGCCGCAAGGGAGAAGCGCTGGAAAACTGGGTCGGCATCATCGACGGCCTCGTTAAGATCAATAATTTTTCGCCGTCCGGAAAAAGCGTGACGTTTACCGGGGTGACCGCCGGCGGCTGGTTCGGCGAGGGATCCTTGCTGAAGGACGAATTCAGGAAATACGACGTCATGGCGCTGCGCGACACCCGCGTTGCCCGCATGCCGCGCGCCACCTTCGAGTGGCTGCTCGAGATCAGCCTGCCGTTCAACCGGTTCTTGCTCATGCAGCTCAACGAGCGCCTGGGCCAGTTCATCGGCCAGGTCGAGACCGACCGCATGCTCGACGTCGATACGCGCGTCGCGCGCTGCCTGGCGGCGATGTTCAACGCCCACCTGTATCCGGGCGTGGAACCGCTGGTGCAGCTCTCGCAGGAAGAGATCGGCTACCTGTCGGGCGCCTCGCGCCAACGCGTCAACGTCGCCTTGCAGCTGCTCGAGAAGGCGGGGGTGGTACGGCTCGATTACGGCGGGATCCGGGTGCTCGATCTCGAGGGACTGCGCGCCTTCCAGGCGTAGGATGCACGGCCACGATTGCCTGCGCCATCTCCTATGGTTGGAGGTATGATAGGAGGCATGTCTACTCCAACGCATACCTCTTCCCCTGCGGCGCGTGTAAAACTGCTGCGCGCCGCGATGGCCCGCCACGGCATCGATGCGTATATCGTCCCGTCGAGCGATCCCCACCTGTCCGAATACCTGCCGCGCCGCTGGCAGGGCCGCGAATGGCTGTCCGGTTTTACGGGTTCGGTCGGCACCTTGATCGCGACCGCCGATTTCGCCGGCGTCTGGACCGATGGCCGCTACTGGACCCAGGCCGAGACCGAGCTGGCCGGCAGCGGGATCGCGCTGATGAAGATTCCGTCGGGCGCCAGCCTGCTGCACATCGACTGGTTGGCAAAGACCATGCAGCCCGGCCAGACGGTGGCGGTCGACGCGCGCGTACTCGGCCTGGCCGTGGCGCGCCTGTTGAAGGACGCCTTGCAAGCGCGCGACGTCAAACTGCGCACCGACATCGACCTGCTCGACCAGATCTGGAGCGAGCGCCCGGGACTGCCGACCGAAGCGCTGTACGAACACGCGGCGCCGCACGCGACCTTAGCGCGCGCCGACAAACTGGCCGCGACCCGCGCGGCGATGGCGCAACTGGGCGCCGAGCGCCATTTCATGTCGACGCTCGACGACATCGCCTACCTGCTCAACCTGCGCGGCGCCGACGTCCCTTTCAATCCGGTGTTCGTCGCCCACGCGCTGATCGAACAGGACGGCGCGACGCTGTTTGTCGCCGAAAATAAGGCAGCGCCTGAACTGCGGGCACGGCTGCTGGAAGACGGCGTGCGCCTGGCGCCGTATGCGCAGGCCGCCGCAGCCTTGTCGGCCCTGCCGGCGGGTTCCACACTGCTGGTCGACCCGAGACGTATCACGGCCGGCATGCGTGAAGCCGTGGCCGGCGGCGTCAACGTGGTCGAGGCGATCAACCCGACCACCTTCGCCAAATCGCGCAAGACGGAAAGCGAAGCCGCCAACGTGCGCGCGACCATGGAGCAGGACGGCGCGGCCCTGTGCGAATTCTTCGCCTGGCTGGAAGCGACCCTGGCCGACCCGCAGCGCGCGCCGCTGACCGAACTGACGATCGACGAACGGATCACGGCCGCGCGTGCGCGCCGCCCGGGTTTTGTCAGCCCGAGTTTCGGCACGATCGCCGGCTTCAATGCCAACGGCGCAATCATGCACTATCGCGCCTCGCAGGCTTCCCACGCCGTGATCGAAGGCGATGGCCTGCTCTTGATCGATTCGGGCGGCCAGTACCTGGGCGGCACCACGGATATTACGCGCGTGGTCCCGGTCGGGAACATCACCGACGCCCACCGGCGCGACTTTACCCTGGTGCTGAAGGGGATGATGGCCTTGTCGAGCGCCTGTTTCCCGCGCGGGACCAAAGGTCCGATGCTCGACGCCATCGCACGCGCCCCGATCTGGGCGGCGGGCGTCGACTACGGCCACGGCACCGGCCACGGCGTCGGGTATTTCATGAACGTGCACGAAGGCCCGCAGGTCATCTCCCCATCGGCAGCGCCCGACCCGCACACGGCGATGGAGCCGGGCATGATCACCTCGATCGAGCCGGGCATCTATAAACCGGGACGCTGGGGTATCCGCATCGAGAACCTGGTGCTGAACGTCCCCGCGAAGGAGGAAGGAAATGCGGGCGAGTTCGGAGAATTCCTGCGCTTCGAGACGCTGACCCTGTGCCCGATCGACACGCGCTGCCTCGACTTGTCGCTGCTGCAGCCGCACGAGAAAGCCTGGCTGAACGACTACCATGTGCAGGTGCGCGAGCGCCTGCTGCCGCATGTGGCGGGCAGCGCGCGCGAATGGCTCGAACTGCGCACGGAGGCGATCTGATGGTCTCCGCCCGCTCCACCCGCGCCAGTTCCGCCATCGAGCGTTTAAAACGCCGCACCGGCCACACCGGCTATTCGATGGCCCGCACCGCCAGCGGCGGCTTTTATTTGTCCGAGATGCCGGGCTCTCCCCCGCTGTGCGAGCCGCTCGAACTGGACGACTTCGTCCGTTTCGTGAACGGCCTCGGGCCGCAGGAAGTCAAGCGCATGACCAAGAACGACATCGCGTTCGAGAAGCAGCTGGTCAAGAAAAAACCGTGAGGCGTCCCGTGGTCCCGACAAGCGCGCCATGACGAACGCCCAATACCTGCTGCCCTACTGGTCGCCGAACGAGATCGCCACCAATGCGGTGATCCTGCTGCACCTGGCCGGGGCGCTTTTTCTCGGCCTGCTGGTCGGCTACGAACGCTCCTATCACGGACGCGCGGCCGGCATGCGCACCTATGGCCTGGTGTGCATGGCCTCGTGCGCGCTGACCATCATCAGCGGCTATCCGGAGATGTGGTTCGGCGGCCAGATGGGGGCGATCGGCACGGTCGACCCGACCCGCGTGATGCAGGGCGTGGTAACCGGCATCGGTTTTCTCGGCGCCGGCGTCATCATGCGCGAGGGTTTCAATATCAGCGGCTTGACGACCGCCGCCTCGATCTGGAGTTCGTCGGTGATCGGTATCCTGGTCGGCGTCGGCTTTTATTTGTCCGCGATGGGACTAGCCTTCTTCTCGGCCATGATCATGATCTACCTGACGCGCGTGGAAGCGTTTCTGCCGTCGCGGCGCGCGGTGGCGGTGACGCTGCGTTTTCGCGAAGCCTTCCTGCCGCGCGAGGACGCATTGCGCGAAGCGGCCCTCGAACGCGGCTACCAGATCGCCAACAGCTCGCTGACGATCTCCAGCAACAACGGACGCCAGGAGTGGCGTTTCGTCGCGATCGCGATGTCGCGCCACAACCGTGCCACGCTCACCGAACTGGCCGCCGAACTGGCGGCCTCCGAAGGCGTCGAAGGTTTTCAGCTCTCGCACGCACGTAATTAAATAAAATGAAAACAAGACTGGGGTAATACGGATGAATGCTCAAGACGTTCTCGATTTCTGGTTCCTGCCTGCCGGCGATCCCGGCCATGGCAAGGCGCGGCCCGAATGGTTCCGCAAGGATCCGGCCTTCGACACGCAGATCCGCGAACGCTTCGGCAGCCTGATCGCCCAGGCGATCGCCGGCGGCCTGCGCGAATGGGACCTCGAACAGGGCGCGCAAGGCACGCTGGCGCGCATCCTGGTACTCGACCAGTTCACCCGCAATGCGTATCGCGAGACGCCGGAATCGTTTGCCGGTGACACGCTGGCGCTCGCCGCCGCCCAATCCCTGGTCGAAAGCGGCGGCGACCGCGCATTGGCGCCCTTCCAGCGCGCCTTTGCCTACATGCCCTACGAGCACGCGGAAGACGCGCGCATGCAGCAGTGCGCGGTCGACCTGTTCGCCCGCCTGGCGGGCGAACACGAGGGGTTTACGGAGATGCTCGACTACGCGCACCGCCACCGCGGCGTGATCGCGCGCTTCGGCCGCTTCCCACACCGCAATCCGATCCTCGGACGGGCCTCGAGCGCCGACGAATTGCAGTACCTGAGCCAGCCGGGCGCCGGATTCTGATGCCTGCAACGCTCAATATCGTCGGCGCCGGCCATGTCGGGCGCACGCTGGGCCGCCTGTTTCATGAGCACGGCGTGTTCGCCGTCCAGGACGTGCTGACGCGTTCGCAGGCCAGTGCCGCGGATGCCGTCGCGTTCATTGGCGCCGGCCGCGCGCTGGCGCAGGTGGCGCCATTGCGTCCCGCATCGGTCTGGATGCTGGCCGTCGGCGACGACCAGATCGCGCCCACCTGCGCGGCGCTGGCGGCAGCTGGACTACTGAACGGCGCCACCGTCTTCCACTGCAGCGGCGCCAAGGCCTCCGGTGAACTGCAAGCGGCAAGCCAGGCCGGTGCGCAGGTCGCCAGCATCCACCCGGTGCGCAGTTTCGCCGACCCCGATTCGGTCGCTGCCCATTTTGCAGGCACCTGGTGCGGCGTCGAGGGAGATGCGGACGCGCTGGCGTGCTTGTCTCCCGCCTTCGAGGCGATCGGTGCGCGCCTGGTCGCCATCGATGCTGCCGCCAAGACGGTCTATCACGCGGCCTCGGTATTCGCCTCGAACTACCTGGTGACGGTGCTCGACGCCGCACTGCGCGCCTATGCCGCCGCCGGCGTGCCACCGCACATTGCACGCGAACTGGCCCAGCCGCTGGCGAGCGAAACCCTCGCCAATGTGTTCCGCCTGGGCGCTCCCGCGGCGCTCAGCGGACCGGTCGCGCGCGGCGACATGGCGACCGTGGCACGCCAGCAGGCGGCGCTGCAGGACTGGGATGCACCCACGGCCACGCTGTATGCGGCCCTGGTCGAGGCCACCACGGCGCTGGCCGGGCGCAAGCGCCGCGGCGAGGCCTGACCCCTTCATTACATTCACTGAGGAATATCGATGCTGTTGACCGCCTGGGCCACGCTGGCCGTTCTCGGGGTGTATTTCTGGACCGGCGTCATGGCCGGCTATGCGCGCGTGAAATACAAGGTAGCGGCGCCGTCGATGGACGGGCCCGCCGCCTTCCAGAGCGCCCAGCGGGTGCAGGCGAATACGCTCGAGCAGCTGCCGATCGTCCTGGTCCCCCTGTGGCTGTGCGCTGTGTATTTGAGCGACACCTGGGCCGCGGCCGGTGGCTTGCTCTGGTGCGCGGGACGTATCGCGTATGCGCTGGGTTATTACCGCGACCCGGCCAAGCGCGAAATCGGTTTTGTGCTTGGCATGGTGGCAAGTGGCGCCCTCGTTTGCGGGGCGGCCGTTGGTTTATTGATGCACTAGAGCAAAAAATCTGCATCCAGTAATCGACAAAGTTCCCAAACGGCAATAAGCTTTGCTGTTGAATCCGTCATGTCGGTGACTGGTGCGCGTCGCGCCCGGGCCGGTTCGATGCGTAGGAGGCACCATGTTGTTTTTGAAAAGTACCGCGGCCATGAAGGCACCGGGCATTTATGAAGTCGATGTCGCCGCCAAGCCGCCCGGTAAAACCTTCGGCGTCTACCTGGCAACCGATCCCGACAATCCGCCCCAGGGCGTGCTTGCGGCGCTGGCCGAGCTCGGTTTCAAAAGCACCTACCAGAAGAACTACACCCACCGCGACGGCGGCCGCGTGCTCGACCTGCATTTCGAAAAGGATGGCACCGACCTGTTCAAGGGCTGGAAGGCCGAGGAATGCAGCGCCAACCTGGCCGCCATCAACAGCCTGTTCGGCGATCTCGGCGTGACGGTCACGACCCGCGTGATGAGCATGGCCGAAGCCTACGCCTGATGCCTGCCGGGAGTGCCGCCACCGGTGCTCCGGAGTTCCCCGCTACCTGTTCACGCACGAGCCCGCTTTGCGGCCTCGTGCGTTTGGCATTAAGCCTGCACGGCGATGTGGTACAAGGCCCAGGGGCAGGCGCCGAAACGGGCCGCCAGCGGCTGCGCCGCCATCTCCGGCACCCGGTCGGCATCGTAGACGGCCCACAGCGGTCCCAGGCCCCCGAGCGCCATCGGCCGTCCGTCGAGGTGGGTGGCCAGGATAAAACCCTGGGCCCGCGCCTGGCGCAGGGTGATACCGGCAGCGTAACCGTCGACCGCGCGCAGGGTGATGCGGGTGTCATTTGCCCCCGGCGCGCCGGCCAGGGCCAGCACGTCGGACAACGAGGGGCCGTGCAGGGCATGCGCCTTGCCGTCATACTCGAGCGTAGGGTGGATGGTGCGTGCCGGCAGCCGCGCCAGCGCCGTGAAGTCGAGCGCATGGGCCTGCGTAAAGCTGAGCTTGTGCCTGGCCATCATCTGGTCGAGCGCCGGATCGAGCGCGCCGCGGTTCGGGCGCCGGATATCTCCGCTGATCGTCAGCAGCACCGGGCCGGCCGGCGCAGCGCCGGCCGCGCCGGCCAGGCCGGGCAGGGCGCTCGCGGCGAGGGTCGCGCCGAAGAACTCACGTTTGTTCATGCGACAATTCTCCATCTGGGGATACGCCCATGATAATCGTTCAATGAGTCCATGGATCTGTTCGACACCCCCGGCACACTGTTGCCGATTCCCATCGAAGACGGACAACTGGCGCTGCTGAGCCAGCTGCCGCTGCCCTGGCCGAACGCCGAGGTGTTACAGCGCCTGCTGGACGAGACGCCGTGGCGCCAGGAAAGCGTGGTCGTCTACGGCAAGCGCCATCCCCAGCCGCGCCTGACGGCCTGGTATGGCGAGGCCAGCTATACCTATTCGGGCCTGAAACTGGAACCCTTGCCGTGGACGCCACTGCTGCTGGCGATCCGCGCGGCGGTCGAGGCGGCCTGCGGCGCGCGGTTTAACAGCGTGCTCCTGAACCGCTACCGCGACGGCCAGGACAGCATGGGCATGCACAGCGACGACGAGCCGGAACTGGGCCCGGAACCCATCATCGCCTCGCTCAGCTACGGCACGACCCGTCCCTTTATTTTGCGGCATAAACGCAACAAACAGACCATCCGCATCGCGCTGGAGGAGGGCAGCCTTTTATTGATGAGTGGGCAATTGCAGAAACACTGGCTCCACGGCATCAATAAATCGGCTCGTTCCCTAGGAGAACGGATTAATCTAACCTTCAGGTACGTCGTTTAATCTGCACGTATTCGGCGGCATTTCGCACGCAAAATAACTGAACTTTAGGTCAGTTATCTTACATTTGCTTACAGTTCTTACTGGATTTGGACTGTGTGCACCCTTTTCATGATGCTATCTTGGACACATCGCGATTCACGATGAATTGCGAGCCAGACAACAAACGTGAAAAGGATTTACGTATGAAAAAGCTCATCTTTGCACTGATCGCAGGCTCCGCACTCATGACCGCCGCCCAGGCCCAGACCATCACCCCACATCCGTATGTCGGCGTCGGCGCCTCGGGTGCCGATCGCGAATACAAGGTGAACGGCGCGACCATGAACGACAATGACGGCTACAAGTTTTCGGGCAAAGTGTTCGGCGGCGTCGAACTGACCGATAAATTCGGCGTCGAAGCCGGTTATACCGACTTCCGCAAGGCCGGCGGCAACTACACCCTGAACGGTGCCAACGTTAATACCGAGACCGATGGCTACGGCGCCTATGTCGCCGGCAAGGCCTCCATGCCCCTGAACGACAAGTTCTCGGTCTTCGGCAAGCTGGGCGTGGCCCACACCAAGGCCGAAATGGAATCGGCTACCGCAGGCCTGAACCGCAAGGTCAGCGATAACGGTGGCTACGGCGCCCTGGGCATGCAGTACAACGTGACCCCGCAAGTCGCGCTGACCGCCGAGTACGAGCGCTACGGCAAGAAACAAGACTTCGGTCCAAAGCCGGACGTCTTCACCATCGGCGCGAAGTACCAGTTTTAATGCGTCGCTGAGGTAACAAAGTAAAAGGGCCTGCGGGCCCTTTTTCTATTGGTAGTAGCGCTTGGCGCGCTGCGCTTCCGACTCACAAAGCGGGTGCGGCCCCGATCCCTCCGCCGTTTCGCATGGCCCAGGGCGGCAGAACGGGCGGCGTTTCCAGTTGCGGCGCCAATAAACCCTCGGCAATAAAACGGTGGACCGAGGACCAGGGCCAGTCGTGGGCGCAGGTACACAGGCCATGGCGCACCGGATTGGTGTGCATGTAGTCGATCAGGGAGGCGTATTCGGCTTCGTCGGACACCCGGAATTCCTGGTACTGGCGCGCCCAGATTGCGCCGTCGGCGCTGGCGGCGGCCAGCGATTTGCGCAGCGCCTTGGAAAACGCGATTTTCACGGCGCGCCAGCGGCTGGAACAGTCGTGGTCGCCGGGCGGCAGGGTCCACATCGCGTGGGCATGGTCGGGCAGGACCACCCAGCCGTCGACGTGGAAGGGCTTGCGGACGCGCGCCTGGCGGATGGCGTCGCCAAAAGCGGCGATATGGTCCGTCAGCAGGGTACTGCCACGGTCCAGCAGGCGCACCGTGAAGAAAAAGGTCCCACCGGGGACCCGGTTGTCGCGGTAGTCTGTCATGAGCAAAGTGTGCCAATCGATGGTGATCGCCATGTCGATTGGCGCAAATGGGAGGCGGGAACTGGGATAGGTTCCAAGAGCCTCATCAATGATCGATTCTACACACGGCTTTTCAGGAACCGCGTTTCATTTCCGCGCGAAAATCATCTATCAAAACAAACGCCCGGCAGTGCCGGGCGTCGTGCTCGCAGGAGCCTGTTTCGATGACGATTCGGGGAATCAGGTCGTCAGCGGCTTGTAGCGGATCCGCTTCGGCTTCGCGCCTTCTTCGCCCAGGCGCTTCTTCTTGTCCGCTTCGTATTCCTGGTAGTTACCGTCGAAGAAAGTGACTTGCGAATTGCCTTCGAAGGCCAGGATGTGCGTCGCGATGCGGTCCAGGAACCAGCGATCGTGCGAGATCACCATCACGCTGCCGGCAAATTCCAGCAGCGCATCTTCCAGGGCGCGCAGGGTTTCCACGTCGAGGTCGTTCGACGGTTCGTCCAGCAGCAGGACGTTGCCGCCTTGCAGCAGGGTTTTCGCCAGGTGCAGGCGGCCGCGTTCGCCACCGGACAGGTTGCCGACGATCTTCTGCTGGTCCGAGCCTTTGAAGTTGAAGCGGCCGAGGTAGGCGCGCGACGGCATCTCGAAGCGGCCGACGCTGAGCATGTCGGCGCCGGCGGTGACGTCCTCGAACACGGATTTGTTGTTCGCCAGTTCGTCGCGGTGCTGGTCGACGAGCGAGATGCGCGCCGTCTTGCCGATCACGACTTCGCCGCTGTCCGGCTGCTCTTTACCCGCAATCATTTTAAAGAGGGTCGATTTACCGGCGCCGTTCGGGCCGATGATGCCTACGATCGCGCCTGGCGGTACCGTAAACGACACGTTGTCGAGCAGCAGGCGGTCGCCAAAGGCTTTCGAGACGTTCTTGAACTCGATGACTTCGTTGCCGAGGCGCTCGGCGACAGGAATAAAGATTTCCTGGGTTTCGTTGCGCTTCTGGTATTCGAATTCGGACAGTTCATTGAAGCGCGCCAGGCGTGCCTTCGACTTGGCTTGACGGGCCTTCGGATTCTGGCGCGACCATTCGAGTTCCTTCTGCAGCGCCTTCTGGCGTGCCGATTCGGTCGACTCCTCCTGTTTTAAACGCGCCTGCTTCTGGTCGAGCCAGGAACTGTAATTGCCCTTCCACGGGATGCCCGAACCGCGGTCCAGTTCCAGGATCCATTCGGCGGCGTTATCCAGGAAGTAGCGGTCGTGGGTGATGCCGACCACGGTGCCCGGGAAGCGCAGCAGGAACTGTTCCAGCCATTCCACGGACTCCGCGTCCAGGTGGTTGGTCGGTTCGTCGAGCAGCAGCATGTCCGGCTTGCTCAGCAGCAGTTTACAAAGCGCCACGCGGCGCTTCTCTCCGCCCGACAGGACGCCGATTTTCGCGTCCCACGGCGGCAGGCGCAGCGCATCGGCCGCCATTTCCATTTGCAGGTTCAGGTTGCCGCCGTCGGCCGCGGAGATGATCGCTTCCAGGCGTTCCTGTTCCTTGGCCAGCGCATCGAAATCCGCGTCTTCGTCGGCATAGGCGGCATACACCGCTTCCAGCTTGGCTTGCGCCTCGAAGGCTTCGCCCAGGCCCGATTCGACTTCCTGGCGTACGGTTTTTTCCGGATCGAGCTGCGGCTCCTGCGGCAGGTAGCCGATGTTCAGGCCCGGCATCGGGCGCGCTTCGCCCTGGATGTCGGTGTCGATGCCGGCCATGATTTTTAACAGGGTCGATTTGCCGGAGCCGTTCAGGCCCAGCACGCCGATCTTCGCACCGGGGAAGAAGGACAGCGAGATGTCCTTCAAAATCTGCCGTTTCGGTGGGACGATTTTGCCCACGCGGTTCATCGTATAGACGTAATTAGCCATTATTCAATTCTGTAGAAATGCAAGGTGCAAAGGATACGATAGAAGCGCCCGGTCGGGCACCCCCGTCACGAAACTTTCGGCGCCGGGGCGGCGCGCCCGCGCTGCAGCAGTCCTTCTCCGGCGAACAGGGCCAGCGCCGCCCAGATCAGGACAAAACCGACCAGCCGGTCAGCCGTGAACGCTTCCTTGAACAGCAGCACGCCGAGTAAAAACTGGATGGTCGGCGCCAGGTATTGCAGCAGGCCGAGGATCGACAGCGGAATCTTACGGGCGCCGCTGGCGAACAGCAGCAGCGGGACGGCCGTGATCGGGCCGGACGCGACCAGCAGCCAGCGCGTCGTGTCGGACGGCGTGTTGATGAACGCATTCTCGCCATGCAGCGTCAGCCAGGCAACATAGGCGGCCGCCAGCGGGAACAGCACCATCGTTTCGAAGGACAAGCCCTCCAAAGCGCCGAGGGCGGCCGTCTTGCGTAATAAACCGTAGCCGCCGAAGGTGGCGGCCAGCAGCAGGGCGATCCAGGGCACGCTGCCGGACTGCACCGTGAGCCAGGCCACGCCGAGGGCGGCGATCGCGATGACGGCCCACTGCAAGCGGCGCAGGCGTTCTTTTAATAACAAAAACCCGAACATGATGTTCACCAGTGGCGTAATGAAATAACCGAGGCTCGCTTCGATCACGTGGCCGTTGTTGACCGCCCAGATATACAGCAGCCAGTTGCCGGCCAACAGGACGGCCGAGGCGACGAAACTCCAGAACACGCGCGGCTGGCGTACCTGCTCCAGCCAGCGCCATTGTCTGCGCAGCGCCAGCACGATCAACAGGAAGGCGAGCGACCACAGCATGCGGTTGGCGAGGATCTGCAGCGCCGGCACTTCGCCGATGGCGTGGAAATACAAAGGGAACAGGCCCCAGCACAGGAAGGCCAGGGCGGCGGAAACGATGCCGGTACGCATGAAGGAAGAGGGGATGAGTTGCCAGTCGAGTATTATCGGCGAATTGGCGCGGGTTTGCCGGAGGCAGCATTTTTGTTCACTACCCCGTAAAGGCGCGCTAACGCGCGACCAGCCGAGCCGTATTCGGGCAAACTTGCAACACTACCCAGCGTGCGTATCCTCTGGCCAAGACAGCCATCGAATAGTTCTTGCAATTTTCTTGTCGTTATTTTATGGTGCGCCGCACCAGAACAACAATATGGTGCAATCTTGACGTCGCAAAATAATAAAAGCGGCCTGGCGGCAATGACGCTGGCTGCGGTGGGTATCGTCTACGGCGATATCGGTACCAGTCCGCTATACACCCTCAAGACCATCTTCGACCCGGAACACGGCCTCGCGCTGAACACCCCCAACCTGCTCGGCATCGTCTCCCTGATCTTCTGGGGGCTGACCCTGATCGTCTCGCTGAAATACGTGACCCTGGTGCTGCGCGCCGACAACCGCGGCGAGGGCGGCATCATGGCGCTGATGGCGCTGGTGCTGAACTCCGTCACGAAATCCTCGCGCTGGTACCATCCGCTGATGATGATCGGCGTGTTCGGCGCCACCATGTTTTATGGCGACAGCGTGATCACCCCGGCGATCTCCGTGCTGGGCGCAATCGAGGGCCTGGAAGTGGCGACCCCGGCACTGTCGCACTATGTCGTGCCGCTGGCGGTAGTCGTGCTGGTCGGCCTGTACAGCCTGCAGCGCCACGGCACGGCCGGTATCGGCCGCTGGTTCGGTCCGGTGATGATCGTCTGGTTCCTCGCGCTGGCGGTCATGGGCGTGATCAACATCGCGAAAGCGCCGGTCATCCTCGAAGCCCTGAATCCCTGGCATGCGGCGCGCTTCATGGCGGAAAACAAGTTCATCGCCTTCGTCGCCCTGGGCGCGGTGGTGCTGGCCCTGACCGGCGCCGAGGCCCTGTATGCCGACATGGGCCACTTCGGCAAGAAGCCGATCCGCTTTGCCTGGTTTTTAATCGTGTTCCCGGCCCTGGCACTGAACTACCTGGGCCAGGGCGGCCTGTTGATCACCGATCCGACGGCCATCGAAAATCCCTTCTTCCGCCAGCTTGGCAGCTGGAGCGTGTATCCGCTGGTCGTGCTGTCGACGATGGCGGCGGTGATCGCTTCGCAGGCGACGATTTCCGGCACCTATTCGATGACGAAACAGGCGATCATGCTCGGCCTGCTGCCGCGCATGCGCGTCCTGCACACCTCGGAAAGCGAGATCGGCCAGATCTATATCCCGGCCGTGAACTGGATCCAGCTGGCCGTGGTCCTGATCGCGGTGACCGGCTTCGGTTCCTCGGACCGCCTGGCCGGCGCCTACGGCATCGCCGTCACCGCCACCATGCTGGCCACGACGATATTGACCTTCTTTGTGACGCGCTATCGCTGGAAGCTGCCGCTGGCCGTCTGCATCGGCGCCACCGGCTTCTTCATGCTGATGGACATCGCCCTGTTCTCGGCCAGTACCCTGAAACTGCTGCACGGCGGCTGGTTCCCATTGCTGCTGGGCGCCATCCTGCTGACCGGCATGCTGACCTGGAATCGCGGACGGGAACTGGTCTTCGAAAACCTGGAAGCGCACGCCATTCCTCTCGACGCCTTTTTGCAGTCGCTGTTCGTCGGGCCGCCGACGCGCGTGCCCGGCACCGCGATCTTCCTGCGCGGCGAAACCGACGGCGTGCCGCATGCGCTGCTGCACAACCTGTCGCACAACAAGGTGCTGCATGAGCGCGTCGTCTTTCTCACTGTCCACATCCGGGAAGAACCCTGGGTCCCGGCGGCCGAGCAGGTCCAGGTGGTGGAACTCGGGCATAACTGCTTCCAGTTGAACGTGCATTACGGTTTCAAGGATGAACCGCACATCCCGGGCGTGATGAAGCATTGCGCCACGCTGGGGCTGCCGTTCGAGATGATGGAAACCTCGTTCTTCATCGCGCGCCAGACCGTGATCTCGACCCCGGGAAAGGGCATGGCGCCTTGGCGCGAGCACCTGTTCGCCGCCATGTCGCGCAATGCGCGCGCCGCGGCCGATTATTACCAGATCCCGCCGAACCGCGTCATCGAGCTCGGCACGCAAGTCGAGATCTGATACATAAGCCGTACAAAAAGCGGACAGTCTGGAGGTAGGGGCTCGGGTAAGGTGCAGTGTTTCTCCTGTTAAACACCTACACCTTACGCGAGTCCTCGATGCACCTCCGATCTTCCCTTATCTGCGCCTGCTGCTGCGCCGTCCTGAGCCTGAGCGCCTGCGGCGGCGGCAGCGACAGTGACGGCAGCGCTCCTGCCATTGTCGTTGCCAACCCGGCTACGCTGATCGTGACCGACAGCGTGGTCGGCACCGGCGCCGTCGCCACCGCCGGCAAGAAACTCACGGTCAATTACACCGGCTGGTATTACAGCGCCGGCGCGCCTGACCACAAGGGTGCCCAGTTCGAAAGCGGCAGCTTTGCCTTTACGCTTGGCACCGGCATGGTCATCGCCGGCTGGGACCAGGGCCTGGTCGGCATGAAGGTGGGCGGCAAGCGCAGCCTGTCGATCCCCTCCAACCTCGCCTATGGCAGCAGCGGCCGCGGTCCGATTCCGCCGAACGCGGGCCTGCTGTTCGAGGTCGAGCTGACCAAGGTCGAGTAATCGGCCTGCGAAGCGTGCTGCGCCGGCGCCCCACACGCCGCTCCCGGCAAGCGCGCGCTACCGGCCCGCACACCCCTGTCCGCCAGGGCGCGCCATCGTTCTACCTGCTCTGGAGTACGATACGCCTTCGGCGACCTCAACAGGTCGCCGATTGTGCAATTACCGGAGCATTTAGCATGGCAGAAACACTTACCCCCACCGACATCCAGGAACTGACACCGCGCCAGCGCGTCTTTGCGATTGTCGGCGCCTCCTCGGGCAACCTGGTCGAATGGTTCGACTTTTATATTTATTCGTTCTGCGCCCTGTATTTTTCCTCGGCCTTTTTCCCATCGGGTAATCCCACCACCCAGCTGCTGCAAACGGCCGGCATTTTTGCCGCCGGTTTCCTGATGCGGCCGGTCGGCGGCTGGCTGTTCGGCCACGTGGCCGACCGCTATGGCCGCAAGAATTCGATGATGATCTCGGTGCTCATGATGTGCGGCGGCTCGCTGATGATCGCGGTCTTGCCGACCTATGCCCAGATCGGCACGGCGGCGCCGGCCTTGCTGCTGCTGGCGCGCCTGTTCCAGGGTTTGTCCGTGGGCGGAGAATACGGCACCAGCGCCACCTACATGAGCGAAGTGGCGCTGCCCGGGCGGCGCGGCTTCTTCGCCTCGTTTCAATATGTCACCCTGATCGGCGGCCAGTTGCTGGCGCTGCTGGTGCTGGTGGTCTTGCAGCAACTCTTGAGCGAGGCGGAGCTGAAAGCCTGGGGCTGGCGTATCCCGTTCGTGTGCGGTGCCGCCGCCGCGCTGGTGTCGCTGTACCTGCGCCGTTCGCTGGCCGAAACCACCACCGCTTCGGACCGCAACAGCAAGGAAGCGGGCAGCCTGGGCAGCCTGTTGAAGCACAAGCGTGCGTTCATTACGGTGCTCGGCTTTACCGCCGGCGGCTCGCTGATTTTTTATACGTTTACGACCTATATGCAGAAATACCTGGTCAACACGGCCGGGATGAGCGCCAAGACCGCCAGCGCCGTGATGACGGTCGCGTTGTTGATCTACATGGGCCTGCAGCCGGTGTTCGGCGCCATGTCCGACCGCATCGGCCGGCGCACCGCGATGATCTGGTTCGGCGGCCTGGCGACCCTGTGCACGGTGCCGATCATGTCGGCCCTGCACGGCGTCACCAATCCCTGGGTGGCGGGTGTGTTGATCGTCGGCGCGCTGGCGATCATCAGCCTGTACACCTCGATCAGCGGCCTGATCAAGGCGGAAATGTTCCCGGTCGAGGTACGCGCGCTCGGCGTCGGCCTGTCCTACGCGGTCGCCAACGCGCTCTTCGGCGGCTCGGCCGAATACGTCGCCCTGTGGTTCAAGCAGGCCGGCATGGAGCAGAATTTTTACTGGTATGTCAGCGGCATGTGCGCGCTCGCCTTCATCGTCGCCCTGAGGATGCCGGATCCGAGCAAATCCGGCCTGCTCAAAGGCTGATTCGTCAGCGCAGCATGTCGATGTGCATGATGCCGTCTTCGTCGTAAGGAGCGGAGACGGTTTCAAAACCGAAGTCCTGGTAAAACTTTTCCAGGCGGTGCTGGGCGCCGATGCGGATGCGGTGACCGGGATGCAGCTGCTCGGCATACTGGATGCCGTGCGCGACCAGTTCGCGCCCGGCGCCACTGCCGCGCACGTCGTTGGTGGTCAATATGCGGCCGAGCGACATCTCGGCGTATTTCGCCCCCGGCGCCAGGCAGCGCAGGTAGGCGACCAGCATCTTCCTGCCGCCGATGTCGCGCCAGCCGAGCAGGTGGTGGGCGTCGAGGTCGTAGCCGTCGATGTCCGGATACAGGCAGGTCTGTTCGAGAATAAAAACCTGCTGGCGCTGCGCCAGGACTTCATACAGCTGGGCGCCGGAAAGGTCGGCGAAGCTGCTCCATTGCCATTCGATCATGTGTGAATCCGTGAAATTATAAATAGGCTGCGCTCTCGAAACCTTCGAGCACGTTGACCGTGTGGATGCCGGTCTCGGCCCCTTGCCCGCCCTCGAACACGAAGGCGGTCGGCAGGCCGAGCCAGGCGATGCGTTCGCCGCTGCGCAGGTAATCGGCGCCGGAGAGCGCAAACTGCGCGCTGGCGTCCGCCTCGCCCATGGCCTTGCCCACGCCGAGCGCGACCACCAGCGCCTCGGGCGCGAACGTTCCGACTTTCAGGCAGGCCGTCTCCAGCGCTGCCAGCCAGTGCGCGCCGGTCGCGCCGCGCGCGAGCGGCAGGTTCATGTTGCAGCCGGCGCCGTCGCCGCTGCCCGTTTCGCCGGCGTGGCCGAGGTAATACGGAAAATCGGAGCGCGGGTCGGCATGGATGGAAACGGTCAGCACGTCGCTGCGCGCATAAAAAATGCCCTGCGTGCCGCTGCCGTGGTGGTAGCCGATGTCGAGGATGGCCACGCGTTTGAGCCCATCGTCGAGCAGGTGCTGGGCGGCCAGCGCCGCATTGTTGAGAAAACAGCCGCCGCCGAAATGGTCGGCGCCGGCGTGCTGGCCGGGCGGACGGGTCAGTGCGAAGCTGCCGCGCCGGCCCAGGCGCAGCGCGTGCGCCGCATTGATGGCGCAGTCGGCGCCGGTTTTACAGGCATTCCAGGTGCCGGCCGTCAAAGGCGTGGCGTCCATCGAATACAGGCCGAGGCGTCCCGTAAAACTGTCGGGTTCGATGTCGCTGCGCGTGCCGCGGATCGGCCAGTTCGACGCCTGCGCAGCGTGCCCGCTATTGGCGGGGTCGAGCGCCAGCCACTCGCTCCAGGCGCTGCGCAGAAAGTGGATATAACGCGGGCTGTGGATGCGTTCGAGCGAGACCAGCGGCGCGCGGTGCGGGGTGACGATCTCGCCCAGCCCGCGCCGCTGCAGCTCCGTTAACACCAGTTCGACTTGCCCTGGCTTTTCAAACGCGGTCGGTACCTGCGCCAACGCGCGGTGCTGGGCATGGTGTTCGTTATAAAAAGTGAGCAAAGAAGCCCCGTGCGGATCAGCTGTGATTACCGCACAGTGTACTGGTATTGTAGGCGGCGACGAAATCGTCGAAGCTGCCGGTATCGGTCTGCTCGACGATCGCCTGCTCGGCCAGCGAGGCGGCGGCCATCTCGGAAAATTCCGCTTCCTCGGCCGGCATCAAGGGGCTTTCGCGGAAATAGGCCGCGTGCAGGCGGCTCTGCTGCAGGCCGAAGGCGGACGCCGAACCGAGCTTGCGCACTTCCGCCAGCACGCGCGCCGACGGCGTTTTTTCCGGATCGGCGACCTTCGCCTTTTGCTGCGCCAGTGAAGCTTCGTGCACGCCGCTCTCGTTGTGCTCTTCATCGAGCAGGCGCGCCAGCGGGCGGATGCGTTCGAGCAGTTCGTCGGCCCAGGTCGACAGCAGCACTTCTTCGCCGTCGCGTGTCAGGGTCAGGTCCGGACGGCGGCCTTCCTTCACCGTGCGCGCGAAGTTGCGGGCGTGGACCTGCCCCTCGGCGGCGCTGATCATCGGGCTTTCTTCCAGCGTACAGAACAGTAAGAAGGCGTCGAGGAAGCGGCCGGTCTCGATGGCGATGCCGATCGGCTCGAACGGATCGACGTCCAGGCAGCGCACCTCGATGTACTGCACGCCGCGGTTGCACAAGGCCTGTACCGGACGTTCGCCGGTGCGGATCACGCGCTTCGGGCGGATCGTCGAATAGTATTCGTTCTCGATCTGCAGCACGTTGGTCGACAATTGAATCCACTCGCCGTCTTTTTTCGTGCCGAGTTGCGCATACGGCGCATACGGGCGGTTGACCGCATCCATCAGGCTCGTGACATAGCTCTCCAGACTGTTTTCGTGCGGACGCAGGCCGGACTGGGCGTCGTTCTGGTAGCCCAGGTCGCTCATGCGCAGGCTGGTCGCATACGGCAGATACAGGGTGTCGTCGGACAGGGTCTCGAGCGAGTGTTGGCGCCCGCGCAAAAAACTTTTGGTCAGCGCCGGCGAGGCGCCGAACAGGTACATCAGCAGCCAGCTGTAGCGGCGGAAGTTGCGGATGGTGGCGATATAGCTTTCCGACTGAAAATCGCGCAGCGCATTACGGCGTTCTTCCGGAATGCCTTCGCTGGCCAGGATCAGCTGCCACAGCTGCTCCGGCAGCGAATAGTTGTAGTGAATGCCGGCGATGCACTGCATCGCCTTACCGTAGCGCAGCGCCAGGCCGCGGCGGTAGACGTGTTTCAACATGCCGATGTTCGACTTGCCGTACCAGCCGATCTCGATGTCTTCTTCGGCCGGCAGTTCGCCCGGCATCGACGAGCTCCACAGCATCTCGTCGCCCAGCTTCGAATAGGCGAAGCGGTGGATCGCGTCGAGCCGGTGCAGCGCCAGGCCGATGTCGTGCTCGGCCGGGGTGATGAATTCGAGCAGCGCTTCGGCGTAGTCGGTCGTGATTTGCGGGTTGGTCAGGGCCGAGCCGAGCTGGACCGGATGAGGCGTGCGCGCGAGCTGGCCTTGCGGGTCGATACGCAAGGTTTCGCGTTCGATGCCGCGCAAGCCCTGGCCGAGCAGGCCACGGTGCGCATCGTCATCCAGCAAGGCCAGGCGGCGGGTCAGTTGGTTCGACACGGGTGTTTCCTTTCTTATACTACTGCTATAGCGATTGGTGCAGAGAGTAACCGAAATTCGGACTGCACGTCGGCGGCTGGTCCATTTCTGACCAGCGTCCGGATTCAGTCCTGAGTAGGCGTCGGCGGGGCGGGTTCGACCGGCGGCTTGCCCTTGGCCGGCGCGGGATTTGCAGGAGCGGGCGGGGCCGCTGTGGCAGGCGTGCCGTCGGCGGCGGGGGCCTTGTTGACGGCGGCTGCAGGCGGGGAGACGGCCGCTGCCGGTGCCGCCGTCTCGGCAGGCGGCCTGGCGGCTGGCGGCGCCTCCGGCCCGCCCAGCTGCCCCTTCAGCCATTTTCCCATCTCGCGCTCGAGCAAGGGCAGCGGCAGCACCCCATTGCCCAGCAGGGCATCGTGAAAACGGCGCAGGTCGAAACGCGGACCGAGGGCCAGCTGCGCCTTCGCGCGCAAGGCGGTGAAGCGCAGCTGGCCCGCCTTGTAGCTCAGCGCCTGGGCAGGTTGGGCGATGTAGCGGTCGACCTCGACTTCGTTGTCCTGGGCTGCGTTCGCCGTGTTCGCGTTCAGGTAATCGAGCGCCTGCTGGCGCGACCAGCCGAGCGCGTGGATGCCGGTGTCGACTACCAGGCGGGCGGCGCGGAACATGTCGTCGTTCAGGTAGCCGAAGCGGGAGAAGGGATCGCGAAAGAAGCCCAGTTCCGGCCCCAGGCTCTCGGCATAGGTGGCCCAGCCCTCGCCGTACGCATCGTCCCAGCCTTTACGCCGGAACGCCGGCAGTTCGCGCAGCGAGCGGGCGCGCGCCACCTGCAGGTGGTGGCCGGGTACGGCTTCGTGGAGCGCCAGGGTGTCGACTTCCCACAGCGGCTGGCTGCCCAGGCGCTCGGTATTCACGACCAGGGCCGCACTGCGCTCGCGCGTGCCGGCTTCGTAATAGGCCGCCACCTGGCCGGCGCCGCCCGCGAGCCCCAGGCGCTTGACGCCAATCTCGTCCTCGGGAATCGCGCCGAACAGGGCCGGAAGACGCGAGGTCGCGCGCTCGATCACGCGGCGGTAGCGCGCCAGCAGCGCCTCCGCGTCGCGCGCGAACAGGCGTGGATCCGAGCGCGCAAAACTCAGGAACTGGGGCAGCGTGCCGCGAAAGCCGGTGCGCCGCACGGTGTCGAGCATCGCCAGGCGGATGCGCGCCACCTCCTTCAGACCGAGTGCGTGCAGTTCGAGCGGGGTCAGGTCGCCGCCGGTCGCATTCCGGGCCAGAAAGGCGTAGTAGCCGGGCCCGCCCGGCAGGCTGGAGGCGGCGAGGGTGTCGCGCGCGGCCGGCAGGTACTCGGTCCTCATGAAATCTTCCAGGCGGCGCAGGGCGGGTGCGGCGCTGTCGGCCAGGGCGCCGGTACCGGCCGCCAGCAGTTCCTCGCGCATTTTGATGTCGATGGTGGCGGGAATGCGGCGCAAGGGCGCGCCGAGCGGACCGTCGACCAGGCGTTCGCGCAGCACTTTTAGCTGGTCGGGCACGGCGCGCACGCTGGCCCTGGACGCGGTCCAGCCGCTGCGCACGCCTTCGCGCAGTTGCTCGATCAGGCCGTCGACGTGGTCCGGCAAGGCGTTCAGGCGCGCGATGTAGTTGCGGTAGTCTTCCTCGCTGGCGAAGGGCGTCTGCGCGACGAGGCGCGGCAGGCGTACCTGCAGGCCGTCCCAGCTTGTCAGCAGCTGCGGGTCGACCGGAGAGAAGGCGAGCGTGGCGAGCTGGCGCTCCTGGTCGAAAATCAACAGGTCGAGCGAAAGGCGCTCCTGGGCGCCCAGGCCCGTGCGGTCGATGGCGCGCGCTTCCTCGAGCACCGTGCGCAGGTGTTCGCGCCTGGCTTTTACGGCCGCCAGCGACAGGTCGGACAGGCGGTCGTTGTAGCGCCGCTCGCCGATGATGGTCGCGTATTCGGGCTGGTGTTCCAGCCGCCATTGCCAGTCGCGCTCGAACAAGGCCGCCGCCGGGCCGGGCGCGCTGAGCGCGATGCCATGGGCGGTGAACAGGACGAGGGCGGTCAATAGGCGGCGCATCGGGAAACCAGGGTGGCGGTGTGAGCATTGTAGCAACGCCCGCCGAAGGGGCGCGCACCGCGCAGTCGGCTACCCGCGCCGGCCGCCGCTGACCCGTTCGATCCCGCCCAGGTCGCGCCAGCTCTGGACCTCACCATAGCCGGCCTCCAGCAGCAGCGCCCGCACCGCCTCGGCCTGGTCATAGCCGTGTTCCAGCAGCAGCCAGCCGCCCGCCACCAGATGGGCCGGCGCGCCCTGGATGATCGTGCGCAGTGCCGACAAACCGTCGGCGAAGTCGGTCAGTGCCCCGCTCGGCTCGAACCGTAAATCTCCCTGCGCCAGGTGGACGTCGCCGCCGGCGATGTAGGGCGGATTCGAGGCGATCAGGTCGAATGTCTCGCTCCCCAGGGCAGCGAACCAGTCGCTGCGCAGGAAGCGGACATCGGCCTTGTTCGCATGCGCATTCGCCGCGGCGACGGCGAGTGCTTCGGCGCTGACATCGAGCGCCGTCACGGCGGCGTCGGGCCGCGTATGCGCCACCGACACGGCAATCGCGCCGCTGCCGGTACCCATGTCGAGCAGGCGCGCGCGCGGCGCCAGGCGCTCGAGTGTCAATTCGACGATCAACTCGGTATCCGGACGCGGGATCAGCACGGCCGGGGTGACGTGAAAGGGCAAGCCGAAGAATTCGCGCTGCCCGACGATGTAGGCGATCGGCTCACCGGCCTGGCGCCGCGCCACCAGCGCGCTGAGACGCGCCGCCTCGTCCGCGTTCAGCACGCGTTCGGAATTGGTGATCAGCCCGACGCGCGTGAGGTCCAGCGCGTAACAGAGCAGGATGCGGTTTTCCAGCGGGTCGAGCGGCAGGCCCGCCTGCAGCGCGGCGACCGTGGTGCCGGCGGCAATGTTCATCGCGCGCGGCGGCCGGAGACCAGCACCCAGGCCAGGGGAATGGTCAGCAGCACGAACCAGACGGCCGACCATTGCGGGATCGACAGGCCGAACAGCGCATCGGTGGCGTTCTCGCATAGCCCCTCGGCCTTGAACAGCCAAGGCAGCAAGGTCGCCGTCGGGATTTTGTTCAGCATCGTTTCCATCGGATCGATACCGCAGGAAAAGCCGGGGTGCGCCAGCACATACAAGTGTTTGCCCACAGTGCCCAGCCCGCCCAGCGCCGCCAGCAGCGCGACGCCGGCGCCGCCCCGGATTTTATTGCCCAGCGCGCCGACCAGACTGGCCACGCCGATGCCAAGGAAGGCATAGCGCTGGATCACGCACAGCGGGCAGGGCAGCATGTCGTGCGCGTGCTGCAGGTACAGGGCGGCGCCGACCAGCGCGAAACTGATGAAGGAAGTAATGAGCAAAACGGAGCGGAAACGTGGCATCGCGTATGAACTTTCGGGGTCAGGAGAGTGGCGCGATTCTCGCATACGGAAGGATCGCTGCCGCATTTTCACATTGGCAAGATCTTTTTGCCTTAACGTGAACTTAATCGCCCAGCGCCGCCAGCAATTCCGCCTGGTGCTCGGCCGCCAGGGCGTTGGTCAGCTCGGTGAGGTCGCCGTCCATAATAAAGTCGAGTTTATATAAGGTCAGGTTGATGCGGTGGTCGGTCAACCTGCCCTGCGGGAAGTTGTAGGTGCGGATCCGCTCGCTGCGGTCGCCCGAGCCAATCAGACTTTTACGGGTGGCCGCTTCCTTCGACTGCTGTTCGCGCAGCTGCACATCTTTTATGCGCGCGGCGAGGACTTTCATGGCCTGCGCCTTGTTCTTGTGCTGGCTGCGGTCGTCCTGGCATTCGACGACGATGTTGGTCGGCAGGTGGGTGATGCGCACCGCCGAATCGGTTTTATTGATGTGCTGGCCGCCGGCGCCGGAGGCGCGGTAGGTGTCGATGCGCAGGTCGGCCGGGTTGATGTAGACGTCCTCGACCTCGTCCGCTTCCGGCATCACGGCCACCGTGCAGGCCGAGGTGTGGATGCGTCCCTGGGTTTCGGTGGCGGGCACGCGCTGCACCCGGTGGCCGCCCGATTCGAATTTCAGTTTCGAATACACGCCATTGCCGATCACGCGCACGATGACTTCGCGGTAGCCGCCCAGGTCGGAGCTCGATTCGGAAACCATCTCCACCTGCCAGCGGTTGCGTTCGGCAAAGCGGGTGTACATGCGCAGCAAATCTCCCGCGAACAGGGCCGATTCGTCGCCGCCGGTACCGGCGCGGATCTCGAGGAAAATGTTGCGCTCGTCGTTTTCGTCCTTCGGCAGCAGCATTTTTTGTAAATCGAGGTCGAGCGCGGCGAGGCGCCCTTTGGCGGACTCGATTTCTTCTTGCGCGAATTCCTTCATCTCCGGATCGCCCAGCATTTCCTGGGCCGCGGCAATATCGCCGTTCGCCTCCTGGTACTGGCGGTAGAGAGCGACGAGCGGACCGATCTCGGCATGCTCCTTCGTCATTTTCCGATAATTGTCCATGTTGGCGGTGGCGCCTTCATGGGTCAGCAATTCGTCGAGTTCGACCAGGCGGTTCGCGAGTTGGTCCAGCTTGGCCAGCATCGATGGTTTCATAGCGGATTCGGAAAGAGTTGGAACAAAGGCGCGTGGCGCCGGGACGCGCCCGATGGCGGGCGCAACTGCAGAAGTAAAAAAAGCGCTAACGGCGGCCGCGGAACAGCTGCGGCAGCAGGCCGGCCAGGCGTGCGCGCTCGTCGCCTTCGGCGCGGTGCAGCGCCTGCTGCGGACCGTGCAGGAACTTGGCGGTCAGGCCTTTCGACAAGGCCTCCAGCACGGCGTCGACGTCTTCTCCGCGCGCCAGCAGTTTGCGGGCGCGCTCGAGTTCGGCCAGGCGCAGCGCCTCGCTCGACTCGTGGAGTTGCTGGATCACCGGCACCACGGCGCGGTCGCCGATCCAGTGCATGAAGGAGGCGACCCGGTTCTCGATGATGGCCTCGGCCTGGGCGACGGCCGCCTGCCGGCTTTCCATGCCGGTCTGCACCACCTGCGCCAGGTCGTCGACGGTGTACAGGAACACGTCGTCCAGTCGCGCCACTTCCGGTTCGATATCGCGCGGTACGGCCAGATCGGCCATGAAGACCGGACGGTGGCGCCGCGCTTTGATGGCGCGCTCGACCAGGCCGAGGCCGAGCAGCGGCAGCGTGGACGCCGTGCAGGAGACGACGATGTCGAACTGGTGCAACTGCTGCGGCAGGTCGGCCAGGCGGATCGCGCGCGCGTTCAGGCGCGTGGCGAGCGACTCCCCGCGTTCCATGGTGCGGTTGGCGATGGTGATCGATTTCGGGTTCTGCGCCGCGAAGTGGGCCGCGCACAGTTCGATCATCTCGCCGGCGCCGATGAACAGCACGTGCTGGTCGGAGATGCTGTCGAAGATGCGCTGCGACAGGCGCACGCAGGCCGCCGCCATCGAGACGCTGTGGGCGCCGATCTCGGTGGTGGTACGCACTTCCTTGGCCACCGCGAAGCTGCGCTGGAACAGCTGGTGCAGGTAGGTGCCGAGACCGCCCGCTTCGTCGGCGGTGCGTACCGCGTCCTTCATCTGGCCCAGGATCTGCGGCTCGCCCAGCACCATCGAATCGAGGCCGGAGGCGACGCGGAAGGCGTGGCGCACGGCATCGTCCTGCGGCAGCATGTACAGGTGCGGACGCAGCTCGGCGAAATTCAGGGCGTGGTAGTGGGCGAGGAACTGAGCCGAGGCATCGAGCGGATTGGCGACGCCGCTGGCGGCATACAGTTCGGTGCGGTTGCAGGTCGAGAGAATCGCCGCCTCGTCGCCGCCGGCGGTGTCACTGTGCTTGATGCGGCCGAACCATTCGCGCGCCGAGTGCACCGCCCGTCCCAGCTGCTCGGGCCCGAGCGCCAGCTGCTCGCGCAGCGAGACCGGTGCAGTCGTGTGGTTCAGGCCAACGGCGAGCAGTTGCATGCTGGGGTAAAAGGAGGGAAACGGTGACAGCCATTATACGCGCATGCGCGCGCAGTGTCCGGCGGGTGCCCCGTGGAAGCTCGCAGGGTGGGCACGGGCGAACCCGGCATGCAGGCCGTTGGCCTGCATGCCCCCGCAGACATTATTGCGCGCCGAGCTTTTCGAGGCGATAGCCGTAGCTGTACACCGGCACCAGCCTGAAACCGTTTTCCGGGCGCAGGCTGAGTTTATTGCGCACGCGCGAGACATGGGTGTCCATGGTGCGCGAGGGCACGGCCGTTTCGCGGACCCAGACGGCTTCGTGGATATAGGCGCGCGACAGCGGGCGGCCGATGTTGCGGAAGAACAGCAGGGCCAGATAAAACTCTTTCTGGGTGACGTCGATGACGCTGCCGTCCTTCAGCAGACGGCCCGGGCGGGTTTCGAAGACGTAGGAGCCGAATTGCAGCTGCTCGGTGCCGGTCTGCGCCGGATAGGCGCGGCGCAGCAGGGCCGAGACGCGCGCCACCAGTTCGCCGCGGCGCAGCGGTTTCACCAGGTAGTCGTCGGCGCCGGCGGCCATGCCGGCCACGATGTCGTCTTCGGCGCTGCCGCTGACGAGGAACATGGCCGGCGCGTCGGGCGCCATTTTTTCCTTGGCGCGGCGCAGGGTATCGGCCGCTTCCGGGTCGCCGGCGGGCCAGTCCATGATCAGGAGGTCGGTGCTGTCCTTGCGCATCTGCGCCAGCATCTCCTTGCCGCTGTCGAAGAACTGGCAACTGTGGCCGGCGGCACTCAGTACCTGGCAAACCAGGTCTGCCTGACTACGGTCATTATCAAGGACGGCTATTCTCATGGCGGCACGCTATTTGTCAAATTCGTACTGTAGGATGAGTCCTACAACGTTAAACCGACTATATCAGACTTTGACAAAATAATGCTACTTGTTAACTTCCATTTTTTATCGAAAGAGCATAGGCATCGGGAAGGTGTGCGGAATTCTCAACAGTTCTTCCTCTATGAACACTCAATTCCGACAGTTTGACAGGAGTTGGACGTGAGCGAATCCTTGCAGCATAAATGCAACATAAATGGCCAAAAAACAACACTGTTGCATGGCCTGGGGGCATTGTGAGGGAAATGTGAAAGACGCGCTGGCGCGTATTCCTACAAGACAGGCGGCCCCTGCGCTTCAAAAAGGCCGGGCGGAAACGACAGCGTCCGGACTGGCCGGACGCTGGTGGGGGAAGGAATGCGCTGTGTTACGCGTCGGGCAGGACCACGTTCACGTCGAGCACTTCCAGGTTGCCCTGGCGGTCGAGCGAAATCTTGATGTCGTCCGCGTTGACCTTGGTGTACTTCGAGATCACTTCGATCAGTTCGCGGTGCAGGGCCGGCAGGAAGTCCGGGCCGGTCCGATTCGTGCGCTCACGGGCGATGATGATCTGCAGCCGTTCCTTGGCCGCGGTCGCGCTCTTCTTCTTTTCGGGGAACAGGAATGAGAGCAGGGCCATATCACTTTGTCCCGAAGAGGCGCTGCAGCAGGCCCGGCTTTTCGTAGTTCGTGAAGCGCAGCGGACGGTCTTCGCCGAGGAAACGGGCGACCACGTCTTCATAGGCTTCGGCCACGTCGGTGCCCTTGAAGTGAATCGCCGGATTGCCCTGGTTGGAGGCGTGCAGCACCGATTCCGATTCCGGGATGATGCCGATCAGCGGGATGCGCAGGATTTCCTGCACGTCCTGGTAAGACAGCATCTCGTCGTTTTCGACGCGCTTCGGCGAGTAACGGGTAATCAGCAAATGTTCCTTGACCGGCTCGCCGCCGGTCTGGGCGCGGCGCGACTTGGCCTGGATGATGCCGAGGATGCGGTCCGAATCGCGCACCGACGACACTTCCGGGTTGGTCACGATCAGCGCTTCATCGGCGAAGGTCAAGGCCATCAGGGCGCCATGCTCGATACCGGCCGGCGAATCGCAGATGATGAATTCGAAGTCCATCTTGACCAGTTCGTTCAGCACGCGCTCGATGCCGTCTTCCGACAGGGCATCCTTGTCGCGCGTCTGCGAGGCCGGCAGGATGAACAGGTTGTCGCAGTGCTTGTCCTTGATCAGGGCCTGGTTCAGCGTCGCCTCGCCATTGACCACGTTGACCAGGTCGTACACGACACGGCGTTCGCAGCCCATGATCAGGTCGAGGTTCCGCAGGCCGACGTCGAAGTCCAGCACGGCGGTCTTGTGGCCGCGCAGGGCCAGGCCGGTGGAGAAGCTTGCGCTGGAGGTGGTTTTGCCCACGCCGCCCTTGCCGGACGTCACAACAATAATTCTTGCCACAAAAGTGTCCTTTACAGTATCTGGTAGTGCCTGGCTCAGGTGCGCGATCAGATGCGCGACGAAGCCGGAGTCAGCGGTTCGAAGTCAGTGATGATATATCGATCCGGTCGCCGACCAGGCGAATTTGTGCCGGCTGGCGTGCCAGCTCGGCAGGGAAGCCGTCGTCGAAGGTGCGGTACACGCCTGCGATCGACACCAGTTCCGGTTGCAGCGACAGGCCGAAGATGCGCGAATCGGCATTCCCCGACGCCCCCGCCAGCGCGCGCCCATGCATGGGCGCGTAGACGTGGATGCTGCCGTCGGCAATGATCTCGGCGCCATTGTTCACGGCTGCCGTGATGATCAGGTCGCAGCCGCGCGCATACACGCGCTGGCCGGCGCGCACCGGCGTGTCGACGATCATGGCCGGCAGCGCCACGGTCTGCGGCTGTTGCGGCTGGGCTGGATGCGGGGCTGGCGGCGCGGGCGCCGGGGCCGCTTGCTGCACCGGCGCGATGGTGACGGCGGCGCTGGCGGCGGTCGCCGCGGCGACATCCTCGCGCGCGCGGTCGCCGCCGGCGCCGTCGTCGAGCGCCAGCCCGCGCGCCTTGATGGCCTCGCTCATCTCGGGCGTGGCGCCGCGCACGGCCACCGCGTTCAGGCGGTATTTCTTCAGCAGGTCGACCAGCGCGCGCCAGTCGATATAGGTGGGCTCGGGGCGCAGCGCGCCGACGTCGATCACCGCGAATTCATCTTCGAAAAAGTCCGAGACGCCGCCGGTCATTTGCTTGAGGGCCGCATCGATCGCAATCGGGTCAACCGAATGCAGGATCGCCGAGATGGCGACGACCGTGGAAATCTTGATTTCGATGGGCAGGCTGGACGGGCTTTTCGACATAAACGGTTCAGGTTGGATTAGCCCGTGCATTCTACTGTGAAATTTGCTGAAAAGGGAGGCATTTCCCCGATCATTCCATAGGGCAATTGACAGTGCAACAGCGTTCCTTATTTTGCTGGAAATAACCGTGTGGAAACCCCTGATCAACCGATAAGCTTTACTGGTTGTTTTCCGTGGATAAGCTGATAAGATTGACTTCGCTCAAACGTAAACGCAGGCGTGAAATCTACCATCCGAGGTTTCCGCCGGGCCGACATCGGCAGCCCTGCACCGTATCCGGGTGCACATTTACTAGCGCCACAGAGCGTACCGAGCGTATCGCTGCCAATCAAACCTGGCTCAGCCAGAACTGGAGAGAACAATGGAAGACGTCGTCATCGTAGCCGCCGGCCGCACCGCGGTCGGCAAATTCGGCGGGTCCCTCGCCAAGATCCCCGCCGCCGAGCTCGGCGCGCAAGTCATCCGCCAGCTGCTGGCGAAAACCGGGATCGATCCCGCGACCGTCAGCGAAGTCATCATGGGGCAAGTGCTCACCGCCGGCGCCGGCCAGAACCCGGCGCGCCAGGCCGCCATCAAAAGCGGCCTGCCCGACATGGTGCCGGCCTACACCATCAACAAAGTCTGCGGCAGCGGCCTGAAAGCCACCCATCTGGCCACCCAGGCGATCCGTTGCGGCGACGCCAACATCGTCATCGCCGGCGGCCAGGAAAACATGAGCGCCTCGCCGCACGTGCTGAACGGCTCGCGCGACGGTTTCCGCATGGGCGACGCCAAGCTGGTCGATACCATGATCGTCGACGGCCTGTGGGACGTCTACAACCAGTACCACATGGGCGTCACTGCCGAGAACGTCGCACGCAAGTACGAGATCTCGCGCGCCGAGCAGGACGAATTCGCCCTGAACTCGCAGCTGAAAGCCGAGGCCGCGCAAAAGGCCGGCAAATTCAAGGACGAGATCATCCCGATCGAGATCCCGTCGAAGAAGGGCACCGTTGTCTTCGATACCGACGAGTATCCGAAAGCCGGCAGCACGATCGAGGCCTTGGCCAGCCTGCGTCCCGCCTTCAACAAGGAAGGGACTGTCACGGCCGGCAACGCATCCGGCCTGAACGACGGCGCCGCTGCCGTGATCATGATGAGCGCCTCGAAGGCGCGTGAACTGGGCCTGACCCCGATCGCGCGCATCAAGGCCTATGCGTCCTCGGGCCTCGATCCCACCATCATGGGCATGGGCCCGGTGTCGGCGTCGCGCCTGTGCCTGCAGAAGGCCGGCTGGACCCACGACCAGGTCGACCTGATGGAAATCAACGAGGCCTTTGCCGCGCAGGCGGTGGCGGTCAACAAGGAAATGGGCTGGGATACCTCGAAGATCAACGTCAACGGCGGTGCGATCGCCCTCGGCCACCCGATCGGCGCCTCCGGCGCGCGCGTGCTGGTGACCCTGCTGCACGAAATGGTGAGGCGCGACGCCAAGCGTGGCCTGGCCAGCCTGTGCATCGGTGGCGGCATGGGCGTGGCGCTGGCGGTGGAACGCGACTAGGCAGGCTTGTAGTGCTGACAAAGGAGCCACGGGACACAGGCGCACAAGCGGTGATCGCGGCTCCTCACAACGACGGACAAAACAGGAGAAGACAAATGGCACGAGTAGCTTTAGTTACGGGTGGTATGGGCGGTCTTGGCGAAGCCGTGTGCATCAAGCTGGCGGCACTCGGCTACACGGTGGTGACGACCCACTCGCCGGGCAACAACAAAGCCGAAAGCTGGCTCGCCTCGATGCGCGACCAGGGCTTTAATTTCAAAGCCTATCCGTGCGACGTCGCCGACTACGATTCCGCGCAGGCCTGCGTCAAACAGGTCGAGCAGGAAGTCGGTCCGGTCGACGTGCTCGTCAACAACGCCGGCATCACGCGCGACATGACGTTCAAGAAGATGGATAAAGTGAACTGGGACGCGGTCATCAAGACCAACCTCGATTCCGTGTTCAACATGACGAAACCGGTCTGCGACGGCATGGTCGAGCGTGGCTGGGGCCGCATCATCAACATCTCGTCGGTCAACGGCCAGAAGGGCGCCTTCGGCCAGACCAACTACTCGGCCGCGAAAGCCGGCATGCACGGTTTTACCAAGGCGCTGGCGCTGGAAGTGGCGAGAAAGGGCGTTACCGTCAACACCATCTCGCCGGGCTATATCGGCACCAAGATGGTCATGGAGATCCCAAGTGAGGTGCTGGAAAGCAAAATCATCCCGCAAATCCCGATGGGCCGCCTCGGCAAGCCGGATGAAGTCGCCGGCCTGGTCGCCTACCTGTCGTCGGACGAAGCGGCCTTCGTGACCGGCGCGAATATCGCGATCAACGGCGGCCAGCACATGTACTGACCGGCGTTTTGTACGTCACCGGAAGCACCGCCGCGGCCCTCGGCCCCAGGCGGTGTTTTTTTATGAGCGGCGCAACGCAGGCGCAAGTGCAGATGTGCAAGAGCGCGGCTCGTTCGCGCCGTTTTTTGTATCCTGCATGGACCCCCTGTCAAACCGATAAACCGATGGACGCCAGCGAAACCTCTTCCGTAGTCAATCTTCCCAAGCAGCTGCGCTACGAACATTTTATTCGCCGTGTGGCCGATACCGGCCGGGTCTGGGGCCTGGTGCGCGACGGCTGGGCCATCGGCAAGACCGACGACGGCGCGCTGGTCTTTCCGCTCTGGCCGACGGGCGAGCTGGCGCAGCAATGCGCCGTGCTCGAGTGGGAAGGGTATGTGCCGCAGGAATTCGATTTGCAGGAACTGTTCGACGAACTGCTGCCGCAGATCGAGGCCGACGGCATCCTGCCCGGCATCACCTATACGCCCGACGAATACGGGCTGACGCCCTCGCACACCCAACTGCGCGCCGACCTGCAGGCGCGCCTGCGCCAGCGTGCGTTTTCCCGCAACGACTCCGCCGAATAAGGCCATCTCATGCATACCCTCCCGTACGACGGCCTGGTCCTGGCCGCCCTCGACGAACAGTTATTGCACCCCGGCGTCAAAGGTTTACCGATCACCGAGCCGCTGCGCCAGGGGGCGATCGGCGTGCAGGGCTGGAATGTGCTGCACGCCGACACCAGTTTCCCGGTCGCCGTCCTGAAAACAGGCGCCCTGCGCCATAACCTCGACTGGATGCGCCGCTTTTGCGAACGTTACCAGGTGACGCTGGCGCCGCACGGCAAGACGACGATGAGTCCGCAATTGTTCGGCGCCCAGCTTGCCAACGGCGCCTGGGGCATCACCCTGGCCAGCGCCACGCAAATCCAGGTCGCCTACCGCTTCGGCGTGCGGCGCGTGCTGTTGGCCAATCAATTGGTGGCACCGGCCGACATCAAGTCGGTACTTGCCCTGCTGCGCAGCGACCCCGGTTTCGAATGCATCCTGCTGGCCGATTCGCTGGCGGGGGTGGCGCGCCTGGCCGAAGCGGTGGCGCTGCATCCACTGGCGCATCCGCTGCCGGTACTGGTCGAACTGGGGCTGGCCGGTAAACGCGCCGGCTGCCGCACGCCGGAGGCGGCCATCACGGTGGCGCGCGCGATCGCCGGCGCGCCCGGCCTGCAACTGGCGGGTTACGAGGGGTATGAAGGGCTGCTGGTGACCGACGACCGCAAGCAGGACCTGGCGGCCGTCGACGCCTTCCTGGCCCAGCTGGTGGAACTGGTGCGCAGCGGCGACGACGAAGGGCTGTTCACGGGGGCCGAGATCCTGCTGTCGGCTGGCGGTTCCGCCTATTTCGACCTGGTCGCGCGCGGCCTTGGCGCCGTTTCCGGGCTGTCGCGGCCGGTACGCGCGGTGCTGCGCAGCGGCTGCTACCTGACGAGCGACCATGGCACCTATGAACGCATGATCGGCGAACTCAATGCGCGCGAAGGAGATCGGGACGGCTTGCAACCGGCCCTGGAGGTGTGGGCGATGGTGCAGTCGCGTCCCGAACCGACGCTGGCCATTCTGACCATGGGCAAGCGCGACGTGTCGTATGACGCCGACCTGCCGGTTCCCCTGCTGTACCACCGCCCCGGCCCCGGCGCGCCGCACGCGCTGCCGCCGGGCTGCAGCATTTTCAAACTGAACGACCAGCACGCCTATCTGCGCCTGCCCGACGGCCATCCCTTGTGCACGGAGCTGGCGGTGGGCGACCTGGTCGGCTGCGGCATTTCCCACCCGTGTACCACCTTCGACAAATGGCCCTTGATCCTGAGCGTCGACGACGACTATCACGTGCGCGGCGCCTGCAATACCTTCTTCTAAGACGGTAGTACGGTAGGCTACAATCCTTGCTCGAACTTCAAGAGAGCCGCCATGCCCGCCACCCCGCCGTCGCTGTTCCCGCCGATCCAACCGACCCGCCACGGCATGCTCGCCGTGGATGCGCTGCATACGATCTACTGGGAGGAGGTGGGCAATCCAAACGGCATCCCGGTGCTGTTCCTGCACGGCGGTCCCGGCGCCGGCCTCTCTCCCCAGCACCGGCGCTTTTTCGATCCCCATGCCTACCGCGTGATCCTGTTCGACCAGCGCGGCGCCGGCAAGTCGACCCCGCTGGGCGAATGGCGAAATAACACGACGCAGTTGCTGATCGAGGACATCGAGCGCCTGCGTACCATGTTTGGCATTTCGCGCTGGCTGGTGTTCGGCGGCTCCTGGGGCTCCACCCTGGCGCTGGCCTATGGCCAAACGCATCCCGAGCGTTGCCTCGGCTTTGTCCTGCGCGGGATTTTTCTCTGCACCAAGGCCGAAGTCGAGTGGTTCCTGCACGGCGTGCAATGGTTTTATCCGGAACTCTACGCCGAATTCATCGCCCCGATCCCGGCCAGCGAGCGGGCCGATCTGCTGGGCGCCTATGCGCGCCGCCTGCTGTGCGACGACCCGGACTTGTACTGGCCGGCGGCGCGCGCCTGGAGCCGCTTCGAAGGCAGGCGGGTGTTCCTGCTGCCGCAGGAAGAAGAGCAGCCCTCCGATACGCTCGACCTGGGCGTCGGCCGCCTTGAAGCGCACTACATGGCGAATGGCGCTTTTTTGGAAGAAGACCAGCTGATCAGCGACATCGGGCGCATTGCCCACCTGCCGGCCGTCATCGTGCAGGGCCGCTATGACGTGATCTGTCCGCCGCTGTCGGCGCACCGCCTGCACGGCGCCTGGCCGGGTTCGATCCTGCGCATGATTCCGGATGCCGGACACGGCGCGCTGGAACTGGGCATCGCGCGCGCCCTGGTCGGCGCCACCGAAGCCTTTAAACGCTTCGGCCGCTTCGATTGACCGAAGACCCCACAGGCGGCTGCTACACTACGCCTGACACATTCCAACGCCCGTAAAAAAACGTGTTTTCATGAACATCCAGATTAGCGACATCGGCCACATGATCCAGCTGGCGATCGCGCCCGTCTTTCTCCTGACGGGCGTGGCGACCAAGCTGACGGTGCTGACCAACCGGCTGGCGCGCATCATCGACCGCACCCGCGTGCTCGAGGACCGCCTGCAAATCGGCCCGAACGACGCCTATACCGACGAACTGGAAACGCTGTATACGCGCTCGCACCTGATCAACTACGCGATCACCTCCAGCACCGCCTGCGGTTTCCTGGTCTGCCTCGTGATCGCGATGCTGTTCGTTGGAGACAGCGCCAACATCAAGCTCGACAAGTACATCGCCGCCTTCTTCGTGCTGGCCGTGTTCGGCCTGATCTTCAGTTTCATGTTTTTCCTGCGCGAGATTTTCATTTCCTCGCGCTTCATGCGCATCCGCCACGACGCCAGCCTGGTGCCGGGCGAGCGCCGTACCTGACTACCTACCTTCACATCGAATCGAGTTCCACATGCACGACTACCAGCGCCCACCCACCCTGCACCTTTACGGCATGCGCGACGAGCTCGAGCAAGCATTGAAGGCGGGCCAGTTCCGGCTGGTGCCGGCCAACGGCTTCCTGACGATTTCCTTCTCGCAGGCCTGGAACAAGTCCCTGTTCGAGGTGCTCGGGCCGGCCGACTGCTGCCTCGTCATCCACAACAGCGAAGAGTTCGGAGAGCGCCTGCACCGCGCCGTCCAGCGTGCCTTGCCGAACTGGGCCGGCATCGACGGCGCCGTCGAATACGGTACCCGCTCGCCGCTGGGCGCAGCGTTTACGAAAAGCCGTGCCGAAGCGCAGGAACAGGAATGGAAGTTCGCCTGGCGCTCGCTGTCGCCGAATACGAGCCTGAACCCGGTGACGGTGAAAATCGGCAGCATCGAGCAGTTTGCCGAATTGCGCGCACCCGAGAGTCACCTGGTGTGAGGCAGGGCATCCGCGACGTTTAGAACCACGACTCCACGGATTCCCGCTTTAATGTCGGGATGACAAATACTGCCTACCCCCATCTCCTCGCCCCGCTCGACCTCGGATTCACGACCCTGAAAAACCGCGTGATCATGGGGTCGATGCACACCGGCCTCGAAGACCGTTTCTATAACTACGGCAAACTGGCCGCCTTCTACCGCGAGCGCGCGGCCGGCGGGGTGGGATTGATCGTCACCGGCGGCATCTCGCCCAACCGGCAGGGCTGGCTGCTGCCGCTGGGCGGCACCCTGAATTTCATCGGCGACGTGCCGAACCACCGCCGCGTCACCCGCGCCGTGCATGAAGAGGGCGGCAAGATCCTGATGCAGATCCTGCACGCGGGCCGCTACGGTTATCAGCCCTTCGTCGTCTCGGCCTCGCCCGTGAAATCGCCTATTTCAAAATTCAAGCCGAAAGAACTGAGCGAAAGCGGGATCGAGTCGACCATCCGCGCCTACGTGCGCTGCGCCAAGCTCGCGAAACTGGCCGGCTACGACGGCGTCGAGGTGATGGGCAGCGAGGGCTATCTGCTGAACCAGTTTTTATGCGCGCGCGTCAACAAGCGGACCGATCGCTGGGGTGGCGCGATCGAGAACCGCATGCGCCTGGCGGTGGAGGTGGTGCGCCGCATCCGCGCCGCCGTCGGTCCCGACTTCATCCTGATGTACCGCCATTCGGTCCTCGACCTGGTCGAAGGCGGCAATACCTGGGAAGAAGTGGCCAGCGTGGCGCGCGCCCTGGAAGCAGCCGGCGTCACCATCCTGAACACGGGTTATGGCTGGCACGAGGCGCGCGTGCCCACCATCGTCACCTCGGTCCCGCGCGCGGCATTCGCCAGCGTGGCCGGGCGCCTGCGGCGCGAAGTGAACATTCCCGTGGTCGCCTCGAACCGCATCAACATGCCGGGTGAAGCAGAGGACGTGCTGGCGCGCGGCGACGCCGACCTGGTATCGATGGCGCGCCCCTTCCTCGCCGACGCCGCTTTTGTTGCCAAGGCCGCCAGCGGGCGCGCCGACGAGATCAACACCTGCATCGGCTGCAACCAGGCCTGCCTCGACCACACCTTCTCGAATAAACGCGCCAGCTGCCTGGTCAATCCGCGCGCCTGCCACGAGACGGAATTGACCTACGCGAAGACGAATAAACCGCGCAGGATCGCCGTCGTCGGTGCCGGACCGGCGGGACTGTCGGCGGCGACGGTCGCAGCCGAACGCGGGCACGCGGTGACCTTGTTCGAGGCATCGAATGGCGTCGGCGGCCAGTTCAACATCGCCACGCAGATCCCCGGCAAGGAGGAATTCGCCGAGACCGTCCGCTATTTCACGAGAAAGCTGGCATTGACCGGCGTCGACGTGCAGCTGAACCGGCGCGTGACGCGCGACGAACTGCTGGCGGCCGGTTTTGATGACGTCATCGTCGCCACCGGCGTGCGCATGCGCATGCCGGCGATTCCCGGCATCGATCATCCGAAAGTGCTGTCTTACCTGTCCGTCCTGCGCGACAAGGCGCCGGTGGGCAAGCGGGTGGCGATCATCGGCGCCGGCGGCATCGGTTTCGACACCGGAGAGTTCCTGCTGCACGATCCCGCACACCCCTTGCCGCAGCCGATCCGCACCTGGACCGGGGACTGGGGCGTCGACCTGGATGCGACGGTGGAGGGAGGATTAGTCAAACCGGTGCCTGCCCACCCCTACCGCCAGCTCTACCTGCTGCAGAGAAAGAGCACGCGTCCTGGCGCGGGCCTGGGTAAGACCTCGGGCTGGGTACACCGCGCGGCGCTGGTGCGCGGCGGGGTGCAGATGCTGGCGGGGGTGCAGTACGAGCGCATCGACGACGCCGGGCTGCACATCACGGTCGGCGGCCAGCAGAGACTACTTGAGGTGGACAACGTCGTGATTTGCGCGGGGCAGGAGAGCCTGGACGAATTGACGATCGGAGCGGTGACGGGAAGTACGCGCTTCCACAAGATCGGCGGGGCCGTGCTGGCGGCGGAGCTGGATGCGAAGCGGGCGATCCGGGAAGGGGCGGAGCTGGCGGCGCGTCTCTGATCATATGCCGTAAAACGCGTGGAGTCGGGACTCCACCCTACGAACCGAGGTATACGTAGGGTGGAGTTCTGACTCCACGCGGCAGAACGTTCGCGTATTTGAAAAAACGGGGATTGCGCCCCGTTGTTGTTACTTCTTGCGCACCACCACGCAGCCGATCGAATAACCGGCCCCGAACGAGCAGATCACGCCGTTCGCCCCCCGCGGCAAATCGTCCTGGTATTTGTGGAAAGCGATGATGGAACCGGCCGACGAGGTATTCGCATAGCTGTCGAGAATCACCGGCGCCTCGTTCGGCTCGGCATCGCGTCCGAGCAGGGTGCGCGCGATCAGCAGGTTCATGTTCAGGTTGGCCTGGTGCAGCCAGTAGCGCGACACCTGCGGGATCTGCAGGCCGGCCGCTTCCGCCGTCTCGCGGATCATCTCGGCGGCCATCGGGCACACTTCCTTGAACACCTTGCGGCCCTGCTGGCGGAACAGTTTATCTGCTTGCCCCACGCCCGATTCGTCGAAGCGGTTCATGAAGCCAAAATTGTTGCGGATGTTATTCGAAAACTTGGTTTTGAGTTTCGATTCGAGGATCTCGAACTGGTGTTCGCCGACGGCCGTGTCGGCCGCTTCGATGATCATCGCCGTACACGCGTCGCCAAAAATGAAATGGCTGTCGCGGTCGCGGAAGTTCAGGTGGCCGCTGGTGATTTCCGGGTTCAGCACGAGTACCGCGCGTGCCTGGCCGGTCTGCACGGCCGCCATCGCGGTCTGGATGCCGAAGGTGGCGGACGAACAGGCCACGTTCATGTCGAAGCCGTAGCCCTCGATGCCGAGCGCGTCCTGGACTTCGACCGCCATCGCCGGGTAGGCGCGCTGCATGTTCGATGCGGCCACCAGCACCATGTCGATGTCGGCAGCCACGCGGCCGGCGCGGGCCAGGGCGTCACGGGCGGCGGCCACGCACATCTCCGCCTGCAGCGACAGCTCGTCGTCGCCGCGCTCGGCGATGCGCGAGGTCATGCGCGTCGGGTCGAGGATGCCCTCTTTTTCCATCACATAGCGCGACTTGATGCCGGAGGCTTTCTCGATGAAACCGCTGCTCGATGGTTCGAGCGCTGTCACTTCGCCCGCGGCGATGGCTTCCGCATTCTCACGGTTGTGCAGCTCGACATAGGCATTGAATGCCGTCACCAGCTCGTCGTTCGAGATGGAAAACGGAGGCGTAAACAGACCGGTGCCGCTGATGACGACTGGTTTCATGTTGGGGACTTTCAAAGGAGATAAGGGGAGATTCCCCGGCGAATGACGGCGATTCTACACAATCGGGCCAAGCCTGGGAATTGTCGGGGAGACCATCCGAGGCTGAGCTCTAGCACACGATGCTAATGATGCCGCGCCAGCGTGGTCCCGGATGGGCGCTTCGACAATTGCACCGGCAGCCCCTTCAGGTGTTGAACGGCCTGCAGTAACTGAAAATCGCCCGCGCTGCCGTAAGCCAGCGGCTGGCGGTCACGCGCCGCATCCAATAAGGCCATCTGCTCTTCGATATCGTCGGGACGGGTCTTCGTCTCCCCGCTGCCGTCGCCCGACAGGTGGTGGTCGAGGTCGGCTTCGCGCAGGCGCAGCGCGTTCAGGCCGTCGTTCTCGGCGTTTTCGTCGACCGCGAAATCGGGGACGATGCCGCGCGCCTGGATCGAGCGTCCGTGTGGGGTGAAATAGCGCGCCGTCGTCAGTTTTACGGCAGCGTCGCGCCCGATCGGCCGGATCGTCTGCACCGAGCCTTTACCGAAGGTCTGGGTGCCGACGATGGCCGCGCGCTTGTGGTCCTGCAGGGCGCCGGCGACGATCTCGGACGCCGAAGCCGAGCCGGTATTGACCAGCACCACCAGCGGCAGCGTCTTGTACATTTTCGGGATGCTCGCGAGCGGATCGCGTCCGCTGCGCAGCATGTAGTGTTCGGGCTGACCATAAAAACGCTGGCGCGACTCGGGCAACTGGCCGTTGGTGGAAACGATTTCCGCGCCTTCCGGCAAAAAGGCGGCGGCCACGCCGATCGCGCCCTGCAGCAGCCCGCCCGGATCGTTGCGCAGGTCGAGCACCAGCCCTTTCAAATGCGGTTCCCGGCGCGCCAGTTCGGTCAGCTTTTCCGCCATGTCGTCGACGGTCGGTTCCTGGAACTGGGCGATGCGCAGCCAGCCGTAACCGGGTTCCACGATCTTCGCCTTGACGCTTTTCTGGACGATCTCCTGGCGTTCGACGGTGAGCACCAGCGGCTGCGGCGCGCTGGCGCGGGCAATCGTCAGCGTAACGCGGCTGCCGGGCGCGCCGCGCATGCGCTTGACCGCTTCTTCCAGGCCGAGGCCGCGCACATCGAGGCCGTCGATTCGGGTAATGCGGTCGCCGGCCTGGATGCCGGCGCGTTCGGCCGGCGAGTCTTCCATCGGCGAGACGATTTCCACATAGCCGTCGTCGCTTTCCCCGATCTCGATGCCGAGGCCCACGAACTTGCCTTCGGTTCCTTCGCGCAGCTCGCGAAAGGCGGCCGGGTCGAGGTAGGCCGAGTGCGGGTCGAGCGAATCGACCATGCCCGAGATGGCGCTGGTGAGCAGCTTGCCCCCCTCGACCGGTTCGACGTAATCGGCGCGGATCAGCTCTACCGCCTTGGCCAGCTGCTGCAGCTGGTCGAGCGGCATGCTCGGCTCGACCGGTTTATAGGCGAGCGCGGAAAACTGCATCGTGACGGCGGCGCCGGCGGCGAGGCCGACGGCAAGCAGGCCGGCGTTCTTGAGAGTGGAGCCCATAGTATCGGTGGTGGAAGAGTAGGAGCAGGTCCTGGCACGCATGAGATCGCGCGCCCCCAGTATAAACCCGAATCGTGCCCGGCCCGGGCTGCGCCCGCGCAAACGGGCGCGACTTGTAAAGCGGGTTGTACTTCCGGTAAGTAATTGTAAGAGTGGTCACCTGGGGACCAGGCCGGTCCTATAGTCGATTCCAGTTTTTCTCTCTCCACCCCAAAGTGGTTTCGCCCACGGTTCCCCACCGTGGGTATTTTTTTGCCGATCCTGTGTTGTATCGAAAAGTAAAAAAGGATCAATGGATGAGGCGGTCTCGACGGCAGCCGCTAGAATGGCCGGTTGCGTCAATACCGATGGCGCTGCCGGCCCGGCGGCGCCTCACATAAAAAAGAGACATGAACAAGCTGATTCCCACTGCCTGCCTTGCCCTGCTGGGTGCGGCAGGCTCCCCCGTCCTGGCCGCCGGCCAGAGCGTCGACACTGCCGCCCCTGCGCCCGATGCGCAGAAAACGACCGTCAAGGCGGCGCCCGCCACCAGCGGCAAAACAGACGGAAAAACGAGTGAGGCGGCCCCGGTCGCCCAGGTCAGCGTCACCGGTTCGCGCGCCAACGACACCGATCAACGGCGCCTGTCGACGGCCTCGAAAATGGTCTTCGGACGCGAGGAACTCGACCGCAACGGCGATTCCAGCGTCGGCGACATTTTGAAACGCCTGCCGGGCGTGACGATGGGCGGGCCGCCGGGCCGCGGCGGCGGCGGCGCCGTGCGCATGCGCGGCCTGGGCAACGGCTACACGCAAGTGCTGATCAACGGCGAGCGGGCGCCTGCGGGGTTTTCGATCGAATCGCTGCCGCCGGAGCAGGTCGAGCGCATCGAGGTCATGCGCGGACCGGTGGCCGAGCACAGCACGCAGGCGATCGCCGGCACCATCAACATCGTGCTGCGCGAGGGTTATCGTCAGAAGGACATCCAGTTGCGCGCGGGCGACAACATCAGCGCCGGGCTGCATTCGCCGAACCTGTCGCTGGCGCTGCCTGGCCAGTCCGGCAAGCTCTCCTGGCTGACGACGGTGAACGCGATGACCGGGCGCAGCCACAACGACAGCGACAGCTATGTGCGCGAGGAAGACCTCGCCGGCAAGGTGACGCGCGAGCAGAACATCCATACCGGCATCGATTCGCGCACGCGCGGCATGTTCCTGTCGCCGCGCCTGTCCTATAAATTCGAAAACAGCGATACCCTGACTTTTCAGCCCTTTATCGGCATCAATCGCAACGACAACGGCAGCGACACCCATATTGACCACCTGGGCGGCACCCGCCCGGCGGAATACGCGCGCCTGCGCACCGCTTCGACATCGGACTCCAGGTTCTTCCGCGCCATGGGCAACTGGCTGCACAAGATGGACGGCGGCGCCAAGCTCGACGTCAAACTGAGCGGGGGCGCGAGCCGCAACGACAGCGAGAGCCTGCGCCATACCTTCGATGAGGGAGGGGCGACCCTGCGCACCTTCAACGATGTCGACAACACCCGCAACAGCAACATCACGCACAGCGGCAAGTACACGAAGCCGATCGGTAAAGGCCATTTGTTCGCCATGGGCTGGGATGTCGAAGGCGCGCAATTGCGCCAGGTGCACGTGGCCGAAGACGACGGCGGCGCGCTGTTCGACGATTCCGGCGCCAACCTGGAAGCGAGCACGCGCCGCCTGGCGCTGTTCGCCCAGGACGAGTGGGACATCACCGAACGCTGGTCGGTCTACCTCGGCCTGCGCTGGGAGGGGATCCGCACCACCAGCACCGGCAGCGCGTCGGAAGTCGAGAACACGAGCCGCGTCTGGAGCCCGGTCCTGCATACGGTATGGCGCATTCCCGGTTTCGAAAAGGACCAGGTGCGCGCCAGCCTGACCCAGAGCTATCGGGCGGCGCCGCTGAACGACATGATCGCTTCTCCCTCGTTCGCGACCTATAACGCGCGCGTCAGTCCCGACCGCAGCGGCAACCCGAACCTGAAACCGGAACTGGCCAAGGGCATCGACCTCGCCTACGAACACTACCTCGGCAAAAGCGGCATCCTCAGCGCCAGCGGTTTTATCCGCAACGTCGACAACCTGATCCGGCGCGTGATCACCGAGCGCCCGACGAACCAGGGCCTGCGCTATCTGTCGAGCCCCCAGAACATCGGCAGCGCGCGCACCAGCGGCATCGAACTGGAAGCGAAATTCCAGCTGGCCGAACTGGTGCCGAACAGCCCGGATATCGACTTCCGTTCCAATTACAGCCGCTTCTGGTCGAGGGTCGAGGGTATCCCGGGTCCGAACAACCGGCTCGACGGCCAGGCCGAGCAGACGGCCAATGTCGGCCTCGACTACCGGATGAAGGGGCGGCCCTTGACGCTCGGCGCCAGCTACAACTGGACCCCGCCGCTGCTGGTGCAGACCAGCGCCACCGAGGCCAGCGCCGCAGGCGCCAAGCGCCAGGTCGACCTGTACGGGTTGTGGAAATTCAGCGCGAATAACCAGCTGCGCCTGTCGGTCAACAACCTGCTGGCCGAGGACTACGTGACCGCGCGGTATTACACCGCGCCGACCGGCTACGTGCGCACCAGCGCGCACACCGATCCGACAGTCGGTTTGCGCCTCGAAATGAAGCTGTAAATGGAAGGCGATCCGCGGACATGCATATGTGCGCGGACGCCGACGGGCTGTAGCGCCCGTCAATACAGGCGCCGTGCAAAATGCGCGGCGGCCCGCACTGTGCGCATTTTTGCCACATTCCCTCTCGACGGATGGGTCCGGATCGGGCATTCTTGCAGGATGACCCATGCCGCGGTCGCCAACGCTTGACACGAGGAACTCCCTTGAAACGTACCCTTCTGAGCACCCTGACCCTGTCCGTCCTTGCCACTTTCGCCCATGCCGGCGACACGACGAAATCCAATGCCGCACCCGTCGCCGTCGCGGCGGCCAGCACCGCCAGCACCGCCAGTACTGCCGGCGCGCCGATCTCCGGCATCGACACCCAGTTCATCGACACCTCGGTGCGCCCGCAGGACGACTTCTTCACTTACCTGAACGGCAAGTGGCTGAAATCGACCGAGATCCCGGCCGACAAGGCCAGCTGGGGTACCTTCATGCAGCTGCGCGACGACAGCCAGGCGCACCTGCGCGGCATCATCGAGGCGGCCCAGAAGGATCCGCATAAAAAGGCCGGCACCGACGTGCAGAAGATCGGCGACCTGTACGCCAGCTTCATGGACGAAGCGAAGCTCGAAACGCTGGGCGTGAAACCCCTGGCCGGCGAACTGCAGCGCATCCGCACCCTGAAGGACAAGAAGGGTTTGCCGGAGCTGGTGGCCCACCTGTCGAAGATCGGCGTCGCCACGCCTTACGGCATCCGCGTCGGCCAGGATGCGCGCGCCTCGACGAAATACGCGACCTATATCGGCCAGGGCGGCCTCGGCATGCCGGACCGCGACTATTACCTGAAACTCGACGACAAGCGCATGGCCGACACGCGCGCCAAGTACGAAGCGCATGTCGCCCAGATCCTGACCCTGGCCGGCGCAAAGAACGCGGCCGAACAAGCCAAGGCCATCGTCGACTTCGAGACCGAACTGGCCAAGGTGCAATGGACCAAGGTCGAGAACCGCGACCCGGTCAAACGCTACAACAAGATGAGCGTGGCCGAACTCGGCGCGCTGACCCCGGGCTACGACTGGAATGCGGCGCTGGCTGCAGCCGGCGTCGGCAACAAGCTCGACTACGTCATCGTCGCCCAGCCGAGCTATCTCACCGGTTTTAATCAAGTCCTCGCCAAGACGGATCTGGCGACCCTGAAGTCCTACTTCGAATGGCAGCTGCTGCGCGAATACTCGCCTTATCTGTCGAAGGCCTTCGTCGACGCCAACTTCGCCTTCTACGGCACCACGCTGACTGGCGTCACCGAAAACCGTCCACGCTGGAAGATCGGCGTGTCGACCGTCGAAGGCGCACTCGGCGAAGCGGTGGGCCGCCAGTATGTCGGCAAATACTTCCCGGCCGAGCGCAAGGCGCGCATGGAAGAACTCGTGAAAAACGTGCTGGCCGCCTACAAGGACAGCATCGATACCCTCGACTGGATGACCCCGGCGACCAAGAAGGAAGCGCAGGCCAAGCTGGCGAAATTCACCCCGAAGATCGGCTACCCGAACAAGTGGCGCGACTATTCGAAGCTGAGCATCCGCAGCGACGACCTGGTAGGCAACGTCAAGCGCGCGTCGGAGTTCGGCTACAACCGCAACATCGCGAAACTGGGTAAACCGATCGACCGCGAAGAGTGGGGCATGACGCCGCAGACGGTGAACGCCTATTACAACAGCTCGATGAACGAGATCGTGTTCCCGGCCTCGATCCTGCAGCCGCCGTTCTTCGACATGCGCGCCGACGATGCCGTCAACTACGGTGCGATCGGCGCCGTGATCGGCCACGAAATCGGCCACGGTTTCGATGACAAGGGCAGCCAGTCCGACGGCGACGGCAACCTGCGCGACTGGTGGAGCAAGGAAGACCGCGCCGCCTTCCAGGCGCGTGCCGACATGCTGGTCAAACAGTACAACGGCTATAGCCCGATCCCCGGCTACAACGTCAACGGCGAACTGACCCTGGGGGAAAACATCGGCGACAACTCGGGCCTGGCGATCGCCTATAAAGCTTATAAAATCTCGCTCAAGGGCCAGCCGGCCCCGGTGATCGACGGCTTGACCGGCGACCAGCGCTTCTTCATGGGCTTCGGCCAGGTGTGGCGTAGCAAAATGCGCGAAGCGCAGCAGATCGTGCAAGTGAAAACCGACCCGCATTCGCCGGGCCAGTTCCGCGCCAACGGCACCGTGATGAACCACCCGGCCTTCTATGAGGCCTTCGGCGTGAAGGAAGGCGACAAAATGTATTTGGCGCCGAAAGACCGCGTCACGATCTGGTAAAGTCATCAACCTGGTCGTGCATAAAGCCCGTCGCGACGGGACGTATGCATAGTCGACCGATCCGGCCGGTGCCCACGAGGCGCCGGCCGCCAACCTGATAAATAGTGGAGAGACACCCATGAAGAAACACATGCTGAGCGCCCTGACGCTGGCACTGATCGCCGGTTTCGCACACGCCGAAGGCGCCGCCGGCACCGCCGCAGCCACCGCCAAAAGTGCCAAGGTCCCGGTCCTGTCGTCCGGCGTCGCCACCGAATACATCGAAGAGAGCGTGCGCCCGCAGGACGATTTCTTCGAATACCTGAACGGCAAGTGGCTGAAAAATACCGAGATCCCGGCCGACAAGGCAAGCTGGGGTTCGTTCATGCAGCTGCGCGAGAACACCTTGCCGCGCCTACGCGGCATCATCGAAAAATCCGCCGCGACCAACCCGGCCGCCGCCACCGACGCCCAGCGCATCGGCGATTTTTATGCGAGCTTCATGGATGAGGCGCGCCTGGAACAGCTGGGCGTGACGCCGCTGCAAGGCGAGCTGGCCAAGATCGCTGCGCTGAAAGACAAGTCCGAGTTGCCGGCCATGCTGGCGCGCCTCGGTAAAATCGGCGTCGGCGTTCCCTTCGACTTCGGCATCCACCAGGACAACAAGGATTCGACGAAATATGTGGCCGACATCGGCCAGGGCGGCCTGGGCATGCCGGACCGCGACTACTACCTGAAGGCGGACGACGCGAAACTGGCCGCCACCAAGGCGAAGTACCAGCAGCACGTCGAGAAGATGCTGGCGATGGCGGGCGACAAGAACGCCGCCGCCAACGCGAAAGCCATCGTCGACTTCGAGACCGAGCTGGCGAACATCCAGTGGACCAAGGTCGAGCTGCGCGATCCAATCAAAGCCTACAACAAGGTCAACCTGGCCGACATGGACAAGATGGCGCCTGGCTACGACTGGAAGAGCTGGCTCGATACCACCGGCCTGTCCGGCAAGGCGACGTATGTGATCGTCGGCCAGCCGACTTACCTGAAGTCCTTCGTCGCGCTCTCGAACAAGACCTCGCTCGACACCTGGAAGGCATATCTGTCGCTGCACCTGGTCCAGTCCTACGCCAGCTTCCTGTCGAAGAATTTCGTCGACGAGCGTTTCGACTTCTACGGCAAAACCCTGTCGGGCGTGACCGAGATCGAGCCGCGCTGGAAGCGTGGCGTCAGCGCCGTCGAGCGTTCGCAGGGCGAGGCACTGGGCAAGCTGTACGTGGCCGAGTACTTCCCGCCTGAGCACAAGGCGCGTATGGAAAAGCTGGTGAAAAACCTGCTGGCCGCTTATAAAACCAGCATCGACAAGCTCGACTGGATGAGCCCGGCGACCAAGAAGGAAGCGCAGGCGAAACTGGCCAAGTTCACGCCGAAGATCGCCTACCCGAACAAGTGGAAGGATTACTCGGCGCTGGTCGTCAAGCGCGACGACCTGGTCGGTAATGTGATGCGTTCGCGGGTGGTCGAAGCGGACCGCGAGATCAACAAGCTGGGCAAGCCGATCGACCGCGAAGAGTGGGGCATGACGCCGCAGACGATCAACGCCTACTACAACCCGGAAATGAACGAGATCGTGTTCCCGGCCGCGATCCTGCAGCCGCCGTTCTTCGATGCCAACGCGGACGACGCGGTCAACTACGGCGGCATCGGTGCCGTGATCGGCCACGAGATCAGCCACGGCTTCGACGACCAGGGTGCCCAGTACGACGGCAACGGCAACCTGCGCGACTGGTGGAGCCCGGCCGACCACAAGAACTTCAAGGCCAAGGCCGACATGCTGGTCAAGCAGTACAACGGCTACAGCCCGCTGCCTGGCTACAACGTCAATGGCGCACTGACGCTGGGCGAAAACATCGCCGACAACTCGGGTCTCGCCATCGCCGCGAAAGCGTATAAAATCTCGCTGAAGGGCAAAAAGGCGCCGGTGATCAACGGCCTGACCGGCGAGCAGCGCCTGTACATGGGCTGGGCGCAAGTCTGGCGCGAGAAGATGCGCGAGCCGGCCCGGATCGCCCAGGTCAAGACCGACCCGCACTCGCCGGGCCAGTTCCGCGCCAACGGCACCCTGATGAACCAGCCGGGCTTCTACGAGACCTTCAAGGTCAAGCAGGGCGACAAGATGTACCTGGCGCCAAAGGACCGCGTGATCATCTGGTAAGCACCGGATCACGTTCTACAAAAAACACCGCCTGGCTTGCGCCGGCGGTGTTTTTTTTGCTTACCGGGGCGGACAAATAAAAAGCCCCAGCGGCCTTGCGGCGGCTGGGGTAGTGTCGAAGTTGGCGTTGATTAGCGTGGCACGATCGCAAACTCGGGGCTGTTGCCGTAGTTCGGCTTGACGGTGCGCGCCATGAACTTGCTCCAGGCGGCAGCGGCGTTCGGCAGACGGGCATCGACGGCGTAGGCCAAGGCTGGCTGCATGTTCGACGGATAACCAGCGATGCTGTCCGAGTAACCGGTCATCTCGCCGACCTTCAGCTTGAGGAAGCTGGCCATTGCCGCACTTCCGCACTCGAGCGAGCGGAAGGTGGCCGTCTCGCTAGCATCCGCCACCTGCGACATCGTCTTGTACAGGGGGCTGGTCTCCGAGTCACGGATGTTCATCGAGTACAGCGCCGCGTCGATCCAGCAGATGCCCGGGTCAGTCATGCGGATCACCGGCGCCTTGGCTTTCCAGCTCAGCAGTTTTTGCGCGCCGCTAAAGCCAAGCTCTGCGGCATGGCCAATTGCCGAAGTAAAGAAGTCATCCTGCCACGGAGCGATGCCGCGACGATTGTTATAGACGACCGCGCTCTTCATGTCGAGCACATTGAATACATTGGCCGCACTGTTATCAGTGTAAGCCTTGTTATACCAGTCCAGGTTGCTCGTCAGAATGCGGGCGAAATGCGATTTCAGGCGGTCGCTGTCCGGTGTAATGAAAGCTGCTTCTGCGAGCGTTCGCATACTCCAGGCCTGGCCGCGGACCTGTTCCGGCTCGAGCAGACCCTGAATGTTATTACGGTAGCCAGGATTGGTGCCGAATACATTTACCATTGCCCAGAATTGCAGCTCTTCCAAATAGTAGTAGTCGCCGGTCACAAGATAAGGCAGGTAGGCAAACGCCGGTTGGTGCGCGGAGTCATACGTGTAAGGCGAGCTGCAGCTGGCACCGAGCGCGCACTTCGGGAACGCTTCGAGTTGTTTGGTGACGGGATTGCGCGTATCGGTCGGAATCCCGGCAATGGTCATGTAGGGATAGTCGATCAGGCTGACCGGGCGGTCCGTGTTCTTGTCTCGATAGTGCGATGACCAGCTACCCGCGAGGTCGGCCGTACCCAGGGTAACTTCTTTAGCCCGCCCTTCCATCGTCAGCAGATAGGTAGCAGCCCAACCCGGCAACAGGCCGAGGTCGACGCGGCCGCCGGTGCTCGGCATATACGGGATTGCCATGCCGATACCCATCGGCTCGATGGCAGCCCCGGTCCATTTCGACTTCAACTCAGTAAATGTCGCTTCGGGCACGACGACGCTCTGGTCGTAGTTCGGCACCGCACGGCTGGCGATCAGGTAGCCGACATTGTGCTTGATGAGCGCCTGCGAGGCGTCGCCGCCCCACCAGAACACCTTGCGCCAGCGGCTGTGGTGATAGTGGGTCAGGCCCGGCTTCGAATAGACCACGGCGCCGCGCACCATCACTTCGGCGTCATAGGTGAAATTTTGCGGATTCGGCTCGTAGGCCCAGTTGTTTTCGAGCGTGACGTCGACGCGCGCCTTCTTGATGTCGTTGTACCAGCGGATCGCGAAGCGCGCCGTCAGGTGCGGGTGGGCCACGCCGTCGGCGCTCGTCAGCGGCGCCGAGACCTGCCACTCGTTGGCGACCGCGCCCGCGAGCCAGGTCTGGTAGGCGCCGCCGGTCTTGATGATGTCGTCGGCCGACACGCTGTAGCGCACGCCGTTGATGGTGGCATGCACCGACGAGCTGAAACCGTTCAGCAGGAGGGTCTTCGGACCCATGCCGCTGGCGTGTGGCGCGTTCGTTTTCATCAGCGACAGCAAGCGGGTTTCGCTCGCGTTCAGGCTCGGGATCAGGCCCGACACCACTGCATGGCGCACCGAACCGTCCGGGTGGGTCGCCTTGACGTCGAGCTGCAGCGGAACTTCGGTGCCGTCGTTGAAGCGGCCGACCAGCGAATCGGCCGGCATCAGGTCACCGGCGGCAAATACCTGGCCGAACGTGACCGGCAGGTTTGTTTGGGCGCTGGCGGTGATGTTCTGGATGCGCACGTCGGTGATCACACCGAAGACGGTGTAGGCGGTGGTCGTGGCCGCCGTGGTGGCGGGCACGGCGGCTGTGCCCGCAGGCGACACGGTGGCCTCGGGCGCTGCTGCGCCGCCGACCGGCGCGGCCTGCGGGGCAACTGCGGCCGCGGCTGCCGGGACCGTTGGCGCCGATGTGCTCGAGGCGACACCGGCAGTTGAACCGGAACCGCCGCCGCCGCCGCCGCAGGCCACGAGCGTGCTACCGAATACCGCGATTGCGGCAATTCGCATTGCAAAGTGTTGGAGTGGAAGTGTCATGGCAGGTCTTCAGAGGGTTACTTTGGGGAATAAATTATTGCCCCAGTGCATTTCTGAAGGTTACGCCAAAGCAAAACTGAACGACAGAAAAATCAGTCTTGCTGTTCCGGATTTCGTCCAAATACAACACAACATTGTCGATTCATTTACGAATATTATTCGTTTAGAACCGAAACAAAGTGTATTTATATAGTTATTTTGACTCGCCACCCAATAAAAAAACCGCCCGGCGGGCGGTCTGGACCAACCATTCCTTTGGCTTCGTCAACGCGAGGACGCCACCATGAAGTCGACCGCTGCCTTGACGTCGGCATCCGGCGCGCTGGAGCCGCCTTTGGGCGGCATGACGCCGGCCTTGCCCTGAAAGCCCTTGATGGCATGCTCGTACAGCACCTCGTTGCCCTGCTTGATGCGGGGCGCCCAGGCTGCTTTGTCGGCCACTTTCGGCGCACCGGCAATCCCGGCGCCATGGCAGGCGATGCAGGCACTATTGAACAGCGCCTTGCCGGCGTCGGCATTGGCGACGGCCGGTGCGGCCGCAGCAGGGGCAGCGACCGCAGGCGTGGCCGCAGCCGGGGCCGCAGTCGGAGCGGCGCTGGCCGGCGTGCCGCCGGCCGGTGCGGCCGTGGCGGCATTCGCTGCTGCCGGCGCGGCGGCGGTCTCGGCGCCGGCGGCGGGCGCGGCGCCCGCTGCGGGTGGCGCCGGCTCCTTGAACTTGGCGCCGCTCTGGTTGGCCATGTAGACCACCGCGCGTTCGACTTCCACATTGTCCAGGTCGGGATTGCCGCCCTTGGCCGGCATGGCGCGGATGCCTTCGATGGCGTGCTTGGCGAGCGTATCGTAACCCTGCGCCAGGCGCGGGCCCCAATCGCCGGCGACGCCGATCTTCGGGGCGCCCGCGGCGCCGCTGGCGTGGCAGGCCGCGCACACGGCGGTGTAGACGGCATTACCTGCTTGCAGCACTTTCGGCGCGTTGGCATCGCGCAGCGTAAAACCTTCTTCGGCGACCGGGCGCAGGCGCTGGGCCACTGCTTCCTTGCCGAGGCTGTTGGTGCCGGCGCCTTCCAGCTTGTCGTTGGTGACAAAGGAGACAAGCAGGATGATGCCGATAACGATTACCAGGAAGAAGCCTGCGACCACCCCGATCAGTTGCTTGGGCGTCCTGATAAACGATTGTTCATTGTGTGCGTCGCTCATGATTTCCTTAATACGATTAAAAAAACCTGCTACCCGGCGTGTGTCTTCCTGCATGACTTTTTGGAAAGGCCGCCAATCGGCGATTATAGTCTCAAAAGATGCCCCATAGCACATGACTCGTTTGCAACTTCTACTTTCCATGGACGGGGAACGCGAAAGAATGTATCCTTCGCATCGCTCAGGCATTTCCTCGCGAGATGACTCGACGCGTTTTACCAGTGCGGCTGTAGCTCAGTGGATAGAGTATTGGCCTCCGAAGCCAAGGGTCGCTGGTTCGATCCCAGCCAGCCGCACCATTCTTTGCATACTGTTCAGTATAAAAGCGAGCGCCCGTCTCGCGCACCTCGATCTCGTCATCACCCCTCGTTTTTGCATGAGCCTGCGGGCACGGTGCATCCCTTGCTGCGTGCCTTTAGTGCCGTCATGAGTACTGGACGGACAGGTTGCGGTCCTCCTTGGCTTACGTATGATACGTACCACATATCGCCCATAAGTTTCAATTTATTGAATTTAGATAACTTTTATTGCGATAAAATTACTATAATTCTCCGTAAATATGACGGTCATCAAGAACCGAAACCAAATTCTAGGGAAGCAATGAAAGATAGCGCACTCGATGACCTGTGGGTGGTCATTCCTGCCTTCAATGAAGGCGCAGTTATCGCTGACGTTGTGCGGGACATAAGGCAATTTTGCCCGAATGTCGTGCTTGTGGACGACGGCTCACGGGACGACACCGCGGAGCATGCGCGGTCCGCAGGCGCAATCGTCCTGCGCCATCCGATCAATCTGGGGCAAGGCGCGGCGCTGCAGACCGGCATCGAATTCGCCGTGCGCAATCGCGCTGTCTACGTGGCCACCTTCGACGCCGACGGACAGCACGACGTTCACGACTTGGCGCCGATGATCGAACTGCTGAAGGAGCGCAACCTCGATGTCGTACTGGGCAGCAGGTTCATTGGTAAGACAGTCGGCATGACATTTTCCAGGCGCCTACTGCTGCGTGCGGCGGTCCTGTTTACACGACTGACGACGGGGATGAACCTGACCGATGCGCACAATGGCTTGCGTGTTTTCACGCGCAAAGGCATCGCCAACATTTCGCTGGTCCATAACCGCATGGCCCATGCATCCGAAATTCTCGAGCAGATCGCCCAGAACCGGCTGGCATACGCCGAGTTCGGGAATACGGTGCGCTATACGGAGTATTCACGTGCCAAAGGACAGAAAGCGTCGAATGCCGTGAATATTGTTGTCGACCTCGTTCTTGGAAGGATTAGCAAATGATCGTTCAATCCCTGCTGACGATCGCGCTGGTCGGATCCCTGTTGTACATCTTTGGCCAGAAACGACTTCTCGGTACTATCCGGCTTGGCCTGTACGCCGTCATCTGCGCCGGCTTGTTCTTTGTCTGGTCGCCCGATCAATCGACCGCGATTGCCAATCACCTGGGCGTGGGGCGCGGTGTTGACCTGATTTATTACATCTGGATCGTCTTGTCGCTCGCCGTTTTCGTCAACATCCATTTGAAGCTGCGTGAAAACACCAGTTTGGTAACCCAGCTGGCCCGGCAAATCGCGATTGCCGAAGCGCAACGCAACCTGAGCGAGCAAAGCGTGCAGGCAGTCCACAACCAGGCCCAGGGCACCAACTAATGTACTTGACCAGTTTGAAGAATCCTGCCTGGCAGGTGCGCGGCGGCAGCGCTGCTGCCGGCACCTTTCACGCGATCGCAGCCGGACTATGCATTCTGACGGCGCTGTCGTTCTTCCTGCTCCCGCTCCCGACCCTGCAATGGTTCACCGATTACTGGGAACATGCGTCCGCCGTCCGCGTTTTATCGGAAAACGTGCTTGCGCCAAGTAACCCGCACTACGCCACCTACGACGCCGATCGCCAGTTTATACCGCTGTTCGTTTTGCTCGGCGGGTTGATGCAGTTGACCGGCATGGGCGTTACCGCAGCCCTCGCGCTCGGTGCCGTCGTGACGACGGCTCTTTTCGTCGTCGGCGTGAAAATGTTTGCCGATTCCTATTTCCAGCACAGGTGGGCGCCGGTAATTCTGATCGCCGTCTTGCTGTGTTGTTGGGGTACGCCCTGGGTGTGGACCGGCTTCTACGAGTTCCGGGCGATGTTCTACAATAGTTTTTATCCGGCGGCCTTCGTATTTTCACTCACTTTCATCACGTGGGCACTCGTGATCCGGGCCCTGCAGTCCGATACAGTCGCGCTATCGATTTGCTGCCTGCTGCCGCTCCTGTCTGCGCTCATGTTCGTTTCGCACCAGTTGGGCGGACTGTTTGCGCTGGGAGGCGCCTTCCTGTTCTTGTTATTCGAGCCGAAAAGTACGAGTAAAACGCGTCTCTTACTGTTTACTTTGTTGGCTTTCGGAGTGGCTATTACCTGGTGGTGGCCGTATTTCAATCCCATCGAACTGACTTACCGCGGGGCGGGCGACAAGGAAAACGGCGGCGTCGCCGACTTCTATAACACGGTGCAGGTCGTCCTTTTGCTGGGCCCAGCCTGGCTCGGGATACCACTGCTGTTCGAACTGTTCCGAAAGCGTATCCATCTGGCGCTTGTCGCCGGATTCCTGGGAGTTTTTGGTGCCTACTGTATTGGTGGCGCACTAGGGCACCCGGTGGCGCACCGTTTCTTGTCGTATGCGGTGCTCTACCTGCACCTGCCGATTACATGGAAACTGCTGTCCCTGATTCCGGAAAGAGAGGCCAAGTTCAGCGTGGCAGAACTGAAGAGAGACCGGCCAAGATTCGTTGTATTGGCCCTATGTGCGGCGTTGGTGATGCTGCACCTGGCGTTCGGTGCGCTCGATTTTGCCCGGGTGGGATACGAACGGACGAGCGGGAAGTCATTCGGTTCTTATCCAAACCAGGACGTGATCGGCAATTTGATCGCCGTTGCCAATAAATTGCCAGGCGATGCGATCATGTTTGCTTCGCCGCATCCCGCGCTCGCGATCACTGCCTTCAAAGGCAAAGTCGTCGTGCGGCCGCGACCCCAGTTGATGATTGCGGACGGTGTGGCACGCAGCAAGGACAATGCACAGTTCTTTTCTTCCGCCACTTCGCAGGCCGAGCGGCGCGAACTGGCTCGCAAATACGGTGTCCGCTATATCCTGATTAAAAAAGAAGATCTTCCGATGAATGTGACGGAAGACTTGAAAGCCTTGGGAGAAGTGGTCCCGAACCCCGGACAGCTCGTCCTTATCAAGATCGATATTTCGAAATTACCATGACTAATTCCCTGATCCTGACGATGATTTTTTATTCGTTGGGGATGGCAGGTGGCCAACTGCTGTTCAAGCTCGCTGCAATGCACCTTGCTCAACGGACTCCGGCTTCGTCTGTCATTTCGTATTTGAACGTCTACCTGGTGTCCGGACTGTTTCTCTACGGCCTACTGACGATGTTGTGGGTATGGATCCTGCGCAGCGTGCCGCTCTCCAAAGCCTATCCGTTCGTTGCCTTGTCCTTCGTGTTCACGCCGATGCTATCGAAGTTTGTGTTAGGCGAGCAGTTGTCGCCCGGATATTTTGCAGGACTTGCGCTTATTGCTGCCGGAGTGGTTGTAATTGTCCGTACTTGATACACCGTGCCTTCTTCCCAAAACTGACTTCGTACACGCACTGATGTGCTCCAGCCGTACAGGTAGTCAATAAACAATCCGAATGAAAAGCCAAACCACGTTGCGTTTGATTCAGGTCGATGCCCTACGTGGAATCGCAGCCTTGATGGTCGTTTTTTTCCATTACACGACCAAATATGAGGAATTATTTGGGCATGCTGGTAAGCCGGCAGTTTATGTACCCTGGGGCTACCTGGGCGTTAACTTGTTCTTCATGATCAGTGGTTTCGTTATTTTCATGACACTGGATAAAACTGTGCGGCCTTTGGATTTTGTCGTGTCCCGTGGTTTCAGGCTCTACCCTGCTTATTGGTTTGCGGTGACGGTCACCTTTTTGATTACGCAATGGACCGATCTTCACGGACAAACGGTTGATCTGGGAACCGCACTCATCAATTTGAGTATGGTGCAAGGTTTGTTTGGGATTAAAAACGTTGACGGTGTCTATTGGACATTGAAGATCGAACTAATCTTTTACGGCTGGGCACTGCTCTTGTTTTATCTTCGATCACTGGATAAGATCCAAGGCGTGCTGATTGGCTTGCTCCTTCTTCGTTGTGTGGAACATTTTGTGCCATCTGCGTCGGGCTATACCATACCGTCGGAGCTAAGTCGGCTATTACTGCTAGACGTCATTCCCTGGTTTGCTGCCGGGATTTCGATTTACAAATTGTCGTTTAACCAGTCAAAAAACAAAAAACCATCGTATGTTGTCGTGGTAATCCTCTCAGCGCTTGCAATCGGTTTGAGCGACGGGCTAGCACTGACCGGACTACTCGTGCTATTCGCATTGCTATTATTCAGTGCCGCGACAGGAAGTATTTCGCTTCTCAGTCACCGAATTTTCACACTTCTTGGAACGATGTCGTACTGTTTATACTTACTTCACGAAAACATCGGATGGTCTATTATTGCTGCATGCGAAAAAGCAGGCACATCGGCAAATACCGCCATCCTACTGGCCTTGTTTGTTTCCTTAGGCTTGTCATTTGTGGCGATGCGAATTGTTGAGCAACCCGCTGTTGCATGGGGACGGGCTTGGTATCGTTTGTACCGCGCCCGCAGGGACGACGCTGTTGCTTGATTCCTCAGCCTCCATTGTGTGAGTGGAATGATGAGGAAGCGCCCCTGCAAATAAATAATTGACCACTGTCCTGCCGGTTTTACTTCTACAGTCCATTAGACTATCGAGTGGCGCTTGACTGGCGCCGGCACCACTACCGGTGCGATATCAGCCGCCGACCAATCGCGTGGCACACGCAGGCGCCATGCAACCCAAGCGCAGAGCGGCTGTTTGATGAATAATCGGCGCGCCTGCGCTGGCTGTGCGGTAATCCAACCATTGACAAGCCCGTGTGCGGTCGAAGGAAGTAGATGAGGAGCCAGGCCACGCACGATTAGGTGTTCGCGGACGGCGCGGTTTTCGAGGACTCCTTGCGCTTGGCGCAGCATTCGCTTCCATTGGCCAAGGATATTTTTAAACGTGATCCGCTCCATCGAGCGTACGTTCCAGATTGCGTCCGGTACGACGGCAATGCGGCGTCTGTCCCAATGATTAGCAGCAGGGTCCAATCCAAGCATCAGCACCGCGCCCGTAACGGAATCGGTACGGTATAGTCCCAGCGGTAGCCGGAATCCGGAAGCGCGCAGCTTCGCCATAACCCCTGCTCGGATCAGGTTCAAGTTCCCGTGGAACCCACCTTCGCTCAGCATTAATGCCCGGAGGTGAAGCGCCGAGCGGCCGCAGGTCGGGACGCCGGTTGCTCCTTGCGCTTCTGGCGCAGTCGCGAGTCCTCGGTCAAGGGCGTCGAAGGAATCCGGTTCGACTTCGACATAGCCGTCGAGGAAAATAGCGTCGCCGTCAGATGCCCAAATACGGTGCACATACTCGTTCCAAGCATGTGCCTTGTCGCCCTGTTGGATGCGCCAGACACGCAGCACACATGTCGGCGGAACGTCGACACACAATCCTGCGATGTTATGTGCCAGCTCCGGATTACCGTTTACCAATACATCTACGACTGCACGCCTGTCCTTACAGGCTTGAATGGCGGACCGGATGCAAGCGGCCAGAGTAGAAACATCTTCGCGCGAAGCAATGATGGCAATGGAGCGCGGCTCGACAATCATACGGCTGACTTGGCTAGAAAACCACATTGTAATGTAAATGCATAAAAAAAGAGCAAACGTCCTGATGGGGCAGGGCGTAGCATGTCTTCTTTTACAGCGTAATGTAGCGCCGCAGGCGCCCACCGAGGCTGTTCGCCACGGGTAAGGGCAGCTTCTGCCAAGCGCTTTCGATCAGGGCCCGCAATGACGAGCCGCCTCCCTTTGCCGCGGGGGCCGCGATCGCCGCCACGCCTTGCGCGTCCCATTCTTTCCAGTCGAGCGCCACCGGCAGCGCGCCCCATTGCTTCTTGAATTTATAGGTCCCCTCGCCGAAGGTCGAGCGGCCGAAGTCGAACTGGCGCACGCCGCGTTCGCACAGGTGCGACTGGATCGCCCAGTACAGCAGCATATTCGGCGCCAGCGAGTTGAACTCGGCCAGGGTCGAAGCCCAGGGAATGACGGCCTTGTCTCCGCACAGCAGCACCCAGCCGGCGCCAACCGCCTTGCCCTCGTGGCGCACGATGACCATGAACATGTCGCCGGCCGCGCCGTAGTGCCGTTGGACGGCTTCGAACCAGGCACGGCTGTGGGGAGGACTGCCGAGGCGACGCATGTTGCGGCTGTAAATATCGTAAAACTCGGCGATGCCGGCCGCGCCGGTGATTACTTCCGAGGTCAGGCCGTTCTTTTCCGCTTTTCTCACCTGGCTGCGCAGCTTCGGGGGATACGACTGCATCAGTGCCGCCGCGCTCTCGGGCAGGCCGAGCAGCATGCGCACCTTGCGTCCCTCCAGTCCGGCTTCGTCCTCCGTCCCGGGCGCCGAGCAGCGCAGCTCCAGTCCGGCCGCCCCCTGGGTGCCCAGGTCGAGGCGCGCGCGTGCCGCCAGCGCCTCGGCGACGGCACCGGAGACGGCCAGCGGCCCGCCGAGGTCGCAAAACGGTAGCGAGATCCAGCGCGGACGCGACAGCGGCCGGGCGAATTCGCACAGCGGCAGCATGCCGGCCAGTTCCGATCCTTGCCAGGCCACCAGCACGCGGCCGGCATAGCCGTAGGCGCTGGCAACGGCGCGGCGCCAGGCCGCCAGCTGGTAAGCATTGCCCTCGGGATGCGCGCGCACGAAGGCGTCGAGCGCATCGTTGCCGGGATCGTCATTGTCGAGGGTGGAGAATCTGAGGTCGTTCAAGCGCTGCTCCTGCGGTGGCATCAGTGTTTGCTGAGATGCATGATGGGTCGCGCAAGATTGTAATCGATCGACAACATCTTTTCTTCGCCGTATTCCAAGTGTGTGCAGCGCGCACGATTCATTTTCTTACGGAACTTGTCAGACAGAAAATGCTATATTGCACAGTGTCATGCGAACAGCGTGGCCTCCTTGCTGTGCGCCGCGGCCGATGCTCCCTGATGAACCGGGGACGGGCCTGGTGAGCCGGTTAAGGAAAACGAAAAAACAACGGAACACACGGATGCAAATACAACATCGCCTATGCGTCCGTGTTGTTGATGGCGTACAAACTAGGGTGCCGCGTTGAGGGGCTTCTAGTTCCCATGCTATATTAAATATTGGCATAATAGCAAAACTTTATTCGATATCGAAAGCTGATAATGAAAGCAGATCAGGTCGTCGCAGTAGTAGGACTGGGTTACGTGGGCTTACCGCTCGCAGTGGAATTCGGCAAGAAAGTACGGACGATTGGTTTCGACCTGTCGGCGTCAAAAATCGAGAACTACAAAAAATTCATTGACCCGACCGGTGAAGTCTCGACCGAGCAGTTGCAGGCAGCAAACAAGCTGGAAGTGACGACTGACGCGGCGCTGCTGGCGCAGGCGGACTACGTCGTCGTGGCCGTGCCGACCCCGGTCGACATCGCCCACAACCCGGACTTCACGCCACTGATCGGTGCCAGCACCACGGTCGGTAAAAACCTGAAACAGGGCGCGATCGTCATTTTCGAATCGACCGTCTATCCGGGCGCCACCGAGGAAGTCTGCATTCCGCTGCTGGAAAAGCATTCGGGAACGAAGTGGAAAGAAGGCTTTCACGTCGGCTTCTCGCCTGAGCGCATCAACCCGGGCGACAAGGAACACACGCTGACGACGATCCTGAAAGTGGTCTCCGGCGACGACGCCGAGACCCTGGAAAGCGTCGCCCAGTTGTACGAAACCGTGATCACCGCCGGCGTGCACCGCGCCTCGAGCATCAAGGTGGCCGAGGCAGCCAAGGTCATCGAAAACACCCAGCGCGACCTGAACATCGCCCTGATGAACGAACTGGCGATCATCTTCGACAAGATCGGCATCGATACCCTCGAAGTGCTGAAGGCGGCCGGTACCAAGTGGAACTTTTTACCGTTCCGCCCGGGCCTGGTCGGCGGCCACTGCATCGGCGTCGATCCGTACTACCTGACCCACAAGGCCGAGATGGTGGGTTACCACCCGCAAGTGATCCTGGCTGGCCGCCGCATCAACGACGGCATGGCGAAATTTGTTGCCGAGAAAACCGTGAAATCGATGATTTCGTCGGGCTTCCAGGTCAAGGGCGCCAAGGTCAACGTGATCGGTCTGACGTTCAAGGAAAACTGCCCGGACCTGCGCAATTCGAAAGTGGCCGACATCGTCCACGAGCTGGAAAGCTACGGCGTCGACGTGCACGTCTGGGATCCGCTGGCCGAGGCCGACGAAGCCCATCACGAGTATGGCATCACCCTGGAAAAGAACTGGGACGCGCTGCCGAAGGCGGACGCCCTGATCGCCGCCGTGCCGCATAAGGAAGTGCTGGCGATGTCGGTACCGGACTTCCAGGCAAAGCTCAACGACGGTGGCTGCTTCATCGACGTCAAGTCGCAATTCGATCAGAATGCCCTCCGCGAGGCTGGCTTCTGCGTCTGGCGCCTGTAAGTCGTCGTGCGGAATGAGCCGCCGCCTGACCGCGGCGGCTTTGTGCGTTCTGCCACCGCCCGAACTGCAGTGCGTTAGTTAATGAGAAAGTGTTGTGAAAACTGTGAATAAGATTCAAGACGTTAGGCAGCAGCTGGGCCAGCACAGCCATCACTGGCTGGTCACCGGCGCCGCCGGCTTCATCGGCTCGAACCTGGTCGAAGCCTTGCTCAAGCTCGGCCAGCGGGTAACCGGACTCGACAATTTCGCCACGGGTCACCGGCATAACCTGGACCAGGTGAAAGAATCTGTCACGCAAGAAGCCTGGACGAAATTCAATTTCATCGAAGGCGATATCCGCCTGCCCGCCAATTGTGCGCGCGCCTGCGAGGGCGTCGACTTCGTGCTGCACCAGGCTGCGCTCGGTTCGGTCTCGCGTTCGATTGACGATCCGATCACGACCAACGACACCAACGTCACCGGCTTCCTGAACATGCTGGTGGCCGCGCGCAATGCGAAAGTACGCCGCTTCGTCTACGCCGCATCGAGCTCGACCTACGGTGACCATCCGGACCTCCCGAAACGCGAAGACGTGATCGGGAACCCGCTGTCGCCCTACGCGGTCACAAAATATGTCAACGAGCTGTATGCGAACGTGTTCGGCCGCACTTACGGTATGGAGACGGTGGGACTACGCTACTTCAACGTGTTCGGCCCGCGCCAGGATCCGCACGGTGCGTATGCCGCCGTGATCCCGCAATGGGTTGCCGCGCTGATCCGTAATCAGCCGCTGCGCATCAACGGCGACGGCGAGACCAGCCGCGACTTCTGCTACATCGACAATGTCGTGCAGGCGAACCTGCTGGCAGCGATGGCCTCGCCGGAGGCGGTGAACCAGGTCTACAACGTCGCGCTCAACGAACGTACCAGCCTGAACCAGCTGTACGCGATGATGCGCGACCTGCTGCGTGAGCGCTTCCCCCATGTGGATGGGCACGCACCCCAGTATGTCGACTTCCGCCGTGGCGACGTGCGCCACTCGCAAGCCGACATCGGCAAGGCCGCCGCGCTGCTGGGCTATGCGCCCACGCACCGAATCGGCGAGGGCCTGCGCCAGGCCATGGATTGGTATGTCCACGACCTGCTGAAGCAGGATTCTCGTGCGGCATCCGAGTAAGTAAAAAGAATCAGGAGGCTGACGTGTTCAGGATTTCTAACCATTATGTGTCGAAGATCGTATCCGTCCTGCTTGTCGTGGAAGTGCTGGTGCTGCTCGGCGCCGCCTACGCGGGCGCGGCGCTGCGCTACATGGAAGTCGGCACCACGGTGACGGTTCCGTCGCTCGACCATTTCTTCACCTCGGCCGTCGCGTTCGCGCTGGCCATCGTGTTCAGCATGAGCGCCATGGGCATGTACCAGCTCGATTTCGAAGAAGGCCTGCGCCACCCGTTCCTGATGAAGCTGATGCCTTCGTTCGTGATGGGCTTCCTGATCCTGACGCTGGTGTTCTATGTCGCGCCCGAACTCTCGTTCGGCCGCAGCATCCTGGTGATCGTGTTCGCGCTGGCGGCGGTCGGCATCTTCATCGCGCGCATGATTTTCTTCAAGACCTCGGAAGCGCGCTTCCTGCAGTCGCGCATCATGTTCCTCGGCGGCGGACCGCTGGCCAAGGAATGCAGCGAACTGGCCGAGCGCGCCAACCGCTACCACCGCTACGACATCGCCGGTTTCATTCCGGCGCCGGGCGAGGAGCTGTGCGTGACGCAATCGGACCTGCTGAAAATGCGCGACGGCGATTCGCTCGTCAAACTGGCGCGCCAGTACAACGTGTCGGAAATCGTGGTCTCGGTGCAGAACCGGCGCGGCGGCTTCCCGATCAAGGAACTGCTCGACTGCAAGCTGCAGGGGCTGAAGGTCACCGACGCCGCCACCTTCTTCGAACGCGAAACCTGCCAGATCCGGGTCGATTCGATCCAGCCGAGCTGGCTCGTCTTCGGCGGTGGCTTCGACCAGAGTTTCGTGCGCATCTTCATGAAGCGCACCTTCGACCTGATTTGCAGCACGATCATCCTGGCGCTGACCTTCCCCTTGATGCTGCTGGCCGCGCTGGCCGTGTGGTTCGAAGACCGCGGTCCGGTGTTCTATTCGCAGGAACGGGTCGGCAAGGACGGGAAAAGCTTCTTCGTGCATAAATTCCGCAGCATGCGCGCCGACGCCGAAAAGGGCGGCAAGCCGCAATGGGCCGCGCAGAACGATCCGCGCGTTACCCGCGTCGGCAACTTCATGCGCAAGACCCGGATCGACGAACTGCCGCAGATCCTGAACGTGTTCAAGGGCGAGATGTCCTTCGTCGGTCCGCGTCCCGAGCGCCCATACTTTGTCGAGCAGCTGATCGAAGTGGTCCCGTACTACAATGTCCGCCACAGCATCAAGCCAGGCATCACCGGCTGGGCGCAGGTGCGCTACGGCTACGGTTCCTCGGCCGAGGATGCGCTGCAAAAGCTGCAGTACGACTTGTACTACGTCAAAAACAACAGCCTGTTCCTCGACTTCCTGGTCCTCATTAATACCTTGAAGGTGGTGCTGTTCCGCAGCGGCCGCTAATCGTCGGCTCCGCCCGCGATAACGTTACATGCCGGGCCTGCGCGCCCGGCTGCGCACATGGATAGTGTCTCTCTCACCAGTATCGCCACCTACAGCTACGGCCTCGCGGCCGTCGGCTTCCTGCTGCTGGGCGTGCCGCTTCTGACGAGCTGGCGCGGGCGGGCGCACGGCCCGCTGCTGGTGGCGGCCTGCCTCATCTCGGCCTTCTGGGCCGCCTCCCTGGCCTGGGCCGCCACCGACCTGCTGATGTGGACCGACCTCTCCGACGGCTTCGAGGTGGCGAGGAATGCCGTCTGGTCGCTGTTCCTGGTCGTCCTGCTGGGAGACTGGCGCGCGCCCGGCAGCCGGCTGCCGCTGAAGCTGCGGCCGGCCCTGTTCGCGGCGGCCGTCTGCTACCTGGTCGCGCTGGCCGCGGCCAGCCTCGGCTACTGGGACCTGGCCCTCCTGGAAAGCGTGCTGCCGGTGACGGTGCGCGTGGTGCAGGCGGTCGGCGGCATGCTGTTAGTGGAACAGGCCTACCGCAACAAGACCACCCAGGAACGCTGGGCCATTAAATTCGCCTGCCTCGGCATCGGCGGCATGTTCGCCTACGATTTTTATTTGTACAGCCACGCGATGCTGTTCCGCGAAGTCGACCCCGACATCTGGGCCGCGCGCGGCGTCATCAATGCGCTGACGGTGCCGCTGCTGGCGCTGTCGATGCGGCGCGCCAAATCGTGGCGCTCGCCGCTGGCGGTGTCGCGCCGCGCGATGTTCCACTCCGCTGCCCTGTTCGGCTCGGCCATCTACCTGCTGGCGATGGGCTCGGCCGGCTACTACCTGCGCTATTTCGGCGGCAGCTGGGGCACGGTGATGCAGGTCACCTTCCTGTTCGGCGCCTTGCTGCTGCTGGCCGGGATCCTGTTCTCGGGCACCTTCCGCGCCTGGCTGAAGGTGTTTATTTCCAAGCATTTCTACAGCTACGGCTACGACTACCGCGAAGAGTGGATGCGCTTTACGCGCACGCTTTCCGAAGCGGGGCCGAACCTGGGGGAACGCACCGTACAGGCCGTGGCCGCCCTCGTCGAAAGCCCGGGCGGAGCCCTGTGGCAGCGCCGTGAAGCGGGCCGCTTCGAGCCGGTCGCGGCCTGGGAAGTGCCGCTGCCGGACGTCGCCGAGCCCGCCGACTCGGCCCTGTGCCGCTTCCTCGAATCGACCCAGTGGGTGATCGACCTCGGAGAGTACGCGGACGACCCGGACAAATACGAAGGGCTCGTGCTGCCCGAGTGGCTGCGCGATTTTCCGCGCGGCTGGCTGGTGGTGCCGCTGATGATGGGGGCAAATAAACTGTTCGGCTTCGTCGTGCTGCATACGGCGCGCAGCCCCGTCAAACTGAACTGGGAAGTGCTGGACTTGCTCGAGATCGCCGGCAGCCAGGCCGCCAGCTACCTGGCCCAGCAGGATGCGGCCGACGCGCTGATGACGGCGCGCCAGTTCGAATCGTTCAACCGCATGTCCACTTTTGTGGTGCACGACCTCAAGAACCTGGTTTCGCAGCTGTCCCTGATGAATGCGAACGCGGAAAAGCACAAGAACAATCCCGAATTCCAGGCCGACATGCTGGAAACGGTATCCTTGTCCGTGCAGAAGATGCGCCTGATGTTGCAAAAGCTCTCGCGCATCGACGTCCAGGAAAAGCCGGTGCCGCTGGCGGTGGACCAGGTGGTGCGGCAGGCGGTGGCCAACAAGGCGGCCTTCGAGCCGCGCCCGCAGCTCGACCTGCGCGACACCGGCCTGCGCGTGCTGGCCGACCGCGAGCGCCTCGAGCGCGTCGTCGGCCACCTGATCCAGAACGCGATCGAAGCCACGCCGAAGGAGGGCAGCGTCACCATCGGCCTCTACCAGGATGGCGAAGCGGTCCGCATTGAGATCACCGATACCGGCGAAGGCATGAGCGAAGAGTTCATACGCGAGCGCCTGTTCAAGCCCTTCGAGTCGACCAAGTCGGCCGGCATGGGCATCGGCGTGTTCGAGAGCCGCGAATACATCAATGAGCTGGGCGGGCGCCTGGAAGTATCCAGCAAGCCGCTGTCCGGCACCACTTTCAAAGTCATCCTGCCCCTGTACAAGCAGGATGCGCTGCTCGTCGACCGTGCAGCCTGACCCGAGGATTTACCACTGTGACCCAGACCAAACAGAAACTCCTGATCATCGAAGACGACCCCGGCCTGCAAAAGCAGCTGAAATGGAGCCTCGACGCCTATGACGTCGCCGTCGCCGGCGACCGCGAAGCCGCGCTCGCGCAGATCCGGCGCCACGAGCCGGCGGTGGTGACGATGGACCTCGGCCTGCCGCCCGATCCGGACGGCTCGACCGAGGGTCTTGCCACCCTGCAGCAGATCCTGGCGCTGGCCCCGGACACGCGCGTCATCGTCCTGACCGGCAACCAGGACCATGCGAACGCCGTGAAAGCGATCGGCCTCGGTGCCTACGACTTCCACCAGAAGCCGTGCGACCCCGAGGTGCTGAACCTCGTGATCCAGCGCGCCTTCTTCCTGCACGACCTGCAGCAGCAAAACCGCCGCATGCAGAGAGAGCAAGCCTATTCGCCGATGGCCGGCGTGATCTCGCGCGCGCCCTCGATGCTGAAAATCTGCCGCAACGTCGAAAAGGTCGCCCCGACCTCGGCCTCGGTGATGCTGCTCGGTGAATCGGGTACTGGCAAGGAAGTGCTGGCGCGCGCCGTGCATGCATTGAGCCCGCGCGCAAAAGAGCGCTTCATGGCGATCAACTGCGCGGCGATTCCGGAAAACCTGCTGGAAAGCGAATTGTTCGGCTACGAGAAGGGCGCGTTCACGGGCGCGGCCAAGCAGACCAAGGGTAAAGTCGAACTCGCCCACGGCGGCACCTTCTTCCTCGACGAAGTGGGTGACTTGCCGATGCCGCTGCAGGCGAAACTGCTGCGCTTCCTGCAGGAGCGCGTGATCGAGCGCATCGGCGGCCATGAGGAGATCCCGGTCGACGTGCGCATCGTCTGCGCGACCCACCAGAAACTCAAGGAACTGTGCGCCACCGGCCGCTTCCGCGAAGACTTGTATTACCGCCTGTCCGAGATCGTCGTGACGATCCCTCCGCTGCGCGAGCGCGAGGGCGACGCCGCCCTGCTGGCCCACCATTTCAAAAATAAATTCTGCGCCGCCGAAGGACGTGCATCCCTGCATTTCGCACCCGATGCGATTGCCGCCATCGAAGCCTATCCATGGCCGGGCAACGTGCGCGAGATGGAAAATTATATTAAGCGCGCCGTGATCATGGCCGACGGGAATACCATCGTCGCCGACGACCTGGGCCTGCCGGGCGAGGGCCTGGAAGAAGAGCCGATCAACCTGCGCCAGGTGCGCGACGAGGCCGAGTACAAGGCCATCGTCAAGGCGCTGGCCCGGGTCGACGGCAACATCGTCAAGGCCTCGGAGATCCTCGGCATCAGCCGCCCGACCATGTACGACCTGATGAGCCGTCACAACATCAAGACCGGCGCATGAAGTTCATCAAGCTGCTGGCCGTGCCGCTGGTCCTGGCGGCGGCCGGCGCGGCGGCGGGTTTATATTACCTGCAGTCGCAAGGCGTCACGCCGCGCGCGCTGGCACCGTATCTCCTCAAGCGCACGGGCGGCCACAACCCCCTGGTCGAAGGCGCCGGCCGCTTCGCCTCCGGCACCTTGCTCGCGCTCGACCGCGGCCAGGCCGGCCCGTATGTGCCGCCGGCGCTGCTGCTGGGCGCCCAGCCGGAAAGTCCGCCGGCCCCCGCCGGGCGCGAGCGGCTGGTGGCAAGCGTCGACGAGGTGCGGCGCGCAATGGCCGATGCCGCGCCTGGTGACGTGATCACCTTGCTGCCCGGCGAGTACACCGTACGCGCCACCCTGTACGCGGGCAGGCCCGGTACGGCCGCCGCTCCGATCCTTGTACGGGCCGCGCGCCCGGGGACGGTGGCAATCAATGTTGCTGTCGGCGAAGGGGTGACGGTAGCGGCGCCGTACTGGCGTTTCGAAAATCTGAGCTTGCGTGGTGTCTGCGCCGAAGATGAATATTGTGACCACGCCTTTCACGTAGTCGGCGCTGCCCACCATTTTACGGCCCGCAACAACACGATCCGCGACTTCAACGCCCACTTTAAAATCAACGGCGAGCGCAGCACCTTCCCCGACCACGGCCTGATCGAATCGAACACCCTGAGTAACGCGGCGCCGCGTAAAACATCGCGGCCCGTCACGCCGATCGACCTGGTCGCCGCCAGCGACTGGACCATTCGTGCCAACCTGATCCAGGACTTCGTCAAGGCCTGGGGCGACCGCACCAGCTACGGCGCCTTTGCCAAGGGCGGCGCCGCGCGCACCGTCTTCGAGCGAAACGTGGTGCTGTGCGAGGCGCTGCTGGCCAGCCAGCCGGGACAGCGCATCGGCCTCTCGTTCGGCGGCGGCGGCACCGGCAAACCCTATTGCCGCGACGCGCGCTGCATTACCGAGCACGACGGCGGCATCATGCGCGCCAACCTGATCGCCGGCTGTTCGGATGTCGGCGTCTACCTCAACAGCGCAGCCGGCACCCAGCTGGTCGACAATACCGTGCTCGACACGGCCGGGGTGCAGGTACGCTTCCCGACCAGCAGCGCTACCCTGGAGGGCAACCTGGTGGACGGGCCCCTGCGTTCGGATGAGGGAGGGGTGCTGCGCGCCGGGGACAATCTGGCGACCGGTATCGGCTGGCTTTATCTGGGAAGGCATCCGCAGCGGCAGTTGTTCGCGGATCCGGCACGGCTCGATTTGGAATGGCGCGGCGAGGCGCCGCAGCGCGACGCGGGAGCGTCCGCAGCCGGCCTGTGTGGAGCACAGCGGCAGGCGCGGCGGGCCTACGGCGCGGCTGACGATTTCCGCGCCTGCTTCAGGCGGAGCGCTCCAGATGCCCGTCACCTTCTTGCGCAACCGCTGCCGTAACAAGCTTGTCCGGCTTGTTTTTGAAGATCCGCGCAACCAGATAATTGCCTGCACGATTAAGGACGATGGCAGCGGCGACGATCACGACAAGGCTGAGAAGGAAATCGATGATCGGATTGCCGCTAGGATGGACAAACAGGTAGCTGTGGATCAGGTAAATTTCTAGCAGGCAGGCTTCAAGCGGGACCAGAAAACGCAGGGAGGCCAGCCGGAGACCCGGATGCGTCAATCGTAGCGATATCGCCAACGAACATGCAAAGAGCAGGATCCCGTTGAGCGCGCGAAAACCGAAGAACATGTTCAATACGGCGATCGACAGCGGCAACGCGATCAAGGCGCCATTGAGCAGCGCGACATTGGTGCGCAGGCGGTTCACGCCCACATAGGTCCCGATGAGAAATCCCAGCATGGTCAGCCATAGGGAGAAGCCGAATTTGACCGTATGGTCGAGCGCAAGCAATGCGATGGTGGCGATTGCCATGGTCACGGTCGTGCGCGGGGAGGCGATCAGGCGGCGCGCCAGCAGCGGGTAGGCGGCATAAAAAAACAGGAGCAGGGTGAAGAACCATAGGCCGGCCCCAAGTGCGCTCATGCTCGGTCCGAACAGGTTCAGCACACCGGACAGGCCAATAAAATGCACGATGGTGTGCCAATGAAGGATGTCGCGGCCTTGCACGATGAGGAGCATGGTTAGGACGCTGAGGATCAGCCAATAGCGCACTCCCAGGCGACGCAATTTCTTGTTCCAGAAAGCGCCGACGTCAAGGTCCACGCCGTTCAGGCGTCCCGTAAAGAAGGCGGATGAAAAGCCGAACACGAACAGCGCGACGGTCGACAGAATCCAGATGGGGCTGTCTTTGAACCAGTGATCGGCGACGACGATAAAAATCGACATGACCTTCGCGATCGAAAAATTTTGACTGACTGTCTTATCCATATTCGACCGCAATGAAAGGCGCGTGGCCTGTTATAAAAATAAAGTTAGCGAGCTCCGTCTGACCCTACCTGCCTTGCAGAGTTTTCACATCCTCGGGTAGCGCGTTCCGACCGGCTTTCCCGTACTGCTGTGCGAGTTTCCACTTGCCGATACGGTCGTTGGCAACCTGCGCCACCATGCGCGGCACGGTATGCCAGAGCCGTCCCTTCAGCAGCTTGTTCTCGGAAGCCTGGGCGGCGGGAATGGCATCGGCGGCGCTTGCGAGGCCACAGGCATCGAAGCGGTCGCTGTTTTCCTGCAGGAACTCGCATAGCTTGCGCAGGCGCCCCTGGGTCAGGCGGTCAGGCCTTGTCTGCGTGAAGGCCAGGTCGCGCTTCTGGACGAATTCGAACGGATGGGTCAGTACGACGACCAGCGGGATGCCTTCGCTCCTGGCCTTCTCGAGCAGGCGCCGCGTTTCGGCAAAGCTCGAGCCGGCGATGGTCAGCGACTTGATGTTTTGTTTCGGGCCGATCCGCCAGTCCGAAAACGACAGCACCGGGTACTCCTTGACGCCGTGCCGCTGGTGCTGGCCGCTGAACAGGCGGTAATCCGGATTGCCGCTGTCATGGATCGCCACGCCGATGTTCGAGCTGTAAGTAATGCCGGTTTGAGCCAGAGCCTGGTACAAGCCGTCGCCATGGTGGAGGTTGCCACTACGGAAAGCGCGGGGACGGGGAATGCCCCATTCCTTGAAGGTGTCGATGCCTTGATCGATGAGCTTGACGGTGGCTTCGATGCTGTGCTGGCTAATATCGTCGCTGATGCGTTCAGCACGCGGCGTGTTGCGCCAATCGCTGTTCTGGAAATTCGTCCAGCAGGGATGGGCGTGCAGCTGCACTTCGTGCCCCGCGGCATGGAGTTGCTGCGCGATCGGCCGCATCGGGTCGTGCTTGAAATAATGGCGGTGCTGTGTGTCGACGAAGAAGGTCGCCTGGATATCGTAGCGGCGGAAGGTATCCAGCATGAAGCCCAGGCCTTCCGAGCGGCCATCGACATTGCACCAGACGAGCGGTTCGGCAACCGGCTGTTTTGTTTTGTCCGAGAAGGCACCGGCGATGCTGAACTCGGTGTCGATCGTGATGCAGACGCGCGTGCGTGCCACTGGGAGTTTCATGCGATAGGAGTTGACGTGGTTATGCAGCGGGAGTTGCCTGAGCCGACGCGATTTCAGGCTTAACAATCTGAGGATCGACGTTCAAAGACCCAATATCGGTAAATCTACTCAACAGTAGGAAAAATCCTACATTGAATTTGGCATAATTGCCAGATGTATTTACGTATGGATGGCTTAATACAACAGAATCAAGTGCACCATTGGCAGCGCGCTGGATCCCCTGTGTCGCGTGTACTGGCTGAGCGATGGGCGCCCGAATGCATGTGGGGCAGGCGGACAGCTTGCTGCCGATACCGCCTGCGTAAGGGTTGTGTCGAAACAAACGCAGCAGAGGCGGCGCTGGTGTGGCAAGTCTCAGCGGCGCCTCAAGCGTCCGGCCGGATGTTCTGGTTGGTGCGGAACAGGTTGTCCGGATCGTATTTCGCCTTGATCTGCCTGAGCCGCGCGTAGTTCGGGCCATAGGCTTCGGCGATGCGGTCGACTTCGTCCTCGTTCAGGAAATTGATGTAGACGGTGCCGGCGGCATGGGGCGCCGCGGCCTTGAAAAATTCGCGCGCCCAGGCCAGGCAGGCCGCATCCTGCGCCGCTTCTTCCCAGCGCGTGTGCACGTTCATCGCATACAGCGCGGCGCGGTGCGGATAGGCCATCTCGTCCGGGGCGTGGGTATTCGCCGCGCCGCCCAACAGCCCGAGAAAAATTTCGCTCTGCGCGGACGGCAGCTTGCCGGCATAGTCGACCACGACGTCGATGGCCGCGTCCGACAGCGTATTGAAATTGTGCGACTTCCAGTAATTGCGTGCCGGCGGCACCAGCAGTGGATCGAAGGCCTGCTGCCAGGCGCTGTAGGGCACGGCGCCGACGTGTTCGCCCAGCGGGTTGCCGAAACTGCGCACCGTGTCGAGCGCAGCCTGCACCTGTTCGGGCGGCTGCGGCGAGAAAAAGGCGAGGGCGACGATCCCGGTGCCGTGCACCGACTCGGGCAGGAAGGGCAGTGGCGGCGCGCCGCGCAGCACGGCCCAGACGGATATGTTCTCGTCCAGCGCCTCCACATAGTCGCGGTAGTTGCGCAGCAGGGAACGCGCCTGCGCGAAGGGGAAGACGATCAGGCCGGCGGTGACCAGGGGCCCCACCTGGTGCAGCGCGAACTCGAAGGTGGTCACCACGCCGAAATTGCCGCCGCCGCCGCGGATGGCCCAGAACAGGTCGGGGTGATTGTCGCTGTCGATGTGCAGGCGCTCACCGCTCGCGGTGACGATGTCGGCCGCGACCAGGTTGTCGATGGCGAGACCGTGCCTGCGCGTCAGCCAGCCGAAGCCGCCGCCCAGGGTCAGGCCGCCGACGCCGGTGGTCGAGTTGATGCCGAGCGGCGTCGCCAGCCCATAGGCCTGCGCCTCATGGTCGACGTCGCGCAGCAGCGCGCCGCCCTCGACCCAGGCCCGCATCCTGTGCGGCGCCACCTGCACCGAGCGCATGCCGGACAGGTCGATCACCAAACCGTCGTTCACCAGGGCGCTGCCGGCGATGTTGTGGCCGCCGCCGCGCACCGCCAGCGGTATTCCGTGCTCGCGCGCGAAATCGACCGCCGTGCGCACGTCGGCCGCGCCGGCGCAGCGCACGATCATGGCCGGGCGCTTGTCGATCATCGCATTCCAGATCGTTCGCGCCTGGTCGTAAGCCGGCTCGCCCGGCAGCACCACGCTGCCCCTCAGCTTGCCCTGCAGTTCCTCCATCTCGCTGACCGCTACGGTACCCATCACGCACCTCCGCTTTGGTTCGTTAACCAACTTTCAGGATAGGAAAACGAAGGCGATATGCAAGGGGAGCCGGCGCCCGGCTGGCGTTCAGCTCACCAGCTGCGCAGCCAGTCGCGGGTCCAGCTCGACACCTGGTCCTGCCAGGGCCGGCGCGAGAAGGTGTGGTCCGCCTTGTCGATCTGCTGGCGCGTAAAGCGCGGCGTACCCAGCAGGCGCTGCCAGGGGCCGGAACGGTGCGAGAGCGCGGCGAATTCCTGGGCCGTGAGGTCGGCCCCGCTGAGGACGACGAGCACGCGCCCGCCAAAACGGGTCAGTGCGCCCTGCATGCGTTCCGGCAAGGGCGCGCCGTCGCGGGACGCAGCCGTGCCGGCGTCCAGCTTCGGTCCGAACGCCTTGCCGACGTTGTCCCACAGCGAACGGACCGAGTCCTTGACATCGAACTGGCCGCTGCCGATCTTTTTCCACAGGCGCGCGTCGAACAGGCGGTCCTTGTAGTAGTGCTTGATGGTGGCGCGCGCCGCCCCTTCCTCGGTGCGGACCCAGGGGTTCAACAGCACCAGCCCGGCCACGCGCGGATCCTGCGGCGCGTACATCGCAGCGGCCGAGGCGCCGTCGCACAGCCCCCAGAGCACGATTTCGGAGAGGCCGGGGACTTCGGCCACAAAACGGTCGATCGCCGCCCGCAGGTCGTCGTCGACGTTTTCGAAATTTTGCAGGTCTCCCTCGCTGTCGCCCATGCCGCGGTAGTCGAAGCGCATGGCCGGGATGCCCGCATGGGCCAGGTCGCGCGCGAGCAGGGTGAACTGGCGGTGGCTGCCGGCGCGGTATTGCGGGCCGCCGACGACGATCAGCACGCCGCGCGACGATGGCCTCGCCGCCGCCTGCGGCAGGCTCAGGATGCCGTACAGCCAGGCACCGCGGCAGGAAAAGGCAATTGCGCGTTCCTCAGGCATCGGGTGTCTCCAGGCGGGCCAGGGTTGCCTCGATCAGGGCCGGGCAATCGATCGTTTCGGGCGCCGTCCAGAATTGCGGTCCCTGGACCGGGACCAGGTCGACCCGGCTGCCCTGCAGTCTCCAGGTATCGGCCACGCGCACCGCGGCCGGCGGCAGCGGGCGGCCGGCGGCTGCCGTGACTTCGAACCAGCTGATCGGGCAGCGCGGGCCGAGCGCGCGCGCATCGGCCGCGTCCAGGCCCGCGGCCAGTTGCGGATTCAGGGTATAGCCCGCGATCTCGAGCGCCTCGTCGGCGGCCAGCGCTTCGCGCAGAGCTTCGGTGCCGCCGCTGTCGCTGCCGCCCGCCAGCAGTTCTCCGGCCAGGCGCAAACGTAAAAAGCCGTTCAGGTAGCCCGAGCCGTTGGTGACCGGCTGCCACAGCAGCAGGCGCTCCGGCGCCACGGCCGCCGTTTGCGCATGCACGACCGCGAGCAGGGCGCCGACGCGCAGGCCCCACAGGCCGGCCGTGCGGCCGAGGCGTTCCTCGATCCAGGCGCGTCCCTGCGCGACGTCGCGCAGCCAGCCGTCCCAGGTCGCGTCGCCGAAGTCGCCGGCGCTGTCGCCGCAGCCGTGCAGATCGAGCAGCAGCACGCCGATGCCCTGGTTCGCCAGCGCACGCGCGCCCAGCGCGGCCATGCGGCGCGAACGGTTCATCTCTTCGGCAAACGGGTGCACGTAGACCAGCGCGCCGCGGCATTCCCCGCGCGGCGCGTGGTACATGCAGAAACGCGGTCCGTCGGGCGTGTCGAGGAAGAACGCGTCGGCGTGCGCGTGGCCGGGGTCGCTCATGCCTTAGTTGGCACCGTCGTCGGCGCGCTCGGCCACGAAGGCGGCCAGGCTGCCGAGGGTGGCGAAGGTGCTGGCGCTGATGTCGTCGTCGTCGACCATGATGCCGAAATGTTCTTCCATTGCGCCGATCAGGGTGACCACCGCCATCGAATCGAGTTCCGGCAGGCTGCCCAGCAGCGGCGAATCGGCATCCAGCGATTGTCCGGCCGGGCCGAGGTTCAGCACGTCGATCAGCAGGGTTTTGACTTCTTCAAGGTACTTCATAAGCTCGTCGTCGTTGTGTTGGCGGGGCGGGAACCCAGCTTGGTGCGGGTGTCCAGCAGCGTGTGCAGGCGTTTCACTCCCGGCCAGCGGTAATAGTTAACATGGTACAGAGTGCGTACCTCTTCCGTCCAGCGCGTATGCCATTCCATCACGCGGCCGTAGAACTCGAGCCGTTCGAAACGGCCGGCGTCGAACAGGCGCCGGGTCGCTTCCTCGCGCATCAGGAGGGTCGGCGACAGGTTCGAAGGCACGCTCTCGTCATATGCCGTCTTCAGCACGACGATGCTGGCGCCATCCTCGACGCACAGGTCCATCGCGACCAGCTGCTCGCCGAAATAATAGCGGTAGACGCTGGCGGCAGCGCGCGCCGCCATCGCTTCCAGCATGGCGCGATAATAACGGCCCTGGGCATTCTCGCTGCTGACCGCCGTGCCCTCGCTTCCCTTCCAGCCCGTGGTTTCGAGGCGCCCGTAGTCGGCCACGGCCTGCGCCATGGCTTCTGGTGCGCGCTCGATGACCATCCTCGTCGCGATGCCTTCGCGCTCCAGGCGCGCGCGCTGTTTTTTCAGGTTGCCGCGCAGGTTTTTTCCGCGCGCGTTCCAGTAATCCTCGAAGCTGCCGGCCAGGGTCACGCGCGCCGTGTCGATGTAGTCGAGCGTGCGGGTGCAGGGTCCCTCGGCCGGGCGCGGAACCAGCATCGGGTCCATCTGCGTCAGCGCCAGCAGCAGCGGGAAGCCGGGCAGCGCGCCGAGCAGGCCGCGCGCGAGCGTCGCGGTGTCGCGGCCGTCCTCCTGCAGCCACAGCCCGACCGGCGCCTGCGCCGGCTGAAACGTGCTCCAGGCGCCGCGCCGGCTCGGGTGCACGATCGCCATGGTGCATACCGTGCCGCCATCGTGCAGGCAGGCCAGCAACTCGTCGCCGCGGCCGAACTGTTCGATCAGCGGCGCGACGAATTCCGCCGCCAGCAGGGCCGAGGCGTGCGTGGGGGCGAGCGAAGCGTGCAGCCGCGTCCAGTCGCCGCTGTGGCGCGCGAACTCGCGCGCCGGATAAAGCGTCCAGCTCATGGCGCCACCGCCTCGCGCAGGCGCGCCGCCAGCCAGGACATTTCGCGCTCCGTGAGCTCCTGGTGACAGGGCAGGGCCAGCACGTGTTCGGCCAGCATCGCGCTGTTGGCGCAGGTGGCGGCGTCGACACCTTGCCACTGCGGGGTGCCGAAACGGGTCAGCGGCACGCCCAGCGCCTGCAGGCGTGCGAACAGGCGCCCGGGGTCGTCGGCCAGCAGCGGAAATACCCACGGGCAGGCGCCGTCGGGCAGGCGCGGATGCAGCGGGCGCACGCCGGGTAAGCCCTGCACGGCCGCTTCCAGGCGCAGGTAATGGCCGCGGCGCAGGGCGGCGATGCGCCCGGGCGCGGCCAGTGTCAGCATGGCGCGCGCGAACAGCGACGAGCGTTTATCTACCCAGGCCGGGTCGAAATTGAAACTGCTGTCGGAGGAGTCGGGCGCCAGTGCCGGGGCAGCGCCACCGCGCCTGCGCTTGAACAGTCCCCATACCGCGCTTTTCGCGCGCAGCGGCAGGGACAGGGCGGCGCGCACGGCCGGCAGGCGGCCGTACATGAATCCTTTTTCCAGGGAATTCAGGGCCACCTTGGCCTCGAAGCCGGCGCCGGCCGAGTGCAGGACGATGTGATCCAGGCTGTGGCGCGCCGATACCAATGCGCCGCCCTCGTAGATCGGCAAGAACTTCATGCTGCTGGCGATGGCGTAATTTCCCCAGGCGCCGACCGGGCGTCCGCCTGCCTCGCCGATAAAGCAGTGGGCGCAGTCTTCGATCAGGGCGATGCCGTGTGCATCGCACAGGGCGCGGATCGGCGCCATCTCTTGCGGGAAGCCGAAATAATGGGTGACCATCACGGCACGCACGTCGGGAGTGATTTTTTCAGCGAGGTCCCGCAAATCGACCGCGGCATCGGCGTGCACCCGATAAAACACGGGTTCGGCGCCGCGCCAGAGCACGGGAGGAATCATCGAGGCGCTGTGGTAAGCGGGCACCAGCACCCGCTGGCCCGGCTGCACGCCGATTTCGCGCAGCGCCAGCGCAATCGCGACGCGCCCGCTCGTCACCAGTTTATAGTTGCCGGCGTCGAGCACGGTGCGCGCAGGCGCTGCGGCCGCGCGCCGGAACGAGGACGCCGACAGGATCGGCGCCAGCGGAATCAGGGGCCGGACGGGTGACGGGTTCGCGCGCATCCGGCCAGTATAAACCGGGTGTTGAAAAATTTGCCACGAGACATCGCTTGTTGGCGACAGGGGCGCGATACGCGGGCTGGAAAGCTGCAAGCTGTTAAGATTGCGGGCTGCGCGGCCCTGATGTCGCGCTTCCGCATTCGACCCCGTATTGATCACGACCATGGCTGATTTGATCCACGATTTTCTGTTCGATTCCGCACGCCGTACGCCCGCTGCGGAGGCGCTCGTCTACGGCGCCGTGCGCCTCGACTACGCCGCCCTGGCCGCCGCCGTCGAGGGCGCGGCCGGCGCGCTGATCGAGGCCGGCATCGCGCCGCGCGAACGGGTTGCCGTGTTCCTGGAAAAGCGCATCGAGAACGTGGCCGCGATGTTCGGCGCGGCCCTGGCCGGCGCCGTGTTCGTGCCGGTCAATCCGCAACTGAAACCCGAGCAGGTGGCCCACATCCTGGCCGACTGCAAGGTACGGGTGCTGGTGACCTCGCCGGAACGGCTGGCGCAATTGACGGACGTGCTGGCCGGCTGCCCGGACCTGGGAACCGTGTTCGTGACCGGCGCGGCGCCGCTGCAGGCCGCCGTCGAGGTGCGCAGCTGGGACGCGGCGCAAGCGGTTCCTGGCGCCGCCGTGCTGGCCGCGCGCCGCCCGATCGACGCCGACATGGCCGCGATCCTGTACACCTCGGGCAGCACCGGCAAACCGAAGGGCGTGGTGCTGTCGCACCGGAACATGGTGGCCGGCGCGCGCAGCGTGGCGAGCTACCTGGCGCTGACGCCGCAGGACCGCATCCTGGCGGTGCTGCCGCTCAGCTTCGATTACGGCCTGAGCCAGCTGACCTGTGCCTTCCTGGCCGGCGCCACCGCGGTCCTGATCAACCACCTGTTCGCGAAAGACATCCTGAAAGCGGTGGCGGCAGAACGCATCACGGGCCTGGCGGCGGTGCCGCCGCTGTGGCTGCAATTGGCGAACCTGGCCTGGCCGGGCGACTGCTCGCTGCGCTATCTGACCAATTCCGGCGGCGCGCTGCCGACGGCGACTGTCGCCAGCCTGCGCGCGGCCTTGCCCCGCGCCGAGCTGTTCCTGATGTATGGCCTGACCGAGGCTTTTCGTTCCACTTATTTACCGCCATCCGAACTCGATCGCCGTCCCGATTCGATGGGGCGCGCGATCCCGAACGCGCACGTCATGGTGGTGCGCCCCGACGGCACGCCCTGCGCGCCGAACGAACCGGGAGAACTGGTGCACCGCGGCGCGCTCGTCTCGCTCGGCTACTGGAACGATCCCCTTAAAACCGCCGAGCGCTTCAAGCCGGCGCCGGGCCACGACCCGGCGCTGCCGATCGTCGAGATGGCGGTCTGGTCGGGCGATACGGTGCGCATGGACGAAGAGGGCTACCTGTATTTCATCGGCCGCGGCGACGACATGATCAAGGTCTCCGGCTACCGGGTCAGCCCGCTCGAGGTCGAGGAGGTGGTCTACGCCAGCGGACTGGTGGTCGAGGCGGTTGCCTTCGGCGTGCCGCATCCGCAGCTGGGGCAGGCGATCGTGCTGCTGGCGCTGCCGAAGGACGCGGGCCTTAGCGGCGCGGCCCTGTTAAAAGCGTGCCAGCGCCACCTGCCGGCCTGGATGGTGCCGGCCCACGTCGCGTTGCGCGACGAGCCTTTTGCGCGCAACCCGAACGGCAAGATCGACCGCAAACTGCTGCAGCAAGCCTTTATTACCCTGTTTGAAAGCACACCATGAACGCAGACGCGAAGCTGAAGCCGGTCCACGCCGCACAGACCCTGTTCCCGGTCGAGGACGGCTGCCTGCAGGTGGGCGGCATCCCGCTCACGCGCCTGGCGCAGCGCGTCGGCAGCACCCCGTTCTATGCCTACGACCGGCGCCTGCTGACGGAACGGGTGGCCCACGTGCGCGCGCACCTGCCGCCGGCGGTGGAGCTGCATTTTTCGATGAAGGCCAATCCGATGCCGGCCCTGGTCCAGCACATGGCGCATCTGGTCGACGGCATCGACGTCGCCTCTGGCGGCGAACTGAAGGTCGCACTCGACACCGGCATGGCCCCCGGCCGCATCAGCTTCGCCGGCCCCGGCAAATCCGAGGCCGAGCTGACGCGGGCGGTGGCCGCCGGCGCCGTAGTCCACGCCGAGTCCGAGCGCGAGCTGCGCACGCTGGCGCGGGTCGGCGACGCGCTCGGCATCGCACCCTTGCTGGTCCTGCGCATCAACCCGGACTATGAGTTAAAAGGGTCGGGCATGCGCATGGGCGGGGGCGCCAAGCAGTTCGGCATCGACGCCGAGGATGCGCCGCGCCTGCTGGCCCTGTGCGCGGAGCTCGGCCTCACGGTGCTCGGCTTTCACATCTTCAGCGGTTCGCAAAGTTTAAAGGCCGAGGCCATCATCGAGGCCCAGGCCCAGACGTTTATCCTGGCCCAGCAGCTGAGCGGGCAGATGCGCGACCCGGTGCGCATCCTGAACATCGGCGGCGGCTTCGGCATCCCGTATTTTCCGGGAGAGGCGGCGCTCGACCTGGGACCGATCGGAGATGCGCTCGCCGCCGCGCTGCCGGGCGTGAAGGCGGCACTGCCCGAAGCGCAGCTGTCGATCGAACTGGGGCGATACCTGGTGGGCGAGGCCGGCGTCTATGTCGCGCGCGTGATCGACCGCAAGGTGTCGCGCGGACAGGTGTTTCTGGTCACTGACGGCGGCCTGCACCACCACCTGGCCGCTTCCGGCAATTTCGGGCAAGTTATCCGGAAGAATTATCCGGTCGCGATCGGCAACCGGATGAACGAATCGAACGAACGCGAAACGGCTTCCGTCGTCGGCCCGCTGTGCACCCCGCTCGACCTGCTGGCCGAACGCATGGAGCTGCCGGCAGTGGAAGTGGGCGACCTGGTGGTCGTGTTCCAGTCCGGCGCCTACGGCCGCTCGGCCAGTCCGCAGGGTTTTCTCAGCCATCCGGAAGCGCCGGAAGTGCTGGTCTGAGGGCCATTCCTGAAGCTGGACGATATTTGCGTGGAAAGATAGCCACACTGCACGATATATTTCCTAATAACTAGATATTTTTTCTTAAGGCGAGTGTTTCGTTATTAAACTGGGGCAAACTTTGGAAACGTAATGAAACAACACATCCCATATCTCGACGGTTGGCGCGGATGCGCGATCGCCTTTCTGTTGATCGGACATTTTTTCCCTTATTCAGGGATTAATTTCGGCACTGTTGGGGTGGCATTGTTTTTCGTTCTTTCCGGACTGTTGATGGCCCAGGTGCTGTTCGTCCAGCGCACGGATTTCGGCAGCTTTTACCGGCGCAGGATTTCGCGTGTCGTGCCCTCGGTGGTGGTGTACCTGGCCGCGATCACGGCGGTCTTCGCCCTTACCGGAAACCAGGTGTCGTCGAGCGAATTGCTGTCCGCCGCTACCTTCACCAATAATTATTTCGTGGCCACTAGATGGACCATGCCGTTCGGGCATATCTGGTCCTTGAGCGTCGAAGAGCACTCGTATGTGCTCTTGTCCTTGGCCGCCTTCTGGTGCCGCGCGCGTGGCGGGCGCGGCCTGCACGCCATTGCCGTCATCGTCTCCGCAATGCTGCTGGCGATCGCCGTGTATTCACTGGTCCCCGGTGCGCAGGCACCCAACTTTTACCTGCGCACCGAGGTCGCCTCGTTCGGTATTTTCTGTTCCGGCTTCCTCGCCTTGCTTGTCACGCAAGGCCGCTACGCCCTGGCCCGGGCCTGGATCGCGCCGGCAGCGCTCGCAGCCGGGATCGCAGCGCACTGGTGGAGTGTTCCCATCGAGCTACGCGTGGTACTTGGCGCGGGCGGACTGGCGGTGGCGCTCAACGCGATGGCGTACGCGCCGCGCTGGCTGCTGGCCATTTTTGAATTTTCCTGGCTGCGCACTCTGGGACGCTATTCGTTCTCGATCTACCTGTGGCAGCAGCCGTTCTACCAGCTGACTTATCGCAGCGGGCTGCCACCCGTGCTGGGGCTGCTGTTATCGCTCATTGCGGGCTGGGCGGCTTTCCATCTCATCGAAAATCCCGCGCGCCTGTACTTGAACAAGCGCTGGGGAGCAAAATCCCCAGCGCCTGGCTTTGCCGAGCATACAGAGGTTTTTCGTTAAGTCACCCTCGTTATTGACCGAAACCTAAGCTCGGCAAGATAAGAATCTGCTTGACCGAGTTGACCACGTACGGCTCAGGCGAGTTCGGCGTCCATTACATCCACCACTTCAGAATCAGCAGTGCCTGCAACGGGTGCTTGCCGGCTCTTCGGGCCGTGTTTTATGTAGACAGGCGCTTTTTTGTAGGTCCGTACAATCATCAGGAGTGGGCCGAATAACCAGGCTCGGCGTTGGCGTAATGCTGGTGCAAACTGGGATGCAAATAGCAGGACTTTGTTGCTGAAGCTTACATATTTAAACGCAGAGCGGATCACGGAGGAGTCGCCATAAATATACTTTTTTTCTACTTGGCTCCGTGCTTCGCTGATGCTTTCATCGACTGGCGGATGGTCGGCAGGCAGGCAACGCGAACTCGGGAAGTCGTAAAACTCCGGGTAAAAACGCTGCAAGCATTCGCGCTGGAGATAGCGCTTGTACTTTTGCTCGGGATCGTAAGAAAGGGCAGCGAACGCGAACTCGAGATCGCAATATGGGAATACCACCACATGCCCTGGCGGATGCATCATCGTGATTGAAGGCGCGATGCAACGTCTTGTGCGGCCTTGCAAAAAAGCCAGCTGCGATTGATTCGTATTGGGCAAAAATTTGTTGACGTATTCCCTATATTTTTGGCGGTAGCTGTCTGCTGAATTGACACGGGCTGACAGTTGGCTCAATGTGCCCTCTTTGACCGCCTTCTCGACGATTGCAGAGGTCGAATCGTTTGCCCTGCTGTCGAAACCTTCGATGTCAAAGCTGGAGTTGCCCAGGACGTCTCCTGCAAGTCCATCTAATATCAGCGAAGGAGGGCGCCCAGCCAGCCATTGCATGAGAGGCACGGCCCAGCTATGCATGAAGGTCTCCGTGCCGATGAGATGCTGCCGTTTTAACGCGTCCTTGGTCAGCTGATCTGGAGAGCTGGCCGGAACCACCTCGCAGTCGACTCCAAAGGCAGCCGCGATCTTCGGGGCATATACCGAGTCGATATCGTAATCGCGTCCCTGCTTGCGGTTGTAACTCTGGCAGGTGACTGCCTTGAAACCTATATTTTTCTTGACCAGCAGGGCAAAGAAGCGCCGCGAATCGAAGCCACTGGAAAACGGTAAGGTTACTTCCCCCACCTTCAGCTTCATACAACGTTCCATGGATGCTCGAAACGCTGTCTCGATGACATCTACGGCGTCATCGTCAACCGCTTGTTGCCCTGCTGGGAGCTTGGCAAAATCAAACCACTGTCTTATATCGCAATGCTCTGCCGTGATCTGCATTTCGGCACCCGCAGCGAAGCGCTTGATGTCGTGATAAAAGCTGCGGTCTCCCAGAACGTAGCCATTTTGCATCAGGCTCGCCCAACTGGTCAGGTCGGGGACATCGCCGTCCAGATAAAGCAGGCCGGGATGAGAAGCGACATACCAACTACCGTTGTTTTTCCTGTAAAACAATGGACTCATTCCAAAGGCGTCACATTTGATCGTAGCGCTTTGTGAAGCCGTATCGAATCTCAAGAAAGAAAAAACCCCATTTTGTAAGTCGTCCGCCGCTATGCTCGAAAGATCCTCAGGGGGCGAGTAGGAATGTATTTCCGACGAAACTTCGTAACCCCTGAATACGACCAGGTTTTCCCCCACCTTATGGACCAGTCCAGTGTTCGTGGAAGGTGCGCGCGAACTTACCGCCCAGAAGCAGGACGAACTGACGGTGAGAAGATCGGTCGAGGAACCCTGAAGTTCAACTGCCTCCGATGGGAATATGCATGCCAGAAAGAACTCTACGTTAGCAAAATTCTGCGCTAATAATGTCAAATCGATTTGCATATTGTATTTCTTACAATGACAGGCGCAGGTTTGTGCATTGCTGGCGCAAATTTGCCCGTTTCCAGTCGCATGGGCTGCACCTGCTTTGTTTGCTAACGCAGCGTCTTTTACGAAAAAACCCGCCGATTGGCGGGCTCGTCAATAGAGTAGGGCTCGACTACGCTGCGAGTTGCAAGCGCTCGTTCATTCCGGCATTACACTGCGCAACGATCGCTTCTGCTATCTCCCGAGACACGATGAAAAGAGCGTTCCCATGTGCATCACGGACGGTAGCGTCTGTAGCCCGATATGGAGTTGCGGTCAACGGTAAGGCAAGTTTCATATTTTTCCCAGTCGTGGTTAGGTTAACTATGGCCGTTACGTCTCCCGGCTCTTGTCCTGTTTCATTCAATGAGGGTCTCTGCCAGAGTTGCAAACGCTCGTACGATGGCAATAAGAAAAGCAGTAATCTGTTAATTGCAGGTAATTGCACTGTAGCTAAATTACCTTTTGTATCCTGCCGATAATTTTTTTCCTTAGAAGTTGTTGGAAAACATCTTTCAGTAGTGATAGCTTGCTCTGTGAGAGCGACTTCCCTTGCTTCCCGCTACCTTCCCAGCCTGGAATTCATGCTTTCGGGGCTCTCCGCTACCCTTGACCTGCGCCCTTTTCGAAGGCCAGAAGTGACCGGAGGGGGGGCGCGCACGATTGTTGTGATTCTTGACACATTTCAAGCCTTGGTCTACTCTGCATTGGATAACATTTCTTCCGATCAAAGCACAATACTCCGGCCGTAAGCAGCGTCTGAGGACGCGAAGAAGGCAGCGTCAGGCGCCCTGGCGACGCTGTGCAAACGATCCCTTCCGTGGCGCTGCCATCGGTCACAGACGCAGCAAAGGTAGTATCAACAGATGTCCCATAAAAGTACCAGTATTACCAGCGGCGCAATGATCATGGTTGCCATGCGCTGGATCGATCGTTTCATCGGCATCGTCAGCACCTTCATCCTCGCCCGCATCCTCATTCCCGACGATTTCGGCATTGTCGCTATGGCCTCGGTGGTGGTCTCGTTCGCCGACATCATCTTCGATCTCGGCGTGAACGTCGCCCTTATCCAGCGCAAGCACCCGAGCCAGGCTTATTACAACACGGCCTGGACTTTGCGCATCGTCCAGGCCGCCTGCGTGGCAACGGTACTGGTCATCCTTGCGCCGTTCGCAGCCGAGTACTACAAGGACCCACGCGTCACTGCTGCGGTCCAGGTCATGGCGCTGTCCTTGTTCGTGGGCGCGTTCGAGAACGTTGGCATCGTCGACTTCCAGAAAGAACTGCGTTTCGCGGACGACGCGAAGTACGTGATGTTCAAGCGCCTGGTCGGCTTTTTCATCACGGTGGCGCTCACGCTCATCATGCAGAGTTACTGGGGCATGATCCTCGGTACCCTTGGTGGGCGCCTGGCGGCGGTCGCACGCAGCTACAGTGTTCATCCCATGCGTCCGCGTTTCGCGCTGTCGGAATTCAAGGAAATCTTCGCGGTCTCACAATGGGTGCTGGTCAAGAACATCAGCTCCTTCCTCGACCGCAAGCTGCATATCTTTATGGTCGGCGGCTTGGCGAGCACTGGCGTGACGGGCGGCTATACACTGGCCAGCGAAATCGCCGATATTCCCGGGACCGATTTGCTGGCGCCCATCAACCGTGTGCTGTTTCCTGCCTTTGCCCAAGCCAGGGACAACCTGGAAGAGCTGACCAGGCTGCTGCTGCGCGCGCAGGCGGTGCAGGTGATGGTGACCTTCCCGGCCTGTGTCGGTTTCGTGCTGACCGCTCAGGAATTCGTGCCGGTGGCGCTGGGCGAAAAGTGGCTCTTCATCGTGCCTTTCATCCAGATCCTGGCCCTGTCGAACATCATCCAGTCGATCAACAGCAGCGCGAACTACGTGCTGACCGTCATCGGCAAGATCCGCCTGCTGGCCGTGACGAGCTGGATCCAGATCCTCATGTTCGGCGCCGGCGCTCTCCTGCTGAGCCGGAACCTGACCCCGGAACGCATCGCCCAGTTGCGCATGGCCTCGATCGTGCTGACCTTCGGCATTTCCTACGCTTTGCTGATGCGCAATGTGCCGGGATTGACCGTGCGGATGCTGGCCCAGGGCACCGGGCGCCCGCTGCTGGCTTGCCTGGCCATGGCCGTGGCCCTGTTCTTCCTGCAGACGCAAGTGCAGGCCCCGAACTGGGCCATGCTCGTCCTGAAGGTGGGGACCGGGGTGCTCGTCTACTGCGCCGTCGTGATGTTGCTATGGCGCGTCGCCGGCCGTCCGGAAGGTGCGGAAACCTATTTTCTGTCTAAAATAAAGCGGACGAAGCCATTGCCCGTCGGCGTACCTGGCGAGGCCAAATGAACATCAACCTGGATTTGATAGCGCGTCAGTTCGCGGACGTCGAATTTTTCCTGGCCTGCGTCTTCCCCGACACGGCGCCGCAGTTCGGTCCGGTGCCGTCCACCCTGGCCGTGGCCAGTACGCCGGAGTTCTGGGCGGTCAGTTCACGCGCGCCGTCCAACGGACGGGGCTTGCTGCATGAGGTCGCCGGCTCCCAGCTGGCCTTTCGCGGCTATGAGGCCGCGCTCGGCGTCCACTCCTACTCCGACCCGGCCATTCTCGAGCGCATCGCCGCGCCGGACGCGCTGCAGAACGGTGCTTTTGCGTACCTGAAATTCGACCCCCAGCTGCAGCAGGCAATGGTCAGGAACGATGCCTTCGGCTTCGGTCCGATGTATTACCGGCAGCGCGGCGGCACCTGGTTCTTTGCTTCGCACCCGGTCCTGCTGCACCTGGCCGGGGATGCGCCGGACCTGGGCTCCTGGGTGAGCCTGATGCACAACGGCAGCGCCATGGACGGCCGCAGCTTCTTCCAGGACATCAAGCGTTTCCAGGCCGGGGCACAGATGACGATCCGGCGCGACGGTGCCGACACGCAGCAGTGGTTCGATGTTGCCCAGCTCCCGCCGGGCGAGGAAATGATCGACGACGATGCCTTCCGCATCGTCGAAGACGCCTACCTGGCTGCCATGGAGCGCTGCCTGAAGCTGGACGTGGGCGAGGTGACCTTGCCATTCTCGAGCGGCTTCGATTCGCGCCGCTTCTTCGCCACCTTGCTGCGCAAGGCGGTGCCGTTCAAGGCCGTCACCTGCCAGACCTTCCACCGCAAGAACGGTCGCGACTACGATATCGACTCCTATTTTGCGCCGAAGATCGCCGCCGCTTTCGGCGTCGATTGCGAGCTGGTGCGCGCCGTGCCTCCTTCCGCGATCGAGGCCGAGCAGGCGCGGCGCCAGGCCCTGATCGGCACCGAGACCTTCATGCACGGCTGGGCCTTGCCCTTCATGCACTGGCTCGCCAAACGGCCACCCTCGCTGGTGTTCGACGGCCTGGCCGGCGACACCTTCGGCAATTCCGGTTTCGAGATCGACGGGTTGCACGAGACGCCCGAAAAGGATGCGGAACTGGTACTCGAGAAGTCGACCGGCCCCTTCGTGCTGCAGCAGCTGTCCTCCCGCTTCCCTTCCGGAGAAAGTTTCCGCCGGCATTACCGTGCATTCCTCGCGCAGTTCCCGCCCAACCTCAACCAGGCGGAACTGGCTTTCCTGCAGTCGCGTACGCGCCGCTGCATCAGCCCGTGGATCACGATGATGCACCCGCCGGGACACGTCGTCGTGTTCCCGTACTGCGACCTGGAATTTGCGATCGCAACGCTGACATACCACCCTGCGGAAAAATACAAATATTTCTTCCAGAAGGAATGCCTGCTGCGCTTTTACCCCGAATTCTACGATTTCCATGGTTCGCGTAATCTCCCGGCCGATCACCCGCCGCTGGATCAGGCCACCAGCCGGGCGCGTGACGAGGCCCAGGAGCGCTATGCCTATGGCGATGCCGCGGTCACCCGGGAAGCGCTCGGGTATCTGAACTGGCCGAACAAGCTCGTGCTGCTGGCGTCGCGGCTGATGCCGGGCCTGCGCCGACGCCGCGACTGGCTGTTCCGGCCTCTGCTGCTGCTGGTGCGCACCTACCGCGAAGCGCCGGCCTTCATCGAGCTCGACACCCGCGCGCAGGCAGCTCGCCAGACCGGCCAGGCTGAATTGACCCAACCAACCACCGCAACCAGGGGATGACATGAAAACCGTTGGACTGATGATCAGTACGAAGGAAAACGAAAAACGGCGCGCCATGCTGCCGAAGCACATCGAACGCATCCGCAACCGGGGGCAGCTCTATTTCGAAGCCGGATACGGCGAGACGTTTGGCCACAAGGACGACGAATACCGGGCCGCGGGCGCGCATGTGGTATCGCGCGAGGAGGCGCTGTCGAAGGACGTCATCGTCGATCCGAAGATCGGCGACGCCACCTATCTGTCCGAACTACGCAGCGGCCAGACCGTGTTCGGCTGGGTCCATGCCGTGCAGAACCGCTCGATCACCGACAAGATCATCGACAAGGAAGTGACCGCGATTGCATGGGAAGACATGTTCGAGGGCGGCCGCCATGTGTTCTGGCGCAGCAACGAGCTGGCCGGCGAGGCCGCGATCATGCACGCCTTCACGCTGTACGGCAAACTGGTCTATGAATGCAAGGTGGCGCTGATTGGCCGCGGCAACGTCGCGCGCGGCGCCCACCGCGTGCTCTCCTGCATGGGCGCGCACATTAACGTCTACGAGCGCAGGACCGAGTCGCTGCTGCGCCAGGAACTGTCGAAGTACGATGTGGTCGTCAATGGCCTGCTGTGGGATGTGTACCGCAAAGACCACATCATCTACCGCGAAGACCTGCCGAAGCTGAGGAATCCGGCGATGATCGTCGACATCAGCTGCGACCGGGCCGGCGCCATCGAGACCAGCCGGCCGACGACGATCGAAGATCCGGTCTACACGGTCGACGGCGTGCTGCACTATGCCGTCGACCATACGCCGGCACTGATCGGCTATTCCGTCACCGCCTGCCTGGGTGAAGAAATGGTCAATTACCTCGACACCATTATCGAGGACCGGATCGAGGAAGACCCGGTTCTGCGCCCGGCGATCTGCATCCGCAACGGCAATATCGTCGACCAGCGCATTATCGATTTCCAGAAGCGCTGACTTCGACAGACCCTGGGAAAAGCAAGTACAACACGGAGTTATTCGGTGGAGGATCCTGCGTGGCGCCCGTAACACGCCCTGTCGTCCTGTTTGTCCTGCAGTGGTCCCTGCGCTATGTCGGCGGCGTCAACCACGTCGTCACGCAGTTGGCGCAACAGATGCGCGCTGGCGGTGTGTTCGAGCCGCTGGTGCTGATGGCCGACTGGGATGCGCCGGCACCGGTGTATGAAGACATCCACGGCGTGCGCACCGTGCGCTGGCAACTGCGTGCCCGCCACCACGGCATGGGCGTCAAGGCGCGCCTGGCGTATGCGCTGTGGGAGCGGCGCTTTCGCAAGCAGTTCGCCCGCTTCTGCCATGTCCACGACGTGCGCGCCGTGAACCTGCATTATCCGGGCGACGCCGCGTTTACCTTCGCGCGCGTGCTGCAGTCGCTGAGGCCGCGCATTCCGCTGCTCCTGTCCTTCCATGGCACCGATGCCAGCAAGCTGGCCACCCTTGGAATGGCCGAAAAAGACGCGTGGCGCCGTCTGATCGTGGGGAGCGACGCGGTCGTGACCTGTTCCCGCGAACTGGCGCAACGACTCGATGGGGCACTGGCGACGCCGGTGCCCCATCGCATCATCTACAGCGGCGTCGATGCCGCCAGGTTCGCCCGCCGCACGGCGCCGGACACGCCCGGCAAGCGTGTGATCCTGCACGTCGGCCGGTTCGATCGCAACAAGGGGCAGGATGTCCTGCTTGCGGCCTTTGCGCGCATCGCCGATGCGTTTCCCGACACGGTGCTGCACCTGGTCGGCGACAACGACGGTAACGGAAGCACGCTGGACAGCCTGCGCGCGCAGGTGACCGACCTGCGAATCGAGGCGCGGGTACGCTTCTTTGTCAGTGTCCCGTTTGAGGACATGCCTGCGCATTTTGCCCAGGCCACCGCATTCGCCTTCCCCAGCCGGCAGGAAGCCTTTGGGCTGGCCCTGCTGGAGGCGGGCGCCGGCGCGCTGCCGGTCGTGGCGGCGCAGGTCGGCGGCATTCCAGAACTGATCGAGGATGGGGTGACGGGACTGCTGGTCGAGCCGGACAACGCGCCGGCGCTGGCGCAGGCCCTGGCGACGCTGCTGGAGGATCCCGCCGCGGCGCAGCGGCTGGGAGCGCGCCTGGCCGAACGGGTTGCGGCCGAATTTTCCTGGAGCGCGACCCGCATGCGCTATGAGGAACTGATCCGCGAAACGGGCGGCAAGGCCCGCGGCGCGGCCTGAACGGAGCTCAGGCGGCCTTCGACGTCTTCTGCGTGGCAACCCCATTGACGACTTCATCGAACAGCGCGGCCAACTGGCGCGCACGGTGCGCGCGCGACGAGCGCTCGACCAGTTCGAGCGAGGCGACATGCGCGCTGTCTTCGCGCAGGCGCTCCAGGAAGCGCTCCAGCCGCGCTGCGATCTCGGCGGCATCGTCGATGAAGGCGGTGTCGTCGAAGCCGGCATTCGCCAGCACGCGCGCCGTTTCTCCCTTGTGGTCGACCAGGCCGAAGATCGGCTTGCGGGCGCGGAAGTACTCGTACACCTTGGCCGGGATCTGGTTGTTGAAGGGCGTGCCCTGGAACAGCAGCAGCCCGTCGGCCGCGCCCATTTCGGCCAGCGCTTCGCGGTAGGGTACCGGCTCGGCGGTGGCGGCAATGTCGGCCACGCCATACCGTTCGATCAGGGCCGTCACGCCGGCGCTGTTGCCGGGCGCGCGCAACACCACGCGCAGCGTCGCCGCGCTGATCACGCCGCGTGCCTTGAGGCGCGCGAGGGCGTCCAGGAAGGCCGAGGGATCGCGTCCGGTGTCGTAGAGCAGGCCGCTGTGCACCAGCGTCAGCGCGCGTCCGGCCGCCGGCGCCCTGGCGGCGGGCGGGGCGCTGCCGAATGCGTCCTCGTCGTAGCCGTTCTCGATCACGACGAATTTCGCCGGCGGCAGCTCCGGGAAACGCTCGCGGTAGGAGGCCATGGCACCCTGGGTCGTAAACACGGCCTTGCTGCAACGGCGGATGGTCTGCTGCTCGATCCACGCATACAGGCGGCGTTGCGCCTTGTTGGTCGGATAGGCCGGCTGCAGCATCGGGTCCCGGAAATCGGCCACCCAGGGCAGGCCGGTGAGGCGGTGCAGCGCCAGGCCGATCAGGTGCGCGGTGGCGATCGGAAAGGTCGACCAGATCAGGCGCGGACGCTGCGCGCGGATCAGCGACAGGCCGGCAGGGACCGCGCCCATGCACCAGCTAATCCAGCGGTCGGGCAGGGCGCTCGCGTTCAGGTAGCGCCCGCGCCAGCCCATGTGACGCTTGGCGTCGAGCGCGAACGCGCGCCGCACCAGCAGCTTGGGCGGAATGCTGGCCAGCTGTGAGGGATTCTGGGCTTCGTAGACGCTGGCGTTGGCGGTGAGAACCATCGGTTCCCAGTCGCTGGCGGGAAGATGGCGCGAAAAACTCAGGCTGCGCTGGATGCCGCTGCTGGCTGCCTGCGGCGGAAAATGAAATGCGATCAGTAACGCACGGTTGTGCATGTTGCTATCCTTGTTGCTCATCGTGGTTGCTGGCTGCTTGTTGCCTAGCGCCATCCAGCTCAGGAGGCGCAGGCCAAAACGAAATGGGGTGCGGTCCCAGGGCCGGCTGCGTGGCAGCTGGAAGCGGTCCTGGTCGGAGGTGATGCGCCCGACGGCGGTGGTGAAGGCGGCGAAATAGCCGGCCTGGCGTACCATCTCGACGTGGCGCGCATCGAAGTCCTGGCCGACCTTCCCGTTGGGATAGGCGAACAGGCGCACCGGTTTGCCGATCAGTTCTTCCAGCTGGTTCTTGCCGCTGGCGATTTCGATGCGCGCGCTCTCATCGTCCAGGCTCGTCAAAATCGGATGGGAGACCGTGTGCGCGCCGATGTCGACGCCGTTGCGGTCGAGCGCAACGAGCATGTCAGGGGTCAGCATCAGCGCGGCATGGTCCATGCCGCTCATGCCGTCGAGGCGGGCGACCAGACGCTCGCGCTCGGGCGGCGGCAGGTATTTGCCGGCCTCGGTCAGGCGCAAGGCGGTCTGCTTGCGCTCCTCGAGCGAGTTCAGGGAATAGCGTTCGAGCCCGATGTCGCTCAGGTCGAGGGTACCGGCCGGCAGGGACTGCACCGCGTGAATGATGCGGTCGTTCCACATATTGCCCGCGCCGCTGCCGAGAAAGCCGGTGGTAACGAAGACCGTGGCCGCAACCGGAACTTGCGCAGGATCGGCAGCGCCAGGTCGTGCACCGAACGATAGCCGTCGTCGAAGGTAATGCAGACCGTGCGCGGCGGCAGGCGGCCTTCGTCGAGCGCGCGCAGCGCCTCGTACAGCGGCATGACATTGAAGCACTCGGCCAGCAGCGCCATCTGCCAGTGGAAGGTGGCGACATCGGGTTCGGTGTCGAGCAGCGGATCGGGACGTGCCAGCACGCGGTGATAGTTCACCACGACCAGGCTGCGCTGGCTGGACAAGAGCCCGATGGCGCCGCCGGCAGCGCGCAGCAATGCGGTGTCGAGCCGCTTGTGTCGATGTGATTGGCTCATCGGATCAGCGGCCCTGGCGTTGACCGCGTCGCCGCCGTTGCGCGCGCATCGGACGCGCGCGGAAGGCAGCAAAGCATAGGGTGGTGCAAACATGCGATGTAGGGGGTCATCAAATTCGTGGGCGAGCGATTATTCGTACCGGGGCGATACCGGGCTAACTGAGGGCGCGGGACACACCGTCCCGCCTGCCGAGCCAACTATATCATTCCATTTGGCAATTTATCCACGCGCTGCATAGGCTGGCTTGGCGGCAATCCGGGTTTCGGATGCGGTGGGCGGAACAGGCACGACCGTGGCAAGCATCCTTCTTTCCAAGACGACGACCAGTCCGAACAGCGCGAAGATCAGGTCGAAATACGCTAGGCTCAATGCGGCTCCACCTACGGCGAACGCAAAAATACTGAGCTGCACCATCACCGCCGCAGTCGGCAGCCAAGCCGGCGCCCCTCTTTTCCGCGCTTTGCGCGCGACGCCGCCTGCCTTTAGGAAGCTGGTCGCAAGGCACCCGAGGTACAGGGCGAGCCCGACGAAACCCTGGTCGCCCAGCACCTGAAAATAAATACTGTGTGCGGCGCGGGCGATCGTTGTATTCGGGAACCCAGTACCGGTGTAGAACCAAGGATACGCAAAGAACTCTTTCGAAAGTTCCGACCAGACCGGAAAATACTCAAGCGCCTTGATACCGCCGCCAAAGAACGGATGTTGCATTGCCATAATAAAACTTAATTTCCAGGCAACAACTCGCGTCATGAAAGAATCATCCTGCTCTGCGGCAGTAATGGTGTCCATGCGCGCGACATAGTCCGACGAGATGTAGAACGACGCGCCAATACAAAAAGCCGCGATAAGTATCGTGAGCAGAATCTTGCGGTCGCTTTTAATGTACAGGTAAGCACCCAGCATGAGTAGGGCGACGAACCCGCCGCGCGACTCGGTACCGATGACCCCGAGTGCGAGCAAGGCCATCGTTCCCAGCAGGCCCAGGTTCAGGATGCGCGAGCGCTTACCGTATTCAGTCCACAGGTAATAGCAGAGCGGTAGCGTCATGACGAAAGCGAGTGCCAGTTCGTTGCGGTCGCCCAGGACGTGGCCCGAGAGACCGACAATCTTGTGGCCGCCCCCGCTGGCAATGAATTTCAAGGTTTCCAGGTCGGCGTAAAAACCGACCGAGAGCACGACGCACCACAGGACGAAATCGAAATGCAGCTTGTCTTTGATCACCAGGACGATCGCAATGAACAAGGCCACGACTTTTGAAAAGCGGATCCAGTAGTCCCAGGATACGTCCTGGTTACCGATCGACATCGTAGTACTGGCGAGGGTCCAGACGAAGAAGGCGAGCACGAGCGCACCAACACCCGTCAACTCAATTTTCGGCTTGGTTCTCCAGGCTAGGTAACTGAGGATGGCAACCCCCGTGAACAGCAGGTTGTAACGGGGAATGCCGGCGATGCCATAGACCCAGGCATTCGGGTAGAACAGCGCCGTCCACAGCCACATGCCGACCGCGATGAAGGGACGCTGCACCATCGCATACAGCATGACCGGCAGCACTGCGAGCATGAAGAGGTCACGCATCGGTTTTCTTCCGGTCGCTGTCGGCCTGTTCCTTGCGCTTTTCCGTCTTCAGCGCCCACAAGCACAAATAGGCGACCGCCAACAGGTCAAGCGCCCACAATATAGATTCCATTTTCGTCAGTCCACTGAAAAAGGGTTAAGCCAGCGCCAGCTTTCCGGCCCGGCGCAGCAGGACCTGCTCGAACAGGCGCAGCTGGCCATCGGTCGTATCGTCCCAGCTGAAACGCTCGGCGTAGCGGCGCGTTGCGCCGCGGTCGGGGTAATTCGCGCGCAGCGCATTGACGGCATCGGCCACGCCCTGGTAGCTGCGCTCGCCCATCAGGACGCCGGCGTCGGGCGAAGCCACCACCTCCGGCGTGCCGTAGACGCGGCTGGCCACGACCGGGGTGCCGCAGGCCATCGCCTCCAACAGCACGTTGGCCCAGCCTTCGCGGCTCGACGACAGCACCAGCGCGTCGGCCGCGCCGTAATGCTCGCGCAGCTGCGCCTGCGGTACCGCGCCCAGGAAGGTAACACGGTCGCTGACCTTCAGCTCGCGCGCCAGGGTCTCGAGCTTTGCACGGTCCGGGCCGTCGCCGGCCAGCACCAGGCGCACGCCCGGCAGCAGGGGCAAGGCACCGATGATCAGGTCCTGGGCCTTGACCGGCACCAGGTGGCCGACCGCAAGCAGCGTGAACATGGCGTTCGGCGTGCGCTCGGTCGGACGGAACAGGTGCAGGTCGACGCCGTTCCTGAGCGAGACCACGCGGTCGGCGTCGACGCCGAGCGCCACCACTTCGTCGCGCAGCGCATTGCACACCGTGATCACCGCGTCCGCCCGTTTGGCGGCCCAGGTGATCATCTTGCGCGGCAGCGCGTACTGCGGAAACAGCGTGATGTCCGAGCCGCGCGCCGTGATCACCAGAGGCTTGTTGAAATAGCGACCCAGCATGGCGGCGGCCACACCGTCCGGATAAAAATAATGGGCGTCGATCAGGTCGAAATCGAAACCCTCGTCGATCAGGCGCGCAATGGCCGGCTTGGCCGCCTGCGCCAGCAGCGCCGGCGCCAGGTTCATGCCGACTTTCGGGATCACCGGATAGCGCGGGTGCGCGACCTGGATCCCGTGGCGCACTTCATGGCGCGGCGCCCTGGCAAAACGCGCCCAGTTGCCGAAGCGCGGATGGGTCGAGGGGAACCAGGGAATCGGCGCCACCACGCGCGACTCGACCTGGCCGCTGGCGACCAGGTGGCGCAGGCGCGTCTCCACGAAAATGCCGTGGCCCGGCTTTTCGCCGTTCGGGAACAGGGTACTGAACGTCAGGATCTTCATGCCGCTTTTAACTTGGAGCCCGTCAGCTGGCCATAGATGTTTTTATAACGCGCCACGCTGACCGGCCAGTTACGCTCGGTCTCCACGTATGCGCGGCCGGCCAGGCGCAGCGCCGGCCAGGTCGATTGGGCGTCGAGCAATTCTCCGACCTTGCTGGCCAGCGCGGCCGGATCGTCCGGCGCGAACAGGATGCCGGTCTTGCCGTCGGCGATCAGCTCGCGGTGCCCGCCGACGCTGGACGCGGCCAGGATGCGGCCCTGCGCCATCGCTTCCAGCGGCTTTAATGGCGTGACGAGGTCGGTCAGGCGCATCGACAGGCGCGGGTAGACCAGCACGTCGAGCAGGTCGTAATACTTTTGCACCTGGTCGTGCGGTACGCGGCCGGTGAACACGACCTTGTCGGCGATGCCGAGATCCTTGGCCAGCTGGCGCAGGTTCGCATCCTGCGGACCGCCGCCGACCAGCAGCACGCGCAGGTCGGGCGCGCGCGCGGAGAGGGCCGGCACCGCGCGCAGCAGCACGTCCAGGCCCTCGTAGGCATAGAAGGAACCGATAAAGCCAATTAAGCGATGCCCCGCCAGGCCGAGCTGGCGTTTCAGGTCCTGGTCGGCTTCGCCGCCGACGGCGAACTTGTCGATATCGACCGCGTTCGGGATCACGGTGACTTTACTGGCCGGGATGCCGCGTTCGACGATGTCGCGGCGCAGGCCTTCGCAGATCGTGGTGACCGCATCCGCGCGTTTCAACGCATGGGTTTCCAGCGCGCGCGTCATCTTGTAGCGCAGGCCGTTCTCGGTGCTGGTGCCGTGGTCGACGGCGGCGTCTTCCCAGAAGGCGCGCACCTCGTAGACGACCGGGATGCCGAACTTGCGGCCGGCGCGGATCGCGGCGATCCCGTTCAGGCAGGGAGAATGGGCGTGCAGGACATCGGGTTTGATCTGCGGGATGATTTCGCTCAGGCGCCTTTCCAGGCCGTTGATCACTTCCAGCTGGTTCAGGATCGGCAGTTTTGCGAACGCACCCCTTGATTTCGCGGTGCGATAAAAATGCAGGCCGTCGGCTGTTTCCTCGGCCAGGTCCTTGGCGCCCTGGTGCTTGGAACCGGTCACGTGAAAAGTCTCCCAGCCGAGCGCGCGCTGTTCGCGCAGGATCGAGGCGGTGCGGAAGGTATAGCCGCTGTGCAGCGGGATTGAATGGTCGAGGACGTGAAGGACACGCATAATGTTTTTACTAACTCCTGAATCTTGTTAAGCGGCGGTGGCGATCAACGGGCTGGCCACGCTGGTGGCGCTGTCGGCGCCGTTTTTACGCAGGAAGGCTTCGAACATCAGCACTGCCCACAGCGCGGTGCTGTGGTCCTTGGTGCCGGCCAGGTGTTCGTCGATCATCTGCTGCAGGAAGGCGGCATTAAAAATGCCGGTGTCGAGCAGCATCGGGTTCAGGACCGCCGCCTTCATCGACTCGCGCAGCGGACCGCGCAGCCAGGACGCGAGCGGAATCGAGAAGCCCATCTTCTTGCGGTACAAAATGTCGTCGGACAGGTAAGGCTCCAGCGCCTTCTTGAAAATGTGCTTGCCTTCTCCGTTGCGCAGCTTGCTCGACGAGGGCAAGCCGGAGACCCATTCGACGAACTTGTGGTCCAGCAGCGGCACCCGCACTTCCAGCGCGTGCGCCATGCTGGCGCGGTCGACCTTGGTCAGAATGTCGCCCGGCAGGTAAGTCTTCATGTCGATGTACTGGATGATCGACAGCGGATCGTCGGTCGGCGCATTCGCGGCGTGGCCGCGCATCACCTCGACCGCGCGATAACCCTGCAGCTGGCTGCGGAAGCCCTGCGAAAACAGCTGATCCCGCACGCGGTCGACCAGGATCGACACGCCATGGAAGTAGCCGTCGGGCAGGTCGCGTGCCAGCGCCTCGAAAGTCGTCTTGGCGCGGAAGATGCGCGGCGCCCAGTCGGCCTTCGGATAGGCTTTACCCAGGAAGCCGAACACGGGCTTGCGCAAGGCCAGCGGCAGCATCGAGCGCACCTGCTGCTCGCCCATCGCCATCCGGTGGCGGCGGTAGCCGGCAAAGTTCTCGTCGCCGCCGTCGCCCGACAGGGCGACCGTGACGCGCTTTCTCGCCAGTTCGCACACGCGGTAGGTCGGGATCGCCGAGCTGTCGGCATACGGTTCGTCGTACAGGCCGGCCAGCAGGTCGACCAGGCCGTAGTCGTCCTTGTCGACGGTTTCGCACTGGTGGTTGGTTTTATATTGCTCGGCCACTTGGCGCGCATAGGTCGATTCGTCGAAGGCCGGATCGTTGAAGGCGATCGAGCAGGTGTTCACCGGGCCTTTGTTCAGGCCAGCCATCATGGCCACGATCGCGCTCGAATCGACGCCGCCGGACAGGAAGGCGCCGAGCGGGACCTCGGCTTCCAGCTGGCTCTCGACCGCTTCGCGCAGGCGTACGATCAGCTCTTCTTCCATCTGCTTTTCGGACATCGGCGCGTGCGGGGTGAAGGGCACATCCCACCAGCGTTTCGGTTTCACGTTTTGCGCGTTGGCGCCCACCTTCAGCGTCAGCGAGTAGCCCGGTGCCAGTTTGAAAGCGTCCTTGAAAATCGTGCGCGGTTCCGGCACGTAGCCGTATGCAAAATATTCCTCGACGGCGCGCGGTTCGATCACGCGCGGCAGTTCCGGGAAGGACAGCAGGGATTTCAGTTCCGAACCGAATACAAACGTCCCATCAGGCAGGAACGCGTAGTGCAGCGGTTTGATGCCGAGGTGGTCGCGTGCGACGAAAAAGGTCTGCTTGTTGCGGTCCCAGATGGCGAATGCAAACATGCCGCGCAGGTGCTTGACGCAGTCCTCTCCCCATTCTTCCCAGGCATGGACGATGGTCTCGGTATCGGACCTGGTGGCGAATTTGTAGCCGAGTGCGGTCAGCTCTTTCGTCAGTTCGCGAAAGTTGTAGATCTCGCCATTGAACACGGTGACGACCGACCGGTCTTCGTTGAACAGCGGCTGCTGGCCGGCGGCCAGGTCGATGATCGACAGGCGGCGGTGGCCGAAGCCGACGCCCGGTTCCAGGTAGACGTCGCCTTCGACGGGGCCGCGGTGGAACTGGGTCTGGTTCATCCGCACGAGGGCGGCGCGATCGAATGCGCGCGTGCCGCGCGGGTCAAATATGCCTACGATTCCGCACATGGTTGGGTGATCTCTTTGAGGGTTGTCTTGGAGTTGCAGAGCTGGTCGTACAGGGCGGTGTACGCGCCGACCATGGCTGCAACGCTGTAATGGCGTTCGATTTTTTCGCGCGCGGCCACGCCGTGGCCGGCGACGCGCGCGCGGTCGTCGACGTAGCGGCCGAGCGCCTCGGCCAGGGCCGGGGCGTTGGAAGCGGGAACCAGCGCGCCGTTGACGCCGTCCTGCACCACTTCCGGGATGCCGCCGACCGCGGTGGCCACGACCGGCACGCCGCAGGCCATGGCCTCGAGCAGGGTCACCGGCGTGCCCTCGGCGATCGAGGACAGGGCGAACAGGTCGAAGCTGCGCATCAGTTCCGGGATGTCGTTGCGGGCGCCGGCGAACCAGACCAGGTCGGCCACGCCGGCGTCCTGCGCCTTTTGTTCCAGGCGCGCGCGCAACGGGCCGTCGCCGACGATGGCCAGGCGCAAGCCTTTGCCCTCCTGTGCCGCAGGGCGGGCGGCGCGCAGCAGGGCAAACGCCTCGATCAGCGTGGCCTGGTCCTTGACGTCCTGCAGGCGCCCGACGGTGCCGATCACGAACGGCTGATCGGCGCCTGTCCACGGCATCGTCGCCGCCGGCAAATTCGGGGCGTAGCGCACCGTGTCGACGCCGTTCATGATCAGCTGCGACTTCGCGGCCGGAATCTTCACCACGTTCTGCAACCAGCGCGCCAGGTCGTGCGAGACCGGCACATAGCGGTCGATCCACGGCACCAGCGCGCGGCGTAACAGGTTGTGCTTGCGGTTCAGGCCCTGCGGGTCGCTGGCGTCGCGCCCGTGTTCGGCGTGGATGCGCACCCGCACGCCGGCGGCCCAGGCCGGGACGGCGTATTCGGCACAGGCGAAATTATAGGTGTGCAGGATCGCCGGACGCAGTGCGCGCAGCAGTTTGAACAGTTTGACGTGGATGCCCAGGCCCAGGCCCGGCTGCTTGTGCAGGGCGTACAGTTCCACGCCCGGGCGCGTGATCTTGTTCGCAAACGCCGTGTAGTCGGTCAGGCAGACGATCGCATGGCGGTAGCGTTCGGGCGGCATGTGGTTGATGCAGTCGACCAGCAGGGTTTCCAGCCCGCCGAAGTCGAGCCGGTAGATCAGGTGCACGACCAGCGGGGTGTCCACTGGCCGGTTCTTCGTGACAGCCATGATTAATGTTCCCGTGCCGCCTCGAGCGTTGCCTGCAATGGTGCCAGGTTCGCGTCCAGGAAAGCGCGCAGCGCGGCGCGCGCGGTGTCCGGATCGTCGCCGACCGGGGTCGCGACCATGATCGCGGCGCCGTCGTCGCCGCGCATCATCAGTTTCGCCTGCGCCTGACGCAGCTTGCCGAGGTAGTCGTTGGCGATGAATTGTCCGTCGATCCAGGTCCAGTGCCAGACCAGGTAGTTGCCGTCCGGGCCTTTTACGCGCGTCTCGCGCAGCGCCAGTTTCTCTCCGCGGATGGTTTCGAGCCGGCCCTCCGAGCTGACATGCTGGAATCTGGCCTTGCGGTTGTCGACCCGGTTGACGGAGCTGATCAGGCGCTTGTCCGGCCCCTGGTTGCGGTAGTACAGCAGGGTCAGATCGACCGGCACGCCGGCCGCCGTGTAGCGTCCCGCGAGGGTGGCGTCGGGTGCCAGGAATTCCGGGCTCCAGGCGGGGACGCCGGCCGGCGTGCCCGCCAGGCGCGTGCCGTCGAGGCGCACCGGCGCCGGATTGTGGGCCGCCTTGTCGCTGACCGCGCCCAGCGCCGGCCACAGTGCGCAGACCAGCAGCGCGGCGACCGCCACGGCGGTCAGCGGACGGGCCGGCAGGGCGGCCGGTGCCTCGACGGCAGCGCCGGCCGTTGCGGGCGCCACGTCTTCTTCGCGCCAGTAGCTGCCGATCCAGAACATGATGAACATGACCAGGCCGAAGAACAGCCAGCCGTAGATCAAGTGGTCGACCCCTGTCGCGAGGGCCATGTCGCTGGTGTGGCCGATCATGACGATCATGTAGGCACGCAGGCCGTTGGCAATGACCGGCACCACCACCGACAAAGCGATGAACAGGATGCGGCGCGCGGTCGAACGGTAGCTCAGGTAGGCGTACAGGCAGCCCAGGGTGATCGAGGAGATCAGGTAGCGCACACCGCTGCAGGCTTCGACCACCGACCAGTTGCCGGTCGGGAGTTCGAACATGGTGCCGTTGCGCAGCACCGGGATGCCGGTGGCGCGCACCGCGGCGACCGTGAAGTCGGCCGTAAAATTAATCAGGGGCGGCACGAAGACTTCGCCGAAGGGCACCGCGAACAGCAGGAACAGCAGCGGGAAGGCCAGCGCGCCGGCCAGGCGCCGGCCAAGGACCGCCAGCGCCAGGGCCGGGATCATGGCGACGAAGGCATATTGCATCACGACCTGCACCTCGCCTGCGCGCGCCAGCAGCCAGGCGCCGCCGCACAGGGCGAGCAGGCCCAGCGCCGGCCAGCACGGGGCAGCCGGGATGCGCGTAAACACCTCGCGCCGGCGCCAGATCAGCCACAGGCTGATCGGCAGGATGGCGTAGCCGTGGGCGAAGGTCTCCGAGCTGTTCCAGACCGAGACCATCGAGGCGACGGTGCCGCGGTACAGCACCAGCAGCGCCAGCAGGGCGGCGACGAGGATCGCGATCCGCGGTACCGACAGGCGGGGCGACGCGGCGCCGGCCAGGGCCGGCTGGTCGTTCATCAGCATTCGAACCTCGTCTCGATCGGGGACAGGTGGGCGGCCCAGCTGTAGCGGCGCTCGACGCTGGCGCGCGCGGCCTGGCCCATGGCCGTGTCGGGAGTACGCAGCAGAGCAATCACGCTGTCGGCATGCTCCTCCGGCGTGTCGGCCACGATCAGTTCGCGGCCGGGCGCGGCCTCGATGCCCTCGAAGGCCTGCTGCGATGCGACCACCGGACGGCCCATCGCCATCGCCTCGAGCACCTTGTTCTGGATGCCGCGCGCAATGCGCAGCGGTGCCACCGCGGCCACGCAATGGGCAAGGTAGGGGCGCACGTCAGGCACGGTGCCGGTGACGACGATGGCTTCGTTGGCCAGCGCCAGCACTTCCGGCGCAGGGCGCGAGCCGACGATATAAAACCGTGCGTTCGGTACCGAGGCGCGCACGCGCGGCAGCACGTGTTCGGCGAACCATTTGACGGCGTCGACGTTCGGCCAGTAGTCCATCGCACCGGTGAACACCAGTGCCTGTTCGCCGGCGGCATACGGATTGTCGTAGGCGCGCAGCGGGCTGAAATACTCGGTGTCGACGCCGTTGCTGAAGTGGCCGATCTTGGCGCCGCTCTCCGGCGCCAGGGTGCGGAACAGCTCCGCTTCCGGCGCCGAGACGAACAGGGAAGCGTCGAATTCGCCGGCGACCTTGCGCTCGTAGTCGAGCAGGCTGCGCGCTTCGTGGGCATACACCCAGCTCATCGGCCACTTCTTCTTTTCGGCGTACTGGCGCCATTTGTCGGAGTCGATGTCGCAGAAGTCGATCACGCGGCGCGCGGCCGGGAAGTCTTCCGCATACTGGGCCATCACCGAGCAGAAGGTCATCACGCGCGCGATGCCGCGCTCGCGCATCGTGCGCGCAACCCAGCGCTTCATCCCGGCGTCGCGGTAATATTCCAGCGACAGCGATTTGCCCATCGCCAGCGCCTTTGCGCTGCGCAGCTTGCCCTGCAGCGGATCGAGCTTCACGAAATGGCTGCTGGCGCACAGCGCCTCGACCGTCGGCACGTGCTGCCAGTCGTCGGCGTCGTCCACAAAAGTAGCCAGGTGCACCTTGTATTTCGTCGCCAGGTGCTTCAGCAGGTTGTACGAGCGGATCTTGTCGCCCTTGTTCGGCGGGTAGGGGATGCGGTGCACCAGCAACAGCAGGTCGGGCTTGGCCGCCTCGAAGGCAGCGGCGGACTGCCGCTGCAGCGCGCCCTCGATGATCGAATTCATGGCTTGCTCAGGAAAATGCGGTCCATCCGGTCCCACGCGAAATCGCGGGCGAGGGCGGCAATGCGCCCTTCCATGCGCTCGATGTTGATGTAGTGGCGAAAGCGCGCCTTGGCGCCGAGTCCTTCCGGGCGCGGCTGGCCCGGGTCGACTTCCCACGGGTGGAAGTAGAACAGGGCCGGCTCGTTGTCCAACTCATTTACGCGTTTCACCATCCAGCGCGACAGCGCATACGGCAGCAGGCGGAAATAGCCGCCGCCGCCGGCCGGCAGCTTGCGCTTGCCCAGCATGGCCGTGGTGATCGGGATCTCCAGCAGGCCGTCCGGGCCGTTCGGATAAAAGGCGAAGCGCGGCGCGTCCGGCATGCCGTAGTGGTCGTGGGCGATCGGGTAGATGCTCGAGCTGTAGCGGTAGCCGGCTTCGGTCAGCGCCTCCAGGGCCCACAGGTTGCCTTCGCCGATCGAAAAACTCGGGGCGCGGTAGCCGATCACCTGCTGGCCGCCGATGTCTTCCAGCAGGGCTTTCGCGCTGCGGATGTCGTTGTCGAACTCGGCGCGGCTCTGGTCCGAGGCGCGCAGGTGGCCGTAGCCGTGGCTGGCCAGTTCGTGGCCGGCATCGACAATGCGGCGCACCATCTGCGGATAGCGTTCGGCGATCCAGCCGAGCGTGAAGAACGTGCCTTTGACGTCGTTTTGTTCGAACAGCGCCAGGATCCGTTCGACATTGGCTTCGACGCGGCATTCGCGCGTCGGCCAGCTGTCGCGGCTGATGTAGGGCGCGAAGGCCGAGACCTGGAAGTAATCCTCGACGTCGCAGGTCATCGCATTCTTGATGCGCTCGCCCGGCTGGCGTTGCGGCCGGGCTGCGGGGGTCTGCATCTTCATTCGGGGGTATCCACGTGTTGGTTCGCGGGCACGCCGTTTTGCGGCGTGGCGACGATTTTTTTCAGGATCGACAGGACCGAGACGATCGATTTTTCGAGGCGCATCATGCGCTCGTCGAGCATGTCGACGCTGTCGCGGCGATCCTGCATGCCGCCCAGGCCGCTGTCGAGCAGTTCGCCGCCGATGTCCGCGGCTGGCGGGCGCATCGCTTCCGGCAGCTCGAATTCCTCGCTGACGTCGGCGATCACGGTCTGGATATGCGCTTCCGTAAAATGGTGCAGTTCTTCCAGGTAGCCCATCAGGAGCACGCGGTCGAGCAGGGTATTGGTCTTGCGCGGGATGCCGCCGGTGTAGGCGAAGATGGCCGCGTGGGCGGCGTCGTCGAAGCTCGGGTCGCCGTTCCAGCCGACCGTGTGCAGGCGGTGCTCGATATAGGCGCGCGTTTCCGGCGCATCCATCGGGCCCAGGTGGTAGCTGGCGATGACGCGCTGGCGCAGCTGCTGCATGCTCGGGCTGTGCAGGGTGCCGCGGAACTCGGGCTGGCCCAGCAGGAAGGTCTGCAGCAGCGACTTGTCGTCGGTCTGGAAGTTCGACAGCATGCGCAGCTCTTCAACCGTCTTCGGGTTCAGGTTCTGCGCTTCGTCGATGACGAGCAGGGCGCGTTTGCCCTGGCGGTCGACCGTGTGCAGGAACTGTTCCAGCCGGGTGAGCAGGTCGGTCTTGCTCGCGCCTTCATACGGCAGGCCGAAGCCCGAGACCACCATGCGCAGCGTGTCGTCCGGATCGAGGTGGGTGTTGACGATGTGGGCCGCGACGATCTGGTCCGAGGGCAGCTTGTTGAACAGGTTGCGCACCAGCGTGGTCTTGCCGGCACCGACTTCGCCGGTGACGACAATGAAGCCTTCACCTTGCGACAGGCCGTATTCGAGATAGGCCATGGCGCGTTTGTGGCCCTTGCTGCCGAAGAAAAAGTGGGGATCGGGGCGCAGCTGGAAGGGCTTGGCGGTCAATCCATAATACGGTTCGTACATCGTGTCTCTCCGCTTTAGAACAGGGCCGTTAAGGTGGCGCTGATGGCGTTTTCTTTGTAATCCGAGCCAAAGCCGCGGTTGCCGCGCAGGTGGCGCAGTTCGGCGGTGCCGGACAGATTGCGGCTGAAGCGGCGCGTCAGGCCGAGGCGCACGGCCTGCTGGTCCGATTCGATGTCGGTGGTCAGGGAGCGGGTGCGCGACGTGCTCAGCGTCGCGTTGGCGCTGGTGCGCGCGTTGACGCGGTAGCTGTAGGCGGCACTGGCGCCGAACTGGCGCACGTTGTCGTTGAGCGAGAACAGCTGGTTGCCCAGCAGTTCGCTGTCGGCCGCGCCCGAGGATAGCGCGACACGCTCATTCGCGAACAGTGTCATTACCGCACCATGCTGGCGCATGTTGTACGCGACCGAGGCTTGCGCCAGCTTCTGGCGGAAGTAGCGATTGGTCAGGTAATTGACTCGTTCGCCCTGGGTCGCGGGCAGGCCGGCCAGCTGGATGTAGTCCAGCACCGCCTGGCGGCGCGCGACCGGGTCGGGAATCGATACGGCAAACAGGCTGTCGAGCAGGGCCGCGGTATCGATCTGCTGGCCCTGCGTGTACTCCTGGCGCGTACTCGTGACGGCGTCGGAATAGCTCGCCCGCCAGACCGTGTGGCGGCTGCGGTGCGTGGCCAGCAGGGAGCCGGTGTTGCCCAGGAAGTGGCGGCCCACCGACATCTCGATGGCGGTACGCACGGTCGGGCGCCAGGCGAAGCCGGCCGACCAGCTGGCCCCGGAGGTGCGTCCGCCGAAGTCGCCGTAGTCGTAGACGTCATAGCCGGCGCTGGCCGTCAGGCTCAAGGTGCGCTGCAGGCGGTAGCTCAGGCCGAGCAGCGCATTTTCCGAGGACGAATCGCCGAAGCGCTTGTTCGCCACTTCCTGGCGCGCATAGCGCAGGTTCCAGCCCAGGTCGCGCCAGGCACGTCCGCTGGCCAGGTTGAAGCTGACGCCGTCGGACTCGCTGCTGCCGAAGCGCGTCTCGTCGGCGTTCACGCTGTCGTGGGTGTAGCGCAGCGTCGCCGCGGCGAAGTTGCCGAAGCGCCGGACCAGGTAGGGACTGATGCTCCAGTTGGACAGCTTGGTCTGGTTTTCGTCCGTATAGCGGTTGAAGGTATTGTCCGGGCCGAAGGCCGACACCGGGCGCGTACCGCCATTCGCCCGCGCATCGACATACATGAATTCGTCGATCACCTTGACGGTGCCGCCGGCATCGTACTCGACGCCGCTGCGGCGCGCGTTGGCAGGCCTGCTGTCGCTGTAATTGAAGGACGAGGCGCGTGCGTTGGCATGGAACTGGATGCGCGAATTGCGGCCGTCCACCCGGATGGCGGGCGTGACTTCGGTAATGAACTGGCCGCGCTTGTTGGCATCGCTGTTCAGGCCCGGGTTGTCGCTGTAGGTTTCACCCAGCGTGAGCGAAGGCGTGACATTCCACTGGGCCTGGGCCGGCAACGCCACCAGCAGCGCCGCGGCCAGCGGCGCCAGGCGCGGAACGCGTGCAGCGATGCGTTTAGCCGTAGTGATAGTCATACGTCTCTTCGATCCCCGGGATGTCCCGCGCCTTGTTATAGATGAGATTGACGTTGCTGCAGCCTTCCAGCTGGCGCAGCGCTTCCTTGACCGCGTGCTGGGTCGTGCCCTGGGCTTCGACCACCACCACGATCTGGCCCATGTGACCGGCCAGCACGCGCGCTTCGCTCGTGAGCAGCAGCGGCGGCGAGTCGAAAATGACGATGCGGTCCGGATAGCGGTTGGCGATCTCGTTGACCAATGCGCTCATCGTCGAACTGGCCAGCAGCTCGGTCGCGCGCGGCGTGCTGGTGCCGGCCGGCAGGATGCTCAGGGTGTCGACGTTGGTGCGCAGCATGACGTCCGACAGGTCGAGCTTGTCGTCGACCAGGATGTCCATCAGGCCGCGCTGGGCCGGCAGGCCGAGGGTGCGCAGCACCGATGGGCGGGCGACGTCGGCGTCGACCAGCAGCACCGTGTGGTCGAGTTCCATCGCGATGCTCATGGCCAGATTGATCGCGCAATAGGTCTTGCCTTCGCCCGGCAGCGAGCTGGTGATCATGATCAGGTTGTTCGGGCGGCCCGGCGTGCCTTCGCTGAAGGCTTGCTTGAGCAGCGGGCGCTTGATGACGCGGAAGTCTTCCAGCAGGTTGGTACGGCCGCTGGCGGCGGTGACCATGCCGGCTTCGCGCATGCGCACCAGGTCCAGGTCGACCTTGCGCACGCCCGGCTTCGGGGCCACCTTGCGCGGCGCGGCAACGCCCGGCTTGTCAACGCGCGGCGTAGCGACGCCCGGCGTTTCAACCCGCGGCGTTTCGACGCGTGGCGCCGGCGCGGCGGCCGGGGTCGGCTCGACCGCGGGCGGCGCGGCTTCGGCCGCGGGCGCCAGGCCCTGCGGTTCGAGCACGATGGGCTGGCCGTCGTGTTCGACGACGGTGGGGGCCGGCGCCGGTGCGCGGGTGTGGTCAATGCGGCTGGCCGCTTTTTCGATAATGCTCACATTCGCTCCTAATATTGTCCGTCAGGCGCTGGCGCGCGCCAGCATCGTCGCCACGCCGACGGCGTAGGCGACGATCAGCAGCAGTACTGCGACGCCGACACCGAGCAGGCGGCGCTTGCGCAGCACCTTCTGGCTGTCGGTCCAGTGCATGTTGATCGATCCCAGTACCGGCACGCCGGTCACTTCACGCAGCGCGGCGTGGCTGAGGAAGGTCGGCCGCACCTGGCTCATCATGAAGGCGCCGACCAGTCCCGCCACCAGGGCAAAAACGAACACGCCGGAGAACAGCGCGATGCGGTTCGGGCCGCTCGGCTTGGTCGCGGCCAGCGGCGGCTCGACCACGCGGAAGGTCAGCATGTCGGTGGCCGAGGACAGGTCGCCGGACAGCTTGGCCTGTTCGCGGCGCTGCAGCAGTTGCTGGTAATTCTCGCGGTTGACCGTGTAGTCGCGGTTCAGCTGGACCAGCTGGGCCTCGACTTCCGGCGCCGTCTGGCTCTGGTTGCGCAGGGTCGTGACGCGGGCCTGGTATTCGCCGACGCGGGCGCGCAGGGCGGCGACGCGCGATTCGGCATCCGACAGCGAGACGCTCAGCTGCTGCATCATCGGGCTGGCGGCCACCGACGGATCGGGACGGCCCTTCTTCATCTCTTCCTTCTTGCGCGCCTGCAGCTGCTCGACCAGGCGCTTGGTGGCGATGATGTCCGGGTGTTCTTCAGTGTATTGCAGGCGCAGGGTGTCCAGGTTCTTCTGGGCGGCCGCCAGGCGGCTTTCGGTTTCCGGATCGACCATGCCGCCGCTGCCGCCTTCGGCAGTGCCGCCACCGCCGCTCATGCGGCGACGGATGGCGTTGCGCGACTGCTCCGCTTCGGCCAGCTCGAGGCGCGCCTGGCTCAGCGCATCGTTGGCGGCGGCCACGCGGGCGCTCCAGTCGCCGCCTTCGCGCGGCAGCAGGCCCATGTTCTTGAGCTTGAATTCCTTCAGCGCGTTCTCGGCGGCGGCCAGCTTCGTTTCGTAACCCTTGATCTGGTCGTCGATGAACTGGACCGCCTTGTCGGAGTCCTGCTTCTTGCCGCCGAAGCTGCCTTCCACGAAGATGGTCAGCAGCGACTGCACGACGTCCTTGCCCAGCTTGGCATCGGTCGAGGTATAACTGATGGTATAGATGTCGTCGCGCTCGGTGCCGGCGATCTTGATCTTGGTCATCAGCTCGTCGATCATTTTTTCCTTCTCGGCGCTGCTCGTCGCTTTCACGTCGAGGTCGGTGTCGCGCATGACCTTTTCGATGTTCGGACGGCTGATCAGCGTCTGGCGCATGAACATCACCTGCTGGTCGAGGTTCGGCAGCGTCGTCATGCCTTGCAGCAGCGGTTTCAGGATGCTCTGGGTGTCGACGTAGACGCGGGCCGAGGTTTCGTACTGGTTCGGCAACTTGAGCACGATCGCCCAGCCGATCAAGGCGACCAGCCAGGCGATGCTCACTGCGTGCCAACGGTATTTACCGAGGGCTTTGAGGAAATTCAGGATAAGGGCTGTTATTTCTGCCATCTCAGTCTCGCCATGTCCGCCCGGCACGGGGCCGGGCATAAATAATCACAAAAGAACACGCATCATCGCTTGTAGTTTGTGCAATTGCAATTGCGTCCCGGAAAATCGCGCTAATAAAGGTTCAGTCTTAGTACCCGATACAACACAAATTCCTGACTGCAATGCCGAAATTCACTGTCGCGTCCTCTCATCGGCGTTATTATTGCCAACCGACAAACAACAACAGTGAAAAATGTTGCACACCATCAAGAATGAGGTGGGGAGCAGGGGGCGTCACCGTGAAGTCCGGACACCGCCCATGCGTAACATCAAGCTGTTGTATTGTAATGTTTAATTTGCAAAAGGGCCTGCACGATTGATTCCTATTCGAAATAATGAATGCAACATGATCAAGCCCCGTGCGCGCCGCCGTGCGCTGGGCCTCTGTGCCGCGCTGGCGGCCCTGTTGGCGCTGGGGCCGGCGCGTGCCGACAGCCTCGTACGCACGATTGCTACAGTGAAACCTTCCGTGGTCGGCGTCGGCAGTTTTCTGAAGACGCGCAGCCCGTCCGTCGTGTTTTCCGGCACCGGTTTTGCCGTCGCCGACGGCATGAGCATTATCACAAATGCCCACGTGGTGCCAAGCAACCTCGACGCCTCCAAGATGGAGGAGCTCGGTGTCGTGGTCGGCGCCGGCCAGGATGTCCGTTTTCGCGCGGCGCGCCTGGTGGCGCTCGACCGCGAACACGACCTGGCACACCTGCGCTTGGTCGACGGTCCGCCGCTGCCGGCGCTGGCGCTGGGCGATTCGCGCGCCGCCGCTGAAGGGCAGGCGCTGGCGTTTACAGGGTTCCCGCTCGGCATGGTGCTCGGGCTGAACCACGTGACCCATCGTGCGACGCTGTCGGCGATCACGCCGATCGTCATGCCGTCGCTCAGTTCGCGCCGCCTCGATGCCCGTGCCATCGCCCAGCTGCAGCGCGATCCTGTGAAAATTTTCCAACTCGACGGCACGGCCTACCCGGGCAACAGCGGCAGTCCGGTCTATGATGCCGAGAGCGGCGCCGTGCTGGGTGTGATTAATATGGTGTTCGTCAAGGGCTTGAAGGAAACCGCCATCACCAGCCCGAGCGGTATCAGCTATGCGGTCCCGGTCCAGTATGTGCAGGAGTTGTTGCGGCAGAAGTGAAAACGAAGTATTTCAATCGTGCACGCCTTTCGTTAAGGCATGATTAAGATACAATATGCCCAGTTTGATGGCTAAATAACAATTTTATGTTTCTATTACAACAGCCTGGCTTTGCCGGTCGCTGCTGTCGTGAAGGGGAATGACGTGAGCAAGATCATGACGAATCTGATGAAACTGGCCCTGGCCGCCGCCTGCGCCATGGCCGTGTCCGGCTGTGCGTTCTGGAACAAGCCGGCTGCGCCGTCGGCAGCCGAGATGGCAGGTGCCGCGCCGGCCGATTACCTGATCGGTCCGGGCGATGCCGTCAACATCATCGTCTGGCGCAATCCGGAAGTATCGATGTCGGTGCCGGTTCGTCCGGACGGCAAGATCACGACCCCGCTGGTCGAAGACCTGCCGGCCGCCGGCAAAACCTCGACCGAACTGGCGCGCGACATCGAAAAGGCATTGGCCAAGTTCATCCAGCAGCCGGTCGTCACCGTCGTCGTCACCGGCTTCGTCGGCAACTACGGCGAGCAGATCCGCGTGATCGGCCAGGCCGCCAAGCCGCAAGCGCTGCCTTACCGCCGCGACATGTCGCTGATGGATGTCCTGATCGCCGTCGGCGGCGTCACCGAATTCGCTTCGGGCAACCGCGCCAGCATCATCCGCACCGTCGACGGCAAGCAGCGCAAGCTGAATGTGCGCCTCGACGACCTGATCAAGGACGGCGACATTTCGGCGAATATGCCGATGCGCCCGGGCGACATCCTGGTGATCCCGGAAAGCTTCTTCTAAGCCAGTTGACTGTCGGCTTTTCTTACAACGGCGCCTGCGGGCGCCGTTGTCGTTTTGGGTAAAAGTCGAGGCTACCGGGCTAAGTGCTTGATTCGATGTTGCAATTAGTCAACTTATCGGTCTGTGGTCCGTATTTTGCTTGTGTAGGAATATATGCCGTTGAACAAATGTGTATGGCATACTTTCTAAGACTTAGGAAACGTGCTCATGGACACTCAAGATAAAACTACTCCGATCTCGGACACGCAGGCCGTGCCGCAGCCACTGCTGGATCCGCAGGGGATTGCCCGCCGCCGTTTTGCGCGTGCCGGGGCGGGCGCCGCCGGTGTCATCCTGACGCTGCACAGCCAGCCCGGCATGGCCGCGTTCAGCAAAACGATGTGCAACTCGCCTTCCGGCTATATGTCGATGAGGCCGGGCGCCAGCGCCAAGCCGCAGATGTCATGCAGCTATAACCGTTCCCACGGCTACTGGAAAACCCATCCGAACGAATGGAAGACCACGGCCGGGATGGATTCGAGCGCCAAGTTCAGTAGTTTTTTCATCTGTAGCGGCAGTTATGTCGCACTGGCCAACGTCACGATGATGCAGGTGATCGATCCGACGCGGGCCATCAAGGCGATCGACCGCAACAATGTGGCGATGCAGTGTGTCGCCGCCCTGGTGAATGCGCGCGCATCGCGCAACGCCGGTATCCCCACCGTGTTACCGGAGGACAGGGTCATCGAGATCTGGACCCAGTTCGTCACGAAAGGCTATTACTCTCCCGGCGCCGGCATGGCGCAGTGGGGCGGCGCAGACATCGCTGCCTATCTTGTGAGCACCTTCCGCTAGTACGGCGCCGCTTTGCACGCATGACAGCTTCCCCGACCTGGCGCCTGGTCTCCGGCCAGCGCCTGCGCTACCGTTGCTGGGACGGCGAGTGCGTGCTGTATAACGACCTGTCGGGCGATACCCACCTGCTCGACGAGTTTGCTCTGGCCTTGCTCGCGCAGTTGCAGGCAGCTCCCCAGGCGGTCGTGCAGCTTGCCGCGGCCTTCGGGCTCGATCCCGACGCCGATGCGCACGACGGCGCTGCGATGCTGCACGATGTGCTGGACGACCTGGCTGCGCTGCACCTGGTCGAACCGCTCGCGTGCTGACCGTCGGCGCACTCGACCGCCACACGCTGGCGGCCCGCCTGCGTGGTCCCGGCCTGCGCCTGCAGACCGGTCCCTTCATTGCCTGCATCCGCAGTTCGCTGCCGGCGCTGGCCGTCGCCCTTTCTCGCATGTACGCCGACTATCCGGTGCTGGACGAAGACACGACCGCCGATTTCAACGTGCTGCTGCGCCGCCCGCGCGGCCTGCGGCGCTTCATCAAGCCGCAGGTCTATTTTCACTACGACGGCATGGAGCCTTTCCAGCCGCTGCCGCTGGCCCAGCTCTACCCGATGTTCGAATGGGCGATGAACTGGTGCGTATCGAGCCACGCCCACTCCTGGCTGGTGATCCACGCCGCGGTGGTCGAGAAGGAGGGCGCAGCCGTGATCCTGCCGGCCCCGCCGGGTTCCGGTAAAAGCACCCTGTGCGCGGCGCTGGTCGCGCGCGGCTGGCGCCTGCTTTCCGACGAGCTGACCCTGGTGCGCCTGGTCGATGGTCAAATCGACCCGGTGCCGCGTCCGGTCAGTCTCAAAAATGCCTCGATCGACGTGATCCGGGCCTGGGCGCCCGAGGCCCACATCTCGCCCCCGGTGGCCGATACCGTCAAAGGCACCGTGGCGCACATGTGCGCACCCGGCGCGAGCGTCGCGCGCGCCCTGGAACCGGCCACGCCGGCCTGGATCGTGTTCCCGCAATGGAAGCAGGGCGCGCCGGCCGAACTGGTGCCGGTGGCGCAGGCGCGCGCCCACCTGCGCCTGGCCGAGAACGCATTCAATTACAGCCTGCTGGGCGGCGCCGGGTTCGACACGGCCGCGCGCCTGATCGACGGCACCCACACCTTCGATTTCAGCTACGGCGCGCTCGACGACGCCATGGCCGTCTTCGAAGGCCTGCTTGCCGGACGCCGATGAATACCTTGCCCCTGCTGACCCGGGTGCTGCGCAGCCCCCCGACCATGGCGGCGTTCGACGCGCCGGCCTGGGAACTGCTGCTGCGCCAGGCGGTTTCCGCCGACCTCGGCGCCACGCTGGCCCTGCTGGCCGAAGAACACGGCATATTGCATACCTTACCGGAGCGCGTACAGCGCCGCCTGGGCTGGGAGCGCAGGGCGTGGGAGCGCCACGGCCAGGCGGTACGCTTCGAGACGCAGCAGGTGCGGCGCGCGCTGCAGGACACCGGCCTGCCGCTGATCCTGCTCAAGGGGACGGCCTATGTGGCGGCCGGGCTGCCGGCGGCGGCAGGGCGCCTGTTTTCCGATATCGACATCCTGGTGCCGAAAGACAGGCTCGACGAGGTCGAAAGCCGCCTGATGCTGCACGGCTGGGTGTCGAACCATCACGACGCCTACGACCAGCGCTATTACCGCGAGTGGATGCACGAACTGCCGCCCTTGCAGCACCTGCGCCGCGCGACCGTGATCGACGTCCACCATGCGATCCTGCCGGAGACGGCGGCGGTGCGCCCCGACCCGGCCCGCCTGCGCGCCGCTGCGCGCGCCATTCCTGGCGCCCCTGGCCTGTCCGTGCTCGCGCCCTGCGACATGGTGCTGCACAGCGCCACCCACCTGTTCTACGAGGGCGAGTACGACCATGGCCTGCGCGACCTGTTCGACCTGCACCGGCTGCTGTGCCATTTCGGCGCGACCGAGCCCGGGTTCTGGACGGCGTTGCCCACGCGTGCGCACGAACTCGAACTGGCCCGTCCGCTGTTCTATGCGTTGCGCTACTGTATACAGCTGCTCGGCACGCCCGTGCCGGCCGCCACCGTGGAGACGGCCGGCGGCGGGCGCCCGGGGCGCGCCTTGCTCGCCTTGATGGACGGATTGTTCGCGCGCGCCCTGCGTCCGATGCATCCGAGCTGCGCCGCTGCCCTGACGCCGCTGGCGGATGCCATGTTGTATATCCGCGGCAACTGGTTACGCATGCCGCCGCTGATGTTGTCGCGCCATCTCTTCCATAAAGCTTTTTTGTCGCCTGGAAATGTTAAATCTGATCAAGTTTGAGTGCTCAAAAGTATTATAATTCCTACAAGAATTTTTTGTGAAAAAATGCTGTCGGGGTTTTTTACACAGCGGTTGAGCCCGCTCTAAGGTTTAGCCACAAATCCTTGATTATTAAGGGAATTAACAAGCTGGCACGCTGCTTGCTAATAGTTGAGTGTGTTTGCCCAAACCTATCAACTAAGCGAGGATTGAAATTATGAAATTTCTGAAGAAACTGGCATGCGCCGCAGCTGTTGCAATGACTGTCGCTGGTGGCGCTAACGCTGCTACCGTGTTGAACGACTGGGTCTTCAACCCGACCGGTGGCGGCTACGCCAGCGGTCAAAAAATCAACGAATACCTGGACGTGAACGGCAACGCCTTCATCCAGATCAACCCGACCGGTGGCTCCAGCTTCTCGTTCTCGGAACACGCAGTGTTCAACATCGTCCAGGCTGACAGCAACAGCCAGCTGTTCCCGGTGAACTACCCAGGCGGTAACATCTCGGCAACCTTCGAAGCGACCGGTACCGGTAACTTCAGCGGCGCCTTCAGCTTCAGCGGCGGCACCATCCGCATGTACCAGAACGCGACCAACCAGTACGGCACGTCGGCTGGTATCTACGGTGCCAACCAGGGCAACATGATCGCCGAGTTCACCGTGCTGGCCGGCGGCGGCGGCCGCGTCGATGCAAGCGGTTCGCCAACCAACAACGGTCAAGTCACCGTGTTCGCCAAGGCTGACCAGGGTTCGCTGGATTCGGGCTACTTCTTCCGTGAAAACGGCCAGGACCTGTCGACCGAGTCGATCATGGCCTTCGCCTTCACCAACGCCAACACCGTCGCTAACCCGACCGACATCCTGGTGGACGAAGTCGCTTGCCAGTACGCCAACTTCACCGGCAACGGTTGCAACGGCCAGGCCTATGCCAACACCCCAGGCAACTTCTTTGTCAGCAACAACGGTCAGTTCAAGCTGGCTGAAGTGCCAGAGCCAGGTTCGCTGGCCCTGTTCGGCATCGCCATGCTGGGCGCTGGCGTCGTGAGCCGCAAGCGCGCCAAGAAGGCTTAATTAGCCCTCTGAGCGTCAGGTAGTACAAGGAGAGAGCGGGCTTGCCCGCTCTTTCCCGTTGCAAACTACGTAAAACGCGAGTTGCTGGGCAAGCGCTGGCGATAACAAGAACAAGATCGACCAATTAGGGCAATGAAAGCAAAAGCGGCGTCAACCTTCGGGTCGACGCCGCTTTTTTTTGTGGCCGGGCCAGCTTGGTCAGCGCTTCATCAGTTCGGAAACGGGGCGGCGAACCGAGCGCGCCGCCGGTGCCGGGCCATAGCCGAGGCGTCCCATGTAGACCGGGAACAGGGCGTCGTTGAAGATCAGCGCTTCGGTCTCGCGCTGCAAGGCCTTGGCCGCATCCGTCAGTTTCGCCTGCGCCGTAAAACGCGTGCCTTCGCGCGCATACTTCGAGAAGATCAGCGGCGTCATTTCCGGCTGCATGTACAGCCCGAGGGTCGTCATGGTCAGCCAGAAGCGCTGCAGCGCGCGGCCGGCGGCGACGTAGTCGTCGATCGACTGCGGCGCGGATTTCGCCTTGAGCACGAAGTGGGCGGCGCAGGCCATGCCCGGGGCCAGGTCCATCTGCAGGCGCGGCGCCCAGGTGCCCATCAGCGTGTTGACGGACTTCATGCGGCGCCAGCTGACCATCGCCCATTTCATCAGGACCAGGGTCATGGCGTCGACGCCCAGGGCGCCGGCCGGCACCTTGTCCGGGCTGTGCGTGCGGTTGTCCCAGTCGATGATGCTGCGGTGGGTCTCGAAGGCTTCCGGCATCGTCAGGCGCAGCCGGGCGTTATTGAACATCAGCTTGGCGGCCTGCCATTTCTGCGGCCGGCTCTCGAGCCAGGTCAGGGAGTAGGCCGGCGCCACGGTGGCTTCCAGCAGGCGCTTGTGTTCGGCGGTCAGCGGCGTCGTCTTCATCGGCCGGCGCTGCACGGTGCGCACGTTGATCACGTCGATCAGCGGATCGCGCACGATCGCCGCATCCTTGGTGAACCGCACGTCGAAGATGGGGTGGGTCTCGCGGCCCCCGGGGCGGCGTTCGATCCCGGCACGCAGGCCGTGGCCGCTGGCGGCGATGGCAATCGTCTCCAGCAGGGTGCCGAAGGCGATCTGGCTCGGGTGGCCGTCGAGGTCGTAGACGCAGTGGTCGCGCGTGTCGTAGGCGTGCACGGCCAGGTGATCGGGCGCGACGATCTCGAAGCGCCAGGTCTGCATGTTGTCGCCGCTGGGGGCCCAGCGCGCCAGTTCGAGGATCTGTTCGATCGTGCCGGGTTTGATGTCTGCATTCATGCGCTCGCTCCCGCGGCGGCCAGGTCCTTGGCCAGCTGCTTCTTGCCGATCTTGATCATCAGGCGGTGCAGGGGATTACGGTTGCCGCCCGGCCGCCAGGTACGCACCAGCTTGTTGCGATAGGCGTCGAACTGGATGCCCCATGGGGCCGCCAGCACGCGTCCCCGTCCCAGCAGGATTTTGAGGGCTTCGGTGCCCATCACGCCGGCGCACAGCTGGCAGGCCATGATGGTCGAGGGACCGCGCCGTTCGACGAAGTTCACCGCTTCCGGCACCACCAGGTAGGGGCGGTGCAGGCCGGCCGGGGCCAGCCCGACCACGAAGTGGACGGCCTTGTCCGTTTCCGGCAAGTCTCCCCACTGGAAATACTCCTCGAAGGTCATCTGGCCCGGCAGGAAGTTCAGCAAGGCTGCCCCCATGCCCAGCGGCGCCACGGTGCTGGCGGGGATGCCGAGCCGGGCGCACAAGGCGAAGGTTTTCTGGCGGATATCGAAGGCGAAGAAGTCGAGCGCGTCGACGTACATGTCGGCGCCTTCGAGGAAGGCGTGCAGGTTGGCGTCGTTGATGCCCTGGTCGAACATCTCGACTTCGCATTCGGGGTTGATGTCGAGCAGCATGCGACGGATCACCTCGACCTTCGGCTGGTTCAGGGTCGAGACCATGGCGCCGACTTGCCGATTAAAATTGGGCACGTCGAAGGTGTCGAAGTCGGCGATCCGGAATTTGGTCACGCCCAGGCGCGCCAGGGTCAGTGCATGGACGCCGCCGACCCCGCCGCCGCCCGCGATCGCCACCCGTTTGGTACGCAGCTGCGCCTGCTCCTCACGCGTTACCCAGCCAATATTTCGGGAAAAAGCCTGCTCATAGCGGAAAGGAGATGTCATGTGTGGGAGAGGTAAAGCGGTCAACGTGAATGTCGGGATGGCGAAAAACAGGAAGCGCCCGGGCGGCGCATCCAATGGCGCTGCCCGAAAATGGGGCAGGCCGCAACCAGCGGGCAGATTACGCCGCCTGGTGTTCGTCGATGCGGCGCAGGCGGTTGATAATACCCTGCTCTTCGCGCGGGGAGAAGAAATATGGATAGAACGAGCGTTCGGTGGCCGCTTCGGTGGCCGATTGGCTGAAGGTGCCGCCGTGCTTTTGAATCTGCTCGGTGACATACGCCAGCTCGATACGCAGCAGATAGGCCGGCGCATTCACGCGCGGATTGTCCTTCAAATCGCCTTCGCGCTTGAACCCGAGCATATGCTCGTAAAAGCGGCGGTGACGCGGATTGACTTCGATAACGATATCGGTGCAATCGTGGATATCGCGGGCGTAAATGACAGCCAGGTGGAACAGATTGGCGAGCGAGGTTTTCGAACGCACGGTCGGATCGAAGGCCAGCTTGGTGAATTCACAGAGCTTGGCCCCGCGCGCGCGGTGCGCGTCGAGTTCTTCCTTGAAGATCTGGTCGGCCATCAGGCCGATGGGCGAATCGATACCGAGCGTCAGGGTGCCTACCACTTCGCCTTTGTCCGTGGCGGTGAGCGTGATGCGATTGGGATCGTCGCTGAACTGGTGCGTGCCAGCATAGCCGCGCCAAGCATACATCTTGTTGACCAGCATACTGGCCGAATTGCGTCCTTTTGCCGTATCGGTAAGCCGGATTCCATATGAATCTTGGTTCACGATAACATCCTCTAATTCTGAGTTCGCTATATTATCGCGATCCTCTGACACATGAGCGTTCGATAGAAACTCGAGGGTTCGTTCGTCCAGTTCCTGGACTTCGTCGGGATTCGTCATCGTGAGACACCTTGGGTTTTGGCGCGCCGCCGCAGTGGGCGGCGCCTTTATTTTGGCCCGGGGCCGCGCTTTGCCAGTCAGGCAAAAAGCGCGGCGCTGTTGGTTTTTTATTTAGCTGAAATATAGACCGTTATAAGGTTTTTAGCAACGAACGGGCTTCCTCCAGCTGGGCGAACGGCTTGTTTTGCGCGAGCAGGGTTTCGAGTTCCTTGCGTGCGCCGGCCTTGTCGCCCGATTTACTCAGGCCGACCGCCAGGTGATAGCGAATTTCCGGCAAAGCCGGCGCGCCGGCAGCTGCTTTTTGCAGCAAGGGCAGGCCGCGCTTCGTGTCCCCCTGTTCCACCAGCATCCAGCCCAGCGTGTCCATCACCGAGGCGTTGTCGCCGGCGACCTTGTACGCCTGCTCGGCGGTGGCCAGCGCGCGCGGATCCTTCTGCTGCTGGTAGGCATAGGCCAGGTTGTTCAGGGCCGCGCCATTGTTCGGCGCGCGCTTGACGACCTGCTCCAGTAGCGCCGCGGCAGGCTTGTATTCCTTCGCCGCCAGGTGCGCTTCGGCCAGGTAGTTTGCCACCTGCACGTCGTCCGGATGTGCCTTGGCCCAGGCGTTGACGCGCTGCTTCGCTTCGTCTTCCTTGCCCATCTGGCGCAGCGCCTGGGCGCTGCGCAGCAGGACCGCGCTCGACTTGGTGATGGCGAAGGCCTTGTCGTAGGCCGCCACGGCCAGCGCCGGCTTCTTCTGCGCCTGCTGCAGGTCGCCTTCCATCAGGAAGCCGACCGGGGAACCGGGCACGTCCTGCTGCAGCTGGCGCACCATGCCCAGCGCCTCGTCGGTACGGCCGCGGCGCATGGCGACTTCCACCTGGGCCACGCGTGCCTGCAGCAGGTTCGGCTGCAGTGCGCTGGCGCGCTTGAGCGATTCGGCCGCGCCGGCATCGTTCTTCAGCTTGCCCTGCGCCTCGGCCAGGCGCATTTGCGCCAGCGCCGATTTCGGCACGATGTTGACCAGCTTGCTGTAGCTGTCGAGCGCACCCTGGCCGTCGTCGTTTGCCAGCTGCGCCTGGCCGAGCAGGTCCATCAGCTCGGGATTCGACGGATGCGCGGCCTGGAATTTACGGGCCAGCGTCAGCGCCTTCTTTTCCTGCTTGGTCGCCAGGTAGTGGCCGCCCAGCCTGAGCACCGGTGCGATCGCATCCGGATTTTCGGCTTGCGCCTTTTCCAGCCAGGTCGTGGCTTCTTCCGGACGGTTCTGCAGCATCGCCAGTTCGGCCAGCGCACCCATCGCGCCGAAGTTCTTCTTGTCCTTCTCCAGGATCGCCTCGAAACGCTTGCGCGCGGCGTCCGGCTTCTTCTCCATCATGTCGAGCTTGGCCAGGTTGGTGGCGGCCGGGAAGAAGGTTGGCTGGATTTGCAGGGCTTTCTCGAAGGCGCTGCGGGCAGCGGGGACGTCGCCCTTGCTGAGCAACACGGTAGCCTTCAAGTTATAGGTCTGCGGATCGTTCGGTTTCAGTGTCTCGAGCTTGGCGGCCGCGGCGGCGGCCTTGTCGTAATGCTTCAGGCCGAGTTCGGCCTGCACCAGCGCCGTCAGTGCGCGCTCCGATTTCGGATCGAGCTCGGCGGCGCGTTCCAGTTCGGCAATGCCCTTGGCGGCATCGCCCTGCTGCAGGCGCGCCATGCCCAGCGAGGTGTGCAGCGCAGCGACCTCGGGAGCGAGCTGGGAGGCTTTTTCGAGGTAGGCGATGGCCTTGCCGAAATCGCGCGCCTGCATGTACGACTCGCCGGCCAGGGCCAGCAGCTGCGGGTCGCTCGTGTCCTTCAAGGCCGGCGCCAGCATGGAGGCGGCGTCAGCCGGCTGGGCGTTCTTCAGCATGGCCTGCGCCATCAGCTTGCGCGCATACACGTTGTTCGGCTCGACTTCCAGGTATTTGCGCAGGTGCATCTGGGCCGACTGTGGCGAATCCAGGTTCAGCTCGACGGCGGCGGCCAGCAGCACGCTCGGCATGTGGTTCGGCGCGCTTTTCAGGATGCGCTGCAGCGATTCGCGCGCTTCCTTGTTCTTGCCTTCGCTGTAGTCGAGCAGGGCCTGGCCGTAGGTGACGAGCAGGCTCCCTGGTGCGAGCTTGTGCGCCGCCTCGAGCTCGGTACGCGCTTCGGCATACTTCTTCTGGTTGATGCGGATATACGCCTTCTCCAGGTTCGCGTTGCGGTCTTGCGGACGCAGGGCGAGCACCTTGTCGAAGGCGGAGAGCGCCGCGTCGGGCTTGTTCAGGCCGCGCAGCAGGCCGCCCTGGAACATCCAGACTTCCGGATTCTTGCCGTCCTTGGCGATGGCGTCGGCCGCGAAGCGCTGCGCCGTCGCCGTATCGTTCTTCAGCAGGGCGTGGCGCGCCAGGCCGATGAGCGCGGCGCCGCTGCCGCCGTCGATGCCCAGTGCCGCATCGTAGGCCGCCTTGGCGGCGTCGGTTTCGCCGGTGGCGAGCAGGGCGTCGCCGCGCAGGGCCGTCAGCGGCGCCGACTTGGCGGCCAGTTCCGGCTTGATCTCGGCCAGCACTTCCTTGAATTTGCCCTGGGCCAGCAGTGCCTGGCCCAGCAGCGGCAGGCTGCGCGCCGGGGCCAGGCCCAGGCTGGCTGCTTTGCGCAGTTCCTTCTCGGCCGATACGGCATCGCCCGTTTCCAGGTACAGCGACCCGAGCTGCACGCGCGCCTCGGCGTCTTCCGGGCTCTTCGCGACGGCATTTTTCAGCTGGATCAGGGCGGCCTTCTGGTCGCCCTTCTGTTGGTATTGCCTGGCCTCGGCCAGCAGGCTCGCGGTCGACTGGTCACGGTTGCAGGCACTCATGCCGGCAAGCAGGAGCGCACCGGAGACGACAGCGGCGGTGAATTTGATCTTGTTACGGGACATGGCTTCCTCAATTTGACGTGCTGATGCCGGCCGGGAAACGCCGGACGACAAGTTTCCTAGTCAACAATAATACCTCAAGGAACAGATTAATTACCGCACAATCGGGCAGGCGTTGTAGGCAGACGATTTCTTGTTGGAACTGCCTGTCAATCCTCGTCGGTCTTGCGCAGGCGGCCGAGCAGGGCTTCGACGTTTTCGCTGACGGGCAAGCCGTGGCGGCGCAGCAGCTGGACGTGCAGGACGAGGTTTTCGAGGACCAGCTTGGCGGACACCGCGAGCAGGGTCAGCAGGCGGTCTTCGGTACTGAAATTTTCCATGGCCGCCGCCATCTCGCACAGGTGGTTCGCCACCAGCGCTCGTAAATCGTCTTCCGCAAAGGGCAGATCGGCGAAATCGATCGGGTCTTCCAGCTCGACTTCGCGCATCAGGGCGGCAAGTTCTTCCGGCTTGATCGGCATGCGGGGCTCCGTGGATGGGTGACGCTTCCATTGTAGGCGCCGCGCAAAAAAAAGGGAGCGGCAAGCCGCTCCCAAAGTCTGACGGGAAAGTTATTTAATTAAAAGCGATACAGGAGCGAGGCTTCCACCGCACGGCCGAAGATCGGACGGGCATTGATCGGACCGCTGCTCTGGGCGCCGGTCAGGCGCGAATTGCCTTCGGTGAGGCCCAGCTCGTTGGTGAGGTTGGTGGCCGCGACGCGCACTTCCCAGTTCGCGCCAATGCTGGCCAGCGCGCCGATGTCGAGCGTTTTATAGGACGGCAGGTAGGACAGGTTTGCCTGGTCGGCCCAGCGGTCGCCAACATAGGTGTAGGTACCGTACAACTTGACGGCGTTGTCGCCCAGCGGGATGCGGTAGCTCGGCGAGAAGCGGAACTGCAGGTTCGGCTGGCGCTGCACTTCGTTGCCGGTGATCGCCGGATTGTCGCGGTACTTCGATTTTTGATAATCGCCGGTCAGGGTCAGCTGCAGGTTTTTAACAGGACGCAGCGCCAGCTCGAATTCGACGCCATGGCCGCGCGAACCGCTGACCGAGTTCAGGACCGCATCGGTCGTAATCTGCTGGAACGAAATGCCGGTGAATTCGGTGTAGAACGCGTTGATGTAAGCGCTGTACAGCGAGTTCGCCGTTTTGAAGCCCAGTTCGTACTGCTTCACCTTCGGGTTCGGCACGCCGTTGCGGTCGTTGACGGCCGCCTGGGTGCCGGCATTGCGCAGGTCGTCGAAGTAGATGAAGGTGTGGCCGGTGTTGGCACGGGCGAACACGCTGGCATCCTTGTTCAGCTTGTACAGGCCGCCGACGGTGAAGGAGGTGGCGCTGTCGTCGCGTTCCAGGCGGGTAAAGCTGCCGGTCGGGATCGAGGTGCCGTTGTTGTAGACGGTCAGCGGATTGTTGTCGGTGTCGCCCGCGGCCAGGTTCGAGATCGACCCTTCCAGGCTCTGGCGCTCGCGGCGCAGGCCGGCGTCGACGCGCAGGTTGTCGCTGATCTTCCATTCGTCGGCCAGGAACAGGGCGACGTTGTTGCCCTTGTAGTTGGCGACCGGCGCGTAGAAGACGTTGCCGCTCTTGCCGCCTTGCGAGACGATGGTGCCGTTGGTCAGGCTGGCGTTGATCAGGCGCGCGTTCGGCGTGGCCGTCATCAGGTGGGCGTTACCCAGGTACCACTCGTCGTCCGACTTGTAGTTGGCGTAGTAGCCACCGACGGTGAGCGTATGGCCGGGGAAGACTTCGCGGCTGACACGCAGTTCATCGGTGAACGAGCGCAGCTGCTTTTCGACCGACCACAGGCCGGCCTGCACCACTTGCTGGTTTGGATCGACGGCGCCGCCGCCATTCACATAGGTCATGCTGCCGGAGCTGCTTGCCGCGGTCGGGTTGTACTTGGTGTTGGCGGCGGCCAGGTAGGTGGCCGCCGTCTGCGGGTTGTCGCCGGTGAACATCGAGATCGTGTTCAGGTCGCCGTCGAAATAATTCGCTTTATTCGAAACGTCCCAGCCGTTGATCTTCTGCTCGTAGTCCACGCCCCAGACGGCGGCCTTCATGCCGCGGCCGTCGGCCAGGTCGCGCTCGAGCGTTTTGCCGGGCGCGGCGTCAATCGTGAAGTGACGCATTTCGTTGCTCATCAGGGTGCCGGTGAGCGGATCGAAGCCAGGGAATTCGCTGATGGTGCGGCCGTTGTTGCTCGAAATGAGCGGCACGCCGGTATAAAACGCGTTCTTTTCGTTGGTGGCGCGCACGTAGGCCGTGACTTCACCGCCCTCCAACTTGCGGGTGATGGTCGCGGTCAGCTGGCCACCGTCGTCCGCCTTGAACTGCGGATCGCGCACGCCGTGGCCCTGGCGGTAGAAGCCGCCCACGGTGCCGTACCAGCCGTCGGCGAGCTTGCCGCCAACAAAAACGTCGCCGCGGCGCAGGTTGCCGGTGCCGGTGGTCAGGCGGATCGTGCGCTCAGGCACGTCATCACCCTTTTTCAGGATGAAGTTCATCGTCGCGCCAGGCTGGCCGACCGAATAGATCGTGCTCGGGCCGCCGCGCAGCACTTCCACGCGCTCGATCGTGTCGTCGAGGCGGAAGGCCGAGGTGCCCTCGAAGAAGGACAGCACCGGCACCGGATAGATAGGATTGCCGTTCAGCTGGACCGAGACGAAGGGCGAGTCCGAACCCGACGGGAAGCCGCGCACTTCGACGTTGGCGCCCGACTGGCCGCCGGTCGCTTCTGCGTACACGCCCGGCACCAGTTTCAACACGTCGGCGGTGCTGCTTGGCGAAGCCGCTTTCAGCTGCTCTTCATTGGCGGTGGTGATGGAGAAGGAGGTGTCGATCCTGCGGGTGCCGGAAGCCGAGGCGGTACCGGTGACGACGACTTGCTGGATTTCCTGGGTGACTGCGGCATTGCTGCCTTCTTGAGGCGTAGCCTGGCCGGCGGCCTGGGCCTGGCTAACCAGGGTCAGCACGGCCAGTGCGACCGTGGACAGCACGAACTGCTTCGATTGGTTCATGTAATTGCTCTCTTTTTTATGGTTCAAAATCCGTCTCCTGGACATGCGGGCCCTGGCGGGCCGTTGAACGCCTACTGTCGCAGTGCATGTACTACTTCGTCGTCTTGCTCGTATTTGGTGCATTGGCGGGCTTGAATGGTGCACGCCTGTCAATGTGTGTCATTGAAACAAGGAATGATATCGATGTCAATAAAATTGTTATCGATGTCATTTGTGATTCCACCGTCATTTAAATCTGTCATAATTTGACGCAGAGTTGTTTCCTTCACCCAAGTAGCCCATGGCGACCAACAAAAATATCAAGCGCAGCAGCGAAGCCGGCATGACGATGGAAGACCTGGCCGCGCTGGCCGGCGTGTCCACGATCACCGTGTCGCGCGCGCTGCGCAACAGCCCGCTCGTGACCGAGAAGACGCGCGATAAAGTGCGCCGCATCGCCGAAGAGCAGGGCTACCGCCTGAACATCAGCGCCCGCAACCTGCGCATGGGCCGCAGCAATTCGGTGGCCGTGGTGGTGGAAATGACGCCCATTAAAGGGCGGCCGATGTCGGATCCGTATCCGCTGGCCCTGCTCGGCGGAATTACCGAAGAACTGACAAGTGCCGGCTACACCGTTGTATTAACGTCACGCCAGCTGCTCGACAGCGCTCCGGTGCGCGGCGCCGACGGCATGATCCTGCTGGGCCAGGGTTCGCATGGCGAAGCGGTCAAGGTCTTGCAAAAGGTGGGCCTGCCGCTGATCGTCTGGGGTGCGCCGGAAGCGTCCGATTCGTATGTGGTGGTCGGCAGCGACAACCACGCCGGTGGCGCCAGCGCCGCGGCGCGCTTCATCGAGCAGCGCCGCCGCAAGCTGGTCTTTCTCGGCGACGTAGACCACGCCGAAGTGCAGAGCCGCTGCGCCGGCTTCATCGAGGCCATGCGCGGCCACGGCATCGTCCACATCGTGCGCCCGAAAGCATTCACCTTCGAGGCCGGTTTCGACAGCATGACGGCGCTGCTCAAGAAGAAGGGAGAGCACGCCGTCGACGGCGTGTTCGCGGCCAGCGATTTGCTGGCGATGGGCGCGATCCGGGCGCTGGCTGAACACGGCTTGCGCGTGCCCGACGAGGTGTCGGTGATCGGCTACGACGATACGCCGGGCGCGGCCAGTTTCGTGCCGCCGCTGACCAGCGTGCACCAGGATTTGCGCGATGGCGGCGTTTTACTTGGACGCAAGATGCTGGCGCTGCTGAACGACGAGCCGGTCGCCTCCGAGACGCTTCCGACCAGGCTGATCGTGCGCCAGACCTGAGTTTTATCCGCTTCAACCCTTTATCCCGGTGTCCGCCCGAGCGGACGCCTGATTTGTTTCGACTTCGATCCACCGTACTCCGTTTTGAGGACTCGCCGTGCAGCCATCCGACAGCCCAACCATGACCCTTCCGCTCGATCCGTGGAGCATCCGCGAGACCGGTTTCGATACCAGTACCCACTTCCTGCGCGAGACCCTGTTCGCGCTCGGTAACGGCTACATCGGCCTGCGCGGTACCGGCGAAGAGGGCTATACCGGCCCGGCCGGCACCTCGCTCGACGGCACCTACCTGAACGGCTTTTACGAGTCCGAGCCGATTGTCTATCCGGAGGCGGCCTTTGCGCTGGCCAAGACAAACCAGTTCATGCTCAACGTGCCGAACGCGAAGGGCGTCGAGATCGAGATCGACGGCGCACGTTTTAATCCATTGACCGGCACCCTCGGGCGCTACGAGCGTGTGCTCGACTTGCGCAGCGGCGTGCTGGTGCGCTCGCTCGAATGGACCGCACCGAACGGCAAGCGCATCGCGCTGCGCAGTCGGCGCGTGGTGTCGTTCGCAAATAAGCACCTGTTCGCGATCGAGGTCGAACTGACGCCGCTGAATTTCTCGGGCACGGTCATGATTAAATCCTTCCTCGATGGCGCCGTGAAAAACCAGGAAGCGGGCGACGATCCGCGCGTCGGCTCGGCGGTGTCGGGCCCGGCCCTGAAAACGGTCTCGGTCGAACAGGTTGATGCCTTCTCGGCCCTCGTGCAGCGCACCCACAACAGCGGTTTCAGTTTGGTGAGCGCGATCCAGACCGTCGTCGAGGGTATCGCGGCGAGCGCCTGGCAGGAAGGCCAGCGCGCCGGCCAGAGCTTCGCCTGCGACGCCGTCGAGGGACAAACCCTGCGCCTGACGAAATACGGCAGCTACCACTCCTCGCGCGACTATCCGGAAGGAGAATTGCTGGCTCGTGCCCGTGAGACGCTCGCGGCCGCCCAGGCAGCCGGCTTCGAAGCGCTGTGCGCCTCGCAGGCGGCCTTCCTGGCCGACTTCTGGGCCAGTGCCGACGTCGAGATTGCCGGCGACGACGCGCTCCAGCAGGGTATTCGCTTCAATGAATACCACCTGCTGCAATCGGTGGGACGCGACGGCCGCACCAACATCGCGGCGAAAGGCGTGACCGGAGAGGGATATGAGGGCCACTATTTCTGGGACACCGAAATCTACATCTTCCCGTTCTTCCTGTATTCGAAGCCGGAGATCGCGCGCAAGTTACTTGAATATCGCTACGCCGGCCTGGAGCAGGCACGCGAGCGCGCGCGCCAGATGGCGCATGCGAAGGGAGCGCTGTACCCGTGGCGCACCATCGCCGGCGGCGAGTGCTCGGCATACTTCCCGGCCGGGACCGCGCAGTACCACATCAACGCCGACATCGCGTATTCCATCAAATCGTATTACGAAGCGACCGGCGACCTCGATTACATGGCGCAGGCGGGCCTCGAGATCGTGCTGGAGACGGCGCGCATCTGGATCGGCATCGGCAGCGATGACCGCGAAGGGCGCTTCTGCATCAACGAAGTGACCGGGCCCGACGAATACACGGCGCTGGTGAACAACAATTACTACACCAACGCGATGGCGCGCATGCACCTGCGCTTCGCCGCCGACATGGCCGACCAGCTGGCAAGCGAGCGCGCGCACGACTTCGCGCGCGTCGCCGCCGCGACCGGCGTGACGGACGAAGAAGTCGCCGTCTGGCGCGACGCCGCCGCGCGCATGCACCTTCCCTATGACGGCAAGCTCGGCATCCACGAGCAGGACGACAGCTTCCTGTCGAAAAAAGTGTGGGACTTCGCGAACACGCCGAAAGAGAACTACCCGCTGCTGCTGAACTACCACCCGATGGTGATCTACCGCCACCAGGTCTGCAAGCAGGCCGACGTGGTGCTGGCGCTGATGCTGCTGTCGAACGAGTTCACGCTGGAAGACAAGCGGCGCGACTTCGATTACTACGAAGCCGTCACGACCCACGATTCTTCTCTCTCGTCCTGCATCTTCAGCATCATCGCCTCCGAGGTCGGCTACCACGACAAGGCCTACGACTACTTCATGGAGACGGCGCGCCTTGACCTGGACGACACCCACGGCAATACCCATTACGGGGTGCACACGGCGGCAATGGCCGGCACCTGGATGGGCGTGGCCTATGGTTTCGCCGGCATGCGCGTCTCCGATGGCGCGCTGCGCTTCGCCCCGACCCTGCCGAAGCAGTGGCAGCACTACCAGTTCAAGATCCAGTTGCGCGGCGCCCAGCTGCAGGTGCGCGTCGATGCCGGCGCGGTCGAGTACACGCTGCTGGCGGGCGATACGCTGGACTTCAGTCACCTCGGACAAGAGGTGCAACTCACCCGCGCGGCGCCGAACGCCCGCATCCCGATGGAGGCACAGGCATGAGTCACTTCAAGGCAGTCATTTTCGATCTCGACGGCGTCATCACCGACACCGCCCATTACCACTACCTGGCCTGGAAGGCGCTGGCTGAATCGGAGGGCGTGCATTTCGATCACGCGTTCAATGAAAATTTAAAAGGCGTGGACCGCATGGGGTCCCTGAACCTGATTCTCGCGGGTTCGCCGAAGACGTACACGATGGAGGAAAAACTGGCGCTGGCCGAGCGCAAGAACAATCAGTACGTGGAACTGATCGCGACCATGAGCGCGGCGGACCTGCTGCCGGGCGCCATTGACGCCCTCGCTGCGGTGCGCGCTGCCGGCCTGAAAATCGGCCTGGCCTCGGTCAGCAAGAACGCGTTCACGGTGCTCGATCGCCTCGGCATCCGCGACCGCTTCGATTACGTGGTCGACGCCGCTCGCATCGCCAACAGCAAGCCGCATCCGGAGATTTTCCTGAATGCCGCCGCCGCACTGGGCGTGGCGCCCGGGGACTGCCTGGGCGTGGAAGACGCGGTGGCGGGAGTCGCCTCGATCAAGTCGGCGGGCATGTACGCGCTCGGCATCGGCAGTCCCGCCGTGCTGACCCAGGCCGACCGGGTGATCCCGAGCCTGAGCGAATTCCGCCTGAACGACTACTGACACGCGCATCACTATAAAAAACGGAGACAGCGTGAAAAACCAGCGCATTTTATTGGCCTTGTTCCTGATTTACTTCGTGTTCGCGATCCTGCTCAACAGCGTGGGCACGGTGATCCTGCAGGTCATCAACAACTACGACGTGAGCAAATCCGGCGCCAGCATCCTGGAGGCTTTCAAGGACCTGCCGATCGCCGCGGTGTCCTTCCTGGTCGCGTCGTTTTTGCCGCGCCTGGGCTACAAGAATGCGATGCTGGTCGCGCTGGCCATCGTCACCGCGGCCTGCGTGGCGATGCCGCTGTTGCCGAGTTTTGCGACGGCCAAGCTGCTGTTCCTGTGCGTGGGCGTGGCGTTTGCACTAGTCAAGGTGTCGGTGTATTCGACGCTGGGGCTGATCGCGACCGACCGCCGCCACCACGCCAGCATCATGAATACGCTGGAGGGCGTGTTCATGGTCGGCGTCTTGAGCGCCTACTGGGTGTTCGCCCATTTCATTGATTCGGCCAATCCGAAGTCGCAGAGCTGGCTGCAGGTGTACTGGGTGCTGGGCGGACTGTGCGCGTTCACGTTCGTCCTGCTGCTCTCCACGCGCTTCGACGAGAGCGAGGCCCAGCTGCCGGCCGGGCGCAGCCGCTGGGAAGATTTCACGGCGATGTTCAAGCTGTTTACGAAACCCCTGGTGTGCGTGTTCGTGCTCACCGCTTTCCTGTACGTGCTGATCGAGCAGAGCGTCGGCACCTGGCTGCCGACGTTTAATAACGAAATCCTGAAACTGCCGGCGGCGATGAGCGTGCAGGTGGCCAGCATCTTCGCGGCCTGCCTCGCGATCGGGCGCCTGTCGGCCGGCGTCGTGATGCGCAAGGTGCACTGGTACACGGTAATGAACGGCTGCGTGATCGGCATGGCGGCGATGGTGCTGCTGGCCCTGCCGCTGACGCGCGAACTCGCCATCGACGCGAATGTGACGTGGGCGAATGCGCCGCTGGCGACCTTCCTGTTCCCGCTGATCGGCCTGTTCATGGCGCCGATCTACCCGGGCATCAATTCGGTCATGCTCAGTTCCCTGCCGAAGAACCAGCATTCGGCCATGACCGGTTTGTTGGTGATCTTCTCGGCGTTGGGCGGCACCACGGGCTCGTTCATTACCGGCTACGTGTTCGGCAATTTCAGCGGCCACTTCGCGTTTTATCTGACGCTGGTGCCGATTACGCTGGTGTTGATTACGCTGTTCTTCTTCCGCCGCCAGGTGGAGCGTAGCGGGGAAGCCGTGGCGCAGCCGGCCTGACAGGGGTTGTGCGGCGCCACCGACCCAGGGACGCCGACCTCGTCTAGAATGGCATGATGATGCCAAATAGCAATCTTCTCAGTATTGGAATCGTCGGCGCCGGCACGGCCGGCCTGGCGAGCGCCATTGCCCTGGCCCGTCTCGGGCACGCGGTGACGGTCTTCGAGAAGCACCCATCCCTCAGTCCGCTCGGCGCGGGCCTGCTGATCCAGCCGCAAGGCGTCGCCGCCCTCGATGCGCTGGGTGTCGGCGCTGCCTTCCACGCGGCCAGCGTGCCGGTGACGCGCCTGCTCGGCACCTGCCACCGCAACTGGACCCTGGTCGACATCCCCTATGACGAACACGAAGCGCGCGGCGTGAGCCGGGCGGCGCTGGCGCAGGTGCTGCTCGAGGCCGCGCTGGCGCTGGGGGTGCGTATCCGCTATGGCTGTCCGGTCGAGACGGTCACGGTCGAGGGCGAGCGGGCGACCGTGCATGCCCCATGCGCTGCCGGCTTCGACCTGGTCGTGATGGCCGATGGCGCGGCATCCACCTTGCCGGCGCAGGTCGGGCTGTCGGTGGCCTCCACGGTCTATCAATGGGGGGCATTGTGGGCGATGTTCGATGTCGCCGACTGGGACGGGCAGGCCCTGCTCGAGCAGCGCTACGAGACCACGCGCAAGATGTTCGGCCTGATGCCGACGGCGCGCGTGGACGGCAAGTTGCGCCTGTCGATGTTCTGGAGTTTACCGTGCGCCGACTATGCCGCGTGGCAGGCGCGTCCGATCGAGGAGTGGAAGGACGAATTGCGCGCCCTCTGGCCGCAGGCGGCGCCCGTCATCGATCAGATCGAACGCCATGACCAGTTCGCGCTCGCCACCTACCGCCATGCGCGCGCCCGGCGGCTGGCGGGCGGTCCCGTCTGCGTGATCGGCGACGCCGCGCATTCGATGAGTCCCCAGCTTGGCCTGGGCAGCACGCTGGCGGTGCAGGATGCGCTGGCGCTGGCGAACGCCGTCCGCCTGCACGGTGCGGCCGCCGGCGCGGCAGCCTATTCGAAGGCGCGGCTGTGCGCCGTGCGCAACTACCAGATGCTGAGCAAGGCGTTGACGCCTTGTTTCCAGGCCGACGGCAACGGCTTGTGGCGCGACCTGATGTTCGCCGCCGGCCTGAAGCTGCCCGGCGTCCAGCGCCTGATGTACCGCAGCATCGCCGCACCGGCGCGGGCAGTCAAAAAACAAATCCCTCCGGACGCCGTGGAGGCGTTGCGGAGGGATTGAGCGCGCCGGCCGCCGGCGCGGCCCTCGCGGTTCCGATCAGATCTCGGCCAGCAGCTGGTTCCGCTTCGAGCCGTATTCGGCGTCGCTGACGAGCCCCTGGCGCTTGAGTTCCTCCAGTTGCTTCAGGCGCTCCTGCAGGGAGGGGCCGCCGCTTGCCGCACGCTGCGGTGTCCTTTCGGTAGGCGTGGCCAGGGACGCCGACCCGCAAGCGGCATTGATGTCGTTCATCAGCGCGACTTCGTCGAAAACGGTCACGCCTTTCTGGTCGCGCGTGAGGTTGGCATAGGTCCGTCCCAGGTTCAACGTGGTCATGCGCAGCCCGGCATTGGTCGGATCCGCCGTCAGCTTGGCAAGGCTGTTGTCGTAAGCTTCCTTCGCGCTCTTCCGCATCGTGGATTTACCCACGGCGGCGAGCACCATCACCACGGCTACGCCGATTAAGATTACCCAAAACATAGATTCCCCTTTGACTGTGGCAGCAGTTTCACTGCAGAACTTTGCAGGATGATACGCTTTTTTTCCTTGAGGAATCTATCGAAAATTCACAAGCGGTGCACCGGGATGCTGCGTTTCAGGATGGAGACGTGAGGACGAGGGCGCGTCCCGCGAACGGGGATGCGCCGGCTGGCGCACGAACGGCGCCAGCCGAGGATGCTGCTTACATATTGCGGCGGTACTGCCCACCCACCTCGAACAGGGCCGTGGTGATCTGGCCCAGCGAGCAGACGCGCACAGCGTCCATCAGCTTCTCGAAGACGTTTTCGTTGTCGATCGCCGCCTGCTGCAATGCGGCCAGTGCGGCCGGGGCCTCGCTGGCGTGCTGCTGATGGAAGGCTTCCAGGCGCGTCAGCTGCGACTGCTTTTCATCGTCGGTCGAACGGGCCAGTTCGATCGTGGCCGGGGCTTCCGCGCCTTTCGGGTTGCGGAAGGTGTTGACGCCGATGATGGGCAGCGAGCCGTCGTGCTTCTTGTGCTCGTACAGCATCGACTCTTCCTGGATCTTGCCGCGCTGGTAGCCGGTTTCCATCGCGCCCAGCACGCCGCCGCGCTCGGCGATGCGCTCGAATTCCTGCAGCACGGCTTCTTCGACCATGTCGGTCAGTTCGTCCATGATGAACGAGCCCTGGTTCGGGTTCTCGTTCTTGGCCAGGCCCCATTCGCGGTTGATGATCAGCTGGATCGCCAGTGCGCGCCGCACGGATTCGTCGGTCGGCGTGGTGATCGCTTCGTCATACGCATTGGTGTGCAGCGAGTTGCAGTTGTCGTAGATCGCGATCAGCGCCTGCAGCGTGGTACGGATGTCGTTGAAATCGATTTCCTGCGCGTGCAGCGAGCGGCCCGAGGTCTGGATGTGGTATTTCAGCTTCTGCGAACGGTCGTTGGCGCCGTACTTGTCGCGCATGGCGACGGCCCAGATGCGGCGTGCGACGCGGCCCAGCACCGTGTATTCCGGGTCCATGCCGTTCGAGAAGAAGAACGACAGGTTGGGCGCGAAATCGTCGATGTGCATGCCGCGCGCCAGGTAGGCTTCGACAAACGTAAAACCGTTCGACAGCGTAAACGCCAGCTGCGAGATCGGGTTCGCGCCCGCCTCGGCGATGTGGTAGCCCGAGATCGACACCGAATAAAAATTGCGGACCTGGTGATGGACGAAATACTCCTGGATGTCGCCCATGACTTTCAAGGAAAACTCGGTCGAGAAGATGCAGGTATTCTGGCCCTGGTCTTCCTTCAGGATGTCGGCCTGCACCGTGCCGCGCACGTTGGCGAGCACCCATTCCTTGATTTTTGCCGCTTCGTCGGCGGTCGGCTGGCGATGGTTGTCGGCCACGAATTTGTCGATCTGCTGGTCGATCGCGGTGTTCATGAACATCGCCAGGATGGTCGGCGCCGGGCCGTTGATCGTCATCGAGACGGACGTGCTCGGGCTGCACAAATCAAAGCCGTCGTACAGCACCTTCATGTCGTCCAGGGTGGCGATCGAGACGCCCGAGTTGCCGACTTTGCCGTAGATGTCCGGACGCAGGGCCGGGTCGGCGCCGTACAGGGTGACGGAATCGAAGGCGGTCGACAGGCGCTTCGCATCCATGCCGGTCGAGACCAGTTTAAAACGTTTATTGGTGCGGAAGGCATCGCCTTCGCCGGCGAACATGCGGGTCGGATCCTCTCCTTCGCGTTTGAAGGCGAATACGCCGGCAGTGAACGGGAAGGAGCCCGGCACGTTTTCCAGCATCAGGAAGCGCAGCACTTCGCCGTGGTCCTCGAACTTCGGCAGCGCGACCTTGCGGATGCTGGTGCCGGACAGGGTTTTCTGCACCAGGGTCGTGCGGATTTCCTTGTCGCGGATTTTGACGACGTAATCGTCGCCGGCGTAAGCGGCCTGCATGTCGGGCCACATCGCCAGCAGTTTCTTGGCGCCGGCGTCCATCGCATTGTCACGCTCGGTGATCAGGTCGTCGAGGACCACTTCGCGATTCGCCGCGGCCAGCATGCGCTTGGTTTCACTGAGTTGCTGGCGCTCGCGCGCGAGTTTCACCTGTTTCGCGGTGTTGTTGTGATAGCCGCGCACGGTGTCGGCGATCTCGGCGAGGTAGCGTGCACGGGCCGGCGGGACGATCACGTTCTTGCCGCTCGAGTGTTTCTGCGATGGGACGGCCAGTTTCGACGGCTCGATGTGCAGGCCCAGTTCCGCTAGCTTCGGCAGCAGGCCGTGGTAGAGGGCGGTGACGCCGTCGTCATTGAAACGCGAGGCTTGCGTGCCGAACACCGGCATCTGGTCCGGGCTCTGGCTCCACAGTTCGCGATTTCTCTGGTACTGCTTGGCCACGTCGCGCAGCGCGTCCTGCGCGCCCTTGCGGTCGAACTTGTTGATCGCAATGAAATCGGCGAAATCGAGCATGTCGATTTTTTCCAGCTGCGAGGCGGCGCCGAATTCCGGGGTCATCACGTACATCGAGGCGTCGACGTGCGGCACGATGGCCGCATCGCCCTGGCCGATGCCCGAAGTCTCGACGATCACGAGATCAAAACCGGCGACTTTGCAGGCCGCGATCACGTCCGGCAGTGCATGCGAAATCTCGGAGCCGGCTTCACGCGTTGCGAGCGAGCGCATGAAGACGCGGGATTGGCCGTTCCACGGATTGATCGCGTTCATGCGGATCCGGTCGCCGAGCAGGGCGCCGCCCGACTTGCGGCGCGACGGATCGATCGAAATGACCGCGATGTTCAGGCGGTCGTTCTGGTCGAGGCGGATGCGGCGAATGAGTTCGTCGGTGAGCGAGGATTTGCCCGCGCCGCCGGTGCCGGTGATGCCGAGCGCCGGGACTTTCACGAGGTCGGCCGCTTCCACGATCTGCTTGCGCAGTTCCGGGTCGACTTTGCCGTTTTCCAGCGCGGTGATCAGCTGGGCCAGCGGGCGGTGACGCTCGGCGATGTCGCCCGATTGCAGCGGGGCGAGGGCGGTCGGCGCGTACGGGGTCAGGTCGATGTCGCAGGCTTCGATCATCGAGCGGATCATGCCGACTAAACCCATGCGCTGGCCGTCTTCCGGACTGAAGATGCGGGTGACGCCATAGGCGTGCAGTTCTTCGATTTCGGACGGGACGATCACGCCGCCGCCGCCGCCGAAGACTTTAATGTGCGCGCCGCCGCGCTGGCGCAGCAGGTCGATCATGTATTTAAAATATTCGACGTGGCCGCCCTGGTAGCTGGAAATGGCGATGCCTTGCACGTCTTCGGCCAGGGCCGCGGTGACGACGTCGTCGACCGAGCGGTTGTGGCCGAGGTGGATGACTTCGACGCCGTTCGACTGCAGGATGCGGCGCATGATGTTAATCGAGGCATCGTGGCCGTCGAACAGCGACGCGGCGGTGACGAAGCGGACCTTGTTGGCGAGCTTCGGCTGCTCCGGCAGCTCGAGCTTGGCGGCGGTGGTGATGTCGTTCATGGGGTTCCTTCTGGAAGTCGGACGCGGACAGGTTCGATTTGTACGGTATATGACGTTAACGTTAACGTCAAGTTTGGGATGCAGGATGATCGACGGATGAGACCGCGTGGGCACAAGTGCCCACCCTAGGGAGGGTGGACTCCCGCGTCCACGCGGTACAACGCCAGAAATTAAGCTGCGCGCTTCTTGATGTTGCCGCTGAGCAGCTCCGCCTTGCGGGCACGGAAAGCTTCGACCGCCTTTTCCTTCACGTGACCAAAGCCGCGGATCTGTTCCGGCAGGTTCGCCAGCTCGACGGCGGTGGCATACGAGGCGCCGTTCAGGGACGGCAGCAGCATGTCGATCATCTGGCGATACTCGACAATCAGCGCGCGCTCCATCTTGCGCTCGGCGGTGTGGCCGAACACGTCGAAGGCGCCGCCGCGCAGGCCTTTCAGTTTAGCCAGCACTTTGAACGCGCCCAGCATCCAGGAGCCGAATTCCTTTTTGACCAGCTGGCCCTTGGCATCCTTCTTCGCGAACAGCGGCGGCGCCAGATTGAACTTGAATTTAAAATCGCCTTCGAACTGCGATTTCACCTGCTCGAGGAAGCGGCCGTCGGTGTACAGGCGCGCCACTTCGTATTCGTCTTTATACGCCATCAGCTTGAAGTAGTACTTCGCCACCGCCATCGACAGTTTATTCCCGAGACCCGCTGCCGTTTCGGCCGCGCGCACGCGCTCCACCAGCTCGGCATACAGGCCGGCATAGGCCGCGTCCTGGTAGCCGGTCAGGAACGCGACACGCTTCTTGATGACCGTATCGAGGCTTTGCGGCATCTGCACCAGCACGGCCTGGGCCGGCGTTGCCACCTTTTCGACGCGCTTGAAATCGACTGCGGCGCGACGGCCCCAGAGGAAGCTCTTTTTATTCGAGGCCACGGCGACACCATTCAGTTCGATCGCCCGCATCAGCGATGCTTCGGTCAGCGGGATGCGCCCTTTCTGCCAGGCGTAACCCATCAGGAACAGGTTCGTTGCGATCGAGTCGCCCATCAGCGCAGTCGCTAATTTGGTGGCGTCGACGAAATCGGCGCCGGACGCGCCGCCGACCGCTTCCACGATCAGGCCGCGCACGTCGTCGGCCGGGAACTGCCAGTCGGCGTTCTGGGCAAAGGTGCCGGTTGGCTGCTCGTGCAGGTTGACGATGGCCAGCGTGCGCCCCGGACGCATTTTAGAAATGGCGTCGGCGGCGCCGGTGGTCAGCATGTCGCAGCCGAGCACGAGGTCCGCTTCGCCGGTGGCGATGCGCTGGGCGCGCAGGCGCTCCGGCGTCGCTGCGATTTTCACGTGCGAGGTGACGGAGCCGTTCTTCTGGCTCATGCCGGTCATGTCCAGCACCGAAGCACCCTTGGCTTCCAGGTGCGCGGCCATGCCCATCAGCGCGCCGACGGTGATGACGCCGGTGCCGCCGATGCCGTTGATCAGGATGTTGTACGGATGCTCGACCGACGGCAGCATCGGCTCGGGCAGTACACCCCAGCCGTCGTCACCGGCGTCTTTCGACATACCCGCCTTGCTCTTTTTGAGCGTGCCGCCTTCGACCGTGACAAAACTCGGGCAGAAGCCTTTGGTGCAGGAATAGTCCTTGTTGCAGGACGACTGGTCGATGGTGCGCTTGCGGCCGAAATCGGTCTCTTTCGGCAGGATCGAGACGCAGTTCGACTGGATGCCGCAGTCGCCGCAGCCTTCGCAGACGGCTTCGTTGATGACCATGCGCTTGGGCAGGTCGGGGAATTCGCCCTTCTTGCGGCGGCGGCGCTTCTCGGCCGCGCAGGTCTGGTCGTAGATGATGACCGACACGCCCGGCAGCTCGCGCAGTTCGCGCTGGATGTCGTCCATCTCCTTGCGGTCGTGCAGGGTCACCAGCGCCGGCAGCGAAGAGCGGTCCGCGTAGCGCGACAAATCTTCGGTGACGAGGGCGATGCGTTTGACGCCCTCGGCCGCCATCTGCTGGGCGATCATCGGCACCGAGGTCTGGCCGTCGACCGGCTGGCCGCCGGTCATCGCGACCGCGTCGTTGTACAGGATTTTATAAGTGATGTTCACCTTGGCCGACACGGCGGCGCGCACGGCGAGATAGCCCGAGTGGAAGTACGTCCCGTCGCCCAGGTTCTGGAACACGTGCGGCACTTTCGAGAACGCGGCCTGCCCGATCCAGGGCGCGCCTTCGCCGCCCATGTGGGTGGTCAGCTTGTTCATCTCCGGGTAGATGGACGTTGCCATCACGTGGCAGCCGATGCCGGCCAATGCGAAGGAGCCGTCCGGCACTTTCGTGGACGTGTTGTGCGGGCAGCCGGAGCAATAAAAGGCTGGGCGGAAGGGCGTGGTGATCGCCTTTTGCAGCACGGTGTCCTTGGCATCGAGGAAGGCGAGACGGGCCTTGATCAGGTCACGCGTGGCCTCGTCCGTAACGAGGCGTGCGATGCGGCCGGCGATCACGCGCGCGACCTGGGCAACTGAAAAATCGGCCTTCGGCGGCAGCAGCCAGTCGCCGCGCGGCGCAACCCATTCTCCCTTGTCGTCGAACTTGCCGATGATGTGAGGACGGACGTCGTCGCGCCAGTTGTACAGCTGTTCCTTTAACTGGTATTCGACGACTTGCCGCTTTTCCTCGACCACCAGGATTTCGTCCAGGCCCTGCGCGAATTCGCGCACGCCTTCCGGTTCCAGCGGCCAGATCATCGCGACCTTGAACAGGCGCAGGCCGACCTTGGCCGCCATCGCCTCATCGATGCCGAGTTCTTCCAGCGCTTCCAGAACGTCGAGATAGGATTTGCCCGAGGCGATGATGCCGAGCTTCGCGTTCGGGCTGTCGATCGTCTTGTGATTCAGCTTGTTTTCGCGCGCATAGGCCAGGGCCGCGTAGATCTTATAGTCCTGCATCAGCGCTTCCTGGTTGCGCGCCTGCTGGCCCAGCGGGACCGAAGACAATGTCGTATTCAGGCCACCTTCCGGCATCGCGAAATCCTGCGGTAGTTTGACCTGCACGCGGTGCGGATTGGCGTCGACCGAGGCGCTCGATTCGACCGTGTCGGCCAGCGCTTTGAAAGCCACGGCGCAGCCCGAGAAGCGCGACATCGCCCAGCCGTGCACGCCGAGGTCCAGGTATTCCTGCACATTGCAGGGGTACAGGACCGGGATCATGCAGGCCGAGAAGATGTGGTCCGACTGGTGCGGCAGGGTCGACGAATAGGCGCCGTGGTCGTCGCCGGCGACGAGCAGCACGCCGCCATGCTTTGCGGTACCGGCATGGTTCATGTGTTTGAAGACGTCGCCGCAGCGGTCCACGCCGGGGCCCTTGCCGTACCACATGGCGAACACGCCGTCGTATTTCGTCGGGCCGATCAGGTCCACCGTTTGCGTGCCCCAGACGGCGGTCGCCGCGAGGTCTTCGTTCACGCCCGGCACGAACTGGACGTGGCTCGCCTCCAGGTGGTTTTTTGCTTTCCACAGGGTCTCGTCGAGGCCGCCCAGCGGCGAACCGCGGTAGCCGGACACGAAACCGGCGGTGTTCAGGCCGGCCGCGCCGTCGCGCTCGCGCTGCATCATCGGCAGGCGTACCAGGGCCTGGATGCCCGACAGGAAGATGTTGCCTGACTTCGCAGTGTATTTGTCGTCGAGGGTGACCGCAGTTAAAGCTGAGTTATTGAGGCGGGACGGGACAGCATCCTGCGCGGCTTGTGGCGCGACGGTATCGGGCATGACGGACTCCATGGGTATGCGAGGGATCCTGCCGCGTCGGTCACGCCGGGTAGGCGCGGGGTGACGGCAGGGTGGTGTCGCGGTGGGCGACGGGCGCGTGGAGTGTATGGCCTTCCCGCTAACAGGGGAAATAGGGATTGCGGATAGGGGTATAAGAAAAAATGATGGCAGTTATTCACGCAAACGCGCGCCGGGCCAGGCGCCATTGGCACACAGCATTTCGGTCACCTGGCGCACCAGGCGGCTGATCGCGGCAGCCGCATTCGTCAGCGGAATATTGCGCGAGGCGCACAGGGTGACGCTGCGGCGGATCGGCGGATTCTCGATCGGGGTCGCGGCCAGCAAGCCGCTGTCGATTTCAGCGCGCAGCGGCGCCAGCGGCAGCAAGGTCGCACCCATGTCGGCCAGCAGGGCGGATTTCAGGATCGCGATCGAGTTGATTTCGATCAGCTTGGTGAGCGCCAGCCCCGCACCCGCCGCGGCTGCCTCGATCAAGGGGCGTACGCCGTGCTGCTGGGCGGGCAGGATCAGTGTGTTGGACAATGCCGCGGCCAGCGCGATCGATGCCGAGCGCGGCTTTGACAGGGAATCGGTGCGGCAGATATACATCAGGTCTTCCTCGACCAGGGGTGTCGCCTCGAAGCCGCCGAGCTGACCATCGTCGAACAGGACGGCCAGGTTCAATCTCCCCGATTTCAGCTGTTCGATCAGGTTGCCCGAGATTTCCTCGGTCAGTTGCAGCGTGATTTCCGGGTAGGTGGTGCGCGCGGCCGTCAGCAGGGGTAAGGCCAAGGCCCCGGAGATGCTGTGCGGCAGCCCGAGTGTGACGCTGCCCGAGGGGCGGGTGGTCGACTGGGTGACGGCCGAGCGCGCGTCGGCCACCTGCTTCAGGATGGCTTGCGCATGTTCGTAAAAGACCTTGCCCGCATCGGTGCTGAGGACGCCGTGGGCGGAGCGGTGCAGTAACTGGGCGCCGAGTTCTTCCTCGAGCTGGCGCAGCTGCTGGGTCAGCGCCGGCTGCGCCACATGCAGCACCAGCGCAGCGCGCGACAGGGACCCGTGATCGACGATGGCAACGAAATAACGGAGTTGTCTTAATTCCATCGAGAACTAGTTTGTGCCTAGCTGCAACACATTAGTGGTAAAAAATTTATTCAAAGAAACGAAGTTGATATACTGCATAGCCCCGTCATGCTGGCGGAGATTAACATACGGTCGGACCCTTGCATGCTTAAAAAAATCGATTCCTCCCAGCTTCGCGTGGGCATGGCTATCCACGACCTCGACTGCGGCTGGATGGAACACCCGTTCGTCCGCGCCAGGTTCGTTCTCAGCAGCGACGACGAGATCCGCAAGATCACCCGTGCCGGCATCCGCAACGTCATTATCGACTGTTTGAAAGGTGTCGACGTCGAGGCGGCCCCGACACTGGCCGAAGCGCAGGCGAAGACTGAAGCGGAAGTGACGGCCATTGCCAGCAAGCCCGTGAAACCGGTCCGTACCAGCCTCGGCGACGAGATGCAGCGCGCGGTCGGCATCCGTCGCCAGGCGGTCAACCTGGTGCGCACGGTGATGCAGGACGCGCGCCTCGGTAAAGCGGTCGAGATGGAGAATGTCTCGCCGGTCGTGACCAACATCACCGAATCGATCCTGCGCAATTCCGGCGCCTTGCTCAGCCTGATGCGTATCAAGACCAAGGATGACTACACCTTCCTGCACTCGGTCAGCGTGTGCACGCTGCTGGTCGCGTTCTGCCGTTCGCGTGGCATGGACGAGGAAACGATCTACCAGGCCGGCATCGGCGGGCTCCTGCACGATACCGGCAAGGCGCTGGTGCCGGATAGTATCCTGAACAAGCCGGGGCGCCTGACCGACGAAGAATTCGCGATCATCAAGAAGCACCCGCGAGACGGCTACGACCTGCTGCGCCAGACGCCGGAAATCGGCGCGATCCCGCTCGATATCACCTTGCACCACCACGAGCGGCACGATGGCAGCGGTTATCCGGAAATGCAAAACGCATCCGAGATTTCCGAGCTGGCACAAATGGCGGCGATCGTCGACGTCTACGATGCGATCACCTCGGACCGCAGCTACCACAAGGGCATGTCGGCGGCCGACGCGCTGCGCAAGATCTACGAGTGGAGCAAATTCCACTTCAATCCGGCGCTGGCCCAGGAGTTCATGCGCTGCGTCGGCATTTATCCGGTCGGCACCATGGTGATGCTCGAATCGGGGCGCCTGGGCGTGGTGGTCGAGCCGCACGAGAGCAACTTGCTCACGCCCAAGGTCAACGTGTTCTTCAACACCAAGAGCCAGACCTATATTCGTCCGGAGCTGCTCGACCTGTCGCGCGCGCTGGGCTTTGGCGGCGGCGACAAGATCGTGCGTCACGAGTCGCCCGACAAGTGGCGCGTCGACCCAAATAAATTCTTGCTGGTTGCCTGAAATAAGGCCTAGAAAAATTCGGCGGTTTCGTTCGAGGTCACCGTCTGCAACAGCCCGCGCTCGACCAGCTCGTTGTAATGGCAGACCTGGTTGCGGCCGTGGGTCTTGGCGTAGTACAGCGCCTGGTCGGCGTGACCGAGCGTCACCACCGGCGAATCGTAGGGGCTGATGCTGACGAAGCCGACGCTCACCGTCACCTTTCCCACCTGCGGAAACTGGTAGTTTTCGACATTGCCGCGGAAGCGGTCGATGATGCGGCGCGCATTCTCGAGCGTCGTCGAGCGCAGCAGGACCACGAACTCCTCGCCGCCAAAACGAAACACCCGGTCCTGGGCGCGGAACGATGCCTGCAGCTGATTCGCGATCAGGATCAGCACTTCGTCGCCGTACAGGTGGCCGAAGGTGTCGTTCACCATCTTGAAATGGTCGACGTCGACCACCGCCAGCCAGCCCGTCTTCTCGCCCTGATTGCAGCGCCGTTCGGGCTGGCCCGCTAGCGGCGGCTCCGGCTCGGCCGGGCATTGCAGCATGCGTGCGAGCTGGTCTTCGAAGGTTTTGCGATTGAGCAGGCCGGTAAGCGAATCGCGTTCGCTGTAGTCGAGCAGATTCTGGAAATTCCGGTAGACGCCGACGATGCCGGCGACCATGTGGATGGTGGTGGCAGGGAAGGGCGCTGCGCGCACGATTTCGATGCAGGTCGTGGCCTTGTCGCCGAACCAGATCGGCAGCCACAAGCTACGGGTGCCGTCAGGACCGCATGTTTCAGTGCTGGTGTCGTGGCGCGCCAGGCAGGCGGCCAGTTCAGGATAGGCTTCGAGTGGCTCGCCGGGCGTGCCGCCGTCGTGCAGGTCCTCGACGCGGGCGGCACCGCCGGTGCTGATGCTGGCGCGGACACGTACATGCTGGCGCCCACCGAACGTGGAGATGGACAACACCCGCGTCTGTGCGGCGGCGGCCAGTTCCTGCACTGCCGCCACCACCGAGATGTCGAGCATCGCATGGTCGCGGTGGCCGGTCATGTCCACCATGTGTTTCAGAAGGGAATCCATGTCATTCTCAGAAATGTAATCAACCCACCACTGCCTCTCTTCGACCAGCGCCGACCGCTAAAATTTCCGAAGAGCAAGCGAAACAGCATAATCCTTTTTTGTTATCAGAGCAATATTCGGCCTGCTAATTCGGTGGTTTCCATGACACAGACAGTCCCATTCGATCCGCATCAATGTTCTCCAAGAGAAAGTAATTCCTTATGGAAAGCTTGCTAACAGTCAACTTGCCGTGAGGCATCATATTTTATAGTGAACTCACTGCAGCGGAAACGACGAAGCGCAGTTAGCGGAGTCAACGGAGGTTCTCCAGCCGTTGCAGGGTTGTTCTTATAAACCACCATATGGAGTTTGTCATGAAAACGATCTTTACCGCTGTGCAAGCTTTCATCGCTGACGAAGACGGCGTCACTGCCATCGAGTATGGTCTGATCGCTGCGCTGGTCGGTGTCGCCGTGGCGGGTACCGCAAAGCTGCTCGGCACCGAGATCAAGACGACGTTCACCAACGTGATTAACGCCCTGAAAGGTACCACTACCTAATTACTCAAGTTTGCCCTCCGGATCTCGGTCCGGAGGGCTTTTTTTTTGGGGAATTCGATCATGCCCATTCCTACCTGGCTCGACCTGTTGCTGGTCATTCTCGTTGTCAGCGCGGCCATCACCGACCTCGCGATACGCAAAATCCCGAATTTATTTCTGTTACTTGCCTGGTGCGCGGTGGTCGGTCTGCACCTCGCCGACACTGCTCCCGTCGTCGCCCTCGGCCATGCCCTCGGTGGCGCTCTCATTGGGTTTGCTTTCTTCCTGCCCCTGTATGTCGTACGGGGCATGGCAGCTGGCGATGTCAAGCTGATGGCGACCGTCGGCCTGTTCCTCGGGCCCTCGAACACCGCACAGGCCTGCATCCTGACCTGGTGCGTGGGCGGGGTGATGGCACTGCTGATGATTCTCTTTACGCGCCGCTGGTCCGATGCCTATGCCAATTTGCGCAGCCTGCTCCTGCCGATGCTGCGTATCGGCCCCAGCGTACAGGCAGCCTCGCTGGCGCGTCCCAGCGTTGGTTCGATGCCCTATGGGTTCGCAATCGCCGTCACCACGCTCTGGCTGCTGGCACAACGGCATTTTACCTAAGGTAAGTAAGACTTTGCTTATGGTCAACTTTCCTTGCGGCATCATATTTTATAGTGGACATACTGCAGCGAGAACGGCAAATCATCGTTGGCAGAGTCAAGGAAGTCTCCTGCTGTTGCAGGGCTGTTTTATCAACCAACCTAGGGAGTTTTCATGAAAACGATGCTTAACAGTGTGCAAGCATTCATTGCCGACGAAAGCGGCGTGACTGCCATTGAGTACGGTTTGATTGCTGCCCTGGTCGGGGTCGCAGTGGCCGGGACCGCCAAGTTGCTGGGCGATGAAATCAAAACCACATTCAATAACATTGTGACGAGTCTGAAATTGGCGTTGACGTAAGCACGCAGGTTTGCCCTCCAGAGCGGCTCCGGAGGGCTTTTTTCAGAAGCGAGCTCGCCCGAACCAGCGTTGAATCCGTGCCTGATGGATTCGCAAGTTCAACGGCCACTTTATGGTGATGCGCACAACCTCATCTTCCGCGACGGTAACCCCTTGCTGCGCCTCAATGGCTTGGGAGAACCGGTCGCTAGAATGAAATCCATATTCCTAGGGAATGTTCTCTAGCGAATGCAAGGAGAAATACCATGAGTGAAACGCTGTCTTTCGCAGCGTCTGCGGGGGCGTTCGGCACGGCGCCGAGCGCGTCCACGATGCCGCCGGGCGAACTCGATGTCGCTGCGATCTTGCCGCGCCAGCCGAGGTCGGTCAGCGACACCGGACTCGACCTGCGCCTGGTATCGAGCCTGGTGCTCAAAACCTTGCATACCACCGGGCGCGCGCCGCTGCCGCTACTGTCCGGAAAGCTTCGCCTGTCCATCAGTGTGTTGCGTGAAGCGCTGGGGGCCCTGACGGTCGAGCAGCAGGTCGAAGTGGCCTGGTCGGGTGATTCCGACATCGACGTCCAATATCAACTGACGCCGATCGGCCAGCGTGCCGCGCTCGCCTGCCTCGCCGAGTGCGGCTATGTCGGGCCGGCACCGGTCACGCTCGATGCCTATCGCGCGATGGTCGAGCGCCAGTCCCTGCGGCGGCCGGCGCTGCGCCATCCGGAACGGCAGGGCGGACGCCCGTCGGCCCCGACTTGCGGGCCTGCCCCGGCCGCCCTGGCTGCCATGCTGGCCGACGATGGACTGGATCGGGCCCAACGCGAGCTGCTCGGTGCGGCCTTGCATGCGCAACGGCCGCTCTTGCTGCATGGCCCGACCGGCTCCGGCAAGACGACACTGGCGCGCAAGCTGGCGCGCCTGCTGCCGGGCACGGTGGCGGTGCCGTACGCGCTCCTGGTCGAGGATCGCATTGTCCCGTTCCACGATCCGCTGCGCCATCCGGCACCGCTGCCGCTGGGACGCCAGCAGGAAGAACGGCGCAGCTGCGATGCGCGCTGGGCGATCTGCCAGCGCCCGCTCGTGCATGTCGGAGCCGAACTCGATGCGTCCATGCTCACGCTGCACGCCGACCCCGACAGCGGAATGCATCACGCTCCGCTCCAGCTACAGGCCAACAATGGCATCCTCGTACTCGACGATCTCGGACTCGCACCTGCGCCGCCGAGCGAACTGCTCGCGGCCTGGCTCGGAGTGCTCGACGGCGGCCCGACACGCCTCGCCGCGGGCGGACATGGCGAGACGGTGCCCTTCGACGCGATGCTGGTGCTCGTCACCAACCAGGCGCCGGGCAGCGTGTTCGATCCCGCTTTCCTGCGCCGCATCGCTTACCGGATCGAGCTCGGGCCGCTGGCCGAAGCGGCCTATCGCGCCATGTTGCGCCGTGCCAGCCGGCTACACGGACTGGACTGCGACGAGACCGTGATCGATCACCTGGTCACGCGCCTGCACCGCGCCGGCAACATACCGCTGCTGGCCTGCTATCCACACGAGCTGCTCGGCCGTGTGTTTGATTTCGCCGGCTTTGCCGGTACCGAACCCCGCCTGACGATCGCTGCCCTGGAGCAGGCGTGGAGCAGCATGTGCACCAGCGGCAGCGCCCCGGCCTCGTGCCACGTCGCAGGAATCGAACCATGAAAAACAAGCGCGCCCTTGTCGTGATGGCCATTGCCGTCCTGTTCGGCCTGACGGCCGTGATCCTCGCTTCGCGCTGGTTGCTGTTGCAGCCGACTGCCAGCGCCGGACATATCGTGGTCGCCGCCACCGACATCAACCTCGGCCAGCGCCTGACGCCCGAGATGCTCAAGCTGGCCGAGTGGCCCGCCGACAGCATGCCCAAGGGCGCCTTTACCGATCCGGCCAAGCTGGCGGGCCGGGTACTGAAAAGCAGTGTGCTGGGCGGCGAACCGGTCAGCGAAGCGAAACTGGCGCCGGCCGGCACGCTCGGCGGCCTGTCGGCCCTGATCACCGAAGGCAAGCGCGCGATCACCGTGCGCGTCAACGACGTCATCGGCGTGGCCGGCTTTGCGCTGCCGGGCAATTATGTCGACATCATCGTCAGCACCGCGAAGGATCCGGGCCCCGAGACGAATGCGCGCGAACAAAGCATTTCGAAGATCGTGCTCGAGCGCATCCTGGTGCTGGCGGTGGCACAGGAAGTCAACCGCGATGAGACCAAGCCACGCGTGGTCAATGCCGTCACGCTCGAGGTCACGCCGGAACAGGCCGAGAAACTCGACCTGGCGCGCAGTGTCGGCACGCTCTCGCTGGCGCTGCGCAACCAGGTCGATCCGCAATCGGCCCAGACCGAGGGCGCCACCAAACTGACCTTGTTGCCGCTCGCGGCCCCCGTTGAAAAACCAGCGTCGCCCAAGCCGGCAGTCGCGCCGCGCCGTCCCGAGAAGGCCGTCGTCTACCGCGTCGCCACGCCCCTGGTCCGGCGCAATTGCGTCACCGTCATCAACGGCCTGCATTCCTCGCAAGAGTGCCTCTGATCCCCTTACCGTGTCAGGTGAAATCATGAACACCAGTTCACAACCGTCCGGCTACCCGCTTCACCCGCGCGCCGGCTTGCTTTCCCTGTTGCGCCGCTGCGCTGTCGGCGGCGCGGCATTGGCACTGGCCGGCGCCGCGCACGCTGCGCGCCCCATTCCCCAGGCCGAGGCCGCGCCCGCCGCCGGCAGCGGGGCGGGGCCGCGCTGCAGCGGCGAGGCGGCACGCCCGGCCCAGGTGGCGCTGCAGATGGGTAAATCGACGCTGATGCGCCTGCCGGAAGCGGTCCAGAACCGCAGCGTCGGCAACCCGGAAGTCGTGCAGGCGATGCTGGTGTCGGCGGACACGATGTATATCGCCGGCGTCGATGTCGGCACCACGAACATGATCGTGCAGGGCCGCAGCGGCTTGTGCAGCGTGCTCGATATCACGGTATCGATGGATCCGAGCGCGCTGCAGGCGACGCTGGCTGCCGTCATGCCCGAGGAGAAGGAGATCCGCGTGCTGGCCGCCGCCGATTCGCTGGTGCTGACCGGGACCGTCTCCGATGCGTCGGCAGTGGCGCGCGCCGCTGACCTGGCCACTGCCTACGTGCACCGTCCGCTGCGCCCACTGGGCGCCGTGCCGAAGGATCTGGCACCGAACGGCGCGGGCGCAGCCAATGGCAATACGGGCGGCCCGCGCCTCGTCAATCTACTGAGTGTGGCTGCGCCGCAGCAGGTGCAGCTCGAAGTGAAGGTGGCCGAGGTATCGAAAAGCCTGCTCGAACGCCTTGAAGGCGGGGTCAACTGGAGTTTCGGATCCGGCAACTGGGCCGCTGTGCTGGGAGCGAATTTCCTGAGCGGTACCATGAAAGGAGGACTGGCTGCCCAGCGTCCGAACGGAAACGGCTTCGGTGCAGCCGCCCAGACGCAGGATAGCCTGGTACGTGTGCTGGCCGAGCCGAACGTCATGGCCATCAGCGGCCAGGAAGGCAGTTTCCTCGCAGGCGGCAAATTCTATATCCCGGTGGCGCAGGACAACAACCGCATCACGCTGGAAGAAAAGGAGTTCGGCGTCGGCCTGCGTTTCACGCCGACAGTGCTCGGCGGTGGCCGCATCAACCTGCGTGTCGCGCCCGAAGTGTCGGAGTTGTCGCGCGAAGGCATCGGCATCAGCGCCACCGGTCTTTCCGGTAGCGCGATCCTGCCGGTCGTCACCACGCGCCGCGCCAGCACCACGGTGCAGCTGTACGACGGCCAGAGCTTCGCCATCGGCGGCCTGATCAAGAACAACCTGGTGACGGGCCTGAAGGGGTTGCCGGTGCTGGGCGAGGTCCCCGTACTCGGCGCCCTGTTTCGCAGTACCGACTTCCAGCAGGACCGCACCGAACTGGTCTTCGTGATCACGGCGCGCCTGGTCAAGCCGCTGACGGCGACCGGCTACAAACTGCCGACCGATGGTGTGGACGCACCGTCGCGCGCCGCCCTGATGCTCGGCGGCCGCTTGGAAAGCGCGGCCAAGCTGCCCGAGCCCGTCGCGCGTACGGGCCAGAGCGTGGACGGATTCGAACTCAAATAGGAGGCGGCAATGATCACCAGGATAACCGCATCAATCGTGGCGCTGCTGCTGCTGCAGGGCTGCTCGACCGCACCCCGTTTCGAAAAAGGCTTCGGCACGTCGGTACGCGCCAATCTCGCGGCGCAGACGATCGACCCGCGCGGCGCGGCCAACGCCAACCCTGCAATTGGCATCGACGGGCCGGCCGCGCGCGCGGCGCACCAGCGCTACCAGCAATCCTTTGTTCAACCTGACAGCGCGGCCAGCGCACCGCTGCTCAATACACTCGGCAGCGGGAAGTAAGTCGAGCGGCGCGCCATCGTCCCTCCACTGTTTCCAGCCCGAGTGCCTCCACGAGGATCGTCATGAAAGCCCTTTTGATCAGCCGCGACAGCCTGCTGTTTGCCGAGCTCGCCTCCCAGGGCGCGGCACGGGTGCCGCCGCTGAACGTGGCCAACAGCCGTGTCTCGATGCGCGAAGCGCTTGACCGGCCGCTGGGTGAAGCGCCAGGCCTGGTGATCGTCGACGCCGGCGAAGGCGCGCCCGACGATGCCGACCTGCTGGAACGGATGGTGCGCCAGTACCCGGAGGCGCAATTCATGCTCCTCAACAGCCAGCACCAGCCGGAATTCCTGATTCGCGCGATGCGTGCCGGCGTGCGCGAAGTGCTGCAGCTGCCGCTGGTGCACCGTGCCTTCCACGAGGCGATGGACCGCATTGCCACCGCCGCCGGCGTCGCCCAGATGCGCGAAGGCAAAGTACTCGCTTTCATCGCCTGCAAGGGCGGCAGCGGGGCGACTTTTATTTCGACCAACTTCGGCTACGCCTTGGCCACGCTGGCCGAAAAGAAGGTGCTGCTGATCGACCTGCACGGCCAGTTCGGCGACGCGGCTTTGTACGTGTCGGACCAGAAGCCGACGATGACGCTGTCCGACGTGTGCGAGCAGATCTCCCGCATCGACGGCCCCTTCCTCGATTCCTGCCTGGTGCACGTGACGCGCGGTTTCGGCGTGCTGGCCGCGGCCGACGACCCGTCGCAGGCGAAGGAGGCCAAGCCGGAACACATCGACGCCATCCTGCGCGTGGCGCGCCAGCACTATGACTACATCGTGCTCGATGTCGGGCGCCAGATCAACGCCGTCTCGCTGCGCGCGCTCGACAGCACCGACACCATCTATCCGGTGCTGCAGCTGGCGCTGCCCGACATCCGCGACGCCCGGCGCCTGCTCGACATCTTCCGCTCGCTCGGCTATCCGCTCGAGACGATCCGCCTGATCGTCAACCGCTACGAGAAAGGCGGCCGCCTGCGCCTGCCCGACCTGCACGCGGCGCTCGGCTGCGAAGTCGTGCATACCGTGCCGAACGATTACGTCGCCGTCACCGATTCGGTCAACCAGGGCGTGCCGGTCCTTGAACTGTCGCGCACGAGCGCGGCCGCGCGCAGCCTGGCCGACCTGGTGGAACTGGTCACCGCACGGCGCGCCCCGGAAACCCGTGGCTTGCTCGACCGCCTGTTCGGACGCGGCGAAGCCGATTATTAAGTATTCAGGGAGAAGCCCATGTCCTTGCGCGAACGCCTTTCCGTCTCCGACGATGACCGCAAGACCGGCGTACTGCCGGTCGAAGCCGGTAACGGGGCCTATCAGGAACTCAAGAAGACGATGCACCAGATGATCCTCGACCGGATCGACCTGGAGCGCCTCAAGCGCCTGACCGCCGAGCAGTTCAAGCACGAGCTGGCGCTGCTCATCCAGCGCATCATCGAAGAGGAACGCATCGTCCTCAACCAGCACGAGCGCCACAACCTCGTGCTCGACATCCAGCACGAGATGCTCGGCTTCGGCCCGCTCGAGCCGCTGCTGAACGACCCGACGGTATCGGACATCCTCGTCAACACGGCCAGTCGCGTCTACGTCGAGCGCCGCGGCAAACTCGAAATGACCGACATCAGCTTCCACGACAATGCGCACCTGATGAAGATCATCGAGAAGATCGTGTCGCGGGTGGGCCGCCGCGTCGACGAATCGAGCCCGATGGTCGATGCGCGCCTGCCGGACGGGTCGCGCGTCAACGCGATCATCCCGCCGCTGGCGATCGACGGGCCGATCCTGTCGATCCGGCGCTTCGGCGCAACGCCGTTGACGGTGCAGAACCTGCTCGAGTACAAGAGCGTGACGCCGCCCATGGTCAAGGTGCTGCAAGGCCTGGGTATCGCCAAGATCAACATTCTGATCTCGGGCGGCACGGGCAGCGGCAAGACCACCCTGCTCAACCTGCTGTCGGGCTTCATTCCAGCCAACGAGCGCATCGTCACGATCGAGGATGCGGCCGAGCTGCAGCTGCGCCAGCCGCACGTGGTGCGCCTGGAGACGCGGCCGGCGAATATCGAAGGCAAGGGCGAGGTCACGCAGCGCGCGCTGGTCAAGAACGCGCTGCGCATGCGCCCGGACCGCATCATCCTCGGCGAAGTACGCGGACCCGAGGCACTCGACATGCTGCAGGCGATGAATACCGGCCATGAAGGCTCGCTGGCGACGATCCACTCGAACACGCCGCGCGACGCCTTGTCGCGCCTGGAAAACATGGTCGGCATGGCCGGCGTGAACCTGACGCCGCGTGCGATCCGCCAGCAGATCTGCTCGGCGGTGACGGTGGTGGTGCAGGCGTCGCGCCTGATCGACGGCGGCCGCAAGATCGTCAGCCTCCAGGAAATCACGGGCATGGAAGGCGACATGATCTCGATGCAGGAGATCTTCCATTTCGAGCAGACCGGTGTCGACCGCGACGGCAAGGTGCTCGGGCAGTTTTCCGCCACCGGTGTGCGGCCGCGCTTTGCCGACCGCCTCAAGATGTACGGCGTCGACATTCCCGACAACACCTTCGACCCCGACCGCATTTTCCAATGAACCCGCAGGCCATGCCTGCAGTGGAGCCGCGCCATGGATCTGCTTTTCTACAGCTTCACCGTCTTCCTGTTCGCCGCCGTGATCCTGCTGATCGAGGGCGTTTATTTATGGTGGTCGAACACCCACGGCAAGGCTGCCCAGCGCATCGCGCGCCGGCTGCAGGTGATGTCCGGCGGGGTGGGGCGATCCGGCGAGCGCATCTCGATTCTCAAGCAGCGCCGGTTCAGCGCCCATGACGGCGTCGACCGCCTGCTGCACCGGATCACGCCGCTCCACCGGTTCGACGCCTTGCTGCTCCAGGCCGGCAGCGCGCTGACGGTCGACCGCTTCCTCGGCTGTTCCCTCGCGGCCTTCCTGCTGGCCCTGCTGGTGAGCGCGCACTGGCCGCTGCCCCTGGCGCCGCGCATCATCCTGGTGCTGCCCGCGCTCGGCGTACCGTATTTCCTGGTACGCCGCGCGCGGGCACGGCGCCTGCACCGCATCGAGTACCAGCTGCCCGATGCCGCCGATTTCATCGCGCGCGCCCTGCGTGCCGGGCACTCGTTTACGAACGTGCTGCAAATCGTCGGCAACGAGCTGCCCGAACCGCTGAGCAGCGAGTTCCGCATCGCGCGCGAGGAAATCAACTATGGCGTGCCGATGGGCGAAGCCCTGCACAACATGGCCGCACGGATTCCGCTGACCGACCTGCGCTACCTGATCATCGCGGTGCTGATCCAGCGCGAATCGGGCGGCAACCTGGCCGAGATCCTCGGCAATATCAGCACCATCATTCGCAGCCGCCTGAAACTGGTGGCGCAGGTGCGTGTGCTGTCGGCCGAGGGCCGTATGTCGGCCTGGATCCTCGGGCTGCTGCCGTTTGCCGTGATGCTGGCGCTCACCCTGCTCAACCCGGAATACGTCAGCATGCTGTGGACTGACCCGAGCGGCGTGCGCCTGCTGTGGTACGCGGCCGGCATGATCCTGTTCGGCGTCGTCTGGCTGCGCAAGGTCATCCGTATTCGCATTTGAGGAGTTGCCATGAACGCCGCACAATTGTCCTTCCTGCTGATCGTCTTCGGCATCGTCTGCGCACTGGCATGGCTGGCGATGATCCTGTTCGCACCGGTGGCGCTGCGCACCCGCCTGCGCCGTTTCATCGGCAAGTCCGACACCACCCAGCTCGAGTCCGATGGCTGGGTGGAGCGGATCGCCAAGGTCACCCAGCCGCTGACCAAGCTGTCCGTTCCGGACGAGGGATGGGAACAATCGGCCTTGCGCACCCGTTTCATGAACGCGGGCTGGCGCAACCCGTTTGCACCGACCTTGTTCTTCGCCGCCAAAACGGCGCTGTCACTGTTCGGGCCGGCCGTGATCGGCGTGCTCGTCCTCGCTACCGTGATCGTGCTGTCGGGTATGAAACTCCTGTTTCTGCTGCTGCTGACCGCGTCGATCGGCTACTACCTGCCGAATGTCGCCCTGCGCCAGATCGCGCAGCGCCGCCAGCGCGAGATTTTCGAGACCCTGCCCGACGCGCTCGACCTGCTGACCGTTTGCGTCGAGGCCGGACTCAGCCTGGAACGGGCATTCGTGAAGGTCGTAGGCGAAATCCACATCAAAAGCGTGACATTGGCGCAAGAGCTGCAGCTGGTGCTGATGGAAATGCGCGCCGGTTTCAGCAAGGAGCGGGCTCTGCGTAATTTCGCCCTGCGCAGCGGTGTCAACGACGTCGATACCCTGGTCGCCATGCTGATCCAGTCCGAGCGCTTCGGCACCAGTGTCGGCGACTCGCTGCGGGTGTATTCGGACAACCTGCGCAACAAGCGGCGCCTGCTGGCCGAGGAGTGCGCCGCCAAGATCGGACTGAAACTGCTGTTTCCGCTCATCTTCTGCATCTTTCCGACGCTGTTGATGGTCCTGCTCGGACCGGCCGCCATCCAGCTGGGCCGCACGCTGGGCTCCGTCAACGCCGGATTGTGAATCAAGGAGAACCCTCATGCAGACCCGTCGCCTACTCAAGAAGATCTCGGTCCTGTGCACCGGTGCGCTGTTGCTCGCCTGCGCGAATGGCACGCGCCAACCGGCCGCCGCGCCGGCTGCCGACGCCGAGCGCGCCTATGACCAGGGGCGCCAGCATCACCTGGCCGGACGCTATGAGGAAGCCATCGCCGCCTACCGCACGGCGCTGGCCGCCACGCCGCGCCATGTGGGTGCGCGCAATGCGCTGGCGGCCGCGTTTGCGCGCCAGGGCAACTTCGCGCAGGCCATTCCCATCTGGCGCGCCCTCACCGACGAGCTGGCACCAGGCAGCGGACCGGACAGCGCCTACCTGTTCGCCAACCTCGGCCACGCCTACCTGCTGGGCGGCGACCTGCAAAACGCCGTGACCGCGCTGGAGAAAGCCTGCGTGCTCGACCCGCTCGACCATCGCGCCTGGAGCAAGCTTGGCGAAAGCCTGCGCCGCCTCGGCCAGGACGAACGCGCGGCCCTGATGTTCCGCCAGGCCGAGGCGCTGCGCCAACACGATTTCCGGGGCGACTATGCAACCGCCGGCGGCACGGCGGTGGCGGCGATCGAAGCGGCGGTCGCGCGGCCGGCGCGGCCAGAGAACGGCTGGGCCGTCACCGAAGTGCGCACGGCCGCCGACGGCACCCTCGAACTGCTGCGCCTGCCGGCAGCGGGAACGCCGGCCAAGCCGGCGCTGGCACGGACTGCGCCGGCACCGCAGCCGGCGCCCCGTGCGCGGCTTGAACCCGTGCTGCTCGAAATCCGCAACGGTAACGGTGTCACCGGGATGGCCCGCTCGCTGTCGCGCCAGGTCGTGGGCGACGGCCTGCAAGTGACGCGGTTGAGCAACGAAAAAGGTTTCCAGGTGCGCCATAGCCGCATCGAGCACGCTGCGGATTTCCGCGCCGCGGCCGAACGGCTGGCGCAGCGCCTGGGCGGCGCCGGCAGCGGCCGCTTCGATCCGGTCCAGATCGTCCAGGTCGACAATTGCAAGCCGACCGACATGCGCCTGGTGCTCGGCCAGGACCTGGCACGCGGGCAACTCGTGCTGCGCCCGGCCGCGCAAGGCCAGCAGGCTCTGGCGGTGGCCGACCTGCCAATCAGGGCGCCTTGAGCGCGCGCTAGCCCGGCACCTTTGTTCCGTATCAAACGCTGTCGGTACGCCCGCCCGAAAATGGGAAGATCTTCTTCATCTCACGGGAGCGTTGCCATGAATATTGCACAGCGTTTTATCTCGATGTTTGCCGCCTTCATGGTGTTTGTGCTGGTCGGTTGCGCGCCGACCAGTACGCGCGAAGGCACGGGCGAGTACATCGACGACACCCTCATCACCAGCAAGGTCAAGGCCGCCTTTGCCGCCGATCCCACCGTGAAAGCCACTGAAGTGAAGGTGGAAACGTTCAAAGGTACGGTGCAGCTGAGCGGCTTCGTCGAATCGCGCGAGAGCGCCCAGAAGGCGGTACAGCTCGCGCGTGGGGTCAAGGGTGTGAAGGAAGTGCGCAACAACACTGTCCTCAAGTAGCGGGTTTTATTTAACGCCAGCTGACCTTGCCCATGCCACCAGTGGTCGCATTGCGCTGCGCCGGCTTGCCATAGACGGTGGCCGAGCCCATGCCGCTCAGGTTCAGGCTCGCCGCCGAGCTGGCATACACGGTCGCCCCGCCGAGACCGCTCATATCGAGGTCGACGGTTTCGGCGCGTAGCTTTTCGGCGTCGAGGTTGCCGACCCCGGCGAGGGTCGCGCGCAGCGCACGGGTCTGGCCGCTGACGGCGAGTCGGCCGGCGCCGCGCAAGGCGAGGTCCATCCGCTCGGCCTTCGCCGCGTCGATGGTCAGGCTGCCGACGCCGCCCAGGCTGGCATCGACCTTGCGGTAGCTGCCCGCGAGCGTGACGGCCCCGGCGCCATCGAGGGCGAGCACGATCTTGTCGCCGCTGAAGCCGCTGACCGTGCTGGCGCCCACGCCTTCCGACACGAACTCGGCAAGGTTCGGCACGACCAGCTCGGCACGCAATTTCGGATTGTGGTCACGGGCGTAGTGATTGCGGCGTTCGGTGTCGATTTCCAGCGTCTCTCCCTGCTGGTGGGTCGTCACGCGCGCGACATCGGCGCGCTCGCCCGAGATCACGAGCGAAGGCGTGGCGCCCTGGCGCACGACGAGGTCGACCACGCCGTCGAGTTTTACGCGCGTGACACGCGCATCGACTTTGCGCGCTTCGCGCACGAGGTCGTCCGCCAGGGCGGCGCTTGCGCTCAGGGTCAGGGCCGAGGCCATCAGGGTGGTGCCGAGCAGTTTGTTCATGGTTGTCTCCGTCATCGAGTGGATGATGCCACTATAGGAGCGGGAACCGGCCACGGCACGGGCCGTGCGACAGACTGCACGATAGACGGAATGAAGCGCTGAACCATCGCACCGCTCAGCGCCGTAGTGCCCGCCTGATGAGCAAGCCCGCGCCCAGCAGCGACAGCACGACCACCGCCAGCGCCATCCATCCTTCGTACGCGTGAATCAGGTGCGGCATCCCGGTCTCATGGGCCTGGGCCGGCGCCGCGGTGAGGGTGGCGGCGAGGATCGCGACCAGGATTGCGGCGATGGGGGCAAGGCGGCGCAGGAACGGGGACATGACAACTCCTTGGTCAGGTAAAAGAGGGAACGGCATCGAGCAGTCCCTGATGGCGGATGAAGGCAACGATGTCGTCGACACCGGCGCCATGGCGCAGGCTGGTGAACACGAAGGGACGCGTACCGCGCATGCGTGCAGCGTCCACGCGCATCACCTCCAGGTTCGCGCCCACATGGGGCGCGAGGTCGGTTTTATTGATGACGAGCAGGTCCGAGCGCGTGATGCCCGGGCCGCCCTTGCGCGGGATCTTTTCTCCACCGGCCACGTCGATCACGTAGATCGTCAGGTCCGACAGCTCCGGGCTGAAGGTAGCGGCCAGGTTGTCGCCACCCGATTCGATCAGGATCAAATCGAGCTTTGGGAAGTCGGCGCTCATGCGCGCGATTGCTTCCAGGTTGATCGAGGCATCCTCGCGAATCGCCGTGTGCGGGCAACCACCCGTTTCCACGCCCATCAGGCGCTCGGCCGGCAGCGCTTCGGCACGCAGCAGGATCTCCATATCCTCGCGCGTATAAATGTCGTTCGTGATCACCGCCATCTCGTACTGCGCGCGCATCGCTTTGCACAGCATTTCGCACAGCGCCGTCTTGCCCGAACCGACCGGGCCGCCGATACCCACGCGCAGCGGCGTTTTAGTAGATTCCATCTCGATCTCCTTATGAGCGGTACAAGCGGCTGTATTGCACTTCATGCCGCATCGACAGCAGCGACAATCCCGGCGCCCAGTTCGACAGCGCGTGATCGGGCAATGCCTGCGCGTCGCCGGCAACCATCTCGACGACGGGTGCCAGCGCAAGCAGCATCTTTTGTCCGGCGACCTGGCCCAGGGGGATGGTCTTGACGCACACCAGCACCTGGTTCTCGGCCCAGGAAAACAGGGCACCGAGCAAAGCCTCGCGCGGCGCCACGCCGAGTGCGGCCGCGGCGCAGGCGTAGGCGACCGGCAGCGACAGCGCGGCGGCGTCGAGCAGGGGCAACATGCGCGCATCGGCGCCGGGCAGGTCCTCGAGCAGGGCACCCAGCAACTGGCGCAGCGAATAACCCATCTGGATGGTTTCGGCGCGCAATTCAAACGTGTCGCGCGAGGCGAGCCAGCGCTCGCTCCAGTCGCAGACTGCGGCGCCATCGCGCTCGGTGAATGCACATAACAGGCGCCACTGCAGCGGCGCGTCAAAGCGGCCCACGACCTCGGTCAGCGCTGCTCCGATCCAGTCGCGGGCGCTGGCCGCGTTGTGCACCAGGCCGGCATCGATCGCGCTCTCGAGTCCTTGCGAATAGCTGTAGGCGCCGATCGGCAGCGCAGGACTGGCCAGTTGCAGCAGGCGCAGCAGGGAAGCGTCGGCCATCATGCGAGGTCCGACGGCCGGTGGATTTTCTGGCGCAGCGGTACCGGCGCCAGCGGGTGGGTACCGTGTTCGCCATGATGGTGGCCGCCACCGTAGGCGCCCGCTTCCGGCTCGAACGGCGCCGTCTCGCTGCTCACCTGCGCCCCGAGTCCGATCAGCATCTCCTTCAGCACCGGATCGGCGCGGATGCGCAGCCAGCCGTTGCCCACTTGCGCCTGCGTATGCCGGTTCCCGAGGTGGAAAGCGCAGCGCACCAGGCCGGTCGTGTCGGCGTGCGCGATCGTATACAGGCTTTCCGCTTCGGCGACGATGCGCACGACACGGCCATCGTCGCCGCGCAGCAGGTCCCCTCCGCGCAGCACTGTGCCGCGCGGACGCAGCACGGCCACCTCTTCGCCGCTCGCCAGCGCCGCGCGCAGCCGGCTTTTTTCGCGCAGGTGAAACGGCAGCACCAACTCGCCATCAATCGGCGCCGGGCCATCGATCAGGGTATGCAGGGTCAGCATGGTGACACTCTCAGAACAGAAAATAACGCTGCGCCAGCGGCAGCTCGGTCGCCGGCTCGCACGCCAGCAGCACGCCGTCGGCGCGCACCTCATAGGTTTCGGGATCGACCTGCATGTGCGGCGTCGCATCGTTGTGGACCATGTCGGCCTTGCCGAGGCGGCGGGTGTCGCGCACCGCCATCAAGGGTTTGACGAGACCAAGCTGCCCGCCAATGCCGGCGTCAAACGCCGCCTGCGACACGAAGGTGAAGGATTTCGTCAAGGCGCGGCCGAAGGCGCCGAACATGGGCCGCGCGTGCACCGGCTGCGGCGTCGGGATCGAGGCATTCGGGTCGCCCATCTGCGCCGCCGCGATCATGCCGCCCTTGATCACCATCGACGGCTTCGCGCCGAAGAAGGCCGGCTTCCACAGCACCAGGTCGGCAATCTTGCCGGGTTCGACCGAGCCGACCGCGTGCGCGATACCGTGCGTGATGGCCGGATTGATCGTGTACTTGGCGACATAGCGTTTTACGCGCGCGTTGTCGTGGCGTGCCGGGTCGCCGGGCAGGGCGCCGCGCTGCAGCTTCATCTTGTGCGCGGTCTGCCAGGTGCGCAGGATGGTCTCTCCCACCCTCCCCATCGCCTGCGAGTCGGACGACATCATCGAGATCGCACCGAGATCATGGAGGATGTCCTCGGCCGCGATCGTCTCGCGCCGGATGCGCGACTCGGCAAAGGCGATGTCCTCGGCGATGGCCGCGTCCAGGTGGTGGCACACCATCAGCATGTCGAGGTGTTCGTCGAGCGTGTTGACCGTATAGGGCCGCGTCGGATTGGTCGACGAGGGCAGTACGTTCGCTTCGCCGACGGCGGCGATGATGTCCGGCGCATGGCCGCCGCCGGCGCCCTCGGTGTGAAACGTGTGGATGGTGCGGCCTTTGAAGGCTGCCAGCGTATGCTCCAGGAAGCCGGCTTCGTTGAGCGTGTCGCTGTGGATGGCGACCTGGATGTCCATGGCATCGGCAACGTTCAGGCAGGTGTCGATCGCGTTCGGTGTCGTGCCCCAGTCCTCGTGCAGTTTGAGGCCGATGACGCCGGCCTGCACCTGTTCGACCAATGGCGCCTGTTGGCTCGCATTACCCTTGCCGAAAAAGCCCAGGTTCATCGGAAAGGCCTCGGCCGCCATCAGCATCGAGTGGATATGCCAGGGCCCGGGCGTACAGGTGGTGGCCGCCGTGCCGACCGCGGGACCGGTGCCGCCGCCGAGCATGGTCGTGATCCCGCTGTGCAGCGCTTCGTCGATCTGCTGCGGGCAAATGAAGTGGATATGGCTGTCGACGCCGCCGGCGGTGACGATCATGCCTTCGCCGGCGATGATCTCGGTCGCCGCGCCGATGACGATCGTCACGCCCGGCTGGATGTCCGGATTGCCGGCCTTGCCGATCGCCGCGATCATGCCGTCCTTGATGCCGATATCGGCTTTCACGATGCCCCAGTGGTCGACAATCACCGCATTCGTGATCACGGTATCGGCCACCTGTGCATGTAGGCGCTGGGATTGGCCCATGCCGTCGCGGATCACCTTGCCGCCGCCGAATTTGACCTCCTCGCCGTAGATTGCATGATCGCGTTCGATCTCGATGAACAGCGCCGTATCGGCCAGGCGCAGGCGGTCGCCGACGGTCGGCCCGAGCATCTCGGCATAGGCCTGGCGCCCGATGCGGCTCATGGCGCCTCCTTCAACGCTCCGTTGACCTGACCATTAAAACCGAAGACGATCCGGTCGCCGGCCAGCGCAACGAGGGTGACGGTGCGCACCTGGCCCGGCTCGAAACGCACCGCGGTGCCGGCGGCGATATCGAGCCGCATGCCGTAGGCGAGGGCGCGCTGGAACTGCAAGGCCGGATTGGTCTCATAAAAGTGAAAATGCGAGCCGACCTGGATCGGCCGGTCGCCACTGTTCGCCACCGCGAGCGACACGGTCGGCCTGCCGGCGTTCAGCTCCAGTTCGCCCGGTTCGATCAGCATCTCTCCTGGAATCATGCCGCCTCCTAGATGATTGGATGGTGCACGGTGACGAGCTTGCTGCCGTCGGGGAAGGTGGCCTCGACCTGCACATCCGGGATCATTTCCGGCACGCCTTCCATCACCTCGTCGCGCGACAGGATCGCCGTCCCCTCGCTCATCAATTGCGCCACGCTCTTCCCGTCCCGCGCGCCTTCCATGATGGCGGCCGAGATATAGGCGACCGCTTCGGGATAATTCAGTTTCAGTCCACGTCCCTTGCGGCGCTCGGCGAGGAGGGCGGCCGTAAAAATCAGCAGCTTGTCTTTTTCGCGTGGGGTGAGTTCCATGATGTCCTCTCAGGTAGTCCACAGGCGCGGCACGGTGGCCTCGCGCCCGAGCAGGGCAGGGCGCAGGCGGCGCCAGGCCGCGAGCAGCACGGCGCGCGCCGCCTCGCTGGAGCGGCCGAGATGGCGCACGACGACGATCTTCGGCAGCTGGGTCACGCCGGTTGTCCCGCCGGTGCGATCGAGTTCCTCGCGCAGTTGCCGCAGCTGGCCGGCGTCGAGCGTGAGGCCGCAGGCGACCAGGCTGGCGCAGACTGTGTTGCCGTCCAGGCCGAACCGACTGTGCATCGCAGCCCCGGCGCCATCGATCCTGCCCTCTTCGTGCCACACCAGTTCCCCGTCGCGGCGAATGGTGCTGGTCTGCCGTATTGAACCTTCAGTGAACACTTCGCCCGACGCGGTGCGGCCGAAACACAGGAGCTCGCTGCCGAGATAGCGCGCGTTTGCAGCGAGCGACACGTCGTGGGTCATCTCGACCTCGGCCTCGCGGTAGAACAGGGTTTCCTGGGGCAGCCATTCGAGCGCGGCGTTTTCGGCGACATCGATGCGCATGTCCTGACGCGACGGACAGCCGTTTGCGCGATACCACTTGCCAGCGCCAGGCGTTGTCAGCAGCGCGTGGGCACCATTGGCGGCGCCGATATCGATGGCGAGCGCGTCGCCCCCGACGATGCCGCCGGGCGGATGGACAATGATCGCATGGCAGACCTGTGCGCCTTCCGGATACAAGGGCTTTTGCACGCGCAGCGGACCGCAGTGAATGCGTTCACCCAGCTTGGTTCCGTCGCCACCGCGCACGAAACCGAGGCGCAGCTGCGCCTGCCAGCGACCGCCAGGCAACGGTGTTCTCATCGGGAATAGAGCACGGTCTTCATAACCAGTTTTGAGCAAGAAGCATGCCGTGCTAAAACGCCCTTTGCTGTCTGAAAAGGCAGCTGGCCTGCACCCGAACAGGGCACTTTCCACGCCACGCGCCAGCATGGGGCACAGGTGCGTAAAAGGAGGATCCCTCCTGACGCCATGCCGGATCGGAACCGATAGACGATTGCGGGCGCGCACGGCCCGCGATCCGACGGCGTCGCTTGAAGGGCGCTATCAACACGCCCACAATGGATATCTGACGAACAGGGTTGCTCGTTCGCGGTTACGCTAACTTTAATTTGAGAAATTTGATCGCGTCACTTAGGAGGCTACGGTCATGGCTTTCATTCCGTTTGTTCGCGCACAAGTTGCAAGCAGGCTGCCACAACCCGTCGATTTCAGAGTGAGACAAGCGCTCGAAATACAGCGTTTTTCCGAATTTGTCACGGACATCTCGCCGAAGCAGAAAGACGAGATCGAGCAATTGGCGCGGGAGATCGTTCGAAGCAATTCCACGAATGATCCCATTTATGCGTTTCGCGTCGAGGGCCATGCAGACATCGCTCGCACGATTCCTGTTGGACAACGAACGCAATTCGAAAACGAAATCAGCGAAGAGCGTGCGGAAAATGGCTTCCGGCTGTTGGTGGAAGCACTGGAAAGGATCGGCGGCAAGGCGCTGGCGGAAAAGATTGCCAGGGACTCGAAGGCGTTCGGCATGGGCACGCAGCGTTTGAAGATTCCGAATGCCATCACAAAAGATCAGTTCGAGCAGAACCGGCGCGCCGTCTTCTTCGTTCAGCAAGTCACCTATATCCAGCCAGGACCTCCGCCCCCACCACCGCCCACCTCGGTCATTGAGGACAGGTTCACGGTCCAGCTGGTGAAGAGTGCCACTGTGACCAAAACCATCACGCCCTCACTGAAGGTGGTCGACTTTGGGATCGAGGGCATCATCCTGGCGGCCACGCTGGAAATCGTCGATACGATCGACAAGAAACGCGCAACGTTCAATGTCTTTGCCACCGGGGTCGGCGTAAGTATCGGGCCACCGCAACTCCCGGCCGGTAGTCAGATCGTCTTCAGTCCGGGGCCGCCGGTGAAGTTCAAGATCTTTCGTTTGCTGGGGAAAAACCGTGTTCATATCGATCTGAACAGTTTCGTGGGATCTGTGACCGTCTTCATCAACGCCGGTACAAGTCCGGGCGGAACGCAGTCAGTGGGTGGCGCTTTGTCGTTTTCGTTCGACGCTCTGGAGGCGGCTGGCGTCAACACCCAGCCGACCTTGGTCATGGTTCCGAGCGGCTCTTCAAGCCTGTCGACGCCGTCCGTCGGGGGCGGCGATGTCTTGCCTTTGGCACGGATGATAATGATCGGAACACCGTCCGACCTCTGACCGGGCCGATGCAATCAAACGATGGCTGCGCCAGCGCTTCGCCGCGCGGATCGAGATCGCATAAGGACGCGTTTGCCTGGGAACCTGCATGGCAGCACAAGGTTCCAGAAATGAAAAAGGGTTACACGCAATGAGCATGTAACCCTTCGAATCGACCACTATCCTGGTGCCGGCTGCCGGTTTCGAACTGGCCACCTGATGATTACAAATCAACTGCTCTACCAAATGAGCTAAGCCGGCGTAATCTGTACGGCAGGAATTATAACGCTATTTAATCCGGGTCAGCGTCGGGCGGCCGCCTTTTTTCGGGGGCTCATTGTTGTCGTCGGGCGAATGCGACACCTCCGCCGGCGGCGCTTCGCTGGTCACGCCAGGCACGGCCGACAGGGTCGGCGCGCTCGGGCTCGGCTCTTCCTCGGCTGCCGCCATCTCGGCCGCGGTGGTGCTGACGTCGAAGGCCATGCCCTGGCCGTTTTCGTTGGCGTAGATCGCCAGCACGTTTTGTACCGGCACGTAGATTTCACGCGAGACGCCGGCGAAGCGGGCGCGGAACTGGATCGCGTCGTTGTCCATCTTCAGCCCGGAGGTCGCGCCATAGCTGATGTTCAGGATGATCTCGCCCTTTTTGACGTATTCCATCGGAACCGTCGTGGCCGCGTCGACCTTGACTGCAAGATAGGGCGTGAAACCGCTGTCGGTGCACCATTCATACAGGGCGCGCAGCAAATAGGGTTTAGTGGAAATATCAGGCATGTGCAGATGGGATAAACAGTGAGCCGGCTATGGGTCGGCGAAGGCGCCAGCGCAGCACACGCGCAGCGGCAGCAATGGGACTGCCAGCAAACACGTGTGAAACGTACATACACGAGGTGCCAGCTTACTGCGCTTTGTCAAACGACGTCGCAACACTGGCACGAACGACAGCACGCCGTCCGCCAGGCGGACGGCGTGCTTGCCACGTTTGCCTTAGCGGCGCATCACCTTTTCCGACGGCGTCAGCGCTTCGATGTAGGCCGGACGCGAGAAGATGCGCTCGGCGTACTTCATCAGCGGCGCGGCCGTCTTCGACAGTTCGATGCCGTAGTGGTCCAGGCGCCAGAGCAGCGGAGCAATTGCCACGTCGAGCATCGAGAACTCGTCGCCCAGCATGTACTTGTTCTTCAGGAACAGCGGCGCCAGCGTCGTCAGGCGGTCGCGGATTTCGGCGCGTGCCTTGTCGTGGGCTTTTTCGTTCGTCTTGTTGCGGTCGCTTTCCAGCACGTGCACGTGGACGAACAGTTCCTTCTCGAAGTTGAACAGCATCAGGCGGGCACGGGCGCGCATCAGCGGGTCGGCCGGCATCAGCTGCGGGTGCGGGAAGCGCTCGTCGATGTACTCGTTGATGATGTTCGATTCGTACAGGATCAGTTCGCGCTCGACCAGGATCGGGACCTGGCCGTAGGGGTTCATCGTCGAGATGTCTTCCGGCTTGTTGAACAGGTCGACGTCGCGCACTTCGAAATCCATGCCTTTTTCGAACAGGACGAGGCGGCAGCGTTGGGAGAACGGGCACGTGGTGCCAGAGTAGAGAACCATCATGGTTGGCGTTCCTTAAGAAACAAAGGGGCGAGCGCCGAGCGACTCACCCCGAATAAATAATTGCCCGTATTATAGCCAAGCGGGCAATGAAAACGAATTACTTCAGATCTTTCCAGTAGGACGCGTTCAAACGCCAGGCCAGGAAAGCAAATACTGACAGGAAAATCAGCACGATAGCACCAAGTTTCTTGCGGGTTCCTTGCGCTGGCTCAGCCATCCAGCTGAGGTAGGCAACCAGGTCGGCCGTCGCGGTGTCGAAGTCGGGTTGGGACAGCGCACCCGGTGCCACCTGCTCCCAGCCGGCGAACTTGTGGATCTTCTTGTGCGCGTCGTGCGGATCGGTCTCCTCGACCATTTTCGGGGTGCGTATGCCCTGCAACTGCCACATCGCGTGCGGCATCGCCACGTTCGGCACCACCATGTTGTTCCAGCCGGTAGGGCGGGCATCATCCTTGTAGAAAGTGCGCAGATAGGTGTACAAGTAATCGGCGCCGCTGCCTGCCGACGACGATTTTGCACGGGCGATCACCGACAAATCCGGCGGCACCGCACCGAACCAGGCCTTGGCGTCTTCCGGGCGCATTGCCGTCTTCATCAGTTCGCCCACTTTGTCGGCAGAGAACAACAGATTGTTCTTGATCTGCTCGTCGGACAGGCCGAGATCGCGCAGGCGGTTGTAGCGCATCGACGTGGCCGAATGGCAATTCAGGCAATAGTTGACGAACAGCTTGGCGCCGTTTTGCAGCGAGGCCATGTCGCTGCGTTCCGGTGCGCGGTCGAGCGGGAAGCCGCCTTCGTTGGCGAATACCAGTCCCGGCACCAGCGCCAGGACCGCAATCAGTTTCTTCGTGAGGTTCATGGTTGTCCTTGGCTAGTCCTGCGATCAATGCGGGTGGAAGGTCACGCGCGTCGGCACCGGCTTGAACCGGCCGGCGGCGCTCCACCACGGCATCAGGAGGAAGAAGCTGAAGTACAACAGCGTGCAGACCTGGGAAATCATCGTATAGGCCGGCGTCGGCAACTGGGTGCCGAGGTAGCCGAGCGCCACGAAGGCCATGCCGAACAGGACATAGAGCCACATGTGCCAGTTCGGACGGTAGCGGATCGAACGCACCGGCGAGTGATCCAGCCACGGCAGCGCGCCGATGATCACCACCGAGGAACCGAACAGCACCACGCCCCAGAACTTCGCTTCCAGCGTCAGCATGCCGACCAGCAGGATCAAGGCGATCACGGCGGTCGCGATCTTGGCCTTGTACGACAGGCGCGACTTGATCCAGATGAACACGACGTACAGGACAATCGCCGCCATCAGCACGAAAATAAAATCGGCCGTGGTTGCGCGCAGCACCGAATAAAACGGCGTGAAATACCAGGTCGGCGCGATGTGCGGCGGCGTCTTCATCGAATCGGCCGGAATGAAGTTGTTGTACTCGAGGAAGTAACCACCCATTTCCGGGGCGAAGAAGACGACTGCCGAGAAAATCAGCAGGAACATCGACACGCCGAACAGGTCTTTCGTCGAATAATAGGGATGCGACGGAATCGCGTCCAGCGGGTGGCCGTCCGGACCGATATGGTCTTTGACTTCGATGCCGTCCGGGTTGTTCGAGCCGACTTCGTGCAGCGCGATCAGGTGTGCCGCGACCAGGCCCAGCAGCACCAGCGGCAGGGCGATGACGTGGAAGGCGAAGAAGCGGTTCAGGGTGGCGTCGGAGACGACATAGTCGCCGCGGATCCAGAGCGACAGGTCGGGGCCGATGATGGGGATCGCGCCGAACAGGTTGACGATCACCTGTGCACCCCAGTACGACATCTGCCCCCATGGCAGCAGGTAGCCGAAGAAGGCTTCGGCCATCAGGCACAGGAAGATCGCGAAACCGAAGATCCAGATCAATTCGCGCGGCTTGCGGTAGGAACCGTAGAGCAGGCCACGGGTCATATGCAGGTAGACGACGATGAAGAAGGCCGAGGCGCCGGTCGAATGCATGTAGCGCACCAGCCAGCCCCAGGGCACTTCGCGCATGATGTATTCGACCGAACCGAAGGCGAGACTCGCGTCCGGTTTGTAATGCATCGTCAGGAAGATGCCGGTGACGATCTGCAGCACCAGAATCAGCATCGCGAGCGAGCCGAACAGGTACCAGATATTGAAATTTTTCGGGGCGTAGTACTTGCCCCACTGGTCGTTCCAGAGTTTCGACAGCGGGAAGCGGTCGTCGACCCAGGCCAGGGCCTTGTGGCCGGCCGGCGCGTCGGCCGGCAGCTTGGTTTCCTTGAATGCGGCGCCCATGTTATGCCTCGCCTTTCTCGTCTTTGCCGATCACGATCTTGTTGTCGGACAGGTACATGTATGGCGGGATGTCCATGTTCGTCGGGGCCGGCTTGTTCTTGAATACGCGTGCCGACAGGTCGAAGGTCGAGCCGTGGCAGGGGCAGAGGAAGCCGCCATGCCAGTCGTCCGGCAGGTTCGGCTGCGGGCCGGGCGAGAAGCGCGAAGAGGGCGAGCAGCCCAGGTGCGAGCAAATGCCGACGGTGACCAGGACCTCTTTATGTTCGGGACGGGCGCGGAATTCGTTCTTCGCGTACTCCGGCATATCGAGCTGGAAGGTTTTTTCGGATTTGGGATCGGCGACGAGCGCGTCGTTCTGCTGCAGGCTGGCGAGCATTTCCGGCGTACGGCGCAAGATCCACACCGGCTTGCCGCGCCACTCGACGACCTTCATTTCCCCGGGCTTGACGTCCGAGATGTCCACTTCGACCGGAGCGCCGGCAGCCTTGGCCCGCTCGGACGGCTGGAATGTGCTGACCAGTGCACCTGCCGTAGCAACACCGACGACGCCACCCGCCGCACATGTCGCGACGAGCAAGCCGCGCCGGCCTGAATCGACCTGCTTTTCATTACTCATACCAACCCCACTCCGTGAAATTACGAATCTTGAGAATCAATTAAGAGCTTGCAGCAACACAAAATTATATGTGAATGGCAATCTTTATTGGAGAAAAAATATTGCGTGTGCAAGGCTGACGAAATGTCTGTCCCTTTTCTGGCGTCAACGCAGGGTTGCCGGCCGGGCTGGCCCAGCGTTAACCGGCAGCAAAATATCCACCGCGCGTACGCGCACGGGGGCTTGCGGTATGATTGATCTTGGGATTTCCATAACAAGCTTGGGAGAGCAGCGATGTCGATGATGAGTGAGTTCAGGCAATTCGCAATGCGTGGCAATGTCGTCGACCTGGCGGTCGGTGTGATCATCGGCGGCGCCTTTGGGCGCATCGTCGACTCCCTGGTGCAGGACGTCATCATGCCGCCCATCGGCAAAATCTTCGGCGGCCTTGATTTCGCAAATTACTATATACCCCTGAACAACCAGGCAACAGGCCTGGCGCTGGCGGAAGCGAAAAAAGCCGGTGCGGTGATCGCCTACGGTAACTTCCTGACGATCCTGCTGAATTTTATTATTCTCGCCTTCATCATTTTCCAGATGGTGCGCCTGATGAACCGCATGCGCGAGCGGCTCGTGCCGATCGAGGCAGCTGCCGCGCCGGCAACGCCGGAAGACGTCCTGCTGCTGCGCGAAATCCGCGATTCCCTGCGCCGCCCACCCCTACCGTAAACCGTGAAAGACGACATCGTCACCATCCGCCCGGTCTCGGCCTGGCGCCGGCTGTGGCTGCTGTTTGCCCAGGTGGTGACGGTCGCACTCGCCCTGTATTTCGTGGTGGCGGCCCTGCGCCCCGACTGGCTCGGACGCATGCCGGTGCAGGTGCCGGTCGGCGCTGGCGCGCGCGATGTGCCTGTGCTGCAGGCGCAGTCCGGCCCGCCCACCGCCAGCTACCGCGACGCGGCCGGGCGCGCGATGCCGGCGGTGGTCAACATCCTCACCAGCAAAGCCTCGCGCGAAGCGCATCCGATCCTGAAAGACCCATTCTTCCGGCGCTTTTTTGGGGACCGCATGCCGCCCGAGGAGCAGATGTCGAGCCTGGGTTCGGGCGTGATCGTCAGCGCAGAAGGCTATATTTTGACCAACTTCCACGTGGTGGAAGGCGCCGACCAGATCGAAGTGGGCCTGGCCGATGGCCGTAAAGCGGCCGCGCGCATCGTCGGCACCGATCCGGAGACGGACCTGGCCGTGATCCGTATCGGCGAGCGCAACCTGCCGGTGATGGTGCTCGGCCAGCCGGACGAGGCGCGGGTGGGCGATGTGGTGCTGGCGATCGGCAATCCGTTCGGCGTCGGCCAGACCGTCACCATGGGCATCATCTCGGCCGTGGGACGCAACAACCTGCACATCAACCACTTCGAGAATTTTATTCAGACCGATGCCGCGATCAATTTTGGGAATTCAGGAGGCGCCCTGGTCGACATCCACGGCAACCTGCTCGGCATCAATTCGGCGATCTATTCGCAGACCGGCGGCTCGATCGGCATCGGCTTTGCCATTCCCGTCTCGACGGCGCGCACGGTGCTCGAATCGATCATCAAGCACGGGCAGGTGGTGCGCGGCTGGATCGGCATCGAATCGCAGGACATCACCCCGGAACTGGCCGACAGTTTCGGCCTCGGGCGCAGCAGCGGCGCCATCATCGCCGGCGTCGTGCGCAACGGCCCGGCCGACCGCGCCGGCGTGCGCCCGGGCGACATCCTGCTCGCCGTCGAAGGAAAAATCGTCAAGAATACCGGCGACATGCTCAATCTCATTGCCCAACTCGCGCCCGGCGCCAAGGCAAGCTTGAAACTCATGCGCGAGAACCGCGAGTCGACCGTCAACGTGACCGTCGGCAAGCGCCCGCGCCCTTCACCGTAACCCCATTCTCTGGACCATCCATGCACCTGCGTGACTTGACGCAATTTCTTAGCGAGCTAAGCGAAAACAACACCCGTCCCTGGTTCATCATGAACAAACCGCGCTACGACATCCTGCGCGAAGAGTTTTTGGCCGTCGTTACCGAACTGATCCGCGAGCTCACGACATTCGACCGCCAGATCGCCGGCGTCGATCCGAAGAAGGCGATGTTCCGCATCAACCGCGACATCCGCTTTTCGAACGACAAGACCCCCTATAAAACCCGGTTTTCGGCAGGCATCACGCCGAACAACAAACGGCGTCCGAGCGAAGGCGGCGGGTCGACCTATTATTTTCAAATTGACGGCAACGGCACCCTGGGTCTCGGCGCCGGCGAATACCTGCCGCCCGCGGCGCGTCTGAAAGCGATCCGCGAACACGTGGTCAACGATGCGCCAGGTTTCGCGAAAATGTTAAAGAATAAACACCTGCGCGCGACCTATGGCGACCTGCTCGACGAAGACAAACTGCAGCGTCCGCCAAAAGGGTTCGATCCGGCGCACCCGCATATCGAACACATCAAGCTGAAAAGCTTTTTCGTGTGGACGGAACTGCCGCTCAAGGTGAACGATCCGGACGAGCTGGTGCCGCGGCTGGCGCGCGGATTCGAGGATGCCTTTGCGCTGGTCACCTGGCTGCGCGGGGTGCCGCACACAAACGAAGAGAACGAATAAGGAGGCGACATGGCCTTGCAACACGCAGCATCGGGCGAACGGATCGCCTTGCAACGCGGCGAAGACGACATCGCCAATTTCACGTCGATCGCGCTGGCGAAGACCGAACACATGGAACTGATCCGGCTGATCGTCCCGAAGGACAAACCGATGCCGGAACACCGGGTCGAGGGAGAAGTCACCCTGTTGTGCCTGGAGGGAGAAGTCGTGGTCGATGCGCACGGCAACAGCGTGGTGCTGCGCCCGAACGAAATGCTGTACCTGATTGGTGGCGAACCGCATGGCATCCGTGCCAACGAGGATGCCGTGGTCCTGATGACGATTCTGTTGGGGCCGGTGCGCACGGGCGGGCCGACGCATACCGGCGCCGGCGCAGGTCAGGACAAATAAGCACGCAGTGCGTATTGTTCCGGGCAGGCTCGCGCAGCCTGCCCGGCGCAATCAAATCAATTCATTCCTCGGATCGCGCGCCAGCAACTGCTTCGCCATCTCCGCCGCGTCGTAGCCGTCGAACAGGACTGCCGCCACCGCATTCGTGATCGGCATGTCGACCCCGAGTTTGGCCGCCAGATCGCGCACCGCTTTCGAACAGGGCACGCCTTCGGCCACGTGACCGAGTTCGGCCACGATCGTCGCCAAAGGTTTGCCCTGCGCCAGCGCCAGGCCGACACGGCGGTTGCGCGACAGGTCCCCGGTGCAGGTCAGGATCAAATCTCCCATCCCCGTCAGCCCCATGAAGGTGCCGGGTTGGCCGCCCAGGGCCATGCCGAGGCGGGTGATCTCGGCCAGTCCACGCGTGATCAAGGCCGCGCGCGCATTCAGGCCGAGCCCGAGGCCGTCGGCGGTGCCGGTCGCGATCGCCAACACATTTTTGACGGCACCGCCCACTTCCACGCCAATGACGTCATCGCAGGCGTACACGCGCAGGTTGCCGCCGTGGACCGTGGCGACTACGCTGTCGCGCAATTGTTTCGAGGTCGAGGCCACCGCCAGCGCACAGGGCAGGCCACGCGCCACTTCCTGCGCGAACGACGGCCCCGACAAGGCCGCACCCGGTACCGACTCGCCCAGCACCTCGCGCACCACCTGGTGCGGCAATAAACCGGTGCCGTATTCAAAACCTTTGCAGAGCCAGACGACGTTCGGGATCTTTCTCCCTTTGAGCTGCTCGAGCAGCGGACGCAAGCCGGCGACCGGGCAGGCCGCGATCAGGAGCGCGTCCGGCCCGGCGTCGAGCACGTGAGACAAGGCTTGCTCGAAATCGGCGGTGACGCGCAGGCTGTCGGGCAGCGGCTGACCCGGCAAATAGGTCGTGTTCTCGCGCGCGGCGGCGGTTGCGGCCATCTGTTCGGCGTTGCGGCCCCAGAGCAGCACGTCGTGGCGTGCAGCGACGGCGATGGCGACGGCGGTGCCCCAGGCGCCCGCGCCGAGAACGGTGATCTTGTTCATTTTCTTGGTTTCTTGCATGGTTGAATTCAGGTGCCCCAGATCTCAAACGCGCGCACGAAGCCGGCGATGCCGTCCTGGTGGCGCACGCGGACCCAGTCGTTCGCTTGCGGGTCGACTAGCTCGAGCAGGACGCCCTTGTCGGCCGTCATCAGGACGGCGGCGTTGTCGTCGGGCGCGGCGCGTACTTTGGCAAACGGCACCTTCACGACGACGTTGCGGCGCGCGGACAGTCCCCTCGATTCGGTCCAGGCGAATTCGCCATCGACGTCGCGCACCTTGACCCAGTCGCCGTAGCGCGCAACGATCTCGACCGGCATGCCTTGCGGCGCGACGTAGCGCTTGCCGCTTTTCGCAGAGGGCGCGTCATACAGCACGACGGAGGCGGCGCCGACCGAGCGGAAATCGGCGGCGCAGGCCTGCGCGCATGCCAGCATCAGCAGCACGGTGGAGAAGGATCGGGAAATGGTCATGGCAGGGCCCGGGTTCGGTAAAACCAGACGCCAATATGGCAGGAAGGGCATCCACCCCGCGCTTTTCATGGATATAAAAGGCGCGGCAGGGATGCCCGTCACGGTATGCCGACCCATCCAGCGCATGCCGAACGGGGCAGGCAAAGTACAACTTAGTTTGCCGGTGCGGCTGCAGCGGCTTCAGCCATCGCCTGGCGGCGCTGCTGGTAGAACACTTCGAAGTTGATCTCGGCCAGGTGCACTGGCGGGAAGCCGGCACGGGTGATCACGTCGGCGATGTTCGCGCGCAGGTACGGGTACACGATGTTCGGGCAGCCGATGCCCAGCAGCGGATCCATCTGGTCGGCAGGGATGTTGCGTGCCTCGAAGATGCCGCCTTGCTTGCCTTCGACCAGGAAAGCGACCTTGTCCTTGACCTTGGCGGTCACGGTGATGGTCACGGTCGACTCGTAGATGCCTTCGGCGATCGCTTCAGCGCCAACGTCCAGCGAGACCTCGATGGTCGGGGCTTCCTGCTCGAGGAAGATTGCCGGGGAGTTCGGTTGTTCCAGCGACATGTCTTTCAGATAGACGCGTTGGATTTGGAAGACTGGTTGCAGGTTTTCGTCAGACATGGAACGCTTTCGTTGTGAAGTAAAAGGGACGGCAAAGCGCCGCCCCCGATGGGCTTGGAGTCAAACGCAACGGCAATTGTATCAAAATCAATTTGGATAAAATACTCCCGCGGGGCGCCTTTTTCGCCCCGCCCCGATTTGTAGCCTGGGCACCTGTGCCCAGGGTGCGGCGCCCGATCAACCCGCACCCACGGCCTTACCTTACTCCCCCTTGAGCAGCGGATCGAGACGCCCGGCCTGATCCAGCGCATACAAATCGTCGAAGCCGCCGACGTGGGTCTCGCCCACGTAGATCTGCGGCACCGTGCGGCGGCCGGTCTTTTGCATCATGATCTGGCGCTGTTCCGGGTCGAGGTCGACACGGATGCGCTCGATTTCGGTCACGCCCTTGGCTTCGAGCAGGCGCTCGGCGCGGACGCAGTAGGGGCAGCTGGCGGTGTGATAGAGGACAACGTGGGCACTCATGATGATTTCCTTCCTGTCTTGATTTACTTGGTGGTCGGCAGGCCGGCTGCCGTCCAGGCCGTCATGCCGCCTTCCAGGCTGAGCGCGTCTTCGAAGCCGGCCGCCTTCAACTGGCGGACCGCCTTGTCCGAACGGGCGCCGGTCTGGCAGACGACGACCAGGGTGCGGCTTTTCGACTTTTCCAGCTCGCCGATGCGATTGCCCAAGTCTGCCAGCGGAATGTTTTTCGCGTCGCGCACGTGGCCCGCCGCAAATTCGTCGGCGCCGCGCACGTCCAGAATCGTGGTCTTGCCGCGGTTGATCAGCTGGGTAACCTGCAGCGCGGTCGCGCGGCGGCCCTTCGGCGCCAGGGCTGGCCACAGCAGCGCGCCACCGGAAACGACGGCAATAGCGACGATGAAGATATTATCGAGGATGAATTTCACAAGGCTTCCAATGGTTGAACGCAATCCGGCCATTATAAAATAGAAGCCGGACAGGAATATTTTTAGGGGCTCGATCAGCCGCAGCGGGCGCCTTTGCACGTTTTTTCAATAGATAGCAAAGAAGATCTTATGTACAAAATCGTATTCATGCGCCATGGCGAATCCACCTGGAACCTGGCCAACCGCTTTACCGGCTGGGTCGACGTCGACCTGACCGACAAGGGCATCAACGAAGCGAAGGCCGCCGGCCGCGTGCTGCGCGAAGCCGGTTTTCATTTCGACCTGGCCTACACCTCGGTCCTGAAACGCGCGATCCGCACGCTGTGGCTGGCGCTCGACGAGATGGATCAAATGTACCTGCCGATCAAGAACGACTGGCGCCTGAACGAGCGCCACTATGGCGCCCTGCAGGGCCTGGACAAGGCGGAAACGGCTGCCAAATACGGCGACGCGCAGGTGCTGGTCTGGCGCCGCAGCTACGACACGCCGCCGCCCGCCCTCGAGGAAGGCGACGACCGCGCATCGTTCAACGACCCGCGCTACGCCGGCCTGCCGAAGGAGCAGATTCCCCTCACCGAATGTTTAAAAGACACCGTAGCGCGCGTGATGCCGGCCTGGGACGAAGAGATTGCCCCGGCCATCCGCGCCGGCAAGCAGATCCTGATTTCGGCCCACGGCAACAGCCTGCGCGCCCTGATCAAGATGCTGGACGGGATCAGCGATGCCGACATCGTCGGCCTCAACATCCCGAACGGCCAGCCGCTGGTATATGAACTGGACGAAAACCTGAAGCCGATCCGCCATTACTACCTGGGCGACCAGGAAGCGATCGCCGCGGCGACCGCAGCGGTGGCGAACCAAGGGAAGGCGAAGTAAGTCTTGCGTTTTCCTATCAAGAAGTTGGCCGTCGGCACCCTGCTGTGCGGCCTGCTGGCCCTGTCCGCGGCGGGTACCGCCGCGGCCGCCAAGCCTACCGAACGCAGCCGCCAGAAGGCGGCTGCCGAGGCGCAGCGCGCCGGGATCCAGCAAAAGCTGACGGCGCTCAAGAAAGAGATCAGCCGTACCGAGAGCGAAAAGGACGATGCCGCCGACACGCTGGCCGAGTCGGAAGAGGCGATCTCGAACGCGAACCGCGCCCTGCGCGACCTGCACCAGGAAACGGTCGAGACCAATGTCCGCCTGCAAGACCTCGCGGGCGAACAGGAACGCCTGGCGCAAACGATCGCTGGCCAGAAAAAACAACTGTCGGCCCTGCTGCGCGAGCACTATGTGGCCGGCAATGAGGACAGAATCAAGCTGCTGCTGTCGGGAGACAACCCGAACCGCATCAACCGCGATTTGCAGATGATGGCCTATGTCTCGCAGGCGCAGGCAAAACTGCTGACCGCCCTGAACGCGAACCTGGCGCAAGTCGAGGCGAACAAGGAGAAGGTCGAGAACGCCAAGGTCGAACTCGAAGAGATCGCCGAGGAACAGCGCGACCAGAAAGCCGTGCTGGAAAAGGAAAAGGCGCGCCGCGCCGCCCTGCTCGGCGAACTGTCGAGCAAACTGGTGGTGCAGAGAAAACAGGCCGACAGCCTGCAGCGCGACGAGCAGCGCATGAGCGGCCTGGTCGACCAGCTGACCAAGCTGATCCGCGAACAGGCCGAGGCCGAACGCAAGCGGCAAGAAGCGCTCGCTGCCGCCCGCGCCAAGGCGAAGCTGGAAGCGGAAGCGGCCGCGAAAGCGCGCGCGCTGGCCCGTGCCGCCGCAAAAGCCGAGCGCGAGCGGTTGGCGCGCGAAGCGGCGAAAGCGGGCAAGCCGGCACCAAAACCATTGCCGCCGGAGCCTGATGAGCCGAAGGTGGCGGAGCAGCCGAAACACGAAGAGCGTACGCCCGATATTTCGCTCGCGCCCGCGGCGCCCGCCGGCGCCTTCGCCTCTCTGCGCGGACGGTTGACGTCACCGGTCAGCGGCACCATCGCGGCGCGCTTCGGCGCCAAGCGCGGCGGCGATGGCCCGAGCTGGAAAGGGATGTTCATCAAGGCGCCGGAAGGGACGGAAGTGCGCTCGGTGGCGGTCGGCCGCGTGGTGCACTCGGGCTGGATGCGCGGCTTCGGGAATTTGATCATCGTCGACCACGGCGGCGACTATTTATCGATCTACGCCAACAACCAGACGCTATTGAAACGCCTGGGCGATGCGGTGCGCGCCGGCGAGCCGATTGCGAGCGCGGGCAATACCGGCGGTAACGAAGAATCGGGGCTATACTTTGAGCTCAGGCATCTCGGTAAAGCCTTCGACCCGGCAAGCTGGGTTAAATTCTAGGGGCAGCGATGGGCAACAAAGTGAAAAGCATGGGCCTGGTCGGCCTGGGTGTCGTGGCCGGCGTGGCGCTGACGGTGCAGGTCTCGGCCTGGGCGCAGAAGGGCGAGCCAAGTCCGTTGCCGCTGGACGAACTGCGCCAGCTGGCCGATGTCTTCGGCCTCATCAAAAGCGATTACGTGGTGCCGGTCGAGGACAAGAAGCTTTTATCGGAAGCCATCGGCGGCATGGTCGCCTCGCTCGACCCGCATTCGGTCTACCTCGACCAGAAGGCGTATCGCGAGATGCGCGAAAGCGTGCAGGGTAAATTCGTCGGCGTCGGCATCGAAGTCGCGGCCGAAGACGGCTACGTGAAAATCGTCTCGCCGATCGAAGACTCTCCCGCCTACCGGGCCGGCATCAAGGCCGGGGACCTGATCACCCGCATCGACAATGTTCCCGTCAAAGGCTTGTCGATCGACGACGCCATCAAGAAAATGCGCGGCAAGCCAGGCAGCAAAGTGACGCTGACGATCGCCCGCCGCGGCGACGACCGCCCGTGGGTGGTCCCCGTCACGCGCGAGGAAATCCGCGTCCTGAGCGTCAAGGCAAAAATGGTCGAGCCCGATTACGCCTGGGTGCGCATCAGCCAGTTCCAGGAAGCGACTTTAGAGGAGCTGGCGACCAAGACGCAGGCCCTGTACGCCGCCAATCCGAACATCAAGGGGCTCATACTCGACCTGCGCAACGATCCGGGCGGCCTGCTGCCGGGCGCGATCGGCGTCTCGACCGCCTTCCTGCCGAAGGAAGAGCTGATTGTCTCGACCAAGGGCCAATTGCCCGACTCCAACCAGAGCTATTATGGCCGGCGCGAATTCTATGCCCCGCGCGGCGCCGATCCGCTGGCGAAACTGCCGGCCGGATTGAAAACGGTGCCGATGATCGTGCTGGTCAACGGCGGCTCGGCCTCGGCCTCGGAGATCGTCGCCGGCGCCCTGCAGGACTACAAGCGCGCCATCGTGATGGGCAGCCAGAGCTTTGGCAAGGGCTCGGTGCAGACCCTGCGGCCCTTATCAAGCGACACGGCCATCAAACTGACCACGGCGCGCTACTACACGCCGAAGGGACGGGCGATCCAGGCCAACGGCATCGTGCCCGACATGGCGGTCGACGAAACGGCGGAAGGCGACGGTTTGAATGCGCTGCGCGTGCGCGAAGTGGATTTGCAGCGCCACCTGGCGGGCGAGAACGAAAAGCCGGGCGCGGTCGCCAAGGATGCCCGCGACAGCGCCGAACAGAGACAACGCGCGCTGGCCCTGCTGAAGAACCGCAAACCGCTTGAATTGGGCGGCAAGGACGATTTTCAACTGGCCCAGGCGCTGAACCACTTTAAAGGGTTGCCAGTAAAAGTTGCCAGGGCGGAGGCGGTCGAAGTGATCTCGCCCGAGCCGAAGCAGTTGCCGGGGACCGAAACGAAACCGCCGGAGCTGAAGGGCTCGAAGAAGTAAAGCAGGTGAATGGCCGTACCCGGATGCATGATTGTCCGCGCCGACGCCGTCCACCCTGCATCGCTCCATGAACGACTCCCAACTGCTGCGCTATTCGCGCCACATCCTGCTCGATGAGATCGGTATCGAAGGCCAGGCCCGCCTGCTGGCCTCCCATGTCTTCGTCATCGGCGCCGGCGGCCTCGGCTCGCCGGCGGCGATGTACCTGGCCGCCAGCGGCGTCGGCCACATCACCCTGGTCGACGATGACCTCGTCGACCTGACGAACCTGCAACGCCAGGTGATGCACACGACCGAACGCATCGGCACCTCCAAAGTCGCGTCCGGCCGCGCGGCTTTGCACGCGATCAACCCGGAGGTGAGCGTCACTGCCCTCTGCGAACGCGCCGGCGACGCCCGGCTGCGCGAACTGGCGCAAGCTGCCTCGGTCGTGCTCGATTGCAGCGACAATTTCGCCACCCGCCATGCCGTCAACCGCGCCTGCGTCGCGGCCGGGGTGCCGCTGGTGGCGGGCGCGGCGATCCGCTTCGACGGGCAATTGTCCGTATTCGACACGCGCCGCGCCGACTGTCCCTGCTACGCCTGTGTCTTCCCCGAGGACAGCGGTTTTGAAGATGTTGCCTGCAGCACGATGGGGGTCTTCGCGCCCCTGGTCGGCATCGTCGGCGCCGTCCAGGCCGCCGAGGCCCTGAAGCTGATATTAAATGTCGGCATGCCGCTGGCCGGGCGCCTGCTGCTGCTCGACGGGCGCGCCATGGAGTGGACCGAGATCCGCGCGGCCCGCAATCCGGGCTGTTCTGTCTGCCAGGAAAGACCCGCGCACGCCTGAGAGTGCAGCGGGTTTTGCTCTGCAATACAATGGCGCACCGCCGCTGGTGGTTCTTGCCCCCCATTCCGCCTTATACTAAGCCGATTGTCCCATCCACCTTTTCAAGATTGACTATGCAGATCGTTTCGCACCGTGCAGTTGGCCGGCGTCTCGCGCGCGGCTTCACCCTCGTTGAAATCATGGTTGTCGTGGTCATCATCGGCATCCTGGGCGCGCTGGTCGTGCCGAAACTGTTGGGCCGTACCGGCGAGTCGCGCGTGGTCGCGGCAAAAACCGACATCGCCACCCTGATGCAGGCACTCAAACTCTACAAGCTGGACAACCAGCGCTACCCGACCACCGAACAGGGCCTGCAAGCCCTGACCACCAAGCCGACCTCGGGCCCATCGGCCAATGGCTGGAAGGAAGGCGGTTACGTCGAAAAGCTGCCGAAGGATCCCTGGGGTAACTCGTACCAGTACCTGTCGCCCGGCTTGCATGGCGAAGTCGACATCTTCTCGTTCGGCGCCGATGGCCAGGCCGGCGGCGAAGGCGAAGACGCCGACGTCGGCTCCTGGCAGGGATAAGTCGTCATGGCCGGCGCCGCGCCGCCACACAGGGCTGATGGTTTCACCTTGGTGGAAATCCTGGTCGTGATGGTCATCATCGGCATCACGCTCGGGATGGCCTCGCTCAACGCGATTCCCAGTCCGCGCCAGGATCTCGAAAACGAGGCGAAACGCCTGACCTTGCTGCTCCAGCTGGCGCGCGACGAAGCCATCGTACGTAACCGCGAAGTCGCCTTCGAGGCCACGCCCGAGCGCTACCGCTTCCTGGTGCGCGAGGACAAGGGCTGGACCCCCGTGACCCAGGACGATTTATTGCGCGAACGGCCTTTCCGGAATGCCCCGGTGCGCCTGCTGCTCGATCCGCCGGCCGCCGGCATCAACGCCAATAGCGAGGCCATGCGCGTGACCTTCGGCCGCGAGCCGGTCGACAAACCTTTTACCCTGACCCTCGCCAGCGGCAACAACAGCGTCGGCGTGCGCGCCGACGGCGTCGGCCATTTCACGGTCGTCGAACCGGGAGAACCGCAGTGACCCCTTCCAGGCAGCACGCCGGTTTCACCCTGCTCGAGGTGCTGGTGGCGCTCGTCATCGTCGGCACCGCGCTCGGCGCCGGCCTGCGCGCGATCGGCAGCCTGGCCTCGAACGGTGCCGGCTTGCGTTCGTCCATGATGGCGACCTGGTCGGCCGAGAACCGTCTCGTGCAAATCCGCCTGAGCAAGGAATTCCCGGAAATCGGCAAGCGCAGCTATGCCTGCGGCCAGGGCGATTTACGCCTGATGTGCCAGGACGAAGTGCTGGCCAGCCCGAATCCCCAGTTGCGCCGCGTCGAAGTGTCGGTGTTCGACATGGATAATCCGAACCGGCGCATCCTCAAATTGGTGCAGCTCGTCCTGAGGCCCTCGCCATGAAGACGGCGCGCGGGTTCACCCTGGTCGAATTATTGGTGGCGATCGGCATCCTCGCCATGGTGGCCGTGCTCGGCTGGCGCGGCCTGGACGGCATCGTGCGTGCCAGGGTCGCCCTGACTGACCAGATGGAAATGACACGCGGCATGCAGCTGGCCTTTGCCCAGATGCAGAGCGACTGCGAACACGCGGCCGACGCCACCATGCTGGGTCGCCGTCCCTTCCTGCTGCAGGCCGACAACCGCCTGACCCTGGTCCGTACCGTATTCAACGAAAACGAACCGGCGCGCCTGCAAGTGATTGCCTACCGCCTCGTCGACAAGCAGTTGCAGCGGCGCGAATCGAAGACCACCCGCGACCTGGTCGAGCTCGACGCGCTGTGGCAGGCCTCGGTCAGCGATACCGATCCAACCCCGCCGGTGACGCTGCAGGGCGGCGTCGAATCGATGGGCGTCCTGGTGTGGCAGAACGGCGCCTGGCAAAAGCAGGCACAGCAGCAGCAGGTAGCCGCGGCTGTCCAGGGCGGGGTGGTGCCGAACGCCGTGACCGGGTTACAGGTGGTGCTGGCCGCCCGCGGCTTTCCGCAGCCGCTGACCAAGGCCTTCCTGTTGGGGAGTATCTGATGCCTGCTTTTCGCCATCCCCGGCGCCAGCGCGGCGTCGCCGTCATCACCGCCTTGCTGCTGACCACGCTGGCGATTTCGATTGTCGCCAGCCTGTTCTGGCAGCAGCAGGTGCAGGTGCGCTCGATGGAAAACCAGAGGCTGCACCTGCAGACGCGCTGGATCCTGCGCGGCGCGCTCGACTGGTCGACCCTGGTGCTGCGCCAGGATGCCTACACCAACCGCTACACGGCGTTGAACCAGGTCTGGGCCACACCGCTGGCGGAAACCCGGCTCGACCAGTACATCGAGCGCGAGCGGGTGGAAGGTGAAGTGTTTGATGCTAGTCTTTCTGGCAACATCGTCGACGCCACCTCGCGTTACAATCTGCGCAACCTCGAAAGTGGAAACAGGATCGACAAGGCCCAGCTGGAAATTTTACAGCGCCTGCTGACCAACCTGCAGATCAATCCGGCGCTGGCGAAAACCGCCGCCAACCTGATCGCCGGCAGCCAGCCCGTCATCCAGCCGCCCGGCCAGGTCGATCCGGTCACGGGCCAGGAGGTCGGTGGCCAGGAAAGGGACCCGAGCGCCGGCGGTACGCCGGGCGCCGTGGGTGCTGGAGGTGCTGCGGTAGCGGCGGCGGGCAGCGCCGCGGGTAACGGGACGGGAAGCGGCGACGCCGGCAATCCGGATGGCAGCGCCACGATCGCGGTGTCGCGCGAAGGCCTGGGCACGCCGATCAAATTCCTCGAAGTCGAGGATTTATTGGCGGTGCGGGGCATGACGCCCGAGATGCTGGAAAAGTTGCGCCCATTCGTCATCGTGCTGCCGGAACGCACGCCGATCAATGTGAATACGGCCTCGGCCGAAGTGCTGGCGGCGGTGATCCCGAATTTTTCGCTGTCGGAGGCGAACGCCTTGCTGGCGCGCCGCCGCAGTGTGCCCTGGACCGACATCGCCAACTTCCAGGCCGATATCACCGGGCACACGCCGGTACCGGATTCGGTGGACGTGAAAAGCAATTGGTTCCTCGTGAATAGCTACATCCGCCTCGACCGCGCCGCATTGAATGCGCAGTCGCTGGTCCAGCGCAGCGGCAATCAGATTGGCGGCGGCGTCAAGGTGGTTTGGGTTCGTCAAAACTAAAAGAAAGCGAGACGGTTTGACTACACTTTATATCCGGCATCCGGCGCGCGCAGAAGGAGAAGGCGCGCCATGCCGTTTCGCCGTCGTCGGCGACGGCGGCACGATCGAGCAGCAGGGGGAGGGGGCGCTGCGCAATCTGACCGATGTCGTCGCCGCCAGCCGCCGCGTCGTGCTGCTGCTGGCCGGCACCGACGTCAACCTGCTGTCGCTGCAGATGCCGCCGCTGACCGGTGCGCGCCTGCGCGCGGCGCTGCCGGGCCTGGTCGAAGAACATATCCTGGGCGACCCGAACGATTGCGTGCTGGTGGCCGGTCCCCCCACGGGCGAGGGCACGCGTCCCGTGGCCGTGGTCGCGCGCGACTGGTTCGAGCCGCTCGTGCGTACCCTGCTGGCCCAGGGCGCGCGTGCGGTGTCGGCCCTGCCGGCGCAGCTGTGCCTGCCCCTGCAGCCGGGCGGCGTCAGTGCGGCCCTGAACGGCGCCGAATTGCTGCTGCGCCAGAGCCAGTTCGGCGGACTCGGTCTGGCGCTCGACGCCAATCCTGCCAGCGCCCTGCAAACGGCGCGTGCGCTGGCGGGCGACGCCCCCCTGACGTTATACGTGCCGCGCGAGCAGCTGGGCGAGTACGGCGTGCTGCTGGCCGAAGCCGGTCCCGGCACGGTGCTGGAAGCCGATGACTGGGCGCACTGGATCGCCGGTGCGAAAACGATCAGCTTCGACCTGGTGCCGGGACTCGGTGCGGCCGGTGCGCGCCAGACCGACTGGCGCCGCTGGCGCGTGCCGATCGCGCTGGCCTTCGCCGGCGTGGTCGTCAACCTGGCCGGCATCAACATCGAATGGCTGCGCCTGCGTGGCGAAGCCGACGCCGTGCGCGCCCAGATGAAGCAAACCTTCCAGTCGGTCTATCCGAACCAGCCGATGGTCGACCCGGTGGCGCAAATGCGCCAGGGCATCGCCCGCGCCCAGGCCGGCAGCGGCCAGATCGGCTCCGACGAATTCATCTATCTGGCCGGCGCCCTGGGCGACGCAACCCGGCAATTGCCGCGTCCGCCCGGGATTAGCTCAATCGAATACAAGGAACGCACGCTGCGGGTGCGGGTCAAACCCGAAACGGTCGACCCCACCGCCTTGCGCCAGCTGCAGGCGGCGCTGTCCGCGCGCAGTCTTTCACTGGAAGCCGCCGCACCCGACAATTGGCTGGTGCGCAGCACGGGAGCTAAGCCATGAGTCTGCTCAGTCATGTCGGCCGGGTGCGCACACGCGCCACCGGATATTGGATCGCACGCAGCGAGCAGGAGCGCCGCTACCTGGCCGCCGGTTTCGGCGTCGTGTTCCTGGCGCTGGTGTACACGGGTTTGATCGAGCCGGCGGTCGAAGGCCGCGCACGGTTGCAGCGTTCGCTGCCCGAGCTGCGCCAGCAGGCCGCCCAGCTCGCCAGCATGGCGAACCAGGCACGCGCGCTGGCCGGCCAGGCACCGGTACCGGTCACGCCGATGACGCGCGAAAGCCTGATGACCAGCCTGAGCGGACGCGGCATCACGCCGGGCTCGCTCACGCTGACCGGTGAATTCGCACGGCTGCAGGTGACCGGCGTCTCGTTCGCCAACCTGGTGTCCTGGCTCGATGCCCAGCGCCGCGAGAGCCGCATCGCCGTCCAGGAAGGCAGTTTTACCGCCCAGGACCCGCAGGGACAGGTCGACGCCAACCTGACGCTGCGCCAGGATAACGGGACTGCTGCCCGATGAGGCGCAGCCTCGGTTGGCTGGTCGTGGTCGCCCTGGCGATCGCGCTGACCGTGCTCGTCTTCCTGCCGGCCAGCTGGCTCGGGACGATGGTGGAACGCCAGACCGGCGGTCGTTTGACTCTCGGGGATGCGCAGGGTACGCTCTGGCACGGCTCAGCCTTCGTGGGGGGGGCGCCGGGCGAAGGCGGGGCGGTAACGCCGCTGTTGCCGGGACGCTTTTCCTGGCGCCTGTCGCCGCTGGTGCTGGTGGGACATGTTGACATGCAACTGGAAAATCCGCAGGCGCTGGCCGCGCCGGTGGCGCTGACCGGCAGCTGGTCGGAGTGGCAGCTGAGCAAGGGGCAATTGCTGTTGCCGGCCGAGGGCCTGGCCGGGCTCGGCGCACCGCTCAACACGCTGGTGCCCTCGGGCGTGATCCGGCTGTCGTGGAACCGGCTCGACCTGGTGCGCCTGCCGGGCAGCGTGGCGGTGACGGGGCGCACGACCTTGTCGATGAGCGACATGGGTTCGCGCATGGCGCCGATCAAGCCGCTGGGCAGCTACGAGATGGTGATGGACTGGCGCGGCCAGCAAGCCGACCTGGTGTTGCGCACGGTGCGCGGCGCCTTGCTATTGTCGGGAAATGGAACGTTGCAGAATGGACGCCTGCGCTTTTCGGGACAGGCATCGGCCGCCGATGGCTACGAAGACACCTTGGGCAATATGCTCAATCTTCTTGGCCAGCGCCGCATGGTGAACGGTAAAAACATAATCGCATTAGAGTTCAGATAATGAAAAAATCCTCCCGTAGCACCCCTGCATTCCCGACCTCGCGCCCGAATCTGCGCCGCATTGCGGCCGGCGTCATGCTGTCCTGTGCGGTGGCCGCGGCGATGCCGCCGGCGCTGGCCCAGGGCCAGGAAAATTCCGCCGCCCTTTCTTTCGTGAATGCCGACATCGAATCGGTGATCAAGGCCGTCGGCCACTACACGGGGATGACGTTCATTATCGACCCGCGCGTCAAAGGCACGCTGACCCTGGTGTCGGAAAAGTCGCTGACCAAGAGCCAGGCGTTTGGACTGCTGACCTCGGCGCTCCGGCTGCAGGGCTTTGCCGTCGTCACCACCGGCGAGGGCTATGCCAAGGTGGTGCCGGAAGCGGAAGCGAAACTGCAATCCTCGCCGACCCAGGTGGGCAAGCGCGGCACCCGCGTGCAGGGCGACCAGATCGCCACCCAGATTTTCCACTTGTCCTACGAATCGGCGGCCAACCTGACGGCCGTGCTGCGTCCGCTCATTTCTCCGAACAATTCGATCATGGCCAACCCGGGCAATAACAGCCTGGTCATTACCGACTACGCGGATAATCTGCGCCGCCTCTCCCGCATCATCGCCGCGCTCGACGCGCCGGTGGCGGCCGACCTCGACGTGGTGCCGATCCGTAACGGCATCGCCAGCGACATCGCGACCCTCGTGTCGCGCCTGATGGAGCCAAGCGCCGGCGGCGACTCCGGCCGCGTCACCATCCTCGCCGATTCGCGCACCAATTCGGTCGTGGTGCGCGCCCCGTCGCAGGCACGCGCGAACCTGGCCAAGTCGCTGATCGCCAAGCTCGACCAGGCGACCACCGAAAAGGGCAACATCCACGTCGTCTACCTGAAGAATGCCGATGCCACCAAGGTGGCGCAGACCCTGCGCGCGGTGGTCTCGCAAGATGCCTCGGCAACGCAGACGACGCAGCAGGGCACGGCCGGCGGCTCGATCCAGGCCGGCGCCCAGGGTGCCGGTGGCGCGGGCGGCCTCGGCGGGGGGCAGCAAGGCCAGCAGGGCAGCACCGGCCTCGGGGGCACCAGCAATACCTTCGGCCAGGGCGGGCAGGGCGCCAGCGTCGGCGGCGGCGGTGCCCAGGGCTCCGGCTTCATCCAGGCCGATGCCTCCACCAACAGCCTGATCATCACGGCGCCCGATGCGATCTACCGCAACCTGCGCGGCGTCATCGACCAGCTCGACGTGCGCCGCGCACAGGTCTACATCGAGGCCCTGGTGGTGGAGATGAATTCGCAGAAAGCGTCGGAATTCGGCGTGCAGTGGCTCGGATTGTCGGGCAACGACACCAGTAAATACCGCGTCGGCGGCATTCAGTCGTTTAATAGCGGAAACGCCAACAACATCATCAACCTGGCCGCTGCCGCCCGCGCCGGCATCAGTTCCACGACCACGCCACCGCAACTCCCGGGATTCACGCTCGGCGTCTTCAGGCAGATCAACGGCGCCCTCGGCCTGGGCGCCGTCGCCAGCGCACTTGAAAACGAAGGCTCTGCCAACATCTTGTCGACACCGAACATGATTACGCTCGATAACGAGCTGGCGACGATCAAGGTGGGCCAGAACATTCCGATCATCACGGGTTCGTTCACGACCGGCACCAGCGGCGCGAACAATCCCTTCCAGACGGTCGACCGCAAGGACATCGGCCTGCTGATGAAGGTGCGCCCGCAGATTTCCGAAGGCGGCGTGATCAAACTCTCGATCTACCACGAGAATTCGGGCATCGACAATTCGGTGGTGCGGGCCGAGGGCATCGTCACCACCGTGCGCGCGATCGAAAGCAATGTGCTGGCCGACGATGGCCAGATCATCGTGCTGGGCGGCCTGATTTCCGATAACGAAGACCACGGCGAAGAAAAAGTGCGGGGTCTCGGCGACATCCCGGTGCTGGGCAACCTGTTCAAGTACCGCAACCGTACCCGCAACAAGACCAATCTGATGGTCTTCCTGCGTCCGGTCGTGGTGCGCAGCAAGGAGCAGAACAACGCCATTTCGCTCGACCGCTACGAATACATGCGTGCGCTGGGCGCGGAAACCCGTCCGCAGGACGATACGATCCTGATGCCGAACCTGGGCGCGCCGGCCTTGCCGCCGCTCACCAACGGCCAGCCGCCGGCCGGCAGTACCATGGCGACGATGCCGCCGCCGGCCCCGGTCGCCGCCCGTCCAGGCGCCGCCACCGGCCCCGGCACGGGCCAGCAGGGCGCGCAGCCCCAACCGAACCAGGCGCCCGTGCCCGAATTCCGCCCGGTGACGCCGCCGAACCAGAAGTGATTCCATCATGACCAACCTGTTGCCTTACGCCTTCGCCCGCGACCACGGGGTGCTGGCGCGCACCGGCGATGATGCGAGCCAGAGCGTGGAAGTGCTCATTTCAAACAGCACGCCGCCGGCCGCCATCGCCGAGGTCTCGCGCCGTTTCGGCCGCATCGCCCTGCGCCGCCTCGAGCGAAGCGAGCTCGACGACGCCATCGCCGCCGCCTACGCCGCCGCCGGCGGCGACGCCAACCAGGTCTCCGAGGAGTTCGACGCCGACCTCGACCTGACGCGCCTGCTGCAGGACGTGCCGGCCATCGAAGACCTGCTCGAATCGTCCGACGACGCGCCGGTGATCCGCATGATCAACGCCTTGCTCACGCAATCGCTGCGCGAAGGCGCGTCCGATATCCACATCGAACCTTTCGAGCAGACCTCGGTCGTCCGTTTCCGCATCGATGGCGCCCTGCGCGACATCGTGCGTCCGCGCAAGGGGATCCACGCTTCCCTGATCTCGCGTATCAAGATCATGTCGCAGCTCGACATCGCCGAAAAACGCCTGCCCCAGGATGGCCGCATCACGCTGCGCGTGGGCGGCAAACCGGTCGACGTGCGGGTCTCGACCTTACCGACCGGCCACGGCGAGCGCGCCGTGCTGCGTCTGCTCGACAAGGAAGCGGGGCGGCTCGACTTGTCGCACCTGGGCATGAGCCCGGACCTGCTGCCGCAGTTCGACAAATTGATCAACCAGCCGCACGGCATCGTGCTCGTCACGGGGCCGACCGGTTCCGGCAAGACGACGACCTTGTATGCGGCGCTGTCGCGCCTGAACGCCTCGACCACCAACATCATGACGGTGGAAGACCCGATCGAGTACGACCTCTCCGGCGTCGGCCAGACGCAAGTCAATGCCCGCATCGACATGACCTTCGCAAAAGCCCTGCGCGCGATCCTGCGCCAGGACCCGGACGTGATCATGATCGGCGAGATCCGCGACCTGGAAACGGCGCAGATCGCGGTCCAGGCCTCATTGACCGGCCACCTGGTGCTGGCGACCCTGCACACCAACGATGCCGCCGCCGCCGTCACCCGCTTACTCGACATGGGGATCGAACCGTTCCTGCTGTCGTCCTCGCTGCTGGGCGTGATGGCCCAGCGCCTGGTCCGTAAACTGTGCACGCACTGTAAAAAAAGCGATGGCGTGCTCTGGCATGCGGTCGGTTGCGAGCGCTGCGGCCACACGGGCTACCACGGCCGGGTCGGCGTCTACGAATTGCTGGAGACGAACGAGGGCATCCGCGCCCAGATCCACAACCAGGCCTCGGAAGCGGAAATCCGCGCGGCAGCCCAGAAGAGCGGCATGCGCACCATGCGCGAAGACGGCGAACGCTGGCTGCGTGACGGCACCACGACGCAGGCCGAGCTGCTGCGCGTAACCAAGGATTAGCGATGCCGGCATTCCGTTACGAAGCCGTCGATGCGGGCGGCGCCACGCGCAAGGGCGTGGTCAATGCCGACAGCCCGCGCGCGGCACGCGCCGACCTGCGCGTGCAGGGCCTCACGCCTTTGAGCGTCGAGGCGATCGCCGCCCAGGTCGACGCCAGCGGCGTCACCCGTTCGCGCGGCTTCGGCGAACGTCTTTCCACGGTCGAACTGGCGCTGTTTACGCGCCAGATGGCCAGCTTGCTGGAAGCGGGCTTGCCGCTGGAACAAGCGTTCACGGCCCTGCTCGAACAGGCCGAAAAGCCGTATCTGCGCGACCTGATCGCTTCCATCCGCGCCGAAGTCATGGGCGGCATTTCGTTTTCGGATGCGCTGTCGCATCACCCGCGTGATTTCGACCAGATCTACCGCGGGCTGGTGTCCTCGGGCGAACAGATCGGCCAGCTGGCGCGGGTACTCTCGCGCCTGGCCGACTACATCGAGCGCCGCAACGCGCTGGTGCAGAAGGTGCGCCTGGCGTTCACCTATCCGGCCATCGTTACCGTCGTCGCCTTCGCCATCGTCATCTTCCTGCTGACCTATGTGGTGCCGCAGATCGTGTCCGTGTTTGCCAACACCAAGCAGAAGCTGCCGCTGCTGACCGTCATGATGCTGGGCGTATCGAACTTCATGCGCGCCTGGGGCATCCTGCTCGGCCTGGCACTGGTGGCCGCCTGGTTCGCCTGGCGCCGGGCGCTGCAAAATCCGGTGCTGAAGCGGCGCTGGCATACCTGGCTGCTGACCGCGCCCGTGTACGGCAAGTTCGAGAGAAGCCTGAACACGGCGCGCTTTGCCAGCACGCTGGCGATCACGACCGGCTCCGGGGTGCCGATCCTGCGCGCGCTCGATACCAGCCGCGACACCCTGTCGAACGTCGCCATGCGCGAGCTGGTCGAACAGGCCACCGCCAGCGTGCGCGAGGGTATCAGCCTGGCGCGGGCGCTGTCCGTCCAAAAACATTTTCCACCGATGCTGGTGCACATGATCCGTGCCGGAGAAATTACCGGCGAGTTGCCGGCGATGCTGGAGCGGGCGGCCAATTCGCAGCAGGCCGACCTCGAACGCCGCACGCTGACCATCGCCGGCCTGCTCGAACCGGTGCTGATCCTGGCCATGGGCCTGGTGGTGCTCTTGATCGTGCTGGCGGTCCTGATGCCGATCATTGAAATCAACCAGCTGGTGCGCTAACAAGGATACCGATGAAGCGTCTGCCTCTCTTATTTACCCTGCTTGCCCTGATCTTCCTGGCCGTGTCGGCCACCTACTGGGGCATGCAGCTGTACAAGCCGGTACAAAGGCCGATCGCCGCGGCGCCGGTCGCCAGTGTGCCGGAACCCTCGCCCGATGCCGCCGCCACGCTGTTCGGCGGCCAGCCGGTCGCGAACGTCGCCACCAATTACCAGCTGACCGGCATCGTCGCCGCCGGGCGCGACAGTGTTGCGATCATCGTGGCCGACGGCCAGCCGCCGAAAGCCCTGAAGGTCGGCCATGAACTCAATCCAGGCGTCAGCATCAGCGAAGTGCACCCGCGCTACATCATGCTGTCCGAAGGCGGCGTCATGAAACGCATCGACCTGGCGGCCGACACCAAGCCGGCCATCGCGCTGTCGGGCGGCGCCGCGTCGCCGCTGCCCGTGCCGCCGCAAATGGGCCGTCCGACGCTGGCCCCGGCCGGCGCCTTGCCGGCAAGCGAGCCGCAAACGGCGCCCGGCGCCGTGCAGAGCCCGCCACCACAGGGCGAAGTCAATCCGGTCGTGCCGCAAGGGCAGGAACCGCCGCAGGAAGGCCCGCCCGCCGACGTCGCCCCGCCGCCGAACCAGCCGCAAATGCCGCCGCCGACCCGTTCGGTAGGCAGCCCGGTCAGCGGAACCAACCCGGTACGTTAACCGGGCCGGGTGGCCGCAACGCAGGGCCACCCGCTAGCGCCGCAAGGCCGTAAACGCGGCAAATTCCCACGATCTGAACCCGACCAGCAAGGTCATCCCCTCTCTTTCCTGCGCCGGCAGGCGCCGGTCGTGCCGGTGCAGGCGCGTCAACTCCCCGGCCAACTGGTGGATCTTCTGTGCCAGCTCGGCCGCGCTGGCCGGCGACAGCCGCGCCGGCAAGCACATCAATGTCTCGCCGGCGCCGTCGAAGCGTCCCGCAAAATAATCCGGCACGATCTGTTCCCGAAAATAATGTTGGACCGGTCCGTCCGGCAGCCAGTGAAACGCGTTCGAGACGCGCAGCGTGTAGCGGTTCAGCGGGCGCAGTTCGATCAGGCCGAGCCGGTCGAGTTCGGCCAGGCAGCCGATGCACTCCGCCTCAGTCAGGCGATAGGTCTCGACGATCTGCTCCATGCTCCAGTAGCCGAGGCAGCAGATCGCCACCAGCAGCAATCTCGGCTTGGCGACGAGCGAGGTTTCCTGGGGCAGGGTCAGGGCGTCGGGCTGGGGGCGGCTATCGGCCGCGCGGCGCAGCACATCCTCGAAGGCGATGCCGGTGGCCTGGCAAATCTGCGCCAGGCGCGACAGCGGCATGTCTTTCTGGCCAAACATCCGCTTGACGCTCGACTCGCTCATGTCGATGCGTTCGGCCAGGGTTTTATAGGTGAGATTGGCCGCGCGCAGTTCGGCGCGCAGCACGTCGACGATCAGCTCGGGTGAGCTCATGGGGATCCTGTACTCGGCAATGGGCGCCGATCAATGTACAGGCGAATGATCCAGGCGGCAAGGTGCCCCGCGGCCGATCTGGCTCGCGGCCCGGCTTGCGCTAAACGAGCTCAGCCTGAAAAAACTTCCATTAGATTCGTAGAGGTTCGTCTCGGCGAACTGACTTGCCGGCTTCCTCGCGGGCAAGGTTAACCATAGGCATACGGCGTACTTCAAGGAGATGGTCATGTCGAACAATCAGCTTCAAACACCTGAACGAATTTCCGCGGCTATCGGTGCCGCTTTCGCGGAGGATAGCCAAGACGTCCAGCAAGCGCTCGTGCAGCCGGCATTCGGCGCGGCCGCTCCCGAACCCGAGCTGAGCGGAAACGGTTTTACTTACCGCCATGATTGGGGTCTGCGCCGCGGCCAGTGGAAGCTCCGGCTCAACTGGGGAGACGTGAACCCGCGCTCGCGGGTGTTCGTGTCGATCGGCGAAGGCGCCGGCGCCGGCCCGGACGCCGGCAAGTTCCTCGGGGACGCCCGCTACACGCTGCACAATGTGGCGCCGCGCGCCGGAGGCGTCGACATCTGGGTGAACATCGAATGGAGTTCGGATATCCGGCTGTATGTCGACTACCTCGTGGTGAACCCGCCTGCGACGATCAGGACGGTGCAGGTCACCGTGCAGCGCCACAGCACAGTCGCCTTGACCGACGCGGAGGCCGATCGTATCTTGGGCGACATGGGAACGATTCTCCAGAGCGACGACTCGCCTGCGGACGTGGCGACCCCGGTCCGGTTCGTACGCAACGGGCCGGTCCAGCTGTTGCCGGCGGCGATCCCCGCGGCGATCCAGACCGAGGCCGACCTGACGGCACTGCTCAACGCAGGTTCCGGGGTCAAGATCGTGCAGGCGATACGCTGGTGCGGCGGTCCGGGCGGCTCGATCATCGGCTGTGCCCCAGTCGGCAGCCCGACGGTCAACCTGGCGGCCGTGCGCTTCACCGCCAATCAGGAAGGGCTGATCTGGGTGCACGAATATGGCCACAACTGCGGCCTCGGCCACCGCACGGATGACCTCAGGGCCGTCATGTACCCGAGCGTCGGCGCCGACCACAACGTGGTCAACAGCGCCGAGTCCGCCAGTTACCTGGCCGGCCCGCTGGCCGTCACCGGCGCCGTCATGGCGTCCAGCTGCCTGCTCGGCGCCGCCGTCCAGCCGCCGCAGGACGTGCGCGCATTCGTTTCCCAGCACTGGATCGCAGGGATTCCCTACGAGGCGGCTTCCCACTACACCGAGGAAGACGCCAAACGGCTGCTGGAATGGTTAGTCAACGAGCCCGAACAGCATGAGGAGTTCCTGCCGGAGATCGTCACCACGCTGGGCTTTATCGGCAGCGAGCTCGCCGTCCAGCCTTTGATCGATTTCGTGCAAAGCCCGCGCGCCAGCCAGGCCGTGTTCAATGCGAAGAACGCCGCCCTGATCCATCTCGGCGACCTGATCAACAAATCGGGAAGCCAGGCCGCGCTCGCATTCCTCACCCAAGTCGCGACCGATACGGCAGCGGCGAAAACCCTGGCCGTGCCGCGGGTCGACATCGCAGCGGCCGAAGCGGGTGTAGCAGGTGTGAGCGCGCCCGGCCTGGAGGAGCTGGCGGCCGAACTGGCGGTGTCCGCAAGCTTCGGTCTGGCGCTGGCGGGCAAACCGGAAGCGGAGCAGACCTTGATCAAGCTGGCGCAGGACACGAAGGCCTTCCCCGCTGTCAAGGCGGCGGCAGCGGAAGCGGCGGCGTTGTCGCAGAAGATGCGCGCCCAGGGCCAGGCGGCGTATTACAGCGCGAAGTGTGAAGGGAGCAAACAGCCGTAACAGGACGATCCGTCGGATCGCGCAGCGCCCCGGCCTTGGTACTGGCCGGGGTTTTTTAATTTCACTCGTCTTCCGGAACCAGCGGCGCCTTTTTCAGCTGCTGCTTGGCGGCCTGGCGCTCGGTTGACGCCGGCTTGGCGTGTGGACCGGCCGCGCGCGCCTTGGCCAGGGCCGCGATGGGATTGCGCGGCTTGCCGAATTGCTGCGCCGGCATGGCGCGCAGCATCATCTTCTGCCGGGTTGCAAGTGCCTTGTTCGCCATGTCCTCTCCTTCCCGAAACCTTACAGCACGTAGCGCGACAGGTCCTCGTTGGCCGACAGCATGTCGAGCCGTTCGTTGACATAGGCCGCGTCGATCGTGATCTGTTTATCCTGCGTATCGCTGGCGTGGAACGAAATTTCCTCGAGCAACTTTTCCATCACCGTGTACAGGCGCCGCGCACCGATGTTCTCGGTCCGCTCGTTGACGGAAAACGCGATCTCGGCCAGGCGGTGGATGCCGTCCTCGGAGAAGGTCAATTGCACGCCTTCGGTGCCGAGCAAGGCTTCGTACTGCGTCGTCAGGCAGGCATCGGTGCTGGTGAGAATGCGTTTGAAGTCGTCGATCGAGAGCGATTCGAGTTCGACCCGGATCGGGAAGCGCCCCTGCAGCTCGGGGATCAGGTCCGACGGTTTAGCAAGATGAAACGCGCCCGAGGCGATGAACAGGATGTGGTCGGTCTTGATCATGCCGTACTTGGTATTCACGGTGGTGCCCTCGACCAGCGGCAGCAGATCGCGCTGCACGCCGGCGCGCGAAACGTCGGCGCCGCCGTGCTCGGAACGGGTCGCGATCTTGTCGATCTCATCGAGGAACACAATGCCGTTGTTCTCGACGTTGTGGATCGCCTTTTGCTTCATCTCGTCTTCGTTGATCAGGCGTGCCGCTTCTTCCTCGGCCAAGACCTTCATCGCCTCCTTGATCTTCATCTTGCGCGCCTTCTTGCGCGTGCCGCCGACGCCGGCGAACATCGACTTGATCTGTTCCGTCATTTCTTCCATGCCGGGCGGGGCCATGATTTCCATCTGCGGCGCGGCGTCGGCGACCTCGATTTCGACCTCGCGGTCGTCGAGCGAGCCCTCGCGCAGGCGTTTTCTGAACGTCTGGCGCGTGCTGTCGCCTTCTTTCGCTTCGGCCGAGGCGCTGACATTGAAGCCGAAGTCGCGCGCCGGCGGCACCAGGATGTCGATGATGCGGTCTTCGGCCGCGTCTTCGGCGTGCTGGCGCACCTTTTTCATTTCGCTGGCGCGGGTCTGCTTGACGCCGATGTCGATCAGGTCGCGGATGATGGTGTCGACATCGCGCCCGACATAACCCACTTCCGTGAACTTCGTCGCTTCGATTTTAATAAAAGGCGCATCGGCCAGCTTGGCCAGGCGGCGGGCGATTTCCGTCTTGCCGACGCCGGTCGGGCCGATCATGAGGATGTTTTTCGGGGTGATCTCGTGGCGCAGCGGTTCCTGCACCTGCTGGCGGCGCCAGCGGTTGCGCAGGGCGATGGCGACGGCGCGCTTGGCTTTACCCTGGCCGACGACGTGCTTGTCCAGTTCCGAGACGATTTCAAGGGGGGTCATGTTCATGGTATGCGCGCCGGTCAGTCCAGCGTTTCGATGATGTGGGACAAATTGGTGTAGATGCACAGCTCGCCGGCGATGGTCAGCGCCTTTTTGACGACTTCGCCTGGCGGCAGGTCGGTGTTTTCCTGCAAGGCTTTCGCTGCCGACTGGGCATAGATGCCGCCGGAACCGATCGCGCCGATGCCGTCCTCGGGCTCGAGCACGTCGCCGTTGCCGGTGATGATCAGGGTCGTTTCCCTGTCAGCCACCAGCAGCATCGCCTCCAGCTTGCGCAGCATGCGGTCGGTACGCCAGTCCTTGGCCAGTTCGACCGAGGAGCGCAGCAGGTTGCCCTGGTGCTTCTCGAGCTTCGCCTCGAAGCGGTCGAGCAGGGTGAACGCGTCGGCGGTGGCGCCGGCGAAGCCGCACAGGACTTTACCTTGGTAGAGCTTGCGCACCTTGCGTGCCGAACCCTTCATGACGACGTTGCCCAGCGTAACCTGGCCGTCGCCGCCCAATGCGACCTTCTCGCCGCGGCGCACGCTCACAATGGTGGTGCCGTGAAATTGTTCCATATCTGCCTCATGATTAACTAGCCCTCCGCAAGTGGGGGTGTTGCACAAAATTGCAAGACAGGATGAGATGCGTGCCGAAGCCCGTCTAGTATTTATGCGCGTAAAGGCGGGCGCAATCCCCGTAGTTCAACAGGCGCAGCAATGCCGCCACCAGGTGGTTCAGTTCGCGCAGTTCGATGCGGCGTTCGTCAGCGGCAAGGCGGCGCAGGGTGGCATGCAGGCTGGCGGCTGCGGCGAACTCGATGCGCACCAGCCGCGCACAGTCGAGCACGACCGGTGCGCGCGGATCCATGGCCGCATATGATTCGATGGCCTCCAGCAAGTTCCGAATGTCGCCCTCGACGACGGCGGGCAGCATGAAGCGCTGTTCCGCCGCCATGGCGCCATGCGCGGCGGTGCCGGCGCCGCCCTTCGGGGACGGCAACGCTTCGAACGAGGGCGGCGAGACTTCGAAAGTGACGCAATAATCCATCGCCGTTTCTTCGAAATCCTTTTCGCGCCCTGCCAGCTGCAGCACTTCAAGCAGCAACAGCCAGGGCGCTTCCCCGCTGCCGCGCTCGCCGATCGCCAGCATCGGCCGCAACACGGCGAGGAGGACGTCGGCGCCGGCCAGCACGACGTCGCGCCGCGCCGCGCGCAAGTCCTGCAAGGCGGCCAGCAGGGCGGCGCAACCGTCGAGGGTGGCATGCGTGATTCCGGCGACATCGATGCGCACCGGGGAACCGGCGCTCGCGCCCAGGGCATGCAGGCGCAGCTTCGCGTCCTGATCCAGGGTACCCGTAAAACGCGCGGCCGGCGCCAGCCCGGCGACGACTTCCTGCGGGCTGTCGGCCGGCAAGCGGTTGCTGTAGGCGGGCGGCGAGGTTTCGAAATGGCTGGCGTAGTCGATCGCGATGCTGTCGAAATCCTGCTCGCGGCCCGCCGCCTGGTAGAGGTCGAACAGCATCCACCAGGGCTGGCGCTCGCTGCGTCCCAGGTCGGCCAGGCTGGCGCGCAGCATTTGCTCGGCGAGTGTAGCTTGACCGTTGGCATACAGGATGGCGCTTTCCTCGACCACGGGCGCGGCGGCGGGCGCGGCGGCGGCGTCGGGCTGCTCCAGCTGGGTGACGGGTTCAGTTTCGCCAGGCGCTTCGGGCCCAGGGGCACCTGCAGCCGCGGCCGCAGCCGGTACGCGCCGCGTATTGCCCCAGCGTGCTTCGGCGTCGTCGAAAAAGTCGGTTGTCATCGCCAGTTCGATGGCGTCGATCTTGGCGGCGGTGGCGCGCGCAATTTCGCGCTGGCGCTCGCGGTCGGCGTCCAGCGACAGGCGCGCCGGCTCATCAAGGCGTGCGGGCGCCACCGGCGCCGCGGCCGGTTCGGGTTTTTTCTTTAAAAAGGAAAATATGCCCACGTTACCCTGTCGATCATCCGGCGCCGCGGCAGCCGTAGCGCTCATCCATGACGGTAGCATGGACGCGCGCACGCCGTCCTGCGCACACGTGCGCCCGCGCAAAGCCTGTGCGGGCGCCTGCTAGTGTATCCGATAGGAAAGTTTTGATCGCACGAACGGGAGCGACCAGGACGTAAAAAAGAGAAAAGCATGCGGCAGGCGCATGCTTTTATGAGGGCAAGGCGGACCGGAATCAGTCGCCGTAGAGCTTTTGCTTCAGTTCGCGCCGTTGCTGGGCTTCCAGCGACAGGGTCGCGGTCGGGCGCGCGATCAGGCGCGGGATACCGATCGGTTCGCCAGTTTCTTCGCACCAGCCGTAGTCGCCGCCGTCGATGGCAGCCAGCGATTGCTGCACTTTTTTCAGCAGCTTGCGCTCGCGGTCGCGGGTGCGCAGTTCGAGGGCATGCTCTTCCTCGATGGTCGCGCGGTCGGCCGGATCGGGAACCAGCACCGTTTCGCGCAGGTGCTCGGTGGTCTCGCCGGCGTTTTTCAGCAGCTCTTTCTCGAGCTGTTGCAGGCGGTCCTTGAAGAACGCGAGCTGGGCCGGGTTCATGTAGTCCTCTTCGCCCATCGCCCGAATTTCTTCTTCCGTCAAAAGTCGGTCTTCGGCCTGAGCGGCATTCGGTTTCGTTGTTTTAGTCATGACTTCACTTACCTTCGATACGACAGAGGTTTTCATTTTATCAGCTAGCTCAGCCGTAGCACCCTGAACTCAAGGGTGCGCGCCCTTGCTGCTGCCATGACGGCCCATACGATCCGCCGTCTTCGCTGCCTGGCTTCGGCAGCGGTCAATCATCAGTACTTGTTGGACCCTTGTGGGAACCGACCGGTACCGCTAAACCGGGATAGTTTATACCAAACATTGTTCCAATCCGCGGATAAATACGTCTTTCGGTAAATTTTTACCAATAAATACCATTTTGCTGCCACGGGCCTCGTCAAGCTCCCACTTGGCGCCGAGGTCGCTGCCCATGATTTGATGCACACCCTGGAAGACGACCTTGCGCTCGGCGCCTGCCATCGACAGCACGCCCTTGTAGCGCAGCATGCTCGGCCCGAAGACCTGCACCATGCTGCCGAGGAACTGGTCGAGCCGCTCTGGATCGAACGGACGCTCGCTCTTGAACACGAAAGCGGCGATGTCGTCGCTGTGGTGCGCGTGGTGGTGATCGTGCTGGCAAGCCTCGGTATGAACGTGGCCGTGCTCGTGGTGCTCGTGCTCGTGCTCCTCTGCGCGCAGGAAATCGGGGTCGAGTTCGAGCTTGTCGTTCAGGTTGAAACCGCGCAGGTCGAGGACTTCGGCGATCGGCGCGCGGCCGAAGTCGGACGTCGAGATCGGGGCGCGCGGGTTGATCCGCTTTAAACGCATCTTGAGGGTTTCCAGCGCATCCGCATCGACCAGGTCCAGTTTTGATAACAGGATCTTGTCGGCGAAACCGACCTGGCGCTGGGCTTCCTCGTGGCGGTCGAGCTGGTCCATTGCATGGCGGGCATCGACCACCGTCACGACGGCGTCGAGCATGTAGTGGGCGCCGACTTCTTCGTCGACAAAGAAGGTCTGGGCCACCGGGCCGGGATTGGCGAGGCCGGTCGTTTCGATGACGACGCGGTCGAAGCTGATCTCGCCGGCTTCCCGTTTTTGCGCCAGGTTCGTCAATGCGACGACCAGGTCGCCGCGGATGGTGCAGCAGATGCAGCCGTTGTTCATCTCGACGATCTGCTCGCCGCTGTCCTGCACCAGGATTTCGTTGTCGATGTTTTCTTCGCCGAATTCGTTCTCGATGACGGCGATGCGCAGGCCGTGCTCCTCGCGCAGGATGCGGTTGAGGAGGGTGGTCTTGCCGGCGCCAAGGAAGCCGGTGAGGATGGTGGTGGGAATGGGTGACATGGTCATTTTACAATTCGTACGGCTGGAAGCGGCATGGGAAGCCGAAGATTATGCCGCAATTTGCAATTTGCCACCATCGACCGCGCCAGCGTTTGCGCCAGCTCAGGCGAACCCTTGTCTACTTCGCTTTCGCTCTCGGATGAGCTCGGTCATATACGGCGGCAAGATGCTGGAAGTCGAGCGCGGTATACACCTGGGTCGAGGTGATGCTGGCGTGGCCGAGTAGCTCCTGCACGGCCCGCAAATCCCCCGAAGATTGGAGCAGGTGCGAAGCGAAGGAATGGCGCAGCACGTGCGGGTGCACGTGGACGGGCGAGCCGGCCTGGAGTGCGTGGCTCTTCAATCGCTGCTGCACCACGCGCGGGGTGATGCGGGTGCCGCGGGTCGACACGAACAGGGCGGCGCTGCCGTCCTTCGCCGGCGGACGCACCGCGAGCCAGGCGTCCAATGCTGCGCGCGCCGGGCCGCCGACCGGTACCCGGCGCATTTTATTGCCCTTGCCGGTGACCACGACTTCGCCGGCCGCCGCATCGAACCAACCGAGCGAAGTGGCGCCATCGGCATGCGTATAAGCCAGGTCGAGCCCGGCCAGTTCCGACACCCGCAACCCGCTCGAATACAGCAGTTCGAACATCGCGCGATTGCACAGTTCGCTTGGCTCCGGATGGCCGTGGCGGTTCGCTTCCAGCAGCTGGACGGTGGCGTCGACCGCCAGGGCTTTCGGCAGGGTCTTGGGACGGCGCGGGGCGCGCACGCCTTCGACCGGGTTGGCCGGCAGGGAAATCTGGCGCGACAGCCAGCCGTAAAAACCGCGCCAGCCCGACAGTTTGCGGGCAATCGAACGCGGTTCCTGGCCGCCGGCATGCAGGCGCGCGGCGAAGCGGCGCATGTCGGCATGGGTCAGAGCCGGCCAGTCATCGTGCCCGGCCAGGTTGCCGAGCTCGGCCAGGTCGCGCCGGTAGGCGGCGATCGTGTGTTCGGACAGCTGGCGCTGGGTGGCCAGTTCGCGCAGGTAGCGCCCGGCCCAGTCTTCGCGCGCCGTGTCCATTAACTGGCCTCAGGCGCGCAGCGGTGCCAGCGCGGCGCTCGCGGACTGGCCCAGCTGGACCAGAAAATCGGTCGCCATCACCGGGCTGAAACGCTCGGCGTCGGGCGAACCCATCACCAGCAGGCCGAAGCTGACGCCCTCGCTCGTGAGCGGCAGCAGCACGGTCGAGCGCACGCCGTCGGCTTCGTCGAGCCAGCGCAGGGCTTCGAAATCCTTGTTCGGACCGCAATACGGCGCGCGCAGGCTGGCGGCGAACAGGCGCGCATCCTCGGCCACGTCGGCTGCAAACCAGGCGTCGGCATGCTCGGGGCGCACATTCCACAGGCGCAGCGTCGCTTGCGGCACGCCGAACTGCGTCACCAGGGCGTCGACCAGGTCGCGCGCCAGCGCCGCGCCACCGGTCGATTTCAATAAGGCCAGGTGCCAGGCATGAAAGCGGTTCAGGATGACGGTGTTGTCGGCGGCCGTACGCATCAGCTCAGCCATGCGCAGCTCGAGCGCGTTGTACTTGGCGCGCATGACTTCCATTTGCCGCTCCTGCAGCGACACGGCCTTTCCGGTCAGCGGGCTCGACAGTTTGACTTCGCCCAGCAGGCCGGCATGTTCTTCAAAAAAGCGCGGGTGGTCGGCCAGGTATTGGGCGACGGCGGCGGAGTCCAGGGTGACAGTCATCGGTAATCTTGCAAGAAATAGGGTGTGCGCAATTCTACCGCAGCGGGGCAGGGCGGCGGACAGAAAAGGGTGACGCAAAAAAGGCAGGAACCGTTGCCGGTCCCTGCCTTTTCCAGATTCAACTCTGGCGGACTTGCGTCCGCATCAGCTTAGAACGAGTGGTTCACGCCGATCGTGTAGAAGTTGACCGCACCTGGGTCGACGGCACGGTTGGCCTGCGACTGTGGGCCGTCCTTGCGCGATGCATCGACGTAGACGTAGGTACGCTTCGACAGGCTGTACTCGTAACCCAGCGACAGTTGCTTGGTCTTGAACGAGTTGTCCGGATCCTTCTGGCCATAGCCTGCCAGGAACTTGCCTGGGCCCATGGTGTAGTTGGCGCCCAGCACCCATGCGTTGGTCTTCGCACCCGAGCCGGCTGGCAGGGTCACCAGGATATTGTCCTGGTCCTGACGGGTGTACAGGGCCGTCAGTTTCAGTTCCGGGGTCGCGTTGAACGCGGCGCCGATCGACATGACTTTCGATTCGACGGCGTTACGCTCGTAGCCCAGCATGACTGCTGCAGGACCGTTGTTGTAGGTTGCCGACACCGAGAACGGGTTGGCCGATGCCTGGGCGCCCACTGGGTACAGGGTGCCGATTGCCGGGCCGCCGTTGTTTTCCTTGGTGGCGATCGCGGTGTTCAGCTGGAAGCCGCTCACGACTGGCGTGTTGTACCAGAAGGCGTTCGACCAGCGGTTGTTCGAGCTGCCGGCTGGATCCAGCGGTGCCGAGTTGTAGCCGGCGACTGCCAGGTCGGTGTAGAAACCAGCCTGGTGTGGCAGTGCGTGGAACGGCTCGAAGGCGCCGACGGTTTCCTGGTACGGGGTCAGGCCGCGACCGATGCGGACCATACCGAAGTCACCCTGCAGGCCGACGCGGCTCTGACCCTGGAACAGCGGACGGCTGCCGTTTTCGACGGTGCCGGTGTCCGGCTCGTAGCGGATTTCCAGTTGGAACAGTGCCTTCAGGCCGTTGCCCAGATCTTCGGTGCCCTTGAAGCCCAGGGTGTTCGACGCGCGCTTGCCGATGGTCAGGGTCTGACCGGTGCGCTTTTGAACGCCAGCATCGATGGTGCCGTAGATTTGCACGGCGGTCTGTGCATGGGCCACACCGGCGAATGCGCCGACGAGTGCGACTGCCATCAGAGATTTTTTCATTTATTTGTATCCTTAGAAGATGAATCGGAATCCAAAGAGCGTTGAGACTTTGTTTGCTGAACACTCGGACGAGTGAACCTTAAAGGCTTAACGCGTCAAGATTGCCGGATTGGTGAATTATGACCGTTCGAGTTGGTGGAAAGCCAATTTAACCAATCGTGCTGTTGTATTTTCGAAACGCCTGAGCCCGGAAAAGGCCCCATTTTGGGCTTGACGCACTGCAAGGTAGCGGAGTTCCGCATCGTTTCGATGCGCTTGTTCGATATCAATCTTCAAGCTGTTCGGGAAGTTTGCACCCCAACGCTGGCTTAGACTTCCCTTGAACCGATGGGTGTGGGCGTGATCCGGGATCTTCTTGTATATTGGCAACTTTGCCAGCGACAGCCGACCCGTCGCCGCGTTCCGCCGATCCCGCCTGTACACGCTTGCCCACCCACGCCTGCCCACCAATTGATGAAGACAACCGATGGCTAATCGTGAAGAACTGGCGATCATCCGTGGCGCCCGCAGTGGCCGCGCCGAGGCGCAGCTCGAACTGGGCAAGCGCTACCTGTTCGGCAGCGCCGGCCTGCCGCGCAGCCTGCCGACGGCGCTGCACTGGCTCGACCGGGCGGCGCGCCAGGGCTGTGCCGAGTCCTGCGAACTGATCGGCAGCCACATTCCGCTCGACCTGGCGCGGGCACACGGCACGCCGCTGACGCCGTGGTACGAACGCGCCTACGACGGTGGCAACCTGCGCGCTGGACTGGTCCTGGCCCAGTTGCTGCTGGAAGACGGCCGCGCGGCGCCCGATGCGCTCCACGCCAAAGCCGTGCACGCGCTCGAAGAGGCCGCGCGCGCCGGCTTCGCCGAAGCGCAATGGCTGCTGGCGCGCCGGCCGGAAATCGCCGCAAGTATTCAGGCGGGCATGAGTCTTGCCGCCGCGTCCGGCACGGGCATGGGCATGGGTAGTGTCGCTGTTGCAGTGCAGCATCCGGCCGCGCCGCCACGCGACCGGGCGGGACAGGTGAGCGAGCGGCGCGCCACCGCGCGCCCCGGCGCCGCGGATGCGGGCACGGCAGCGGCGGCAGGCCAACCCTGGCTGCGGCGGGCGGCCGACAATGGCCTGGCCGAAGCGCAGTTCGCGCTGCTCGAGCAGAGCTGGGCAGCCGAATCCTGGCACGACTACCTGGCGCGTGCGCTGCCGCTGGCGCGCGCGCTGGTCGATAGCGGCGGCAGCAAACACACCCGGCGCCTGGCACCGGGCGAAGTCACCTTGTTGTCGCGTACGGCGCGCCTGCTGGCCGAAGGAAAGGGCAATGCGGAAGCGGGCAGCGACGAGATCCACGCCTTCTGGGAGCTGGCCGCCGCTGAGCACGATCGCCATGCGCAACTGGCCATCGGCCTGTGGTATGCGCGCATGCAGGTCGACGGCACCCGGATCCAGGGCGGCACGGGCGCAGCGAATTTCAAGAAGGCAATCCGTTGGCTGCTGCTGGCGGGCGAGCAGGGCCTGGCCGAGGCCTGGTACGCCTTGTCGCGCATCTATCTAAAACCCGAGTTCTCGCAACGCAATGTCGCCGACGCCCAGCGCTACCTCGAGCGGGCAGCGGATATGGGTTACGAGATCGCCCAGCTCGAATGCGGCAACAATGCCTGGCGCGCGCGGCGCGAAAACGAAAGCAACGATGTGCGCGCCGTGTTCTGGCTGCAGCAGGCGGCGGCACAGGGCAATGCGGAAGCCGGCGTGGCACTGCGCAAGATCGCGCCGCGCCTCGACGATGCGTCCCACACCGAAACCGGGGCGTTGCGCGATTGTGTCGGCGACCTGTCCGCCCACCCGCTGCTGGCGGCGCGGCTGGAACTGGCGGCGCTGTTTGGCCTCAGCCGGGCCGAAACCCTGCTGCTCGACGTGACCGCGGCCGACCAGGGACATTGCCTGGTGATCGATATCCGCGCCAGCTACGGGCGCAGCAAGCGGCGCCTGGTCATGGTCAATACGGCCCCGGAACGCCAGGCGCTCGACCGCATCGTGCGCCTGTTCGAGAACGTCGATTGCGGACCGGGTGGGCCGGAAGGCAATTACCGCCAGCGGCTGTACCGGCTGCGGACCCTGATGGCCGATGCCGCCATGGGCGAACGCACGCTCGACGATACGGACGGCAGGCTGACCCCGCCGGTCACGCCGGAGCGCGGCAATCCTTCCTACGGTATGGCGGCCTGAACAAATTGCCAGGCCGGCTGCGCTTTCCTGACAGGCGCCTGATTTAGATAGTGATCTCGCCTTCGAACACCGTGACGGCCGGGCCGCTCAGGTAGACCGGGGCGCCTTCGCCGGCCCAGGCGATCGACAATTCCCCGCCGCGCGCCGATACCCGCACCGGCGAATCGAGCAATCCACGCCGGATGCCGGCGACGACCGCCGCGCAGGCGCCGGTGCCGCAGGCCAGGGTTTCGCCGGCGCCACGCTCGAATACACGCAGTTTGACGTGATTGCGGTCGACGACCTGCATGAAGCCGGCGTTGACCCGCTTCGGGAAGCGCGGGTGATGTTCGACCTGCGGACCCAGCTCCGCTACCGGAGCCGTGTCGACATCCGGCACCGTCTGCACGGCATGCGGATTGCCCATCGAGACGACCGATACCGGAACGGTCAGTGGCCGCTCTCCCAACTGCAGGTTCAAAGGCCACAGCAAGTCTCGTCCTTCCGGCAGGCCGTCCAGGCCCTGGCTGTCGAAGGGCACCGCGGCCGGCTCCAGCACGGGCGCGCCCATGTCGACCGTCACGCTGCCGTCGTCTTCCAGGGCCGGGGCGATGATGCCGGACATGGTCTGCACCCGGATGCTGCGTTCGCCACTCAAGCCCTGGTCGCTGACGAAACGGGCAAAGGCGCGCGCGCCGTTGCCGCACTGTTCGACTTCGCCGCCATCGCTATTAAAAATACGGTAGCGGAAATCGGCGCCGGCGACGGTCGGGCGTTCCACAATCAGGATCTGGTCGGCGCCCACGCCGAAGCGGCGGTCGGCCAGGCGCTGCCATTGGGCGGCGCTGAGGTCGACCTGCTGGTGGATGGCGTCGATCACGACGAAATCGTTGCCCGCGCCCTGCATCTTGGTGAACTTGAGTTTCATAGGATTAGTTGTAATGCATCAATCGTAGAGCGATGGTTCGCCCGCTGGGCGGGTTTTGAACCGCTTATGCGTCCAGAAATATTCGGCAGGCGCTTCGCGCACCCGGTCTTCAATAAAAGCGTTCATGCGGCGCGTCGCGGCGAGCATGTCGTCGCCCGGATAATTCTCCCAGGCCGGATAGAAGCGCACGCGCCAGCCCTGGTAGTTCGGCAGGTAGGTGGCCACTACCGGGATCACCTTGGCGCCGGTGGTGCCGGCGATCCGGCCGAGCGCCGTCAGGGTGGCTGCCGGTACGCCGAAGAAGGGCACGAATTCGGCATCCTTTTCTCCGAAATCCATATCCGGCAGCATGAAGTAGGGAAGGCCGTCGCGCAGTGCGCGCAGGATCGGCTTGATGCCCTCTTTACGGGTCACCAGCCGTACCGGACCGTAGCGTTCGCGGCCATGGCGCAGCAGCCTGTCGAAGGCGGCGTTCTTTTGCGGCACATACATGCTGCACACCGGGATCACGCGCGAGGCGACACCGGCCACGTCGAGGCAAACGAAATGGGGGCACAACAAAATCGTCGGCCCGGCTTCCATCGCCGCCTGCGGCACCGCGCCCTCGACATGGATGAGTTGGCGCACCCGCGCTTCCGGTGCCCACCACAGGATCGAGCGCTCGAAAATGCTGCGCGCGTAGGCCCTGAAATGCTGGCGCGCCAGAGCACGCCGTTCGGTTTCCGACAATTCCGGCATGCACAGGCGCAGGTTGGTCAGCGTGATGTGGCGGCGCTTGCCCAGCACCACGAACAGCAGGCTGCCGATCGCTTCGCCGAAACGCCCGAGCACGGGCAGTGGCAGCCAATGCAGCAGCCACAGGAAGGCAATCAGGACCCTCATGCCACGGCCTCGGCCTCTGGCGCGGCCACCCCACCTGGTTGTTTATAACGGTTGTAGCTCCAGAAATACTGACTTGGGCAACGGGCAATCAGGGCTTCCATCGCCCGGTTGATGCTGGCGGCCTGCTCGGCCGGAGTACCCGTCAGGTCACCCTCGAAGGGGACGAAGCGCACGACATAACCGCGGCCTTTGGAAAGGCGCTCGGCATAGACGAGCAAAATGTCGGCCTTGCCCAGTTGCGCCAGCTTCGCCGGCAGCGTCATCGTATAGGCAGGGCGTCCGAAGAAGGGCGCCCAGACGCCTTCTCCTTCCTGCGGTACCTGGTCCGGCAATAAACCGATCGGCTGGCCGCTTTTCAGGGTTTTGGCAAGGATGCGCACGCCCGACAGGTTGGCCGGCGCGAGGTGCAGGTTGTGACGGGCTCTGGCACCCTCGACCAGCGGTTTCAGCGCGCTTTTCTTCGGTGGGCGGTACATGACGGTGAGCGCCGTGTGCAGCGCGATCTGCTGGGCGGTCATTTCGAAGCAGCCCAGGTGGGGCGTCAGGAACACGATGCCGCGCCCGGCGTCGAGCACGCGTTGCACCATGTCCCAGTTCTCGACCGTGGCATGGCGCGCAACGCGCTCCGGCTTGCCGCACCAGACAAAAGCCAGCTCGACGATGGCCTTGCCGGCCTCGGCGACGGCAGCGCGGCGCTGGTCGCTATAGCCGGCCTGGGCCAGGTTGGCGTCGAGGCGGCGCCGATACGAGGGAGACAACAAATACACCAGCCAGCCCAGCGCCGCGCCCAGGGCGTGGAGCAGAGGTAGCGGAAATACGGATAAGACTCTGAATAAGATAACTAGCATATTGACCAGCGTCGAGGAACAAAGCAGGCCCCTCCGCCAAAAATTTCTTAAAGGAGCGTAAAATACCACTTTACGCAGGATCCGCCGAGTTAATAGACAACTTGCGAAGCGGAATATAAATGTCGCTAAAGCGTCGCAGGCACAGGTTGCTGCGGCAGTTTTTTGATCACAGTAACTGGAGCCTTCATGTCCAACGATTATCTCTTTACTTCCGAATCCGTCTCGGAAGGCCACCCCGACAAAGTCGCCGACCAGATCTCGGACGCGATTCTCGACGCCATCCTCGAGCAGGATCCACGCGCCCGCGTCGCCGCCGAAACGCTGTGCAACACCGGCCTGGTGGTACTGGCCGGCGAGATCACGACGCACGCCAACGTGGATTATATCGGCGTTGCGCGCAACACCATCAAGCGCATCGGTTACGACAACACCGATTTCGGCATCGACTATAAAGGTTGCGCCGTCATGGTCTGCTACGACAAGCAGTCGCCGGATATCGCGCAAGGCGTCGACGAAGGCGCCGGCATCGACCTCGACCAGGGCGCGGGCGACCAGGGCTTGATGTTCGGCTATGCCTGCGACGAAACGCCGGAGCTGATGCCTGCCGCTATCTATTACGCACACCGCCTGGTCGAGCGCCAGTCGCAGCTGCGCAAGGACGGCCGCCTGCCTTGGCTGCGTCCGGACGCCAAGTCCCAGGTGACCCTGCGCTACGTCAACGGCCGCCCGGTAGCGGTCGACACCGTCGTGCTCTCGACCCAGCATCACCCGGACGTCTCCCACTCGCAGATCGAGGAAGCGGTGATCGAGGAAATCATCAAGCCGACCCTGCCGCGCGAATGGCTCGAGAACACGAAATATCTGGTCAACCCGACCGGGCGCTTCGTCATCGGCGGTCCGCAGGGCGACTGTGGCCTGACCGGCCGCAAGATCATCGTCGACACCTACGGCGGCGCAGCCCCGCACGGCGGCGGCGCCTTCTCGGGCAAGGATCCAACCAAGGTCGACCGTTCGGCCGCCTACGCCGCCCGTTATGTGGCGAAGAACGTCGTCGCCGCCGGCCTGGCGCGCCAGTGCCAGGTGCAGGTCAGCTACGCCATCGGCGTCGCGCGCCCGATCAACATCACGGTCTACACCGAGGGCACCGGCGTCATCCCCGACGAGAAGATCGCCCAGCTGGTGATGGAACATTTCGATTTGCGCCCGAAAGGCATCGTGCAAATGCTCGACCTGCTGCGTCCGATCTACGCCAAGACGGCTGCCTACGGCCACTTCGGCCGCGAAGAGCCGGAATTTACGTGGGAGCGCACCGACAAGGCCGCGCTGCTGCGCGCCGAAGCGGGATTGGCGTAGATGTACCGATGACGCTCCAGCCCCCTGCGGCTGGGGCGTAACGTAGGGTGGGCTCTCGAGCCCACGCGTTCGTGCCGATGCGTACCGCACTGTCACCGCAGAGCGAAAACGTCGCGTGCCGGTATGAATTGGCGCGACAATTCAAGCGCCGCACGCGTGGGCTCGAGAGCCCGCTGAAACCGTCATGGCGGCCCTTGGCCGCCATGACCCCTACGGTAGACCCCCATCTCGACAGGGCAATTTGTTGCAACCGCACAAATTGCCCCAGCAGCAGCTCCATCGCCCTGCCGCCGTCGTCCAGACGTGCTAAACTACCCCGTTCCGAGGAGCGTTGCGACGAAAAGATTCCTTTTCGCCAGGCTCGGATCATCAACACTGCGCTCACGTTACTTTTTTCTAACTGAAAGGAGGGCGTGATGAGCGCCGTACTGAAAACCACCCAAGACTTCCACATTGCCGACATCTCCCTGGCCGCCTGGGGCGAGAAGGAAATCCGCATCGCCGAAACCGAGATGCCGGGCCTGATGGCAATCCAGGAAGAATTCGCTGCTGCGCAACCCCTGAAGGGCGCACGCATCACCGGTTCGCTGCACATGACCATCCAGACCGCCGTGCTGATCCGCACGCTGGAAGCGCTCGGCGCGCAGGTGCGCTGGGCTTCGTGCAACATCTATTCGACCCAGGACCACGCCGCCGCCGCGATCGCTTCGGTCGGCACGCCGGTGTTCGCCGTCAAGGGCGAAACCCTCGACGAATACTGGGAATACACGCACCGCATCTTCGAGTGGCCGAACGACGCCGCCGGCAATGCCGTGTACTCGAACATGATCCTCGACGACGGCGGCGATGCCACCCTGCTGCTGCACCTGGGCGCACGCGCCGAGACAGATAGCTCGGTCCTCGACAAGCCGGGTTCGGAAGAAGAGATCTGCCTGTTCAACGCCATCAAAGGCCGCCTCAAAACCGATCCGCAGTGGTACTCGAAGCGCCTGCCGGAAATCCTGGGCGTAACCGAAGAAACGACGACCGGCGTGCACCGCCTGTACCAGATGCACCAGGAAGGCAAACTCGCCTTCCCGGCCATCAACGTCAATGACTCGGTGACGAAATCGAAGTTCGACAACCTGTACGGCTGCCGCGAGTCGCTGGTCGACGGCATCAAGCGCGCGACCGACGTCATGATCGCCGGTAAAGTGGCCGTCATCGCCGGTTACGGCGACGTGGGCAAAGGTTCGGCCCAGGCGATGCGCGCCCTGTCGGCGCAAGTCTGGGTCACCGAAATCGACCCTATCTGCGCCCTGCAGGCAGCCATGGAAGGCTATCGCGTCGTGACGATGGATTACGCGGCGCAGCACGGCGACATTTTCGTGACCTGCACCGGCAACTATCACATCCTGACCGAACAGCACATGCTGGCCATGAAAGACCAGGCCATCGTCTGCAACATCGGCCACTTCGACAACGAGATCGATGTCGCGTCGCTGAAGAAATATCAGTGGGAAAACATCAAGCCGCAGGTCGATCACGTGATCTTCCCGGACGGCAAGCGCATCATCCTGCTGGCCGAAGGCCGCCTGGTGAACCTGGGCTGCGGCACCGGTCACCCGTCCTACGTGATGAGCTCCTCGTTCGCGAACCAGACCATCGCCCAGATCGAGCTGTTCGCCAACACGGACAACTACCCGGTCGGCGTCTACACGCTGCCGAAGCACCTGGACGAGAAGGTTGCGCGCCTGCAGCTGAAAAAGCTCAACGCCCAGCTGACCGTGCTGACCGACGAGCAGGCTGCGTACATCTCGGTGAAGAAGGAAGGTCCGTACAAGCCGGACCACTACCGTTACTGATCGGCGCTGGCCGAACTAGCGATGGTGAGACCCCTACGGACGCAGGCGCGTCCGTAGGTGCCCATAACAAGAAAACGCCCGACGAAAGCTGAACATGCGCCTGCTCCTGACCTGGCTGATCAATGCCGCCGCCTTGATGGCCCTGCCTTACCTCATGCATTCCGTGTCCGTCAGCAATGTCGGCACCGCCCTGATCGCCGCCCTCGTGCTGGGCCTGGTCAATACCCTGATCCGGCCCGTGCTGGTGTTGCTGACCTTGCCCGTCACGCTGCTGTCGATGGGCCTGTTTATCCTGGTCATCAATGCCGTGCTGTTCTGGCTGGTGTCGCATTGGGTCGAGGGCTTCGAGGTGGCGGGATTCTGGTCGGCCTTCCTGGCAGCGATCCTGTACAGCGTGATTTCGTGGGCGCTTTCTACCTTGCTCCTGAATAAAGATGGAAACCCCTAATTTCAGCATCGAGTTTTTCCCGCCCAAGACGCCCGAGGGCGCGGAAAAACTGCGCGTCACGCGCCGCAAACTCGCCGAACTGAACCCGAAGTATTTTTCGGTCACGTTTGGTGCAGGCGGCTCCACTCAGCAGGGCACCCTCGACACCGTGCTCGACATCATGGCGGACGGTCACCTGGCCGCACCGCACCTGTCGTGCATCGGCGCCACCCGCGAATCGATCCGCGCCATCCTGCAGCAGTTCCAGGACAAGGGCATCCGCCGCCTGGTCGCGCTGCGCGGCGATTTACCCAGCGGGTATGGCGGCGCGGGCGAACTGCGCTATGCAAATGAACTCGTCGAGTTCATCCGGGCCGAGACCGGCGACTGGTTCCATATCGAGGTCGCAGCCTACCCGGAAGTGCATCCGCAAGCCCGTTCGCCGCAGGACGACCTGCTTGCGTTCGAGCGCAAGATCAAGGCCGGGGCGAATGCCGCGATCACCCAGTATTTCTACAATGCCGACGCCTACTTTCAATTCGTCGACAATGCACAAAGACTGGGCATCGCCGTGCCGATCGTGGCCGGCATCATGCCGATCACGAACTACACGCAGTTGATGCGCTTTTCGGATATGTGCGGCGCCGAGATCCCGCGCTGGGTGCGCCTGAAACTGGCCAGTTTCGGCGACGACAGCGCTTCCATCAAAGCCTTCGGTCTCGACGTGGTGACGAGCCTGTGCGAGCGCCTGCTGGCAGGCGGCGCGCCCGGCCTGCACTTCTACAGCATGAACCAGGCAGTGGCGACCACCGCCATCTGGCAGCGCCTGGTGTAACGGTAACGGGTCCACTCCGATCACCCAAAGGTGATCGGAGCCGGCACCTTAAAAGTCCACGTGGTAATGCAACTGGAGCGAGCGCGTCTTCGCCTCGTCCAGCTTGAGTGCGTCGGACTGCAGCATCAAACTGAAATTGCCGGCTTCGAGGCCGATGCCGACACTGTCGAAACGTGTTTCCACGTTTGCGTGCAGTGTCAGCCAACCGACCCGGCGCGACAGCGAGAAGGTTGGTATTGTTTCGCCTGCGTAGCGTGCGACCTGCACGCCCGCACCCCAGTCCCCATTTCGATAGTCGAGCGCGGCCGCGGTGTAGCGCGGAATTCTGAAGTCGCGCTCCACCTGGCGTTTGCGGCCGCTGAGCATGGGCTCGAAGTTGACGTAACCATTCTCGGCGTAGGACGTGACGTCGGAGCTGAGCGTCTCGGTATGGAGCGGCAGGTTTTTCCAGCGCAGGCGGCTGGCGAGGTCGTCGGCCCGCAGGCGCAGCGTCCAGGCATCCGACAGCGGCAGCGTGGCCGCCAGCGACAGGCCGGCGCCCGAGGCGCTCGGCGCGTCTCCCATGAACGGGTATGTCATGCGGCTGTTGGCGTCGGTGTGGCTGACGGCGAAACCGTAGGTTTCAGCGCGCGGATAGGTCAGCACGCCGTCGACGCTGCGCTCGCGCAGCCGCTGCCTGCCGTACACCGCGCCGCTGATCTCGATGGTACTGGAGCGCCCGCCGATGCGCGGCCCGTCGAACGTGTACCCGGCCCGCAAGCCCAAGGCCTGCCAGGAAAAATACTGTCCCTGCAGCGCCAAGCTGGCGGGCGGCGCCGGCTTGCGCTTCTGCTGATACAGATAAAGCGCGTCGAGGCTCTCGCGGTTCGTCGTGAGCAAGGCCTCCTGACGTAGCTCGAGGCCGAGGCGCCAGCCGTTTCTTTCGACGCCGGCGGCGGCCCGGCTGCGCATCAGGGCCGTATTGCGTCCGGCACGCGGCGCATACGTGGTCCACTGGCCGTCGAGCTGGCTGATCGGCACCGCATCGCTGGCTTGCCAGGCGGAGAGATCGGAATAAACGGTCCAGCCGTCCGGAGCCGGCGCCGCCGTCGTTTGGGCGCAGGCTGCGCCGCAGGCGAGCGCGCCCGTTAACAAAATTGATCGCATAGCAGGTGTGATAAAAGCCTGGCGCAGTGCGCCAGGCTCGAGGAACGAAGTTCGTTCGGATTATTTCAATGACTCAATGCTGCCATCGCTGTAGGTGATGATGCCCTTGTGCAGATCCAGCTCGGCCGTGACGGCGCCGTCCTTGGTCACCTGTACCGGCGTCGCGGTGCTGGTGAACGAGAATGCGACACCGTCCGCACTCGATACCTTCACCAGCGGATTGCGTTCGCCAACCTTGGCAGTCACGCTCGCATTAATCACCGACGTGTCGTCACGGTACTGGGCGCTGATGTTGGCGCTTTTCATGCCGGTGCGGGTGGCGCCGAGCGCCAGGCTCAACAGAGGACGGTTCGGTACCGACAGCGAGCCGCCGATTTCCACGGTGTCGGCGACGAAGTTCGTATCCGACTCGGCAGCGGTGGCGTCGAAATTCTCGTAGCCGTTGCGGGCGATGGCGACCTTGCCACTGAAGACAGTCGCGTCCTTGTGCTTGAGCGAACCTTCGAACCCCAGCCTGGTTGGCATGTGGGCCGTCTGGCTCTTGTCCTGCTTGTCGTCCGATACGCGCAGGGTGCCGTTGACCGTGGTGCTGCCCATGCTGCCGTGCAGCGTCACCTGAAGCTCGGTGGCGGCATTCGCCCCGACCTCGCTGCCCGCCACCGCCATGCGCAGGAACGATGTGCTGGCGATCTCGACTTGGCCGGAAGCTTGTCCTGCGGTGGCCGCGGTGCCTCCGGCGGTGGCGGTAAAGACGCCGCCAAACTGGTACAGGGCGATGCCGTTTGCTTCCTCGGTGCGCGCGGCTTTGAGCGACCAGTCTTCGTAATCGCTCTGGAACACGCCATCGCTGTTGAGCCGGCCCGGCATGCGACCCTTGACCGCAAGCTGCGTGATCGTGTTTCCGCTGCGGGTCAAGGTCATCTCGCCCGAGAACGCCTCGCCAAGTGGCTGGGCTGGCGGCATGCTGGTCACGGAGCCACGATAATCGTGCGTGACGGCGCGCTTGGCAAACGAGGCCGTATAGGTAAAGTCGCCCGGACTGCCTTCCTTCGGCTGGAATGTCAACGTGCGTGTCGCGTTGACGTTCGTGTAGCTGACATTGTCGTAGGTCGATTCGGGCAGATAGCCAATCTGGACAACGGTGCAGCTCATGCTGAGCGGGCTCTTCACGATCACACAGTTGCCGTTGCCTTCGTTTACAGCGAAGTAGTTAGGCTGAGCAGGCTGCGATTCCGTTTCGTGGAGCTGATGGTTCCAAACCTGGAAGGTCTCCGCGGTGCTGGTACCGGCGCGATAGCGGTCGAACTGTGTCAGCGCATTCACTGCGAGCGATGTGAAGCGGCCGACGTCGTTGGCGAGCGGGGCAACGTTACCGATCAGGTCGGCCTTGATGCCATCGATGGTCACGCGGAATGCGTCGCCCTGGTCGAGTGCGCGCAGGTTGGTGCGCAGGCTGGCGAACAGTGCCTTGGTTGCCGCAAGTGGCGGCAGCGCCGGTACTGCCGGGGTTGGCGTCGTTCCCGAAGGACTGAGCACAGGAATGCCGACGACCGTGTCCTTGCCGGTACGGTTGATCTTCTTGTCCTGGGCCACGGCCTGGACCGCGTCGCGGAACTGCGCCAGGCGGTTCTGCTCGAGCGATGGCTGGCCATCGGTGAGCTTGACCGAGGAGGCCAGCTTGGTGACCACGCAGGCAATGCGCTCGCCAGGTGTGCTTTGGCCGCAGTCGGCGCTGGCGGTGCTGCCCATCTTCGAGATCGCGGCCAGGGCCAGGCTCTGGTTCTTTTCGTCCTCGCTCGCCGTGGCGGCGGCGGCGCTGTTCGAATTGACCGGTTTGACGGTCTCGGGATCGAAGCCGAGCAAGGTACGCACGCTGCTCTTGGCCTGGGCGACAGCCTGCTGCGGCAGCTTGCCATCGGACGTTTCCGCCGTACGGGCCACCATTTCGGTCAGCGGCGAGACCGTGCCTTCATAGGTACCGGCGGCATTGCTGGCCAGCGTCACGACGCTGCGCAGCTTCATGCCTTCGGGCAGGGCGATATCGGTGCCGGTCGCTTCGTCGGCCATCACGGCGCCAGGGGCCGCGCTCACCTCGACCACGAAGTTCTGCACCGAAGCAGCAATCTGCAGCTTGTAGGTGCCGTCGGTGCCGGTGGTAGCGGTGGCCAGCGCGGCAGCGCCGCGTGTGCCTTGCGCGTCGAGCGCGTAGACGCTGATCCTGGCGCCCTTGATCAGGCCCTTGGCCGCGGTTCCCTGCACCGTACGTTCCGGGCTTGGGGTGGCGACCGGAGCGCCCGAGGCGGGCGCGCCAGCGCCGCCACCGCCGCAGCCGGCCAATGCCAGCGCAAGTGCGATGACGCCAGTTTTTACTACCGTTCCAGTCATACTATGCATGATTTTCCTGTCAGTTTTTTTCCAAGACGCGCGTTGTTGCGCCGACGAATCCGGCGCAATTGTTGCGGCGAGGCAATTGTAGAGTCATCGCTCTAAATGTTGCAACAAGGAAAATATTATTGTGACAAAGGTATGGTGAAAAAATGACAGAGGGGAATCGGTAAAATTTCACGCGGCAATATCAAGGCAGGGCGAGTGGCGCGCTCGCCCTGCACTTCTACAGCATGAACCAGGCAGTGGCGACCACCGCCATCTGGCAGCGCCTCGTGTAACACCGGGGTGTGGGCTGTACCGGTTCCGGTCGCCCTCGGGGCCACCGGAGCCGGCCTCTTTTCTTAAAAGACCAAGTGGTAATGCAGCTGCAGCGAGCGCGCCTTCGTCTCGTCCAGCCTGCGCGCATCCGACTGCAGCATCAAACGGAAGTGTCCGGCCTCGACGCCGATGCCGGCGCTGTCGAAACGGGTTTCCAGATTGCCGTGCAGGGTCAGCCAGCCGACGCGCCGCGAGAACGACAGCGTCGGGATCGTCTCGCCGGCGTAGCGCGCGACGTGCACGCCCGCGCCCCAGTCCTGGTCACGGTAATCCAACGCCACCGCGGTATAGCGCGGGATCCGGAAGTCGTGCGCGACCTGGCGTTTCCGGCCACTGAGCAGGGGCTGGTAATTGACGTGGCCGTTCGCGTCATACGAGCTGACGTTCGAGTTGAGCGTCTCGGTATTCACCGGCAGATTTTTCCAGCGCAGCCGGCTGGCGACGTCGTCGGCCTGCACCCGCAGCGTCCAGGCGGCGGCCAGCGGCAGCGTGGCCGCCAGCGACAGTCCCGCGCCGGACGCGCTCGGGTCCTGGCCCATGAATGGGTAGGTCATGCGGCTGTCGGTATCGGCGTGGCTGACCGAAAAACCGTAGGTGTCCGCCTGCGGCCAGCTCAATGTCCCGCGCACGCTGCGCTCGCGCAGCCGCTGTTTGCCGTAGACGGCGGCGCTGATGTCGATCGACGCCGTACGGCCGCCAATGCGCGGACCCTCGAAGCGGTGGCCGATGCGCAGTCCTTGCGCCCGCCAGGAAAAATAGCGAGCCTGCAGCGCGATGCTGGCAGGCGGCGTCGGCTTGCCTCTTTGCTGATAGAGATACAACGCGTCCAGGCTCGCGCGGTCGGTCTTCAAATACGCATCCTGGCGCAGTTCCAGCCCCAGGCACCAGCCGCCTTTTTCGACGCCGGCGGCGGCCCGGTTGCGCATGAGGGCGGTATTGCGGCCGGCGCGCGGCGAATAATCGGTCCAGGCGCCGTCGATCTGGTCGATCGGCACCGCATCGCTGGCCTGCCAGACGGAGATATCGGAGTACACGGTCCAGCCGTCCGCAGCCGGCGTGGCCTCCGTTTGGGCGCAGGCTGCGCCGCAGGCGAGGGCGCCACTCAACAGGATTGTTCGCATGGTGGAGAAGAGTAAAAAAAGCCTGGCGCGTCGCGCCAGGCTTGTGGGGACGATGCGTCCGGATTACTTCACTGACTCAGTGCTGCCGTCGCTATACGTAATCAAACCTTTCGCCAGGTCCAGCTGGGCGGTGACGGCGCCGTCCTTGGTGACCTGCACCGGAACCGCGGTGCCGGTGAACGAGAAGGCGACGCCGTCAGCGCTCGACACCTTCACCAGCGGATAACGCTCACCCGTCCTGGCGGTCACGCTCGCATTGATGACCGAGCTGCCGTCGCGGTACTGCGCGCTGATGTCGGTCGTGTTCGGTGCGCTGCGGGTGGCGCCGACCGTCAGGCTCAGCGTTGGACGCGCCGGTACCGAGAGCGCGCCGCCGATCTCGATGGTGTCCGTGACGAAGTTGGTTGCCGACACGGCAGCGGCAGGGTCGAAGTCCGCGTAGCCGTTGCGGGCGAGGGCGACGCCGCCGCTGAAGACCGTGGCGTCGCCGTGATCGAGCCAGCCTTCGAACCATACCCGGGTCGGGATCCGGGTCAGTGCGCGCTTGTCGCTTTCGTATTGGGCCAGATGCAGGGTGCCGCCGACCGTGGTGGCGCCGATCGTGCCGCGCATGCCGAGTTGCAGCTCGTCGACGGCGGCGCGCCCGGCGCCGCCCGCGGGCAGGCGAACGCGCAGGAAGGAGCTGTTGTCGATCTCGACCGTGCGGACCAGTCCACCCGGAACGGCTGCGCTCACTGTCCCGCCGAAGCTGTACTGGGTGATGCCGTCGATATCCTCGTTGCGGGCGACATCGAGCGACCAGTCTTCGCCTTCGCCCTGGAAAATGCCTTGCTGCAGCCGGCCGGGCATGCGGCCCAGGATGGCAAACCCGGTGGCGGTCCGGCCGCTGCGCGCAAAGCGTATGTCGCCCGAGAAGCTGCCGCCCAATGGGGTACGGGCAGGAATGCCCTGGGCCTGCGTGCCGTCGTAGGGCACCACGTTCTTCTCGTAGATGACGGTATAGGTGAACTCGCCCGTACTGTCCGGTTTGGGCTGCAGCGTGATGGCGCGCGTTGCGTACACCATGTCGTTGTTCCCTACCCAGGTGCCGGGCAGGAAAGCTTCCTGGACGACGGTGCAGCTGATGGAGAGCGGGCTCGCCGTCATCAGGCAGTCGCCGTCGCCCTCCGCGAAACTGATCGAAGGGCGTTGCGGCCAGGTGTCCATGATGCGGTTGCGGGCGACAGTAAAATCTTCCGGCGCCATCTCGCCGCTGCGGGCGCGGTCGAGGCGGTCGAGGGCGTCCAGGGTGAGCGCTGCAACGCCGCCGAGGTCGTTGCCGAAGGGCGCCATGGTGCCGCTCAGGTCAGCCTTGATGGCGTCCGCCGTCGAGCGGAACACATCGCCGTCGGCCAGGGCGTGCAGGTTGTTGCGCAGGCTGCCGAACAGCGCCTTGGTTGCGTCGAGTGGGGTGGTCCCGGTTGGCGGCGGTGGCGGCGGGGGCGTGACCGGGTCCGGAGCTGGCGGCGGCGTCACCGGGCCCGGAGGCGCTATCAGCACGGGAACGCCCACCACCTTGTCCTTGCCGGTGCGGTTGATGTTCTTGTCCTCGGCGACTGCCTGGACGGCATCGCGCAACTGCGCAAGGCGGGCCGGATCGAGGGCGGGCTGGCCATCCTTGACGATCACCGACGACGCCAGCCAGCTCACCACGCAGGCGATACGCTCGGCAGCGCTGCTCTGCGCGCAACCGGCGCTGGCGCTACTGCCCAGTTTCGAAATCGCGGCCAGCATCAGGCTCTGGTTCTTCTCCTCCTCGCTGGCGGCGGCGGCGGCGGCGCTGTTCGAATTGACCGGCTTGACCGTCTCGGGGTCGAAGCCGAGCAAGGTGCGCACGCGGGTTTTGGCTTGGGCGATGGCCTGCGGCGGCAGCTTGCCGTCGGCGGTCTCTGCCGTGCGCGCAACCATTTCGCTGAGGGGCGACACGCTGCCCTGATAAGGGCCGGCGGCATTGCCGGCCAGCGTCACCACGCTGCGCAACTTCATGCTGGTGGGGAGGGCGAGATCGGTGCCGCTCGCTTCGTCGGCCATCACGGCGCCTGGCGCCGCCACCACTTCGATCAGGAAATTCAGCACCGCTGCAGGAATCTGCAGTGTATAGGTGCCGTCCGGGCCCGTCGTCGCACTCGCCAGTGCCGCACCGCCGCGCGCGCCCTGCGCGTCGATGGCATACACGTTGACCCTGGCGCCCTTGATCAGGCCTTTGGCTGCGGTTCCCTGCACGGTGCGTTGGGCAACCGGCGCGTCGGGCACAGGCGCGCTGTAGCCGCCGCCTCCGCCGCCGCATCCGGCCAATGCCAACGCCAATACGAATACGCCCCTTTTGATTGCTGTTCCGGCAAATGTTTGCATGGTGATCCCTGTTGGTTTCCACTTCCGCGTAACGCGGCCCTGATACCCGCACTTATCTGTTGCAAAGATGCAAGTGTAGGGCGGGGACGGGCGGGATCGCCTTGGGGAAAATCAACAGGGAAGGGCAGGCTATGGTGGAAAAACGACAGGCCATGCCGATCGGGCAGCGATGGCGAAGGCGCGCTTCAAACCAGTTCCGTGTGCTCCGTAATCACCGTGTCGAGCGGGACATCGTGCTCATCCGCGGCGAATTGCGCCTGCTGGCACGCGTATGCGATGCCCAGCGTGAACGGGTGCGGCGGCGCGGCCAGCGTGCGGTCATAAAAGCCGCCGCCATAGCCGAGCCGGTAACCCTGTTCGTTGAAACCGAGGCAGGGCACGAGCAGCGCCGGCGGCCGCGCCACGGTGCGCAAGCCGGCCGGCACGGCGATGCCCATGGTGTCGACCTCCATCGCCTCGCCCGGCGTCCAGGCGGCAAACGCGAGCGCGGCGTGGCGTTTGAGCACGACCGGCAGGGCCAGCGCCGCGCCTTCTTGCGCCAGCCGGGCATAGGTCTCGCTCAGATCCGGCTCTCCGCTCAGGGGCCAGTAGACGGCCAGCAGGGGCGGGCGCGTGCGGCGCCACCAGGCCAGCACCTGGTCCCCGATGCGGCGGTCGCGCTCACGCTTGCCGGCGCCGTCGAGGCTGGCGCGCTCGGCCTTCAGATGGCGGCGCAAGGCAGTCTTGGCCGCCTTGGCGTCCCCGCCCGCGTCGTCGGCTGCGGGTGCGGCAACCGCTGTTTGTTGTTTTGGCGCATCTTTTTGCGCGGCCGCGCAGGTCGCTTCGCGGGCAGGGTCGCAGGCCTGTTCCCCACTCGCGGCAGGGGCGCCGACAGCAGGCCGCTCCCCCCCATCGGGCCCCGTTACGGCAGGCTTGTGTGCTGGTCGCGCAATGGATGCGCATGGTATTCTTGATTTGCCGGTCATGGTTCGATGAAGGGTTGTCATTCGTGTTTTTGCTTCCGAAGAATTTCTTAGCCGGCGCCGTCCTTGCCGCAGCCAGTGCCTCCGTCCTGGCCGAGGCGCCCCCGGCGACTGTGCCCACGGTGCCGCCGGTACCGGGCGCCACCAGCGTTCCTGCGGCGCCGGGCGCTGCGCCCGTCAACGAGGTTTCGCGCGCCGAGGACGACACTTTCCTGTTGCTGCGCGAAGCGGCGCGCCAGAACGACAGCGCGCGCGCCAATGCGCTCGCGTCGCGCCTGCCCAACTACGTACTGGCTTCCTACGTCGACTATTATCGTCTCAAACCGCGCCTGCGCGAGGCGAGCGCGGACGAAATCCGCGCCGTCCTGCTGCGCCACCAGGGCACGGCGGTCGCCGACCGCCTGCGCACCGACTGGCTGCTCGAACTCGGGCGTGCGCGCGACTGGAACAATTTTGACCGGGAATTGGCGCAAGCGGCGCGCAGCGACGACGTACAGGTACGCTGCTACGCCTTGCTGGCGCGCGCCGCGCACGGCGAACGGGTGGTCGACGAAGCGCGCACCTTGCTGGTCAATCCGCCGGCCTATGGCGAAGGCTGCGCGGCCCTGATGGCGCAACTGGCGCAGACCGGCCAGTTGAGCCAGGACGAACTGCTGGCGCAACTGCGCCTGGCGGGAGAGATGACGGCCACCGGCCCCTCGCGCCGCATCGCGCAGCTGGTGGGCGCGTCCGACACGCGCGCCGCGCAAGCGGTCGACGTGCCGGCGGTGGCCATGGCGCGCGGCATCGGCACCACCCGCGCCGAGCACGAAATCTACCTGGTCGCCCTGGGCCGCATGGCGAGAACGAGCCTGAAACTGGCCACCGTCGCCCTCGACAAGAACAGCAGCAAGCTGAGTAGCGAGGAGCGTGCGATCGGCTGGGCGAACGTGGCGCTGGCCGCCTCGCTCGTGCTGGCGCCGGAAGCCTACGAGTACTGGCAGCGTGCCGAAGGCGCGCCCCTGACCAATTTTCAGCGCGAATGGAAAGCCCGCATCGCCCTGCGCCGCGGCGACTGGAAGCAGGTCGCCGCCACCATCGACGCCATGCCTTCTCCCTTGCGCGACGAGTCCGGCTGGGTCTACTGGCTGGGCCGCGCCTACGCCCAGCAGGGCCGGCGCGAGGATGCCGACGCCCTGTACCGCCGCATCGCCACCCAGAACAATTTTTATGGCCAGCTGGCGATGGAGGAGCTGGGAGAACTGGTGACGATTCCGCCGAGCGCGGCGCCGGTCACGCCCTTCGAGGTCAACCAGGTGGCGCAGTTGCCGGCCGTGCGCCAGGCGATGAAATTCTATGAACTGCGCCTGCGTCCGGAAGGCAACCGCGAATGGAACTGGGCGACGCGTTCGATGAACGAGCGCCAGCTGCTCGCCGCGGCCGAGTATGCGCGCCGCAACGACCTGCTCGACCGCATGGTCGAGACTTCGCTGCGCACCAGGACCGAACTCGACTACAACCAGCGCTTCCCGGCGCCGCACAACGAGATCCTGCAGCCGACCGCGAAAAACCTGTCGCTCGACACCGCCTGGGTCTACGGCCTGATCCGCCAGGAATCGCGTTTCATCAGCGACGCCCGCTCGGGTGTCGGCGCCTCCGGCCTGATGCAGGTGATGCCGGCCACCGGCAAATGGGTGGCGGCCAAGATCGGATTGACCGATTTCGTGCACGGCATGCTCAGCGACCTGCGCACGAATATCACGCTCGGCGCCAACTACATGAACATGGTGCTCGAAAATAACGGCGGCTCCCAGGTGCTGGCGACGGCCGCCTATAACGCCGGGCCGGCCCGTTCGCGCACCTGGCGCGGACTGCTCGACGCCCCGATGGAAGGGGCGGTGTTCGTCGAGTCGATTCCCTTCTCCGAAACCCGGACCTATGTACGCAATGTAATGTCGAACGCTACCAATTACGCGGCCCTGTTCGAGAAACGCCCGCAGTCGCTCAAGGCGCGACTGGGCACGATCACGCCACGAAGCGGGGGCGCGGGACTGCCGTGATGAAGCTTGTATAAATCTGCCGCGCGCGGGTTTATCATGATGCCTACACTTCACTTCTCGAGGACCCCATGCGCGACCCGAATGTGGTGGTATTTGGCGGTTCCGGTTTCATCGGCAGTCACCTGCTGGCGCTGCTGGCGCAGGAAAGCATCCCGGCCCTGGTGCCGACGCGCCACTTCGAACGTGCGCGCCACCTGACGACCCTGCCGGGCGTCGACGTGGTCGAAGCGAACATCCACGATGACGCCACCCTGCGTCGCTTGCTCGAGGGAAAGACGGCTGTCATCAACCTGGTCGGCATCCTGCACGCCAGCCGCGCGCACCCCTACGGTCCCGAATTCCGGCGTGCCCACGTCGACCTGCCGCGGCGCATCGTCGAGGCTTGCGCGGTGATGAACGTGCCGCGCTACCTGCACATGAGTGCGCTCGGCGCGAACATCGACGGCCCCTCGATGTACAGCCGCTCGAAAGCCGACGGCGAACTGGCCGCGCGCAGTCGCCCGGAGGTAGCGGCGACCATTTTCCGGCCTTCGGTCGTGTTCGGCCCCGGCGACCATTTTTTGACCATGTTCGCCAAACTCCAGCGGCATGTGCCGGTGGTGCCGCTGGCCTGCGCCTCGGCCGCTTTCCAGCCGGTGTACGTGGGCGACGTCGCCACCGCCTGGCTGCACGCATTGCGCGACCCGCACGCCAGCCACCAGGTCTACCAGCTGGGCGGACCGAACATCTATACGCTGGCCGAACTGGTGCGGCTGAGCGGACGCTATGCCGGCTGCGAACGTCCCATCATCGAGCTGCCCCCGATGCTGGCGCGGATGCAGGCCGGCTTCTTCGAGCTGCTGCCGGGCGAGCCGATCCTCACGCGCGACAACCTCGATTCGATGAGCGTCGACAACGTGGTCGATCCGGCCATCGGGGACTTGACAGCGGCCTCGCTCGGAATCAAGCTGACCCCGCTCGAAGTGGTCGCGCCGCACTACCTGGCGCCGGGCGAACCGCTCGATCGCCTGCGCACCCGCGCCGGACGCTAGAGCGCCTGACAAAAGCGCCATGGCTGCGTTGCACCGTCTCGCCGTACAATCGTACTGTCTTCGACGGTGCGCCTTGCCCTGAAGCTTTTGTCAGGCGCTCTTCGTTGAACCCTCACCGCCTTTTTACCAGGAACGCCATGCAGACCACGGAACTCGACCCGACCCTCTCGAATACGCTCGACAATGCGCGCAAGCCCGGCCTGACGCTCGTCATCGGCAACAAGAACATTTCGTCCTGGTCGATGCGGCCCTGGGTGGCGGCAGTCGCGTTCAACATTCCGTTCACCGAAGTGCGCCTGCTGTTGGACCAGCCCGACACCGCGGCAAAGATCGCCGCGTATTCCCACGCCGGCCGCGTGCCCGTGCTGCTGGCCGGCGAGATGACGATCTGGGACAGCCTCGCCATCTGCGAATACCTGGCCGAGCAGTTCCCGGACAAGCACCTGTGGCCGCAGGACGTGGCCGCGCGTGCGCTGGCGCGTTCGATCGTCTGCGAGATGCACTCGGGTTTTAGCTCCCTGCGCAACGACATGTCGATGAATATCCAGGCGCATCTGCCCGGCCGCGGACGCACGCCGGGCGCCCAGGCCGACATCGGCCGCATCTGCGAGATCTGGGAAGAGTGTTTATCCCGCTTCGGCCACCGCGGCTTCCTGTTCGGCGAATTCTCGATCGCCGACGCCTTCTATGCGCCGGTCGTGATGCGCTTCAAAACCTATGGCGTGGCACTGGCGCCGGCGCTGCAGGGATACTGTGAGCGCATGTTGAAGCATCCGGCCGTGGCGCGCTGGGTGGCTGAGGCAATGGCGGAAACCGACGCGACGCCGCTGCACGACGCCGACCTGCCGCGCGCATGACGATGCAGACCTATGTGGTCGGCGGCGCCGTGCGCGACGCGCTGCTTGGCTTGCCCGTGCAGGACCATGACCACGTCGTCGTCGGCGCTACCCCGGACGACATGCTGGCGGCCGGCTTTCGTCCGGTCGGCAAGGATTTTCCTGTATTTTTACACCCGGACACCCAGGAAGAGTACGCACTCGCCCGTACCGAGAGAAAAACCGCGCCCGGCTACCACGGCTTCGTGTTCCACACTTCGCCCGAGGTCACCCTGGAGGACGACCTGGTCCGGCGCGATCTCACCATCAACGCCATGGCGCGCGCCGAGGACGGCAGCATCGTCGACCCCTACGGCGGCCGGCGCGACCTGGACGCGCGCATCTTCCGCCACGTCTCCCCGGCCTTTGCCGAAGACCCGGTGCGCATCCTGCGCCTGGCGCGTTTCGCGGCGCGCTTTCCGGAGTTTACGGTAGCCGAAGAAACCTTGTCCCTGATGCGAAAAATGGTGGAAGAGGGCGAGGTCGATGCCCTCGTGCCCGAGCGCGTCTGGCAGGAGCTGGCGCGCGGCCTGATGGAAAACCACCCCTCGCGCATGCTGGCGGTGCTGCGCGACTGCGGCGCGCTGGCGCGCATCATGCCGGAACTCGACGCCGTATGGGGTGTGGAAGCGGACACCGGTGTCCGCATGATGCGGGTGATCGATGACGCGGCCAGGCAGGGCTACGCGCTGGCGGTGCGCTTCGCGGCCCTCATGCACGATCTCGGCACGGACGGCACCTTGATCCACGCCGTCTGCAAGCGCTTGAAAGTGCCGAACGATTGCCGCGATCTCGCATTGATGACGGCGCGCGAGCACGACCATGTCGTACGCGCCTTCGAACTTGGCGCCGACACCATCGTGGCCCTGTTCGAGCGCTGCGATGGCTTTCGCAAGCCGGAGCGCTTCGCCGACATGCTGCTGGCAAGCGAGTGCGTTGCGGGCGGCCAGGGCGACGCCGCCTGGCCACAGCGGCCGTTCCTGGAAGCGGCGCTGGCGGCGGCACGCGCCGTGAACGCGGGTGAAGTGGCGGCGCGCTGCGGCCCCGACAAGGCGCAGATTCCCGCAGCCGTGCACCGTGCGCGCGTTGCCGCGGTGGCGCAGTGGATCGGCGGCGCCGCAGGCGTGGGGGCGCAAGCTCCCCATGCACCATGACTGGACGCCGCTACCCCATCCTCATATAGTCGGGTTTCCCCACCCGCCGGCCCAGCCCATGCAGCGAATCGACGTCAAACCCTTCTGGCGCGCAGTCCCGTTCGGCATCGCCGGCCTGACCCTTGCCTTCGTGCTGACGGCGATCGTCGTGCGCGCCGTCGCCATGTTCGGCCCGGGCAGCTGGCGCCCGCTGATCGTGACCAGCTTCCTCGCGATGACGGCCTTGCCCTGGGTGGTGCTGGGCCGCGCCGGGCGGCGCCAGATCGGCCTGCAGGCCCCGCGCCATGCCGGTTGGCTGGCACTCGGCCTGCTGCTCGGCGCGCTGACGGCCAGCGTCTGCCACCTGCTCGGCGCAAGCCTGTATGGCACCGGGCCCGACAACTGGTTCGTCAGCATCGCGCGCAGCTACCAGCTGCAACCCACGCAGGGCTGGAGCCTGCTGCGCCTGCACCTCACCTTCACGATCGCCGCTTGCCTGTTCAGTCCTGTCGGCGAAGAGATCTTTTTTCGCGGCTTCCTGCAAAAGGTGCTCGAAGACCGCCACGGCCGTACCAGGGCGACCGTGATGGAAGCGAGCCTGTTCGCGCTGGTGCACCTGTGCCACCACGGCATCGTGGCGAGCGCCGCCGGGTACCGGCTGCTGCCGGTCTCGGGCGCCTTGTGGGTGGCGCAAATGTTCGCGCTGTCGCTCATGTTCGCCTGGCTGCGCCGTCGCAGCGACTCGATCCTGCCGGCGATTGCCGCCCACGCCGCTTTCAATGCCGCGATGAACGGCTGGATTTTTGCGCGCCTCTGGCCCTGAGACGCCGGCTCCAATTGTTACAAGACGTACCATGTGCGGTGGTGGACAAGGCAGTTTTGTTATGCTCGCAGCATGAGCAGATTGTTACAGCAGACGGACAGGGTCTTCGCGGTGCTGATGCATCGCCTGGAAACAATGGGACCGCGCCAGCGCCTGAGATATGGCGTGACGGCGGCGCTGGCGCTGGTCGCCTTGCTCGCCTTTCTCTACACCCGCACCACGGGCGTCGATGTCGACACCCAGAACCGGGTGATGTTCGACCTGCACGAATTGCAGCAGATCGACGCCGCCTGGGACACGAACCTGCTGCGCGCCCACATCGGCAGCAACGTCGCCGATGCGCAATTGGCGGCGCCGCTGCCGCAGATCGAGGAGCTGACGGCGCGCCTGGGCGAGGCGCTGCCGATGACGCGCGGGCGCGCTGCGCGCCAGGCCCACGTGGCCCTGGAAGCCTCCCTGCGCAGGAAGGCCGCCCTGGTGACACAGTTCCGCACCCTGAACCCGCCGCTGCGCGCAGCCCTGCTGTCGCTGCCGCCGGCATTGGTCGACCTGAAAACGGAACTCGGCGGTATCGAAGGCGCGCTCGCGCCGGGCCGCCTGGTGGTGCGCCTGGACCTGCTGCTCAACGATTTACTGGCCGACACGCTACGCTACAACCTGATGCCGAATCCGGGGCTGGCGCACCGCATCGAAGCGAGCCTGGCCCAGATCGAAGCGCAGAAGGAGCGCTTTTCGCTGGCCGTGAACGAGCAGATCGACGCCCTGGCGCGCGATACCCGCGTCATCCTGGCCAACCGCCCGCGCGAAAACGAGATCGAAACCCAGATCGCCGCGCTCGACACGGGCGAGGCGATGGCGCGCCTGGGCCGCGAACTCGACCGCTCGTTCCAGGCCGAAGTGCTCGAGCGCCAGCGCTACCGCGGCTTCCTGTTCGCGTATTCGATCCTGCTGCTGGGACTGCTCGCCTATGCCGGCTGGCGCTTACGCCGCAGCTACCGCATCATCAACGACGTCAACCGGCGCCTGACGGCGGCCAACGACACCCTGGAGCACCGCGTCGCCGAGCGCACCGCCGAGCTGGAAGCGCAATCGGCCAAGCTGGCGCGCCTGGCCCAGCACGACAGCCTGACCGGCCTGGTCAACTACGGCCAGCTGACCCGTCTGCTGGAACTGGCGCTGGTGCGCGCTGCGCGCCGCGACAGCGTGGTGGTGGCGATGTTCATCGACCTCGACGGTTTTAAAGGCGTGAACGACACCTGGGGCCACGCCACCGGCGACCTGGTGCTGCAGCTGGTGGCGCGCCGCGTGCAGAAAGTGCTGCGCGCCGAGGACATCCTGGCGCGCCTGGGCGGCGACGAATTCGTGGTCATGCTCGAAGGCGTCAATTCGCCCGAGGGCGCCCTGCGCGTCGCGCGCCTGGTGCTCGACCAGATCGAAGGCATCAAGGAGGCCGACGGCAACCCGGTCTCGATTTCGGCCAGCATCGGGATTGCCAGCGCGCGCGGACGTGCCGGGGCAGAATGGGGCGCGGCCGCCCTGCTGGCCGACGCCGACAAGGCGATGTACGCCGCCAAGCAGGCCGGCAAGGGAACGTTTATTATCAGCCCCAATGCGCACTGGGCGGGCGAGGCCGCGCCCGGCGGGGCCTGATCCCCGCACGTACGCTTGAGGCGGACTCGGCGCCATTCCGCTACAATGACGCCAATGGTGCAGTGCACAAAACGGACCAATTCCCCCATGCCTGACAATTCGATAAGCAACTGGTTTGCCAGCCTGGCGGGCACCAGCGCGCGTCCGTCGGTGCTGGTCAAGGCGCTCGGCCGGCGCGACCGCCGCCGCATGCTCAAGCATTTCATGGGACTTGACGACGCCGACCGCCTGCTGCGCTTCGGCACCAGGTTGCCGGACGAGCAAATCCACGCCTATGTCAATAAAATCGATTTCAAGCGCGACATCGTGTTCGGCGTCGTCAGCCGAGGGTTCCAGCTGGTCGGCGTCGGCCACCTGGCGTTTGCTCCGCCCGAACCGGGCCGCAAAGCCAGCACCGGCAAGGCGCGCGTGGCCGAATTCGGCGTCTCGGTATCGAAATCGGCGCGCGGGCAGGGTGTCGGTTCGCGCCTGTTCGAACGCGCCGCGATCCACTGCCGCAACAACGACATCGACACCCTGTATATGCAGTGTTTGTCGAGCAACCGCACGATGATGCACATCGCGAAGAAGGCGGGCATGGAAATCAAGCGGGAATATGGCGAGGCGGACGCCTACCTCCATTTACCGCCGCCCAGTCCCGGCAGCGTGATGCGCGAAGCGCTGGAAGAACAGTTTGCATCGATCGATTACACGGTGAAAGCCAACGCCCGCGCGGCGATGAAGTGGTTCATGCCCTGGAAGCGCTAGGGCAGGCCTCCCGGATCAACGCGGCGTTTCGCCAATCGGCAAGGCCGTCGTCTCCTTGATCCTCTGCAGCGCAAAACTCGACTTCACATCCAGCACCGATGGATGGCGCAACAAGGTCGCCATCATGAAGCGCGAAAAATGGTCCATGTCTTCCACGTGGACCCGCAGCAGGAAATCCATGTCTCCCGTCATCGCATAGCAGGCCACCACTTCCGGCCAGGCGGCCACCGCCTGCGCGAACTCGAAGCGCGGGGAGGTGGCCGGCACGCGCGAGTTGGCTGGCCCCTCACTGTGCTTTTCCAGGCGCACGTTGACATAGGCCAGCAGCCCGAGACCGATGCGGTCCGGGTCGACCAGCGCCACGTACTGGCGGATGACCCCGGCTTCTTCGAGGCGCTTGATGCGGCGCAGGCAGGGAGAAGGCGACAGGTTCACGCGCTCGGCCACATCCTGGTTCGACAGGCGGCCGTCGGCCTGCAGGATCTCCAGGATCTTGCGATCGGTTTTGTCCAATTCTACCTTTGACATAAATTCCCCATGAGCTGACCAGAGCCGCAATTTTATTGCGCAATTGGGGAGTTGGGGGGAATTGATTGGTATTTAATGCCGAGGGCACAAGACTATACTGACGCTCAATTACGGAGGAGACAACTCCGTCGCCGCGCGAACAATAACAACAAGCGCGCTCACCCCAACGGAGACAAACCAATGAACGCACCCCTCGACCGCTCCCAGCTGGAACCGGCAGGTCCGGAGCACGAGATCACGCTCGACGACAAGTGGACGCTCGAGCGCGGCCGCGCCTTCATGACCGGCACCCAAGCCCTGATCCGCCTGCCGATGCTGCAGCGCGAACGCGACCTCAAGAATGGCCTGAACACGGCCGGCTACATCACGGGCTACCGCGGCTCGCCCGTCACCGCCGTCGACCAGACCGCGATGAAGGCAAAGAAGCACCTGGACGCCCACCACGTCAAATTCCATCCGGGCATGAACGAAGACCTGGCGGCGACCGCCGTCTGGGGCACCCAGCAAACGAATTTGTACAAGGACGCGAATTACGACGGCGTGTTCGCCATGTGGTACGGCAAGGGGCCGGGCGTCGACCGTTGCGGCGACGTTTTTAAGCATGGCAACAACGCCGGTAGCGCGAAGCACGGCGGCGTGCTGCTGCTGGCCGGCGACGACCACGCGGCGAAATCCTCGTCCACTGCCCACCAGTCGGACCACATCCTGACGGCCTGCGGCATCCCGGTGCTGTATCCCTCGTCCGTGCAGGAATACATCGATTACGGCCTGCACGCCTGGGCGATGAGCCGCTACACGGGCCTGTGGGTGTCGATGAAGTGCGTCACCGACATCATCGAATCGGGCGCCGTGGTCGACCTCGACCCGGACCGCGTCCAGATCACGCTGCCGACCGACTTCGAACTGCCGGCAGACGGCCTGAACATCCGCTGGCCGGACGCCGTGCTGGACCAGGAAGTCCGGATGAACAACCATAAATGGTATGCGGCGCTGGCCTATGCCCGTGCGAACAAACTCAATCAAATCATCTGGGACAGCCCGCAACCGAAGATCGGCATCATCACCGCCGGTAAAAGCTATGTCGACACGCGCCAGGCGCTGGCCGACCTCGGCATCGACGAAGAGGCGGCACGCGACATCGGCCTGCGCCTGTATAAAGTCGGCATGACCTGGCCGCTCGAATCCGAAGGCGTGCACGAATTCGCGCGCGGTCTCGACGAAATCCTGGTGGTCGAAGAAAAGCGCCAGGTGATGGAATACGCGCTGAAGGAAGAGTTATACAACCTGCCGGATTCCGAGCGTCCGCGCGTGGTCGGCAAATTCGACGACACCGGCGAGTGGCACAATAAAAACCGCAGCGGCCACGGCGACTGGCTGCTGCCCGCGACCTATGAGCTGAACCCGGCGCAAATTGCGCGCGCGATCGCTTCGCGCATCTCGCACTACTGCGCCGGCCACCCGGTCGCCGAGCGCGTGAAGGAACGCATCGCCTTCCTCGAGGCGAAAGAGCTGGTGCTGAAGAATATTCCGGCGAAGGCCAATCCGGAAACCGACCGCATCCCGTATTTCTGCTCGGGCTGCCCGCACAACAGTTCGACCAAGGTGCCGGAAGGCTCGCGCGCCATGGCCGGCATCGGCTGCCACTACATGGTGCTGTGGATGGACCGCGAAACCTCCACCTTTACGCACATGGGCGCCGAGGGCACGACCTGGATCGGCCAGTCGCCGTTCACCAGCGAAAAGCACGTGTTCGTGAACCTGGGCGACGGCACCTATTTCCACTCGGGCATCCTGGCGATCCGCGCGGCCGTCGCCGCCAAGGTCAATATCACCTATAAAATCCTGTACAACGACGCGGTCGCCATGACCGGCGGCCAGAATGTCGACGGTCCGCTCGATCCGGGCATGATCAGCCGCCAGATCGCCGCCGAAGGCGTCGGCCCGATCATCGTCGTCACCGACGAACCGGAAAAATACCCGAGCGACTACGCCTGGGCCGCCGGCGTCACCGTGCGCCACCGCTCCGAGCTGATGGACGTGCAAAAAGAACTGCGCGAGCTGCCGGGCGTGACCGCCGTGATCTACGACCAGACCTGTGCCTCCGAAAAACGCCGCCGCCGGAAAAAAGGCGAGTTCCCCGACCCTGCCAAACGCGCCGTCATCAACGAGGCCGTGTGCGAAGGCTGCGGCGACTGCTCGGTGCAGTCGAACTGCCTGTCGGTCGAGCCGCTGGAAACGGAACTGGGCCGCAAGCGCCAGATCAACCAGTCCTCCTGCAACAAGGATTTCTCGTGCGTCTCCGGTTTCTGCCCGTCCTTCGTGACGGTCGAAGGCGGCGGCCTGAAAAAGCCGAAGAAGGCGGCCGTCGCCACGGACAAGGCGCCCCCAAGCCTGCCTGAACCGCGGATTCCGCAGATCGACAACCCGTTCGGCATCCTGGTCGCCGGCGTCGGCGGCACCGGTGTCGTCACCGTCGGCCAGATCCTGGCCGTCGCCGCCCACGTCGAGGGCAAGGGTGCCATCGTGCTCGACCAGAGCGGCCTGGCCCAGAAGGGCGGCCCGGTGATGTCGCACGTGCGCCTGGCCCGGCATCAAGCGGACCTGCACTCGACCCGCGTCGGTACCGGTAGCGCGGACCTCGTCATCGGCTGCGACCAGATCGTCGTCGCCAGCCGCGATGCGCTGTCCCGCATGGGAGAGGGCCGCACCTGGGCCGCGGTGAACTCGACCGGCGCGACGACCGCTGCGTTCGTGAAAAACCCGGACTGGCAATTCCCGGCCGAAGGTTCGCGCGGCGCCATCCTGCAAGCCTGCGGCGCGGACAATGTCGACTTCGTCGACGCCGGCCAGATCGCCACCGCCCTGATGGGCGACGCGATTGCGACCAACATGTTCATGCTCGGCTACGCCTTCCAGAAGGGCCATGTGCCGCTGCTGGAAAGCTCGCTGCTGAAGGCGATCGAGCTGAATGGCGTCTCGGTGCCGTTCAACAAAGCCGCGTTCAATTGGGGCCGCACCGCCGCCCACGACCTGGCTTCGGTGAAAAAGCTGACGACCCCGGCCAAGGTCGTGGAATTCAAGCGCACCCAGACCCTCGATGAGCTGGTGAATCGCCGCGTCGAACTCCTGACCGCTTACCAGAACGCCGGCTATGCAGCCCAGTACAAGGCGTTTGTCGACCAGGTGCGCGCCGAGGAAGCGAAACTGGGCAAAGGCACCCGCCTGACCGAAGCCGTGGCCCGCTATTTTTACAAGCTGATGGCGTATAAGGACGAGTACGAAGTGGCGCGCCTGCACACCGACCCGGCCTTCAAGGAAAAGATCGCGAACATGTTCGAAGGCGACATCCGCATCAAATACCACCTGGCGCCGCCGCTCCTGGCCAAGCACGACAAGGAAGGCCGCGCGATCAAGAAGGAATACGGGTCGTGGATGATGAGTGCCTTCGGCGTGCTGGCCAGACTGAAGGGACTGCGCGGCACCCCGTTCGACGTGTTCGGCTATTCCGCCGAGCGCAAGACCGAGCGCGCCCTGATCGGGCAGTACCGCGCGACCGTGTCCGCACTGCTGCCGAAGCTGTCGGTTGAAAACCTGGCGCAAGCCGTGGCGATCGCCAGCATCCCGGAAGACATCCGCGGTTACGGCCACGTGAAGGAACGCCACCTGGCGGCAGCGAAGCAGAAGGAAGCCCAGCTGTTGTCGGCTTTCCACAATCCGGCAGGAATCACCCACGCGGCCTGATTGCCCTCAAGCCAGCCCCTGCGCCAGGCCCGGTTCACCACCCGGCCTGGCGTTTTCGTTTCATAGTAGCGATAGTTACTCAAAAAAAACTTTGAAACGAAGAGTGCGAGCTCTTCTCAAAGCGCCACGCCTGTCTTACTCTTCTTATTACTCTTTCCTATCGAACCTTGCTCGCCAAATATATCTTATGACATCGAGAATCCAACACGGTCGCCTGACCGCTTCGCTCCGCCTGTTGTGCGCCGGCCTTGCGGCCGCGTTGACGCTTGCCGCCTGCGGCGGTGGCGGCGGCAGCACCGGTGCGCTCAGCAACACGCCGGTGAGCACGACGCCCAACAATAGCGCGGCGGACCCGGACCTCGCGACCCTGGGCGAAGCCTTCGACACCTACTGGAACAAGTGCGCCAAGCCGCGCACCGGCATCGATCCGTACACCAATAAACCCTACCCGGACACGCAGGGCACGCTGCGCGACGAGCTGACGTTTTTGCGCGCCTGGTCGAACCAGTACTACCTCTGGTACAACGAGATCCCGACCAATTTCAAAATGGCGGACTTCACCAATCCGGTCGACTATTTCGAGAAGCTGATGTCCCCGCGCGACAAGGACATGTACCACTTCACCTACCCGTCCGCCGAGTGGGACAAGCTGACCAATTCCGGTATCGAGCTCGGCTATGGCATCACCTGGAGCAGCGGCGGCCCGACCGCGCCGCGCAACTGGACGGTGGCGCTGGTCGAACCGGGTTCGCCGGCTGCCATTGCCGGCCTGCGCCGCGGCGACGTGCTGACCAATATCGACGGCGTCGACTTCATCAACGCCTCCGACAAGCCATCGGTCGACAAGATCAATGCCGGCCTGTTCCCGGAGACGGTCGGCCAGTCGCACAGCCTCACCTTCCGGCGCGCCGGCGCCGACATCGTGGCGACCATGCAGGCGCAGGACGTCACGGTGGCGCCGGTGAAGTTCACCCGGGTCATCGACACCCCGACCGGCAAGGTCGGCTACCTGAGCTTCGAGAGCCATAACGCGGTGTCCGAGCGCCAGCTGATCGACGCGATCACGACCCTGAAAACGGCCGGCGTCTCCGATCTGGTGCTGGACCTGCGCTACAACGGCGGCGGCTTGCTGAACATCGCCAGCGAGTTGGCCTACATGATTGCCGGACCGGCGACCGAGGGCAAGGTATTTGAACGCCTGCAGTACAACGACAAGATCGAAGCGAAGCAAACGCCCCAGATCATCCGCTTCGATTCGAAGGCCTACGGCTTCCCGGCCGGTACCGGCACGGTGGCAAAGGGGACGGTGTTGCCGACGCTGGCGCTGAGCCGGGTCACGGTGCTGACCACCTCGGGCAGCTGCTCGGCCAGCGAAGCAGTGATCAACGGCCTGCGCGGCGTCGACGTCCAGGTGAACGTGATCGGCGCCACGACCTGCGGCAAGCCGTATGGCTTCACGCCGGTGCCGAACTGCGGCACGACCTATTTCTCGGTCGAGTTCCAGGGCGTGAACGCGAAGGGTTTTGGTGACTACGCCGGCGGCATCACCCCGACCTGCACCGTGGCCGACGACCTGGCGCACGACCTGGGCAGCACCGACGAGGCGCTGCTGGCGAGCGCACTGAGCTACCGCGCCACCGGCGTCTGTGCGCCGCAGGCGCGCAGCTCGGCGCAGGCGATGGCCTTGTCGGCGCAGGTCCCGGTGCGCTCGCGAGCGTCGCAGATCGCGATCCACGTGCGGCCCCGTTAAACATGGGCGCGGCGCGCGGCGCTGCCATCCATACAGACAAGGCGCCACCTTCGGGTGGCGCTTTTTTTTCAGGTGCAAAGCGCTCGTCTGCGAGGGGGCAAACCCGACTATAATTTTCCGCTTTGCCCCCATTCCAACCTGCCGGAGCTTCACCGATGATTCGTTCTGCGTTACTGCTTGCCCTACTGGCCACCGCGCCCCTGACTCACGCTGCCAAGGCGGCGGCCGCGCCCGACCTGAGCACCGTCTCGGAGCGCTCCGGCTTCCAGTCCACGGGCCGCTACGACGAAGTGGTGACACTGTGCGCAGCCTTTGCGAAAGCCTATCCGAAGGAAGTCCGCTGCATCGAGTTCGGCCGCACGCCGGAAGACCGTCCGATGCTGGCACTGGTCGCTACCCGCAGCGGCGCGTTCACCCCGCAGGCGGCTGTAAAAAAAGGGCTGCCCGTCACCCTGATCCAGGGCGGCATCCACGCCGGTGAAATCGACGGCAAGGACGCCGGCTTCCTGGCGCTGCGCGAAATCCTGGAAGGGCGCCTCGCCACGCATTCCCTCGACCGGCAGGTGCTGCTGTTCGTCCCCGTCTTCAACGTCGACGGCCACGAACGCTTCCAGCAGTGGAACCGCCCCAACCAGCGCGGCCCGGTCGAGATGGGCTGGCGCACCACGGCCCAGAATTTCAATCTGAACCGCGACTACGTGAAGGCCGATTCTCCCGAGATGCAGGCCATGCTGGCGCTGGTGAACGCCTGGGACCCGCTGACCTATGTCGACCTGCACGTAACCGACGGCGCCAAGTTCCAGCACGACGTCTCGATCCAGGTCGAGCCCGTGTACTCGGCCGATCCCGCGTTCCGCAAGGCCGGCCTGGCGCTGCGCGAGAACGTCATCGCCGACATCACGAAACAGGGTTCCACGCCGCAGTCGTATTACATGTCGTTCGCCAAAACGGACGATCCGCAATCGGGTTTCGTCGACGGCGTCTCCGACCCGCGCTTCTCGACCGGCTACTTCCCGCTGCGTAACCGCATGGCGATGCTGGTCGAAACGCATTCGTGGAAGGACTATCCGACGCGCGTGCGCATCACCCACAACAGCGTGATCTCGGTGCTCGAGCAGGTGGCGAAGAACGGCAAACAATGGCAGATCGCCGCCGCCGCGGCCGACGTCCGCGCCGCCCGCCTGGCCGGCACGCCGGTGGCGCTGAGCTACAAGACGCTCGACAAGCCGAAGATGGTCGACTTCAACGGTTATGAATACACGCGCACGCCATCGGATGTCTCGGGCATCCTGATGACGCGCTACGACGAAAGCAAGCCGCAGGTCTGGCGCGTGCCCCTGCGTGACGAGGTCGTCGCCGACCTGGAAGTGGCGGCGCCGCGCGCCGGTTATATCGTGCCGGCCGCGCACGCGTCGATGGTGGCGGCGAAGCTGAATCTGCACGGCATCGTCTACCGCAAGCTGGGCAAGCCGCTCGAGCGTTTCAGCACCGAGACCTTCCGCGCCGACAAGGCGAGCTTCGGTACGAAATCCTTCGAATCGCACCAGCGCCTGACGGTCGAGGGCAGCTGGAAATCGGAAGCCCGCAGCGTCGGCAAGGGCGCGCTGTTCGTGCCGATCGCGCAGCCGAAGGCGAGACTGGTGATGGCGATGCTGGAACCGCAGGCGCCGGACTCGCTGCTGGCCTGGGGCATGTTCAACAATGCCTTCGAGCCGAAGGAATACATGGAAGAGTATGTCGCCGAAGACGTCGCGCGCGAGCAGATGGCGGCCGATCCGGCGCTGGCCGCCGAATTCAGGCGCCGCGTGGAGAGCGATCCGGCCTTTGCGAAAAGCGCCCACGCGCGCCTGGAGTTTTTCGCGCGCCGCCATGCGTCGTGGGACGAGCGCTTGAATTTGTATCCAGTGCTGCGCACGAACGTGGCCCCGTAAAGGGCGTATCCGCGTGGGCACAAGTGCCCACCCTACGTTACACCACCGCCGCGTCACCGAATCGAGACAGTGGCGCATCGTAGGGTGGGCTCTCGAGCCCACGCGTTACGACCGTAACAACTCCCGCACCGCGCCCACATACCGTTCGCTCACCGGCACCTCGGCGCCGCAGCGCAGCCGCAGCAGATAACTGCCGTCTCCCACGATCGACAAACCCACGCCCTGCCCACGCCGCACGATCACCCCGCGGTGCACCCGCAAAAACTCCCCCGGGTTCAGGTGCGCTTCCAGCCGGCTCAGTGCCACCCGGTGCAGCGGCGACCCTGCCGCCGTATGCAGCGCCACGTAATTCCCCTGCGCCTCGAGCCACAGGATGTCCGCGACCCGCACCTGGTCGATCCGCCCTACCGAACGCACGCTGATCTGCTCCAGGTATGCCGGTCCGTCCGCATAGGCGCGCAGCGCCTGGCCATAGGCGCCGCGCTGGCGTCCGGCCAGCAGCAGGCCGGCCCGCTCCACCGCCTGCGCCAGGCGCGCATCGTCCAGGGGTTTCAGCAGATAGTCGAGCGCGTGCACCTCGAAAGCCTCGATCGCGTGCGCGCTGTGGGCGGTGACGAACACCACCAGCGGCGGCTCGCGCATCCGTCCCAGTTCGCGCGCCAGCAGCAGGCCGGATTCGCGCGGCATCTGGATATCCAGGAACAGCAGGTCGATGCGCGCCGTGTCCGGGTTCGCCAGCGCCTCGCGCGCACGGGCGGCGCTGTCGGCCTCGAAGACCAGGTCCCAGCCGGGGTGCGCCTCCATCGCCAGGCGCAGGTTCACGCGGCCCGGCTCTTCGTCGTCGACGATGGCGTAGCGATGCGCCACCTGCGTCAATCCGCCACTGCCAGCGGCAGGCTGATCTCGGCCATGAAAGTGCCGTCCACGCTTTCGGTGCGCAGGCTGGCGCGCGGGTCGGCCAGCGCCAGGCGCGCCCGCGTATTCGCCAGACCGAGGCCGGTGCCGGGATTCGGCGAAGCCCAGGCGCTCACCGGATTCATCACGCGGATCAAGAGCTCATCGGCCGTACGCTCGAACGACAGCCGGATGTCGCCCGCGCCGTCGTGACAGTCGAGGTCGTGGCGCAGCGCGTTTTCGATCAGCGGCTGCAGCAGCAGCGGCGGGCATGCGCCCTGGCGCACCGCGTCGTCGTCGCCGTCGATGCGGATCTGCAGGCGCTCGCCATAGCGCAGGCGCTGCAGGGCGAGATAGTCGCGCACGAAGCCGAGTTCCTCGTCGATGGTCACGCCCTCGCGCTGGGTGGCCGACAAGGCGTAGCGCAGCAGGTCGGAGAGGCGCCCGATGCCGGCCAGGGCATCGGCCTTGTCGCCGGCGCGCACGAGGGCGCTGATCGCGTTCAGGGCATTGAAGATGAAGTGGGGTTCCAGCTGCGCGCGCAGGGCCAGCATGCGCTGCTGTTCCAAAGCCAGGTGCAGGTTCAGGTTTTCCGCCTGGGCTTTTATGAACGCCTCGCTGCGGGCGCGCGCTTCGCGGTGGTTGCCGATGGCGACCATGGCAATGAAGGTGCCGGTCGTCCACGCCGTCTCGGTGAACCAGGTCATCTTCCCCATCGCTTCCAGTTCGGCCCAGGCGCTGGCCAGCGAGAGCGCGTCGCCGCGTGTCAGGATTCCCACGCTGCCCACATAAAACCATTCGAGCGGCAGGAACACGAGCACCAGGCCGGCGTAGATCGCCAGCGTGGCGCGGCGCTCCATGAACAGTGCCGGACGGCGCAGCAGCACGAGGCCGAGGACGCTGCTCAGCGCCATCACGGGCACGTGCCACGACCACCATTCGAGCAGGAGGGCGGGATACGATGCCGCCCGGCCGTGTTGCAGCCGGTCGCTGTAGTTGCCGAGCGCCCCGGCCGCGCACAGCGCCGTCCAGAAGGCGATGTGGTTGACAATCGTGCGCGCGTCCTTGCGTTGTTGTTCGTTCATGGTGCGCCGAGTATAGCAGCGCAGGGAAGGGCGAAAATGCCGGATGGCAGGCGCTCGTCACACGGCGGCGGCGCTTCGTCACATGGCTGGCGCCAGGGGCATCGCCGGCCCTACAATCGCCGCCTACCTCACACCTCGACGAACCGCCATGAAACGCCTGCCGCTGTTGCTGTTGCTGTCTCCCTTGCCGTATGCCGCTGCGCAGGAGGCGCCGGCGCGCGTCGAGGTCAAGGGCGCGGCGCAGCAGCAGGATTCGGCGGCGGCGAAGCAGGTGGTCGGGCGTACCGAGATCGCGGCCTATGGCGACGCCAGCCTGGCCGACGTGCTGAAACGCCAGGGCGGCGTGTCCATCGTCGGCAGCGAGGTGCGCATGCGCGGCCTCGGCACCGGCTATACGCAGATCCTGGTGGACGGCGAGCCGGTGCCCCAGGGTTTTACGCTCGATTCGATTGCGCCCGAGCTGGTCGAGCGCATCGAGATCGCGCGTAGCCCCACGGCCGACCGCAGCGCCCAGGCGGTCGCCGGCAGCATCAACATCGTGCTGCGCAAGCGCAGCGGCGGCGCCCGCCGCGAAGACAAGGTGTCCGCCAACTACCAGCGCGGCCGCTGGAGCCCATCGCTGTCGACCCAGGCCAGCGGCAAGGATGACAATCTGGCCTGGACCCTGGGCGCCACCTTCGACCGTATCGTGGGCATCGACGGCATCTCCACCGAGGAGACGGTCGACAGCGGCAGCACCAGGATCGCGGCGCGCCGCTTCCTCGCGGCGGGACTGGCCCGCACCAATCGCCTCAACCTCGCGCCGCGCCTGAACTGGACTTTCGAAAATGGCGATACCCTGGCCTGGCAAACCCTCGCCGGTGTTACCCGCGCGCGCGGCGGCACCGTCGAAGCCGAACAGACGCTCCTCGGCGCACCGACCGCCTACCCGGGCAGTGCCGCCACGCTCGCCTCGCAGACCGCCAGCCTGCGCAGCGACCTGGCCTGGGCGCACCGCCTGCAGGGGGCCGGCAAGCTGACCGTCAAAGGCGTCGTCGACGGCAGCCGGCGCCGCGGCGATTACCTGTTCCTCGGCACCCGGCCGGACGGCAGGCCGGGCCTGGCGCGCGTCGTGGCTTCCGGTGCTGACGAGAAAACGGCCAGCCTGAACGGCAAGTACCTGGCGCCGCTCGGCGCCGCACACAGCCTGGGCCTCGGCTGGGACGCCAGCCATACGACGCGTGGCGAACACCGCAACCAGCACGACACCGTCGACGGCGCGCCGGGTGCGCCGGGTGAGCAACGGCGGCAAGACTACACCGCCCGCGTCGAGCGCCTGGCGCTGTTCGCCCAGGACGAGTGGACCATCTCCGAGACCTTCGAAGGCTATGCCGGATTGCGCTGGGAAGGACTGCGCACGGGTACCGATGGCGCCGACCTGGCGCGCGTGGCTTCAAGCAGCAGCGTGGCCAGCCCGATCCTGCAGCTGCTGTGGAAGCTGCCGCACAAGCATCAGCTGCGCCTGGCGCTGGCGCGCACCTACAAGGCGCCGTTGACGCGCGACCTGGTCCCGCGCCGCTACACGATCAACAACAATAACGGCCCGGCCAACCCCGACGCCGAGGGCAATCCGGCGCTACGTCCGGAACTGAGCCGGGGGCTCGATCTCGCCTGGGAGCGCCCGCTCGGCAAGGGCGGTACGGCCACGCTGTCCGGCTACGCCAGGCGCGTCTCCGACGTGACCACCCAGCAGCTGTACCGGGCCGGCGCCAGCTGGGTTTCTCGCCCGATCAACAATGGCAATGCGGACCTGGCCGGCATCGAGCTCGATCTGAAATCGCCCGTCAAACTGGGAGACAGGACGTTTGCGCTGCGCCTGAACGCGGGCCGCAACTGGTCGCGCGTGCGCAATGTGCCGGGGCCCGACAACACCCTGGCCGAGCAGGTCCCGTTCACGGCGAACGCCGGCATCGACTACCGCGGCGGCGCCTGGGACGCCGGCGCGAATGTGAATCTGCGGGGGAGTGCGACCAGCCGCTCGAACGACGGTGTCGCAACGTATCTCGGCCGGACCGCGCTGCTCGACCTGTACTGGACCCGCAAGCTCGATGCGCAGTGGCGCGCCCGCGTCAGCGTGGCCAATGCCCTGGGCCGCGACCGCCAGACGGGAACCTTGTATCGCGACGCCGGCGGCACGGTCGTCAGGCGGGAGCTGACCTGGGAAGGCATGGCCAGCCTGCGCGTCGGCCTGGAGCGCGCCCTGTAAAAAAGGTTCAGGGCGCGGGACCGGTCGCCGGCGGGGACGTGAACAGCACGGTCGCCACGCTGCCGCCGGCGCCGGGAATGAGCTGGTACAGGCGGTCGTATTCGTTGTCGGCGATCTCCAGCCCCGGCTGCCCGCCGAACAGGCGTACCAGTTCCGACAGGGTGTTCGAGTGGCCGACGACGAGCACCGGGCCGCTCAATGCCTTGACCTTCTCGACCAGCGCCCTGGGCGTGCGCGGATCGTATTCCTGCACTTGCACGCCGCTCGCCTGCGCCAGCGGCTGCGCGGTCTGGCGGGTGCGGCGGGTTGCTGTACTGAAGATGTGCGCGATGCCGGTTTTACCCAGCATCGTCGCGATGTTCTGCGCGCGCAGGCGGCCCTGCGGTGACAGTTCCGGGTCCTTGCCCTCGAGCGCCTTTTCGCCATGGCGTACCAGGTAAATCATCGACGGCTCCGCGCTGGCGGCACAGGGCGCCAGCAGGGCAAGGGCAAGAGCGAAAACGCCGGACAGGCGCGCGAACAGGGGCATGGTGTCTCCATCATGAAATCGAACAAAAACAGGCGTGAACCGGGCATGGTTGGTGCTATTCTTTCTGGCAACAAAACGACGCTGTCCACAAGGATGCCACCACGATGATTGTCCTGCAAACCGAACGGCTACGGGTGCGCCATATGGTGCCGGAGGACGCCGCCTTCATGCTCGGCCTGCTCAACGACCCCGCATGGCACCGCTACATCGGTGACCGCGGCATCCGCACGCTCGAGGGCGCGCGCGATTACATCCTCACCGGTCCAATGGCGATGGTGGCGCGCCTCGGCTTCGGCTTCGATATCGTCGAGCGCGCGGAAGACGGCTGCCCGATCGGCGTCTGCGGCCTGGCCAAGCGCGATTTTCTCGACGATGTCGATATCGGCTATGCCTTCCTGCCGCAGTACGGCGGCCAGGGTTACGCCATCGAGGCGGCCAGGGCCGTGCTGGCGCATGCGAAACGACTGGGATTGAAGCGCATCGTTGCCACCGTCCGTCCCGACAACAGCGCCTCCATTCGCGTGCTCGAAAAACTCGGCCTGCGCTTCGAGCGCATGATCCAGGCGCCGGATACCAGGCGCGAACTGCAGTTGTTCGCCATGGACCTCGCCTGAGCGGAGCAAAAAAAAACGGCAGCGTGCGCACGCTGCCGTGTTTACTACAACCTGGCCGATTTACAGCTGCGTCAGCGAAATCGTGTTCGCCACCGGCGTCGAGCACGGCTCTTCGTCGAAGGCGATATCGCCCAGCGGATTGGGCACGCCATCCGTTTTCAGGTCCATGAAACCGAACAGATTCCGGTCCTGCAGGTGCGAGGGCACCACGGTCGAGAGCGACGAGAAGATATTGTCGACACGCCCCGGATGCGTCTTTTCCCAGCCGCGCAGCATGGCCTTGATCTGCTTCCGCTGCAGGTTTTCCTGCGAGCCGCACAGGTCGCACGGAATGATCGGGAAGTTTTTCACTTCCGCGTAGCGCTCCGTGTCCGCTTCTTTGACGTAGGCCAGCGGACGGATCACCATGTGCTTGCCGTCGTCCGACACCAGCTTGGCCGGCATGCCTTTCAGCTTCCCGCCGAAGAACATGTTCAGGAAGAAGGTTTCCAGGATGTCGTCGCGGTGGTGGCCGAGGGCGATCTTGTTGCAGCCCAGTTCGTCGGCGACGCGGTACAGGATGCCGCGGCGCAGGCGCGAGCACAGCGAGCAGGTCGTTTTGCCTTCCGGGATCAGGCGCTTGACGATGGAATACGTGTCCTGGTTTTCGATGTGGTAGGCCACGCCGAGTTTATCCAGGTAGGCCGGCAGCACCTCGGCCGGGAAATTCGGCTGCTTCTGGTCGAGGTTCACGGCGACGATATCGAAATGGATCGGCGCGCGCTCGCGCAGCGTCATCAGGATGTCGAGCAGGGCATAGCTGTCCTTGCCGCCGGACAGGCAGACCATCACCTTGTCGCCGTCTTCGATCATGTTGAAATCGCCGATCGCCTGGCCGACCAGGCGGCACAGGCGTTTATGGAGCTTGTTGTTCTCGTGGGCGATCTTTTCCAGTTTCTTCGCGTCCGCGCCTTCCGGGGACACGTCATTCAATACGGCACTCATGCTTCTTCCTTAATCTGAAACACTTCCACGCCGACGCCTTCGCAGTCGGGATACACGTCCGGCTTCATCGTCGAGACGCGCGCGGCGCGCACGCGCGGGTGGGCCAGCATGGCGCGCACGACGTCGTCGCACAGGGTTTCCTGCAGGTGAACGTGGCCTTGGGCCATGCGCTGGGCAATGGTCTCGCGCATGAAATCGTAGTCGACGACTTCATCGAGCTGGTCGGCCGTCGGGGTCGATTCGGCCAGCGGGATGTACAGGTCGACATTGATCAGGACGCGCTGTTCTCCCTTCTTTTCGAAGTCGTGTACGCCGATGTTGATCATCACTTCGTAGTTGCGCAGGAACAGCCGGCGGCAATCGCGCAAGCTCGGGTGGGTGAGGGCGGACAGCATAAGCAAGACCTTGTTAAGTTATTTCAATTCGTAAGAAACATCACATCGCGCGCCAGCGGCACCAGGTGCTGGCCGCCGTCGACCACCAAGGTGGTGCCGGTGAGCGCGCGTGCCGATGCCGCATAGACGACGGCGTCGGCAATGTCCTGGGGGGTCGAAGAGCGTCCCAGCGGCGTGACGGTGTGCGCCTTGCTGAAACCTTCTTCGCTCTGGTCGCCCGACACCATCGTGATGCCGGGCGCGACGCCGACGATGCGTACCTGGGGCGCCAGCGCCTGGGCCAGCATGGTGGTGGCGGCGTCGAGCGCCGCTTTCGACAGCGTGTACGACAAAAAATCCGGGTTCAAATTGTACAGTTTCTGGTCGAGCAGGTTGATGACGACCGCCTGGCTGTTTTCCGGCGTCGCCGCATGTAAAGCCTGCGCCAGCAGCAGGGGCGCGGCCAGGTTCGTATTCATATGCGCGGCGAGCAAGCTAGGAGAAAACGTGGTGGCGCTGTCGTATTCGAACAACGAAGCATTGTTGACCACACAGGTTACCCGTCCCAGTGCTTCGGCGGCGCGGCCCGGCAGGGCGCGTACTGCCGCCTCATCGCTCAAATCGGCCGGGAGCAGGGCGGCGCGCCGGCCGAGCCCTTGAATCGCGTCTGCCGTTTCCTTCGCTTCGCGTTCCGAGTGGCGGTAGTGGACGGCGATGTCCCAGCCGGCGGCGGCCAGACCGAGCGCGATCGCGCGGCCGAGGCGGCGTCCGGCTCCGGTGACGAGCGCGACCTTGGTCTGGTCCCCGGCGCTTGGCGTGATGTGCGTCATAGTCTTGGCATTGGCTGAAATTGTTGATCCGTGCCGATCTGGCTACAATGCCGGGATGTCCCTGCCCCTTCCCGACAGCGACGCGCTGGCCGCGTCCCATGCCCTGCAACAGGAAATTGCCACCGCCATTCAACAGGCGGGCGGCGCCATTCCCTTCTCTCGTTTCATGGAGCTGGCGCTGTATGCGCCCCGGCTCGGCTACTACAGCGGCGGCGCGGCCAAGCTGGGGGCGAGCGGCGATTTTACGACCGCGCCCGAGATCTCGCCCCTGTTCGGGGCGGCGCTGGCACGCGCGGCAGCCGCTATTATCGCCCAAAGCGCGCCCAACATCATCGAATTCGGCGCCGGCACCGGCAAGCTGGCGCGCGACGTGCTGACCGCCCTCGCCGACGAAGGCGTGAAGGTGGAGCGCTACACCATCATCGAACTGTCCGGAGAACTGCGCGCCCGCCAGCAGGCGGAGTTAAAAGATTTTCCGCAGGTCGAGTGGCGCGACGGCTTTCCCGCGTCCTTCAGCGGCGTGGTGCTGGCCAACGAAGTGCTCGACGCCATGCCGGTCGAGCTGGTGCTGAACACTCCCGAAGGCTGGCGCCGCCAGATGGTGACGATCGAGGACGGCCGTTTTACGTATGTCCAGGCCGAACTCGACGCGGACCTGGCGGCCCAGCTGGCGCGCCAGATCCCGGACGCGGATTCGCTGCCCGAGGGGTATCTGACCGAACTGCACCCGGTCGCCTGCGGCTTCATGGGTTCGCTGGCGAGCATGTTCGAGGGCGGCAAGGGTGCGGCCATTTTGCTCGATTACGGCTTCCCGGCCCACGAATACTATGTCGACCAGCGCAGCGGCGGCACATTGATGTGCCATTACCGCCACCATTCGCACCCGGATCCCTTTTATTTGCCGGGGCTGCAGGACATCACCTCCCACGTCGAGTTTACCGCGATGGCGCTGGCGGCCCAGGACGCTGGATTGCCGGTGCTGGGCTATATGAACCAGGCCGGCTTCCTGCTCGGTTGCGGCATCGGTGACCTGCTGATGCGTACGGATCCCAACGATGTCGTGCGTTATTTGCCACAGTCGAAAGCGGTTCATAAGCTGGTGGCGCCGAGCGAAATGGGCGAGTTGTTCAAGGTACTGATCGTCGGCCACGAGGTGGAGCTGCCCGACGCGATCGCACAAGCGGATCGCAGCCGCCGTTTGTAGACTTTATGGTATCTTGCGCTGGGGATACAAACCCGGCTATGCTGTCCCGATCAGCCTCCGGGACCGCTGACCTTCCACCAGACCCGCACCATGGCCAAGATCCACACCCATTACGACAACCTCAAGGTGGCGCGCGGCGCGCCGCAGGAAGTCGTGCGTGCGGCCTACAAGGCGCTCAGCCAGAAATACCATCCAGATAAAAACCAGGGCGACGAAAAGGCCGCCCGCATCATGGCGATCGTCAACACCGCCTACAACATCCTGTCCGATCCGGTGCGGCGCAGGGAGCACGACGAGTGGATCGCGGCCGAGGAATGGGAAGTCGAGTGGCTCGAGAGCAGCGGCGACGAGGGACACCGCGAGGGGGGCACCCGCGTGCGCGGCGAGAACTGGGAATCGCCGCCGCCCGCGCCGCGCCCGCGCCGCCGCCTGCTGCGCGACCCGCGCTGGTGGCTCGGCCTGCTCGGCGGCATGGCGGTCGGCGCCGTGTGCGTGCTGGTGCTGCTGCAGCCGCGCGTCCTGCCGGCCGCGCTCGCTTTCAGCGGCAAGGAGCAGGCGGCCGCGCTGACCTCGATCCCGAATCCCGATCCGGACGCCTGGGCCAGCCCGGCCGGCGCCAAGGCGCCGTCCGTCAAAACCCTGGCCGTGACCCAGCTGCTGGTACCGCCGCGCCAGCCCGAGTGCGATACCGATCTGGCCACCCCGGAAGCGCCGAACGGCGAGCCCTGGCCCGAGCAGTCCGGCTACGTCCCCGGCTACCCGCTGGGCAACAGCGGCCGCGAAATGACGGTCGTGGTCGACAACAGCGCGAATCCGACGCCGGTGTTCGTCAAGATTGTTGACCTGGAGCGTCGCTCGAACGTGCGCCACGCGTATGTGCTGGGGAACGGCACGCTGACGATCGACGGGCTGGCAGCCGGCAAGTACGAGGTGCGCTATCAGAACGTGGTCGGCAGCGCCGCGCGTAGCGAATGCGCCAATCGCACCCGCCGCGCGGATGCGGGGTTTTAGCAGCTCAATTCTCACCACCTGTTGCTTTTTCCCACTAGCAACCCGGTTTTCCGCAAGCCCCGACCCGATTTAGCTATTTTGTTCCCACGGCGTAATATACTCGTCCGGCAGCGGCCAGCGTAGCCGCCACTTGCCGCTGGCCCGAACGGAAATCGCCATGAACGAATTAGACGGCCTCACCGCCCTGCTCATCGAGCCCCACTCGGGCATGCGGGCCAACATCCACAGCATGCTCAACATGTGCGGCCTGACCCGCATCGAGCACGCCAGCAGCGCCAACCAAGCAGTGAAACAACTGACCCTGCGCAGCTTCGACCTGGTGCTGTGCGAATACGACCTCGAAGGCGGCCAGGACGGCCAGCAGCTGCTCGAAGATTTACGTCACCATAAGCTGGTGTCGCTGGCGACGATGTTCTTCATGGTCACGGCCGAGGGAGACTACGGCAAGGTCGTCAGCGCGGCCGAACTGGCCCCCACCGACTACATCCTGAAACCGTTTACGGCCGACCGCCTGCTCGAGCGCATTGCGCGCGCGCTGGAAAAACGGAACGTCTTCCTGCCCGTCTACCGCCTGATGGAGGCGGGTGCCCAGCATGAGGCGATCGAGGCCTGCATCGCCGGCGAGGCGGCGCATCCGCGCCACACGGTCGACTTCCTGCGCCTGCGCGCCGAGCTGCACCTGTTCCTGGGCGAAGCGAACCTGGCCGAACCGATCTACCGCCAGCTGGCCGAAAGCCGTGCCATCGCCTGGGCCCGGCTCGGGCTGGCGAAAACCCTCTACCTGCGCGAGCAGTACGAGGAAGCCGGCAGCCTGCTCACGGAACTGGTGCAGACCAACACGAATTTCGTCGACGCCTACGACTGGCTGGCGCGCACTCACACGGCGATGGGCGAACTCGAACAATCGCAGGCAGTGCTGGGACGCGCGGTAGCGGTCAGCCCGCACGCGGTGCGGCGCCTGCGTACCCTGGGCGAAGTCGCCTTCGCGGCCGGCGACGACGAGACCGCCGAAAAGGTGTTAAAACAGGTCGTGGCGAAAGCCAAATATTCGGAATTCCGCGATCCCGAAGACCACGTCAAGCTGGTGCGCACCCTGGTGCGCAAGGGCGATCCGGTGGCGGCCGCCTCCGTGATTCGCGACCTCGACCGCTCGATGGGCGGCAAAGGCCATGCCGACGCCTGCAGCGCGATTTCGTCGGCCCTGCTGCACGAGTACACGGGCAACGAAGAGCGCCTGCTGGAATCGCTGAATGCCGCCGTGGCCGCCAGCCGCGACCTCCCCGGCATGTCGGCCGACCTGAAGCTGGAACTGGCGCGCAGCTGCCTTGCGCACGACATGGCCGAAGGCGCGACCAGCCTCGTGCGCGACGTGATGCGCAACGCGGCCGACGCCACCGCGATGGACCGCGCGATGAGCGTCATGGCCCAGGCCGGGCATGCAGAACTCGGCGTCAATCTGGCCCAGGAAACGCGCCAGCACGTGGTCGACCTGGTGGCCGGCGGCGCCGAGTGCGCCCGCAGCGGCGATTACGCGGGCGCGGTGACCCTGATGCAGGAGGCGGCGCAGCGCATGCCGGGCAACCCCCAGGTCGCCTTCAACGCCGCCCTGGCGCTGCTGCGCTGCCTGGAGCACACCGGCTGGGACGATAAACTGGGCCAGCAGGCCCTGGCGCAACTGGCGGCCGTACGCCGCCTCGATCCGCGCAATCCGAAGCTGGCGGCGCTCACGGCGCTGCACCAGACCGTTCTCAAAAAATACAAGAAGTCCAATAAATAACAGGCCGCACGGGCCAGAAAAGCCGGTAATCCCAGATGTCAGAAGCACGGATAGCAAATGCGCAGCCGCAGGACGAAAGCGCGACCCGCCGCGTGCGCGCGGCCTTGATGCAAAAAGTGAACGGCGACGAAGAGATGTTCGCCCTGGGTGGTTCGATCGCACGCGTGATCGAACTGGCCGACGCCGACGAACCGGGTCCGCACGATCTCGCCTATTTCGTCCTGTCCGACGTGGCGCTGACCCAGCGCATCCTGCGCCTGTCGAATACGGTCCGCTACCGCACGGTCTCCGGCACTGCCGTCACCACGGTCTCGCGCGCGATCGCGCTGCTCGGCTTCGACAACGTCAAGACGACCGCGCTGGCGATGCTGCTGGTCGATACCCTCGACAACGGCGCCCACGCCGGCAGCGTGCGCGTCGAACTGGAAGCGTCCCTGTGCGCCAGCCTGGTCGGGCGAGAAATGGCGAAATTGTCCTTCTACCAGGGCGCCGAGGAAGCGGCGATCGGGGCGCTGTTCAAGAACCTGGGCGCCTTGCTGGTCGCCTCGCACGAACATGCGCGCTACCGTGAGATCAACCAGCTTGCCGCTGCCGGCAAGCACACGCCTGCGCAAGCTTCGCAGATGATCCTCGGCTGCAGTTACGACACCTTGTCGGCCGCCGTACTGGCCGAGTGGAAGATCCCGGACGTGATCGTGCGCGCCCAGGCGGCGCTGCCGCCGGGGACCTTGAAAACGGCCGGCAGCCGCGCCGAATGGATGCGCCAGGTCGCCTCGTTCAGCCTGGAGGTGGCGCGTCTTCTGGGCCGCCATGGCGGACCGGAAGACGCTGCCGCGACGCCGGAAGCACGCGCACTGCTGGCGCGCTACGGCGCCGCCTTCGAGATCGATGCCAAAGCATTGGAGCGCCTGTTCACGAACGTGGCCGAAGGCATGCAGGGCCTGATGGAAAGCATGAATCTGCAGCCGCTCCCAAAACCCGAGCCGGAGCCGGGCGATGGCCTGCCCGACGTGCTGATGCTGGCCACGCTCGATGCCGGAGAAGAGGAGGAGGGCGCCTGGCCGAGCGGCAAACCGAAGAATGCGCGCGAGCTGCTGCTGGCCGGGGTGCAGGACGTGACCCAGTTGCGCGCGAACGGTAAGGCACGCGTCAACGACGTCATCCTGGCCGTGCTCGAAACCCTGTACCGCGCGCTGGGTTTTCGCTTTGCCACCGTCTGCCTGAAAGATGCGCGCGCCGGGCAGTACCGGGCGCGCGTTTCCTTCGGCCCCGAGCAGGCGCGGGTCCAGGCCGGCTTCGTGTTCCCGATGTCCGCTCCAGGCCCGGCCCGGGGCGGACGCGACCTGTTCCTGCTGGCGATGGACAACGACGCCGACCTGATGATCTCGGATGCGGCGAGCCCGAAGATCCGCGAGTTGCTGCCCTCCTGGCACCGCGCCCTGCTGCCCGACGCGAAGAGTTTTATCGTGCTGCCCCTGGTGGTGGGCAAGGCCCAGCTCGGCTTCTTCTATGCCGACCGCGCGCAGCTTGCGCCCGAGGGCGTGCCGCCCGACGAAACGGCCATGATCCGCGCCCTCAAGCGTCAGGTACTGGCTGCGCTTGCCGCCGGATGAATTCGCGGAACTCCCCGGCCGGCATCGGCCGCGCGAACAGGAAACCCTGCGCCTCGTCGCCGTGCTTGTCGCGTAAAAAGCCCCATTGCGCCTGGGTCTCGACGCCTTCGGCCACCACCGTCAACCCGAGCGAATGGGCGAGGCCGATGGTAGCGGCGACGATCACCGCATCGTTCTGGTTGTGTTCGATGTCTTTGACAAAACCGCGGTCGATCTTGATGCGGTCGATCGCGAACAGCTTCAAATAGGCCAGCGACGAATAGCCGGTGCCGAAGTCGTCGATCGCCAGTTTGAAACCGCGCGTGCGCAGCTGGCGCAGCAGCTGGCGCGTCGCTTCCGGGTCGCGCATGGCCGCCGTTTCCGTGATTTCGAGTTCCATCAGCGACGGGTCGATCCCGTAATGGGCCACCAGTTCATCGAGGCGCGAGAGCAGCGTGCCGCCCGAGAACTGGCGCGCCGACAGGTTGACGGCCAGGCGCAGGTCTTCCAGCCCCTCGCGCTGCCATTGCGCCAATAAAGCCATGGTCTGGCCCAGCACCCAGTCGCCGAGCGGCACGATCATGCCGCTCTCTTCGGCGACGGGAATGAAGCGGCTCGGCTCGACGCTGCCCAGTTCCTGGTCGTTCCAGCGCAGCAGCACCTCGGCGCCGATCACGCGGCCGGTCTCGAGTTCGACTTGCGCCTGCAGGTAGAGCTCGAAGTCCTCGGCGTGCAGCGCGCCCCACATCCGGTTTTCCAGCAGCAGGTGCTCGTGGGTGGCGGCGTTCATCGCCGGCGAAAAGAACTGGAAATTGCCGCGTCCCTGACGCTTGGCCGCGTACATCGCCATGTCGGCGTGCCGGATCAGGGTTTCGGCGTCTTGCCCATCGTCCGGGAACAGGGCCACGCCGACGCTGCAGCCGCTGTGGGCGGTCGACCCGTTGAGCTGATACGGCTGCGACAGCGACTCGACCACGCGCACGGCGACGCTGGTGACGCTGTCGGGCGTGAGCGGGCCGGCCAGCACGATGATGAATTCGTCGCCTCCCAGGCGCGCCAGGGTATCGACCTCGCGCAACAAATCCTTCATGCGTTCGGCGGCGCCCACCAGCAGCTTGTCGCCGGCCGCATGGCCGAGCGAATCGTTGATCTTCTTAAAATGGTCGAGGTCGATGAACAGCACCGCCGTCGGCTGGCCGAGGCGGCGTGCGCTGGCCAGCTGCTGCTCGAGGCGCACGTTCAGCGCAAAGCGGTTTTCCAGGCCGGTGAGGGCGTCGTGGTGGGCCAGTTTATAGATGCGCTCCTGCGAGCGCTGCTGCTCCGTCAGGTCGCGCAGGATGCACACAAAAAAAGCCTCTCTTCCCATCAGCACCGGCGCCACCGAGATCGACAGCGGGATGGTGTCGCCGCGCGCGTTGCGGCCCTCGAGCACGCACTCCTCGGGCGGCGCCGTGGCCAGCCGCGCCAGCTCGGCGCCCGCATCGCCGGCGGCGCCGCCCGCATTCGGCACCAGCGCGCCGAGGAACAGGCCGTCCAGGTGCTGGGGCGCATAGCCGAACAGGCGCGCGGTGGCGGCATTCGACGAGACCAGGAAGCCGGACGCGTCGACGGTGACGATGGCGTCGGCCGCATTGTCGAGGATGGCCTCGAGGCGCGCCTCGCGGTCGCGCAGGCGCGCCGTGCGGTCCGCGACTTGCTCCTCGATGACGGCGCGCTCGCCGCTGATGAGCAGCATCAGCGCGCCTAGCATGCCGGTCATCAGGAGCCCGGCCGAGAGCACCATCCAGCTGCCGGCGCCGGTTTCGGCCTCCTTGTAGGCGGGCGTCGGCCGGAAGCTCAGTTCATAGCTGCGCCCGGCGAAGGACAGCCGGACCCGGTAATCGTCGCGCTGCGGCTGGCCCATGGAACCGAATACCGGCAGCGCCGCGCCGTCGGTGACGTCGACCATGGCGGCATTGAAGCCATTGAAGCCCGAGCGCGCGATGGCCTGCTCCAGCAGGCGCTGGGCATTGAGGATGAAGATCACGACCCCGGCCGGCGGCCCTTCCCCTTCTCCCACCGCGCGTAGCAGGGCGATCCCGAGTCCGCGCGTGGACAGCAAGTCGAACGGCTCGGACGCGACCGGCGTGCGGGAGCCCATGGCGCGCGCGGCGACGGCGGCGCGTCCGGGCGCGGCCAGGAAGTCGACTCCGCGAATGAAATTATTCGACGCTGGCCAGAGGTAGAGCACCGGCAGGTAGCGCTCGCGCTCGCCCGCCGGCACCAGGCGCCGCGTCTCGTCCATGTCGGCGATGCCGATAAAGGCCGGGTCGACCGTGCGCCGTACCCAGGCCTCGAAGCCGGCGCGCTCGGCGTGTGTCACCGGCACCGCCCAGTTCACGCTCTGGATTTCCGGGCGCCCGTCGGCATAGCCGCCGGCGATGCGCAGGAACTTGTCGCGCGCAAGGATGTGCTCGGTGTCGGCGAGGGTGCGGGCAAAGGTGCCGACGAAGCGCACGTGTTCGTTGAATTCGGCCTGCAGCACGTCGGCCGTCTGCTGCGCCTTCAGGCGGTAGGGCAGCAAATGCTGCTCGTGTTCCCAGCCGAGAGACAAGCGGTAGATCGTGACGACCGCCGCGCTGGCCATCAGCAGCGGCAGGGCGACCAGCGGCGCCCGGCGGCGCCACAAGCGGCGCGGCGAGCCGCACACGATCCAGCACAGCGGCGCGGCGAGCAGGACGCCGAGCGTGTCCCCGGCCCACCAGGCGAACCAGAAGCGGGTCTGGGCCACCTCGTCGAAGGCGCCCAGCGCGTACAGCACCGGCACCGAGACGCTGGCGCTGGTCAGGCAGACGAGTGGGGTGAGCAGCAGGAAGGCCATCACGTCGTGCCCGGAATCGATCGCCGGGCGCATGTGGCGGCGGAACTGGCGTGCGCCCAGCCAGGCCTGCAGCAAGGCGCCGAGCCCGGCGGTGAGCGTCGCGATCAGGGCGCCCGACTGCGTCAGCGCGGGATTGTTGAAGTGAAGGGGAATGACGGCGAGCGCGGCGCCGATGGCGACTGCGGGCAGCACGCGCATGCCGCCGGCGGTGGCCATCGCCAGGCCGACGCCGGCAGGGGGAAACAGCGGCAGCGCATACCCGGCCGGCAAAGCGAGCCAGTTGTTCACGAGCCGCATGGCGAGGTAGACTGCAACGATCGACAGGCTCGCAACGAGGATCTGCGGCCAGCTCCAACGGGGGTAATGGGGCGCCTTGCTGTCCATGTGGTCAAGTGTTTACATGCCTGACGCATACAGTACAGCACCCACGAACGCTATAGTGCACCGATCGTAAAAAAAGAGCCTTGCAGATTCGCCCCCCCTACGGTTACAATCACGCCCCGAAGCAACGCTGCTATTTGAGCCAGGTAAGTGTAGTTGGCACAAATAGTTGACAGCATGTTGAGCTTGCTTCATACTCTGCGGTTCTTCGCGGTGGGGTGGCCGAGTGGTTAAAGGCAGCAGACTGTAAATCTGCCCTCTCTGAGTACGCTGGTTCGAATCCAGCCCCCACCACCAAATGAAGAAGTCGTGAAGTCGAATTGAAGTTGTACCTCGCGGGTGTAGCTCAATGGTAGAGCAGAAGCCTTCCAAGCTTACGACGAGGGTTCGATTCCCTTCACCCGCTCCAGTAAATTGTGCCGCAGTCTGTGCGGTGCAAACAATAAGCCCTTTTAGCTCAGTGGTAGAGCACTCCCTTGGTAAGGGAGAGGCCACGTGTTCAATCCACGTAAAGGGCACCAGAATTTAAGCGGCAGTGCGCTGTACTCGTCCGTCATGTGTGCCTGGTAATTCTCAAAATATCGTTAGGAGTCTCAAATGGCAAAAGGTAAATTCGAGCGGACCAAGCCGCACGTCAACGTCGGTACCATCGGACACGTTGACCACGGCAAGACCACGCTGACCGCAGCAATCGCAACCGTCCTGTCGAAGAAGTTCGGCGGCGAAGCGAAAGCATACGACCAGATCGATGCAGCTCCGGAAGAGAAGGCACGCGGCATCACCATCAACACCGCGCACGTCGAGTACGAAACCGCCGCGCGCCACTACGCGCACGTCGACTGCCCAGGCCACGCCGACTACATCAAGAACATGATTACCGGTGCCGCCCAGATGGACGGCGCGATCCTGGTGTGCTCGGCCGCTGACGGCCCGATGCCACAGACCCGCGAGCACATCCTGCTGGCGCGTCAGGTTGGCGTTCCTTACATCATCGTGTTCCTGAACAAGTGCGACCTGGTCGACGACGCAGAACTGCTGGAACTGGTCGAAATGGAAGTGCGTGAGCTTCTGTCGAAGTACGAGTTCCCAGGCGACGACCTGCCGATCATCAAGGGTTCGGCACGTATGGCGCTGGAAGGCCAGCCAGGCGAAATGGGCGAAGAGTGCATCATCCGTCTGGCCGATGCCCTGGACACCTACATCCCGACGCCAGAGCGCGCTGTTGACGGCGCCTTCCTGATGCCAGTCGAAGACGTGTTCTCGATCTCGGGTCGCGGCACCGTCGTCACCGGTCGTGTCGAGCGCGGCATCATCAAGGTCGGCGAAGAGATCGAAATCGTCGGCATCATCGACACCGTCAAGACGACCTGCACCGGCGTGGAAATGTTCCGCAAGCTGCTGGACCAGGGTCAGGCTGGCGACAACGTCGGTCTGCTGCTGCGCGGCACCAAGCGTGAAGACGTCCAGCGTGGTCAGGTTCTGGCCAAGCCGGGCTCGATCAAGCCGCACAACCACTTCACCGGCGAGATCTACGTTCTGTCGAAAGATGAAGGCGGCCGTCACACCCCGTTCTTCAACAACTACCGTCCGCAGTTCTACTTCCGTACCACCGACGTGACCGGCTCGATCGAGCTGCCAGCGGACAAGGAAATGGTCATGCCAGGCGATAACGTGTCGATCACCGTCAAGCTGATCAACCCGATCGCGATGGAAGAAGGCCTGCGCTTCGCAATCCGCGAAGGCGGCCGTACCGTCGGCGCCGGCGTCGTTGCCAAGATCATTGCCTAAGCAATAAAGAAGTTGTAGGGCCGAAGAGGTGGTGCCAACCACCTCTTCAAAAACATTCTGCACTGTGCGTTCGTATAGTGTAGAATGCGCGATTCAGCTGAAGTCTTCGTAGGGGTGTAGCTCAATTGGCAGAGCGTCGGTCTCCAAAACCGAAGGTCGCGGGTTCGATTCCCTCCGCCCCTGCCACCGAATTCTGGTGCGCAGCACCGAAAGTAAAGAAGAATGTCTAATCAATCCGTGCAAACCGTTAGCACCTCGAATGACAAGTTTAAGGTGGTCCTGGCGGTGGTTGCCGCGATTGCAGGCGTAATCGGGTTCTTTTACCTGAAAGGCCAGAACAAACCAGCCTTGGTCGCCGGCGGCGCCCTCTTGGCTGGTTTAGTTTTTGCTGTCCTGCTTTTGTGGTCCTCCACTTCCGGTCGCGAGTTCCTGAACTTCGCCAAAGAGTCCGTTCGCGAAACCAAGAAAGTCGTCTGGCCGAGCCACAAGGAAGCGCGCATGATCACCCTGATCGTGTTTGCCTTCGTGGTCGTGATGGCGATCTTCCTGTGGGGCACGGATAAGCTGTTGGAATTCCTGCTGTACGACCTGATCCTGGGGTGGAAACAATAATGAACGAAAATGTGCAAGACAATACGCCGGACGAAGTTCCGGCGTCTGACGCTGGTGCTCCGGCTCAGGACGCGCCAATGAGCGTCCCGGTCAGCAACAAGCGCTGGTACGTCGTTCATGTCTACTCGGGTATGGAAAAGAGCGTCATGCGCGCCCTGACCGAGCGCATCGAGCGCGCCGGCATGAGCGAGCAGTTCGGCCAGATCCTGGTTCCGACCGAAGAAGTCGTGGAAGTCAAGAACGGCAGCAAATCGGTTACCGAGCGCCGCTTCTTCCCTGGCTACGTGCTGGTCGAGATGGAAATGACCGACGAGACCTGGCACCTGGTGAAAAACACCAGCAAGGTGACCGGCTTCATCGGCGGCAAATCGAACAAGCCAACCCCGATTCCAGCGCGCGAGATCGACAAGATCATGCAGCAGGTCCAGGAAGGCGTCGAGAAGCCACGGCCGAAAGTGCTCTACGAAGTGGGCGAGCAGGTCCGGATCAAGGAAGGCCCGTTCACCGACTTCAACGGCAACGTCGAGGAAGTGAACTACGAAAAATCGAAGGTGCGTGTGACGGTGACCATCTTCGGCCGCGCAACTCCGGTAGAACTCGAGTTCGGGCAGGTAGAAAAAGTTTAAACGCAGTAATCGGAGCGTCGCAGCAGCAAGGCGGAATCCGGTAAGAGGAGCCCCGCCGAAGCGAGTAGTCGCGGTGGGGCGCTACTACTCAAAGCCAATTAGGAGCCATCATGGCAAAGAAGATCATTGGTTTTATCAAGCTGCAAGTGCCAGCTGGTAAAGCAAACCCATCCCCACCGATCGGCCCAGCGCTGGGTCAGCGCGGCCTGAACATCATGGAATTCTGCAAGGCGTTCAACGCCCAGACCCAGGGTGTCGAGCCAGGCATGCCGATCCCGGTCGTGATCACCGCGTTCGCCGACAAGTCCTTCACCTTCGTGATGAAGACCCCACCGGCAACCTACCTGATCAAGAAAGCCGCCGGCATCACCAAAGGTTCGCCGAAGCCACATACCGACAAGGTTGGCACGCTGAGCCGCGCCCAGGCCGAAGAGATCGCAAAAACCAAGCAGCCGGACCTGACCGCCGCCGACATGGACGCCGCAGTGCGTATCATCGCCGGCTCGGCACGTTCGATGGGCATCACGGTGGAGGGTGTGTAATGGCTAAGATTTCCAAGCGCGTCAAAGAAATGAAAGCGAAAGTCGACCGTAACAAGGTCTACGCCTTCGACAACGCAGTGTCGCTGGTCAAGGAATTCGCCACCGCCAAGTTCAACGAGTCGATCGACGTGTCGATCCAGCTGGGCGTGGATCCGAAGAAGTCGGACCAGGTCGTTCGTGGTTCGGTGGTCCTGCCAGCAGGCACCGGCAAGACCGTGCGCGTCGCTGTCTTCGCTTCGGGCGACAAGGCTGAGGCTGCACGTGCAGCCGGCGCCGACATCGTCGGTATGGAAGACCTGGCCGAGCGCGTCAAAGCCGGCGACATGCCTTTCGACATCGTCATCGCTTCGCCTGACACCATGCGTATCGTCGGTACCCTGGGCCAGATCCTGGGTCCACGCGGCCTGATGCCTAACCCGAAGGTCGGCACCGTCACCCCTGACGTCGCCACCGCGGTCAAGAACGCCAAAGCCGGTCAGGTCCAGTACCGTACCGACAAGGCAGGTATCATCCACGCCACGATCGGCCGCAAGTCGTTCGCTGACGCCGACCTGCAAGCCAACCTGGCTGCACTGATCGACGCACTGAACAAGGCCAAGCCGGCCACCTCGAAGGGCGTGTACCTGCGCAAGGTCGCGATCTCGTCGACGATGGGCGCAGGCGTCCGTGTCGACCACGCTTCGCTGGCTGCTTAAGTTTTATAAAGAATCAAGTCCCCGCAAAACATCAGCGGGGCGCATCTTTGGGCTGTTGCAGCAGACATGCTGCGGCAGGCAATCAAAGACCGTTGGGCCGGGCGCAGTGGTTGGGCAACTGGTTAATACATCACCCAACGCAGATGGTGTACCCGAACAAGTTTTGTAGTCCATGCTGCGTGAATTCATCCGCGTTAGTTTGACTTCTTAACTTCGGACGCCGTGTTCGAACCGATGCAAACGCTTTTGTTTGCATTAATTAAGGAGATTGACCGTGGGTCTTAATCTGAATGACAAAAAGGCCGTCGTCGAAGAAGTGAGCGCGAAAGTAGCATCCGCGCAAACGATCGTCGTGGCCGAGTACCGTGGCATCCAGGTTAGTCACTTGACGAAACTCCGTGCAACCGCACGTGCCCAGGGTGTGTACCTGCGTGTTCTGAAGAACACGCTGGCGCGCCGCTCTGTCGAAGGCACGCAGTTTGCCCCGCTGGCTGACGCCATGACCGGTCCGCTGATCTATTCGATCTCGGACGACGCCGTTGCTGCCGCTAAAGTCATCGCTGACTTTGCGAAAACCAACGACAAGCTGGTCGTGAAAGCCGGTAACTACGCAGGTAAGCAGCTCGACGTAGCTGGTGTTACCGCGTTGGCAAGCATTCCGTCGCGTGAAGTCCTCATCTCGCAGCTGTTGGGCGTGATGCTGGCTCCGGTGTCGGGCTTTGCACGTGGCTTGGCTGCCCTGGCAGCGAAAAAAGGCGAAGGTTCGGAAGCTGCTCCTGCAGCCGAAGAAACCGCTGCAGCGTAAGCGCAGCCCTTTTTCTCAAGTAACTGATCTGTACTACAAACACACACAAATCTGGAGTTTCAAATGGCAATTAGCAAAGACGATATCCTGAACGCAGTGAGCGAAATGTCCGTCATGGACCTGAACGAACTGGTCAAGGCATTCGAAGAGAAGTTCGGCGTGTCGGCAGCTGCAATGGCAGCACCGGCAGCTGGCGGCGGCGCTGCTGCTGCTGCTGTCGAAGAGCAGACCGAGTTCAACGTTGTTCTGACCGAAGTCGGCGCGAACAAGGTCGGCGTCATCAAAGCCGTCCGTGAAATCACCGGCCTGGGCCTGAAGGAAGCCAAAGACGTCGTCGACGGCGCTCCGAAGACCGTGAAAGAAGCCCTGCCGAAAGCTGACGCTGAAGCCGCCAAGAAAAAGCTGGAAGATGCTGGCGCCAAGGCCGAACTGAAGTAATCAAAAGCAATGGGCATCGCAAGGTGCCCAAAGCCGGAGTCAAAGCTTGCAAGCCCCGCCGGAAGGCGGTGCTGCGGCTTTGGCTCTTTTGTCGTCCCTGCGGCAAACGTAATACCCGGCAGTACGCGGTACGCAACACCGAACAAATCGTAGCACAGCAGTCGCTTGTCCTTTTCATCTGACGGAACAGCAAGAGAATTGAGGCCTTGTATGTGGTCGCTCCACCACTGGCAATCTCTGAATTCTCATCCTTTCTGTCACTCACGGAGTGTCCATGCACTACTCATTTACTGAGAAGAAACGCATTCGCAAGTCGTTCGCGAAGCGCGCCAACGTTCACAACGTTCCATATCTTCTGGCTACCCAGCTTGAATCCTACGAGAATTTCCTGCAGGCGGACGCTGGTCCTACCGTCCGCAAGAACGAAGGCCTGCAGTCGGCTTTCAGCTCGATCTTCCCGATCGTGTCGCACAACGGCTTCGCGCGTCTCGAATTCCTGTCCTACGTGCTGGGCGATCCTGCCTTCGACGTCAAGGAATGCCAACAGCGTGGCCTGACCTTCGCTTCTCCACTCCGTGCCAAGGTGCGTCTGGTGATCCTGGACAAGGAATCGCCAACCAAGCCGGTCGTCAAGGAAATGAAAGAGCAGGAAGTGTACATGGGCGAATTGCCGCTCATGACCGCCAACGGTTCGTTCGTTATCAACGGTACCGAGCGTGTGATCGTCTCGCAGCTGCACCGTTCCCCGGGCGTGTTCTTCGAGCACGACCGCGGCAAGACGCACTCGTCCGGTAAGCTGCTGTTCTCGGCACGTATCATTCCTTACCGCGGCTCGTGGCTGGACTTCGAGTTCGACCCGAAAGACATCCTGTTCTTCCGCGTCGACCGCCGCCGCAAGATGCCGGTGACGATCCTGCTGAAGGCCATTGGCATGACGCCGGAACAGATCCTGGCGAACTTCTTCGTGTTCGACAACTTCAACCTGCGCTCCGAAGGCGGCGAACTCGAGTTCGTCTCCGAACGCCTGCGCGGCGAAGTTGCGCGCTTCGACATCGTCGATCCGAAGACGGGTAAAACCATTGTCACCAAGGACAAGCGCATCAATGCCAAGCATGTGCGCGACATCGACGCGGCCGGCATCAAGGCCATCTCGGTTCCTGAAGACTACCTGATCGGCCGTATCCTGGCCCGCAACATCGTCGACGCCGACACCGGCGAAATCATCGCGTCCGCCAACGACGAGCTGACCGACGAGCTGCTGGGTAAGCTGCGCGACGCCAACGTCGACGCAATCCAGACCCTGTACACGAACGACCTGGACCAGGGCGGCTACATCTCGCAAACCCTGCGCACCGACGACACCGCCGACCAGATGGCCGCGCGCGTGGCGATCTACCGCATGATGCGTCCTGGCGAACCGCCAACCGAAGAATCGGTCGAAGCCCTGTTCAACGGCCTGTTCTACAGCCCTGAGCGCTATGACCTGTCGGCCGTCGGCCGCATGAAGTTCAACCGCCGCATCGGTCGCGACGAGCTGACCGGCGCGATGACCCTGTCGAACGACGACATCCTGGCCGTGATCAAGATCCTGGTCGAGCTGCGCAATGGCCGCGGCGAAGTCGACGACATCGATCACCTGGGTAACCGCCGCGTGCGTTGCGTGGGCGAACTGGCCGAAAACCAGTTCCGCGCCGGCCTCGTGCGCGTTGAGCGCGCCGTCAAGGAACGCCTCGGCCAGGCCGAAGCGGACAACCTGATGCCGCACGACCTGATCAACAGCAAGCCGATCTCGGCCGCGATCCGCGAATTCTTCGGTTCGTCGCAGCTGTCGCAGTTCATGGACCAGACCAACCCGCTGTCGGAAATCACGCACAAGCGTCGTGTTTCCGCCCTCGGACCTGGCGGCCTGACCCGCGAACGTGCCGGCTTCGAGGTGCGCGACGTGCACCCGACCCACTACGGCCGCGTCTGCCCGATCGAAACGCCTGAAGGCCCGAACATCGGCCTGATCAACTCGCTGGCTCTGTACGCCCGCCTGAACGAATACGGCTTCCTGGAAACCCCGTACCGCAAGGTCGAAGGTTCGAAGGTCACCGACAAGATCGACTACCTGTCCGCCATCGAAGAAGGCCGCTACATCATCGCCCAGGCGAATGCAGCGATCAACGAAGAAGGCCAACTGGTCGACGAACTGGTCTCGGCACGTGAAGCCGGCGAAACCATCCTGGTGTCGCCAGAGCGCATCCAGTACATGGACGTCGCGCCTGGCCAGATCGTCTCGGTCGCCGCTTCCTTGATTCCGTTCCTCGAGCACGATGACGCGAACCGTGCACTGATGGGCGCGAACATGCAGCGTCAGGCCGTTCCCTGCCTGCGTCCTGAAAAGGCGCTGGTCGGTACCGGTATCGAGCGCACCGTGGCAGTCGACTCGGGCACCACCGTGCAGGCTGTGCGTGGCGGCGTCGTCGACTACATCGACGCAGGCCGTGTGGTTATTCGTGTCAACGACGACGAGGCGCAAGCCGGTGAAGTCGGTGTCGACATCTATAACCTGATCAAGTACACCCGTTCGAACCAGAACACCAACATCAACCAGCGTCCGATCGTGCAGGTTGGCGACCGCGTTGCCCGTGGCGACGTGATTGCCGACGGCGCATCGACCGACCTGGGCGAACTGGCCCTGGGCCAGAACATGCTGGTGGCGTTCATGCCGTGGAACGGTCTGAACTTCGAGGACTCGATCCTGATCTCGGAAAACGTCGTCAAGGACGACCGTTACACCTCGATCCACATCGAAGAGCTGTCGGTTGTCGCGCGCGACACCAAGCTGGGCGCGGAAGAAATCACCCGCGACATCTCGAACCTGGCTGAAAACCAGCTGGCGCGCCTGGATGAATCGGGCATCGTCTACATCGGCGCCGAAGTCACCGCCGGCGACGTGCTGGTCGGTAAAGTCACGCCGAAGGGCGAGACGCAACTGACGCCGGAAGAGAAGCTGCTGCGCGCGATCTTCGGCGAAAAAGCGTCGGACGTGAAAGACACCTCGCTGCGCGTGCCTTCGGGCATGGTCGGCACCGTGATCGACGTGCAGGTGTTCACCCGCGAAGGCATCACCCGCGACAAGCGTGCACAGCAGATCATCGACGATGAGCTGAAGCGTTTCCGCCTGGACCTGAACGACCAGATGCGTATCGTGGAGGGCGACGCCTTCCAGCGTCTGGAGCGTATGCTGGTGGGTAAGGTCGTCAACGGCGGCCCGAAGAAGCTGGCGAAAGGTGCGGTTATTACGTCGGAATACCTGGCTGACCTGGACAAGTTCCACTGGTTCGACATCCGTCCAGCCGACGACGAAAGCGCCAACGCACTCGAAGCGATCAAGGAATCGATCAACGAGAAGCGCCACCAGTACGACCTGGCCTTCGAAGAGAAGCGCAAGAAGCTGACGCAAGGCGACGAGCTGCAGCCTGGCGTGCAGAAGATGGTCAAGGTCTACCTGGCCGTCAAGCGCCGCCTGCAGTCGGGCGACAAGATGGCAGGTCGTCACGGTAACAAGGGTGTAGTCTCGCGTATCGTGCCGGTGGAAGACATGCCGTTCATGGCGGACGGCACCCCGGCCGACGTCGTGCTGAACCCGCTGGGCGTTCCGTCGCGTATGAACGTCGGCCAGATCCTCGAAACCCACCTCGGTTGGGCGGCGAAGGGCCTGGGCCTGCGTATCGGCGAAATGCTGCAGAAGCAGGCAGCCGTCGAAGAAGTCCGTGGCTTCCTGGGCAAGGTCTATAACGAGACCGGCAAGAAGGAAGACCTGGACGGCTTCAGCGACGAAGAAATCATGGGCCTGGCCGGCAACCTGAAAAAGGGTGTGCCGTTCGCAACGCCAGTCTTCGACGGCGCGCACGAGACCGAGATTCACCGCATGCTGGACCTGGCTTACCCGGACCACATCGCAGCGCACCTCGGCATGACGCCATCGAAGAACCAGGTCACGATGTACGACGGCCGCACCGGCGAAGCGTTCGAGCGCAAGGTCACCGTCGGCTACATGCACATGCTGAAGCTGCACCACCTGGTCGACGACAAGATGCACGCGCGTTCGACCGGTCCGTACTCGCTGGTGACGCAGCAGCCGCTGGGCGGTAAAGCCCAGTTCGGTGGCCAGCGCTTCGGTGAGATGGAGGTGTGGGCACTGGAAGCGTACGGCGCATCGTACGTGCTGCAGGAAATGCTGACTGTGAAGTCGGATGACGTGAACGGCCGTACCAAGGTGTACGAGAACCTGGTCAAGGGTGACCACGTGATCGACGCCGGCATGCCTGAATCGTTCAACGTGCTGGTCAAGGAAATCCGCTCGCTGGGTATCGATATCGACCTCGAGCGTAACTAAGAAGGTAAGGGGAGGGGAGCCTTTCCTTCCCCGCATTACCCGATTGGTTTGGGACGCTTTAATTTAAAAGCGGCCCGAAATAGAAATTTAGTCACCTCTGGAGTGATACATGAAAGCACTGCTCGATCTATTCAAGCAAGTACAGCAAAATGAAAGCTTCGACGCCATCAAGATTGGCCTGGCGTCGCCCGAAAAAATTCGTTCGTGGTCGTTCGGTGAAGTCAAGAAGCCCGAGACCATCAACTATCGTACCTTCAAGCCTGAGCGTGACGGCTTGTTCTGCGCCAAGATCTTTGGCCCGATCAAGGATTACGAATGCCTGTGCGGCAAGTACAAGCGCCTGAAGCACCGCGGCGTGATCTGCGAAAAGTGCGGCGTCGAAGTCACGCTCGCCAAAGTGCGCCGTGAGCGCATGGGCCACATCGAACTGGCCTCGCCAACCGCGCACATCTGGTTCCTGAAGTCGCTGCCGTCGCGCCTGGGCATGGTCCTGGACATGACGCTGCGCGACATCGAACGCGTGCTGTACTTCGAAGCATATGTCGTGACCGATCCTGGCATGACCCCGCTGAAGAAGTGCCAGATCATGTCGGAAGACGATTACGCCGCCAAGTACGAAGAGTACGGCGACGACTTCACCGCCTACATGGGCGCCGAAGGTATCCGTGAACTGCTGCGCTCGATCGACATCCACCGCGATGCCGAAGCCCTGCGCGTGGAACTGAAGGAATCGAAATCCGAAGCCAAGATCAAGAAATACGCCAAGCGCCTGAAAGTGCTCGAGGCGTTCCAGCGTTCGGGCATCAAGCCTGACTGGATGATCATGGAAGTGCTCCCGGTCCTGCCGCCGGAGCTGCGTCCGCTCGTCCCGCTGGATGGCGGCCGTTTCGCGACCTCCGACCTGAACGACCTGTATCGCCGCGTCATCAACCGTAATAACCGCCTGAAGCGCCTGATGGAACTGCGCGCGCCGGAAATCATTACGCGTAACGAAAAGCGCATGCTGCAGGAAGCGGTCGACTCGCTGCTGGACAACGGCCGTCGCGGCAAAGCGATGACCGGCGCCAACAAGCGTCCGCTGAAGTCGCTGGCTGAAATGATCAAGGGTAAGGGCGGCCGTTTCCGTCAGAACCTGCTGGGCAAGCGCGTCGACTACTCGGGCCGTTCGGTCATCGTGGTCGGTCCGCAGCTGAAACTGCACCAGTGCGGCCTGCCGAAGCTGATGGCCCTGGAACTGTTCAAGCCGTTCATCTTCAACAAGCTCGAACTGATGGGTCTGGCGACGACCATCAAGGCGGCCAAGAAGCTGGTCGAAATCCAAGAACCGGTGGTCTGGGACATCCTGGAAGACGTCATCAAAGAACACCCGGTCATGCTGAACCGTGCACCAACCCTGCACCGTCTCGGTATCCAGGCGTTCGAGCCGGTCCTGATCGAAGGTAAAGCGATCCAGCTGCACCCGCTGGTCTGCGCGGCGTTCAACGCCGACTTCGACGGTGACCAGATGGCAGTCCACGTGCCGCTGTCGATCGAAGCGCAGATGGAAGCGCGTACCCTGATGCTGGCGTCGAACAACATCCTGTTCCCGTCGAACGGCGAGCCGTCGATCGTGCCGTCGCAGGATATCGTGCTGGGTCTGTACTACGCGACGCGCGAGGCGATCAACGCCAAGGGCGAGGGCATGCTGTTCCCGGACGTGTCGGAAGTCATCCGCGCCTACGACAACAAGGAAGTCGAACTGGCGACCCGCATCACCGTGCGTATCGTCGAGTACCCACGTGTTGCCGGCAGCGATGAGTTCGAGCGCACCGTCACGCGTTACGAAACCACGGTTGGCCGTGCCATCCTGTCCGAGATCCTGCCAAAGGGCCTGCCATTCAGCGTGCTGAACCGCGCCCTGAAGAAGAAGGAAATCTCGAAGCTGATCAACACGTCGTTCCGCAAGTGCGGCCTGCGTGCGACCGTCGTGTTTGCCGACAAGCTGATGCAGTCGGGCTTCCGCCTGGCGACGCGCGCCGGTATCTCGATCGCCGTCGACGACATGATGATCCCGGACGTCAAGAAGGGCATGATCGCGACCGCCGAAGCGGAAGTGAAACAGATCGAGCAGCAGTACAGCTCGGGTCTGGTCACGGCCGGCGAGCGTTACAACAAGGTCGTCGACATCTGGGGCAAGACCTCCGATGAAGTCGGCAAGGCGATGATGGACCAGCTGAAAGTCGAGCCGGTCACCCGTCGTGACGGTACCGAAGGCACCCAGGAATCGTTCAACGCGATTTACATGATGGCCGACTCGGGCGCCCGTGGTTCGGCAGCCCAGATTCGCCAGCTGGCCGGTATGCGCGGCCTGATGGCGAAACCGGACGGTTCGATTATCGAAACGCCGATTACCGCGAACTTCCGCGAAGGCCTGAACGTGTTGCAGTACTTCATCTCGACGCACGGCGCCCGTAAGGGTCTGGCCGACACCGCGCTGAAGACCGCAAACTCGGGTTACCTGACCCGCCGCCTGGTCGACGTGACCCAGGATCTGGTGGTGATCGAGGACGATTGCGGCACCACCAACGGCACGCACATGAAGGCGATGGTCGAAGGCGGTGAAGTCATCGAAGCGCTGCGCGACCGTATCCTCGGCCGCGTGACGGGCACCGATGTCGTCAATCCTGAAACCCAGGAAACCGTGTACCCGGCCGGCACGCTGCTGGACGAAGACATGGTCGAAGAGATCGAGCGCCTCGGCATCGATGAGGTGAAAGTCCGTACGCCGCTGAACTGCGACACCCGTTATGGCCTGTGCGCACATTGCTACGGCCGTGACCTCGGCCGCGGTTCGATGGTGAACAGTGGCGAAGCAGTCGGCGTCGTGGCAGCCCAGTCGATCGGTGAGCCGGGTACCCAGCTGACCATGCGTACCTTCCACATCGGTGGTGCGGCATCGCGTGCGGCAGTGGCCTCGTCGGTCGAAGCCAAGTCGAACGGCACGATCCGCTTCACGGCGACGATGCGTTACGTCACCAACGGCAAGGGTTCGCAGATCGTCATCTCGCGTTCGGGCGAAGTCCTGATCACGGACGACCATGGCCGCGAGCGCGAGCGCCACAAGGTGCCGTACGGTGCGACCCTGATCGTCAAGGATGGCCAGCAAGTCAAGGCCGGTACGGCCCTGGCAACCTGGGATCCGCTGACCCGTCCGATCATTACCGAGTACGCCGGTACGATCCGCTTCGAGAACGTGGAAGAGGGCGTCACCGTCGCTCGCCAGGTCGACGAAGTGACCGGTCTGTCGACCCTGGTCGCGATCGATCCGAAGCGTCGTGGCTCGGCCGGTAAAGTGCTGCGTCCGCAGGTCAAACTGCTGAACGAGCAGAACCAGGAAGTCAAGATCGCCGGCACCGAACACGCCGTGACGATCGGTTTCCAGGTCGGCTCGCTGATCATGGTGAAAGACGGACAAGCTGTCTCGGTGGGTGAAGTGCTGGCACGTATCCCGACCGAATCGCAGAAGACCCGCGACATTACCGGTGGTCTGCCGCGCGTTGCCGAACTGTTCGAAGCACGTTCGCCGAAAGACGCGGGCATGCTGGCGGAAGTCACCGGTACGGTTGCCTTCGGTAAGGAAACGAAGGGCAAGCAGCGTCTGGAAATCACGGACATGGACGGCAACAAGCACGAGTTCCTGATCACCAAGGACAAGCAAGTGCTGGTCCACGACGGTCAAGTCGTGAACAAGGGCGAGATGATCGTCGATGGTCCGGCCGATCCGCAGGACATCCTGCGCCTGCTGGGTATCGAAGCGCTGGCGCGTTACATCGTCGACGAAGTGCAGGACGTCTACCGTCTGCAGGGCGTCAAGATCAACGACAAGCACATCGAAGTCATCGTGCGCCAGATGCTGCGCCGTGTGGCGATCGTCGAAGCCGGCGACACCGACTACATCGTCGGCGAGCAGGTGGAGCGTTCGGAGCTGCTGGAAGAGAACGACCGCATGGAAGCCGCGGGCAAGCTGCCGGCAACCTACGAAAACGTGCTGCTGGGTATTACCAAGGCATCGCTGTCGACCGATTCGTTCATCTCGGCCGCATCGTTCCAGGAAACCACCCGCGTGCTGACCGAAGCGGCGATCATGGGCAAGCGCGACGGCCTGCGCGGCCTGAAGGAAAACGTCATCGTCGGCCGCCTGATTCCTGGCGGTACCGGTTTGGCATTCCACCGCGCCCGCAAAGAGAAGGAAGTGTGGGAGGCGGAAGAGCGCCAGGCACTGCTGCAGCAGGAGAAGGCGAATATGGCTGCCGAACTGCAGGCGATGGAAGACCAGCAGAATGCGGCGGCTCCGGCTGAGCATCATGGCGACGCCGAGTAATCGGTAGTTGGCTGACAAGACGGCACCTTCGGGTGCCGTTTTTTTTCGTCCATCGTCAGGCCGGTAAAGCGCTACCCGCAGTGGATGGCCTTCCGTCCAGATGCACGCTACACTGCAAAGATAGTTGCCTGATGTGCATTTAACGACCAGCCGATCCGCGATGACTCTCCCCAGTACAATCCGTCCCGCCACTTCCGCCGATGCCGAGCGCATCTGCACCATCTACAACCACTACATCGCCACCACGACGATTTCCTTCGAAGAAGAACCGGTAGAACCCGCCCAGATGGCCCAGCGTATCGCGGACGTCGCCTCTGCGAACCTGCCCTGGCTCGTCATGGAGGAAGGAGAGAAACTGATCGGCTACGCTTATGCCACCAAGTGGCGCGTCCGCGCCGCCTATCGTTTTGCCGTCGAAAGCTCGGTGTATCTCGACCCGGACCACGCCGGGAAGGGCGCCGGCACGCTGCTGTACCAGGCCCTGCTGGCCGAGCTGCGCCAACGCGAACTGCACCTCGTCATCGGCGGCATCGCCCAGCCGAACGAAGCGAGCGTGCGCCTGCACGAGCGGCTGGGTTTTACGAAGGTTGCGCACTTCAGCGAAGTGGGACTGAAATTCGGGCGCTGGGTCGATGTCGGCTACTGGCAGCTGAAACTCAACTGATCCACCAAGGACCCATGAACAAACCCTGCCTCATCATCATCGACATGCAAAAGGGCATGGCCGATCAGGCCGCGGGCCGCCGCAACAACCCGCAGGCGGAAGACAACATCGCCCGGCTATTGCAGGCCTGGCGCAAGGCCGGAGCGCCGGTCGTCCACGTGCGCCACATCTCGCGCTCGTCGACTTCCCTGTTCGCGCCCGGCCAATCCGGCGCCGAGTTCCAGGAAGCGTTGACACCACTGGCGCATGAACACGTGGTCGAGAAGAACGTCCCGGACGCTTTTATCAACAGCGCGCTCGAGCGCTGGCTGCGCGTGCGCGGGCTGAACGAGCTCGTGCTGGCCGGCGTCAGCACGAATAACTCCGTGGAAGCGAGCGCCCGCACGGCCGGCAACCTGGGTTTCAACACCATCGTCGTCTCCGACGCCACCTTCGCCTTCGCGCTGCGCGATTACGCGGGCGTGCAGCGCAGCCCGGATGAGGTGCACGCGATGGCGCTCGCCAACCTGATGAGCGACTACGCGACGATCAGGGACACCGACAGTGTGCTCGACGAACTCGCGAGGGCGCTGCACCAGTAAACCTCGCGCCGCGCGTGGGCGCCCCGTCCTACACTGCTCCTGCCGACGCGACGAAGGAGGGCGGCAATGAAGGACCGAGGCCATCTCAGCACGACTTATACAACGCGCAACGCCCACCCGCCGCCGTTCGAACCCGGCCTGCAAAAGCTTGGACTGGGCAGCCGGCGCGACAGTTATATCTATGTGCCGCCGCATTACCGCCCCGAGCTGCCGCTGCCCCTGGTGCTGCTGCTGCACGGCGCCGGCGGCCATGCCCACGACGGTTTGCGCATCCTGCTGCACCTGGCCGACAAAGCCAATTTGATCCTGGTGGCGCCGGCCTCGCACGCCTCCACCTGGGACATCATCGCCCGCCGCGCCTACGGAGCCGACCTCGCCCTGGCCGACCGCTCGCTCGACTATGTGTTCAAGCACTATGCGATCGACCCGGCGCATATCGGCATCGGCGGCTTTTCGGACGGCGCCTCGTATGCGCTGACGCTGGGGCTGGCCAATGGCGACTTGTTCACCCATGTGCTGGCGTTCTCGCCCGGCTTCATCGGCCCCATCGACGAGCGGGGCCGGCCGCAGATTTTCGTGTCCCACGGCGCCGGCGACACCGTGCTGCCGATCGACCCCTGCGGGCGCCGGATCGCGCAGCAGTTGCAGGCTGCGGGGTATGGCTTGACCTACCGCGAGTTCGAAGGCGGCCACGTGATTCCGCCGGAGGTGGCGCTGGAAGCGGTCGCCTGGTTCACCGGAGTGCGTCCCGATCGCTGAGCCGGTGCCGTGAGCCGGACTCCCTCATCGGTTCGAATGCACTACACTGATCCGGTTGGCCCGTTTCGTTCAATAACCGGATGACTGAAAGGGAGTGACATGAAAGCTCAATGGATCTGCGCATTGGTACTCTGCTCGAGCTACGCGGCGGCGGCCGTGCATGCGGCCGAGATGCGCGCGACGATGAATGCGGTGTCGGAGGTCGGCGTCGGCAAGTCGAGCGGCACCGTGACGATCAGCGAATCGAAATTCGGCCTGGTGTTCACGCCGGCCCTGACCGGCCTGCCGCCGGGTATTCACGGCTTCCACGTGCACGAGAACGGCAGCTGCGCCACCAACCAGAAGGATGGCAAGCCGGTGCCGGCAGGAGCGGCGGGCGCGCACCTGGACACGACGGGCAGCAAGAAGCATGGCCTGCCATGGGGAGATGGACACATCGGCGATCTGCCGGCCCTGTATGTCGAAAGCTCGGGGGCGGCGAACAATCCGGTGCTGGCGCCGCGCTTGAAACTCGCGGATGTGCGCGGCAAGGCGCTGATGGTGCACGCGGGTGGGGATAATCATGCGGATCATCCCGCGCCGCTCGGCGGGGGCGGGGCGCGGATTGTGTGCGGAATTATCGAGTGAGATAAGTAATCCGCGCGGCGCAAACAACAACGCCCGGTCAGCGATGACCGGGCGTTTTTAATTCAAACGAGCGGAATTACTTCGCCGCCGCGCGCACCCTGCCGAAGGCGTCGCCCGCTTTCCAGGCCGGCATCTTCGGCGAGTCGGCCACCATGCGGCCCAGGTTCAGCGTGAACTGCGCCTGCTGCACCATGCCGCTTAAATCCCAGCTCGGATCGTATTCGTCGTTGACCTGGTGGTAGCGAGCCCGATAGGCCTTGGCCTTGGCGTTGTTGGCCTCGACATCCTTGACCCAGGCGCTGCCGCCGCCCACCGAGAAGGCCGGGATGCCGGCTTTGGCAAAACTGAAATGGTCGCTGCGGAAGTAGCCGCCGGCCAGGTCCGGCTTGGCCGGCGCCACCGTCAGGCCCATCGCTTTTGCGGTCGCTGCCGCCATCGCGCCCAGCTCGGTGCGCTCGCTGCCGGAGACGCCGATGTCCTTGGCCGCTCCGACGAAATTCAGGCTGTCCAGGTTCAGGTTGGCGGCGGTTTTTTCGGCCGGCCACAGCGGACGGGCGGCGTAGGCCGCGCTGCCCAGCAGGCCTTGTTCTTCGGCCGCGACCCACAGGAACATCTGCGAGCGCTTGCCGGGATGGCGCGCCGCTTCCTGCGCCATCGCCAGCAGGCCGGCCGTGCCCGAGGCATTGTCGACGGCGCCGTTGAAAATCGTGTCGCCCTCGGTTCCCTGCTTGCCCATGTGGTCCCAGTGGGCGCTGTAGATGACGACTTCGTCCTTCAGCTTCGGGTCGGTGCCCGGCACAATACCGGCCACGTTGTATTCGTTCAGCGTACGCACCGCGGCGCGGGTCTCGCCTTTTACGCGCGCGTTCAGGGACACCGGTTTGAACGATTTGTCTTCAGCGGCGGCGCGCAGTTTGTCGAGGTCCTGGCCGGCAGCTGCAAATAATTTACGGGCGGCGGCGTCGGTCATCCAGCCCTGCATGCCGGTGCCGAGGTCGGCGTCGGCAAGTTGAAAGCGCTCGGCGGCGGCCCAGCTGTTCTGCACCACGCTCCAGCCGTAGGAGGCCGATGCATCCGTGTGGATCAGCAGGACGCCGGCCGCGCCCTGGCGCGCCGCCTCCTGCAGTTTATACGTCCAGCGGCCGTAATAAGTCAGGCCGGCGCCGTTGAAACGCTTCGGTTCCGCTGCGGTGGGTGCCGGATCGTTGACCATCATGACCAGGACCTTGCCCTTCGCGTCCAGGCCTTTATAGTCGTCCCAGCCTTCTTCCGGGGCCGTGATGCCGTAGCCGACGAAGACCAGTTCCGCGTCCATGCTGTGCTCCGCTTTCGCGTCGCCCGGCGCCCAGACCCAGTCCGCGCCGAAGCTCATCGGCAGCGCCTGGCCACCGGCAACGATCGCCACATTGCTTTGCTGCGGCAGCGGACGCACGCCTGCAATCTTGACCTCCTGGCGGTAGCTGCTGCCGTTGGCCGGCTTCAGGCCGGCGGCCATCGCTTGCGATTCCAGGTAAGTCACGGTCAATTCCCCGCCGCGCTGGCCGGTGCCGCGGCCCTCCAGGGCGTCGGACGCCAGGAAGGACAGGTGGCCGCGCAAGGGCGCTTCTTTTACCACGGCGGCTTGTGCGCTGGCGGGGGCGGCGTGGACGGGATAGGCGACTGCCAGGCTGCTGGCGAGGGCGGTGAGGGCGACGGCGGAGACGATCTTGTACATGGAATCCTGCTGCGGTGGTTGATGGGCGCGCACGGTCGGTGCGCGCTGTATTGTAGTGCAAGCGTGTAGTCCAGGCGGCCTCAGTAAAACCACAGCGTATCGGCCGCGATCGATTGCCCGCTCAGTGGCACCAGCGGCGTGGCCGCCGGTCGTGGCGGCAGCAGCCGTTCCGGCAACCCGGGCAGCACTTCCTCGATGCGCACCGCAAAAATCGGATCGGACAGCACCTCGATCCGGAAGTGCAGCAGGGTGTCCTCCATCCCGTACAGCACCATCGTCAGCGTCTTCGCTTCCTTGTCGAGCAGGGGGCGTCCGTTGACCGTCACCCGCGTCGGCCGCGCACCGGTCACCATCAAGCGCACCTGCGGTGCGCGGTTCTGCGATACCAGCGTGAAGTCGGCGTGGCGCTGCGGCGCCTTGCCGTTGCGCAGAATCCGCACGAAGGGGAACTGCAAACCGTCGCGCGGCGCCCAGGCATACCACTGGCGCGGACTGTCCCAGCCGAAGACGTTGACGAATGTGTAGGGTTCCTTCAGGTTGGCGAACAGCTGCCGCTCCCACGGGTCGAGTTCCCCCGCCGGATGCAGCCAGTAGGCGTCCCAGCTCGGCATGTCCTTGTAATAGACCAGTGCATTCGCCCGCAGCGGCGCCGGCTCCTCGATTTCATCTGCGCTGCCGGCCAGCGCCAGGCCGCCGAGGCCGCAGAGCAGCAGGGTGCGCGCCAGGTAGCGCCGCGCGCCGGACAGCAGCAGGGTCGACACGCCCAGCACCAGGGCCAGCATCGCGACCGGCACGTTCATGCGCTGCGGCGAGAGCACCAGGTAACTCTCGCGCAGCACCGGCAGCACCAGCACCACGGCCGGCAGCACGCCGCCGACCAGCACGGCCAGCCGCGCAACCCCCGGCCATGCCGCGACCCGGCGCGAATGCAGGGCGATGAACGAGGCCAGCGCCGCCAGCACCGGCCACAGGACCAGGTAGCTGGCGCCGGGCGCCAGCCAGCTCGCCAGCACCAGCACCAGCACGAGGCAGGCGAGGCCGGCCAGCATCGCCGCCGCCGTACCGGTCAGCCGCGCCAGTTGCCGCTGGGCGGCGATGAACACGGCGGCGCACAGCGCGCACACGGCAGCCAGATACAGCAGGGCATGGCGCGCAGGTTCGGGTGTAGCCGGATGCCAGGCGCGGTGCAGTTCCGGCACCTGCATCCACAACTGCCAGGCGCCGATGCCGAGCGCCACCGCGAGCGAGGGGACAATGAAAAAGGCCTGCAGCAGGGCCGGATAGCGCACGCCGGAGCGTTGCATCGCGATGCAGACCGCGCCCACCAGCAGCAGGCAGGTCAGGCGAGTCAAGGGCCAGACCAGCGCCCCGCTGTAATGCACGGTGCCGACGCCCGGCAGCGGGAAAACTACCTGGCCTGTCGCGGGCTGCGGATCGATGCGCCCGTGTCCATACTCGCGCGCCAGGCGCAGCATCGTTTCTCCCATCTGCTGCAGGGTTGCGCGTTCGTAGCGCTGCGGCGTGTCGAGGGCGCCGTCGCCGCCGAACGGACGGCCCGTATGCGCAAACTGCAGCACCGGTACCCCCAGCAGGCCAAGTGCGCGGATGCGCAGCGCGCCGGGCGCCAGCTGGTGGACCTCGTGCATCAGGGACGAGCCCTGGACCTCGGGCGCCGCGCGCAGCCAGCCGTCGATCGCCGCGGTATTTGCGCCCAGGGTGTTATACAGCGCAATCGGCCCGCCGCTGCCGCCGCCATCGAAGCGCAGCGCCAGCCCGACCTCGCGCGCCCAGGGGTGCTGCTCGGCGAAGGCCTGCATGCCGAGGCTGCCCACGTGCTCGCCGTCGGCAAACAGCACCAATACGTCATTTTCGAGCGCGGCGCCGGCACGCAGGGCGCGCAAGGTCTCGACCAGCGCCGCCACGGGCGCCGCGCCGCTGGCGCCGAGACTGGCGGGATCGCTGTCGATGTGGGCGACCAGCAGCAGGCTGGGACGGCGCAGGCGGTCGGGCGCGGTGCCGGGCAGGCGCACCAGCACGTTGTGCACGATGCCCATCGTCGTCTCGTAATTGGCGTTGTAGTCGACATAGTTTTTTTGCACGAGGGCGCGCTGGACCTGCGGTTCGAGGCCGATGGCGCGCAGGCGTGCGAGCAGATACGCGCGTGCGGCGTGGTTGGCGCTGCTGGCGATCGGACGCGGTACGCGCGCCAGCTCGTTCAGATCCCCCACCGCGCGTGCCGCCGAAAACTGTGCCGCCGGCGCGTTCACGGGAGCGGGTGCCGGCAAGGACGGCTGCGTGGGACCGAGCGCCAGCCAGGCGAGAAAGGCAAGCAGGATGGATGCCGCAGCGAAGCCGGCGGAGGAAGGCAGGGCTGAATCGGAAAGCATGGACCGCATCCTTGTGTGATCGAGGGCCGAACAGGGGCCTGCCAGCGCAGGCACAAAAAAACCCGCCAGGCTGAAGGTTGGCGGGTAAAACGGAAACGATTTACATTATTCGAGCGACCAGACGTAGGCGATCTGCGCCCAGCCGGCTTCGGGTACGCCGTTGTTCATGCCCGGCTTGAACTGGCACAGGCTGAGGGCGTTGACGGCGGCCCGGTCGAGATCGCGCGAACCGCTCGACTTCTGCACCCGCGAACTCGTCACACGCCCGTCGGTACCGACCAGCAGGGCCAGCGTCACGGTGCCCGTCTCGCCGTTGCGGGCGGCATTCGCCGGATAGTTCGGCTTGGCGCAGCCGTTGGCATCGGCCAGCACGGCGCTGCGCATCGTGCCCGGGTTCGACGATGGATTAGTCGGCTGGGCCGGCGCTTCGGACTGCGCCGGCTGCGCCGGTTCCTGGACCGGCGCGACCTCGGTCCTCGCCTGCACCGGGTTCTCGACCGGCGGCGGCACCTCGACTTCGACCTTCGGCACCACGACGTCCGGCGGCGCAAGCTTCGGCTTCACGGTCGGGGGTTCGGGCGGCGGCGGCGGCGGCACGACCGGTTCCGGCGTCATGAACACGGTCAGGTCTTTCGGCAGCGAAGGCAGTGAAATGACCTTGTTGTTCATCATGTTGACGACGCCGGCCGCGATCAGGGCGTGCAGACCTGCGACCAGGGCGAACTTGCCGGCTTTGCTGCCGCTATTCGGGCGCATGTGCGAGAAATGCATGGCGATCTCCTTGTTGTTATGCCCGGCGGACGGCTGACCGGGCTTTTGCTTACGGAAAGTGCTGCATATGTCTAAGGTGTGGAAACAATATATGCCATTAGGTAGCAATGCGTAAAGCGTTTTCTTGGCAATCGTGTATGCCATCCTGGCAATGAGCGGAGGATTTGCGGGCGCGCTACGGGGCAAGGGAGTCCTCGCTTCCTCCGCCGTTGTATGAAATAATCAACCCATACCTGATCCGGCTTCTGTCGGCTGGCACACATAACTGCCAGACATTGGTAAGCGGATGTAAGAAACGGAGAGAAGAGTGACAAACCCAAAAGCAATTCGCGTCATGCTGGCCGACGACCACCCGATCGTGATGACGGGGTTTGCGATGTCGCTGGCGGCCGAAGGCATGGATGTCGTCGCCCAGGCGCGCACCCCGAGCGAAGCCGTGGCGCTGTACGCCGAGCAGCAGCCGGACGTCGTCGTGCTCGACATCCGCTTCGGCACGGAATTGACGGGGCTCGACGCGGCCCAGAACATCCTGCGCGCCGACCCGCAGGCGAAGGTGGTCTTCCTCAGCCAGTTCGACCAGGATAGCCTGATCAAGGAAACCTACCGCATCGGCGCCCACGCCTTCGTGACCAAGGATTGCGACCCGGCCGACCTGGCGGCGGCGGTGCGCCAGGCGAACGCCGGCAAGCTGTATTTCCCGCCGCAGATCGCCGAGCGGCTGGCCAGCATCGCGGTGCGCGGGGACGTTTCGCCGCAGTCGCAGCTGGACGAACGCGGGCTCGAGATTTTCAAGCTGATGGCCGAAGGCCTGACCAACGGAGAAATCGCCGAGAAGCTGAACCTGTCCACCAAAACCATCAGCAATACCAGCCAGTCGATCAAGGAAAAGCTGGGCGTCGAGCGCCAGGCCCACATCACGAAACTGGCCGTGAAATATGGCCTGATCCAGCCTTGACGCGATGCGCCCGGCCTTGACACGCCTGCGCTTCCTCGCCGCGGCGCTGGTGCTAGTCGCCGGCGTCGCCGTTGCCGCGCCGGTGACACCCGCCTCCGGCTACCGCTTCCAGATCTTCACCGGCGACGACAGCGGCCTTACCGTGCGTATCGCCGAAGATTTATATAAACGCCTGGTGCCGACCTTCGCCGCCTTCCGCACCGAACTGGCCCAGCGGCGGCGCATGGTCTATGTGGCGATCGGCCCGGACGCGCTGCGTGAAGCCGCCGCACGCCGTTGCGACTGCGTGGTGATCTCCGCCTTTACCTCGAGCCAGGTCTGGCATGCGATTGTCGATCGCCTGCCTGCCGCCCGTGCGCGCATGATGACCGCGGTGTACGCCGAGCCGGCGCCAAGCGACCAGGTGCGCCTGGCCGCGCTGCTGTACCGGCGGCCGGTGCGCGTGGCCGCCATCCTCGGACCCGATACCGCCTTCCTGCAACCGGCACTGATCGGCCAGGCCGAGGTTTTGCAGGCCGGGCGCGAGGACGACCTGGGCGACGTGCTGGCGCGTGTCAAACGCAGCGAAGTGCTGCTGGCGCTGCCCGACAGTGCGATCTACAACCCCGAAAACATCCGCAACATCCTGCTCTCGACCTACCGCCGCAAGCAGGCCGTGATCGGTTTTTCGAGCGACATGGTGAAAGTGGGCGCCCTCGCCACGACCTATTCCGAGATCGAGGACATCAACGCCCAGGTGGCCGAAATGGCGGCCAGTTTTGTCGCGACCGGAGATTTGCCGCCGCCGCAATTCCCGCGTTACTTCCGTACCGCGATCAACGAAGGCGTCGCCCGCTCGCTCGACATCGCCGTCAGCGACGAGGCGCGCCGCTTTGCGCGTGCGCGGCCATGAGTTTATATTTCTGGCGCAGCTGGAGCATCGGCCTGCGCATGGCGTTCATTACCATGCTGCCGGTGGTGTTCCTGTTCGCTGCCTTCATGGGTTACTCCTGGTATGCGCACCGGGCGCAGGTGGCCGAAGAGCTGAGCGAGCGTGGCCGCATCCTGGCGCGGGCGCTGGCCGAAACCAGCGAATACAACGTCATCTCCGGTAATCTCACCGACCTGCGCCTGACCATCAACGGCCTGGTGCAGTCCGATAAAAGCATCTACCGGGTCGACGTGGTCGACGCCAGCGGCAAGCGCGCGGTGCGCGTCACCTCGGAGACGGCGCAGGACGCCGAGCCGCATTATTACGAAGCGCCGATCCGCAAGCAGGTCGTGTGGATCAACCTGTTCACGGACAACGGCACCCCCCACGTCTCGGCCTCGAGTGAGGCGCGTCCGCCCACGCTGACCACGGAGATCGTGGGCGCGGTGCGGGTGCGGATGTCGCCTTCGAACATGCTGGACAAGCAGGGCCGGCGCTTCCGGATCGAGCTGGCGATGGCTGCGCTGGCGCTGCTTGCTTCCGGCGTGCTGGCCTGGGTGCTGGCGCGCTCGTTGACGCTGCCCTTGAAAGAAGCGATCGGCGCGCTGCGCTCGATTCGCGGCGGCAGCTACCGGGTCGACCTGCCGGTGACGACCGGCGGCGAAGTAGGGGAGCTGCAGGCCTCGATCGGCGAGATGTCGGTCGCGCTCGACCAGTCGACCCAGGACCTGGAAAACAAGGTGACCGAGCGTACGCGCGACCTGGTCGCGTCGCGCAACGAGGCGCTGCGCGCCGACGCGGATAAACGAAAACTGATCCAGAAGGTGAACAGCATCATCGAGGATGAACGAAAGAGCATCGCGGTCGAGATCCACGATGAGCTCAACGCGTCGCTGATCGCGGTGCGGCTGGAGGCACAGAGCATAGTCACGCTCGCTTCGAAAGCGCCGCCGGCGCCGGAGATCGAGGACATCCGGACTAAAGCGCAAGCCATCACCAGGCTCGCGCTCGACCTGTACGCCAACGGCCGCCGCCTGGTGCGGCGCTTGCGCCCCGAGGTGCTCGACATGCTGGGCCTGCACGGCGCGGTCGAGGAGATGCTGCGCCATTACGACAGTTCCGGCTGCCGCTTCTCCTTCCACTCGGAAGGCGATTTCTCAAAGCTCGGCAACGAGCTCGCGATTTCCGCCTACCGCATCGTGCAGGAGGCGCTGTCGAACATCATGAAGCACGCGAGTGCGACGTCCGCCGAGGTGACGCTGGTGCTGGACCCCGCCAACGACATGCTGCGCATCGGGGTCGAAGACAACGGCCACGGCTTCGATCCGGCCAGCAGCTCCGAGGGCATCGGCATCATCGGCATGCGCGAACGCGTGTATGCCTTGAATGGCATGATCACCGTCCGTTCCGCGCCCGAACGGGGCACGACGCTGGCCATTGCACTGCCACTCATTGCAGCCCACCCTTAGGCGCATCTGCGCGCATTTGCTGTATCGTAGCGCCTTGATTCAATCTCCCCCGTTACCGCCATGTCGAACCCTTTGATGACGCCCTACGAACTGGGCAACCAGAACCAGACCACCACCCTGGGCGAATGCATCGCCTGGTACGAAGACCTCGCGCGCCGCTACCCGAGTGTGCTGCGCTTCGGCGTCGTCGGCACCTCGGATGCCGGCGTGCCGATCCACGCGGGCGTGGTGAGCAGCGACGGCGTGTTCGAAGTCGAGGCGATCAAGGCGGCCGGGCGTCCGGTCTTTTTTAATAACAACGGCATCCACCCGGGCGAGCCTGAAGGCGTCGATGCCTGCATGGCGCTGGTGCGCGATTTTTGTACCCAGCCGGAGCAGCTGGCGGCGCTGGGAAAAACCGTGTTCCTGTTCGTCCCCTTGTACAACGTCGACGGCAGCATCAATCGCGCGAACACCTCGCGCGTCAACCAGGACGGCCCCGAGCAGTTCGGCTTCCGCGGCAACAGCCGCCACCTCGACCTGAACCGCGACTTCGTCAAGTGCGACACCCTGACGGCCCAGACTTTCAATAAACTGTTCGCGACCTGGGACCCGGACGTGATGGTCGACACCCATACTTCCAACGGCGCCGACTACAGCTACACGATGACCCTGATCCACACCCAGGCGGATAAACTGGGGAGTGAGCTGGGCGGCTTCCTCACCGGGACCATGCTGCCGGCGCTGTACGCCGAGATGGAAGCGCGCGGCTGGCCGACCTGCCCTTACGTGAACCCGGTCAAGGACAGCCCGGACCACGGCATCGCCGAGTTCCTGGAGACGGCGCGCTTCTCGACGGGGTATGCAGCCCTGCACCACACGATCGGCTTCATGCCCGAGACGCACATGCTGAAACCTTTTAAAGACCGCTACGAGTCGATGCGCGCCCTGGTCGAAACGGCGCTCGATTTCACGGTCAGGCATGCGGACCAGATCCGGCAGCTGCGCCGCGCCGCGAAAGCTGCGGGCCGCACCCGCGCCGAATGGCCGATCCACTGGGTGATGGACGAAGAGAACACGTCGACCTTCCGGTTCAAGGGCTACGAGGCCAGGTACAAGCCGAGCGTGCTGGGCGACTATTCGCGCCTGTACTACGACCGTTCGAGCCCGTGGGAGCGCGACATCACCTACTACAACCGTTTCAAGGCCGACGTGACGGTCCCCGCAGCGAAGGCCTATATCGTCCCGCAGGCCTGGCGTGAAGCGATCGAACGCCTGGAACTGAACGGCGTACAGCTCGAGCGCGTGACGCAAGACCGCATGCAGGATGTGGCGTACTACCACATCGCCTCGGTCTCTTCCCGCCCGAATGCCTACGAGGGCCACATGTTCCACGACGACGTCCAGCTGGAAAAGCGCCGCGGCGCCGTGCAGCTGCGCGCCGGCGACGTGATCGTCTCCCTCGACCAGGACAAGGCGCGCTACGTCGTCGAAACCCTCGAGCCGCAGGCCCACGACAGCTTCTTCCGCTGGGGCTTCTTCAACAGCGTGCTGGAAAAGAAGGAAGCGTATTCGGACTACGTGTTCGAGGACGAAGCGGAAAAACTGCTGGCCGAAGAGCCGGCGCTGGCTGCGAAGTTCGCCGAGTGGAAAGCGGCCAATCCGGCCCTGCTGTCGAACCAGGAAGCCGTCCTCGACTTCATCTTCGCCCACTGCGACAAGTACCGCGAACCGGAATGGCGCCGCTATCCGGTCTTCATGGTCGAGTAATTTCCCGATAACACGCTTATGAAAAACTATCTCACCGCGATTGCCGCCGCCGTCACGCTCGCCGCGACGGCAAACGCCGCCCCGACGGCCGGCCAAACCTATTTCGACCAGAACTGCGCCAGCTGCCACACGGTCGACCCAGCGCAAACCTCGCGTGCCGGCCCCGGTCTGTTCAACCTCATCGGCCGCAAAGCCGCCGCCGTCCCTGGTTTCAATTACACCGACGCGCTGGCGAAGGCCGGCGCCGCCGGCAAGACCTGGACGAAAGAGGAACTCGACGTCTTCCTGCGCGACCCGAACAAGGACGTCCCCGGCACCGCAATGCCGATCGGCGTCTCCGACGCAAAACAGCGCGCCGCCCTGATCGACTTCCTCGCCACGCAAAGGGGCAAAGCTACGGCCGCGGCTGCAGGCACGAAGACCGCCGCCAGCGACAGTGCCGCCTGGACCGCCGACAAACCCGGCGACCTGCACCACATCAAGCCGGCCGACCTGGCCGCACCCTTCGCCAGCGAGAGCGCCGGCAACGGCCCGAAACTGGCGCCGCGTCCCGACGGCGCCATGCCCGCCGTCCCGAAAGGCTTTAAAGTCGGTGTTTATGCCGACAATCTCGGCAAGCCGCGCCTGCCGCTGCGCGCGCCGAACGGCGACATTTTTATTTCCGAAGCCGCCAAGGGCCAGATCACCGTACTGCGCTCGCAGGGCGGCGAGAAAGCCGAGACCAGCGGCGTGTTCGCCACCGGTCTCTCGCGTCCCTACGGCATGGCCCTGTGGCCGGCCGGCGCGCATCCGACATACCTGTACGTCGCCAACGTCAACTCGATCGTGCGCTTCCCCTACAGCGTCGGCGACCTGAAGGCCAGGGGCGAGCCGGAAGTCGTCGTGGATAAAATCAGCGACACCAGCGGCGGCCACGTCACGCGTACGCTCGCGTTCTCGAACGACGGCAAGACCCTGTTCCTGTCCGTCGGCTCGGCGACCAACTACGCCTCGAAGATCGGAGATAAACCGCCCCAGCCGCTGGCGCAATGGGAAGCCAAGTATGGCGTGGGCGCCGCCTGGGGCGAAGAGACCGAGCGCGCCGCCGTGCTGGCCTTCGACCCCGACGGCCGCAACCGCCGGCCCTACGCCAACGGCCTGCGCAACTGCGTCGGCATGCTGGTGCATCCGAAGACGGGAGACTTGTTCTGCAGCGTGAACGAGCGCGACGAACTGGGCGACAACCTGGCGCCGGACTACGTCACGCGTGTAAAAGCGGGCGGCTTCTACGGCTGGCCGTGGTATTACATCGGCGCCAACGAAGACCCGCGTCTGAAGGGTATCCGTCCCGATCTTGGAACCAGGGTGCTGGTCCCCGACACCCTGATCCAGTCGCACTCCGCGCCGCTGGGCATGGTGGTGTACCAGGCGCCGCCGGGTGCGAAGCACGCTTTCCCGAAACAGTACGAGGGCGACATCTTCCTGGCCCTGCACGGCTCCTGGAACCGCGCCACCCGCACCGGCTACAAAGTCGTGCGCGTGATGATGAAGAACGGCGTGCCGACCGGGCAATACCAGGACTTCATGACCGGCATGGTGCTGAGCGACCGCGATGTATGGGGCCGGCCGGCGGCGGTGGAAGTGGCGGCCGATGGCGCGCTGCTGGTGGTCGATGACGGCGGTGGCGTGGTGTGGCGGATCACGCCGGAGAAATAAGACCGCGGTGGCCCTTCCGGTAATTCTCAATTCTTAAGAGTTCAGCAACGATATACTTTAATCGTTCAGCAAAACTAACTAAGTAAAAGGGGAAAACATGAAGGGACTCGCATTGAAGCTGATCAGCGCGGTCATCGTGCTGATCCTGTTATTCGCCCTGGCGCCCTTCGGCACCGTGCCGGCGGGCCACCGTGGCGTGAAGACGACCTTCGGTAGCCCGAGCAACGAGGTACTGAGCGAGGGCATCCACTTCCGCTTCCCGCTGGCGCAGAAGATCAACCTGGTCAACGTGTCGATCCAGAAGGGAGAAGGCGAGGGCGATGCCGCCTCGCGCGACCTGCAGATCGTGCACACGCGGGTGGCGCTGAACTACCACGTCAAGCCGGAAGGGGCGGTCTCCGTGTTCCGCGACCTGGGCAACGAGCCCGGCGAACGGATGATCATCCCCTCGGTGCAGGAAGCCGTGAAAGCGGTGACGGCGCGCTTCACGGCCGAGGAGCTGATCGCCAAGCGTACCGACGTGCGCGACCAGATCGTAGCCCAGCTGCGCGAACGGCTGGCGCGCCACGCGATCGTGGTCGACGAGTTCTCGATCGTGAATTTTAATTTTTCGAAGTCCTTCAACGAAGCGATCGAGGCCAAGACCACGGCCGAACAGCTCAAGTTGAAGGCCGAACGCGACCTGCTGCGCATCGAGGTCGAAGCGCGCCAACGCGTGGCCCAGGCGCGTGCCGAAGCCGAATCGCTGGCGATCCAGCGCCAGCAGGTGACGCCCGAATTGATCCGACTGCGCGAGATGGAAAACCAGAGGCTGGCCATTGAAAAATGGGACGGCAAGCTGCCCAACGTGTCGGGCGGAGCGGTCCCCTTCATCAACGTGAAATAAGCCGGGATGCGGGGCCGCGCGCGGCCCCGCATCGATCGGTCCGGCTTTGACCTTACTTGGGCATCAACACGCTATCGACGACGTTGATGATGCCGTTCGACTGGTAGACATCGTAGGTGCTGATATTGGCCGTCTGCCCTTTTTCGTCCGCGACGGTGATGTTGTGCATCCCGTTCATCATGAACTTCAGCTTGCCGCCACTGGCCGTCGTCAGTTCCGCCGTTCCGTTCTGCTTCTTGATGGCTGCGCTGAGCGCCATGAAATCGTATTTGCCGGGGACGACGTGGTAGGTCAGGATCTTCGTCAGCGTCGCCTTGTTTTCCGGTTTGACGAGCGTATCGACGGTCCCGGCAGGCAGTTTGCCAAAGGCGGCGTTGGTCGGGGCGAACACGGTGAATGGCCCTTTGCCCTTCAGGGTGTCGACCAGGCCCGCAGCCTTGACTGCCGCGACCAGCGTCGTGTGGTCGGCCGAATTGACTGCATTGTCGACGATGTCCTTACTGGCCATCATGCTCTGGCCTCCGACCATGACGTCGGCGGCATGGGCATAGGCGCCGGCGCTGGTGGCGAAAAGTGCGGCGATGAGCAGTGTCTTCTTGAATGTACGCATGGCGATTCCTCGGTTGTTATAGGTTGTGGGTGGTCTTGCTAACCTATATACGTTGGGAATCGCCGATCGGATTCAAACTCCGCTCAAGAACACTTGCGCGCCTGATCGATCACTTCGACGCCGCGATCCAGCGATCCACCTTCTTCTCCAGCAGCGCCAGCGGCAGCGTCCCTTCACCCAGCACGATGTCGTGGAAGGCGCGCAGGTCGAACTTCGATCCCAGCGCGGCTTCCGCCCGGTGGCGCAACTCCAGGATTTTGAGGGAGCCGATTTTATAACCCAGCGCCTGGCCCGGCCACACCATGTAGCGCTCGATCTGGGCCCGCGAATCGGCCTCGCTGTAGCCCAGCGTGTCGCTGAAATATTGAATGGCCTGCTCGCGCGTCCAGCCCTTGGTGTGGATGCCGGTGTCGACGACAAGACGCGCGGCGCGCAGCATTTCGTCGTTCAGGTGGCCGAAATAATCTTCCGGCTTGTCGAACAGGCCCATGTCCTTGCCCAGGGTCTCGGCGTACAGCGCCCAGCCTTCCGTAAACGCGTTGTTGCCGCCGAATTTGCGGAAATTCGGCAGGCCCAGTTCCTGCACCAGCGCGATATGGAAGTGGTGGCCCGGTTGTCCCTCGTGCAGGAACAGCGTGACCATGCCGGTGCTGCCGTATTGGGTCGGGTCGTTCACGACCGACCAGAACACGCCCGGACGGGTGCCGTCCACCGCCGGCGGGGTGTAGTGGTCGGAGGCGGTGGCGCGGCTCAGTTCAGGCTCGAGGCGCAGGTCGAGCGGCGACTTCGGACGCAGGTTGAACATCGACGGCAGCTTGGTGCGCAGCTGGGCGTCGAGCTTGCGGTAGACGTCGATGACTTCCTGTTCCGTTTTAAATGGCTTGAACTTCGCCTGCTGCGACACCCAGGCCGGCAGGCCGGCCGCAGGGCCCGTGTAACCCATCTTCGGGCCGATGCGGCCGTATTCTCCCTGGATGCGTGCCACTTCCTTCAGGCCGATCTCGTGGATCGCTTCCGGCGTCAGGTCGGTCGTCGTCTGGCTCGCCACGCGCACCTTGTACCAGGCGGCGCCGTTCGGCAGCGCGTTCCAGCCGGTGCTGGTGCGCGCGGCCGGAATGTAGTCCTTCTCGATGAAGGTCGCCAGGCGGTTCAATGCCGGATTCAGTTTGCCGCCGATCGCATCTGCATACAGCTTGGTGAGCGCGCGCTTGTCGGCGTCCGAGAAACCGGCCGGGAAGTTTTTAATCGGCGTGTAGTAGATGCTGGCCTCCGGCGTGCTTGCCGCCAGCTGCTTGAACTGTGGCAGGGCCGACAGCATCACCGATTTCGGGTGCACGATGCCGCGCTTGATCCCTTCTTTCATGTTGGCGATCGCCTGATCGACCCACGGCCCCAGCTGCGTCAGGCGGCTGGCGTAGGCGCGGTAGTCCTGCACGGTGGAGAGCGGCTGGGCGCCCTGGCCGCTGGCGTAGTTCGCCAGCGTGACCGGCATGCTGTCCATCTGGTTCAGCGGCAGCAGGTGCTCGGGGAAGGGCTCGAAGCGCAGCGCCATGCCGAGCTCATAATCGAGGATGTCGTAGCTGGTCTGGTCGCGGCTGTTCAACTGCGCCCGCTTGATCGCATGCAGGCGCTTCTGGAAGGCCTTGTAGCGCGCGAACTGTCTGCTGCGCTCGACCGGGGAAATCGACATGCCGATCTGGTCGATGAAGCGGTTATCTCCACTCTCGCTGGCCGAGACCGGGTCGAAACGCGCCAGTGCATCGTAGTACTCGTCGGCGAGGACGTTGAGCTTCTTGCCGGCTTGCGGATGGGCGGCGACCTGTTTCGTTGGCGCTGCGGCCTGGTCGGCGCCGATGGCCGGTGCACAGGCGATGAGGGCGGCGGCAGCCAGTGCGCCGAGCTTGAAATGTTGGTTCATGTGATTGCCTTAATAACTAGCCAGTGGCGCCAGTGCGCCATTTTTAAACGTGTAGACGGTCACCGCCGTCTTTTTCAGGTTGCCCTTGTCGTCGTAGCCGTAGCTGCCGACCACACCCTGGTGGCTCGAGCTGCGCAGCTGCTGCCCGACCGCCGCCGGATCGAGGCTGTTCGCGGCCTTCATCGCCGCGGCGATGAACATGGTCTGGTCATAGAACGAAGGGGCGTAGACGTCAGGCTCGCGCTTGAAGCGCTCCTTGTATTTGGCAAGGAAGGCGGGACCGGCGGGCTGTTTCGCGATGATGGCGCCGGCCTGGGCGCAGCGCACATTTTCTCCGACGGCCGCTCCGCCGAGTTTGGCCATCTCCGGGCTGCACAGGGTATCGCCGCCGAGCAGCGGCACGTTCAGGCCGAGCGCCTTCATCTGGCGCACCATCGGCGCGGCTTGCGGCGCATAGCCGCCGAAGAAGATGGCGTCGACCTTTTTCGCGCGCAGCGCGGTGAGGATGGCCGCGAAATCGCTGGCCTTGTCGTTGGTGAACTCGTGGCCGGCGACCTTCATGCCGGCCGCTTGCGCCTGGCGCTTGAATTCGGTGGCGATGCCCGTGCCGAAGGCGGTGCGGTCGTCGATCACGCCGACGTTTTTCAGCTTTAATTCACGCGCGGCGTAATTCGCCATCGCGCCGCCGACCTGCGAATCGCTGGCGACAATGCGGAACACGCCCTTGTAGCCGCTTTGGGTGATCTTGGGATTGGTGCCGACGGTGGACATCAGGGCGCCGGCGTCGTTGTAGACGCGCGACGCCGGAATCGCGACGCCCGAGTTGTACGGTCCGAGCACGAATTTGATGCCGCCGTCGACCAGCTTCTGGGCCACCGTCACGCCTTGCTTCGGATCGCCGGCATCGTCTTCGGATTGCAGTTCGAAGCGCAGCGTTTTGCCCGCCACCTTGATCTTCTGGGCGTTGAGTTCCTCGACGGCGAGACGCACGCCGTTTTCGTTGTCCTTGCCGGCAAAGGCATTCGCGCCCGAGAGCGGGCCGGTCACGCCGATCTTGACTGCTTGTTCTTGCGCGAGCGCGGCATCCGACGCGCACAGCAGCGCGGCCAGCGCCAGCGGCGCCATAATGAATTTCGATGGCATCAGCCTGTCTCCGTTGATATACGAACGGCCTGCATCATCGCATAGAACGAAGGCCCGGTGCAGCTCAGCTCAGGCAGGCAACCCGTGCGCAATCAGCTCCAGCGGCAGGGCAGTCGTGCACTTGATCTGCTCCATCGAGAAGGCCGACGAGACCCCGCTCAGCTGTGCGGTCTTGATCAGCTTCTTGTAGAAGCGGTCGTAGCCGGCGATGTCGGTGGTGGCGACCTTCAGCAGGTAGTCGACGTCGCCGCTCATGCGGTGAAATTCCAGCACTTCGGGCAGGGCGACGACGGCGGCGGCAAAGCGTTCCAGCCATTTTTCATCGTGTTCGGGGGTGCGCACGCTGACGAACACCGTGACCGGCAAGCCCACCTTCTGGCGGTTGACGATGGTGACGCGGCTTTCGATATACCCCTCTTCCTCGAGGCGCTTGACGCGCTTCCAGCAAGGCGTGCTGGAGAGGCCGACCTTGTCGCTCAGGCCCGAAATCGACAGGGTTGCATCGGCCTGAAGTGCGGCGAGAATCGCACAATCAAACTTGTCCAGTGAATTCATTTTAGTTTTTCGTCACTAATAGAACAACTATGCTAATAACCTAGTTTTTGATAGCTTATTTGGAACGTGCTTTCCATCAAACCTTTGTAACATATTGCTTAACAATAACACGATCTCCGTTCGTGTTTACGCTTTTTGCAAATTATTATGCATAGTGAAATCTACCTCGACGCGAACGCCACTTCTCCCGTCCTGCCGGCGGCAATCCAGGCCGCGCAGGGCGCACTGCTCGCGTGTTTCGGCAACCCGAGCAGCAGCCACGCTGCCGGCCTGCGCGCCCGCGCGCTGCTCGACGATGCGCGCAGCCGCGCACGCCGCGTGCTGGGCGCCCCGGATGGACGCCTGCTGTTCACCAGCGGCGCCACCGAGGGCATCCAGACAGCCGTTTTGTCGGCCCTGTGCGCAGTGCGCGAGCGGCGTGCGGCCGGACTGCCGTGCGGCGACCTGCTGCTGTATGGCGCGACCGAACACAAGGCCGTCCCGGAAAGCCTGGCGCACTGGAACGCGCTGCTCGGCACGAACCTGACCATCAAGGCGCTGCCGGTCGACGCCGACGGCCGCCATCGCCTGGACACGCTGCGTGCGCTGGCGCCGCGCGCCGCCTTGATTTGCACGATGGCCGCGAACAACGAGACCGGCATCGTCTCCGACCTGGACGGCATCGCGGCCGTGCTGGAGGAAACCGCCAGCCCGGCGCGGTGGATGGTCGACTGCGTGCAGGCGCTCGGCAAGCTGCCGCTGGCCTTGAGCAGCACCCGCATCGATTACGCGCCGTTCTCCGGCCACAAGCTGTATGCGCCGAAAGGCATCGGCATGCTGTATGTCCGCGCCGGCGCCCCGTTCACGCCGCTGATGTGCGGCGGCGGCCAGGAAGACGGCCAGCGTTCGGGCACCGAGAACATGGCCGGCATCGCCGCCCTGGGCGCGGTACTGCGCGCGCTCGAAGAAGGGCGTACCTTCATGAGCCACGCGCAGATGGCCGCCGCGCGCGCGCGTCTCGCCGCCGCCTTATGGTCCGCCTTTCCCGGCCTCGTCTTCAATGCGCCTTTCGAACACGCGCTGCCGACCACGCTCAATTTCACGGTGCCGGGCCGCTCCGGTAAAGCTTTGCTCGACCTGTTCGACGCCGCCGGCGTGCGGGTCAGCGCCGGCTCGGCCTGTTCGGCGGCAAAGGCCGCGCCGAGTTACGTACTGCTGGCGATGGGGCTGCCGGAAGAACGCTGCGCGAACGCGGTGCGCATGTCCTTCGGCCCGCTGGCCGACGAAGCGTTCATCGACGCCGCCTGCGCCCGCATCGCGCGCTGCGGCCAGGCGCTGGGCACATTGCCGCCAGCGCCCTGTCCGGTGACGGGATCCGGGGCCGGCGCCGGCGCCGGCGCCGCGCCGCAACCGGCGCCGGCATCGACGGGCCTGATCCCGTGCGGGCTGGACGGCAACGCGCTGCTACGCTTCCTCGACCGCCATCCGGACGCGCTGCTGATCGACGTGCGCGAAGCCTGCGAGCACGCGCTCGGCACGCCGCTGCTGCATGGGCGCGCGGCCTACAGCCTGCCGCTGTCGCGCCTGCCCGATCACGCCGCCTGGCTGTGCCGGGAAACGCGCCCGCTGGTGTTCTTCTGCCGCAGCGGCAAGCGCAGCGCCGAGGCGGCGCAGATCGCCCAGCAACTCGGCCACGGCAACGTGCGCCACCTGGCCGGCGGCCTGGCCCTGCTGGCACCCTGAGCGGCCGGCGCCGGCGCGGCGCCCGGTGGCAAGCGTGCAAGCATCCGGCCGCTGCGTTCGCGCCGCTGCGTTCGCGCCGCTGCGTTCGTTAACGCACAGTCCCTCGACCGATGACGTTCTAGCATGGCATGCGACGTGTTTCGCATGCACGCTCATCATCGAGGCTCCTGTTGAACGACGAATTGCACACCAAGGCCGACGCGCCGCGCGCGGGGCATCCGCCCGTTCGCGACGCCGACGCCGCGGACGGGGCGCCGCTGCGCGCCGAGCGCTTCGATGCCGCGCGCATGGCGCAGCACGGCCGCAGCCTGGCTGGCCGCCATGGGCTGTCGGGCGCGCAGGACGATGCGCGCGCCGAGGACCTGCTGGCGCGCCTGGCGGACAACGCCGCCGCCATCGCCGCCGCCTGCACCTCGCTGACCCAGGCCGCGCGGGACGGCCGTACGGCCCCGGCCGCCGAGCGCCTGCTCGACGCCTGGCGCCTGATCGACGGCCAGGTCCGCACCGCGCGCCGCCACCTGCCGCGCGCCTACAGCCGTGCGCTGCCGCGCCTGGCCGTGCCACGAGAAGTCGCCGGCCAGCCGCGGGTCCACGCGCTGGCGCTCGAAGTCGTCATGCATGGGGACGGCCTGATCGACGAACCGAACCTGGCGCGTTTTATCAACGCCTACCAGGAAGGTGCGCCGCTCACGCTGGGCGAGCTGTGGGCGTTCCCGATCATGCTGCGCCTGGCGCTGATCGACAACCTGCGCCGGCTCGCCGTGCGCCTGCACGCCAGCCTGCAGCAGCAGGGTCTCGCCCGCGACTGGGCCGCCCGCATGCGCGAGACGGCCGAACGCCGCCCCGGCGACCTGGTCCTGCTGGTGGCCGACATGGCGCGCACCAATCAGCCCTTGCAACCCGCTTTCGTGGCCGAACTGGCGCGCCTTTTGGAAGGGCAGGGAGAAGCGCTGGCCCAGGTGCTGCACTGGGTCGGCGCCCGGCTCGCCGACGAGGGCCTGACGGTCGAGGCGCAGGCGGCGCGCGCCACCGAAGAGCAGGCCCTCGACGCGGCCTCGTTCACCAACAGCCTCGACAGCCTGCGCCGGCTCGAGCGCATCGACTGGCATGCCTTCGTCGAGACCGCGAGCGTGGTCGAGCAGGTGCTGCGGCGCGACCCGGCGGGCGTCTACGGCCGCATGGATTTCGCCACGCGCGACCATTACCGCCACACCGTCGAGCGCCTGGCGCGCCAGTGCGGCCAGCCTGAAAGCGAGGTCGCGGCGGCCGCCCTGGCGCTGGCCGAAGGCGGCCTCGATCTGCGCATGCGACATGTCGGCCACTACCTGGTCGGCGATGGCTTGCCAGTGCTGCGCGCGCAACTGCCGCCCGCACGCGGCATGCTGCTCGCACTGCGGCGCGCGGCGCGGCGCCGACCCCTGCTGGCCTACCTCGGCGCGATCGGCGGCTTTACCTTGCTGTTTACGGCGGCACTGCTGGTGCACGCCTACCGGGCCGGCGCCGGCGCCGGCTTGCTGGTCGTGCTCGGCCTGCTGGTGTCCTTCGGCGCCAGCCAGCTGGCGCTGACGCTCACCGATTTGATGGTCGCGCGCCTGGTGGCACCGAAACCCTTGCCGCGCATGGATTTCAGTAGCGGCATCCCGCCGGATGCGCGCACGCTGGTCGTCGTCCCCGCGCTGCTGGACAGCAGCGAGAACCTCAGGTCGCTGTGCGAGGGGCTGGAGCTGCGCTACCTCGCCAACCGCGACCCGCAGCTGCGCTTTTGCCTGCTCACCGATTTCACGGATGCGCCCGAGGAAACGATGTTCGGCGACGTCGAACTGCTGGCAGAAGCCCGTGCCGGCATCGCGGCCCTGAATGCGCGCCATGCCGATCAACCCTTCCTGCTGCTGCACCGGCCGCGCGTCTGGAGTACCAGCGAGCACGCCTGGACCGGGTGCGAGCGCAAGCGCGGCAAGCTGGCCGACCTGAACGCGTATTTGCGCGGCGGCGCGCGCGAACGCTTCATGCTGGTCGAGGGAAATACCGGCGAGTTGGAGGGCATCCGGTACGTCATCACGCTCGATGCCGACACCCAGCTGCCGATCGACAGCGCGCGCCGGACGGTGGCGGCGATGGCGCACCCCTTGAACCAGCCGCTGCTCGATGCGAACGGACGCCGCGTGATCGCCGGCCACGCCTTGCTGCAGCCGCGCGTGGCGACTTCGCTGCCCCTGGAGCGCGCCTCGCGCTACGAGCGCATGTATGGCGGCGCGCCGGGAATCGATCCGTACACCCGCACCGCATCGAACGTCTACCAGGACCTGTTCGGCGAAGGCTCCTTCATCGGCAAGGGCATCTACGAAGTCGACACCTATGTCCGTGTGCTGGCCGGGCGCCTGCCCGACAATGCCGTGCTGTCGCACGACCTGCTGGAAGGCTGCTACCTGCGCAGCGCTGTGCTCAGCGATACCCAGCTGGTGGAGGCCTGGCCGGCGCGCTACAGCGACGACATCGCGCGCCGCCACCGCTGGATCCGCGGCGACTGGCAACTGGCCGGCTGGCTGCGCGCGCGCGTGCCGTCCCGGGACGGGCAGCGCGAAGCCAACCCTTTGAGCGCGCTGGCACGCTGGAAGCTGTTCGACAACCTGCGCCGCAGCCTGGTGGCGCCGACCCTCGCCGCCACCCTGGTGCTGTGCTGGTCGCTGCTGCCGGGGCCTGCCTTCTGGAGCGCGGCGGGATTGTCGGTCTTCTTCCTGCCGGCCTTTTTCAGGATAGGCGTCACCCTGGTCGACAAGCCGCACGACCTGCTGTGGCGCCAGCATTTCACTCGCTGGGCCCATGGCGCGGCGGGCAGCCTCGCCCATGCCGTGACCGGCACCGCTTTCCTGCCGCACGAAGCCTGGTACAGCCTGCACGCGATCGCACGCACCGGCTGGCGCATGCTGGTCTCGCGCCGCCACCTGCTGCAATGGAAGGCGTCGAGCCTGATCCGCTCGAGCACCGACGTCGAATCGGCCTGGCGCAGCATGTGGTTCGCGCCGACGTTCTCGGTGCTCGTCGCCGTGCTGCTGACCTTCCTGCATCCCTTCGCCCTGTTCGCGGCCGCGCCCTTGCTGCTGCTGTGGTTCCTGTCTCCGCTGCTGGCCTGGTGGGTCAGCCTGCCGTTCGAGCGGCCGCCAGCGAAGCTCTCGCGCGAACAGGTGCGCTTCCTGGACAAGCTCGCGCGCCGCAGCTGGGCCTATTTCGAAGACGTGGTCGGCCCGGACAGCCACTGGTTAACGCCGGCCGGCATCCAGGAGCGCCCCGAACCGGCCATCACGCAGTCGACTTCGCCGAGCCAGATCGGCTTGTCCCTGCTGGCCAATCTGACGGCCTGGGACTTCGGCTTCGTGCCGGGTGCCACCGTGCTGGTGCGGGTGCGTGCCGCCTTCGAGAGCATGGCCCTGCTCGAGCGCCGCCGCGGCCATTTTTATGCCGGCTACGACACGCGCACGCTGGCGCCCCTGCCGCCGTTGCGGGTCGATACCGTCGCCAGCGGCAGCCTTGCGGCGCACCTGCTGACCCTGGCGACGGGCCTGGAGGGCCTGCTCGATGCGCCCATCGCCAGCGTACGCGCACTGGAGGGATTGCGCGCCACGCTGCAGGTGGTGGAAGAACATGCGCAAGGCGCACCGTCCGTCGTGCGCAAGGCGCTGGAGAGCTGCCGCGACGCGCTGGCGCCCGAGCGCTGCCGCAATGGCGAGACGCTGCCGGGCCTGGCCGACTGCCTGGGAGCGGCCCTACGCGCGGCCTCGATGCTGCTGGCGACGCTGCCGGACGAGGCGGACGCCCAGCTGCGCGACTGGGCCACGCGACTTGACGCCGACTGCCGCGCGGCGCGCGACGACCTGCTGGTGCTGGCGCCCTGGATGCGCGCGGTGCAGGAATACGTGCTCGATGCCGGCCTGACGCGGGTCCCGACCCTGCGCGAACTGGCGACAATGAGCAGGCCGGCCGCCGATGCGAGCGAGGCCGAACAGGCCCTGGCGCAAATGGTGGAGGAGGGCGCCGCCACGGCGCAGGCGCGCCTGCGCGAGATCGCGACCCTGGCCGCATGCGCGCGCGCATTCGCCGATATGGATTTCGGCTGGCTCCTGCGGCGCGACACGAATTCGCTGGCGCCGGGTTATGACCTGGCCGCGGACCGGCTCGAAGACGGCGCCTGCGATGCACTGGCCTCGACTGCGCGCCTGGCCAGCTTCGTCGGCATCGCCCAGGGAGGGCTGCCGCAGACGCACTGGACCGCCCTCGGCCGCCAGCTGTGCATCGTCGGCAGGGAACAGTTACTCCTCTCGCCGAACGGCGCCATGGCCGACTATCTGGCGCCGCAGCTGGTGATGCCGGCCTACCGCGACACCCTGCTCGACCGCAGCTGCCGCGCGGCCGTGCGCGTCCAGATCGCGTACGCGGCGCGGCGCGACATCCCCTGGGGCATGTCGGATGCGCTCTGCAACCGTTTTGACGGCAGCCTGCGTTACGAACGCCGCGCCTTCGGTGTACCGGGTATGGGCCTGGCGCGCGGCCTCGGCGACGAACTCGTGGTCGCACCCTATGCTTCGCTGCTGGCGCTGATGGTGGCGCCCGAAGCGGCCTGCGCCAACCTGGAGCGCATCGCCGCGCTGGGCTGCACCGGCCGTTACGGTATGTATGAGGCGATCGACTACACCGGCGCGCGCCTGCCGCGCGGCCAGCGTCACGCGATCGTGCGCGCCTTTGCCTCCGACCACCAGGCCATGGGCTTGCTCGCCCTGTCCTCCTTGCTGCATGGGCGTCCGATGCAGCGGCGCTTCGAGGCCGATCCGCAGTTGCGCGCGGCGCTGCTCCTGTTGCAGGAACCGGTGCCGGCGAGCGGCGCCATCCAGTCCGCCGCCTTCGAACTCGATGCGCAGCAGGGCGCGCCCGAGGCGCCTTTGCCGGTCCGTTCGGTTACGCGCGCCGGTGTGGCCCAGCCGCAGCTGCAACTGCTGTCGAACGGGCGCTACCACGTGATGGTGACGAGCGACGGCGGCGGCTACAGCCGCTTGAACGAACTGTCCCTCACGCGCTGGCGGATGGACGCAACCTGCGACGACTGGGGCTTGTTCTGCTACCTGCGCGACCTGGACAGCGGCGCGCTGTGGTCCGGCGCCTGGCAGCCGACGCTGGCCCAGCCCGAGCATTACGAGGCCGTGTTCGCGGAAGAGAAGGTGCAGTTGCGGCGGCGCGACCACGGCATCGAGCTGGTGACCGAGATCGTGGTCGCGCCCGAGGACGATGTCGAGCTGCGCCGCATGCGCATCAAGAATCTGTCCGGGCGGCCGCGCCGCATCGAGTTGACGAGCTATACGGAACCGGTGCTGTCCTTGCCGGCGCAGGACGACGCTCACCCCGCTTTCAGCAAACTCTTCGTGCAGAGCGAAATCGTCGAAGATCGCACCGCCATCCTCTGCACGCGCCGGCCGCGCGCGGAAGGGGAAGCGACGCCCTGGCTGCTGCATGCGATGGCGGTGCACGGCGTCGAGGCCGAAGCGGCCTCGTTCGAAACCAGCCGCGCCGATTTCATCGGTCGCGGCAATCGCAACGCGCTGCCCGCTGCCATGGCGACCGACAGGCCGCTCGATGGCGCGGCCGGTGCGGTGCTCGATCCGGCGCTGGTGATCCGCCGCGTGGTGACGCTCGCGCCCGACGAAGAGATCACGGTCGACCTGGTGCTCGGCGTGGCGGGCGAGCGCGACGCCGCCCTGCACCTGGCCGCCAAGTATGCGCAGCGCCACTGTGTCGAACATACCTTCGAGCTGGCCTGGGCCCAGGGCCAGGCATTGCTCCAGTCCCTGCATGCGAGCGAAGCGGACGCCCAGCTGTATGCGCGTCTGGCGGGCGCCGTGCTGTATCCGCAGCGCGGACTGCGCGCCGATCCGGCGCTCATCGCGCGCAATACCCGCGGCCAGTCCGGCCTGTGGCCATATGCGATCTCGGGCGACTTGCCGATCGTGCTGGTGCAGATCCAGGACGCGGCCCGGCTCGGGCTGGCGCGCCAGCTGCTGCAGGCCCATGCCTGGTGGCGCCATAAGGGTTTATTGGTCGACCTGGTGATCTGGTGCGGGGAGGGCGGCAGCGCGCCCCGTTCGCTGCACGCCCAGCTCCTGGAGCTCATCGCCGCCAGCAGTGCGGCCGCATTGCTCGACCGCCCGGGCGGTGTGTATCTGCAGGTGCTCGAGCAGCTGCCGCAGGAAGACCGGGTCCTGATCGCGGCGCTGGCGCGCGTGGTGCTGGTGGGCGAAGGCGGCAGCCTGGCCGAGCAGCTGCGGCGTGCGCAGGCGGCGCCCGGCACCGGCATGCCGGCGCTGCGCACGGCCGCGCCGCAGCCCGCGGCCGCTCCTGTGCCGGAAGCCGAATCGGAAACCGAAGCGCCCGCGCTCCTGCTCGACAACGGCATCGGCGGCTTCAGCCCCGACGGACGCGAATATCTCATCCGTATAAAGCCCGGGCGGCCGACGCCGGCCCCCTGGTCGAACGTGCTGGCCAGCCCGGATTTCGGCTCGGTCGTCTCTGAAAGCGGCCAGGCTTATACCTGGAGCGGGAACGCCCACAACCTGCGCCTGACGCCCTGGGAAAACGATCCGGTGGGCGACCGCGGCGGCGAAGTGTTTTATCTGCGCGACGAAGCGAGCGGCGTGTTCTGGTCGCCGACCGCATTGCCTGCGCCATCGGGCGGCGACTACCTCACGCGCCACGGCTTCGGCTACAGCGTGTTCGAGCACAGGGCGCACGGCATCCGCACCGAACTGACGCAGTTCGTGGCACACGATGCGCCGGTAAAATACAGCGTGCTGCGGGTACGCAATGACAGCGCGGTGCCGCGGCGCCTGTCGGCGACCGCTTATGTCGAATGGGTGCTGGGCGAGCTGCGTGCGGCATCCAGCATGCACGTCGTGACCGGACGCGATCCGGCCAGCGGCGCGCTGTGCGCACGCAATGCCTGGAACAGCGATGGCGCGGAGCATGCCGCCTTCTTCCACGTCGACGCGCAGGAAGCGGGCTTTACCTGCGACCGCATGGAGTTCATCGGCCGCGGCAGGCATCTGGGCGCGCCGCAGGCCCTGAGCCGCGCGGGGCTGTCCGGCAGCAGCGGCGCCGCACTCGATCCGTGCGCGGCGCTGCAGGTCGCCTTCGAGCTGGCGCCCGGAGAACAGAAGGAGCTGGTGTTCGTGCTCGGTGCCGGCGGTCCGGAGCGGGCGGCGCGCCATGGCGGCAGTACGGCGGCCCGAGCGGCAATCGAACGGGTGAACGCGTACTGGGACGAGACGCTCGGCGCGGTACGCGTCGAGTCGCCCGACCCCAGCCTCGACGTGCTCGCCAACGGCTGGCTCGTGTACCAGACCCTGGCCTGCCGCATGTGGGCGCGCAGCGCCTATTACCAGTCGGGCGGCGCCTACGGTTTCCGCGACCAGTTGCAGGACGCGATGGCACTGGTGCACACGCGTCCGCAACTGCTGCGCGAGCACCTGCTGCTGTGCGCCGGGCACCAGTTCGTCGAGGGGGATGTGCAGCACTGGTGGCATCCGCCTGCGAACGGCGGCGTACGCACGCGCTGCTCGGACGATTTATTGTGGCTGCCGCTGGCCACCTGCCGCTACATCCGCGCCACCGGCGATCTCGCGGTGCTGGGCGAGTCGGCTCCTTATCTGGAAGGGCGTGCGCTCGCATTCGGCGAGGAGTCGTATTTCGACCTGGCGCGCGAGTCCAGCCAGCGCGCCGACCTGTACGAACACTGCGTGCGCGCGATCCGCCACAGCCTGCGCTTCGGCGAACATGGATTACCCCTGATCGGCAGCGGCGACTGGAACGATGGCCTCGACCGCGTCGGCGCCAAGGGACGCGGCGAGAGCGTCTGGCTGGGCTTTTTCATGATCGAGGTGTTAAGCCGCTTCGCCGAACTGGCCGACCGCCGCGCCGACTACGGTTTTGCCACCACCTGCCGCGCCGCCGCGCAGGCGCTCGGCACCCAGCTCGAAAACCACGCCTGGGATGGCGAATGGTACCGGCGCGCCTGGTTCGACGACGGCACCCCGCTCGGCTCGAAAGACAGCGACGAATGCCGCATCGACCTGGTCTCGCAAAGCTGGAGCGTGCTGTCCGGCGCCGCCGGCCCGGAGCGCGCGGCCAGCGCCATGGCGGCGGTCGACACCCACCTGGTGTGGCCGGAATCGCGCCTGGTCCGGCTGCTCGATCCGCCCTTCGAGGCCGGCAGCCTGCATCCCGGCAGCCTGCGTGGCTACGCGCCCGGCGTGCGCGAGAACGGCGGCCAGGCGACGCATGCGGCGCTCTGGGGCGCGATGGCCTTTGCGCGCATGGGGAACACCGAGCGCGCCTGGGAACTGTTCGACATGCTCAATCCCGTGCGCCTGGCGGCCACGCCGGACGACTGCGCGCGCTACCGCCTGGAGCCGTATGTTGTTGCTGGGGATGTACACGCGGCCGCTCCCCATGTTGGGCGCGGCGGCTGGAGCTGGTACACTGGCTCAGCCGGATGGATGTACCGGCTGGTCGTCGAATCGCTGCTCGGCATCGAGCGCGTCGGCGAGCGGCTGGTGCTGGCGCCGCAGCTGCCTTGCGGCTGGCCGGGCTTCCGCCTGCAGTACCGCTATCGCGCCACCACGTATGCGATCGAGGTGCGCGTGCTGGATGCCGCCGCGCTGCGGGTCGATGGCGTCGATGTCGGCGGCGACACGCTGCAGCTGGTCGACGACGGCCAGGTGCACCGCGTCGAGCTGCATGTCGCGCGCCGGCAGGAGCCGTCCAATCAGGCAAAACGCGAGCAACCTCAGTCCAAGACCATTACATGACCAATAAAATCCTGTGCGCCGCCGGCGCTTCCCTGCTGCTCACCTGTGCCGCCGCCGGCGCCGCCGACTGGAGCGACACCTCGATCAGCTGGCGCTACGGCACCCGCTTCGCCGAGCCGTTCAATCCGGAGCCCATCAAGAAGCACATCTTCGCGCTGACCCACGCCAGCGGCTACAAGTACGGCAGCAACTTCTTCAACGTCGACCTGCTGCAGTCGGATAAAGCCGATCCGGCCTCGCTGACGCAAAGCGAAGGCGCCCAGGAAGCCTATATCGTCTACCGCCACACGCTCGACATCGGCGCCCTGCGCGGCACCGAAATGCGCTATGGCCCGGTAAAGGGTGTCGGCGCCACCTTCGGCTTCGACTGGAACACCAAGAACGACGTCGGCTACAACTCGAGGAAGCGCATGCTGGTCGCCGGCCCGACCCTGATGTGGGACGTGCCCGGTTTCCTGAACACGAGCGTGCTGCTGCTGCGCGAATCGAACGCGCCGAGCGGCGCCTTCCCGCCGATCTCGAACGTGAACGGCCGCTACACCTACGACACCCACGCCGCGCTGTCGGTCAACTGGGCGATTCCCGTGGTCGAGCGCGTCTCGTTCGAGGGTTTTGGCCTGTTCATCGCCGCCAAGGGCCAGGATGAAGTGGGCAACGGCACCGGCGCCGAGACCAACATCGACATGGCGCTGATGTACGACCTCAGCTCCCACTTCGGCCAGGCGAAGAACCGCCTGCGGGTCGGCCTCGAGTACCAGTTCTGGAACAACAAGTTCGGCAACACGCGCGCCACCACCGGCGGCCGCGGCCAGCGCGCCAGCACGCCGATGGTACGCGCCGAATACCATTTCTGACGAGATGATGTATCGGCGCAGGTGCCGCCTTCGCGCCGGCACCTGCGCCGGCATCAGGCTGCACCCGGCTGTCCTTTTGTCAAAAAAGATATAGTTAAAGGCAACTAACGCCCGGCCTGGCGCAAGGGCTGATCATGATGTAATTGCAACAATTGCATCATGAAAACCTTTATCTCTACTCCCTCCTGCTTCGCCCTGTTTCTGCTGTGCTGCTGCGCTCCCGGCGCCTTTGCAGCCATCGACGAACACAGCGAATTCGAAGCCACCTTGTTCGCCCCGTATCGGGCGCTTGACCCCGGCAAGGGCGACGCGCGTACGTTTACCCTCGCCTTCGATTATCCGAATGCGCGCCAGGCGCAAGTCGTCGGCTGGCAGCTCGAGCTGATCGGTCCGCGCGAGCTCGTCGTGCGCCGCTGGCAGGGCAGCACGCCGCTGGCAGACCAGCCGGTGTCGGTGCAGGTGGAATGGTCCGGCCAGGATGCCGGCAAGCTGGCCGCCGGCGTGTACCAGGTGCGCCTGCGCGCCGCCAGCCGCGCTGCGCTCTCGCATGCACCCTCGGCCGACGTCCACGAGCAGACCTGGCAGATCGAGCTCGGGCCGCCGCGCCTGGCTACCCTGCCGGCCTTTGCGCCGCTGCCGGTCGGCAGGCCGGGCCTGCGCCAGCCGGGCGCACAAGCCTCCACGGCGGCGCTGCCCTACACGGTCTACTTCGGTAACCTGCACAGCCAGACCAACCACAGCGACGGCGGCGCCGAACTGAGCGACTGCAAGGGCGCCCAGGATCCTTTAACGGCGAAATACGGGCCGGACGCCGCCTTTGCCTACGCCAGGAACCACGGCCTCGACATCCTTGTCGCGTCCGAGCACAACCACATGTACGACGGTTCGGACGGCACCGAACCGAATGCCGACCCGGCCGCGGCCAAGGCCCTGTACCGCAAGGGGCTCGACATCGCCGCCGGCTTCAACGCCGCGCACCCGGATTTCCTGGCCGTCTACGGCATGGAGTGGGGCGTCATCAACAAGGGCGGCCACGTCAACATTTTTAACAGCGAGCAGCTGCTGGGCTGGGAAAAGAATGGGCAAGGCGAGCTGCTGGCCGATGTCGCCACGCCGCGCAGCGATTACGCGTTTCTATACACGCTGATGCGCGAGCGCGGCTGGGTCGGCCAGTTCAACCATCCGTCAGCCAGCGGCCAGTTCACGGTGAATGGCACCGCCCTCGGCTACACCGCGGACGGCGACGCGGCCATGGCCCTGTGCGAGGTAGTCAACAGCACGGCCTTTTCAAGCAACGACAAGGAAGCGGAAACCCGGAGAAGCAATTTCGAGGCGGCCTGCAACAAGGTGCTGGAGGCGGGGTATCACGTTGCCTTCAGTACCAATCAGGACAACCACTGCGCCAACTGGGGCACGGCCTATACGAACCGCACCGGCGTGCTGATCCCGGACGGCGAGCCTTTGAGCCAGGCCAGCTTCATCGACGCATTGAAGGCGCGGCGCGTGTTCGCGACGATGGATAAAAGTTCGCAGCTGGTGCTGACCGCCAACGGCCGCATGATGGGCGAGCGGTTGACGAATAGCGGTCCCTTGAACCTGGTGGCGCATTTCGCCAGCACGGCGGGCAAGCAGGTGGCGTCGGTGGCGATCATGGAAGGGGTGCCGGGACGGAACGGGGCCGTCACGCAAATGGCGAGCGAGGCGAACGTCAGTTTTACGCCGTCGGTGGGCGCGCATTTTTATTATGCGAAGCTGACCCAGGCCGATGGCAACATCCTGTGGTCGGCGCCGGTGTGGGTGATGCAGGAGGCGGACGGCACAGCCGCCCGCCGGTGAAACTGAAATCCTTACTCGGCCATCTGGCTCTGCAGGTAATTCTGGATCCCGACCTTCACGATCAGGTCGAGCTGGGTCTCGAGCCATTCGATATGCTCTTCGGTGTCCTCGAGGATCTCGAGCAGCAGGTCGCGCGAGACGTAGTCGGCCGCAAGCTCGGCGGCGGCGATGCCTTCCTTGACCGTGATCTGGGCGCTGCGCTCGAGTTTCAAATCGGCGGCCAGCATCTCTTCGGTGTTTTCGCCGATCAGGAGTTTATGCAGGGCTTGCAGGTTCGGCAGGCCGTCGAGCATCAGGATGCGGTCGATCAGCTTGTCGGCATGTTTCATTTCGCCGATCGATTCGTCGTATTCCTTCTTGCCGAGCTTGAAGAAACCCCAGTGCCGGTACATCCGCGCGTGCAGGAAGTACTGGTTGACCGCGGTGAGCTCGTTGGTCAGCTGCGCGTTGAGCAGCCGGATGACGTTGGGATCGCCCTTCATGATGTGCCTTATTGTTGGTGTGCGTTGCCACCATCATAGCAAAAGGGCAGCAGCGCGCGGCCGGAACCGCGGCGCAAGCAACAGGTGGGATCAGGCCAGCTGGGAGGAGCGGAAGCTCAGTTCGGTAACCACGGTCTTGCTGTCGAGGGCTTCGTGCAGCACTTCGCGTGCATAGCTGATGCATTTGCCGCAATCGGTGCCCAGGCCCAGTTCCGCGCGCAGTGCGGCGATCGAGGTGATGCCGAGGTCGACGGCCTGGCGGATTTCACGGTCGGAGATGTTGTTGCAGACACAGACGATCATCGAAGCAGTCCCTGAAGTTTTACCTGAGTTGTCACTCGAATAATGAGAATCGTTCTCATTCGTGTTCTATTCTGCGTAAAATTTTCGACGAACGCAAGCGGTTTTGTCGTGTGATCAAAGCTGCAAATAGAAATAATTCGCATTTAGGTTTATGATGCTAGTATCTGTCTCATCAGCGCTACACCACCGGAACGCCGCCATGACCCTAGTCCCCACTTTGACCACACTCGACGCCCTCAAGGCCGGACAGAGTGCGACCGTGATCCACCTTGCGCCGCACGCACTGGGCGGTCAGGACGTGGCGCGCCGCCTGATGGAACTCGGCTTCGTGCCGGGCGAACGCATCCGCATGCTGAAACGCGGGCTGCCGGGCGGCCCGGTTGCCGTCAAAGTCGGCGAATCGACCTTCGCCCTGCGCAAGTTCGAGGCCGCACTCGTCTCAATCCAGCCGGAATAATCGATGGGCGTCATGGAACAACAGGTGGCGGCGCGCTCGCCCCTGATCGCTTTACTCGGCAATCCGAACTGCGGCAAGACGGCGCTGTTCAACCGCCTCACCGGCGCGCGCCAGAAGGTCGCGAACTACGCCGGCGTCACCATCGAACGCAAGGAGGGCAGTTTTACTTCGCCCGCCGGACGCGCGCTGCGCGTGCTCGACCTGCCCGGCGCCTACAGCCTGTCCGCGCAAACCCCGGATGAAGCGATCACGCGCGACGTGGTGGCCGGCCTGCGCGAAGGCGAAGCGGCGCCGGACGCCGTCGTCTGTGTCGTCAACGCCACAAACCTGCGCCTGAATTTGCGCCTGGTGCTGGAAATCCAGCGCCTCGGGCTGCCGATGCTGCTGGCCCTGAACATGGTCGACGTCGCAAAAAAACGCGGCATCGAGATCGATACGGCGAAACTGTCGCAGGAACTGGGCATGCCGGTGGTCGAGACGGTCGCGATCCAGGCCGGCGGCGAACAGGCCTTGTTGGAAGCGCTCGACCGCATGCCGCTCGAACCGGCCACGCCGCAGCCTTTATCCAGCATCGACGCCGTCCCGGTCGAGCAGACCCAGCGCGAAGTGCGGCGCATTCTCGCCGCCACCACCAACTACGCGCACGACAAGGGCAACCTGTCCGAGAAGATCGACCACGTGGTCCTGCATCCGGTGGTCGGTCCGATCCTGCTGGCCGCGCTGATGTTCATCATCTTCCAGGCCGTGTTCAGCTGGGCCGAAGCGCCGATGGATTTCATCACCAGCACCGTCGAGGGCATCGGCAAGTGGATCGGCGGCACCATGTCCGAGGGACCGCTGCGCAGCCTGATCGTGGACGGCATCATCGCCGGCGTCGGCGGCGTGCTCGTGTTCCTGCCGCAGATCCTGATCCTGTTCTTCTTCATCCTGATCCTCGAGGATTGCGGCTACCTGCCGCGCGCCGCTTTTCTCCTCGACCGCATGATGGGCGGCGTCGGGCTGTCGGGGCGCGCCTTCATTCCCTTGTTGTCCTCGTTCGCCTGCGCGATTCCCGGCGTGATGGCCGCGCGCACGATCCAGAACCCGCGCGACCGCCTGGTGACGATCATGATCGCGCCGCTGATGACCTGTTCCGCGCGCCTGCCGGTGTACGCGCTGATCATCGCCGCCTTCATCCCCGACCGTAAAATCGGCATCGTCAACTTGCAGGGCCTGGTGCTGTTCGTGCTGTACGCGCTCGGTATCGTCAGCGCCATGCTGGTGGCCTGGTACATGAAACGCCGCAGCGGCAGCGGCCAGCATCCGCTGATGCTGGAACTGCCCGCTTACCACTGGCCGCACCTGCAGACCCTGGCCCTGGGCCTGTGGGAACGCGCCAAGATCTTCCTGATGCGGGTCGGTACCATCATCCTGACGCTGATGGTGCTGGTCTGGTTCCTGTCGAGTTTTCCGGGGGCGCCCGAAGGCGCAACCCAGCCGCCGATTTATTACAGCGTGGCCGGCATGCTGGGGCGCGCCTTGTCGGTCATTTTCGAGCCGATCGGTTTCGGCTGGCAGATCTGCATTGCCCTCGTGCCCGGCATGGCCGCGCGCGAAGTGGCCGTCGGCGCGCTCGGCACCGTGTATGCGCTGGCCGGCTCCGGCGACGACGTAGCGAACACCCTCGGCCCGCTGATCGCCGGCTCGTGGTCGCTGGCGACGGCCTTGTCTCTGCTGGCCTGGTACGTCTACGCGCCGCAATGCCTGTCGACCCTGTCGGTGGTGCGCCGCGAAACCGGCAGCGCCAAGTATGCCTGGATGATGGCGGGCTACATGTTCGCGCTGGCCTATATCGCTTCCTTCATCACCTACCGCGTCGCGCTGGCGCTCGGCGGGGGCTGAGATGTGGCAGGAACTCGTCGTCGCGCTGGTCGTGGTAGGTGCCGCCGTCTACGTCGGCGCGAAATACCTGCCGGCCGCGTGGCGCATCCGCATCGTCAACCGCCTCTCGCGTGGCGGCACGGATTCGAAGCTGGTGCGCTGGCTGGATACGGCCGACAGCTGCGGGGGCGGGTGCAAGAGCTGTAATACCTGCGAGACGCCGGAGGAACCAACTGCGCCCGCTGGAAGTAAACATCGAGTAATCAAGCTGCACGAAAAGTAGGGTGGGCACTTGTGCCCACGCCGTCTTAACCTTGGGCACATGGCACTGTCGTCGGAACTCCGCTCCCGATGCGTCCCGATTGATTTAACCCATCCTCACCTACATGGCGCCGCATTACGATGCCGCACCATGTCACTGTGCGTCAATCGGTGTATCCAGAGGATTGGGGCGCGACACCGGAGATCATCGACATGTTGATCGAGTAGGCAGTAGTGGTATGCCGGAGTACGACCGCGTGGGCACAAGTGCCCACCCTACAACCCCAGCGCCCTTATCAGGCGCTGCGCGTCATACGGCGCATGCACCTTGATATCGTTATCGAAGTAGCAGTACACATCCCCATGTTTGCTCCAGCCGCGGATGCGTTCGGCCCAGCGCTCGGTCGCTTCGTCGTCGTAGCCGCTGGCGTATAACTCCTTGTCGCCGTGCAGGCGGATGTAGACGAAGTCGGCCGTCACATCGTCCATGTAGGGGAATTTGCCGGCCGTGTCGGCGACGACGAGGGCGACCTTGTATTTCCGGAGCAGGGCGATGAAGCGTTCGTCCCGAAAACTCTCGTGGCGGACCTCGACGGCGTGGCGCATCGGGCGTTTGGCATCCATCGCCAATGACACTTTCCCTTCCATGCGCGACTGGTAGTGGCGCGCCAGCGCCAAAGCGGCTTCCGTGTCCTGCGGCAGGATGCTGAGGAAGTGTTCGAAGCGCTCGGGATCGAATTTGACCATCGGCGGGAATTGCCAGAGGAAGGGACCGAGCTTTTCGCGCAGCTCGAACACGCCCGAGGCGAGCACGTTGGCCAGCGGCGCGTCGATGTCCTTCAATTTGAGCATGTGCGTGATGAAACGGTTGCCCTTTACCGCGAAGACAAAGCCGGGCGGCGTCGCCGCATACCAGGCGGCGTAGCTCTCGGGGCGCTGCAGCGAATAGAAGGAGCCGTTGATTTCGATCGTCGGCAGCTGACGCGAGGCGTAGTCGAGCTCGCGCGCCTGCGCCAGGCCGGGAGGATAGAATTTTCCGCGCCAGGGTGCGTAGCGCCAGCCGGAGATGCCGATGTGGATCTTGCCCATGCAGCCCATCATAGTGGGCGGGCGCGCCCGGCTCGGTGCGGTGCCGAACCCTGCCGCCAGGCCTGCCTTTTTGGAAAGCTTCAACAATGCTAAGCTAACGGTCTTATCCTACCGGCATGCGCCCATGATCACCGTCCATCACCTGAACAATTCGCGCTCGCAGCGCATCCTGTGGCTGCTCGAAGAACTGGGCCTGCCTTACGAGATCAAGAAGTACCAGCGCGACCCGAAAACGATGCTGGCGCCGCCGGAACTGAAGGCCGTCCACCCGCTCGGCAAATCGCCGGTGATCACGGATGGCGACACGGTCGTCGCCGAGTCGGGCGCGATCGTCGAATACCTGGTCGAATGCTACGGCAACGGGCGCCTCATTCCGGCCGCCGGTACGCCGGAAAAACTGAAGTACACGTTTTTCCTGCACTTCGCGGAAGGCTCGGCCATGTCGCCGCTGCTGATGAAACTGGTGTTCGACCGCATCGAGAACGGCCCGATGCCCTTCTTTGCGAAACCGATCGCACGCACCATCGCGCGCAAGGTCAAGGGCGCCCTGGTCGAGCCGAACATCAAGAGCCAGCTCGACTACCTGGAATCGGAACTGGCCACGCGCGACTGGTTCGCCGGGAGTGACATGACGGCCGCCGACATCCAGATGAGCTTTCCATTGGAAGCGGCCGCCTCGCGCGCCGGACTGGGCGCAAACTATCCACGCCTGAGCGCCTTCCTGGCGCGCATCCACGCCCGTCCGGCCTATGCGCGCGCACTGGAACGCGGCGGCAAGTACGACTACGCAAGGTAAATCGCATGGCCAAGCTGCTCGCGATCGACGGACTGAACATCGTGCGCCGGGTCTACGAAGCCAGCCCGGAGCCCGACTCCGATCTCAAGGCCGGCATCGCCCTGCGCCACGCGTTCTCGTCGTTTCGCATCCTGCTCGAGACGCATGCGCCGACCCATGTGCTGGCCGCTTTCGACTACGGCGGCCAGACCTGGCGCCATGCGCTGTACCCGCGCTACCGCGAGCATCGCGCGCCGATGCCGTCGGTATTGCGGGAGGCCTTGCCGGAATTCCAGGAGCGCCTGCGAACGGCCGGGGTGCCGGTGGCGATGCTGCCGGAAGTCGAAGCGGACGATGTCGTCGCCACCTGCGTCATGCGCTGGCTGAACGAGAACCGGGGAGAAGCGATCGTCGCCACCACCGACAAGGATCTGCACGTCCTGATCGCACAGGGCGCCCTGGTGTGGGATCATTTTAAAAACGAGTGGCACGACGACGCCTGGGTACGCAACAAGTTCGGCGTGGCGCCGGAACTGCTGCACGATCTGCTGGCGCTGATGGGCGACGCCACCGACGGCGTGCCGGGCGTCTCGAAGATCGGCATGAAGACGGCGGCGCGCCTGCTGAATGCCTACGGCAGCCTGGACGCCGTCATGGCCGGCGCCGGCATCCTCAAAACGCCGCTGGGCGAGCGCCTGCGCGCCGAGCGCGACATCCTGTACCTGTCGCGCCAGCTGGTGCAGCTGAAGACCGACGTGCGCCTTGGGGTCACGTGGAAGATGCTGGCCTACGAATCGCATTGAACGAGAAGGATCCGGAATGCTCAAAGCAGTGATAGTCGATTCGAACGCGATTTCGCGCGGCTTGTTGAATACGGTATTGATGGACGGCGGCTACGAGGTCGTCGCCCAGGCGCACACCGGCCACAGCGCGCTGGTGCAGGCGGCGAAATACCGCCCGCAGATCATGTGCATCGCGCGCGAGCAGGTCGAGGACGGCAGCAATGTCGTCGAGCAGCTGCGCGCGAACCTGCCGAAAACCCTGGTCTTCATGGTCTCGGGCACGCTCGACGCACCCACCATCGAAGCCGCGCTGGCGCGCGGTGTGCACGGCTTCATCGTGAAACCGTTCAAGGCCGACGCCGTACTAAAAACCATCCGCAATACCGTCATCGCCGTGGTGCGCAAGCAGCAGGCGGGCGGTCCACCTAGCGCCGCCTGATCTCCTCGGCGGCGATGGCCGTCAATTCGCCCAGCGCGCGCATTTCCCGCTGGCGCAGGCGGCGCGGCTCGCGGTCCATGACGCACAGGGCGCCAAGCCGGAAACCCCGCGCGTCAAGCAGCGGGAAACCCGCATAAAAGCGCAGGTGCGGCGCGCCGACCACCAGCGGGTTGTGCCGGAAGCGGTCGTCGAGCAAGGTGTCGGGCACGACCAGCGGCCCGTCCTGGGCGATCGTATGGCTGCAAAAGGCGTCCTCGCGCGCGGTCTGCGGCAGGTGGATGCCGATCCGCGACTTGAACCACTGACGGCGCGCCGTGACCAGCGACAGCAGCGCGATCGGGCACTCCGTGATCTGCGCGGCGAGCCAGGTCAGGCGGTCGAAGACGGCTTCCGCTTCGCTGTCGAGCAGGCCGGTGGCGCGCAAGGCGTCCAGCCGCGCGTGCTCCTGGCCGGGCAGGGCGCAGCCGGCGCCGGGGACGAAGTCTTCAGGATCGGCGCTGCCTGCCGACGGCTCCAGACCGGCACGTGCGCGCAGCAGGGCGCTGACGTCGGACAGGCGCACGCGCCGGTGCCCGCCCGGCGTTTTCCAGGCCGGCAGCACGCCGTTTTCGATCCATTGCTGCGCCGTGCTGACGGCAATCCCGAGCAGTTGGCCTGCTTCGCGCGTGGTGAGGATCGGATCGTCCCCCTGGTCGGCGCTGGATACATCCATAATTAAAGTTCCACTCAAGCAATAATTGATGAGCATTCTACTTCAGGAATCCGACAAAATGCCGAAATTGATGATGACAAGACCGTTTTAATTGCGTTTCGCCCACAATATGGTGTATTCACGTGTCAGTTCAGAATAATTTAGTTGACTGATGGAAATTTGACGATCAGAATGGGTTAATTCATCATTTTCGTCATATCCTCATGAGCCAACCTCCGCCGGTCCTGCTGGAAGCAGCCCGCCTCGACGCACTGCGCAAGCTCGACCTGCTCGACACGCCTCCCAACGAAGCGTTCGACCGCATCACGCGGATGGCTGCCCAGCTGTTCGGCCTGCCGATTGCGGCGGTGTCGCTCACCGATGTCGACCGCCAGTGGTTCAAGTCGCGCGTCGGCGTCGCGCATTGTTCGATCCCGCGCGACAAGGCGCCCTGCGGCGAAGTGGCGAACACGGCACGCATGCTGGTCATCCCCGACCTCCTGGTCGACGCCTGCTACCGCGACAGCCACCTGGCCGCGAGCGGCGTGCGTTTCTATGCCGGCGCGCCGCTGGTCACGCGCGACGGTTACAGCCTGGGCGCGCTGTGCGTCCTCGGCACCGAGCCGCGCACGATCAGCGAGACCGAGCGCATCGGACTTGCCGACCTGGCCTCGATGGTGATGGCGCAGGTCGAGCTGCAGCACGCGATCGGGCGCATCGATCCGGTCAGCGGCATCCCGAACCGCAACCAGTTCGTCGACGACCTGCTCGACCTCGCGCTCGAGCGCCCGGCGGGCGAGGCGCGCCTGGCGGCGCTGGTGAACCTGGCCACGCCCGAGCAGATGAGCAGCGCGGTGCGCGCGATGGGCGCCGGCTTTTACGAGGACATTGTCGGCGACGCGGTGCGTACGCTGCGTTCGGCGTTGGGACCGGCGCGCAGGCTGTACCACGTCGGTCCGACCCAGTTCGCTTTCCTGGCCGCACCGGGCGCGGACCTGGCGCGCTTTTGCGACTGGCTCGGCGCCTGGGTCGCGCTGCGCGCCGACAGCCCGACTGCCCGTTTCGTCACCACCGCCACCGTCGGTGTGTCTCCGTTCACGACCGGCCAGGCGGCCCCCCTGGACCTGCTGCGCGACATGTACAGTGCCGCCCACGATGCGATCGAGGGCTCACACCGGGTGCGCGTTTTCTCGGCCGAGCAGAATGCCGTGTTCATGCGGCGCTTCCGGATCGCCAACGAATTCGGCGCCGCCTTGAGCGACGACAGCCAGCTGCGCCTCGTGTTCCAGCCGAAGATCGAACTGGCGACCGGCCGCTGCATCGGCGCCGAGGCGCTGCTGCGCTGGCGCCATCCGGCGCTGGGTGAGGTCTCGCCGGGCGAATTCATCCCCGTGATCGAGCAGACCTCGCTGGCCCGTGCAGCCACGCGCTGGGTGCTCGAGCGCGCGCTGCGCCAGCTCGCAAGCTGGCACCGTGCCGGGCTGGCGCTGCAGGTGGCCGTCAACGTGTCGGCCGTGAACCTGCTCGAAGCCGACTTCTGCGAGCACGTGCTGTCACGCCTGCGCGCCCACGATCTCGCCCCCGGCGCACTGGCGATCGAAATCACGGAGAGTGCCTTGATGAGCAAGCGCGCGCTGGCCGCCGCGACCCTCGAGGGCCTGGCCGCGGGCGGCGTGCAGCTGGCGATCGACGACTTCGGCACCGGCTACAGCAGCCTGGCCTACCTGCAGAGCGTGCCGGCGAAAGTGATCAAGATCGACCAGAGTTTTATCCGCGACCTCGACCAGGACGAACGCAAGCGCGCTTTGGTGGCGACCATGATCAAGCTGTCGCACGACCTCGGCCAACTGGTCGTGGCCGAGGGTGTGGAGACGGCGCCGGTGGCGCAGTTCCTGGCAGGCGCCGGCTGCGACCAGGTGCAGGGATATTTGTACGCACGGCCGCAGGCGCCGGAACAATTCGAAGAGTGGATTTGCGCCGAGTGGACGCTGGCGCGCCCGCGCGGGACCAGGCAGGCAGCAGCGCTGGCCTGCGCCTGACGGGCAGAGGGTAAAAAAAGAAGGGTCGGCAATGCCGACCCTTCTTTTTACTGCACGCGCTAGCGGCGCTACCCGTTCACGGCGCTGGCGCCGTCGATGATGCCGCCGCCCAGGCAAATATCGCCGTCATACAGCACGGCCGACTGGCCCGGCGTCACCGCCCATTGCGGTTCAAGGAAATCGAGCGCGAAGCGATCCGGGCCATCGGCCGCAACCGTGCAGGCGACGTCGGCCTGGCGGTAGCGTGTCTTGGCCGACAGCGGGCCCGGGGCAGGGGCTTCGCCCGCGACCCAGCTGGCCTGGCCCGCTTCCAGGCGAGCGGACAGCAACCACGGATGGTCATGGCCCTGCACGATGTACAGGGTGTTGTTGGCGATGTCCTTGCGCGCGACAAACCACGGCTCGCTGGTGCCGTCGGCATTCCTGTGCGATTTTAAACCGCCGATGCCGATGCCTTTACGTTGGCCCAGCGTGTAAAACGACAGGCCGATGTGTTCGCCCACGGTCTGCCCGTTGTCGAGCTTCATCGGGCCCGGCTTGTGCGACAGGTAGCGATTTAAAAAGTCGCGGAACGGGCGCTCGCCGATGAAGCAGATGCCGGTCGAATCCTTCTTCGCCGCGTTCGGCAGCTTCAACTTTTCCGCGATCTTGCGCACTTCGGTTTTCGGGATTTCGCCGAGCGGGAAGAGCGACTTCGACAACTGCGCCTGGTTCAGCCGGTGCAGGAAATAGCTTTGATCCTTGGTGTGATCGAAGGCTTTCAGCAACTCGAACTTGCCCATCGAATTTTCGCGCACGCGCGCATAGTGGCCGGTGGCGATCAGGTCGGCACCGAGCTTCATCGCGTGGTCCAGGAAAGCCTTGAACTTGATCTCGGCATTGCACAGCACGTCCGGATTCGGCGTGCGGCCGGCCTGGTATTCGCGCAGGAATTCGGCGAACACACGGTCCTTGTATTCGGCGGCGAAATTCACGGCCTCGATGTCGACGCCGACCACGTCGGCCACACTGGCCGCGTCGATCCAGTCCTGGCGCGTCGAACAGTATTCGGAATCGTCGTCGTCTTCCCAGTTCTTCATGAACAGGCCGACCACGTCGTAGCCTTGCTCCTTCAGCATCCAGGCCGCGACCGAGGAGTCGACTCCGCCTGACATCCCGATCACGACTTTTTTCTTGCTCATATCAATTCCGGTCCATTGTCAGCGTTTCTTCAAACACCGACGGGTGGGTGTACAGCAGCGCCAGGTCGGTGCGCCGGCCGGCCAGGTAATCATCCACGCATTGCAGGACGATCGGGCTGCGGTGGCGGGAGCTGGAGGCGGCGATCTCGTCGCGCGTCATCCACAGCGTGCGCAGGATGCCGTCGTCCAGCGGCTGGTCGTACTGCTTGCCAGCGGTGCCGCAGAAGGTGAAGCGCAGATAGGTGATGTCGGCCTGGCGCGACTTCGAGTAATAGCGCGACATGTACATCCCGACCAGGCCGGTGGGGATGAATTCGTGCGCCGCCTCTTCCATGGCTTCACGCACGACCGCCTGCTCGAGCGACTCGCTCGGGTCCAGGTGCCCGGCCGGCTGGTTCAGCTTGATGCCTTCGCTCGTCTCTTCCTCGATCAGGAGGAAACGGCCATCCCGTTCGATGATGGCGGCAACAGTGACTGACGGTCTGAAGGTATGGGTCATGCGCGTCCTCGACAAATGAGCCGATATTCTACAGCGGTGCGCAAAGGGTTGCTTGCAAGTACCTGTGCAGTGCAACAAAAAAGCCTTAATTGCAGCGATTTGCTACAAAAGCCGTCATCTTTGTGGCGCCGGTGTCTCGGATTGACCCCTGAAGCATACGGCTGGGGTAGCCGCAGGCATGTAATGACAAAAGGGCCATGTTTACGTGTTAGATTGTGAACAGAACACCAACATGAAGGAGGAATGCATGAGAATCGGCATTCCGGCCGAAACACGGCCGGGCGAGACCCGCGTAGCGGCAACTCCGGAAACGGTCAAGAAACTGGCGGCTAAACACCAGGTCGTGGTGCAGTCCGGCGCCGGCCTGCATGCGGCGGTAACGGATGAGGCCTATGCCGCCGCCGGCGCCACGGTCGGCAGCGCAGACGATGCGTTTGCGGCCGACATGGTCCTGAAAGTACGCGCCCCCAACGAATCCGAGCGTGCCCGCATGCGGCCCGGCACGGTCGTGGTCGGCATGTTGAATCCGTTCGACAGCGAGAACACCGCCGCCATGGCGGGCAGCCGCCTCACCGCCTTCGCGCTGGAAGCGGCGCCGCGCATCACGCGCGCACAGTCGCTGGACGTGCTGTCCTCACAGGCGAACATCGCCGGCTACAAGGCCGTGATGCTCGCCGCCAACACGTATCAACGCTTCATGCCGATGCTGATGACCGCCGCCGGCACCGTCAAAGCGGCGCGCGTGCTGATCATGGGCGTCGGCGTGGCCGGACTGCAGGCGATCGCCACTGCCAAACGCCTGGGCGCCGTGATCGAAGCCTCCGACGTACGCCCGCCTGTGAAAGAACAGGTCGAGTCCCTCGGCGCCAAGTTCATCGACGTGCCTTTTATTACCGACGAGGAGCGCGAGATCGCGCAGGGCGTGGGCGGCTATGCGCGTCCGATGCCGGCCGACTGGATGCGCAGGCAAGCGGAACTGGTGCATGAACGGGCAAAACTGGCCGACATCATCATCACCACCGCCCTGATCCCGGGGCGGGCGGCGCCTGTACTCATCAAGGAAGAAACGGTCGCCGCCATGAAGCCCGGCTCCGTGATCGTCGACATGGCGATCGAGCAGGGCGGGAATTGCCCGCTCACGGAACTGGGCAAGACCGTGGTCAAGCATGGCGTCTACATCATTGGCGAGCCGAACCTGGCCGCGCTGGTCGCAGCCGACGCGTCGGCCCTGTACGCGCGCAACGTGCTCGATTTTCTGAAACTCGTCTTCGACAAGGAGGACAAGTTCTTCATCGACCACGAGGACGAGATCGTGCGCGCGACGCTGCTCTGCCACGAGGGTGCGAATCTTCGTGAATCGCTGCGCAAATAAGGAGACGAACATGGACATCAGCCACACCATCATCAACCTGATCATCTTCGTGCTGGCGATCTACGTCGGCTACCACGTCGTCTGGACCGTCACGCCGGCCCTGCACACGCCGCTGATGGCGGTCACCAACGCCATTTCCGCCATCATCATCGTCGGCGCCATGCTCGCTGCCGGCCTGACCGAAGGGGTACTCGGACAGAGCATGGGCACGGTCGCCGTGGCGCTGGCGGCCGTCAACGTCTTCGGCGGCTTCCTCGTCACCCAGCGCATGCTGGAGATGTTCAAGAAGAAGGAACCGAAACGCTCCGCCGATGCGGCCGCGCCGAAGACGGCAACGAAGGAGGCGGCATGAACTACATCAGCATGAATGTGGTCACGCTGCTCTATCTGGTGGCCTCGGTCTGCTTCATCCAGGCCTTGAAAGGGCTGTCCTCGCCTTCGTCGGCGCGCATGGGGAATACCTTCGGCATGGCCGGCATGGCCATCGCCGCGGTCACGACGGTTGCCCTGATTTTTAAATTGCAGGCGGAGTTCGCGGCCTCGGCCAACGGCGCGCGCGGCGGCATGGGGTTTACGCTGGTGCTGCTGGGCGTAGTGGTGGGCGGCGCGATCGGCGCTTATGCGGCGAAAAAGGTCGAGATGACCAAGATGCCGGAACTGGTCGCGGCCATGCACTCGCTGATCGGCCTTGCTGCCGTGTGCATCGCGATCGCCGCCGTGTCGGAGCCCTGGGCGTTCAATATTGCCACGCGCGGTAGCGCGCTGCCCTTCGGGAACCGGCTCGAACTGTTCATCGGCACCTTCGTCGGCGCCGTCACCTTCTCGGGTTCCGTGATCGCCTTCGGCAAACTGTCGGGCAAGTATAAATTCCGCCTGTTCCAGGGCGCGCCGGTACGCTTCGGCGGACAGCACATCCTGAACCTCGTCATCGCGATCGCCATCATCGCGCTGGGCTTGCTGTTCTGCTTCTCCGACGCGGTGGAACCGGCCTGGACGCCGTTCGCCATCATGGCGGCACTGTCGTTCGTGCTGGGCGTGTTGATCATCATCCCGATCGGCGGCGCCGACATGCCGGTGGTGGTGTCGATGCTGAACTCGTACTCGGGCTGGGCGGCGGCCGGCATCGGCTTCTCGCTGAACAACTCGATGCTGATCATCGCCGGCTCGCTGGTGGGTTCGTCGGGCGCCATCCTCTCGTACATCATGTGCAAGGCGATGAACCGCTCCTTCTTCAACGTGATCCTGGGCGGCTTCGGCGGCGAGGCGACCACGGCTGCGGCCGGCGCGCAGGAGCAGCGCCCGGTGAAGTCGGGTTCGGCCGAAGATGCGGCGTTCATCCTGCAAAACGCCGAATCGGTAATCATCGTTCCCGGCTACGGCCTGGCCGTGGCACGCGCCCAGCATTCGGTGAAAGAGCTGGTCGATAAACTGACGGAGCACGGCGTGAACGTGCGCTACGCGATCCACCCGGTGGCCGGGCGCATGCCGGGCCACATGAACGTGCTGCTGGCCGAAGCCGAGGTGCCCTACGACCAGGTAGCCGAGATGGAAGACATCAACGGCGAATTCGGCCAGACCGACGTCGTGCTGGTGCTGGGTGCGAACGACGTGGTGAACCCGGCGGCCAAGGATCCGAAGTCGCCGATTGCCGGCATGCCGATCCTGGAAGCGTATAAGGCGAAAAGCATCATCGTCAATAAACGCTCGATGGCCTCGGGGTATGCGGGGCTGGACAACGACCTGTTCTACATGCCGAACACGATGATGGTCTTCGGGGACGCGAAGAAGGTGATCGAGTCGATGGTGAAGGCGGTGGAGTAGGGAAGATTCACCACCGGCCGTTGCGTAACGTAGGGTGGGCACTTGTGCCCACGCGGTGCAAGGCCTCCCGATCGAAATGCGGTTTCGACTGTCACATGCCGCACCGCGTGGGCTCAAGAGCCCACCCTACGTTACTGGACAACGACCTGTTCTACATGCCGAACACGATGATGGTGTTCGGCGACGCGAAGAAGGTGATCGAGTCGATGGTCAAGGCGGTGGAGTAGGGTGGGGCGTTCGGCCCGCGCGGATGCGGGCCAAGATACGTAGGGTGGGCTCTTGAGCCCACGCGGTTCATCGGTCGATTAGAGACAACATCGTTTGCACACGTAGCGTCGAATCAACCGCCGTACCGCGTGGGCATGAATGCCCACCCTACAAAACCTTATGCGGCAGCAGCGCCGATCCGCTGCGCCGGCCGTACATCATCAATTCCCCGAGCAGCGTACGCGCCGGCTGCACCACATCGAGCGCCGCCAATCCCAGCCCGAGCACCGATTGCAGCGGCCCGCTTCCGACAAAGGCGCGCGCCATTGCGTCGGTCAAGGCAATCGTCAGCTTGCGGTCCTGGGCGCGCTCGTCGAGAAAACGTCCGATCCCTTCCGGCCCCGGACAGCGCGCCAGCAGTCTCGCCAGCACGGCCGCATCGCGCAGGCCCAGGTTCAGCCCCTGGCCTGCCACCGGGTGCAGGGTCTGCGCCGCGTTACCGATGGCGACCGTGCGCGTGGTGGCGCGGGCGTCGGCGTTCAGGCCGAGCGGGTAGGAAAAGCGCCGAGACACTTTGGTAAAGCGCCCCAGGCGGCCGCCGAAGGCTTCGCCCAGTTCGTGTAAAAACCGTTCTTCTTCCATCGCTTGCAGCGCTTCGGCGCGTTCGGGCTGTACGCACCAGACCAGCGCATACTGAAAGCCGTCGGCGCCTTCCTGCGGCAGCAACGCCAGCGGGCCTGCATCGGTAAAACGCTCGAAAGCGCGGTGCGCGATCGGACTGCTCGTTGACACGCGTGCGATCACGGCGCTCTGGCCGTAGTCGCGCGTTTGTCCTTTGTCTTCCTGCTGGCCGAACACGCCGCCTTCGGCGCCGACCACGACCTGTGCGGTGACGGTACGGCCGTCGTCGAGCGACAGGGCGACGTGCTCCGCCGTTTCGTCGAGCGCGGCCACGCGCGCCGGGCGGATCACCTGCACGCCGGCGCGGTCGACCGCGCGCGCCAGCGCATCGACGACCTCGCCGTAGCGCGTGACATAACCGAGCGCCTCCAGTTTGTGCTCGCTGCGGTCGAGCAGGCTGCGGCCCAGCTGGCCGCGGCGCGAGACGTGGATGGTATGGATCGGCGTGGACGGGAAGGGCCAGGCCTTGACTTCCTCGAGCAGCTGGCGGCTGCCCCAGGCCAGCGCGATCGAGCGCGGGTCCGAGATCGCCTGGCCCAGCGCGCGCGCGTCGATCAGGGCGATCCGCGATCCCGCGACGCCGCGCTGCACCAGCAAGGCCGCAAGCGCCAGTCCCACCGGACCGGCGCCGCAGATCGCGACGTCGACATTGTCGATGTGCTGCTCATTGCGCTCTTCCATTATCGCTCCGCCATCAGGGTTTCGATCTCGCGTACCGTCTTCGGCGCCGAACCGGACAGCACCCGCGCACCGGCTTCGCCGACGATGACGTCGTCCTCGATCCGGATGCCGATGTTCCAGAAGTGTTCCGGCACGCCCGGCGCCGGACGCACGTAGATGCCCGGTTCCACGGTCAGCGCCATGCCCGGCACCAGGGGCCGCGAAGGCTTGCCCTCGATGCCCAGGTCGCGGTAGCTGCCGGTGTCGTGCACGTCCAGTCCGAGCCAGTGGCCGGTGCCGTGCATGTAGAAAGGAGTATAGGCGCGCTCGGCCAGCACGTTGTCGACGCTGCCGTATTTCGCCTTGTCGAGCAGGCCGACGTCGAGCATGCCTTCTGCCAGCACCTTCAATGCCGCCTCGTGCACGTCGCTGTAGGGACGGCCCGGCACGATGGCACGCAGCGCTGCATCCTGGGCCCGCAGCACCAGTTCATATAATACTTTTTGCGCGTCGCTGAAGCGGCCGTTCACCGGGAAGGTGCGCGTGATGTCGGCCGCATAGCTGTCGAATTCGCAGCCGGCGTCGATCAGGACCAGGTCGCCGTCCAGCATCTGCGCATTGTTGGCGCTGTAGTGCAGGACGCAGGCCTTATCTCCGCTGGCGACGATCGGCGTATAGGCCGGGAACTGGGCGCCATTCCTGCGAAATTCGTAGAGCAGTTCGGCCTCGAGCTCGTACTCGAACATGCCGGGACGGGCCGCGCGCATGGCGCGCAGGTGGGCGGCGCCGGAAATCGTGGCCGCGCGCAGCATCAGCGCCTGCTCGCTCTCGTCTTTTACAAGACGCATCTCGTCGAGCAGCGCCAGCAGGTGGTGGGTGCGTGCCGGCGCGGCCACGCCCGCGCGCGACTGGGCGCGCACCGCCTTCAGCCATCCCGCCACCTGGGCATCCAGGGAGGGATTGTGGGCGAGGGCGTAGTACAGGGCCGGAACGTCGGCCAGCAGGCGCGCCATCTGCGCATCGAGTTCGCCGATCGGGTAGGCCTCGTCGAAGCCGAAGGTTTCACGCGCGGCGGACGGGCCATATCTGAAACCGTCCCAGATCTCGCGCTCGACGTTTTTCTCGCGGCAGAACAGGATCGAACGTGCCGGCGTAGCGCCCGAAGCGGCCACCATGACCAATACGCTTTCCGGTTCCGTAAAACTGGTCAGATAATAAAAATAGCTGTCGTGGCGGTAGGGGTAGTCGCTGTCGCTGTTTCTCGCCACCTCGGGCGCGGTGGCCAGCACCGCCAGCGCGCCCGGTTCCATGCTCGCCGCCAGGCGTGCGCGGCGGGCGGCAAACGGGCTCACGCGCCGGCCCTCTTCGCCATCGGCGCGTTCAGTTCCTCCAGCTGTTCGACGGTCCCGACATTGACCCAGGGACCGTGATAGATCTCGCCGCCCACGCGTTTCTGTTCGATGAACTTGCGCATCAGGGGACCGAATTTCAGGAATTCGCCAGCCTTGATACCGTCGAACATGTCAGGGCGGTAGACCCCGATGCCCGCAAAATTCCACTTCGGGTCGCCGTCATTGGCCAGCGTGTACATGTCGAGAGCAAAGTCGCCGGTCGGGTTGTGCCACGGGTTCGGCGTCAGGTACAGCCAGGCGATATCGCGTTGGTCGAACGGGATCGGTTGGCCGACCGCGTCGTTGTCGGGCAGGGCCTCGAGCGCCTGCGAAAAATCGAAGTAGGGCGCGTAGATGTCGCCCGACACGGCGAGGAAAGGTTCGTCGCCCAGCAGGTGCAGGGCGTTGGCGATGCCGCCCGCCGTTTCCAGCGGCGTCGGCTCGTGCGAATAGACGATGCGCGCGCCATATCGGCTGCCGTCGCCGAGTTCTTCCTCGATCATGTGGCCGAGATGCGAATGGTTGATGACAATGTCGACCAGGCCTGCGCGCACCAGATTCAGCACGTGCCAGGTGATGAGGGGACGGCCGCGCACTTTCAACAGCGGTTTGGGGCAGGTGTCCGTCAATGGACGCATGCGCTCGCCGCGGCCGGCGGCGAAAATCATGGCTTTCATGGGCTTCCCGGAAAATAAACTGAGTGAGCTCAGAAGGTGTAGCCGACCTGCGGCGCCTTGTCCTCGAACGCGTCGAGCAGACGGATCAGCGGCTTGAGTTCGGTGTAGCGGTTGGCGGTCTTGCGCACGTAGTCCATCACGGTCGGCAAGTCGCCCATGTAGATCGCCTTGCCGTCGCGGTAGTTCAGGCGGCAGAAGATGCCGAGGATTTTCAGGTGGCGCTGCAGGGCCATGAATTCGAAGTCGCGGTAGAAGGCGTCGATGTCCGGATTGACCGGCAGGCCGACCTGCTTGGCGCTTTGCCAGTAGCGCACGACCCAGTCCAGCACGATTTCTTCGTCCCACTGGATGTAGGCATCGCGCAGCAGCGAGCCGAGGTCGTAGGTGACCGGGCCGTAGACGGCGTCCTGGAAGTCGAGCACGCCCGGGTTGCCCTGGTCCAGGAACATCAGGTTACGCGAGTGGAAATCGCGGTGCATGAACACCTGCTGCTGGGCCAGCACGTTGGCGGTAACCGCCTCGAACACTTTATCCAATTGGGCCTGCTGGGCCTCGGTGAGGGTCACGCCCAGGTGGCGGCCCAGGTACCACTCCGGGAACAGGTTCATCTCGCGCAGCACGAAGGCGCGGTCGAACTCGGGCAGCACACCCGGCTGGCTGTGCAACTGGAACTTGATCAGGGCGTCGACCGCGTCCGAATACATGAAGGCGGCGTTGTCGGAATCGAGGCGGGCCAGGTAGGTGGTGGTGCCGAGGTCGGACAGCAGCAGGAAGCCGCGCTCGACGTCGCGCGCGACGATGGCCGGCACCGTGACGCCGGCCTCGGCCAGCAGTCCCTGCACATGGATAAAGGCGGGCACGTTTTCGCGCTCGGGCGGCGCGTCCATCGCGATCAGGGTGTCGCCGAGTTTGCCGCGTAGCGCCGGCGCCACATCGAGGCGGAAATAGCGGCGAAAGCTGGCGTCCGACGAGGCCGGGCGGCGCGAACCGACTTCCACCAGGTCAAGCGAGCTCAGCCATTCGGTAAGGAGCGCGAGGCGCGCGTCCTGCTCGGCGGAAGTGGGGGAGTTTTGATACAAAGAAGACATGGAACGTCCAGCGGAAACCGGTTGAGGGGGACAATTCCCATATAATAAGGGATTCAATCCAAAAAATCGCCCTTTATGGTGCTGCCACAGATTCCATGAGCTGGTTTACGGCCCTACCATTCCCGCGGCGGCGGGCAGTTGCCCTGTCCGCCCTCGTCACCGTGGCCTCGGGGCCCTTGCACGCGCAAGTCGCGCCGCCCGCGCCCCATCCCGACGAACAAGACCTTCCCGTTACCGTTCAGGCCGAGGAAATCGGCGGCCGTCCGGACCGCGAAATCAACCTCAATCGCAACGTCGAGATCACGCGCGGCCAGACCAGACTGACGGCCGACACTGCCTGCTATCGGCTGGTCGAGGACGAAGTCACGGCCGAAGGTAAAGTCAACATGTGGCGTTTCGGCGACCGCTACCAGGGCGACGCCCTGCAGCTGAATATGTCGACCGGGCGCGGCTGGGTGCTCCATCCCCAGTACAAGCTGCAGGTGAACAATGCGCAAGGTCACGCCGACCGCATCGACTTGCTGGGCGAAGACCAGGCCCTGGTCGCGGACGGCACCTACAGCACCTGCGAAGGACCCGATCCGGACTGGTACCTGAAGGCGAGCACGCTGCGCCTCGATTCGGGGCGCGACGTCGGCACCGCGGGCAAGACCATCATCTATTTCAAGGACGTGCCGATCCTGGGCACGCCGGCGATGTCGTTCTCGCTCTCGGGCGCGCGCCGTTCGGGCTGGTTGCCGCCTTCGGTCGGCTTCGGCTCGAAGGGCAAGTTCGAGTTCATGGTGCCGTATTACTTCAATATCGCGCCGAACCGCGATTTGACGGTGTTCCCGCGCGTCATGTCCGACCGCGGCCTGCAGCTGGGCGCCACCGCCCGCTACCTCGGCCAGACGGAGCGCGGGCCGTACGCCGGCGAGACCCATGTCGAAGGCCTGCTCAACGACCGGATCACGAAGACCAACCGCTGGCTGGTCAACTCGACCCATAACCAGACGCTGGCGCCGGGCTGGACCTACGGCTGGAACCTGCACGGTGCGTCGGACGACGAATACCCGAGCGATTTCTCGCGCAACGTCGCGGCCAGCGCCGAACGCCAGCTGGTGCGCGAGCTGTACACCGGCTACGGCACCCAGTACTGGAGCCTGACCGCACGCGCCCAGAACGTACAAGTGCTGCAGGAGCCGGCGGCGGTGGCCAATCCGGCGCTGGCGATCCCGCGTCCGTATGACCGCCTGCCGCAGATTAATTTTCACACCGGCCGTTACGATGTGAAAGGTTTCGACTGGGCGATCGACGCCGAAGCGACGCGCTTTTCGCATCCCACCTTCGACACCGGCAACCGCCTGCTGGCGGTGTCCCAGGTCAGCTATCCGTTTATCCGCCCGGGCTACTACATCACGCCGAAGGTGATGCTGCACGCGACCAAGTACAGCATGGAAACCAATACCCGGGGCGCGACCAGCCTGTCGCGCGCGCTGCCGATCTTCTCGGTCGACAGCGGCATGGTGTTCGAGCGCGATGCCAAGCTGTTCGGCAGCGCCGTGACCCAGACCCTGGAGCCGCGCCTGTTCTATGTGCGCACCCCGTACAAGAACCAGGACGAGTTCCCGATCTTCGACACCAACGAGGCCGGCTTCAGCTACGCCCAGCTGTTCAGCGAGAACCGCTTTGTCGGCGGCGACCGCGTTTCGGATGCGAACCAGCTCACGGCCGCCGTGGTGTCGCGCTTCATCGAGGCCGACGGCGCCGAGCGCCTGCGCATGGCGGTGGGCCAGCGGTTTTACTTTACCGAGCCGCGCGTGCAGATGCCGGGCCGCACCCAGGACCGGCAAGGCCGCTCCGACCTGCTGCTGGCGGCGTCGGGCCGCATTGTCAATAACTGGAACTTCGACAGCAGCGTACAATACGATGCGACCAGCACCAGCCTGTATAGCCAGAACCATGGCGTGCGCTGGACGCCGGGTCCGATGAAGGTGCTCAATGCCGAATACCGCTACGTGCGCGACAGCTTCCGCAATGCCGACGTGTCGGCCCAGTGGCCGCTCTCGAAGCGCTGGTATGGCGTCGGCCGCGTCAGCTATTCGCTGCGCGACCGCAAGGTGATCGAGAGCCTGGTCGGACTCGAGTACAAGGCCGATTGCTGGATCTTCCGCATGGGCGCGCAGCGCTTCGTGACGGCAGCCCAGGCGACCTCGACGCCGATTTTCTTCCAGCTCGAGCTCAGCGGCCTGTCGCGACTCGGTTTTGGTACCCCGCTCGAGTCGTTTACGAGGAGTATTCCCGGCTATACGCGGCTGAACAGCAACGTCGGCCGACCATAATAGGGTATCCCAATGAGGTATCCTTCTTGGTGGCGCCCCCGCAGGCGCGCCTCCAAGATCCGAACCACGGATGATTTTTGACCTGAATGAGTGCTTCCCAGACTATGCGTACTACCCGTTTGCATCACCTTAAGCTCGCAGCAACGCTGCTGTGCGCGCTCACGGCCAACGCCGCCCTGGCACAGGGTGCCAAGCCCGCGCCTGCAGCGGCGCAAACCACTGCCCCCGGCAGCGGTTTCCTGCCGCCCGCATCGAGCAGCGCCAATGTCATCGATTCGATCCGGGTCGTCGTCAACGACGAGGTCATCACCCGCAACGAAGTGCGCGACCGCGTCGGCCAGATCGTGCAGCGCCTGCGTTCCCAGAATGCCCAGCTCCCGCCGCAGGCCGACCTCGAGCGCCAGGTGATCGAAGCGATGGTCGTCGAGCGCGCCCAGCTGCAGCTGGCCAAGGAGATGGGCGTGCGCGTCGACGACCGCACGCTCGACGCCGCGATCGGCCGCATCGCCGAAGGCCAGAAGATGACAGTGCAGCAGATGCGCAACCAGATGGAAAAGGAAGGCCTGACCTTCGCTGCCTTCCGCGAAGAAATCCGCGGCGAGATCATGCTGCAGCGCCTGCGCGAGCACGAAGTCGACAGCAAGATCCAGGTCTCCGATGCCGAGGTCGACACCTACCTCGCCGCCGAAAAAGCCGCCGCCGCCGACCGTGTCGAAATGGACATCGCCCAGATCCTGGTCGGCATCCCGGCCAACGCCACGCCCGAGCAGATCGCCGCCCGCCGCGCCCGCGCCGACGAAGTCATGCGCCAGCTGCGTACCGGTGCCGACTTCGCCAAGATGGCCGCCACCTATTCGGACGCGCCGGACGCATTGAAGGGCGGCGCCATCGGCTGGCGCGACCCGGACCGCCTGCCGGAACTGATTTCCGAGCCGCTGCGCAAGCTGAGCCCGGGCCAGGTCACGCCTGTCATCAAGAGCAATACCGGTTTCCACATCATCAAGCTGATCGACAAGCGCAACCAGCAAACGGCGCCGGAACAGGCCGCCGTGGTCCAGCAGACCCGCGCGCGCCATATCCTGATCAAGGCCACGCCGGCCATGCCGGCCGCGCAGGTGAAAGCCAAGCTGGCCGAGCTGCGCGCCAAAATCGTCAACAAGAGCGCCACCTTCGAGGACCTGGCGCGCCAGAACGGCCAGGACGGTTCGGCCGCCAAGGGCGGCGACCTGGGCTGGCTGCAGCCGGGCGACGTGGTACCGGAATTCGAGACCGCGATGAATGCGCTGAAGCCGGGCGAACTGTCCGACGTGGTCGAGACGCCGTTCGGCTTCCACCTGATCGAGGTCCTCGAGCGCAAGAGCGAAGACCAGGGCAAGGAACGCGAGCGCCTGCGCGCACGCCAGGTGATCCGCGAGCGCAAACTCGGTGAAGCCGCCGAGGACTGGGCGCGCGAAGTGCGCGACCGTGCCTACGTCGAGTACCGCGAAGAGGCATAAGGCCGTGGGTAACACCGTGGCCGCGCCGCAGGCAGTGCGCCCGACCCTGGCAATCACCGTCGGCGAGCCGGCCGGCATCGGGCCCGAGATCGCGATCCGGGCCGCCTGGGCGCTACGCGACCAGGCCAATTGCGTGCTGGTGGGCGATGCCGCCTTCCTCGCGCTCACCGCCAGCCTGATCGACCCGGCCATTCGCCTCGCCGCGCTGTCGACCCAGGCCTTGCGCAACGGCGGCCTGCCGCATTTCGGCCGTGATCGCATCGCCGTGGTCGACGTACCGCTGGCGGCCCATGTCGTGCCGGGCGTGCTGGACGCGGAAAACGGCCGCGCCGTGCTCGCCACGCTGGACCTCGCGCTCGAGGGAATACAAGCCGGCTGGTTCGAGGCCATCGTCACCGCGCCGCTACAGAAAAGCACCATCAACCAGGCCGGCGTCGCCTTTTCCGGGCATACCGAATACCTGGCCGAAAAAACGAACACGCCGCAGGTCGTCATGATGCTGGCCGGGCAGCCGGCCGGCAGTGAACCCTATCTGCGCGTGGCGCTGGCCACTACCCACCTGCCGCTGCGTGCCGTGGCGGACGCGATCACGCAGGACGGCCTGGGCCGCGTCCTCGACATCCTGCACGCCGACCTGCGCGCCAAATTCGGCATCGCTTCCCCCCGCATCCTGGTCACCGGCCTGAATCCCCACGCCGGAGAAAACGGCTACCTGGGGCGCGAGGAAATCGAGGTCATCGAACCCGCGCTGGCGCAGGCGCAGGCGCGGGGCATCGATGCGCGCGGACCGTATCCGGCCGATACCCTGTTCCAGCCGAAATACCTGAGCGAGGCCGACTGCGTGCTCGCCATGTACCACGACCAGGGTTTACCCGTGCTCAAGCACGCCACCTTCGGGCGCGGCATCAACGTCACGCTCGGCCTGCCCCTGATCCGCACCTCGGTCGACCACGGCACCGCGCTCGACCTGGCCGCCCAGGGCCTGGGCCTGGCCGACTGCGGCAGCATGGAAGAGGCGATCCGCGCCGCCATGGCGATGGTAATCGCAAGCCGCGCACATTAAATCAAACGAAAGCACGAATGAAACACGTAGCACGCAAGCGCTTCGGCCAGAATTTTTTGACCGACAAGCTGGTCCTGAACAGCATCATCGAAGCCATCGATCCGCGCCGCGGCGAGGCGATGGTCGAGATCGGGCCGGGCCTGGCGGCGATGACGGCGCTGCTGATCAAGCAACTCGACCACATGCATGTGGTCGAGCTCGACCGCGACCTGGTGGCGCGCCTGGAAAAGGCGTTTCCGCCCGAGAAGCTGACCATCCACTCGGGCGACGCCCTGAAATTCGATTACGCGTCCATTCCCGTGCCGGAAGGGCAGAAGCTGCGCATCGTCGGCAACCTGCCATACAACATCTCGAGCCCGCTGCTGTTCCACCTGGCCGAGTTCGCGCACCTGGTCGAGGACCAGCATTTCATGCTGCAAAAGGAAGTGGTCGAGCGCATGGTGGCCGAGCCCGGCACCAAGGCGTATGGCCGGCTGTCGGTGATGCTGCAGTGGAGATATGACATGTCGCTGCTGTTCATCGTCCCGCCGACCGCCTTCGATCCGCCGCCGCAGGTCGAGTCGGCCATCGTGCGCATGGTGCCGACCCGTCGCAAGCTCGCCGTCGACGGCCCGACTCTGGAGGCGGTGGTGCAGAAGGCCTTCTCGCAGCGTCGCAAGGTGATTCGCAACTGCGTGGCCGGCATGTTCACCGAAGCGCAACTGGTGGAAGCCGGGATCGATCCGGGCGTGCGGCCGGAAAACGTCAGCCTGGAGCAGTACGTGGCGCTGGCGAATATCTTAAAGCCGGTGTAGGGTGGGCATGCCCACGCGGTGATACGTGGCGGCAAGATCGCCGAGCACGATAACGGAGCCCGCTCGTATCACCGCGTGGGCTCGAGAGCCCACCCTACGGTGCACCGCCGTCTCGACCTCATCCTTCTGCACCGCACAATCGGCTTTTTGCGCGCTTCATCGCGCGCTTTCCGCGTTTCGTCGCACGCCGATGGAAGCGCAAAGGGCCGCTTGCTAATCTACTCCCATCGAAAGCCCGAACGCAGACGCAAACGGGCCACCAACCACCGAAGGGAGCCTGAAATGAACGTCCTCAAACACATGGAATCGCTGTTCCTGGTCGCCGCACTCGCCGTCGTCGGCACCACCTACGCCAGCGCCCAAAGCTACAAGGCGCAAGTGCGCGCCGACTCGATGGTCTCGGTCGGCAGCGAGAAAGTGGCCGTCGTCAAGGTCAGCGGCAAGCGCCTGCCGGCTGCCACCAAGTTCGGCTGAGCCGGCCCCACGAAAACGCGGGCAAAAAAAAGCCCGCCGTTGCGGGCGGGCTAAATCCAATTCTTTTCTGAGGAGAGTTGGAGGAGACAGGTGCAATTATGCTGCACCACAACATATACGTCTAATTTTCTTTCAGAATGATCGACATAGGTGTTGTGAATGTCTCCTTCAGCTTGCTCAGCTCGGGTTGTTGACGCAATTGACCGTAATCGTGTCGACTGCGTTGTCACCCATGGTGCCGGCGCCGTTGGTGACGGTGCAGGTCTGGGTAGCAGGCTGCTTGTACACGGTGACGCCATAGGTCTGGCCAAAGGTCACGACGGCTGGGAACACGAACTTCGTCGGATACGTTCCGTCGGTACCCTTGGCTATCGTCACCGAACCGCCGGTGCTGCCGTTAATCAATTGCAAGCCATCGCTCGCCAGGCCGGTGATCGTTCCGCCGATCGTATTCGCCACCAGCGAGCAGCTGATCACGGCGTTGATCGTCGTCAGGCGACCGGCCGTATCGGCAGTGCCGCCGGCCGGCGTGCAGGTCTGGTGCGCGGGGTTCGTTTTCACGGTGACGCTGTACGCTTTGCCGTAGTCGACCTCGCCCGGGAAGCTGTAGTTGACGTTCTTGACGTTATTGCCGGCATCCAGGCCCGCCGGCTTGACCGCCAGGTCGTTCGTCAGGTTGTTCTGAAGGACGAGACCGTCGTACTGCAGGCCGATGACCGTTCCATCTATCGTATAGCTCGAGGTGCCGCCGCCGCAGGCCGCAAGGCCGGCTGCCAGTGTCAGCGCGCACAGCGCCAGGATCGATTTCTTCAAAATACTCTCCACAGGATGTGATTAAGGCGCGGTGCAGGTGACGTCGACGGTCGCGCCGGCGGTGGTCATCGTGCCGGAGCCGTTCGCGATGGTGCAGGTCTGGCCTTCCGATTTCAGCACGGCCAGGCCGTACACGGCGTCTTCGGCAATCTCCGTCATCTGGACGGTCGCATCGGTCGGCGCAACCACCTTGCGGTCCGCGCCATTGACGAGTTCCAGGGTGCCCGGGTGCGGGCCGGTGATGCGGGCCGTCAGCGGATAGGTCTGCAGGGTGCAGACGATGCGCACGGTCGAGACGTTGAAGACCGCCTTGCCGGTACCGGTCCCCTGGACCACCTTGCAGCCATCGGTGCCGCCCGGCGTCGACGGCTTCGTATTCGGGGGCGAGGCGACGACCTTCACGTTGTACGTGGAATCGGTTTCGACCAGATCCTTGAACACGAAACTGGTCGCGCCGGCAGGAACTTCCAGGCGCGGACCGTCGTTGTTCGTCAGAACCAGACCCGCCTTGGTGTTGCCAACGACGCTGCCGCCGACATACAGATTGCCGCTGCTGCCACCGCAGGCGGACAGGCTCAGCGCGCAGGCCAGCGCAAGGCCGGCACGCAGGGGGGAACGAATCATAATTTCTCCAAAAAAGGGGAGGGACAAGGCGCGCAACCCGAGGCACCCAGTCGCATGGCAGAAGTTTGCCCATCATTTTAGTGCATTTGACAAGCCTCGGGCTCATTCGGCTTCGTATCAAGCTGTAACAGCACGCTGCAAGGGTGGGCGCACCGGCGGCGCGTTTGCATTTCGCCGCTGGCCTCGCTATGCTGGGCCTCCATACACGACCGCCGCCGATGAAGCCTTCCTACCGCCGCCCCTGGCCCAAAGCCATCCTGTTCGACCTCGACGATACGCTGTGGCCGATCGCCCCCGTCATCGTGCAGGCCGAGCAGACCCTGTTCGCGTGGCTGGCCAGCAACGCGCCGCGCGTGGCCGAACGGTTTACCATCGATAGCCTGCGCCAGGCCCGGCTCGAGCTGCTGGCGCGCCGCCCCGAATTCCAGCTCGACCTGGGCGCGCTGCGGCGCGCCGGCCTGATTGCCGCCTTCGAACAGGCCGGCGAGGATGCCGACAAGGTCGAGCTGGCGATGACCGAATTCTTCGCTGCCCGCAACGCCGTGATTCCCTACGACGACGTGCTGCCCGGCCTGCTGCGCCTGAAGGGGCGCGTCCTGATCGGGTCGGTCACGAACGGCAATGCCGACCTGCAGACGATCGGCTTGAGCCACCATTTCCACGCCTCGGTCTCGGCGCCCGGTTTCGGCCGCGCCAAGCCCGATGCGGCGATCTTCCATGCCGCCTGCGAAGCGCTCGGGGTGGCGCCGCAGGACGCCGTGCACGTCGGCGACGATTTGTTACTCGACGTGCAGGGCGCGCAGCGCGCCGGGCTGCGCGCGGTCTGGATGAACCGCACCGCCAGCCGCAGGCACCTGGAAGAGGGCGTGCAGCCCGATGCCATCGTGTCGAACATGGATGGCCTCATCGACTGGCTGAAACGCGAGCACAGTTAGCGCCAGGCGGCGCGCTGAGTTCCCACACCGCAGGCTGCAAGGTGCATAATAGCCGTGCAACCATTCTGCGCGCCACCACTCCCCATGCAACTTGAACCCCGAGCCCAAACCCTGCTGAAAGCCCTCGTCGAGCGCTACATTGCCGACGGCCAGCCGGTCGGGTCGCGTGCGCTCTCGAAAATTTCCGGCCTCGACCTGTCGCCGGCCACGATCCGCAACATCATGGCCGACCTCGAGGAGATGGGCTATGTCGCCAGCCCCCACACCTCGGCCGGCCGGGTGCCGACGCCGCGCGGCTACCGCCTGTTCGTCGACACCCTGCTGACGGTGCAGCACCTGGACGGCCAGCACGGCGTCGACGCCGAGCGCATGCGCTTGTCCGTCCAGCAGCCGCAAAAGATCATCGCCAACGCGGCGCAGATGCTGTCCTCGCTGACGCAGTTCGCCGGCGTCGTCCAGAGTCCGCGCCGCGAGTCGGTGTTCCAGCAGATCGAATTTTTGCGCCTGTCCGAAAAGCGCATCCTGCTCGTGATCGTCGATCCGCGCGGCGACGTCCAGAACCGCCTGCTGCTCACCGAAGTCGACTACACGCCGGCGCAGCTGATCCAGTCGGCCAATTACCTGAACCAGAACTTCGCCGGCCTCACCTTCGACGAAGTACGCCTGCGCCTGACGGGCGAATTGCGCCGGCTGCAGGAAGACATCGGCGGCCTGATGCAGACGGCAGTGGAGGCGGGCAGCGAGGCGATGGCCGAGGGCAGCGAAGAGATGGTGATCTCGGGCGAGCGCAATTTGCTGTCGGTCTCCGACCTCTCTTCGAACATGAGCTCCCTGCGCCAGATGTTCGAGATGTTCGAGCAAAAGACCGGCCTGATGCAATTGCTCGACATGTCGAGCAAGGCGGGCGGCGTGCAGATTTTTATCGGCGGCGAATCGAAGCTGGTGCCGATGGACGAGATGAGCGTGGTCACCGCGCCGTATGAGGTGAACGGCAAGATCGTCGGCACGCTCGGCGTCATCGGCCCGACGCGGATGGCGTATGAACGCGTGATTCCGATTGTCGACATCACGGCGAAACTGCTGTCGAATGCCTTGAGCAGCTCATGAAAAACGGCGCCATCGGCGCCGTTGTTCATTGCGGTTCGGCCGCGCTCAGCTGCCGCCGCGGTGCGGGCAGGCCGGCTTGATGCAATTGCCGTAGATCGCCAGCGCGTGCTCGGCGATTTTGAAACCGCGCTCGCTGGCGATCTTGTTCTGGCGCGATTCGATTTCTTCGTCGAAGAATTCCTCCACATGGCCGCAATCGAGGCAGACCAGGTGGTCGTGGTGCGAACCGGCATTCAGTTCGTAGATCGCCTTGCCGGTTTCGAAGTGGTTGCGGTTCAGCAGGCCGGCCTGCTCGAACTGGGTCAGCACGCGGTAGACGGTTGCCAAGCCCACGTCCATGTTCTCGGCCAGCAGGATTTTATAGACGTCTTCCGCCGTCAGGTGCCGCACTTCACTGTTCTGGAAAATTTCCAGGATTTTCAGGCGCGGCAAAGTGGCCTTCAGGCCGCTCGCCTTCAGGTCGGTGGGACTGTTACTCATGTTTGTTACTCGTAGATAGGCGGAGTGCTTTATGATATAGCGTTTTGGAAGCTCCCGCTTACGTTTTGAGGTTACTTATGCGCGTCTTTGATGCCGTTGTTTATCGTGTAGTGCATCGTTCCCATGCCCGGGCTGCGCTTGCCGCCGGCCTTGCCTGTACGCTGGTCCTGTCCGGCTGCGCCTCGTGGCGCAACCAGACCAAGCCGGCCGCGCCGGTGAACACCTCCCCGGCTGCCATGGCCTCCGATGCCGGCAAATCGGCTTCGCTGGCGAATGCCGGTGCGCAAACGACCGAAGGCACGCGGCTGCAGAAATTCCTGTGGATCTTCTCGCCTTACCGCCCGGACATCCAGCAAGGCAACTTCGTCTCGCAGGAAATGCTGGACCAGCTGAAAGTGGGCCAGACCCGCGAGCAGGTGCGCTTCCTGCTCGGCACGCCCCTGTTGATGGACATGTTCCATGCCGACCGCTGGGACTATCCGTTTTATCTCGCACGCGGCAACGGCGAGCTGACCACCAGCCGCGTCACCGTGTATTTCAAGGGTGACGTGGTCGAACGTTTCGAGGGCGGCAACCTGCCGACCGAGCGCGAATACATCGACCGCATCGCCGGCCCGGCCAAGAACGTCGTCAAGGAAGCGAAAAAAGCGGAAAATGCCGCCGCCTCCCGTCCGGTCGCGCCAGCAACGAACGCCACGCCCGCCACTTCCACGACCACACCGTAAGACAGCCATGACGCAACTGAAAATCGCGGTCGCCGGCGCCAGTGGGCGCATGGGCCGCATGCTGATCGAGGCGATCGCCGCCGCTCCCGACACCGTCCTCGCCGGCGCCCTCGACGTCGCGGGTTCTCCCTTCATCGGCCATGACGCCGGCGCCTTCTCGGGCCAGCTGACCGGCGTCGTGATCGAGTCCGACCTGGCGCGCGCGCTGGCCGATGCGGACTGCCTGATCGATTTCACGCGTCCCGAAGGCACGCTCGGGCACCTGGCCTTCTGCGCCGCGAACAATGTAAAAATCGTGATCGGCACCACCGGCTTCGACGAGGCCGGGAAGGCCGCGATCGCCGCCGCCGCCGAAAAAATCGCCGTCGTCTTCGCGCCGAACATGAGCGTGGGCGTGAACGTGACCCTGAAACTGCTGGAGCTGGCCGCCAAAAGTTTTAACGAAGGCTACGACATCGAGATCATCGAGGCGCACCACCGCCACAAGGTCGACGCGCCGTCCGGCACCGCCCTGAAAATGGGAGAAGTGATCGCCGATGCCCTCGGGCGTGACCTGAAGGAATGCGCGGTGTACGGGCGCGAAGGCGTGACCGGCGAGCGCGATCCGTCGACGATCGGCTTTGCCACCGTGCGCGGCGGCGACATCGTCGGCGACCATACGGTGTTGTTCGCGGGCACCGGCGAGCGCATCGAGATCACCCATAAATCGAGCAGCCGCGTGACCTATGCCCATGGCGCCCTGCGCGGCGCGCGCTTCATCGCCGACAAGGCGAACGGGCTGTACGACATGCAGGACGTCTTGTCCCTGAAAGGGTAAGCCATGGCAGTGGCAGAACTGAACGGCGCCGCAATCGTCAACGAAGCGACTTTCCTGGCCGAGAGCCGGCGCGCGTTCGGCTTTCATACGGCGACCGGCGACACCATCGACACCTGGGTCGATTGCCTGAGCTACCTGCGCGACGACGAGAACATGACCAAGTTCCGCCTGCAGCCGGACGAGGTGCTCGAAATCGTCATCACCGACAGCGGCGCCCTGCGTTCCCGCCTGCCGGACCTGATCGACGAGATCGTGTTCTGCGTCGGCGGCATCAACGATCGCTACGAGGACTACGGCGAGAAGCCGGCGCTCGAACTGGTACTTCGTTAAGCGGTCCGCCCCGGCGTGGCGTCTCCTTCCGACCTGACCGCGGCCGACCTGCAGTCGATCGCCCGCTACGTCATGCCGATCCTGCCGCTGCGGCCGGCGAAGCTCGGCTTCCTGTTCGGCACGCGCCACGGCGTCGAGGCCTTCTGCCGCGAGACCTACCTACTCTGGCAGCGCGGGATGTTCGAGCGGCTGCTGGTCTCGGGCGGCGCCACGGCGGGACAGGAAACGCCGGAAGCGCTGGTCATCGGCGCACGGCTGGTCGAACTGGGCATGCCGGCCTCGATCCTGATCCTCGAATGCGCAGCGACCAACACCGGCGAGAACGTGATCCTCGGCCGGCGCAAGGCCGCTGAAACGATCGACCTGGCACGGGTCGACAGCCTGCTCGTGATCGGCAAGGTGTGCGCGATGCGGCGCTACCTGATGACGCTGGCGCGCCACTGGCCGGGCGTATCCGTCTCCGCCTGCGCCATCAATTATTTTGGCCTGCCGGCCGAACGCTGGCACGAGCACGCCGAATTCCGCGCCCGCGTGCTGGCCGAATTCCACAAGATCCCGGCTTACCTCGAGCAGGATTTTTTGCGCGAACTGGACGGGCATCCGCCTTACCCCGTGCTGAGCGCCGGCGCATGAGGCGCCTCGCCAGGGCGCTGCTGGCGCTCGCCGCACTGCTGCTGGTCTACCTTGCCATCGTCGCCTGGTGGGCGGCGGCCTCGGTCGACACGCTGCTGGCGCATCAATCCGCCGACACGGCGCCGCAACTGTCGCAAAGCCAGCTCGCCATCCTGCTGCGGATCGAGGACCCGACCTTCTTTTCCCACCGCGGCCTGAGCCTGGCCGACGGCCAGGGCGTGGCGACCATCTCGTCCGCCGTCGCACGCGACCTGTTTTTATATGGCCCACCGCTCGACGGTCCGAAAGGCGTGCTGCAACGCGTCTACCGCGCCGTGTTCGACTGTTGCCGCAAGGTCGACCTCGGCCGCGACACGATGGCGCTGGTGCTCGACGCCAGCGCCTCCAAAGCGCGCCAGCTCGACCTGTATGCCGGCGGCGTCTACATGGGGCGGCATGAGGGGCGCCAGCTGCGCGGCCTGGAGCAGGGCGCGCAAGCGTATATCGGCAAGCCGCTGGCCGCGCTCGACGACGACGAGATGGCGCGCCTGGTTGCCCTGATCAAGGCGCCGAACGAACTCCATCCGCTGCGCAACCGCCAGGCCTACGAACGCCGCCTGGCGCGGGTAAAAGCAGTGCTGGCAGGGCGCTGCAAGCCGGACGGCTGGCTCGACACCAACTACGCGCATTGCGCCCCCTGAGCGGCGCCATTGCGGCATCCAAGCAACAGCTATATATTTCTTTGTAGAAATAATAATTGGCCTGTGAGAAACTCTCGATCATCAGGCCGCATCGTCTTTTCCGGGTAGCGGCACCGTCCATTTTCGGGAGGGCAGCATGTTCATCGTCTGGGGAAAGAAACCCGTTTATCGCAGGCTCGGCTATGTTGCCCACTTCTGTCCGATCTGCCGCGGACCGAAGCCGTTCGAGATCCGGCGCGTCGGCTCGGCCGGCCACCTGTATTACGTCAGCTTCGGTTCCGGCGAACTGGTCGGTTACGAGCGCACCTGCCAGGAATGCGGCACGGCGCTGCAGGCGGAACCAGCCGACCACGCGGCGATCGCGCAGCGCCTGGCGCCGCTGCCCGAGCTGATCCGCGCAACCTTCCCCCAGCTCGAGCAGGTGTTCGCGGCCAGGCTGGCGCTCGAGGAGCAGGTGCGCTTCAACCCGGCAGCGCTGTCGGCGGACGACCGCCAGGCGCTGATCCGCGGCCCCTTCCTCCTGATGTCCGCCAAGGTGGACCAGCGCTTCGCCCGCACCCATATGGACATCGGCATCGGCCTGGCCATTGCGGGCGCCATCGCCCTGACGCTTTTCGGGCCGGGGCTGGTCCATCTGATCGCGCCGTCCACGGACGGCGGCAACCTGGCCCTGTCCTGCCTCGCCGTCGGCCTGGCTGCCATCGTCTGGCAGGCGGTCGCCTCGCGCCCGCGCTTCGTGCGCCGCGCCGTGCTGCCGGTACTGGCCCGGGCCCTGCGGCCCCTGAAACCGACGCAGCACGAGCTCGAAGCCATCGTCGCCGAGCTTGGCCAGCTCAAGCACAAGATGGCCAAGCGCATCGATGTCGCGGAGCTGCAGGCGCAGCTCGGGCCCAGGGCAGGGGCTTGACGAACATTGGTCCGCTGCCTCGTCCGTAGGGTGGGCACCCCGTGCCCACGCGGATTCGACATGCCGGCAACAGGCAGGCAACAGCCCGATGGGTGCGTGCATGCGATTTCAGGCGCACAGGGGCTATTGCCTGTGCTTCAAGCGGTTGACGTGATCCGCGTGGGCACGGAGTGCCCACCCTACGAATGAGGCCGCAGACGCGCTCATCGCGCCATCCCGCGCTGCTTCGCCGCAGTGCAAGATGAAACAGTATAATGTTCTGCTCCACCCTCTCCAATTCCGTCCGCAGAACATCATGCAAGATAAATATAGTCCCGCCGAAGTTGAACAGGCCGCGCAGGCGTACTGGAAGTCGATCGATGCCTATAAGGCCGTCGAGAACGACCCACGTTTCCCGAAAGGCAAGTACTACGCCTGTTCGATGCTGCCTTACCCATCCGGCAAGCTGCACATGGGCCATGTGCGCAACTATACGATCAACGACGTGATGTACCGCTACCTGCGGATGAACGGCTACAACGTGCTGATGCCGATGGGTTGGGATGCCTTCGGCATGCCGGCCGAGAACGCGGCGATGGCGAACAATGTGCCGCCGGCCGAGTGGACCTATTCGAACATCGCGCACATGCGCGGGCAGATGGAATCGATGGGCCTGGCCATCGACTGGTCGCGCGAGATGACCGCCTGCAAACCCGAGTACTACAAGTGGAACCAGTGGATGTTCCTCAAAATGCTCGAAAAGGGGATCATCTACCAGAAGACCGGTACCGTGAACTGGGACCCGGTCGACCAGACCGTGCTCGCCAACGAGCAGGTCGTCGACGGCAAGGGCTGGCGTTCGGGCGCGCCGATCGAAAAGCGCGAAATCCCGATGTACTACGTGCGCATCACCGATTACGCCGACGAGCTGCTCGACTTCGTCGACAACAAGCTGCCGGGCTGGCCGGAGCGCGTGCGCACCATGCAGACCAACTGGATCGGCAAGTCGGTCGGCGTGCGCTTCGCCTTCCCGCACGTGATCATGGACGACGCCGGCGAACTGATCAACGAAGGTAAACTCTACGTCTTCACGACCCGCGCCGACACCATCATGGGCGTGACCTTCTGCGCCGTGGCGCCGGAGCACGCACTGGCCCAGCACGCGGCAAGGAACAATCCGGAGCTGGCCGCCTTCATCGCCGAATGCAAGCTCGGTTCCGTGATCGAAGCCGACATGGCGACGATGGAAAAGAAGGGCATGCCGACGGGTCTCTTCGTCACCCACCCGGTCTCGGGCGAGCAGGTGCCGGTCTGGGTCGGCAACTACGTCCTGATCACCTACGGCGACGGCGCCGTGATGGGCGTGCCGGGCCACGACGAGCGCGATTTCGAATTCGCCAAAAAATACGATTTACCGATCAAGCAGGTGGTCGAAGTCGAAGGCCAGGAATATTCGCTGGATGCATGGCAGGAGTGGTACGGCGACAAGGAACACGGCCGTACCATCAACTCGGGCAAATATGACGGCCTCGATTACACGGCGGCCGTGAATGCGGTGTCGGGCGACCTCGCCGCCCAGGGGCTGGGCGACAAGAAGGTCACCTTCCGCCTGCGCGACTGGGGCATCTCGCGCCAGCGCTACTGGGGCACGCCGATCCCGATGATCCACTGCCTTGAGTGCGGCACGGTGCCGGTGCCGGAAGCCGACCTGCCGGTCGTGCTGCCCGAGCACCTGGTCCCGGACGGCACCGGCAACCCGCTGAACAAGGACGAAGCCTTCCTCGCCTGCTCCTGCCCGAAATGCGGCAAGCCGGCGCGCCGCGAGACCGACACGATGGACACCTTCATCGATTCGTCCTGGTACTACATGCGCTATACCTCGCCGGGCTCGAACGATGCCATGGTCGACGCCCGCAACGATTACTGGATGCCGATGGACCAGTACATCGGCGGCATCGAGCACGCCGTCATGCACCTGCTGTACGCGCGCTTCTGGACCAAGGTCATGCGCGACTTCGGCCTGGTGAAATTCGACGAACCCTTCGTCAACCTGCTCACCCAGGGCATGGTCCTGAACGAGACCTATTATCGCGAAGACGCCTCGGGCAAGAAGACCTGGTACAACCCGGCCGACGTCGAACTGACCTTTGACGACAAGGGCCGTCCGCAGAACGCGGTGCTGAAGGCCGACGGCCAGCCGGTCACCATCGGCGGCACCGAGAAGATGTCGAAGTCGAAGAACAACGGCATCGACCCGCAGGCGCAGATCGAGCAGTACGGCGCCGACACCGCGCGCCTGTTCACGATGTTCGCCTCGCCGCCTGAGCAGACCCTGGAGTGGTCGAACAGCGGCGTCGAAGGCGCCAGCCGCTTCCTGCGCCGCGTCTGGGCCTATGGCTACGCACAGCGCGAGCGCATTGCCGCCGCGCTGGCCGCGGGCGAATCGACTGCGGGCTTCGACGATGCCCAGAAGACCCTGCGCCGCGAAGTGCACAAGGTCCTGCAGCAGGCCGACTACGATTTGAAGCGCATCCAGTACAACACGGTCGTCTCGGCCTGCATGAAGATGCTCAACACCCTGGAGTCGGCAAAGCTGGCCGACGGTGCGGCGTCCGACGCGGTCATTGCCGAAGGCTTCTCGATCTTCCTGCGTTTGCTGAACCCGGTCGCGCCGCATATCACCCACGCGCTGTGGCAGGACCTGGGTTATGCCGGCGTCCATGGCGACATCCTGAACGTGCAGTGGCCGCAAGTCGACGCGCAAGCGCTCGAGCAATCCGAGATCGAGATGATGATCCAGGTGAACGGCAAGCTGCGCGGCTCGGTGAAGGTGGCCAAGGACGCCGACAAGGCGGCGATCGAAGCGGCGGCACTCAGCTCCGAGGCGGTCCAGAAGTTCATCGAAGGCACGCCGAAGAAGGTCATCGTCGTGCCCGGCAAACTCGTCAACATCGTGGTCTAAGACATGCGCGCTCACACCTCCTACTTTGCGCGCGCCTGTGCGGCGCTGCTGCTGGTCACGACGCTGTCCGCCTGCGGCTTCCACCTGCGCGGTTCGGACGGCGCGTACAACATGCCGTTTTCGAGCATCTACCTGGCCTTCGGCGAGACTTCGCCGCTGGGCAATGAGCTCAAGCGCAACCTGCGCGCGATCGACAAGGTCGTCATCGCGACCACGCCGAAGGATGCGCAGGCGCGCTTCGAAGTGATTTCCGAAGCGCGCAACAAGGCGGTCCTGTCGCTGAACAACCTGGGCCGCGTGCGCGAATACCTGCTGACCTACACGCTCGTATTCCAGGTGCGCGACGCGACCGGCAACCTGCTGCTGGGGCCGACCGAGATCACGCTGCGCCGCAATCTCGCCTTCAGCGAGGAAGCCCTGCTGGCCAAGGAAGGCGAAGAAGCGCTGCTGTACCGCGACATGCAGTCCGACCTGGTGCAGCAGATCATGCGCCGCCTGGCCGCGCTGAAGCCACAGTGAGAGCGTAATGCAATTGAGGCCCGAGGCGCTCGAGCCCCATCTCGCGAAGGGGCTCGCGCCGCTGTATGTGATCACCAGCGACGAACACCTGCTGGCGCTGGAAGCGGCCGATAAGATCCGCCGCGCCGCGCGTGCGGCCGGCCATACCGAACGCGACGTGCTCACCGTCGAGCGCACCTTCAAATGGGGAGAATTGCTGGCGGCGAACCAGGCTTTATCGCTGTTCGGCGACAAGAAGCTGATCGAGCTGCGCATCCCGAGCGGCAAGCCAGGCAAGGACGGCAGCGCCGCCCTGCAGGCCTATGCGAAAGACCTCAGTCCCGACAACCTGACACTGATCACGCTGCCCAAGCTCGACTGGCAGACAGCCAAGGCCTCGTGGGTGGCCTCGCTGCAGCAGGCGGCGGTCTACATCGAGATCCCGAACGTGGAACGCGCGCAGCTGCCGGGCTGGATCGGCCAGCGCTTGAGTGCCCAGGGCCAGAGCGCGGACCGCACGGCGCTCGACTTCATCGCCGACCGGGTCGAAGGCAACCTGCTGGCCGCGCACCAGGAAATCCAGAAGCTGGGCCTGCTGCACGAGCCGGGCAAGCTGAGTTTCGAGCAGGTGCAGGATGCGGTGCTGAACGTGGCGCGCTATGACGTGTTCAAATTGTCGGAAGCGATGCTGATGGGCGACCCCTCCCGTCTGGCGCGCATGCTCGAGGGTTTGAAAGGGGAGGGCGAAGCCTTGCCGCTGGTGTTGTGGGCCGTCTCCGAAGAAATCCGCACGCTGTTAAAATTGAAGGCCGGGATGGCGCAGGGGCGGCCGCTCGGCGCGATGCTGAAGGAATACCGCATCTGGGGACCGCGCGAACGGATGATGGATCCGGCCCTGCGGCGCATCTCCCTGAGTACGCTGGAGGCGGCGCTGCAGGAGGCGGCGCAGGTCGACAAGATGGTCAAGGGTTTACGGGCCAGAGCCTTTGCGGGCGATGCCTGGGATGCGATGTTGCAGCTGGCCTTGAAGGTGGCCAGGTAGGGTGGGTATTCATGCCCACGCGGTACGACGTCGGCATACTGCATCATCTGTTTCATACTTTGCGCTGCATCCTCCCGCTAACCCAACGCTCAACGCAACTGGAATCGACACGATGGACATCACCGACTACATGCACACGCTGGGCCGCCAGGCCCGCGCCGCTTCGCGTGCGATGGCGCGCGCCGACGGCGCCACCCGCAACCGCGCGCTGATCCTGATCGCCGAGGCCATCGAACGCGAGGCCGCGCAGCTGTCCGCCGCCAACGGGCTCGACCTCGACGCCGCGCGCGCCGCCGGCCTGGCGCCGGCGCTGCTCGACCGCCTGGCCCTGTCGCCGTCCGCGATTGCGACCATGGTCGAAGGCCTGCGCCAGATCGCTACCTTGCCGGACCCGATCGGCGAGATCTCGAACATGAAGTCGCGCCCGAGCGGCATCCAGGTCGGCCAGATGCGCGTGCCGCTGGGCGTGATCGGCATCATCTACGAAGCGCGCCCCAACGTGACGGTCGATGCGGCCGGCCTGTGCATCAAGAGCGGCAACGCGGCGATCTTGCGCGGCGGCTCGGAAGCGATCCACTGCAACCGCGCGCTGGCGAAACTCGTCACCGAAGGTCTGAGCAAGGCCGGCCTGCCGCTGGAAGCGGTGCAGGTGGTCAACACGACCGACCGCGCCGCCGTCGGCACCCTGATCACGATGCCGCAGTATGTCGACGTCATCGTGCCGCGCGGCGGCAAGGGCCTGATCGCGCGCCTGATCGAAGAGGCCACGGTCCCGATGATCAAGCACCTTGACGGCATCTGCCACGTCTACATCGACGACAAGGCCGACATCGCGAAAGCGCTGCCGATCGCCTTCAACGCCAAATGCCACCGCTACGGCACGTGTAATACGATGGAAACGCTGCTGGTCGCCCGTTCGGTGGCGCCGACAGTCCTGCCGCAGCTCGCTGAGCTCTACAAGACGAAGGAAGTCGAGTTGCGCGCCGATGACGAGGCGCGCGCGATCCTGGCCGGCTACCCGCACCTGACTGCCGCCGTCGAGGAAGACTGGAGCACCGAATACCTGGCCCCGATCCTTGCCGTGAAGGTCGTCGCTGGCATCGAGGAGGCGATGGACCACATCGACCGCTACTCGTCGAAGCACACCGAAGCCATCGTCACCGAAGACTACAGCGCGGCCTTGCGTTTCCTGCGCGAAGTCGACTCGGCTTCGGTGATGGTGAACGCCTCGACCCGCTTTGCCGACGGTTTTGAATATGGCCTGGGCGCCGAGATCGGGATCTCGAACGACAAGCTGCATGCGCGCGGTCCGGTCGGGCTGGAAGGGCTGACTTCCCTGAAATACGTGGTGTTCGGCCACGGCGAAGTACGCAACTAAGCATAAGAACAACTACAGGAACCCCATGTACCTCTGGATCAAGGCCTTCCACATCGTCTTCATCGCCTCCTGGTTCGCCGGCCTGTTCTACCTGCCGCGCATCTACGTCAACCTGGCGCAGGAAACCGACGCCGCCGCGAGCACCCGCCTGCTCGGCATGGCGCGCCGCCTGTACCGTTTTACGTCGATGCTGGCGCTTCCGGCGCTGCTGCTGGGCCTCTGGTTATGGCTGGGCTTTGACATCAAGGGCGGCTGGCTGCATGCGAAACTGGCGCTGGTGCTACTCGCGATCGGCTACCATCATGCCTGCGGCTCGATCTTGAAGAAATTCGAGGCCGGCGTGAACCAGCGCAGTCATAAATGGTTCCGCTGGTTTAACGAGGTGCCGGTGGTGTTGCTGACGCTGATCGTGATCCTGGTGGTCGTCAAGCCGTTTTAATGTTCGACCGAGAGGTCATCCGCGAGACGCATCCGTGCGTTGGCCGCCGCATAACGTAGGGTGGGCTCCGCCCACGCGGTTCACCGCATGACCACCGTCGGCTCGTCCGCAAGAACGCACCGCACAAGAACCAACCGGCCGGCAGCGCAGGCGCTCCCGGCTTTTACTTTTTTAATCAACGGACAAAGGGTACCCCCATGACCTCCTATTTTTGCCCCTGCCCCCGCGGCATGGAAGCGGCACTCGCCGAAGAACTCACTGAAATCGCGGCCGCCCACAGCCCCACCCTGAAAGTCCACAACCAGGTCCCCGGCGGCGTGCACTGCTCCGGTACCCTGGTCGACGCCTACCGCGTCAACCTGCACTCGCGCATCGCCTCAAGGGTGCTGATGCGCATGGGCCAGCGCAGCTACAACAACGAAAACGACATCTACGACCTGGTGCTCGAGCAGCCCTGGGAAGACTGGTTCGGCGTCGAGCACACGATCCGCGTCGACGTCACCGCCGTGAAGTCGCCGTTGAAAAGCCTCGAGTTCACGACCCTGAAAATCAAGGACGCGATCTGCGACCGCTTCCGCGACATGTTCAACAAGCGGCCGTCGGTCGACACGCGCGAGCCGGACATGCGCATCGTCGGCTTCCTCGACCAGCGCAATTTCATCATCTACCTCGACACCTCGGGCGAGGCGCTCTTCAAGCGCGGCTGGCGCGAAGAGACGGGCGACGCGCCGCTGCGCGAGAACCTGGCCGCCGGCATGCTGCGCGTCTCGGGCTGGAAGCCGGGCGTTCCCCTGTTCGACCCGATGTGCGGTTCGGGCACGATCCTGATCGAGGCGGCGCAAATGGTGCAGGGCATCCCGGCCGGCGCCCGCCGCCACTTCGCCTTCGAAAAATTCCATGACTTCGAGCGCGAAGCCTGGCAAGAGATGAAGGCCGCCATCAAAGCCAATCCGCTGCCGGGCGAGCCGACCATCTTCGGCTCCGACATCTCGGGCGACATGGTGGAAATGACCCGCCACAACCTGAAAATAGCCGGCATCCAGTTCGACGTGCCCTTGAAGCAGATCGAAGCGCAGCACGTCAGTCCACCGGTCGACGGTCCCGGCATCCTGCTGACCAATCCGCCCTATGGCGAGCGGATCGGCGTGCGCGGCGACTCGACGATGGCGCCGGACGAGATGGCGGTGTCCTTCTATTCCGCGCTCGGCACCACGCTCAAGCAGCGCTTCGCCGGCTGGACCGTGTTCCTGTTCACGGCCGACCTGTCGCTGCCCAAACTGCTGCGCCTGAAGGAGGCGCGCAAGACGCCGTTCTTCAACGGCGCCCTGGAATGCCGCCTGTTCCGCTTTGATATGGTGGCCGGCTACAACCGCCGCGAGGAGGCCAAGCCGAAACAGAGCCCGCAGGAATAAGCGATGCTGCCGCCGACCGATCCCGACCAGCTGCCGAAAGACCCCGTGGTCCCGGTGCCGCTGCCGGCGCCGCACAAGATCGTCATGCTGTCGGCCGGCGGCCTGGCGACCCTGCTGGCGGGATTGTCGATGCTCGGCCCGTTTTCCATCGACGCCTACCTGCCGGCCTTCCCGCAGATCATGGCGAACCTGCACGCGTCGAGCATCCAGGTGCAGCAGACGCTGACGGCCTACATGCTCGCCTTTTCCGGCATGGTGCTGTGGCATGGCGCGCTGTCGGACGCCTTCGGACGACGCAACGTGATCCTGGTGGCGCTGGTCGTGTTCGCGATCGGCACCTTCGGCTGCGCGGCGGCATCGACCGTCCACTACCTGTGGGTGTTCCGGATCATGCAGGGGGTGTCGGCGGGGGCGGGCGTCGTGGTCGGGCGCGCCATCATCCGCGACCTCTATTCGGGCGCGGGCGCGGCGCGGCTGCTGTCGATGGTGACGATGATCTTCTCGATCGCACCGGCCATCGCGCCCGTGCTGGGCGGCTGGATCGTCACCTGGTTCGACTGGCGCGCCATCTTCCTCGCGCTGTGCGCCTATACGCTGGTGCTGGGCTGGGTGTGCTGGCAGCACCTGCCGGAAACGGTACCGCAAGCGAAGCGCCAGCCCTTCAATCCGCGCTTCCTGGCGCAGAGCTATGGCGCGATCTTCAGTTCCTTCCTGTTCCACATGAAGGCGGGCGTCACCGCCCTGAATTTCGCCGGCCTGTTCCTCTACATTACGGCCTCGCCCGTGCTGCTGCCGGTGCACCTGCATCTGGGGCCGTCGCAATTCGCCTGGCTGTTCGTGCCCACCGTGAGCGGCATCTTCCTCGGCTCGATGGCGGCCAACCGCATGGCCGGCAAATACACCTTCGCGCGCCAGATCGGGATCGGGTTTGCCTTCATGCTCAGCGCCGTCACCTTCAACGTCGTCTACCACCTGTTCCTGCCGCCGGCGCTCCCGTGGACCGTGCTGCCGATGTTCTTCTTCACCTTCGGCAGCTCGCTGATCGCGCCAGGCGCGACCCTCCTCGCGCTCGACCTGTTCCCGCACATCCGCGGCACGGTCGCGTCCTGCCAGTCCTTCGTCTCGACCCTGCTGGGCGCGATCGTCGCCGGGGTGATTGCGCCGGCGCTGTCGCATTCGGTGCTGGCGCTGGCCCTCGGCCAGGCCGGCTTTGCCCTGGCGGCGCTGGCCTGCTGGCTGACCTCGCGCCAGTACCGCCGGGTGCTGGCACGCAGGGCCAGATAAACGAGGGCGATCCTTGTTGGCATCTGGGCAATAAAATGTTTCTTGCGTACATCAATCATCTAGCAAAAGTACATACTTTTTACAGAAAGTATTGTTCCTGATCAGAAATGTATATATGCTAAGACGGCTTTTTGATCTGGATCAACATTAGAAATTGGCTTCTGTTCCAGAGATGCATGATTGTCATGAAGTGGTAGCCCAGTCCGGGAATGCCACCCCGAAACCTTCGTACCGTGGCGTCGCTTGAGACAATGCACCAACCAGACCAGGATATTCGCAATCGCCTGCTGATTGCCCGGCTGCCGGCCATGCCGCAGATACTCGTCAAACTGATTGAGCATCTGCAGGCCGACGACCTGGGCATGCCGGAATTGGCCGCCCTGATCGCGAACGACGCGGGCATGACGGGCAAGATGCTTGCCGTCGCCAGCAGCTCGGCCTACCACCGCACCGGCCGCGGCGTGAACCTCGAGCAGTCGCTGATGGCGCTCGGCACCGACATGATCAAGACGCTGGTGATCAGCGACTCCGTCTTCCAGACATTTAACAGTTTTCCGCACTCGGGCAGCACCGACCTGCGCGGTTTCTGGAAGAAGTCGCTGGCCGCGGCCGTGATCGCGCGCGACATCGCGCGCCGCATGGATTATCCGCACCTGGAAGAAACCTATCTTGCAGGCTTGCTGCACAATGTCGGCCGCCTGGCCCTGCTGGCCACCGCGCCGAAAGAATACGCCTTTAACTTCACCGCGCTCGACGACGAGGACCTGTGCGCTGTCGAGCAGCGCACGCTGCAGATCACCCACGCCGAAGCCGGCGCCTGGCTGGTCGAGCGCTGGCAGCTCGATTCCTTCCTGGCCGACGCCGTGCTGTATCACCACGAGTCGAGCGAGCGCCTGGAATCGGCGCATCCCCTGATCCGCATCGTACGCCTGGCGCACCTGATGTCGAGCCACCCGGACGACGCCGCCGCGCTGGCCGACGGCGCCGCCCTGTGCGGGCTGGATGCCGCAGAACTCGACGCCATGCTGGTGTCCGCCGCGCGCCAGGTCGACAAGGCCGCCGTCCACCTCGGCATCGACCTGGCCGGCGCCGACGACATCCCGACGCCGCCCGCCTATGCCGCGCCCGTGCTCGACCCGGTCCAGCAACGCCTGCAGGAAGAGGTGCGCAACCTGGTGCTGGTGTCGGAAGTGGGGCAGACCTTCGCCCGCCAGCAGGGAGAATCGGACCTGCTCGAATCGATGACGCGTTCGGCGCGCATCCTGTTCGACTTCGATAACACCGTGATCCTGCTCGAGAACCCGACCGGGCAGACGCTGGTCGGCGCCCCGGGCGCCACCACCCAGCGCATCGCCGAATTCGCGATCCCGCTGAACAAGGGCGGCCCGGTCGCCACCGCTGCCCTCGACCGGCGCCCGGCCTATATCCAGCGCGAAGGCCAGCCCCTGGGGATCGCCGAGGAGCAGCTGTTTCGCATGCTCGGCACCGACAGTCTGGTCTGCCTGCCGCTGGTGGCCGGCAGCCGCTGCCTGGGCGTGATGGTGGGCGGCGTCAAGGCCTGGCAGGTCGCGCACTGCCAGAAGCGCGAGCGCTTCCTGCAGTCCTTCGGCGCGCAGGCGGCGACGGCACTGGAAACGGCGCTCTCGGAACGCGGCAACGCGCGCCGCCAGCTCGCCAGCGTGGCCGACGAATACCGCGAAGCCTCGCGCCGCGTGGTGCACGAGGTGAACAACCCGCTGTCGATCATCAAGAACTACCTGAGTGTCCTCGACAGCAAACTGGCGCGCCAGGAACCGGTCGCCACCGAAATGTCGGTGCTGAACGAAGAAATCGACCGTGTCGGCCAGCTGATCGGCGGCCTGGCCGAACTCAAGCCCGAGACGGGCGGCCCGCGTCCGCTCGACGTGGCGAAGGTGGTCGAGGATGTCGTGCGCCTGTTCCGCGCCGGCCAGTTCGTGCCGAGCAGCGTCCAGATCGCCACCGCCATGGGCGAGGATGCGCGCCTGGTCGAAGGCGACGCCGACCTGCTCAAGCAGATCCTGGTCAACCTGGTGAAGAACGCGGTCGAGGCCCTGGCCGGCAGCGGCGGCGGACAGATCGAGATCGTCAACCGCGGCATTGTCCACCGCGAGCGCAAGCTGTACGTCGAACTGGCCGTGCTTGACACCGGGCCGGGCCTGTCGGCGGAGGTGATGGCGAACCTGTTCTCGAAAGTACGCAGCACCAAGGATGGTGCGCACCGCGGCCTCGGTCTCTCGATCGTGCACGGTTTGGTTAAAAAACTGAACGGCCAGATCGCCTGCCGCAGCGGCAGGGGCGGCACCGCATTTGAAATTCTGCTGCCGGCATGGTCCGGCGCCAGCGCAACGCCGGCCTTGACGGCGCGCGCTGTGGGTTCTGTATAAGGTCATGATGAACGAGTATCGCGCCAGTGGGGAAGCGGCCTTGCCCACCTTGCATGGAGAGAGCGTCAACCTGCCGCGCCTGTTGCTGGTGGATGACGAGCCGCGCCTGCTCGCCTCGCTCTACGAGCTGCTGCGCGACCGCGGCTTCGATCTCACCACGGCCAGCTCCGGCAGCGAGGCGATCGCCCACCTGTCGCGCAGCCGGTTCGACCTGGTCCTGCTCGATCTGCGCCTGCCCGACATCGGCGGCCACGAGATCATGGATTTCATGAACGAGCGTGCGGTCGACGCCGACGTGATCGTGATGAGCGGCGAAGTCGGCATCGACGCCGCCATCGGCGCCCTGAAACGCGGCGCCTACGACTACCTGCGCAAACCCTACAGCCGCGAAGAGCTGATGAAAACGGTGGGGAATGCGCTCGAGCAGCGCCGCCTGGCCTCGGCCAACACCCGTATCGCCCAGCAGCTGGAAAACTCCGAGAAGATGTACCGCTACCTGGTCGACAGCTCGCCGGACATCATCTATACGCTGAACCATGAAGGCCGTTTTACGTTCGTGAACGACCGCGCCTATCAATTGCTCGGTTTCTCGCGCGATGAACTGATCGGCAAGCATTACTCGATCCTGGTGCACGACGAAGACCTGGAGCGCGCGCGCTATGTCTTCAACGAGAGGAGGGTCGACGAACGCGCCTCGCGCAACGTCGAACTGCGCCTGAAGTGCCGCGGCGCCAGGAGTAACAGCGGCGACCGCACCTTCAACAACACCCTGATGACGATCTCGCTGAACTCGATCGGCATGCACGTGCCCGACAGCGAAGTGCAGAAGCTCGAGTTCTTCGGCACCTATGGCGTGGCGCGCGACATCACCGACCGCAAGCGCGCCGAAGAAGTCATCTCCTACCAGGCCTACCACGACATCCTGACGGACCTGCCGAACCGGATCCTGTTCAAGGACCGCCTCGGCCTGGCCGTCATCCAGGCCAAGCGCAAGCTGACCGAACTGGCCGTGATGTTCATCGACCTCGATCGCTTCAAACTGGTGAACGACACGCTCGGCCATGTCAAAGGCGACGAGCTGCTGCAGCAGGTCGCGGTCAGACTGAAAGACTGCCTGCGCAAGGGCGACACGCTGGCGCGCCAGGGCGGCGACGAATTCACGATCGTGCTGCCGGAACTGCGCGACCGCGACGACGCGCGCATCATCGCCGACAAATTCCTGGAAAGCCTGCACCGCCCCTTCGACCTCGATGGCCACGAGGTGCACATCTCGGCCTCGATCGGCATCGCGATCTACCCGGGCGACGGCGAGTCGATCGACGAGCTGCTGCGCCACGCGGACATCGCGATGTACCAGGTCAAAGCGCTGGGCAAGAACGGCCACAGTTTTTATCACGACTCGATGCTCGACGTGTCGCATCAGAAGATCGCGCTGGAACAGGCGCTGCGCCGCGCGCTCGAGCACAACGAGCTGGAGATGTACTACCAGCCGCAGATCGATTCGACCAGCGGCCGGATCGTCGGCGCCGAGGCCCTGATGCGCTGGAACCATCCGACGCGCGGCCTGCTGTCGGCCGGCGAATTCTTGCCCTTCGCCGAAGAGAACGGCCTGATGCTGCCGATCTCGGACTGGATGATCGGCGCCCTGTGCCGCGACATGCTGCAATGGAACCTGGCCAGCGGCCAGGCGGTGCGGCTGTCTCTGAATCTCTCGCCGCAATACCTCGACCGCGGCGACTTCTTCGAGAAGATGCGCGGCGCGCTGGTGCGCTACGGGATTTCGCCGGCACAGATCGAAGTCGAGATCACCGAGAACATCTGCATTCGCAATCCGCAGTACGCGATCGAGCAGCTGAACAAACTCTGCCAGCTGGGCGTGTCGGTTGCGATCGACGACTTCGGCACCGGTTACTCGTCGCTCTCTTACCTGCACCGGTTCCCGATCCACACGATGAAGATCGACCAGTCCTTCGTCAAGGAGATCCACGACGCGGAAGGGCACTATCCGGTGATCCTGGCGATCATCTCGATCGCGCGCGGGCTGAACCTGCACCTGGTGGCCGAAGGGGTCGAGACCGAGACGCAAGCGAACTACCTGCGTTCCAACGGCTGCGAGACGATGCAGGGCTATCTGTTCCACCGCCCGATTTCGCTCTCCAACTTTATCGGCGTGCTGCGGCTGCAGGGGCCGATCGCCGGACATACGGCCGTCTTCCCCCCACCGCGCGCGCTGAGCGCCTGATCGCCCACCATGGACAGCGCGACCGTGCCTGAATTGCGTGACGGCGAACGCCACACGGACGCGCGTCACACAGCTGAATTCCTGCGCGTGAAGGCACAGGCCGAGCGCGGCGTCGCCAGCGCCCAGCACAGCCTCGGTTTCATGTACGTGAACGGGCAGGGCGTGCCGCGCAATTTCGAACTGGCCGTCGACTGGTACCGCAAAGCCGCCGCCGCCGGCCTGGAGCAGGCCCAGTACAACCTCGGCGTCATGTACCAGAAGGGGCAGGGCGTCCCCCAGGACCACGCCCAGGCGTTGTACTGGTACCGGCGCGCCGCCGAACAGGGGTATGCGCCGGCCCAGTACAACCTCGGCTGGCTGTACGCGAAGGGACAGGGCGCCGGCGTCGACGTGGCGCAGGCGCTGCACTGGTTCGGCCAGGCCGCCGCCCAGGGCGATCCCGGCGCCCAGCACAACCTGGGCATGATGTACGAAGGCGGCAAGGGCATTCCACAGGACCAGGCCGAGGCGCTGGCCTGGTACCGGCGCGCGGCCGAGCAGGGCTATGCGCGCTCGCAGTTCGCGCTGGCGCTGCGCTACGACAGCGGGCAGGGTGTCGCGCGCGACCCGGAGCAAGCGCTCGACTGGCTGCGCCGCGCCGCGCAGCAGGGCCACGCGCCGGCCCAGTTCAACCTCGCGCTGCGCTTCGACAAGGGGCAGGACGTCGCCCAGGACAGCGTGCAGGCGGTCGAGTGGTACCAGCGCGCCGCGCAGCAGGGCCACGCCAGTTCCCAGTTCAACCTCGCCCTGATCTTCGACAGCGGCCACGGCGTGCCGCGCGACGAAGCGGCCGCATTGACCTGGTACCGGCGCGCTGCCGAACAGGGCCACGCCGCCGCCCAGGACAACCTCGGACTGCGCTACGAACACGGCCAGGGCGTCGAGCGCGACCCGGCACAGGCGGCGCACTGGTACCGCCAAGCCGCGGACCAGGGTCTGCCGGCCGCGCAATACCACCTCGGTCAACTGTACGACGCCGGCACCGGCGTCCCCCACGACCCTGCGCAGGCGACCCACTGGATGATGCAGGCGGCCGAGCAGGGCCATTTGCGCGCCCAGTTCGATCTCGGCCTGCGCCACGAGGCCGGCACCGGCGCGGCACGCGATGCGGCGCGCGCGCTGTACTGGTACCGGCGCGCGGCCGACCAGGAATATGCACCGGCCCAGCACATGGTCGGCGTGCTGCTCGAACGCGAGGAGACGAGCGACCCGCGCGAGGCCGCGGCCTGGTACCGCAAGGCCGCCGAGCAGGGTCATGCCCTGTCCCAGTTCGCGCTGGCGCTGCGCTACGACAGCGCCCACGGCGTCGAACGCGACTACGAGGCCGCTCACTTCTGGTACCTGTGCGCGGCGCGCCAGGGGCACGCGCGGGCGCAGTTCAACCTGGGCGTGATGAGTGCGACCGGGCAGGGGGCGCAGCGCGATCTGCTCGAGGCCCATGACTGGCTGGCGCGGGCCGCGGCGTCCGGCATTCCGGGCGCGGCGCCCTACCTGAAACGGATCACGGCACGCATGAATGCCGAGGAGCTGGCGCTGGTGCACGCAGCCGCCGATTACGGATTGTAGTAACGTAGGGTGGACTCCTGAGTCCACGCGTTCGTGTCCCTGAACACACCACGAACACTGCAGAGCGCCAGCATATGCCTGATGTGATCCGTTTCGGTTGCTCAACCGTGCGTAACGCGTGGACTCGGGAGTCCACCCTACGGTGCGCTGCCGTTCCGGGTTCAGTCGATGCCGGGATTGATTGGCCCGCCTTTGTCCCGCCCCTGCACCCTCCCGCGCGTCGTCCATACCCGGACTGGTTTATACTGTACACCCATACAGTTTCTCCACTCCGATGAAACTTTCCGACAAGCTCGAAATCCTGGCGGACGCCGCCAAATACGACGCTTCCTGCGCCAGCAGCGGGGCGCCGAAGCGTGCTTCCGACGGCAATGACGGCGGCATCGGCGCGACTACCGGCATGGGCATCTGCCACAGCTACACGCCGGACGGCCGCTGCGTATCGCTATTAAAAATCCTGCTCACCAATTTCTGCGTCTACGACTGCCAGTACTGCGTCAACCGCCGCACCTCGAATGTCCCGCGCGCACGTTTTTCGGTCGCCGAAGTCGTCAAGCTGACCCACGATTTTTACCTGCGCAACTACATCGACGGCCTGTTCCTGAGTTCCGGCATCATCCAGTCGAGCGATTACACGATGGAGCAGCTGGTCGCCGTCGCGCGCACCCTGCGCGAAGTCCATCACTTCAAGGGCTACATCCACCTGAAAACGATTCCGGACGCCGATCCGCTGCTGATCGCCGAGGCCGGCCGCTATGCCGACCGGCTGTCGGTGAACATCGAGCTGCCGACCCACGACAGCGTGACCCGCCTGGCACCGGAAAAGAACGTCCACACCATCAAACTGGCGATGGGTTCGATCCGGCGCAAGCTCGATGAAAAGGCGGAAGAGCCGAAGGGGCCGAGTTTCGCGCCCGCCGGGCAAAGTACCCAGATGATCGTCGGCGCTGACGCCAGCGACGACCAGACCATCCTGAATACGGCCGAAACCCTGTACGGCAGCTATAAACTCAAGCGCGTGTACTACTCGGCCTTCAGCCCGATCCCGCAGAGCCCGGACAGCGTGCCCCTCGCCCCGCCGCCGCTCTTGCGCGAGCACCGCCTGTACCAGGCCGATTTTTTGCTGCGCGGCTACGGTTTTACGGCGGGCGAACTGATGCCGGCCGCCGGCAACCTGGCGCTCGACGTCGACCCGAAGCTGGCCTGGGCGCTGGCGAATCGCGAGCACTTCCCGATGGACCTGAACCGCGCGGACGCCGAGATGATTGCGCGCGTGCCCGGCATCGGCCTGCGCAACGCCAAGCGCATCGTCGACCTGCGCCGCCTGCGCCGGGTGCGCTGGGAAGATTTATCGCGACTGCGCTGCAGCATGAAGAAGATCGCGCCTTTCGTCGTCACCGCCGACTACAAGCCGGCCCAAGGTCTTGCCAGTTCCGACCTGCTGCGGCGCCACCTCGGTGCGCCGCAGGAGCAGATGAACCTCTGGCCCGAGCTGAAGGCGGCATGAACGCGGCGGCCGCGGTTGCGATGGTTGCCGCCGGCCAGCCGCTGGTGGTCTCCAGCTTTCTCGAGTGGCGTGCCGTCGCGCGCGAACTGCTGGTGCATGACGTGGCGCCGGAACTGGTCACCTGGAACCAGGTCGGCGTGCTCGATGCCGACCTGTTCTCGGGTGCGCCGGACTCTGCCCCTTCTGTCGATAATGTTCCTGCCGGGTTGACCCCCACAAAACCGGCACCGCACATTCCTCGCGCGCTGATGGACATGCTGCAGTCCGCCGCCTGCTGCCGCGTGCCCGACCGCTGGGCCTTCCTGTACCGGGTGATCTGGCGCTGGCAGCATGGCGAGCACGACGTGCAGTCGCCGGCCGACGCCGACGGCGCCCGTCTGCATGCGATGGTCAAGGCGGTGCGCCGCGAGGAGCACGACATGCACGCCTATATCCGATTCCGCGAGCGGCCCATCGAGGCCGGTCCGCCGCAATTTGCCGCCTGGTTCGAGCCGCGCCACGACGTGCTGCCCCAGGTCGCCGAACATTTCAAACACCGCATGGGCGGCGTCACCTGGATGATCGGCACGCCCGAGGCCAGCGTCATGTGGGACGGCGCGAGCCTGCACCATACCGGCCCCCTGATGTCGAGCGCGGCCGACCTCGACGATGCCGGCGAGGCCCTGTGGCTGACCTATTACCGCAGCATCTTCAATCCCGCGCGCGTCAACGCCCAGCTGATGCAAAGCCATATTCCGTCGCGCTTCTGGAAAAATCTGCCGGAAGGCGCGATCGTCCCGGCCATGGTCAGCAATGCCGAACTCGGCGCGCGCAGCACCGGCCAGGCCCAGGCGGTGGGCCGGAAAAGCGGCGCCACGATCCCGATCGCCCCCGCCGACGCCCAGCCCGAACGCCAGCAACCGTCGAAACTCGACGAATGCCGGCGCTGCGACCTGTGGCAGTACGCGACCCAGGCGGTAGGCGGAGAAGGGCCGAAGAAGGCGCAGATCATGCTGGTCGGCGAGCAGCCGGGCGACCAGGAGGATCTGGCCGGCAAAGCCTTTATTGGGCCCGCCGGCAAGCTGCTCGACCGCGTGTTCGAGGCCGCCGGCCTGGAGCGGCGCGAGATCTATCTGACCAATGCGGTCAAACATTTCAAATGGGAGCCGCGCGGCAAGCGGCGCCTGCACAAGACGCCGGCCCAGCGCGAGGTCGAGGCCTGCCACTACTGGCTGGACAAGGAGCTGGCGTCGGTGAAACCGAAGGTGATCGTGGCGCTCGGCGCGACGGCGCTGAAATCGGTCATCGGGAATGGCAATGCGAAGCTGGGCGAGTCGCTCGGCAAGGCAATCCGCCACGAAGACCGCTGGGTCGTCACCGTCTACCACCCCTCGTATATCCTGCGCGTGCCGGACGAGGAGGCGAAACACCAGGCGTTCAAGGTGATGGTCGATGGCCTGAAGCTGGCGCAGTCGCTGCTGGAACGGCCGCCGGAAGAACCGCCGGCGTAAAGCGCCTTACCGTCCCGGCATCACCGCCACGTCGAAGCGCACCATGTCCCCGGCGCTGACCTGGCGCGCGGCGCCTGGCGGCGTCATGGTCCCGATCGCAAATCCCGGCTGCACCTGCACGATCGACACCGTCCCGACCGGCGCCTCCACGGTGCCGAGCGGCACCAGCGGATCGGCTCCATACACCTGCTGGCGCGGGTCGAGCCGGTAGACGACGAGCTGGTCGCCCGGCGTCACCGAGGAGGTGCTGCCGGCGTCGATGACGATCCGTTCGCCCTGCACCTGCACCACCTTGGCCATGAAGGGTAATGCCGCGATATCGGCCGTGATGCCGGCGATGCCTTCGTCGAGCGCGCGCAGGATGGCGCCGCCGAAAGGCGTGGCGGCGAAGCTGGCGCTGCCGAAGGGTTTATCGCGGCCGACGCGTCTTTCTCCGACCGTTTCCACCAGCGCCGTGCGGCGTGCCAGCAGGACGCCGGTCAGCCCATCGTGGACGAAAAATTCGATTTCGATGCGGCGCGCGTCCTTGTTGATCAGGCCATAGAACGCCGGCTTGTCGAAATTACCGGCGTCGACGATTTCGCCCGAGACCACGAACTGGCTCTCGTACATGCCGGCGATGCGACGCACGGCCGCTGTGTCCGTGCTCGGGCCCTTGCTGCCCGGCGAGATGACATACGGACTTTCCTTGCCGAGGAACTTGCCGCCGGCCGTCATGCGGCGCAGCAGCTCCTGGGGCAGGCGGATCGCGATGTCGTCGACGTCGTCGAGCTGGGGCGAGCGGCGCACGTGGAAAGGCGTGACGACGATCTTCTTTTTATAGGCGAGATTCACGCTGCCGCGCGGACGCGCGTCTTCTTCTTTGACGGCGATGCGCACGTGCAGCACCTGGCCGGTCTGCCATTCGCGCAGCACCGTGTAGCGGTCGAAGTCAAAGGCTGGCTGGACGCGGCTGCTCTCAACCGTCTTGCCGCGGGTGGCGGTGCCGGCGGCGACATCGACGCGGGCGCCGCTGCGCAGGCCGAGCTGTTCGAGCGCATCGCGGATCGCGGCCTGGCGCGCGCCGGCGAGGTTGCCGCCGGCGATCGCGGCGACGCCTTCGGCCTCGGCCGGCGCGGCGCACACGGGAATAGACAAGCTGAGCAGCAGCGCCAGCAGGGCGCCGCCGAACTGCCCCAGCTTACTGGGCATGGTAGAACGAGGCGCCATAGGCAGCGCCGGGACCGGCGTTGCCCACCATGCTGCGCGCGTTCTTTGCCACTGCCTGGGTGGCACGCGGGGGAGTCTGGGAGGGGGCCGCATTGGTATCGAAATCCATCTCCACGGTCGTCTCGTAGCTGCCGTCTTCGCGCTGGGCGACTTTCGTCACGCGCGCGCCACGGATGAAGGCGTCAATATACACCTTGAAACTGTCGTCCTTGAGCGCGAGCGAGCCAACCGTGCTGCCGCCTTCGACGCGCAGGCCATACACCTGTTCGGCCATCGCGCGGTAGGCATCCAGGCGCGCGGCGCGCATGGCGAGCAGCTTGCGCTGGGCCGGCGAGACGCGGTCGCACTCGCCATTGCAGGCGGCGGTGTTGACGGCGCCGTAGCCGGTGGCGTTCAGGGTGACGATGACCGGCTGCGGCGCGGGCGCCTGGCGGGTGAAGGGCGTGTGCACGGTGCCGCAGGCGGACAGCAGCGATGCGGCGGCAAAGGCGAGGACAGCGACGAGTTTCATGACGGATCCGGTGTTGGTGGGCGCGCGCGCTCAAAGCGCGCTATCAGTCTGGATAACGGACGCCGGCGCCGGATCTTGATGGACGTACGGAAATATTTATGTCAAAAACCCGGCAATCCGCAAGCGAATTGGCGGGTTATCAAGCGCGATGCTTGATTCGGCAAGCCGATCAGGACGAGGACAAGACGAACTGGTTGCCGTCCGGATCCTTCATGATGGCGTAGGTACCCCAGGGCTGCTTCTGCGGTTCCGACACGAACTCGACGCCGCGGCTCAAGAGCTGGCGATAGGTCGCCTCGACGTCGTCGCAGGCGAGCGAACCGTTGAACTGGCTACCGATGCGGTCTTCCTGGCCCGGCGGCGTGAACAGGACAAAGCGCGTATCCGAAGCGCCGACGCGCAGCTCGATCCAGCGCTGGGGGCCGAAGGGCTGGTCGGTGATGACGCGAAAGCCCAGCTTCTCGGTGTAGAAGGCGAGCGCCGCGTCCTGGTCGCGGGTCGGGATGCTGACGAATTTGATATGGGTGATCATGCACGCTCCTGGTTGTTTGCCCGGCATTCTCGCACGGGATACCGGGCAGCTATAATCATCGTGACTATACTCTTCATGATGCCAGTGACCACCTTCGATCCCTATGTACTCGATGTGCTGATGCCGGACCTCGTCGGCCACGAAAAAGCGCCTTCGGCTTTCCTGATCTACGTGTATTTGTGGCACCGGATCGAGGCGGCCGGCGGGCGCGCCGTACAGCTCAGCTATGCGACGATCGCGCTCGAGGCTGGCCTGTCGCGCATCACGGCGCAACGCGCGATCGCCTTACTGCTGCGTCGGCAATTGATCAGCGCAACGAGCGCCTCGCGCACGGCGGTGCCGAGCTATCTGGTCCTGCGGCCATGGGCGGCGCGCAAGCGTCCCAGTGAGAATTCGTGATATTCAATATACATATGGCTCTTGTAACATCTTGTTTCTTGCTTATATCGCTTTGTGGCAACACAATACCCTTCAGCTAACAACCCGAAGGATGCACCATGCTGACACTGAAACGCCTCGTCTCCGCGCTGACCCTGTGCTTCCTGAGCTTGCCTGTGCTGGCACAGACCGAAGCCGGGCCCGCATCGCAGCCCGCCGCGCCGGCGGCACCGGCCGCACAGGCCGCACCGGCCGCACCGGCGCCGGACGACGCGGAAGCTGCACCGCAAACCATCCTCGTTTCCGGCAGCCGCCCGGGGCCCGGCCTGTGGAAGGTCTCGAAGGGAGATCACGTGATGTGGGTCTTCGGCACGTATTCTCCGCTGCCCATCAAGATGGAATGGCGCTCGCGCGAAGTCGAGAAGGTGATCGCGCAATCCCAGGAATACCTGAAGCCGCCCGGCTCGGGCGTCAGCGTCGGCTGGGGCGCCGTGACGGCCCTGCCGTTCCTGATCGGGGTCAAGAAAAATCCGGACGGCGCCGAACTGAAGGACGTATTGCCGCCCGAGGTGTATGCGCGCTGGCGGACGCTGAAACAGGTGTATTTCGGTGACGACAACGGCATCGAGCGCGAACGTCCCGCGTTCGTCGCCGGCCAGCTGTCCGACCGTGCACTCAAGCAGGCCGGCCTCACGAATGCCGGCGAGGTCACCAGGACCATCGAAAAGATCGTCGACAAGCACCAGCTGAAGATTACCGACCCTTCGGTTCACGTCCAGGTCAAGAACCCGGGCCAGGCGGTACGCGACTTCAAGAAGTCGCCCATGGACGACGTCCCCTGCCTGGCCAAGACCATCGAGCGCCTGGAGAGCGACCTCCTCATGATGCGCGCGCGTGCCAACGCCTGGGCCATCGGCGAGTATGAGGACATTCGCAAGCTGAACTACGGCGACCGGGCTGCCTGCATGCAAGCCGTGACCAACAGTTCGCTCTCGAAGACCCAGCCGGAATTGCTGACCTTGAACGAGCGCGCGCTGGCCTCCTGGGTCGCCGCCGCGGAGAAGGCGCTGGCGACCAACGCCAGCACGTTCTCGGTGTTGCAGATCAAGGAAATCCTGGACCCGAAAGGCGTGCTCGCCACGCTGCAGGCCAAGGGTTATACGGTCGAGCCGCCGAAGTAAGCGGACCTTTGCGGGCATTGATGCAAACTTGTCACTGCCGCGCAAACTCGCGTAGAATGCGTCGAGTCGCGGGTGTAGCTCAATGGTAGAGCAGAAGCTTCCCAAGCTTACGACGAGGGTTCGATTCCCTTCACCCGCTCCAAATAGGCAACAGTAGGCCGCTAGTTTTCTGGGGCCCGGCGACCATGCTCATGTGCTCGCGCCAACAGTATATCAAACTGCTCTGCAAGGAGCTTCTCCTGCGCCTGATTCGCATGCGCTAACTGTTGCAAGATCCCTGCTTCCGGCTCAAGACGCTGCAACGGCCCCCCTTCGTCGAAATCGAACACCGGACTTTTCCACAGCATCCGCAACTGAGCGTTATAGCTATAGAAAGAACCGTTGGACCAGATACCGCCACTTCCGTTGTACCACTCGCCACCGAAGCGAATGCTCCGAGGCGCCGGCTTGGCTGAGGCCAAATCAGAACCTTGCGACTCGATGCGAGCGTGTGCATTCCCATAAGCGCAATGCAAGGTCGGCGATATGTCGACGTGGCTGGTCGGACGCGAGATGACGATGGAATGTGCCAAGCGGGGGTCATAAATGACGAGCGGGACATGATAAGACGCCTCGTTTAGCACCACTGTTTTTAGAAATCCCGCTTCCTGCCTGGTGCGCAGGCCGTGATCGGCCGTGAGCACAATAACGGTATTTTCGCGTACCCCATGACGCTCAAGAGCAGCAACCAATTCACCGAGACTGTCATCGACAGTCTTCAGACGTCGGTAACCCTCTTCGTACAATGCTTCCTTGCTTGCGCCGGAAGCAAGCCAAGGGCCATGCGTGAGTTGTGGCAAATACGCGTATATAAACGGAGTGGAGGACTTTGCGCTTGCACCGATCCGGTCGATGAGCACACCAAGCAAGGCCTTGTCCTTGGCCAGGGGATCGCTCTCAATGTCCGTCGACACCACATTACCGCCTAACTGCCGCACGGCCCAGTCATCGACAGGATAACGATGAGTGACCGGGTCAAACAGGGTGAAGTCATACCCTTGACCAACCAAGGAGGAGAATGCGCTTCTGTAAGGATTGGACCGGTCCAGCTTGACTGTTTTCTCCAAACGATAGGGTGGATAGAGGCCCGTCAAAATGGAAAACCGGGCGTAACTCGTAAAAGGGTAAGTCGTAAAATGCTGCTGTGCGACCAATGCCTTGCTCTCGAGTGCCTCCATATTCGGTAGGCCTTTTTTCTTACCGAAAGAATAAAGTTCGTAGGGGATGGTTTCCATAAGGAAAAGCACGATATTGGGCTTGCTGCTGGCAGAAGCCTTCTTGGTTGTAAGTAGGCTATCTCCCTCGCAGGTGTAGTCAATTCTGCCAGCGACGATATCCTTACTGAGCGACGCGCTGCTGTCGCTACCAAATATTTCCGTTACCATCCTTGCAGCGACTGGAGCGTGATACAGGCCGCGCGGCGTTTGGTCGATGAGAACAGCACATGCGGCGATTGCACTGACCGTCACAGCAAAGAAAATTGCTAGCGGAAAGGCGGCATCGAAGCGTACGAATAAAGAACGATGTCGATAATGGTACAAAATGACAATCGTCGTAACGATCGCAGCAAATTTGCAAAGTGACCGAATCGATACGTATTCAAAAATACTGCTCGGCCTTTCTCTTGCCCACGCCAACATAGGTGCGATCTGATCCCACGTCAGGAACTTCCCAGTGGACGCTAATACATTCATATGGAGGAAGGCCAGGGCAGTCGACGCAAGTGCCAATACGTAGACTGAACGGGTCGTACCTCTTTCTCCAACGAATCGATAAAGAATCACCAAGGCCAGTGGAATACCGAGCAACAACAACCACAGGTCGGTAGCGAAAAAGCTGAGTTGCCAGAGAAAATCGATGCTCGTGGCGTCACGTCCAATTATCCGGCCCATGATCCGGTAGCCACCGTCTTCGAGCAGGTTATTTTTGATTGTTATAAGAAACGCAATCGCAATGAAATAAATCATGACGATTGCTGAATTGAGAGTTGGGAGACGTCGGAGCATGTTGCTTCGTTACCAATTTTAGACATGGAGGAGAGTGTAGGCCTTATCCTACACGATCTCTTCAATTGATATGTCTATATAGTAACAAAAGTTCTGGTTGTGTAATATTCAGCGCCTGCGGTGTATTTTTTTGTACACAAAGTAGTCGGCAGTGAATGCCCGGCAGTAAATCGCTCAATACTGAAGCGCACATGGCATCGGGCTGAGAGGCGATGCACAGCATGTCAGAACGGTTATCCAGAAATAGCATGCTGTGCACCAGTCTGACGTGGGTACTTTATTCACCAGCTACTGTGTGCTGCGTCTTTTTGACTTTGTTAAAACGGCAGGGGCATATCGCGCTCGGGCGCAGGCAGCGAGATGTCGATCTCCTCGAAGGCCAGCGTCTCCAGCTGCAGCAATGCCAGCAGTTCCCCAGTCTGAAACGGTGCATAGGCCCGGAAACCGTTGGGTTCGAGCGATACCAGCATGACCGGTTGTGCCGGAAAATGTTCAGTGACCTTTTTCAGTACCGGCTCGGCGGCGCCGCGCACGGTGAACGGGGAGTCGACGAGCGCGACGATGATGGGCGAGCCGTGCGGCGCGAATTGCGTGACCTGTATCCGCATCAGATCCGGTCGCTTTCCTTGCGCACCACGCGCCCGATGATCAGGCAGCTGTCGCCCTCGCAGGCGCGGCGGTAATAGGTGCGCTGGTCCGGGTTGTCGGAGGCCAGCCACCAGCGGCCGCCATCCTTCTGCATGCGCTTGACGACCGGCTCGCCATTAAAATTGACGGCAAAGACTTCGCCGACTGCCGGCTTCCGGTCGGCGGTATTGATGACGACGATATCGTCCTCGTACAAGGTCGGTTCCATGCTTTCGCCCTTGACGACGATCGCGATCAGCTTCGCCGGATTCAGCCGCTTGCGCTCGATCCAGTCGCGCCGCATGCCGACCGTGCCGCCATCGTGGTATTCCGGCTCGGTCTGGAAACCGGTGACCCCGGCGGACAGGCGTAATTTCACCATCGGTACTTGCACAAAGGTGGCGTCGATGGCGTCCGACACGACCACGCGCATCGCGCCGGGGAAGAGGGCAGCCGGGTCCGTTCCCCGCAAGCCGTCGATGATGGCGGCCGGCAGGCTTTTACCGGTCACCCTGGCAATCGCCAGCAATTGCTGCAGGCTGGGACTGTGTTTTTCGGTCTCCCAATGCGAGATGTTCGCCTTGGTATGGCCGCGCGCCGTACCGAGCTCGAACGCGAGTTTCGTCCCCAGCGCTTCGCCCGACAGGCCGGCCTCTTGCCGTGCTTCTTTGATCCAGTTGGCGATCATCGTTTTAAGTTCCATCGTGAAATTGTATAGCAACCCGGTTCGCACAAGTATAGAAATTCTCTACTAAAAAGTATAGTATTACTATACCGAGCTGAGGTATCTCAATGTACTGATGAGAAGAGGACGAGCGATGAAATGGAAAATGGTGGAAATCTCGAGCATTGCTGGCGCGCTGGCGTCGATCGGCGCAGCGGTGACGCTGGAACGGGCCGGTGTCGCCTTCGGTATCGTGACCGGCTTGACGACTTGCCTCCTGAACGTGTTCTATATGCTCAGGAAGGACGCCCGCGAACAGCGGCAAGCCGAGCTCGCCATCCGCGAGACCGAAGCCCGGCTGGCGGCACTCAAAGCGAAGGAGTGAACATGCAGCGCATTTCCAATGAACGCAGGACGCTGTTGGGTGCGATGCTCGCCGGCAGCGCCTGCGCGGCTGTGGGCACTTCACTGGCCGCGGCGCCGAGCCCGCTTGTCACAAGCCCGATCCTCACGCGCCCGATCCCGTCCTCCGGAGAGTTGCTCCCCGTCGTCGGCCTGGGCAGCTGGATCACCTTCAATGTCGGCGACGACCCCGCCGCGCGCGCCGCCTGCACGCAAGTCGTGCAGGCTTTCCTGGCCGGGGGCGGGAGGATGATCGATTCATCGCCAATGTATGGCTCGTCCCAGGCCGTGATCGGCCATGCGCTGGCGCAGCTGAAGCATCCGCCGATGCTGTTCGCGGCCGACAAGGTGTGGATCGGTTCCGGCGCCCGCGGCCCGGCCCAAGTAGAAACCTCGCGCAGGCTGTGGGGCGTGCGGCGGTTCGATTTGCTGCAGGTACACAACCTGCTGGCCTGGGAAGAACACCTGGCTACCCTGCAGCGCATGAAGGCTGCGGGACAGCTGCGCTATGTCGGCATCACCACCTCCGAAGGCCGGCGCCATGACGAGCTCATCAAAATCATGGAAACCCGGCCGCTCGATTTTGTCCAGGTCAGCTATAACGTGCTGGACCGTGAAGTGGAAAACCGGATCCTGCCGCTGGCGCGCGAGCGGCGCATCGGCGTCATCGTCAACCGGCCGTTTCGCCAGGGCGAGCTGACGCAGGCGCTGGCCGGCAAGCCGCTGCCGGGCTGGGCGGCGGAGATCGGCTGTACCAGCTGGGCCCAGGCGCTGCTGAAATTCATCATCGCCGAGCCGAATGTCAGCTGCGCCATTCCCGCTACCTCGAACCCTGCTCACGCGCGCGACAACATGCTGGCCGCGCGTGGGCCCTTGCCCGACGGGACGCTACGCCGGCGCATCGCCGCGGACGTGAAGCGGCTCACATGAGCGAGTGGTGGACGTACAGGCCGTCGGACCTGCTGATGTTTTCGAAGGCGACCTATTTTCGCCTGTTCGAACTGCAAAACCTGGCGCTGTGGCCGATCCACCTGCTCGCGCTCGGCGCCGGGATCGCGCTGCTGGTCTGCCTGGCGCAAGGCGGGGCCAGGGCGGGAAGGGCCACGGCGGTCCTGCTGGCGCTGGCCTGGCTGCATGTGGCCTGGCGTTATTTTGTCGAGCGCTATGCGACGATCAATACCGGCGCGCCATACTGTGCGCTCGGGTTTGCGCTGCAGGCCGTGCTGCTGTTCTGGCTGGCCAGCCGGAAAGATGCGCCGCGCCTGACGGAACCCGCCGGTTCGCTCGGCAAGCTGGCGCTCGGCATCGGATGCGTGGCGCTGGTGGTGTATCCCCTGCTGGCGCCGCTGGGCGGCCGTCGCCTGGCCGGGGCCGAGCTGTTCGGCCTCGCACCTGACCCGACGGTGGCCATGACCCTGGCGGCCTTGCTGTTGTGGCGTTCCGGCCCCTTCCTGTGGATTGTGCCCCTGCTGTGGTGCGCAGTCAGCGGCGCGACCTTGATGGAACTGCGCGCGGGCCAGGCCTGGTTGCTGCCGCTTTTAACCGTGCTGGCGGTCGGCGCGCGGCTGCTGGCCGCCAGGCGCGCCACGAATAAAACCTAGGAGCCGAGCAGGTTGCCGGCGCGGAAAGCGGTCGTGCCGGCGATCTTGCAGACGTGCATGCCACGCAGCAGGTGGCGGTGCGCCGTGCTTGCGAACAAAACGCCAGCGTGTTTCGCCCGCACCGGCGTCACCTGGCCGCTCACCGGATTGACGATTTCGGCCACCGCTTCGCCGGCCTCGACCTTATCTCCCAATGTTTTCAGGAAGACCAGCACGCCCGCGTGGGGCGCGGACAGCGGCTCCACCGCTTCCAGCGGCGTCGGCGCGCAGCGCGCTTCCGGCAGCGGCGTGATCGGCAGGTCGAGCACGCCGTTGCGCGCCAGATATTGCAGCAGGGCCTCGGCATCCCGCTTGGCCAGTTCGTAACGCACGTCGTTCTCGCCGCGCAGCTCGACCGTGATAGCGACGCCGGCCGGCGGAATCGCGACCTCCGGCCCGAAGTGTTCCGCCAGGTCCCACCACAGGCGGCTGCAGGCTTCATCGAAGGGTTCTCCGCCCGACTCGCGCGCCAGCAACAGCGCACGCGCGCCCATCAGGGTCGCCAGCGGCTGCACGGCGTCGGCCAGCGGTTCGCCGGCATACATGTGCAGCACCGCTTCGTTATCGCAATGCAGGTCGAGCATGATGTCGGCGTCGATCGCCATCGACAGCAAGGTTTTTTTGAGCAGCCCGCCGCTCGTCGTCGGCGCCCATTCTTCCAGCGATTGACGGGCATGGGCGCGGATCAGGGCGACGTTCGCTTGCGCGTCCGTGCCCAGCTTTCCTTCGAGCGATTTCTTCAGGTCGCTCGCCACATGTTTATAGGCGCGGTTGAAATTCACCCCGGTGGATAAATCGTAGCGGCCGAAGGGCGTGCCGTGGATGGTCTGCGACAGCCCGATCGGGTTGGCGGCCGGCACCAGGATGATTTCTCCCTTGACGCGGCCCTCGGCATCGAGCCGGTCCAGTTCCTGGCGCAGGAAGTGGGCGACCAGCATCGCCGGCACCTCGTCCGCATGGAGCGAGGCCTGGATGTACACCTTTTTTCCATGGCCCGGCGTGCCGTAATGAAAAGAGGTCAATTGAAAGGTGGCGACGTTGTCTTCGATCGCGATCGGGTGTTTGGTCGAATGCATCGGCGGGCCTTGGGAAAGTCGGTATGAAGTCCGATTATGGCGCAGATTGCCTTTCTGATCACACGCGAATGCGTCAAGGGCGTAGGCTATAATGTCCGCCGTTCTCTCCTCACTCTCATTTCCCATGTCCGAAGACACGCCCAACAACGGCCCGGCCCGTACGATGCTTTACGACCCTACCGAACACCGCATTCGCAGTTTCGTCACCCGCGCCGGCCGCTTGTCGACGGGGCAGGCACGCGCGTTCGAGGAATTCGGGCCGCAGTTCCTGATCGAGTACAAGAAGGAGATGCTCGACTACGCCGCCGCCTTCGGACGCCAGGCGCCGACCATCCTCGAGATCGGCTTCGGCATGGGCGACACCACGGCGCACATCGCACGTCAGATGCCTGACAAAAATTTCATCGGCGTCGAAGTGCACACGCCGGGCGTGGGCAGCCTGCTGAAACAGATCGGCGAGCAGGGCATCCAGAATTTGCGCCTGATCCAGCACGATGCCTTCGAAGTGCTGCACCACATGATTGCCGACGGCTCGCTGGCCGGCGTGCACATCTATTTTCCGGACCCCTGGCACAAGGCGCGCCACAACAAGCGCCGCCTGATCCAGCCGGCGTTCGTGAAACTGCTGTGCGAGAAGCTGGTGACCGGCGGCTACATCCACCTCGCGACCGATTGGGAAGACTACGCGGTGCAGATGCTGGACGTGCTGGGCGCCGAGCCGGCCTTGGCGAACACGGCGGAAGGGTATGCGCCGCAGCCGGCGTACCGGCCGCTGACCAAGTTCGAGAACCGTGGCCTGAAGCTCGGGCACGGGGTGTGGGATCTGGTGTTTACGAAGAAGTAAGCACAACGGCCAATTGTCGGGCGGGCGGGTCTCCCGCCCACCCTACGGGTATGCCATACACGTCACCCGGCCGCGCGTGGCCGCCGCGCAAAGATTCCGAAGCACAGGATGATGGCGTAGCACAGCGCCGGCACCGTCAACGCCATTTTCAGGCCGACCGCATCGGCCGCATGTCCCGTGATCAGGGGCACGATCGCGCCGCCCACGATCGCCATGCAGATCAGACCCGACCCCTCCGCCGCACGTTCCCCGAGCCCTTCGCTGGCCAGCGAGAAAATGGTCGGGAACATGATCGAATTGAACAAGCCTACCGCCAGCAGCGCCCAGCCCGACACGAGGCCGGACATATTCGCCGACACCAGCAGCAGCGTGATCGTCATGCCGGCCGCGCAAGCGAGCACTTTACCGGGCGAGAACATGCGCAGCAGCGCCGCGCCGATAAACCGTCCGATCATGGCGCCGCCCCAGTACAGGGGCACGTGCTTGCCGGCGCTTTCCGCATCCAGTCCCAGCACGTTCGCTTCCATCAGGTAGTTGACGATCAGCGAACCGACTGCCACTTCGGCGCCCACATACAGAAAGATGCAGGCGGCGCCGAAGGCGAAGCGCGGCTGGCGCAGCAGTTCGAAGGCGCGCAGCATGCTGACCTTCGGCGCCTTCGCTTCGACCAGCTTCTTGCGGTTGTGCCAGACCATGGCCGCGACGATCGCCAGCGCAATGGCGAGCCCGATATAGGTTTTCACGACGACGCGCGTCTCGGCGGCGCGGTAGGCGTCGAGCGCCAGGCCCGACAAGCTGCGCGGATCGACGGTGGCGAGCGAACCGAGGATCAGGATCGCGCCCACATACGGGAACACGGTCGTGCCCAGCGAATTGAAGGCCTGGGCGAAGGTCAGGCGGCTGTGCGCCGTGCTCGGAACGCCCAGCAGGGAAATCAGGGGATTGGCCACCACCTGCACGATCGTGATGCCGGACGCGAGCACGAACAGCGCGACCAGGAAGGTGGCGAACATGCCGGATGAGGAAGCGGGAATGAACAGCAGGCAACCGGCCGTCATGGTCAGCAGGCCGACCACGGCGGTGCGCATGTAGCCGATGCGGCGCACGATGGCGGCGGCCGGAATCGAGACCAGGAAATAGGCGGCGAAGAAGGCCGACTGCACCAGCATCGCCTGGGCATAGGAAAGGGTAAATAAGTCCTTCAGCTTGGGGATGATGACGTCGTTCAGGCTCGTGATGCCGCCGAAAATGAAGAACAGGGCAAAGACGAAGGTTTGCAGGCTGGCGGCATTGGCCGGCACGCCCTGGTTGGCCGCGGCCGCTGGAGAGTCGATGTGCATGATGAAGAGTAAAACGTGCCGCGGCGGGGCGCTACAGCATCTCGTTGATGATACCGACGATCTCGTCGCCGTAGGAAACCAGTTTCTTTTCGCCCACGCCGGTCACGCCGCGCAGCTGATCGAGCGAAGTTGGTTTGACTTTGGCGATCTCGCGCAGCGTCGCATCCTGGAACACGACATACGCCGGCACGCCATGCGCGCGCGCGGTCTCGACGCGCCACCAGCGCAGCTTGTCGAAGATCGCCTGTTCGGATTTCGACAGCTCCATTTCCTCGTAACCTTTGGAGGAGGAAGCGAAGGCGCGCTTCGGCTTGACCGGCTTCTGGTACTGGCGCAGCTGCACCTTCTGCCCGCCTTTTAATACAGGCCGCGCGGCGTCGGTCAGTTTCAGGGAACTGTAGGCTTCGTGGTCGACCGTGATCAGCCCGAGGGCGATGGTCTGGCGCACGATCGCGCGCCACTCCTGCTCGCTGCGGTCGTTGCCGATGCCGAACACGGACAGGGCGTCATGGTGCCACTGGCCGATGCGGTCGGTCTGTACGCCGCGCAGCACGTCGATGACGTGGCCGGCGGCGAAGCGCTGGTCGACCCGGTAAATGGTCGAGAGCAGCTTTTGCACCGGCACGGTCGCATCGAAACTCACAGGCGGGATCAGGCAGGTATCGCAATTGCCGCATGGCCCCGAGGCTTCGCCGAAATAGTCGAGCAGGCGCATGCGCCGGCAGGACAAGGTTTCGCACAGCCCCAGCATGGCGTCGAGCTTCACCCCCAGCACACGTTTGAACGTTTCGTCGGCTTCGGATTCGTCGATCATCCGGCGCTGCAGCACCACGTCCTGCAAACCATAGGCCATCCAGGCGCTGGCCGGCATGCCGTCGCGGCCGGCGCGGCCCGTTTCCTGGTAATAGCCCTCGATACTTTTCGGCAGGTCCAGGTGGCAGACGAAACGCACGTCCGGCTTGTCGATGCCCATGCCGAAGGCGATCGTCGCCACCATCACGATGTTTTCTTCGCGCAGGAACCTGGCCTGGTTCTCGGCGCGTTTGGCGTACTCCATGCCGGCGTGATAGGCCATCGCGCGGATGCCGTTTTCGTTGAGGAAGTCCGCCGTCTCCTCGACCTTTTTGCGCGACAGGCAATACACGATGCCCGAGTCGCCCGGATGCTCGGTGGTAATGAAGTCGAGCAGCTGCTTGCGCCCGGTGGTCTTTTCGACGATCGAATAACGGATGTTGGGGCGGTCGAAGGACGAGACGAATTTACGGGCGTCGTCGAGCTGCAGGCGATGCGCGATCTCGTCGCGCGTCTGCTGGTCGGCCGTGGCCGTGAGCGCGATGCGCGGCACGTCCGGGAAACGCTCGTGCAGGATCGACAGGCGGATGTATTCCGGCCGGAAATCGTGGCCCCATTGCGAGACGCAGTGCGCCTCGTCGATCGCGAACAGGGAAATGCGCGAATCCTCGAACAGGTCGAGGCAACGCTGGGTCATCAGGCGCTCGGGCGCGACGTAGACGAGGTCGATCTCTCCGGTGCGCACCAGGCGTTCGATGCGCAGGGTTTCCTCGAAGGTTTGCGTCGAATTTAAAAAGGCGGCGCGGACGCCGACCTCTTCCAGCGCATCGACCTGGTCCTGCATCAGCGCAATCAGCGGCGAAATGACGACGCCGACCCCTTCGCGCAGCAGCGCGGGGATCTGGTAGCACAGCGACTTGCCGCCGCCGGTCGGCATCAGGACCAGGGCGTCGCCGCCGCTGGCGACGTGATTGACGATGTCGGCCTGCTGCCCGCGGAAGGCGGGATAACCGAAGACGGTTTGCAGCAGATGAAGCGCGCGCGCTTCCAGTTCGGTGGTCATGGGGTTGCCTTCAGCTTATTCCGCCCAGTTCACCAGCCCGTAATGCGCGGTGACGAGGACGATCACGCCGAACACAATACGGTACCAGGCGAAGATCGTGAAGTCGTGCGAGCTGATGTAGCGCAGAAGCCAGCGCACGCACAGGAAAGCCGACACGAATGCGGCCAGGCCGCCGATGCCGAACATCGGCAAATCCGCCATCGACAGCAGCGCGCGTTCCTTGTAGACCGAATACACGGTGGCCGCCAGCAGCGTGGGAATGGCAAGGAAGAACGAGAACTCGGTGGCCGCCTTGCGCGACAGGCCGAACAGCATGCCGCCGATGATGGTCGCGCCCGAACGGCTGGTGCCCGGGATCAGGGCAAAGGCCTGGGCGCAGCCGACTTTCAATGCATCCAGGACCGTCATCTCGTCGACCGTTTCGATGCGCGAAGCATGCGGCATGCCTTGCTGCTTCTGGCCTTTCGGACGGCGCTCGACCCACAGGATCACCAGGCCGCCGATGATGAAGGCGAGGGCCACCGGCACCGGCTTGAACAGCTCGGCCTTGATCGCCTTGGCAAACACGAGGCCGAGCACGGCGGCCGGCAGGAAGGCGACGACCAGGTTGATGACGAATTTCTGCTGGCGGCGCTCGGTAAACATTCCACTCAGCACGCGCGCGATGCGCTCGCGGTACTCCCAGATCACGGCCAGCATGGCACCGGCCTGGATCGCGATCTCGAATACCTTGACTTTCTCGCCGGTAAAATCGAGCAAGCTGCCCGCCAGGATCAGGTGGCCGGTGGAGGAAATCGGCAGGAATTCGGTAAAGCCCTCGACCAGGCCCATGATGATTGCCTTGATGGCGAGAAGGATGTCCATGTGTGCTTCAGTTAGTAGTGGAAGAGTAGGGGGATGGCGGAACTGCGAGCGTGTGAAAAAATCCTCCATGGCCGCGTTGCATCGATTCGCCGTACTAGCGTACTGTCTTCAACGATGCGCCTTGCCCTGGAGGCACCCGCAAAGCGGGTGTCGATTTAATTTTTCGCGCGCTCTGCGCGGGGTCGAAGCTTACCACGACCGGAGGTGCTGCCGTTGAGCCGGCTTGCACGATATCGGCGCGAACTGCGTCACGGCGCCGGATCACGTGCTAGACTGGATTCATGATTCACTCTGCCGTACGACGATGAGTATTGTTGCAATCCTGGTCTTGCTGGCGGTTGCATGGTCCGCCCTTGCCATCGGACAGATCCCCAATCCTTTCCGTGCACGCACTTCCCAGGCCCGCTTGTGGCGCCGCGCCTTTCCTTCGGCCTCCAAGCGCCAGATCGGTGAATTCCTCTCCCTGTTTGCCGACGCCTTTTCCTTCCGCGCTATTGAAACCCAGAAGTTCCGTCCCGACGACCAGTTGCTGGGCGTGTATCGTGCCCTGAATCCTGCGAAATGGATTCCGGAATCGAAGGAAGTCGAGCGCCTGGCGAAGGAGTTGCGCAAGCGCTACGGCATCGCGCTGGCCGACATCTGGGACGATCGCATGACCTTGGGCGCGCTGTTTGCCCACGTGCAGCAAAAGAAGCGCAGCGTCGGTCACTGAGCCGCAGCCCTAGTCCGGTGCCGTGGCCCGCTCCAGGGCGTCGAGCCAGACCATCGCCTGCGCGCGGCTCTCTCCGCACATTTCCAGTGAAGGCTGCAGGCCGCCGCAAAACGCAGGCCGCTCCGGCTTGCCGAATACGCGGCAACGATTCTCCTCGTCCAATTGCACGCAGCGCACGCCAGCCGGCTTGCCGTTGGGCATGCCAGGAATCGGACTGGTGATCGAAGGGGCGGTGCAGCAGGCACCGCAATGGTCGCGGCAATTCATGGGCGAGGCGAAGAGAATGAACCGCACAGTATATAACGCTGCGTGCCGGCATGGTAGAGAACGAACCCTGCTTGACTACCCCCGAGCCCGGGTCTATATTCGATGACTTAATACTAAGTTGTCGGACAGAAGCATGGAATGCCCCTTTGACACCAAGCCGCGCTGGGAGCGCCGCAAGGATGCTCGTCCGCAAGAGTTGCTGGCGGCTGCGATCGACTTGTTCGTCGAGCGCGGCTTCGCGTCGACCCGCCTGGAAGACGTCGCGCGCCGCGCCGGTGTCTCGAAAGGCACCTTGTACCTGTATTTCGAGAACAAGGAAGAGCTGTTCAAGGCAGTGGTGCGCACCAGCATCGTGCCCGTCATCGGCGAGGCCGAGTCCTCGGTCGCCGAGTTCGAGGGCCACAGCGCCGACCTGCTGCGCAAGGTGATGATGGACTGGTGGGAGCGGATCGGCGCCAATAAAGTGTCGGGGATCGTCAAGCTCGTCACCGCCGAGGCGGGTAATTTCCCGGAACTGGCCAAGTTCTACCAGGATGAAGTGATCAACCGCGGTACGCGCATGATTTCCAGCATGCTCGAGCGCGGCATCAAGCGTGGCGAGTTCCGCCAGGTGAATATTACCCAGATGACCCAGGTGCTGATCGCGCCGATGCTGATGCTCGTCACCTGGAAGCATTCGATCGGTCCCTGCGAGCGCGGCGACCTCGAGCCCCCGGCCTTTCTGGCCACCTTCCTCGACATGGCCCTGCACGGGCTGTTGCCGGCCTGCGCCACGGCCGAGCCGACGGCTGCGTGACTGCCGAGATCGGCCGGCGCCGGATTCCCGGCGTTCACCCCCCTCAAACTGCAGACTGTCGCAATTTCGCGCGATCTGTTTTTCATACCGATAAGATGTGCGTCCAGAGAGCATTTCACACGCTCCGAGGCAGTTCAACGATAAAATATCGGATTATTTCTCATCCACAGAGTATCAAGATGAATATCGAACAAGCCCGCTTTAACATGATCGAACAGCAGATCCGCCCATGGAATGTGCTGGACCAGGACGTGCTCGACCTGCTGCATGTGGTCAAGCGCGAACAGTTCGTGCCCCAGGCCTACCAGAACCTGGCCTTTGCCGACGTGGAAATCCCGCTGCCGGGCGGAGAAGCGATGTTCAATCCGAAGATCGAAGCGCGCATCCTGCAGGAACTGAACCTCAAAAAGCACGAGAACGTGCTGGAAGTCGGCGCCGGCTCGGGCTACATGGCCGCCCTGATGGCCCATCAGGCGCGTCACGTCACCACCGTCGAGATCTCGCCGGAAATCAAGGCCCTGGCTGAGCAGAACATCGCGAAAGCCGGCATCCCGAACGTGAGCGTGGTCGAGGGCAACGGCGCCAACGGCTGGGAAAAGGATGCACCCTACGACGTGATCGTCATCTCGGGCGCCCTCGACAACCTGCCGGAAACCTTCCTGAAACAATTAAAAGTCGGTGGCCGCATCGCCGCCATCGTCGGCCAGGCGCCGGCCATGCAATGCGTGCTGGTGACGCGCGTCTCGGAAGCAGCCTACGACACGGTCACTCTGTTCGAGACCAACGTCAAGCTGCTGTCGGGCGCGCCGGCCGTGTCGCGCTTCACGTTCTGAGGACGCGACAATGCAACACATGACCGCGCCGGAGCTGGCGCAACGCCTGGCGGATGAGTCCAAGCCGCGTCCGCTCCTGCTCGACGTGCGCGAGAACTGGGAATTCGAGACCTGCCATATTGCAGGCTCGACCCAGATCCCGATGCACCTGGTCCCGATCCGCGCCGGCGAATTGCCGGACGATCAGGACATCATCTGCATCTGCCACCACGGTGCGCGCAGCATGCAGGTGGCTGCTTTCCTCGAACGCAACGGGTTCGAGAACGTAACGAATTTGACGGGCGGAATACACGCCTGGGCCGTGCAGGTCGATCCGGCGATGCCGACATATTGATCTGCTTTCCAAACCTTTGATGACTCCGACGGAGACCGCAATGCAGAAACCCCTCATCGCCGTGCTGCTGGCCAGCGCTTTCGTGTCGCTCAATGCGCACGCGATCGACCTGATCCAGGTGTACCAGCAGGCCCTGGCCAATGACGCCACCTTCGCCAGTGCGCGCGCTTCGCTCGCAGTCGGGCGCGAGCGCGTTCCCCAGGGGCGGGCGGGGCTGCTGCCGACGGTCGGTTTGTCGGGTTCCTACGGCAAGAACGACAGCGATGTCTCCCAGTTCAACCCGACGCAAAACGCTTTTATTGCCGGCGGCTCGAACCTGCGCACCAACCAGTACACGCTGGCGCTGAGCCAGCCGCTGTTCCGCTGGGACCGCTGGCAGACCTATGAGCAGAGCAAGCTGGCGCAGGCGATTTCCGAAGCCCAGTTCGCGCAAGCCCAGCAAGACCTGATCACCCGCGTGGCGCAGGCCTATTTCGATGTGCTGTCGGCCCAGGACACGCTGGAATCGACGCGCGCCCAGAAAAGCGCCGTGACCGAACAGCTTGCCTCGGCCAAGCGCAACTTCGAGGTCGGCACGCAAACCATCACCGACACCCACGAGGCGCAGGCGGCGTATGACCTGGTGGTGGCGCAGGAGTTCGCCGCCGTGAACGACCTGGACAACAAGCGCAGCGCGCTGCAGGCGATCATCGGCACCGATCCGGGCACGCTGGCGCCGCTGCAGCCGGGCGTCACGCTGGCGCCGCCGCAGCCGGCCACGGCCGACCAGTGGATCTCCTCGGCCGAGACCCAGAATTACGGCGTGACCGCCGCGCAACTGGCGGTCGAGTCGGCCAGGCGCGATATCTCGAAGAGCCGCGCCGGCCACCTGCCGACGCTGGACCTGGTCGCCAGCTCGTCACGCAGCGACGTCAGCGGCCGCAGTGCGGGCTCGGGCGACACCCGCAACAACGCCATCGGCGTGCAGTGGACGGTGCCGATCTTCAGTGGTTTTGCGGTAACCAGCCGCGTGCGCGAAACGATCGCGCTCGAAGACAAGGCGAGGAACGACCTCGAAACGACCCGCCGCAACGCCGCCCTGCAGGCGCGCCAGGCTTTCCTGGGCGTGAACAGCGGCCTGGCGCAAGTCAAGGCCTTGCAGGCAGCCGAAGTGTCGAGCCAGTCGGCGCTCGAATCGAACAAGCTGGGCTACCAGGTCGGCGTGCGCATCAACATCGACGTCCTGAACGCGCAACGCCAGCTGTACTCGACCCGCACCGACCTGGCGCGCGCCCGCTACAACACGATCCTGAACGGCCTGCGCCTGAAATCCGCCTCGGGCTCGCTGCGCGAAGCGGACCTGGTGCCGGTGAACAACCTGCTGCAAAAGTAAGTCGCATGGACTTGCATCCCGATCCTCGGATGCAAACAAATACGGCGCCTGTGTGGCGCCGTATTTCATTGTGGGATGCCCAACTCAGGCCTGTTGCTTGCGCCAGGCGATCAGTTCGGCAATCGTGAGGATCGGGAAGCCGCGTTCCTCGGCAAAGCGTTCGATGTCTGCGCCGCGCATCATCGTGCCGTCCGGGTTCATCAGCTCGCAGAGGACGGCGGCCGGCTGCAGGCCCGCCATGGTGGCGAGGTCGACGGAGCCCTCGGTGTGGCCTGCGCGCGCCAGCACGCCGCCCGGGGTGGCGCGCAGCGGGAACATGTGGCCGGGACTGACCAGGTGTTCCGGTCTGGCGTCCGGCGCAATCGCGGCGCGCACCGTGGTCACGCGGTCCTGGGCCGAGACGCCGGTCGTGACGCCGTCGCGCGCCTCGATCGAGATCGTAAACGGCGTGCCATAGCGGCTGCCGTTGTCGAGCGCCATGGGCGGCAGTTCCAGGGAACGCACCTTGTCGGCCGACAGGCAGAGGCAGACGATGCCGCTGCATTCGCGGATCATCAGCGCCATCGTTTCGACCGTCAGCTTGTCGGCGGCGACGATCAGGTCCGCTTCGTTTTCGCGGTCGAAGTCGTCGAGCAGAATGACGGGGATCCCCGCCCGGGTCGCGGCCAGCGCTGCTTCGATGCGGCCGTCCAGGTCAGGACTGTAGAGAGTGTGAGTGTTGACTAACATGTGAAACGCTCCTCGCGGTCAGTTGGCGAAAAACGCATCAGGGCAAGCGAAGGCACGCATGGAACACGGCAGCCGGCCATCAGGCAGGCTTGTGCTCCAAGCGCAATAACGCACATCTTCTTTCATCCGGACTATGACCGTCGGCTCTGGCATCAGACCAGATCTGCTGACCCTGCACTCGGGAGAGAACAGGCGCTCGCGGGCTCGACCGTTGCCGGTCCTACCGCCGGTGGGGAATTGCACCCCGCCCCGAAGACGTATTTGTTGCCTGGGAATCAGGCTCGACGATTGTAGCAGCATCAAGTCGATGCCGCGTGGGCAGCTTAGTTGTTCAGGCCGCCTGGAACCCCGTCATCCTTGCGCTGGATGAATTCGATCTTGTAACCATCCGGATCGGTGACGAAGGCGATCACGGTGGAGCCGCCCTTGACCGGACCCGGTTCGCGCGTGATGTTGCCGCCGGCGGCGCGCACGGCGTCGCAGGTGGCGTAGATGTCTTCGGCCGAGATCGCGATGTGGCCGTAGGCGGTGCCCATGTCGTAGCTGTCGGTGCCGTAGTTGTAGGTCAGCTCGAGCTCGGCGTGCTCGGGATTGCTGCCGTAGCCGAGGAAGGCGAGTTTATATTTGTATTCGGGGTTGTCGCTGGTGCGCAGCAATTTCATGCCGAGGACCTTGGTGTAGAAGTCGATCGAACGTTCGAGGTTGCCGACGCGGAGCATGGTGTGCAGGAAGCGCATGGTTGTTCTTTCTTGATGAAACGGAAAGGGGAATTTTATGCGGTCGTGGGGAATCTTGCTGAGGGCGCTGCGGACGTGGAGAGAACGCGTGGGCGGGAAGACCCGCCCCCTACAACTGACGCTCCAGTAAAACTTAGTTTTCCAGGCGCGAGCTCAAGGTGATCTCGGCATTCAGCAGCTTCGACACCGGGCAGTTTTCCTTGGCGGTCTGGGCTGCCTTGTCGAACGCTTCCTGGCTGGCGCCCGGGATCTTCGCGACCAGGTCGAGGTGGACGGCCGTGATCGAAAAACCGCCTTCGACCTTTTCCATCGATACCGTCGCCGTGGTGCGCAGTTCCTGGGCCGTCATGCCGGCTTGTCCCAGCTGGCCGGACAGGGCCATGGTGAAACAGCCCGCGTGGGCGGCGCCGATCAGTTCTTCGGGGTTGGTGCCGGGACCGTCCTCGAAGCGGGTATTGAACCCGTACTGCGCATCTTTTAACACTCCGCTACCGGTCGAGACGGCGCCCTTGCCGTCCTTTAAACCGCCGCTCCAGACGGCACTGCCGTTACGCTTGATGGTCATGATTTCTGTCCTTGTTCGTTGCTGGGACGCGGAACGGGCCGCGCCGTATCGTGATCGCGCATCGATTCATGGCGATCGGGTTGCGGATTGGCCTGGCCGGTGGCGCCGGCCTTGGGTTCGACCGCTTCGCTGATGCCCGGCGTATTGCGCAGGTCGGTATCGACAAGACCCTGCGCCAGGTCTTCGGCGGCCTGCTTCATGATGCCGCGCGGTTCCTGGTCCTGGCCGTCGGGCGATTCGTCGCGCTCGTGCGGCTGGCGTTTGACGCCGTCGTTTTCGATCTTCGCATCGGTATTGACGAAGCGATCTTTGGTTTCGATAACCATGGGGTTCTCCTCTGCTGACTCTTGCATGAATCCTAACGCGTCGTATCGTGCGCAGTCGCGCAATTGGATGATGCTTTTTTGCAATTAAATAGTTACCATTGCACTATTCGCCATCCTTGCCCGGAATCGCCGTGAAACACGACCTTCAGTTAGACCACGCCATCCACTGCCCGAATTGCGGCACCTCGATTGCCGGGGCTTTCTGCCAGGGATGCGGCCAGCCGGCGCACCTGCACGTGCCGAGTGCGCGCGAATTCCTGCACGAATTCATCGCGCACTATGTGGCGCTGGAAGGCAAACTGTGGAAATCGGTGGCGCTGCTGCTGTTCCGTCCCGGACGCCTGACGCGCGACTACATTGAGGGCAAGCGGGTGCGCTATGTCGAGCCGCTGCGCCTGTACCTGACGTTCAGCATCATCTTCTTCGCGATTTTCAAACTCAGCGGCAATCACTTCGGCAATGGTGTGACGCAAGCGCCTGCCGAGCAGCGCGTCGAAGCGTCGGCCCCGGCCAGTCCCGGCGCGGCCGAGGGCAAGACGGCCGTGCTGGTGCCGAAGGACGACGACCTCGACGAGGCAGCGACCGCCGCGGGCAAGAAAGAGAAAAAGAAGCATGCCAGCCTGATCGAACTCGATGACGGCGACGATCGATGGGTGCAAAAGAAGGCGGCGGCGATCCACCCCGCGCTCGGCAAGAAGGTCGAGCATTTCAGCAGCCTGGCGCCCGAGCAGCGCAATGCCTCGATGCAGCGCTCCTTCTCCAGCTACGCGCCGTACGCGATCTTCGCGCTGATGCCGGTCTTTGCGGCGCTGCTGAAACTGCTGTACCTCGGCTCGGGAAGGCGCTATGGCGAGCACCTGCTGTTTGCCCTGCACACGAACGCGTTCGCCTTCCTCATGCTCAGCCTGCTGCTGGTGCTGCCGGATGCCATTCCCTTGCTCGGCACCGGATTGATGGTGTGGCTGGTGTTCTACCTGCCGACCGCCATGCGCAAGGTGTACGGGGGCGGGCGCGCCATGACCGCGCTGCGCTGGATCGTGCTGATGACCATGCATCTTTTCTGCATCGTGCTCGCGATGGTGGGTGCCGCCGCGCTGGCCGTGATCGCCTGATCTTGCGGTATTCGGCCTACCGCATCTATACTGTTCATCTGTACAGTATTTGATGCGCGGCCGGGTGGCAGCGGCCGGGATTATCGGTTAATCTCCAGCGTGTTCGCCCATCCATCGCCGAGAGACCCTATGCCCCTTACACCCGAATCGCAGTCGACTATCGCGCTGGTGGTGCGGCAGAACACGGCCGGCATCGAAGAACCGGTGGCGAGCGTGGTCGCCTTCCTGCAGAAAGCCGGGCACCGGGTCGTGTTCGAACTCGACACGGCCGCGCACCTGGGCATGCCGGGCATCGAATCGATGACGGTCCCCGAGATCGGCGAGCAGGCGCAGCTGGCCATCGTCATGGGCGGCGACGGCACCATGCTCGGCATCGCGCGCCAGCTCGCGAAATACGATCTCGCCCTGATCGGCATCAACCTCGGCCGCCTCGGTTTTATTACCGACATTCCGGTCGAGCGCATGCTGCCGGCGCTGGGCGAAATCCTGCAGGGCAAGGCGACGGCCGAGAAGCGCACGCTGCTGGAAGGGCGCGTGATGCGCGGCGGCGAGATGATCTTTTGCGGCGTGGCCGTCAACGACGTCGTCGTGGCGCGCGGCAGCGGCGCCGGCATGGCGGAATTGCGGGTCACGGTCGACGGCCATTTCATGTACAACCAGCGTTCGGACGGCTTGATCGTCTCGACGCCGACCGGCTCCACGGCCTACGCGCTGTCGGCCGGCGGCCCGCTGCTGCACCCGAGCCTGCAGGGCATCGTGCTGGTGCCGATCGCACCGCACGCGCTGTCGAACCGGCCGATCGCCATTCCCGACACCAGCGAGATCGTGGTCGAGATCGTCAGCGGGCGCGACATCTCGGTGAATTTCGACATGCAGACCTTCGCCAGCCTGCAGCACGGCGACGAAATTTTCATTTCGCGTTCCCCGAACACGATCACCTTCCTGCACCCGGAAGGCTGGAGCTACTACCACACGCTGCGCGAAAAGCTGCACTGGCACGAATACCCGTCGAATGACGGAAAACTCAAATAATCCAGAAACCCGGGAGACTCCTTTTTTCATGCTGCGCACACTGACCATCCGCGACTTCGTCATCGTCGACGCCATCGAACTCGAATTCGCCCGCGGTTTCTCGGTTTTCACGGGCGAGACCGGTGCCGGCAAATCGATCCTGATCGATGCCCTGCAGCTGGCCCTGGGCGGGCGCGGCGACGCCAGCATGGTGCGCGAAGGCGCGGCCAAGGCCGACATCAGCGCCGACTTTGCGCTGACCGAGGCGGCCACCAGCTGGCTCGACCAGAACGAGTTCGCCTGCGAGGAGGGCGGGGCGCTGCTGCGCCGCGTGATCGACAACGCCGGCCGCTCGAAAGCGTATATCAACGGCATCGCGGCCACCGCGAGCCAGCTGCGCGAACTGGGGGAAATGCTGGTCGACATTCACGGCCAGCATGCGCACCAGAGCCTGTTGAAAGCCGACGCCCAGCGCGCACTGCTCGACAACCAGATCGCCGTGCGCGACCCCGCAGCTGCGGCCGAGGCCCAGGAAGTCGCCGTCGCCTGGCGTGCCTGGCGCGCGTTGTCGCGCCAGCGCGAGGAATACGAAACAAACGCGAAGAACGTATTGATCGAGCGCGAGCGCCTCGAATGGCAGGTGAGCGAACTCGATAAACTGGCGCCGAAAGCCGGCGAGTGGCTCGAGATCACCAACGAGCACAGCCGCCTGTCGCACGCCGCCAGCCTGATCGAGGGCGCGCAGGAAGCGCTGGCCGCGATCTCCGAATCCGACCACCCGATCCTGTCGCAGCTGTCCTCCCTGAATACCAAGCTCGGTAAACTGGTCGACGTGGATGCCGAGTTGCAGACCGTGCTCGACTGCATGGAGCCGGCCCGTATCCAGCTGCAGGAAGCGGTGTATGCGCTGAACAGTTATATCGACAAGGTCGAGCTCGACCCTGCGCGCCTGCGCGAAGTCGACGCCCGCATGGATGCCCTGCACAGCGCCGCGCGCAAATACCACGTCACGCCGGAAGAGCTGCACGAAGAACACGCCACCTTGTCCGCCAAGCTGCGCCAGCTCGCCGACGCCAGCGACATGGAAGGATTGAAACGCCAGGAAGCGAAAGCGGAAGCGGCCTACCGCAAGGTCGCCGAGCGCTTGTCTGCACGGCGCGTAAAAGCCGCCCGCGCCCTGAGCGAGCAGGTGACGAATGCGATGCAGGAGCTGAGCATGGGCGGCGGGCGTTTCGAAGTCGGCCTGAACGCCGGCGAGCCTGGCGCGCATGGCCTCGAGGTCGTCGAATTCCTGGTCGCCGGCCACGCCGGCGTCGTGCCGCGTCCGCTGGCCAAGGTGGCGTCGGGCGGCGAACTGGCGCGGATCTCGCTGGCGATTTCCGTCATCACCTCGAACGCGACCACGACGCCGACCCTGATCTTCGACGAGGTCGACAGCGGCATCGGCGGCGGCGTCGCCGAAGTGGTCGGGCGCCTGTTGAAACGCCTGGGCCAGGAGCGGCAAGTGCTCTGCGTGACGCACCTGCCGCAGGTGGCGAGCCAGGCCAACCAGCACTTCCAGGTGGCGAAGGGCACGACCGGCGAAGGCCGTACCGTCTCGCGCATCGAAGTGCTGAACAACCGCGCGCGCGTGGAAGAAGTGGCGCGCATGCTGGGCGGGATCGAGATCACGGAGACGACGCGCAAGCATGCGCGCGAGTTGCTGGCGTCCTGAGCACAGGGCGGGGGGCTGCGCGGCGTCTGCCTTGACCTTATTTATATCCGCTCGTCATCCCCTGCAGGAGCGGCAGCTGGACGGGCTCGATTTCGTACGCCAAATCGACACGGGCTTCGGCCACGTTGATCGTCTGGCCTGCCGGCGGATTGTCGCCGTCGACGCGTATCCAGGAGATCGAGAGCGTCGAAAAGTCCTTGATCTCCTGCTGCAATAATAGACCGACCAGGTCGAATTCGAGCCGGCCCGGGCCATGGTGGGACACCGCCGCGATCTGGAAGGCCCCCAGGGTGCCAAGGAAGGATTTGTTATACGCAGTCTTCGAATCGACGACGTCCGGCATGTTCAGGTAGAGCGCATAGTAATAGCCGCCCAGGCGTCCCGGATCGCTCATCCGCGCGCTGTCGACCACGAATTTGACCGACCCCACCCGTCCCCCGCCCGCGCCCTCGTGTCCCATCCGCCGCGATGCAATGATGGCCGCAATTTCGGCCGCGTCTTTCTGGTTGAAGCTCAGGCTGGCGGTATAGGACTGTTCGTCGAAGCTGACCTGGGCGGCGCCGCCCAGCGAGCGCCGGCTCGTCGAGATCTGGCGCGGCGGCGCCGGCGTAAACCGCTTGGAGGGCGGCCGTTGATTGGACGGCACTTGCGGCGCCGCCAGTTTCATGGCCTGGGCAGTTTGGGCCGCCCCAGGACGCGGCGGCAGCGCGGTCGGCAGCGTGTTGTCGGCGTAATCATAGCCGAGCCAGCCGGGATGATAGGTTTTCCAGCGTTCGACGCTCAGGCCGGACGCGTACACGTTGGTTCCAGCCCAGTAGGGGCTGCTGTTGGTGGACGAATAGGGCCACGCGGTTGGTGGAATGCCTTTGCCGTCGGGGAGGGCCCAGGCGTGCGTCAAGCGGTCGATATTCGCGTGATGCAGATAAAAGATCGGATCGAAGGGCGATTGCATGGTGGCCATGACGCCGCCAATGAGGTTGTGCACGGGATTATGGGGCGCGTTCTCCATCCGCACCTCGAACGCATCCGTCGTCCCGCGCTGGAAATTGAAAACCTCCGGCCCAAACGGCCATAAGGTCAGCGCATTGTAGACATTGACGCCGGCGCGCTGGACATACAGCGGATTGCTGGGCGCCGGATCGGTGAATTCGGCCGGCAAGGTCGGGTAGGAATAGTAATCCCAATAGGGCAGGTCCAGCGTCGGATCGCCCGAGGACAGTCGAAGCTGCTGCTCGAAACAATACAGATATCCGCGGTGCCAGGAAATGAAATACGGCACATCGTGCGGGCAATATGTCTGGTGGACGTTGACCCAATAATGCAGCGAGCCGGGATCGGCAGGATTGGTATTCCGACGCATGGCGGAAATTGCGTTCAGGAAGGACTGGTACTGGCTGGTTTGCTTGAACTGCTGCCACTCGAGGCGGACGCGCGCGCCGGCCCAGGCAAAGGCGAGATCGGGAATGCCCTGGATGGCAACGGCTCCTAAAATTCCCTTCATCAACTGCCTACGGTGCTGATCCGCGCGTTTCATATGGTTTCCTTTGAGTTAGCAACTTATGAAAGATGGTTAGCTCAAGTGTAGGAGAACGCGCGCGTGCCGCTAGCGGGCACGACCATGAAGCTTAATCAGGCTCAATGCCCAGTCTGTTTATTATTGCTCCTTATTACTTGTTTTCCGGCCATTAACGGAATGCGCACGGGTATGCCCGCTACCCCGCGACTGCCACCTTGGGGGCTGGCCGCAGCGGCTGCAGGTCGCTACCGTTGCCGGGCACGGCGGTAACCGGCTCATCGAATTGATAACCGTCCGCCGCATGCAGCTCCCATGCGCCTTCACCCGTCAGGTGCAGCACGTGGGTGTGGTGGCGCAGCACGGCGGCGCGGTGGGCGATGCTGATCAGGGTGGTTCCACTGTCGCGCAGGCGTCCGTAGAGCGAGGCTTCGTTGGCACTGTCGAGCGCGCTGGTCGCTTCGTCGAGGATGACGATGCCTGGCTGGTGCACCAGCACGCGCGCAAATGCCAGGCGCTGCTGCTCGCCGACCGACAGCAGCTTTTCCCAGTCCTGTACGGCGTCCAGGCCGCCCACCCGCTCGGCCAGGCGCGGCAGGTGAACCTGCTCCAGGATCGCCAGCAACTGTTCGTCGCTCAGGGATGAATGCGCGCTTGGGTAGATGAGCTGGCTGCGCAGGGTGCCCGACTGCAGATAGGGCTGCTGGGGCAGGAAGAAGAAATCTTCCAGCGGTGGATGGTGAATGGTGCCGCTGCCCGTATGCCACAAGCCTGCAATCGCCCGCAGCAGCGAGCTCTTGCCGCAGCCGCTGTCGCCGGTGATGAGCAGGGCGTCGCCCGGCTGCAAGGCCAGGCTCAGCTCCTTGATGAGCACCCGTTCGGATTGCGGCGGATGCAGCGTCACGGCTTCCAGCGCAAGGTGCGGCCCCGGACGCCGACCGATGCGTGGATGCGTGTCGACGGTACCGGCCTGCGGCTCCGCATTCGGCAATACCAGCTTCGACAGGGCCTGCAGGCGATCGATGCCCGCCACGAAGCGGCTCAGGCTCTCGAAGTTATCGACAATCACGCCCACGGCACCGAGCACGGCCGTAAACGCGCCGGCCGCCTGGATCGCGCGGCCTACTTCGAGTTCGCCCGACAGCACGCCGTTGGCCAGGATCACGCTCGGCAGCACCAGGGTCAATTGGCTGAAACTGCGCTGAAACAGGTTGAGGGAACGCTGCCGTTTAATTAACCTGGCAAAATTGTTGATCACTTTGTCGAGCTTGCTGTCGATATGGACACGCTCCTGGGCTTCGCCGCGGTAGAAGGCGATCGATTCGGCATTTTCGCGCAGGCGCATCAGGCTGAAGCGGAAATCCGCCTCGCGCCGCAGCTGCCAGAAATTCAGGTGGATCAGCGGGGTGCCGAATACCCAGAGGGCGATGACAGTGCCCGCCAGCGCGTATACCGCGAGTACGCCGACCAGCAAATGCGAAATCGACCACAGCACGGTGCTGAAGGCGACCAGCTGCATGAGCGAGCCCAGGAAGATCAGCAGGAAGTTGATCGAGCGCCCAGTAAACGTGTTGACGTCTTCGCTGATACGCTGGTCCGGGTTGTCGATGGCGTTGTCGGCACCGAGCTCGTAGTATTTGCGCCCGCTCAGGTAGCCGTCCAGGAAACGGCCGGTGAGCCAGCGCCGCCACTGGTTGGCGAACAGGTCGCGCATGTAATAGTAAAAGGCATACACCGGTACCGCAATGGCCAGCACGAACAGGCAGGCGCGCACCGAAGTCCAGAAGCGGTCGCCGTTCTTGGCGGCCAGCGCCGAGGTCATTTCGCCGGCCTGGTTGTTCAACATGACGGCCAGCTTGGTCTCAACCAGCATCAACACGATCAGGAGGATCAGCAGGCTCCAGGCCTTCTTTTTTTGATCCTCCAGCCAATACGGCTTGGCGACGTTGACGAATTGTTTCCATGCAGCGAGAGATAGGGGCGCGGCGCGCTGGCGCTTGGGCGGGGCCGCCGGCTCATCGGTGGCGGGTTTGGTGCTGGAGGTGGGCGTGTTCATGGTCGTGTAAATGCAGTAATCGGCAAGTCATGTCTGCCCGAGTGACATCGCAGCATACGGCGGGGAATGAAACCGTTCCGTGCGAAAACGGACATAGCGCGGACATGGCCGCTCGTTCAGGCGGGCGCGCTGCAAGGAAGCCATCTGCCACAATCTGTTTCCAACCCAACCACGGAGGAACGCATGAGCATCGACAAAGTCCTGTACCGCGCCAAGGCCACCTCGCAGGGCGGCCGCGAAGGCACGTCCCGCAGCGATAACGGCGTGCTGGACGTTAAACTGACGACGCCGAAAGAGCTGGGCGGCAATGGCGCCACCGGCACCAATCCCGAGCAATTGTTTGCCGCCGGCTATTCGGCCTGCTTCCTGGGCGCGCTGAAATTCGTCGCCGGCCAGCAGAAGGTGAAATTGCCGGAAGACTTGACGGTCACCGGCGAAGTCGGCATCGGCCAGATCCCGACCGGCTTCGGCATCGAAGTCGATCTCACCGTCCACGGTCCCGGCATGGAGCAGGGCCAGCTGCAGGATCTGGTCGACAAGGCCCACATCGTCTGCCCGTATTCGAATGCCACGCGCAACAACATCGACGTGCGCCTGAAGGTGACGACCTGAAGCTGAGCGTCCACGACATTGCCGAACGGCTGGCTTAGCTCGCCGTTCGTAAATATCCGCTCGAGGCTGCAATCGGCCCCCATATAATGGAGGCCCCTGCCGCCTCCCGTTTGCTCATGCCCTTCAGAAAAGAACCAGCCCACACCCACGGCACCGTTTCCCGCAGCGCGATTGTCCTCGTCAACCTCGGCACGCCCGATGCGCCGACCCGGCCGGCCGTGAAACGCTATTTGCGGCAATTCCTGTCCGACCCGCGGGTGGTGGAAATTCCGCGCCTGGTGTGGTGGTGCATCCTGAACCTGATCATCCTGCCCTTCCGTTCCGGCGCGTCGGCCAAGAAATACCAGACGATCTGGACCCGCGACGGTTCGCCCCTGAAGGTACACACGCAAAAGCAGGCGGCTGCCCTGGCCGCGGCCCTGGAAGACCGTGGCCACGAGGGCGTGCAGGTGCGCATGGCGATGCGCTACGGTTCGCCTGCGCTGCCCGAGGTGCTGGACGAACTCAAGGCGGACGGTTGCGACCGCATCGTGATCCTGCCGGCCTACCCGCAGTATTCCGGCACGACCACCGCTTCGATCTGGGATGCCGTTTTTGCCCATTACAAGGATGTGCGCAACGTGCCCGAACTGCGCCTGGTGAAGCACTACCACGACCACGACGGCTATATCGACGCCCTGCACGATACGGTACTCGCGCACTGGGACACGCATGGCCGCGGCCAGAAACTGGTGATGAGTTTTCACGGCGTGCCCAGGCGCACCCTGATGCTGGGCGATCCGTATTACTGCGAATGCCAGAAGACGGCGAGATTGCTGGCTGCGCGCCTGCGCCTGGCGCCCGACGATTACGTCGTCACCTTCCAGTCGCGTTTCGGCAAGGCCGAGTGGCTGCAGCCCTACACGGCGCCGACCGTGGCCGAGCTCGCGCGCCAGGGCGTGCAGCGGGTGGACGTGATCTGTCCGGGTTTTACCAGCGATTGCCTGGAAACCCTGGAAGAGATCGCGATGGAAGTGAAGCACGAGTTCGAGGCGGCCGGCGGCAAGGACTTTCACTACATCCCTTGCCTGAACGAGTCGCCGACCTGGATTGTCGGCATGGCCGAAATCGCCGAACAGCACCTGATCGGCTGGCCCACGATGATGAGCCCGTCCCAGCGCGACGCCGAGCGGCGCGATGCCGAACGCGGGCGCGAAAACGCATTGCGGCTGGGGGCATAAAAGCGCTTGCGTGGGTACCTGCACCCCTGCGTCAGTTCTGAATTTACCGATCCCCACCGGGCGGACAACAGTCCCCCGGACTATTGTCCCCCGCCCAGCCTCCCGGTCAGCTTCATTGACCTGCTAAAATGGCATGTTTTGACGGCGTGCCCTACACCCCGGCGTAGCAAATGCACGCTACCGCAAGCGCGGTGTAGACCACGACGGCGCTGCTGATCAACTGCAATCTCATGATGGCTCCCTTGGCCCTGGTTCTTGTTCTCGTCGCGCTGGAACGCGCGTTACGAGCATGGTAGAACTGTCGGCCCCGGAAAGAATCAGCTCATCGGTAAATGTTGTAACAAATGTTGTCAGACTTTCTGGTGGCGTCTGTTCAATACCCCTTGAATTTGTAGGAGATCACCCCATATGCGGCGCTGTACGTGGAGCAGTATCCGTCCAATTGTTCAGCCAAGTATTTGATTTCAGGAGTGTTTTCGATGCAAGATCAAGAAAATCCAGAGGTGATTCCCCAGCCGGAGGGCGAAGGCGCTCCCGCTGCCCCGGCAGCTGCCCCCCAGGCAGCCGCCGCCCCAGCCAACGGCGAACCCGGCCTCGAAGAACAGCTGAGCGCCACCGAAGCCAAGCTGGCTGAAATGCACGACGCGTTCATGCGTGCCAAGGCCGACGCCGAGAACATCCGTCGCCGCGCCCAGGAAGACGTGAGCAAGGCCCACAAATTCGCCATCGAAAGTTTTGCAGAGGCCATGGTGCCGGTGCGCGACAGCCTCGAAATGGCCTTGAAGGTCGAAGCGCCGACGGTCGAATCGATCAAGGAAGGCGTCGAGATGACGCTCAAGCAACTCACCAGCGCCTTCGAGAAGAACCGCCTGGTCGAAGTCATGCCGCAACAAGGCGACAAGCTCGATCCGAACAAGCACCAGGCCGTGGCCGTGGTGCCGGCCGACCAGGAAGCCAACACCGTGGTCAGCGTTTTGCAGAAGGGTTACATGATCGCCGACCGCCTGTTGCGACCGGCCATCGTGACCGCAGCGGCACCGAAATAAGAAAAATTTAAGTGTGCTGATCGGCAAAACCCTTGAAAGCACGCAGTTTTTCCCAATATTCCAAAACATCCGAAACTTAGCATCTAAAGGAAAATAATCATGGGCAGAATCATCGGTATCGACCTGGGCACCACCAACTCGTGCGTTGCGATCATGGAAAACGGCCAGCCTAAGGTCATCGAAAACGCCGAAGGCGCACGTACCACGCCGTCGATCATCGCTTACCAGGAAGATGGCGAGATCCTCGTCGGCGCACCTGCGAAACGCCAGGCGGTCACCAATCCAAAGAACACCCTGTTCGCCGTCAAGCGCCTGATTGGCCGCAAGTACGACGAAAAGGAAGTCCAGAAAGACATCGGCCTGATGCCGTACCAGATCGTCAAGGCCGACAACGGCGACGCCTGGATCAGCGTGCGCGACAAGAAGCTGGCGGCACAGCAGGTGTCGGCTGAAATCCTGCGCAAGATGAAGAAGACCGCCGAAGACTACCTCGGCGAAGAAGTCACCGAAGCGGTCATCACCGTGCCGGCCTACTTCAACGACTCGCAGCGCCAGGCAACCAAGGATGCCGGCCGTATCGCGGGCCTGGACGTCAAGCGCATCATCAACGAGCCGACCGCGGCGGCGCTGGCTTTCGGCCTGGACAAGACCGAAAAGGGCGACCGCAAGATCGCCGTGTATGACCTCGGCGGCGGCACCTTCGACGTCTCGATCATCGAGATCGCGGACGTGGAAGGCGAGAAGCAGTTCGAAGTGCTGTCGACCAACGGCGACACCTTCCTCGGCGGCGAAGACTTCGACCAGCGCATCATCGATTACATCATCGACGAATTCAAGAAGATCAACGGGCTCGACCTGTCGAAAGACGCGATCGCCCTGCAGCGCATCAAGGCCTCGGCCGAGCGCGCGAAGATCGAACTGTCGTCGTCGCAGCAGACCGAAATCAACGAGCCGTACATCGCCATGGCGAACGGCGCGCCGGTCCACCTGAACCTGAAAATGACCCGCGCCAAGCTGGAGTCCCTGGTCGAGGAACTGATCGCGAAAACCATCGAGCCATGCCGCATCGCCATCAAGGATGCCGGCGTCAAGGTTACCGATATCGACGACATCATCCTGGTCGGCGGCATGACCCGCATGCCGAAGGTGCAGGAAAAAGTGAAGGAATTCTTCGGCAAGGATCCACGCAAGGACGTGAACCCGGACGAAGCCGTCGCCGTCGGCGCCGCGATCCAGGGTTCGGTCCTGTCGGGCGAGCGCAAGGACTTGCTGCTGCTGGACGTGACCCCGCTGTCGCTGGGTATCGAAACCCTGGGCGGCGTGATGACCAAGATGATCCACAAGAACACCACGATTCCGACCAAGTTCTCGCAGGTGTTCTCGACCGCCGACGACAACCAGCCAGCGGTCACCATCAAGGTGTATCAGGGCGAGCGTGAAATCGCGGCCGGCAACAAGGGCCTGGGCGAATTCAATCTCGAGGGCATCCCGCCGGCAGCACGCGGCACCCCACAGATCGAAGTGACCTTCGACATCGACGCCAACGGCATCCTGCACGTCGGCGCGAAAGACAAGGCCACCGGCAAGGAAAACAAGATCACCATCAAGGCGAACTCGGGCCTGACCGAGGACGAAATCCAGAAGATGGTGAAGGACGCCGAGCTGAACGCCGAAGAAGACAAGAAGGTCAAGGAACTGGCCGAGTCGCGCAACCAGGCCGATGCGCTGGTGCACTCGACCCGCAAGTCGCTGACCGAATACGGCGACAAGCTGGAAGCGGGCGAGAAGGAAAAGATCGAGGCAGCCATTACCGACCTCGAAGGCTCGATCAAGTCCGGCGACAAGGCCGACATCGACAACAAGACCGCGGCCCTCACGACCGCTGCGCAGAAGCTGGGCGAGAAGATGTACGCCGACATGCAGGCGCAGCAGGCAGGCGGCGCGGGCGCCGAAGGTGGCGCACAGCAGGGCGGCGCGGAATCGTCGGCCCAGGCTGACGATGTCGTCGACGCCGATTTTAAAGAAGTGAAAGACGCGAAGTAATTTTCAGCGCGTAATACGGCCGAGCCGACGACCTATGGTTGGAGGCTCGGTTTTTTTGCTCAGACAGTTCGTTCAGTAGACAACAGCAAGGTGCCAAATGGCAAAGCGTGATTTTTACGAGATCCTTGGGGTCGCAAAAGGTGCTTCGGAAGAAGAGATCAAGAAGTCGTATCGCAAGCTGGCGATGAAATATCATCCGGACCGCAACCCTGACAACAAGGAAGCGGAGGAAAAGTTCAAGGAGGTCAAAGAGGCCTACGAGATGCTGACCAATCCGGAAAAACGCGAGGCCTATGACCGTTACGGTCACGCCGGCGTCGACCCGAACATGGGTGGCGGCGGAGGCGGCTTTGGCGCAGGCGGGTTCGGCGATGCCTTTGGCGATATCTTCGGCGACATCTTCGGCGGCGGCGGCCGCGGCCGCAGTGCGGGTGGTCCCCAGGTGTATCGGGGTGCCGACCTGCGTTACAACCTCGAAATCACGCTGGAACAGGCGGCCAACGGCTTCGACACGACCATCCGCGTGCCGAGCTGGGACAAGTGCGACACCTGCCACGGCAGCGGCGCCAAGCCGGGCACGCAGCCGGTCACCTGCACCACCTGCGCCGGCCACGGCCAGGTGCGCATGCAGCAGGGCTTCTTCAGCATCCAGCAGACCTGCCCGAAGTGCCACGGCAGCGGCAAGATGATCCCGGAACCCTGCCCATCGTGCAGCGGCGCCGGACGCATCAAGCGCAACAAGACGCTGGAAGTCAAGATTCCGGCCGGTATCGACAACGGCATGCGCATCCGCTCGACCGGCAACGGCGAACCGGGCACGAATGGCGGTCCGTCGGGCGACCTGTACGTCGAGATCCACATCAAGCCGCACGCCGTGTTCCAGCGCGAAGGCGACGACCTGCATTGCGAAATGCCGATCTCGTTCACCAAGGCAGCCATCGGCGGCGAAATCGAAGTGCCGACGCTCACCGGTAAAGTCTCGTTCACGGTGCCGGAAGGCACGCAGACGGGTAAAACCTTCCGTTTGAAGGGCAAGGGCATCAAGGGCGTGCGTTCCGGCTATGCGGGCGACCTGTTCTGCCACATGGTGGTCGAGACCCCTGTGAAACTCACCGACAAGCAGAAGGACCTGCTGCGCGAGTTCGACCGCCTGACCAACGAGGGCGGTGCCAAGCACAGCCCGCAAAGCAAGGGCTGGATGGACAAGGTCAAAGATTTCTTCGAGTAAGACCTTTCATGAAACCGCTGAGTGGCGCGAGCCCTCAGCGGTTTTTTTTGCGCCTGACCGTTTTTCGTGTTGCGTTTACAATACGCAAAGCTCACCAAATATCACAGAAGGGCGCGTCCTGCGCCTTTTCTTCAGCAGGAGAATTCAATGGCGAAAACACCGACCGGCCTGACGGCCGCCGACCTGTTCGAACGCAATCGCGACTGGGCCGCTTCACGGGTCGAAGAGGATCCTAATTTCTTTAAAGACCTCGCTTCCCAGCAAGCCCCGGAATACCTGTGGATCGGCTGTTCGGACAGCCGCGTCCCCGCCAACGAACTGGTCGGTATGGCGCCGGGCGAGCTGTTTGTCCACCGCAATATCGCCAACGTGGTCGTGCATTCGGACCTGAACTGCCTCTCCGTGCTGCAGTTCGCGGTCGACGTCCTGAAGGTCAAGCACATCATCATCTGCGGCCATTATGGCTGCGGGGGCGTGCATGCGGCGCTCACCAATACCCGCGTCGGACTGGCCGACAACTGGCTCGGCCACGTGCGCGACGTGCGCGAAAAGCACGGCAAATACCTGGGCAACGTGGCCGGCGTCTCGGCGACGAACCGCCTGGTCGAGCTGAATGTGGCCGAACAGGTGATGAACGTGGCGCAGACGACGATCGTGCGCGATGCCTGGGAACGCGGCCAGCCGCTGACCATCCACAGCTGGGTGTATGGCGTGCATGACGGCCTGCTGCGCGACCTCGGCATCACGGTCAGCAGCTTCGAGGAAATCGCCCCGAAACTCGCCGTCGTGCTGGACGGCTACCTCGATCGCGGCGAGGACCTGTGAGTGCCGGGGAGGGGCAGGGCAAGGTTGGCGACCTGGCCCGCCTGCGCGAACTGGTGCGCGTGTTCGTCAACGAGCGCGACTGGGACCAGTTCCACACACCGAAGAATTTGGCGTCGGCGCTGTCGGTCGAGGCGGCCGAGCTGCTCGAGCATTTTCAATGGCTGCAGCATGGCCGGCTCGAGGAACTCGGAGAAGGCAAGCTGGCCGAGGTGCGCCACGAGATGGCCGACGTACTGGTCTACCTCGTGCGCCTGGCGGATAAACTCGATGTCGACCTGATGGCGGCCGTCGAGGAAAAGATGGTCCTCAACCGCGCCAAATACCCGGCCGATAAAGTGCGCGGCGACGCGCGCAAGTACCACGAGTACAAGGACGCATAGGGGTGGGCGAGGCCAATGGCCTCGCCCACACTACGGCGATCAGAAGGTGACGATCCTCCCCCACGCGGTCGTACACTGGTGATCCGCATCGAAGGTGCTCAAGGCCTTCACACCGCCGCCGGATGCCACATCCAGCCCCAGTACCTTGTCCGGCCCCGTGAACGCCGGCCACTCCGCCGGTACCGTCCCGCCGCCGTTCGGATTCCCCGTCTTCGCGAAATTGGTCCAGTAACGCGTCATCGCGGTTTGCAGTTCGCGCCGCTCGGCATTGCCCAAGTCTCCCAGGTTGTACAGGTACTGCAAATCATAGGAGTGCGCGGCGCCCTGCGGGAAGCTCAGGTAATACTGGCCGTTGGCCACGCCGACCGTGGGCAGCGCGGTCTGGTCGCGGAACTCGTACATCCAGACCGGCGAACCCTGCGCGGCGATGCGCTGCGAGGTGCGCAGGGCCGGGCAGGAGAAGCCGAGGTCGGTCGCCAGGCTCGAGGCCGCCAGGCTCGGCTGGGTTGCCGGATTGCTGCCGTAATTGGCCAGCGGATAAAAATTGGCGATGATGTCGTTCACATTGATGCCGGTTCCCGCGGTCAGGCCGGCGATCGTCGGGGCATAGCCGGCGGCCGGCAGCGAGAAACTGGTGTTGGCCGGATCGAAGTTCGAGGCCGCCGCCCGGCGCCCGGCTTCGTTGATGGCGATGTACAGCGCGTATTCGTTTTCATTGGTGCCGTTGACAAGCGGCACCTTGATGTTCTCTCCGGCGGCGAAGGTCGCTTTCACCGACTTCGTCAGCACCTTGCCGTCCACCGAGGGCACCATGATCGGTAAGGCCGTGCTGATCGCGTTGGCGAGATAGGTACGAATGACCGGATCCGGCAGGCTGCGCAAACAGGCTGCCGTCACCGCGCCTGCCTCGCAGTTGATGCCGCCGACACCCGCCGTCTTCGCCGCAGTGATCGCCGTGTCGGCGATGGCTGCGCTGGCCGCGCCCATCTGCGCCGCGCTCAGCTGGCGGTCGTTGCCGTAGTTGCCGCTCTGGATCATGGCCTTGTTGAACAGGCCCTTCGAGCCAGGCGAGGCGAGGTGGGTCATCACGCTGAAGCCGCCGGCCGATTCGCCGAAGACGGTGACGTTGTTCTTGTCGCCTGCGAACTGGACGATATTGTCCTGCACCCACCTCAAGGCCGCCTGCTGGTCCATGATGCCGTAGTTGCCGGCGGCGCCGTCCTGTACCAGGGCCGGATGCGCTAGGAAACCCATGGCGCCGAGGCGGTAGGCGACGTTCACGACGATGACGCCCTTGGTCACGAGGGGAGAAGGGTCGGCATACACCGAGGTGCCGCCGGTATTGAAGGCGCCGCCGTGCAGGTTGACCATGACCGGGAACGGGCCGGTGCCGGTCGGCGCGTGCACGTCCAGGTAGAGGCAGTCTTCGCTGTCGCCGGCGAGCCGGAACGGGCTGGCGCTGGTCTGCAGGCAAGGCGCTGCCGACTTGGTGGCGGCCAGCGCCGTGCTCCATTTCGCCGGGGCCGCGGGCGGCATCCAGCGCAAATTGCCGACTGGCGGTGCGGCGAAGGGGATCGCGAAATAGCTGCGCATGCCGAGGCGGTCGACCGCCCGGACCTGGCCGCCGGCCGTTTCCACGACATCCGTGGCGCTGGTCGGGGGCGAATAGTTATCGCTACAGGCGCCAAGCAACAGGACGACGCCCGATGCAAGCAAGAACTTCATACGCTGGGGGTAGGGCGATGCATTCTTTTCCACTGCGTGTCTCCTTTTGTCGTTGGCTTCTTCTGGGCGACATGATCGGATGGGGAGTGGACAAGTGGATCGGTGTCCCGATTTGATCATGTGCAATTGATCATAGCGGGTAATTGAACAGTGCGGCGGGAATGCGCGCACCTACCACTGGTACATGCGCGCGAGAAAGTGTCAGGCCGGGGCGGCACGCGCCACAGGTGCCGAAGCCTGCTGCTGGTGGGCGCCACGCTGGCTTCTGGCCCCCTGGCCGGCGTCGGTGAGCGTAAAGGTGCCGACCAGCTCGCCGAGCTCGGTCGCCTGGCTGCGCAGGGTCTGGCTGGCGGCCGCTGCTTCCTCGACCAACGCGGCGTTCTGTTGCGTGACCGTGTCCATCTGGCTGATCGCCTGGTTGATCTGGGCAATACCCGACTCCTGCTCATCGGTGGCGAGCGCGATGTCGCGCATGATGGCATTGACCCGGTTCACGCTCGCGACGATGTCTTCCATCGTATTGCCAGCTTTGCCGACCAGTGTGGTACCGGCGGCGACATCGCGTGCCGAGGTTTCGATCAGGTCCTTGATCTCGTGCGCCGCGCTGGCCGAGCGTTGCGCCAGGTTGCGCACTTCGCTGGCCACGACGGCAAAGCCGCGTCCCTGTTCGCCGGCGCGCGCCGCTTCGACGGCCGCGTTCAGGGCCAGGATGTTGGTCTGGAACGCAATCCCGTTGATGACGCCGATGATGTCGGTAATTTTCCCGGCCGATGCGCTGATCGAGTCCATCGTTTCCACCACCTGCGCCACCACCGCGCCGCCTTGCGCCGCCACGCTCGATGCCGTGCTGGCCAGCTGGTCGGCCTGGCGGGCGTTGTCGGCATTGTGCTTGACGGTCGCGGTGAGTTCTTCCATCGACGAGGCGGTTTCCTCGAGCGAGCCCGCCTGCTGCTCGGTGCGCGCGGACAGGTCCTCGTTGCCCTTGGCGATCTCGTCGGAACCGATGACGATCGCACTGCTGCTGTCGCGCACTGCGCTGACGATGCGGAAGAGGTCGCCGTTCATCTTGTAGAGCGCGGCCAGCAGTTGCCCGGTCTCGTCGCGCGAGCATGGTTCCGAGTAGTTGCTCAGGCGCCCCGCCGACACATCGGCCGCCACCGCCGTGGCGCGCTGCAGCGGCCGGGTGATCGAACGGGTGACGAGCACGGTGCAGGCCAGCGCCAGCGCGAGCGCGGCGCTGCACATGCCGGCCAACAGGATTTGTCCGTTCTTGCTGTCCTGCGCGAGCTCCGCGCCGAGCGCGGCCGCCTTCTCGCGCTGGTGCTTGCCCAGCAGCTCGATGCTCGCGCCATAGGCGTCGCGTGCCGCATTCAGGTCCGCCATGCCGGCCTTGACCGCCGCGTTGTCGCCGGCGGCCTTTGCCTTCAGCAGCGACTTGCGCACGTCGCTGTAGCGCTGGCGCTTCTCTTGCGTGCCGGCCAGGATCGCCTTGCCCGAATCGCTGACCACCAGGCGCTGGAGTTGCTCCTGGATGAGGGATACGCGCTCGCTCGTCGCGCGTATTTTCTCCTCGGTGTCTTTCTGCAGTGCCGGGTCGTCGCTGAACAGTACCAGGGCGGTACGGGCGGCATTGAGTTCGGTGGCGTCGTGCCATTCCGTCACCAGGCGCTCCTTGACGAGGGCGTCGTTCATGATGAGGTCGGTGGAAGCGCTGAATTCGCGCAGCAGCCAGGAGCCCACGGCGGTGAGCAGGATCATCAGGAGCAGCAGGAGGCCGAAGCCCGCCCCGAGACGGGTACCGATTTTCGAATCAGACAATTTCATTTTAGACGTTGTAGTAATTTAACTAGACGGACGCGCGTGCTGACGCCAACGCCGCTTGTGGCGGCGCCGTCCTTGACTTCACCAGCGAGGGGCTTGGCTTGCGAGAGTGGCCCGGTCAAGGTCCAGGTAAGGACGCTGTAACCGATAGGCACATTGTAGTAGGACTACACCTACATGCGTAGACAAATTGTATTGACATGTGGAAATACTGCAACGCAGTATCAAACGCCAGCGTAGCCAGTGCTGGCGCTAGCCTCGCTCCCACCCCGGCAAGGTGTCCGTGCGGATGCCGAGTATGCCCATCAGTACCTCCAGCTCCCTGGCGAGCTGCTCCCGCGCGCCTGTTTCGGCCACCCGCCCCAGAGTCTTGCGCGACTGCTGGATGACCCAGAACCTGGTGGGATGTGCCTCCAGCCCGGCCAGCAGCGCGTCCACGAGTTCATCGAGCACGGCCGACAGCTGCGCTGCGACGACGGGATCGTCACCGAACTTCGCCCGCGCCCGGTACGCGCGCAAGGCATCGAGCACCCGCGGCACGATGAACAGGGGCGCGTCGATGGCATCGGCCGAGGGGGCGCGTATCACTCAGACGCCGCCCATGCAGATATATTTCATCACCAGGTAGTCGTCCATGCCATGGACCGAACCCTCGCGTCCCAGGCCCGACTGCTTGACGCCGCCGAAGGGCGCGACTTCGGTCGAGATCAAGCCGGTATTGACGCCGACCATGCCGGTCTCGATCTGCTCGGCCACGCGCCAGACGCGGCCGATGTCGCGCGAATAGAAATACGAAGCGAGGCCGAACTCGGTGTCGTTCGCCATCGCGATCACTTCGTCTTCAGTGCTGAAACGGAACAGGGGCGCCAGCGGCCCGAAGGTTTCTTCGCGCGCTAGCGCCATGTTCGAGGTGACGTCGGCCAGCACGGTCGGCTGGAAGAAGCTGTGACCGAGTTCGTGGCGCTTGCCGCCCAGTAGCAGGCGCGCGCCTTTCGACAGGGCATCGGCGATGTGCTGCTCGACTTTCACGACGGCTTTTTCTTCGATCAGCGGCCCCTGGTTGACGCCGGCCTCGACGCCGTTGCCCACCTTCAGCTTGCCGACGGCCGCGACCAGTTTCTGCGCGAATTCCTCGTAGACGCCGTCCTGCACATAAATCCGGTTGGCGCAGACGCAGGTCTGGCCGGCATTCCGGTATTTGGAGGCGATCGCCCCTTCGACGGCGGCGTCGATGTCGGCGTCGTCGAACACGATGAAGGAGGCATTCCCGCCCAGTTCCAGCGAAATCTTCTTGATCGTCGGCGCGCATTGTTCCATCAGCAGGCGGCCGACGGCGGTCGAACCCGTGAAGCTGAGCTTGCGAACTAGTGGATTGCTCGTCATTTCGCCGCCGATCGCTTTCGAGTCGCCGATCACGACGCTGAACACGCCTTTCGGGACCCCGGCGCGCTCGGCCAATACGGCAAGCGCGAGCGCGGAATACGGCGTCAGCTCCGCGGGTTTCAAGACGATCGGACAGCCGGCGGCCAGTGCCGGGCCAACCTTGCGGGTGATCATCGCGGCCGGGAAATTCCACGGGGTAATCGCTGCGCAGACGCCGATCGGCTCTTTCGTCACCACGATGCGGCGGTCGGGCCAGGGCGATTGCAGGGTTTCACCGGCGACACGTTTCGCTTCTTCCCCGAACCATTCGAAGAAGGAGGCGGCATACGCGACTTCTCCCTTTGCCTCGGCCAGCGGTTTGCCCTGCTCGGCCGTCATCAGGAGCGCCAGGTCGTCGGCATTCTCCAGCATCAAATCACTCCACCTGCGCAGCACCAGGCTGCGCTCGCGCGCGGTCTTCTTGCGCCAGGCAGGCCAGGCAGCTGCGGCGGCGTCGATCGCGCGCCGGGTTTCCTGCGCGCCCATGTGCGGCACCGTGCCCAGTTTTTCTCCGGTCGCCGGATTGATCACGTCGACCGTGGCGGCTTCATTGGCGTCGCACCATTGTCCGTCGATATAGGCTTGCTGGCGCAAGAGCGCCGGGTCTTTCAGAGTCAGCATGGGATCCTCTTAAGTTTCAGACAAGTTCTCACATGGTAGACCTTTTCGAGCGCACCCGCCGCGCCATGCAGGCGCTCAATTCCCCCGGTAGGTCGAGTAGCCGTAAGGGCTCAGCAGCAGGGGGATGTGATAGTGCTGGGTCGTATCTGCCACCTTGAATTCGATCGGGATCTGCTCGAAAAAGGTCGGCTGGCGCAGGCGTGCATAGTGTTCGCCGGTCTTGAACACGATACGGTAGGCGCCGCTTGCCAGCGCCTTGCCGGCCGGGTAGAGCGCACGCACGCGGCCTTGCGCGTCGGTGACGGCGCTGCCGAGGGCGCGCCACTCGCCCTTGTCCTGCTGCTCGAGCGTGACTGCCACGCCCGGGGTCGGCTGGCCGCTTTGCAGGTCGAGGATGTGGACGCTGAGCGGGTTGTCGGCGGCAAGGGCGTGCAGGCAGGAGCTCAGCAGCGCGGCGGCGAGGAACGAACGGCGAATGGTGGTGTGCATGGGTAATTCCTTTGTGCTTGGGTTGTTCAGGGAGCGCGCGGGCGCTCGAATGCGGGCACGGCGGCCAGGGCCGCGACGGCGCAGGCATGGTCGTTGACGGCGCCGCCGCCGCCGGCCACGCCGATGGCGCCGACGACGGCGCCATCGCTGCGCAGCGGAACGCCGCCGCCGAGCAGCAGCAGCTCGGGGAGGTTCGCCAGGTTGCGCGCGTCGGGATCAAGGGCGGCATTGCGGGCCAGGTCGAGCGTGGCGTTCCTGGTCGACAGCGCGGTATAGGCCTTGCGCCTGCTGGCCTCCGTATTGTGCGGGCCGACACCGTCGCCGCGCTGCACGGCGACCAGGTTGCCGCCGCGGTCGACGACGGACACAACGACGGTCCGGCCCTGCGCGCGGCAGGCGGCAATCGCCGCGGCGGCGACACGGTTGGCCGCATCGAGCGACAAGTCGGGCAGTTGCGGCAGGCCGGCCGCGGCCGTATTGGCCAGCAAGGCGGCGCCCAGCGCCAGGGCAGGCTTGATCATGGGTACTCCTCGAATAAATGAAGCCGCTACTCTACGCAGGGCCGGGCGACGCCAGCCTGACGCCCAGATGACAATCCCGTCATGTTGGAAGCGGCCTGCGCGGCTTAGAATGGCCGCCATGCACATCCTCATCATCGAAGACGAGCCCAAGACCGGCGACTACCTGCAGCGCGGCCTGCGCGAGTCGGGTTTCACGGCCAGCCTTGCGCGCAACGGGCGCGACGGCCTGCATCTGGCCAATGAGGAAGAGGTCGATCTCGTCGTGCTCGACGTCATGCTGCCGCGCATGGACGGGTGGGAAGTGCTGGCGGCCTTGCGTGCGCATGAGGCAACGGCGCGGCTGCCGGTCTTGTTCCTGACGGCGCGCGACGAGGTGCGGGACCGTGTCAAAGGGCTGGAACTGGGCGCCGACGACTATCTGGTGAAACCCTTCGCTTTCGTCGAGCTGGTGGCGCGCATCCGCACCCTGCTGCGGCGTGCGCCGCTGCGCGAGGACGATCTGCTGTGTATCGGCGACATGGAGATCGACGTTGTCGCACGCAAGGTCCTGCGCCAGGGTCAACCAGTGCTGCTGACCGCCCAGGAATTCAACTTGCTCCATTTGCTGGCGCGGCGCCAGGGCCAGGTGCTGTCGCGTTCCCTGATCGCCTCGGCCGTGTGGGACATCAACTTCGACAGCGACACCAACGTCATCGACGCCGCCGTGCGGCGCCTGCGCCGCAAGCTCGACGATCCCTTCGATCTGAAACTGATCCATACCCGGCGCGGCATGGGCTATGTCTGCGAAGCGGAGCCGCAAACATGAAGGGTTCGCTGACCCTGCGCGTCACGCTTGCCTTTGTCCTGATCGTGGCGGCCAGCGCGGCGGGGCTGGGCCTCTACCTGTACCACGCCTTCGTTGGCGAAATCGCGCGCCGCGACGACATCGCCCTGCTCGGCAAGCTGCGCCAGGTCCAGCAGCTGCTCGGCAGCCCGGGCGCCCAGTCCTTGTTGCGCGAGCGTCCGCAATATTTTCGGGACACGATGAGCGGGCAGGAAAATTCGCTGGTGCGCATCCTCGATGCCGACGGACAGGTGCTGCTCGACATCAATTCGCCGGGCGAACGCTATCCGCAGCCGCCCGCCGCTGATGGGGCGGGATACCCGCCGATCCTGGCCTGGACCAGCCGCGCCGGCGCGCCGGGCCAGGTCGTCTCCGGCACGGCGCGCCTGGGCGGACAGCAGCCGGTACGGATTACGGTGGCGCGGGTGTATGCCGACCGCACTGCCATGTTCGCGCGCTACCGCCGCCAGATCGTGCTGGCCTGCGCCCTCGCGGCGCTGCTGGCGGGCCTGCTGGCGGCCTTCCTGCTGGTACGCGGTTTGCGGCCCCTGCGTGCGATCGCCGCCCATGCAGCCCTGGTGCGGCCGGGCCGGCTCGACAGCCAGCTCGAGAGCGCGAACGCGCCGCGTGAACTGCGGCCCCTGATCGACGCCCTGAACGCCATGCTGGTCCGTCTGCACGACGGCTACACCCGCCTGTCAGGTTTTTCCGCCGACCTGGCGCACGAGTTCCGCACCCCGGTCAACAACCTGCTGGGGCAGACCCAGGTGGCGCTGGCGCAGCGGCGCAGCCCGGACCACTACGAGGACCTGCTGGCCTCGAACGTGGAAGAGCTGGAACGCCTGTCGCGCATGGTCGACAGCATGCTGTTCCTGGCGCGCGCCCAACAGGAAGACGTGGTGCCGGTGCGCGAGAACCTGGCAGTCGAGGACGAGTACGCCCGGATGGTCGAATTCTTCGAAGGCATGGCCGAGGAGCGCGGCATCGTGCTGGACTGCGCCGGCAGCGGGACCGTGCGGGCCGATCCGCAGTTGCTGCGCCGCGCGCTGGCCAACCTGCTGTCGAATGCGATCCGCCACGCCTGCCCCGGCAGCACCGTCACGCTGGCGGCCGCGACTGTCGCCGGCGCAACCGAACTGTCGGTCACGAACCGGGGCGATCCGATCGCCGCGCACGACCTGCCGCACCTGTTCGAGCGCTTTTACAGGGCCGACGCGTCGCGCAGCGCAGGCGCCGGTTCCACCGGGCTCGGATTGTCGATCGTCAGCGCCATCATGACCCTCCATGGTGGCCGGGCGGAAGTGCGTCCCGGGCCCGGCCTGACGCGCTTTGTCCTGCTGTTTCCCTGACCCGGGCGCCACCGACGAGGCAGCCGTGTTGGCATCCTTCTCCAGTTAACGTTATCCTTTTATTATGAAACCGCAGATTTATTAGCAGATCGGCACGATACGTGCGCGTTATATACGCTGTGTTTGATCTGGATTAATGGCTACTCGCGCTCGGACCAGATTGCTCGTATGATGGTCTCAGTGCGCTCACGACAAGGTAGAAACCATGCGCCCCATCGTAATCGTTCCAGCATGCACGCGTGACTTCGGCGAACACCCGTACCACGCGGCCCAGCACAAGTATGTCGACGCCATCGTCCTCGGCGCCGACTGCGCGCCCATGATCCTTCCCTCCCTCGGCAAGGACCTGGACCTGGAGACAATGCTGCAACTGTGCGATGGCATCATGCTCACCGGTTCGGCCTCGAACGTCCACCCCAGCTATTACTCGGAAGAAGTGCTCGACCCGTCGCTGCCGCAAGATCCGGCGCGCGACGAAACGACCTTGCCCCTGATCCGGGCGGCTGTCGGACGGGGCATTCCGATCATCGCGATCTGCCGCGGTTTCCAGGAGATGAACGTGGCCCTCGGGGGCTCGCTGCACCAGGCGGTGCAGCTGGTGGAAGGTAAATTCGACCACCGCGAAAACCCCGAACTCGGCATGGATGAACAATACGGCGACGCCCACAAGATTCAGTTGACCCCGGGCGGCATGCTGCACGCGATCGTCGGCGCCGACGAAATTCCCGTCAATTCGCTGCACGGGCAGGGCGTCAACGAACTGGCGCCGGGACTGGTGATCGAGGCCAGGGCCGAAGACGGTCTGGTGGAGGCGTTCTCGGTCGGCGCCGCGCCCGGTTTTACGCTGGCGGTGCAATGGCACCCCGAGTGGCGCATCACGCACAATCCGTATTCCATGAAGATGTTCGGCGCCTTCGGCCAGGCTTGCCGCGACTACCGCGCCAGGAAACAGGGGCGCCCATGACCGCCGCCACGCACTCGGAAATGCGGTGGGTGGCGCGCGCCGTCCCCTAGTTTGCCTCGTTCTCTCCCGCACGTGCAGGGCGCCCTGTTGCGCCCCTGCGACCACTGAACAACAGAGAGGCAATGATGGCAATCCGCGAGAATTTTTCCTATACCGACATGGACGAGTGGCTCAATGCCAAGCGCGTCACCGAAATCGAATGCCTGGTCCCCGACCTGACCGGCGTTGCCCGCGGCAAGATCCTGCCCCGGATTAAATTTACCGAAGAGCGAGGCATGCGCCTGCCGGAAGCCGTGCTCGGCATGACCGTGACCGGCAATTCCCCGATCGGCGACGACGCCTACGACCGCGCCATTTCCAGCACCGACCGCGACATGATCCTGAAGGCGGACCCGACCACCATCACGATGGTGCCCTGGGCCGTCGATCCGACCGCGCAGGTGATCCACGACTGTTATTTTGCCGACGGCAGCCTGGTCGACTTCGCTCCGCGCTCGGTGCTGCGCCGGGTGTTGAAACTGTATGCGGAGAAGGGCTGGACGCCGCTGGTCGCGCCCGAGCTCGAGTTTTATTTGACGGCGAAGAACATCGACCCGGACTTGCCGCTGGCCGCGCCGATCGGCCGCAGCGGCCGCGCCGAGACCAGCCGCCAGGTCTACAGCATCGACGCCGTCAACGAATTCGATCCGCTGTTCGAGGACATCTACGATTACTGCGACCTGATGAACCTCGACGTCGACACCCTGATCCACGAGATCGGCGCCGGCCAGATGGAAATCAATTTCCAGCACGGCGATCCGCTCGGCCTGGCCGACAAGGTGTTTTACTTTAAGCGCACGCTGAGGGAAGCGGCATTGAAACACGACATGTACGCCACCTTCATGGCCAAGCCGATGGCCGGCGAACCGGGTTCGGCGATGCACGTGCACCAGAGCGTGGTCGACGCCAAAACCGGGCGCAACATCTTCAGCGACGCCGACGGCAATGCATCGAAACTGTTCTACCAGTACATCGGCGGCCTGCAGCGCTATATGCCTTCGGCCATGGCGATCGTCGCGCCTTACGTCAACTCGTATCGCCGCATCGTGCGCCACACGGCCGCGCCGATCAACCTGCAATGGGGCATCGACAACCGCACGGTCGGCTTCCGCGTGCCGGTCTCGGGCGCACAGGACCGCCGCATCGAAAACCGCATCATCGGCGCCGACGCCAATCCGTATCTGGCGCTGGCGGTGACGCTGGCCTGCGGCTACCTCGGCATGGTCGACGCGCTCGAGCCGACCCCGATCGTCGAGGGCAGCGCCTACAAAATGCCGGTCGAACTGCCGCAGGGCTTGCCGGAAGCGCTGCAGCATGTGCGCGGCGAGGCGCGCCTGCGCGAAGTGCTGGGCGACCGTTTTATCGACGTGTACTCCGCGATCAAGGAACTCGAGCACCAGGAGTTCATGACCGTGATCAGCCCGTGGGAGCGCGAACACCTGTTATTGCACGTATGACCAACTAGGGATCTACAACCAAAAGAGGTGCCATCATGGCAACCGACGAAACGGCGGTGCTTGCCGCCAGCATCACTTCCTTGAACGCTTCCACCGCGGAAGCGTTCGACACGCGCGCCATCCAGGAACTCGATGCCGCGCACTTCCTGCACCCCTTCACCGACCACGCGGCGCTACGCGACAAGGGCGTGCGCGTGATGGTGCGCGGGCAGGGCGTCCACTTGTGGGATTCCGAAGGGCAGCAGCTGATCGACGGCATGTCGGGCCTGTGGTGCGTCAACGTCGGCTATGGCCGCACCTCGATCTCGCAGGCGGTCTACCGGCAGATGGAAACGCTGCCCTTCTATAACAGCTTTTTTAATACGACCAATGTGCCGGCGGTGCAACTGGCGGCGGAACTGGTGGCGCTGGCGCCGCCGCAGTTCAGCCACGTGTTCTTCACCGGCTCCGGCTCGGAAGCGAACGACACGATCGTGCGCATGGTGCGGCGCTACTGGGACATCCTCGGCCAGAGCGAGCGCCAGGTCGTCATCAGCCGCCAGAATGCCTATCACGGCAGCACGATGGCCGGCGCCTCGCTGGGCGGCATGGCGGGCATGCATGCCCAGGGCGGCCTGCCGATTCCCGGCATCCGCCACATCGGCCAGCCGAACTATGCCGAACACGGGCATGGGCTGAGCGAAAACGCGTTTGGTCTCGTGGCGGCAGGCTGGCTGGAAGACGAAATCCTGGCCGTCGGAGCGGACAAGGTCGCCGCCTTCATCGGCGAGCCGGTGCAGGGCGCGGGCGGGGTCATCATCCCGCCGCCGACCTACTGGCCGGAAGTGCAGCGCATCTGCGACAAGTACGGCATCCTGCTCGTCGCCGACGAGGTCATCTGCGGCTTCGGGCGGCTCGGCGCCTGGTTCGGTTCCGAACTGATGGGAATGCGGCCAGACCTGATCAGCTTTGCCAAGGGCGTGACTTCGGGCTATGTGCCGCTCGGGGGCGTATTGGTCGGTAAACGCGTGGCGCACGCGCTGGTCGAGAAGGGCGGCGATTTCAACCACGGTTTTACGTATTCCGGCCATCCCGTGGCCTGCGCCGCGGCGCTGGAAAACCTGCGCATCCTGCGCGAGGAGCGCTTGATTGAAAAGGTGGCGCTGGAAACCGGGCCGCATTTAAAAGCGGCGTTCACCGAGCTGGCGACGCATCCGCTGGTCGGTCACGCCGAGAGTTGCGGCATGGTGGCGGGGTTGAACCTGGTGCGCGCGAAAGGTACATCGGTGCACGACTGCGTCCGCTTCGATCCTGCGCTGCATGTGGGGATGGTATGCCGCGGGCACATGTTTGACAACGGCGTCATCATGCGCGCGGTGGGCGACCGGATGATCGTGGCGCCGCCGCTGGTGATGACGAAAACGGAGATCGACGAGATGGCGGCGCGGATCCGGGATTGCCTGGATTTGACGCTGGCCGATGTGCGCAGCCGTGGCTGGATGTGATCGCGCATGGTGGGCACGGGGTGTGTTTAGCACAGGGACATAGGTAACACCTGGCTAGGGACATGGGTAACACATGTGGTGTCATTCTAGCCGGGGTTTCGTAGGTCGATCATTCGTAGTTCCCGCTCGCAGAAAAACACCCTGTAGACGCCTTCCTCAGCCGTTGGACGCACGGCGACGAGTTCATCGAGCAGCCCCTCGCCGACAAAATAGTCGCGTCCGCGGAAGTGCAGCTGGCCATGCCGGCGCACTTTGCGCACGTCGTCTCCCTCGTCGTATTCGATAGGTGGCAGGCTCGATGGAAACGGTCTGGCGCTGGGTGTGTAGCGCGTCACTGGTGGGCGCTGTCCAAGCGCTTCGTGAGGACGGATGAGGTTGTACTGGTCACGCCAGCCGTTGAAGGCGCTCTGACATGAGTCGATGGTGTTGAAGCCTGAACGGTCGAGCAATTCGCGTTTAAGCGTGCGGTGAAAGCGCTCGTCCTTGCCCTGCGTCTGAGGATGGTAAGGACGGCTATGGCTGACGCGGATGCCCAGGCGCGTCAGCCAGATTTCCAGCTTGGAGAGTGTGCCATGCCCCGACGTTCCCCAGGGCGGACCGTTGTCGCATGTGATCCGTTGCGGCAAGCCGTAGATCAGAAACGCCTGGGTCAAGGCTGTTCGCACCTGCATGCCATCTTCGCCCGAGCAAGCAGCCAGACAGATTGCAAAGCGGGAGTGGTCGTCCAGGACGGTCAGCGGATGACAGCGCCCAGCGCGCTTGTCGGTCAACGCAATATGGCCTTTGAAATCCATCTGCCACAGTAAATTGGGCGCTTCGTGTTCGAAACGGGTGTGCGTTCGCTCGGTAACGTCGGCGTGGGGCACTAAACGACGGCCATTACGCCGCAAGATTGCGGCGATGGTGTTGTGATGCGGCTTGGCCATCCCGTCCGGTAGCAAGGCGGCCAGCTTGCGCCCACCCCAGCACGGATACTGGTCATGCAGCGCCAACACCTGAGCCTCGAGCTGAGCATCGCTCCGATTCGGCGACGTCAGGGGCTGGCGTGACCGGTCACTCAAGCCGGCCGGCCCTTCCTGGCGGTAGCGGTCCATCCACAAGTATGCGCTCTTGGGACTGACGCTGAATGCACGGCACAGCGCCCGTATGTTGGCTCCCGGCGCCGACGCCAACATCACGAATTCAAGGCGAGAAGACATTTTGGAACTCTCCTTCCAAGGCATCGCACGCTCCCAAAGTCAGCAGTGCAATGATCATAAAAGGTGTTACCTATGTCCCTAGCCAGGTGTTTAGGATGTCCCTGTGCTAAACAGGGTGCCCACCCTACGTCCTAACGATGATCACAGGTCCGCATGGGCACGGCGTGCCCAGCCTACACGCTCACGCCGATCGTTGGCATTCCCCCACCAGCGCGGACACTTTCGATAGGTATGATGTCCCTATCGGAGGAGTTACATGGCACGTGAAAGACGGTTGTTTTCAGAAGAGTTCAAGCGCGAGGCAGTCAAGCTGGTAGGCCAGCCTGGTGCAAGCAAGGCGGCGATCGCCCGCGACCTTGGCATTGGCGCCAATTTGCTGGGGCGGTGGTGCAGAGACGCCAACGTGGATGCAGAGGTTACGGGCGGGGGCGAGAAGGTATCGACCCAGGAATATGAGCGCATGCGGCGCGAGCTGGCAAAGGTCAAGACGGAGCGCGACATCTTAAAAAAGGCGCTCGGCTACTTCGCAGCCGACCTCAAGTGAAGTACGGCTTCATCGCCAAATATAGAGCCATCTGGCCAACGCGAACGATGTGTCGTCTGCTTGGTGTGTCGAGCAGTGGTTTTTACGACTGGCTCGGCCGACCAATAAGTGCGCATGAACGTGAGAATGCGCAGCTCCTCAAGGCGATCAAGCACAGCCACGAAGCCAGCGATGGCACATACGGTTCGCCGCGCGTAGTGCGAGACCTTATCGATGCTGGCTTTGCCTGCAGTGAGAACCGCGTGGCACGGCTGATGAAAGCTGCCGGCATCAAGGCCCGCCACAAGCGTCGCCGCGCACCTGGGCAGCTCGATTCGCCAGTCCACGCCATCGCGCCGAACCTGCTGGACCGGCAATTTGAAGCGCCAGGCCCGAACCAGAAATGGGCTGCTGACTTTACTTACGTATGGACTGGCGAAGGCTGGCTGTTTGTCGCTGTCGTCCTTGACCTGTACTCGCGGCGTGTGGTGGGCTGGTCGATGCAACCGACCATGACAGCGCAGCTGGTAATGGATGCCCTGCTGATGGCCATCTTCCGCCGCGGCCGGCCTCGGGCAGTATTGCATCACTCGGACCAGGGCTCGCAATACACCAGCGAAGACTTCCAGCGCTTGCTCGAATCGCACGGCATCGTTTGCAGCATGAGCCGTCGCGGCAACTGCTGGGACAACGCTGCAATGGAAAGCTTCTTTTCGACGCTGAAAACCGAGCGGCTGAGCAAAAAGCACTACCGGACCAGGGATGATTTACGGGCAGACGTGTTCGACTATATCGAAAGGTTCTACAATCCACGCCGGCGTCATTCCACTCTCGGGTATATCAGCCCGGTACAGTTTGAAAACCTAAAATGCGCCTAACGGAAGTGTCCGTGACGATGGGGGAAGGCCACGTCTTCGATTTTTCCGTCCGGTTCTTGAGCACCTGCGGCGCCAGCGAACCGGCGAACATGCCCGCAAACGCCGCCAACAAGCCGGCCAGCTGTCCCGGGAAATGCTCGCCCAGCGAGGAAATCTGCGGGAAGAACAGAATCCACACGAACAGCCCGGCACCGATCGAGAAGATCGCGCCCTGGGTCGTCGCCCGCTTCCAGTACAGGCCCATGACCAGCGGCACAAAGGCGGCGACCAGGGTGACCTGGTAGGCCGACGACACCAGTTCATAGATCGACGTACCCTCCATCGCGATCGCGTAGGCCAGCACCAGCGCCGCGAAGACGACGATGGTCATGCGCATGGCGAACAGTTGCTGCTTGTCGTTCATGCCCGGACGCAGGTTTTTCAGGATGTTTTCCGTAAAACTGGTCGACGGCGCCAGCAGGGTGGCCGACGAGGTGCTCTTGATGGCCGACAGCAGGGCGCCGAAGAACAGGATCTGCATGATCAGCGGCATCTTGGTCATCACGAAGGTCGGCAGCAGGCGCTGGTAGTCGTTCTTGGCGATGTCCATGGCGTTGTCGCCCATCACGACCACGGCGGCGGCGACGATGAACATCGGCACGAAGCCGAACAGGATGTAGCTGGCGCCGCCGATCACGGCGCCGGTGCGCGCGGTGGGCGCATCCTTGGCCGACATGACGCGCTGGAACACGTCCTGCTGCGGGATGCTGCCGAACATCATCGTGATGGCCGCGCCGAAGAAGAAAATGATGTCGGTAAAAGTCGGCTCCGGCCACAGGCGCCACAAATCCGCATGCTGGGCCATGTCGAACACGCGGCCGGCGCCGCCGGCGAGGTCCGCCGCGAAGAAGGCGATGATCGACATGCCGATCACCAGCACGATCATCTGGATGAAATCGGTCAATGCCACGGCCAGGAAACCGCCGACCACGACATAGATCAGCACGGCCAGGGTGCCGATCACCATGCCGGCGGCAGGCGCCATCGCACCGTTGGTCAGCACCGAGAATACCAGGCCGAGCGCCGTGATCTGGGCCGCGACCCAGCCGAGGTAACTGAGGATGATGGCGACCGAGCAAAAGATTTCGATGCCCTTGCCGTAGCGCTCGCGGTAGTAGTCGCCGATCGTCAGCAAATTGAGTTTATACAGCTTGGTCGCGAAAAAGAGACCCACCAGGATCAGGCAGGTGCCGGCGCCGAACGGGTCCTCGATGACCGCATTCAGGCCGCCCTGCACGAATTTCGCCGGGACACCCATCACGGTTTCGGCGCCGAACCAGGTGGCGAAGGTCGTCGTAATCACCATGATCAAAGGCAGGCTGCGCCCGGCAACCGCGAAGTCACTGGTATTCTTGATGCGCGTACCCGCCCACACTCCCAGCGCCAGCGTGCCCAGCAGGTAGAGCACGACACAGGTAATCAAGGTGTAGTTCATGGCAGTCACAGCTCCGGGGGAGTGAAAAATGTTCGGGCGGAAAATCGGCGATTATAGCGGCAGAACTTCGCCGCAGGATGGAGTCTGGTCCCTTTTTCGATGTGTTTTACTCACTTTGGAAGGAACGCTGGCATGTCCACAACACCTTGGCACGACCGCGCCGCCGCCCTGCGGATCGACGCCTGTGCATTCATCGATGGCGAACGCGTCGACGCCCGCTCTGGTGCGCGTTTCGATTGTCTCTCTCCGGTCGACGGCCGCAAGCTGGCCGAGGCCGCGCGCTGCGGCGGCGAAGATGTCGACGCGGCGGTAGCCAGCGCCCGTGCCGCCTTCGAGGACCGGCGCTGGGCGGGCAAGGCGCCAGCCGAACGCAAGAAAATCCTGGTCCGCTTCGCCGACCTGATGTTGACCAATCGCGACGAGCTGGCGCTGCTCGAAACCCTGGACATGGGCAAGCCGATCCGCTACAGCCGCAGCGTCGACGTCCAGCTCGCGCAGAATTGCATCCGCTGGTATGGCGAAGCGATCGACAAACTCTACGACCAGGTTGCGCCCACCGCCGACAGCAGCCTGGCCCTGATCACGCGCGAACCGGTCGGCGTCGTCGCCGCCATCATCCCCTGGAATTATCCGATGCTGATGGCGGCCTGGAAGATCGGCCCGGCGCTGGCCGCCGGCAACAGCCTGATATTAAAACCCTCGGAAAAGGCGCCCTTGAGTGCGCTGCGCCTGGCCGAGCTGGCGCTCGAGGCCGGCGTGCCGGCGGGCGTCTTCAATGTCCTGCCCGGATTCGGCGACGAAGCAGGCCGCGCCCTCGGCCTGCACATGGACGTCGACTGCATTGCCTTTACCGGGTCCACCCGCACCGGCAAGCAGATCGTGCAAATGGCAGGCCAGTCGAACCTGAAACGCGCCTGGACCGAACTGGGCGGCAAGTCGGCGAACATCGTCTGCGCCGATTGCCCGGACCTGGATGCGGCCGTGTCCGCCGCCATCGGTTCCATCTATTTTAATCAGGGAGAAAGCTGCAACGCACCTTCCCGCCTGTTCGTCGAAGCCTCGATCAAGGATGCCTTCCTCGATAAAGCATTAACAATGATCCCGGACTTCGCGCCCGGCGACCCGCTCGACGAAGCCACCGTGATGGGCGCGATCGTCGACCCGATCCAGATGAAAACCGTGCTCGGCTATATCGAGGCCGGCAAGGCGGAGGGGGCGCGCCTGCTGGCCGGCGGCAAGGCGGCGCGCGTGGAGAGCGGCGGCCTGTACGTCGAGCCGACCCTGTTCGACGGCGTCGACGCAAGCATGCGCATCGCGCGCGAGGAAATCTTCGGGCCGGTGCTGTCGGTGCTGTCGTTTACGAGCCTCGACGACGCGGTGCGCCAGGCGAATGCCACGCCCTACGGCCTGGCGGCGGCCGTGTGGACGGCAGATATAAGTAAAGCGATCCGCACGGCACGGGCACTGCGGGCCGGTACCGTGCACGTGAACCAGTACGACAGCGACGACATCACGGTCCCCTTCGGTGGCTATAAACAATCCGGCAACGGCCGCGACAAGTCGCTGCACGCCTTCGATAAATATACGGAGCTGAAGACGACCTGGATCCAGGTCGGGTAGGACGGCAGGGGCGGCGCTCCCTCCTGCGCCGCCGTGCTACATTGGCCGGCCTGGAATGCCGGGAGCCGAGATGAGCGCTGCAGTGCCCGATGCCATGCGCGATTTCCTGCGCGAGCACAACATCCACGAAGTCGAGTGCGTCATCGCCGACATGACCGGGATTGCACGCGGCAAGATCCTGCCGAAGGATTTGTTCCTGGACGGCGAACACATGCGCCTGCCGAAGAGCGTCCTGCTCAATACCGTCAATGGCGAGCAGCCGAACAATTTACCGTATGTCGGCGCCACCGATCCCGACATGGTCTGCGTGCCCGATGCGGCGACGATGCGGGTCGTGCCCTGGGCCTCGGAATCGGTGGCGCTGGTGATCCACGACTGCATGAATTTCGATGGCTCTCCCGTCGAACTCGCGCCCCGTTCCGTGCTGCGCCGCGTGCTCGGCCTGTATGCGGAGCGCGGCTGGAAGCCGGTGGTGGCGCCGGAAATGGAGTTTTATCTCGTTGCCAGGAATGTCGACCCGCACGTGCCGCTGATGCCGCCGATGGGGAGAAGCGGCATGACCGAACTCGGCCGCCAGTCGTATTCGATCGACGCCGTCAACGATTTCGATCCCTTCTTCCTGGAACTCTCGAGCTTCTGCAAAACCCATGCGCTGGGCGTCGAAACCCTGATCCATGAAGCCGGCGCGGGGCAGATGGAAATCAATTTCGCCCACGGGGATGCATTGGAGCTGGCCGACCGCGTGTTCCTGTTCAAGCGCGCCGTGCGCGAGACGGCGCTGCGCCATGGCATCTTCGCCACTTTCATGGCGAAACCGATGGAAACCGAGCCCGGCAGCGCGATGCACGTGCACCAGAGCGTGGTCGATGCACGCAGCGGAGAGAATATTTTTACGGCAGCCGATGGCGGACCGAGTCCGCTGTTCTTCCATTTTATCGGGGGCCTGGAGCGCTATGTGCCGTCGGCGCTGCTGATGTTCGCGCCGCACGTGAACTCTTACCGGCGCCTGTCGCGCTTCCAGTCGGCGCCGACCAACGTGCGCTGGGGCTACGACAACCGTACCTGCGGCATCCGCGTGCCCAATTCCACGCCGGAAAACCGGCGCGTCGAAAACCGGGTGCCGGGCGTCGACGTGAACCCCTATCTGGCGATGGCGGCCACCCTCAGCTGCGGCTACCTTGGCATGGTCGACGGCATCGCGCCATCCGAACCGACCGACGACAGTGCCGAGCACATCCACGACGACCTGCCGCGCAACCTGGAGGATGCAATCCTGCGCATGCGCCAGTGCCCGCCGCTATCGAACATGCTGGGAGACTTGTTCGTGCAGGCGTTTTGCGAAGTGAAAGAGCTGGAATTCGCGACGTTTAGCCGCGTGATCAGCTCGTGGGAGCGCGAGCATCTGATGCTGCTGGTGTGAAGCGTGGGCCGTAGGATGGCACTCGTGCCCACGCGGTGATACCTGACGGCGAGATCATTGAGCACGAAATCGGAGCCTGTCAGTATCACCGCGTGGGCGGAGCCCACCCTACGTTACGCAGCGGTTCCGTATTGCTGAATCACCGTATAGCCGCCGCCATTGCCGGGCTTCGATTCGACCAATGCATAGCCGTCGATCTTCCAGACCAGCGGCTCGGTCTCCGGCGGCACGACCACATTGTTGGCACGCCGCGCCAGCGTCACGTGCGGGCGATAGGTGCGCGCTTCCGGCTGCAAGCCGAGCGCGACCAGGGCAGACGATAAATTCGCATGCAGTTCGAGCAACTCGGGCGGCTCCTCGTGCGGTTCCAGCACGGCCACGCCATGTGCCCACAGTTTCGGCACGCCGATCGACAGCGTGAACGGGGTAAATGGCACCGCAAACCCGCGCTGCAGCTCCGGCACCCGCTCGCTCGGCAATTCGCCCAGGAAGTGCAGTGTCATGTGCAGTTTGTCCGTATGCACCGGGCTGGCGCCGCGCGGCCAGTCCCAGGCGTCACGCCGTTCACGCAGCGCGTGGCGGATCGCGGGATCCGGCCACAGCGCCAGGAACAGGCGGGTGCTCGGGACGCCGTCCATGTTTTACATTAAAAGCAGTGTTCCGGCGCCGGGAAGCTGCCGTCCTTGACGCCGGACACGTAGGCGCGCACGGCGCCTTCGATGCTGGTCTGGCCTTCCATGAAGTTCTTCACGAAACGCGCCTTGTGGCCTGGGAACACGCCCAGCATATCGTGCATGACCAGCACCTGGCCCGAGCAGTCGGGGCCGGCGCCGATGCCGATCGTCGGCACCTGCAGCAATTCCGTCGTCGCCTTGCCCAGCGCTGCCGGCACGGCCTCCAACAGCACGATCGCCGCGCCCGCCGCCTGCAGGGCCAGCGCATCGTTTTTCAGGCGCTCGGCGCCTTCATCGGTCTTGCCCTGCACCTTGAAACCGCCCAGCTGGTGGACGAATTGCGGGGTCAGGCCGATGTGGGCGCACACGGGGATGCCGCGCTCGGCCAGGAAACGGACCGTGTCGGCCAGCCAGGCGCCGCCTTCGATCTTGACCATCTGGGCGCCGGCGCGCATCAGCGCGGCCGAGCTTTCCAGGGCCGCTTCCGGGGTGGCGTAGCTGGCGAAGGGGAGGTCGGCCAGGATCAGCGCGTTCTTGTTGCCGCGCGCGACCGAGGCCGTGTGGTAGACCATGTCGGCAAGGGTCACCGGCAGCGTCGAGGAATGGCCGGCGCAGACCATGCCGAGCGAGTCGCCGATCAGGAGGATGTCGACGCCGCAGCGGTCCATCAGCGAGGCAAAGCTGGCGTCGTAGCAGGTCAGCATGGCGATCTTGGTGCCGGCCGCGCGCATCGCCTGCAGCGCCGGGATGGTGACGGGCTTGGCGACGGGTTTAGCCGGGGCCGGCGCGTCGCCGCCCGTCATTTCCTTGCCCTGCAAATAAGCGCTCATGGTGATCCTTTTGAAAACAATTAATTCGACGGCGTAGTGTAATCCGCCGGAAAAAAACCTGCCGGAGCAGCTGCTTTTTAGCTGCGGAAGATGAAATAGACGGCGCCGACCAGGCAGAGTGCGGCCCAGATGTAGTCGAGCTTGAACGGCTGGTCCATATAAAACATGGCGAAGGGGACGAACACGCTCAGCGTGATCGCTTCCTGCATGATCTTCAATTGGGCCAGGCTGTACTGGGTGGCGCCGATGCGATTCGCCGGCACCTGCAGCAGGTATTCGAACAGGGCGATGCCCCAGCTGATCAGGGCGGCGATATACCAGGCGCGGTTGTTCAGGCTTTTCAGGTGCCCGTACCAGGCGAAGGTCATGAAGACGTTCGACAGCGCGAGCAGGCCCGCGGTTTGGAAGAAGACAGGAATTTGCATGTTAGTCGAGGCGGACGATGGCCTGGTCGGCCACGCCCGGCAAATAATCGGCGGCGCGTCCGCGGCCGGGGATGAGGGTGTCGGGCGCAATTTCCAGCAGCGGCGCCAGCACGAAGGCGCGCTCGTGCAGGCGCGGGTGCGGTACTGTCAGGGCCGGGGTGGCGATGACCTGGTCGCCATATAACAGCAGATCGAGGTCGAGGGTGCGTGGCGCATTGCGATACGGCCGTTCGCGGCCGTGGTCGGTTTCGATGGCGTGCAGCGTCGCCAGCAGCGCGTGGGCGTCGAGGCTTGTTTCGATGACGGCCACGGCGTTGATGTAATCGTCGCCCGAGGAATCGATCGGCGCCGTGCGCCACAGGCTGGAAGAGGCCACCAGCCGGCAGCCGGATTGGCGCTCCAGGCGCGCCAGGGCGTCCACGACATTGCCGCGCGCATCGCCCAGGTTGGCGCCGATGCCGATGAAAGCGATCATTCCCGGATGTTGCTCACGGTCGGTGCGGAGTCGCTGGAGCCCGCGTTCGATCCCGCACCTGCATCGGCACCTTCACTGCTGCGGTTGCGCGGCCCACGGCGCGGCGCGCGCTTCTTCTTTTCGCCGGCGACGGGCGCCGGACGGTTGGCCTGGGTGACCAGGCGCTCGCGTTCGCCCGCTTCGGCCTCGTAGAAGGCGGTCCACCACTCGCCGATTTCCATCTCCAGCTCGCCCGACTCGCAGCGCAGCAGCAGGAAGTCGTAACCGGCGCGGAAGCGCGGATTCTCGAGCAATTTGTACGGCGCCTTGCCGGTGCGGCGTTCGAAGCGCGGCTGCATGGCCCAGATGTCGCGCATGTCGGTGGCGATGCGGCGCTGCAGGGCGAGATTGTCCGTTTGCGTTTCCAGCACGTCGTCGGCGGCCAGGTGCAGGGCCGGGATCGGCGCCTCACCGGCAGCCCGATACGCCGTCCATTTTTCGAGCACCTGGTGCCACAACAGCGAGGCGAACAGGAAGCCCGGCGACACGCCCTTGCCGGCTTTGACACGCGAATCCGTGGATTCGAGCGCAAGCGTCACGAACTTCATGCCGATCGGCTGCTCCAGCACCACGTCGAGCAGGGGCAGCAGGCCGTGGTGCAGGCCGGCCGAACGCAGTTCCTTCAGGCAGGCCAGCGCGTGGCCCGACAGCAGCAACTTCAGCATTTCGTCGAACACGCGCGCGGCGGGCACGTTGTCGATCAGGGGCGCCATCACCGGGATTGGCGCGCGCGTGGTCGGCTCGATCGTAAAACCGAGCTTGGCCGCGAAGCGCACCACGCGCAGCATGCGCACCGGGTCTTCGCGGTAGCGCGCTTCCGGCATGCCGATGATGCGCAGGGTTTTTTCGCGGATGTCGGCAATGCCGCCGTGGTAGTCCAGCACGCTTTGCGTGGCCGGATCGTAGTACATCGCGTTGATGGTGAAATCGCGGCGCGCGGCGTCCTCGTGCTGCGGTCCGAAATTGTTGTCGCGCAGGACGCGACCGTGCTCGTCCTTCGGCGCGTTGTTGCTGCCGTTGCCGCGGAAGGTCGTCACTTCCAGCAGCTCCTGGCCGAACATCACGTGCACGATCTGGAAGCGGCGGCCGATGATGAAGGCGCGGCGGAACAATTTTTTCACCTGTTCCGGCGTGGCGTCGGTGGCGATATCGAAATCTTTCGGTTTCACGCCCAGCAGCAGGTCGCGCACGGCGCCGCCGACGACAAAGGCTTTGAAACCGGCTTCCTGCAGGGTCTGCGTGAGCCGGATCGCGTTCGGCGACACGAGTTTTAAATCGATACCGTGTTCTTCCGGCCCGAGGACGACTGGTTCGGTAGGGTCGCGCTCGTCTTTCACGCCAAGGATTTTACGAATGAATTTTTTAATCATTGAAGAGATGGAGTAAAGGCCAGCCTTGGGCGTGTGCGTGGCTGGCGAGCGCGGCGCTCGGGTTGGTCGCGACCGGGTGGGAGACGATCGACAGCAGCGGAATGTCGTTGTGCGAATCGCTGTAGAAATGGCTGCTCTCGAAGCTGTCGAACGGACGGCCGAGACGCTCCAGCCAGGCGTGCATGTGGGTGATCTTGCCCGGCCCCGAGGTCGGCGTGCCGGCCAGTTTCCCGGTCAGCCGGCCGTCGGCATCGCGTTCCGGCATCGCCGCGATGTGGTGCTCGACGCCGAACAGCTTTGCGATCGGCGCCGTGATGGTGTGGTTGGTGGCGGTGATGATCGCCACCAGGTCGCCGGCCTCCTGGTGGCGCCTGACCAGCGCCAGCGCCTGCGGCTGGATCGCCGGTTCGATCACCTCGCGCATGTACCGCGCGTGCATGGCCGCCAGTTCGTCGGGCGCGAAACCGGCCAGGGTGCCGAGGGCGAATTCGAGGTATTCGACCGGGTCGAGCACGCCGGCCTGGTATTGCGCGAAAAATTCATCGTTGCGGCGCGCATAGGCGGCCGCGTCGACGGCCCCGATGCGCACCAAAAACTGGCCCCACTCGTAGTCCGAGTCGATCGGCAGCAAGGTGTGGTCGAGGTCAAACAGGGCAAGCTTGTTCATTGTTTAGTATCCGACTGCGTGGAGTCCGGCTGCGCAGCATCGGCCGGCGGATGTGAGAGCAGCAGGTCGCGCAGCAGGGGCAGCGTGACCGGGCGCTGGGTCTCGAGCGAGTACTGGTCGAGGGCGTCCAGCATCGTCGCCAGCGAGCGCATGTCGCGCTTGAAGTGAGACAGCAAATAGGGTAACACGCTGGCCGACAGGGTCAGGCCGCGCGCCTCGGCCGCCTGCGTCAGGGCGGCGATCTTCTGGTCGTCGGATAAACCGTGGATCAGGTAGATCAGTCCCCAGCCCATGCGCGTTCTCAGATCTTCGCGCACCGGCAGCACGGCCGGCGGCACCGGGCCGGTCGAGACCATGTAGGCGCCGTGTTCGCGGATCTGGTTGAACAGGGCGAACGCGTCGATCTGGGCGGCCGGGCCGAGGCGGTCGCAATCGTCCAGCAGGTACAGGGAAATGTCGGGCGAGTAGACAAAGTCGGCGGCCGGGGCGCTTGCTGCGATGTAGCGCGAGTTCGGGGTGCTCGCCAGCGCCTGCAGCAGGTGGGTCTTGCCGGCGCCTGTATCACCCCACAGGTAGGCGAAATGCTCGCGCGATGCACGCTGCGCGAACTGGTGCATCAAGTGCGCCAGTTCGGCATTTTCCCCGACCTGGAAGGTATCGAGGCTGTGCGCCGGCTCGGCGCCTAAATCGAGCACCAGCTGCTTCATGGCGATCGTCTCATCCTGGTTGTGTCATACGCATGCGGCATTATAGAAGCTGCCGGGCTGACAATGGAAACGCAGGCGTGGCGTGCTGCGCAGGGGCGGGCCTGGACGCTTCGTGCGGCTGCCTTCGGGAGCGCCGGCGCAAGGCGTGGCGGACTGTGCTCCAGATGGCGGGAAGAGGGCATGTTTTTCTTGTTATCTCGGTTTGGCGGGTAGGCCGGGCTGTTTTGTTAAAATAGCGAATTGACCGGAATCAGTGGTTGATCCCGTCCTCGCCTTCTATTTTACCGCCTCCGCTGCCAAATACCATGAGCCAACCATCTAATGTTTCTCTCTCCTACCGCGACGCAGGTGTCGATATCGATGCCGGCGACGCTCTGGTCGAAGCGATCAAGCCGTTTGCCAAGCGCACCATGCGGGAAGGCGTGCTCGGCGGCATCGGCGGTTTCGGCGGGCTGTTCGAGATCAGCAAGAAGTTCAAGGAGCCGGTCCTGGTCTCGGGTACCGACGGCGTCGGCACCAAGCTGAAACTCGCATTCGAGCTGAACCGCCACGACACGGTCGGCATCGACCTGGTCGCCATGAGCGTCAACGACATCCTGGTGCAGGGCGCGGAACCGCTGTTCTTCCTCGACTATTTCGCCTGCGGCAAGCTGGACGTGGCGACCGCGACCGCGGTAGTCAAGGGCATCGCCGAAGGCTGCGAACAGTCCGGCTGCGCGCTGCTCGGCGGCGAGACCGCCGAAATGCCGGGCATGTACCCGGACGGCGAATACGACCTGGCCGGCTTCGCGGTCGGCGCGGTGGAAAAATCGCAGATCATCGACGGCAGCAAGATCACCCCGGGCGACGTGGTGCTGGGCCTGGCCTCGTCGGGCATCCACTCCAACGGCTATTCGCTGGTGCGCAAGATCATCGCGGTGGCCAAGCCGGACCTGGAAGCCGATTTCCATGGGCGCAAGCTGTCGGACGTGCTGATGGCGCCGACCCGCCTCTACGTCAAACCGCTGCTGGCGCTGATGGCGTCGATGGAAGTGAAGGGCCTGGTCCACATCACCGGCGGCGGCCTGGTCGAAAACATCCCGCGCGTGCTGCAGGACAATCTGACGGCCGTGCTCGATGGCAAATCGTGGACCATGCCGCCGCTGTTCCAGTGGCTGCAGCAGCACGGCGGCGTGGCGGATGCCGAAATGCACCGCGTGTTCAATTGCGGCATCGGCATGACGGTCATCGTCTCGAAAGAGAATGCGGACGCGGCCATGGCCCAGCTGCAGGCAGCCGGCGAGACCGTCTATCGGATCGGCGAGATCCGTGCCCGCGAAGAGGGGCAGGCGCAGACCGTGGTGCTGTAAGCGTTTGTATGCTCCGAGGAAAAGGCGCCCGCAGGCGCCTTTTTTGTTGCTGCACCATATTTAACGTGCCAGGATCTTGTCGACCCTCGCCCCGCGCAAGCGGAACGCGTCCGGCATGCCGGAGCCGAGCAGGGGGCGCAAATAAAGCCGGAAGGCATCGGTCACATCGGTACCGCTCTCACTGATGAATTCGTCTTCCATGGTGCGCGTCTTGCCGGCAACCTGGTCCAGCGGCAATAACTCGTAGTCGACCGAATAAAAGCCCATGCGGCGGATGACGACCGAGCCATCGGCGTTTCCCCACATCGCGAACTGGACCGCCTTTTCGCCGACCTCTCTCGCCTCGCGCTGGTCGACGTCGGACACACAGCCGATGAAGGAGCGCTGCAGGTAGCCAAAGGTATCGCCGCGTACGCGCTTGATGCCGAGCCTGCTCTTGATTTCCTCGCACAGCAGGTCAGCCAGCGCGCCGGTGCCGGACAGTTGTACGTTGCCGTGCGCATCCTTTTCGATTTCCTTGGCCAGCAAGGTGATGATCGGCTCGCCGGCGGCGTCATGTACCCCCTCGGAGACGGCGATCACGCAGCGCCCGTAGCGTTCGTAGGCCGCCTTGACGTCGGCCAGGAAGCGCTCCAGCTCGAACACGCGCTCGGGCAGGTAAATCAGGTGCGGGCCGTCATCCGGGAATTTTTTACCCAGGGCAGAGGCGGCGGTGAGAAAACCCGCATGGCGCCCCATCACGACGCCGACGTAGACGCCGGGTAATGCCGCATTGTCGAGATTGGCGCCGGCAAAGGCCTGGGCGACGAAGCGTGCCGCCGAGGGAAATCCGGGCGTGTGGTCGTTGCCGACCAGGTCGTTGTCGATGGTTTTCGGGATGTGGATCGAGCGCAACGGGTAGCCGGCGGCACGCGCCTGCTCGCTGACGATGCGCACCGTGTCGGCCGAGTCATTGCCGCCGATGTAGAAAAAATGTTCGATCTCGTGCGCACGCAGGACATCGAAGATGCGCGTGCAATAGGCGGTGTCGGGCTTGTCGCGGGTCGAGCCGAGCGCCGAGGAGGGCGTGGCCGCCACCAGTTCCAGGTTGTGGCTGGTTTCCTGGGTGAGGTCGAGGAAGTCCTCATTGACGATGCCGCGCACGCCGTGCAGGGCACCGTAGATGCGCGTCACGTTGCGAAAGCGGCGCGCCTCCAGGGTCACGCCGACCATCGACTGGTTGATGACGGCGGTCGGACCGCCTCCTTGTGCAACGAGGATCTTGCCTGACGACATATACACCTCCTTGATCAAAGCGACGGATGACCTCCCGCCAGATTACTACTGAATCACTGTTGCGTCGCCCCCGAGCCGATGTTCTTGTCCAGGAATTTCTCGACCCGGCTCCAGAAATCGATGTTGTTTTTCGGCAGATAAAAGCCGTGGCCCTCGGCCGGGTATTCGATCCACTCGACGTTCGGGTTGTTGCGTTTGACGGCCGCGTGGAACTTGGTGCCATGGTCGATCGGTACGCGCAGGTCAGCGCCGCCATAGGCCAGCAGCAGCGGCGCCTTGATGCGCGCCGCCTGTTCGATCGGCGAGGTCGCCTTTAGCTGCGCCGCGTCCTTGACCTGGTCGCCGATCAGTTCCGGCATGCCGTAGCGCTTCCATTCGTCGGACATGTCGCTGCGGTGGTTGGCGCTGCTGTACATCAGGTTGATGTCGGTGACGCCGACCCAGTCGACGCCGCATTGATAGAGGTCGGGGTCGTTCACCAGGCCCATCAGGGTGGCATAGCCCCCGTAGCTGGCGCCGGCGATGCAGATGCGCTTCGGATCGGCAACCCCTTTTTCGATGGCCCAGCGCACGCCGTCGGCGAGGTCGTTCTGCATGGCCAGTCCCCATTGCTTGAAGCCGGCCTGGTAGTGGGCGGCGCCGAAGCCGGTGGTGCCGCGGAAGGAGGGCTCGAGCACGGCATAGCCGCGCGAGGCGAGGAACTGCGATTCCGGATTCCAGCCCCAGGTGCTGCCGCGCACCCAGGGGCCGCCATGCACCAGTACCACCAGCGGCAGCTTGGCCTGCGTGCTGCCTGGCGGCATGGTCAGCAGCGCCGGAATGTCGAGACCGTCGCGCGCCTTGTAGCTCAGCGCCTGCTGGCGGCCCATCTGTTTCGGGTCGATGCCGGGATGGGTGTCGCCGACCTTGTTGAGCAGCTTGGTATCGCGGTTGAACAGATAATAGGTCGACGGAATGGCATCGGAATAAGCACGTACCAGCAGCCACGGCGTCTGCGCATGCTGGGGCGGCGCGCCGAGCAGGTTGATCGTGGCCGGCAGCAGCTTGTCCACGGTTTCCTGCGCTGCCTTCATGGCCGGGTCGAACCATTCGGTCGAAGTGGCGTCGGTGGTGAACTGCATGCCCAGCACCTTGTCGCGGCTGGTGATGATCCTGCCGGAGAAATCATAGCCTTTGGTGCTCACCAGCGGTTCCGCGCTGAGCTGGCCGGTGGCGAGATCGAGTGTGTACACGGCGCTGGTGTCGCGGCCGCGGCGTGTGCTGACATACAGTTTGCCGTCCGGACCGAAGGCGAGGGGCGTGATGCTGTTCTCGGCGTCGCCGTACGCTTTATAACTGGTCAGCTTGCGCCATTCTTTCGTTGCCGGGTCGAGATAATGGATGGACACCATGTCGTCCTTGATGCCGACCGCAATCCGCGGCTCGCCCTTGTGGTCGAGCATCCAGCTGGTGACGTCTTCCTTCGGACGGCTCACTTCCTGCACCTGGCCGGTGACCGTGTTCAGGCGCAGCAGGCCGGTGCGCGCCGTGCGGTAGTCGGTTTTGAACGCCAGGTCGCGCACATAGACATAGTCGGAATCCTGGGCGCCGCGCCCGGACAGCATGAAGGTATGCCAAGGAAGCAGGCGAGGACCGGTGCGTTGTCCCGTGCGCTGGCCGGTCCGCACGTTGCCGGTCTCGGCCAGCTGTACCAGGTTGCTGCCGTCGCGGTTGACGGCAAACAGGCCCGGCGCATAGTCGTCGTCGCCCTCGGCAACCTTCTTGTCGCCCACGTTGAAGAGCAGGCGCTCGTTGTTCACCCATTGGAAGCTGCCGATGTCGGCATCGTTGTACGAGGCCACGATCTTGCCGGTATTGGTCTGCAGGTCGACCACGACCAGGTAGTCGCGCTGTCCCGGTGCACTGCCGCGCGCGGCAATCGCGCGACCATCCGGCGACAGCAGCCCGCCATTGAAGGCGGGACTGTTGAAGAAACGTTCGATCGGCGGCAGGGCGGGCGCGGCCTGGGCCTCGTTAATGGGAGCGGTCCACAGCGACAGGGCGAGCAGGCCGGCGTGGAAAAGGGATGTGTGAACGAATGACATGCTGGGATTTCCTGGTCGAGAGAAAGGGAGCAGCTATTTCTCAAGAATAACATTTATGCATGTCAAAAAACTATGCCCTATGGATATTTATTCCTCTATTCCGGTGCCCGAATGTGGTCGACCAGTGCATCGCTCGAGCGTGCCGGTGCCGGGCTCAGGAGACTGGCGATCACGACCGCGGCCAGGCCGGCCGGGACTCCAAAGATACCGGCCGACATCGGCGCGATGTCGAACCAGGCCGCGTCCAGCCGGCCGCCCAGGATCGGGTGTACCCGCAGCATGTAATACAGGCAGACCATGAAGCCGACCACTATCCCGGCAATGGCGCCCACATGGTTGGCGCGCTTCCAGAACACGCCCAGCACCAGCGCCGGGAACAGGGCCGAGGCCGCCAGCGAAAAGGCGGCGCCGACCAGAGAAAGGATGTCGGCCGGCTTTTGCGAGGCGGCATAGGCCGCAATGAAGGCCACCGCCAGCAGCAGCAGTTTCGAGATCGTCACCCGCTTCTGGGTCGAGGCGCCGGGATCGACGATCTTGTAATAGATGTCGTGCGAGAGCGCGTTCGAGATGGCCAGCAGCAGGCCGTCTGCCGTGGACAGGGCCGCGGCCAGCCCGCCGGCCGCCACCAGGCCCGAGATCACATACGGCAGGCCGCCGATCTCGGGCGTGGCCAGGACCAGCACGTCGCCGTCGATCGCGATTTCCGCCAGCTGCACCAGGCCGTCGCCGTTGATGTCAGTTACTTGAATCAGGGGATTGACCTTGTCGATATTTCCCCAGTACGAAATCCAGGTGGGCAGCGAACTGAAATCGCTGCCCACCAGGCTCGTATAGATGTCGTATTTCGCCAGGACCGCCAGCGCCGGGATGCTCAGGTAAATCAGGAGAATGAAGAACAGGGTCCAGAACACCGAAATCCTGGTTTCGTCCACCGAGGGCGTGGTGTACGAGCGCATCAGGATGTGGGGCAGGGCGGCGGTGCCGAACATCAGGCAGAACACGAGCGCCAGGAAATTGTTGCGGTGCGCATTCGATTCCGCTTCGGTGGCGCCGGGGAAGGGCATGGCATGCGGCTGCGGCGGCTGGGCGCGCGCAAGCAGGCGCGTGCGCTGTTCGCGCCACAGGGGCTCGGCGTCTTCCGCCGTCTTCGGGTAGGCGGCGAGGGCGCGCTCGGCGCTGCGCACGTCGGCCAGGGATAGATTGCGCAGGCGCGCCGCGTCGAGCCTGCGCTGCGCCTCCACCTTGCCCTGTTCCCAGGAACCGGGTAATGCCGCCAGGCGTGCGGCGTAGGCGTCGGCCTGCTGCTGGAAGTGCGCCCTAACTTCGCGCTCGCGTGGGTCGGCCGCAAGCTGGGCTTCGCGCTGGGCCAGCTTCGGCAGCACCGAGCCGTAGGCCACTTGCGGCAAGGGATTGTCGGCGTGCTTCGCTGACAGCCACATGGTCGGGATCAGGAAGGCGACCAGGATGATGATGTACTGGGCCACCTGCGTCCAGGTAATGCCGCGCATGCCGCCGAGAAAAGAGCAGACCAGGATGCTGGCCAGGCCGAGGAAAATCCCGACCGAGAAATCGACGCCGGTGAAGCGCGAGGCGATCAGGCCGACGGCATAGATCTGCGCGACCACGTACACGAAGGAGACGATGATGGTGGCACCGACGGCGAGCGCGCGCACCGGCCCGCCGCGCCCGCCCGCGCCGCCGCCGTAGCGCACGGCGAGAAAGTCGGGGATCGTGTACTGGGCGAACTTGCGCAGATAGGGCGCGATCAGCAGCGCGACCAGGCAATAGCCGCCGGTCCAGCCCATGATGTAGGCGAGGGCGTCGAAGCCGGACAGATACAGGCCGCCCGCCAGGCTGATGAAGCTTGCCGCCGAGATCCAGTCGGCCGCGGTGGCCATGCCGTTGAACAGGGCCGGCACGCGGCGTCCGGCAACATAGTATTCGGTCACGTTCGAGGTGCGGCTGATGACGCCGATGGTGGCGTACAGCACGATCGTGGCGAACATGAACAGGTGGCCGATCCAGAGCCGCGGCATGCCCTCGTTTTCCAGCACCGTCAGGGCCAGCAGGAAGCCGGCGAAGCAGACGCAGAACCAGGCGTAGTAGCCGGACAGGCGCCGGAAGTAGCGCTTCTGGCCGCTCATCCGCCGACCCCGGCGCCGCCCTGCATGGCGCGCGCAAGATCGCGGTCGAAGCGGCGCATGCGCCAGGCGTAGACGCCGATGATCGCCAGGCACACCAGCGATGCCCCTTGCGCCGCCATGTAGAAGGAGAGCGGCCAGCCGAACAGGGTGACGCGTGCCAGTTCGCGCGCAAAATACACGGTACAAAAACCGGTCGCCAGCCATAGCGCCATCAGGACGAAGGTCAAGCGGCGCGTGCGGCGCCAGTGGGCGGCGCGCGCGGCCAATAAACGGCGCTGGCGCTGCAGCTCAGGCTCGGACGAAGGCGCAGTCGAGGGCAAGGGTTCAGGCGGCATCGAAGTCGTCGTGGACAGGTGGTGGGAAGGTCAGGCGGAACAGGCTGCCTGGAAATTTGGCGGAGTGGCTGCGCGGATTATTGAAAATGTCGACCTCGGCGCCGTGCTGGCCGGCGATCTCGCGCACGATGGCCAGCCCCAGGCCGCTGCCGCTCGCGCTCGAGCCGAGGATGCGATAAAAACGCTCGAACACGTGGGCGCGCTCGTGCGGGGCGATGCCCGGCCCGGTGTCTTCGACTTCGAGCAGCGCCCGTTCGCCGTCGCGCCGCACCTGCACCGTGACGCTGCCGCCGGCAGGGGTGTAGCGCAGGGCGTTGTCGATCAGGTTCGACAGCAGTTCGCGCAGCATCAGGGCGTTGCCGGCGATGACCACGTCCTCGTCCTGCGCTTCGTAGCCGAGGTCGATGCGGTGCGCGAACGAGGCTTGCACCCAATCCTGCACCACGTCGCGCGCGAGGCCCGCCAGATTGATTTCATCGAAGGCGAGGCCGGCATGCGGCTGGTTTTCGGCGCGCGCCAGGGCGAGCAACTGGTTCACCAGGCGCGTCGCCGACTCCGAACTTTTCGCCAGCTGTTCCAGCGAACGGTGGATCTCGTCCGGATCGAGCTGGCGCAAGGCGAGCTCGGACTGCATGCGCATGCCGGCCAGCGGCGTCTTCATCTGGTGCGCGGCGTCGGCAATGAAACGTTTCTGCATGTCGATGGTCTGCGACAGCCGCCCCAGCATGTCGTTGAGCGAGCCGACGAGGGGAGAAATTTCCTCGGGCACCTGGCGCGAATCGATGGGAGACAAATCGTCGGACGGACGCGCGCGGATGCGCTCCTGGAGTGCCGCCAGCGGAGACAGGCCGCGCGAGAGGGCGAACCAGACCAGGGCCAGGATGATCGGCAGAATGATGAACTGGGGCAGGATCACGCCCTTGATGATCTCGTTGGCGAGCAGGGCGCGCTTGTCCAGCGTTTCCGCCACCTGCACCAGGGCTTTACGGGGGAAAACGGGCGAGCTGCTGTCGGGCGGGGCGAGCGGGTCGAGGTTGATGTACAGGTAAGCCACGCGCAGCGGCGTGCCGTGCAGCGTGGCGCTCCGGAAGTGCACCGCGCCATCCTTGTCGCCATCGCCGTCGTTATCGTGACTGCGCGGGCGCGGCAGTTCGGCGTCGCCGTCGACGTGGCGTCCGGCGGCGTCGCTCACCTGGAAATACACGCTGTCGATGTCGTCGGCGCGCAGGATGTCGCGTGCGCTGCCCGGCAAACGGGTATTGATGACGCCGTTTTCTTCGCGCACCTGCTGGGCCAGCACCGTCACCCGGTCTTCGAGCGCATGATCGAAGGGTTGGTTCGCGATCGATTTCGCGACCAGGTAAGTGATCACTATGCTCATCGGCCACAGCAGCAGCAGGGGCGCCAGCATCCAGTCGAGGATCTCGCCGAACAGCGAATGCTGGATGTTTTCTTCGGGCTCGGGATTCGGCGGGACGTACAAAGGCTCGGGCAGCCCCGCATCGGGCTCGATCAGGCCGGCATCACGTTCGTTCACTTCGAATCGAGGGCGTGCTCGGCACCGGCACGGGCTGCGTCCGAATATTTTTCGAGGCAATAGCCCAGGCCGCGCACGGTGGCGATGCGCACGCCGCCGACCTCGATCTTCTTGCGCAGCCGGTGCACATAGACCTCGATCGCATTGTTCGACACCTCTTCGCCCCATTCGCACAGGTGGTCGACCAGCTGCTCCTTCGAGACCAGGCGCCCGGTACGCGCCAGCAGGATTTCGAGCAGGCCCAGTTCGCGCGCGGAGAGGTCGAGCATCTGCTCGTTGATATACGCGCTGCGCCCGACCTGGTCGTAGACCAGCGGGCCGTGGCGGATCACGGTCGGGCCGCCGCCGGCGCCGCGCCGGGTGAGCGCACGGACCCGCGCCTCCAGCTCCGACAAGGCGAAGGGCTTGGCCATGTAGTCGTCGGCGCCCAGATCGAGCCCCTCGACGCGCTGCTCGACCGAGTCGGCGGCCGTCAGGATCAGCACCGGCAGCAGGGAAGAGCGCGCGCGTAGCCGGCGCAGCACCTCCAGGCCCGACATTTTCGGGAGCCCGAGGTCGAGGATCAGCAGGTCGAATTCCTGGGTCGAGAGGGCGGTGTCGGCATCCTGGCCGTTGCGCACGTCGTCGATCGCATAACCGGACTGGCGCAGTGAGCGCGTCAGCCCGTCAGCGAGTACGCTATCATCTTCGGCAAGCAAAATTCGCATAAGATTACCCTGTTATCGATTAGACCTTCCGGCTGAGCTTGCGAAAAAATCCTCCATGGCAGTGTTGCATCGTCTCACCGTACTCACGTACTGTCTTCGACGATGCGCCTGGCCCTGGAGTTTTTTTCACAACCCCATTGTGTTTGATATCGCGCAACAATGCGAGCCTTCTGCAACGTTCGAGTAAAATCCTGCTTGCCAAAACCACTGGATTTTTATACAGTAGTGGCTATTGAAAAGCGTGAGGGTACCCACACCTTGGTACCTCCAAGACTGAGAGAAAATTATGGACGACAAAAAAGTAGTACACAACGCCTCCGAAAAAGGCAAGGCGCTGGCCGCCGCCCTCGCGCAAATCGAAAAGCAGTTCGGCAAGGGTTCGGTCATGCGCATGGACGCGAATACGCCGGTCGAGGAAGTGCAGACCGTCTCCACCGGCTCGCTGGGCCTGGACATCGCGCTGGGCGTCGGCGGCTTGCCGCGCGGCCGTATCGTGGAAATCTACGGTCCGGAATCGTCGGGTAAAACCACGCTGACCCTGCAGACCATCGCGCAGATGCAAAAGCTGGGTGGTACCTGCGCCTTCATCGACGCCGAGCACGCGCTCGACGTGGGTTACGCGCAGAAGCTGGGCATCAAGCTCGACGAGCTGCTGATCTCGCAGCCGGACACCGGCGAACAGGCCCTCGAAATCACCGACGCACTCGTGCGCTCGGGTTCGGTCGACCTGGTCGTCATCGACTCGGTGGCGGCACTGACCCCGCGCGCCGAGATCGAAGGCGATATGGGCGATTCGCTGCCGGGCCTGCAAGCCCGTCTGATGTCGCAGGCACTGCGCAAGCTGACCGCGTCGATCAACCGTACGAACACCCTGGTCATCTTCATTAACCAGATCCGTATGAAGATCGGCGTGATGTTCGGCAGCCCGGAAACCACGACCGGCGGTAACGCGCTGAAGTTCTACGCCTCCGTGCGCCTGGACATCCGCCGTACCGGTTCGATCAAGTCGGGTGACGAGGTGATCGGTAACGAAACCAAGGTCAAGGTCGTCAAGAACAAGATCGCGCCACCATTCCGCGAAGCGCACTTCGACATCCTGTATGGAGAAGGCACTTCCCGCGAAGGCGAAATCCTCGATCTGGGCGCCGACAACAAGATCGTGGAGAAGTCCGGTTCCTGGTACAGCTATAACGGCGAACGTATCGGCCAGGGCAAGGACAACGCCCGTCAGTTCTTGAAAGACCGCCCGGCACTGGCGCGCGAAATCGAGAACAAGGTACGTGCGGCCCTCGGTGTGCGCGAACTGCCGCCGCCTGTCGGTGGCGACGCCGAAGACAAGGCGCCGAAGTTGAAGGCCGTGTCGGAGTAATCGGTCGGGGCCGCAGCTGTGGCCCCATCCGATCTGCTGTATCGCCATGCGCCAACCAGTACTGAGTCTGAAAGCCCGAGCCCTGCGCTTCCTCTCCATGAGGGAGCACAGCCGGCTCGAGCTCAAGCGCAAACTGGCGCGCCATGCGGAGGAGGGCGACGACATCGACGCCCTCCTCGATTTTCTGGAAAAGAACAACTGGCTGTCGCAGGAGCGTTTTGCTGAATCCTTGATTCATCGAAAGGCTTCCCGCTTCGGCAACAGCCGTGTGATGGCCGAGCTGCAAAGCCATGGCGTCAACGGAGAAGCGCTGGCCGAACTGAAGTCCGGCCTGGCCGAGAGCGAAACCGCGCGTGCGGTCGAGGTCTGGCAACGCAAGTTCGGCACCGTCGCGCAAGACGCGGCCGAGCGCAGCAAGCAGATGCGGTTTTTAATGGCGCGCGGTTTTTCGAGCGGCGCCGTGCGCACCGCCCTGAAAGGGGCGCCCGAGGACGACGAGTTTTAAGTAGCGCCGGCATCGCCTCGTTGCGACTGTCCCGCAGTCTTGTCTGCACCCCAAATCGGCTCGATCCATTCCCAGGCGCCAGCGTGGAGCGCCATCCGGCGATATGCGCCCGCATATTCCTCAACCCCGGATGACGCTGCACGCTGGTTTTTGCTTGCCCTAAAAGTTGTCATCATGAAAACGATACTCGTTCTCGCCCCACTGTTCGTATTGGCATCGTGCAGCCGTCAGCCCGTCGAGCCGACCGGGATCTATCGGCTCAGTACGCAGGAAAAAATGGTCGTGCTCGAGGTGCGCGCCAGTGGCGACTATATTCTCCAGATCGACCGCTCCGGCAGCATGACCGATGAAATCCGCGGGCGCTGGCAAGACGAGCGCGGCGCGGAGGTTGACGTCACCTTCCACGGCATAGTCTGGCACGGGAACACACCCGAGGCCGCCGCCGGTTTCTGGGCGGTCGCCTTCGAGCGGGATGGCGGCATTTGCCTCGACGGCAAAGAACTGCTGTGCTTCACGAAGGATGCCGCGGCCTGAGCCGGCAAATCCATTGTCGGGCAGCCAACGCCAAACATTGGCAAGCTTGCCACCTTTCCCAGCTGCCTACCCTTGACGGGTCGTCAAGGCGTCATGTTGCAGTGCAACCCGCTCCCATCCTGTGCTAAACTTTCACGGTTTAAGCAGCGCCGCATGAGCGGTTGTTGCCGCAGAAGCTGCGGTAACGTGCATCAGCACACCGGCTGCCCCACTGATTGCCGATCAACCGGCACGTTTGTTTTCTATGCCTCTGTCACCTCCCGCCCCGCGCTCCCTGCGGCATACACGCGCCATCACGGTCGAAGCGTACGCGCGCGACGATGGCCTGTGGGATCTTGACGCGCGTATCCGCGACATCAAGGCGCAAGACATCGTCCTCGCTTCCGGCAAGCGCCCAGCCGGCACGGCCGTGCACGACCTGAGCCTGCGCATCACCATCAACCGCGACCTCGAGATCGTCGATGCCGAAGCCGCATCCGACTCGGTGCCGTATCCCGGTTACTGCGACGTCATCGGCCCCGCTTACAAGAAGCTGGTCGGGCTGTCGCTCGTTAAACATTTCCGGTTGCACCTGAAAGACCGCCTCTCGGGCGTGCTCGGCTGCACCCACCTGACCGAACTGGCGCAGGTTTTGCCCACCGCGGCAATCCAGGCCTTCGCCGATGACGAGTTCGAGACACGCAACGCCGCCAAGGATGGCGAGGCTGCGCGTCCGTACGAAATCGACCGCTGCCACGCGCTGCGCGCCGACGGCCCCGCTGTGGCAAAGTATTACCCGCGCTGGGTAATCAAGGCCGTACAGGGTTGAGACCGATGTCGAAGTACTTCAATAAACCATCTAAATCAGTAACAGAAGAAGGGAAGCCAGCATGAAAATCCATGAGTATCAGGGCAAAGAAATCCTCCGAAAGTTCGGAGTGACGGTTCCGCGCGGCATTCCGTGCATGTCGGTCGAAGAGGCCGTCAAGGCAGCTGAAGAGCTGGGCGGCCCGGTCTGGGTCGTCAAGGCCCAGATCCATGCTGGCGGCCGTGGTAAAGGCGGCGGCGTGAAGGTTGCCAAGTCGCTCGAGCAGGTCAAGGAATACGCAGAACAGATCATGGGCATGCAGCTCGTGACCCACCAGACCGGCCCTGAAGGCCAGAAGGTGCGCCGCCTGCTGATCGAAGAAGGCGCCGACATCAAGAAGGAACTGTACGTGTCGATGGTCACCGACCGCGTGACCCAGAAGGTCGTGCTGATGGCCTCGTCGGAAGGCGGCATGGACATCGAAGAAGTCGCGCACAGCAATCCTGAAAAAATCCACTCGATCGCGATCGACCCGGCCGTCGGCCTGACCGACGCCGAAGCCGACGAGATCTCGACCAAGATCGGCATTCCTGCCGAATCGCTGGCCGAAGCACGCCAGAACCTGAAGGGCCTGTACCAGGCTTACTGGGACACCGATTCGTCGCTGGCCGAAATCAACCCGCTGATCCTGACCGGCGACGGTAAAGTCATCGCCCTGGACGCGAAGTTCAACTTCGACGCCAACGCCCTGTTCCGCCAGCCGGAAATCATGGCTTACCGCGACCTGGACGAAGAAGATCCAGCCGAAGTCGAAGCATCGAAGTTCGACCTCGCCTACATCTCGCTCGACGGCAACATCGGCTGCCTGGTGAACGGCGCCGGCCTAGCCATGGCCACCATGGACACCATCAAGCTGTTCGGCGGCGAGCCGGCCAACTTCCTGGACGTGGGCGGCGGTGCGACGGCTGAGAAAGTCACCGAAGCATTCAAGATCATGCTGAAGAACCCAGGCCTGAAAGCCATCCTGGTCAACATCTTCGGCGGCATCATGCGTTGCGACGTCATCGCCGAAGGCGTGATCACCGCATCGAAGGCCGTCTCGCTGAAAGTGCCGCTCGTCGTGCGCATGAAGGGCACCAACGAAGACCTGGGCAAGAAGATGCTGGCCGACTCCGGTCTGCCGATCATCGCCGCCGATACGATGGAAGACGCAGCCAAGGCCGTCGTCGCCGCTGCAGCTGGTAACGCCTAATTCGAAGGAATAAACAAATGTCGATCCTGATCAACAAAGATACAAAAGTCATCACCCAGGGTATCACCGGCAAGACCGGTCAGTTCCATACCCGCATGTGCCGCGACTACGCGAACGGCAAAGCTGCCTTCGTCGCAGGCGTGAACCCGAAGAAAGCCGGCGAAGACTTCGAAGGCATCCCGATTTTCGCCAACGTCTCGGAAGCGAAAGCTGCCACCGGCGCCACCGTGTCGGTCATCTACGTCCCGCCGGCAGGCGCGGCCGCCGCAATCTGGGAAGCTGTCGAAGCCGACCTGGACCTGGCCATCTGCATCACCGAAGGCATCCCTGTCCGCGACATGATGGCCCTGAAAGACCGCATGGCCAAGGCCGGTTCGAAGACCCTGCTGCTGGGTCCTAACTGCCCAGGCCTGATCACCCCGGACGAAATCAAGATCGGCATCATGCCTGGTCACATCCACCGCAAGGGCCGCATCGGCGTCGTCTCGCGCTCGGGCACCCTGACCTATGAAGCAGTCGGCCAGCTGACCGCACTGGGTCTCGGTCAATCGTCGGCAGTCGGCATCGGCGGCGACCCGATCAACGGCCTGAAGCACATCGACATCATGAAGATGTTCAATGACGATCCTGATACCGACGCGGTCATCATGATCGGCGAAATCGGCGGTCCGGACGAAGCCAACGCTGCTCACTGGGTCAAGGACAACATGAAGAAGCCAGTGGTCGGCTTCATCGCCGGTGTCACCGCTCCTCCGGGCAAGCGCATGGGCCACGCCGGCGCGCTGATCTCGGGCGGCGCCGATACCGCGCAAGCCAAGCTGGACATCATGGAAGAGTGCGGCATCAAAGCCACCAAGAACCCGTCGGAAATGGCACGCCTGCTGAAGGCCATGCTGTAATCCCGGACAATTCTTGTTCTTGAAAGGAGCCTGCGGGCTCCTTTTTTTTTCCATATGAACAGAAAATGCACGGTGGGTGACAAAATTTGTCAGCCCAGGGTGGGTAGGTGACAAGTTTCGTCGCTTTAATTGCCGTGAAATTAAGGATTCCGGGGTGAAATGGGCTGGCACGGCACTTGCAATAGGTAATGCGTGGCACGAAGCAATACCGAATACCGAAGCACCAACCCAATACAACTTACCCTTGGAGAACCACCATGAAATCGATGAAAATTGTTAAGAAAGCAGAAGCCGGCTTCACCCTGATCGAACTGATGATCGTTGTTGCCATCATCGGCATCCTGGCCGCTGTCGCCATCCCGAACTACCAGAACTACACCGCAAAATCGAAGTTCGGTGCTGCGCTGTCGGAAGTTTCGGCCGGTAAAGTGGGCTTTGATGCCAAGTTGAACGATGGCGAAACTATCTCGAAGCCTGAAGATGTCGGCCTGGCCGCGGAAGCCAGCCCAACCTCCAACTGCAAATTCAAAGCTGGCACCGATTCGATTACCTGCACCATTCAAAACGGTCCAGCAAGCGTGAAAGACCAGGACATCGTCCTGACCCGCGGTACTGACGGCGCTTGGAGCTGCAAGGCCGCTACGGTTGAAGAAAAGCTGATCGGCAAAGGCACCTGCGTCGGCAAAGCAGCAGGCGGCTAATTCGAGCTGAACTGGATTAAGAAGACCCCGCTTCGGCGGGGTTTTTGTTTTTGGCTGAGGTGCCGCAATCGTGCACTTTCAACCAAGGTTATCGTTCCGGACTGCTCAACTGACCGGAGGATCACCGTGACATGCATAAAAGTTGTTAGGAAGACCGAAGCCGGCTTCACCCTCGTCGAACTGATGATCGTCGTTGCGATCATCGGCATCCTGGCGACGCTTGCCATCCCGGCCTACCAGGACTATGTGGCGAGGTCGAAATTCGGCGTTGCGCTGGCTGAAGTGTCCGCAGGTAAAGTCGGCATCGACACCAGGCTGAACGACGGCGAGACCGTCAGCAAGCCGGAAGAAGTCGGCCTGGCCGCAGCCGACAAGCCCACCGCCAATTGCAAGTTCGGGGCAGCGGCCGACCCCGACGCCGCCAGCCTGACCTGCCAGATCGTCGCCGGCCCGGTCGGCGTCAAGGACCAGACCATCACCCTCACGCGCGACAAGGACACCGGCGCCTGGAGCTGCAGCGCCGCCACCGTCCCCCAGAAGCTGATCGGCCGCGAAGCCGTCTGCAAGGGCAAGGCCACCTGATCCCCCAAAAAAGAAACCCCGCCAGAGCGGGGTTTTTTGCATGCTGTGAACGGCCTCAGACGATCTTCTGCCGGTCCGCCAGCAGTGCTTCGTAGGTCATGTTCTGCAACAGTGTGTAATGCGTCGGATCGAGATCGATGAACTGCATCCCATATGTAAACAGGTCCGAGTCGTCGGCCGCCTTGGTGACGTTGACGTTACGAATCGCCGCGCGTGCGGAAATCCGCACTTCCTGGTCGTCGGGCGGCGCCTTCAGGGAAAACTGCAGCGCGATCTGCTCTTCGTCGGCCGGCAGGCGGCTAGGGGAGACGACCAGCGCGCCGCTGACCGACAGGTTCAGGATCGTGCAGGCCAGCAGCCCGCCATGGGTGCCGCTGCCGCTGATCGCGGCGGGCAGGTCGACCTTGACCCGCATCGCCGTGCGCAGGCTCGTTCCCTGCACCGTGGTCGGGAAGGACACATGGACATAGAACAGGGGCCGTGCAAACACGCGCTCGACCGTGCAGGCGAAGGAGCATACCTTGACGCCCGAGAACACCCGGATCGTCAGGCGCTCGCCTTCGGCCAGCGCGATCGGTGCACCATTTTCCATCGGAATCTTGAGGATGATGTACTCATCCTTGATATAGCCGATCAGGCTCGAGAAATGCTGGACCGGCTTGACGCGGCGATGCGTGATGAGCTGCAGGCGTGTGCCGACCTGGAGATTCATGGTCTCGAAATCGACGTCCTGCGGTTTGAGCTCGTTCGCCTGTCCGGCCTGCATGCTGTTCGTTGTGAAATGGCGGGCCGGCGGCCCTGCAAGGGCAGCATGATACCACTTCAATTAATGACCAAAAGCAAGACTTTAGCGATTGTCGTAAAAAAACCCGCGATCAGGCGGGTTTTGTGGGTCAAATCCTGGACATCACGGTTTCAAGTGCTGGTCCAGCCAGCCGATGACTGTGTGGTGCCAGAGCAGCGAATTCGCCGGTTTCAGCACCCAATGGTTTTCGTCCGGGAAGACCAGCAGCTTGCTGTCGATGCCACGGCGCTGCAAGGCGGTGAAGGTGGACAGGCCCTGGGCGGTCGGAATGCGGAAGTCGAGGTCGCCCTGGATCACGAGCATCGGCGTCTTCCACTTGTTTACGTGGAGCACCGGGTTGAAACGCTCGTGCTGCTGCGGTACGGCGAAATAGGCGCCGCCGTTTTCCCAGTCGGTGAACCATTGCTCTTCGGTCGAATAGGCCATGCCGCGCGTGTCGAATACGCCGTCGTGGTTGACGATGCATTTAAAACCATCGGACCAGTTACCTTCGATCCAGTTCATCATGTAGCCGCCGTAGGAAGCGCCCAGTGCGCAACTGCGCCCGCGGTCCAGCCACGGGAATTTCTTGACGGCCGCCTCGAGGCCCTTTTGCAGGTCGACCAGGGGTGCGCCGCCCCAGTCTCCGCTGATCGCATCGGTGAACTTCTGGCCGTAGCCGGTCGAGCCATGGAAATCGATGAAGACCGTGGCATACCCCGCGCCGGCATAGACCTGCGGGTTCCAGCGGTAGCTCCAGGCGTTGCCGAAACTGCCTTGTGGACCGCCGTGCACCAGGAAGGCGATCGGATATTTTGCGCCCGGTACCGCATTCCACGGTTTCATGACGTGGCCGTAAACGGTATCGCCGTTCGCGCCCTTGAACGAGAACTGTTCGAAGTCGCCGAAGCGCACGTCGGCCAGCTTGTCGGCATTGTTGCTGGTCAGCTGACGCGGTGTGCCTCCCGCCAGGGCCGTCGCGTACAGCTGGGCCGGCGAAGCCAGCGTGGCCTGGGTATAGGCAATCGTGTCGCGGCGCATGTCGAAGCCGCCGATCGAGCCCTTGTCGGTCAAGGCTGACACCTTGCCGCTGGCGACATCGATCGCGAACAGGCGATGCTGGCCGACGTCTTCTGCATCGACGACAAGCGACTTGCCGTCCGCGCTCCACTGCAGGGTGCCGGGGGAGCGATCCCATTTGTCCGCGAGCTTGCGCTTCTGGCCGCTGGCGACGTCCATCAGCATGATCTGGAAGCGGTCGGCCTCGAAGCCGGGACGCGCCATGGCGAGCCAGGCGAGGGTGCGGCCGTCCGGCGAGAACACGCCTTTGGTATCCCAGGCGGGATTGGCGGCCGTCAGGTTGCGCGGCTTGTCTCCGCCGGCGGCCGGCACGCTGTACAGGTCGAAGTTGGTCGACCAGGCTTCGGTCTTGCCGGCAATGCGGGCCGAGAAGACGATCGTCTTGCCGTCCGGGCTGAAGTGGTACTCCTCGCGGTCGCCAAACGGTTTCGAGGGGACGTCGCCATCGAGCGAGCCCGACAGGCTGACCGGCGCCGCGCTCACGCGCCCGCTGGCATCGATCGGCGCCGAGAACAGCACGGCGTTGCGGCCATCGGCCCAGGTATCCCAGTGGCGCACGAACAGCCGGTCGTAGACGCGGCCGCTTGCCTTGTTCTTCGCCTGGGCATCCATCCGGTCCCTGGTGCAGGCAAGGTCGGCGCAATCGCGGAACACGGCCATGCTCAAGGCAATGCGCTCGCCCGTAGGAGAAACGCGGAAATTGTCGACATCGAGCGGCAGGTTCGTCACCTGGGTCGGCTCGCCGCCGTTTGCAGGCTGGCGCCAGACCTGGGAGCTGCCCGAGCGGCTCGACAGGAAATAGACGGCATCGCCCGCCGGCGCCCATTCGGGATCGAGACTGCTGCTGTCGTGATTGGTCAGCGCCTTGGGAGCGGCGCCGCCGCGCAGGTCGGCGATCCACAGGCTCGTCTGGCCCCGGTTCTTGCCGAGATCGGTGCGGCGGACGGTGTAGACGACGCGGCTGGCGTCCGGCGACACCGCCGGGCTGCCGACGCGTTCCAGGTTGACCAGGTCTTCCACCGTAAAGCCGCGCGGCGCAGCAAGGGCATTGGCGGCAGCCAATGCCGTCGCCAATACGAGTAAACGTAATTTCATTGCATCCTCTTCAATCGTGTCTCGGATTTTTTACGCGCGCGGTTGTGCCGCGGCAATTCAGCAATTTAACACGGCATGGGTAGTCAGAAGCCTGATGACAATTTGTTCAGCCAAGGAGTACACTCGATGGTGCGCTGCACAATCCGGCGCACCATCCGATTCCGGTCATTCACCAGGAGAACAGCATCATGATCACGATGAGCGCATTTCCGAACGCGGCATTCCCCACCATGCCGACCCCGTTTTTAGGACTCTGGTCGAATGTCGCCGGTTTGTACCGCGACACCATGCGAACCAATATGCAACAGATGATGTCGAGTTCAGTGGGCATTATCCAGGAGCATACCTTGCGTGCATTCATCACTGCATCGCAAGCCTGTGCCGACGCGCTGGCGAAGAACGCCATGTCGGTACAGCAGCAGTCGATGGAGCGCCTTGCCGATGCAAACGGCAAGGCAGTCGGCATGCTGGGCCACGCGTTCACGCAGGCGTGGATGGGGAATGTGCAGCTGGCGAAATGAAGCCGTAATCGGGGCGGCGGCGCAGCTTGTTACAGCTCTGCCGTCCAGTCCCCGCTCTTGCCGCCATGCTTTTCCAGCACCCGCACGTTGGTCATGACCATCCCCCGGTCGACCGCCTTGCACATGTCGTAGATCGTCAATAGACCCACCTGCACGGCGGTCAGCGCCTCCATCTCGACCCCGGTCTTGCCGTGCAGTTCGACCTGCGCGCGGCAATGGACGCTGTTGTTGGCCGCATCGATCTCGAAATCGACGGCGACGCGGGTGATCGCCAGCGGATGGCACAGGGGAATCAGGTCGCTCGTGCGCTTGGCGCCCATGATGGCGGCGATGCGGGCGATGCCGAGCACGTCGCCCTTTTTTGCGGTGCCGGACTGGATCAGCTGCAAGGTTTCCGGCTGCATGCGGATGGTGCCGGCGGCAACAGCGACGCGATGGGTCTCGTTCTTGGCGCCGACGTCGACCATGTGGGCCTGGCCGGCGGCGTCGAAGTGCGTCAACTCGTGGGGCAGCTGGCCTGCGTCTGGCCTTGGATCGGATACGGTCATGGTATGTCGGTATGCTTGGGTAAGAAAGTGTTTCAGGGCGCGGCAAGGCGCCTGCGGATGGGGTTATCATAGCATCGTGAAATCGATGACTCCTCCTGCGCTGCCGTCCCTGCGTCCCCGCTGGCGCCGGTCGGTGGCCGCCTTGTTTGTGGCGGCCGCGGCCGGGTTCATGCCTGCGGTGGCGTCGGCTCAGTCCTTCAGCACCTCCCAGAGCGCCGCGCGCCTGCCGACCCTCGGCGACGCCGCGCGCGAAGATTTATCGCCCATCGTCGAGCGCAAGCTGGGCGAAGCCATCATGCGCGAGATCCGGCGCGACCGCGATTACCTCGACGACGATGCCATCGCCGAATACCTGAACAATTTCGGCGGCGCCCTGGTCGACGCCGCGCCCGGTGCGCGCGGCGAAACGAATGCAGATTTTTATTTCTTCCCGCTGCGCGACGGCTCGATCAATGCCTTTGCCCTGCCGGGCGGTTTTATTGGCATCCACTCGGGCCTGCTGCTCGCGGCCCAGACCGAGTCGGAACTGGCCTCCGTCGTATCGCACGAGATCGGCCACGTGTCGCAGCGCCACATCGCGCGCATGCTCGGCCAGCAGCGCCAGGATGCGCTGCTGCCGATCGCGGCGCTGATCCTGGCGGCGCTGGCGGCCAAGGCCAGTCCCGATGCCGCCATGGGCGTGATGATGGGCGGCCAGGGCCTGGCGGTGCAGCGGCAGCTGAACTTCAGCCGCGACGCCGAGCGCGAGGCCGACCGTGTCGGCTTCCAGATCATGAGCGCCGGCGGCTACGATACCTCGGGCATGGTGGCCTTCTTCAAGCGCCTTCAGAGCGTGAGCAAGGTGTATGGAGAAATTCCTGCCTTCCTCAGCAGCCACCCGCTGACGAGCGAGCGGATCGTCGACATCCAGGCGCGCATCAAGGAAACGCCGTACCGGCAGCGCCCCGACCCGATCGAGTTTTACATCGCCAAGGCCCGTGCCCGGGTGCTGCAGGATATGAGTACCACCGGGCGCCGCGACACGCGTACCGCTTTCCAGACGCAACTGGCCCAGCAGCACCGCCAGCAGCAGGCGGCGGCGCAATACGGCTTGTCCTTCCTGGCGCTGAAGGAGAGCGACCTGGCCGGCGCGCGCAGCTGGTACGACAAGGCGCGTGCGACCCTCAAGGCGAAGGAGGGGACCTTCTCGGCGGCGCCCGCCAACGACGGCGGCGCCCTGTTTGCCGTGCTCGACCTGGAAATCAAGCTCGCGCCCGGACAGCCGAAAGAGGTTGCCCAGCAAGCCCTGAAGGATGCCGAAGAGGCGACGAACCGCTTCCCCCTGTCGCGCGCCCTGGCGCGCCAGTATGCCGATGCGATGATCAATGCCGGCAAGTTTGAGGATGCGACGCGCTACCTGCGCGAGCAGGTGCGGCAGTACCGCGAGGACGCCAAGCTGTACGACCTGCTGGCGAAAGCGTATTCGAAGCAGGGCAAGATCGCGCTGCAGCACATGGCGCTGGCCGAATCCTATGTGCTGGCCGGCGCGCTGCCGGCAGCGGTCGACCAGCTCAATAATGCGCGCAAGGCAAGCGATGTGTCCTTCTATGATCAGTCCGTGATCGACGCCCGCGAGCGCGAGATCAAGAAGCGCCAGAAAGAGGAAAAGGAAGACGAGAAGGAGCGGTAAATCGTCGTTCAGGCCAGCCGTTCGACCGTGCCGTGTTTCGGCGTCGCGTTCTCGTGGAACAAGTCGGCCAGGTATTCCCCAAGTTCGTGTTCAGCGACGTCGGCCGGCACGATGAAATCGGCCGCGCGGCGCTTGCCGTCGGTGCCAGGATAGAACGCCTGCCATTCGCCGGCAGTGCGCGCGACGACGATCAGCGTGCCGAACACATTGAAGTGGTGAGCGTTCATTCCTGGGCCGGTGGCGCCGGCGTGCGCACGAATCCAAAACGTTCGGGCAGGGTGTCGCGCTCGATGCGTTCGACCGGCACCGCCTGCCCGCGCCAGCGCAGGATCAATGCGCCCGCGCCGTCGTCGAGCCAGCGCAGCAGCGCTTCGTCGCCGGGCGCCTGGCCGTTCAGTTCCAGTGCTTCGAACAATTGCGCCACGTCGCGGTCGTCGACCTGGGCGACGATCTCCCCCGCCTGCACGATCGCCACGCCGACTTCCGTCAGGTACAGGCGCTCGATGCTTGCAAGCGGCGCGCCGGTCTGCAGCACCAGTCCTTGCGCCGGATCGGTGCGCGCAACATACGGCGTCGCTTCCAGGTTCACGTAGACGCGCTGCGGGCCGTTCTGGAAATACCAGCGCCCGGCGTCGTCATGCGCGTAATTGCGGTTGATGAAGCCGACCAGCGTGGCGTTGTTCAGCTTGTCGCCGGCTGAATCGGCCTGTTGCGCGGCCTCGTCGCGCATGCGCCAGTTGCCGCGCGCATCGAGCGCGAGCCAGCCGTAGCAGTGCGGCACGTTCGGCCACTTGGCCATTGCCTGTTTTACGATGTCATCCATGCACGCCAGCTTCGCACAGTTCGGTGCCGGTCGGCGCGCCGCAGGTTCCCCCGGTCGCGTCGAAGAAGGACAGAATGCGCTGCGGCAGCCAGTCGATCCGGCCCGGGAAGGGGCCGGTGGGGAAGCCGACATGGCCGCCTTCCTTCGGATACTCGAGCGTCACCGCGCGCGCGGCGCTAGTCGGCAAATGTTCGCCGGGCAGGAAGGGATCGTTGCGGGCGTTGAGCACCAGGGTCGGCACGGTGATGTCGTGCAGCACGTGGCGCGCGCTGGCGCGGTGCCAGTAATCGTCGGTATCGCGGTAACCGTGCAGCGGCGCGGTGACGACGTTGTCAAAAGCGTAGAGGTCGCGCGCGGCCAGCAGGGCCTGGCGGTCGAACAGGCCCGGAAATTGTTCAAGCTTGGCGAGGCACTTGGGTTTCAGGGTCTGCAGGAACATGCGCGTATACAGCATGTTGAAACCGGAAGACAGGGCTTCGCCGCCGCGCGCCAGGTCGAGCGGGGCGGAAATGGCGGCGGCGGCCGTGACGAACTCCGCCTTGCTGCCCGATTCGCCGAGCCAGCGCAGCAGCGCATTGCCGCCGAGCGAGACGCCGGCGGCGTACAAAGCTCCGCTGGTGCGCGCCCGCAGACGGGCCATGATCCAGTCGATTTCGAGCGAGTCGCCCGAGTGATAGAAACGCGCCGTGCGGTTCGGTTCGCCCGAGCAGCCGCGGAAATGGGGTACTGCGCCCGACCAGCCGCGCGCTTGCAGTGCCGCCATCAGGCCGCGCGCGTAATGGCTGTCCGAGGAGCCTTCCAGCCCATGGAACAGCACGACCAGCGGCTTGTCCGGTTCGCCGTCGACGAAATCGACGTCGACGAAATCCTCGCCCAGGGTCGGGTGGTGGACTTCCCAGCGCTCGCGCCGATAGGCGAGCCCATGGGCGAGCGGTGGTTTACCGACGAGCGTGGCGGGGTAGATGGTTTGCAGGTGGCCGCCGGGCAGCCACCGTGGAGCGCGGTAAGTCATGGCGGTGCGCCGCCGACCGGATCAGTGGTGTTTGAAAGCCACGCCCGGGGCCAGGCGGTAGCGGGTGCCGCAGTAGGGGCACTTGGCTTCGCCGTCATGGTCGAAGTCGAGGAAGACGCGCGGGTGCGACGACCACAGCGGCATCGCCGGGTTCGGGCAGTGGGCCGGGAGATCCTTGGCCTCGAGTTCCACCACAGGCATCGTCTTGTCAGTCATTACTATTCTCCGTCACGCAAAGTTGGGCAAAGACAGGATTTTAACGGATTCAGGCGACGGTTCGGAATGATCGGTAGAATGGCGGATTGATCACGGATGGGCATGGCCCACCCGACAACATCTCGCCCTCGTTTCATGCCGCTCAGTCCTCGCTCTGCTCACGTATTCCCCTTATTGAATTGTTGCAGGAAGGCGACATGAACGCGCCCGATCCTGTCTCGCACAGCGCTGCCGTCGTCGAGCGCCATGATCCCGCACTCTGGCGCGAGGGGCTGCGCACGGGTGTGCCGAGCCTGTTCGGCATCGGCGCCTGGGGCCTGGTGGTCGGCATTGCGATGGTCAAGACGGGACTGACCGCGCTGCAAGCCACCGGTATGACACTGCTCGTGTTCGCCGGTTCCGCCCAACTCGCCTCATTGCCCCTGATCCTGGCGCATGCGCCAATCTGGGTGATTTTCGCCACCGCCCTGGTCGTGAACCTGCGCTTCGTGATCTTTTCCGCCTTGCTGGCCCCCCATTTCACGCATTTGCCCTGGCGCCAGCGCCTGCTGTACGGGTATATCGCCGGCGACTTGACGGTCGCCATGTTCCTGCAGCGCTTCCCGACGGCGGCGCCGGTGCCGGGCAAGCTGTCCTATTTAAAAGGGCTGGTGTTCCCGAACTGGGCGGCCTGGCAGATCGGTTCGCTGACCGGCATCTTCCTCGGCAGTGCCATCCCGACCGAGTGGGGCCTGGGCTTTGCCGGCACCCTGGCGATCCTGTGCATCACGGTGCCCCTGGTCGTCAACCGGCCGGCCCTGTGCGGGGTGCTGGTGGCCGGCCCGGTGGCCGTGCTGGCGAATGGTTTTCCCTATAAATTGGGCCTGCTGGCCGCCGTGTTCGCCGGCATGCTGGCTGCGATGACGGCGGAAAGCATCCTGGAGAAACGAAAGGCGCGTCATGGCTGAGTGGGAAATCTGGGCGGTCATCGTCGTGCTGGCGCTGTCGACGGCCATTACCCGCAGCGGCTTCTGGCTGATCGGGCACCGGGTGACGCTGCCGCCGCGGGTGCAGGACATGCTGCGCTATGCGCCAGCCTGCGCGCTGGCGGCCATCATCGCGCCCGACCTCGTGCTCGGCAGCGGCGGCCAGGTCCATCTCGGACTGAGCAATCCAAAACTGCTGGCTGGTATTGCCGCGCTCGGCTTTTATGTGTGGCGGAAGAACATGTTGCAGACCATCGTGTTCGGCATGTTGGTGTTTACACTGTTGCGAATCCTGCACGTGTTTGGTGCTTCTGCATAAGGGCCGTGGGGTAGAATATCGTTTTTTCACTATCTCACTGTTGAGCCGACATGGACGCCGTTCTCAGTTTCACCCGCTTGCAAGACCTGATCGATCGCGACGCGCTGAAAAACAAGCGCGTTTTCATCCGTGCCGACCTGAATGTGCCGCAGGATGACAACGGCAATATCACCGAAGACACGCGCATCCGTGCCTCCGTCCCCGCCATCCAGGCTGCCGTAAAAGCCGGCGCCGCCGTCATGGTGACTTCCCACCTGGGCCGTCCGACCGAGGGCGAATTCAAGCCGGAAGACACGCTGGCGCCGGTCGCCGTGCGCCTCTCCGAACTGCTCGGCCAGCCGGTGGAACTGAAACAGAATTGGGTCGATGGCGTCGATGTCGCACCGGGACAGGTTGTGCTGCTGGAAAACTGCCGCGTCAACAAGGGTGAAAAGAAGAACAGCGACGAGCTGGCCCAGAAGATGGCGAAACTCTGCGACGTCTACGTGAACGATGCCTTCGGCACCGCCCATCGCGCCGAAGCGACCACCCACGGCATCGCGAAATTCGCACCGGTAGTGTGCGCCGGCCCGCTGCTGGCCGCCGAACTCGACGCGCTCGGTAAAGCCCTGGGCCAGCCGGCCCGTCCGTTGTTGGCGATCGTCGCCGGCTCGAAAGTGTCGAGCAAGCTCTCGATCCTGCAAAGCCTGGCCGGCAAAGTGGACAACCTGATCGTCGGCGGCGGCATCGCCAACACCTTCATGAAGGCCGTCGGCCTGAACATCGGCAAGTCGCTCGTCGAAAACGACCTGGTGGGCGAAGCGAAGCAGATCATCGAGATGATGAGCGCGCGCGGCGCCTCGGTGCCGATTCCCGTGGACGTGGTCTGTGCGAAAGAGTTCTCGCCGACCGCCGCTGCGACCGTGAAGGACGTGGCCGATGTCGGCGACGACGACATGATCCTCGACATCGGCCCGAAGACGGCGACGATGCTGGCGGAACAGGTTGCCAAGGCTGGTACCATCGTCTGGAACGGTCCGGTCGGCGTGTTCGAATTCGACCAGTTCGCCGAAGGCACGAAGACCTTGGCCATGGCGATTGCGGATTCGAAAGGCTTCTCGATTGCCGGCGGTGGCGACACCCTGGCGGCAATCGCCAAATACAACATCGGCGACAAGATCGGCTATATCTCCACCGGCGGCGGTGCCTTCCTCGAGTTCCTCGAAGGCAAGACCCTGCCTGCGGTCGAGATCCTCCTGCAGCGCAGCGCGCAGTAATGTCGGCGCAGCCCAGGCTGCGCTTTGTTTTTTAAAAGGACAGCTCATGTACCGTGGCACCAAGATCGTCGCTACCATCGGACCGGCCTCGACCGACTTCGACATCCTCGTCAAAATGATCCGCGCCGGCGTCGACGTCGTGCGCCTGAACTTCTCGCACGGCAAGGCGCAAGACCACATCGACCGCGCCGCGCTGGTACGCCGCGCGGCGGCCGAATGCGGTCGCGAAGTGGCGATCATGGCCGACATGCAGGGGCCGAAGATCCGCGTCGGCAAGTTTGAGAACGGCAAGATCGAACTGGCCAACGGCGACAAGTTCGTGCTCGACGCGAAATGGGGAGAGAACGGCGAGCTGGGCAACCAGGAACGCGTCGGCCTCGACTACAAGGCGCTGCCGCGCGACGTGAAGCCGGGCGACAAGCTGCTGCTCAACGACGGCCTGATCGTGCTGGTCGTCGACAAGGTCGTCGGCCACGAGATCTGCACCACCGTCAAGGTCGGCGGCGAGCTGTCCAACAACAAGGGCATCAACCGCCAGGGCGGCGGCCTGACCGCGCCGGCGCTGACCGCCAAGGACATGGAAGACATCAAGACCGCGATGAGCTTCCAGGCCGACTATCTGGCGATCTCCTTCCCGAAGAGCGCGACCGATATGGAAATGGCGCGCCAGCTGGCGAACATCGCCGGCGAACCCTATCACCACAAGCCGCTGATGATCGCCAAGATCGAGCGCGCCGAAGCGATTCCCGTGCTGCAGGAAATCCTCGACGCCTCCGACGGCATCATGGTCGCGCGCGGCGACCTCGCGGTCGAGGTGGGCAATGCCGCGGTGCCGGCGCTGCAAAAGCGCATGATTCGCATGGCGCGTGCTTCGAATAAACTGGCGATCACCGCGACCCAGATGATGGAGTCGATGATCGTCAACGCCGTACCGACCCGCGCCGAAGTGTCGGACGTGGCGAATGCCGTGCTGGACGGCACCGACGCCGTGATGACCTCGGCCGAAACGGCATCGGGCAAGTACCCGATCGAGACCGTCGAGATGATGGCCGCCGTCTGCGCCGAAGCGGAACAATCCGAATACAACAAGCAGGACGCCGACTTCCTGAACGTGACGTTTACGCGCATCGACCAATCGATTGCCTACGCCACCTTGTTCACCGCCCATCACCTGGAAGTGAAAGCGATCGTCGCCCTGACCGAGTCGGGTTCGACCGCCCTGTGGATGAGCCGTCACAGCATCGATACCCCGATTTTCGCCCTGACCCCGTCACAAACGACGCAGCGCAAAGCTTCGCTGTACCGGAATGTGCAAGCTTTCTACTTGCAGCAGGAAGGCGGCAGCCACGCCGTGCTGCGCAAGGCGGAAGAGCTCCTGATGAGCGAGGGCATGGTCAAGAAGGGCGACACCATCGTCGTGACCTGGGGTTCGCCGATGGGCGAAGCCGGCGGCACCAACGCCCTCAAGATCGTGCGCGTGGGCGACACTTATAAAGATTAAATGGCGGCTTCCTTGTCGAAGTTCGTATACTGATTTCTTATTGTTTGGAGTACTACCATGGCACTCGTATCCCTGCGTCAACTGCTGGACCATGCTGCTGAAAACGGCTATGGCCTGCCGGCGTTCAACGTCAACAACCTGGAACAGGTGCAGGCCATCATGGCCGCGGCCGACGCCACCAACAGTCCGGTCATCATGCAGGCTTCGGCCGGCGCCCGCAAATATGCCGGCGAAGCTTTCCTGCGCCACCTGATCGACGCCGCCGTCGAAGCCTACCCGCACATCCCGGTCGTCATGCACCAGGACCACGGCCAGTCGCCGGCAGTCTGCATGGCTGCGATCCGTTCGGGCTTCAGTTCCGTGATGATGGACGGCTCGCTGGAAGCCGACGGCAAGAGCGTCGCCTCCTACGACTACAACGTCGAAGTCTCGCGCGAAGTCGTGAAATTCGCGCACTCGATCGGCGTGACCGTCGAAGCGGAACTGGGCGTGCTCGGTTCGCTGGAAACGATGAAGGGCGACAAGGAAGACGGCCATGGCGCCGACGGCACCATGACCCGCGAGCAGCTGCTGACCGACGTCGCGCAAGCGGCCGACTTCGTGGCGAAAACCCAGTGCGACGCGCTGGCGATCGCCATCGGCACCTCGCACGGCGCCTACAAATTTACCCGCAAGCCGACCGGCGACATCCTCGCGATCGACCGCATCAAGGAAATCCACGCACGCATCCCGAACACCCACCTGGTGATGCACGGTTCGTCGTCGGTGCCGCAGGAGCTGCTGGCGATCATCCGCGAATTCGGCGGCGACATGAAGGAAACCTACGGTGTCCCGGTCGAAGAGATCCAGGAAGGCATCAAGCACGGCGTTCGCAAGATCAACATCGACACCGACATCCGCCTGGCGATGACGGCCGCGATCCGCAAATACATGTTCCAGAACCCGTCGAAGTTCGACCCGCGCGACTATTTGAAGCCTGCGCGCGAAGCGGCGACCGAGATCTGCAAGGCGCGTTACCTCTCCTTCGGCTGCGAAGGCCAGGCGTCGAAGATCAAGCCGATCCCGCTGGAAAAAATGGCCGAGCGCTACAAGGCCGGCGAGCTCGCGCAAGTCGTCAAATAATCAAGACCGTGTAACGGGCTGCTGCGGCAGCCCGTGTTTCTTAACGGCGCGCCCTTTTCATCGGTCTCGCCGAGTCCGTTTCTCTGATACTCCTCCCATGAACAGCCTCTATAAAACCACGATCAAGTCCCTGCCACTGCTGGGCGTCGGCAAAGTGCGCGACAACTACGCCGTTGGCGACGACAAGATCCTGATCGTCACCACCGACCGCCTGTCCGCCTTCGACGTCGTCATGAACGAGCCGATCCCGGGCAAGGGCATGGTGCTGAACCAGATGAGCGATTTCTGGTTCGACAAGCTCGGCCACATCGTGCCGAATCACCTGACCGGCATTGCTCCGGAAAGCGTCGTGGCGCCTGACGAAGTCGAGCAGGTGCGCGGCCGTGCGGTCGTTGCCAAGCGTCTCAAACCGATCCTGGTCGAGGCGGTCGTGCGCGGCTACATCATCGGTTCCGGCTGGAAGGACTATCAGCAAAGCGGTTCCATCTGCGGCATCGAACTGCCGCAGGGCTTGCGCCAGGCCGAGAAGCTGCCGCAGCCGATCTTTACGCCGGCCGCGAAAGCCGACCTCGGCGAGCACGACGAGAACATCTCGTTCGCCGACATGGAAAGCCGCATCGGTCCTGAACTGGCCGCCAAAATGCGCGACGTCTCGATCGCCTTGTACACGGCGGCATCGGAATACGCGGCCACGCGCGGCATCATCATCGCCGACACCAAATTCGAATTCGGCCTCGACGACAACGGCGTGATGCACCTGATGGACGAAGTGCTGACGGCCGACTCGTCGCGCTTCTGGCCTGCCGACTCCTACGCGCCGGGCATGTCGCCGCCGTCTTTCGATAAACAGTTCGTGCGCGACTACCTCGAAACGCTGACCGAGTGGAAGAAGACCCCGCCGGCCCCGCCGCTGCCGCAGGACGTGATCGATAAAACCCAGGCCAAGTACTTCGAAGCCATCGAACGCCTGACCGGCGAAAAGCTGAAGGCCTGAGATGAGTAATGAAGTGAAACCTTTGGTCGGCGTCGTGATGGGTTCCTCGTCCGACTGGGACGTGATGAAGAACGCGGTCGACATACTGAAACAGTTCGGCGTGCCCTTCGAGGCGCAGGTGATTTCGGCGCACCGCATGCCGGACGAGATGTTTAGCTATGCCGAGACCGCCCGTGCGCGCGGCCTGCGCGCGATCATCGCCGGCGCCGGGGGCGCGGCCCACCTGCCGGGCATGATTGCCGCCAAAACCATCGTGCCGGTGCTCGGCGTGCCGGTGCCGTCCAAATACCTGCGCGGCGAGGATTCGCTGCTGTCGATCGTGCAGATGCCGAAAGGCGTGCCGGTGGCGACCTTTGCCATCGGCGAAGCCGGCGCCGCAAATGCCGCGCTGACGGCGGTCGCGCTGCTGGCCGCGAATGACGATGCCCTGGCTGCGCAGCTGGAACAGTTCCGCCTGGACCAGACCGCCGTCGCCAAGGCGATGACCTTGCCCGTGTGAAGGCGCAGTGAGTAAAAACCATGAGTAACAAGAGTCAATCGCAGGGAGGCGCCTTCCTGCCCAGCGCCAATCCGCCCACCTGGCTCGGCGTGATGGGCGGCGGCCAGCTCGGCCGCATGTTCGCCCACGCCGCCCAGGCCATGGGTTTTAAAGTCGCCGTGCTGGAACCGGCCGTGCATTGCCCTGCCGGCGAGGTTGCCGAGCGCCTGATCAACGCCGATTACACCGACAGCATCGCCCTCGGCCAGTTGTCCGCCCTCTGCGCGGCCGTGACGACCGAGTTCGAGAACGTCCCGGCCGACAGCATGAACCTGCTGGCGCACGGCAGTTTTGTTGCGCCCGCCGGCAGCTGCGTCTCGATCGCCCAGGACCGGGTGCTGGAGAAACGGTTCTTCGTCGAGTGCGCGCCGCTGTCCGGCGTGATGCCGGCGCCGCACAAGGTGATCGCCTCCAATGAAGACATCGACGCCATCGACGATGCGCTGCTGCCGGGCATCCTGAAAACGGTGCGCATGGGCTATGACGGCAAGGGACAAGTGCGCGTCAAAACCCGCGAGGACGTGCGCGCGGCCTTCGCGGCCATGAACGGTGTGACCTGCCTGCTCGAGAAAATGCTGCCGCTGGCCTATGAGGTGTCGGTGCTGACGGCGCGCGGTGCGGACGGGCAATCGGTCGTCTATCCGATCGCCGAGAACGTGCACCGCGACGGCATCCTGTTCACGACCACCGTGCCGGGACCGAATGTGACGGCCGAGTGCGCGCAACGCGCTCAGGATGCGGCGCGCGCCATCGTCGCCCAGCTCGGCTATGTCGGCGTGCTGTGCATCGAGTTCTTCGTGCTGGAGGACGGCTCGCTGGTCGTCAACGAAATGGCCCCGCGTCCGCACAACAGCGGGCACTACACGATCGACGCCTGCGTCACCAGCCAGTTCGCCCAGCAGGTGCGGGCGATGGCGAAGCTGCCGCTGGGCGATGTCCGCCAGCATTCGCCCGCCGTCATGCTCAACATCCTGGGCGATGTCTGGTTCGAGGGCGACCAGGTGCGCGAACCCGCCTGGGACCGCGTGCTGGCGCTGCCGGGCGCCTTCTTGCACCTGTACGGCAAGGACGATCCGCGCCGCGGCCGCAAGATGGGCCACGTGACCTTCGTCGCGCCGACCCTGGCCGAGGCCTCGGCGCAATTGCTGGCTGCCTGCGCCATCCTGGGAATCGCACCGTGAGCCTGCAGGAACTCGATCCGGCCGCCATCGAAGCGGCCGCGCGTGCGCTCGAGGCGGGGCAACTCGTGGCTTTCCCGACCGAGACCGTCTACGGCCTCGGCGCGGACGCGGAGAATCCGGCGGCGGTCGCCGCCATCTATGCCGCCAAGGGCCGCCCGCAGGACCACCCTGTGATCGTGCACCTGGCGCCGGAAGCGGAGATGGCGCACTGGGCCTGTGACATCCCGCCCGAGGCGCATGCCCTGGCGAACGCCTTCTGGCCTGGTCCGCTGACGATGATTTTAAAGCGCGCGCCGAACATTCCGGACGCGGTCAGCGGCGGCCAGGATACGGTCGGGCTGCGCTGCCCCTCGCATCCGGTGGCGATCGCCTTGTTGCGCGCTTTCAAGGGCGGGCAGGGCGGCGTCGCGGCGCCGTCCGCCAATAAATTCGGCCACGTCAGCCCCACGCTCGCAGAACACGTGCGCGACGAATTCGGCGCCGACGGGTCGGTCGCGATGGTGCTCGACGGCGGCGCCTCGCAGGTCGGCATCGAATCGACCATCGTCGATTTATCCCGCCTGGCCACCCACGGTCCGGTGCTGCTGCGTCCGGGCCATGTGAGCGCGGAGGCGATCGCCGCCGTGATCGATCAGCTGCCTGCCGCGCCGGACGTCGCCGCGCCGCGCGCCTCGGGCACGCTGGAGTCGCATTACGCGCCGCACACGCCGGTGGCGATGCAGGATACCGTGACGCTGGTGCAAACCCTGGGGCAGATGGAAGAAGCGGGCCGCAAGCTCGCCCTGATCCATTATTCCGACCTCTGGACGGCGCACGCCGCCATCCGCCTGCCGGCCACCCCGGAAGGCTTTGCGCACGCCCTTTATGCGGCGCTGCGCGCGATGGACGGGCAGGGCGCCGACCTGATCCTGGTCGAGGCGCCGCCGCAAGACGGCGCCTGGCTCGGCGTCAACGACCGCCTGCGCCGCGCTGCGCACGGCTCGACCGGAATCGTGCACGGCCTGCTCAACCGCGACGCAGGCGTATAACAAAGGCAAGCCGGGGCAATGCTTGCCTCGGTTCGCCATGCGATTGGCATATTCGTTCTCTATAACGTTGCATTCCTGCCTCTGCTTACCTTTTGAGATATTGCTCTTGGCAATGCTTGTTATAATCGGCGCACCCTGCCGGGCTTCTGCCTTGTCGGCTTTGGTTGACGCCATGACAATCAAAATTTCTATACAAGCGGAAAGAACACTGGCATATTAGTTCGGGATGCGAATAGCACGAGCGTTCGTTTCACAGAAAAATATCTTATCCTCTTAGGAGACACAATGCGTCAAATGAATTTCGCGCTCGCGCTGCTGACTGCAGCTGCGCTGGCTGCATGCGGCGGCACCGGCAGCAGTGGTGGCGATCAGACCCATGCGGTCAAGTTCACCCAGCAGGTGACCTTCGGCGACAGCCTGTCGGACGTCGGCAGCTACAACGTGGGCGCAGTCAACGTCGCTGGTGGCGGCAAGTTCACCATCAACGGTGACAACACCAGCACGAACCCTGTCCTGACCGGCAAGAACTGGACCGAAGTGCTGGCCGCGGAACTGCGCCTGCCGGCGCCTTGCGCCGCCCAGACCGGCCTGCAGGGCACCGACAGCACCGATCCGGCGCTCGACTTCAACGTGCCGATCGTCAACAACGCGAATTGCTTCAACTACGCACAGGGCGGCGCCCGCGTGACCAACCCGATCGGCCCTGGCAACCGCGCCGTCAAGCCGGAACTGGGCGAGATGACCCTGCCGGTGGTGAGCCAGGTCGCGAACCACCTGGCTAAAACCGGCGGCAAGTTCAGCGGCACCGAACTGGTCACCATCATGGCCGGCGGTAACGACGTCCTGATGCAGCTGGGCGGGCTGAGCGCAGGCGCCACCGCTGCCGGCACCGCTGCCGGCCAGAAGGCGTTCCCGACCCTGCTGATCGGCGGACTGGTCGCCATCGTGCCGGCTGCAAATCAGGCTAGCGCGCAGGCAAGCATCGGCCTGGCCGTCCAGACCACGGCAGCCGCCGGCGGTACCCAGACGCAAATCGCCGGCGCTGCAGCACTCGCCGCGATCCAGCTCGGCGCCGATCCTGCAGCCGCGCAAGCCGCCGCCGCCAAAGCCGGTACCGACGCGCAGGCAGCCGGTGCCAAGGCCGGTGCCGACTACGCCGCCGCGCAAGGTCCGCTGCTCGTTGCCGAACTGGGCAAGGCCGGCGCCGAACTGGCTGCACTGGTAAAGACGCAAATCGTCGCCAAGGGCGCGAACTACGTGGTCGTCAACAACCTGCCGGACGTCGCCAGTACCCCGTCGGGCAAGGCACAGTCGGCATCGACCCAGCAACTGATCGGCGCGATGGTCGATGCCTTCAACGCACAGTTGAAGGCCGGTCTGGGCAACGATCCGAAAATCGCCTACGTCGACCTGTATTCGATCAGCAAGGACCAGGTAGTCAACCCGGCCATCTACGGGCTGACCAACACCGCGCAGAAGGCCTGCACGACCGAATCGTCGCTGACCTGCACCGCCAAGACCCTGTCTGGTCCGGACGTAAGCCACTACATGTTCGCCGACGACATCCACCCGACTCCGTACGAGTACTGGCTGGTCACGCGCTATGTCCTGAAGGATATGGCTGTCAAAGGCTGGCTGTAATCATCAAAGAAAAAGCCTGGTTGCACTGCCTGTCCGCAGGCCGGTGCAACCGGTCGTAAAAAGAACTCAGGAGAAATGATGAAAGTACGTTTCAATAGCGTCGCCAAGACGCTAATCGCAGCCGCCGCGCTGGCATGCGCCGCGAGCGCTTCGGCCCAGTCGGCCGGCCAGTGGACCGCCAAGTTCGGCTTCAACCAGCTGACCCCGAAAGTCGAGAGCGGCGATATCTCGGCACCGGCCCTGCCGTTCACCAAGGGCGATGTCTCGCGCGACATCCAGCCGGTGATCGGCATTGCCTATGGCATCACCGACAACATCTCGCTCGAAACCGCGCTCGGCACGCCGTACAAGCACAGGATCCTCGGCGCCGGTTCGATCGCCGGTACCGGCGAGCTGGGTACGGTCGAGGCACTGCCGCCGACCGTGTTCGCGCAGTACCGCTTCTTCTCCCCGAACGCGACCTTCCGTCCGTTCGTCGGCATTGGCGCCACCTATGCCTACTTCATGAAGGAACGCGGTTCGGGCAAGCTGACGGCGCTCACCAATCCGGGCGGCGCACCGACGACCTTCAACATCGACAACAAGTTCACCTATACCGGCCAGCTCGGCGTGGCGATGAACTTCAACGAGCGCTGGTTCGCCGACGTGACCGTCAACAAGAGCCGCCTGCGCACCGACGTGCACTTCTCGACCGGCCAGAACCAGCACATGAAGCTGGACCCGGTCGCCGTGCTGCTGGCCGTCGGCTACAAGTTTTAATATACGTTTTAATTCGCGGCCGTTACGGCGCAATGAAAAACCGGCAGGGCGCAAGCCCGGCCGGTTTTTTTCGTTTTATCGAATGCTAATGCAGCGTCGCTGCGTAGCGCGCGAAATGCTCGCCACTGAGGGCGCGTTCGTATAAATATCCCTGGTAGACGAAGCAGCCGGCCTGGGACAGCCATTCGCGCTGGCCCTGGGTTTCCACGCCTTCGGCGATCACCTGCAGGCCCAGGCTGCCGCCGAGGGCAATGATCGAGCGCACGATCGAGGCGTCGTTGCGATCGGTCAGCACGTCTCGCATGAAGGAATAATCGATTTTCAGCTGGTCCAGCGGCAGTTTGCGCAGGTAGGCCAGCGACGAGTAGCCGGTGCCGAAGTCGTCGAGCGAGAAGGTGATGCCGAGGCGGCGCAGGGTTTCCATGGTCTCGACCGTGTGTGCGAAATCGGTCACGACCAGGGTTTCGGTCAGCTCGAATTTCAGGCCGTGCGGATCGACGCCGGTGGCGGCCAGGATTTCCTGGGTCATGGCGACGAAATCGGGCTCGACGAACTGGCGCGCACTCACGTTCACCGACAGCGACAGGTGCCGGGTGGCGGGATTCCTCTGCCACGAGGCCAGCTCGAGGCAGGCCGTGCCCAGCACCCAGCGCCCGATGTCGACGATCAGGCTGGTCTCTTCGGCCTGCTTGATGAATTCGGTCGGATACAGGATCTCGCCGTTCGGCAGGCGCCAGCGCAGGAGCGCCTCGGCGCCGATCACGCGGCTGTCGCCGTCGAGTTGCGGCTGGTAGTTCAGCATGAATTCATGGTTGCGCAAGGCGCGCCGCAGCCCGCTTTCGAGCTCGGAGCGGGCGGTCCACTTGGCCTGCATGTCGGGATCGAAGAAGCGGAAGGTGTTGCGGCCTGCGGCCTTGGCCTGGTACATGGCGGTGTCGGCCTGCTTCAGGGCCGACTCCACCGTGTCGAGGGCGCCGCTGATCATCGTCACGCCGATGCTGGTCGACACCGAATACATGAAGTCGGCGAGCTGGAAGGGCGCGCGCATGGCGGCGACGACCTTGGCGGCCACGGTCTCGGCATGGTGCGCCGCTGTTTCGATCGATTCCTCATCCGGCTGGACCAGGATCACGAACTCGTCGCCGCCGAGGCGCGCCACCATGTCGGCCTCGCGCACGCTGTGCTCGAGGCGGCGGGCAACCGCCTGCAGCAGCATGTCGCCGGCCGCGTGGCCGTGGGTATCGTTGAGGGTCTTGAAATTGTCGAGGTCGAGGAACATCAGGGCGCCGACCTTGCGCGAGCGCGCACTGCCGAGCAGGGCGCGGCGCAGGTGATCGAGCAGGCTGGCGCGGTTCGGCAGGTCGGTCAAGGCGTCGAAATAGGCGAGGCGGTGGATGCGCGCCTCGTTGCTCTTGCGCTCGCTGATGTCGGTGCTCATGACCAGGATCTTTTGCGGGATGCCCGAGGCCGGATCGGCCGGCACCACGGTCCAGCGCGTGTCGGCATGCAGGGGACTGCCGTCGCGCCGGTGCTGGTGCAGTTCGCCCACCCACTCGCCTTCGTCGAGCGCGGTTTTATACGCTTCGCTGTAGGCCGCGTGGTCGTCGCACAGCAGGTCGGACATGCGCTGGCCCTCGGCTTCCCTCGCATCCCAGCCGTAGAGCCGTTCGGCGCCCTTGTTCCAGTAGGTGATGCGCGAACTCATGTCCATCACGAAGATCGCATCGCGTGCCTTGTCCAGCAGCGAGGCCTGTTCCAGCGCCAGCAGGTCGGCGCGCCGCAAGACCGTGATGTCGGCAATGAAACCCTCGAGCGCTTCCACGTTGCCCTGCTCGTCGAACACGGCCGCTCCCTGTTCCCAGGCCCAGCGCAGCTTGCCGGCGGCGGTGGTGATGCGGTAGCTCAGCTGGAAGGGACGGCGTTCGCGGATCGCCGCATTGGTGTCGTCGGACACCTTCGCGCGGTCGTCGGGATGGATCAGGCTGGCATACGACATCGCATCCTCGCCGGTGAAGGCGGAAGCCGGATAGCCGGTCAGCTTTTCGATGCCCGCACTCAGGAAGATCATGGTCCAGCTGCTGTCGTTCAGGCAGCGATACACCACCCCGGGCAAGTTGCTCAACAATAGATCGAGCGACAGGGCGGAGGCGTCCTGGGAATGCAAATTGGTCGAGACTGTGTGGCCAGATGGGGGCATGTTCCGCGCGCTTGAGGTAGGTGGAACACTAGCAGGGCGATGCTTGATCTAGCACACATGGTAACGCGAAACTTGCGTCGATTCGTTACCGTATTGGCTCATTCTTTGATCTGTTGTCAAAAAGATACGAACTCGGATGCGCTGTTGCCCGGCTTGGGTAGCAGGCCGGGCAACAGCTGGGAAAAGGCTGCTTAAAAGGCGGCGATGCCGGTCTGTGCGCGGCCCAGGATCAGCGCGTGGATGTCGTGCGTCCCCTCATAGGTGTTCACGACTTCCAGGTTGACCATGTGGCGGATGATGCCGAACTCGTCCGAGATACCGTTACCGCCCAGCATGTCGCGTGCCGTACGGGCGATGTCCAGCGATTTACCGCAGGAGTTACGCTTCATCATCGAGGTGATCTCGACCGCGGCCGTGCCCTCGTCCTTCATCCGGCCCAGGCGCAGGCAGCCCTGCAGGCCGAGGGTGATCTCGGTCTGCATGTCGGCCAGTTTCTTTTGCACCAGCTGGTTCGCCGCCAGCGGCTTGCCGAACTGGTGACGATCGAGGGTGTACTGGCGCGCCGTGTGCCAGCAGGCCTCGGCGGCGCCGAGCGCGCCCCAGGCGATGCCGTAACGCGCCGAGTTCAGGCAGGTAAACGGACCCTTCAGGCCGCGCACGTCCGGGAAGGCGTTTTCTTCCGGGCAGAACACGTTGTCCATGACGATCTCGCCGGTGACCGACGCGCGCAGGCCGAACTTGCCGTGGATGGCTGGGGCGGATAACCCTTTCCAGTCCTTTTCGAGCACGAAGCCCCGGATTGCGCCTTCGTCATCCTTGGCCCAGACGACGAACACGTCGGCGACCGGCGAGTTGGTGATCCACATCTTGCTGCCGGTGAGCGAATAGCCGCCCTCGACCTTGCGGGCACGGGTCACCATCGAGCCTGGATCGGAGCCGTGGTTCGGCTCGGTCAAACCGAAGCAGCCGATCCATTCGCCGGTCGCCAGTTTCGGCAGGTATTTCTGTTTGGTTGCCTCGTTGCCGAATTCATGGATCGGCACCATCACCAGGGACGATTGCACGCTCATCATCGAGCGGTAGCCCGAGTCGACGCGCTCGACTTCGCGCGCGATCAGGCCGTAGGCGACATAGTTCAGGCCGGGGCCGCCGTATTGCTCGGGAATGGTCGGGCCGAGCAGGCCCAGTTCTCCCATCTCGCGGAAGATGGAATTGTCCATGCGCTCGTGGCGGAAGGCCTCGAGGATGCGCGGCTGCAGCTTGTCCTGGCAATAGGAAGCGGCGGCGTCGCGGATCATGCGCTCGTCGTCGGTGAGCTGGCTGTTCAGGAGGAGGGGATCGTCCCAGTGGAAGGCGGCTTTGGTCATGATGGTCCTGGTCTCGTTCTTGTTGGAGGCGAAAGCGCGCAAGCTTGCCGCGCCGGGCCAGGCCATTATAGGAAGGAGATGCAGGGCCATCTTTTCAAACTGCGACAGCCATTTTCATAATTGTCGTGAGGCAGACGACGATTCAGGCCGGGCCGGTCGTGCCGAAGCGCCCGCCATGAAACAGCAGTCCCGCCTGCGGCTGCACGTCGCATTCCTCGACTTCGCCGACGAAGATCACGTGGTCGCCTTCCGGATAGCGGCTGCGGTTATGGCATTCGAACCAGGCTGCCGCGCCCTTTAAAATCGGCAGGCCGGTACGCGAGAGTTCGTAGTCGATGCCGTCGAAGGGATCGGTCTCGGTGCGGCGCGAAAAGCGCATGGCCAGGTCTTGCTGGCCCGCCGCCAGGATGTTGATGACGTAATGCGAGTTGCCGCTGAAGACGGGCAGGCTGTTCGCGCCCACGCCCAGGCTCCACAGCACGAGCGGCGGATCGAGCGAGACCGAATTGAACGAACTGGCGGTCAGGCCGCGGAAGCTGCCGTCGGCAAGCCGCGTCGTGATCACGGTCACGCCGGTGGCGAATTGCGACAGTGCCTGGCGAAAATGCGCCGAGTCGAAACCGCGCGCGATGGCGCGGGGAGAGCGTGTGTTCATTGGTACCTTGGAAAGTTCCCGCTCATTATGCCACCGCCGCCCGCGGGCCGGCGCCACGGGGCGCATCTCGTCCGCTGTCATGCCCGCTGGCGCGCCTGCATTTAGTGCCGCTTTGCGTTAGCATCGGGGCATCGATACAACGACAATGGCGAGGCATGCAATGAGCGAGCAAGGGCGGCACGAGGTGGCAATTCTGGGCGGCGGCTGTTTCTGGTGCGTCGAGGCCGTGTACCTCGAGGTGCGCGGCGTCACGAAAGTCGAATCGGGCTACATGGGCGGCCATGTCGTCAATCCGACCTACGAACAGGTCTGCGGCGCCGGCACCGGACACGCCGAGGTGGTACGGCTCGAATTCGATCCGTCGGTCATCAGCTACCGCGACATCCTGCAGATCTTCTTCACCATCCACGATCCGACGACCCAGGACCGCCAGGGCAACGACGTCGGCCCGCAATACCGTTCCGTGATCTTCTTCGAGAACCCGGAGCAGGAAGCGACCGCGCGCCAGGTGATCGCGGAGATGGCGGCGGTCTGGGACGCGCCGATCGTGACCCAGTTGGTGCCGAGCGAGACCTGGTACAAGGCCGAGGAGTATCACCAGAATTACTATGCCCAGCATCCGATGCAGGGGTATTGCGCCTTTGTCGTGGCGCCGAAGGTGGCGAAGTTCCGCAAGACGTTTACGCACTGGATGAAGTAGGGCCCGCTAGCAGTCCGCGTGGGCACGGAGTGCCCACCCTACGAAACCTACGGATACATATATCGTCTCGACCAGGGAATATGGCCCGGGTCTTCCCCCGCCTTACCCCCCACGATCTGATACAGGCTGATCCAGTCGTGGGCAAACGCGTAGGCGCAGCCGGCAAGATACACGTGCCAGATGCGCAGGTGCTTCGCATCCGTCAGCTGGCCGATCGCATCGAAGCGGCTCTCGAAATTCTCGGTCCATAGCGCGCAGGTGCGCGCGTAGTGGCGGCGCAGGTTTTCGACGTCGCGCACTTCCAGGCCTCCCTGTTGCATCGCCTTCACCACGGCCGACAGGTGCGCCAGCTCGCCCTGCGGGAACACATATTGGTCGATGAATTCGCCGCCGCCATAGGGCGTGGCGCGGCCGGCGACGTCGGTGGTGGTGATCCCGTGGTTCATCACGACGCCGCCCGGCGCCAGCAAACCCTGGATCTTCTCGAAATAGGCCGGCAAATGCTGCACGCCGACGTGCTCGAACATGCCGACGCTGGTGATGCGGTCGAACTGGCCGTCAAGGTCGCGGTAGTCCTGCAGGCGGATCTCGACCTGGCTCTCGAGCCCGGCCTGCGCCACCCGTTCGCGCGCCAGGGCCGCCTGGTTTTCCGAGAGGGTGATGCCGACGCAGCGCGCGCCGAAGGCCTGCGCCGCCCGGATCGCCAGCGCACCCCAGCCGCAGCCGATGTCGAGCAGGCTCTGGCCCGGGCGCAGGTCGATCTTGCGCAGGATGTGGTCGATCTTTTTCAGTTGCGCACTGGCCAGGTCCTCGTCGCCGTTCTCGAAATAGGCGCAGGAATACACCATGTTCGGGTCGAGCCAGGCGGCGTAGAAATCGTTGGAGACGTCGTAGTGGTAGCGGATTGCCTCGGCATCCTTCTGGCGCGTGTGCGGCGACAGCAGGCGCAGCGGATTGGCTCGGCGCGCGGGCTTGCCGCTCGAGGCCGCCAGTTCGCTGCCGATGCGGATCATGTCGGCGGCGCGTCCGCGGATTTCGAGCTCGCCTTCGACATAGGCGGCCCCGAGCTTATACAGGCTGGGGGAGAGCAGGTAGCGCAGGCTCGACGGCCTGGGGACGCGGATGGTGACGCGCGGGGGATCGGGCGAGAGGTCGAACTGCTCGCCGTTCCACAATTCCACGCGCAAGGGGAGCGACAGTTTGCTGCGCACGCCTGTACTCCAGGCGCTGAGCTTCATTTCCGTGAACATGGTTTCCTCCGGCGGTGGCGCGCCGGCCGCACAGCGCCGACGCCGGACCCGTCGCGGCAGGAAGTGTCGATGTCCGCCGAAACAGGTCCTTACGGTTGCAAACGCTGCCGCGCCCAGCTTCCGTCTTCCTGCCGCTCGTAGACGATGCGGTCATGGAAACGCGAGCGGCGCCCTTGCCAGAACTCGATGCGCTCGGGCACCAGGCGGAAGCCGCCCCAATTGGACGGCCGCGCCGGCGCGTCGCCCGCTGTCGCGGCGACCGCTTCGTAGTTCCGTTCCAGGGCCGCACGGTTGTCGATCGGCGCGCTCTGCTGGGAGGCGATCGCCGACAGGCGGCTCTTCAACGGCCTGCTGTGGAAATACTTGTCGCTCTCTTCGGCCGAGGTCGTTTCGACCCTGCCCTCGATGCGAACCTGGCGTTCAAGTTCGCTCCAGAAGAATAGCAGTGCTGCATAAGGATTGGCGCGCAATTCCTGAGCTTTCCGGCTGTCATAATTGGTGTACCAGGTGAAGCCGCGCTCGTCGAACTGTTTCACCAGCACGATGCGCGAACTCGGCCGGCCGCTGGCGTCGACCGTCGCCACGTTCATCGCATTCGGCTCGTTGACTTGCGCTTTCAAGGCCTGCTCGAACCAGCGCGTGAATTGCAGCATCGGGTCCTCGAGGACCTCGTCCTCGTTCAGGCTGGCCTGGCCGTAATCCTTGCGCAAGCCGGCGACGGCGTCGCCGATCGCGGGCGCGGGCGTGGCCGGCTCCTGCCTGACTCCGCGCCGGCGCTGCATCGCCGCGCCCAGCTGCGCCATCTGCGCGGGCGAGAACAGGCGCAGCGCCATCGGCGCCATCGTGCTTTCCTCGCGCTCCATGTGGGAGGTGTAGCGCTGCACGAAGCGTTGCACGCTTGAGCTCGACAGCACGCTGGCGCTGCCATCGGCGATCGCCGTCAGCTGCTCGTGCAGGTCTTGCCAGAGCGCGTCCATCTCCTTGTGGTCCTGCAGGATGACCGGCGCCAGCGCCTGCAAGGTCGCCGCGTCTTCCCCTTGCGCCACCGCGCGCAGCATCGGAATCAGGTCCTGTTCTTCGTCGTCATGGTGCAGGTGCGCGGCCTTGTCGAAATACTTCAGCACGGCGCCGGCGGCCTGGCGCGCGGCGTCGTCGGCGCCGTGCTCGGGCAGGTGCGACAGGAGCCGTTCGAGCGTACTCAACTGCTTGCGGATGCGGCCGTGGCAATGCTTGAGCACGGCGATCGGCTGGTCGAAACCGGGTGCGGTGTCAGGAAGGAAATCGTTCATGTGCGTATTTTTGACAGAGGGAAGTTTTTTGATTGACAGAGCGATATTTTAGTGCGGACGCGAAAGACCGGTCCGGTAAAATGTCCGGATGAACTCGATCGACACCTCTTTCACCCAAACGCCGCACGGCGATGATATCGACTTTGCGCGCCGCTTCGGCGGCGTTGGCCGCCTCTACGGCGAGCGTGCACTGGAACGTTTTAAAACGGCGCACGTTTGCGTGATCGGCGTCGGCGGCGTCGGCTCCTGGATCGTCGAGGCGCTGGCGAGGAGCGCCGTCGGCCAGCTGACCCTGATCGACCTCGACAACGTGGCCGAATCGAACATCAACCGCCAGATCCAGGCTTTAACGGACACCATCGGCCAGCCGAAGATCGAGGCCTTGCGCGACCGCATTGCCCAGATCAATCCGTTCTGCAAGGTGAACCTGGTCGAGGATTTCATCGAGCCCGACAACATCGAAGAGATGATCGGCGGCAAGCGTTTTGATTACGTCGTCGACGCCATCGACAGCGTCAAGGCCAAGGCCGCCCTGATCGCGTTTTGCCGCGAGCACGCCATTCCCCTGCTGACCAGCGGCGGCGCCGGCGGCCAGCTCGACCCGACCAAAATCGAGGTGCGCGACCTGGCCCGCACCGAGCAGGAACCGCTGCTGAAAAAAGTGCGCAAGGTCCTGCGCGCGCAGTACGGTTTCTCGCGCGGCGAAAAGCAGAAATACCATATCGATGCCGTGTTCTCGATGGAGCCGCTGCGCTACCCGGAGGCGGATGATGCCTGCGAGATCGAGTCCAGCATTACGGGACTCAATTGCGCCGGCTTCGGATCGAGCATGGTGGTCACCGCCAGCTTCGGCATGATCGCGGCGGCCCACATCCTGCGCAAGATGGCCGAGGCGGCCGCGCACGCGGATGCCGGGGACGACGCGACGGCCACGCAGGCGGCGCTCGCCGGCGCCTGAGTCGCCGCTGTGCATCCCGGTCCGGGCTTGCTATCATGGGATATCGCTTGAAATCCTGTCATTGAAAGAGCCCTCATGATGCGTCGTACCACTTTATTGGCCGTGCTGCTCGCGGCCGCTGCCGCCGCTAACGCCCAGCAGGGCAACCCGGCTGCCGTCACCCCGGCAAATGCCCCCGCCAATCCTGCCGCCGCCGACCAGGCCGCCGCGACCGTGCGCCAGCAGGGCGTGCAAAGCGCTGCCGACCAGGCCGCCGCCACCTCGCAGCAGGCCGCCGGCCAGGCTGCCGCCCCGACCGACGCCGGCGCCGCCGCCCAGGCCGCCGCTGCCGCACAGGCGGCGCAGCCGGTGCCGCCGGCTCCCACGGGTCCCCAGCTCGAGATCGTCGACCGCGTGGTCGGCAAGGGCCGCGAAGCCAGCCTTGGCAGCACGGTGCGCGTCAACTACACCGGCTGGTTCCACAAGCCCTTGTCGAGCACGGGCCGCGGCAAGAAATTCGACTCCTCGCTCGACGCCGGCCGCGACCCGCTCGAGTTCCGCCTCGGCGCCGGCCAGGTCATCAAGGGCTGGGAGCAGGGCGTGGCCGGCATGAAGGTCGGCGGCAAGCGCACCCTGATCATTCCAAGCCAGCTGGCCTACGGCAAGCGCGGCGCGCCGGGCGGCATGATCCCGCCAGACACGGACCTGATTTTCGATGTGGAACTGCTCGGCGTAAAGTAAATCCAAAACACTGTCACGGGAGAACGGCAAATGCGTATCGCTAACGATGTCACTGAACTGATCGGCAACACCCCTCTCGTCAGGATCCGCAAGCTGTCGACCGGCGGCGCCGAGATCCTTGCCAAGCTCGAGTTCTACAATCCCGCGCACAGCGTCAAGGACCGCATCGGCCTGGCGATGATCGAGGCGGCGGAAAAGGCCGGCAAGATCGGGCCCGACACCGTCGTCGTCGAGCCCACCAGCGGCAACACGGGGATTGCGCTGGCCATGGTCTGTGCCGCGCGCGGCTACCGCTGCAAGCTGGTCATGCCCGAAACCATGAGCAACGAGCGGCGCATGCTGCTGCGTGCCTATGGCGCCGAACTCGTGCTCACGCCAGGCTCCGAGGGCATGCTGGGCGCGATCCGCCGCGCCGAGGAAATCGTCGCCGCCGATCCGCGCGCCTTCATGCCGCAACAATTCAACAACCCGGCCAACCCGGAAGTCCACCGCCGCACGACGGCCGAAGAAATCTGGCGCGACACCGACGGCAAAGTCGACATCCTGGTGGCCGGCATCGGCACCGGCGGCACCATCACCGGCGTCGGCGAGGTGATCAAGGAACGCAAGCCCGGCTTCCAGGTGGTGGCCGTCGAACCGGAAGCCTCGCCGATCCTGTCGAAAGGCACCAAGGGCCCGCACCCGATCCAGGGCATCGGCGCCGGCTTCGTGCCGGAAGTGTTGAACACCAGGATCTACGACGAGGTCATCGCCGTCAGCAACGACAATGCCTTCGAGACGGCCCGCGCGGCCGCCCGCGAAGAGGGGCTGTTGGTCGGGATTTCGTCCGGCGCCGCCTTGTGGGCGGCGATGCAGGTGGCGCAGCGGCCGGAGAATGCGGGAAAAATGATCGTGACGATCATCCCATCCTTCGGCGAGCGGTATCTGAGTACCGCACTGTTCGCCAATCTGGCTGGCTGATTACGGGAGTGGTGGGCACGCCGTGCCCACCCTTCAATGTTACGCCACCAGCGCGCAGCGATGCTGCGAGGTGCCTTCCTCGACCTGCAGCGTGCAGTGCCCGATCGAGAAATCGTGGTGCAGTTTGGCCACGATCGCATCGATCGCCGCGTCGCCCGGGTAACCGCCCGGCATCACCAGGTGGGCGGTCAGCGCCGTCTCCGTCGTGCTCATCGCCCAGATGTGCAGGTCGTGCACGCCCGACACACCGGGCTGATGCGCAAGGAAGCGCCCGATCGCCGCCGCATCGACCTTGTCCGGCACGGCCGCCATCACCAGGCGCAGCGACTCGCGCAGCAGCGACCAGGTGCCGTACACGATCACCAGCACGATGACCAGGCTGACGGCCGGGTCGAGCCAGGTCCAGCCGGTGCCCATGATGACCAGGCCCGACACCACCACCCCCAGCGAAATGGCCGCGTCGGCCGCCATGTGCAGGTAGGCGCCGCGGATGTTCAGGTCGCCTTTGCTGCCGGCCATGAAGAGCCAGGCCGAAAAACCGTTGATGGCCACGCCGATGGCCGCCACCACCGACACCGTCATGCCCGCGACGGGCGCCGGCGCCGTGAAGCGGTGCAGGGCTTCCCAGGCAATCGCACCGCAGGCCACCAGCAGCAGGACGGCATTGCCGAGCGCAGCCAGGATCGAGGAGCTGCGCAGGCCATAGGTATAGCGCGCGCTCGGCGCGCGTTTCGCCAGCACCGCCGCGCCCCAGGCCAGTACCAGTCCCAGCACGTCCGACAGGTTGTGGCCGGCGTCGGCCATCAGCGCCGTCGAGTTGGCGATGAAGCCGTAGACGAACTCGATCGCGACGAACAGCGAATTGACGCCGATCGCCAGCGCGAAGGCACGCCCGTGGCCGGCTACCGGCGCGTGGTGGTGATGGTGGCCATGCGAATGGCCGTGATCGTGATGGTCGTGATTCATGTGTCCAGTCCGTTGATGGGTTCGGCGATGTGCTCGAACATGGTGGCAAGCAGGGTGCTGATGTGGGCGTCGGCGGCGGCATAGAACACCTGCTTGCCCTGGCGCTCGGCCTTGAGGATGCGCGCCGCGCGCAGCAGGCGCAGGTGGTGGCTGACGAGCGAACTCGACAACGCAAGCGTGGCGGCAATGTCGCCGACGGAGGTCGGCTGCGTCAGGCAGGCCAGCACGATACGCAGGCGGGTCGCATCGCCCAGCAGGTGGAACAGGTCCGCCAGCTGGTCGATCGCATCGTTGGGATTGTCGAGTTTGTTCATCAGCAACATGTGAATAGTTGTTCACATGTTAGATCAAGACTGGACATTCGGCAAGTCAAACCAGCGGAAGCGGGGCGTAGGGGCTACTCGCATAGATTTTTTCTTGTCGGAAAAGTACTACAGGCACCCTCCCAATCGAACGGGGGCTAAAGCAAAGCGCGGCATATAATTGTCGGTGTATTAATAAATGGAACGGCTGGTGCGTGCAAAGCGTGCAACAAAAATAGCTCTTACGCTGGGCACCTCCTCTTCGAGGCACCGTTTTTGTCCGTCGTTCGTGGTTAACACGGAAATACACACTAGCGGCGCCGGTCCGGTCAGCAGGTGGATCGCGCCTCAGGACAACATCAATCAACAGTTAGGGATATAGACACATGAACAAGAAAATCGCCATTGTCGGCGCTGGATTTTCCGGAGCTGTGATTGCCAACCAGCTTGCCCAGGCAGGTTACACCGTCGAAGTGTTCGAATCGCGCTCCCACGTCGCAGGTAACTGCCACTCCGAACGGGATGCGGAAACGGGCGTCATGCTGCACGTCTACGGTCCGCACATTTTCCACACCGACAACGAGCGCGCCTGGGAATTCGTGAACCGCTACGCCGAGTTCAAGCCCTACGTCAACCGCGTCAAGGCCATCACCAAGGGCCAGGTGTTCACGCTGCCGATCAACCTGCTGACGATCAACCAGTTCTTCAATAAAACCATGGGACCGGCCGAAGCGGAAGAATTCCTCGCTTCGCTGGGCGACAAGTCGATCGAAAACCCGACCACCTTCGAAGAGCAGGCGCTGCGCTTCGTCGGCCGCGAGCTGTACGAGGCCTTCTTCAAGACCTATACGGTCAAGCAGTGGGGCCTGGAGCCGAGCGAACTGCCGGCCAGCATCCTGAAACGCCTGCCGGTCCGTTTCAACTACGACGACAATTACTTCAGCCACAAATACCAGGGAATGCCGGCCGAAGGGTATACCGCGCTGGTCGAGAACATCATCAATGTGCCGGGCGTGACCGTGCACCTGAACACCCGCTTCGACCCGGACCTGAAATCGGAATACGAACACGTCTTCTACAGCGGCCCGATCGACGCCTGGTTCAAGCACGCCGAAGGCCGCCTGCCGTACCGCACGCTCGACTTCGAAACCTTCCGCGCCACTGGCGACTACCAGGGCAACGCGGTCATCAACTACTGCGACAACGAAAAGCCGTATACGCGCATCACCGAACATAAACACTTCTCGCCGTGGGAAAAGCACGAGAAGACGATCTGCTACAAGGAATACAGCCGCCAGTGCGAAGAGAAGGACATCCCGTATTACCCGATCCGCCTGGCGCGCGACAAGCAGCAGCTCGAGCTGTACGTGAACCTGGCGAAGAAGGAGCCGAACGTGACTTTCGTCGGCCGCCTGGGCACCTACCGTTACCTGGACATGGACGTCACGATCAATGAGGCGCTGATCACGGCGGATAAATTCCTGGATGCGGCGCGCGACAAGGCCAAAATGCCCGCGTTCGTGATCGATCCGCTGGCCTGATCGTCGTTGAGGTAACGTAGGGTGGGCTCTCGAGCCCACGCGCTTGTGCGGATGCGTTGGCATAACGCATCCGTAGGCCGTTAACGCTTGCGAGGAAATTTGCAGGTTCGCATAGAGCGTACCGCGTGGGCTCGGAGAGCCCACCCTACGGTGCGCCGGCAGTCGGGTAGTTAACCCGGCAGTTGTCCCATTAATATGAGCGACACCGGTTTCCCGGTCTCCGGGTGCACCGGTTCGCGCAGGCTGGTGAGGCGCAGGCCGCTGTCGAGGAACAAGGTCACCCAGCTTTCCAGCGTGCGGAAATACCAGGGCGGGGGATCAGTGAAATCGGTGCTGAAGCCGGCCCAGCTGCCTGCGCGCCAGCCGTCGGCATAGGGCGCGTCGCCGCAGGAGACCAGCGGGTGCACCGTCTGCACGATCAGGGTGCCGCCGGGCCGCAGGTAACTCGGCGCGGCGCGCAGCAAACCGGCCGTCGACTCTTTCCCGATCAGCGAGAAATTGCAGATGGCGACATCGGCCGCCAGTTGCAGTTTGCCCGCCGCGATCTCCTCGTACGACATCACCTGAAAAACGCCGCCGCTGCTGCCCGCTGCCCGCGCCGCGTCGACCAGGCCGGCAATCGCGTCGACGCCGACCATGTTTACTTCCGGCAGGGCACGTACCAGCCAGCCTTCACCGCAGCCGAGATCGACACCGGTCTGCGGCGCGCAGGAGCGCACGGCGTCGACGATGGCCGCGTCGGTCACCAGCGCGCGGCTGGCGATTTCCCGGCCACGCACGGCGGCTACCCACGGGTCGCTGTTGCGCGACCAGGATTCCACGATTTTTTCGTCGCTCAGCATGCTCGTCCCCTCGCTCATTGGCGCAGTTGTCCCTCACTATCGCGCACCTCGACCGGCCCCAGTTTCAATTTGTCCAGCTGCGGCCCGATCTTCTTGCGTTCGCCCACGGCGACCACCATCAGGCGCTGCGGATCGAGATAGCGTTTGGCGGCCGCCTGTACGTCGGCCGCGGTGACGCCCGCCAGGCGCGCCGGCAGCTGGCTGTAGTAATCGAGCGGCAGGTCGAACACGAAGGTTTCGGCCAGGCTGGCGCCGATATCGCTGTTGGTCTCGAAATGATTCGGCAGCGACAGCAGCTGCGCATTGCGTGCGCCGGCCAGTTCCTGCGCATCGAGTGGCTGCTCGACCATCGCCTGCGCTTCCTTGAGTAATTCGTTCACCGAGGCGCCCGTGACGTTCGCGCGCACGCTGCCGGCGATGATGAAGGGGCCCGGCGTGCGGTCGTACCTGAAACCCGAGTAGACGCCATAGGTATATCCCTTGTCTTCGCGCAGGTTCTGGTTGATGCGGCTCGTGAACAGGCCGCCGAAGGCCGCGTTCATGACTTCCAGCGCCGGGAACTGGGCCGTCTTGCGATCGGCGCCGAGCATCGTCAGGCGCAGCGCCGTCTGGCCCGCGCCCGGCTGGTCGACCAGCACCACGCGCGCGTTCGTTGTGACCGGGGTGCCGGGCACGAGCGGCGGCACCGGGGCGCTCTTCCAGCCGAGGAAATGGGCTTCGGCCAGGGCCTTGAGTTCGGCGCGCGAGATGTCGCCCGAGACCACCAGCGCCGCATTGCCCGGCACGTAGTGGCGGCGCCAGAAACCCTCCAGGTCTTCGCGCGTCACGGCGCGGATCGCCGGCTCCGTGCCCAGCTGGCCGTAACCGTAAGGGTGGCGCGGGCCGTACAGGGCGCCGGCGGCGGCCAGCGCGGCGATGAGTTCGGGGTCGTCGCGCTGCTGCATCAAATCGCCCAGGCGGCTGGCGCGCTGGCGCTCGACTTCGGCGGTCGGGAAGGCGGGGTGCAGCACGACGTCGGCCAGCACGGCCAAGGCCGCGCCGAAGTTGGCGCGCAGCGACAGCAGCGAAACCGTCGACGCCGCCGTGCTGCTGCCGGTATCCATGAAGGCGCCCAGTTGCGCGATCTCGTCGGCGATGCGCGGCGCGCTGCGCGTCGCCGTGCCCTCCGTCAGCATCTGCGCCGTGAAGCTCGACAGGCCCGGCAGGGCCGCGGGATTGGCGTCCGACCCACTGCGCACCACCAGGTCGGCCGACACCAGCGGCAGCGCCGGATTGTAGTGGTGGATGACAGTTAAACCATTGGGCAGCTTGAAACTCTCGCCCTGCGGCAGGTTCATGCGCGGCGCCGGCCCGGCCTTCGGCATTTGCGCGCGCCAGGCCTCGGCTTCGTTGATGCCGCCCGGTCCCGCCTTGTTGCTGCGCGCCTTGGGCGGCTTCGGTGCCGGCGGGTCGGGCGGCAGATCCGGGATGCCGGGCACGCCGGCCACCACCACGCGCGACTTGCGTTGCAGCCAGGTGCGCGCGGCGCGCTGGACGTCGGCAGCGGTGATCTTGCGCAGCTGGGCCACGTCCTGGGCCAGGTAGCCGGGGTCGCCCGTGTACTGGTTATAGTGATTCAATTGGTCGGCCAGGCCATCGCCGCCCAGTTTTTCCAGCGAGCTGACGATCGCCGTCTCGATCTGGTTGCGGGCACGCGCCACCTCCTGTTCCGTCGGCCCCTGGTCGCGCAGGGCGGCGAGTTCGGCGTCGATCGCTTCCTCGATCTCGGCCGGGGTGTGGCCGGCGCGCGCCGTGACTTCGATCAGGAAGGTCGAGGCCAGTGCGCGCGAATCCTGGTCGGCATCGACGTCCTGGGCGATCTGGCGCCCGTAGACCAGAGACTTGTACAGCCGGCTCGATTTGCCGCCGGCGAGAATTTGCGCGGCGACCGCCAGTTCGGCGTCGCCCGGCTGGTAGGCGGGGGGCGTCAGCCAGCCCATGTAGACGCGCGGCAGTTCGACGCGGTCCGGCACCACCAGCCGGCGCTCGCTCGTGATCGGCGGCGTGACGACGTTCGGACGCACCACGGCCGGCCCGCGCCGCAGGCTGCCGAAATATTTCGCCACCAGGGCGCGCGTCCTGACCTTGTCGATGTCGCCGGCGATCACGATGCTGGCGTTGTTCGGGCCATAGTAACGGGTGAAGAACTCGCGCACGTCTTCCAGCCTGGCGTTCTGGATGTCGGTGTGCGAGCCGATCACCGAGGCCCGGTACGGGTGCTCCTCCGGGAACAGCGCGTGGTTCAGCGCTTCCTCGACGATGCCGTAGGGTTCGTTTTCGACCGTGTCGCGCCGCTCGTTGCGCACCACGTCCTGCTGGTTGGTCAGCGACTTCTGGTCGAGCACGTCGAGCAGGTAGCCCATGCGGTCGGCATGCACCCAGAGGGCCAGTTCGAGCTGGTTCGAGGGGACCGTATCGTAGTAATTGGTGCGGTCGTAGTCGGTGCTGCCGTTGCTGTCGCTGGCGCCGGCGCCTTCCATCAGGCGGTCGGCCATGCCGCGCGGCAGGTGCTTACTGCCCGCGAACATCATGTGCTCGAACAGGTGGGCAAAACCGGTGAGGCCGGGCGCCTCGTTGGCCGGGCCGACGTGGTACCAGACGTTGACCGCGACCAGGGGCAGGCGCTTGTCCTCGACCAGGATCACCTGCAGGCCGTTCGGCAGGGTGTATTTGTCGAAGGCGATGTTCGGGATGCCGGGCAGCTGGGTGTGCGGCGGCGTGCCCGCGGCGGCGGCGCCACCCCCGCCTTCTTCGGCGCCGGCGCCGTTCAGGGCGGCCATCAGCAGCGATGCGGCAAACAAGGGGCGGGTTTTCATGTGGTGCTCCAGAAGAATAAGGTCATGCTGATGAATCAATGGCAGCTCAGTGGCAAACGCCGCTACCGTGGTCCGGCGGCGAGGCATTCGGTAACTGAGGTGGGGTCGCTTCCAGGAATTCCCAGTCGTAGCGACCCGCATGCAGGCGCAGGCGCAGGACGCCGTTGCGGCTGGCGTCGCGGGTTTCGCTGTGCGCGAGCGGCATCAGGAAGGGCGTCGGATAGGCGCCGCCGGTGCCGACCACGAACTGGCGCAGGCCGCGGGGATCCAGGCGGCCTTCCGCATCCTGCGGCGCGAAACGCTCGTAATCGTGGTCGTGGCCGGATAACACCAGTTCCGCGCCGGCTCCCTGCAGCAGCGCCCAGGCCGCGCGCATGGTCGCCACGCTGCCGTGGCCGCCCGAACTGTACAGGGGATGGTGCCAGAATGCCAGCGTGCAGGGCGGCGTGCCGGCGCCGGCGGCGCTGGCCTTGTCCTGTGCCAGTTCCACCTTCAGCCAGGCCAGTTGCCTGGCCTGCGCAGCGCCCGCCAGGTTGCTGTCGAGCGAATAGATGCGCCAGCTGCCGAGGCGCAGGCTGTAGTAGCCGCGCCCGGCGCGCGCGCCGAAATAGGCAAAGTAGGGCGCCGCGCCCTGCATGTGGTATTCGTGGTTGCCGGGGGCGGGCCAGGTGCGCTCCTTGAAGCGGCCCCAGGTGGGACCGTAGCAGTTGGCGAATTCGGCCGCCGTGCCGTGCGGGTAGGTGTGGTCGCCCAGGGTCAGCACGACCGCGTTCGGGTCCGCCGCCAGGCCGGCCGTGACCACGGCGGCGGTATCGAACGCGCCCGACCAGCGTGGGTCGGGGTGGGTGCAGCGGGCGATATCGCCGACGGCGTACACGGTCTGGACCTCGGACTCGGTTTGAATGCCGGTAGCGGATACGGTGTCTGCCGCACAGCCGCCAAGCGCGCAGGCGAGCAGCAGCGCGGCGCCCTGCGCCGCCGCCGGCCGGCGGCGCCTCACTATGCGCGCCGTCCTATTCAATAAAGCGCAGCAGGCCGCGCAGCGCATGCGCCACGGTCTGCTCGCGCACGGCCGCGCGGTCGCCCTGGAACACGAGGCGCTCGGTATACGTCGTGTCGCCGCGCGCCCAGCCGAAGCAGACGGTGCCGACCGGCTTGCCCGGCACCGCGCCGGTCGGGCCGGCGATGCCGGTGGTCGAGAGGGCGACATCGGCGTTGCTGTTGGCCAGCGCGCCTTCGGCCATCGCGCCCGCCACTTCCTCGCTGACCGACCCGAACTGGGCGATCAGCGCCGCCGGGACCTCGAGCAGCTCGGTTTTCGAGGCATTCGAATAGGTCACGAACCCGCATTCGAACCAGCCGGTCGAGCCGGCGATCTCGGTGACGGCCTGCGACACGCCACCGCCGGTGCAGGATTCGGCCGTGGCCAGCACCAGGCGCCTGGCCTGCAGCGCCATGCCCACTTTCGTTGCAAGATCGATCAAATCGTTCGTCACGTGCAGCTCCTTCAGGTGGCGCCGGACTCGGCCGGCGGCGGCGACAGCGGGTGGTCGCGCGTGAGTTCATTCTAGCGCGCCGCGGCCCGGGCCGGTGTGGCAAACTTGCAAGGAAGCTGACACTCGCTACGCAAATGCGAAGGGAGCGGGTACAGTAGCTCCAACGTAGATCCAAACAGGAAATGTCCCGTGCGACACGAAGACAACCCGGTTTGCTATCCTGCATCGCGGCGACTTTCGCCGCGTTTCTTTTTTCCAACATACATGTTTATGCCGCATGCATTTTTCACGTGCTGCCGGGTAGGCTCGGTCCCATCGTGATGGCTTTCGCCGTCCGGGCCGTGCGCTCGGCGCACCTGTTCCTGTTCGCCCTGTGGCTGCTCGCCGGCGCGGCAGCGGCGCAGCCGGCGCGCCTCGAAGTCCAGGTGAAGGCCGCCTACCTGTATAAATTCGCCGGTTTCGTCGACTGGCCCGGCAGCGTCTTTGTCCGCCCCGACAGCCCGCTCGTGATCGGGGTGGCCGGCAACGATGAACTGGCCGCCCAGCTCGAGCAGGTAATCGCCGGGCGCAGCGTCGGCAGCCATCCGCTGGCGGTGCGGCGCCTGCGCCGCGGCGATTCGCCGGCCGGCCTGCATGTGCTGTACATCGGCGGCCCCGAGCGTTGGCCCGAGCTGCTGGCGAGCGCGCGCGGCCTGCCGCTGCTCACGGTGGGCGAGGGCGCCGAGGTGCCCGGCAACATGATCCGCTTCCTCGTCATCGACGAACACCTGCGCTTCGAAGTGGCGCTTGGCCAGGTGGCGCCGAGCGGGCTCAAAATCAGCGCGCGCCTGCTGGCCGCGGCCGTGCGCGTGACGGGGGCTTCGTGAACCGGCGCTCCTCGATCCGCAAAAAACTGGTGGTGGTCGTGATGGCCACCACCTTCGCCGCGCTGCTGGTGTCGGTCGGCCTGATCATCGGCTACGACCTGCGCAACTACCAGCGCTCCCTGATCAACGACTTGTCGACCCAGGCCGAACTGGTCGGCCACATGACCTCGGCCGCGCTGGCCTTCGACGACCCGCGCCTGGCGGGCGAGAATCTCGCCTTGCTGCGCACCCGGCCGATCGTCGGCGCGGCCGCCATCTACGACGAGCACGGACGCCTGTTCGCCTCGTATGCGGCGCCCGGCGCGCCCGGCGCCTTCCCGCCGCGTCCGGAAGCGCCGGGCGCGCGCAGCGAGGGCCGGCACGTCATGCTGTTCCGCCCGATCGTGGAAAACGGCGAGACCGTCGGCACCGTCTGGCTGCGCGCCGAGAACCGGATGCTGGCGCGCACGCTCGACTACCTGGCGATCGCCCTCGGGGTGATGCTGCTGGCGATGGGCACGGCCTACCTGCTGATGCGGCGCATGGGCCGCGTCATCACGGCGCCGATCGTGGCCGTCACCGAAATCGCGCGCGACGTCGTCGCCACGCGCGACTATTCGCGGCGCGCGCCGCGCGTCGGCAACGACGAGGCGGCGGAACTGGCCGACTCGTTCAACGCGATGCTGACCGAGATCGAGCAGCGCACGCGCGAACTGGAAGACTCGAACGGAGAAATCGTGCGCGAGGCCCAGGAGCGCTCGCGCGCGCAGCAGGAAATCATGCGCCTGAACGAGCAGCTCGAACACCGCGTCGACGAACGTACGCTGCAGCTGGCGCTGGCCAATGCCGAACTGGCGAACGCCATCGACGAGGCGCACAACGCCAACCAGGCGAAATCCGCTTTTCTTTCCTCGATGAGCCATGAGCTGCGCACGCCGCTCAACGCGATCCTCGGCTTCGCGCAGATACTGACCTCCGCATCGCTGCCGACCACCGACACGCAGAAGAAGGAATTCGCGAACCACATCCTGAAGTCGGGGCGGCACCTGCTCACCCTGATCAACGAGATCCTCGACCTGGCGAAAGTCGAATCGGGCACGATTACCCTGTCGATGGAACCGGTGGCGCTGGGCGAGATCCTTGGCGAGTGCCAGACCATGATCGAACCGCTGGCGGCGGCGCGCGGCATCCGCGTGCTGTTCCCGCAGCAGGTGAACGCCGTGCTGCTGGCCGACCGCACGCGCCTGAAACAGGTGCTGCTCAACCTGCTGTCGAACGCGATCAAGTACAACCGCGACGCCGGCGCCGTGGTGCTCGACTGCCAGCAGGCGAGCCCCGGGCGCATGCGCATTTCGGTGCAGGACACCGGCATGGGCCTGCGCCCCGACCAGGTCGACAGCCTGTTCCAGCCATTCAACCGCCTCGGCCAGGAAGCGGGCGCCCAGGAGGGAACCGGCATCGGCCTGGTGGTCACGCGCCGCCTCGTCGAGCTGATGAACGGCACCATCGAGGTCACCAGCAGCCCGAATGTCGGCAGCGTGTTTACGATCGAGCTGGGCACCACCGCGCCGCTGGCTTCGCAGGCCAGCGCCCTCGCTGCGGTCGAGGCCGCGCCGGCTGCCGGCGGCGACGGTGTGCCGCAGCTGGTGCTGTATGTCGAGGACAATCCGGCCAACCTGAAACTGGTCGAGGAGATCGTGCGCTTCCGGCCCGACCTGCGCCTGCTGGCCGCCGGCGACGGCCCGGGCGGCCTGGCGCTGGCGCGCGCGCATCATCCCGACATCATCCTGATGGACCTGAACCTGCCCGGCATGAGCGGCCTCGAAGTGCTGGCGCAACTCCAGCGCGAGCCGGCGACCAGGGACATTCCGGTGATCGCGCTGACGGCGAACGCGATGACGCGCGACATCGAACGCGGCATGGCGGCCGGCTTCTTCCGCTATCTCACCAAGCCGATCGACATCGACAAGTTCAACGAAGCGATCGACCTCACGCTGGCGCACCTGCGCGCAGGCAGGGCAACAGGAGGAACGGCATCGTGATCACGCCCGCCGAAGTGCGCCGCGCGCGCGTGCTGATCGTCGACGACCAGCCGGTCAATGTGCAGCTGCTGGAATATCTGTTAAAAACCACCGGCTACGAGAACGTCCACAGCACCAGCGACCCGCGCCAGGTGGTGTCGCTGCACCTGAAATACCGCTTCGACCTGATCATCCTGGATTTGCACATGCCGCACATGGACGGCTTCCAGGTGATGGAGGCGTTAAAACCGCTGGAAAGCGAATCCTGGCTGCCGGTGCTGGTGGTGACGGCCGAACCGGACAAGAAGCTGGCGGCGCTGGAAGCCGGCGCGCGCGACTTCATCGGCAAACCGCTCGACACGGTCGAGGTGATGACGCGCATCCGCAACCTGCTGGAAGTGCGCCTGATGCACCGCGAGTCGCGCGAATACGGCGCGCGCCTGGAGCGAACGGTGCGCGAGCGGACCGCGGCGCTGGGGCGCTTTCGCAGCGCGATGGACGCCACTACCGACGGCATCTTCCTGATCGACGCGGCCAGCCTGGCGCTGGTCGACGTCAGCGACGGCGCCTGCCGCATGCTCGGCTTCTCGCGTGAGGCGCTGCTGCGCATCGACCCGGTGGCGCTGGGACTGACCACCAGGGCCCAGCTCGAGCGCCACCTGGCCACCAACGGCGCGGCGCACGAGACCGACATCAACGAGACCGAACTGCTGCGCGCCGGCGGAGAAGGCGCGGTGCCGGTCGAGATCAGCTGGCAGTGGCAGGAGGCCGGTTCGAGCAAGCTGCTGATCGCGGTGGCGCGCGACATCAGCGAGCGCCTCCAGGCGCAGCAGCGCCTGAAGCACCTGGCCAGCTTCGACGGCCTCACCGGCCTGCCCAACCGCACCCTGTTCTTCCAGAACCTGCGCGAAGCGATCGAGCTGGCGCAGGATAAGGCCTGGCGCGTGGCGGTGCTGTTCATCACGCTCGACCGTTTTAAGATCGTCAACGATTCACTGGGTCCGGCGCTGGGCGATGAGCTGCTGCGCCAGTTCAGCGACCGCCTGGTGCGCGTGCGCGAACAGCGTGGCGCGGTCGGGCGCCTCGGCGGCGACGAGTTCGCCGTCATCCTCAGCATGACGCGCGAGCAGCAGGGAGAGGCGGCGCACGTCGCCAACGAAATCCGCGAATCGCTGCGCGCGCCCTTCGACCTGAACGGCCAGCATGCCGTGCTCACCGCCAGCATCGGCATCGCCATGTATCCGGATGACGCGGTCGAGCCGGAGACCCTGGTGAAATATGCCGATACGGCGATGGTGCGCGCCAAGGAAGCGGGGCGCGACGGCTACCGCTTCTTCACGGCCGGGATGAATGTGCAGGTCCTGGCCCGGCTCGACCTCGAGCTGGCGCTGCGCAGCGCGCTCGAGGGAGAACAGTTCGTGCTGCATTACCAGCCGAAGCTGGAGCTCAGTACGGGGCGCGTGTGCGGGGTCGAGGCGCTGCTGCGCTGGCACCGGCCCGGCCACGGCCTGGTGTATCCGGCCGAATTCGTGCCGGTGCTGGAAGAAACCGGGATGGTGGTGCGCATCGGCGAGTGGATCATCGACGAGGCCTGCCGCCAGATCGCCGAGTGGCAGGAGGAGGGCGTGCGCGAGCTGCGCGTGGCAGTCAACGTATCGAGCCGCCAGTTCGTCGAGGGAGACCTGGAGGGCGTGGTGCGCGCGGCGCTCGAACGCCACGGCATCGAGCCCGGACTGCTGGAGCTCGAGCTGACCGAAAGCGCGCTGATGACGAATGCCGAGCGCACCATCGAGGTGCTGGAACGATTGAAGGCGCTGGGCATCCGGATCGCGATCGACGACTTCGGCACCGGCTACTCGAGCCTGGCCTATCTGAAACGCTTCCCGATCGATAAACTGAAAATCGATATCGCGTTCGTGCGCGACATCGTCACCAATCCTGACGACGCCGCGATTGCGCTGGCCATCATCAGCATGGCGCACAGCCTGCACATGCAGGTGATCGCCGAGGGTGTCGAGACGCGCGCCCAGATGGCCTACCTGCGGCGCCACCGCTGCGACGAGATCCAAGGTTTTCATTTTTCGCGCGCGCTGCCGGCCGCCCAGCTGGCCCAACTGGTGCGCAAGAACCGCGAGACGCCGGACCGGCCCACCGCCGACGACAGCAACGTCCAGACCATCCTGGTGGTCGACGACGACGTCGATACGCTCACCGCGCTGCACCGCCTGTTCCGCCGCGATAACTACCGGGTGCTGACGGCGTCGACGCCGACCGAGGCCTTCGAGCTGCTGGCGCTGTACCGGGTGCAGGTCGTGATGTGCGACCAGCGCATGCCGGTCATGAGCGGCACCGAGTTCCTGAGCAAGGTAAAGGAGATGTATCCGGACACGATGCGGATCATCCTGTCCGGTTACACGGGCATCAACACCGTGCTCGAATCGATCAACCGCGGGTCGATCTACAAGTTTTATACGAAGCCGTGGAACGATGCGGAGTTGCGCGATAACGTGCGGCTAGCGTTCCGGCATTACTGGATGGAACACGGGCCCTACGATGACCGCAAGGTGCCCAGGACGGGGTGAGCGGCGTCAGCACGCGGCGCATGCGGTACGAGGCCGGATCATTGCCCGCTGAAGTGATCCCACCCCTGCACATCCATCTCCAGCGATTTACCGGCCGCGTCCACCAATCGTAAACCCGGCTGGGCATCGATGGTGCCGACGCGCGTCACCGGCGTACCGGCGGCCGCCGCCGTCGCGATCACGGCCTCGCGCTGGCTGGCCGGGGCTGTAAAACATAGTTCGTAATCGTCGCCGCCGGCCAGCGTAAACCGGCGCCGCAGCGCCAGCGACTGCCCGGCCAGCGCCGGTCCGGCGGGCAGTGCGTCGACATCGAGCGTGGCGCCGACCCGCGACGCTTCGAGGATGTGCCCGAGGTCGCCAATCAATCCGTCGGAAATGTCGAGCGCCGCGTGCGCGATCGGTACCACCGCCAGCGCGCGCCCGAGCTCGATGCGCGGCGTCGGCTGGTGCATGCGCAGGGCGGCGTGGGCCAGGGCCTCGCCATCGAGCGCGATTTCCTTCCAGTAGCCGGCCAGCGCCAGGCGCGCGTCGCCCAGGGTGCCCGAGATCCAGATGTCGTGCCCGGCGCGCGCGGCGTCGCGGCGCAGCGCGTGGCCGGGGGCGATTTCGCCGAACACGGTGATGCAGATCGCCAGCGGGCCGCGTGTGGTATCGCCGCCGATCAGTTCGCAGTCGTGCTGGTCGGCCAGCGCGAACATCCCGCTCGAGAAGGCTTCGAGCCATTCGGGATCTGCGCCGGGCAGCGACAGGGCAAGGGTAAAGCCGACGGGCTTCGCGCCCATCGCCGCCAGGTCGGACAGGTTCACGGCCAGGCATTTATGGCCGAGCATGCGCGGGTCGGCGCCGGCAAAGAAATGGCGGCCTTCGATCAGGAGGTCGGTCGAGACCGCAGTCTGCATGCCGGGCGTCGGGGCCAGCAGGGCGCAGTCGTCGCCGATGCCGAGGACGGCGTGGCCACTACGGGCGCGGCGGAAGTAACGTTTGATGAGGTCGAATTCGGAGAGCATGGGGGCAATTCTACCGCCCGCAGGCAGCACGGGGCGTGCAAGCCCGCTACCCCAAGCGAAGCGTAGCCTGGGCTCCCGAGCCCAGGACTTGGTGCAAGCATCATGTTTGCTTATGATGCACCCCCTTGTCGTAGCCTGGGCTCCCGAGCCCAGGACTCGATGCACGCATCATGTTTGCTTATGATGCACCCCCCTTGCATTAGCAAAACTTGTAGAATCACCAACGTGGAAAATACGTAGCCAATTGATAGCCGAATGAAAGAGTCAGTCTGATAAAATTGGAGGTTCCCCTCTAAGTTCAGGAAGGCTGCATAGCATGGATTCGTCATCGGACAAAAAAGAAGAACTGCGCCAACAACTGCGGGCTGCAGCGCTCGAATACCACCAGTTCCCCCGTCCGGGCAAGATCTCGGTGACCCCGATCAAGGGCCTGCTGAACCAGCGCGACCTGGCCCTGGCCTATTCGCCGGGCGTGGCGGCGCCTTGCGAAGAGATCGTCAAGGACCCGCTGGCGTCGTACAAATACACGTCGCGCGGCAACCTGGTGGCCGTGATCTCGAACGGCACCGCCGTGCTCGGCCTGGGTAACATCGGCCCGCTGGCTTCCAAGCCGGTGATGGAAGGCAAGGGCGTTCTGTTCAAGAAGTTTGCCGCGATCGACGTCTTCGACATCGAGATCGCCGAGAACGATCCCGACAAGCTGGTCGACATCATCGCTTCGCTCGAGCCGACCTTCGGGGGCGTGAACCTGGAAGACATCAAGGCGCCCGAGTGCTTCTACATCGAGCGCAAACTGCGCGAGCGGATGAAGATCCCGGTCTTCCATGACGACCAGCACGGCACCGCGATCATCGTCGGCGCCGCCATCCTGAACGGCCTGAAGGTCGTCAACAAGGACATCAAGAACTGCAAGCTGGTCGTCTCCGGCGCCGGCGCCGCGGCCCTGGCCTGCCTCGACCTGATCGTCGACCTCGGCTTCCCGATCGAAAACATTTTTGTCACCGACCTGGCCGGCGTCGTCTACAAGGGCCGCGTCGAGCTGATGGACCCGGACAAGGAGCGCTTCGCGCAGGATACCGCGCACCGCACCCTGACCGACATCATGCCCGACGCCGACATCTTCCTCGGCCTGTCGGCCGGCGGCGTCCTGAAGCCGGAAATGGTCGCGAAGATGGCGCCGAACCCGATCATCCTGGCGCTGGCCAACCCGAATCCGGAGATCCTGCCGGAAGACGCAAAGGCCGTGCGCAGCGATGTGATCATCGCCACCGGCCGTTCGGACTACCCGAACCAGGTCAACAACGTCCTGTGCTTCCCGTACATCTTCCGCGGCGCCCTCGATTGCGGCGCGACGACGATCACGCGCGAAATGGAAATCGCGGTCGTGCACGCGATCGCCGACCTGGCGCATGCCGAGCAGTCGGACGTGGTCGCCTCGACCTACGGCATCAACAACCTGTCCTTCGGCCCGGAATACCTGATCCCGATGCCGTTCGACCCGCGTTTGCTGACCCATATCGCGCCGGCGGTGGCCAAGGCCGCGATGGACGGCGGCGTCGCTGCCCGCCCGATCGCCGACCTGGCCGCCTACGCCGAAAGCCTGCAGCAGATCGTGTACCGCAGCGGCTCGTTCATGAAGCCGCTGTTCCAGGTCGCCAAGAGCGCCCCGCTCGAGCTCAAGCGCATCGTCTACGCCGAAGGCGAGGACGAGCGCGTGCTGCGAGCGGTGCAGGTGGTGGTCGACGAGCGGCTGGCGCGCCCGATCCTGGTCGGCCGCCCGGCCGTGCTCGAGCAGCGCATCCAGAAGTTCGGCCTGCGCCTGAAGCTGGGCGAGCATTTCGACGTCATCAACCCCGACTTCGACGAGCGTTACCGCGACTACTGGCAGACTTACCACCAGATGGTGATGCGCAAGGGTGTGACCGCGGACATGGCCAAGCTGGCGATGCGCCGCCGCCATACGCTGATCGGCGCGATGATGATCCACAAGGGCGACGCCGACGGCATGATCTGCGGCACCTACGGCACCACCTGGACCCACCTCGACTTCATCGAGAAGGTGCTGGGCAAGCGCGCCGGCGCCAAGGTCTACGCGGCGATGAACTTCGTCATCACCGAAGAGCGCCAGCTGGCGATGGTCGACACCCACGTCAACGAGAACCCGACGGCGGAAGAGCTGGCCGAGATCACGATCATGGCGGCCGAGGAACTCGAGCGCTTCGGCATCACCCCGCGCGTGGCGCTGCTGTCGCATTCGAATTTCGGCACCTCGGACAGCGAGCCGGCGAAGAAGATGCGCACCGCGCTGGCGCTGGTGCAGCAGAAGGCGCCGAACCTGGAAGTCGACGGCGAGATGCACGGCGACGTGGCGCTCGATGCGAAGCTGCGTGCGAAGCTGATGCCGCAATCGACGCTCAAGGGCGACGCCAACCTGGTGGTCATGCCGGACATCGATTCGGCCAACATCGCCTACAACCTGCTCAAGACGGCGGCCGGCAACGGCATCGCGGTCGGCCCGGTCCTGCTCGGCTGCGCCAAACCGGTGCACATCCTGACCCCGTCGGCCACGGTGCGCCGCATCGTCAACATGACGGCGCTGTGCGTCGTCGATGCCGTGTCGAATCGCTGACCAGCCTGGACGATCCGGGCTGATAAAAGTTCAGCCCGGATTTAACAATTCGCTCATCCATTGAGTGGACTCACAGGCGAGCGTGCTCGCCTGTTTTTTTGGGCAGCGACACGTAACAATCCGTAAGCGCTCCCCAGACAAATAGCATTTCGATCAATAATGCCGGCCATGGGCGCCTGTTGTTATGGCGCCCCTGCATCCGTAACAGGCAAAGTCCTCTGTTACAATATGGGGTTGTCAGAAAAGTAGTTGCCACTTGCGGCACTCATCCGGAATTTTCATATCGTGCAGAAAACAACAAAAAGAGCCGTCATCACTGGTATTACTGGTCAGGACGGCGCCTATCTCGCGCAATTGCTGCTCGAGAAGGGTTATCACGTCACCGGTACCTTCCGCCGCGCCAGCTCGACCAATTTCTGGCGTATCGAGGAACTCGGCATTCAGGCGCATCCCAACCTGTCGCTGGTCGAATACGACCTGACCGACCTGGCATCGAGCCTGCGCCTGATCCAGACCGCGCAACCGGATGAGGTCTACAACCTGGCGGCGCAAAGCTTCGTCGGCGTGTCCTTTGACCAGCCCTTGACCACTGCATCGATCACCGGCCTCGGCGCCGTCAACCTGCTCGAGGCGATTCGCCTGATCAATCCGAAGATCCGCTTCTACCAGGCGTCGACCTCGGAAATGTTCGGCAAGGTGCAGGCCATCCCGCAGGTCGAGGAGACCCCGTTCTACCCGCGCAGCCCGTACGGCGTGGCCAAGCTGTACGCGCACTGGATGACGATCAACTACCGCGAGAGCTACGGCATCTTCGGTTCCTCGGGCATCCTGTTCAACCACGAGTCGCCGCTGCGCGGCCGCGAGTTCGTCACCCGCAAGATCACCGATTCGGTCGCGAAGATCGTCCTGAACAAGCTCGACGTGCTCGAACTGGGCAACCTCGACGCCAAGCGCGACTGGGGCTTTGCCAAAGAGTACGTGGAAGGCATGTGGCGCATGTTGCAGGCCGACCAGCCTGACACCTACGTGCTGGCAACGAACCGTACCGAGACCGTGCGCGACTTCGTGACGATGGCCTTCAAGGCTGCCGGTATTACGCTCGAATTCCAGGGCAGCGGCGAAAACGAAACCGGCGTCTGCACCAAGAGCGGCAAGACCCTGGTGCGCATCTCGCCGAAGTTCTACCGCCCGGCGGAAGTCGAACTCCTGATCGGCGATCCGGCCAAGGCCAAGCGCGAGCTTGGCTGGGAACCGAAAACGACGCTCGAGGAGCTGTGCCAGATGATGGTCGACGCCGACCTGCGGCGCAACGAGCAGGGCTTTTCGTTCTGACATGAGCACCGTGCGCGATCCGCAGCCTGAGGCAGGCCCGCGCGAAGGCGAGGGCAAGCGTGCCCTGATCACCGGCCTGCGCGGCTTTACCGGCTATTATGTGGCACGCGAACTGGCGGCCGCCGGCTACCGTGTGTTCGGCACGGTCATGCCGGGCAACGATCTCGGCACCGACGTGCTGGCGGTCGACTTGTGCGACCGCGCGGCGGTCGGCGCCATGGTCGAGCAGGTACAACCGGACGTGGTCGTGCACCTGGCCGGGATCGCCTTTGTCGCCCACAGCGACGTCGAGCAGATCTACCGCGTCAACCTGGTCGGCACCCGCAACCTGCTCGAAGCGCTGGCGGCGCTGCGCCACAAGCCGTCGAGCGTGCTGCTGGCGTCCTCGGCCAACATCTACGGCAATGCCAGCGTGCCCGTCATCACCGAAGACGTCGCCGCGGCGCCGGCCAACGATTACGCTGTCAGCAAGCTGGCCATGGAATACATGGCGCGCCTGTGGATGGACAAGTTGCCTATCGTCATCGTGCGGCCCTTCAATTACACTGGCCAGGGGCAGGGCGACAACTTCCTGTTGCCGAAGATCGTCTCGCATTTCCGGCGCAAGGAAGCGCGCATAGAACTGGGCAACCTGGCCATTGCGCGCGATTTTTCCGACGTGCGCATGGTGGCGCGCAGCTACCGTAAATTGTTGGCCGCCGCGCCGGCGGGCGAGGCATTCAATGTGTGTTCCGGCCGCAGCCACTCGCTGGGCGAGGTAATCGATCTCGTTTCCGACATCGCGGGCTACCGCATCGAGGTGCAAGTCAATCCCGCCTTTGTGCGCGTCAACGACGTCCTGACTCTGTCGGGGAGCAATGAAAAGCTGGCCGCCGTCATCGGGCCGCTCGAACCACCGCCGTTGGTGGACACCTTGCGCTGGATGGTCGAGGGCGTGCCCTCGACAGGCTGACCATAAACCGGCCGGCGTCAGGGAAAGCGCCGGGTCCGGTCTGCGCACCCCGACGCCGGGCCCGTCCTTTTTCGATCGTATCTATGCGCGTCCTTCATTTCTACAAGACCTACTACCCCGACAGCGTCGGCGGTATCGAGCAGGTCATCCGCCAGCTGTGCGTCGGCACCGGCCGCCTCGGCGTGACCAACACGGTGCTGTCGCTGTCGCGCGAGCAGAACCTGGTGCCGATCGCCTTCGAGGGGCACACCGTGCACCGCGTGCCGCTCGACTTCGAGCTCGCTTCGAATGCCTGCTCGGTGGCTTCCCTCGGCGCGCTGGCGCGCCTGGCGCGCGAAGCCGATGTCGTGCACTACCACTTCCCGTGGCCCTTCATGGACCTGGCCCACTTCCTGGCGCGCGTGAAGAAGCCGACCGTGGTCAGCTACCACTCCGACATCGTGCGCCAGAAGAAGCTGCTGCGCCTGTACCAGCCCCTGAAACAGCGCTTCCTGCGCAGTGTCGACGCGATCGTCGCCGCCTCGCCCGACTACATGGAATCGTCGCCGGTGCTGGGGCGCTACCGCGACAAGACCCGTGTCATCACCTACGGCCTGGACCGGGACACCTACCCGCAGCCAGATCCGCAGCGCCTGGCCCGGTGGCGCGAGCGCTTCGGTCCGAAGTTCTTCCTGTTCGTCGGCGTGCTGCGCTATTACAAGGGCCTGCACGTGCTGCTCGAGGCGGTGGCCGGGACGAACTATCCGGTGGTGATCGTCGGCGCCGGGCCCGAGGAAGCACGCCTGAAAGCCCAGGCACTGAGCCTTGGCCTGAACAATGTGACCTTCGTGGGCGCCGTCGACGAGGAAGACAAGGTGGCCTTGCTGACCCTGTGCTATGCGCTGGCCTTCCCCTCGCACCTGCGCTCGGAAGCCTTCGGCATCTCGCTGCTGGAAGGGGCGATGTACGGCAAGCCGATGATCTCGTGCGACATCGGCAGCGGCACCACCTATATCAACATCGACGGCGAGACGGGCCTGGTGACGCCGCCGGCCGACGCGCCGGCACTGCGCGCGGCCATGCGCACGCTGTGGGACAACCCGGATATGGCGCGCGAGATGGGCGCCCGTGCCGGCGAACGTTTCCAGAAAGTGTTCACGGCCGAGCAGATGGCGACCAGCTACGCGGCGCTGTACCGCGAAGTGGTGGCCCGCCGTGCCGCCACGCCCGGGATGGTGACGCCGGGCGTCGCGCCCGGCGCCAAGACGGCGGATTAAACTTTCTCCGCCCAGCGCTCGCGCACGGTACGGATCGCCGGCAGCTGGGCCACGAACAGGTCGATCAGGGCCGGGTCGAAATGCTTGCCCTTCTGCTGCACCATGTGCTCGATCGCTTCCTCTTCGCTCCAGGCCCGCTTGTACGGGCGGACCGAGGTCAGCGCATCGAACACGTCGGCAATCGCCACGATGCGTCCCGTGAGCGGGATGGCGTCACCCACCAAGCCGTTCGGATAGCCGCTGCCGTCATATTTCTCATGGTGCGTCATCGCGATCTCGTGGGCCAGCTTCAGCATGCCGTCGCTGTGCTCGCCGATGATTTCGGCGCCGATGGCCGCGTGGCTCTGCATTACCTTCCATTCGTCGGCATCGAGCGGTCCCGCCTTTTGCAGGATGCGGTCGGGGATGCCGATCTTGCCGACGTCGTGCATCGGCGCCGCATGCAATAAATCGTCCGCTTCCTGTTCCGTCATGCCGGCCGCCAGGCCCAGGATCTGCGAAAAATGGCTCATGCGGATCACGTGCAGGCCGGTCTCGTTGTCCTTGTACTCGGCCGCCAGGCCAAGGCGCTGGACGATCGCGAGGCGCGAGGCTTTCAGTTCTTCCATCCGCACCAGGGAAAGGTGGGTGCGCACGCGCGCGCGCACCACCGGCGGGCTGACCGGCTTGGTGATGTAGTCGACCGCGCCGGCCTCGAAACCCTCGAGTTCGTCGGCCGTGTCGGACAGGGCGGTCACGAAGATGACGGGAATCGGCGCCGTCAGCGGATTGGCCTTCAGGGCCGCGCAGACTTCATAGCCGCTCATCCCCGGCATCATCACGTCGAGCAGCACCAAATCCGGTTTTTCCTTGTTGGCCAGCTCCAGGGCGCGCGCGCCGTCCTTGGCGAACAGCAGGCGGTAGTGGTCTTGCAGGATCTGGCGCAGCAACTGCAGGTTGCTCGCTTCGTCGTCGACCGCCAGGATCAGCGGCTTGTTACTGGTCATGCTCATTACATCGTTTCCTGTTGCTTTGGATTGTCGTTCAGGCGTCGTCGTGTTCGGCGAGCGCTTCCAGCGCGGCGTCGAGCTGCTGCTGGGCGAGGTCGAAGTCGAAGTCGGCCAGCGCCGCCTGGACTTGCGTGACGCGGGCGGCCACCGGATGGCCGGACAGCGCCGCAGCCAGGCCGGCCAGCGCGGCGTCGTCGAGCGCGCCGCGATTCAGGGCGTCGCGCAGCAGGCGGCCGGCGCGCAGGGCGCGCGGCAGGTCGACTGCGCTTTGCGGGGCGGCCGGCGCGTTGCTGGCGGCCGGGCGCTCGGCGCGGATCGCCAGGATCGCCGCGGCATGCGCCGCCTCGACCTTGGCCAGGGCTTCCGGCAGCAGTGCCACGCCGGCCAGCGCCTGGCCCTTTTCGCCTTCGGCCAGCTGTTCCAGCGCGGCCAGCGCATCGGCCAGCAATTCCAGGCCGATATTCGCGCCGACACCCCGCGCTTTATGCGCCAGCATGCGCAGCGACGGGTAGTCGGCGCTGGCCAGGAAGCCTTGCAGGAACTGCGGCAGCATCGCGTGCTGGCTGTGGAAGTGTTCCAGCGCTTCGCGCCAGGCGTCTTCCTTGCCGCCCCAGCGGTTCAGGCCGGCCACGCGGTTGAGCGCATGGCGTTCGAGGACCGGCGCCACTTCCGCATGCGGATTGCCGGAGCCGAGGCCGAGCACGCGCGCGATCTCGTGCGACAGCGTGACCCAGTCGACCGGCTTCGAAGCGAAACCGTCCATGCCGACCTGCACGCTGGCGCGGCGGTGTTCGGGGAGCACGCTGGCCGTCATCGCGATCACCGGCACCCGCGGGCGGCCGGTTGCCTGTTCCTGTTCGCGGATGCGGCGCGTGGCGGCGAGACCGTCGAGTACCGGCATCTGGAAGTCCATCAGCACCAGGTCGAATTCCTGGCGCCCGGCCAGGTCGACCACGGCGCCGCCGTCGGACACCGCCGTCATCGTATGGCCGCGGCGCGCGAGCAGCAACTGCAGCAGCTCGAGGTTCTGCGGCACGTCGTCGGCCGCCAGCACGCGCAGCGGCGGCAGGGCGGCGGCGGTGCGCACGCGCGCCTGCTGCGGCGCGAAGCGCGCCACCAACAGCGGCAGCACCACGTGGAAGGTCGTGCCTGCGCCGACGGTGCTCTCGGCCCAGATCTTCCCGCCCATCAGCTCGACCAATTGTTTACTGATCGTGGTACCGAGGCCGGTGCCGCCGAAGCGGCGCGTCATCGAGGCGTCGGCCTGGGTGAACGGGTCGAAGATGGCCTGCAGGCGTTCCGGGGCGATGCCGATGCCGGTGTCCTGCACGCTGAAGTGCAGCATGCCGTCCTGCTGTTCGGCGCGCAGGGTCACGCTGCCGGCGGCGGTGAACTTGATCGCGTTGTCGAGCAGGTTCGTCAGCACCTGGCGGATGCGCAGCTCGTCGCCGCGCAGGTTCGTCGGCAGGGCCGGGTCGTAATGGATGTCGACCTGCAGGCCCTTGGCGCGCGCGTTCGCGGCCAGCGTCGAGGACAGTTCGTCGATCAGGGACAGCAAATTGAAATCGTTGACCTCGAGTTCGACCGCGCCTTTTTCCAGTTTCGCGGTGTCGAGGATCTCGTTCAGCAGGCGCAGCAGCGAACGGCCGTTGCTGCGCACGGTGTCGAGGTGGCGCCGCTGTTCCGGAGCCAGGTCTCCGTCCAGCAGGACGTCGGTGAAGCCGAGGATCGAATTCATCGGCGTGCGGATTTCGTGGCTCATGTTGGCGACGAAACTGGCGCGCGCGGCGGCGGCCTGCTCGGCCGCGTCCTTCGCCTGGCGCAGCGCGTCTTCCATCGTGCGGCGTTCGCTGATGTCGAGGATCACGCCGTCGAGCCAGGTCAGTTTGCCTGCTTCGTCGCGCACGCCGGTGCCGTTCTCCCACAGCCAGCGGGTCGAGCCGTCGGCGTGAAGAAGGCGGTATTCGACCAGGTAGGGGCGGTCTTCCGCGAGCGCCGCCGCAATCGCCTCGGACACGCGCACGCGGTCGGCGGCGTGGATCAGGGCGCCGAAGCAGCGGCGCGGCGCTGTGTTGGCACCGTCTGCCGGCGGATCGCCCAGGAAATCACGCGCCGGATAGCCGGCCACGCGTTCGACGGCGTCGCTGATGAAGACCATCGGGTGCGCGCCTTCGATCCGGCTGCGGTAGGAAATGCCGGGGATGGTGCCGATCAGGGAGCGGAACTGCTGTTCGCTGGCGCGCAGGGCGGCCACCATTTCGCGGCGTTCGGAGATGTCGGTGACGAAGCAGACGAAGAGCTCGCGCTCCTGCATCCGCGCGTGGCCGACGGCGACGCGCAGCGGCACCAGGCTGCCGTCGCGGCGCACGGCATCGACTTCTTCATTGTTGGGCGCCGCGTGGGCGCTGCTGTCGCGCAGGTAGCCGAGCAGGCCGGCCTGCTCGTTGGCGCGCTCGGCCTCGGTCATCAGGAGGCGGATGTTGCCGCCGACGATGTCGGCGCGGCGCCAGCCGAAGATCTTTTCGGCCGAGGCATTGAATTCCTCGATCGTGCCTTCGCGGTCGATCGTGATCACGCCGTCCACCGTCGTGGTGAGCAGGGCGCGCATCCAGGCTTCGCTGCGCGAGAGTTCGAGGTACAGCTGGCGGTAGCGCAGCAGGCCGTTCGCGGCCAGTACGACGACCGTGAACAGCACCGTGATCAGGGAGATCGCCAGCGCCAGGAAGGTGGTGTCGGAGGCGACGGCGTCCTTGCCGACCGTGCCCACGAAACGCGCGGCCGCCATGGCGGTGTAGTGCATGCCGGTGACCGCGCAGCCCATGACGATGGCCGCCAGCAGCAGGCGCCGGCCTTCGCTCACGCGGCGCAGGCGCGCCAGGCCGAAACGCACCCACAGCGCCAGCGTGGCCAGCACCACCGCCACCACGATCGACAGGCCGAACATCAGGGGATCGTAGCGCAGGTCGAGACTCATGCGCATGCCGGCCATGCCGGAATAGTGCATCGCGCCGATGCCGGCACCGAGCAGCACGCCGCCCACCAGCAGGCTGGGGGTGCCGATCCGTTCGCGCGCGATCAGGCTCAGCGCCACGAAGGAGGCGCCGATGCTCGGCAGGTTCGACAGGATGGTGATCATCGGGTCGTAGGTAACCTGTGTGCACAGGTTAAAGGCGAGCATGCCGATGAAGTGCATCGACCAGACGCCGGCGCCGAGCGCCAGGCTGCCGGTGAGCAGGAACAGGGTGCGCTGGCGGGTCTGCTGGCGCGCCTGGCCGGCGATTTGCAGTCCCATCCAGGACGAAAAGATAGCCACGAGCAAGGACAGCACGACCAGTTTCGGGTCGTACACACCGTAACTGAGCAACGACGGATCGTCGGGCAACATGAAAAGCGACATGGGAGGTCCGGCAGAAGAGGTCGCCCGAACAGGCGACGTAATCGTCAGTATGACATTTTCCATACGGAAAGTCTTGTCTGGATTTGTCGAAATTGCCGAACATGCAAGCCTTTGTCGCGCGCATGCCACCATAAGGATGAGCATATTGCCAGGCCGCAGGCAAGGGCAGGCCGTTACGGTATGCTGCGTGGATGCGGGGCACTTTTCGCGCGCTTTTACATTGCCCAGGATGGGTGCACGATATGCTGATTCGACAATTTCGATGGGCGGCGCTGGCCATGGCCTGCCTGCTTGGCGCCGGCCCGGCAGGGGCGGATACGGACGCCGATGCAAGCGCGGATGCGGGTGCGCGGGCGGGCCGTCCCGGGGCGCTGTACATCACGACCGAGGCCGCGGCCCCGTCGAGCATGCTCGACAGCGAGGGCAGCGTGATCGGCATCTCGACCGACAAGGTGCGGGCGGCCCTGGACCGTGCCGGCATGGCCTACACGATCGAGCTGCTGCCCTGGAAGCGCGCCTATGCCGCCGCCCACGACCGGCTTGACGCCTGCGTCTACTCCACCACCCGCACGCCGGAGCGCGAAGCCTTGTTCAAATGGGTGGGGCCGATCGACAGCGCCGAATGGGTCCTGATGGCGCGCGCCGACCACCACTTCGCCCTGCGCACGCTCGACGATGCGCGCCCCTACCGGATCGGCACCTATAACGGCGACGCCCGCGAGCAGTACCTGCGCAGCCGCGGCTTCCGGGTCGACTCGGCGCCGAACGACCTGACCAATCCGCGCAAGCTCTTATTGGGCCGCATCGACCTCTGGGCCGCCGCCCTGCGCGTGGGTAGCCCCGTGCTCGAGCAGAACGGCTGGGCCGGCCAGATCGTGCCGGTGCTGGTGTTCAACCGCCTGGACGTCTATCTTGCCTGCCACCGCGCCATGCCGGACGCGCTCATTGCGCGCCTGAACGGGGCCTTCGCCGCGCTCGCGCGGGAGGGAACGATGCGCAAGATCGAGCGGGCCTACGATAACTGGTCGGTGCGGCAGCCGGCGAAATAGCCGCGTTGCGCGCCGCGTTGGCGGCTACATGAGAAAATCCTGGTGCGCGACGCCGCTGGCTTGTGCAGGCATGTTCACGGAAGGACGCACCTGGTTACGCCCCGTATTCTTGGCGTGGTACACGGCAGCGTCGGCCCTGGCCAGCAATTCAGCGATACTTTGCCCTTGCTCCATTGTTGAAACGCCAATCGACACCGTGACCTGCACGCGCGGCTTTTCCAGCAGAGGAGACTGCGCAATGCCCTTGCGAATGCGTTCCGCCACTTCGAGAGCGACGCCCAGGGCCGTCTGCGGCAGCACGACCAAAAATTCCTCGCCGCCGAAGCGGGCGCAAAAATCTCCCGGCCGCAAGTCAGCGCGTAACCTGTGCGCGAAAGCGCGCAAGACATCGTCGCCGACCATGTGACCCAGTTCATCGTTAATCTGTTTGAAGAAATCGATGTCGAGCATCAGGATGGAAAAGGGCTGGTAAGCGACGGTTTGCAGCTCGACTTGCTGCTTGAGGAAGTTGTCGAGTGCCCGGCGGTTCCACTGCCCGGTCAGCGCGTCGGTCGCGGCATCGAGCTCCACCTTCTGCAGCGCCGAGCGCAGCTGGGCAGCCAGTAATCCATTCGCATACTGCAAGCGAATGCCTTCCATCAGACGTTGTGCGATGGCGCGCGAATAGTAGGCGGTGAGGGCGATGAACACGCCCAGGCCGGCAGCGAAATCGAGCGCGCTTGGACTATTGGACGCGGTCAATAAACCCAGTACCGACACCGCCAGCTGGACGCCGATCTGCGAATAATAGGCCGATACGTAGGTACCGTAGACTTGGGCATTGATGGAGGTGACGCCGCACAGCAGGGCCATCAGGATGGCGTCCAGGACGGGGTCGTATCCGACCAGGAACCACGTCGACAAGCCCCATCCGAAGCCATCGAGCGCGGCGACCCAGTGCACCCAGCTGCGATGCACATCCACCTTCGAACCGGCGCCGATCACCCGCTGTAAAACGAACAGGCTGCCCGCCCAGACAAAGGCAGCCGTTGCCAGCCACGACACGATCGAGCCCAGCGGCACGCGGCCCCAGCAGAACCATACCGCAAGCGACCATCCAACCGGCGTCGTCGTGAGTGCGCGCCGCAGCGCGATCACGCATTCCGAAAAACCTTTGGCACGGGCAATGGCCGTGTCGGATTGGCTGATGGAGTCGATGGTGCTCACGGCCTGCCTGTACGCTTGGATAAAGGGTGGACTGGGAGTAAAACCTGCCGGTTGAGCAAGAAAATTATCCCAAGGCAATTGATTTAGTTGTCGAGGATAGCACACAAGTAGCCGCGAGATTGCTATCTGTTGGGCTGCAGGCACAGCGCTACAAAAGCAAAAACCCGCGTTCTCCAAAGAAGAACGCGGGTTTTTTATATTCATGCGTGTGGTGCCGGGAACCGGAATCGAACCGGTACGCCTCGCGGCGCGGGATTTTGAGTCCCGTGCGTCTACCTATTCCGCCATCCCGGCAACGCGCTCCGCATTATCGCTGATTTGGATTGCAGCGGCAACAGTTTCCCGGCTTGAAAGATCGGTGCGGCAGGTGGCGGGGACGGCGGGAGCGGTCGACGCGGCCGGTCCGGCCAGCGCCGCCTGCAGGGCGCGCAGGGTCGGGATCGGGCCGACGACTTCGAGGACATGGGGCTGGATGCGCACGCTGAGCGAGCGCGTGCGCCAGCCGCGGGCGGTGCTGGCGTAACGGATGCGGTCGGGGCCGGCGCATACCTGCGCGTAGCCGAGGTCGGCGAGCGCGCTGTCGAGCGTGGCGCGCAGGTGGCGCGCATCGAAGCGGGTGCTGACGTCGAGCCGGCCGGGGGCGGGCGTGCACAGCGGCAGGGCCAGGCCGGCCAGCACCGGCAGCACGATGCAGGCGAGCGGGGCGCCGGGATCGAGCAGGCGCAGGGCCAGCACCAGCAGCGGCGTGCCGAGCGCCAGCGTCAGGCCGTAGGCGGCCAGCGGCGACAGGCGGCGCGGTCCGGCACCGCGCGGTGCCCCGACGATTTCCGAGAACATTACGCTTTTCATGTTGTCTCCTCTTAGGGGCGAATCTGGATCGGCATGGCCTTTGTCATTGTCGGCCCCGCTTGCGCCCTGGAGTTGACGTGACTCAATAAATCTGCCCGGGCGCACGTCGACCCGCCGAACCACCGCCAACTTGCCGATGGCGACACCATGGAAACGACTTTTGTTCGTACCGGGAGCAGTACTCCTGGCCGTCCTCACGGGCGCACCGCTGGCTGGCGCTGGGCGCTCGACGGCGCCCGCGTCAAGACGCCGGAGGCTTTGCTGCGGGCGGCCATCGGCATATTCCACACTTAACGCGAACAGCGCCAAAAGAAAAGCCGCCCAAGGGGGCGGCTTGACGGTCAGCGGGCGCGCCGGTACAGGCGGAAGCGCTCGTCGCGGTCGGAGGCACGCCGGCCTTCCCACAGCAGCGTGGCGCCGCGCGTGCCCCAGGTGCGCGACAGGAGGCGGTCGTCGCGCGTCTTGACCCGGTCCTGCAGCAGCACGTAATCGCACTGGCCGCCTTCGACGCCGACAAACGGCAGGCGACCGTAGTAGGCGAAGGAGGCGCGCTGGGCCGCGCCCACGTTGGTGTCGATGCAGTTCGCGTCCGCCGGCAGCTTGGCGGCGAGGGCCTGTGCCACGCCGGCGTAGCTCTTGCTGTAGTTCAGGTCCTGCAGGAACAGGGTCATCAGCAGCACCCACAGCAGGATCAGGCCGCTGGACGACAGCACGACGGCGCGCCACAGCACCGTTCTCTGGCGCGACACGCGCCAGCGCACCAGCCAGATCCAGCCGATCGAGACGGCGGCCGCCACGGTGAAGGCGATGATGCCGAATTCCGGCACGAAGCCCGGCACCAGCTTGAGGGCATTGTGCGACAGCTGGGCCGGCCAGCCCGTCAGTTTGGCGATCCAGAACAGCCAGACCAGGGCGGCGAGGGTCGTCAGCGCCATCACCGAGAACCAGTCGATGGCGTTGATCGCGCCGCGCTTCATCGTCGGCAGGCCGAAGGCGGCCATCAGGGCCAGCGGCGGCAGCAGTTTCAGCAGGTCGCCGGTCTCGGGCGACGGGTCGCACAGGAACAGCGCGGTCAGGGCGCCCAGGAAGGTCAGCGGCAATACGATGTGCAGCATGTTTTCCTGGCGCCGCCAGGCCCAGATCGCCCAGCCGGCGAAGGGCCAGGCCGGCCAGAAGAACCAGACGCCGACCCGGAAGAAGGCTTTTGCCGAGGTCCAGCTCGGCACGTCGAACTGGCCCATGTGCGCGCCGAACCAGGCCGCCACCGGCGACTCGCCGTAGGGCTGCACCAGGGTCGCCGGCAGGATCCAGACCAGGGCCAGGGCCAGCGCCGCGACCGCCGCCACCGCCATGTGGCGCAGCGCGCTGGCGGCCGGGATGCGGAAGAAACGCGTGCATAGCAGCAGCGCCAGCAGCAGGACGACCGGCGACACCGGCCCGCGCGTGAGCGCCAGCGCGCCCAGCGCCAGGCCGACCAGGGCCGCGTTGCGGACGCTGGCGGTCTCGATATAGCGCACCGCGCGGTACAGGAAATAGGCGACCAGCGAGCCCTGCAGGGTGACGGCCAGGGTTTCGTGGCTGTACAGCAGCAGGCCGAGCGAGCCGAGGTAGACGAGGACGGTGGTGTCGGCCAGGGTGCGGCCATAGGCGTCGGGTTCCGGCTGGCCGCCGAAGGCCAGGCGCAGCGGCTGTGCTTCGGGCCGGCGGCCGAGGTGGAAAGCGGTGTACCAGAGCGACATGCCGCCGGTGACGAACATGCCGATGTTCGACACGCGCGCGGCCAGCACGTCGCCCAGCATCCAGCCGAACAGCTTGATGCAGATGGCGCCCAGCCAGAACACCAGCGGGCCATCGTCCGTGCTCGGGAGGCCGGCGACGTTCGGATACAGCCAGTCGTTCAGGCCGCCGCGGGCCATGGTCCACATGATGCCGAAGCTGCCGGCGTCGTCCTTCCACGGATCGCGGCCGATCAGCCCCGGCAGGATATACAGCAGGCCGAGTGCGAACAAGGCCCAGCGCGGCAGGGCCAGCGTGGCGGCGGCGGGGAGGCGGACTGGTTTCATCGATAAGTCTGATGTCTGGAATTAATGTCGCGCTAGTATAGCGAGGAATAAAAAGATGAAAAAAAAGAAGCCGAACGGCTTCTTTTTTTGAGACCCTGGCGGGCTTCGGGAAGCCCGCGTGGGGCTTCCTGAAATTAACCTTCGTTGTTCGCGACTGCGGTCTTCGAACCGACGGCGCCGAACTTCTGGCGGAACTTCTCGACGCGACCAGCGGTGTCGACGATCTTGTGCTTGCCGGTGAAGAACGGGTGCGATTCAGCCGAGACTTCGATCTTGATCAGTGGGTAGTCCTTGCCTTCGTGGTTGATCGTCTCGCGGGTAGCGATGGTCGAACGGGTCACGAATTTGAAGTCGCACGACACGTCGTGGAAGACGACTTCGCGGTAATCTGGATGGGTTTCGGTTTTCATGTTTCTGCCTTGGGTTTATTTGGTAGCCAAACAGCACTTCGTCGGTCGTCTTGCTTCGTGACCCGATTGCCGCTCACTTGCCAGTTGAACTGCTGAACCGACGATTATAAATCGGTTGGGCGGCCGTGGCAACCGCACGCAGGGTGGTCGCGGCGTTTACGCGTGGGCACCTGCGCAAACAAAAAAGGGCAGCCGCAGCTGCCCTTGTCGATGCTTTAACGGTAATTAGCCGCCGCGGCGCATCATGTCGAAGAACTCGATATTCGTCTTCGTCGCACGCATCTTGTCGAGGATGAACTCCATCGCTTCGATCTCGTCCATCGAGTACAGCAGCTTGCGCAGGATCCAGATCTTTTGCAGCTGGTCCGGCTTGATCAGCAGTTCTTCGCGGCGGGTACCCGATTTGTTCAGGTTGATCGCCGGGTAGACGCGCTTCTCGGCCAGGCGGCGCTCGAGGTGCACTTCCATGTTGCCGGTGCCCTTGAATTCTTCGTAGATGACGTCGTCCATGCGCGAGCCCGTTTCGATCAGGGCGGTCGCGACGATGGTCAGCGAGCCGCCTTCTTCGACGTTACGGGCGGCGCCGAAGAAACGCTTCGGACGCTGCAGCGCGTTGGCGTCGACACCGCCGGTCAGCACCTTGCCCGAAGCCGGGATCACGGTGTTGTAGGCACGCGCCAGGCGGGTGATCGAGTCGAGCAGGATCACGACGTCCTTCTTCATTTCGACCAGGCGCTTGGCCTTTTCCAGCACCATCTCGGCAACCTGCACGTGGCGCGTCGCCGGTTCGTCGAAGGTCGAGGCCACGACTTCGCCGCGCACCGAACGCTGCATCTCGGTCACTTCCTCAGGACGCTCGTCGATCAGCAGGACGATCAGGGTCACGTCAGGATGATTCGCGGTGATCGCGTGGGCGATGTGCTGCAGCATGACCGATTTGCCGGACTTCGGCGACGCGACCAGCAGGCCGCGCTGGCCCTTGCCGATCGGGGAAATCAGGTCGACGATGCGGCCGGTGATGTTTTCGGCGCCGTTCATGTCGCGCTCGAGGCGCAGCGGCTCGTTCGGGTGCAGCGGCGTCAGGTTTTCAAACAGGATGCGGTGCTTCGAGGCTTCCGGCGATTCGCCGTTGACCTTGTCCACCTTTACCAAAGCGAAATAACGTTCGCCGTCTTTCGGCGTGCGTACTTCGCCTTCGATCGAGTCACCCGTATGCAGGTTGAAGCGGCGGATCTGCGACGGCGAGATATAGATGTCGTCGGTCGAGGCCATGTAACTGGCATCGGGCGAACGCAGGAAGCCGAAGCCGTCCGGCAGGACTTCGAGGGCGCCGTCGCCGAAGATCTGCTCGCCGGACTTGGCGCGCTTCTTCAGGATCGCGAACATCAGTTCCTGCTTGCGCAGGCGGGCTGCGTTGTCGATGTCGAGGCCGATGGCCATCTCCAGCAGCGCGGAGACGTGCATTGCCTTCAGTTCAGATAAGTGCATGTTGTGTGGGTGTCCCGTGACGGGAAGGTAAAGGTAGGGGAGGGAACGACGTGGAATAAATAAACTGCGTTAAACAACGTCAGGTTGGGAAGCGGCCGGAGCCGACCGGATCCCGTCCGGACAATGGCGGCAGTGCGGGCGCGCTGCCGCCGCTATGCGTTTAGATGTTGCTGTCGATGAAGGCGGTCAATTGGCCTTTGGCCAGTGCGCCGACTTTTTGCGCCGCCACGGCGCCGTTCTTGAACAGGATCAGGGTCGGGATGCCACGGATGCCGAACTGGGCTGGAATAGCCTGGTTGGCGTCGACGTCCATCTTCGCGATCGTGATCTTGCCGTTGTAGTCTTTAGCGACTTCTTCGAGGATCGGGGCGATCATCTTGCACGGACCGCACCACTCGGCCCAGAAATCGACCAGTACCGGAAGCTCGGACTTGAGCACGTCGGTTTCGAAAGAAGCATCGCTGATGTGTTTAATGTTTTCGCTCATGTTTTCCTCAAAGAGAGGTAAGGATCAATGTACGCCTGGAGACGACCGTGTTAAGGCGCGTCCGGCTTCCGCTTGTTGATAAAACAGCTGCAGCACAATGGTGGAGGCAAAGTGCGCGAACTCAATGGGAAGGGCGTCGGGAGGACGTCAGGCGGGGGATTTAGGCCGAATCATACCTTATTTTCCCAAAAAGTGTTCGGGCCTTTGTACAAAATCTTAACATACCCTCAGCACATCACCGCCGAGCGCAACTGGTCCAGGCCAATGGGCTTGCGGAAGATACCCGCCACGCGTAATCCGAGCACCCGCGCCAGTTCGCCGGCGGCATCGCGCACGCCGGAATCCATGCCCGACAGCAGGATCACGCCGCCGCGAAAGCCGCGTTCGGCTGCTGCCTGCAGGAATTCGATGCCGTCCATGTCGGGCAGGGCGAGATCGCAGATGAGGACGTCCGGGCCTTGCTCGGCGAGCGTGGACAAGGCGTGGCGGGTGCTGGCTTCGGTATAGACTGCACTAACCCCGATGGTATGCAGCATGTCTTTCAGCATCTCGAGCATGAAAGGATCGTCGTCGAGCACCAGCACGCGCGGCGGCTGGCTTGATGCGGCGAGGTCATTCATACAGTTGGTTCCGGCAAATTATTGACTGGCAGGGATTATGTGCGAGAACGGCTGTCCATGGCACATGTTGTACAAAATATTCTGTCCAGTATTAAGGCATTGCCTTCAGCCCACGCTGCCGTTGAACTGTATCAGGTGGCCCGGATGCCACATCGTGACGACCGAGGCCACGGCGCCGTGCGAGGTCGTCCTGCGTTTCAGCACGAGGCAGGGAGAACGGGCGTCGATGCCGAGCAGTTCCGCCACGTCGCGCGGCGGGGCCAGCGCCTCGAGGCTGTAGGTCGCGCCTTGCAGCGGGGCGACCGCCATCAGGTGTTCGTTCGGGGTGATGCTGGCAAAATCCTGTTCCAGGTAGGCCGGGGCGCAGGCCGGATTGACCCAGCGGTCCTCGAGCTGGATCGGGACTTCGTTTTCGAAGTGCACGATCAGCGAGTGAAACAGCGGAGCGCCCGGCGCCAGGCCGAACTGCAGCGCCAGGGCCTCGGTCGCAGGCGCTTCTTCAAGCAGGTGCAGGCGGCTGGCATGGCGGTGTCCGCGGGCGCGCACTTCGTCGGCGATGTTGCGGATCTCGACCAGGGTCGCCTGGTATTTGCGCGGCGCGACATAGGTGCCCGAACCCTGGCGGCGCGTGAGCACCTGTTCGGCGGTCAGCTCGCGCACGGCGCGGTTGACCGTCATGCGCGAGACGCCGAACTGCCGTACCAGCGCCTGTTCCGACGGCACCAGGTCGCCTTCCTTCCAGCGTCCGGTGGCGATTTCGCCGACCAGGTAGTCCTTGATGCGCTGGAAGATGGGGGTGCTCGCTTGCGCGCTGGATTCGTCCAAACTGCTCTCCGGAAGAGGATAATGATGAGGGTTGACTGCCCCCGATTCTAGCATCGCGAATTCGAAAGCAAGCGGCGGGGTGCCGATATGGCCTCCTGCTGGCAGGATGAAGCCATTCACCCATTCCGGACAAGTGCCATGAAGATCGAGACCATCGCCGAACCTTATGCCAGCCTTGACGCGCGCTGGGCCGCCGTGCAAAGCCGCGACCGCGCCGCCGACGGCGTTTTTGTTTATTCGGTGCGTACGACCGGCGTCTACTGCCGGCCCTCCTGCGGCGCCCGGCCCGCGCTGCGCGCGAATGTCGCTTTCCACGCCAGCTGCGCGGAAGCGGAAGCGGCCGGCTTTCGTCCCTGCCTGCGCTGCAAACCGGGGCAGCCGCCTTTGAGCGAACGCCAGGCCCAGCTGGTCGCCGAAGCCTGCCGCCTGATCGACGCGCAGGACGAGGCGCCCGATCTCGATGCGGTAGCGCGCGCAGTCGGCATGAGCCGCTTCCACTTTCAACGCGTCTTCAAAACGCATGCCGGCGTGACGCCCAAGGCCTATGCAGCGGCACGCCGGGCCGCGCGCGTGCGCGACGCGCTGGCGCAGGAGGGCAGCGTCACCGATGCCCTGTATGCGGCCGGTTTCAATTCCAGTTCGCGTTTCTATGCCGGGAGCGAAGCGATGCTGGGGATGGCGCCTTCACGCTTCAAGGCCGGCGGCGCGGGAGAAGCGATCCGCTTCGCGGTAGGTGCCTGTTCGCTCGGCGCGATCCTGGTCGCTGCCACCGAACGCGGCATCTGCGCGGTGCTGATGGGCAACGATCCGGAGCCGCTGGTGCGCGATTTACAAGACCGTTTCCCGAAGGCGCAGCTGATCGGCGCCGATGCCGGTTTCGAGGCGACGGTGGCGCAGGTCATCGGCTTGGTGGAGGCGCCGCGCATCGGCCTCGATTTGCCGCTCGACGTGCGCGGCACCGCCTTCCAGCAGAGAGTATGGGCGGCGCTGCGCGCGATTCCGGCCGGCGAGACGGTGAGTTATACCGAGCTGGCGCAGCGCATCGGTGCGCCGGCGGCAGTGCGCGCGGTGGCCGGGGCCTGTGCCGCCAATCCCGTAGCGGTAGCGATTCCCTGCCACCGCGTCGTGCGCAACGATGGGGGCTTGTCGGGCTACCGGTGGGGGATCGAGAGAAAGGCGGCGCTGATCGCGCGCGAGAAGGACGATACGGGCCGCGCCTGACCGCGGGGCCGCCGCGGCCCCCTACGAATTACTGCTTCGCCGCTTCCTGCGCCAGCGTCTTCGCCAGCCGCTTGCGGCCCGTGTCGGCGTAGGCGACGCAGGCCCCGGGATTGACGAAGGCGAGGTTACCGAGCTGCTTCTGCTTCGCCTGCCGCTCCAGCAAATCGCTGGCGTCCGGATGCGCCGTCACCAGGATGTCGCAGGGCAGCGCCGCCACGCGCGCAATCGAGCGCTCGATGTCTGCCCTGGCGGTCGGGTAGACCGTATTTCCGCTGTAACGGAAGCTGCCGGCGCTGATCGCATTCAGGCTGTCCGCATACACCATGCTCATCCCCTTGCCGTGTTCGACGGCCGTCCAGGTCCAGCTGATGCCGCCTTGCGTGTGGCCGGGCGTGTAATGCGCCTTGATCGACAGCGGCCCCAGCTCGACGGACTCGCCGTCGCGCACGCTGCGCACCGGAGAAACAGGGGTCATGTCCGGCATGTCGTTGGCGAATTGCGGGTCGCCCTTGTCGGCCTTGCCCGATTCCAGCACCGGTTTCGCGGCCGGGCTGGTGAGCACGGTGGCGCCGCTCAGCCGTTGCAGTTCCGCGATGCCGCCGGCATGGTCGAGATGCTCGTGCGAGACGAGGATGTAGCGGATGTCTTCCAGCTTGAAGCCGAGTTGGCGGATGTGCGCGGCAATCGCCGGGCCTGCCTTCGGGCTGGCACCATCGATCAGGATGTGGCCGGCGGGTGAGGTGATCAGCACCGAGCTCAGGCCCTCGGTGCCGACATAGTAGCTGTTGCCGTAGAGCTGGAACGGGTCTTGCGGCCCTTCCCACTCGGCCGCTGCGGCGAAGGAGGAGGCGGCAAGGGCGCACACGCAGGAGAGGACGGAGGCGATTCGTTTCACAAGGATTCCCATGTTCGTTGATTGGCTATTGCTCATCTGAAATCATAACGAAAAAACAGGTGCGCAGGGTGGCCGCCAGTGTCCAAGCCGGGTGGACTTCGCTACACTCATGTTTTGCATTTTATAAATGTCCAGGAGAGTCCATGCAGCCCACCCTCAAGCAGTGTTCCGCGTTCGTCCTTGCCGCTCTCGCTGCCGCCTGCGCGCAGGCGGACACGGCGATCGTCAACGCCAACGGCTACACGCTGAACGCCAAGGGTGACCTGGTGCAGTTCGCCGCGCTCGCATTCGACGACGGGGGCAAGATCCTGGCCGTCGGAACGAACGCCGAGGTGGCGGCCAAGGCGCCCGGTGCGCGCCAGGTGGACTTGCAAGGCAAGACCGTACTGCCGGGCCTGATCGACGCCCACGGCCACGTGTTCGGCCTGGGCCAGATGCTGACCCAGCTCGATCTGTCGGCCACGACCTCGCTGCAGGACGCCTTGAGGGCCATCGGCGACTACGCACGCGCCAATCCAGGCGACGGTTGGCTGCGTGGCCGCGGCTGGAACCAGGAAAACTGGAAACTGGGCCGCTTCCCGACCGCCGCTGACGTCGACGCCGTCGTCAGCGACCGTCCGGTCTGGTTCGAGCGGGTCGACGGCCACGCCGGCTGGGCCAACAGCCGCGCGCTGGCGGCGGCCGGCATCACCGACAAGACGCCGGATCCGGCCGGCGGCAAGATCATGCGCGATGCTGCCGGCCGCGCCACCGGCGTGCTGGTCGACGCGGCGAAGGAACTGGTCGTGAAAGTTCTGCCGGCCCAGACCGAGGCGGAAGGACGCAAGGTCCTCGACCGCGCGCTCGCCGAGATGGCGCGGGTCGGCCTGACCGGCGTCCATGACGCCGGCCTGGGCGTGGCGGAAGACCGCCTGTACCGCGCCTATGCGGACCAGGGGAAACTGAGCGCACGCATCTACGGGATGATCGGCGGCACCCAGGGCGACTTCGATGTGCTGGCGAAGAACGGTCCTGTTAAAACCTATGGCAAGGACATGTACGCGCTGCGTGCCGTGAAACTGTATTCGGATGGGGCGCTCGGCAGCCGCGGTGCGGCCCTGATCGCGCCCTACAGCGACGAGCCGCATTCGCACGGCCTGCTGTTCCACAAGACGGCCCAGATGGACGCGATGATGAAGAAGGCGATGGCGCGCGGCTACCAGGTCAACGTGCATGCAATCGGCGACGCCGGCAACCACCAGATCCTCGACATCTACCAGAAGGAAGTGGGCGCAACGAAAAGCGCAGCCCAGCGCCACCGCATCGAGCACGCCCAGGTCGTGACGCAGGCCGACATCGTGCGCTTCAAAACGCTTGGCATCATTCCGTCGATGCAGCCGACCCACGCCACTTCGGATAAAAACATGGCGGAAAGCCGCGTCGGCCCCGAGCGCATCAAGGGCGCCTACGCCTGGCGCAGCTTCCTGCACCAGGGGTCGCGCATCGCCTGCGGTTCCGACTTCCCGGTCGAATCGCCGAATCCCTTCTTCGGCATCCACGCGGCCGTCACGCGCCAGGACGCGTCGGGCCAGCCGATTGCCGGCTGGTATCCGAACCAGGCGATGTCGCTAAAGGAAGCCTTCCGCTGCTTCACGCTTGACGCAGCCTATGCGGGCCATGCCGAAAACAGCTTAGGCTCGCTGGAGCCGGGAAAATGGGCCGATTTTATCGTCGTCGACCAGGACTTGTTCAAGGTCTCGCCCTACGACATTTATAAAACCGGCGTGTTGCAGACCTGGGTGGGCGGCAAGGCGGTGTATCAACGGTAAGGCATGACAAAATGGATTGACTGGCTTGTATAGACAACTTAGACTCCGAGCATGTCAGGGTGGACGGAAGGCCGTTCGCCCGTCCTTCTCTCCCAGGAGCTGCCATGACCCAAGAATCGCCCCGAGTTGATGTCGATCCCCGTTTCGATCCGACGCGCAGCATCCGCGCCCCGCGCGGCACCGAGCTCAACTGCAAGAGCTGGCTGACCGAAGCCGCCTACCGCATGCTGCAAAACAACCTCGACGCCGAGGTGGCCGAGGACCCGCAGCGCCTGGTCGTGTATGGCGGCATCGGCCGCGCCGCGCGCAACTGGGAGTGCTACGACCAGATCCTGGCGAGCTTGCGCACCCTGGAAGACGACCAGACCTTGTTGATCCAGTCCGGCAAGCCGGTCGGCGTGTTCCAGACCCACGAAAACGCCCCACGCGTGCTGCTGGCGAATTCGAACCTGGTGCCGAAATGGGCGAACTGGGAGCATTTCAACGAGCTCGACCGCAAAGGCCTGTTCATGTACGGCCAGATGACGGCCGGCAGCTGGATCTATATCGGTACCCAGGGCATCGTGCAGGGCACCTATGAAACCTTCGCCGAAGCGGGCCGCCAGCATTTCGAGGGCGACTGGGGCGGGCGCTGGATCCTGACCGCGGGCCTGGGCGGCATGGGCGGCGCGCAGCCGCTGGCGGCCAGCTTTGCCGGCGCTGTTTCGCTGAACGTCGAATGCCAGCAGAGCAGCATCGATTTCCGCCTGCGCACGCGCTACCTCGACAAGCAGGCGCGCGATATCGACGACGCCCTGGCTCTGATCAAGGAGCACACGCATAAACGCGAAGCGATTTCCATCGGCCTGCTCGGCAACGCCGCCGACGTGCTGCCGGAACTGGTGCGCCGCGCCCGCGCGGGCGGCCTGGTGCCGGACCTGGTGACCGACCAGACCTCGGCCCATGACCTGATCCACGGCTACCTGCCGCAGGGCTGGACGGTCGAAGAGTGGAAGGCGGCGCAGGCCGACCCGGCGCAGCATGCGCGTTTAAAAGCTGCCGCGGCGGCGTCGTGCGCGGTGCACGTGCAGGCCATCCTCGACTTCAAGGCGCTGGGCGCCTACGCGGTCGACTACGGCAACAACATCCGGCAAGTGGCGCTGGACGAAGGCGTCGAGAACGCCTTTGATTTTCCCGGCTTCGTGCCGGCTTACATCCGCCCGCAGTTCTGCGAAGGGCGCGGACCCTTCCGCTGGGTGGCCCTCTCGGGCGACCCGGAAGACATTTATAAGACGGACGCCAAGATCAAGGAGCTGTTCCCGCAGCACGCGCAGGTGCACCGCTGGCTCGACATGGCGCGCGAACGCATTGCCTTCCAGGGCCTGCCGGCGCGCATCTGCTGGCTGGGATTGGGCGAACGCCACCTGGCCGGCCTCGCTTTCAACGAGATGGTCCGCACAGGCGAACTGAAAGCGCCGATCGTGATCGGGCGCGACCACCTCGACACCGGTTCCGTCGCCAGCCCGAACCGGGAGACCGAGAGCATGCGCGACGGTACCGATGCCGTCTCCGACTGGCCGCTGCTGAACGCCATGCTGAATACCGCAGGCGGCGCGACCTGGGTCTCGCTGCACCACGGCGGCGGCGTCGGCATGGGTTATTCCCAGCATTCCGGCGTCGTCATCGTTGCCGACGGTACCGACGCCGCCGCGAAACGCCTGGCGCGCGTGCTGGTCAACGACAGCGGCTCGGGCGTCATGCGCCATGCCGATGCCGGCTACGAATCCGCGATCGCCTGTGCCAAGCGCACCGGCCTGAATCTCCCGATGATCAAGTAAAAGTAAAGTAAAAGGCAGTCAACATGAAACACGAAGCACACCATGGCTGGTCCCTGCAACCCGGCGCCCTGACGCTGTCCGACCTGCGCGCGGCCTGGGCCAGCCATTTCCCGATCGCCCTCTCGCCCGAGGCCGCGGCGCCGATCGCGGCGTCGGCCGCATTGGTAAAAACCATCGTCGACAAGGGCGATCCTGCCTACGGCATCAACACCGGTTTCGGCATCCTGGCCAAGGCCCACATCCCGAACGACCAGCTGGAGCAATTGCAGCGCAACCTGATCCTGTCGCACGCGGTCGGCACCGGCGAACTGATCTCGGATGCGGTCGTGCGGCTGATCCTGCTCACTAAAATCGGCAGCCTGGCGCGCGGCTATTCGGGCGTGCGCCCGGTCATCATCGACACCCTGATCGCGCTGTATAACGCCGGCGTGATGCCGGCCATCCCAAGCCAGGGTTCGGTCGGTGCCTCGGGCGACCTGGCGCCGCTGGCGCACATGACCCTCGCCATGCTCGGCGTCGGTCCGGTGCGCTATCGTGGCCAGGTCATGGAAGCAAGCGCAGCCCTGGCGGCGGCCGGCATCGAACCGGTGACGCTGGCCGCGAAAGAGGGCCTGGCCCTGATCAACGGCACGCAGGTCTCGACCGCACTGGCTTTGCATGGCCTGTTCATGGCCGAGCGCCTGGTGGAAGCGGCGATGGTGACCGGTGCGCTGTCGGTGGACGCCGCGCGCGGCAGCGACGCGCCCTTCGATGCCCGCATCCACGCGGTGCGCGGCCAGCCGGGGCAGATCGCCGCGGCTGCCATCTACCGCGAGCTGGTCGCGGGCAGCGCGATCCGCGCCTCGCACCTGGTCGGCGACGAGCGCGTGCAGGACCCGTACAGCCTGCGCTGCCAGCCGCAGGTGATGGGCGCGGTGATGGACCTGGTGGCCAATGCCAGCCGCACCCTGCTGATCGAGGCGAACGCCGTCACCGACAATCCCTTGTTATTCCCCGAGGATGGCGACATCCTCTCCGGCGGTAACTTCCATGCCGAGCCGGTCGCCTTTGCCGCCGACACGCTGGCGTTGGCCATTGCCGAAATCGGCGCCCTGGCCGAACGCCGCATCGCGCTGCTGATCGACGCGAATCTGTCCGGCCTGCCGGCCTTCCTGGTGCGCGAGCCGGGCCTGAATTCGGGCTTCATGATCGCCCACGTAACGGCGGCCGCGCTGGCCTCGGAAAACAAATCGCTGGCCCATCCGGCCAGCGTCGACAGCCTGCCGACCTCGGCCAACCAGGAAGACCATGTCAGCATGGCGACCTTCGCGGCGCGCCGTCTGGACCAGATGGCGCACAATACGGCGGTTATTGTCGGGATCGAACTGCTGGCGGCGGGGCAGGGGATCGAGTTCCACCGGCCCCTGGCCAGCTCGGAACACCTGGAGCACGTGCACGCGCAGCTGCGCAAGCGCGTCGCGCCTTTCGATGCCGACCGTTTCTTCGCACCCGACATCGAAGCGGCGCGCCAGATGGTGGTCGATGGCGAGCTGTCGGCGTCGTGCAAGGAGTTGTTCGCAGTACTGCACCCATAGGAACCTCGATAAACCTACTGCGCGTCGTAGGTTCGGTCTGCGATGCTCGCTGTACATTCGTACAGCTGTGCTTCTCGACCAAACCTACTTCCGCTCGCTACGGTTTCTCGAGGTCCCTGTAAACTAATTTCAACAGGAGTCGTAATGGATTTCCGGTTCAAGACAGGCGACGCGCCGATGCTGCTCTCGATGCCCCACGTGGGCACCGACATTCCCGACGAGGTGGCCGCGCACATGGCGCCGTGCGCGCTGGCGAAAGCGGACACCGACTGGCACCTGGCCGAACTCTACGCATTTGCGGACCGCCTCGGCATCTCGACCTTGAGTGCCCGCTGGTCGCGCTATGTCATCGACCTGAACCGGCCGCCCGAGAATACGAACTTGTATCCGGGCCTGGACACGACCGGTCTCTGCCCGGTCGATACCTTCGGGCGCGAAAGCCTGTATCAGGAGGGGCGCGTGCCGGATCAGGCCGAGGTGGCGCGGCGCCTGGAACGCTACTGGCGCCCGTATCACACCCAGCTGCGAGCGGAGCTGGCCCGTTTGCTGGCGCTGCACGGACGGGTGGTGCTGTGGGATGCGCATTCGATCGCCTCGCACGTGCCGCGCTTCTTCGAGGGCCGGCTGCCAGACCTGAATTTTGGGACTGCCGAGGGTAAATCCTGCGATTCGGGTCTGGAAAATGCCGTCCTCAAGGTGGCACGTGCCCAGGACCGCTTCAGCATCGCGGTGAACGGCCGTTTCAAGGGCGGCCACATCACCCGCTTCTACGGCCAGCCGAAGGAGGGCGTCCACGCGATCCAGCTCGAGATGTGCCAGTGTTTATATATGGACGAGGCGCCGCCCTTCGCCTACCGGCCTGAAGTCGCGGCCGAGGTCCAGCCGCTCCTGAAGGACATGATTGGCGCAGCGTTGGCCTGGGTGCACACATGAACGCCCTGTTTGCGCGCCACGCGCTGCTGCCGGATGGCTGGCAGGGCGACGTGCTGATCGAATGGGATGCGCGCGGCGACCTGACACGGGTGCAGCCCGGTGCCCGTCCGCCGATCGGCGTGCCGCGCGCCGATTACGTGGTGCCGGGCATGGTCAACCTGCATTCGCACGCGTTTCAACGGGCGCTGGGCGGCCTGACCGAAAAGGCCGGAGATGGACCCGACAGTTTCTGGACCTGGCGCGAGCTGATGTACCGCTTCGCCGCCCACATCACGCCCGAGCAGGTGGAAGCCATCGCGGCCCAGCTGTTCTCCGAATGCCTGCGCCATGGCTACACGGCGCTGTGCGAATTTCACTATATCCAGCGCGATCCGGCAGGAGACATGTACGCGCGGCCCGCCGAGATGGCCGAACGCGTCGCGGCCGCCGGCCAGCAGGCCGGCATCGGGCTGACCATGCTGCCGGTCCTGTACAGCCACAGCGGCTTCGGCGAACAGCCCCTGAAACCGGAGCAGAAGCGCTTTCAAACGGATGTCGAGACCGTGCTGCGCATCGTCGAAGCCCTGGAGCCGCTGCGCGGCGGCCAACTGGAAGTCGGCGCGGCGCCGCATTCGCTGCGCGCGGCCGGCATCGAACAAATCCGGGCGCTGGCGGCTGCGCTGCCGCGCGAACGCCCGCTGCACATCCACATCGCCGAGCAGCAGGCGGAAGTCCGGCAAAGCCTGGACTTCTGCAGGCAGCGTCCGGTCGAATACTTGTTCAACCAGCTCGCCGTCGACGCGCGCTGGTGCCTGGTGCATGCGACCCACCTGAACGAGGGGGAGCTGGCGCAGCTGGCCGCCAGCGGCGCCGTTGCCGGCCTGTGCCCGACGACCGAAGCCAACCTGGGCGATGGCTTGTTCCCGCTCGGCGAATACCTGGCGGCGGGCGGGCGCTGGGGTATCGGCAGCGACAGCCACGTGTCGCAGAGCCCGGTCGAAGAACTGCGCTGGCTCGAGTACGGCCAGCGCCTGGTGCACCAGCGCCGCAATGTCGCCGCCACGCCAGCGCGGCGCGACGTGGCATTGAACCTGTGGCAGGATGCACTCGGTGGCGGCGCCCAGGCGGCCGGGCGGCCGGTCGGGGCGTTGGCGCAGGGGCGGCGCGCCGACCTGCTGGTGCTCGATTGCTCCCATCCGAACCTGGATGGCGTGTGCGAGTCCGATGTGCTCGGCCGTCTGGTATTCTGCGGTAACGACAACCTGGTGCGCGACGTGCTGGCCGGCGGCCGCTGGGTGGTGCAGGGCGGGCGCCACATGGCGCAGGAAGCGATCGGGCGCCGCTACCGGCAAGCCATCCAACGATTGCGCGAAGTATAAGCATGAGCGAGGCATGAGCATGAATATCCTGATTCCGTTTGCCGGCCTGTCGGCAGTCCCGTGGAAGAACGGCGGCGGCAGCACCACCACGATCGCGATCGGCCCGCCCGAGGCCGGCTTCGACGACTTCGACTGGCGGGTCAGCCTCGCCACGATCGCGGAAGACGGTCCCTTTTCTCGCTTCCCCGGCGTCGACCGCACGCTAGCGCTGGTCGACGGCCACGGCATGACGCTCGATATCGACGGCAGCGAACGCGTGATCATCTGCGAGAGCGGCCCGGTGCTCGCCTTCGACGGCGATTCGGAAGTCAACGCCAAGCTCAATCGCGGCCCGACCACCGACTTCAACGTCATGACCCGCAGCGAGCGCTGCTATCACCAGTTCGGCCGCCGCCGCCTGGCCGGCAAATCGCGTTTCGTCGCGCGCGCCGACCTGACCCTGCTGTTCCTGGCCGAGGGCGATACCCTGGAAATCGCCAGCGACGCCGAGCGCATCAACATGGTGCGCTACGACGCCGTGCTGTTCGACCCCGGAACCATCTGGTCGATCGAGGCGAACCAGGCGGTGATCTTCATTGTCGACATTTTCTATTACAACGAGGACGAGGAATACGAAGATGAGTGAGCGCCACGGGCCGCGCTATGACGCGGTGTTTGCGAACGTGAACCTGGCCACGATGGTCGAGGGCTTCGGCGAAGTCAGGGATGGCGCGATCGCCGTGCACCACGGCCGCATCGCCTGGCTGGGCCCGCGCCGCGAGGCGCCCCGTGCCGCCGTCATCCACGACTGCGACGGCGCCTGGCTCACGCCCGGCCTGGTCGACTGCCACACCCACATCGTCCACGCCGGCAACCGCAGCGACGAGTGGGAGGCGCGCCTGGAAGGTGCCAGCTACGAAGACATCGCGAGAAATGGCGGCGGCATCATGTCGACCGTGCGCGCCACCCGTGCCGCGAGCGTGGTCGACCTGCTGCGCGAAAGCGCGCCGCGCGTCTCGCAACTGCTGGCCGAAGGCGTCACCACACTCGAAATCAAATCCGGCTACGGGCTGAACCTGCAGGGCGAAGCGAATCTGCTGCGCGCCGCGCGCCGTATCGGCGAACTGCTGCCGGTGAAGGTGCGCACCACCTTCCTCGGTGCGCATGCGCTGCCGCCGGAGTTTATTGACCGTCCCGACGACTACATCGCCGAAGTCACCGAACGCATGCTGCCGCTGCTGGTGAAAGAAAACCTGGTCGACGCCGTCGACGCCTTCTGCGAGCGCATCGGTTTCAGTTATGACCAGACCGAACGCGTGTTCGCCGCCGCTCGCAAGCTCGGGCTGCCGGTGAAACTCCACGCCGAACAGTTATCGGACCAGCGCGGCGCCGAACTGGTGGCGCGCTACCGCGGCCTGTCGGCCGATCACCTGGAACACGTGACGCCGGCCGGCGTCGCCGCCATGGCCGCTGCCGGCACCGTTGCCGTGCTGCTGCCCGGCGCCTGGTACTTCCTGCGCGAGACGCAGGCGCCGCCGATTGCCGCCCTGCGCGAAGCCGGCGTGCCGCTGGCGGTCGCCTCCGACTGCAACCCCGGCACCTCACCCTTGAGCTCGCTGCTGCTGGCGATGAACATGGCCTGCACCTTGTGGCGCCTGACGCCGCGCGAGGCCCTGCAAGGCGCCACGGTGAACGCGGCGCGTGCGCTGGGCCTGCAGGACCAGATCGGGACGCTGGAAGTGGGCAAGCGGGCCGATTTTGCGCTGTGGGACATCAAGCGGCCGGCCGAGCTGGCGTACGCGATCGGGTTCAATCCCTGCCAGGCGGTCGTGAATGGCGGCGTGATGCGGGCGCGGGATGTGGAATTGCCGGCGGGGTTTTAAGGCAGTTGCGCGGTAGCGGGCGGAACGAGCGGCCGTCCAGCTTGATAAAACCGTTCGGCGCGGGCGGATGCCTGTCGCCTGCGCGACATCGTCACAGCGACTGCAGCTTCGACAGCGTCGCCGACACAGCCCGGTGCAGTATCCGCTCCGCATGGAAATCGTTCTCGCGCTGGGCGGCGATGTGTTCCAGGCTGCGCTTGTAATTATCCAGGCGCGAGCGCAGCCAGGCCTTGTAGAGCCGCGCGGCAATCGGTTTCAGACTTGGTTTCATGAGCTCCCCTTGTGTGAAGACCACATTGTCGCGGACGCCCATTTGTTGCATTTGTGATCACTCAATCGTGCCACACCCCTGCGAGCGTCCAGCACAGGCCTCACGGCGGCGTTGCATCGTCTCGCCCTGAGGCCTGTGTCAGCCGCTCGAATCATTGAGCAGGGTCAATTCGCCCAACTCCAGCTCGGTAATTATAGGTACCAGACAATCCGTAAGAGAGGTAAGCAATTGTAAGAACAACGGCTCCCGGCGATCTCACGCGGCTATAGTGAAATCGTTGATTTCCAGTCTCCCCTCCCCATTGACTCAATGGGTTCGCCCACGGCACCTCCCGGTCCCGTGGGCTTTTTATTGCCGGGCGATTTGGTTGATCAATCCGCGCGGCGCGCCAGGTGATCGAGCGCCTCGCCGGTGACGCGGCAGATGCGCCATTCCGGCAGGATCTCGGCGCCCATGGTCTGGTAAAAGCCGATGGCCGGCTCGTTCCAGTCCAGCACCGACCACTCGAAGCGGCCGCAGTTGCGCTCCACGGCGAGCTGGGCCAGCTTCGACAGCAGTGCGGTGCCGTAACCCTTGCCGCGGTGCGATTGGCGCACGTACAGGTCTTCGAGGTACAGGCCCTTCTTGGTGAGGAAGGTCGAGAAGTTGTGGAAGAACAGGGCAAAGGCGACAACTTCGCCGTTTTCCTCGCCGACGATCGCTTCGCAGGCCGGACGGGAGCCGAACAGGCCGTCGTGCAGCAGCTCTTCGGTGGCGACGACCATGTGCTCGAGTTTCTCGAACACGGCCAGCTCGACGATCATCGAGTGGATATGGGTGACGTCGGCAGGTTCGGCGGGACGGACGGAAAAATGGGTGGAAGCGGTCATTGGATTTCGGTTGCGTTGTTCAAAGTAACGGTGTGCACGGGTTTGGCTGCGGGTGCGAGCAGGGCCCAGGCCACGCTGCCCAGGCACAGCAGCATGCCCAGGAATTCGACGGGACCGGGACGGTAATGTTCGAGTTGGATGGACAGCAGCACCGACAGCACCGGCGTGATGACGCCGATGTAGACGGCTTTCTGCGGCCCGATGCGGTTGATCAGGGTGAAATAGGCGAGGAAGGCGATCACCGAGCCGAAGATCGACAGGTATAACAGGCCCAGGGTATACGAGAGGGTCGGCGGCAACACGAAGCGCTGGCCGGTCAGCAGGACGTAGACGGCCACCAGCGCCGTTCCCCAGAACATCGACCAGGCGGTGGTCAGCATCACGTTGCCCGACTGTTCGCGCACCTTGCCGACGACGATGCTGCCGGCCGAGCTGGCAATCGTTGCGACCAGGGCCAGGATGACGCCCAGCAGGAAATGCCCGCTGCCGCCCGCCTGCACGTCGCGCCAGGCGGCCCCGATCGAATGATAAAAAAGCAGGGCCACGCCGCCGGTGGCGACCGCGCCCGCGCCCCAGGTGCGCGCCGCGATCGGGGTGCCGTAGAACACGCGGCCCAGCACCGGCGTCCAGAACACCATCAGCGCGAACAGCACGGCCACCAGGCCCGAGACCACGACTTCCTCGGCCTGGTAGGTGCAGATGTACGACAGGCCGAAGGTCGCCATGCCTTGCAGCATCAGCCACTTCTGGGTGCGCCAGGGCAGCTGCAGTTTGACACCGCGGCCGATGCAGATGGCGAACAGTACGCTCGATGCCAGCGCGAAGCGGTAGACCACGGACACCGCCGGCGGGACCTCGCCCAGCTGCAAGGTAATGGCAAAGAAGGTCGAGCCCCAGATGAGCGAGGCAATGGTAAACAGGGCGGAAGAAGGCATCGCGGAAGTATACGTGCTTTCCCCGTTTCCTGCCGTCTACGAATTGGAAAAACACGGGCGCACGGCGGGGCTGGCGCCCCCGTGTGGCGAGGCCGCATCAACCGGGAGGCGCGCTCAGTGCGTCACACGCGTCATGTAGCCATTGCTCAGCAGGCGCACCCGCTCGCCGGGGCGGAACAATTCGTCGGCGGCCTGGGTGACGGCGCGCAGCTCGCCGCTGTCGAGTTTGACGGTGATTTCGAAACCGGGACGGTTGTTGGCGCCCGCCTCGACCCGCTGGCCGATCAGTCCGCCTGCAATGGCCCCGACGATGCCCATCGCCGCCGAGCCATTGCCACGGCCGGCCTGGGAGCCGGCCAGACCGCCCAGCGCCGCGCCGCCCATCGTACCGACGCCAGACTCCGGATTGACGATGACGACATTGCGCACCGACTCGACCGTGCCGGTGCGCACGACTTGCTCGTTCTGGGTCTGGTAGGCGCGGTAGACATTGCCCGACTGCGGCGTGCTGGCGCAGCTGGCCAGCAGGGCCGCGATGATGACGAGGGAATCAGCTTTCATGACGGCCTCCGGGAAACGCACTGCGTTTTCGAAAGCTTACTACTGGAAGGCGGGCCGCGCCGCACACGTCGTTGCGGCGAACCGACTCAGTAGGCCAGATTCAATAGGCGAGATTCAGGCGCCGGTACAGGAAGCCCAGCACGAACAGCGGCCCGACCAGCAGGAAGCGCAGGTCCTCGAGAAACGACGGTTTCTTGCCCTCGATCTTGTGGCCGATGAACTGGCCGATCCAGGCGACGACGAAGACGGCGATCGACAGCGGCAGTACCGTCATCGGCGGCATCGCGGCCAGGATCGCCAGCATCAGGATAGACATCGCCAGCATGCCGACCGCGAACGGCTTCGACAGCTGCAGGTAATACCACATCGCGCCGGCCACGGCGGCCAGGGCGACGACCGGGTGCAGCGCCCACAGGATGCCGAGCAGAGAGAAGACGATCACCGGCACGCAGACGAAGTGAATCAGTTCGTTGGTCGGATTGCGATGGCTCTCGCTGTACTGGGCGAGCAGGGCGTCGATGTTGCGCGTGTTGTGCGACTGTGCGGTCTGGTCCATGGGCGTCTCCGGCCGAATTGTTATGCGAAGATTCTACACCCGTTACGGCCGCGAAATCAGGCGGTAAGGCTGGCCGCCGGCGCGACTGCCGGCTGCGCGCCGAGGCGCATCTGCGGGTGATTCGCGAACACCTCGGACACCCATTCCACGAACACGCGCACCTTGGCCGACATGTGGCGGTTCTGGGGGTAGACGATGTGCACCGGCAGCGCATCGCTGACCCAGTCCGGCAACACCTGCACCATGCGTCCTTCCTCGACGTGGCGCATCAGGAGGTAATCGGTCATCTGCACGATGCCCAGGCCCGCCAGGCCCGCCTGCACATAGGTGTTCGAATCGTTCAGGGCGATCACGCCCGGCATCGGCACCTCGATCCGCTCGCCGTCGCGGTTGAAATCCCAGTCGTAGACTTTACCCGTCTTGGCCGAAAAATAGTTGACGCAGCGGTGGCGGACGAGATCGTTCGGATGCTGCGGCATGCCGTAGCGCGCCAGGTAGGCGGGGGAGGCGGCGGTGACGAAGTTGATGATGCCGACCCGCCGCGCAATCAGGCTCGTGTCCAACAGGGGCCCGCCGCGCACGGCGCAGTCGACGCCTTCCTCGACCAGGTCGATCGGCCGGTCGGTGCTGCCCAGCTCCAGTGTGATGTCGGGGTAGCGCTCGAAAAACGAGGGGAGCGCAGGCACCAGAATCTCGCTCGACAGTCCGGTCGGCGTGTCCACGCGCAACCGGCCGCTCGGGTTGATACGCATGCGCGACAGCGACTCCTCGGCTTCGCGCACGTCCGACAGGATGCGCACGCAGCGTTCATAGTATGCGGCGCCGTCCGAGGTGACGGTGACCATGCGCGTCGTCCGGTGCAGCAGCTTGGCCGAGAGCGAGGCTTCGAGGGCCTGCACCAAGGTCGAGACGCTCGCCTTCGGCAGGTCGAGCACCTGCGCGGCGCGCGTAAAACTGCCGGTATCGACCACCTGGACGAACACTTCCATCGCCTGCAGCTTGTTCATATACCGCCTCTTTAATCCGTTCTTAAGCTTATTGTTCGGGAAATCCGAACAATGGATTCGCAAATGCCATCTTTATCAGATTGTAGATGATGTCTATAGTGTCCGTACTGGAGCATCAATGACGTGGCAAATCGGAGCAGCAGAATGAACATTCGGAACATTCGGGGAACGCGGGACAGCATCGTGGCAACGGTCGCACTGGCGATCAGCACCGTGGCGATGGCGAGTGTCGTCGGCAGCGGCGCTTATGCGCAGGCGGCCGGTGCCGAAGCGCGTGGCATGCATGCATTGTCGACCGTGATGTCGCATTCCCTCTGCAACGAGAACCCGACCCTGGCCGCCGTTTCGCCGGAGGTGACGCCATGAACGACCGTCTCGATGTGGCGAACGCCATCGCGGACGAGGTCCGGGTGCGCGAACTGGAAGTAAGCGGAGAACAAGGCTCTTTGAAGGCGCGCCTGTACGCCGCCGGCCCCGCCAAGACCAGGCGCGATACCCTGGTCGTCTTCTTCCACGGCGGCGGCTTCGTTGCCGGCGACCTCGATGATGCCGACGGCTTCCTGCGCCACCTGGCCGGCGTCAGCCATACCCCGGTCGTGCTCGCATCGAACTACACGCTGGCCACCGTGCGCCCCTTCCCGGCCGCGGTCGAGGATGCCCACGCCGTGCTGCTGTGGGCCAAAAAGAACAAGACCAAGCTTGGCTGGAACGGCAAGCATCTGCTGGTGGCCGGCATCGAGGCCGGCGCCAATCTCGCCGCCGTCTGCGCCCTGATGTCGCGCGACCGCGGCGCACCGAAACTGGCCGGCCAGATCCTGCTGATGCCGATGCTCGACCCGGGCCTGTCGACCTGCTCGATGCGCGAAATGCCGCAGTGTGCCGACAAAGCCAGGCTGGCCGACAGTTGCGCCGCCGCCTACCGCGGCTATCTGCCGAACGCGGCCGACCGTACCCACCCGTACGCGTCTCCGCTGCAATCGAGCCGCCTCAAGAATTTGCCGCCGGCCTTGATCCTCTCGGCCGACGACGACCCATTGCGCGACGAGGCCGAAGCTTACGGCGCAAAACTTGCCAGCTTCGGCGTGCCGACCACGGTGCGCCGCATGCTGCCCGCCCCGCAAATGGCGGACGACCGTAACGAATGCGCCTGCGAACAATCGGCGCTGGTCGAAATTGCCGACTTCATCGCAAGTCTCGAGGAGCAGGGGGCTCCTCCAGCCTGAGTCAGCACCTTTCCTGATTTTCCACATTCACTGAACTGGACAACCGCGCCACCCGGCGCGGCGGGGCCCGTTTTTTCCTGTGATTCGTCATGGGCGGGACGGGTGTCGCCATCTTTTTAACATTCTCACAAGAAAAAGGGGTCAACATGAGAAACCTGACACAACTTTCAAGCGCGGCCAAGCCGCTGATCGCTTCATTGGCAGCGGTCGGCCTGATCGGGCTCTCGCTCGCCGGCTGCGACAACGCGACCGGCAAGACTGCCGCGCCGGCGGCGCCAGGCGCGCCGCCGGTCTCGGCCGCCATCGTGCTGGAAAAGCCGATCGCCGAGACCCAGGAATTCTCCGGCCGCCTGGAAGCGATCGAACGGGTCGAGATCCGTCCGCGCGTCAGCGGTTTCATCACCGCTGTCAACTTCAAGCCGGGCAGCGAGGTGAAAAAGGGCGACGTGCTGTTCGTGGTCGACCCGCGTCCCTACCAGGCCGAAGCCACGCGTGCCCAGGCCGCCGCCGCATCGGCCCGTGCCAAGGCCGATCTCGCCAAACGTGAACTGGCGCGCGCCGAGAGCCTGATGGCCGATAAAGCCATCGCCCGCCGCGAGTTCGACGAAGCCGCCGCCAGCCAGAAGGAACTCGAAGCCAATGCCGGCGCCGCCCAGGCCCAGTACGAAGCGGCGCGCCTGAATCTCGCCTATACCCGCATCGTGTCGCCGATCGACGGCCGCGTCTCGAAAGCCGAGATCACGATCGGCAACCTGGTCGACGCCACCGCGGTGCTGACCTCGGTCGTCTCGCTCGAGCGCATCTACGCCAGCTTCGACGGCGACGAGGACACCTATCTGCGCGTCGGCGCCAAGGCGCGGGACGGCGCGCCGGTGGCGGTGCGCGTCGGTCTCGCCAACGAAGAGGGCTTCCCGCATGAAGGAAAACTCGAATTCGTCGACAACCAGCTCGATACCCGTACCGGCAGCGTGCGCATGCGCGCCGCCTTCGACAACAAGGATGGGGCGCTGGTGCCCGGCCTGTTCGCCCGCGTCCAGCTGGGGGCAGCAGACAGCCGCAAGGCGGTCGTCATCAACGAGCGGGCAGTGGGCACGGACCAGAGCCGCAAGTTCGTGTTCGTGGTCGGCGCCGACGGCAAGGCCGAATACCGTCCGGTGATCCTGGGCCCGGTGGTCGACGGCCTGCGCGTGGTGCGCAGCGGCGTGAAACCGGGCGAAAAAATCGTCGTCAACGGTCTCCAGCGCGTGCGTCCCGGCGCACCGGTGGCGCCGCAGATCGTCCCGATGGACAGCGCAGCGCCAGTGGCTTTGGCTGCTGCGAACGTGAAGGAATAAGCCATGAACTTCTCACGCTTCTTTGTCGACAAACCGATTTTTGCCGTCGTGCTGTCGGTGCTCGTCTTCGTGTCGGGCCTGATCGCAATTTTCCAATTGCCGGTTTCGGAATACCCGGACGTGGTCCCGCCCTCGATCGTGGTGCGCGCCCAGTACCCGGGCGCCAACCCGAAGGTGATCGCCGAAACCGTGGCCGCGCCGCTGGAAGAGCAGATCAACGGCGTCGAGAACATGCTCTACATGTCCTCGCAAAATACCTCGGACGGCGCGCTGATGCTGACGGTGACCTTCGCCATCGGTACCAACGTCGAGCAGGCCGAGACGCAAGTGCAGAACCGCGTCCAGCGCGCGCTGCCGCGCCTGCCGGAAGAGGTGCGCCAGATCGGCGTCACGACGGTGAAAAGCTCGCCGAACCTGACGATGGTGGTGCACCTGAATTCCCCGGACGGCCGCTATGACGACCTGTATCTGCGCAACTACGCGACCCTGAACATCAAGGACCGCCTGGCGCGCATCGAGGGCATGGGAGAGGTGCAGCTGTTCGGCTCCGGCGACTACGCGATGCGTGTCTGGCTCGACCCGCAAAAGGTGGCTGCGCGCGGCCTGGTCGCCGGCGACATCGTCGACGCGATCCGCGAACAGAACGTGCAGGTCGCGGCCGGCGTGATCGGCCAGGGACCGGCGAAGGACGCCGAGTTCCAGCTGACCGTGAATACGCAAGGCCGTCTGCAGACGGTCGAGGAATTCGGCAGCATCATCGTCAAGACCGGAGAAGACGGCTCGACGACCTTGCTGAAAGACGTGGCGCGCCTGGAAATGGGTTCGAATTCCTATGCCCTGCGCTCGCTCCTGAACAACAAGTCGGCGGTGGCCATCCCGATTTTCGAGGCGCCAAATGCGAATGCGCTGCAGCTGTCGAAAGACGTGCGCGCCACCATGGCCGAACTGTCGAAAGAGTTTCCGGAAGGTGTCGAATACAGCATTGTGTACGACCCGACCCAATTCGTGAGCGAGTCGATCGACTCGGTCATCCACACCCTGGTCGAAGCGATCGTGCTGGTGGCGATCGTCGTGATCGTGTTCCTGCAAAGCTGGCGCGCGTCCATCATCCCGCTGCTGGCCGTGCCGGTGTCGGTGGTCGGCACCTTTGCCGTGATGCTGATGTTCGGCTTTTCGATCAACACCTTGTCCCTGTTCGGGCTGGTGCTGGCGATCGGCATCGTGGTCGACGACGCGATCGTCGTGGTGGAAAACGTCGAGCGCAACATCACCAACGGCCTGAACCCGCATGACGCCACGATCCAGGCGATGCGGGAAGTGTCCGGCCCGATCATCGCCATCGCGCTGGTGCTGTGCGCCGTGTTCGTGCCGATCGCTTTCGTCTCCGGCCTGACCGGCCAGTTCTACCGCCAGTTCGCCCTGACGATCGCGATTTCGACCGTCATTTCGGCCTTTGCTTCGCTGACGCTGGCCCCGGCCCTGTCCGCCGCGCTCTTGAAAGCCCACGACGCGCCGAAGGACCGCCTGACGCGTGGCATCGACACGGTCTTCGGCCGCTTCTTTGCCGCCTTTAACCGCTTCTTCGGCCGTGCCTCGCACCGTTACGAAGGCGGCGTGCAGACGGTCCTGCGCCGCAAGACGATGTCGCTGGCCGTGTATGCGGTGCTGGGTGTGGCGGCGCTGTTCATGTTCAAGGCGGTGCCGCCGGGCTTCGTGCCGCAGCAGGACAAGGCCTATCTGATCGGTTTCGCCCAGCTGCCGGACGCCGCCTCGCTCGACCGTACCGACGCCGTGATCCGCCGCATGTCGGCCATCGCCAAGGAAATCCCGGGCGTCGATTCCTCGGTGGCCTTCCCTGGCCTGTCGATCAACGGTTTCACCAATGCGCCGAACGCCGGCATCGTGTTCACGACCTTGAAACCGTTCAGCGAGCGCCATGGCAAGGAGCAGTCCGCCGAAGCCATCGCCGCCGAAATCAACAAGCGCATGGGCGCCGTGGAAGACGCCTTCGTCATGGTGCTGCCGCCGCCGCCCGTCAGCGGCCTGGGGACCACCGGCGGTTTCAAAATGATGCTGGAAGACCGCGGCAACCTCGGCTACGACGCGCTGTACAAGGCGGCGCAGGCAATGCAGGCCAAGGCCTGGGCCGATCCCCGTTTGCAGGGCGTGTTCTCGAGCTACCAGATCAACGTGCCGCAGCTGTTCGCCGACATCGACCGGGTAAAAGCCAAGCAGCTCGGGGTGCCGCTGCAGACCATCTACCAGACCTTGCAGGTGAACCTCGGTTCGCTCTACGTGAACGATTTCAACCAGTTCGGCCGGACTTACCAGGTGCGGGTGCAGGCGGACGCCCAGTTCCGCTCGCAGCCGGAACAGATCGCGCAACTGAAGGTACGCAGCGTGAAGGGCGAGATGATCCCGCTGTCCTCGCTGATGCAGGTGAAGGACAGCTATGGCCCGGACCGCGTGCAGCGCTATAACGCCTATGTGACGGCCGACATGAACGGCGGCCCGGCGGCCGGCGTCTCCTCGGGCCAGGCGCAAGCCATCTTCGAGCAGATCGCGAAAGAGACGCTGCCGAAAGGGATCGCGTATGAATGGACGGATCTCACCTACCAGGACATCCTGTCGGGGAATACCATGGTCTTCGTCTTCCCGCTGTGCGTGCTGCTGGTGTTCCTGGTGCTGGCCGCCCAGTACGAAAGCTGGACGCTGCCGCTGGCCGTGATCCTGATCGTGCCGATGTCGATCTTGTGCGCCCTGGTCGGCGTCAAATTGACCGGCGGCGACAACAACGTGTTCACCCAGATCGCGCTGTTCGTGCTGGTGGGACTGGCCTCGAAGAACGCGATCCTGATCGTGGAATTCGCCAGGGAGCTGGAACACCATGGCCGCAGCGTGATCGACGCCGCACTGGAAGCGAGCCGCCTGCGCCTGCGTCCGATCCTGATGACCTCGATCGCCTTCATCATGGGTGTGGTGCCGCTCGTGTTCAGTAGCGGCGCCGGCGCCGAGATGCGCCATGCGATGGGCGTCGCCGTCTTTGCCGGCATGCTGGGCGTGACCTTTTTCGGCCTGTTCCTGACGCCGCTGTTCTACGTCCTGCTGCGCACCTTCGCCAAACGTTTCGAGAAGCCCGCCGCCGCGCCTGCGCTGGCGGCCGTGGAAGGAGTCGCACAATGAAATCGATGATTGCACGCGGTATTGCACCCCGCTTCATAGCCCCGCTATTGGCAGCACTGCTGCTGACCGCCTGCGCCGCGCCTGTCTTCAGGCAGCCCGCGCTCGATACGCCGCTGGCGTTCAAGGAAGCGGCCCCTGTTCTCACCGCTGCCGACGGCAGCCGCTGGGCGCCGGCGCGCCCGGCCGAGCAGCAGCCGCGCGGCGAATGGTGGCTCGCCTTCCAGGATCCGGGACTGACGGAACTGGTCGACGAGGCGAGCAAGAACAACGCCAGCCTCGCCGTGGCTGCGGCGCGCGTGAAACAGGCAAGGGCGATTGCCGGAATTGCGCAAGCGGAGCGCATGCCGCAGGTCGGCCTGGGTGTCGGTGCCCAGCGCGCCCGGCCATCGGCATTGGAATCGGGCCTGCCGCAGGGCAGTGCGCTTGCGCCGCACACCAGCTACAGCGCCAGCCTGAGTGCCAGCTACGAAGTCGACCTGTTCGGCCGTGTGAGTTCCAGCGTGGAAGCGGCGCGCCAGGATGCCGGCGCCAGCGAGGCCAGTTACCGCTCGGTGCTGCTGTCTCTGCAGGCGGACGTGGCGCAACAGTGGTTCCGCCTGCGCACCCTCGACGCCGAACTGGCGACCGTCGACGACGCGGTGCGCCTGCGCGAGGAAAGCGTGCGCGTCAACCAGCGCCGTTTCGACCTGGGAGATATCGGCGAATTCGACCTGACCCGCGCCAAGACCGAACTGTCGGCCACGCGGGCCGAGGCGATCGGCCTGCAGCGCCAGCGCACGAATGCCGAACACGCCCTCGCCGTGCTGCTGGGCCGTCCGGCCGCGCGCTTCACAGCGAGTACCAGTCCGCTGCCGGAGGGCGTCGCGCTGCCGGCGATTCCCGCCGGACTGCCCTCGACCCTGCTCGAGCGCCGGCCCGACATCGCCGCCGCCCAGCGCACGATGGAAGCGGCGAATGCCCGCATCGGCGTGGCGCGCGCCGCGATGTTCCCGGCGCTGAACATCCATGCCGCGGGCGGCGGCGTCGGCGGCACGATGGCCGAGGTGTTCAATTGGAGCAGCCGCTCCTGGGTGCTGGGCGCGCTGCTGTCGCTGCCGATCATCGACGGCGGCCGCAACAAGGCCAACGTGACGCGCAGCGAGGCGGCGCTGGAAGAGTCGGTCGCGGCGTACCGGCAAAGCGTGCTGGTCGCCTTTGCCGAGGTCGAGGACAACCTGGCCGGCGTGCGCATCCTGGCCGAGCAGGGTGTGGAGGTCGACGACGCCGTGCGCTCGGCACGCCGTTCGGCCGAACTGGCGCGCAAGCTCTACGATGCCGGCCGCTCGAGCTACCTCGACCTGCTCGACGCCCAGCGTAACCTGGCCTCCGTCGAGCGCAGCGCGGTCCAGCTACGCGGGAACCAGGTGCTGACGACGGTTGCCCTGATCCGGGCGCTGGGCGGCGGCTGGGATGCCCCGGCGCCGCAAACGACGCCGCTCGCCGCGCGCTGATTCGATCCCTGTTTTTTTTCGTGTGCCCCTTGCGGCGAACCCCTGGCGGGTTCGCCGTTTTTTTATGTGCGGCCCCGCCGAGCGGGCGAGGCTACAATCGGCGCATGACGACTTCGGCACCGATTGAATCCACCTTGCTGACCGGCCTGGCGCCGGTACTCGCCCCGGGCATCCGCATTCTCATCCTCGGCAGTTTTCCGGGCGCGCGGTCGCTTGCCGCCGCCCAGTACTACGCGCATCCGCGCAACCAGTTCTGGCGCCTGGTCTCCGCATTGGTCGACGAAGACCTCGCGGCGCTGCCTTACGAACAGCGCCTGCCGCGCCTGCTGGCGCACGGCATCGGCCTGTGGGACGTATTGGGTGCCTGCGAGCGCGAAGGCAGCCTCGATTCCGCCATCCGCAAACCGGCCGCCAACGATTTCGAGCGCCTGCACGCGCTTTGCCCGGAATTGAAAACGGTCGGCTTCAACGGCCAGGCGTCAGGAAAATTCGCGGGCCAGTTCGAACAGGCCGGCTACCGGACCGTCGTGCTGCCGTCCAGTTCACCGGCCCACATGGCGCTGAGCTTCGAACAGAAGCTCCAAATCTGGCGCCAGCTGGTCGCAAGCGACGCGCCCGATCTCCCTGCCCCGGCCCAGGGCTCCCTGCTGTGACCTTCCCGCCCGCTTACGCCAGGTGAATTGAAATCCCACGCTTGCGGTAGGGTGCGAGGATCTCTTCCGACACGCTTGCCATCGTCACCAGTCCCGAGAGCTCGTCCAGCGGGATGACCTGGTAAGGGGAAGCCGTCGCCAGCTTTTCGGGGGAGGCCAGTACGATCGTCTCCGCGGCCGCCGCACTGAGGGCGCGCTTCACGCAGGCTTCTTCGAAGTCGCCGGTCGACAGGCCGGCCTCCGGGTGCACGCTGCACACCCCCATAAAATACACGTCGGCGCGCACTTGCCGGATCGCCTCCACGGTCGCCGAACCGACGCCCACCACCGAATGCTTGAACAGGCGCCCGCCCAGCATGATCACCTCGACGCCCGGATGCGTGCTCAGCTCGACGGCGACCGAAGGGCTGTGCGTGATCACGGTCGCTTGCAAGTCCCAAGGCAGGTGCCGCACCAGTTGCGCTGAGGTGGTGCCGCCGTCGATGAAGACGACCTGTCCCGGCTGGATCAGTTGCGCGGCGACGCGGCCGATGGCGCTCTTGTCGTCGACGGCAATGTGCTGGCGCGCCGTGGCATGTGCTGAAAAAGACCACCTTCGACTATTGCCGGCGCGACGGCCGCTGGCAGACGCTGACCCGCGAGACCTACGACCGCGGCAATGGCGCCACCGCGCTGCTGTACAACCGCGCGCGGCGCACGGTGCTGCTGACGCGCCAGTTCCGTTTTCCCGCCTATGTCAATGGACATGACGGCTTCCTGATCGAGGCGGCCGCTGGCCTGCTCGACAAGGCCAGCCCGGAACAGCGCATCCGCGCCGAACTGGAAGAGGAAACCGGCCGCCGCATCGGGCACCTGGACAAGGTATTCGACGTCTTCATGAGTCCCGGATCGGTCACGGAAAGGCTCCACTTCTTCGTCGGCGAATACGACGCCCGCTCGCAAGTGGGCGAGGGCGGTGGCCTGGAAGCGGAAGGCGAGGACATCGAGGTGCTCGAGCTCGATGCCGACGAAGCCCTGGCGATGGTTGCACGCGGCGAAATCATGGACGGCAAGACCATCATGCTGCTGCAGTACCTGCATTTGAACCTGCTCGCACCGCGCAGCATGATGATCCTGATTGCCGGTCCTTACCGTTCCGGGACCGGCGACGATCCGGCGCGCCTGGCGGCGAATGTGGCTGCGATGGAGGCATGCGCCTTACCGCTGTACGAGCGTGGACACGTGCCCGTGCTGGGCGAATGGCTGGCGCTGCCCATCGTCCATGCGGCTGGATCGCAGGCCATTGGCGACAGCGTGTACGACGCCATCTTCCATGCGCATTGCGAACGTCTGCTCGCGCATTGCGACGCGGTCCTGCGTATCGGCGGCCCGTCGGCGGGTGTGGACCGGATGGTCGCGGCAGCCGAGCGGCGCAGGCTTCTCGTCTACCGCGACCTGACCGAGGTTCCCTGCGTGGCGTCCGCGGTATCGGCTGAACTGTTGCAGGCGAGCGGTGAATAAACCGCTCGTCCATACGTCGTTTGCCGATCCGTGTTACACTGGTTCCAGTCGTCGAGGCCTCAAGGCCTGGAAGACATCCCGCAGCAGCCCGCAACGCGATATGTGTAATGTCGCCAGCGACCAGCCGAGCGGGATTGTGATTCAAGATACGTTGGTCGACTTACACCGATGGAGGCACCACGCAGATAGCGCGGGCGTCCAGGGCTCCGCACCTTGCAGATAGCATCGGCTGGAGCAGCGATACAAGCATTGGCAAACCATTGAAACGAAGCCCGCAGCAAGCGGGCTTTTTTTTCTTCCCGCGCAGGTCGGCGTCCGGCTGCAGTCCCGGATCGAAGCCGCCGCCGTCAACTGTCCGCCAGATAGCGGCCCATTCACCTCTTATTCCGATCCAGTCAAGCTTCAGGCACTGGCATCGAGCAGCATCGTCGCGGCGCCGTCATCTTGCGCCAGCTTGAAACACCCATCTTTAAAGGAAAACACCATGGCAAAAGAAGAACTCATCGAAATGAATGGCCTCGTGACCGAAGTGCTGCCGGAACTGCGCTTCCGCGTCGATCTCGACAACGGCCACAAGCTGATCGCCTACACCTCGGGCCGGATGAAGAAAAACCACATCCGCATCCTGGCGGGCGACAAAGTGACGCTGGAATTGTCGCCTTATGACCTGAACAAGGGCCGCATCGTGTTCCGTCACATCGAAACGCGCGGCGCCCCGGCACCACGTACGGGCGGCTTCCAGCGCCGCCGCTGAGCGGGCGCCGTTAAGTCGTTGGTGGCTGGACCTCGATGCGCGCAACGCGCCCATCGGGATCCGCCATCATCGCAGCGGCGCGGCCATGTAATCGCGCCCCCAGGACGGCTCCTGCTGCTGGCGAGCCGTCCTTACTCCCTCCAGTTCTCCACCGCCTCAATTGCGGCGCGTTCCGGCTCCGATGCCGCGCAGGTGCGCCAGCTTCGCCGAATAGCGCTCGCGCGTTTCGCCACGCACGCTCGTATCGCGCGCCAGCGCCAGCTGCTTCTCCGCCGTTCCCAACTCTCCCAGCTGCATGTTTGCGATGCCGAGCCAGAAATGGAACTCGTCGTTGTAGGGCGCGCGCGCCACTTCGCGGGCGAACAGTGCGCGTGCTTCTGCGAACCTCCCCGCCGTATAGGCGCGCATCCCCTGGTCGAAGTAGTGATAAGGCGGCGCCGGATAGAGGCGCGCCAGCCGCTGTGCCAGCGCCGCGGACTCGGTGCCTTTGCCGTTGGCGGCCAGTACCGGGGCCAGGTTCTGCATCACGACCAGGCTGTCGGGTTCCTGGTCGAGGGCGGCGCGGTAGACCTGTTCGGCCAGCAGCGAGCGTCCGCTGCGCTCGTAGACGACGCCCAGGGTGTTGAGCGCGGCCGTCAAGGCCGGTTTTTTCAGGAGGGCGCCGCGCGCCCACCAGTAGGCGTCGGTGTAGCGCCCCTGCGCCAGTTCTTCCGCCGCGCGGTTGTTCATGTAGCGCGCGACGATATCGGCTTCGTCGAGAAAGCGCACGCGCTCGCTGGCCTGGGGCGGCAGCGGCACGAAATCGACGGTCAATATGGCCGAGGTGTCGTAATCGCCGCGCGGTCCGCCTGCGCCGAGCACCAGGTTCACGTGCGAACTGACGAGGTAGAGCGCACGGTCGCGGCTCCAGGTTTCCTCGACCTGCACCTCCTGGAAGCGCACGCTCATGCCCAGTTCGCGCGCGAAGGCGGCAGTCATGATCACCAGCGACAGGCAGTTACCCTTGCGCGCGGCATAGGTCTCGGCGGCCGTACCGGTGTAGGTGGAATCGTAGTCGAGCGCGAGTTCGTGGCGGTCGTAAAGGGCGCGCAACAGGCCTGATGCCTGACCGTTCTCGCGCAGGAGCGTGCGGAAGGCTGTGCTGTTGAGGTGATGCCGCATCGCGGGGCTGAGTGCGAACAGGCCGTCCGCATCGACCCGTGCCGCTGGCGGCGGAAAGGCGGCGTCGTCGAGGAGGGCGGCGATGCGGCTGGTGGAGACAGGGGGCTGGCCCACGTGGGCGCAGCCGGACAGCAACACGAGCAGCGACAAAATCCAGGTTCTCATCATGCCTCCCAGCCGGTAGCGACACTTCAGTATCGTCCTGGCGGGGCGGCCTGTCAAAGCCTAGTGGTCGTCGTGCAGCGCTTCCTCGAGTTCGTCCAGCAGTTCGGCTGTTTCGTCCTCGTCGAGCGAGAGATAGGCGCGCGCGCGCTCGCCGCCCTTGTCCCATTCCGGCGAGCCGGCGTGGCCCTGGTAGCGGCGGATTGCGCGCTCGGCCAGCAGCGACAGGGCGACCAGCGAGCGCACGACGTCGTCGGTGTGCTCGTCTTCCAGCACGGCGTAGTCGTGGTGGTGCAGGATGGCCCAGGACACCTCGCTCGACAAGCCCCAGTTACGCGCCAGCAGGGTGCCGACGGCCGCGTGGTTGGTGCTGTGGCGCTCGTCCTCGAGTGCCGTGAACGCCCGCACCGCTTCGGCGCCGGCGTCGAGGAACGTGGCTTCGTAGTCGGGAAAGCGATTTACCAGAAGCGGCATGCCGGTATCGCAGAACAGGCCGAAGGTATGGGCGATATCGGGCGCGCCGATGCGCAGGCGGCGCGACAGGAACACCATCGCGTGCGAGCGCTTGGTCGATACGTCCCAGAAGTTGGCGAGGGCCGCGCGCTCGACCGGAATCGCCTGGCGCGCCAGCAGGCCGGTCATCAGGGCCGCCACCTGGTTAATCCCGAGGAACAAGATCGCCTGCTCGATCGACTTCGCGCGGCGCCCGCCGAACAGCGACGAATTGGCGAGCTTCAGCAGGGCGCCGGCCATGCCGACGTCGCGCGCGACGATGCGGCCGATGCGTTCGGGAGAGGGATCGCTTGAGGCCAGTTCCGCCTGCAGGTCGGCCAGCAGGGTGGGACGCGGCGGGATGCGGATCGACTTGATCAGCTCGTCAACCGGGTCGGCCGGCGCGGCAGCGGGCATCGCGACGCGCGATGCTTCACGCGTTGGCATTGCTTTAGCGGCAACATTACTCATGGAAGAAAGGTGCTTAGGGGAAATAAAAGCGAAGACCGTCACTATAAACGATGCTGCATTTCCTTGCAGTAATAGGCCAGGTTATGTGGAAAATCGGACAGAACGGTGTTGTCGGAAGGCCTAAAATCGCTCGCATGAACACAGCGAACCTTGCAGGAATCGATTTTTATGCGCCCAGCGAGATCGTCGCGCGCCAGTTGATCGGGGTCGTGGTGCTGGTCGACGGCGTCGGCGGACGCATCGTCGAGACCGAGGCCTATGACCGCGAAGACCCGGCCTCGCACGCCTTTTCCGGTCCTACCGAGCGCAACATGGCGATGTTCGGCCCACCGGCGCATTGTTACGTCTATCGCTCCTACGGCATCCACTGGTGCCTGAATTTCGTCTGCCGCGAGGAGGGGCACGGCGCCGGGGTGCTGATCCGTGCGATCGAGCCGCTGGCGGGGATTGACGTGATGCGCGCGCGCCGCGATGCCGAGGACATCGCGTCGCTGTGCTCGGGGCCCGGAAAACTGTGCCAGGCACTGGAGGTGACGCGCGACTTCAACGGCCGCTCGCTGGCGCAGCCTCCGTTCGTGCTGGAGGCCGCGCCGGCCGGACTGGAGATCGTCAGCGGCCCCCGGATCGGCATCTCCAAGGCGATGGACGTGCCCTGGCGTTTCGGCCTGGCCGGCTCCCGCTTCGTCAGCCGCCCGTTCCGCTGATCCGCTCGCGGCGCGCGCTTTTGACGGCAGCGCCGGCATCCGGCAGGGCGCGCGGCGTGCCGCGCATCGCGCTGCCCGGCGCGCGCCGCTCCGCCGGATCCTGGAACTCGGCCATATCGCACGTTTGGGACGTTTCGGATGCCTCGGCCAGCGGCTCGATGCCCTCGATTTTGAACACCGAGACCGCGCGCGCCAGGTTCACCGTCTGCTCATGCAGACTTTCCGCGGCCGCCGCCGCTTCCTCGACCAGGGCCGCGTTCTGCTGGGTCATGTCGTCCATCTGACCCACCGCGCGATTGACCTCCGCAATGCCGTCGGCCTGCTCGGTGCTGGCCACGCTGATGCGCTCGATGATGTCGTTCACCTGTTTGACCGAGGCGACGATGTGGCCCATGCTGTTGCCCGCTTCGTTGACGGAAGCGGCGCCGCCGTCGATGATCGAGACCGAGTCCGCGATCAGCGACTTGATTTCCTTCGCCGCCGCCGCCGAACGCTGTGCCAGCGTGCGCACTTCGGAGGCGACCACGGCGAAGCCGCGTCCCTGTTCCCCGGCGCGCGCCGCTTCGACCGCCGCGTTCAGGGCCAGGATATTGGTCTGGAACGAGATGCCGTCGATGACGCCGATGATCTCGACGATCTTGCGCGAGCTGGCCCGGATCGATTCCATCGTCGTCACCGCGCGGTCGACCGCCTGGCCGCCGTGATCGGCCAGGCGCGCCGCTTCGGCCGCGAGGTCGGTCGCCAGGCGTGCGTTATTCGCGTTGTCCTTCACCGCCACCGTCAGCGTTTCCATCGCGCTGGCGGTCTGCTCGAGCGAGCCGGCCTGCATCTCGGTGCGGGTCGACAGGTCGAGGTTGCCGGTGGCGATCTCCTTCGAAGCGGTGTCGATCGAGCGCACCGAGGTCAGGATCGCGTGCAGCGTCGTGGTCAGGGTGCCGATCGTGTGGTCGAGCGCACGCGACGTGTCGGCGATCTCGTCTTTGCCATCGCTATCGGTGGCGCTGGCGAGGCGCCCTTCGGCCAGTTCGGACACCACGTCCGAAATCGCCCGGATGTCGGACAGCATGGCGCGCCGCACCAGCATCGTCACCGTGAGCGAGAGCGCGATCGACAGCACGACCAGCACCGCCATCGAGATGCCGAGCGTGCGGAACTCGGCGCCGGCGGCGGCATAGGCCTGCTCGCTCAGGTGCGTTTCCAGCGTCGCCAGCTGGGCCAGCTGGGTATTCAGTGTGACGAATTCCTTCTCCGCCTTTTGCATCGAATTGGTCGCGATCGACTGGTCGACCGAGGCCATCTCGATGGTGTCGAGGACCGCCTTGCGGTAAGCGGCGAGGGCGGTCCTGGAGGCCTCGATCAGCTTGCGCTCGGACGGCTCGGCGACTTTCGCCAGCGCGTCCAGGCGGGTCTTGATGTCCGCGTGCTTGTTGTTGATCTCCTTGACGAGGGCATCGAGCCGGTTCTTGGCGAAGCTGCCGCTGACCCAGGCCAGCAGCTGATAAATGTTCGCGTGCGCATACTTGGCGTCTCCGGCGACATCGGCCGCGTCCTGCAGGCGCGCCGCACGCACCTGCACCATGTTCTCGAGCGAGGCATGCTGGCGCACCATGCCGTAATAGGCGGCGCCGGAAAGCAGCGTCAGCAGCACGAGCACCAATCCCGGCGCCAGGAGCAGCTTCGGGCCAATCCGTAGTTTTTTCAGCATCCCGTTCTCCCGCAATGAAAAAAGGCGGCCGAAGCCGCCCCAGGTGAGACCACGTTTACTTCTTGTAGATACCGGCTTCCAGCACGACGCCGTCGACCAGCAGGATATAGGTCGTCTTCGGCTCGATCTTGCCGTTGGTAGGGTTCTTGTACTGGTAATCGACCCAGCCTTTACCCTTGGCGGCGGCCAGTTCGATGATTTCGCGGCGGTATTTCTTGCCGTTCGCGTCAGGCACGTCGGTCAGGTCCTTGCCGACGATCGACGGGTTGTACGGGTGCGCCAGCACGATGCCGGTCTTGACGTCGCGCAGGTCGACATACAGTTCGCCCTGGACGAAGTCCGGATCCTTGGCGTTGATGCGCTTCATCATTTCATCCTTGCCCTTGGCCTTGATCAGGGCGGCGCCGCGTTCGGCCATCGCGATCGCATCCTTTTCGGTCGGTTCGGCCAATGCACCCGAGCAGGCGAGTCCGAGGCACAGGGCGGTGGCAGTGGCGAGCAGCTTCATGAGAACGGTCCTTTCGGTTGAATCCAGCTGGAGGGAAACTTTCCTAAGTGCATTGAGGAATGTACGCCGCACTTTCGCTAGGCAATTTGCGCTATCGCAAATGGGTAAGGACGCTGCACACATGGCGCCACATGTCTTGCAGCAAACATTCAATTCCATGTGGAAATTTTGTGTGTATTTGATTGATTGTGTGCAATTGCGCGTGCCGTGCACGCTCTACGATGAGTTCCCGTCGGCAACTTCTTACTCAAGAATTCGTCCGTCGCCCCACCCCCATCTTTCCTTTCCAGGAGCATGCCCGTGACCACCACCGAATCGACGCCCGCCAAGTTCAAGCCGTATACACGCCAGACCATCGCGCTTGCCCGTCAGTGGCAATGGATGAGTCCAGAGTTGCAGGAAGCAACCCAGGTCGTCTCGCATGTGCTGCCGTTTCGCGTCAACGAATATGTGCTCGACCAACTGATCGACTGGGACCGGATTCCCGACGACCCGATTTTCCGGCTCACCTTCCCGCACCGCGACATGCTGCCAGCTCGCGAATACGAACAGCTGCGCGACCTGGTGCTGCATAAAAAGGACGATGCGGCGATCGCAAAGCTGGTGCACCAGATCCGCATGCGCATGAACCCGCACCCGGCCGGCCAGATGACCCATAACGTGCCGCGCGTGAACGATGCGCCCCTGAAGGGCTTGCAGCACAAATACAAGGAAACCGTGCTGTTCTTCCCGAGTTCGGGCCAGACCTGCCACGCCTACTGCACTTTCTGCTTCCGCTGGCCGCAGTTCGTCGGCATGGACGACATGAAGTTCGACGCCCGTGAATGCTCGGAGCTCGTCGCCTACCTCAAGACGCATCCGGACGTGACCGACGTCCTGATCACCGGCGGCGACCCGATGATCATGAATACCCGCTCGCTGACCGAATTCCTCGAGCCGCTGCTGGCGCCGGAGCTGGCGCATATCCAGAACATCCGCATCGGCACCAAGTCGGTCGCCTACTGGCCGCAGCGCTACGTCTCGGACAAGGATTCGGATGACCTGATGCGCCTGTTCGAGCGGGTGGTCAAAGCCGGCAAGAACCTCGCCATCATGGGCCACTACAACCATGCGGTGGAGCTGCGCCAGCCGATCGCGCAGCAGGCAGTCAAACGCATCGTCGGCACCGGCGCCACACTGCGCATGCAGGGTCCGCTGATCCGCCACATCAACGAAGACCCGAAGAGCTGGGCCGAGCTGTGGACGACCGGCGTGCGCCTGGGCGCCATCCCGTACTACATGTTCGTCGAGCGCGACACCGGTCCGAGCGAGTATTTTTCGCTGCCCCTGGCGCGCGCACACGAGATCTTCCAGCAGGCCTATTCGATGGTCTCGGGCCTGTCGCGCACCGTGCGTGGTCCTTCGATGAGCGCCTTCCCGGGCAAGGTCGTGATCGACGGCGTGGTGACGATCAACGGCGAAAAACTGTTCGCGCTGCAGTTCCTGCAGGCGCGCAATCCGGAATGGGTGCGTAAGCCCTTCTTCGCCAAATACGACTCGGAAGCCACCTGGCTCGACCACCTGAAACCGGCTTTTGGGCGCAAGAAGTTCTTCTTCGAAGACGAGGCCGGCGAAGGCGGCCACCACGGACCCGCCGGCCGCGTGATCCCGATCGTGCAGGCGTCGCAGAACGACCGCCGCGCCAGCGACAGCCAGCCCAGCGCTGCTTGAGCTGAACCCGGACCCGGACCCGCCATGGGCGACCAGAACGCGCCACGCCTGTCCGGCGTGGCGGTTTTCTTCTACGTGTTCCTGCCGTTCGCGCTGGGACACTACCTGTCCTCGCTGCTGCGCAACGTGAACGCCGTGCTGGCGCCCGACCTGGTCGGCTCGATCGCGCTCACGCCGGGGCAACTGGGCCTGCTCACCAGCGCCTTCTTCTTCGCCTTCGCGCTGGTGCAGCTGCCGGTCGGGATTGCGCTCGACCGCTACGGGCCGCGCAAGGTGCAACTGCTGCTGATGCTGGTGGCGGCCGTCGGGGCCCTGCTGTTCGCGCGCGGCCAGGGCTTCGGCCAGCTGGTGCTGGCGCGGGCGATCATGGGCCTGGGCCTGGGCGGCTGCTTCATGTCGGCCGTGAAAGCCATCTCGACCTGGATCGCACCGGGCAAGCTGCCTTCGGTGCACGGCTACCTGATCGCGGTCGGCGGCCTCGGTGCGGCATCGTCGACCATGCCGGTGCGCATGGCGCTCGAATACACGGACTGGCGCGGGCTGTTCGTGCTGCTGGCGGCATGCATCGCCGCCAGCGGTGCCCTGATCTGGCTGTTCGCGCCGCGCAGCGCGGCATCCACCGGCAACCGCCCGCCGATGCTGTCCTCGATCCTCAGCGTCTACCGCACGCCCGCGTTTCGCTCGACCATTTCCCTGGTCCTGCTGCCGCATGCGGTGTTCTTCGGGATCCAGGGCCTGTGGATCGGGCGCTGGCTGGCGGACGTGGCGCGCTTTCCGAACGATGCCGTGGCCTACCTGCTGTATCTCGGCATGGCGGCCGTCATCTTCGGGGCGATCGCGGTGGGCATGATCACCGAATGGGCGGGCCGGCGCGGCGTGACGCCGCTCGACGTCGCCGGCGCCGGGATTGCCCTGTTCGTGCTGGTGCAGGCGGCTTTCGTGTTCGGCTACAAGCCGAGCTTCCAGCTGCTGTCGGTGCTGTTCACGCTGGTGGGCACGATCACCGGCATCGAATACGCGATCGTTGCCCAGAGCATGCCGCGCGAGCTGACGGGCCGCGCCGCGACCTGCCTGAACCTCCTGATTTTTGTCGGCGCCTTCCTGATGCAGGCCGGGTTCGGGCTGGTGGTCGGGCTGTGGCATCCGGACGGCGGCGGGCATTATCCGGCCTTGGCGTACCAGGTGGCGTTCGGGGTGCTGGTGCTGCTGCAGCTGCCCGGACTGGTCGGCTACGCGCGGCGGCGATTTGCGTCTTGCCCAGCTCCCGACCCGGCCGCGCCGGCGGACATCGAGGAGGCGCGCACACCCGCCTGAGCGGCGCATGTGCCATGGACGGAATCGAGCGGAACGGTCTTGTCTTATTCGCTACAATGGGCCGACCCGTCCTTCGATTCCGTCCAGGAGACATCATGCGCTTTCGCTCGTCCTCCCTCGTGGCTGCCGCCGCGTTATTCACCCTCTCTGCATGCGGCGACAAATCCACGCTCCCGGTCGGCGCCGGTGTCGGGCCTTCGCCGACCCTGCCGGAGCCGAAGAAAAGCCTGATCCCGACGGTCGACATCGCGCCGGCCAAGGGCTGGAACGGCGCCAGGCCGCTTGCCGCCCAGGGCCTGGAAGTGAGCGCACTGGCGAGCGGCCTGGATCACCCGCGCTGGCTCCACGTGCTGCCCAACGGCGACGTGCTGGTGGCCGAGACCAACGCGCCGGAGCGTCCGGACGACAAGAAGGGGATTCGGGGCTACATCATGGGCAAGGTGATGGCGAAGGCCGGCGCCGCCGTCCCGAGCGCCAACCGCATCACCCTGCTGCGCGACACGGATGGCGACGGCGTGGCAGACGTGCGCAGCGTCTTCCTGAAGGGACTGTATTCGCCCTTCGGCATGGCGCTGGTGGGAGACATGCTGTACGTGGCGAACGCGGACGGCATCGTGCGCTTCCCGTACAAGGAAGGCGCGACCGAGATCACGGCCGCGCCGCAGAAGGTGGCGCCGCTGCCGGGCGGGTCGCTCAACCACCACTGGACCAAGAACATCATCGCCAGCAAAGACGGCAGCAAGCTGTACGCGACCGTCGGCTCGAACAGCAATGTGGCCGAAAACGGCATGGAGAACGAGGTCAATCGCGCGGCGATCCTCGAAGTGGACCTGAAGAGCGGCAGCACGCGCCTGTTCGCTTCGGGCCTGCGCAATCCGAACGGCATGGCCTGGGAACCGCAGACCGGTACCCTGTGGACGGTCGCCAACGAGCGCGACGAGATCGGAAGCGACCTGGTGCCCGACTATCTCACTTCGGTGAAGGAGGGCGCCTTCTACGGCTGGCCCTACAGTTACTATGGCCAGCACGTCGACGAACGGGTGAAACCGCCGCGTCCGGACCTGGTGGCGAAAGCGATCGCTCCCGACTACGCCCTCGGCGCCCACGTCGCCGCGCTGGGCCTTACGTTTGCCGAAGGCGCGAAGCTCGGTCCCGCCTATGGCAGCGGCGCCTTCATCGGCCAGCACGGCTCCTGGAACCGCACGCCGCTGTCGGGCTATAACGTCGTGTTCATCCCCTTCGCCGGCGGCAAACCGAACGGCAAGCCGGTCGAGGTGCTGACCGGATTCGTCGACAAGAACGGCGATGCGCGCGGGCGGCCTGTGGGTGTGGCGATCGACAAGGCAGGCGCGCTGCTGGTGGCCGACGATGTCGGCAATGTCATTTGGCGCGTGCGGCCGGCGGCGAGGTAGATTCTCGATCGTTCGCGAACGAATTACGAACAACTATCGACGAACCACAAGGGCACCGAGGTCCACGCAATCCCCGCGAACGCCAGCAGCGCCGTGAGCGCCGCCGCCCAGTCCAGCAGGGCCGTACCCTCGTCGCCGCCGCCAAGCGTGCGCCGGCCACGCCACGCCAGCGCCGCGCAGATCGCCAGCGCGACGATCGTCATCAGGGCCAGCGGCAGCCGGTGCGGACTGCCCGGGGCGAACCCGGCCGGGCTGCACTGGCCCGCCACCAGCACATAGCTGCCGGCGAAATGCGCGGCCCAGACCAGGAGCGGCAGGGTACCGCGAATGAGCTTCGTGAAGAACCGTTCGCGCATCGATCACTCCATCAGCAAGGGAACGCCATGCACCGCCAGCGCCAGGGCGATGCCCTGCAGCGTCGTGTAATGCCAGATCAGCGCCGTGTTGTCGAGCGTCGCACGGCTGGCCGGGGACAGGCGGCCGCTCCATGCGCGCGCCGCCAGATAGGGGCCGGCCAGTGCCAGCACGATCACGTGCAGGCCCTGGTAGCTTAGCAGCGCCGCGATCGTCGCGCTCCATGCCATCGTGCGCGGCGCCAGGCCTGCCAGTTGATAACCGTGCAGGTCGACCAGGAAGCTCGCCAGGACGCAGCCGGTCGCCGCGAGCGCCAGCCAGGGCAGGCGCCGTTTGCCGAGGCTGCGCCCGGCCCACAGCATCAATCCCGAGCCGGCAAGCAGCAGGGCGCCCGCGATCAGCGGCCAGCGCAGCGCCGGCAGGCTGGCCGAAGGCGGAGGACACACCTCGAGACGCATCGAGATGTGGATATAGGCGAAGACGAAGGAAGCGAAAATGGTCGCGTCCACCACCAGCATGATGATCGTCGCCCACCAGGAGTGCGAAGCCGTGCCGCGCGCGCCCACGGGCAGCACCAGCGTGTCCGAAACGCGCGCTTCGGTCATGGATGGCTTCCTGTCCGAACCCCACAGCCAGATCACGGTCGCGACGATCGCCGCGATGCCGCAGATCCAGGCCGTCACGTTCATCTTGACCGTCAGCAGCAGGAAGAAGCCCGCAGTGCCGGCCGCCGCGATGAAGGGCAGCCAGCTGTCGCCCGGCAGGATCAGCAGATACGTCGGCTTACCCGCGACCGGGCTGGTGGCGATCGTCTCGCGTCCGCCGCTCACCGTGCCGGGCAGGTAGTGCTGGCCTGCCTCCACCTGTTCGGCAAGGCCCGGCTGGTCCCATAAGGGATCGGCGGATCGTACTTCCGGGATGCTGCGCGTCGCGTAGTCTTCCGACGGCAGCCATTCGAGGGTCGAGGCATTCCAGGGATTGCCGACCGGCTGCCCGGGCCGGCGCAGCGTGCGCACGGTATCGACCAGGAACACGACAACCCCGAGCGCCAGCATGAAGGCGCCAATCGTGGATGCCATGTTCAAGCCGTCCCAGCCCATCCCGGCTGGATAGGTATACACCCGGCGCGGCATGCCCAGCAGCCCGGTGACGTGCATCGGGAAGAAGGCAATATTAAAACCGCCGAACATCAGCCAGAACGCCCATTTCGCCACCCGCTCCGACAGGCGCTGGCCCTTGATCAGCGGCAGCCAGTAGTACAGGGCCGCGAACACCGGGAATACCATCCCGCCGACCAGCACGTAATGCAGGTGGGCGACAATAAAATACGTGTCGTGCGCCTGCCAGTCGAAGGGCAGCAGCGCCACCATCACGCCCGTCAGGCCGCCGAGGACAAAGATGAACATGAAGCCGGCCAGGAACAGGGCCGGCGCCGTCATCGTGATCTTGCCGCGCCAGAGCGTGGCGATCCAGGCAAACACCTGGATCGCGGTCGGCACCGCGACCGCCATGCTGGCGGCCGAGACGAAACTCATCGTCATCACGCCCAGGCCGGCCGTGAACATGTGGTGCGCCCACAGCGCAAAGCTGAAGAAGCAGACGACCACCAGCGCCACGATGATCGCTTTTCTCCCGACCAGGGCGGTGCCGGCAATCGTCGGGATCATGGTCGAGACCATGCCGGCGGCGGGCAGGAAGATGATGTAGACCTCGGGGTGGCCGAAGAACCAGAACAGGTGCTGCCACAGGATCGGATCGCCCCCGCGCTCGCCGATGAAGAAGGGCCAGTCGAAGGCGCGCTCCATCTCCAGCAGGGCGGTGCCGGCGATGATGGCCGGGAAGGCGAACACGATCATCACGGCGACCACCAGCATGGCCCAGGCATATACCGGCATGCGAGAGAGCGTCATGCCCGGTGCGCGCGTAAACAGGATGCCGACGATCAGTTCGATGGCGCCGGCGATCGCCGAGATCTCGATGAAGCCGATCCCGAGCAGCCAGAAGTCGGCGTTCAGCCCCGGCGAATACTGTTTACCCGTCAGCGGCGGGTACATGAACCAGCCGCCGTCGGGCGCGAGGCCGAAGAACAGGGTACAGAAGAAGGCCAGGCCGCCAATCGCATACGCCCAATAGGCGTAGGCCGACAGGCGCGGGAAGGGCAGATCCCGCGCGCCCAGCATGTTCGGCAGCAGGTAGACGGCCAGCGCTTCGACGATGGGAATCGCGAACAGGAACATCATCACCGTGCCGTGCATGGTGAAGATCTGGTTGTAGCTGCCGGCCGCGAGCAGCGTGTTGTCGGGCACGGCCAGCTGGGTGCGCATCATCAGGCCGAGGATCCCGGCCAGCAGGAAGAACAGCAGGGCGGTGCCGATGTAGAGCAGGCCGATATTCGTGTTGTTGACGCTGGTGAGAAAGCGCAGGCCGGTCGGCGTGCGCCAGGTTTTCTCCAGCCGCGCCAGCTCGTCGGGAGGGCGGGGCAGGGAGCTCGGTAGTGTCGCTTTGCCGATAGTCGTCGTCATTTCAGCTGCTCCAGCCAGGCGGCCAGGGCGTGCAGCGCCTCGCCGTCGATGTCGAGGGCGGCCGGCATGCGCGCGCCCGGCTTGATCGCTTGCGGATTGGCGATCCAGCCGGCCAGCGTGCCGCGGTGATTCTGCAGGGTGCCGGCGGCAATATGCATGCGGCCGCCCACGTGGGTCAGGTCCGGGCCCAGGCGCGCGCCCTCGGCCACGCCGCGGACCGTATGGCAGCTCTGGCAGCGCTGCTCGAGAAAGGCGGCGCGGCCGCGTTCGATCAATGCCTTATCCGGCGCCCTGGCCGGCTGCGCCTCGCGCGCCAGCCAGGCGTCGAATTCGGCGGGCGCCATGGCGACCACGTGCAGCGCCATGCGCGCGTGCTGCTCGCCGCAGTATTCGGCGCACTGGCCGCGGTAGATCCCGGGTTTGTCGGCATGCAGGGTGAGGCCGGTGACGCGTCCCGGTACCGTATCCATCTTGCCGTTCAGGGACGGCACCCAGAGGCTGTGGATCACGTCCGTCGACGTCAGGCCCAGGTAGACCGGGCGTCCCGTGGGAATGCGGATCTCGTTGGCGCTGACGATGTCGCGCCCGCTGGCCGGATCGCGGTAACGCACCTCCCACCACCACATTTTCGCGGTGACGCCGATACTCATCGCCCCGCGCGAGGTTTGCGGCGACAGGTGCGCGCTGCGCCAGGTGCTCCAGACCAGCAGCGCGGTGAGCACCACGACCGGGAAGGCAATGCCGGCGCCGGCGATCCACCAGCGCGTCGAGGCGTGGCGCGCATCGCGTCGCAGGCTGAGTACCATCAGCGCCATGACGGCAACAAAAATGACCGCGCCGCCGCCGAACAGCACCCAGGCCAGATGCGCGATGATGGCCGCGTCGGGACTGGCCGGGTGCAGCACCGACTGCAGCGGAAGGTTCATCGTTCCCGTCATTGCAGCGTGAACAGGTAGGCCGCCATATGGCGCGCTTCCTGGGGCGAGACGCCCAGGTCGGGCATGCCGGTGCCGGGTTTCATGGCCGGCGGGTTGTCGAGCCAGCGGGTGAGATTGTCCGCCGTGTTCGGGATGCCCCCTGCGATATAGCTGCGCCGCCCGAACTGGGCCAGGGGCGGTCCGGCATCGCCGACTGCGCCCGGCACCTCGGGAATCGCGTGGCAGGCCGTGCACTGGTAGTGCGCCATCAGGCGCTGGCCTTGGGCCGGATCGCCGCCGCTCACCTTTTTCGGCACGTCGCGCTCGCCGCAGCCGGCCAGCAATGCCGCGCACATGCCGGCAAGGCAGAGCGCACGGGACAATGCGAGGAGGTGAAAGTGATTGCGCACAATTGAATCCGATGAAGCCGATGGCTCTATATAATACAAGAGAAACAATATCATTTTTTCAACAGTGCGCACCCCAGCCAGCCACGACCCATGCCTTCGAACCGGACTCGCCTGATCCTGAAAACCGCTGCCGCCACGCTGGTGCTGTCGGGCCTGGCCGCCGCCGTCGCCGGCACCGTCGTCATGCGCGCCGGCTGGTACGACATCGGGGCCACCGCCCAGCACCTGCAGCCCGTGTATTCGCTGCTCGAACTGGGCATGCGCTACTCGGTGCGCAATCATTCGAGTGAGGTCAAGGTGCCCCCGCTGGGTGCGCCGCAGCAGGTGCAGCGCGGGGCGCAGGTCTTCAACGCCCAGTGCGCCCAATGCCATGGCGGCCCCGGTTTTGCCCAGGCGAAGATCGGCCAGAGCATGCAGCCCCTGCCTGGCCCCCTGGTCGACGCCAGCGCGCGCTGGCAGCCGCGCGAGCTGTACTGGATCACCAAGCACGGCATCAAGATGAGCGGGATGCCGGCCTGGCAGTTCCACCTGAGCGAGGACGAGCTGTGGGCGGTGGTGGCCTTCATGGGCGTGCTGCCGACCCTGTCGGCGCGCGATTACGCGCAGGCGACGGGTGCGCCCGCGCCGGCGCCGGCGGGAGCATCGCGATGAGTGCGCGCGTGTTCGGCTGCAGTCTGCTGCAAGTGCTGGCGCTGGCGCTGCTGGCCGGCTGCCAGGACAAGCAACTGGCCGCCAGCGTGCAGGGCGATCCCGCGCGCGGACGCATCGCGCTGGCCCAGCATGCCTGCCGCGCCTGCCACATGATTCCCGGCGTGACCGGCTCCGAGACCTATGTCGGGCGGCCGCTGGAAGACCTGGCCGAACGCCGCTTCATCGCCGGGGTGCTGCCCAACACCCAGGCCAACCTGGTGCACTGGATCCGCGATCCGAAATCGGTCGACCCGCGCACCGCGATGCCGACGCTGGGCGTGAGCGAACGCGATGCGCTCGACATGAGCGCCTGGCTGCTGACCGCGAAAAAATAAGCGCAACTGGTATCATGCGGACCCGTCCGGGACGCCATGGTGGCGCCTGCGGACGAGCGAACGACAAGGGGAAAACATGAGATTGGTGCGCTATGGCCGCCCGGGCAAGGAAAAGCCGGGCCTGTTCGACGACGAAGGGCGCCTGCGCGACCTGTCCGGCGTCATCGCCGACATCGATGCCGCCGTGCTGAACGATCGCGCGCTGCGCAAACTGGCCAAGGTCGACACGAAGACGCTGCCGCTGGTGCGCGGCAATCCGCGCCTGGGCGTGCCGGTCAAGGGCGTCGGTAAATTCATCGGCATCGGCATGAACTACGCCGACCACGCCGCCGAGACGGGCGCCGCGGTGCCGACCGAGCCGGTCTTCTTCACCAAGGCGATCAGCTCCCTGAACGGCCCGGACGACCCGATCCAGCTGCCGAAAGGCTCGAAAAAAACCGACTGGGAAGTGGAGCTCGGCGTCGTCATCGGCACCCGCGCCCAGTACGTGAGCGAAGAGGAGGCCTTGAACTTCGTCGCCGGCTACTGCGTCGTGAACGACGTCTCCGAGCGCGCCTACCAGTTCGAAATGGGCTCACAGTGGGATAAGGGCAAAGGCTGCGATACCTTCGGCCCGGTCGGCCCCTTCCTGGTCACGCGCGACGACGTCTATGACGTGCAGGACCTCGACCTGTACCTGGAACTGAACGGCAAGCGCATGCAGACCGGGAATACCTCGAGCATGATTTTCACGGTGGCGCAGATCGTCAGCTACGTGTCGCGCTTCATGACGCTCGAGCCGGGCGACATCATCACCACCGGCACGCCGCCGGGCGTCGGCCTGGGGCGCAAGCCGCAGCGCTTCCTGAAAAAGGGCGACACGCTGAGATTGGGGATTGCCGGCTTGGGCGAGCAGCAGGCGGAAGTGGTGGCGTTTCCGAAATGAAGATGTCGGGTGGGCACATCGTGCCCACCCATCCGGTCATTTCACCAGCGCCGCGTCGACCGCTTCGGCCAGCCGCGCCACGATCTCCGACAACTCCGACGCACTCACGATGAACGGCGGCGCCAATAAAATGTGGTCGCCGCGCTGGCCATCGATCGTCCCGCCCATCGGATACACCATCAGCCCGCGCGCCATCGCCTCTGCCTTGATCGCCGCATGGAGTTTGCGCTCCGGCGCGAACGGCTCCTTGGTCGCCCGGTCCCGCACCAGTTCGATCCCGAGGAACAGCCCGCGCCCGCGGATGTCTCCCACGTGTTCGTGCTTCCCGAAGACGTCGCCCAGCATGCGTTTCAGGGTGGCGCCGCGCCGCTGCACCTGCTGCTGCAGGCCGTCGCGCTCGATCACCTGCTGTACGGCCAGCGCGGCCGCTGCCGCCACCGGATGGCCGATGTAGGTGTGGCCATGTAAAAAACTGCCGCTGCCCTGGCGCAGGCGCTCGACGATCGCGCCCTGGGCCAGCACCGCGCCGATCGGCTGGTAGCCGCCGCCCAGCCCCTTCGCCACCGTGATGATGTCAGGCGCCACGCCATCCTGTTCAATTGCGAACAGGGTGCCGGTGCGGCCCATCCCGCACATGACTTCGTCGGCGATGAACAGGATGCCGTGGCGGTCGCAGATCTCGCGCACGCCCTTGAAGTAGCCGGGCGTGGGCGGAATCGCGCCGCCGGTGGCGCCCACCACCGGTTCCGCGACAAAGCCGATCACCTTGTCCGGCCCGGCCTTGATGATGGCCGTCTCGAGTTCGTCGAGCAGAGCGGCCGTGTACTCGTCGACGCTCTGGTTGTCGCGGCGGTCGCGGTATTCGTAGCAGGGAGCCACGCGCGGCACCTCCATCAGCAGCGGCGCGAAGGGCTTGCGGCGCCACTCGTTGCCGCCGACCGCGAGCGCGCCCAGCGTGTTGCCGTGATAGCTCTGGCGCCGTGCGATGAAGAGCGAGCGTCCCTCTTCGCCGCCTTCGACGAAATACTGGCGCGCCAGCTTCAGCGCCGTCTCCATCGCCTCCGAGCCGCCCGAGACCAGGTAGACCGCCCCGATCCCGGCGGGCGCGCGCGCTACCAGCGTGTCGGCCAGCTCTTCGGCCACCTCGGTCGTGAAGAAGGCGGTGTGCGCGTAGGCGCAGCGGTCGATCTGGCGGTGCATCGCGGCGATCACGTCCGGGTGGCCATGCCCGAGCGAAGACACGGCCGCGCCGCCGCTGGCGTCGAGGTAGGCGTTTCCGGCGCTGTCGTAGACGGTGACACCCGAGGCGCCGACGGCAAACGGCGGCGTCTGGCGCAGGCTGCGGTGGATGATATGAGTCATGAGCACTCCCTCCGGCAAAAAGTTGACGGTTGACAATAAGCTTGCCGGGGCCGGATTCCTTTGATCTTTGCCGTAAGCTGTGCGAATATTTTCTGTAAAGACACTTCCGTGACGCCCACCATGACCGACCGCCTCCGTCCGATCCCACCCAGCGAGATGACCGAAGCCCAGCGCCGGGCTGCCCAGGCCGTCATCGAAGGGCCGCGCGGCGCCCTGTACGGGCCGTTTGTCCCGCTGCTGCGCAGTCCCGAGCTGCTGGAAAACGCGCAGCGCATGGGAGAGTACCTGCGCTACCGCAGCGCGATCGGGATCAGGTTATCGGAACTGGCGATCCTCGTCACCGCGCGCCAGTGGAACCAGGGCGTGGAGTGGGCGATTCACGCGCCGATCGCGGCGCAGGTCGGCGTGCCGCCTGAAGTGATCAATGCGATCGCGCGGCGCGAGCGGCCGGCAAGCATGCTGGTGGACGAATCGGTGGTGCATGACTTCTGCATCGAGCTGCACCAGACCAAGGAAGTATCGGACCGGACCTATGCCGATGCGGTGGCGCTGTTCGGCGAGCAGGGCGTGGTTGATTTGATGGGATTGAACGGCTATTACACGTTTCTGGCGATGGTCATGAACACGGCGCGCACCGAGATTCCCGTGTCGAGCGCGCCGCCGCTACCGAAGTAGCAGCGGCGCCGGGCATCAGGCCAACGCTTCCTTCGCCGCTTCTTCCGGGCTCAGGCCGTCATAAAACAGGTCCGTGAACCACTCGACCTGCTCCTCGATATGGTCCTGCGCTTCCTTCTGCGTGGCGCCGCCGGCGACCAGGTGTTTTTCGACTTCGATGCACCAGTTAATCAGTGCCATCGTTTCTTCGTCGAGCTGCTCTTCCTTCTTGGCCATGATGGGCTCCAATGTAAAACGGGAGCCGCAGCTCCCGTGGTTGAGGCTTCTTAAGCCAATACCTTCTTCAGCCAGGCCGAGATGTCCTGCACTTCCTCGAAGCAGAGCGAATGCTGCATCGGGTAGTCGTGCCACTCGATCGTATAACCGAGTTCCTTGAGGATGTCGCGCGACTGCTCGGCGCGGATGAAGGGCACCACGTGGTCCTGGCGGCCGTGCGCCATGAAGACCGGGGTGTCGATGCTTTCTTCGGTGCGCTCGTGGACGACCTTTTCGTTGAGCGGCAGGTAGCCCGACAGGCACAGCATGCCGGCCAGCTTTTCCGGGTGGCGCAGGCCGGTCTGCAGCGTCATCGCGCAGCCTTGCGAGAAGCCGGCCAGGATGATGCGCGAGGCCGGGATGCCGCGTGCCTTTTCGCGGGCGATCAGGGCCTCGACGTCGCGCTGCGAGTCGCGCAGGCCGGTTTCGTCTTCGCGGCGCGTCAGTTCGGCGCCGGTGATGTCGTACCAGGCGCGCATGATGTAGCCGCCGTTGATCGTCACCGGAATCGTCTTCGCATGCGGGAAGACGAAGCGGATGCCGCCCAGGCCTTTCAGGTCGAGCTCGCGCACCAGCGGCACGAAGTCGTTGCCGTCGGCGCCCAGGCCGTGCAGCCAGATGATCGCGGCCGTCGGGTTGGGCGCGGTTTCGATTTCGATGTTTTGCAGCAGATCGCTCATGCGTTGTCCTGGGTAGTGGCGGCGGGGCGCTGGGCCGTCTTTGGGCGCCATGCCTTGCTGACCGCCGGATTGGTTTCCATGTAGGGGCCGCCGATCAGGTCGATGCAGTAGGGGACGGCCGCGAAGATGCCGCCGGCGACGACATTCCCGTCGGCGTCTTTCAAGCCCTCCAGCGTTTCCTTGATCGCCTTCGGCTGGCCCGGCAAGTTCATGATCAGGGCCGCGTGGTCTTCCAGCTCGCGGATCACGGCGACCTGGCGCGACAGGATGGCGGTCGGCACGAAGCGCAGGCTGATCTGGCGCATCTGCTCGCCGAAACCCGGCATTTCCTTGGTGCCGACGGCGAGCGTGGCCTCGGGCGTGACGTCGCGCCGCGCCGGGCCGGTGCCGCCGGTGGTCAGCACCAGGTGGCAGCCGGTCACGTCGACCAGTTCGACCAGGGTCTTCTCGATCTGCGTGCGCTCGTCGGGAATCAGGCGCGGCTCGATGCGGTAGGGCGTCGTGATGGCCGAAGCGATCCAGTCCTGCAGCGCAGGAATGCCCTGGTCCTCGTACACGCCGCCGCTGGCGCGGTCCGAGACCGACACCAGGCCGATCACCAGCGGCACATCCTTACTCGTCTGCGGACTCATCGTCGTCGGATTCGCTTTCGTCGTCGGTCGGGGCGGCCTTCTTCTTGCTCAGGTCCTTCAGGATCTGGAACAGTTCGCGGTAGGCCTTCGGCGGCTTGTTCTCGGCCTGCTCCTTGCGCGCATTGCGGATCAGGGTGCGCAGGTGCTGCACGTCGAGTTCCGGATGCTCTTCCAGCAGCGTGGTGAGTGCCTTGTCGTCGGTCAGCAGCTTCTCGCGGCGGCGCTCGAGCGCGTGCAGCGCGGCCGTCTCGGCCTTCGAGGCGCCTTTCCAGCTGTCGATGGTGCGCTGGATGACGGCCACTTCCTCTTCGGTGAGCGTGCGCATCTTCTTGCCGACGAACTGCAGCTGGCGACGGCGGCCTTCGTGGTTCGTGATGGTCTGGCACATCAGGATGGCGTCCTTGACGTCTTCCGGCATCGGCACGCGCTTGACGCGGTCGCGCGGCTCGGCAACGAGCTGCGCGCCGAGTTTCTGCAACTCGTCCATCTGACGCTTGAGTTCAGATTTGGAAGGGCGTTCGTATTCTTGCTCGAACTCGTTGGACTGGAAGCCCACCGAGCCGCGGTTTGGATTTGGCATGGTATCGAATGATCCGATTGGCACGGAGCCGATCAGTAAAAACAGTAAACGGCTGCTATGATAACTGTTTTAGGGCTCGCGACGAAAAACACGATATGAACGACTCCGTTTTTACCCACACCCAGGACCAGCTGAAAGCGCTGGCGCAGAGCGTGCTCGCTTTCGCCAAAGAGCAGGGCGCGACCGATGCCTCGGTCGAGATCAGCGAGGGTAGCGGACTGTCGGTGTCGGTGCGTCGCGGCCAGATCGAAACCATTGAGCAGAACAAGGACAAGGGCATCGGCGTGACGGTGTATGCCGGCCAGCGCCGCGGCAACGCCAGCACCTCCGATTTTTCGGAGACCTCGTTGCGCGCCACGGTGGAGGCGGCCTGGAACATCGCCCGCTTCACGGCCGAAGACGATGCCGCCGGCCTGCCCGACGCCGACATGCTGGAGATGAACCCGCGCGACCTGCGCCTGTGCTACCCATGGCAGATCAGCACCGAGGAAGCCGTGGAACTGGCCCAGCGCTGCGAGAACGCCGCCTTCGAGGTCGACCGCCGCATCACCAACAGCGAAGGCGCCAGCGTCTACGTGCAGCAATCGCACTTCGTGGCCGCCAACACGCGCGGCTTCATGGGCGGCTATCCGTTCTCGCGCCACACGATGTCGGTCGCGCCGATCGCCGGCAAGGGTAATAAAATGCAGCGCGACGACTGGTACACCTCGGCGCGCGACCCGAAAAAGCTGGCCAAGCCGGAAGCGGTCGGCCGCTACGCCGCCGAACGCGCGCTGGCACGCCTGAACGCAAGAAAACTCGACACCCGCAGCTGCCCGGTGCTGTTCGAGGCGCCGCTGGCCGCCGGCCTGGTCGGCGCCTTTGTCCAGGCCGTTTCCGGCGGCTCGCTCTACCGCAAGTCGAGCTTCCTCCTCGATACCCTGGGCAAGCAGGTCTTCCCGAGCCACATCCAGATCATGGAAGACCCGCACGTGATCGGCGAAGTCGGTTCTTCGCCTTTTGACGAGGAAGGCGTGCGCACCGTGCGCCGCAAGGTCATCGACAGCGGCGTGCTGCAGGGGTACTTCCTGTCCTCGTATTCGGCCCGCAAGCTCGGCATGAAAACCACCGGCAATGCCGGCGGCGCGCACAATCTCACCATCACCTCGGACGAGACCAGGCTGGCCGACGATTTCGAAGGCATGCTGCGCAAGATGGGCACCGGCCTGCTCGTGACGGAACTGATGGGGCAGGGCGTGAACTACGTCACCGGCGACTATTCGCGCGGCGCCTCGGGCTACTGGGTCGAGAATGGCGTCATCCAGTATCCGGTCGAGGAAATCACGATCGCCGGCAATATGCGCGAGATGTTCCAGCAGATCGTCGGCGTCGGCAACGACGTGCTGTCGCGCGGGAATAAATCGACGGGCTCGATCCTGATCGAGAAGATGGTCGTCGCAGGTAATTGATTTATATAGGGAATAGCATGAGCCGATTCGTTCGTATCGACAAGGAAAACAACCCGAAGAAGGCGGTGCTGCTGAACCTCGACCTGGTGGCATCGGTCGAGCTCTCCCCCCAGTCCGACCTGCTCAGTTCAGCCGATGAAAAGCGGGTGTATGCCAGCTGCCTGGCGCACGACAAGACGGTGATCGCGACCGTGCACTTCGACACGGTCGAAGATGCGCATGCCTGGGTGGAGAAGCACCTGGGCGTGCAGCTCTGAGGCTGGGTCCTCAGCCCGCCGTTGCCTCGTCTCCCAGCTTGTGCAGCGCCTTCTCCACGGCCGTGGCCAGCTCCGCCAGCTGGAACGGCTTGCGTAGCAGCATATCGTTTCCGATCACCTGTTCGATCGCCTTCATGTCGGCATAACCGGTGGCGATGATCATCGGCACGCCCGGCAATTCGGCGCGGGCGCGCTGCACCAGTTCCGCCCCCGTCATCCCCGGCATCAGGTAGTCTGTAATGATCAGGTCGGGCCGCGCCCGCAGCAGTTCGCGCAAGCCGGCCTCGCCGTCGGCCGCCTGGGCCACCCTGTGGCCGAGCGCCTCGAGCGATTCGACCATCGACTCGCGCACGAAATCGTCGTCCTCGACCACCAGGATACGCGCCCCCGGACGCGGCGTGGCGGTGGCTGCGCGTTCCGGCAGGGCTGGCGCGCCTGCGCCGCTGGAGGCCACCGGCAGCCAGATCTCGACCGTCGTGCCGACCCCCTGTTCGCTCAGGATGCGCGCCGCGCCGCCCGATTGCTGGGCCATGCCGTAGACCTGGGACAGGCCCAGGCCCGTGCCCTTGCCGACGCCCTTGGTGGTGAAGAAGGGCTCGAATACGCGCGCAGCGACTTCAGGCGGCATGCCTTCGCCGCTATCGGTGACCGCGATGCGTACGTACTCGCCGGGCGGCAGCAAGCCCTCCGGCGGCGTGGCCGGGCCGGCGCTGAAGCGCAACTCTCCGCCGCCATCCATGGCGTCGCGCGCATTGATGGCCAGGTTCAGCAGCGCCATCTCCATCTGGTTGGTGTCGGCCATCACGCTGGCGCCGGGCGCCTCGACCTCGAACCGGAGGCGGATGCTGGAGCCGAGCGAGGTGGCGACCAGCTCGCGCACGCCTTCGAACAGGGTATGGACGTCGAGCGGGCGCAAATCCAGGCTCTGGTTGCGCGAGAAGGCGAGCAGCTGGCTGGTGAGTTTGCCGCCGCGCTGGCAGGCGCGGCGCGCCACTTCGGCGCGCTGCTTCGCCACTTCGTCCTTCGACATCAGCAGGATCAGGTCCATGCTGCCCTGGACCACGTTGAGCAGGTTATTGAAATCGTGCGCGATGCCGCCGGTGAGGCGGCCCACTGCTTCCATCTTCTGGAACTGGACCATGGCCTGCTGCACCCGCTCGCGCTCGATCACTTCGTTCATCAGGCGGTCGTTGGCCTGGGCCAGCGCGCGGGTGCGCTCCTCGATGCGCGCTTCGAGGGTTTCGTTCAGGTGCACCAGCGCTTCCTGGCTCTGGCGCAGGCTCTCGGCGGTGCGCTCGCGGTCGAGCAGCACGTCGCGCGCCTGGTACTGGCGGCGGCGTGCGCGCAGCACCGAGGTCGCGGCGCTGCGCAGCGTCTGCGCGTTCAGCGGGCGCTCGAGCAGGATCACGTTGCCCAGTTCGCCGAGACGGGCGCGGGCGCCGTCGGCCGGCACGCCGATGATGCGGGTCAGGAGCACGACGAAGGGGAAGTCGGACCAGTGTTCCTGGCGCTCGAGCCAGGCGAGCAGGGGAGCACTGTCTTCGCCCTGCAGCGCTTCCTCGGCGACGATGGCGGCGCCGGCGCCGGCCGCGATGTCGGCCATGAAACGGTCGAAGCTGTCGACGATCTCGCACACGAAGCCGTCGCGCGACAGTACCGAGCACATGACCTCGGCGTCGCGCCCGCGCGGCGCGAAGATCAGGATGCGCTCTTCGCGCGGGTCAGTCTTTTGCATGCGCAGTCGGCACCATCATCGGCGTCGACCCGTGATAGCTCGGCAAACCGGTGAGGACGCCTTCGAAGCCTTCGAGCGGCTCGCCGACGCGCACCCCGTCGCTGCCGAGCTGCAGCTCGTGGATGGTCAGCGCGTGGCTCGTGGTACGGCTCTTGATGACGGTGATGGCGCGGCGCAGGCGGCCGTTCGATTCGAAGAAGCGCAGCAGCACCGTGGTATCGGCCAGGTAGCTCAGGTCGACGTCGCTGTGCACTTCGCCGATCAGGCCGTGCTGGCCCAGCACCAGCACCGTCGTCACGCCCTGCTGGTTCAGGTAGGAGAGCAGTTCGTGCATCTGCAGCGTCAGGTACTGCTCGCCCGGCATCGCCTGCAGGTAGGCGTTCAGGCTGTCGATGGCGATGAAGCTCACGCCATGCTGCTCGACCGCATCGCGCAGCATCTGCGCGAACTGGCCCGGCGACAGCTCGGCCGGATCGATGTGGTGGATGCGCAGCTGGCCATTGTCGACGAAGGGCCGCAAGTCCATGCCGAGGGCCACGCAGCGGGCGAAGAAGGTGCCGAGGCCCTCGTCGAACAGGTAGAACGAGGCCGTTTCGCCGCGCTCGAGCGCCGACAACAGGCAGCGTGCCGACAGCGTGGTCTTGCCGATGCCGGAAGGGCCGACGATCAGGGTGTTCGTGCCGCGCACCATGCCGCCACCGAGCAGCTTGTCGAAACCGGACGACCCGGTCGAGCGGATCGCTGGCATGAAGTCGAGCATGTGCTCGGCCGCGACCAGGCGCGGATACATCGTGATGCCGCCGGTGTCGAGCGTGTAGTCGTGGAAGCCGCCACGGAAGCGGATGCCGCGCATCTTGATGATGTTGACGCGGCGCCGTTCCTTGCCGTATTCCTTGGCGATCTGCTCGAGGCTGATGACGCCGTGCGCAATGCTGTGCAGGTGCTGGTCGGGCTGGCTGGTTTTGTCGTCGAGCAGCAGCACGGTGCAGGCACGGGTGGTGAAGAACTGCTTCAGGGCCAGGATCTGGCGCCGGTAGCGCAGGGGGTTCTGCGCCAGCAGGCGCATCTCCGACAGGCTGTCGAAGACCACGCGCACCGGTTTCACGTGGTCGACCTCGGCCATCACGTTGCGCGTGGTTTCGCCCAGTTCGACCTCGGAAGGATGGAAGATCGACTGCTGGGCATCGATGTCGAGGGCCGTGTCGCTGGCCAGTTCGAACAGGGACAGGGCGTCGATCGACCAGCCATGGCTGGCGGCGACGGCTTTCAGTTCGTCGGTGGTTTCGGACAGGGTGATGTACAGGCCGTGTTCGCCGCGCGCTTCGCCGTCGAGCAGGAATTGCAGGCCGAGCGTGGTCTTGCCGGCGCCGGGCGAACCTTCCACCAGGTAGACGCGCTGCGGGGTCAGGCCGCCGCCGAGGATGTCGTCGAGGCCGGCGATGCCGGTCGAAATGCGCGGGGGAGGAGAGGGGTCTGCGGTGCGCAGCGAGGATGCGGAATTCATGAAGACGGCCTATCGAATGACCGGGGCGACTGCTGACTGCCGGCAGACGCCGTCGCAAGCCCGAGCGGGTGTGGGTGCACTGCCGTCCGATCCGGCATTGCTGATGCCGCGATTATAGAACGATTTGCTGCCGCGCCAAGCCCCGCACGTGCTCGTCAGGTGTTCTCGATACGGCTCAGGCGCTGGCCGTAAATACCCCAGGTGACGTCGACGCCGTCGACCTGGCCGCGCAGGACCCAGCCGGTGCCGAATTTCTCGACGGTGATCTCGGTTTCAAGCTCCCTGGCGACTTTTTCGGCCCACATGCGGGCCGCGCCCTGGCCTTTAAAAAGCTCCTGGCCGTTGTAGGTGACGGTGGCGTCGAAGACGGAGGCGGCGAAGATGGTCATGGTGCGTGGTTCTCTCTAAAGTGAAAAACGCCCCGGCTGGCGGGGCGTCGAAGCTTGTTACTTGATCGCGCGGACCGACTGCAGCACCGGCTGCAGCACCGCCGCACCCAAACGGGCGCTGCGGGCGCCGTCCCAGCCCACTTGCGGGTCCGGGTCGTTGGCGTTGTCCTTGAACGGCAGTTCGAGGGTCAGGGACAGGCAGCCGAAGGCGTGTGTGACGTGGGGCGAACCCATGGTCAGCGTCTCTTCGGTATACGGCGATTCGCCGTAGCCGTGCACGTCCTGGAAGTCGGGGCTGGCGATTTTGAAGTCGTCGCTGAAGCGTTTTTGCGCCGCGGCCTGCTCGGGCGTGAAATTCGGGAGCGACTCGCTGCCGGCCACGAACACATACGGCAGGCCTTCGTCGCCGTGCACGTCGAGGCAGAGGTCGACGCCGGTTTCGTGCATCTTCTGCTTGACCAGGAAGACTTCCGGGCTGCGTTCCATGCTCGGGTTCAGCCACTCGCGGTTCAGGTTGGCGCCGGCGGCGTTCGTGCGCAGGTTGCCGCGCACCGAGCCGTCCGGGTTCATGTTCGGGACCACATAGAACACCGTCTCGTTCAACAGCTGCCGTCCGAACGGATGCGCCGGATCCAGTAAGGCGTCGAGCATGCCTTCGACGAACCATTCGGCCATCGTTTCGCCCGGGTGCTGGCGTGCGATGACCCAGACTTTCTTTTTGCCTTCCGCGGGTTCGCCGATGACGAGCATGTTCAGGTCGCGGCCGTCGACGGTCGAGCCGAGATCGAGCATGCGCACGTGTTCGCTCATCTGCGCGCGGTCGAGCAGTTCCAGGTGGCGTTCCCACGAATAGGGTTCGAAGTAGGCGTAGTAGACGCTGTCCATGCCCGGCGTGTGCGCGATCGTCATGACCTGGCCGTCGTAGGAAGTCGGCACGCGGAACCAGTTGATGCGGTCGTAGCTGGCCATCGCGTTGTAGTCTTCCCAGCCGGCCGGATACGCGGCCTGGCCGGCGTTGAGCAGGCGGATGGTGCAGGCTTGTCCTCCCGCGCCCTGGAGGCGGAAGTAGAACCACTGGGTGATGTCGGCGTGCGAATCCTTGCGGATGTTCAGATCGATGGCGTTCGCGCTCGTGGCGTTCACGATCTCGATGGCGCCAGCGTCGAACTGGCTGCTGATCTTGATAGACATGGTGTGTCCTGTAGATGGAAAGCGTAAAGCCGAGATCATACTCGGTTTCGGGTTGATGCTCATATGATAAAACCCCGTGGAGTCGGGACTCCACCCTACGTACGGCCGCTGATCGTAGGGTGGGCTCTCGAGCCCACGCGGTCCACCCGTTGGTCAGCCGCGCAATCCGCCAAAGCGCTGAAAAAACGCGTCATCCGCCGCCGGCGCTGCCTCATCCTCGCGCCGCAATACGGCATCGATATGCAGCTCCGCCTGCGCGTACACCAGCAAATACACGGCCCGCGCCACCTGGTAGGCATCCGACCCCGGCCACGGATCGGGCAGCAACTCGATCGGCAGCATCGGATCGTGCAGCTGCAAGCGCCGGTATGCGTGAATCAGCAGCGAGCGGATCGCAAACGCACTCGCGGGCGCCACGGGCGAGTCCTCGCGCAACAGGGCGAGCAGCGGCGTGAACTGCGCAATGAAATCGCGATAGCCCTGCGCCACGGCGGTAAGATCCCAGCCTTCCTTGACGAGTTCCCGCAGCGGCCGCGACCCGGTACCGGGCAGCTCGCCCGCGCTCAGCACGAATACCCGGTCCGCCGCGCCGGTGCGCTGCAGCGCATCGGCTAGCCCTTCGGAGTCGGCGCCCGGATGCGCCAGCACGCCCGGCCCCAGCATGGCGAACCCTTCCCACTCGAGTTCCTTGCGCACCGCCGCGCGCAGGTCGCCGTCGATGCTGCCGGGTTTTCCGGTCTGGGCCAGCACCAGTGTCCAGCGTCCGTCCCAGTGCAGGCCGGGCGGGGCGTAGATGCGGCGGTCGGCGCGCTGGAAACGCGCCAGCGATTTCGCCTCGAAGGTATAACGGCTGCGCCGCCCCTCGCGGCTCGCATTCAGCCAGCCCTCCTGTACCAGCCGGAATACGCTGGTGCGCACCAGGCGGTCGGTCACGCCCAGCGGGGCCAGCAACTCGATCAGGCTGCCCAGCCAGACCGCGCCGCCGTGCGGGGCGATGGCGTCGCCCATCACCGTCATGACGAGCGATTTTGAACGCAAGGTTTCAGCCGAAAGCGCGGCGGCGATCCACTCCATGCTGCTTATTTGTTTCATGCAATTCCGTTGTTGGGTGCTGCTCGATATGATTCAAAATTTTGGTGTACATCTCGTTTTCTGTATCGTATTATTGTTGGACGATGTTTGCAACCGGAGACTGACCATGTACGCACAGATGGTGGAAACGGGCCTCAAAAAGGTCCAGACGAACGAGGACATGAGTGCCGAAGAGCAGGCCTTCCAGGCCCGCATCGACGCAGGCGTGAAGATCGAAGCGAAGGACTGGATGCCCGATGCCTACCGTAAGACGCTGGTGCGCCAGATCTCCCAGCACGCGCACTCGGAAATCGTCGGTCAGCTGCCCGAGGGCAACTGGGTGACGCGCGCACCGACGCTGAAACGCAAATCCGTCCTGCTGGCGAAAATCCAGGACGAAGCCGGCCACGGCCTGTATTTATATAGTGCCGCCGAGACCCTGGGCGTGTCGCGCGACGAACTGCTGGCCGCGCTGCACTCGGGCAAAGCCAAGTATTCCAGCATTTTTAATTATCCGACCCTGAGCTGGGCCGACATGGGGGCGATCGGCTGGCTGGTCGACGGCTCGGCCATCATCAACCAGATCCCGCTCTGCCGCTGCTCGTACGGTCCGTATGCGCGCGCCATGATCCGCGTCTGCAAGGAAGAGTCCTTCCACGCGCGCCAGGGCTACGACATCATGATGAGCCTCGCCAAGGGAACGCCGGAACAGAAGGCGATGGCGCAGGATGCGCTGAACCGCTGGTGGTGGCCGTCGCTGATGATGTTCGGCCCGTCGGACGCCGAGTCGGTCAACAGCGCGCAGTCGAGCAAATGGCGCATCAAGCTGTTTTCGAACGACGAGCTGCGCCAGCGCATGGTCGATCAAACCGTGCCGCAAGCCGAATACCTCGGCCTGACGATCCCCGACCCCGACCTGAAGTTCAACGAAGCGACGGGCCACTACGAATTCGGCGAGATCGACTGGAGCGAATTCCACAACGTCCTCAAGGGCAACGGCCCCTGCAACCGCGACCGCCTGCGCACGCGTGTGAAAGCCTGGGACGACGGCGAATGGTTCCGCGACGCGCTGGTCGCCCACGCCGACAAGCAAGCCGCCAGAAAGGCCGCAGCATAAATGTAGGGTGGGCACTCCGTGCCCACGCGGTACGCACGTATCGGCACTTCGCGGCCGTGAGGGATCGTCCGCGAACGTCCACAAACATCGAAACACCGGAGACAACCATGAGCAAAGAATGGCCCCTGTGGGAAGTATTCATCCGCAGCCAGCACGGCCTCGCCCACAAGCACGTCGGCAGCCTGCACGCCCCTGACGCCGAAATGGCGATCAACAACGCGCGCGACGTCTACACGCGTCGCAACGAAGGCGTCTCGATCTGGGTCGTGCGCGCCGCCGACATCGTCGCTTCCAGCCCCTCCGACAAGGAAGCCCTGTTCGAGCCGGCCAACAGCAAGGTCTACCGCCACCCGACCTTCTTCCCGATGCCGGAAGAAGTCAAGAACCTGTGAGCCTGGTCATGGATGCGAAGATCGAATACCTCCTGCGCCAGGGCGACAACGCCCTGATCCTCTCGCAACAGCTCAGCCAGCTGTGCGGCAAGGGCCCGGCGCTCGAAGAAGACATGGCGCTGACCAACGTCGCGCTCGACCTGCTGGGGCAGACCCGCATGTGGCTGACCTATGCCGGCGAGCTCGAAGGACGGGGACGCGACGAGGACAAGCTCGCCTTCCACCGCGACGCCGGCGAGTACCGCAACTGCCTGCTGGTCGAGCAGCCGAACGGCAGCTATGCCGACACGATGGTGCGCCAGTTCCTGTTCGATACCTGGCACTACTTCCTGATGCGCGGCCTGCTGCAGTCCAGCGATCCGCGCATCGCCGAGATCGCGGAGAAATCGTTCAAGGAAGTCACCTACCACCTGCGCCGCAGCGGCGACCTGGTGGTGCGCTTGGGCGACGGCACCGATGTCAGCCACAGGATGATGCAGGACGCGCTCGACGACCTCTGGATGTACAGCGGCGAATGTTTTATTTACGACGAGATCGACAACGCGATGGTGGAGCAGGGCATCGCCCCGAAAGCGGAAGACCTGCGCGCCGCCTTCCTCGACCACGTGAACGACATCCTGGTCGAAGCGACACTTGTCATGCCGTCGCCGGAGGCGTACATGCAGCGCGGCGGCAAGCAGGGCCGCCACACGGAACGCCTCGGGTTTATTTTGGCCGAGATGCAGTTCCTGCAGCGCGCCTACCCCGGAGCGGAGTGGTAATGAACGCGCAGGAAGTCACCACCAGCCAGGTCTGGTCCTGGCTCGGTGAAGTGCCGGACCCGGAGATCCCGGTGATCTCGGTGGTCGACCTCGGCATCGTGCGCGACGTCGCCTTCGACGGCGACGAGTGCGTGGTGACGATCACGCCGACCTATTCCGGCTGCCCGGCGATGCAGGTCATCAGCGAGCTTGTGAGCGAAGCGCTGCACGCGCACGGCCTGGAAAAGGTGAAACTGGTGAACCGGCTGTCTCCGGCCTGGACCACCGACTGGATGAGCGAGACCGGCAAGGCGGCCCTGAAGGGCTATGGCATCGCGCCGCCGGTGCAGCAGGCGATCGACATCAGCGGCCTGCGCGGCGGCGTGAAGCGCGGCGCGTTCAAGGAGCCCGAGATCACCTGCCCGAACTGCGGTTCGACGCATACGCAACTCACCAGCCAGTTCGGTTCGACCCCGTGCAAGGCGCTCTACAAATGCCTGGACTGCCGCGAACCCTTCGATTACTTCAAGTGTCACTGAGCCGAAAATGAGCAAATTCTATCCACTCACCGTGGCCAAGGTGAAGCACGAGACGCGCGACGCGGTCGCCGTCACCTTCGCCGTGCCGCCGGAACTGAAATCCACCTTCGCCTACCAGCAGGGCCAGCACCTGACCCTGCGCGCACAGATCTCCGGCGAAGACGTGCGCCGTTCCTACTCGATCTGCTCGGCCGTGCAGGACGAACAGCTGCGCGTGGCGATCAAGAAGACGCCCGGCGGCCTGTTCTCGAACTGGGCCAACGACAGCCTGCAGGCCGGCGCCACCCTCGAAGTCATGCCGCCGATGGGCCACTTCAACGTGCCGCTCGACCCGGACAGCGAGCGCCACTACCTCGCCTTTGCCGCCGGCAGCGGCATCACGCCCATCCTGTCGATCATCAAGACGACCTTGCTGGCCGAGCCGAAGAGCCGGTTTACGCTCGTCTACGGCAACCGCGCCTCCTCGTCGGTCATCTTCCGCGACGAACTGACGGACTTGAAGGACATCTACATGGGCCGCCTGAAACTGGTCTATGTGATGAGCCGCGAGCAGCAGGACATCGAACTCTTCAACGGCCGCATCACGGGCGAGAAGTGCAGCGCTTTCCTGCGCCACTGGATCGACGTGCAGGACATCGACGTCGCCTTCATCTGCGGCCCGGAAGACATGATGCACGGCGTCTCGAAATCGCTGCAGGACGCCGGCATGGCCAAGGAAAAGATCCGCATCGAGCTGTTCGCCGCGAGCATCCCGAAGCACGAGCACAAGCCGCGCCCGATCGTCGAAGGCGCACGCCACCAGACCGAAGTCACCGTGATCATGGACGGCAGCGCGGCGAGTTTTACCATGGACAAGGACAAGGAATCGATCCTCGATGCCGGCCTGCGCGCCGGCATCGACATGCGCTACTCCTGCAAGGGCGGCGTCTGCTCGACCTGCCGCTGCAAGGTCGTCGAGGGCAATGTCGAGATGGACGTGAACTACGCACTGGAAGACTACGAAGTCGCACGCGGGTTTGTCCTGTCCTGCCAGGCCTTCCCGATCACGGACACCGTCATCGTCGATTTCGACCAGCACGAATAACTATAAAACTGGAGGAGACACCATGAGCTACAAATCGATTCAATTCACGATTGAAGACGGCGTCGCCGTCCTGACCCTGAACCGCCCGGACCGCCTGAACAGCTTCACCCAGGCCATGCACCTCGAAGTACGCGACGCGCTCGACAAGCTGCAAGCGGATAAATCCGTGCGCGTGCTGGTGCTGACCGGCGCCGGCCGCGGTTTCTGCGCCGGCCAGGACCTCGGCGACCGCGCCGTCGCACCGGGTGCGCCGGGCGTGGACCTGGGCGAATCGGTCGAAAAGTTCTATGCGCCGCTGGTGCTGACGCTGCGCTCGCTCCCGATGCCGGTCATCTGCGCCGTCAACGGCGTGGCAGCCGGCGCCGGCGCCAATCTCGCATTGGCCTGCGACATCGTCCTCGCCGCGAAATCGGCCAGTTTCATCGAAGCCTTCTGCAAACTGGGCCTGATTCCGGACACCGGCGGCACCTGGCACCTGCCGCGCCTGATCGGCCATGCGCGCGCCACGGGTCTCGCCATGCTTGGCGAGAAGCTCAGCGCCGAGAAGGCCGAGCAATGGGGCCTGATCTGGCGCGCCGTCGATGACGATGCGCTGATGAGCGAGGCGATGGCAATGGCGAAGCACTTCGCCACGGCGCCAACCAAAGGGCTCGCCTTTACCAAGAAAGCGCTGCAGGCCAGCTACGCCAATACCCTGCCGGACCAGCTGAAACTGGAAGGCGAGATGATGCGCGAACTCGGCTACAGCCACGACTACCGCGAAGGCGTTGCCGCCTTCATCGCCAAGCGCCCGGCGCAGTTCAAGGGAGAGTAAGGATGACGCCACTGGCAAAGGGCAGCATCGTTGCCGTCATCGGCAGCGGCGCCATGGGTTCCGGCATCGCGCAAGTGGCAGCGGCCAGCGGCCACGAGGTACGCCTGTTCGACACGCGTCCTGAAGCCGCAAGCAAGGCCATCGCCGACATCGGCAAGGTCTACGCCAGGCTGGTCGAGAAGGGCCGTATGGGCGCCGCCGAAGCGGATCTCGCACGCGAACGCCTGCAGACGGTCGATGCGCTGAGCGGCGTAAAAGATGCCGCGTTGGTGGTGGAGGCCATCGTCGAAAACCTCGATGTCAAGCGCGCCCTGTTCGCCGAGCTGGAAGTCATCGTCGACGCGCGCTGCATCCTTGCGACCAATACGTCTTCGATCTCGGTCACCGCGATCGCGGCAGGACTGCGCCATCCCGGGCGCCTGGTCGGCATGCACTTCTTTAATCCCGTGCCGCTGATGGCGCTGGTCGAAGTGATCAGCGGCCTGGCGACTGATAAAGACGTTGCCGACACCGTCTACGCCACCGCGCAAGCCTGGGGCAAGGATCCGGTGCACGCGAAGTCGACGCCGGGCTTCATCGTCAACCGCGTCGCCCGTCCGTATTACGCCGAGGCGCTGCGCCTGCTGCAGGAAGGCACCGCCGATGCGCCGACGCTGGACGCCGTGATGCGCGACTGCGGCGGTTTCCGCATGGGTCCCTTCGAGCTGATGGACCTGATCGGCCACGACGTGAATTTCTCGGTCACGCAGTCGGTGCACGCGGCCTATTTCGGCGATCCGCGCTTTACGCCCTCGGTGCTGCAGCAGGAACTGGTGAACGCCGGTTTCCTCGGTCGGAAGTCAGGCCGCGGCTTCTATCGCTACGGTGACGATGCGATTCAACCCGTGGTGCAAACCGAGCCGCATGCGGTGCGCCCGCACACGGTCGGCATCAGCGTTGCGCGCGAAGTCACGAGCAGCGTCCTCTCTCCGATGGAAGCCCGCCTGACGCATGCCGGTTTTACGGTTGCCCACCGCGAGCCGCTGCAGGGCGCCGAAAAGCACGAAGCGCCGGCGTTTCATACCAACGGCGTCGCGATCTTCCTCACCGACGGCCGCAGCGCCACCGAGCGCGCCGCCGCCAACAACCACCCCAACACCGTGGTCTACGACCTGCTGTTCGACCATGCGAAAGCCACGCGCATCGCGCTGGCGCGCGCCGACCAGTGCAGCGAAGAAGCCTACCAGGCCGCTGTTGGCCTGTTCCAGGCGGCCGGCTTCCAGGTCACGCGCCTGGACGACGTGCCCGGCATGGCCGTGATGCGCACCGTCGCCATGCTCGCCAACGAGGCAGCCGACGCCGTGAACCAGGGCGTATGCAGCGCCATCGCAGTCGACATCGCGATGCAGAAGGGCGTGAACTATCCGCGCGGCCCGCTGGCCTGGGCCGACAGTGTCGGCATCGCCCACATCGTCACCGTGCTCGCGAATCTCGGCGCGAGCTATGGCGAAGACCGGTATCGGGTTTCGCCACTCCTGCGCCGCAAGCTCGCCGCCAACCCATTCGGAGCACGTTTCCATGCATAGCGTTCATGTCGATCCACAGGCACTGGCCGAACTGGCCGGCAAGACCATGTACGAACGCGATCCGGCGAGCCAGGCATTGGGGATGAAGCTCGACGAGATCCGTCCCGGCTATGCGCGCATGTCGATGCCGGTACGTGGCGACATGCTCAACGGTCATGCCACCTGCCACGGCGGTTTTATTTTCATGCTGGCCGACAGCGCTTTCGCCTTCGCCTGCAATTCGCACAATTTCAACACGGTCGGCGCAGGCTGCACGATCGACTACCTGGCTCCAGGGCGCGAAGGCGACCTGTTGATCGCCGAGGCGGTCGAGCAGGCGCTGGCCGGCAAAACCGGCGTCTACGACGTCACGGTGAAAAACGGAGAAGGGCGCACGGTCGCGCTCTTTCGCGGCAAGTCCCACCGCGTGAGCGGGATGGTGGCTGAAGTCGCATAGTCGAAGCTAGAGGAGACACGAACATGGTCCAACGCATTCCCTCGCCCGGCGAGCTGGAACCGATCGAACGCGCCAGCCGCGACGAACTGCAGGCCCTGCAGCTCGAACGCCTAAAGTGGTCATTGCAGCACGCCTACGACAACGTGGCGCATTACCGCAAGGCCTTCGACGAAGCGGGCGTGCATCCCGGCGATCTGAAGACCCTCGCCGACCTGGCGAAATTCCCCTTCACCGAAAAGAAGACCCTGCGCGACAACTACCCGTTCGGCCTGTTCGCAGTGCCGCGCGAGCAGGTGGTGCGGGTGCACGCCTCGTCCGGCACGACCGGGCGCCCGACGGTGGTCGGCTATACGAAGAAGGACATCGACACCTGGGCCGACGTCGTCGCACGCTCGATCCGCGCCGCAGGCGGCCGTCCGGGCGACATGGTGCACGTCGCCTACGGCTACGGCCTGTTCACCGGCGGACTCGGTGCCCACTACGGCGCCGAGCGCCTGGGCTGCACCGTGATTCCGATGTCGGGCGGGCAGACGGAGAAGCAGGTGCAGCTGATCTGCGATTTCCAGCCGTCGATCATCATGGTCACGCCGTCCTACATGCTCAACATCGTCGAGGAATTCAAGCGCCAGGGACTCGATCCGGCGCAGTCCTCTTTAAAGGTCGGGATTTTTGGCGCCGAGCCGTGGACCAACGAGATGCGCCGCACCATCGAAACCGAGGCCGGTATCGACGCGGTCGACATCTACGGCCTCTCGGAAGTGATGGGCCCCGGCGTGGCCAGCGAGTGCATCGAGAGCAAGGATGGGCCGGTGATCTGGGAAGACCATTTTTATCCCGAGATCATCGATCCGGACACGGGTGAGGTGCTGCCCGACGGCGAAGAAGGAGAGTTGGTATTCACCTCGCTCTCGAAGGAAGCGCTGCCCATCATCCGCTACCGCACCCGCGACCTGACGCGCCTGCTGCCGCCGACCTCGCGCTCGATGCGGCGCATGGGCAAGATCACGGGCCGCTCGGACGACATGCTGATCATCCGCGGCGTGAACGTGTTCCCGAGCCAGATCGAGGAACTGGTATTAAAGATGCCGGCGCTGGCGCCGCAATACCAGCTGGTCGTGGCGCGCGACGGCCACCTCGATACGCTGGAAGTGTTCGGCGAGCTGCGCGAAAACACGCACACCCCGGACAGCGTCGCCGCACTGGCGAAGGAACTGCAGCACTGCATCAAGACCTATGTTGGCGTGACGACCAAGGTGACGCTAACGCCTCCGATGGGCATCGAGCGCACGCTGACCGGTAAAGCCCGGCGTGTGGTCGACAAGCGCCCGAAGAATACATAAGAGATCAGAGGAGAGACACATGAACGACGCATTCATCTGCGACGCCATCCGCACCCCCTTCGGCCGCTACGGTGGCGCGCTCGCTTCGGTGCGCGCCGACGACCTGGCCGCATTGCCGATCGCCGCCCTCATGGAGCGCAACAAGGACGTCGACTGGGCCATGGTCGACGACCTGTACTGGGGCTGCGCCAACCAGGCCGGCGAAGACAACCGCAACGTCGGCCACATGGCCGGGTTGCTGGCCGGGCTGCCGCCTGAAGTACCGGGCAATACGATCAACCGCCTGTGCGGCTCGAGCCTGGATGCGGTCGGCCTGGCCGGGCGCGCGATCATCTCGGGTCAGGCGCAACTCATCATCGCCGGCGGCTCCGAGAGCATGACGCGCGCGCCCTTCGTGATGGGCAAGGCAGAGACGGCCTTCTCGCGCGCCGCGAAGATTGAAGACACGACCATCGGCTGGCGTTTCGTGAACCCGCTGATGAAAGCGAAATACGGCATCGACTCGATGCCGGAGACGGCCGAAAACGTGGCGAAGGATTTCAACGTGAACCGCGCCGACCAGGACGCGTTCGCGATCCGCAGCCAGCAGCGCTGGGCGCGTGCGCATGCCGCCGGCCTGTTCAAGGACGAGATCGCGCACGTCACCCTGCACAGCAAGAAGGGCGAGTCGCGCGTGTTCGATACCGACGAGCATCCGCGTCCCGACACCACCATCGAAGCGCTGGCGAAACTGAAGGGCGTGGTGACGCCGGACGGCACCGTCACCGCCGGTAACGCCTCGGGCGTGAACGATGGCGCCTGCGCCTTGCTGATCGCCTCCGGTAGCGCCGCCGAACGCTTCGGCCTGACGCCGCGCGCCCGCATCGTCGGCATGGCGACCGCCGGCCTGCCGCCGCGGATCATGGGTTTCGGGCCGTCGCCGGCGACAAAAAAGGTGCTGGCGCAGACGGGACTGACGATTGGCCAGATGGATGTCGTCGAACTCAATGAGGCCTTTGCGGCACAGGGCCTGGCCGTGATGCGCGACCTCGGTCTGCCCGACGACGCCGAACACGTGAACCCGAATGGCGGCGCGATCGCGCTGGGCCACCCGCTGGGCGCGTCCGGCGCACGCCTGGTCACCACCGCCGTCTACCAGTTGCAGCGCACCGGCGGGCGCTACGCGCTGTGCACGATGTGCATCGGCGTCGGCCAGGGCATCGCCCTCATCATCGAACGGGTATAACAATGGTCAAGGTTTATGAAATCGACGGCGTGCGCCCGGTGGTGCACCCGACCAGCTATGTGCATCCGACGGCGGTGCTGATCGGCGACGTGATCGTCGGCCCGCGCTGCTACATCGGCCCGCTGGCTTCCCTGCGCGGCGACTTCGGCCGCCTGATCCTGGAAGAGGGCGCCAACGTGCAGGACTGCTGCGTGATGCACGGCTTCGAGGATGGCGAGACGGTCATTGAAGTCGACGGCCACATCGGCCACGGCGCCGTCCTGCACGGCTGCCGCGTGGGGCGTAACGCCATGGTCGGCATGAACGCCGTCGTGATGGACGGCGCCGTCGTCGGCGAAGAATCGATCGTCGCCGCGATGAGTTTTGTAAAAGCCGGCATGATCATCCCGCCGCGCAGCATGGTGATGGGCACCCCCGCCAAGGTGATGCGTGCGCTGAAAGACGAAGACATCAAGTGGAAGAGTTTCGGTACGAAGCAGTACCACCAGCTCACCGAACGTTCCCTTGCCACGATGCGCGAAGTCGAAGCCTATACCGAGATCGAACCAAATCGCCCGGCCTTCGACTTCAGTGCCAACGGCGGCCACACCCCTAAAGCGTAGGGTGGGCATTCATGCCCACGCGGTAGGGCATTCGCACACCACCTGCCTACATAAATCCTGAGGAGACAATACATGGCTAACGCAAGCACCCTGCAAAGCTGGATCGCCGGCCGCTGGATCGGCCAGGAGGCCGCGGCGCCCCTGCACAGCGCCCTCGACGGCCAGCTGGTCTACCACACCCACGCCGAAAAAATCGACTTCGACGAAGCCGTCACCTACGCCCGCAAGACGGGCGTCCCCGGCCTGATGAAGCTCGACTTCCAGACCCGCGCCCAGCGCCTCAAAGCCCTGGCCATGTACCTGATGGAGCGGAAAGAAGAACTCTACGAGATCTCGCACCTCACGGGCGCCACGCGCCAGGACAGCTGGGTCGACGTCGAAGGCGGCATCGGCACCCTGTTCGCCTACGCCAGCATGGGTTCGCGCGAGCTGCCGTCCTCGAACGTGCTGCACGAAGGCCCGGCCATCGCCCTGGGCAAGCGCGGCGGCTTCGCCGGCACCCACATCCTGGTGCCGAAAGGCGGCCTGGCCGTCCATATCAACGCGTTTAATTTTCCGATCTGGGGCCTGCTCGAAAAATTCGCGCCGAGTTTTCTCGCCGCCATGCCCTGCATCGGCAAGCCCGCGACGGCGACCAGCTACCTGACGCATGCCGTCGTCAAAATGATGCAGGAATCCGGCCTGCTGCCCGAGGGTTCGCTGCAGCTCGTGATCGGCTCGACCGGTGATTTGCTGGACCGCCTGACCGGCTTCGATGCCGTCACGTTCACGGGGTCGGCCGACACCGCCGCCAAGCTGCGCGCCAACCCCAACCTGATCCGCGAGTCGGTGCCGTTCACGGCCGAAGCGGACTCGCTGAACGCGGCCATCCTGGCGCCGGACGTCACACCCGACGACCCGGAGTTCGACCTGTTCGTCAAGGAAGTCGCGCGCGAGATGACCGGTAAAGCCGGCCAGAAGTGCACGGCGATCCGCCGCATCATCGTCCCCGAGCAGCATGTCGATGCGCTGGGCGAGCGCCTGCGCGATCGGCTCTCGAAGGTCGTCGTCGGCAATCCGAAGATGGAAGGCGTGCGCATGGGCGCGCTGGCCTCGATGGACCAGCACCGCGATGTGTCGGAGCGCGTCGAGATGCTCGCGCGCGGCAACGAGATCATCTTCGGCGCCCACCACGGTTTCAATCCGGTAGGTGAGAATGCGGCCAAGGGTGCCTTCATTTCTCCGACCCTGCTCCTGTGCCGCAACGCGTCCGTCAACACGGCCGTGCACGACATCGAAGCCTTCGGCCCGGTCAGCACCATGATGACCTACCGCGACATCGACGAAGGCCTGCACCTGGCCGCATTGGGCCGCGGAAGCCTGGTCACGACGCTGGCGACCAAGGACCCGCTGATCGCCGCTCATGCGGTGCCGATCGCCGCGGCCTCGCACGGCCGCGTGCACATCCTGGACCGCGAATCCGCCGTCGACTCCACCGGCCACGGCTCGCCGCTGCCGCAGCTGAAACACGGCGGCCCGGGACGCGCCGGCGGCGGAGAGGAGCTGGGCGGGATCCGCGCCGTAAAACACTTCCTGCAGCGCGCGGCGGTGCAGGGTTCGCCGACGATGCTGACCGCCGTCACAGGAGAGTATGTGCGCGGCGGCGCGGTCAAGGAAACGGAGATCCACCCGTTCCGCCGTCACTTCGAGGAGCTGGAAATCGGCCACTCGCTGCTGACGCACCGCCGTACCGTGAGCGAAGCGGACATCGTCAACTTCGGCGGCGTCTCGGGCGACTATTTTTATATGCACTTCGACGAGATCGCGGCCAGGGACACGCAGTTCGGCAAGCGCATCGCCCACGGTTATTTCGTGCTGTCGGCGGCGGCCGGCCTGTTCGTCTCGCCGGCGCCGGGTCCGGTGCTGGCCAACTACGGCCTGGATAACCTGCGCTTCGTGGCGCCGGTGGCGATCGGCGACACCATCCGCGCAAGGCTCACTTGCAAGCGCAAGGTCGACCGCAACCGCACGGATGAACAGGGTCGCGGCCAGGGCGTGGTTGCCTGGGACGTGCAGGTGACTAACCAGAACGACGAACTGGTGGCAAGTTACGATATCCTGACGTTGGTACAAAAACGCGCGAGCTGACTCTTCCCGGTCGATCGAGGGGGAGCCGGCAGCCCTTGCAGCTCCCCCTGACAGGAAGGAAAAAGTATGTCGCGGTTAGACCTGAGCAGTATCCCCGTACTGACCGGAACCGGTTATCCGGATCCCTTTGCCGAGGCCGTCAACGGACGCAGCCGGCAGGCACTGGGCGAGGCCGGCGGCCTGACCCAGTTCGGCGTCAACCTGGTCGAACTCAAACCCGGCGCGGCTTCGTCGCAGCGCCACTGGCACACTCATGAGGACGAGTTCGTCATGGTCGTGTCGGGCGAACTGACCCTGATTACCGACGAGGGCGAGACCCTGATGCGCGCCGGCGACTGCGCGGCGTTTCCGGCGGGGCGGCCGAACGGCCACCATCTGGTCAACCGCAGCTGGGGCAACGCCCTGTTCGTCGCGGTCGGGCCGAACATTCCCGCGGACAAGGCGACGTATCCGGACATCGACCTGATGTATGACGGTACGACCAACAGCTACATGCACAAGGATGGGACGCCGTATCCGAAGCGCGATGCCAACACTGCGGCAGCCCAGCCGCCGGTGGAAGAACACACGCTGGAACCGCGGGTGTACCGGCACGAGTAATCGCATGTCGCAGGCTGCAGCGCGCCGTAGGGTGGGCTCTTGAGCCCACGCGTTGCGGCGTTTGCGGCACCTCGTGCTTCACAGAGGGACGCGCACGTTTGCAATCTCCGAACACGGTGGAGCATGCGAAGGTACGAACGCGTGGGCTCGAGAGCCCACCCTACGGTGCGCTACCGCCACAGGTTATCTGCAACAGCCCATCTGCGGTGCGCATGGCCTTCAAATCCGCATAATCGAGCACTCCAAACACATCGGTCTCCATCGGATGCGTATGCGTCAGCGTCACGACAATACTCTCCATCCCCGCCGCCTTCGCCGACTGCAGCCCCGCCTGCGTATCCTCGAATACCAGGCAATCTTCCGGCGCAACCCCCAGCTTGCGCGCGCCCAGCAGGAAAGGGTCCGGCGCCGGCTTGCCGTGCTTCACATCTTCGGCCGCCACCAGCAAGTTGCTTGAGGGCAGGCCGGCTGCCGCGAGGCGCGCCTTCGCCAGCGCGCGCGGCGCCGAGGTGACGATGCCCCAGCGGTCGGGCGGCAGGCTGGCCAGGAAGTCCGCCGCGCCATGGATGGCTTCGATATCGGCGACGTCTTCGATCTCGGCCGCCGTGATCCACGCCGCTTCCGCAATCGGATCGACGCCGGGCAGGCCGAGCTGGCGGATGGTGTCGTGGGTGCGCTTGCCGTGCAGGGTCGGCAGGAAAGTGTGGACGTCGAGACCATGGCGCGCCGCCCAAGCGGTCCAGACCCGTTCGGCGGAGCGGATCGAAGTCAGGATGGTGCCGTCCATGTCGAACAGGAAGGCGGCAAAGCTGCGGTCAGTAAGGGAAGTAGCCATTGGGTACCTCAATCGAGCTTGCGCGCGTAGCGCTCCTTGACCACCTGGCTGATGAAGGTCGACAGGCCGCTGCCCAGCGTTGCCAGCCGCTGCATCTCCGCGATATTGTCCGCGCCGGCGCTCTGGTCGGTGTACAGGTAGCGGTCGCCGCCTGTAAAACGGATCGTGATCGAGCGGTCGCCGATCTCGTAGGCGAGCACGCCCGATTCGCCGCTCAGGTTTTTGTAGCGTTGCATGCCGTCCCCCCACACTGAAGTCGTGCGGGGATTTTATGCACGAAAAGGGGCGCGTTCTGTGCTGCTTTCAACAGTGCGCGCCTGCCGACAGCCGGCTGCAGTTCAGTCGGCGCAGTTCAGTCGGCGCAGTTCAGTCGGCGCAGTTCAGTCGGCGTAAGTGCCGGATTTTTTGATGATCGGCCCCCACTTGTCGATTTCCGCCTTCAAATGGGCACGCAAGGCGTCGGGCGTCGCGCGGTTCGGGGCCACCGGGTCGGTGCTGAGGTCGGCAAGGCGCTGCTTGACGGCCGGGTCCGCGACGGCGTGCTGCAATGCGCTGCTCAGCCTGTTCACCACCTCCTTCGGTGTCGCCTTCGGGGCATACAGGCCGTGCCAGACCGAGAGTTCGAAGCCGGGCAGGCCGCTGCTCGCCAGCGGAGGCAAACCGGGCAAGCTGGCGACCGCATTTTTATATGTCACGCCATAGGCCTTGACCTTGCCGCTTTTGATGTGGCTCATCGTGTTGGTGGCCTGGTCGCACATCAGGTCGACCTGGCCGCCCAGTAAATCGTTCATCGCGGGGCCGGTGCCCTTGTAGGGGACGGTGGTGAGCTCGACGCCGACGGCGCTCATGAAGAGCATGCCGCACAGGTGCGATGCGGCGCCGATTCCCGCATTGGCAAGCGTCACTTTCTCCTTGTTCGCCTTGAGATAGGCGAGCAGCTCCGGCATGTCCTTGGCCGGGAAGTCCTTGCGGGCGATGAGGGTCGAGGTCGCGTCGGTGGCGAGGCCGATCGGTTCGAAACTGTCGATGCTGTTGTAGGGGAGCTTGCGATACAGGCTCGGCGCCGTGGCATGCCCGACGTGGTGGATGAAGATGGTATAGCCGTCGGGAGTGGCCCGGGCCACGCGCGCGGCTGCCAGGGTACCGCCGGCACCGCCCACATTCTCGACAATGATCTGCTGCTTCAGGTCAGTGCCCATGGCCTGGGCCAGCAGGCGGGCGATGGTATCGGTGGGGCCGCCGGCCGCGAAGGGAACGATCATCGTGATCGTCTTGTCCGGGTAGCCCGCCGCATACGAAACGGGGCTGGCCGCCAGCGCAAGGCAGAGAAGGGAGGTCGAGAGTGCGGTCTTCATGCTGTTGTCTCCATGTTGTTGTCTCCATTACGTGGAACTGGAAGGGGCTTACCTCTACAGCCGCACCGGCCTTGCCGCCGGTTTGCGTGGAACACAAACATAGATTAATGCCGGGGAAGCATCCGATCATTCACCGGGATTCAGTTCTGAGGTGAAGAAAAGTGAAGACCGGCGTTGACCTGCCGGCAGGGCTGCTCACGCCGCCGGCGCCACCGAGGCCCCTTCGATGCCGTGCCGCGCCAATGCCGCGGCAACGAAGCCGCCCGCTTTCATGTCCTCGACAAAACGGGCGAGGAAGGCCGCCGCATCGGCGCCGCGGCTTTTTGGCGTGCCCATCGCCTGCTGGATCACCATGAAGCGTTCATTCAGCAAGCGCATTCCGCCCAGGCGGCGGGCGTCGGCTTCCAGCTGCTGCCTGACCCCGGCCGCGACCTCCGCCCCTTGTTCGAGGAAGGTGTCGACCACCGTCGGCGAGGTCGGTGAACGCACGATCTGCGCGTTCTGCAGCGTGCGGCTCAGGTAGAGGTCGTAGGCGCTGCCCTTGCCGACGACGACGCGGTGGGCGGCCTGGTCGACCTCGTCGTTGGCGCGCAGCGGCGAATCCTCTTTCACCAGGTAACACCCTTCGATCAGCACATAGGCGCCCGTGAAGGCGATGTGCTCGCCGCGCAGCGGGTCGATGGCGAAGAAGCCGATGTCGGCCCCTTCCGCCACCACGACCTCGACCGATTTACCTGCCGCGTCCACCACCACAAGCTCCAGTTCCACGCCCAGCAGCCGGGCGAACTCGCCGGCCAGGTCGACCGATACGCCGGCGGCATTCCCCTCCTCATCGCGGTAGGCCAGGATGGGGTTGCCGAGGTTGATGGAAGCGCGCAGCTTGCCGGTGGGTGCGAAGGCGGATCGGATGGAAGAGGGTGGGGTCATGGATGGCGGATCGGCAGGCGCATGCGGGTCACGTGTGCGATCAAACATATCACACCGCCCGCGCCACGAACGTAATCAACAGCGCGGCCGGCACCAGCAGCGCCTGCGCCAGCAAGGTACCGGCCAAACGGCTGCCGACCAGCCAGACGATCGCCTGGCGGAACTGCGATTCGCTGACGCGTCCCTCGACCACGTCGTCCGTCATGCCCGACATGTGCGGGTCAATAAAAACGGCCATCATGATGGTCGCGCCGCCGTTGATGATGGAAGAAAGGGTCGAAGAGGTCACGCGCACGCCTGGGTCGAGCGCGCCCGCATACAGGGAGGCGAACACGCCGACCGTCCACAGCGCCACCGCGCCGACATTGAGCAGGGTGATCGACAGCGAGACCCCACCCTTGCTGCGCAGGCCGCTGACGTTCGCGCCCGCCGGCAGCGTGGCCGCATCTTTTACGTAGGACAGCCCGCCCTTGAAAAAGCCATGCAGGATCAGTTTCGGCACCGAGCGGTGCACCTGGAAGTGATCCACGGCGCGGCAGAACACCCGTTGAAAAGTCGGAATCAGGAGGGCGCCGGCGACCGTCGCCAGCGAGCTGGCCACCAGCAGCCAGCGGAAGTCCGCCAGCAGGTTCGTCGCCACCGTCCCGGCCAGGTTCGATTCGACGCGCTTGGCGAGGAAAGGGCCGAGGAAGGAATTCGAGGTGCGCGAGACCAGCACCAGGATGGAAAACAGCGCGAACGACACCGCAATGCGGCGCGTGCGCACGCCGGCGATGCGCACCGAATAGGCGAGGGTGCCGATCAGGTGGATGACGAAGGTGAGAAAGCAAATCAGCCAGAGCTGGGTGTCCATGCGGGGGCGCCGTTGTTGTCAGGCATGCATGCTGACATCGAACGGACGCCGGGGCAAGGAAATTGCGGCAGGGTGGGCACGCAGTGCCCGTCCTGCCAGCTCAACTGTTATTTCAGCTGCCCGCGCACGCGTTCGATCGCCTTGCGCACCTGGTTCGGCGCGGTGCCGCCGACGTGGTCGCGCGCCGCAACGGAGCCTTCCAGCGTCAGCACGGCGAACACGTCGTCCTCGATCAGCGGCGAGAAGGTACGCAGGGTCTCGAGCGACATCTCGGAGAGGTCGCACTTGGCGCTGTCGCAGGCACGCACGGCATGGGCCACGGCTTCGTGCGCGTCGCGGAACGGCAAACCCTTTTTCACGAGGTAGTCGGCCAGGTCGGTCGCGGTGGCATAGCCCTGCAGGGCGGCCGCGCGCATGTTGTCCGCCTTGACGGTGATGCCGCCGGCCATGTCCGTAAAAATGCGCAGCGTGTCGAGCACGGTGTCGACGGTGTCGAACAGCGGTTCCTTGTCTTCCTGGTTGTCCTTGTTGTAGGCCAGCGGCTGGCCTTTCATCAGGGTCAACAGGGAAGCGAGGTGGCCATACACGCGGCCGGTCTTGCCTCTAGCCAGTTCCGGCACGTCCGGGTTCTTCTTTTGCGGCATGATCGAGGAGCCGGTGCAGAAGCGGTCGGCGATGTCGATGAAGCCGATGCGCGGGCTGATCCACATCACGAGTTCTTCCGACATGCGCGAGACGTGCATCATGATCAGCGCAGCAGCCGCCGTGAACTCGATCGCGAAATCGCGGTCGGAGACGGCGTCGAGCGAGTTGTGGCAGACGTCCTCGAAGCCGAGGTTTTTTGCCACGCGCAGGCGGTCGATCGGGAAGGTGGTGCCGGCCAGTGCGGCCGCGCCCAGCGGCAGGCGGTTCACGCGGCGGCGGGCATCGAGCATGCGCTCGGCATCGCGCCCGAACATTTCCACATAGGCCAGCACGTGGTGGCCAAAGGTGATCGGCTGCGCCACCTGCAAATGGGTGAAGCCCGGCATGATGGTGTCGAAGTGGCGTTCGGCCAGGTCCGTCAGGGCGCCGCGCAGGCTGTTCAGCAGGACCACCACGTCGTCGATCGCGGCGCGCACATACAGGCGGATGTCGGTGGCGACCTGGTCGTTGCGCGAGCGGCCCGTGTGCAGGCGCTTACCGGCATCGCCGACGAGTTCCGTCAGGCGCTTTTCGATGTTCAGGTGCACGTCCTCGAGGTCGAGCAGCCACTCGAAGCTGCCTGCCTCGATCTCGCTTTTGATTTGCGCCATGCCGCGCTCGATCTCCGCGCGGTCGGTATCGCTGATGATGCCTTGCGCGGCCAGCATCTCGGCATGCGCGAGCGAGCCCTGGATGTCGAACATGGCCAGCCGCTTGTCGAAGAAGACGGAAGCCGTGTAGCGTTTGACGAGGTCCGACACGGGTTCGGAGAAGCGCGCCGACCAGGCTTCGGCTTTTTTGGAGAATTGTTCGGTCATGGTGGGTTCCTTTGATTTATTCGATTATAAACCGGCATCCCGCAGTACCGCCGGAGGGGCCTGCGGATGACAAGCCGGCCGAAATCGCCGATTATTCAACTGTTAACATGGACCGACCGAAGGAATCACGATGAAACGATGGCTCAGCCTTGGCCTCGCCGCCGCAATGAGCACCGCCGCCGCAGGCGCCGCCCAGCCGGTGCATACTGCGCCCGCCCAACCCGCCACGGCGAAAGAGGCCGACGGCGCCTCGGTCGACAGCACGGTCGCCGCCCTGTACGACGTGATTTCCGGGCCGGCCGGCGCGCCGCGCAACTGGAACCGGATGCGCGCGCTGTTCGCGCCCGACGCGAAACTGATGGTTGTCACGCCCAACCGCGAAGGGGGCGGCTTCGCCCTGCGCACGATGACGGTCGAGGACTACATCAGCCGCAACATGAGCGCCTTCAACACGAACGGTTTCTACGAGCGCGAAATTGCCCGCACCACCGACGCCTTCGGCCAGCTGGTGCACGTGTTCAGCACGTATGAATTGCTGCGCTCGCCGAACGATCCGAAGCCTTTCATGCGCGGCATCAACAGCATCCAGCTCGCCTTCGACGGCAAACGCTGGTGGATTGCCAACCTCGTCTGGCGTGCCGAAGACGCCGGCCTCGCGCTGCCGGAACGCTACCTGCAGAGCCACCAGTAGGCGGGCGCGATGCGGATGCCAATCGAATCTTGTCGTTTGCATAAACAGGACTAGAATTGGCTTTTTCGCCAGACCGGCCAGGCAGATGAATACCAACGATTCCAGCTTCGAGGTCAGCACCGACCAGTCGCGGCTCGACATCCCGATGATCTACCGCTTCCTCAGCGAGCAGTCGAGCTGGGCGGTGGGGATCTCGCGGCCGATCGTCGAGCGCGCCATTGAAAATTCCCTGTGCTTCGGCGGCTACCTCGATGGCCGCCAGATCGCCTTCGCGCGCGTGATCACCGACTTCGCCACCTTCGCCAACCTGGTCGACGTCTTTGTGCTCCCCGAGTACCGCGGCCACGGCTACGGCAAGCAACTGGTGGCGGTCGTGCTGCGCCACCCGAGCCTGCAGCGCCTGCGCCGTTTCATGCTGGCGACAAGCGATGCCCAGGGCCTGTACGAACGCTTCGGTTTCACGCCGCCGCGCAATCCGGAGACACTGATGGAGCGTTACTTCCCGAACATTTATCTCTCCTGAGAAGGCTCAACACGGCGACATCTTCCAGGATTCACGCTTAGCATTTGGGCTTGATGAAGGAGTGTCGCCATGTGGCCGATCGCTGGTTCCGTTGCGCTTGCCGTTGCTTTGCTCTCCACCCCGGCCAAGGCCGCCGAGCTGCCTGCAGCGAAAGGTTCGCTTGTCATCATCGGTGGCGCGCTGCGCCCGGATAATGCCGCCGTGTGGGAGCGTATCGTCCAGCTGGCCGGCGGGCAGGGCGCCCGCATCGCCGTCTTCGCCTCCGCTTCCGCCAATCCCGAAAAATCCGGCGCCGCCCTGGTCGAACGCCTCAACAAATACGGCGCGAACGCCTTCTTCGTACCGGTCGCCGTGCGCCTGACCGGCACCGACTACCAGGCCGCGGCCGACAATCCCGAACTCGCCGCCGCCGTGCGCGGCGCCGGCGGAGCCTATTTCGCCGGCGGCGACCAGGCCCGCATCACGCGTGTCCTGCGCCGCCCCGACGGCTCCAACACCGCAGTGCTCGACGCTTTGTGGGACCTGTACCGGCGCGGCGGCGTGATCGCCGGCACCAGCGCCGGCGCCGCCATCATGAGCAGCACCATGTTCGGCCACCCGAAGCCCGTGCTCGCCACCCTGAAACAGGGGCTGACCGACGGCCAGGAAATCACGCCGGGCCTTGGCTTCATCGGCGACGACGTCTTCGTCGACCAGCACCTGCTGGTGCGCGGACGCTTTGCACGCATGCTGCCGGCGATGCTGAAGAAGGGCTACAAGCTGGGCCTGGGCATCGACGAGAACACGGCGATGGTGGTGGGCCCGAACCGCGACGTCGAGGTGGTCGGCTACAAGGGCGCGCTGGTGGTCGACCTCTCCGCCGCCGACGCCCGCCAGGGCGCGATCTTCAACGTCAGCAACGTGCGCCTCAGCTACCTCGACAATGGCGACCGTTTCAACATCGCCCGCCACAGTTTTACCCCGGCGCCGGATAAAGCCGACGGCCGCCTCGACCCGGCCCGGCCGTACTACCGCGAGCCGCTGTTCTCGGCCGACATCCTCGGCAACAGCACCGTGGTCGACCTGATGGGCAAACTCATCGACAGCGACCAGCCCGAAGCCATCGGCCTGACCCTCGACAGCGCCAACGCCGTGCAGCCGGAGCTCGGCTTCGAATTCAAGTTCTCGCGTACGGGGGAGAGCGTCGGCTACGTGTCGGCCACCACCGAGGCGTATTCGGTCTATAACGTGCGGCTCGATATCCGGCCGATCGTGGTGAAGAGGCCTTTGTACCAGTACCGGTAGGCTGGCGCGAAAGTTCATTTTGTACAGCTAACATTTTCTGTAAGCATCTAATTGTGACAATTGGATAGTTTTCGTAAGGAAATATCTGACATACTGCCCAGTCGTGCCACGGGTAGGCGCACAGGGCGGCGTACTGACGGATGTCATGTCACGTTCCCATGAGGTTGTTCGGCCCGGGCCAAAAAACCAAAACAGGGGAAAAACATGCGAGTAAATAAGAATTGGTCGCGTAGCGTACTGCTCGCGGTGATGACGTGCGTCGGATCGTCCGGCGCAATGGCCCAGGAGTCTGCCTATGCCGCACTGGATGCCTGCGCGAAGGACGAGCAGATTCGCCTGACCGCCCAGGGTGCGGCACTGGGCCTGGTGACGGGTCTGGGTGGTGCCATGTTCGCCGGTAAAAAGGACAAGGCATTGAAGGCGGCCGCCATCGGCGCCGCCGCCGGCGGTGTCGCCGGTTTTGCCACCGCCTATTACACCGGCATCGACAACTGCAAGAAAAAAAATCCACAGTGGATGACCGAATCGGCGCTGGTGCGCGACCCGAGCAAAAGCTATCAGCAGGTCAAGAAGGAGCACGGCTACCAGGCGCGTGACGGCATCAAGCTGTATCTGCAGGACATGGCCGCTCCGGCGTCGGTCCAGCCGGGCGAGCGTTTCGCCATCGATACCGTGTACGACGTGATGACGCCGACCGACGCCGAGACCGAAGTGGTCTTCCAGCGCAAACTGTTCGTCACCACCGACGGCAAGGAAACCGAGATGACCTTCCCGCTGGCCAGCAGCACCACCCGCGTGGTGGAAGCGGGCCGGTCGAAGGAAACCATCCATGTGCCGACGCCGCCGAATGCCGCCAAGGGCACGACCTACCGCGTAGAAATCAGCGCCGCCGCCGGCGGCAAGCCAGCGGCGACACAGTCGCGCACGGTCAGCGTCATCTAATCAACATCAGCGTGCCGCGCCGCCGGCGGCCGCTGGCGTCCGGCGTGCGTGTATCGAATCTTGCCATGACCAATTCCTTCCTGCGCGTGCTGGCGCTGTTGACGGTGCTGCTGCTCGGCGGCTGCGCCGCGAGCCAGATGCACGGCTACGAACCTACCTATTATTCCTATAACGTTCCGCAGCCGCTGCTCGACGCGGTCCGGCTGAAGCTGCGCCAGAATGGACTCGTCGACGCAGGCATCGTGCGCGACAGCACGGGCCGCGTCCGCCTTGCAGGCAGTTACGCCAACGAGGACGAGGTCGACCGTGCTTTCGTCATCGTCCAGTCCATCGTCGGCATCAAGTCGACCTCGCCGTTCTACCCGGAGAACGTCAAGCTGACGCGCTGGGAGAGCGAGGCGAGCCGGGCGCTCGCGGCGAACACGACGGCAAGCCGTGCCGACACGCGTCCGGGCCGCCGCATTGCGTTTGTGGTCGGCATCAATACCTTCAAGGACAGCAAGCACTTCAAGCCGGTGCCCGGCGAGGACGATGCGCGCGTCGTGATGCGTTCGGCCGAAAAGGCCGGCTACAGCGTGATTTCCCTGCTGGGGAGCCAGGCCACGAAGGCGGCGATCGAGGCGGCGCTGGCCCGCGTCGAACGCGACTTGCGGCCACAGGACAGCCTGTTCATCTACGTTTCCACGCACGGCACCCAGCCCCTGCCGACGCCGCAAGGCGGCGACAACCGCAGGATGTCGATCGTCGCGTGGGATTCGGGTGACGCCAGCATCAACAACGAGCCGGACTACTACCTCAACCTGCAGCGCACCGCCGTGTCCGATACGCTGGTCCAGCAGCTGGCGAAGAAGCCGACCAGGAACACGCGCATCCTGATCGACACCTGCTACAGCGGCGAAATGCTGCGAGGCTTGCCCGATGCCAGCGGCGGATATATTGCACGCACCAACCATGGCGCGCCGGAACGGGCGGGTATTTCGCTCGCGTCGTGGACCGGTCCCGCCTTTACCGCAAAAGGCATTCGCCAGGCGTTCGAAGGCCCGCCGGCCGACCTGGGCAAGGGCAAGGCCGCGCGCACCACCCTGGCCGACGAACTCGGCAGCGAGCGCGCCTACACCATCATCACGGCCACCAGCGAAGGCGAGCAATCGCTGGCGCCCGGCAATCCGGACAGCACGTTCACGCTCGGCGCACGCCAGCTCAAGGGCTCATTCTTCACCCAGGCTTTCTTCGCCTATCTCGACGAGGCACAAGGGCATGTCGAGCCTGCATTCGAGAAGGCCCGCGAATTTACCCGCAACAAGGCGCAGGAAGTCAGCCGCGGCGAACGGACCCAGGTACCACGCCATTTCGCCACGCAATCGGCGGACCGCAATTCGCTCTGACCGCCGCTCTTTACTCATCTATCAGGACAGCACATGAAAAAAGCAATCACCGTAGCGACTCTTCTGCTCCTGTCGGGCGCAGCCTCGGCGCAGGAGGGCTATAGCGCCAAGTCGCTGTTTTTCGGCGAAGACGGCAGCGTCGTTGCCGCCTCGACCGGCAAGAAGCCGGTACCTGCCGCCAGTGCGCCCGTGCTGGCAAAAAACGAGGCCAAGCCAAAACAAAAGAAGAGCCTGGCACCGCGCCAGATCGGGGCCAGCTACTTCATCCGCCTCAAAGGCGAAGACGGCTCGACGCGCGACGTCCTGGCCAACCGTACCTTCAGGAGCGGTGACCGCTTCCAGCTGGGCGTCAAGGTGAACCGGCCTTCGTACGTCTATGTGCTGAACCAGGACCCGGACGGCAACCTGGCGCAAATCTTCCCGGTCGCCGGGCAGGACAACTATGTCAATGCGATGGGAACGGTCTTCCTGCCGGCGCGCGGCGCGTTCGAATTCGATGCGAAGCCGGGTGCCGAGCAGCTGCTGGTCTTCCTCTCGCCGACGCCGATGAACGGCGGCGTCAACGAACTGGTCGGCAGGACACAGCCCGACCTCGACGCGGGCCTGGTGGCCGGCGCCACCTGCAACGGCGGCGCCGAGCGCATGGCATCCGCACCGGCCACGCTCGATGGCCCGGCATTCGCTTCGAAAGCCATCACCTTCAAGGAGGACAGCGGCGCGACCTGCGGCGCGGCACGGCCGGCCTATGCGTCGAAGGCCGTCGTCTTCAGCGACGACCCCGAGCCTGGCCAGGGTGGACAGGTTGCCTCCTACGTCGTCAAGAAGCCCGGCGCGAAGTCGGACAAGAACCTGTTCCTGAAAATCAAACTGGCCCACGAATAATGCCTTCGGCGCACCGCTGACGAACCCGAGAGAACCAAGTTAACCATGTCAAACAATCACCTCATCATCGGCCTGGGCGGCACCGGCGGCAAAATCATCCGCCAGATTCGCAAGACAATCGAACGCAACAAGGACACGCAGGACGCGGGCCGCTCCCAGGCCCGGTTTGCCTACCTCTACATCGACACCTCCACCGACGAGCTGGACAAGAAGGAAGAGTGGAAGGTGCTGGGCAAGGACGTCGGCCTGAACCGGAGCGAAGTGCTGATCAACACCGCCAGCAACGTGCGTCCGGTGCTCGACGATCCGGATTCGTTCCCCGGCCTGAAGAGCTGGATCGAACCGCGCAGCATCTTCGATTTCGTCAAGCCGGGCATTGCGGGTGCAGCGCAGCGCCGCAAGCTCGGGCGGGTGGTGTTCGCGCAGAACGCGCCGAACTTCGTCAAGGCGCTCGAAGGACGCATCGCCGAACTCGAAGCGAGTCCGGGCAAGGTCGGCGCGACCATCCACGTGGTATGCGGCCTTGCCGGCGGCACCGGCAGCGGTTCGGTGGTCGACGCGGTCGCGCAGATCCGCCATAAATGCCCGGATTACGACCAGTACCGCATCCTGGTATATGCGCTGCTGCCGGAAAAGAATTCGAAGCGCGTCAAGGACGTCGCCGGCTTCTCGAACTATTACGCCAACGGTTACGCCGCGCTGGCCGAGTTGAATGCGATGGCGGTCGGTAAATATCACCCGACCAACCTGCTCGACGGCGAGCCGCTCGCGCACGACACCTATTTCAACGGCTGCTACCTCGTCAACAATATCAACGAGCACAATATCCAGTTCGAAGTCGAATCGGAAGTGCCGAAAATCGTTGCCGAGTTCATCTACCAGAAGACCCTGAACAAGGAGTGGGAAGGGCTGGGCCGCGCCGAGAAGGGCGAAAACGACATCAAGAATTTCGAGAGCGACGACGACATCGGCAAGGCGCGCGCCAAGCTGTTCCTGTCGTTCGGCATCAAGCGCGTCGTGGTGCCGGAGCAGGAAATCAAGGAATACCTGGCCTACGGGTTCGCCGAACAGGCGGCGCGCCAGCTGATGTTCAATAACTTCCGCCAGGGCGAAGGCTATGCCGACGAGGCGGTCGAAAAGGACTGGGGCTTCGAGGCACGCAAGCCCGAGACGGCCCAGGCCCTGTTGCTGACCGATGCGCACCTGCTGCTGGAAACGGGCATCCTCGTCGACGATGCGCGCAACACGACGTGGAAACCGGCCGCCGAATACTGGAAACAGATCGTCAGCCGCCTCGCGCCCGAGATCAAGGCCGACACCACGCTCGAACAGACGACCTGGGTGCCGGCGCTCAATACCCGCCTGGCGAAGGTGTTCGACGACACCTACCGGACCATGGGCGGGGTGCGCAAGTTCTACGAGGTGAAGGGCAATGCCCGGGTCGAGATGGCGCGCCATATCGGCCGCCATATCGAGAAGGAGTTCTTCGGCCGCTGGAAGGCCGGCAGCGCTTCCCTGATCCAGCTGCGCCAGCTGACCGACGCCCTCATCGGCGTGCTCGACGAACGCCTGGTCGGCTACACCGACCGGATCGCCAAGATGCCGGCCGCCGAGCAGGCGGTACAGTTGCGCAGCCGCGAGTTGAACGAACAGTTCAACAAGGTCGGCTTCTTCGGCAAGCACCTCACCGACAAGCGCAGCGCGCTGTTCTCGGATATCGCGACCCAGTACCAGGAAATGTATGTCCTGCGCACGACGCTCGAAGGCCTGAAATTCGGCGCCAGCCTGATCCCGTTCGTCAAGGAGCAGCTCAACAGCTTGCGCGGCCGCATCGACGAACTGCACCAGAACCTGGCCGAGGCGACCAAGCGCTTCGGCAACGAGCGCGCCAACCGCCTGCAGCCGAACGACGCCGCTTACCAGAAGCGCGTGTTCGACCAGGACGCGATCGCCGGCATCATGAAGGCGATCACGGTCGACGAACCGGCCCAGGCCGCGCGTACCCAGCGCGTGCGCCAGGCGATCATCGACCTTGGCGGTACCGATGTCGGCTCCTTCGACCAGCTCCAGCAAAGCCTGAGCCTGGGCAGCATCATCGGCTGCCTGTCGCAGGAAGCGGCCCAGATTGTCGAGCTGGCGCATGCGGAAATCGCAGCCAACCTGCCGCCTGTGCTGCGCGTTAACATCGTCGAGCGCCTGCAGAAGAAGTACGACGCCAATCCCGACGGCCTGCGCGATTTCGTGCGCGAGCTGTACGACGAGGCCGGCAGCATGCTGACCTTTAACAAGACCGAAGTCGACCGTGCCGTGGCGAACAACGCCGGCGGCTCGCGTGGACGTACCCAGACCGTCGGCGTGTTCGTGCCGGAGTGCGCCCACCAGGCGCCGTTCCGCGCGGCGCTGGCCCAGGTATTCGAGGAGCAGAAGGACCCGGTCTCGGACACCAAAGTCGCTGTCGGCAACCTGCCCAACCAGATCGTGATCATGAAGATCGCTTCGATGATGCCGGTACGCTTCGTCGAATCGCTGGCCGAGCTGAAACGTCATTACGACGGCCTGCTGAAGGATCACAACGAATCCTATCTGCTGCACGGCACCGGCGATGGCCTCGAGCTGCCTACCCTGTATGCGCGCTCGTCGGCCGAACTGCAGGCCAAGGCGCAGGCGCGCCGCGCGCCGATGCTGACGGTGGCACGCCTGCTCGGCATGGTCAAGGAACGCCAGAACCACACGACCGGCCTGCCGGAATGGGCATTCATCTACGAGGAAGACGGTTTGCCGAGCGCGCGCGTGCTGGCCGGCCGCAGCTGGGACGATGTGCTCAAGAGCGACCTGTCATCCGACATCGAGCGCGCCATCGAACGCGATGTCGGCGCACGTATCGACGCCGAATTCCGGCACGTGGACCGGAAGAACGAACTGCTGTCGGCCTACCAGAAACTGGCGCGCGACCGCTTCGACGCCGCCGGGGCAAACGACCAGGACCCGGGCTACCAGCTCTTGCGCAGCATGAACGGTTCGGTGCGCACCATCATCGGCATTGCCGCCTGAGGTCCGGAATCGGGGCCGGTTTCATGCCGGCCCCGCAAAAAAATCAACAATATTGTTTAGAAAGTTTCAATCATGGCAAAGTATAAATGCCCGACCCTGGGCGACTGCGAGCGCGCAAATACCGGTGAAGTGTTCGAGCGGGCACCCGGAGAAGACTTGAAGTGCCCGGGCTGCACGACCTTGCTCGAGCCCCAGCTGTCTTCCGAGGCCGCGCCGAAGCGCCCGGTCGCCCTGGTCGCAGGCGTCGCCGCGGCGATCGTTCTGCTGGGGGCAGGTGGCGCCTATGCCTACCTGAAGCGCGGGCCGGCCGAACCGGTTGTCGCACAGGCCGCGGCCGACGCTGCGGTACCGGCACCCCAGCAGCAGGCGCAGGGCGGAATCGCGCCGTCCGACAGCGAGACCGCCGCGCTGCGCCGCGAGGGCGAAGCGCGCCTGGTCGACGGCAAGGCCGCGGAGGCGGAGTCCGCGGGCAGCAAGGCCGCCGCCAACGAGATGCTGAAGGTCGCCATTGCCAAGATGGCCCAGGGCAAACTCGACGATGCCGAGAAAGAGTTCGAAGCGGCACGCGCACGCGCGCCGCAGCAGCCGCTGGTCTATTACAACCTGGCGGTACTGCGCCTGAAGCAGCAACGCACCGACGACGCGCTGAAGCAGTTCGAGGCGGCTTTCATGGCGGGCTTCGAGCATTTCAAGGAAATGGACAGCGACCCGGATCTCGATGCGTTGCGCGCCGACCCCCGCTTCACCGAACTGGTCAAGAAATACCGTCCGAGCGCCTGACATGGCGCGCTGGCAACGAGCGGCGGGCGCCGCACTGGCAATGGCACTGGCCCTGGCGGTGCAGGGCTGCGCACGGGAAGACGGCAGCCGCATTCTCGGCCACTGGCGCGCCGAGCGGTTTGCGGTCATGTCGCTGAAACTGCCGGTCGGACCGGAACTGCACATTACGCGCGACCGGCTGGCCAGCGCTGACAACGCGCTGGCACTGCCGATCTCCGCCATCACGCAGGACGATGACGAGGTGACGCTCGAAACGGCGGGCGCCATCGGATTGAGCTTTCATTTCGTGGAGCCGGACCGGATGTATGTGGAGCTGCCTTTCGTGGGCAAGATCTACTATCGCCGCGTGGCCGATACGCCGCCGGAAGCGGTCGCGCAAGGTTCTGCGCCTGCGGCGCAGGCAAGCGTGCCTGCACCCGCGGCGCCGGCCGCGCCAGTCCGGCCGGTAGCCGAGACCGCACCGGCGGCGCCGGCCGCGGCACCCGGCGAGCAGTACTACCACCAGGCGCTCGCATCCGCCCGCGAGGGCGATGACGACGGCGCGCTGCGGCACCTGCATCGCGCGTTCGGCGCTGGTTTTAGTGGTGCCGGGCGCGTTGCAGCGAGCCCGGAATTCGCACACCTGCGCACCGATGTCCGGTTCCAGGTGCTGCTGTCGCGCTACGACGGGGAGTAATCGGGGGCGTGCCAGGATTACAATGCGGGGATCCGATTTTCCAAGGGACCTCCCATGTTTCGATTCTTTCCGCGCCTGCTTGCCGCCGCTTCCTTGGTGGCGGCCGGACTGGCCCAGGCGGCGCAACCGGCCACCGTGCGCGTCGACTATACCCACAGCGGCAACGCCCTGTCCGACAGCTACGCCCTGGAGCAGGTCCTGGTCGAGCCGCTGCCCTGGCCAGGCGACACTACGAGAAACCTGGACAACACGAACCGCGGCCAGAACCGGGTCGAGGTGGCCGATGCGAAGACGGGAGATTTACTGTATTCGCGCGACTTCTCCACGATTTTCGGCGAGTGGCGCACGACGGACGAGGCCACTAAAATCAGCCGCGGCTTCAGCGAATCGGTGCGCTTTCCGAAGCCCGATCGCCCGGTGCGCGTGCGCATCCTGAAGCGCGACGAGCGCAATGCCTTTTCGGTTGCCTGGAGCGTGGAGATCGATACCGATGCGCCCGACGTGGTGAGAAAACAGCCGGCGGCACCGGCGACGCCGATCCCGATCCGCGTGAGCGGCCCGTCGCCGCAGAAGGTGGACCTGCTGGTGCTGGGCGATGGCTACACGCAGGCGGACATGAAGAAGTTCGAGACCGATGCGCGGCGCCTGGCCGCGCACCTGTTCACAGTCTCGCCTTTCAAGGAGCGCGCGGACGATTTCAATGTCTGGGCGCTGGCCGTGCTGACCCTCGAATCGGGCGTGTCGCGCCCCTCGACGGGCGTGCACCACGCCTCGAAGCTCGGTACGCGCTACGACATTTTTGGAAGCGAGCGCTATGTGCTCACCCTGGACAACCGCGCGCTGCGCGAGATCGCCCAATACGCGCCCTACGAATTCATCGAGATCCTGGTGAACAACGAGACCTATGGCGGCGGCGGCATCTTCGGGCAGTTCAGTACCGCGGCAGCTTCCAACGAGTGGGCCGATTACCTGTTCGTGCACGAATTCGGCCACCACTTCGCCGGCCTGGCCGACGAGTACTACACCTCGCCGGTCGCCTATGCGGCCAGCAGCACGCGCATGGAACCGTGGGAACCGAATGCGACGGCATTGCGCGACCCGGCCAATTTGAAATGGGCGAAACATGTAAAGGCGGGCACGCCGCTGCCGACGCCGTGGCCGAAAGCCGAGTACGAGGAATACTCGCGCGCCTACCAGAAGCGGCGCGCCGCGCTGCGCGCCGCGAACCGGCCGGAGAGCGAGATGAATGCGCTGTTCAGGGAGGACCTGGCGCGTACCAAAGCCTTGTTCGCGAAGCAGCCCTACCGGCAGATGATCGGTGCCTTCGAGGGCGCGAACTACGAGGTCAAGGGATATTATCGGCCGGCGATGCAGTGCATCATGTTCGACCGCAGCGAAGCCTTCTGCCCGGTGTGCCAGGACGGGATCACGGACATCATCGACCTGTATGCGGGGGTGAAACAGCGCTGAAAGTGGATTGATGCTGCTCAGCAGTAGTGTGTGTGGTGGCGAACAGACCCCGTGTGCATGGAGGCATATTCTGGTCTCGAAGTTAATAAAAAGTTAAACGATGCGGGCATGGCCTGCACCCCATCATTGCACCGAAAGGACACCATCATGAACAAACTGCTCGCCACCCTGATCGCCGGTCTCGTCGTTACCAGCGCCTATGCGCAGACCGCCACCACGACCACCACCACGACCGCACCAGTAGCCGTCACCACCACGGCCAACACCAAGGACGTCGTGAAGGCCGAAGCCCGTGCCGAGGAAGACGTGGCCAAGGCCGAAGCGAAGGAAATGAAGGCTGCCGCCAAGGCCGACGAGAAGGCCTCGAAAGCCGTCGCCAAAGCGCAGGAAAAGAAAGCCAAGGCGCACGCCAAGGCCGTGAAGGCGCACGCCAGCGCCTCCGAGAAGATCACCAAGGCCGATCCTGAAGACCGCGCCAAGGCGATCGCCAAGGGCGAAGAGAAAGTGTCGGAAGCGAACCTGAAGGCCGAGAAGACCATGATCAAGGCCGATGAAAAGGCCCTGAAGGAGCAGGTCGACGCCGCCGCCGACAAGGCGCGTGCATCGGCCAAGACCGAGCAGGTGCGTGCCGAGGCGATGGCCGACGTGCACAAGGCAGCGGCCAAGAAGTAATCGGTTCGATGCAATAAAAAATGCCGGCGCGAGCCGGCATTTTTTTTAGGGTTGTTTGCGTGCGTTCGGGTTCGCACGGGCACGTACGCGTGGGCTCGAGAGCCCACGCGTTACGGACCGTTGCACAGCCGCGGAAACAGGGACGAATTACTCGCCCGTCGAACGCATCGCCAGATCCGTCGCCTTCAACTTCTGCGACAAGGGCTTGCCCTTCCTTGCGCGCTTGCCGAAATGCGGCTCCAGCCCCGACGCGAACAGCTCCACGGTACGCGGCTTCGAACCGGCCCAGGTGCCGATCACGTTCACGCCCTTCTGGCTGATCGGTTGCGCCGCCAGCAGCTGTTCCTTCGGATCGAGCTCCATCAGCGTCACGCCGCGCCCGCCGTTGGTCAGCACCTTCATTTCGTCGATGCCGAACACCAGCACGCGGCCATTGCCGGACAGGCAGGCGATCGCGCCGGCGGAATCGGGCACCACGCGCGGCGGCAGCGGTACGGCGCCGTCATCGAGCGTGATGAAGGATTTGCCACCCTTCAGGCGGCTGACCATGTCGCCCGCCTTCGACATGAAGCCGAAGCCGTTGGACGTCGCCAGCAGCAGTCGCGTGTCGGCCGTTCCCGCGAAATAATGCAGGATGCGCACGCCGCCCGACAGGTCGACCAGGGTCGTGATCGGCACGCCGTCGCCGCGCGCGCCCGGCAGGGCGGCCACCGGCACCGAATAGGTCTTGCCGTTGTCGCCGATGCCGACCAGCGAATCGACCGTGCGGCACTCGAAAGCGCCGTACAGCGAGTCGCCCGCTTTGAACGTGAACTGCGCCGGGTCGTGGCCGATGCCGGTGCGTGCGCGCACCCAGCCCTTCTCGGAGATGATCACGGTGACGGGTTCGTCGATGATCTTCTGCTCGGCGACCGCCTTCTGCGCTTCCTCGATCAGGGTACGCCGTGCGTCGCCGAAGGTCTTGGCGTCGGCTTCGATCTCGCGAATGATGGTGCGCTTCATGGTCGACGGATTGGCCAGGATGTCTTCCAGCTTCTCCTTCTCGCCGCGCAGCTGCGCCAGCTCCTGCTCGATCTTGATCGCCTCCAGGCGTGCCAGTTGGCGCAGGCGGATCTCGAGGATGTCCTCGGCCTGGCGGTCAGACAGACGGAACTCGTCCATCAGGGCCGCCTTCGGCTCGTCCGAGTTGCGGATGATGGCGATCACCTTGTCGATGTTGAGCAGGACGATCTCGCGGCCTTCCAGGATGTGGATGCGGTCGTTGACCTTGCCCAGCCGGTGCTCGGTACGGCGCCGGACTGTCGTGAATCGATAATCGATCCATTCCTGGATGATCTCGTTCAGGCCCTTCTGGCGCGGACGGCCGTCGCCGCCGATCATCACCAGGTTGATCGGGCTGGAGGTCTCGAGCGAGGTATGCGCCAGCAGCAGCAGCATGAATTCGTTCTGGTCCTGGTTCTTCGACTTCGGCTCGAACACGAGGCGCACGGCGGCTTCGCGGCCGGACTCGTCGCGCATCGTGTCGAGCGAATTCAGGACCGTCTGCTTCAGGGCGATCTGTTCCGGCGTGAGCGTCTTCTTGCCCAGCTTGACCTTCGGGTTGGTGATCTCTTCGATCTCCTGCTGGACCCGGGCGGCCGAGGTGCCCGGCGGGAGTTCCGTCACCACGGCTTGCCACTGGCCGCGCGCCAGTTCTTCGATCTTCCAGCGCGCGCGCACCTTCAGCGAGCCGCGGCCGCTGGCGTACATGTCGGCGATCTGCGAGGCCGGGGTGATGATCTGGCCGCCGCCCGGGAAGTCCGGGCCGGGCATCATCGTCATCAGTTCCGCATTCGAGATCTTCGGGTTGCGGATCATGGCGACAGTGGCGTCGGCCACTTCGCGCAGGTTGTGCGACGGGATCTCGGTGGCCATGCCGACCGCGATGCCGGAGGCGCCGTTGAGCAAGACCATCGGCAGGCGCGCCGGCAGGGTGCGCGGCTCGTTGGTGGAACCGTCGTAGTTCGGCTGGAAGTCGACCGTGCCCATGTCGATTTCATCGAGCAGCAGGCGCGAGATCGGGGTCAGGCGGGCTTCGGTATAGCGCATCGCTGCCGCGCCGTCGCCGTCGCGCGAGCCGAAGTTGCCCTGGCCGTCGATCAGCGGGTAGCGCAGCGAGAAGTCCTGGGCCATGCGGACCAGGGCATCGTAGACCGACTGGTCGCCGTGCGGGTGCAGTTTACCGAGCACGTCGCCGACCACGGCCGCGGACTTGCGCGGCTTTGCGGTCGGGCCGAGGCCGAGTTCATTCATCGCGTACAGGATGCGGCGCTGGACCGGCTTCTGGCCGTCGGCCACGTCGGGCAGGGCGCGGCCTTTCACGACCGAGACCGCGTAGTCGAGGTAGGCGCGTTCGGCGAAGGTCGACAGGGTCAGCGTTTCGATGTCGTCGGCCGGCTCGGCGGCTTGTTCGAAGAGGTTTGCTTGGGTAGTCATATTCAGTTTGTTTCGTTTTTTGACGGTGCAGGGTGGGCATGCCCACGCGTTGACGTGCGGTTCAACACCGCACACCCATCAAATATCCGCTTCCGTCTCGTTGCCGTGTTCCTCGATCCAGGCGCGGCGGGCGGCGGCTTCGCCTTTGCCCATCAACATGTTGAAACGCGCGCTCGATTCGCCGTGGTCGAAACCGCCCAGGGCCACCGGCAGCAGGCGCCGCGTGTCCGGGTTCATGGTCGTTTCCCAGAGCTGCTCGGCGTTCATCTCGCCCAGGCCTTTAAAACGGGAGATGTTCCAGCTGCCTTCCTTGAGACCGTCCTTTTTCAGCTTGTCCTCGATCGCCAGCAGTTCGCCGTCGTCCAGCGCGTACAGCTTCTGCAGCGGCTTCTTGCCGCGCGGCGGCACGTCGACACGGTACAGCGGCGGACGCGCCACGCAGATGTGCCCATGGCGGAACAGGGCAGGGAAGTGCTTGAAGAACAGGGTCAGCAAGAGCACCTGGATGTGGGAGCCGTCCACGTCCGCATCGGAGAGGATGCAGATCTTGCCGTAGCGCAGACCGCTCAGATCGGGCGAATCGCCCTGCGAGTGCGGGTCGACGCCGATCGCGACCGAGATGTCGTGGATCTCGTTGTTCGCGAACAGGCGGTCGCGGTCGGTTTCCCAGGTATTCAATACCTTGCCGCGCAGCGGCAGGATCGCCTGGTATTCCTTGTCGCGGCCCATCTTCGCGGAACCGCCGGCCGAATCGCCCTCGACCAGGAACAGTTCGTTGCGCGTCAGGTCGGTCGATTCGCAATCGGTCAGCTTGCCCGGCAAGACGGCGACGCCCGAGGACTTCTTCTTTTCGACCTTCTGCAGCGAACGCATGCGCGACTGCGCCTGCTTGATGACGAGGTCGGCCAGCTTCTTGCCGTATTCGACGTGCTGGTTCAGCCACAGCTCGAGCGGCGGTTTCGTGAACGTCGAGACGAGTTTGACGGCGTCGCGCGAGTTCAGGCGTTCCTTGGTCTGGCCCTGGAATTGCGGGTCCAGCACCTTCGCCGACAGCACGAAGGAGACGCGTGCGAACACGTCTTCCGGCAGCAGTTTGACGCCTTTCGGCAGCAGGCCGTGCAGTTCAACAAAACCTTTCACGGCGCCGTACAGGCCGTCGCGCAGGCCGGACTCGTGCGAGCCGCCGCTTGGCGTCGGGATCAGGTTGACGTAGGACTCGCGCACCACGGCGCCTTCCTCGTTCCAGGCCACGACCCAGGCCGCGCCTTCGCCTTCGGCAAAACTCTCGTCGCCCGCCGCCGCATAGCCGGCACCCTCGAACAGCGGGATCACGGTCTGGCCGCTGGTGCTCTGGTTCATTGCCTCGACCAGGTAGCCGCGCAGGCCCTCGTCGTAGCGCCAGGTCTGGACGTCGCCGGTTTTCGCGTTCGTCAGCGTGACGGTCACGCCCGGCAGCAGCACGGCTTTTGACCTCAGCAGACGCACCAGGTCGCCCATCGGGATGTTCGGCGAATCGAAATATTTGGCGTCCGGCCAGGCGGTGACGCGGGTGCCGTTCTTCTTGCCGCCGCGCTCGAAGGGTGCGGAGGAGAGCGGCTCGATCACGTCGCCGTCGGCGAAGACCAGGTTGTGGACGCCGTTGCCGTCCTCGGTCTTGCGCCAGACCGTGATCTCGAGGCGCTTCGACAGCGCATTGGTGACCGAGACGCCGACGCCGTGCAGGCCGCCCGAGAAGGCATAGGCGCCGCCCGAACCCTTGTCGAACTTGCCGCCGGCGTGCAGGCGCGTGAACACGATTTCGACCGTGGACACGCCTTCTTCCGGGTGGATGCCGACCGGGATGCCGCGGCCGTCGTCCTCGACGGTGACGGAACCGTCGACGTTCAGGGTAACGCCGATGTTGCTGCAGTAGCCGCCCAGCGCCTCGTCGGAGGCGTTGTCGATGACTTCCTGGATGATGTGCAGCGGGTTCTCGGTGCGGGTGTACATGCCCGGACGCTGCTTCACGGGTTCGAGTCCCTTGAGGACGCGGATGGATGATTCGCTGTAGTCGGGTGCGGGTTTCTTGGTTGCCATGCTGATCAGTGTTTTTTCGAAAGCCTGCGCATTCTATATCTTGTCGGGAGGAAAAAGCAGGAGGGGCGTAACGGATTGTTCTTGTCAACGCGTGGAAACGTGACTAGATTGGTACGCAAGGTTGCTACGCCAAGCGGCCCCGAGAAACCGTTGAGCGGAAGGCGTTCATTGAGAACAATACTGTACATGCATACAGTAATAATCGCAAGACTCGCCATCTTACCGCAGTTTTCCGTACAACAGGTCCGTGGGCTGTCCACGTCGCACGCACCGGATGATCATCATGCATGCACAAAAAATGCCGACGGCAGTACGACTGCTCGGATTTTCACCAGGCGCTGCCGTGCACCTGGCCACCTTGCTGGCAGGTGCGCCGCGCTCGGGACCGCTGTATTCCTGCCTGCATGAGGACAGCCTGCAGGAACCCGACATCGTGCTGGCCGACGGCGGCAATCCGGCGGCCCTGGCCTGGCTCGACGGCATGCGCTGTGCGCCGCCCGCGCTGGTGATCGGCGGTTCGCCCCACGCCGATTACGCCCACCTGGCGCTCCCGATCGACCCCGAGCAGTTGCATGCCTCCCTCGTCAGACTGCTGGCCGAACGGCGGCGTGCGCTGGCGCTGCTGAGCGCGCGCGGCGAGCCGCTGCTGGCCGAGCGCCGGCGTCGTCCCAGGCTCGGGGCCGACGCCGGCTGCGCCGATGGACGCCAGCCGCCGCGCGACGGCAAGGTGCTGATCGTCGACAAGGGCGGCGCCTTCCGTGACCATCTGGCCGGGCTGGTAGGTGATGGCCGGCTGGCGATCGCCTGGACCGACAGCGCGCCGATGGCAGTGCGCCTGTGCGACGAGACACCGGTCTCGCTGGCGATGATCAACACGGCCACACCCGGCATCGACCCCTATGGACTGAGCCGCAACATCAAGGCGCAGGACGGGGCAGGGCGCACGGCCGTGGTGCTGCTGGTGGGACGGACATTCAATTATGACAGTACGCTGGCGCATGGCGCCGGGGTACGCGGGCTGCTCGACAAGCCGGTGGGGGACCGCAGCCTGGTGTGCATGCTGCAACGCTTGACGAGTCTGCAGGACATGCCTGCCTCGGTCAGCTCAGCCATGTGATTTTGTTACAACTTCGAATCGTGCGCGGCAGTGGCGGGGCTATATTCGTCCCATGGCAGACGAACAACCCAAGCCCGACGCCGAGCCTTCCGGCCCGCCGCTGGAAAACCGTGCCGAGACCCCGCAGCGCATTCCGGACCGCCGCGCAAGCAGTGGCGGCGTGCCGCGTTACCAGCGTCCAGGCGACACGCCCTTCGCGCTGGCCGGGCGGGTGCTGCGTTCACGCTGGCGTGCACTGCGCGACCGCTTCAGCCGCGACTTCATGCGCCGCACCCTGCGCATCGGCGTCTCGGCGCGCATCTTTCATCCCGAACCGGGTTCGACCGGCCTGCGCAGCAAAAATCTCCAGTACCTGGAGGAGTCGATCGCCCAATGGGTGATGTCGCGCGACGTGCTGGTGTTCATGATCCCGACCGTGAACACCAACGGCCTGCTCCATCCCAGCAACATCACCCTGCGCCACTACGCGCGCCACCTGGACGGCCTGGTATTGCAGGGCGGGGCCGACGTCTCGCCGCAGACCTATTCCGAGTCGCCCACCCGCCCCGAGTGGAGCGGTGACCGCGCGCGCGACCTGTACGAACTCGAACTGCTGCACGAATTCGTGGAGGCCGGCAAGCCGGTGCTGGGCGTCTGCCGCGGCTGCCAGCTGATCAACGTGGCCTTCGGCGGTACCCTGTACCAGGACGTGGCGACGAATGTTCCCTCCGCGCTGGCCCACGTGCACACCGACTATGACGCCCACCGCCACGCGATCGAATTCCCGCCGGGCTCCTCGCTCGGGCGCATGTTCCCCAACGCCGGGCGCCCGATCGTCAATTCGATCCACCACCAGGCGGTCAAGGAACCCGGGCGCGATATCCGCATCGAGGCGGTGTCATATCCGGACGGGATCGTCGAGGCGATCCGCTACGACAAGGCGGACTTCGTGATGGGCCTGCAATGGCACCCGGAATTCCACCGGGCCGGTGGGACGGACCTGCTCGATTGCACGCCGGTGCTGGATGAGTTTTTACGGGCGGCCAGGGAGACGCGCTTGTAAGAAATGTCGCCAATATTCATGTTGCGATCCGCGTGGGCTCGAGAGCCCACCCTACGTTACACCGCTGCCGCGTGATCAATCTTGGAACGGTGGTGCAATCGAAACGCTACCTGCGCCGGAACCGCCGCTCGCCGCGAAACCAGTTGATCGCCGCATGCACCATCCCCTCGACGCTGCCCTGCTGCTCGTACTGCTGCCGCAGCAGCGTCGCGTCACTGCCATGCGCCGCCGCCAGCGCCAGGTGTTTTAATCCATCCAGGCTCCCCAGCGCCGCGGCATACGGCTCCATCTTATTCAGCGTCGCCAGGATATCCTCGCGCAGCGACACCGTTTCGTAGGTCTTCGGATGCGTGATCGCTCCCTCCAGCCCGAAGCGGCAAGCCTGGAAGCGGTTGTAGTTATAGACGAGGTAATCGTCCTCGACCGGCGGCTCATCGAAGCGTTCCAGCAGATAGCTGCACAGCGCCTGCAGATAGGCCGCCAGCGCCGCCGCGCGTTCCACCGTCAGTGGCGTGTCGCACACGCGCAGCTCGATCGTGCCGTACTCGGGTTTCGGGCGCAGGTCCCAGTAAAAATCCTTCATGCTCTTGACGATGCCGGTGCGCTCCATCTTGGCGAAATAGGCCGACTCGAATTCCGCCCAGCTGAGCATGAAGGGCGCGCGCCCGCTCATCGGGAAGGCGAACACGGAATTCAGGCGCGCCGAATCGAAATGGCTGTCGTGGCCCTGCACGAAGGGAGAAGAGCTCGACAAGGCGATGAAATGCGGGATGTAGCGGCTCAAGGCGTGCAGCAGGTACATGGCGTTGTCGCCGTCGCCGCAGCCGATGTGCACGTGCTGGCCGAACACGGTAAATTGCTTGGCCAGGTAGCCGTACAGCGAGGACAAATGTTCGAAGCGGGCTTTCGGGAAAATCTTCTGTTCCGACCAGTGCTGGAAAGGGTGGGTGCCGCCGCCGGCGATGCCGATGTTCAGCTGGTCGCCGGCTGCGACCAGGGTGTCGCGGATTTCCTGCAATTCGGCCAGCAGCGCCGGATAGGTCGATTGCACGCTCGAATTAATCTCGATCATGCTCTCGGTGATCTCGGGCGTCACGTTGCCGGGGAAGGGCTTGCGGGCCAGCAGGTGCAGCAAATCCGGGCTGGCGGCAGTGAGGTCGAAGTCGGACAGGCTGACCAGCTGCAACTCGAGTTCGACCCCGAAGGTCAGCGGCGTGGACTGGGTAAACGGTTCAAGGGGCATGCGACGCCTCCGGGCGGGGCTCTGGTATTTCGTGCGCCCACACCAGGGCGCGCTGGATGATGATCGGCCCGAACACTTCCAATAACATCGTCACCGCCGCCACCGAACGCAGTTCCTCGACGACGTGCACGCCGGCCAGCCGCGCGTGTTCCAGCAGCAGGATCACGAACACGGACAATGGCGCCAGCGCCACGCCGGCCAGCGCCCCCTTGCGCCAGGAGATGCCCGCCAGGTGGGAAAAGGCCATGACGCCTGCCGTCTTGGTAACCAGGCGCGCCAACACGAGCACGGCGGCAAGCAGGCTGCCGGCCGCGACCTTCTGCCAGTCGAGGGTCGAAGCGGCGAACACGAACAACAACACCGTCAGCAATTCGCCCAGCGCTCCAAAGCCGCGCTGGGCCTGGCTGAAGGCGACGCGCCGGTGGCGCGCGACCAGGCCAAAGGCGAGCGTCGACACCACCGGCGACAAGCCGCCCGCATACGACAGGGCGACCAGCAAAATCACCGCCAGCGCAAAGGCGGCGGTCGCATCCTGGCGCGGATTCCTGAGTCCACGCAGCAGCGCCGGCACGGCCAGGCCGAACACGGCGCCGGTCAGGATCGACATTGCCAGTAACACCAGGCTGTTCCAGATGGCGTCGCCCAGGTCCTCGAAGGTGCGGAAAATCCAGAACGCCACGATGACATTGAACGCGAACACGGCCAGCACGCAGTTCTGGGCCGTCAGGTGCAGCACGCGTTCCGTCACCTGGCCCGAACTGCGCTGTTCGTTGATGACCCGCACCACGGTGGCGGGCGAGGTCGCCATCGACAGCGAGGCCAGCATCAGCGCCGTCATCTGCGCCGAACCGAAGGCGCCTGCGATGAAGTAGACGGCAATGAAGGTGGCCAGCGATTCGGCCAGCCCGCTGACGCCGATCCAGGGATTGGTGCGCAGCCAGTGCAGGTTGATGCGGTAGCCGAGCTCGAACAGGATCAGGCCGAAGGCGACGTCGGCCAGCATCGATACGGGGCCAATGTCGGGAAGCGGCAGGATGCCGAGCTGCGGGCTGCCCAGCGCGAAGCCGACCAGGCCGTAAAAACTAATGCGCGGCAAGCCGGTCCAGCGCTGCCCGAATTCCCCCGCGATCCAGGCGATGGCGATCGCGAACGGCCACGCGAGACTGGTCAGGATCGGCAACAGGTCGAGCATGCGGGCTCCTTGAGGGGAACGGGTCTTTGTCGATTTTACAAGACTGGTATGGTGCAGGCTGCACACGATTGGACCTGTGAATAACGGAAGAGTTCGTTGTCAGGGGAGCTGGCGCTGGCTAGAATGGCGGGCCCCTATCGATTCCTCATTCGTCGCTTCGCCCCGACGTGCTTTCATGCCCCAACCGAATGCCCCGCAAACGCAGCCCCAGCCGGGCCGCGCGCCGATCCGCCTTCTCGCCCAGGTGCTGACCTGCGTCGCCTTTTCGCTGATCGCATTGTTGATCATCTTTTTTGCACAGGCGCAGCCCTTGTCCGTCTTCCGTGGCCCGATGGCCGTGGGTGAACAATTGCTGTTCGGCCTCGGCCTGTCGGCGCTGGCGGCGGTGGCTTCCTATGTCAGCTTCCGCCTGACGGCGACATCCGAGGCGACCGCGAACACGATCAAGGCCTACGGCCGGCTGGACCTGTCGGGCTTCAATCCCGTCTGGATCAGCCTGGCCGCCGCGATCGGCGAAGAGCTGCTGTTCCGCGCGGCGCTGCAGCCGCTGCTGGGGGTGTGGATCACCTCGGTGATCTTCCTGCTGACGCATACGCCGGTGTACCAGTTCCGGCGTTTGAACCGCGCGACGCTGGTGCAGGCGGCGGGGGTGTTCGGGGCCAGCGTGGCGCTCGGCTTCATTTACCAGTACGTCGGACTGCTGGCCGCGATGATGGTGCACACGGCGCTTGATGTGATCGGGTTGTATGTGGTGCGCAATGCGGTGCGGGGAGCGCGCTGAGGCGGAGTGGCTGATCACATTGTGAACGCGTGGGCATGCCCACCCTACGTCGTGCATCGGCCTGTGACTGCGATGTAGCGTAGGGTGGGCATGCCCACGCGTGACGCGTGAAAGGCCCGCAGCCCTTTATTTACTCAACAAACGCATCGCCCGCTCCAATCCTTCGAGCGTCACCGGGAACATCCGGTTGTTCATGATCTGGCGAATGACGGCAATCGACTGCCGGTATTGCCACAGATGTTCCGGCTCCGGATTGAGCCAGGCGAACTTCGGAAAGGCGCGGCAGAAGCGGGCCAGCCATTCGGCGCCGGCCTCCTCGTTGTTGTATTCGACCGAGCCGCCCGGCGCCAGCACCTCGTAGGGGCTCATGGTCGCGTCGCCGACGAAAATGATGCGGGTGTCGTTCGGGTACTTGCGCAGTACGTCCCAGGTGTCGAAGCGCTCGGCGTGGCGGCGGCGGTTGTTCTTCCACAGGTAGTCATACACGCAGTTGTGGAAGTAATAGAACTCCATGTTCTTGAATTCGCTCTTCGCCGCCGAGAACAGCTCCTCGGTGCGCTCGATGTGGTCGTCCATGGTGCCGCCCACGTCCAGTAACATCACCACCTTGATCCGGTTCTTGCGCTCGGGCTGCATGCGGATGTCGAGGTAGCCGGCATTATTCGCCGTGGCGTGCACCGTCGCGTCGAGCGCGAATTCGTCGAGGGCGCCGGTGCGCGCGAAGCGGCGCAGGCGGCGCAGGGCGACCTTGATGTTGCGGGTGCCGAGTTCACGCTCGTCGTCGTAGTCCTTGTACGAGCGCTGGTCCCACACCTTGACTGCCGTGCGGTTGCGGCCGGCGCCGCCGATGCGTACCCCTTCCGGATTGGTGCCGCCATGCCCGAACGGCGACGTCCCGCCGGTGCCGATCCACTTGCTGCCGCCTTCGTGGCGCTCCTTCTGCTCCTTCAGCAGTTCGTTCAGGCGGTCCATCAGCTTGTCGTAGCCGAATTTTTCCAGCGCCGCCTTCTGCTCGGGCGTCAGCTCGCGCTCCATGCGTTTGATCAGCCAGTCGAGCGGGATCTCGCCTTTACTGGTGTCGAACACGGCCTCGATGCCCTTGAAGTAGCTGCCGAAGGCGCGGTCGAACTTGTCGAAATGGGCTTCGTCCTTGACCAGCACCAGGCGCGCGAGATAGTAGAACTCGTCGAGGGAAGGGGCGATGACGCTCTTTTCCAGGGCCTCGAGCAGGGTCAGGAATTCCTTGATCGAGACCGGGACTTTCGCGTTACGCAGCGCGAAGAAAAAATCGATCAGCATGGTTTATGCGGTGGCGTGCCGCGTCAGTTGATAGTGCAGGTGCGTCTTGATCTCATGCCATTCGCCGCGCACGATGCTGTACATGACGGTATCGCGCACGGTGCCGTCGCGCCGCGCGCCGTGGTGGCGGATGACGCCGTCCTTCTTTGCACCCAGCCGTTCGATGGCCTTCTGCGAGGCATAGTTGAAATTATCGGTGCGAAAACCCACCACCGCGCAGCCGAGGGTGTCGAAGGCATGCGAGAGCAGGAGCAGCTTGCAGCTGGTGTTCACGTGAGTACGCTGGACGCTTTTCGCGTACCAGGTGTAGCCGATCTCGACCCGGTCGACGGCGGGCAGGATGTCGTGGTAGCTGGTGGTGCCGAGCACGGCGCCGCTCGAGGAATCGACCACGGCGAACGGGATGCGGTCCGCCATTTCCAGCGCGGTGTGCACATAGGCCTGGGTGCGGTGCGGCTCCGGCACCGAGGTCACGCGCAGGTTCCACAGCTCGCCGTCGGCGGCGGCCAGGCGCAGGCCGTCGACGTGTTCGAGGCGCAAGGGCTCCAGGCGCACGCCGTTGAATTCGAGCGCCGTCGGCTCGACGTGGATCATCGGTTCATCCTCGACATGGAGAGGAGGCGTTCGAACAGGTGCACGTCCTGCTCGTTTTTCAGCAGGGCGCCATGCAGCGGCGGGACGACGGTTTTGTTGTCCTTGCTGTGCAGGGCTTCCGCCGGGATGTCCTCGGCCATCAGGAGTTTGAGCCAGTCGAGGAATTCCGAAGTCGAAGGCTTCTTCTTGATGCCGGGGATGTCGCGCACGTCATAAAAACTCTGCAAGGCGGCAGCCAGCAGCTCCTGCTTCAGGCGCGGGTAGTGGACCTGCACGATGTCGGCCATCGTTTCCCGGTCCGGGAATTTGATGTAGTGGAAGAAGCAGCGGCGCAGGAAAGCGTCCGGCAGTTCCTTCTCGTTGTTGGAGGTGATGATCACCAGCGGACGGTGTTTGGCGACGACCATTTCGCGCGTCTCGTAGACGTAGAACTCCATGCGGTCGAGTTCGCGCAACAGATCGTTCGGGAACTCGATGTCGGCCTTGTCGATCTCGTCGATCAGCAGCACAACCGGTTCCGGGGCGGTAAACGCCTGCCACAGCACACCCTTGACGATATAGTTGTGGATGTCGCGCACGCGCTCGTCGCCCAGCTGCGAATCGCGCAGGCGCGAGACGGCGTCGTATTCGTACAGGCCCTGCTGGGCCTTGGTGGTCGATTTGACGTGCCACTGCAGCAGCGGCATGTCCAATGCGGCCGCCACTTCCTCGGCCAGCATGGTTTTACCGGTGCCGGGCTCGCCCTTGATGAGCAGAGGACGCTGCAGCGTCAGGGCGGCATTCACGGCCAGCTTCAGGTCGTCGGTGGCGACATAGCTCTCGGTGCCTTCGAAACGGGGATGGGCTTGCATACGCGTCAATGGAAAGAGGATAAATTCCGAGTATATGCCAGAATTTCGAGGCTGGTGCAGCTGCCACGGATGGGCGCACGACGTTGGTAGACTGCAATCTTTTGTTGGGCTAGAATCAACAGCTTGGTACTTGTTTTTGCGGTAGCGGTATTCGATTAAAAAATTTTGCGATTCCCACCATGAAAAAACTTTTGGCAGTACTCGCGCTGGCAGCTTGCGCCGGCTCGGCTTCGGCGGCGGACGTCGTCGGTAACCCGAAGGCAGCCCCGAACAAGATCGAAATGTGTATCGGTTGCCACGGCATCCCCGGCTATAAAGCCAGCTTCCCCGAGGTCTACCAGGTGCCGATGATCGGCGGCCAGTCGGCCAAGTACATCGAATCCGCGCTGCACGCCTACAAGAAGGGCGACCGCAAGCATCCATCGATGCGCGGCATCGCCGCCAGCCTGTCGGACCAGGACATCGCCGACGTCGCCGCCTATTATTCGCAGCAGAACGCCCAGACCCGCAAGTAAGGACCACACGCCATGAAAAAACTGATCATCGCGCTGGCCCTCGGCGCCGTCTCCTTCAGTGCCGCCGCCGCTGACGTCAAGCGCGGCGAAGAGCTGACCAAGAAATACAATTGCGCCTCCTGCCATGGCGCCGACTTCACCAAACCAATCGACCCGAGCTATCCGAAGCTTGCCGGCCAGCATGCCGACTACATCGCCCACGCCCTGATGGCCTATAAACGCGGCGGCGACCAGGCCAACGGCCGCAGCAACCCGATCATGGCCGGCTTTGCGAAACCGCTGTCGAACCAGGACATGGCCGACATCGGCGCTTACCTGCACAGCCTGCCGTCGCAGCTGGTGGTGAGCAAGTAAGCGGCTAGCAGGAAGCGTGATGCGAAAAGGCGGCCATGGCCGCCTTTGTCGTTTTATCAGCGCGTCGCGCGCCTTCTGACGCAATCGATGTACGCCTCGGTATCGGGCGGCACGCCGTTCCGCTGCGAGGTCCAGATCATCTCGCCCAGGCACTCCATGATGTCGTGGTGGGCATCGTGCTCGCCGATGCGGGCGACCAGCAGGTCGTGCGCGGCCTTGATGCCGCGCGGCTGGTCGATCGAGACCTGTTCGGCGATCGACAGGTGCATCGACAGGTGCAAGAACGGGTTCGGCTGGCCGCCTTCGACCGAATAGTCGCGCGCGACGGCCGCGTCGGCGTCCATCAGGGCGTCATGGTATTCGGGGTGCTGGACGATCCAGTCGGCGGCGATGGCGTCCATCGGCGTCAGGATCTCGCCGGCGCGTTGCTTGCGGAAGGCGTCGCAGAAAAAGCGGCGCACGTCGTGCGAGGACGGTGTAAACATGGTGGAAACGGGAAGGCGGTGGGGAAGGGCGTCATTGTAGCGCGCCGCCAGCGCCTGCGCTGACTCGACCCTGTGGCGGTGGCTGCGGTGACTGCGGCCGGGGAAGGCCGGCCGCCGCGTTCAGGCACCCGAGGCTGGTGCGCTGCTCGGCCAGGGCCGGCAAGGCGGCCTGGTCGCCATGCGCGCTGTGCCACTGCCCCATGGCCTGGACCGTCTGGCAGCTGCGGTCCCGCGACAGTTTGGCGTCCTTGGCCGCTGCCGCGAGCACCTGCGCTGCGTTCAGCTTTCCGAGATAGAAATCGGTGATCGGCGCGGGCCATTCGTTGTCGCGGTTGGCCAGGCGCGCGTCGGCCAGTTCGGTTCGTGCCAACTCGGCCTGGCCGCTACGCACGCGTGCCAGATACAGGTCCAGCGCCGCCGCGTGGTGCGTGGGCAGCTTGTCCAGTCCGGCACGCAGCCGGGTGACGGCTTCGCCGTATTTGCTCTCCAGCAGCAACTTGTGTCCGGTCAGGATGTTGGCTTCGGCATTCCCTGCGCGCGCCGCCTTTTCCGCCCATTGCGCGGCCAGCGCGGGGTCACGCGGCACCAGCTTGCCTGCCATGTAATAGGTGGCCAGCGCCATCTGGGCGTCGGCATTGCCGGCCTCGGCCTCGGCCTGGATCCACGGCTCGAGTGTGTGCCGCTGGCCGAAAGGTTCGCCGCCGATATAGGACAGGTAGATCTTTTCCTGGCTCATCGCGAACAACACGCGGTGCGCACGCAGGAAGTCGGCGCCCAGCAATACCTCGGCCGTGCCTTCGTAGTCGAGGACCCCGACCTCGGCATTGTGCACGACTTCGTCGCCGATTTCGAAGCGCTTGAAGGTCGTGCGCCAGCGGGCGACCTTGCGCGTGCCCACGCCGGTGGCCTCGCCCGCCCGCACCAGCTCCGGGGCGTCGAGTGCGAGGCCCGCGCGCCTGGCCGCGTTCAGGGTCACGAAGGAGGTGCTGGCGCCGCTGTCGATGATCGCGTCCAGTTTCACGCCGTTGACGACGACCGTGAAATGGGGATTGGCCGCGGCGTGCATGTGTTTGTCGAAGGGCAGGACCACCGCGTTCTGGTCCCAGTAACCGAGGAAATGGTCGCCGCAGTTCTTTGGCCGGAAGAATTTCAGTTCTTTCGTGGCGAGCGATATTTCCAGGTCCGACTGCAGCAGGAAGGGGGCACCGACCAGCGCCTCGTAGTGCGGGCGGGTGCCGAACTCCGTCAGCACACGCAGCCAGGTACGGCCGCTCTTTGCCGGACCGATCGAAAACTCGTCGACACGGGTCTGGTAGATCCAGGCGTTGCCGCCGATGCCGTACGCGCTCTCTCCCGTGTTGCGCAAGGCGAGCTTGCGGCGTTCGGTGGCGGTCCTGGTCAGGAGCGTCTGGAAGGAGCCGGTGTCGACGATCATCGTCGCTGCCGTACCATTGATGCTGCCCTCGGTCGTGATGTCCAGGCCGATGCCGGCATAGCGCAAGGGCAGGCGCGCCACCTCCACGTATTTGCAGCCGGGTTCGGCCGCCGTGGCGAAGGAAGAGAACAATGGAGATGCAAGGAGGACGCTGCACAGCAGGTGGCGATAAGCATTCATGCAACTAATTCTAAACGGAAACTTTCCTGTTTAGTAACTTTTTGCCATGAACGCCGCGCGAAAAAAAAGCAAGCGACACCGTCTGCACGGTGTGCCTGCTTTTCATGGCCTCGCGGCCGATGTGACGGACGCCTTACTTGTCCGGCGCCAGCATCAGTTGTTGCGTTTCGGCCCCGGCCTCGTGCAGCTTGGCCGGGGGTTTCCCGGCGCTGCTTCCCTGCCCACGCGGCTGGCGCAGGTAGCGCGCGCTGTGGCGCCGCTCGCCGTGCCCGCTGCCCGGCGGACTGGTGAGGAAACGCGACAGCTCCTGCAATGCGCGCTGGTAGACGTCGCGCTTGAACTCGATGACCACGTCCAGCGGCACCCAGTAATCGTGCCAGCGCCAGGCGTCGAACTCCGGATGGTCGGTCAGGCGCAGGTTGACGTCGTTGTCGCGCGCAACCATGCGCAACAGGAACCAGATCTGCTTCTGGCCGCGGTAATGGCCGCGAATTTCCCGCTTGATGAAATGGTCGGGCACCTCATAGCGCAGCCAGTCGCGGGTGCGGCCCACGATCTTGACATGCTCCTGGCGCAAACCGATTTCCTCCTCGAGCTCGCGGTACATCGCCTGTTCCGGCGTCTCGCCGTATTTGATACCCCCTTGCGGAAACTGCCATGAGTGCTCGCGCACCCGCTTGCCCCACCACACCTCGTTGTTGGCGTTAAGCAGGATGATGCCGACGTTGGGGCGGAACCCTTCCCGATCGAGCATAAAACACCTCGAAACTTTCTGCCAGCCTTTGTGTCTCTTACATTTTTACCTACAAATCCACACGTCAGCTTCCCTCGTGCACGACGAAAACGGCGGACGCTGCGTGTTCCGGACCCATTTGTACAAAGATTGGACGCATCAGCCAGCTAATCCTTTAAAATTAGGTCGATTATAACTCTCTCTTTTTAAAAAGAATTCATCGATATGCGCGCCTCACGATTTTTTATTTCTACGCTTAAAGAAGCGCCATCCGACGCCGAGATCGTCAGCCACCAGCTCATGATGCGCGCCGGCATGATCAAGCGCCTGGGTTCGGGCATCTATACGTACATGCCGACCGGCCTGCGCGTGATCCGCAAGGTCGAGGCCATCATCCGTGAAGAAATGAACAAGTCAGGCGCCCTCGAACTCCTGATGCCGCTGGTGCAGCCAGCCGAGCTGTGGCAGGAAACCGGCCGCTGGGACAAGATGGGTCCTGAACTCATGCGCGTCAAGGACCGCCACGGCCGCGAGTACGCCATCCAGCCGACCTCGGAAGAAGTCATCACCGACGTCGTGCGCAGCGAAATCAAATCCTATCGCCAGCTGCCGCTGAATTTTTATCACATCCAGACCAAGTTCCGCGACGAGCGCCGTCCGCGCTTCGGCCTGATGCGCGGCCGCGAATTCACGATGAAGGACGCGTATTCGTTCGACCGCGACGTCGAGGGCATGCAGAAGTCCTACGGGATCATGTTCGATGCCTATGTCCGCATTTTTAACCGTTTTGGTTTGAAATTCCGCGCGGTGGCGGCGGATAACGGGGCGATTGGCGGCACCGGCTCGCACGAATTCCACGTCATCGCCTCGACCGGCGAAGACGCGCTGGTCTACTGCCCGGACTCGGATTTCGCGGCCAACATGGAAGCGGCCGAGGCGCTGGCCATCGGCGAGCGCGGCGCGGCCTCCGAACAAATGACCAAGGTGCCGACGCCAGGTAAAACCAAGTGCGAAAGCGTGGCCGAGCTGCTGAACCTGCCGCTGTCGCGCACCGTCAAGACCATTGCGCTGACGGTCGAAAAGGAAGAAGAGGGCAAGGTTTCCAAACAATACTTCATGCTGCTGCTGCGCGGCGACCATGAACTGAACGAGGTAAAAGTCGGCAAGGTCGCGGGCCTGGCGAACCACCGCTTCTCGACCGAAGCGGAAATCCAGGAAGTCTACGGCACCGCGCCGGGCTACCTGGGTCCAGTCTCGCCAAAAATGCCGGTGACCATCGTTGCCGACCGCACGGTCGCCAACATGAGCGACTTCGTCTGCGGTGCCAACGAGCTTGATTACCACCTGACGGGTGTGAACTGGGGCCGCGACCTGCCGGAACCGATCGTTGCCGACCTGCGCAACGTGGTCGAGGGCGACGCTTCGCCGGACGGTAAAGGTGTGCTCGCCATCGAGCGCGGCATCGAAGTGGGCCACGTGTTCCAGCTCGGCACGGCGTACTCCGAAAAGATGGGCGCAACTTACCTCGACGAAAACGGCAAGCCGGCCCCGCTGCAGATGGGCTGCTACGGCATCGGCGTGACGCGCATCCTGGGCGCGGCGATCGAGCAGAATTTCGATGACAAGGGCATCGTCTGGCCGGACGCGCTGGCGCCGTTCCAGCTCGTGCTGTGCCCGATGGGCATGGACCGCAGCGAGATGGTCAAGGCGCAGGTCGAGCAGCTGTACGCCGACCTGCAAGCTGCCGGCGTGGACGTGATCGTCGACGACCGCGGCCTGCGTCCGGGCGCGATGTTCGCCGACTGGGAACTGATCGGCGTGCCGCACCGCGTCGTCATCGGCGAGCGCGGACTGAAGGAAGGCAACCTGGAATACCAGGGCCGCCGCGACACCGAGGCAACCGCCGTGCCGGTGGCGGAGATGGTCGCCTTCATCAAGGGCAAGCTGGGCCAGTGATGCGGCAGGGTTTCCACGGCCGGGCCACGGCCTGGCTGGGCGGCCTTGCGTTCGCGGCACTTCTGGCCGCGGGCGGGAGTGCGCACGCCGGCAACCAGAAGGAAGAGGAGATGGCCGATTCGGTGCGCCTGGCGCTGTCGAACGCCATCGCCGACACCCGCCCGCCGAAACCCGCCTTTCGCGACGAGGCGGCACGGGTGCGCTACCAGCAGTGGTTCACCGAGATGTCGGCGCGCCTGAAAAAACGCCTGCCCGACGAGCTCTCGCGCACCGAATTCCTGGAGTCGGCCTGGTACGAAGCGACCCGCGCCGGGCTCGATCCGGGCCTGGTGCTGGGCCTGATCCAGGTCGAATCGGCCTACCGCAAATACGCCGTCTCGATCGCCGGCGCGCGCGGCTACATGCAGGTGATGCCGTTCTGGACCAAGGTCATCGGCGACAACGACCGCCGCAAACTCTTCCACATGCAGACGAACCTGCGCTACGGCTGCTCGATCCTGCGCATGTACATCGACATGGAGCGCGGCGACCTGTACCTCGCCCTGGGCCGCTACAACGGCAGCCGCGGCAGGCCGCAGTATCCGAATGCGGTGCTGGCGGCGTGGAAGAAGTGGGAGTTCAATCCGGTGGCGGTGGCGTCGCGCTAAGCCGATTTTGCCGGGGTCTGCCGGTTGCGGTATACACTCATCGTTTTCCCGCTACGACACCTCATCATGCGAATCAACACCCTTGCCGCCGCGGTCACGCTGGCGGCGCTTGCCGGCTGCGCCGCAACCGGCCCGGCCGCGACCACGCCGCGTCCCGCGGTCGCCGGACAAGCGAAAAACGTCATCTTCTTCCTCGGCGACGGCATGGGCATCAACACCCTCACCGCCGCCCGCATCTACGCCGTCGGCGAAGCCGGCGAGCTGACGATCGACACGCTGCCCGAATCGGCTTTCATTAAAACCTTCTCGAACGACGCACAGGTCACCGACAGCGCCGCCTCGATGTCGGCCTACATGACCGGCGTAAAACAGAACAACGGCGTGATCTCGATGTCGACCGAGACCCGGGCGCTCTCGCCGACGCTCGAGGGCAAGCGCACGGTCAGCCGCTGCAACAACGGTAAGGCGGTGCCGACCCTGGCCGAACTGGCCAAGGCGCGCGGCATGGCCGCCGGCGTCGTCACGACCACCAGCGTCACCGATGCGACCCCTGCCGCGACCTATGCCCACGCCTGCCACCGCAAGCTCGAAGAAGACATTGCCGCGGCCCTGGTGCCGGGCGGCGCCGGCTACAACAAGGCTTTGGGCAGCGGCGGCCTCGATCTCGTCTTCGGCGGCGGACTGCAGCAGTTCATGCCCGTGGACGCCGGCGGCAAGCGCGCCGACGGCCGCAACCTGATCGGAGAATTGCAACATCAAGGCTGGCGCGTCGCATCGACTACGGCGCAGTTGCAGGCGCTGGCGGCGAACAGCCAGCCGGCCATCGGCCTGTTCGCCCAGAACCACTTTGCGTATGAAGCGGCGCGCGACCCGGTCAAGCAGCCTCTCTTGAGCGACATGACGGCCAAGGCGATCGACATCCTGTCCACCAACCCGAACGGTTTTTTCCTCGTCGTGGAGGGCGGCCTGATCGACCACGCGCTGCACGCGACCCTCGCCAAGCGCGCCTTGCAGGAAACGGTCGGCTACAACGCCGCCATCAAGACCGCGCTCGATAAAATGAACCGGCTCGATCCGGGTCTGAAGAACACGCTGATCGTCGCCACGGCCGACCATGACCACACCCTCTTGATCAACGGCTACTCGCCGCGCACCGGCAAGACGACGCTGGCGAATCCGGGCATTCTCGGCCTGGTGCGCAGCCTCCCGGACGGCAAGGTCCGCCTCGACAAGGACGGCGCGCCGTTCACGATTCTCGGCTTCGGCACCGGCGAACACCGGGTTGCCGGCAGCCGCAAGGACGTCAAGCTCACCGACGAGATCGCGGCCGGCGACGACTACCACCAGGAAGCCGTGGTGCGCACCAGGGCGGGCAGCGAGACGCATGGCGGCACCGACGTCTACCTCGGCGCGGCCGGCGCCAACGCCGAGCTGTTCCGCGGCACCATCGACAACACCCGTGTGTTCGACCTGATCAAGAACGCGGCGGGCCTGTGAGCCCGGCCGCCAGAAAGCATCCGATGACCAGAACTCTCCTCTCCACGCTGCTGCTGGCAGCATGCTGCACCATGAGCGCGCAGGCCGCAGCACCGGCTGCCAGGCCGCAGGCGAAAAACATCCTCTTCTTCCTCGGCGACGGCATGGGCCCGACCACCATCACGGCCGCGCGCATCTTCAAGGAAGGCGAAGACGGCCTCCTGAACTTCGAACGCCTCGACCGCACCGCGCGCATCAAGACCTACTCGGCGGACGCGCAGGTGACCGACAGCGCGCCCTCGATGGGCGCCTACATGACGGGCGTGAAGATCAACAACGACGTGATCTCGATGAAGGATGCGAAACCGGTCGCTCCCGGCAAGGACGGCAACGGCATCGCCTCCATCGACCGCTGCGGCGCCGGCAACGGCAGTTCTCCGATGACGATCCTGGAACTGGCCAAGGCCGCCGGCAAGTCGGTCGGCGCCGTCACGACGACCGAACTGACGCACGCCACGCCGGCATCGACCTTCTCCCACGTCTGCGACCGCGACATGGCCTACACGATCGCCCAGCAGCTCGTCCCGGGCGGCGCGGGCTACAACACGCGTTTGAAAGACGGCGTCGACGTGCTGATGGGAGGAGGGCGCAACCACTTCACGCCGTTCGACGCGAAGCGCAACCCGAAGGGCCGCGGCGATGGGCGCGACCTGGTGGAGGAGCTGGAAAAACAGGGGTATGCGGTCGCGAACACGCGCGCCGACATGGCCTCGAGCCGGCCCGGTAAAAAATTCCTCGGCCTGTACAGCGCCGAGAGCCATCTCGACTACGCTTCGAAGCGCTCGCCGACCCAGCCGACGCTGGCCGAGATGACGGCCAAGTCGATCGAGCTTTTATCGGGTAATCCGAACGGCTTCTTCCTGATGGTCGAAGGCGGCAAGATCGACCACGCGCTGCATGACACGAACGCGCGCAACGCGCTGATCGAAACGGTCGCTTTCGACGAGGCGATCCAGACCGCGCTGGAGCGCATGCGCGCCATCGACCCGGGCCTCGACAACACCCTGGTCGTCGTCACCGCCGACCATGACCACACGATGGTCCTGAACGGCTACCCGAAGCGCGGCAACCCGGTGCTCGACATCGTGCGCGGTTATACGGACGGCGAACCGACCCGCGACGCCGACGGCAAGACGTTTACGACGCTGGTCTTCGGCAACGGCCCGAACCGGCCCGACGTGCGCGTCGACGTCGACAGCGCCCAGGCGCTGGCGCCGGACTATCACCAGGAGACGGGCGTGAAATGGTCGAGCGAGTCGCACGGCGGCGGCGACGTCAAGCTGTACGCGGCAGGGGCGGGCTCGGCGCCGTTCAGGGGGACGATGGAGAATACCCACGTGTTCGACCTGATGAAGGCCGCGGCAGGCTTGTAATCGTCCGTAACGCTATTAGCAACCCGTAGGGTGGGCGGGTCTCCCGCCCACGCGGTGATAGTCAGCTGTAAGATCACCGAACACGATAACGGAGCCGATAACGATCACCGCGTGGGCGGGGAACCCGCCCACCCTACAAAACAAAAAGCCCCGCTCTCGCGAGCGGGGCTTTTTAATATCCGGCTGGGCAGGCCAGGTATTCTTATTTCAGGTGATTCGAAATGAGTTTGGTCATTTCGAACATCGAGACCTGGGCCTTGCCACCGAAGACGGCTTTCAGCTTGTCGTCGGCGTTGATCATCTGGCGGTTGTCTGCAGCTTGCAGGTCCGCTTTCTTGATGTATTCCCAGACTTTCTTCGTCACTTCGGTACGTGGCAGCGGCTTGTTGCCGACCACTGCAGCCAGTTCCGCCGATGGGGTCAGTTCTTTCATGAACGCGGCGTTTGGCTTGCGCGCTGCGGCCGGTTTCTTGGCTGCTGCCGCTTTCGGTGCTGCTTCCTTTGCAGGAGCTGCTGCCTTCTTCGCTGCAGGCTTGGCCGCGGCGGCCGTGGCGGACGTCTTTGCAGACGTCCCCTTCTTTGCAGGCGCTGCTGGGGATTTCTTGGCTGTTGCCATCTTCGAGCCTCCTAATATGAGAAATTGCGCAATACATCGCACGGCTTATATTGGTGGCGTTTTACTGTTCCTGCAAGTCTTTTTCACCATTTTTTCACTCTGATAAGCCCAAAAAACAGGGTTTATTCGCAACTCGTCCTCATAGAGTGAAAAACTGCAGCAAAACGCATAAAAAACGCCGCGCCGGGAGGGAGCCGGGCGCGGCGTTTGAAGAGGGCAAAAGCGTCCGGAAACGCTAAAGAAAGCCTGTTAACGCATGCCCGGCATCATGCCTTTCATCCCGCGCATCATCTTCATCAGGCCGCCGCCCTTCAGTTTTTTCATCATCGTCTGCATCTGGTCGTACTGATTCAGCATGCGATTGACTTCCTGCACCTGCACGCCGGCGCCGGCCGCGATGCGGCGCTTGCGGTTCGCCTTGATCAGCTCCGGCTTGGCGCGCTCGAGCGGCGTCATGGAATCGATGATGCCGCACATGCGTTTCACCTGCTTCTCGGCCTGGTCCATGTTGGCGCCCGCTGCCGCTTGCTGGAACTGCGCCGGCAGTTTATCGAGCAGGCCCGACATGCCGCCCATCTTCTTCATCTGCGTCAGCTGCGCCTTGAAGTCGTTCATGTCGAAGCGTCCGCCGGCTTTGATCTTGTTGGCCATGTCGGTGGCCGCCTTCTCGTCGACGCCTTTGCGGGCTTCTTCGACCAGCGCCATGATGTCGCCCATGCCCAGCACGCGGCTCGCCATGCGGGTCGGGTCGAAGGCTTCCAGGCCGTCCAGCTTTTCCGAGACGCCGGCGAACTTGATCGGTTTGCCGGTGACGTGGCGCACCGAGAGGGCCGCACCGCCGCGCGAATCGCCATCGAGCTTGGTCAGCACGATACCGGTCAGCGGCAGCGCATCATTGAAGGCTTTTGCCGTGTTGATCGCATCCTGGCCGAGCATGGCGTCGACCACGAACAGGGTCTCGATCGGTTTGACGGCGCCGTGGACGGCGGCGATTTCCTGCATCATCGCTTCGTCGATACCGAGACGGCCGGCGGTGTCGATGATCAGGACGTCGTGGTAGTGCTTCTTCGCCCAGTCCAGCGCATTGAGGGCGATGTCGACCGGCTTGTCGGTGGACGTCGACGGGAAGAAGTCGGCGCCGACCTGCTTCGTCACCGATTCGAGCTGGGCGATTGCGGCGGGACGATACACGTCGGCCGAAACGGTCAGCACCTTTTTCTTCTTCTGTTCCTTCAGGTACTTGGCGAGCTTGCCGACGGTCGTGGTTTTACCCACACCCTGCAGGCCGGCCATCAGGATGATCGCGGGCGGCTGCTGCGCGAACGAGAGCTGGGTCGCGTCGGGGCCGAGGTCGGCGCCCATCAGGGCGGCCAGCTCGCGCTGCACCACGCCGACCAGGGCCTGGCCGGGGCTGAGCGAGCCGATGACTTCTTCGCCCAGCGCTTTTTCCTTGACCTTGGCGATGAATTCGCGCACCGCCGGCAGCGCCACGTCGGCCTCGAGCAGGGCCAGGCGCACTTCGCGCAGCATCTCGGCAGTGTTCGCCTCGGTCAGACGCGCCTCGCCGCGCATCGTCTTGACGACCTTGGCAAGGCGTTGGGTAAGGTTATCTAGCATTTTCTACCTGACTATATATATGAGAGCGAACCCCGATAAACCTACTGCGCGTCGGATCGTCGGCCTGCGATGCTCGCTGTACGTCCGTACAGCTGCGCTTCTCGGCCAACGCTCCTTCCGCTCGCTACGGTTTCTCGTGGTTCTGAGAATCCGTCATTTTACCCTGCGCAACGGCGCGCCGCCCGTCCATGCGCCGTTCATATCGCGAATTTTTGGCCGCAGTTCTGCTGCTTGTCAAAAGCCGGCTCCGCTTTCTCTGACACATTCTGCAATCGCGGATTGTCGTTTCCTGATGGAATCACTTTGTAGGCAGGAAAGTCCGACCGATCGATGTGGAAGCACTGCATAACGGAGAAATGGCATGAGGAGAGTATTACGTATGACAAGCCTGGCCGTGCTCGTCCTGTGGGCGAGCGGCGCCCGGGCCGAGGAAGTGGTCAGGCTGGGGAACCTGAAACTGGCGCATTTCGGCGCCGTCTCCTATATCAAGGAGATCGCGCCCAGCTGCGGTATCCGGGTCGAGGAAAAGGTGTTCGCCAAGGGCCTGGACGTGATGCAGGCCATCATCGCCGGCGAACTCGATGTCGGCGCGACGGCCTCGGAGGCGGCCATTTCCGGCCGGGCCGGCGGCGCCCCGGTCGTGGTTGTCGCCGGTTTCGCGCGCGGCGGGGCGCGCCTGGTGGCACGGCCCGACCTGAAGCTGACCGGCATGGCCCAGCTGAAGGGCCGCAAGGTCGGCGTGACGCGCGGCGCGATCCAGGAGGTGCTGCTGATGGCGGAACTGGCGCGCCACAATCTGACTGCCGATGTCGCGCCCGGCAAGGACGTGCAGCTGGTCTACTTGCCCTTCGCCGACCTGAACGGGGCGCTGCTGAATAAACAGATCGACGCCATGATGCAGTCCGAGCCGCAATCCTCGCAGGCGATCAACCGCGGCTTCGGCGTCGAGGTCATGAAGCCGTATGGCACCCCGATCGGCGAACCGGTGCGCACGCTGGTCATGACCGAACAGTTCTACCGCACCCGCAAGCCGCTGGCCGAAAAATTCATGCGCTGCTTCGTGCAGGCGACCAAGTCCTTCGTCGACGACAAGGCCCTGGCCTCGAAATATGTGCGCGAGGTCGTCTTCAAGGGCCAGATCTCGGCGGACGATTTCGACGACGCCATCGCCAATTCTCCCTTTTCCTACGACATCAGCGTACAGCACATCCAGGCCACGACCGACATGATGGTGAAGACCGGCGTCGGCCGCATGCGTTCGCCGCCGCGTGCGCAGGACTGGGTGCATACCGAGCTGCTTGCCGCGGCCAAGAAAAACCTGCGCATCGACTGAGGAGACGCGATGAAAACATGGAACCTGCGTGAACTGGGCATCGGCATGGTGGTGCCGCTGCTGGCCATCGCGCTCTGGCAATGGGTGGCCTGGGCGGGTCTGGTCAATCCCCAGGTGCTGCCGGCGCCGCTCGACGTCGGGCGCAAATGGGTCGAATACCTGCTGCCGCTGGCGCCCGCGGCGGACGAGGGCGGCTGGTTGAAATGGGCGCTGTCGGGCGAACTGGTGGTCGATACGATCGCCAGCCTGTACCGGGTGGTGGTGGGTTTCGCCATCGGCGCGGGTCTCGCGCTGCCGCTCGGACTGGCGATGGGCGCCAGTCCCGCCGTGTATGCCTGGTTCAATCCGCTGGTGCAGATCCTGCGCCCGATCCCGCCGATCGCCTACATCCCGCTGGCGATCCTGTGGTTCGGCCTGGGCAATCCGCCGGCCGTGTTCCTGATCGCGCTGGGCGCCTTCTTCCCGGTCCTGATGAACACGATCGCCGGCGTGCGCCAGGTCGACGGCATTTATCTGCGCGCCGCGCGCAGCCTGGGCGCCGGCCGCACCACGATGTTCGTGCGCGTGATCCTGCCGGCCGCCGTGCCCTACATCCTGTCGGGCGTAAGGATCGGCATCGGCACCGCCTTCATCGTCGTCATCGTCTCCGAGATGATCGCGGTGAACAACGGGCTCGGCTACCGCATCCTGGAAGCGCGCGAATATTTTTGGTCCGACAAGATCATCGCCGGCATGATCAGCATCGGCTTGCTGGGCCTGGCGATCGACATCGGCGTGAATCGGCTCAACAACTATCTGCTGCGCTGGCACCGCGGCCTGGAGCACTGACATGAAGATGGACACGAGAAGCGCATCCCATATCCGCATCGACGGCGTCAACAAGGAGTTCGTCAGCGGCCGGCGCCAGGTGGTGGCGCTGCAGGACATCCGGCTCGACATCCCGCAAGGCCAGTTCACCTGCCTGCTCGGCCCCTCGGGCTGCGGCAAGTCGACCCTGCTCAACGCGGTGGCCGGTTTTTCGCATCCGACCAGCGGCACGATCACGGTCGACGGCGTGCCGGTGGCGGGACCGGGGCCGCAGCGCGGCATGGTATTCCAGGAATACGCGCTCTTTCCCTGGATGACGGTCGAGAAGAACATCGCCTTCGGTCTCGAGATCAGGCGGATGCCGAAGGAGCGCATCGCCGCCACCGTGGAGCAGTTATTGGGCATGCTGGCGCTGACGGAGTTCCGGGCGCGCTATCCGAAAGACCTGTCCGGCGGCATGCGCCAGCGGGTGGCGATCGCGCGCGTGCTGGCGCTCGATTCGCCGATCATGCTGATGGACGAGCCCTTCGGCGCCCTCGACGCGCTGACCCGCCGTAACCTGCAGGACGAGCTGCTGCGCATCTGGATGGAAACGAAGAAAACCATCCTGTTCGTCACCCACAGCATCGAGGAAGCGATCTACCTGGCCGACCGTATCGTCGTCATGACTTACCGGCCGGGCACGGTCAAGCGTGACCTCATCGTCGACTTGCCGCGCCTGCGCGACCCGGCTTCCGCCGCGTTCAACGACCTGAAACGCGAACTCGGGCAGCTCGTCATGGAAGAGCAGCAGCGCCATCACATCGATGAGCGGCGCATGGCGATCGTGGACTGAGCCGCAGCCTGGCAGGCCGGGCAGGGGCCTGCCACTCGCGTGCCTTGATGGTGTAGACTCGCGCTATGCACAACACCCTCTTTTTCGCCGCGGCCATCCTGTACGCGGCCTGCGCCCTGCTGGCCTCAAACCGGGGCGCCGTCATCTCCGGCGTCACCGCGCTGGCCTGGGCGGTGCACGGCGCCGCCCTGTGGAGCGACGCGTTCGCACCCGGCGGCCTGCGCATCGGTTTTGCCATCATGCTCTCGGCCGCGCTGTGGGTGTCGGTGGGCGCCTACTGGATCGAGAACCGGAATTTCGCCCTCGACGGCCTGCGCCGCCTGGTCATGCCCTGCGCCTGCGCCGCGGCTTTGCTGCCGCTGGTCTTCCCGGGCGCGATCATGCCGCTGCAGAACCAGTCGAGCGCCTTCGGCTGGCATGTGGCGGTCGCGGTGCTGGCCTACAGTACGCTGACGATTGCCGCCTTCCACGCGGTCCTGATGGCCTTGCAGGAAACCCGCCTGCATGCGCGCACGGTGACGGCCGGCGGCGGCTGGCTCGGCGGCGCGCTCGACCAGCTGCCGGCCTTGCTGACCATGGAAAAGCTGCTGTTCCGCCTGATCTGGATCGGTTTCGTGCTGCTCAGTCTCACGGTGCTGTCGGGCGTCGTGTTCTCGGAACAGCTGTTTGGCCGGGCGCTGCGCTGGGACCACAAGAATGTCTTCGCGCTGCTGTCGTGGATGCTGTTCGCAGCCTTGCTCGCCGGACGCTACCTGCGCGGCTGGCGCGGCAAGACGGCGCTGCGCTTCACGCTGGCCGGCTTCGCCACGCTGGCGCTGGCCTATGTCGGCAGCCGCTTCGTGCTCGAAGTCGTGCTGCATCGGGGGATCGCATGAGCCGCCTCGTCTTCTGGATCGCCCTGGCTGTCCTGATCTTCTTCGCCGTGCGCGCGAAGCTGCGCGCAGCCGTGCGCAACCAGCAGATGCACGTGCCGCCGCAGGGGCGTCCCGCCGCGGCGCCGCCGGCGGCGATCGAAGACATGACCAGCTGCGCGCACTGCGGCCTGCATTTCCCGGTCTCGGAAGCGGTACGGGCCGACGGCCGCGACTACTGCAGCCCGGCGCACGTGCCGCCTGTTGCGCACTAATTGATGACCGGCTGGCAGGTGCTGTCCACGCAATCGCGCGCGACCTTCTGGCGCTCGCTCGGGGCGCTGACCGTCACGCGCATCGTGATCGCGCTGGTGCTGATCCTGTACCTCGCCTTCGACGTGCGCGAGGGCAGTGTCCAGGCCTCCCCGGCATACGTGCGCATCTGCCTGTTCTACCTCGGCGCCGCCCTCGTGTTCGGTGCATTGAGCCTGTCCTGGCGGCGCCGCTTCACGATCCAGCTGGCGTCGCAGATCGCGGTCGACCTGGCCGTGATCTCGCTGTTGTATCTTGCCGCCGGCGGCCTGCGCAGCGGCCTCGGTATCCTGTACCTGTTCCCGCTGGCGGGCGCGGCGATCCTGGCGCCGCTGGTGCCGGCCCTGTTTTCGGCTGCGCTGGCGACCCTGTTCGTCCTGTTCGAGGCGGCCTGGCAGATGGTCAGGCGCGAAGGCGAACCGGCGCTGATGCAGGCGGGGATGTACGGCATCGCCTTTTTCGCCGTGGTCTGGCTGGTCAACCGGCTGGCGGCGCGCCTGATCGGGCAGGAAGAACTGGCGGCGCAGCGCGGCGTCGACCTGCAGGTGCAGCAGGCAATCAACGAGATCGTGATCGCGGACGTGGGCGATGGCGTGCTCGTGGTCGGGGCCGATGGACGCATCCACACGGCCAATCCCGCGGCGCGCCGCATGCTCGGCATGGACGCCGCGGCCGGCTTGCTGCTCGACGAATTGCCGGGACTCGAACCGGTGGCGCAGGCCTTCGCCACCTGGATGGGAACGGCAGCGACCCCCGCCCTGGCCGCGGTCGAGCCGGTGTCGGGGGAAGCGGGGCCGGATGCGGCCTGGGTGATCCTGAAACCCTACCAGGAAATGGCGGTTGGGGAGGCGGGCCTGCGGGCGCGGCGCGACCAGCCGGCGCACCTGAAACTGCGCTTTGCCAGCGTCGCGGCCGGCGGCGCGCTGCCGGGGCGCAGCGTGATCTTCCTGCAGGACGTCAGCGCCATCGAAAACCAGGCGCAGCAACTGAAACTGGCCTCGATGGGCCGCCTGACGGCCAGCATCGCGCACGAAGTGCGCAACCCCCTGTCGGCGATCGGCCACGCCACGGCCCTGCTGGCCGAAGACCTGCATGGCAAGGCCGAGCTGCGCTTGTTAAAGATCATCGGCGACAACGTGGCGCGCGTGAACCGCATGGTCGAGGACATCCTGCAGCTCTCGCGCAAGGCCCAGCCGTATGCGGAACCGGTGCAGCTGGCGCCGTTCCTGCTGGAGCTGAAAAACGAGTTCTGCGAAACCCAGGGCCTGCTCGATGAGATGGTCTGGCTGGGCGGCGCCGGTGCGATTGAGGTACGCTTCGACGCCCTGCACCTGAGGGAAGTGCTGGTCAATTTGCTGGGCAATGCGATCCGCTACGCCAGCCGCAAGCCGGCCAGCATCCGCATCTGGCCCGAGCTCGACGCCTTCGGCACGCTGGAGTTGCACGTGCAGGACGACGGTCCGGGCATCACGCCCGAGGTGCGCGCCCACCTGTTCGAACCGTTTTATACGACCTCCAGCAAGGGCACCGGCCTGGGGCTGTACCTGGCGCGCGAGCTGTGCCTGAACAATGGCGCTAAACTCGATTACGAGTCGCGGTTCGACACGGCGGCGCTGGGCCCGCGCAAGGCCAGCGGCCGTTTCGTCATCACCTTCGCCCAGCCGCAAGCGGCCGGCGCGAGCGCTGAGTAAAAGAGGAAAGCATGACATCACCCCGCATCCTGGTCGTCGACGACGAAGCGGACCTGCGCGAACTGCTGGAGATCACGCTCCTGAAAATGGGCCTGGACGTCGATTGCGCGGCCACGCTGCGCGAAGCCCGGCGCCTGGTCGAGGACAACCAGTACCAGCTGGTGCTGACCGACATGCGCCTGCCCGACGGGCTCGGACTGGAACTGGTGCGCGAAGTGTCGGCTAGCTCGAAGACGCCGATCGCCGTGATCACCGCCTTCGGCAGCGCCGAAAACGCGGTGGTGGCCCTGAAAGCCGGCGCTTTTGATTACGTGTCGAAACCGGTAGTGCTCGATGAGCTGCGCGTGATGGTGCGTTCGGCGCTGAAGCTGTCCGACGGTAGCGCCGCGGCTGGGGCGGGCGAGGGCACGGGCTCGCGCCTGATCGGCAATTCGCAGGCGATGCAGGCGCTGCGGGCCCAGATCGGGCGCCTGGCGCGCTCGATGGCGCCGATTGCGATCACCGGCGAGTCCGGCGCCGGCAAGGAACTGGCCGCGCGCGAAATCCACGCCCAGAGTTCGCGCGCTGCGAAACCGTTCGTGGCGGTGAACTGCGGCGCGATTCCCGAAAACCTGATGGAGTCCGAATTCTTCGGACACCGCAAGGGCGCGTTCACCGGGGCCGGGGAGGAGCGCGACGGCTTCTTCCAGGCGGCCAATGGCGGCACCCTGATGCTGGACGAGGTGGCCGATTTGCCGCTGGCGATGCAGGTCAAACTGCTGCGCGCGATCCAGGAGCGGCGCGTGCGCAAGATCGGCGCCACCAATGAGGAGCCGGTCGACGTGCGCATCATCAGCGCCACCCACAAGGACCTCGCCCGATGCGTCGAGACGGGCGTCTTCCGCCAGGATTTGTTCTATCGCCTGAACGTGATCGAGCTGGCGCTGCCGCCGCTGCGCGAGCGGCTCGACGATTTACCGGTGCTGGCCAACGGCATCCTGGCGCGCCTGGCCGGGCCTGGCGGGGCCTCGCTCGGGCCCGGCGTGCTCGATGCCTTGCGCGCCTACTCCTTCCCGGGCAACGTGCGCGAACTGGAGAACGTGCTGGAACGGGCGCTTGCCTTCGCCAATCATGGCGTGATCGAGGTCGGCGATTTATCCCTGAAAGCCGCGCGCCTGGCCGACGTGGCGCGGGTGGAACCATTGCCGGTCGTCGCCACGCCGCCGTCCCCGGCCGCGGCGCCGCCCATGCCGGCGGCCGCGCCGCTTGCGCAGGAAGTGCAGGGCCTCGGTCCGGCTTCGCTGCCGAGCAACCTGCCGGCTTACCTGGAACAGGTGGAACGCGACATCATCCAGCGCGCCCTCCAGCAGACCCAGTTCAACCGCACCAGGACCGCCAGCCTGCTCGGCATCAGCGTGCGCCAGCTGCGGTATCAAATGCAGAAGCTCGATATCCAGGCGCCGGAAAACTGAACTTTGTGTCATCGCACAACTCCGGCTTGTCAAAAAGCGTTGCCTTTTCGCCAGTGCAAAATGGTGCGCGCTGCACTGCGTTTGGGCACTGCCTTCACGCGCTGAACAAGCATTAAGCAGCAGGTTAGTGCTCACTTACCGGCCAGCGCGCATTCGAAGTCCAGCGCTCCGATGTCAAGAGTCCGGGACATAAAAAACACCTGAATTTGAAAATTTATTCACTTGCGGCTTGCGCCGGCCAAGTACTACAATTAGTCCAATGTCAAACCACGGCACTAGATCTAGTAGTAGCAGGCTCAAGTGTCAAAGACCTTTTGTGTAGCAGTGGCAACAATGGCATAGTGTGCGTCTTGTTGTTCGAATTTGCTCCAAGCAAGATAAATCCATCCGCAGCAACGTTGTCCAGCCTGGTTACTCAGGCTGGCCGGGGTTCGTTTTGCTTCGTATTTTTTAGTTAATTTTTGGCTGCCCGTGATGCGGGTGATCGATAAACATAGGCGGCAGCCCGACTGCCCTTCCTGGAGGCCCCATGCAGACTTCTCAAGACATTTCCATCCACCCGCAAGCGGCACCAGGAACGGCAGCCGGCGCCAATAGCGCCGCCGAACTGGCCGCCCGCGCGGACTACCGCATCCTGCGCCGCAACGGCGCCGTCGTCCCGTTCGAGCCAAATAAAATCTCGGTCGCGATGACCAAGGCCTTCCTGGCGGTCGCCGGTGGCCAGGGCGCGGTCTCGGCCCGCATCCGCGAGCTGGTGGAAGAGCTGACCAATAACGTGGTCGCTGCCCTGATGCGCCGCCAGCCGAACGGCGGCACCTTCCACATCGAAGATGTGCAGGACCAGGTCGAACTGTCCTTGATGCGCTCGGGCGAACACGATGTCGCGCGCGCCTATGTCCTGTACCGCGCCAAGCAGATGGAAGAGCGCCGCGCCGCCAAGGAAGCCGCCGGTGCCCAGCACGTGGCCGCGCCGCAGATCCACGTGGTCGATGGCGGCCAGCGCGTGCCGCTCGACGTCAACTATGTGCACGCCCTGGTGAACGCCGCCTGCGCCGGCCTGGAAAAGCACGTCGACGCCGACGCCATCGTCGCCGAGACCCTGCGCAACCTGTACGACGGCGTGCCGGTCGAAGAGCTGCACAAGTCCGCCATCCTGGCTGCGCGCGCGCTGATGGAAACCGATCCGGCCTACAGCCAGGTCACGGCCCGCATCCTGCTGCACACGATCCGCAAGGAAGTCTTCGGCAAGGAAGTCCCGCAAGCCAAGGCTGCGGCTGAATACATCACCTATTTCCCGCAGTACGTGGCGAAAGGCATCGAGAACGAACTGCTCGACGCCGAACTGGGCAACTATGACCTCGAGCGCCTGGCAAAAGCCATCGTCGCCGACCGCGACCTGCAATTCGGCTACATCGGCCTGCAGACCCTGTACGACCGTTACTTCCTGCACGTGCGCGAAACCCGCATCGAGATGCCGCAGGCCTTCTACATGCGCGTCGCCATGGGCCTGGCCCTGCGCGAAGCGGACCGCGAAGAGCGCGCCATCGAGTTCTACAACCTGCTGTCGAGCTTTGACTTCATGAGCTCGACGCCGACCCTGTTCAACTCGGGCACCCGCCGCTCGCAGCTGTCGTCCTGCTACCTGACCACCGTCGGCGACGACCTGGAAGGTATCTACGACGCCATTAAGGAAAACGCGCTGCTGTCGAAGTTTGCCGGTGGCCTCGGTAACGACTGGACCCCGGTGCGTGCGCTCGGCTCGCGCATCAAGGGCACCAACGGCAAGTCGCAAGGCGTGGTCCCGTTCCTGAAAGTGGTCAACGATACGGCCGTGGCCGTGAACCAGGGCGGCAAGCGCAAGGGCGCAGTGTGCGCCTACCTGGAAACCTGGCACATGGACATCGAGGAATTCCTCGACCTGCGCAAGAACACCGGCGACGACCGCCGCCGCACCCACGACATGAACACGGCGAACTGGATTCCCGACCTGTTCATGAAGCGCGTGATGGAAAAGGGCTACTGGACCCTGTTCACCCCGAGCGAAACGCCGGACCTGCACGACCTGGTCGGTAAAGCCTTCGAACAAGCCTACCTGGCCTATGAGGCCAAGGCAGAGCGCGGCGAAATGCTGGTGTTCAAAAAGATCGAAGCGCTCGACCTGTGGCGCAAGATGCTGTCGATGCTGTTCGAAACCGGCCACCCATGGATCACGTTCAAGGATCCGTGCAACATCCGTTCGCCGCAGCAGCACATCGGCGTCGTGCACTCGTCGAACCTGTGCACCGAGATCACCCTGAACACCAGCGCCGACGAAATCGCGGTCTGCAACCTGGGCTCGATCAACATGCCGCAGCACATGAAGGGCGATGGCCTGGATCACGTGAAACTGCAGAAGACGATCCGCACCGCGATGCGCATGCTCGACAACGTCATCGACATCAACTACTACGCGGTCGACAAGGCGCGTAACTCGAACCTGCGCCACCGCCCGGTCGGCATGGGCATCATGGGCCACCAGGACTGCCTGCACATGATGCGCGTGCCGTTCGCCTCGGACAAGGCCGTCGAGTTCGCCGACAAGTCGATGGAAGCCGTCTGCTACTACGCCTACCTGGCCTCGACCGAGCTGGCCGAAGAGCGCGGCCGCTACGAGTCGTACGCCGGTTCGCTGTGGGACCGCGGCATCCTGCCGCAGGACTCGATCAAGCTGCTGGCGGAAGAGCGCGGCGGCTACCTCGAGCAGGACACGAGCGAATCGATGGACTGGACCGTGGTGCGCGAGCGTATCAAGCAGTTCGGCATGCGTAACTCGAACTGCGTGGCGATTGCCCCGACCGCGACGATCTCGAACATCATCGGCGTCTCGGCCTGCATCGAGCCGACCTTCCAGAACCTGTATGTGAAGTCGAACCTGTCCGGCGAATTCACCGAGATCAACGGCTACCTGGTGCGCGACCTGAAGGCACGCGACCTGTGGGACGAAGTCATGATCGCCGACCTGAAGTATTTCGACGGTTCGCTCAGCAAGATCGACCGCGTGCCGCAAGACCTGCGCGACATCTACGCCACGGCCTTCGAAGTCGAGCCGAAGTGGCTGGTCGAGCAGGCATCGCGCCGCCAGAAGTGGATCGACCAGGCCCAGTCGCTGAACATCTACATGGCCGGCGCCTCGGGCAAGAAGCTGGACGAGACCTATAAACTGGCCTGGCTGCGCGGCCTGAAGACGACCTATTACCTGCGCACCATCGCGGCGACGCACATGGAGAAGTCGACGACCCGTACCGGCGCCCTGAACGCGGTGCCGGTCTCGGGCGGCCTGGCGGCCGGCCACGCGGCGCCGGCAGCGGCTCCGGCGGCGGCACCTGCCCCCGTTGAAGCAGACGGCGCGGCTTGCTACCTGCGTCCGGGCGATGCCGGTTTCGACGAGTGCGAAGCGTGCCAATAAGTTGCCAATAAGCGGTCTTTAACTAATTAATCCACGCCCGGCCGAGTGCCGGGCGCAGTTGTCACAGAATTCAAGAGGAACAAATCATGCTGTCATGGGACGATGAACCAACGAGCGCCGCGCGCGCACCGCAAGCTGCTGGCCTGCCGGAAACCGTCGACGCCGCCCTGGTCGCCACCCGCGTGAACGCCGACGACAAGCGCATCATCAACGGCAAGACCGACGTCAACCAGCTGGTGCCCTTCAAATACAAGTGGGCCTGGGACAAGTACCTGGCCGGCTGCGCGAACCACTGGATGCCGCAGGAAGTGAACATGCAGCGCGACATCGAGCTCTGGAAGAGCCCGAACGGCCTGTCGGAGGACGAGCGCCGCCTGGTCAAGCGCAACCTGGGCTTTTTCGTGACGGCCGACTCGCTGGCCGCGAACAACATCGTGCTGGGTACCTACCGCCACATCACGGCCCCGGAATGCCGCCAGTACCTGCTGCGCCAGGCCTTCGAGGAGGCGATCCACACCCACGCCTACCAGTACATCGTCGAGTCGCTGGGACTGGATGAAAAAGAGATCTTCAACGCCTACAACGAGATCGCGTCGATCCACGACAAGGACCAGTTCCTGATTCCGTATATCAACGTGCTGACCGACCCTGATTTCAAAACCGGCACGCTGGAAGCGGACCAGACGCTACTGAAGTCGATCATCGTCTTCGCCTGCATGATGGAAGGCCTGTTCTTCTACGTCGGCTTCACCCAGATCCTGGCGCTGGGCCGCCAGAACAAGATGACCGGCGCCGCCGAGCAGTACCAGTACATCCTGCGCGACGAGTCGATGCACGTGAACTTCGGCATCGACCTGATCAACACGATCAAGATGGAAAACCCGCTGCTGTGGACCCCGGCCTTCCGCGACGAGATCAAGGCCCTGTTCCTGGAAGCGGTAGAACTCGAATACCGCTACGCCGAAGACACCATGCCGCGCGGCGTGCTGGGCCTGAACGCGACCATGTTCAAGGGCTACCTGCGCTTCATCGCCAACCGCCGCGCCGTGCAGATCGGGCTCGATCCGCTGTTCCCGGCCGAAGAGAATCCATTCCCATGGATGAGCGAGATGATCGACCTGAAGAAGGAACGTAACTTCTTCGAGACCCGCGTGACGGAGTACCAGACGGGTGGGGCGCTGAACTGGGATTGATTCCAGCTGCTCTATATAGATGTCGAAAGCCCGATGAGGAATCATCGGGCTTTTTTTATGCGCTAACCTAGACCGAACCTGACTCCACGTAGCGACCTGATCAACACGATCAAGATGAAAAACTCGCTGCCATGAACTCCGGCCTCCCGGGACAAGATCAAGCCCCTGTTCCTGGCTGCTCTATATAGATGTCGAAAGCCCGATGAGGAATCATCGGGCTTTTTTTATGCGCTAACCTAGACCGAACCTGACTCCACGTAGCGACCTGATCAACACGATCAAGATGGAAAACTCGCTGCCATGAACCCCGGCCTCCCGGGACAAGATCAAGACCCTGTTCCTGGAAGCCGTCAACTTCCATACCGCTACGCCGAAGACACCATGCCGCGCGGCGTGCTGGGCCTGAACGCGACCATGTTCAAGGGCTACCTGCGCTTCATCGCCAACCGCCGCGCCGTGCAGATCGGGCTCGATCCGCTGTTCCCGGCCGAAGACAATCCATTCCCATGGATGAGCGAGATGATCGACCTGAAGAAGGAACGTAACTTCTTCGAGACCCGCGTGACGGAGTACCAGACGGGTGGGGCGCTGAACTGGGATTGATTCCAGCTGCTCTATATAGATGTCGAGAAGCCCGGTGAAAAATCATCGGGCTTTTTTTATGCGCTAACCTAGACCGAACCTGACTCCACGTAGCGACTTGATCAACACGATCAAGATGGATAACCCGCTGCTGTGGCCCCCGGCCTTCCGGGACAAGATCAAGACCCTGTTCCTGGAAGCCGTCAACTTCCATACCGCTACGCCGAAGACACCAAGCCGCGCGGCCTGCTGGGCCTGAACGCGACCATGTTCAAGGGCTACCTGCGCTTCATCGCGAATCGCCGCGCCGTGCAGATCGGGCTCGATCCGCTGTTCCCGGCCGAAGAGAATCCATTCCCATGGATGAGCGAGATGATCGACCTGAAGAAGGAACGTAGCTTCTTCGAGACGCGCGTGACGGAGTACCAGACGGGTGGGGCGCTGAACTGGGATTGATTCCAGCTGCTCTATATAGATGTCGAGAAGCCCGGTGAAAAATCACCGGGCTTTTTTTATGCGCGTGCGCCGTCGGGGCGCGTCACGATGCCGAATGTCTGGCGTCCGTGACGGTCAAAGCAGATAAATCGTCTCGACTTGGCGCGCGTCCTTCGTTGGCCGGCCGAAGCAGGTCCATTTCAAGGGAGGCCTGATGGAATCAGGCGCGCTTTGAAATGAAGCGGCGCGGCGCGCGCTGAAGTTCCCGCACGGGGTTTGTTGTAGTCGTAGCGAAGAAGTGAATTTACGCGTGCGCGGGTTGCGGAGTGACAAGGTTTTCGTGTACTTTACGTGATTGAATTTGTCAAAACGTGAACATGGCCTTTTTCGCATGCTCGCAGGCAGACAAAACCGATTGAAAAAGGGAGTCGAAACAGCCTCGGCAAGCGCAGCAAATGCGGCGCGAAATGAGCTTCGAGACTTCCGTAATGGGACGCTGATTCAAGCCAGCATGCACATAAGCGTAACGAAAAGAACAAGCCGCACTGCCTGATCCTTTTCAGGCAAGGCGGCTTTTTCTTTTCGTGCTCGTAAGGGCAGCGATGTGAAAGCGCAGCTAAGTAATGGATGGGTGTCCCGACGTCGTTGGCTGAAGCGCTGCAATTGTGAGGAGTTGCAGCAGTTCAGCTGGTGCCGGATTCATTGGCAGTAACCCAAACGGTTTATGCCGATGAATAACCCGCCCGGCCATCCGGACGGACGGGTTTCAACCTTGTAGCGTATTTTCTCATCGCAGAGAAGGAGAACTAAAATGGCAACAGCAGCGAAGAAACCAGCAGCAAAACCGGCAGCGAAATCGGCCGCCGCAGAGAAACCAGCCGCCAAGTCGGCAGCGAAGACGACGGCCAAAGCGGCCGCCAAGCCTGCTGCCAAACCGGCAGCAAAAGCTGCATCGAAGACTCCGGCAAAAGCTGCCGCAAAACCAGCGGCGAAGGCCGCTGCAAAGCCAGCAGCAAAACCAGCAGCGAAGAAAGCCGCCGCCAAGCCGGCAGCCAAGCCGGCTGCAAAGAAAGCCGCCGCTAAACCGGCAGCCAAGCCAGCTGCCAAGAAAGCCGCTGCCAAGCCGGCAGCCAAGCCGGCTGCAAAGAAAGCCGCCGCTAAACCGGCAGCCAAGCCAGCTGCCAAGAAAGCCGCTGCTAAATCCGCCGCCAAGCCAGTAGCAAAAGCAGCTGCCACCAAGTCGGCAGCCAAGCCAGCGGCCAAGAAGACCGCTACCAAAGCCGTAGCCAAGCCTGCCGCCAAGACCGCAGCCAAGTCGGCAGCCAAGCCGGCAGCGAAGAAGACCGCGACCAAAGCCGCGGCCAAGCCAGCTGCCAAGAAAACCGCGACCAAAGCAGCAGCCAAGCCTGCCGCCAAGACCGCAACCAAGTCGGCAGCCAAGCCAGCAGCGAAGAAGACCGCAACCAAAGCAGCAGCCAAGCCAGCAGCCAAAAAGACTGCAGCCGCCAAGCCGGTAGCAAAAGCAGCAGCGACCAAGTCGGCAGCCAAGGGGGCGTCTGCAAAGACGTCCGCGAAGAGCGCAGCCAAGGCACCGGCGAAGACCGCTGCCAAGGCGCCAGCCAAGTCCGCAGCGAAGACCGCTGCCAAAGCACCAGCCAAGTCGGCATCGAAGGGTCCGGCCAAGGCACCGGCGAAGACCGTCGCCAAGACCGCAGCCAAGGCACCAGCCAAGACTGCAGCCAAAGCATCAGCCAAGAGCGCTGCCAAGGGGACGGCTGCGAAGCCGTCCGCGAAAGCCGCTGCCACGAAGGCGCCGGTCAAGTCAGCCGCTAAGACTGCCACCCCAGCTCCAGCCAAGGCTGCTGCTACCAAGACCGCCGCTACCAAGACCGCAGCGCCAGCTCCGGCCAAAGCAGCAGCGACCAAGCCAGCCGCTACCAAGACCGCAGCATCCGCTCCGGCCAAAGCAGCAGCGACCAAGCCAGCCGCTACCAAGACCGCAGCATCCGCTCCGGCCAAAGCAGCAGCGACCAAGCCAGCCGCCAAGCCAGCTGCCAAAGCTGAAGCCAAGCCCGAAGCCATGAAGGCCGAAGCCAAGCCGGAAGCAGCGAAAGCCGAAGCCAAGCCGGAAGCAGCCAAGGCCGAAGCCAAGCCGGAAGCCGCCGCAGCACCTGCGGTGAAGGCGGAAGCCAAGCCGGAAGCGGCAGCCAAGCCAGCAGCCAAGAAAGCGGCAGCCAAGAAGCCGGCGGCCAAGGAAACGGAAGCCAAGCCAGCCCAGGCAGCAGGCGAAGCCAAGCCGGCCGCACCGGCACCAGCGGCGAAGACCGTGCTGGCACCGGCAGCCGCCTGGCCGTTCCCGACCAGCAGCCGTCCGTAATCCCGGGTCTGGCCCGCTTTAGGGCAAAATACCGCTGTGTGAACCGTTCACACAGCGGTTTTTTTATTTCAAGGAGTTCTCGTGCTGTCCATTCTTCAGTTGATCGTCGATACCATTGCCACTGTGCTGGGCGGGGTGCTCCTGTTGCGCTTCTGGATGCAGGCCATCCGCGTGCGTCCGCCAGCCTCGGTGGCGCAGTTCACCTTCACGCTGAGCGACTGGCTCGTGAAACCCCTGCGCCGCATCGTGCCGGGGGCAGGCGGCTACGACTGGGCAAGCCTGATCGGCGCCTTCCTGGTGGTGCTGCTGGCGACCTCGATCCTGTTCATCGTGGGGGCGTCGGCCGAGCAGGTGCTGCTGCTGGCGCTGGGGCGCTTCGTGAAGTGGATCATCTACGGGTTCATCGCGCTCCTGATCATCGAGGCGATCTTCAGCTGGGTCAATCCGCATGCGCCGCTGGCGCCGTTCGTGCATGCGCTGAACGATCCGCTGCTGCGGCCGATCCGCAAGGTGGTGCCGCCGATCGGCGGGCTGGATTTGTCGGTGCTGGTGGCGGTGCTGCTGCTGCAGATTGCGCTGTATTTGCTGAGGACTGTGGTGCCGATTTGATTGGGTAGTACGGATGTGAAAACGGGCAGCCTGGCTGCCCGTTTTTTTTGTGGCTTCGCTTGAGGTGCGTAACGCGTGGGCTCGGGGAGCCCGGTGAACCCGTCATTGAGGACATTGTCCTCAATGACCCCTACGGTGCGCATCCGCCAACAGTGTATGCCGGCGGTTGTACCCTTTTAATTATTTGAAGCGGTAGCCGAAGGCGGCTTCGAATTTATTGGCGATCTCGGCCGGAGTAAAACTGTGGTTCTGGCCGCCCTGGTGGGCGATCTTGATGGAGCCGAGCAGGCTGGCGATGCGGCCGGTGGTCGGCCAGTCGTAGCCTTGCGCGATGCCGTACAGGAGGCCGGCGCGGTATGCGTCGCCGCAGCCGGTCGGGTCGACCACGGCGGTGGCCGGCACGGCCGGGATGTCGTGGCGCTCGCCGCCGGCGTAGATCTCGGAACCCTTTTCGCCGCGGGTGACGATCAGCGCCTCCAGGCGCGCGGCGATCTGTTCGAGCGAGAGGCCGGTGCGGTCCATCACCATCTCGAATTCGTAGTCGTTCGCGGCCAGGTAGGTGGCCTGCTCGATGAAGGTCAGCAGTTCTTCGCCGCTGAACATCGGCAGCTGCTGGCCCGGGTCGAACATGAAAGGTACGCCCTGGGCGGCGCAGTCGCGCGCGTGCTTGAGCATGCCGTCGCGGCCGTCCGGGGCGATGATCGCCACGCGCAGCGGGCCCTGGTCGGCGACGTTGTTCTCGTGCGAGAACTGCATCGCGCCCGGGTGGAAGGCGTTGATCTGGTTGTTGTCCTGGTCGGCGGTGACGAAGCACTGGGCCGTGTAGGCGTCCTGGATCGTCTTGATGGCGCGCGTCTTGATGCCGAAGTTGCGCAGGCGCTCGAGGTAGTCGGCGCCGTCCTGGCCGAGGGTGGCCATGATCAGGGGCTCGCCGCCGAGCAGCTTGAGGTTATAGGCGATGTTCGCCGAGCAGCCGCCGTATTCGGTGCGCAGGGTCGGTACCAGGAAGGAGACGTTCACGCGGTGCAGCTGGTCGGCCAGCAGGGTCTCGGCGAAACGGCCGTGGTATTGCATGATCTTGTCGAATGCGAGCGATCCGCAGATCAGGGTAGCTTGGGTCATGTGAGGTCCAACGTCAATTCAGGGGTAGAAGACGGCAATGTGGTAGCCGGAAGGTTTCAGGTCCTCCACGCGGAAGTGGAGTTTGATCGCGTGTTCGGCGCGCGGCGCGATGCCGTTCGCGGCCGGGGTGTCGGCGGCAAGATAATCCCTGGGGCCGAATACGCGGCGCACCAGCGGCTTGTCGTTGGCGTCGGTCAGCGCCAGTTCCAGGCTCGGCCAGGCCTGGGCCGTGGTGCCGGCGTTGCGCAGCTCGGTGGTGAAGGAATAGACGCCGCCGCCGAGCGTGGTCAGTTCGCCCGTTTCGATGGCGAGGTTGTCGATCTGGGCCGGCAGTTCGACGCGGCAGCCGAAGACAGCGCAGCCGGAGACGAGGGCCGGTTTCGCGGCCGGGAAGCGGGCGGCGAGGGCGTTGCGGAAGTTCAGTACCCCTTGCGCGAACAGGAGGATCAACAGGGCGATGGCGCCGGCGACCAGCGCGATCTTGCGCGCGCGCCCGTTCTGCTCCTGCTGGCGGCCGCGCTTGACGAACTCCGGCTCGTCGATCTCGGCCGCGCGCAGTTTCGGTTGCGCTTCGATGCGGGTGGGCGTGAGCTTCGAGCGGCGCGCGGCGGCCTTTTCGGCACGCTTGGCGGCCGGCGTGCGCGCAATCGGCGGCACATGGGCGGCGGCGGGCGGCGTGACCACGCTGGCGGTCGATTCGCGCATCAGCAGCGGCGGCGCGTCGTCGGCGGGAACGTTGGCGCGTGGCGCGGGCGCAGCCGGTTCCAGTTCCGGTTCGTGGCCGGGCAGGGGCGCGGCGACCAGTTCTTCGTCGACCGGCAGGCCGAAGGCGGGCTCGATGCGGCCGGCGTGCTGCGGGACGAGCGGCTCAGGCTCCGCTTGCGCTTCGAGGACGGGTTCGGCCGCGTCGTCGGGCTGCGGCGCAAGGGCGGCCGGCTCCGGCGCGGCGGGCGGTGTCGCCTCCGCAACCGGCTCCGGGTTCTTCAACAGCTGCGACCAGGGCGGCATGGCCGGCTGGACGGGCTCCTCGTCGATCACGGGTTCTTCGGCTGCGGACCCGGACGCCTCGACCGCGACCGCTTCGGGCAGGGGCGTTTCCACTTCAGGCGCCGCGGGTGCATCGACTTTCGGCAGGATCCCGAACGGATCGAAGGTATGGTCGAAGTCGAGCGTGTAGACCGGCTGGTCCTCGAAACGCGGCAGCTCGACCGTCATGTCGAGCGGCGCGAGCGCTTCGTCGTCAGCCAGGGACGCCTCCTCAAGGGCAGGCGCAGGCTCGGGTTCGGGTTCGGATATGGGGGCGGGTTCGACGACGGCAGCGGGCGCCGCGTCGGGAGAGGGCAGATCAGGCTTGGCAGCCACCGGCGCCTTGGCCGGCAGCGCATCGAGGTCCACCAGGGTGGCGCTGCCGTCGAAGATCTCCTGGCAGGAGCCGCAACGCACAATGCCCCCACGCAGCTTGAGTTGGTCCGAGGCGACCCGGAACATCGTGCCGCAATGGGGGCATTGGGTGGCAAGCGCCATGCCGGGCTCCTTAACCGTTGGTAGTGGAGCGCGCGGCCGGTACCGTATCCTGGCCGAGCGTCCCGTGAAGGGCAACCCAGCCGTCCTGCTCGGCCCAGACGCCCAGCTTGATGAAAGGTGCGTAGGCGGCGGCCACTTCGTCGGCCTGGCGCGCCAGCACGCCCGAGAGCACCAGCGAACCGCCAGGCGCCACGCGGCCCGACAACATCGGCGCCATCAGCTTCAATGGGCTCGACAGGATGTTGGCCACGACGATGTCGAACTTGCCATTTGCATGGCGCTCGTTCGACGAGGCGGCAAATGCGTCCGGCACGTAGAAATCGATTTCGCAGTTGTTACGCTCGGCATTCGCACGCGCCGATTCGATCGCCTGCGGATCGATGTCGACCCCGGCCACGTCGCCGGCGGCCAGCTTCTTGGCGACCATCGCCAGGATGCCGGAACCGCAGCCGTAGTCCAGGACGCTCTTGCCCGGTGCCGGATGGGCTTCCAGCCACTCCATGCACAGGCGGGTGGTCGGATGGCTGCCGGTGCCAAACGCCAGGCCCGGATCGAGTTCGAGAATGAGCCCGTTCGGGTCCGGCGCTTCGTGCCAGCTCGGCACGACCCAGATGTTGGTGCCGATGTGGATCGGTTCGAATTGCGACTGCGTCAGGCGTACCCAGTCGGCATCGGCCACCGCGCGGGTGGAAAACGCCGGCACGGTAGTGAGCCCGATGGCGGCGGCCGCTTCCGCGACGATGGCCTGTTGGTCAGCGTCGATGTCAGTCAGGGCCACGACACGGCTGTGATCCCAGGCCGCCTCGGTCGGCTCCATGCCAGGTTCGCCGAACAGCGGCTTTTCCTGGTCGGTGCCTTCGTCGGCATCTTCCACCGAAACCGACAGCGCGCCCGCTTCCATCAAGGCGTCGGACAGGCCTTCCGCGTGCTCGCGTGCGATTTCGATGATGACTTCGGTCCAGCTCATGCGTCAGCCTTGTTTTCCGGGGCCACGACCACTTTCGTGTCAGGGCGATTCGCCAGCTTCTGCTCCAGGTAATGGATGTTGGTGCCGCCTTCGATGAAGCGGGCATCGACCATCAGTTCGCGGTGCAGCTGGATGTTGGTCAAAATACCCTCAACCACCATTTCCGACAACGCAATTTGCATGCGGCGGATTGCTTGCTCACGAGTAGCACCGTAGGAAATTACCTTGCCGATCATCGAGTCGTAATGAGGTGGCACATAGTAGCCCGCATACGAGTGCGAATCGACACGGATGCCGGGACCGCCCGGCGGGTGCCAGCCGGTGATGCGGCCAGGGGACGGCGTAAACTTGAATGGGTCTTCCGCATTGATGCGGCATTCGATCGCGTGGCCGGCCAGCATGATGTCGCGCTGGCGGAAGCGCAGCTTCTCGCCGCAGGCGATGCGGATCTGTTCCTGCACGATGTCGATGCCGGTGATCATTTCCGTGACCGGGTGTTCGACCTGGACGCGTGTGTTCATTTCGATGAAATAGAACTCGCCGTTTTCATACAGGAATTCGAAGGTACCGGCGCCGCGGTAGCCGATCTTGCGGCAGGCTTCGGCGCAGCGGTCGCCGATCTTCTCGATCAGCTTGCGCGGGATGCCCGGTGCCGGCGCTTCCTCGATCACCTTCTGGTGGCGGCGCTGCATCGAGCAGTCGCGTTCGCCCAGCCAGACGGCGTTTTTGTGTTCGTCGGCGAGGATCTGGATTTCCACGTGGCGCGGATTCTCCAGGTACTTCTCCATATAGACTTCCGGATTGCCGAAGGCGGTACCGGCTTCGGTCTTGGTCATCGCCACGGCGTTGAGCAGGGCCGCTTCGGTGTGGACCACGCGCATGCCGCGCCCGCCGCCGCCGCCGGCAGCCTTGATGATGACCGGATAGCCAACCTTGCGGGCGGTCTGGATGATTTCCTTCGGATCGTCAGGCAGGGCGCCATCCGAACCCGGCACGCAAGGCACGCCGGCGCGGATCATCGCCTGCTTGGCCGAGACCTTGTCGCCCATCAGGCGGATCGAATCGGAACGCGGGCCGATGAAGACGAAGCCCGATTTTTCCACGCGCTCGGCGAAGTCGGCGTTTTCCGACAGGAAGCCGTAGCCCGGGTGGATCGCTTCGGCGTCCGTCACTTCGGCGGCGCTGATAATCGCCGGCATGTTCAGGTAGCTCAGCGCGGACTGGGCCGGGCCGATGCAGACGGACTCGTCGGCCAGCTTCACATACTTGGCGTCCTTGTCGGCTTCGGAGTGGACGACCACCGTCTTGATGCCCATTTCGCGGCATGCGCGCTGGATACGCAGCGCGATTTCACCACGATTGGCGATAAGAATTTTTTCAAACATGGTTAGCTTCGGAGTGTGAGAGAGCCGGCGTCGTGCGCCGGCCTGGGTTCGGGATCATGCGGCCGGAACGATGTCACGGCCGGGCGGCGCAGCGAAAGCCGAAACTTAGCCGATCACGAACAGTGGCTGGCCGAATTCGACCGGCTGGCCATTTTCCACCAGGATCTTGGTCACCACGCCGGAGACATCGGCGTCGATTTCGTTCAGGAGTTTCATTGCCTCGATGATGCAGAGGGTGTCGCCTTCCTTGATGTTGGTGCCGACTTCGACGAACGCAGCGGCGCCCGGAGCGGACGAACGGTAGAAGGTGCCGACCATCGGCGACTTGACGACGTGACCAGTTTCAACGGCAACGGCCGGTGCTGCAGGCGCGGCCGGGGCAGCAGGAGCGGCGGCTGGGGCGGGCGCCGAATATTGCTGCATGCCGGACGGCATCATGACCATCTGGCCTTGGGGCGCGGCGGACGACTTGACGATGCGAACCTTGCTTTCGCCTTCGGTCACTTCGAGTTCAGCGATGTCCGATTCGGCGACGAGGTCGATCAAAGTCTTGAGTTTACGTAGATCCATGTGAAACCCCTTGGAATTATTGTGGTATTAAGAGAGTAAAACAGCGCGCCAAAAGAGGGCGCAGCCGAAGATGATGCATGAAGTTACTTGAGATTAACGCTATTTGAGCGCGAAGTCGATGGCATACCGGTATCCGTCGATGCCGAGCCCGCAGATGGTGCCGCGGGCCAGCGCCGACAGGTAGGAATGGTGGCGGAATTCTTCGCGCTGATAAATATTTGAGATATGGACCTCAATGAACGGGATCGCCACCGCAGCAAACGCATCGCGCAAGGCCACGCTCGTGTGGGTCAGCCCGCCAGGATTGATGACGATCGCGTCCACGCCTTCGCTACGGGCGGCGTGGATGCGGTCGATCAGCGCACCTTCGTGGTTGCTCTGAAAGCAGGAAAGCGACCCGCCCGCTGCGATGGCCTGGGCCGTCGCAGCGCTTTCGATGTCGGCCAGCGTTGCCGCGCCATACACCGCAGGCTCGCGGGTTCCCAATAAATTCAGGTTGGGACCGTTGAGCAGCAGTAGCTTTTTCGCCATTATTTTGTAGAGTCTATGCTCGAAAGTGACGCATTTTGCCGCCAACGTCAGCTATTGGCAAGCGATAAAATTCTCCGTGGATAACAACCACTTGCGCGGAGATCGGAAAAGAACGACCGTTCGCGAGCTCTACAGTGCCGCGAGGTCGGCCTTCAACTCGTCGAATTTCAGCTTGCCGAGGTAGGTCTTCCTTACCTGGCCGTCCGCGCCGATGAGTACCGTGAAGGGCAGGCCGCCATTCGTATTGCCGAAGGCGCGCGACAGTTCCGTGCCGCCCATGCCGCCTACATACAGCGGGTACTTGATGTTGTGCTTGGCCGCAAATTCGCTCATGGCCGAGGGCGAATCGATGCCGAGGCCGATGACATTGAAGCGCTTGCCGGCCTCTTCGTTGGCGAGGGCCGACAGCTCGGGCATTTCCTGGACGCAGGGTCCGCACCAGGTGGCCCAGAAGTTGACGAGCAGGGGTTTGCCTTTCCACTGCGACAGGGACTGCGGCTTGCCCGACAGGTCGTTCAGGGTTTGCGCATATAAGTGAGTGGAGGCGGTGTGCGCTGGGCCGCCGCCGTCCGGCGTACCGGCCGGGGCGATGCTGGTCGTCAGCGGAGCTGGCACCGGCTTCGTTTTGCTGCCGAACACAACGCCAAGGGCGCAAAAAATCGCTGCCACGGCCGCCACGGCGGCCATCTTTTTATTCTTCATTCGTCCTGTTCCAGGGATTCGTCGGTAGACATCAGGGCGCGCAGGCCGGCCGCGTCGACACGCTGCAGGCGGCCATCGCCCCGGGGTTTCAGTGCGCCGCGCAGATCGTGAAAATCGTAGAGCTCGGCATGCACCGCTTCCTTATGCCACAGGAAGCTCACCGTTTCAACGGGATCGTGTCTGGCGCCCTTGAAGTGGGGCGTTTCCGAGATATCTATATTGACGTTGCGGTTCAACAGATAAATCTCGACCTCTTTCGCGCTGTCGGCGAACAGTTGCAGGTGGATGTCGTCGTGCTCGCCGGCCGTGCCGTTCAGCACGGCCCCCGTCAGGTAAGGGCGGAATTCGGCCAGCGCATCCATCACTTGCAAGGCCGTTTCGCGCAGCGCCTGCAGGCGTTCGGCGTGGGCCGCGCCGCCGAACAGGGTCAAATAGCGCCGTACTTCCTCTTCGATCTCGCCGTTGTCCGGCATCAGGTTCGGCTGGGGCTGGTCCACACCCAGCACTTGCCGGGCGGCCTTTTTGCGTGCCGTGGGGTAGTCGGCGCCGTCTTGCGCGATCATGCGCGCAGCCGTCGCGGCGATCTGCGCACGCAGCTGCTGAAGGTCATTATTCTGGGTTGGCATCATGACCTCGATCATACTCTTGAACGGAAAATGGCATCGCGTCGGGTAGAATCGCGTATTCGCTTTATTCCTTACCATCATGCACATTCACATCCTCGGCATTTGCGGCACCTTCATGGGCGGCCTGGCGGTCCTGGCGAAAGAGGCCGGCCACCGCGTTACCGGTTGCGACGCCAACGTCTATCCCCCGATGAGTACCCAGCTCGAGGCCCAGGGTATCGAACTGATCCAGGGCTATGGCCCGGAACAGGTGTCGCTCAATCCCGACCTGTATGTGGTGGGTAATGTGATGACGCGCGGTAATCCGCTGATCGAGGAAATCCTGAACCGCGGCCTGCCGTATGTGTCGGGTCCGCAGTGGATCGGCGAACATATTCTGCGCGAAAAATGGGTGCTGGCCGTGGCCGGCACCCACGGCAAGACGACGACCTCGTCGATGCTGGCCTGGATCCTGGAAGACGCGGGCTATGCGCCGGGCTTCCTGATCGGCGGCGTGCCGATGAATTTCGGTATTTCGGCGCGCCTGCAGGGCGCCACCGAATCGGACTTCTTCGTCATCGAAGCGGACGAATACGACACCGCCTTTTTCGACAAGCGCAGCAAGTTCGTGCACTACCACGCGAAGACGGCCGTGCTGAACAACCTCGAATTCGACCACGCCGACATCTTCCCGGACATCGGCGCCATCGAGACCCAGTTCCACCACCTGGTGCGTACCGTGCCGGGCGTCGGACGCCTGGTCGTGAACGGCGACGAAGCCTCGCTGGCGCGCGTGATCAAGCGCGGCTGCTGGAGCGAGAAGGAAACGTTTGGTTCGTCCGACGGCGTGAACTGGGCAATGGTCGAGCATCCGGGCGGCGCCAGCTTCGACGTCATGTTCAATGGCGAGAACCAGGGCACTGTGCACTGGGAACTGACCGGCAAGCACAACCGCTCGAACGCGCTGGCCGCGATTGCCGCTGCCCGCCACGTCGGCGTGCCGGTGGCGCAGGCCGTCGATTCGCTGTCTCGCTTCCAGAGCGTCAAGCGCCGCATGGAAGTACGCGGCGTGGTGAACAACGTCACCGTCTACGACGATTTCGCGCACCATCCAACCGCGATCGCGACCACGGTCGGCGGCCTGCGCCAGCGCATCGGCAGCGCGGGGCGCATCCTGGCCGTGCTGGAGCCCCGCTCGAACACGATGAAGCTGGGCGCCATGAAGGATGCGCTGCCGGGCAGTCTCAAGGATGCGGACCTCGTGTTCGGCTTCGGCAGCCAGCAGGCGCTGGGCTGGTCGCTGGCCGATGCCTTGAAGCCGCTGGGCACGATCGCGCACAGCTTCGACCAGATCGACTACATGGTGCAGGCCATCGTGCAGGCGGCCCAGCCGGGCGACCACATCCTCGTGATGAGCAATGGCGGCTTCGGCGGCGTGCACCAGAAGCTGCTCGAGGCGCTGGCGACATGATTTTGTACTTGCACGGCTTCCGCTCGTCGCCGCGTTCCTTTAAAGCGCGGGTGATGCAGGAACGCATGGCGGCGGCCGGCCGCGCGGGCGACCTGATCTGTCCGCAGCTGCCGGCGTCGCCGAAAGCGGCGATGGAACTGGCGCTGCTGCTGGCGGAACGCCATGCGCCGCACAACCTGTCCATCGTCGGTTCCTCGCTGGGCGGCTTTTATGCCACCTGGCTCGCCGAGCGGCTGGACGTACCGGCCGTGGTATTGAATCCCTCGGTCGATCCCCTGAAAAACCTGGAGCACCACGTCGGCGTGACGACGAACTGGCACTCAAGCGAACCTTTCGAATTCCGGCGCGAATACATCGATGAACTGGCCGCGCTGAAAGTGGCGCGCATCACCAGGCCGGAACGCTATTTCCTGATTGCCGCGACCGGCGACGAAGTGCTGGATTACCGCGACATGGTGAATCACTATGCCGGTGCGCGCCAGCACGTGATCGAGGGCAGCGACCACGCGATTTCCGAATTCCCGCAGTATGTGGATGAGGTGCTGGGCTTTTGCCAACCGCACGCGGACTGGTCGCCAGGGCGGGAGGGCGCGCCCCGGTGAGGGGACAATCGCTGCGCCTGGCGAAGTGGCATCGCAGGGCCGCCGCCGTCGGCGCCGAGGGGTCCATGCGCGGCTGGCTTGAAACGAAGGGTTCGCTGACGGCGCGCCTGGTGGCGCACAGCGCGGCGTTTCGCGTGCGGCGCCTGCACCAGGAGGTGGCGCTCTGTTCGCTGGAGGAGGCGGTGCCGATCGGCCTGCCGCGCCGCGAGCGCGTCTGGGAGCGCGAGGTTGTATTGTGCTGCGATGGCGTGCCGGTGGTCTTCGGCCACACCGTCGTACCGATGTCGGCCACGGCGAACGACTGGCCGCTGTTTTCGGCGCTGGGCGAGCAGTCGCTCGGCTCCACCCTGTTTTACGACCCCAAGGTCGTGCGCGGGTCGCTCAAATTTGCCCGGCTGCGCGCTGGCCACCCGCTGCTGGCGCGCGTGCGCGCAGCGCTTGGAGCTGACCTGGGTAGCAAGGATTTCCATGCGCGGCGCTGTGTTTACCGCCGTCATCAAGGCCTGTTGATGGTCACCGAAGTATTCTTGCCGGCTGTATTGGAGCTGACGGCAGCTGCAACAATAAAGATAGCGAAATAACATGAACGTATTTTTTGAAGAATCGGGCGACTTCAAGGTCGGCACGGTGTTGTCGACGGCTGGCGAAGCCTATCAGGTCGAACTGTCGAGCGGCAAACGGTCCAAGGTCAAGACCAAGGACGTCTTGCTCCAGTTCGAGAAACCGGCGCCCGAAGTGCTGCTGGACGAAGCCAGGGGGATCGCCGCCGAGGTCGACCTCGACTTCCTGTGGGAGGTGGCGGGGCAGGAAGAATTCGGCTTTGCCGAGCTGGGCGCCGAGTACTTCGGCCACGCCCCGTTGCCCGCGGAGGCCGCGGGCCTGGTGCTGGCCCTGCACAACGCCCCGATCTATTTCTATAAAAAGGGCCGTGGACGCTACAAGGCTGCGCCCGAGCAGTCGCTGCGCGCGGCCCAGGCCGGCATCGAAAAGAAAAAGCAGCAGGCACTGATCCAGGCCGGCTATGTCGAGGAACTCAAGGCGGGCACGCTGCCGGCCACGATGCAGCCGATCGTCGCCCAGTTGCTGTTCAAGCCGGACAAGAACACGATCGAATACAAGGCGCTGGAAGCCGCGGCCGACGAGCTGCAGACCACCGCGCCACGGCTGATGCTGGCCACCAAAGGCTTCGCCTCGCCCAAAGACCTGCACATGGGACGTTTCCTGTTCGAGAACTTCCCGCGTGGCGCCGGCTTCCCATCGGTCGCCGTGCCGAGCGCGCCGACTGCGCTGCCTGTCGCCAGGGTCGCCGCCTTCTCGATCGACGACGTCACCACCACCGAGATCGATGACGCCTTCTCGGTCGAGCACCTGGACGACGGCACCGTGCGCGTCGGCGTCCACATCGCCGCGCCGGGCCTGGCCATCAAGCCGGACGACGAGATCGACAAGATCGCCCGTGCGCGCATGTCGACCGTCTATATGCCGGGCGACAAGATCACGATGCTGCCGGACGAAGTCGTCAACGCCTTCACCCTGGCCGAGGGCACGACCTGCCCGGCACTGTCGCTGTACGCGGTCCTCGATCCGGCCGACTGGTCGACGATCTCGACCACGACGCGCGCCGAACTGGTGCCGATCCAGAGCAACCTGCGCCACAACGACCTCGACGAGCTGGTCAACGAAGAGACGCTGGAAAACGGGGCGGGCGAGTATCCGCACAAAATGGAATTGGCCCTGCTGTGGAAATGGGCGCTGAAACTCGAAGCGGGCCGTATGCAGAAGCGCGAAGCCTTCGGTTTGAAGCCGGAGCAGGCGAACCGGGTCGACTTCAATTTCTATGTCGAGGACGACGTGGTCTCGATCGTGCGCCGCAAGCGCGGCGCGCCGCTGGATAAAATCGTCGCCGAACTGATGATTTTCGCGAACAGCACCTGGGGCAAGCTGCTGCACGACTCCGGCGTGCCGGGCATCTACCGTTCGCAGGGCGCCGGCAGCGGCGCCGGCTGGGCGGCGAAGATGCAGGTGCGCATGGTCACCCATGCGGCCCCGCACCAGGGCCTGGGCGTCGATCAATACGCCTGGAGCACGTCGCCGCTGCGCCGCTACACGGACCTGGTGAACCAGTGGCAGATCATCGCCTGCGCCGAGCACGGCGTGACCGCGCCGCTGGTCGCCCCCTTCAAGCCACGCGATGCGACGCTGTTCTCGATCGTCTCCGCTTTCGATGCGGCGTATGCGTCCTACAACGACTTCCAGCAGACGATGGAACGCTACTGGTGCCTGCGCTGGCTGGGCCAGGAGGGCGTCAAGCAGGCCGAGGCCGTCGTGCTGAAGGACGACGTGCTGCGCCTGACGGACGTGCCGCTGGTGATCCGCCTGGCCGGCATGCCGCAGGTGGCGCGCGGCGCGCAAGTCAAACTCGATATCGTGCGCTGGGACGAGGTCGACCTGTCGCTCGAGGCGAGATTGCTCGAAGTGGCGGCGGCACCGGGCGAGGAGATCGCGTTCGAGGAAGAAGAGGGCGATAGCGGAGAAGCGGCGGTCGAAGAGGCAGTCGAAGCCGAAGGTGCGGTGGCAGTGGTCAGCACCGATGACCCTGCGCCAGCAGAATCGTAAGCCGTTAGCAGTCGTGTAACGTAGGGTGGGCTCCTGAGCCCACGCGGTGATACCTAGCTCCGAGATCAACGCGCACGAACGCGCAGCCGGTGCATATCACCGCGTGGGCACAAGTGCCCACCCTACGGTAGTGGTAACGATGTTGCCGTGCTGCCACCCAGCCCGCATCGGCAACCCACACGGCCGCTGCGCACGGTAGAATGCCTGCATTCCCAGATTCAACAGCCGTCCGGCTCCCCGCGTGAAGTATTCCCGAGAAAACCGTCCCCTCATGATTGCCCTGGCCGCTTCGGTGGCGGCGCATGCGGTCCTGCTCGCCATCCGTTTCGTGGCGCCCGATGCCTTGCGCTTCGAGCCGGCCGATCCGGGCCTGGAAGTCATCCTCGTCAACGCGAAACATGCCAAGGCCCCGAGTAAAGCCGAGGCGCTGGCCCAGGCCAACCTCGAAGGCGGCGGCACGGCCGATGCCGGGCGTTCGAAATCGCCGCTGCCCGACCTGCGCAAGAACGAAAACGGCGACAGCATCAAGGCCCTGCAGAAGCGCATCGTCGAACTCGAGCAGCTGCAGCAGAACGTGCTCACGCGCGCGCAACAGTCGCCGTTCACCGCCGCGCCCGTCACCGACAAGGACAAGCCCGATCCGACCCGTACCGGCGCCGACGAGGTCGACACGACAAAACAGATCGCGCGCATGACGGCGGAAATCACGCAGACCATCGAGGACCAGAATAAACGTCCGAAGCGCACCCATATTTCGCCGAGCACGCGCCAGGTCGGCTATGCGCTGTATTACAAGGCCATGCAAAAGCAGGTGGAAGAGGTCGGCACGCTGAACTTCCCCCAGCAGAACGGCAAGAAACTCTACGGCGAGCTGGTGGTGTCGATTCCCGTGTTCCAGGACGGCAGCCTGTACCAGAAGGAAGGCGGACCGCGCATCGAGCGTTCGTCCGGCAATCCGGCGCTCGACAAGGCGGCCCTGGAAATCGTGCGCCGCGCGGCTCCCTTCGGCGCCTTCCCGCAGAACATGCGCACCGCCGGCAAGGATGACCTGTGGATCGTGATCACGCGTTTTACTTTTACACGCGAAGAAAAAGTGAAAGCCGAACTCCAGGAGCAGGTATGACCGACCAATACTGCGTGATCGGCAATCCGATCGCCCACAGCAAGTCGCCCGAGATCCACCCCGTGTTCGCCGCCCAGACCGGACAGGACATCGCTTACGGACGCTGCCTGGCGCCGCTCGACGGTTTTACGGAGACGGTGCGCCAGCTGGTCGCCCAGGGCTATCGCGGCGCGAACGTCACCGTGCCCTTCAAGATCGAGGCGGTGGCGGTGGCCACCCGGCTGACCGGGCGCGCGCGCGCCGCCGGCGCCGTGAATACCCTCAGCTTCGAGGACGGAGAGATCGTCGGCGACAACACCGACGGCCCCGGCCTGGTGGCCGACATCGTGCGGAATGCCGGCGTCGCGCTGGCTGGTCAACGCATCCTGCTGCTCGGCGCGGGCGGCGCGGCGCGCGGGGTCATGCTGCCGTTTATCGAGCAACAACCGGCATCGATCCTGGTGGCCAACCGCACCCGCGCCACGGCCGACAGCCTGGTCGCCAACTTTGCCGGGCACGGCGTTCCACTGGCCGCCTGCGGCTTCGACGAGATCGAAGGATCCTTCGACATCGTCGTCAACGCCACCTCGAGCAGCCTGGGCGGAACGATGCCGCCAGTGCCGGCCTCGGCTTTTGCCGAAGGCAGCCTGGCCTTGGATATGATGTACGGCAGCGCGCCGTCGCCGTTCATGGACTTCGCGCGCGCGCAGGGCGCCGTCACGCGCGACGGCCTCGGCATGCTGGTCGAACAGGCCGCCGAAGCGTTTATGGTCTGGCGCGGCGTGCGGCCCGACACGAGCGCTGTCTTCAAACAATTACGCACCTAAAAAAACGATAATGGCAAAACGAGGCAATGCGGCGGGGACAGGCAAGGGCGGACGGCGCTGGATCAAGTGGATTTTTCTCGGGCCGATCCTGGCCGTCTTTTTACTCCAGCTGTATTTCTTCGTGCAGGTCTGCTGGTTCGCCCGGTTCAATCCCGGTTCGACCAGTTTCATGCGTGAGCAACTGTCGGCGCTGCGCGAAACGAATCCGAATGCCCAGCTGAAGTACCAGTGGGTTCCTTACGAGCGCATTTCGGATAATCTGAAACGCGCCGTGGTCGCCTCGGAAGACGCGAATTTCGCCGACCACCCGGGCGTCGACTTCGACGCCCTCGAACGCGCCTACAACCGCAACAACCGCAAGCACAAGGTCGTCGGCGGCGGCTCGACCATCACGCAGCAGCTGGCCAAGAATTTATTCCTGTCGGGCTCGCGCAACTACCTGCGCAAGGGCCAAGAGATGATCATCGCCTTCATGCTGGAAACGGTGATGAGCAAGCGCCGCATCCTGGAGATCTATCTCAACGTCGTCGAGTTCGGGCGCGGCGTGTTCGGCGCCGAAGCGGCCGCGCGCTATTACTTCAAGACGCCGGCAGCCAACCTGGCGCCGTTCCAGGCGGCGCGCCTGGCCGTGATGCTGCCCAATCCGCGCTACTACGATGTTCATCGCAGCACGAATTATCTGGTCAAGCGCACCGGACTGATCCAGCGCCGCATGGCCTCCGCCGAAGTCCCATAACACTCGCTTCTTGATTTCGCTGAAAAACAGCCTAATGCGGGGCAAAAGTGTTGTTTCGGGGTGGCCGGGCTCGGGGCTAACGGGTACACTTGCGTCAGTTTTGATTCCGGCCGAGAAAGCGCATGATCAACGTATTTGTCCTACAAAATGGCCGACTGAACCAGGTGCCCATCGCGTCGCGCGCGGACCTGGAGAATGCCACGCCTGTCTGGGTCGACCTCACCGATCCGGATGACGACGAACGCGCGTGGGTCAAGGCGATTTATGGCGTCACCCTGCCGGGCGAAGACGAAGTCTCGGACATCGAAGCCTCGGCCCGCTATTACGAAGCGGAAAATGGCGACCTGCACCTGCGCACCGACTTCCTGCTCGAGGAAGAAGACGGCCCGTCGCGGGTGGTGACGGTTGCCTTCATCCTGTCGGGCAAGCGCCTGTTCTCGGTCCACTCGGACGATTTGCCCGTGTTTCGCCTGGTGCGCATGCGCGCCCGTTCGCGTCCCGGTTCGATCGCCGACTACATGGACGTGCTGCTCGACTTGTACGCAACCGATGCCGAGTATTCGGCGGACGCGCTCGAGGGCATTTACGAGAGCCTGGAAGAAGTCAGCCAGCGCGTGCTGCAGAAGGAATTCACCGACCAGGATGCGGCCGCGGCGCTGAACGCGATCGCCCACGAGGAAGATTTGAATGGCCGCATCCGCCGCAACATGATGGATACCCGGCGCGCCGTCAGTTTCCTGATGCGCGGGCGATTACTGAACTCGGAACAGTTCGACGAAGCGCGCCAGATTTTGCGCGACATTGAATCGCTGGACGGCCACACCTCTTTCCTTTTCGACAAGGTCAACTTCCTGATGGATGCGACCGTCGGCTTCATTAACATTAACCAGAACAAGATCATCAAGATCTTCTCGGTAGCCTCGGTCGCCTTCATGCCGCCGACGCTGATCGCCAGCATCTACGGCATGAACTTCCAGAAGTGGTTCCCGGAGTTGAGCTGGACCTTCGGCTATCCATTCGCGCTCAGCCTGATGGTGGCGAGCGCGATTGCGCCGTTATGGTATTTCAGAAGGCGTGGCTGGCTGAAGCTGGCATAACGAACGACGTTTATTTCGCGGCCACTGCGCTCACAGGCTCGCGAAACCCTTCGCCGCCATCCTCGCAGCGCATCCTGCTGAGCACCTTCCCACGCCGCGCGACGATCACCCCGTCCTCGAACTCCGGACTCGATCCGTCCGCGCCGCGCGCCACCTTGCTGTAGACGGTATACGTATAGGCGCCGCGCTGGAACGCGACCGTCGTCTCGCCGCCGCCGACCAGCGGCGTGGATTTGACGGTGAAGGCGGCACTCGCCTGGCGGCCGGGATCGGGGTAGGACAACTCGACACCGTCCGGCCGCCCGAAGCGGTAGCTCAGCATGCCGCGGTCGCCGCTCGGGCGGCACAGCGAGACCAGCTTGGTGCCCACGTGGCAGGCGAACACGACTGGCTCGTCGGCAGCGCACAGCGACGCGGCCGATGCGCACGGCGCAACGCAGCAGCAGGCCGCTGCGACGATGAGCTCAGATACCGAGTACTTTCTTGATGCTCGCAAGGCGTGCTCCGCGATCTTCCAGTCCGTTCAGGCCGCCATTAACGGCGCGGGTGACTTGCTCGAGGTCGTCCAGGTCGGCAAGCGGATTCACTGTACGCGCATCCCAGTAATAGAAAGCCGATTCGATGGCGTATTTGAGCTCGCTCATGATGAGGTCGGGTTGCGCCACGAAATCGCGCGGATCGGCCGCATTGCGGGCGTTATGCGCCGTCGTAAAAGCGGCGTAATTGTCCTTGCCTGTCAGCTGGATCAGGCCGCGTCCGCGGTAGCGGTAGCCGTCGCCGGAGGCTTCGTCGCCGTTGCCGAGGCGGTTCGCGTATACATAGGACAGCAGGCGCTGCGGGTTGCCGGCATAGCTGTCCGCTTCCAGCCACAGCTTCGGGCGCAGGCGGTCGGGCTGGCCCTCGGCATTCAGGCGGCAGTCGTCGAGTGCGCGGTCGTAGCGGGCCGGGCCGCCACGGCATCCAAAAATCTCGTGCATGCGCGGCACCGAATAACGGCCGCTTTCCTCCGTCGCCCGAAACCCGCTTTCATGCCCGATCTGGGCCAGGAAGTGGGACAGGCGCAGCGGCGTATTCACTTCGTAGCGGCGCGCGTAGTCGTTCAGGATGTCGACCAGGCCGGCGGAATAACTGTCGGGATTGGTCGCATCGGCCGCGCGCAGCAGGGCGAGCGTGACCGTGGCCTGCGCGGCCTGGGGCAGGGCCTGCTGCGAGCGCGGCACCCGTGAACGGGGCGCGCCGGGAGGAGAACGTCGGAGTCGTGCCATGATCAACCCAACCGGAATTGGATCCATGATGGCACAAGCGTTGGCGGGCGCCGCGCGCGCGACAGCGCCCCGTTTGCTCTGCCTTAAGCGATGCGGGCGAAGACTTTCCGGGCGGCTGAAATCGTTTCCGCGATGACCGCATCGTCGTGCGCAGCGGACACGAAGCCCGCTTCGAACATGGCCGGGGCGAAATACACGCCTTCCTCCAGCATGCCGTGGAAGAAGGCATTGAAGCGCGCCTTGTCGCCCGCCATCATCTGGCCGTAGGTCGACGGTACCGACTCGCTGAAATAGAAGCCGAACATGCCGCCCACCGAGTCGCCGCAGAAGGCGATGCCCGCTTCCCTGGCCGCCGCGGTGAGGCCTTGCACCAGCTTCTCGCCGGCGGCAGTCAGTTTCTCGTAGAAGCCCGGCTCCTGCACGATTTTCAGGGTCGTCATGCCGGCGGCGACCGCGACCGGATTGCCCGACAGCGTGCCGGCCTGGTACACGGGGCCGATCGGCGCCATCTTCTGCATCAGTTCGCGCTTGCCGCCAAAGGCCGCCACCGGCAGGCCGCCGCCGATGACTTTACCCAGGGCGGTGAGGTCCGGGGTGATGCCGTACATTTCCTGGGCGCCGCCGAGGCCGACGCGGAAGCCGCACATGACTTCGTCGAAAATCAGCACGGCGCCGTGCTCGGTGCACAGTTCGCGCATGCGTCCCAGGAATTCGGGCGTGGCGCGGATCAGGTTCATGTTGCCGGCAACCGGCTCGACGATCACGCAGGCAATCGTGTCGCCCATCGTTTTAAACGCGTCTTCCAGCTGGGCGACGTTGTTGTAGTCGAGGACCAGGGTGTGCTTGACGAAGTCTTCCGGCACGCCGGCCGAGGTCGGGTTGCCGAAGGTCAGCAGGCCGGAGCCGGCTTTCACCAGCAGCGAATCGGCGTGGCCGTGGTAGCAGCCTTCGAACTTCACGATCTTGTCGCGGCCGGTGGCGCCGCGCGCCAGGCGCAGGGCGCTCATGGTCGCCTCGGTGCCCGAGGAGACCAGGCGCACCTGCTCGATCGACGGCACCAGCTTGCAAATCTCTTCCGCGATCTCGATCTCGCCTTCGGTCGGCGCGCCGAACGACAGCCCATTCGCCGCCGCATCCTGCACCGCCTTGATCACTTTCGGGTGGGCGTGGCCGACGATGGCCGGGCCCCAGGAGCCGATGTAGTCGATATAGCGCTTGCCGTCGGCGTCCCAGAAATACGGTCCCTCGGCGCGGGTGATGAAGCGCGGGGTGCCGCCGACCGAGCGGAAGGCGCGCACCGGCGAATTCACGCCGCCGGGGGTGGTTTCCTGGGCGCGGGCGAACAGGGTGTCGTTGCGGGATGCGGATTGGTCAGTCGTCATGTCTTGGATGCTTTCGTGCTGCCGGCCTGCGGCAGGATGCGGTAGAAACGGTTGGGAACGAGCTTGCCCATGCCGAAGCGCTGGGCGTGCAGGAGGGCGCCATAGGTGTAGTCCTGGGCGGCGCGCAGGGCCTCGATGGCGTCCATCCCGCGCGCCATCAATGCGGCGATCGCGCCCGAGAGAGTGGTGCCGGCGCCCACGAAATGGCCGGGCAGGTGCTGCCAGTCGATGATGGTGACGCCGTCGTCGCGGTCGAACAGGGTGTTGGCGCGTTTATGCCCCTCGCTCGAGGTGCCGGTGACGAGCACGTACTGGCAGCCGCGCGCGGTCAGCTCGGCGACGTCCGTCTCCAGGGACCCCTCTACTCCGGCTTCGCGCCAGAGTTCGGCCATGCGTCCGAGTTCCGATTGCGACAGTTGTAATACCGTCGCCTGCGGTGCCAGGATCTGGCGGATCGAGGCGACGATGTCCTCGTCCGACATGCCGGAGTCGGGCAGGGCGGAGAGAAACGGGTCGACGATCAGCGGCACCTCGGCGTAATCGGAAACGATTTCGGCGATCGCCGCGGCCTGCTCGATGCTGGCAATCGCCCCGATTTTCACTGCGGCGATCGGCATGTCCTCGAGCACCTGGCGCGCCTGGTCGGCCATGACGCCGGTGTCGACTTCATGCCATTCTTCGACGCGCGCGCTGTCGGACACCAGCAGCGCGGTGGTGATGGAGAGGGCGTGGCAGCCATGGGCGGCGAAGGTGGCGACATCTGCCTGCACGCCAAGTGCCCCGACCGGGTCGGACACCCCAAATGTGAGAATCAGCGGAGACGGTTGGTTTTGCACGACGGGTAGATTAAGATACCTGATTCCCCATTTTACTAGATCGAAGGAACTACACGTGAGTAACGAGACGACCGCAACCGCCTACCAGACCTGGATGTGCCTGATCTGCGGATGGGTCTACGACGAAGAAGCGGGCGCCCCGGAAGACGGGATTGCTCCCGGTACCCGCTGGGCCGATGTGCCGATGAACTGGACCTGCCCGGAATGCGGCGCCCGGAAAGACGATTTTGAGATGACCGCGATCTAAGTTTTTGCAGTTGTAGGGGCATTGACAGGCCACTGGCCTCGATTACCCCTACAACATCGGCGTTTCCGATGCCAATTTTGCAATCAAGTTATCAATCCCACCCCACCCGATAACGTAATTTCTAGCCCTTCCAACAAGCTTTTCCCCCTTCCGTTTGCTCCTAGTTGACGCTGTGCAACACTTCACGCACAAGCCCATCGCCCTATGCTATCTTGGCGGTCCATGCTGAAGTGAAACGAAAATGACGACATCGCAGCAAGCAAGCAGCCTCACCGTGATGGTGGTCGACGACAGCAACACGATCCGCCGTTCGGCCGAGATTTTCCTCACCCAGGCCGGCTACCGCGTGGTGCTGGCCGAGGACGGTTTCGATGCGCTCGCCAAGATCAACGACCACCATCCGGCGCTCGTCTTCTGCGACATCCTGATGCCGCGCCTGGACGGTTACCAGACCTGTGCGCTGATCAAGAAGAGCGCGCGTTTTCACGCGACGCCGGTGGTCATGCTCTCGTCGAAGGATGGCCTGTTCGACCGCGCGCGCGGCGCGATGGTCGGCTCGAGCGCCTATCTCACCAAGCCGTTTTCCAAAGATACCCTGCTCGCGGCCGTCCGCGAGCACACGGCCCCACAGGCCGGAACCCCTTGATTTGCGGAGCCCCCGTGGCCATACACAAGATCCTGATCGTCGACGACTCACCGACGGAACGCTACTACCTGACCGACATCCTGGTCAAAAACGGCTTTGCCGTCTCCACTGCCGACAACGGCGAGGAAGCGCTGGTCAAAATGCGTGCCGACCGGCCCGAGCTGATCCTGATGGACGTCGTCATGCCTGGCGCGAACGGCTTCCAGGTGACGCGTTCGATCGCGCGCGACCCCGAGCTGGCCGCCGTGCCGGTCATCATCTGCAGCAGCAAGAACCAGGAAACCGACCGCATCTGGGGCATGCGCCAGGGCGCCAGGGATTATTTCGTCAAGCCGGTCGATCCGACCCAGCTGCTGGCGCGCATCGCCGCCCTGGGCGCCTGATGAACGCCGGCGTGAACGGCAGCGCGCTCGCCCCGGCGGCGGCCCGCCGCACCCGCCTGCGCGACTACCAGGCGCAGTTGCTGGCCCGGATGCAGGCCGCGCAAAGCGGCGCCGCAGAGGCGCAGCACCAGCTGGGCGTGGACATCGGCGGCGCGCGTTATTTATTGGAGCTGACCGAAGCCGGAGAAATCGTGGCGCCGCCGCCCCTGGCCGGCGTGCCGCTGACCCAGCCCTGGTACCTGGGGCTGGCCAACGTGCGCGGCAGCCTGCTGGGCGTGATCGACCTGGCGCGCTATCTCGACCCCAAGGCCGCGGCCAGCGGGCCGGAGGCGCGCCTGGTCTCGCTGGCGCCGCGCCTCGGCTTCAATTGCGCGCTGCTCGTCACGCGCGTGTACGGCCTGCGTCGCCGCAGTGCGATGCAGGCCGAGGGCGCCGTGCTGCGCGACGCCGACGGCCATGCATGGACGCCCTTGTCGCTGGCGGCACTGGTGCGGGAAGAACGCTTCCTGCACGTCGCCCTCCAGCCCCGCCAATAAAAACACCGCAGCACCAGGAGCCGCAATGGGAATCGCTTCAAAGATGGGCCTGAATTTCCTCCCGAAGGGGAAGGGCGAGAACGACACCGTGCTGGCGTCGCCGGACACGCGCTTCGGCGCCGAGCTGATGCCGGAGACGCCGCCCGCCGCTGTGGCGGCAGGCGGCTCGGCCGAGGAAGCCATGCTGCGGCTCGGGAACGTGATGCGCCGCCGCGCACCGGGTGCCGCCGAAGAGAGCGAGGAAGAGGATAACCTCAGCCTGCCGCTGATCGGCCACCTGTCGCTGCCGCGCCAGCTGCGCCTGCTGCTGGTCGCCTTCGCCGCCGGCATTTTGCTGACCATCCTCGGGATGTGGCAGAACGCCGCCGTCAACGCCAAAGTCGCCGCCCAGATCCAGGTCGCCGGCGACATCCTGATGCATACCCAGCGTGCCGGCAAGGCGGCGCCGAACGCGCTCGCCGGGCGCCCCGATTCCTTCGCCCAGCTCGACGAGAGCCGCGCCGAAGTCGAGCGCAATATGCGCCTGCTGGCCAAGGGCGGCGATCTCGGCGCCGTCAGCATCCCGGGCGCCAGCGGCCGCCAGGGCGCCCAGCTGGCGCGCGTGCGCAATACCTGGAGCGCCTCCGAGCAGGGCGCGGCCAACATCATCAAGATGAAGCCGGCGCTGATCGCCTTCGATAAAAGCGTGCGCCAGCTCGACGCCCTCGCGTCCGAAATGCTGACCCTGACCGAAGACCTGATGGCGCAGAACGTCGAACGCGGCGCCAGCGCGCGCGAGCTGGCCGCGATCGGCCGCATGATGATGCTGACCCAGCGCCTGGCGCGCGGCGCCAACCAGTTCTTCGCCATCGGCGTGCCCGGCGACGACGCCGCGGTGCGCATTGGCGCCGACAGTGCCGCCTTCGAACAGGCGCTCGGCGTGCTGCTCGATGGCGGCGCGGCCCAGCGCAACCCGGATTTACGCGAGAAGCTGATCCAGGTGCAGACCCGTTTCAATGCCTTCCGCAAGGACTTCGCGCCCTTCCTCGACAACCCGGCGGCGTATTCGAAAGCGCGCGCCGCCGCACGCACCATCCACCGCGACAACGAAGAAATCAAGAAGGAAGTCAGCGCGCTGCAGGCCGGCTACCGCGAACAGCAATCCACGCAGAACGGCTGGTTCTGGCTGCTGGTCGTGGCCTCGATCTTCACGCTCGCCACCGCCGGCTCGATCAGCCGCGTTATGCTGCAGGACTCGCGCAACCGCACCCGCGGCGCCGACGCGCGCCGCCGCGAAGCGGAAAGCCTGCGCCAGCTGGCGCAAGCCCAGGAAGAAGAAGCCAAGGCCACCAACAACCAGAACCAGGCCGCGATTCTGCGCCTGATGAACGAACTGCAGGAAGTGGCCGACGGAGATTTGACCGTGCACGCCACTGTCTCGGAAGACATCACCGGCGCGATCGCCGACTCGGTCAACTACACGGTCGAGGAGCTGCGCACCCTGGTGCAGCGCGTGACCACCACCGCCGAGCAGGTGACGCTGGCCTCGAACGAGGCGCAGACGATTTCCACGGGCCTGCTGGGCGCGACCGAGCAGCAGTCGCGCGAGATCGAAGAAGCCTCGTCCACGGTCCTGCGCATGGCCGGCGAGATCACCGAGGTGTCGAAGTCGGCCAACGAATCGGCCGACGTGGCACGGCAGTCGGTAGCGGCGGCGGAGCAGGGCTCGGCGGCAGTGCAGAACGCGATTCTCGGCATGCACGAGATCCGCGAGCAGATCCAGGAAACCTCGAAGCGCATCAAGCGCCTGGGCGAATCCTCGCAGGAGATCGGAGAAATCACCGAACTGATTTCCGACATTACCGAGCAGACCAACGTGCTGGCGCTGAACGCGGCGATCCAGGCGGCGTCGGCCGGCGAAGCGGGACGCGGCTTCTCGGTCGTGGCCGAAGAGGTGCAGCGCCTGGCCGAACGCTCGGGCGACGCCGCCAAGCAGATCGGCGCCCTGGTGCGGACGATTCAGACGGACACCCACGACGCGGCGGCGGCGATGGAAAAATCGACCCAGGGCGTGGTCGAGGGCGCGCGCCTGTCGGATGCGGCCGGTGCGGCGCTGGCGGACATCTCGCGCGTCTCGAACCGCCTCGCGGAACTGATCCAGGGGATCTCGTTTGCGACCGGGTTGCAGGCGACATCGGCCAACGGCGTGGCGCACAATATGCAGCACATCCTCTCCGTGACCGAGCATACCCAGGCCGGCACCGAGCAGACCGCTCAATCGATCCGCCAGCTGGCCGTGCTGGCGCAGGAACTGAAAAACTCGGTGTCGCGCTTCCGCGTCGCCGCCTGAGGCCCCAACCCTGACAACGACGATGACTTCATCCCAGCCCGCGCCCCTTTTTGACACCGGCCCTTTGTCCTGGGTGATCGGCGAGATCCGCGGCGCGCTCGAGCGCTCCAGCAGCGCCCTGAACGATGCGGCGACGCGTTCGAGCGAAGCCCAGCCGACCCTGCTGCTGCATGCGAAGACGCATTTGCACCAGGCGCATGGCGCGCTGCAGATGGTCGATGTGGAAGGAGTGGGCCTGGTCACCAGCGCCGCCGAACGCGCGCTCGACCGTTTCAAGGAGCGCACGCTCGACTGCACGCCGGAGAGTGTCAAGGCCGTGCGCGAGGCCTTCGGCGCGATCGGCGAATACCTCGACGAATTGATCGCAGGCGCCGCGCCCCAGCCGGTACGCCTGTTCCCGTATTACCGCGCGCTGCACGAATTGCTGGGCACGGAGCGCATCCATCCGTCGGACCTGCTCGCTATCGACACGACGCATGCCCTGGCGTCCGACGATGCCGCACCCGACTACGCGGCCTGCCGCGCCCAGTTCGAGAAGGCGTTGCTGCCCTACCTGAAAAGTCTTGATGCCGCCGCCCAGCGCACGCATGCGGGCGCGCTGGCCGCGGCGATTGCGCCTTTGACACCTGCAGGCACCGCCTGGCAGGCGCTGCATGCGGTCGCCATGCTGGTGGCCGAGGGCAGCCTGGCGGGCGGCCTGTTGATCAAGCAGCTGTTCGGCCAGATCAACCTGCAGCTGCGCCGCCTGGCCCAGGGCCAGGCCGGCCTGCCCGACACGATGCTGCGCGACGCGCTGTTCTTCATCGCGGCCGCAGGCGAGGCCGGGGGCGAGGCGGCGGTCCTGCGGCGCGCCTTCCGCCTCGACGGCGCGGTGCCGGCCGATTATGCCGAGCGCCGCTACGGCAAGGTCGATCCGCACGCGCTGAAGGAAGCCAAGGAAGCGCTGGCACGCTCGAAGTCGGACTGGGACCAGCTCGCCGTGCATCCCGACGCCGCGCGCGAAGCCGATTTCAACGGCGCGCTGGCGACGCTCGCCGGCGCCAGCGAGAAGCTCGGCGCGCCGGCCCTGGCGCAACTGCTGCGCGAACTCGGCCAGGCCGCCAACGACTCGATCGCTTCGGGCCGCAACGATCAGTTCGGCCTCGAGATGGCCACGGCCATGCTGTTCGTCGAACACGGCCTGGACCAGGTGCGCCAGCTGCCGGAGGATTTCGGGCAGCATGCGGAAGTGGTGGGCCAGCGCTTGCTGGCCCTCGCTGCCGGTGAAACGCCGCCCGCGGCACCCGACTGGCAGAACGAACTGGCGCAGTCGATCCAGCAGGGCCAGACGGTGGCCGTGCTGGCGGGAGAAATCAAGTCCGGCCTGCGCCAGGTCGAAAAACTGCTCGACGAGTATTACGACGACCCGCGCCACAAGCGCGGCGCGCTGGTGGCGGCCGCTCCGCTGCTGCACCAGATCCAGGGCGCACTCTCCATCCTCGACCACGAGGCGGCGGCGCGCACCGCGCACCATGTGCGCGAGGCGGTCTCGAACCTGGCCGAGGGCGACGGCGACGTCCAGGCCCAGGCCGGCACGCTGCATAACATCGCCCGGAATATCGGCGCGTTGGGCTTTTTCACCGACATGCTGGCGCAGAACAGCAACAGCGCGAAGGACCGCTTCGTGTTCGACGAGGAAGCGGAGCTGCTGTGCGAGTTGAGTGTCGAGCAGGCGAGCGCCGCGCAGGAAGCAGCGATGCCGGTGTCCGCGGTGCCTGACGAAGCTGCTGCTGCTGCTGCGGCCCTTGCACCGGAAGCCGGCATCGACGCCGAACTGCTCGAGATCTTCGTTGCCGAAGCGGGCGAAGTGCTGGACACGATCGCCGCCACACTGCCCGAGCTGCGCCGCGACCCGCAGGCGCAGGACGCATTGACCATCGTGCGGCGTGCCTTCCACACGCTCAAGGGCAGCGCGCGCATGGTCAGCCTCGACGAATTCGCGGCCGGCGCGGCGGCACTGGAGCGCGTGCTGAACGTCTGGCTCGCGGACGCCCGCGCCGCCACGTCCGATCTGCTCGATCTCGTCGGACACGCGCACGCCGAACTTTCGCCCTGGGTCGCCGAACTGGCGGCAAGCGGCAGCTCGGCACGCAGCAACGCCGGGCTGATCGCGGCAGCCGAAGGCGTGCAGGGCGGCGCCGCCTTTGCCGTGGAGCCCGTGACGGCCGAGGAGACGCCGCCGGCGCAACGGGAAGCGGCCAGCAATGTGATTTCCCTGCCGACGGCCACCCGTCCAGCGCCGGCCGCCGACGAGAACATGCACCGCGTCGGCACGCTTGAGATTCCGCTGGCCCTGTACAACATCTATGTCGCCGAGACCGACGAACTCCTGCGCCTGCTCGAGCGCGATTTCGGCGAGTGGCGCCATGAAACGGGACGCCTGGCCAGCGCCGAGGCATTGAAGGCGGTGCACACGCTGGGCGGCACGTCGGGCACGGTCGGTTTCCTCCCCTTGCGCGACCTGGCGCAGGCGCTGGAGACGACGCTCGAGATGCTGGCGGCGCCAGGCTTGAGCCTGAGCCCGGCCCAGCACGACGTGCTCGACGCCGCGCTGGCGCGCGTGCGCCAGATGCTGCAGGCCTTCGGACGCGACGAACTGGCGCCCGCCCAGCCGGACATGCTGGCCGAGCTCGACGCCCTGCGCACAGCCCTGGCGCAGCAGCAGGCCGCAGCCGCGTACGGCGACGCCGGCACGGATCTCGCGCGCCAGCTCGACACGCTGTTCGCGCAGGCCTACGACAGCCTGCGGGCCGAGCCGCCGGTGGCGGTGCCGGCTGCGCAGCCCGTCGAGGAAAAACCGGCCGCGGACGCAGCCGTCGACGACCTGTTCGGCCTCGATTTCGACGCCTTGTTCGATGCGCCGGAGGCCCAGGCCGAAGCGCAGGTGGAACCGGAAGCGCAAGCGGAACCTGTGCCCGAGCCCGAGCCCGAGCCCGAGCCCGAGCCCGAGCCCGAGCCCGAGCCGCACGAGGCGGCCCAGCCGGAAGCGACCGCGCGTCCCGTGGCCCTGGCGACGGACGGCGCGCCGGCGCCCGAACCGGTGCTGCACGACGAGCTCGATCCAGACTTGCTGCCGGTGTTCCTGGAAGAGGCGGCCGACCTGCTGCCGCAGATCGGCAACGGCCTGCGCCAGTGGCAGAACAACCCGCAGGACCCGGCGCCGGCGCAAGGCCTGCTGCGCACCCTGCACACCGTCAAAGGCAGCGCGCGCATGGCCGGCGCGATGCGCATCGGCCAGCATACCCACGAGCTGGAAACGCAAGTCGAGAACATGGTGCATGCGGGGACCAGCGCGCCCGCCGCGTTCGACGAGCTGATGGCCAACTACGACACGGCGCTGGCGCTGTTCGAGCAGCTGGTGCAGCCGGCGCAGGCGCCGGCAAGCGATGCGCCCGATGCGTCCGAAGCGCCGGCGGAGCCTGCCGCGGATGCGCTGACCCCGAGCGAGGCGCGCACGCCGCTGGTGCGGGTACGCGCCGACATCCTCGACCGTCTCGTGACCCAGGCCGGCGAGGTCTCGATCACGCGCTCGAAACTGGAAAACCAGATGGGCGTATTAAAAGCTGCGCTGGGTGAGTTTTCCGACAACCTCGGCCGCCTGCGGCGCCAGCTGCGCGAAGTCGAGATGCAGGCCGAATCGCAGATCGCCTCGCGAATGTCGATCGCTGGCGAGCGCGAGTTCGACCCGCTCGAATTCGACCGTTTTACCCGGCTGCAGGAACTGACCCGCATGATGGCCGAGAGCGTCAACGACGTCGCCTCCTTCCACGAGTCGCTCTCGCGCACGGTCGACGGCGCCGGCGAAGAACTGGCGGCGCAATCGCGCATGACGCGCGACCTCCAGCGCGACCTGATGCGGGTGCGGATGGTGCCCTTTGCCAGCTTGTCCGAACGCCTGTTTCGCGTCGCGCGCCAGACGGCCAAGGAAACGGATAAACGCGTAAACCTGGACATCCGCGGCGGCGCCGTCGAGATCGACCGCAGCGTGCTGGAACAGATGGCCGCGCCCTTCGAACACCTGCTGCGCAACGCCATCGTGCACGGCATCGAGCCGCGTACCGAGCGCGCAGCCGGCGGCAAATCCGATACCGGCGAGCTGCTGGTGCAGGTGAGCCAGCAGGGCAACGAGGTCGTGCTGCAGTTCGGCGACGACGGCGCCGGCCTGGATTTGGGGCGCATCCGCGCCAAGGCGATTGCGCTCGGCCTGATTGCCGGGGATGCGGAACTGAGCGACGCGCAGGCGGCCGAACTGATTTTCGCGCCCGGCTTCTCGACCGCCGATACGCTGACCGAACTGGCGGGACGCGGCGTCGGCATGGACGTGGTGCGCTCGGAAGCGCAGGCCCTGGGCGGGCGCGTGACGATCGACACCGAGGCCGGGCAGGGCACGCGTTTTACCATCCGCCTGCCGCTGACCCTCGCCGTCACGCAGGTCGTGCTGGTCGCCAGCGCCGGCAAGACCTATGCGCTGCCCTCGACCCTGGTCGAGCAGGTGGTACAGGTGCGCGAGCCGGACCTGGCCGCCGCCGCGGAGACCGGCACGCTCGACGCCGGCGGACAGGTACTGCCCTTCCACTACCTGCCGGCGCTGCTGGGGGAAGGAGACCGTTTCGAACCCGGCCTGCGTTCGCGTCCGGTGCTGCTGCTGCACAGCGCCGGCGAGCGCATCGCACTGCAGGTCGACGAGGTACTGGGCAACCGCGAGGTGGTCATCAAAAACCTCGGACCGCAACTGGCGCGGGTGCCGGGGATTGCCGGCGCCACGGTGCTCGGCAGCGGCGACATCGTGTTGATCCTGAACCCGCTGGCCCTGGGCCGGAATGCCGGGAGCGTGGGCATGGTTCCCGCCGCGGCCCAGCCGGCGCCCGTCCACCGCCCGACGGTGATGGTGGTCGACGACTCGCTGACCGTGCGCCGCGTGACCCAGCGCCTGCTCGAGCGCGAGGGCTACCGGGTGGCGCTCGCCAAGGATGGGGTCGACGCGCTGGCGCAGCTGCCGGAAGTGCGTCCCGACCTGATGCTGGTCGATATCGAGATGCCGCGCATGGACGGTTTTGATCTCGTGCGCCACGTGCGCGGCGATCCTGCCACGGCCGCGCTGCCGGTGATCATGATCACCTCGCGCACGGCCGACAAGCACCGCAATGTCGCGCTGGGATTGGGCGTAAATGCGTATTTCGGCAAGCCGTTCCAGGAGCCGGTGTTGTTGGGGGCGATTGCCGGGTTGTTGAATGGCGAGATGCCGGAGGCGTAATCGATTTGCCTATGCCGTAGGGTGGGCTCTCGAGCCCACGCGTTCGTGCCCCTGAACACCCGACGGCATCACCCGCCTTTGACGACGGTAAATCGCTCCAGCGTCCGCTGCCGCGCCTGCGCATGATCGATGATCGGCTCCGGATAATCCCTCCCCAACACGATCCCGCACGCCGCCAATTCATCCGCCGGCACCAGCCACGGCGCATGAATATCCCGCGCCTCCAGCTTCGCCAGCTGCGGCAGGTACTGTTTTATAAACTCCCCCTGCCGGTCGAACTTCTGCGACTGCGTCACCGGATTGAAGATGCGGAACCACGGCTGCGCATCGCATCCGGTCGATGCCGCCCACTGCCAGCCGCCGACGTTCGAGGCCAGGTCGTAGTCGTTCAATTGGCGCGCAAAATAGCGCTCGCCCCAGCGCCAGTCGATCCCGAGGTCTTTTACTAAAAAGCTGGCCGTTACCATGCGCAGCCGGTTGTGCATGAAGCCGGTCGTGTTCAGCTGGACCATCGCCGCGTCCACCAGCGGATAGCCGGTGCGGCCTTCGCACCAGGCGGCAAATAAAGCCTGCGCCGGCTCGCCGGCTTCCCATGCGACCGCATCGAAGGCCGGCTTGAACGACTGCTGCGCGATATGCGGATGGTGGAACAGGATCATCGCGTAGAACTCGCGCCAGATCAGTTCCGACAGCCACACCGGCGCGCCCGCGCCACCGGCGCCATTGGCCATCATCTGGCGCAGCGTGCGCACCAGGTGGCGTACCGAGGTAGTGCCGAAGCGCAGGTGAATCGACAGGCGAGACGTTGCGTCCAGCGCCGGGAAGTCGCGCGCCGTGCCGTAATCAGCCAGGCGTGGCAGGAAGTGTTCGAACAGTTCACTTGCCCCCGCCATTCCGGGCGGAGCGGGCAGGGGACCGTCATCGAACCCGAGCTGCGCCAGGCGGGGCAGCGCCACCTCGGGCACGGGCGCCAGGGCCCCCGCATGCGGTTCGATCATCCACGGCGCGGCCGCTTCCGGCTGGGCGGCCAGGCGCTTGAGCCATGCGTTCTTATACGGGGTGAACACGCCGTAGATGCCGCCGGCCAGGGTCAGCACCTCGTTTTTCTCGAAAATCACCTGGTCCTTGAAGCGCAGCAGACTACGGCCCCCGGCTTCAAGTAGCGCGGCCACGGCCGCGTCGCGGGCGATCGCGTCCGGTTCGTAATCCTCGTTGACGTACACGCTGCGGGCATCGAGTTCGGCGGCCAGGCGCGGGATCTCGTCCACCGCGGCGCCGTGGCGCACCATCAGCCCGCCGCCGAGTTTGCGCAGCTCGGCGTCGAGTTCGCGCAGGCTGGCGTGGATGAAGCGCACGCGCCGTTCGTCGCGCGGCAAGCCCTCCAGGATACCGGTGTCGAACACGAAGACGCAGACCACGCTGCCGCCGTATTGGGTGGCATCGCGCAACGCATGGTGCAGGGCGGCGTGGTCGAAGGCGCGCAAGTCGCGCCGGAACCAGACAACAGACTTGCTTTTCGGAATCATCGTGTTTTCAGTCAACAGGGCGAGCCATTTTACGGGCTAGGATCGAACGGTTGCATCACGTTATCGAGTGGTGCTTCGCGCGCGCAACGGCGCTCCGGATGGCTGGTCGCGCGTTTCAGTGTAAACTATCGAAAAGCCTAATGTTGTAGTCGGGATACTAGCCAACAGAGAGTCAGCGTATGAAGAAGAGCAAAATCGGCACAACTCTGCCCATGGCCGGCCTGCCGCAGGGAGGCGAAACACTCGGCAATATCGGTCCGGCACCGTCAGGGTTGAATTTGGCCAATCATTTCCTCATCGCCATGCCTTCCATGGAAGACCCGATCTTCGGCGGCGCGGTGGTGTACATCTGCGAGCATAACGAAAAAGGCGTGCTCGGCGTCGTCATCAACAAGCCGACCGACATGACGATGGAGGTGCTGTTCGACCGCATCGACCTGAAAGTGGCCGAAGGCCTGCGCGCGCAGGTAGTCGACGAGCCGATCATGTTCGGCGGTCCGGTCCAGGACGACCGCGGCTTCGTGCTGCACAGCCCGAGCGGGCGCTATTCTTCCTCGCTGAACGTGACCGACGACGTCGCCTTCACCACCTCGATCGACGTGCTGGAAGCCGTCGCCAGCGGTGCCGGACCCGCCCGCATGCTGGTCTCGATCGGCTACGCCGGCTGGAGTCCGGGCCAGCTCGAGGAAGAATTGTCGCGCAACGGCTGGCTCACCGTGGGCGCCGACGCCCACGTGCTGTTCGACCTGCCTATCGAGGAGCGCTACAACGCCGCCATCAAATTGCTGGGTATCGATCCGATGATGCTCACCACCGAGGCCGGCCATGCGTGAGCTTGGTCGAGATTGATGGTTGAGATTGTTTTTGGATTCGACTTCGGCATCAAGCGGATCGGTATCGCGATGGGCAATACGCTGACCGGGCAGGCCCAGCCTCTCACGGTCGTGAACGCCATCGACAACGCCACCCGCTTCAAGACCATCGGCGCGCTGATCGACGAGTGGCGCCCGACGCGCCTGGTCGTCGGCGAGCCGCGCCATCCGGACGGCGCCGAGCACGACATGACCTTGCGCGCGCGCCGCTTCGCCAACCAGCTGCACGGCCGCTTCGACCTGCCCGTCGAGCTGGTCGACGAGCGCTACTCCTCCGTCGTGATCCCCGCCAAGCGCGGCGAGATTATCGACGCCAAGGCTGCCTCCATCATTTTGCAACAGTACTTTGACGATCATGCCAACAACTAATCAAGACTTCGATGCCGAGGCGCTGTACCGCGCCCTGCTCGAACAGGTGCGCGCGGGCCTCGCGAACGTGCCGGACGCCGCCATCGTCGGCATCCATTCGGGCGGCGCCTGGCTGGCCGAGCGCCTCGCCGCCGACCTCGACCTGAAAGGCCGCCTCGGCTTCATCGACGTCTCGTTCTACCGCGACGACTATGCCAGGAAGGGCCTGCATCCGGACGTGAAGCCGACCCATATCGGCTTCAACGTCGACGGCGCCACCATCGTGCTGGTCGACGACGTACTCTACACGGGGCGCACGACGCGCGCCGCGATCAACGTGCTGTTCGACTACGGCCGCCCGGCCTGCATCAAGCTGGCGGCGCTGGCCGACCGCGGCGGGCGCGAGCTGCCCGTGGCGCCCGATTTCGTCGGCGTGACCACCACGCTGGCAGGCCGCCAGTCGCTGTCGCTGGCACGCGACGCATCCGGCCAACTCTCGCTCACGATCGAAGAAGACAATGCCGACTCTGAACAATAACCCGCAACTGAACAAGAACGGCGAGCTGCAGCACCTGCTCACCATCGAAGGCCTGCCCAAGGCGATCATCAACCATATCCTCGACACCGCGCAGAGTTTCGTCGGCATCTCCGACCGCGAAGTGAAAAAGGTGCCGCTGATGCGCGGTAAAAGCGTGTTCAACCTGTTCTTCGAAAACAGCACCCGCACCCGCACCACCTTCGAGATCGCCTCGAAGCGCCTGTCGGCCGACGTCATCAACCTGAACATCCAGGCCTCTTCGACCACCAAGGGCGAGTCGCTGTTGGATACCATCGACAACCTGGCGGCCATGCACGCCGACATGTTCGTGGTGCGCCACGCGCAGTCGGGCGCGCCTTACCTGATCGCCAAGCACCTGAACGACAGCGGCCGCAAGGAAATCCACGTCGTCAACGCCGGCGACGGTCGCCATGCGCACCCGACCCAGGGCCTGCTCGACATGTACACGATCCGCCACTACAAGCAGGATTTTACGAACCTGCGCGTGGCCATCGTCGGCGACATCCTGCACAGCCGGGTGGCGCGTTCGGACATTCACGCACTGACCACCCTCGGCGTGCCGGAAGTGCGCGCCATCGGCCCGCAGACCCTGCTGCCGAGCGGCCTGGAACACATGGGCGTGCGCGTGTTCAACAACATGGATGAAGGTCTGAAAGACGTCGACGTCATCATCATGCTGCGCCTGCAGAACGAGCGCATGTCGGGCGCGCTGCTGCCCTCGGCCCAGGAGTATTTCAAGAGCTACGGCCTGACGCCCGAGCGCCTGGCGCTGGCCAGGCCGGACGCGATCGTGATGCACCCGGGGCCGATGAACCGTGGCGTCGAGATCGACTCGGCGGTGGCCGACGGCAAGCAGGCCGTCATTCTGCCGCAGGTGACCTTCGGGATCGCGGTACGGATGGCGGTGATGAGTATTTTGGCGGGAGGCAGAGCTTGAACTTCGCACGGATGAAATTACATATCAAGAACGGGCGTGTCATCGACCCGGCGAATAACATTGACCGCGTGACGGACCTGTTCATCGTGGATGGCAAGGTAGCCGCTGTAGGGGACGCGCCCGCCGGCTTCGTGGCCGACGACACCATCGACGCTTCCAATCTCGTGGTCGCTCCTGGCCTCGTGGATCTGTCGGCACGCCTGCGCGAGCCGGGCTACGAATACAAGGCGACGCTGGAGTCGGAAATGCGCGCTGCGGTGCAGGGCGGCGTGACGACGCTGGTCTGCCCGCCCGACACTGATCCGGTGCTGGACGAGCCGGGCCTGGTCGAAATGCTGAAACACCGCGCCCGCAACCTGGACCTGGCCCAGGTGCACCCGCTGGGTGCGCTGACCATGGGCCTGAAGGGAGAAGCGCTGACCGAAATGGCCGAGCTGACCGAGGCCGGCTGCATCGGCTTCGCCCAGGCCGAAGTGCCGATCCTGGACACCAACGTCCTGCTGCGCGCCCTGCAGTATGCGAAAACCTTCGGCTATACCGTCTGGCTGCGCCCGCAGGATCCGCACATCGGCCGCGGCGGCGTCGCCCACAGCGGGCCGCTGGCCTCGCGCCTGGGCCTGTCGGGCGTGCCCGTCATGGCCGAGACGATCGCCCTGCACACCATTTTCGATCTGGTGCGCTCGACCGGCGCCCGCGTCCACCTGTGCCGCATGTCGTCCGCGGCCGGCCTCGACCTGGTGCGCGCGGCGAAGAAGGAAGGCTTGCCGGTCACCTGCGACGTCGGCGTGCACCACCTGCACATGACCGACGCCGACATCGGCTTCTTCGATTCCAACGCGCGCCTGACCCCGCCGGTCCGGAGCGGCCGCGACCGCGACGCCATCACGGCCGCCCTGCTGGACGGCACCATCGACGCCGTCTGTTCGGACCACACCCCGGTCGACGACGACGAGAAGCTGCTGCCTTTCGCCGAAGCCTCGCCGGGCGCCACCGGCCTGGAATTGCTGCTGTCGCTGATGCTGAAGTGGGTGGAAGACCAGCGCGGACAGGATGCCCTGCCGCGTGCGCTGGCCAAGATCACCGCCGACGCCGCACGCACGGCGGGCCTGGCAGCCGGCGACCTGAAAGTGGGCGCGGCCGCCGACATCGTCGTGTTCGACCCGAACGTCCGCTGGCTGGTCGAAGGCGCGGCGCTGGCCAGCCAGGGCAAGCACACGCCTTTCCTGGGCTATGAACTGACCGGCCAGGTGCAAGTCACGGTCGTCGGCGGGCGCATCGCCTACCAGCGTTAAGCATTGCGCGGGGCTGCGGCCCCGCTTCTCTTTTCTACGATGATTCGACTTCGCCTCGCCTGGCGCCTCGCGCGCGTGATCGTCCACCTGCTGGCAGGCCTGGCGACCTGCGCGCTCGTCTTCCCCTGGGCCGGCCGCCGGCTGCGCGACGCGGCCACGCGGCGCTGGTCGCGCCGCCTGCTGGCGATCTGCAACGTCCGGGTGGAAGAAGCCCCGGGCGCGCCGGCGCTCGAGCACGCGCTGTTCGTCGCGAACCACGTCTCCTGGCTCGACATCTTCGTCCTCAATTCGCTGCACCCCTGCCGCTTCGTCGCCAAGGCCGAGATCCGGTCCTGGCCGGTGCTCGGCTGGCTGGCCGCCGCCGCCGGCACGGTGTTTATCGCGCGCGGCAACCGGCGCGAGCTGCGCCACATTTTCAAAGGGATCGTGTCGGTGCTGAGACAGGGCGAGCGGGTCGCCTTCTTCCCCGAGGGGACCGTCGGCCAGCAGGGTAGCGTGCTGCCCTTCCACGCCAACCTGTTCGAGGCCGCGATCGACGCCAAAGTCGCGCTGCAGCCCTGCGCGCTGGCCTATCTCGACGAGGCCGGCGCCTGGCACCGCGGCGTCGACTATGCGGGCGACGTGAGTTTCGTCGACAGCATCGTCACCATCCTCGGCGGCGCGCCGGTGCGGGCACGCGTGGCCTGCCTGGCCCCGATCGCGGGAGAGGGTGCGCACCGGCGCGAACTGGCGCAGGCGGCGCACGACGCGATCCAGGCGGCGCTGAGGCCCGTGGACGCATCGCCGCTCCTGGCGCAATCGGGCAGCGTCTAGCCTTTTCCGCTGTGCGGCCGGTATTCCGGGCAGTCGACCTGCAGCAGGCCTCGGTCGTCCAGGCAGACGGCGGTCAGCTTGCCGCCCCAGACGCAGCCGCTGTCGAGTCCCACCAGGTTCGGGCGCAGGATCAGGCCCAGCGCCGACCAGTGGCCGAACACCACCGTCACGTCCATCGTGCGCCGGCCCGGCAGGTCGAACCAGGGCAGCAGGCCCGATCCGATCGGTCCGCTCTCGCTTTCCTTGTGCGCGAAATCCATCGTCCCGTCGGGCAGGCACAGGCGCATGCGGGTGAGGGCGTTGACGATGCAGCGCAGGCGGTCCATGCCGGTCAAGTTGTCGTCCCAGCGGTCGGGCTGGTTGCCGTACATCTGCGCCAGGAAATCGATCCAGCCGTCGCCGCGCAGGACCTCCTCGACCTCATTGGCGAGCGCCATCGTCTGCGCCGCGTCCCACTGCGGCGCCACCCCGGCATGCACCAGCAGGTGGGCGTCGACGAAGATCGCCAGCGGACGCCCGCGCAGCCAGGCCAGCAGTTCGTCGCGGTCGGGGGCGGCGAGGATCTCGTCCAGGGTGTCGGACTTGCTGGCGCGCTGGGCGCCGGCGGCCACCGCCAGCAGGTGCAGGTCGTGGTTGCCGAGCAGGGCTTCCACGCGGCCGCCGCTCGTTTCGGCCAGCGCCTTCATGCGCCGCAGGGCCAGCAGCGACTCCGGGCCGCGGTTGATCAGGTCGCCGACAAAGAGGATGCGCGCATGGGTGCCGGCGCCGGCGTCCTGCGCGATTTTTTCCAGCAGGGCCTCTGCCTCATGGGCGCAACCCTGCAGGTCGCCGATGACATAGGTTTTCATAATCTGACTTCCTGGCCGCCGCGGCGGATATTCTTGTTGGATAATGCCGCCAACGCAGCGATGCGGACGGATGAATGGCTGTGGAGGGCATACTAAATGATTTTGCCGGGGTGCGCAGTCTTGCGGACCGGGCGGTTCGAATACTCAGGACAGGGGACGGCATGAGCAGCATGCACAGGGCGCGCAAGGGAATCATCCTGGCGGGCGGATCGGGTTCGCGCCTGTATCCGATGACGACGGCTATCTCGAAGCAAATGCTGCCGGTGTACGACAAGCCGATGATTTATTATCCGCTAACGACGCTGATGCAGGCGGGAATACGCGAAATCCTGATTATCTCGACCGAACAGGATTTGCCGCGCTTCCAGCAATTGCTGGGCGATGGAGGGCAATGGGGATTGGCCCTGCATTATGCCGTCCAGCCCGCGCCCGAGGGAATCGCGCAAGCCTACCTGATCGGCCGCGCATTTCTGGCCGGTGGTCCCGCGGCATTGGTCCTGGGCGATAATATCTTTTATGGCCATGGCCTGGAGCAGACACTGCAGGCGGCCAGCGCGCGCAACGAGGGCGCGACCGTATTTGCCTACCATGTGAACGATCCGCAGCGTTACGGCGTGATCGAATTCGACCGCGGCGGCAAGGCCTTGTCGATCGAGGAAAAACCGCAGGTGCTGAAATCGAATTATGCGGTGACCGGACTGTATTTCCACGATGGCGGAGTCTGCGATATCGCGGCCGGCCTGCGTCCCTCGGCACGGGGCGAACTGGAAATCACCGATATTAACCAGGCTTATCTGTCGGCAGGGCGATTGCGGGTCGAGCTGATGGGGCGTGGGATGGCCTGGCTCGATACCGGCACCCATGAATCCCTGCTCGATGCCTCGCAATTCATCGCCACCATCGAAAAACGCCAGGGCCTGAAAGTGGCGGTGCCCGAAGAAACGGCATTTCGGATGGGCTATATCGATGCCGCGCAACTGCACGCCCTGGCCGCGCCCATATCCGGTACCGGATATGGGCAGTACCTGCTGCAATTGCTCAGGGAAGGCGTGCTGAAATAAGCGCCTGGCGCGCGCTGCTGTCTTCCGGCAAGCTCGATCGCCGCCACCGAATTGCGTTTTCGATACATCCTCGCACCCGGTCTGGCGCAATTCCAACACTACTCACGCGGTACACGGGCCTGCCCGCGTTGAGGGCGCTTATCCGGTTAGAATAGATTTGACTCCTTTGCAAGCACGCGAGGTGGACGTTTCTCGTGCGCCTTTCGCCGCCCCGGCGTCCAGAGCGGCTGCCCGTTGCGCTTTAAAACCGCGGAAACGCCATGTTTTCATTCTTCGTCAGCTTCGTCTGCTCGGCCCTGCTGACCCTGCTTGTGATCAAGCACGCGAGACTGCGCAGGCTGGCGCTCGACACCGACTTCAAGGGGGTGCAGCGCGCGCATACGCACCTGGTGGCCCGGATTGGCGGGCTGCCGATCTACCTGTCGGTGGTGCTGGCCGCCGCGATCTCGATCGCGCGCCAGCCGACGTCCTTGCAAGCGCTGCCGCCGCTGCTGCTGTGCGCCTTCGTCGCCTTCCTCGGCGGCGTGCTCGAAGACTATACCGGGGCGGTGCGGCCTTCGCGCCGGCTGCTGTTGACGATGACCGGCGCCATGCTGGCCTATCTGCTGCTCGACGCGGCCATCGGACGCATCGACCTGCCGTTCGGAATGGTGATTTTTGTCGCGGGCTGGGTGGCGCTGCCGCTGACGGTATTGGCGGTGGCGGGGATTGCGAACGCGGTGAATATCATCGACGGCTTCAATGGCCTGGCAAGCATGGTCACGATCTGCATGCTGCTGTCGCTGGCCTATGTAGCCTTGCAAGTGAACGACATGTTCATCCTGATTACCGCCCTGATGGTCGCCGGTGCGACCGCCGGGTTCCTGATCTGGAATTATCCGGTGGGCCTGATATTCCTCGGCGATGGCGGCGCCTATTTCATTGGATTCATGCTTGGCGAACTGGCCCTGTTGCTGGTAATGCGCAACCCGCAAGTGTCGACCTGGTACGCGGCATTGCTGCTCATTTATCCCGCATTCGAAACCCTTTTCTCCGCTTACCGCCGTATGTTTGTGCGCGGAAAATCGCCTGGGGTACCCGACGGTATTCACTTGCACAGCCTTATTTTCAGGCGTATTGTCAGGTGGACTGTCGGTAATAAAGAGGCCAGGGCGCTGCTCCAGCGTAATGCTCGTACCTCGCCTTATTTGTGGTTATTTTCACTCATGGCCGTCATCCCTGCCACATTGTTCTGGCAAAATACAATCGTCTTGATAGTATTCTGTTTATTGTTCGTTATCAGCTACCTGTGGCTGTATGCGCGTATTGTTCGATTCAAATCGCCGAGATGGCTGATTTCGCGCAAGAAGGACTGGCAATAAATTGCCAATGTAGTATATTGCGACATTTGGTGAGATTTCACCTGAATTGGATTAACCCAACTTTCGAGGAACGATGATGGATCTGTCAAATATGTCGGTTGGCGATTTGCGCAACCTGCAGGAGCAAATCAAGCAGGAAATGAAACAGCGCGAGCACCAGGAAGTGCAGCAGGCACGCGAGCAGATCCTGGCTATCGCTCAAAAGGTAGGCGTACCGCTGAAAGACCTGATGACCACGCCTGCACGTGGAACCAAAACTGGTACGGTCGCTGTGCGTTATCGCCACCCGGACAATTCGTCGCAGCAGTGGACCGGCCGCGGCCGCCAGCCTAAATGGGTCAAGGAATGGGTCGAAGGCGGTAAGTCGCTCGATAAACTGCGCGTTTAAATCCTTCCCCCGTTACCGGCGCTCGCCGCTAACGTACTTCTGCACCTCAGCCGGCCATCCGTTTCCACGGTGGCCGCGCTTGCCGCTACAATACCCCCTGTTTTGTCATCCTCTCATCATTGGCGCTGGCCGCTTTCCGTGCTGTTCATATGCACCCACCGGGCAGGCATCGCGGCGCCCGACTCTTCAAGGTAGAACATGGTTGCTCTCTCAAAAACGATTTTCAAGGCGTATGACATTCGCGGCGTGATCGACAGCACGCTCGACGCGGGCGTGGCACGCAGCATTGGCCAGGCCTTTGGCCAGGCGGCGCTTGCCAAGGGGGAGCGCAGCGTCGTGATCGGCCGCGACGGCCGTTTGTCGGGCCCGGCGCTGTCCGCAGCCCTGGCCGAAGGCCTGCAGGCCGCCGGCGTCGACGTCATCGACCTCGGCATGGTCGCCACGCCCATGGTCTATTTCGCCACCAATGTGCTCGAGGGTACGCGCTCGGGCATCATGGTCACGGGCAGCCACAATCCGCCCGACTACAACGGTTTCAAAATGGTGCTCGCGGGCGAGGCGATCTACGGCGACGCGATCACGGCCTTGTACGACAGCATTCAGGCGCACGACGGCAGCAGCGCCGCCGACAAGGGCAGCTACCGCACCCACGACATCCGCGCCGCCTACCTCGAGCGCATCATCGGCGACGTCAAGATTGCGCGTCCGATCAAGATCGCGGTCGACTGCGGCAACGGCGTGGCCGGCGCCTTCGCGGGCGACCTGTACCGCGGCATGGGCTGCGAAGTCATCGAGCTGTTCTGCGAAGTCGACGGCCACTTCCCGAACCACCACCCGGACCCGGCGCACCCGGAAAACCTGCAGGACCTGATCCGCGCGCTGCAAACGAGCGACGCCGAGATCGGCCTGGCCTTCGACGGCGACGGCGACCGCCTGGGCATCGTCACCAAGGACGGCCACATCATCTATCCGGACCGCCAGATGATGCTGTTTGCGGCCGATGTCCTGTCGCGCAATCCGGGTGCCGAAATCCTGTACGACGTCAAATGCACGCGCCACCTGGCACCGTACATCGAGCAGCACGGCGGCCGTCCGCTGATGTACAAGACCGGCCACTCGCTGGTGAAGGCCAAGCTGAAGGAAACCGGGTCCCCGCTGGGCGGCGAGATGAGCGGCCACGTCTTCTTCAAGGACCGTTGGTACGGCTTCGACGACGGCCTGTATGCGGGCGCGCGCATGCTCGAATTGCTGACCAAAGTCGACGATCCGTCGGCGCTGCTGAACGCGCTGCCGATGGCGATCAGCACGCCCGAGCTGCACCTGCACCTGGACGAGGGCGAGAACGTTGCGCTGATCGACAAGCTGCGTACCGACGCCACCTTCCCGACTTCGGAAAAAATCAACGACATCGACGGCCTGCGCGTCGAGTACCCGGACGGTTTTGGCCTGGCCCGTTCGTCGAACACGACCCCGGTCGTGGTGCTGCGCTTCGAGGGCGAGAACCCGGAAGCGCTGGCGCGCATCCAGGACGAATTCCGCAGCGTGATCCTGGCTGCCAAGCCGGATGCCAAGCTGCCGTTCTGAAGCAATCCTGAAGAGAGATGCATGTGAAGATCCTGCTGGTGCGGGTGTCGTCCCTGGGCGACGTCCTGCACAACCTGCCGATGGTGGCCGACCTCCTGCGCCGCCATCCGCAGGCGACAATCGACTGGGTCGTGGAAGAGGGCTATGTCAGCCTCGTGCGCCTGAACCCGCACGTGCGCAAGATTATCCCGTTCGCGCTGCGGCGCTGGCGCAAGGGCCTGCGCAGTCCCGCGGTGCGCGCCGAGATCAAGGCCTTCTTCTCTACCTTGCGCGAAGAAGAATACGATCTCGTCTTCGACACCCAGGGTTTATTAAAAACCGGGATCATCATGGGCGCCGCGCGCATCAAGCGCGGCGGGCGCAAGGTGGGCCTTGCCAACGGCAGCGAGGGCTCCGGCTACGAGGGCATCTCGCGACTCTTCCACACCGAGAGCGTCCCGCTCGACCCGCGCACCCATGCGGTCGCGCGCGGGCGCCTGGTGGCCGGCACGGCGCTCGGCTACCCGGTCGACACCGCACCCGACTTCGGCCTGCCGCCGCCCGAGTCCACCCAGCGTCCCCACTGGCTGCCGCATGAGCCATTTGCCGTCTTCTTCCACGGCACCGCGCGCGACGCCAAGAAGTGGGCGCCCGCGAACTGGATCGCCACCGGCCTGGCCTTGTCGCCGATGCCGGTGCTGCTGCCCTGGGGCTCGGAAGGAGAGAAGCGCGAAGCCGAGGCGCTGGCCGCCCGGCTGCCGAATGCGCGCGTGCTGCCGAAGCTGTCGATGATGGATGCCGTGACGCTGGCGCAGCAGGCGGCGCTGGCGATCGGGGTCGACACCGGACTGACCCACATCGCGGCCGCCTTCTACCGGCCGACGGTCGAGATCTATGCCGATTCGCCGAAATGGAAGACCGAGGGCAACTGGTCGCCGCGCATCGTCAACCTCGGCGACCAGGGCGCGCCGCCCTCCAGCGCCGAGGTGATCGCCGCCGCGCGCGGCCTGCTGGGCGTGCAATGAACCGCACACTGTATTCCTTCCTGTGGTGGCTGGCGCTGCCGATCGTGCTGGCGCGCCTGTGGTGGCGCGGACGCAAGGAGCCCGGTTACCGCGGCCACGTAGGCGAGCGCCTGGGCTTCTACGACGACGTGGCGCCTGCGCGCATGACCTTCATGGTGCACGCCGTGTCGGTCGGCGAGACGCGCGCCGCCGAGCCGCTGGTCGAAGCGCTGCTGGCAGGGTGGCCCGGGAGCCGCGTGCTGCTGACCCACATGACGCCGACCGGCCGCGCCACCGGCCGCGCGCTGTTTGCGAAACACGGCGCGCGCGTCATTCAATCCTATCTTCCTTACGACACCGGCTTCATGGTGCGGCGCTTCCTGCGCCACTATGCGCCGCGCATCTGCATCCTGATGGAGACCGAAGTCTGGCCGAACCTGATCGCCGGCTGCGCCGCACGGCAGGTGCCGGTGGCGCTGGTGAACGCGCGCCTGTCCGAGCGCTCGCTGCGCCGCGGCCAGCGTTTCGGTACCTTGATGTCGGAGGCAGCACGGGCGATCACCGTCGTGGCGGCGCAGACCGAAGCGGACGCGCAGCGCATCCGTTCGCTTGGCGCGCCGAAGGTGGCGATTACCGGCAGCATCAAGTTCGACGTCGTGCCGCCGCAGGCGGCGCTGGCCACCGGCACCCGGCTGCGCGCACGCCTCAATGGCCGTCCGGTCTTCCTGTGCGCCAGCACGCGTGAAGGCGAAGAAGTCCTGATCCTCGACGCCTATACGCGTTTGAAAGACCGGCCCGCCGGCATGCTGCTGGCCATCGTGCCGCGCCACCCGCAGCGCTTCGACGAAGTTGCGCAACTGGTGCGTGCACGCGGCCTGTCGCTGCAGCGCCGTTCGGACATGAACGAGGCCGCGGTCGACGCCGCGGTGGAAGCCGATGTACTGCTGGGCGACTCGATGGGCGAGATGTTCGCCTATTACGCGGCCTGCGACTGTGCCTACATCGGCGGCAGCCTGCTGCCGCTCGGCGGACAGAACCTGATCGAGGCCTGCGCGCTGGGTAAACCGGTGCTGGTGGGCGAACACACCTTCAATTTCCTCGACGCGACCGAGGAAGCGGTCACGGCCGGTGCGGCGCTGCGCGTGCCCGACGCGGACAGCCTGCTGGCGCAGGCCGTGCGCCTGTTATGCGATGCGCATGCGCGCACCGAAATGGGCACCCATGCGGCGGATTTTGCAAGCCGCCACCGTGGCGCGACCCTGCGCACTGTTGAACTCTTGCAACAGGAATTTGAGTAGTTTTTGATACCATTGCTTTTTGAGTTCGGCAGAAAAAGGGGATGCGCATGTCGTCGTTAAATCGCCCGGAACCAGGCGGCAGCAGCAAGCCGATGGCCATGGTGGCGCATGGAGCAACCGATGGCGCCGGTGACGCTTACTTTGGATCCTCGGGCGCGCCCGCCTTGCCGACGGTCGCCACCGCCCTGGGCGACCTGCATTTCTTCGTACGCTATTCGCTGCGCGAATACATCGGCTTCATGTGGCAGCACGGCGGCTTCCTGATCCGCCGCCGCCGCATCCGCTGGCCGGCCAGCTTCTACTGGCGCATCAGGAGCACGGCCAGCGCGGCCCTGAATTTCGTGCTGCTCGGACGCGGACGCCGCACCTACGAATTCACCATCGACGAACACGGCATCGTGCGCACCAGCGGCGGCGTGACCCTGATCGGCTGGTCCGACGTGACGGCGGTGCGCACCTATTCGCGCGGCTTCATGATGGTCCTGAAACGCGGGACGCTGCCGATTCCGTTTCGCTGCCTGAACGAGGCGCAGCGCGGGGCGATGCGCGGGCTGGCAGAGGCGCGGCGCGATCACGTGCTGAGGTAATCGACGTTTCCTGGATTGCTGACGTGCGTCGAACGCGTGGGCGGAGACCGCCCACCCTACGTCCCTGCGATAAGGCATGACATTGACCGTAGTGTGGGCGGTCTCCGCCCACGCAACCGGCTCACGTGTAGCCGCACAAAACGATCAATCCGTAAACAACACCGGCATCTCATGCGAGCGCCTGCGTAGCTCCAGCCGCGCCCCGTCGTAATCCGCATACACCGACCCGACGACCGCCCAGAAGCGCGGGCTGTGGTTCATCTCGCGCAAGTGCGCCAGTTCGTGCACCACCACGTAATCGAGCAGCGCCAGCGCATAGTGCACCAGGCGCCAGTTCAGGCGGATGCTGCCGCCCACCGTGCATGATCCCCAGCGCGTGCCGGCCGAGGACAGCGTCAGCGCGCTGTAGCGCACGCCGAGCTGCGGCGCATAGAAGTCGAGGCGCTCGACGAACAGGCGCTTGGCTTCGGCCTGGAACCACAGCTTGATGCGTTCCTTCAGCTGCCACTCCGACAGTCCCGGCGTCACGCCGACATTCAGTTCACGGGTCTGCGCATCGAATACGCAGTGGCTGCGCGCGGCCGGCTGCAGGCGCAGCACGATTTCGCCACCCAGGTAGGGCAGGCGTGCGCCGTCTTCCCAGACCAGCGGCACGCGCTCGGCGCGCTTGGCGCGGCGCTCGCCGCGTTCGTGCAGCTTGGTCAGGATCCAGCGCTGCTTGGCGCGGATCGCGTTGTCGATGTCGGGCAGGATGGCGCGCCGCGGCGCCGTCACGTGCAGGCCGTCGTCGTCGATCATGAAGCCGATCGAGCGGCGCGCCGAGCGTTTCAGTTCGTAGTCGACCGCGTAGTGGCCCAGCACGATGCGCCGCAGGGGCGGATCCTCGGGCGTGCGCGGCGGAGAGGGCAGATTGATGCGGGGCGGCGCAGGAGGCGCCTTGAACAGGGGCTGCGGAGGCGGCGGCACCGGCGCCGGCCTTGCGGCCGGCACCAGCGCTGCGAACGGGTCCTGGGCGGTCCGTTCCTGGCTAAAAAGGTCGAGCTGGGGCCCGTCGGTCTTGGGGGAATTCATGGCGTGCAGAGGTGGAGGTGCTGTGATCTGCGCGCCGACTTCGTTCAGCCACCGGTGTAGACGTGGGGCGAAATGACGCGCATTTCTGATTCTATCCAATTTTCGACCTCTTGCATCAGACTGTCGGGAGTGTGGTGTTGCGGCGATATCGGTTTGCCAATCGAGACCGTCACGAGTCCTGGCCGCTTGATGAAGGAATTCTTCGGCCAGCACTCACCTGAATTATGCGCGATCGGCACGACCACGGCTTGGGTTTCTACAGCCAGGCGCGCACCGCCGCTCTTGTACTTTCCCTTTTTTCCAACAGGGATGCGCGTCCCCTCCGGGAACATGATGATCCACTGGCCGTCGGCCAGGCGCCGCTTGCCGTGGCGGACCACGTGGGCAAAGGCGTTCTTGCCTTCGCTGCGGTCGATCGGGATCATGCGCAGCAGCGCCATCGCCCAGCCGAAGAAGGGGATGTAGAGGATTTCCTTCTTGAAGACGAAGACCAGCGGGCGGATCAGGTTCGGCAGCAGGAAGATCGTCTCCCAGGCCGACTGGTGTTTCGACAGCACGATGGCCGGCGCGTCCGGCAGGTTCTCGTAGCCCTTGAACTGGTAGCGGATGCCGCAAATGACTTTCGCGCACCAGATGATGAAGACGTTCCAGCGCGAGGTCACCCAGAAGCGCTTGTTGTAGGGAAGCGGGGCGACCAGGAAGCAGACGCAGGCCCAGACCACGGTGGCGACCACCATCACGATGGCAAACAGCAGGGAACGCAGGAAGGGGACGACGTTACGCAAGAAGGACTCTCTTTGGATATATTAGTTGGGCTGAGGGCGGGCGCTGCTTTTCAGCAGGCTTGTCACCATCGCGGCCAGGTCGGGGAAGACCTGGGTGCCGGGCGGCAGGCCCCCGGTCTCGTGGGTTTTTTCGCCCTTGCCGGTCAGGACCAGGTTGGGCAGGCAGCCGCTGATGAAGCCGGCCTGCAGGTCGCGCAGCGAATCGCCGACCGTCGGCACGCCCTTCAGGCTGACTTTAAAACGCTTGCTGATCTCCTCGAACATGCCGGCCTTCGGTTTCCTGCAGTCGCAGTTGTCGATCGCCGCGTGCGGGCAGAAGAACACCGCGTCGATGTCGGCGCCGACCTGCTGGGCGGCGTTGTGCATCTTCTGGTGGATCGCGTTCAGCGTCTGCATGTCGAACAGTTCGCGCGCGATGCCGGACTGGTTCGAGGCGATGATGACCCGGTAGCCGGCCTGGTTGAGGCGCGCGATCGCCTCGAGCGAGCCGGGAATCGGAATCCACTCCGCCGGGCTTTTAATAAAATCCGGGGAGTCATGGTTGATGACCCCGTCGCGGTCGAGGATGATCAGCTTCATGGTAATGCCCTTACGCGGCCAGCTTCGAGATGTCGGCCACGCGGTTCATCATGCCGTGCAGCGACGACAGCAGCGCCAGGCGGTTGTTGCGCAGCGCCTGGTCCTCGGCCATCACCATCACGTCGTTGAAGAAGGCGTCGACGTCGTCGCGCAGCTGGGCCAGGGTTTTCAGCGTGCCGGCGAAGTCGCCGCTTGCGAAGGCCGCGTCGACCTGCGGACGCACCCGTTCGATCGCACCCGCCAGCTTGCGCTCGGCTTCTTCCTGCAGCAGTTCCTGCGAGACGGTCCCGATGGCGGCATCGGTCTTTTTCAGGATGTTGGTGATGCGCTTGTTGGCCGCGGCCAGCGAGGCACTTTCCGGCAGGGCGGCGAAGGCCTGCACCGCTTCCAGGCGCTGCACCACGTCGTCGACGCGGTCCGGGTTCTGGGCCAGCACCGCTTCCACTTCGTTCGGCGTAAAGCCGCGCTCGCGCAGCATGCCGCGCAGGCGATCGAGCATGAAGGCGCCGACTTCCTCGCGCGGATCTTTAAATGCAGCTTGCCCGGCGAAGACGTTGGCGGCGTCCGCCAGCAGCTCCGAGATCGCGAGAGGCAGGCGTTTTTCCACCAGCATGCGCATCACGCCCAGTGCGTGGCGGCGCAGCGCGAACGGATCCTTCTCTCCAGTCGGCTGCAGGCCGATGGCCCAGATGCCGACCAGGGTTTCCAGTTTATCGGCCAGCGCGACCACCAGGCCGGTATTGGTGGAGGGCAGCTTGTCGCCGGCGAAGCGCGGCTGATAGTGTTCGGATGCGGCCAGCGCCACTTCATCCGGCTCGCCGTCGTGGCGCGCGTAATAGGTCCCCATGATGCCTTGCAGCTCGGGGAATTCGCCGACCATGTCGGTCAGCAGGTCGGCCTTGGCCAGGCGCGCGCCGCGTTCGGCCAGGGCCACGTCGTAGCCGAGGCGTTTGGCGATGGCGCCGGCGAGTCTGGTCACGCGCTCGGTGCGCTCGGCCTGGGTGCCCAGCTTGTTGTGGTAGACCACGTTCGCCAGCTGCGGCAGGCGCGATTCGAGGCTCTTCTTCTTGTCCTGCTCGAAGAAGAACTTGGCGTCCGACAAGCGCGGGCGCACGACGCGCTCGTTGCCGCCGACGATGTGCTGCGGGTCGTCGGTCGCAATATTCGAGACGATCAGGAAGCGCGAACGCAGCTTGCCTTCGCTGTCGGTCAGCGCGAAGTATTTCTGGTTCGTCTGCATGGTGAGGATCAGGCATTCCTGGGGCACGGAGAGGAAGGCGTCCTCGAAGCGGCATTCGTAAACCACCGGCCACTCGACCAGGGCCGCGACTTCGTCGAGCAGCGATTCCGGCATCAACACCTGGTCGGCGCCCGCTTTTTCAAGCAGCTGGGCGCGGATGCTTTCCTTGCGTGCGTCGGCGCCGGCCATGACCTTGCCCTCGTTCTCGAGGATGGTCGCGTACTTGTCGGCATGCGTGATCGCGATCGACTGGCCGTGCGACAGGAAGCGGTGGCCCATGGTCAGGCGGCCGGCATCGAGACCGAGCAGGGTCAGTGGCAGCACCTGTTCGCCAAACAGGGCGAGCAGCAGGTGTACCGGACGCACGAACTGCACGGTGGCGCCGTCGGGGCGCTGGTAGCTCATGACTTTCGGGATCGGCAGCTTGGCGACGGTGTCGGCCAGCACCTCCTGCAGGCCGCCGGCAAGCGCGCTGCCCGGTGCGGTATAGGTGTAGAAGAAGCTTTCCGCTTTACCGTCCTGGGCGCGTTCGAGGTCGGCGATGCGCAGCTCGGGGAAGCCCAGGGCCGCCAGCTTCTTGGCCAGCGGCGCGCTCGGGTTGCCTTCCTTGTCGAGGGCGACCGAGACCGGCAGCACTTTTTCACGGATCGATTTGTCGGGCGAGGTCGCGCGCACCCTGGTGATCGAGACGGCCAGGCGGCGCGGTGTGGCGTAAGGGGTGACGACGCTGTCGGCGTCCAGGAAGTCGCGGGCCTTGAGGCCATTGGCGATACCGGCGGCAAAGGCCGCGCCCAGTTTGACGAGTGCTTTCGGCGGCAGTTCTTCGGTCTGCAGTTCGACGAGGAGTGTTTGATTCATGGGTTCTGTTCTTGTCTGGTGCGTCGGTGTTCAGGCAGCGGCTGGGGCGGCAGCGGCGTTCGGTGCCATCGGGAAGCCGAGCTTCTCGCGCGAATCGTAATAGGCCTGGGCGACCAGGCGCGACAGCGTGCGCACGCGGCCGATGTAGGCGGCGCGCTCGGTCACGGAGATAGCACCGCGTGCATCGAGCATGTTGAAGCTGTGCGAAGCCTTCATGATCTGCTCGTAGGCCGGCAGCGTCAGCTCCAGTTCGATCAGGCGCTTGGCTTCCGACTCGTGGTTGGCGAAAGCCTGGAACAGCAGATCGGTGTTGGCGTGCTCGAAGTTATAGGTCGACTGCTCGACTTCGTTCTGGTGGAAGACGTCGCCGTACGACAGCTTCTTCTTCTGGCCATTCTCTTCCCACTCGGTCCAGACCAGGTCGTAGACGTTTTCCACGCCCTGCAGGTACATGGCAAGACGCTCGATGCCATAGGTGATTTCGCCCAGCACCGGCTTGCAATCGAGGCCGCCCACTTGCTGGAAATAGGTGAACTGCGTCACTTCCATGCCGTTCAGCCAGACTTCCCAGCCCAGGCCCCAGGCGCCCAGGGTCGGGCTTTCCCAGTCGTCTTCGACGAAACGCACGTCATTCTTTTTCAGGTCCAGGCCCAGCGCCTCGAGCGAACCGAGGTAGAGATCGAGGATGTTTTCCGGGGCCGGCTTCAGGACCACCTGGTACTGGTAATAGTGTTGCAGACGGTTCGGGTTCTCGCCGTAACGGCCATCCTTCGGGCGGCGCGAAGGCTGCACATAGGCCGCGCGCCATGGCTCCGGTCCAATTGCGCGCAAGAAGGTGCCAGTGTGGAAGGTGCCGGCGCCCACTTCCATGTCGTAAGGCTGGAGCAGGGCGCAACCTTGCTTGTCCCAATAGGTCTGCAAGGTCAGAATGATTTGTTGGAATGTGAGCATCTTGAAATGGCGTCGCGAGGAAAAGCGCGAACACGGTGAGTTTGCTAAATGACCAATTCTAGCGGGTTTTGAGCGGCCTCTGGGACCGGATTCACCTCAACTATTCAGCATTGGCCTTTTTCTTGAGGTAATTGCGCCCGGAAAACCAGGCGCCCAACAGGGCCAGCGCGCCCAGCAGCAGGAAGGCATAGTTGCCGAAGCGAATGTAGGGCGTCATGCCGGCCATGCCTTGTACCTTCGCCGCGAGCACGCCCTGGCGGAAGTAAGGGATCGTTTGCGCGACATTGCCCTTGCCGTCGATGATCGCCGTGGCGCCGTTGTTCGTCGCACGCAGCATCGGCCGCCCCGTTTCGAGCGAGCGCATCCGCGAAATCTGCAGGTGCTGCGGAATCGCCACCGATTCGCCGTACCAGGCCAGGTTCGACACGTTCAGCAGCAAAGTCGCCGGTTGCGCCGCGCCGCGCAGCTGGGCGGCGATTTCCTCGCCGAACACGTCCTCATAACAGACATTCGGCAGCACCAGCTGGTCCTTCACCTTGAACGGCTGCTGGACTGCGGCACCGCGCGTAAAATCGCCCAACGGAATGTGCATCAGGTCGGTGAACCAGCGGAAGCCGGTCGGGATGAACTCGCCGAAGGGCACGAGATGATGCTTGTCGTAGCGGAAGGATTCGCCTTGCGGCCCCAGGCTGGCGACGCTGTTGGCGTAGTCGGTGGCGCTGTCCATCAGCGGGATGCCGAACACCAGGTGGCTGCCGCTTTGTTTCGCGTAGTCGCCCAGGTGCGCCAGGTAGCCGCTCGGCAGCTGGTGCGGGAACACGGGAATGGCCGTTTCCGGGGCGGCGACCAGGTCGGCCGGCTGCGCCGTCAGCAGTTGCTGGTAACGGTCCAGGATCTTTTGCAGGTGTTCGTTGCTGAACTTCTCGTCCTGCGGGATGTCGCCTTGCAGCAGGCGCACCGAGATCGGGGCGCCGGACGGATGGGTCCAGTCGATCTGGCGCAAGCCATAGCCGCAAGCGAGCAGGGCGCAGAACAGGCCGATCGCCAGCGGTCGCGCGCGCTGGGTCAGCATCACGAGGCAGCCGGCGCAGACCGCGACCAGCACGCCGATGCCGTACACGCCGATCAGCGGCGCAAAGCCACCCAGCGGCGCGACGTTGTGCGCATAGCCCGAGGAAGCCCAGGGAAAACCGGTAAACACCCAGCCGCGCATCCATTCGGACACGCCCCAGGTGACCGGCAGGACCAGCAGCACGAAGCTGACCAATGGCAGCGACCAGCGCCGGCGCAGCCAGGTGGCGCTGCCGGCGGCAAAGGCCCCGAACAGGCCCATGTACAGACCGAGCAGGCAGATGGCGATGGCGGAGAGGATCGCCGGCAAGCCGCCGAAACGGTTCAGGGCGATATACAGCCAGTGCATGCCCGCCACCGACCAGCCGAAGCCGAAGGCCCAGCCGAGCAGGGTCGCGCGTTTCACATGATTGCCGAGCCCGACCCGGTAGAAGAAGTAAGCCAGCAGCAGGAACTGCAGCGGCCACCAGCCGAAGGGCTCGAAGGAAAACAGGGAAGCGCCGCCGGCGAGGCCGGCAACGACTAACTCACGCAGGGAAGGATGCGCGCCCCGCACCACTGGCACGGGCGTGCTGGCGGGACGGCGGCGCAGCATCAATCGTCGTCGTCGCGGGCGTGCTGCGTGTGCGGCAGCTTTTCGACCAGCAGGACGTGGATCTGGCGCGCGTCGGCGCGCAGCACCTCGAAGCGCAGATTACGCAGGGTGAATTCCTCCCCCTTGTGCGGCATCCGGCCCAGGTGGCCGGCCACGAAGCCACCGATGGTGTCGGCTTCGTCTTCCGGCAGGTCGACGCCGATTTCTTCGTTGAACTGGTCGATCTCGGTCAGCGCTTTTACGCGCCAGCGCGGGCCCAATTGGCCTTCCTTGACGGAAAGAACGTTATCTTCTTCCTCATCGAAGTCGTATTCGTCCTCGATGTCGCCGACGATCTGTTCCAGCACGTCTTCGATCGTGATCAGGCCGGCCACGCCGCTGTACTCGTCGACGACGATGGCCATGTGGTTGTGGTTGGCGCGGAAATCGCGCAACAGCACGTTCAGGCGCTTCGACTCGGGAATGAAAATCGCCGGACGCAGCATGGCGCGCACGTCGAACGATTTCTCCGTGTAATAGCGCAGCAAATCCTTGGCCAGCAGGATGCCGACGACCTTGTCGCGCTCGCCTTCGATGGCGGGGAAGCGCGAGTGCTGGGTTTCCAGCACGATCGGCAGCCATTCCTCGATCGGATCGGTGATGTCGATCACGTCCATCTGGGAACGGGGCACCATGATGTCGCGCGCGGACAGGTCGGAGACCTGGAACACACCCTCGATCATCGACAAGGCATCGGCGTCGATGAGGTTGCGCTCGTGTGCTTCGTGCAGCACTTCGAGCAGCTCAGTGCGATTTTCTGGCTCAGGGGAGATGAGTGCGGTCAGTCGTTCGAAGAGCGACCGGTGGGGTTTGGCGTCCGATCGGACGTCACTGGGATACTCGGGCATAGTTGGCGTGAAGCCGTTGTTACGATGGGCGTAGCATACACCAAAAGCGGACCCGCCAGAGCGCGGGAGCCGGGACGCGGCACTGTCGAGCGAAGTCGGCAGGCTTGCTTTATCATGGATAAATTGGCCAAAAAGCAAAGGAATCGCCCCATGCCCGCCCTCACCATCAACGGCACCACCACCACCCTCGACGTCCCCGACGACATGCCCCTGCTGTGGGTGCTGCGCGACGTGGCCGGCCTGACCGGCACCAAGTTCGGCTGCGGCCAGGCCCTGTGCGGCGCCTGCACCGTTCACCTCGACGGCCAGCCGATCCGCTCCTGCGTGACCCCGGTCTCGGCGGCGGCCGGCAAGAAAATCGTCACGATCGAGGCCATCGGCCAGGACCCGGTCGGCGCCAAGGTGCAGGACGCCTGGCGCCAGATCGACGTGGTGCAGTGCGGTTATTGCCAGTCGGGCCAGATCATGTCGGCCACCGCCTTGTTGCAGGCGACGCCGAAGCCGAGCGACGCCGACATCGACAATGCGATGTCCGGCAACATCTGCCGCTGCGGCACCTATGGACGTATCCGCCAGGCGATCAAGATCGCCGCCGCCAAATAAGGAGATTTTGTGAGCCAAAACAAGACCACGCACGTCTCCCCGGCGCGCCGCCGTTTCATGCAACTCGGGGCCACCGCCGGCGGCGGCCTGCTGTTCGGTTTCTCGCTGTTCGGCTGCCAGAAGGACGGCGACCGCAAGGAAGCGCCGCCCGAAAAAGCCGTGGGCACAGCCAGCACCGAACACTCCGACACCCCGGCCGGCCTGGCGCGCGACGCGTTTATCCGGATCGACCGCAGCGGCATCGTCACCCTGATTATCCACAAGGTCGAGATGGGGCAAGGCACCTTCACGGCGATGCCGATGCTGCTGGCCGAGGAACTCGGCGCCGATCTGTCGAAAGTCAAACTCGAGCAGGCACCGGCGAACAACGAGCTGTATGCCGATCCCTTGCTCGGCGGCCAGGTCACGGGCGGTTCGACCTCGGTGCGCGGCGCCTGGAAGCCGCTGCGCGAAGCCGGTGCCATGGTACGCAGCGTGCTGGTCTCGGCTGCCGCGAAAAACTGGAATGTCGACACCAATGAATTGCAGGTCGTGGCCGGCAGCGTGCGCCACCAGGCCTCGAACCGCTCCGCCCACTTCGGCGAGCTGGTCGACGCCGCCTCGAAAATGGACTTGCCGAAGAACGTCAAGCTGAAGGCCCCGGAAGATTTCGTGCTGATCGGCAAAACCATGAAGCGCCTCGATTCGCCGGCCAAGACGGATGGTTCAGCCCTGTTCGGCATCGATGCGCGCCTGCCGAACATGGGCATTGCCGCCGTTGCCGCCTCGCCGGTCACGGGTGGCAAGCTCGCCGCCGTCGACGAGGCCAAGGCAATGGCCGTGAAAGGCGTGCGCCAGGTGCTGCGCCTGGAGGGTGCGGTCGCCGTCGTGGCCGACCATTTCTGGGCTGCAAAGCAGGGCCTGCTGGCTGCCGCGCCGCGCTGGGACGATGGCGCCAACGGCAATGTCTCGCTGGCCGGCATCGTCGCCGACATGATGAAGGTATCGGAAGGCGGCGGCGCCGTGGCGAAGAATGCCGGCGATGCCGTCAAGGCGCTGGCCAGGGAAGGCGGACGCAAGGTCGAGGCCGTGTACGAAATGCCTTTCCTCGCCCACGCGACCATGGAGCCGATGAATTGCACGGTCGACCTGCGCGCCGACGGCTGCGACCTCTGGGTCGGCACACAGGTGCCGGCGCTGGCGCAGGGGGCGGCCGCCAAGGTGGCCGGCATTCCGGTCGAAAAAGTCAAAGTCCACAACTATTATTTAGGTGGCGGCTTCGGCCGGCGCCTGGAAGTCGACTACGTGATCCAGGCGGTCGCGTTCGCGAAACTGACCAAGGGGCCCGTCAAATTCATCTGGACCCGGGAAGAGGATATCCAGCACGACATGTTCCGCCCATATTACGTGGACCGGCTGTCGGCGCGCCTGGACGACAAGGGTCATATCGCGGCCTGGTTCCATCGGGTGACGGGCTCGTCCATCATGTCGCGCTTCGCGCCGCCGGCCATGAAAAATGGCGTCGATCCGGATGCGGTCGAAGGTGCGGCCGATTTGCAGTACACGATTCCCGACATGCGGGTCGAGTATGTGCGCCACGAACCGCAGGGCGTGCCGACCGCCTTCTGGCGCGGCGTCGGCCCGACCCACAACGTCTTTGTCGTGGAAAGTTTCATCGACGAACTGGCACAGGCGGCCAGGCAGGACCCGCTTGCCTTCCGCCGCGCTTTACTCGATAAATCGCCGCGTACCCTGGCCGTGCTGAACCTGGCGGCGCAGAAGGCCGGCTGGGGCAAGCCGCTGGCGCCGGTGGCGGGACGCAAGGTCGGGCGCGGCATCTCGACCCAGTTCGCTTTCGGCAGCTATATGGCGCAGGTGGCGGAAGTCTCGGTCGGCCCGGACGGCGACGTGCGCGTGCACCGCGTCGTGTGCGCGGTCGACTGCGGCCAGACGGTCAATCCGGACACCATCGTTGCACAGATGGAAGGCGGCATCATCTTCGGCGCCACGGCGGCGCTGTGGAACGAGATCACGATCGACAAAGGCCGGGTGCAGCAGACCAATTTCGGCGACTACCGCATGATGCGCATCAATGAAGCACCGAAGGTCGAAGTGCACATCGTGAATAGCAAGGATGAGCCGGGCGGCATCGGCGAGCCGGGCACGGCGGGCATTGCGCCGGCGCTGGCGAATGCCGTGTTCGCGGCGACCGGCAAGCGGATTCGCAAGCTGCCGATCGGCGAGCAGTTGAAAAAGGCGTAAAAAAAGCCGGCGCGGGTGGCAATCCACCGGCGCCGGCGTTTCGTCTCGAACGCGCCGTAAACTTATTCCGCGTATGGGTCCGGATACCCGAGCACTTCCATGATGTCGCGCTCGAACTGTTCCATCTCCTCGGCTTCCTCGTCATGTTCGTGGTCGTAGCCCTGCGCATGCAGCACGCCATGCACCACCAGGTGCGCCGCATGTTCCTCGACCGTCTTCTTCTGTTCGTCCGCCTCGCGCTGCAGCACGTCCGTGCACAGGATGATGTCGGCCTGGGTCGGCTCGTCGTCCGCCAGTTCCTCGCCTTCGTTGTAAGCGAAGGTCAGCACGTTGGTGGCGTAATCCTTGCCGCGGTAGTCGCGGTTCAGCGTTTGCCCCTCGGCACTGTCGACGAAGCGGATCGTCAGCTCGGCCGGGCCAAGCAGGGTGGCGCGCACCCAGCGTTCGACCAGTTCAGGCGTGATGGTCGATTCGAGGCGGGCGTCCGGGTACTGGACGTCCAGGTCAAGCGGGTGATTTTTTTCTTGCATTGCGGACTGGAGTTGGTTTTGGCAAGGCGCCCATTTCCTGGACGGCGGTGGCTTTTTCGTAGGCATCGACAATACGGCCCACCAGCGGGTGGCGCACCACGTCGGCGCTCGAGAATTGGGTAAAGGCGATGCCCCGCACGTCTTTCAGGACGTGCATCGCGTCGACCAGGCCGCTGCGCTGGGTTTTATGCAGGTCGACCTGGGTGACGTCGCCCGTCACCACGGCCTTGCTGCCGAAACCGATGCGCGTGAGGAACATCTTCATTTGCTCGACGGTCGTGTTCTGCGCCTCGTCGAGAATCACGAAGGCGTGGTTCAGCGTGCGGCCGCGCATGTAGGCGAGGGGAGCAATCTCGATGACCTGCTTCTCGAACAGCTTTTGGGTGCGGTCAAAGCCGAGCAGGTCGTACAGCGCGTCGTACAGCGGACGCAGGTAGGGATCGACCTTCTGGCTCATGTCGCCCGGCAGGAAGCCCAGGCGTTCGCCCGCTTCGACCGCTGGACGGGTCAGGATGATGCGTTTCACGGCGTCGCGTTCCAGTGCGTCGACTGCGCAGGCGACGGCCAGGTAGGTTTTACCGGTACCGGCCGGGCCGATGCCGAAGCTGATGTCGTGCTCGAGCACGGCTTTTAAATACTGGATCTGGTGCGGGGTACGGCCGCGCAGGTCGCTGCGGCGCGTTTTCAGCATCGGGCTGACGAGTTCCGACTCGTCGACATCCGCCTCGGCCTGCTCGGCTTCCTTGACCTGGCTCGGCTCGTCGGCGCCTTCGGCTTTCGGTTTCAGCCCGGCACGCTGCTCGACCAGGGCCAACTGCACTTCCTCGATCGGCACGACCTTGTTGGCGACCGCATAGAAGCGTTCGAGCAGTTCGACCGCGCGTTCGGCATTGGCGCCGTTGACGATGAATTTCTCGCCGCGGCGGAAGATGGTCACGTCGAGCGCCGCCGAGATCTGGCGCAGGTTCTCGTCGAGCGGACCGCACAGGTGGGCAAGCCGCGAATTATCGAGCGGCTCGGGAATGAAGTAGGACGGCTGGGTCGGTTGTGTTTTCAACTGGCTATGGCAATCGTATCGAGATTGGCGACGAGTTCGCCGCGCAATGAATAATCCAGGCTTTCGGTGACGCGCACATCGACCAGCTGGCCGATCAGCGCATGTCCCGAGCTGCCCGGCGCGAAAATGACCACCCGGTTGCTCTCGGTGCGGCCTTGCAGTTCGGACGGATCTTTCTTCGACGGTCCCTCGACGAGCACGCGCTGGACCGTGCCGACCATCGCCGCACTGTACTTGCGCGTGTTGGCGTCGATCAGGGCCTGCAGGCGTTGCAGGCGCGCCAACTTGACCTCGTGCGGGGTATCGTCTTCCAGGTTCGCGGCCGGCGTGCCGGGGCGCTTGCTGAAGATAAAACTGAAACTGTTATCGAAGCCGACATCCTGCACCAGCTTCATCATGGCCTCGAAATCGGCATCGGTTTCGCCGGGGAATCCCACGATGAAATCCGAGGAGATCGCGATGTCGGGGCGCACCGCACGGATGCGGCGAATGATCGATTTGTATTCCAGCCCCGTATAGCCGCGCTTCATGGCGCCGAGGATGCGGTCGGAACCGTGCTGCACGGGCAGGTACAGGTGGTTCACCAGCTGCGGGATCTTCGCGTAGGCGTCGATCAGGCGCTGCGTAAATTCCTTCGGGTGGCTGGTGACGAAACGCAGGCGCTCGATGCCGGGAATGTCGGCCACGTATTCGAGCAGCAAGGCAAAATCGGCAGTCTCGCCACTTTCCATCGTGCCGCGATAGGCATTCACGTTCTGGCCCAGCAGCATGATTTCCTTGACGCCCTGGGCAGCCAGTCCCGCTACTTCCGTCAGCACGTCCTCGAAGCGGCGCGACACTTCCTCGCCGCGGGTGTACGGCACCACGCAGTAACTGCAATATTTACTGCAGCCTTCCATGATCGACACATAGGCCACCGGGCCGTCGATCTTGGCCGGGGGCAGGTGATCGAACTTCTCGATTTCCGGGAAGCTGATGTCGACCTGGGCCGTGCCGGTGCTGCGGCGCTCGCGGATCATCTGCGGCAGGCGATGCAGGGTCTGCGGCCCGAACACCATGTCCACATGCGGCGCGCGCTTGACGATCGCTTCGCCTTCCTGTGAGGCCACGCATCCGCCTACACCAATGATGAGGTCGGGACGCTCGCGTTTCAAGGCGCGCAGCCGACCGAGGTCGGAAAATACTTTTTCCTGAGCCTTTTCTCGTACAGAACAAGTATTAAAGAGAATGACGTCGGCATCCTCGGGCGTCTCGGTACGCACGAGCCCGTCGGACGCGCCGAGGACGTCCGCCATCTTGTCCGAGTCGTACTCGTTCATCTGGCAACCAAAGGTCTTGATAAATACTTTTTTCTGCATGTGTTTGGTGAGAAAGGAAGGCGGGAGCCGTGGCAAGGCGACAAGCCAGTTTACCGTAATTTGGTCTTGCTCACCAAAAAACGGCTTATGCATGGGCGATATTCGATGCGTTTTGGAATGATGTGTTGCCCGGTCTGAAACGATTGCCATTCTAGCCAGATTGTTAAATTGCGCGCAGGAATTAAATCGCTGGGACTAAGGCAGAGTCAGCGTTTGCTCAATATATTTCCTGTTGTAAATCAAGACCTTCGATCCAAATTCTTTTACACAAATTACCAAAAAAAATCTCTTGCGTGCGCCACAAATTATCCCCATGTGTTGAAATGCCTATGTGACAAGCTTTCCACACGATAGCTTGATTTCCAACAATGACTCATGTGCTCGGGACGGACACGAAGGGTTCGTAAGGGTCTGATAATTTGTTTGAAAGACAAGTGCGTTCGGGGGAGTATCAAGCAGGACGGATGTATGTCGGCATTGTTTTTAAGCTAGGACTCAGACTCGTTCTGTTTAATGGCCCAAGAGCGTGTCCGGGAACTTATGTTGACGGAAGCACAGTCATTAACAAAGTTCGTAGCGGAACTATTTTATTCACTTTACGAGGTAAAAATCATGGCACACCATGCTTTGTCATCGCAGGAAAGCTACAACCCCAACCACCTGCTCGACATCTTGCTCGGCAAGATGCAGCTGAAGAACGACGCGGCCCTGTCGCGCATGCTCGAGGTGGCTCCACCGGTTATCAGCAAAATCCGCCACCACCGCCTGCCGGTCGGCGCCTCGCTGCTGATCCGCATGCACGAAGTGACCGGCATGAGCATTCGCGACCTGCGCGACTTGATGGGCGACCGCCGTACCAAGTATCGCCTGTCCGACGCCCAGGGCCGTCCGAAGCCAGAAGAGAAGGCAGCGCAAGCGGCAGCCGCCCAACAGCAGCAGCAACAGCAGCAATCGCAGAACAACGAGGCTACGCCTTCGTCGTCCGGCAACTATGCGCACTAATATCGACGGCATGGCAAGTCTCATTGCCATGCCTTCGGTAAAGCCAGGCAGCGGCCCGGCGTCCTGAGCGACGCCGCGCGCGCTGCCTGTTCTTTTTCGTGTCCCGCTGGCGCTTGCCTGCCGGATGCGTTGTCGTTTCCGTTTTCCCTTTCATTTGCCCAGCTTGCCGTGCGCTCGCGCGTCCGCCACGGCCTTGCCGCGTCCCTGGCCTTTTCTGCGCCGTCCCAAGCGCTGGTGCGCCGATTATTGTATTCTCGCCATGCTTCGCCGGACCTGCCTTTCATGCAGCCCGGCGTGTCTATCACCACCAGATCAAGGACACCAATGAAACTGTACTTCAGCCCCGGCGCCTGCTCGCTGTCTCCTCACATCGTCCTGCTCGAGGCCGGCCTGGCATTCACGTCCGAACGCGTCGACCTGCGCGAAAAGAAGACCGCCGGCGGCGACAACTACCGCGCCATCAATCCGAAAGGCTATGTGCCGGCCCTGGCGCTGGACGACGGCACGCTGCTGACCGAAGGCCCGGCCATCGTCCAGTACCTGGCCGATCTGGCGCCGGGCGCGGCCCTGCTGCCGCCCGTCGGCGATGTCGCGCGTTATAAAGTCATCGGCTGGCTGAACTTCGTCTCCGCCGAATTGCACAAGAACTTCGGCCCGCTGTTCAACCCGGCCGCGACCGAGGACATGAAGGCCCACGCACACAAGATGCTCGCGCTGCGCCTCGACTACGTCGCCTCGCAACTGAACGGCCGCGACTACCTGGAAACGAATTTCAGTGTGGCCGATGCCTACCTGTTCACGGTGCTCGGCTGGACCGATTTCCTGAAAGTGAGCCTGGACGCCTGGCCGGTGCTGGGCGAGTACCGCGCCCGCGTTGCCGCGCGTCCGGCCGTGCAGCAGGCGCTGCGCGAAGAAGGCCTGGTCAAGTAAACGATAAAGTAAGAGAACGTAAGCGGGTACCGTCCCACTCCCTGTGGGCGGTACCATGAGCCCATGACGAGTCAACGCTACATTGCCCTGATCCGCGGGATCAACGTCGGCCGCGCCAAGCGCGTGGCCATGGCCGATTTGCGCAAGCTGCTCGAGGAGCTTGGCTATACCGACGTGCGCAGCGTCCTCAACAGCGGCAACCTCGTGTTCGCCGCCGATGGGGTCGAAGCAGTTGCGGCCGCGGCCGCGATCGAAGAACAGATGGTGCTGAAACTCGGCGTTGCCGCCAAGGTGATGGTGCTCAGCCGCGAGGAACTGGCCACCGTGCTGGCCGAGAATACGGTGCTGGAGCAGGCGAGCGACCATGCGCGCCTGCTCGTGTTCATCCTTGGCGACGCCGCCCTGCGCGCAGCGGTCGCGCCCCTGTGCGAACAGGCCTGGGGCAGCGAGGCGCTGGCGCTCGGCCAGCGTGCGGCGTATGTCTGGTGTCCGGAAGGCGTGCTGGCCAGTGCCGCAGCCACCGCGCTCGGCAAGCAGCTGGGCGACAACACGACCTCGCGCAACTGGAATACCTTGTGCAAGCTCTATGCGCTGTGCAATGAGCCGGCGATGGCGCCGCCAGGAGCGTAACGAGTTCGCCTCGTGCCGACTCCTGTACCTGCTTGACGCTTTACTTGAATTTTTCGCTGCTGTGCCGACGCGCCCGATAGCCGAGCAGGATCAGGCCGACCAGCATCATGGCGGAAACCTCGGGTTCCTGCAGCTCGGAAATGCTGGTCGGCAGCGCAAAACGCCGTGACGCACCGACGTTCGATTCGTGCCGAAAACAGCTCGGCGGCAAGTCGCCGCGCATCATCGTGGAAGTCCGCAAACCTGTGAAAGAAATGCGACAGGGAGTCAATCCGACAATGCCAAGCAGTCAAGCTTTTCGTCGCCTCTCATTGAAACTGTATTAACTGTTTTCCATAATGACCACGCGTGATACTGCATTTTTTGCCAGGCCGACAACGAATTGCGTTGTCAAGGTTTCCAGCTATGAGCCCGATCAAGAAATTTTAAGCGTGGCGTATACATCTGCGTTTTCTTTACGGGTATAGTCTCTCTATCCCTATTGCCCCAAGGCATCAAAATGATGTCGAACTCATATGTTCGGCATATCTACGGCCTCCAAGAGCCGCCGCCTTTCCGACAGTTTCATTTGGAACGGCAACCGCTGTTTGCACTGTCGCAGCCGCGCACCAACCATTTGTAAAGTCACGAACATGCCCAATTTTGCCCGACTTCAGATTGCCCTCAAGAACATTTATGTACGCATCGCTGCCGCTGTCCTGCTGGGCGCGGTCACTGGCATTGCGATCTATACGGCTGACGCGCCGCAGGATCCAAGCCCGGTCGTGCATTCGCAGGACATTTCTGAAATCACGCGCCTGGCCGGCCAGAAAGACAAGCTCGACTACCTGATGGTGGCCAAGCCGCTGTCGGAGTCGCCGCGCTATGTCTTCAAGTTCAAGGATGCGCCCGCGCTGCACGTGGTCAAGGTGCCGAGCACCTCGCACCTGTCGCTCGAGCGCGAAGTGCTGCTCAAGAATGCGATTCCGTATTCGATCGCCAAGGACGAGTTCCTGGCCTCGCACAAGAGCGTGCTCGACGAAGGCGGCTCGGTGGGCGCCGACGCGGCCGACTTCCTGAAGCGCCACGCTTTCGAGATCGTGCTGTTGCTGTTGATCGTCTACAGCCTGAAGTTCGGTATCCCGGGCATGGGTGCCAGCGCCACGATGATCATGCCGGACAAGCTCAAGGGCAGCATGGACGACCTGATCGGCATGGAAGACATCAAGCAGGAAGTGCTGCACCTGGAAGACATGATCCGCAACCGCGACGAGTACGCGTCGCACAACATCGACAAGCCGTTCAACGTGATGCTGACCGGGCCTGCCGGTACCGGCAAGACGAAGCTGGTCGGCTACCTGGCCAAGCGCCTGAACCTGCCGCTGATCTCGGCGTCGGGCTCGGCCCTGGAATCGGGTTACGTCGGCGGCGGCTCGAAAGCCCTGAACGCCCTGTACCGCAAGGCTTGCGCCAAGGGCAAATGCATCATCTTCCTCGATGAAGGCCAGAGCCTGTTCATGCCGCGCGGCCGCAGCGAAAAGAAATGGGAAGACGATACCGCCAACACCCTGCTCGGCCTGCTGGACGGCGTGAAAAGCGACAAGGGCCAGGGCGTCATCTGGGTCATTGCTTCGAATTTCGACGACGCCTCGACCGAGATGGACGAAGCGATGCTGCGCCGCTTCTCGGTCAAGATCAACTTCCGCCTGCCGAACAAGGGCGAGCGCCGCGAACTGATCAAGAGCTTCCTGTCGCGTAAAAAAGAGGGCCTGGTCGACTACAACGACCTCGACCTGGACCAGGTGGCGGAAATCACGCAGAACCTGAGTCCGGCCCTGCTGGAAACCGTGGTCGAACGTGCTTCGATGCTGTCGATCCAGGAAAAGACGATCATCAATACCGATCTGCTGTTCCGTGCCTACGAGCGCGCCACGATCGGCCTGACCGACCGCGCCACCACGGCCGAGAAGCACAAGCAGCGCGAGCGCATCGCCCTGCACGAACTGGGCCACTTCTTCATGCAGATCGACCCGCACCTGCGTGCCGGCCTCTCCCTGGCCGAAGTGAAGGAAAAGTCGCACCTGCTGAAGATTTCGACGGAAGCGGTGTCGAAGATCGGCGCCCTCGGTTACGTGCTGCAGTCGGGTGACGACATGTCGCTGCGCACGCTGGAAGAGCTCGAGCGCGACGTGGTCGGGCTGTACGGCGGCATGGCGGCCGAAGAGCTGTTCTACGGCGCCCGCGGCATCTCGGTCGGCGCCCAGAACGACATCGAGAAGGTCACCAAGATGCTCAACCTGATGGTCAACCGCCTGTCGATGTACTCGCGCTCGAAGATCGACTACAGCCAGTTGAAAAACGACGCCAGCGGCGAGCACACGCTGCGCCAGATGGAAGAAAAGGCCGACGAACTGTATAGCTACACGCTGGGCGCGATGCGCGACTACCGCGCGCTGATCGAGTCGCTGAAGGACACGCTGCTCGAGCAATACGTACTGTCGAAGGACGCCGTGTTCGCGCTGCTGGAAGAGCACAAGGACTTGCTGCACTTCGCACCGAAGCACGCGAACCTGAAACTGTGCTCGGAGACCGGGGAGATGGTCGCAGCCTGAGATCTGGCGTCAACAAAAAATGCCCGCTGTGCGTGATGCGCCAGCGGGCATTTTTTATTGTTGGCCGATGCGCACGGAATGGTGGGCACGGGGTGCCCGATGAAACTGTGGGCGAGGCCATTGGTCCCGCCCACCCCTACACCTGCCTCGGCCTGTTGTTTTTCGTAGGGTGGGCGCCCCGCGCCCACCGATACGCGCAGCCCTCTCAGTGCTGGTGTTCCTTCTCTTTCAGCGTCTGCATCACATACCGCGTCATGCTCCCCGCCAGCTCATGCTCGCCGAGGAAGACCTTGCCGCCCGTATCCCTGCGCAGCAGCTCTGCCTCTTCCTCGTTATGCGTACGCACCACGCAGCGGATCGCCGGATTGAGCATGGTTGCCGTCTCGACCATCTTGCGGACGTGGAAGGTGTCGGGCGTGGCGATCACCAGCACCGCCGCACGCGCGATATGGGCCTGGATCAGCACCGCCGGTTCGGCCGCATTGCCGACCACCGCCGGCTGGTCGCGCCGGCGCAGCGCTTCGACCAGTTCGCGGTTCTGTTCGGCGACGACGAAGTGCACGCCCTGCGCAGTCAGTTCGTCGGCGATGCGCCGTCCCACGCGGCCGAAACCGACCAGCACCACCTGCCCGGTCAGGCGTTCGTGCGGCACCGTCATCGGCAGTTCGGCCAGCGGATCGGGCGAAGCTTCGAGCTTGCGCACGGCCTCTGAATTCGCGCGCAGCCAGCGCTGCAGCGGCTCGATCGCCTTGAACAGCAGCGGATTGACGGCGATCGAGATGATGGCGCCGGCCAGGATCAGGCTTTGCCCCTCTTTCGGCATCAGTTCCAGCGAAATGCCGAGCGCCGCCAGGATGAAGGAGAATTCGCCGATCTGCGCCAGGCTGGCCGAAACCGTGATCGCCGTATTCAACGGATAGCGCAGGGCCAGCACCAGCACCATGGCCGCGATCGACTTGCCGAAAATGATGACGGCGACCACTGCCAGCACCTTCACCGGGCTGTCGACCAGCACCGCCGGATCGAACAGCATGCCGACCGAGACGAAGAACAGCACCGAGAACGCGTCGCGCAAGGGCAGCGACTCTTCGGCGGCGCGGTGGGAGAGGTCCGACTCGCGCAGCACCATGCCGGCAAAGAAGGCGCCCAGCGCGAACGAGACCCCGAACAGCTCCGAGGAGCCATAGGCGATGCCGACCGCGGCGGCAATCACCGCCAGCGTAAACAGTTCGCGCGAGGCCGTCTTGGCAACCCGCCACAGGAACCAGGGAAACAGTTTGCGGCCGACGATCAGCATGAAGGCGACAAAGGCGCCCACCTGCAGCAGCGTTTTACCGAGCGCATATAGAAGCGATGCATCTGCCCCCCCGGCGCCGTCGGCACCCTTGCCGCCGAGCGGACCGGCGAGCGCCGGCAGCAGCACCAGCACCAGCACCGTGACCAGGTCTTCGACCACCAGCCAGCCGACCGCGATGCGGCCGTTCATCGAGTCGAGGATGCCGCGCCCTTCGAGCGCGCGCAGCAGCACCACGGTACTGGCCACCGACAGCGCCAGGCCGAATACCAGGCCCGCACCGAGGCTCCAGCCCCACATGTACGCCATGCCCATGCCCATCGCGGTCGCGACCGCGATCTGCAGCACCGCGCCGGGCAGGGCGATCTTGCGTACGTCGAGCAGGTCGCGCAATGAAAAGTGCAGGCCGACCCCGAACATCAGCAGCATCACACCGATCTCGGCCAGTTGCGAGGCCAGCCCGACGTCGGCAACGAAGCCCGGCGTGGCCGGCCCGATGACGATGCCGGCGGCGAGATACCCCACCAGGGCCGGCAGTTTCAGGCGCACGGCGAGCATGCCGAAGATGAGGCCGAAGCCGAGGGCGGCGGCGATGGTGGTGATCAGGCTGAGTTCATGATGCATGCAGGACGGCTCCTTATCAAGGTGGAATCGCACCAGTATAAGCGACGATGCCGACATGGCCGGAAAATAGAGGATTGCCTCGGGAGGCTGGCGGGTCCAGCCCGGCTCTGGCTGGCTATAATCGATTCGATAAAGGCGGTTACAGCCACGAACACAAACAGGAGACAGCATGAACAAGGTATTCGTCACGGGCGTGGGCATGATCCCCTTCGCCAAGCCGGGCGCGAGCGCGCCGTACCACGTCATGGCGGCGGAAGCAGCGCGCGCCGCCCTGCAGGACGCCGGCGTCGACTACAGTGACATCGAGCAGGCCTATGCCGGCTACGTGTACGGCGACTCGACCTGCGGCCAGAAGGCGCTGTATGGCGTCGGCATGACCGGCATCCCGATCGTCAACGTCAACAACAACTGCTCGACCGGCTCGACGGCCCTGTTCCTGGCGCGCCAGGCGATCGCCAGCGGCGCCGCCGACTGCGTGCTGGTGCTCGGCTTCGAGCAGATGAGCCCCGGCGCCCTCGGCTCGGTCTTCACCGACCGCCCGGCGCCCTTCGACGATTTCGACGCCGTCACCGACCGCCTGGTGGGCAAACCGGAAATCCCGCTGGCGCTGCGCTACTTCGGCGGCGCGGGCCTGGCGCACATGGAAAAATACGGTACGCCCCTGGAAGCCTTTGCCCGGATCCGCGCCAAGGCCAGCCGCCACGCCGCGAACAACCCGCTGGCGCTGTTCAGGAAGGAAGTCACTGCGCAGGACGTGCTCGACGCGCCGATGATCTGGCCCGGCGTGATGACGCGCCTGATGGCCTGCCCGCCGACCTGCGGCGCCGCCGCGGCCGTGCTGGTCTCGGAAGAATTCGCGAAGAAGCGCGGCCTGCGCGCCGACGTGTTCATCGCCGCCCAGGCAATGACGACCGACCGTGCCAGCACCTTCGAAGCGAACGACATGATGCGCCTGGTCGGCTACGAGATGAGCCGCGAAGCCGCCGCCAAAGTCTACGCGCAGAGCGGCATCGGCCCGGACGACCTCGATGTGGTCGAGCTGCACGACTGCTTCGCGCACAACGAACTGATTACCTATGAAGCCCTCGGCCTGTGCCCGGAAGGCGGCGCGGACAAATTCATCCGCGACGGCGACAACACCTATGGCGGCAAGGTCGTCACCAATCCCTCGGGCGGCCTGCTCTCAAAAGGACACCCGCTCGGCGCCACGGGCCTGGCCCAGTGTTTTGAACTGACCCACCAGCTGCGCGGCAGCGCCGGCGCCCGCCAGGTGGCGAATGCACGCACGGCTCTTCAGCACAACCTGGGCCTGGGCGGCGCCTGCGTGGTCACCCTGTACCAGGCGGCGTAAGGAGAGGCGCATGGAACTGATGACGCCCTCCTGGATGAACCCGGAACTGGACAGCTTCCGCGACGCGGTGCGCCGCTTCGTGGCGACTGAAGTCGCCCCGCACGGCGAGCGCTGGCGCCACCAGCAGCACGTCGACCGCGCGCTCTGGCACAAGGCCGGAGAGATGGGCCTGCTGGCGGCCGACATCCCCGAAGAATACGGTGGCTCGGGCGGCAACTTCGCCCACATGGCCATCGTGTTCGAAGAGCTGGGTTATGCCGGCGACATGGCGTTTGGTCTGCACGTACACGCCATCGTTGCGCACTACCTGCTCAATCAGGGCACCGAAGAACAGAAACAACGCTACCTGCCGCGGCTCGCCAGCGGCGAGATGATCACGGCGATCGCGATGTCGGAACCGGGCGCCGGCTCCGACCTGAAAGGCATCCGCACTACGGCCGTCAAAGGCAGCAATGGCTACCGCCTGAACGGCTCGAAGACCTTCATTTCGAACGGTTATCTGGCCGACCTGATTCTGGTCGTCGTCAAAACCGATCCGGCCGCCGGCGCCAAGGGCATCTCGCTGATGCTGCTCGAGACGAAGGACAATCCGGGCTTCCGGGTCGGACGCATCCTGGAAAAGGTCGGGCAGAAGGGCCAGGACACCTGCGAGCTGTTCTTCGATGACGCGCGCGTGGCGCCCGACGGCGTGCTCGGTGGCGAAGAGGGCAGGGGTTTTATCCAGCTGATGACGGAGCTGCCGTATGAACGCACCATCATCGGGGTGGCCGGTGTCGCCGCGATCGAACGCGCGCTGCAGCTCACGGTCGACCATGCAAAGGAGCGCAAGGCCTTCGGCCAGGCCCTGATCGAGATGCAGAACACGCGTTTCGTGCTCGCCGAAATCAAGACCGAAGCGACGGTGGCGCGCATCTTCATCGATCGCTGCGTGGAAGACATGCTGGCTGGGCGCATGGACACCGTGCGCGCCTCGATGGCGAAGTACTGGATCTCGGATTTGCAGTGCAAGGTCGTCGATCAGTGCGTCCAGCTGTTCGGCGGCTACGGCTACATGCTCGAATACCCGATCGCCCAGATGTACGTCGACGCGCGCGTGCAGCGCATCTACGGCGGCGCCAACGAGATCATGAAAGAGATCATCGCCCGTTCGCTGTAATCTGCCCCTGGTTTTCGTAGGGTGGGCTCCGCCCACGCGGTACAACGCATCCGAGTCGAGGAGTCATTCATGCCAGGTCCACTAGCAGGCATCAAAGTCATCGAAATGGTCGGCCTCGGCCCCTGTCCCTTCGCCGCCATGATGCTGGCCGACATGGGCGCCGAGGTGATCCGTATCGACCGCAAAACCAAACCCGGCGCCGACAACCCGTTCCCGATGCTGGGCACGAAATTCGACGTCATGGCCCGCGGCCGCCGCTCGCTCGCGCTCGACCTGAAAAAGCCGGAAGCACGCGCAGTCGTGCTGCAACTGGCCGAACAGGCCGACATCCTGATCGAGGGTTTCCGCCCCGGCGTGATGGAACGCCTCGGCCTCGGCCCCGACGCCTGCCTGGCGCGCAACCCGAAGCTGGTGTTCGGGCGCATCACCGGCTGGGGCCAGACCGGCCCGCTGGCGCAAGCCGCCGGCCACGACCTGAACTACATCGCCCTGTCCGGCATGCTGCACGCGATGGGGCGCGCCGACACGCCGCCAAGCCCGCCCCTGAACCTGGTCGGCGACTTCGGCGGCGGCGCCATGATGCTGGCCTTCGGCGTCGTCTGCGCGGCGCTGGAAGCGAAGACCTCGGGCAAGGGCCAGGTGGTCGACGCCGCCATGACCGACGGCTCGGCCCTGCTGGGCGCCATGATGTACGGTCTGCGCGCCTTTGGCTCATGGACTGACGCGCGCGAAGCCAACATGCTCGACGGCGGCGCGCCGTTCTACGATACCTATGCCTGCCGCGACGGCAAATTCCTGTCGGTGGGCGCGATCGAGCCGCAATTCTATGCGCAGCTGCTGGAGATCACCGGGGCCGCTGACCCGGATTTCGCAAAACAGTGGAGCCAGAAGCGCTGGCCGGAACTGAAAACGAAATTCGCGGCGCTGTTCGCCACCCGCACACGCGACGAGTGGTGCCAGATATTGGAAGGGACCGACGCCTGCGTCGCGCCGGTGCTCGACATGGCGGAAGCGCCGGGCCACCCGCACAATGCGGCGCGCGCCACGTTCGTCGAGATCGACGGCGTGATCCAGCCGGCGCCGGCGCCGCGTTTCAGCCGCACCCAGGCCGAAGCAGGGCAGGCCGCCGCCGCACCCGGGCAGCACAGCGCCGCCGTGCTCGCGGACTGGGGTTTTAGTCAGGAATCAATCGAAACGCTGAAAGGCGCCGGGGTCATATAGGATTGCTACGGTAGAGACAAGCTGCCGTGCACATATGACCAAGGAACGTGAACTCGACAAATCGAAACGGCTGGCGCTGGGCTTTTTCATCGGCGCCGCGCTGCTCTTCGTCCTGAGCTTTTTCCTGCCCCAGAACTGGTGGACGGGATTACTCAAAGCCTTTGCCGAAGCGGCGATGGTCGGCGCCCTGGCCGACTGGTTCGCCGTGGTCGCGCTGTTCAGGCGGGTGCCGATTCCGATCGTCTCGCGCCATACCAACATCATCCCCAACAACAAGGCCAAGATCGCCGACAACCTTGCGCTCTTCGTGCACGAAAAATTCCTCGATACCGAATCGATCGTGCGCCTGATCCAGAAACACGACCCGGCGCAGAAAGTGGCCGACTGGCTGACCAAACCGGCCAATACCCGGCACATGGGCAGCTACCTGGTCAAAACCGCGGGCTGGATGCTCGACTTCACCGAAGACGCGGCGATCCAGAATTTCATGCGCAAAGCCGTGCACACGATGGTCGGCAGCGTCGATTTATCCAGATCGGCCGGCACCATCCTGGAAAGTCTCACCAAAGGCGGACGCCACCAGGAGTTGCTGAACGAGGGCATTTACCAGCTCGCCAAGCTGCTGGATAACGAAGAAACCCAGGCGACGATCGCGCAGGGTATCGTCGACTGGCTGAAGGAGGAATATGCGCTGGTCGAAAAAATGCTGCCGTCCGAACTCATTGGCCGCAAGGGCGCCGATATCGCGGTCAAACTGGCCTTCGGCATCCTCAGTAAGGTGTCGCGCGACCCGGATCACCCGCTGCGCCAGCGTTTCGACGAGTTCACCGCCGAATTCATCGAGCGCCTGAAAGCGGACCCGCAATTCTCGGAAAAGAGCGAGGAGATCAAGCACTACTTGCTGAACGATGACACGCTCAACAATTATCTGGCATCGCTGTGGGGCGACCTGAAGGCATGGCTCAAGAAAGACCTGGAGAGCGACACCTCGACTTTGCGTGCGCGCCTGGAAGCGACCGGCGCCTGGCTGGGTAAAACCCTGGCCGAGGATCCGCAATTGCGCCAATCGCTCAACGAGAACCTGGAACTGGCGGCGCGCGCGGCGGCGCCGGAATTTGCCGTTTATCTCACGCGGCACATTGCCGATACCGTGAAAAACTGGGACAGCGCCGAGATGTCGGAACAGATCGAACTGAATATCGGCAAGGATCTGCAGTTCATTCGTATTAATGGCACCATCGTCGGCGGCCTGATCGGGGTTATCCTCTACCTGCTGTCTTCGCTGCCAGGAATCGTCCACTAGGAGAAGTCATGGAACAGGCATTGGATGCATGGCTTGCCGCCCATCCCGATATCGAAGCAATTCCCGGCCGCGACCTGTTCATCGTCGCGCGCTACCTGATTCCGATGGAAGCGAGCCTGATGCAAGGCTGCATGGAAGCGTCCGGCATCCCGGCGGTGCTGGCCGATGCGCACCTGATGCAGGCCGATTTGCTGCTGGCGCCGGCCCTGGGCGGGGTACGCATCCTGGTCCCGGCGTCCTTCGTGCAGCAGGCGCAGTCGGTGATCGAAGCCTTCAAGCGGGGCGACTTCGCACTCGACGACAATAGCGACGTCGAATAAAAAAGCCACCGGTTCTCGCGAAGCGGTGGCTTTTTGAACGACTGCGTTTGGTGGTGATAGGTGGACTTGAACCACCGACCCCAGCATTATGAGTGCTGTGCTCTAACCAACTGAGCTATATCACCGAAACTCTGTATAGCAAAATGGCCCGACTCGCATGAGCCAAGCCATTTGCCTGGAATTCTGTGGTGGTGATAGGTGGACTTGAACCACCGACCCCAGCATTATGAGTGCTGTGCTCTAACCAACTGAGCTATATCACCAAAAGAGAACGCTATTATCCAAGGCCCGGCGCCTTGTGTCAAGGCTGTGTACACCGAGCAAGCACGGTTGTGCGCAGTGCTGCTAACTTGGCAAGCCCTTCAGCTGCGTCAGGATTTCTCCCGTCGGGTCGCGCCCGAGGCAGTCGACGACGATCCGGTCCGGCATCGCGCGCAGCCAGGTCAACTGGCGCTTGGCGAGCTGGCGGGTGGCGATGATGCCGGTCTCGCGCAGGCCCGCGCGGTCGATCTTGCCGTCCAGGTAGTCCCAGCTCTGGCGGTAGCCGACGCAGCGCATCGACGGTAAATTCGGCGACAGGTTGCCCCGTGCGCGCAGGCGCGCCACCTCCGCCACGATGCCGTCGTCGTCGGAGTCGCCCAGCATCTGGTCGAAACGCAGCGCGATCCGCTTGTGCAGCACCGCGCGATCGGACGGCTCCAAAGCGAACGAGACGAGATCGAAAGGCAGTTCCGGTTTCTCGCGCCGCGCCAGCAGGGACGACATCGGCTGGCCCGTCAATTCGATGATTTCCAGCGCGCGGTTGATGCGCTGGGCGTCGTTCGGCGCCAGGCGCTCGGCCGTGACCGGGTCGAGTGCGCGCAGTTTGTCGTGCATGCCCGGCCAGCCGATGCGTGCGGCTTCGGCATCGAGCGCAGCACGCACGCCGGCATCGGCGGTGGGTAAATCGTCCAGGCCGTCGGCCAGCCCCTTAAAGTACATCATCGTGCCGCCGACCAGCAGCGGCAGCTTGCCGCGCGCGCTGATCTCGGCCACCAGGCGCAGGGTGTCGGTCCTGAACTGCATCACCGAATAGGCGTCGAGCGGGTCGATGATGTCGATCAGGTGGTGCGGCGCGCTCGCCAATTCTTCCGCCGTCGGTTTCGCCGTACCGATGTCCATCTCGCGGTACACGAGGGCGGAGTCGACCGAGATGATCTCGACCGGCTGTTCACGTGCGATGGCGAGGGCGGCTGCGGTCTTGCCCGACGCGGTCGGGCCCATGATCGCCACCGCCAGAGGCTTGGCGTCGCTTGCTTTCACGATCATCTTATTGGCCGCGCAGGAAAAGTTTGTCGAGCGCGGAGATGTCGAGCTGGACCCAGGTCGGGCGGCCGTGGTTGCACTGGTCGGCGCGCTCGGTGTGTTCCATCTGGCGCAGCAGCGCGTTCATTTCCTGTGTCGCCAGGATGCGGTTGGCGCGCACGGCCGTGTGGCAGGCGAGGGTGCCGAGCAACTCGTTCCTGCGCTCGATCAGCACCCGCGAGCCGCCGAATTCGCGCACGTCGCGCAGCACGTCGCGCGCCAGGGTCTGGGCGTCGGCATTTTTCAGCAGCGTCGGCACCGCGCGCACGGCCAGCGTCGTCGGCGACAGCGCGGCGATGTCGAAGCCCAGCGCCTTTAATGTCTCCTGGTGGTCGGTGGCGGTGGCGACCTCGATCGCGTCGGCAAAGAAGGTCACCGGAATCAGGAGCGACTGCACCTGCATGTCCTGGCCGTCGACCTGGGCGTCGAGCGCGTTCTTCAGCTGCTCGTACAGGATGCGTTCGTGCGCGGCGTGCATGTCGACCAGCACCAGGCCCTTCGTGTTCTGGGCCAGGATGTAGATGCCGTGCAGCTGGGCCAGCGCGAAGCCGAGCGGGAAGTCGTCGTTGCTGGGCGCGGTCGAGGTGGCCGGCATCGGCATCGCCGCCGCTGAGGCAGGGCGCTGTGCGGAATCGGCGAACAGGGCGCCGTAATTGGCCGTGCTCTGCGCGACGCCCTGCGTGGCCGGCGCATCCCAGCGGCTGCCCGGCGGGAAGGGAGAGGGCGAGAAGCTCGGCGCCAGCTGGGCGCCGAAGCCGGTCTGCTCGTGCGGACGGCGCCAGTCGGTGCCGCTCGGCGTGATCTCGGCGGCCGTGATCGGCGCCGGCACGCTGCCGTGGGCGGTGGCGGAGGTCGCCGCCAGCGCGCGCTGCACCGCGTGGAACACGAACTGGTGCACCGCGCGGCTGTCGCGGAAGCGCACTTCGATTTTGGACGGGTGGACGTTGACGTCGACCAGCGCCGGATCGAGATCGAGCGCCAGCACGTACGAGGGGAAGCGGTCGCCGTGCAGTACGTCCTGGTAGGCGGCGCGCACCGCATGTACCAGCAACTTGTCGCGCACGTAGCGCCCGTTCACGTAGAAGAACTGGCCGTCGGCGCGCGCCTTCGAGGCCGTCGGCAGGCCGGCATAGCCGTGCAGGCGCAGGGGGCCGGCCGCTTCGTCGATGTTCAGGCGCGCCTCGGCGAAATCGCTGCCGAGGATCTGGGCGCTCCTTCTCGCCATCTCGCACACATTCCAGTGGTCGATCGTGCGTCCGTTGTGGGTCAGGCTGAACGACACGTCCGGCCGCGCCAGCGCGATGCGGCGCACGACTTCGGCGCAGTGGCCGTATTCGGTCTGTTCGGATTTCAAAAACTTGCGGCGCGCCGGCGTATTGAAGTACAGGTCCTGCACGTCGATCGTGGTGCCGCAGGGGCCCGACGAAGGTGCGACCGTGCCCAGGTGCGAGCCGACGATTTCCCAGGCGTGCGGCGCGTCGGCCGTGCGCGAGGTGATCGACACCGCCGCCACCGACGCGATCGAGGCGAGCGCCTCGCCGCGGAAGCCGAGCGTGGCCACGTTTTCCAGGTCGGTCAGCGAGGCGATCTTCGAGGTGGCGTGGCGGGACAGGGCCAGCGGCAGCTGCTCGGGCGCGATGCCGCGGCCGTTGTCGGTGATGGCGATGCGCTTGACGCCGCCTTCTTCGAGCCGGATCGTGATCTGGGTCGCGCCCGCGTCGAGCGCATTTTCCAGCAGCTCCTTGACCACGGCCGAGGGCCGTTCGACCACCTCGCCGGCGGCGATCTGCGAGATCAGCTGGTCGTTCAGCTGCTGGATGGGACGGTGGGTGGGGACGGGCGCGTTCATGCAGCGATTATATCCCGGCGCCCACCGGCAAATCCTCTCTGTCTTATTTCTGCTCCCTTACCGGAATCGGCGCATTGCACAGGTCGACGTGACCGGCCGCGACCTTGGTCCACGGCCCGCCGCGGTTGCGCTGGGCCTCGACCACTTTCTGGAAGGTGGCGCTGTCGGTGCGCATGACTTCGAACTTCGAACGCTCCGCTTCCGGAACGTCGGCCGCGACGCGGAATGCCTTGATCGGCACCTGCATCTCCGGCTTGTCGAAAAAGCCCATCGGCGCCGGGCCGCGCGGGACTGTCGACAGCAGCGGCATGCCGGACACGACGCGGCCGACCACGGTGATGTTGCGGTCGAGCTGGCGCGGCGCCTGGCCGGTAACGACGTACAGCGCGGTGCCGCCGCCGCTGTCGGCATCGGCGTCGCGCCCCACGCCGACCATCGCGTAGCAGTGGGCGAGCCAGGTTTCGCCGGTTTTCGGATCGCGCCCGACCGGGAAGCCGTTCGAGTGGCCCACCTGCGGCGCGTAGCCGTCGACGTCCTTCAGGCGCGTAAACTGCGTGTCATTCTTGAGCGGCACCGTGAACTCGCCCTTCAGGGTCATCTTCGCTTTTTTCGGTTGTTTCGGGTTCTTCTCGTCCGGGTCGCCCCACTGGACGACGAAATTGTCCTGCGAGCGCAGGATGACGAGACCGTCGAAATAGTTTTCGCGGGCCAGCGCCTTGATGTTGGCCGCGTGGTTCGGGGCGAAGGTCGGGGCCAGTTCGATCACGACGCGCCCAAGGGGCAAGTCCATGTACAGGGTGTTCTCGGGATCGAGCGCGCGCCAGTCGGCCGGCTTCGATTCCTTGACGATATCGCCGACGCTCGGCTTCGGCGGCAGGGGTTTCATCGTGGCCGCCTGCGCGCCCGCCACCACCGCCAGTGTGACAGCTGCCTGTACTGCAATCCGGACTGCCTTCATCTCCACTCCTCGTCTTATTAATGGTTATTAATGTTGAGTAATTGTAATCGCGATTTTTATGCTGTCTGCAAAACTTAACACTTCCTTAAAAACTGGCGCGGGGCTTGCCCGCCCGGCGGTTCGGCACACCGGTCTGATGGTATGATTCGTTGTTACCGTTTAGGAAAATTATGGATCTGATGCAATTTTTCAGCATGATTCTTCATGTTGATAAGACGTTGGGAGTGCTGCTCGCCGAGTACGGCATCTATGTCTATATGGTCCTGTTCGCGATTGTGTTTTGCGAAACAGGTCTGGTGGTCCTGTTTTTCTTCCCGGGCGATACCCTGCTGTTCATTGCCGGCGCCTTCTGCGCTACCGGCCAGATGAGTTATCCATTACTGATGCTGCTGCTGATTGTCGCGGCGGTCACCGGTAACACCCTGAATTACTATATCGGCGAAGCCGTCGGCCAGCGCATGTTTACCCAGAACTACCGCTGGATCAACAAGGACGCGCTGCACCGCACCCACGATTTCTTCGAAAAGCACGGCGGCAAGACCATTATCCTGGCCCGTTTCGTGCCGGTGGTGCGCACCTTCGCACCCTTCGTCGCCGGCGTGTCGGACATGACCCACTGGCGTTTCCAGCTTTACAACATCACCGGCGCCGTGCTGTGGGTGGCCAGCCTGGTGACGGCCGGCTACTTCTTCGGCAATATCCCGATCGTGCGCGACCACCTGACGGAAATCGTGCTCGTGGGCGTCAGCGCCGCGATCGTGCCGCTTGCCATCGGCGGCCTGTACAAGTTCGGCCGCAAGGTGCTCAGCCGCTAAGCGCATGCGCAGCTTGCACGAATGACCAGCGCGCCGGATTTATCCGGCGCGTTTGCGTTTACCCTCTCAAGTTTCTTCATGGAAGCGTCGTTAAGGAGGGGTGAACTCACTTCTCTCCACCCCCATGCGTAACCTGATCGCCCTGTTTGCCACCAGCATCCTGATGCTGAGCGCAAGCGCCAACGAACCGCCGCACGCCGCCAAGCCGGCGCCGGAGGCCGACAAGAAATCGCAGGACGCCGCCAGACTGGCTGCCGCGCTGGCCAGGCCGGCCGTGGCCGCCGACAAGCCGGCCGCCGGGAAAGTGGAGAAGGACGAGAAGGGCGGCAAGGCGTCCGCGCCGCTCACCAAACCCTTGATCGACAAGCCGCTGATCGACAAGTCCCTGGTCGAAAAGCCGCCCAAGGCCAGCGCGGCCACGGCCGACAAGGTCGCCGCCGCCGTCTCCGCTCCCGACGACGATGCGCAAGTCGACCTGTCCGTGAAAATCGCCGAGCGCCTGGCCGAGATGCGTGCCAGGCAGGCTGCGCGCGCGGCCGCGGCCGCCAAGGCGAAAAAGGCGGCCGAGGCCAAACGCAAGAAGGAAGCGGCGATCGCGGCCGCGCCGAAGATCAGCAACCATTGGGATTACGACGGCGAATTCGGCCCGGAAAACTGGGGCAAGATCAACCCGGCCTGGGCCCAGTGCGGCAAGGGCAGCCGCCAGTCGCCGATCGACATCCGCGACGGCATGAAGGTCAACCTCGACGAGATCGATTTCGACTACCGTCCCGCGAGCTTCACTGAGATCGACAACGGCCACACGGTGCAGGTGAATGTCGCCGGCGGCAGTTTCATCCAGGTCGGCGTCGAGCGCTACGAGCTGGTGCAGTTCCACTTCCACCGCCCCTCGGAAGAACGCATCAACGGCAAGGGCACCGAGATGGTGGTGCACCTCGTGCACCGCGGCCGTGGCGGCCAGCTGGCGGTCGTCGCCGTGCTGCTCGAGCGCGGCAAGCCGAACGAGGCGATCCAGACCGTGTGGAACAACATCCCCCTGGAGAAGGGGCAGCTCGGTTCGCCGGGCGTGGACCTCGACCCGCTCGAGCTGCTGCCGAACCGGCGCGAGTACTACACCTACATGGGTTCGCTGACCACGCCGCCCTGCACCGAGAACGTACAGTGGCTGGTGATGAAGCAGCCGATGACCGCGTCGCCGGCGCAGATGGCGCTGTTCTCGCGCCTGTATCCGCTGAATGCGCGGCCGCTGCAGGAAAGTGGCGGGCGGATGGTCAAGGAATCGAATTAAAGGAAAAGCCGGCGATGCCGTAATGCCGGTCAGTTGAGCCGAAGCAGCCGCGTAACCTAGGGTGGGCACTTGTGCCCACGCGTAATACCTGCCATCAAGATCGTCGAGCACGACATCGGAGCCGGTCCGTATCACGCGTGGGCTCGGGGAGCCCACCCTACGGTGCACGCAATGCGCGGCCGGTGCAGTTGAACGCGTGGGCGGGAGACCCGCCCACCCTACGGGTCAGAGTTCAGCTGACCTGGTATTCACCTACCCAGGCTTCACCCGGCTGCAAGGCCAGCCCCTCCAGCCGCGCCGGCTCGATGCACACGAAGCGCCGGTATTCTTCGTCCGCCATATCCGCCAGCGCCGCCGCATCCTCAAGCCCCGGATTCCACACCACCGCATCCGCAAACCCATCCTGCCGCAGCGTCAGCACGACCCCGCCATCGACCAGGGCGAGGCGCGGCTCGACGCCCTGGTACACGCGGTCGAACTTGTCGCTGATCGCCAGCTCCTCGCGCTCGACGCCGAGGATGCGCACGCTGCCCACATCGTCGACGAGGAAATAGGTATGCAGCGCCGCCGCGAACGGGAAGGGTGTGGCGCCCGTATTGCGCACTTCAAAAGCCATCGTCAGCTCGTTGGCGCGGATCGCGATGCGCAGCCTCAATTCAAACGCGTGCGGCCAGGCTTGCGCATGCTGCGGCGCCAGGTCCGACGGCGCCAGCGCGAACACGGCAAAGGCCCAGCCCTCATCGAGACCCTGGTCGAGCACGCGCCAGTTGCTGACCCGCGCAAAACCGTGGCGCATGCCGCTGCCGCGTTCCGCGAATTGCGGGAAGATCACCGGCACCCCGCCGCGGATCGCCTTGCTGCCGTCCAGCGCCGACTTCGCGCTGCAGAACAGGCGCTCGCGCCCGTCGGCGCCGCGCCAGGAAATCAGGTGGGCGCCGTACAGCGTGACGTTCGCCTGCGCGCCGTCGGGAGAAGTGAGCAGCAGGGCCGGCAATTGGCCGAAGGTGGTGGAGACGGCGGCATCGAGATGGTTCATGTCTAAAACCTGACGGATCTGGGCCGCGTAGTATGCCATGGCGGCCCGGAATGCGGCCTTACGTCATGCGGCTCTTCGCCATCGGCGGATTCGCCGAGAAATAACGCTTGATGCCCTTGGTGATGGCGTTCGCCAGCTGCTCCTGGTAGTCGTCGTCCTTCAGCTTCGCTTCCTCTTCCGGATTCGAAATGAAGGCCGTCTCGACCAGGATCGACGGAATGTCCGGGGCTTTCAGCACCGCGAATCCGGCCTGCTCGACGGCCGCCTTGTGCAGCCGGTTGATGCCGCCGATCTCGCCCAGCACCGCCTTGCCGAGTTTTAAACTGTCGTTGATCTGGGCCGTCGTCGACAGGTCGAACAGCACGCTGGCCAGCTGGCGGTCATGCTTGGCGAGGTTCACGCCGCCGATCATGTCGGCCTTGTTCTGGTCGGTCGCGAGCCAGCGTGCGGCGGTCGAGCTGGCGCCTTTTTCGGAGAGCACGAAAACGGACGAGCCGCGTGCGCGCTGCTCGATGAAGGCGTCGGCGTGGATCGAGACGAACAGGTCGGCCTGCACCTTTCTTGCCTTTTCCACGCGCGTGCCGAGCGGGACGAAATAGTCGCCGTCGCGGGTCAGCATCACGCGCGTGTTCGGCAGCGCTTCCAGGCGCGTTTTCAGTTTTTTCGCCACCGCCAGCACGATGTCCTTTTCGCGCGTGCCGGTGGCGCCGATCGCGCCCGGGTCCTCGCCGCCGTGGCCGGGGTCGAGCGCGATCGTCACCATCCGCACCACGTTGTTCGCAGGGAGCGGCGGTTTATTCGCAGGCTTGCCGGGCGCCGGCGCCGGCGCCGGCGTCGGCTGCATTGGCTGAGTAGCGCGCGGTGCCGCGTTGCCGCTCATGGCGGCGATTTCCGCTTCCAGGCGCGCCACCGGATCGGGCGCTACCGGCTGCGCGGGCGGCACCGGTACGGCCGGCACCGCGGTGGCCGTGCCGTCGCCGGGCGACCATTCTCCCTTGTCGATCAGGGCCGCGATCGGATCGGCTTCGCGTACCGGATACAGGTCGAAGATCAGGCGGTGTTTATACTCCGCGACCGGGGCCAGCGTGAACACCTGCGGCTTGACTTCTTCCTTCAGGTCGAACACCAGGCGCACCACGTTCGGGCGGTTCTGGCCGACGCGTACCTGCTTGATGTACGGGTCGTTCGACTCGATTTTCGCCACCAGGCTTTTCAGGGTGTCGTTCAGTTGCAGGCCGTCGATGTCGACTACCAGGCGCGGCGGATCGGGCACCAGGAAGTGCTCGGCCTTCAGGTTGGTGTCGTTTTCCAGCGTGACGCGCGTGTAGTCGTCGGCCGGCCAGACGCGCACGGCGAGAATCTGCGCCGCATATGCGGGCAGCGGGGCGATCACCGACAGCAGCAGCGTGCCGCCGGCTTTGAGCACGGTACGGCGGCGCGCAGGGGAGGTCACGGAGGCGGGGCGAAGGAGAGGCGGTCGAGACATAGCAGGCCCTGTGGAGACAACGCCTGCAATTCTACAGCACGTCCGACCCCGTGGACCTCGAGCGACACCCGGACGTCGGGTGGCGGCAACACCGGCTCGCCCTTTTCCGGCCACTCGACGATGCAGATGTTCTTGCCGTCGAAGTCTTCGCGAAAGCCCGCATCCAGGAATTCCTCCGGACTGGACATGCGGTACAGGTCGTAGTGGATGATGTTGGCGGGCTGGCCGTCCAGCTGCACCCGATACGGTTCCGACAAGGTATAGGTCGGGCTTTTGACGGTGCCCTGGTGCCCGGCCGCCTGGATCAGCGCGCGCGTGAGCGCCGTCTTGCCGGCGCCGAGGTCGCCGTGCAGGTAGATGACGAGGCCCGGAACGACGGCCCGGGCCAGGGCGGCGCCAAGGAGAAGGGTCGCCGATTCGTCCGGCAGGTAGGCTGTGAAGTGCTGCATCAATTAAAATGGTAGGTTTGGTGGCGCGCTGGTGCCGTGATTGTCCTTGACCGAATGTCCATTCAACTCCCCGATCTGCAGGAACTGACCCGTGCCATCAAGGCCTGGGGACGCGAACTCGGCTTTGCCGACGTCCGCATCGCCGACGTCGACCTCGCGCACGCCGAAGAAGGGCTGACTGCCTGGCTGGCGGCGGGTCATCACGGCGAGATGGATTATATGGCAAGCCACGGCATGAAGCGCGCCCGGCCGGCCGAACTGGTGCCGGGAACGGTGCGCGCGATCGTGGCGCGCATGGATTATCTGCCGCTGCAGGAGGGCTGGCGCGAGCGCGAGCTGGCGCGCCAGCTGGAGCCGGGCGCCGCCGTGGTGTCGATGTATGCGCGCGGCCGCGATTACCACAAGGTGCTGCGCAACCGCCTGGCCCAGCTGGCCGAGCGCGTGAAGGGCGAGATCGGCGAATATGGCTACCGGGTGTTTACGGATTCGGCACCGGTGATGGAATTGCCGCTGGCAGAAAAGGCGGGCCTGGGCTGGCGCGGCAAGCACACGCTGCTGCTCTCGCGCGATGCCGGCTCGACCTTTTTTATCGGCGAGATCCTGGTCGATTTACCACTGCCGGTCGATGCGCCGACGAGCAGTCACTGCGGCGCCTGCAGCAACTGTATCGACCTCTGTCCTACCCAGGCCATCCTCGGCCCTGGCCGGCTCGACGCGCGGCGCTGCATCTCTTACCTGACGATCGAACTGAAGGGGAGCATTCCGGTCGAGCTGCGCGGCCTGATCGGGAATCGCATCTACGGCTGCGACGATTGCCAGCTGGCCTGCCCCTGGAACAAGTTCGCGCAACGGGCGACGGTGCCGGATTTCGACGAACGAAATGGTCTCGGCGACGCCAGCATGCTGGAACTGTTCGCGTGGGAAGAAGAGGAATTCAACCGCCGTATGGAAGGCAGTCCGATCCGGCGCATCGGCCACGAGCGCTGGCTGCGCAACCTGGCGGTGGGGCTGGGCAATGCCGCGCAGGGGCGCCGCGGCGATCCGCTCATCGTGGCGGCACTGCAGGCGCGCGCAACGCACCCGTCCGCGCTGGTGCGCGAACACGTCGAATGGGCGCTGCTGCAACACGCATCATAGTTCGATGCGCTTGGCGCGCATGGCCGACCAGTCGCCATCGATCGAGATCATCGCCACGGCGGTGATCCCGTTTTCCTTCAGATAAGCGTTGATCGAGTCGCGATTGATATCGGTGGCTTTCGAGGCCGTCTGCTTCAGGTAAGCGATCCAGAGCGAACCCTTGTCGCTCAGCCGTTCTTTGGCCTGCGGCAGGAATTGCTCGAGGTCCTTGCGGTTCATGCAGAACATCATGATCACGTCGAAGGGGCCATCGCCTTCCTTGACCAGCTCTTGCGGAAACTGCGCCACGACCGTCGGGTGGACGCTGCCGTTCATGATCAGCATCGATTTCGCGTTGCGCAGGAACATGCGATCTGCAACTGTCTTTTCGTTCATCTGCTTTCCCTAAAGAAGTTGGCGTCACGGGCGCAAGCAGCGACGCGTTCAATGTGGATTTTACAAGCGATCGACAAAACGGGACGGCGTTCGGCACGTCCTGTGCGCGCTCATTTGTGACCGGAAGTCGTGGCTGAGTTGTGGTGTGGGAGAAGGGAACCAAAAGGGAACTACTTCAGCAAGCCCGCCAGCTCCACCGCCGTCTTGACCTGCATCTTGTCGAAGATGTGCGCCCGGTGCACCTCGACCGTCCGCATGCTGATGCCGAGTTCGTCGGCCACGACCTTGTTCATCTTGCCGGCCAAAATCAGGTCGAGCACTTCGCGTTCGCGGGCCGACAGGGTCGCCAGGCGCGCCTGCACGCGGGCGGCGCTGGCGGCGTTGCGGGCCGCGGCCAGGGCCTGGTCGACGCGGTCCATCAGGTCGTTGTCGTTGAAGGGCTTTTCGAAGAAATCGAAGGCGCCGCGCTTGAGCGAATCGACCGCCATCGGCACGTCGCCGTGGCCGGTGAGGAAGATGACGGGCATCCGCGCCAGCCAGCCGCGGCTGATGATCTGGTCGAACACGGCGATGCCGTTCATGTCGGGCATGCGCACATCGAGCAGCACGCAGTCGCCCTCCGGGTCGGGCTCCCCGACACTGTCGAGGAAGGCCTGGCCGCCGGCATAGCCGCGCACCGCGAGTCCGCGCGACTGCGCCAGCCAGGCGAGGGCATCGCGGATCACGTCTTCGTCGTCGACAATATGCAGCATCGGGGGTCTCCTGGTTGCCGTCATTGTAGCTCGGCCGGCGGGGCGGCGGAGGGCCGCGGCAGGCTGAAGGTGAAGACGGTACCGCCGCCCGGGTTCGGCGCATGGGTCAGCGTGCCGCCGTGGAACTCGATCGCCGTACGGCAGATCGACAGTCCCATGCCCATGCCCTCGGCCTTGGTCGAGAAGAAGGGAGAGAACAGGCGCTCGGCCACGTCGGGTGCGATGCCATGGCCCTTGTCGATCACGGAAACGGATACCTGAGCCGCGTCGGCGCTGGCCGTGATGCGCAGGATGCGCTGCTCGGGTGCCACGTCCGCCATCGCCTCGACGCCGTTGCGCGTCAGGTTCAGCAGCACCTGCTCGAGCATCACGCGGTCGGCCGAGACCGGCGGCAGCCGCGCCGGCAGCTCGATCTGGAGGGCGACATACCACTTGCGCGCCTGCAGTTCGATCAAGGCGCGCACGCCGTCGACCACGCTGTAGATATCGACCGTCTCGCGCTGCGGCTCGCTCTTCTTGACGAATTCGTGCACGCTTTTGATGATCTGTCCCGCGCGCTGGGCCTGCTGGCGCGCCTGCTCCAGCGCGCGCCGCAGCAGGGTCGGCTCGATCGCCACGCCCTTGTCGGCGCGCTCGAGCACATTCAGGGCGCCGGCCGTGTAGCTGGAAATGGCGGCCAGCGGCTGGTTCAGCTCGTGCGCCAGCATCGACGAGATCTCGCCCATGGTTGCCAGGCGCGCGCTCGTTTCCAGCTTTTCCTGCTGCTGGCGATTGAGTTCCTCGGCCTTCTTGCGGTCGGTGATGTCGAGGATAGAACTCATCCAGCCGGTCTGGTTGCCGCGGCTGTCGACCAATGGCGCCTCGAACACGAGCACCGGCACCCGGACGCCATCCGAGCGCTGGAACACGGTCTCGAACTGCGGCGTGATCGTGCCGGCCAATACGCCGGCGAAGCGTTCCTCGTATTCGCCGCGCGCTTCCGGCGCCCAGTAGGGCATCGGCGGCTTCCTGCCTACCAGCTCTTCCGGCGGCAGGCCGACCATCTCGCAGAAGGCCTTGTTGACATAGGTGACGCGCCCCTCGAGGTCGCGCGCGCGCAGGCCCGTCATCAGCGAATTTTCCATCGCGGTGCGGAAGGCCATCTGCTGGCGCAGCGCGGACTCGGCCGCCAGCGTGCGCGAGATGTGGCGCCACAGGGTGAGCAGGCTCCACAGCAAGCCGAGCGCCAGCACGATCACCGAGCCGACGAGTAAATTCGGCAGCAGGCGCGGCGCGCCCTTGACGCTGTCGGTGGCGAGCACGATCGAGGCGCCGGGCAGGTCGAGCGCGCGGCGGTGGGTGTAGACCCCGCGCCCCGGGCCGCCGTCGGCGCGCGCCGCCACCGCGACGTCGTTGCGGTCGAGCAGGGACAGGGCATTGTCCTGGGCGAACCACCAGGGCACGGTTTCGTTCAGCAGGGTTTTCAGGCTGTAGGTCGCCATCAGGCTGCCGGCGTAGGCGCCGTCGTGGTACAGCGGCAGGTAATAGTCCAGTAAACCCTGCATGTGCGAGGTGGCGCCGTAGGGCTCGGTGTAGCGTCCGGCCCGTGTCAGGCGCGCCATCTCCTGGGTCTCGCTCAGGCCCGGCGCGCCGCCGGCCGGGTCGGCCCCATGGCGCGCCAGCACCTCGCCGTTCGGCCCCAGCCACAACACGCGGCGCAGTTCCGGACCGTTCTTGAACAGTTGCGCCAGGCGCGCCTGCAGCACGGCGGGCGCGGGCGGCTTGTCGGCCAGGTCGGTGCCGAGCGTGGCCAGCGCTTCCTCGCTGCGCGCGAGTTCGAAGCGCAGGGTCTGCTCGACCCACAGCGTGTCGGCGATCAGTTGTTCCTGGCGCTCGTTGCTTTCCATCTGGCGCGCCTGCCAGGGCAGCCAGAACAGGACGGCGAGAAACAGCAGCACCAGCAGGACCGGCACCAGCCAGCGCCAGGGACGGGCCAGGTTGGCGCGGCGGCGCAGGGAAAACGGGTTATTCATGGGATAGTGGAAGGTTTTCTTGTGCGATGCTATTGTGGACTTCTGTCGTGGCAACGCAACCGCGGTCCGCGCCAGGCGCCTTGCTTATTTCATCTTTTTCGATCGACGCATGACCATCAAATTCCTGGCCGCGGTCCTGGCCTTTGTCGCCTCTCTCAATGTCGCCTGGGCCCAGGCCCCGATCGTCATCAGGTTCAGCCACGTGGTCGCGCCCGACACCCCGAAAGGGCAGGCCGCCGAACGTTTCAAACTGCTGGCCGAACAGTTCACGCGCGGCCGGGTCAAGGTGGAAGTGTATCCGAACAGCCAGCTCTACAAGGACAAGGAGGAGCTCGAAGCCCTGCAGCTGGGTGCTGTCCAGATGCTGGCGCCCTCGCTGGCCAAGTTCGGCCCGCTCGGCGTGAAGGAGTTCGAAGCGTTCGACCTGCCGTATATCTTCCCCTCGAAGGCGGCGCTGTACGCCGTCACCGAGGGCCCGATCGGGCGCGACCTGCTCGGTAAGCTGCAGTCGAAAGGCATCACCGGCCTGGCCTATTGGGACAATGGCTTCAAGCTGATGTCGGCCAACCGGCCGCTGCACGTGCCGCTCGACTTCCGCGGCCTGCGCATGCGCATCCAGTCCTCGACCGTGCTCGACGCCCAGATGCGCGCCCTCGGTGCCCGGCCCCAGGTGATGGCCTTCTCGGAAGCCTACCAGGCGCTCGAGACGGGTGTGGTCGACGGTACCGAGAATCCGCCCTCGAACATGTACACCCAGCGCATGCACCTGGTGCAGAAGCACCTGACGGTGTCGAACCACGGTTATCTCGGCTACGCGGTGATCGTCAACCGCAAGTTCTGGGACGGATTGCCGACCGACGTGCGCGCCGCGCTCGAACGCGCGATGCGCGACGCGACCGCGTTCGAAAAAACGATCGCCCAGCGCGACAACGACCGCGCTCTGGAGGCGATCCGCAAGGCGGGCAAGACCACGATCTACTACCTGACGCCCCAGGAACAGGAGAAATGGCGCGCCGCGCTGCTGCCGGTGCACCGCCAGATGGAGCGTCGCATCGGCAAGGATTTAATTGATGCAATTGCCCGACAAACAGCGGAGAAATAATGACGCTTCGGTCAGTAAGAATGGTGTCGCGAGGGCTGTCGTGACACGGGCGCCTCGACTGTGGTGCATTTGCGAAAACCGTATATAAAAAACTATTCTTCGTTGGCACAGTTGCGTTATGATTGGGCGCTGCGGCACCAAAGCGGTGCAGGCAACCCGGACACAGTCTTTGGAGGGGCAGAAAAAGCACGGTAGTCCATACCGGAGATCATGAGAGGAGACACACGTTCGACAGAAGTCGTTGGCACTGCCAAACGACCGGGACGTGCCTGATGATTGGAGCGCACCCAAGGGTGCGCTTTTTTTTCGCCTGGGGTTTCGTGAACACCCGTCAGTTTGCTATAACACCTGGCAGTGGCGTAACGTAGGTATATTTTCAGGCTGCCAGCTCCTCCAGCGTTCTGGCATCCACCGGCCTGCTGAATAAATACCCCTGCCAGTGATCGCACCCGATCCCCGCCAGAAAGTTGCGCTGGGCTTCGGTCTCGACCCCTTCGGCGATGATTTTCAAGCCTAAGGATTTGCCCAGCGCAACCACGCTGCGCGCGATCGAGGCGTCGTTCGGGTCGTCCAGCACATCGCGCACGAAACTCTGGTCGATCTTCAATTGGTCGAGCGGCAGCCGCTTCAGGTAGCTCAGCGACGAATACCCCGTACCGAAATCGTCGAGCGAGAAGCAGATGCCGTGTTCGCGCAGGGCATGCATCTTGCCGATCGTTTCCTCGACGCCTTCGATCATCAGGGTCTCGGTCAATTCCAGTTTCAGGCAGGCCGGATCGATGCCGCTTTCGCGCACGATGGCGAGCGTCTCTTCCACGAAATCCCGCTGCAGGAACTGGCGCACGCTGACGTTCACGGCGATCGTGAAGTGGGCCGTGGCCGCCGAGGCCGACCAGAGCGCCAGCTGCTCGCAGGCGGTGCGCAGCACCCAGCGGCCCAGGGGCAGGATCAGGCCCGAGGTCTCGGCGATGGCGATGAAGCCGGCGGGGCCCACCAGGCCGCGCGTCGGATGCTGCCAGCGCACCAGCGCTTCGGCGCCGGTGAGCAGGCCGTCGCCGTCGACCTGGCCCTGGTAGTGCAGCACGAACTGCGAATCGAGCAGCGCCGCGCGCAGCTCCGTCTCGATCTCGGTGCGGTAGGTCACCTCGTGTTCCATCGACGGATGGAACAAGCGCAGCGTGTTGCGGCCCTGGCGCTTGGCCTCGTACATCGCCAGGTCGCCGCGCCGCATCAGGTCGTCCAGCCTGTCTTCGTGGCCGGTGCTAAAGGTGACGCCGATGCTGCAGCTGGCGTGGTGCACGGCGCCCCCGACCTCGAACGGTTCGCGCAGGGCCACGAGGATTTTTTCGCCCACGGCCTCGGCATGCTGCCGCGCTTGCGGCTCGTCCGGACCGAGCGCGTCGAGCAGGATCACGAATTCGTCGCCGCCCAGGCGCGCCACGGTGTCGCTCGCGCCCACGCAGGCCAGCAGGCGCGCGGCGACCTGCTGCAGCAGCTGGTCGCCGACGACATGGCCGCGGCTGTCGTTGAGGTCCTTGAAATTGTCCATGTCGAGGAACAGCAGGGCGCCCACGTGGTCCTGGCGCCCGTGCCGGCCGAGGCAACCCGTGACCCGGTCGTAGAGCAGGCGCCGGTTCGGCAGGCCGGTCAGCGAATCGTAATAGGCCAGCTGGACGATTTTCTCGTCAGCCTGCTTGCGCGCGCTGATGTCGGACTGGGTGCAGACGAAATTGGTCAGTACGCCGTTTGCATCGCGCACGGCGCTGACCGTCAGCCAGGCCGGATAGCGCTCGCCGTCGCGGCGCCGGGTCCAGACTTCGCCCTGCCACGACTGCTCGTAGCGCACGCTGTCCCACATCCGTTCGCGGTAGTCGTCGCCGTCGCTCTCCAGCGAGAACGGCGGGAAGGGCGCGCCGGCCAGTTCCGACGCCGGGCAGCCGTTGAGCGTGCCGAAGGCCTGGTTGGCTTCGACAATGATCGCATCGGGCGTGAGCACGCACATGCCTTCGGCCGACTGGAACACGGTGGCGGCGATGCGCAGCGATTCCTCGGCCTGCTTGCGCGGTGTGATGTCGGTAGTGATGCCGCACAGCGCGTGGACTTCCTCGTCGTGCACCAGCGGGATTTTGGTGGTCAGGTAAAGCTTGCCGTTGAGGCACTCCTCCGCCACGTAACGCTCGTGCCCCTCGATGACGGCGAGGTCGCCGGCGCGCGTCATCCTGGCCTGCTCGGGACCGAACAGGTCGGCATCGGTCTTGCCCAGGATGGCGGCCGCCGGCCGGTTCAGCAGGCGGCACAGGGCGCCGTTCACGTACTGGAAGCGCGACTGGGCATCCTTGATGTAGATGAGGCTATCGACGCTGTCGAGGATGGTCGAGAGTTTGCGCTCGTTGTCGCGCAGCGCGCGCGTGCGCGCCGCGACCTCGGTGCGCAGCCAGCTCGCCACGGCCAGCGCGGAGAGCAGCAGGCCGATGGTCGCGGCCAGGGTCCACAGCAAAGCCGGCGGTACCGCGGGCGCCGGCCCGGCCGCCTGCCAGCGGCGCAGCGAGGCGAAATACACCGAGTCCGGGTCGGCGCGCCAGGCGCCCAGGTGGCGGTCGATGGCGTCCAGCACCGCCGGCTGGCGCCCGGGCATGGCAGCGTAATACAGGCGCGCCGGATTGAACACGACCGGCGTGGCCTCGAGCCCGTGCGCCTTCGCGCTGGCCTCGCCATAATAGTGGTTCGCGGCCACGACATCGGCCTGGTCATTGCCGACCATCGCGAAGCCCTGCTCGAGCGAGACGACCGGCACCAGCACCGCGCCATACCCGGCCAGCACGCCAGGGAGCACTTGCGCCTGCACCGAGCCGGCCAGCACGGCCACGCGGCGGCCTTTCAAATCGAGCAGGGAACGGATCGCGCTGCCGGGACGCGCATAGATCTGCGACCAGCTGTGCAGCACCGGCACCTGGTGAAAGGCATAGCGGTGGGCGCGTTCGTCGGACCAGGCCATGTCGGGCAGCAGGTCGATCCGGCCCGCGTCCAGCGCGTCCAGGCAGGCCTGCCATTCGCAGGCGACGAATTCGAGCGGCCAGTGTTCGGCGCTGGCCATTTCGCGCAACAGGTCGACCAGGATGCCGGAGGCGCCGCCGTCCTCGTTCATGAACACTTTCGGCGCATTCTGATAAATTCCGACCCGCAGCGGCGCCTGCGGCGCGGCGCCCGCCTGGGCCAGGCAGGCAAGCAGGAACAGAAGGGCCAGAATGCGTTTCGCGGGCGGCATGGGGATCCTGTCACGTATGAGGCCAGCATAGCCTTTTTCGGCTCAGCCGGCCGCCACGGACAGGCAATTTCCCCAGCGAAAAAGTTTGGTAAGCGCGGCGCGCGAGGAGTAAACTGTGGCGATGACTACACAACAAGGCAGCGAGCTGTTTTCCGCCATCGTGGCGGCCCCGTTCGGCGCGATCGGCATCCGCACCGAGGATCAACGGGTGCGCGAGCTCGTCTATTTGCAGCCGCGTTTCCACGAGAAAGACGCCCAGGATGCCGTGGCCGAGCAGGCCGCGCTGCAGGTCGAGCGTTACCTGGCGGACCCCGATTTCCGCTTCGATCTGCCGCTGTTCGAGGCCGGCAGCGCCTTCCAGAAACGCGTGTGGGACGCGATCAGCGCCATCCCGCGCGGCTCGGTGCTGACCTACGGCAGGATCGCCAAGAATATCGGCTCGGCCCCGCGCGCGGTCGGCCAGGCCTGCGGCGCCAACTGGTTCCCGCTCGTCATTCCCTGCCACCGCGTGACCGCCGCCGGCGGCCTTGGCGGCTTTTCGAACAACGACGACGAAAACGGCTTTCACCTGTCGGTGAAACGCTGGCTGCTGCGCCACGAAGGCGCGACCGCATCTCCATGGCAGCAGCAGGCGATCTGGGACTGATCGACGAGTTCTGCGACACGCTCTGGCTCGAGCAGGGCCTGGCGAAGAACTCGCTCGACGCTTACCGGCGCGACATGCGCATGTTCTCGACCTGGCTCGGCGTCAAACGCCCCGGCCGCGGCCTGCTCGGCGCCGGCCCCGAAGACCTGGCCAGTTATTTCGCAGAGCGCCATCCCGACACCAAGCCGAGCACGGCGAACCGGCGGCTGTCGGTCTTAAAACGTTTCTATGCGCTGGCGCTGCGGCGTAACCAGGTAGCCGAGGACCCCTGCCTGAAGATGGCCACCGCGCGCCAGCCGACGCGCTTCGTGCATACGCTCTCCGAAGCGCAAGTCGAGGCATTATTGGCCGCGCCCGACGTCGCCACGCCGCTCGGCCTGCGCGAGCGCACGATGCTCGAACTCATGTATGCGAGCGGACTGCGGGTGTCGGAACTGGTGGCCCTGAAAATTGTCGAACTCAGCTTGAACGATGGCGTGTTGCGGGTCACGGGTAAAGGCGCGAAGACACGGCTGGTGCCGTTCGGCGGCGAAGCGCGTGCCTGGCTCGAGCGTTATTTGAAGGATGCGCGCGGCATCATTCTGAACGGGCAGGTCGACGACGCCCTGTTCGTGACCAGCCGCGGCGGGCCAATGACGCGCCAGATGTTCTGGGTCGTGATCAAGAAGCATGCTGTCAAAGCCGGCATCCGCGCGCCGCTGTCGCCGCACACGCTGCGCCATGCCTTTGCCACCCATTTGCTCAACCACGGCGCCGACTTGCGCGTGGTGCAACTGCTTCTGGGACACTCCGACATTTCCACCACACAGATCTACACCCATGTTGCGCGCGAACGCCTGAAGCATCTGCATGCACAGCACCATCCACGTGGTTAATTCAAAACTTGAAAGCTTATCTGGCGCATAATAGTCGCGCACCGGGAGCGTTCCGCGCTCTACATCCATTCAAGTCAGAGCATAAGAGGTGATCATGGCCAAAACCAACTTCAGTTATGAGAAGCGGCAACGGGAACTGGAAAAGAAACGCAAGGCGGAAGAAAAAGCCAAGCGGAAAGCAGAAGCGAAGAACCATCCGCAGGGGGAAGGGATGACGGAGGAGGCGTCGAACGATGCCGAGGGCGATACTGAGGTGAATGCGGATGCGCAGGAGACGCAGACGCCGTAGTCGATTTTGTACATGTTGATACGATAACGCGCCGCAGTATTGGCTTCGAATGAAGCTGACACTGCGGCGCGTTCACGCGTGGGCTCGGAGAGCCCACCCTACGTTACTGCGGCGCGTTCACGCGTGGGATCGGGGAGCCCGATGAAACCGTAGGCGAGGCCATTGGCCTCGCCCACCCCTACGTTACGCGGCGGCCCGGGGGTGACTCAAGCATCCCGGGCATTCCCTACGCGCTTTCCTTCGCGATGACAGGTGCGGCCTCGGCCACATGTTCGTGCCCCTTGGCAAACCAGCGGCGTGCCCGCTTGCCGATATTGTCCAGATAACTGTAGGCCACCGGCACCACCACCAGGGTGAGCAGCGTCGAGGTAATCACCCCGCCGATCACCGCCCGTCCCATCGGCGCCTGCGTTTCGCCACCGTCGCCGGCGCCGATCGCCATCGGCAGCATGCCGAAGATCATTGCCAGCGTCGTCATCAGGATCGGGCGCAGGCGCACCTGTCCCGCTTCCAGGATCGCCGCGAACTGCGCCTTGCCTTCGCGCTGGCCGTGGTTCGCGAAGTCGACCAGCAGGATCGCATTCTTGGTGACTAAACCCATCAGCATCACGACACCGATCACCGAGAACACGTTCAGGGTGCTGCCCGTGGCCAGCAGCGCCAGCAGCACGCCGATGAGCGACATCGGCAGCGACATCATGATGGCGATCGGCTGCAGGAAGGAGCCGAACTGCGAAGCGAGCACCAGGTAGATGAAGATGATCGCGATCACGATCGCCGAACCGAAGTTGGCCATCGTTTCCGCCATCTGCTGGGCGTCGCCGCCGACGTCGAAGCGCACGCCTTCCGGCAGTTCGATGGACTCCATCGCCTTCTTGATGTCGGCATTCACGTCGCCCGAAGGGCGGCCTTCGATACCGGCATAGATCGCGACCCGGCGTTCCAGCGCCTGGCGTTTTAACACCTGCGGGCTGAACGAAGGCACGAACTCGACCACCTGGCGCAGCGGCACCATGATCGGGTTGCCGGCCGCGTCGACGCGCGAGGAGGCCAGCGACAGGTCGGCCAGGTCCGCCACCTTCTGGCGGCTGCTGCGCGGCAGCTGCACGTTGACTTCGTAGTTCTGGCCGTCCGGCGCCAGCCAGTTGCTGATCTGGTCGCCGCCCACGAAGGGACGCAGCGCCGCGCCGACCTGCGCCACGGACAGGCCCAGGTCGCTCGCCAGCTCGTTGTTGATCTTGATGACGGTGGCGGGATTGGCGCCTTCCTGGCTGTACTCGATGTCGGCCACGCCTTTGATGGCGCGCATCTTGTCCATCAGCTTGTGGGCGGCGGCGTCGAGCTTGGCTTCGTCGCGGCCGAGAATCGCGATGAAGATCGGCTTGTTACCGACCGACATCGTGATGCCGGCGATCGGCTGCAGGCGCGCGCGAATCACCGACTCCATCGTTTCCTGCGAGCGGCGGTGCGTCTTCTTCACGTCGGTCAGTTTCAGGATCACCTGGGCACTGTTATGTCCCTCGTAGACGCCGATGGCGCTGCTGATCGCCTCGATTTCCGGATAGGCGCGCAGCGCCTCTTCCACCTGTTTCACCTTGCCGTCGGTGTAGGCCAGGCTCGAGCCAACCGGGGTCTTGAACTTCATCTGGATGAAGCCGTCGTCGGTTTTAGGAGCGAACTCGCCGCCGATCATCGGGATCAGGAACAGGCTGCCGACGAAAATGCCCAGGGCCAGCGCCAGCGTCGATTTCCTCCAGCGCAGGGCCAGCGCCAGCACGCGGCCATAAATACCGTGCACGTGCTCGATGCCGACTTCGATCCTCGCCATGATCCGGCCCAGCCACGGCACATATTTGAAGCGGTCTTTTACAGGATCCGGCCACACCGAAGACAGCATCGGATCGAGCGTGAACGAGACGAACAGCGACACCAGCACCGCCACCGCCACCGTCACGCCGAACTGTAAAAAGAAGCGCCCGATGATGCCGTCCATGAAGGCGATCGGCACGAACACGGCGACGATCGCGAAGGTCGTCGCCATCACCGCCAGGCCGATCTCGTTGGTGCCGTCTTCGGCCGCGCGCAGATGGCTCTTGCCCATGCCGAGGTGGCGCACGATGTTCTCGCGCACCACGATCGCATCGTCGATCAGCAGGCCGATGCACAGCGAGAGCGCCATCAGGGTCAGGAAGTTCAGGGTAAAGCCGAAGTAGCGCATCGCGATGAAGGAGGCCAGCACCGAGATCGGCAAGGTGAGGCCCGTGATCACCGTGCTGCGCCAGGAGTGCAGGAACAGGAACACGATCACCATCGTCAGCAGCGCGCCTTCGATGATGGTGCGCTTCACGTTGTCGAGCTGGTGCTGGACGGTGGTGGACTGGTCGTCCATCACGCGGAACTTGACGTCTTTCGGCATCGTCTTGCGCAGCTCTTCCACCATCTTCAGGATGCCGGTGCCGACCAGCACCGTGTTAGCATCCTGGACCTTGGTGATGTCGAGCGAAATGGCGCGCACGCCGTTGACGCGCGAGATCGAGGTCTCTTCACGCTCGCCGTCGACCACTTCCGCCACCTGCGACAGATAGACCGGCCCGCTGGCGCGGCGCGCCACGATGATGTTGTTGAACTCGCGCGCTTCGCGCATCTTGCCCTCGACCCGCACCAGGCGCTCGGCCGCGCCGTACTGCAGGTTGCCGGCCGGGAGATTGGTATTCGTCGCCTGGATCGCGCGCAGCACTTCGTCGATGCCGATGTTCTGGCTGCGCAGCTGCTCGGGCTTCACGTGCACCAGTATCTGGCGCCGCGCCACGCCGCCGGTGCGCACTTCGCCCACGCCCGCCACGCTCTGCAGGCGTTTCACGATCACCTGTTCCGCCAGCGTCGACAGCGCGCGCATGTCGCGTTCGTTCGAGGTGACCGACAGGCGCACCACCGGCTGCTGGTTCTCGCCGTCGGCGCGGATCAGGAAGGGTTCCTTGACCTCTTTCGGGAAGGTGGGGCGCACGCGCGCCACCTTGTCGCGCAGGTCCTGCATCGCCTTGTCCATGTTGGTGGCGATGTGGAATTCGATCGAGACGCCGCTGCGGCCCTCCCAGGAATTGCTGCGGATGTTCTTGATGCCGCTGACGGTATTGATGACTTCTTCCATCGGCCGCGTGACGTCGTTCTCGACCTGTTCCGGCGAGGCGCCCGGATACTGGGTCTCGACCCAGGCGAACGGAATCTCCACGTTCGGCATGCTTTCCACGCCGAGCGAGCGGTACGAGAACAGGCCGAGCACCATCAGGCCGACCATGACCATGGTCGCGAAGACGGGGTGGCGAATACTGACTTTGGTGACCCACATGATGTCAGCCTTTCTTCGCCGCGACGACCGGAGCCGGCGCTGCGCTGTTGGCCGCTTTCGCCAGCTTGACCTCGCTGCCCGGCTTCACGCCGTCGAGCGGCACGGCCAGCAGCACGGCGCCGGCTTCGACGCCGCCCGTGACCTCGGCCATGCCCTCGGCTTCGCTGCGCATGCCCAGCTGGACCGGCTGCGCCACCACCTTGCCGCCGTCGACCCGGTAGACGACGTCGCGCGCGCCGTCCTTGCGCAGGGCGGCCAGCGGCACGATCGGGCGTGGGGCGGATTTTTCGGTCGTGATCTCTCCCTTCGCGAACATGCCCGCGCGCAGGCTGCCGTCGTCGTTGGCCACGCTGATATACACCAGCATCGAGCGCGATCCGGGCTCGGTGGCCGGATTGATGCGCGCCACCTTGCCTTCGAAACTGCGCTTTTCGAAGCCGTCGACCTTGAAGCGCACGTCCTGCCCGACCTGTACGCGCGGAATGTCGGAGGCCGGCACTTGCGCGTCGAGCGTCAGGTGCTGCAGGTCGACGATCGCCATCACCGGGCTGTCCGGCGAGAGTTTTTCGCCGGCCTGCACATAACGCTTGCTGACCACGCCCGCGAGCGGCGCGCGGATGGTCGTGTCGTTGAGGGCGATGCGCGCGAGATCCAGCTGGGCCCGCGCCGCGTCGACCGCCGCCTGCGCCAGCTCGACGCTGTTGCGGGTGGTGTCGAAGGAGTTTTGCGAGATGTAGTTCTGCTTGAGCAGGGCCTGGCTGTTGGCTTCGTTCTTGGTCGCCATCGCCAGCCGCGCCGTCGCTTCCTTGAGCAGCGCCGATTGCTGGGCGACGCGGGCGCGCGCATCGGCGTCGTCCAGGCGCGCGATGACCTGGCCGGCCGCGACCTTCATCCCTTCGCGCACGCTGGTATCGAGCACCACGCCCGAGACCTTCGATTTGACGGTCGCCTGGGCCAGCGGCGCGAGCGAACCGGACAAGGGCAAGCGCAGCGCCAGTTCGCGCGACTCGACCGTGACGACGTCGTTCTGCGCCAGTTCGAACACGGTGGGCTTGTCGGCCTTTTTGGCGGCAGCGGCCGCCGCTGCGGGCGGCGTGCCCTTGCCCTGCAGCGCGAACCAGCCGCCGCCCGCGAGTGCAATGACTGCCAGCGCGATCGCCGGCTTGCGCCAGCGGAGACGCCGGGTAGATAGGGGGTGGGCGGAAGTGAGCGGCAGGGTTTCGATTTTCATGGCGGCCGTTGTTCGAATTGTTGAGAGCGCGAGGAGAGACGGGAAGCGAATAGGGAGCGCGCGTGCTCCACCTGGTCCGAGGCGAAGCTCCGTGCGCATGGTGGTGACTATAGAAATTGACAACTCGCGGCGCCATCGGAATGCGATAAGCAGCGGTTTCTGGACGCTGAAGTGCAGAAAAGGAGGACAAAGCGTGGCAAGCCGCGGACGCGCCTGCGGCGCTTCATGCAGGCGCGATTATTTGTGTGTGCGCAAACGAATCCGGGCCGGCGAGGTCAAAAATGGGTCGGTTGAGGGCGCTGCATCGCCTTCATTTCATTCGAGAAAAGGATTTTCCGTGAGCAGCGATTTGCCCGAGCCGCCCCTGTCCGCCTTCCCCGGCGGGCCGGCGCGGGAAGTGCTGGACTGGCTGTACCGTTTCGTCGCCGCGATCGAACTGAGCCCGTCGGTGGCGGTGCACAGCCAGGACCGCAAGGGCGTCGTGCGCTTCTGGAACCACGCCTGCGCCGAGCTCACCGGCATCCCGGCCGCCGAGGCGCTCGGCCAGCCCTTCGTCAAGCTGGTCAAGCACCTCGGCGCGCAGGAGGAGTTCGACGACACCATCGCCGCGGTCTGGCGTACCGGCGAGGCGGTCAAGTCGCGCGAGTGGCATGTCGAGCTGCGCGACGGGCGCCGCCTGTGGCTGCACTCGAGCCATTTCCCGGTGCCGGGCGATGGCAAGGGCGAGGACGCGGTGCGCCAGGTCTTCTGCATGGAAGTCGACGTCACCGCGCGCAAGGCGCTCGAGGAATCCTTGCGCCAGGCCGGCCAGGTGTTCGACCACGCGCGCGACGCCATCCTGGTGGTCGACCGCGAGCACCGGGTGCTGGCCGCCAACCGCGCCTATACCGAGCTGACCGGCTATACGTCCGGCGAGGCCGTCGGCGTCGAACTGCCGAGCCTGCGGCTGGGGGTGCAGGAGCGCGCCTTCTACGACCGCCTGCGCGACCACCTCGACGGCCACCAGCACTGGGAGGGTGAACTGTGGGGCATGCGCCGCGACGGCACCACGATCCCGATCCGCGCGGCCCTGTCGCCGATCACCGACAAGAACGGCGCCGTCACCAGTTATATGGTGATGCTGACCGACATCAGCGAGCGCCGGCGCGCGGTCGAGCAGGCGCGCCACCAGGCCGAGCACGACCCGCTGACCGGCTTGCCGAACCGCATCCTGTTCATGGACCGGCTCGAGCAGGCGCTGGCGACGGTGGCGCGCAAGCAGCGCCAGTTCGCGCTGATGTTCATCGACCTCGACCATTTCAAGGCGATCAACGATACCCATGGCCATGAGGTCGGCGACGCCGTGCTGCTGGAAGTGGCGCACCGGCTGCGGCGCTGCGTGCGCCGGGTCGACACGGTCAGCCGGCTCGGCGGCGACGAATTCGTCGTGCTGCTGGCCGACATCGGCGGCGTCGACCAGGCGGCCCACGTCGCGGACACCATCATGCAGTCGGTGGCGCGTCCGGTGCAGGCGACGGTCGGCTCACTGACCCTGTCGGTGTCGATCGGCATCGCCATTTGCCCGAGCGACGGCGACGACCCGAAAACCCTGCTGCGCCACGCCGACGTGGCCATGTACCACGCCAAGGAAGCGGGGCGCAGCGCCTTCCAGTTCTTCAGCCAGGAAATGAATTCGCGCGTGCTCGAGCGCGTGCAGGTGGAGCAGCGGCTGCGCCGGGCGCTGGACAAGGGCGAGTTCGAGCTCGAATACCAGCCCGAAATCGACATCGGCAGCGGGCGCACGGTCGGCTTCGAAGCCCTGATCCGCTGGCGCGACCCCGAACGCGGCCTCCTGATGCCCAGCGCCTTCATCAGCGCCGCCGAAGAATCCGGACTGATCGTGCCGATCGGCAAGTGGGTGCTGTTCGAGGCCTGCCAGCAGGCACGCCGCTGGCGCGACGCCGGCTTTACGGTGGCGGTGGCGGTCAACCTGTCGCATGTCCAGTTCATCCACGACGACCTGCTCGGGGATGTCGACGAGGCATTGGCGGCGTCCGGCCTGGCGCCCGAATTCCTCGACCTGGAGATCACCGAAAAAACCATCATGGGCGGCGACGCCGCGACGCTTGCCCTCGTCAGCACCCTGCGCGCGCGCGGCGTGCAGCTGACCATCGACAACTTCGGCACGGGCTTTTCCAGCCTGTCGAGCCTGCGCCGCTTCCCGCTGTCGAAACTCAAGATCGACCGCAGCTTCATCGACGACATCGTCAGCGAGCCGGACGGGGCGGCCATGATCCCGGCCATCATCGCGCTGGCGCGCAGCCTGAAATTGAAGGTGATCGCCGAAGGGGTGGAGACGGCCGAGCAGCTGCAGTACCTGCGGCAGCATGGCTGCGACGAATACCAGGGGTTTTATGCGGGGACGGGGCGCGGGGCGGTACCTACACCCCCGCCTCCATGAGGCCGTGGCCTTCGTCGTAGAGGCGGATGCGCGCCAGCACCTGGCCGTGGTCGGACGCCGCCGGCAGCGCGAGGTCGAGGTGGTCGTTCAGGTAGATCACGTCGACCACTTCGCCGACCGCGCTCGGCAGCGCGCCGTTGAACTCTTCCGACACCAGGATGTGGTCGATGGTCGAGTAATGGCCCTCGTGCACGCTCGAGAAGCCGAGGTGGCGCGCATGGTCGGCGCGGCGCTGCACCTGGCTGGCGTCGTACAGGCGGTCGCCCAGCGGCGTGCCGGCGCCGAGCACGATGCTGGTGGTGACGGAATCGGCGACGTCGTTGAAGTCGCCCAGCAGCACGCGTGGACGGCGGTTGGCGCGGCCCATTTCCGTCATCAGGACGCGCAAGGCCGCCGCCTCGGTGCCGCGCCGGATCAGCGAACGCAGGCAGGCCAGCGCATACAGGGCGGGGTCTTCGCCTGTGTCGCCGGTGCGGTAGTCGGGGCGGCGCGATTTCAGATGCACGACCACCACGTCGACCAGCACGTCGGGCGAGACGGTGATCACCGCATGCAGCGGCGCGCGGGTGAAGCGGGCGGCGTCGCGGCTGCCTGCCGGCAGCTCTATGCCGCGTGGAAACTCAATCATTTGCCGGGCGGGCGCGGCCAGCGGCAGGCGCGACACCAGGGCCACGCTCGGCGTCAGGCGCATCGCTGCCGGGTCCGGGTCGAAACCGAGGTGGAAGGCTTCGCGGTAACGGGTGGTGCGCGCCAGCACTTCCTTCAGCGTTGCCTGCGAGAAGATTTCCTGGAAGCCGATCACGTCGGCGTCCAGCAGGTCGAGCTGGTGCGCCGTCCAGTTCAGCTTGGCCTCGTATTCCGCTAGCGTGGTCGGCAGCAAGTTGTCGTACAGCTTTACGCCCGGTGGCGCCAGGTTGCATACGTTGAAGGTGGCAAAGCGTATTTCTTGCTGCATAATAGAAACCCTTTATTCCAGTGTTTAGCGTATCACGCATGGCCAAGAAAGAGCACGTGTCCGAGACACCCGCCACAAGCTTCCTGCGCAAGCATGCGGTCGCATTTTCCGAACATCCCTATGCCTACGAGGAGCACGGCGGCACCGCGGTGTCCGCGCGCGCGCTCGGCGTACCGGAGCACGACGTGGTGAAAACCCTCGTGATGCAGGACGAGGCGGCCCGCCCGCTCATCGTGCTGATGCACGGCGACTGCAAGGTGTCGACCAAAAACCTGGCGCGTGCCATCGGCTGCAAGTCGGTCGAACCCTGCAAGCCCGAGGTGGCCCAGCGCCACTCCGGCTACCTGGTCGGCGGCACTTCTCCCTTCGGCATCCGCAAGGCGATGCCGGTGTATGTCGAGGAAAGCATCCTCGCCCTGGAGAAGATCTACATCAACGGCGGCCGCCGCGGCTACCTGGTCGGCATCGCGCCGCGCGTGCTGGTCGAGGTGCTGGGCGCCAAACCGGTGCAGTGCGCGCTGGCCGACTGACTACCGTCCAGCGCGGCGCTGGTGTATATTCACGAGCCCGCCAGAGGGTCATCACAGAGAGACAACAAGTAAATGAACACCCTGATTGCCACCATCGCCGCCTATTTGCTCGGCTCGATTTCGTTTGCCGTCGTGATGAGCCGCGTGTTCGGCCTGTCCGACCCGCGCACCTATGGCTCGAAGAACCCGGGCGCGACCAATGTGCTGCGCAGCGGCAGCAAGAAAGCGGCGATCGCGACCCTGGTCGGCGACGGCGCCAAAGGCTGGCTGGCCGTCTGGCTGGCGGTCCAGTTCGGGCCCGACCATGGCATCGACGACACCGGCATCGCGCTGGTGGCGATCGCCGTCTTCCTGGGCCACCTGTGGCCGGTCTTCTTCCGTTTTGTCGGCGGCAAGGGCGTCGCCACGGCGCTGGGCGTGCTGCTCGGCCTGAACCCCTGGCTCGGCCTGGCCACCCTCGTGACCTGGCTGGTCGTGGCCTACGCCTTCCGCTACTCGTCGCTGGCCGCCCTGATCGCCGCCGTGTTCGCCCCGTTTTATTATGGCCTGCTGTTCGGCGTGAACGAGATCCTGTTCGCCGTGATCGCCATGAGCGCGCTGCTGCTGTGGCGCCACAGCACCAACATCGGCAACCTCATCGCAGGCAAGGAATCGCGCATCGGCAGCAAGGCTGTCGGCGCAAAAAAGAAGTAAGCACGGGGCGAACAATGCCCTGTTGATTCCCTCACAAGCATCCCCACATACCGCTTTTAGCCGGCGCACAGTGCGCCGGCATCCATTCAGGAAGGCGGTGTAGCGTGAGCAAGCAATTGAGGATTGATTTCGTGTCGGACGTGTCGTGCCCCTGGTGCGCGATCGGCCTCAAGTCCCTGGAACAGGCCCTGGAGCGCGTTGCGCCCGAGGTCACGGCCGAGCTGCATTTCCAGCCCTTCGAACTCAATCCCGACATGGGTCCCGAAGGCCAGGACATCGTTGAACACATCAGCGAAAAATACGGCGCCCCGCTCGAGCAGCAGATCCAGTCGCGCGAACAGATCCGCCAGCGCGGCGAAGCGGTCGGTTTTACCTTCGACATGGCGCGCCGCGGCCGTATCTACAACACCTTCGATGCCCACCGCCTGCTGCACTGGGCCGAGTCGCAGGGCCGCCAGCACGCACTCAAGCTCGCCCTGTTCGAAGCCTATTTCACCCATTGCGAAGACCCGAGCTCGCGCGAGCTGCTGGTGCGCGTGGCCGGCCAGGTCGGTCTCGACACGACCGAAGCGCAGCGCATCCTGGAAACGGGCGAGTATGCCGACGAAGTGCGCGAGACCGAACTGTTCTTCCAGCGCGCCGGCATCCGCTCGGTACCTGCGATCGTCATCAACCAGCGCCACCTGATCTCGGGCGGGCAGCCGCCGGAAGTGTTCGAGCGCGCGCTGCGCGAGATTGCGGCGCAAGCGGACGCGCCGTTGATTTGATTGGGTGATGCCCGTAGGGTGGGCGCCCCGGACCCACCAATGCATGCGTCACGTTTGCTCATGTTACGGTGGGCACGGGGCGCCCACCCTACGTCCCGGTGGGTGCACGTCGCCGGATAATCAGGCCCCCGGAACCAGCTCCAGCACCACTGGCTGATGATCCGACGCCGCCGTCTCCGACTGCACCTCCACGCTGGCCACGCGCCGCGCGAGATCTTCGGTGACAAAAAAATAATCGTAGCAATCCGGCTTCTCCGGCCACGGATAACCGTGCAGGCCGGCGGTCGGCGCGCGCGCATGGCCGGGATGGCGGGCGGCCCAGGCGTCGAGCAGCAGCGGCGCGCCCTCCGCATGCGGCGCGAGCAGGGCCTGGTAGGCGGCGTCGCCCGGCGCCATGTTGAAGTCGCCGCAGTAGATGGCCGAGGCCGGGCGCTCGCCCAGCTGGTACGGCGCGTCCATCTCCGGATGCGCGGCGAAGATGCGGGCGCGTGCGCTCGCTTCCGCATGCAGTTCGCGCAGGCGCCGTATCTGCGCCATCCTTTGGAGCGGCGAATGGTATTCGAGGTGGGTAGTCACCAGGCGCAGCCTGGCGCCGGGCGTATCGAGCACGACCTCGATCGCGCCGCGCGGCATGCCGGGTGCGCCTTCCGGGTCGACCGGCCAGGGCAGCATGTGGCGCTGGGCCTGGGTGATGCGGTATTTCGAGAGGATCAGGTTGCCGAACAGGCGGGGGACGTTGTTGCGGTAGATTTCACTGGGAGCGTGCTCGATCGCGTGGAAGCCACCGAAGGCGCCCGCCAGCTGCTTGAACTGGTTGGCGGTGGCGCTGCCCTCGAGTTCAGGGTGGTTGGCGGCGACTTCCTGGAGGCAGATGATGTCCGGATTGAGCTTGCGCAGCACATCGATGATCGCGTGGATACGGATGCGCCCGTCTTTCCCACAACCCCAGTGAATGTTCCAACTTACAACGCGCATGTAGGACCTCCCAAAACTGGACCGCCCGAGTTTGCCATCGTTCGGGGCAGGGCGGTCACACGGTAGGATCGTTGTCAGCGTTGCAAGTTCACGAAATCCTAAGCGGCTTCCAGCTCGTCCAAAGGCCAGCGCGGACGCACATTGAAGGCGTAATCGCGGGTCGCCAGCGCGGGATTTCTCTCCAGGCGCAGGGCCCCGGCAAAGGCGATCATCGCGCCGTTATCGGTGCAGAACTCGAGCTCCGGATAGAACACGCGGAACTTGCGTTTGTCGGCCGCGGCGTTCAACGAAGCGCGCAGCTGGGCATTGGCGCCGACGCCGCCGGCGATCACGAGGCGCTTCAAACCCGTGTGGCGCAGCGCGTTCACGCATTTTGCGGTGAGCACGTCGACGATCGCATCGACAAAACCGCGCGCGATGTTCGCCTTGTCCTGCTCGCAGATATTCGCGATCACCTTCTCGTCGTGGTTCTTCACCACGGTCAGCACGGCCGTTTTGAGGCCCGAGAAGCTGAAATTGAAATCCTTCGAATGCAGCATCGGGCGCGGCAGCGTGTAGGCAGCCGGATCGCCGAATTCGGCCAGGCGCGAAATCGCGGGGCCGCCCGGATAGCCGAGGCCGAGCAGCTTGGCCGATTTGTCGAAGGCTTCGCCGGCGGCGTCGTCCAGGGTTTCGCCGAGCAGGGTGTAGCGGCCCACGCCGTCGACCCGCATCAGCTGCGTGTGGCCGCCCGAGACCAGCAAAGCGATGAAGGGGAAGTCGGGGCGCTCGGTGGCCAGCAGCGGCGAGAGCAGGTGGCCCTCGAGGTGGTGCACGCCGAGCACCGGCTTGTCCAGCGCCAGCGCCAGGCTGCAGGCGACCGAGGAACCCACCAGCAGCGCGCCGGCCAGGCCTGGGCCCTGGGTGTAGGCGATGGCGTCGATGTCGCCTTTCGCGATGCCGGCGCCTTTCAAGGTCTGTTCGAGCAGGGGCAGGGCGCGCCGGATGTGGTCGCGCGAGGCCAGTTCCGGCACCACGCCGCCGTACTCCTCGTGCATGGCGACCTGCGAATGCAGGGCATGGGACAGCAGCCCGCGCTCGGTATCGTACAGAGCCAGGCCGGTTTCATCGCAGGAGGATTCGACGCCGAGAACAATCATGGGAAAAGCCGGAAGGGAAGAGCGGAAGACGGCATTGTAAAGCAGACGGCCGGGCAGTGCCCGGCCGCAGGATCACAGCACACGCATCAAGGACGCGCCAGCAGCTCCTTGTGTGCATTTTTCAGCATCGTCACCGTATCGTCCCAACCGATGCAGCCGTCGGTCACCGAGCAGCCATATTTCAGCTGGGTCAGGTCCGAAGGAATCGGCTGGTTGCCGGCCACGATATTCGATTCGATCATCACGCCCACCAGCGACTGGTTGCCGTGCTTGATCTGCTGGATCACGTCCGACATCACCAAGGGCTGCAGCTCCGGCTTTTTATAACTGTTCGCGTGCGAGCAGTCGACCACCAGGTTGGCCGGCAGGCCCGCTTTTTTCAGGGCCTGTTCGGCGATCGTGACCGAGACCGAATCATAGTTCGGACGGTCGCCGCCGCCGCGCAGCACGACGTGGCCGTAGGCGTTGCCGCGGGTACGCACGATCGAGACCGCGCCCTTGTCGTTGATACCGAGGAAGGCGTGCGGATTGGCCGAGGACAGCACCGCATTGATCGCGATGCTCACATCGCCGTCGGTGCCGTTTTTAAAGCCGACCGGCGTCGACAGGCCCGAGGACATCTCGCGGTGGGTCTGCGATTCGGTGGTGCGCGCGCCAATGGCGGTCCAGGCGATCAGGTCGCCCAGGTATTGCGGCGAAATCGGATCGAGCGCTTCGGTGGCGGTGGGCAGGCCCAGTTCGCACACGTCGATCAGGAATTGCCGCGCGCGCTCCATGCCGACGTCGACCTGGAAAGAGTCGTCCATGAACGGATCGTTGATATAGCCCTTCCAGCCGGTGGTGGTACGCGGCTTCTCGAAGTACACGCGCATCACCAGCAGCATCGTCTCCTTGACTTCTTCCTGCAGCGCTTTCAGGCGGCGCGCATAGTCGAGGCCCGCTTCCGGATCGTGGATCGAGCAGGGGCCGACGACGACGAACAGGCGCTCGTCCTTGCGGTCGAGGATGTCGCGCAGCGCGGCGCGGCCGTTCATGACGGTGGCGAAGGCGCTTTCCGAGAGGGGCAGCTTGGCGTGCAGCTCGACCGGGGTCGGCATGCGCCCGAACGAGGTAACGTTGGTATTTTCGATATCTGGTGTGATCAGCATGGTGCAGTCCGTGGACAGGGTCGGACCAACGAGTGTAGCGCCAAAAATGCTTATTTGCAGCAGACAGGTCAAAAGCAGGTCAAATGCCTGAGGGTGTAAGCTAACGATATGGACAACAATACTACCCGCCCCACCGAATCCTTTCCGGCCGCCCGCTTCATCAAGGAGATCGGCCGCGGCGTGAAAGGCGCGCGCAGCATGACGCGCGAAGACGCCGCCGCCCTGTACGGCGCCATGCTCGAAGGCCGTGTCTCCGACCTCGAACTCGGTGCGATCCTGATGGCGATGCGCATCAAGGGCGAGTCGGTCGAGGAACTGGCCGGCTTCATGGACGCCGCCGAAGCCGCGTTCGCGCCGTTACCAAGCCCGCCCGGCGAGTTCGCGCCGGTGCTCATCCCGAGCTATAACGGCGCGCGCAAGCTGGCCAACCTGACACCGCTGCTGGCGCTGCTGCTCGCGCGCGAAGGCGTGCCGACGCTGGTGCATGGGGTGCGCAACGATCCGGGCCGCGTGACGACGGCCGAGATCCTGGCTGAACTCGGGCTGGCCGAAGCGGCCACCAGCGCCGCCGTGCACGACGCCTTTGCCGCGCGCCGCCCGGCCTTCATGCCGATCGAAACGCTGGCGCCCAGCCTTGCGCACATGCTCTCGCTGCGCCGCATCCTCGGTGTGCGCAGCTCCACCCACACGATCGTCAAGATCCTGCAACCTTTCGAGGGCGCCGCGCTGCGCCTGGTGTCGTACACCCATCCGGAGTATCTGCAGGCCCTGGGCGAGTACTTCACGAGCGCTGCACCGCACGCGCGTGGCGACGCCTTCCTGATGCGCGGCACCGAGGGCGAAACCGTGGCGAACCCGCACCGCGCCCAGCAGATCGACTGGTTCCATGGCGGGCAACGCACGCTGCTGGTCGAGCGCGACATGCCTGCCGACACCCTCGCCGAGGTGCCCGAGGCGCGCGATGCCGCCGCCACCGCCGCCTGGATCGCGCGGGCGCTGCGCGGCGAAGTCCCCGTGCCGCCTTCGATCAGCGCACAGGTGGCCGCCTGCGCGCGGACTGCGCGGGCACTGCGCACCTGAGTCCGCAGCGATTCCTCGTTCCGATGCAAACACGCCTGCGCCGGGCGGACGTGTGGATCGCGCGAACAAATTATTTCTTTCAGGAATTAATCGATAGATGATCTAGGGCAAAAACGGCTGGGCGATTTTCTTTCACTATGGAAAAACGATACCGCAAAGCAATTCATTTGAGTTGCAACCGACATGACGCGTTCGGTCTCGTTATCGATCCGGCTCCGGCCGGTCCTCCCAATTTGAAGGATGCCCAGAATGAACAAGACCTTCCGCTCTACTTCGAACGTTTTCAGCTGCGCAGTGCTGGCCCTGGCCATCGCCGGCGCCGGCAGCGCCATCGCGGCAGAGGACACTGCCGTGGCAACCGGTACCGTCATCGCGCCGATCCAGATCACCAAAGTTGCCGACCTGGTCTTCGGCAGTTTCGCTGCCGGCGCAGCGGGCGGTACGGTCACCATTTCCACCGCCGGCGCGCGTGGCCAGAGCGGTGACGTGTTCCTGGCCGGTGCCGCGGGTAGTGCGGCGCAGTTCAACGTGACCGGCGAGGGCGGCCTGACGTATTCGATCGCCCTCGCGCCGACTCCCCTGACCAGGAGCGGCGGCACGGAAACGATGACCTTCACCGCACAAAGCGACATCGCCAGCGGCACCCTGTCCGGCACCGGTGGCGCCGGGGCCCAGAGCTTCTTCGTTGGCGGCGTGCTGACCGTTGGCGCCGGGCAGGTGCCCGGCAACTACGTGGGTTCGGTAAAAGCAACGGTCGCGTACAACTAAGGGAGCGGGTAGCGGGGTCACCCGCTCCTGACCATGCCGGTACGCAGCAAGCGCTTCATCCTGCTCGCGAGCACCGCCGTCCAGGCGCTGCTCGCGTTCGCGCTTGTGCTCACCCCGTGCCCCGCGTCCGCGCAGCAGGTTGCACTCAGCAACACCCGCGGCCTCGACTTCGGACGCTTCGTCGCCGGCAGTGGCGGCACGATCACCCTGAGCCCTTCCGGCCTGCGTTCGCGTACCGGTGGCGTGATCCTGCTCAACTCGCCGAACGCGAGCCAGGCCGCATTCAGCGCCAGCCAGACCACGCTCGACGCCGGCCGCGGCAGCCTGCGTACAACGGCCACGACTGCCGCTACCACGGCGGTCATCGTCTCGGTGCCGGCCAACGGCGCTACTTACCTCACCAGCGGTGCCAACAGCATGGCGGTCGGCGATTTCGTCACGCCGGACGCACTGCTCGCGGTCGGGAGCAGCGGCGCCTCGCTGGCGGTCGGCGCGACGCTGGTCGTGGCGCCGAATCAGCCGCCCGGCAATTACTCCGGAACCTTTTCCGTCATCGTCAACCACCAGTAATCCTGTGCGTCAGCGCCGCACAGTGAAAGGACATCGTCATGCTTTATTCCGCGTTTGCAACCATCCCTGCTACACGATTTCCCCCATGCCTTGTGCTCGCCTGCCTGCTGCTGGCGCCCTTCCTGCCTGCCCGTGCCGAGCTGATGCTGCACCCCACCCGCATCGTGTTCGACAAGAATACGCGCGCCACCCAGATCGAGCTGATCAACAACGGCAGCAAGCCGGCCAGCTATCGCATCTCGCTGGTGAACCGGCGGATGACCGAGGCCGGCCAGTTCGAGGCGGCCGAAAGCGAGCAGGACGGCGAACGCTTTGCCGACGCGATGCTGCGCTATTCGCCGCGCCAGGTCACCTTGCAGCCTGGCACTGCCCAGACCGTACGCGTCATGCTGCGCAAGCCCGCGGACCTGGCCGAGGGGGAATACCGCTCGCACCTGCAGTTCGACAAGCTGCCTGAAGCCGAGGGCAGCGCCAGCATCGAGAACCAGGGCACGAGCGGCACCCAGATCGGCGTGGTGCTGAACGCACTGGTCGGCGCCGCCGTTCCGGTCATCGTGCGGCACGGCGCCTCCAGCGCCAGCGTCAAACTGGCCGGGCTGACCCTGGGCAAGGACGAGGCCAGGCATGCGCAGCTCGCCCTGCAATTCGAACGCGAGGGCAACAGCTCGGTGTATGGCGACGTCAGCGTCACTTTCACGCCAAAGAACGGCAAGCCGCAGAGCCTGGCCCAGGTCAAGGGCATTGCCGTTTACACGCCGAACCGCATCCGCAAGACGATGCTGCCGCTGCAGGTGCCGGATGGCGTGGCGCTGGCCGGCGGCACGCTCGACGTCAGCTACCGTGACCGGCCCGAAGCCGGAGGCAAGCTGCTGGCGCAGGCCAGCCTGAACCTGCCATGAGCATGCGGGGCAGGGCGTCCGGCGCCATGCCTGTTTACTAGGCAGCGGTCCGGTGGGCGCGGCGCATTGGCAAGGTGGGCACGCAGGGCGCACGGGCCTGGTGCTCGCGGCGCTGGCCGTGTCCACCGCGCTGCCGGCATTCCAGCCTGCCGCCGCAGCGGTGCCCGTGCAGGCGAAGGAGAGCGAGGCGAACGAGGTCCTGCTCGAGGTGCGCCTCGGCAGCATGGTGCTGTCCGACGCGGTCACGGCCTACGAGCTCGGGCGCGACGTCTACCTGCCGCTGGGCGAAATGGCACGCCTGCTGACCCTGGCCATCCGCGTCATGCCCGGCGCAGGCCGCGCCAGCGGCTACATCCTGTCCGAGCAACGCAATTTCAGCCTCGACGCAGGAGGACGGGCGGTCGACATCGCAGGCAAGCGCGAAGCGGTCGATCCCGCGCAGCTCAAGCTGGAAGGGGATGAGATCTATGTGGCCAGCCGCCTGCTGGCGCGCTGGCTGCCGGTTGACCTCGACCTCGATATGCCGAGCCTGGCGCTGAAGGTGCGCCCGCGTGAGCAATTGCCGCTGCAGGCGCGCCTGCAGCGGCGCGAGCGCGGCCGGCTGCCGGGCAGGCCAGGCGGCTACATCGATCCCGGCTATCCGCGCCTGGCCACGCCCTATCGCCTGGCCGACGTCCCCTTCATCGACCAGACGCTGGGGTTCGGGCTCGACGGGCGCGGCGGGGCGCGCAGCACGGCGGCATCCTGGAGCGCCTATGCCGCCACCGATTTGCTGGGCATGGAAGCGGCCCTGTATGTCAGCCGCAACCTGCATGCGCCCATGTCCGCGCCGCGCCTGACGCTCGGGCGCCACGACCCGGACGGCGGCCTGCTCGGGCCGCTGGGAGCGCGCAGCGTGCTGTTCGGCAGTGTGCCGGTGCCGGGCGTGGCCAACATCTCGGGCAGCAGCGCCACCGGCGACGGGATCGCGCTCAGCAACCGCCGGCTGGACCAGCCGACCAGTTTCGACCGCCACACACTGCAGGGCGACCTGCCGCCGGGATGGGATGTCGAGCTGTACTACAACGAGGCGCTGGTCGGCGTCCAGCAGCCGGGACCCGGCGGCAAATACAGCTTCGATGACCAGCCGCTGGCCTATGGCCCGAACGAGTTCCGCCTGGTGTTTCATGGTCCGCTAGGGCAGCTGCGCATCGAGCGCCAGTCCTTCCTGCTGGAGCAGTCGGCGCTGCCGCGCGGCGCGCTGTTCTACGACCTGGCCGCGCACCGCGACCGGGAAGGGCGCCAGCGTGCCCTGGCGCAGTTCGAATGGGGCGTGGGCGAACACCTGAACGCCACCGCCGGCTGGCAGCGCCTGCCGCTGTTCGGTGCCACCCGCAGCTATGCCAACCTCGGCCTGCGCAGCTACTGGAACAGCGTCATCCTGACCGCCGATACGGTGCAGGCCGACGACCGCGGCAGGCTGGCCCAACTGGGGCTGAAGACGCGGCTCGGCAATGTGGCAATCTCGGCCAGCCATGCCCGCCTCGACAAGTTCACCAGCGAATTTTTTACCTCTACCAATGACCCGGTGCGCACCCGCGACGAGCTGCGCGCCGAAGGCGTGCTGGCGCTGGGGAGCGCCAGTTTCTTTCCGCTGTCCCTGCAGTTCAGGCGCGACCTGCTCACATCAAGCCTTGAGCGCCGCGAGATCCAGGGGCGCCTGTCGGCCTACCGCAATGGCACCGCGCTCAGCAATGCGCTACGCTGGCAGTCGCTGGGCGCTGCCAGGCATGCCGATGGTGCGCTGCAGGTCAGCCGCAGGATGGCGGGCATCGGCATCACAAGCCAGCTGCAATACACGCTGGCGCCCGCAGCCCGGCTGGACAGTGCGGCCGTGTCGGCCGATTGGGTCCTGCGTGACGGCTACATGCTGAACCTGGGGCTGACGCGCCTGTTCCAGCAGCGCGAGCTGCGCGCGGCCGGCTCGCTCAACAAGAGCCTGGGCAGTTTCGGCCTTGGCCTGAGCGGCTTTTACTCGAGCCGCCGCGAGCTCGGCATCGGGGTGCGCCTGTTCATGGCCATGGGCCTGGAGCCGCGCAGGGGGCGCGTGTTGCTGGAGGCGCAGCCGATGGCGAACATGGGCGCGGGATCGGTCCGCGTGTTCCTCGACAAGAACCTGAACGGCACGAAAGACGAAGGCGAGGAGGGCATTGCCGGTGCCGGCTTCACCATCAACGGCGCCAATGTCGCGGTGCGCACGGATGCCGGCGGCGTCGCCTGGCTGCCGCGCCTGCCGGCCAGCCGGCATGCGGACATCGGGCTCGACCCGGACACCCTGGAGGACCCGCAGTGGCAGCCGCAAATAAAGGGCGTGCGCATCGTGCCACGTCCGGGCAAGGTCAGCCGGGTGGACTTTGCGGTCAGCATGACCGGCGAGGTGGACGGTACGACCTGGCTGCTCGGGCAGGGCGGCCGCCGTCCGGTCGGCGACTTGCGGCTCGAACTGGTCGATGCGTCGGGCAAGGTGGCCGCCACCATCAACAGCGCCGCCGACGGCTATTACGTCATGACCGGCATCTTCCCTGGAGAATATGTGCTGCGCGTCGCACCGGAGCAGCTCGAACGCCTCGGCTTGCAGCAGGCCGGCACACACACCATCACGATCGGGCCCGAGGGTAGCGTGCTCAACGGGCGCGACCTTGATGTGCGCCCGCTCGGTGGTGCCTGAAGCCTGTGGCGTGCCCGCGGCCGATTTGGCTGCGGGCGGCCGCAGCCAGCCTGCAAGCGTTTACAATGGCGGGTTTGAATCTGGCGGCAGCAGCTCATGGCAAAACAATTCGATGTAGCGGTAATCGGCGCAGGCGCGGCCGGAATGATGTGCGCGGCGATTGCCGGCGCACGCGGCAAGCGCGTGGTACTGATCGACCATGCCGAAAAACTGGCCGAGAAAATCCGCATCTCCGGCGGCGGGCGCTGCAACTTCACCAACATCAACGCCGGGCCGGCCAACTTCCTGTCCGAGAACCCGCATTTTTGTAAAAGCGCGCTGTCGCGCTACACGGCCCAGGATTTCCTGGCCCTGGTGAAAAAACACCGCATCGCATACCACGAAAAGCACCGCGGCCAGCTGTTCTGCAACGACTCAAGCGAGCAGATCATCGCCATGCTGAAGGCCGAGTGCAGCGCGGCCGAGGTCAACTGGCGCATGCCGTGCAAGGTGCATGGCATCACGAAAGAGGCGGACGGCTACCTCATCGATACCGACCACGGCGATATCGCGGCGGAGAGCGTCGTGATCGCCACCGGCGGCCTGTCGATCCCGAAAATCGGCGCCACCGACCTCGGTTACCGCATCGCCACCCAGTTCGGCCTGCCGCTGGTCGAGCCGCGTCCGGGCCTGGTGCCGCTGACCTTCGATGGCCCGGGCTGGGCTGCTTTTGCGCCGCTGGCGGGTATTGCGCTGGAGGTCGAGGTCTCCACTAGTTCCGGCAAGGGTAAACATGCAAGGAATGGAAAAGGCGGTGGCCTGTTCCGCGAAGATTTATTGTTCACCCACCGCGGCCTGTCGGGCCCGGCGATCCTGCAAATTTCCAGCTACTGGGAACCGGGCACCCCGATCGTGGTGAACCTGTTGCCGGAGATGGATGTCGCCGAGGAACTGATCGGCTCCAAGACGACGGTCAAGAAGCAGCTCGGCAACGTGCTGACCCAATGGCTGCCCGCGCGCCTGGTCGAGGGCCTGCTGCTGGCCAACGGCCTCGCCCCGGACGCGCGCCTGGCCGACATGCCCGACGCCAAGCTGCGCAAGCTCGGCGACGCCATCAACCGCTGGGCCATCGTCCCGACCGGCTCGGAGGGGTATCGGAAGGCCGAAGTCACCCTCGGCGGCGTCGACACCCGCGCGCTGTCCCAGCAAACGATGATGGCCAAGGATGTCCCCGGCCTGTATTTCATCGGCGAAGCGGTCGACGTCACCGGCTGGCTCGGCGGCTACAACTTCCAGTGGGCCTGGGCTTCCGGCTACGTCGCCGGCCAGAGCGTTTAAGTTTTTGTGGGGTGGGCATGCATGCCCACGCGGATCATGCCGACCACGAACGGCCCAGCCGCAGCTCCACAACGCATCAACACCCCTGTATCAAATCCATCACACCGACGTAATCTCTTCCACTGCTTGCCAAAAGCTGCTAGAATTTCGTTCTTCCTAAATCCAACGGTTTCATTTTTACATGACCACTATCCGCCTTAAAGAAAACGAGCCGTTCGAAGTCGCAATGCGTCGCTTCAAGCGCACCATCGAAAAAACCGGTCTGCTGACCGAACTGCGCGCACGCGAGTTCTACGAGAAGCCAACTGCAGAGCGCAAGCGCAAGCTCGCCGCTGCCGTGAAGCGCCACTACAAGCGCATCCGCAGCCAGCAACTGCCTAAGAAACTGTACTAAGACTGCCTGCCGGCTAGTCCGGCGACGAAGCGCTGCGCTCGTCCCGGTAGCTGCGAGAAGTCCTGCGAACCCGCCCTGGTTGTGACCCCGGCGGGTTTTGTTGTTTGTAGTCCGTACTAATCGATTCGGAGAAGCCATGAGCCTGAAAGAACAAATCACCAACGACATGAAAGCGGCGATGCGCGCCAAGGAAGCCGGCAAGCTCAACACGATCCGCCTGCTGCTGGCCGAAATCAAGCGCAAGGAAGTCGACGAACAGATCGAAGTGAACGACCAGCAAACCGTGGCCATCGTCGAAAAGATGATCAAGCAGCGCAAGGACTCGATCACCCAGTTCGAAGCCGGCAACCGCCAGGACCTGGCCGACATCGAGAAGGCCGAGCTGGAAGTGCTGGTCGCCTACATGCCGGCCGGCCTGTCGGATGACGAGATCGCCGCCGAAGTTGCCGCCGCCGTGGCCGCCTCCGGCGCCGCCGGTCCGCAGGACATGGGTAAAGTCATGGCCATCGTCAAGCCGAAGCTGGCGGGCCGTGCCGACATGACCGTCGTCTCGACCCTGGTCAAGAAAGCGCTGACCGGCGCCTGATGTAGCATAACTGAGCACAAACGGGCCGGACGGCCCCGGGCTTGTTGTAAATCAATTTGCAGCGAGCCCTGCGGTATAGTCTGAGCTTAGACAAACACGGTGTAGACCTCCTACGTGATTCCGCAATCCTTCATTACCGATTTGCTCAACCGCGTCGACATCGTCGACGTGGTCGGGCGCTATGTTCAGCTCAAAAAGGGCGGCGCCAATTACATGGGGCTGTGTCCTTTCCACAGCGAAAAGTCCCCCAGCTTCACCGTCAGCCCCACCAAGCAGTTCTATCACTGCTTCGGTTGCGGCGCCCATGGCACCTCGATCGGTTTCCTGATCGAGTACTCGGGCATGGGTTTCGTCGATGCCGTCAAGGACCTGGCCCAGAACGTGGGCATGGTCGTGCCCGAGGCCGACGACAAGATTCCGCCGCTGCAGCGCGCCGCCCAGCAGGCGCAATCGCAGTCGATGACGGAAGCGCTCAGCCAGGCCTGCGACTACTACCGGGCCCAGCTGAAAACCGCGCCGAACGCGATCACCTACCTGAAGAACCGCGGCCTGACCGGCGAAGTCGCCGCCCGCTTCGGCATGGGCTATGCCCCGTCCGGCTGGGACAACCTGCGTAGCGTGTTCCCGGATTACGAGATGCTGGCGCTGGTCGAATCCGGCCTCGTGATCGACAAGGTCGACGAGGACGGCGGCAACAAGAAGCGCTACGACCGTTTCCGCGAACGCATCATGTTCCCGATCCGCAACACCAAAGGGCAGGTGATCGGATTCGGCGGGCGCGTGCTCGACAACGGCGAACCGAAATACCTGAACTCGCCTGAAACGCCGCTGTTCCAGAAGGGTCTCGAACTGTACGGCCTGTTCGAAGCGCGCCAGCCGATCCGCGACGCCGGCTATGTGCTGGTGACGGAAGGCTATATGGACGTCGTCGCGCTGGCCCAGCTCGGCTTCCCGCAAGCGGTGGCCACCCTCGGCACGGCGTGCACCAGTACCCACGTGCAAAAGCTGCTGCGCCAGACCGACAACGTCATCTTCAGTTTCGACGGCGATAAAGCAGGCCGCCGCGCCGCACGGCGTGCGCTCGAGGCGTGCTTGCCGCAGGTGTCGGACAACAAGACCATCCAGTTCCTGTTCTTGCCCGAAAAGCACGACCCGGACAGCTTCGTGCGCGAGTTCGGCGCCGATGCTTTTGCTCAGGAAATCAACGACGCGATGCCTTTGTCCCAGTTTTTGCTGCGCGAAGTGACGGGCGAACACGATTTATCGACGCCGGAAGGGCGCGCCGCCACCCAGTACGATGCCAAGCCGCTGCTGCAGGCGATGACGCCATCCTCGCTGCGCCTGCAGATCGTGCGCGGTTTGGCCAGCCTCACGGAATCGTCGCCGGCCGAGATCGAAAGTCTGTTCGAGTTGTCCAAGCCGGTATCGGTTGCCAAGAAGGCGCCGCCGCGTCAGGGGCGGCCGGAACCGGTCGGCCTGGAGTTGCAGATCGTGCGCATCCTGGTTGCGCATCCGGCGCTGTCGCTGACCCTCGACGAGGAAGCGCTGCAGGCGTTTGATCATTTCGGCCAGGAATCGAGCGATGCCTTGCGTTATCTCGTCGGCACCGCCCAGGCCCTGGGCGAATACGGCAACTTCGCGGCCCTGTCCGAACAGTTGAAAGAGGGCGGCGGGCACTACGACCGCATCATTGCCGAAATCGCCTCGGAGCCGGAATCGGATCCTGAAGCCGACCGTGTCTGGCTGGGTAGCGCCGTGAGGCAAATCAAAAAGGATGCGCTGAAACAGGAGTTGAACCAGTTGTTTTCCAAGGGCCTGACCCCAGATCAGGTGAGCGCTCGCTATCGCGAAATCATGGCCCAGCAGCAGGTCCTGGAACGCGAAGATGCGGCGAACATGTCGCCCCGCTAAGGGTGTGTTGCAAAGCCGGCAGTTAAGCTTTGTGCAACTTGGAAAAAGAGGGGTGCGTGCTATAATAAAACGCTAACTATTGCAACCTTTGAAACGACTTTCGTGTCAAAAGGGGCGTGGAGTTTCAGTTAGCGCAGCAGTGTTGTACGCTGTTTGAAGCGTGATGTAAGGTAACAAAACTTTATCTTTAACCATCGTAAAGTTAGTCGTTGTGACATCGAAAGCGCCTGTGCCAACCAAGAAACCCGAACCCAAAGTGGCTGCCAAAACCACCAGAGCGTCCGCCAAGGCGGACAATGCGCAAGACAAGGCGGAAGCTCGCACTGCGGGCGCCGCACCTGTCGTCAGCCAGACCACCGATGCCGCCGCATTGGCCGCCATCGACACGTCGGGCTACGTGCTGCCATCCGTGAAAGTCCCGGGGCGCCGCGGTCGCAAGCCGAAAGAATTCACCCCCGAGAACGACGAAGTCGCCGCCCTGAACGCGGTCGAACGCGCCGAACTGAAAGCCGTCGACAAGGCCAAGGCCAAGGACCGCAAGGCCAAAGAAAAAGCCTTGCTGAAAGACGCGTTCGCGTCGGATACCGAAGCGAGCGAAGAAGAGATCGAGCTGCGGCGCCAGAAGCTCAAGACGCTGATCAAGAACGGCAAGGAACGCGGTTTCCTGACTTACGCGGAAATCAACGACCACCTGCCCGACAACATCGTCGATCCGGAAGCGATCGAAGGCATCATCGGCACCTTCAACGACATGGGCATTGCCGTGTACGAACACGCGCCCGATGCCGAAACGCTGCTGCTGTCCGACAACGTTGCGACCGTCACGAGCGACGATGAAGCCGAGGCCGCGGCCGAGGCGGCGCTGTCGACCGTCGACTCCGACTTCGGCCGTACCACCGACCCGGTGCGCATGTACATGCGCGAAATGGGTTCGGTCGAGCTGCTGACCCGCGAAGGCGAAATCGAAATCGCCAAACGCATCGAAGACGGCCTGCGCGACATGATCCAGGCGATCTCCGCCTGCCCGGTGACGATCGCCGAAATCATCTCCGCTTCCCAGCGCATCGAAGCCGACGAGATCAAGATCGACGAAATCGTCGACGGCCTGGTCGAAGAAGAAGGCGCGGTAGAAACCTCGCCATCGGCGGTCGGCCCAAGTTCCGACGACGACGACGAAGACGAGGAAGAAGAAGCCGAGGAAGAGGGCGAGGAAGAAGAAGCCGCCGCCACGCCTGGCGCCGCCGGCTATTCCGCCGAGCAGCTCGAAGCACTGAAAATGGCCGCCCTGGAAAAGTTCGGCACCATCGAGTCGCAGTTCGACAAGATGCGCAAGGCCTACGAGAAGGACGGCTACAACTCGAAAGCCTACGTCAAGGCGCAGGAAGCCATCTCCGACGAACTGCTGGGCATCCGCTTCACGGCCAAGGTCGTCGAAAAGCTGTGCGACACCCTGCGCGGCCAGGTCGACGAGGTGCGCCACATCGAAAAGCAGATCCTGGATGTTGCCGTGAACCGCTGCGGCATGCCGCGCGCCCACTTCATCAAAGTCTTCCCGGGCAACGAGACGAACCTGGAATGGGTCGATGGCGAAGTCAACGCCGGCCACGCCTATAGCGCCATCCTCGGACGCAATATCCCGACGATCAAGGAACTGCAGCAACGCCTGATCGACCTGCAGGCGCGCGTCGTGCTGCCGCTGCCGGACCTGCGCAACATCAACCGCCAGATGGCGGCCGGCGAGATGAAGGCGCGCAAGGCGAAGCGCGAGATGACCGAGGCCAACCTGCGTCTCGTGATCTCGATCGCCAAGAAATACACGAACCGCGGCCTGCAATTCCTCGACCTGATCCAGGAAGGCAATATCGGCCTGATGAAGGCGGTCGATAAATTCGAATACCGCCGCGGCTACAAGTTTTCGACCTATGCGACGTGGTGGATCCGGCAGGCCATCACCCGCTCGATCGCCGACCAGGCGCGCACCATCCGTATCCCGGTGCACATGATCGAAACCATCAACAAGATGAACCGCATCTCGCGCCAGATCCTGCAAGAGACGGGCGCCGAGCCGGATCCGGCCACCCTCGCGGTCAAGATGGAAATGCCGGAAGACAAAATCCGGAAGATCATGAAGATCGCGAAAGAGCCGATCTCGATGGAAACGCCGATCGGCGACGACGACGATTCGCACCTGGGCGATTTTATCGAGGACAACAACACGCTGGCGCCGTCCGATGCGGCCCTGCACGCCTCGATGCGTGGTGTGGTGAAGGACGTGCTGGACTCGCTGACCCCGCGTGAAGCGAAGGTGCTGCGCATGCGTTTCGGCATCGAGATGTCGACCGACCACACGCTGGAAGAGGTCGGCAAGCAATTCGACGTCACCCGCGAGCGCATCCGCCAGATCGAAGCGAAGGCGCTGCGCAAGCTGCGGCACCCGTCGCGTTCGGACAAGCTGAAGAGCTTCCTGGAAGGCAGCAGCTGATTGTTGTTGCTGTGCTCAGCTAAAGCTTGACGGCTCTGTACTAAAAGCAATATCCTCTCGCCACTTCGTTCGGGACACCGCAGCGCGGTGGCGAGATTTTTCTTCCCATCTGTAACGAGTTTGGGCCTCTAGCTCATGCCTGGTTAGAGCAGCGGACTCATAATCCGTTGGTGCCCGGTTCGACTCCGGGGAGGCCTACCAGTCAAATCGATACCTCAGCCCAGTCCGCCGGACTGGGCTTTGTTGTTTCCAGCCGAGTCAACGCGGCACGTCCGTCGCGCGCGCCATCTACCGATAGTGACAATGCGTGATTCTCTAAGGTGCTAATTGCTGGCACAATGGCATCCTGATCAGCAGGCGCAGGGCGTTGGGGTAACAATGGAAATCAATTCGCTGACCGGCGAGTTCGTGCACGCGCCGACCGAACGCGCCTTTTTGCAGCACAAGCAGGACCAGACCCAGTCCTTGCTGGGCTTTACGCTGACCTTCTGCACCGTCTTTTATCTCGGATTTTTCGCCACCGACCTCGCCGCGCTCGGCTGGGGCCATGACACGATGGCGCTGCTGGGCGCGCGCATCGCCGTTGCGCTGACGGCCGGCAGCTGCGCCTGGCTGGCTTACCGGCGGGTCCTGTCGGTGCCTGCCGCGCGCCTTGCCGCTTCGCTGGCGGAGGGGGTGGCGCTGGCCTGCTTCATGTTCATCGCGGTGTTGCGTCCGGCCGAATTCCACTGGCACGCGATGTCGCTGGCGATCATGCTGGTGGTGGTCTACCTGTATATCCCGAACCGGCTGCGCTATGCGTCGACCATTGCGGTGGTGGCGACGATCGTGTTTGTCGTGCTCGCGGCCGAGTACAGCCGCATGTCGTCCGCCGACAAATTCACGATGGGCATGCTGCTGGTGCTCGTGAATACCTTCGGCTTCCTGGCCGCACGCCGTTTCCAGTACGTGTCGCGCGAGGAGTTCCGCTCGTGGTCGGTACTCAAACATGCGGCCGAGCGCGATCACCTGACCGGGTGTTTCAACCGCCGTTACCTGCACGATCAGTTGATGGGCGGGCGGTGGCGAGAACGTGCGCCGGATGCGGACAGCCTGAGCGTGGTGCTGTGCGACATCGACCGCTTCAAGCAGATCAACGACACCCATGGACACGGCGACGGCGACATGGTGTTGCGCGGCTTTGCCCGGATCCTGCAGGTCGCGGTTCGGGACGGGGTCGACAGCGTGGTGCGCTATGGCGGCGAAGAATTCCTGGTCGTCCTGCCGGGCACCGACCTGGCCGGCGCGCTGCGCCTTGCCGAGCGTCTGCGCGTTACCTTCGCCGCGACAGAGGTCGTGTCGACCGACGGCGCGACGCGGCTGCGGGCCACGGCCAGCTTCGGCGTCGCCAGCGTCGATCTGGCCCAGTTCACCTTCGAGCATCCGCTGCGCCACCTGATCTCCGCCGCGGACGAGCTGATGTACCGGGCCAAGCACAACGGGCGCGACCGGATCGAGTCGCTTCAGCTGGCGGGGCCGGCGCGCAAGTCAGGCGCCGTTCGGTAAGGGCAGGGCTGCCAGCTTGCCCTGCCGGTCCAGCGTATAACGTTGTAAATCGCTCGCCAGGAACAGATTGCCGCTGTAGGCGAAACGCGCCTCGGCTTCGATATCCGCCATCGTCGCCCCGCCATTGCCCTGCTGCTGGTAGCGCGGACTGAAATGCGTCAGGATCAGGTTCGGAATCCCGGCCTCTTCAGCGAAGGCGGCGGTCGCCCGTGCCGAGCTGTGCTGCGGCCCGGGCCCGACCTTCTGCAGCACCTCCTCGGTATAGGTCGCCTCGTGCACGAGAACGTGGGCGTCGCGCGCCTGCGCGGCGAGCAGGGATGGCGTGTCGTTGTCGCCGGCAACGATGACCTTGCGCTGGCGCCGGCCGGGCAACAGGTAGTCGGCGCTGCGCGCCACCCGGCAATCGGGTAATGCGATGTCTTCGCCGCGCTGCAGTTGGCCCCAGCCGGGGCCGGAGGCGATGCCGTCGCGTTCGAGCCTGGCGATGTCGAGACGGCGTTCGACGCTTTTTTCGACGAAGCTGAAGGCGAACGAGGGCACGCGGTGCGACAGTTCCGCCGCCTCGATGCGAAAGTCGGGCAAGGTGGCGAGCGACCAGCCGGGCTCGACGGCCGAGAATTCCACTTGGTAGGGCAGGCGCAATTCCGTGCTGTCCATCACGCCGCGCACGAAGCGCTCCACTGCCGGCGGGCCGGCGATCAGCAGCGGCTCCGCGCGGTTGAGCAGGCCGGCGCTGGCGAGCAGGCCCGGCAGCCCATAACAGTGGTCGCCGTGGATGTGGGTGATGAAGATCGCGCGCAGGCTGATCGGCGAGAAATTCGTGCGCAGGATGCGGTGCTGCGTGCCTTCGCCGCAGTCGACCAGGTACCAGTGTTTCGACCCCGTTGCGCGCAGGGCCAGGCCCGACACGTTGCGCGCGCGGCTGGGCGTGCCGGACGAGGTGCCCAGGAATTGCAGTTCCATGTATTGTCCTTGTTCGTTCCTCGATTATGCGTGAAACGGGCGAATGCGGCGGACAATTGCCGAGTGCGGGTCATGAAAGAATATTTCAAGATCTATCTTGGAATGACATAATCTTGCATTATTCTGTAGGACGGTGCCTACAAACAACACTTCGTCTTTATTGCTTGAGGGGCCATCAGCGCATCTGTAAAATTAATTGCGTAACTTCTCGTCTACACTTCAAGCCCGCCTACCGTGCCGGGTTATCCGGCCGATGCCCCACCGAACGATACTGTCCATGCGCCCCTTGCGTGACGCCGGCGCCTACTTTCGTAGCACGGTCTTGCGCCGACTCGCCCTGTTCCTGGCCGTCGCGTTGCCGCTGGTGTGGCTGTTCGTGGCGCATGAACGTGGGCAACTGGTTCAGATTGCGCGCGATGAAAGCAATCGCAATGTGCGTAACCTGGCGCATGCCTTCGCCGAAGAAGTGCGCTCGAGCATCGTCACCATCGACTTGTCGCTCAGCCAGTTGCGCTTGAGCTGGCAGCGCAATCCCGAGCAGTTCGGCGCCATCGTTAGCGAACTCAACGCTCATCTTCAGGGACGGCTCCACCTCAATGTCGTGGTCACGGACGCGGACGGACAATTGGTGTTTTCGAGTATCGCCGGGGCGGCTGAGCACATCGACCTGAAGGACCGCGAGCCCGTGCATACCCATTTGACGGGCGTGCCCGGAGACCGGCTGTTTATCGGCAAGCCACGCACCGGGCGGGTGTCGGGAGAATGGGAGGTCCAGTTTTCCCGGCCCATCCTCGATGGTGACGGCAAGCTGGTCGGCGTGATCGTGGCCGGCGTGGCGCCAACCTATTTTTCGCGCTTCTACCACAGCATCGACCTCGGTGGCTCCGCCTCGATTGCCCTGGTACGCAACGACGGGATCGTTGTCGCCCGCACCACGCGTGACCTCACCATGCGCGACAGCGGCAAGTTGTTGACGGGTTACCCGTACTCGCCGGACAGCGGGCCTGGAGGCAATTTTCAGCGCGCCAGCCGCATGGACGGTGTCGAACGCTATTACGGCTGGAGCGCGCTGGCCGACTATGGCCTGCTGGTCACCGTCGGCCAGTCGATCGCGGATGCGAATGCGCGCTACGTGCAGCAGAGCGAGTTACTGGTCTACACCGGCGCTGCCGTCTCGCTGCTGCTGGCACTGACCGGCTGGGCCGCGCTGGCCGCCGCCGACCACCGCCGCCGTGGGGTGGTCTCGCTGGCGGCGGCCGAAGCGCGCTGGAAACTGGCGCTGAATGCCACCGGCGAAGGCGTCTGGGACTACAGTTTCGACAGCGGCCTGGTCACCCTGTCGCCGAGCGCGCAGGGCATCGTCGATGCCGAAAGCACCTTGTTGCCGTTCGACCGCACCGTTTTCACCGGGATGTCTCATGCGGAAGACGTGCCGGCGGTGCTGCATGCGCTCGACGCCCATCTGAATGGCACCGCCCCGGACTACACGGCGCAATACCGCACGCGCCTGCGCAACGGCAACTGGCGCTGGATCCTGGCGCGCGGCCAGGTCGCCGAGCGCGATGCTGCCGGACGCCCCTTGCGCATCGTCGGCACCGTCGCCGATATCGATGCGCGCAAGATGCAGGAAGAGCAAATCCGCCACCTGGCGCACCACGACATCCTGACCGGCCTGCCGAACCGCCTGCTGTTCGGCGACCGCCTGCGCCAGGCCTTGCTGGCGGCCCAGCGCGAAGAGCACAAGCTGGCCCTGATCTTCTTCGACCTCGATAAATTCAAGCCCGTGAACGACAGCTATGGCCATGCCGTCGGCGACGTGTTGCTGCAGCAGGTGGCGACGCGCCTGCGCACCACCCTGCGCGCCTCCGACACGCTGGCCCGCCTGGGCGGCGACGAATTCGTCGTGCTGCTCCCGCGGGTTAGCGGCGCCGGTGACGCGAAAAAGGTCGCCGAAGATATTTTGCGCGAACTGAACCGGCCCTTCATGACCGAAGGTTTTACTGTTCACATCTCGGCCAGCCTGGGCGTGGCTGTGTATCCGGATGGCGCGCTTGATGCCGACAGCCTGCTGCGCTGCGCCGACACCGCCATGTACGAGGCGAAATTGCTTGGCCGCGGACGGGTGGGCGTGCATGCCGTGGCTGAGCGCAGCCCGCTCGAACTGCTGCCGACCGAGCGCGACGCGGCCTGAGGCAAGGCCGGGCAGCCGTGCTACTCAAACCGCACTAAGCCGGCCTCACATCCTCGATCACGAAGCCGCTGGCCGGCAGCGCCGGCATGCGCGACAGGCTCACTTCCAGGTCTTGCTGCGGCACCGTGTAGCTCACCTCGGCCGCCAGCAGGCACAGCGCCGATTTGGTCAGCTCGACGGTCAGCGTTTCGCCCGGACAGCGGTGGCCATGTTCTACATCGCCGCCGCCTTGCGGGATCGAATCGAAGCCGCTGCCTTGCCGGCCTTCGAAGCGTTCCGGACGGAACACCTCTCCATCGGGCCAGGTCGAGGGATGGCGATTCGTGCCGTAGACGTCCAGCAGCACCCACTCTCCCTTTTCGAAGCGTAATCCGTCCCACTCGAAGGCGAGGTTGGCGCGCCCGCCGATGGCCGGAAAGAAGGGGTAAAAGCGGCGCACTTCCTCGACAAACATCTCCAGGGCCGCCTCGTCGCCGCTTGCCAGGCGCGCTCGCCACTCGGGGTAAGTGTGCAGCGCCAGCGCGCCGAACACGATGTAGCGCGCCACCGCCACCACCGGCCGCAGCACATTGATGAGTTCGGTGGCCGCATCGTCCATGGACAACACTTCGCCGTCGGCATCGGTGTGGAAGGCGATCACGGCCAGCGGGCTGTCCGGCTCGGTCGGGCGGCCGGCGCGTACCGCCGCAATATGGTCGTGCGCCCACTGCCGGGTATGCCGGCGCAGCGACAATCCCAGCCAGTTGCGCGGACCGACTGCGCCGGCGCCATCGATCATGGCCGAGAATTCGGCCGTGCGCAGCACCTCTTCCTCGACGTTGGCGAGCGGCACGCCGGCCCAGGCGCAGGCGGCGCGGCACAGTACCGCCTGCGCTTCCTGAATCAGGACCTGGCGCCGCAAGCGCGGCCAGCGTTTCATGCGCTCGCGCCATTCGCGCTCGGCCAGCGCCACCAGGCGCGCGCGCGATTCCGGCGCTTGCAGCGACAGCATCATCGCCTTGCGCACCCGGTGCATCTCGCCGTCGAGGGTTTGCGTGCTGCCGTGGTCCTGCAGCAGGGCCAGCGTGGTCGGCGGAATCGCGCGCCGCCGGGTAAAGCGACCGGGCTGGTAGAACATGCGCGCGGCCGCTTCGCCGCGCACGCACACCACGCGCCGCAGCATCAGGCGGGTGCCGAAGATGTCGGTGCCGAGTTCGTCGCAGCGGTTGCCGATGAAGCGGTAGCCTTCCTCGAGCAGGGCGATGGTGTTGTCGAAGCCGGGCGCCTGCAGGATGGCGCGGTGCACGGGCAGGGCGGCGGAATGGGGCGCGTTCATGGGCGATCTCCTTTGCACCAGAGTGTGCCAGAGCCGATGCATTCCCAATGTGCGCTGGCGCCCGCACGGAAGCGTTGTCGCGCTTTGTACAACACTGGCCTGCTGTGTGATGCACCAGGTGCTCAGTGCGCGGCCGGCGCTTGCGGCAGGGCTGCGTCGGGCTGCGTCTCGGCACGCGGCAGGTAGATGCTGACGGTCGTGCCCTGGCCGGGCACGCTCGCGATCCGGATATGGCCGCCGCTCTGGCGCACGAAGCCATGCGCCATCGACAGGCCGAGGCCGGTGCCCTTGCCTTCGGGCTTGGTCGTGAAAAAGGGTTCGAAGGCGCGTTCCATGACTTCCGGCGGCATGCCCTCGCCGGTGTCGGAGACGGCGATGCGCACGTAGTCGCCGGCGGTCAGCTCGGGGTCGGCCGCTGCGGTGGCGTTGTCGATCGCCAGGTTCTCGAGGGCGATGTTGACCTTGCCCTTGCCTTTCAACGCGTCGCGCGCATTGATGACGAGGTTCAACAGGACGTTTTCGAGCTGGTTCGGGTCGACCAGCGTGTTCCACAGGTCGGCGCCGTGCGCCAGGGCGATCTCGACCGATTCGCCGGCGGCGCGCTGCAGCAGGCTGTCCATGCGTTCGAGCAGGAGCCCGACGTTGACCAGGTTCGGATGCAGCGGCTGGCGCCGCGCGAAGGCCAGCAGCTGGGACGACAGTTTCGAGCCGCGCTCGACGGCGTCGAGGATGCTGCGCAGGCGCTTTTCGCTGTTGTTGGAGGATTTCATCATCAGCTGTACGTTGGCGCTGATGATGTGCAGGATGTTATTGAAATCGTGGGCGACGCCGCCGGTCAGTTTGCCGACCGCTTCGAGTTTTTGCGAGCGCGCCAGCGCCGTGCGCGCCTCGTCCAGGCGTTGCTGGCGCAGCCGTTCGCGCGCCTCGGCTTCGCGCCGCGGCGTGATGTCGCGCAGGAAGGCGCTGGCGCCATGGCCGACTTCGGCGGGCAGGGCGGCGACGACGATTTCGACCGGCACCAGGTGGCCGTCGCGGTGGCGCGCCATGACTTCGGCCGGCTCGCCGTTCAAGAGCGGCCTGGCCTGGCGCACCAGGGGAACGCCGCGTTCGTCGGTCCCGGCGGCCGGGTCGTCCAGGGCGGCGAACTGGGCAAAGCCGCGTTCGTGCGCCACGCGCTGGTCAAGCGGCACCAGCAGCTCGCCGATCTCGCGCCCCAGGGCCTCGGCGCGGGTCCAGCCGAACTGTTGCACAGCGCGCGGATTCCAGTCGGTGACGCGTCCTTCGGCGTCGATGGCGATGAAGGCGTCGTAGGTGTTTTGCAGGATCAGGTCCATGCGCATGCGCTCGGCGTCGATGCGTTCGTAGGACTGGCGCAGTTCGAGCGTCATCGCGCGCGCCAGCTGCACGGCGCGGCCCCGTTCGCTCGCCAGCAGCCAGACGACCACGCTCAGCAGGAAGCCGAGGCCGATGCCGGTGATGCCGATTACTTGCGGGCGGCGCGTGTCGAGGCGCGCCTCGAAGCCGGGCGAGGAAGCGATGTCGATCAGCCAGGGGCGGCCGGAAATGTTCGCCGGCAGGGTCTGGCGGAACAGCGGCTGGCGCCAGGCGGCGGCGTCCTGCGAGCGGAACAGCAGGGACTCCGGATCCGGACGCATGCCGTCGTAAATCGTCACCTGCAAATCGGCCGCGTGCGCGCCGCCGAGGCCGCGCATCAGGTCCGCCATCCGGAACGGCGCATACACCCAGCCGACGATGGCGGCGCGGCGCTCGGCGACGCTGGCGATGGGGGCGCCGCGGCGGTAGACCGGCACGTACATCAGGAAGCCGGGCTGGACGTCGCGTCCTTCCTGCACCAGCACCACCTTGCCCGAGACGGCGGCGCCGCCCGTGTCGCGCGCGGCCGCCATCGCGGCGCGGCGCACCGGTTCGCTGTACATGTCGAAGCCGAAGGCGCGCAGGTTGCGTCCGGTGAAGGGCTCGATGTGGGTAACCGAGGTGGCGAACTCGCCCGTGGGCTGCGGGTGCACTTCGTAGCTGGCAAAACCCTGGGCGCGCAGCGCCGACTGGTGCGCCGCAAGCCGGCTGCGTTCGATGATGCTGGCGATGCCGAGCGCCTCGATGCCGGGGAAATGTTCCTGCAGGTTCTGGGTCTGGAAATACTCGGCGAATTCGCGGCGGTCGATGTCGACGCTGCCGCGCATGAAGCCGCGCGTGCCGCGCAGTACTTGCTCGTAGACGGCCATGCGGCGCACCGTCGTGTTGACGAGGTCGCGCGCGCGGTAGTCGAACTGGGCGGCGAGGTCGGCAGCGGCATCGCGCCGCGCGCTGCTCCAGGCGCCATAGGTGAGGAGCAGGGAGACCAGGAAAACGAAGCCGGCGAGGATCAGGGGCCCCCACCCCTGGCGGACAGGTGCGCCGCGGGTGGGGATGGTCTCGTCGGGTTCCGGATGCGGCATGTAGTCGGGGGTAGGCAGCCGCAGGGCGGCGGGATAATCAGAGCCAAGGCGTCGGGGCAGGCGTCGAGGTCTGCAGGATACGCGGCAATGCCCCGCGCAGGCGCACGGGATGCCTACTTATTTACCTGCCACTCACCTGCGGCCCCGCGCTTTTGTTTGCATAATACAATATCTGCAGTGCTACAATTCGGCGCCGTATCCGCCCCCGTCTACCAGACTTCCCGATGATTCCCCTGCATCCGATCCTGCGCCGCCGCTGGCTGCCGTGCGCACTTGTCGGCGCCTTCCTGCTGGCCTTCCTGTGGGGTGCGCTGGCGCCGCTGCGCACGCCCAGCCAGGAACGCGGTTTTACCTTCCCCGGGCCAGCGGCGGCCGGGGAGCGCGGCGCGATGCTGCCGCGTAGCATCCGCCTGACCCTCGGCGTGCAGGACGTCCTGCTGCTGCGCAACCACGACCGCCGCCCGCATGTGTTCGGTCCGCTGCAGCTGCTGCCGGGCCAGGAGTTCCGGCTGCCCTTTGAACAGGCGGGCATCTATCCGGTGGCCTGCCCGGACGTGCCCGGCGGCACCCTCACGGTGCAGGTGGTCGCCTTGCCCGATCCCGGCTGGGACCGCCTGCGCTGGCGCCTCGAGGCGCTTGGCCAGGCGCTGCGCACGCTGCCGCTGGTGGCGCCGCAGGGTTGAATCCGCTGCGGCGGGCACAGCGCGGCCAGGCGGAATCGGACCTGTCAGGGCGCCCGCAATCGTGCTGCGGTCTGTCGTTCGATTCTGTCATTATTGGGCATGGCCACGATTTCCCTTCCATTGTTCCCACTGAGCACGGTGCTGTTCCCGGACGGGGTATTGCCCTTGCAGGTGTTCGAGGCGCGCTACCTCGACATGGTCAGTCGTTGCCTGACCGAGGACACGCCCTTCGGCGTCGTTCTGCTGACCCAGGGACATGAAGTGCGCGCACGGGGCGGCGCGCCCGAGCGTTTCGTCGAAAGCGGTACCCTGGCCACCGTCTGCGACACCACCGCCACCACACCCGGCCTGTTGCAGGTAGTCTGCCGGGGCGGCGCGCGCTTCGAGGTGAAATCTTCGCAGCAACGCCTGAACGGATTGTGGATGGCCGAGGTCGAGCTGGTCGAAGACGACCATCCGGTGCGCATTCCGGCCGAGCTGCAGGGCGCTTCCGACGCGCTCGACCGCGTGCTGGCCTCGCTGCACGACGTGCCGCAGGAGCGCTGGCCGGTGCAGCCGCCGTTCCGGCTGGAGGATTGCGGCTGGGTTGCCAACCGCTGGTGCGAACTGCTGCCGCTGCCGAACACCCAGAAACACAACATGCTCATGCTCGACAACCCGGTCATCCGCCTCGAGCTGCTGCACGATGTGCTGGACGAACATGGCTTGATCACTTCCTAGCTGCCATGAAATTTTCCGACGAACTCTTGATTGCATTCGTCAACGGCGAGCTGGCCGAGCCGGCCCGTGCGGCCGTCGAACGCGCGCTCCGGGCCGACCCGGCGATCGCCGCGCGCGTGGCCCAGCACCGTGCCCGCCGCAGCCGCGTGTACGGCGTGGTGGCGGGCGGGTGCGACGGCGGCGCCCATTCTCACGCCCCGCATTCGCCCTCGGGCGCCAAGGTGGTGCAGCTCGATATGGTGCGCGCGGCGCGCAATGGCCCGCTGCCGGTCCCGCCACCGCCCCAACCGGCCTGGACGATCCGCCATTGGGGCGCCGTCGCCGCGGCGCTGGCGGCCGGGGTGCTGGCCGGCGCCTTCGGCTGGCATGCCTGGCAGGGCGAAGCGGAACTGGCCTCGCTCAGCGGCGCCGACGGCGCGCTGGTGGCGCAAGGCCACCTGGCTTCGGCCCTGAGCGGGCAGCTGGCCAGCCCCGGGCCCTCGGGACGGGTGCGCATCGGCATCAGTTTCCTTGCCAGGGACGGCAAGTATTGCCGCAGTTTTGTCATGGACACGACCGCCGGCCTGGCCTGCCGCGACGGCGGCCAATGGAAAATCCCGGTGCTGGCCCAGGGCGCGGCGGGGGCGGCCTGGATGGACGGCAGCGGCTTGCCGCCGGCCGTGCTCGAGGCGATCGACGGGCGCATCGCCGGGGCCCCGCTGGGACCGGCCGCGGAACGTGCCGCGCAGTCCCGCGGCTGGAAGCGCGAGGGTTAACACGCCATTCCTGCGCACAGCCGGGTCAAGCCGGGCTTGCCGAAACGGCAATGCCGCGGCTGGGTTCGCACACGATTCCATATACACTGCCGTGGATTTGAGGTAACCTTGAGGGCGATATATTGCGTCTCTACGTATGCGCTGTCGGTTTACCGGCGCGACGTGCCCACCGAGCCGGCCTGTTGGCCGTGCCCCAGCCGGCGGCCAGCCCGCCTCTCCAGGAGTTGTCAGTGCCGGCCGCGCCTGCCGGGCGCGCGTGGTCATCGCCCGTAGAGCAAATTGAATTTTCAGGAGCTTCGGGAATCCGCCGCACGCCGTGCAGCAGGTTGATCGAGACATCCTCAATGCGGAAAGTATAATGTCTGAAACACCGAACAACGAAGCCGCGGCTGTCGAACCGAGCGTGACCTTTGCCGATTTCGGCCTGGCGCCGGAAATCCAGCGTGCGCTGTCCGACCAGGGTTATGTCCATCCGACCCCGATCCAGGCCCAGGCGATCCCGATCGTCCTGCAGGGCCGCGACGTCATGGGCGCCGCCCAGACCGGTACGGGTAAAACCGCCGGCTTTTCGCTGCCGATCATCCAGTTGCTGCTGGCCCACGCCAACAGCAGCATGTCGCCGGCGCGCCACCCGGTGCGCGCCCTGGTGCTGACCCCGACGCGCGAACTGGCCGTGCAGGTCGCCGACAACGTGAAAGCCTATTCGCGCCACACGCCGCTGCGTTCGACCGTCGTTTTCGGCGGCATGGACATGAAGGGCCAGACCGCCATCCTCAAAAGCGGCGTCGAGATCGTCATCGCCACCCCGGGCCGCCTGCTCGACCACATCGAACAGAAGAACGTCAGCCTGGCGCAGGTGCAGATGCTGGTGATGGACGAAGCCGACCGCATGCTCGACATGGGCTTCCTGCCCGACCTGCAGCGCATCATCAACCTGTTGCCGAAGAAGCGCCAGAACCTGATGTTCTCGGCTACCTTCTCGCCAGAAATCAAGAAGCTGGCCAACAGTTTCCTGGACAAGCCGGTGCTGATCGAAGTAGCGCGCAGCAATGCGACCGCGGAGAAAGTCACGCAGGTCGTCTATAAAGTCGAGGAAGAGCAGAAGCGCGACGTCGTCGAATTCCTGATCCGCCAGCGCGAGCTGAAGCAGGTGATCGTGTTCTCGAACACGAAAATCGGCGCTTCCCGCCTGTCGCGCCACCTCGAGCAGACCGGCATCAAGGCCTCGGCCATCCACGGCGACAAGACCCAGCAGGAACGCATGGCCGCCCTCGAGGCGTTCAAACAGGGCGAGATCGAAGTACTGGTGGCGACCGACGTCGCGGCCCGCGGCCTCGACATTTCCGACCTGCCGTGCGTGATCAATTTCGATTTGCCCTACAACGCGGAAGACTACGTGCACCGCATCGGCCGTACCGGCCGTGCCGGCGCCTCGGGCGACGCCCTGTCGGTGTTCACCGAAAAGGACGAGCGCCTGCTGGCCGATATCGAAAAGCTGATCAAGCAGACGATCACCCGCGGCGAACTGACTGGTTTCGCGGTGCGTCCGCGCGGTCGCGATGCGGAACGCGGCGAACGTCCACAGCGGGGCGAGCGCGTCGAACGTGGCGAACGCAGCGAGCGCCCGCCGCGCCGCAGCGAATCCGAGCGCGGCGAGCGCCCTCCGCGCAGCTACGGCGCCGGCCCGCTGCCGCGCCGCGAGAAGGTTGATCCGTGGTTCCTGAAGCCCTACGAGCCGGCCAGCGCGCCGCGCCCGGACGCCGGCGCCGCGGTGTCGAACACGAATTCGGCCAAGCCGAAGCAGAAGATCGCGGCCTTGCTGGGCGGATTGCCGAAGCCGCAGCCGCAGTAAGCGGGTTCGCCTTGACATAAGAAACCTGTGCGCCGAAAGGCCCGCAGGTTTTTTTACGCTCTATCCATGCGATGCCGGCAAGATCGCCCGCACGCGCGCCAATAAATCTTCCTGGCGATACGGTTTGCCGAGCACATCGAGCCGCTGGCCGCGCGCCGCCGGCAGCTCATCCATGTAGCCGGTGGTGACGAGGATCGGCGTGCCGGGACGGCGCGCGCGCACCTGGTCCGCCAGTTGCAGCCCGTTCATCCCGCCCGGCATCATCACATCCGTAAACACCAGGTCGATCGCGGCGCCCTCGTCGAGCACGGTCAAGGCCTGTTCGCCGCTCGGCGCCGAGACGACGGCATAGCCCGCGGACTCGAGCATCGTTTCCGCCAGTTCGCGCACGTCTTCGTTGTCCTCGACCACCAGGATGCGCGCCCTGGCGCTTTCTCGCGCCGCCTCGTCCTGTTCCTGTGCCGAGGCATCGCCCGCGCCATCGACTGGGAACACCATGCGCACCGTCGTTCCCCGCCCGGGCGTGCTGTCGATTTCGAGTCGGCCGCGCGACTGCTGCACGAAGCCGTGCACCATCGCCAGCCCGAGGCCGGTGCCCGGTCCCTTGGTCGTGAAGAAGGGTTCGGTGGCCCGCTGCATGACCTCGGGCGCCATGCCTTCGCCCTCGTCGGCGATGCAGACGGCGACCTGGGCGGCGCCGGGGTCATTGGCTGCGGGGCCGCTGCCGGCCAGCACGGCGGTGCTCACGCGGACCCGGCCGCCGTTCGGCATGGCGTCGCGCGCGTTGATCAGGACGTTCAGCAGGGCCATCTCGAAATGCGTCGGGTCAAGCTTGCAGGAGGGCAGGCCCGGTTTCAGGTCGAGCTGCAGGTCGACCCGGTCGCCCAGGGTACGCACCAGCAGCTCCGAAAATTCGACCAGCAGGGCATTCAGGTTGACGCGCTTCGGTTCCAGGCGCTGCTTGCGGGCAAAGGTCAGCAGTTGCTGGGTCAGCTTGCCGGCTTTCATGGCGGCCCGCTGGGCACGCCGGATCGGCTCGGCCGCGCCGCCGGTGTTGTTCAGCGCGAGCAGGGCGAGTTCCAGGTTGCCGTTGATCACCTGCAGCAGGTTGTTGAAATCGTGGGCCATGCCGGCCGTCAGCTGGCCGATCGCTTCCATCTTCTGCGCCTGCAGCGAGGACTGCTCGCTGGCGCGGCGCTCGGTGATGTCCATCTGCGAAGCGAAGAAATACAGCAGCTCGCCGTCCTTGTCGAAAATCGGGCCGATATACAGCGCGTTCCAGAACGGCGTGCCGTCGGCCTTGTAGTTCAGGATGTCGACGGCGACGGCGCGCCGTTCGGCCAGCGCCGCACGCAGCTCGGCCACGGTATCGGGATTGGTCTGCGGCCCCTGCAGCAGGCGGCAGTTGCGGCCGATCAGATCTGTTTCTTCGTACTGCGTGAGGTCGAGGAAGGCGCGGTTGGTGAAGACGATCGGATTATCCGCCTGGCGCGGGTCGGTGACGACCATCGGCATGCGCGTCATCTCGACGGCGGCGAAGAAAATATTGCCGCGCTCTTCCAGGCCCGGCTCCTCGATGTAGCCAGCCTGCCAGTGCTTTTCGCCGGGATTGCCGAGCGGATTGAAGGCGCTGCCCTCGACTTCGCCGGAAGCGGGCACGCCGACGCTCTGCCCGTCACCCTGGATGTCGAGCGGCTTGCCTGCGTTTTCTTCGGGAGTCGAGCCGGTTGCCATTGGGTCCTTTCCGCACGATCGGTTTTGCACTGCCCATGCATAAGGCAAGCACATGGCCGATGCTACTGTGGCCGGACACGCCCGACTGTGCGTCGCTTCACGCAAGCACGCCATCGGCTCAGCGCCCGGCACACATTTGAGAGGGCACAAACCCGGCAAGCCGGCTACCGCGAACATCACAGTCGGCTGTGCGCAAAGAGGACGGCGCCGCAGGATCGGAGACGTGCAGTGATGCCAGGAATGAAACCTCTACGTTACAATCTGCTACCTTAAGGTGACGGGGCTGCCGCAATTACCTTGTATAATTGCTCGGTTGCCATGCTGCTGTAGAGCGTTTGCATCTCTCCTTTCAGCGATCGAAACGCTTGCCGCGGTCGATGGCTGCAAATTAAGTCGCGGCCTGTTTTACGGTCTCCGTCGCGTCCTTTCCAAATGTGCAATGCAATGCAATTGAGCCAAACCATTCCCAAGCCGCTGGATCCGTTGCGCTTGCTTTGGGTACACCGCTTTCTTATCCACCAGCTCGTCGAGCGCGAACTGACCGCCTTCGAAGCGCAGCATGCCACCGCCGAGGCGCAGAACGATGCCTTGCTCGAAGAACTCAACCGCACCCAGCGCGAGCGCATCGAAGCACTCGAGCGCGCTGCGAGCCCGTTTTCGCTTTAGTGCCTACAACAACACACACACACTGTCCAACAATGCGCTCCCATGTCAGCGGTTCCGTCGGAGAACCCGGCAGGCTGGCGAGCGAGCCAAGAGAAAAGCAGAACATGAAGACCGATCCCGTCGTTAGTGCCGTCATCACGATGCACGGCGAGGGCATTCTTGCCCACCGTACCTTGTTGTCGATTCAGCGCTGCCGCGAGTATGCCGAAGCGCGCGGCTTGCGTACCGAATTCGTCATCACGCTCGACAATGCCACCGCGGAAACCCGCCGCGTGATCACGTCGCATCCAGCGTTGCGCGACGACGACCAAGTCCACGAGATCAATTTCCGCGACCTCTCCTTGTCGCGTAATTTCGCCATCGAAAAGGCACGCGGGGAATATGTCGGCACCTTCGACGGCGACGATTATTTTTCGAAAAACTGGATCGAGCGCTGCGTCCGCGGCATCGAGGAAAACGGACCGACCACGATCTATCACCCTGAACTGATGGTGGCGTTCGGCGAACTCAATGCCTACTGGTGGCAACCCGACCAGTTGAGCAAGTACTACACGCCCGAATGCCTGTTGACCATGAACCTGTGGAACGCGTGCGCCTTCGCCAAGCGCTCGGTTTTCCTAGAGTATCCCTACCAAGTGTCGCGCCCGGGAGAATCGGGCTTTGGCTACGAGGACTGGCTGTGGAACTGCGACACGATCGCTGCCGGCTACGTGCATCGCACGGCACCCGAGACAATTCGCTTCGAACGCCGCAAATCGAACGGCTCGCTCAACGTCGCGCACCAGCGCACGGGCGCCGTGATCCGGCCTTCCGCTTTCTTCGACCAGGTTTAACATGATGTATCGACACGTTACCCGCATTTACCGTTTGATCGATCGCGTCGTACTGCGCCGTGGTCCTATTGCACTCGAGCGTACCGTCAAGGGAACGGCATTCCGGATTGCGAAGTTCGCTTTTCCCAACCGCATCCCTAGCGCGACGGCCGAGCTCTATCTAGCGCGTGCCCTGGCGCATCGTCTCGAACGGCGCAATGCGAATGGCAGCGTCAGCGGCCAGGTACCGCAGCCGCTGAGCGGCGTGCGTTCCGTGGCCGGCTTGAGCGCCAAAGAGCGGATCGAACTGGAAAAGGCCGGTGTCGTTGTGCCGCCCGCGTTGCCGTCCTGGGCCGCGAGCGAAATGGAGGAAATCGCAGCCACACTCGATCCGGCCTTCCATCCGGCGGGCCCGATCACCCCGCACCTCCAGTACTACGCGATGCCGCTCGAGCACCACTATCCCGGCATTGTTTATGCACGCCTGCGGCGCCAGGTGACCAGCAGGATCGACGTGGTCATCCTGGTGCCCTGGCTGAAGCAGGGTGGCGCCGACTTGGGCGCCATCCACTTCGCCACAGCCCTGCATGATACGTTCGGCAAGAAAGTACTGGTGATTGGTACCGAAGCTGCCGATTCGCCATGGGCCAGCCGTCTTCCCGAAGGCGTGCAGTTCCTGGATGCCGGCACCGAAATGGCGCAGCTGTCGGCTGACGAGCGCCGCCTGGTCATGGTACGCCTGATGCTGCAGCTGGCCCCCGAGACGATTCACCTGATGAATTCTTACCTCGGCTGGCAAATGGTGGCCTTGCATGCGAAAGCCTTGCGTCACACCACCAGGATCTACGCCTCGCTGTATTGCGACGACGTATCCGAAGGTGGCCAGCTCGTGGGCTATGCGCAGACTTTCCTGATGGATTGCTACGAATCGCTCGATGGCGTCATTTCCGATAACGGCGTCGTGGGTGCCGAGTGGTCGCGTTCCATGGGCATGGCTCCGTCGCTGTTCCACGTCGTGCCGTTCCCGGTACGCGAGCCGGCACAGCCGCTTCTGCCGCAGTTGCCGGCTGCCCGTACCTTGCTGTGGGCCGGACGCCTGGACCGACAGAAACGCCCGGACGTGTTGCTCGCCATCGCACAGGCGATGCCGGACTGGACCTTCGACGTGTACGGTCAGACAGTCGTGGATCAGGCGAGCCCTGCCTTGGCCGGTTTGCGCAAGGCGCCGAACGTGCGCCTGCGCGGCGCGTTCAACGATTTCTATACCGTCGTGCGTCCCGATCACCTGGCGCTGGTCTACACGACGCAGTGGGATGGCATGCCGAATATCCTGCTGGAAGCGGCCAGGGCCGGGTTGCCGATCGTGGCGCCGGCGGTGGGCGGTATTGGGGAGTTCATTCCCGGCGAGTGGCTTGTGCCCGAATGCGCCGATGTCCAAGCCTATGTCGCCCAGATCCGGCGCCTCGCGGACGACGCCTCGCATCGCGAGGAACGCGTGCGTACGCTGACCCAGCGGGTCGGGGACGGACATTCGTGGGGCGAGTTTGCCGCAGCGATCGGACGCGTGCCTGGTTACCTGACCACAGCAGCAGCCCAGCTTGCGGGCGATGTCCAGCCGGGCACTGACGCACGCGTCGACGCTGCAGCCTGAGTGCACCCGAGAGGTGCTGCGCAGTATCAAGCCCAGCCATGTCGATTGCTTCTATGTGCGTCAGCCGGAAGCCCTCGGCCTCGGTCATGCTGTCCTGTGCGCTGAAAAGCTGGTCGGCAATAATCCGTTTGCGGTGATCCTCGCCGACGACCTCCTGCATGGGAAGCGCCCGGTGCTGTCGCAAATGGTGGACGTGTTCAAACACTATCACAGCTCGGTCATCGGTGTCGAAGAGATCGCCCGGGAAGACTCGAAGTCGTACGGCGTGATTGCGGGGCGCGAGTGGGAAGACCACTTAGTCAAGCTGTCCGGCATCGTCGAGAAGCCGGAGCCGGCGAATGCCCCGTCGAACCTGGGCGTGGTGGGCCGTTACCTGCTCAAGCCGAGCATCTTCAAGCATATTCGTGCGCTCAAGCCCGGTGCGGGCGGCGAGCTGCAGCTGACCGATGCCATCCAGTCGCTGCTCACCGACGAGCAAGTGTTGGCATATAAATTCGACGGCAAACGCTTTGACTGCGGCAGCAAGCTCGGCTACCTGCGAGCGACTGTTGAATTCGCGTTGCGTCACCCTGAAGTCGCATGCGAGTTCCGTGCCTACCTGCGTGAGTTCATGGCCGGACAAGGCGTTGGCGCCTGAACGCCCGTTTCCCAAGCCGCGTCCGCGGCCGCTCGCTTGATACGCGAGGGCGGCGCTGATTGTCCAGGTCTGCAGCATCGCCACCACGACCAGTAGCCCATCCTGGTTGCAACCCGGCGCATATTCGAAGCCAGGCCGAGTTCGTCAGGTACCTGTCGAACAGCTGTGGTGACGATACGAAATCGAATGGCGTCGCGCCCTACCGGGCGCAGCCACTGGAGGATAGGTTTCCAGTGGCCTGAAGTGAGAAAAACGGGACAGCGCCGGGTAGCGGCCGATCGCTGGCGGATGTGGCTTGAATTACCCGGTGATTCGGCTGGTCGACGCTGTTGTCGTCGGTTTTCCAGTTCGCAGTGTTACTTAAAGGCAGACGTGTACTGTTCCCTCTACTTCACGTATCGATCCGGAATTCGGAAACGAGGGTGCGTTTTCACAACGTGTATCTCCTTGAACGCCTGACTTTACGTTCAATCGTCGTCCAGCGGCTTCTTCAAATAGCGGGTCGACAGCCCAACCAGAAGCGAACGCAGAAATATTGGCGTCACCGAGTCCCATACCCTGGTCGATTTCATAAGCCCACGTGGCACGGTGAATCAAAATAGGGGTTGACGCATCAAGTTGCCTGATTTCTGAAATTTTCGTCACGATTTCACGAGCACGCGCGATATCCCAGCGATTCAGACGTTGCTGATTCTCCAGGAGCCACCCGCTCTTACCGGAGAAAATGGCAGCCGCGATTAATAGCGCGACGCTTGCCACGCGTACCTGGACTCGCGATGCTCCGAAAGAGAAGATGGCAATGCCGAGTGCGACTGCCACTGGCATTGCAATTAACGTACGAGGCACTGGCCACCACACCCCCGAGATGGAGGTCGGTAACAGTGCGAGAGCGATTCCCAGCGCGATGACAATCCCACCGGATAACACTTGCATCCATTGCCCACATGCTGTCGAGGCACGAACACAAAGTACGAGGATGGCAGCAGCGGTGCAAATGGCAGCGACTGGTCCGACAAGGGGGTGGCTCCCGCCGAAAATGCCCATCAAGAGCACCGCGATATCGACAAAACGACCACTGATATCGTTTACACCAAGTATGGACGTTCTGGCGTCAGAACTGACCGCAACCATACGAACGGTGAGAGCAAAAAGAGCCACGTAGAAAGCACTCGCGATAGCCCCTGCAAGGACGGTGCTCCTGACAGCCAAAAGCGCTGCGCGCAATGGTGGAAGGTGGATGTTTTTTTGAAGGAAAATACCTAAGGCTGCAATACAGAAAAATGCCATCGCAATCTGATTGAGCCCCGACGCAATCGCAGCCACGGCGGAGGCGGCGCACAGACGACCGATTGTCACCGGTCCATCTTGTGCGAGCAACGTAATTGCACCTACGATTAGCAAGGCCCAAACCCCCACGCCAAAAAGGGCTTGTCGAAAACTTACATACTCAGCAAAGAAAGGGTGGGCGCCAAGCAGGGCACCCAGGGCAATCGCCAGCAATATGTCTTTTTCGAGCCACTTGGCCAAGGTCACCCAGGAAATAAGAAGGAAACCGCCGGCACTGAGGAAAAACCCGATGCTTGCTAGCTGCGGTTGTTTTAAGTCGGAAAAATCCAGCACACTCTGCAGGAGTGCAAAAGTAAAGCGGCCTTGAGAAATGAAAAAGTCCTGCATCTGACCTTTTTCACTAAGCATAGTAGCGTAATCGTCAAGGGCATAACCAACCGTCAGGCCAAGCGACTTCGAAGCCAGGAACAAGAGGAAAAATGATGCGGCAAACCACCAGAAATTTTGCCCACAAAGATACGACTGATTACTTTTTGATGTCACTGTCACTGCTCCATAAGTCGAAAGGCACCTTCCGCTGCCGGGATCGCGCGATTGATGTGCGGCTCCACGCGAATCCATAACGGAAGTCGTCGTGGCCGGTTGGTATTAAGCCATTTGTCATAGCGAAGATCAGTCGCAGACTCTGGCAGATTAAAAACACGATGAAAGCGATCATGTGCGGAAGCGCCATGGCAAATTGTCAAGGCATGTTCACCATCAATGATGACGCGCGCAGTACGCTCAATCGTGTCGGTCGTGGTCGATCCTCAGCAGGTATTGGCCGTAGCCGCTCTTGGCGAGTGGTTCGGCAAGACGTCGCAGTTGAGCCAGATCGATGTACCCCTTGCGGTAGGCAATCTCTTCCGGACATGAGATCTTCAGGCCCTGCCGCTTCTCGATAGTGGCAATGAACTGCCCGGCATCCTGCAGTGAATCGTGTGTCCCGGTATCGAGCCATGCTGTGCCACGTCCGATCAGTTCGACGTTAAGCGCGCCATGTTCGAGGTAGCAGCGATTGATGTCGGTGATTTCCAGTTCGCCGCGCGGCGATGGCTGCACGCTGGCCGCGATCTCGCACACCTTGCTGTCGTAAAAGTACAGCCCGGTAATTGCATAGTTCGACTTCGGCTGGGCCGGCTTTTCTTCGACGCTCACCACGCGCCGCGACTTGTCGAACTCGACGACGCCATAGCGCTCGGGATCCGTCACGTGATAGGCGAAGACCGTCGCGCCCTTGGTGCGCTCCGTCGCCGCGCGCAGCTTGGTCTCGAGGTCGGTGCCGTAGTAAATGTTATCGCCGAGGATCAACGCGGACGGCGAATCGCCGAGGAAATCGCGGCCGAGGATAAACGCCTGCGCCAGGCCGTCCGGCGAAGGCTGGACGACGTAGGAGAGTCGGATGCCCCACTGGCTGCCATCGCCAAGCAGCTGCTCGAAGAGCGGCAGATCACGCGGCGTCGAGATGATCAGGATATCGCGCAAGCCGGCCAGCATCAGCGTACAGAGCGGATAATAGATCATCGGTTTGTCGTACACCGGAAGCAGTTGCTTCGAGATCGTCGTCGTGATCGGATGGAGACGCGTGCCGGAACCACCGGCCAGGATGATCCCCTTGCGTTGTACTGGCGCGCTCATTGGCCGGGCTCCGGTTGGCTGTCGCGGTTTGAATAGTTCGTGTCGAGCCAGCGCAGGTAATCGCCGGACTGCACGTCGCGCACCCAGGCGTCGTGCTCGAGGTACCACTCGACGGTCTTGCGGATTCCGGTTTCGAAGGTTTCCACCGGCTTCCAGCCCAGTTCGCGTTCGATCTTGCGGGCGTCGATTGCATAGCGACGGTCGTGCCCCGGGCGGTCGGCAACGTGGACGATCTGATCGACATAGCTGCCCGCTGCTTTCGGCGCCAGTTCGTCGAGGATCCCGCACAAGATACGCACGACGTCGAGGTTTGCCATCTCGTTCCAACCGCCAACGTTGTAGGTCTCGCCCGGCCGGCCCGCTTCGAGCACGCGTCGGATTGCCGCGCAATGGTCGCTGACGTACAGCCAGTCCCGCACTTGCTGGCCATCGCCGTAAATCGGCAGGGGCTTGCCCTGGCGTGCGTTGGCGATAATCAGCGGAATCAGCTTCTCTGGAAAGTGATAGGGGCCGTAGTTATTCGAGCAGTTGGTTGTCAGCGTCGGCAGGCCATACGTGTGGTAGTACGCACGTACGAGGTGGTCGGAGGCGGCTTTCGAGGCCGAATAAGGGCTGTTCGGTGCATAGGCCGTCGTTTCGGTGAACGGCGCATCCTCGGCGCCCAGGGTCCCGTAGACTTCGTCGGTCGACACGTGCAGGAAACGGAAGGCTGCCTTGTCCGCGTCCGCAAGGTCCGCCCAGTAGGCGCGGGTTGCTTCCAGCAGAGCAAAGGTGCCGTTGACGTTGGTGATGACGAAGTCGCGCGGCCCATGGATCGAGCGGTCGACATGGCTTTCGGCTGCGAAATTCAGGATCGCACGCGGCTTGTACTGCGCCAGGAGGCCTGCGACGAGTTTTTCATCGCAAATGTCGCCTTTGACGAAAACGTGACGCGGGTCGTCCGCCAGTGCTTGCAAGTTGCCGAGGTTGCCGGCATACGTCAGTTTATCGAGGTTGATCACCGGCTCGTCGGACTGGGCCAGCCAGCCGAGGACGAAATTGGAACCGATAAACCCCGCACCACCTGTAACTAAAATCATTGGAATAACTCAATGGTAGCCGAACCGGGAATGCATGCCCGATTCGGCGAGTGAGGAAATGCGACGCGGGTCGGCGGGTGCAGTGACTGCGGGCCGTGGACACCTGCCGCCGCGGCGTTGCTCAGAACGATTCGGCCAATGCAGCGACGACGGTGTCGAGCTCGTCTTCGAGGCCGACCCACAGCGGCAGGCGCAGCAGGCGTTCGGACAGGCCGTCGGTGTTCTCCATGCCGCCGTGGGTACGGCTGTGCGTAAGGCCGGCCGGAGCACTGTGGAGCGGCACGTAGTGGAACACTGTGTTGACGCCACGTTCCTTCATATTGGCCATCACGCGCGTGCGCTGGTCGAGCGAGTCCAGCAGGACATAGTACATGTGCGCGTTATGCACGCACTGCTCCGGCACGACCGGGCGGCGCAGCTTGCCGGCCGCCTCGAGCGGGGCCAGCGCTGCGTGATAGCGGTCCCACAGCGCCAGCCGGCGCGCCGTGATGGCCTGGGCCTCTTCCATTTGCGCCCACAGGAAAGCGGCGATCACTTCGCCTGGGAGGTAGGACGAGCCGACATCGACCCAGGTGTACTTGTCGACCTGGCCGCGGAAGAACTGCGAACGGTTGGTACCCTTTTCGCGGATGATTTCCGCACGTTGGGCAAACTCGGGCGTGTTGACCAGCAGTGCGCCCCCTTCGCCCGAGATGATGTTCTTCGTTTCGTGGAACGAAAACGCGCCCAGGTGGCCAATGCTGCCCAGCGCGCGACCTTTGTAGGTGGACATGATGCCCTGGGCCGCATCTTCGATCACGATCAGCTTGTGGCGCTGCGCGATATCCATGATGGTGTCCATTTCGCAGGCGACGCCCGCGTAGTGCACCGGCACAATCGCACGCGTGCGCGGCGTGATCGCCGCCTCGATTTTGGTTTCGTCGATGTTCAGGGTATCGGGACGGATGTCCACGAACACCGGCACCGCGCCGCGCAGGACGAAGGCGTTCGCGGTTGACACGAAGGTGTACGACGGCATGATGACTTCGTCGCCGGGGCCAAGGCCGGCCAGTAGCGCAGCCATTTCGAGCGCGGCGGTGCAGGAATGCGTGAGCAGGGCGCGTTGGCAGCCCGTGTTCGATTCCATCCAGCCGTGGCATTTTTTGGTGAACGCGCCATCGCCAGACAGGTGGCCATTGACATGGGCCTGAGCGATGTGCGACAGCTCGCGGCCGGTCATGAAAGGTTTATTGAATGGAATAGTTCGCATGTTCAACCTTGGGAAGCAATGATGGTGCCGACGCAGATGAGCGCGACGCCGGCAATTTTGGTGATCGAGAGCGGTTCCTGGAACAGCCAGCCGCTCAGCATGAGGACGATGACGAAGTTCAGGCTCATGAACGGGTAAGCATGGCTGAGTGGGAATTTCGTCATCGCGCCCATCCACGACACTGAAGCCAGGAAAGCGGCCGCGAAGGCGCTGATGATCCACGGATTGAGCATCAGGCGGATCAGGAACAGGAGCTTGTCGTGGCCGCTTGCGGGCAAAGGGCCAGCCTGCAGCACCTGCATCTTGATGGCGATTTGACCGAAGACGGTAAGGGCGATGGTAACGGCAATGTAGAGATAGTTCATGTGACCTTCGTGTGGTAAATGTCCAGTGGGTCCAGGAAGGAAAAACCAAGCGAGGCGTACAGGTTGACGACCGCCACGTTCGACGCCGAAATCGAACTCGTTACGGTTGGATGGCCTGCCGCGAACAGCTCGCGGATAACCGCATGCCACCAGTATTTCGCCAGGCCCTGGCCGCGCATGGATGGCGCGACGGCGTGCAGCACGAGGCTTGCTCCGTTGATGCCGATAAACCCCCCCAGCTCGTCATCACGGAACAGGCCGTAGACATTGTGGGCATCGAGCAGTTGGGCCAGCCAGTTGTCGTAACGTAGATCCGCCCGCTCGCGCGGCAGCAGGAAGTCGCGGTGGAAGCGGCCGTGACTGAAGGCCCCGTTGCAGATCGCCAGCACGGCCGCCGGATCGACCTGCTTCGACACATGCAGGCCGGGCGGCGGGACCAGGTCCGGCAGGCGCGCCGCGACGCCGGAAGTGGTCAGCAGGGTGTCGCAATAATAGAACCCGTGTGCATGCAAGGGCGCCTTGTCCGCCAGCGGATCGACCTTCACAGTGTAATGTCCGGGCGTATGCGATGCTGCCTCGAGAGCGGCCTCGGAGTACTCGGTCAGCTCGAAGGTCGGCATGCCGAATGCCGCGCTGTCCCAGGGAGTAGGCTTAATCAAGCTCGACTCCGGCACTGTCGGTAGCGCGGCGCACGATGTACAGCGGCCGCTTCTTTGACTCGTCGAAGGTTTTGCCCAGATAGACGCCAATCATGCCGAGGATGCCGATGATCAGGCCTCCGAGGAAATACACGGAGACGATCAGGCTGCTCCAGCCCGGGATGGACGAGCCGTGCCACAGCGAGCGCGCGAGAATGTAGCTGCCGAAGCAGATCGACATCGCTGTCATTGCGAAGCCGGCGCGCACTGCGAGGCGAAGTGGCTTGTCCGAATAAGCAATGATGGTATCGGTCGCGAGCTTGAGCAGCTTTTTGAATGTATAGGTGGACGAGCCGTCGAAGCGCTCGCTGTGCTGTACCTGGATGGCCGATGTTGGAAATCCCATCCACTGCACTTGTCCGCCGAAGAAGCGCAACTGCTCGCGCATGCGCGTGAAGTTTTTAACGACACGGCGCGACATGATGCGGTAGTTGCCGCTGTCGCCATCCACGTCGATGTCGGCGAGGTAGCTGAACAGCCGGTAGAACAGCCAGGAGTTAAACCGCTTCAGGAGCGGATCCTTGCGCGGGCCGCGCAAGGCCAGCACCACGTCGAAACCTTCCTGGGCCTTGGCGTAAAGGCGCGGTATCTCCTCGGGCTGGTCCTGCAGGTCGCAATCCATCACCACGACCCACTCGCCCCGGCAATGGTCGAGGCCAGCCGTGATGCCGTAGTGCTGCCCAAAATTGCGGCTGAACTGCAGGCCGTGCACGCGCGGATCGGCCGCTGCAAGGCGCTCGATCACGCCCCAGGAATTGTCGCCGCCGCAGTCTTCTACCAAGACGATTTCAAACGACGTCGACACGGTCTCGAGTGCCAGCCTCAGGCGCCGGTACAGCTCATCGAGCATCGTTTCAGCCTTGTAGACCGGGATGACCACCGAGATAAGCGGGCGGGAATCAAGCCTGTCCGTGGTCGGGCGCAGATCATTAAAGGCGTTCTTCATTCACTAGCTCAAAATTTTAAAAACTGATTTTTCCAGCGCGCCGAGGTAAAAACACGGCGTTCAAGTTCCCACTGGCCTTGTCCAATCATAGCGGCAAGGTAGTGCGCTGACTTCCGGGAGTATCGGTCAAGTGCGTGGGCTTCGACGCGGCGACGAGTTATTTATCGATATTTGACGCCAAATCCGCGCGACAGGACGGTGTTCGGCAAAATAATAAATCCTCAGGCCGAAACATTGCAACTTCTGTTTGGGAGCTGTTTTCTTTCGCACCGCAATACTCGAGTTGCGAAGTCACGCAGATAATGATCGGCATCGGGCGGAATATTCATTTCATGCCGGACGATCGCGGTGCTAACGGCCGGCAAATCCCTGCATTATACCGTGATAAGGTACAGCAGTCGAAGAGCAATTGGCATAAATAACCGCCATCGTGGCGTTGCAGCGCCACGTTCGGCGGCCGTCACGCTCGGGTGTGCCGTACAGTGTTTGCCGCAGGTCTCGTAAGCTCGCCCCCAGGTATCAGGGCAGTGTTTCGATTGTGGCAGCAAGCACGGAATTGCGGGCGGGCAGGGCGGCGTGACGCGCGGCCGCGTTGTCTGGTCCGCAGGCCATCCTTCGGCCTGCCGGTTTGGCTCTCATGAACATTGAAAAGGGCCAGGCGCTGTTTGAATAGAACAAACCACGCGTTGTTCGCAATATGTATGGAATCTTCCTGAAGGGTTGAGGTCCAAACCAGACTCGACTCAGCCGGGGGGCTCCATGCAAGCACGCACGTCCGAGCTCTTCCGGCAGGATCTGTCCGTACTTACCCGGTCTGAGCGGGGGCGCTTGCCCGGCCTGCTGCTGCCGGCAGTCAAACTTGACCAGGCGGTCGGCCTCATCGAGTACAACACCGCCAGCCCCTCTACTGGGCGCCCGACGGCGCTCGTCAAGTCCCGAGAGGCCTTGCTGCGAGCGATGCCGGCATGCGCCGTGCAGCGATGTGCCGCACTTAACGCAAGCAGCGCCATAGGATATGGCACCCGGTGCCAGCGTTGACCACTCTCTTGGGCGAAAAGGAACGCTGAAATGGATTTCTTTCCCGTATTCCTCTCGGTCGTTTTTGTGGTGCGCAACCAGGAGGCCAGGCTCGAAAGGTTCTTGAGAAATGCGGGCACGCAGCTTTCAGGACTCGTTTCCGACTACGAGATCGTGGTGGTCGACAATTCTTCGGAGGACGGCAGCGTTGCGCTGCTCCAGGGCCTGACCGGCGAGGACGGACTGCCCAACCTCCAGGTCTACGCGCTGACAAAGGAAGTCGATTCCGATACGGCGTCGTGGGTGGGCCTGGAAAATGCGCTTGGTGATTTTGTCGCGGTCGTCGACCCGCTCGAGGACGACATCGCGTTCCTGCCGCAGATGCTCGACAAGGCAGTGAGCGGAGCGGACGTGGTCTTCGCACGCAACCGGCAAAAACCAAAGCGCAGCATTTCTTATCGTATCGCAAACGCGATCTTCAATCGCCTGTATCAATTCATTAATGGCGTTCACCTGACCAAGGAGGCGCCCCATTTCCGGCTGCTGAGCAAGCGTGTCGTCAATTTCATTCTCCAGCACGCACGTCCGGCGGTGACCTACCGCCACCTGCCGGCCACCGGCGGCTTCGCTCGCGTCACCATGGAATACAGTGCCAGACCCGTCGCCGCCACCAGCAAGAAGCTCGGTGCCAGCATCGACCAGGGCATGCGCCTGCTCGTATCGACGACCCAGGCGCCGATGCGCATCGTGACGACCCTTTCCCTGTTCGGCGCGGCCGCGAATGTCGGCTACTCGATCTATGTCGTGGCGGTCGGCGTCTTCAAGGAAGATGTCGCACCCGGATGGGTGAGCTTGTCGCTGCAGCAGTCGGGGATGTTTTTCCTGATTTCGCTGGTGCTACTGATGCTGGGCGAATACATCCTGCAAATGGCCAGCCTGTCGAACGAGGGCCCGCTCTATCACGTCGGCCAGGAATTCACCAGCGCGCGCCTGACCCCGCGCGAGAAACTGAACATCGAAGACGTTGCACCGCCGGTCGACGCGTGCCGCGAGAGAGCGGCGGGCCACGGTTCATGAATTCCCATGCCACGTCCGACGCGGTCATCATTGGCGGCGGCTTTTACGGGGCGGCCATTGCGGCCTACCTGGCAAAGCAGCGCCGCTTACCGCGCGTCCAGCTGGTGGAGAACGAAGCCGGCTTGTTGCAGCGGGCCTCGTATCACAACCAGGCCCGGGTGCACAACGGTTATCACTATCCGCGCAGTTTCACGACCGCGCTCAGAAGCCGCGTCAATCTGCCCAGGTTTGTCCAGGACTGGCCGCGCGCCGTGAAGCAGGATTTCACGATGCTGTACGCCATCGCACACCGGAATTCGAAAGTGACGGCGAGGCAGTTCGTCCGCTTCTGTCACGAGATCGGTGCAAAGATCGGCCCGGCGAATGCATCGCTGCGCAAGCTGTTCAACGAACGCCTGATCGAGGACGTCTTTCTGGTCGAGGAATATGCTTTCGATAGCACCCGCCTGGCGGAATGGGCAGCGCGCGAGCTCGAAGAAAGCGGCGTCATCGTTCGCCTGCGCACGCGGGCGACGGCGATTTCAAATGGGCCCGATGGCGGGCTGGCAGTCATCCTTGCCAGGGACGGATCATACGAGACGGTATCGTGCCGCTATGTCATCAACACCTGCTACAGCGGCATCAACCAGTTCGGTGGGGAATTCCCGGGCACCCATACGTCGATCAAGCACGAGATTTCGGAAATGGGACTGGTGCAGATGCCGCCAGCCTTGGTCGAGATCGGTATGACGGTCATGGATGGTCCCTTTTTTTCGGCCATGCCGTTCCCGGCACGCGGCCTGCATACGCTCTCGCACGTCCGCTATACCCCGCATCTGAGCTGGGAAGACAAGCCTGGCATCGACCCATACGCCCGCCTTGCCGAATACGAACGCGCCTCGCGCGTGGACCGCATGATGCGCGACGTGGGGCGCTATGTCCCGGCCATTCGCAACGCCCGTCATGCCGACTCGCTCTTCGAGATCAAGACCGTGCTGGTGAAGAACGAGGCGGACGATGGCCGCCCGATCTTGTTCGAACGATACCCCACCTTGCCGGGCTGCTACGCGGTCCTCGGCGCCAAGATCGATAACATTTATGACGTGTTCGAGAAGCTCGATGAGGAACAGTTTCAACCATCACTGGAGAAAACGTGAAAAACGCTCTGATTGGATTTTCGGGCTTTGTCGGCGCCACGCTGCTGAAACAGGCAAATTTCGACGCACTGTACCGATCGACGAATATCACGGATATCGAAGGCGAGGAATTCGACCTGGTCGTGTGTGCCGGCGCGCCGGCGCAGAAATGGATCGCCAACCGCGAGCCCGAGGCCGACCTGGCCAATATCAATCGCCTGATCGCCTTGCTGGGCACGATCAGGTGCAAGCGCTTCGTCCTGATCAGCACCGTCGACGTGTTCAGCAGCCCGGTCGGGATCAACGAGGACACGCCGGTGCTTGAGGAGGGCCTGCATGCCTACGGTCTGCATCGGCGTTACCTCGAGCGCTTCGTGCAAGCGACATTCCCGGAGCACCTGGTCGTCAGGCTTCCCGGCCTGGTCGGGCCGGGCCTGCGCAAGAATGTCATCTATGACTTCCTGAACCACAACAACCTGGGTGCCATCGACAGCCGGGGCGTTTTCCAGTTCTACCCGATGGTCAACCTGTGGTTCGACATCCAGACGGCCCTGCATGCCGGCCTGAAGCTGGTCCATCTCACCGCGGAACCGGTCAGCGTGGCCGATGTGTCGTCCCAGGGCTTCGGCAAGGTATTTAAACAGCAGGTCGGGACCTCGGCGGCCCGTTACGACATGCAGACCCGTCATGCAGCCTTGTTCGGCGGGACCGGAAACCACCAATACAGTGCGCGCGAAACGATCCAGGCGGTGCGCGCGTATGCGCAGTCGGAGCCGGTTACTGCCGCAAAAGCGGGAGGCGGGGCATGAGACTGGCCATTTCCAACATTGCCTGGGAAGTCGCGGACGATGAAGACTTGCTGAGTTTGCTGAAGCAACACGGGGTCGATGCCATCGATGTCGCACCGGGCAAGTATTTTCCAGTACCAGCGAAAACGACAAGTGAGCAGATTGCGCACGTGCGCGACTGGTGGGCTGGCCACGGTATCGAACTGACCGGCATGCAGGCGCTGCTCTTCGGTACAACGGGACTGAACCTGTTCGGCGATGCGCCGTCGCGCGTGGCCATGCTCGCCCATCTGGCGGAGGTGTGCCGGATTGCCGGCGGCTTGGGCGCCACACGCCTGGTGTTCGGCTCGCCCAGGAACCGTGATCGATCCGGACTCGACGACGAACAGACGATGCGCATCGCAACGGATTTCTTCCGCCAACTCGGCGACGCCGCGCGCGCGGCGGGCGTGATCGTATGCCTGGAGCCGAATCCGACCTGCTATGGCGCCAACTTCATGACGACGGCTTCCGAGACGGCGGCGGTGGTGCGCGCGGTCGGCCATTCTGCGATCAAGATGCAGTTCGACACGGGCGCATTGGCGATCAATGGCGAGGACCCGGAACAGGTACTGCGCGAATGCGCCGACCTGATCGGTCACGTGCATGCCAGCGAGCCAAACCTGGTGCCGCTGGGCGACGGCGGCACCGACCACTGCGCCATGCGCGCCGCGCTGGAAAAGTACCTGCCGAATCACGTGGTGTCGATCGAGATGGTCGCCGCGAAAGAGGAACCCCGTCTCGACGCGGTCGGGCGCGCCCTCGGCAAGGCCGTCGCCTATTATCAGCAACCGGTCGCGGCGTGCCAATGAAGTGGCTCATTCTCCTCGTCGGCATCATCACCAACGCCTCGGCAAGTGTGCTGATCAAATACGCCACGATGCCGCCCCGGCGCTTCCCGAGCCTGGCGGATCCGGCTGCGGCCCTCGGTAACTGGGCATTCTGGCTCGGCCTCGGATTGTATGGCGCGGCCTTCCTGCTGTATGCGGCGGCCCTCGCACGCCTGCCCTTGAACGTCGCCCATCCGATCCTGACCTCAGGCGCGATCGTCGTCGTCTTCCTGTCTTCCATCCTGTTGTTTCGTGAATCCTTTCACTGGACCGTCGCGCTCGGCATCCTGTTTGTCGTGACCGGCGTCGTGCTCATCACCGCTCGCATCTCCTGAATAATGAATACAACTAATTTAAGGTCTGTGCCTGCCGCCCAGGGGTGGCAGGTACCGCGTTTCGAGTCGCCGCTGTGGCTGGGGAGGCAGCACCCATACTGCGTCGTCATCCCCGTCATTAACGAAGGCGAACGTATCCGCAATCTGCTCAAGCGCATGGCAGCGGCGAACATTGCGTCGCAGGCCGACATCATCATCATCGATGGCGGCAGCAAGGACGGTTCGCTCGAACTGGGGGCCCTGCAGGCTTTCGGCGTACGCGGCCTGCTGGTGAAGACCGACCCCGGCAAGCTCAGCGCCCAGTTGCGTTGCGCGTATGCCTTCGCGCTCGAGCAGGGTTACGAGGGCATCATCACGATCGACGGCAACGACAAGGACGATCCTGAGGCGATTCCGCGTTTCATCGCGGCGCTGGAGGACGGCATCGACTTTGTCCAGGCCTCGCGCTTCCTCCCTGGCGGGGTTGCCGAAAACACGCCGAGGTCGCGCGACCTCGCGATTCGCTTCATCCACGCTCCCTTGTTGAGCCTGGCGTCGGGATTCAAGTGGACCGATACCACGCAAGGTTTTCGTGCCTACAGCCGCAAGATGCTGCTCGATCCGAGGCTGGCGCCGTTTCGCAACGTGTTCATGACCTACGAACTGTTGGCTTATCTGTCCTACCGCGCGCCATTGCTGGGTTATCGCTGCGTCGAGTTGCCGACCATCCGGAGCTACCCGAAGGGCGAAGTGCCGACCAAGATCAGCGCATTCCGCGGCAATCTCGACGTGTTCAAGGTGTTGTTGAAGGCCTGCAGGGGTGCTTATAACAACTAGGTACTCACCCAAAATGTACAGTGAATTCGCTCGAAACAGGCGGAATATGTCCAGCACCACGATGTCGAGCTCGACTAGCGCCAACACTGGCTGAGCGTGAAGAAATATCGCGTGCAGTCGTAGCCGGGACATCGATCCGAGCCATCGCGTTTTCCCTTGGACCAGCACCGTCGACAGTCAGCCGGGAGATCAAGCATAATGATGGATTGGAACGCTACCGGGCAGCCCTGGCTGACCAACATACTTGGGCTCGGGGGCGCCGTCCCAAGCCGTGTAAGCTCGTAGTCAATCAGAAGCTGGCCGACATCGTGGCCGGCACGCTCAAGCTCGAGAATCTGGACGAGGTAGCGAGGCTGTTAAACGAGCGGCCGAGGAAGACACGTAATTGCGAGAGACCCGCGCCACGATTTCATGCATGTGTTGCGTCAACCGATTAAATGCGCAGTCTCAAACGGATCGTCACTGGCCAACGCAATCAGAGTCCGACGAAATGAGACGACTGGCCGGTCAAGAAGCCGCTGTAGAGATTGCCCGATAAGGCAGTTCAGCGCATTTCTTCAACTAATACCAAAGAGAATCATGGAGCGTTTAGAGTTTGGGGGGGCGTCCCGCTATGTCGCGATCGAGGCAGCAATTCACATCGCTCGCTATCTTACTGCGAAAGAACATTGCGCAGACCGCAAGGTCTTGGATATTGCTTGCGGCGAAGGATATGGATCCTGGCTCATGGCTGAATGGGGCGCGCAGTCTGTCTTGGGCGTCGATGTATCTTCGAAAGCGATAGCCTCGGCTGACAAGCGCTTTTCGAACGAGCGCGTACGTTTTGCTGTAAGTCCGGGGGAGCAACTGACGCGAATAATTTCCGATCAGAAATTTAATCTGATTGTTTCATTGGAAACGATTGAACATGTCGACGACCCGCAACTGTTCCTGGAAAACATTCGTGATGCTGCAGCTCCGAATGCAACAATTATCATTTCTGCCCCGAACGACTACTGGTACTACGATCTCGGTGGCCAGAATGAATTCCACAAGCGCCGATTCACATTTGAAGAGTTCCAGGTTCTCGCCGAGAGTGTGCTTGGCAAGGCTGATTCCTGGAATTTGGGCACCTTAGGCATTGGCTTTTCTGTCGCGGAGCAAGGGGGTAAATTGCCGAGCGGCGACGCTACGACGCCACTCGATGCAATGCTTGAATTCCAGCCTATCGATTCAGCCGTTTATGTTCCATCACAGATCGAGAGTGATGTCACCCCTGCAGAGGCGGCGTTTTATGTCGGCGTCTGGGGCGCAGAAGCGAAATATAAGACAATCTTCGCAGGATATCCGGTATCAATGAATCTGGGGCGCCAAATACTCTTCCCCCGAGATGGGATGTGGGCCACCAAACCTGATCCATTAAGCCACGCGAGTGATGTTTCGACCCAGCGATCCGTTGCCAAGGAAGGGGAGGCTCAGAAGCCCCAGAATGCGCACAGCCGGGAACGGGCGTTGATCGATGAAATCGACTCCCTCACTGCAGCTCTGCTCGCGAGTAAGGAACAACTCGAGCAAGCGAAATCACGAGAAGTGGCGATAAATAATAAATTGTCTGTTCTGACGGATTCTGTCGCCAATTACAGCGAGAAACTGCATTTCACAGAAATGGAAGTCGAGCGCCTGGGAATGTCCCGCCGTGCCGCGCAAGCCGAGGTGGCGGTGGCCTGGAGGGCGATCTATCGACACGAGCACGCGGCTTCGGAAATGCAAGCGAGGCTCGATGCTGTACGAGGCGAACTTGAGTTGGCACGGAACGAACGTGAGTTGGCACGGAACGAACTTGAGTCAAAACGGAACGAACTCGAGTTGGCACGGAACGAACTTGAGTCAAAACGGAGCGAACTTGAGTTGGAACGGAACGAACTTGAGTCAAAACGGAGCGAACTTGAGTTGGCACGGAGCGAACTTGAGTTGGCACGTCAGCAGCTCAGCCAAATGCCTTGGAAAGTCATTAGAACTTGGTGGTTAATTCGCAAGGCCATTCCCACCCCGCTCCTTCACCGTGTCGGTACTGTACTTAGTTCTATACTTCGACGCAATGCAAGATAATATCGAAAACCTGGAAAGCGGTCTCGATACGAGACCCTATGTCACCCATCGGTATCACGAGTTCTTGAATGCAGACTCTGGACGGCGAGAAGGGGCAAACATTGGACTAAATGGTGAGCATCTCACCATTACGTTCTTGTCGCTGAATCGCAGCAGGCTGTCCATCAAGCTCTGTCGTTCCATCGCTGATCAGATTCCAAACTTCAAGGGCGAAGTCCTCGTCATCGATAACGGATCGAGCGAAGAGGAACTCGAAGCGCTTCGTCGCTGCTTGGAGGGAATGCCATTCCGCTGGCGTATCGAGATGCTTGGACAGAACTACGGCGTAGCCGGCGGACGGAACAGGACGATGCCCCACGTTCGCACCGATTGGGTGATGAGCCTGGATAACGACGTCTATTTCATCAAGAATCCGCTTCCGGACATCCAGAGCGATCTAGCCATACTCGGCTGTCATTTTATGACAATGGCCGTGCTCAATGAAGATGCCACCACCAATTTCATTCGAGGCGGGCATCTGTACCTTACGTTTGACATGAATGAGTTCATCATCGGTGGCGGTACAGCCCATCGTCAGAACTACACCGGCCAGGACGGTCCAGGTTATCTAGGCACTTTCATGTCGGGATGCGCATCAGTGTTCCGAAAGGACACATTTTTGGCGCAAGGAGGTTTCGATGAGGGGATGTTTATTGGATTCGAAGACTTTGAATTTTCAGTACGCTTATTCCGCGCTGGGTTAAAGGTCGGAGCCAGCGATGTCCGAGCTTTAGTGCACGATCGCCCGAAACCGGACAGCACCGACGACAAAGATGATGAGCGAGCTCGATTTGCTCGTGCTCGGCTCGAAGCTGCTGCTCACTTTGAGAAGAAACACGGGTATAAGGTGTGGACGGAAGATATAGACACCTGGGTGCGTCAACCAGAGCGACAGCGTGGATTGGACGTTCACAAAGCTCGCCAGCATGACGTCGATTCCGCTGGATCAGGTCCGCGTCGACCACGTGTCGCTCTGATCGTAGATGTCAATACCTGGGCTCTGGCGAACATCGCGCGACAGATCATCAAGTACGTTTCGGATGAATTCGAGTTTGACCTCTTGGCATCTCATGATGTAGAGCAGCCGACGATGCTGCTTGAAATGACCAAGGACTACGACTTGGTGCACTATCTTTGGCGCGGGCCTCTGGCGTCCATTTGCGAACCGTGGGAGCGCCATAAAATAGATCAGCTCTATGGCAGCTGGAACGATTTTGTGTCTCAGGTCATTTCGCCACGTCCGATCACATTCAGTGTATTCGACCATTTGTTCTTGACCGAATCCGAGATTGCCGATCGCCTCCCGCTCTTTACGCAACTGTCGAATGGATACACCGTCAGTTCGCGCATATTGCAGCGCATCTATCAAGACATCCAGGGGTATCCTGATCCAGATATGGTAACGCCCGATGGAGTTGATCTGACGAAATTCAAGCCGGCTACTACGGCGCGCTTCATTGGCGACGAGCATCGGCCCTTGCGCGTTGGCTGGGCTGGTAACAGTGCTTGGAATGCGCATACTGAAGAAGGCCGTCTTCGAGACCCAAAGGGTTTCCACACTATCCTGCGGCCAGCACTGAATCTGCTGAAATCGCGAGGCGTCGTCGTCGAAGAATACTTTGCAGATCGCGAAATCCGTCAGATATCGCACGATAGGATGCCCGACTACTACAACTCACTCGATGTTCTCATCTGCTGTTCTGAGAGCGAGGGCACGCCCAATCCAGTGCTCGAAGCGATGGCCTGCGGTGTGCCAGTCATTAGTACCAACGTCGGCATTGTGTCCGAGGCATTCGGTCCGCAACAAAAGCACTTCATTCTCAAGGAGCGCAATCCCGTCCTTCTGGCTGACGCCATTGAGGAACTGGTGAAAAAGCGGCACTTGTTACATTTGCTTTCACAAGAGAACCAGCAATGCATTAAATGTTGGGACTGGAGCATTCGTACCGATGCTTACCGGCGTCTATTCCGTCATCACATCAAGGCCGGTCGACCTGTCGGCATACCTTCCGAGCACGGTCAAGCTCCGTAAATTACTCAGGAGGGAGGGGGCTTCCGTGGGTGACCGTCGCTGCGCCGCAATTTATTTATCAGGAAACCGGATAGCCAGCCTATGAACCTTATTTGATAGGCCGTATAAATGGCAAAGACTGGCAACATATATCTGAAAGAAGCAGCCTGATTCAGGATGCAGAAGGACAACAGGTAGATGCCCGCTCCATAGATGAGTAGCCGGTCGAATGCGCTATAAAGACGCCATTGCGACAGAAAAACAAGAATGCTGACGGGCAGCCAGAACAGAGGAAGAAAAAGAAGCTCGGCACGATGCGCGAGCACTGCATTCATGTCAAGGATGATTCTGCCGAGTCCGTCATTGCCGACGTAGCCTAGAACGCGTCCTTCGAGAAATGGCTCAGGTACCAATGGGATTACCTGAGTCTGAAGATATTGATCACACAGGCCGAGCATACACTTGTAAGTACGTAGTTTCATTAAAAAATACAAGCGAGGATATGCGCGCACAGCCTTGAACCACCTGGATTTGAGCTCATCAGAGTGAGATAGAATAAGGCCAGTGGATACGGCCGCACCTTCTCCCCAGAGCAGTGAATCTATTGTGGTAAACGAGTGGGAATTGATGGCAGAGTTGGTGTCGGCAATGCCTTCCAGGGTGACTTTCGGGTCCACTGGAACGTGCAGCTCGTTTGCAATCCGAAGCATGCCGACCAGTTCCCAGGTTGGCGCTGCCGCCGAGCTTGTTTGTGCCATAAAGCCAATATGTTTGGGAACGATGGCAATCAGGGAAATTGCAAGCGCCATCAGCGCCAAGAGAATATGCCGTTCCCAACGGCATTCCGACACCTTTTTAATAACCAGAAAAGTAACAAAAGGAAGTAGGAATAAGGAATTCTGGCGGAAGCCAAACAGGATGATGTTCGATAAGAAGAAAAGTAATAGTGAAAGAATTCCGAGACGTTGTGTATCCAAGGATAGTATGGCGATGACGACGATCATGGCGGCAAGCGTCCACACATCTGGCACGATAAAGGCCGCATACAAACTCATGATCGGCAGGGCAAACAACAGTGGCACCCAAAACGGACGCTCGCTCGAAGTAAGCGAGATCCACATGAGCCCGGCCAAGGCAAGGTAGGCAAGCTGCGCTGCCGTAAAGAGCGTAATAGAGTTGGCGCTGGCGCCAAACGGCAGCATAAAGATCGTCATCGTTGGTGCCAGCCATTGGTTCAATGACCAGCGAATGTCGAGGACGCCTTTGAGAGTCAGGACCGCAGCCCACCTGGACGAGGTATCGCTCATCAGAATGCCTGGCCAGAAGGTCAGCAGCGCCGCACCGAGAACCAGCAGTATCGCGATACTTGAAGCGCGGCGCTTCTGGAAGCATTCGAGCAGTAACGTTTTCATGGCTTTTATCCGCTTGCAGCAAGGCCGGTGTCTTGCCCCGGCCGCTGTCGAGCGCCCAGCGTCAGCCGAGTTAGCTGTTCAGGTAAGGTGTGGGGACGCCGCAAAGTGGCCGAGCAAGCGCTCGCGCTGGCGCTGGGTCAGCGCGGAATGATCCTTCTGGAAGAGCTCGAACTTGCGTGCTTGCATGGAGGACTCCGGCTGAGTTGAGTCTGGTTTGGACCTCAGCTACGCCGGAAGATTCAACGTAATGCAAACAGCCCGATTCCTATGATGCTGTCGATACCGGATCGATGACGATGGCCGGGTTGGCGGCGCTATGGACAGCGTGTTCGCGCGCAAGGCGTTCGCGCAGCGTCTGGCTGGCGCCGCGCAGGCCTTGTGACTGGCGCAGCAAGGCCAACTGCAACGGGGGCGGCGGCAAGGACAGGTCGGCATCGACGCACGAGACCAAGGGCCAGTCCTGGTCCAGCAGGGCGGCCGCTTCGCAGGTCGCCAGCGGCGCCTCGACGGCGTCGAGACGGCGGTGCGTCGCAATGCGACGCAGTTCGTCGCGCGCTGCCACAGCCCAGTTCCAGGCTTCCTGCGTCATCCCCGGCGCGAGGCCGGAATCCGGAAGAGCGGCGCGCGCTGCCGCGATCCGGTGCACCCATACCCCGTCCTCGAAATCGACGCGATTGAAATCCGGGCTGGCCGTGATGACGCACACGATATGGCCCTGCGCCGCCAGGTCGCGCGCCAGCTTTGCCTGCGGATCATGCAACTCGCGGGCAATGAACACCAGCGCCTTCGGCGTACCCGCCGCGATCACCCGGTCGAAAGCAAGAAAATCGCCCGACCGGGCGCGCTGCTTTTCCGGCGTGATGTATTCAACCATGCCGGAAAGCCCGCGTGCCATCCCGCGTTCCCACGCGCTGCGCACCTGTCCCGCCAGCGCCTCGCGCTCGCTCGCCGGCAAACGTCCCGCGGCGATATGGCTCTCGACTTCCTGTCTCTGCTCGTCGACGAAGCGCCGGTTGTCCTCGAGAATATCGGCCAGCGCCAAGTACTCGCGCCCATGCTTGAGCGCGAAATACAGCTTGTTCTTGATGACCGGATAGCGGTAACGCGTGATCTTGTGCTCGTTGCGAATATTGCTCGGTGCGAACTTATGGTGCACATATGCGTTGGGCAGCTGCCGGATCAGGTAGCCGGCATCGACCAGTCGGCAGCACAGCTCGGTCTCGTCCAGGTAGTACTCGATTTCCTCGTCGAAGCCGCCCACTTCGAGCAGGGCGCTGCGCCGGAACGAGGTATTCGTGCCCTGCAGGTAGGGGAATTCGAAAGCGCCCGGATAGGCCAGATGGTCGGCCGGACGGGTCAGGCGCCAGTTGGCGTTCGCCAGCCGGGTCGCACTCGAGTATTCGTACTGGTAGCTGTAGCCGGTCTGGTCGAACACCAGGCCGCCTGCGGCGCCCACTGCGGGATCGGCGTAGGCGCGGGCCAGCTGCTCGAGCCATTCCGGCTCGGGAATCGCGTCGTCGTCGATGAACGCGACGATGTCGCCGCGCGCCATGCAAATGCCGATGTTGCGCGAGACCGACAGGTTGGCGACCTCGCAGCGCGCCGCGCGGATCGCGGGCAGCCAGGCGTCGATCACCTGCTGCGAGTGGTCGGTGGAAGGACCGTTGACGACGATGACTTCGAAGCGGCCGCGGTATTTCAGCCAGCGTAGGCTGTCGAGCGTTTTCGCCAGCAGCGTTGCGCGGTTGAGGGTGTTGATGACGATCGAAAAGCTCGGTGGCATGGCAGGTCTCAGTGCGCGCTCGGGGAAGGTGACGGCTTGTCGGCGACAGTCTCGAAGGCAGGGCGCCCATCGCGCATGCCGGTTTCCACGAGATGCGTCACCGTGAAGCCGGCTTCGCCCAGCAGGGAGCGCAGGCTGGCCGGGCTGAGCATGTTCAGCTGCAGGCGGCCGTCGCGATCCGCCGCGCCGTACAGGATGTCGCGCAGCGCGTCGTAGTCGCATTCGCCTTGTGCATAGGCGGCAAGGGCGGCGCCGGCGTCGGTGGCCTGCACGCGCAGGCGTCCACCCGTTTGCAGGCAGGCGTACAGGTGCGGCAGCACGTGATTGCGCAGCTCGGCCTGCGCAAAGGTCTCGAACAGGCAGGCGACCTGGATTTCCTCGGCAGCGCCCGGCGCGAGCGGCACGGCGCCAGCCGTGTCGTCGAAGCTGGCGCTGACGTAGCCGGCTGGTGCGGGCTCGCCCTGGCCCAGGTACAGACGCAGCGGCGCGGCGGCCGCGTGTTCGGGCGCGACGCAGAGACGCGGCGCCTGGCCGCCGGGCGGGGCCGCGTCCGTCTCCTCGCCCAGGCCGGCCGCATCGAGCCGCTGGCGCAGCGCATGCACTTCGCGGGTCAGCCGGCGCAAGGCGACCGGCACCGAACGGGTCAGGTTGGCGTCGCCGGCGGTGTTTTCGCGCAGCTCGTTGACGGCGCGCCAGAGGGCCGGCTGAGCTGTCTTTGGCCCCTGCTCGTAGCTGCCGGATGCGAGCCCGATGACTTCGGCGCGCAGCTCCGGCAGTCGGACGATGGCGGCCGCAATGCGCATCAGTCGGCCAAGCACGGGCACGGTCTTGGCGCGGCGGGCGGTCTTCTTGAGGAATGTTTTCATTCTGTGGCCGGTGGATGCAGGATCGCAAGGAGTTGACGGACGTTGTCTTGCCAGGTCATCCAGCGCAGGGCCGAGCGTCGGCTAGCGCGGCCAAGCGCTGCGCCAGACCGTCCTCGCCTGCCGCATCGCTCGGATCGAGGCAGCAGGCGAGGACGCCGCGCGCCAGCCATTTCGCGGGCACGGTCCCAAGCTTGCTCTCTCCCAACGTGAGCCACACGTCGCCGGGGCCCGCCTCGGCAACCGCATCCTCGATCCGCAGGTCAGGACGGCCGATCAGGTCGAGCGTGAAGCGCCGCGCGTAGCGGTGACGCGCGCCGTCGTGCCGCACCGGTTCAATGCGCCAGCCGTGCGGCGCCTGCGTGAGGAGCGTCCGCAGGACCGCAGGTTCCATTCCCGCCGTGTCGATATCGACCAGCACCTGACGTGCACCGCTGCGCGGCCGGTTGGCCGCGATCGCCGCTGCCGCCTGCATGAGATCGGAAGCCGCTACCTCGGCGCTGGAAGCGGCGATCGACGCGATCAGGTCCTGTTCCGCCTGGCCACGGCTGTCACGCGCAAATTGCGTGATCGCGTCGCGATAAAGTGCTGCGATCCGGGCCGGCGTGTGGGTCTGTTCCATGTAGGCTGCGGCGGCATTGCCCAGGCGTGCGCGTAGCCCGATATCGCCGTGCATGCGCTCGAGCGCGGCGCGCAGCGCTTCCTGCGTGAAGGCGTCCTCCAGGCGCAGGCAGGCCTGCTCCGGCACTTCCGCGGCCGAGCCATGGGCGTTGACGATTGTCGGCAATCCGTACGAGAGGCAGTCGAAGACGGCGCCCGAGGTCTCGCCGCGCGAGCTGCCGCGCAGCTGGACCGCGGCATCGGCGGCGGCGAGGTAGCGGCGGTAGAACGGGGTGTCGGCGTAGCCGGTGACCTTGATGCGCGGGTGGGCGGCGATGCGGTCGCGCAGCGCGATGCCGAAACGCCCCTGGGCAATCTCGCCGACGAATACCAGATGGCAGCGCGGATCGTGTTCGAGCGTGCTGTCGATCCAGGCCTCGACCAGGCGGTCGTTGCACTTGGTCGCCGACAGGATGCCGAACGAGCAGACGACGTAATCGCCGGGGCCGAAGCCGAGGTCCGCGCGGACCTGGGTCCGATCGGCCGTGTCGGGGCCGGGACGCAGGCACACCAGCGGCAGTACGCGCCACTGGTCGCCGTAACCTGCGCCATACCAGCGGTCCGCCAGCGCCACCGCGTGGCGGGAATGCACGATCACGCCGGTTGCGCGGTCGAGCACCTGCTTGTTCGACGGGTAGCGCACGACCGACTCGGTGCGTCCGGCGTGCTTCTCCTCGATCAGCGCCCCGTAGCCGTGCGCCAGGTAGAGCGAGCGGCAGTAATGGTTGGGTAATTCGTGCTCGGCCTCGGCGTAGTGAATGACGCCGCTGAGGAAGAAATCATGCAGCACGACTACGCCGGGATGGCGCTCGAGCAGCCCGAACATGTGGGAATGGAATGCCGAATTGCCGAACTGGTAGACGATGTGGTCGAAGGTCTGCGCATTGGCGTCGAACCATGCGGCCGTGTGCTGGGGGAAGTGCGTGGCAGGGCCCATGTCCTCGACGCGGTCCTGCGCCAGCACCAGCTCGATGTCGAAGTGCCGCGCCAGTTCCGGCAACAGGTCGGCGCTGTAGGCCGCGATGCCCGAACGCGTTGGCGGCAACGGCGAAACGTAGGCCAGGCGCGGCTTGCGCGCCGGCTCGGCCAGCAGCGGCGCCGCGTCAGCGCCGCGCGCGGTGCGGCGTCGATGCGTCTCTTCGAAAGCCTCGATCGCGCGCCGGGCGCTCGTATCCCACGAGAAGAGCCGCGCCTGCGCCAGGCCGTGCTCGCGCAAGGACGCCTGGCGCGCCGGATCGAGCAGCACCTGCGTCATGGCGGCGACGATGGCTTCGACGCTGGCCGGATCGAACAAGGCATCGGGCCGCCCGATCACTTCCGGGATGCTGCTGGTGTTCGAGCCAATCACCGGGGCGCCACAGGCCATCGCCTCGAGCGCCGGCAGGCCGAAGCCTTCGTGCAGCGAAGGGAAGACGAAGAGTGCGGTGCAGTTATATAGCGAAACCAGGTCGTCGTCGGGAACAAAGCCGGTCAGCACGAGGTCGTCTTTGGCAAGACCGAATTTCGCGGCCAGGCGCTCAAGGCGGAAACGGTCGGGATTCTGGATGCTGCACACGATCGCCAGCTGGTATTGCTTGCGTAGCGTCGCTGGCAGCCGGGCGTAAGCCTCGACCAGGCCCTCGATATTCTTGCGATAGTCGATGCCGCCGGTGTACATGATGAACGGCCTCGAAAGGCCGTAGCGCGCCAGCAGCGCAGCGCGCGCGTCGGTTGTGAGTGCGCGCGCCTGGAACATGCTGTCCACCGCCGACGAGATGTTGACCACGCGCTCGGCAGGCATGCCCAGCAGCGCAATGCCTTCCTCGCGCGCCGAGGCGGAAATGGCCAGCAGCAGGTCGGCCCGCTGCATGCCTTCGAGCTTGCGGTGATACCAGGCCGCGACGTTCGGGTCGCCAAGGTAGCGCTCCTTGCGCATCAGGGGAATCAGGTCGTAAAGCGTGACGGCGGTATCGAAGCGACCGCCCGGGCGCGGTACCGAGCTGACGGCATTGTCGCCCAGTCCCTCGAACAGGCTCGCCACGTGCACGACGTCGGGCCGCAGGCTGGCCAGGTAGTGTTCGCGGATGCGTTCGGCTGTGCGCACGCGCCAGGCATTGCGCGGATCGACTTCGCCCGCGGGCACCGGCACGCTGAAGGTCGAGATGTGCGACTGCGGCAGCAGCCCGTCGAAGGCCCGCCTCAGCGCCGCGACGGTATCGGGATAGTCGTCATTGAGGACGATGCGCAGCTCATGCCCGCCGCTATTGCGCGCCATGGCCAGCGCCAGGGCCATCGAATAGCGGCCAATGCCGCGGTGCATGCTGGAGGCCTGGCAGGCCTGCAGGTCGAGGATGATACGCATCTGGACTCTTATTCTGGACGGGGGTGGTCGATCGCGCGGCGCAGGTCGCGCAGCACCTGGCGTGCGCTGTCGGTCAGCTCGGCTTCATCGGACAGCAGCACGGGCAGCGCCTGCCAGTCGGCACGCCGCGAGTGGGCGACGGCCGCGCGCACCCGCCCGGCGAGCCCGGGGAAGCGGTAGATCTGGCGACGCAGGAAGTCATCCAGGCGTGGACGCGCCACGACGAACGCGACCGCGCGCAGCGCGATTTTCTTGACGAGCTGGCGTGCGCCGGAGGGGCCACCTGCCATTCTCAGGCCACCGTCGTGTCCGCGCAATGCGGACACGACACTCCATACACATACTGCGGCGACAGCTGCTCGCGCGGCGTCACCACGGCGCGGCAGGCGAAGCACTGGGTCGTGACGGTCGGCTCGAGCTTCGGATTGAGCGCGGTACGGTAGTCGAACACGAAGCAGTCGCCCGTATAGTGGGCGCCGCCGACGTCCTCGAAATACTTCAGGATGCCGCCCTCGAGCTGGTAGACGTTGTCGTAGCCGATGTTCTGCATGTGGATCGCCGCCTTTTCGCAGCGGATGCCGCCGGTGCAGAAGGTGACCACGGTCTTGCCGGCGAAATCATCCTTGTGGGCGGCGATCACTTCCGGGAACTCGGTGAACTTGGCGATCCGGTAGTCGACGGTGTTGTCGAAGGTGCCGACGTCGACCTCGAAATCGTTGCGCGTGTCGACCATCACGACCGGCTTGCCGTTGTCGTCATGGCCCTGGTCGAGCCAGCGTTTCAGGGTGGTCGCTTCCACCGACGGCGCGCGGCCCAGTTCCGGTTTGATCAGCGGCATGCGCATGGTGATGATTTCCTTCTTGATCTTCACCAGCATGCGCTTGTGCGACTGCTCTTCCGAGTGGCTGTACTTGACTTCGATGTCGGCGAAGCGTGGATCCGCACGCAGCCAGGCGAGATAGGCGTCGATGTCGGCCGGCAGGCCCGACAGGAACATGTTGATGCCTTCCGGCGTCAGCAGGATCGTGCCGCGCAGGTTCAGTTCGGCGCAGATCGCCTGGAACTGCGGACGCTTTTCCTCGGTATCGTCGAAGCTGACGAATTTGTAGGCGGCGATGTTGACGTAGCGGCCGGCGCCGGCGCTTGCGTTGGCGGTGGCCGTTTGATGGGTGGTGGTTTGCATGATTGCCAAGTAGCTCAATTCTGGTCAACCGCTATTATAAGCCGTCGCGCCCGGGCGGAAATCATGCCGGCCCGGTTGCCTGCCTGGAAGCGCGCGAATCCGCCGCCAACTGTTGTGCAATCGCCTCCGTGGCGCACAGCAGGCGGTCGGCGGCCGCCGCGGCGGGCGGCAGCGTGCCGCCGTCCAGGCTGCGCACCAGCAGGTTGACGATGACGCCGCGCGCGCGCCAGGCTGCCAGCAGGCCGGCGTCGAAGGCCGCCGCCACGGCGGCGGCGGCGGTATCCGGTGCATAAAACACGTCGCCGGCGTGGACGTCGACGACCGGCTCGTCCTGTTCCGGCCAGCCCAGGCCCAGCAGGCGCCCGATGGCGTTGCGCGCCTGGCGCCAGCGCGGCGCGTCCCCGGCGGTGTCGAGCCAGACCGGTTCCACGCGCAGGTCCCCCCGCGTCCGGGCGAGCAGTTCGGCCAGCTGGCTTGCCGCCAGCGGGTCGGGACGGGTGCCCGGGCGCGACCAGGCGCTGACGTCGACCAGCACCTGGCGGCCTGCGGTCGATTCCTGTGCAGCCAGCGTGGCGGCGAGCAACTGCATCTGTCGCTCGTCCGCGGGGGCGGCCGCGGCCAGCGCCGTGCGCCAGGCCGCGTGCCGCGCATGCGTGGCGGCGCGTGCGGCGGCCAGCGTGGCGAGGTACAGCGCGGCGCAGCGGGCCGGCCGGAACTGCGCGTCGAGCAGCGCGACCGCGCCCTGGCCGAGTGCCGCCCGCCGTGCCGGATCGCGGCGTAGCGTTTCCAGCGCCGCTACAAGCTCCCCGGCCTCGAACGCGTCGGGCAGGCGCCAGACGGCGTCCGGCGGGAATTCGGCCATCGAGCCATTCGCATTGACGATCGTCGGCAGCGCGTAATTCATGCAATCGAGCACCGCCCCCGAGCTTTCACCGCGCGCATTCGTGCGCAGCTGGACGCCGACGTCGGCCGCCTGCAGGTAGTGCCGGTAGGCCGCGTCGTCGAGCCAGCCGGCGATGCGGATGTTGGCATCGGGTCCGGCGCTGCGGATGAGGGCTTCGACTTCGACACCATAGGGGCTGTCGTGATTCGCGCCGGCCAGCACCAGCGCGCAGCGGGGATCCGTGTGCAGGCTGGAAGCGATCCAGGCGCGCAACAACTCATGGGTCAGCTTGTTCGGGGCGACGAAGCCGAAGCTGCAGACGAGGAAGGTATCGGCATCGATGCCGAGCGCGGCGCGTGCGGCGGCGCGGTCCTTGACCTCCGGCGGAGTGCGCGGGTGGGGGATGATGTCGATCCGGCGCGCGGCGTCCGCGCCGAACCAGTCGATGGCGAGCTGGCGCGCGTGGTGGGAGTGGACGATGGTGCGGGTCGCGCTCTCCAGCACCGGCAGGCTGCAGGGCCAGTCCTTGTGCGCCTGGACTCGCCCGTCCGCCGTCCGGCTCGCGCGGACGGCTGCATAGCCGTGCGAATACAGCAGGGCTTCGCTCCAGGCGCGCGGATCGGCGCCGCTCATCTGGGCGTGCGTCAGGGCGCCGCCAATGAAGAAGTCATGCAGCACGACGACGCCGGGATGGCGCGCCAGCAGCGCGAACATGTGGCTGTGAAAAGGGCTGTTGCCGATCTGGTAGAGCACCTGGTCGTATTCGTCGCCGTGCTCGGCGAACCAGGCCGCCTGGCGCACGGGCAGGTGCGCGAGCGCCGGCGGCAGCCTGACGTCGAGCTGCGCGACGACCAGTTCGATCTCGAAATGCGCGCTCAGTTCTGCCAGCAGCTCGGTCGCGTACACGGCGACGCCGGTGCGCTCGGGCGGCAACGGCGAGACGAAGGCCAGGCGCGGGCGCGCGCCCGGCTGGCGCGGCGCCGCGGCCTGAAGGCTCTGCAGGCGGCGCAGGATCGCGTTCGCGCGCGGCGACAGCGTATCGACCCGGCCGGGCTGGACATCCGCACCCGCCGCCGCCGCGCTGGCGCCGGAGGCCATCATCATCCGGTAGGCCCGCGCATACAGGGCCGGGGAGCGCTTCAGGATGCGCAGCGCCAGCTGGCGCACTTGCGGCCGGCGCAGCACCACGCGCGCCGCCAGCAGCAGGGGTGCGGCCAGGCGGCGCAGGCCGGCGCCGGCGGCTGGGGCGGCGACGGCCGGCGCCAGGCCGGGTGCGGGCGGCGGCAGGACGGCGATACTGCCGGCGGCGGCATCGTCCGTCAGCAGCTCGAACAGGGTGGGGGACGCGGGTGCGCGCATGGGCGGCGGCGTCATCGGAGCAGGAAGCAGGGTTCGAATGGCATGGACACTATTATAAGAGGCGACGCACCAGAAAGCGTCTTGTTGTCTAGTTGCAACTACGTCCGCGGCCGGCGCCGATGAGCCGCCGGCGGGTTAAAATACGGGTATGACTTCCCCGACTTTCACCCACCTGCGCGTCCACTCCGAATACTCGATCGTGGACGGCCTCGTGCGCATCGACGACCTGGTCGGCGCCGCCGCCAAGGACAAGCAACCGGCGCTCGCCGTCACCGACCTCGCCAACATGTTCTGCATGGTGCGCTTCTACAAGGCGGCGCGCGGCAAGGGGATCAAGCCGATCGTCGGGGTCGACGCCTGGATCACCAACGACGACAACCGGGATAAACCCTCGCGCCTGCTGATCCTGGCGAAAAACCATACCGGCTACCTGCAGCTGTGCGAGCTGCTCTCGAAAGCCTGGCTCACCAACCAGTACAAGGGCCGCGCCGAGTTCCGCACCGAATGGCTCGAAGCACTGGCCACGTCCACCTCGACGCTGCACCCGGAGGCCGACCAGAGCAATGCCCTGATCGTGCTCTCGGGCGCCTGCTTCGGCGACGTCGGCCAGGCGATCGACAACGGCGATATCGAGCGCGCGGAACGCAATGCCGAGCGCTGGGCGCGCATCTTCCCCGGCCACTTCTATATCGAGATCCAGCGCGCGGGCGCGGCCAACCAGGAGCAGGCCGTGCGCCATTCGGTGGCGCTGGCCGGCCGCCTCGGGCTGCCGGTGGTGGCAACCCACCCGGTGCAGTTCATCAGCAAGGGCGAATTCATCGCCCACGAGGCGCGCACCTGTATCGCCGAGGGCGAGATGCTGGCCAACGCCAAGCGCGTGCGCCGCTTCAACGAGGAGATGTGCTTCAAAACGCAGGCCGAGATGGCGCAACTGTTCGCCGACCTGCCGGGCGCGCTCGCCAATTCGGTGGAAATCGCCAAGCGCTGCAACGTCGTGCTCACGCTCGGCAAACCGCAGCTGCCGGACTTCCCGACGCCGCCGGGCATGACGATCGACGAGTTCCTGGTCGCCGAAACGAAGAAGGGCCTGGAGGAGCGCCTCGAGCAGCTGTTCCCGGACCCGGCCAAGCGCGAAGCGGAGCGTCCGCGCTACGAGGCGCGCCTGGAGTTCGAGAACAACACCATCATCAAGATGAAGTTCCCGGGCTACTTCCTGATCGTTGCGGAGTTCATCCAGTGGGGCAAGAATAACGGCGTGCCGATCGGCCCGGGCCGTGGTTCGGGCGCGGGCTCGCTGGTGGCCTACGCGCTGAAGATCACGGACCTGGACCCGCTGAAATACAACCTGCTGTTCGAGCGCTTCCTGAATCCGGAACGCGTCTCGATGCCCGACTTCGACATCGACTTCTGCCAGGAAAAGCGCGAGCTGGTGATCCAGCACGTGAAGGACCTGTACGGCCGCGATGCCGTGTCGCAGATCGCCACCTTCGGTACCATGGCGGCGAAAGGCGCGATCCGCGACGTCGGCCGCGTGCTCGACTACGGCTACAACTTCTGCGACGGCATCTCCAAGCTGATCCCGTTCAAGCCGGGCAAACCGGTCTCGATCGCCGAAGCGATCGAAGAGGAGCCGCTGCTGAAGGAACGCCTCGAGAACGAGGAAGAGGTCAAACAGGTGCTGGAGCTGGCGCAGCAGGTCGAGGGCATCACCCGTAACATCGGCATGCACGCCGGCGGCGTGCTGATCGCCCCCGGCAAGCTGACCGACTTCTGCCCCCTGTACACCCAGGGCGGCGACGCCGGCGTCGTCTCGCAGTACGACAAGGACGACGTCGAGGCGGTCGGCCTCGTCAAATTCGACTTTTTGGGCCTGACCACGCTGACCATTCTCGACCGCGCCGTGAACTACATCCGCGCGCTCGATCCGGTGGACGCCGAATTCAACCTCGAGTCGCTGCCGCTGAACGACCGGCCGTCCTATAAACTGCTGTCGGATGCGAAAACCGTCGCAATCTTCCAGCTGGAGTCGCGCGGCATGCAGGGCATGTTGAAAGATGCGCGTCCCGACCGCTTCGAGGACATCATTGCGCTGGTCGCCTTGTACCGTCCGGGCCCGATGGACCTGATTCCGGACTTCTGCAAGCGCAAGCACGGCGAAAAATTCGACTATCCCGATCCGCGCACCGAGTCCATCCTGTCCGAGACCTACGGCATCATGGTCTACCAGGAGCAGGTCATGCAGATGGCGCAGATCGTCGGCGGCTATTCGCTGGGCGGCGCCGACATGCTGCGCCGCGCGATGGGTAAAAAGAAGGCCGAAGAGATGGCCGAGCACCGCGAGATCTTCCGCGCCGGCGCCGCCAAGGACGGCCTGTCGACGGAGAAGGCGGACGAGATCTTCGACTTGATGGAGAAGTTCGCGGGCTACGGTTTCAATAAATCGCACGCCGCCGCCTATGCGCTGCTGTCCTACCATACCGCCTATCTGAAAGTGCACCATACGGCCGCCTTCATGGCAGCCAACATGTCGCTGGCGATGGAAGACACGGACAAGATCAAGATCCTGGTCGAGGACGCGATCGACGTCTGCAAACTGACGCTGCTGCCGCCGGACGTGAACGAATCGCAGTTCCGTTTTACGCCGGAAGGCCAGCCGAAATCCGTCACCGGCAAGCAGGTCAGCAATATCCGCTATGGCCTGGGCGGCGTGAAGGGCGCCGGCCAGGGCGCGATCGAGGCGATCGTCGCCGCGCGCAAGGAAGGCGGCAAGTTCAAGGATTTATTTGACTTCTGCAAGCGCGTCGACCGCAAGCAGATCAACCGCCGCACCATCGAGTCGCTGATCCGCGCCGGCGCCATGGACTGCTTCGGCGTCGACCGCGCGATCCTGCTGGCCTCGGTGACGTTTGCGATGGAAGTGGCCGGCCAGGAAGCGGCCGCTGCGAACCAGGTCAGCCTGTTCGGCGGCGATGATTCCGACCTGGTCGCGCCGCCGGAATACGTCAAGGCGCTGCCCTGGACCGACCGCCAGAAGCTGTCCGAGGAAAAGACCGCGCTCGGCTTCTACCTGTCGGGCCACATGTTCGACATCTACGCCCAGGAAGTGCGGCGCTTCGCCCGCACCCGCCTGCAGGACCTGGAGCCCTCGCGCGAGCCGCGCATGCTGTGCGGCGTGATCACCGGCGTGCGCACGCAGATGACCCAGCGCGGCAAGATCCTGATCGTCGCGCTCGACGACAAGACCGGCGTGGTCGAGGTCACGGTCTACAATGAGGTGTTCGAGGCGAACAAGAACGCCTTCCGCGAAGACGAATTCCTGCTGGTGGTGGGTAAAGTGTCGGAAGACCGCTTCAACGGCGGCCTGCGCATCACGGCGGAGAAGGTATTCGACCTGGCCAGCTCGCGCATCCAGTACGGCCACAAGCTGGAGATGGACCTCGAATGCACGGTCAGCCCGGCGAAGATCGCCGAGGTGATCGCGCCCTATAAACACCCGGACGGGCTGCCGGTCAGCCTGCGCATCAAGCCGAACAACGTCGACTGCATCCTGCAGCTGGGCGACGAGTGGAGAGTGGCGCCGTCGGACGCCCTGAAGCAGGCGCTCGAGCTGACGCTGGGGGCGAAGGCGGTGGCGGTCGAGTACTGATCGTCGCGTAGGGTGGGCTCCGCCCACGCGGTGATTCGCACGGGCTCCGTGTTCGTGCCCGATGATCTTGCGGTTACGTATCACCGCGTGGGCTCAAGAGCCCACCCTACGGTACATGACGGCCAACGAAACGTTACCGGCTTGCGCTTAAATCACGCCGCGGCCTTGCGCTGCCAGACCTTGATCTTGCGCGCCACCAGCTTGCCGAGCACGAAGCCGGGATTGCCGGCCAATAGCTTGCGCATCTGCGAGGCGGCGCGGCGGTCGGCACGGCGGTCGTGGCTGTCCAGCACTTCGCCCGCCATCGCGTCGAGTACCGTTTCCAGCGGATTGAACAGGTTCTGCAGCAGCAGGGCCCTGACGTCGGCGCGCGCGGCGCGTCCCTCGCGCCACGGCATTTCGTAGGTGCGCTTCAGGATCACGATGTAATAATGGACGGTGGCGGCATCGATGTGCAGGCGCAGCGCAGCGCTCACCGGCAGCGTCTCGAAGTGGCGGCGGGTATGCAGCACGGCCTGGGCGAAGTCGGTGCACCATTTGTGCGACAGGCCGCGCTTCATGCTGCCCGGATGCTGGCGGTAGTCGAAGCAGGGGCGCGCCAGGCGGACCAGGCTGGCGCAGTCGGCGATCAGCTGCGGCGTCACCGTGATGTCCTCGAAGGTGCGGCCCGGCGGATACAGCGGCGCCGGCTGGCGCGCATAGATCTCGCGCCGCATCACGTTGGCCCAGGCATAGCACTGGCGGTCCATGAAGAAGGTGCGCAGGATCGCTTCGCGGTCGGTAAGCAGCGTGGCGGCCGGGTAGCCGCGCTCCATGCGGCGCGTGCGGCGCATGTTGTGCGGATGCCAGTCGTTGAAGTCGCAGGCGATCACGTCGGGCCGGTGCGCCGCGATGATGGCGTCGAGTTCGGCCAGGGTGCCGGGCAGGACCAGGTCGTCGGCATCGAGGAAGAGGATGTATTCGCCCGCGGCCGCGTCGAGGAGGCGGTTGCGGGTCGTCGCCAGGCCCGCGTTGTCCTGCCGGATCAGCCTTGTTGCCAGCGCCGGATACGCCGCCTGCAGGCGCCGGGCGACCTCGGACGTGGCGTCGGTCGAGCCGTCGTCGATGACGACCAGTTCGTGGTCCGGGCCCATTTGTTCCAGCACCGAGCGCAGGGTCGCGTCGAGATGCTGCTGCGCGTTGTACGCGGGGACGAGGATGGAAAGCCTTGGTGCCGTGTTCATTCGTGATTCTCTTTCTCCGCTGCGCCGGCCCGGGCCGTGTGTTGGCAGTTGTGGCGGCATCAGCGATAATGCGGTGAAAATTCTTGTTGGCGCGGCGCAAACACGCCGCCGGCGCGCCACGCCGCCGCCCGGTCCCCCTGCGGCCTTCGCCGGGCCCGACAGAATATCTTATATGCAGAACAATGGACAATATGCTGACGAAGACGATGGCCCCGTTGCGGGTATGGACCGGCGCCCTGGTTTTCGCAGTTCCTTCCCTGATCCTGACGACCGGATTCGGCATCGGCCTGGCCAGCTTCCTGTTCATCCTGACCCTGCCGTTCGTGTGGACCGATGCCCGGGCCGCGCTGGCGCGCCACTGGCCGGACCTGCGCTGGGTGGTGCTGGCTTTCCTGTTCAATTTCGCGGTCGTGCTGCTGTACTTCCTGGTGCGTCCGGAAGAGCCGCTCCACAGCCTGGAAAAACCCCTGCGCATGTTCTGCGCGGTGAGCGCGCTGATGGTGGTGCTGGCGGCGCGCCCTTCGCGCCGGATGCTGTGGTGGGGCGCCGTGGCCGGCGGCGTCGGCGCCATGCTGCTGGTGGGCTACCAGCGCATCGTGCTGGGCATCGAACGGCCGGGAGGGCTGACTAACGCCATCACCTTCGGCGACATTTCCCTGTGCCTGGGCCTGGTCGCGCTGACGGCGACACTCGATGTTGTCAATAAGGTGCAGCCGGGCTCGCGGCAGCGCGTCCTGTGGCTGTCGCTCGGCGCCCTGGCCGGCCTGCTCGGTTCGGTGCTGACCGGCACCCGCGGCGGCTGGCTGGCGCTCGTGCTCGCCCTGCTGCTGCTCCTGCGCCAGAGCCACCTGGGGCATGGGCAGCTGAAAGTCCTGCTGGGCGGCGGCGTGGCGCTGGTGGCCTTGCTGTATTTCGTGCCGGCCAGCGGCATCCAGACGCGCATCAACGAAGGCATCAGCGACGTGCGCAGCTGGAACGCGGGCGGCAACAAGTTCACCAATCTCGGCATCCGGCTCGAACTCTGGAAGGGCGCCGGCATGCTGATCGGCGAGCACCCGCTGTTCGGGACCAGCGTCAAGGCCGGCCATGCGCGCTTCGAGCAGTGGGTGAAGGAGGGCCGCCTTGCCGATGTGGTACTGACACCGCTGCACATGCATAACGATGCCCTGCAGGCCCTGAGCACCGGCGGCGTGCCCGGCCTCCTTGGCTGGCTGGGCATCCTGGGCGCGCCCTTCGCCTTTTTCGCGCGCGCCGCGCACCGCGGCGCCGCTGCCGGACACCCGAACGCCGCCGCGCTGGCGGGCATGCTCATCCCGCTCAGCTACTTCGCCTTCGGCCTGACCGAAATGATGTTCTGGTCGGGCAGGGCCTGCATGTTTTACGCACTCATGGTCTTCGTGCTCATGGGGCTCACCCTGAATTCGGAAGAAGAACATGGAAACTAGGACCATCGTCAAACGCCTGCTGGCCATCGTCAAACCCTACCAGGGACGCGCCTTCTTCTCGCTGCTGGCGATGGCCGGCACCGCCGCCACCCAGCCGGCGCTGGCCAAGGCCCTCGAACTCCTGCTCGACAAGGGCTTCGGCCCGAACAAGGTCGCGTTCAGCCTGTGGCTGGTGCCGGGCATCCTGATTTCGATCTTCGCGCTGCGCGGCGTGTTCACCTTTTCCACCGCCTACCTGAACAACTGGGTGATGAGCCGCGTGCTCAACGATTTGCGGCGCATGGTGTTCGAGCGCGTGCTGCGCCTGCCGGTGGCGCGCTTCCATGAAGAGTCGACCGGCAAGATCATCAACACCGTGATCGGCGACGTGCGGCAAGTGGTCGACATGATCAATTCGGTCTTCGTCGCTTTCGTGCGCGACGTGCTGGTCGTGCTCGGCCTGCTGGCCGGCCTGCTCTACCTGAACTGGGCGCTGACCCTGATCGCCATCGTCGTCGTGCCCCTGACCGCCGTCATCGTGCGCACCACGACCGGACGCCTGCGCCGCCTGAACCGCGAGAACCAGCGCGTGACGGCGGAGATGACGCAGGTGGTCGAGGAAGCCACGCGCGGCCACCAGGTGATCCGCGTGTTCGCCGGCGAACGCTACGAGCGCAAGCGCTTCGAGCAGCGCAGCGAAGCCCTGCGCGGCTTCTCGCAGCGCATGACGGTCGCCTTTGCCGCCACCACCCCGATCACGCAGGTCGCCACTGCGGTGGCGGTCTCGGTGGTGATCGTGATGGCGATCCGTTCCGACATGACGGTGGGCGAGTTCACCAACTTCACGACCATGATGCTGATGCTGCTCACGCCCCTGAAATCGCTGGCCGAAGTCAACGGCCCGATGCAGCGCGGGATCGCGGCGGCGGAAACCGTGTTCTCGATGGTCGATGCGCCGGTCGAACAGGACTCCGGCACCCGCGTGCTCGGGCGCGCCGCCGGGCGCCTGCAGTTCGAGGGCGTGACCTTTACCTATCCGGGCGCGCACGCGCCGGCGCTGTCGAACGTCTCGCTCGAGGTGGAGCCGGGCCAGACCGTCGCCCTGGTCGGCGTCTCGGGCGGCGGCAAGTCGACCTTCGTGAACCTGGTCACGCGTTTCTACGATCCGCAGGCTGGGCGCATCCTGCTCGACGGCGTGCCCTATGAGGAGCTGGCGCTGGCCAGCCTGCGCGCGCAGCTGGCGATGGTCAGCCAGAACGTGGTCCTGTTCGACGACACCCTGGCCGCCAACATCGCCTACGGCGCCGAGCGCATCGACTACGAGCGGCTGGCGGCGGCAGTCAAAGCTGCGCACCTGACCGACGTGGTAGCCAGGCTGCCCGAAGGCGTCGATTCGATGATCGGCGAGAACGGCATGCGCCTCTCCGGCGGCCAGCGCCAGCGCGTGGCGATCGCGCGCGCGATCTACAAGGATGCGCCGCTGCTGATCCTGGACGAGGCGACGTCCGCGCTCGACAACGAGTCCGAACGCGCCGTCCAGGCGGCGCTCGACACGCTGATGGCGGGCCGTACCACGCTGGTGATCGCGCACCGCCTGTCGACCATCGAGCGTGCCGACCGCATCGTCGTGCTGGAAGGTGGACGGATCGCCGAGCAGGGCACGCACGACGAGCTGCTGGCGGCCAACGGCATGTATGCGAGTCTCTATCGCCTGCAGTTCGCCGCGACCGTCAGCGCTTAAAACCGGCGCAGCCCGTTTGCAAGATTGGTAAACAGGTTGGCGAAGCGGTAGAAGGTTTTATAGGCGAAGCGCTTCAGACCCAGCAGCGTGCCCTTTTCGCGCTGGTTGCGCACGTCGATCCCGATCACGGAGTCCTCGTGCGTCGGGTACACCCCGTGCGGCACGATGGCGTGAATCAGCTCGCCATGGTCGAAGGTGTATTTCAGGAACAGGTCGATCGGCGCCCGGATCGTGGCCGCATGCTCCAGCAGCCGCTGCGCGCCACGCGGGGTGATCACATAGCCGGTCATGCACATGCCGACGTCGAGCTGTTTCACGAGGCTGAAACGCTCGCCCTTGTCCGAGGTGAGAACCGTGTGCTTTTCCAGCGGCTCGAGGCGCACGAACGAGACCCGGTCGGCGAAGCGCTCGAGATAGGCCAGGCCCGCTTCGAAATCCGGCGTCAGCTGGAAATCGTCTTCCAGCACCACGATCGGCTCGCCCAGCGCCACGCATTTTTCCCACGCCAGCAGGTGGCTCACGTAGCAACCCAGTTCGCCGGGAGCGGCCTTGCGCCGCCGGTGCACCAGGAAGCTTTTTTCGTCGTAGCGTTGCAGATAGGGGTGGTGGTCGACGCGGCCGTCGACGGCGTCGATGAAGGCGAAAGGCAGCTTGCGCTCGCCGAGCTTCTGCGCCACGAGGGCGCGCCGCTCGAGGCTGGACGGAAGACTGATAACGAATATTTTCAAGATAAGCCTGTAGGGATGCGACATGGAAGGGTCCGGAGCGCGCACGCGATCCGGACCAACCCGAATGTTACATCATCGGCCGCGCAGGGCGTTCGGCAGAACCGCCCTGTACCAGCCGGGGAGGGCCTCAGCGCGCGTAATGCGCCGCTTCCCCCACCATCGCGCCGTCGTCGACCGCGTGCTCCTCGAGCGCATGCAGGTAGCGTCCCAGCGCGTCGTCGAGCGAAGGCAGCAGCATGCCGCGTTCGCTGCCCAGGGCCGAGTAGTGCGGACGCACCGCCACGTAGCCCAGCTCCGTCGCTGGACGTTCCTGCAGGGTGCGCGGATCGACGCCGGCCACCGCGCAGGCCTTGCGCGCCAGCTCGGCCCAGGTCACGGCTTCGCCATTGGAGAGGTGCCAGACGCCGCGCTCGCGGTCGATCAGCAGGTCGAGGCTGACGTTCACCAGGTCCGGCACATAGGTCGGGGTCACCACCAGGTCGTTCGAGGCCGTGAACGGCTGGCCGGCCTTCAGCGCCGCCAGGGCCTGGGTGACGAAGTTGTGCTTGTCCCAGGGACCGAAGAAGGAACTGGTGCGGATCACGAGTGCCTGCGGATCGGCTTCCAGCACGCGGCGCTCGGACTCGGCCTTGCTGCGGCCGTAGACGCCCAGCGGCGCCACCGGATCGGATTCGACATAGGGCGTGTCCTTGGCGCCGTCGAATACCAGGTCGCTCGAGAAGGTCATGAAGCGCAGCGCGTGGCGGATGCAGGCCAGGGCCAGCACCGTCGGGCCGTGCGTGTTCCCGTCCATGCAGCCCTCGACATCGAGTTCGGCTTCGTCGACGCGCACATAGCCGCCGGCGTTGATGATCGCCCAGGGTTTGAAGCGCTGGATCGCCGCTTCGACCGAGGCCGGGTCGGTGATGTCCATCTCCTGGCGCGTCAGCACGTGGTGCGCCAGGTTGCGCCGCTCGCAGATGCGGGCAAAGGCCGAACCGAGGGTGCCGGTGGCGCCCGTGATCAGGATCGGCTGCACGTGGTTCGATTTGAACTGGCTGCGCACCGCGATGTCGGCCACCGCCGTGCGCGTGGCGACCGGCTTGCAGAAGAAGCGGCCCGGCCGGCGCCACCAGCCCTGGCCCTGCAGCACCGGGTTCGACAGCGGACGGCCGCTGGCCAGTTCGCGCATCATGTTGGCGAGCGCCGTCGGCCGCGGTTGCGGACCGCGCACGTCGAACGGACCCGGCTCATAATAGCCGCGCCATTCGGTGACCAGGCAGTTCCAGTCGTAGGAGCCGAGCAGCGCCCAGACCGTGACGGCGCGGATGTCGGCGCCGGCCGCCTTGGCCTTGCCGGCGGCGTTCCAGATCTCGAGCAGCCAGCGCAGCTGGTCTTCGCGGTTGGCGTCGATGTGGGCTTCGGTGACCGCGATTGGCAGGCCGTAGCGCTCCCAGGTTTCCATCAGCAGCGGGCCGATGCCGGGCGTCGGCGTGGCCAGCGCGCGCGGGGTCTCGATGTCGGCATGCAGGTGGCCGTCGTAAGTGTGGACGCGGTCCTGCGGATAGCGTTCGGTGCGGTGGTCGAGCCAGCGCTCGCTGGTGGCATAGTAGTTGGCGCCGATGATGTCGGGCGGGCAGGGATTCTCGCGGAACCAGAGCAGTTCTTCCGCCGTGGCCTCGGCCCCCATCAGGTAGTCCCACAGCTTGTGTTCGGGATCGACCTTCCCGCACAGGATGTCCCAGGCCAGCCAGCGCCGTTCGTTGAAGAAGTTCGCCAGCCAGGCCATCTCGGGCGTGCCGTAGGTTTTCGAGAGGTCGTCGGTCTGCACCAGTTTGGCGTCCGGGTTGACGGCGCGGATCGCGCGCATCGACAACACGGTGGCCTTGCATTGATGGAGAAGGGCGCGCACGAAAGTCGCGTGGCTCTTTCCGTGCGGGTACCAGACGCCGGCCAGACCGGAAAAGCGCGCCGTCGTCAGGATTTCGTTGACGGGGGTGTAGTACTCGACCCAGGGGTAGCGCTGGGCTACCGCGCCGGCGTACTCGGCGAGCTTTTCGGGGAAGGCCGGATCGACCAGACTCGTATGTTCGGGACCGCTGCCATGGTGGATCAGTCCGACGATGGGGGTGACGCCCAGGCGCTGCAGCGCGGGCAGGCGGGCGTCGGACCAGGACCAGTCGGCGCTGTCGATGCCGTCCGGAGCGGTGCGCTCCCACAGGACTGGATAACGGATCGCCTTGATGCCGAGCGAGGCGAAGCGTTCGATGTCTTCCACGCGGTCTGCGTGGCCATTGCGTTCCATTTGACTGAAGTAATTGTCGCGTACACGATTGACCGTGCATTCAAGGCCGCCCCAAAGCGCCAGCTCGGTTGCGGTCTCAGGCTGGATCTGCTTGTCGATGTTCATGAGAAATACCTACTATTTATGAAACAGGCCCTAGACTAACGGTCCTGCGCAGCCTGTTATGTGAAACGGCGAACATATAAGAGACATTTCGGACTAGTCCTACTTTTTGGCTTCGTATCCATTTCCTCTGCTAAATATCTGCTAACTGCTGCGAAACCGTGCGCTTCTGTTTCCACGAGGCGCGCAAAATTGTTGGCAAGATTGTTTGTTCAGCAATTCCGTCAAAACGCTTTCTGGAGCGCTTGTATGTACATGGTGTACTGGACCATTATTGAGGAAACCGACTGCCGTCCACACGCCCAGGGTTTCGGCACCGAGGAGATGGTCAAGGCGATGGGCTTCATGGAAGACTTGCGGCGGCGCCAGCGCGAAGGCGAGGGCGTGCGCTTCATCACGATGTGTTCGGAACATCCGGATGTGGTGGGGCATCCGGGGGTGGATGTGACGGGGCCGGATTACGACTGGAAGAAGCGGCGGCGGTGAGGCGGGGTGAACCCATGTTCGGAATCGTTGGGTCGGATGATGACGGCTGGCTCCGTGATCCAGGTCGCCCCCGGCCGCTTGCGGAGTCTCATTTCACACTGCCGCTCATGGCGGCAGCTTGAGGCCCCTCCGCGTTGCCCGGCATCCAGCCAAACACGTCGTCGCTGAGACCGATATCGATGAGGAAGAGGTAGGGCGGTTCCCGCGTCCAGCAGCCTTCATTGCACTTCAGCCGGAAAGTCATGCCATACAGCTTGGGGATGCGCAGGGTTGCCTCCTGTGCGTAGCCCGGTTCGAACATCCTTGCATACAGCCGCTTCCTGCCCTCCGGGGACAAGTCGAACCAAACGCTGTCGTTTTTCTCCCAGGGTTCCCAGCCGCCTGCCTTGAACTGGTTCTGCAGGTTGTCGAGCACGGCCACGGCCTCGAAAGGTAGCGCATCGAGCATCGGCGACGTTGCAAGCGTAGCGACAACATTCCGCTGGTAGCTCAGCGCAGCAAACTTAGTCGGGGGCAGGGTGAACCCATGTTTGGAATCGTTGAGGCGGATGATGACCGCCGGCTCGGTGACCCAGGTCGCACCCCAGCCGCTGTCGGCATCCGGGATATTGGATCGCGCCAGGACTGGGAAGGTGGAGTCTTTCACCACCCCTTCGAAGGATTGCCCGGGTCTGAAAGAGAGGAGGGTCGGTTCAGATGTGCCAGAACGCCACCAGAAGGCGGTGAGGATGAGGCACGATGACATGACGAGGAATCGATACCAGCCTTTCATGCGACGCCTCCGCCAGCGGCGATCGCCCGGATCGACGCCTCGACATAGGGACGCTCGGGACTGTTCAGGAGCTGGCCGAATCGCTTTGCTGCCTGCTTCACGAACTGCATGCGCTCCTCAGCGACCCACAGCTTTGCGTCTTTGTTCTGTGGAAACCAAGCAGTAAAGCCTGTCCTGGCCCGGCACTCGGCCGACAAAGTCAGCTTTATCTCCTCATGGTCGCCAGTCGGAAATCCGGTTGCCCAGGCATACTGGTTCGTGGCAAGCAATTTCTGCAGCACGAGATCGTTGTACATGATCTTTTGTGGGATGTTCACCTGCTCATGTCGCGCGATATGCTCGACGCTCTCGCGGATGCTTCCCGCTCCGGGGAAAAGCTGGCGGACATCGAGCGCTCGTTGGCAATGTCCGGTGCCGGCATGCTGACTCGGCGATAGCGCGACTTCATTGCACGCTGCTGCCCGTGAGTGCCTTTTCGGGCAGCGTCCAACGCAGCGGTTGACCTGGCTTCCAGCCATATACGTCATCGCCGAGGCCGATATCGATGAGAAAAAGGTACGGCGGTTCTCGCGTCCAGCAACCTTCAGTACATTTCAGCCGGAAAATCATTCCGTAAAGATTAGGAACACGCAAATCGGTCGATTCCATGTATCCCGGCCTGAACATCCGCGCATAAAGCCTCTTCTTTCCTTCCGGAGTCAGGTCGAACCAGGTGCTGTCGTTCCGCGCCCAGGGTTCCCAGCCCCCTGCCTTGAACTGATTCTGCAGATTTTCCAGGATGGCAACGGCCTCGTCGAAAGGCAGTGGGTCGAGCATCGGCGAGGTGGCAAGGGTGATCGCCTGGTTTTCCGAAAAGCTGAGGGCGGCGAATTTAGTAGGCGGGAGCGTGAACCCATGTTTCGGATCGGTGAACCGGACAATCACGGATGGTTCCGTGACCCAGATCGCACCGAACTTGTTTCCGTCCCAGTCGTCTCTGGGGCGGTTTGAGCGCTTCAGCGCTGGATAGCTGGAATCTCTGACGACCTGCTCGAAAGTCTGGCCAAGGCGAAAGGCCAGGACGGTCGGCTCAGGAGGGCGAGCATGCCAGCAGATGGCCGTAGCGATAAGGCCGGCGAGTATGGCAATGCGTTGATAGCTGCGCCTCATGCGACACCTCCGCCAGCGGAGATCGCACGGATAGATGCTTCGACGTAAGGGCGTTCGGCGCCGTGCAAGAGAGCATGAAATTGTCTGGCGGCGGTCAGCACGAACTGCATGCGCTGCTCGACCACCCACAGCTCCGCATTCTTGTTTCGGGAAAACCAGGAAGTGAAGCCCTGCTTGGCCCGGCACTCGGCCGACAGGGTCAGCTTGATCTCCTCGTAGTCACCAGTTGGAAATTCAATCGCCCAGGCATATTGGTTCATTGCGAGTAATCGCTGTAAGACGGGATCGTTGTACATAATCCTCTGCAAAATATTGACTTGCTCATGCTGGGCAAGCTGATCAACGCTTCGCTTCAGGTCGCCTGAATTGATGAGTCGGAATCCTTCCTTAATCTCGGCAAATGGCGTCCCAAACCGAAGCGTGTTCCTGTTGACCGCCCAATGCACCGGATACTTATCGTTCTGCCGCTTGGCAAGATAGGTATTGAACTCCTCCCATCCCCGCTCCATGAAAAACCTGTGCAGCGGATAAATATCCAAAAACAGGTGCGCATTCCCGAAGCCCAGCTTGCGGTACATGTACTGTGCCGCTGCCTCCGTGGTGGACTGCACCATGGTCGATGCCCCGGCGCCGGGATACGCGGCGAAGGCCCGCCCCACCTGCTCGCGCACGCGGCGGTTCTTTTCGCTGAGCTCGGCAGAATGCAGCAGCCCGCAACCGACCTGCTTCGAGGCGAACGCCGCCAGTCCCGCCCACTGGAAGCGATGATCGGCCAGCCATAATTTGGCGTAGGCCGCATTGATGCGCCGATTCCTCTCGCGGTCGTTGCCCTCGAAACTGCCGTTCACTTTCAGGATTTCCTCGGCCTCGGCCTGGAAGGTGCTCCATAGATGCTCGGGCGTGAGGATGGGCACGGCGATGGCCCGCTCCACGGTGGCCCCGGGCCCGACACAGTGATGCAGCTTGCATTCCCGGATCGGCTTGATGTTCCGGTAGACGGGAATGCCGTGGTAGGTGTGCCTGGCGAACCAGGGATTCGGCGCTCCGGGGACATAGCTGGCGGACACGGACGGTCCCGTCTCAGTCGGTGGCTGCATGCGGCTGCACGATGACGCCTGCATCCCGTTCGGTCTCGCTCAAGGGCTCGGTCCAGCCCTTGTGATCGAGCATGCCCTGCGCGCCTGGCAGGTCAAGCCGGTAAGGGAGCCCGGTGATGGCTTCCATGGTCCCCGGATCGATCAGGGCCAGCGGCAGGTCCTCCAGTTCGGGAACATCGAGATCTGCCGCGTTGGCTTGCGCCGCCGCCTGCGCGGCCGCGGCCTCCTGGCCGGCATACCAGTCGCTGTCGATCGATTGGCACATGAAGGCTTGCGAAGCGACCAGGCGCGGCGGCGGCTTGCACTTGCAGATGCACAGGTCGTCGTGCAGGGCGACCTGGCGGCCGTCGATCGATTCGGACAGGCGTGGCCCGTCGGGACGGATCACGCCTTCGGACAGACAGGCGGGGCACCAGCAGCTGTCACCTTCGACGGCCAGCGGCGCGCCGTTGATGGTCTCGAAGCGGCTGCTTGAAGTCACCTTGCCGCCGGCCGTGGTGGGCGCGCCGAGCGTGATGAAATATCTGTTGAGCATGGCGTCCCTGTCCGCACGGCGTGCGCGCAAAGACTCCAATCTATCGATGGACGAGACCGCTTAATTGAGGAAACTCAGGAGTGGTTTGTCGACCTTCGCAGAAGCGACGCCAGCACCTGTTTTGTCCTATGCCTGAAGCGAAAAAGCCTCGGCGATCGACACCAGTTCACCCGTGCCGCCGGCATCGTAGCCGGGCAGGGCGGCCACCAACTTGTGGTAGGAGGGATCGCGCATCAGCTCGAGCAGCTGGCGCATGATCGGTTCGTCGACGGCGTCGCGGCGCAGCGCAAAGTAATAATGCTCGCGCACCAGCGGCAGGAAATCGAGCTTGAACTGGGCGGCCGCGGCACGCATGCCGATGCCGGCGTCGGCCATGCCGCTGGCGATGTAGGCGGCCACCGCCGAATGCGTGAACTCGGCGCTGTTGTAGCCGTTGATGGATTCGAGCGGCGGGCCGTCGGCGGCCAGCATCATCTCCAGCAGCATGCGCGTGCCGGAGCCGGCCTGGCGGTTCACGAAGCGCACCTCGGGGCGCGCCAGGTCGGCCAGGCCGCGCAGGCCGAGCGGATTGCCGCGCGCCGTGATCAGGCCCTGCTCGCGGTCCGCCACGCGCACCAGGCAGTGCTGGTTCGGATCGAGCCAGCGCAGGTACCAGGCGATCGTCTGCGCCTCGAAGCGTCCGAGCGGGATGTGAAAGCCGGCCAGGTCGCATTCGCGCCGGGCCAGCGCGGCGACCGCGTCAGTGCTGGTGCGGTAGCGCAGGTCGAGCGGCAGGGCGTCGCGGTCGATGCAGCCGGTCAGCGCGGCCACCGCGAAGCCGTGACTGGCGTCCATGCGCAGGGTGCGCAGCTTGTTGGCGGTGATGCGCCCCAGTTCCGCTTCCAGCTCCGAGGCCAGGCTGTGCAGGGTCGGCGACAGGCGCGCCGCAATGCGGCGGTCGGCCCAGACCAGCTTCTGCGCCAGCGGCGTCAGGCTCGTGCCGCGTCCGCGCCCCGTCTGCAGCAATTGTTCGCCGAACAGGCTTTCGGCCGAGCGCAGCAAACCCCAGGCATAGCGGTAGGACAGGCCGACACTCTTTGCCGCCTGCGCGATCGACCCGGTGTCCTGGATCGACAGGAGCAAGCCCAGCAGGTCCTTGGTATCGAGCGGGCTCTCGCCCTTGACGCTGATTTCCCAATGTGGACGGATATGAACTTTGAGCATATGCTGAAAATAACCTATTTCGCTGCGAAAAACATCATGTTACCCTCCGCAGGCAATAAAAGATGCCTGATAGATATGCTTAAAAAAGCATATTCAGGAATGATAAAAACCGGAGGGGACAATGGGTTTATTCGATTTTCTAAGTAAAGAGCGCACCATCGCGGGACCGGGCTTCAACCGCTGGCTGGTGCCGCCGGCGGCGCTCGCGATCCACCTGTGCATCGGCATGGCCTACGGCTTCTCGGTGTTCTGGCTGCCGCTGTCGAAAGCGATCGGCATCACCGAGTCGCGCGCCTGCGCGGCCGACATGGGCTTCATGGCCGAGATCTTCTCGACCACCTGCGACTGGAAGATCTCGATGCTCGGCTGGATGTTCACGCTGTTCTTCGTCTTCCTGGGCCTGGCTGCCTGGCTGTTCGGCGGCTGGCTCGAGCACGCCGGCCCGCGCAAGGCCGGTATCGTGTCGGCCGTGTGCTGGTGCGGCGGCCTGGTGATTTCAAGCCTGGGCATCTACACCCACCAGATCTGGCTGATGTGGATCGGTTCCGGCGTGATCGGCGGGATCGGCCTCGGCCTCGGCTACATCTCGCCCGTGTCGACGCTCATCAAATGGTTCCCGGACCGCCGCGGCATGGCGACCGGCATGGCCATCATGGGCTTCGGCGGCGGCGCCATGATCGGCGCCCCGCTGGCCGACAAGCTGATGAAGCATTTTGCTACCGCCACCTCGGTCGGCGTCTGGGAAACCTTCCTGGCCCTGGCCGCGATTTATTTCGTCTTCATGGTAGCGGGCGCACTGACCTACCGCGTGCCTGCCTCGGGCTGGAAGCCTGCGGGCTGGACCCCGCCGGCGCAGACTGCCAACACGATGATCACCGCGCGCCACGTGCACGCCAGCCGCGTCTGGGGCATCCCGCAGTTCTGGCTGATCTGGGGCGTGCTGTTCCTGAACGTCTCGGCCGGCATCGGCATCCTGGGCATGGCCTCGCCGCTGCTGCAGGAAGTCTTCGGCGGCAAGCTGATCGGCGTCGACCTCGGCTTCAACGACCTCGACGCGGCGCAAAAGAGCCAGATCGCGGCGATCGCCGCCGGCTTCACCGGCCTGCTGTCGTTGTTCAACATCGGCGGCCGCTTCGCCTGGGCCTCGTGCTCGGACTACATCGGCCGCAAGGCGACCTATTTCGTGTTCCTGATCCTCGGTTTCTTCCTGTACGTGTCGATTCCGTCGATGGCGCACGCCGGCCAGCTGGCCTTGTTCGTCGGCTTCATTTGTATCATCCTGTCGATGTACGGCGGCGGTTTTTCGACCGTGCCTGCCTACCTGGCCGACCTGTTCGGCACGCAGATGGTGGGCGCGATCCACGGCCGCCTGCTGACGGCCTGGGCCGCGGCCGGTGTGCTGGGTCCGATCCTGATCAACTACATCCGCGAGTACCAGATCGCCCATGGCGTACCGAAGGCGCAAGCCTATGACATCACGATGTACGTGCTGGCCGGCCTGATCGTCGTCGGCATCGTGCTCAACACGATGATCCGCCCGCTGGCCGACAAGCACTTCATGACGGACGCCGAACTGGCGGCCGAGAAGAAGCTGGCGCATGAGCGCGACGTTTCCGCCGCGAGCGGCACCCGCGTCGGCGGCGGCAGCGGCAGCAGTGCCGCCAGCAGCCCGCTGGTCACGGCCTTTGCCTGGCTGGCGGTCGGCATTCCGCTGATGTTCGGCGTGTGGGTGACGCTGCAGAAGGCGGCGGTGCTGTTCAAGTAATCGCTGTTCTGGCGGTGAACGCGTGGGCTCGGGAGCCCACCCTACGGTGCACAACAGTTCGTAGGGTGGAGTCCTGACTCCACGCGGTGCACCGTTCGCAACACCGCGGCATCAACGACCAACCAACGTAATATCGAACAACTGGGACGAATCATGAACCACCCCATCATCCCGATCGCCGTCGCCAACGCCGGCGCCAGCCGCCAGCGCAAACGCGAAGCCCCGAAAGGCCGCCGCGTCGACCCGCAGGCCCTCGCCGAAGTCCAGGCCCTGCTCGGCGGCGCGTCAACCCAGCGCGACCTCCTGATCGAGCACCTGCACAAGATCCAGGACCATTTCGGCTGCCTGTCGAGCGCCCACATGGCCGCGCTCGCGCAAGAAATGCGCCTGGCGCAGACCGAGGTCTACGAGGTCGCCACCTTCTACCACCACTTCGACGTGGTCAAGGAAGGCGAAGCCGCCCCGGCGGCACTGACGGTGCGCGTCTGCGCCGGCCTCTCGTGCGAGATGGCGGGCGCCCGCGAACTGCTGGACAAACTCCCGGCGCTGCTCGGCCGCGAGGTGCGCCTGCTCGAAGCGCCCTGCATCGGCCGCTGCGAACAGGCGCCGGCGGCGGTGGTGGGGCAGCATGCGGTCCCGCATGCGACGGCCGAGAAGGTGGCCGCGAAAGCAGCCGCCGGAGTGACGCCTGACGAGATCCCGGGCCATGCCGACTATGCGACTTACCGCCGCGCCGGCGGCTACCAGCTGCTGCGCGACTGCGTCGCAGGCCTGCGCGACGTCGAACAGGTGATCGGCACGCTGGAAGCCTCCGGCCTGCGCGGCCTGGGCGGCGCCGGTTTCCCACTGGGCCGCAAATGGCGCATCGTGCGTGCCGAGGCCGGCCCGCGCCTGATGGCGATTAACATCGACGAAGGCGAGCCGGGCACCTTCAAAGACCGCGTCTACCTCGAGCGTGACCCGCACCGCTTCCTGGAAGGCGCCCTGATCGCCGCCTGGGCGGTCGGCATCGAGGCCATCTACATTTATTTGCGCGACGAATACCACGGCTGCCGCGCCATGCTGGAAGCCGAGCTCGAAAAACTGCGTCTTGATCCGCCGGTGCAGGGCATGCCGCCGATTCACCTGCGGCGCGGCGCGGGAGCGTACATCTGCGGCGAAGAGTCGGCCATGATCGAATCGATCGAGGGCAAGCGCGGCATGCCGAGATTGCGTCCGCCCTATGTGGCGCAGGTCGGCCTGTTCGGCCGTCCTACGCTGGAACACAATTTCGAGTCCCTGCACTGGGTGCGCGAGATCCTGGAACGCGGCGGCGACTGGTTCGCCAGTTTCGGCCGCAACGGCCGGCGCGGGCTGCGTTCGTTCTCGGTCTCGGGCCGCGTCAAGGAGCCGGGCGTCAAACTCGCCCCGGCCGGCATCACGATCACGGAACTGATCAATGAATACTGCGGCGGCATGCAGGACGGGCACAGTTTCTATGCCTACCTGCCGGGTGGCGCCTCGGGCGGCATCCTGCCGGCCAGCATGGGCGACATCCCGCTCGACTTCGATACGCTGCAGCCCTACGGCTGCTTCATCGGCTCGGCCGCCGTCGTGGTGCTGTCGGATCGCGACAGCGCCAGCGCCGCCGCCCGCAACACGCTCGCCTTCTTCAAGGACGAGTCCTGCGGCCAGTGCACGCCCTGCCGCAACGGCACCGCCAAGGCGCTCGACATCATCAACAAGCCGGTCTGGGACGTGCCGCTGCTGGGCGAACTGTCGCAGGTGATGCGCGACGCGTCGATCTGCGGCCTCGGCCAGGCCGCGCCGAATCCCTTCGACTGCGTCATCAAGTACTTCCCGCACGAGCTGGAGGCAGTGAAATCATGAATGCGATTATCCGTACCGTTTCGTTCGAACTCAATGGCCGTGTCGTCGAGGCGCTGCCGCACGAGACCCTGATCGAGGTCGCAGGCCGCGAGGGCATCGAGATCCCGCGCCTGTGCTACAAGGAAGGCCTGGAGGCCGTCGGCAACTGCCGCTCCTGCATGGTCGAGATCGACGGCGAGCGCGTTCTCGCGCCATCCTGCTGCCGCCACCCGAGCCAGGGCATGAAGGTCAGCACCGACAGCACGCGTGCCGTGTCCGCGCAAAAGATGGTGCTCGAGCTGCTGCTGGCCGACATGCCGGAAGCCGAGTACACGCGCAAGAACGAAGTCGACCTCTGGGCCGAAAAACTCGGCGTCGGCAAGCCGCGCTTCGTTTCCACCCGCCGCCAGCCCCAGATCGATGCGACCCACGCCGCGATCACGGTCAACCTCGATGCCTGCATCCAGTGCACCCGCTGCGTGCGCGCCTGCCGCGACGAGCAGGTCAATGACGTCATCGGCCTGGCATTCCGCGGCGAGAACGCGAAGATCGTGTTCGACCAGGACGACCCGATGGGCGCCTCCACCTGCGTGGCCTGCGGCGAATGCGTGCAGGCCTGCCCGACCGGCGCCCTGATGCCGGCGCGCGAGGTGGCGCTGAACATCCCGGACAAACAGGTCGACTCGGTCTGCCCGTATTGCGGCGTCGGCTGCCAGCTGACCTATAACATCAAGGACAACAAGATCCTGTACGTGGAAGGCCGCAACGGCCCGGCCAACCTGGGACGCCTGTGCGTCAAGGGCCGCTACGGCTTCGACTACGCGCACCATCCGCACCGCCTGACGAAACCGCTGATCCGCCGTGAAGGCATGCCGAAGAACGGCGAGTTCACGATGGACCCGGACCGCGTACTGGACGTCTTCCGCGAAGCGACCTGGGAAGAAGCGCTGGCGCTGGCCGGCGGCAAGCTGGCCGCCATCCGCGACACGCATGGCGGCAATGCGCTGGCCGGCTTCGGCTCGGCCAAGGGCAGCAACGAAGAGGCCTACCTGTTCCAGAAGCTGGTGCGCACCGGCTTCGGCACCAACAACGTCGACCACTGCACGCGCCTGTGCCACGCTTCCTCGGTCTCGGCCCTGCTGGAAGGGATCGGCTCGGGCGCCGTCTCGAACCCGGTGATGGACGTGACACGCGCCGAGGTCATCCTCATCATCGGCGCCAACCCGACCGTGAATCACCCGGTGGCCGCCACCTGGATCAAGAATGCCGTGCGTACGGGCGCGAAACTCATCGTGCTCGATCCGCGCCGCTCGGAACTGGCGCGCCACGCGCACCGCTACCTGCAGTTCAAGCCCGACATGGATGTGGCGCTGCTGAACGCCATGATGCACGTGATCGTGACCGAAAAACTGGTCGACGCCGACTTCATCGCCAGCCGCACGGTCGGCTACGCCGACCTCGAAGCGAACGTTGCCGACTACAGCCCGGAAGCGATGGCCCCGATCTGCGGCATCGACGCCGAGACCATCCGCTACGTGGCGCGCCTGTACGCCACCTCGAAGGGATCGATGATCCTGTGGGGCATGGGCGTCTCGCAGCACGTGCACGGCACGGACAATGCGCGCTGCCTGATTGCCCTTGCCCTGATGACCGGCCAGATCGGCCGTCCCGGCACCGGCCTGCACCCATTGCGCGGCCAGAACAACGTGCAGGGTGCGTCGGATGCCGGCCTGATCCCGATGATGCTGCCGGACTACCAGCGCGTCGACAACCCGGCCGCGCGCGAGAAGTTCGAGAAGGCCTGGGGCGCAACCCTCGATCCGAAGCCCGGTCTCACCGTGGTCGAGATCATGGATGCGATCGACCATGGCCAGATCCGCGGCATGTACATCATGGGCGAAAATCCGGCGATGTCCGACCCGGACGCGAACCACGCGCGCGCCGCGCTGGCCGCCCTGGAACACCTGGTGGTGCAGGACATCTTCCTGACCGAGACCGCCTACCTCGCCGACGTGATCCTGCCGGCCTCCGCCTTCCCGGAAAAAACCGGCACGTTCACCAATACCGACCGCCTGGTCCAGCTGGGCCGGCAGGCGATCGACCCGCCCGGTGACGCGAAGCAGGACCTGTGGATCATCCAGCAGATCGCGAACCGCCTCGGCCTGCCGTGGAACTACGGCCATGTGTCGGAAGTCTTCGACGAGATGCGCCACACGATGGCCAGCATCGGCGGCATCACCTGGGAGCGCCTGGAGAAGAATGGCGCCGTCGTCTACCCGTGCATGAACGAGGGCGACGTCGGTCAGCCGGTGGTGTTCACCGACCAGTTCCCGCGCGAGGGAGGCAAGGCGCGCTTCGTGCCGGCCGATATCATCCCGGCCGACGAGCGTCCCGATCTTGAATACCCGATGGTGCTGATCACGGGCCGCCAGCTCGAGCACTGGCATACCGGCAGCATGACCCGCCGTGCCACCGTGCTCGACGCGATCGAGCCCGATCCGGTGGCCCTGGTGCACCCGCTCGACCTGGAACGCCTTGGCATCGCACCGGGCGCGCCGATCACGATCGCCTCGCGCCGTGGCGAAGTGGTGCTGTATGCGCGCGCCGACGACAGCTCGCCGGTAGGGGCGATCTTCGTCCCGTTCTGCTACTACGAGGCGGCGATCAACCGGCTGACGAATGCCGCGCTCGACCCCTACGGGAAGATCCCGGAGTTCAAGTATTGCGCAATTAAAGTCACGCCGGGCGGGGAGGTCGCACACCAGAGCAGCTACGGTGGCGGCCAAATCCTGGCCGGCATGGCACAATTGGCAACATGAACTGTCCCGACCTGCCACCGTCTTTACCAAATGCGCGCCCGATCCTCTCCGATGCACGCGCCCACCTTACCCACGAGGTGAGCGTGCTCGACGAGCGAGGCCGCGCATCGACGATCTCGATTCCGGCCGAGCGCCCGCTGACGGTGTACGTCGACAAGCGCGAGCTGGTTACCCTGATGACTCTCGGGGGCGCGCCCGAAGCCCTGACCCTGGGCTACCTGCGCAACCAGCGCCTGGTGCGCTCGATCGAGGACGTGGTGTCGGTGCAGGTCGACTGGTCGGTCGATGCGGTGGCGGTCGTTACCCGCAACGGCATCGCCGACGTCGAAGAGCGCACGGCGAAGAAGGTCGTCACCACCGGCTGCGGCCAGGGGTCGGTCTTCGGCGGGCTGATGGATGAAGTCGACAAGATCGCGCTGCCTGTTGAGGCGAGATTGAAACAGTCGGTGGTCTACCGCATCGTCGAGACCATCCGCACCCAGCAATCGATCTATAAACAGGCGGGCTCGGTGCACGGCTGCGCGCTGTTCTCGAACACGGGCGAGCTGCTGTATTTCGTCGAGGATGTGGGCCGCCACAACGCCGTCGATGCGATCGCGGGACTGATGTGGCTGGAGGGAATGCGCGGCGAAGATAAAGTGTTTTATACGACGGGCCGCCTGACCTCGGAAATGGTGATCAAGGGTGCCCAGATGGGCATTCCCTTCCTGCTGTCGCGCTCGGGCACCACGCAGATGGGGCATATGGTGGCGGAGAAGGTCGGCATGTCGCTGCTGGCGCGCTGCACCGGCAAGCATTTCCTGCTGCTGGCCGGGCAGGAGCGGCTCGTCTTTGAGCCCGAACTGCTCGAGCTTCCCCCCGCCGCACGGCCGGCCGCAGTGTAGCCCATCCATGCCGTTGTTCGACGCCACGGCGCACGCCTTCGCGCTGCTGTTTTCCGGCGACGCGGCCCTGTGGCGCATCATCTGGGTCTCCCTCAAAACCAGCGTCATCGGCCTGCTGCTGGCCACGCCGCCCGCGGTGCTGCTCGGTTACGCGATCGCGATGCACCGCTTCCCGGGCCGCCGCATCGCGATCTGGCTGGCGCAATGCGCCTTGTCCCTGCCGACGGTCCTGATTGGCCTGCTGCTGTATTTGCTGCTGTCGCGCCGCGGTCCGCTCGGGCCGCTGGAATGGCTGTTCTCGCAGTCGGGCATCATTCTCGGCCAGTTCGTGGTCGGCCTGCCGGTGCTGCTGGCCTTTACGCTGGCGGCGGTGCAGGCGCTCGACGCCCGCTATGCCGAGACCGCACGGGCGCTGGGCGCCTCGCGCTGGCGGGTCATGGCCACCGTGCTGCACGAAGCGCGCTACGGCGTGATGGCGGCCGTGATCAGCGGCTTCGGACGCGTCATCTCGGAAGTCGGCTGCGCCCTGATGGTGGGCGGGAACATCGAAGGCGAGACGCGCACCATCACGACCGCGATCGCGCTCGAGACCAGCAAGGGTGACTTCGCGCAGGGGATCGCGCTGGGCATCGTGCTGGTGGCGCTGGCGCTGCTGATGAACGGGGCCCTGATGCTGCTGCAGGGCGAAGCGCATACGGCGGGAGGAAGAACATGAGTGCGCTCATGACCGTGCGCGGCCTGAAAAAGCGCCATGGCGAACGCCTGCTGTTCGACATCGACGAGCTGACCCTGGAGACGGCCAGCGCCTATGTACTGACCGGCGCCAACGGCGTCGGCAAAAGCACGCTGCTGCGCGTGCTGGCCGGGCTCGACACCGCGCAGGTCGCGAGTGCCGCCTTCGAGGGCACACCCGTCGCGCTGCACCCGTACCCGGCGGCGCTGCGCCGGGCCATCGTCTACGTGCACCAGCATCCGATCATGTTCTCGACCAGCGTCGCCGACAACATCGGCTACGGCCTGGCGGCGCGCGGCGAACCGAAGGCGCGCATTGCGCAGCGCGTGGAAGATGCGATGGCCTGGGCGGGCGTAAGCTACCTGCAGGGCACCGACCCGGCGCGCCTGTCCGGCGGCGAGAAGCAGCGCGTGGCGCTGGCGCGGGCGCGCGTGCTGCAACCGCGCCTGCTGCTGCTCGACGAGCCCACCGCGAACCTCGACGGCGCGGCGCGCGAACAGGTGATCGCGCTGATCCCGACCCTGATGGAACAGGGCACGACCGTGGTCATGGCCTGCCATGACCGCGACCTGATCGGACTGCCCGGCGTACGCCGCCTGAAACTGCGCGACGGGCATCTCGAATACCGCACCAACAAAGGAGAAACCGATGAAACGCCGTAACCTGCTCGCCGTCCTGCTGTGCGCCGGCCTTGCTTCGCCCTTCGCCATGGCGCAGAACGTGCTGCGCCTGTCGACCACCACCAGCACCGAGAACTCGGGCCTGCTGGCGTATTTGCTGCCGGCCTTCGAAGCGAAGACCGGCATCAAGGTCAACGTGATCTCGGTCGGCACCGGCAAGGCGCTCGAGCTGGGCAAGAACGGCGACGTCGACGTGACCCTGGTGCACGCGCGGGCGCTGGAAGACAAGTTCGTGCTCGATGGCTGGGGCGTCGACCGCCGCGACGTGATGTACAACGATTTTATCGTCGTCGGTCCCGAGTCCGATCCGGCCGGGGTGAAGGGCAACAAGGACGTGATCGCCGCCTTCAACAAGATCGCGGCCAGCGGGGTGAAGTTCATCTCGCGCGGCGACAATTCCGGCACCGACGTGATGGAGAAGGGCTACTGGCAGGCGGCCGGCACCAGGCCGGCGGGCGCGCGCTATGTGTCGGCCGGCCTGGGCATGGGCGAGGTGCTCAACATGGCCGCCGAAATGCGCGCCTACACGCTGACCGACCGCGCCACTTATGGCGCCTACAAAGCCAGGACCGGCCTCGCCATCCTGGTCGAAGGCGACAAGCGCATGTTCAATCCCTACGGCATCATCGCCGTCAATCCGGCGAAGCACCCGGGGGTGAACTACAAGGGCGCGAAGCAGCTGATCGAGTGGATCACCTCGAACGAAGGGCAGGCGCGCATCGCCGCGTTCAAGCCGGCCGGCGAGCAGCTGTTTTTTCCGACCGCGATCCGCTGAGCGGTAGCTGCGGGAACGAAAAAAGCGGCCGAGGCCGCTTTTTTTATGTGCGCTTCGCCGCTTACTTCTGCAGGGTCTTGCGCTTGCGTGCCGTCGCGCCGGCGGCCAGCAGGGCGATGCCGAACAGGGCGATGGAGCCCGGTTCCGGCACTTCGTTCAGCTCGGCCAGCTTGAACTGGCCATTCGAGCTGATGAAGAAATACTCGCCCGGACGGTTGCGGTAGGTGGTACCGGTCGTGCAGCCCGGGCCGGTGAAGCCGGCGAACTGGCAGCCCACTTCGCTCACCAGGCGGCGGGTCGGCGAGCCGACCGTATTCGCATTGGTGAAGGCGAACGACAGGATCGACTCGGTCGACAGGTCGCGGCCGTTCTTGTTGAAGAAGTAGCCGGCGTCGAGCATGCCCGGTGCCGCCTGCGCGAACACGCTGACCTGGCCGTTCGTCGTCGGGCTGCCATTGGAATCAACCAGGCCGCCGCCGCCGGCCAGCACGTTGAACTCGGCGATCATCTCGCCCAGGTTCGCGCCATAGTAACCGCTGGTGCCGGCGTACTGGTTGTTGACGGGGTTCTGGTACATGCGGATGGTGCCGCCGCCGAAGCTGAAGGCGCCGCCGAACACGCCGTTGCCGGTCGCTTCGAAGGTGGCCGTGATATTGCCGCCGGGGTAATTCAGCGGGAACAGCCGGCCGTTGCTGTCCGCCTGAATGCTGTTGAAGACGGCCGTTTCCTTGAACGAGAAGGAATTGCCGCCAGTACGGGTCAACTGGATGAAAGCGTTGCCGTTGATGTCCAGGTATTCATTGATTACCTGGCCACCAGCAAAGCCGCCACCTGTCGGATTGAAGACCCAATTGTTCAGGACCGGACTCGCGATTGCGGCACCGGTCGTACCGAGCGCGAAGGCTGCGGCACAAATAAATGTTTTAACAAAGGGCATGTTACTCTTTCGACAAAATGTCATGAGACGGATGGACTTGAAGTAAAGCAATCCTCATGCCTAAAAAAATTTTTCTTTAGAATCAATTTACTAGCGGTATGAAATTTCACTTTCGTACATACGTGTAAAGTATTCCGACAAAGCGCATTTCTATTGGGAATTCATTATTATCAATATGCCTTGCCGGACCATCATTGCCTCGTTACGAGATGAAACTTTCGGTTGTGATTTAACAAAAAAACGCCAGCACAAGGCTGGCGTCGTCGTTTGTCGGGCGGCCTGTGCAGGCACGCGCTTGTTGCCTATGAATGCCTGGCGTGCGGACTACCCAGCAATACCCCGTCGAACGGTGCCGGTCCCTGGCCGATCCGGACTTCTCCGTCGTCGGTGATCTCGAAGGTACGGATCTGCCGGCTGTGCTTGCGACCGCGTACCTTGATGACCGAAATCACTGTGGACAGTTCGGACTGCGATTCGACATAGCGTTGCATGATCACCGCGTCGACCAGCACCGCGTTACCGTAAGGGCTGAAGCGCAGTTCCTGGTAGCGGTCTTCCATTTCGCTCGTCATCAGGACGGTGACGCCTTTCGCGCCCAGCACGGTGGCCATGCGGTACAGCGATTCGCGGAAGTCCTCGCGGTATTCCGGTGCCATCGCCAGCTCGAAGCCGGAGAGGGAATCGAGCACTACGCGGGTGGCGCCCGTGGCATCGATCATGCCGCTGAGTTCGTGCAGCATCTCGTCGACCGACAGGTCGAGCGCGCGCACGCTCATCATGGCTACCTGGCCGGAACGCACGATGGCGTCGAGCTTCTCGTTCATGATCTGGCTCGGACTGCGCTCGAACAGGGCGATCACGCCCTTTTCGCCCGCGGCTGCGCCGGCGGCCAGGAATTCGGTGGACAGCAGGGTCTTGCCCGAACCGGTAGGGCCGACGAGCAGGACCGAATAGCCGGCCGGGATGCCGCCGCCGAACATCTCGTCAAGCGCCGGCACACCGCTCGAGAGCAGGCCCACCGGTTCCTTCAGGGGCGGGACGGCGCCGATCGGCTCCGGTGCCGGCAGGATCCGCGGGAAGATCTCGATGCCGGCGTCCCCGATGCGAAACGCGTGCAGGCCGGGGCGCTGCTGTTGCCCGCGCATCTTGATGACCTGAAGCTTGCGCGACATGGCGTTGCGGTGCACGTACTGGTTCAGCCAGATCAGGCCGTCGGCCACCGTGAAGATCGGGTTCTGGTCGGCCTCGTTGGTCGTGTATTCGCCGATCAGGAAGCTGGTCGCGTTCCAGGTCGTCATGTGGGCGACGAGGCGCTGCACGAAGGTCTGCAGCGCGGCCACTTCCTGCTGGTCGCCGCGCGCGCCCTGCATGAAGGAGCGGAAGGAATCGATGAATACCAGGCTGGGGGAGTGCATCCGCACTTCCTCCAGGATCTGCGCCAGCACGGCATCGTAATTGCCTTCCTCGACCTGGGCCGCGAGGCTGATGAAGTTGACCGCGTCGCCGACCTTGTCGAAGTCGAAGAAGGAAAACTGCTGCTGGTAGCGCAGCATTTTGACGGGCGGCTCGCCCATGGCGGTGAAGAACAGGGCCCGACGCTGGGGTGTGGCCAGGCCGAACATGATTTGCTGGGCAAAGGTGGTCTTGCCGCTGCCGGGGGCGCCGCCGATGATATTGAACGACAATTCGGGCAGGCCACCGCCGAGGATGGTATCGAGTCCGGGAACGCCCGTCGCCAGCGGGCGCAGGTCAAGTTTGTCGGTCATGCCGCATACTCCTAAGTATTCTTGTTGGATTCATCATGTGGGAATGTCGCCTGCAGGAAGCGTGTGACCAGCCCCGCGCCGATCAGCTCGTTCAAGCCGGTCGTATAGGTCGCCAGCAAGGCAGTGTTCGCAGCGACGATCTCTTCAGGCGTGCGGTTGTCGAGGCAGCGTTCGAACTCTTCGAACAGCGGCCGCAGTGCGCCCGAGACGGCTTGGGGCAGCCATGGGAAAGTGTTTTCGTGCGCGGCCAGGCTGCGCGCGAACAGCAGCTCCGTGCTGAGTGGCCCGATCAAGGGGCCGAACTTCTTGAACAACGCACGCCATACCACGATTGCATCCATGGCCGTACCCGGACCGCCCCCTGGCGCCAGGCGGCCTGTCATTGTTGCGAACAGCTCGGTCGGTATGGGCATGACGTTCAGTCAACAGCAACATGGCCCGTCGACGATGAATTCGCCACGTCCCGGCCGGGTGAATGGATGTGTTTAGGACATCATTCTATCCGATTGCAGGAGGGCCGGAAGAATCTGCGGAGGCGGTCGCGATCGGAATGTCCAGCACCACCTCGGTACCGTGCGCGCGCGCTCCCTTCACGATGAGTTTGCCACCATGGCGGGCCACGCGCTCATGCAGGTCGAGCAGGCCGAAGCTGTTTGCCTTGCGCGGCGCGGCGGGATCGAAGCCGATGCCGTTGTCGACGATGCTCATCTCCAGCCTGTCGTCGTGCGCCTCCAGGCGCACATTCACCCGGCTCGCCAGCGAATGGCGAAACACGTTGTTCAGGCACTCCTGCAGCGCCCGGTAAAGGGTCACGATTTCTTCTTCGCCGATGGAGAGGTCGTCGATGCCGGGATTGCCGCTCAGCTCGCAGGCAATACCGCTGGCGCGGGTAAACTTGCGCAATTCCATCTCGACCGTGGCCAGCAGCCCCAGTTCCAGGCCCGAGGGACGCAGTTCGCCCAGCAACTGCTTGACCGAGCGCAGCGTGACGTCGACGTTGTCGAGTGCGGCGCCGATGCGGTCGCGCAGGCGGTAGTGCCGGCTGGTGGTTTCCTGGTGCATCATGACGATGTCCATGCGTAGCGCCAGCAGGTTCTGGCCCAGCGTATCGTGCAGCTCGCGCGAAATGCGTTTGCGTTCGTCTTCGCGCGTGGCGAGCTGGTGTGCAAGCAGGTCGTGCAGTTTCTTTTCGGACGCGCGCAAGGCTGCTTCGGCCCGTTCGCAGGCGAAGATTTTTTCCACCAGCGCCTGATTGACCAGCATCTGGTCCTGCGTCAGGCGCAGCATCGCGGCCTCGTGTTCGGCGCCGATGTCCTCGCCTTCTTCACGCTGGTTTGTCTGAGGCTGGCCACGCGCCTCGCTCCTGCGGCCGGATGGTTGTGTAAGCATATTACGCCAGTCAATTTGCCACGAAGAACGCTGTGACCACACAGCTACCTCTTTCAACGCTAGGGAATTTCAGGCGGCGAGTCAAGTTAACAAGATGTAAAGCTAACAAAAAAAGCAGAACAAACACGGGACGCCAGTGACACCGCAACTGTGACAGACATTTTGAGCCCTCGGCCGCCGAATGGTTCGCCATCGATCGCATCGAAGAGGCGCATGCCGTGGCGACCGCTTACATCAGGATAACGTCGTACTGTTCCTGGTGATAGCCCTTCTCGACCTGCAGCGAAATCTTCTTGCCGATGAAGTCGCCCAGCATGGCCAGGTGCTGCGATTCCTCCTCGAGGAACAAATCGACCACTTCCTGGGAAGCGAGGATACGGAATTCGCGCGGGTTGAACTGCTTGGCTTCGCGCAGCAGTTCACGCAGGATCTCATAGCAGATCGTGCGCGAGGTCTTGACCTGACCCTTGCCGGCGCAGGCGGGGCAAGGCTCGCACAGGATGTGGGCCAGCGACTCGCGGGTACGTTTCCTCGTCATCTCGACCAGGCCGAGCGCCGAGAAGCCGCTCACCGAGACCTTGGTCCGGTCGCGCGCCAGCGTTTTCTTCAGCTCGGCGAGCACCTGGTTGCGGTGCTCGGTGTTCTCCATGTCGATGAAGTCGAGGATGATGATGCCGCCCAGGTTGCGCAGGCGCAGCTGGCGCGCAATGGCATGCGCCGCTTCCAGGTTGGTTTTGAAAATGGTATCCGCGAAATTGCGGCCGCCGACATAGCCGCCGGTGTTGACGTCGATCGTCGTCATCGCCTCGGTCTGGTCGACGATCAGGTAGCCGCCGGACTTCAGGTCGACACGGCGCCCCAGCGCGCGCAGGATCTCTTCCTCGACCCCGTACAGGTCGAACAGCGGGCGCTCGCCCGTGTAGTGCTGCAGTCTCGCCAGCACGCTCGGCGTATACACCTTGGCGAACTCGACCAGCATGGCGTGGTTCTCGCGCGAATCGACCTGGATCGTCGCCGTCTCGTCGTGCACGAAGTCGCGCAGCACGCGCTGGGCCAGGTTCAAATCCTGGTACAGCAGGCTCGTCGCGGGACGGGTACGGGCGCCGTTCTGGATCGCGGCCCAGGTTTTGCGCAGGTAGTCGATGTCGGCGGCCAAGTCCGTATCGGACGCTTCCTCGGCCTGGGTGCGCACGATGTAGCCGCCTTTTTCCTCGGCCGGCAGCAGGCCCGCCATGCGCGTGCGCAGCAGTTCGCGGTCCGCTTCCTTCTCGATCTTCTGCGAGATGCCGATGTGGTTGTCCTGCGGCAGGTAGACCAGCATGCGCCCGGCGATCGAGATCTGGGTCGACAGGCGCGCGCCCTTGGTGCCGATCGGGTCCTTGATCACCTGCACGGTCAGCACCTGGCCGTCGAACAGCAGCTTTTCGATGGGGGTGGGAGGCGTGCTCGAATTATCGTGCGGGCGCGCTTCCCAGATGTCGGCGACGTGCAGGAAAGCGGCGCGTTCCAGGCCGATGTCGATGAAGGCGGATTGCATCCCCGGCAGCACGCGCACCACCTTGCCCGAATAGACGTTGCCGGCCAGGCCGCGCGTGAGCGTGCGTTCGATGTGCAACTCCTGCACCGCGCCCTGCAGGACCAGCGCCACGCGCGTTTCCTGCGGAGTGATATTGATGAGGATGTCTTCGTTCATGGCACGCTGCGCACAGGGATATTGTTCAGAGTGTCATGATACACGCTGGGCAAGGGCGGCGGCGGGGAACTGGGGGACGTTAACGCCGGCTTAAGCCGGTGTATGCGTTTGCAGGGTGGGCTCTCCGGGCCCACGCGCTACGGAGCGTGATCATGCGCATCGTGTCCACCCTTGACACGTCTGCAAACAATTTAGTTGAACGCTTAAATCAGCACGCCGGCCTTGCGCAGCAGTGCCGCCGTCTCGAACAGGGGCAGGCCCATGATGCCCGAATGGCTGCCCTCGATATGCTCGACGAACAGCGCGGCCAGCCCCTGGATGCCGTAGGCGCCGGCCTTGTCGTAGGGCTCCGGCGTGGCGCAGTAGGCGCGGATGGCCTGGGGCGTCAGTCTGGCGAAGCGCACGTTCGATACCTGCGTCACATGCTCGGCCATGTCGGTGAAGTGCACGGCGACCGTCGTCAATACCTGGTGCGTGCGGCCCGACAGGCGCTCGAGCATGGCCGTCGCTTCCGCCGGATCGGCAGGCTTGCCGAGGATCTCGTCGTCCAGCGTCACCGTCGTGTCGGCCGTGAGCACCGGACGCAGCGGCTGGCGGCGCTGCTGCAGCACGCGCCAGGCAAAGGCGCCTTTCTCGAGAGCGACCCGCACCACGTACTCGTGCGCCGGCTCGCCAGGACGCACGTCTTCGGTGACGTCGGCGCCGCGTGCAGGATCGCTGCGCAGCATCAGCAGGTCGAAGTCCACGCCGACCTGGCGCAGCAATTCGCGCCGCCGCGGGCTTTTCGAGGCGAGGTAGATTTTCTTGTCTAGCACTTTCATGGGATGGATGCCGTCAGACGCGGTGGTACGGATGGTTTTGCGTGATGGACCACGCGCGGTAGAGCTGTTCGGCCAGCATCACCCGCACCACACCGTGCGGCAAGGTCATGCTGGAAATGCGGATCAAACCTTCGGCGCGCGCCTTGAGTTCGGGATCGAGCCCGTCGGCACCGCCGATCAGGAAGGCGGTATCGCGGCCGTCCTGCTGCCAGCCCATCAACTGCTGGGACAGGCCGACACTGGTCAAATCCTTGCCGCGCTCGTCGAGCGCAATGATGCGCACGCCTTTCGGCAATGCCGCTTCGATGCGTTCGCGTTCGAGCGCCATCGCGGTGGCGGCCGTCTTGCTGCCGGACCGTTCGACCGGCTTGATTTCCTTGAGCACGATGCGCAGCTCGGGCGGCATGCGCTTCGTGTACTCGGCGAAACCGGTTTCAATCCAGGCCGGCATTTTATGGCCGACCGCGGCGATGATCAGTTGCATGAAGCTGACTGGTTAATTACTCGGCGGCCTTCTTGACGACGCGCTTGATGACTTTCTTCACCGGTTCGCCGCTTTCGCTTGCCGGGGCTGCGACCTTGCGTTTCGGCGGTTTGGCCTTGGTCGCTTCGACGGCGGCGATTTCGCTCTTGCTCGGCGCGACCTTGATGGTCTTGCCGATGGCTTTCGACGCAGGCTTGGCGGCAGGCTTCTTCGCCGCCGGTTTCGCAGCGGTGGCGCTGGCCTTGGCGGCCGTTGCGCGCTTGGCCGCAGGCTTACGCTCGTTGACAGGCTTGACTTCCGGTGCGTCCTGGTTCGCGGCCAGGTGCTTCGATTTTACTTTCGGCTCGGCGGCGTCAAGCGCTTCGGCGGTCGACTTGCGCTTGGCGGCGCCCAGCTTGACCGGCTTTTCGCCCCAGATTTCCTCGAGGCGGTAGTACTGGCGAATCGCCGGCTGCATGATGTGGACGATCATGTCGCCCAGGTCGACCAGCACCCATTCACCGGTGTCCTCGCCTTCCATGCCGACCACGTCGCCACCTGCCGACTTGACCTTGTCGCGCACCGAAGCGGCCAGCGCCTTCGTCTGGCGGTTCGACGTACCCGAGACGACCGCAATCCGGTCGAACAGGCTGGTCAGCCCGGTCGTATCGAACAGCATGATCTCCTGGCCCTTGACGTCTTCGAGGGCGTCGACGACGACCGTTTGCAGTTTTTTGATATCCATTAGTTCTTGTATAAATGATGTTGTTGAATATAGTCTAGCACTACCGGCGGGACGAGCGAGTTTGCGTCAGTACACGAATCGCCCTCCGCGCGCAGCAGGGCGCGCACCTGGGTGGCCGAGATATCGACCGCCAGGGTATGCGCCAGGCACACCAGGCCGGCTGGCGTGGTGCGCACTTGTTCCGGTGACGCCAAACGCGGCGCCATTTCTTTCGCTACCGCGGGCGGCAGCGCTTCCTGTTCCAGGGTATAGCCGGGCCGCGCGGCCACCCCGATGTTCGCCAGTGCGAACAGCTGTTGCCAGTCGCGCCAGCTGTCCAGGTTTTGCAACTGGTCGGCGCCCATCAGGAACACGATCGATGCATCCGGCCCGAGTTCGTCGCGCAGGCCGCGCAGCGTCTCGACCGTGTAGGTCGGGGTGCCGCGCATGATTTCGCGTTGATCGATGACGACCGGCAGGCCGCTATCGCGAAAGGCCAGTTCCAGCATCGCCACGCGCGCTTCGTCGCTCGCCCGCAGGGACGATTTCTGCCACGGTTTCGCCGGCAGCACGTGCAGCGCATCGGGATGCAGCAACGCGCAGAACAGCCGCGCCAGCGCAACATGGCCGTGGTGGACCGGGTCGAAACTGCCCCCGAGCAGGGCGATGCAGGCGGTCACTGAGATAGCCAGTCGCGATGCGGCAGGAAGTCGGTGTACAGCGCGGCTTCAGGGCTGCCCGGTTCCGGGTGCCAGTCGTAGCGCCATTTCACGATCGGCGGCAGCGACATCAGGATCGCCTCGGTGCGTCCGCCCGACTGCAAACCAAAATGGGTGCCGCGGTCCCACACCAGGTTGAACTCGACATAGCGCCCGCGCCGGTAAGCCTGGAAGTCGCGCTCGCGTTCCCCATACGGCGTGTCCTTGCGGCGTTGCAGGATCGGCAGGTAGGCGTCGATGAAACCGTCGCCGACGCTGCGCACCATGGCGAAGGCTTCGTCGAAGGGCAGTTCATTGAAATCGTCGAAAAAGATGCCGCCGACGCCGCGTGCTTCCTTGCGGTGCTTGATATAAAAATACTCGTCGCACCACTTTTTGAAACGGCCGTGCAGCGCTGCGCCGTACGGCGTCAGCGCGTCGTGGCAGACCTGGTGGAAGTGGCGCGCGTCGTCGACGTTGCCGTAATACGGCGTCAGGTCCATACCGCCGCCGAACCACCAGACCGGCTCCTTGCCCTCGGCCGTCGCTTCGAAAAAGCGCACGTTCATGTGGACCGTCGGCGCGTACGGGTTACGCGGGTGCAGCACCAGCGAGACACCCATCGCTTCCCAGGCGCGCCCGGCCAGTTCCGGACGGGCCGCCGCCGCCGACGGCGGTAAATTCGTGCCGGTCACGTGCGAGAAATTCACCCCGCCGCGCTCCAGCACATTGCCTTCCTCGATCAGCCGAGACAGGCCGCCGCCGCCTTCCGGACGTTCCCAGCTGTCGCTCAAAAACGGCTTGCCGTCCACTTCTTCCAGGCCCGCGACGATGCGTTGCTGCAGGTCGAGCAGCCAGGCTTTGATGGCGGAAGGGGAGGGCGTGGACATGTCGGACGAGATCGGCGGCGGAAAAATAAGAGGGGGATTGTACACTGCGGCGGGGGGCAGTGGCGAAAGCCGGTGGCTGTTCACATGGGCGACCGCGTGGGCACAAGTGCCCACCCTACGGTGCACTGCCGTCGTAGGGTGGGCTCTTGAGCCCACGCGGTACACCGGTTCCGAAATCGAGATGCGCTTATTTAATCCCGCGCCACCCGATATCGCGCCGGAACTGGGCGCCATCGAAGTGGATCTTTTCGACGCCCTCATACGCCTGCTTCTGCGCCATCTTGACGCTGTCGCCCAGGCCGACGACGCACAGCACGCGCCCGCCATTGGTCTGCAGGGTGCCGCCGACGATCTGGGTGCCGGCGTGGAAGGTCACGCATTCCGGCGTCTCCGCAGGGATGCCCTCGATGACGTCGCCCTTGCGCGGGCTGTCCGGATAGCCCGCGGCGGCCATCACCACGCCGACTGCCGTGCGGCGGTCCCATTCGAGTTCGACGGCGTCGAGGGTGCCGTTGCAGGCGTGTTCCAGCACCGTCAGGTAGTCGCTTTTCAGGCGCGCCATGATCGGCTGGGTTTCCGGGTCGCCCATGCGGCAGTTGAATTCCAGCGTACGCGGATTGCCCTCGGCATCGATCATCAGGCCGGCGTACAGGAAGCCGGTGAACACGATGCCGTCCTTGGCCATGCCCTGGATGGTCGGGTTGATGATCTCGCGCATCACGCGCGCATGCATCGCCGGAGTCACGATCGGTGCCGGGGAATAGGCGCCCATGCCGCCCGTGTTCGGGCCTTCGTCGTGGTCCTTGAGGCGCTTGTGGTCTTGCGAGGTCGCCATCGGCAGGATGTGCTTGCCGTCGCACATGACGATGAAGCTCGCCTCCTCGCCGGCCAGGAATTCCTCGATCACGATGCGCGCGCCGGCGTCGCCGAAGGCGTTATCGGACAGCATGTGGTCGACCGCAGCGTGTGCTTCCTCGAGCGACATCGCGACCACCACACCCTTGCCGGCCGCCAGGCCGTCGGCCTTGATGACGATCGGCGCGCCGTTGGCGTCGATGTAGGCATGGGCCTGCGCCGCATCCGTAAAAGTCTGGTACTTCGCGGTCGGGATGCCGTGGCGCTGCATGAAGGCCTTGGCGAAGTCCTTCGAGCTTTCCAGTTGCGCCGCTTCGCGCGTCGGCCCGAAAATCTTCAGGCCGCGGGCGCGGAACAGGTTGACGATGCCGGCCGCCAGCGGCCCTTCCGGACCGACCAGGGTGAAGGCAATGTGTTCGGCGACGACGAAATCGGCCAGCGCGGCCGGGTCCGTGATCTCGACGTTCACCAGGCGTGGATCGACCGCGGTGCCGCCATTGCCCGGTGCGACATACACCATCTGGACGCGTTCGGATTGGGCCAGTTTCCAGGCCAGGGCATGTTCACGGCCACCAGAGCCGACTACCAGGATCTTCATAGGGTGCTCGCGCTTAATATTACTGATTCGTCAGCTTATTGCTCGTCGATGACGGCATTGGTATAGATTTCCTGCACGTCGTCCAGGTTTTCCAGCGCGTCGAGCAGCTTTTGCATCTTGATCGCGTCCTCGCCGGTGAACTCCGTTTCGGTGGCGGGCTTCATGATGACTTCGGCCACTTCGGCCTTGAAACCGGCCTTTTCCAGCGCATCCTTGACGTTCGAGAAGGCGAACGGATCGCACAGCACTTCGAAGCCGCCTTCCTCGTCCTGCACCACGTCTTCGGCGCCGGCTTCCAGCGCCGCTTCCATCAGCTTGTCCTCGTCCACGCCCGGCGCGAACAGGAACTGGCCGGTGTGCTTGAACATGAAGGCCACCGAACCCTCGGTGCCCATATTGCCGCCAAATTTGCTGAAGGCATGGCGCACTTCGGCCACGGTCCGCACGCGGTTGTCGGTCATGCAGTCGACGATGATCGCCGCGCCGCCGATGCCGTAGCCCTCGTAGCGGATTTCTTCGTAGTTCACGCCTTCCAGGCTGCCCGAGCCGCGCTGGATCGCGCGCGTGACGTTATCCTTCGGCATGTTGGCGTCGGCCGCCTTGTCGACCGCCAGGCGCAGGCGCGGGTTGGCGTCGATGTCGCCGCCGCCCATGCGTGCGGCGACCGTGATTTCCTTGATCAGTCGGGTCCAGATCTTGCCGCGCTTGGCGTCAGTCGCGGCTTTCTTGTGCTTGATATTGGCCCATTTGCTGTGTCCAGCCATGTCGAGAATTCCTTAGACGGTATGCAAGAATGGCCGACATTCTAGCATGCGCCCCGTCCGCCAAAGCCCCTGGAGCGCCTGACAAAATGCCCATGGCTGCGTTGCACCGTCTTGCCGGACAGTTGTACTGTCTTCGATGGTGCGACTTGCCCTGAGCACGCTCGCCTAGCGGGCGTCGGTTTGGTTTGTCAGGCGCTCTCGCATTATGGAAACAACAACAGCGTTCCCCACGCAACAAGCGCCAGGCCGCTGACACAGGCAGCCACCGGACCTCCCGGCAACAGCTTTTCGCTCAGGACCAGCCCGGCGAGGGCGAGCAGGGCTCCGAGGTGGGTGACGCCGGCCGCGAACAGCAGCAGCACCAGCAGCCAGCAGCAGCCGACGCAGTGCAGGCCGTGGATGGCGCCCATGCGCAGGGCGCCGGGCCAGCCCGGCCGCCAGCCCGTCACCACAAAGGAGAGCGGCGCCCGGCAGTGCTGCAGGCAGGCGTGCTTGGCGGGCGTCCACTGATAGACCCCGGCCGCGACCAGGACCAGGCCGCCGGCGCTCGGGTTGGCGAAGGCCATGCCGGTATCGAGGGCGCCGGCGTCGTGCAGCACCCATTGCGCGAGCGTGGCAAGGGCGCCGAAGCAGCTCCACACGGCCAGGTAGCCAAGGACGAAGAAGAAGGTCCCGACATGCGGGAAGCGAGCCAACTGCGGCACCGGCTGTGCCACCGAGTGCGCCACCCGGGTGATGTGGGCGAACAGCAGGATGACCGGGGTGGCCGCCGGCAAGGTGATCGCCGAGAGCATCGCGCCCCAGGTCGCCAGCACCAGTACCAGTTCGGGCGCACGGTAGGGCGGCGGCAGGGCGCTCAGTGCCCTGCCCGGCAGGGACGGGTTGAGCAGGGTGTCCGCCAGCGCTGCATCGAAGGCCGCGATGCGCAGGGCACGAAACACCAGGCAGGCCCAGCAGATAGCCACCAGCATCGCCAGGCAGGCGATGACGAGCGGCCGCTCGCGGCCGGGCTGGGAATCGATGCGGATCAGGGCGCTCATCGGGATGCTCCCGGGCCGGCCTGCCCGCTCGGTGGCCGCGTTGGCGGCCATGGATGGCCTGGCGGCCCTTGCCTGCTCCGGTACGGCATTGTCCCTCCTCATCGATCATGACTGTCGAGGTTGGACTACGAACGAGCCCTTGCGTTCCGGGGTGCTGCCGAGCTCGATTCTGTGCTTGGTCGTACAATCGTCGGATGACCCAGCCTGAACCCGTCACGACTGCAACCTCCATACCACGACCTGCCTTTGTCGCAGGCCTGGCGATCGCCATCGGTGGCGCTGTTTTGTTTTCCACGAAAGCCGTGGTCGCCAAACTGCTGTACCGATACCACATCGATGCGGTGACATTGATCGCCTTCAGAATGCTGTTCTCGCTTCCGGTGTTTGCCGGCGTCGCGCTGTGGAAGATGCGCACCGAAGCGCCGCTCAGCCCGGCGGACCGCTGGCGCCTCGTCGGGCTCGGCCTGGTCGGCTACTACCTGTCGAGCTACCTCGATTTCCTCGGCCTGCAATTCATTTCGGTCGGACTCGAACGGCTGATCCTGTTCCTGACGCCGACCTTCGTGCTGGTGATCACCGCCACCTTTTTCAAACGCCGGATCGGCGCGGCCGAGTGGGGCGCGCTCGGGCTCTCGTATTGCGGCATCGTGCTGGTCTTCCTGCACGATCTCTCCGGCGGGCAGGCCGGGAATACGGCCCTGGGTGCGCTGTTCGTGCTCGGCTCGGCCGTGTGCTACGCGCTCTACCTGCTGGGAACGGGCGAGATGGTGCGCCGCATCGGTTCGCTGCGCCTGGTGGCGTATGCGATGTGCGTCTCGAGCGTCGCCTGCCTGGCGCAATTTTTTATCCTGCGCCCGGTCGAACTGCTGGTGCAGCCGCTGCCGGTGTATGGCCTCTCGCTCGTGAACGGGGTTTTCTGTACTATCCTCCCGGTGTTCATGACCATGGCCGCGGTCGGGCGCATCGGTGCCGCCACCGCTTCCCAGGCCGGCATGATCGGCCCGGTGTCGACCCTGTTCCTGGGCTTTCTCGTGCTGGGCGAGCCCGTCACCACGGTGCAGCTGGCCGGCACCGGGCTGGTGCTTGCAGGCATCGCGCTGCTTTCGCTGAAAAAATAGGAAAGAGACGGACAACAAATGAAACCACGCATCGCGCTCATCGCCCACGACAAGAAGAAGGACGACATGATCACGCTCGCCGGGCAATACCGGGACTTCCTGTCCGGCTGCACGCTGACCGCCACCGGCACCACCGGCTCGCGCCTGATCAACGAACTCGGCCTCGTGGTCGACTGCAAGCATTCCGGTCCGTTCGGGGGCGACCTGCAGATCGGCGCCCAGCTCGTCACCGGCGACATCGATTGCGTGATTTTCCTGCGCGACCCGATGACCCCGCAACCGCACGAACCCGATATCAACGCCCTGGTGCGCGCCTGCGACGTCCACAACATCGCCTGCGCGACCAACGTATCCACGGCCCATCTGGTGCTGGACGGGCTGATCCTCACTACCAACAAGGAGAAACAGGCATGATGGCCAAGGCAATCCGCATGACCCGCACCGGCGGGCCGGAAGTACTGGAATACGTCGACGTCGAGGTAGGGGAGCCCGGACCGGGCGAGGCGCGCGTGCGCCAGCATGCGATCGGCCTGAATTTTATCGACGTCTATTTCCGCACCGGCCTGTACCCGATGCCGCTGCCCTCGGGGCTGGGCCAGGAAGGCGCCGGCGTAGTCGAGGCCGTCGGGGAGGGCGTCACCCACGTGCAGCCGGGCGACCGCGTCGCCTATGCCGGCCGGCCGAACGGCGCCTACAGCGAGCTGCGCATCATGCAGGCCGACATCCTCGTCAAACTGCCGGACGCGATCGATTTCGAGACCGGGGCGGCCATGATGCTGCAGGGCCTGACGGTCCAGTACCTGTTCAACGGCACCTATGAAGTGAAACCCGGCCAGACCATCCTGTTCCATGCGGCGGCCGGCGGCGTCGGCCTGATCGCCTGCCAGTGGGCGCGTGCGCTCGGCGTGAACCTGATCGGCACGGTCGGGTCCAGGGAAAAGGCGGAGCTGGCGAAGGCGGCGGGCGCGGCCCACGTCATCAATTACAACGATGAGGACATCGTGGCGCGCGTGCTGGACATCACGAACGGGGAGAAAGTGCCGGTCGTCTACGATTCCGTCGGCAAGGACACGTTTACCCGTTCGCTCGACTGCCTGCAGCCGCGCGGGCTGATGGTCAGCTTCGGTAATTCGTCGGGCGCGGTGCCGCCGTTCTCGCTGGGCGAGTTGGCCTCGCGTGGTTCGCTCTACATCACGCGGCCTTCGCTGGCGGCCTATGTGGCCACCCGTCCCGAGCTCGAGGCACGCGCGGCCGACCTGTTCGGCATGGTCCAAAGCGGCAAAGTGAAAATCGACATCCGCCAGCGCTTTCCGCTGGCCGACGCCGCCCAGGCCCACATCGCGCTCGAAGCACGCCGCACGACCGGCTCGACCATCCTGCTGCCATGAGGGAGTTCAGCGACGATAACGAGCCGCAGGAGCCGGACACGGTCGGCGCGCCGAAGTTCGGGCGCTTGCTGATCGTGCTGGTGCTGGCAGTCCTGCTGATCGTGGCGATCACGTTCGCTTCCGAGGCGTATTTTTCGTAAGGACCATAAAAAAACCGGGGCGCTGGCCCCGGGTTTTTATTGATGCCGGCTTCACTGCCGGCTGCGCATCACCCCTCCTTGCGCTGCAGCTCCACCAGCCGCGACGCGCCGTTCGGCCCCGGGAAACCCGTGAACGCGCTTTGCACCAGGGCCGGCATCACGACCGGGGTCGACAGCTCGCGGCTCACGTTGTGCACGGTGACGTCGAACAGGCGCTTGTCGCCCTTGTCCTTGATCGACACCTGCAGTTCGCGCCGGTACTGGTGCTCGATCGACACCTCATAGGCCGGGAATGGGCTCCAGAACGGATCGTAGAACGGGTGGTACCAGCCGGCAAAGCGGCCGCGCGGGCCGAAGCGCGGGCTATAGCGCGGACCGAAGCGGTAGTACGGGTAGTCGTAAAACATCGGCATCGCCGGCTGGACCACGCGCACCGGTACGTCAGTGGTCGTAAACCGCATCGTCACTTTCAGCGCTGCCGCGCCGCCATTCGCCTCGCGGAAACCAAGCTGGGCCAATTGCCCGCGCACCAGGTTCTGGTAGCTCTGGTATTCGAGCGTATTGTCGAAGCTCGGCGGTGCGTCGAAGACATAGCTCTTGTCCTCGATCTGGGCCGGCCACTGGTGGAAGGTCGTGACGTCGGAGCGGATGGTGGTGGCACACCCGCCAAGCAGCAGCGCCGTGAGCGCAACTGTGACTGCGAACAAGCGTTTCATGCAATTCATCTCCAAATATTTGTACGGACTTTGCCCAGCGTCAGATTGCGCCTTTTCCGTAATTCTCTCAGATAAATTTACACACGGTTACGAACGCCACATGAGGACACATTTGAAGACACATTTCGCTCCCGGGAAATCGCGCGAACCCGGTGGACCCTTGTTGGTAAAATAAGAGCTTCTTCGACTGTATTTTTCGGACATCCCATGCGCACCGACACGCCCCAGACGATTTACCGGAAAGACTACACCCCGCCCAGCTACCTCGTGGACACCGTCGAACTCGGCTTCGACCTCGATCCCGCGCGCACCATCGTCGCCAACCGGATGACGATGCGGCGCAACCCCGACAGTGCCCAGCGCGAAATCGAGCTCTACGGCGAGAACCTGGAGCTGGTGGCGCTGCGCATGAACGGCAACACCCTGAGCGAAAAGGATTACCGCATCGAAGGCAGCCTGCTGACGATTCCGGATACCCCGGAGGAAGTCACGCTTGAGATCGAGACGATCTGCGTGCCGGAACAGAACACGACCCTGAGCGGCCTGTACACCTCGAACGGCAGTTTCTATACGCAATGCGAGGCCGAGGGCTTCCGCGCGATCACTTATTTCCCGGACCGCCCGGACGTGATGGCCGTGTTCACCGTGATGCTGCGCGCCGACAAGGAAAAATACCCGGTGCTGCTGTCGAACGGTAACCTGGTCGAAGAAGGAGAACTGGGCGACGGCCGCCACTATGCCAAGTGGGAAGACCCCTTCAGGAAACCGTCTTACCTGTTCGCGCTCGTTGCCGCGCGCCTAGTCTGCCAGGAAGAAACCTTCCGCCTGAAAGACGGCCGCGACGCCCTGCTGCAGGTCTGGGTGGAGGAGGGCAACCTCGACAAGACCGATTACGCGATGCAGTCGCTCAAGAACAGCATCCGCTGGGACGAGGAACGCTGGAACCTGGAACTCGACCTGGACCGCTTCATGATCGTTGCCGTCGGCGACTTCAACATGGGCGCGATGGAAAACAAGGGTTTAAATATCTTCAACACGAAATTCGTGCTGGCCAATCCGCGCGTTGCCACCGATATCGATTTTCAGGGCATCGAAGCGGTCGTCGGTCACGAATACTTCCACAACTGGACCGGCAACCGCGTCACCTGCCGCGACTGGTTCCAGCTGTCGCTGAAGGAAGGCCTGACGGTGTTCCGCGACCAGGAATTCTCGGCCGACATGATCGGCACCGAGAGCGGCCGGGCGGTGGGGCGCATCGACCAGGTTCGCACCTTGCGCCAGGCCCAGTTCCCGGAAGATGCCGGCCCGATGGCCCACCCGGTGCGTCCCGACTCCTTCGTGGAGATCAACAATTTCTATACGGTGACCGTGTACGAGAAGGGCGCCGAAGTCGTGCGCATGTACCAGACCCTGCTGGGCCGCGAAGGTTTCAGGAAGGGCATGGACCTGTATTTCGAGCGCCATGACGGCCAGGCCGTCACCTGCGACGATTTCCGCCGCGCCATGGCCGATGCGAGCGGCCGCGATTTGAGCCTGTTCGAGCGCTGGTACAGCCAGGCCGGCACGCCCGTCGTGCGTGCCGAAACCCGCTACGACGAGGTCGACAAGACCTACACGATCACCCTGTTCCAGTCCTGCCCGCCAACCCCGGGCCAGACCAGCAAATTCCCCTTCCACATCCCGATCGCCGTCGGCTTGCTGGGTGCGGACGGGCGCGACATGCCTTTGATCATCGGCGGCAAGGATGCCGGCCCCACGACGGTCCTGGAATTGACCGAACCCGAGCAGAGCTTCGTCTTCGAAAACGTGCAGGAGCAGCCGACGCCATCGATCCTGCGCGATTTTTCGGCGCCGATCATTCTCGACTTTAATTATGGCGACGCCGACTTGCTGCACCTGTTCAGCCACGACAGCGATGCCGTGAACCGCTGGGAAGCCGGCCAGCGCCTGGCGATGGGCCGTCTGTTGAAACTGACGGGCGAAGCCGGCGTCGGCGCGCCCCTGATGCTGGACGACACCTTCCTGCTGGCGCTGGGCAAGATGCTGAGCGACGAGGCGCTCGATCCCGCCTTCCGCGAACAGGCCTTGCTGCTGCCGTCGGAGGGCATGGTGGCCGAGCAGATCGAGGTCGTCAATCCGATGTCGATCCACCTGGCGCGCCAGTTCATGCGCGCGAATATCGGCGCCCGCCTGCGCACGGAGTTGCTGGCGCAATACCAGGCCAACCAGACGCCGGGCGAATACAGCCCGGATGCGCTGTCCGCCGGCAAACGCGCCCTGAAAAACCTGTGCCTGGCGTATTTGACCGCGGCCCAGGACGAGGAGGGTCTGCAACTGGCCCAGCAGCAATTCGACGAGGCCGGCAACATGACCGACCGCGTCGCCGCCCTGAGCGCGCTGATCCATGCACGGGCACCAGGCGCGGAAGCGGCCTTGCAGCGTTTCTACGACGAATTCGAGGACGAAGCACTCGTCATCGACAAATGGTTCATGCTGCAAGCGTCGGCGGCGACCACCGACGTGGGCGCTGTCCGCAGCCTGATGCGCCACCCGGCCTTCAACCTGCGCAACCCGAACCGCGCGCGCAGCCTGATTTCCAGCTTCTGCGCCGGCAACCCGGTCCAGTTCCACGCACCGGACGGCAGCGGCTACGCCTTCTGGGCCGAGCAGGTGATCACGCTCGACGCACTGAACCCGCAAGTGGCGAGCCGCCTGGCGCGCGCCATGGACCGCTGGCGCCGCTACACGCCGGAGTTGCAGGAACACATGAAGAAGGCGCTGCAGCAGGTCGCCGGACAGCAGCGTCTTTCCAATGACGTGCGCGAAGTCGTCGGCAAAGCGCTCGCCAACTAAAACGATTCAATCCAAGCAAAGGAAGTTCATGAAACGCGTCAGTCTCACGCAACACCTGGTGGAGCAGCAACGCCTCCACAATTCCATCCCGGCCGAGCTGCGCCTCCTGATCGAGGTCGTGGCCCGCGCCTGCAAGCGCATCAGCTATGAAGTCAGCAAGGGCGCGCTGGGCGACATCCTCGGCAGCGCCGACACCGAGAACATCCAGGGCGAAGTGCAGAAAAAACTCGACGTGATCTCGAACGAGATCCTGCTCGAGGCCAACGAGTGGGGCGGCCACCTGGCGGCGATGGCATCGGAAGAGATGGAAAGCATCCACCCGATCCCGAACCGCTACCCGAAGGGCGAGTACATGCTGCTCTTCGATCCGCTCGACGGCTCGTCGAACATCGACGTCAACGTCTCGATCGGCACCATCTTCTCGGTGCTGAAAGCCCCGGAAGGCATGGGCGAACCGACCGAAGAAGCCTTCCTGCAGCCCGGCTCGGCACAGGTTGCCGCCGGCTACGCGGTCTACGGTCCGCAAACGATGCTGGTGTTGACCACGGGGCAGGGCGTGCACTGCTTCACGCTCGACCGCGAACAAGGCTCCTGGGTGCTCACCCAGAGCAACATCCAGATCCCCGCGGCGACCAAGGAATTTGCCATCAACATGTCGAACAAACGCCACTGGCAGCCGCCGGTCCAGCGCTACATCGACGAAATGCTGGCGGGTAAAACCGGTCCACGCGGCAAGGATTTCAACATGCGCTGGATCGCTTCGATGGTGGCCGACGTGCACCGCATCCTGAACCGCGGCGGCGTCTTCATGTATCCGGCCGATATGCGCGATCCGTCCCAGCCGGGCAAGCTGCGCCTGATGTACGAAGCCAACCCGATGGCGATGATCGTCGAGCAGGCCGGCGGCGCCGCCACGAACGGCAGCGGGCGCATCATGGACATCCAGCCGCACAAGCTGCACCAGCGCGTGCCGGTCTTCCTGGGTTCGAAGGAAGAAGTCGAGCTGGTGACCCGCTACCACGCCGAGTAAGTGAATTATTGGCAAATCCGGCGAGAAATTGCAGAGTCGGACTAGCAAGTTTGACGTGTTGTTTGCTAGAATACGGCTCTTCGTCGGGTTTGCCCGCGTAGAGCCGCTGTAGCTCAGTCGGTAGAGCAGCGCATTCGTAATGCGAAGGTCACCAGTTCGATTCCGGTCAGCGGCACCAAGGATACAAAGAAAAAGCCCAGCTTCTGCTGGGCTTTTTCTTTTTCTGCCGGGTAGTTCAGTCCAGGCTTTCCAGTAATACCCATTAATTTCCCCTACTCATCGAAACGCCGGCGAACACGCCGGCTTTCGCTTCTATTTCCCTCCGGACCTCACCGATCCGGTAGCTCTGTTAGTCAACGCACGGTCCTGCTACCCCATTCGTTATATTTTTTGTATCGCACGTGGTAACCCGACAGCTGCAATCGTGCGGTATGCCGCTTGGGCGTACTCTTGCAAAACGGGATGCGAAAGTGACGTGGCTTGTTGACGGAACTTTTCATGTTGTTTGAGGTCATCGATGCAAATCCTTGACCGAAGGCATGATCCGAATGATCCATTGATATAGCGCAGTTCATTTTCGCGCCTCCGTTTTGTTTCGAGCGGAATCGAGGAAGAATGTGGTGATGGTCGGGTACCGGTCTACTCCGCGTTGGTCTACATTTTACAAGGACAAAAGTCATGGATAATCAGAAGTCGAGCGAGGGAAAAGGCGTTGACGCGAGCAAGCAAAACAGCGGCAACAGCATGGGTAAAGACCAGTCGAGCCAGAGCAAGGACAGCTCGAGCAGCCTGAACAAGAGCAGCACCGGTTCGTCGGCCAGCGCCGGTTCGTCGGGCAGCATGAGCGGCGGCTCGTCGTCGAGCACCAGCCCGTCCACGGGTTCGGGCGCCATGGGCGGCGCAAGCAGCTCGGGCAACGCCGGCGCCACCGGCGGTTCGAGCGCAGCAGGCAGCAGCGGCGGCCTGGGCGGTTCGTCGGGTTCGTCGCTGTCGGGTACCTCGGGATCGTCGAGCACCGGTTCGTCGAGCACCGGCTCGAGCACCACGTCCTCGGGCGCCATGGGCAGCTCGTCGTCGGGCACCGGCACCATGGGCGGCTCCTCGTCGGGCACCGGCGCACTGGGCAGCTCGTCCGTGACCGGCGGTTCGGGTTCGACGGGCGGTTCGTCGTCCTCGGGGGCACAGGGCGGCTCGACCGGCGCCAGCTCGGGCACCGGCAGCGATTCGTCCTCGAAAGAGGGCATGATGGCCGCAATGAAGCCGGAAGAGATGCACAAGACGATCGACAAGGCCGCCGAGGCAGCCCAGCCGATGGTCGACCGTGTCGTTTCCTCGGCCCACGCCGGCGTCGACAAGCTGAGCGGCCTGCTCAGCGGCGCATCGGAGCAGTTGAGCAACCGTTCCGCACAAATGAACGACACCTACCAGCAACTGGCTGATTCGGGCCGCGAATACGTGCGCAACAAGCCGGGTACCGCCGTGGCAATCGCCCTCGGCGCCGGTTACATCCTGGCCAAGCTGCTGGGCGGCAGCCGCCGCCGCGACTACTAATCAGTAGCGCTTCACCGGACGCATCCCGGCCGACACGACGTTCGGCCGGGGTCCGGTTCCACGAATAAAAACAACGAGGGAACTTATGCAAGCTCAATCATCGAGTTCGACGACGCACGTCCCTACCCAAGGGATCGAGGCGGTCGAAACTGCGCGCTCAGGCGTTTCCTGGGGCGCGATCCTGGCCGGCGCGGCCGCCGCCACGGCGCTGTCGCTCGTGCTGTACCTGCTGGGCTCCGGCCTCGGCCTCTCCGCCGCGTCGCCCTGGTCCGACAACAGCGGCGTTGCCTTCGGCATCGGTGCCATCCTCTGGCTCACGCTGACCCAGCTGGCGGCCTCGGCCATCGGCGGCTATATGGCTGGCCGCCTGCGTACCAAGTGGGCCAGCATCCATACCGATGAAGTGTATTTCCGCGATACCGCGCACGGCCTGCTGACCTGGGCGGTGTCGACCATGCTGGCCGCGGCCCTGTTTTCTAGCGTGATCAGCAAGATGACCGGCACGGCAGTCGACGCCGGCGCCGGCGTGGCGAAGGCGACGCTGGCCAGCGGCGCGGCGGCAACGGCTGCCGCGGCGAAAGACGGCGGCGACAGCGCCGGCGCCAACCCGCTCGACTACTTCTCGGACATGATGCTGCGTACCGACAAGCCTGATGCGGCCGGCGGCAGCGGCGAGCTGCGCCAGGAAACCATGCGCATCCTCGCCAACAGCATCAAGAACGGCAGCCTGGCCGCCGACGACCGCGCCTATCTCGCCAGGCGCATCGCTGCCCGTACCGGCCTCGACCAGGCCGCGGCCGAGAAGCGTGTCGATGACGTCTATGCCCGTGGCGCCGCCGCCGCTGCCAAAGCCAAGGCCACCGCCAGGGAAGCCGCCGACACCGCGCGCAAGGCAGCAGCCGGCACGGCACTCTGGCTGACGGTCGCCCTGCTGATCGGCGCCTTCGTCGCCAGCTGGTGCGCCACCCTCGGCGGCAAACTGCGCGACGGCCTTGCCGGCGTGTCCCATCGTTAAATCAAGGAGCACGGTATGCGTTCGATTCTTTTGTGGCTCGTGGGGATTCCGATTCCGATCATTATCCTGATCGCGATTTTGACCTGAGCATTCAGGCAGTAAGGACAACGCCGGCATCCGTGCCGGCGTTTTTGTTTGGCGCACGTAACGCGTGGGCACGAGTGCCCACCCTACGGTGCACTACCGTTTCAGGCAAGCATTGCGGCCGTCGCATAACGTAGGGTGGGCATGCCCACGCGTGCACCATCAATGATGTGGCACGCCGGACGACGGCCGATAACGCCGGCGATTCACTTCATCGCCGACGGCTCGCTCACCCGCACCGGCTCCTTCGGATGCTTCCTCAACCTGCGCACCCCGCGATCGAGCCAGCCCTTGAAATCGTCGACATAGGTAAACACCGCCGGCACCACCAGCAGGCTCAATAAGGTGGACGTGATCAGCCCCCCGATCACGGCAATCGCCATCGGCGACCTGAAGCTCGGGTCGCCCGAGAAGCCCAGGGCCAGCGGCATCATGCCGGCGCCCATGGCGATGGTCGTCATGATGATCGGCCGGCTGCGCTTGTGGCAGGCGTCGACCAGGGCCTCGAAGCGGCGCATGCCCGCCTCGCGCGCAAGGATCGCATAATCGACCAGCAGGATCGAATTCTTCGTCACGATCCCCATCAGCATGATCAGGCCAATCATGCTCGGCATCGAGAGCGCGCTCCTGGTGAGCAGCAGGGCGATGAAGGCCCCGCCGATCGACAGCGGCAGGGCCGCGAGAATCGTGATCGGCTGCATGAAGTCGTGGAACAGCAGCACCAGCACGCCATAGATGCACAGCACGCCGATCGCCATCGCGACACCGAAGCTGGCGAACAGGGCCTGCATCTCCTGAGCATCGCCCAGTTCCGCGATCTGGACCGAGGCCGGCAGCGTCTTGAAAGCGGGCAGGGCGCGCGCTTCGGCGTTGACCTCGCCCAGCGTGCGTCCGCCCAGTTCGACGTTGAGCGTGACATTCCGGCTGCGGTTCAGGCGGCTGATCTCGGCCGGACCGCTTTCCATCGTGATGTCGGCCACGGTCGACAGCAGCACCGGACCGTTCTTGCCCGGCACCGTCAGGCGTCCGATCGCATCGAGGTCGGCGCGCACGGCGTCGGGCAGTTTTACCCGGATCGGCACCTGGCGCTCCGGCAAATTCATCTTCGCCAGCACCTGCTCATAGTCTCCGGCCGTGGCCACGCGCACCGTTTCGCCGATCGCGGCGGCGGTGACGCCGAGATCGGCCGCGCGCGCGAAGTCCGGGCGCACGATGATTTCGGGACGCACCAGCGAGGCGCTCGAGCTGACGTTGCCGATGCCTTGCAGTCCGCGCAGTTCGCGCTCGGCGCGCTGGGCGGCGGTGGCCAGGGCAAGCGGGTCTTCGCTGCGCAGGACCAGCTGCAGCTTGCCGCCGGTGTCGGCCTGGCCGACCGAGAAACGCGCACCCGGAATGGCGGACAAGCGTGTCCGGATCTGGCGCTCGAGTTCCGGCAGCGATTCGTCGCGCTCGCGGCGGTGCGATGTCGTCACCGTCAGCACCGCGCGCCGCGCTTCGGCAGCTGCGCCGGGCGCAAACGCGTCGCCGCTCGACCCGCCGCCGATCGAACTGAAGACACTCTTCACACCGGGCACCTGCATCGCCACCAGGCGCGCCTGTTCGGCCACGCCATGGGTTTGCGCCAGCGTCGAACCGGGCGGCAGCTCGACGTTGACGATGGTCTGGCCGCGGTCGGCCGGCGGCACGAAGCCCGTCGGCAGCAGCCCCACCAGCGAGATCGAGCCGGCGAAGAACAGCAGCGAGGCGATGACCGTGATGCCGCGGTGGCGCAGGCACCACTGCATGGTCGCCATGTAGCGCCGCATGATGGCGCCATCCTGTTCGGCGTGCGCCTTGGCCGGCTTCATGATGTAGGCCGCCATCATCGGTGTCAGCAGGCGCGCCACCAGCAGCGAGGCCAGGATCGCCAGCACCGCGGTCCAGCCGAACTGCTTGAAGAAGCGCCCCGGGATGCCGCCCATGAAGGCGGTCGGCAGGAACACCGCCACCAGCGAGAAGGTGGTCGCAATCACCGCCATGCCGATTTCCTCGGCCGCTTCCAATGCCGCCTGCATCGGCGTTTTCCCCAGCTGCAGGTGGCGCGCGATGTTCTCGATCTCGACGATGGCATCGTCGACCAGCACCCCGACCACCAGGGCCAGCGACAACAAGGTCACCATGTTCAGCGTGTAGCCGAACAGGTACTGGCCAAGGAAGGCCGGAATCACCGACAGCGGCAGCGCGGCCGCGGCGACCAGCGTCGCGCGCCAGTCGCGCAGGAACCACCACACCACCAGCACGGCCAGCGCCGCGCCTTCGTAGAGCATCTCCATCGACGCGTCGAAGTTTTCCTGCACCGGCTCGGCGTTGTCGACGACTTCCTTGAGCACCACGTTCGGATGCGCCTTCTGCAGCTCGGCGACGGCGGCGCGCGCGCCCGCGGCGACTTCGGTCTCGCTGGCGCCGCGCGTGCGGAAGACTTCGAAGCCGACGACTTTCCTGCCGTCCTGCTCGGCCAGTGCGCGCTGCTCGGAGACCGTGTCGCTGACGGTGGCGATTTCGTCGAGGCGCACGCGGCGCCCGTCCGGCAGCGGAATGTTCATGCGCCCCAGCTCCTGCGCGCTGGCCACCGTCGCCAGGGTACGCACCGACTGCTCGGCGCCGCTGACGTCGCCGCGTCCGCCCGGGGCCTCGCGCTGCACGTTGCGCAGCTGGCGCGACACGTCCAGCGCCGACACCCGCAGCGCGGCCATGCGCGCGTCGTTGAGTTCGACCCGCACTTCGCGGTCGACGCCGCCGACCCGTTTCACGGCGCCCAGGCCCGGTACGCTGAGCAGGCGCTTGGCAGCCGTGTTGTCGACGAACCAGGACAGTTCCTGGTCATCGAGGCCGTTGGTGCCCGGTCTGGCGGAGGCGGTGAAGGTGAGGATCGAGCGGCCGGCGGTGGCGGCCTTGGTCACGCTCGGCTCGCGCATCTCGCCCGGCAAGTCGGCGCGCACCTGCGAGACGGCGCCGCGCACGTCGTTCTCCGCGTCCGACAGGTTCTTGTCGAGGATGAATTCGACGGTGACCGTGGCCACGCCGTCGAGCACCTTGGTATGGATATTCTTGACGCCCTGCAGGGTGGCGACCGAATCCTCGATCTTGCGCGCGACCTCGGTTTCCAGCTGGGCCGGGGCGGCGCCGTCGAGCGTGGCGGTGACGGTCACGATCGGCAGTTCGATATCGGGGAAGAACTGGACCTTGTTGGCCTTGAAGGCGAGCAGGCCGGCCAGCGTCAGCAGGGCGAACAGCAGGATGGCGGGAACCGGATTGCGGATCGAGAGGGCGGAAAAATTCATGATCCTGTCCTCAGCGGGTCGCGACCTTGGCGGGGGCGGCGGCCGGCGCGGGTACATTCCGTACCAGGTCGCCGTCGTTCAGGAAGCCGGCGCCCTGGATCACGATCGGCGTATCGGCCGCCAGCCCGGAGACGACCTCGATCCGCTCGCCCAGCCGGCGGCCGGTGTCGATCTTGACCCGGCTGACGCGGCTGTCGGGATTCAGGCGGAAGACATAACTGAACCCGTCGCGCACGGCGATCGCCTGCTGCGGCACGGTCAGCGCGTTCGAGGCGCCGAGTTCGAATTCGCCGCCGGCGAACATCCCGGCCTTCAACGGCGCGTTCGAAGACAGCGCAGGCGGCAGGTCGACATAAACCAGCGTCGTGCGCGTCTGCGCATCGACCGTCGGCGCCACGGTCCGCACCTTGCCCAGCACTTCGCTGCCGTTCGCCCCTTTGACGCGCACGCGTGCGCCCGGTTGCACGCGGCCGATATCGGATGCCGGCAGTTCGGCACGCCACTCGAGGCGGCCCTGGCGGATCAGGCGAAACAGCTCGGTACCGACGCCGACCACGGCGCCGACGGTGGCGTTGCGCGCCGAGATGATGCCGCTGTCGGGCGCAAGCACCTGCGTGTGCTGCAGGCGCAGCTGCTGCTGGGTGAGTGTGGCCTTTGCCGCCGCGACGCGCGCCGCGGCCGTGCGCTCCGCGGTGAGGTATTGCGTGACTTGCTGCTCGCTGAGCGCGCCGGAACTCTTCAGCGCCAGGCCGCGCCTGGCGTTGGCGGCCGCCTCGGCGGCATTCGCCTGCGCTTCCTGTAGCGCCGCCTTCGCCTGGCCGACGTCGGCGTTGACCGTATCGGCCGAGAACACGGCCAGGGTCTCGCCCTTCCTGACGACGTCGCCCACGTTGACGCGCACTTCCAGCAGGCGCAGCCCGCCCGACTCGCTGCCGACGATCGCTTCCTGCCAGGCCGCGACGTTGCCGTTGGCGCCGAGTTTGACGGGCAGGCTCGCCGTGGATGGGCGCGCGGTGGTGACGGTCAACGCCGGCGTCGCCGGTGCGTTCTTCTTCTTGTCGTCGTCCTTGCCGCAAGCGCCGAGCAGAAGGGAGAGGAGGGCGGCCGAGCCGATGAAAACGATGCGTGATGTCGATGAGGGCATGTGCGTGGTTCCGGTTCCGTAAGCAAGCGGGACGCCGTGACGTGGACGGCAATGGAGCAGTTTATCAAACCGCATCATGCGTTGACGCGAATTCAATAGTGGCATTGTTCTACCCGGGCATGGGTGGAATCGACTTGTGAAGGAGACCGCGATGAACAAACCTGTACTGCTGGCGGCCATGGCGACCGTGACTGCCGGGCTGCCGCTCGGCGCATTCGCGCAGGAGGGCGGGCCGGCCCCCACCACGCCGCAGCCCGGCTGCGCCGCCCGCGCCGAAGCGCCCCGTGCCGACAGCTCCCTGCCTGCCCGCGCCAGCGACAAACCCGAACCGCAACTGGGCACTGTGGCGCCAACTACACGGGTGCCCTCGCACACCGACACGCCGTCGAGCCGCGCAATGGCGGCGGCGTCGGCACGCGCGGAAAAAACAACAGACGCGGGAAAAAACGCACAAGGCCATTGCGCCGGCGACACCGTGCCCCCTGCACCCGGAAACAGCAGGGCGAAGCCGGAGGGCGCCTGAACGTTGACATTCAGGGCAACATGGCTTGGATTCGCACTGCGATGGTGCACTGCGTCATAAATCGCCGTAGCCAAGACAAAGCGTCAGAAAACGCCTACGAATTGAGGAGGAGTTGTCCCAGGAGGCCGGTAGTTTTACCGTATTGCGGCGCACAATAAATCGCGCTATATTGGAACTGTCTCCTCCAGTTTTTCTCCGAAATTCTGGATTGCCGCCCGCTACCGCAAGGTACGCGGGCGTTTTTTTTGCCGCTGTTACGAGTAGGGTATTCAGGCGTCCTCGCCCTGGAAGGCCCCCGCGCGCCAGGTCAGCACCAGGGTATCGCGGTAGCCGTGCTCGCCCAGCGGCTGGATCGGGGTCGACTCGTGGATCACGGCGGCGTCGTCGAGCAGCAGCAGGGTCCATGGTTCGGTCATCGTGAAACGCTGGCCGCGCGGGCCGTCCGCTTCGAACACGCGCGTCTCGCCGCCCTTGATGCCGGCACGCTTGACCAGGATCACGGCGACGAAATCGACTCCGTCGCGGTGCGCGCCTTCCGGCGTCGGGCGGCCGATGCCGTCGGCGGTATCGATGCGGAACTGGTGCGCTTCCACATACCAGGGCTGCGCCGCCTTCGCCTGCGAGCACACCGCGCCGAGCGAACGCAGCAGCTGGCGCCAGGCCGGCTGGGCGACGGTGCCTGGCGCGATCGGCGCGAACAGGCGGTGCATGCCGCCGTGCAGGGCGTTGTACTCGACCGGCTGCCAGTGCGCGCGGTGCGGCACCTGGGTCAGGTCGCGGCCGTCGTCGACGAAGCAGGAATGGCGCCGGCGCCGGTAGCGGCCGCCGTCCTTCAGGTAGTTGTCGAGTTCCAGGTGCTCCCAGCTCGGCGCCAGTGCATCGAGGTCGGCCAGGGTGCAGCCGGCAAGGCGCGCGACGTCCTGGGGACGCAGCAGGGCATAGCCGTCGCCGAGCAGGGCTTCGGCAAGGCGGGAAGGATCGCTGTAGGGCAGTTCGGATGGTGTCATGCCCGGTAGCGTAGCATTTTTCGCAGGGGCCGGTGGAGGAAGGCCCGCATCGCTCACCAGGTCTTGGTGAGGGTCAGACGCAGCGAGCGCGGTTCGATCGGGTGGAAGTGGATATCGTTGCGCGGCGCCGCTTCTGCTGCCAGCTGCGAGGCATAGTAGTAATCGATGGCCGAGGCGCGGCGGTTGGCGAGGTTGAAGGCTTCGAGCTCGAGCTGCAGGCCCTTGTTCACTTTGTATCCGATGCGGCCGTTGAGCGTGGTGCTGGCCTGCGAGCGCACGCTGTCGTCCTCGATGAGCGGACGCGGACCGAAGTAGCGCAGGCGCAGCGCGCCGGACCAGGGGCCGAGCTTGTCGACCGTGAGCGCCAGCTGGCCCACGCCTTCGACGGCGCCGGGGATCCGATCGCCATTGCGCGCGCGCGCCCGCGCAAACGCGGCGTCGAAGTCGACCGACAGCCATTTCAGGGGCCGCCAGTAGTTCGAGAACTCGATCCCGACGCGGCGGCTGGCCTCGCCCGCTTCCGTCATGCCGGCGTCGCCGACATAGGTCAGTTCGGAATCGAAGTCGAGCCGGTAGAGCGAGACCGCCGTCTGCATTTGGGGAAGCGCTTCGGTCCGCAGGCCCAGCTCCATCCCGCGCGAACGCACCAGGCCCGGCGCGCGTTCCAGGGCTTCCATGGTTTTCGGATCGAAGGCCGCCACCGTGCCGCGCGCATCGTTGCTGTGGAAGCCGTGGCCATAGTTCAGGTAAAACTCGGTCGATGCCAGCGGCGCGTAGACCAGGCTGAACGACGGGCTCAGTTGCGTATCGTTCGCCCGTCCCGAATTGGCTGCCAGGTCGCTCGCTACATCGAAGCGGTAGCGGTCGGCGCGTACGCCGGCCTTGGTGCGCAGCGACTCGCTCCAGCGCGTCGTGCCTTCGACGAACACGCCGCCGCTGGTCTCGATGATGTGGTCTTCGCGCGTGGTTGCCAGGCGCCGGCGTGCCCGCGTGTCGTATAAACCGTTGAAGATATTGTCGTTCTGGAGGCGCGCGCCGACAGTCAGGTCGGACGCCATTGCCTCGCCGCGGTGCAGGTGCCAGGTGTGGGTCGCATCCAGGCCGCTGGTCACGCGCCGGTCAGGCTGGGCGAACTGGTCGCCGTTGACCGGGTCGTTCATGAAATACGTAAAATTCGAGTACAGGTCGAGCTGGTTGCGGATCACGTAGGCACTGAGCTTCGAGCTCGCGTCGGTGCCGGTCTGGCGCCAGATACCCGATACGCTGTAACGGCGCGCATTGCCGCCATCGGTATCGTCGATGCCGTCGAAACGGCCGAGGGAGCCGTCTTCGACTGCGCGCAGCGGTATCTGGTCGGTCGCGTTCCAGCTGCCGCGGTAGGCCATGGCGGTGACGCTCCAGCCGTTGTTGGCGTAGCCGCGGCTGTAGCGCAGCATGCCGTTGCGCTTGCGGTAGTCGTCGGGGCGCGTCCACGGCCCGGCGTTGTTCAAGGATTCAATCGCATACAGCAGGGTACCGCCGAGCAGCTCGGGCGAACCCGCCAGCAGCGCGCGCCGGAAACCGTCCTCGCCCAGCGTGACGCTGGCGATCTCCTTTGCCAGCCGGTTGGCGTAGCTGATCTCGGCGCTGCCGGCCGAGGCGAAGTCGGCGTCGCGCGCCGAATACGGCCCCTTGCGGTAGTCGAGACGGCCGACCAGTTCCGGGATCAGGAAGTTCACGTCGGTCCAGCCCTGGCCGTGCGCATGGCTGCGCTGGTTGACCGGCATGCCGTCGACCCAGGTGGCGAGATCGGTGCCGTGGTCCAGGTTAAAACCGCGCAGGTAGAACTGGTTGGCCTTGCCTTCGCCGCTGTGCTGGCTGGCGATCAGGCCCGGCATGGCTTCCAGCATCTCGCCCGGCCGGTAGGTGGTGCGCGCCGCCAGTTCCTTCTGCCCCACCGTGCCGGCATTCGCCGAGTCGGCGATGCCGAGCTGGGAGAGGCGCGAGCCTTCGACCAGCACGCGCTGCAGCACGAGGTCGTCGGCCAGGACCGGGGAGGCGGCAAACAGGGCGACGAGGGCGCAGGGCAGGGGACGAAGGAAGGGCATGGTATGGGTCAGCGCGTCGGCTGCTCGTTATGATTGCGATCGAAGGTCAAGGTGCGTACCGCATTGCCTTCGTTCAGATTGACGGTGTTGACCTGCTCGGGAATGAAATCGACCAGCACGCTGTCGCGGATGGCCGCGGTCTTCCACAGCGGGGTCTGTTCGATTTCCTGGAACACGGTGACGCGCTCGGCGTCGGCATTCACGCCGACCCAGCGCAGGGGCAGGCGCGCCTGGTCCTGTCCCAGGATGGAAAAGCGGCCCTCGACATACTTGCGCAGCACGTCCTGGTCGTCCGGATCGGTGAGATCGAACTGGCGTCCGTACAGGTTCGCCAGCAAGGCCTCGACATCGTGCGCCATATAGGTGTGCACGACCTCGGTGTTGCCGGTGCGGGCGTTGAAGGCGATGTCCGTGATCCCCGCGTGGAAGCGGTGGGCAGACACCGCCGCGCTGCACAGCAGCAGCGCGGCGGCGATGGCGGTTCTCACGCCCCGCATCATTGCGCCGCCTTCGTTTCGGCTTCGGGCTTCTTCAGCGTCGCATTGAAGTCCTTCATCATGTCGCCTTGTTCGCGCTGCGACTTGAACAGCTCCAGGCGCGACGGCGTCAGCTTGCGCGGCCAGGCGTTGTTGTCGACGTTGATATCGGCCGTCTCCCAGTACGGGTCTTGGGTGAGGCCGACCATCGGCTCGTCGGTGACGATCAGTTTCGTGATCTTCGATGGCGAATGGCGCCAGACTTCGGCCGGAATACGCTCGATGGTTTTTTTACCGCTGGCGAGCTGGATCTCCAGGACCAGTGGCGTCACCAGGCCGCCGACATTCGTGAAATCGACCAGGTACAGGTGCTTGTTCGAGGCGAGCAGCGCCTTTTCCCAGTCTTCCAGCTTGTCCTGCGACTCGTTGTACTTGTTGCGGTCGGCGTTGGTGACGGTGAAGTCGTCGTGCTCGTTGTAGAAATCCTTCAGTTCAGGATGCGCGTCGACGCGGCGCGGCGTGCCCTTGTTGCGCTGGTCGGTCAGCGACATCGGCTCCGCTTCCTTGAGCTTCTTGCGCCAGGCCTTCTCAAGCTCCGGATTCTGCGAGCTGATCGTGTATTCGCTGATGCCGTCCACGCTCACGTCCACGGCGTCCGTCGTGTAGAACCAGCCGCGCCAGAACCAGTCGAGGTCCGTGCCCGAGGCGTCTTCCATCGTGCGGAACAGGTCGGCCGGCGTCGGCCGCCTGAACTTCCAGCGGCGGCCGTATTCCTTGAAGGCGAAGTCGAACAGCTCGCGCCCGAGCACGGTCTCGCGCAGGATGTTCAGGGCCGTGGCCGGCTTGCCGTAGGCGTTCGGGCCGCGCTGCAGGACCGATTCCGAATTCGTCATGATCGGCGTCTGGTTTTTACTCCGCATGTAGTCGGTGATGTCGCGTGGCTCGCCGCGGCGCGCCGGGTAGTTCTCTTCCCATGCCTCTTCGGCGAGGAATTGCAGGAAGGAGTTCAGGCCTTCGTCCATCCAGGTCCACTGGCGCTCGTCGGAGTTGACGATCATCGGATAGTAGTTGTGGCCGACCTCGTGGATGATCACGCTGATCAGGCCATATTTGGTCGCCTTCGAATACGTGCGCTCGCCGGTCTTTTTATCCCTGGTCGGACGCCCGCCGTTGAACGAGATCATCGGGTACTCCATGCCGCCGACCGGGCCGTTCACGGAAATCGCGGTCGGGTAGGGATAGTCGAAGGAGTACTTGCTGTACTGTTCAATGGTGTGGACCACCGCCTGCGTGGAATACTTCTCCCACAGCGGATTGCCTTCCTTTGGATAGTAGGACATCGCCATCACGGGATTGGCGCCGCTCCTGATGCCCTGCGCGTCCCAGATGAACTTGCGGCTCGAGGCAAAGGCGAAATCGCGCACGTTGTTCGCCTTGAAGCGCCAGGTTTTAGTGGCGCCGTTGCTGATGCCTGCGCGTGCCTTTTCGGCCGCTTCGGCCTCAAGCTGGGTGACGATGATCACCGGCGTCTTCGCCGTGCGGGCTTTCGCCAGGCGCTCGCGCTGGGCGGCCGTCAGGACCTCGCCCGGGTTCTGCAGTTCGCCGGTCGCGGCGACGATGTGGTCGGCCGGGACCGTGAGCGCGACATCGTAGTCGCCGAATTCGAGCGTGAATTCGCCGTCGCCCAGGTACTGCTTGTTTTGCCAGCCGGCGGCGTCGTAATAGGCGGCCATGCGCGGGAACCACTGGGCGAGTTCGAACAAGTCGTTCTTGTCCTCCTTGTCGAAACGCTCGTAGCCGGTGCGGCGGCCGACGATGTTCGCCTCGGGAATGTTGAAGCGCCAGTCGAGCGCGAACGAGAAACGCTGGCCGGGCCGCAATGGCTGCGGGAGGTCGATGCGCATCATCGTCTTGTTGACGACGTGGCGCAGGGGAGCGCCGCCCGCCGTCCTCACGTTTCCGACCTGGATGCCGCCATCGAAGGCGCGGCTGTCGAAAGTGGCGCGCAGCGCATCGAACTTCACGCCGTCCGCGCCCGTCTTCTGCCAGGCCTCGCGCGAGGGAATGGTCGCGATGTTGCGGTTGTCGGAATCCGCGCGGAACATGTTCTGGTCCAGCTGCAGCCACAGGTATGTCAGGGTGTCGGGCGAATTGTTGTGGTAGGTGATGGTGCCGGAGCCGGTAATCGAACGCTTGTTCTCGTCGAGCGCCGCGCGCAGGGTGTAGTCGGCGCGCTGCTGCCAGTAGGCGTGGCCCGGCGCGCCGGAGGCGGTGCGGGTGCTCGATGGCGTCGGCAGCAGCTCGTCGAGCTGGCGGAACTTGTCGTCGAATTTGTCGGCGGCGTGGGCGCCGGCGGACAGGGCCAGGCTCAACGCGGCGAGGCGGGCAAGATGCTTCATGCTTGTCTTATCGTGTACTAAAAAATGTAAACCGGCGGCTGCGCTTCGCACGCAGCCACCGGCTCGAACCCTACAGAGTACAAAGGCCGATCACTGCACCTTCGGCACCGTGTCCTTTTCCTTCTTGGCGTCCTCGGCCGCTTTTTCTTCCCTGGTCTTCAGCTTGGTATTGAAGTCCTTCATCATGTCGTTGCCCTGGCCACGTTCCGACTTGAACAGCTCCAGGCGCGACGGCGTCAGTTTGCGCGGCCAGGCGTTGTTGTTCTGGTCGATGTCGGCCGTTTCCCAGAACGGATCCTGGGTCAGGCTCGTCATCGGCTCGTCGGTGACGATCAGCTTCGTGATCTTCTTCGGCGAGTAGCGCCAGACTTCGGCCGGAATGCGCTCGATGTATTTCTTGCCGCTGGCGAGCTGGATCTCGAGGACCAGCGGCGTGACCAGCCCGCCAAGGTTCGAGAAGTCGACCAGGTACAGGTGCTTGCCCGAGGAGAGCAGGGCCTTTTCCCAGTCCTCCAGCTTTTCCTGCGCCTCATTGTACTTGTTACGGTCGGCATTCGTGACCGTAAAATCGTCGTGCTCGTTGTAGAAGTCCTTCAGTTCAGGGTGCGCATCGACGCGGCGCGGCGTGCCCTTGTTGCGCTGGTCGGTCAGCGACATCGGCTCGGCGTCCTTGAGCTTCTTGCGCCAGGCCTTCTCGATTTCCGGATTCTGGCTGCTGACGGTGTACTCGCTGATGCCGTCCACGCTCACGTCCACCGCGTCGGTCGTGTAGAACCAGCCGCGCCAGAACCAGTCGAGGTCCGTACCCGACGCGTCTTCCATGGTGCGGAAGAAGTCCGACGGGGTCGGGCGCTTGAATTTCCAGCGCTGTGCGTATTCTTTAAAAGCGAAATCGAACAGGTCGCGGCCCAGCACCGTTTCGCGCAGCACGGTCAGTGCGGCGGCTGGCTTGGCGTAGGCGTTATTGCCGAACTGGAGGAGCGACTCCGAGTTGGTCATGATCGGCACCTGGTTGCGGCTCTTCATGTAGTCGGTAATCAGGCGCGGCTCGCCGCGCATTTCCGGCCAGTTCTCTTCCCAGGCTTCCTGGGCCAGGGTCTGGACGAAGGAGTTGATGCCCTCGTCCATCCAGGTCCACTGGCGCTCGTCCGAATTCACGATCATCGGGAAGTAGTTGTGGCCGACTTCGTGGATGATCACGCCGATCAGGCCATATTTCGTGCGCTTCCCGTAGGTCAGCTCGCCCGTCTTCTTGTCCTTGGTCGGACGCGGACCGTTGAACGAGATCATCGGGTATTCCATGCCGCCCACCGGACCGTTCACGGAAATCGCGGTCGGATACGGATAGTCGAAGGAGTACTTGCTGTACTGTTCGATGGTGTGGACCACCGCCTGCGTGGAATACTTCTCCCACAGCGGATTGCCTTCCTTCGGATAGTAGGACATCGCCATGACGTCGTTGTCGCCGCTCCTGATGCCCTGCGCGTCCCAGATGAACTTGCGGCTCGAGGCGAACGCGAAGTCGCGCACGTTCTTCGCCTTGAAGTGCCAGGTCTTGGTGGCGCCGTTGCTGATGCCTGCGCGCGCCTTTTCGGCCGCTTCCGCCTCGGCCTGGGTGACGATGATCACCGGGGTCTTCGAGGTGCGTGCCCTGGCCAGGCGGTCGCGCTGGGCAGCCGTCAGGACCGAACCCGGATTCTGCAGCACGCCGGTCGAGGCGACGACGTGGTCCGAAGGGACCGTGATCTCGACATCGTAGTCGCCGAATTCGAGCGTGAATTCACCGGCACCCAAGAACTGCTTGTGCTGCCAGCCGTAGACGTCGTAGTAGGCCGCCATGCGCGGGAACCACTGGGCGATCTCGAACAGGTCGTTCTTGTCTTCGTCGAACTTCTCGTAGCCCGAACGGCCGCCGAGCACCTTCTGCTCGTTGATCCTGTAGTTCCACTCGACCTCGAAACTGAAGCGCTGGCCCGGTTTCAGCGGTTGCGGCAGGTCGATGCGCATCATGGTGCGGTTGATGACGTAGGCCAGCTTGCGGCTCCCCGCCTTCACGCCCGTGATGTTGAAGCCGCCGTCGAAAGTGAGGCCTTCGAGCGTGCTGCGCATCGAGTCGAACTTCATCCCTTCTTCCGGGCTGCGCGGCTTGGCCCAGGCTTCGCGCGAGACCGCGGTGGCCGACATGCGCGCGTCCGAGTTCGGCTTGTAGATGTTCTGGTCGAGCTGCACCCACAGATAATTGAGCGTATCGGGGGAGTTGTTGTGATACGTGATCGTCTCGGCAGCGCGGATCGAACGGTTCGCTTCGTCGAGCGTCGCGCGGATCGCATAGTCCGCGCGCTGCTGCCAGTAGGCGTGGCCGGGCGCACCCGAGGCGGTGCGGATTGTCGACGGCGTCGGCAGCAATTCGTCGAGCTGACGGAATTTGTCGTCGAATGGATCGGCCGCAAAAGCGGACACGCTGAAGCACAGCGCGACCACGGCGATTGGCAAACGGATCATGTTTCCCCTGTTGTTATGGATAATTGGAGAAAGTATTCTAAGGGTATCTTTCAGGCAAGCCTTCGCCGGATTTGTAAAAAAGCTGATACATAATGCATATGCAACACGCATCACTCCGCCCGCCTGAAGGGCAGGTCGAAGGATCCCGACACGAGGCGCCCACCATCGCCCGCCATCTGCAGTTCGAGCTTGCGCGACAGGACGAACAGCACGTCCGGCGCGGCCGCGTACAGCGGCTCCCAGGCAGCGCCACGCAAGGCGACCATCAGCTGGCCGTCGCGGCGCGCGATGGTGAAGTCGCCCTGGCCGGGCACGAGGTAGCGGCCCGCGAGCTTCTCCTGCGCGGCCAGCTCCAGCGCCACCGCCTTGCGCTCTGTCGGCTGCTGGCTCGGCCACTTGTATTCCGCGGCCAGCGCGCGCAGTACGCTGTTGGCCAGTTCCCCGCCGTTGGCGCCATTCGTCATCACCACCGCGCCGTCTCCGTGCCTGGCATACGCGAACAGGGTGTTCTGGTAGCCCATGTTGCTGCCGCCGTGGGCAAAGCTCAGGGCCTGTCCCTCACCCTCGATTTGCAGGCCAAGGCCGTAGCGGTTGTCCACCGGTGCGATCATGGTGCGCGCCATCCGGGGCGACAGCACGCCTTTGCCGCCTTGTAGACTGCGCTGCAGGTCGAGCGCGAAGCGCGCCAGGTCGGCCGGCGTGGTCCACAGGCCGGCCGCGGCCAGTTCCGGATAGGTATGAGGTCCACCGGCGTAGGGCTGGCCCGCCTCGTCGTGAGGCAGCGCGGCGCGCCCCAGCAGGCTGGCCGGCAGCGGCTGGGCAAAGCGGCTGTCGGCCATGCCTGCCGGCTTGAGGACGGTCTCGAGCAGCAGGGCGTCGAAAGGCTTGCCGCTGCGGTCGATCAGCGCCTGCTGGACGATGGTGTAGCCGCCGCCCGAATAGCGCCAGGCGCTGCCCGGCACCGTGACGATCCGCACCGGTTTCGTGTTCGCCGGCGGCGCCCCGTCGAGTACTTGCACCAGGGTCGGCACCGGCTTGTCGGCCGCATAGCCGGGAAAGCCCGAGACGCTCGTCCCCGCCGTGTGCGACAGCAGCTGGCGTACCGTGGCGCTTGTGTTGCCGGCGCCGGGGCCGGGCGGCAGATGCCAGGTGGTGAGCACCGTATTGATGTCGGCATCGAGATCGAGCTCGCCGCGTTCGGCCAGGCGCAGCGCCGCCATCGCCGTCACCGGCTTGCTGATCGAGGCTGCCTGGAACAGGGTGTCGGGCGTGACCGCCGGTCCGCCCTCATAAACGACGCCGTAGCCGCGTGTCCAGGCGATTTTTCCGTTGCGGATCAGGGCGATGCTCACGCCGGGCACGTGCAGGCGCCGCATTTCTTCAAGCAGCGCGCGCGGCGCCGCCGGCTCTCCGGCAACGACCACCGGCGTGCGCAGCCCACGCTCGACGCGGGCGATCTCGTCATCGTGAGCGCTGGTGGAGGCGGCGAAGACGGGCAGGGCGGCAAATGCAAGGACAGGCAAGGCGTATGCGGCGGCGCGGATGGTTGCGATGGACATGGTCGGCAGGCTGTAGTTGAAAGAACCCATCCTGGCACGATCGCGTCCCCATTTTCCCGGACTTGCGACGAACTGCAGGATGGCGCGACAGGCGGCTGCCTGCTTCTCCCTCACGCCAGCAGCTTCAGGTCGAGCGCCCGCTCGGCCAGCCACACCATGGCAATCAGCGCAATCAGCGCCGAGCCGCCGGCCAGCACCACGCGCCGGTAGAACAGCCCGCGCCGCAATGCATAGGCCAGCGGCAGGAACAGGCCGACGATCGCCAGCTGCCCCAGCTCCACCCCGACGTTGAATCCCACCAGCGACAGCACGAGCGCTCCTTGCGGCAGCCCGAGGTCGGCCAGCACGCTGGCAAAGCCGAAGCCGTGGATCAGGCCGAAAACGAAAGCGACAAGCGCGCGCCAGCGGTGCACCAGCGGCCACAGGTTGTTCAGGGCGGCCAGGACCACCGAGGCGGCGATCGCCGATTCGACCAGCCGGGACGGCAGGCTGAGCGCGCCCAGCGCGGCCAGGGTCAAGGTCAGCGAATGCGCCAGCGTGAATGCCGTCACGATTTTCAGGACGTCGATGACCGACGCCTTCAAGGTCTCGCGTCCCTGCCAGCGGCCTTCATGGCGCACCAGTACCGCCGGCAGCAGCAACGAGACGAGGAACAGGATGTGGTCGAAGCCGATCCAGATATGCCAGACGCCGTGGCGCACGTATTCGGAAAACTGGCGCCAGCGCGAGGGCGCGGCCACCTGCAGCGTCTGGCTGCGCGCATCGGGCGCGAAGATCGCGGTGCCGGTCTTGGCGCCATGGGTCAGCCGCAATAAACCCTTGTGCTGCGGGTCGATGTCGAACAACAGGTTATAGCCGACCGTCAAAGCGGTTACCGGCGACGCGCAGGCCGCCTGCAGGCGCAGCACGGCATAGGCGCCGTCGGTATGGCTGTCGACCAGGTGCTCCGTCACGCGCAAGGGGCAGGCCGCGCCGCCGCTGGACAGCTTCAGGCGAGAGAGCGAATACGCGGCGATCGCCTCGTGGCGCGCGCGCACCTCGTCCCAGGTGATGGCGGCGTCGCCGTTCGCGTCGAGCCCGACGGCCATCTCGAGGTCGCGCAGGGCGATGTCCCACTGCCCGTCGATGCGGTCGCCCTGCACGTTCAAACTCAGGTAACTGTCGCTCGCCTTGTGCGCCTGCGCGGGCAGGGCGCAGCCAAGCAGCAGCGCCATCAAGATCAGGCAGCGCGCGATCATGCCTTGTTCCCCAGGAGCGCCGTGGTCGCGGCAAGGGTGGCGTCTTCGATGGCGCTGGTGTTGAGCCAGTTGCGGACGATGGCGCGCGCCTCCGGGTCGCCGCTGGCGGCGGCGGCCTGGGCGAGGATGCGCAGGTCCGCCGGCTCCTTCTGCACCGCCCAGTTCAGCTTCGCCAGGCGCACGGCGGCGGCCGTGTCGCCGCGCAGGACCAGCTCGAAGCGCGCCTGCTCGCGCTGGTGCACGCTGTCGCGGCGGCGCATGGCGGCGTCGAAGCGCGCCGCCAGTTCGGCGCTCGCACGGGAAGCGTCCGGCCGCCGCGCATCTTTCAGGGCGATCGCGTAGCGCAGCAGCAGCGCGTCGGCCGCGGTCTTGTCCTTCAGGAGCGTGACGACTTCCGCCGGGCGGCCGCGGTCGAGCAGGAAATCGGCGTAGGCGCCGAGCAGGTAGCTGTCGGCCGGGTCGAGGGCAAGCGCCTCGCGAAAATGCGATTCCGCCGCGTCGAGCCGGCCAAGGCGCGCGGCCATCTCGCCGAGCAGGGTGGCGACCCAGGCGCGCAGCATCGGGGAACTGTCGGCGCGCGCCGCATAGGTCTGGCGCAGGCGTTCGTAGCTGGGCGCCGCCTGGCCGCTGATGCTGCCCACGCTGGACAGGCAGGCCTGCACCACCAGTTCCGGCGCGCGCGAATACAGGCGCATGCAGCTGCTGCGCGCGCCCGCAAAATCGCCGGTGATCAGCTGCACCGTGGCGCGCGTCAGCCAGGCCTGGCTGTTGCCGCTGTCGCGTTTTAATACGGTTTCAAGGTCCGTCAGGGCAGGGGCGAACTGGTGGGTGCTCTGGCGCAGCGTCGCGCGCAGCACCAGGACCGGGGAGGGCGGCTGCGGCTGGGTCCACCAGGGGGCAAGGGCCGCCTGGGCATAGCCGAGATAGCGTGGATCGCCGTCGCGCCGGCTTTGTTCGATATAGCGCTGGGCCAGCCTGGTGGCGAGGTCCAGGTTGTGCGGATCGGCACCGAGCGCCGTGCGCAGGGTCTGCAGCTCGCGGCGCGCGGGATCGAGGCCGCCGGGCAGCCGTTCGAGCACCTGGGCGCCGCTCGCCGGAACATGGGGAGCCGCAGGCGCCGTCGCGATGACGCAGGCGCAGGCGGAGAAAAGCACAATCTTGCCGAGCATGGATACTCCGGAAGAAGAGCACGCGGGGCGCCTGGGCACCCCGCGCGGGAACATCAGATCAACCGACCGGTTTCGGTTCGGTGTCTTCGGGTGTCGTCGCGGTCACGCCGTCGGTCGCTTCCGGTTCACCGTCGTCGATCAGGGAGTAGACGCGTGCGGCGACGTAGTCGAAGAACGAGTCGCTCCCGAACGCCGGCGTGGTCGGCGTGCCGGCCGTCGGCGGCGGGTCGTGGCGCGGCGCGTCGCTGCCGCTGCCGCAGGCAGTCAGGACGAGTGCCGTGCACAGGGCCGCCACGCGCAGGGCGCCACGCGGCGGGCGGGGAAGAAGTTGCATGGACATGATCGTTCTCCTCGCTTACTGGTTGCCCGGCAGCGGCGTGTTCAGGTAAGGGAAGGCCGCCTTGAAGCTGTTGGCATCCTTGCGCACGCCGTCGGTCAGCGGCAGGCCGCCGGCCGGTGCGTCCGACGGCTTGCAGCCGACGCCGAGCGCATCGTTCGCGCCGGTCAGCACGCACAGTGCGCCCATCGCCACGCGCAGCGAGACATCGACGATATCGTCGGCCGGACGGCGTCCGTTCGGGAAGCCCGCATTGTCGCCGGCGGCGACGCCGAGCACATTCTGCGAGGCCTGCGCGGTCGGTTCGATGCTCGTATTCAGGCGCAGCATTTCGGACGCGACGACGTTCTTCGGCTGGTTCACGCCGGGAAGGCCCTTCAGGAAGGCAGTGACCAGGTCGGTGCGCGGGAAGTTGGTCGGCGCCTTGGCCGATGGGAACAGGGTCTCGACGACCGCCGGCAGCACCGGATTGGTCACGTAGTTGGCCCACTGGGCATCATCCCGCGGCTTGGAGGCGTTGAAGCGGTCCTTGTCGTCCATGCCGATGATGACTTCGTTCACGAGCGGCATGCCGACGCGCGAGACCTGCGTCCAGGCGCCGCCTTCCTTGACGGCGTTATTGATGCCCGATGCAGGGATCGGGTTGATCAGGCGTGCCTGGCGCATGCTGGCCGTGGCATAGGCGCCGATCACCGGATCGGCGGCGGTCGCCAGGCAGCCGACCGGCAGCTCGAGCGCGATCGAGCTGACGTTCTTGTTTTCCAGGTCGTTCTTGTTGCCGCCCGATTCCGCGCCGAGCGGGTTCAGGTTGAACAGATCGAAGATCTTGCCGACCGCGATGTAGAAGGGCTCCTTGCGCTGGCCGACGAACACGCGGCCGGTGCCGCAGCCGGGAACGTTGATGTCGTAGATATGCTGGTTGGCATAGGTTTCGTAGCCGCCCGTGCCGCCGAAGACCTTGTCGCCGATGTTGTCCACGGGCTTGTCGAATTCGGTGGCGCCGTTCGCTGCCGCCAGGCGCGTGCGGGTGCCGCTGCGGCGGTCGCCCTTGACCATGTCGATGGTATAGGTTTCGCGCACGTTCAGCGAAGCCGGATTGACGCCGCTGATGGTCGACGAATTGATCAGGGGGATCAGGACCTGCTTGCCGCCGATGGTCAGCGCGGTGCGTTTCGAGGTGTTCTTGAAGCGGATCTGGAAGGTGATGTCTTCCTTGGCGTCGCCGTTGTTGTCGACGTGAATTTCGTACAGGGCGTTCTGGTCGAACTGGTAGAAGTTCGGGCCGCCCTGCGGATCCTGGAACGGAATGAAGTTCGCAATCATGGTCACGAAGCCGCTGCGGCCGGGAGCATAGCTGCGGAACATGTAGAAGTCGGTACCGTCGACTTTTGGTGAATTCGTCAAAAATGGGGCTTCACGGTGACTTGAGGCAACCGCCGGGCCGGACAGCGCAGCAAGCGCCGCACCTGCCAAAACGGCTAATGTCCATAGGGATTTCTTCTGCACTTGTCTCATCTCGCTCTCCGGTAAATAGGGTGGTTTAATTTTTAGTCGGCTTACTAATTTGATGATATTGATTATCATGCAAGTCGGTCGCACGATTGTGTGGACAGGAACATGTCCTCTCGCACAGCCGGCCGTATCGACATATACGCAGCCCCGGGCTTATTGGATTCAAAATATTTTCTTGCAATGTCTCAGCCGTAAATATGGTATTTTTCTTTTCATCATCACGAGCGCCATGACCATGATTTCCAGGGAAGCACATTGAGCACCGTCGCAGCACAATCCGATCCGGCGCAGTTGCGCGCCTGGCTGCACGGGGCGGCGCACCGCGACCGCACGGCCTTCCGCTCGCTCTACGACGCCAGCTCGCCCAAACTGTATGGCCTGGCCCTGCGCATACTCGGACGGCGCGAGCTGGCCGAAGAGGTGCTGCAAGAAAGTTTTGTAGCGATCTGGCACCACGCGGTCGATTACGAAAGCGCGCTGTCCGCGCCGATGACCTGGATGACGACGATCGTGCGCAACCGCGCCTTCGACGTACTGCGGCGTACCCGCAACGACGACACCGACACGATCGACGGCGCGGCCCTCGAGTCCATCGCCGACCTGGCAGCCACGCCGGCCGAGCGCCTGCAGATGAGCAGGGAAGCGCAGGCACTGGCCGACTGCATGGCAACCCTTGAAGAAAGACACCGCGAAGTCATCGGCATGGCCTTCTTCCACGACCTGTCGCATAGCGACGTCGCCGACAAGCTGACGCTGCCGCTCGGTACTGTGAAAACCTGGATCCGGCGCAGCCTCGCGCGCCTGCATAGCTGCCTGAGCGCGCGGGGGGCGGCATGAACCTGCGTGGCAACGAAGCCTTGCGCGAACGCCTGGCGGCGGAATATGTGCTCGGTACCCTGCGCGGACGCGCGCGCCGCCGTTTCGAGAGCCTGATGTACAACGATGCGGCCCTGCGCCGCACCACTCGCGAATGGAACGAGCGCCTTGGCGCGATGGCCGAATTTGCGCCGGCGGTGGCGCCGGACAAGCAGGTCTGGCGCGCCATCGAGGACCGGCTGAACCTGCGCCCGGCCGCCCCGCGCTGGCAGTTCTGGCGCCATGGCTCGCTGGCGCTGTGGCGCGGCTTCGGCCTGGCCTCGTCCGCCGTCGCCGCACTGCTGCTGGTCGCGGTGCTGGCCGTGCGGCCCGATACCGGGTACCTGAGCGGGCACCTGGGCGCGCGGGTGAGCGACATCGCCAGCCTGACGGATGAAGGCGCGCGTCCCGCCGTGGTGGTCACGGCCGACCGCCAACGCAATCTGATGACGGTAAAAGTTGTCGCGAGCGTCGCCTTGACGCCGCAGCAGGCCTTGCAACTCTGGGCCGTGCCGCGCGACGGCAAGCCGCGTTCGCTCGGCGTGCTGGGCGCGCGACGCGAGCTGACCCTGCCGCTGCCGGCGAATGCCATCGGCGACGACGTCGCGCTGCTGGCGGTCAGCCTGGAACCGAAAGGCGGCTCCCCCGATCCGAACGGGCCAAGCGGCCCGATCCTGTACAAGGGCAGCTGGGCGCGCCTGCTGTAAGCGCTCGCTGCGCCGTACCGGCAGCGCTGCCGCAAGCCTGCGGCAGCGCTGTCCATCACGCTGCCAGGCCTGCCTTGCCTGCCGGGGCGGTCCTGCGCACCCCAACCAGTACGCCTATCCCAAGCAGGAGCAGCGCGACCGGGGCCGGTTCCGGCACCTCCCCGGCGTCGAGACGGATGTCGTCGATCACCAGGTCGCCGTCGGCCATGAAACGCAGCTCGGTCAGTCCGGTCCACATGGGCGCGGTGAGCGGGCCCAGCTGCGACAGCGCCAGCAAAGTGCTGAGCTCGCTGTTGTCGCCGAAGATGCCCGTGATGCGCAGCGCGGCACTGCCCTGGGTGTCGAGCGATCCGGCGGCCAGTCCTGCAAAGCTGAACAGGCCACCATCGTTCGCCATCAGGCTGACCGTACTGCCGTCGAGCAGTACGAGCGCGCCGGTCATGGCACTGCCCAGGCCATCGATCGTGAGGAAGCCGGCGGCCTCGCCGCTCAGGGCAAAGCCGGCTTCGCGATACACGGCGCGGCCGCTGGCGTTGTCGATATCGATGAGTGCCGGGCTGTCGAAGTTGACGACGGCGGCCCCGGCAAGCTGGCTTGCGCCCAGGGCGCAGGCGGTGGCCAGTGCACCAAGTAGTTTTTTCATGTCGGTCTCCTGTGATGGATGCTTACTGCGCGCCGGGTAGCGGCGTGTTCAGGTACGGGAAGCCGGACAGGAAGGGCTGGACTGCCTGGTCGACCGCATCGTGCAGCCGGAAGGCGGTCGCACCCAGCGGCACGGCGGACGGGTTGCAGGCCGCGCCGAAGCCGAACGCGTTGTTGTTCCCGTTGGCCATGCACAGGCCGCCCATCGCCACCACCAGCGAGATGTCGACCACATCATCCTTCGGACGGCGGCCGTTCGGATAGCCGGCGTTGTCGGATCCGCCGGCGAGCACATTGCCCACGATGCCGAGCCGGTTCTGCTGGGCAAACGGCACCGCCGGGATCGACGTGTTCAGGCGCAGCATTTCGGATGGCGTCGGATTGAGCGGACGGTTGACGTTCGCGATGCCGGTCAGGAAAGCGGTCACCAGGTCCTGGCGCGGCAGGTTGCGCGGCGCGGCGCTGCCCGGCGCCAGTCCCATCGCAATCTCCACCAGTCGCGGCAGCGTCGGGTTGGTGACATAGGTGGCGAACTGGCCGTCATTTTGCGGCAGTGAGCTGTTGAAGCGGTCCTTGTCCGGCAGGCCGATGATCACTTCGTTCACGAGCGGCATGCCGAGACGCGAGACCTGGACGAAAGCGCCGCCATAGCTGACCGTGGTCTGGTGGCCGGAGGGCGGGTTCGCATTGACCAGCTGGCTTTGACGGATGCTGGCCGTGGTCCAGGTGCCGATCACCGGATCGGCCGTCGTCTTCGACAGCAGGCAGCTCTTGTGGACTTCCACCGCCAGCGAGGTCACGTTCTTGTTGGCCAGCGGGTTGGGCGCGGCATTGATCAGCGACGGATTGGTGATCACCGACAGCGGCGCGTTGATCAGGTCGAACACCGTGCCGAGGTTGACGGCAAAGCCTTCGCGCCGCTGTCCGGCAAACACGCGGCCCGGCACCGAGCAGCCGGGAATGGTCACCTCATAGACGTGCTGGGCTGCATACGCGGCATACTGCGGGATGGTCTTGGTGCCGATATTGTCGACCGGCTTGTCGAAACTGGTGGCGCCGCTGCCCACCCGCGCCAGCGCCGCTGCCTGGCCGCTGCGCCGGTCGCCACGGATCAGGGTGACGGTGAACTTTTCGTTGACGTTCAGCGCCGGCGAATTCGGTCCCTGCACCTGGCCTGCCTGGGTCAGCGGAATGGGTACGCTCTGGGTGCCGATCGGCAGCGAGATACGGTTGAAGACATTCTGGAAGCGGAACTGGAAGGTCAGGTCTTCCTTCGCATCGCCGTTATTGTCGATGTGAATCTCGTAGAGGGCGTTCGGATCCATTTTGAAATAATTCGGCCCGCCGAACGGATCCTGCAAGGGCTGGTAGTTCGCGATCAGGGTCACATATCCGGAACGCCCCTGTTCATAGCTGTTGAAGGCATAGAGATCGGTGCCGTCGACTTTCGGCTGGGTGGTGATGAACGGGGCTTCGCGGTGGCTCGATGCCTGGGCGGGCAGTGCCGCCACGATGGCCAGGAGAGGACAGCTTGCGGCGATGAGTAATTCACGGAACGATGGACGGCGTACGGCGTGGTCAACCATGATGCGTCTCCTTGATGAATTTAAATTACCAAAATAATCAAATTTTTGCTTGTTTTGCAGTCTCCGGCTGAGAACCTGGCCCTCGATTTGCCAAAAATGCGGCTTTTGAAGCCGTAGGCATAAAATGTGCCACGATCCGAATTGCCTATGACACGTTCAGGCCGCCCAGCCGGCAAGGGTGGTCGCCTGTAAAGGATTCCGACAAATTGCAGTGCGAAAATTTCTAGGAACGGGGGGAAGGTGCTGCAGACAATGCAGGTGCGCTGACGGATTGCGGTCGGACCAGGAACCGGTTTCCGGCAGGGTTTTATTTGGCTGGCAAGGGGGGCAGGGTCGCGAGGATGGCCTCGAGCTTGACGGGCTTGACCAGGTAATGGTCGAAGCCCGCCTCGTGCGCCAGCCGGGCGCAGTCGGGCGACAGATGGCCGGTGATGGCGACGATCAGCACGTCCGCCATCTGCGGCATGCGGCGCAGCGCCGCGCACAGGTCGAAACCGCTTTGGTCGGGCAGGTGAATCGCGGTGAAGACGGCTTGCGGGCGGAACAGGGGAGCCCAGGCGAGGGCTTCGGTGCCCGTGGTGACGGTCTTGACTTCATACCCCATGCTCAGGAACAGGGCCGCGAACAGGTCGCGCGTTTCCTCGCTGCGGTCGGCCAGGAGAATCCGGAAAGGCTGCTCTCCACATGTCGTTGGAAGCATCTCATTGCCTTTCGTAAACATCGAAGCCCAGTATGGGCGTCGCGTCGCGGTAAACGCAAGGCATTTGTACTGCCGTGCACCGAAAAAGGGCGGGTCCTACGACAGTGCAATATGTAAAACATTCACATTGTCACGTCACGACACAATGCAGGTGCTGTAGGATGGGGCATGGTCAAAAAAGCCCTGATTGTTGATGACTTCCCCTTCGACGCCGAATTGACGCGCCGCGTCCTGCAGAGCTGCACCGCGGAGCATGAAATCGTCGTGGTATCGGATGGGGAAGAAGCACTGCGCGAACTGAACAAGGAGCAGGACTTCGACGTCGTCCTGCTCGACCTGAAGCTGCCCAAGGTGGACGGTTTCGAAGTCCTCAAGGAAATCTCCTCGAAACCCTTCCTGTCCGACATCCCCGTCATCGTGCTGTCGAGCTCGCGCAACGAGGCGGACCGCATGCGCACGCGCGTGCTCGGCGCCGGGGACTTTGTCGAGAAGGCGATCGATTATGCGGTGTTCAAGGCGGAGTTGACGCGGGCGCTGGCGCAGTTCGGGTTCGCGTAAGCGGCGGGCGCCCGTCCTGCGCCTTTTCAAAGCTCATGCAGCGGTCCCGGTTCACCAGCCGACTGGTCAGCTGATCAGGCCGGCAGCGCCGCCGGCACGGTCCAGGCGCCGTCCGCATACACCCGTTCCTCGCCCAGGTAGACGGCATCGGTCACCACGAACACGTCGATGTGGTAGCGCGCATCCTTCCTTTTGAAACCCGGCTTCGGATACACGCCGTGCTTCGCGCCGAGCGAGAGGTGGATGCCGCACATGCGCTCGTAAGTACCGATGTCGTCGACGCGGCGCTCGCGGGTAAAGGCGCGGTTCATGCCGAAGCCCAGTTCGCGCACCCAGACTTCGCCCTCGTCGGCGCGGATGTTGTCGAGGACCTGCCGGAAGGCGGGCGTCGCGTTTTCGGCCCCGACCACGCGTCCGCGCTCGACGACGATCGTCACCGGCACGGCGGGCCGGTTCGACAGGTAGGAGGTGTCGCCGAACACGTGGATCTGCGCGCGCCCGTTGACCGCTTCCAGGTCGAGCGCCTCGGTAAACACTTCGCCGATCGGGAACTGGCCGCCGACGTTGTTCATCTCGCCGTAGTCGCCCACGTTCAGCTTGGCCGGCTCCAGCGGCGAGGCAAAGCGCAGCTCTTCTCCGCCGCCGCAGACGCGCGCATGGGGCGCCGCGTCGATGCGGCTTTTCAGCGCGCGGCCGACGCCGCGGAAGTAGGCGGGATCGTAGGCCAGCGCTTCGATGTAGTGCTCGCCTTGCACCCCGGGCATGCGCGACAGGTGCATGTGCTCGACCACTTTCAGCCCGAGCTTGAACAGCTCGACGCGAATCCGGAAGGCCTCGAGGCGGAAATTGGTCGACTGGACCAGCACCACCAGGTCCTTCGGCGCCAGCTCGCGGAAGCGTTTTAAAACCTCGGCGTGTTCGACGCTGTCGAAGTCGAGGAAATCGGCCTGCAGCAGCTTGCGCCGGTAGGCTTCCACCAGTGCGCGCGCCAGGCCCGTCCGCGTGTCGTAGACGACCAGCGCCCGCTGGTGCGGGCCGTGTTCGATGGCGATGGCGAGGACGTTTTCCAGGTGGCTGGCGGCGGCGTCGACGGCGTGCGGGGGCAGGTCAGGCGTGGGGGCGAGGGCGGGAGCGGTCATGGAGGAAGAGGGCACGGATGGACCCGGCATTATAAGGTTTCGGGCGCGGTTTTCACGATCGGGATTTTCCCAGGGGCGCATGAGTCGCCCCTTGCGGTGCCGCCAGGCGCTACCGGGCGAACGGCGCGCCGCGAAGGAGCCGGGGCAGTTATGATTTAGACAGCAATGACCGCCCGTCGCACCTGGGCGGTATGCATATCTCCAATCACTCGGGAACGGCGCAGCACGATGGCAACACGATGGGACACGCCAACCAGCACCTGGCTGGAAGACGAGACGAGCGGGCAGTTCGCGCTCCAGGCCACGACCGGCCTGGGGCCGATCGACTGGCAGGCGCATGCACGCGGCCGGCTGCCGGACGTCGCCCATCTGCTCGGCGCTTCGCTGCCCGCCAGCTGCGCACACGCCGGCATCTACCCTGAAGGTTTCAGTTTTTGCCCCACCTGCGGCGCGCCGCTCGAACGGCTCGATGGCCAGGTCCAGCACCAGCCCGACTGGTGGGGCGCCGCCAGCGACCAGGCCCTGCCGCGCCACGTGCCGCACGGTTTGCCGGTGACCTCGCTGGCGCTGGGCGACCGCCTCGAAGGACGGCCCGCCGCCCCGGCAGTCAATCGCGCGGAACTGGCCATGCCGGCGCCGCCGAACGCGCATTGCGTCTTCATCGCCGGCACCTACGGCTTTCCCGAGCAGAGGTTGCTGGCCCTCGCGCCGGCACGCGGCGTGCTGCAGTACTGGGATCCGCTGGCCCAGCTGTGGCACGTGATGGGCGCCGAAGAAGCGGGCGCCGAGCTGCGCTTCAACGCCGGGGGCTACGGCTGGCTGCCCGCACTCAATCCCGCGCGCGGGGAGGTCGGCATCGTGCCGCTCGATACGGGTCTGTCTCGCCTGTGGATCAATCCGGTCAACGAAAGCTACCGCCTTGAGCTGCTGTTCGCCGGGCGCCTGGCCTCGAGCCCTGGCGTCATGCGGCGCCAGGTCGGCTGCCTGTACGTGGAAGACGGCGTACTGAACCTGCTCGATGCGCAGCTCGACTTCGTCAACGGCACGACCTGGGAATGCCCGGATGCGCCGACCTCGGGCTGGATGCGCCCGATCGGCTACGACAACCGCCTGTTCTGGCTGCATCCGCAAGGGCAGCTGGTCTGGCGGCCGGGCGAAGAGCCGCGCTGGACGCCGTGGCCGCGCGGCTGGACGCCGAAGCTCGATTTCGGCGGCCCGACCCAAAGCCGCGACGGCCGCCTGTGGCACATCGGGCACGACGGCCAGGCCTATTCCTTCCTCGAACTCGGCGCCGACAATCCCCAGGTGGAACCGATCGACGGCGCCCGTCTCGGCTTTGCCAACTTCCTGTTCCGGCGCGGCCATCCCGTGCTCGATCAACCCTGGTCGGCCGAGCACATCGAAGACGCGGCCCAGGACGATTCGCTGGTGCTGCCGCTGCTGCGCAGCTTTAATAACAACCGCAGCCAGCCGAGCGGCCTGGTGCTGCGCTTTCATGCCTACACCGGCCGCGCCGAGGAGGCGCTGGCGGGCCGCACGATCGCGCGCACGACGATCGAATGGATCGGCAAGCGCAACCTGATCCTCGACGAGGTCGCGCGCCTGGCGCGGCCCCTCGACTGCGTGCCTTTCGTGTATGCCGGCGCGCTATGGCTGCACCATCCGGACTGGAACACGGTGCGCGGCTGGCGCCTGGAAGCCCTGACGTGATGGCGGCGCTGGCACGTATCCTCATGGTCGCCGCACTGCTGTGCGGCGCGGGTTCAAGCTGGGCCACGCCGCATGTCTTCCTGGTCCAGAACTCGGGCTGGATGGAGCCCTTCTACAGCGATCCCGCCTCGCCCTTCAAGCCGCTGGTGACGGAACTGGCGCTCGCCGTGGCCCAGCCGGGCGACGCGCTGGTAGTGGCCGCCTTCAACCAGTCGCAGCCGAATGCGCCGTCGCCGCGTGCGCTCGTCTCCACCACGGTCGACAAGGGCACGCGCACGGCCGTCACGCGCGCGCTGGCCGGCCTCGATACGGCCCATAAAGCGGGTGGCGCGCTGGCCGACACCGACCTCGGCGAAGCGGTGGGGGCCGCCCTGGGCCAGGCGCTGGGCGGCAAGGACGGCATCGTCTGGCTCGTCACGAACAACCGCAACAGCCCGAACAACGACCAGGCCACCGCCCAGCGCAACCGCGAGTTCTACCAGTTGATCCACCAGGGAGGCAAGATCCGCACCGCGCTCGCTTTCCCGCTGCGCATGCCGGTGAAGGGCGCGCACTACAGCGCGAACGGCCTGATGGTGTATGCCTTCGCCATCGGAGAGGGCGGCGCGCGCGCCCTCGACGGCTTGCTGGCCTCGGGCTCTGTACGCAAGATCATCACCGAGCCGCCGGCGCGCCTGAAACCGCTCGACCGCGATACCGTGCGCCTGGTGCCGCGCAAGGTCGAGAACGCGCCGGGCGTCAGCTTCGCAATGAGCCAGAACGGCGTGCTGCGCGCCGACGTGGCGCCGAACGCGCGCTCGCCCAACGCGAAGATCGCCTGGCACCTCGAGAACACGATGTACCCGTACACCATCGTCAGTGCGAGCTTGAGCGCGCGCTCGAAGCTGGGCGGCGAAGACCGCGCCGTCACGCTGGGCAGCAGCCACGTGACGGCGCTGGCGCCAGGCAAGCCGCAGCCGCTGGGTTCTACCCTGCAGCTGCCGGTGGCGCAGCTGCCCGGGAAATGGTCGGTAGAAGCCCTGAAATCGGCCGGCTCGGCCTATGTGCTGCCGGGGACCATCGAGCTGCACCTGGCGGAGCAGAAGCTGGCGCTGTCCCAGGGGTTCAGGGAACGCATGACGGAACTGTTCCCGGGCGACCCCTTGCCCGACATTTTTACGCCGCCGGCCCAGGTGCAGGCCTCGACCGCCGTGCTGCCGATCGAAGTGCGGGTGCATTACGGTTCGGGCCCCTTGCTGGCCGCCGGCGGCGCCTTGCTTGCGCTGCTCGCTGCTGGTCTGGCAGCCGCCTACGGCTGGATGCGTCCACGCCGCGCACTGGTGACGGTCGAGGACGAGCAGCGCACCATGCATGCGCGTACCGGCACCGTGCAACCGATTTACGACAAGGCGGGCAATGAAGTGGCGCGCCTGAAGACCACCCTGTTCGGCCACCAGTTGATTGACCTGCGCGAAGGCGCGCAAGTCCGTCTTGGCCGCTGATCAATAAAGAAAAAAAGGAAAACACGATGCAAGCCCAGACCGATCCCGGATTCAAGCTCCCCGCCGATAAATCGACGCCGGACGACCCGCAACCAAAAACCACGCCCGAAACGGCGACCGGCCCGGTCGAGGTGGTGCCGGGCAAACTGGCGCCCGCCACCGACACCTCGACCCGCGACGTCGCCATCGGCGGCGCCATCTTCATCGTGCTGCTGGTCGTCTACTTCTTTGTTCGCAACGCCTACGTGCACCACATGGTCGTGCGCCGCGTGGCGCCGTCCACCGCCGGCAGCGCCGGCTGGATGCTGTTCGTCGGCCTCGCCTTCCTGTCGGCTGCCGTGGTGCTGGCGATCGTCAATGCGAGCAAATACCTCACCTTCGGCGTCACCGCGCCGCTGGTGGCAGTCGGCGTGGTGGCCTTGATTGCGGCGCTCGTCATCGGCCGCCGCTAAAGAAAGAACGACATGGCAGACATCCCCACCCTCGATCAAATCAACCGCAAGTCCGAGCTGAAGGTCGACCTGCGCCCGACGCTGTTCATCGGCGCCGGCGGCACCGGCATGGAAGTCATGATGCGCATCCGGCGGCGCATCCTGTCCGCGGTCTGGAACCGCCATCACCCGACGCGCGTCGAATCGATTGCCGACTTTCCGGTGGCGCGTTTCCTTCACTTCGACCTCGATTCGAACGCCGTCATCGACGAGGGTAAATCGCAGCGCACCGATCCCTGGTACGAGCTGGTCAAGCTCACCGATGAAGAGCGCCTGGTCGAACCGCTCGACCTGCCGCAATACCACGAGTCCGACGACAGCCTGGCGCGCTTCCCCTTGATCGAGAAATGGATGCCGCTGCGCCCGAAAAAACTGCGCTCGCTCGGCATCGACCCCTCGAAAGGGGCAGGCCAGATCCGCGCCGTGGCGCGGCTGTACTTGTTTGATAAATACCCGAAGCTGCGCGGCCGCATCAAGGGCGCATTGAACTACCTGGGCAGCAATGCCGGCATCGAACGCAAGGAGAATTACCAGAGACTGGGCCTGCAGGTCGATACCTCGAAATTCCGCATCGTCGTCATCGCCTCGAACGCGGGCGGCACCGGCGCCGGCAGCGCCATCGACCTGGGCTGGATGGCAAAAGCCATCGCGCGCCAGGAAGTGGCGGACAGCCAGGTCGACCTGGTCATGTTCATGCCTTCCGGTTTCGCCAAGGCCAATAAGGAGCGCACCGAGGCGAATGCCTACGCGACCATGATGGAGCTGGAGACCACCATGCGCGACATGAACGCGCAGGTGAAATGGATGGACCCGGACAGCATCACGGGCCGCGGCGCGCCCTTCGACGACGTGTATTTCGTCGATACCGCCAATCTCGCCAACAAGGCGACCCAGGACGTGAAGGACGTCTACCAGATGGTGGCCGATACCCTGTTCGAGGATTTCGCCTCGGCGGACTTTGCCAACCGCAAGCGCTCGGTCGCGGTCAACCAGCAGCAGCATAAACTCGGCCCCTACAATCCGCGCGTGCCGGAGGGACGTTTCGGCGACATGCGCCTGTCCTACTCGAAGGTGTATTCGGCCTTCGGCCAGTCGGTGCTCGACACCCAGCAAAGCCTGCGCGAGGATATCCGCGCCTACGAGCTGGCGGCGCTGATGGTCAAGGAATTCTTCGGCCTGGTGGGGCGCGACGGCGCGCTGGCGCGGCGCGCGGGAGACCAGGAACGCGACGGCTTCATGCGCGAGCAGATGGACATGCGCGAGCTGCCCTTCGACGAATTCCCCGATTTTAAAAAGGGAACCGTCGACGTCACGCCGTTCCAGGAATACGCATTGACCGGCCTGCTCCTGCGCGACAAGGAAGGGCGCTCGCTGCTGGAACGCGTCGAGAGCAAGGTGAACCTCGAGATGGACCGCATCATGGCCGCCTTCGACGTGCCCCAGTGGCGCGAGCGCGTGGCGGAACTGCTGCCGAACCTCGAGCGCGACGCCATCCGCGAGGCCGGCGCCAGCGCCGAGACCAGCGAAGACCGCATCAAGCGCCACACGATCGAACTTACCGGAGGCCTCAAGGCGCGTGTGCGCGAGCGCCTGTACGCGCTGCTCGACGATCGCAAGCAGGGCGGGCTCGAATTCGTGCTGTCGCTGCTGGAGCAGGTCAAAGCGCGCCTGCAGCAGCGCGACCTCGCCAACGCCGAGCGCAACGGCCGCCGCTACCGCGACATCCGCGACGCGCTGCGCACGCGGCAAGTCGAGGAATCGCTGAACAACCTGTCGCAGGCCTCCGGCCGCCTGTTCGGCAAGGACGCGCAGGCGCGCGAGGTCATGGCGCATTTGAAACGCGACATCGCCGACTACCTGCGTTTTCATTTGCTGGCCGTGGCCGCCGGCCAGGCGATCGAGGTCATGCGCGGCATGTCGACCTGGCTGGGCGAACCGCAGTCGACCGACGAGCAGGGCAACGCCCAGTGGAGCGGCATCGCCGGCGAATTCCAGGAGGGACGCAGGCATGTGCAGGAGATCCTGCGCGCGGTCGACGGCCGCATCAGCCAGCTGCGTGCGGATGCGCGCCAGGAGCACGCCACCTACATCAAGCTGGCCGGCGACGTGATGCCGGCGCCGGTGCGCCTGACCGGGGATGTGAGCGCCTGGAGCGAAGAAGTGCTGCTCGAATTCGGCGGTTCCGGAAAACTGTTCCCACAGCTGGGCGACGAGCGTACGCGCGCGGATCTGTTATTAAAACTGTTCCGGCGGGCCCAGACCCAGCTCTCGAATACGGAGCTGGAAGGCGAGCCGACCGATCCGCTGCTCGACCGTCTGAATGCGATGACGCCGCAGGAACGCCAGCGCGTCTTCGCGGAATGGATCCGCAGCGCCATGCCTTGGGTGAACGCGCGCTTCTCGGCCGAGTTCACGCCGAATGCCGACCAGTTCAAGTGTTTTATCGGCGTCGGCGACGTGTCGGCCTGGCGCAGGATGGAAGGCGAGATCCGCGCCGCCGTGCCGACCGGGTATTTTCATGGCGACCTGGTCTCGGTCGTGAACACCGGCATTCCGGGCCGCGCGGTCTGCTATATCGAGCTGTCCGGTTTCCCGATGACGATCCTGCGCGGCCTGCCGACCTGGCGCGCCTCGTACCAGATCGAGAACCCGAAGATCCCGACCCACCTGCACTTCGATTCGACCCGCTTCCGCCACCCGATCTCGCCCTCGATGGACGAACTCAATCGCCTGGCCGACGATTACGAGTGGTTTTTACAGGCGATCGCGCTCGGCGTGATTCGCCGGAAAGTCGACGCGGGCGACCGCGAGGCGGCCTTCCAGCCGCGCGGACAATACCTGTTCGAAGTCGAGCCGGGTTCCGGCGAATGGCTGCAGATCGGGAACGAGTACGCGATCCGCTCGAACGGCCTGCCGCCGTATTACCGCGAGCAGGTGATCGCGGCCGTGCGCAACCGCCAGGCCGGGCTCGGACCGCACCAGTTGCTGCTGCTCGCCGCCCTGATGCGTCATTACCAGCTGCGCGTGTACGAGCCGCGCCTCGAGATGGACGAAACCGGCGCCCAGCTGCCGTCGCCGTCCCTGCCGAACATCACGGCGCGCCGCCTGTACGAGGCCTGGCTGCGGCGCGCGCAGGCGGCTGCCCCCACCTTGTCGAACGTGGCGGTCGATGCGGCCCTGGCCGCAATCGCGGCCTGGAGCGACACCGTGCCGGATTCCGCCATGGATGCCTACAGCTGGGAAGTCGAGCGCCCGATCGACAAGCGCATCGTCAAGCCCGAGATCCTGGCCAGCGAGGCGCGCGCCGCCGCGGCGCTGGAAGTGCGCGGCCTGGGCTCGCCCGTGAGCGTGGTGGCCACGATTCCCGATCCGGCGCCCGCACCGCAGGGCGCCCGCTACAAACTGTTCGTGGCCGGCGCGCAGCGCGGGCCGTTCGCGGTGGACGAGGTGGCGCAACAGCTGGCGCGCGGCGAGATCGACCTCGGCACGCGCGCCTGGGATATGGCGCAGGACCCGAAGTCCGGCAAGTGGGGACTGGTGTCCGACATTCCTGGCATTGCCGCCATGGCCGGCCATGCGCCATCGATTCCCGATCCGGACGACGGCGTCCCGGATCCGCAGTAACGGGGGAGGGCTGTGCAAGAAGATTCGATGGTCCGCTGTATCCAGGCCGCGTGCGGGCATGTCCTGCCGCGGCGCGTGAATTTCTGTCCGTATTGCGGGACCGCGCAAGGGGCGGCGGGAAGCACGCGGCTGCATCCGGTGGACAGGTCCGACGCCGTGCCGGACAAGCCGCTACCGGTCGCGGTCCCCGTGGCGGCGCCTGCGCCCGCAACACGTTCCGAACCCGCGGCGCCGGCATCGAGCGCGCCGGCGCCGGCCGCAGCGCAGAGTGCAACGCCGGCGCCGGCGCCGATGCCAACGCCGGCGCCTGTTGCGGCCGGCCCGGGCGTGCCGCCGCCACCGGCCGCCACGCCTTCACCCCAGCCGCCCCGTGCCGTGCCCGCCGGCGGCGCGGCGCCGCCGCGGCGCGAACCGGTGCGCCTGCGCTGGTGGCTGCTGGCGCTGGCGGCGCTATGGGCGATCTGGCTGATTGCCAAGCCGTCGAACCGGCGCATCGAGGCGCAAATGGACAAGGCGATCGCGCTGGCGGCCGAGTGCAAGGCGCGCGAAGCCCAGAGCGAACTGATCGCCCTGCGCGGCACCAGGGCCACAGCCGAGCAACTGCAGAAGGTGCAGGCGGCGCTCAACGAGGCGAGCGCCGCCTGCACCCGCAAGCGCCAGCGCGACAAGGCCTGGCGCGAGACGAAGCCGGCGATCGAATCGGCGCTGTCGGCTTCCTCGTTCGAACGTGCCCGTGCGCGCCTGCGCGCCTTTACCAGGCGCTGGGGCGAGGACGACGAGACGCGCGCGCTGAAGGAGCAGATCGACGCCCGCGCGCCCGAACATCGGCGCGCCGACGAGGTCGAAGGAGGATGACGCGCAGGGTGATGCAAAGCGCACGCAAGGTGTATGCTTCAGGAAACACGACTACAGGAGCAAAGCATGAAGAAGACGACCATGTTCGGTGCATTGCTGGTGCTGGCCCTGGCCGCCGGCTGTTCGCGCCAGGACCACGGCATGGGCCCGGCGCAACAGGCCGGCAAGGCGGTCGACGAAGCCGGCGACAAGGTGGCCGAAGGACTACGCGCACCATTGGAAAAGGCGGACGCGGCGGCGAAAAAGCTGGCCGAGCGCGCCGACCAGGAACGCCGCCAGCTGGCCGAGCGGACCGAGGACGCGCGCGAGAAGATCAAGGACGCGACCCAGGAAGCCGGCCGCGGGCTGCAGAAGGCGACCGGCAAGGTCGGCGAGAAGGTCGAGCAGGCCGGCGAGAAGTTGCAGGACGCGGCGCGCTGATAGCGTCGGCTGATCGAGGGAGGGCTACGCGCTGGCCCGCAACTCCGGATACCCACCTGTCACGATCGACAGATCGACAAACCCCGCGCGCCAGGCCTGTTCCAGGTTCTGTTCGACTTCTTCCATCGAGGTGCGCCCGAAATTGGCGAACCCGCGCACGCCGTAGGCGCGGTTGCGGCCGTGGCCCTTGGCCATGTACAGCGCCATGTCGACCAGGTTGACGGCGCGTTCCCAGGGCAGCGGCTTGCCGGCCGGCGCCAGCGGGTAGGGTGCAAAGCCGATCGACACGTTCACGGACAGCGTCGTGCCCTGGAACTCGATGCTGGTCTCGCTGATGCCGTTCAGCAGGCGGCGCGCCACCTCGTCCAGGCCGCTCGCCGGGATCGCGGGTAAAAAGGCGAGGAATTCCTCCCCGCCCCAGCGCACGATCATGTCGGTCTCGCGCAGGATCTCGCGCAGGCTCTCGGCAATCCTGATCAGGACCGCGTCGCCGGCGCCATGGCCCCAGGTGTCGTTGATGTGCTTGAAGTGGTCGACGTCCATCAGGAACAGCGCGCTGACCATCGCCTCGCCCGAGGTGCCGGCGCCGCGTTTTTCGTCCACGCGGTGGCCGCGCATGAAGTCCTGGAAGTGGCGGCGGTTGTACAGCCCCGTGAGCGGATCGCGCACGCTCTGCTGCTTCAGTTCCTGGTTCTTCAGGTAGAGCTGCGCGTTCGCGTGGCGCACCTTGCGGTACAGGAGGCCGACCACGAGCGAGGCCAGCGCGAACACCACGACCAGCAGCCACCAGACGCGCTGCTGCAGCCGGCGGTTGTCGATCTCGACCGACTTGACCTGGTTCTCGCGTTCCAGCAGGACGATCTGGCGCTGCTTCTTGTCGGCGTCGTATTTTTCCCGGAGTTCGAGCATCGCCTTCTGGCGGCGCTTCTCGAACAATTCGTTCGACAGGCTGCGTTCGCGGTGATACGCCTGGACTGCGCCGGCATAATCTCCCGCGCGCTCGAGCGCCGAGCCGTATTCGGCCAGCACGGTCTGCAGCTCGGGCTTGTCGCCGTTTTTTTCGTAGGCGGCCAGGCCCGCTTCGAAGCTGCGCTTGCCCTCGGCCAGGCGGCCGGTGGCAAGATAGGCCTGGCCCAGGTTGACGCGGGCGGTGGCCAGGCCATTTTCGTCGTTGATCGCGCTTGCCGCGGCGATCGCCTGGTTCGCGTAGGACGCCGCATGGGCGTAGTCGCGCATGCGCAGGTAGCAGTCCGACAGGTTCACCAGCGAGCGCGCGGCCAGCGCGTGCGCGCCGATCTGGCGTTCGAGCGCAAGGGCGGCCGTCTGTGCCTTCAGCGCGCGCTCGAGTTGTCCGGATTCGACCGCAAGGCCGTATTCGGTGCTCTTCAGGGTCGCCAGGCGGCCCGGCGAATCGGTTTTTTCCGCAGCGACCAGCGCCTCGGCCAGCGCCTCGAAGCCCTTGTCGTACTCGCGCATCTGGCGGTACAGCCGCGCCAGCGAATTGAGCACGATCACCAGGTGGACCGGACCGCCATGCTGGCGCGTATAGGCCAGCGTCGCCTGCATTTTTTCGAGGGCGCGCGGGAAGTTGCCCTCCTCGGCGAAAGACTCGGCAGCCGACACGCCGACGCGCACGCGCAGTTCGACGTCATCGGTCGTGTTCGCGAGGCGCTCCGCTTCCCAGATCAGTTCATGCGAAGCGGACAGCTCGTTCCGGTCGTACTTGATGTAGCCCTTGCGTACCAGGCCCTTGGCCAGGGCGGCATTGTTCTGGTGCGCGCGCCCGAAAGCGATCAGCTCGTCGCAGGTGGCCAGCGCCAGTTCCTGCTTGCCCACCTTCTGGTAGGCGACGCACAGCTGCGCCAGCATTTCGCCGGCGTCCTCGACCGAACCCGCGCGCGCCTCGGTCTCGATCCTGAGCAGCATCGGCAGGGCGCGTTCGGGCGTAAAACGGTTGATTTCGCGGATCTCGGCCAGGCGCTCGCCAAGCGGCGCGGCAGCCTGGGCCCAGGCGCAGGAGCTCGCCAGCAATAACGAAGCCAGCAGCGTCGCGGTGCGACGGCGTGGCTGTCTGGACGTGCGTGCTGCCGGCATAGGTGATCTCTCGATGGGGTGGTCGGTATCGCGTCTTCACGCGCGCCCATCTGTCATTATATTCTTGTTGCAGATCAGAAACTTCGCTTTTTTTCGCGCTATTCGCAAAAATGCGACGTTGAAAGGACAACGTTGGCGTTAGATTATGCCTCCTGCTTGCGGCCAGGCGGCGCCGTTGGCTCCCATCCCCCGATGCCACGAAGATGACGCAGGGTCCCTGGACCTGGCCGTCCCCTGAAGGTCACCCCGCCGCATGGTAAGCTGCGCGAACATACAAAAAGGGCAAGCGAATGAATGGATTGGTGAAGACCGGCATTGTCGGTCTCGACGAAGTACTGCACGGCGGCATTCCGCGTAACAACAACCTGATCGTCGAAGGGCCGCCCGGCTCGGGCAAGACCACGCTGGGCCTGGGTTTCATCTACCACGGCGCGCTTGACCACGACGAGGCGGGCGCCATCGTCTCGTTCGAGCTCGACCCTGCCAAGCTGCTGCGCGACGCCGCCGGTTTCAACTGGGACCTGCAGGGCATGATCGACCAGGGCAAGATCAAGATCATCCAGACCAGCCCGGCCGTGCTGCTGAGCGAGTTCCGCAGCGCCGACGGCGCCTTTGCCGCCTCGCTGGCCGCGATGGGCGCCAAGCGCCTGCTGATCGACGGCCTGACGCCGCTGCGGCTGTATGCCGAGGTGAACGACATGAATTTCCGCGAGGACGTACACCTGCTGATCGAAGGACTGACGCGCCTGGGCGTGACGACCATGGTCACGGCCGAGAAGGACGAGTCCCTGACCGGCGTGCTGGCGCACGAGCGCTTCGTCTTCGACACCATCATTTCGCTCACGCGTGAAGAAACCCGGCGCCGCGTGCACCGGCGCCTGACGATCATGAAGTCGCGCGGCCAGGATTTTATTGGCGGCAGCCACACGATGCGCATCGAGCCGGGCATGGGCGTGCACGTCTACCGCCGCGCCCAGTCGCGTCCGATCGCCCATGCCGACCAGCCGACCTCGGAAGAGCGCATGTCGACCGGTTCGCCGGCGATCGACAAGATGATGGACGGCGGTATCTATAAAGGTTCCGTCACGCTGGTGAGCGGCATCTCCGGTACCGGCAAGACGGTGCTGAGCGTGCAATTCCTGACCAATGCCATCAAGGAGGGCCACAAGACCCTGCTGGTGAGCCTGGACGAACACCCGGCCCAGCTGATCAGGAACGCCAAGTCGCTCGGCTTCGACCTGGCGGGCCTGGTCGAGTCGGGCGATCTGTTCATCCATTACGAGTCGCCGCTGGAACTGGAACTCGATGTCCACTTCGACCGCATCGTCAAGCTGGTCGAAGAGCAGGGGATCGATTGCGTGGTCTTCGATTCGATCGCCGTCTACGAGATGACCAGCCGCAGCGAAGTGGCCGACTACCTGTACGCGCTGGCCACCTTCTTCAAGGACCGCCTGGCGACGATCCTGTTCAACTACGAAAGCCCGGAGCTGCTGGGCGTGTCGCAGATCAGCGAAGAGCTCAAGGGCTCGCACCTGGTCGACAACATCATCCTGCTGAACTACGTCGAGGTCTCCACCGTCCTGCGCCGCGCGATCGCCGTGCCGAAGGTGCGCGGCAGCCGCAACCAGCAGATCACGCGCGAGTACACCATCGGCGTCGGTGGCCTGCTGCTGATCGACGAGAGCGACAACGACACCCAGTCCAGCGCCGTTCCGCAACTGCCGTTCTCCTCGTACTACGGCCTGCTGTCGCGCTCGCCGTCGCGCCAGAGCCCCCTGATCGAGGAAGCCGTCGTCAAGGGCAAACCCCTGCCCGAATCGCCGGACCTGCCGACCGAAAAGCCGCAGTGATCAGGGTCGAACTGCCTGGTAATACGCCGGTCGACTGGGAGGACTGGGACACGCCGCTGACGCAGTTTACGGAAGCGACGGGCCTGGTCACGTCCGCCTGGGACACGGCCGGCGTGCGCCGTATCGGGCCGAAGACGGGCTCGCGCCTGGCGAGCCTGCTGGCCCGCTCGCGGCTGTGGGACGAGGATGGGCCCGGCACGGCGCTCGAACGCACACTGGTCGAAGCGGCCTGCGCCAGCGGCGAATGCGGCTCGGCGCAGTTCGGCGGGCTGCGCGTCTGCGCCCAGCCGCTGCTGCTGCGCGGCGAGGTGTATGGCGTGCTGGTGTTCGGCTGGCGCTTCGCCGACTTCAGTTCGCCGCTCGAGTGCGAACGCATCGCCAAGCAGATCGGCCTGGCGGGCCACCTGCTGTGGAACGAGGTGCGCCTGGACGCGCCCGTGTCCGAGGGGCGCATGGCCACCTATGCGGCGCTGCTGGGTACCTTGTCGAACACGCTCGACCGCCAGCGCGAAACCATCGATGACCTGACGCGCGTGAACCGCACGCGTGAACTGTTCCTGGCCACGGTGTCGCACGAAATGCGCACGCCGCTGTCGGCGCTGTCGATGCGCATCGAACTGCTGCTGCGGACCATCCCCGACCTGCCGCCGAAAGTCGTCAGCGGCCTCGAATCGATGCGCGTGCACGTGCGCCAGGAAGCCGGCATGGTCGACGACCTGATCGACGCCGCGCGCACGCTGACCGGGCAGATGTCGATCACCCGTTCCCCGATCGCGCTGGGCCAGGTCCTGCGCGACGCGATTTCGACCGTGGAAACCTTCGCGCATACCAAGCACATCCGGATGCTGGTCACCCCCAGCGATTACGGCGACGCCATCCGGCTCGAGGCGGACGGGCGCCGCCTGCAGCAGGTGATCTGGAACCTGCTGTTCAACGCCACCAAATTCACGCCCGAAGGCGGCCTGATCCGGATCACGATCGGGCGCACCGCGGATACGGTGGCGATCGACATCGCCGACTCCGGGCAGGGCATCGAGCCGGACGACCTGCCGCACGTGTTCGGCGCGTTCAATCTCCAGCAGCAGGACAATGCGACCGGGCTGGGTCTGGGCCTGTACATCGCGCGCCGCATCGTCGAGCTGCACGAGGGCACCCTGAGCGTCAGCAGCGCCGGGCGCGGGCAGGGCGCGACCTTTGCGATCCGGCTGCCGGTCGCGCCAGGGTAAGCGCGCGCCCCGGCGGCGCCGTCACACCGCCAGCTGCTGCAGCAAATACAATCTCTGGTACAAGCCGCCTTCGATGCGCATCAGCTCCTCGTGTGCGCCCGATTCCGTAATCCGCCCGTGGTTCAGCACCACGATCCGGTCCGCATCCCGGATGGTCGACAGCCGGTGCGCAATCGCGATGATCGTCACGTGCCCGCGCAATTCGTCCAGCGCTTCCTGCACGATCTGTTCGGTCGCGCTGTCGATGCGCGAGGTCGCCTCGTCCAGCAGCAGGATGCGCGGCTCGCCGGCCAGGGCGCGGGCGATCGCGATCAGCTGCTTCTGGCCGGAGGACAAACGCGAACCGCCTTCCCCGAGCGAGGTCTCGTAACCCTGTTCCAGCGCTTCGATGAAGTCGTGCGCATGGGCGGCACGTGCGGCCGCCTCGATGCGGTCCAGCGACAAGCCGCGCCCCATGTCGATGTTCTCGCGCGCCGATGCCGCCAGGATGAACGGGTCCTGCGGTACCAGGCCGACCTCGTTGCGGAAGCGTTCGTTGTCGATGCCGGCGATCGGTTCGCCGCAGATCTCGATGCGGCCATGCTCGGCCGGGTAGTAGCGCAGCAGCAGGGATAATAAAGTCGACTTGCCGCTGCCGGTGTGGCCGACGATGCCGAAGAAGGCCCCTTGCGGGATGTCGAGCGTGATGTCGTGCAGGACGTTCTGGCCCGGCACATAGGCGAAACTCAGGTCGCGCACGCGCACGGCCGGTGCGTCGGGACGCGCTTCCAGACGCGATCCGGCGGCGCGGCCAGCCAGGTGTTCGGCGGCGCCGGCTTCGTCGAGCAGGCCGGCGACGCGCGCGGTGGCGACGACCGCCTGCTGCAGGCCGCTGAACTGCATCGTGATCTGGATGAGCGGCTCGACCACGCGTGCGATATAGCTGATGAAGGCGTACAGCACGCCGACTTCGACCGCGCCGATTTGCCGCTGGCCGAAGCTGAAGATGACCACCGCCAGCAGGATCACGTTGAGCAGGTCCAGCGCCGGGCGCAACAGGAACGCGTTGGCCTTCAGTTCGGCCAGGCGCGCATGGTAATGCCGGTCGTTGGTGGCGGCGAAGCGCTCGCCGAAGCGGCCCGCCGCATTGCTGGCCTGGAGCACCGTCATGCCGCCGATCGACTCGGCCATCTGGCCGTTGATGTCGCTGCGCAAAGCGCGTGCGCGCGTCACCGCCGGCGCCGACAGGCGCTGGTAGAGCCAGACGATCACCAGCACCGCCGGCAGCAGGGCCAGCACGATCAGCATCAGGCGCCAGTCGAGCCAGGCCATGGCGATCATGGTGCCGACCAGGACGATGCTCGAGTCGAGCAGCACGAACAGCACCTGGATGTACAGGGTTTTCACGGCCTCGGTGTCGTTCGTCACGCGGCTGACCAGCTGACCCGTGATGGCGCGGTCGAAAAAGGCCATCGGCAGGCGCATCACGTGGCCATACACCCATTCGCGCAGGCGCCGCACCGAGCGCATCGCCATGCCCGACAGGCGGATCAGCTGCAGGTAGCGCAGCCAGGAGGCGGCCCAGCCTGTGACGAGCACGCCGCCCAGCAGCAAGCCCATGCGGGTCCAGTCGGCGTGGCGCGGGACCAGGTGCTCGTCGATCAGGGCTTTGCCGAGGATCGGGCCGATCACTTCCAGGAAGGCCGACAGCATCAGCCACAGGGTCGCCAGCATCAGCTGGCGGCGGTCCGGCCAGGCGGCGCGGCGCAGCAGCGAGGCCGCCTGGGTGAGCTGGGCGCGGCCCGCTTTCACGATGGTCTCAGGCTGCGTCAAGGCTGGCCTCCAGTTGTTGGTAGCGCCACTGGCTGGCATACCAGCCATTCAGTAGCAGCAGGGTGTCGTGGTCGCCCGATTCGACAATGCGGCCATCTTTCAGCACGACGATCAGGTCGGCGTTCACCACGGCCGACAGGCGGTGGCTGGCGATGATCGCCGTCAGCTCCGGCCGTGCAGCGCGCAGTTCGGCCAGGTGTTCGAGGATGCGGGTTTCGGTGCCGGTGTCGACGGCCGACAGGGCGTCGTCGAGCAGCAGCAGCGAGCTTTGCGCCAGCAGCGAACGGGCGATCGCCACCCGCTGGCGCTGGCCGCCCGAGAGCGTGATGCCTTTTTCGCCGACCGGGGTGTCGTAGCCCTGCGGGAAGCGCAGGATGTCGTCGTGGATCGCGGCCATGTCCGCCGCCTGTTCGATCTCGGCGCGGCTGGCGCCGGGACGGGCGAGCGCGATATTCTCGGCGATGCTGGCCGAGAACAGGAAGGATTCCTGCGGCACCCAGCTGGTGGCCGCGCGCAGCGCAGCGAGTCGATAAAGCTCCAGCGGATGGCCGCCCCAGGTGACGGAGCCCGCCTGCGGCGTCGCCTGGCGCAGCAGCACGCGCAGCAGGGTCGACTTGCCGGCGCCGGTCGGGCCGACCAGGCCGAGCGTCATCCCGGGCCGCAGCGCCACCGAGACGCCGTCGAGCGCAGGCCGCTCCGCGCCGCCGTAGGCGAAGCGCAGGTCGCGCAGCACCAGCGGGCCGTCTTCGATGCGATCGAGTTTTCCCTCGTCGACCACGCTCAAGGGCGCGTCCAGCATCGGCTGCAGGCGCGCCAGGCCGGCGCGTCCGCGCTCGATCAGCGACAGCACCCAGCCGGCCGCGAACATCGGCCAGATCAGCTGCCCGAGGTACATGCTGAAACTGGTCAGTGCGCCGATGGTCAGCTGGTTGTTCCAGACCAGGTAGCCGCCCAGGCCCAGGGTCAGGGTGCTGGCCGCGGTCAGGGTCAGGCCGACCGCCGGCTCGTAGGCCGCTTCCCATTTCTGGGCGGTGAGGCTGGCGTCGGCCGCCTGGCCGGCCAGTTCCGAGAACTGCTTGCTGCTTCTCGCTTCCAGGCCCAGGGCGCGCACCGTGCGCACGCCGGACAGGGATTCCTGCACATGGTCGTTCAGGCTTGAGAAACGTTTTAATGAATCCGTTTCCGCCGTGTGGATGTGGCGCGAGATGTACCAGAAGGCCAGGCCCATGAGCGGGAAGGGCAGCAGCGCGATCAGGGCCAGGCGGTAGTCGACCCCGAGCAGCATCACGCCCAGCACCATGATCAGGGTCAGCGTGCCGTCGAAGCCGGCCAGCATCGCCTCGCCGGCGGCCATCTCGATGGCGTCGATGTCGTTGGTGGCCAGCGCCATCAGGTCGCCGGTGCGCTGCTTCTGATAGAAGGCCGGGCCTTGCGCGGACAGGCGCGCATATAAACGCGTGCGCAGTTCGACGCCGAGCCGGTAGGCGGCCGAATACAGGCGGATGCGCCAGCTCACGCGCAGCACGTAGATCGTCAGACCCAGCGCCAGCAATTGCAGGATCTGCACGGTGAGCTCATGGTCGGATAAGCGGTGCGCGGCCAGGCCGTCGATCATGGCGCCGACCTTGCGCGGGATCCAGACGGTGCAGATGGCGACGCCGGCCAGCATCACCGCCGACGAAGCGTAGGCTTTCCAGTGGCGCAGCACGAAATTGCCGACCAGGCTTGCGAGACTCATGAGTTTCCTTGCGTTGCTGCCCGCGCAAAGAAGGCCGCGCCCGAAAGCACAGGGCGCGGCGCGAAAAAAAAGCGGGCCGAAGCCCGCTAGTTTACTGTCTTTGATCGTCAGGCGCAGCGCGCCTCAGGAAGCCGGTCAGTTGTGCTTGCGGCGGCCCTTGGTGCCACGCAGTTCCGTGACCTTGGTCGTCGCCGGCGCCGCCACCGGCGGCGTCGCGTCGACCGGTTCGACCTTCGGCAGCTCGATCTCGACCGAGACCTCGACCGGGACGCTGGCGGCCACCGGGTGCGGCGGCGCGACCGGCAGGTCGAGCACTTCGCTGGCGGCCTTGGCGATCGCCGTCGGCTCGGCGTCCGGTTCGACGTCGGAGGTGACGATCGCGATGGCGGCAGCCTTCTCCGCTTCGGGTTCCGGAGCAGGCGCCGCTTGCTGGGCGGGAGCGGCCGGGGTCACGCTGGACACGGCGGCGTCGACGGTTTGCTGCGCCGCAGCGGCAGTCGCCGTGCTGATGGCATTCAGGGCGTCGACGCTGTAGCTGCGCAGCGGGGCGAAGCCGGTGCCGGCGGCGATGGAAAACAGCTCGCTGCCGAAGTTGAACATGGTGCGCAGGTTCTGCTGCGATTGGGCGCCCAGCGCGAGCAGGTCGCGCGGGTCGCGCACGGCCAGCAGCTGGCGCAGGGCATCGGACGATTGTGCGATGGCGGCGCGCGAAGCCTCGAACTGGAGCGCGACGACGCGGCTGGTGCGGTCGAGCGCTTGCTCGCTGAAGCTTTGCAACAGGTTGAAACCATTGTCGAGCTGGGTAATGCGGGCTGCGGAGAACTGTTCTTGAAGTGAAGTCATCGTGATTCCCTTATCGGTCGGCTTATCGTTTGGCAGTTGATTCGACGGCTAATGATTCGTTATGGCGCACTGCAACATAAACAGTGTAGCCTCGTTGCGCAACGCCGCAAAGCGAAATTTGCCAATGTGGCATCGGTGCAATATTGCACTGCAGCACCCCGGCACGTCCTCATCGGTAAATCGTCGAAAACGATGGGAAATCGCTACAATCAATGTATCTGAACAGGAGCGTCCATGGACCTTGTCATCCGCAATGCCACCCTGGCCGACGGCCGCCGCGGTATCGATATCGGCGTGGTCGGCTCACGCATCGCCGCCGTCGAGCCCGCCCTGCCGGCACGGGGCGTACGCGAAATCGACGCCGGTGGCGACCTCGTCTCGCCGCCCTTCGTCGATGCCCATTTCCACATGGACGCGACGCTCAGCTACGGCCTGCCGCGCGTCAACGAATCCGGAACCTTGCTCGAAGGCATTGCGCTTTGGGGCGAGCTGAAACCACAACTCGCGCAGGAAGCGCTGATCGAACGGGCGTTGCATTATTGCGACTGGGCCGTGGCGCGCGGCCTGCTGGCGATCCGCACCCACGTCGATATCTGCGATGACCGCCTGCTCGCCGTGGAGGCCTTGCTCGAGGTCAAGCGCCGGGTGGCGCCGTATATCGACCTGCAGCTGGTTGCCTTTCCGCAGGACGGGCTGCTGCGCAGTCCCTCCGCGTTCGAGAACCTGAAACGCTCGATTGCGATGGGCGTGGACGTGGTCGGCGGCATCCCGCATTTCGAGAGAACAATGGCGCAGGGGGCGGAATCGGTGCGGCTGCTGTGCGAGTTCGCGGCCGGCAAGGGGCTGCGCGTGGACATGCATTGCGACGAGACCGACGACCCGCTCTCGCGCCACGTCGAGACCCTGGCCTACGAGACCTGGCGCCTCGGGCTGCAGGGGAGGGTCGCCGGTTCCCACCTGACCTCGATGCACTCGATGGACAATTACTATGTCAGCAAACTGCTGCCGCTGATGAAGGAATCGGGCGTGGCGGCGATTGCGAATCCCCTCATCAACATCACGCTGCAGGGCCGCCACGATACCTATCCGAAGCGGCGCGGCATGACCCGCGTGCCCGAGCTGCTGGCGGCGGGCATCGACGTTGCCTTCGGCCACGACTGCGTGATGGACCCGTGGTACGGACTCGGTTCGGGCGACATGCTGGAAGTGGCGCACATGGGCCTGCACGTGGCCCAGATGACGGGGCAGGCGGCGATGCGCGAATGTTTTCTTGCCGTCACCGAGACGCCGGCGCGCATCCTCGGACTCGAGGGCTACGGTATCGAACCGGGCTGCCATGCCGACTTCGTGCTGCTGGGCGCATCGAGCCCGGTGGAGGCGATCCGCCTGCGCGCCGCGCGGCGCGCCGTCGTGCGCCGCGGAGCGGTCGTGGCCGAAGCGCCGCCTGCGGCCTCGACCCTGCACCTGGACGGGCGCCCGGCCGCGGTCGATTTCCGAATCAAGCGCTGACCTCGCTTGCCCGGTGCTAGAATCGCCAGCTTGTTTATTGATTCATGAGTTTCTACCAGCCGTGAAAGACATCCAGATCCGCCCCGCCACCAGCGCCGATTTCGAGGCCATGTGGACCATTTTCTGCGCCCACGTGAGTGCCGGCGAGACCTATCCGTTCGGTCCGGAGGTCACCCGTGAAGCGGCGCAGATGTACTGGTTCGGGCAGGGCGTGACCAGCCGCGTGGCCACGCTCGGCGAGCGCGTGCTGGGCATGTACCGCGTGGTGCCGAACCAGCTCGGACGCGGGCGCCACGTCGCCAACGCCTCCTACATGGTCAGCCCGGCGGCGCAGGGCGTGGGCGTGGGCCGCCTGCTGGGCGAACACAGCCTTGGCGAGGCGCGCAGCCAGGGCTACCTGGCGATGCAGTTCAATTATGTCGTCAGCACGAACGTCGCCGCCGTCATGCTCTGGAAGAAGCTCGGGTTTTCGATCGTCGGCACCCTGCCGAAAGCGTTCCGGCACAAGCGGCTGGGCTATGTCGATGCCTACGTGATGTACCAGTTGCTGCAGGATCCGGACCACTGGCCGACCGCTGACGAGTAAGCGCGTCCGGTATTTCCGCCCGGATGCAGTGCAGCGTGGCGTTCTGTGCGATGGTAGGATGAGATTGTCAATTCATCATCCCTGAAAGCAGCCAGAATCCCATGCCATCCGCCGCCCCCGGTCCGAACGCAGCCTTCTATGTCGTGATGAACGCCGGCTCCGGTCACTCCGAAACCGAGCTGCGCGAGTCGACCATCCGCGACGTATTGCAAGCTGCCGGACGCAGCTGCCACCTCGAAGTCGTCGACGATCCCGAAAAACTGGGCGAGATCGCACGCCGCATGGCGCAGAAGGCGAAGGAGGACGACGGCGTCGTGGTCGCGGCCGGCGGCGACGGCACCATCAACACGGTGGCGCACGAGGCGGTGCGGCAGGGCTGCCTGTTCGGCGTACTGCCGCAGGGGACCTTCAACTATTTCGGCCGCACCCACGGCATCCCCGAAGACCTGGCCGAGGCTGTGCACGCGCTGCTCGACGCGCGCGTGACGCCGGTCCAGATCGGGATGGTCAACGACCGCATCTTCCTCGTCAACGCCAGCGTCGGCCTGTATCCGCAGCTGCTCGAAGCGCGCGAGCTCGATAAACGCCACTACGGTCGCAGCCGCGTGGTGGCGATCATCTCGGCCCTCAAAACGGCGCTCGGCCGCTACCGCCCGCTGCGCATCACCCTCGACACCGAAGGGCAGACGCGCAAGCTGCGCACACCGACCCTGTTTGTCGGGAACAACCGGCTGCAGATGGAGCAGGTCGGCATGGAACCCTTGAAAATTGCGCTCGAAGAGGGAGAGCTGGCGGCCATTGCGCCGCGCTCGGTCGGCAAGATCGGCATGCTCGGCCTGATGCTGCGCGGGGCGCTCGGGCGGCTGGGCGAGGCCGAGAACGTGGTCGCGTTTTCCTTCAAACGCCTGATCGTCAAGCACGCGCGGCTGTCGCCGCGGCGGCGCATCAAGGTCGCCACCGATGGCGAAGTGACGCATATGAACATGCCGCTCGAGTTCCGGGTGGTGGAGGGGAGGTTGAAGCTGCTCAAGCCGGCGGCCGAAGCCGCCGCGAGCGCGCCCGTATCGGCCGAGCGGGCCTGAATTGCGGCCAGCCTTCTGCTAGAGTAGGGTGTCCGCGCCCGGAGGCGCGCTCCCAACCGATACGAGGTGCGCATGTCTGGTTCGATGCTGGTGCTGGCAGCCGCCGGCGCATTCGTGGCAACCCATTTCATCCTGTCCCATCCGCTGCGCGGGCCGCTGGTGCGCGCCGTCGGCGAGAAGGGGTTTCTCGCCCTCTACTCCCTCGTTGCCTTCGTCACGCTCGGCGCCACCGTCTGGGCCTATCGCAGGGCGCCGGCGACAAGGCCGCTGTGGGAAGTCGGCGACGGCCTGTGGGCCTTCGTCACCGTTGCCATGCTGATCGCCTCCATCCTGCTGCTCGGATCGCTGATCCGCAATCCGGCCCTGCCCGGCGCCGCCAGGAGCGCTGCGACGGCCGAGGCGCGCGGGGTCTACGGCATCACGCGCCATCCCATGATGTGGGCCTTCGCGATCTGGGGCGCCTGCCACATCCTGGTCTATCCGGTCGAAAAGAACATCATCGTGGCCGGCGCCATCATCGTGCTCGCCCTGGTCGGCGCCGCGCTCCAGGACCGCAAGAAGGCCGCGCAGGACCCGCAGGGCTGGAGCGCCTGGCAGGCGCGCACCAGCTACCTGCCGTTCGCGGCGATCGCGGCGGGCAGGGCGCGCTTCGGCGGCTTCGGCGGGCATGCGCTCGGCGGCGGCATCGCCGTCTGGCTGCTGGCCACCTGGCTGCACATTCCGGCTTCCGGCTGGGCGGCAGGGATCTGGCGCTGGCTGACCTGAATCATTCCACCCGCTGCACACGCACCCCATACAGGTCGACCCGATTAGACGGCCCGCCCGTGCCGCCGGCGCCGCTGAAGCTGGCGTTGCTCTCCAGGTAGCTCATGTTATAGAAATCGGCGAGCCGTACGCGGTAGGCGCCCGGCTGCAGGTGAGCCGGGAGTGGTGTCGACAGCGGCGCCGGCGTGTTTGCGCGCGCCGGTTTCGTGTGTGGCAGCTGGACCACGCCCTGCGCGATCGGGCGGCCGGCCGCGTCCTCGATCGTCATCCACTTCACGCCGCCGCTGATGCCGAGGTTGATCTGGTTCGCCTCGTTGCGGTAGCGCAGCTGGATGCGGTAGTCGCCGGCGCGCTCGATGCGCAGGTCGCGCAATTCGAAGCGGTCTTGCGGTGCGCCCCAGCCGGCGATGCGCGGTGCGGCATCCGTCGTCATCTTCAGGTTCGACGATACGCGCGCGTCCGTGATCGCGATTTCGGTTGCGGCATCAAGGCAGCGCGGCACGCTGTGGTGGCTGCGGTTGCCGGCGTTTGAAAATTCCGCCTCGACGGCATAGCAGGCATAGGGATGCGCTTCGGGATCGAGCCAGGCGCCGCGTGCCAGCTTTGCCGCCACCAGCTTGCCGTCGCGGTAGACGTGATAGACGGTTTTCGCCTTGGCGCCGGCCCCGTTGCCACCCGCATTGAAGCGCAGGCGGGCATGGCCCGATGCATCGCGGTCGAGGGCCTCGATGACGGGTTCACGCGGACCGAACACCGCGGGCGATTCGAGGTAGGGATCCGCGTTCACACGGCGGATGCCATTGTCTCCCTTGATGACCGCGCCGAGCGCGACCTCGATGACGTCGCCGTCGCGCAGCCGGGCCCACGGGATCGTGGCACCGGTCGGCGCGCCGTTGAGCAGCACCTGCTCGACCTTGTGATAACCCTCGCCCGTGTCCGCGGGCGGAAGCAGCAGGCGCACGGTGACACTCGCACCGCGCAGGCGCAGGCTGTGCAGCGTGGCCTGGTTCGTGCCGGCGAAGGTCTCGCGCCGCAGTTTCGCCGTCACGAAGGGCTGCAGCCGGATGCCTTCATCGAGCGGCGTCACGCCGAACACGTTCTCGATCACCATGCCGAGATAGGCGCCGACCGACCATAGCTGGCGCCGAGAATTGATCACGGGGCCGATCAGGGAAGGGTTTTTCTCGTCGAGCAGCAGCGGCTGGCCGCTCAGCCACTCGAGGTTTTCCATGTTCGACATGTTCAGCGCCGCGCCGCGTACCAGCGAATCGTAGGCGGCATCGGCCACGGCGGCATTGCCGCTCATGGCCGCGGCCTTGAGGCCGTAGGCCGTCACGAAGGGCCAGATCGCGCGGTTATGGTAGACCGGCGTACCTTGCTGCTGCGGCCAGATCACGGGCGGTCCCATCGGACCGTGCGGATAGCGCGCGAGGATGCTGTGCGCCTGTTCGCTGCTCGCGATGCCGGTGACGATGGCCAGCGATTGCCCGAGCCAGTCGAATTTATGCAGCGGCGCGCCGTCGAAATGGGCGGCGGTGAGACTGCTGTACATGCCGGCGTCGGGCAGCCACAAGCGCGCGTTGATGGCCTGTTTCAGCGCGCCGGCCCAGGCGCCGTACCGGGATGCGCGCGCGCTGTCGCCCATATCCTGCGCGAGGCGCGCCGCCAGCGTCAGCGCCTTGTAGTGCGCCGCATTGGTCGAGACCGATTTCGAACCCGCCATCGCCGCCAGGTCGTCCGTGATCCAGGCCGCGTAGCTCTGGTCGCGCCAGTCGAGGAAGGATTGCTCGCCCGTGTACAGGCCATCCTGCGCATCGAAGGCGGCGATGCGGTCGTTCTCGATCGTGTTCGACAGGGCCGTCAGGGCGCGCGCGGCAAAGGCGGCGCGCTCGTCCGGCGGCAGCATGCGCAGGGTTTCCTCGGCCGCGAAGGCCCAGGCGACGCGGTCGGTGCTGACCGGCCAGCTGCCGCCGCTGCCCGTGTCCTGCACGATTTGTAGGCCGTCCTGCGTGCCCGCCAGGTGCGGCGCTTTTGGCACCCCGGCACGGTAGCCGGCCAGCTTGAATTCGAGCGAATTGCGCACCCGCTGCGGATCGAGCAGGGCGAGGCCCAGGTCGGCCGCATACGACAGGTCGCGGGTCCACACGTAATGCCACTTTTCACCGGTCTCGAAGCAGTCGCAGGCAATCGCAGCGCCGCCCTTGTAATTGCCGTCGCGGATTTCGCTCACCGCATCCTGGCGCATCTCGTTCGCCGCCAGCGCGAACAGGGCGTCGAAGGCAAGGTTCCCGCTGCGGAGAATGGGCAGCTCGGCGCGCTCGGCATAGTTCGTGTGCTGCGGCACCGGGTCGCGCAGTGTCATCGTCGTCGAATGGGTGTAGCTGCGCAGCTGGGCTTCGGGGTCAAGCAGCGAGAAGCGCGCCGTTTCCTGCCTGCCGTCCCAGGTGGCGAAGGCGAGCGTGGCGACGCGTGCGCGGCCCGCATGCGGATCGGCGGCCGGGCCGCTCTTGCGCTCGGCCAGGCGCGTCACGCGCAGGATCGGCGCCCCTGCCTGCTTCGCGTCCAGCGTGAAGCGGTAAGTGGCGGTGCTGCGTACGAACAGCGTGGCCTCGGGGCCAGCGTGGGTGGCGAGCCGCACCGGCTGGCCTGGCTTGACGGCGACGCTGGTGTCAACGCTCGGCACCCATTCGCGGCTCCAGTCGCGGGTGCCCAGTTTAAAACCGTGGTTGCCGGGGCTGACCTGGATGTCTGCCTCGTAGACGCCATGGCCCTTGTGCTGCAAGGCGTTGTCGAGGCCCCAGGCATTGAAGCCGCCGCGGACAAAGAAGGCTTCGCGCAGCGGGCCGGGATCGGCGGCGACGGTGCTGCAGGCAAGCAGGAGGGTGGGCAGCAGCCAGCGGGGCGAAATCATGGAAGCCTTTCAATCTAAAACTTAGCGGTATTCGTGCCGTTCGATGATGCCGCGCAGCGCATCCTGCGAGCGCAGCACGGGGAAGTCCTCGCTGCGATAGGTCTTCGGCGTGACGAAGCGCAGCGTGCCGATCTTGGCGGCATACGAAGGCCGGGCTTGCGTCACCGCCAACCTGCGGCCGTCGAGCGCCGCACGGCGCGTGCCCAGCGCCAGCGTCACTGCCTTGCCGGGCCCCAGCCTGAAGCTGGTCAGCGAGCGGCTCTTGTCCTTGTTCAGCCAGGCCATGCGCAGGGTGCGCGGTGTGCTGCCGCGCAGGGTGAAGGTCCAGCGCTCGCCATGTTGCGCGCGCACGAAATCGACGCCGACTTCTTCGCCCGCGCCGAAAGGGAGCAGGGCTTTGAATCGCGTCCAGGCGGCGGGAATCGCCGGCTCGAAGGCGAGCGTGTCCTGCGGCAGGTCGGGTTTGAAACCGACGTAATCCTGGTAGCCGTTGCGCGCATATTCGGCCACGCTCCAGGACTGGGCGAAGGTGCCGCTCGGCTTCAGGCGGCCATTCTCATGGGGCAGGGCATCGAGGTTCTCGCTCATGCTGCCCAGGGTGCCCAGGCCGAGGATCTGCCGGCCGAGGTTTTGCGTGAGTTGCCAGCTCAGGTCCTGGTAGCCGAAGCGGTTCAGTGCAGTTACCGTAAAGCCCGCGTTCCAGCCCCAGATGGTGCCGTTGTGGTAAGCCGCATCCTTGTGGTGGAAGGCCGGGTTCTCGTGGCGTGGGTGGAAGTACGGGTCGTCCTGGCTCAGCGAGGCGATGCCGTAGGGGTAGAGCAGCGCCGACACCGCATTCTTCGTCACGCGCGCCTGCACGACGGGCGGGACGAAATCGTCGAAGGGGATGGTCGCCAGCATCAGCTGGTTGGGCCGCACTTTGATGTCGCGGCTGCCGTCTTCGCGCAGGCGGTCGGCCATGGTGGAGCCATCCCAGAACAGGCGCAGGAAGCTGGCGCGGGCTTTGGCCGCCAGCGCGCGCCATTCGCCTGCGCGCTGATGGTCGCCGGCCTGCTCGGCCAGCCAGGCGCCGGTGTCCAGGGCCGTGTACCAGAGCGCCTGGATGTCGTTGGCACGCGCTCCCCGGTCGGACCAGGGCTGGTGCGTCGGGTTCTCGACGCGCGCATCCATCCAGGTGTCGGACGCTGCATGTTTCAGCAGGCCGTCGGCGTCGACATAATTGGCGATGGCGCCCTCGAAATAGGGCACGGCCAGCTTGTACATCTCGGCGGCGAACGCCTTGTCGCCCGTGTAGCGGATGTATTCATGGGCTTCGCGCAGCATCCAGGGTGTGCCGTCGACCGTGTTGTAGATGATCTCGTCCGGGGATACCCGGTTCGGGATGCGGCCATAGTCCTTGTCGCGCGGGGTGCGCAGGTTCTGGAAGCGGGCGAAGTTCGCCAGCACGGCGCGCGCGTCGGCGAACTGGCCGGTGACCAGCAGGGTGCCGGGCAGGGCGATAAAGGTATCGCGGCCCCAGTTCTCGCGGAACCAGGGCAGGCCGGCCCAGATGCCGGCGCCGTATTCGTCGACGACGAATAAACGCGCGGCGGCCTTGGCCCAGTTCAGCGCCTTGTTGTATTCGAGGTCGCTGGTGGCGAGGTAGCTGCTCGTCAGCGCCGCGTGGGTGGCGCGGCGTTCGTCGCCGATCGGGTCGCCGGCGGCCAGCCTGCGCGCGCGGCCCGCTGCCTCCTCGGCCGTCGCACCGAAAGCCGCGACCACGGTGAAGGAAGCCGTCGGCGCGCCGGCGCGCAGCAGCAGGCCGTCTTCCAGCACGAAGGGGAGCTGGCTTGCCAGCGCCATGAACTGCGTCGCGCCCTTGCCTGGGGCCACGGTGACGATGCCATTGTCGAACGTGACCGCGCCCTGGGTCTTCAACAAAGGCCGGATCGCCAGCCGCGCCGGCTGCGCACCCGTCACGCGCAGCGCCAGCGCATGCTTTTTCGAGAGCAGGGCCAGTTCCTCGGTACTGCCGTTGGCATACGCAACGCGGTGACCGAAGGGCAGCACCTGTTCGCGCCCGGACGCGCGTTCGTTGCGCACGCCGTCCAGGTAGCTCATGTAGTTATGGAAGACGGTCCCGCTCTTGAACACGTAGCCGGCGCCGAGCTCGTGGCTGTGCGTAAAACCTTCGAAATAGCCGGCCAGGTTGTCGCCCGCGACGAAGCGCGCTTGCTGTCCCGGCGCGGCCTCGATCGCCATGGAATTGAATAAGGCGTCGACGCCGGGCCTGTCGACGGCAGCGGCGGGTGCCAGCGCAAGCGAGAGGGACAGCGCGAGGAGCGTGCGGCGCATCATGCCCCCGGCAGTTCGATGAGCAGCGTCGCCTTCGGCGCCAGGCGCAATTCGCGTGTCAGGTCGACCGTCTTGCCGCTCAGGAGATCGACGCCGTTTGCCGTCCCCTTCAGCATCTCCTCGAAGCGTGCGGTCGGCAGGACCATCTCTTTGTCGTTGTTGTTCATTGCGACCATGATGCGTTTTTTATCGTTGTATCGGAAGTAGACCCAGGTATTGTTCTCGGGGCCGAAGTGCATGAGCTTACCGGTGTGGATCACCGGCTCGCCTTTGCGCCAGTTGGCGAGCTGGCGCACCAGCGCCAGGGCCGCGCGCTGCTGGGCGGAGAGGCCGGCGCCTGTGAATGCGTTGCGCTTGTCGCCTGCCCAGCCGCCGGGGAAGTCGATGCGGTAGCTGGCATCGTCGCGCCCCTTGACGGTGCTCGTCATGAGGATCTCGTCACCCGTATAAAACTGCGGGATGCGCGGCATCGTCATCAGGAACACCAGGTTCATGCGGTAGCGGTCGAAGTCTTCGCCCACGACGCTGAACATGCGCGCCATGTCGTGGTTGCCGCCGAACAGAACGAGTTTATCTGGCTCCGGATACAGATGGTCCAGCGACAGCGTCTCGTAGACGTCGTTCAGGCTGTTTTCCTCGGGCTTGGCCAGGGCGCTGCGCATGCTGTCGACCAGCGGGAAGTCCATCAGGCCGGGCAGCGAGGAGACGTAGCCGTCGGCGTTGACCTTGCCGCGCTGCCAGTGCGCGACCACCGGCACACGCGTGCTCCATTCCTCGCCCACCATGTTCAGGTTCGGGTATTCGTCCATCAGGCGCTGCGTGTAGCGGGTGAGGAAGGCGCCGTCGGAATAGCCGTAGGTATCGATGCGCAGGCCGGACAGGCCCGCGTACTCGATCCACCAGATATTGTTCTGGATGAGGTAATTCGCCACCAGCGGGTTGGTCTGGTTCAGGTCGGGCATCGCCGGGCCGAACCAGCCGGCCGTGAAATTGCGGCGATCCGCCTGTGCGGCATATGGGTCCTGCACGGCGACGCGGTGGTGCGCCGTGGGCACGAACCGGCCGCCGAAATTGATCCAGTCCGGCGTCGGCAGGTCCTTCATCCACCAGTGGTGCTTGCCGATGTGCGAGAGCACCACGTCCTGGATCAGGCCGATGCCGCGTTGTTTCGCTTCCCGCGACAGCCGCACGAAGTCCTCGTTGCTGCCGTAGCGCGGATCGATCCGGTAGTGATTGGTGGCCGCATAGCCATGGTAGGAATACGCCGGCATGTCGTTTTCGACCAGGGGCGTGGGCCACAGCTGGGTGAAGCCGAGGCCGGCGATGTAGTCGAGGCGGTCGATCGCGCCCTGGATGTCGCCGCCGTGGCGCCCGCCCGGCTTCTTGCGGTCGGCCTGTTCCAGCATGCCGGGGACGCTGTCGTTGGATGGATCGCCGTTGGCGAAGCGGTCCGGCATGATCTGGTAGATGGCGTCACGGTTGCCGAACCCCTGGCGCATGGCGGAACCCGCCTCGCGTGCGCGCAGCTGGTAAGGGTAGCGCAGGGGTGCGCCGTCGCCCGCGAACACGATGTCGAAGCTGCCGGGTTTCGCATCCGGCGCGATCTCGAGATCGATGAACAGGTAATTGGCGTTCGCGACCCGGGTGGTGGAGGCGATGCGCACGCCCGGGTAGTCGATGGCCGGCTGCAGCTTGCCGATGCCGGCCCCATGCACCATCAGTTGCAGGCCAGTGTGGCGCATGCCGGTCCACCAGAAGGGCGGTTCCAGGTGTTGGACGGCAGGCGCGGCGCCGGCAGGCGCCAGGCAAGCGGCGGCGAGGAAAAGTGTTGCAAAAGAGCGTCGCATGGCGGGACTCGGTTAAACAAAATCGGGATAAAAATTACCGGGCTCGGCGCATCGGTGCCCAGGCCAGCGGCTGTGTAGACACCGGCCGGCTCCGGCCGGTTTTCCAATGACATCGATACCATTGCGTGAATTGCACCAAGTTAGTGCAATTACGCACTAACTTGGTGAAATGCAAGCAGGATGTAGTACGACTACACGTATGCACAGGTGCCTTTGTAGCTGCGATACAACGATAGAGCATGTCATTCTATATAAGAGCGTAGGAAAATGACCAGAACCGTAGTGTGGATGAACTCCCGTTGACAGTGCATCTAGTTTTAGTACAGAATTCTTGCCAGAACGTCTAAAAAAGACGTTGATTGAGGATCCCGTGCCGTGGCTGTCGCTGTTTTTCGGGAAATTACACAGTTTGATCTGAGGGGACACATGACTATTTTCGCCAACAAGCGCGCCGCTGGTACGGGCCTTGTATTCCAGCTGAGCCCAGTTGCGGCCGGCTGCGCCATTTTCGTGTCGGCCATGGCCGGCAATGCTTACGCACAGACCACCACCGAACAGGCCGAGCCGGTCGTCGCGACCGTCAAGGTCAGCGGCATCCGCCGCGGTATCGAAGACGCGATCTCGGTCAAAAAGGATTCGAGCTCGATCGTCGAAGCCATCTCCGCCGAAGACATCGGCAAGCTGCCGGACGTCAGCATCGCCGAATCGATCGCGCGCCTGCCAGGCCTGGCGGCCCAGCGCGTCGGCGGCCGTGCCCAGGTCATCAGCGTGCGCGGCCTGTCCCCGGACTTCTCGACCACGCTGCTGAACGGCCGCGAACAGGTCAGCACCGGCGACAACCGCAGCGTCGAATTCGACCAGTACCCATCCGAGCTGCTGAGCGGCGTCACCATCTATAAAACCCCTGACGCGGCACTCGTCGGCCAGGGCCTGTCGGGCACGATCGACATGCAGACCGTGCGTCCGCTGTCCTTCGCCGGCCGCACCGTCGCCATGAACGCGCGCCTGGAGAAGAATTCGCTCGGTTCGATCTCGAACGCGAATTCGCTCGGCAACCGCTTCAGCATCAGCTACATCGACCAGTTCCTGAACCGCACCCTGGGCGTGGCGATCGGCTATGCCCACCTCGATTCGCCGGTGCTGTCCCAGGAAACCGGCCTGTACGAGCCATGGAAGATCCAGTCCCTGTCGGGCGTACCTGCGAATACCTATATCACCGAAGGCATCAAGGCAGTCGGCCGCAGCGGCGACAACAAGCGCGACGGCATCATGGGTGTGGTGCAGTACCGTCCATCGAAAGAGTGGACCAGCACCCTGGACGTCTACGCCTCGAAATTCCAGCGCGAAGAGACCGCTAACCAGATCGAAATCAACCTCGGCGGCTACAACGGCGGCTACAAGCCTGACGTGCTGTTCAACCCGGTCACCACCGCCAACGGCGTCCTGACCGGCGGCACCGCCAACAACGTGTACCCGCTCGTGCGCGGCATGTACAACAACCGCGAAGACAAGATCCGCGCGGCTGGCTGGAACAACCTGGTCAAGCTGGGCGATATCACCGTCAACGCCGACCTGAGCATCTCGAAGGCCAAGCGCAACGAGCTGAACCTGGAAAACAACACCCAGTTCACCAACGCCGCCGGCGATCCGTTCCTGGACAACGTCGGACTGGCATTTGCCGGCGGCGCTTTCCCGAGCATTCGCCCGACTCGCGACTACAGCAACCCGTCCAACCTGTTCGTGCGCGGCACGATCTACGGTTCGGGCTACGGCAAGGTGCCGAGCGTCGAGGACGAGCTGAAGTCGGCCAAGCTGGCCGCCAACTTCCCGCTGCCGGAATCGATGGCCACCTTCTTCTCGAGCGTGGACGTGGGCGTCAACTACTCCGACCGCAGCAAGAAGAAGCGCCAGCCGGAAGGCGACATCACCCTCAAGGGCAATGCCTTCACGGTGCCGGGCGAGCTGCAGTATGCACCGGTCAACCTGGGCTTCGCCGGCGCCGGCGTCATCCCGTCGTGGAACGTGCCGGCCGTCGTGGCCTACGGCATGGTGTTCCAGCCGAGCGATACCAAGGACTACCTGATCGCCAAGGCATGGGACGTCAACGAAAAGATCACGACCTCCTTCGTCAAGGCGAATATCGAGCATGAATTCGGCTCGGTCAGCCTGCGCGGTAACGTCGGCGTGCAAGTCCAGCGCACCGACCAGTCGTCGACGGCCAACTACTTCGACGGCACCGCCCCGGCCGGCAGCCAGGTCAAGCCTGTCACCGATGGCAAGACCTACACCGATGTCCTGCCAAGCATGAACCTGGCCTTCGGCTTCGAGGGTGACCAGACCCTGCGCTTCGCCGCAGCCAAGCAGGTGGCGCGTCCGCGCGTCGACCAGCTGCGTTCGGCCCTGGACTTCGGCGTCGACAAGACCAACTTCAAGCCGGGCGGCAGCGGCGGTAATGCGCAGCTCGATCCATGGCGCGCAAATGCCTTCGACGTCTCGTACGAGAAGTATTTCGGCAAGAAGGCTTACCTGGCCGCTGCGCTCTTCCACAAGAAGCTGACCAGCTACATCTACACCCAGACCAACGACGCCTACGATTTCAGCAAGTTCGTCCCGGGTACGATCGCCAAGACCCCGATCGGTAACTACACTGCGCCATACAATGGCCAGGGTGGCACCCTGAAGGGCCTGGAACTGTCGGGCTCCATGCCGCTGAACCTGGTCACCCCTGTGCTCGACGGCTTCGGCGTCACCGCCAGCGCGACCTTCAGCAAGAGTGGCATCTCGATCAAGGATCCGGGCGGCAGCATCGGCGAAGACATCCCGCTGCCGGGCCTCTCGAAGCGCGTGACCAACCTGACCGTGTACTACGAGAAGAATGGTTTCGAGACCCGCGTCAGCCAGCGTCGCCGTTCCGACTTCGTCGGCGAGATCGGCAACTTCAACGGCAACCGCAGCCTGCGTTACGTGGTCGGCGAGAACGTGGTCGACTTCCAGGTCGGCTACAACTTCGAGACCGGCACGCTGAAAGGCCTGGGTCTGCTGCTGCAGGTGAACAACATCACCAACGCGGCCTACGAGACCTATGCGGCCCGCCGCGACCAGCCGCTCGAGTACCAGAAATACGGCCGTACCGTCCTGCTGGGCGCGAACTACAAGTTCTAAGCCACACCGCGTTTTTACCCTGGAAACCCCGTCGCGCCAGCGGCGGGGTTTTTTTTCTTTGGCGCCGTCCACGCGCCGCCCTGTCCCGTTTGTCTCCAAATTTGCACGTTGCCCGCCCTGAGCGAGTAAACTAGCGCTTTATTCAGTATCGTTTTTCGAAAGTCATCCATGTCCGACACCCCCATCCCATCGTTTGCCGACCTCAACCTCCCTGCGCCCATCGTCAAGGCGCTCAAGGACGTCGGCTACGAAGCACCGTCACCAATCCAGGCCGCCACCATCCCCCTGTTGATGGAAGGCCGCGACGTGCTGGGACAGGCGCAGACGGGCACCGGCAAGACCGCAGCCTTCGCGCTGCCGGTGCTGGCGCGCATCGACACCAAACAAACCACGCCCCAGGCGCTGGTGCTGGCACCGACGCGCGAACTGGCGATCCAGGTGGCCGAAGCCTTCCAGAGCTACGCCGCGCACATGAAGAACTTCGCCGTGCTGCCGATCTACGGCGGCCAGAGCTACGGCCCGCAGCTGCAGGCGCTGCGCCGCGGCGTGCAGGTCATCGTCGGCACCCCGGGCCGCGTGATCGACCACATCCAGAAGGGCTCGCTCGACCTCTCCCAGCTGAAAACGCTGGTGCTGGACGAAGCCGACGAAATGCTGCGCATGGGCTTCATCGACGACGTCGAGCAGATCCTGCAGCAGATCCCGGAAGAGCGGCAGATCGCGCTGTTCTCGGCCACCATGCCGCCGGCGATCAAGCGCATCGCCAAGACCTACCTGCGCGATCCGCAGGAAGTCACCGTCGCCGCCAAGACTGGCACCGCCGACAACATCACCCAGCGTTACTGGCTGGTGTCGGGCATGCAGAAGCTCGACGCGCTGACGCGCATCCTGGAAGCCGAGCCTTTCGACGGCATGATCATCTTCGCCCGCACCAAGCTCGGTACCGAAGAACTGGCGACCAAGCTGCAGGCGCGCGGTTTCGCCGCCGTCGCCATCAACGGCGACATGGCCCAGCAGGCACGCGAGCGCACCATCGAGCAGCTCAAGAACGGCAAGATCGACATCCTGGTCGCCACCGACGTCGCCGCGCGCGGCCTGGACGTCGAGCGCATCAGCCACGTCATCAACTACGACGTGCCGTCGGACCCGGAAAGCTACACCCACCGCATCGGCCGTACCGGCCGCGCTGGCCGCAGCGGCGACGCGATCCTGTTCATCACGCCGCGCGAGCGCGGCCTGCTCAAGGCGATCGAGCGCGCCACGCGCCAGACGGTCTCGCAACTGACGCTGCCGACGATCAAGGCCGTCAACGACGTGCGTATCGCCAAGTTCAAGGAACAGATTGCGGCGACCCTGGCCGCCGGCGGCCTCGAGCAGTTCCGTTCGCTGATCGAGGAATTCGAGCAGGAACAGAACGTGCCGGCAGTCGACATCGCCGCCGCCCTGGCAAAGCTGGGCCGCGGCGACGTGCCGCTGCTGCTGGAAAAGCAGGACCGCGAGCCGAAGGCATCGACCTGGGAAGAGCGCCCTGCGCGTACCGACTTTGTCGAGCGCCTGCCGCGCGCGCCGCGTGACGACGGTCCCGCCCGCGCACCGCGCGAATCGGGCTTTGGTAGCGGCTTCAAGAAGGAACGCATTGCGCGCGCACCGGACGAAGGCATGGCGACCTTCCGCATCGAAGTGGGCCACGCGAACGGCGTCAAGCCCGGCAACATCGTCGGCGCCATCGCCAACGAAGCCAACATCGATTCCAAGATGATCGGCCGCATCGAGATCTACGACGATTTCAGCACGCTCGACCTGCCGGCCGATATGCCGCCGGACCTGATCGATCACCTCAAGACGGTGTGGGTGGCCGGCCAGCAGTTGCAGATCACGCGCGACGGCGAAACGCCGCCGCCGAAGAAGGCGCCTGCCAAGAAGTCCTTCGGGGCGGAGCGCCGGTATGGCGAGAAACCGGGATTCAAGGCGGACAAGCCGCCGTTCAAGAAGGCGCGGCCGAAGGCGTAATGTCGATGCGGCCTCGGCCGCATGGATGAGATGAGCGGCGAATCAGTCTTCTGGCTGATTCGCCGTTTGCGTTTCGGAGTACCGTAGGGTGGGCTCTCGAGCCCACGCGGATGCGGCCCGTGCAGATCGAAACATCACTGGGCCGCAAAGGTGTGCGCATTGAAGTGCTGCACCGCTGTGCGAACGGTGCGAACGCGTGGGCTCGAGAGCCCACCCTACGCTGCACCGCTGCTACGGACTATCGGACAGCCTTCTCGTCCGCAAACATCCACAGCAGCGCCTCGCGCAGCTCGCTGCTCCAGAAGCCCTCATTGTGCTTCTGCTCCGGCACGATTTTCAATACCGTGTTCGCCGCCGGATGCCCGCTGGCCTGTACCACCTGCGCCATGTGCTGCACGTCCGGCACCATCGAATCGCCTTCCTTCTCTCCCATCAGCAGGTAGACCCGCGCATCCTTCGGTAGCGGATGTTGCGCCATGAAGTCGAAGGAGGGCGCCGCCGTCCAGTAGGCGGGCGAGAACACGCCGGCCTTGCTGAACACCTGCGGGTACTGCGCGATCGCGTAGTGCGAAGCCAGTCCGCCCATCGAGCTGCCCATGATCGCCGTATGCGCGCGGTCGGGCAGGGTGCGGTATCTGGCGTCGATATACGGCTTCAGCGTCCTGACGATGAAGTCCGTGTACTGCTTGCCCTCGGCTGCGCCGAAACGCGGGTTGTCCCAGGCGTTCAGTTCCGTGATGCGCTTGTCGCCGCCGTTGTCGATGCCGACCACGATCAGTTCCAGCTTGCCTTCTTTCGACAGCGCGTCCAGCGTCTCGTCGACTTTCCACTCACCGACGAACGAGGTCGCGTCGTCGAACAGGTTCTGGGCGTCGTGCATGTACAGCACCGGATAGCGCTTGTTCGACGTCGCGTAACCCGGCGGCACGTACATGCGGATCTGGCGCTTGCGGTTCAGGCCAGGGATCTCGAGCAGCTCGGGCAGCAGGCTGACGCCGGGCAGGGCGGTCGAGGTTTTGGCGGGCGCCGGCATGTCGGCGGCGCAAGCGAGCGAAGCGGCGAGCAGGAAGGGGGCGAGGCAGAGTCGGATCGATGGCATGAAGGAGGTCTCTCTTGTTATTCAGTGTGAAGCGGCGAATGCGGGCGTGGCGGCCGGCGCCGCCTTGCTGTCGCGCACCAGCAGCCACAGTGCGCTCGACACCGCCAGGCAGCCGCCGCAGATCAGGAACAGCAGGCTTTTGTCGGCTGCCGTGTTGAGCGCGAAGCCGACCACGGTCGTGGCCAGTTGCGGCAGCACCACCGACAGGTTGAACAGGCCCATGAAATAACCCATGCGGCTCTTGTCGACCTTCTCGCTCATGATCGCGAAGGGCAGGCTGACCACCGCCGCCCAGCCGATGCCGACCACCGCCATCAGCACGTACAGCACGCCGGGCGAGCGCGCGAACAGGGCGATTGCGAAGTAGGCCAGCGCCATGATGCCGATGCAGGCCGCCTGCGTGCGCACGCGTCCGAAGCGCGTGACCAGGGGCGCCAGCACCAGCGCCGGCAAGAGGAAGCCGACCACGTTCATGACGGCGAAGGAGATCGCGATCACGTGGCCCGATTGCGCCGCCGCCTGTTCGGCGCCGGCACCGGGCGTGACCACGTGCTGCTGGATGAACGAGATGATGTAGACGAACATCGCCTGCACGCCGAACCAGGTAAAGGCGTGCGCGGCCCACAGGCGCCACAGTTGCGGCCAGTCGGTGGCGGAGGCGGCTTCTTTGCTGACCGGTGCAATCTCGCGCGGCTCTTCGATCAGCAGCACGGGCAGGATCGAGAACACCAATATCAGCAGCACGCCCACCGAAATGAGGGTGTAGTTGTCGATGAAGGCGCCGATCAGATACGCCATCACGCCCCAGAAGCCGGAAATCGTCTGCATCCAGGTATAGCCGCGTGTGCGGGCGTCGCCGTCCGGCGTCACGTCCGCGATCAGGGAGCGGGTCGGATTGAAGCCGACGTTGATCGACAGGTCGAGCGTCAGCGCGATGATCACGGCCACCACAAGTAGGTTGCCGATGCCGAGCAGGTCCGCGACGACCTCGATCCGCGGCAGCAGGAACACGGACAGCGCCGCCAGCACGCCGCCGATCAAAATAAACGGCCGGCGCCGCCCGCCCCAGAACCAGGTTTTGTCGCTGATAAAACCGATGATCACCTGGCCCAGGATGCCGGCCAGCGGGCCGGCGGCCCAGACGATGCCGATCTCGTGGATGTCGAGGTGGTATTTGGTGCTGAGCAGCCAGCTGAGCGCCGAAATCTGGATGCACAGGGCAAAGCCCATGGCCGTGGCCGGCAAGCTGCTCAGGGCATAAAAGGCATTGCTCAGCCGGCGCTGCATGTCGAGCATGGGTGTCTCCCGCTTTTTAGTTAAATTCTCTGTTATTTGACTACAAATCCGCCCCCTGGAATGGCGAGCGTGATGATTCTACTACCACTTAGCCTGATTGACACCCGGAAAACGCCATGTTATTTTGCTACAAATATAGTTAGGTAACTTAGTCTGCAACAGCCCGTCCTCATGGCCTACGGACGGGGACGCTCCCCAGCCTCTTCCTCGACTTCCGCATTGGCGCGGTATCGATAGCGAGCACGTGGCGCGTTCGCCACACATATCGAGCCCGGACCCGGGCCATTGGGGACACAGATGGACATGCATACCAAGGCGCTCAAACCACGCCTGTCGTTCTGGCAGTTGTGGAACATGAGCTTCGGCTTCTTCGGCATCCAGTTCGGCTGGGCGCTGCAAAACGCCAACGCCAGCCGCATCTTTTCCACGCTTGGCGCGGATGCCGACAATCTCTCGCTGTTCTGGCTGGCCGCGCCGGTGACGGGCCTGCTGGTGCAGCCGGTGATCGGCTATGCGAGCGACCATACCTGGCACCCGAAATGGGGCCGCCGCCGTCCGTTCTTCTTCGGCGGCGCGCTGCTGGCCGCGATTGCGATGTTCCTGATGCCCAATTCCTCGATGTTGTGGATGGCGGTCGCCGTCCTGTGGATGATGGACGCCGCGATCAACATCTCGATGGAGCCGTTCCGCGCCTTCGTCGGCGACAAGCTCGACGCCTCGCAGCAGACCGCCGGCTTTGCGATGCAGACCTTCTTCATCGGCTGCGGCGGCGTGATCGCCTCGCTGCTGCCGCAGATCCTGGCCTGGCTGGGCGTGTCGAACGTGCCGGTCGACGGCGCCATTCCCGACACCGTGCGCTATTCCTTCTATGCCGGCGCCCTCGTATTCTTCCTGGCCGTCAGCTGGACCGTGTTCAGCGCCGACGAACTGCCGCCGCCCGACCTCGAATCCTTCCATAAGGAGCGCAAGCACGCGCGCAACCTGAACGTCGCCTTCGTCGAAATCCTGAGCGGTTTTACGAAGATGCCGAAAACGATGGTGCAGCTGGCCTTCGTGCAGTTCTTCACCTGGATCGGCCTGTTCGCGATGTGGATCTACACCGGCAGCGCGATCGCCGACACCATCTACGGCACCCGCGACGCCCAGTCGGCCGCCTTCCAGGAAGCCGGCAACTGGGTCGGCGTCATGTTCGGCGTCTACGGCGGCGTCTCCGCCCTGGCCGCCTTCATCCTGCCGGTGTTCGCGCGCGCCACCAGCCGCAAGATCGTGCACGCGACCTGCCTCGCCATCGGCGGCATCAGCCTGGCGGGCATCGTCGCCATCGGCAGCAAGGAAATGCTGATGCTGCCGATGGTCGGCGTCGGCATCGCCTGGGCCAGCATCCTGACGATGCCGTATGCGATCCTGGCGGGCGCCTTGCCGGCCAGCCGCATGGGTTATTTCATGGGCCTGTTTAACTTCTTCGTCGTGATCCCGCAGATCGTCAGCGGTTTGCTGCTCGGTTTCGTCACCCGCGAATTTTTCAACGGCCATACCGTGCAAACGCTGGCGCTGGGGGGCGGCTGCATGCTGCTGGCAGGCGTATTGACGCTGTTCGTGACCGACAAGGCAGGGTCCTAGACCTGCGCGCCATCCTTTTCGCTCCTGTCGTATCGTAACGTTTTACTAACAAACACACGCGATCACAGGAGCGAAGCATGACGATTCAGACCGTGGCAACGACGCCATTTGCCGGCCAGCGTCCGGGTACCTCGGGCCTGCGCAAGAAGGTGACCGAGTTCCAGCAGCCGGGCTACCTCGAGAATTTTGTCGAAGCGATTTTCCTGACCCTGGGCGACTGCAGCGGACGCACCCTGGTGCTCGGCGGCGACGGCCGCTATTTCAACCGCGACGCGATCCAGACCATCCTCCACATGGCCGCCGCCCACGGCGTGGCGCGCATGCTGGTCGGGCGCGGCGGCATCCTGTCCACGCCGGCGGTGAGCTGCGTGATCCGCAAGCACGGCGCCTTCGGCGGCATCGTGCTGTCGGCCAGCCACAACCCCGGCGGCCCGGACGGCGACTTCGGCATCAAGTACAACATCGAGAACGGCGGCCCGGCCCCGGAAAAGGTCACCGAGGCGATCTTCGCCCATACCCAGACCCTGAGCGCTTACCGCATCAGCGATGCACCGCCGGTCAACCTCGATGAAATCGGCACCACCTCGCTCGAAGGCATGCAAGTGGAGGTCATCGACCCGGTCGCCGACTACGCGGAGCTGATGGGACGCCTGTTCGACTTCGACGCCATCCGCGCGCTGTTCAAGCGCGGCTTCACCATGAAATTCGACGGCATGAGCGCCGTTTCCGGACCCTACGCAAGGGCGATCATCGAAGGAGTGCTCGGCGCGCCTGCGGGCACCGTCATCAACGGCGAGCCGCTGGAAGATTTCGGCGGCCACCATCCGGACCCGAATCCCGTCAACGCCGCCGAACTGGTCGCCTTGATGAACGGCCCCGACGCGCCCGACTTCGGCGCGGCGTCGGACGGCGACGGCGACCGCAACATGATCGTCGGCCGCGGCATCGCGGTGACGCCTTCCGACAGCCTGGCCATCATCGCCGCGAATGCGACGCTGGCGCCGGGCTACGCCGCCGGCATCAAGGGCATCGCCCGTTCGATGCCGACCTCCACCGCCGCCGACCGCGTGGCCGAGGCGCTCGGCATTTCCTGCTTCGAGACCCCGACCGGCTGGAAGTACTTCGGCAACCTGATGGATGCCGGCATGGTCACGCTCTGCGGCGAAGAGAGCTACGGCACCGGATCAAGCCACGTGCGCGAGAAGGATGGCCTGTGGGCGGTGCTGTTCTGGCTGAACCTGCTGGCCGTGACGGGCAAACCAGTCGAGCAGTTCGTTGCCGAACACTGGGCGCGCTTCGGCCGCAATTATTATTCGCGCCACGACTACGAAGCCGTCGACGCCACGGCAGCGGATGCCATGATGGCCGCGCTGTGTGCGAAGCTGCCGAAGCTGGCCGGCCAGACCCTGGGCGGCTATCGCGTGGCGCTGGCCGACGATTTCGTCTACACCGACCCGGTCGACGGCTCCGTCGCCTCGAAGCAGGGCGTGCGCATCGTCATGAGCGACGGCTCGCGCATCGTGTTCCGCCTGTCCGGTACCGGCACCGAAGGCGCCACCATCCGTGTCTACCTCGAACGCTACGAGGCCGACCCGGCACGCCACCATCTCGAGACCCAGCAAGCCTTGTCCGGCCTGGTCGCGATTGCCGACGGCGTGTCCGAACTGCGCCAGCGCACCGGCCGCCAGCGGCCGAGCGTGATTACCTGACCACTTTTTACCAGGAACCCTGCATGAAATTATCCGCACTTGCCGTCTCCCTGCTGTTCGCCACGCAAACGGCGAATGCGGCCCCCGCACCCTGGGCCGCGCCGTCGAAACCTTTCGTGTGGGAGAACGCGACCGTCTACTTCCTGCTGACGGACCGCTTCAACAACGGCAATCCGGATAACGACCATGCCTATGGCCGCAAGGACGATGCCGCGAAGCTGCGCGGTTTCATGGGGGGCGACTTCGCCGGCATCACGGCGAAGATCAAGGAGGGTTATTTCAACGAGCTGGGCGTGACCGCCCTGTGGATCACGCCGCCGGTCGAGCAGATCCACGCCGGCACCGACGAAGGGACCGGCAAGAGCTACGGCTTCCACGGCTACTGGGCGCGCGATTTCACCGCCATCGACGCCAACCTCGGCACCGAGGACGAGCTGCGCACCCTGGTCGACACCGCCCATGCGCACGGCCTGCGCGTGCTGTTCGACGTGGTCATGAACCACACCGGCCCGGTCACCGGGAGCGATCCGGTGTGGCCGGCGGACTGGGTGCGTACCGGTCCCACCTGCACCTACAAGGATGCGCGCACGACGATCGACTGCACGCTCGTCAAAAACCTGCCGGACATTCGCACCGACAGCAACAAGCCGGTCGCGCTGCCGCCTGCGCTGGTCGAGAAATGGAAACGCGAAGGGCGCTACGAGCGCGAAGTCAGGGAGCTCGACGCCTTCTTCAAGCGCACCGGCTATCCGCGTGCGCCGCGCTACTACCTGGTGAAATGGCATGCCGACTGGGTGCGCAAATATGGCGTCGACGGCTTCCGGGCCGACACGGTAAAACACACCGAGCCGGGCGTGTGGAAGGATCTCAAAAAAGTCGCGAGCGCCGCCTTCGAGGACTGGAAGAAGGCGAATCCGGCGAAGAAGCTGGGCGACACTCCGTTCTACATGACGGCCGAGGTCTACAACTACGCCATCAAGCATGGCCGCGCTTTCGACCTGGGCGGCATGACGGTGGACTATCCGGCGCAAGGCTTCGACAGCATGATCAACTTCGCGATGAAGGCGGACGCCGTCGAGTCGTACGAGAAGCTGTTCAGCGAGTATTCACAGGCGCTGCAAGGGCCGATGAAAGGCTATTCGGTGCTGAACTACCTCAGCTCGCACGACGACGGCGAACCGTATGACGCGTTGCGCCAGCGTCCTTACGAGTCGGCCAACAAACTGCTGCTGGCGCCGGGCGCAGCGCAGATCTACTACGGCGACGAGACGGCACGCCTGTTGAAAGTGGAGGGCGCCGAGGGCGACGCCACGCTGCGCTCCTTCATGAACTGGGACGAACTGGCGGCGAACGCCCAGCGCGGCCTGAACCGCGTGATGGATGTACGCGAGCACTGGGCGAAACTGGGGCGCTTCCGCCAGGCCCATCCCGCCGTCGGTGCCGGCGTGCACCGCATGATCCAGCACTATCCGTACACCTTCAAACGCACGTATGAAAAGAACGGTGTGGTCGACCGCGTTGTCATCGCGCTGGGGCTGCCGGTCGACAAACCGGCGGCAGTGCCGGTGACGGGCGTCTTCCTCGATGGCCAGACCGTGCGCGACGGCTATTCGGGCAAGACGGCGGTCGTCAAAAACGGCAAGGTGCAGTTCGATGCGCGTTATCCGGTGGTGCTGATCGGGCAGGAGTAGGACCCGGCCGGCACAGGTAGTTGCCGACGTGTTCATACCTGTTATGCATGCGATATTAGCTGTGAAAACTTTGTTACTGGAGCGTTGTATGGCGCCCACCTGATTGTGGTGAAAGTTTCACACAAGCTACATTTTTTGCATTGAGTGATTGTTTGTTGTTTCGTAGGAGTTATCCTACCTGGGCATCTCGTCCATACAAACAACAGGCTTACTCATGAACATGTCGAACTTCAAGATTGGCACACGTCTCAGCGGTGCTTTTGCAATTCTCCTCCTGTTGCTGGGCGTCGTGCTCGCCAGCGCCCTGTGGCAGCTCTCGCGCATCGATGAAGCCAAGGCCATCATGGTCGGCACGAACTACAAGGCCAAGCTGGCGGCCGCCTGGCGCGAGGGCGTGGCCACCAACAGCGTACGCACGCTCGCGAAAGCCAATACCATCGATGCGGCCGAGGAAAAACACCTGGATGCCGAAATGAAGGCAGTCAGCGCCCAGGTCAGCAAGGTGCAGGACGAACTGGCCGCCCTGGTGACGAGCGAGAAGGGCAAGGAGAACCTGCGCCTCGTCGCCGAGCAGCGCAAGGTCTACACCACGGTCCGCAACGACCTGTTCAAGCGCAAGGCCGATTGGGGCGTGGACGACGTGTTCAGGAAAAACGTGGACCAGACCCTGGTGCCGGAGATGAAAAAATACCTGGCCGCCGTCGACAATGTCGTCGCCTACCAGGATTCGCTGTTCCAGGCCGCGAACACCCGCATCGACGAGGTGTATGCCGATTCGCGCAAGATCCTGATCGCGCTGGGCGTGTTTGCCCTGGCCTGCGGCGTCGCGCTCGGCACCACGCTGACGCGCAGCATCACGCGTCCCCTCGCGCGCGCAGTGGCGCTGGCGCAGCAGGTCGCGTCCGGCGACCTGACCGCCGATATCCGCGTGTCGTCGAAAGACGAAGTAGGGGCATTGCTGTCGGCCCTGAAAGACATGAACGAAAGCTTGCTGAAGACCGTCGCCGAGGTGCGCACCGGCACGGACACGATTGTCACGGCTTCCCAGCAGATCGCCGCCGGCAACCTGGACCTGTCGTCCCGGACAGAACAGCAGGCAAGTTCGCTGGAAGAGACGGCGTCCTCGATGGAGGAGCTGACCAGTACCGTCAGGCAGAACGCCGACAACGCACGCGAAGCGAACGCGCTGGCGCAGGACGCATCGAGCATCGCCACCCGTGGCGGCCAGGTCGTCTCCCAGGTGGTCGACACGATGGCTTCGATCAACGAATCGTCGAAGAAGATCGCGGACATCATCGCGGTCATCGACGGCATCGCCTTCCAGACCAACATCCTGGCCCTGAATGCCGCGGTCGAGGCGGCGCGCGCGGGCGAGCAGGGCCGCGGTTTCGCCGTGGTCGCGTCCGAAGTGCGCAACCTGGCGCAGCGCTCGGCGGCGGCGGCCAAGGAAATCCGCGGGCTGATCACCGATTCCGTGAGCAAGGTCGAAACCGGCGGCCACCTGGTCGAAGAGGCGGGCGCCACCATGCAGGAGATCGTGCAGGGTATTTCGCGCGTGACCGCCATCATGTCCGGCATCGCCAGCGCGAGTGCCGAGCAGACGCTGGGCATCGAGCAGGTCAATGCGGCGATTACGCAGATGGACGACGTCACGCAGCAGAATGCGGCCCTGGTCGAAGAGGCCGCAGCCGCGGCCACGTCGCTCGAGGAGCAGGCCGCCTCCCTGGCGCAGCTGGTCAGCACCTTCAAGCTCGACGGCAGCGCCGGCGGCCAGGGGGCCATGCACGCTGCGGGCGAGCGTGCAGGCGCATCGGGTCAAGCGTCGCGGCGCCTGGCCCTGGCCTGAGCCGCCAGACAGGGGCGATCGTGCGTGAACTGCTACCGCAAAAGGATTGAAGCACGCTGCCGGTAGCGGTACGTGAACGACGATGCCTGGCTTTGGCGCACTGCGTAGCGTGCGGACGGTCCGGGGTATTCCTCCAGCGACCAGGTGTGGATGACGCAGTTGTCATGCAGCCGGCGCTGGCCGGGTTGCCGCAATACGCGGCAAGCCGTCTCCATGGCCACGCCAGCTTCGCACAGCATGCGGGTTGCGGCGTACATTCCCTGCGCGCGCAAGATATTGATCGACGCATCGATCAGCTCGGCGGATACATGGTTTTCACGAGGGTTCATCAGGGGACTATAGTCCCGGATCGACCGGGTGTGTGAATTCGTTCAATGGCGCACCGCAACTGTATGCGGGCGCCATCCGGCCACGCATGGGGCGGCCGGCAATCGATAGCCGGCTGGTAGCAATCAAACAATGCTATCCTGTGCGCCTCCCAGGTATCCCAGCCGTACAGCACTGCCATGATCACCGAACCAGACACCGAACAAAAATCCAGCCGTGCCTCCTACGCCGACGGCCCGCGCCTGCTGGCCGACATCGGCGCCACCCACGCCCGCTTCACGCTCGAGACGGCGCCCGGCGTGTTCCGCCAGACGGCGGTGCTGCGCTGCGACGACTACAGCGGCATCGTCCCGCTGCTGAACGCGTATCTCAGCCCATCCATCGCCGAGCAGAAGGGCGAGCGCATCACGCATGCGGCCTTCGCCATGGCCAATCCGGTCAGCGGAGACATGGTGCGCATGACCAACCGCGACTGGCAGTTTTCGACCGACGAAGTGCGGCGCACGATGGGATGGTCGACCCTGGTCATCGTCAACGACTTCACGGCCCTCGCCATGGCGCTGCCGGGCCTGCAGGCGAACGACGTGCTGCAGGTCGGCGGCGGCAAGGCCCAGCCGCACGCGGTGGCGGGCGTGCTCGGCGCCGGCACGGGTCTCGGCGTGTCGGGCGTGATCCCGACGGCCGACGGCTTCGTCACCCTGGGCAGCGAAGGCGGCCACGTCAACTTCGCCCCGAGCGACGAGCGCGAGTTCGCGATCCTGCAATACGCCTGGCGCGAGTGGCCGCACGTGTCGAACGAACGCATCCTGTCCGGTCCCGGCATGGAACTGGTCTACCGCGCGCTGGCCGAACGCAAGGGCGTGCAGGCGCCCGCGCGCACGGCCGCCGAGATCGTCGCCTGCGCGCTGGACGAACGCGATGCGCTGTGCCTCGAGGTGCTCGAATGCTTCGCCGGCATGCTCGGCGGCGCGGCGGCCAACCTGGCGCTGACCCTCGGCGCCTTCGGCGGCATTTTTATTGGCGGCGGCATCGTGCCGCGCATCGCGCAGTGGTTTGCGACCTCTCCGTTTCGCGCGCGCTTCGAGGCGAAAGGGCGTTTTACGGACTACCTCGCCGCGATCCCGACCTATGTGATCATGACCCCCAATCCCGCCCTGCGCGGCGTGTCGACGATCCTGTCCGAACACCTGCGCGGGCGCAGCGGCGCGAATACCCTGATGGAGCGCGTCCAGCACCTGCAGCACGAACTGTCGCCTGCCGAGCAGCGTGTGGCCGCCCTGGTGCTCGAGCATCCCCGTAAAGTGCTGTCGGAGCCGATCGCCGAGATCGCGCGCCTGGCCGACGTCAGCCAGCCGACCGTGATCCGCTTCTGCCGCTCGCTCGGCTTCCAGGGCCTGGCCGAATTCAAATTGAAATTCGCCGGCAGCCTGACCGGTTCGATCCCGGTGCGCCACAGCCAGGTGCGCATGAGCGACAGCACCCATGACCTGTCGGCCAAGGTGATCGACAACACCGTCTCCGCGATCCTGAAATTCCGCGACGGCCTCGACGTGCACGCGATCGACCGCGCGATCGCGATGTTGAAAAATGCCGGCAAGGTCGAGTTCTATGCGATGGGCAACGCGCGCGTGGTCGCGCTCGACGGCCAGCATAAATTCTTCCGCTTCCGCATCCCGACCACGGCCCACGGCGACGCCCACCTGTTCCAGCTCGCTGCCGAACTGCTCAAACCGAACGATGTGGTCATCGCGATTTCGACGGCGGGGCAGGCGCCCGAACTGCTGTCGGCCGTGGACGCCGCGCGCCGCGCCGGCGCCGGCGTGATCGCCATCACCAGCAGCAAATCGGCGCTGGCGAAGAAGGCGGACGTCTGCCTGGCGGTCGACCACGCCGAGGACAGCACGGTCTTCCTGTCGATGATTTCGCGCATCCTGCAGCTGCTCCTGATCGACATCATGGCGGTCGGGATTTCACTCGGTGCCCAGGCGGGGCAGGATGGGGACATCGAGGCGAGGAAGCTGCTCATTTCGCACCTGGACGTGTAGCGCCGGCATGGACGACAGCAAACGCAACGAACTCCTACGAATGGGCTGGGAGATACACGCTGCCGTCGAAGAGGCTTACCTGCTTCATCCGGCGACAAGGAACGACCCCGGCGCATGGCAGGCCAGGCAGCGCCTGCTGCTGGCTGACATGGCCATCCATTTGCTGCAGACGGCGATCGGGCCCGGGGACATCGAGCTCGAGAAGCTGCGAAACAACCTGCACGCGATTCTCACCATTTCAGACCAGTTCCTGCCTCAGGCCGGGTTGAAGCGGGCGACTGAAACCTTGTATGCCGGGCGCTGACATCAGGGGCGCCGCCAGCGGTATTGGTCAACAAAGGCCTGCCTGGACAAAATAGCAAGCTGGCCACTCCAGGGTGCCAGGGACAGGCTTTATGATGAAGGCCGGGCATGCTAAAGTGCAAGTTGGGCGGTTTTACAATATCCGGCAGATTTCCCGCCGCGATGCCGTCGACGTGGCTGGGAATTGATGAAAACACGCAGTTACCTCCTCTTGATGCTGGTTGCGATCATCGTGCCGGTGGCTTGCCTGGCAATCCTCGGCTTATCGATGTTGCTGCGCTTCGAGCAGGAGTCGCGTTTTCGCAGCATCGAGGAAATCGCGAAATCGACCTCCCTGATGATCGACGGCGAAATCGCCGCCGCTGAAGCATCCGTCACCACGATCGCCCATTCGCACGATCTCAGGACGGACAACTTCGAGCGCCTGTACACCCTCCTGTCCGCGACGCGGACCTCCCCCCTGAGCTGGACCCTGATCGCCGACTACGAAGGGAACGGGCTGCTCAACACGCTGATGCCCTACGGTACGCCCCTGGCCAGGCGTTCAGGGAAATGGGCGGCGATCGCCTACGATAAGCAAAAGTCGTCTGTCGGCGGTTACTTCATCGGCGCGCGTTCGCAGCGCGGCGTGGTGTCGGTCAACGTTCCGGTGCCTGCGTCGGCCGGCAAGAAATACGTCGTCACCCAGATTTTCGATCCAAGCTATTTCAATAAAGTCTTCCGCAAGAACACGCTGCCCGCGAGCTGGATCGTCGGCGTGTTCGACGCGAACGGCGTCTCGATCGCGCGCAACCGCAATCCGGAGAAAATGATAGGAGGGCGGGTGCGCCCCGAACTGTTCGACGCCTCCCGCCGCCGGCAAAGCGGGCTGGTACGCCACATGACCCGGGACGGCATCGAGGTCTACGACACCTTCGTGCGCTCGGAATTGACCGGCTGGACCGTTGCCGTCGGGGTGCCGGTCGGGGAAATCGAATCGGCTGCGCGCATGACCACCTGGTTCGCCGCGATGGCCTTGTTGGGCGTGCTGGGAGGCGCGGTGGGGATTGCCGTCTTCTTCGGCCACCGGATCGACAAGTCGCTGCGCAACGCCACCCTGGCGGCCCATGCACTGGCGCTGGGACGCGTGACCCCGGCCACCCGCTCGCAGCTGAACGAAGTGAACGTGCTGCTGGAAGAACTGCACCGAAGCAGCCTGGCCCTGTCGCAGGAAAGCGCGGCGCGCGAGGCACTCGAGCGCGAGCGGGCACGCCTGTTGACGAGCGAACGCGCCGCCAGGAAGCAGGCCGAAGCCCAGAGCGACGCCAAGGACCATTTCATCTCGATGCTGAGCCATGAACTGCGCAACCCGCTTGCGGCCATCAGCGGGGCGATGTCGGTGATCCGCCTGCCGTCCATGCCGGCGGCAAAAACCGAAAAGGCCTGGGAGATCGCGACGCGCCAGTTGCGGCAGCTGACCCGGATGGTGGAAGACCTGCTCGACGTGCGCCGGGTCTTGTCCGGCAAGGTGATGATCGAGAAAGCGCGCGTGAATATCGGCAGCGTCGTGAAATTCTGCTGCGATTCCAGGATCATGGCGACAGCCTCGAAGCACGAATGGCAGATCCATACCGAGGACGCCTGGGTCATGGGCGACAAGACCCGCCTCGAGCAGGTCGTCGACAACCTGCTGGTCAACGCCATGAAATATTCGCCGGAGGGCAGCACGATCAGCGTCCGCAACTACGCGGCCGACGGCATGGCGGTGATCGAGGTGATCGATAAAGGTGTCGGCATGGAGGCCGATGTTTTGCCGACCATCTTCGACTCCCTGGTGCAGGGGCCGACGACCATCGACCGTTCCCTTGGTGGATTGGGACTGGGCCTCTCGATCGCGAAAGGGCTGGTCGAACTCCACGATGGAACGATCACTGCGCACAGCGAAGGCGTGGGCAGGGGCAGCACCTTCGTCGTACGCTTGCCGCTGGCCGAACCGGATGCGGAGGCTGTTCCTCAAGCATAGAAAGGAATGCGCGCCACTGTTAGGCAAGGCACATTTGATGCGATTTGTATATTTTATAATTCGCCGACATATGCCCACTTGCCAGCGGCAGCGCCATCCAATCTTATGTAAGGGGCATTCATGCATGCCGATATTGAACGAATCCAGACGGGCATCCCGGAGCTCGACGCGGTCCTGCGCGGCGGCCTGATCCGCCGCCGTGTCCACCTGATCGAAGGCCGGCCGGGAACCGGCAAGACCACCCTCGGGCTGCGCTACCTGATCCACGGCGCCTCGCTCGGCGAAGGCTGCCTGTACCTGACGCTGTCGGAAAGCCGGGAAGAGCTGCTCGCGAACGCGCACAGCCACGGCTGGAACCTGGACGGCATCGAGATCGAGGAAATCATGCCGATCGCGCCGGACACCAGGGCCTCGCAGACGATCCTGCTGCCGACCGACAGCGAGCTGTCGGCCCTGGTGGCACGCATCGCCGAACGCATTGCGCACAGCGGCGCCAGGCGGGTCGTCATCGATTCGATGGTCGAAGTGCGCCTGCTGGCGCGTGACAGCGCCCATTACCGGCGCCAGATCATCGACCTGCGCCAGCGCCTGGCCGAGTTCCAGGCGACCGTCATCCTGCTCGACGACCTGACCTCCGACGGCCGCGAGTTCGAGCTGCAAAGCGCGGTGCACGGCGTGGTCACGCTCGAACAGCTCGAGCGCAGCTTCGGTGCCACGCGGCGCCGGCTGCGCGTGGTCAAGCTGCGCGGCGGCGACTTCCAGAGCGGCTGGCACGACTACGCCATCAAGAAAAGCGAAATCCTGGTCTTCCCCAGCTTGATCGCCCAGGAGCACCATCGCGACGACGACGTGCTCGACATCCTCAGCAAGGTCGATAGCCTCGACCGCCTGGTCGGCGGCGCGCTCATCGCCGGCAGCTCGACGATGGTGGTTGGTCCGTCGGGCTCCGGCAAGTCCACGCTGGCCCTGCAATACGCGCTGTCGGTCGTCGAAAGCGGCCGCCAGGTCGGCTACTTCACCTTCGACGAGTCGGAGGTCACGCTGCGCTCGCGCATGGTCGAACACATGCATCAGGACGACGCGACCGACGAACAGCGCCTGTTCCACCTGCAGCGGGTCAATCCCTCGCGCATCTCGCCCGGCGAATTCATCTGGAACGTGCGGCGCCTGGTCGAGGACCGCGGCGCGCGCCTGATCATCATCGACTGCATCAATTCCTATCTCGACGTGATTCGCGAGGAAAAGTCGCTGCTGCTGCAGATGAACGAACTGTTCTCCTACCTGAGCAACATGAACGTGACCTCGATCATCGTCGGCGCCCATTCGGCCCGCCTCGATACCTCGAAGGAACCGGACGCGCTCAGCATCATCACGGACAACATCATTTCGCTGCGCTACTACGAGCACGACAACGTCGTGCGCAAGGCCATCTGCATGCTCAAGCGCCGCCACGGCCGCCATGAGCACGACGTGCGCGAATTCCACCTGACCGATGCGGGTATCGAGATCGGCGCGCGGGTCGCGGTACCGGTCGTCGAGTCGGGAGGCATGCCCCTTGAGTTCTGACGCGCTCGGCGCCGTCGCGGCCATCTTCGCGCCGATCGAAGGCGACGCCCACACGCTGCGCCTGATGCTGGAAGAAGAGGGCGTGCAGGTGCAGGCGTGCGCCGACGAGCAAGCCTTCTATGCCGCCCTCGGCGACTGCACCTGGTGCGCGGTCGTCACCGAGGAAGGCCTGGACCGCTGTTCGCTCGAAGGCCTGGACGCGAGCCTGCGGCGCCAGCCGCCCTGGTCTGACCTGCCGGTGCTGACGCTGGCCGGCCCGGACGGCGGCAAGGTCGACAGCAACCGCTTCGCGCGCCTGGCGCGCATCGGCAATATCACCCTGATCGAACGGCCCACCTCGCGCGAGGTGCTCCTGATGTCGATCCGCGCGGCCCTGCGCACGCGCCGCCTGCAGTTTGCCCTGCGCGATCAATGGCAGGCCTTGCAGGAGCATGCCGGCTCGCTCGAGGAAGCGGTGCGCGAACGCACGCTGTCGCTGGAGCGCGAAGTGGGCGAGCGGCGCCGCGTCGAACGGGCGCTGGCCGAGGCGCGCCGGCTCGAATCGCTGGGCCGGCTGACAGGGGGCGTGGCGCACGACTTCAACAACATCCTGCAGGTGATCTCGGGTTCGGAGACACTGCTGCGCATGCTGCTGGCAAAGGACGCCAATCCGCGCAGCGAGCGAGCGCTCGACAGCATCCGGCGCGCCGCCGGCCACGGCGCCGCCCTGACGCAGCAACTGCTGGCCTATGCACGCAGGCAGCCGCTGAACAACGTCGCCCTCGACCTGCCCCTGTACCTGAACGCCGCCGCCGAACTGCTGCTCGGATCGCTGGGACCGGGGATCGACTTGCGGCTGCAGATCGCACCCGCGCTGTGGCCGGTGTCGGTCGATCCGGCCCAGCTCGACGCAGCCTTGCTGAACGTGGCCGTCAACGCGCGCGACGCCATGCCCGGCGGCGGCAAGCTGGTGCTGGACGCGCGCAACCTGCACCTGCCCGATGCGGCCCTGCCGGAGGCGGGCGAGCTGGCCGGCGAATTCGTCTGCCTGGCCATGACCGACGAGGGCGAGGGCATGTCAGACAAGACGGCGCGCCAGGCCTTCGAACCCTTTTTCACGACCAAGGCCGTAGGCAAGGGCACCGGCCTGGGCCTGTCGCAGGTGTACGGCTTCGCCAGCCAGAGCGACGGCCTGGCCTTCATCCGGCGTGAAGCAGTGGGCACCACGGTCGGCATCCTGCTGCCGCGCAGCAGCCGCAAGGCCGAGGCGGTGCAGGGCGGCACGGCCGAGGTGGCGCCGCACTCCCTGTCCGGGGTGCGTGTCCTGTGCGTCGAGGACGATCCGGTCGTGGCCGAGACCATGTCCTCGCTGCTGGCGGTGCTCGACGCCGAGATCACGATCGTCGACAGCGCCGACGCCGCCATCGAGGCGGACTTCGACGAAGTCGACCTGGTGCTGTCGGACGTCATGATGCCCGGCCGGCTGGACGGCATCGGCCTGGTGAACTGGCTCGCCAGTCACCATCCGCAGATCCCTGTGGTGCTTACCAGCGGCTACATGGTCGATCCGGGCCGGCTGCAGACCTTGCGCATCCAGTTCCTGCGCAAGCCCTATACGCTGGGGGCGCTGACCAACGCCATCTCGCTGGCGCTGGACAAGGCGGCCAGTTCCTAGGCGCCGCCCGGCTCACTCCTCGACGAACACCACGGCCGTGCGCGGCGGAATGTCGAAGCTGCCGGCGGTGCTGTCGAAGCGCGCTTCGGCGGCGCGCTTGTCGCCGGCCGTGGCGGCGGCCTGCACCGGATGCAGGCGCAGCCGCATGCCGCGCGCCGCCTCGTCGGTGACGGTGTGCGCCAGCTTGTCGACATTGATGAAGTAACGGATGCCCGCAAAGCCCGCGCCTGGGTAGCCGCGCCCGTCCAGGTGCGCGGCGATCACGGTCGCCTCCTGCTGCGGCCCGACGTTGAAGAAGCGCAGGCGCTGCGCCACCTCGTCGGCCGTGCGCAGGCGGAACAGCGTCGAACTGGCGCGGATCGCCAGCAGGTCGCGGAAGGCGTCGCGCGTAAAAGCGATGTCTTGCGGCTGCGGACGCAAGGCCGGGTTGGCCAGCAGCGGCTTGAACAGCGGCCAGTCCTGCGCGTTGTCCGGCGCGGGCGGCAGGCCGGTGCCGAAATGATTGGTGCGGTAGGTCCAGTCGAGGCGGTTGAACCAGTCGCCGGAATTGAAGCTGTTGCGGTCCAGCGATTTGGAACGCAGGATGTCGGAACCGGCGTGAAAATAGGCCACGCCCTGGCTGAAGGCGTTGATGGCCAGGCCGAGTACCTGCACGCGGGCGCGCTCGGGCGTGGAGGTGGCGAGCGGCAGCTTGAGGGCGTTGGCGTCGTACAGGGTCTGGTTGTCGTGGTTCTCGACATAGTTGACGGTCTCGCCGGGCTGGCTCGCATAGCCGGCCGGCTGGCCGCCGTAGTCCATCTCCGCCAGCTTGCGCGTGACGCCATCCGCATTCACCAGCGGATAGCTGCGCAGGGTGCCGGCCAGGCCCACGCGGATCATGTCGGCGGCCTGCAGCAAGTCCGAGCGCGGGCGTTTGTCCGCCCTGGCGTTGGCGTCGTAGACGAGGCCGTTGATATAACCCTGACGCTTGATCACGGCCTCGCCCGCGTCTCCGGCACCGCCGCCGCGCGCGGCGTCGCGGGCGCGGTCGCTGAAGGTGCCGATGCCGCTGCCGTTCAGCGACAGCTGCGAGGCCTGCACGAAGCGCGCGCCGTTTTCCACCTCGCCGAAATTCCAGCCCTCGCCGATCAGCTGCACGCTACGGCCGGCGGCCTTGTCCACCGCTGCCTGCAGGCGCTCCATCGCCGCACGCGGCTGGTGCCCCATCAGGTCGAAGCGGAAGGAATCCATGCGGTAGTGCCTGGCCCACAGCACCGCCGAATCGATCATGAGTTTAGCCATCATGCGGTTCTCGGTCGCGGTGTTGTCGCAGCAGGTCGACTGGGCCACGGCGCCGGCCGCGTCGAGCCGGTGGTAGTAGCCGGGCACGATGCGGTCGAGGACCGATTTCTCCTTCTGGCCGGCGGCAAAGGTGTGGTTGTAGACCACGTCCATGCCGACGCGCAGGCCGGCGCGGTGCAGATTCATCACCATCTCGCGCAGCTCGATGATGCGGCGTGCACCGTCGCGCGGGTCGCTGGCGTAGCTGCCTTCGGGCGCGTTGTAGTGGTACGGGTCGTAGCCCCAGTTGTAGCAGTCGGTGCGGGCGGTTTTCATGACCAGCGCCTGCTGGCGCTCGCTGCTTGCCGCACCTGCCGGTTTCGGCAGCGCGCACCCGGTCTCGGGGACGCTGGCGATGTCGTAGACAGGCAGCAGGTGGATGTCGGTGAGACCTGCTTTTGCCAGCGCCTGCAAATGGCGCATGCCGTTCGAATGCGTTTCGCCGAAGGCCGTGTACTTGCCGCGCTTGTTCACGGGCACGCTGGTGTCGTCGCGCGAGAAGTCGCGCACGTGCAGTTCGTAGACGCTCATGTCGGCCGACGCCCTGACGGTATCGGGGGCGCGGTGCATGTCCCAGCCCTGCGGCTTGAGCCTGGCCGCGTCGAGGTCGGCGATGTAGCTGCGCTTCGAGTCGGTGGTGAGGCTGACCGAATACGGATCGGTGACCAGGTTGCGCACCAGGCCGCTGCCGTCGGCAACCACGTCGACGGCATACTTGTAGTAGCGGCCGGACAGGTCGCCGGCGGCCTGCGCGCTCCAGGCGCCGGTCGTTGCGTCGAAGGCCAGCGGGTGGATCGCGCGGGCGCGGCCCGTGCCCTTGTCGTAGATGCACACCGCTGCCTGCTGCGCGGTCGGCGCCCACAGTGTGAAGGTCGTGGCGCTTGCGCGCGGGGTGGCGCCGAGGTCGGGGATGGCTTCGGCGGCCGCGTACAGGTCGTCGAGGGCACCGGCCGCCTGCAGGCGCGTGGCGGCGAGGACGGTACCGCTCGCGTCTTCGCGCACCAGCACCAGCTGTTCGCGCTGCAGCTGCGCGATGCGGGAGAGGTCGGCGTCGTTCAGGGCCAGCACCGGGCCGGGCGCGACGTACTTGAAGCGCTGCGCCGCCGCGGGCGGAATGGCGCCGGCCTGCACTGCAAGTTCCAGCACGCCCGCCGCGCCTTGTACCTTCGCGCCGGCAGCGGCGACGATCGATCCGCCCGAGGAGTGGTAGAGGCGGAAGCGGCCCTCGCTTGCCATGCCGGGCCATTGGGCGAGGCGGCGATCGAGCCAGACGGCGCGCGCTTCGAGTCTGGCCGGGGCCGCGTGCAGGACCGTGGCGAAAGCGGGGCTGTCACAGGCCTGCAGCGGAATGGCGGCGTGGGCCTTGCCGGCAAGGCCGAGGAAAGAGAGGAGGAGGGCGCGGCGGATGGATGAGCTCATGCGCCGCATTTTAAAGGATGCCGGATATCGTACTCACGATATCCGGTATTCGAGCCTGCATCAGGCCTTGACGGCCGCCGGTGCCTGCGCAGTCTCGTTGCTGCGATAGTGGTCGACCATCCTGTAGCGCTTCGCGTACAAGCCGAACGCGATCGCGGCCAGCAAGGCAAAGGCCGCGAAGAAGTACATCTGGAAGGCGATCAGGCCCAGGCCCGAGTCGCGGATCCTGCCCAGCACGGCGTCGTTCTTGACGGCCGCGTTGACGACCAGCACCCACAGGTTGCCGACCGTGACGGCCAGGCTCCACAGGGCCATGATCGCGCCCTTCATCGAGGCCGGGGCCTGGCTGTAGGCGAATTCGAGGCCGGTGGCCGAAACCAGCACTTCGCCCATCGTCAACAGCGCATACGGCAGGATCTGCCAGGCCATCGAGGTCGGGGTGCCGGCGTCCATCGAGACCTGGATGGTGCCGATCACCAGCCAGGACAGGGCCGAGAAGGCGATACCGGCCGTCATGCGGCGCAGCGGCGTCGGCGTGAAGCCGATCTTCTGCAGCATCGGGAACAGCACCAGGTTGTTGAAGGGGATGAGCAGCATGACCAGCAGGGGATTCAGGGCCTGCATCTGCGCCGGCAGCAGCGTGAACTCGTTGCCGAAGATGGAGAAGGTCGTGATCATCGAATTGGCCTGCACCACCCAGGTCGAGGCCTTCTGGTCGAACAGCGACCAGAAGGGCGTGACCAGCGAAAACACGATCAGGATGCGCAGCACCGCGCGCACGCCGTCGACCGCCTCGTCCGGATGCAGGCCGCGCGCACGCTCGAGCTGCATCGAAGTGCCGATGCCGCCGAAAGCGAGCAGCAGCACCAGGGCCGTGCAGGCCGCGATCACGAAGCCCCATTGCGGCGTCATCGCCAGCGACAGCACGGCACCCGCCACGCCGGCCATGGCGACGGTGAGGCCGGGACGCCCTGCGCCCGGCGCATGCGCGAGCAGGGCGCTCTTCGCCACGCGCGTGAACGAATGCGGCGAGGCCGCGGCGGGCGGCACGTGCACGTACTTGCGGCGGCCGCTCCACAGCACCATGGTGGCGATGAACATCATCACGCCGGGGATGCCGAAGGCCACCGCAGGCCCGTAGTTTTTCAGGAACAGCGGCATCAGCAGCGAAGCGAAGAAGGAACCGAAATTGATGATCCAGTAGAAGGCGTCGAAAACGAGCTTCGCTTTTCCCTTGTTGGTCTGGTCGAACTGGTCGCCCACAAACGATGCGACCAGCGGCTTGATGCCGCCCGAGCCGAGCGCGATCAGGCCCAGGCCGAGGTAGAAGCCCTTGACGTTGTCCTCGAAAATGGCAAGGCAGGCGTGGCCCGCGACGTAGACGAGGCTGAGCCAGAACACGGTGTTGTACTTGCCGAAGAAGCGGTCGGCCAGCCAGCCGCCCAGCAGCGGGAAGAAGTAGACGCCGATGACGAAGGTGTGGAACACGTGCTTGGCTTCGCCCGTGCGCTCGGACTCCGGCAAGAAGAGCAGCAGGGTCGAAATCAGGAAGGGCGTGAGGATGTTGCGCATCCCGTAGAACGAGAAACGCTCGCAACCTTCGTTGGCGATGATGTAGGGGATCTGGCGGGGCATGCGTCCGCTGGTGGCGGTCGTCGTCGGCTGGCTCATGGCGCATCCTGAAATGGACAAGACGCGATCCTATGACGCCGTTGGGGTCTTTGCAACTAAAAAAATCAGCTCATCCAGAGGCTTCGTAGTTTTGCTACTTCATCCTGAGGAAGTACAACTGTTAATTTTATTTAAGTCTTTGAATGTAAAGGAAATATGCATGAAAAATGCAGCTGGGTGCAGATTGTAAAATTGAAAAAGCTGCTGTATATTGCGTAAAAACCACCAACCGGACCTCGTCATGACCCAGACCTCCACGCACAACAATGACTGGTGGCGCGAAGCCATCATCTACCAGGTGTACCCGCGCAGCTACCTCGACACGAACGGCGACGGCGTGGGCGACATCCCCGGCATCACCGCGAAGCTCGACTACATCGCGAGCCTGGGCGTGAACATCGTCTGGCTGTCCCCTTACTTCAAGTCGCCGATGAAGGACTTCGGTTACGACATCTCCGACTACTGCGACGTCGATCCGCTGTTCGGCACCCTGGCCGACTTCGACGCGATGGTCGCCAAGGCGCATTCGCTCGGCCTGAAAATCATGATCGACCAGGTGATGGCGCACACGGCCGATGCGCACCCGTGGTTCGCCGAGAGCCGCTCCAGCCGCGACAACCCGAAGGCCGACTGGTATGTCTGGGCCGACGCTGCCCCGGACGGCAACCCGCCGAACAACTGGATGTCGGTCTTCGGCGGCTCCGCCTGGCAGTGGGACACGCGCCGCAAGCAGTACTACATGCACAACTTCCTGGTCAGCCAGCCGCAACTGAACTTCCATAACCCGGACGTGCAGAAGGCCCACCTGGACGCGCTGCGTTTCTGGCTCGAGCGCGGCGTCGACGGCGTGCGCATGGACGCGTGTAACTACCACTTCCACGACACCCAGCTGCGCAGCAATCCGCCGGCGACCACCCGCGACACGGCCTCGGTCACCGACGTCAACCCCTACGGCATGCAGTCCCACATCTACGACAAGACGCGTCCGGAAAACATCGCCTTCCTGCAGCAGATCCGCGCGCTGCTGAACGAATACAGCGCCGTCTCGATCGGCGAAGTCGGTGCCGACGACGCCCTGGCCTGCATGGCCGAGTACACGGCCGACGGCGACAAGCTGCACATGGCCTACAGTTTCAACCTGCTCACGCCGCAGTTCACGGCCGCGCACATCCGCACCCAGGTCGAGGAATTCGAAGCGCGCGTCAAAGGCGGCTGGGCGTCCTGGTCGGTCGGTAACCACGATGCGATCCGCGTCGTCACGCGCTGGCGCGGCGAGGATGCGCCAGTGGCGTTCGCGGCGATGGTGCTGGCGATGCAGCTGTCCCTGAAAGGCACGCCTTGCCTGTACCAGGGCGACGAACTGGCGCTGCCGGAAGCGGATGTGCCGTATGAACTGCTGCAGGACCCGTACGGCATCACCTTCTGGCCGGAATTCAAGGGCCGCGACGGCTGCCGCACCCCGATGCCGTGGACGAATGCCGCGCCCAACGCCGGCTTCACCACCGGCACGCCCTGGCTGCCGGTCGCGGTGCCGCATCTTGCCGCGTCCGTGTCGCAGCAGGAGTTCGACTCCGCATCGGCCTTGAACGCGGCGCGCCGCATCATCCACTGGCGCCAGAAGCTGCCGCAGCTGACCCGTGGCGACATCTCCTTCTTCGATGCGCCGGAGCCGGTGCTGGCGCTGCGCCGCACGCTCGATGGAGAGCCGACCGTGCTGGCCGCCTTCAACCTGTCGAACGCGCCGGTAACGATAGCCTGGCCGGAGACGGCGGGCGCGCACGACCTGGAAGGCCACGGCCTGCCGGGCGAAGCGGCAAACGGCCGCGTCACGCTGCCGGCTTACGGCGCCTGGTTCGGTACGCTCGCCTGATGGGCAACGCGCCCGACGCCGAGAAATTCGAGCGCACCGCGTTCGCCGACGGCCCGCGCCTGCTGGCCGATATCGGCGCCACGCACGCGCGCTTCGCACTGCAGACGGCGCCCGGCACCTTCCGCCATGTGGCCGTGTTGAAGTGCGAGGAGTTCGACGGTGTCGATTCGCTGGTGCGCTTCTACCTGCGCGACCACCTCGACCTGAACCTGCAGCACGCCGCCTTTGCGGTGGCCAATCCCGTCAACGGCGACCAGGTACGCATGACGAACCGCGCCTGGGAATTCTCGACCGAGGCGGTGCGGCGCGAGCTGGGCCTGTCGACGCTGCTGGTGGTGAACGATTTCACGGCGCTGGCGATGGCCATTCCCGTGCTGCTGCCTGCCGACCTGCTGCAGGTCGGCGGCGGCAAGCCGGCGGCGAATGCCGTCATCGGCGTGCTGGGGCCGGGAACGGGCCTCGGCGTCTCGGGCCTGATTCCCACGAGCGACGGCTTCGTCACCCTGGGCAGCGAAGGCGGCCACGTGAACTTCGCGCCCGGCGACGAGCGCGAGTTCGCGATCCTGCGGCACGCCTGGCGCGCCTGGCAGCACGTGTCGAACGAACGCCTGATTTCCGGGCCCGGCATGGAATTGATCCATGAGGCGCTGGCCTTGCGCAATGGCGTGCAGGCCCCAGGCCGTACGGCCGCCGACATCCTGGCCGCGGGCCTGGATGAAAACGATGCCCTGTGCATCGAGGTGCTGGAAGTCTTCTGCGGCATGCTGGGCGCCGCGGCGGCGAATCTCGCCGTGACCCTGGGCGCCTTCGGCGGCATTTTTATTGGCGGCGGCATCGTGCCGCGCATGGGGGAGTGGTTCGCACGCTCTCCCTTCCGCGCGCGCTTCGAGGCCAAGGGACGCTTCTCGCACTACCTGGCCGACATTCCGACCTATGTCATCACGACGCCGAACCCCGCCTTCCACGGGGTCGCGACCATCCTCTCCGAACACCTGCGTGGCCGTAGCGGCGCCAACACGCTGATGGACCGCATCAAGGGGCTGCGCCACGAGCTCACGCCCGCCGAGCAGCGCGTGGCGACGCTCGTGCTCGAGCAGCCGCGCCTGGTGCTGAACGAACCGATCGCGGATATCGCGCGCGGCGCGGAAGTCTCGCAGCCGACCGTGATCCGCTTCTGCCGCTCGCTCGGCTTCCTCGGCCTGGCCGATTTCAAACTGAAGTTCGCGAGCAGCCTGACCGGTGCGATCCCGGTGCGCCACAGCCAGGTGAGGAACAGCGACAGCACGCATGACCTGTCGGCGAAGGTGATCGACAACACCGTGTCGGCGATTTTGAAATTCCGCGACGGGCTCGACGTGCACACGCTGGACCGTGCGATCGAGCTGGTGAGCCGCGCACGCCGGGTCGAGTTTTACGCGCTGGGCAATGCGCGCGTGGTGGCGCTCGACGGCCAGCATAAATTCTTCCGCTTCCGGATTCCGACCGCGCTGTACGGCGACTCGCACCTGTTCGCGCTGGCGGCGGATCTGCTCGGGCCGGGCGACGTGGTGATCGCGATCTCGAATTCGGGGCGCTTGCCGGAGCTGCTGCAGGCGGTCGACATCGCCCGTTCGCGCGGCGCCGACGTCATCGCCATCGGCAACAGCCAGTCGCCGCTCGCACGCAAGGCCAGCGTGTGCCTGGCGGTCGATCACGCCGAGGACAGCACTGTGTTCCTGTCGATGATTTCGCGGATCCTGCAGCTGCTGTTCATCGACATCATGGCGGTGGGCTTGTCGGTCGATGCGCATAATGGGCGAGAAGGCGACGTCGAGCAGCGCAGGCTCTTGATTTCACACCTGGACAGTTGAGAAACGTAGGGTGGGCACTTGTGCCCACGCGGTCTGACATGTGCGTCGATGCGGCTTCAACACCATCGCTCACGCGCGCGAAAAAATGTCGGTACTCGTTTCGACTGCTTCATGGTTCGACCGCGTGGGCTCAAGAGCCCACCCTGCGTCATGCGTCCGTTAACGATGTTGTCGATTTCGCGTCGCGCAACATCAATCCGCCGATTTGGTCTCCACCCGCCGAATCCCGCGCCGCCACTCGTCGAGCGATACCACCGTATCGTTCGCCGTGTCGTCCACCAGAATCTGCTCGCCCGTTTTCGCCACCAGAAAACTCTCGCGCCGCTGCACCTTGTCCGCACGGTTCTCGACAAAACTCAGCTGCCAGTACGACATGCCGTTGATGACGCGCGGTGTCGGGTCGTCTTCGATCACGGCCCCGTGCGCCTTGCCGCGCGAGCGCTTTTCGATGTCCTGCGACCAGGCCTTCACTTCCGGCAACGCCAGCAGTGCGGCCATCGCCTGTTCGCGCGTGACGGCCGGTTCGGCCTTCTGCTGCACGATGGGCTTGGCCGGCTGCGGCGGCGCGGCCGGCGGCTGCCTGTCCTTGCAGCCGGCAAGCAGGGCCGCGGCCAGCAGGGAGAAACTCAGCAACTGTGCGCCGCGTGAAATCATGATGGAACCTCGTGGAAAACGTGCGGCCATACTAGCCGATGTGTAGATGCCGGGCAATCTCGGCATGCCGGCCTGACGGACGCTTCCCGGTGTGGGTGCTAGACTCGTCGCATGTTCGTTTGCCACCCCGGAGGAAACACGATGACCGTATTTCGATTTGCGGGCGCCATGCTGCTGGTCGCCACCCTGCACGGCGCGGCGCTTGCGGCGCCGGAACCGAAGGCGCAGGCCGAGATTGCGCACCTGCTCGACTACGTGGCGACGCCGGGCTGCCAGTTCAACCGCAACGGCAGCTGGCACGACGGGTCGGAGGCGCGTGCGCATCTGCAGAAGAAGTACGACTACCTCGTCAAGCGCGACCTGGTCACGAACGCGGAGTCGTTCATCGAGCGTGGAGCGACGCAGAGCAGCATGAGCGGCAAGCCGTATCTCGTGAAGTGCGGGGGAGGGAAGGCGGTGGCCAGCGCGGTGTATATGAAGGAGGAGTTGAAGCGGTTTCGGGGGAAGGCGAGCCAGTAAATCGTGCGCCGGTCCCGGGCAGTGTTTTCACGCGAACGGTTTGCAGCCGCACATGCGTGGGCATGCCCACGCGGATGCTAGCCCAACTGCAAACCGTTCTCCTCGCACCACCCCGCCAGCACCGCCCGCGTCTGCGCCTCGCGGAAGTCATGCCAGCGCTCCGTCAGGCCACGCTCCTCGACCAGTTCGCTGAAATGGCGATACGCATCCGAACGCTTGAACATCTGGCGTACGCGATCGGCATCGTCAGCCATCGCTGCGTCGGCGAAATCGAACACCAGTTCCAGCCCGAGATCGAGCTCGCTCATGTGTGGCACGGAAATGTAGCGCTCCGAGGTATCGATATCGTCCGGCAGGGACGCCAGTTCCCCATCGACCATCTCCGAGCGGATGTGCACCTGGCCCGTATCGAGGGATACCCAGGCTTTGTCCGGGGTTCCCGGCTCCGACACAATCAATACCGCATCCTCGAGGTCTTCCGCATTCACGACAGGCATCGCAATCTCCCAAAAGTAAAAGCCCGCAAGGCGCGAACCGTGCGGGCTTTTCAAACTGCAGCAGGGCGCCGGCGAACCGGCGCCCAAGGACATTACATCATGCCGTCCATACCGCCCATGCCGCCCATACCACCCATGCCGCCCATGCCGCCGGCTGGCTTGTCTTCAGCCAGTTCCGACACCATGCAGTCGGTGGTCAGCATCAGGCCGGCGATCGACGCTGCGTTTTGCAGTGCCGAGCGGGTGACCTTGGCTGGGTCCAGCACGCCCATTTCGACCATGTCGCCGTAGGTGCCGTTGGCGGCGTTGTAGCCGTAGTTGCCGGTGCCGCCCAGCACTGCCGAGACGACGACCGATGCTTCTTCGCCTGCGTTCTGGACGATCATGCGCAGCGGCTCTTCCATTGCGCGCAGGACGATCTTGATGCCGGCTTCCTGGTCAGGGTTGTCGCCCTTGACTTGCAGGTTGGCGCGGGCACGCAGCAGGGCGACGCCGCCGCCTGGCACGATGCCTTCTTCAACGGCTGCGCGGGTGGCGTGCAGCGCGTCTTCCACGCGTGCTTTCTTTTCCTTCATTTCGACTTCGGTGGCAGCGCCAACCTTGATCACGGCAACGCCGCCGGCCAGCTTGGCCACGCGCTCTTGCAGCTTTTCGCGATCGTAGTCCGAGGTCGCTTCTTCGATCTGGACGCGCACCATCTTGACGCGCGCTTCGATGTTTTCAGCCGAACCTGCACCGTCGATGATGATGGTGTTTTCCTTGCCGACTTCGATACGCTTGGCCTGGCCGAGTTCAGCCAGCGTGACCTTTTCCAGGGTCAGGCCGACTTCTTCCGCGATCACCTGGCCGCCGGTCAGGACAGCGATGTCTTCCAGCATGGCCTTGCGACGGTCGCCGAAGCCAGGCGCCTTGACGGCAACGGTCTTCAGGATGCCGCGGATGTTGTTGACGACCAGGGTCGCCAGCGCTTCGCCTTCGATGTCTTCGGCGACGATCACCAGCGGACGGCCGGCCTTTGCAACTTGCTCCAGTACCGGCAGCAGGTCACGGATGTTCGAGATCTTCTTGTCGCACAGCAGAACGAACGGATTGTCGTGGATGGCGACTTGCTTGTCCGGGTTGTTAATGAAGTAAGGCGACAGGTAGCCGCGGTCGAACTGCATGCCTTCGACGATGTCGAGTTCGTCGTTCAGCGACTTGCCGTCTTCGACGGTGATGACGCCTTCCTTGCCGACTTTTTCCATCGCTTCAGCGATGCGCTCGCCGATCGAGTAGTCCGAGTTGGCCGAGATCGCGCCGACCTGGGCGATTTCTTTCGAGGTGGTGCATGGCTTGGAGATCTTGGCCAGCTCTTCGACGGTGGCAGCAACTGCCTTGTCGATGCCGCGCTTCAGGTCCATCGGGTTCATGCCGGCGGCAACGAACTTCATGCCTTCGCGCACGATGGCTTGTGCCAGCACGGTCGCGGTGGTGGTGCCGTCGCCGGCGTTGTCGCTGGTCTTCGAAGCGACTTCCTTGACCATCTGCGCGCCCATGTTCATGAGCTTGTCTTTGAGTTCGATCTCTTTCGCGACCGAGACGCCGTCCTTGGTGACGGTCGGGGCGCCGAACGAGCGGTCCAGCACGACGTTGCGGCCTTTAGGACCCAGGGTGACCTTGACTGCATTGGCGAGGATGTTGACGCCTTCAACCATCTTGGCGCGCGCTGCGTCGCCGAAAATTACTTCTTTAGCTGCCATTTTTTATTTCTCCGAGAGATATTCTGAGGGGAGGATTACTTGACCAGCACGGCCATGATGTCTTCTTCGCGCATCACCAGCAGTTCCTGGCCGTCGACCTTGACGGTCTGGCCCGAGTACTTGCCGAACAGGACGCGGTCGCCAACCTGGACTTCCAGTGCACGCAGCGTGCCGTTGTCCTGGACTTTGCCATTGCCGACGGCGAGGATCTCGCCCTGGTCCGGCTTCTCGGCGGCTGCATCAGGGATGATCAGGCCGGAGGCAGTCTTGGTTTCCTGGTCGAGACGCTTCACGATAACGCGATCGTGCAGAGGGCGAAGGTTCATGCAAAACTCCTTTATTCAGTGGTTTGGACTAGCTTTGTTTGCGTTGATTGCCGCGTCGCATACTGCGCCGCAGCTTTGAAAGAGGTTGTTAGCACTCTCATCTAACGAGTGCTAATTATAGGGACGACATCAGGGTATTTCAAGCGGCGATGTTGCAAAATAAATTGCAAGAGCTTGTTTTGCCTCAACTGCCGGGATGACGCGGCAGCTTGCTGGGCCGTGGCCGGCGCAGGTACGGAGCGGAGAGACTAGCACCGATGCCAAGACGGCTGACGCACTGTTGGTGGGGAATTGATCGGTGTCAAACGAGGGGATGGAAGGCGATAAGGACTGCGCTTCCGGATATGCAGGCGCAGCGCTGCTACCGAAATGCAGCCAGATAAGCCTTGCCGCGCGCGGCTACCCGCCGCGACGCTATACACTGTGGTCCCCGCCGGGCAGGGCGCAGGCTGTGCTCTCCTGTTGACTGTCTAACCAGAACAGACCTATAGTTACGAATGATTTCCGAATTCCAAGACCTATCCGACAAAATCGAGCGGCTCGCCGAGCTGGTCGTGTCGCTGCGCAGCGAGAATGCGCAACTGCGCCAGACCAACCTGTTACTGAACGAAGTGAACATGGCGCTCGTCGAACGCCTTGTCGAGGTCCAGCACAAGGTCGAAGCCGTGATCGAGCAATTGCCTGCGCCGGAAGAAGCGGAAGACGCGGAAGGTAGCGCGGAAGAGAGCGCGGCAGACGCCGCCGAACCCCTGGATGCCGAGGCTGCCCGATGATTTACCTGGATGTGACGATCATGGGCCAGCCTTACCGCCTGGCCTGCAAGGAAGGCGAACAGGCGACGCTGCGCGATGCCGTGCGCTATCTCGACGGCAAGATGACCGCGCTGCGCGATTCGGGCAAGGTCAAGGGCAACGACCGCATCGCGGTCATGGCCGCGCTCAGCGTGGCCGCGGAATTCCTCTCGGTGAAGTCGCCGCAGGGACCGCTGTCGGACATGACGATGCTCGAAGTGAAACAAAAACTCGAAGCGATGCACAAGGTCCTCGACCACACCCTGGCGCCGCAGGAAAATTTGTCCTGACCGGGCAAATTCGTTTGACATGACGGTTCAAGCGAGTAAACTGCGAGGCACCCTGCGGTGTTCGAGATTGCCATATATTCCTTGAACCATTTACATGCATAGGTTGCGGGATAGTGTTTGATGGGCGTGAGCGTCGCTAGTTCGACGAACCCGAAATTGAACTGACTGTGACCACCTTGAGCCATCAGGTTCGGGATGCCGGCAAAAAACGGCACAGGCGGGGCTACATTCCATGAAGCGGTTGCGAGCAAAAGCACGCAGCCGCTTTTTTACGCGCGCAGGTTTTATCGGCCTGCTTTTTTTTCAGGAGATCCGATGCGCTACTGGTTGATGAAATCCGAGCCCGATGAAGTCAGTTTCGACGACGTTCTCGCCGCACCGGGCCAGACCGTCGCCTGGTTCGGCGTAAGAAACTATCAGGCCCGCAATTTCATGCGCGACGCCATGCAAATCGGCGACGGCATCCTGTTTTATCACTCCAGTTGCGCCGTTCCCGGTGTCGCGGGAATAGCGGAAGTGGCGAGCGGCCCTTATCCCGACGCTACCCAATTCGACAGTGCCGGCAAATACTTCGACCCGAAAGCGACACAGGCGCAGCCGCGCTGGATATCGGTCGACGTCCAGGCGAAAGAAAAGGGGCGCTATTTGACGCTGGCCGAGATGCGCGCCATGCCCGTATTGGAAGACATGGTCCTGCTGCAGAAAGGCAGCCGCCTTTCCATTTCGCCGGTGACGAGCGGGCAGTGGAATGCGATCCTGGAATTCGTGCGCACGAAAGATTGAGGAGCTTGCGGTTCGGTGCGCGAAAGCGCTTGCAATAGTTCGATGGTTAGCTAATAATCGATTCCATGAGCACCGTATTCAAAGCCCTCTCCGATCCGACCCGCCGCAAGGTGTTGCAGCTGCTGCAGGCCGGACCCATCGGTGCGGGAGAATTGGCGGCGATGTTCGACGTTTCCAAGCCGACCATGTCGGCGCACTTCGCCGTGCTCGTCAACGCCGGCCTGATCGAGGCCGACAAGCAGGGGCGCACGGTTACGTACCGCTTGAAGCTGTCGGTGCTGGAAGAGGCCTTGCTTGCCTTTGCCCAGACGTTTGGATTGCAGGTCACGCGGCCGCAACCCGGCCATCTCGATGTCGGATCGAACGAGGAGAAGTCATGAAAAGCACTTTCCCGCTGGGCCGTGCCTTGCTTGGTGCGGTAATGATCGTCGGCGCGTGCGCAGCCCTGAAATGGGCCGCGCCGGAACACTTGTCGCTCGAGTGGTCGCAACGCCTGACCGGTGCCTTGCTCGGCTTTGTCGTGGTGTTCTACGCGAACGCGATTCCGAAATCGCTGACGGCGCTGGCGCGCTTGCGCTGCTCGCCCCAGGCCGAGCAGGCGGCGCGCCGCTTCGCTGGCTGGAGCCTGGTGCTGGGCGGACTCGGCTACATGCTGGCCATGCTGTTCGCGCCGCTGGCCTCCGCGCACCTGCTCGGCGGTGGCGTGCTGATCGTGGCGCTGGCCGCGGCCCTGTGGCGCTGCTTCGGCGCCGGTTCGGCGGCCGCCCGCGGTTGAGGAGGGCGCCGCCTCAGGCAACTCAGGCGGCCCGCTTCAGCCATTCGCGCGGCGAAGCACCCATCTGCGCAGTAAAGGCGCGCGTAAACGTGGACGGACTCGTATAGCCCGTGCGGCTGCTGACGAGTTTGACCGGCATGCCCTGGCGCAGCAGCCTGCCGCCGAGGGCGATGCGCCAGCGGCTGAGATATTCGCCGGGCGGAATCCCCATCACCTCGCGGAAATGTTCCACGAAGCTGGCGCGCGACATGCCGGCGAGCCTGGCCAGTGCGGCAAGGGTCCACAGCTCGTGCGGGCGCTCGTGGATCGCCGTCAGCGCCGCCGACACCTGGCGGTCCGCCAGGCCGGCCAATAAGCCCAGCGACAATTTTCCGTTGTCGAATTCGCGACGCACTACCTGGACCAGCAACACATCGCACAGCCGGTCCAGGATCAATTCGCGGCCGGGCGCCGTGCCTGCCGCCTCGCCGAACAGCAGATCGAGTGTCGGCCCCAGCCCAGCGATCTCGGCCAGCGGCATATGCAGGCAGCCGGGCAGCACCCGGACCAGCGGATTGGCCTTGCCCCCTTCGAAGACGATGTCGGCGCACAGCAGCAGGGCAGTGTGCCCGGCGGGAACCTGCAAGCGATGGTTGGTGCCGTGCGGATAAAGAACCAGCGAAGGCAGGTCGATGCGCAGGAGCGCGCCATCGTCGTGCACGAACTCGACCGGCCCCTGGCGCACCAGATGCAGGTGGCCGGCACTGCCATTCTCATGGAACTGGTTGGCGTCGCAAAACGGACCGTTGTAGAAGATGCGGGCGCTGAATGCCTGGCGCCCCAGCAAGGATGACAGTTTGTCCATTTCAATAAAGTTCGACGCAGAGCCGCGTATTCTGGACGATTCGCGTAGTTTCCGTGTGGAAATTATCGTCAAATTCGTCGAAAATGCAACGCTTTGCCGGCAGCCCGCCGCTTTCTGTCCACTCTACTGTCATGAAAAACCTCCGGATCAAATACCTCATCGCAACGGTGACCAGCGCACTGATTGCCGTGACCCTCGCCGTTGGCGGCCTCGGTTATTTCTCGACCCAGCGTGCGGTCGAATTGCTCGAGAACTCGACCTTGCGCACTGCCAACCAGCAGCTTGCCCTGGCAAGCATGGTGCACCGCATGGAAACCAATCGCAGCCAGCTGCTGCAGGCGCTCCAGCACAATCCCGACAGCAAATATGCCGTCATGCATGACCACCCCCTGGCAAACCACTTCAACAATATCAACAGCAACACGGCCGCGCTGCTGGCGGAGCGCGACAAGCTGCTCGATTCCTTGCGCAGGCCCGAAACGCGAGCAGCCGTCGCCCGCTGGCGCCAGGACAGCCAGGAATTTGGCGTCGAGCTGATCGGCAACGCCGCGCGCGCGCTCGAGGGCGGCGATTGGGACAAGGCGCAGGAGATCCTGATCCGCCAGGTCAACCCGAGCTACCTGAAGGGCCAGCAAGCCTACAAGGCCCTGCAGGATTACATGAGCACGCGCAACGTTCACGAGAGCGAGGCACTCCATGCCGAACTGCGCAGCCTGAACCGCCTGATTGTCGGTGCCATCGCGTTCGCCGTCCTGCTCGCCGTTGCGGCTACGCTGTACCTGGTCGCGGCCATTACCCGTCCGCTCGGCACCGCGGTCGACCTGGCGCGGCGCGTCGCCGGCGGCGACCTGAGCGCGCAGATCGTGGTCGATACACGCAACGAATTCGGCCAGCTGCTCGGCGCCTTGCGCGACATGAACACCAGCCTGGCCGGCATCGTGGGCGAGGTGCGCAGCGGCAGCGACGTCATCGCCACGGCCTCAAGCCAGATCGCCGCCGGCAACATGGACCTGTCTTCGCGTACCGAACAGCAGGCCAGCTCGATCGAGGAAACGGCCGCGTCGGTGGAGGAGCTCACCACGACGGTGCGCCAGAATGCGGACAATGCGCGCCAGGCCAACGGCCTGGCGGCCTCGGCCTCGGATGTGGCCACGCGCGGCGGCGCCGTGGTGCGCGAGGTCGTCGGTACGATGGGCGCCATCAACGATTCGGCGCGCAAGATCGTCGACATCATTGCCGTCATCGACGGCATTGCGTTCCAGACGAACATCCTGGCGCTGAACGCCGCCGTCGAGGCCGCCCGTGCCGGCGAACAGGGCCGCGGCTTTGCCGTCGTCGCCTCCGAAGTGCGCAGTCTCGCCCAGCGCTCGGCCGGCGCGGCAAAGGAAATCAAGGCCTTGATCACCGACTCGGTCGAGAAAGTCGACAGCGGCAGCCGCCTGGTCAACCAGGCAGGCACGACAATGGAAGAAATCGTCCATAGCGTACGTCGCGTGGCCGCCATCATGGAGGAGATCACGGCGGCGACGAGCGAGCAGAGCGCAGGAATCGAACAGATCCACGAGGCCGTCAGCCAGATGGATCAGGTCACCCAGCAGAATGCCGCCCTGGTCGAAGAAGCCGCCGGCGCCGCACAGTCGCTGCAGGACAGCGCGGCCGGGCTGGTGCAGCGGGTCAGCGTTTTCAAGCTCGGCCACGCTGTGCATGAGCGGCGTCCCGGCGTGCGTCCGGCTGCCGCGTATCCGAAGCTGGAAAGGGCCGCCACCCGGGCGGAGTGGGCCGCGTTCTGAAGCGCGTCGCTACGCTGGCGGACGGTGGGGGAGGGCCCGCCGTCCTGCGCAAATAGTTGCACGTGAAGAACGGCAACAATTCACGGGTTGACATAGAATCCACGCTTTCTCTCGTCGGATTCCTCAATGTCCACGGCATCGCCCTCGCTCGCCACACTGGAAGCCAACCTGACTTCCACCCTCGTCGCCAAAATACGGGATTTCGCTATCTTCATGCTGTCCCCGGATGGACGCGTGGCGACGTGGAATGCCGGCGCCCAGCGCGCCAAGGGCTATACGGCCGACGAGATCATCGGCCACGCCTTCGAATGCTTCTATACGGAGGAAGACCGCCTGGCCGGGGTCCCGCGCCAGGCGCTGGCCACCGCGCAGGCGGCCGGCGTCTTCGAAGCCACCGGCTGGCGCGTGCGCAAGGACGGCACCCGGTTCTGGGCGCACGTGGTGATCGATCCGCTCTACGACGACGATGGTTCCCTGATCGGTTTCGGCAAGGTGACGCGCGACGTCACCAAGGCGCGCGACGCACGCGAGCGCGAACAGCGGGCCCAGGATGCGTTGCTGCAGGCGCGTACCGAACAAAGCAAGCACCTGCTGCGCCTGGTCGAGCAGGCGCCGGGCTTCGTTTGCTTCTTCCGCGGCCCGACGCATGTCTACGAATTGCAGAACGAAGCGCACCACCGGCTGGCTGGCCACCGCGACATCATCGGCAAACCCGTGCGCGAGGCCTTGCCGGAGCTCGCGGGCCAGGGCTTCTTCGAGCTGCTCGACGACGTGTACCAGTCGGGCCAGCCGCACGTGGGCCGCGGCGTGCCGCTCACCGTGCACCGCCCGGACGGCGCGGCAGTCGCCAGCTATATCGACTTCGTCTACCAGCCCATCTTCGACGAGAACGGCAGCGTGCTGGGGATTTTCTCCCAGGGCAGCGACGTGACCGAGCAGGTCATCAATGCGCGTTCCCTGGTACAAAAGCAGAGCGAGCTCGAGCAGACCATCCTGGACCGCACCAGCGCCCTCGAGGATGCGCGCCGGGCGCTTGCCCGTGCCGATGCGCTGCAGCTGAGTAATACCTTTTTCCAGAGCCTGTTCGAGCAGGCGCCCGGTTTCATCTGCGTGCTGAAAGGGCCGGCGCATGTCTTCGAACTGGCCAACGGCGCCTACCGCAAGCTCACCGGCGAGCGCGACCTGATCGGGAAAGACGTCCGCGATGCCTTGCCGGAGGTGGAAGGCCAGGGCTTTTTCGAGCTGCTCGACAAGGTGTATCAAACCGCAACGCCCGTGGTTGGCCAGAGCGTGCAGCTCGAACTGCAGGACGTGCCCGGCAAGATCGTCACGCATTTCGTCGACTTTATCTACCAGCCGATCCTGGATGCGCAGGGCCAGTCGACCGGGATCTTCGTGCAGGGCAGCGACGTCACGAAGCAGAAGCAGGCCATGGACGAGGTGCAGAAATACCAGAAGGAACTGGAGAGCCTGGTCGAGGAACGCACCACCGAACTGCAGTCGGCGCAGGCGGCGCTGCAGCACTCGCAAAAACTCGAGGCCATCGGCAAATTGACGGGCGGGGTAGCCCATGACTTCAATAATATTCTCCAGGTCATCGGCGGCAACCTGCAGCTGCTGCGCGACAGCAGCGTGCGCGAACAGCTCCCGCTCAAGCACGTCGATACCGCGCTCGGCGCGGTCGAGCGCGGCGCGAAGCTCGCCGCGCAGCTGCTTGCGTTTGCCCGTCGCCAGCCCCTGCAGCCGGTCGTGATCAGTCCGGCGCGGGTAGTGCAGCAGATGGACGAGCTGCTGCGCAGGGCGCTGGGCGAGACGATTGCCGTGGAAACGATCCGCGGCGGCGGCCTGTGGAACACCTGCGTCGACCCTTACCAGCTCGAGAACGTGATCCTGAACCTGGCGATCAATGCGCGCGACGCCATGCCGTCGGGCGGCAAGCTGACGATCGAACTGGGCAACGCCATGCTCGACGACGACTATGTGGCCAGCCAGCACGATCTCGCGCCGGGCCAGTATGTCCTGATCGCGATTTCCGACAACGGTTCCGGCATGACGCGCGAGGTGCTCGAACGGGCCTGCGAACCCTTCTTCACGACCAAGCCCGAAGGCCACGGCACCGGGCTGGGCCTGTCGATGGCCTATGGCTTTGTCAAGCAGACCGGCGGCCACTTCCAGATCTATACCGAGGTCGGGCACGGCACGACCATCAAGATGTATTTCCCGCGCTCGTATAAAGCGGAGGCCAGCGAGCCGGTCGTCAAGAGCGGCCCGGTCATGGGCGGCAACGAAACCATCCTCGTGGTCGAGGATGACCTGGCGGTCCAGGCAACCGTCGTCGAGATGCTGCGCAGCCTGGGCTACAAGGTGATGAAGGCCGATCATGCCGCCGCCGCGCTGGCGATCCTCAGCAGCGGCGTGCCGATCGACCTGCTGTTCACCGACGTGGTCATGCCGGGCCAGCTGCGCAGTCCGGAGCTGGCGCGCCAGGCACGCCTGATCCACCCGGACATCGCGGTCCTGTTCACCTCGGGCTACACCCAGAACGCCATCGTCCACGACGGCAAGCTCGATGCCGGCGTGCAGCTGCTCTCGAAACCGTATGCGCGCGACCAGCTGGCACGCAAGCTGCGCCAGCTGCTGTCCAGCGAGCAGGCCCAGGCAGGCCGGGCGGCGCAGGAGGCGCCCCTGGAAAGCGTGGGCGCGACCAGGCGTGTCCTGTTCATCGACGACGACCCGGATTTGCTGGCCACGACCTGTGCGCTGCTCGAAATGCTCAACCAGCGCGTCGACGGCACGAGCAATGCGGCCGACGCGCTCGCCATGCTCGGCCGCAACCATTACGACGTGCTCATCACCGATTACGACCTGCCCGGCATGGACGGGATCGAACTGGCCCGCCGTGCGAAATCGTGTCAGCCGGAACTGAAGATTGTGATCGCGAGCGGCTATGGACACCTGGACGAAGCGAAGGCCCTGGGCGCCATCACCTTGCCCAAGCCCTTCTCTCCGTCCGACCTCAAGCGTATCCTCGCATGACCCACACCTATGATTGATCGGACACCATGAAGGTCAGGTCGCATATCGCTTTGCTGGTGTCGGCCATCCTCGTGCCGACCGTCCTGTTTTCGCTCGTCGTGCTCAACGTGCTGCTCACCGCCGAGCGCAAGGCGGCGCTGCGCAGCATGCAGGAACTGGCGCGCGCCTCGGTCAACATCATGGACCGCGAAATGACTTTCGCGATGGCGACGGCGCAGGCCCTGAGTACTTCGCGTAACCTGAACGAGGGCAATTTCGAAGCTTTCTACGAGCAGGCCCGCGCCTCCAACCGCGGCCGCGACATCAACGCGGCGCTGCTCGACGAACACGGGCAGCAAATATTCAACACGGTCCGTCCCTACGGCACCCGCATTGGCGCGCCCGACGCCGCCGCCGTCGCCCGTGTGAAGCAAGTCGTGGAGAGCGGCAAGCCCGTCTACAGCGGCCTCATCAAGGGACGCGCGACCGGAAAGTTCGTGGTCAGTGTCGAGTATCCCGTCACGATCGCGGACGGGCGCCGTTTCGTCGTGGACGAATGGATGTTTTCCGAGCACCTGGACCGCTTGCTGCTTGCCAAGGACATTCCGCGCTCCTGGCTGATCTCCGTGTTCGACAGGCAAGGCATCACGATCGCCCGCAATATCAACCCGGAAAAGTTCGTCGGCCAGCCGCCGCGCAACGAACGGCTCAAAACGATCCTGTCCGGCTTCGAAGGGATTTCGCGCGCCTATACGCGCGACGGCGTGGAAATGTACGGCGCCTGGGAACGTTCGGCCATGACCGGCTGGTCGGTCGGCGTCGGCGTGCCGGTCGACGAGATCGAGCAGACCGCGGTGCATACCGTGGCGCTGACCGCGGCCGGGTTCCTGACCGCGCTCCTGTGCGCCATCGGCGGCGCGGTGCTGTTCGGGCGGCGCCTGATCGGCGCCATCGACCAGGCGTCGGCGGCCGCCGAAATGCTGCCCGCCTACCAGGTGCCCCCTGTCGCCGATCTTCGCGTCGAGGAAATGAACCGGCTGCAGATGGCGCTCCACCGCGCCGGCCACCTGCTTGTCGCCGGCGAAACGACCAGGCAGCAGAGCCTGGAAGAGGCGAAGCATGCCCGCGTGCAGGCCGAGCAGGCGCAAAAGGTGGCGGAAGACCAGAACCGGGCGAAGGACGAGTTCCTGGCCATGCTCGGTCACGAATTGCGCAACCCGTTGGCGGCGATCGCTTCCGGCGTCGCGATGCTGAACCTGCCGAACCTCGATGCCGGCCGCAGCGCCAACGTCAAGGCGATCATCGGGCGCCAGACCCGGCACCTGACCCACCTCGTCGACGAGCTCCTCGACGCCCACCGCATCCTCAACGGCAAGATCACGCTGGCGCGCACGCCGCTCGACCTGAAAGCGGCGGTCGAGGCCTGCCTGGCCTCGTTCGAGGCGCGCGGCGCAGCCAGCTCGCACCGCTTGAGCGCGCAGCTGGCGCCGGCGATGATCGAGTCCGACCCGACCCGGCTGGAACAGATGATCGCCAACCTGGTCGACAATGCGCTGAAGTACACCCCGGAAGGCGGGCAGGTCGAGGTCAGGCTGCGCACCGAAGACGGCAACGCGGTACTGGAGGTGGCCGACAGCGGCATCGGCCTGTCGCCGGAGCTGCTCGCCAAGGCCTTCGATGTCTTCGTCCAGGGCCAGGTCGTCAACCGCTCCAAGGGCGGGCTGGGCATCGGCCTGGCCGTCGTCAGCGCGCTGGCCCGCCAGCAGGGCGCCACGCTGGAGGCGCACAGCCCTGGACTGAACCAGGGCAGCGTCTTCACCCTGCGCTTTCCCCTGGCCGCTGCGCTGCCGGCCGTGGAAGCACCGCCGGCGGCAGGCGCGAGGACCGGCAGCGCGCGGGTCCTCGTCATCGAAGACAACCGCGATGTGCGCGAGGCGATGTTCCTGATGCTGTCCCAGCACGGGTTCACCGTCCAGGTGGCGGAGAACGGCCAGGCAGGTATCGCGGCCGCATCAACGCATCTGCCCCAGGTTGCCCTCGTCGACATCGACCTTCCCGACATCTCGGGATTCGAGGTGGCCCGCACCCTGAGAAGCCTGCCCGCGACGGCTGGCATCCAGCTGTTCGCGGTCACCGGTTACGGCCAGGCGGCGGACCGCGACAAGGCCCTCGCGGCCGGGTTCGACGGCCACTTCACCAAACCGGTCCCGGTCGAAGCGCTGGTTGCGGCGATCAATCGCTCGAGCGCAGCGGCCGCGCCGACATTCGGCTAGTATGCCTGTCTCATCCGTTCGATAAGCAAGGCTGGCCGATGGCACCCACGTTCACGTTTTACACTGCCGCAGGCGCCTCCTGCGCGGCGCACGATCATCCGCGAGCGTCCGCTCGCCCGCGCGCGGAGGGCACATGGACCCGATGATGATCCTGGCCCTGCTGGCCATGGGCTGCTTCGGCGGTTTCGCGGCCGGCCTGCTCGGCATCGGCGGCGGCATGATCCTGGTGCCCTTCATCAGCGCCGTGCTTGCGGCGCGCGGCGTTCCCGAGTCGCTCGTCGTCCACATGGCAATTGCCACCTCGCTCGCCACCATCGTCTTCACCTCCCTGTCCTCGGTGCGCGCGCACCACAAGCACGGCGCGGTGGTCTGGCGCATCGTCGCCTTGCTGGCGCCGGGGATCCTGGTCGGCTCGACCATCGGGCCCTGGATCGGCAAGCAGATGAATACGGCGACGCTGTCCTGGTTCTTTGGCGCCTTCGTCGCGTTTTCGGCCACGCAAATGCTGGTCAACAGGAAGCCGGCCGCAGCGCGCGATTTACCCGGCACAACCGGCATGTTCGCCGCGGGCGGCGTGATCGGGATCCTGGCGGGCCTGGTGGGAGCGGGGGGCGGCTTTGTCTCGGTGCCCTTCATGACCTGGTGTAACGTCCGCATTCACAATGCGGTGGCCACCAGCGCCGCGCTCGGGTTTCCGATCGCGTTCGCGGGCACGCTGGCGAATGTATTTTATGGCTGGGGCGAGCCGGGGCTGCCCCAATATTCGCTCGGCTTCATCTATGTGCCGGCTTTGCTGATCATCGTCGCGGCGAGCGTGACGATGGCGCCGCTGGGAGCGAGAACGGCGCACCGGATGCCGGTGCGCCAGCTGCAGAAGGTGTTTGCGGTGATCCTGTATGCGCTTGCCGCGTACATGTTCTGGAAGGCTTTGTAGGGTGGGCGGCTAGACTCCGAAGCGTGAAGGGCGCGCAGCGTGAACGCCGCCCACGCGTTCAACGCACGCGCGTATGGTGCCCACCCTGCATTTACACCCGCACCGCCTGCTTGCCTTCGCGCGAATAGGCCCAGGCCAGCATGATCAGCGCCGCGACGATCATCGGCAGCGACAGCACCTGGCCCGAGGTGATCGGCAGGCCGGCAACCGTCGTTTCCCAGTCCGGCACGCGGAACCATTCGGTGAAGAAGCGCGCGCAGCCGTACAGCAGGGTGAACATCGCGCCCACCGCCAGCCGTGGACGCGCCTTGCGTGCGAACGGCCACAGGATCAGGAACACGAGGATGCCGTCGACCAGCAACTGGTAAATCGGCGACGGGTGGCGCGGACCTTCGACGCCTGGCCAGATCATCGCCCACGGCAGGCTCGGGTCGGCCAGGCGGCCCGGCAGTTCGTGGTTGATGAAATTGCCCAGGCGGCCGGCGGCGTAGCCGAGCGGGACCATCGGGGCGATGAAGTCATACACGTCGAGCAGGTTGCGCTTTGCTTTCCGCGCCCACAGGGCCATCGCGATCAGCACGCCGATAAAACCGCCGTGGAAGGACATGCCGCCTTTCCAGACCTGGAAAATCTCGAGCGGGTGGGCCAGGAAATGGGCCGGTTGGTAGAACAGCACCTCGCCCAGGCGCCCGCCGATCACGACCCCGAGCATGCCGTAGAACAGCATGTCGTCCAGGTCCTCGGCCTTCCAGCCCTGCGCGGCAATGTGGGGCTGCCTGATGCGCACGCGACCGAGCAGCAGGAACAGGCCGAACGCGACCACATACATCAGGCCATACCAGTGGATGTCCACCGGGCCGATCGAAAAGGCGATCGGGTCCGGATTCGGGTGTACCAGCATAATTAAGTTTTCCTCGCTAATTCTAAAAATCCCCTCAGCACCGGCGATGTATTGTCGCGGCGCCAGGCCAGGCCGAGTTCGACCTGCGGCGTGGCGCCGGCCAGGGCACGGTATTCTACGCCGGGGCGCATCAGGTTCGACACGGATTGTGGCACAAGTGCCAAGCCCATGCCCGCCGAGACGAGGCTGACGATGGTCTGCATCTGGATCGCTTCCTGCTTGACCTCGGGAGAGAGGCCCGCTTCGCGGAAGCAGCTGAGGATGGCATCGTGCAGGGCAGGGGCGCTCTTGCGCGGGAAAATGATCAAAGGCAGGTGGCGCAGCGTTTTCAGGTCGACGTTTTTTTTGCTTGCGGGGAGGGTGCCCGCAGGTGCGCACACCACCAGCGGCTCTTCCAGCACCTTCATGTAGTCGAGCTGGGCTTGCGCCTTGTCCGACAGCGGCGGAATGACGAGGCCGGCGTCTATGCGCTCGTGCAATAAATCGTCGATCTGCAGGTCGGTGGTCGCCTCCTGCAGCACCAGCTGGACGTTCGGATAGGCCGTGCTGTAGTCGCGCAGCAAGCCCGGCAGGACGCTGTAGTCGGCCGGGGTGACGAAGGAGAGCGCCAGGCGCCCCGACTCGCCGGCGGCGGCGCGGCGCACGAGTTCCGGCAATCCGGCCGCGCCTTCCAGCAAGCGGCGCGCTTCGGGCAGCAGGGCGCTGCCGGCGCTCGTCAGGGCGACCTGCCTGCGGTTGCGCAGGAACAGCGGTGCGCCCAGGCTTTCCTCGAGCGCAGCGATCGCCTGCGACAAGGGCGGCTGGGTCATGTGCAGGCGGGCGGCGGCGCGGCCGAAGTGGAGTTCTTCGGCGACCGTCAGGAAATAGCGCAGCTGGCGCAGTTCAAGGTTCATCGATATGCATTTCCATGGGGTGCGGGTCGCCTGATATGTTCGGCGTATCACAGGCACGCGAAGCTTACAATTGACGGCCCCCGGCGCGCAAGGCATTCTGACAAGACTGCTTTCGAGGAGTCCATCATGCTTGAGAAGCCGCGCTACAACCGCCGATCCCGTAACGTCACCGAAGGCGTCGCCCGCAGTCCGAACCGCTCGATGTATTACGCGATGGGGTATCAGGCGGAAGACTTCGACAAGCCGATGATCGGCATCGCGAACGGCCATTCCACGATTACGCCTTGTAACTCCGGCCTGCAGAAGCTGGCCGACATCGCGATTGCGACCGTCAGGGAGAACGGCGCCAATCCGCAGGTGTTCGGCACGCCGACCATTTCCGACGGCATGTCGATGGGAACGGAGGGCATGAAGTTCTCGCTGATCTCGCGCGAGGTTATTGCGGACTGCATCGAAACCTGCGTCAACGGGCAATGGATGGACGGCGTCGTCGTCATCGGCGGCTGCGACAAGAACATGCCGGGCGGGATGATCGCACTGGCCCGTGCCAACGTTCCCGGCATCTATGTCTACGGCGGCACGATCAAGCCGGGCCACTGGAAGGGGAAGGATCTGACCATCGTATCGAGCTTCGAGGCGGTCGGCGAATTCACGGCCGGGCGCATGAGCCAGGAAGATTTCGAGGGGATCGAGAAAAACGCCTGCCCCTCGTCCGGGTCCTGCGGCGGCATGTACACGGCCAATACGATGTCCTCGTCCTTCGAGGCGCTCGGGATGTCGCTGCTGTATTCGTCGACCATGGCGAATCCGGACGACGAAAAGGTGGATTCCTGCGCCGAATCCGCGCGCGTGCTGGTCGACGCGGTGAAGCGCGACTTGAAGCCGCGCGACATCATCACCCGCAAGTCGATCGAGAACGCGGTGTCGCTGATCATGGCAACGGGCGGCTCGACCAATGCCGTGCTGCACTACCTGGCGATCGCTCACGCGGCCGAGGTCGAATGGACGCTCGACGATTTCGAGACCGTGCGCCGTAAAGTGCCGGTGATCTGCAATCTCAAGCCCTCGGGCCAGTACGTCGCGACCGACCTGCACAAGGCCGGCGGCGTGCCGCAGGTGATGAAGCTGCTGCTGGACGCGGGCCTGCTGCATGGCGACTGCATCACGATTACCGGGCGCACGCTGGCCGAGGAACTGGCGGACGTGCCATCCACGCCGGCCGCCGGGCAGGACGTGATTCGTCCGATCGACCAGGCGCTGTACGCCCAGGGGCACCTGGCGGTCCTGAAGGGAAACCTGTCGCCGGAAGGCTGCGTGGCCAAGATCACCGGCTTGAAAAACCCAGCCATCACCGGCCCGGCGCGCGTGTTCGACGACGAGTATTCGGCCATGGACGCCATCATGGCCAAGCGCATCCAGCCCGGCGACGTGCTGGTCCTGCGTTATCTCGGGCCGAAGGGCGGCCCCGGCATGCCGGAAATGCTGGCGCCGACGGGCGCGCTGATCGGCCAGGGACTGGGCGAATCGGTGGGTTTGATCACGGACGGGCGCTTCTCGGGCGGCACCTGGGGCATGGTGGTGGGACACGTGGCGCCCGAAGCCTACGAGGGCGGAACGATCGCGCTGGTAGAGGAGGGCGACTCGGTGACGATCGACGCGAACCAGTTGCTGATCCAGCTGAATGTGCCGGACGAGGAAATCGCCCGCCGCCGCGCCGCGTGGACGCGGCCGGCGCCGCGCTATACGCGTGGGGTGCTGGCGAAGTTCGCGGCGCTGGCGTCGAGTGCAAGCAAGGGCGCGGTGACGGGATAATAAGGTCGCGTACCGTAGGGTGGGCACTTTGTTTAGCACAGGGACATAGGTAACACCTGGCTAGGGACATGGGTAACACATGTGGTGTCATTCTAGCCGGGGTTTCGTAGGTCGATCATTCGTAGTTCCCGCTCGCAGAAAAACACCCTGTAGACGCCTTCCTCAGCCGTTGGACGCACGGCGACGAGTTCATCGAGCAGCCCCTCGCCGACAAAATAGTCGCGTCCGCGGAAGTGCAGCTGGCCATGCCGGCGCACTTTGCGCACGTCGTCTCCCTCGTCGTATTCGATAGGTGGCAGGCTCGATGGAAACGGTCTGGCGCTGGGTGTGTAGCGCGTCACTGGTGGGCGCTGTCCAAGCGCTTCGTGAGGACGGATGAGGTTGTACTGGTCACGCCAGCCGTTGAAGGCGCTCTGACATGAGTCGATGGTGTTGAAGCCTGAACGGTCGAGCAATTCGCGTTTAAGCGTGCGGTGAAAGCGCTCGTCCTTGCCCTGCGTCTGAGGATGGTAAGGACGGCTATGGCTGACGCGGATGCCCAGGCGCGTCAGCCAGATTTCCAGCTTGGAGAGTGTGCCATGCCCCGACGTTCCCCAGGGCGGACCGTTGTCGCATGTGATCCGTTGCGGCAAGCCGTAGATCAGAAACGCCTGGGTCAAGGCTGTTCGCACCTGCATGCCATCTTCGCCCGAGCAAGCAGCCAGACAGATTGCAAAGCGGGAGTGGTCGTCCAGGACGGTCAGCGGATGACAGCGCCCAGCGCGCTTGTCGGTCAACGCAATATGGCCTTTGAAATCCATCTGCCACAGTAAATTGGGCGCTTCGTGTTCGAAACGGGTGTGCGTTCGCTCGGTAACGTCGGCGTGGGGCACTAAACGACGGCCATTACGCCGCAAGATTGCGGCGATGGTGTTGTGATGCGGCTTGGCCATCCCGTCCGGTAGCAAGGCGGCCAGCTTGCGCCCACCCCAGCACGGATACTGGTCATGCAGCGCCAACACCTGAGCCTCGAGCTGAGCATCGCTCCGATTCGGCGACGTCAGGGGCTGGCGTGACCGGTCACTCAAGCCGGCCGGCCCTTCCTGGCGGTAGCGGTCCATCCACAAGTATGCGCTCTTGGGACTGACGCTGAATGCACGGCACAGCGCCCGTATGTTGGCTCCCGGCGCCGACGCCAACATCACGAATTCAAGGCGAGAAGACATTTTGGAACTCTCCTTCCAAGGCATCGCACGCTCCCAAAGTCAGCAGTGCAATGATCATAAAAGGTGTTACCTATGTCCCTAGCCAGGTGTTTAGGATGTCCCTGTGCTAAACACACTTGTGCCCACGCGGTCCGGCGCTCGATCCATCGAAACGAATGGTTTGAAAACGGCCGTTTGATCACCCGACGTTTATATCGGATTATTTTCGATACGCATGCCTGGTACCGCGTGGGCTCGAGAGCCCACCCTACGTTACGCGACCGTTCCGGGCGAGCTCATTTGCGCTTGTCGAACGAATTCTTCACGCGCGCCTTGCGCCGCTTGTCGTCCTCGTCATGCGCCTTCTTCTTGTCCCACCCAAGCAGCTTTTCCACGTACTCGAACCAGATAAACGCGAACACCATCAGCCCGACGATCCACCACCAGGACAGCTCGGCAAACTTCCAGACTTCAAAAAAGCGCAGCACCAGCAGCGCGGCAATCAACAGGATCAGGGGCATGACATTCTCCAGAATCCGGCCATCTTACAAACAAATTAGTGCTCTGTGGCAAAATATGACCGGAGCGTGGAAACCGTGCAACCTCAAAACGTAAGCGAGGTTACAGAGTGTGACGGCGGGCATTCATTGAATGGAAACACGGTAGAATGCAGGCATTACAAATGGAGAGTTACATGAAACGGTCCCTGATCTTGTGCGGTGTGTTGTCGGTGCTGGCATCGTCGAGCGCGTTTGCGCAAGCCGACCTGGCCAAAGCGAAGAATTGCATGGCTTGCCATGCAATCGGTACCAAGCTGGTCGGTCCTGCCTACAAGGACGTGGCGGCGAAATACGCCGGTCAAAAAGGCGCGGAAGACAAACTGGTCGCCAAAGTCATGAAAGGCGGCTCCGGTTCCTGGGGCCCGGTCCCGATGCCGGCCAACCCGCAGGTGAGCGAAGCGGAAGCGCGCAGCCTGGTGAAGTGGGTGCTGTCGACCAAGTAATCGCCCAGGCAAGCGATCCAGCAAGCGACAACGCGGCCTGCTTCGCGGCAGGCAAAAATAAAGCGCGCCGGCGTCAGCCAGGCGCGCTTTTTGTTTGTGCGAGGTGATGGACCGGATCAGCGAATCACATCCATCTTGCTGCGCTTGCCGCCTTTAAACGTGTACAGGGTCAGGGCGCCATTGTTGATGTCGCCGGAGGCATCGAAGGCGATGTCGCCGGTCACGCCCTTGTACTTGATCTTCTTGAGTTCCGGCAGGTACTTGGCGGGCTCGGCCGAATTGGCCTTCTGCATCGCCGCCGCCATCACCATCACCGCGTCGTAGACGTAGGGCGCGTACAGCTGCACCTCGATGCCGGTTTTCTGTTTGAAGCGGGCGCGGAAGTCGCTCATGACTTTTTCCTGCTCGGCGCCGGTGACGCCGCCGGCTTCGGCGCAGATCACTTTACCTTCGCCGACGGCATCGCCCGCCAGGCGTCCGAGTGCCTCGGTGCAGATGCCGTCGCCGCCCATGAAGCGCGCGTCGATGCCGAGCGCCTTCATTTGTTTCAGCATCGGGCCGCCGACCGAATCCATGCCGCCGAAGAAGACCAGGTCCGGCTTCTTCGCGCGGATCGAGGTCAGGATCGCCGTGTAGTCGGTGGCCGTGGCGCTGGTGAATTCCTTGCCGACGATTTTCACGCCCGGCCCCTTGGCGCCCTTCACGAATTCGGTGGCGACGCCCTGGCCGTAGGTGGTGCGGTCGTCGATGACGGCGATGTTCTTCGCTTTCAGGGTATCGACCGCATACTTGCCCAGCGTGCCGCCGAGCTTGGCATCATTCGCCACGACGCGGAAGGCGCCCGGGAAGCGCTGTTTGGTGTACTGGGTGGCGGTGGTGGCCGGCGAAATCTGCGGGATGCCGGCGTCGTTGTAGATTTTTGACGCGGGCACGCTGGTGCCAGAGTTCAGGTGGCCGATGACGCCCTTGACCTTGGCGTCGACCAGCTTCTGCGCAACGGCCGTGCCTTGCTTCGGATCCGAGCCGTCGTCCTCGGCCACCAGCTGCAGCGTGACCTTCTGGCCGTTGATGGTGAAGCCCTTTGCGTTGAGCTCGTCGATCGCCATGCGCGCGGCGTTCTCGTTGTCCTTGCCGAGGTGCGAATTCGGGCCCGAGACCGGGCCGACGTGGCCGATCTTGACGACCTGCTGGGCGCTGGCGCTCCCGGCAATCAGCATCGCGATGGCAAGGGGAATGAGCTTGGTGGTCATACGTTCTCCAAAATGGTGGGATGACGGGCGCCCGGTTCACTGCCGGCGTACGCCAGTTGAAGCAGAGCAAAGGTACAACAAATCAGAAGGGAGGGAAAGCGGTATTGCGCGGGGTGGGCATGCGTAGTGCGCAGGAGGGAGACGACGCACGCTTTGAGGGGGGATGAAGGCAGCGGCGCACCGATTCAAGGCGTTGTAGGGTGGGCACTCTGTGCCCACGCGGTACAACACGTGCGAGCAAAAGGACAGGTACGTAACGCGTGGGCTCGGAGAGCCCACCCTACGGTGCGCTAGGCTTTTTGGCCGAACTGAAGGCCGGCGACCTGCTGCGCCACCACCTGTTCGACTGCCTGGCGCAGGCCGATGTGGATCTGGTCGCCGGCGGAGGCGAGGGCATTGCGTACGACGGCATCGATTTGTGGCTGCAGCTGCGCCACGACCCGTTCGACGATGCGGCTTTCGAGTTCGTCCCAGTCCGGTTCCGGCTGCGTCTGGAGGGCGGCAGGCGCCTCCGCTTCCGCCAGTTCCTCGGCGACCGCAATCGCCGCCTCCGCCTCGGCCTGGCCGGCGTCCGTGGCCGGTGTCGGCTCCGGACCCATCGGCTCCAGCACCACTTCAGTCAACACGGGAATGCTGCTATCGAAGGCGGGGTTCTGGCTCATGATTGTCCTGCGACGAAGTGGGTCAGCGGATAGGACTGCTTTTTATAGGCGACATAGCGCTGGCGCCCGGCGGCGGCATCAAGCTCGTCGTTCGAGATGATCTCGAAGACACGCGCGAATTCGGCGACATTGCTCGGCGTGCGGCGCGTGAGGTTGACCAGCATCTCATGATGCGGCAGCGCCGCTTCTTCGCTGTCGGTGATGATGATCGGCGTTTCGGACGCCAGCGGATCGCCCGCCATCACGTGCGGCAGGAAATCGATATTCGACAGCGTCCACAGCGCCTCGTTCAGGGCCGCGGCCTGGGCGGCGTCCTCGGCCAGCAGGACGATTTTTGCTTTCGCCGAATACGCCTTGCGTGCCAGGCGGCAGGCGTAGGCGAGTTTGTCGGGAATATTGGTGTGGAAGTCGATCCGTGTCATGGACCAGATTGTAAACCGGTCCGCCGGGCGGTGGTTGGTTTGCATCGCTGGGCCGCAGCGAACTTTTCGCCGCGGCCCAGGTCACTCGACTTTAGGCGTTCATGCCGCGCTGTTCATTCCATTATGGCGCAGCAGCGCGTCGATCGACGGCTCGCGGCCGCGGAACGCCTTGAACGATTCCAGCGCCGGGCGCGACCCGCCGACGGCCAGGATCTCGCGCTGGAAGCGCCGTCCGGTCTCGGCCGACAGCTCTCCGCCGCCGGCCTCGATCGCTTCCTCGAAGGCCGCATAGGCGTCCGCCGACAGCACCTCGGCCCATTTATAACTGTAGTAGCCGGCCGCATAGCCGCCCGCGAAGATGTGGCCGAACGAGTGCTGGAAGCGGTTGAAGGAGGGCGGAATCATCACCGAGAACTTGCTGCGCACATCGTCGATCAGCTGCTGCACCGATTGCTGGCTGTTCGGGTCGAAGTCGTAGTGCAGGTGCATGTCGATCAGCGAGAACTCGACCTGGCGCAGGGTCTGCATGCCCGACTGGAAGTTCTTAGCCGCCAGCATCTTGTCGTACAGCGCGCGCGGCAGCGGCTCGCCCGTCTTGAAGTGGGCGGTCATGCCTTGCAGCACGTCCCACTCCCAGCAGAAGTTCTCCATGAACTGCGACGGCAGCTCGACCGCATCCCATTCGACGCCCGAGATACCCGATACCGACAGCTCCTCGACTTCGGTCAGCATGTGGTGCAGGCCGTGGCCGAATTCGTGGAACAGGGTCGTCACTTCGTCGTGCGTGAACAGCGAGGGCTGCAGCTCGCCGTCGACAGTTGCCGGCGGCGTGAAGTTGCAGGTCAGGTAGGCCACCGGCGTCTGCACGATGCCGCCCGTCGTCATGCGGCGTCCGCGCGCGTCGTCCATCCACGCACCCTGGCCCTTGCCGGCGCGCGCGTACAGGTCGAAATAGAACTGGCCGATCAGCTGGCCGTCGCGTTCGATGCGGTAGAAACGCACGTCCGGATGCCAGACGGGCGCCGTGTCCGGCTTGATCGCGACCGAGAACAGGGTCTGCACGACCTTGAACAGGCCTTCGATGACCTTCGGCTCAGGAAAGTACTCCTTGACTTCCTGCGCCGAGAAGGCATAGCGCTTTTCGCGCAGCTTTTCCGACGCGTAGGACAGGTCCCAGGCCTGCATATCCTCGATTCCCAGCTCGTCCTTGGCAAAGGCGCGCAGCTCGGCCAGGTCTTTTTCGGCGAACGGACGCGCGCGGCGCGCCAGGTCCTCCAGGAAGGAAATCACATGTTCCGGGCTCTCGGCCATCTTCGGCACCAGCGACACTTCGGCAAAGTTGCGGTAGTCGAGCAGCTTCGCTTCCTCGTCGCGCAGTTTGAGCAGCTGGGCGATGTTGGAACTGTTGTCCCATTTCTCCAGTTCGCTGAACACGGCGCCCATGTCCGACGCCTTGGTCGCGCTGGCGCGATAGATCGTTTCGCGCAGCTGGCGATTGTCCGCGAATTGCAGGACCGGGAAGTAGGATGGGAAGTGCAGGGTGAACTGGTAGCCGGTCTTGCCCGCCGCAACAGCCGCGGCTTGCGCGGCGGCCTTGGCGTCCTCGGGAATGCCCGCCAGCTCGGCTTCGTTTTCGACGATGAGCTTGTAGTCGTTGGTTGCGTCGAGCACGTTTTCCGAGAAGCGCGTCGAGATCGCGGCGTGCTGCTCCTGGATGGCGGCGAAGCGTTCCTTTTTGTCGCTTGGGAGTTCGGCGCCGCCCAGACGGAAGTCGCGCAGGGCGTTTTCGACGATGCGTTTACGGGCCGGGCTCAGGTTGACGTAGTCCGGGTTGGCGCGTATCGCCTTGTACTTGGCGAAGAGCAGCTCGTTCTGGCCCAGGGTGGTCCAGAACTCGGTGAGTTTCGGCTGGTTTTCGTTGTAGGTGGCGCGCAGTTCCGGCGTGTCGGCCACATGGTTCAGGTGGTTGACGATGCCCCAGGCGCGGCCCAGGCGTTCGGTCGCTTCCTCCAGGGGCACCACGAAATTGTCCCAGCTTACGTTGTCGCTCGGTGCTTCGAGCCTGGCGACGACCTCGGTGGCCTCCTGGATCAGCTGCTCGATGGCCGGCGTGACGTGTTCCGGGCGGAACGCATCGAAACGCGGCAGGCCCGAGAAGTCAAGAAGGGGATTACTGGTATCAATGCTCATGGTGTTCCTTCCTAAAGTTTATGCGACAGCTTATGCAACACCAGGTTTCGGATCCATTCCCGTGGCCTGGCTGAGCACTTCCTGGCGCTTGCCGAGCACGCGTTCCGCGGACTCGACCGTATTCATCAACAACATGGTGATCGTCATCGGCCCGACGCCGCCCGGCACCGGGGTGATGTGCGAGGCCACTTCGCGTACGCCGGCGAAATCGACGTCGCCGCACAGCTTGCCGGCGTCGTCGCGGTTCATGCCGACGTCGATCACGATCGCGCCCGGTTTCACCATGTCGGCGGTGACGGTGTTGCGGCGGCCGACGGCGGCCACGACGATGTCGGCCTGGCGCGTGTAGACGCCCAGGTCCGGCGTCGCGCTATGGCATATGGTCACGGTGGCGTTGGCTTGCAAGAGCAGCAGTGCCATTGGTTTGCCGACTGTGTTCGAACGGCCGATCACGACCGCGTGCTTGCCGCGCAGATCAGTGCCCGTGGACTCGATCAGCTTCATGCAGCCGTAGGGCGTGCAGGGGCGGAAACCCGGCAGGTTGGCAACCAGTTCGCCGGCCGACAGGACCGAATAACCGTCGACGTCCTTGCTGGTCGAAATCGCTTCGATCACCTTGCTCGGATTGATGTGGCGCGGCAGGGGCATCTGGACCAGGATGCCGTGGATGGCCGGGTCCTCGTTGAGGGCGGCGATGCGGGCGAGCAGGGCGGCCTCCGTCAGGTCGGCCTCGTATTTTTCCAGCACCGAGTGAAAGCCCACGTCGCCGCAGGCCTTGACCTTGTTGCGCACGTAGACCTGGCTGGCCGGGTCTTCGCCGACCAGGATCACGGCAAGGCCGGGCTGCTGGCCGGCGGCCGTGAGTTTGGCTGCACGCTCGGCGATTTCGGCGCGCAGTTGCTGGGAAAGTTGGACTCCGTCGATCAGTTGGGCTGGCATGGTGGGGCTCATCACTGGACAAAGATGAAATTATACGGCGCGCACGGCGAATCCACGGAATCGCGCGCCGCGCTCCGTGGTTCATTGTCATATTTACAGAGTTGGTAGTGATGAGGGATGGCGGGCATGTGCATTGCATACCGGATCCCCGTCGGCCAGCGCATTTGCACAGGCGATTCCATATTATGAAATGATATATCGTAATTTGAAAAAGACCACTTCCACTGGTAGAATCTCGTGGCTTGATTCATATTGATTGTTCATCAAATACGCCGGCGGGCGATCTGGAGATCGACGTGGGCCACCAAAACCAAGGAGACGCACCAATGTCAGCTCAGCTCGATCAGTTGACGGCCCAGGCCGCCAATGACCCGGATTCGCTCGAAACCAAGGAATGGCTCGACGCGCTCGAAGCGGTCATCGAAAACGAAGGTACCGAACGCGCGCACTACCTGATGGAGCGCCTGGTCGACCTGGCGCGCCGCCGCGGCGCCCACGTCCCGTTCTCCAGCAATACCGCCTACGTCAACACCATTCCTGCCCACCTGGAGGCGCACTGCCCGGGTAACCTCGAATACGAAGAGCGCCTGCGCTCGTGGATGCGCTGGAACGCGATGGCGATGGTGGTGAAAGCCAACCGCGCCGACGGCGACCTCGGCGGCCACATCTCGTCCTTCGCCTCGCTGGCGAACATGCTCGGCATCGGCTTCAACCACTTCTGGAAAGCCCCGAGCGACAACCACGGCGGCGACCTGCTCTACATCCAGGGCCACAGCTCGCCCGGCATCTACGCGCGCGCCTACCTCGAAGGCCGCATCACCGAAGAGCAGATGCTGAACTTCCGCCGCGAAGTCGACGGCAAGGGCCTGTCTTCGTACCCGCACCCGAAGCTGATGCCGGACTTCTGGCAGTTCCCGACCGTCTCGATGGGCCTGGGCCCGCTGATGGCGATCTACCAGGCGCGCTTCCTGAAATACCTGCACGCCCGCGGCATTGCCGACACCGAAGCCCGTAAAGTCTGGGTCTTCTGCGGCGACGGCGAGATGGACGAGCCGGAATCGATGGGCGCGATCGGCATGGCCGCACGCGAACGCCTCGACAACCTGGTCATGGTCGTCAACTGCAACCTGCAGCGCCTGGACGGTCCGGTGCGCGGCAACGGCAAGATCATCCAGGAACTGGAAGCGGACTTCCGCGGCGCCGGCTGGAACGTCGTCAAGGTCGTCTGGGGCCCGGGCTGGGACGCCCTGCTGTCGAAGGACAAGGACGGCATCCTGCAGCGCGTGATGATGGAAACCGTCGACGGCGAATACCAGAACTACAAGGCGAAAGACGGCGCCTACGTGCGCAAGCACTTCTTCGGCAAGCACCCCGAGCTGCTGAAGATGGTCGCCAACATGAGCGACGACGACATCTGGCGCCTGACCCGCGGCGGCCACGATCCGCACAAGATCTACGCCGCCTTCAAGAACGCGCAAGAAAACAAGGGCACGCCGACCGTCCTGCTGGTCAAGACCGTCAAGGGCTTCGGCATGGGCAAGTCGGGCGAGGCGCGCAACACCGCGCACCAGACCAAGAAGCTCGATGATGAGGCGATCCGCGAAATGCGCGACCGTTTCGCCATCCCGATCCCGGACGACAAGCTGGCCGAGATCCCGTTCTTCAAGCCGTCCGACGACGCGCCTGAAATGAAATACCTGCACGAGCGCCGCGCGGCCCTCGGCGGCTACCTGCCGCAGCGCCGCCAGAAGGCCGACGAAACCCTGATCGTGCCGCCGCTGGAGTCGTTCAAGTCGGTGCTGGACGCAACCGCGCCGGGCCGCGAAATCTCGACCACGCAGTCCTATGTCCGCGTGATCACGAGCCTGCTGAAGGACCAGAGCCTGGGCCAGCGCATCGTGCCGATCCTGGTCGACGAATCGCGTACCTTCGGCATGGAAGGCCTGTTCCGCCAGATCGGCATCTTCAACCAGCAGGGCCAGTTGTACGAGCCGGTCGATAAAGACCAGGTCATGTACTACCGCGAAGACAAGGCCGGCCAGATCCTGCAAGAGGGTATCAACGAAGCAGGCGGCATGAGCTCGTGGATCGCGGCTGCAACGTCCTACTCGTCGAACAACCGCCAGATGGTGCCGTTCTACACCTTCTACTCGATGTTCGGCATGCAGCGCGTGGGCGACCTGGTCTGGCTGGCGGGCGACATCCGCGCCCGCGGCTTCCTGATGGGCGGCACTGCCGGCCGCACGACGCTCAACGGCGAAGGCCTGCAGCACGAAGACGGCCATAGCCACATCATCGCCGCGACGGTGCCGAACTGCCTGCCGTACGACCCGACCTTCGGGCACGAAGTGGCGGTGATCATTCATGACGGCCTGCGCCGCATGGTGACGGAACAGGAAGACGTGTTCTATTACATCACCATCATGAACGAGAACTACGAGCAGCCGGGCCTCAAACCTGGCACGGAAGAGGGCATCCTGAAAGGCATGTACCTGCTCCAGGAAGGCGACGCCAGCCTGCAGAACCGCGTCCAGCTGATCGGCTGCGGCACCATCCTGCGCGAGTCGATTTTTGCCGCCGAACTGCTGAAGAACGACTGGGGCGTCGCCGCCGACGTCTGGTCCGCCCCGTCGCTGACGCTGCTGGCGCGCGATGGCCAGGACTGCGAGCGCTGGAACATGGTCAACCCGGAAGCCGAACAGCGCGTACCGTACGTGACGCAGCTGATGCAGAACTCGACCGGCCCGATCGTCGCGACGACCGACTACATGCGCCTGTTCGCCGAGCAGATCCGCGCCTACATGCCGAAGGACCGCACCTATAAAGTGCTGGGCACCGACGGCTTCGGACGCTCGGACAGCCGCGTGAAGCTGCGCGAGTTCTTCGAAGTGAACCGTTACTACGTGACCGTTGCCGCCCTGCGCTCGCTGGCCGATGAAGGCAAGATCGAGATGTCGGTCGTGGCCCAGGCGATCGCCAAGTACGGCATCGATGCGAACAAGCCGAATCCTGTGACCCAGTAATGTAAATGAGTGGTAGTTCGCCGTTGCTCCACCCCGCGGGGGGGAGCAACGGCCATACATTCGCACCCATACAAAAAATAACGGAGCTAACACTATGAGCATTGTGGAAGTCAAAGTCCCGGACATCGGCGACTTCAAGGAAGTCGAAGTCATCGAACTGATGGTCAAAGTCGGCGACACGATCAAGGTCGACCAGTCGCTCGTGACCGTCGAATCGGACAAGGCCAGCATGGAAATCCCGTCCAGCCATGCGGGCGTGGTCAAGGAAATCAAGGTCAAGGTCGGCGACAAGGTCGCCGAGGGCTCGCTCGTACTGATGCTCGAAGAAGCTGGCGGCGCTGCCGCCGCACCAGCGGCCGCACCGGCGCCTGCTGCCGCGGCACCGGCCGCTGCTGAAGCTGCGCCTGCCGTTGCCCCGGCCGCCGCCGCACCGGCCGGCGCCGGCGCACTCGTCGAAGTCACCGTGCCGGACATCGGCGACTTCAAGGAAGTCGAAGTCATCGAACTGATGGTCAAGCCGGGCGACCAGATCAAGGTCGACCAGTCCCTGATCACCGTCGAATCGGACAAGGCGAGCATGGAAATCCCGTCCAGCCACGCCGGCACCGTCAAGGAAGTGAAGGTCAAGGTGGGCGACAAGGTCGCCGAGGGTTCGCTCGTGCTGGTGCTCGAAGCGGCCGGCGGTGCGTCCGCAGCTGCGTCGTCTTCCGCACCGGCTGCCGCCGCGCCGGCCCCCGCCGCCGCTGCGCCATCCGCACCGGCAGCCGCCGCGCCGGCTCCGGCTCCGGCCGCAGCCGCGCCAAGCCAGGGCGTCACCGGCTCGAAAGCCCACGCCTCGCCGTCGATCCGCAAGTTCGCCCGCGAACTGGGCGTCGACCTGGCACGCGTGCCGGGCACAGGTCCGAAGAACCGCATCACCCAGCAGGACGTGCAGAACTTCGTCAAGGGCGTGATGGCCGCTCCGGCCGCTGCCGCTGCGCCAGCGAAGGGCGGCACCGGCGTCGGTCTCGACCTGCTGCCATGGCCGTCGCTCGACTTCTCGAAGTTCGGCCCGACCGAACTGCTGCCGCTGTCGCGCATCAAGAAGATCTCCGGCCCGAACCTGCACCGCAACTGGGTCATGATCCCGCACGTGACGACCTTCGACGAAGCGGACGTGACGGACCTGGAACAGTTCCGCGTCGATTCGAACGCGGCATTGGCGAAGCAGAAGTCGGCGGTGAAACTGACCATGCTGGCATTCGTGATCAAGGCCTCGGTCGCCGCGCTGAAGAAATTCCCGCAATTTAATGCCTCGCTGAGCGGAGACGGCGCCAGCCTGATCCTCAAGCAGTACTACAACATCGGCTTCGCGGCCGACACCCCGAACGGCCTGGTGGTTCCGGTCGTGAAGGATGCCGACAAGAAGACCGTGTCGCAGATCGCCACCGAAATGGGCGAGCTTTCGGCACAGGCACGCGACGGCAAGCTGTCGCCTGCGAACATGCAGGGCGCGACCTTCACCATTTCGTCGCTCGGCGGCATTGGCGGCACCGCCTTCACGCCGATCATCAATGCGCCTGAACTGGCGATCCTCGGCCTGTCGAAGTCGGCCATGAAGCCGGTCTGGGATGGTTCCACTTTCCAGCCGCGCCTGATGCTGCCGCTGTCGCTGTCCTACGACCACCGCGTGATCGATGGCGCCGGCGCCGCGCGCTTCGCCGCCTACCTGGCCGAAGTGCTGGCCGACCTGCGCAAGACCCTTCTGTAAGGAGCGCCGAGAATGAGCACTGTTGAAGTAAAAGTCCCGAACATCGGCGATTTCAAGGACGTCGAAATCATCGAACTGATGGTCAAGCCCGGCGACACGATCAAGGTCGACCAGTCGCTGGTCACCGTGGAATCCGACAAGGCCTCGATGGAAATCCCGTCGACCCACGCCGGCGTGGTCAAGGAACTGTCGGTCAAGGTGGGCGACAAGGTGAACGAAGGTTCGCTGCTGCTGATGCTCGAAGAGGGGGCCGGGGCTGCTGCACCTGCTGCTCCGGCCGCTGCGCCTGCAGCTGCGCCGACCGCCGCTGCCGCACCGACCGATTCGTATGCGCCAGCGCACAAGGCTGACGCCGCCGCTCCCGCGAGCGCGCCCGTTCCGGGCGCCGCCAGCTACAGCGGCCAGGTCGACATCGAATGCGAAATGATGGTGCTGGGCGCCGGTCCCGGCGGCTATTCGGCCGCTTTCCGTTCCGCCGACCTCGGCATGAACACGGTGCTGGTCGAGAAGTACGCGACCTTGGGCGGCGTCTGCCTGAACGTGGGCTGCATTCCGTCCAAGGCACTGCTGCACGTGGCGCACATCATGGACGAGACCGCGCACATGGCCGACCTGGGCGTGAGCTTTGCCGCACCAAGCGTCGACATCGACAAGCTGCGCGGCTACAAGGACGGCGTCATCAAGAAGATGACCGGCGGCCTCTCCTTCATGGCCAAGGCGCGCAAGGTGAATGTGGTGCAGGGCGTGGGCCAGTTCCTGAGCCCGAACCACATCGAAGTCACCGCTGCCGACGGCGCGAAGAAGGTGGTGAAGTTCGCGAAAGCGATCATCGCCGCCGGATCGAGCGTGGTAAAACTGCCTTTCGTGCCGGAAGACCCGCGCATCGTCGACTCGACCGGCGCGCTGGAACTGCGCCAGGTACCGAAGAAGATGCTGGTCATCGGCGGCGGCATCATCGGCCTGGAAATGGCAACCGTCTACTCGACCCTCGGTGCACGCATCGACGTCGTCGAGATGATGGATGGCCTGATGCAGGGCGCGGACCGCGAGGCGGTGAAAGTCTGGCAGAAGTACAACGCGCACCGCTTCGACAACATCATGCTCAAGACGAAGACCGTCGGCGTGGAGGCCCTCCCTGAAGGCATCAAGGTCAGCTTCGAAGCGGCGGAAGCCGGCGCCACCGCGCCGGAACCGCAGCTGTACGACCTGGTGCTGGTGGCCGTCGGCCGCAGCCCGAACGGTAAAAAAATCGCCGCCGAGAAGGCCGGCGTGGCGGTGACCGACCGCGGCTTCATCGGCGTGGACGGCCAGATGCGCACCAACGTGCCGCATATCTTCGCCATTGGCGACCTGGTGGGCCAGCCGATGCTGGCGCACAAGGCGGTGCACGAAGCGCACGTCGCGGCGGAAGCGGCGCACGGCGAGAAGGCATACTTCGATGCGAAAGTCATTCCGTCGGTCGCCTACACCGATCCGGAAGTGGCATGGGCCGGCCTCACGGAAGACGAAGCCAAGCAGAAGGGCATCAAGGTCGAGAAGGGCCACTTCCCGTGGAACGCGAGCGGCCGCGCGGTCGCCAACGGCCGCGACGAAGGCTTCACCAAGCTGCTGTTCGACACCGAGACCGGTCGCATCATCGGCGGCACCATCGTCGGCACGAATGCCGGCGACATGATCGGCGAAATCGCGCTGGCGATCGAGATGGGCGCCGACGGCGTCGACATCGGCAAGACCATCCACCCGCACCCGACGCTGGGCGAGTCGATCGGCATGGCCGCCGAAGTCTACAAGGGCGTCTGCACCGACCTGCCGCCGGCACGCAAGCGCTGAGCTGCCGAACGGCTGTGAGCCAGACCGAAGCCGGGACCGCGAGGTCCCGGTTTTTTTTCGCGCCGCATTTTCCGGATTGCTGTTTCAATGACCGGATCAGCCACAGGGCGGCACACTCGACAAGGAGCAGGCATGAATATCGGATTTATCGGACTCGGCGCAATGGGACGCGGGATGGCAGCCAACCTGTTGCGCTCGGGGCAGCCGCTGCGCGTATGGAACCGCGGCGCTGGACCTGTGCAGGAACTGGCCGCCCAGGGTGCGCAGGTAGCCGCCAGCCCGGCCGAGGCGGCGGCCGTGGACGTGCTGTTCACGATGCTGGCGGACGACGCATCGACCCGCGCCGTGCTGCTGGACGACGGCGCCCTGGACGCGCTGGCGCCGGGCAGCATTCACGTGAACATGGCGACGGTGTCGGTGGCCTTCGCGCGCGAGATGGCAGCGCTGCATGCCGCGCGCGGCGTCGGCTATATCGGGGCGCCTGTGCTCGGCCGGGTCGACGTGGCGGCCGCCGGCAAGCTCAATATCGTGGCGGCCGGTCCGGACGAGGCGATCGCGCGCGTGCAGCCGCTGTTCGACCTGATGGGGCAGAAGACCTGGCGTTTCGGCACGGCGCCCGAACAGGCGAATGCGGTCAAACTCGGCGCCAACCTGACCCTGGCCTGCGCGATCGAGGCGATGGGCGAATCGGCGGCGCTCGTCGGCGCGCACGGCATCGAGGCGGCCGGCTTCCTCGACCTCCTGAGCAACACGTTGTTCGCCGGTTCGCCCGTCTATAAAGGCTATGGCGCGATGATCGCGCAGGAGCGCTACAGCCCGGCCGGATTCAAGCTCTCGCTCGGCCTGAAGGATGTCGGCCTGGCCAACGATGCGGCTGCTGAACAGGGCCTGCGGCTGCGCTTCGGCGCGGTGCTGCGCGAGACGCTGCAGCAGGCGGTGGCGCGCGGCGACGGTGAGCTCGACCTTGCGGCACTGGCGCGCATGTCGGCGCCAAAATCGGCCTGAACGGCGCCGTTCCTGCGCACTGTGGTGCAGTCGCGCAGGAGAGTATTTTCCTGTTGTGCCCTGGCGCAGCCGCGCTATGATGGACGTGCAACCGGCGAGCCGATACTGCGCCGGCGCAGCGAATGCGTGTCACAGGAGATTGACATGGAAGAGCACGGTACTGAATATGTCGGGACCTTATTTGTCCTGCCCGCATCGCGGGCTTTCGAACTCAGCACGACGCTGCACGGGGTGCCGGTCACGCTGACCGGGACCATTGCGCAGCACCTGGCGGCGCAATTTGCCGGCAACGATGCGGCAGGCGAGCACATCGACGTGCGGCAGCTGAGCGTGCAGCCGCGCCGGGTCGAAGTCCTGACGCGCGAGATCCACGAGCGGCACCGCGCGCCGCGCAAGGCGCATTTCCTGATGCGGGTGCTCGACGGCGGGGTGCCGGCGGCGCGCCAGGACGCTTCCGTCACTGCCTGAGGCAGCCGGGCAGCTCAGCGCAGGCGCACGGTCGCCGTCGCCTGCGTTTCTCCGACCTCGATGGCCGCATCTTCAAAGCTCGGCGGACCGAACTTGCCGCGCGCATCGCGGCTGAAACCGTAGGGCTCCTTCGGCATGCCGACGAAGTTGCGGTCGAGTTCATTGTTGCCGTTTTCGTCCTGGTAAGCCAGCACGGCCCAGGTGCCGGCGGGCACGCCCTTGACCACGACCGTCGTTTCGCCAGGCTGCGCCGGCGCCGAGGCGCTCCAGGCGCACTGCTTCAGGAAGCGCTCCCTGTCGCAGACGGCGACCTTCACGTTTCCCTTGGCGGTCACGCCCGACACGCGTACCTCGACCGTGGCGGCCGAGGCGTTCAGTGCGCACATCAAGGCGGCGCAGGCTACAAAGCGGGACAACTGATTCATCGGTGTTTTCCTTGTTCTGGTTTCGTTGCGGCGAGAGGCGGTTTGGTAGCCGTGCGCGCAAGCCCCTTATGGTAGGCTGGGATCATCGCCTTTTCTCTCCTGGTCCCTGCATTCATGCTGCTCAATACGCTCATCGTCGTGGCCACCGTCGTCTTCATGGAAGTGTTTTCCATCGTCGCGCACAAGTACATCATGCACGGCTTCGGCTGGGGCTGGCACCGCTCGCACCATGAAGCTCGGACCGGCTGGTTCGAGAAGAACGATTTATACGCCGTCGTCTTCGCCGGCGTGGCCATCGCCCTGATCTGGTTCGGCACCGAGGGCATCTGGCCGCTGCAATGGATCGGCGCCGGCATGACGGCCTACGGCTTCCTCTATTTCGTCGCCCACGACGGCCTGGTGCACCGGCGCTGGCCTTTCCAGTACACCCCGCGCAGCGGCTACGCCAAGCGGCTCTACCAGGCGCACCGCATGCACCATGCGGTCGAGGGCAGGGAAGGCGCGGTCTCGTTCGGCTTCCTGTACGCGCCCCCGGTCGCGAAGCTCAAACGCCAGTTGCAGGCACTGCATGGCGGGGCACCGAGGCGTCCGCGGGACGCCGCCACAGGCCATCAGGACGCGGCCTGACCGGGCGCAGGCGCGACAACAAGGCGTCCACGCCGCCCATGGCCAGCAGTTTCAGTTTCGTCGCGCGCGAGGTGCCGACCCGTTCGTCCCAGGCGCGCGGTCCGCGTGCCTTGACCTCGATCCCGATCTGGCGATACACCCTGCGTGCCGTGGCGATCGCCCAGGCCGAGCGCAGCGGCAGCGCCGACACGCCGCCGAGCGCGCAATCGTAATACGGCTCGGCATGGTCGACCAGGCGCGCCGCAATCTTCGCCAGCGCCATGCGATGCCGCGGCAGGGCCAGCTCTTCCGGCGGAATCCCGGCTTCGCGCAGCCACTGCGTCGGCAGGTAGCAGCGCCCGAGCCGCGCGTCGTCGACGATGTCGCGCGCGATGTTCGTCAGCTGGAAGGCCAGGCCGAGGTCGCAGGCGCGGTCGAGCACCTGTGGCGCTTGCGCGCCCATGATCTGGGCCATCATCAGGCCGACCACGCCCGCCACGTGGTAGCAGTAGCGCAGCGTGTCCTCGAAGGTGTCGTAGTGCACGGCATCGACGTCCATGCCGAAGCCGGCCAGGTGGTCAAAAGCATGGCGCGGCGCGATGGCGTGGCGCAGCGCGACTTCCTGGAAGGCGGCGAAGGCCGGATCAGGCATCGTTTCGCCCGCGTAGGCGCGGCGCGTCTGCTCGACCAGCCGCGCCAGTTCGCCATGCGGGTCGTGGCTGGGCGCCGCCATGCCGAAGCCCAGTTCCTGGCCGTCGACCACGTCGTCGCAGTGGCGGCACCAGGCATACAGCATCAGCACGCTGCGCCGGGTAGGGGCGTCGAACAGCCTGGCCGCGGCCGCGAAACTCTTCGAGCCGACCTTGATCGTTTCGGTCGCGTGGTCCAGCAGCGATGCGTTCGCTCCAGCGTTCATGCGCGCGCCTCCGCAAGCATCAGGCCTGCAGTCGCCTTGGCCGAGCCGATCACGCCCGGTACGCCCGCGCCTGGATGGGTACCCGCGCCGACCAGGTAGAGGTTGGCCAGCTCCCTGTCGCGGTTGTGCGGACGGAACCAGGCGCTTTGGGTCAGCACGGGCTCCAGCGAAAACGCCGAGCCGACGTGGGCATTCAGCTGGTCGCGGAAATCGAAGGGCGTAAAAATGCGGCTGGTGACGAGCTGGCTGCGCAGGCCCGGCATGTAGCGCTCTTCGAGGTATTCGAAAATCTTGTCGCGGTAGCGCGGCCCTTCGACCTCCCAGTCGATGTCCGCATTGCCCAGGTGCGGTACCGGCGCCAGTACGTAATGGCTGCCGCAGCCGGGCGGCGCCAGCGACGGGTCGGTGACGCAGGGCGCGTGCAGGTAGAGCGAAAAATCGTCGGCCAGCGCATTGCCCTTGAAAATTTCGTCGATCAGGCCGCGGTAGCGCGGGCCGAAGCAGACCGTATGGTGCTGCAGCTGGCTGTGGTGGTGGTCCAGTCCGAAATAGATGACGAACAGCGAATTACTGAAGCGCTTCTTGCGCAGGCTGGCTGCTTCCTGCGCGCCGCGCGGGTGCTGGTTCAAGAGCGAGGCATAGGTATGCACCACGTCGGCGTTCGAGGCCACCGCATCGGCCGGGAAGAAGCGGCCGTCTTCCAGGCGCACGCCGCTGGCGCGCCCGTTCTTCGTTTCGATTTGCGCGACCGATGCATTCAGTTCGATCCGTCCGCCGATGTCCTGGAACAGGCGTACCAGGCCGTTCACCAGCGCGCCGGTGCCGCCGCGCGGGAACCAGACGCCCCAGCGCCGCTCGAGCGCGTGGATCAGCGTGTAGATCGACGAGGTCGCGAACGGATTGCCGCCGACCAGCAGCGAGTGAAAGGAAAAGGCCTGGCGCAGGTGCTCGTCCTGCACGAAGCGCGAGACCATGCTGTAGACGCTGCGCCAGGCCTGCAGCTTGGCCAGCTGCGGGCCGGCCGCGATCATGTCGCGGAAGGTCAGGAAGGGCACGGTGCCCAGTTTGATATAGCCCTCTTCGAACACCGCCTTCGAATACGCGAGGAAGCGCTGGTAACCGGCGACGTCGACAGGGTTGATCGCGTGGATCTGGCGGTCGAGCGCTTCCTGGTCGTTGACGTAGTCGAAATGGCTGCCGTCTTCCCAGCACAGGCGATAGAAGGGAGAGACGGGCAGCATCTCGACATAATCCTCGATGCGTTTGCCGGCAGCGGTAAATAACTCCTCGATGCAGGACGGGTCGGTGATGACGGTGGGGCCGGCGTCGAAGACAAAACCCTGGTCTTCGTAGACATAGGCGCGGCCGCCCGGCTTGTCGCGCTTTTCCAGCAGCGTCGTCTGCGTGCCGCCGGCCTGCAGGCGGATGGCCAGGGCCAGGCCGCCGAAGCCGGCGCCGACGACGACCGCGTTGTTTACTGCGTTCATTCTGGTTTCCTGATCTGGCTGGGATGGACCATGCGCGCGGCGTTCATGGCCGCGCGCACGGGTACGGGAGGCTTACCGCTGAGGATGCGCGCCTTGTCGAACAGGCGCAGGCGGGCAGCATAAAAGCGTTCGATGAGCGGTGCCGGCAGCCGGTAGAAGCGCGCCATGACGCGCCAGCGGCTGTCCGGACTGCCGGCCAAAAACAGCATGCGGTTGAGCAGCCGGAAAAAGCGCTGCGCGCGCCAGGCCTGCTGCGCCTCGATGCGGATGGCCTCGAACAGCTTCGGGGCGCTCAGGTCGGCAAGACTGGCGATGCGTTCGGCCAGGCGCACCGCGTGCGGCAGCGAATAGCCGGTCGTCGAGTGGAACAATCCCGCGCGCAGGCCGGAGGTCGGCTGACCCCTGAAATCCGCCCAGAAGCCGTCGACGTCTCCCGTCAGCACGATCGGCAGCGAGCCCTGTTCTTCGCGCAGCACGTCAAGGATCCGCCAGCCGCGCCCCTGCGCATAGGCCGCGATGTTGGCGCGCAGGCGCTCGGGCTCCCAGGCAAGCGTATCGACGTAATGGGTGTCTTCGATCAGTATGCGGTCCGGCCCGAAGGGCAGCAGGTAGACGAAGCGGTAGCCGCCTTGCTGCTCGACGCCGGCGTCCATGATGACCGGGGCGCGCAGGCCATGTGGCGCAGCCAGTCGCACTTCCTGGCCGAGGAAGGTCTGATAGCCGAGCGCCAGGCGGGAACTCGGCTGCGGGCCGCGGCCGTCGATCACGGCGCCGGCCTGCAGCGTTTCGCCGCCGGCCAGGCGGACACTGGTCGGGCTCAGGCCCGCGACCCGGACGCCCGTACGCAGGGACGGTCCCAGCGCGGCCGAGACGACGCGCGCGAAATCGCTTGATGCGATGCTGGCATAGCCGCTCTCGAGCGTGCGCGCGTAACCGGGAAAGACGACCTCATAGCGCGGCCAGCGGTGCGCGACCAGGGGCGCCACCCAGGCCTGCTGATGCAGGTCGAGATCGCCGTCGTGGAAAGACCAGGTGTGGTTGCCGCCGATCGCCTCGCCCGCTTCCAGCAGCAGGATGTCCAGCTCCGGACGCTCGGTGCGCAGGCGCCAGGCGATCAGGCCGTTGGCCAGCCCGCCGCCGACCAGGATCAGGTCGTAGAAGCGCTTGTTCACGCTGCCCCCTCACGCCGCACCCGGCTATGCGAATCGATGCCCAGCGCGGCTTCGACGATGTCGGCCGCCCGCGCCGTGCCGCCGGCGCTTTTGACGCCCTCGGCCAGCGGCGCGCAGCGCTCCTTGAAACCCGGCTCGTCGAGCAGGCGGCGCAAGCGGCTTGCGATCCCGGACGCGCCTGTAAAACGCGGCGAGGCGGAGAGGCCGACGCCGGCATGGCGGATGCGTGCCGCCACGCCCGGCTGGTCGAAGGCGATCGGCAGCGCCAGGATCGGCGTGTGGTTTGCCACCGCGTCCAGGACCGTGTTCAGGCCCGCATGCGAGACGACGGCATCGGCCCGCGCCAGTGCCGCTTCCTGCGGCGCGAATGCGCAGACCCAGGTGGCGCCAAGGCCTTCCAGCTGCGCGCACTGGCGCGCATCGAGGCCGCCGCAGTGGGCGGCCAGGAGCTGGACGTCGAGCTGGCGGCAGGCCTTGGCGATGCGCTTGAACAGGTCGAAGCGGTGTCCCTGCAAGGTGCCGAGCGAGGCGAAGACGAAGGGCCGGTCCGGGCTGATGACGGGCAGGGCGTCGATCCGCGCCGGTGCCTTGTGGGAGGCCGCGCGCAGCGGACCGACGTGATGAAAGGTATCCGGCAGCGCCTGGCGCGGGAAATCGAAGGCGGCCACCGTCTGGCTGATCTGCGCCAGCGGCGACAGGCATTCGTGCAGGGCGCCGCGCACGGGGATGCCGAGCTTGCGCGCTGCGGTTTCAAGGGCCCGCCGGTGCGGCGCCATCATCCAGTCGTAGACCCGGGTGCTGCCCTCGAACATGTGCAGCGCGCGCTCGCCGGCGCCCCAGTCGAAGGGCATGACCGGCAAGGGCACGCCCGGTTCGCGGTTCACCGGCAGCGCGCAGGCGATCGAGACGAAGGGCAGGCCAAGCGCTTCGGCCACCAGGCCGCCTGCGGCTTCCATCTGGTCGCCGAGCACGGCGTCGATCCGCAAGGCTTCGCATGCGGCGGGCAGTTCGCGGCACAGCATGGCGGTCGACTCCGCCATGTCGACGATCACGTGGCGCAGGCCGAGCGGGCTGCCCGGATTGGCCGCGCGCCGCAGCGACTGCGCCAGCGAACCCGGTGGGTGGGTGGCGGCGCCGACGGCGTGGAAACCGAGCCGATCGTCCTTGATGTAGGCGGCGGCGTCGGGCCGCTGCAGGAAGGTCACGCGGTGGCCGCGTTCGTGCAGGGCCAGTGCGAGCGCCGACAGGGCGCCCACATGGCTGTAGAACGCGGGGGCGACCACGCCGAAATGCGCCATGCGCCGTTTCTCCTAGCCGCGCCGGAGCGTCGAAGGCGTGCTCAATGGCGCACCAGGTGCCGGTCCGGCGTCGCAGCAAGCGGGCGGCCGGCGAAGCGAAAGCCGCCACCCTGGCCGAACAGCGTGTCGACGAAGCGGCGCGTGCGCTGCTTGCTGCCGATGGCATCGGTCAGGCAGCGGTCGGCCTCGTCGAGGTGCCGCGCCAGGCGCTTCCTCGCTTCCTCGAAGCCGAGCGCGTTGATGAGCGTGGCCTTGCCGAGGTCCTTGCCGGTATCTTTACCGGTCACGCTCGTGTCGTTGGCCGGATCGTCCTGGAAATCGTCGCGGATCTGGAAGGCGTGGCCGGCGGCAAGCGCAAAGGCGCGCAGCGATTCGGCGACGCAGTCGTCGGTCTCGGCCAGGATCGCGGCCATGTCGACCGAGACGCCGAGCAGCACGCCCGTCTTCAACTCATTGGTGCTGGCGATTTCCGCTTCCGAGCGCTGGCCGCCTCCGCGCAGGTCCTCGAACTGGCCGCGCACCAGGCCCTGGCTGCCGACTGTCTCGGCCAGTTTCGCCACCAGCCGTGCGCGCACCTCGGGCCGGATGCCGGGCGCGGTCGCGAGCACGCCGAAAGCGCGGCTGAGCAGGGCGACGGAGGCGAGGATGGCGACGTCTTCGCCGTATTGCACATGGATCGTCGGCTGGCCGCGGCGCAGCATGGCGTCGTCCATGCAGGGCATGTCGTCGAGGATCAGCGAGGCCGCATGCACCATCTCGACGGCGCAGGCGATATCGACCAGGGCCGGGGAGGCGCAGCCGAGGTCGCGCGCGACCAGCATCAGCAGCAGCGGACGCATGCGCTTGCCGGCGCCGAGGGTGCCGGCGCGCATTGCTGCCGCCAGGGTATCGCTGCCGTTGCCGCTGTCGGGCAACAGCTGCGCCATGCGTTCTTCGAACGCGTGCCGGATCGCGGCCAGTTCCGCCAGCCAGGGATCGCCCGCCATCTCCATGTCGCGCCCGCTGAATCGTCCAGTCATCGTCGTCATGCGCCGATCCTTGTGCTGAATGGTTGGGAAAATTGCTTGATTTGCCATGGATGATACCGGAATCGATCCGGCGGAATCGTCAATGTTTCAATGGTGTGCCTGGGTTGTACGGCTTATTCTCGTCAAATTTGACGCTTTGTGGGCGAACTGGAGACCCGCGTCCCGATATTGTCCCGGTGATATGGCGTGCAATGTCGCGGGTATTTCCGTAGCAGGGCCAATAAAAAATGCCGCCAAGCGCGAGCAGGGCGGCATTCTTATGGTGGCGCCGCGTGGCGCCGGATCGGCGATCAGCCGTAGCTGGTCCAGCTTTGCGGGATCTCGATATGACCCGACTTGGCGGCATCGGCGTAGGCGCGCATTTCGGCGACCACCGCTTCGAGCTGCTCGTTGCCCGGATTTTGCAGGAAGCCCTTCATGCGCTCATGCAGGGACGCCTGCTGGTCGCGCCATTCGTAACGAGAAGTCTTGCTCATATTGCCCCCTTGTGCTGAACCGTCGTGATGTTCTTGTTGATATCCATGACATCCTCCTTGAGATAGGGAGTCAGTTTCTCACAGGGGGTGCACCGGATCGGTGCGATGACGCACATTTCGCTCAGCCGTACAGCTACCTCAGCACCGCGCGATAGAACATCTCCAGGCGCTGCGCCAGCAGGCGATGCGCCTCGGCATGCGATGGTTGATCGTGCGGAAAAACGAAGCGCTGCATGGCGTCCCCGGAAATCCAGCTGGTCAGGAAAGCGGGCAGCTGTTCGAAGGGCAGGTCCTCGCGCAACTGGGCGCGGATGTCGGCGCGCGCAAAAAAGCGTTCGAGCATCTCGCGCGTCATGCGCGGGCCGGTGTCGAAGAAGGTATGCGCCAGTTCCGGGTTGTCGGCCGCCTCCGCGATCACCACGCGCTGCATCGCGATCAACTGGTCCTGGCAGAGCAGGTCGAAGAACTGGCGTGCGAAATCGTCGACGACCGCGCGGAACGGGCGCATGTCGTGTTCCATGTCGGCGATGCGGAAGAATTGTTCGCGGCGCGACACCAGCACGGCTTCGAGCAGCCCGGCCTTGCCGCCGAATTTCACATAGATGGTGCGCACGGCCACGCGCGCGGCGCGGGCGATCGATTCCAGGCTGGTGCGGGTATAGCCGTTGGTCAGGAACAGCCGTGCGGCGGCGTCGATCAGGTCGTGCATGCGGGCTTCGACGTCGCTTGCCTTCGGCCGGCCGGCGCCGCGCAGGCAGGGAACGCGGCTTGCTAACGATGATTTGCTCATGGCATCACTGTAAATCACCAACAAATGAAATGCAACCGTTTCATTTCTTGACGAACTGAGGCGCTTGTCGAATAATGTAAGAAGTTACCTATTCCCTTTTCGGAGTTGCTCCATGTCCCAAACGCAGCCTACGGTCGAGCAGAAGCCGCTTGCCAATCCTCCATCAGCCCCGGCCCCGGCCGCCGCCGGCAAGACTCCGCCCAACAAGCGCGTGCTCGTCGTGGTCGGGCTGATCGCGATCGCGGCGCTGGCTGCCGGTGGACGCATGTGGTACCGCAGCCATAACTTCGTCGATACCGAGAACGCCTATGTCGCCGGCCACGTGCACCCGGTTTCGGCGCGCATCGCCGGCGTCGTCACGCGCGTGCTGGTGGAAGACAACCAGCATGTGAAGGCGGGCGACGTCATCGCCGAACTCGACCCGGCCGACCAGCACGTGCGCGTCGAGCAGATCGAGGCGCAGATCGCCAGCGCGAAGCAGCAGGTGATCCAGGCCGACGCGCAAGTCGAACAGGTGCGCGCCCAGGCTCAGGCGGCTCAGGCGCAGGTCGGCCAGTCGCAGGCCCTCGCGCTGCGCGCGCGCCAGGACGCCGAGCGCTTCGGCCAGCTGTACACGAAGCAGATGAAGGCCGTTTCGAAAGCCGAAGTCGATGCCGCGAACGCTGCGCGCACGGCCGCCGCCGCCGACGTCAATGCGCGCCGCGACACCGCCAGCGCCGCCAAGGCGCAGATCAATGCCGCATCTTCCGCGCGCGACGTGCTGAAGGCCCAGATCAAGGTGCTGCAGGCGCAGCTGAAGGACGCGAAGCAGCAGGTCAGCTACGGCCGCATCCTGGCGCCGGTCGATGGCCGCATCGGCCGCCGCAGCGTGGAAGTGGGCGCGCGCGTGCAGCCGGGCCAGCAGCTGGTGGCCGTGGTCGAAGACAAGGTCTGGGTCAACGCCAACTTCAAGGAAACCCAGCTGGCCGGCCTGAAGCCGGGCCAGGCGGTCGAATTGCAGATCGACGCGCTGCCGGACGAACACCTGGTCGGCCGCGTGGACAGCTTCTCGCCGGCCTCGGGCAACCAGTTCGCGCTGCTGCCGGCCGATAACGCGACCGGCAACTTCACCAAGATCGTGCAGCGCGTGCCGGTCAAGATCACGCTGGCCCCGGCCGACGTGCAGCGCCTGACGGGCCGCCTGGTGCCGGGCATGTCGGTGGTTGCCGAGATCGACCTGCGCCAGAAGGCGGAATCGAAGCCGGCCGGGCCGGCGCAAACCGCATCGGCCCAGCCGGCGGCACAGCCAGCTAAATAAGGCGGCTTCATGACGAGTACGACCAAGCCCGCGCCCGCGGTCTTCCCGGGCGCACCCGCCGCCGGCGCGCGCGTCGATGCGCGCACCTGGATCGCGGTCGCCGCCGGCATGCTGGGCGCCTTCATGGCGGTGCTCGACATCCAGATCACCAACTCCTCGCTGCGCGACATCCTGGGCACGCTCTCGGCGACCCAGGAAGAGGGCTCCTGGATCTCGACCGCCTACCTGTGCGCCGAGATCGTCGTGATCCCGATGACGGCGCTGTTCGGGCGCGCCTTCGGCGTGCGCCGCTACATGATCGGCACTACCTCCCTCTTCCTCGTGTTCTCGACCCTGTGCGGCGCGGCCTGGAACTTGGAGAGCATGATCGTCTTCCGCATGCTGCAGGGTTTCACCGGCGGCGCCCTGATCCCGATGGCGATGACCCTCGTGATGACGCGCCTGCCCAGTTCCAAGCGCGCGGTCGGCATGGCGATCTTCGGCCTCACGGCGACCCTGGCCCCGGCCATGGGCCCGACCTTGGGCGGCTACCTGTCCGAGATCTACGGCTGGCCGTCGATCTTCTACATCAACTGGGTGCCGGGCGTGCTGCTGATCGCCGGCATGATCTATGGCCTGGACCGCGAACCGTCGCAGATCAGGACCCTGGTCAACGCCGACTGGCTCGGCATCGGCCTGATGGCGCTCGGTCTCGGCTGCCTGACCATCTTCCTGGAAGAGGGCAATTCGAAGGATTGGTTCGATTCCGAATTCATCATCACCTTCGCGGCGCTGGCGCTGGTCGGCATCCTCGGCTGGGTGGCGACGAGTTTTACGCGCCAGCAGTCCTTCGTGAACCTGCGCCTGTACGGCCAGCGTAACTTCCTGATCGCGACCGTGCTGTCGGCCGTCACCGGCATGGGCCTGTATGGCTCCTCTTATCTGCTGCCGCTGTACCTGGGACAGATCGCCGGCTACACGCCGATGCAGATCGGCGAAGTGATCGCCTGGGTCGGCCTGCCGCAGCTGATCGTGATGCCGTTTGCGGCGGCCTTGTCGTCAAAGGTCGACAACCGCATCATGTGCAGCTTCGGTTTGCTGCTGTTCGGCGGCTCCTGCCTGATGAATGCCTACATGGACGCCACCACCGGCTACGACCAGCTGATGATCACCCAGATCGTGCGCGCGATCGGCCAGCCCTTCGTGATGCTGACGCTGTCGAATTTCGCGATGAACGGCATCGCGCCGAAGGACATGCCCTCGGCCTCGAGCCTGTTCAACATGACGCGCAACCTGGGCGGCTCGGTCGGTATCGCAATGCTGGCGACCTCGCTCACCAACCGCGAGCATTTTCATTCCGCGCGCCTCGGCGAGTCGGTGTCGACCTATGCGGCGCCGACCCAGGAACGTATCGACCAGATGACGCAAGCGTTTGTCGCCAGCGGTATCGATCCGGCTACCGCGGCCAACCAGGCACTGGCCGCGCTCGACCGCATCGTGCGGCGCGAAGCCTATGTGATGGCCTATAACGACGGCTTCTTTATCGTCGGCGCGATCCTGATCGGCTGCATCGCCATGGTCTGGCTCGCCGACAAGGTCAAATCCCCCGGCGGTGCCGGCGGTGGCGGTCACTGATTTCATTGAATTGAAGAGATGAGAAAAACGATGTTCGATTCCTTTGCCAAGCTGTTTCCGCAACGTGCGCTGGCGGTCGGCGTGAGCGCCGCGCTGGCCCTGATGGTCAGCGGCTGTTCCACCATCGGGCCCAATTTCGTGGCCCCGAAAGCGGTCGAGGCGCCGGCTTACCGCCATGCCGAACCGGCTGTCGTTTCCGATGCAGCGCGCCTGCCGGCCCACTGGTGGACCGTGTTCAACGACGCCACCCTGAGCGGCCTGGAAGAGCGCGCCCTGCGCGACAATCCGGGCGCGAAAGCCGCGGCGCAGCGCCTGCTGCAGGCGCAGGCCCAGCTCGGCGTGCTGCGCGCAGGCCAGGCGCCGAACGTGTCGGTGAATGCCGGCGTGTCGAATTCGCGCACCTCGGCCGAGACTTCGCAGGCGCTGGCCCTGGGCGGGCGTTCGATCGAAGGCAACAACTTCTCGGTGGGCGCGGCGCTGTCGTACGAGCTCGATATCTGGGGCCGCGTGCGCCGTGTGATCGAAGCGGCCGACGCCCAGGCCCTCGCCGCCCAGGACGACCGCGACGGCGTGCTGCTGATGCTCTCGAGCCAGGTGGCGCAGAGCTACTGGCAGCTGCGTGGCCTGGATGCCGAACAGGCGATCCTGGCGAACGCGCTGGGCGCCCGGCGCGAAGCGCAGGAACTGGTCGAGGCGCGTTTCGACGCGGGCCTCACCAACGAACTCGATGTCTCGCGCGCCCGCGTCGAGCGCGCGAACGCCGAAGCCGACCTGCACGAGGTGCAGCGCCAGCGCAACGCGGTCGAGCACGCGCTGGCGGTGCTGGTCGGCACCTCGCCGAGCACGCCGCTGCTGCCGGTCGCGGCGAAACCGGCACTGCCGCTGCCGCCATCGATCCCGGTCGGCCTGCCGGCCAGCCTGCTGGCGCAGCGCCCGGACCTGGCGGCCAGCGTCGCCAACCTGCGCGCGGCGAATGCGCAAGTCGGCGTGGCCGAGGGCATGTTCTATCCGTCGGTGAGCCTGACCAGCAATTTCGGCTATGCCTCGCAATCGCTGCGCGACCTGGCCGGCGGCAGCGCGCGCCAGTTCTCGATCGGGCCGCTGGCCCTGTCGCTGCCGGTCTTCGACGGCGGCCGCAATCGAGCCAACCTGGACCTGTACAAGGCGCGCTACGAGGAAGCGGTGGCGAACCACGAGAACCGTTTATTGACCGCACTGCGCGAAGTCGAAGACGCCTTGTCGGATGCGCAGCAACGCCAGAAGCAGGGCGACGTGCAGGCCCAGGCCCAGAAAGCGGCCGCGCGTGCGCTGCTGGTGGCGCAGGCGCGTTACGAGCGCGGCATCTCGACCTACCTGGATGTCACCGACGCCCAGCGCAGCGCCCTGGCCGCGGACCGCGCCGCCGCGCAGATCCGTACCCAGCGTCTGCTGGCTTCCGTGGCGGTGGCGCGTGCGCTTGGCGGCGGCTGGACGCAGGCGCCCGCGCTGGCGACGGTGCGCTGACGTAGCGTGGGCATGCCCACGCGTTACGTGTGCATGCCCACCCGACCGCTCAATCCAACTGCAACGTGCGCGCCTCCGCCGTCCCGCCCCAATCCTGGGCATACACCCCATTCCGCACATACCGGTGAAACGTCGAATGCTCCCACTCGGCGACGTTCAACACGAACCCATGCTTCACCGGATTGAAATGCACGTAATCCATATGCCGTTCGAAATCGACATCATTGCGAATCTGGTGCTCCCAGAAGCGCCGCTGCCAGATCGTCGATTCATTACGTTTTTTCGTTGATCGTTTCAAGAGAGCCGGATCGTGCAGCGTCTCGCGGCACACATTCGAGACGTAACGCTTGATCTCGCCCCATCGCCGCCCATAATCAAAGTCCCGCTCGGGCAGCGTCCAGATGCAGTGCATATGGTTCGGCATCAGAACCCAGGCGTCGATGGTAAAGGGACGCGCGACGCGGACGGTGGTGATCGATTGCCGAAGGGCGGCGCGAAACCCGGGGTCGCAGAAGATCGGCCGGCGCTGGAAAGCGACGACAGTGAAGAAATAGGTGGGGCCTGCCTGGAGACGACGGTAGCGTGTCATGGTTCGGCATCGTAATTGGACAGTACGTTTCCCTGATGCGTCAGCGCAAACGTGCACGCGTATGGCCGCGAAATTCGAACGGTGTCCGCGTGGGCATGCCCACCCTACGGTGCACCACCATGTCGTCCAAAACGCCAATTCGGTTCCTTCACCGTATTACAATCGCTTGCTTGTATTCAAAATATAAAGGGGACACATGAAACACCTTCTCGCACCACTCGTGCTGGCCATCGCTGCCGGCGCCGTCACGGCAGCCGAGGCGCCTGCCGCCAAGCCACATGCGGCGACTGTCGCCGAACTGAACGCCATGGCGAAACGCTTCGCCCCGGTCGACCTGCGCGCCGAGACGGCCGGGCTGTCGAAAGGCGACCGCGCGGCGATCGGCAAATTGATCGAGGCGGCGAAGATCGTCGACACCCTGCAGTTGCGCCAGCGCTGGGCCGGCAACGAGGCGCTGTGGGCGGCGCTGCAGAAGGACAGTTCTCCGCTGGGCAAGGCGCGCCAGCGTTACTTCTGGCTGAACAAGGGCCCGTGGTCCATCATCGACGGCAACGCCTCCTTCATGCCGCCCGAGTACGCCGGCATCAAGATCCCGGCGCGCAAACCCGACGGCGCCAATTTCTATCCGGCCGGCGCCAGCAAGGAAGCCCTGGAGACCTGGATGAACGGCCTGTCCGCGAAGGACAAGGAAGCAGCGCAGTGGTTCTTCACCGTGATCCGCAGCGACGGCGCGGGGAAATTCCGCAGCGTGCCGTATTCCGAGGAATACAAGACCGAACTCACCCAGCTGGCCAAGCTGCTGCGCGATGCCGCCGCCAGCACGGACAACGCCTCGCTGAAAAAATTCCTGCTGCTGCGCGCCGACGCCTTCCTGTCGAACGATTACCTGGCCTCCGATTTCGCCTGGATGGACCTCGACTCGCCGGTCGACATCACCATCGGACCGTATGAGACCTATAACGACGAACTGTTCGGCTACAAGGCGGCCTTCGAAGCCTATGTCAACGTGCGCGATCCGAAAGAGACGCAGAAGCTGAACTTCTTCGGCAAGCACATGCAGGAGCTGGAAGACAACCTGCCGGTGGATAAACAGTACCGCAATCCGAAGGTCGGGGCGATGGCGCCGATGGTGGTCGTCAACCAGGTCTACGGCGCGGGCGACGGCAACATGGGCGTGCAGACGGCCGCCTACAACCTGCCGAACGACGAGCGCATCATCCGCGAACGCGGCTCGAAGCGCGTGATGCTCAAAAATATCCAGGAAGCGAAGTTCGAATCGACCCTGAAGCCGATCACGAAACTGGTCCTGCGCCCGCAAGACCAGAAAGACCTCGATTTCGATTCCTTCTTCACCCACATCCTGGCGCATGAAATCACGCACGGCCTGGGTCCGCACCACACGCAGCAGGGCGGCAAGGAATCGACGCCGCGCCAGGACCTGAAGGAAGCCTATTCGACGATCGAGGAAGCGAAAGCGGACGTCACCGGACTGTGGGCCCTGAGCTACATGATGGACAAGGGCCAGCTGAAGGACACGCTGGGGCAGGGAGAGCAGGCCGAACGCAAGCTCTACAACACCTTCCTCGCCTCGTGCTTCCGCACGCTGCACTTCGGCCTGACGGATTCGCACGCGCGCGGCATGGCGATCCAGGTGAACTACCTGCTCGACAAGGGCGCCTTCGTCTCGCACGGCGACGGCACGTTCTCGGTCGACTTTAAAAAAATCAGGCAGGGCGTGATCGATCTCGACCGCGAATTCCTCACCATCGAGGCGCTCGGGGACTACGCGCGCGCCAAGGCGCTGATGGAGAAGTATGTCGTCATCCGCCCGGACGTGCAGAAGGCGCTCGACAAGATGAAAGCGGTGCCGAACGACATTCGCCCGGCCTTTGTGACGGCCACTGCATTGACGGCGCAAGGGCAGCGATAAGCAACATGTCGGATAAATCCATCATTTTGACCAGGTTTTGACCCGGAGCTTAAGGTAAATTTGACGAAATCGCATGGAACTCTGCTATAGTTTCGCTAAATTTCCGCCTGGCAATAAATAGCCTGCGGCGCGACCGGAGCGTCCTTCCGGCTGACCTTGAGCGAGCTTCCATGTTTTCTTCGAAAATGACGATCGGCGTCCGTCTGGCGCTGGGCTTCGGCGCCGTCCTGGCGCTGATGATGGTGCTGACGGCGCTGGCGGTAAGCCGCGTCGGCAACATCGATGCCACCCTGAACCGTATCAATGACGTCAACAACGTCAAGCAGCGTCACGCCATCAATTTCCGCGGCAGCGTGCACGACCGCGCGATCGCGCTGCGCGACGTGGTACTGGCCGGCGACAATGCCGCCGCCCAGCCGGCGATCGAACAGATCCGCGTGCTGGCCGCCAATTACGAGCGTGCCGGCACGGCCCTCGACGCCCTGTTCGCCACCCGCACCGACATCCTCGCCGACGAAAAGACCGCGCTGGCCGCGATCAAGGAAGACGAGCGCAAGACCCAGCCGCTGATCGCGAAAGTCACCGAGCTGCGCCTGGCGGGCGACCTCGACGGTGCACGCACCCTGCTGGCGCACAGCGCGGCCCCGGCCTTCGTGTCCTGGCTGGCCAGCGTGAACCGCCTGATCGACCTCGAAGAGCAACTGAACAAGGATGCGGCCGGGGAAGCACGCGCCTTGTCCGGCAGTTTCTTCGCCTGGATGATGGGGCTGTGCGCGATTGCCGTGGCCGCAGGCAGCCTGGGCGCCTGGTTCATCAGCCGCGGCCTGCTGCGCCAGCTCGGCGGCCAGCCGGGCTACGCCGCCGACATCGTGCGCAGCATCGCCGCCGGCAAGCTCGACGTGCAGATCGCCACCGCGCCGGGCGACCGCTCGAGCCTGCTGTTCGCGATGGCCGGCATGCGCGACAGCCTGGTCGACATCGTTTCCCAGGTGCGCAGCGGCACCCTGACGATTGCCGAGGCCTCGACCGGGATCGCGGCCGGCAACCAGGACTTGTCGAACCGTACCGACAACCAGACCCGCACGCTGCAGGACACCGCCGCCTCGATGGGCGAACTGACCGGCACCGTGCGCCAGAACGCCGACAATGCACGCCAGGCGAATGCCCTGGCCGAGTCGGCGTCGAGCGTGGCCCTGAAAGGCGGTGCGGTGGTCGCGCAGGTGGTCGAGACCATGGCCTCGATCAACGCCTCGTCCAAACAGATCGTCGACATCATCGGCGTGATCGACGGCATCGCCTTCCAGACCAACATCCTGGCGCTGAACGCCGCGGTGGAGGCGGCGCGTGCCGGCGAGCAGGGACGCGGGTTTGCCGTCGTCGCCACCGAGGTGCGCAACCTGGCCCAGCGTTCGGCTGCGGCAGCGAAAGAAATCAAGACCCTGATCGGCAGCTCGGTCGAGCGCGTCGACGCCGGCGCCCGCCTGGTCGACGAGGCCGGCAGCACGATGGACGAGATCGTCACCAGCGTGAAACGCGTGACCGACATCATGGCCGAGATCAGCGCGGCCAGCGCCGAACAGAGCGCCGGCATCGAGCAGGTCAACAGCGCCATTGGCCGGATGGACGAGGCGACCCGCCAGAACGCCGCCCTGGTCGAGCAGGCCAGCGCGGCCGCCGCTTCGCTGCAGGATGAGGCGGCGACGCTGGCGGACGTGGTCAGTGTCTTCAAAATGGCACAGCAGGGCAGCGAGACTGTGGCGTCCATGCCGCAACGAGCGCGCCTGGCGTTGTCGGTTTGAACAGGGACAAAAATATTTCTGCGCGGGAAGATATTCTGGGTTCTAGAATTGCCTTGAAGCATTTCGTCGAACCCGGATGTGTCCCATGTTTAAATCCTTGTTGTCCCTCGCGCTGCTCGCCGGCGCAAGCGCCCAGGCTGCCGAACTGACGGCGCTCGAAACGCGCTGGTTACAGGCGGCCTCTCCCGTCCTCGTGTATTCCCAAACTTTAAAACTGCCGATCGACATCATCGTCCAGCCGCAGGCACGCGCCACCGACGTGCCGCTGGCGATGGGTTACGACGGCGGCCGCTGCAAACTGGTCTTGTCGCTGCGCGGCAATCCGCAGGCCGAGGCCGTTTTCGCGGGCGTCGCCGAGGAGAGCCAGGGCGAGCTGATCGAGGCGATGGCGGCGCACGAGATCGCCCATTGCTGGCGTCATGCACAGGGCGCCTGGAATGCGCTGCCGGCGGGCTTCGTGGAAGTCGGCGAAGAAATGGCCAGCGACGGCTCCCTGCTGGCGATCGCGCGCGCCCTGCGCGAATCGCGCCGCGAGGAAGCCTATGCCGACCTGGCGGCGCTGGCCTGGATCCGCCACAGCCATCCCGGCGCCTATGGCCGCGTGCACGGCTGGCTGGCGCAAGTGCGCGCCGGGCAGACGCCGCGCGGCGGACACGATACCCGGGCCTGGGTCGCGCTGGCGCAGGATGGCAGCCGCTTCGGCAAGGCCGACGCCCCGTTCGAAGACGCGGCACCCCTGTGGCGCGAGGGCTTGCTGAAAGACTGATCCGCTTGGCTGCGTACCCGCGTTTTATGGTTTTTTCGACAAGTGTTCGTTGTCGCACAGATGTCATGGGGTAGGGCGCGTTTAATGACGCTTTCACAACAACCTACCCAGGGACACCGCCATGAAAACCTTGCTCGCCACTCTGCTGGCCACCGCAGCCGGCGCTACTTTCGCCGCTGCCCCGACTGCCGCCCTGAACCACGATCCTGCGACCTATCGCAACGTGAGCCAGAAGGCCGCCACCGAGTACAAAGCCGCTACCGCCAAGTGCGATACCCGGAGCGGCAACGACAAGGATGTCTGCATGGCCGAGGCGAAAGCCGCACGCGCGCGCACCGAATCGGATGCCATCGCCAAGTACAACAATTCCGAAAAAGGCCGCGCCAGCGCCCGCAACAAGGTCGCCGAGGCCGACTATGAAGTAGCGAAAGCCAAATGCGACGCCAAGAGCGGCGCCGACAAGGACAGCTGCATGGATAACGCCAAGTCGGTGCGCACCGCTGCGCTGGCCGACGCCAAGGCCGGCCGCGAGGGCTCGGGCGCCGTCGGCGCCAGCGGCAGCGCCGGCCTGGTCGCCAGCACCGACACCAAGGATCCAGCGAAAGCCGCCGCGGTCGCCAAGTGCGAACAGGTTGCCGGCAATGCGAACACCGGTTGCCTGGTCGACAGCAAGGGCAATGTGACGACGATGGCCGGCCGTGCCGAGAACGCCACCGAGCGCGCCGCCGACAACACCCGTGCCGCCACCGCGACCGCGGTCGACAAGACCAAAGCCGTCGCCTCGACCGTTGCCGAGAAGACCAAGGAAGTCGCCTCGACCGTGGTCGACAAGACCAAGGCCGTTGCCTCGACCGTGGCACAGAAGACCGAAAACGCGGCCGAGAACGTCGGCGACAAGTCCCGCCAGGCTGCCGCCAACGCGAAGGAAAACACGAAGGATGCAGCAGCGACCGCTGCCGTGAAGACCGATAACGCGACCGACCGCGCCGCCGACAAGACCCGCGACGCCGGCCGCACCACCGCCGTTGCCGCATCCGACACGGCATTGACCACCAAGGTGAAGGCGAACCTGCTGGCGCAGCCGGAACTGAAATCGCTGGGCATCCACGTCGAAACCGAGAAGGGCGTCGTCATGCTGAGCGGCTTCGTCGAATCGAAGGCCGAAGCGGACAAGGCAGTCAAGGCCGCCAAGGAAACCGAAGGCGTGCACAGCGTGAAGAGCGCGATCAAGGTCAAGTAAGCAGGGCGCCGGTCCTGCACCGGTTTCCCCTGTGCCGCTTCAGCAGCGCGCGCAGCCGTCGACGATGGCTGCGCGCGTTTGTCGTATGCAAGCCGCATTCCCGGCACCTGCGGCTGCCGGGCGCCGTGTAAACACATGGCCCGGCAGAGGGGCGGTTATAATTTTCAAGTGAACAAACTCGAAGCCTTCGGATACATCGTGGCGCAAGCCTCGCGCGGTGATATCACTTTCCCTACCAGCGTCAATGCCGTGCTGCGCCTGCAGCAGGCGCTCGACGATCCCGATTGTCCGCTCGACGAGGCGATCCGGCTCGTGCTGGCAGAACCGCAACTGGCCGCGCGCACCGTCGCGCTGGCCAATTCCGCCGCCTTCAGCGGCGGCGGCGCCTCCGTGACGAACGTGCGCGCCGCCGTCACCCGCATGGGCTACCGGCGCCTGCAGGCGCTCGTCGCCAGCCTGGTGGTGCGCCAGTTCGGCAGCCGCATCAAGGACCCCGGCCTGCGCGCCAAGGCCGAGCAGCTCTGGGAACACACGACCCACGTGGCCGCGCTGGCCTGGTCGCTGGCGCGCCACGTCACCGGCGTCAATCCCGATACGGCCCTGTTCGCGGGCATCATCCACGAGGTCGGCGGCTTTTACCTGCTCTCGCGCGCCGACGAATTCCCCGGCCTGCTGGACGACGATCCGGAAAAATGGGGAGAACTGTGCGAGGACGTGGTCAGCCTCGAAGTCCTGAAAAAGCTCGCGGTCCCAGCTACGGTGGCCGACGCCATCGGTGCCTTGCGCCGCGCCTGGATCAACATGCCGCCCTCGACCCTGCTCGACACGCTGCTGCTGGCGAACGGCTATGCCCCGGTCGTGTCGCCGCTCGGCGCGGCGCTGCCGGCCATGGCGGAACATGCCGACAGCGCCCTCGATTTCGTTATCGACGAAGACTTGCTGGACATGATCCGTGCCGAGGCGCTGGAAACCTGCAAGGCGATGGGCGGGCCGCTGCTGGTCTAGCGTGCCTTGCTTGCGGCCCTCGTCGAATCGCGCGAAAATCAAGCTGAAGAATCGGCCTGAAGCGGCAATGCCGAGGCCTGCACGCGAACTGAGCTGTCGCGTCATGCGCCTGTCGTAGCGCGCCGTCAAACCCGGGCACGAGGGCGGGAACCTGGGCCGAAGCCAGCCGTTCTAACCGCAAGGAGATGTTCTCCACGCGGAGGAAGCGTGAATCGTCAGCCGGCAGATGTGTCGTCAAGAATCGGTCAGCATCCGCTGTGGGCGACGCTATGCCTGCTGTTCTTGCTGTTCTTGCTGGCGGTGCCGGCTGCACCGGGCGCCAATGCCGCTCCTTCCGCCAGCCTGCTGACTGTCGACGGGCCGATCGGTCCCGCCTATGCCGACTACATCGAACGCGGCATCGCCGGCGCCGCGGCGCGCGGCGACCGCCTCGTCATCCTCCAACTCGACACGCCGGGCGGCCTCGACACCTCGATGCGCATCATCGTGCGCGCCATTCTGGCCGCGCCGCTGCCGGTCGCCTGTTTCGTCGCCCCGAGCGGCGCCCGCGCCGCCAGCGCCGGCACCTATATCCTGTACGCCTGCCATATCGCGGCGATGGCGCCCGGCACCAACCTCGGCGCGGCCACGCCGGTGCAGGTCGGCGCCGGTCCGGGGCCGCCGGGCGGCGCGCCATCCGATGCCGGCAAGCCTGCCGAGCCCTCGGCCATGGAGCACAAGGCGGTCAACGATGCCGCCGCTTACCTGCGCGGGCTGGCGCAGCTGCGCGGACGCAATGCGGTCTGGGCCGAGGCGGCGGTGCGCCAGTCGGTCAGCCTGTCCGCGGAGGATGCGCTGGCGGCCAAGGTGGTCGACATCGTCGCACGAGACGTGCCTGGCCTGCTGGCGCAGGCGAACGGACGCGTTGTCGGCGTGGGCGGCCGGCCCTGGCGCGTGGACGTGGCCGGCGCGGCGGTCGTCGAGCTGCCGCCCGACTGGCGCACGCGCCTGCTGGCGACCATCACCCATCCGAGCGTGGCCCTGATCCTGCTGTCGGTCGGCGTGTATGGCCTGCTGTTCGAGTTCATGAGCCCAGGGGCCGTGCTGCCGGGCGTGGCCGGAGCCATCTGCCTGCTGCTCGGCCTGTACGGCTTGCAGCTATTGCCGATCAATTATTCAGGGCTGGCGCTGATCTTCTTCGGCCTCGCCTGCATGCTGGCCGAAGCCTTCCTGCCGAGCTTTGGCGTGATCGGCTTCGGCGGCGTGATCGCCTTCGTGATCGGTGCCTTGCTGCTGTTCGACACCGAGGCGCCGGGTTTTGGACTACCGCTGGGCCTGGTGGCCAGCATCGGCATCGTGGCGGCCTTGCTGGTCGGCGCCACCGCCCAGGTCGCGCTGCGCACGCGGCGCCGGCCGCGGCCCGGGGCGCTGGGCGCGCTCGAAGGCAGCTTCGGCGAAATGCTGGGCGACGCCGCGCGCGAAGGCTGGGCGAATGTGGGCGGCGAGACCTGGCAGGTGGTGGCCGACACGCCCTTGCGGCAGGGCGAACGGGTGCGGGTGCTCGGCCGGCGCGGACGCGTGCTGCTGGTGGCCCCGCTCGATCTTTCTGCACATCCTGCGGCCCCGGGGCGCGGTCCGCCCGCCAAGGACGCGCCCGCCAATGGTCACTAGGAGAACCTCATGCTGTTCGAATTCAGTTTCGGCTTGTCCCTGCTGGTCGTCGTGGTGCTGGTCCTGTTCGCCATGTCGGTGCGCGTGCTGCGCGAGTATGAACGCGGCGTCGTGTTCCAGCTGGGGCGCTTCTGGGCAGTGAAGGGACCGGGCCTGATCCTCTTGATCCCGGTGCTGCAGCAGATGGTGCGGGTCGACCTGCGCACCGTCGTGCTCGACGTGCCGAAGCAGGACGTGATCTCGCGCGACAACGTGTCGGTGAAAGTGAATGCGGTGCTGTATTTTCGCGTCGTCGATCCGGAACGCGCCATCATCCAGGTGGCCAATTTCATGGAAGCGACCAGCCAGCTGGCCCAGACGACGCTGCGTTCGGTGCTCGGCAAGCACGAGCTCGACGACATGCTGGCCGAACGCGAACGCCTCAACATCGATATCCAGAAAGTGCTCGACGCCCAGACCGATGCCTGGGGCATCAAGGTCGCCAATGTCGAGATCAAGCACGTCGACCTCGACGAATCGATGATCCGCGCGATCGCCCGCCAGGCCGAGGCCGAACGCGAGCGGCGCGCGAAAGTCATTCACGCCGAAGGGGAACTGCAGGCCTCGGAAAAGCTGATGCAGGCGGCCGAAGTGCTGGCCCGGCAGCAGGGCGCGATGCAGCTGCGCTACCTGCAGACCCTGTCCACGCTGGCCAGCGACAAGACGGCAACCATCGTCTTTCCGCTGCCGATGGACTTGCTGTCGAACCTGATGAGGAGAGGGGAGGGCTAGACGGCTTCGCGGGCGCGTTCCACCCTGGCCTGGCGTGCCTGCGGCGGCTGGGACGCTTGCGCACGGCGCATTGCCAGCATTGCCAGCGACAGCAGGACACCGGTGAAGGCCAGGCCTGCAGCCACCCATTGGGGCGCGGCATAGGAGTAGCCAAGCGTCAGGGGAATACCGCCGAGGAAGGCGCCGGTGGCATTCCCGATATTAAAACCCGACTGGCCGAGCGAGGAGCCGAGCATCTCCGCTTCGCGCGAATGGTCGATCAGGAGCATCTGGATCGGCGGCCCCATCGCCAGCGCATTCGCGCCGGTGGCAAAGGCCAGCACCAGCATGGCCGTTTGCGAAGTGGCGAACAGGCCGTTCATCAACAGCAAGGCGGTCATCGTCGTGAGCAGGATGACGATGGCGCGGATCGGTGCGAAGCGGTCGGCCAGCTTGCCGCCCGCGGTCACGCCGACCGTCATGCCGACGCCGACGACGGTCATGATCATCGGGATCTGGCCCGGCGCGAAGCGCGACAGCTCGGTCAGCAGCGGGGCGATATAGCTGAACCAGGCGAAGAAACCGCCGGTGCCGATCGAAGTGATGGCCAGCGCCATCCACAGGCCGGGCTTGCGGAAAATCCTGAGGTCCTTGCGCAAGCCCGCGCTCGGGCGTGCTTCGATGAAGGGCACCAGCTGGCGCAGGGCGAGAGCCGTCAGCAGGCCGATCGCGGCCACGACCAGGAACACCAGGCGCCAGCTCATGTTGTGGCCAAGCCAGGTGCCCAGCGGGACGCCGGCGACATTCGCCAGCGTCAGGCCGGTGAACATGGTCGCCATCGCAGCGGCCACTTTGCCCTCGTCGGCCAGGCGGCTGGCGACGACGGCGCCCACGCCGAAGAAAGCGCCATGCGGCAAGCCGGCCAGGAAGCGCGACACCAGCATCAGGCCATAATTCGGCGCCAGCGCGGAGAGGGCATTGAACACGGCGAACATCAGCATGAACCAGATCAGTACGGTACGCGGCGGCCGTTTGGCCAGCAGGCTGACCAGGGTCGGCGCACCGACCACGACGCCGAGCGCATAGGCGGTAATCAGGTAGCCGGCTTGCGGGATCGTGACCTGCAGGCCGCCGGCGATATCGGGGAGGATGCCCATCATGACGAATTCGGTCATGCCAATGCCGAAGCCGCCAAGGGCCAGCGGGAGCAAGCTTTTCTTGATCAAAATAAAGTGTCTTTACAGTAGTGACACCGGCCGGGCGCCATGCCGGGCCGAGTGGAACCGGCCACTATAGACCGCCAGGCTTTCCGAGTCTGCTTTCCGCTTGTGATGTCAGGTATTCGATGCCCTGATAGCGCTAGCTGCACGCCAGCCGGGCAGCAGCGCGCACGCCGCGCCAAGCAGATGCCCCTGCCAGGCGACGGCGACGGTCGGCGGCAGGCCGGCCGCGCTCCATCCCGCACCGATGGCTTGCGCGGCCGTCGACGCGGCGCAGGCCAGGCCGCCTGCCAGCAGGGCGGGACGCCAGCGTCCGGCCAGCGGCCAGAGGGCGATGCCCGCGGCCAGCGCGACGGTGGCGGCAAGCGCCGAAGCACCGCGGTATTCCACCAGGCCGGGCACGGCGAACAGCGCCAGCGAGATCAGGGGAGCAACCAGCAGCAATTGGCGCAGCAGGCGCCGCATGCCCAGGCCGCGTTCGAGGAGGGAGCTGCCGGCGAACAGCACGACCGCGTCGAACAGGGCGTGCTGCCATCCGAAATGCACCAGGTGGCCGGTCCACAGGCGCCACCACTGGCCGGCGAGGATCGCATCGCGCTCCCAGGCCAGCGCCGCGATGGCCGATTCCGGCAGGCAAGCCAGCAACAGGCAGGCGAGCGCCAGGCCGGCCGCCGCGCGCTCGCGTCCAGGCCCGCGCTCCGGTCCGTCCTCAGGCACGCCGCCTCGCATGGCCCAGCCACAACAGGCCCAGCGCGCCCAGCGCAGCCAGCCAGCCGGCGCTGCCGCCGCCCTTGTAGCCCGCCTTGTTCGCGACTTTAAATTGCGGATCGGACTTGACGCGTTCGCGGAAGCGGCCCAGCTCGCCCTGCAATTGCGGAATCAATTGTTCGACCGCCTGGGCATAGCCCTGCGACTGGGCGGCGCGCGCCTGTTCGGTGAACCCGGCCCAGGTCGCGGAACCCTTGACCTGGCTGGTGCCCGGCGCCCGGAACAGCAGCTTGCGGCTTTTGACGTCGAACACGGCGGCGTCGAGCAGGGTCTGGACGTCGTAGCGGTCGCCCTGGATCAGATAGGCGCCGACGACGGTCCAGTACAGGACAGCGGCCGCATTCGTGTCGTTGAAGCGGACCTGGTCGTAGGACAGCAGCGCGACGACTTCGACGTCGAACATGCGCGCGACCTGGTCCAGGTTGTCGAAGGCGCCGCCCGGGCGCAGGTAGGAGGTCGGGATGAGTTCGATCTTGCCGATGTAGGCGTGCGCGGAGAAGGCCGCCTTGACGCGCTCGAGCAGCTGCATTCTTTCCGCTTCCGACACAGCCGTGTTGCGGCCACTTCCCGGCACAAAGGCGATGCCGACCCGCACCGGCGGACGCAGTTCGGTGACGGTCGGCGTCATCTCCGGCGCCGCCGTCGCTTTCGGATACAGGAAGTCGACCAGGCTGCCGGCCTGGCGCGTACTGCGCAGCGAAGTCGAGGCGCAGCCGCCGATGGCTGCAGCCAGGAAAATGAGAAGCAAAGTCCGAAAGAGTCGCATGGGCCACCTGTGTCGTTAACAAAGTGGAACGCATGGTGGCACGGAGCGGGATGCACTTGAAGCGCCGGCGCCCGAGTAGCGTTGAACGCGCCGCGCGGTATTGCCGGACGACCTTTTTCAAGCCTCGTCGTCGCCGAGCCAGACGACACGGCCGTGTCCCGCCTCGTTCAGGCGCGCAACCAGCGCCGGCGCATCGGCCTCGGCCAGGCTGAAGGCAAACACGACGGCATCGCCATGGCTGACCTCGAGCAGGGTAGCCTTGGCGGCATCGAGTTCGCGCCGGATCATGCCCTCGAAGGCGTAAGGCGCCGTGCAGCGCAGCTGGGTGTGGCGCACGATGGCGACCTTGTCGGCCTGCAGCAGGGCCTGGGCCACGCTGTCGGTGTAGGCCCGCACCAGGCCGCCGGCGCCAAGCTTGATGCCGCCGAAATAGCGCACGACGGTGGCAAGTACCCCTTCCAGGTCCTGGTGGCGCAGCACGTCGAGCATCGGCCGTCCGGCCGTACCGCTGGGCTCGCCATCGTCGACGGCGGCCGACTGGCCCCCGGCCAGCAGCGCCCAGCACACGTGCGCCGCTTGCGGATGCTGGGCGCGCAGGCCGGCCACCACCGCCTGGGCACTGGCGCGGTCCGTCATCGGCTGCACGCAGGCGATGAAACGGCTCTTCTTGATGATCAGTTCGTGGTGGACGGGAGAGGTCAGGGTCTGGCGCATGGGCGCTGCTCCGAACGCGGAAACAAAAACGCCAACCGTGAAGGTTGGCGTTTTCGCTGAATCTTTGGTAGGCCGTGCGGGATTCGAACCTGCGACCAACGGATTAAAAGTCCGCTGCTCTACCAGCTGAGCTAACGACCCGAAGAAGGCAAGATTATAGCCGGACTCTTGCGAATGTCCAAGAATTTCCTGCGACACCGTGCATAAAGACCCGTTACGACCTGAAAATCAGGTTTCCACGTGCTCGTCTTCCTTCTGCGCTTCGTGCATGGCTGCCGGTTCGAGCTTTTCGGCTTCGACGTTCGCCCGTACAAACACACCCCAGCACGCCAGCAGGATCGCTGCGGCAACCCCAATCGACGCAACGTGCGGCAGCAGCTCGGGCTTGGTGTGCAGGAACTGGAACACGCCGACCAGGCATTCGACCCCGAGCGACACCACCACCACGATCAGGAAGCGCGACAGGAAGCGGCGCAGGCGAGTCGGCGAGCTCACGTGTACCGCACGCTGTACTTCTTCCTCCAGCACCGTCTGGCCCAGTTCGAGGGCGGCCACCGCAATCGTCAGCAAGCCGATGCATTCCAGGATCAGCCGGAAGCGGTCCTGTACCGACTGCTCGTCGCCCGGACGCAGGGCCGACCAGATCTCCATGGCGCCGAGGACGATGAGCGACAAGCCGCAGACGAAGAAGAGCAGGGCGATCAATATGAATCCGCCGGTGGCGATCTTTTGCAAATATTTCACGGTGAACCTTCTGTCTGAATATGTGGAAACTTTAGCATCATTCGGCGCCACGCTTCCGTTCGGCAGGAGCTGGAGGACAGCACCGGGTGTTGCCAAATCAACGCGTCCATCGAGCGCCATGACGCGCCGCAAACGTCCTCATCAGTGACGCTTGTATCGTGGCAACGACCGCGATTTTCCTTGTTATCGCTCATGCATGAGGAGGTTCAACATCCAATGACTACTGCGCTGGTACGACAGGTCACCGCTGCCTTGGCGGAGTTTGCAAGTGGCAGCCGCTTGTACGCCTTATCGATTGGCGACGGCGAGGCCGGATCGGGCCTGGACAGCCTGCTGGTCGAAGCCTTCTGCGCCAGCGAGGCCGTGCAGGAAATCGGCTGGCGCGACGTGATCGTCCTGTCGACCAGCGCCCATCTCGACCCGGCTGCGCTGCTGGGACAGCCGGCGGCGCTCGACATCAGCCTGGCAGACGGCACCCGCAGCCGTTTCGGCGGCGAGCTCAACGAGGTCGTCATGCTCGGCAGCGACGGCGGCCTGGCGCGCTACCGGCTGCGGATTGTGCCCTGGCTCTGGCGCCTGGGACAGGTGAGGAACAGCCGGGTATGGCAAGACCGCAGCGTCGTCGAGATCGTCGATGCGGTCCTGAAAGACTATCTGCCGCTCGCGCGCTGGCGCTGGAGCGAGGAAACCAGTCCCTACATGGCGCAGGCCGTGCCGCGCAGCTATTGTTGCCAGTACCGGGAGACCGATCTCGCCTTCGTCGAGCGGCTGCTGGCGGAGGAGGGGCTGGGCTGGCGCTACGAACAGGGTGAACAAGGTGCCGGCATCGTCCTGTTCGCCGACAGCACCGATCCGGCCGCCGTGCCGCCCGACGCCAGCAGCGAAGCCGGCGGCGCCGTGCGCTTCCATGGCGTGCGTTCCGTCGAAGCGAGCGATACGGTGCAAGCGCTGGCGGCGCAGCGCCGCCTGCACGCTTCCCTGACGACCGTGCTCAGCTACGACTACAAGGCCAGGCAGCTCGTCACCGGCAGCTCGCCGGGGCGCAGCCGCCAGGGCAGGGAGCTCCCCGCTCTGGAATCGTATGACGTGCCGGGCCAGTACGCCTACGCCAACCGCGAACAGGCGCGGCGCCATGCCGACCTGCAGATGGAGAGGCAGGAAGCGCGTGCGGCCCTGTGGCAGGGCCGCTCCACGGTGCGCACCCTGCGGGCGGGTACGCGCCTGGCGATCAGCGGCATGCCGCTCGGCCGCTTCGGGGACACGGCCGCGTTGACGGTGCTGCGGGTGACCAGCGTCGGCGTCAACAATATGCCCCCGCCCGCGCAGCACGCGTTGGCCGAACTGTTCGGGCCGATTCCCGACCTGCTGGAAGAGATGGCAGCGCGCGACCTTCCTCCCGACTTCGCGCTCGCCCTCGCCCAGGCACGCGCCACCGGCTACGCCAACTGCTTCGAGGCCATTCCTGCCGATGTGCCCTGGCGCCCGGTCCAGGAAAACAGCGACGGCCGCCAGCGTGCCCGTCCGACCGCACACGGCGCACAAAGCGCCATTGTCATCGGCGCCGACGGCAGCGACCAGCCGAACGGCGCCGACGAGCTGTACTGCGACCGCCTGGGACGGATTCGGATCCGCTACCACTGGCAGGACAGTGACCGGGCGAGCTGCTGGGTGCGCGTCGCGCAACGCTCGGCCGGCGGCGGCATGGGCTGCCAGTTCCTGCCGCGCATCGGGCAGGAAGTGATGGTGCAATTCCTCGAGAACGACATCGACCGCCCGATCGTCGTCGGCGCCCTCTATAACGGGCAAGGGGAAGGCGGGATCGCACCGACGCCGGGCGGCATCGGGGTTGCTGAGCCGAAGGCGCCTTTTGATCGCGCACACGACCACGCGTCTTCCGCCCAAGGCAACCTTGCGGGCGGCAACAGCCCGGTCTGGCACGGCGCCTCGGGCGACAGCGGCGGCCACCGCAACGGCGCCGCCCAGTGGGGCATCCGCAGCAAGGAATTCGGCGGCGCCGGCTACAACCAGCTGCTGTTCGACGATACGGACGGGCAGGGGCGGGTCCAGCTTCGCAGCACCCATGCTGCAAGCGAATTAAACCTCGGCCATCTGATCCACGCTGCCGACAACTACCGCGGCAGCTTTCGCGGCACGGGCGCCGAACTGCGCACCGATGCCTACGGCGCGGTACGGGCGGGCGCGGGCCTGCTGATCACGAGCTACAAGATCGCGCACAGCGCCGCCGCGCGCGACCCGGCCGGCGAGGCTGCCGGCGCAATCGCCATGTTGTCCCAGGCAACAAAACTGGCCGAGTCCTTCAGCTCGGCGGCGCAGACGCACCAGACGGTGGCACTGGCCGGCCACGTCGGCGCCGCTAAAGCCAACACCAGTGTGCTCGACGACAAGGCCGCCCCGCTCAAGGCCATGCTGAGGAGTGCTTCGGGCATGTCGGGCAAGGACAGCTTCGGTGCCGGCGATGCCAGGCTCCCGCACTTCAGCGATCCGCTGATCGCCATCGCCGCGAAGGATGGCTTAGGCGCGAGCGCCGGGCAAAGCCTGCAACTGGCGAACGGCGAAACCGTGACCGTCATGAGCGGCCAGGACACGCAATTCGTCACCGGCGGCCAGATGCGGGTTCACTCCGGACAGGCAATCGGCGTACTTGGCGGGGCGGTGAAAGCGGGCGAGGGCGGCGTCGGGCTGCAGCTGATCACGGCGAAAGACGCCATCGACATCCAGGCGCAGGCCGATGCGCTGAAAGTGCAGGCACGCGACGAGATCAACGTGATCAGCGCGAATGCGCATATCGACTGGGCCGCGGCGAAGCGGATCAGTTTATCGACGGCCGGCGGCGCAAATATCACGATCGAGAGCGGGAATATTACGGTGCAGTGTCCGGGGAAGATCAAGGTGCATGCGGGGAAGAAGAGTTTCACAGGGCCGGCAAAGCTCGGCTACGACCTTCCCGCAATGCCGAGCAGTATCTGCATCGCCTGCCTGAAGAAATCGCTCGAAGCAGGTCCAGCGTTCACGATGGTGGAATGACATGCTGATTGATCCGTTTAATGAAAAATTCCTCGACGAGCTCGATATGCGCGCAGCAGAGATGGCCGCTCCAAACAAGCTCTATCTGCTGATCGACGGCGCATTCGTTCCCGGCCTGCACAAGACACTTGCTTCCGAGGTGAAATCCCTTTTGTTTGCTTATCTGCCGGGCTTTAACGACGAGACCGCGGATGCGTCACCGTTCTTGACGCCATACGTCACGCAGGACAAACCGATGCGCAGACTACTTCGGCGCTGCAGCGGATGGCCCATGCTGAGCCTGATTGAAACACCCGAATCGCTTGTCGAACTCTCAGCGCGTTTGTCGGCATGGTGCGTGGTCGAAGCAGACGGTCAGCGCTTCAATTTCCGGTTTCCGGACACTCGTCGCTTGCCAACAATTTATCAAACGCTCGATGCTACACAGCGCGCGAAATTCGCAGGACCAGCCAGACGCTGGTCTTACGTAGGTCGAGAAGGCGCCTGGGCTGAATTCGATGTGACCGCTGCCAATGCAGAACCCGCTGACAATCCGGCCTTAAGTGAGCGGCAGTTTGCCGCGCTTGTCGACGATAGCCGCGCTGACGAATTGCTGGCGCTGTTCAGCGACTGGGGATATGAGCTCGGCAAACGTCCTTCGGTAAGTCATGCATGCGTAGCGGCCGCCCTTCATGTTGCTGTCTCAGTCAAGCTGCCTGAGGACGACGTGTTGCCATGGTGTACGTGGTTCTGGAAACACGCCAAGTCACACCACGACTCCGCCGCCACCGTTGCATTTCAGACATGGCAAACACTTCTTTACTGAAGGAATAAAAATGATCCGATCGCTTCTGGTGCCGGCATGCTTGCTCGGCGCGCTTCTACTTTCCGCCTGTGAAAAGCCAACGGTGAGCGTCAACTTGCACGGGGTGAACTACACCGGCGAGACGTTCAGTTATGTAGTGATGGACCCGGTGATCCCAGATCAAGGCAGCGGTGGTGAGCTGATTGATCCCTTCGGAGCAGGTGGAACGATGTGCTGCGCTACGCTCCCGCGCGAATGGCGACCTGGAATCAAGCTCACGGTCCGTACAACGCATTGGCTGAAGGCGCGCCCCGACGGGAGCCTGCCTGAGATCAAACAATCCCATATTGTCGAGGTGCCGAAGTATGTTGACGGCAAGCCAGGCGAACTCTGGGTTTTACGCAACGCGGACGGAAGTGTCAGCGTCGTGTCCAGCGATTTGCAACCGGATCATGCGCAATGGCCCGGAAAGATAAAAGGGTGGCCGGTGCCCTCGATTGAATACCAACGTGAGAGGTGGGAACTATTTCGTAAGCATGAGGCAGACGGAGTTAAATCGTATTTATCTGCGCTGGAACAGATGAAAGAGAATCCTGACAAGCAGGCTCGCGAAGCTTGGGAAGTTACAAAACAATATTACCCATCCGATCTCGTAGGATTTTCTGGGCCTGACGATCCAAAGTATCGCGATTCGCTAAGAAAAGAATACGAAGAAGGACTCGCGCGCAGCCGAGTATGGTTAAAAAATATTATGGACGAAAAGCCATGAGCGCCCTTCTGGCACCCCAGCTTGGTCCTGAACTAAGTGCTGCTACCGAGGTTGAAAAATTCTTCGGTACTGAAGTGCTTAATAAAATTCGAAAAAAATTCGAGCTGAGAGAGCATCCAATACTTGGCGCTCCGGGAAAATCCTGCGAAACTAATTTATTCTTCGGATTCTTTTTCGACGGAACAAAGAATAATTACATTCAAGCTGACACGGCAAGAAATCACTCGAACGTCGCTCGCTTGTATGATTGCTACCCGGGCTTGAGCGTCCCTGGTGTACTACCGAAATCAACTGACTGGCAGCACAAGCCCGAAAAGTACACGCACTTTTTCAAAGTATATGTGCCTGGCGTTGCCTCGCCATTTAGCCAAGTGGGCGATACGGGTGACGGCGCTCAACTTACGGCAGGCAGTGCATCCGGGGCCTTTGGAGAGCGGCGGATCATCTGGGCTCTGATACAAGCCATCAATAACGTTCACCGATACTTCCTGAGAACTCCACTCGTCACACCAGAAGAGACAGATCTCCTGGTTCGACGCATTGTGCTCAACAAGTTCGCCCGCGCGATGATGACAAATCCTGGAGCTGCTTACAACGCCACCGCCAATAATCAGGTGAATATGCGCGCGCGACAAGCATTTAGGAATATCCTTCTGCGACTCAAGACTGCCATTGCACAACATCGCCCAGATCCAAAAACCAGGAAGCCGCTTAAAGTTGATCCAGCCATCGTAAAGACGATTTACGTATCGACGTTTGGCTTCTCGAGAGGAGCAACAGAGTCTCGCGCCTTCGTCAATTGGTTGCAATCACTGTGCAGACTGGATGCCGAGGTCCACGGCAACAATGCACAGATGTCGTTAGGCGGTTTTAATGTTGAGTTCGATTTCCTTGGTGTATTCGACACCGTCGCGTCGGTAGGTGCAGGTAACACGCTCGGAAACACGTTCGCGGGGAAATTTTTGGATGGTCATGGCGCATGGGCCGATACAGAGGACAGCTTGCGTATTCCCCCGGGTCTAAAATGTCTGCACTTGGTCGCAGCACACGATTTACGACGCAGTTTTCCAGTCGACTCAATTTCCGTGGGCGGAAATTTGCCGGCAGGTTGCGAGGAGATCGTTGTCCCAGGCGTGCACTCGGATATTGGGTGCGGCTACAGTCCCGGCGAACAGGGGAAAGGGATCCATCCGAATGGCGACGACATGCTGTCACGTATTCCGTTACTAATGATGTACAAAGCAGCGCGCATCAATGGCGTGCCGCTCAAACTCGAGACTGCGAATCCAACCGCGAAATTGCGGTTCGGCCTCAAGCCCGCGACGATTCAAGCGTTCAATGCCTACATCGAAACTTGCAAAGAGATTCAGGGCCCAATCCACCGGATCATGCGTGAACAGGCACGTAAGCAAATCGAGTGGCGCCTGATGCGGCGCATAACGTCCCAGACGCCACTGCAGAAAACGTCGAGTTTCCTGCGCGCGTCCACGTTTGACCAAAACGATCTCCTAAGCGCCGGGCAGGAATTCGAGCAGGAAATCGAAGCCTTCAAGGTGTGGCGAAGGGAGAAAGGTGCTGCCTTCCGTCCAGCCCAACAAAAAGCTGGATTTGATAATGAGCACTTGGCCGAATGGGAAGAAATTGCAACGTGGTGGCAGGAAGCGCCTCGACCAGTAGAGGCGGTCGTAACCTTCTTCGATCACTATGTCCATGACTCCCGCGCTGCGTTCAAGCTCATCCCTGGTAATCCTGATAACGCAAAGGATATGCAAAAAATGCTTGCCGAATGGGTGAAAGAACGGAAGGGAAGCAGGCTGTGGGAAGGGCTGGACGAGAACGAAAAGCGTGCAGCGGATGCGTATGCGAAAACCGGGAAAATTCCACCTATGCGGACTAGCGGAAGGGAGCCCTTCGATTCCTCATGGAAGAGCTACGGTATATCTGGAAAGGCTGGCTACCTGAGATTCCGTAAAATCTACGGCGGTGAGGATTCTGTACTGCTCTCATCTCTTTCTGCCGATGACCCCGCCTTGCGTCCGCCAAGTGTGACTGCCCAGAACGGAGAAAACGACCAGGCGACCGCATAGCTTGCCAGACGGTTCGGCAAGTTTAATCAGTACGAAACAAGCTAAAACAAAAAAGGCGCCATGATCACTCATGACGCCTTCATTGTTACAGCAAATTCGTGGTAGGCCGTGCGGGATTCGAACCTGCGACCAACGGATTAAAAGTCCGCTGCTCTACCAGCTGAGCTAACGACCCGAAAGAGGCAGCATTATAGCCGGCGATTTGCGTTTGCGCTAGTGCCAACTGGCGAAGCCCTAGGAAACCGACAACGCCGCCGTCACCTTCAGCACTTCCTCGGCCGTCGTCGCGCCCTCGATGATCTTCATCGCGCCGGCGATGCGCAGCGGCTTCATGCCGTCAAGGATGCTCTGCTGGCGCAACCCAGCCAGGTCGGCCGCGTCCCCGATGCGGCGCGTGAATTCATCGGAGACCGTCAGCAATTCATACAGCCCGGTCCTGCCGCGATAGCCCGTCTGGCGGCATTCGGGACAGCCGATGGGACGATAGACCGTCGCCGGCTTCGGCAAGTTCCACGCACCGCCCAGGCTTTGCCAGACGTCGTCGCTCAGCTCGCCATTCGGGGCCTTGCAGTCCGGGCACAGGGTGCGCACCAGGCGCTGGGCCATGACGCCGATCAGCGTCGCTTCCAGCAGGTAATCGGGCACGCCCAGTTCCAGCAGGCGCATCACGGCCGATGGGGCGTCGTTGGTGTGCAGCGTCGAGAGCACGAGGTGGCCGGTCAGCGCCGCCTGGATCGCCATCTCGGCGGTGGCCAGGTCCCGGATCTCGCCGACCATGATGATGTCCGGGTCCTGGCGCATCAGGGCGCGCACGCCGTCCGCGAAGGAGAGGTCGATGCCGGGTTGCACCTGCATCTGGTTGAACGAGGCTTCGACCATCTCGATCGGATCCTCCACTGTGCAGACATTGACTTCGTTCGTCGCCAGCGCTTTCAGGGTCGTGTACAGCGTCGTCGTCTTGCCGGAACCCGTCGGTCCGGTGACGAGGATGATGCCGTGCGGACGGTTCGTCAGCGCATCCCAGCGTGCGGCGTCGTCCGGCGGAAAGCCGAGTTCGGGCAGGGTCTTGACGACCACTTCCGGATCGAAAACACGCATCACCAGTTTTTCGCCGAAAGCGGTCGGCATGGTCGACAGGCGCAGCTCGACTTCCTGGCCGGCGGCGGTACGGGTCTTGATGCGGCCGTCCTGGGGGCGGCGCTTTTCGATGACGTCCATCCGGCCCAGCAGCTTGATGCGCGCCGTCATCGCCAGCATCACGGCGGCGGGTACCTGGTAGACCTGGTGCAGCACGCCGTCGATGCGGAAACGGATGACCGCGATGTCGCGCTTCGGCTCGAGGTGGATGTCCGACGCGCGTTGCTCGAAGGCGTAGCTCCATAGCCAGTCGACGATGTTGACGATGTGCTGGTCGTTCGCGTCGAACTGTTTGTTGGCCTTGCCCAGTTCGACCAGTTGCTCGAAGTTGCTGCGCAGTGCGAGATCCTGGGCGCTGGTCTTGCTGGCGTCGCGGATGGATTTCGCCAGGCTGAAGAACTGGGAAATGTATTGCGCGATATCGAGTGGGTTCGCCAGCACCAGTTCGATGCGGCGGCGCGCCACCTTGGCGATCTCGGCTTCCCATTCGGTGGCGAACGGGTCGGCGGTGGCCACCGTCAGCGTCGTCGCGCTGATGTCGAGCGGCAGGATGTTAAAGCGTGCCGCATAGCTGGCCGACATCACGTCGGCCACCTTGGTGAAATCGATTTTTAATGGATCGATGCGGATGAAGGGCAGGCCGACCTTCGCCGCGCACCATTCGCTCAAGACGTCGAGCGTCAGCAGGCGGTGCGGCGGCTGATGCGAGAGCAGCTTGCACTGGGCGACGGCGGTCAGCGGGTGCATCGAACCGACCGCGTTCTTCAGGATGGCCTGGGCTTGGGCGAACTGCGCCTTCACCTTGTCTTTCTCGATAATGCCATCAGCCAGCAGCCACGAGAAAATGGCTTGCAGGTCGAGCCGGCGTGGCCGTGCGGGACTGCGGGGGAGGGAAGCGGATTGCGGTGCGTTGGCGTTCATGTTCCCTCGTTTCGCTGTTACCGGGATGCCTCGATACCCTTGACCCACGACTTGGCCGGCAACTTGGTGGCGGCGACAATCTGCGCCGCGCGTGCAGCCAGCGCCGCGTTGTCGAGTGCCGGCCGGGTCTTGAAGCACAGTGCGACGACGTTCCCGTCATGCACTTCCGGCAGGCAGATCACGTGGTCGAACGCGAACTTCATCGCCTTGATGTTCTTGTTGTAGCTCGGGTGGTCGCCGAACAGGTTGACCGTCATGATGCCCTGGTCCGTCAGGCAGTCGTTGCAGGCGGCGTAGAACTCGGGCGTGTCGAGCACGGGGCCGCGCGCGGTGGCGTCGTACAAGTCGCACTGCAGCACGTCGAAACGGCCGTGATGCTCCGGATCCTCGACGAAATCGAGCGCGTCCATTTCCAGGATCTGCAGGCGCTCGTCCTGCGGCGGCAGCTTGAACATCGTGTTGCAGATCGCGATGACCGACGGATTGAGTTCGACGGCCGTGACCTGCGCTTCAGGGAACTGGCGGTAGCAGTATTTGGTGAGCGTGGCCGAGCCCAGGCCGAGCTGGACGATGTGACGGGGAGAATCGAGGAACAGCATCCAGGCCATCATCTGCTGGGCGTACTCGAGTTCCGGCCAGTCGGGCTTGCGGATGCGCATGGCGCCTTGCACCCATTCGGTGCCGAAGTGGAGATAGCGAACGCCGTCCTGTTCGGACAGCGTCACGGGTGCGAATTTGGGTTTGCGCGCGGGGCGGCGCGAGGATTCGGCTTGTTCGATGGACTTGCGTTTGATGAGCATAGGGCGACCTGGTTGAATCGTCCTATTATCGGGGGAGGGGTTCCCGCTGCGCAAGCGCAACGGGAAGAGGGCGAAACGGAGAAGGAGGGGGCGTCCTCCGTTCCGATAACAAACAGATCAGTACTGGGCCGGCTCGACCGACACATTCAGGCGGATACGGTTGCCCGGATCGCGCTGCATGAAGCTGGTGTAGTTCTGGCCACGGTATTCGTAGGTCACGTCGTAGCCGGTGGTGCGCTGTTCGAAGGCGTCGACGGTACGGCACTGGCGCACGGCCTGTTCCTGGACGCCGTTGTAATCCTGGCGGCCGTTGTTTTCGACGCGGTCGCCCACCATGGCGCCGGCGATCGCACCGGCGGCTGCCGCCGCGACCTTACCGTTGCCGCCGCCGACCTGGCTGCCGAGCAGGGCGCCGGCGATGCCGCCGACCACCGAGCCGCCGCTGCCGCGCTGCTGCTGGACCGGCACCTGCTGGTACTCGGTACGGCATTCCTGGCGTGGCTGGCGGATCTGTTCGACGCGCGGCTGTACGCGCACCACGCGGCCGAAGTCTTCGAATTGCGCAGCCTGGGCGAGCGGTAGCGCGCACAGTCCCAGGGCGGAAATCATCAGTTTGGTTTGCATATTCATATAGAACCTCGTCGTAGGTGCTTCAATTAGAGTCGAGCACCTAACAAAACCTCCATGTCTGCGTTGCAGCGTCTTGCCCTGAAGGTTTTGTCAGGCGCTCTAAATCACTTCCACCCATGTATGTTAAACGCGCCAGGGCCATCTAAACGATCTGTGTGGCAACAAAATGTAACAGGGATGCATCTACCAGTCCAAGAGCGACAGAATGGCAAAACACGTAAAAGAGCCCTGATTCGGCCCGAAAAGCGGCAGTTTCTTTCGAATTTGCGCCGCTTGAGCACATTCGGGTTGCTTCGGGTACTACAAAACGTTACCCTTACACACTCAGGGTTATTGGCGCGTGGAAACGATTTAGGAGAGCGGCGTTACCAACCGGGCGCGCATTGGTGAATGGCCCGGCGATTCGAACCACACACCAAGGTCGACTTGAGGGAAAAATGAGTATGTTGATGAGAGTGCCGTCCAATCTTGTGCAGTCCATTCGCGCCTACCGTGTGCCGGAACTGCAGGAGGAAGCGGCGCGACTGGGCCACCATTTCTTGTACGCGCATTGCGCGAACACGCTGACCAAGCAACAGGTGTGCGCCCGCATCGGCGAGAACTTCTATTTCCCCAAGCCCTGCAGCAAGAACTTCGATGCCCTGCGCAACTGCCTGACGAATACGGTAGCCGAGGCCGGTCCCCAGCCGGGCTTCCTGGTCGTACTCGAGCAATTGCCGAGTACCCAGAAATTCGACAAGGAGGCACGCGAGACCCTGCTCGACGTGTTCCGCGACGCCGCCGAATTCTGGGCCGAAAAGAAAGTCCCGTTCCGCGTTTTCTATTCCTTCGAAGTCGACCTGACGGCGCCGCGGTAGTCGCTGCCGGCATACCCAGGCTCTCGTCGGCATGGGGGCTTGCGGTACAATGCGCGCTATGAAAAACATCGTCATCCTCATCTCCGGCCGCGGCAGCAACATGGAAGCAGTCGTCCGCGCCGCGCAGTCGGAAGGGTGGCCGGCCAGGATCGCGGCAGTGATCAGCAACCGGCCCGATGCTGCGGGACTGGGCTTTGCGCAAGCCCGGGGCATCCCGACCGCTGTGGTTCCAAGCAAGGAATTTGCGAGCCGCGCCGAGTTCGACGCCGCCCTGCAGCAGGAAATCGACCGTTTTGCGCCCGACCTCGTGGTGCTGGCCGGTTTCATGCGGATTTTGACCAGCCCCTTCGTCGAACATTACGCCGGGCGCATGCTGAACATCCACCCGTCACTGCTGCCGGCATTCCCGGGACTGGCGACGCACCGCCAGGCGCTCGAGGCCGGAGTGGCGGAACATGGCGCGACGGTGCATTTCGTCACCGCCGAGCTGGACCACGGTCCGGTCATCGCCCAGGCGCGCGTTCCCGTGCTGCCGGGCGATACCGAAGACCTGCTCGCCGCGCGCGTGCTGGTCGAGGAACACAAGCTCTACCCGTATGCCGTGCGCCTGTTCGTCGAGGACAGGCTGCGTATCGAACATGGCGAAGTGCGCGTCCTGGACGCGTGTCTCGCCGACCCATCAGTCATTCAGTAGTTAATCAAGGATTTTCATGAGATTGCCACCAGCAATTCTCGGCAGTACCGAAGAGGTATTGCGCGAGATCTTGCGTTTTACGGCCCCGGCCGACGTCACCCTGTCGCGTTATTTCAAGGACCATCAGCGTCTCGGTTCGCGCGAGCGCGGCGTCGTCGCCGAAGCGGTGTATGCCGTCCTGCGCAACAAAACCTTCTTCACCGATTTCGGCGGCACCGGCGGCACGCCCTCGATGCGCCGCCTGGCCTTGATGGGCCTGGCGGAAACGGCCGGGATCGAGTCGCTCAGCGGCCTGCACGAGGATGAGACCGAGTTCCTCACCCGCATCAAGGAAATCGACCGCTCCCTGTTGCCGCCGCTGGCCCAGGCCAACATGCCGCAGTGGCTGTACGACAAGCTCGTCGCCCAGTATGGCGAGTCCGAGGCGAAGGAATTGGCGGCCGTGCTGAACACGCCGGCGCCGCTGGACCTGCGCGTCAATTCGATCAAGGCCAATCGGGACGAGGTCATCGCGAAATTGGCCGAAGCGCCGATCGTTGCCGAGCCGACGCCGTTCTCGCCGCTCGGCCTGCGCATCAAGAAAAAGCCGACGCTGCAGAACCTGCCGCTGTTCAAGGAAGGCGCCATCGAGGTGCAGGACGAGGGCAGCCAGGTGCTGGCCCAGATCCTGGCCGCGCGCCGCGGCGAGATGGTGGTCGACTTTTGCGCCGGCGCCGGCGGCAAGACGCTGGCCCTGGGCGCGACGATGCGCAACACCGGCCGCCTGTATGCCTTCGATGTCTCGGAAAAGCGTCTGTCGAAGCTGAAGCCACGCCTGGCGCGCAGCGGCCTGTCGAACGTGCACCCGGTCCTGATCGCGCACGAGCGGGATGCCAAGATCAAGCGCCTGGCCGGCAAGATCGACCGCGTGCTGGTCGACGCCCCGTGCTCGGGCCTCGGCACCCTGCGCCGCAACCCGGACGTCAAGTGGCGCCAGCCGCAAAGCGCCGTGGCGGAAATGCAGGAAAAGCAGGCCTCGATCCTGGACGGCGCCGCGCGCCTGCTCAAGGGCGGCGGCCGCCTGGTGTACGCCACCTGCTCGCTGCTGAACGAAGAGAACGATTTTATCGTTGAGCAATTCCTTGCCTCGCATCCGGACTTCGAATTGGTGCCGATGAGCAAGGTGCTGGCCGAGCAGAAGATCGATCTCGAGATGGACCAGTACCTGAAACTCCTGCCGCACAAGCATGGCACCGACGGCTTCTTTGCCGCCGTGCTCGAGCGTAAGCCGATGGCGCCGAAAAAGCCGAAAGCCGAGACCGCCGTTGCCGAAGATACGGCCGCTGAAGAGTAAACAAGGAGCCGCGCCCCGATGCCGTTAACCGACCTGCTACAGGACCTGCTGGAAGACATCAGCAACCCGCGCATCCTGTGGCAGGCGCTGGCCCTCGTGGGCGCAATCCTGCTCGGCCTGTTGCTCGCCCACTTCATCCGGCGCAGCTGGCTGCACGAATACGATACGCAGAACGCCTTCCGCCGCCTCGGCGTCGAAGGCTTCGGCCGGGTGGTGGCGCCGCTCCTGATCGCGGCCCTGATCTGGGGCGCGAAAATCGCCCTGCAGCGGCATCAAAGCGTGCACCTGCTGCGCGTGGCGCTGCCGCTGTTTACCTCGATGGCGCTGATCCGCATCGTGTTTTACCTGCTGCGCCGGGTGTTTGCGCGGCATGGTCCCCTAGGCAATGCACTCAAGACCTTTGAAAAAATCCTGGCGCTGCTGGTGTGGGTGGGCGTTGCGCTCTACCTGACCGGCATGTGGCCGGACATCATCCAATTCCTTGACAGCAAAGTCCTGCCGATCGGTGTCGGCAAACACAGGGCAACCCTGCTCGATATCCTGCAGGGCCTCGTCTCGATCGTCGTGCTGATGATGCTGGCCCTGTGGGCCGGCGCCGCGCTCGAAGAGCGGCTGATGGGCCTGGAAGGCTTGCACACCTCATCGCGCGTCGTGCTGGCGCGCATGGGCCGGGCGCTGCTGATCCTGGTCTCGGTACTGGTCAGCCTGAACCTGGTCGGCCTCGATCTGACCGTGCTGTCGGTCTTCGGCGGCGCCCTCGGCGTCGGTCTCGGTCTCGGCATGCAGAGGATTGCCAGTAACTATGTGTCGGGTTTTATTATCCTGCTCGAACGCAGCCTGTCGATCGGCGACCCGATCACGGTCGACAAGTATGCCGGCCGTGTGGCGCGCATCAATACGCGCACGACGGTCCTGCAAGCGCTCGACGGCACGCAAACCCTGCTGCCGAACGAAATGCTGATCACCGGCGTCGTGCTCAACCAGGCCGGCACCAACAAGGCCGTGCGCCTGACGACCCGCGTCATCGTCGCCTACGACAGCGACCTGAACGAGGTCATGGACCTGCTGGTGCGCCAGGCCGACCATGTCGAACGCGTGATCGAGGACCCGGCGCCGGCGGTGCAGCTGAATGCCTTCGGGCCTACGGGCTACGAACTGGAACTGGGCTTTTCGATTGTCGATCCGGAGAAGGGCACCGGCAGTGTGATCTCTGCAGTCAACAAAAATATTTACTCCCTAGTGCATTCCGGCGCCATCCGTTTGGGTTTACCGCCACAAATCCCTCGCTTTAATACACATCTGGCAAGGATGTGGCGCACATTTCGCGCTCATACACGTTTTAATGCGTTCGTCGTGCCGTGCGTCACTGGAAGTGCGTAGAATGCGTGCTTGACGAGCCCGCGGCCGGCGAACCGGTCCGTGCGGCCGTCCTTCGCGACCTTCTCCCAGAAAAGACGGCGTGCTTTAGACAAGCAATCACTTTGGAGCCTTAATGAGCTTTAGCAACATCCTGCATTCCGTACTGGAATTCCTGAATACCGGCCTCGTCGGCCTGAGCGGCTGGGAAGTCGTTCTATACACGCTCATCGTGACGCACATCACGATCGCCAGCGTGACGATTTACCTGCACCGCCACCAGGCACACCGCGCGCTGGAACTGCACGCGATCCCGAGCCACTTCTTCCGCTTCTGGCTGTGGCTGACCACGGGCCAGGTGACGAAGGAATGGGCGGCCATCCACCGCAAGCACCACGCGAAATGCGATACCGAGGAAGATCCGCACAGCCCGGTGACCCGCGGCATCAAGAAAGTGCTGCTGGAAGGCGCGGAACTGTACCGTGCCGAGAGCAAGAACCTGGAAACGATGGCGAAATATGGCCACGGCACCCCGGACGACTGGATCGAGCGCAACTTGTACACCAAGTACAGCTGGTTCGGTGTCGCCGCGCTGCTGGTGATTAACTTTGTCCTGTTCGGCGTCATCGGCATCACCATCTGGGCCATCCAGATGCTGTGGATTCCAATCACGGCAGCCGGCATCATCAATGGCCTGGGTCACTGGTGGGGTTACCGCAACTACGATTGCAGCGATGCGGCCACCAACGTTTTCCCATGGGGCATCCTGATCGGCGGCGAAGAACTGCACAACAACCACCACACCCATGCCACCTCGGCCAAGCTGTCGAGCAAATGGTATGAAATCGACCTCGGCTGGGGCTATATCCGTGCCCTGGAAATGCTGGGCCTGGCCAAAGTGAAGAAAGTCGCTCCCGAGCCGAAGTTCACGAAGAGCAAAACGGTGGCCGACCTCGACACGCTGCAGTCGGTGATCACCAACCGTTACGACGTGATGGCGAAGTATGCCAAGTCCGTGAAGCACGCTTTCCACGAAGAGCTGGCACACCTGAAGGACAAGGCCGAGCTGGAAAAGCGTTTCCTGAAGTCTTCTCGCAAACTGTTGCAGCGCGAGCCGGCCAAGCTGGAACTGTCGCAAAAAGAACAGCTGATCGAGCTCTTCAAGCACAGCAAGGCGCTGGAGACGATGCACCAGATGCGCGTGGAACTGGGCGCGATCTGGGAACGTTCGCACTCGACCCGCGACCAGCTGCTGCACCAGCTGCAGGACTGGTGCGCACGCGCCGAGGCCTCGGGCATCAAGTCGCTGCAGGAATTCTCGCTGCGCCTGCGCAGCTACGCATAAGCGTCGAAATTCCAAGTAGAAAAGGCTCCCTCGGGAGCCTTTTTTTGTTTTCAATTCTCTTTGTACGCTAGATTCTCTTCAATTGCGCGATGCGCTGGCGCGTCAGCGCGGCCTGGACCGAGATCAGGTCGACCGGCAGGCGCGCGGCGGCAAGAAAGGGCTTCCAGGCATCGCGGTAGGCCAGCCAGACGCGTTCGGTGCTGCGGACATCCTCGCGCGCCACCGTGGAGTCGCCGAGACGCTCCGGATGACCCTTGTCTTCGGAAGGTTTGCCCAGCAGCTCCCGGTAGATGGCATTCAGCTGGAGGTCGAGTTGCGCGAGTTGGGCCGCGCTTGCGCGCGGGAGCGCGCCGCTGGCTGCTTTCAGCAGCGTCTCCATGAATTCCTCATCGCGGCGCCCCATGTCCTGCAGCGCGAATCCCGCGGCGCCTGTGCCGTTCATGTCTGCTTCGTCGGCCGTCTTGCGCGTAAAAGCCTTGGCCGCTGCGCGCAGGCGCGCGAACGGCGCGCGTGCCTGCGCCGGCAAGCCGGTGGCGAAACGCTCGAGCCGTGCGTGACGGATCCGGTCGGCGCGCCCTGCGTCGATGCCGGCGCACACCGCTCCCATACGCCCGCTCGTAATGTGGTCGCACAGGTCGAAGGGGTGGCTGTCGTCTGCTGTCGCTCCGGACGCCAGGTAGGAGATGCGTGCTTCCATTTCCGCTTTCGCCGCGTCGAGCCGGCAGGCGTGGTGGATGGCGCGGCCGGCGTCGCGTGCCACGCCGTAGCCGTTCGCGTACAGCATCATCAATACGGCGTCGTCGCCGCTGGCTTCGGCACATGCGCGGACCTGCTGCCATTCGCCGTTCGAGGTGCTTGCCTGGTCGCGTTTCAGGTAGTACAGGTCGGTGGCCTTGCAGCGCTGGTTGCCGGCAAGCGGCGCCGGGGGCAGGGCCAGCCGAGCGACGCGCATGCATTGCTGGTACCAGTCTTCGCTCTTCGAGAATTCCACCCCGAAGCCCTCGGTATTCGGGTAGGGCGCGACAACCGGTTCCACCGCGTTCACGCCGCAGGCCGGTAGCAGCAGGGCGGCCAGGGCAAGGGGGCGGAGAGCGTGGAGGCAACGCATGGCAAAGGTATTGTCGGGTTTGGACCCGATCAGTATATGCTTTGCTATTTGCTAAAAATGCACCAATTGTCACGCGTGGTGCATAAACGGGCACATAAGCAAAAAAGCCGCACACTTGCGTGGGCGGCTTTTCTTGTACAGCTCCAGGACCAATTACTTGATCTTGGTTTCCTTGTACGGAACGTGCTTGCGTGCTTTCGGGTCGAACTTGATGATTTCCATCTTCGCCGGCATCGTGCGCTTGTTCTTGGTGGTGGTGTAGAAGTGACCGGTACCTGCGGTCGATTCCAGCTTGATTTTGTCGCGGCCAGTTTTTGCCATGATAGCTCCCTAATTAGACTTTTTCGCCACGAGCGCGCATGTCGGCCAGAACGGCGTCGATGCCCAGCTTGTCGATGACGCGCAGGCCGGCGTTCGACAAACGCAGCGAGACCCAACGGTTTTCGGATTCGACGTAGATGCGACGGTTCTGCAGGTTAGGCAGGAAACGGCGTTTCGTTTTGTTGTTTGCGTGGGAGACGTTGTTGCCAACCATCGGTCCCTTGCCAGTAACTTGGCAGACACGTGCCATAGCGCACTCCTTAAAGATAAACTTCCGAATTCGGAAAAACGAGAGTATAGCGTGAAAACCGTCGCGGAATCAATCACTTGCGAAAAACAATTGTGTCTTACTCATGTGCTTCAATTTAACAATTGTAAGATCGTCGCCAGGGCCTTGTTTTGGCGCAGGTAATTGAACGATGAACTCAAAGCTGGCCGTGCTCGGCGAAGGAATGCACCTGTGTCCCCGCCACCACAAAATGGTCGAGCACGCGCACGTCGACCAGGGCCAGCGCCCCAGTCAACGCGCGCGTGAGCGCCAGGTCGGCTTCGCTCGGTTCCGGCATGCCGGAAGGGTGGTTATGCGCCAGCATCACGCCTGACGCATTCCGGCGTAATGCCGCCATCACGACTTCCCTCGGGTACACGCTGGTGTGGGTGAGGGTCCCCTTGAACATTTCCTGGGCGTCGATCAGGCGGTTCTTGACGTCGACGAACAGGACGACGAAGGATTCATAGGGCTGCAAGCCGAACTTGCCGCGCAAATAGGCTTTCACCACGTCAGGCGAACACAGCGCTTGTCTGAAAAACTGTTCCGAGATCGCGCGGCGCGACAATTCCATCACCGCCTGCAGTTGCGCGTACTTGGCCAGCCCGAGGCCGTGTACCTGCGAGAATTCCTGGGGCGTCGCGTGCAGCAGGCGCTGCAGCGAGCCGAAGTGTTCCAGCATGTGGCTGCCGAGTTCGACCGCGCTGCGCCCGCGTACGCCGACGCGCAGAAAAATTGCCAGCAATTCGGCGTTCGACAAGGCGGCCGATCCTTCGCGCGCCAGCCGTTCGCGCGGCCGGTCCTGTTCTGGCCAGTCATTGATGCCCATAGCGCTCCTCAGTAGTCAAGGGAAGGGCCGATTATGGGCATCGGAAAAGATGCGGTTCTGATCTGCCGCTGAGGTGCGGCAGGCCGGCGGCTAGACGGCCTTGTCCTTCGTGGCGCGCTCGAAACTGACCGGCTGGACCGCTCCGCCCTTGCGCCGGATCACGACCGTGCCGGCCAGCTTGTCGTGCCAGCCCTGTTTCTTCGGATCGAAGGCGACCCAGATCAGGCCCAGGCCAAAGGGGATGGTCGAGACGTAGTAGCCGAGATAGCGACCGATCGCCTGGCCTGTACTGGGTTTGTTGCCGGTGCGGGCGTCGACGACCTGGGCGGAGATAGCCATCTTGCCCGGCGTCGCGCCGCGTGCAACCCAGAAGACAACGACCGCAAGGGCCGGCAGCACGAAGGAAATGAGGATGTCGGCCGGTCCCCGAAACGGCAGCGCGCTCGTGTCGTCGCCGCCATATATGATGCGCACCAGCGGTATCGTGAGAAACGACACCAGGATCGTATCGATCAGTGCGGCTCCGACCCGGGCCCAGAAGCCGGCGTATTCATATTGGGTGTCATCGACCACTATCATGCTCCAGGAAACGCGGCCGGAAGTGGCCGCGGCGCCAACGGTAGCATCAATGCAGGGCGGGGCGCAATGAATGCGCGGCTCAGGCGGGTTACCGCTGAACGGCGCTGCTCACCTCGGCCGCCGTGCGGCGCGCATCCTCGACGCCGAGCACGATGCGGTTCCACTTTTCGTTGGCCAGTTCGATGACGACTGGATGGGTGTTGGGGCCGATGAAGACGAACTGCCGGTCGCCATCCTTGTAAAAGGTGCCGGCGTGCAGGACGCCGGGCAAACCCGTCCCGGGCGCGCGCAGGCCGAGCTCACGGCCGCGAAAGCCCTCGTCGGCGGTAGCGCCGCGCACGTTCGCGAGCGGAATGCGGATGCTCCGGTGGACCGAAGCCACCGCCTCCCATGCGCTCAGGCGCACCACCAGTTCGTCCTTCGTCAGTTCGAGTACGGGCATGACCTTCCTTTCAGTTCAGGTGTTCCAGTAGCCGCGCCCCGAGCAGGTGCGCGGTCTCGGGCCCCGATTCCGCGATCGCCTGCCGGCACAGCCCGGCAATCGGCGCGTCATCCGGGACCAGCTCTTTCAATGCGACGATCAGGAGGTCGACCGCGGCGGGCCTGGCGGTCCAGCCCGGGGCGAGCGCGCCCGCCAGCACCTTCTCGAACAGGTTGCGTTTCGAGCCGAAGGCTTTATACAGGCTGCCGCGCTGCAGGCCGGTTGCCGCCAGCAAGTCGTCGATCGATGCCGCGTTGTAGCCGAGGCGGGCAAACAGGTCGGCGGCCTGGGCCAGGACGGCGTCTTCCGTAAAATTCCGCGGTCGTGCCATGTGATCGATCCAGTTGGTTGCATTGACAGCCTATTCTGCCAATTCTGGAACGGTCGGTCAACAATTATTCTGGAACGATCGGTAAATAATGGCGGCGTGAACGGAACGGCGGAGCATCCACGGCTATCGATGCCATGGATGCTCCGCTGTCGCAAAGGAGGATGCGGGGATTATTGCGAAAAGACAGGAGCTGGTCCGTCTGGAACAGGGGGCCTCAGGCCGTCGTTTCGGGCGCCGCTCCTTCGAAGCGTACCGGGTCCGACGCGCCTGCCTTGCGCCGCACGACCACGGTGCCGGCAAGCTTGTCGTGCCAGCCTTGCTTGCGTCCATCAAACACGACCCAGAGAAAGCCAAGGAAGAGCGGCAACGTGGACAGCAAGTAACCGAAGTAGCGAAGCAGGAATTGTTTCGTACTCGGTTTTGCGCCCGTTCGCGCGTCGACGATGGTGGCGGCAATGGCCATTTTTCCCGGCGTGCGCGACTTGTGCATCCAGAACAGCAGGATCAGGACAGGTGCGACACCGTAGGAAATCAGCGGTTGCATGGGGCCCCAGTAGGCATTCGGGTCCTCCAGGTAGCTCATGCCATACACCATCAGCAGTAAAGGATAGATGATGAGGTAGATAAGAAGACCGTCAAGGAAATAAGCGCCAGCGCGTTGCCAAAAGCCTGCATACACCAGTTCGGATTCCATCGATACCATGATTTGCTCCTGGGTAGTTAAGGGATTGCTTGTGGGAAACACGATCGACCTTAGCACTATTGACGCAGCGTGCCCCCGCGTGAACGCAGGCGCATGCAATTGTTTGCTCATCATCATCATGTCGATGTGCGGACGCGACAGTCCGGGCAAAAACGATTTTTCCAGTCGCAACGAGTGCCGAAAACAGCAGCGCCTGGAGGCGGGAAAAGGCCTAAGGCCTTACAATAGCGGTTTGCCCGCCACAACAAATAACATGTCCAACGCTTCCCCTGCTGTCGTCACCGAATCGGCCTACCTGACCCTGCACTACCGCCTTGCCGGCGCGGACGGTACCGACATCGTCACGACCTTCGGTACCAACCCGGCCACGCTGATGCTGGGCCAGGGTCAGCTCGCTCCCTTCCTCGAAGAACGCCTGCTCGGCATGGCCGAGGGTGAGCATAAAACCTTCACCCTGACTGCCGCCGAAGGTTTCGGCGACCGCAATCCCGAGCTGATCCAGTGGGTCTCGAAAGCGACGCTCGACGAGAATTCGGTGCCCGACGCCGACTACAAGGCGGGCGACCTGGTCGACTTCGCCGCACCGGGCGGCGGCCGCTTTGCCGGCATGCTGCACGAGATGCGCGACGATGCCGCCCTGTTCGACTTCAACCATCCGTTGGCCGGCCAGGATCTGCATTTCGAAGTGAAACTGATTTCGGTCCTGTAACAGGAATACTATGGAAAACGTGGAAAACGAGATTCTGCTTGCCCAGCCGCGCGGCTTTTGCGCCGGTGTCGACCGTGCCATCGAGATCGTCGAACGCGCCCTGCAGCAGTTCGGCGCGCCGATCTACGTACGCCATGAGATCGTCCACAACAAATTCGTGGTGGAAGACCTGCGCAACAAGGGCGCGATCTTCATCGAAGACCTCGACGACGTCCCGGCCGGCAACACCCTGGTGTTCTCGGCCCACGGCGTCTCGAAAGCCGTGCGCCAGGAAGCCGAATCGCGCGGCCTCAAGATCTTCGACGCCACCTGTCCACTCGTGACCAAGGTCCACGTCGAGGTCTCGAAGATGCGCAAGCAGGGCGCCGAAATCGTCATGATCGGCCACGACGGCCATCCGGAAGTCGAAGGCACGATGGGCCAGGCGGAAGAGGGCATGCACCTCGTCGAAACCGTCGAGGACGTAGCGAAGCTGCAGGTCGCCAATCCCGACCTGCTGGCCTATGTCTCGCAGACCACGCTGTCGGTCGACGACACCGCCGAGATCATCGCGGCCCTGAAAGCACGCTTCCCGAACATCATGGAGCCGAAAAAGGGCGATATCTGCTACGCCACCACCAATCGCCAGGAAGCCGTGAAGTTCATGGCGCCGCAGGTGGAAGTGGTGATCGTGGTCGGCAGCCCGAACAGCTCGAACTCGAACCGCCTGCGCGAGCTGGCCGACAAGCTGGGCACGCCTGCCTACATGATCGACCAGGCCGACATGATCGACCCACAGTGGATCGCCGGCAAAAAGCGCATCGGCCTCACCGCCGGCGCCTCAGCCCCGGAAGTGCTGGTGCAGGCCGTCATCGACCGCCTGAAGGAACTGGGCGCGGCCAGCGTGCGCGCGCTCGAGGGCGTGGAGGAGCACGTCACTTTCCCGCTGCCGAAGGGGTTGGACGGCGCCCGCAGCGAGGTGGCATAAGTCTTGCTGATAATCCGATAACACAGGAGCTGCTACAACTTTCCGTTGTTAGTTTTTCAAAAAGCTCGCTATGATGGCGACGCTCGGAATGTTTATAGCGGCAACTGTTTTTCCCTTGCCGATGGAAACGGCGGCAGGCCAATGAGCGGCACTTCGGGATTCTCGGGGTGCCGTTTTTGTTATCGAAATATAGAGGTGCGGAAAAGATGGAGACTTTTGTCCAGCAGATACTCAACGGGCTGGTGCTAGGCAGCATGTATGCACTGGTCGCGCTTGGGTACACGATGGTCTACGGGGTGTTGAACCTCATCAATTTTGCCCATGGCGACGTCCTGATGATCGGAGCGATGGTCGGCCTGTCGATCCTGCAACTGCTTGAACACCATTTCCCGGGCCTGCCGGGCTTCATCCAGCTCACCATCGCCATCCTCGGCGCGATTCCCGTCGCCATGCTGGTGAATGTCCTCATCGAACGCATCGCCTACCGCCGCCTGCGCAACGCGCCGCGCCTGGCGCCGCTGATCACCGCGATCGGCGTCTCGATCCTGCTGCAGACCTTCGTCATGGCCATGCCGTGGTGGGGCCGCAGCCCGCTGCCTTTCCCGCAACTGTTGTCCTCGGATCCGATCATGCTGGGCGGTGCCATGATTTCGCAGACCCAGGTATTGCTGCTGGTGCTCGCCGCGCTGGCCATGGTGGGGCTCGTGCTGCTGGTCGAGCGCACCAAGATGGGGAGAGCCATGCGCGCGGTGGCCGAGAACCCGCGCGTGGCCGGCCTGATGGGCGTCGATTCGAACAGCGTGATCGTCGCCACCTTTGCCATCGGCGCCGCGCTGGCGGCCGTCGCCGGCGTGATGTGGGGCGCGAACTACGCCTCGATCACCTTTACGATGGGCGTGCTGCCAGGCTTGAAAGCTTTCTGCGCCGCGGTGCTGGGCGGGATCGGGAATATCTACGGCGCCATGATCGGCGGCCTCCTGCTCGGCATCATCGAGGCGCTCGGCGCCGGCTATATCGGCGACCTGACCGGGGGCTTCCTCGGCAGCCATTACCAGGACATCTTCGCCTTCGTGGTGCTGATCCTGGTCCTGACCCTGCGTCCGTCCGGCATCATGGGCGAGCGCGTGGCCGACCGCGCCTGAGGAGTTCGTCATGGCCTTCCTTACTTTCGACGTCCACCACAACAAGCGCCAGGCCTATGTCACCATGGGCCTGCTGCTGGCCCTGATGCTGGCTTTCCCATTCTTTGCCGCCCAGTACGGCAATTCCTGGGTGCGCATCATCGACATCGCGCTCCTGTACATCATGCTGGCGCTCGGCCTGAACATCGTGGTCGGCTTCGCCGGCCTGCTCGACCTCGGCTACATCGCCTTCTTCGCCGTCGGCGCTTATCTCACCGGCCTGTTCTCGTCGCCGCAGTTTGCAGCCTTGCTCGAGTCCGTCGTGAATTACCATCCGGCGATCGGGGAATCCCTGATTGCCTTATTTGGCCCGGACATCCAGCAAAACGGCATCCACCTGTCGGTGTGGGCAATCGTGCCGCTGGCCGGCCTGGTGGCGGGATTCTTCGGCGCGCTGCTGGGTGCGCCGACGCTGAAACTGCGCGGCGATTATCTTGCCATCGTCACCCTCGGCTTCGGCGAGATCATCCGCATCTTCATGAACAACCTGAACGACCCGATCAATTTCACGAACGGGCCGCAGGGCATCAACATGATCGATCCGATCCGCATCTTCGGCGTGTCGCTCGCCGGCGAAGCGGGCTCACAGTCGACGGTGTATATCGGCGGCTACGGCATGCCTTCGGTGAACGCCTATTACTTCCTGTTCCTGGCGCTGTGCATCGCAACCATCTTCATTACCAGCCGCCTGCAGCATTCGCGCCTGGGCCGCGCCTGGGTCGCGATCCGCGAAGACGAAATCGCGGCCAAGGCGATGGGCATCAATACCCGCAACGTCAAGCTGCTCGCCTTTTCGATGGGCGCTTCCTTCGGCGGCGTGGCCGGCGCGATGTTCGGCGCCTTCCAGGGCTTTGTTTCTCCTGAATCGTTCTCGCTGACCGAATCGATCGCCGTGCTGGCGATGGTGGTGCTCGGCGGAATCGGTCATATCCCGGGCGTGGTGCTGGGAGGCGTGCTGCTGGCGGCCCTGCCGGAAGTGCTGCGCCACGTGGTCGAACCGGCGCAGATGGCGATGTTCGGCAAGGTGATCATCGAAGCCGAGGTGCTGCGCCAGCTGCTGTACGGCCTGGCGCTGGTCGCCATCATGCTGGTGCGCCCGGCAGGCCTGTGGCCGTCGCCGAACCGGGAACAGCGCCCGAATGCGGCGCTGGCGCGCGACGACGAAAAGGAGGCGGCGGCCGTCTGAGGCGCCCTACATCGATGAGCAACTATCTCCTGAATATTTCCGGCGTCAACAAACGCTTCGGCGGCCTGCAGGCGCTGACCGACGTCGGCATCCAGATCCAGCCTGGCCAGATCGTCGGCCTGATCGGCCCGAACGGTGCCGGCAAGACGACCTTCTTCAACGTCATCACCGGCCTGTACCAGCCCGACAGCGGCAGTTTCGAGCTGGCCGGCAAACCGTATTCGCCCTCGGCACCGCATGCGGTAGCCAAGGCCGGCATCGCCCGCACCTTCCAGAACATCCGTTTATTCGGCGAGATGACGGCGCTGGAAAACGTCATGGTCGGGCGCCACGTGCGCTCGAAGCAGGGCGTGTTCGGCGCCATCTTCCGCCACAAGGCGGCGCGCGACGAGGAAGCGTCGATCCGTGCACGCGCCCAGGAGTTGCTGGACTTCGTCGGCATCGGCCAGTTCGCCGGCCGCACGGCGAAATTCCTGTCCTACGGCGACCAGCGCCGCCTGGAAATCGCGCGCGCCCTGGCCACCGATCCGCAGTTGCTGGCGCTGGACGAACCGGCGGCCGGCATGAACGCCACCGAAAAGCTGGCCCTGCGCGAGCTGCTGGTCAAAATCAAGGCGGAAGGCAAGACCGTGCTCCTGATCGAACACGATGTGAAACTGATGATGGGCCTGTGCGACCGGATTACCGTGCTCGAGTACGGCAAGCGCATCGCCGAAGGCGCGCCAAGCGAGATCCAGAAGGATCCGGCGGTGATCGCGGCCTACCTGGGAGGTGCTCACTGATGAGCGACAATATTCTGAAGATCGCTGGATTGAAGGTGGCCTACGGCGGCATCAAGGCGGTGAAGGGCATCGACCTCGAGGTCAACAAGGGCGAACTGGTTACGCTGATCGGCGCGAACGGCGCCGGCAAGACGACGACGCTGAAAGCGATTACCGGCACGCTGCCGGCCTGCAAGGTCGAAGGGACGATGTCCTATCTGGGCAAGCCCCTGGCGGGTACGCAATCCTTCCGCCTGGTGCAGCAGAAGCTGGCCATGGTGCCGGAAGGGCGGGGCGTGTTCACCCGCATGACGATCCACGAAAACCTGTTGATGGGCGCCTACACGCGGGACGACAAGGCGGCGATCGCGGCCGATATCGAGAGATGGTTCGGCGTGTTCCCGCGTTTGAAGGAACGTTCCGGCCAGCTCGCGGGCACCCTGTCCGGCGGCGAGCAGCAGATGCTGGCCATGGCGCGCGCGCTGATGTGCCACCCGACCTTGCTGCTGCTGGACGAACCGTCGATGGGGCTGGCGCCGATCATGGTCGAGAAAATTTTCGAAGTCATTCGCGACGTGTCTGCCCAGGGCATCACCATTTTGCTGGTCGAGCAGAATGCCAAATTGGCGCTGCAGGCGGCGCACCGGGGGTATGTGATGGACTCGGGCCTGGTGACGATGACGGGGAATGCGCAGGCGATGCTGAACGATCCGCGGGTGCAGGCGGCGTATCTCGGCGAATGATCCATCGTATTGCGCAGGGGCATGCGGCGCCGCGATGCATGTGTTGAAACGCGTGGGCACGAGTGCCCACCCTACGTTACACAACCGCTAACTACTGACCGTTGTGCACCGTAGGGTGGGCTCTCGAGCCCACGCGTACACCGTATGAATTGTGTTGACGCAGCAAAGAAAAGGGCCGCCCGAGTAATCGGGCGGCCCTTCTTTTTACACCCCGCGCGCAGCGGGCCAGTAAAATTTAAGCAGCGGCAGCAGCAGCGGCGTTGGCAGCAGCCGGCGCTTTGGCGGCAGCTTGCGAGAACTGCGACACGGCGGCGTTGACGTTGCTTTCGATGGCTTCGACAGCCTGCTTGGTGGTCTTGCTGAACTGCTCGTAGCCGGCGTTGGCGTTGCTGATCGCGGTCTTGACGGCGGCGACGAAGGTCTCCGAACCGGCAGGGGCGTTCTTGCTCACTTCGTCGACCAGGGCGATGACCTTGCGGTTCGCTTCGACGATCTGTCCTTCGGCGGCCTTCGAGAACTCGGCGCCGTTGGCGGTGGCGATGGCGGCCAGCTGGCGGTTGTAGGCGACGGCTTTCTCGGCGGCAGGCTGGGCCTGGGCGGCGGACAGCTGGAAGAACTCTTGCGGGTCCTTGGCCGACAGCAGCTGGCGAGCGGTCGCCGAATTGTCAGCCAGGGTGGCGCGGGCGGTATTGAGGTTCAGCTCGACCAGCTTTTCGACGCTTTCGAAGGTTTTCGCGGTCAGCGACGAAAACAGGGCGAATTGGGTTTCGAAATTGGCTTTGGTGGCATTCGAGAACTGCTCTGGGATTGCAAACATGAGGATCTCCAAACAAGACGTTATAGGAAGGTATGCTGCTAACAACCGGTGCGAATCTGAATGGTGCACCGCAACAGAATCAAGTTTTGCCCATTTTTGAAGCCGCGTCAAGCTATTTTGGTGCGTCGCACCATGCGATTTTCGATTGTTGTTCTCTTGCATCGGAAGAAATACTTCGAGACAACTTTATATGCGTTTTTCATAGGAAAGAGCAACATGGCGGCGAGCGGAAGGGTTTTGCCGCCCATGGTAGACTTGTCAACGCGCACTACGCCATCCGGTGTCCCGGCGCCCGACTGATCAGACCATGGCCGACACCACCGCAACCGCAGGCGCAACCACCACGCAGCACCGCTGGCTGGTGCCCGCCTTCTTCGTCTTCCTCTGGAGTACCGGCTTCATCGTGGCCAAGTTCGGCCTGCCGTATGCGCCGCCGCTGACCTTTCTCCTGTTGCGCTGCCTCGGCGTGCTGCTGGTGCTGGTGCCTATCGTCCTGGTCTCGGGCGCGCCCTGGCCGCGTGGACGCATCAAGCATGTTGCGGTCGCGGGCTTGCTGCTGCAGGCCGGCTACCTGGGCGGCGTTTGGTGCGCCATCAAGATCGGCATGCCGGCCGGGCTGTCGGCCTTGATCGTCGGGATGCAGCCAATTTTGACCGCAGTTGCCGCGCCGCTGATCGGCGAGCGGGTGCGTCCGCGCCAGTGGCTCGGCCTGCTGCTGGGCCTGGGCGGCGTCGCCCTGGTGGTGGCGGCCAAGATCAACCTGGCGGGATTGTCGACGCGCGCCATCCTGTATTGCCTGTTCGCGCTGCTGTCGATCACGGCCGGCACCATGTACCAGCGCCGCTACTGCCCGCAATTCGACCTGCGCACCGGCACCGTGATCCAGTTCGCCGCCACCGTCGCCGCACTGCTGCCATGCGCGATTGTTTTCGAACAGTTGGACCCGGCATTGTCTAAAATAGTGTGGAACACCAACTTCGTCGTCGCGCTGCTGTGGTCGGTGTTCGCGCTGTCGATCGGCGCGATCTTCCTTCTCTTCAAACTCATCCGCCGCAGCAATGCCACCGAGGTGACCAGCCTCCTGTACCTGACTCCGCCCACCACCGCCGTCATGGCCTGGCTGCTGTTCGGCGAGTCGCTCAGTCCGCTTGGACTGCTGGGCATGGTGGTGGCCGTCACCGGCGTCGCATTCGTCGTCAAGAAAAAGGAGCTTCCATGATCTCAAGCCAGCAACAAGAGGCGGTCGATGCCGCCATCACCTCGCGCCGCTCGATCCGCGCCTTCCTCGACAAGCCGGTGGAGCAGGCCGACATCGCGCGCATCCTGGAAGTGGCGGCGCGCGCCCCCTCCGGCACAAACACCCAGCCCTGGAAAGTGTATGTGCTGACCGGCCAGGCCCGGACGGCGCTGTCGGATGCCATCCTCGCCGTGCACACGCGTCCGGAATTGTCGCGCCAGCACACCGAGGAATACGCCTACTATCCGCGCGAATGGGTATCGCCCTTCATCGACCGCCGCCGCAAAGTCGGCTGGGATTTATACAGCCTGCTCGGCCTCACGCGCGAGGACAAGGCCGGCATGGCGGCCCAGCACGCGCGCAACTTCCGCTTCTTCGATGCGCCCGTCGGCCTGATTTTTACCATCGACCGCATCATGGAGCAGGGCTCCTGGCTCGACTACGGCATGTTCCTGCAGAACATCATGGTGGCGGCGCGCGGACGTGGACTGGACACCTGTCCGCAGGCGGCCTTCACCCAGTACCACCGCATCATTGCCGAGCAGCTGAGCCTGCCGGCTAACGAACGGGTCGTGTGCGGCATGGCGCTGGGCTGGGCCGATCCCTCAAAAATCGAGAACTCGCTCGTGACCGAACGCGAGCCGCTGTCGACCTTTGTTCATTTTGTAAATTAAGGTGTTGCGCCCGTCACACAATTGAGAAAGATCGCCGCACAAGCACGCATGCATCGTGCATCAGTCCGTTGTTGTGCGGCAAAATAGACGCGAGGGTGTTAAATTCGCTTGCAGTTGAGTTGGAGGCGAATACACTCATTCATGCCTCATCGGTCGCGTAAAAAGGAAGTAGAAATGTTGAAGCTCCTGTTGTCTGTCCTGGTTTCGCTGTTCCTCGTCGTCGAGCCCGTGTCGGCCGCCGGCGCCGGTGCCGGCGCGCAGGTCGCTTCAAGCAAACAGAAGCGCCAGGCGGTCAAGAAGAGGGCCGCCAGACAACCCGTGGCCAAGGCCGGCCGCAAGGGCAAGCGCGAGGAAGCGGCAAACGTTGCCGCCGCCGAGGACCGCCCGCGCCTGATCCGCCGGGTCGTGAAAGTCAACGGCAAGCGCCGCGTCGTCTACCAGACGATCCGCCGTGCCGCGCCGGCCCTGCTGGCGATCCCCGCGGCGCGCACCGTCGGCGACCTGGCCGGCCTGAACCAGACGCGCGATCCGCTGTCGCTGGCCTCGAATGTGGCTTTCGTGATGGACCAGAACAGTTCGGAAGTACTGTTCGAAAAGAACGCCAACGTCGCGCTGCCGATCGCCTCGATCACCAAGCTGATGACCGGCCTGGTCGTGGTCGAAGCGAACCTGGACATGAACCAGGTCCTCACGATTTCCGAGGACGACGTCGACCGCCACAAATTCAGCAGCTCGCGCCTGCCCGTCGGCGCGCGTATGACACGGGGCAATATGCTGCATATCGCGCTGATGAGTTCGGAGAACCGCGCGGCGGCGGCCCTGGGACGAAACTACCCCGGCGGAATCAGCGCCTTCGTGGCGGCGATGAATGCCAAGGCACGCGAACTGGGCATGCACGACACCCGTTACGTCGACGCCAATGGCCTGTCGAGCCAGAACGTCTCGAGCGCCCGCGACCTGGCGAAACTGGTGGCGTATGCGCACCAGAAGCCGCTGCTGCGCCAGTATTCGACCGATCCGGACTGGGTGGTGGAGGCCAGCGGCCGCCCGATGCGCTACAACAATACGAACTACCTGGTGCGCATGCCGGACTGGAACATCGGCCTGCAGAAGACCGGTTTCATCAACGAAGCAGGGCGGTGCCTGGTGATGCAGGCGATGATCCAGGGCCGCAACGTGATCATGGTCTTCCTCGATTCCAAGGGCAAGATGTCGCGTACGGCCGACGCCGGGCGCATGCGCCGCTGGCTGGAAGCGCTGGCGCCGGACAGCATCACCCAGCCGACGGCGAGCCCGGTCGCTACCAGCGATGCCGTCCCGGCCTCGTTTTCTGCGGTGTCGGCGGCAGCCGTGCTGCAAAAGCGCTGACCTGTACGGAGAAAAAACAACGGCGCCCGCGGGCGCCGTTGTCGTTTATGGCGTTGGTTTCTCAGGCCACCGACGCGGCCCGGAAACCGAGCGTCGCCGAAATCTGCCCGGCCGTCTGCACCAGGTCGTCCAGCCACTCGTCCTGCAGGCGGTCGGCCGGCGCCGAGATCGACAGGCCGGCGACCAGCTTGCCGCTGTCGTCATGGATGCCGGCGGCCATGCAGCGCACGCCCAGTTCCAGCTCTTCGTTGTCGCGTGCATAGCCGCGCGCCCGTACCAGGCTCAGCTCGCGCTCGAGCTTGGTGAGATCCGTGATCGAATTCTTGTTGTGGCCGGCAAGGCCCGTGCGCGTGGCATAGGCGCGGATGGCCTTGGCCTCGTCCACCGATAAAAACAGCTTGCCGGTCGAGGTGAGGTGCAGCGGGCCGCGTCCGCCGATCGCGCGTACCACCTGCATGCCCGAGCGCTCCGAGAAGGCGCGGTCGATGTAGACGATCTCGTCGCCCTGGCGTACCGACAGGTTCACGGTCTGCTGGGTTTTCTTGTGCAGGGCGCGCATGAAGTCGAGCGCCGCTTCGCGCACCGACAGCCGGCTTTTGACGACATTGCCCAGTTCCAGCAGCCGCATGCCGAGCCGGTAGGTGCCGGGCTCGACGCGGTCGACGAAGCGGGTGACGACCATGTCGTTGAGGATGCGGTGGGCGGTGGAGGGATGCAGGCCCGACACTTTCGACAATTCCTTCAGGCTCACCGGATCGGGATAGGTCGCCAGTGCGTCGAGCAGGGCGACCATGCGCTCAATCACCTGGATCGATGTCTTGGGCGCTTCAAGGGTTTCGATTTTCATGATGTGGTTGGTGCAGTGCGGTATCGTCCTTACTTTATACCATAATGCGGAAAGCGGGGACCATTTTGCTAGTACGGTTCATCTAACGTACGCCGCGTTCCCGGCCCGGCGCAGAACGGGCATAATGGGATCTTCGTGTCTTCTTAGAAATATAATGGAACATCAGACCAGCGAATTCAAGAGCAAGAGCGGCTTTAAACGCATTCTGGCCGCGTCGAGCTATACCGTGCAGGGCCTGGTCATGGCCTGGCGTATCGAGCACGCCTTCCGCCAGGAGCTGCTGGTCTTCGTGCTGGGCCTGATCTTCGCGTTCGTGCTGCCGGTGTCCGCCTTCGAGCGACTGACGCTGATCGGCGTGCTGTTGCTGGTGCTGATCGTCGAACTCATCAACTCGGCGATCGAGGCGGTGGTCGACCGGATCTCGCTCGAGCGCCATCCTCTGTCGAAGAACGCCAAGGACTTCGGCAGCGCCGCGGTCGGGCTGACGGTGCTGCTGGCCGCGATTACCTGGGGCACGGTGCTGTACAACCGCTTCATGTAAAACAAGGTAGTGACGGCCGAGCAAACTTGTCAAAAATGCCGCAGAATAGCTGAACGGCTGCGGCGTCATCAGAACGTCGTGCCTTTTCCCAACTCCTGGAGATGACCATGACCTTACGCCTCGGCGACACCGCACCCGATTTCGAGCAGGATTCCACGATCGGCCGCATCCGCTTTCACGAGTGGGCAGGCGATTCGTGGGTAGTGCTGTTTTCGCACCCGGCCGACTTCACGCCGGTCTGCACGACCGAACTGGGCCTGACGGCCAAGCTCAAGCCCGAATTCGACAAGCGCAACGTCAAGGCGATCGCGCTGTCCGTCGACCCGGCCGAGCAGCACAAGAACTGGATCAAGGATATCGAGGAAACCCAGCAGACCGTGGTCGGCTTCCCGATCATCGCCGACGCGGATAAATCGGTGTCCACCCTGTACGACATGATCCACCCGGAAATGTCGGCCACGGCGACCGTGCGTTCGCTGTTCGTGATCGACCCGAAGAAAAAGATCCGCCTGACCATCACCTACCCGATGAGCACTGGCCGCAACTTCGACGAAGTGCTGCGCGTGATCGACGCGCTGCAGCTGACCGACGGCTATTCGGTGGCGACGCCGGGCAACTGGAAGGATGGGGATGACGTGATCATTCCGCTGACCGTGCAGGATCCGGCCGTGATCGCCGAAAAATATCCAAAGGGCTTTACGGCGCCGCGGCCGTATCTGCGCTTGACGCCGCAGCCGAACAAGTAAGCCTTGCCGCAGCCTTGACGGAACGACGAACGGCTGCGCACCGTAGGGTGGGCACTTGTGCCCACGCGTTCGAACGATTGCACATCGGAACGTATGCCCGTTGAGGGCGTACATGATCAATCGGTGATCCGCGTGGGCACAAGTGCCCACCCTACGTTATTTTCCGAATATCGACTCGCGGCTGCGATACCCCCATTCCCACTGTACGCATAAGTAAATAAGAAACCCATCGTTTGTCCCACGGCTGACCCAGCTTACCCTTGGGGCATGTTGATGACTTATATTACGGCCGGCTTTGCCGTCGGCTTGCTGGTCGGAATGACCGGCGTGGGTGGCGGCTCGCTGATGACGCCGCTCCTGACCTTGCTGTTCGGCATCTCTCCGACCGTCGCGGTCGGCACCGATCTCGCCTTTGCGTCGATCACCAAGAGCGCCGGCACCATTACCCACCGTTTCAATGGCACCGTCAACTGGGCCATCGTACGCCGCCTGTGCCTGGGCGCGCTGCCGGCTGCGTTGATCGCGACCCTGATCCTGAGCCAGTTCGGCGCGCTCGACGCACGCATCGGCCAGATCATCCGCTATTCCATCGCCGGCTCGGTCATGCTGACCGTCGTCGCATTGCTGTTCCGCCGCCGCATGCTGGCCTGGATCAAGGCCCACCCCGAGCGCCAGCTGCAGGGCAAGGCCTTGAGCGCGGCCACGATCATCGCCGGCGCGGTGCTCGGTACCCTCGTCACCGTGTCCTCGATCGGCGCCGGCGCCGTCGGCGCGACCCTGCTTGTCATGCTGTATCCAAAACTGACCCCGGCCGAAGTGGCCGGCACCGACATCGCCTACGCCGTGCCGCTGACCGCGATTGCCGCCGCCGGCCACTGGTGGCTGGGTTCGATCGACTGGACGCTGCTGGTCACCCTGCTCATCGGTTCCCTGCCGGGCATTACCCTTGGCTCGATGCTGGCCCGCAAGGTGCCGGAACGCTTCCTGCGCGCGCTACTGGCGATGACGCTGACCGGCGTCGCCTTCAAGCTGATCTATTAAACGGTGCAGGCTTCACCACGCTAATAGCATTATTCATCTATACAAATGAAGATTCCTTCGTTTGGTTTATGAGCCGTAGGTGAGATTATTACAGTCCATTAGAAGAATTTGTAATAAGGACGCTATGCCTTCACTTACGCGCGCGCCGGGCCGGGTCATCCCCGGCTTCGGACTGTCGCTCGGGTTCACGATCTTTTATCTCGCGCTGATCGTCCTGATCCCGCTGTCGGCCGTCTTCCTGAAAACGTTCACGATGACCTGGGAAGCGTTCTGGACGGCGGTTTCGTCCGAGCGCGTGGTCGCCTCCTATAAGCTCAGCTTCGGCGCCTCGTTGATCGCGGCCGGCCTGAACGTGATTTTCGGCGGCATCGTTGCCTGGGTGCTGGTGCGCTACAAGTTCCCCGGTAAACGCTTCATCGACGCCCTGGTCGACCTGCCGTTCGCGCTGCCGACCGCCGTGGCCGGCATCACCCTGACCGCCCTGTATTCGAACAATGGCTGGATCGGCAAATACCTCGAACAGTTCGGGATCAAGGTCGCTTTTACCCCGCTCGGCGTGGTGGTGGCGCTGACCTTCATCGGCCTGCCTTTCGTGGTGCGCACGGTGCAGCCGGTGCTGGAAGAAGCCGAGCGCGAACTGGAAGAAGCGGCCGCCAGCCTGGGCGCGAGCCCGCTGCAGACCTTCTTCCGCGTGATCTTGCCCTCGATCGTGCCGGCCCTGCTGACCGGCTTCGCGCTCGCCTTTGCGCGCGCCACCGGAGAGTATGGTTCCGTCATCTTCATCGCCGGCAACCTGCCGATGGTGTCCGAGATCACGCCGCTCTTCATCATCACCAAACTGGAGCAGTACGACTACGCCGGCGCCACCGCGATCGCGGTCGTGATGCTGGTCGTCTCGTTCATCCTGCTCCTGACGATCAACCTGTTGCAGGCCTGGACCCGCAGAAGGGCAGGCAAGAAATGAGCGCAGTCCTGGATAAACCACTCGCGACGCCGCAAACCGCCACGCGTCCCGTGAAAACCAATGCCTTCGAGCCGAACTGGGTGCGCTACACCCTGATCGCCGTCGCGCTGCTGTTCCTGACCCTGTTCCTGTTCGTGCCGCTGGTCGCCGTGTTCACCGAAGCGCTGAAAAAGGGCTGGGATACCTATGTCGCATCGGTGCTCGACCCGGACGCGATTTCCGCCATCAAGCTGACGCTGATCGCCGCCGGCATCGCGGTGCCGCTGAACCTGGTCTTCGGCGTGGCCGCAGCGTGGTGTATCGCCAAGTTCGACTTCAAGGGCAAAAGCATCCTGCTGACCCTGATCGACCTGCCGTTCTCGGTCTCGCCGGTGATCGCGGGCCTGATCTACGTGCTGCTGTTCGGCGCCCAGGGCTGGTTCGGGCAGTGGCTGATGGACCACGACATCAAGATCCTGTTCGCGGTGCCGGGCATCGTGCTGGCGACCGTTTTTATTACCTTCCCGTTCGTCGCACGCGAGCTCATTCCCTTGATGCAGCAACAGGGAACCGAGGAAGAAGAAGCGGCGCTGGTGCTGGGCGCCTCGGGCTGGCAGACCTTCTGGCGCGTGACGCTCCCGAACATCAAATGGGGCCTGCTGTACGGCGTCATCCTGTGCAATGCGCGGGCGATGGGCGAGTTCGGCGCCGTATCCGTGGTGTCCGGCCACATCCGCGGCGAGACCAACACCATGCCGCTGCAGGTCGAGATTCTCTATAACGAATACAACTTCACGGCCGCGTTTGCGATCGCATCCTTGCTGGCGCTGCTCGCGCTGGTGACGCTGGCCGTCAAGTCCTTTATCGAATGGCGTCTGCACCTGTCGATGCGTGCCGACGCCGGTACACCGGAGCGCCCGCAATGACGATCGAAGTCCAACACATCCGCAAGCAGTTCGGCCAGTTCCAGGCGCTCGACGACGTCTCGCTGCAATTCCCGAACGGCGAACTGACCGCCTTGCTCGGCCCCTCGGGCTGCGGCAAGACCACGCTGCTGCGCATCATCGCCGGCCTCGAGCATCCGGACAGCGGCTCGGTGCTGCTCGACGGCCAGGATGCGTCGAGCAGCCATGTGCGCGAGCGCCAGGTCGGCTTCGTGTTCCAGCACTACGCGCTGTTCAAGCACATGACGGTGTTCGAGAACGTCGCCTTCGGTTTGCGCGTGCGTCCGCGCCGCGAGCGCCCGTCGGAGCAGCAGATCCGCGACAAAGTAAAACAGCTGCTGGAACTGGTGCAGCTCGACTGGATCGCCGACCGCTATCCGCCGCAGCTGTCGGGCGGCCAGCGCCAGCGCATTGCCTTGGCGCGTGCGCTGGCTGTCGAGCCGCGCGTGCTGTTATTGGATGAACCGTTCGGCGCGCTGGACGCCAAGGTGAGGAAGGAACTGCGCCGCTGGCTGCGCCGCCTGCACGACGACCTGCACGTGACCTCGATCTTCGTCACCCACGACCAGGAAGAAGCGCTCGAAGTGGCGGACCAGGTGGTCGTCATGAACAAGGGCCGCGTCGAGCAGCTGGGCACGCCGGCGAGCGTCTACAACGCGCCCGCATCGCCCTTCGTCTACAGCTTCCTCGGCAACGTCAACCTGTTCCACGGCCGCGTGCACGATGGCGTGCTGGCCAGCGGCGATGCGCTGTTCGACGCGCCCGGCCATGGTGGCGTGCAGAACGCCGACGGCATCGGCTATGTGCGTCCGCACGACCTCGACGTCGAACGCTACACGCCGGGGCAGCAGGGCATCGTCGTGAAACTGCGCCGCGCGCATGCGATCGGCCCGCTGGCCCAGCTCGACCTCGAACGCGCCGACAATGCCCAGCTGATCGAAGCCGTGATTCCGAACGAGCGCTTCGCCGGCCTCGGCCTGAAGGAAGGCGAGACCCTGGTCGTGCGTCCGCGCCAGATCCAGGTATTCGTCGACGAAGGAGGCGGCATATGAACTTCCAGCAGCTGCGTTCGGTGCGCGAAGCGGCGCGCCGCAATTTCAACCTCACCGACGTGGCCGCTGCGCTGTTCACCTCGCAGCCCGGCGTGTCGCGCCAGATCCGCGAGCTCGAGGACGAACTCGGCGTCGTCATTTTCGAACGCAACGGCAAGCGCCTGACCGGCCTGACCGCGCCCGGCAAAGGCATCCTCAAAATCGTCGAGCGCCTGCTGGTGGAAGCGGAAAACCTGTCGCAGGCGAGCCAGGAATATTCGGCCCAGGACAGCGGCACGCTGACCATCGCCGTCACCCACACGCAAGCGCGCTACGCGCTGCCGCAGGTGGTGCAGTCCTTCCGCAACGCCTTTCCGAACGTGCGCATCGCCTTGCAACAAAGCGCGCCGGAACACATCGCGGAATACGTGCTGTCGGGACGTGCCGACATCGGCATCGCCACCGAAGGTTTGTCGGCGTTTCCGGACCTGGTCTCGTTCCCGTGCTACCGCTGGAGCCACGTCGTCGTGGCGCCGGACGGGCATCCGCTGCTGAATAAAATGCCGCTGCGGCTGGAAGACCTGGCCGAGTATCCCTTGATTACCTACGACGTTGGCTACACCGGCCGCGGCCATATCGACGATGCCTTCAGCAAGGCTGGACTGGCGCCGGACATGGTCTTGACCGCCATGGATTCGGACGTCATCAAGCAGTATGTGTCGCTGGGGATGGGGGTCGGGATCATTGCGTCGATGGCCTTCGACAATGGGCGCGACAAGGGGCTGCGGGCGATCGAATCGTCGCACCTGTTTGCGCCAAATGTGACGCGGCTGGCCGTGCGGCGCGGGGCTTACCTGCGCGCGTATGCCTACCACTTCATCGAACGTTTCGCGCCGGGGTTTACGCGGGCGGATATCGAGCGCTCGCTGGCGGACGAGGCGGTGGCGATTTAGAGGGTGTCGGGGCGGGCGCAGCTGAGCGGCGGATAACGATCACCGCGTGGGCGGGGGACCCGTCCACCCTGCGTCCCTTCTTTTGACCTTGGCTTCAAACGCAGGGATTGTAAGGCGGGCGGCTTTGCCGCCCACGCGTTCAACGAACGTGCGAATGTCGAAAAACCTTATTGACCTGGATTTGTAATCCGCGCATGAATCGCATCGATCGCGGCCACCACCTCGGCCGACAACACGATCTCCGCCGCATCGATGTTCTCCTTCAGCTGTTCCAGCGTCGTCGCCCCGATGATGGTCGCCCCCACGAACCAGCGCGAATAACACCATGCCAGCGCCATCTGCGCCGGCGTCAAGCCGTTTGCCCGCGCCAGCGCCGCATACTCGGCGGTCGCCGCCAGCGTCTCGGGCCGCACGTAGCGCGGACTCCAGTTCGGCGGGAAGATCGTCAGGCGGCCATGCGCCTTCGGATCGTCGAGGTACTTCGCCGTCAGCTGTCCGAACGCCAGCGGACTGTAGGCCAGCAGGCTCACATCGGTCCGGAAGCAGGTCTCGTCGAGCAAGGACGTTTCGAACGCGCGCGCGGTGAGGTTATATAAATTCTGGATCGTCGCAATCCGCGGCAGGCCGCGCATCTCGGCCTGCTTCACATATTCGCACACGCCCCACGAGCTCTCGTTCGACACGCCGATCTCGCGGATCTTGCCCGCCTTGACCAGTTCGCCGAGTGCGCCCAGCGTCTCCTCGATCGGCACGCTGCTGCGCTCGCGCTTCGGATCGAAACTGTTGGCCCCGAAGATCGGCAGGTTACGGCTCGGCCAATGGATCTGGTACAGGTCGATGTAGTCCGTCTGCAGGCGCTGCAGGCTCGTCTCGACCGCCGCGCGTACGTTGGCCGCGTCGAGGTCGTGCCCTGCGCCGCGGATCCAGCCCATGTTCGCATTCGGCCCCGCGATCTTCGAGGCGATCACCAGCTCGTCGCGGCGGCCGCGTGCCTTCAGCCAGCTGCCGATGAAGCGCTCCGTGGAACCCTGCGTCTCGGCGCGGCCCATCACCGGATACATCTCCGCAGTGTCGATGAAATTGATGCCGCGTTCGACCGCGTAGTCGAGCTGGCGGTGGGCCTCAAGCTCCGTGTTCTGCTCGCCGAAGGTCATGGTGCCGAGGCAGACCTTCGACACCATCAACTCGCTGCGTCCCAAGCGTTTGCGTTCCATATGTGGCTCCTTATGCGCGCAGCGCGTCGGCGCATTCGCGCACCAGGGACGGGCCGCGGTAGATCAGGCCACTATACAGCTGCACCAGCTGGGCGCCGGCCGCGATTTTTTCCTTCGCGTCCTTCCCCGACAGGATGCCGCCGACGCCGATGATCGGCACCGCGTTGCCAAGCTCCTTCTTCATCGCGCGAATGACGATGTTCGACAGGTCGAACACGGGCGCACCCGAGACGCCGCCGGTTTCATGGCCGTGCTTGTAGCGCTCGACGTCGCGGCGGTTCAGCGTCGTATTTGTCGCGATGACGCCGTCGATCCGGTGGCGCAGCAGGGCGCCGGCGATGTCGCGGATCTGCTCGGCGTCGATGTCCGGTGCGATCTTCAAAGCCAGCGGCACGTAGCGGCCGTGCTGGTCGGCCAGGCGCGTCTGTTCCGCCTTCAGCTGCGTGAGCAGGGCGTCGAGTTCCGAAGCGCCCTGCAGCTGGCGCAGGTTCTTCGTGTTCGGCGACGAGATGTTGACCGTGACGTAGCTCGCGTAGGGATAGACCTTGCGCAGGCATGCGAGGTAGTCGTCGGCGGCGCGCTCGATCGGGGTGTCGGCGTTCTTGCCGATGTTCAGGCCGAGCACGCCCTGCTTTTCCTGATAAAAACGGGAAGCCTGCACATTGGCGACGAAGGCGTCGACGCCGCCGTTATTGAAACCCATGCGGTTGATGATGCCGCGTGCGGCCGGCACGCGGAACATGCGCGGCTTCGGGTTGCCCGCCTGGGCGCGCGGCGTCACGGTGCCGATCTCGATCGAGCCGAAGCCCAACGCAGCCAGGCCATCGATGTAGGCGCCGTCCTTGTCCAGGCCTGCCGCCAGGCCGACCGGGTTCGGGAAGGTGATGCCCATCACGGTACGCGGATCGGGCGCAGGCTTCTTGAACATCCCCGTCATGCCGCGCTGGGCGGCGTTACGCAGGGCCGGCAGGGTCAGGTTGTGTGCGGTTTCCGCAGGCAGCCGGAACAGCAGGGGACGGGCGAGGGTGTAGAGGATTTTGTCGGACATGGCGCGCTCGAAAATAGATTGCGCAATTGTACCGTGCCGAACAAGCGCGTTAGCGGTCCAGTATTCCCCAGTTACCTTTGATACGCGCCTCCAGGGGCCGGAAGTTGATTTTATAAGCCATCTTCGGGCTCTGTTCGATCCAGTAGCCGAGGTAGACGAAGGGCAGGCCGAGTTCGCGCGCCTGCGCCACCTGCCACATCACGTTGTAGGTGCCGAAGGAAGCACCGGGCACGTCCGGGTCGAAGAAGGTGTAGACGGAGGACAGGCCGTCCGACAGGACGTCGATGATCGAGACCATGCGCAAGGTGCCGTCCGGCTCGCGGAATTCGACCAGGCGCGTGTTGACGCGGCTTTGCAGCAGGAACTGGGCGTACTGGTCGCGGCTGTCCTGGTCCATGCCGCCGCCGACGTGGCGCGTGGTCTGGTAGCGCAGGTAGAGCGCGTAATGCTCGTCCGAGAACGACAGGTTGGCCACCATGGCGCTCAGGTCGCCATGGCGCTTCCAGGCGCGGCGCTGCGTGCGGTTCGGGGCGAACTCGTTGCAGCGCACGCGCACCGGGATGCAGGCCTGGCAGCCGTCGCAATACGGGCGGTAGGTAAAAATGCCGCTGCGGCGGAAGCCGTTCTTCACCAGCTCGGAATACACGTCCGCGTTGATCAGGTGCGAAGGCGTGGCGACCTGCGAGCGCGCCTGGCGTGCGTCGAGGTAGCTGCACGGATACGGGGCGGTCGTATAGAACTGCAGCGTGGAGAAGGGCAGGTCATTTAAGTGCGTCATGCAGAGCTCTCGGCGACGTGATGGACCTATTCTAACGAAAGCAGGACCCGGACACGGTTAAGCATCCAACGGTGCGACCGGTTCCCAGGAGCTGATCGCCGGCTCGCGAATCGCGGCCCGCAAATGCTGCAGGAACACGCTGCGCGGAATCGGCGCCGCGCCCAGCGAGGCCAGGTGTCCCGTTTCCTGCTGACAATCGACCATGCGCACGCCGTTCTTGCGTAAAAACGCTACAAGATAGGCCAGCGCCACCTTGGAGGCGTCGGACACGCGCGCGAACATCGATTCGCCATAAAACATGCGTCCGATGCAGACGCCGTAGGCCCCGCCGACCAGCTCGCCATCGAGCCAGACTTCGGACGAATGCGCGTAGCCGAGCGCGTGCAGGCCGGTATAGCCATCGATGATGTCTTCCGAAATCCAGGTGCCCGGACCGTCGCGGCGCGGTGCGGCGCAGGCACGCATGACGGCTTCGAAATCGCTGTCGAAGCGCACCTGCCAGGGGCCGCCGCTCGTGCGGCTGCGCTCGACGCGGCGCAGGGTTTTTTTGAGGCTGTCGCTGACCTTGAAGTCGTCGGTGTACAGGACCATGCGCGGATCGGTGCTCCACCAGAGGATAGGCTGGCCCTCGGAAAACCAGGGAAAGATGCCGTTCTGGTAGGCGAGCAGCAGGCGCTGCGGCGACAGGTCGGCGCCGGCCGCAAGCAGGCCCGGGGCGTCGATCGTCAGCGCCTCGGATACGTCGGGAAACGGCGTATGCGCATCAAGCCAGGGAATCATGGTGGATCTCGCTGGGTCAGTCTGGTTCGCGTGGCGCGATCATCGGGCGCTTGATGTCGTGGCTGTGCACGCCGTACGTGCTGGACACTCCCTCACGCATTTTGACGCGGTCGGCAAAGAACAGTTCCAGTGTCGTGCGTATCGTCGGGAAGGCGAGCTCGTCCCAAGGGATGTCGCGCTCGGCGAACAGCTGCACTTCCAGGCTCTCTTCGCCCGGCGCAAAGTCGAGGTCGAGCAGGCGCGCGAGATAAAACATGTGGACCTGGTGGACGTGGGCGACATTGAGCAGGGTGAACAGCTTGCCGATCTCGATGTGGGCGCCGGCTTCCTCCTCGGTCTCGCGCACGGCGGCCTCGGCGGTGGTCTCGCCGTTTTCCATGAAGCCGGCCGGCAGCGTCCAGTAGCTGCGGCGTGGCTCGATCGCGCGCCGGCACAGCAGGACTTGCAGCGTGCCGTCCTTCTCCCAGACAGGAATGGAGCCGATCACCATTTTCGGGTTCTGGTAATGAATCGTGCCGCACTGCGTGCACACGTGGCGCGGGCGGTTGTCGCCTTCGGGAATGCTTAGTGCGACCGCATGGCCGCACTCGGAACAAAAGTTCATAAGGAGTCGGAAGAATGAATATGCGGCTACTTTACACCGTTCCTCCAAACTTACGCAAAGCTAGCCCGACTAACAAAGGCCACCTTGCTGCTGGATTCCTGCTTCACCGGGGCCGGTTTCGTCTTGCGCTTGCGCGCAAGGCCAGCTCCGTCCCCTCCACAGGCCGACACGGTGGAACTCACCGCCATGTTTCGTAGATTGATCGCTGCATTGACGTCGCGGTCATGTCGGATCTCACAGCCAGGGCAGATCCACCAACGTTGGCATAAGCAAAGTGTTTCGAGCCGGTAACCGCAATGCGAACAAGTCTTGCTGCTGGGATACCAGCGGTCCGCCACCACGACCTGGTTGCCGCGCCATGCGGCCTTGTACATAAGCTGTCGGCGCAGCTCGGCAAAGCCCATGTCGGCAATGGCGAGAGATAGGCGGCGGTTGCCCAGCATTCCCTTCACGTTCAAGTCCTCGATGCCGATTGTACGGAAGCGCCGCGTAATGCTCGTTGTTAGCTGGTGCAGGCTGTTGAGACGGATGTTGGCGATTCGGGCGTATAGCCTCGCCAGTTTCAGTTTGGCTTTGCTGCAGTTGCGAGAGCCTCGTACCTTACGTGAGAAAGCACGCGACAGGTGCCGTAGCTGCCTGAGTAAGGCGCGCAAGGGCCTCGGCCCGGCGAAGGTTTCGCCGGTGGAGAGCGTCGCCAACCGCGTCACACCGAGGTCGACCCCGATCACGCCTTGGTTTTCGGCTGGCAACAGGGGCGGCCCATCGGGCGTGTCGACGGTAATGCTGGCAAACCAATGACCTGCAAGGCGCGAGATGGAAGCTGAAACAATGTGGCCGGCAAACCGCAGTCTTTCTCGCATGCGCACCCATCCCAACTTCGGAATCCGAATACGCTTTTCCTCGACCCGAAACTCATCATTGCTCAAGGTGAAACGGTCGTCTCGGCCCTTGCGCCTGAATCGCGGAAAACGGGCACGGCGGGCAAAGAAATTCTCAAAGGCGCGTCCCAGTTGAATAATGGCCATCTGCGGCGCGTTCTTCGTTACCTCCAGCATCCATGGAAATTCGGTCCGCTTAATGGCGTTGAGTTGCCGACGCAGTGCGGTCTCGTTCGGTTTCGGCAGTGCCGGGTCGGCGAGGCTCGCGTGGTATTGGCGCTGCCATTCAACCAAGGCCCAGTTGTAGGCGAAGCGGGCAGTGCCTGCTGCGCGGGTGAGGTAGGCAGCCTGCGCGTTATTGGGGACCAGCCGGATACGGTGAGCTAGGAGCATCGCCCTTTCATCCTCATCTGTGTTGATGATGACCAGCTCGACCTTTTTTCGCTTGGCAGATGGCAAACACGGCTCAGCAACGAAACGCAATAGGTGGTCCTTGTGAGACAAGAGAAAGCGACCTGCGTTCGCCGTCAAAATTGCTTGAAGCAGGCATTCGCAGCTATCCTTGTGATTGTTCATTCTCGAACTGAGATCTCTCATCAAATAAGTGAAAGTCGTTCAAGTCCGGATAAATTTGGTGTGAACTGGTAGAGCCGGATTGCTTCGACTGCGCCTGCGTCCGCTTGGCAGCGGTGTTGCTCCCACGCTATGCAAGGCATCAATCGCTCATGGCGTAGGCATTGGATTTGCCTAAACAGCCGAAGCCGCGTATAATTCATTTCACAGACGCGGGGTGGAGCAGTCTGGCAGCTCGTCGGGCTCATAACCCGAAGGTCACAGGTTCAAATCCTGTCCCCGCAACCAGAATTCAGAAAGCCGTTGATTCGAAAGGATCAGCGGCTTTTTCGTTTTGTTCCCCTGGCCGGACTCGACTTGCATCAAGAAAGCGTCGGATTCGCCGCACCTGCCGAACTCTGCGTTGTCGAACAAAACACCATTAGCGGGTTCGACCATGATAACTGTTGAAGACATCAACGACGCCTGGGGCTGGATGGGCTTGCGGGCGGTCGAAATACTCGGCGCCAACGCCTTCGGCAACCTGATCCTGCGCGACGCGGACGGCAGCTACTGGCGCCTGCGTCCGCAAGACCTGTGCTGCGAGCCGGTCGCCGGCAACCGCGCCGCGCTCGATGCGCTCTCCTATAACCAGGATTTTCTCAACGACTGGTACATGCCGGAACTGGTCGACCTGGCCGAGTCCACGCTCGGGCCGCTGACCGACGACCGCACCTATTGCCTGAAAATTCCCAGCGCCCTCGGCGGGCATTACGGCAGCGAGAACCTGGCGACCGTGCCTTTGTCGGAGCTGATCCGGTTTTCGGGGGAAGGGGCGCAGCAGCTCGACGGCTTGCCGGGCTGGTCGTAGGGGTGGACGAGGCCAATGGCCTCATCCACGGTTTTATCGGGCATGCCCACGCGGAACTCAGCATACCCTGGTCGGTATTGTTGCCGGAACGATCAGTGTCAACCCGCAGTTTGATTCAGGCTCGCCCATAGATACGCCGCCGCCATCGTCCGATGCGGGCTGTAGCGTGCCAGCCAGGCCTGGGTCCGCGCCTGGTCGGGCTTCTGCGCTTCGCCCAGCAGCCGGCCCAGCGCGCCGCGCACGGCCACGTCGCCTTCGAGCGAGCAGTCGGCAAAGCCATAGCCGCGCAGCAGCGTGTAGTTGACGGTCCAGGGGCCGATCCCCTTGATCGCCAGCAGCGCGGCGCCCGCACGGGCCGGATCGTCGTCCTGCGCCAAGTGCAGTTCGCCGTCGGCCGCCATGCGCGCCACGCGCAGCAGGGTCTCGGCCTTGGCGCGCGAGAACTTGCGGCTGGTGAGCGCGTCCAGGTCGAGGCGTGCGACATCAAGTGCTTCCGGGTAGCACCACAAGCCCTCGCTGTGCGGCTTGCCGGCCTGCTGGATAAAAGTGCGGCGCAGGCTGATGGCAAACGGCAGGTTGATCTGCTGGCCGATGATGGCCCAGGTCAGCGCTTCGAAGACGCTGGCCGACTGCACGATGCGCAGTCCCGGCTGGCGCGCCACCAGCGGCCCGAATATCAGGTCATCCTGCACCAGGGCCGCGAAGGGGGCTGGGTCGATGCGCAGGGCAAGGATGTTGCGCAGGATGTCCTGCACGCGCGTGGCGTCGAGCTGGCCGTCGGCGGCGATCCGGCACTGCGCTTCGTGCGGCGTCAGCGTCACATCGAACAACACCGGCACGCCGTCCAGCAGCACGGCCTTGCAGAGACGCTGGCCGCTTACCTGTTCGGCCAGCCCCTCGGCATCGCGCGCATGAAAGGCGAGCACGTCGGCGCTGCGATAGTCCTGCGGCAGCGCCATCGTGAACGCTTGCATCGTCATGGTTTGACGGCAGCGGTGGCGGGACGGCCGAAGCGCGGCACGAAGCCCGTCACCAGCGCCGTGCCGACCAGCACGATGGCGGCGCCCGCCAGCGTATGCCAGCCGACGGCCTCGCCCAGGAACAGCGCGCCCCACAGGATGCCGAACACGGGATTAAGGAAGGTCACCGTCAGCGCGGAGGTCGGGCCGACTTCGGCGATCAACCGGAAATAGATCAGGTAGGCGATGCCGCTGCACAGCACGCCGAGCGCCAGCACGGCCGCCCACACGCCCGGGGTGGCGGTCCCGGGCGAGGGGAAGAAGGGCAGCGCAGGCAGCACGAACAGGGTCGCGGCCCACATCGTGCCGTGGGCGTTGGCGAAGGGCTCGACGGTCCTGGCCGATTTCGCATACAGGCTGGCGATGCTGTAGCACAGGGCCGCCGCCAGCGCCGCCGCCACGGCAATGCCGGCGCCGGGACGCGTGGACACATCGTCGAAGCCGACCAGCAGGGCCACGCCCGCCGTGCCCAGCAACAAGCCGAGACCGCTGCGCAGGGTGATCGGCTGGCGCGCCCACACGGCACCGATCAGCGCGCCCCACATCGGGGCAGTAGCGTTCAGCACCGACAGCACGGACGCGCTCAAGGTACGCGCGCCGTAGGCGAACAGCAGGAAGGGCAAGGCCGAGTTGAAGAAGCCCAGCATCAGGTAATGCTTCCAGTTGGCGCGCAGGTCGAGGCGCTTGCGCAGCACCAGCCCGACGGCGGCCAGGAACAGGGCCGCGAACAGCACCCGGTATTCGATCAGCACCGCCGGCCCGAGCACGGGCGCGCCGATGCGCATGAAGAGGAAGGAGCCGCCCCAGATGGCGGCCAGCAGCAGGAGGCGCAGGAAGTTGGCAGTGTTCATGATCGATTCAGGAAGCGGAGGCGCATCGTCGCACACGGCGCCGCGCCGCGCATCCTGTTTTTTGCTCGGGTATCAGACGGCGCAGATGTCGGTCGTGGCCGGCTGCGGCGCCGCCGCGTGCGGCACCAGCATCGCCGTCGGTACGCCGTTCTTAATGGCCGTCATTTCGGCCAGGATCGCGATGCCGATCTCGGACGGCGTCTTGCTGCCGATGTAGAGGCCGATCGGGCCGTGCAGGCGGTCGAGCTGTTCCTCGCTGAGGTCGAACAGTTTCAGGCGCTCGCGCCGGCGCGCATTGTTCAGGCGCGAGCCGATCGCGCCGACATAGAAGGCGTCCGACTTGAGCGCTTCCATCAGCGCGAGGTCGTCGAGTTTCGGATCGTGGGTCAATGCCACCACGGCGCTGCGCGCATCGAGCTTCGACTCGGTCACGAGGTCGTCCGGCATCGTATGCACGAGTTCGACGCCGGGCAGATTCCAGTCGGCCCGGTATTCCTCGCGCGGATCGCAGACGATGACGCGGTAGTCCATTGCGCCCGCCACCTGCGCCAGGAAGCGGGACAGGGGACCGGCGCCGATGATGAACAGGCGCCAGCGCGGGCCGTGGATCGTGTACAGCGCCTCGTTTTCGACGCGCAGCACACTGCCGGACGCGGCGCGCGTCAAGGTGACGGCGCCGCTGGCCAGGTCCAGGCGGCGTTCAAGCAGTTCGCCGCCCTCGAGACGCTGCAGGAGTTCGCGCAGGCCGCTGGCGCTGCTCAAGGGTTCGATTGCGAGTTCGATGGTGCCGCCGCAGGGCAGGCCGAAGCGGTGCGCGTCGTCGGCGCTGATGCCGTAGCTGACGATGTGGGGACGCGCGTCCGGGGAGATGCCACGCGCGCGCACGTTCTCGATCAGGTCGTCCTCGATGCAGCCACCGGAGACGGAGCCGATCACACGGCCATCGTCGCGCACGGCCAATGTCGCGCCGATCGGGCGCGGGCTCGAGCCCCAGGTCTTGATGACCGTGACCAGCTGGCAGCGGTGGCCGGCGTCGAGCCAGCTCGCGGCGGTCTTGAGTACGTCGAGGTCGAGGCTGTCCATGGTTGCGTGGGGGCTGCTGGGGAGGGACTTCAATGATACAAAAAAAGGAGGAACGGCGTCGGCGGAGGCGCCGCTGCGGCTTTGTAGCGTGGGCGGGTCCCCCGCCCACGCGTACAACCAGCGCAAGAAAAGCCGAGCAGGCATTTCACACGCTACGATGCGATCACGGCGTGAGCGGCTTCTTCGCGCTCTTCTTCGCCTTCACGTCCTCGATCGCCAGCTCCATCGCCGTCAACCTCGCCGCGGTCGACGGGTGGTTCGCCGTAAAGCCATTCACCACGCTGGCCGGATGGGCCGCCGCAAAACGCTTCCAGAACGCCGGGACGCCCTCGATGTTGTAGTCGGCCCGGGCCAGCAGGAAGACCGCGAGGCGGTCGGCGGCGGCGTCCAGGTTCGACGGCATGGCCTTGATGCCGGCACTGCCGTTGAGCATGCCGGTGTCGGGACTCATGCGCGTCAGGTTGTCGATCACGCTGTCGAGCGTGGCCTGGTTGCGCTGGGCTTTCGGGTGCTCGAGGATGTTGTGCGCCATCGTGCGCGCCAGCACATAGGCCAGCTCGTCGTCGTTGCGTGCCACGCCCAGCATGCCGCGCGTAAGCATCACGCGCGAACCGTCGGCGTAGGCGTTGACGTTGTCGCCATTGCCCAGCTCGATGCCGAAGCCGCAGGCGCGGGTGACCGGGATGCTCAGGTCGCGGGGGCGGCCGTCGCGCTCGATCGTCAGCGGCAAGGCAGTGTGGGCCGACATCAGGCTGCCGAACACCGCGCCGACCGTCGACGGGGCGCTGGCGCCGGTCGGCAGCGGCTTGCCGCCGGCCGCGACCAGGTCGTCGCCCAGGCGCAGCCCGGCTTTGGCCGCGCCGCTGCCGGCCAGCACGCCGGTGACCTGCAGCCGCTCATCCATGCCGAAGGCCACGTGCGCGGCCTCGTTGTAGATGCCGGGGTAGGAGTGGCGGTTCTTCGCAGTGAAGCCGAGCAGGTTGCGCGCGTGTTTCGGGCACAGCTCGGCATTGTCGATCAGCAGCGGGGCCGCCACGCGGTACAGGCGGTCCTGCATCGCCGCCATTTTCGTCAGTGTGTCGGCCGCGGCCGCCATCTGCGGCGTGAGCGGCGTGCCCTGCGGCGTTTCGGTCACGGGCCCGCCCGGGATGCCGGGCTGGCGGATCTGGGGCTGGGTGCCGCAGGCGGCCAGCAGGACGGCGGTGGCGATCCCCAGTGCGGCGGGGCGCAGACGTTCAATGCGAATCATTTTTCTCCTTTTCGCAGCTAACAGATCCCCCATGGCGGCGTTGCATCGTCTGGCCGTACTAACCTACTGTCTTCGACGATGCGCCTTGCCCTGGGGGCTCTGTTAGCCGCTCTTTTTAATGTTTTCCGGTGCTCCCGAACCCTCCGGCGCCCCGTTCGCTCGATGCAAACTCTTCGACGACATTGAAGCCCACCTGCAGGACGGGCACGATCACCAGCTGCGCCAGGCGGTCCAGCGGTTGCAGCGTAAAAGCGGCATGGCCGCGGTTCCAGGTCGAGACCATCAGCTGGCCCTGGTAATCGGAGTCGATCAAGCCTACCAGATTGCCGAGTACGATGCCGTTCTTATGGCCGAGTCCACTACGCGGCAGGATCATCGCCGCATAGCCCGGATCGGCCACGTGAATGGCGAGACCGGTCGGCACCAGCACCGTCTGGCCGGGTTCGAGGACGAGCGGCGCCTCGATGCAGGCGCGCAGGTCGAGGCCGGCGCTGCCGGGGGTGGCGTAGGCCGGCAGCAGTTCCTTCATGCGCGGGTCGAGGATCTTGATGTCTATCGTTTTCATGCGTTCTTGTTGTATGAATCAGGGAAGCTCAGGTAAGCAAGGAGCGCTGCTCGAGGCGCTTGCCGATTTCGGACACCAGCTGGCGCGCCAGCGTCAGCTTGTCGGCGCGCGGCAGCACGGTGTGGCCGTGTTCGTCGAACAGGACGATCGAATTCTCATCCTGCCCGAAGGTGTGGTGGCCGATGTTGCCCACCAGCAAAGGGATGCCCTTGCGTTCGCGCTTGGCGGCGCCGTACTCGACCAGGTTTTCGGACTCCGCCGCAAAACCGACGCAATACGGCCAGCCCGACAGCGAAGTGGTCGCCGCCACCGAGGCCAGGATGTCGGCGTTCTGCACGAATTCGAGCTGGGGCGCCGCGCCGCCTTCCTGCTTTTTCAGTTTCTGGTCGCTGGCGTTCGCGACCCGCCAGTCGGCCACCGCCGCGACGGCGATGAACACGTGCTGACCCTCGACGCCCGCCATCACCGCGTCGTGCATCTGCTGGGCGGACAGGACGTCGATGCGGCGCACGCCGTGCGGCGTCGACAGGGCCGTCGGGCCGGACACCAGCGTCACCTCGGCGCCGGCTTCGCGCGCGGCGCGGGCGATGGCATAGCCCATCTTGCCGGACGAGAGATTCGTGATGCCGCGCACCGGGTCGATCGCTTCGAAGGTCGGTCCGGCAGTGATCAGCACCCGCTTGCCGGCCAGGATCTTGTGCTGGAAGGAGGCGATGAGCTCTTCCAGTAACTGCTCCGGTTCCAGCATGCGTCCGAGACCGGTCTCGCCGCAGGCCTGTTCGCCGGCCGCCGGGCCGAAGATGCGAATACCGTCTTCGCGCAGGGTCGCGACGTTGCGCTGGGTGGCCGGGTTCTGCCACATCTCGACATTCATCGCCGGCGCGACCAGCAGCGGCACGCCGGCCGGACGCGCCAGGCACAGGGTCGAGAGCAGGTCGTCACAGACGCCATGCGCGAGCTTGCGGATGAAGTCGGCCGAACAGGGCGCGACCAGCACGGCATCGGCGCCGCGCGTGAGGTCGATGTGCGCCATGTTGTTCGGCATGCGCGGATCCCACTGATCCAGCCAGACCGTGTTGCCCGACAGGGCCTGCAGCGTCACTGGCCCGATGAAATGGGTGGCGGCATCGGTCATCACGACCTGCACGCTCGCCCCCTGCTTGATCAGCGCACGGCACAGTTCCGCCGCCTTGTAGCAGGCCACGCCCCCGGACAGGCCGAGGACGATTTTTTTACCTTGCAGGTCCATGCTCATGCCGAATGCTCCTTCAGTGCTTGTTTACGCGCCGCAGTTCGTCGACGATGAACAGGAAGGCGCCGACCGAGATGCCGATGTCGGCGACGTTAAAGGCCGGGAAGTGGCCCCAGCCGCGCCAGTAGAAGTCGAGGAAGTCGATCACGTGGCCGTAGGCGACGCGGTCGATCACATTGCCGACGGCGCCGCCCAGGATAAGGGCCAGGGCCCAGCAGAACAGGCGCTGGCCGGCGTGGCGCTTCATGAGGTAGAGGATGAAGCCGATGGCGCCCACCGCGATCGCGGTGAAGAACCAGCGCTGCCAGCCGCCCTGGTCGCCGAGGAAGGAAAACGCCGCGCCCGGGTTATACACGAGCACCAGGTTGAAGAAGCTGGTGACGGGTAGCGTTTCGCCATAGGCGAACAGTTTCGAGATCGTGATCTTGGTCAGCTGGTCGATCAGCACGACGAGGAAGGCGATGCCGAGCCAGGGGCCGATACCGGCGCCGGCGCCGGCGCCGCTGCCTGGTTTATGGACGGTCGAGATGCGTGGTTTTGTCTTGGTTGCCATGGGAGTCGAGGTCGGATAAGGAAAACCGCCATGCCGCGCACGGGCGGCATGGCGGTCGGCAGGTGAAGCTTACGCGAAGCGGCGTGCTTCGCCGGTGCCGAACAGGTTGCTCACGCAGCGGCCGCACAGGCCGGCGTGCTCATGGTTGTGGCCGACGTCGCGGCGGTAGTGCCAGCAGCGCTCGCACTTCGGCGCTTCCGATGGCGTCACCTGTACCGCTTCCTCGGCCTCGTTCGCGGCCTGTTCGACCGTCGCCTGCGAGGTGATGAAGACGAATTTCAAATCGTCGTCCAGGCTCGCCAGCAGCGCGTGCCTGGCGCCCGCCGCCTTGATCGTCAGCTCGGCCTGCAGCGACGAACCGATCGCACCCGAGGCACGCACTTCTTCCAGCTGCTTGGTGACGTCGGCACGCACTTCACGCAGGGCGGCGTACTTGGCCAGCAGCGCTTCCGCATCCGGCAGTTCCGGGAAGGTCCACAGGGTCTGCGTGAAGATGGTTTCGTCCGAATCCGCATAGGCTTGCTGGCCCGCGAACACGGCCCAGGCTTCCTCGGCCGTGAAGGACAGCACCGGCGCCATCACGCGCAGCAGGGCGTGCGCGATGTGCCAGAGCGCGGTCTGGGCCGAGCGGCGCGCTTGCGAGTCGACGCCGGTCGTGTACAGGCGGTCCTTGAGGATGTCGAGGTAGAAGCCGCCCAGGTCTTCCGAGCAGTAATTCTGCAGGCGCGAGACGACCGGGTGGAATTCGTAGCGGTCGAAGTGCGCGGCCACGTCCTTCTGCAGCTGCGCCATCGAGGCGATCGCGTAGCGGTCGATCTCCACCATCTCCGCCACCGGCACGGCGTGCTTCGCCGGGTCGAAGTCGGACGTATTCGCCAGCAGGAAGCGCAGCGTGTTCCGGATGCGCCGATACGATTCGGTGACGCGTTTCAGGATCTCTTCGCCGATCGACAGTTCGCCCGTGTAGTCGGTCGAGGCCACCCACAGGCGCAGGATGTCGGCGCCCAGGGTGTCCGAGATCTTCTGCGGCGCCATCGTGTTGCCAAGCGATTTGGACATCTTCTTGCCGTTTTCGTCCACCGTGAAGCCGTGGGTCAGCAGCGCCTTGTACGGCGGCGTACCGTTCAGCATCGAAGAGGTCAGCAGCGACGAGTGGAACCAGCCGCGGTGCTGGTCCGAGCCTTCCAGGTACAGGTCGGCCGGGAAGGTCGACTGTTGCGCGTGCGAGCCGCGCAGCACGGTCTGGTGCGTCGCGCCCGAGTCGAACCAGACGTCGAGCGTGTCCTTGTTCTTCTCATACACGTCGGCGTCGTCGCCCAGCAGCGTGCGCGGGTCGAGTGCCTGCCAGGCGTCGATGCCGTTCTGTTCGATCAGCTTGGCCACCTGCTCCAGCAGCTCAGGGGTACGCGGATGCAATTCTCCGGTTTCCTTGTGGATGAAGAAGGCCATCGGCACGCCCCACTGGCGCTGGCGCGACAGGGTCCAGTCCGGACGGTTCTCGATCATGCCGTGCAGGCGCGCCTGGCCCCAGTCCGGGAAGAACTGGGTCTTGTCGATGCCGGCCAGCGCCGTTTCGCGCAGGGTCGGGCCACCGTCCTTTGGCGTGAGGTCCATGCCGGCGAACCACTGGCTGGTCGCGCGGTAGACGATCGGGGTCTTGTGGCGCCAGCAGTGCATGTAGCTGTGGTCAAACATTTTCAGTTCGAACAGGGCGCCCGCTTCGGTCAGCGCGGCGCAGATCGGCTTGCTGGCTTCCCAGATCGTCAGGCCGCCGAACAGCGGCAGCGAGCTCGCAAAGCGGCCGTCGCCCATGACAGGCTTCAAAATCTCGTCGTCCTTCATGCCGTGCGCCTTGCACGAGATAAAGTCTTCCAGGCCATAGGCCGGCGCCGAGTGGACCACGCCGGTGCCGCTCTCGGTGGTGACGTAGTCGGCCAGGTACATCGGCGACAGGCGGTCATAGAACGGATCGGCGGCGTGCAGCGGATGCTTGAAGCGCAGGCCTTCGAGCTGGGCGCCAAGCGTGGTGGCGATGACCTTGCCTTCGAGTTTATAACGCTGGAGGCAGGACTCGACCAGGTCCTGGGCCAGGATCAGCAGCAGCGGCTCGCCGTTGCGCTCGCTTTGGACGAGGGCGTAGGTCACTTCGGCGTTGACGTTCAGCGCCTGGTTCGACGGGATGGTCCACGGGGTCGTGGTCCAGATCACGATGAAACCGTTCATGGTCGGCAGCGACGGCAGGCCGAAGGCGGCGGCGATTTTCTCTTCTTCGGCGAATTTAAAACCGACGTCGATCGCCGGGTCGCGCTTGTCCTGGTATTCGACTTCCGCTTCAGCCAGGGCCGAGCCGCAGTCGAAGCACCAGTTCACGGGCTTCAGGCCGCGATACACATAACCTTTATCGAGCAGCTTGCCCAGCGCGCGCAACTCGTCGGCCTCGTTACCGTAGGCCATGGTCATGTACGGGTTTTCCCATTCGCCGAGCACACCCAGGCGGATGAAACCGGCGCGCTGGCGGTCGATCTGCTCGAGCGCATAGGCACGCGCCTTCTGCAGTACCTCGGCGGTTGGCAAATTCTTGCCGTACAGTTTTTCGATCTGGATCTCGATCGGCATGCCGTGGCAGTCCCAGCCCGGCACATAGGGCGCGTCGAAGCCGGCCATGGTGCGCGATTTGACGACCATGTCCTTCAGGATCTTGTTGACCGCGTGGCCGAGGTGGATGTCGCCGTTCGCATACGGTGGACCGTCATGCAGCACGAAGGTCGGACGGCCCTTGGCCGCCTTGCGGATGCGGTGGTAGATCTGCTTGTCCTGCCATTGCTTGACCCAGCCCGGTTCGCGCTTGGCGAGGTCGCCGCGCATCGGGAACGGGGTGTCGGTCATGTTGACCGGGTATTTGCTCGTTGGCTTGCTTTCAGGCTTTTTGGCAGCTTTTTGGGCAGGCGCGTTCTGGACGGGTTTGCTGTTTTCGGACATAAATTTCTTCGGTAAGGGAATGCGGATGTGGCTGCGCCGGGGTAGGGCGCTGGCCGCGCGGGAACGATGCCGTCGCGCGTCAAATTCGGTCGGTGGCGGTCAGGGCGCCGGCGCGGGCCGTGCTGCTATTGGCACTGCGGGGATCGTGCTGCAGCCGGTTGCCGGCGAACCAGGCGCGTGCCTGTTCGGCGTCGCGGTGGATCGCGGCGGTGAGGGTGTCGAGGTCGACGTACTTTTCCTCGTCGCGCAGTTTTTGCAGGAACTCGACGCGCACCAGCTTGCCATAGCAGGGACGGTCGTAGTCGAAGATGTGCACTTCCAGCAGCATGCGGCCGGCGTCCTCGACCGTGGGACGCACGCCCAGGCTGGCCACCGCCGGCAGGGGCTGGTCGGCCAGGCCGTGGACTTGCACCACGAAGATGCCTTGTACGGCAGGGCGGTGCGCGACCCGTAGGTTCAGGGTCGGGAAGCCGAGGGTGCGGCCGAGCTTGGCGCCATGGATCACGTGGCCCGACATCGCATACGGGTGGCCGAGCAGGGCGCCGGTGGCCTGCAAATCGCCCGCTGCCAGCGCGGCGCGCACGGCGGAGGACGAGATGCGCTGGTCGCCTTCGCGCACGGTGGGCAGGGTCTCGACCTGGAAGCCATGGCGGCGGCCGGCTTCCTTGAGCATCTCGACGTTGCCGGCGCGCTTGGCGCCGTAGCAGAAGTCGTCGCCCACCATCAGCCATTTGACGTGCAGGCCGTCGACCAGCACGCGCTGGGTGAAGTCCTCGGGCGAGATCGAGGCGAATTGTTCGTTGAAGTGCTCGACGATGACGCGGTCGATGCCGGCTTTGGACAAGTCTTCGAGCTTGTCGCGCAGATTGGCGATGCGCGCCGGAGCGCGGCTGAGGTCGCCGCTGCGGCGGGCGAAGTATTCGCGCGGGTGGGGCTCGAAGGTCATCACTGCCGCTTCCAGTCCCAGCGCCTGGCTGGCTGCCCGGACGCGCGCCAGCAGGGCCTGGTGGCCACGATGGACACCATCGAAATTGCCGATGGTGAGGGCGCACGGTGCGCGCGCCGCGTCGTTGGGAAGTCCGCGAAATACCTTCATTGGTGGTTCCAGAATGCCCGGCAAGCCTGCCACGCAAGTCGTGGTCAACGCTGCCGCGGGGCGAAAACCTTGATTATACGGTATAGCGTTGCCTGCGTAGGGTGGGCATGCCCACGCGTAATGGTTGCCTGGTGTTGACGCGATTCGCATCGGCGGCGGCAAAAAAAACGCCGCCTGCGAACAGGCGGCGTTTTTGCGAATCGGAAATCGATCGCGAGGCGGCTATCAGGCCAGTGGCTTGTTGATCGCCATGATCCAGTAGCGAGCCAGCTCGGCCGTACCTTCCTTGCCGCTGACGCCCTTCAGGGCGGTGATCGCCTGCTGTTTCTTGCCCGCTGCCGCATAGGCTTCGCCCAGGCGCAGCTTGGCTTCGTCCGGGTAGCGCAGGCCGCCGGCCTTGATGGCGGTTTCCATCATCTTCAGGCCCTTGTCCGCCTGGCCTGCCTGCACCAGGCCGTAACCGAGGGCGACCAGGCCGTCGTTGTCCTTGGCAGCCGTGTATTCGGCTTCCGTGGCAGCGGCATTTTTGTTCTGGTCAGCCAGGTTTTTCTCGGCCAGGTCCTTCAGGCGCTGGTGACGGGCAGCGTCGGGACCGGTGCCCAGGGCGCCAGCCTTGTAGCCCTTGTCGATGATCTTCAGGGCTTCAGCCGGGGCCTTTGCCTGCAGCACGAGCTGCGACATCTCCATGAACTCGCTCGGCTTCTTCAGCAGGCCGTTGGCCAGCTTCAGGCGGTAGAGGTCGACCGACAGGCGGCTCGAGAAGCCAGGCTTGCCTTGCACGCGGTTCAGCAGGTCATTCCAGTACTGGGCTTTCGGGTAGTTCGCCGCCAGCTTTTCGATGGTGTTGACGTAGCCGGCCTTGTCGTTCTTCTTGAGCTGGATGTTGGCGAGCATGCCGAGCATGTCTTCGCTCATGCGGCCGGACTGCTCGGCCTTGTGCAGCTCGGTTTCCAGGGCAGCGATATTGCCCTGCTTGTAATAGTTCTGCAGCAGGTAGGCGCGCAGTTTCGGATCGTCGCCATTCTTGAGCTGGCGCTGGATGGCTTCGTTCGCCTTGTTCAGTTCGCCACCGCGCATGTAGATGCCGATCAGGCCTTCCGAGAACTGGCTGCGTTCGGCTGCGGACAGCTTGCCCGAAGCGATCAGGGCCTCGAAAGCGTCGGCGGCGGTACCGTAGTCGCCGGCCGAGGAAGCGGCGGCAGCGCGCACGCGGTCGATCAGGTAGCTTTCGTTTGGCGTCTTGCCGGGGACCTTGTCCGCTTCGCGCAGTTTTGCCAGGGCGTCCTTGTGCTTGCCCTGTTTCATCAGTGCCTGGGCTTCCTGCAGTCGCTTGCCGATTTCAGGGCGCATCGCTTCCGCCGCATGGGCAGGGGCCAGGCCGACGATGGGCGTTGCAGCGGTAAAACCAAGGGCGGCCAGTGCGAGGCCGAGGTGTGCGAGTCGGAATTTGCTCATTCTATGGAAATCCTTCTTTGAAAATGGACACGGCAGGGAAACCCTGCCGTGTTGGTCAAGTCTGGTGCGGTTACTGGAACTGCTCGTTACCGACCATGCCGATCTTCGTGACGCCGAGACGTTGGGCCGTTGCCATCACACCGGCAACCACCTTGTACTCGACCAGCTTGTTCGGACGCAGGTGCACTTCCGGCTGGTCTGGCTGCGAAGCCACTTCATTCATCTTCGCTTCCAGCGTCGGGCGATCAGGGATTGCCTGGCCGTCCCAGAGGATGGTGCCATCGAAGTCGACGTCGATCGTGACGACGCGCGGCTCTTCAGTCTTTGGCGGTGGGGTACCCACCGGCATGTTCAGATTGACCGCGTGGTTTTGCTTCGGAATCGTGATAATCAACATGATGATCAAGACCAACAGAACGTCGATCAAGGGCGTCATGTTCATTTCCATCATCGGTTCCGGATCGGCTCCTTTGGCGGAGCCTGAACCTACGTTCATACCCATGGTGTTTCCTTTTTTAATGACTGGTGCAAGGTGCGGTGCCGGGGTTGAATCCGGCACCGCGACTGACATTAGTTCTTGTCAGGTGGTTCGATCACGAACCCGACCTTTTGCACACCAGCACGTTGTGCCGTGTAGATCACCCGACCGATTGCCTCGTAACGGGTCGCCTGGTCGCCACGCACCTTGACTGCAGGCTGTGGCAGTTTGACCGACTGCTCCGCAAAGAACTTGAACAATTCGTCCGTGTTCTGGATGCGGCGCTGGTTCCAGTACATCTCGCCGTCTTTGTTGACGGTGATGTTGATGTCTTCCGGCGCGGTCTTGGCAACCTGGTTCGTTTCCGCCGGCAGATTAACCGTCTGCAGCTTCAGCACGACCGGGCTGGTGATCAGGAAGATGATCAGGAGAACCAACATGATGTCGACGAGCGGCGTCGTGTTGATCTCTGACATCACGGCATCATCATCTCCGCTATCGGAGCCGACACTCATTGCCATGATTTATCCAATCTTTTTAGCGCCGGTAGCAGCACGGGCAGCTTCCGAGGTCGACATGGCGCCCGAAACCAGGACCGAGTGCACGTCGGCGCTGAACGAACGGACATCTTCCATTGCCGACTTGTTGCGGCGGACCAGCCAGTTGTAACCCAGAACGGCAGGAACGGCGACGAACAGACCGAAGGCGGTCATGATCAGCGCTTCACCGACTGGACCTGCGACCTTGTCGATCGATGCGTTACCCGACATACCGATGTTGGTCAGTGCGTTGTAGATGCCCCAGACGGTACCGAACAGACCGATGAACGGCGAGGTCGAACCGACGGTTGCCAGGAACGACAGGCCATCCTGCAGGCGCGACTGGACGCGGTCCACGGCGCGCTGAACTTGCATCGTCACCCAGGTCGACAGGTCGATCTGCTCGAGCAGGGCGCCATCGTGGTGCTGGGTTGCCTTGGTGCCGGTTTCAGCGATGAAGCGGAATGGCGAACCTTCTTTCAGCGCAGCCGAACCGGCAGCGATCGAGTTGGCTTTCCAGAACTTCTGCGACACTTCTTTCGACTGGCGCATGATCTTCGACTGGTCGATCAGCTTGGTGATGATGATGTACCACGAGCCCATCGACATCAGCGACAGGATGATGATGGTGCCCTTGTTGACGAAGTCGCCTTCTGCCCACATGGCCGAGAAGCCGTACGGGTTCTTGACTTCTTCTTTTGCACCGGCGGCGGCCGGAGCGGCTGCGCCTTCGGCTGCAGGTGCAGCGGCTGCTGCGTCAGCGGCCGGAGCGGCTGCTGCGTCTGCCGGTGCGGCGGCGGCCGGAGCTGCCTCCTTCGGTGCGTCAGCGAAGGCTGGTGCCGAGACCAGGGCCGATGCCGCCGTAACCGAGAACAGGACAGCCGCCAGGACAGCGGACAAACGGGTATTCTTAAACATGCTTCCTCCAGAAATATAAAAATAGACAGTTCGCTGATCTAAAGACAACGAAAATCACTGTTGTGAGACGATCTTCTGTCTCGGTTATTGGTCCAGCGACCAGACGTACTCGACTGAGGTCCATGCCTGTTCAGGCTGACCGTTGACCATTGCCGGTTTGAAGCGGCACTTGCCAATCGCAGCCTGCGCTGCACGGTCCAGGTCACGCGAGCCACTCGATTTCGCGATCTTGGACTCAACCATCCGGCCGTCGACGCCGATCAGGAACTGAATTACCGACTTGCCTTCTTCTTCGTTACGTGCCGAAGCTTTCGGGTATTCCGGCTTGGCGCAGGTGCTGAAGTCCGCGACTGCAGCGGTACGGCTAGGGCCGGCTGGTGCTGCGGCCGGAGCCGGTGGCGCCGGGGGCGCCGGTGGAGCCAGGCTGGTGGTCGGAGGCGGCGTGTTCGTCGCGGCAGAAATCGTGTTCTGCGGCGGCGGCGGCTGCTGCACCTGCACCTCGACCGGCGGAATGAATGGAGGCGGTGGGGCCTTCATTTCCGGCGGTGGCGGCGGTGGAGGAGTCTCCGGTGGCGGCGGTGGCTTCACCTCTTCGATCAACTTCGTTTCCACTGCTTCCTGCACCTTCGAAATCACCTTCGTACCGAGACCATTGATGATCCCCCAGGCGACCAGGACGTGCAACAGGACCACAATGGTGATACCAGTGAGATTCTTCCCCGGTTCCTTCTCATGTGAAAAATTCATGCCTGCTTTCTCCAATACCAACTCTTTTTGTTGCTACTAAACCCTCAAAACACGACGAAAAAACAAGGCCGCATCCGGGACATCGGCGAATTATACCTACGAATTCTTTTTTGCACAGGTATTTTTGAGCCCGGAAAATGGGCCTAAACCCCTGTAAAAACAGGCAATACTGCTCATCCGGACGCACCGCCGCTGTGCAAAAATGCGCAGGAAAATCCTATATAAAATTACAACTTTACAGCTTGCTATGCTCGTACTGTGGAAGATCTTGAAAGAACTAGCCTTTTGCCAAATATTGCATGCCGATTTTGCCGAATGGCAAATATCATATAGTGCAATGCTCAGCTTTTTGCAAACTATAGCCAGTTTTGGCAAACGCGAGCGTTCGCCAGCTAACAGAACTGTAATGACAACGGGGCTGGGAGTATGACTGGAAGTGATGGCATGCCGCTGAGTCGCTATATCTTGACCTGCATCAGCGGGGGAGGGTGCCTCCAGGCAAGATCCGGGGATGGATGCTGCCTGGAGGAGCAGTGACGCACTCGGCGAGTGCGCCGGGGTGCGATCAGCGGTGGCGCTTCTCGCGCCGGCAGTCGAGGAAACTGACGACGTGGCCGGTGGAATCGACCGTTTCGAGCCGGACGTCGAAGCCCCACAGCCGCGCTACGTGCTTGAGCACTTCCTGGGCCTGGCCGTTGAGTGGACGGCGCTGGAACTGGGTATGGCGCAGGGTCAGGGCGCGGTCGTCGCGCGTATTGACTTGCCAGACCTGGATGTTCGGCTCGCGGTTGCCGATGTTGTACTGCTCGGCCAGCTGCTGGCGAACGTAGCGGTAGCCGGCTTCGTCGTGGATGGCGGAGATGGTCAGCTTGTCGCTGCGGTCATCGTCGAGCACGGCGAAGAAGTGGAAGTCGCGGATCAGCTTGGGCGACAGGTACTGGGCGATGAAGCTCTCGTCCTTGAAGTTGCGCATCGCAAAATCGAGCGTCTTGATCCAGTCGCTGCCGGCCATGTCCGGGAACCAGGCCCGGTCTTCCTCGGTCGGGTTCTCGCAGATGCGCCGGATGTCGCTCATCATCGCGAAGCCGAGCGCGTAGGGATTGATGCCGCTGTAATAGGGGCTGGTCGCTGCCGGCTGGTAGACGACGTTGGTATGGCTTTGCAGGAACTCGAGCATGAACCCGTCGCCGACGATGCCCTCTTTATATAGTTCCTGCAGAATCGTGTAATGCCAGAAGGTCGCCCAGCCCTCGTTCATGACCTGGGTCTGGCGCTGCGGATAAAAATACTGCGAGATCTTGCGCGTGATGCGCACCAGTTCGCGCTGCCAGGGTTCGAGCAGCGGTGCGTACTTCTCTATGAAGTACAGCAGGTTTTCCTCGGGCTCGGGCGGGAAGCGCGGCGGCGGGGCGTTGCGTTCTTCTTCCTCGCGCCGCGGGACGGTACGCCACAGGGCGTTCACCTGCGACTGGGCATACTCTTCGCGTTCCTTCTGGCGCGCCGCTTCCTGCGCCACCGAGAGTTTGGCGGGACGTTTATAACGGTCGACCCCGTAGTTCTGGATCGCATGGCAGGAGTCGAGCAGGTCCTCCACCGCATCGATGCCGTAGCGCTGCTCGCACTCGGCGATGTAATTCTTGGCAAACACCATGTAATCGACGATCGCCTCGGCGTCGGTCCAGGTGCGGAACAGGTAATTGCCCTTAAAGAAGGAATTGTGGCCGTAGGCGGCGTGGGCGATGACCAGCGCCTGCATCGTCAGGCTGTTTTCCTCCATCAGGTAGGCGATGCAGGGATCGGAATTGATGACGATCTCGTAGGCCAGGCCCATCTGGCCGCGCTTGTAGCTCTTTTCGGTCGACAGGAAGTGTTTGCCGAAGGACCAGTGGTTATAGGACACCGGCATGCCGACCGAGGTGTAGGCATCCATCATCTGCTCGGCGGTAATGATCTCGAGCTGGTTGGGGTAGGTGTCGAGGCCGAATTTTTTGGCCACGCGGCGAATTTCCTCGTGCGCCTGCTCGATCAGGTCGAAGGTCCACTCCGACTGTTCGGGCAGGGCGCGCGGATTGGTGCGGTCGTCTGGCATATGCGTGCCTATCGGGTTACTTGGGCTGCTTTTTGAACAGCTCGCGGAAGACCGGGTAGATGTCGGCCGGCGTCACGATCTTCTGCATGGCGAAGTTGGCGTGGTGCGCGGCGACCTCGGTGTATTGCTCCCACAGGTTCTGCGGCGGCCCGTCGGTGATTTCGACATAGGTGTAGTACTGCACCTTCGGCATGATGCCGTTGTTCAGTAGCTGCTTGCACAGTACCGAGTCGTTGTCCCAGTTGTCGCCGTCCGAGGCCTGGGCGACGTAGGCGTTCCAGTCGGAACTCGAGTAGCGCTCGGCGATCACCTTCTGCAGCAGGTGCAGGGCCGAGGACACGACGGTGCCGCCGGACTCGCGCGAGTGGAAGAATTCGTCCTCGTCGACTTCGGCCGCGGCCGTGTGGTGGCGGATGAAGACGACGTCGATGCGCTCGTAGACGCGTTTGAGGAAAAGATACAGCAGGATGAAGAAACGCTTGGCGGTGTCCTTGCGCGTTTCGTCCATCGAGCCGGACACGTCCATGACGCAGAACATCACGGCCTGGGTGCTGGGCTTCGGCACCTTGATGCGGTTGCTGTAGCGCAGGTCGAACGGATCGATGAAGGGAATCGCGTTGATGCGCGTATGCAGGTGGTGGATTTTTTTCCTGATCTCGACGACGCGCGGGTCGTCCTCGGGCACCTCGGCGTCGAACAGCGCTTCAAGCTCCTGCTGCAGCTCGCTCGCTGCCCGGCGGCTGGGACCGCCCACCGCGATGCGCCGCCCGAGCGCGCCGCGCAGCGAACGCAGCACGTGGATGTTGGACGGCGTGCCCGACACGTTGTAGCCGGCGCGCTGGGTTTTGAAATCGATCGTCTGCGTGAGCTGGGTCTTGACCATGTTCGGCAGCTCGAGGTCTTCGAAGAAGTAATTCATGAATTCTTCGCGCGAGAGCTCGAAGATGAAATCGTCCTCGCTGGTCTGTTCGCTGTTGCCGGCGCGGCCGCGGCCGGAACCGCCGCCGCCGCTGCGCGGACGGTTGAACTGGTCGCCTTTCTGGTATTCGGTATTGCCAGGGTTAATGGTTTCCCACACGCCGCCATGGGCGTGGCCGAAATGCGGTTCGTTGACGTCCTTGACGGGGATCGAGACTTTTTCGCCGTTCTCGATGTCGGTGATCGAGCGGCCCTTGATCGCGCGGCCGACCGCATCCTTGATTTGCGCCTTGTAGCGGCGCAGGAAGCGTTCACGGTTCACCGCGGACTTGTTCTTGCCCTGCAAGCGTCGGTCGATGAGGTAAGTCAAAACATGCCTCCTGTTAAAACCGCGGCGGACCGCAATCTGCCGCGGTCCCCCTATCTTAATACGCAGCGTGCATAAGCGGGGTGCGCACGTCTGGCAGGGTAGTCGAAATTGCGCCGGAGGGCACGCAACGTACCGTTTTGCGGACGGCCGATGCCGGCAGTCGGGGCGGCGGCCGGCCTACCCATCCGGACGCGCCGCCGGTGCCGCCTGTTACGACGACTTCCTCACACGCAGATACCATTCGCACAGCAGCCGCACCTGCTTGGCCGTATAGCCTTTCTCGACCATGCGGTTGACGAAGTCGGCATGCTTCGTCGCGTCCTCGGCACTTGCCTTGGCGTTGAACGAAATCACCGGCAGCAGTTCCTCCGTATTCGAGAACATTTTCTTCTCGATCACGGTGCGGAACTTTTCGTAGCTGGTCCAGGCCGGATTCTTGCCGCCGTTGGTCGCCCGGGCCCGCAAGCCGAAGTTGACGATCTCGTTGCGGAAATCCTTCGGATTCGAGATGCCTGCCGGCTTCTCGATCTTTTCCAGCTCGGCGTTGAGCGATTCGCGATCGAAACTCTCGCCGGTGTCCGGATCGCGGAATTCCTGGTCCTGGATCCAGAAGTCGGCAAAGGTCACATAACGGTCGAAAATGTTCTGGCCGTATTCCGAATAGCTTTCCAGATAGGCGGTCTGGATTTCCTTGCCGATGAAGTCGACATAGCGCTGCGCCAGGTGTTCCTTGATATACGAGTGGTAGCGCTGTTCGAGTTCGGGCGGGAACTGCTCGCGCTCGATCTGCTGCTCCAGTACATACAGCAGGTGCACCGGATTGGCCGCCACTTCGGTATTGTCGAAGTTGAAGACTTTCGACAGGATCTTGAAGGCAAAGCGCGTCGACAAGCCGTTCATGCCTTCGTCCACGCCGGCATAGTCGACATATTCGTGCAGCGACTTGGCTTTCGGATCGGTGTCCTTCAGGTTCTCGCCGTCGTAGACCAGCATCTTCGAATAGATGCTCGAATTTTCCGGATCCTTCAGGCGCGACAGGATCGCGAACTGCGCCATCATGCGCAGCGTGCCCGGCGCGCAGGGCGCCTTCTCGAGGGAAGAGTTGCGCACCAACTTATCGTAAATCTTGATCTCGTCGGAAATGCGCAGGCAATACGGCACCTTCACGATATAGATCCGGTCGAGGAATGCCTCGTTGTTGCGGTTGTTGCGGAAGGTCTTCCACTCCGACTCGTTCGAGTGCGCCAGGATGATGCCCTCGAAAGGAATCGCGCCGAAGCCCTCGGTGCCCTTGTAATTGCCTTCCTGGGTGGCCGTCAGCAAGGGGTGCAGCACTTTGATCGGGGCCTTGAACATCTCGACGAATTCCATCAGGCCCTGGTTCGCCAGGCACAGGCCGCCGGAATAGCTGTAGGCGTCCGGATCGTCCTGCGAATAATCCTCGAGCTTGCGGATGTCGACCTTGCCGACCAGCGAGGAGATGTCCTGGTTGTTCTCGTCGCCCGGCTCGGTCTTCGAGATGGCGACTTGTTTCAGGATCGAAGGGTAGCGCTTGACGACCCGGAACTTGTTGATGTCGCCGCCGAACTCGTGCAGGCGTTTGACCGCCCACGGGCTCGGGATCGAGCGCAGGTAGCGGCGCGGGATGCCGTAGTCTTCTTCCAGGATGACGCCGTCCTCGTCCTCGTTGAAGAGGCCGAGCGGCGATTCGTTCACGGGCGAACCCTTAATCGCGTAGAAGGGCACTTGCTCCATCAAGTGTTTCAGCTTTTCCGCAATCGACGACTTGCCGCCGCCGACCGGGCCCAGCAGATACAGGATCTGCTTGCGTTCTTCCAGCCCCTGCGCGGCGTGGCGGAAGTAGGAAACGACCTGTTCGATCACTTCCTCCATGCCGTAGAACTCGCGGAAGGCGGGATAGACCTTGATGACCTTGTTGGCAAAGATGCGCGACATGCGCGGATCGAGCCGGGTATCGACGAGCTGCGGCTCACCGATCGCAGCGAGCATGCGCTCCGGCGCGCTGGCATAGGTCAGCGGGTCTTTCTTACAGAGAGCAAGATATTCGGACAGGGAATATTCTTCTTCACGGGTACGCTCGTAACGGGCTGCGTAGTTGTCAAAAATGGTCATGTGCATGTCCTTTAGTTTGCTAACAACGATCACTGTCACGATGGACGGCATGCAGCCGGCCACCAAAGCCCCGATTTTCTTGGCGTAGATACGGGAGCGCGATGAACCATTAGACGTCGGATTGCTGGCGTGTGCTGCACGGTCAACACTCCTTCGCTCGCGATGGTTTCCCGAGCTTCCCACCCGTTAGGCGGGTCGTCCTGGTAGCGCCGCGCGGCGTGCGCGGCGGCTCAGGCGGATTGTTCTTTTTTGAGCCGGCTTGTGGCCGGATGTCCCGTGGATGAAAGGGTCTTTTTATGTTTCTGAAATTTATTATGTGCCTATTAGTACCCGAAGTCAAAGCACTCTCGATTCCGTAGTTGTAACACCTGTAAGCGTTTGATTATTCACGGAAAACGATAGATTTTATGCTTATGCGGAAAACGTCTAAGCAGCCGCTGGCGGCCAAACTTTTATGCATTCTGTATGGCTATTTCCAGCAGTCCTTACTGCTGGGGTGACGAAAGTTCTGGTCCGATAGTGCACGATCCGGCGGGCCGGTGGCGCACGCGAAAGGCGTGATTTTTCGCTCTCTCGTCCAATGAAAACAGGGCACCATCGGCATGCGGTACACTTGTCGATCCTGCCCCGAAAAACCGCCTTTGACGGAGAACATCCCATGCTGAACGAGCAGCTGCGCCAGACCATTGAACAGATGCCGAAGGCTGAATTGCACATCCATATCGAGGGCTCGCTCGAGCCGGAACTGATCTTTGCGTTGGCGCAAAGAAATGGCGTATCGCTACCTTATCCATCGGTCGAAGCGTTGCGCCAGGCCTACGCTTTCTCGGATTTGCAGTCCTTCCTCGACATCTATTACGCCGGCGCCAGCGTGCTGCTGCATGAACAGGATTTCTACGACATGACGGCCGCCTACCTGGCGCGCGCCGCCGCCGACAACGTGCGCCATGCCGAGATCTTCTTCGATCCGCAGACGCATACCGTGCGCGGCGTGCCTTTCGAGACCGTCATCAACGGCATCTGGCGCGCCTGCCAGGACGCGCCGATCAGCGCCACCCTGATCATGTGCTTCCTGCGCCACCTGTCCGAGGAAGAAGCGCTTGCCACGCTCGACGAAGCACTGCCGCACCGCGACAAATTCATCGGCGTCGGCCTCGACTCCTCTGAAGTAGGCCATCCGCCGGAAAAATTCGCGCGTGTCTTCGAGCGTGCGCGCCAGCTCGGCCTGCGCCTGGTGGCGCATGCGGGCGAGGAGGGCCCCCCAAGCTATATCGAAAGCGCGCTCGACGTGCTCAATGTCGAACGCATCGACCACGGCGTGCGCTGCCTGGAAAGCCCGGAGCTGGTCGAGCGCCTGGTGCGCGAACAGATGGCGTTGACCGTCTGCCCGCTGTCGAACATCAAGCTGCGCGTATTCGACGTGATGGGTTCGCACAACCTGCGCACCCTGCTCGACAAGGGCCTGGTCGCCACCGTCAACTCGGACGACCCTGCCTATTTTGGCGGCTACATGAACGACAATTTCATCGCCGCCTTCGAGGCCCTGCCGCTCGACGCCTCGCATGCGCGCCAGCTCGCCCGCAACTCCTTCAGTGCCGCCTTCCTCGATCCCGAGCAGAAGCGTGCCTTCCTGGCGGAAGTCGACGACTTTTTCGGCGCCCGCTAAAGGAAGCTGCCCGTGCTGATCCAGTCCCTCCGCATGACCGCGCGCGACTGGCGCGCGGGCGAATTGCGCTTTCTATTGGTGGCGCTGATCGTCGCCGTCTCGGCCCTGTCATCAAGCGGCTTCTTCATCGACCGCATGCGCGCGGGACTGGCGCGCGATGCGAATCAGCTGCTCGGCGCCGACCTGCTGGTCAACGCCGACAATCCGATCCTGCCCGCCTGGCGCCAGGAAGCGCAGCGGCGCGGCCTGCTGCTGGCCGACACCGTCACCTTTCCCAGCATGGCCCAGGGCGGGGAGGGCGAGGCTTCCCAGGCCCAGCTGGCCTCGATCAAGGCCGTGTCGAACGGTTATCCGCTGCGCGGGGTACTGCGCGTCACCACCAGTCCCGATGAAGCCAGCGCCGCGCGCGGGGTTCCCGCGCGGACGATTCCGGCTCCCGGCACCGTCTGGGTCGACGCGAATTTGCTGCCGGCGCTGAACGTGAAAGTCGGCGACGCGCTGCAGGTGGGCGAACGCAGGTTCACGATTGCCCAACTGGTCGCGGCCGAGCCGGACCGCGGCGCCTCCTTCGCCAATTTCGCGCCGCGCGTGATGCTGTCATTAAGCGATCTGAAATCGACCGGCCTGGTCGACGATTTTGCGCGCGTGACCTACAAGCTGCTGGTGGCGGCGCCCTCGAACAACGACCTGGCCCGGGTACGCGAATTCGAAACCTGGCTGCGCGCGCGCATCGAGCTTGATAACGTGAAGGGCGTGCGCATCGAGTCGATCGAAAACGGCCGCCCCGAAATGCAGGCGACGCTGGAGCGGGCCGACCGCTTCCTGTCGCTGGTCGGCCTGCTGTCGGCGATGCTGGCAGCGGTGGCCGTGGCGATGGCGGCGCGCCGTTTCATGCAGCGCCACCTGGACGCCTGCGCCATGCTGCGCTGCCTCGGCATGACCCAGAACGGCGTCGGCATGATGTACCTGATCGAATTCGCCATCGTCGGCCTGGCGGGCAGCGTCATCGGCGTGCTGGTCGGCTTCGGCGCCCATTTCATCCTGCTGCAATTGATCGGCAACTTGCTGCCGGCCGACCTGCCGCCGGTGTCCATGCTGCCAGCCCTGCAGGGCATCGCCACCGGCATGCTGCTGCTGGTCGGCTTCGCGCTGCCGCCCGTCCTTCAACTGCGCAACGTGCCGCACAACCGCGTGATCCGGCGCGAGCAGGCCGCGCCGCAGCCGATGGCGCTCGCCACCTATGGCCTTGGCATCGGCGTGTTCGTCGCGCTGCTGCTGTGGCAGGCGGGCGAGCCGAAGCTGGCGCTGCTGACGGCGGGCGGCTTCCTCGGCGGCTTCGCGGTCTTCGCGCTGGTCGCCTGGCTGGCCCTGAAACTGCTGCGCCGGGTGCGCAACGTCTCGGGCCACCAGGGCTGGCGCTTCGCCGTCACCTCGCTGCAGCGCCGCCCCGGCGCGACCATCGTGCAGGTGGTGTCGCTGGCGCTGGGCCTGATGGCGCTGCTGCTCTTGACCGTGGTGCGCGGCGACCTGGTCGCGGCCTGGCAGCGCGCCACGCCGGAGAACGCCCCGAACCGCTTCATCATCAACGTGCTGCCCGAGCAGAAGGAGGATGTCGCGCGCCGCATCGCGGGTGCCGGGGTCGACAAGCCGGTGCTGTACCCGATGATCCGCGGCCGCCTGACGGCAGTGAACGGCAAGGCCATCACCGCGGCGACTTACACGACCGAGGATGCGCGCCGCCTGGCCAACCGCGAATTCAACCTCTCTACCATGGCGCAGGCCCCGGAAGGCAACGACATCGTCGCCGGCAAGTGGTATGCGGATGCGCCGGGCGTAGCGGAAGCCTCGGTCGAGCAGGGCATCGCCAAGACCCTGGGCCTGAAACTGGGCGACGTCATGCGCTTCGACATGGCCGGTATCGTGGTCGATGCGAAAGTGACCAGCCTGCGCAAGCTGGAATGGGGCTCGATGCGCGCCAACTTCTTCGTCATCATCAATCCGCAGGCGATGGCGAATGCGCCTGCGACCTACATGACGGCCTTCCACCTGCCGCAGCAGGGCGCGGGGCTGGCCAACACGCTGGCGCGCGCCTATCCGAATCTCACCGTGATCGACGTCAGCGGCATCATCCGCCAGGTGCAGGAAGTGGTCGACCAGGTGGTGGTCGCGGTCGAGTTCCTGTTCCTGTTCACGCTGGCATCGGGCGTGCTGGTGCTGTATGCGGCGCTGATGGGATCGACGTCCGAGCGCACGCGCGAAGCGGGCCTGCTGCGGGCGCTGGGCGCGACGCGCAAGCAGCTGGCGCAGGCGCAGCGCATCGAGTTCGTGCTGGTCGGCGGCCTGGCCGGCCTGCTGGCCGCATCCGGTGCTGCGCTGCTGGGCTGGGCGCTGGCCAATTACCAGTTCAAGTTCCCGTGGAGCTTCGAGCCGGGCGTGTGGCTGGCCGGGCTCGTGGCCGGGATCGTGTGCGCACTCGTGGGCGGCTGGCTCGGCCTGCGCAGCGTGCTGCGCCAGCCGCCCTTGCAGACGCTGCGTGAAGCCGGCTAACACTATTCTGCGTTCCCGCGTGGGCACAAGTGCCCACCCTACTAGTCGCCGACTGGGCGTCAGGCTATCATGATGGTATGTCCGAGAACCAAACCCTGTACGAAATCATCGGCGGCGAAACCCGCCTGCGTGAACTGGTCGACCGCTTCTACGACCTGATGGAGCTGGAGCCGGAATTTGCCGGCATCCACGCCCTGCACCCCAAGCCGAACGACAGTTCGCGCGAAAAACTCTTCATGTTCCTGTCCGGCTGGATGGGCGGCCCGGACCTCTTCGTCGAGCGCCACGGCCATCCGCGCCTGCGCGCCCGGCACCTGCCGTTCGGGATCGGCACCAGCGAGCGCGACCAGTGGCTGCGCGCCATGGCCTGGGCGATGGAAGACATCGGCATCGAGGAAGACTTGCGCATGCGCCTGATGCAGTCCTTCTACCAGACCGCCGACTGGATGCGCAACAAGGCCGACTGATGTCCACATTCGAATTTGCCTTGCTTGCTGCCGGCGTGCTTGCAGTGATCGCCTTGCAGGTGCTGCTGCTCCTGCGCGGACGCAGCGACGGCAGCGCCCTGGCCTTCGAACGCCTCGAGCGCGAACTGCGCCAGGAACTCCAGCACAGCGCCCAGGCCACGCGCCAGGAACTGGCCGGCCACATGGCCCAGCACCAGGCAGCCGGCGCCCAGCAACTCGACAGCATGCGCCAGCAGATGCAGCTGCACGCCGCCGGCGGACGCGAAGAGCAGGCCCGCTCGCTCAAGCGCTTTGCCGACACCCTTCAGCAGACGCTGAGCAACCTCACCGAATCGAACGCCCAGCGCATGCTCGAAGTGCGCGCCACGCTGGAACACAAGATCCGCGACCTGCAGGTCGATAACGCCAAGCGGCTGGAGGAGATGCGCCAGACGGTCGACGAAAAGCTGCACACGACGCTGGAAACGAGATTGACCGAATCCTTCCGCCAGGTGTCGGAGCGGCTCGAAAAGGTGCACCAGGGCCTGGGCGAGATGCAGCAGCTGGCGATCGGCGTGGGCGACTTGAAGCGCGTGCTGACCAACGTGAAGACGCGCGGCACCTGGGGCGAAGTGCAGCTCGAGATGCTGCTCGAGCAGGTGCTGACGGTCGACCAGTACGCGAAGAACGTCGAGACTGTAGCCGGTACCAATGCACGGGTCGAATTCGCGATCAAGCTGCCGGGCGTGGTCGACGGCGGCGCGCCGCTATGGTTGCCGATCGACGCCAAGTTCCCGAAAGAGCAGTACGAGCGCCTGGTCGAAGCCCAGGACCGCGCCGACGCCGAAGGTGTCGCGAAGTACGGCGGCGAGCTCGAACGCGCGGTGCGCAACGAGGCGAAGACGATTTGCGAAAAATATGTCTGCCCGCCGCAGACGACCGATTTTGCGATCCTGTTCCTGCCGACGGAAGGCCTGTATGCCGAGGTCATGCGCCGTCCCGGCCTGGCCGACGACCTGCAGCGCACGCTGCGCGTGACGATCGCCGGCCCGTCGACCCTGTCGGCCCTGCTCAACAGCCTGCAGATGGGCTTCCGCACGCTGGCGCTGGAAAAACGCTCGTCCGAAGTGTGGCAGGTGCTGGGCGCGGTGAAGACCGAGTTCGGCAAGTTCGGCGACGTGCTGGCGGCGACCAAGCTGACGCTGGAGAAGGCGGCCAAGAATATCGAAAATGCGGAAGTGCGCAGCCGACAGATGGCCAGGAAGCTCAAATCCGTGGAGGCCTTGCCGAGCGAGGCCGCGCAACTGATGCTGGGCCCCGAAGCCGAGCGCGAGGAATGACGGTGGCGCCGACGCGTTGCTGAACTTACCGGTTCATTTGCGCCGCCCGTAGGGTGGGCGGGTCTCCCGCCCACGCGTTCACCCCCCGCGTGATTGGCCGCGCGGCGTTTTTGTCGTAATCACTCCCAACATAATCCCGTTTCATCAACCGGCCCACACCAATCCGCGGGATAAATCCCGTTACGCACATATCGTGCAAAACTCGAATACGGCCATAACGACGCATGCTGCGCGTGGCCGTGCCGAACTGGATTGATGTGGATGTAATCGACATGCTGGCTGAGATCCCGTTCGTCTCGAATCCGGTGCTCCCAAAAGCGCGGCTGCCAGATCGTTGCGAGGCGGCTGCGCTTCATCCGTTGCGATAATGCCGGCCCGTCGTACATGCCGTGACAAGCGTACGAAACGTGATGTTTGATCTCTGACCAGCGTCGGGAGAAATTGGTGTCGTCTTGCGGCAGCGTCCAGATGCAGTGCAGATGATCGGGAAGTTGCACCCAGGCGTCAATCGTGAACGGACGACGTGAACGCACCGCGAGGATGGCGCCCCGTAATGCGCGCAGGATCACGTCGTCGCACAGAATGGGGCGGCGCCGGTACGCGACCAGCGTGAAAAAGAAAGTGGAGCCGGTAAGGGCGCGGCGATATCGGGACATCGCGCGATCGTAAATGAGCGCCAGTGCGCGCACGATTCGCGCGTGCCGTGCGGTGATGTAGGTCAAGCGGAGAATGGGCGGGAGACCCGCCCACCCTACACGAGTCCCTCGAACATCAGGACGTCGACCATGTCGCCGGCCGCCACATTGCCTTGCCCATCATGCAGCACCACCATGCAATTCGCCTCCGACATCGAGCGCAGAATGCCCGAGCCCTGCGAACCGGTAATCCTTACCTGGGCCATGCCGTCCTCCCCATGCGTCAGGACCCCTCGCTGATATTCCGTGCGGCCGGGCTTCTTGCGGATCGCCCCCACCGAGCGCGCGCGCAGCAGCGGCAGCGGCGCGTCGGCGCCCATCATGCGCAGCAGGGCCTCGCGGGCGAAGAAGTAGAACGAGACCATCACCGCCACCGGATTGCCCGGCAGCCCGAACAGGAAGGCGCTGTGCCCGTTCGAGGCGATGCGGCCGAAGGCGAGCGGGCGGCCCGGACGCATGCCGATCTTCCAGAAGGTGACGTCGCCCAGGCGCGCCATGATCTGTTTCGTGTAGTCGGCCGCGCCCACCGACACGCCGCCCGAGGTGATGATGGCGTCGGCATTCTCGCAGGCGCTGCGCAGGGCTTCCTCGAGCGCGGCCGGGTCGTCGCGCACGATGCCCATGTCGATGATGTCGCAGCCCAGGCGCTGCAGCATGCCGTAGATCGTGTAGCGGTTACTGTCGTAGACGCTGCCTTCGTCGAGCTGTTGCCCGATCGAGCGCAGTTCGTCGCCGGTCGAGAAGAAGGCCACGCGCAGGCGGCGCCGCACCGGTACTTCGGCGATGCCGAGCGAGGCGACCAGGCCCAGGTCGGCCGGGCGGATCACCTTGCCGGCCTTGAGCGCGGCGCTGCCGGCCTTTAGATCTTCGCCGGCGAAGCGGCGGTTGTCGCCGGCCTTTACTACCCCGGCCGCGATGACGATCGACCCTTCGCCTTCTTCCGCCACGAATTCCTGCGGGATTACGCTGTCGCAGCCCTCGGGCATGACGCCGCCCGTCATGATGCGCACGCATTCGCCGGGGCCCGGCACGCGCGTTCCCGGTTTGCCCGCGTAGACGGTGCCGACCACCGCCAGGCGTACTTTCCCGTCTGCCGGCAAGTCCGCGCCACGCAAGGCATAGCCATCCATCGCCGAGTTGTCGTGCGCCGGCACGTCGATCGGCGAGACGATGTCGCGCGCCAGCACGCGGCCCAGGGCGGCGCGCAGCGCCACCTGCTCGACGGCCTGCACGGGCTGCACGAACTCGCGGATGATGCGCTGCGCATCCTTGACCGGCAGCGCGTCCGGATCGTAGGCCGAGAGGCAGCTCGTCACGTCCGCCAGGCGCGGCGCCCGGACCGTATCGAGGCTGTGCAGCTCCTCGAGCGTGTTGATGTTGCGGAAGGCGTCCGCGTCCTCGAACAGCACCTCGACCGCCTTCAAATCGGTGTACCAGCCGTCCATGCGGCGGCCGCCCTCGGCCAGATAGGCCGACAGGACCGGCAGCAGGGACGCCTTCACCAGGCAGAACACCGGATGCGGCTGCGGCCTTTGCCCCGGCTCCTGCGTCATGGCGAAGGCCAGGTCCGCGTCCTGCTCGCGCAGTGCCGTCAGCAGCCGCTCGGCGAGATCCGGCGGCAGGAAGGGTGAATCGCAGGGCGCGGTGAGCAGATACTCCGTTGCGCAGCGCCGCATGCCGGTTTCCATGCCGGCCAGCGGCCCCATGAAGCCGGGCAGGTCGTCCGGCCACACCGGCACGCCGAGCGCCGCATAGGTTTCCTGGTTCTGGTTGGCGTTGATCGCGACCTGTGCGACTTGCGGCGCGAGCCGCTCGAGCACGTGCGCCGCCATGGTCTTGCCGCGAAACGGCTGCAGGCCCTTGTCGACCTGGCCCATGCGCGTGCCACGTCCGCCTGCGAGGATCAACCCGCTGATCGATGCTTGTTGTGTCATGTATTGAACTGCCGCTTGTTTATCCACCGCTTGTTTACCCACCGATATACGACATTTCGACTTTGCGTGCGCCGCGCTCGATACCCCTTGTCTCGGCCGTGCGCGTTTCCGAATAGCGGTCCGTGCGGCCCTGCCACAGCTGGGCAATCGCACCGCTGAGGGCGAGGTCGTCGTGGCCGGCGCGCAGCAGGGCGCGCAGGTCGTGCCCGCGGGTGGCGAACAAACACGTGTACAGCTTGCCCTCGGTGGAGAGGCGCATGCGGCTGCAATCCTTGCAGAAGGCGCCGGTGACGCTGGAGATGACGCCGACCTCGCCGCCGCCGTCGAGATAGCGCCAGCGCGCGGCCGTCTCGCCCGTGTAATTGGCGGCAACCGGCGCCAGGGGCAGCTCGGCCCCGATGCGGCTGACCACTTCGCCGGACGGCACGACTTCATCCATGTTCCAGCCGTTCGAGGCGCCCACGTCCATGTATTCGATGAAGCGCAGGATCGTCGGCGAGCCTTTGAAATGGCGCGCCATCGGCACGATCTGGTCGTCGTTGGTGCCGCGCTTGACGACCATGTTGACCTTTACCGGGCCGAGCCCGACGGCGTGCGCCGCGTCGATCCCGGCCAGTACGTCGGCCACGGCGAAATCGACGTCGTTCATGCGCTTGAAGACGGCATCGTCCAGCGCGTCGAGCGAGACGGTCACCCGGTCCAGGCCCGCATCCTTCAGCGCCCGCGCTTTGCGGGCCAGCAGCGAGCCGTTGGTGGTGAGGGTCAGGTCGAGCGGGCGGCCTGACGGCGTCGGCAGGGCGCGCAGCATCGCCACCAGGTGTTCCAGGTTCTTGCGCAGCAGCGGCTCGCCGCCGGTCAGGCGGATCTTCTCGACGCCATGGGCGATGAACAGGCTCGCCACGCGTGTGATTTCCTCGAAGCTGAGCAGGTCGCCGTGCGGCAGGTAGGGATAATCCTTGCCGAACACTTCCTTCGGCATGCAGTAGACGCAGCGGAAATTGCAGCGGTCGGTGACGGAGATGCGCAGGTCGTGCAGGGGGCGCGACAAGGCATCGGTCAGGAGGCCGCTGGGCGCCGCGGGTACTGCCGGGACGGCCAGCGCAGGCGCGCGCAGGTCGTGCAGCATGATGATTTTTTCAGACATGCCAATACGATAGCACGAGGCCAGCCGCCGCACAGGAGGCGATCAGGGTGATCGTCCCGACCTTGTAGCGCAGCAGGGCGACCGCGGCCAGCAGGCCGAGCACGATCGCCTGCGGCTGGACCGACCCGCCGGCGAAGAAGACCTCGCGCCCGAAGTAGAGCGCCAGGCTGGCGATCACCCCGACCACTGCCGCCGAGATGGCGGTCAGGGGCGCCGTCAGGCGCAGGTTGCCGCGCGTGGACTCGACCAGCGGGCCGCCGGCCAGGATGAAGACGAAGGAGGGAATGAAGGTGAACAGCGTGGCCACCGTGGCGCCGGCGACGCCGCCCAGCCAGGGCGCGGCCGGCCCGAACACCGCATGGGTCCAGCCGCCGACGAAACCGACGAAGGCGACGATCATGATCAAGGGACCCGGCGTCGTCTCTCCCAGCGCCAGGCCGTCGATCATCTGCGGCGCGCTCAGCCAGCCGTACTGCTCGACCGCGCCCTGCACGACATAGGGCAGCACGGCATAGGCGCCGCCGAAGGTGAGCAGGGCGGCCTTGCTGAAGAACCAGCCCATCTGCGCCAGCGTGCCGCCGCCTTTGCCACCGCTGCCGCCCCAGCCGGCGAGCAGCAGCCAGACAAGGAGCATCAGGCCGACGCCGACAATGAGCACGGCCGCCAGCCGGCGGCGCGAGAAGCGCGCGTGTTCCGGCGTCGGCGTATCGTCGTCGATGAGCGCGCGCGGCCGCTGCGTTTCAGGCTGCGCGTGCGCGCCGCCATGCCCGCCGACCGGCTGGAAAGCCTGGGGTCGCAAACGCGCTCCCAGCATGCCGGCCAGCGCCGCCGCCAGCACGATCAGCGGGAAGGGGAGCGCCAGCAAGGCAATCGCGACGAAGGCGGCGCAGGCAATCGCGATCAGGATGCCGTTGCGCAGCGTGCGGCTGCCGATGCGCCAGGCGGCGGCCAGCACGATCGCGACGACCGCCGGCTTGATGCCGTTCATGATCCCGGCCACCACGGTCAAATGGCCCCAGGCGAGGTAGATCCAGGACAGGCCGATCAGGATCAGCAGCGAGGGCAGGACGAACAGGACGCCGGCGATGATCCCGCCGCGCGTGCGGTGCAGCAGCCAGCCGATGTAGACGGCCAGTTGCGTCGCCTCGGGACCGGGCAGCAGCATGCAGTAGTTCAGCGCATGCAGGAAGCGGCCTTCGGAAATCCAGCGCCGGCGCTCGACCAGCTCGCTGTGCATCAGCGCGATCTGGCCGGCCGGGCCGCCGAAGCTGATGAAGCCGAGCTTGAGCCAGTAGAGAAAGGCGACGCGCAGGCTGACGGGGGCGGGTACGGGGTGATCGGTCATGGTCTCGGTGGTCCGACATAAAAAAAGGGAAGCACGCGGCTTCCCTTTTCGTTCAGCGACGCGGCCGGATTACTGGCGCGTGTCGACCTGGATCAGCGGCTCGTCGGCGAGCTTCGGTGCCGGCTTGCGGGCACGGCCGACGCGCACCGGGGCGGCTGCCTGGGCGGCCGCTTCCTGGGCTGCGCGCAGCTTTTCCGGATCGGTCGCGGCCAGGGTCAGGCCGGCGGCGCCGAGTACTTCGCTCAGGTCGGCCGCTGCCACTGGCGCAGGGGCCACTTGCGGAGCCGGGGCCGGAGCTGCAGCGACCGGAGCCGGCGCAACTGGAGCCGCAGCGGGTGCTTCGGCAACCGGAGCCGCGGCAACCGGCGCTGGCGCTGGAGCAACCGGCGCCGCAGCGACAGGTGCTTCCGCCGCAGGTGCTTCTGCGACAGGGGCCGCAGCTGCCTGCACAGGCTCGGCCACAGGCTTGGCAGCCGGCTTCGGCTGGGCCGCGGCGATCGAGGCCGCGGTCGGGAAGTACCAGGTCTGGTTCGTCGCTTCCGGCACGCCGAAAGTCGGCGCCGGCTTGGCGGCGGGAGCAGGGGCAGCCTTGGCCGCAGCCTTGGCTTGCGCCGCGGCGACCGAAGCGGCGGTCGGGAACGGCCATGGGGCCTGCTTGGCTTCAGCGCGACCGCGGCCACGGCCACGGCCGGTCTTCTCGGCGGCGGCAACCTTGGCGGCTTCCTCGTCGGCGACCGGCATGAATGCCGGCGTGCCTTCCTGTTCGCCCTCGCTGCCCTCGATCTCGCTGCCGTCGCGGTCGCGGCGGTTACGGTTGCGGCCACCACGGCGGCGGCGGCGGCGCGGCTCGTCGCCGCCTTCGGCGTCGAGTTCCTCGTTCGGACCGGCCGCGGTCACGGCCTTGACGGCGTGCTCGAGCTGGTCGCCGTGCGGCGTCGTGGTCGACAGTTCCGATTCAGGGGTCGGGATGGCGCTCATTGCGGCCGTCACGTTCAGTTCTTCCAGCTTGGCTTCGACCGGCTGCTGACGTTCTGCGCGTTCGCGCGGCTGGCGCGGTGCGCGTTCCGGGCGCTCACCACGTTCTGCACGTTCTGCGCGCGGTGCCGCTGCGGTTTCAGCGCCTTCGCGTGCCTCACGCGGAGCGCGCGGCTCGCGTGGCGGACGCGGTGGACGGGCCGGCTTCGCTTCCAGCTCGCCTGCCTTGGCGGTCTCGTCGACGCCGGCCTTCGCGCTCGTGTCTTTCTCTTCACGGCTGCGCTCGGACTTGCCGTTGCGGCCCTCGTTGCGGCCCTCGTTTCGTCCATTCCGGGCACGCGGGCCACGGCCATTGCGCTCGCCGCGTTCGGCTGGCGCCGGGGCGGCCGGCTTGACCGGCTCGGCCGCGACTGGCGCGGCAACCGGTTCCGGTGCGCCGAAGAAGAAGCTCTTGAGCTTGCCGAAGAAGCCGACCGGGGCCGGAACGACCGGCGCCGGGGCAACCGGCACTTCCACCGGCTTGACCGGTTTCGCCGCTTCGCTGCGGTCGACCACCGGCGCCGGCTGGGCCGGGGTGATGGTCTTGACGACGGCTTCCTGGCGCGGCTTGGCTTCTTCCTTCTGGCGCTTGCTGTAGGCCATGTCGGTTTCGGCCGTCTCGGCCAGCGTGTAGCTGGCGGCGGCTTCTTCCAGGCGCGGGTCGTCGTGCTTGATGCGCTCGAGCTTGTAGTGCGGGGTATCCAGGTGTTTATTTGGCACCAGGATCACGGTGATGCGGTGGCGGTTCTCGATCTTCAGGACTTCGCCACGTTTTTCATTTAACAGGAACGCGGCGACGTCGACCGGCACCTGCACGTGGATCGTGGCCGAGTTTTCCTTCATCGCCTCTTCCTGGATGATGCGCAGGACTTGCAGGGCCGAGGATTCGGTGTCGCGGATATGGCCGGTGCCCGAGCAGCGCGGGCAGGTCACGTGCGAACCTTCGGACAGCGACGGACGCAGGCGCTGGCGCGAAAGCTCCATCAAGCCGAAGCGCGAAATTTTGCCCATTTGCACGCGTGCACGGTCGTGGTGCAGGGCGTCCTTCAGGCGGGTTTCGACTTCGCGCTGGTTCTTGGCGACTTCCATGTCGATGAAGTCGATGACGATCAGGCCGCCCAGGTCGCGCAGGCGCAGCTGGCGCGCCACTTCGTCGGCCGCTTCGCAGTTGGTGTTGAAAGCGGTGGTCTCGATGTCCGAGCCGCGCGTGGCGCGCGCCGAGTTGACGTCGATGGAGACCAGGGCTTCGGTGTGGTCGATGACGATCGCGCCGCCCGATGGCAGCGGCACGGTGCGCGCGTAGGCGGTTTCGATCTGGTGTTCGATCTGGAAACGCGAGAACAGCGGCACATCGTCGCTGTAGCGCTTGACGCGATGCGCCATGTCGGGCATCACGTGGCTCATGAACTGCTGGGCCTGTTCGTAGATCTCATCGGTATCGATCAGGACTTCGCCGATGTCAGGCTGGAAATAATCGCGGATCGCGCGGATCACGAGCGACGATTCCTGATAGATCAGGAAGGCGCCCGACGCCGACTTGCCGGCGCCTTCGATCGCGCGCCAGAGTTGCATCAGGTAATTCAGGTCCCACTGCAGTTCTTCGACATTGCGGCCGATGCCGGCGGTGCGGGCAATGACCGACATGCCTTGCGGCAGGTCCAGCTTGTCCATCGTCTCGCGCAGTTCCTGGCGCTCTTCGCCTTCGACACGGCGCGACACGCCGCCGCCGCGCGGGTTGTTCGGCATCAGGACCAGGTAACGGCCGGCCAGCGAGATGAACGAGGTCAGGGCAGCGCCCTTGTTGCCGCGTTCTTCCTTCTCGACCTGCACCATGATTTCCTGGCCTTCGCGCAGGGCTTCCTTGATCGACGCATTGCGCACGTCGACGCCATCACGGAAATAGGAGCGGGCAACTTCTTTGAAGGGGAGGAAGCCGTGGCGGTCTTCGCCGTAGCTGACGAAGCAAGCTTCGAGGGAGGGTTCGATGCGGGTGATGACACCCTTGTAGATATTCGACTTGCGCTGTTCGCGTCCGGCCGTTTCGATATCGATGTCAATGAGTTTTTGACCGTCGACGATCGCTACGCGCAATTCTTCTTGCTGCGTAGCGTTAAACAACATACGTTTCATTTTTTACTCCGCGACCCAGGGGCCGTTCCAAAGCCGCCTTGCCAGGGCGGCGACACTACAGGGACATACGCGGGAGGGGAGAGCTGGAGGGGGGGGTATGCCCGGACGTGCGGCAGGGCGGGCAAAAAGCCCGCTGCCGCAACAGGGCGCATGGAGTCGATCGTCATGCCGAGGGCACGCCGTACCCGGACCGCTCATTGGCGAGCGGTACGACAGGGTGGAGGCAATGCGCGCAAAACCAGCCAGACCGTTTACAGCGAACATACCAAGTGTGCGACGGCAGGCGATTGGATCAGCCTTGACGCTCGCACCTTGAGGATGAGGCCTGCAACGGTCGGGCGAAACGACAAGCGTTATCGACACCATCAACCGGCGAGCTTCCAATCGGGAGCTTTCCGGTACTTATCCTTACAGTTCCAAACAATCCAATCCGGCACTCCTGCGCGCGATCCGATTACAACTGCGGTGCAACCTTGAACTGCGCAGGAATGTGCGTACACGTTTTTTCCATCGAATTTGCATGCCTGCGGGGCCGATGGAGCGCGCCCCTGTGTAAAATATCGTTTTAATTCTTACACCTGCAGAGGTTTCACCGCCGCCTGTCGATTATATATTCAAAATGAAGGACTTAGAGAGAATTTCTGGGAAGACAGTCCACATGAAGATGCAAAATGATGTTGTTCCCCCTTCATCACAGGCGTTAGCAGCAAGTTTCGTCACGATCACCGAAGAAGAAGCCGGACAGCGCATCGATAATTACCTGCTGCGCGTCTGCAAGGGCGTTCCGAAAAGCCACATTTACCGCATCCTGCGCTCCGGGGAAGTGCGCGTCAACAAGGGCCGCATCGACCAGCTCTACCGTCTGGAAGCAGGCGACCTGGTGCGCATTCCGCCGATCCGCATCGCCGAAAAAACGCATACGGCGCCCGTCCCCGGCGCTGAATTCAGGATCGTCCACGAAGACAGCCACCTGCTCGTGATCGACAAGCCGGCTGGCGTGGCCGTGCACGGCGGCTCGGGTGTCTCGTATGGCGTCATCGAACAATTGCGTGCGGCGCGTCCGGACGCCAAGTTCCTGGAACTGGTGCACCGCCTCGACCGCGAAACCTCGGGGCTGCTGTTGCTGGCGAAAAAGCGTTCGGCGCTGACCAATCTGCACGAGCAAATGCGCGACGGCCATACCGATAAACGGTACCTGGCCGCCGTAGCCGGCGACTGGACCAACAAGCGCCAGCACGTCAAACTGCCGCTGCATAAATTCTCGACGCCCGATGGCGAGCGCCGGGTCGTCGTGCAGGCGGGCGGCATGGAATCGCACACGATTTTCAATTTGCTGCGGAAATGGCAGAATTTTGCATTGCTGGAAGCGGAACTGAAAACCGGACGCACCCACCAGATTCGCGTGCACCTGGCTTCTTCCGGCTTTCCGATTCTCGGTGACGAGAAATACGGCGATTTCGCCCTGAACAAGCAGTTGCAAAAAGCCGATGCAAGCCGCGGCGCCCTGCGGCGCATGTTCCTGCACGCCTATAAAATCACGTTTACCCACCCGGAAACGGGCAAGCCGATGACGCTGCAGGCACCCTTGCCAGCGGAGTGCGACCGTTTCTTGTTAAGCTTAGGGCAAGCAATGAATTGATGGCAGCGGGAGCCGGTTCACAAGACCGGCGCCCATCGCCCATGGACGGAAGGACTCCGTTCGCATACCAAGGAGCCGGCGCGAGCCGGAAGACATGCCAAGAAAGCAATTTGATCTGATCGTCTTCGACTGGGACGGCACGCTGATGGACAGCACGGTCGCCATCGTCAGGTGCATCCAGGCGGCCGCCCGCGACGTCGGCCTGCCGGTGCCGAGCGACGAGGCCGCCGCCCACGTCATCGGCCTTGCCCTGCCGGAAGCGATGCAGGCCGCAGTGCCCGACATGGCGCCCGCCATGTATCCGCGCATGGTCGAGCGTTACCGCTATCACTTCCTGACGAAAGACCACGAACTGGTGCTGTTCAAGGGCGTTCGCGAGATGTTGAGCGAACTTTCGCAGCAAGGCTACTTCCTCGCGGTGGCCACGGGCAAGAGCCGCGTCGGGCTGAACCGGGCGCTCAATTCCTGCGGACTGCTGTCGCTGTTCGATGCCACGCGCTGCGCCGATGAAACCTTTTCGAAGCCGCATCCGGCCATGCTGCAGGAACTGACGCGCGAACTGGGCCAGGACATGCGCCGCACCGTAATGATCGGCGACACCACGCACGACCTCCTGATGGCGAAGAATGCCGGTGCGGCTGCGATTGCCGTCGAGTATGGCGCGCACCCGGTCGACCAGCTGCAGGCCTGCCGTCCGCTGTATTCGGCCAAGACCGCCGTCGAGCTGCACGCCTGGCTGGCCGAGTACGCATGACATCGACTTCGGAAGTACTGATCTGCGACTCGAGCGCGCTGGTCGACGGCGGGGAGGGCATACGCTTCCCGGTCACCGTGTTCGGCGAGGCGGCCGTCGGTTTCGTGGTGCGCTTCCACGGCAAGCCCTATGCCTACCTGAACCGCTGCGCCCATGTGCCGATGGAACTGGACTGGGTGCAAGGCCAGTTCTTCGAGTCGAGCGGCGAATTCCTGATGTGCGCAACCCATGGCGCCGTGTACCGGCCGGAAACCGGCGTCTGCGCGGGCGGGCCCTGCCGCGGCGGCAGGCTGCGCCCGATTGCCGTGCGCGAGGACGGCGGCAAGGTCTACTGGCAGCCGGACGAGCGGGTTGGCATTCCGACAAATACTTCATCGACATGATTTTTAATTCACGGGGGCCAGAGAAACCGTAATGAGCGAGCACATCAAGGACGACGGCGAAGGCCGGTTTGTCGCCAACCCGACGGCCGGCAATTGGGAGCGCGAGACGCTCGAAAAACTCGTGTTTGCCACCATCAAGGAGCGGCGCGCGGCGCGGCGCTGGAGCATTTTCTTCCGGCTGGCCTTTCTTGCTGCGGTGGTGGTCGGGCTGTGGACCTATCTCGGCCTCTCCTTCGGCGGCGATGACGAAAACCTCGGCCGTCACACCGCTTTGATTGAAATTAACGGCGAGATCGAAGCAGAAGGCAGCGGCGCGGCCGACAATGTCATTCCTTCGCTGAACAAGGCCTTCGCCGACGCCGGCTCGGCGGCCGTCGTGCTGCGCATCGACAGCCCCGGCGGCAGCCCGGTGCAGGCAGGCATCATCGTCGACGAAATCCGGCGCCTCAAGCGCGGCTATCCGGACAAGCCTTTATATGTCGTGGTCGACGAGATCTGCGCCTCGGGCGGCTATTACATCGCCGCCGCGGCCGACCGCATCTATGTCAATAAAGCCAGCATCGTCGGGTCGGTCGGCGTGCTGATGGACAGCTTTGGCTTTACCGGCACCATGGAAAAACTGGGCGTCGAGCGGCGCTTGTTGACCGCAGGAACGAACAAGGGTTTCCTGGATCCGTTCAGCCCGCAGTCGGAAAAACACCGCGCCCACGCCCAGGAAATGCTCAACGAAATCCACCAGCAATTCATCACGGTGGTGCGTACCGGCCGCGGCACGCGCCTGAAGGAAACCCCGGAAATGTTCTCGGGCCTGTACTGGACCGGCGCCAAGGCCGTCGAGATGGGCCTGGCCGACGGCTTCGGCACGGTCGACACGGTGGCGCGCGACATCGTCAAGGCGGAAGACATCGTCGACTACACGGCGCATGAAGGCTTGCCGGAGCGGGTATTGAAGAAGTTCGGCGCATCGGTAGGCGCGGGCGCAATGAAGGCGATGTCGCGCGTGACCCTCCCGAAGCTTAATTGAACTTAACTGATCTCCTGCAATATGTCCTTGAATGTTCCGTAAAGTGTTCTATAGTGAAGCTTGTAGTTCTTTCCAGGAGGGGCGATTAACAACACGTGCCAACCTGTTCGCAATCGTTAAAATCTGGTGACGCTACCACCCGCATGCGTGCGGTTTCGAGAGAATTCAATTCCTCACTGTAACAGCCCTTCCCGGGAGCGAAAACGACGGCGCAAGCCGTCGTTTTCATTTTGGGGACGCAAGGTGGGCGGCTGGGTCCAAAAAATGTGCACTAAGGCTGCCGTGATGCTGCCCACGCGTTCAACAAGCATCGCGCCATGCGCCTGTGCGTTGAACGCGTGGGCGGCGTCAGCGCGTCGCAATTGCCTGCTTACGGGTAGAGCCGCCCACCCTACGACTCATCAAGCCGTGCCGTCGGTCTCTTCATGCTGCACGAACCCGCCGTTCTCGAGCCAGGCCTGGAAGTCGCGCTGCGCGCGCGCAAACCAGGCGGCGCGTAGCGGCAGGTGGGCATGTCCGTACAGGTGCGGAATATTGCCGCCGCCCGTCCAGCGCGCCAGCGCCAGGCGGGTGGGAAACTGGGCGCACTGTGAGCGCGCCAGCGAGAGACGCGCGGCCTTGATCGACGACGGAGCGACGGTCGGCTGGGCGCCATCCTGTGGCGTAGTTTTCACTGCTGGCATGTTGTCCTCTTTTTTGTTGAGTGATTCGGTAATTAGTCCTAGCGATTCCTCATCAATTCCGGAGGCGCTGTAGGTCGATTCCTAATGGAGTTGAAGTCTATCAATGGATATGCCGATAGGATTGATCTAGCGCAAACGATGCATAATTTCGATCTTCGCGGCAACAGAACGCTCTGCCGTGGCCGCCTGTAGCGCCTGTGAAAGGCGCGCCCCATCTGTTAAAGTCTCGCCCATGAGTAAATTATCCCTGGACCGTATCCTGCAATCGCAGGGTTTCGGCACCCGCAAGTATTGCCGCGCCCTGATCGAAGACGGCGACGTTGCCGTGAACGGCGAGATCGTTGACAACTACAAATTGACGGTGGACACCGACGGCCTGGTGTTGACCGTGTTCGACGACGAGTGGACATACCGCGAGCACGTGTATGTCGCCCTGTACAAGCCGGCCAATTTCGAGTGTTCGCGCAAACCCAGCCACCACCCGGGTGTGCTGACCCTGTTGCCGGAACAGTTCGCCTGGCGCGACGTGCAGCCGGTCGGCCGCCTCGACCACGACACGACCGGCCTGCTGCTGATGTCCGACGACGGCCCTTTCATCCACGCCCAGTCTTCGCCGAAACGCCACGTGCCGAAGGTCTACCAGGCGACCACCGCCGAGCCGGTGACGCCGGAACTGGTTGAGCAATTGCTGGCCGGCGTACAGTTGCACGACGAACCGGCGCCGCTGCGCGCCGTGTCCTGCGTCCAGCGCGGAGAGAATGGCATCGAAATCGTGCTGGAGCAGGGCAAGTACCACCAGGTCAAGCGCATGCTGGCGGCTGCCGGTAATCATTGCAATGCGCTGCATCGGTCGGCGATCGGCGGATTGACCCTGGAATCGCTGGGCTTGAAAGAGGGGGAGTGGTGTTTCCTCGAGCAGGCCCAGCTCGATTTGCTGGCGCCCGCGCAAGGCTAGCGCAGCAGGCTGTCCAGGGGTTCGAACGCGTGGAGTCCCGGCTCCACGCGCTACGGCGTATGCACAACGGATGCATCCGTGCGACTGGAAAACGTGGTTTGTTGCAAAATGCGTATTGACTCGTGGTCGGCGTGCAAATGCAGTCGGACATAACGACGTATTTTCGCAACCGATTCCCGCTCAAGATGCCGTATTCCTATCGCCCCCTCCTGCTTTCCATCCCCTTGCTGTACGCCGCCGGCGCCTTTGCCCAGGAGTCGCCCAAACTGCTGTCCGACTGCGCCAACATCGGCGACAACGTCGCGCGACTGGCCTGCTTCGACAAACTGGCCGCGACCCCGGCGCCGCGTACCGAAGCGGCCGTCGTCGTCAACCCGGCCGACGGCGCGCCCGCTGCCACGGCCACCGTCGCAGTCGTGACCGCGCAGCCCTCGGCCGAAAGCAGCGCCAGATTCAGCCAGCTCGACCACTGGGAGCTGGACCAACCCTACCAGCGCGGCGTGTTCAAGTTCCGCCCCCACCATCCCAGTTACCTGATCGCGACGCGCACCTGGCGTCCGAACGAGGCGCCCTACCTGCCGTACCGCGACCTGACCGACGGCAACACCAAACTCTCCAAAAGCGAGCTCGCCTACCAGCTCAGCTTCAAGATGAAGATGCTGGAAGGGGCCTTCGGCAAGCCGGTCGACCTCTGGTTCGGCTATACCCAGAACAGCTTCTGGCAGGCGGCCAACAGCAAGGCTTCCAGTCCCTTCCGCGAGACCAATTACCAGCCGGAATTGATGGCGATCGCGCCGCTGAACGTCGACCTGGGTGGCCTCAAGCTGACCCATGCCGGCCTGGGCCTGAACCACCAGTCGAACGGCCAGTCGGGCACGCTCTCGCGCAGCTGGAACCGGCTGTACGCCCAGCTCGGCGTCGAGAAGGAGGGCTTCTCGGCCACCGCCCGCGTCTGGAAGCGCCTGAGTGAGGACGACGACGACAATCCGGACATCGTCGACTACATGGGCCGCGGCGACCTGGCGCTGGCCTACCGCCGCGACGGCAGCATCTATTCGTCCACGCTGCGCTACAACTTCCACACCAGCCGCGGCGCCGTGCAGGCAGGCTGGGCCTTCCCGCTGTCCGGCAACCTGAAGGGCTATGCCCAGGCCTTTGCCGGCTATGGCCAGAGCCTGATCGACTACAACTATTTCCAGCGTTCGGTCGGCATCGGGGTGCTCGGGCTGTTCTGATCGCACTAGAATGGCGCTTTTATTCGTGATTGAGCGTCAATGAAACTTGCAACGATCAAGGATGGCAGCCGCGACGGTCAACTGGCCGTCGTCGCGCGCGACCTCAAAACCGCGCACATGGGCGACGCCATCGCCCCGACGATGCAGGCCGCACTCGACGACTGGGCGTTTATCTCCCCCCAGCTCGACGCCTTGTACCTCCAGCTGAATGCAGGACAGGCGCGGCGGGCCTTCGATTTCGACCCTTCAGCCTGCATGGCGCCGCTGCCGCGCGCCTGCGGCTGGGCGGTCGGCGCCGCTTGGCCCCACCATCTCGAGCTGGACTACCGTGCCCGCGGCGTCGAAGCGCCGGCCTGGCTGCTGGACGAGCCCTTGATGGCGCAGGGGGCAAGCGGGGACCTGCTCGGCCCCTGCGACGACATCGTGCTGGCTTTCGAAGAGTGGGGCATCGATTTCGGCGCGGGCCTGGCCGCGATCGTCGACGACGTGCCGGCCGCTGCCACGCCCGACGAGGCGCATGGACGCATCCGCCTGCTGATCCTCGCCAACGATGTGTCGTTGCGCAACTTGATGGGCGACGAACTCGGCAAGGGCGGCGGCCCGCTGCAGTCGAAGCCGGCCACCGGTTTTTCGCCGGTGGCGGTCACGCCCGATGAACTCGGCGACGCCTGGCGCGGCGGCAAGCTGCACCTGCGTTTGCGTTCCAGCCTGAACGGCAACCTGGTCGGCCAGCCGGATGCCGGGGCCGACATGGCCTTCAATTTCCCGCAACTGATTGCCCACCTGTGCAAGACGCGCCGCCTGCGCGCCGGCAGCATCGTCGGCGCGGGGCCGGTGTCGAACAAGGAACGCAGCGGGCGTGGTGCGGTGGCACCGGGGTATTCGTGCATCGCGCAGGCGCGCAGCGTGGAGACGATTGCGGATGGGGCGGCGAGTACGCCCTTCATGCGCTTCGGGGATACGGTGCGGATCGAGATACTCGAAGAGAAGGGGAAGTCGGTGTTCGGGGCGATCGAGCAGAAGCTCGTTAAGGCGTGATGTTTCCGGATTATTCGACCCGGTGAGTCTGTACGCGTGGAATCCCCACTCCACGCCTTACGCCGCGCGCATTCCACCTGCCTCACTTCCCGCCCCAAAACGCTCCATTCACCATTTCTCCCCTTAAATCCACCTCCACCGGGGCGGCCATTTTTCGCACTGTGCGCGCGAAGAGCAAACTGCCGTCGGCCGCATGCACCCGATACCAGAGCAGCCCGATCGCCGATAGCCGTAGTTTCTGTCCGGTGAACAGATTGTCCTTCACGATACTCATTCCCTCCAGCCGCAAATCGAAGTCGAGCACCGGCGCGCCTTCGGTGCGCTGGGCATAGCCGAGGTAACGGGCGGCATTGAACAGCGGGCTCTTTTCCCCGGTTTCTCCGGCGCGCAGCGATTCGATAAAAGCGTCGACCGCTTTCAACACGGCAGCGGCCGCGGTGGCCACGCCCGATAAATCGCGCTTCTCTTCGCCTTTGGCCCCATCGGCCAGTTTTTGCAAGCTGGCGATCCGGTTCGCATAATCGGCGCGATGGCTTGCGAGCGCGCGCAGCTTGCCGAGCAGCCGCTCATGCTGCACTGCATCGAGCTCGCCCAGGTAGCCGCCGCCGAGGCCGGCGATCCGTTGCGGGCAGGCCTCGGCCAGGGCGCTGACAAAGAGCGCGCGCCCACCCTCGCCATAGGCCAGGCCGGAGGCGGTGACATCGGTCTTGAACAGGGCGCCGGTATCGGCAGCGGCGCGCAACACGGCCGGAACGACCGTCAGCGCGACTGCCAGCGTGCCGCCCAGGGCGCCGGGCGGCGTATGGGCGTCGATATACAGCTGCATCTCCTTGTTGCGGCGCGCCAGCTCGTCGGCCAGGCGCAGGAGCGCATCGTTGACGCCGCGGGCGGCAGTGACGCCGGCGCTGGTGGCCGGATCGTGGACGACCGTGCGCGTCTCCTGCGGCAGGGCCGCGCAGACCTCGACTGCGAGTCCCCGCGCCAGGTCGAAGGCGCGCACCAGGCCGGCGGCGCCGAATCCACGGGTGTCGAGCCTGCCTTCAAGCGGACGACTGCTGCCTGGCGGCAGCCGGGCCAGCAGGGCGGCGCGCTCGGCCTCGCGCGTCTCGGCTTCACGCTGCGCAAGGGCGGCGTCGGCGGCCGTTTGTGCAATGCGCAATTCGAAGGCGTAGCGGGCGGCAGAAAGATCGTCTTTGGTAATGGCCTGGGCCTGCACCGGGCAGGCGTCGAATACTAGGATAAGTAATATCAAGCAACGATATTGAACGTACGGAAAGAAGCGCATTCCAGCTCCGAATAAAAGGTGTAACGGGATGTAAATAACACCTGCTGCAACGTGGCATAAATACGTCAGAACTTGTAACAAAGTGTCGGGAAATATTATGAAAACCCCCCTTTTTAATTATTGTCATTCCTCAATTCTCATAAAGAAGCGCAAAAACGCCACACAAAATCAGCGACTTACGTAAGCTCCATGCTAAAAACATGGAAACCGGCGGTTTACACACGATTGCCGAGCCCTTGCTGCTTTCTTCAGAGAAATGCGTTAGAATTCGGCGGCTAATGAAACCCCATTTATGGATCTGACAGAAACTAACATCATCGCTTTTGAACTCGGCCTGGCGGTCTCGCTGGTGTGTTCCCTGCTGCTGGTCGCGACGACGCGCTGGCACGGCAGGTTCACGCTCGACGCCACGCGCGGAGTCCAGAAATTCCATAGCGTGCCCACGCCCCGGATCGGCGGCCTGGCGATCATGCTGGGGTTGATCTTTGCCTGCGTGGTCGCGTCCGACGCACAGCAGGCCCTGCTTGCGCCCCTGCTGTGCGCGGCGGCGCCTGCCTTCCTGTTCGGCATCGCGGAAGACCTGACGCGCCGCGTCTCGATCGGGGCGCGCCTGGTCGCCACCATGGCCAGTGGCGTTGCCTGCTGGGCGCTCACCGGCGTGAGCATCGCGCACACCGGCGTCAACCTGCTCGACGCAGCACTGACCTGGCTGCCGCTGTCGGTCCTGTTTACCGCCTTCGCCGTCGGCGGCGTAGCCAATGCCGTGAACATCATCGATGGCTTCAATGGCCTGGCCAGCGGCACGGTCGTGATCGGCCTGATCGCGGTCGGCATGATCGCCGTCGATTGCGGCGACGCCGAACTGGCCCGTACCTGTTTCATCGTCAGCGCCGTGACGGTTGGTTTCTTCCTCGTTAACTTCCCGTACGGTAAGCTGTTCCTCGGGGACGGCGGCGCCTACCTGCTCGGCTTCCTGCTGGCCTGGCTGTCGGTAACCCTGGTCTACCGCAACCCGCAAGTGTCGAGCTGGGCGCCGCTGCTGGCCTGCGCCTATCCAACCTTCGAGACCGTCTTCACGATCGTGCGCCGCCTGTGGTGCCGGCGCCATCCCGGCCAGCCCGACAGCTGCCACCTGCACAGCCTGGTCAAGATCGCCGTCGCCGGCCGCTATTTCCGCAAGTTCAGCGCGCCGCTACGCAATGCCTGCGTGTCGCCGTTCTCCTGGGTCCTGGCGGCGGTGCCGGCCTGGATCGCGGTGTCCTTCCCGCAAGACCCGGCAGCCCTGGTGCAGGGTACGCTGGCCAGCTTCGGCCTCTACCTGGGCGTCTACTGGTACATGACGCATGCCGCCCGCGCACGCCGCCGCCGCGCCACCCGTCCCGCGGTGCGCAGCGTCGACTTGTCCGACGTCGAATCGGAGACCGCCTCCCTGCAGGCTTAGAGCGCGAAGGGCAGGGCAGGTCGTTCGACTACAATGCACTACCGTCCCGTGCCCGGGCCGGCAACTTCTCACCGATTTCACGCATGACCATCCTCGTTACCGGCGGCGCCGGGTTCATCGGGTCGAACTTCGTCATCGACTGGCTCGCCGGGTGCGACGAGCCGCTGGTCAACCTCGACAAGCTGACCTACGCCGGCAACCGCGCCAACCTGGCCGGCCTCGAACACGACCCGCGCCACCGCTTCGTGCAGGGCGACATCGGCGACCGTGCGCTGGTGACGCGCCTGCTGGCCGAACACCGGGTGCGCGCCGTGCTCAATTTTGCCGCCGAAAGCCATGTCGACCGCTCGATCGACGGCCCGGCCGCCTTCGTGCAGACGAACGTCGCCGCCACCTTCAACCTGCTCGAAGCCGCGCGTGGCTACTGGAGCGCGCTGCCGGACGAGGAGCGGGCGGCCTGGCGTTTCCTGCACGTGTCGACCGACGAGGTCTACGGCACGCTTGGCCAAAACGATCCGCCGTTTACCGAAACCACGGCCTACGCGCCGAACAGCCCGTATTCGGCCACCAAGGCGGCCTCGGACCACCTGGTACGCGCCTGGCACGTGACCTATGGCTTGCCGACCCTGACGACCAACTGTTCGAACAACTACGGCCCATTCCAGTTTCCCGAAAAACTGATTCCGCTGGTGATCCACCAGGCCCTCGCCGGCCGGCCGCTGCCGGTCTACGGCGACGGCCGCCAGGTGCGCGACTGGTTGTATGTGAGCGACCACTGCGCGGCGATCCGGCGCGTGCTCGAAGCCGGCACCCCGGGCGGCGTCTGGAACGTGGGCGGCCTGAACGAGAAAACGAATCTGGAGGTCGTGCACGCCGTCTGCGCGCTGCTCGACGAGTTGCGGCCCCGTGCCGATGGCCAGGCCTATGCGGCGCAGATCAGCTTCGTTGCCGATCGCCCCGGCCACGATCGCCGCTATGCGGTCGACCCGTCGAAGCTGCGGCGCGAGCTGGGCTGGGAGCCGCGCCACGATTTCGGCAGCGGCCTGCGCCGGACCGTCGCCTGGTATCTCGCGCACCAGGACTGGGTTGATGCGCTCGCCGCCGGCGCTTCCTGCGCGCGCCCCAGCGCTCCATGATGCGCGCCAGGCCCCTCGCCATCCCCGACGTCCTGCTGTTCGAGCCGCAGGTGCATGCCGATGCGCGCGGTTTTCTCTACGAGAGCTTTCACCAGGCCCGCTTCGAGGCGGCGGTCGGGCGCAGCGTCGCCTTCGTGCAGGACAACCACTCGAAGTCGGGCGCCGGCGTGCTGCGCGGCCTGCACTACCAGCTGCATCGTCCCCAGGGCAAGCTGGTGCGGGTGGTGGCCGGCAGCGTGTTCGATGTCGCGGTCGACCTGCGCCGCGGTTCGCCCGGCTTCGGTCAATGGGTCGGCGAAGTATTGAGTGCCGAGAATTGCCGCCAGATGTGGATCCCGGAAGGCTTTGCCCACGGTTTCCTGGTGCTGTCCGACGCCGCCGAGCTGCTCTACAAGGCCACCGACTACTGGTCCCCTGGCAACGAACGCTGCATTGCCTGGAACGATCCGCAACTGGCGATCGACTGGCCGCTGACCATTCCCCCGGTACTGTCGGCCAAGGACCAGGACGCCGCCCCCTTCGCCACGGCCGAGCTGTACGACTGAGCTCCCGCGCCGGCCCGCCTCCCGGCGGCGAATTGGCGGCCCTTTCCCTCCCTGTTCTAGTTATAGCCGTAGGGCAATAACGGCGATAATTCCGTCCTGAGCAGTTTGACGGCAATATCGGGGGCGCAAGATGGCGGAAGACAGCGACGCGGAAAAGACAGAAGACGCAAGTCCCAGAAGACTTGAGAAGGCGCGCGAAGAGGGCGACGTTCCCCGTTCGCGCGAACTCGCGACCTTCGCCGTCCTGATGACCGCCGGCGCCGGGCTCTGGATTACCGGCGGCAACCTGGCCGGCCACCTGTCGACGACGCTGGCATCCGGCCTGAGCCTGACCCGTGAACAGGTCTACAACCCGACCGTTCTGATTGAACGCATCGCGAACGACATCGGCGGCGTGCTGCTGGCCTGCCTGCCGCTGGCCTTTGCCATCATGCTGGTCGCCGTCGGCGCGCCGCTGCTGATCGGCGGCTTCAATTTCAGCGCCAAGGCTTTCATGCCGAACTTCATGAAGCTGAACCCGATTAGTGGTCTCGGCAACATGTTCTCCACCAATTCCCTGGTCGAACTCCTGAAGGCCATTGCCAAGACGGTGCTGGTCGGCAGTGTCGCCTGGGTCGTCGTCATGAGCCAGAAGGAAGCCGTCTTCGGCCTGGCCGTCGAACCGCTGGGCGCCGGCACCGGGCACGTGGCCGACCTGATCGCGCACGCTTTTCTGTTCATCGTCGGTTCGCTGGGCGTGGTCGCCCTGATCGACGCGCCGTATCAGCTTTGGCATTACAGCAACAAGCTGAAGATGACGCGCCAGGAAATGATCCAGGAATCGAAGGAATCGGACGGCAATCCTCAGATTAAAGGGAAGATTCGCCAGATGCAGCGGCAAATGGCGCGCAACCGCATGATGCAGAATGTGCCCACTGCTGACGTCGTGGTGACCAACCCGACCCACTATGCGGTGGCGCTGAAATACAGCGACGGCCAGGCGGGCGCGCCGCGCGTAGTCGCCAAGGGCGCCGACGAAGTGGCGGCCAGGATCCGCGAACTGGCGCGCGAGAACAAGGTCGCGCTGCTGGAAGCCCCGGCCCTGGCGCGTGCCCTTTATAAACACACGGAAATCGACGACGAGATCCCGGAAAAGCTGTACTCGGCGGTGGCGGAAGTACTGGCCTATGTCTTCCAGCTGCGCAATTACAGCAAGGTCGGCGGCCATTACCCGGATCGTCCGACGACATTGCCGGTGCCGCCGGAGATGGACCCGCTGAATCCTGCATCGCAAGTCAAACCTGAATAACGGAGCTGTTGAATGAATAGTCTGAGACTGCCTGCCTGGATGGGAGCGATCGGCGCCAAGGGCAATGCCCTGGCCGCGCCGATCCTGATCATCCTGCTGCTGGCGATGATGATCCTGCCGCTGCCGGCCTTCATCCTCGACCTGTTCTTCAGCTTTAATATCGCGCTGTCCGTCATCGTGCTGCTGACCGCGCTGTACACGGTCAAGCCGCTCGACTTCATGGCTTTCCCGGCGATCCTGCTGGTGTCCACGATGCTGCGCCTGTCGCTCAATGTGGCGTCTACTCGCGTTGTCCTGACCGAAGGCCATACCGGCGGCGCGGCGGCCGGTAAAGTCATCGAAGCCTTCGGCCACTTCCTGATCGGCGGCAACTACACGGTCGGTATCGTCGTGTTCGTGATTCTTACCATCATCAACTTCACCGTAGTGACCAAGGGTGCGGGCCGTATCGCCGAAGTCGGCGCGCGCTTCGCCCTGGATGCGATGCCCGGCAAACAGATGGCGATCGACGCCGACCTGAATGCCGGCATGATTGCCGAACCGGAGGCGCGCAAGCGCCGTTCGGAAGTGGCGCAGGAAGCGGAATTCTACGGCGCCATGGACGGTGCCTCGAAATACGTCAAGGGTGACGCCGTGGCCGGCATCATGGTCACCCTGATCAACGTCATCGGCGGCCTGATCGTCGGTATCGTGCAGCACGACATGGCTGCCGGCGAAGCGGCGAAGACCTATACGCTGCTGGCCATCGGTGACGGCCTGGTGGCGCAGATTCCATCGCTCATCATCTCGATTGCGGCCGGTATGGTCGTCTCACGCGTGGCCAACGAGCAGGACATCGGCGGCCAGATGATGGGCCAGCTGTTCGCGAAACCCGAAGTGCTGTACATCACCGGCGGCATCATTGCCGGCATGGGCCTGATCCCCGGCATGCCGAACCTGGTCTTCCTGCTGCTGGGCGGCGTGCTCGGCGGCAGCGGCTATCTGCTGGCCAAGCGTGCCCGGATGGCGCCGGAGCGCCAGGCGCAAGCCGATGCCAGTGAAGCGGCTTCGAGCGCGGAACGTGCGGCCTCGGCCGAGACGGAAGAGGCAACCTGGCAGGACATCATGCCGGTCGACACCCTCGGCCTGGAAGTCGGCTACCGCCTGATTCCGCTGGTCGACAAGACGCAGGGCGGAGAATTGCTCAAGCGTATCAAGGGTATCCGCAAGAAATTCGCCCAGGAGGTCGGCTTCCTGGCCCCGCCCGTGCACATCCGCGACAACCTGGAACTGAAACCGTCCGCCTACCGCATCACCCTGAAGGGCGTGGAAGTGGGCAGCGGCGAGGCGATCAACGGCCAGTTCCTGGCGATCAACCCGGGCATGGCCAGCGGCACGCTGCCGGGCCAGGCGACGACCGATCCGGCCTTCGGGCTGCCGGCGGTGTGGATCGATGCGAGCATGCGCGACGAGGCGCAGAACCTGGGCTATACGGTGGTCGACGCCGGTACCGTGGTGGCGACCCATTTGAACCACCTGATCACGACGCACGCCTCGGAACTGCTGGGCCGCATGGAAGTCCAGGCACTGCTGGATCACCTGGGCAAGGAAACGCCGAAGCTGGTCGAAGACCTGGTGCCGAAAGTGGTGTCGCTGGCGACGCTGCAGAAGGTGCTGCAGAACCTGCTGATCGAAGGCGTGCACATCCGCGACATGCGTACCATCATCGAGACCGTGTCGGAACACGCCGGCGTGCAGGACCCGAGCGACCTGACCGCGCTGGTGCGCATTGCCCTCGGACGGGCGATCGTCCAGCAGCTGTTCCCGGGTACCAACGAGCTGTCCGTGATGACCCTCGACAACCGCCTCGAGCGCCTGCTGATGCAGGCCCTGGGCGCGGGCGGCGACGGCACCGGCATTGAGCCGGGCCTGGCGGACACCATCGCCCAGCAGGCGCACAATGCGGCGCAGCAGCAGGAGGCGATGGGGCATACGCCGGTGCTGCTGGTGCCGGGTCCGCTGCGCGTGCTGCTGTCGCGTTTCCTGCGCCGCGCGCTGCCGCAGCTGAAGGTCTTGTCGCATTCGGAGATTCCGGAGACCAAGACGATTCGCGTGACCAGTTTGGTGGGCGCGGGCTGATCGCACCTTGAATCCGCGTGGGCTCTCCGAGCCCACGCCTTACGCACGCATCCGCGTGCCCAAACCGGCAATTTCTCCCTCTAAATCGAATTAACCCACTTTCCCCATCCTTTTCCCCCGATGCTTGCTCCACGGCATCGTCAATAATCTATCCCATAGACCGGCTGTGTGCGTGCCGGTACCAATCGAATAGAGCAGTGCGGAGAATAAGATGAATGTGAAGAAATTTACAGCGGCAACATCCCGGGAAGCCTTGCGCAAGGTGCGCGATGCGCTGGGACCGGACGCCGTCATCCTCTCGAACCGTGCCGTCGACGGCGTCGTCGAAATCCTGGCGCTGGACAACGACGATGTCGCCTCGCTCGCCGCCCCGGCGCACGGCACCGACATGGCCCAGCCGCAGCCGCGCCTGGACCTGAACGCCTTCGAGCCGGAGGCGCCTGCCTTCGTCAACCGCCGCGGCGCCGCACCCGCCGCCGCCACGCCGGAACAGATCTACGCCAGCCGCCGCGCGCCCCAGCCCGAGCCGGAATTCGCCGCCGCCTTCGCCGGCCGCCGCGCGCCGCACTCCGAAGACCACGAAGCCGACTACAAAGCCGAACACAGCTACGCCAACCGCCGCGCCCCGCAGCCCGAGCCTGCCTTCGACATGGCGGCCATGACCTCGATGATGTCGGCCGCGATCGCCCAGGCCAAGGAATCCGCCGCGCAGGAGATGAGCGGCATGATGAGCGAACTGCGCGCCATGCGCGGCATGATGGAGTCGCAGCTGGCCGAACTGTCCTGGAGCGGCACGCAACAGCGCGAGCCGCAGAAGGCGGTCGTACTGCGCGAGATGCTGGCCGCCGGCTTCTCGGCCTCGCTGTCGCGCTACCTGATCGACAAGATGCCTGCGAATAAGGATGCAGTCGAAGCGATGCGCTGGATCAAGACCGTGCTGGCCCGTAACCTGACGACGATGGCCGACGAAGACACGCTGCTCGACAAGGGCGGCGTGTTCGCCCTGGTCGGCCCGACCGGCGTCGGCAAGACCACCACCACCGCCAAGCTGGCCGCGCGTTGCGTGATGCGCCACGGCCCGGAAAAGCTGGCCCTGATCACCACCGACGCCTACCGTATCGGCGGCCACGAGCAGCTGCGCATCTACGGCAAGATCCTGGGCGTGATGGTGCACTCGGTAAAGGACGAAGCCGACCTGCGTATCGCCTTGAAAGAGCTCAAGAACAAGCACACCGTGCTGATCGATACCATCGGCATGTCGCAGCGCGACCAGATGGTTACCGAACAGGTCGCCATGCTGACCGGCGCCGGCGCCGACGTGAAACGCCTGCTGTGCCTGAACGCCACCTCGACCAACGAAACCCTGGCCGAAGTCGTGCGCGCCTACCAGGGCAGCGGCCTGCACGGCTGCATCATGACCAAGCTCGACGAAGCCGCCTCGATCGGCAACGTGCTCGACGTCGTGATCCGTCAAAAATTGAACCTGCACTACATCTCGAACGGCCAGCGCGTGCCGGAAGACCTGCACCTGGCCGACCGCGCGATGCTGGTCGACCGCGCCTTCCGCAGCCGCCGCGACGCGGCCAACCAGTTTGAAGATGCCGACCTGCCGCTGATGATGGCCCACACCGGCAAGGTGCACCAGGACGAGAGCCTGCGCGAGGTGCGCCTTGGCTAGTTTCGATTTCGACCAGGCCGAAGGCCTGCGCCGGATGCTGGCCGGCGCCCGGCCACGCGTCGTGACCTTTCTTTCCGCGACCCCGAGCGACGACAAGGGCGCGATGCTGGTCAACCTCGGTGCCTCGCTGGCCCAGGCCGGCAATGAAGTCCTGATCGTCGACGCCTGCCAGCGCGAGTATGGCGTGGCGCGCCGCCTCGAGATGGAACGCCACGTCAGCCTGCTGCAGGTGGCACGCCAGGAATGCGCGCTGAACCAGGTGGTGCAGACCGCTTCGCAAGGTTTCAACGTGGCGCTGCTGGCGCGCGACGGCCAGACCCCGGCAAGCGGCAGCGACGAGGCCCGCCGCCTGGCGAAAGCGTTCGACGTATTGGTGAAGAAGCAGGGCGGCATCGTTATCGTCGATGGCGAACTGAACCGCGATGGCGGCTTTGCCGTGCCGCGCCTGGCCGAGTCCGAAATCGTGGTGCAGGTGTCGACCAGCGCCACCTCGATCACGAATGCGTATGGCCTGATCAAACGCCTGGCCCAGGAATTCGGTCGCCGTCCCTTCGGCATCCTGGTCACCGGCGCAAGCGAGGCTGAGGCGAAAGTGGTTTACGATAATATGTCGGCAGCAGCAACTCGTTACCTTGCAGTAAGTTTGAGTTCGATGGGCTCGGTGCCGGCCGACGAATACCTGCACCGCGCCGCACGTCTCGGACGTTCGGTGGTGGATGCCTTCCCGCTGGCCGGGGCCTCGGTGGCCTTCCGCGAGCTGGCAGGGCGCTTTGCCTTGCCGCGCATGCGCCAGGGCGGTGGCGCGCATTTTGGTTCCTAAGAAAAAAGCACAAGCATGTATACCGTCAAAGGGAAAGCGGACAAGAACCATTTGCTCACCGAGCACGCCCCGCTCGTCAAGCGCCTGGCGCACCAGATGAAGGCAAAATTGCCGCCCTCGGTCGAGGTGGACGACCTGATCCAGGCCGGCATGATGGGCCTGCTGGATGCCATCAACCGCTACGAAGACAACCATGGCGCCCAGTTCGAGACCTATGCCGTGCTGCGCATCCGCGGCGCCATGGTCGACGAATTGCGCAGCAACGACTGGATGCCGCGCAGCACGCGTTCGACCATGAAGAAGGTCGAGACGGCCATGACCTCGCTGCAGCAAAAGCTCGGCCGTCCGCCGACCGAGACCGAAGTGGCGAAATCGCTCGACGTCTCGCTCTCGGACTACCAGGAAATGCTGTTCGAAGGCGGCGGCCACCAGCTGGTCTACTACGAGGATTTTCACGATGAAGACGGCAACGACAGCTTCCTCGACCGCTATGCGGTGGACGAGGACGATCCGCTGCGCGCCCTGCTCGACACCGACTTCCGCTCGGCCGTGATCGAGGCCATCGACAGCCTGCCGCCGCGCGAGAAGATCCTGATGGGCCTGTATTACGAAGAAGAGCTGAACCTGAAGGAAATTGGCGCCGTGCTCGGCGTGTCCGAGTCGCGCGTCTCGCAACTGCATACGCAAGCCGTCGCCCGCCTGCGCGCTTCGCTCAAGGAAAAGCTGTGGACTTCGCCAGCCTGATCGGCCTGGCGCTGGCGCTGGCCGGTCTGGTCATCGGGCATACGCTCGACGGCGGGCGTTTCGCCTCCCTGATCCAGCCGGCCGCGTTCGCGATCGTGGTGGTCGGCACCTTCGGCGCCGTGCTGCTGCAATCCGAAGCGCGCGCCTTCCGCCGCGGCATGCACATGCTGCGTTGGGTCTTCTTCCCGCCCAAAAGCCGGCGCCAGCCGCTCGCGCGCGAGATCGCGCTGTGGAGCCATACGGTGCGCCGCGAGGGCCTCCTCTCGCTCGAGCAGTACATGGCCACCAAGGATTTGTTCGTGCAGAAAGGCCTGCGCCTGGTGGTCGACGGTATCACGCCCGAGAAGATCCGCGGGCTGCTGGAAACCGAAGTCACCGCCATCGAATTCGCCGAACGCCAGGCCGCGCGCATCTGGGAATCCGCCGCCGGCTACGCGCCGACGATCGGGATCCTGGGCGCCGTCCTCGGCCTGATCCACGTGATGGAAAACCTGAGCGACCCGTCGCGCCTCGGTTCCGGCATCGCGGTCGCCTTTGTCTCGACCGTCTACGGCGTCGGGCTGGCGAATCTCTTTTTCCTGCCGGTCGGTAACAAACTGAAAGCCATCGTCTCGGACCGGGTCGCGCAATACGAAATCCTGACCGAAGTCTTCCACGACCTGGCGAGCGGCAACCACACGCGCGTGGTCGAGGAACGCGTGGCCAGCCTGCTGGCGAAGCGCTGACATGGCGCGCAAGCGTTACGACGACGAGGAAACCGAAGCGAGCCACGACCGCTGGCTGATTTCCTACGCCGATTTCATTACGCTGCTGTTCGCCTTTTTCGTCGTCATGTACGCCATTTCCGTGGTCAACACCGGCAAGTACAAGGCGCTGTCGGATGCGCTGGGCGATGCCTTCGGCGGCCGTCCCGAAGTGCCGCAGGCCGGCTCCACCATCGAACAGCTTCCCCTGACCAACCTGATCGCGCGCAAGCGGCTTGATGCGGCGCGGCGCGAACGCGAGCGCCTGAACACGCTGGCGCGCGAGCTGAACGCCTCGCTGGCGCCGCTGGTAAAAAACGGGCAGGTGCGCGTGACCCAGACCGGGCGCGGCGTGACGGTCGAGATCAATGCGAAGGTCCTGTTCGAGGAAGGGCAGGCGGTACTCGGCAACGAGGCGCGTGCGACGCTGGGGACCGTGGCCTCCCTGCTGAAAAACGATCCGCATGCGATCCAGGTCGAGGGGCATACCGACAAGCTGCCGATTGCGAACTCCGCGTTTCCGTCGAACTGGGAACTGTCGAGCGTACGCGCAAGCAGCGTGGTGCGCCTGTTTATCGATAGTGGGGTTGCGGCCGAGCGCCTGACTGCGGTCGGGCATGCCGCCAATCAGCCAGTGGCGCCGAACACGGACGAAGCGGGCAGGGTGAGGAACCGAAGGGTGGCGGTGACCATATTGGCAGGCTCTTCAATGTAGGGTGGGCATGAATGCCCACCCTACGGTATCCCGTACAATGGATGACACAACCATATGGAGCTGACCATGCAGCGCAGACTGATTCTGCTGGCCGCATTGTGCGCCGCCAGCCTCTTGCCCGTGTTTGCGGGCGCTGCCGGAGAACCGACCGTGAGCGTAAAACACAGCATCGATGTCGTCACCCCGCCCGGCAAGGTGCTGGTCGAGCTGACCTTCATCAACCAGGGCACGATGACGGTCTGGATTCCGCGCGAACTGGCCACCGGGAAGGAGTTGACGGGGCCGCGTTTCGACGTGCGCGACGCCAGCGGCCGGCCGGTTCCCTACACGGGGAAAATGGTCAAGCGCGCCGCGCTCACGGGCGCCGACTACCAGCCGCTGGAGCCGGGGAAGATGCTGATGAATACGATCGACATCACCCACACCTATGCCTTCGCCAAGGGCCGGCACAACTACAACATCGGCTACACCGGTCCGGTGCTGGGCGACATCAGGCAACTCGACAAGCCGACTGAATTTGCCGCCCGCCCGGTCTCGTTCATTTCGAATCTTAAATAGGAAAAATCGGACCGGCAGGATTGTTCCTGCGGGTCCGATTTTTTTGATCCTTTCTTCTTAGTTCAGCGCCGGGGTGTTCTCGCCGAAGTATTCGTGCGAGTCGGCATTGTCGACGGCCAGGTCCGGATCGCTGATCGCCAGGCTGGCGGCGCCGCTCTGTCCGTAGACGTGGTCGTCCGTGCCGGCCACGACATTGAAGTGGCTCATCTCATGCACCAGGGTGCCGCCCTTCGAGTCGGTACCGGTCATCGGCGCCGTCCAGAAGGCCTTGCAGACATAGATGCGGTAGGGCTGGGTCGGATACACGTAGGCGTAGTAGTTCTGGTTGCAGCCGCAATCGACGACGACCGACTTGGTGTCGAAGGCGTCCTTGATGGCCGTGAAGTGCGACTTGATGGTCGCCTGGCGGGTCGAGGTGACGGTGCCGAACCACTTGGTGTAGCGTGGGCCCATCGTCGCATTCGCCATGTAGGTGACGCCGCTGCCGGACATCGTTTTCGCGGCGGAGATCGCCGAGGCGATCGTGGTCTGCTGCGAAGCGGTGCACGAAGCGTAGCTCAGGCCGGCCGGGGTCACGGTGCCGCCGCCGCCGGGTTGCTTGAGCGCTTGCATGATCTCGGAGTTCGAACCGCGCGGCAGGCGGCCTTCGATGTAGAAGGAGGCCGCATCCGATTGCAGTTCGCCGATGTCGTTGGCGGCAGCGCGGCCGTTATTCGCGGGCAGGAACAGGTCCGGCGACGCGGTGCGGTAGCGGATCGCATAGTCGCCGCTGACGCTCATGTCGTACAGCGAGGACAGCTCGACCTTTACCGTGTGCGAGGCGCCGGGTTTGAGCAGGTAGTAGTCGGCCTGGGTCGGCTTGGCGCGCTTGATCAGGGCGCCGGTGTAGGCAACCTTCGCGCCGTCGCGCGTGATGTCGAACAGCGGGGCGGAGAGTCCGTCGAAGGGCGTGCGCGCCTTGAGCACGTATTGCGGGGTGGACGAGGTGTTGGTCAGGGTCACGTTGACGTAGACGTTGTCGCTCGCCCCGTGCATGGCCTTCTCGGGTGCCACGGTCACTTTCACACCGTTCGACCCTGCATGCGCGCCGACGGCGACGCCCAGTGCTGCGATACCGAATGCCGATTTCCAGATGCTGTTCCAGCTCATGTGTGATTCTCCGTATGTAGTTTGTCGTGGCCTTGTGGGCCATTCTTTTGACAAGTTTTCGCCCAAAACTTGACTTCAATCTAACGAAAACTCACCCCCATACTGATCAATTCGTGAACCGAGATCAATGCAAATCGGATGGTTTGTGGCGTCGCTTGGCTAAAAAGTCACAATGATGTAATTCCTTTACGCTGCGCTGGATTTCTCCAATCAGGCGTGCTAGCACGTATAGACGAGTAACGTTAATTCAGCGGCGGTGAGTTTTCGCCGAAGTATTCGTGGGAATCGGCATTGTTGACCGCACGTTGCGGCGCCGTGCGCGCCATTTCGGCCGCCGCCTGCTGGCCATACACATGGTCATCGGTGCCGGCGACCACGTCGAAATGGCTCATCTCGTGTACCAGGGTGCCGCCTTTCGAGTCGGTTCCCAGCAGCGGCGCGCTCCAGAAGGCATTGCAGACCCAGATCGTGTACGGCTGGGCCGGATAGACATAGGCGAAGTAATCCTCGTCGCAGGCGCAATCGACTTTCACGGGCCTGGTCTCGAATGCATCCTTGATGGCCGTGAAATGCTCCCTGACCGTCGCCTGGCGCGCCGCGTCGAGGGCGCCGAACCAGTTCGTGTAGCGCTGGGCCTGCTCCTTGCCGCCCGTCAGGTAGGCATGGCCGTTGGCCGCCATCGCGCTGCCGGCGGCGAGGGCGCCCGCGATCGTGTCCTGCTGGGCGTTCGAGCAGTGGGCATAGCTTAAGCCGCTACCCGCCGGTTCGGCCAGCAGCGGGGTGCTGGTCCCGCGCGGCAGGCGGCCCTCGATGAAGAAGACGGCCGTGTTCGAAGTGACGGCGCCGGATGCGAGGACGGATGCCGCCGCCGCGCCGCGGTAGCGCACGGCGTACGAACCGGTCGCCGCCATGTCGTAGGCGTTCGACAATTCGACGCGCGCGCTGCGGCTTTCGCCTGGCGCGAGCAGAACGGTGTCGGCCTCCCTGGGCGGCGCGCGTTTCACTTTGCGGCCGAGATAGCGCACCGGCTGGCCGTCGCGCGTGATCTCGAACAGGGCGGTCTCGGGTGGGCCGAAGGGCGTGCGCCCCTTGGCGATGCGCTCGGGCGCGGCGCCGGTGTTGGTCAGTGTCACTGTCACGATCACTTCGTCGCGCTTGCCGAGCGCGGCGCGTTCGGGCGTGATGGTGATGGCGATGCCGGCGTGGGCGGGCAGGGCGCTGGCGAGCAGCAGGGTGGCGATGGTGGTGCGGTGCATGGATTCCTCCGTCAGGTAATGACAATCAGGAATACTTTCCGCTTGTTATCTACGGGGAGTTTGCGTTGCGGCAAAGGTAGGCTTGGGCGACTGGACCCTGAAACGATAACGGCCGCATCAGCGGCCGTTGTCGAAGAGAGAAGGGGTTACTTTAGCCGACCACGAAGCGCCGCGACGGTGCGCTGCCGAAAGTCTGGCCTTTGGCGCCGTACAGCGTCGATTCGGGCGCCGCGGTCGGGGTGCGCAAGGCATTGAGCACGGTCTGGTTATGCGCCATCTGGCGGTTGATCAGCATGCCGTTGACGCGGTTCAGTTCCTTGGCCTCGGCGGTGAGGGCCAGCAACCCGGTCCAGGCAGAGCGAGCGGCCTCGTCGCCGTGGGCGGCCAGCCAGGGTTCCATGCCTGCTTCCGAGGTGAGGAAGCCGGCGTTGCCGAGCGCGCCATGGCGCTCGCGCGACAATTGCGCCAGCTCCTGCACCAGCGCCACCTTGCGTGGGGTGATCCCGGCCAGTCCGTCCGCATCCGCCGCCACCAGGAACTGCTGCTCCTGCTTCATCAATTCCACCAGCGCGGTCATGCGCTCGTGTTCTGCGGGGAGGGTGGCGTGCGGACGGGTCATGGGTCGTTATCGGTTGCGTGAGTGGAGCAGGTCGCGCACGGTGTCGAGCAAGCCGTCCGCGATTCGTTCGGAATTCACTTGGAACTGCCCATCGGCAATTGCAAGTTTGATACGTTCAACTTTCTTGGCATCGAAGACCTGGCTCGTGCTCGAGGTGCCGCCGGCGGCCTGCGCCTGCGACGACAAACGCACACTGTCGGTCTGTGCCGGGGCAGCAGCTGCCGCGGCCTTTTCGGCCTGCCTGGCATTGGCTGCCGTGGTATTCGGCAGCTGTTGGCTCTGGGCGCCTTTGAGGGTATCGTTAATTTTCACAGCATCATCCTTCTCTGTTCGGAGCAGGAACTCCGGGATCTGCAGTGTGTAACGGCGGTTCGCCGCCAAACTTTAGCGCAGATCGCAAATAAAAGATGTTTTTTTAAAAACAAGCCCGGCAGTGGCGCCCCCGACGCCACGCGCGCTTTTTTACAGTGTCACCTCGACGATGCCGCCATTGCGCGCCGTGCCGCTGATGATCGCCCCGCGCGGGGTGCGCACCTGTACGACCTGGCCCTCACCGGCGTTGCCGATCGCCTTGCCTTCGCCCGAAACCGAAAAATTTTCGCCGCGCGAGACGATGCGCACCGCCTGGTTTTGCTGCACCACCGGTTTCGATTTCAAGCTGTCCAGGCGCAGCGGCGTGCCGGCCGGCAGCGAGACCGTCGGCGTGCGGCCGATCGCCTGCGCCATATCCGTGATGATCCCGTTCGGCATGGCCGCGATATCGCCCTGCATTGTCGTCAGCTGGCCGGCGTCGATCGCCTGGCCCTGGGCCAGCGGCACGGCCGCGGTGACGTAATCGGCGACCACGCTCACCTGGGCCTGCAGGAACATCGTCCAGACGGGGGCCGTGCAACGCACGCCGACCGTGGTCTTGCCCCAGGGCCGGGCGCCCGGCTGCTGGAATGCTTCCGGCGCAGGGCAGGCGGCCAGCGACAGGCGCGGGTCGACCGCACCGATTTTCACCGTCACCTTGCCCGGCTGGCCGGCGCTTTGCGTTTGCAGGAAATTTTCGGCCAGCTTGCGCAGCGCGGCGCCATCCTGGCGCGCACCGCCCTGGGCCAGGGCCAGAGGCGCAGCCAGCAGTAAGAGTGAAAACAGCTTGAAATTCTTGAACATGGCGAACCAGCCCTTTCTCGATGGCTGCCATCTTAGGCCTCCTGATGCCACAGCGAAACTTTGAATAGGAGGGGGTTGGGGGTGCTTATCCTTCGATTGGCTTTTGTTGCTCAAACGTATGATTCACGCTGTCCCAACAAGAAATCAGCCCGGAGGCGGCATGATCGGCAAACTCGACAACTACCTACGCTTCAACGAAACCGCGCTCTCCCTGCGAGCCCAGCGCCAGGAACTGATCGCGTCCAACATCGCCAATGCCGACACGCCGAACTTCAAGGCGCGCGACATCGACTTCGCCAGCGCCATGCAGGGCGCGCTCGCCAAGGCGAACCCGGCCGCGGCGAATCCGCTGGCCGCCACCAACAAAGGCCACATCCAGCCCGCGGCCGACGGTAAAGCGCTGCCGGACGGCACGCCTGTCTTGTACCGCGGCGTGGTGCAGGGGGCAGTCGACGGCAATACGGTCGACATGGACGTCGAGCGCAACCAGTTCGCCGACAACGCGCTGCGCTACGAAGCGGGCATCACGATGATCAACCACCAGATCCGCGGCCTGATGGCGGCGATCCAGAACGGGCAGTAATCATGTCGCTCTTCAACATTTTCAACGTCTCCGGCTCGGCCATGAGTGCCCAGGCCCAGCGCCTGAACACGGTCGCCAGCAACCTCGCCAACGTCGACAGCGCCACCTCGAGTACCGGCGAAGCCTACCGCGCCAAGCAGGTCGTCTTCGAAGCGGTGCCGATGGCCACCGGCGGCACCGGCGTCAAGGTCAAGGAAGTCGTGAACGATCCGTCGCCTTTGAAACAGGTCTACGACCCCAAGCATCCGATGGCCGACGACAAGGGCTATGTCTCGATGCCGAACGTGAACCCGGTGGACGAGATGGTGAACATGCTGTCGGCTTCGCGTTCCTACCAGAACAACGTCGAAACGATGAATGCGGCCAAGAGCATGCTGCTCAAAACTCTCACCCTGGGTCAATAATCACCATGTCCACCGTTAATTCCGCCACCGGCGGCAGCACCTCGATCACCGACCTGATGTCGACCATGAACGCCAAGAAGGCGGACGCGGCCGACAGCGTCCAGGCCGACACCGACAAGTTCATGACCCTGCTCGTGACGCAGCTGAAGAACCAGGATCCGCTGAACCCGCTCGACAACGCCCAGGTGACCAGCCAGCTGGCCCAGCTGCAGACCGTGACCGGCGTGAACAAGCTCAACGAAACGCTGGAAACCCTGAAGTCGAGCTACCAGTCGAGCGAATCGATGCAGGCAACCAACCTGATCGGCCACGGCGTGCTGGTCGAGGGGAACACCCTGAAGCTCACCGGCGGCAAGTCGGTCTTCGGCGTCGACCTCGCCACCGACGCCGACAACGTGCAGGTGGTCGTCACCGACCCGCGCACCGGCAAGGACGTGGCCACGATCGAGCTCGGCGCCGCCGAGGCGGGCGCCATGCCGCTGGCCTGGGACGGCAGCAGCGACAGCGTCGACGCCGCCATGCTGGCCGACGGCAAGTACAGCTTCCGCGTCGTCGCTACCCGAGGCGGTCAGCCGCTGACCGACGTGAAAGCCCTGACGCTCGACACGGTCGCCAGCGTCAGCACGAATTCGAAGGACGGCGTCAAGCTGAACCTCGCCAGTAAGGGTGCCATCACCCTGGCCGATATCCATCAAGTCCTCTAATCTGAGTTTAGGAGCATCACATGTCTTTCCAACAAGGCCTGAGCGGCTTGAACGGCGCAGCCAAATCGCTGGACGTCATCGGTAACAACATCGCCAACGCCAGCACGGTCGGCTTCAAGGGCGCCCAGGCGCAATTCGCCGACGTCTACGCCAGCTCGCTGAACGGCGCCGGCGGCGTGACGGCCGGTATCGGTACCAAGGTGTCGACGATCGCCCAGCAGTTCACGCAGGGCAATATCGAATCCTCGAACAACTCGCTCGACGTCGCCATCAACGGCCAGGGCTTCTTCCGTACCGTGTCCTCCGGCCTGGTGCAGTACACCCGCAACGGCCAGTTCTCGCTCGACAAGGACGGCTACATGACGAATGCGCAAGGCGCCAAACTGACCGGCTACAGTACCGGTCCGAACGGCGATATCCTGGCCGGCGCGCCAACGCCCGTGCAGATCAGCACCAGCGACATCAAGCCGGTCTCGACCACCAAGGTCGGGATCGAGATGAACCTCGATTCGCGCGTTGCCTCGCCAGCCGTGATGCCCTTCGACGCCACCGACCCGAACAGCTACAACAAGCAGTCGCCGGTCGACGTCTACGACACCCTGGGCAACCCGCACGTGCTGTCGACCTTCTATGTGAAGAACGGTTCCGGCACCTGGGACGTGTACGCGGCCAACGACGGCACCGAAGTGACCAACCTGAAAGTGGCCCAGGCATCGCAGGCCGACGCGGCGAGCACGGCGGCACGTGCTGCGTGGGATGCGGCGACCAAGGCCGTCCCGCCGGTGGCGGCGACGATCGCGACCGCGCTGGCCAACTATGCCAATGCGGCATCGGCCGCGGTATCGGGCGCCGCCGGTACGGCCGGCGCCGACGCCGCCACCCAGGCGGCGATCGTGGCCGCCGGCACCGACGCGGCGAAAGTGGCGGGCTACAGCCCGGACCAGGTCGACAAGGCGATCATGGCCTCGGTCAAGGTGCCCGCAATCCCGGTCGGCACCCTGCGCTTCGATGAAAACGGTGCCCTGAACGCCGCGACCACGGCCAACGGCGGCAAGTTCGGCATCGACCTGCCAATTTACCCGTCGACCGGTTCCGAGCCGACCCAGACGATGGAAATCGCCTTCACCGGCACCACGCAATACGGCACCGCGACCAGCGACAAGAAGCTGGTCCAGGACGGCTACACGGCCGGCCACCTGCAGCGCTTCTCGATCGGTAAAGAGGGCATCATCCTCGGCCAGTACAGCAACGGCCAATCGAAGCCGCTGGGGCAGGTCGTGCTGGCGAACTTCGCCAACAGCAATGGCCTGGAACCGCTCGGCAACAACGCCTGGGCCGAATCGGCCAATTCCGGCACGCCGCTGATCGGCACCCCGAATTCGGGCAGCTTCGGCGTGATGCAATCGTCGGCGGTCGAGACCTCGAACGTCGACCTGACGGCGGAACTGGTCAACATGATCACCGCGCAGCGCGTGTACCAGGCGAATGCGCAGACGATCAAGACGCAGGATTCGGTGTTGCAGACCCTGGTCAGCATGCGTTAATCGTTGAAATGAGTTCGCCGGGCGTCAACCGGTGAACGCGTGGGCACGGAGTGCCCACCCTACCTTACTTGCTACGAACGGTGGTGCACCGTAGGGTGGGCTCTCGAGCCCACGCGTGGATACAGCAGCAAGTCGAAACGCATCGCCCGGACACGAGACGAAGGAAACAATCAATGGATCGCTTAATCTACACCGCCGCCTCCGGCGCCAAGCACATCCTCGAGCAGCAGGCCACGACCTCGAACAACATGGCCAACCTGAACACTACAGGTTTCCGTGCCCAGCTCGACACCTTCCGCGCCGTGCCGGTGCAAAGCGAAGGCCTGCCGACGCGCGCCTTCGTCGTCAACAACACCGTAGGCGCCGATTTCAACGCAGGCCCGCTGCAAGTGACGGGCCGCGACCTCGACGTCGCCATCAAGGGCCCGGGCTGGATCGCCGTGCAGAACGCCGACGGCAGCGAAGCCTACACGCGCAACGGCGCCCTGCAGATGAGCCCGAACGGCGTGCTGACCACCACCTCCGGCCAGACCATCGCGGGCGAGGGCGGTCCGATCACGATCCCGCCGGACGTGACGGTCACGGTCGGCGGCGACGGCACGATTTCCACGGTGTCGAATGCCGAACGTCCGGCCGCGCCGGTGATCCTGGGCCGCATCAAGCTGGTGAACCCGCCTGAAAAGGACCTGGTGCGCGGCGACGACGGCCTGTTCCGCCTGAAGGATGGCGCCCCGGCCCAGCCGGACGCGGGCGTGCGCGTCGCGGGCGGCGCCCTGGAAGGCAGCAACGTGAATGCAGTCGATGCCATGGTGTCAATGATCGGTCTCGCGCGCTCCTTCGAGACGCAAATGAGCCTGATGAAGAACGCCGAGAATAACGCCGCGAAAGCCAGTCAGATCCTTGCTTTGACTTAACTGTTTCTCCAGCATAATTCTCCTATACGCGGCGGCTCTCGGTCGCCAATAGGAGAAAACCATGATTCGTTCGCTGTATATCGCCAAGACCGGCCTCGAGGCGCAGCAGACCAACCTCGACGTCATCACCAACAACCTCGCCAACGTCAGCACCAACGGCTTCAAGCGTTCGCGTGCGGTGTTCGAGGACCTGCTGTACCAGACCGTGCGCCAGCCCGGTGCCCAATCCTCGCAGCAAACCAACCTGCCTTCCGGCCTGCAGCTCGGCACCGGTGTGCGCGCCGTCTCGACCGAACGCATCTTCACCCAGGGTAATCCCCAGCAGACGGGCAACTCGAAGGACGTGATGGTCAACGGCGCCGGTTTCTTCCCGGTTCTCCTGCCCGACGGCACCCAGGCCTACACCCGCGACGGCTCCTTCCAGACCGATGCCAACGGCACGCTCGTGACGTCCAGCGGCTATCCGGTACAGCCGCCGATCACCGTGCCGGCGAACGCCGAGTCGATCACGGTCGGCCGCGACGGCACCGTGTCCATCAAGACCGCCGGCAGCACCGCGACGACCCAGATCGGCAACCTGCAGCTGATGACCTTCATCAACCCGGCCGGGCTGGAGTCGAAAGGCGAGAACCTGTACATGGAAACGACCGCCTCCGGCAACCCGAACGCGAACACCCCCGGCACCAACGGCGCCGGCGTCCTGATGCAGGGCTTTGTGGAAACCTCGAACGTCAACGTGGTCGAGGAAATGGTCAACATGATCCAGACCCAGCGCGCCTACGAGATCAACAGCAAGGCGATCACGACCTCCGACCAGATGCTGCAGAAATTGTCCCAGTTATGAAAACGCTTCTTTTCTCGCTGATCGTGGCCGGGTTGGCGTCCATTCTTGGCGGCTGCGCCGTCACGCCGAGCACCATCGTGCAGGAAACGCGCAGCGCGCGTCCGGCCCTGGCCGAAGTCGCGCCGCCAACCGATGGCGCCATCTACAACGCGGCGAAATACCGTCCCATGTTCGAAGACCGCCGCGCGCGCCAGATCGGCGACCTCTTGACCATCAACATCGTCGAAAAGACCTCGGCCAACAAGGCCGGCACCAGCTCGGGCAACAAGTCGGGCAGCGCCAAGTTCGGCTTGCCGGGCCCGCTGCAGTCGAAGCTGGGCGCGAATGTCGCCACCGAAGGCGGCGTCAAGTTTGCCGACGGCGACAACCAGAGCGCCAGCAACGCCTTCACCGGCACCATCGGCGTCACCGTCACCGAGGTGCTCTCGAACGGCAACCTGATCGTCGCCGGCGAGAAGCAGGTCGCGATGAACAAGGGCATCGAGTTCATTCGCTTCTCCGGCATGGTCAGCCCCGACACGATCCAGAACGGGAATATCGTGTCCTCGACGGTTGTCGCCGACGCGCGCGTCGAATACCGCACCAACAGCCGTATCGACCGCGCCGAAGTCAATTCGATGATGTCGCGTTTCTTCCAGTCGTTGCTGCCGTTCTAAATCAAGGATTCGTCATGCGTTTCAAGTTCCCGCTGCTGGCCCTCTGCGCCGCCCTCGTTGCCGCTGCTCCAGCCGTTCACGCCGAGCGCCTGAAGGACATGGCCAGCATCGCCGGCGTGCGCCAGAACCAGTTGTCGGGCTACGGTCTCGTGGTCGGCCTCGACGGCACCGGCGACCAGACCAGCCAGACGCCGTTCACGGTGCAGTCGATCATCGCCATGCTCCAGCAAAAAGGCGTGAACCTGCCGCCGACCGGCCAGCTGCAACTGAAAAACGTCGCCGCCGTGATGGTCACGACCTCGCTGCCGGCATTTGCCCAGCCGGGCCAGACGATCGACATCACGGTGTCCTCGATCGGTAACGCCAAAAGCCTGCGCGGCGGTACCTTGCTGATGACGCCGCTGCACGGCGCCGACGGCCAGGTGTATGCGATGGCCCAGGGTAACGTGCTGGTCGGCGGCGCCGGCGCCTCCGCCGGCGGCGCCCAGACCCAGGTCAATCACCTGTCGGTCGGCAAGATCTCGAGCGGCGCCACCGTCGAGAAAGCGGTCGCCTCGAACCTCGGCGAAAACAACCAGATCCGCCTGGAACTGAACCAGACCGATTTCGCCACCGCGAGCCGCGTAGTCAGTGCTTTGAACGACCAGTTCGGCGTCGGCACCGCGACCGCCCTGGACGGACGCGTGATCCGCGTGCGCACCCCGGCCTCCTCGGATGCGCGCGTGAGCTTCATCGGCCTGATGGAAAATATCGACGTCAAGCCCGCCGCGGCCAGCGCGAAAGTCATCCTGAACGCCCGCACCGGTTCCGTCGTGATGAACCAGGCCGTCACGCTCGACACCTGCGCCATCTCGCACGGCAACCTGTCGGTGACGATCGGTGCCGATACGAACGTCAGCCAGCCGGCGCCGGGTTCGCGCGGCCAGACGGTGGTCACCCAAACGCCCAGCGTCGAAATCAAGAAGGATCCGGGCAAGGTGGTGCTGGTCAAGGGCGGCGCCTCGCTGGCCGAAGTGGTGAAGGCGATGAATTCGATCGGCGCCACCCCGCAAGACCTGCTGGCGATCCTGCAGGCCCTGAAGGCTGCCGGTTCGCTGCGCGCCGAACTCGAAATCATCTAAGGACGCGGCGATGCTCCCATCCCAAAACAAGGTCACCAGCGCCTTCGCACTCGACACCCAGGGCCTCGGCGACCTGAAGCGCTCGGCCAAGGCCGGCGCGCAGGAAGCCACCCGCGGTGCGGCCCAGCAGTTCGAGGCGCTGTTCATCAACCAGATGATGAAGACCATGCGCGACGCCACGCCGCAGGACGGCCTGACCGATAACCAGCAAACGAAGATGTTCACCGGGATGCTCGACCAGCAGCTGAGCCAGAATATGGCCAAGCGCGGCATGGGCCTGGCCGACGTGCTGGTGCGCCAGCTCTCGGCCCAGAACGACGCCAAGGCGCTGGCCATCGGCGGCGTCGACGGCGCGGCCGGAACCAACGGCGCCGCCAGCGCGATCGACATCCCGATGCTGCCGAACAAAGCCGCTGCCCTGAAAGGCCTGGAAGCTGCTGTCCAGACGAATGGCATCAGTGCCAGCGGCCGCACCCAGGCGCCGCACGTACGCGCCTTCCAGGAAAAGCTCGGTTCGCACGCGGCCGAAGCGGAAGCCGCGACCGGCATTCCCGCCAAATTCATGCTCGGCCAGGCCGCACTGGAAACCGGCTGGGGCAAGCGCATGATCCGCAACAGCGACGGGAGCAACGCCAACAACTTGTTCGGCATCAAGGCCGGCCCGAACTGGAAGGGCAAGATCGCGACCGCCGTGACGACCGAATACGTAAACGGCCACGCGCGCCAGCGCGTCGAAAAATTCCGCGCCTACGACACGCCGGCCGATTCGTTCAAGGATTACGCGCGCATGCTGGCGAGTAACCCGCGCTACGAGAAAGTGCTGAACCACGCCGGCGACGCCGCGGCTTTCGCCCACGGCCTGCAGCGCGCCGGTTACGCGACCGACCCGCACTACGGGACCAAGCTGTCGAAGATTATCAAGAATTCACTGGCATGACGATCTGATAACGGAGGTGGCAAGCTATTCAAGTTTTGCCGCAGCCTGCCGTAGAAGAACATAACTCTCGAGAAAACACATGTCCGGAAACCTCCTCAGCATCGGTAAAAGTGGCTTGTTCGCGGCGCAAACGGCCCTGAGCACGACCGGCCACAACATCACCAATGCCAACGTGGAAGGCTACAGCCGCCAGGGCGTGGTGCAGGCCACCTCGACGGCGATGGAGACCGGCGTCGGTTTCACCGGCACCGGCACCAAGGTCGCCGAGATCAAGCGCTACAGCGACGATTTCCTGAATAACCAGGTGCGCACCGCCACCGCGTCGGGCTCCTCGCTGAACGCCTATTACGCCCAGATCAGCCAGATCGACAACCTGCTGGCCGACACCGAGTCGGGCCTGTCGCCGGCGATCCAGAATTTCTTCTCGGCCGTGCAGGACGTGACCGGCAACGGCGCCTCGATCCCGTCGCGCCAGGCGCTGCTGTCCTCCTCGGAAACGCTGGCGGCGAGCTTCCAGCAGATCGACGCGCGCCTGGAAGAAATCGGCGACGGCGTCAACAGCCAGATCGAAACCAACGTCAACCTGATCAACACCTACGCCAAGCAGATCGCCGAAATCAATTCGAAGATCGGCTCCTACGGCTCGATCGAGCAGCGCCAGCCGAACGACCTGCTCGACCAGCGCGACCAGCTCGTCATGGAGCTGAACAAGCACGTCAAGGCGACCGTCACGGCCGGCACCAACAATGCGCTGAACGTCTCGATCGGCAACGGCCAGCCGCTGGTCGTCGGCCAGCAGGCGTTTCAGCTCGCGACCATCAAGACGCCGACCGACCTCACGCGCGTAACGGTCGGCTATGTCACCGGCGACAAGGTGACCGCGCTGCCGGAAAACGCGGTCTCCGGCGGCGAACTGGGCGGCCTGCTCGAGTTCCGCAACGGCACCCTCGACCGCGTGCAGAATTCCATCGGCCGCCTCGCCATCGGCATGGCCTTCACCGTCAATGCCCAGCACAAGCTCGGCATCGACGGCGGCGGCCAGCAGGGCAAGGATTTCTTCGTGCAGGCACCGGCCTATGTCGCCGCGGCCGTCGACAACGCCAGCACCAGCACGGCCAAGGTCGGGGCGGTCGTCAGCGACCCGACCCAGCTGACCGACAGCGACTACAAGGTCGAGTCCGACGGCAGCAGCTTTTACGTGACCCGCCTGTCCGACAACAAGCGCACCAAGGTCGACCCGTATGACGCGAACGGCACCACCCGCACCATCGACGGCGTCGACTTCACGATTTCCGGCACTGCCGCCTCGGGCGACAACTACCTGGTGCGCCCGACCGCGTACGGCGCCTCGGGCTTCCAGCTGGCCTTGACCGACGTCGGCCAGATCGCCGCCGGCACTCCGATCGCCACCAGCGCCCCGATCGCCAACAAGGGTACCGGCCTGATCAGCGCCGGCAGCGTCAGCGCCAGTTATTTCGCGGCGCCGCCAGCGCTGCCGGTCTCGCTGAGCTATGACAGCAGCGCGGGCGGCCAGCTGACCGGCTTCCCGGCAGGCGCCACGGTCACGATGACCCTGAACGGCACGACCACCACGCACACCGGCGGCAGCGCGCCTTTCAAGGCCGGCGCCAGCTACAGTTTTTCCGGCGTTAACATCACGATGTCGGGCGTGCCCTCGAACGGCGACAGCTTCAGCATCAACGCCAACGTCGCCGGCACCGCCGACACCCGCAACATCCAGGCGCTCGGCGCCCTGCAGACCAAAAACATCTTCAACGGCGGCAGCGCGACTTACCAGTCGGCCTTTGCCCAGACCGTGAGTGCGGTCGGCAACAAGACGCGCGAAGTGCAGGTGAACGCCAGCGCCGGCGAAGCCTTGCTGAAACAGGTGCAGGGCGCGGCGTCGGACGTCTCGGGCGTGAACCTGGACGAGGAAGCGACCAATTTGCTGAAATACCAGCAGGCCTACCAGGCCGCCGGCAAGGTCATGCAGATCGCCAACACCATCTTCGACACGCTGTTGTCGATCGGACGCTAACGCGGCCCCTGGAGAATAAGAAATGCGTATCAGCACGAAAAGCATCTACGAAAACGCGACGACCCAGCTCAACACGCTGCAGTCCGGCATGGCGCGAACCCAGACCCAGCTGGCGACGAACAAGCGCATGCTGACCGCCGCCGACGATCCGATCGCCTCGGCGCGCGCGCTGGAAGTGACGCAATCGAAAACGCTCAACACCCAGTACGCGACCAACCGCGCGAATGCGAACAGCTCGCTGGCGCTGGTCGAGGGCGCGCTCAACGACGGCGGCGACCTGCTGATGGACGTGCAGACGCTGGTGGTGCAGGCCGGCAACGGCTCGCTCTCGAAGGAAGACCGCAACATGATCGCCACCGAGATCGAGGCGCGCATGCATGACCTGCTCGGCGTCGCGAACACGGCCGACGGTACGGGCGGCTACCTGTTTTCGGGCTACCGCGGCACCACGATCCCGTTCATCCAGACCGACACCGGCGCGACTTACCAGGGTGACCAAGGCCAGCGCAAGCTGCAGGTCGGCTCCTCGCGTTCGATCGCGATCAGCGACTCGGGCAGCGCGATCTTCGAGAACAACCGCACCGGCAACGGCAGCTACCAGACCGTGATGGTCGACGGCAACCAGGGCGGGGCGATCGCCGCCACCGGCGCGGTCTCCGACCCCACCAAGCTCACCGGCCACAACTACACGCTCGAATTCAAGGTCGCCGGCACCCCGGCCGTGACCACGTATTCCGTCACCGACACCAGCACCTCGCCGGCCAGCGCAGTCCTTTCCGACGAACCTTACGTGAGCGGCAAGCAGATCACCTTCGACGGCACCTCGTTCTCGATCCATGGCGAGCCGGCCAACGGCGACAAGTTCGAGGTCAAGCCAAGCGAAAAGGAATCGATCTTCACCACCATGACCACATTGGTCAAGGCGCTGCGCGATTCCGGCGACGACACCACCTCCCGCGCCACGCTGTCGAACAAGCTCAACACCGCCAGCGAAGGCCTGAAATCCTCGCTCGACAACATCCTGACGGTGCGCGCCTCGGTGGGTTCGCGCATGAAGGAACTCGACTACCTCGACAGCTCGGGTTCCGACCTCGGCATCCAGTACGACGGCACGCTGTCGAAGCTGCAGGACCTCGATATCGTGAAGGCGATTTCGCAGTATGCGACCCAGCAGACGACCCTGGAGGCGGCGCAGAAGTCGTTCAAGACGATGTCGGGTTTGTCGCTGTTCAATTACATCGGCTGATTGTCGCAGGTGGCGTTGAGGCCAATGGCCTCATGCCAGCCAGTCAGGCTCAAACTGGTCCGGGCCGGCTCCACACCAGCACCCCGTTGCGCACTACTTCCCGCACCCGGTGATACGGCACCATGCGCGCCTCGCCGTCGCCGCCGATCAGGTCGAATCCGAAATGCTGTCCGCGTTCCAGCCGGATGCGTTCGAACGAGACGCGCACCACGCGCTGACAGACCCGGTCGTAATAGCCGATGACGAAGTGGGCGTTGCCGAATTCGGTATCCCAGACGATGCGGTTGATGACTTCGTGGATGGGCGTCATTGCCGCTCGGGTCGCTTCAGCCAGGGCAGGCCGCAAGCGGCATGCTCAACGGCCGCTCCAGCAATTGCGCAATCTCGTCGGCGGCGGACGGACGACCAAAGACGTCGCCCTGCGCGGCATCGCAGCCCATGGCCTGCAAATCGGCCAGCCGTTCCTGCGTGTCGACCGCTTCGGCGATGACGCGCAGGTGCAGCCGGTGGGCCAGGTGGACGATCGATTCGGCCAGGGCCCAGGCAGCGTCGTCGCGCTGCGGCTGTCCGAGCCGCTCGACGCAGGCGCTGCCCAGCTTGAGCGCGTCCACCGGCAGCGCCGCCAGGTAGCGCAGGCGGGCGGCGCCGAGCCCGAAGTCGTCGATGCAGACGCGCACGCCGGCGCGGCGCACCCTGCCCAGGACGGCCTCGTGCAACAACTGCTCGCCGGCCAGCGCGGCTTCGCCGATCTGCAGTTCGAGGCAGGGAGGATCGATGCCGGTGTCCCTGACGATCGCCAGGATGCGCTCGGCCACGCCCGGATGCGCGAGCTGCCGGACCGACAGCTTCAGCGCGGTCCGCACAGGCGGCAGGCCGGCCGCGCGCCAGGCGGCGTTCTGCATGCAGGCGCTGCGCAAGGCCCATTCGCCGATCGGATCGGCCAGGCCGGTTTCCTCGGCGAGCGGCATGAACCGCGCCGCCTCGAGCGGGCCCAGCTGCGGGTGCGCCCAGCGGACCAGGGCTTCGACGCCCACGACTTCGCCGCTGCCGAGGTCGACCTGCGGCTGGTAGGCGAGTTGCAGCTGCTGCGCGCCGAGTGCCTCGCGCAGGCCGTCCTTCAGGGTTTGCCGCTCGTCGGGCGCCGGGATGGCATCCAGCACATACATCTGGAACTTGTTGCCGCCCCAGTTGCGCGCACGGGTCATGGCGAGCCCGGCACGCTCGAGCAGCGCGTCCATGTCGCAGCCCGGCGCAGGGAACATGGCGATGCCGATGCTCAGGCTGACAGCACATTCGCGCTCGCCCACGAGCAGCGGGAAGGCGAAGCGGTTCAGGATCCTCTGCGCCGCCTGCTGCGCTTCCCCCGCATTGTTCAGGTCCTCCAGGATGATGATGAACTGGTCGCCGCTCCAGCGGACCAGCGTGTCCGCCGCGTGCAGGCAGGAGCGCACCTGCGCGGCAACCTGCACCAGCGCCGCATCGCCTCCTTCGACGCCGAAGCCGGCGTTGATCTCCCCGAGCTCGTTCAGGTTCAGCAGCATCAGGCCGACCGGGCGCCCGTTGCGCAAGGCACGCGCCATCGCATGGCCGAGGCGGTCGCGCAGGACGCGCCGGCTGAGCAGGCCCGTCAGGGCGTCGATCCGGGTGCTGTCGAACAGCTCGGGTGCCGCGCTGTACTCGCTGGGCTCGGGACGCTGCCCATATCCAACCACGCGGTTACGTGCCCCGCATGTGGCCTGGTACAGGGCTTCGTCGGCGCGCGCCAGCGTCTGGCCGATCGATTCGCCCGGCCGCAGCTCGGCAACGCCGGCCGAGACCGTGACGGCGAGCTCCGGCGCGATGCCTGCGAAACCCGTGAAGCGCAGCCCCTGCACGCACTGGCGTACCTGTTCGGCCAGCACAAGCGCGGCTTCCTGCGTCGTCCCCGGCAGTATCAGCAGCAGTTGCGCGGCGCCGTAGCGGCCGAAGGAGTCGGTGTCGCGCAGGTGGCCGCGGGCGCAAGACGCGACCTCATGCAGTACCAGGTCGCCCGCGGCCTGGCCATGGGCCGCGTTGATGCCCCTGAAATGGTCGATCTCGAGCAGGCACAGGCTGAAGGTCGACCCCTTGGCGGCCGCGATCTGCCGTTCTTCCTGGAGCAGCCGCATCGTGTGGCCGCGCTTGTGGCTGCCGGTAACGCCATCCCGGACCGCGACTGCGCGCACGAAATCGAGTGCATGCTGGAGCTTGACGAAACCCTCGACCCTGGTCACGTCGAACAACAGCGCGAAGAACACGATGACGATGTACAGGCCGAAGTCGCACAGGACGTACAACAGCTCCATGTCCTGGATCGGGTGTGTCGGCAGCGGGATGCCCAGCAGCGGCAAGGCATAGATGAAAACGATCGTGGCGCAGGTAAGGCCGAGCCAGAACATGCCGGTGGCGAAGCCGCCGAGGAAGACGGCGACCATCGGCGGAATGACCATCCAGCCGGCGGTCGGCGCCGACACGCCGCCCATCGCATAGGTCAGCCAGCTGAAATTGAAGAACACCGCGCACAGGAAGACTTCGCGCCCGACCACAATGCTTTTGGTGGCGCGCATCAGGAAAGGCGCGGCAAACATGCCCAGGCAACAGGTCAGGATGACCCTGGCTGCCGCGCTGTAGCCCAGCGCATCGTAGGTGTAGGCATACAGGGGACCCGAGAGGGCAGCCATGACGACGGCATTGATCACGTTCTGCGCGCGGGTCAGGGTCGCGGCGTCCTTGCGGACCTCCGGGGGAATGAACCACTGAATTGCAGCGATGTAGCGGGTGATGTAGCGGGTGAAGAAGCGGGTGCCGAAGTTCATGTGTTTTTTTAAATGCTGTGATGTCTCCGTTTTCTACCGACGCAAAAGTGAAAATATTGTCAGACGGAAGCGATCCGGGATCGTAGCATGGCGCCCAAGCCTTGTGCATACAGAAGTTGAAAGGCCGCACTAGTCCCGCAGCCGCGCGTCGCTGCAGACCAGTTCCTCGAGCGAGTGCTGCGACAGGGCCGGGCTGAAATAATAGCCCTGCATCTGGTCGCATTCGTGGGCGCGCAGGAAGGTCAGTTGTTCCAGCGTTTCCACACCCTCGGCAATGACCTTGAGCTTCAGGCTGTGCCCCAGCGCGATGATCGCGCGCGTGATCACGGCGTGGCCGTCGTGGCTGACTTCGCCGAGAAAGGAACGGTCGATCTTGATATAGTCGACCGGGAATTTCTGCAGGTGGGACAGGCTCGAATAGCCGGTGCCGAAGTCGTCGATCGACAGGCGCACGCCCAGGGCTTTCAGTTCGGCCAGCGCTTCCATGGCTTCCTCGGGCTGGTCCATCAGCTGGCTTTCCGTCACTTCCAGTTCCAGGTTGCGCGGATCGACCTCCATGCGCTTGAGCGTGCGCGCCAGCCCTGCTGCGAACTGACGCTGCCGCAATTGGCGCGCCGACAGGTTCACGGAAATCACGAAATCGCGGACGCCGAGCTTGTCGAGCGCCTTGAGGGCGCCGCAGGCTTCCACGATCACCCATTCGCCCAGTGGCACGATGAGGCCGGTTTCTTCGGCGACCGGGATGAATTCATCCGGCGGCACCATTCCGTTTTCGGGATGGTTCCAGCGCACCAGCGCTTCCGCGCCGACCACTTTGCCGGTGCGCAGGTCGACCTTCGGCTGGTAGCCGAGTACCATTTCATGGTTGCCGATGGCCCGCGACAGGCTGGCTTCGAGCATCAGGTGCTGGTGCACGGCCTGGTTGAGTTCGACGGAATAAAACTGGCAATTGTTCTTGCCCATGGCCTTGGCGTGGTACATCGCCGCGTCGGCCGCGCGCATGACGCGGTCGACCGTGTCGCCGTCGTGCGGGAAGCGGGAGACGCCGATGCTGGTACTGGGCAGGATGTCGCGCCCGGCCACGGTAATCGGCGCATTGACGTGCTGGCGGATGCGCTCGATGAGGTCGGCCAGCTGTTCGTTGCCCGGCTGATTATTGATGACCAGCACGAATTCATCGCCCCCGACGCGCGCCACGGTGTCGTTGTCGCGCACGCTTTCCTTGAGGCGGCTGGCGGTGGCGCGCAGCACGGCGTCGCCGGCATCATGGCCGAAGTTGTCGTTGATGTGCTTGAAGTTGTCGAGGTCGAGAAAGGCCAGCGCGCCCAGCACATTGTTGCGCACGGCGAAGTCGATCGAGAATTTCAGTTCGTCCTGTAGCAGCGTGCGGTTCGCCAGGCCCGTCAGCGGATCGTGGTGGGCCATGTGGTGCAGGCGGCGCTCATAATGGCGCGCTTCGGTGATGTCGTTGATGACGCCGACGAAATGGGTCACTTCGCCATCGATATTGCTGACCGGATCGATCCGCAGATCGTTCCAGAACACTTCGCCATTCTTTCTCGCATTGCGCAGGATGACCTGCACGCTTTCCTTTTTCCTCAGCGCCTCCTGGATGCGCTGGTGTTCGTGCACGTCGCAGCCTTCGATGCGCATGAAGCTCGGGTCGCGGCCCTTGATTTCGGCCAGCGTATAGCCGGTCATCTGCTCGAAGGCCGGGTTCACGTATTCGATTGCGTTCTTGCCGTGCTCGCAGCAGGTGATGACGATGGCGTTCACGCTCGAATAGATGGCGCGCTCGCGCACCCGCAAGCCTTGCTCGGTCTGCTTGCGGGCGGTGATGTCGAGACCCGTGCCGAAGATGACGGGCAGTTCGCCCAGGCTAGTGCGAGCGCAGTGGAACAGCAGGCTCGTGCGTTTGCCGTGCTTGCCGATCAACTCCGCCTCATGCGAGGAGTGGCCTTGTTCGAAGGCATCGAGCATCTTCCGCACGATCTCGGGCCTTTGCTTTTCGTCGAAGAAGTACTGAACATCGCAGGTCGGCAATTCCTCGCTCGTCATTTCCAGCGCGTTTTCCAGCTGGTGGTTCCACAGGAGCAAATGACCGCTCTGGTCGATGACGTAGAACACGCAGGGCAGGCCTTCGATGATGTCGGCCGTCTGCAAATCCTGGATCAGCGCATAGCGCGGCGGGACCAGGCCGGCGCGCGGAATGACGATCACGCTGAAGGTGCCGGGCTGGTCCGGATCGAGCGATTGCGGAGCGATCGTGATGCGTACCGGCAGGCGGCGGCCGTCGGCGCAGCACAGCTGGCCAGTCGAATCGAACTCGACCCGCGCGGCGATCGTCAGCGGCGGCTCGCCGATGAAGTCGAACTCGACGATCTCGCCCAGCGTCTTGCTACGGATGTCCGCCGCGGTATAGCCCGCGAGCTTTTCGCAGGCCTTGTTCCAGCTGGCGATGGCGCCGTCGGCGTCGACGACGAAGACGGCGAGTGGTAACGGTGAAAGATTCAACGCGTTCTCCGGACGTGGCTTGCCATGACTTGCGTAGCTGAAAAATCAGGCATCCTGCATGCATGATAGTCCAGTGCGCGATCATGAGCGAGCGAAATTCACTTGGAGATTTAGCACAGGAAAACGTGATCCTGTGCAAAGCCGCGAGGCGCGAACTTACTGCGAAGCGGGCACCGGCCGCTGCGGCGCGAGCGCGGGCGGCACGCGTTCCGCGGCAGCGCGCGGAATCCGGCGCCCGGCCTCGATGCCCTCGTTGAACAGGTTCTGGATCGGCGTGTTCAGGTAGGGTAATGCAACGCTCAGGGTCAGCATGCCGACGCCGAGCGTGATCGGAAAGCCGATGCCGAAGATGTTCAGCTGGGGCGCGGCGCGCGTCAGGATGCCGAGCGCGACGTTGGTGATGAGCAGGGCGGCGATGATCGGCAGCGAAATCTGCAGGCCGGCCGAGAAGATGCGGCTGCCCAGGCGCGCCAGTTCGAGCGGTGCGGCGAGCGAGATCGGCGTGGCGGAGATCGGCAGGCTGATAAAGCTTTCCGACAGCGCCGCCAGCAGCACCAGGTGGGCGTTGACGGCAAGAAAAGCCATCGTCGCCACCATCGACAGGAACTGGCTGATTGCGGCCGAGCGGCCTTGGGTAGTGGGGTCGAAGAAGGAAGCGAAACCGAAACCCATGGTCGAACTGGCCAGTTCGCCGGCATACTCGATGGCCGCGAACACGAGGCGCATCGAAAAGCCCATCGCGGCGCCGACCAGCATTTCCTGCACCAGGATCAGCAAGCCCGCATACGACATCGGGTCGACTGCGGGCACGGCGGGCACGGTGGGCGCGATGATCAGCGCCAGCAGCACGCCGAGGATAAGCTTGACCTGGTTCGGCACGCTGGCGTGGCCGAACAGCGGGGCGGACGCGATCATGCCGAGGATGCGCGTGAGCGGCCACAGCAGGCCTGCGATCCAGGCGTTGATCTCGACCGAGGTGAGCGTCAGCACAGCGAGGAGCCGATTAGCCGACCATGTTCGGGATGCCGGTGAACACTTGCCGCATGTAATCGAGCATCACGGACAGCATCCAGGGACCGGCAACCACCAGGGCCACGAACACGCCGACCAGTTTCGGGATGAAGGAGAGGGTCGCTTCGTTGATCTGGGTGGCAGCCTGGAAAATACTGACGATCAAACCGATAATCAGGGCGACCAGCAGCAGCGGCGCCGACACCAGCAGCGTGATTTCCATGGCCGTGCGGCCCATCGTCATAACGGTTTCCGGCGTCATCGCGCGCTCCCTAATTGAAACTCTGGGACAGCGAGCCCAGCAGCAGTTGCCAGCCGTCGACCAGCACGAACAGCATCATCTTGAACGGCAGCGAAATCACGGCCGGCGACATCATCATCATGCCCATCGACATCAGGACCGAGGCCACGACCATGTCGATGATCAAAAACGGGATGAAGATCGCGAAGCCGATCTGGAAGGCCGTCTTCAGTTCGCTCGTCACGAAGGCCGGAATCAGGACGCGCAGCGGAATGTCTTCCGGACCCTGCAGGGCCGGGGTGCGCGAGATTTTCACGAACATGGCGAGGTCCGACTGGCGCGTCTGCTTGACCATGAAGTCCTTCAGGGGCTGGGCGCCGCGGCTCATCGCTTCCGTCATCTGGATCTGGTTTTCCTGCAAAGGAAGATAGGCTTGCGTATAGATCTTGTCGAAGGTCGGGCCCATCACGAACAGGGTCAGGAACAGGGCGAGACCGACCATCACCTGGTTCGGCGGCGCGGTTTGCGTGCCGATCGCCTGGCGCAGCAGGGACAGTACGATGATGATGCGGGTAAAACTCGTCATCATCAGCAGCGCGGCCGGCAGGAAAGTAAACGCCGTCATCAAGAGCAGCGTCTGCACCGGCAGAGTGTAGGTGGTGCCGCCGCCGGGGCTGGGCGCGGTGGTGAAGGCGGGTACGCCGGGCGCGGCCAGCACGGCCAGCGGCAGCAGCATCAAGCCGGCCGCTAGCAGGTAATTCTTATTTCGCATTACGTTTATCGATCGTCTGTTTGAGCCAGTCGGAAAAACTTGAAGCCGACGGCGTGTGGCCGGCAAGGGCGGCGCTGGCGGCCGCGTCGCCCTTCGGCATCGTGGCCAGCGCATTCACGCGGCCGGGCGAGGCACCCACCACGATCCACTGGTCGCCCACTTCGACGACCATGATCCGTTCGCGCCCGCCGATATTCAGGGCGCCGACCATGCGCAGGTTGGCCGAATTGCCGGCCATGCGCGGGGCATAGCGCTTGGCGGCCCAGGCCAGGCCGGCCAGCAGGGCCAGCACCAGCACCAGGGCGAGGATGGTTTGCAGCAGGCTGCCTGCGGAGGGGCCGGGCGTCGCCTGCGGCAGCGTGACCGGATTGGCGGGAACGGCGGGAATGGCGGCAGGGGCAGCGGGCATGGTGGCCGCGCCGGGCGCCGGCGTCGGCGTCGTAGCGAGGACGGTCGGGACTTCACCGACGGTGGTGGCTGGTTCGGCGGCAGGCGTGGCCGGCGCAGTTGTCGGCGCCGTTGCGGGAGCAGTTGCGGGAGCAGTCGCAGGCGCAGCCGCCGGCTGGGCCGTGGCGGCCAGCGGCATCAGGAAGGATGCCGCCAGCAACGCGCTCGCGCCGCCCCTGCGCAGGCAGGTCGATAACCGGGCAGGCGCGATCGCCTGGCCAATGGTGTCGTACTGGATTGCGGGAGGGCAGGCGGGGGCGCGCGTCGACATCATTTATTCAATTTTCTGATCCGTTCCGAAGGCGTGATGATATCAGTCAGGCGGATACCGAACTTGTCGTTCACGACCACCACCTCGCCCTGGGCGATCAGGCAGCCGTTGACCAGCACGTCCATCGGCTCGCCGGCCAGGCCATCGAGCTCGACGACCGAGCCCTGCGCCAGCTGCAGCAGGTTTTTAATGGCGATCTTGGTGCGGCCCAGTTCCACGGTCAATTGCACCGGGATGTCGAGAATGAAATCGATGTCGTTCGGGGTATCCGGACGCACGTTCTTCGTGCCGAAGTCCTGGAACACGGCGGCGCTGGCGGTCTGCTGCTTCTGCAGCGCGGCGGCCTCGGCCGCGGCCTGCTCGGCAATCGCGGCGCCCCAGTCGTCGTCGAGGATCTGGTCGTCTTGGGTATCGGACATGGTGTTTCTCCTGAATTACTTGAAGCTGTCGCTGTTGGCCAGCAATTTCTCGACCTTCAGCGCGTACTGGCCGTTGAAGACGCCGTAAGAGCATTCCATCACCGGCACACCGTCGACGGTGGCCTGGATCGCTTCGGGAACGGTGATCGGGATCACGTCGCCGATTTTCATGTTGAGGATTTCGTCGAAGTTCGCCTTGCCGTGGCCGAGTTCGGCCACGAGTTCGACTTCGGCCACCTGGATCTGCTGCGTCATCAGGCGGATCCAGCGTTTATCGACTTCGAGCGCCTCGCCCTGCAGGCTCGAGGTCAGCGCATCGCGGATCGGCTCGATCATCGAATACGGCATGCAGAAGTGGATCTGGCCCGATACCGGACCGAGCTCGATCGTGAAAGTGGACGATACCACGACTTCGTTCGGCGTCGCGATGTTCGCGAACTGCGTGTTCATCTCGGAACGCACGTACTCGAACTCGATCGGATAGACCGGTTCCCACGACTTGGTATAGGCCTCGAACACGACGTCCAGGATGCGCATGATGATGCGCTGCTCGGTCTGGGTGAAGTCGCGGCCCTCGACGCGGGTATGGAAGCGGCCGTCGCCGCCGAACAGGTTGTCCACCAGCAGGAACACCAGGCCCGGATCGAAAACCATCAGCGCGGTGCCGCGCAGGGGCTTCATGTGGATCAGGTTCAGGTTGGTCGGGACCACCAGGTTGCGGATGAATTCGCTGTACTTCGAGACCCGCACCGAGCCCACCGAGACTTCGGCGCTGCGGCGCAGGAAGTTGAACAGGCCGATGCGCAGCAAGCGCGCGAAGCGCTCGTTGATGATCTCGAGCGTCGGCATACGGCCGCGCACGATCCGCTCCTGGGTCGCCAGGTTGTAGGTGCGGACTCCCGAGGTGTCTTCAGGCGCGGCAATGTCGTCCTGATCGCCGTTGACCCCTTTTAAGAGGGCATCGACTTCTTCCTGTGAGAGGAAATTATCGGCCATGTTATTTCTTTACTGAATGCTCATTGGATAATAAACGAGGTGAACAGCACGTCGGATACGTCCTGCTCGCTGCCGCCCTCATCGAACGGCACCTGGACCGCGGCCTTGATCTCGCCCGCGAGCTGCTGCTTGCCTTCCACCGTATTGATTTCCGAAGCTTTCTTGCCCGATAGCAGGAGCAGGACGCGGCTGCGCACCTTGGCCATGTGGTCCTTGAGCAGGGTGACCTGTTCCGGGCCCTCGACCTGCAGTGTAAACTGCACTTGCAGATATTGGTCGCCATTCTCGGGCTGCAGGTTCACCGTAAAGGCTTCGATCGGCACATATTCGGCTTTCGTGTGCTCCTTGTCCTTCTTTTTCTTCTTCTTGGCCGGCGCCTCTTCGGCATGGGCCTCGGCATCGCCGCTGCCGTGCAGGAAGAACCAGCCTGCGCCGGCGCCACCGCCCAGCACGAGCACACCCGCGATCGCCATGATCATGAGCTTCTTCTTCGAGCCTGCCGCCGGTGCTGCATCGGCCTTCGGGTCAGCCTTCATTTTCGGATTCGCTTTCAAGTTGCCTCTGGTGCCTGATAGGGGTTGCGTAATTATGTCATTATCGAGAAAAAGTGCGCGACGGCAAGCTTTGAAAAGAGGGGGGAAGGTGCATCATCTCAAGGTTTCTTCCGTCTTGTACCCTGGGCTCTCGAGCCCAGAGTGCTGCGTTCGCGTATATCGCGGCCCGAAGCGCACCCACAAAAAACGGCCGCACGCGGCGGCCGTAAACGGAATTCGTTGCTGCTTACGCGAAGGTATCGACCGCCCCCGCACCGCCGATTACGCGAGTACGTGGACGCGGCATGACGTCCGCCACATCGCTGTCGCCCCCGCCATTCCCGCCACGGCCGGGGCCCGAACCGCCAGTGCCCTGGCCTTCCTGGCCCTGGCGCCCCTCGGCGCCGGCATTCACGGTCGCGTTGCCGAGCGCAATGCCGCTCTCGCTCATCATTTCACGCAGGCGTGGCAGGGCATTCTCCAGGGCCTGGCGTACTTCCAGTTGCTGCGAGGAGAAGGTCACGCTGGCCAGGTCGTTGCTCACGTTCAGCACCACCTGCACGGGGCCGAGGTCCGGCGGATTGAGCTCCAGCGTCGCGCTCTGGTCTTCGCCGCCCACCATCCAGATCACTTTCTGGCCCACCTGGTTGTCCCAGGCCGGCGTGCCGACGCGTGCGCTGAGGCGGTCGGTCGGTGCGCTGGTGGCGGCTTGCGCAGTCTGCAGGGCAGTGGCCTGGGCCGTGAGGCTGGTGAGCGCCTCGGCGCCCGGCGCGGCTTCCCTGGCAGCGGCATGGGCAGCGCTGTCGCGCAGCCTGGCGGCGAAGTCGCCGGCCTCGACCGGCAGCTTGGCCGTCTCGGCCGCCTTGCCGAGATCGAGGGCGCGCAGGTCGATGCCCGGCTGCGCCTTGTCCTGCGGCGCGTCCGTCATCGAAGCCAAGGGCGCATCGCCTTCCAGCTTGACGAGCGGCTCGGTGCCGTCGCCCAGCGATTTTTTCATGCCGGACAGCAGTGCGTCCGGCTGCGCTGCGGGCGTCTGGGCTGCGGCCGGGATCGGGGTCGCTTGCTGCGCCTGATTGAAGCTCGCGACCAGGGCCAGCATGTCGACGACCGAGTCCGCCGCCCTGGCGTCGGCCAAGGTGGCGGCCTCGTCGCCGCCTTCGCCCTCGGTGGCAGCCGTCTTTTCCTCGGCGGCGCTTGCGCTCTCGCCCTGCTTGCTCACGGCCGGATGCCCGGTTTCCTTCGCGGCCTGTTTCACGGTCTCGCGCGGCGCAGGTTTGGCTTCGTTCGCGGCCGGTTTGGCCGGCGCTTGCGGTTTCGGACCGGCGGCGACCGGCTGCGGCATGGTCGCCTGCGGCTGCACCGGCGCCTGGCGTTGCTCGAGCTGGCGCTGCTCGGTCTGGCGCTGGTTCATCTGTTGAAGGTTCAGCTGCTGAAGGTTCAGCTGTTGGGTCAGCGCCGCACCGAAGTTCACGCCGTCGGTGTTCGCATTCGCATTCGTATTGGCGCGCTGGCCAGGGAGCGGGGCGGCGGCGTTGAACTGGATCGGGAGGGAGGTCGTGTGCATCGTCATCGTGAGTTACCGGTTGCCGCGGACGGTACGCGCCGCGTGGTCATCCATCATTTTCTGGTCGCGCTTGTTTTCGATCCTGAGGGCTTCGGCGGCGGCGCGGTCGTTCAGGGTGCGGTAGGACAGGCGCTTGCGTTCGCTTTCCTGCCAGGCAGCCTTTTCCAAGTCGCTCTTGTAGTTCGCGTGCTTCAGTACTTCCTGCTGGCCGTTGATCGCGTTATCGAGCTTGCCGACAAAGGCGACGAAGTTGGCGTAGGCGAAGGGCGTGATGCCGTTCATCTGCGCCTGGTCGAGCTTGTTTGCGTAATCGTCGCGGTAGCCCAGCAGCATTTTTAATTTTTGTTCCGCTTCCTCGACCGCTTTCAGGGCGGCGCCGAGACGCTTGGCGGCGTCGTCGGAATCGCGCTGGGCCAGCTCGATCAGGGTTTCAAGTGCGGAAGGATTTGCCATGATGAAGAAAGTATACCGGCGGCAACATCAAACCGATCAGCTGAACAGAGAGGTTAATTGCCCCAAGCTCTGGCCCATATTCGTGTTGTCGTGGATTTCCTGGCACAGGAACTCCTCGATCTGGGTGTTGAGCGCGATCGCCTGGTCCAGCACCGGATCGCTGCCCGGGGCGTAGGCGCCTACGCTGATCAGGTCGCGCGAACGCTGGTAGCGCGAATACAGCTGTTTCAGCTTTCTTGCCGCCAGCTGGTGCGCGTGCGAGGTGATGCCGTGCATGGCGCGGCTGATCGATTGCTCGATGTCGATCGCCGGATAGTGGCCGGCTTCGGCCAGGTGGCGGTTCAGGACGATGTGGCCGTCGAGGATACCGCGTGCGGCATCCGCAATCGGGTCTTGTTGATCGTCGCCCTCGGAGAGCACGGTATAGAAGGCCGTGATCGAGCCGCCGCCCTCGAGGCCGTTGCCGGCGCGCTCGACCAGCACCGGCAGCTTGGCGAACACCGAGGGCGGATAACCCTTGGTGGCCGGCGGCTCGCCGATGGCCAGTGCGATTTCGCGCTGGGCCATCGCGTAGCGGGTCAGCGAATCCATGATCAACAGTACGTTCTTGCCCTGGTCGCGGAAGTGCTCGGCAATTGCGGTCGCATAGGCGGCGCCCTGCAGGCGCATCAGGGGCGGGCTGTCGGCCGGTGCCGCGACCACGGCCGAGCGCGCCATGCCTTCCTCGCCCAGGATCTGCTCGATGAATTCTTTCACCTCCCGGCCCCGTTCGCCGATCAGGCCGACGACGATCACGTCCGCCGTCGTGTAGCGCGCGATCATGCCGAGTAGCACCGATTTGCCGACGCCGGTACCCGCGAACAGGCCGAGACGCTGGCCGCGGCCAACGGTCAGCATGGAATTGATGGCGCGCACGCCCACGTCCAGGGTTTCCTTGATCGGCGCGCGGTCCAGCGGGTTGACGGGGCGGGCGTTGATCGGCGCAACCTCGCTGGTTTCGAGCGGACCCTTGCCGTCGAGCGGGCGGCCGGCGCCGTCGACGACGCGGCCCAGCAATTTCATGCCGACCGGCAGGTGGCGCGCGCGATCGCTCGGACGGCGGCGCGGATGCGCGACGCTGCCCGGACGCGGCACCGGTGTTTCGACCGGAAACACGCGCGCGCCGGGTACCACGCCTTCGACGTCCGATTGCGGCATCAGGAACAGGCGCTCGCCCTCGAAGCCGACGACTTCCGCCTCGATCTTCGCGCCGTTCGGCAGGGGGATGGTGCAGGCGCTGCCGACCGCCAGGCGCAGGCCCACGCATTCCATTACCAGCCCGGCCACGCGCGTGACGCGGCCCGAGACCTGCATCGGCTCGACGAAGCCAATCAGGGAATGACAGTCGCCGAGGTAGGATTTCCAGCGCGCCGTGTGGCGGTCGGGCGCCCCCAGGGTGGTGTCCACTAAGCCAGCCACTCGACGTTCTTGCCCAGCGCATGCGTCAGGCGGGCCCAGCGCGCGGCGGCCTGGGCATCGATCTGGTTGCTGGCGGTATCGACCTTGCAGCCGCCGCGCCCGACCTGCGGATCGGCGACGACGCGCCAGCCGCCCTTGTCCAGTTCGTCGGAGAGGGCGGTGCGCACGATCTCGATGTCTTCGGGATGCAGGGCCAGGATCGCCGGCGCCTGCAGCACGGGCAGATAATCGATCGCTTCGCGCACGATCGGGATGATCAGCTCGGGGCGGACCGTCAACGCGGTGCGCACCATCGAGCGCGCCAGGTGCAGGGCGAGGTCGAGCACGTCGGAGGCGATGGTTTCGTCGGCGGCGGTGACGGCCTGGCTGAAGGTGGCCGCGATCGCGCGCAGGTTTTCCTGTTCCAGCGCCAACTCGGCGCGGCCCGCTTCGTAGGCTTCCGCGCGGCCGGCGGCGCGGCCTTCCTGCAGCCCCTCTTCGTAACCCTCGGCGCGCGCGCCTTCGCGCAGCGCCTCCAGTTCGGCCGCGGTCGGCAATTGCATTGCCGGATGGGGAGAAGGCAAGACCGCGGCAGCCGCTGCCGCCGCTGACGCCGCTGACGCGGCCGCAGCGGCTGCCGCACGTTCTTCGGCCTGGATGCGCGCCGCAAGCGAGCTGGGGCGCTCGTCGCCGAAGGAGGTCATTTCCCAGCGCTTGAAGGCGCCCTGCGTGTCTTTGCTCATCATTACCCGTCGATTTACCGATCAGACGAAGGAATCTTCGCCCTTGCCGCCCAACACGATCTGCCCTTCGTCCGCGAGGCGGCGCACGATCTGCAGAATCTGCTTCTGCTGCGCCTCCACTTCCGACAAACGAACCGGACCTTTCGACTCGAGGTCTTCGCGCATCATTTCGCTGGCGCGCTGGCTCATGTTGCGGAAGATCTTTTCGCGCAGGTCCTGCGAGGCGCCTTTCAGGGCGATGATCAGCATGTCCGACTGCACTTCGCGCAGCAGCAGCTGGATGCCGCGGTCGTCGATGTCGATGATGTTGTCGAACACGAACATCTCGTCCATGATCTTCTGCGCCATGTCGTTGTCGTAGTTCTTGATGTTTTCCATCACCGAACTTTCCTGCTCCCCGGCCATGAAGTTCAGGATCTCGGCCGCGGTACGCACGCCGCCCAGCGACGATTTTTTAATATGCTCGTTACCCGACAGCAGCTTGGTCAGCACGTCGTTCAGTTCGCGCAATGCGGCCGGCTGCACGCCGTCCAGGGTGGCGATGCGCAGCACGACGTCGTTGCGCAGGCGGTCCGTGAAATGGCTGAGGATCTCGCAGGCCTGGTCGCGCTCGAGGTGCACCAGGATGGTGGCGATGATCTGCGGGTGCTCGTTGCGGATCAGTTCCGACACCGATTGCGCATCCATCCACTTCAGGCTTTCGATGCCCGAGGCGTCCTTGCCGCCCAGGATGCGGTTCAGGAGCACGGCGGCCTTGTCGTCGCCCAGCGCCTTGGTCAGCACTTCGCGGATGTATTCGTCCGAATCCAGGCCCACGGTCGAGTGCGCATCGGCTTCGTCGCGGAAGGCTTCCAGCACATTCACCACTTGCTCGTGCTGCACCGATTTCATGGCGGCCATGGCCGCGCCCAGCTTCAGCACCTCGCGCGGTCCGAGGAATTTCATCACTTCGGCCGCTTCCGATTCGCCCAATGCCAGCATCAGGATGGCTGCCTTGGTGATGCCGTCTTTATCCTTGTCGCTCATTCCGAACCTACCCATGCCTTGATTACGTTAGCCACGATGCGCGGATCGTTCTGCGCCATTTCCTTTGCCATCGCCAGGTTGGCGCGATAACTGCGCTCCCGCGGTGCTTCCTCTTCCTCGATCGGCATGCCGTCCGGTCCCAGCAGCGGCTTGCCTTCGAGGTCGACGATGGCGTCCTCGTCCTGCCCTTCCTTCTTTTCCTCGTCCGGGATCGCGGTCGCTTCGTCGAACTTGCGTACCACCGGACGCAGCAGCGGGCGCAGGATGCGGAAGTAAAGAAAGGCGATGACAGCCGCGATCAGCAGGTATTTTCCGATTTCCATGGCCAGCGGCAGGTTGGACGGATCCTTGTACCAGTCGGGGCCGTTCTCGTCCGGACGGTCGACGCCGTCGAAGGGGGCATTCGCCACGTTCATCGTGTCGCCGCGGCTTTGGGAGTAACCCATCGCCTGCTTCACCAGTTCATTGATCTGCGCCACTTCCGCCGCCGGCAGCGGTTTCACGGTGACCTTGCCGGTAGCCGGGTCGACCGTGCGGCGGTAGTTCACGACGACACCGACCGTCAGGCGCTTGATGCCGCCCATCGGACGCTGCTCATAGCGGATCGTCTTGTCGAGCTCGTAATTCGTGGTCGCGTTCCTGGCTGAAGGGCCGGTCGTCGTCTGCGGTGCGGCGCCGGGCGCGCTACCTTCCAGCGGGGCGGTGGCCACGCCGGGCGGCTGGTTCGACAGCGCGCCGGGAATGCCGTTGGCCGGGCCGGTGGTGGCGCCAGTCTGCTCCGAGGTCTGCTGGCTGCGGATCGCCTGCGGCTCCGGCGGCGAGTTCGGCTTGTACATCTCGGCGGCGGTGTCGACCTGGGCGAAATCGATGTCGGCGGTCGCTTCGGCGCGCACATTGCCCTTGCCGACGATCGGGGTGATCAGCGATTCGACCTGCTTGATGATGTTCTGCTGGACCTGCTCGACATATTTTAATTGTGTCGCATCGAGCTGCTTGCCGAGCGCATTCGCCTTGGGCTGCTCGGACAACAGGTTGCCGTTCTGGTCGACGACGGTGACGTTGCCGATCGTCAGTTCAGGAATGCTGGACGCCACCAGGTGCACGATGGCGCTGACCTGGCCCGGATCGAGGGCACGGCCAGATTGCAGGTTCAGCAGGACGGAGGCCGTCGGCTTTTGCTGGTCGCGCACGAATACGGACGGTTTCGGCAGCGCCAGGTGGACGCGCGCGCCGGCCACCGAGCCGAGCGACTGGATCGAGCGCGCCAGCTCGCCTTCGAGCGAACGCTGGTAATTGACTTGCTCCAGGAACTGAGACACGCCCAGCTTCTGGTTTTCCATCAGCTCGAAGCCGACATTGCCGCCTTTCGGCAAGCCCTGGGAGGCGAGCTTCAGGCGCAGGTCCGGCACCTGCTCGGCCGGCACCAGGATGGCGGTGCCGCCCTCGGAAAACTTGTATTTCACGCCCATCTGGTCGAGCGAGGCCGTGATTGCGCCGCCGTCCTTGTCGCTGTAGTTGGCGTACAGCACGCGGTAATCGGGGGACTTGCTCCACATCCAGATCGCCAACACAGCAGCCAGCACCGCCGCCACGCCACCGCCGATGAGCACGTTGCGGCCCATGGGGGTTTTCAGGAACGGTTGTGGAGCAGCAGGGGTGTCGAGCAGGTCGTCGGCGGTTGCGGCCATGTTGTTGTCCAGGGGAGAAAGGAGATCAGAGCCGAATTATGAAGCCTTGGAGCAACATTCAAACGGGGGAATAGGAGGCGCTTTCCCCTCCTGCTCGACCCAGCGGCTTGCGTGGACGCTGGTAACCTGCAAGCCTGACATTGCTCCCGTACGGTTTGTACCGGGGCACGCAAGAGATTGAACAGGAGAACCCATGAACGTAGGCGGAATCGACAGCAGCCGGATCGAGGCGATGATGGCCCAGCTCAAGGCCGCGGCCACGAAGCCGGCCGCGCCTTCGCTCGGCACCGGTGGGCCCGGCGCCCTGGGCGGACTCGGCGGGATCGGCAATGCCGCCCCGGTCAACGAAGGTCCGTCGAAGGTCAGCTTTTCAGATGCCCTCAAGAATTCGCTGGAGCAGGTCAGCAATTCACAGAAAACGGCCGAGGACCTGGGCAACCGCTTCGCCATGGGCGACGACAGCGTCAGCCTTTCGGACACGATGATCGCGATGCAAAAATCCACGATTGCATTCCAGGCGACGGTGCAGGTGCGCAACAAGCTGGTGTCGGCGTATCACGAGATCATGAATATGCAGGTTTGAGTTTTCCGGACTACTAACAGTGCCTTTAATGCACACGGGCCGCTTTCCAATTGGAAGCGGCCCTTTTTTTGGCTGTCGCTGGCGTTCAGAGATCCGGCGCGGTCCGCGTGCGGTTGAAATTGAAGCGGTTGACGGCAGCCCGCCCCAAATCGATGCAAGGCTTTTCGATGAAATGGTAAGCAAAATAAGAAAGGCCGGCCACGGCGACAACAAAGACCGACCATTGGACGAACGGCGATATCCCCTTCAGGTAATGAAACGAAAAATAACGGATGGGGTCGTGGACGAGATAGATTCCGTAGGAGTAACGGGCAATCACGCTGCCGACATTCCGGATCAGGTTTGATTTTATTTCCCCGCATCTCGGAATCAACATGCCGAGCAGCAAACAAATGAGCCAGGAAAGCACGGTGGCATTCGCGCCGTGTCCGACCAGCGAAGGATAGAGGATGGCGACCGCCCCGACATAGGCGAACAAGACGCCCGGTGAATAGCTGCGAGGCATGCGTCGCCGGCAAAACGCCAGCACCCCCGGCAGAAAGCAGGGGAAGAACTTGACCAGGCTGAAATCGATCCCGAGCCGCCAGAAAGCAAGTACGAGCGCAACGGACGCACACCATAGCGCAGCGATGCCGCCGGATGAATATCTGCCACTGTAGCGTGACCAGATGAACAGCACAGGCAGGAAGAAATACATCTGGAATTCGTAGGGCAAACTCCACAGTACCGGCGTGACGTTGGCACTCCCGGTCAGGTTCTGTATCAGGAACACATTGCTGAGGAAGGTAGACAGGTTCGGCTGCGTCCCGGAGTGCATCCGTTCGATCACGGAAAGCACGACGACGACCACGATGCTTAGGGGATAGATCCGGAAGGCCCGGACTACAAGAAAGGATATCGTCGTGGGAGGACCGCCGAGGACCCTCGTTTGCCGATCCAGCGAAAACATCAGCACCAGGCAGGTGTGCACGAAGAAGATCATCACACCCAGCGTGCCCAGGATATGGGTGTCGAAGCCGCCAGGATTTGCCAGCGAGTTATCCAGCAGAAGATGGCTGATCACGACGAAACTGACCGCCAGCGAGCGCAGCACGTCGAGATTGGGGGAGGGCGATGTGGAAGTCATCATTGCCACGCACCGAACACTTGATTCGTGAAAGCGGCGCCGTAGTGCCAGGGCGAATGTTTCATGCAGGCCATCCCAGTTCCCCTGGTGGGGTTAAAAAAATGGAAACAGTTCCGTCATCAAGTTTATCGGTACTTCAGCGACCGGACTTGATGCAGATAAGTAGTAGCGGCTTTTTATTAAAAAACCGAATCCGTTTGTATCTGAGGCGTACTTTGATTAGAGAAATTTCCTGATATTCGTACCCGTATTTTTGCGATGCGCTATGGATCCAGGAGGTACAAATGTGCGTCCGAGTAGCTCTGATATTTGTCAAGCGCCCCCTCTCGAATGTGCGTAGCGTCGAATATCGCCGATCCCGATCGAATGGGATAAGCCGGCGAATACGTAAGGCACTTCCTTAGGGGATATGATGACTAATCAAGAAATGATGCGGAGACGTTTTCTCCGCGACTCAGTCATTGCGCTCGCTGCGCCTGCCATTCCGATGGGGGCCTGGGCGCAAACGGTCCTTCAGAAACGCCAGGAATGGCAGAGCTTCAAGGTCACGCCGCAATACGGATCGCTGCTTACGGCAATACGCCGGATGAAGGCAAACACGAATGCAGCTGATCCGAACAGTTGGGCGTATTGGACGAATATCCACCTCAATCGCTGCCCCCACGGCGTCGCTTATTTTTACGCCTGGCATCGCGGTTACCTCTGTTATTTCGAGCGCCAGCTGCGTATCGTCTCCGGCGACAGCAAGCTTGTCCTTCCCTACTGGGATTACTATTCCAACGCGACACTGCCTGCCGAATTCACGAATGCAAGCAGTACCAATCCCCTGTATGTGCCGCGGGTCAATACCAACGTGCGGCAAGCCCTGACCCTTGCTCCTTTTGCCGCGACGGTGACGAACTTCCAGCGCGGCCTGTACAACGCCTTCGAGCCCAGCCTGGAAGGCGCCCCCCACAATCCGGTGCACGACATCATCGGCAATGTGATGGCAACGATGAATTCGCCGAACGACCCGATTTTCTGGCTCCACCACGCGAACGTCGACCGGCTCTGGGTTGCCTGGGTGGCTGCCGGCGGGGGAAGGAAAATGCCGGCGACGACCAACTCCTACTGGCTGGGCAGCCATACCTATACCAGCACGTTGACGATGCAAAGAAGCTCCACCTACGACACGCGCACCAACCTGCAGTATTACTATCAGAACGAGTTCATGCCGACCACCATGCCGGTCGCCCAGCTGCCGCGCGGCGAGGTACACCAGGTGCAGGCGCATGGGAACGAGCGTCTGCTGCCCATTCCACCGGCGGGGCCATTCAAGCCGGGCGGGCGCAAGCCGACCGGCGACACGACTTTTTCGATTGGCGGGGCGCTTGCGGTCGGACTGGACCAGCGCTCGGTCAGCGCACAGTTCCCGGTCTTGCCGGAAGACTGGGCCGCGGTACAGGAGATCATGCGCGGCAACCCGGGGACGGTTCGGGGCAGCGCCAGGAAATACAGATCGGTGCAGGTTGTACTCGATAATCTCGAGCTGACCGATGAGGGCATGAACGGTGGATATTTTTACCAGGTCTACCTGAATACACCGTCTGCCGATGGCACGGCCAACGGCCAGACGTCGGTGCTGCTCGGGACCCTGGGCGCCTTCCAGATCAACGGCGCATCCCATCATGGCGGCCCGGCACGGCTGAGTTACACGGTTGCGCGGGGGCTGGTGCGGAATCAGGACCTGCGCGTCGGTATCGCCTCGATCTCCTTCATCCGGGTCGATGGCGATAACAGCCCGCGCGGCGCGACGATCGGTATCGGCGAGGCGCGGCTGGAGCTGTCGACCGAGGAGAAGGATTCCTGACGATCCACCGTCTGCAAACCGGCCAGGGCCGGCGCCGGTGAAGCGGGGTCAGTTCAGGCCGGCGAGCTTCGCATTGCGCTCACGCTCCAGCCTGGTGATATAGCGTTGCACAGCAGCCATGTTCCCGCGCGAAATATCGACGAACATGCAGCCGATGCGGCGGCTGGTTTTGTTGTTCAGCATCGTCACGTCCAGCGCATTGCGCACCTGGAGCGAGGTGGTGACGGTGCCGATCTCGGGCAGCTCGATGCGGCAATTGGTGAAGGTCTGGCCGATCGTCGAATTGAGCATCATCTTGTTGTCGAGCAGGGCGACGCCGCCGCAGCTGATGTCGGCCAGCGGGAAGGTGGCGTTGCCGCCCCCGAGGTCGAGCGGCATCGGCACCAGGGCCGGTACCGGATTGGTCACCGGCGTCGGCATCCGATAAAACTCGCGCCGCTGCAGGCGGATCAGGGAAGACGGAATCTCGGCCGCCAGCGCGCTCGCGCCCCGGAACTCGGCTTCGCGCACGCCGTTCACGCTGAACAAAATGCGGATCTTGTCGAGGTAGGTTTCGCAGAGCACGCTCCTGGCCTGCACGATGCGCTCGTTCTGCTCGCGGTTGATCGAGCGATCCAGCACGAACACGCCATCGTCGGCATCGACCTCGAGGATCGAGGTGACGCAGACATCGGCCTCGCCCTTGATCTTCATCCGGATCAATTGCTTCTTTTCGCCGATCTGGCGCAGCAGCGCCACGATCTCGCGGCGCGACTGCACCTCGTAGTCGTGCCAGTTTTCCAGTTCTGCGTCATGCATTGCTTGCATCTTGTTCCGCCGATATTGCAGGTGAGTCTGCAGGTAAGTCTGCAAATGAGTTTGCAGATGAGTCGATATGGAGAGCGCTGTCCGGCGGGGCCTGAGTGGGCCGGCCGAGTTGTTGCGCTGACTCAATATGATATAGCCATGCTAACAGTTCCGCAATTGCGCGGTAGAGGGCCGGCGGAATCTGGCCGTCGAGGTCGATATCCATCAGCAGCGCGACCAGTTCCTTCGATTCGTGGACGAACACGCCGGCGTCGTTCGCCCGCTCGATGATCTGTTCGGCCACCAGCCCGCGGCCCTTGGCGACCACCGTCGGCGCGCTCGATCCGGCAGCGTAGGCGAGGGCGACGGCGCGCTGCTGGCGTTGCGGCAATTCGCTCATGCGCCCTCCCGATCGTTGACGCGCAGCGCCGCCAGTTCGTTGCCGGCCGCCGCCAGCGCTTCCTGCAGGCGCGGCGCCTCCGCGCGCAGCAGGCTGGCGCTCCCCGATTCTGCCACCAATTCGATATGCAGGCGCGCGCCACGCAGGCTGACGCTGGCTTCGACTTCTCCCAGCAGGGCGAAACGCAGGCGCAGGCCGCTGTGCCAGCCGGCCCCGTCGTCCTTGCCGCCGCGCGCCTGGGCGGCATCCTCGCCATCGTCGCCATTGCGTGTGATCTCCCAGCGCATCGGCTGGCCGGGGCCGAATTGACCCTGCCACACGAGCTGGCCGGATTCGTGCGTCGCCAACTGCTGGTTGATCAGCTGCGAAGCCGAGGGATCGGTGGGAAGGGTGCCGGGCGCCTGCCGCGCCTGCGGTTCGGCCATCAGTTCGGCCAGCGGACGTTTGCCTTCCGCCCATTGCGCAAGGTGCGATTCGTAGAACAGGCCGCTTTTGGCCACGGCCTGCTGCAATTGTCCCGCCAGCTGCGCCGGATCGGGGGCGCCCTGCGGCAAGAGAGGCGTGCTGGGGTTCAGGCTGGCCAGCGGCGGGGCGCCGGCGGCGCTTTTCAGGACCTGGCCGAGCAGGCGCGCCGCCGGGCTGAGCTCAGCCGACTGCCCCTGGCCGCCTGCCTGCAGCAGGCGCGAGCTGGCGGCGGCGACGCTGGCCGCCAGCGAGGCGGCGTTCGCGCTCAAGGGCAGCAGGGTGCCGTGCAGGGCGGCGTCGCCGAGGCCGAAGGTCGGCTGCGGAGACGCGGCGAGCACTGTCATCGTCAGCTGCGCGCCGGGCTGAATGCCCGGAGGCAGCATCATGCGCACCGGCATATCCGCCACGCGCACCATGAAACTGCCGTCGCCGAGGCGTGCCAGCACCGCGGCTTGCACTTGGCTGCCGAGCATGGTGGCGAGGGTACGCTGGAAGGCTTCGAGGCGGGGATCGCCCGTGCGTTCGGTCGGCGCTACCGGCCGGGCCGGTAGCGGGGCGCTGAGGCCGGGACTGGGGATGCGCTCGACCATGGAAAGCTAAGGACCTGTCGGAGGGAGCGGGCCGCCGCTGGCGCGCCCGGCGTCAAACACTGCCGTAGGCGTTGACGAGGCGGCGCTGGGTACCGGAGTTGTTGATCAGGGCGGACAGCTGGGCCATCCAGGGCATGGTCAGGTCGCGGATCTTGCGGTCATCGGCCAGGATGCGGCGGATGCAGTCGATCTTTGCCTGGCGGCCCGACGGATTGAGTTCGACCGCCGCTTCGCTGCGTTTCAAGGTGTCGACGTGCGCCGTGCATGCGCGCTCGAGGACCACCAGGTGGTCCCAGTCGCCGGCTTCGGCGGCGGCGAGCATCTGCCCGGTCAGGTCGGCGACCGCGGCGTACTCGAGCAGGACTTCCTGGCCCGTCATCATCAGGCGCTCGCCATCACGGGGTAGTGCGACATCGCGGCCGGCTGAACCGGCTTTTCGCCGATCTGCGTCCATGCGTCGCGCAGGTCGGTCAGCAGGGTCTGCACTTCGTCGAGCAGCGCCGTCTTGTTCTGCAGGCTGGCGGTCAGGAGGCGTTCGGTCATGTACACGTACAGGGCGTCGAGGTTGCTGGCGATCTCGCCGCCGGCCTTCTTGTCGAGGCTGGCGCGCAGGCCGTTGTTGATGATGTCGAGGGCTTTCGAGACAGCCGCGCCTTTCTCGACGATATTGCCGGCCGCCATGTGCGTGGCTGCACTCTTGATCGCGGCCAGGGCGCCGTCGTACAGCATGACGATCAGTTTATGGGGCGAAGCGGAAATCACCGAGGTTTCCAGTCCTACTTTGGCGTAAGCGTTGACGCCGCGCTGCATCGATCCAAACATCGTGAACCTCCAATACTTCTTCAAGTGTGGGGAGCGCGCCAGGGGGCGTTCCGCCAAGTTCGTGCTGGAGCTGGTCGGTGCGGCGTCGAGGCCGTCCTGCCATTCTTCAGCGTGGGTAGTTTACTGGCTTAACGGCAGGTTCTAACCGGACTTGAGAGGCGGGAATACCCGGCTTTTTCAGGCTTTGTCATCCCGATAATGGATTCGACAGGCGTGCCGGGCCGCGCACAAGAGTGAAGAAGGGAGATTGCGCGCCAGCAGGAAGCGCTCACGCGAGGCTTAAAAAAGTCAGTCGTTGCGTGGCCGCTGGCGCCGCTCGTGATGGCGCCGCGCTTCGGGACTCTGCAGGGCACGCGTCAGGATCGAGCGCGGCACATTGCAGGTGTCGAGATAGGTCAGGGCGAATTCGACTCCGCGAATGTCCACCAGATAAAGAGCATATTCGGCGGTCAGCGCCGTTTGCTCGTCGGTTCTTCGTTGCATCATGAAACTCGCACCATCAACCCGCTCGACAGCCGGCCGGACGTCGCATACGTCCACCGTGTCGCATTAATACAATGATATCCATGTCGACCCCGCGCACGTGGTCGAATTGTTAGAAAATGTTTCTGTTGTAAATACGACTCAGGCATGCGAACCGCCGGGCGGGCCTTTCCGCATGGGAAGCGCCGCTGCCGCATGCGGTCCGGGCGCGAGGAAAGCGCCGGCCTCGAGCGCGTCGAGCGGACGCGCATAGTAATAGCCCTGGGCCTGGTCGCAGCCGGTGTCGCGCAGCGCCACGGCCTGGGCCGCCACCTCGACGCCTTCGGCCACCACGCGCAGGTTCATGCGGTGCGCCATGGCGACGATCGCCTGCACGATGGCGCGCGCATCCGAGCTGTGCACCATGTCGTGGACAAAGGACTTGTCGATCTTGAGCTTGTCGATCGGCAGCCGCTTGAGGTAGGCGAAGCTCGAATAGCCGGTGCCGAAATCGTCGATGCTGAGCGTGACCCCGAGCGCGCGCAGTTCGCGCATGATCGCCAGGCTGCGTTCGGGGTCGGCCATCGACAGGCTTTCCGTCAGTTCCAGTTCCAGCAGGTGCGGTGCGATTTTCTCCTGCGCCAGCAGTTCACGGACCAGCGCCACCACGTCGCCTTGCAGGAACTGGCGCGCCGACAGGTTCACCGCCACCGGAATCTGCGGCAGGCCGGCCGCGTGCCAGGCCGCCATCTGTTTGACCGCCGTGCGCACGAGCCAGTCGCCGATCGGCACGATCAGGCCGGTTTCCTCGGCAATCGGCACGAATTCCTCTGGAGAGACAATGCCGTGTTCCGGATGGCGCCAGCGCAGCAGGGCCTCGAAGCCGGCCAGGGTGCCGCCCTGCAGATCGATCTTCGGCTGGTACTGCAGGAACAATTCCTCGCGTTCGATGGCGCGGTGCAGCTGGTGTTCGAGCGCCATGCGCCGTCCCAGTTCGCGGCGCTGGGCCGGTGCGAAGTGCTGCAGGCGCGCGCCGCCCGTTTCCTTGGCATGGCGCATCGCCGTGTTGGCATTGCTGAGCAGGGTGTCGGCATCCTCGCCGTCCTGCGGGAAACAGGCGAACCCGAGGCTGCAGGTGATGGAAATATCTTTCCCAGCCCAGGAAACGCTGCTGTTGACGCTTTCCAGCAGGCCGCGCAGGCGCGCCAGCAGCGCCGCTTCGCCGCCGGTCCGGTTCAGCAGCAGCACGAATTCGTCGCTGCCGGTGCGCGCCAGCAAGTCGTCCTCCGCCAGCCCGGCCTGCAGGCAGCGGGTGACGGCCACCAGCACTTCATCGCCGGCGGCATGGCCGAGCGCGTCGTTGACGCGTTTGAAACGGTCGATGTTCAGGCAGGCCACCGCGGCGGAGCTGGTGCGCCGGCCCCAGTCGGCCACGCTGTCGCGGATCGCCCCCAGCAGGGCCTGGCGGTTGGCCAGTCCGGTGAGCGTATCGTGGGTCAGCAGGAATTCGACCTGGCCGGCGGAAGCGGCCAGCTGGGCACGCGAGGCGTTTTGTTGCAGCTGGTCGTGCAGTTGCTGCGCGGCCATGACAAGCTGGCGGTGGTAGATCAGCTCCTCGACCATGCGCGCCAGGTCGTGCAGTTCAGCCAGTTCGGCCGCGTCCAGTTCGCGCGGCGCACTGTCGATGATGCACAGGGTGCCGAGCTTGGCGCGCTCTACGGAATACAGCTGCACCCCCGCATAAAAGCGAATGTGCGGTGCGCCGACCACGATCGGGTTATCGGCAAAGCGCGGGTCGTTGGCGGCATCCTCGACCACCAGCGGCTGGTCGGTCAGGATCGCGTGGCCGCAGAAGGACACTTCGCGCGAGGTGGTCTGGGCGTCGAAGCCGCAGCGCGACTTGAACCATTGGGTGTCGCTGCCGACCAGCGAGATCAGGGCGGTCGGCACCCCCAGCAGCTTGGCCGTCATCCGCGTGATCCGGTCGAATGCTTCCTCGGGGCCCGTGCCGAACAGGCTCGTTGCGTGCAGGGCGGCGAGCCGCCGGGCTTCGTCGACCGGAATGGCGGGTGTCATCATGTGCGGGGCGGGCCGCATCGTGACGATACGGCCGGGTTCGTGGTCCAGCCTGTATTACGCCAGAACAATCGAAATTTTGCAATTAGCGCACGATTGTTAAATCCATGGAAAGCGGCCTGCCGCCGTCTCATTATTTTAGCCAGACCGCCGTTAATGCCCTTGTAGCAGTCCTCGCCAATTCGCCCGCTACCTGTCAGCGACCAGTGCGAAGTTGCTCACAAACATTTTTTTTTAAAAAAATCCTCAAGGTTTTGCAGAGGTCTCCGTTAAAGAATACAAGCGAGCTGAAACAGCAAAGCAAGCAAGAAACCGAACCCCTGATAGCAGCACCTAACTGAACTGCCCACTGGAGAACTACCATGTCGATCATCAACACCAACATGTCGTCGCTGAATGCGCAACGTAACATGGCCAAGTCGAGCAACGACCTGCAAACATCGATGACCCGCCTGTCGTCTGGCCTGCGCGTCAACAGCGCCAAGGACGACGCAGCCGGCCTGTCGATCGCCACCAAGATGGACTCGCAGATCCGCGGCATGACCCAGGCATCGCGTAACGCCAACGACGGCATCTCGATGATCCAGACCGCCGACGGCGCCATGTCGAACATTTCGGATGCACTGCAGCGTATGCGTGAACTGGCAGTCCAGGCCGCCAACGGCACCAACGGCGCCGACGAAACCGGCAACATCGGCACCGAGATGTCGGCTCTGAATGACGAAATCGCCCGTATCGCCGACACGACCAGCTTCAATGGCAAAAGCCTGATGAAGTCGGGCGCTCCGCTCACCGTCGACATCCAGGTCGGCGCCAACAAGGACGAATCGATCAAGGTCGCCATCGCCGACAGCGACGGCTACGCCAAGTTCACCGCTGCGACCGACCTGAAGGTTGATACGCCTGCCAACGCTGGCGCCACCATCGCCAAGATCGACGGCGCCCTGAAGGCCCTGAACACGGAGCGCGCGTCGCTGGGTACCGCACAGAACCGTATGGGCTATGCGATCAGCAACCTGTCGAGCTCGATCGAGAACCAGTCGGCCGCAAAGAGCCGCATCATGGATACCGACTACGCTTCTGAAACCAGCAAGCTGAGCCGCGCGCAGATCCTGCAGCAGGCAGGTACCGCGATGCTGGCCCAGGCCAACTCGGCACCGAACAACGTGATGTCGCTGCTGCGCGGTTAATCCCCCGATATAATCGATGGTCCAGCTGTGCGGGGTTAAGCCCCGCACAGCTGTTTTCAAAGAGGTGTTCCGATGTTGCAACCAATACAAGCTGGAAGCCCATCGGTCGTCGCCGGCAATACGGCGCGGCCGTCGGTGGACGGCGTCAAGCCAGTTACCTCTGCCGCGCCCGTCGCGGCGTTTGCACATGTGGACAACAAGTTGGCCGGTGTCGAACTGGGCAATGCCGTTGCCGACCTGAACAAGGTGGCGCAGGCCAATGCGCAAGGCGTGCGTTTTTCGGTCGACGAGGACAGCGGCCGCACCGTGGTCAAGGTGGTCGACACCCAGACTGACGCGGTGCTGCGCCAGATCCCGAGCGTCGAGGCGCTCAAGCTGTGGCGTTCGATCGAACAGATGCAGGGTGTGATGTTGCGCGACAAGGCTTGAGGCCGGGGCATCTGCATCCGTCTTATATGAAGGAAGCGAACAATGGGTATTAGTGCCGCAGGCATGCTGTCGGGGTTGGACGTCAACGGTCTCGTGACGTCCCTGATGGAGGTCGAGAAGCAGCCGCTCGCGAACCTGCAAGCGAAACAAGCCAGCTTCAATTCCAAACTGTCCGCGTTCGGTACGCTCAAGAGCGCGGTGTCCACCTTCCAGGCAGCCGTGAAGGCGCTGTCGGGCGACGCCCTGCGGGCGCTGACGACAACGTCCACCAAAGCCGATGCGATCGGTGTGTCCGCTACCAAGGACGGCGGTGCGGCAGCCGGCAGCTATTCGATCGAGGTAAGCAAACTGGCGCAGAGCGATAAGCTGGTGTCGTCCGGCATTGCAACAGATGCAAAGTTCCTCGGCCCCGGTTCGATGGAAATCACGATCGGTGGCAAGCCCACGACTGTGAACCTGACCGATGCCACCCTGGCTAGTGTCTCGAGTGCCATCAACAAAGCCAACGCCGGCGTGACTGCCACCATCCTGAACGACGGCACGCAAGATCGTCTCGTCATCACGGGCAACCAGAGCGGCAGTGCCAACGGCGTGACGATTGCTGCGACGGGCAGCTTGGCGCGTTTCGATAGCACGCCCCCGCCGGTCACCGTGCCGCCGACGGAGCCGAATATGGCGCGGACGCAGACTGCGCAGAATGCCGAGATGACGATTGACGGCATCGCGGTGTCGAAACCATCGAATACCGTGATCGATGCGATCAAGGGTGTGACCCTGAACCTGGCCCAGACCAATATCGGCAGCCCGGCCACGATCACCCTCGCGAAAGACGCGGCGACGGTGACGAAGTCGGTCACCGCCTTCGTCGACGCCTACAACGCGCTGGCTACGGCGGTCAACAAGCAGACCGCCTACAATGCCGCCACGAAAACTGGCGCTGTACTCAACGGTGACGCGGGTGCGCGCTCGATCCTGGGCAGCATACGCTCCGAACTCGGCAAGGCAGTCAGCGGCGCCACGGGCCTGTCGTCGCTGTCCGACATCGGGATTGCCTTCCAGCGCGACGGTACCCTGAAACTGGAAAAGCCGGCCAAGCTGGAGACAGCGATCGCCACCAATTTCGAGGGCGTGTCGAATCTGTTCAACTCGGCGTCCGGCGTCGCTACCCGCCTTGCCAAGGTCACGGAAGATATGCTGGGCTCGAAAGGAGTGTTCAAGAGCCGCACGGATGGCCTGAACGCCTCGATCAAGGGCCTGGAGAAAAGCAGTGACCGGATGGAGCTGCAATTGGCCCAGACCGAGAAGCGCTACCGCACGCAGTTCACCTCGCTCGACTCGATGATGGTCAATATGCAAAGCATGAGCAGCTATATGACGCAACAGCTGGCGGCGCTGGCAGCCAACAGCGGATACTAAGCAATACACTAGCAACCGGTATCGACGTAAAAAACAGGGCTGTCCGATCTCGGACAGCCCTGTTTTCGTTCATGCCCGCGTTTGACGGATCAGGAACGGAGGAAGCCGAAGATCCGGTCCAGCCTGTCCCAGCCAGTGTTTTGCAGGGCCTGGTTAATCTGCTGCGCCAGCTTCATATCGTGCTGGACGCGGCGGCAAAACACCTGGACCGTCTGGGCCAGCAGGGCCGGCGTCGGCAAGCTGGCGTCGCTGTTGCACTGGGCGGCCAGCACGAAGCGGACCATGCCGAAACGCGAGACCAGCCGCAGGTAGTGTTCGTAGGGTGTGCTGTCGCCGAACGGGAACAGGGCGCTGAACATTTCGTTCAGTAGATAATGCTCCATCAGCCAGGGTGCTTCGCTCAGCGCGGCCGGCAGGCGTTCGATGCCGCGGCGGTAGTTGGCAACGATTTGCTGCTCGACCGATTCCCCGCTGGCCGGGTCCGTTGGCATACCCCTTGCGATCATGTCCAGGATGGCATTCTGCGAGGTGGAGTGGGTAGTTTTATGCCGGACGTTCCACATGGTGGCGAACACCGCCGCTTGCTGGTAATGATTGGGCGGCATGTCCTTCAAGGCATCGGTGATAGACCCGGTCTCGAGTGCTGCAACCAGTTCTTCGATCAGGGCAGGGACTGCTTGCTGCTTGTGCGCCTGAATCGCCTTGGTCAGGCTTTCGCAGAATACGCCCAGCACTGCCAGCTTTTCCCACACTTCCAGGCCTTGCGTGCGCATCAGCTGGAAGCAGAAGATCCGGATTTCATTCATGGTCTCCGGACGCAGCCCGTGCATGGGCTGGATCTTGCCGGCCGAGGTGTCACGCACGACGACCTTGCTCTCGACAAAATCGAAGGCGTCCGGACTCAGCAACGCCTGGCGCGCCGCTTCCGGACAGGACAGCGTCAGGCTCTGTTCAATACCGCCTGCGAACTGGCGCGTCGAACGAGGGTAGCTGAAGCAGGTGTCGGACAGATAGCTTTCGTTGAGGTGTCTCTGCACCGAGCACAGGCTGTCCTGCATGAGCGGACAGGCCGCCGATTCCTGATGCAGTTCGATGCGCGCGTAACTGGCATCGCTTTCCTGGCTGCGCACGCGCCTGACGCTGCTTTCGAACACAGGCTTGAGTTCCGGATGATTCGACTGGCGGTAGGCGTTGAACGTCTTTTTGTCGACGTTCACGCGCCAGCCTGCACAGCAGCTGTCCTCGCAGCTGGAGCCGATGCAGCTGAAACGGCTGACATACTGGGGCACGAGCGCGGTAAGGGATTTGGAAGGGTGAAGGATGGCCATGGTTGTCCGTAGTAGGCTGGGGGCAAGTCTGATCGTACTTTGCGGAAACAATCGTTTCAAGAAGATTGGGCCAAAAATTCACATTCCGGCCCGGTTGGATGCGCGTTTGTCTGTTTCCACTCACAAGATGTGGAAGCGTCATGGTCGCGAATACCAGGGTCCGGTCAGCTGTCGCTGGCCACTTCCACCCGGTTCTTTCCCGACTGTTTCGCCTTGTACATCGCCCGGTCCACCCGTGCCAGCAAGCTCGCCTGGTCCTCGTTCGGCAGGCGCAAGGCCACGCCGGCCGAGAACGTGATCAACAGCTTCTCGTTATCGTGCATGAAGAAATGCCTGGTCAGCTCGCGCTGCAGGCGCGTCATGGTCAGCACGGCCGCCTCGACCGGGGTTTCCGGCAGCATGATCAGGAATTCCTCGCCACCGAAACGGGCGATCACGTCAATCGAGCGTAGCGTCGCCTTCACCACCTTGGCCAGGTGGCGCAGGGCGTTGTCGCCGGCCAGGTGGCCATAGGTATCGTTGAGCTTCTTGAAATTGTCGAGGTCGAGCAGGGCCACGCACAGCGGCGTGTTGCGGCGGTCGGCGCGCGCGCTTTCGCGCTCGAACACGTCGTCCAGGCCGCGCCGGTTGAGGGTGCCGGTCAGCTGGTCTTCGCGCACCAGTTCGCTCATGTGCTGCAGCTTCGCTTCCAGCTCCTTGATCCTGCTTTCAGCTTCCTGCACCTCGCGGTGCGCGGCCAGCATGCGGTCGCGCGAGGCCAGGGCCTCCGCTTGCGCCTGCCTGGTCTCGCTCAGGACCTGGTCGAGTACCTCGTTCAGCTCCGTGATGTCGCCGGCATTGCGGATGCGTTCCGAAAAGCCGCCCAGCTTGTCGTGGTAGTCGCCGGTCGAGGCCGCCACCGAACCAAGGCGGTCGATGAAGGTCATCATCATGTTCTTGACGGTGGTCCTGACGTCGGACAGGTTGTGCTTCAGCTGGCCCTGCTTGTAGATCACGTCCTTCAGGCTGCGCGTGACATCTTCCAGTGCGCGCGTGTCGATCGGGCCGCTGATGAGTTCCTGCACGGCCTCGATCTGGCCGCGCATCCAGCTGTCGTCGTCCAGCAATTCGCTGACGTTCTCGAGCAGCAGCTTGAACAGGCGCAGCAGCAGCTCCTGCTGTTCGCCGGCATCGCCGTTGTGCAGTTCGATCTGGAAACAGAGTTCCTTCAGGCGCGTCGCGATTTCCTGCAGCGCCGCTTCGCCATGCGCGATTTTCACGGCGGCGCCGAGCGACTCGGCTTCGCTTGCCAGCTTGGGGCTGGCCGGCAGCAGCGACGCCAGGGCAAACGCCAGCGTGCGGCTCAGCAGTTCGCGCAGCAGCACGGTGTCCTTGCTTTCCATGCCATAGGTCACGCCCGGCGGAATGCCGCGCCGCAAGTGCTTCTCGACCAGCTGCGACAGGGCGCGCGCATAGGCTTCCCAGTCGCGCACCTTCACCGCGCGGTTCAGGCGGCGGCCGTATTCGGCCAGTTCGCCCGGGGTATCGGTCAGCTGGGTTGCGAAGTCGCCCAACACCACCTCGGCCGCGCCGTTGGCGGGCGCGACCGGGGCAGATGCGGGTGCCAATGTGGGCTTCGGGATGCCGGCAATCTCGTCGTAGATGTCCCGATACGCATCGGGCGTCGGTGCGATGCGGCGCGTGGCGAGGCGCCGGAAGGCTTCGCGCGCGATATCGACGGGGTTCTGGGCGGGTGGGGCGGGAGGGTTAGGCATGATGCAAGCTTACGTATTTGCTGTGCAGCAATGATAAGCACCTTTTCTTTTCGTCATCGCCCGAAAAGAGGCTGGAAAGTATCTTACTTAACAGCAATGCATAAACCTATTCGACCAGCTGGTTACGGATCGCGTAGTGCGTCAGCTCGGCGCTGGTTTTCAGGTTCATCTTCGCCAGCAGGCGTGCCCGGTATTCGCTGACCGTCTTGACCGACAGCGAGAGCTCGCGCGCGATCTCGCTCACCGTCTTGCCCGAAGCAATCATGGTCAGCGTCTGGAATTCGCGGTCCGACAGGCTGTCGTGCGGCGGCGCGTCGTGGTCGGCGCCGACCTGGCTCGCCAGCGCCTGGGCCAGCGTGGCGCTGACGTATTTCTGGCCGCCGGCCACCTGGCGGATCGCCGTGACCAGTTCGCGCGGCGCGCTCTGCTTGGTGAGATAGCCGGCCGCGCCCGCTTTCAGCGCGCGGATCGCGTACTGGTCTTCGCGGTGCATCGACAGCATCAGCACGGCCAGCTCGGGCCGCTCCTGCTTGATCTGTTTCAGCACCTCGATGCCATTGCGGTCGGGCATGGAGATATCGAGCAGCATCACGTGGCAGCGCGATTTACGGAACAGCCTGATCGCATCGAGCCCGTTCTCGGCCTCGCCGGCAACGACGATGTCGCGCTGCTCGGCCAGGATCTGTTTCAAGCCCTCGCGCACGATGGCATGGTCGTCGGCGATGAATACGCGGATGGTGGCTTTGTCGGTCATTGTTCCCCGGGGATTTTTACTGGCGGCGGGGCCAGGCGAATTTTGATGGTCACCATCGTGCCACCTCCGGGCGCCGCCGACAAGGTCAACGTGCCCCCCAGCGCCCGCGCCCGTTCGCTCATGCCGCGCAGGCCGAAGGAGGCGGGTTTCAGGCGGTCGGCGGGCGCGATGCCGCGGCCGTTGTCGCAGATGGCGAGCGTCAGGTGCTGGCGCTGGCGGCGCAGGGTCACCGTCACGCGGGTCGCGCCGGCGTGTTTCGCGACATTCGTCAGCGCTTCCTGGAAAATGCGGAACAGCGCGGCCGCATGGTCCGGGTCGAGCTCGATCTCACGCTCGGCGCTGCGGAAGATGCAGGCGATGCCGGAACCCTTCTCGAATTCGCGCGCCTGCCATTCCAGCGCCGCGACGATGCCCAGGTCCAGCGTCGACGGTCGCAGGTCGAGCGAAATGCGGTGCACCGCCTCGATCGTGCGGTCGACCAGGTCGTCGAGATAGGTCGCCTTTTCCAGCAGGCCCGGCTGGTCGGGCGGCAGCCGCGAACTGAGCATCGACAGGGCCATCTTGATCGCAGTAAGGTTGCCGCCCAGGTCGTCATGGATCTCGCGCGCGATGCGCGCCCGTTCCTGCTCCTTCACCTGCTCGATGTGGTCGGTGAGTTCGGCCAGGCGCGCGCGCGAACGCAGGGTTTCCTGCTGCTCGACCTTGCTCTCGGTGATGTTGGTCATGATGCCGTCCCACTGCACCGCGCCCGCCGCAACGGCGTGGGGCGTGGCGCGCAGGTTGATCCATTTCACGTCTTTCCATGCATCGATCCAGATCCTGCCTTCCCAGTTCCAGCTCGACAGCGATATTTTCGAGACCGCCATCGCTTCCAGGTAACCCTTGCGGTCCTCGGGCAGGACCAGGCGCAGGAACAGGTCGGGATCGGCCTGCAGCTGGGCCGGCTGCACCCCGAGCAAGGGCGCGCAACCGTCGCTGAGGTAGGGAAAGGCATGGCGGCCGTCGGCGCCGAGGGTGAACTGGTAGACCAGGCCGGGCGTGTGGTTGACGATGGCGTTGAAGCGCGTCTGGTACTGGGCCAGCGCGTTCGAGGCCGCCTGTTCGGGGGATAGATCGTGGCCGATCGCCAGCAGCAGGGAACGGCCGTCGCGCTGGGTGCGCAGGAAAGTCAGCCTGGCCGGATAGGTGCTGCCGTCGGCGCGGCGCAGTTCGGTGCGCAGGCAGCCTTGCTTGATCGTTTCATCGCCCTTGTCTTCCCCCATGCCGGCAAGCAGCGCGCCGAGTGTGCCGTCGTCAAGGCCGGGCGCGATATCGACCGCGCGCATGCCGCTCAATGCGGCCCCGTCGTAGCCGAGATTGGCGCGCGCGGTGGCGTTCATGTCGACCAGGGCCAGCGTGGCGGCGTCGATCAGCAGGATCTCGGCCGGGGCGGCGTGCATCGGCGCGGCCAGCAGCGCTTCGGTCGTGGTCATGGTGGTGGTCATGGTCTTTCGCTTCCCGGTTTGCGGCGCCTGCGCCACAGCGACACGAAGCGGCGCAGCGCGCGTGCGCTGCGCGTGGCATGGCGGCTGCCGAAGGGTACCGACGGCCGCAACTGGCTGCGCAGGCGGCGCAGGATGCGGCGCAAGGCCGACACCGAACGGCGCGCCTGCTGGTAGGTAGGGCTGGCCCGGAAGCGGGCAATGAGCTGATCCTTGAACATGATGAAGCGATTGTGCCACCGCGCAAACCAGACGAGCGCCAGCAAGGACGGCAGGGTCAGGACATAGATGCGCGCGACCACCATCGCCCCGCCCAGTTTGGCGACCACAAAGACCGCGACGCCCATCAGGGGATGGCCGTGGGCAATCGCCAGCAGGGCCAGCAACTTGACCGGAACAAGCAGCAAGCCGGGCAGGGCGAAGGCCAGCAGCGCTGCCCAGGGCGGCAGGCGCCGGATGCCGTGCTCCAGCATCCGCAGCGGCGGCCAGGTGCCCATTGCGGCCGACAGGCGGCCGGCGACTTCCCACAGCCATTCCTCGAACAGCAACAGCAGCGCGATTACATACAGCAACGGCGCCAGCAGCCGGCTGCGTGGGGAAGGCGGACTTGTGAGTCTCGGGGAGGTCATCTTGCGCATCATACGGTATCCGCGGCGTCCAGCCTTAGGGGAAACTGAGCAAGTCGACACGTCACGGCTAGCGTGTCCCGGGTCGCGCGATCTGGGGCTACAATGGACGAATGAACAAGGCATTTGTAAAAGAGTCCGACAACGACGACGATGAAGACGCCGTCGCCCTGGCGCAGGCGATTCCCGCCGGCGCCAAGAACTACATCACCCCTGCCGGCTATAAAGCCATCAAGGACGAGCTGTTGCAGCTGATCGACGTCGACCGTCCGGAAGTGGTGCGGATCGTGCACTGGGCGGCGTCCAACGGCGACCGTTCGGAAAACGGCGACTACATCTACGGCAAGCGCCGCCTGCGCGAGATCGACCGCCGCATCCGCTTTCTCACCAAGCGCATGGATTCGGCCTTCATCGTCGACCCGAGCGTGCATTACGGGAACGACCAGGTCTATTTCGGCGCCACCGTCACTTACGTCAACAAGGCCGGCGAAGAGCACACGGTCACCATCGTCGGCATCGACGAGCTCGACCCGCTGCGCGGACGCATCAGCTGGGTCTCGCCGGTGGCGCGTGCGCTGACCAAGTGCCGCGAAGGCGACGTCGCCACGCTGCAGACGCCGCAGGGCGAGGAGGAGCTGGAAATCGTTTCGGTCTCGTATCCGGAACCCATCACGGACTGATCCGGCCGCGGCTGGTAAGATGCCCGATTCGCCGCAACAAGCTTTTTATGAACCGTTCCCCCGACACCGCACGCGAGTCCGACGTCCTGGCCGCGCTGCGGCAGTCCACGAGCTCGCGCCACGAGCGCCTCGACAGCGGCTTGCCGCTCTCGGCGCCCGATGCCACCCTGGCCGACTATGCCCAGCACCTGCAACTGCTGCGCGACTGGCTGGCACCGCTCGAGGCCTGGCAACATGGTTTTACGGATGGTCCGCAAGGCCCCGCCGGTCTCGCCGCCGCCCCGCACCTGGCGCTGATCGACGCCGACCTGGCCGAACCCTCGCTGGCGCCGTATGCCGGCGCCGCGCGTGCCGCGACGCCTCTCTGGCCGGCGCATGCCAGTCCCGCCTACCGCTGGGGCGTCGCCTATGTGGTCGAAGGCTCGCAGCTGGGCGGCGCGGTGTTGCACAAGCGGCTCGCGGACCAGCTGGCGCCGCATCCGCTGCGCTACCTCGCCGGGGCAGGCGAGGGCGGGCCCGGCCCGCGCTGGCGCGCCTTCATGCTGGCCCTGCGCGCGCAGGTGCAGGGCGAGGAAGAGGTGGCCGAGGCCTGTTCCGGCGCTTGCGATGCCTTCGACCGGATCCTGGCGCTGGCGTTCGAGCGGCCCTGAACCAAGGCTTCAGGGCCGCTCGTGCTCGACCCGATGGACGCCTACCACCCTGCGCAGCCTGCGTAACAGATACGCCAGGTGCAAGCGGTCTTTCACCCGTAGCGTGAAGCGCACTTCGGTCATCGTCCTGCCGTCCTCTTCGCTCATGCCGGCATAGGTCAGGGCGCTGTCGGAATCGTCGATCTCGGCGGCCACGCGGCCGAGGATGCCTTTGTGCCTGTCGATCAGCAGGCGGATGCGGCAGGTGAAGGGGTTGTTCTGCTGCTTGTGCCGCTGGACCCCAACCCAGTGGTTCAGTTCCTGCGCGCCCATATGGTGGCCTCTTATGGAATTGCGGCCGGGGAAGTCCCGGCCGCCTTGGTTTGCAATGACCGCAGTCAGTCCGTGACCGGGTAAGCCCGGGTCGTAATGATGCCTGACGGCGAGGTCACCTTCACCGTCAGCGTACCGCTGCTGACCCGATTGCTGCAATACAGTGGCGGGCTATCTGCCGGCGAACTCTGACTCGCATCGCTCTGCATCTGGATCGTATAGATCCACGCCGCGGCACTCGGTTCGTTCGTGTTCGGAACGATGTAGGAAGGTGGGCTCAGCAGCGTGCCATTGGATGGGATGAAATCGATCTTGGTCCCGGCTGCCAATATGTTGCCCGGCAAATCGAAGGGAAGGTTGAGCGGCGCGGCGCCGGCCCGGTTCAGGGTGAACACGGTCGGGTTGGTGTCGCGGATCGCCAGCTGCAACGTCACCGCCGTGTTGACGAAGGGTGTGCCGTTCACGCAATGGCTCAGCGCAATCGACTCTGGCCCGAGCGAGGTGATCGCAGCCGTACTGGTCGACATCACTTGCACCAGGGCACCGCGCACATGGGTCACCGGACGCGTGGCGCTGCTGCCTTGCTTCAAAACGCCGTTATAGATGCCGTCGCCGGCGCTGTTCCAAGTGCCGTTGGCGTTCGAATCGATGAAGATTTCTCCCGGCGTGCGCACTGCATTCCCGCTCGACCAGCCGTCGTCCGGCGAGAGGGCAGCGCGCGCCGGCAGCCAGTTGGCATCTACCCCCCAATTGGCCTGGGCGTTGCGGCTGGTGATAGCGCGGTCGTTACGGAAGGGCTCGCCCAAGTCCTGGAAAGCATCTGTCGACTCGTAATACAGATTGGTGCCGTTGGTATCGACAAAACTTTCCTCGCCCAGCGCATAGGCGAGCACGGTCACGCGCCCGTCGGCAGGCCGCGGGTTCGCTGCGCAGAAGCGGACTGTGCATGCGCCAGGAATGCCTTTTTGCTGGATTACCGTACCGTCGGTCAGCGTCGTATTGACGAGTCCCGTCAGGCAGGAGCCATCGATTGAGCCGCCTTCTGCAGTGAAGCTGACAGCCGTCCCGTCAGGCGCCGGATTGTTGAAGTGGTCCGCCAGCCGTACCGTGACGTTAGATCCGGTGGGTGCCGGACAGCCGTCGATGTTCATGCCTTCTACATTAAATATCTCTGTCGAGAGGCTGAAGCTGTTCTGGTCGGGTACGCCGGTGGAGATGACCAACTGATCGGACATGGTAGTGATGCCGCTACCGGCGACGGTGGCGATGACGCGCACGGGCGTGTTGACCGTGCCTGCCGACACGATGGTGCTGACCGAGCCGTCGGCTCCAGTTGTGGCCGATGTGAAATTCAGTTTCAAATCGCCGACATAGGTCGTCAGCGCGAAGTCGACGCGCTGGCCCGACACCGGAATGCCGTTGCGGTCTCGCAGCTTGAACACCACCGTTGACGATTCCTGGCGCCCGGCGCCGCCGGTGCCTTTAAGCGAGATATTCTGCGGTAGCGCAGAGACGAAGGCGAGCTGGCCAGGAACCGCGGCTTCGACATTGACCGTGCCGGTAGCGCTGGTCGTCGCCCCCGCCAGCACGGTCGAGGCGGTGACCACGTCAGGGGCACCGCAGCCTTTGTCGATATACGAGGTCGACGCAACGCCGGCGACCGTCGTGACCGGCGAACTGATCGTCGCTTTCCCGGCTGCCGCGCAGGGCGAGGTGAACGTCACCTCCTGCGCGGGCGCGAACGGCGTGCCCCCGTCGAGCAGGGTCACCGACAGGCTCGCGGTGCCGCCGGCCGGCAGCGGCGAGGGTCCGATGCTCAACGCGCTCATGGTCAGGAGCGGGAAGCCCACCGCATAGCTGGCGCTGCCGCTGGCCTTGGTGCCGTCGCGGGTGGCGCTGGCGGTCAGCGTGAAGGCGCCGGCCTGCTTGCCCGCCGCGACGCCGATGCTGGCCACGCCGTTGGCGTCGGTCAGTGCGCTGCCGGTGGCGGGCACCAGCACCGCACTCGTATCGGTACTCGTGAACGTCACTGCCAGGCCGGCCACCGGCTTGCCGGCGCCATCCTTCACCACTGCCTTGGCCACGCCGGGCGTCTTCGGCGACACCATGGTCGTCGGCGCGCCTTTGGCGTCGGCCAGCGTCACCACCAGCGGCGCCAGCGCGGCCGTCGAACCGGTGGCGGGCGTCGAGGAAACGGTGCACCCGGGCAGGCTCGGATCGCGGCTCGGGTCGAGGGTTTTGCAAGTATCGTTTCCACTGCCTCCGCCGCCGCACGCGGCCAGCAAGCAGGCAAGCAGGGTGGTGGAAGTGGCGGCGACTGCGCGGGTTATCGTTGTTCTCATTGGCGCTCCAGGGCTATTGCATTGGATGGGTGGAAACGGGTGCGGCGGACGTGGCCAGCAGCGGCTTTGCCTGTGCGAGCGCGAGCGGGGCATCCTTGCCGAGCACGAGACGCATGCCGCCGGGGACCGCACCGCGGTCCGCCAGGCGCAGGATCGGCTTGCCGCCCAAGGCCGCCTGCAGCCTGCGCGCCGCCGCTTCCTGGCCGGGCGCGTAGTCGATCCGGGTCGCGGCCTGGTTGAACGGCGTCATGTTGGTCAGCCTGGTGGCGACGATGCCGCGCAGCGCTAGGCTTTGCTGGAAGCGCCGCGCCAGCCCGTCGGCGCCATGGCCGTTGGCGATCTCGAACTGCGCGGCTGCAGGTGCGGGCGCCGCAGCGCGCACCGGGGCGGATGCCGCGACGGCCGGCGCCGCCCGCAATTCGTACACGTTCGGCGCCGTGCGCACCAGCTGCATGCCGTTGTCGGCCATCGCCGGCGCCGCGGCAGGTGCTGGCGCCGGTACAGGCTCGGGCGCCGGCGGTACCGGCGGTGCAGGCAAGGCTGCGATCGTCTCGAGCGCCGCCACGCCGCGCACCGCCGCTCCTTCGGCCAGCCGCAGATTGTTGCGGGCCCGTTCGCTGCCTGGCTCGCGCGCCAGCGCGGCGCGGAAGGCCTGGGTGGCGGCCTCGTAGTCGCCTTCCAGGTAGTACACGTAGCCCAGGTTGTTGAGCGGCTGGGCCAGCGCCGGGTACTCGGCGCAGACCTGGCGCAGCATTGCCCTGGCCTGCGCCAGCCGGCCCTGCTGGGCATGGATGGCGGCCGCGGCGATGCGCGGCTCGGGCGCCTTCGGGTCGCGCGCGCTGGCATAGGTGTAGGCGGTCAGGGCCAGCCCCAGGTCACCCGCGTCCTGGTGGTAGCGTCCCAGCCGGTAGTAGGCGGAAGCGACGTCGCTGCTGCCATGGCGTACCTGTTCCGCAGGCTGGAACATCATCCGCAGCTGCGGCGGTACGCCGGCGCAGGACGAGAGCAGGAGTGCAGCGACGAGCGCAGGGGCGAGGGGACGGATCGGCATGGCGGTCTCCTTTCAGTTGGCGGCGCCACCGCTGAAGGTCGGCAGCAGGACGCGGTAGATCTGGATGAAGGCGGGGCCCATCAGCACCACCAGCAGGGACGGGAAGATGAAGAAGATCAGCGGGAACAGCAGCTTCAGGGCGATCTTGGCAGCCTGTTCCTCGGCGCGCTGGCGGCGCTTGGTGCGCAGCTGTTCCGACTGCACGCGCAGCGAGTCGGCGATGCTGGTGCCGAAGCGTTCGGCCTGGATCAGCATCGCCACCAGCGCGTCGACGTCCTCGACCCCGGTCCGGGTGGCCAGGCCGCGCAAGGCCTTGTCCTTGCCACTGCCGGCACGCAGTTCGAGCGTCACCAGGTTCAGCTCCTCGCTCAGGACCCGGCTTTTCAGGCCGATCTCGCCGGCCACGCGCGCCAGCGCCGCGTCCATGCCCAGGCCCGCTTCGACGCAGATCGTCATCAGGTCGAGCGCATCGGGAAAACTCTCGAAGATCTCGCGCTGGCGGCGCGCGATCATCTTTTTTAGCACGAAGTTCGGCAGGTAATAGCCTGCCGCCGCGGCGGTCAGCACATAAAAAAGCATCGCTGTCGTGCTGGATGTCGTGGCTTTCAGGCTCAGGCCGAAGAAGACCGCCAGCGGCAGACCCAGCGAGAGTACCGTCTTGGCGGCGAAGAAGACCACCGGCGCCCATGCATGGCGATAGCCCGCGTTCATGAAGCGCACCCGTACCGCCGAGGTCTGCGCCTCGTCGTCGGGCAACGACAGGCGCGCGACTGGCGTCGCTGCTGCGACGATCTTTTCCAGCCATTGCGGTGGACCGGAGCCCGACGTCTCGGTGCTCACACCGACCGCGTCCAACCGCTCCTGCAGCGGCGTGCCGGCGAAGGTGCGCAGCCCAAGCAGGGCGACACCGAATACGGCCACGAATACTAGGCCGACAAAACCGAGTTCGAGGATAGTCATTGCATGCTCCTTGCGTATGCGGCGCTCATACGCGGATCTTTACGATCCGGCGCATCGCGAACACGCCCAGCACCATCATTCCCAGCGCGAAGCCCACCATTTTTTGTCCGGCCGGATCCGTGAATAACACCCCGAGGAATTTCGGATTGGTCAGCTGGATGAGCGAGGCCGCTCCGAACGGCAGCAGCCCCAGCACCCACGCCGACATCTTCCCTTCTGCCGACAGCACCCGGACCTGGCCCAGCAGCTTGATGCGGTCGCGGATGATCTTACTGATGCTGCCGAGCAGTTCAGACAGGTTGCCGCCCGTATCGCGCTGGATCAGCACGGCCACCACGAAATAGCGCAGGTCGGTGCTGGGCACCCGGTTGGCCATGTTCATCAGCGCGTCCGGCATCGAGACCCCGAAATTGACTTCATCGAAGACAGTGGCGAATTCGACCGCGATCGGTTCCTTCATCTCCTCGCCGACCATCTTCAGCGCGTTCGGGAAGGCGTGGCCGGCACGTAGCGCCCGGCTCATCAGGTCGAGCGCATCCGGCAACTGGTTTTCGATCCTGTGCAGGCGCTTGTTGCGTGCGCGCAGCGCCAGCTGCAGCGGCAGGGTCGCCGCGGCGGCGCCCGCTGCGAGCTGGAGCGGAAATGGCAGTGCGAACCACCAGGCCAGCGCCCAGGCCAGTACGCCCAGTGCGAGCGAGGCGGCCGCGAAGCCGGCCACCGTCCACTGCTTCCCCGACTGCATCAGCAGGCGGTCGAGCGTCGACACATGCGGCAGCGCCGCCAGCAGCTTCTGCAAGACCGGATGGTTGCTGAAGCTGCGCTTTTTGGCGAGGGCGACGCTGCGCTCGGCGTCGCGCGCGGCGGCCGTCTGCACGCGGTGCGTCAGGCGCTGCGCTTCCGGCCCGCGGCTCGCATTCCAGGCTAGGTAGGCGCCCTCGATCAGGAACACCACGGCGACGAAGATCAGGATCGCGAAGACGAAGAACATGTAGTCCATGACGGCTCCTCAGGCGAACTGGCGGGAGGGATCGAACACGCTCTCCGGGATGTTGACCCCGTAATTGCGCAGCCGGTCGAGAAAGCGCGGGCGGATGCCGGTGGCGCAGAAGTGGCCGAGCACGGCCCCGTTCTCGCCCAGGCCCGTCTGGCGGAACGCGAAGATCTCCTGCATCGTGATGACGTCGCCCTCCATGCCGGTGATCTCCTGCAGCGACACCAGCTTGCGCTTGCCGTCGGTCAGGCGCGACACCTGCAGCACCACGCCGACGGCGGAGCTGATCTGCTGGCGCATGGCCTTGCTCGGCAGCGAGGCGGCCGCCATGCTGATCATGTTTTCCAGGCGGGTGAGGGCGTCGCGCGGCGTGTTCGCGTGGATGGTCGCCATCGAGCCTTCGTGGCCGGTGTTCATCGCCTGCAGCATGTCGAGCGCTTCGCCGCCGCGCACCTCGCCGAGGATGATGCGGTCGGGGCGCATCCGCAGGGCGTTGCGCACCAGCGCACGCTGGGTCACCTCGCCATTCCCCTCGATGTTGGCGGGCCGGGTTTCGAGGCGCACCACGTGCGGCTGCTGCAGCTGCAGTTCGGCCGCGTCCTCGATCGTGACGATCCGCTCCTCCGGGCTGATGAAGCCCGAGATCACGTTCAGCATCGTGGTCTTGCCCGAGCCCGTGCCGCCCGAGATCAGGATGTTGACCTCGGCCTTGCCCAGTCCCTGCAGGATCTCGCCCATCCCCGGCGTCATGCTTTTATAGGCGATCAGGTCCGACAGGCGCAGCGGATCGGCGGAAAAACGCCGGATCGACAGGATGGCGCCGTCGATCGCCAGCGGCGGGATGATCGCGTTCACGCGCGAGCCGTCGGGCAGGCGCGCGTCGACCATCGGGCAGGATTCGTCGATGCGCCGGCCCACGCGGGAGACGATCTTGTCGATGATCTTCATCAGGTGCGCCTCGTCGGTGAAGCGCACCTCGGTGAGCTCGAGCTTGCCGCGCCGCTCGACGTACACCTGGCTGCAGGTGTTGACCAGGATGTCCGACACGGACGGATCGGCCAGCAGCAGTTCGAGCGGGCCGAAACCGAGCATCTCGTTCTGGATGTCGCGCACCAGGTTGGCCCGCTCGACCTCGTTGATCGGCACGGTTTCCTCTTCGAGCATGAGCTCGACGATCATTTTCAGCTCGTCGCGGATCTGCTCAGGCGCCAGCTGCTGCAGGCTTTCCAGGTCGACCCGGTCGAGCAGGCCCTGGTGGATCCGTCCCTTGAGCTGCATGTAACCGGCGCTGTGCGACATGCGCGGGCCGGACTGGGCGAGGCCGCGGCCGGCACTGCCGGCCAGGCGGTCGCGTAGCGTCAGGATTTCTGCATCCATGCCTGTTTCTCCTCGAATGCCGGTTGTTTGATGGCAGGTACGGCCTGCAGGGCCGGCTGTGCCACCGGCTGCGCGGCGGCCGGCGGTGCCTCTTTCGCCGGTTTCTTCAGCAGGCGCGCCAGCCAGCCCGCGGGCGCCGGGGCGGCGTCGCCGGCAATCCCGCGCGCGAGCGCCATCAGCGATTTCGCGATCGGGCTCTTCGGCGACAGCTTGAGCACCGGGATGCCCTGGTTGACCGAAGCGGCGGCCGCCTCGTAATGGTTCGGCACCTGGCGCCAGACCGGCGTGGCGCAGGCCTTCTCGAGATCCTCCAGCTTGATCTGGGCCTTCTTCTCGTGGCGGTTGACGATCACCTGTACCTTGGCCGGCGGATAGCCGAGCGAACGGAACACCTCCAGCAGGCGCTTGCCGTCGCGCACATAGGGCAGGGTGGTTTGCAGCACCGGATAGATGGTGTCGGCCAGGTCGAGCGCGCGCACCCCGACCGGGTCGAGGCTGCGGCCCACGTCCAGGACCACGAAATCGTAGTGGCGGCGCGCCAGGTTCAGCAGCGTGTCAATGTGGTCCGGCTTGACGTCGACGGCGTGCACCGGGTCGTCGGGCGCGGCCAGCACCGAGAAGGTCGCGGTCACCGGCATCATGCTCGAGGCCAGCAGCGAGGCGTCCATGCGGTGCATCTGCAGCGCCACGTCGGAAAGGGTGGCGAGCGGCTTCTGGTCGGCCAGGAACAGGGAGGCGTCGCCGAACTGCAGGTTGAGGTCGATCAGGGCGACCCGCTGGCCGCATTCGGTCGCCAGCGCGTAGGCGATATTGGTGGCCAGGAAGGTCGCGCCGCTGCCGCCCTTGCAGGAGACGAAGGCCAGCACCTTGCCGTTCGCATGCTCGTGCGCCGACAGCTTTTCGCGCACCCGTACCACCGCCGGGTACAGGGTGTCGGGCCCCACCGGCGCGGGCAGCACTTCGCGCACGCCGGCGCGCATTGCGTCGACCATGAATTCCACGGTGTGCAGCGTCGACAGCACCATGGTCGTCATGCGCGGGTGGGCCGCGCCCAGCCCTTCCAGGCGCGACAGTTCGCTGCCCTGCGGCTGGTCCAGCAGCAGCAGGTCGGGCATGGCGGTGCCGGCGCTGCTGCTGAAGCGTTCGAGCGAACCGGAGACCAGGTTGACCTCATCGCCCGGGCTGCGCTCGCGCAGCAGCCGCGCGATCTCCAGCAGGTGTTTTTCACTACGCGATACGACGGCGATTTTCACGGTGACTCCTTTGCATTACATGGCTGCACGGATCGCAGCGAAACGGTTTACAGGCACACTGGATTCTGGAATTCCACACCCGATGCTCCGGCCATTGCGCTACGCATACTTTCCCGGGGGAGGCTGGTGCTGAACGGCGGGAACTTGAAGATCAAGGCACTTTGCCGCGTGCCGAGGAAATCGGGAATATAAGTAGACACATCCAGCGGCAGAACCGACACGCGCACGGCGCTGCAACTCGTCGTTGTGCATCCCGCCGGCTCGTAGTCGATATCGATGCTGGCTGCGTCGATCACTGGAAAGAGCGCCGTCATGCGCTGCTTGATCGTGCCATCGTCGAGGTCGCATACGACTGCAAGCCGTGCACCAAGGCGCGTCACCTCGGTCGCGGCATTCCAGTAAAAGACGACCCTTCCCAGCTCGATGGTCGCGAACAGCAATGGGAACAGGATGAACAGCGAAACCAGCGCGAATTCGACTGCGGTGGCGCCGCGCTGGGCTTCAGAGCGGGGGCAGGATCGCGTATTCATAACACTTGCACCATCGTGGTGTGGATCGGCGCAAACTGCACATTGGGCACGAAGCCCGGCATCAGACTGCGGAAGGTAAAGCCGGTTACTTCAACGCGCACAAGGTTCACGGTGCCGCGCGTGGTCGACTGGAGGTTGTAGCTCAGGGGATCGGAAATGCGGTCGTGCACCTTCACATAGCTAGGCAACATGCCTGAAACAAGCGGCTTCCTGTCGCCGCAAACTGTTGCTCCGCACACTACCAGCGACCTGGCCTCGTTGGCGCGGTTGGCATTGCCCGGCTCGTACTGGGACAGGTAGCGCGCACCGTCGCGCACCGCCTTGGCCAACGTGTTGTACTGGTAGACGGCGCGCCCCAGTTCCGTCACGCCAAACGCAAGCAGAAGCAGAGGACCCAGCAGCAGGGCCATTTCGACGGCGGCAACGCCGGACTGACTTTTTATGGTGCGCATGGTTGCTCCTATTGCACCAGGGTCGGGACAAGCGGACCGTTGGTCCCGCCCGCTACGCCCGCGCTGTGGCACGGGCTGCCGGGAGCGGAAGCGAGGCCGCGCCATTCCAGGTAAAGATCGCCATTAGCGCCGTTCGACATTGGATTAAGCATCAGCACACAAGCCATGCTGAGGATCTTGACGTTGGCGGGCGCTTTGTTGCATTCGAGGACGGGAACAGGAACGAGACGCCGATCGGCGCCCAGCGCGAGGTGCTGTGCCTGGGACAGGATGGTGACGTTGTTGCCATTGGCAATAGCGCCGCTCCCGCGATAGGTCCCTGAATCGAAAGGTAGGTGGGCACTCTGTTTGCTGCGGTAGTTTGTGTAGGCCGATTGGCCGATGGCGATCGCGTTACCGGCTTCGTTGCTTGGATAGGAAAAGCCGGTCTTGTCTGGCGGCGCCTCGGCGGGCGCAGGCGAACCGTTCTTGGGATAGATGCCAAAACGGGTATTCCAGGCCTCTTTTGCGCCCTGCTTGACGCCTTCTTCGCGGATGTCGTCGCCGACCTTGATACCGCATACTGCATTTTTACCGAGCAGCTGGTCGCGCACTTCGTTCGTGCCGCCCGCACTCGGGGTGAAGTCGACCCAGCGGAAATTCCCTTGTAGTGCATCACCGTTGTTTCCGCCGTTGAATTTACCGATGATCCATTCTCCAATGGAATAACCGTAAGTGGGAGCAGGTGCGGCTTTGGAGCAGATACCTATCGGCGAAGCATTGCAGGCCGTCTGGCCAGGCGCAAGGGTAGCAACGGCTGCTGCCTGGACGGTCGCCGGTCCGAACTGTCCGCGGGCCTGCATCAGCCAGGTGCCGATGGGTGCTGAACGGGCCACGCATCGCACAAATTTCGAATTTGTGTTGGCACCCGCCGCGCGTGACAGGTAAGCGTTGTTCGGGCCAATTTCTGTGTGGAACGAAATGTCGTTTGCTGCGATCGTCACGGCGGCGTCCTGAAAGTCGCTGGCGTTTCGTCTTGCTACAAACATCCCCGCAGCTTCCGCATCGGCGAGAAAGGATGCAGGGCATTGGGGACATGCAGGCTGACCCGCGCCTCCACAGCCCGGCGTAGCCGGATCGCAAGTGAGCTGCCCTGCCGCGGCCAGGGCGCAGGCGTCGGCGGCGTTCTGCAACTCGGTCTTGTTGACGAACAGGTGCCCGAGGTCGAGCACAACGCCGCCGACGCCGAGCAGCACTGCCAGCACCAGCGCGACGATGATCGCCACTCCACCGTCCTGTCGGCCGGGAGTGCGGGGTGCGGTGAAAAGAGGACGAACGCTGTTCATGGCCGTCACCGCTCAGCGTGCGCCCCCGACGCCGATCGTGAACACGTTCGGCTGCGGCTGCGGAGCGCGGAAGGATTTTTGATAGGCGTCGTAGGCGCTCTTGGCCTCCTGGCCGCCCATGCCGTTCACGGCGTCGTGCTTCGTCCCGGCCAGCGGGTCGAGCACCTGCTGGGCCATCGTCAAGGCGATGCGGTGGCCGTATGGATGATCGGCGGGCGGCGTGGCGCAGCCGCTGACGGCCAGCAGGGCCAGCAGGACCGGTCTGGTCAATAATGAATGGCGCTTGGTCATGATTGCTCCTATTTCAGGTCGAAGCCGGTAGGGCCGGGGGCGGCGGCCGCCTGGGCCGGTTCGGCACGACGCTGGCCCTGCAGTTGGCCGCCCAGGAACAGCTGGCTGCGGCTCGGCTCGATGTAGCCGTCGGTCGGCAACTTGTAATCTGCCGGCAGCGGCTTGACCAGGTGCGGCGTGATGATGAAGACCAGTTCCGAGCGGTCGGTCTGGAAGTCGGTGCTGCGAAACAGCGCGCCCAGCACCGGTATTTCGCCCAGTACCGGGAAGGCCTTTACGTTGGTGGTGACGTTGTTCTTGATCAGGCCCCCGATGGCGAAACTCTGGCCGTCGAACAGCTGCACGGTCGTCGTGGCGCGGCGCGTAGTGAACGAGGGCAGGATCGCCGTGCCGTTAATCCCGGTCGCGGTAATCCCGATGCCTTCCTTGTTCAGGTCCGACACTTCCGGCGCCACCTTCAGGTTGATGCGGCCGCCCGCCAGCACCGTCGGCGTAAACTTGACGGCGACCCCGAATTCCTTTTCCTCGAGGGTAATGGTGGGGACGCCATTGTTATTCGCCTGGCTCACAGGGATGAAGATCTTGCCGCCGGCCAGGAAGCTCGCTTCCTGCCCGCTGATGGCCATCACAGTCGGTTCGGCCAGCACCTTGACCAGGCCGTCGCGCTTTTGTGCGTCGATGGTAAGGAAGTTGCCGTTCTTGCCGTTAAAAGCATCCAGCAGGCTTGGATTGCTGGTCAGCAGGTTGGAGAGAAAACTGTAGGTCCAGCTGCCGTTGGTGCGGCTGGCACCCATGCTGACGCCGAGCTGGTCGGCCAGGGTCTTGGAGATTTCGGCGACCCTTACTTCGAGCATCACCTGCTGGGGCGCGGCGACTGAGGTCATGTTGATGACTTTCATCGTTGGCTGCTGACCGCCGGCACTGGCGGCGCCGCCGGCCGCCTCGCCTGCGCCGCCCTTTCCGCGCTGCACATAGGCGTTCGCCAGCGCCATCATCTGGTCGACCTTCGTCACGTCCGACACGGTCCCCGAGAGCACCAGCGTATCTGCCGCGGTCGTAATCTTGACTTCCTTTTCCTCGGCCAGCAGCTGCTCGAAACGGGCCGCCAGGCCGCTGGTGTCGAGGTCGACGGCGATGTCGATGATCGTGGCCTCGTTGGCCTTGTTCCAGAGGATCAGGTTGGTGCTGCCGACCGACTTGCCGAGCATGTAGAGCTCGCTTGGGTTGAGCAAAATAACGTCCGCCACCTTGGCGTCGCCGACCGACATGCGCGTGGCCGCGAAGGGCAGGCGCATCAGGGTCGACTTGCCCTCGGACAGGGTCACCTTGGGCGCCAGCGTCGACACGCCGCTGCTGCGCGCCGGCCCCGTCTGGACCGGTGCGCGGGTAGGCGCCTTGGCCGCGGTGGCGGCGAAGGCCGGTTCCGTCGCCGTCATGCCCGTGCAGCAGGCCAGCGCTGCCAGCGCCATCAGTGCCCTGCGCCCGGTGCATTTTCCCGTCATCTTGTCAGTAGCTCGCATGGTCGCTCTCATTAGAATTGTTGGGTGCTGCGCTCGAGGCCCTTGATGACGTCGACCTTGTAGCGCGGTTCCTGCGCCAGCACGGCCTTGCGCACCACGGGGGCGCGCACGACGGCGGGACGCACTAGGCCGAGCAGGGCGTTCTTGGTGGCGCCGCCGGTGCCCACCGGGTCGGGATCGATCTGGTTGCGCAGCACCAGAGACAGGGTGCCGACGCTGCGCGCTAGGTCGAGTTTTTCGGTCTGCTCGGGCGACAGTTCGAGGGTCACCGCATTCACGACTTTCGGCTTGGTGTCGTCGCGGTTCGGGTCCTGGGCGATCGCCAGCACCAGGATGCGTTCGAGGACGATCTTCGAAATCGAGGCGTCGCCGTTGGGGCCGGCCTTGGCCGTGTCGCCCTGGGTGTTGACCAGGATGTCGACGAAGTTGCCGGGCAGGGCGAAGCCGGCGACGCCGACCACGTCGTTCACGCGCACCGTCATCGCACGCTTGCCATTGGCGACCACGGCTGACAGGCCGCCCTGGGTGCCGGGCGGCGCGAGTTTTCCTTCCATGATCGGCTCGCCGCGCTGCAGGGTCGAGCGCGCCACGCGCCCGCCGAGCAGCTTGGGGTCGGAAAAGGCGCCGGGCGGCAGCGCGCCGGCCGGCCAGTCGACCATCCTGATCATTTCCGGCGCAATGCGCGCGCCCAGGCTGATGTCGACCATCGCCACCGCGACCTTGGATGTGGTCGTTGCGCGTCCGTTGATCCAGCTGACGGCGGCGAACACTGCCGCCAGCGCGAGGAGGAGGGCGATGCCCAGCATGACGATGCCACGTGTGTTTTTCATCTCATTCACCTTCGGTGCCAGTTGCCGGCGCTTGCTGGACGCCGGTGAAAAAATTGTTCCATGCCCAGTCGAGCGAATCCGGCGTGAGCTCCGGCGGCACGCCTTCGTAGGCGGCGCGGTCGCGTACCTGGCTCAGCAGGTCGCGCGGATAGCAGGCCAGCAGCGGACGGTCTTCGCGCGCATGCCGCTCCTTCAGCAGCCAGTCGAAGGCCTCCTCGTCCCAGGCGATGCCCAGGCCTGCGCAGGCTTCGATGAAGATGCGGCGGTAGTGGTCTTCGCCGAGCGGGCCGACGTGGATCTTGTAGCCGATGCGGCGCAGGAAGGCGCCGTCGCCGAGTTCGGCCGGCGGCAGGTTCGAGGAGAACACGACGATCACGTCGAAGGGCACTTCGAACTTGTAGCCGGTGTGCAGGGACAGGAAGTCGACCCTGCGGTCCATGGGCACGATCCAGCGGTTGAGCAGGTCGGCCGGCGCGCAGCGCTGGCGGCCCAGGTCGTCGATGATGAATATGCCGTTGTTGGCCTTCAGGTGCGGCGGCGCCTGGTAGTAGCGGGTGGCATGGTCGAACTTCAGGTCGAGCATGTCGAGCGAGAGCTCGCCGCCGGTCAGCACAGCCGGACGGCGGCAATGGACCCAGCGCGCATCGCCGGCGGCACGGCGGAAGGGCAGGCCGGGCACAGGACCGGTCTCGGCCGGCAGGTGGACGACTGGGTCGTACATCTGGATCACTTCGCCGCCGGCGTAGATGGCGTAGGGCACCGCGATCGCGCCCGTCAGCAGCTCGGCCAGCCGCTCGGCGAGGAAGGTCTTGCCGCTCCCGGCGGGACCGTGGATGAACATCGCGCGGCCCGAGTTCATGGCCGTACCGAGCTGGTCGAGGATGGCAGGCGGCACCACTACCTGGCCGAAGCCGGCCTGCACGGCGGCGCGCCCGATGTGCATCGCGGCCACGCTGCGCGCGACAACCGCGTCGCCGTAGCTTTCCAGCGTGACCGGGGCTGGGCCGGTGTAGCCGCAGCGCGCCAGGAATTCGGCGCCGCGCGCGCGGCCCAGGTCGGTTAGCTTATAGCAGACGTCGGCGTCGGTCCCGGTGGCGCCGGCGCGGCTGATCTCGCACAGCCGTTCGGCGCGTAGGTAAACGATCAGCGGCTCGATCACGCCGATGCCGAGTTTCATGCGTGCGCTGAGCTCGGTGATGCGCAGCAGGCCGCCGAGGAACAGGGTCTTGACGGCCAGTTCGGCGAGGAACAGGAAGGGCAGGCCGGTCTGCGCCACCGTTAGCGGCGCAGGCGGCAGGACGGCCGGGGCCGGGCACGGCGCGTTGATATCGGGACGCGATTCGGAGTCGAGGGCCAGGGTATCCATGATATCCGTATGGTCAGAGATGCAGGAAGGTGAGCTGCGCGAGTGTTCCGGCGGTGATGGCCACGGCATAGGGCATTTTTCCGATTGAAGCGACTGGCGCCATTGGGGCAGTGATCGATCGGGTCATGTGTTTGATATGGAAGTGCCGCAAAATGTCTAACAAGTTGATGAACATTTGCGGGAGCATCCGCTTGCAGGCCGCGAACCCTAAGGCAAGTAAACCCCCAGCTGCCATGCTCGCCAGCACGGCGCCAAAGACCCCGTCCATGCCGAGAAATGCGCCGATCATTCCCATCAGTTTCACATCGCCAGCGCCCATGACACCGAGCGCATACATCGGAAGAAGGGTTGCCATCCCCACGGCGAGGCCTGAAAGCGCAAAAACAGCGCCTTCGCCCTGCAAGGAAATGGAATGGAAGGCAAGAGCACCAGTCATACCTGTGGCGACCAGCCAATTGGGAATTCGGCGTTCGCGTATGTCGACGGCAGTGGCGATAAGCAGGAGCAGAACGAGCACGCCAATCTGTATCGGTACAATATACAAACCGGACAAACGCAGTTGACCGGTAGTGATCTCGATTAGGGCTGGCATAAACTGCTCGCTTGGCTAGTTAAAGCCCCACCCCGGCTGGGGTGGGGCAGGGCGCGTCTTAAGGCGCTGCTCCTGCTGCTGGGACAGTCAGTTTGCTTTGGATGTAGTTAAAGATGCCATCGAGCTTAGTGCCCACCAGGGTCACGGAGCCGATGATCACCACCGCGATCAGCGCTGCGATCAGGCCATATTCGATAGCGGTGACACCGTCTTCTTCTTGCATGAAGTTCTTGATCATTTCCATGATGTTTCTCCCAGGATAAAGATTAGTTTGGTTAGAGGCTTTGAAACCAGCGCCGCGCCGGACCGTCGTCCCAGTGCTACACCACCGCGATGACCACGAGGATGCAAATCACTGCCACGAGCGACCAGACCAGGGCATGTTCGTACGGCGAACTGCCTGTTGCGGCCTGGATGAAATCGATGAAGGCGAGCGGAAGATTGTCGAGAAGGTCCATGTGTTTGCCGTCCACAGTCTGCCGCCCATCGTTCGGATCTCATTCAGGCTGCAAGTCAGCGCTGATGGATACACTGTAGGTCACGGCTGACACCGGCGCATCGCACAATCGCCCTTGAAAAGGACAGACATTTGCATCGATTTTGTGGTGCAGACCCGTGACAAATGTCATGGGTCGCGTAGGACTAGCCGGACAGCTATCCGGCCGCGCGCGGGGCGCTGTGCTTGCTGGCGTAGACGTAGAGTTCGAGGCGGTTGCTCACCCCGAGCTTCTTGTAGATGGTGACGAGATAATTGCGCAGCGTGTGTTCCGAGATGAACAGGCTGTCCGCCAGCGCCTGGTTGGTGACACCGCTGCCGGCCACGATGGCGTCGACGATGCGGCGCTCCTTCGGGGTCAGCGAATCGAGTTTTTCCTGGTGTGGGTCGCGCCGCGCCGGCGCGCGTGCGCGGGTCAGTTCGCCGAAGATGCGCGCCATCATGTCCTGGCCCACCCACATTTCTCCCTGATGTACCTTCTCGATCGCGCGCAGCACTACTTCCGCCGGCGCGTCCTTGCGCAGCACGCCGCGCGCCCCGGCCAGGATCGCGCGGTCGAGCGTGGCCTGGTCGCGCATGCCGGTGAAGACGAGCGCACGCGAGATGCCGCTCACGAGCAGCGCCGGCAGGAAGTCGAGCGAGCACTCGCCGTTCAGGTCGATGTCGAGCAGGATCACGTCGGGTCCGTGCATGGCCGCCTGCGCCAGGGCTTCCTCGCGGTTGCCGGCGGTGGCGACCACCTTCATGCCGCTGCGCTCGCCGCCGACCAGGCGCTCCAGGCCCCATAGCATGGTCTTGTGGTCGTCGACCAGCAGGACGGTGATGGGGACGGGAACGGTGAGCGGCATCGTAGGCTAGACCGGAATGTCGATATGGACCGTGGTGGCGCCCTGGGCTGCACCCACGTAAGCGAAACCGCCAAGCGAAGCCGCCCGCTCCGAGATCGAGCGCGGCACGAACGCGGGCGGCGGGCCCGCGGGGCACTCGTTCTCGATCCGGATATGCAGCCAGCCGCTATTGCGGTGCAGGTACACCGCGCCCCGGGCCGCGCGCGTATGACGGCGGATATTGCTCATTCCCTCGCAGACCAGCTGGAATACCTCGGCGCCGAGACGGTCGTTGATGTCGAGCGTATCGTGCCCGTGCAGGGCGATATCGAGGTCGTAGCAGGTCTTGAACTCGGCCGCGTGCGAACGCAGGGCCAGCGCGAAGGCGCGTTCGCCGGACGGCGCGCTGCTGGTCACCACGCGCGCGAACTGGCGCAGGTCGCGGACGAAATTGTCCGCCATGGCTGCGACCTGGCGCAGTTCGGTGGCGATCGGGCTGTCCTGGTCGGATTTGCGCACCAGCGCCTGCAGCGCATGCGACAGACCGATATACGGCTGCACCGTCGTGTCATGCAGATCGTTCGAGAATTTCTGGCGCTCGCGGCGGCCGGCGTCCGAGGCCATACGGTCGAGCAGCTCGATGTTTTCGATGACCGGAAACGCCTGGGCGGCGATCTGGCCGAGGAAGTCCGCGTCGTCCTGCGACAGGTCGCGCCGCGGCGAGACGACGAAGATCCGGCCCTCGTCGCGGCGCAACGGGACCGGTGCGCAAATGAAGCTGCGCGCGCCCAGCAGGTCGGCGACCTCGATCCCGGCGTCGGCCGCCGCCCGCTGCCACCTGGCCGCGCCTTCGTCGCGCGTGTGCAGCGCGGCCGGCCAGGGCAGGGCGGGCAGCAGGGGCGCGTTGTACACCGCGCTCACGCGCGCCGGCAGTGCCGCCAGCACCGCCGCGATCTGCTTGTCCAGCAGCCAGTGGCCGCAGGCCTGGCCGGAGGAGGACGGCCCCGCCGAGCGCAGGCGCCACTCGTCCGTCGCGCCGTCGCGGACCAGTACGAGGCAGCTGCTGGCGCCGAAGAAGACCCGGGTCTGTTCGAGTACCGAGGCGATCGTATGGTCGACCCCGAAACGCGGATTCGACAGGCGGCTGACGTCGCGCAGCAGGGCGATGCGGCGTCGGCCGTTGAGCAGTACTTCGCCCCAGCGCGACACCATCAGCCCCAGGCCGAGCAGGAAGGCGGCGCGCAGCAGGACGTTGGCCAGGATCGCATGGCCGGGCTCGCCGTGGGCGGACAGCACGAACAGCGCGGTGCCGGCCAGGGTGACGCGTGCCCCTTCGTCGTGCCCCCAGCGGAAGGCGGCGATGGCGATCGGGAAGAAAAACAGGAAGAAGAAGCCCGACAGCGGTCCGGTCAGGCCCAACAGCATGCCGAACCAGAGAACGTCGAGCCAGTGCGCCAGCTTCGGATAGCGCATGTCACGCCCGCTTTCGCGCAGGATCAGGATGACCGCGCTCTGTGCCGTATAGGCATAGAACACCAGCAAGGTCAGCGGATGCGGATTACCCAAACCGTCCGCATCAATGCTGATCGTCAACAGCGTTGCAATGGCGAGGACGACGCGCATCCTCGCAACCAGCGTCAATTCATCCACGTCCGCCAGAATGGACGTGTCGTCGCGGTATGCGTTGCCCACATGGCCTCCGCGCTAGTATAAGTGAACGATTCCGCCCGACAGGGGCACAGCCGCATTCGATTCTGGTGCTTATACCGATTCATCGCATCGACAGTCGCGAAACCTGTCGTGCATCCCTAGTTTTGGAATCGATGGCGGGTGAATTACCCAACCCGCATATGATATAAAAAATATACCATTGTTCAGGCCGTAAGTACGCAAACATCGACGGTGTATAGAAAAAAACTACACTTTTGGTTACAGGAAACAAAAGGATGAGCTCTGCGGGGCAGGGAAGGGATGCGCCGTCCAGGCCGGCGGCGCCAGGTGCGGCGGCTGCGCGGAGCGCGCGGCCGCGATGGGTCAGGCTCGTTCGCGCTCGACGCGGTTGACGCCGGCGACGCGCCGCAGGTTGCGGATCAGGTGCGCCAGGTGCACCCGGTCCTTCACCTGGATCGTGAAGCGCAGCTGCGTCATCATGTTCTCGTCGTCCTCGTCCATGCCGACATAGGTGATGTTGCCGTCCGATTCGCCGATCTCGGCCGCCACGCGCGCCAAGATCCCTTTTTCGTTGTTGATCAACAGGCGGATGCGGCAGTCGAAGCGGCGGTTCAGCTCCTCTCCCCATTGCACGGCGATCCAGCGGTCCGGCTCTTTGACGCGCAGCCGCTTGGCAGGCAGGCAGTCGCAGGTGTGCACGACCAGGCCCTGGTCGCGCCGCAGCTGGCCCGTGATCTGGTCGCCCGGGATCGGCAGGCAGCAGGGCGCCAGCTGCACCGAGACGCCTTCGCTGCCGTAGATCGTGACCGGGTCGATGTCGGCCGCCAGCGGCAGGTTCGACGGCACGGTGTCCGACTCGCCTTCGATCAGGCCGAAGATATGGCGCGCGACGAGCGCCGGCATGCGCTTGCCGATGCCGATGTCGGCGTACAGTTCGTCCATCGACTTGGCCGAGGATTCCGCCAGCAGTTTTTCCACTGTGCTCGACGCCAGCTCAGGCTCGATGCTGCGGGCGGCCAGCGCCTGTGCCAGCAGTTCCTGGCCCAGTTCCACGGACTCGTTGACGTTGATCGTGCGCAGGTAGTGGCGGATCGCCGAACGCGCCTTGCCCGTGCGTACATAGCTGAGCCAGGTCGGGCTTGGGCGCGAATCCGGGTCGGTGACGATCTCGACGATGTCGCCGTTGTGCAGCTCGGTGCGCAGCGGCTGGGTCTCGTTGTTGATCTTGACCGCCACCGTGTGGTCGCCGATGCCGGTGTGGATGGAGTAGGCGAAATCGAGCGCCGTCGCGCCTCTGGGCAGGGCGATGATCTTCGACTTCGGCGTGAACACGTAGACCGAATCCGGGAACAGGTCGACCTTCACGTGCTCCAGGAATTCGGCCGAGTCGCCGGTCTGCTGCTGGATGTCGAGCAGGGACTGCAGCCAGGCGTGGGTACGCTGCTGCAGGTCCGACATGTTCTGGTCGCCCGTCTTGTACAGCCAGTGCGCAGCCACGCCGCTTTCCGCGGTGCGGTGCATGTCCTGGGTGCGGATCTGGAATTCGACCGGGGTGCCGTAGGGGCCGATCAGGGTGGTGTGCAGCGACTGGTAGCCGTTCAGCTTGCGAATGGCGATGTAATCCTTGAACTTGCCCGGCATCGGCTTGTACAGGCCGTGCAGGGTGCCGAGGGTCACGTAACAGTTGGGCACCGTGTCGACCACGATGCGGAAGCCGTACACGTCAAGCACCTGCGAGAACGACAGGTGCTTGTTGCGCATCTTTTTATAGATGCCGAACAGGGTCTTCTCGCGGCCGTAGACTTCGGCATGGATGCCGGCCATGGACAGCGTGTTCTTCACCGCCTCAAGGATCTTCTTGACCACTTCGCGCCGGTTGCCGCGCGCCGCCTTCACCGCCTTCGAGAGGGTGCGGTAGCGCAGCGGGTACAGGTGCGAAAACGCCAGGTCCTGCAGCTCGCGGTAGATGTTGTTCAGGCCGAGACGGTGCGCGATCGGCACATACACTTCCATCGTCTCGCCGGCGATGCGGCGCTTTTTCGCCGGCGCCATCACGCCCAGCGTGCGCATGTTGTGCAGGCGGTCGGCCAGCTTGATCAGGATGACGCGCACGTCCGAGGCCATGGCGAGCAGCATCTTGCGGAAGTTTTCCGCCTGCGCTTCGACCAGGCTCTGGAATTCGATCTTTTCGAGTTTGGACAGGCCGTCGACCAGGTTCGCCACCTGCGGGCCGAAGCGCTCGATCAGCTCTTCCTTCTTGACGTCCTGGTCTTCGATGACGTCGTGCAGCAGGGCGGCCATGATCGCCTGGGCGTCGAGCTTCCACTCGGCGCAGATTTCGGCGACGGCGATCGGATGGGAGATGTAGGGCTCGCCCGACTTGCGGACCTGGCCGAGATGCATCTCGTCCGAGAAGCGGTAGGCTTCCTTGACCTTCTTGAGTTCGACGGGTGTGAGGTATTCCGACAGCTGGTTGACCAGCTGGGTGACCGAGGCAACGCCGGGGGCAGGCGGTTCGGGGACTTCTTGCGGCTTGCCCGGGCGCTTGGCCCGGGTGGGGGTGTTGCCTGAATGTGTCGAGTCCGGAGGGAACAGGTTCATACGTTATGTCGATCAGCCGCAGTGTGGTGACAGAATAACAGAATAAGGGGTCGACACAGTCTGGCGTACAGGAGAGGCTGAACCCGGGTCTTACATTGGTACTTTTTTCAGCATTTCCACGCCGACCTTACCGGCGGCGATTTCGCGCAGGGCGACGACGGTCGGCTTGTCTTTCGCTTCGACTTTCGGGGTATGGCCCTGCAGCAGCTGGCGTGCGCGATAGGTCGCGGCCAGGGTCAGCTGGAAGCGGTTAGGGATATTCTTGAGGCAATCTTCGATGGTGATGCGGGCCATGTGTAGCTCCTGAATAGACAATAAAGGTAGCGCCGCAGGGCGACGCTAGCGATTACTTTGGTTGTTGCGCGTGGATTCCCAGCTGGGCAAACAGCGAGGCGTTGCGGGCAGCCTGTTGGGCGAAGCGGCAACGTGTCGCCTGGACGATCGCCTGCAGTTGGGCCAAGGCGACGTTGAACTCTTCGTTGATGATAGCATATTCGAACTCGGGAGCGTGAGCGATCTCGCCTCCCGCGGCCAGCAAACGACGCGTGATGATGTGCGGTTCGTCGGTGCCGCGCTTGTGCAGGCGCTGCTCGAGCGCCTCGATCGACGGCGGCAGGATGAAAATGCCGGACGCATCGGGGAACTGCTTCTTCACCTGGCGCGCACCCTGCCAGTCGATTTCCAGCAGGATGTCGGTGCCGGTCTTCATTTTCTCTTCCACGGTCAGGCGGCTGGTGCCGTAGTAATTGCCGTGCACTTCGGCCCATTCCAGGAACTCGCCGCGGTCGGCGCGCGCAACAAAATCTTCGGCGGTCGTGAAATGGTATTCGCGGCCATCCTGCTCGCCCGGACGCGGCGGACGCGTGGTGGTCGAGATCGACAGCTGGATGCCCGGCTCCTGCGCCAGCAGCGCGTTGACCAGGGTCGATTTGCCGGCGCCGGAAGGGGCGGCGACGACGAACAGGCTGCCGGAGAAAGCGGTGGTGATCATAGGGTGGTTCCTTTGTTTCTAATCGCGATTGTTCATCATATAGCTGAACGCGTGGGCGGGAAACCCGCCCACCCTACAGGTTTGATATACCCGTAGGGTGGGCGGGTCCCCCGCCCACGCGTTCAAGCGGCCCGGGTATCCCCGCACCGCGTAGTCAAATAGTTATTACTCCAGGTTCTGCACCTGCTCCCGCATCTGCTCGATCAGGAGTTTGAGTTCCATCGACGCATCCGCCAGCTCTTTCACCGAGGCCTTGGCGCCCAGCGTATTCGCTTCGCGATTCAGTTCCTGCATCATGAAGTCGAGGCGCTTGCCGACCTGGCCGCCTTTTTTCAGGATGTGCCGGGTCTCGTTCAGGTGCGCCGACAGGCGCGACAATTCCTCGGACACGTCGATCCGGATGCCGTACAGGGTGACTTCCTGGCGAATCCGCTCGAACACTTCCTGGCGCGTCAGCGTCGATGGGTTGCCGTGGCCGGCCAGGCCCAGCGCGTCCTGCATGCGCTCGACCGCTTTTTGCTGGAACTGCGCAATGACTTGCGGGATCAGCGGCGTGATGCGCTTGACGATCGCTTCCATCGAATCGATCCGCGACTGCAGCATCTGCTCGAGGGCCGCGCCTTCGCGGCGGCGGCTGTCGACGAAGGCGGCGATGGTTTTGGCGGTGAGGGCGGCAACGTCGGCCTGGAGCGACTCCTGGCCGATATGCGATTCCTCGACCACGCCCGGCCAGCGCAGCAGTTCGGCCACCGACATCGGCTGCGCTTGCGCGAAGTGCTGCGAGACTTCCGCCTGCAGCCGTGCCAGGTCGGCCAGCAATTCCTGGTTCAGTGCCTGGGCGCCGCCGGCGACCTTGCGGCCGAAGGAGAGGCGCGCTTCGACCTTGCCGCGCGTGATCGCGGCCATGATGGCGGCGCGCAGGTCCGGTTCCAGCGCGCGCAATTCATCGTTGATACGGAACTGAAGATCGAGGAAGCGCGAATTGACGCTCTTGATTTCGATCGTCAGGGTGCCCGCCGCGCCTTCGCTGGTGGCCACCGCATAGCCTGTCATGCTAGAAATGCTCACTAAAGTCCCCGGTTTTTTATTCTTTACAAGTCCGACATTTATCCACACAATCGCCGTGTTATGCAAGGAACTCTTCAGTATGGCCGCACAAAATAACGCACCCTTGCCGGAAGGGCTGGAGATTGCGGGATATCGCATTGTAAAGAAAATCGCGTCTGGCGGGTTCAGTATTGTCTATCTTGCATATGATGCCGAGGGCAGTGCGGTCGCCATCAAGGAGTACCTGCCGAGCGCGCTAGCCTTGCGCCAGCCGGGCGAACTGGCGCCGGCCATCGCCAGGCCGAACCAGCCGCTGTTTCGCATCGGCCTGAAGTGCTTCTTCGAGGAGGGAAGGGCGCTGGCGCGCATCAACCATCCGAACGTGGTGCGCATCGTGAACTTCTTCCGCGCCAACGACACGGTGTACATGGTGATGGCCTACGAATCCGGCCAGTCGCTGCAGGAGCAGATTGCACGCGCGGTGGGTAAAGGCAGCCGCCTCGGCGAAGGGTTCATCCGTAAAACCTTCGACGGCGTCTGCCGCGGCCTGCGCGAAACCCATGCCAACAAGCTGCTGCACCTGGATTTGAAACCGGCGAACATCTACCTGCGCAGCGACGGTTCGCCCATCCTGCTCGACTTCGGCGCGGCGCGCCAGGCGATCAAGAGCGATGCGCCGATGCTCGCGCCCATGTACACGCCCGGTTTCGCGCCGCCCGACCTGTATGCGAAAGGCACGCCGCTCGGGCCCTGGTCCGACATCTACAGCCTCGGCGCCGCCATGTACGCCTGCATGACGGGCGTGCCGCCGCAAGCGGCCGACGCGCGCAGGCTCGAGGACAAGCTCGATGCGCAGTTCGACCAGCTGGCAGCCGGCTATTCGCCCGAGCTGCTGGCGATGGTGCGCGCCTGCCTCGCGCTCGACCCGATGGCGCGTCCGCAGAGCGTGTTCGCCGTGCAGAAGGTGCTGCAGGCGGCGCCGGCCAGGCCGCTCGCGGCCGAGCCCGAGGAAGTGGCCGCCCCCGCGCCCGGTGGACAAGGGGGGCTGCGGGGCCTGCTCGGGCGCATCGGCCTCAAGCGCGCCGGCGGCCAAGGCAAGTAGTCCCATTTACGAAGGCAACCAGGAGCCCACGATGCAGTTTTCCGTCTACCAGCACAGCCACATCGGGGGACGCAAGGTCAACCAGGACCGCATGGGCTACTGCTTCACGCGCGACGCGCTGCTGCTGGTGCTGGCCGACGGCATGGGCGGCCACCAGCATGGCGAGATCGCGGCGACCATCGCCATGCAGACCCTGTCGATGATGTTCCAGATGCAGGCCCGCCCCTATATCAGGAAACCCGAGCGCTTCCTCGAGGAGGCCTTGCAACAGGCGCACCGCGACATCCTCGCCTACACCGCGCGCCACCAGCTGCCGGAAAGCCCGCGCACCACGGTCGTGGCCTGCCTGGTGCAGCACAACTGCGCCGTCTGGGCCCACTGCGGCGACTCGCGCCTGTACTGGGTGCGGGGTAACCAGGTGCTGGCGCAGACGCGCGACCATTCCCACCTCGAATACCTGATCGCCAAGGGCCTGGCCAGTCCCGCCGAGCGCGCCACCCACCCCGACCGTAACAAGCTGTATAACTGCATCGGTGCATCCACGGCGCCGCGCATCGAGCTGTCGCGCCAGGCCAGCCTGGAAGCGGGCGACGTGCTGCTGCTCTGTTCCGACGGCTTATGGGCGATGGTGCCGGACGCCGAGATCGTGCAGAAGCTCGCCAGCCAGACCGTGGTGCAGGCGGTGCCGGAGCTCGTGTCGATGGCGGTGGCCATCGGCGGCCCGCGCGCCGACAACACGACCGCGCTGGCGATCAGCTGGCAGGGCGCCGATCATGCGGGGGCGAATGGCCCGGACGTGATCTCGACCGAGCTGCTGCCCGAGGACCAGGTCAGCAGCACGATCAGCAATGCCGCGGTTGCCCATGATGCCGATCCCTTCGACGAAGACGAAATCGAAAAGGCGATCGCCGAAATCAACCAGGCGATCGAAAAATCGTCCCAACTACTCAAATAACGAAAGCTCCCATGACCTTTGCATCCCGTCCAAGCGGCCGCGCCGTCGACCAGCTGCGCAGCATCCGCATCACCCGCCAGTACACGAAACACGCCGAAGGCTCGGTGCTGATCGAATGCGGCGACACCAGGGTGATCTGCACCGCCAGCATCGAAGAGAAGGTGCCGGGCTTCCTGAAGGGCAAAGGGCAGGGCTGGCTGACGGCCGAATACGGCATGCTGCCGCGTTCGACCCACACCCGCATGGACCGCGAAGCCGCGCGCGGCAAGCAGTCCGGCCGCACCCAGGAGATCCAGCGCCTGATCGGCCGCTCGCTGCGCGCCGCCTTCGATCTGGAAGCTTTTGGGGAGCGCACCCTGCACCTCGACTGCGACGTGATCCAGGCCGACGGCGGCACCCGCACCGCCTCGATCACCGGCGCCATGGTCGCCGCCTTCGACGCCTTCAATGCGCTGGTCGCGCGCGGCTTGCTGCCTGCCGTGCCAGTGAAGCATTTCGTGGCCGCGATCTCGGTCGGCGTCTACCAGGGCATGCCGGTGCTGGATCTCGATTACGTGGAAGATTCGGGCTGCGATACCGATATGAACGTTGTCATGACGGAAGCCGGCCACTTTATCGAAGTGCAGGGCACGGCCGAGGGCGTCGCCTTTGACCGCGCGGGCATGAACCGCCTGCTGGACCTGGCGCAGGGCGGAATCGCCGAGCTGGTGCGGCTGCAGAAAGGCGCGCTCGGCATCGTGTAGGGTGGGCACTCGTGCCCACGCGGTATCACCGTATGATTCGTGCCGGCGTGGCCGAAAATCGATGTGCGCGACGCATCTGCACGACCGCGTGGGTACAGGGTGCCCACCCTACGGGCTCGGCGAAGGGGGTAAAATACACCCTTCGTTTCTCCGCCAGCCCTCACCATGACCCAACGCCTCATCCTCGCCTCCAACAACGCCGGCAAACTGAAGGAATTCCAGCAAATCCTCGGCCCGATCGGCTTCACCCTGCACCCGCAAGGCGAATTCGACGTCCCGGAAGCCGAGGAGCCGCACGCGACCTTTGTCGAAAACGCACTCGAAAAGGCGCGCCATGCCGCCCGCCTGACCGGGCTGCCGGCGCTGGCCGACGACTCCGGCGTCTGCGTCAACGCGCTCGGCGGCGCACCGGGCGTGTATTCGGCGCGCTTCGCGGGCGAGCCGAAATCGGACGCGCGCAACAATGCCAGACTGGTGGCGGACCTGGCCGGCAAGGCGGATAAATCGGCCTATTACTACTGCGTGCTGGTCTACGTGCGCCATGCCGACGACCCGCAGCCGATCATCGCCGACGGCCGCTGGGACGGCGAAATCATCGACACGCCGCGCGGCGAGAACGGTTTTGGTTACGACCCCTACTTCCTGATTCCTTCGCTGGGCAAGACCACGGCCGAGCTGACCCCGGCCGAAAAGAACGCGCGATCGCACCGTGGCCAGGCCCTGCGCGCACTGGTCGAGAAACTGAAATGATCCCGATTAAAGTCGCAGGTACAACAGCGGGCGAGCCGCGTAATGCTGCCACCGCGGCCCTGCAATACCTGCAGCCGGGCGCACTGAACCTGACGGCCTTGCCGCCATTGTCGCTCTACATCCACTTCCCCTGGTGCGTGCGCAAGTGCCCCTACTGCGATTTCAATTCGCACGAAGCGAAGGGCGAACTGCCCGAGCAGGCATACCTGGACGCGGTGCGCCTCGACCTGGAGCAGTCGCTGCCCCTGATCTGGGGCCGCAAGATCCACACGGTCTTCATCGGCGGCGGCACCCCGAGCCTGATGTCGGCTGCGGGCCTGGACCGTTTGCTGTCCGACGTGCGCACGCTGCTGCCGCTGGAAATCAACGCCGAGATCACGATGGAGGCCAATCCCGGCACCTTCGAGATCGAAAAATTCCGCCACTACCGCGACAGCGGCGTGAACCGCCTGTCGATCGGCATCCAGAGTTTCAACGGCGAACACCTGAAATCGCTGGGCCGCATCCATGACGAGCGCGAAGCCCTGCGCGCGGTCGAGATCGCGACCTCGACGTTCGAGAATTTCAACCTCGACCTGATGTATGCGCTGCCTTCGCAGACCCTGGCCCAGGCCGAGCACGACATCAAAACCGCGCTCTCGTTCGCGCCGCCGCACCTGTCGCTGTATCACCTGACGATGGAACCGAACACGGTCTTCGCCAAGTACCCGCCCGCGCTGCCGGACGACGACACCAGCGCCGACATGCAGGACATGATCGCGGAGACGATGTCGGCCGCCGGCTACGACCACTACGAAGTGTCGGCCTACGCCCAGCCGGGCCGGCAGGCGCGCCACAATTTGAACTACTGGAATTTCGGCGACTACCTCGGCATCGGAGCCGGCGCGCACTCGAAGATCTCCTTCCCGCACCGCATCCTGCGCCAGGCCCGCTTCAAGCAGCCGGCGTCCTTCATGGAAGCGGCGAAGCGCGGCAATCCGGTCCAGGAAGAACACGAAATCGCCCGCGCCGACATGGGCTTCGAATTCATGCTCAACACCTTGCGCCTGACCGGCGGCTTCGACCCGAACCTGTTCGGCGAGCGCACCGGCATGAGCATCACCGCGATCAGCCGCGCCCTCGACGCCGCCGAAGCCAAGGGACTCATCACCCGCGACTTCAAGCTGATCCGCCCGACCGAACTCGGCCAGCGCTTCCTCAACGATTTGCAAGAAATGTTTTTGGGCGAGACGAAGTAGCTCGAAAAGCCGGGCCGATGCGGACGTGGCGCTGTTGCGTGTGCGGTCCATCGCTTGCAATCCTGCCAATAAGCCAGGCATGCTCACCTGCGTGCGCAGGCGCTTCGCCAGCTCCGGTGCGGCGGACGCGCCCCGCTGTGTTGACGCCATCACGATACGAAAACCGGCATGCGGGTGCCGGTTCTGTGTCATTTCTTGTTGATCCGATTTTCTGCCAAACGAGATTGTTTCGTGATGCAGCGCACGCGGCCCTTGTTGTAAGCAGACGCCGCCCTAGACTGAGATATCCGCAATGGGTAGCGTCCGCATTGCGGTAATCCTACGGCCCCGACATCACGCTGAACGGCGCGGCGCCCGGCCCGAAGACCTATCGTCGCTCTGCGAAGGAATGATCATGCGTCCCCTCTCCCTGTTACTTCCTGCCTCCCTGCTCGTGCTGGCCGCGAGCGCAAGTGCCCAGAACCTGCCGTATCCGCAAGCCGACTCTGTCCCGGCCTCGACCGTGCAGGTGACGGCGCCCATCAAGCCCGTGCTGCTCTTTGCCGATGAAGCCGAGAGGGTGGCCGGGAGCTATGCGATGTCGAACGGCTGGAGAATGCAGGTACGTACCGGTACGCGTCACATCGATGCGAAAATCGACAACCAGAAGCCGATCCGGCTGCTTGCGGTGTCGCCGGACAAATTCGTCTCGCGCGACGGCAACGTGACGATGGAATTCAACCAGGGGAGCTACGGCGACGACATGACGATGAGTTATGTGCCCGATCCGCGCCTGGCGCAGGTCGTCGTGCTGTCCTCGCGGATGGCGCAGCGCTGAGGTTTCGTTGCGGAGGCGCGCACATCACGCTTGCGCGCGCCCCGTCCGGCGCTCGAGGTACACCGGCGGATCCGGCGCGGATCAGGTATCGTTGCGACTCCAGCCAACGGAGTCCCCCATGTCCGACCCGATCCATTTCTACGAACCGCGCAACGGCCACGGCTTGCCGCACGACCCCTTCAACGCCATCGTCGGTCCGCGTCCGATCGGATGGATTTCCTCGCGCGGCAGCGCGGGCGTGCTCAATCTCGCGCCCTACAGCTTTTTCAATGCCTTCAACTATGTGCCGCCGATCATCGGCTTCGCCAGCATCGGCTACAAGGACACGGTGCGCAATATCGAAGAGACGGGCGAATTCGCATGGAGCCTGGTCACCCGTCCCCTGGCCGAGGCCATGAACCAGACCTGCGCGCCGGTGCCCCCGGAAACCGACGAATTCGTGCTGGCCGGATTGACGCCGGCCGACTCGCGCCTGATTTCGGTGCCGCGCGTGGCCGAGAGCCCGGTGTCCTTCGAATGCCGCCTGTCCCAGATCCTGCAGCTGGAAACCGCCGCCGGCGCCCAGGTGCCGACCTGGCTGGTGCTGGGCGAAGTCGTCGGCGTGCATATCGCGCAGTCGCAGCTGAAGGAGGGGATCTACGACACCGCCGCGGCCGGGCACGTGCTGCGCGGCGGCGGGCCGGCTGACTATTTTTCGGTCGACGCCACCCAGCATTTCCGCATGTTCCGACCGAGGTAATCGGCTCGGCGGCATAAAAAACCGGGGCACGTGCCCCGGTTTGCGTTGTGCAACGGCGCCGTAAAATCAGCGCGCCGCCTGTGCCGTTGACGCCTGTTCGCTCCAGCCGCCGCCGAGCACGCGGTACAGCGTGACCTGGTTCTGCAGGCGCTGCAAATTCGCCTGCACCGCCAGCTGCTGCGCCTGGAACAGCGAACGCTGGGCGTCCAGCAGGTCCAGGTAGCTGGCCGCGCCGTTGCGGTAGCGCAGGTCGGACAGGTTGTAGCGGTCCTGCTCGGCGAGCGCCACGGCGCGCTGGGCGCGCAGCTGTTCGCTGAAGGTCGCCTGGCCGGCCAGCGCATCCGCCACTTCGCGGAACGCGGTCTGGATCGACTTCTCGTACTGGGCCACGGCGATGTCGCGGCCCGCCTTGGATGCGTCGACGCCGGCCCGGATGCGGCCCAGGTCGAAGATCGGCAGCACGGCCTGCGGTGCGAAGGTCCAGCCGAAGGAACCGCTCTTGAACAGGCCCGACAGTTCCGTACTCGCGCTGCCCACGGAGCCGGTCAGCGAGATGCGCGGGAAGTAGTTCGCGCGCGCCGCGCCGATGTTGGCATTCGCCGCGATCAGCTGCTGCTCGGCCGCACGGATGTCGGGACGGGCGGCCAGCAGGTCGGACGGCATGCCGGCCGGCAGGTCGGGCAGTTCGGTGGCGGCCAGGGTAGTGGCCGGCGCCAGGTTTTCAGGAAGCGGCTGGCCCACCAGCAGGGTCAGCAGGTTCGCGTCCTGGGCGCGCTGGCGCTGGAACTGCGCATAGGTCGCGCGCGCCGTTTCCACCAGCGAGACCGATTGCTGCAGTTCGAGCTTGGAGACGACGCCGTTCTCGAAACGCAGGCGCGTCAGCCGGTCGGACTCTTCGCGCGTCTTGAGGGTCTGCTCGGTAATCGCCAGCAGTTCCTCGTCGGCCAGCATCGTCAGGTAGGTGTTGGCCACCTGGGCGATGAGGCTGATCTGCGTCGTCTTGCGCGCTTCCTCGGTGGCGAGGAATTGCGCCAGCGCCGCTTCCGACAAGTTGCGCACGCGGCCGAACAGATCGAGTTCGAAGGCCGAGACGCCGAAGCCGGCCTGGTAGACGCTCGAAATCGGCTTGTCTTCGCCCGTCGTCTGGCGGTTGCCGTTGACGATGGCCGAGACGGTCGGCACGCGGTCGGCGCGCGTGATGCGGTACTGGGCGCGTGCCTGCTCGATGTTCAGGATCGCCACGCGCAGGTCGCGGTTGTTCGCCAGCGACAGCCCGATCAGCTGGCGCAGGCGCGCGTCGGCGAAGAAGCGCTGCCATTCCAGGTTGCTCGGGGCTTCCGTGGTCGCCGTCGGCAGCGTGGTGCCGCCGGTCTTCGGCAGTTCAGGGAAGGCCTGGGCCACCGGGGCCGCCGGACGCTCATACTTCGGCGCCAGCGACATGCAGCCTGCCAGCGCCATCGACAGCGCGAGCGGAGTAACGATGAGTTTGAGCGCTTTTTCCAGTGTCTTCATTTAGATTTTTTCCTCGATAACCTTGCTGGTGTCTTCTTCGTGGGCGTACTTCTTGCGCTGGCGTTCGCTGCCCTTGAAGATCTTGCGCACCACGACAAAGAACATAGGGACGAACAGCACGCCCAGCGTCGACGCCGTCATCATGCCGCCCATCACGCCGGTACCGATCGCGCGCTGCGAGGCCGAACCGGCGCCGCCTGCGATCACCAGCGGCAGCACGCCGAGGATGAAGGCCAGCGAAGTCATGATGATCGGACGGAAGCGCAGGTGCGCCGCCTCGATCGCCGCTTCCATCGGCGAGCGTCCCTGCGCCTGCAGGTCTTTCGCGAACTCGATGATCAGCACCGCGTTCTTCGCCGCCAGGCCGATGATGGTCACCAGGCCGATCTTGAAGTACACGTCGTTCGGATAGCTGCGCAGCATCGCCGCCAGCACCGCGCCGAGGATACCAAACGGGACGACCAGCAGTACCGCCACCGGGATCGACCAGCTTTCATACAGGGCCGCCAGGGCCAGGAAGATCGCCAGCAGCGAGAAGGCCATCAGGATGCCCATCGTGCCGCCGGAGAGCTGTTCCTCGCGCGACTGGCCGGTCCACTCGAAGGCGAAGCCGGGCGGCAGCTTGGCTGCCAGGGCTTCCATCTCGGCCAGCGCGTCGCCGGTCGAATAGCCCGGCTTGGCGTCGCCCGAGATGCTCATCGCCGGATAGCCGTTGTAGCGCAGGGTCTGCATCGGGCCGGTCACCCACTTGGTCGACGCGAACGAGGACAGCGGCACCGGGTTGCCCTGCACGTTCATGGCGTTCAGGCGCAGCAGGTCGTCCGGCTGCATGCGGTCCTTCGCATCGGCCTGCACCACCACGCGCTGCAGGCGGCCGGCGTTCGGGAAGTCGTTCACATAGCTCGAACCGAGCGAGGTCGAGATCGCGGTGTTGATCGCGTCGAAGGTCACGCCCAGCGCCTGGGCCTTGTCGCGGTCGATGTCGAGCATCAGCTGCGGCGCGTCTTCCAGGCCTTCCGGACGCACGCCGGTCAGGATCTTGCTTTGCGATGCCATGCCGAGCAGCTGGTTACGGGCTGCCAGCAGGGCGTTGTGGCCGTTGCCGCCGCGGTCCTGCAGGCGGAAGCTGAAGCCCGTGCCGCGGCCCAGTTCCGGGATCGGCGGCGGGCTCAATGCGAAGATGAATGCGTCGCGAACGCCCGACAGGCCGCCGATGATGCGGCCGGCAACTGCCTGCGCGCTCGAGCCTTCGCCTTTACGCTCGCTCCAGTCCTTGAGCGGAATGAAGGCCAGCGCCATGTTCTGGCCGGAGCCCGAGAACGAGAAGCCCAGCACGCTGACCATGTTCGCCACTTCCGGCTGCTTCATGATGAAGGCTTCGGCGGTCCGCATCACTTCGTTGGTACGCTCGACCGTCGCACCCGGCGGCAGCTGGATGTTGGCGATCACATAGCCCTGGTCTTCGTTCGGCAGGAAGGAGTTCGGCAGGCGCGTGAACAGCAGCGTCACCAGGCCGATCACCAGCACGAAGGCGACCAGCGCGCGGCCCGAGCCGCGGATCAGCTTGCCGACCCAGCCCTCATAGCCCTTGGCGGTACGCGCGAAGCGGCGGTTGAACCAGCCGAAGAAACCCTTCTTCTCGTGGTGGTGGCCGGCTTCGACGGGTTTGAGCAGGTGCGCGCACAGGGCCGGCGTCAGCGACAGCGCCAGGAAGGCCGAGAAGGCGATCGAGGACACCATGACGACCGAGAACTGGCGGTAGATGTTACCGACCGCGCCGGCGAAGAAGGCCAGCGGCACGAACACCGACATCAGGACCACGGTCACGCCGATGATGGCGCCCGAGATCTGGCCCATGGCCTTGCGGGTCGCCTGCAGCGGCGGCAGGCCTTCTTCGGACATGATGCGCTCGACGTTCTCGACGACCACGATCGCATCGTCGACGACGATACCAATCACGAGCACCATGCCGAACATGGTCAGCACGTTGATCGAATAGCCCAGCGCCAATAATGTGCCGAGCGAACCCAGAAGAGCCACCGGAACCACGATGGTCGGGATGATCGTATAGCGGAAGTTCTGCAGGAAGAGATACATCACCAGGAACACCAGCACCAGCGCTTCAACCAGGGTGTGCACCACCTGCTCGATCGAGATGTCGATGAATTTCGAGCTGTCGAACGGCACGGTGGCCTTCATCCCCTTCGGGAAGAATTTCGACAGTTCGTCCACGCGCTGGCGTACCAGGCGTGCCGTTTCCAGCGCATTGCCCGACGGCGCCAGCTGCACGCCGATGCCGGTGGAGGGCTTGCCGTTCAGGCGTGCCGATGGGCTGTAGGCCTGGGCGCCGAGCTCGATGCGGGCCACGTCGCGCAGGCGCACGGTCGAGCCGTCCGGATTCGCGCGCAGCACGATGTTGCCGAACTGTTCGACGGTCGAGAGCTGGCCGGTCACGACCACGGTCGCGGTGATTTCCTGGCCTCGCGCCAGCGGCAGGTCGCCGATGGTACCGGAGGCCACCTGGGCGTTCTGGCTGCGGATCGCGTTGTTGACGTCGGCCGGCGACAGGCGGAAGCCCACCAGCTTGGCCGGATCGACCCAGATGCGCATGGCGCGCTCGGTACCGAACAGCTGCGCGGTACCGACGCCCTTGATGCGCTGGATTTCAGGCAGCACGGTGCGCGACGCGTAGTCGCCCAGCGCGACCGGGTCCCACTTCGGATCGTCCGAGGAGAGGATGGTAAACAGCAGGAAGTTCGCGCGCACCTTGTCGACGCGCACGCCCTGCTGGTTCACCGCCGCCGGCAGGCGTGGCGCCGCGCGCGACAGGCGGTTCTGGACGTCCACCTGGGCCAGTTCCGGATTGGTGCCGGTTTCAAAAGTCAGGGTGATCGAGCCGCTGCCGTTGGCGGTGCTGCTCGACTCCATGTAGACGAGGCCGGGCGAGCCGTTCATCTCGCGTTCGATGACGGAGATGACCGAGTCTTCCAGGGTCTGTGCCGACGCGCCCGGATAGGCGGCATTGATCACGATCGATGGCGGGGCCACGTTCGGATACTGGGCGATCGGCAGCTGGGTGATCGAGACCGCGCCGACCACCATGATAAACAGCGCGATCACCCAGGCGAAAATAGGGCGGTCAATAAAGAAACGTGCCATTGCAATAGTCCTGTTCTGTGCCTGGAGTGCTTAGCGGGTCGACGCCGTGGCAGGCGCCGCGCCGGCGGTGGAACCCGACGGCGCCGAAGCAGGCAGCGGACGCGCCGTCGCGGCGGCGGCCTGGCCGGCACTGGTGGCAGATGGCGCAGCTGCTGGTGCGGCTGGCGCCGAACCAGCAGCTGCCGTGGTCTGCGTGCTCGCCTGCCATGGCACTGCCTTGACCGGCGTACCCGGCGGCAGCATCTGCAGCTTCTGGAAGCCGTCGACCATCACCCGTTCGCCTTCCTTCAGGCCTTCGGTGACGACCCAGTTCGAGCCTTGCCCCGATGCGATCTTGACGGTGCGCGGCGTCGGCTTGTTGTCGGCGCCGACGACCATCAGGGTGTCGCCCTGGGCGCCGCCGCGGGTAACGGCCTGCTGCGGCACGACGATGCCGTTCGGCAGCTGGGCCTGGGCGATGCGCACGCGTACGTACTGGCCCGGCAACAGGGCGTTATCCTGGTTCGGCACCGTCGCGCGCAGCGTGACCTGGGCCGTGCCCGGATCGACGGTCACGTCCGAGAACAGCAGCTTGCCGCGGGTCGGCAGTTCGCTGCCGTCGTCGAGAAGCACGGTGACGGACGCGTCTTTCGCGCCGCCACCGGCCTGCTTGCGCAGGCGCTGCACTTCAGCCGCCGACTGGGTGATGTTCAGGTACATCGAGTCGGTCTGCTGGATCAGCGCCATTTGCGTCGCCTCGGCGGCGGACACCAGCGCGCCTTCGGTCACCAGCGCGCGGCCGATGCGGCCCGAGATCGGCGCATTGACGTTGGCGTAGCCGGAATTGATCTGGGCAATGCGCACCTGGGCGCGCGAAGCGGCCACGGCCGCCTCCGCCTGCTTCTGCGCGGCGACCGCATTGGTATACTCCTGCTTGCTGATCGCGTTGGCCTCGACCAGCGGCTTGTAGCGCTCGGCCTGGGCAGTCGCCTGGGTCAGCGTGGCCTGGGCACGGCCGAGGTCGGCCTGGGTGGCAGCCAGTTGTGCCTGGTACGGAGCCGGGTCGATCTGGAATAGCGACTGTCCTTCCTTGACCATGCCGCCCTCGGTGAACAGGCGCTTGAGCACGACGCCGTTGACGCGGGCGCGCACCTGGGCCACGCGGACCGGCTCGGCACGGGCCGGCAGTTCGGTCTGCAGGGCGACCGTTTCGAATTTGGTGGTGATGACGCCGACTTCGGGCGCGGGCATCTTGGCGCCGGCGCCAGGACCGGCCTGGGCTTCGTCTTTCTTGCCGCAGGCCGACAGCAGGGTCACGGCCATCAGCGTGCAGGCGGCGATCCGGGTGAGGGTCAGGTGAGAGGAGTGGGCAGAGCGCATTACGTGCTTCCTTCTGGTTTTTTGGAAAAGATGCACCCGCCCCAGAACCTCACAGGTCCCGCACACGGTTGCATCACTGGCTTTTACGGACTTTTTTATATACTATCACGAGTGTATGTTTAACGTGCAGGACCACCAAAAAACGGAGAAGACATGGCCCGCAGGACAAAAGAAGAAGCAGCGGCCACACGCGACAGCATTTTGGATGCTGCGGAGAAATTATTTGTTGAGCAAGGAGTCTCGCGAACGACCTTGCAGCATATCGCAACCCAGGCCGGTGTGACGCGCGGCGCGATTTATTGGCATTTCGACGACAAGGGCGCGCTCTTCAACGCCATGATGGAAAGGGTGACGCTGCCCTTCGAGTGTGCGCTGAGCAGCCTGGGGAAGTCGGATGCGACGACCGTGCTGGCCGACCTGCGCCAGTATTTCATTGAGATCTTCCGCGTGACGGAAACCAACCCGCAAGCCCGCCGGGTGCTCGAGATCGCCTCCTTGAAAGTCGAGTTCGTCAGCGAAATGGACGCCGTGCGCGTGCGCCGCCGCCAGAGCAAGGGGGAAATGATGGAGCAGGTGGTCGAGCGCCTCAAGCTGGCCCAGGCCGGGGGGCAGATCAGGGCTGACGTCGATCCGCAGCTGCTGGCGACCGGGCTATGGGCCCTGATGGATGGATTGATCCGCAACTGGATGTTCGAACCGACCTCGTTCAGCCTGATCGACCTGGGCGGCAACATGATCGGCACCATGCTCGACGGGATCCGCACCCGCTGACTTTGGCACGACCGCGTCGGCGCGGCCGGTGCACGCGTGGGCTCCGGAGCCCACCCTGCGTTACACATCGGCCAACGATCAAGATAGACGTCGGCAGCGGCGCACCGTAGGGTGGGCACTTGTGTCCACGCGGTACGGCATCAGCCTGGGGCATGCGCGTGTCCTGGCCGCAGCGCTTGCAAACCAATGATTCCGCACCGGCGAAAAAACAAACGCCGGCATTGCGCCGGCGTCCTCATCGACTCCAAGCCTGGCGGCTGGAGATCAACGCATCTCTTCGATCATCTTCTTGAGCTTCTTCGAATCGGCGACGAAGGCGCGAATGCCCTCGGCCAGCTTCTCGGTGCCCATCGCGTCTTCGTTGAGCATGAAGCGGAACGATTTCTCGTCGACCGCGATCTTCTCGACCGGGGCGTCGCTTTCCTGGCTCAGCTTGCGCTCGACCGGCGCATCGCTGTCGGCCAGCTTCTGCAGCAGGTCCGGCGAGATGGTCAGCAGGTCGCAACCGGCCAGCTCCAGGATCTGCGAGGTGTTGCGGAAGCTCGCGCCCATGACTTCGGTCTTGTAGCCATAGGCACGGTAGTACTGGTAAATGCGCTTGACCGACTGCACGCCCGGATCGTCGGCGCCCTGGTAGTCGGTGCCGCTCGATTTCTTGTACCAGTCGTAGATGCGGCCGACGAAAGGCGAAATCAGCTGCACGCCCGCTTCGGCGCAGGCAACCGCCTGGCACAGCGAGAACAGCAGGGTCAGGTTGCAGTGGATGCCGTCCTTTTCCAGGATCTCGGCGGCGCGGATGCCTTCCCAGGTCGAGGCAATCTTGATCAGCACGCGCTCGCGCGGGACGCCGGCCGCTTCGTACAGCGCGATCAGCTCGCGGCCCTTGGCGACGGTCGCTTCGGTATCGAAGGAGAGGGCGGCGTCGATCTCGGTCGACACGCGGCCCGGCACGAATTTCAGGATCTCGACGCCGAAGGCGATCAGGAGGCGATCGACGATCTCTTCGGTCGAGCCGCCGTTCGATTCGGCTACCGCCTTCTGCAGCAGCGGCAGGTATTCCGGCTTCTGCACGGCTTTCAGGATCAGCGACGGATTCGTCGTCGCATCCTGCGGCGCATAGGCTTTGATGGACTGGAAATCGCCGGTATCGGCGACGACCGTGGTGTATTGCTTCAGTTGTTCAAGTTGGTTCATATAATTTGCCTAAATTGTAATACTGCCAAAGTCGTAGGGTGGGCACTCCGTGCCCACGCGGTACGGCGCCTGCACAGTCGAAACGCCTGTTCAGCAGTCCGTCGCGTCGATGAAGGCGGCAATCATCGCCTCCAGTCCAGCCCGATCCTCATCCGAGAACCGATCCAGCACCGGACTATCGATATCAAACACCCCGACCAGCTTGCCATCCTTGATCACCGGCAGCACGATCTCCGAGTTCGAGGCCGAATCGCAGGCGATATGCCCCGGAAACGCATGCACGTCCGGCACCACGATGGTCTTGCGCTCGACGGCAGTGGTGCCGCAGACGCCGCGCCCGAACGGAATGCGCGCGCAGGCCGGCTTGCCCTGGAAGGGCCCGACCAGCAGATCCTGGCCTTCTCCCTTTTTCGACGGTACGGTCAAGTAAAAGCCGGCCCAGTTCAGGTCGGCGAGGGTGTCGTAGACGAGCGCGGAAAACTGGGAAGCGTTCGCGGTCAGGTCGCGTTCGCCCTCCAGCACGCTGACTACCTGGCGTACCAGCAGGTCGTAATCGGGACGGGTGCTGCGTTCTGGATTGATGTGCATGGACGGGTCGTGGAGCTGGACGAAAACCGCTATTTTACAGCCAGCACGCCTGACCTTGTACTGGCTTGGGATATACCGCGCATCGCATTGCCATATCCCGGCCCGGGCTGGGCGCTCCGGCGCGAGCGCTGTTACCCATGTAGCAATTCGAAGTGCAGCGCCACGAACGCGAAGTCGTCATGCAGCTCCAGATGCGGCAAACAGCGCACGTGCACCTTCCGGAATTCCTCCGCGCTGGCAAAGGTCTCGCCGCGCCACACGGCTTCCGGTATGTCTCCGAAGCGGATGATCTCCACCTTGGTCGCGCGGATGGTGCAGCGCAGGCGTCCGCGCAAGTCGAACACGTCGATGATGTCGCCCGCGGCGTAGCCGCCGTCGCCGAGTTCACCATAGCCCTTGTAGTAATCCTCGACCGTGTCGGCGGTGACGGTCTTGCGGCCCGCGATCACGTCGCGCACCAGGCTGTCGTCGTCGGCGTCGGCGCCCCAGAACGTCAGCTTTTTTCGTCCGCTCACGGCATCACCGCAGTGCTGTCCGCCACCGCGCGCTCCAGGTCCTCGAGCGAGGCCGGTTTGGTCAGGTGCAGGTCGAAGCCGGCGCCGGCCGCGCGTTCGACGTCGGCCTTCTGGCCGTAGCCGGTCAGCGCCACCAGCCGCGGCGCGCCGCCCAGTCGGCGGATTGCGGCGGCGAGCGCATAGCCATCCATGTCGGGCAGGCCGATGTCGAGGATGGCGACCTCTGGCCGGTGGCGTGCGCACAGCGCCAGCGCGGCCGCCGCCGTGTGCGCGACCTGCACCGTGTGGCCGAACTGTTCCAGGATCTGCGCCGTCGTCGCAGCCGCGTCGACATTGTCGTCGACAACCAGCACCTGCCTGCCGCTGGTGGCCTGCACCGGTTCCGCTGCCGGCAGCGGCGCCTGGGCGTCGATCAGCGGCAGCTCGACGACGAAGCGGCTGCCCGTACCGGGACCGTCGCTGTGCGCCCACACGCGCCCGCCATGCAGTTCGACGATCTTGCGCACGATGGCCAGGCCCAGTCCCAGGCCGCCCGTGATGCGGGCCACCTGTTGCGGCGCCTGGTAAAACGGCTCGAACACGCGCGCCAGCAGTTCCGGCCCCATGCCGATGCCGTCGTCGCTTACCTCCAGGCGCGCCGTATGCCCGTCGGCGCGCAGGACGACGCGGGTCGCGCCCTCGCCGAAGCGCTCGGCGTTCGACAGCAGGTTGTTCAGTACCTGCGCCAGGCGGCTCTCGTCGCCCTGCACCCAGAGCGTGTCCGGCACCGTCAGCTCGACCGGCCGTCCCGGGCGGCTGGTGGCGGTGTGATACACCACGTCGGCCAGGTTCAGCGGGCGCAGGTCGAGCTGCATCTTGCCGGAGGTGATCCGTGACACGTCGAGCAGGTCATCCACCAGGCGTTTCAGGTGGTTCACCTGGCGCCGCATGATGGTGCGTTCGCGCAGGCTGGCGCCGTCGGCGCGCAGGTCCATCAGGTCGAGCGAGGCGACGATCGGGCTCAATGGGTTGCGCAGTTCGTGCCCGAGCACGGCGAGGAATTCGTCCTTCACCAGGCTGGCGCCGCGGCTGGCGGACAGGGCTTCTTCGAGCGAGGCGAGCAGGCGCGAGCGCTCCTGCTCGTGCCGCGCGTGCTGCGCGGCGGCGGCCTCCAGCGCCCGGCCCATGAGCGCAACCTCGCGGATGCGCGAGGGCGCGACCTCGACCTGCTTGCCGGCGCCGAGGGCGGCGGCCCCGCGTTCGAGGTTGGCGAAGCTGCGCGCGATGCGGGTCGAGAGCAGGGAAGCGATGCCGATGCAGGCCAGCAGCGAGGCCGCCAGGCCCCAGCCGTACAGGGTGATGCCCTTCAGTGAAACGGGGCCGATGGCGGGCTTCGGCACGCTCACCGCCACCGTCCAGCCATGACGCGATATCCGCGTGAAGGCGCTGCTCATGCTTGCGCCATCGAGGTTGACGGTGTCGCCGGTGCCCTCGACTCCCTTGTCGCGCATGAGCTTTGCCAGCCCGGGACCGGGCGCGGTGGCGACCCGCTTGTCCTGTTCTTTCGAGCGCGCCACGATGGAGCCGAAGGCGTCGATGATGGAGATGATGGAATCGGCGGGTGCCTGCTGGCGCTTGACGACGCCCAGGATGCGGTCGGGCTTGATGACGGCGGTCAGCGCATACAGCCGGCCCGCCTCGTCGCGGATCGGCACCCGCACCGGGAAGGCCACGCGGCCGCGCTGGCCGCGCGTGACTTGCCCGACCAGGGGCCGCTGCACGGCGAGCAGCTGGCGCAGGCTTTCGGGATCGGTTATGTGGCCCGCGGCCGCGCCGTAGGGATCGGTGGTGCGAAACAGGATGTTGCCCTTGGCATCGGCCAGGATGATCGCCAGCCACTCGGGCTGGGCCTTGACCTGGTCGCGCGCGATATCGTAGAAGGACCGCAGGTCGCCGGCGCCGATGGCCGGCGAACGCGCCAGGCTGGCCAGCGTCGCGATCGAACCGTCGAGTTCCGCATCGACCGCGCTCGACAGGGCCCGCGCCACGTCGAGCATGGCCCGGTCCTGTTCGCGCTGCTGGTACTGGCTGGCCGTGTGGACCGACCACAGGCCCAATAGGGCCAGCGGCAGCAGGCTGATCCCGCTGAGCAGGACCAGCAGTCGACGCAAGGAGAGGGCCAAACCAGGGGACGACCGCATGACATGACTTTTTGGTAAAAAGGCATTATACGGTCAAAGCAGGGCCTGGCTTTCCTCAGGCACCGGGGGAATATCTGTTTACAGCGGCGGCAGCGCAGGCCCGCCGGCGCAAAGGCCGGGGGCCGCAGGGCATCGTCATTGCGGCGATGGGCTGCTCATGAGCCGTTCACCGAGCGCACGCAGCAGGCTGGCGCCATCGCCGTGCCAGGCGCTGCCGTGCATGCATGCCAGGGTGCCGGGCGATTCGGCGGCCAGGTGTTCGATCAGCTGCCGCGTATTGGTCGAATGCGAAAAATAATCCATGGGCTGGCGAAATGCTTCGCTGTTCTCCAGGATGTCGTCGCCGGTCAATGCGGCGACACCCGTGCCGCCCTGGGTGAACAGATCGCCGCAGAACAGCGTTTTGGTCCGGGTATCCATCAGGAAGCCCGTTTCCCAGCCATGGGGCAAATGCGGTGCGTCGAGCCACTTGACCGCACGTTTGCCCAGCACGAGCTCGGTGCCGTCGCCCATTGCGTGGGCGGGCCGGTCCGCGAAATCGTTGACCGAGACCATGGCCGCCACCCGGCTACACAAGGGAACGGATTGCGGAGCGGCCGCCAGCCACTCGTTGATCGAACCGCATTCATCCGCTTCGAAATGCGAGAGGGCAATGAACCGCAGTTGGGTGACGGGAATGACGCTTTCGACCGCCTCCCTCACCAGGGGAAACATCTTTCTCGGCCCTGTATGAAACAGAAGCGGCTGGTCATCCACGACCAGGTACTGGTTGAATGAAAACCCGCCCGGTACCAGGCCCACCGGCGTATTGATGCGATAGACGCCGTCGGCGATCTCATGAACATTGGTACCGGCAGCTACATTGGTAATGGCCATTTCAAGCTCCAGGCAAAGACGACAAGCGTGTTCAGGCCGGGACGGCGACCGGCTCGACCGGCGCCGACAGCTGCCGGATAATCGCTGCCTGGTCGAGCCAGACATTTTCGCGCCTGATCCTGCCGTCTGCGGCGACTTCGAAAATGTGCAGGATCCGGAAACTGAGCGGCCTGCCGTGGCCGGGAATGCCCATCGGGTTGCCGACGGCCCGCCCGTGCCAGATACTCTCGTCCACGACGAAGTCTTCCCCGTACAGGCGCTTGACGGGCGTTACCTTTTCGCCCGCAAGGTCTGCGAACATCTGGTCATAGAATGCCCGCGCTGCCTGCTTGTCGCGCGAGACGCCGGCCGGCCAGCCCACCAGGTCGTGGGTGAGATCGTCTACCAGCGTGGACAGCACACCGTCGACATCGTCCTCCGCCTCATAGCGGAAATGCCGGTCGATCAGTGAATCGAATTGAGATTGTGTCAACACAGCCATGATTTTTTCCTGAATATGTGTAGAAAAGCCTCGTTTGGCTATAATAAACAGGTGTCTCATATGAGACGCCTGTCTTATTTTTAGACCATGCCAAACCAAACGTCAAGCGCCATCCAGCCGCCTTCCACGGTATCGCGCACCAATCTCCAGGCGGGGCGGGCCAGCCAGAAACAGCGCACTTACCAGGCGCTGCTCGATGCCGCACTCGTTTTAAGCGAGGCCGGGCAGCAGCCGACGCTGCAGGACATCGCCAGGAAGGCCATGGTGTCGCGCGCCACCGCCTACCGCTACTTTCCTTCGGTCGATGCACTCATCCATGAAGCCTATTTTGGGCGCGGCGTCGTCCCGCTCGATGAAGTGATGGCGCCCGGCGCCGAGCCGGTGCAGGCGGCCGGGCGCGCTGCCGACGCCATGAACCGGCTGCTGCTGGGGGACGAGGCGGGGGTGCATATCGTCGAGCGCGCCTTCATGCAGATGTGGCTGGACAATGCCTCGGAGGAGCGGCCCGCACGGATGGCAAGGCGGATGAACTACATCGATCCGATTGTGGCCAGTCTCGCCGACCGGCTCGATGACGCCGCCAGGTCGCGCTTGCGCACGGCCCTGGCGATGACGATGGGGACGGAAGCGATATTGGCGATGCGCGACGTTGCGGGCGCATCGAGGGAAGAGGCCGTGGCCGCGAGCATCTGGGCGGCCCAGTCGCTGGTACGCCAGGCACTGGCCGAAGCAGGCCGCTAAGTACCCTGCCTAGCCGATGAACGAATCGAACTGCATGTCGAATTCCTGCAGCGCCTTCTGCGCGTTCTGCATCTTCTTGCGGAATTCCGGCCCACGCTGCAGCGCCAGGCCCACGGCCAGCACGTCGATCACGACCAGGTAGGCCAGGCGCGCAGAGATCGGCGTGTAGGGGTCGATGTTAAACACCAGGTCGATCGGAATCAGCACGGACGCCATGTCCGCCAGCGGGGTGCCCGACGGCGCCAGCACGATCACGTCGGCCCCGCCGCGGCGCGCCAGTTTGGCGGAGCGCACCAGCTGCGGATTGTTACCGCGCTGCGAGATCGCCACCACCGCATCGCCTTCGCGCAGCAGGGCGGCCGCGATCGAATGGATCGCCGGGTCGGCGTAAGCGACGGTGGGCACGCCCGAGCGGAAGAATTTGTGCTGGGCGTCGGCGGCGACGATGCCGGACGTGCCCTGGCCGTAGAACTCGATTTTCTTGGCACGCGACAGGATGTCGAGCGCCTTTTGCACCGACTCGGCATTCAGGTTGTTGCGCAGGTCGAGCAGGGTGTTGATCGAGCGGCTGCAGATTTTGTTCACCAGGTCCGCCGCGAGATCGTCCTGGGCCGGCTGCTCGTTCGCGCTCGGCAAAGCCAGCGCCAGTCCCTGCGCCAGTTTCAGCTTGAACTCGTGCCAGCCGTCGTAACCGAGCGTGCGGCAAAAGCGCACGACGGTCGGCTCCGACACTTGCGCGCTCTTCGCCAGCGCCGTGATGTTCTGGCTGACGGTGGCGGCGGGCGCTTCCAGCACGGCCAGCGCGACTTTTCTCTCGGACTTCGAGAGCGAATCGAGCTGGGTGCGGATCGAGTCGAGCAGCATCGGGTCAGTCCTCGGGTAGCGCTTCTTCGCGCCACTGCAGGCCGTCGCGGCCGATCAGGGCGGAGGATGCGGCAGGGCCCCAGGTGCCGGAGGCATACGGCACCGGCGCGGTGTCGTCCTGCTCCCAGTGGTCGAGGATGGGCTCGACCCATTCCCAGGCCGCTTCCAGCTCGTCGCCGCGCATGAACAGGGTCAGCTGGCCGCGCAGGACGTCGAGCAGCAGGCGCTCGTAGGCTTCCATGCGCGGCGCCTTGAACTGCTCGCGGAAATCGAGTTCGAGTTCCGCCTGCTTCAAACGCATGGAATCGCCCGGGGTCTTCGCCATCAGGTTCAGCGACAAACCCTCGTCCGGCTGCAGGCGGATCACCAGGCTGTTCGGCTGGAAGCTCGACGTCGGCTGATTGAAAATCGAATGCGGGATCTGTTTAAAACGCACGACGATCTCGGCCAGGCGGTCGGCCATGCGCTTGCCGGTGCGCAGGTAGAAGGGCACGCCTGCCCAGCGCCAGGTGTCGATCTCGGCCTTCATGGCGACGAAGGTCTCGGTTTTCGACTGCTTCGGTGCATCCGGCTCGTCGCGGTAGCTCGGCACGGCCTTGCCGTCCACGAAACCGCCGCGGTACTGGCCGCGCACGATGTTTTGCGCCAGCGTGGTCGGCGTGAAGCGTTTCAGCGAACGCAGCACCTGCAGCTTGGCGTCGCGCACGGCGTCCGGGGAAATCGAGGTCGGCGGCTCCATCGCGACGATGCACAGCAGTTGCAGCAGGTGGTTCTGCAGCATGTCGCGCAGGGCGCCCGAGTTGTCGTAGTAGCCGAGGCGGTTGCCCACGCCGATCTTCTCGGCGATCGTGATCTGCACGTCGGAGATCCATTCGCGGCGCCACAATGGCTCGAACAGGACGTTCCCGAAGCGCAGCGCCAGCAGGTTCTGTACGGTCTCCTTGCCGAGGTAGTGGTCGATCCGGTAGATCTGCGATTCGGCGAAGACCTTGCCCACATCAAGGTTGATCTGCTTGGCGGATTCCAGGTCGCGCCCGAGCGGCTTTTCCAGCACCACGCGCGAGCTTGGGGTCGCCAGGCCGGTGGCGGCCAGGTTGTCGCAGATCTGGGCGAACAGGTGGGGCGGGGTGGCCAGGTAGTAGACGCGCGTGATCGCGTCGTCCTTGCGGAGGACTTCGACCAGCGGGCCGAAGGTATCGGCGTCGGTGGCGTCCAGGTCGATATACGTGATGCGCTCGAGGAAGTGCTGCCACTTGTTCTCGTCGACGCTGTCCTGGTCCTTGATGTGCTGCTTCGAGTGGCTGTCGACGAAGTTCAGGAATTCGTCCTGCGGCATCTTGTCGCGGCCCACGCAGATGATGCGTGCGCTGGCGGGCAGGTCGCTGGCGACATCGCGTGCATACATTGCAGGCAGCAGCTTGCGCATTGCAAGGTCGCCGCTGCCACCAAAGAGGACGAGGTCGAAATCGGAAATTGCCATAGTGTGGTCAGTCGCAGATAGTGAGAAGGGCAGTGCATGTAAATTTACTACATGAATATGCTCTTGGCAAGAAACTCTACTACGTGAATGCGGTTTATGGTGCCACAAGCGTGGCGAACGGCGCGTTCGCGTAGGGTGGGCGGCTCCACCATGCCGCCTGATCAGCGAAGAGATTTGCGCCGCCCACGCGTTCGACGCACGGATGAATACCGCGACAGTTTTCGGCCGGTTGAACGCGTGGGCGGCGTCGAGGCCGCGTAAGCGCAAGCCGGCGGGTGGAGCCGCCCACCATGTGAAACGATCAGCGCTTGTATTCGGCCTGCACCTGCCCGGCCACATCCATGCGCATGCACAGCACCTTGCCCGTCAGCGGATACTGTTCCAGCTCGGCGGCGGAGCGGCCATGGCTGGCGCTGGTCACGTACAGGGTATGCAGGTCGGCCCCGCCAAAGGCGACGGCCGTCGGGCAGCGCAGCGGCAGCTCGATCTCGCGCAGCAGTTCGCCCGTCGGCGAGAGCTTCAGCAAGCGCCCGCCCTCGAACATCGCGACCCAGTAATTGCCCTCGGCATCGACCGCGGCGCCGTCCGGACGCCCGCCATAGTCCGGCGAGGTCTTGTCGGTCGAGAAGGTCACGAGATTGCGCCCGTTCGCCACCTCTCCTGTCGCGGCATCGAAATCGTAGACGTCGATGCGGTGGCTGGTGGTATCGGCATGGAACATGGTGCGCCCGTCCGGCGTCCAGGCCAGGCCGTTCGAATTGGTCATGTTGCCCGACCAGGCCAGGCGCAGCCTATCGCGCTCGAGCACGTACATTTCGGCAGCCGGCTTGTCGCGCGGTTCGTACATGGTGCCGACCCAGAAGCGCCCGGCAGGATCCACGCGGCCGTCGTTGAAGCGCGTGATCGCCGTGTCGTAGGGGGCAGGGCAAATGTCGGTCATCTCGCCGCTGGTCGTGTTCAGGCGCACGAAGCCCAGGCGCGTGGCGACCACCAGGTTGTTGTCGCCGTCGGCGGCAATCGCCGAGGGTTCGGAGGCCATCGTCCAGGACGAGAACTTGCCGCTCGCCGGGTGCACCCGGTTCACGGTCATGCCATTGATGTCGACCCAGTACAGGGCCGATTCCACGTCGTGCCAGAATGGGCACTCGCCCACCTGCATCGCTTCGTCGTGGATGACGTCGATTTTCACGGTTTTCATGGTGTCAATCACGTTCGTGCTCAAACCGCGGCCTTGGCGCGGGCGATCAGGCCATTGGTGGAGCTGTCGTGCTGTTCCGGACGCGGCTCGCCCTTGAGCTCTGCCTCGACCTGTTTGGCCAGCACCTTGCCCAGTTCGACGCCCCACTGGTCGAAGCTGTTCAGGTCCCACAGTACGCCCTGCACGAAGGTTTTATGTTCGTAGAGCGCGATCAGGGCGCCCAGCGTGGCCGGCGTCAGGTATTCCATCAGGATCGTGTTGCTCGGCCGGTTGCCGGGGAAGGTCTTATGGGGCGCCAGGCGCTCGATCTCGCCCAGCGACAGGCCTTGTCCCTGCAGGTCCAGGCGCACTTCGTCGATCGTCTTGCCCTTCATGAAGGCTTCCGACTGGGCGAAACAGTTCGCCAGCAGGGCGGTGTGGTGGTTCTGCAGCTCGTGCGCCGGACGGAGGGCGGCGATGAAATCGATCGGCGTCACGTCCGTGCCCTGGTGCAGCAGCTGGAAATAGGCGTGCTGGCCGTTGGTGCCCGGCTCGCCCCAGATGGCGGGACAGGTCGGGGTATCGACCGGCTCGCCCTCGCGCGTCACGCGCTTGCCGTTGCTCTCCATGTCGAGCTGCTGCAGGTAGGCCGGGAAGCGGTTCAGGTCCTGGTGGTAGGGCGCGATCGAGACCGAGGTACAGCCGAGGAACTGGCGGTTCCAGAAGCCGACCAGGGCCAGCAGCATCGGCATGTTTTCTTCCACTGCCGCGGTCCGGAAATGCTGGTCCATCGCATGGGCGCCGGCCAGGAAGTCCGAGAAATAACCGAAGCCGACGGCGAGCGCCACCGGCAGGCCGATCGCCGACCACACCGAATAGCGGCCGCCCACCCAGTCCCAGAACGGGAACATGTTGGCCGGGTCGATGCCGAATTTTTTAATGGCTTCCACGTTGGTCGAGACCGCGACGAAGTGTTTCGCAAGCGCCTCTTCCTGCGCATGGGCCAGGAACCACATGCGCGCGGTCTGCGCATTCATCATGGTCTCGGCCGTCGTAAACGTTTTCGAGGCGATGATGAAGAGCGTGGTTTCCGGGTTCACTTTCTCGAGCGCGGCGTCCATGTCGTGGCCGTCGACGTTGGAGACGAAGTGCATGGTCAGGCTCGGATGGCTGTACTGGCGCAGCGCCAGGCAGACCATCTTCGGGCCGAGGTCGGAGCCGCCGATGCCGATGTTGATGATGTCGGTGATCGGCTTGCCCGTGTGGCCGAGCCAGTCGCCGCTGCGCACGGCATCGGTGAAGGTCTTGATGCGCGCCAGCACGGCGTGCACGTCGGCGCTGACGTCCTGGCCGTCGACGCTCAGTTGCGCATCGCGCGGCGCGCGCAGGGCGGTGTGCAGGACGGCGCGGTTCTCGGTGTTGTTGATCTTCTCGCCGGCGAACATCGCGTCGCGGCGCGCCTCGACGCCGCGCTCGCGCGCAAGGCTTGCGAGCAGTTCAAGCGTGCGCCCGTCAAGGCGGTTTTTTGAATAGTCTAGGAACAGGCCGGCGGCCTCGATCGACATGCGCTCGAAGCGCTGCGGATCGGCCGCGAACAGGTGCCGCATCTCCCAGTCTTCGGCCTCTACGGCGTGGGTTTCGAGGGCCTGGAAGCTGGGCGTGCTGGTCAATGGAATGGCGGTCATGTTGAGCGGGCGATGTTGTTTTGAACAGATTATCGAATGATACAGGAATGGGAAGTAAATTCACTACACGTCGAGGCGTGCGGACGCTGTCGGTGTTGATAGCATTGCCATTGACCGGGAGGTGTTGACGCGTGGGCTCGGGAGCCCACCCTACGTTACACAGCGGCCAACAAGATAATTTTGTTTTCCGGGAGGTTGCGCACCGTAGGGTGGGCTCCCCGAGCCCACGCGTTACGCACGGCGGCAAGTCGAAAAGCGAGCCTTTGCCACAATCCCATTCCCATTTCGTAGTAAAATTTCAGAATCCAATTTCGAAGGAACGATTATGGCGCTGCACCCCGTAGTTGAAAAGGTAACGAACCGGATCATCGAGCGCAGCCGCGTCTCGCGCGCGGCCTATCTGGCGCACCTCGAGGCGGCGCGGATTGGCGGCGTACAGCGCAGCGCGCTCGCCTGCACCAACCTGGCCCACGGTTTCGCCGCCTTCCCCGAGAACGACAAACTGAAACTGCGCGAGCAGAAGAAGCCATCGGTGGCGATCGTCTCCTCGTACAACGACATGCTGTCGGCGCACCACCCGTTCGAATACTTCCCCAAGATTATCAAGGACGCCGTGCGCGACATCGGCGCCGTGGCCCAGTTCGCGGGCGGCGTGCCGGCCATGTGCGACGGCGTCACGCAAGGCCAGCCGGGCATGGAACTGTCCCTGTTCTCGCGCGACACCATTGCCATGTCGACCGCGGTCGCGCTCTCGCACAACATGTTCGACGCCGCCCTCTACCTCGGCATCTGCGACAAGATCGTCCCGGGCCTGCTCATCGGCGCGCTGCACTTCGGCCATATCCCGGCGGTGTTCGTGCCGGGCGGCCCGATGACCACCGGCCTGTCGAATAAAGAGAAGGCGCGCGTGCGCCAGCTCTACGCGCAGGGCAAGGCCACGCGCGACGAGCTGCTCGAGTGCGAATCGCAGTCCTACCACAGCGCCGGCACCTGCACCTTCTACGGCACCGCCAACAGCAACCAGATGCTGATGGAGATGATGGGCCTGCACCTGCCGGGTTCGGCCTTCATCACGCCGGGCACGCCGCTGCGCGACGCGCTGACGCGCGCCTCCTCGCAGCAGGCGGTGGCGATTTCCCAGCAGGGCGGCCATTACATGCCGGTCGGGCACGTCGTCGACGAAAAAAGCATCGTCAACGCCATCGCCGCGCTGCACGCGACCGGCGGCTCGACCAACCACACGATGCACCTGGTCGCCATCGCGCGCGCCGCCGGCATCGTCATCGACTGGAACGACTTCGACGAACTGTCGAAAGTGGTGCCGCTGCTGACCCGCATCTACCCGAACGGCGACGCCGACGTGAATCACTTCCAGGCCGCAGGCGGCCCTGGTTTCGTGATCCGCGAACTGCTGGATGCGGGCCTGGCGCACGAAGACGTCAACACCATCCTCGGCCACGGCCTGCGCAAGCATTGCAAGGAACCCTTCCTGGACGAAGCCGGCAACGCCGTGTTCCGCGACGTGCCGGCGCAGAGCGGCGACGAAGACGTGCTGCGTCCGGCCTCGAACCCGTTCAGCAGCAACGGCGGCATGGTGCTGGTCAAGGGTAACCTCGGCCGCGCCGTGATGAAGGTCTCGGCCGTCAAGATGGAACACCAGACCGTGGAAGCGCCTGCACTGACCTTCAATTCGCAGGAAGACTTCATGCATGCGTATAAAGCGGGTCACCTGAACCGCGATTTCGTCGCCGTGATCCGCTTCCAGGGTCCGCGCGCGAACGGCATGCCGGAACTGCACGCGCTCACGCCTGCGCTGTCGAACCTGCAGGACGCCGGCCACCGCGTGGCGATGGTCACCGACGGCCGCATGTCGGGCGCGTCGGGCAAGGTGCCGGCGGCGATCCACGTGTCGCCGGAGATCCTGTCCGGCGGTCCGCTCGGCAAGGTGCGCGACGGCGACATCATCCGCGTCTGCGCCGCCACCGGCACCCTGGAAGCATTGGTCCCGGCCGAGGTCTGGGAGCAGCGCAAGCAGGTCACGGCCGACATCTCGGCCAGCCACATCGGCATGGGCCGCGACCTGTTCGGCATGTTCCGCCATCACAGCAGCGTGGCGGAAGAGGGCGCAGCGACCTTCCCGCTGCCTTCGCCACGCCACACCACCGTACCGTTGCATGAAGGCGCCGACAGCGGCGAAATCATGCCCGGCTCCGACGAAGACTTCCTGTTCAAAACTCCGAAGTGAGCATGACCATGACCATGACCGTACTCGACATCATGCGCTCGGCGAGCGTGATCCCCGTGATCGCCATCGACGATCCATCCCACGCCGTGCCGCTGGCGAAAGCCCTGGTGGCAGGCGGCATCCGCGTGCTGGAAGTGACCCTGCGCACCGCCCACGGCCTGCAGGCCATTCGCGACATGGCGCAGGTTGAAGGCGCCATCGTCGGCGTCGGCACCCTGACGCAAGGCGAGGAATTCGCCGCCGCGCGCGACGCCGGCGCCGTGTTCGGCGTCTCGCCGGGCCTGACGCCCGCCCTCATCGAAGCGGCGAAAAAGAGCGGCCTGCCGCTGCTGCCGGGCGTGATGACGCCGTCGGAAGTGATGGCGGCGCGCGAAGCCGGCTTCAGGCAGCTGAAACTGTTCCCGGCGGTGCCGGCGGGCGGCGTCGGCATGCTCAACGCGATCGCCGGTCCGCTGCCGGACGTGACCTTCTGCCCGACCGGCGGCATCTCGATCGATACTGCGCCCGCCTTCCTCGCGTGCAAAAACGTGGCCTGCGTCGGCGGTTCGTGGCTGACCCCGAAGGATGCGATCATGGCCGGTGACTGGAACCGCATCACCGAGCTGGCGAAAGCCGCAGCGGCCCTGCGCAAGTAAGCCCGCATGAAGCGCATCATGGCACCCGGGCCGGTCGCCATGCTGCGCCTCCTCCCATTGCTGCTGCTGGTCTCCTGCGGGCAGCAGCTGGCGCCGCCGGCGCCGGGCCCGGGAACCGAATCGAGCCCCTACCGCGCCGGGGCGGCTTCCGGTGGCGCCGCCGTCTACGCGGTCGATCCGCGTGCCTCGCTGGTGGCCGTCACGGTACGCCGCGCAGGCCTGATGGCGCGGCTCGGACACGACCACGTGGTGGCCAGCCGCACGCTGGCGGGCCAGGTCGCACCTGGCGCGGGCAGCGCCGACCTTTCTTTCCGTCTCGACGAGATGAGCGTCGACGAGCCGCAACTGCTGCGCGACGCGGGCATCGACAAGCAACCCTCGGCACCGGCGGTCGAGGGCACGCGCACCAACATGCTCGGCCCGGTGCTCGAGGCGCAGCGCTATCCGCTGGTGACGCTGCATGCGCAGCAGCAGGCCGACGGCCGGCTGCGCGTCGCCGTCACGCTGCACGGCGTCACGCGCTGGATGGCGCTGCCGGCCTCAGTCCAGGTCGACCCGGCCCGGGTGGTCGCGAGCGGAACGGCGCGCCTGAAGCAGACGGATTTCGGCATCACGCCGTTTTCGGTAGGGGGCGGACTGCTGTCGGTACAGGACGAGCTCGAGGTGCGCTACCAGGTCGTCGCACGGCGCTGAAGGCCGTTCGCCGACGCGGCGCGCTGCAATCGTGTGACGCAAGCCCATCCACATGTTACGCTCGGCGCATGCTACATCGCATTGCAAACATGCTCCTGCTCGGGTGCGCCCTGTGGGCCTGGAGCGCCGCCCCGGTGGCAGCGCAGCCTGGCGCGCCCAGGTTCGAACTGAACGTGGAGCGCGTCGACGCCGCCGAAGGGAACAAGGTCTACCAGATCGCTTCGAGCGGCACGGTGGCGGCCGCGCCGGCCGCTGTCTGGCGTGTCCTCACCGATTACAACCATTTTGCCGATTACCTGCCCAACCTGAAAAGCGCGCGCGTCGTGTCCCGCGATGGCGACAGCCTCATCGTCGAACAGCTGGGCACCGCCCGCTTTCTGTTTTTCAGCCGGACCATCCGCCTGGTGGTGCAGGTGCATGAACGGGCGCCGGATCGCATCGACATCAGCCTGGTCGACGGCGACATGAAAGTCTACCGCGCCAGCTGGGAGCTCAGTCCTTTGGCCGGCGCCACCGGCACCAGGGTGGCATACAACGCGACCATCGTGCCGAAGTTCGATGTGCCGGGGATAATCGGAACGAACGTGGTAAGGAAGGATATTGCCAGGATGATGGCGGCAGTGTTGTTGCGACTGGATCGGCCGGAGTAGCATATCGTTGTAACCGGTGCAGCCGTTCGAGGTGTGGGTTTCGGTAGTGGCCATTCTTTAGTTCGCTGGACACTGGAACCGGGCAACTACACGGGCTACACTGTCCCGCAGTCAGGGAGCGACCGGGTCGAGTGTTATCATTTGTCCCGAAGATTCAGACGTAACCCAACCAACTTGTGCGAATCGCGCCTGCGCCGCCAACATATCGAGCCTGCCAATGATCGACCCCCACGACCAGCCGCACTTCCGCGGCGGCGGCACTATGGGCGCACTGATCCGTAGCCACGACTGGTCGGCAACGCCGCTTGGCAAACTGGAATCATGGCCTCTTTCCTTGAAGACAGCCGTGAGCCTGATGCTGCGCGCGCAGCAGCCCATGTTCATCGCCTGGGGTCCAGGCCACATCTCGCTCTACAACGACGGCTACATCCCGATCCTCGGCGACAAACATCCCGCTGCGCTCGGCCATTCGATGGCCGAGGTCTGGAGCGAGATCTGGGACGAACTACGGTTGCTGAACGAGGCCGTCATGCGCGGCGAGTCGCTGTCATTCGAGAACAGGCCGTTCAGGCTGGCCAGCCGCGAGACGCCCGGACCGCACTATTTCAGCTTCACCTACACCCCCTTGCTGGATGACGACGGGCAGGTCGCGGGCATCTTCTGCGCGGCGATCGAAACCACCTCGACGGTCATGCTCGCGGACAATGCACGCACCGCGAGCGCAGCGCAGCAGGCCCTTGCCGAGAGCGAAGAACGGCTGCGCCTGGCCACGGACGCTTCCGAGATCGCGTTCTGGGATGTGAACGTGCGCGAGGGCAGCCTGATATGGCAACCGGGGCTGCGTAGCATGTTCGGCATCACGACCGATGAAGCGCTGTCGCTGGACGACTTCTACGCGGGCCTGCATCCGGACGACCGGGCGACGGTGACCCGCGCATTCGCGGCGGCCTGCGATCCGCAGATACGCGCCCTTTACAACGTCGAGTACCGCACGGTGGGACGCAGCGACGGCCGGGTGCGCTGGATTGCGGCCAAGGGACGCGGACTATTCGACGCCGCCGGCCGCTGTGTGCGCGCCAACGGCACGGCGATGGACATCACGAGCCGCAAGACCACCGAACTGGCGATGGAGATGGCCCTGGAAGCCAGCCGCACCGGCACCTTCCACTGGGACATCCAGGACAACCGGCTCACCTGGGATGGCGCGCTCGACCGCCTGTTCGGCCTGCGCCCCGGCGAGGCAGTGCGTAGCCTCGACCAATTCATCGCGCTGGTTCACCCGGACGACCGCGCCGAGGTGATCCGCCGGTGCGAGCGCTGCCGCGATCACGGTGACGATTTCGAGATGGAGCTCCGGGTGGTGTACCCGGATGGTTCGGTGCACTGGCTGTACGATCGTGGCCGGACCTTCCTTGACCCGACTGGCCGCGCGAGGACAATGACCGGCGCTTGTGTCGACATTACCCACTACGTACGCACGCGCGAGGCGCTCAAGCTTGCCGATCGCCAGAAGGACGAATTCCTGGCCACGCTCGCACATGAGTTGCGCAACCCGCTCGCACCTCTGCGCACCGGGCTGCACTTACTGCAGCATATCAAAGGCGGCCTGCCGAGCCAGGCGGACCAGGTGCTGGGCATCATGCAACGCCAGTTCGATCACATGGTGCACCTGGTCGACGACCTGCTCGACATCGCGCGCATCCGGCAGGGCAAGATCCTGTTGCGGCAGGATCCGCTTTCACTGCAATCCGTGCTCGAACAAGCGCTGGAGGGCGTGCAGGCGCTGCTCGACGCGCAGGGCCATCGGGTCATCTGGCAAGGTGTGGATCCTGCGCTATGGGTCACGGGGGACTCGACCCGGCTGGTCCAGGTGGTGGGCAACCTGCTGAACAACGCGGCAAAGTACACGCCGCGCGGAGGCTGCGTGGCGCTGCGCGGTGGCGAGGCTGCTCAGCCGGGCATGCTGGTCATCGAGGTGGCCGACACCGGCATCGGCATCCCGCCCGATATGATCGAGCACGTGTTCGACCGGTTCGCGCAGGTGCAGCAGCACCTGGGCCATGCACAGGGTGGGCTGGGCATCGGCCTGAGCGTCGTCAAGGGCCTGGTCGAGATGCACGGCGGCCGCGTCGTCGCCGAGAGCGCCGGCCCGGGCGCCGGCAGCCTGTTCCGCATCTGGCTGCCGCGTGCGGACGCGCCGGAGCCGGTCGAGGCCGCGCCGCCGGCGAGTTCCGGCGCCATCGAGCGCTACAGGGTGCTGGTCGTCGACGATAACCGCGACGCGGCCGAGACCATGGCCATGGTGCTGGAAACGAGCGGCCACGCGGTACTCCTCGCGTACGACGGGCAGACAGCGGTAGAGATGGTGAAGCGGCATGACCCTGCGGTGGTGTTCCTCGACATCGGCATGCCGGGCATGAATGGCTACGAGACTGCATCGCTGTTACGGGCCTTGCCGGGCGCCCAGGCACGCGTGCTGGTGGCGCTTACCGGCTGGGGCAGCGAGGCCGATCAGGCGCGCAGCCTCGAGGCGGGTTTCGACCTCCACCTTACCAAGCCGGTCGACATCGACAAAGTCCTGCGCGTGCTGTCGGCGCGCTTCAGCCACGACCTTCGCGCACCGGCCCTGTGAGCGCATTGCTTCAGGCAGACGCCAATGGCAGACGACTGTGAGGCATTGGTGTCCAGGAAGCTGTGTTAAAACGGCATTCGAGCGATCTGCTTTAAGATTGCCATGCTTCTCAATCTCACAAAAGCAAGCAATGGATGCCCTACCGTTTCGTCGCCCGCGTTCAGAGCGGTGGCGTCCCCTCACCGCAGGCGAAATCGCCATGGCCTCGCTGCTGTTCCGCGATGCCGTCGACTACGAGCGCGTGCGCATCCACGGCCGGCGCTACATGCCCTTCCAGCCGAAGAACTGCGCGATGACGCCGAACGGCAGCATGTACTTCCACCATTCCTGCTTCCTCGACGACTACGCGCAGGCCAGCCTCACCGGCCAGCATTGGTTCATGCACGAGATGGTCCACGTCTGGCAGCACCAGCTGGGCTACCCCGTACGCCTGCGCGGGGCGGTGCGCATTGCGCTGCCTTACCACTACGATCTGCATGAAGACGCCACGCTGGCCGACTACAACATGGAAGCGCAGGGCGACCTGCTGGCCGATTACTTCGTGCTGAAATTCCTGCAGCGTCCGGAGGCGATGCGCCAGCGGCGCTATGCCGGACAGCTGGCGCTGTACGAACAGGTCCTCTCGCATTTCCTGGCCGACCCCGCCAGCCGCACCAACCTGCATCGCGGTCTCGCCCGGCGCCTGGCTTACCTGCCGCTGCGTCGCCGCGTTTCGTAGGGTGGGCGGCTCTACCTGACCGCGCGCGATCACGCTGCCTGAACGCCGCCCACGCGTTCAAACAGCTGTCGATCCGTTGCACAGCCTGATCGAGCCGGCCGCATTCGCCCGCCCGGCCTCCCAGGTTTGATCCTTATCAATACTGCGCTACGGCAACAAATTAGGCTTATTCCTGCCCACCCCTCCTGCATTCCGAACCCGTGATGAAGCGAACTCTGACCCTGTGCCTTGCCGGCCTGCTCCTGCTCCCCGCGCAGGCAGGGCGCCGTGTCGGCGAAGCACAGGTGCGGATGGATGCCAATGGGCTACCGTGCTTCACGATCTCGGAACGCGAGGAAGAACGCGGCGGCACACCCGACTTCCATGCCATCCGGGTGAGCGCAGGGGAGCGCATCCTGTGGCAAATGGCAATGCCGCGCGAGCGGACTTTTCCCGTCAGTTTCAGCATGTGTATCCCGTATGGCGGACGGGTGCCGGCACTGCCGCAGACGCCCGCGGCCACGCTGGAAGGCGCGGTTGCTTATACCGTACACATCGAAACCCGTCCCGGCAAAAGCGCGGCGACACCGACCTGCTATCGCGCGCGCTTCTGCCTGGCAAAGAGTCGCCTGCTACCGGGGTGTGGCGCCAGGCCCAATTAGCTAAACATGCGTTGCATATGAAAGCAAAGCTTACTCACAGTGTTTAGGGCCGCCTGGGTAACTGCCTTCGTTGTATTGCGCCAGTGTGGCGGCCCAGTCCTTTTGCACGCCGCAGCTTCCTTTGGTACTGCAAGCGGCGGGACTGGTAACGGTCAGCCAGGCCGCCGCGGACGAGATGGTGGATGTGACGCCTTGTGGCGCAGATGCGTTATTCGCGACATTCAATACCGCGGCAATATATTGTTGCGCCAGCTGATAATATCCCGGCGCGCTTTTTACCGGGCTGTCCATGACTCCCTGCCAGGTTTTTCCGCTCAAATAGAACATCGCGCTGCGATCGTACGGAGAAGGCCAGACAACGTTCGGCTTGCTTCCCCAGTATCCCTGGGTATAGCTGCAGCCGCCCGTGTCCACGGAGTCGCAAGGCTTCACCTCGCCCAGGAAGGTGGCTTTCGGTTCCGGTCCCTTGGGTATGCCGAGCGCACCGGAATGGTTCATGATGGTGATCGATGCAACGTTGCATCTGTTATTGGAATCAATTAAGTGCCCTCTTGTTTCACAGGCACCCTTCCACATAGCGCACTTGTTCTCTGGCGCCGGCGTAAAAATGCGCAATCTTGCCGCCCTCGGTTTCGAAGCGGAGCGAATAGCGGCTGTCGGCCGAGTCGACCGTCAGGTACTGCTCAGCGCTATTGTAGAAATGATCTTCGCGCCTGGCACGCGGGTAGATGGCGTGGACGCGGGCGACAGGATCGCCGACCGCGATCTCGTTCGCCGTCCTCGTTCCTGCCGCAAATACGTCGACGCGCTTGAGCACCCCGTCGATGAACATCAGGCTGACGCCGGGATGCATGGGAAGGGGGATCTCGTCGCATCCTGGCGAAGCCTGCAGCGACGGGTCGCTTGCCGCGAGCCGGCTGCCCACGGCGGCATTCGCTTCATCGAAACGCATGCCGATTCGCAGCGGCCCGATGCCATCCAGCCTGAGCGTCCAGTCGGCCGCCGTCGCCGGTCCGCCGAGCCAGACCAGGGTTGCCAGCGCCGCCGTTTTCATCGCGCACCTCATGCATCCGTCCTTTCCCGGCCTCTTACTCGTGCCGCAGGCAATCCACCGGCAGCAAGCGCGACGCCCTTCGTGCCGGATAAAACCCGAAGAACACCCCCACGGCCGTCGCGAACGCACAGGCCACGATCACGGCGCTCAATCCCACCTTCACGTCGAACTCGGCCAGCTTCGTGATCACCGCCGCCCCGGTCGCCGCGATCGCAATCCCGACTGCGGCGCCGGCCAGGCAGATCACCACCGCCTCGACCAGGAACTGCAGCAGGATGTCGCGCGGCTTGGCGCCAATCGCCATGCGGATGCCGATCTCGCGCGTGCGTTCCGTCACCGAGACCAGCATGATGTTCATGATGCCGATGCCGCCGACCACCAGGGAGATGCCGCCGATCACGCCCAGCAGGGCGGCGATGCCGGTGGTGATCTTGGCGCCGGTGGCGGCAAAACTGGCCATGTTCTGCAGGCGGAAGTCGTCCGGGTCGTCGAGCTTGATGCGGTGGCGGTCGCGCAGGGTTTCCTTCATGTCCTCGACCGCATCGGCCAGCACGCCTTCGCTCTTGCCCTGGGCCGCGATGTAGTGCACGTTGTCGGGGAAGGGGCCGCGCACCATGTAGGCGCGTGCCGCCGTGATCGGCACCAGCACCATTTCCGACAGGTCGCCGCCGTCGATCTGGCGTCCTTCTCCCTGCAGCACGCCGATCACCTGGAACGCGACGTTCTCGATGCGCAGGTAGCGCCCGAGCGGGTCCTGGCGGTAGAAGAACTGGTCCGCGACCTTCTGGCCGATGACGACCATGCGCGCGGCGGCGCGCACATCGTCGTCGGTAAACATGCTGCCCTGTTCGACCTTCCAGTTGCGGATCTTGAACATGGCCGGCGTCACGCCGTGCACCAGGCTGCCCGAGGTTTCGTTCCCGGCCGCCAGCTTGAAGCTGCCCTGCAGCGCCGGCGCCGCGCCCGCCAGGCTGGGCAGGCGGTCCAGCGCCTGCGCGTCGAGCAGGGTGAGCGAGGGCGCCGCGCCGCTGCGCATGCGCTGCGCCTCGGTGCGGTCGCCGCCCGGGAATACATAGACCATGTTGGTGCCGAGCGCCTCCATTTCCTTCTTCACGAAGCGCTGCATGGTGTCGCCCAGCGCCAGCATCAGCACCACCGAGGCGATGCCGATCACGATGCCGAGCATCGTCAGCGCGGTGCGCAGGCGGTTCGCCGCCATCGAGCGGAAGGCCTCGACCATCACCTGGAGCAGCTTCATGCCGGGCTCCCGGAAAGCAGCTGCTCGTGGCTGGCTGCGAGCTGGCGCAGGCCCTCGGCGGCGGGGCCGTCGTACAGCACGCGCCCATCCTTCAGGCGCACCAGGCGCCGGCTCCAGGCCGCGATGTCCGGTTCGTGCGTGACCAGCACGATGGTGATGCCGCGCTGCGTGTTCAGCGTTTGCAGGCCGCGCATGATGTCGTCGCTGGTTTGGGTGTCGAGGTTGCCGGTCGGTTCGTCGGCCAGGATCAGGGGCGGGTCGCCGACCAGCGCGCGCGCGATCGCCACGCGCTGCTGCTGTCCTCCCGAGAGCTGGTTCGGCGTGCGCTTGCCGAGTTCTCCCAGTCCCACGCGCTCGAGTTCCTGCTTCGCCTTCGCCAGCGCCCGCCCGCGCGCCACGCCCGCATAGATCAGCGGCAGCGCCACGTTCTCGAGCACGCTCATGCGCTTGATGAGATTAAAGCTCTGGAACACGAAGCCGATGGTGCGGTTGCGGATCTCGGCCAGCTGCGGGCGCGAGAGGGCGCGCGTATCGAGGCCGTCGAGCAGGTAATCGCCGCCGCTGGCCTGGTCGAGGCAGCCGAGGATGTTCATCAGGGTCGATTTGCCGGAACCCGACTGGCCCATCACCGCGATGAAATCGCCGCGCTCCACGCGCAGGTCGACGCCGAACAGCACCGGCGTCTCGACGCTCCCGGAAACATAGGCTTTGGTAACCGAGCGGATGTCGATCAGGGTGTCGGAGGATGCGGCCGTCATCACATGTCCTGGGCCGGCGTGACCGAACGGGTGACCACGCGCTCGCCCGCCTTCAGGTCGCCGCTGACGACTTCCGTATAGCGGAAGTTGGACAGGCCGATGCGGATGTCCACGGGATGCGGCTGGTTCTTCGCATCGAGTTTATACACCTTGAACATGCGCGCCGTTTCGCCCGTGTTCTGCAGGGCCAGGTCGTCGTCGAGCGGCGCGGCGTTCGCGGGTTCCTTCGCGGCGCCGTTCGCCTTCTCCGCGGCCAGCGCCTTGCGCTCCTTTTCCTGGTCCTCTTCCGACAGCCGGAAGCGCAGGGCCGCGGTCGGGATGCGCAGGGCCTTTGGCCGGTTGTCGACAACCAGGCGCACCTGCGCCGTCATGCCGGGTTTCAGCAGCTCGTCCTTGTTGTCGACGTCGAGCACGACGTTATAGGTGACGACGTTCTGCACCACGTTCGGCGCCAGGCGGAACTGGCGCATGGTGGCGTTGAACTCGCGGCTCGGGTAGGCGTCGACCACGAAGCGCGCCGGCAGGCCGTCCTTCAGGGCGCCGACGTCGGCTTCCGACACGCTGGTATCGATCTGCATCTTGGTCAGGTCCTTCGCGATCTGGAACAGGTTCGGCGTGTTGAACGAGGCCGCCACGGTCTGCCCGAGGTCGATCGTGCGCTTGATGATGACGCCGTCGATCGGGCTGCGGATCACGCTGTTGTTCAGGTCCGCGAGCGCCCGCGCCAGCTGGGCCTCGGCCAGCTGCTGGTTCGCGCGCGCCACGTCCAGCTCGCGGCGCGACTGGTCGAGCGCCAGGCTGGACACGAAATTCTGCGCCACCAGCTGCTTGTTGCGCTCGAAGCTGGCCAGGGCCAGGCGCAGGTTGGCCTGCGCGGAGGCGACGCTGGCACGTGCCTGGCCGACCTGGGCATTGAAGATGGTCGGATCGAGTTTCAGCAGCACCTGCCCCTTCCTCACGCGGTCGTTGAAGTCGGCATTGAGCTCGACAACGGTGCCTGAAACCTGCGAGCCGACATTTACCAGCGCCACCGGATTGATGGTGCCGGTGGCCGTGACCGTATGCGTGATGCTGCCGGTATCGACCGCGCTGGCGCGGTATTTCAGCGGCGGCGTCTTCGGCTCGCTGCCGTGCCTGGCATACGCAAAGGCCGCCGCACCCGCCACGAGCAGGGCGCCAGCCACCAGCGCGCGCTTTTTGGTGAAGATCTTCATCGTTCCGCCTGTCTGAATAGATGTCAAATAGCAATCAATCCAGTCTCCGGGATTTTTGTCTTCTCGGCAATGCAAAACGGATATGCATGCGGTAAATCGGATATGCATATGGCGCCGGTCACGCAGGTCGTCGAGATGGCGGTGGCGATCCGTTAAAATGTCGCCATTCCATCTTTCCATTGCAGACATCATGACTCAAGACGAACTCAAGCAAGCCGTGGCACGCGCCGCCATCGATTACGTGGTCGACGGCGAAATCATCGGCGTGGGCACCGGCTCGACGGCGAATTTCTTCATCGACGAACTGGCGAAGATCAAGGACCGTATCAAGGGTACCGTCGCCTCCTCGGAAGCGACCGCGGCGCGCCTGCGCGGCCACGGCATTCCCGTGTTCGACCTGAACGAGGTCGAGTCGATTGCCGTCTACATCGACGGCGCGGACGAGATCACCGAGCAGGGCGCGATGATCAAGGGCGGCGGCGCGGCGCTCACGCGCGAGAAAATCGTGGCCTCGGTATCGAAGCGTTTTGTCTGCATCGCCGACGGTTCGAAGCTGGTCGGCACGCTGGGCAAGTTCCCGCTGCCGGTGGAGGTGATCCCGATGGCGCGCGCGGTCGTGATGCGCAAGCTGGCGGCACTCGGCGGCCAGCCGCGCCTGCGCACGAAAGCGGGCAGCGATGAAGCCTTCATCACCGACAACGGCGGCGAGATCATCGACGTGGCCGGCCTGCAGATCGCCGATCCGGTCGCGCTGGAGACCGAGATCAACGGCATCGTCGGCGTGATCGCGGTCGGCCTGTTCGCGAAGCAGGGCGCCAACGTCTGCCTGCTGGGCATGGCGGACGGCGTCAAGACCCTCAGCTTCTGATCCTTTCGGAGACACGATGAAAGCACTGCCGGCGCTGGCGATTGCAACCGCCTTGGGCGGCTGTTCGATGTTCGGGGCGAAGGCGCCGCCTGCGCCGGGTAGCGCGGTCGCGGTCAAGGCGGCGCCGCAGCTGGTCGACGCCAACGGCGTGCCGATCGAGCGCGTACCCTATCGCGTCGGCGTCTCGTCCGTCACGGTCGAGCAGCTGGCGCGCCAGCATGCCTGCGTCGGGCAGGGTGCGGGCCTGGTGACCGAGCCGGGGCCGGTCGAGGTGTACCGCCTGCAGTGCGGCGACGGCAAGGTGTTCATGGCGCGCTGCGAATTGAGACAGTGTCGGAAAATGTAGGCAACTCTTTTCCAACTAAACGGTGCCCTCGAAGCGTCGCGTCCGTATGCCGACTCGCATGAAACACTGGCTGCTTGCCGCCTCTCTGTTGCTCCCCATCGCTGGTCAGGTGCTCTCGGCAGACACCGCGAACATTCTCGACCGCGAGATCAGCTATCGCTCGAAGAACAGCCGCGACCAGGAATATACCCTCACGATCCCTTATCTCGTGGGCGGCAGCGAGCTTGCTACCCGGCGCATCAATACCTTCCTGCATGACCAGCTGCTGGAAACGCTGCCAGATGCGTCTCCCGGAACCACGCCGCGCCTGCTCCTGCTCGATGTGCCACTCGAGGAACTCAGGTCGGAAGGCATCAAGCAGCTCAACAAGGGGCGGGCGATTGCGGTCAGCGCGTATGCCTACGGCTGCGGCGCCTACTGTACCGAGAGCCCGATGACCTGGCATTTCGACAGCCGCAATGGCCGCCTGATCGTGGCGCAGGAGGTCCTGACGCCCGCCGGACGAGCCGAGCTGGGACGCCAGTTCGCGGCACTGGGCGCCGCTCGCCTGAAGCAGGAGATCGCCCGACTCGAAAAACAGATTGCTGCGCATAAGCTGGCGCGAACACGGCCGGTCGATGAGATGCATAGCCAGTAGCCATGTACCAGGCCTGCCTGGACGAGCGCTTCGCCAAAGGCGGCCTGATGTATCGACACTACCTGAACGACCCGGGCGCCATGGAAGTCGGCAATGGCCGCCTGTCGTTCAGCAACCCTGGATGTGCATCCCATGCGGACCTCGGGCTTGACGACTTGGGCGAGTTGCGCCGTAGCCTGCGTGGCGAGGAACTACGGCCCTATCTGAACGCGTACGGCAAATACCTGGTGTTCGGCGAGGGCGAAGGCGTCGTCCCGGCAATCAATCCGTACTCGCAGTATTTCAAAGGCACGATCAACGGGACCATTCCTGTCACGCTTTTCATGGGAAGCAGCGGAGTGCGCAACGATGACGATCAATTCGCGAGCGCGCACTACTATTACGACAAATACCGCAAGAAGATCGCGTTATCGGTGCGCCGCACGGGCAGCAGGTTCGAGTTGGTAGAGACCGATAGCAAGGATGCCGTCAAGCCGGTGCTGCGCTTTCAACTGAAAGGTGAGACACTCACGGGCCAATGGATCGGGAATGGTAAAACCTATCCTTTCGAGGCCCATCCCCTGTAGGCCTTGCTCGGCCTGATCTGCAGGCGGCTTCCATCAGTCGCCGACGCCTCTATTCAGTGACCCTGCCGCGCAGCGCCTTGACCTGGCCGCTGCGCGTTTTCTCGTCCAGCCGGCGCCGCTGCGAGCCGCGCGTCGGTTTCGTCGGGCGGCGCACGGTCTGCACCACGGCCGCCGCATCGACCAGCGCCTGCAGGCGTTGCAGTGCATCTTCCTTGTTCTGTTCCAGGCTGCGCGACTGCTGGGCTTTCAGCACCAGCACGCCTTCGCGCGTGATGCGGGTGTCGCGCATCTCCAGCAGGCGTTCCTTGACCCAGACCGGCAGCGAGGACGCTTTGACGTCGAAGCGCGCATGCACCGCGCACGAGACCTTGTTCACGTTCTGGCCGCCGGGACCCTGGGCGCGGATGGCGATGAATTCGACTTCGGAGGGGAGGATGGTGGCTGCCACGGCGTTTCCGTTCATGTGATGCGCGCATCATGCCACGCCCGCAGCGCATCCGTGTATGGCACAACACGGATGATGTATTTGTAACAACTGTAACGTGCGGCCTGTATGTATGGAAACGTGTAATCTAATGACAACAAATTTACAAGGAGCAAAACCATGAACAAGACCGCCATTACCGCCCTGATGTTTGCCGTTGCTGTCGCCGCCACCGGTTGCAAGAAAGCCGATCACGATCCATCGACCGGTCCTGCCCAGGAAGCCGGCAAGGCCATCGACAACACGGCTGCCGCCGCCGCCGCGAATACCCGCGAAGCCGCCAGCGCTGTCGGTAACGCAACCGAACGCGCTGCGGAAAACACCGCTGCCGCTGCCGACCGTGCCGGCGACAAGATGGAAAACGCCGCCGACCGCGCCAACCAGAACATGAAGGAAGCCGGTGCCGAAGTGCGCCAGGAATCGCGCGAAGCCGCGGCCGACGCCAAAGCCGGCGCAGCCCACGTCACCAACAAGGCCGGCCAGGGCCTGGAGCGTGCCGGCGAGAAGATGCAGGACGCCTCGAGGAAGTAAGCCGTATCGCCGCAAGGTCGGCAGAACATCGGCCCGCGCATCTGCTTCGCAGTGCGCGGGCTTTGTTTTTTGCCGCCTACTGCAGCACGAAACGGATGATGCGGGTTACGACGAACAGCACGATCACGACGATCGCCGCCCATTTCGCGATCCGGACTGCCTTGCTGCTGACGGTTTTCATGCTCACGCCTCCGCGATGTGAATCTTGCTCTTGATGTGCTTGAGGCTGGCCACGATGGTGAACGTCATGATCACCAGCAGCGACCACGAACTCCATTTGCTGATGTGGACGATCGACCACGCGCCAAGCTGGTTCGGGTAGCGCCACATGCCCCAGAAGGTGCCGATGTTTTCGGCCAGCCAGATGAAAAAGCCGATCAGGACGAAGCCGAGCATCAGCGGCATCTGGCGGTCGCGGTCGAGCGGACGGTAGATGACGACGGTGCGCGAATACAGGCCCAGCGCACAGGCGGCCAGGTACCAGCGGTAGTCGCCGATGTAATGATGGGTGAAGAAGTTCGCGTAGATGAGCAGGGCGATGGTCGCCGCCATCCAGTAGGGCGGGTGATGGCGAATGCGCAGGTCGAACATGCGCCAGGCCTGCACGATATAGCTCCCGACCGAGGCGTACATGAAGCCGGCGAACAGCGGCACGCCGAAGAGCTTGGTGTACGCGAAATCCGGATAGCTCCAGGACTGGATGCTGCCGGATACCTTGAACGCCTCCAGCGCAAAGCCGACCATGTGGAACAGGCAGACGGCCTTCAGTTCGTCCCAGGTTTCGAGTTTGGCGTACACCATCCAGAACTGGATGCCGAGGGCGACGAGCAGCAGCAGATCGTAGCGTGGAATGCCGAACAGCCCGGCGCGCGGCATCAGCAGGACGATGGCCATGAAGCTGAACACGAACAGGCAGGAACGCGCGTTCTTGAAGCCGAAGTAGAGGAATTCGATCAGGCCGCGCCGCAGCCCGGCCAGCATGCGCGGGCGGTCATCCATCAGCAGATTGTCGAAGGCGGCGAGCATGTTCATGTTCTTGTGGGACCGTTAGGGACGACGCCCCATTCTACGACGAGCTCCGCGGCGCCGGCCAAGTCTCATCCGCGCGAGAATACGATTTCGTCATCGGGAGTCGTATCGTGAACACGGAAATCGTCTGCACCATCGGCCACTCGAACCGGCCGATCGAGGAATTCATCGACCTGCTGCGGCAAAACGAGGTCGCCCTCCTGCTCGACATCCGCACGGTGCCGAAGTCGCGTCACAACCCGCAGTTCGGCCAGGACCAGCTGCCGCTGTCCTTGAAGGAAGCCGGTATCGAATATCGGCAGATGCCGGGCCTGGGCGGGCTGCGTCGGCCCCAGAAGGATTCGCCCAACAGCGGCTGGCGCAATACCTCGTTCCGGGGCTATGCCGACTACATGCAGACCACGGAATTCGCGAAGAACGTGGATGCGGTGATCGACCTGGCCAGCAGCAAGCGCTGCGTGCTGATGTGCGCCGAATCGGTACCCTGGCGCTGCCACCGTTCGCTGGTGGCCGACGCGCTGCTGGTGCGCGGGATCCCGGTCGAGCACATCATCAATCCGGGCAAGCGCAAGCCGGCCGCACTGACGCCATTTGCAAAGGTGGATGGAACGCGCATCACCTATCCGCCCGAAGGGGGCGAGCAGATCGCGCTGGATCTCGGGTGATGGGTAAAAGGGGAGGAGCGGGCGGATAGGGCGGGAAAACCCCCGCCCTATCCGGAAGGGATGCCGCTTACGGTGCCGGCGGCACGTAACCCATCGCCTGGTCGGCGCCTTCGCCGAAGAAATGCTTTTCCATTTGCGTCGCCAGGTACTTGCGCGCGCGGTCGTCCGCCAGGTTCAGGCGGTTTTCGTTGATCAGCATGGTCTGGTGCTTGAGCCAGCCCTGCCAGGCTTCCTTCGAGACCGACAGGTACAGCTTCTTGCCCATTTCGCCCGGGACAGGCGGGAAATCGAGGCCTTCGGCTTCCTTGTTCAATTTAACGCAGTGGACGGTGCGGGCCATGTGAGTGCTCCTGATTCGGTATGAGATAAAACCGCGATTATAAAGACTTGATGAAAACCTGTGACTTGCGCTGCCAGTTATACATGTGCTGGCGGTCCTTCGGCAGGTCGTCCACGGTCGCCGGCTGGAAGCCGCGCTTCTTGAACCAGTGCGCGGTGCGCGTGGTCAGCACGAACAGTTTCGTCAGCCCGGCGGCGCGCGCGCGGTTTTCCATGTGCTTCAGGATGCGCTCGCCGTCGCCCTGGGCCTGCACGTCCGGATTGACGGTGAGACAAGCCATCTCGCCCATCTTCGCATCCGGGAACGGATACAGGGCGGCGCAGCCGAAGATCACGCCGTCGTGCTCGATGACCGAGAACTGCTCGATCTCGCGCTCGATCAGCTCGCGTCCACGGTAGACGAGGGTGCCGTCGGCTTCCAGAGGCTCAATGAGCTTGATAATTCCGCCGACGTCCTCAATTGTGGCCTGGCGCAGGCTTTCCAGGTTCTCGTGGCTGATCATGGTGCCCACGCCGTCGTGGGTGAACAGTTCGAGCAGGGCCGAACCGTCCATCTCGAACGGCACGATGTGCGCGCGGTCGACGCCGCTGTTGCAGGCTTTGATCGCATGCCGCAGGTAGAAGGCGGCGTCGGGCGGCAGGAAGTTCGCCTGCAGCACGGCTTCGGCCTGGTGCGAGGACAGCTCGCGGATTTCCTCGCCGGCGGCGTCGGACATCATCGGCGTCTCGGTAATGTAGATCAGCTTGTCGGCGTGCAGGGCGATCGCGGCGGTGGCGGCCACGTCTTCCATTGTCAGGTTGAATACTTCGCCAGTGGGCGAGAAGCCCAATGGAGACAATAACACCAGGTTGTCTTCGGTCTGCAGGATCGGGGCGATCTTGTCGGCCGCGATCTTGCGCGTCATGCCGGTCAGCTCGAAGTCGATGCCGTCGATGACGCCGAGCGGACGGGCGACGACGAAGTTACCGGAGACGATGCTGATCTGGGCATTCGACATCGGCGTGTTCGGCAAGCCCTGGCTGAAGGCCGCTTCGATATCGAGGCGCAGTTCGCCGGCGGCTTCCTTGGCGCATTCCATCGCCGCCGTGTCGGTGATGCGCACGCCGTTGTGGAAGCGCCCCTCGACGTTACGCAGCCCGAGCTGCTCGGCCACCTGCGGCCGCGAGCCGTGCACCAGCACGATGCGGATGCCGAGGGCGACGAGTAAAGACAGGTCTTGCGCCAGTACCGGCAAGGCGCCGGCGGCGACCAGTTCGCCGGGGAAGGCGACGACGAAGGTCTTGCCGCCAAAGGCATGAATATACGGCGCGACAGAGCGCAGCCACTGGACGAATTGGGTAGGGTTTTCCATTTGCCGCATTATAATTCGCTGCGCGACTTGCGCACCAAATACCTCGTAAAAATCAATGTCTGAACAGAGTAACAAGCCTAAGCCGGATACGGCGCGCGCAGCAGTCCCAAGCAATGAAGCCAGGCAGCCGCGCGAGCGTGCTGCCGGCGTGTTGCGCGCACCGATGACGCAGACGCCGGACGGCGCTTTGCAGACCAAGGGCGAGCGCCGGCATGCGGGCGAGGGCGGGCAGGGTGCGCAACGCGGCCAGCGGCCGCCAAAAGACAAGGCGCCGCAAGGCGAGCGCGCCGCGGGCGAGCGTGCCGCGGGCGAGCGTGCCCCGGGCGAACGCCCGCCGCGCGAGCCGAAAGCGCAGCGCGCAGCGCGCGTACAGACGCCGCTGCCGCCGATTACCTATCCCGAAGATTTGCCTGTCTCCGGCCGCCGCGAGGAAATCGCCAAGGCGCTGGTCGAGAACCAGGTCGTCATCGTCTCCGGCGAAACCGGTTCCGGCAAGACCACGCAGTTGCCCAAGATCTGCCTGCAATTGGGCCGCGGCGAAAAGGGCCTGATCGGCCACACGCAGCCGCGCCGTATCGCCGCGTCCTCCACCGCGAAACGCATCGCGCAGGAGATCGGCACGCCGCTGGGCGAACACGTCGGCTACAAGGTGCGCTTCAACGATACGCTGCAGCCGGGCGCGTCGATCAAGCTGATGACCGACGGTATCCTGCTGGCCGAAACCCAGACCGACCCGCTGTTGAAAGCCTACGACACGATCATCATCGACGAGGCCCATGAACGCAGCCTGAACATCGACTTCCTGCTCGGCTACCTGAAGCAGCTGCTGCCGCGCCGTCCCGACCTGAAGGTGATCATCACCTCGGCGACCATCGACGCCGAACGCTTCGCGCGCCACTTCGCTTCAAGCGACGGCAAGCCGGCGCCGGTGATCGAGGTCTCGGGCCGCCTGTACAAGGTCGAAATCCGCTATCGCCCGGTCGACCGCGACCCTGTCATGGCGGGCGGCGGCGTCGACAACAAGCCTGCACCGAAGGCGCAGCAGGCACGTGAAAAGCGCGACCTGATGGACGCCGTGGTCGATGGCGTCGATGAACTGTGCCGCCTGGGACAGGGCGACGTGCTGGTCTTCCTGCCGGGCGAGCGCGAGATCCGCGACTGCGCCGAAGCGCTGCGCAAGCACCATCCGCCGCACGTCGAGATCCTGCCGCTGTTCGCGCGCCTGTCGGTCGAGGAGCAGGACCGCGTCTTCCGCACGACGAACGCGCGCCGCATCGTGCTGGCGACGAACGTGGCCGAGACGTCGCTGACGGTGCCCGGCATCCGCTACGTGGTCGACGCGGGTCTCGCGCGCGTCAAGCGCTACAGCTTCCGCAACAAGGTCGAACAGCTGCAGGTCGAGCCGATCGCGCAGTCGGCGGCGAACCAGCGCGCCGGCCGTTGCGGCCGTGTGGCCGACGGCGTCTGCATCCGCCTGTACGAGGAAGACGATTTCCTCCAGCGTCCGAAGTTCACGGACCCGGAGATCCTGCGCTCCTCGCTGGCCGCCGTCATCCTGCGCATGAAGTCCCTGCACCTGACGGACGTCGAGACCTTCCCCTTCATCGAGCCGCCGCAGGGCCGCGCGATCGCCGACGGCTACCAGCTGCTGCAGGAAGTCGGTGCGGTCGACGAGACCAACGAACTGACGCCGCTCGGCCGCAAGCTGGCGCGATTGCCGCTCGACCCGCGCGTGGGCCGCATGATCCTGGCCGCGCTGGACAACAACTGCCTGACCGAGATGCTGATCATCGCCTCGGCCCTGTCGGTGCAGGACCCGCGCGACCGGCCGATGGAATACCAGCAGCAGGCCGACGAGAAGCATAAAAAATTCGCCGACGAGAAGTCCGAGTTCCTCAGCTTTATCAAGATCTGGAACTGGTTCGAGGACGCGATCGAGCACAAGAAAACCAACCGCCTGCTGCAGGAGAACTGCCGCGCCAACTTCCTGTCGCAGGTGCGCCTGCGCGAGTGGCGCGACGTGCATTCGCAACTGCTCACCATCGTGCGCGAGCAGGGCTGGCGTCTGAACGAGTCGGCCGCCACCTACGAACAGCTGCACCTGGCGCTGCTCACCGGCCTGCTGGGGAACATCGGCTTCAAGGCCGAGGACGAGCCGGGCGGCGCCTATCTCGGCGCGCGCGGCATCAAGTTCCATATCTGGCCGGGTTCCTCGCTGACCAAGAAGCCGGGGCGCTGGATCATGGCGGCCGAACTGGTCGAGACCACGCGCCTGTACGCGCGCTGCATCGCCCAGATCCAGCCCGAATGGATCGAGAAGATCGGCGGGCACCTGCTGAAGAAATCCTGGGGCGAACCGCGCTGGGAAAAGAAGCCGGCGCAGGTCTCGTCGCTGGAACGCGCGACCCTGTACGGCATCGTCGTCTACAGCGGCCGGCGCATCAACCACGCGCTGCATAATCCGTACGAGGCGCGCGAAATCTTCATTCGCGATGCGCTGGTCGCGGGCGACTACGAAACGCGCCAGCCCTTCTATGCGCACAACCACAAGCTGGTGAAGGAGATCGAGAACCTCGAGCACAAGTCGCGGCGCCAGGACGTGCTGGTCGACGAGCAGCTGATCGCGGCGTTTTATGACGCCGAGATCCCGAAGGATGTGGTGAACGGCGCCGGCTTCGAGAAGTGGTACAAGGACGCCGCGCGCGACGACCCGAAGCTGTTGTACCTGAACCGCGAAGAGCTGATGCGCCACGAGGCGGCCGGCGTGACGACGGAGCTGTTCCCGAAGACGATGAACGTCACCGGCATCGAGATGGGGCTCTCGTACCACTTCGAGCCGGGCAGCCCGCGCGACGGCGTGACCCTGTCGGTACCGCTGTTCGCGCTGAACCAGATCCCGCAAGAGCGCGCGGCCTGGCTGGTGCCGGGCATGCTGAAGGAAAAAGTGCACTTGATGTTGAAATCGCTGCCGCAAAAGCTGCGCCGCCATTGCGTGCCGCTGCCGGACTACGCGGCGCGCTTCGTCGAGCGCATCCACGCGGCCAAGGCCTTCGGGCGCGGCGACCTGGTCGACGTGCTGATCGCGGACGTGCGCGCCGAGACCGGCGTGAACGTGCTGACCGGCGACTTCAAGCTGGAGACGCTGCCGACCCACCTGTTCATGAATTTCAAGATCATCGACGAGCATGGGCGCCAGCTCGAGATGGGGCGCAACCTGGCCAGCCTGCAGGCGGAACTGGGCAGCCAGGCGCGCGAGAGCTTCCAGAAGATGGCGGAGGCCACGCCGGCGGCACTGGGCGCGGCACGAACGAACGTGGCGACGCCTGCGGCCTGGGGCGCGGGCAGGAATGCCGCACCCATCGCGGTGGCGGCACCGGCGGCCAAAGGCAAGGGCGCTGCGCCGGCAGCGGCCCCGCAAGCGGCCGCGCCGGCCGTCAGCCAGCACACGAACCTGACCAGCTGGACCTTCGGCGAACTGCCCGAGCTGCTCGAGATCACGCAGGGCAAGCTGACGCTGATCGGCTTCCCGGCTCTGGTCGACAAGGGCACGCACTGCGACCTGGAAGTGTTCGACGACCCGAATGTCGCCGCGCGCACCCACCGCATCGGCCTGCGCCGCCTGTTCGCGCTGCAGCTGAAGGATCAGCTCAAATTCGCCGAGAAGAACATCCCGGGCCTGCAGGGGATGGGCATGCAGTTCATGACAGTCGGCTCGCAGGAAGAGCTGCGCGACCAGATCGTGCAGAAGGCGATCGACATCGCCTGCCTGCAGGACCCGCTGCCGACGGATGCGGCCTCGTTCAACAAGCGCAAGGACGAGGGCAAGGGCCGCATCGGCCTGTTGATCAACGAGATCGCGCGCCTGGTGGGTGCGATCTTGAGCGAGTTCCACGGCATGCCGAAGCGCCTGAAAGGCCTGCCGCCGGCGGTTGCGACCGACATGCAGGAGCAACTGGCAGGCCTCGTGCACAAACGCTTCATCGCCGACAACGAGTACAGCCAGCTGGCCCACTTCCCGCGTTATTTGAAAGCGATGAACGTGCGCCTGGAAAAACTGCGCGGCAATCCGTCGCGCGACAGCCAACTGATGCTTGAATGGCAGAACGCCGCCAGCCAGTGGCAGCGCATCTCCAAGCAGCCGGGCAAGCAGAACGACCCGCGCATGACGGAGTTCCGCTGGATGCTGGAAGAGCTGCGGGTTTCGCTGTTCGCCCAGGAGCTGCGCACGCCGATGCCGGTGTCGGCCAAGCGGCTGCAGAAGGTGTGGGAGTCGATGATCCGCTGATTCGTCGAGCGCAGGCGGGTGCCGGCAGAATGTCGCCCCTTCCTGTACGCTATCTCATCGTTCAATAAAACCAACAGGGGAGTCAAGGATGGAGCTCGACGAAGTCATCGCTACGTGGGAGAGGGAAGAGCAGTCCGTGCGTGCGCGCCTGCTCGCGCCCGGTGTCGCGGCGCAGGAACAGGTGCGGAAGCTGTCGGGCATGGAGATGTTCCAGGCCATCTTTGCCGGCGAGCTGCCGCCGCCGCCCATCGGCGAGACGCTCGACTTCGTGCCGATCCACATGGGGCCAGGCGTCGCCGTCTTCCAGGGCCGTCCGCAGCTCAGGCATTACAACCCGCTCGGCACGGTGCATGGCGGCTGGTTCGCCACGCTGCTCGATTCTGCCGTGGGCTGCGCCGTGCACACGACGCTCCCGGCCGGCAAGGGCTACACGACGCTGGAACTGAAGGTGAACATGGTGCGTGCCTTGAACAAGGACGTGCCCTTCGTGCGCGCCGAAGGCAAGGTGATCCATGCAGGGCGCCAGGTGGCCACTGCCGAGGGACGGATTGTCGGGCCGGACGGCAAGCTGTATGCGCATGCGACGACGACCTGCCTGATCTTTGGCCAGGAAGCCTGGTAAGGCTCTGCTTGTTTTCCATCCCCTCTCACGACCACGCACCTTGGAATGTATGTTGCAAGGCAACGCACATTGCAAGGTTCATCCATGCTCTCCTTTCCTCCACCGTCCAGGTCTCTCCCCACATCTGAGCTTGTACTGCGCCGATTTGACCAACTCACCGCTGTCGTGCAACGACGAATAGTGATTTCATGTAAATTAAGATGAGGTAGAGTTACAAGGAACAACAGACTCAAAACCACAACGCCCTGCGATGTTCGACGATCGGCTGAGTCACTTCGCCAGTGAGCGACGGCGTCTTCTCATCGCAATGCCGGCCCTGCCGCTTCGTAACAGGGAAGCCTGCGGGCAGGGCCGCACCGTAGGCCAGGCAATATTGAGGCAGAAACATGACTGAAGGACGCTTTCCCTCTTCACAGGCGTGGCTCGGGCGCGCCCAGTGCGTCATTCCCGGTGCCCACCACCTGTCGGGGCGGGTGCTCACGACGCCCGAGCGCTCGCCGATGTATATCGAACGCGGCTTTGGTTGCCGGATCACGGATGTCGACGGGCACGAGTACATCGACTATCTGATGGCCTTCGGTGCGTTTCTGCTCGGCTACGCGGACCCTGAAGTGGACGCGGCGGCGCGCGAGGAGCTCGAGCGCGGCTCGCTGTTGTCGATGAATCGTCCGCAGCACGTGCTGTTCGCTGAAGCGCTGGTCGCGCAGTTTGACGCGGCTGACATGGCCGTGGTACTCAAGACAGGGAGCGAAGCGACGACTGCCGCCCTGCGCATCGCCCGCCGCGCAACGGGGCGCCGCCGTGTCGCACGGGCGGGTTATCACGGCTGGCACGACTGGTGTCTGCCACTCGAGAATTCAGTTCCCGCCGGGCTCGACGCACAGGTGCTGGAGTTCAACGCCAACGATCCGCATTCGCTCGAGGCCCTGTTCAGTGTCTTTCCTGGCGAAATCTCCGGCGTCATCCTGGCGCCGGAGATGGTATTGCCGCCGACGCGGGAACGGTTTCAGGCCCTGCAAGACCTGACGCATCGCCACGGCGCGCTGTTCATTCTCGATGAAGTCAAGACAGCATTTCGTACCGCCCCCGGGTCGGTGCAGGCCCGTTTCGAACTCAAGCCCGATCTGACCACGGTGAGCAAGGGCCTGAGCAACGGCTGGCCGATCGCGGCGGTGGTGGGGCGGCGCGATGTCATGAACAGCGCCGCCGGAATGCATCTGTCGGGCACCTTCCACGGCGATACTGCGGCCATGGCCGCCGCCCTGACAACCTTGCGTATCGTTCGGGAACGCGACGTTGCCGGCCATGTATGGGCGCTGGGCCAGCGGCTGATCGACGGCCTGAACGCCATTGTGCGCGAGTTCGATGTGCCCGCGCTGAGCTACGGCGAGCCTTTTCCGCCGATGCCCTTCCTACGCTTTGATCATCCGGACTCCCAAGTTAACGATGCAATGCGGACAGTGTTCTACGAGGCGATGCTCGAGCGTGGGGTCCTGCTGCATCCCCGTCACATGTGGTTCATCAGCCATGCGCATCAGCGGGATGACATCGATACGACGCTGGAGCATGCGCGAAGCGCGATGCGGATCGCCAGCCAGCATTGCCGGGCGACCTGAACGGGCTGCGATGGACCATCGAGCCGCCAGCATCCAGCAAATTGTCGACCGCTATCTGCGCGCCGAGGCTTCGGTGTCCATGATCGTGATGGAACTCGTGCAGCACACGGAGGATACGTCGGCACTGGCCCGCATCCTGCCCACGCTCACCGGCGACCCGGCGAAGCTTCGCGCGCTGGCGCAGCACCTCGCCGACAATGCGGCGGGCTGCAGGACCATCGTCAGCATGATCCGCCAGCGCCTCGATTCTCCGGAACCTGCCAGCGACACGGAAGAGGGCATCGAGCGATGCCGACGGCTGTTCGATGCGTCTGTGGCGCAGAGCGAGGAGTCGAGTGTGGCGCTTTACTCACTGGGAAACCCCGAGTTGCTGGCTGCGGCGACGGACGAGGTCATTGGCGTGATGGACGACTGGGGTGTCTTGAAGCCAGATCGGGATGCCATCGAGATCGGCTGCGGCATCGGGCGCTTGATGGCGCCCCTGTCCTCGCGCCTGCGGTCCGTGAGCGGCACCGATGTCTCCCCTGGCATGATCGCGGCGGCCACGCGCCGGCTCGCCGCTTGTTCGAATACGTCTGTCCTGCTGACTGACGGCAAAGACCTGTCGGCGTGGGAGGCGGCTTCTGTCGATCTCGTCTACAGTGTCGATACCTTCCCTTACGTCGTGCTTTCCGGGCGGGCGTTGGTCGAGCGCCATTTTGAAGAGGTGCGGCGCGTGTTGCGCCCCGGGGGCGATTTTGTCCTGTTCAATTATGCTTACGGTCGCTCACGCGAGGAGGTCAATGGCGAGGTGCTCGGCTTGGCGCAGCAGGCGCAATTGCAGGTCATCCGTGCCGATGTATCGCCATTTCACATCTGGAATGGCGTCGGCTGGCAGCTGAGGAAAGCCTAGCGTGAGAATTCTTTACCTGTCGCCAGGTTTTCCGCCGAATTCGCATCTGTTCTGCGTCGCTGCGCGCGCGCGCGGCGCTAACGTCCTTGCCGTAGGCGATATCCCAGAGCAAGATCTGCCGCCGGAAGCGCGCCAGGCATTCGAAGCGTACGTGTTTGAACCGCGTATGGGAGAGTACGAACGCTTGCTCGGCGTCGTGCAGTCCCTGGTCGCGCTGTACGGTCCCATCGACTTTGTTGAATCGAACGGCGAGCACTGGCTCGAAGTGGAGGGCCACCTGCGCGACGACCTCTGCATCGAAGGCCTCTCGGCGCAAGACGTCAGGCGCCTGCGCAGCAAGCTGGCCATGGCGCAGGTTTTTGAGAAAGCGGGCGTGCCCCACCCGCCTGGCATCCGCTGCGTGTCTCCCGAGGTCGTCAGAGACTTTGCCGCAACGCATGGCCTGCCGCTCGTATTCAAGCCCGATAGCGGCTCCGGCGCAACGTCCACCTTTCGCGTATCGACACCGGCCGAACTCGACGCCGCGCTGCTTCTGCCGCTCGATAATCACATCGTCCAGCCCTTTGTCGAAGGCGTCATCGTCACCTTTGATGGCCTGGTCAACCGCGAAGGCGGCGTGGTCTTCTGCACCTCGCATGTCTACGATAGCGGCATCATGGAAGTGAGAACCGGCACACTCGATGGCTATTATTATTCGATGCGCAGTATTCCCCCGGCGCTCGAGGACGTCGGTCGGCGTGCGTTGGCGGGGTTCGGCCTGCGCCGGCGCTTCTTCCACCTTGAATTCTTCTGGCGTCCCGACGGGTCCTACCTCGCGCTGGAGATGAACGTGCGCCCGCCAGGCGGCTACACCACCGACATGATGAACCACTCCTGCGACTTCGACGTATATGCATTATGGGCCGCGGTCATGATGGGAGATTTGCTGGAAGACTATCGGTACGAACGCAAATTTCACACGGCCCACGCAGGACGGCGCCACGAACGCGTCTATGCGTTGTCACCTGAGACGCTGAGGGAACAGCTTGGGGACACCCTGGTTCTCGTTCAATCCGTTCCTGACGCGTTCGCATCGACAATGGGCAACACGATGTACATGCTGCGGCACCGGCAACTGGCGCAGCTGCTTGACGCTATCAAATTAGTGCAACTGCCGGCGGCTCGAAGGTAAAGATGATGGCGCTGTTCGCGTTAAGTGTGGAATATGCCGATTGCCGCTCGCAGCAAGGCCTCCGGCGACTTGACGCGAGCGCCGTCGAGCGCCCAGCGCCAGCCGAGATAGTCGCCGAGGTAAGGGCTGGCAATCCCGCGAAACGGCTGCAGCCAGGCGCGCAGGCGGCTGTGATTCTTCAGGAAGTGCTCGAACTGGCGTGCTTGCATGCAAACCTCCTCACTGGTGAAGTCCGGGTCGGACCTCAGCCGTTCAGGAAGATTCCACACTTAACGCGAACAGCGCCTTTCCGAATGCCGCCGTGCGGTCGTTGGATATGCCGCCATCCCCGACCCACGCAACCGCGCCGAATGGGCCAGTGCTGGCTGAGCGGAACCGGTCACGCGCCAAACGCCCCATCGATCGTGTGCATCGCCCCGGTCACGAAGCCCGCCTCCGGCCCCGCCAGCCAGGCCACCATTCCTGCTACCTCTTCAGGGCGGCCGTGGCGCTTGATCGCCATGAAGCTGTGCATCAGATCCCGCATCGGGCCGTCTTCCGGGTTGGCGTCGGTGTCGATCGGTCCCGGCTGCACGACGTTGATCGTGATACCGCGCGGACCGAAATCACGTGCCAGCCCGCGCGCCAGACCTTGCAATGCGGATTTGCTCAGGGCATAGGAGGCCATGCCGGGCAAGGGCATGCGGTCGCCGTTCACCGAGCCGATCACGATGATGCGGCCGCCTGTCGGCATTTGCCGCGCGGCTTCCACCGAAGCGTGGTAGGGCGCCTGCACATTGATACGGAACAGGCGATCGACTGCATCCGGGTCCTGCTCCAGCGCATCGCCGAAGATGGCAATGCCGGAATTGACCACCAGGATGTCCAACGGACCGCTGTCACGGACCCGGGCGATGACCGCATCCCGGTCGGCGCTGTCCGTCAGGAATGCCGTGCTCCCTGTTTCCGCGGCGACGAGCTGGGCCGCTTCCGGCGAGCCCGAATAGGTGAACGTCACCTTCGCGCCGTCCGCGGCAAAGCGCCGGACGATCGCCGCACCGATGCCCCGGCTGCCGCCAAGTACCAGGACCGACTTGTTCGTGAAATCCGTCATGACCAACTCCTTTTTGATTAATGTAACGCATGATACAATAATCGTCATCGCAGCTGTCAAGGAATTTTTTAATCATGACTACAAAAATATCTGCCGGCCGTGGCCGCCCGCGCCGGTTCGATCCGGACGAGGCGGTCGTCACCGCGCAGCGCCTGTTCCACGAAAAAGGCTATGACGCCGTGAGCGTTGCGGACCTGACCAAAGCGCTGGGCATCAACCCGCCCAGCTTCTACGCCGCCTTTGGCAGCAAGGCGGGGCTGTACACACGGATCCTCGATCGCTACGCGGTAACCGGTGCAATTCCTTTAAAGAAGATTCTGGGACCGGACCGGCCCCTGGCCGAATCGCTGGCGGAGGTACTTGAGGAGGCGGCACGTTGTTACGCCGCCGATGCAGCCGCTACCGGTTGCATGGTGCTGGAGGGAATACGTTGTAACGACGCGGAAGCGCGCGACGCTGCCCGCGGCTTCCATATCGCTGCGCAAGAGCTTATTCGCAACGCCATCGCCGAGCGTTATCCGGAGGAGGCGGGTCGGCTGGCTGATTACGTGTGCACCACGATGGCTGGACTGTCGGCAAGCGCCCGCGATGGGCAAGGCCTGGAGCGCCTGCTGGCGACTGCGCGCCTGGCCGGCAAGGCGCTCGTCCACGTCATCCCCGCCTGATCGGTCGCTTGGAAATGTCGGCCCGACAAACGCGGCGCAGAAAAACTTAACGCTTGTCTGTCGGCGGTGTGCCCGTGGTTGGGGGAGTCGTCGAGGTTGCCCCCGCCCCCTGGCCCGAAGCACCGGTCGTGCCCGGGCTGCCGGCGCCGCTCTGGACATCGCCGGTCGTACCCATCGAGCCGCTGTTCGTCGTGCCGCTGACGGCCGAGCCGCTTGATGTCGATCCCGTCGCCGAGCCGCCGCTCGTGTCAGTGTTGCTCTTTTCCATGGAACTACATGCCGCCAGGGACAGTACTGTCATGCTACCGATGAGAATGCCTTGAAACCGTTTCATGATCATCTCCTTGGGGGTAGGTGTGATCATCATGGATGGGTCGCCAGCTCACGAATATAAGATGGCTTCCAAGGTCGCTGTAGGACATGTCGTACAGTCCTTATAACGTATGTGCGTCCGGAAACCGTGTACGCCGATGCCGGTGTCCCGCCGCACCTGCGGAAAGTTGGTGACAATTGTTGAGAATTGAGCAAGTCCACGTCGTTATACTGGTCGGCTCTCTCATCGGACCCGTTCAATGACACGCCTGTTGATTTCCCTCCTGTTTTGCTTCGCGACTGCGGCGCAAGCCGCCGACACCTTCACGTTCTCGAATCCGCCCGGCCCGCATGCGGTGGGCCTGCAGGTCGTCCAGCAGTACGACCAGTCGCGCATGTACAAGACGCGCGTCGACATGACCACCGGCGAACCGGCGACCGGGAAGCGCACGCGACCCATGCAGATGCTGCTCTGGTATCCCGCCGCGCGCGGCGGCCGGCCGGTCGTCTATCGCGATTACATGGATACGATCCCGACCGAGGACGAGTTCGGGCGCAGCCCGGCCGAGGTCGGGCGCGCGACGCAACGCGCGATCGACGGGTACGCCGGCGCGCGACGCGACGCGCTGCTGCGCGAGGTCGCGCGACCGATGCTGGCTGTGCGCAATGCCCGTGCGGAAAGCGGCAGCTTCCCGGTTGTGATTTACGCGCCGAGTTTGTCTGAATCCGCCATGGAGAACGCGGACCTGTGCGAATACCTTGCCAGCCAGGGGTATGTAGTGCTGTCGAGTGCATCGCTGGGTCCGCGCACACGCGCGATGACGACGGACCTCGAAGGACTGGAAGCGCAGGCCGCCGACATCGCCTACCTGATCGGCTACGCGAGTTCGCTCCCGCAGGCCGACACGGCCAGGGTGGCCGTTGTCGGCTTCAGCTGGGGCGGCCTGGCGAATGTGCTGGCGGCGGCCAAGGACGACCGTATCCAGGCGATCGTCAGCCTGGATGGCTCGGTGCGCGGCACGCGCGAATTCGTCGACGGCGGCAAGGACGCGGCGAAATACGTCACGCCGGCACGCGTCGCCATTCCGATGCTGTTCGTGGGCCGCCGGCCAATGACCGTGGAAGAGCTGAACCGCGCCGAAGTCGATAGCCGCTATTCCTTCATGAACGAAATGAAGTACGCGGACGTCCACATCGTCACGCTGCTGCCGATGAAGCACATGGACTTTTCGTCCTATTCCCTGCGAATGTCGCAGGACGGCCGGTTCGGAGACTATACGCGCGACGACATCGCGCTGGCGCATAGCTGGGCCATGCGTTACGCACGCCACTTCCTCGATGCCTACCTGAAGAAAGACCCGGCGGGCCTTGCGTTCCTCGACAATTCGCCGGCCGCGAACAAGGCGCCCCCGCACATGATGCTCGCCAGTGCTCGTCACGGGTCGGGGCAAATACCGCCGACACTGGAGAATTTCGTCGCCGCGCTGGCTGCGGAGGGCTTCGATCAAGCCATCCCCCTGTACGCGAAGTTCGCAGCCCAGGACCCCGCTTTCAAGCTGGGGCCGAAGGAGATCTACGGATGGGGCGTGCAACTGGCGAGGCAGAACCGCCCGGCGCAAGCGCGCGAGATCTTCCGGCTTGGAACGCACCTCAATCCGGACGCCGTCTTCATGATCGATGGACTAGCCGAAATGCAGGCGGCCTCAGGGCAGACGAAGGAGGCGCTCGGCACCTATCGCCGCGTACTTGCGCTCGATCCGAAACATACCGATGCGGCCAGGTACGTGAAGGAGCATGGAGGACCGTCCGGGGCGGCGCTTTAAGTACCTGCGCCCCAGCACGCTCCGGAAGGGCCGCGCGCCCATTTCCGGCGCTTAGCGCGGATAAGTGAATCCGGTGCGGATATCCATCGGCACCAGGCGCTTTCCCTCGCGCACCATCAGCTTCTGGGGCGGCTCGTCGCCCGCCAGCGCGCGCGGCGCAACGGGCAAGCCTTCGCCCTTGCGCAGCAGCAGGTCGCAACGTTTGTAGACATTCGGACAGCCCGTCTCCTTGAGCAGCGCCTGCACGACCGGCACCTTCCACATGTCGACGCCGCCGGCATTGAACTGGCAGATCAGGTAGCCATCGGTGCCGCCGTAGCTGTGCACCAGCAGGCCCGGCAAGCCGTCCTTTTCGCCATCGATTACCTGCACCAGTTCCTGCGGATCGGCGATGGCGAGCGCCGTGGCGCGGCGCGCGACGGCGGCCCCAACGCGCCGCTTGATCAGCGCATGGTCGACCGGCTCGTCCTCACGCAAGCTCCAGACCCGGGCGGCGATCTGCGACTTGGCGTTATAGGCCGCCCGGGCCAGGAACTGGCGCGACGAGGATTGCACGATCGCCGTCGCGCCCGGCTTGTTGCGCTCCTGCGGCTTGCCCTCGACCTTGTCGATGGCGGAGACGTAAATCCACGGGTCGCCGGCGAGGATGCTTTTTTCCTTGCCTTGTTTGATGGTGATGATGAGCATGTGCGGCTTTCGTTTTCAGGAACGGGATGATACAGCAAGCCCCCCTGGTCCCGTGCGCCGCGTTCTCCTCCTTTCAAGCTGTGTGGCCGAGGCCGTCCTAGCCGATATTACTGCCGCGGATATGGCTCAGGCTCTTGTCGTCGCCGCCGGTTCCCGGACTTGGGTCGAGGCTGCCGCTCTTGCCCAGTCCCGTGGACCCGGCGCCGGCGCCGGTCCCGGCCGTGCCACTGCCCGCGCCGGTGCCGAGCTCGCTGCTACCGGCTGAGCCTGCGCCCATGCCGCCGCCCATCGCGCCCATGCCGCTGCCGGCGCCGCGTCCCGCGCCGCCCGCCATGCCGCTCATGCTGCCCCCCGAGGAGCCCGGCCCCATGGTCGGGGCGCCGCTGCGGTTAGGATCGGTGCCGTAGAAGGCGTGGATCTGGTTGGCCCAGGAGACGTCGCTCATGTCGGGCCAGGCGTCCTTGTTGAAGCCAGGCGCGGTTTTCAGGCGCTCTTTCTCGACATTGAGCACGAAGCGATGGTTGACGGTGTCGAGGTGCAGCGCCTGCCAGGGCACGGCGAACAGTTTCTCGCCCATGCCGAGGAAGCCGCCAAAGGCGAGCACGGCATAGGCCACCTGGCCGGTGTTCATGTCGAGCATGATTTCCTTGATGTCGCCGAGGTCTTCCTCGACGCCGTTGACGACGCTGTCGCCGATCAGCGTGTCGGCACCCATCAGTGCGGGGCCCGGACCGGCGCTGCCGCTGCGCTTGTACATCCCGTATTTGTCACGATCTGCATAGCTCATCTCGTTCTCCCTCTGGTCTGTGTTTCACCTGCCTGCAAAGCCAGTCCCAAGGCTAGGCCGAGGCCTTGCAGCGCCCATGATATGACTCAAACGTGCAGGGGTGCGCGCGCTTGTCACGCGCGTGTCACGCGACAAGCCCACACTATGCGAACTGCCGCACAGAGCGAGCTCGACAATGTGACTATCCTGACAAGCAGTGTTTCGGAGACTACAACATGACCATCACATCGCGCTGCAACCATCCAGGCCCGCTGGCCAAACTGATTCCGACCGTGTCGGTTACCTCGCTGCTGGCACGCCTGCTGCGCAAACGCTGAACCGCCGCTGACGCTTACAGCTGAGTTGCCCGGCAGCGCCATCCGTGCAAAGCGAACTGTTCGGTTAAACTCGCTGCTTGTGCAACAGGCGGGCAGCAGCAGTGAATCGAAAAACGAAGATCGCATCCCTGGCGGGCGCCGGTGTGCTGGCGGCCGCCCTGGCCGGATATTTCATCGCAGGCCAGCGCGACGCCGTCGTGCCGGGCCAGGCCGCCATGCTGCTGCCGGCCCCGACGCCGACGAAACCGTTCTGGGCCGCGCGCGTCACGCCGCTGGCGGGTGACGGGCAGGACGGCGTGCTCGATGGCGCGGCGGCGCAGAGCCGCTTCAGCGATCCCTTCGGCGTCGCCGTCGATCCGCGCGGCACCGTATTCGTCGCCGACGGCGGCGACAGCAACCGCATCCGCCGCATCGACCGCGACGGCACCGTCTCGACCTTTGCCGGCGGCCGTGAAGGCTTCGCCGACGGCGCCGCTACTGCCGCCGCCTTCCATACTCCCTCCGCGCTGGCGCTGGACCGCTTCGGCAACCTGTACGTGGCCGATACCGGCAACCACGCGATCCGGAGAATCGCGCCCGACGGCAGCGTCACCACCCTGGCCGGCGACGGCCAGCCGGGCGACGCCGACGGCAAAGGAGCAGCGGCGCGCTTCCATGCACCGGTCGGGCTGGCCGTGGACAAGCACGGCAACGTCTATGTCGCCGACACCTATAACGACCGCATTCGCCGCATCACGCCCGAGGGTCTCGTGACCACGATCGCCGGCGGCGCGCGGCCCGGCAATGCCGACGGCCCCGCGATCGACGCCGCGTTCGACACCCCGAGCGCGATCGCGGTCGGCAAGGACGGCAGCCTGTTCGTGGCCGATACCGGTAACAACGCGATCCGCCGCATCGGCCCGGACGGCGTGGTCTCGACCCTGGCCGCGCCGCCGGAGGGCGAGCGCCAGCCGCTCCTGCGCCGCCCGACGGGCCTCGCGCTCACCCATGACGGCTATCTCTACGTCGCCGGCGGCGGCGGACGCATCCTGCAGCTGGCCCCGGGCGGAGAACTGCGCGCGCTCGACGATGCCGACCATCCGCCCGAATCGACCTTCGGTGCCGACGGCAAGGTGCACCTGTACGCGCCGCACGGCATCGGCCTCGCACGCGACGGCAGCCTGGTCGTCGCCGACGCGCTGGCCCTGCGCGTGCTGCGCCTGGCGCCCCCGAAGCAGGGGGAGAGCGCTGCCGTCATCGCGCCCCCGGCACGCACGGCACGCACCGCGCCGATGCCCTGGCCGGTGGGGCCGCAGGACATGCCGCATGAAGTCGTCGGCCTGATGGGAGAAGTGCGCGGCAGCTACGACGGCGAAAGCCGCGACCACTTCCACGCCGGTCTCGACGTGCGCGCCGACATCGGCACCCGCGTGCTGGCGATCGCAGCGGCGAAAATCAGCGATCCCTTCGCCAACTGGGGTTTTGGTTCGCTCAGCGAAGGCTTGGCCGTCGGGCCGCTGTCGTACATCCACATGCGCGTCGGACGCGACAGCCGCGACAAGCCGCTCGATGCGCGTTTCGAACTGGTGAAGGATGCACGCGGCAAGCCTGATCGCGTGCGCGTGCCGCGCGGAACCCGGTTCGCGGTAGGCGATGCGCTCGGGACCATCAACAGCATGTCCCACGTCCACCTCGACTATTATCCCGGCGGCTCGCTCGTCAATCCATTGACGCTGCCGTTCCCGGGCGTGACGGACACCGTCGCGCCGCGCCTGCAGAGCGTGGCGCTGTACGACAGCATCGGCCGCCGCCTCACGGCGAAGAAGGGCCAGCCGGTACGCATCGAACGCACGCTGGGAGAGGTGGCGATCGTGGCCGAGGGCTACGACCAGATGGACGGCAATCTCGCGCGCCGCCGGCTTGGCTTGTACAAACTGGGCTACCAGCTGCTGCGGCCCGACGGCAGCGCGCTGCCGGGCTTCGAGCAGCCCCTGATCACCCAGGTCTATGACCGCCTGCCGCGCGAGCGGGAAGCGGTGAAATTGCTGTATGCGGCCAATAGCGGCATCACGGTCTACGGCAGCAAGGAGACACGTTTCGCGTATGCGGTCAACAACACGCTGCAGGACGGGCGCGTGGCGCCAGGTACCTGGCGTGTGGGGGCGCTCGCGCCAGGGGATTACATCCTGCGCATTTATGCGGCCGATTTTGCGGGGCAGGTGGCGGTCGAGGGGCGGGATCTGGCGATCAGGGTGGAGTAGGCAGGCGCGAGGTTTCTGGAGCAGGTTGAACGCGTGGGCGGGGGACCCGCCCACCCTACATCCTGCTGCATGCGTCACTCGTCGTCACTGATGGTCAGACCCGTAGGGTGGGCGGGTCTCCCGCCCACGCGTTCGACCCGAGCACGCATCCACGCGCAACGGAACGAAGCCAATTAGCGCAGCAGCTTCAACCCCGGCGGCAACGCCTCGCCCAGCATCCGCGTCTCGCTCGCCTGGTCCAGCTCCACCACCTCGCGTACCATCGCCGTCCAGGCGGCGGGAGCGCCGGTCGCCGACAAGCGGCGCAGCACCTCGCCGCGCACCGCGTCGCCGATGTCGCGCGAACGGTCGCCCGTCATGCGCGCGATGTGGGTGGCGGCGAAGCCGGCCGGTTCGATCTTCTTCCAATCCAGCATCAGGAGCTTGCCCAGCCATTCCTCGGCCACTTCGCGCGGCGCCACTTCGTGCGCGCTCGCGTGGAAGGACTGGCGCGCCCCGACCCGGCCCAGCGCCCACAGGTAGCGCGCATAGGTGGCCGCCGTCTTTGCATCGAGCCTGGTACCCGCGGGAAGCGCCAGGATCTGTTCCATCATCCAGTTGCCGATCTCCGCCTTGTAGGCCGAGGGGATCCGCTCGAGCGAGGCACCGAGGCGCAGCATGTCGTCCTCGCTGCCGTCGACCAGGGTGATGGGGCGCTTGCCGCGCTCGGAGGCATCGGCCTGCAAATTGAAGGCGAAATCGTCGAGCAGGCGCAGCTGGGCTTCGGTATCGAGGCCGCCGGCCACGCGGCGCCACAGCGTCCACCATTCGGCGCGCACCTGCGTGTCCTTGTGGTACTGCACCCCGGGCTCGAACATCGCCCACAGCTGTTCGATGCGCCAGCCGTCGAGCGGATGGCCGAAGCCGGGACGCAGGCAGAAGCCGGCAAGATTGAGCCAGGCGCGTTCGTGCTCGCTCGACCTGCGCCGGCCTTTCGAGCGCTCCATCAACGCGTCGAACAGGCGCCGCAGCAGCGGCGTGGCCCATCCTTCGCGGCGGCCCAGCAGGTGCTCCAGGCTGGCGCGCAGCTGGCGTACTTCCTTCGTATCGACCGCCTTCGAACGGGTGCCGAAGACGCGCTCGATCTTCTCGATCGCGGCGTCCAGCTGCGGCGGCAGGACCTCGGTCTCGACGATTTCCTCACTACCCTCGGCTTCGCGCAATTGAAACGCGAGCTGCCAGCGTCCGCTGCCGTCTTCGGCCACGCAATGCACTTCCAGGGAACCGACTTCGCTCAGCGAGGCCACCAGCTGCACCGCGATCTCGCTGCGCGGCGCGGCCCCTGGCGTGGCGCGCAGCACGGTGGCGATCGGCGGCAGGCGCACGACATCCTCCGGCGCCAGGTCCACCAGTTGACCGGGAAGCGGTGCCGCGCCCGCGTCGGCCACCGTCGAGGCCAGGTGGAAGCGCACCGGACGCCCCAGGCGCAATGCGAAGCTGCGCTCGGCAAGCCGCACCTCGGTGGCCGCGGGCGTGCCGCGCGGGAGCAGGCAGACCGCGCGCAGGCCGCTGCCCGCGCGTTCGCCCTCCAGCAGCAGGTAATAGCTGCGCGCCGCACCGCTCTCGATGGCGGGCGCGGCGCCCTGGCGCGCCAGAGAATAGGCCACGCCGCCGCGCGCCACGGCCACGTCCGGGTCGACGTTGTGCAGGATGCGCAAGGGCCTGCCGCGCCAGCGCGCCAGCGTGTCGGCCAGGCGCTCGGCCAGGGCCGCGCCGCGGAACACGCCACCGTTCAGCAGCAGGGTATCCGGCACCGGCAGCGACGCGTCCTCGAGCGGCAATCCGAGCGCCTCGCGCGCCGCAACGGCATGCTGATGCAGGAAGCTTGCCAAGTGGCGCGTGACCGCCGGATCGCTCGCATACGGCAGGCTGAATTCGACGATGCCGGCGCGCGCGCGGCGTGCCGGCTCTTGTTGTTCGTTGAGAGGGAAGAAGCCATCGAGCACGACGCGCTCGATGTCCTCGCGGCGCAAGTCCGCCTTGCGGCTGGCGCCGATCAGGCGCGAACCCGCACCGAGCAGGGTAACGGTGACCGCCTCGGGCGCGTCGGGCGCGAGCAGCTGTTCCTTGGCCGCGCGGCAGCGTTCCGTCAGCTGGGCCAGGCGTGCCGCGGACAGGCGTGCGCGCGGCGCCTCAAGCCCATCCTGCCCGGCCATGCGCGCCTCGATCAGGTGGGCCAGCGCCAGGTCCATGTTGTCGCCGCCGAGGATCAAATGGTTGCCGACACCGATGCGGGTCAACTTCGGCTCGCCCGCCTCGAGTTCGACCTTGACCAGACTGAAGTCAGTGGTGCCGCCGCCGACGTCGGCCACCAGCACCAGGCGCGCACCGTTTAAATCGTCGACCAGCGTGGCGCGATGGCGGTACAGCCAGTCGTAGAGCGCGGCCTGCGGTTCTTCGAGCAGGCGCAGGCCGGGCAGGCCGGCGAGTCTGGCCGCCTCCAGCGTCAGCGCACGCGCGCCTTCGTCGAAGGAGGCCGGCACGGTGAGCACGACCTGCTGCCGTTCCAGCGGGTGTTGGGGAAAGCGGATATTCCAGTTGGCGCGCAGGTGGGCGAGATAGCTGGCGCTGGCCGCCACCGGCGATACCTTCGGCACCTCGGGCTCGGCGCCCCAGGGCAGGATGGCCGCCATGCGGTCGACGCCCGGATGCGACAGCCAGCTCTTGGCGCTCGCCACCAGCCGGCCCGGCGTCGCCGCGCCGAGGCTGCGCGCGAGACGGCCGATGGCGACGCGTTCGACGCCGGCGACATCGGGCAAGTCCCAGGGCAACTGCAGCTGGCCCGCTCCCAGTTCTTCAGGAGCAGGGTGATACCGGTTCGAGGGCAGCAGCGGCGCGCCGGCCACTTCGCCCGGCGCGACCAGCTGGTCGATCGCAAACAGCTCGACCTCGGCGGCCCCGGGTGACGCGTAGGCCAGCACCGTATTCGTGGTGCCGAGATCGATACTGACCAGCCAGGGTGTCACGGTGCTGTGCGAACGTCGAATTCGACCTTCCAGCGCTGGCCGTCACGCGCCACGGCAACCAGTTCCAGCGTTCCGGCTTCGGTCGCGAGGGCGTGCAGCGTTACCTGCACCACGTCGCCCGGGGTGCGGCCATCGGCCGGCAAGGTCGCCTGGATTTCGTTCTGCTCCTGCAGCTCGTCCGGTCCCCAGAAGTCGAGCACGTCGCCAATCTGATCCTGGCGGCGCGTGGTCGAACCGAAGAAGCGGAAGTGGACGGGTTCGCCCACCACCAGGCCGAATTCCTGGCCCGGCAGTTCGAGCTCGGTGCCTTCTTCCATGCCGAAAGGCGCCACGCACAGGGCCTGGATTGGCGGCTCCATGCCGGGGATGGCCGGCATCGACGATTCGACGCCGACGTAGTAGGAACGCGCCGTGCCGCCGCGGATGCGCACGCCGCCGCCGCGCCGCGCATAGCTGTAATAGGCCGCGCCGCGCGCAACGGCGAGGTCGAGGTCCGTGCCTTCCAGCATGCGCGCCGGTTCCGCGCCTTCCATGTAGAGCCAGTCGTTGATGGTGTCCATCACGCGCTGGGCCAGGATGTTCGACTTGAACACGCCGCCGTTGAACAGCACCGCGCTCGGATGGAGGAAGCTGTGTTCTTCCTTCACGCGGCCCTCGAAACCTTCGAGTTCGGCGGTGGCGCCGGCCTGGCGCGCCAGGAAGGCGGCCAGGTGGCGGGTGACGGCCGCGTCCTGCGCGTAGGGCAGACCGAGCTGCGTCAGGCCGGCGCGGGCGCGCGTGGCCGGACGTGCCGAGGCATCCACGCGCGGGAAGAAGCCGTCGGTAATAAACGTCGTGACTTCGTCGCGCGTCAGTTCGGTGCGGATCGAACCGCCGATCAGTTTCGAACCGCGGCTCGGCACCACGATCGGCCAGGTAGTGGCGTTCGCGTCGGCCAGCAGGTGTTCCTTGGCGCCGCGGCAGGCGTAGGTCAGGGCGCGCATCTGCCAGGCGTCGAGCTGGGTGCCATTGCTTGCCAGCTTGCGCGCAACCAGATGGGCCAGGGCCAGATCCATGTTGTCGCCGCCGAGCAGGATATGGTCGCCGACGGCGACGCGGTGCGGTTCCAGCTTGCCGTCGCGTTCGAGGATGGCGATCAGCGAGAAGTCGCTGGTGCCGCCGCCCACGTCCACCACCAGCACGATGTCGCCGGCTTTCACTTGCTTGCGCCAGGTGCCGTTGCTGCCCTGGATCCAGCTGTACAGGGCCGCCTGCGGTTCCTCGAGCAGGGTGGCCGAGGCATAGCCTGCATTCCTCGCCGCTTCCGCGGTCAGTTCGCGCGCGCCCGGATCGAAGGAGGCGGGAATCGTGACGGTGACCTGCTGCTGGTCGAAGGGCGCTTCCGGATGCGCGTTGTCCCAGGCATGGCGCAGGTGCTGCAGGTAACGCGTCGATGCTTCCAGCGGCGAGACGCGCGTGACTTCTTCCGGCGCATCGCTCGGCAGGATGGCGGCGCGGCGGTCCACGCTCGGGTGCGAGAGCCAGCTCTTGGCCGAGGAGACGAGGCGGATCGGCGTGGTGGCGCCGCGGCTGCGCGCCATTTCGCCGGCGACAGCAGTCTCGCCATCGGTATTCCAGGGCAAGGCCAGTTCGCCCGGCGCCAGCTCGTCCGGGTGCGGCAGGTAGAGGAAGGAGGGCAGCAGCGGCAGCGCCTCGACGGTGCCGGGGGCGCTCAGCTGCGGCACCGGCAGCACGCCCTGCGCGGTGTTTTCTCCGTCGCTCGCTTCCAGGTCGACATACGACAGCGCGCTGTGCGTGGTGCCGAGGTCGATGCCGATGGCGTAGCGCGCGCTCACAGTTCCACCTCGGCCGGGGCCAGGATTCTGGCGTCATGCTCTTTCGCGAGCTGGGGCAGGCGGACGTCCGTCGCCTTCCAGCCGCGGTGCGACAGCGTGCCCTTGAACGGCGCCTTGCCGACCACGTTGCCGGTCAGGCGGACGCTGGCTGCGTCGAAACCTTCGTCGAGCGTGACGCGGGCGCCCTCGGCTTCACTGCGCACGGGTTGAATCGTGAAGTGGTCCTTCAGCACGCGCGCGCAGCCTTCGTGGACGACGCGGGCGGCGGCGCCGATGTCGGCGTCGGCGTAGGCCGCCAGGTTCTCGTGGGCGAAGTCGATCAGGCGCGCCTCGCGCTGCAGCAGGGTCAGCAGTTGCAGGGCGGCGTCCGGCGTGGCTTCGCGCAGCTGGACGGGGACGGGCGCAGGCGCGGCGGCAGGGACGGGCGCAGGCGCAGGGGCGGGAGCAGGCGCCGCTACCGGTCCGACCTCGTCATCGCGCACACGCGCGGCAAATTCGGCATCGCCTATGGTCTTGAAAAAGGTGCCGAAGGCAAGGGAGAGCCGGCTCCAGAAAGAGGGCAGTTGGGTCGGTGTGCTCATTCTTGATGTTCTGTAGGGTGAAGGACCGGCGCGCTGTCGGACAGCGTCGGGGTCTCGGTCCGGACAAACGCGAATGATACCAGTTCGACCATGAGTCGCGCACGCGCCACTGGAGAGAGGGAGGCGGCGTTTTGGAAGGAATCGCTGCGCCGGCGCAAGAATGCGCCGGCTAGCCGCCACGAATCAGTACACGGCGCCGCCCGGCTGCTTCGACACGAGCGCACCCTTGACGGCCGAGAGCGTGTAGTTGACCGTCGAACCGTAACCGGCCCAGTTGTTCAGGTCGAAGCTACCCGTTCCCGACAGGCGCTGGACACCGATGTTTTCGTAGGTCAGCGGTGTCTTCGGTTTGCACACCTGGGGCAGGCCGACCGTCTGCAGGAAATACACCGCACCCAGGCCGACGCGCTGGGCTTGCCCATTTTCGACCAGCAGCGCCGTCTCGACGTCGACACCGATGCCGCGCGCGCTGCTGGTCCAGCCGTCGTTGACGATGCGTCCCAGGAAGGTGACGAGGCGGCCTATCCGGTCGCGGGCGTCGAGGTGCGAATCGGTAATGGCCCTGCTCAGCAGTGGCAATGCGAGGAAGTCACGGTCGAGCGTGACGTTCTTGCCGTAGGGATCGGCCAGCGCCTCGGGGGAGGTCACCGACTGGTTCATGCCGGAATAGATGAACTGCCCCAGCACGGCGAGGCCGGCGCTGGTACCGCCGAGCGGAACGTTGCGGTTGGCCAGCTCCTGCAGCGCGGCCGCGAGCGGGGTGTCCTTCCAGTAGCGCAGGTAATCGCTCTGGTCGCCGCCGGCGATGAAGACGGCTTCGGCACCGCGGATGCGCTGCAGCACGAACGGGTCGCTGGCGGCGGCGCGGCTGGGCAGCACGAAGGTTTCGACCGAACGCACGCCGCCCATCGCGAAGATATAGGGATTGTAGGCTTCGGTACCGGTGGCCCGGATGACGACGAAGTTGCCGCCGCCGCCCTTGCGGATCATCCATTTGAATGCATCGTCGACATCCGGGCCGCCGCCCATCAGTACCAGGGAGGAATGGGCAGGCCGCGGCAGGACGACGTCGGCGGTGTCGCCGACTGCGTAATACTTGTAGGGCTTTTCCGCCTGGGCCGCCTGGGTGGCGAACAGGGCAAGAGCAAGCGCAATAATGCGGCAGGTACTGGAAAAGAGGCGGGTCGGCGAGGTCATGGGCGTCCTTGTGAGTACAACGGCGAACGGATTGTCGAACTGCTACTTAAAAAGGATACAACAAGCCGGATGCTGCTGTGAGGCCGTAAACACAACACATGCGCGATTTTTTAACCGTGCACGGCCGCTTCGATGGCGGCGATGTCGATCTTCTTCATCGTCATCATCGCCTCGAAAGCGCGTTTGGCCACTGCCGGGTCGGGATTGGCGACGGCGTCGGTAAGTACGCGCGGCGAGATCTGCCACGACAGGCCCCATTTGTCCTTGCACCAGCCGCAGGCGCTTTCCTGGCCGCCATTGCCGACGATTGCATTCCACAGGCGGTCGGTTTCTTCCTGGTCGTCGGTCGCGATCTGGAACGAGAACGCTTCGCTGTGCCTGAAGGCCGGCCCGCCGTTCAGGCCGATGCAGGGGATGCCGGCCACCGTGAACTCGACCGTCAGGACGTCGCCCTGCTTGCCGGACGGGAAGTCGCCCGGGGCGCGATGGACGGCCTTGACTGCGCTGTCCGGAAAGGTGTTGGCATAGAACTGTGCGGCTTCCTCCGCAGTGCCGTTGAACCAGAGGCAAATCGTATTCTTGCTGGCCATGTTGTTCTCCTTTCAGTCCTTGATTTCTGCTTCAACCAGTTTTGCGAGCAATTCCAGTGATTCCTGCCAGCCGAGATAGCAGGCCTCGGCAGGAATCATCGACGGGATGCCTTCCTGTTTGATTTTCACCTCGACGCCGCAGAACACTTCGCGCAGCTGCACCGTGGTCTGCATCCGTCCCGGCAGGTTCGGATCGTCGAACTCGGCCGTGTAGGCGAGGCGCTTGCCCGGTTCCAGTTCCAGGTATTCGCCGCCGAAGGTATGGCTGTGGCCGGTGGTGAAATTCGTGAACGACATCCGGTAGCGGCCGCCGACGCGGGCGTCCATCTCGTGCACGGTGCCGGTGAAGCCGTGCGGCGGCAACCATTTCGGAAAGGCGCTTGGGGTGGTGAAGGCGCGGTAGACGCGGTCGGGCGTGGATTTCAGGACGCGGTGCAGTTCGACTGTGTTCGTGGACATGATCGTTTTCCTTGTTTGAAAGGCAGAGGACGGCCCTCTGATGGTACGACGAACGGGGTGGTCAGGAATCGACAGCGTTCGATGATTTTTTTTGCGGCCTATGCAGAAGCCCGCCGCGTCCGCAGACGCCGCCACAGCATCACCGCGCTCGCCGCCAGCATCGCCAGGGCAAATGCGTTGACGATCAGCACGCCCGACCGACCATGCACGACGAAGGCCAGGCTGAATGCCCCGCGCAGGTGCCAGGCCTGGGTTGCATCGTAGGAATACCAGGCGGCGAGCTGCACGCCATAGAAGGCAAGTCCGGCGCCATGTCCGCCCGGGCGTCCGCGCCAGGCGAGGACGCCAGAGAGCAGGCCGAGGAGTGCGAGCAGAAGGGTGTCGATGGCGCCGCCCGTCAACGTCCACACGGCAAGTCCCAACGCAGCGTTCACGATCGTCAAGGCGGCGACGACCCGTTCGATGCGCGTCCATGGCAGGCGCGATAGTTGCAGCACCGCTCAAGCGCCCGCTTGCGCCCGCGCCTTCTTCTGCTCTTCCTTGTACTGCTGGAAGCGCTCGATCCGCAGCTCGCGGCGCAGGATCTTCGAACGCGGGTCCAGGGTATAGTCCGCGCCTTCGGCCGCACCTGCCGGCAGGTCGACGCTGCCGCGCCCGTCCGTCATCGGCACGCTCACGATGCGGCTGCCGACCCGCACCTCGACCGGCATCGGGAAAGGCGTGTTCTTTTCCGTTTTCCAGGCCAGTTGCAGGGTGTTGCCGCTCCTTGTCGCTTGCAGCTCCGGCAGTGCCGCCTGGTACAGGTAGGCCTGGAAGAACCAGTCCAGGTCGCGGCCGCTGGCGCGCTTGACGATGGCGATGAATTCCGGCGTGCTGCCGTAGCGCGGCGTAAAAGCGCCGGGGCGCGGCGTGTCGGTGCCGTAGACGATCTCGCGCACCGAACGGAAGAAGGCGTCGTCGCCGACCAGGCCGCGCAGGGTATGCAGGATCAGCGCGCCCTTGCTGTAGATGTCCTGGCCGGGGCCGCCGCGCCTGGTGTCGTACACGTCCTCTTCCAGCTTCGGCTTGCCCGACACGACCGGCGCCTTGTTTTCGATGCCGGAGCGCAGCTGCATCAGCGAGGCAAAATATTCCTGGTCGCCACGCAGGTATTGCATGTACAGCGGCTGCATGTAGGTGCCGAAGCCCTCGTGCAGCCACATGTCGTCCCAGTTGTGATTGGTGAGCTGGTTGCCGAACCATTCATGGGCGAATTCATGCTGCAGCAGTTCGTCGTAGCCGTAGGCCGTCTTGGCGTACTTGTTGCCGTAGGCGTTGACGGTCTGGTGCTCCATGCCCTTGTGCGGGGTCTCGACCACGCCCATCTTTTCGTCGCCGAAGGGGTAGGGGCCGATCACGGTCTCGAAAAAGTCCAGCAGCTGCGGGAATTCGGCAAACAGTTCCTTTGCGCCCTGTTCGCTCTGCGGCAGATACCACAGGCGCAGCGGGATCGCGTTGCCGTAGCGGCTGCGGTAGGCGCTTGCGAGTTCCTTGTAGGGGCCGACGTTGACCGAAATGCCGTAGGTGCTCGGATTCCTGGCGCGCCAGTGATAGGTGCGCCAGCCATCGGCCTCATCCATACCCAGCGCAAGGCCATTGCCCGCGACGACCAGCGGGGCCGGCACGCTGATGTGCTGGTCGACCAACCTGGCCTTGCCGGCCGGGTGGTCGATGCAGGGCCAGAACAGGTCGCAGCCTTCGCCCTGCACGGCGCTGGCGACCCAGGGCTGGCCGTCGGGTGTCTGCGACCAGACGAAGCCGCCATCCCAGGGCGCGCGTTTGGCCACGTGCGGCCGGCCGTGGTAGCGCACCCGCACGCTCACTTGCTGGCCCGGCTCGAGCGGGCGCGGCAGGGCGATGGTCAGCTTGCCTTCCGGATTGTTCCAGTTGGCGGCAGGAAGAACCTGGTTGTCGACCTCGATGGCGTCGATGGGCAGGTTGCGGTCCAGGTCCAGCTCGATTTTCCCTAGCTGTGCGCGGGTGCCGAAGGTCAGCAGCACGTCGCCGCGGATGCTGTGGCTGGCCGGTTCGATGCGCAGCTTGATGTCGGCTTTCTCGAAGTCGAGCGCCTGCTGTTCGGTGCTGCGCTCGGCGCCGCTGTTGACGGTGTAGGACGTCAGCGGAGCCTGGGCGCAGGCCGCCAGCAGGAAGGGGAGGCTGGCGAGGGCGGTTCTTTTCATTGCATGCGATGGTTGTTGGTGTGATCTCAAGAAATTTATCACACGGGCAACCATTGCGCGGGTTTACCGAGGCCAGCGCTCCATCGACGCGGCTAGCGTGCCCAGTAGTCGACGACCAGCGAGCGTTCGAGACAGTTTTTCAGGGTGGCGACGAAAGCCGTGTGCGCGGGATGACCGAGGTAGATATCGCGGTCTTCGTTGCTGGCAAAGGTCAGCGTGAAGCAGTGCGTAAAACCGTCGTTCAGGCCTTCGGGGCTGACGTTGGTGCCCCATTCATAGGACACGATGCCGGGGATGGCGCCGGGCAGGGCGGCAAAACCGGTGACGATGGCATCGATCTGTTCGAAGCTGGCATCGTCCTTGAATGCGAACAGGACGACGTGGCGCAGGGACGTTGGCGAATTGGCGGTCATGGCAGGCTGGATAAAAAGAGGTAAGCGATTCTTGCACAGTCTTCCGCCGGGTTCGCGCACGACGGCTTTCGTGCCGGTGATTCCGGCGCATTCCGCTATGATGACGCCTGCGCCGCTGGCTCAGCCGCGCCCCCCGACACCTGCGAAGCACAAGAATATCCATGGACAGCCACGTCGACAGAAAGCAGATTCGCTGGAATCCGCGCCCGCGTACCCGCGCCGGTCTCCATTTGAAAACCGAGAAGCTGCCGTATCAACGGCCGGTCATTGCCCAGCCTCAGTTCACCGCGAGCGCCATCATGGTGGCCGAGCGCGTGGACGTGCGCGCGCTGTCGGGTTTCGAGATCATCGCCAAATCGCCTTTCATGGTGAAGCTGGGCGAGGGCGGTATTGCCGCGCTGTTCCGCTACGGGGCGGTGGTCCTGTTCAATGCCTCGGCCGAGGAAAAGGCGCGCCTGCTGGGGAAGATCGCCATGCATTCGTCGGGATCGGGCGATATCGCCGCCGAAGAAGTGGCGATGATCCACGTCGGGCCGGACGACGAGGAGGGTCCTTCGGGCCAATTTATCAAGATCAAGAACGCGGACCGCCTGCGGCTGCAGCTCATTGCCGAGGTCATGGCGAAGGCGACCATGCTCTCGTTCCAGGAGCGGCGTGCGGCGCGCGATTTCGATCGCAGCGAACCGCTGGCGCGCGACCTGGCCGAGGATGGGCGCTTTTCCGCCAAGCCGGCCGAACTGCTGAAAGCGGTCGGCAACATGCTGCTGGCCGAGAACCGCCTGAACGGCCGCGCCGGCGTGCTCGACCGGCCCGACCTTCTCTGGGACAACCCGGGCCTGTCGGGCCTGTATGCGCGGCTGGAGGGCGACTACGAACTGCACGACCGCGCGGCCGCGCTCGACCGCAAATTGACCACCTTGTCGCATACCTCGGAAACCCTGGTCGAGACCATGCGCTACCACAGCTCCCACCGGCTGGAGACGGCGATCTTCCTGCTTATTTTTGTGGAGCTGTGCCTGGGCCTATACGGCCACTTCGGCTGAGAACGTCTGAAAAGCTCCCAGGGCTGCGTTGCATCGTCTCGCCGTACTAACGTACTGTCTTCGACGATGCGCCTTGCCCTGAGAGCTTTTCAAACGTTCTCTAAGTTAGTTCAGCCCGCCAATCCAAGCTCCGTCGTCACCTGCTGCCGCAGCAGATACTTCTGGATTTTTCCCGTCACCGTCATCGGGAAACCGCTGACAAAACGGATATGGCGCGGCACCTTGTAATGCGCGATCTGCCCTTTGCAGAAATCGCGGATCTCGTCTTCGTTCGCTTCCATTCCCGGGCGCAGGACGATGCAGGCGCATAGTTCCTCTCCATATTTCGCATCCGGCACGCCCACGCACTGGACGTCGAGGATTTTCGGGTGCTTGTACAGGAATTCCTCGATCTCGCGCGGATAGATGTTTTCGCCGCCGCGAATCACCATGTCTTTTGCGCGGCCGACGATGGTGGCGAAACCCTGTTCGTCGATCACGGCCAAATCTCCGGTATGCATCCAGCGCGCGGCGTCGATCGTCTCGCGCGTTTTTTCTTCGTCGCCCCAATACCCGAGCATGACCGAATAGCCGCGCGTGAGCAATTCGCCTTTCACGCCGCGCGGCACGATCTTGCCGTCGGTATCGACGATTTTCACTTCCAGGTGCGGGTGCACGCGGCCGATGGTGGCCACGCGCAGGGGAACCGGATCGTCGACCGAACTCTGGAAGCTCACCGGCGAGGTTTCCGTCATGCCGTAGGCGATCGTGATCTCTGCCAGGTGCATCTTGCTGATCACACGGCTCATCACTTCGGCCGGGCAGGGCGAGCCGGCCATGATGCCGGTGCGCAGCGTCGACAGGTCGTATTCGGCGAAATCGGGATGGTCGAGCAGGGTGATGAACATGGTCGGCACGCCGTGCAGGCCGGTGCAGCGTTCGGCCTGCACCGTTTCCAGCACCGATTTCGGTTCAAAACTTTCGCCCGGAAAAACCATCGTCGCGCCATGCGTCACGCAGGCGAGGTTGCCCAGCACCATGCCGAAGCAGTGGTACAGCGGCACCGGGATACAGAGTTTGTCGATGCTGGTGAGCTTCATCGCTTCGCCGACGAAAAAGCCGTTATTCAGGATATTGTGGTGGGTGAGCGTTGCGCCTTTCGGCGCGCCCGTGGTGCCCGAGGTGAACTGGATATTCACCGGTTCGTCGAATTGCAGGCCGGCCTCGATCTGCGCCAGTTCTTCCAGGCGCGGGTCGCCCGCAGGCACGAGTATCTCGTCGAAATTGAACATGCCGGGCGTGGTATCCGTGCCCAGGCGGATGATATGGCGCAGCTGCGGCAAACGCGCCGCTTGCAGCTTGCCCGGTTCGCTCTGGCGGATCTCCGGCACGACATCGGCCAGGATCTCCAGGTAATCGCTCGATTTGAAAGCGGGCGATAAAATCAGGGCGGCGCATTGCACCTTGTCGAGCACGTATTCGAGCTCGGAGCGGCGATAGGCCGGATTGATGTTCACCATCACCAGGCCGGCGCGCGCGGTGGCAAATTGCACCAGTACCCATTCCGCGCAATTCTGCGACCAGATGCCGATCCGGTCGCCCGGATGCAGGCCCAGCGCCAGCAGGCCCGCCGCCAGCCGGCTCACGCGTTCATTGAATTCCTTGTAGGTCCAGCGCACGCCCTGGTGCGGCACGACGAGCGCTTCGTTGTCGCCGTATTGCCGGACGATGTTCGATAAAAACGGGCCGATCGTTTCGCCGATGAGGGGAACATCGTGGGCGCCGTGTACATAGCTCAGCTGTTGGTGCATGTGGTCTCCATGTCGTTTTTGTGATCGGATTTTTTATATTAAATTCTCCACGCGCATGCGCTGGATGTCGCGCAAGGGTGGCGCGCCGAACAGCCGGGCATATTCACGGCTGAACTGGGAGGCGCTGTCATAGCCGACCCGCACGCCGGCACTGCCCGCATCGATGTCCTGGCTCAGCATCAGCTGGCGCGCTTCCTGCAAGCGTAACTGTTTCTGGTACTGCAGGGGACTCATCCCCGTGACGTTGCGGAAGTGCTGGCGGAAAGTCGACGGACTCATGTGGACGCTGGCGGCGAGCGCGTCGACGCGCAGCGTGTCCGAAAAATGTTGTTTCAGCCAATTGACTGCCTTGGCGATCTGCTGGCGTGGCGAGCCGACGACGACCACATGCCGCAGCAAGGGTCCGAAGGGGCCGCTCAAGAGCCGGATGACGATCTCGCGCTGGACCAGGGGCGCAAGGAAAGGCGCCAGCGCCGGTTCGCCGCTCAGGCGCACCAGCCTGACCAGGCAGGCGAGCACGGCAGGGTCGAGCGCCTTGAAGGCAATCGACTGCGCGGCGCATCCCTGCGGTGCCTGGTCCAGGCCCATGTCGGCCGCCAGCTGTAATACGAGGCTGGGATCGATGGACAACATCAGGCCCAGGAAGGGCGTTTGTGGACTGGCCAGCGTGACGTTCGACACGACCGGCAGGTCGACCGTGGTCAGCATCGCGTCGCCGGGCGTGTAATCGTAGACTTTCTCGCCCAGCATCACCTGCTTGCTGCCCTGGGCAATGACGCCCAGGCCGAATCCATAGATGCAGGGCATGGGGGCCGCCGGCGCACTGCGGCGGTGCAGCATCAGGCCGGCGACCGGGGTGGCGTAATCGCCATTGGCCGGCAGCACCCGGCCGATTTCGCGCGCCAGCACGGCGATGCCGTCCTCTTCAAGCGCCCCCTGCGTGTTGCGGTCCATGCTGTTTCCCACCCGATGACTGATGCGTCGAAGTCTAGCATCGCACCTTGTTTCCCGTTGCCCGCCTGAGGGCGCATTCGTTGGAATGTGCAATAACTGGCGCGGATCCGGCAAACGCCTGGGCCGGTCGATGCCGCACACTGGCCGCTGTTCATTTCGTGCCGAGCCAGACCATGCCATCGTTATTTTCCTCCTATACCCTCAAAAGCGTCACCCTGCGTAACCGCATCGTCGCTTCGCCGATGTGCCAATACATGGCGCAGGACGGCTTCATGAATGACTGGCACGGGGGCCATTACGCCGGCCTGGCGCGCGGCGGCGTCGGACTGGTGATCGTCGAGGCGACCGCCGTCTCGCCGGAAGGGCGCATCACGCCGGGCGACGCCGGCATCTGGAGCGACGACCACGTGGCCGGTCTCGCCGCGATCGCGAGGTCGATCAAGTCGGCGGGCGCGGTGCCCGGCATCCAGATCGGGCATGCCGGGCGCAAGGCCGGCTGCACGCCGCCATGGGAGGGCGGGGCGCCGCTCGACCCATCCGACCCTGCCGCATGGGAACCGCTGGCGCCAAGTGCCGTGCCCTTCGTCGCCGGCAGCGCCTACGTCCCGAAGGCGATGACGCTGGCCGACATCGGGCGCGTGCAGCAGGACTTCGCCGATGCGGCGCGCCGTGCGGCCGATGCCGGCTTCGAATGGATCGAACTGCACTTCGCACACGGCTTCCTGGGCCAGGAATTCCTGTCGACGCACACGAACAAACGCGGCGACGGCTATGGCGGTTCGCTGGCGAACCGCGCCCGCTTCCTGCTCGAGACGGTAAGGGCGGTGCGCGAGGTGTGGCCGGAAACGCTGCCGCTGACGGCGCGCCTCGGCGTGATCGAGTTCAGCGGTGCGGAGGAGACCTCGCTGGCCGAGTCGGTGCAGGTGCTGCGCTGGCTGAAGGAGGCCGGGCTGGACCTGGTCGATGTCGGCCTGGCCTTGTCGACGCCCGACGAAGCGGTGCCGTGGGGACCGAACATGCTGCTGCCCTATGCGGCGCCGATCCGGTCGACGACGGGGCTGGCGGTCGGCACCAGCTGGATGATCACGAGCGCCCGCGAGGCCGACGGCTACCTCCGGGACGGCAAGCTCGATCTCGTGTATATCGCGCGCACCTTGCTGGCCAATCCGCACTGGCCATTCCAGGCCGCGCGCGAACTGGGCATCGACGATCCGGCGTCGGTCCTGCCGACGCCCTACGGCTTCTGGCTGAACAACTGGTCCTGATAAGGAAACACCATGACGACGAAACACGACACGCATACCGCAGGCGCCGCAAGCCGCCGCGCCTTCCTGCAAACGGGTGCCGCCGCCGGCGCCGCACTGGCGCTGGCGCCGCTGGCCATGGCCGGCGCCGCGCCGCGTCGCGAGGGAAGCCACATGCCGCAACGTAAACTGGGAACGCTCGAGGTCTCGGCCCTGGGCGCGGGCTGCATGAGCATCAGCGCCAACTATGGCCCGCCGGCCGACCGGGCGCAGGGTATCCGCGTCATGCGCGAAGCCCACGAGCGCGGCGTCACCCTGTTCGATACGGCCGAAGTGTACGGGCCCTATACGAACGAGGAACTGGTCGGCGAAGCCCTGGCGCCGATTCGCGGCAAGGTCGCCATCGCGACCAAGTTCGGCTTCGACATCGGCAAGGGTGGCTTGAACAGCCGGCCGGAGCATATCCGCAAGGTGGTCGAGGCGTCCTTGACACGCCTGCGCACGGACCGCATCGATTTGCTCTATCAGCACCGGGTCGACCCGGCGGTGCCGATCGAGGACGTCGCCGGCGCCGTGGCCGGCCTGATCCGGGAAGGGAAGGTGCTGCACTTCGGCCTGTCCGAAGCGGGCCCGGACACGATCCGGCGCGCGCACAAGGTGCAGCCGCTGAGCGCCATCCAGACCGAATACTCGCTGATGAACCGCGACCCGGAACACAAGGGCGTGCTCGCCGTGTGCGAAGAACTCGGGATCGGCTTCGTTCCCTGGGGCCCGCTCGGGATGGGTTACCTGGCCGGCCGGATCGACGCACGCACCCGGTTCGACCCGAAAACAGATTTGCGCGCCGGCTTCGAGCGCTTCTCGTCTGAAAACATCGCGGCCAACGCGCCCATCCTGGCACTGCTGGCGCGCTTCGCGCAACGTGAAAACGCAACGCGGGCCCAGGTGGCGCTGGCATGGCTGCTGGCGCAAAAGCCCTGGATCGTGCCCATTCCCGGCACCCGCAACCGGTCGCACCTCGCGGAGAACCATGGCGCCCTGGAGGTCCGGCTGTCGGCGGCGGACCTGCGCGAGATCGACAGTGCCTTTGCCAGGGTCACGGTGCATGGCGGGCGCATGAACAGGGAACAGATGCGGATCGTGGAAGCGTAGACGAGCGCCACCCCTGGACGGGCAGGCGCTTGCGCCATGGCTCACTCCTGCGGCGTATCCGGCAGCGTGGCCGCGCCCGCCAGCAGCGCCTGGTTATAGGCCCCGAAATCGTCCAGCCCGCGCTTGATGATCGTCACCAGAGCCGGCAGCGGCGCGGCCTGGTAGTCCCATTCGGCGCGGCAGAATTCGCCGGTGCGTTTCAGGTCCTCGGCCAGGGTGGCGCCGATCCAGCCGTTGTCGGCCAATATACTGATGACCTCGCGCTCGTTGAAAGGTTCGCCCAGGTCGGCCATGGCGATCACGTAATCGCCCATCTCGACCGCCGCTTCCCAGGCGCGGATCACGTTCAGGGTGGCCGCGTCCTGGCGCGTCAGGTCGCCCACAAAAGTGGTCGGGTCCTTCTCGTACTCTTCGCGGGCGCGGCGGCAGCAGCGTTCGATGATGGCGGTCTTGCCGATCAATACGGTGTCGTCCATGGGGTCTCCTCTAGATCAGGAACAGGATTGCGGCAACGATCGTCGGTCCCAGGGCGCCTGCCAGCAGGCCGAGGGCGCCGATCGATTCGTCGTTGAAGCCGCGCCGCAGCAGCGCGGCGCCGGCGGGATTCGGGGCGTTGGCGATCACGGTCAGGCCGCCGCCGGCCACCGCGCCTGCCACCAGCATGTACTTGGCCTGCTCGGACAGCCCGGCGATCAGCGAACCGAGATAGGTCAGTGCCGCATTGTCGGTGATTGCCGTCAAGCCGAGCGCACCGAAGAACAGGGCGGTCGGCGCCAGGCTCGAGACGATCGGCTGCAGCCACCATTGCTGCATGCCGCCCAGCACCACGAGACCGGCCAGGAAAAATCCGACCAGCAAGCCCTCCTTCAGGATCAGGGGATCCTGGTGGCGCTGATAAGCCTGGGTAAAGCCGAGGAACAATAAAAACAGGCCGAGGAACAGCACCGGATGGTGCGCCAGCAGCACCACCGCGGCGAGGAACAGCAGGTGGATCGCCGAGACCTTGACCGGCACCGGCGGCGCCTCGTCGAGGGCTGCGGGCGCCAGGTGCGCCCGCAGCAGCAGGGTGGCGACCGTGGCATTGATGAGCACGGCGAGGGCCGCGCGCCAGCCGAATTGCGCCAGCATGGTGGCGCTGTCCCAGCCCCAGGTCGAGGCCACCATCAGCACCGGCGGCGCGGCATAGGAGGTCAGGGTGCCGCCGATCGACACGTTGACGAACAGCACGCCCAGCGCCCCGTATTTCAGCGGTTCCGGAATGCCGGGGCGGAACACCTGGGGCGCGAGCATCAGGGCGGCCAGCGTCATCGCGGCCGGTTCCGTGATCAGGGAACCGGCCAGCGGGACCAGGGCCAGGCCCAGCCATGCAAGCGCGACTTCGGTGCGGACCGGCGCCAGCCGCGCGAGCGTGCGCAGCAGCGAGCGCATGGCGTCCAGGACCGGGCGCGACGCGGCGATCACCATGACCACGAACACGAACAGCGGCTCGGTGTACTGGCGCGATTCGGCGTAGTCGATGGCCGCGCCGGGACCGGAAATGAGGGCCATCGCCAGCACCAGGATGAAGGCCCAGAAACCGAACACGACCTCGACTTCGCCGAGCAGGTGGAACAGGCCTTCATGGCGCGGATGGCGGTCGGCCAGCATCTCGAAGCCCTTGGCGGCGAAGGTGTGGACAAGGGCGCAGGCGAAGAGGGTGGCGCCGACCAGCTGCATCGTGGTCATGCGCGCTGTCCCGGGTGGAATGCAATGGCGGTCATTGTCAGGCAAATAATGAATGAAGGCCCATTATTTCACCTTTTGATGCGGATTGGATGGCCTGCCGGGCGAGCTTGTCCGTTTGCGCCTACACAAGCACAAGGTTAAATCGGGTGTTTGCGAACTATACACATCTTGCCAAAACATGAATGACCGAGTACTGTATATCCATCCAGTGCTTTTGCATTACCCCCAATCATGCCTTCTTCACAAACTCTTGCCGCGCCAGAAGAATTGCACCCTTCACTGTGGCGTGCCTCGCAGCTGGCGCATGCCCATACCCGCTGTGTCGACACCGGCCATCCGGCCTTGTCGAAGCAGTTGCCGGGCGGCGGCTGGCCGACCGGCACCCTGATCGATTTGCTGCTGCAACAGCCCGGCATCGGCGAAATGCGCCTGCTGCGCCCGGCGCTGGCGGCGGCCGCATCGCGCCGCATCGTGCTCCTGCAGCCACCCCATCCGCCGCAGGCGCTGGCGCTGGCCGCGCTCGGCGTGCCGCCGTCCCAGCTGATCTGGCTGCGCGCGACGCGCGGGGCCGATGCGCTGTGGGCGGCCGAGCAGGTGCTGCGCAGCGGCAGTTGCGGGGCGCTGCTGTTCTGGACCAACCACGCGCGCGGCGAAAGCCTGCGCCGCCTGCATCTGGCGGCCCAGTGCGGAGAAACCCTGTTCTTCATGATGCGCCCGCTGGCGAGCGCCCAGGATTCCTCGCCGGCGCCGCTGCGCCTGTCCTTGCGGCCCGCCGCGGGCGGGCTCGACATCGGTTTCATCAAACGCCGGGGACCGCAGCGCGATGCGCCGCTGTTCCTGCCCCTCACTCCTTCCTTGCTCCAACGCCATGCGACTGTGGATCGGCCTGTACCTGCCCCGGTTACCGCTCGAGGTTTTCAGCCCGAACTGGTCAACTGACGCCGGCTGCGTCGTGCTCGAGCAGGAGCGGGTGCTGGCAGCCTCGCCCCTGGCGCGCGCCGCCGGCGTCCAGATCGGCATGCGCCGCGGCGGCGTGCTGATGCTCATGCCCGAGGCGCGCATCGTCGAGCGTTCCCCCGAGCGCGAGGCCGAGGCCCTGCACGCGGTGGCGATGGCGCTCTTGCAGTACACGCCGCAGGTGACGCAGGCCGAGGAATCGACGCTGTTGATCGACATCGGCGCCAGCCTGCGCCTGTTCGGCGGCATCCGCGCCTTGTGCCGGCGTGTGCGCGCCAGCCTGCGCGCGCTCGGCTTTTCAAGCTACCTCAGCTGCGCGCCCAGCGCGCGCGGCAGCTGGATGCTGGCCCGCCAGCGCGCCGGCCGGGTCCTCACCATCGCTTCCCTCACGCGCCGCCTCGACCGCCTGCCGAGCACGCTGCCGCCGCCGGCCCGGCCCTTTGCCAGCTGGTTCGAAGGCATCGGCTGCTTCGACATCGGCGCCATGCGGCGCCTGCCGCGGCCCGGCCTGCAGCGCCGTTGCGGCCGCGCGCTGCTCGACGTCCTCGACGCCGCCTACGGCATGGCGCCCGAGCTGTTCGAATGGATCGAAGCGCCGACCGTCTTCCACGCGAAGATCGAACTGTTCGATCGCATCGAGAACGCCGAGGAGTGCCTGCAAGGCGCCGAGCGCCTGGTGCAGCAACTGACCGGCTGGCTGTGCGCGCACCAGCTGGCCGTGGAGCGCATCGTGCTGCTGCTCGACCACGAGCGGGGCCGGGTGGCGCGTCCGCCCACCGCGGTCGAGATCGCGCTGGGCGAACCGACCTGGCGCGACGAGCACCTGGTGCGCCTGCTGCGCGAGCGCCTGGCGAAAACCGTATTGGAGGCCCCCGTCATCGGCCTCGCGCTCGATGCCGCCCAACTGCAGCCGATGGCGCCGCCGAGCGAGTCGCTGTTTCCCGAGCCCGGCGGCAGCGAGGAAGACCGGGTGCGCATGCTCGAATTGCTGGTGGCGCGCCTCGGGCCCGACAACGTTTTACAGGCGCTGCCCCAGGCCGACTACCGGCCGGAAATCGCCAACACCTGGGTGCCGGTGCAGCAGAAGGTGCGCGAATCGGTCCGTTCCGCGCAGATGCCGGCGGACGTGCAAAGCCTGCCGCGCCCGACCTGGATTTTAGCCAAGCCGATTGCGCTGCTGATGCGCAATCACCGGCCCTTCTATGGTTCGCCCTTGAAAATGGCGTCGGCGCCGGAACGGATCGAAGCGGGCTGGTGGAGCGAATCGCAGACGCGCGATTATTTCATTGCGGAGGGGCAGGACCATACGCTGTACTGGGTGTACCGGGAGCGCATCGTGGGGGCGGGCGAGGATGCGGATCCGAGGTGGTATCTGCATGGCTTGTTCGGGTGAGGGGAGCCTGGTCTGACAGGCTGGGCAGCAGTGAATCGGCGCAGAACCAGCGATGCACCAGTTCCACCTGCGCCGCAGCTTCCCGGCGCGGCTCAGCATGCGCCACCTCAGGATTGCGCCAGCTGGCTGAGCACGGCGGCCGATACCGGTAGCGCAAGCTACGCCTCGCTCATATAATGTGACGACTCCGATATCGTCCAATGAGCCATCCACGCCGTAACCGTCTCCTCAGCGCGATCGTCGCGCTTGTGAGCCTGCTGTTCATGCAGCTGGCTGTGGCCGCCTACGCCTGTCCGGACCTGATGCCGGCTCCGGGCGCGCCGATGCTGGACAGCGCCGGCCAGCCGATGGTGGACTGCCCGGAGATGGACCGGCAGAGTCCCACCCTGTGTCACGCGCACACGAACAAGCTGACGCCATCGCTCGATAAACCGGACGCACCTTCGGTGATGCCTTTCGTCGCCGCCGGGTTCGCGCTGCTGCTCATGTGGCCCGAGGAAAAGGTGGCGATGTCCAGTCCTCCCCGCGTTTTCCTGCATGCCTCCGGCACATCGCCGCCGATAGCGATACGCCACTGCTGTTTCCGCCTATAGTTTCCAGTTGCCTGGTCATCGTTTCCGCCGTGTTTGCGCACGGCGGTGCCGTTCTTCGCACTCTGGAGCTTTCACATGGATCTTCATGACCTCGCTGGGCAGCGCTTCTCGCGCCGCCTCGGCGTGATTCGCACGGCGCTTGCCTTCGCATTGCTGTCCGGCTTTTTCTCAGCCCAGGCACAAGCCGCCGTCGCGGGCTTGACCCTTGCACAGGCGCAGCAGCGTGCCCTTGACCGTTCGCGCTCGCTGCCCGCACGCGACGCGTCCATCGCGGCGACCCGCGAGCTGGCGGTCGCCGCCGGCCGCCTTTCCGACCCAGTGCTGCGCGCCGGGATCGATAATCTACCGATCAGCGGCGCCGAGCGCTACAACATCGGTACGGATTTCATGACCATGCGCCGGATCGGCGTGATGCAGGAACTGACCTCGTCCGACAAGCGACGGCTGCGCGCCTCCCAGCTCCACGGGACGGCGGACAAGGCATCGGCGGAAAAGGAAGCGGAGATTGCCCGCATCGAAAAGGACACGGCGCTGGCATGGCTTGACCTGTATTTCGCACGACAGGCGGCCGACCTCGTGGGGCAACAGGTCGCCCAGGCACAACTGGACCTCCAGGCGGCCCAGGCGGCATATCGCTCGGGCAAGGGTGGCCAGGGCGAATTGTTCGCCGCGCGCGGGCGCGTCGTTGCTGCGCAGGACAAGGTGAGCGAGTTCGATACGCGCGTCCGGGCAGCCCGGAGCATGTTGTCGCGGTGGGCCGGTCCCGATGCCGACGCCGCAACGGCGGACATGCCGAATCTCGACCAGCTCCGGCTCGATCCGGATGCCGTCGACAGCCAGCTTGCGCACCACCCGGAAATCGCGGCGCTCGACCGCGAAGCCGGCATCGCCCGTACCGAGGCACAGCTCGCGGAGGCAAACCGGCATCCCGATTGGTCGGTCGAAGTCGCGCTGCAACAGCGCGGACAGGGATATTCGAACATGGTATCCGTTGGCGTATCGGTACCGCTGCAGTGGGACAGGAAGAACCGCCAGGACCGCGAACTCGCAGCCAGGCTGTTGCGCGTCGACCAGGTAGGGGCCGAGCGTGAGGAGCGCCTGCGCGGCCATGCCGCGGAAATACGGGTCATGCTGGACGAGTGGCGCAGCGGCCGCGAACGCATCGCTCGCTACAGGCGCGAGCTCCTGCCCCTTGTCGCCGACCAGAGCGCGGCAGTGCTCGCCGCCTACCGCGGCGGCAAGGCCAGCCTGTCCGACGTGCTGGCGGCACGCCGCAACGAACTCGACGTCCGGCTCCAGGCCTTGCAGCTCGAAGCCGAGACGGCAAGGCGCTGGGCGCAGTTGAATTTCCTTTATCCGTCAAGCCGCAGCATGCCGGCAATGCCTAACCAGCCGGAGGCAAGGCCATGAACCGCCGCACCATTATGTCGATTGTTGGCGGCCTGGTTGCGCTTGCTGTGACCGGTGTAGGGGCATATCGTCTCGGTACCCAGGCAGGCGCCCATGGGCCGGCTGCGACAAGCGCGGGCCAAAGTGCGTCGTCCGCCGGGATGGACCAGCCGGGACGCAAGGTCCTGTACTGGCACGATCCGATGGTGCCCGGCCAGAAGTTCGACAAGCCCGGCAAATCGCCCTTCATGGACATGGACCTGGTCCCTGTCTATGCCGATCAAAACGGGCCTGCGGGCGGCGTCGAGATTGCCCCTGGTGTCCAGCAGAACCTCGGCATCCGCGTCGTCGAAGTCCGCAAGGGTTCCCTGACGAATTCGCTCAGCGTCGTGGGAAATGTCGCGTTCAACGAGCGCGATCTCGTCGTCCTGCAAGCCCGCAGCAGCGGCTACGTGGAAAAGCTCCTGGTGCGCGCGCCGCTCGAGCCGGTTCGCAAGGGGCAGGCGCTGCTCCAGCTGTTCGTGCCGGACTGGGTCGCCGCACAGGAGGAATACCTGGCCATCAAGCGCATGCCGGCCGGTCCGGATACCGCGGGACTGCTCGACGCGGCGCTGCAGCGCATGCGCTTGGCGGGCATGACCGACGCGCAGGTGCGGCAGGTGAGCGTGCAATCGCAGACCAGCCCGCGCATCACGGTGACCGCGCCGGTCGCCGGCGTCGTCACCGAACTGGCTGCCCGCGAAGGGATGGCGGTCACCATGGGAACGCCCTTAATCCGGATCAATGGACTGGAAACGGTCTGGGTCAATGCCGAGGTGCCCGAGAGCGCGGCGGCGCAGGTCCGGCCCGGAATGGCGGTACGGGCCACGAGCCCGGCCTTCCCCGGAACGGAGTTCAGCGGCAAGGTGGAGGCGGTGCTGCCCGAAGTGGCCGCATCCACGCGCACGCTGAAGGCACGGATAGCGCTTGCCAACCCCGGCGGAAAACTGGTGCCGGGCATGTTCGCGACGATACGCATGACGCCCGCGCAAAGCCGTGAAACCCTGCTGGTTCCGTCGGAAGCGGTGATCCAGACGGGCGCCCGAACCGTCGTCATCGTCGCGGCCGGCGAAGGACGATTCTCTGCGGTGGAGATCGTCGCGGGGGCGGAGGCCGACGGGCAGACCGAAGTCATCGAAGGGCTCGGTGCAGGCCAGAAGGTCGTGGCGTCTGGCCAGTTCCTGATCGATTCCGAGGCGAGCCTGCGCGGCAGCTTGCAACGCCTCGGCGCAGCAGCCGCGAAGGGATCGGCGCCTGCCGGCCCGACGAAAGCCGCGACCCACCGGGCGACCGGGAAAATCGAACAGATCGCCGGCGATATGGTGACGATCTCCCATGGCCCGGTTCCCAGCCTGAAGTGGGGGGCGATGACGATGGGTTTCGCGCCGCCCGCAAGCGGCATGCCGAAGGACCTCAAGATCGGCGACACGGTGCAGTTCGAGTTCCAGGCCGCGGACGATGGCGTGTTCAAGCTCGTCTCGATGTCGCGCATTGCAGGCACGGGAGGCGGTCAATGATCGCGCGTCTGATCCGCTGGTCGATCGCGAACCGCTTCCTCGTGTTGCTGGCGACACTGGGCCTGGTGGCATGGGGCGTCTGGTCGGCGCAGCGCACGCCGGTCGACGCGCTGCCCGACCTGTCGGACGTGCAGGTGATCATCCGTACGACCTATCCGGGCCAGGCCCCGCAGCTCGTCGAGAACCAGGTCACCTATCCGCTGACCACCACCATGCTGTCGGTGCCGGGCGCGCGCAGTGTCCGCGGCTATTCGTTTTTCGGCGACTCCTTCGTCTACGTGCTGTTCGAAGACGGCACCGATCCCTACTGGGCGCGCTCCCGGGTGCTGGAATACCTGAACCAGATCGGTTCGCGGCTGCCGGCACAGGCCAGGCCGGTGCTCGGACCGGATGCCACCGGCATCGGATGGGTCTACGAATATGCGCTGGTCGACCGCAGCGGCAGGCACGACCTGTCGCAGCTGCGCGCGCTGCAGGACTGGTTCCTGAAATACGAATTGAAGACGGTACCGAACGTCTCCGAAGTCGCGAGCATCGGCGGCATGGTGCGCCAGTACCAGATCCAGCTCGACCCCGACAAGCTGCGCGCCTATGGCGTCACGCACGCCCGGGTCATCGACGCGGTGCAGAAGGCGAACCAGGAATCGGGCGGCTCCGTCCTGGAACTGGGGGAGGCCGAATACATGGTGCGTACTTCCGGCTACCTGGCAACGCTCGACGACTTCCGCCGCATCCCGCTGAAGACAAGCGCCGGAGGGGTCGCCGTGACGCTGGGCGACGTGGCGCGGGTGCAAGTCGGCCCCGAAATGCGGCGCGGGATCGCGGAGCTGAACGGCGAGGGCGAGGTTGCGGGCGGCGTCATCGTCATGCGGTCGGGGAAGAACGCGCTCGCGACGATCGACGCGGTCAAGGCCAAGCTTGCCCAGCTCAAGGCCAGCCTGCCGGCGGGCGTGGAAGTCGTGCCGACCTACGACCGCTCGCACCTGATCCGGCGCGCGGTGACGAACCTCGAGCACAAGCTGGCCGAGGAGTTCGTCGTCGTCGCGGTGGTGTGCGCACTCTTCCTGTTCCACCTGAGCTCGGCACTGGTCGCCATCGTTTCGCTCCCGCTGGGCATCCTTGCGGCCTACACCATCATGTACTATCAGGGCGTGAATGCGAACATCATGTCGCTCGGCGGTATCGCGATCGCAATCGGCGCAATGGTGGACGCCGCCGTGGTCATGATCGAGAACGCGCACAAGCACCTGGAAGCCTGGAGCCACCGGCATCCCGGCAAGAAGCTCGAAGGCGATGCACACTGGCAGGTGATCGGGGAGGCCGCGGCGGAAGTCGGTCCGGCGCTGTTCTTTTCGCTGCTGATCATCGTCCTGTCCTTTATCCCGGTGTTCGCGCTGGAAGCGCAGGAAGGCCGGCTGTTCGCGCCGCTGGCCTTCACCAAGACCTATGCGATGGCGGCGGCCGCAGGCCTGGCGGTGACGCTGATTCCAGTGCTGATGGGTTATCTCATCCGCGGAAAAATTCCCCGCGAAGACGCGAACCCGCTCAACAGGCTGCTGATCCGCGCCTACCGGCCGCTGCTCGACGCCGTGCTGCGCCGCCCGAAGGGCACCTTGCTCGTCGCGGCGCTGGTCGCCCTTGCAACCGTCTTCCCGGTCAGCCGCCTGGGCGACGAATTCATGCCGCCGCTGGACGAGGGAGACCTGCTGTACATGCCGTCGGCGCTGCCGGGCATCGGCGCCGGCAAGGCGGCCGAGCTGCTGCAGCAGACCGATCGCCTGATCAAGACCGTTCCCGAGGTCGAGACGGTGTTCGGGAAGGCGGGCCGGGCGGAGACCGCCCTTGACCCCGCCCCACTCGAGATGTTCGAAACCACGATCCAGTTCAAGCCGCGCGAGCAGTGGCGCGCCGGGATGACGCCCGACAAGCTTGTGGAGGAGCTCGACCGGATCGTCAAGGTGCCCGGCCTGTCGAATGTCTGGGTGCCGCCCATCCGCAACCGCATCGACATGCTGGCCACGGGCGTGAAAAGCCCGGTCGGCATCAAGGTGGCCGGAGCCAGCCTGCAGGAGATCGACCGCGCCACGGGAGCGATCGAGACCGCCGTGCGCAAGGTGCCGGGCGTCTCGTCGGCGCTGGCGGAGCGGCTGAACGGCGGGCGCTACATCGATGTCCAGATCGATCGTGCCGCCGCCGCGCGCTTCGGCCTGAACGTCGCCGATGTGCAGGGCGTGATCTCCGCTGCGGTCGGCGGCGACAATATCGGTGAGACGGTGGAAGGCCTGCAGCGTTTCCCGATCAATCTGCGCTACCCGCGCGAAGTACGCGACTCCCTGGAGAAGCTGCGCGCGCTGCCGGTGCTGACCGAAAGCGGCGCCCAGATCCGGCTGGGCGATGTCGCCGCGATTCGCATCGACGACGGACCGCCCATGCTCAAGAGCGAGAACGCGCGCCTGTCGGGTTGGGTGTACGTGGACGTCCGGGGACGCGACCTGCGCTCGGCGGTGGAGGAGATGCAGCAGGTTGTCGCGAAGGAGGTGCGGCTGCCTGCCGGGTATTCCGTCTCCTGGTCGGGACAGTTCGAGTACCTCGAGCGCGCTACGGCGAAGCTGAAAGTCGTCGTGCCGGTGACGCTTGCGATCATCTTCGTACTGCTGTACCTGACATTCGGCCGCTTCGACGAGGCTGCACTGATCATGGCGACCCTGCCGTTCGCCCTGGCAGGCGGCGCCTGGCTGTTGTGGGCCCTCGGTCACAATTTATCGGTGGCGAGCGACGTGGGATTCATTGCGCTCGCCGGTGTGTCGGCCGAGTTCGGGGTCATCATGCTGCTCTACCTGAAGCATGCCTGGGAGGCGCGGGTGGCGGTCGGCACGACAAGCGAGTCCGACCTGATCGACGCAATCCGCGAGGGCGCCGTCATGCGCGTTCGGCCGAAGGCGATGACGGTCGCCGTCATCATCGCCGGCCTGGTCCCGATCATGGTCGGCGCCGGCACCGGTTCCGAAGTCATGCAGCGCATTGCCGCCCCGATGGTGGGGGGCATGATCACCGCACCCCTGCTCTCGATGTTCGTCGTGCCGGCCGTTTATTTTCTGTTGCGCCGCCGCCAGGTTCGCGCGGCCCAGCCTGTGGCAACGGTTCCCACCGAAGCGGGAATCGCGTCGTGACCGATTGTCCATGTACTTTTTACACTGATCAACTCAAGGAGAAATGATGAAAACGACCGCAACCCTCTGCCTGGTACTCGCCCTGACGGGCCCGTCCATTGCCTTCGCACATGCCGACGGCATGCAGATGGACATGAAGGGAATGGCAAACCCGAAGGAAAAAAACCAGCCCGGTATCCATCAGACGACTGCCGTCGTCAAAGCCGTCGATGCCGGCAAGGGCAAGGTCACGCTGGCCCACGGTGCGATCGCGAGCCTGAACTGGCCGCCGATGACGATGGCATTCTCCGTCAAGGACAAGCGCCTGCTCGACAAGCTCGTCGTCGGGAGCACTGTCAATGTGGAGCTGGTGAAGGAAGGTTCCGGCTTCACGGTCAAAGCCGTCAAATAGCCTTCCGCGAAACGCTGAGCGGTCATCAAATTCCGCACACAGCGTGGCGCTTCTTGCAGCGCGCTGCGATCCGGTGCAGAGTAGCGCCTTTCATCGCAACAGAAAGAACGCATGTCGACAGAACGCGTTGAGTTTCAGGGGCCGCACGGCAAAATTTCGGCCAAGCTCGACATGCCGGACGGTGCCCCGCGCGCCTACGGCGTGTTCGCCCACTGCTTCACCTGCAGCAAGGACGTGCTGGCGGCGAACCGCATCTCGCAGGGCCTGGCCGAGCGCGGCGTGGCCATGCTGCGCTTCGATTTCGCCGGCCTGGGCGCCAGTCATGGCGATTTCGCGGACACGAATTTTTCGTCGAACGTGGAAGACCTGGTGGCCGCCGCCGGCTTCCTGCGCGAGAAGTTCGCCGCGCCGCGCCTGCTGGTCGGCCACAGCATGGGCGGTACCGCCGTGCTGGCCGCGGCCCATCTAATTCCCGAGTCGAAGGCGGTGGTGACGATCGCCTCGCCGAGCGATCCGCATTATGTGGTGAACGCCTTGTTGTCCGAGCACCTCGACACGCTTGCCGAGTTGGGAGAAGCGCGCGTAAAACTGGCGGGACGCGATTTCAATATCCGCCAGCAGTTTGTGGAGGATGCGACTTCTCATCAGTTGGCCGACAGGATCGCCCAGTTGAATCGTGCGCTGCTGGTAATGCATGCGCCGAACGACGATACGGTGGACGTCGCCAACGCGCTGCGCATTTTCGAACTGGCGAATTATCCGAAGAGCTTTATTTCGCTCGACGGGATCGATCACCTGGTGACGGGGAGGGAGGATGCGGCGCAGGTGGCCGCGATGATCGCGGCGTGGAGCGGGCGGTATATCGATGCGCCGTAGGGTGGGCGGCTACACCTGTGTGCTCAACATTTCCACGGTCGTCGTGCCGCCCACGCGTTCAGCCAGCTTTTGAAGCCTCGCGTCGGTTCACGCATGGATTGAACGCGTGGGCGGCGCAATAGCCGCAAGTACGCTTGCCGCATGGTAGAGCCGCCCACCCTACGCCGCGCAGCGTCAATTTATTCGTCGAACTCTTCCGCCAGGTTCTTCCACCCGCGGCTCTTGGCAAACGGCGCAAACTCTTCCGGCGCCTCGAGCACGAGCAGCTTGCGCTCCTGCAAGCCCGTATCGCTGAGGCCGAAGTCCGGTCCCTTGTAGCCGAGCGCACGCAGGCGCTCGATGATGGCCTTCACGAGGACGCTGTCCTGGTGCATGCCGGGATCGAGGGGTGCGCTGAAGTCGACGTACACGTCGATGATCCCGTAGCCCTCGTCGAAAATGCGGATCGCCTTGACGTCGTGGGAACGGCCGGTGCTGTCGACGGCCTTGAATGGGCCGGACAGTTCAATGTCGGTATCGGTAGTCATGGTGCGAGCATACCACCGACCCGAATTCGGCGACTTTACTTCAGCGCCTTGTAAATCGCCTCCAGCCGGTCCGGCGTGCCCGGGATGCGTTCCAGGCGCGGATAGCGCAGGCCGCCGTGATAATCCAGCGAGATCGTGCGCAGGTTGTTGCCCTTTTTGACCAGCAGTTCGATCGGCGCCTTGTTCTCCTTCGACGCCTTCACGGCCGCCTTCAGCACCTCCGGCTTGAACACCTTGTTGTTGACCGCGACGATGGTCGAGTTGCCGGCCAGGCCGGCACGGAAGCCGACACCGTCCCACTGCACGTTGCTCACGCCGCCGTCGGCGCGCACGGCGAAGCCCAGCGAGTAGCTGAAGTCGGTCGACTTGCTGCGTTCTTCGGCGCTCTTGATGGTATCGGTCGGGGTCTCGGTGTAGACCAGCTTCCAGCCGGCGCGCGCCAGGCCGTCGAGCGGGGCGCCGGGGCCGTGGCCGTCCAGGCGCGCACGCAGGAAGGGCGCCCAGTCGAATTTCTGCACCCGGGTCAAGGCCGCGACCACGTCCTCGAAGGTGTAGAAAACCGGCTGCACGCGGCCATTCTCGATGCCGTAGAAGGCACGTGCGAAATCGTCGAGCGAACGCTTGTCGCCGGACAGTTCGCGGATCTTCGTGTCGACGTCGAGCCAGATCAGCGCGCCTTCCGAATAATAGTCCTCGCCGCGCTGCCAGTTGCTCCAGCCGAGGGCACGGCGGGCGATGATGATCGGGTCGTTCACGGTGTCCTGCATCGCGCGCCAGGCGCGTCCCCGCACGTTGTCGTAGCGGGCGGCGGTGGCGGCCAGCGCGTCGCGTGCGCCGGTTTGCGAGAGCAGGCCCGAACGCGCGCCCAGCACCTCGCCCCAGTACTCGGTCTGGCCCTCATACACCCAGAGCAGCTCGTTCTGCAGCGGCGTGTTGAAGTTCGGGACGTCCTGGCCGGCAGGGCGGCGGAACTTGCCGTTCCACGAGTGGGTGTACTCGTGCGGCAGCAGGTCGCGGCCCGCTTCGCCACGCGCCCACTCGGTGAAATAGCCCGGCTTGACGCCGTTCTCGCTCGACTGGTGGTGCTCGCGGCCGATGCTGCCGAAGTCGTCCGACAGCGCCAGCAGGAAGTCGTAGTGGGCGTAGTGGTGCGAGCCGAAGAGTCTGGCGGCCTGCTGCACCATCGCGCGGTGGGCGGCGATCTGCTCGGGCTTCGCTTCCAGGCTCTCGGCGTTGTCGGCGACGACGTTCAGCGTGACGCGCACCCTGGCGTTCGGATCGAGGTCGATCTTTTTGAAATAACGGCCCGCGAACAGCGGCGAGTCGATCAGCGTTTCCAGGTCGTGCGCCTTGAACTGGACCTCGTCGCCCTTGCGTTCGGCCGTTTCCAGCGCGGTGCCGTACTGCCAGCCCGCGGGCAGCGTCAAGGACGGCTGCACCGTGATGCGGCGCGCCACGTAACCTGCCGGATACAGCGTCACCGACGGCCATTGCAGGCCGAGGATATCGTCGGTCATGACGATGCGGCCCTGGCCCGGATCGAGCGGAGAGAGGAACTGGTATTCGGCTTCCAGCGTCGTCACGCCTTCGGGCACCGTCAGGTGGAAAGCGAAGACCTCGACCGGGTCGCGCGTCCACTCCACCGGCTTGCCGCCGGCCGTGAATTTCAGGCCCGCGAGCTGCGTCAGCGGACCACTCGGGCCGTGGTTCGCCGGCAGCCATTGCGGATACAGGAAAGTCATCGGGCCCGGCTTGACCGGCACCGTCATGTGCATGCGGAAGATCTGCTGCGAGAGGTTGGTCGCATCGACCTTCAGCACGATGGTGCCGGGGTAGGGCTGGTCGACCGGGGCCGGCACGGCGGCCTGCGCCGGGAAGGTCAATGCGACAGCCAGGGCGAGGGCCGAGGCTGATTTTGCGGCGAACGAAACAGGTGCGTGAGCGGTCATTTGTAGGCGGTGTGGAGGACGAAACCGGACGAGTGTAGCACGCAGAAATTGCCACATTGCTTGCTAAATACTCTGAAACAATCCTTCAAATAAAATTTGAAAAGAGCGCCGAAAATCCGTATTTCGTATGCCTTGAAAAGTGCATGGGATGGCATTAGATTGGTTCCAACGGATGCTCACGATGAGGTCCGTCAACTTATCGCTTAACTTTTACGAGGATATTTATCATGCGTACTTTTGATCTCGCACCCCTGTACCGTTCCGCCATCGGCTTCGATCGCCTGGCCAGCCTGCTCGAGCAACGCGCCGAATCGCAGCCGAGCTATCCGCCCTACAACGTCGAGCTGCTCGCCGAAGACAAATACCGCATCGTGATGGCCCTTGCCGGCTTCTCGCGCGATGAAGTGGAAATCGTCTCCGAGCGCGACACCCTGCACGTGACCGGCCGCAAGCAGAAGGACGCCACCGAGCGCACCTACCTGCACCGCGGTATCGCCGCCCGCGATTTCGAACAGCGCTTCCAGCTGGCGAACCACGTGAAGGTCACCACCGCGTCCTTCGACAACGGCATGCTGACCATCGACCTGGTGCGCGAAGTGCCTGAAGCACTCAAGCCGCGCAAGATCCAGATCGGCGACGCGAACGGCACCGTCGACAATGTTCAGCAGATCGAACAGCGTCAGGCTGCTTAAGGGCAGGATGTAGCGTAGTACAGTAGTAGCGAAAAGGGTGCCTGCAGTTGGGGTGCCCTTTTTCACGTCCCGGTGCGGACAGTTTTGTCCGGGGCGCCGCGTTTCGATTGTTCGACGTCCGAACGCGCGGGCACAAGTGCCCACCCTAGGTTATGCAGCGGCCGGCAATGCGTTGTTGGCAGTCGCGTAACGTAGGGTGGGCTCTCCGAGCCCACGCGTTCACCCCTCGCGCAGACGCGCCGGCGAACAACATAAAGACCGCCGCTTCAGCCCCGCTTAAGGTTGAGCTTAAGCATGTTCTAAGACAGATCAGCGACACTAACTACATCGATACACCGTTATCGGCCAACCCTCTTTATCCAGGAGCACGTCCATGCAAACCGAAGGTGCAGTAACCGCCATCACCGCAAAACGTCTCACGCTGGCGCTGTGCGCGGCGGGCGTTATCGGCGGCGCGGTCGGAGCGATTACCGTCAATCACAACAACGCCATCGCCCAGAGCGCGCCGCCAGTGGCCGCGGCTCCTGCGACCGTGCAGGCGCCGCCGGCCGTCGCCGGCGCGCCCGCCGCCACCGTGACGCTGCCCGACTTCACCCGCATCGCCTCGGAACACGGCAAGGCGGTCGTGAACATCCGCGTCGTCGGCAGCACCAAGGCCAGCATGCGCGGTGGCCCGCAGATCGATCCGAACGATCCGTTCTATGAATTTTTCCGTCGCTTCCAGGGCCCGCAATCTCCGCGCGGCGGTGGCGACGTTCCCGTTTTCGGCGCCGGATCGGGCTTCATCGTAAGCCCGGACGGCGTCATCCTGACGAATGCGCACGTGGTGCGCGACGCCAACGAAGTCACGGTCAAGCTGGCCGACCGCCGCGAATACCGCGCGAAGGTCCTCGGCTCCGATCCCGCGACCGACGTGGCGGTGCTGAAAATCGACGCGAAAAACCTGCCGGTCGTCCCGATCGGTAACTCGCGCAACCTGCAGACCGGCGAGTGGGTGCTGGCGATCGGTTCTCCCTACGGCCTCGAGTCCACCGTGACCGCCGGCGTGGTCAGCGCCACCGGCCGCAACCTGGGCAGCGAAAGCAACGTGCAGTTCATCCAGACCGACGTCGCCGTCAACCCCGGTAACTCGGGTGGCCCGCTGTTCAATACGCGCGGCGAAGTGGTCGGCATCAATTCGCAGATCTACAGCCAGACCGGCGGCTACCAGGGCCTGTCGTTCGCGATCCCGATCGACGTCGCGGCGCGCATCAAGGACCAGATCGTCGCCACCGGCAAAGTGCAGCACGCGAAACTCGGCGTCTCGATCCAGGACGTGAACCAGGGCTTCGCCGATTCGTTCAACCTGGCCTCGCCGGAAGGCGCGCTGGTCGCCAATGTGGAGCGCGGCAGCGCCGCCGATCGTGCCGGCCTGAAGGCGGGCGACGTGGTGCGCAAGGTGAACGGCCAGCCGATCATCGGCTCGGGCGATTTGCCGGGCATGCTGGCGGTCTCGAAGCCGGGCGACAAGGTCGCGCTCGACGTCTGGCGCGACGGGAAGATCGTGCGCCTGAACGCGACCCTCGGCAACGCCAGCGACAAGGCGGACCCGGTCGAGCGCGTACAGGTGTCGAACATCGACAAGGGTGCCAAGCTGGGCCTGGCCCTGCGTCCGCTCGACCCGAACGAGCAGCGCCAGAGCGGCATCAGTTCCGGCCTGGTGATCGAGGATGCGGGCGGCCCGGCAATTGCCGCCGGCGTGATGCCGGGCGACGTGCTGCTGTCGGTGAACGGCAAACCGGTCTCGACCGTTGCCCAGGTGCGCGAGATGGTCAACAAATCCACCAAGTCGGTGGCCTTGCTGATCCAGCGCGGGGATGACAGAATCTTCATTCCGGTGCGGATTGGCTAAAGACGCCTTCGCCAGCGCGGCCGGATCAAACGAATAGAGGTACAAGATGCGGCTGCTGCTGGTGGAAGACGATACGATGATCGGCGAAGTGGTGCTCGACCTGCTGAGGGCCGAGCACTACGCCGTCGATTGGGTGAAGGACGGCGAAATGGCCGACACCGCCCTGGTGCAGAACCAGAATTACGACCTGGTGCTGCTCGACCTCGGCCTGCCGAGAAAAGACGGTCTCGATGTGCTGCGCGCCATGCGCACCCGCAAGGACCGTACCCCGGTGCTGGTCGCCACCGCGCGCGATTCGGTCGCCCAGCGCATCGCAGGGCTGGACGCCGGCGCCGACGACTACGTTTTAAAACCCTACGACCTCGACGAACTGCTGGCGCGCATCCGGGCGCTCTTGCGGCGTGCCGCCGGGCGCGCCGAACCCGTCTTCGAATACAAGAACATCTCGATCAACCCCGCCACCCGCGAAACCCTGGTCGACGGCGAGCCGGTCTCGCTGTCGGCGCGCGAATGGGCCGTGCTGGAAGCGCTGGTCTCGCGCCCGGGCGCCGTGCTGTCGCGCGCCCAGCTCGAGGAGAAACTCTACAGCTGGCGCGATGAAGTGAGCAGCAACGCAGTGGAGGTGTATATCCACGGCCTGCGCAAGAAGCTCGGCAGCGACCTCATTCAGAACGTGCGCGGCGTCGGCTACATGGTCCCGAAAGCATGAAGGTTACCCACTCGCTGCGCGGGCGCCTGCTCTGGTTCCTGCTGGCGGCCATCACCCTGGCGGCACTGGCGCAAGCCTCGATCGCCTACCGCACGGCGCTCGACGACGCCGACCAGATCTTCGACTACCACATGCAGCAGATGGCGCTGTCGCTGCGTTCCAGTACGCCCCTGTCGAACACCGAGGCGCGCGAACGCGCCGAGTCCGGCCCGGCGGGGCCCGGCAACGACGACCTCGTGGTGCAGATGTGGTCCCCGGACGGTGTGCAGGTTTTTCATAGCGTCTCGCGCGCGCGCCTGCCGCAGCGCGCCGTGCTCGGCTTTTCCAACGTGAAGGCCAACGGCACCACTTACCGCCTGTTCTCGATCCAGACCAACAACCAGACCGTGCAGGTCGCGCAGGACCTGGCCGTACGCCGCAACATGGCCGGCAACCTGGCCCTGCGCACGCTGGGGCCGATCGCGGTCATGATGCCGATCCTGATGCTGGTGGTCTGGTGGGTGGTCAGCGGCTCGCTGGAACCGGTGGCGCGCGTGCAGTCGCAGGTGGCGCGGCGCCAGGCGGATGACTTGTCGCCGGTCTCCGAAGCCGGCCTGCCGGACGAGGTGCGGCCGCTGGTGCACGAATTGAATCTGCTGTTCGGCCGCGTGCGCACCGCCTTCGACGCCCAGCAGCATTTCGTCGCCGACGCCGCCCACGAATTGCGCACGCCGCTGGCCGCGCTGCGCCTGCAGGCGCAAAGCCTGGACCGCGCCGTCGATCCGGAAGCGAGAAAAGTCGCCGTCGGCCGCCTTACCGCCGGCATCGACCGCGCCACCCGCCTGGTCGAGCAGCTGCTGGTGCTGGCGCGCCAGGAAGCCTCGGCCGCGAACGGCGCCGCCACCCGCCCGGTCGACCTGGCCGAGCTGGCGCGGCGCACGGTGGGCGACCTGGTGGGCCTGGCGCAGGCCAAGGAAGTGGACCTCGGCCTGCAGCATGCCGACCCGGTGTCGATCGACGGCCAGCCGGACGCGCTGCACATCCTGTTGCGCAACCTGGTCGAAAATGCGGTGAAGTACACCCCGCAGGGCGGCACGGTCGATATTGCCGTGCGCGCCGACAAGGAGCGCGCCACCATCAGCGTCGAAGACAGCGGCCCCGGCATCCCGCCCGAGGAGCGCGAACGCGTGTTCGACCGTTTCTATCGGGTGGCCGGCAGCGAAGCGGCCGGCAGCGGGCTGGGGCTGGCGATCATCAAGGCGATCGCCGACCGGCACGGGGCGACGCTGACACTCGATAAATCGGAGCGCCTGGGCGGCTTGGCCGCCAATGTCAGCTTCCCGCTGGCGAAGGCCGTGTGACCCGTAGGGTGGGCGGCTCCGCCCGAGCGCTTGTGCTCACGCTGCGTGACCGCCGCCTACGCGTTCAACCAGCGGGTGCAAAGCCGCACCATGGTTTTCTACCGTGCGTTGAACGCGTGGGCGGCGCACACGGTACATATGAGCGAACGCCAGGGTGGAGCCGCCCACCCTACAGGTCATAAAAAAAGGGACTGGATGGCTCCAGTCCCTTTCTTGTTTGCGGAACACCGCAAGCGTTTAATCCACCGTCGCGCCGCTGTCCTTCGCCACCTTCGACCACTTGGCCGATTCGGCGTGCACGAACTTGGTGAAGTTTTCAGGCGTATCGGCCAGCATTTCCGAACCGGTTTCGGCGCGCACCTTGGCGAACTCCGGCGACTTGATGAACTTGACGGTCTCGGCGTTGATCTTGTCGATCACGGCCTTCGGCGTCTTGGCCGGTGCGAACAGGCCGTACCAGGCGTAGGACTCGAGCTGCGGGATACCCAGTTCGGCGAAGGTCGGCACGTCCGGCAGCAGCGGCGAGCGCTTGGCGCTGGTGATGGCGATCGGTTTGACTTTACCGCTCTTAATGTGCGGCATGATGGCGATCGTGCTGTCGAACATGATCGGGATGTGGCCGCCCAGCAGGTCCGAAATCGCCGGCGCCGAACCCTTGTAGGGAATGTGCGCCATGTCGAGCTTCTCGACGCTGTTGAACAGTTCGCCGGTCAGGTGCTGCGGCGTGCCGTTGCCCGAGGAACCAAAGGAGAACTGGCCCTTTTTCGAGTGGATGTAGGCCATCAGTTCCTTGAGGTTCTTGGCCGGCACCGAAGGATTCGCGACCAGCACCAGCGGCACGCGCAGCAGGTTGCTGATCGGCGCCAGGTCCTTCAGCGGATCGAAGGTCATGCCCTTGTAGACGCTCGGATTGATGACGATCGGCGCGCTCGAGGTGATCAGCAGGGTATAGCCGTCGGCTGCCGAACGCGTCACCGCCGCCGTGCCGATATTGCCGCCGCCACCGGCGCGGTTATCGATAACGAAGGGCTTGCCCAGCGTTTCGGTCATGTGCTTGGCCCATGGACGGGCAGCGATGTCGGACGGACCGCCCGGTGGCCATGGCACGACGACGGTGACCGTCTTGTCAGGCCAGTTCTGGGCCAGGGCGCTCAGCGATACGACCGAGGCAGCAAAAGCGAAAGCAAGCGATTTGGAAAGTAGCTTCATATCCGACATCCTTTGGTTGATTGTCCATCTGACTACGCGGATTTTACACGAAGCCCTCGCTGCGCAGTACATCCGGGCAACCTCGTCCTGATGAAGCCCGAGCGCCTGCCGGGCGTCGTGCAACTGATCTTCAGTTCGGCCTTCGGCATGAACCAGCGGCGGCCCGGACTATTCCTTCCGTACCTTGCTGTTTGCGTACACCCACGTGTATTCAGCGCCAAACAGGAAAATCTGCGCAGAGTAGTAGAACCACGCGACGAGAATCACAAACGAGCCGGCTGCGCCGAAGCCCGAGGCCACGCTCGATTTTGCAAGGTACAAGCCGATCAATGATTTGCCTACGTTGAAGAGCAAGGCTGTTACTGCGGCCCCCATCCAGACATCGTGCCAGGAAATCTTCGCGGTCGGCATGATCTTGTAGATCATCGCAAACAGAACTGTGAAAAGGGCGAGCGACGCGATGAAATTCAAACCATTTGCCAAAACGGTTTCCGCTGCTCCCCCGCTCAACCATTCGCTTGACGCTGCGAGCGCAGCGCTGACGACGAGTGAAATCATCAGCATGAAAGCCAGTCCGAGAACCAGTCCGAAGGATAATACGCGGCTGCGCAGCCAGCCCCAAAGGCCCGACGGTTTCTCTTTCGCCGGCACCTGCCAGATGCGGTCCAGGTCAGTTTGCAGTTCGGCGAAAATCGCAGTTGCGCCCAGCAGCAAAAGAAAACCGCCAACGATACTGGCGACAATCCCGGTGGACGGTTCACGCGCAGCTTTCAGCAAGCCCTCCACAGCCGTCGCTCCTTCCTTGCCCATGATGCTTTGAAGCTGCGCGATAATTGCTCCTTGCGCGGCGTCCTGTCCAAATACCATCCCGGCAATCGCGATGATGAGGACCAGTAGCGGTGCCAGGGAAAACAGCGTGTAATACGACAGCGCCGCCCCCATACTCGGCGCGTAATCATCCATCCATGCGTTTGCTGCCGCCATGAATATCTGCCACTGCCTGCCAATCCAGCTCCCCGAGGTTTGCTCGAACCTTGGGCGCGCGGGCGTGCTTGGTGCCGGTTCCGCGTCCTTCGCGTCAGGCTGACCTTCCTCTGGATACGCCGGAACATATTCCGTTTCTTTCCGGGCTGGGGTCGATGCGTCGACGCTGGCACTGTTCATGGCCGAGGCAAAAGACGCTATCAGGGAGACGAGATAAGTGCCCACCTTCAGGAAATCGCCGGTGTCTTCCCTGCGTTCCGGTGCCATGACAGGTTCAGGTTTTTTTTTGCGCCTGACGAGCGCATAGCCTGCTGCCGCGATTCCCAATACAGCAGCGCCACGCACATAGCGAGAGGAAAGTACCTCTGTCGCCTTCGATTTCAACAGGGTGAATTGCTCATCCGTTCCCAACTCGGCGGCAGCTGCGCGCGTTCTGGCTTCATGCATTTCGTGATCGGTAATGGTCATATTGTCCTCTTAAGGTCGTCAAGCACGCTATCTCCTTGAGAGCGTTACCGTAATCCTTCCGTTAGAAAGGTTCAGTACGGTGACCCACCATCTGCAGAAGGAAAAAGAGGAGTGTTGCAACTGAAAATGCCACTGTCGTACCGAGGCCGCATTGTTGAAGGAGCGCAGCCCGACGGACCACTTTCGACCGGGGTGCTGGCGTGCTATATCCCGCCTGAACCGTCCCGCGCCGCCACCAGCATGTCGATCAGCGCGCGCGACGCCGCCGACAGGCCGCGGTGGGCCGGATAGACGACCGAGAACGCGCGCGTCCGTCCACCCAGCTGCGGCAACACCTCCACCAGCCGTCCCGCCGCCAGGCTCGCTTCCGCAAACAGGCGCGGACACAGCGCGATCCCCATGCCCTGCTCGGCCAGCCAGATGACGCCCATCGCGTCGGTCGACACCGTCACCGACGCCGGCGGGATCCAGTCGATGTCGCGCTCTCCATCGCGCAGGTGCCAGGGAAATACCCGTCCGGTGTTTGGCCGGACGAAGGCGATGCAATGCTGGCGCGCCAGGTCGTCGAGCGTCGCGAGCGGTCCGGCCGTCTCCAGGTAGGCAGGGGCGGCCAGCAGGCACAGCGGCGACGCTTCCAGGTGGCGCGCCGCCATCGTGCTGCTCGGCAGCGGGCCGGAGCGGATCGCCAGGTCGAAGCCCTCGGCCACCAGATCGACGTTGCGGTTGGTGATGTCGACGTCCAGTTCGACCAGCGGATAGGCGCGCTTGTAGGCCGCCAGCACCGGCGGCAGGCGCTGCAGGCCATACCCGGTGGACACACTCATGCGTACCTTGCCGCTCAGTTGCGCCGTCGTACTGCGCATTGCCTGCTCGGCCTGCCCGAGCCGGGCGAAGGCGTCGCGTGCCTCGTCGGCGTAGCGCTGGCCGGCGTCGGTGAGGCTGAGGCTGCGCGTGGTCCGACGCAATAATTGTGTGCCGAGCCGCGCTTCGAGCCGCGACACGGCCCGGCTCAGCACCGAAGGCGTGGTCGACAGCACGACCGCCGCCGCGCTGAACGAACCGTGCTCGACGACGTTGAGAAACACCTCGACATCGGCCAGGTGATCGAATTTCCGCCCCATCTTGCTTCCTCAAGAACAAATCATTTGCCAGAATCGTAGTTTATCTATCTGTCGTGAAAAAATACAATAACGCATCTTTAATTCGAAAGGACCTCACATGGAATTGCTCGACAAACTGAAATGGCGCTATGCCACCAAGGCGATGGACCCGACGCGCAAGGTGCCGCAGGATAAGCTCGACCGCATCATCGAAGCCGCGCGCCTGGCGCCGACATCGTCCGGCCTGCAGCCCTATGAAATCCTGATCGTGAACAATCCGGCACTGCGCGCCCAGATCCGTGAAGTCGCCTGGAACCAGGCGCAGGTGGTCGACGCCTCGCACCTGCTGGTGTTCGCTGCCTGGGACGACTACACGCCCGAGCGCATCAACCACATGTTCGACCTGACCAACGAGGTGCGCGGGTTCCGCAACGAAGGCTGGGAAGCCTACCGCCAGCAACTGCTGTCGACCTACCCGGGCCGTGGCGCGCAGGTGAACTTCGAGCACGCTGCCCGCCAGGCCTACATCGGCTTCGGTGCGGCGGTCATCGCGGCCGCCTTCGAGGAAGTCGATTGCACGCCGATGGAAGGCTTCGATCCGGCCGCCGTCGACCGCATCCTGAACCTGGGCGAGCGCGGCCTGCGCAGCGCGGTCATGCTGCCGCTGGGCTACCGCAAGGCCGAGCAGGATTGGCTGGTCGACCTGCCGAAGGTGCGCCGCCCGCTCGGGCAGTTCGTCACCGGGATCGACTGATCCTGGTTCCGCCGCCATCGCTGACTTCCTGCACCAGAAAAAAAGACGGGGCACTCGCGTGCCCCGTCGTTCATCCTGCCAGCTTCAAGACGCGCCTCGCGGCGCCGTTTGCAATCAAACCAGCATCAGAACTTGTGCCACAGGCGCGCGAAGTAAGCCGCGCCGTTCAGGCCGAACTGCACGCTCTCGTACTTGAAGCCGTTGTCGGTCTCGTTCGCATCCTGCGGGGTCGGCGTGACGTTGAAGATGTTGGTGCCGCCCACCGTCAGGCGGGTCTTCTCGCTGAACGACCAGCTGAATGACAGGTCGGCCGAGGTCTTCGCTTCGTAGCGGGCGTTCGGCACCGGTGGACCGGAGAAGGTGCCGAGCGTCTGCGGGCCGAAGTGGATGATGCGGAAGTCGGAACCGAATTTACCTTGCGTGTACTCGAAGCCCAGCGTGGCCTTGCGGCGCGGGCCGCCCTGTTCGATGAACAGGCGCTCGCGCTCGGACAGCAGCACGTCTTCGAAGCCGGCGAGGGCGCTCGGTGCGTGCACGCCCGTCACTTCGGTCTTGCTGAAGTTCAGCGCGAGGAAGGTGTTCAGGCGGCCGGCGCCGAGCGGCATGCGCTGCGACGCCGTGATGTCCAGGCCCTTCGTTTGCGTGTCGACCGAATTGACGAAGAACTGGGCCTGGCCCACGCCCAGCGACTGCAGCGTGGCGCCCAGCGCCGGGTAGTTGTCGGCGTCGAAGCGGCCCGACAGCACGATGCGGTCGTCGATGTCGATGCGGTACAGGTCGGCCGTGACCGAGGTCGACTGGGTCGGCGTCCAGGTCGCACCGAAGGTGGCGCTCTTCGACTTTTCTTCCTTCAGCTTGGGGATGCCGGCGGCGTTCGCCACCGCGCCGCCGTTCGGCGCCAGCACGACGTCGAGCGGCTGGCCGTTGACGAAGTCGGTGAAGGTCGAGGAGAAGTAGACCTGCTGCAGCGACGGCGCGCGGAAGCCGGTGCTGACCGAGCCGCGCAGCAGCACGTCGCCGCCCAGCTTGAAGGCGGCGGCGAGCTTGCCGTCGGTGGTCGAGCCGAAGTCCGAGAAGCGCTCGTGGCGCAGCGCGGCCTGCAGTTTCAGGCGGTCGGTGATGTCCGCTTCGAGGTCGACGTAGGCGGCGGTGCTGTGGCGGCTGCGGTCGGTGGCGTCGGCCGGCTGGAAGCCGGGGAAGCCCTGGCTGCCGGCATTGCCGCCCACGCCCACGCCGTCGGCGTCGATGTACGAACCCGGTTCGCCGGCGAAGATCTTGTAGTTCTCCTTGCGGTACTCAAGACCGAAGGCCGCGTTCAGGCCCTGGAAGACGCCGCCGTAGAAGCGGCTGAAGTCGGCGTTGGTGGTCAGCTGGCGGAACGAGAAGCCGCCGGCGCCGAAGGAACTGGCGCTCTTGCCAGGGCCGCCGCGTACGAGGTCCAGGTTCGCGATCGAGGCGTTCAGCGTGTTGGCGATTGTGTAGTCGAGGCGGTTGTAGCCGTAGGTCTGCGAGAAGTCCGCATTCCACTCGCCGAACTTCAGGCGGTAGCCGAGGATGCCGTAGCGGTCGTCGAGGTCGCCGTTGATGAAGGGGACGAAGCCGTTCGGGTACATGGCCGCCGAATTGCGCGACGGGATGTCGTCGGAACCGAGGCCGCCGCGCGCGAACGCGGCCGAGGAGGCGTCGCGGCGCTGCACGCCGAGCGTCGTGTACAGGCGGCCCGCGCCGAGCGGGATCTCGCCGTTGATGTAGATGGTCTGGTTCTCGGTCTTGCTGTCGCCGATGATGCGCGGGTTATCGGCTTCGGCGCGGTTCGAGCGGTCGCGGAACAGGTATTCGGCGGTCACGCCGAAGGTGCCGCCGGCCACCGGGATGCCGCAGTAGGCCGAGGCCAGGTAGTTCTCGCCATCGCCTTTCGAGTACTGGCCGTAGCCGGCCACGGCTTCGCAGCCCAGGCTTTTCTTGAGTTCGATGTTCATCACGCCGGCGATCGCATCCGACCCGTACTGGGCGGCGGCGCCATCGCGCAGCACCTGCACGTTGCGGATCGCCAGCAGCGGGATCGCATTCATGTCGGTGCCGGTATTGCCGCGGTTGCGCGCGCCGAACAGGTTGACCAGGGCCGTCGTGTGGCGGCGCTTGCCATTCACCAGCACCAGGGTCTGGTCGGAACCGAGGCCGCGCAGCGCGGCCGAATCGACCAGGTCGGCGCCGTCGGCACCGCTCTGGCGCGTCGAGTTGAACGAAGGCGAGATGTTGGTCAGCGTCTGCGCCAGGTCGAACTGGCTGCCTTGCTCGGCCAGGCGCGTCATCGGGATGATGTCGACCGGGACCGGGGTGTCGGTGGAGGAGGCGGCGCCGGTGCGGCGGGTGCCGACCACGTGCACGCTCTGCACGGCGTCGGCCTGGGCGGCGTCAGGGGTCGCGGTCTGGGCCAGCGCCGACGGGGAGATGGCCAGGGCAGCACTGCCGTACAGGGCCAGCAGCACGGCGCGGTGCAATTGTTTTTGTTGGAACACGCAACTTCTCCAAAGGTGAAAATTGCATCCTAAACAATCTCAACAATCTCAACCACTGCGTGTGACGTAAACACAACGCTTGCACCGAAATAGAGCGCGTTCAGCGCAAGAACGCGCCCATTCCATCATGCGGCCTGTCCTCCGAGTGCACTTTCCCGGCGCAACAGGCGTGCCGCCTGCACCATGTTCGCCAGCGCCGCGCGGGTCTCCGGCCAGGCCCGCGTCTTGAGGCCGCAGTCGGGATTGACCCACAGCTGCTCCGGCGCGATGACCTCGGCCGCCTTGCGCATCAGGCGCAGGATGTCGTCGGCGGAAGGCACGCGTGGCGAGTGGATGTCGTAGACGCCCGGCCCGATGGCGTTCGGGTAGGCGAAGCTGCCGAAGCCGCGCAGCAGTTCCATGTCCGAGCGGCTGGTCTCGATGGTGATGACGTCGGCGTCGAGCGCGGCGATCTGCGGCAGGATGTCGTTGAACTCGGCGTAGCACATGTGGGTGTGCAGCTGGGTCCTGTCCTGGACGCCGCAGGCGGCGATGCGGAAGGCGCGCGTGGCCCAGTCCAGGTAGCCGTCCCAGGCCGCGCGCCGCAGCGGCAGGCCTTCGCGCAGCGCCGGCTCGTCGATCTGGATGATGCCGATGCCCGCTGCTTCCAGGTCGATTGCTTCGTCGCGGATCGCCAGCGCGATCTGCAGCGCGGTGGCGGATCGAGGCTGGTCGTCGCGCACGAATGACCATTGCAGGATCGTGACCGGTCCGGTCAGCATGCCCTTCATCGGACGCGCCGTGCGGCTCTGGGCATAGGCGCTCCAGGCGACCGTCATCGGGGCGGGGCGGGCGACGTCGCCGAACAGCACGGGCGGCTTCACGCAGCGCGAGCCGTAGGATTGCACCCAGCCGTTGGCGCTGAAGGCAAAGCCGTCCAGCTGTTCGCCGAAGTATTCGACCATGTCGTTGCGTTCGGCCTCGCCGTGCACCGGGACGTCGATGCCCAGCGCTTCCTGCTCGGCCACCGCATGGTCGATCTCGCGCCGCATGGCCGCTTCATATTCCGGCTGCGCCAGCTCGCCGCGTTTATGGGCCGCGCGCGCGGCGCGGATCGCCGCCGTCTGCGGGAAGGAGCCGATGGTCGTGGTCGGATACAGCGGCAAATTGAAGCGTTCCTGCTGCGCGGCCCTGCGCTCCGGATAGGGACTGGCGCGGCGGTCGGCATTGGGCGACAGCGCGGCCAGGCGCGCGGCGACCTCAGGCCGGCGTACACGCGTGCTGGTGCGGCGCGCCTCGCAGGCCGCCCGCGCTTCGCGCAATTCGAGCCAGACGCTGCCTTCGCCCTCGGCCAGGGCGCGCCGCAAGACCTGCAGCTCGTCCAGCTTTTCGCGAGCGCCGGCCAGCCAGCCGCGCAGTTCCAGGTCCATGGCGCCATCCTCGCGCAGGCTCAGGGGCACGTGCAGGAGCGAGCAGGAAGGCGCCAGCCAGAGATCTCCGCCTCGGCGCTGCGCCAGCGGCAGCAGCCGCGCCAGCGCCGCATCGAGGTCGGTGCGCCAGATGTTGCGGCCGTCGACGATGCCGACCGAAAGGACCTTGTGCGCGGGCAGCCAGTCGGCGATCGATTGCAGCTCGTGCCCGGCGCGCACCGCATCGACGTGCAGGCCGGCGACCGGCAGCTTGCAGGCCATGCTGAGGTTCTCCTCGAGCGGCGAAAAATAGGTGGCCAGCAGCAGCGGCAGCTGCGCCGTATTGAGGGTCTGGTAGGTGCGCTCGAAGGCGAGGATCCAGGCGCCCGGCAGGTTCAGGCCGAGGATCGGCTCGTCGACCTGCGCCCACTCGGCGCCGGCGGCCTTCAGTTGCGCCAGCAGCTGCACATAGGCCGGCAGCAGGGCGTCGAGCAGCTCCAGTTTGTCGAAGCCGGCGTCGCGCGTCTTGCCCAGCCAGAGGAAGCTCAGGGGACCGATCAGCGCCACCTTGACGCGGTGACCGAGGCTTCGCGCCTGCGCCACCTCGCCCAGCAGGCGTTCGGAGGCCAGCGCGAAGCGGGTGGCGGTATCGAACTCCGGCACCAGGTAGTGGTAGTTGGTGTCGAACCACTTGGTCATCTCCAAAGCCGCCGTGCCGGCGTGCTGTGCGTTGCCGCAGCAGATGCCGTCGGCATGCTCATGGGCCACGCCGCGCGCCAGCGTGAAATAACGCGCCAGCGCCGTTTCGCGGCCATCGAAGCCGAAGCGTGCCGGCTCGCAGCCGAACAGCTGGATGTGGTTCGCGACATGGTCGTAGAAGGCGAAGTCGCCGACGGTGACGAAGTCGAGCCCGGCATCGGCCTGTTCGGCCCAGTGGCGTTCGTGCAGCGCCGCGCCGGTTTCTTCCAGCGCGGCGGCATCGATTTCTCCGCGCCAGTGGCGCTCCAGGGCGAACTTCAGTTCACGTTGCAGGCCGATGCGGGGATAGCCAAGAGTATGAGTTTTGATCATGATTATCGAAATCTGTATGAATGATGCTATCGATTATCGGCAGAGCTGGTGCATAATTCAAACGACAAATTTTGCTAATCACCTGAAAAATATTCATGGAGTTTTGATGGCTTCGTCTATCCTCGAACTGCGCCACCTGCGCACCCTGCTGGCTTTAAAAGAGGCGGGCACCATTTCGCGCGCGGCGCAGCTGCTGAACGTGACGCAGTCGGCCCTGTCGCACCAGGTGCTGGCGCTGGAACGCCAGTACGACGCCAGCCTGTTCGAGCGCAAGTCGACGCCGGTCGCGTTCACGGCGGCGGGCCAGCGCCTGCTGGAACTGGCGGCGCAGGTGCTGCCGCTGGTCGGTTCGGCCGAGCGCGACCTGGCGCGCATGAGCACCGACGCCAGCGGCAAGCTGCGCATCGCGGTCGAATGCCATACCTGCTTCGACTGGCTGATGCCCTCGATGGATGCGCTGCGCGAACGCTGGCCGGAAGTGGAGCAGGACATCGTGTCGGGCTTCCAGGCCGATCCGGTGGGCCTGCTGCACCAGGACCGCGCGGAAGTGGCGATCGTCTCGGAGCTCGACGAGAGCGAAACGGAGATGGTGTTTCATCCGCTGTTCGAATTCGAGATGGTGGCAATCCTGCCGCTCGGCCATCCTTATCTCGGCAAGCCTTACCTGGTGGCCGACGATTTCGCGGGCCAGGCCCTGATCACCTACCCGGTGCCGGACGAGATGCTGGACCTGGTGCGCCAGGTGCTGCGCCCGGCCGGTGTCGAGCCGCCGCGCAGGACGACCGAGCTGACGGTGGGGATGCTGCAACTGGTGGCGAGCGGACGCGGTTTCGCTGCGCTGCCGCTGTGGGCGGTGAACGGCTACCTGGAGCGCGGCTATGTGGCGCGCCAGCGCATCGGCCCCGACGGCCTGACGGCGCGCCTGTATGCGGTGGTGCCGAAGCGGCTGGCAGGCAGCGCCTACCTGGCCGACTTCGTGCAGGTGATGCGCGAGACTTCGCTGCTGGCGCTGCCGGGGATCAGGCTGCTGTGATTCAGTCCAGGCTGATCGCTTTCGCCTTGATCAGCTTTCCCCATTTTTCGCGCTCGGTTTTCGCGTAAGCGGCCATGTCGGCCGGGCTGCCGGGGATGGCTTCCAGTCCCAACGCCTGGAAACGCGCCTTGACCGCCTCGGTACCGATCGCCCTGTTCAGGTCCTTGTTCAGCGTGTCGATGACGGCCGGCGGCGTTTTGGCCGGCGCCACCATGCCCTGCCATGCATAGGCTTCGAAGCCCGCCATGCCTTGCTCGTTCAGGGTCGGGATGCTGTCGAAGCCCTGCACCCGCTTCAGGCTGGCGACACCGATGGCGCGCAGCTTGCCGGCCCGGATATGCGAGCCGCCGGCGGCGGTGTCGACGAACATGAAGGGCACCTGGCCGCCGATGACGTCCTGCACCGCCGGCGCCGCGCCTTTATAGGGCGCATGCAGCAGGTTCAGTTTGGCGCCGTCGGCAAACAGTTCGGTGGCGAGATGGTGCGGGCTGCCGGCGCCCGGGCTGGCGTAGGCGGCCGGAGAACTTTGCCCCCTGGCCCAGGCCAGGAACTCCTGCAGGTTTTTTGCAGGGACCTGGGGATTGACCACCAGGATCATCGGAAAGCGTGCGATCAGGCCGACCGGGGCGAAGTCCTGTTCCGCGTTGTAGCCGGGCTTCGTATATAAAAACTGGTTGGTGGAGAGGGTGGCCGTATCGGCGGTCAGCACGACCTGTCCATCGGCCTTGGCCTTGGCGGCATAGGCGGCGCCGATATTCGTGCCCGCACCCGGCTTGTTGTTGATGATGATCGGCTGGCCGAGGGTCTTCGTCATTTCCGACGCGATCACGCGCGCGACGACGTCGGAACCGCCGCCCGCGGCGTAGGGCACGACCCATTCGACGGGGCCGTTCGGAAAGGCAAAGGCCAGGACAGGCGCGGCAAAGGCGAGGGCGCAGAAGGCGCGCCGGGCGAGGGTCGGGAAAGTCATGCGGTCTCCAGGTGTTGTGTTTTTAGCTAATTTAACACGCTTCGACACGTCCGCCGACCAGTACCGCCTCGCCGTCGATCATCGTGCGGATCAGGCAGTCGCGTCCTGTCGCATGGCCCTGGTGCAGCGTCAGGCCATGCCCGAGGGCGACCGTCAAGGCGCCGGCCGCGACGCCGGTCGCGGCATCCTCCAGCTTCGGATCGAGGTGGTTGAAGTTGCGGCCCTCATAGTCGCCTGCGCCGCTGCGGCACCAGGCATAGCAGCCGCTGATGCCGGTCGCGCGGCCCCAGGCGGCGATCGCTTCCAGGTCCGGCCTCAATTCGTACAAGGCAGCGCGGTCCGCCACTTCCAGCAGCAGCTTCGGACTGCCGACCGAGGCGATGACGGGCGCGCTTGCCAGTGCGAGGCCCGGCGCGGCCAGCAGGCGCCTCGCCAGCGCTGCATCGGCCTCGACGTGGGGCGCCTCCTGCCGCGCCAGCTGCACGAACACATCCTCGCCGGTGCGCGACAGCAGCAGGCGCTGGCCACGCATCGCCGTCGTCACAGCCAGCGGCGCCTTGCTCCCATGCCGCTCGAACAGCACCTGCGCCGCCGCCAGCGTCGCGTGCAGGCAAAGCGGGCTGCGCATGTGGGGGTAGACGAAGTCGAGGGTCGCGGCGAGATCGGGGTCCGTGGCTGCGTCGATGAAGACGCAAGTGAGCGCCTGTTCGCGGGCGAACAGGGAACGCTGCGCGGGATCAGGCGGTCCATCCTCGACCACCAGAGCCGGATTGCCGCCGCCGTGGGCCGTGCCGAAGCAGGCAAAAAGCCGTGTATTCATGGTCATGTTCGCAAGTCGAAAGCCCGAGTCTGCCATAGCCGGGCGCTTCCAGCACCGGCTGCGCAGCAAGGGCACCTCTCCGGCCCCAGGGGGAGCTGCACAAGCCAGGCGGTATCAAGCCCCTGATACCCCCGTCAGCGCCAGATAGCCCACATGGCCTTCCGGAAGCGCCAGGGAGAAGTTGCGGCAGGTCCGGAGCGCAAGGGCCAGGTCGTCGCGCCACTCGCTTAGTTGCAAGCCGAGGCATTTCAGGCGCGCCTCATGTTCGCTCCAGGCCTGCGCAAACGCGGTGTCGCGCTCGCCGTGGGGCAGGGTTGCCAGCGCATCGGCGGTGGCGCGCCCCAGGTAATCGCGCGCCACCGGTCGCCAGTCCGGCACCGGCAAGATGGACGTGACGTCGATGCCGACCGCGCCGTTGAGGGAACAGGCCGCCACCGAGATGTCGCCATCATGGCTGATCGACAGCGCAATCCGATGATGCCCCGAGTCCAGCGCCACGGCCGCCCAGGGCGCGGCGCCCTGGGGCGAATGCAGTTCGATGCGGCCGGCATCGATGCCGTAATGCGCAGCCAACGCCGCCACCAGGGCGGCGCGAATGCGCAGCCGGGCCGTTTCGCGGTCCGGCTGCCCGCGTATCCCGATGATGGCCACGCCGGATGATCCGGCGAGCCTGGCAAAGCTGGCGTCCCCACCCCAGTGGATGGCCAAGGGCGTGTCCACGCTCACTGCGCCGCCCGCAAGGGCGCCGCCGGCAAGCCGATCCAGCTGCTTGCGGCAGGAATGTGCTCGCCTTTCATCACCAGCGTGAGTGGTCCCAGACGTGCGTTATCCCCCACGCGGGCGCTGTACAGCACCGCGCTGCGCGGGCCGACATAGACCTTGCTGCCGATGTCGACGCGGTCTATCTTCATTACCCGGTCTTCGAACAGGTGGGTCTGCGGACAGGACAGCGCATTCAGTTCGCTGTGGTCGCCGATGTGCACGCAGTCGAACTCCGTGATGTCGGTGGTATCCAGGTACACGCCTTTGCCGATACGGCAGCCGAGCAAACGGAAGGCGATCGGCAGCCATGGGGTACCGCGCAGATAACGCATGAAGTTCGGCACGGCGATGCCTTCGTACATATTCGTTACGCCTTCGGACACCCATACGAAGGGCGTCCACATCGGCTCCGCGCGTTTCTGGTAGCGTCCCACCAGCACCCACTTGAAGGCCAGCACGAACAGGTAGTTGCCGATGCCGTAGGCGAGACCGATCAGCGCCAGGTAGGAAATGACTTCGGCCCAGTGCCCGGCGCCGGCGACCGGCATCAGGTCCAGCACCACCGTGTAGCCGACGGCGATCACCAGGGCGTGCGGTGCCACGATGCGGAAGGCTTCCACCAGTGCGCGGCCGAGGCGGCGCAGCGGCGACGGCCGGTAAGTCAGGTGTTCCGGATAGCCGCTGACCTGTTCGCGCGCCGGGAGGTGGATCGGCGGCGAGCCGAGCCAGGTGTCGCCGTCCTTCATGCGCTCGTTGGCCGGAGCGTGGGTGTGCACGCCCACCAGCACGCCCTCCGGCAGGATGGTGCCGTCCGGGATGTAGCTGCCGTTGCCGACGAACGAACGATTCGACACCACGGTCGGTTCCATCGTCATCCAGCCGCCGTCGATATGTTCGTCACCGAGCATCACGGCGTCGGCGATGAAGGTCTCGTCGCCCAGTGTCAGCATGTCCGGAACCACGCCCAGCGCGGTAGAGATCTCGGCATCGCGTCCGACCTTGGCGCCCAGCAGGCGGTACCAGAAGGGCGCATACACCGTGGCGTAGATGCCGTGAAGGACGTTCAGGCTCGACTCCTGGATGTGGCTGACCAGCCACTTCTTGCAGTAGGCGTTCGAGTGAACGGCGAAGCGGCCCGGCTGGATGCGCGGCAGGAAGCCCCAGCGGATTGCAGCCGACACCAGCACGGTCATCAAAATCAGCACCGCGCTGGCCGGCAGGGCCAGCACGAAATAGCGCACCAGCTGCGCCTGGATTGAATTCGCCGGCAGCCAGGCCAGGGTCCCGCGCTCGTCGAACCAGTCGATCAGCACGAAGCTCGGGAACACCGGCATGAAGAACAGCGTCGCCACCAGCAGGATGCCGAATATGAAGAACAGCGCTTCTCCGGCCAGGCGCAGCCGGCTCGTGTGCTGACGCGGCGGCAGCGCCGATGGGTCGAAGGCGCCGGCGTCGCGTGCGGGCGAGCCGTTCCAGACGCGGTTCGCGGGCACCACCGCCCCGTCCTGCAGCGCCGACTGGCCCTCGAGGTGGCCGCGCCGCTCCACGCGCGTGTTTCCCTCCAGGAGGGCGTACGACGAGACGAAGGCGTCGTCCTCGAGCACGACAGTGCCCAGCAGCAGGCGGCCGCGCTCGACGCGCGCGTTCTCGACATTGACGGCATTGCCGATGCTGACATTGTCGCCGACATGCAGCAGTTCCGGCACGCGTACCATCATCGAGCCGATCACGGCGTCGCGGCCGATCTTCGCGCCCAGCAGGCGCAGCCACCATGTATACAGTGAGGACCCGGCCAGCAGGTAAGTCGGCGCCGCCTCGATCAGGCGGTCGCCCAGCCACCAGCGGAAGTAGGTCCTGCCCCACAGCGGATACGAACCCGGCTTGAGGCGGCCGGCAACCAGCCATTTGCCGCCGATCGCAAACGCGAACTCCATGATCGTCGCCAGGAGGAACACGCCGATCGCCGCCGCGATCGCGCGCGGGATCCTGTCGCCCGCGTCGCCGGTCATGTAGTGGTAAGTGAAGAAGGGCGCCAGCCACTGCGCCATCCGCAGCGTCACGAGCACCGGCACGGTCGCCAGCTGGGCCAGGCCGCACAGCCAGCGGCGCGCCGCCGGCGGCGGGGCCCAGTCGGGTTCCTCCGCCGCCGTTCCCGCGCCCTGATCGAGGCTCGACGCGATCGCGCCAATCCGGCGCTGCTCGTAGATGTCGCGCACCGTCAGGTGGGCAAAGCGCGGGTCCCGGCGCAGGGCGGTTGCCAGGCGTGCGGCAAAAAAGGAGTGGCCGCCCAGGTCGGAGAAGAAGTCCTGCTCGCGCCGGATCGCCTGGCCCGGGAACAGCTGGGCCAGGGCCGCGAACAAGGCTTGCTCTCCCGGTGTTTCCGGCGTGTCCGATCCGGCCGGGTCGCCCGGCAGCGGCGTGCTCAGGGCCATGGCCTTGAGGGCCTTGCGGTCGATTTTGCCCGAGGTCAGGCGCGGCATGACAGCCAGGACTTCGAATTGGCTCGGCACCATATACGGCGGCAGGCGGCCGGACAGTGCCTTGCGCAGCGTGGCGGACGCCAGCTGCTCGCCGGTCGCCCCCTGGGCCGGCACCAGATAGGCGACGAGGTGGTCGATGCCCTCGTCCTTGCGCAGCAATACGGCGGTCGTGCCGACGCCTTCCTGCTGGGCCAGCACGGCTTCGATCTCGCCCAGTTCGACGCGAAAACCGCGGATCTTGACCTGGTCGTCGGTACGGCCCAGGCATACCACCTGGCCGTCCGGCTCGATGCGCGCCAGGTCGCCGGTGCGGTACAGGCGATCGTCGTGGCTGCCGGAGGCCCATGGGTTGGGCAGGAATTTTTCGGCAGTGAGGTCGGGGCGCCCCAGGTAGCCTGCGGACAGGCCGGGACCGGTGATGCACAGTTCCCCGGTTTCGCCGCGCGGCAGGATCCGCAGGCCCTTGTCGGTCTCGGTCGAGATCACCAGCAGGCCGTAGTTCGGCAGCGGTTCGCCGATGGTGATCGAGCGCCCCGGTTCCATGCGCGCCAGGCTGGCCGAGACCGTCGCTTCGGTCGGGCCATAGGTATTGAACATGATGCGGCCGGGCTTCGAGAAACGCTCCACCACCGCTTCCGGGCACATCTCGCCGCCCAGGTTAATGATGCGCAGGCCGGGCACGTCGTCGGCGAACAGGGACAGCAAGGTCGGCACCGCATGCAGCACGGTGACGCCGTTTTCCGCCAGCAGGCGCGGTAGCGCTTCCGGATCGCCTGCGGTTTCCTTGGGCCCGAGCCAGAGCGTGGCGCCGGCCAGGTAGGAAATCCAGATCTCTTCGAAGGACATGTCGAAGGCGACCGAGAAGCCCTGGTAGACGCAGTCGTCGGCACGCACGCCCAGCACTTCGTTCTCGCTGCGCAGAAAGTGGCAGATGCTGCGCTGGTCGATCAGGATGCCTTTCGGCTTGCCCGTCGAGCCCGACGTGTAGATCACATAGGCCGGGGCGCTTCCCGGGACCACGCCGCGGCGCTTCAACACGTATCCGTCCGCTGCGGGCAGCAACAGGTCCTCGGCCATGTGGATGGCTTGGGAATCACAGCCGAGGCCGCTGCCGGCCCGCTCGCGCATCTGTTCGCTCGTAACCAGCGCCGGCGAACCGGCATCAAGCATGCATACCAGCAGGCGCTCGGCCGGCGTGTCTTCGTCGACCGGTAGCCAGGCGGCCCCGGTTTTGGCGATTGCGGCCTGCATGATCAACAGTTCGATCCCTCGCGGCATCCACAGGCCGACGATATCGCCCGGCCCGATGCCTGAGTCGATCAGGCGCGACGCGGCCAGGCTGGCCTGCTCGTCGAGTTCGCGGTAGCTGAGCCGGCGTGCGCCGGAGACGAAGGCCCACTGGTGCGGCGCGCGCCGCGCGCTGGCTTCCAGCAGGTCAGCCAGGATTTCGTTGCGCAGCAACTCGGGCTGGTGGGGGCCGTACAGGACGTCGGGGTGCCGCGTTGCGGGTATGGGGTTGTTCATCGAGGCCAGATAGGGCTGAAGTTGGATTTAAGCAAGGCCGTTGTACGCAAAAATCCGGAGCGCCACGCCGCTTGCAGGGGCGCTTGCCTTGAATGGCCCGCCGAGGAATCACTCAAGTCATGACCAAACCGAACTTCCTGACGAGGAAGACGGTGACGAGCCCACGCCAGGGAGCGCCAGCGCGGAGACTGCGACAACCTTGCCGGCCGCGCGCAGCACCGCACGCTTGTCCATCTCCTTCCCCTTCTTCCCTTGTTCGTAAGGCCACTTGATGGCAAAGAACATGCCCGTGCATGGCACGATGACCTTGAACGTACCGGCGACGATAGGGAACCAATCCATGATGTGAGCCTGATGCAGATGAGAGAAGAGAACCTCGGCGACTGCCATGCAAGGTGGCGTCGCCGCAGGTGCTGATCATTTTACTCAAAAGCAATCGCCGTGCATTGGGGCAAAATGTCCCAGTTGAACACCGTGCAAGGACCTTTTAGTATTCGCACGGAAATTATTGCCAAGTTGACCTCGTCGGTTATACTGTGTTTTTATACAGTAGTTTGTGAACTCACAAGAATCCGACTTGCCGATGTCATCTGCGCCGCCCGCTCATCTACCCGACTACGCCGAGCTGTTTTGCCTGTCGAATTTCAGCTTCCTGCAAGGCGCCTCGCACGCCGAGGAACTGGTGGAGCGGGCTGTGCGCCTTGGCTATGCGGCGCTGGCGCTGACCGACGAATGTTCGCTGGCCGGCGTGGTGCGGGCGCATGCCGAAGCGAAGAAGGCGGGCATGCCCTTCATCGTCGGCGCCCATTTTCACCTGCGCCACCCAGGGGGCGACCCGGCCCTGTCGCTGATCCTGCTGGCGCAGAACCGCAACGGTTACGGCAACCTGTCCGAGTTCATCACGCTGGGACGTACGCGCAGCGAGAAGGGGACCTATTTCCTCACGCCCGACGACATCGCCGATCCGCCACCGGAATTCGCGCACCTGAAAGGCATGCCGGACTGCCTGGCGATCCTGCTGCCGCACTATCCCGGCCACGAGCCCAAGGACGTCGACCGCCTGCACGGGCAGGCCGCGTGGGTGGCAAAACACTTCCCGAATCGCGCCTGGCTCGGCCTGGTGCTGCTGCACCGCGCCTTCGACGATGCGCACCGGGTCACGATCGAGGAAGTCGGCTGGCAGCACCGGTTGCCGATCGTGGCGCTGGGCCACGTCGTCATGCACGTCCGTTCACGCAAGCCGCTGCAGGACACGCTCACCGCCACGCGCCTGAACAAGCCCGTGGCCGAATGCGGCTATGGCCTGGCGCAGAACGCCGAGCAGCACCTGCGCGCGCGCCTGCGCCTGGCGAACATCTATTCGCGCGAAGCGCTCGATGAGACACTGCGTATCGCTTCCCTGTGTAGCTTCTCGCTCGACGAACTGCGCTACGAATACCCGAACGAAGTGGTGCCGAAAGGGCACACGGCATCGAGCTTCCTGCGCGCCGAAACCTATATCGGTGCCCACCGGCGTTTCAGGGAAGGGATCCCGGCCAGGGTGCAGGCCCAGATCGAGCACGAGCTGGGTTTGATCGGCGAGATGGGCTACGAACACTACTTCCTCACCGTCTACGACATCGTCCACTTCGCGCGCTCGAACAACATCCTGTGCCAGGGGCGCGGCTCGGCCGCCAATTCGGCCGTCTGCTACTGCCTCGGCATCACCGAGGTCGATCCGGCGCGCGCGAATCTCTTATTTGAAAGGTTCATTTCGAAGGAGCGTAACGAGCCGCCGGATATCGACGTCGACTTCGAGCACCAGCGCCGCGAGGAGGTGATCCAGTACATCTACAACAAGTACGGACGCACCCGCGCCGCGCTGGCGGCGGTCGTGATCAGCTACCGCCCGAAAAGCGCGCTGCGCGACAGCGGCCGCGCGCTCGGGGTCGATCTCGGCATCATCGAAAAGGTCTGTAAAAGCCACCGCTGGTTCGACAACAAGGCCGACCTGCTGAATCGCCTGGCCGAATCCGGCCTCGATCCGGAAGCGCCGCTGTCGCGCCAGTGGGCGACCCTGGCCACGCAGTTGCTGAACTTCCCGCGCCACCTGTCGCAGCACCCGGGCGGCTTCGTCATCGCGCAGGGCAAGCTCTCCCGGCTGGTGCCGATCGAGAACGCGGCCATGGCCGACCGCAGCGTCATCCAGTGGGACAAGAACGACCTCGAGGAACTCGGCCTGATGAAGGTCGACGTGCTGGCGCTCGGCATGCTGTCGATGCTGCGGCGGGCGCTGGAACTGGTCAGCCTGCGCCACGGGAACCTGTTCGAGATGCAGGACATCCCGCCCGACGACAAGGCGACTTACGACATGATCTGCGCGGCCGACACGGTCGGCGTCTTCCAGATCGAATCGCGCGCGCAAATGAGCATGCTGCCGCGCATGAAGCCGCGCGTTTTTTATGACCTCGTGATCGAGGTGGCGGTGGTGCGGCCCGGCCCGATCCAGGGCGGCATGGTGCACCCGTATCTGCGCCGGCGCCAGGGCCTGGAACCGGTGCGCTATCCGAGCGAGGAGATGAAGCTCGCGCTCGGGCGCACGCTGGGCGTGCCGATCTTCCAGGAGCAGGTGATGCAGGTCGCGATCCTCGGCGCCGGCTTCTCGCCCGGCGAAGCGGACCAGCTGCGGCGCGCGATGGCGGCCTGGAAGCGAAAGGGCGGCCTCGAACAGTATTACGACCGCATCGTGCGCGGCATGCTCGAACGCGGCTACGAGCTCGAATTCGCCGAAGCGATTTTCAGCCAGATCCAGGGCTTCGGCGAATACGGCTTTCCCGAGTCGCACGCGGCCAGTTTTGCCTTGCTCGCCTACGCCAGCTCCTGGCTGAAATGCCATGAGCCGGCGGCGTTTTTATGCGCGCTCCTGAACAGCCAGCCGATGGGTTTTTACTCGCCCTCGCAGCTGGTGCAGGACGCCCAGCGTCACGGCATCGAAGTGCGCCCGGTCGACATCGCCATCAGCGGCTGGGAATCGACGCTGGAGGAACTCCACGATACGACGCGCCAGCCCGCCGTGCGCCTGGGCCTCTCGCTCCAGCGCGGCATGAGCCGCGAGGCGGCGGCCCGCATCGAGGACGCGCGCGCGATCCGGCCTTTCGAGAGCGTGGCCGACCTGGCGCGGAGGGCAGGACTGGATCGCGGCGACCTGCAGGTGCTGGCCGGCGCCAACGCCTTACGATCGCTCGCCGGCCATCGCAGGGAGGCCTTGTGGCAGGCGGTCGGCGCCGTGCCCGACAAGGATTTATTGCGCCCGACCACGCCGGAGGAAGAAATGCCGCAACTCGCCGCGCCCTCGGAGGGCGACGAGATCGTCGGCGACTACCGCGCGCAAGGGCTCACGTTGGGACGCCATCCGGTCGCGCTGCTGAGAAAACAGCTGCTGGCGCAGCGCTTCATGCCTTCATCGGTGCTGAACGAATACGCCGACGGCCAGCTCGCGCGCGGCTGCGGCCTGGTGACCGTGCGCCAGCGGCCCGGGACGGCGAAGGGCGTGCTGTTCCTGACGCTGGAAGACGAGACGGGCAACGTCAACGTGATCGTCTGGCCGGACCTGGTCGAACACCAGCGGCGCGAGGTGCTGGGCGCGAACCTGCTGGGGGTGTACGGGATATGGCAGAGCCAGGGACAAGTGAAGCACCTGGTGGCGAAACGGCTGGTGGATATGTCGCATCTGCTGGGCAGGCTGACGACGGGGAGCCGCGATTTCTGTTGAAGGCGCGGGCGCGGCCAGCTCATTTGCAGTCGCACTTGTCCTGGGCCGGCCGGATTTCGGTGGTCTGGTGAAAGGTGTTCTTCCAGCCGTCCGCTTCATGCACCCAGACCCGCACATACCGGCCGCGAAACGGCTTCGCGCCCGCGCCTGCCTGCTGGCTGCGGAACACACCCGCGACGACGGCCGCTTCGCCGCCCTTGAGCAGCTGGATCTCGGTCGATTCGTTTTCATACGTCAGGAAGCGGAAGTCGCCCCGTTCGAGGGCAGTCAGCAGCTCGGTCTTGCTGCGTACCCGGCCGCGGCTTTCGACATGGCGGTAGTAGCGGTCCATCAAATTCTGCAGCGCGGGGATATCCTGCCGGACGATCGCGCTGGCGCGTTGCCGCTCGAGCAGCAGCAGGCTGGCGCGGACCTCGCTTTCCGCCGTGGCGCTGCGCTCATGTTGCGCTTGCGCTGCGTGGGCGCTGCCCGTCAGCAGCGCGCTGGACAGGAAGAGTGCGCTGTAAGTACGTCGTGATTTCATGGCGGCGCTTTCCTCAGGTTGTCCGTGCATGATGATAGCAACACTAGAACCACGGAGCCTTCCGCAGCGCGCGCCAGTCCATCAGCACGGCGAGGACGCCGATACCGACAAGCGCCAATGCGGCGGCAGCCGGCAGCCAGTCGAACAGCCTCGCACTTCCCGATGTGCCCAGGGCTCGCTCGAGCGTGTGAGCCGACATCGTTGCAAGAACGGCGTCGACTCCGAAAGCCAGCATCACTGCGCCGCGCGAACCCTCCTGCGCGAGCGAAGCGGTCACCGCGAAAATCGCGCCCGGCACCAGGAACAGCAGACCGGTGATGCCGATACCGAACAGCGCCACCGCGCCGAAGGCCAGGAAAGCCAGGGCGAAGATGGCCTGGACGGCAGCGAGTATCCGCATGGCGTGCTCCTGACGGATCGGTTCAGCGTGCCGGCAGAAACGCCTTCACTTCCGCCTGGAAGCGCTGCGGCTGGTCCCACATGATGAAGTGTGCGCTGTCCGGAATTCGCTTCAGGGTCAGGTTCGTGACCGGCGCATACGCGCTCCTGTAGACGGCATCGAACTGCTCCGCCGGCAGCGGCACGCTCTTCGGCTGGACGTACAGGACCGTCACCGGGACGCTGATCTTCTGCAGCTCGGGAATCAGGTTGGTGACGATCAGCTCGCGGAAGGCGCGGCTGCCGACATCGGGGTCGCTCCGCATCGAATCGTCGAGCGCGCCGGGACGCATCGCTTCGGTGTTGACCATGCTCACGATGGTCTCGCTGGCGCGCGTGCTGCGCTGCTCCGGGGTGGCGGCGCGCATGCCGGCGGCGATACCGTCGGCGACCGCCTCCACCTTGGCCGGGGTGGCGCCCGGGCCGGCGAAGAAGGTGCCGAGGAAGGGATACATGTCGACCACCATCAGGCGCGACAGTGCGTCCGGATGGCGGCTCGCCAGCATCATGCCGATGGTGCCGCCCATCGAATGGCCGATGACGGCGGGCTGCTTCAGGTGCGACTCCCGGATGTAGCGGACGATTTCGTCCGCGACGGGCGCGGCCACGGTTCCCTCCTTGTTGCCGCCGGCCGGCTGGCCGGCGAAGCCCGCAACCTGCACCAGGTGGTAGCGGTAGCCCGGCAGCGCCGCCACGGTCGAGGCCCAGGCGCGCGGCGAGGAATTCAGGCCGGGGATCAGCACCACGTCCGGTCCCGCACCCTCGGTGCGCACCGTGATCCGGTCCGACGCGAAGGGCGCGGCGAGCACGCTCGTCAAGGGGAGGGCGGCCAGTACCGCCACCGTGGCCGCCATCCATGTGCGGCGCGCGTTCAACCTGAAATTCATCCAGCCTCCTCGGGTAATTGAATCTTCCGGCAGTAGTGTAATGGATTAATGTTGATGAAAATACACAAAATCTCACCAGCTGCCTCAGCGCCCCAGGATGGAGAATTTTCGGCATCGCCCCGGTTTGTCGTCAATACACGGCGCTATACTCTATTTGTCTTTACAACCACAACCAGGAGACAGCCATGAAAGCGATTCACCCCGTACTCGCAGCGCTGGGCACTGTACTCGTGTTCTCGACCGGCAGCGCGCTCGCGCAAACCGGCATGAAAAAGGCCGACGGCGTGCTGGCCGACGCCAAGGGCATGACGGTCTACACCTTCGACAAGGACACCGCCGGCTCCGGCAAGAGTGCCTGCAACGAAGGCTGCGCGAAGATGTGGCCGCCGGTGCCGGTGACCGGAGAACGCGTCGCCTCGCCCTATTCGACGGTGACGCGCGAAGACGGCACGAAGCAGCTGGCCTACAAGGGCAAGCCTTTGTATCTGTTCGCGAAGGACACCAAGCCGGGCGAGCGCAAGGGCGACAAGATGAAGGATATGTGGCACGTGGTAGCCGACTGAAGACCCCTCCAGGGCCTGGCGCGGTCAGCGCAGCCAGGCCTTGAGCACGTCGCTGCCCTGCTCCATCCCGAACGCCAGGCGCGCCTGGGCGTGCGCCGTACATTGTTCGAGCGTGCCGTTGCCCTGGCTGGCGGCCTGCGCGGCAATCGCCTTGCTGGCGATGCCGAAGGCGGTGATGGCCTGGTCCCAGCTCAGGCCGGAGGCCAGCGCCTCCTCGACCACGTGGGCGGCGAGGGCGCCGAGTTTGTCGATCAGGGCGTCGTCGGTTCCTGGTCTTAACATGGGGTCTGCACTCCTTCCGGCAAATCAAAAGCGGCCACGCGATCGCGTCATCGGCCTGATGCTGGAATAGTACAAATAATACGACGGCGCCTGGCGCACGGCCCGGCACGGTAGCGCCCTCGCTAATTCGTTTCAACCAGGCTCGCGCATCGGTGCGGCTTGCATTGCGCCTCCAGGGCGATTGCCCGAACCTGGATGGCGTGCCTTTTCGATCAATCAGGAGCGCAGGATGAATAAATGGTTGCTGGCCGGTTTTTTGTCGATATTCTCGCTTCAGGGCCTGGCGCAATCCGCGCCCGGCGAACAATTCTCCCGCGTCGGCAGCAATACCCTCGCCTGGGAATGCCGCGGTGCGGGCGACAAGACCGTATTGCTGATCGCCGGCATGGGCCTCGATGCGCATGCCACCTACAAGAACACCTTCCGCAATTTTTCTGCACCCGGCTACCAGATCTGCCTGTATGACCGGGCCGGCGTCGGGAAAAGCACCGCGCAAGGCGGGGTGCGCCCCCTGAACGTCCTGGCGGACGAGCTCGATGGCCTGATCAGGGAACGCCACTGGCACGACCTCGTCCTGGTCGCGCATTCCTTCGGCGGCCTGGTCGCGCGCGCTTATGCGCAGGCCCATCCGGAACAGGTCAGGGGCATCGTCTTTGTCGACAGCGTGCACGAGTCCTGGTATCCGGGATTGAAGAAGGCGCTGTCGCCGGACGGCTGGCGCATCATGGAAATGATCATCAACTGGGAAAAGGACAAGAATTCCCACGAAGATTTCGCCGAGGCCGTGCAGTCCATGAGCACCCGCGGCACCCCGCTCGCCATGCCGGTGACGGTCCTCAGCCGTGGGTTGCCGCACACGACGATCCGCCAGGCGAAAATGCGTTACGAGGACGTCGACGCCTTCAACAGCACCTGGGACACCTCGCAATTCGAGCTCGCCAAAATCTCCGGCAATGCACGGCATGTGCGCATGCGCTACGCGGCGCACCTGTTCGACGAACAGGATCCCTGGCTGGTGATCGACGAGATCGGGTTAATGCTGAAACGGGCCGAAAGCCCCGCGCCATGAGCGGCATGAAAATCGGGATCCAGACCTGGGGCAGCCACGGCGATATTCGTCCTTTACTGGCATTGGCGGAAGGATTGCGGGCGGCCGGCAACGAAGTACATCTGGTGATTACCAGCGTCGACAGCGGTGCGTATCACGGCCTGGAGTCGACACCGGGCCTGCGCATCAGCGTGGTCGCGTCGCCCGTCCTCGTTCCCGAGCAGGAAGAGCAAATCGGCCGCATCGCCTACGGCATCCGCAATCCCCTGAAACAGATGGCGACCATCCTGCGCATGTGCTTTGCACCGGTCGAAGACCTGATGTTCGAAGCGGCGCAGCGCCTGTGCGCCGAGTCCGACCTGGTGATCGGCCATTATTTCATGCATCCCTTGCAGGTTGCCGCCGAAAAGGCCGGCCGGCCTTATGTCAGCGTCCTGTTGTCGCACGCGGCCATTCCCAGCGACTTCAACCATCCTTTAGGTAAAGCCGCGCTCGGGAAAACAGCGCACCGCCTGTTGTGGCGGCTGATGCGCCGCCTGCTCAACGGCGTGCTGCTGCACTATCCAAACCGGCTGCGCGCCCAGGTCGGCCTGCCCCCGGCGCGCGACATCGTGACCGAGGTCTGGCTGTCGCAACACCTGACATTGGCCGCCGTCAGCCCCCGGCTCTGCCGCAGGCAGCCCGACTGGCCGGCCTCGCTGCAGGTGTGCGGTTTCCTCGATATGCCCGGCCTCGCGATCGACGGCGCCATTCCCGCCGCGCTGACCGCCTTCCTCGACGCGGGCGATGCGCCGGTCTACATGAGCTTCGGCAGCTGGATGCCGAAGGATATCGCCGGGCAGACGCGGGCCCTGCAGCTGCTGACGCAGGCGGCCCGGCGCGCCGGCTGCCGCGCCATCATCCAGAGCCACGCCGCCGGCGCTTGCGGCTTTGCCTCGACCCGCGACATCCTGTACATCGCGACGGCGCCGCACCAGGCGATCTTCCCGCGCTGCCGCGCCGTGGTGCATCACGGCGGCGCCGGCACGACGCAAGCGGTGACGCTGGCCGGAAAACCGTCCGTCATCGTCGCCAACATCAGCGAACAGGAACACTGGGGCGGCGAACTGCGCCACCTGGGCATCGCCGCCAAGTTGGCCAAACGGCGCAGCGTGAGCGCCGCGGGACTCGCGAAACGCATCAGGCAGGTACTCGACGCGCCGGAGATGACGGCGAAGGCTGAAGCGATCGGCGCCGCGATGCGGGAAGAAAACGGCGTTGCCGAGGCGGTCGAACAGATCATGCGGCGGTTTCACGGCCGTGCCGCGGCTGCTGGCGAGTCCCTTCAGCCTGAAGCGCTCTGAAACGCCCCCGCATTACCAGCGGCGATACAGCCCGACCGACAGCCCGCGTTCGCGTGCATCATTGGCGCCGCGCGAGAAGCTGGCGCCCACCTTGCTGCCCCAGTTGTCCGACCAGTAGCGCACCCAGGTGACGCTGCCGCCGCCGGAGCGGGCGCGCCCGCCAGAGAGAGACAGGGGATCGTCGCTGCGCCCGCTGTTGGCGGTCGCTTCCAGGTAGCTGTCGGCGTCGCCGGCATAGTAGTAGCGCGCCAGCAGGCGCTGGCCATTGCTGTGCGAGCCTTGCGAGACGATGTTCTGGTGGCGCAGCTGGACATACCAGTTGCCGGCATATTTGCCCAGGCCGACGCCGTAGATGTTGACGCGCGCGTCGAAGCCGAGCACGTCGTCGGCGACGGAAGCCTCCCAGCCCTGGCCGAGCGACTGGTAGACCTCGACCCGGCCGGAATTGGCCGGGAACAGGCGCGCGGCGGGCGAACGCTGGTAGCGGATGTTGGCATACGCCCCGGTCCAGAGGTCGGCATAGGCATCGAGCGCCCAGGCGTGGCCGGTCTGGTCGAAGCGCTGCGCGCGCAGGGTCTCGAAGCCGATCGAGCCGCCCTTCATGTAGTGGCGCACGCTCGCGGTCTGGTCGTTCCAGCGCGGGCCGCTGCCCACATCGGTCCAGCTGCCGGACAGGCTGGCGGCCCAGGTGTAGCCGGCGGCCAGCACCGCTTCCGGATTGCCGGCGCGGGTTTGCGGCGCCGGGCGCGGTTCCAGTGCCGCGAGGGCCGCATCGATTTCGGCGCCGTTCGCGCCCAGCGCGCGCGCCTTCTCGAGGTCGAGGCGGGCTGCGTCGGGGCGGCCCTGCCCCCTGTGCAGGTTGGCGAGCGCGAGCCAGACGTCGGCGTAAGCGGGAGAAGCCTTCGCCGCCGCTTCGAGATCAAGCTGGGCTTCGCTCCAGCGTTCCATGCGCGTGTAGACGATGCCGCGTCCGAGCAGCACGTCGACATTGCCGGGCGACTGAGCCAGCAGCGCGTTGTAGGCGGCCAGGGCAAGCGCCGGCTGGCCGGCATTCGCGAGGCTGCGCGCTTTCTCGTACTGTTCGTCGAAGGAGGCCGGGCTGGCGGTTTGTACCTGGGCGGTCGGGGGTAGCTGGAAGTCGATGGGCATGGAAACGGAGTAAAGGGCCGGGCAGCATGGTGCCATGGCGCAACTTTGCCCCAGCAAGGGGGAGGCGTCAAGGAGAGCGAGCCGCGATCGGCAAAGGTGTCGCGTGCTGGCTTCAAAGCGTGACCAAGGTGATCAGGGATTTTGTTGGACTGCCACGCTGCCCGCGAATGGGGCAAAAAAAAGCCGCCCGGCAATGCGGGCGGCCTGTTACTGCGGGTACGGCAGGTAAAAACAGTTCAGAAGGTTTCCCACTCATCCGCGCTGACGCGTGCCGGCGCTTTCGCCGACGCTTTTACCGGGGCTGGCCTGGTGACGCGCAGGGCAGGCGCCGGGCGGGGCAGGGCGCGGGCCGGGGAGGCTGCGGCTGCCGGAGCGGCCAGCGCAGGACCGTTCAGCTTGAACACGCCCACGACTTGCGCCAGTTGCGCAGCCTGGTCCTGCATCGAGCCGGCGGCGGCGGCGGCTTCCTCGACCAGCGCGGCGTTCTGCTGGGTGACCTGGTCCATCTGGCCGATGGCCTGGTTCACCTGCTCGATGCCGCCGGTCTGTTCCTGGCTGGCGTGGGTGATCTCGGCCATGATGTCGGTGACGCGGCGGATCGACGAGACGACTTGTTCCATCGTGGCGCCGGCCTGGTCGACCAGCTTGGCGCCGACGTCGACCTTGTCGACCGAATCGCCGATCAGGACCTTGATTTCCTTCGCCGCCGCTGCCGAGCGCTGGGCCAGGTTACGCACTTCGGAAGCGACGACCGCGAAGCCGCGGCCCTGCTCGCCGGCACGCGCCGCCTCGACGGCCGCGTTCAGCGCCAGGATGTTGGTCTGGAAGGCGATGCCGTCGATGACGCCGATGATGTCGACGATCTTGCGCGAGGATTCGTTGATCGAGCCCATGGTCGTGATGACCTGGCCGACCACCGCGCCGCCTTGCGCCGCGACTTCCGAGGCGGCGATCGACAGCTGGTTGGCCTGGCGGGCGTTGTCGGCGTTCTGGCGCACGGTGGTGGTCAGTTCTTCCATTGAGGCGGCGGTTTCTTCGAGTGCGCCTGCCTGCTGTTCGGTACGGGCCGAGAGGTCCAGGTTGCCGGCCGAGATTTCGGCCGAGCCGGTGGCGATGGTATCGGTACCGTTGCGTACCTGGGTGACGATCTTCACCAGGCTGTCGTTCATGTGGCGCAGGGCGCGCAGCAGGGCGCCGGTTTCGTCCTTGGTATCGGTATCGATGGTGCGGGTCAGGTCGCCGCCGGCCACGGTTTCGGCCAGTTCCACCGCGGCGCGGATCGGACGGGTGATGCCGGTGGTGAGCAGCCAGGACAGGATCGCGCCGAGCAGCACGGCGCCGGCGGTCAGCACGGCGATGATGGTGGTGCTGCGGGTGGCGGTGGCGTCGATCGCCTTGGCGGTGGCGTCGATGCTGGAACGCTGCATGACGACCAGCTCCTGCAGCAGTTCCTGGTACAGCTTGGAGGCGGGGGTGAACTTCTCGTCGAGCAGGCGCGCCGCTTCTTCTTCGTTGCCGGCGGCCTTGGCCTTGACGGCGCCGTCGCGCGAGGCGCTGTAGAGTTTGCGCTGTTCGAGGATCTTCGCGAACAGCGCTTTTTCGGCTTCGCCTTCGATCAGCGGCTCGATCTCCTTGAGCAGCTCGGCGGCCTTCTTGACCGAGGCGGCCGAGTCTTCCTTGAAATAGGGGCCGAGGGCCGGGTCGGTGCTCTTGACGATGGCGGCGGTGCGGCGGATCGATGCGAAGTTCAGGCTGTACCAGTCGGTGATCGCACGCTCCTTGGTCAGCGGCGCGGCCATCATGGCGCGGGTGGAGTCGGCCACTTCGTTCAGGCGCCAGACGCCGGCAACAGCGATCAGCACCGTCATGGCGAGGATCAGCGCAAAGCCGATTCCCAGGCGCTTGCCGATCTTGATATTCGAGATGAAGCCCATTACAGCATTCCTTGTCGTAGGTAGTAGAAACGTGGCGGTCGCGCGACACTGGCAGCCACGAAATAGCATAATCAAATGCTTGGAGGAGGCGGATTCTACGATTGTTTCCGTAGGGAACGCCATAAAAAAAGTGATGTAGGGAAATTTTTACGACACTTTTTACTGCCACTATTGCCACGTTAATTGTCAAATATTGCTTTGAGGAACTGATTTTGTTACGCTGCTGAACCTTTGAAACCTGAAATAGATTTCGTTCTGCCCGCGCCCCGGTGGCGCTCCCATCCCCCGAGACCATGAAACCATCTTCCCGCCTCCTGAAACACCTCCTGCTGGCCGGCGCGACCGCCGCCGGTGCCGCCCACGCTGCCCTGCCGCCGGAATTCACGGCCCAGCTGGACAAGGATTACCCGACCATCGAAGCGCTGTACCAGGATCTGCACCGCAATCCCGAGCTGGCCTTCAACGAAGTCCAGACGGCGAAGAAGCTGGCCGAGCGCGTGAAAGCGCTGGGCTTCGAGGTGACCACCGGCGTCGGCGGCACCGGCATCGTCGCGATCCTGAAGAACGGTCCCGGCCCGATCGCCATGCTGCGTACGGAACTCGATGCGCTGCCGGTGCAGGAAAAGACAGGCTTCGCGTTTGCCAGCACCGTCACCACCAGGAACGCGGCCGGCGAGACCGTGCCGGTCATGCACGCCTGCGGCCACGACGTCCACATGTCGGCCTGGTATGCCACCGCCAAGCTGATGGCGGAAAACCGCAAGGCCTGGAGCGGCACCCTGATGCTGGTCGGCCAGCCGGCCGAAGAGCCGCTGAAGGGTTCCGAGGCGATGCTCAAGGACGGCCTGTTCAAGCGCTTCCCGAAGCCTGACTACGCGATCTCGATGCACGACGAGGGCACGCTGCCGGCGGGCCAGGTCGGCTGGCATGCCGCCCACTTCCGCGCCTCGGCCGACACGGTCACGATCACCATCCATGGCCAGGGCGGCCACGGCGCCACGCCGCAGGAAACGCGTGACCCGGTCGTCATGTCGGCCCGCATCGTGATGGCGCTGCAGACCCTGATTTCGCGCGAGAACAACCCGGCCGACCCGGTCGTCATCACCGTCGGCAGCATCCACGGCGGCACCCAGGCCAACATCGTGCCGGACCAGGTCAAGCTGCAGCTGACGGTCCGCACCTTCAAGCCGGAAGTGCGCCAGCGCGTACTGGCCAGCATCGTGCGTGAAGTCGAGGGCGAAGCGCAAGCCGCGGGCGCGCCGAAGAAGCCGCAGATCGACATCGTGCCCGGCGCCGACTCGGTCTACAACGATCCGGAGCTGACCGCACGCGCCGTCAGCGCGGTGACGGGCGCGCTCGGCGCCCAGAACGTGGTCGAAATGCCGGCCAAGATGACCTCGGAAGATTTTGCCAACTACGGCCAGGCCGGCGTGAAAGCCGTGCTGCTGCACGTGGGCGCGGTCGAACCGGGCAAGCTGGCGGCCGCGCGCAAGGCGGGCAAGTACCCGCCGGGCACCCATTCGCCGCAGTGGGCGCCGGAGTTCAAGCCGACCGTGCGTTCCTTCATTCAGGCGGAGACGGCGATTCTGCTGGACCTGCTCAAGCCGGGGCAGAACAAGTAAGCTCGACAGGCAGGAACGAGAACGCCGGCTCGATGCCGGCGTTTTTGTTTGTGCGATGCGTTTCGGTGTGTTCGCCCTTGTAGGGTGGGCTCTCGAGCCCACGCGGTACACGTTTGCATGCCTGCGGCGTCCAAAAAAAACCGCCGGCATGCGGGCGGCTTTCTCGGTTTCGCTATTGAAGGGCGATCAAAACGTTTCCCACTCGTCCGCCATCGCGGTGGCACGCGCCGAGGGCTTGACGGCTGCTGCAACCGGCGCCTTCGCCGTACGTGCAAGCTGCTTCGGACGCACCGCGATCGCACGTGCCGCCGCCGGTGCCGCCACTGCCTGCGCATCGAGCTTGAACACGCCCACCACCTGTGCCAGCTTGGCTGCCTGCTCCTGCATGGCGCCCGCTGCCGCGGCCGATTCCTCGACCAGGGCCGCATTCTGCTGGGTCGCTTCATCCATCTGGCCGATGGCGATATTCACCTGCTCGATACCGCCGGTCTGCTCCTGGGTCGCATGCGTGATCTCGGCCATGATGTCGGTGACGCGGCGGATCGATTCGACCACCTGCTCCATCGTGGCGCCGGCCTGGTCGACCAGCCTGGCGCCGGCGTCGACCTTCTCGACCGAGTCGCCGATCAGGCCCTTGATCTCTTTTGCCGCCGCGGCCGAACGCTGGGCCAGGGTGCGCACCTCGGAGGCGACGACCGCGAAGCCGCGGCCCTGTTCGCCGGCACGTGCCGCTTCGACTGCCGCGTTCAGCGCCAGGATGTTGGTCTGGAAGGCGATGCCGTCGATGACGCCGATGATGTCGACGATCTTGCGCGAGGACTCGTTGATCGAACCCATGGTGGTAATCACCTGGCCGACCACGGAGCCGCCTTCGACGGCCACGTTCGAGGCGGTAATCGCCAGCTGGTTGGCCTGGCGTGCGTTGTCCGCGTTCTGGCGCACGGTGCCCGTGATCTGCTCCATCGACGCTGCCGTTTCTTCGAGCGAGGCCGCCTGCTGTTCGGTGCGCGAGGACAGGTCCATGTTGCCGGCGGCGATTTCGCTGGAGGCGCCGCTGATGGTGTCGGTGCCGCCGCGTACTTCGGTGACGATTTTCACCAGGCTGTCGTTCATGTGGCGCAGGGCGCGCAGCAGGGCGCCGGTTTCGTCTTTCGAGGTGGCGTCGATGCGGCGCGTCAGGTCGCCGCTGGCGACCGTCTCGGCCAGTTCCACGGCTTCGCGGATCGGACGCACGATGCCGCGCGTGAGCATCCAGGAGCACAGCGCTCCGAGCGCCACCGCAACCGCGGCCAGGATGCCGATCATGCGTGCGCTGGCGTTATTGTCGGCTTTGATGCCGGCGGCGATGGCGTCGATGCGGTCCTGCTGCATCTTGACCAGCTCGGCCAGCGTGCCCTCGTAGACATCGGCGGCCGGCATGTATTCTTCGGTCAGGATGCGGGCGGCGCCGTCGGGATCGCCGTCGGTGCGTGCCTTGACCGCCTTGTCCTTGGCCTTGGTATAGGCCTTGCGCAGTTCGCCAATGCGGTCGAACAGGGCGCGCTCTTCCTTGCCTTCCAGGAGCGGTTCAATTTCCTTGATCAGCGCCGACGAACGGCCCGAGGTCTTGGCGCCGTCGGCCTTGAAGAACTCGGCCAGGCTGGTGTCGTTGCTTTTGACAATGGCGGCGGTACGGCGCACCGCGGCGAAGGTCTGGGTATGCCACTCGCTCAACAGGCGCTCCTTGGCCAGGGGCGCCGCCATCATGGCGCTGGTGGCATCGGCAATCGTATTCAGTCGCCAGATGCCGGCCACGGCAATCACGATGGTCAATGCAAGCACCAGCGTGAAGACGGCACCGAGGCGTTTTCCGATATTCATATTAGTAAATGTATTCATCTTAAAACCTTCGGTTATGCTTAATTCGAAGATTGTACATTTCTATATGGTAATTTTTTGATTGATACGGAAACTACGTATTCTCAAAAGCAACACTTGCCCAATGCAGGCGCAAAAAGAAACCGCCCGGGATGCGGGCGGTTTTGTCGGTCAAGTCAGGCAAGCAGCGGGTCAGAATTCTTCCCACTCGTCGGCCGTCGCGGTTGCACGCGCCGCCGGCTTGGCTGCCACCTTGACCGGCGCTTTCGCTGCACGCGCCGCCGGTTTCGCACGCACCGCGATCGCACGCGCCGGCGCCGGGGTGGACGCCGCCCGTGCAGCCGGTGCCACGATCGCCGCCTGCGCATCGAGCTTGAACACGCCCACCACCTGTGCCAGCTTGGCTGCCTGCTCCTGCATGGCGCCCGCTGCCGCGGCCGATTCCTCGACCAGGGCCGCATTCTGCTGGGTCGCTTCATCCATCTGGCCGATGGCGATATTCACCTGCTCGATACCGCCGGTCTGCTCCTGGGTCGCATGCGTGATCTCGGCCATGATGTCGGTGACGCGGCGGATCGATTCGACCACCTGCTCCATCGTGGCGCCGGCCTGGTCGACCAGCCTGGCGCCGGCGTCGACCTTCTCGACCGAGTCGCCGATCAGGCCCTTGATCTCTTTTGCCGCCGCGGCCGAACGCTGGGCCAGGGTGCGCACCTCGGAGGCGACGACTGCAAAGCCGCGGCCCTGTTCGCCGGCACGTGCCGCCTCGACGGCAGCGTTCAGCGCCAGGATGTTGGTCTGGAAGGCGATGCCGTCGATGACGCCGATGATGTCGACGATCTTGCGCGAGGACTCGTTGATCGAACCCATGGTGGTAATCACCTGGCCGACCACGGAGCCGCCTTCGACGGCCACGTTCGAGGCGGTAATCGCCAGCTGGTTGGCCTGGCGTGCGTTGTCCGCGTTCTGGCGCACGGTGCCCGTGATCTGCTCCATCGACGCTGCCGTTTCTTCGAGCGAGGCCGCCTGCTGTTCGGTGCGCGAGGACAGGTCCATGTTGCCGGCGGCGATTTCGCTGGAGGCGCCGCTGATGGTGTCGGTGCCGCCGCGTACTTCGGTGACGATTTTCACCAGGCTGTCGTTCATGTGGCGCAGGGCGCGCAGCAGGGCGCCGGTTTCGTCTTTCGAGGTGGCGTCGATGCGGCGCGTCAGGTCGCCGCTGGCGACCGTCTCGGCCAGTTCCACCGCTTCGCGGATCGGACGCACGATGCCGCGCGTGAGCATCCAGGAAAAGAGGGCGCCGAGCAGCACCGAGAACGCGGCCAGCAGGCCGATCACGGTTTCGCTGCTGTCGGCGCGCTCGCCGATGGCGCCTGCGGCCGCGGCGATGTTGGCAGCCTGCATGGCGACCAGTTGCTGCATCGATTCCTGGTAGGCCTTCGCGGTCGGGGTGAAGCGTTCGTCGAGGATGCGGGCAGCCAGGGCCTCGTCGCCGGCGGCCTTGGCCTTGACGGCTTCGTCGCGTGCGCTCGAATACGCCTTGCGCTGCTCGGTAATCTTGTCGAACAGGGCTTTTTCTTCGCCGGCCGTGATCAGGGGTTCGATCTGCTTGACCAGCTCGGCCGAGCGCTTGCCGGTCTGGGCCGCGTCTTCCTTGAAATAAGGACCGAGCGCGGCATCGCTGCTCTTGACGATGGCGGCCGTGCGGCGCACGGCGGCGTACACCTGCATGTACCACTCGGTGATCATGCGTTCCTTGGCCAGCGGTTCGGCCAGTACCTGGGCTGTGCTGGCCGCGCCGCTGTTGACGCGCGCGATGCCGACCGCGGCAATCAGGACGGCCATGGCCAGGGTCAGCGCGAAGCCGATCGCGAGGCGCTTGCCGATGTTGAGGTTATTGAAAAAGCCCATGACGCTCCTGCCTGTACAAATGAGAGAACGAGGAATGTAACCTTGACGTACGGCAATTGCAATTGCATGTGGGATATATATCGAAGCCGCCCCTCGTTCATGCCAGGCTGTGTTGTCTTTACGAAACAAATGGCGTACCCAAAATGCGCCACGGGGCGTCGAAACGGCCGCGCCAGCCCGGCAGCGGGCTTGTCATGACAATGTTTGCGCCTGTTTAAGGTATAATTTCTATTTCCCGCGCGTGCCATTCGGCACCTTCAGCACAATGACCAAATTTGTATTCGTCACTGGCGGCGTCGTGTCTTCCCTGGGCAAAGGGATTGCGGCCGCTTCCCTTGCCGCGATCCTCGAATCGCGTGGCCTCAAAGTCACGATGCTCAAGCTCGATCCCTACATTAACGTGGATCCGGGCACGATGAGCCCGATGCAGCACGGCGAAGTCTTCGTCACCGACGACGGCGCCGAGACCGACCTCGACCTCGGCCACTACGAGCGTTTCATCAGCACCCGGATGAAGAAGGTGAACAACTTCACCACCGGCCAGATCTATGAATCGGTGATCCGCAAGGAACGCCGTGGCGAGTACCTCGGCAAGACCGTGCAGGTGATTCCGCACATCACCAACGAAATCCAGGACTACATCCGCCGCGGCGCCGAAGGCGTCGACGTCGCGCTGGTCGAAATCGGCGGCACCGTCGGCGACATCGAGTCGCTGCCCTTCCTCGAAGCCGCACGCCAGCTGTCGCTGCGCGCCGGCCGCAAGTCGACCGCCTTCGTGCACCTGACGCTCGTCCCGTACATCGCATCGGCCGGCGAACTGAAAACCAAGCCGACCCAGCACAGCGTGCAGAAGCTGCGCGAGATCGGCATTTCGCCGAACGCGCTGCTGTGCCGTGCCGACCGCCGCATCCCCGACGACGAGCGCGCGAAGATTTCGCTGTTCGCCAACGTCGAAGAGCAGGCCGTGATCTCGGTCTGGGACGTCGACACCATTTACAAGGTGCCGCAGGTGCTGCACGACCAGGGCCTGGACGACATCATCCTCGAGGCGCTCGGCATCGAGGCGCCGCCGGCCGACCTGTCGATGTGGACCAAACTGATCTACACGCTGGAAAACCCGAAGCGCGAAGTCACCATCGGCATGGTCGGCAAGTATGTCGACCTGACCGAATCGTACAAGTCGCTGACCGAAGCGCTGCGCCACGCCGGTATCCACACCGAAAGCCGCGTCAACATCGAATACCTCGACTCGGAAGAAATCGAGACGACCGGTTGCGAGCAGCTGGGCAAGTACGACGCCATCCTGGTTCCGGGCGGCTTCGGCAAGCGCGGCGTGGAAGGCAAGATCATGGCCGCGCGCTATGCCCGCGAAAACAAGATCCCTTACCTCGGCATCTGCCTGGGCATGCAGGTCGCGCTGATCGAATACGCGCGCCACATGGCCGGCCTGCCGAATGCGAACTCCACCGAATTCGATCTCGAGACCGACCAGCCGGTCGTCGCCCTGATCAACGAGTGGCAGAACCACGACGGTAAAGTCGAGCAGCGCGACGAGAACTCGGACCTGGGCGGCACCATGCGCCTGGGCGCCCAGACCTGCGCGGTGAACCCGGGCACGCTGGCCGCCGAGATCTACGGCAGCGTCGTCACCGAGCGTCACCGCCACCGCTACGAAGCCAACAACTTCTACCTGCCGAAGGTCGAAGCGGCCGGCCTCGTCGTCGCGGCGCGCACCCCGAACGAAGACCTGTGCGAAATCATGGAACTCCCGCGCACCGGTCCGAACGCGCACCCGTGGTACATGGGCGTGCAGTTCCACCCTGAATTCAAGTCGACCCCGCGCAGCGGCCACCCGCTGTTCACGTCGTTCATCCAGGCGGCATTGGCACACCAGTCGGCGAACACCGCCACTGCGGCCAACGCCCCATCCGCTTTGCAAGGAGACGCAGCATGAAGCTTTGCGGCTTTGAAGTAGGCCAGGACCATCCGATCTTCCTGATCGCCGGTACCTGCGTGATCGAATCGCGCCAGATGGCGATGGACACCGCCGGCACGCTGAAGGAAATCACCTCGGCACTCGGCATCCCGTTCATCTATAAATCGTCCTTCGACAAGGCGAACCGTTCGTCGGGCACCTCGTTCCGCGGCCCCGGCCGCGAGAAGGGCCTGGAGATCCTCGCCGACGTCAAGAAGACCATCGGCGTGCCGGTGCTGACCGACGTCCACACCGAGGAAGAGATTCCGGAAGTGTCGAGCGTCGTCGACGTGCTGCAAACCCCGGCCTTCCTGTGCCGCCAGACCGATTTCATCAACGCCTGCGCCCGTTCGGGCCTGCCCGTGAACATCAAGAAGGGCCAGTTCCTGGCCCCGGGCGACATGAAGAACGTGATCGACAAGGCACGCAATGCGGCACGCGCGGCCGGCCTGAACGAAGACAACTTCATGGCCTGCGAACGCGGCGCCTCCTTCGGCTACAACAACCTGGTCTCCGACATGCGTTCGCTCGCCATCATGCGCGAATCGAACTGCCCGGTGGTGTTCGATGCGACCCACTCGGTGCAGCTGCCGGGCGGGCAGGGCACGTCCTCGGGCGGCCAGCGCGAACACATCCCGGTGCTGTCGCGCGCGGCAGTCGCAGCGGGCATCGCGGGCCTGTTCATGGAAACCCACCCGGACCCTGCGAATGCCCTGTCCGACGGCCCGAACGCGGTGCCGCTGGCCCGCATGAAGGAGCTGCTGACGACCCTGGTCGACATCGACCGCGTGGTCAAGCGAGCTGGCTTCCTCGAGAACAGCTTCAAGATCTGATGTAATTCATTTGCTACGAGTCGAGGCGCCTGATAGGCGCCTCGACTTTCATGTGCGAGACGATTTTCTTTTTTGGAGTGTAAAAACCATGAGTGCTATCGTTGATATTATCGGCCGCGAGATCATTGACTCGCGCGGCAATCCGACCGTCGAATGCGACGTCCTGCTCGAATCCGGCGTGATGGGCCGTGCGGCCGTGCCGTCGGGCGCGTCGACCGGTTCGCGCGAAGCGATCGAACTGCGCGACGGCGACCCGAAGCGTTATTTCGGCAAGGGCGTGCTGCAGGCCTGCGAGAACATCAACACCGAGATCAGCGAAGCCATCATGGGCCTGGACGCCAACGAACAGGCCTTCCTCGACCGCACCCTGATCGACCTGGACGGTACCGAGAACAAGAGCCGCCTGGGCGCCAACGCGATGCTGGCCGTGTCGATGGCCGTGGCCAAGGCCGCCGCTGAAGAAGCGGGCCTGCCGCTGTACCGCTACTTCGGCGGTTCGGGCGCGATGCAGATGCCGGTGCCGATGATGAACGTCATCAACGGCGGCGCACACGCCGACAATAACCTGGACATCCAGGAATTCATGATCATCCCGGTCGGCGCGCCAAGCTTCAAGGAAGCGATCCGCTACGGCGCGGAAGTCTTCCACACGCTCAAAAAAATCCTGCACGCGAAGGGCCTGTCGACCGCGGTCGGCGACGAAGGCGGTTTCGCGCCTTCGGTCTCGAGCCACGAAGAAGCGATCAAGCTGATCATGCAGGCGATCGAGCAGGCAGGCTATGAAGCCGGCACCCAGATCGCCATCGGCCTCGATTGCGCCGCCAGCGAGTTCTACAAGGACGGCAAGTACCACCTGGAAGGCGAAGGCCTGCAGCTGACCGCGACCGACTTCACCAACATGCTCGCCACCTGGTGCGACAAGTACCCGATCATCTCGATCGAGGACGCGATGCACGAAGGCGACTGGGAAGGCTGGGCCACGCTCACCGCTGCCCTGGGCAAGCGCGTGCAGCTGGTCGGCGACGACCTGTTCGTCACCAATACCAAGATCCTCAAAGAGGGCATCCAGAAGGGCATCGCCAACTCGATCCTCATCAAGATCAACCAGATCGGCACCCTGACCGAGACCTTCGCCGCCATCGAAATGGCCAAGCGCGCCGGCTACACGGCCGTCATCTCGCACCGTTCGGGCGAGACCGAGGACTCGACCATCGCCGATATCGCAGTCGGCCTGAACGCCCTGCAGATCAAGACCGGTTCGATGTCGCGTTCGGACCGCATGGCCAAGTACAACCAGCTGCTGCGTATCGAGGAAGACCTCGGCGACGTCGCCAGCTATCCTGGCCGTGACGCTTTCTATAATCTGAAGTAATCTGTCGTACTCCGCGGGCCGGCCATCGTGGCGCGGCCCGCGTTCCTGATCTGTCTCCATGCGCATCATTACGCTCGTTCTCGCCGCACTGCTCGTGCTGATCCAGTATCCCCTGTGGCTGGGGAAGGGCGGCATGCTGGCCGTCGCCGATATGACCGACCAGGTCACACTGGCGCAAATCCACACCGACAAGCTCAAGGCACGCAACGCCAAGCTCGAATCCGAAGTGCGCGACCTGCGCGAAGGCACCGGCGCCGTCGAGGAACGCGCGCGCCTGGAACTGGGCATGATCAAGCAGAACGAAATCTTCGTGCAGGTGCTGCGCAAGGACGAAAAGCCGACCGAATCGATGACCGTCCCGCCGCCACCGCCGGAGCCGAAGGCGGGCAAGGGCGGACACGATTCCGCCGCGACGCATTGAACCCATGAATACCGATCCTGCAGCGCAACTGGCGACGCTCGAGGCCTTGTCGGCCTTCCTGGCGGCCGCCTTCGAGAGCGGCGATCCGGCCGTCCTCCTCGACGCCTTCGCCGTCGCCGCGCGCGCCGAAGGCACGGCCCACCTTGCCGCTGCCGCCGGCATTCCCCAGGCCGATCTGCGCCATGCTTTCGCCAGCGGCGAAATGAGCATGTCCGTCACCCTGGCGATCATGAAGGTGATCGATTTGCATATGCCGGGCGCGGCGCACTGAAAATTTCGCGGCCGCTCCACTGTGCGTTGAACGCGTGGGCGGGAGACCCGCCCACCCTACGGGTCTCGTCATAGCACCCGTAGGGTGGGCGGCTCGGCCGCCCACGCGTTCAACCTCAGCGGGATCAGCCAGCGGCCCTGCACTGGTCCGATCAGCACCTTGTCGATTCAAGGCCGCAAAGCGCCCGGATTGGCCTAGAATGTTCGCTATCTCTTCACCAACGAGAAGGAAGCCCACCATGAGCCAGCAACACGCCGCAGGACCGTTCGACGTGACCGTCATCCCGCAGGGCCAGCCCGAGGTGCGCGACGGGGTCACGACCGGCCGCATGGCGATCGACAAGCACTACCATGGCGAACTCGAAGGGCAGGGCGTCGGCGAGATGCTGTCGGCGATGACGACCACCGAAGGCTCGGCCGGCTATGTCGCCATCGAGCGCGTGAGCGGCAAGCTGCAGGGACGCAGCGGCAGCTTCGTCGTCCAGCATACCGGCACGATGGCGCGCGGCGCGCAGGCGCTGTCGATCACGGTCGTGCCCGATTCCGGCACCGGCGAACTGGCCGGCATCGCCGGCACCATGCGCATCCGGATCGAGGAGCGCAAGCATTTCTACGAATTCGATTACGTCCTGCCGCAAGCCTGACACGCGTCAGGCGGACCCGTCCGGGCTGTCCGCTTCCACGAAGGCCTTGAGCCGTCCGAGCGCGCGCTCCCACTGGCGGCCGATGGCGTCCAGGCTACGCCGCGCCTCGTCGATACGCTCGGGGGCGAGCTGCCAGCGCCGCTCGCGTCCGCATTTCTGGTCGCGCACCAGGCCGGCCTCGGCCAGTACCTGAAGGTGCTTGGTCACGCCCTGGCGGGTGATGGCCGTACCGGCGCTGAGTTGGGCGATCGACAGCAAGCCGCCGGCACAGAGCAGGGAAACAAGCTGCAGCCGGGTCGGATCGCCCAGCGCCGCGAACACCTCGGCCAGGCCCTTTTGCTCCCTCTCAGCCGGCAACATGGCGCGCGATGTTGATCACCTGCGCATCCCAGCCCGCGCCGTTCATGCGGAAGGCCTCGTCGCGGCGTTGCGGCGGCAGCTTGTCGAAACCGGATTCGACGACGGTAAGCCGGGTGCCGTTCTCCGGACCGTCCTCCAGGGTGAAGCTCACCAGCGTCGGCTCTTCCTGCGTGTAGTCGGCCGCGGGATCGATCGCATACGGGTGCCAGTAAAACGACAGCAATTGCTCCGGCTCGACGCGCTCGACCCGGGCTTCGAAACGCAGGTGCTCATAGCCGGGGTGGGTGATGTACCCGCGCACCGGCCGGCCGGCCACGAAGGCCTCCTCTTCCAGCTTCACGCCGAACCAGCTGCCGAATTCGGCGGCGTCGGCGAGGGCGCGCCAGACGCGCGCGCGCGGCGCCTTGATCACAATGCTGCGTTCGATGCGGTCAGTGGGGCTGGTCGTGTCCATCACGGGTCTCCTGTTGATTTGGGTAGTAATGCAACCGGATGGTTGCATGATTTGATGCGGAGCGCAAGAACATGCGCATCGCATAAAACCTCGGGCGCTCTGTTGCAAGCGAGCAACTTCATGTAACAATTTCCTTTCAGAAACGATATTTGATCGACTTCTCCTTCCACCCCAAGGTATATTTATTTGCGTAAGACCAGTCCTACAGCGGTAATCAATGGCAAGTTTTTATAAGAAATCAAGAAAGAGACGACTGACCCATGAATCACTTTTTCAATAACATGCGTATCGGCACCCGGCTTACCCTTGCGTTCGCACTGATCCTGATACTCGCCACGATTGCCACCGCGTCCGCCCTGTTCGCAGCGCGTGCCGGCGCCCAGGCTACCGAAGAGATGATGGCCGTGCCGCTGACCAAGGAGCGCCTGGTCTCGAGCTGGAACACGATGACATATTCTGCGATCGCCCGCACTTCGCTGATCGCGCGCAGTACCGACACCACCCTGAGCACCGTGTTCGCCAAGACCATTGCCGACAGCGTGACCACCTCCACTGAACTGATCAAGCAGATCGAGCCGCTGCTGACTTCCGAGGAAGAAAAGGCGAAGCTGGCGACGGTCAAGTCGCTGCGCGCCAAATACCAGGCCTTGAAAGTGCAGGTGATGGACGCGAAGAAAGCGGGCGACGCCGCCGCCGCCGAGCGCCTGTACACGGAGGGCTTCGATCCTGCCGCCCAGGCCTATTCGGCCGCGCTGCAGGACCTGCTGGCCTTGCAGCGGCAGACGATCGACCGCATGACGGTCGCGATCCGCGCCGACTTCGAACACCGCGCGCGCCTGTCGCTGCTGCTCAACGGCCTGATGCTGGTACTCGGCGCCCTGGCCGCCGTGGCCATCACGCGCTCGATTACCCGTCCGCTGAAGGATGCCGTGCGGGTCGCCGAAGCCGTCGCCGGCGGCGACCTGAGCGGCGAGTTCGACAGCCGGCGCCGCGATGAAGTCGGCGACCTGATGGGCGCCCTGCACACGATGAACGACGGCCTGGCCAAGGTCGTGTCCGAAGTGCAGCACGGGACCCGCGCGATCGCCGGCGCCTCGACCGAGATCGCCAGCGGCAACCTCGACTTGTCCGCCCGCACCGAGCAGCAGGCGGGCGCGCTCGAGGAAACCGCGTCCTCGATGGAAGAACTGACCTCGACCGTGCGCCAGAACGCCGAGAGCGCCACGCAGGCGAACCGGCTGGCCCAGGATGCCTCGACCGTCGCCGTGCGCGGCGGCCAGATCGTCGGCCAGGTGGTCGACACGATGGGCGCGATCGATACCGCGTCGCGCAAGATCGTCGACATCATCGGCGTCATCGACGGCATCGCCTTCCAGACCAATATCCTGGCGCTGAATGCCGCCGTGGAGGCGGCGCGGGCCGGCGAGCAGGGCCGCGGCTTTGCCGTGGTCGCCAGCGAAGTGCGCAACCTGGCGCAGCGCTCGGCCACCGCCGCCAAGGAAATCAAGGGGCTGATCGGCGACTCAGTCGCCCAGGTCAACACCGGGACGTCGCTGGTGCAACAGGCCGGCGCCACCATCGGCGAGGTCGTGGCCAGCGTGGCCCGCGTGACCGCCATCATGGCCGAGATCACGGCCGCCAGCCGCGAGCAGAGCATCGGCATCGACCAGGTCAACGAAGCGATCCTGCAGATGGACCAGACCACCCAGCAGAACGCGGCCCTGGTCGAAGAAGCCGCCGCGGCGGCGGCCAGCATGCAGGACCAGTCGGCGCACCTGGAACAGCTGGTGTCGCACTTCCGCCTCGCGGCTCAGCCTGCGCAGCAGGGCGCACGGCACTCCGGCACCCAGCCGGCGCCGCGCGGGCGCCAGGCCCTGGCGCACGCCTCCGCCGCAACCGCCTGAGGCAGGGATGGGGGGCAGATTCGACCCCTCATGATTCGAAAATTGAAATATGCATGCCAATTTGCGATTCATTTCGTCAGAATCTGGCTTCAAACGAAGTGAGATTGTTTCGTGATACCGAGCGTGTAGTGCTTTTTTGTCAGCAAGCGCTGCTCTAGACTGGGCTATCCGCGATCCGTTCAGACCGTATCGCGGTATTCCGAGGGAGGGGATGTACGCAAGGCGCGCAGTCCTTCCCGAACGCCTATTCCGCTTCGTAAAGGAACAATCATGCGTCCCATCTCTTTCCTGTTTCCTGCAACCCTGTTCGTGCTGGCCTGTAGCGCTTCGGCCCGGACCATGCCCTATCCACAGCCCGACGCCGAGTCGGGACCGAGCGTGCAGGTGAGCGCCCCCGGTCCGGCCGCCTTCATCACGGAAGACAAGGCCAGCCAGATCAGCGGGTCGTATGCGATGTCGAACGGCTGGCACATGAAAGTGCAGACGTCTTCGCGCTACATCGACGCGCGCATCGACGACCAGAAGCCGATGCGCCTGCGCGCCGTCTCCGGGGACAAATTCGTCTCGCGCGACGGCAGCGTCACCATGCAGTTCAACCAGGGCGAGTACGGGGACGACATGACGATGAGCTATGTGCCGGACCGCCGCCTGGCCCAGGTGGTGGTGATCTCTTCAAGGATGGCACAGCGCTGAGGGCGCACACGACAACGCCAACCGGCGCGGGTTGGCGTTGTCGTTCAATGCGGACGGCAGCCGCTTACTCCGACGACGCATCTCCCTGCATCGATCCCGCACCCTGCTCCAGGAAGGAGCGCAGCATCCACGCGTTCTTCTCATGCACTTCCATGCGGGTGGTCAGCATGTCGGCGGTCGGGAAGTCGTCGAGCTCGTCGGCCACCTTCACGCCTGCGCGCAAGGTGCGGACCAGGATTTCGTTGCCGTCGACCAGCTGGCGGATCATTTCCTTGGCCGACAGCACGTCCGGCTCCTCCTTGATACTCGACAGCTCGGTATAGCGCCGCGAGGTGGCCGGCGCGAAGTGGCCCAGCGCGCGGATGCGCTCGGCGATGTCGTCGAGGGCGTTCCACTGCTCGGTGTACTGCTCCTCGAACATCACGTGCAGGGTCGAGAACATCGGCCCCGTCACGTTCCAGTGGAAGTTGTGCGTTTTCAGGTAGAGCATGAAGGCATCCCCCAGGACGGTCGAGAGCGACTCGACGATCTTGGCGCGGTCTTCGGTGTTGATTCCGGTATCCATATGCATTGCGGTTCTCCTGTGGTGGGGCAGCGTTTGCGGAAACTGCAACACTGCTAACAATGCAACAAGCTTAGCACCGGACGGAGGATCGGTTGACCGGCTGCCCCGTTTCAATCCCGGGACATCGCTCCGTGCGTCACCATCAGATGGCCTGTGTTACGGTCGGGTGCAGGCACACTACTGGAGCGCAGAGGAGACGGCATGGACAGATTTCTGATCGTGTTTCGAGGGGCGACCATCGGGGAAGCGGAAGGGCCGCAGCACGTGCCCGCACGCTGGGATGCCTGGTTCAGCGAGCTGGGTCCGGCCCTGGTCGACCGGGGCGCGCTCAGCCATGGCAGTGTGGAGGTGGCGACCCGGCTGGTCGGCCCCAAGCTGAGCAGCAGCGCCTTGTCCGGCTATTGCATCATCGCGGCCGCTGACTTCGACGCGGCGGTCCGGCTGGCGCAGTCTTCTCCGATTTTCGACGAGAAGGGCTCAGTGGAAATCGCGCACCTGCGAACTTAGGCAGCCAGGCTCGCCAGCACCTCGCGCACCCGTGGCGGAATCGGCACCGATTGATTGCTGCGCCGGTCCACATACACGTGCACGAAATGCCCGGCCGCCGAGGGCAAGGCCTCGTCGTTGCGGAACAGGGCCAGTTCGTAGCGCACGCTCGAATTGCCGAGCTTGGCCACGCGCACGCCGACGTGGATCAGGTCGGGGAAGGAGATCGAACTGAAGTAGGAGCAGCTTGTTTCGACCACGAAGCCGACGATGTCGTCGCTGTGGATGTCGAGAACGCCGCGGTCGATCAGGTAACGATTGACCGCGGTGTCGAAGAAGCTGTAGTAGTTGACGTTGTTGACATGCCCGTAGCTGTCGTTGTCCATCCAGCGCGTCGGTAGCGCGAGCAGGTGGGGGAAGGCGGAGCGGGGCGTGTCGCGCATCGTCAGGGATCCTCTTAGTGCTTGATTTCACCAGGCGGCACCAGGGCGTCGGCCGTGGTGGCAGTAGCGAACAGCTGGGCGCAATCGACCTTGTCGAAGGCGTAGTGCTTGCCGCAGAAATCGCAGTTGATACCGAGCTCGCCCAGGTCGGCCAGGGCCGATTCGACTTCCGGCTGGCCCAGCATTTTCAGCATGTTGCCGACCTTCTCGCGGGTGCAGCTGCAGTGGAACTGCGGGTGCTGCGGATCGAAGACGCGAATCGTCTCTTCCCAGAACAGGCGGTTGAGCAGGGTCTCGATATCGGTGCTCAGCAGTTCTTCCTGCTTCAGCGTGCTGCCCAGTACCACGGCGCGGTTCCAGGTCTCGAGGTCTTCCTCTTCGGTGGCCTGTTTCGTCTGGTCGTCCTTGCCGCTGTGGCGCGGCAGCTTCTGCAGCAGCAGGCCGCGCGAGACCTTGTCGTCGGCCGCCAGCCACAATTTCGTGTCCATCTGTTCCGAGCGCAGCATGTAGTTTTCGATGACGGTCGCGACGCTCTCGCCGTCGAGCGGCACGATGCCCTGGTAGGGCTGCTGGCCCGGCATCTTCTCGAGCGGGTCGAGGGTGATGACGAAACGGCCGCGGCGGTTCACGTTGAGCAGGTCGCTCAAGGTGGCTTCGTCGGCGATGTCCGCGTCCGGCGCCAGCTTGGCCGTGGCGCGGATACGCAGGTCGGCATCGCACTCGACCACCAGCAGGCGCACCGGACCGTCGCCGTGGATCTGCATCACGATCGAGCCGTTGAATTTCAGGTTGGCCGACAGCAGGGCAGCGGCGGCCACCATCTCGCCCAGCATCGAGCGCACGGCTTTCGGGTAGCCGTGGCGCGCCTGGATCTCGCGCCAGGTGTCGGAAATCTCGACCAGCTCGCCGCGCACGGCGGCGTTGTCGAAGATGAATTTCTGCAGGGTGTCCTTGGTGTCCGTTGTCGTCATTGTCTATCCGATGTGCTTGAGCTGCGCCTTGAACAACTGGCCGCGCGCCACGTAACTGGCGGCGTTGGCTTGCAGGCGCAGCAGGTCTTCTTCCGTGAGCGTCCGCACCACTTTCGCAGGCGAACCCAATATCAGCGAGTTATCCGGGAACTCTTTTCCTTCGGTAACCAGGGCACCGGCGCCGACCAGGCAGCCTTTGCCGATCTTCGCGCCGTTCAGGATCACGGCCTGGATGCCGATGAGCGAACCGTCGCCCACCGTGCAGCCATGCAGCATCGCCTGGTGGCCGATGGTGACGCCCTTGCCGATCACGAGCGGGTAGCCCATGTCGGTGTGCATCACCGTGCCTTCCTGGACATTGCTGTTTTCACCGATCGTGATGCGCTCGTTGTCGCCGCGAATCGTGACGCCGAACCATACCGAGGCATTCGCCTCCAGGGTCACTTTGCCGATCAGGTTGGCCGAATCGGCCACGAAGGCCGACGCATCGATCTCGGGCGACTGCTCGCCCAGCTGGTAAATCGCCATGGATGTGCTCGCGGAAGGGTTGAAATGACGCTATTTTACGCCCTCCTGTCCGCTTCACGCTGCCGCGTTTTTCGCCGATCACGGGCAAATGGGGATGACGGGCAGGAATTCAACGGCATGCGTATAATCTGCACGACCGTACTTTTTTCTTCCGAGAATTTCCAATGCAGCCATCCCGTTCCGAATTCCTGACCATCCGCGGCCTGCGCACCCATGTGCGCCACTGGGGCCGCGAGGGCGCGCCGAAACTGTTCATGTCGCATGGCTGGATGGATATGTCGGCCTCCTTCCAGTTCGTGGTCGACCATTTGAAAGAAGACTGGCACGTGATTGCCAACGACTGGCGCGGCTTCGGCCTGTCCGAGCGTTCGCATTCGGACACCTACTGGTTCCCCGATTACGTGGCCGACCTCGATGCCCTGCTCGAGCACTACTCGCCAGACGAGCCGGTCAACCTGCTGGGACACAGCATGGGCGGCAATGTCGTCAGCATGTATGCCGGCGTGCGGCCCGAGCGCGTGAAGAAGCTGATCAACCTGGAAGGCATCGGCCTGATGGGCGCGAAGCCGGAACAGGCGCCCAAGCGAATGGCGAAATGGCTGGACGAATTGCGCAATCCGCCCGTGATGCGCGCGTATGCCAGCCTGGCCGAGGTGGCGGGGCGCCTGCAGAAGACCAATCCGCGCCTGCCGCATGAGCGCGCCGCTTTCCTGGCCGAACACTGGTCGGCGCCGAACGATGCGGGGGAGTACGCCATCCTGGGCGACCCGGCGCACAAGATGAGCGGGCCGCTGCTGTATCATCTCGACGAAATGATCGCGATGTGGAAGCGGATCGCGGCGCCGGTGCTGTGGATCGAGGCGGCGCAGACGGAGATGTGGCGCTGGATGGGGCCGGAGCACGAGATGCGCGCCGAAGTGGACCGGCGCCTGGCCCATATGGCCTCGGTCGAGCCGCATATCGTGGCCGATGCCGGGCATATGGTGCACCACGATCAGCCGGCGGTATTGGCGGAGCTGATCGAGGCGTTTTTGAACAAGTGACGCAGGGTGGGCGGGCGTTCGCTTACAAATGGCGGATTTCTTTTGGCGGACTCTCCCACTCGTCATTGCGCCCGTCGACATACCGCACCGGCGCAGCGAGCAACTCCTCCACCGGCACATCGTCCAGGCTCGCCACCGTCACCGCGTGGAAGGCGCCCAGCCGTGGCGAGTGCCCGGTCGAGAACACGTTGATCCCGCAGTGCCGGCAAAAACAGTGGCCGTCCCGTTTCAAATGAAAACGGTATTCGCTCAGGGCATCGGCCCCTGCCAGCAGCCTGAACGCCGCGCTCGGCACCTGCACCCCCCAGAAGCGCATCTTCGTGCAGATCGAGCAATTGCATTTGATGGTGCCGGCTTTGATGTCGAGATCGGCTTCGTAACGTACCGCGCCGCAGTGGCAGCTGCCGTGGACAGTCTTCATTTTTTCGTCTCCTGAACAAACGCCAACTCTACCATTGCCGGCCCTGCAAACGGACCGCGCCGCCCGGTCGCGCAATGCGGCGTACAATGTTTGCTCGTCCAGAAAAGCGGTCCGCATCATGTTGAAAGTCGATCTCCACTGCCATTCGAATGTCTCCGACGGCGTCCTCGCCCCTGGCGCCGTGGCCGCCTATGCACGCAAGGGCGGGGTCGATGCCTGGGCGCTGACCGACCACGATGAGGTCGGCGGCATCAAGCTCGCGCGCGCCGCCGCAGGCGAGCAGGGCATGCGCTTCGTGCCGGGCGTCGAAATTTCCGTGACCTGGGCCAACCAGACCATCCACGTGGTCGGCCTGCAGATCGACGAGGACAATCCGGACCTGCTGGCGGGCCTCGTGAAGACCCGCAGCGGGCGCGACGCGCGCGGACGAGAAATTGCCGCCCAGCTGGAGGAGGCCGGCATTCCCGATGCCTGGGAAGGCGCCCTGAAATTCGTCGGCAACCCGGACCTGCTCTCGCGCACCCATTTCGCGCGCTACCTGGTCGAATGCGGCAAGTGCGCGACGACGACCGAGGTGTTCAAGCGTTTCCTCACCGAAGGCAAGCCCGGCTATGTGCCGCACCGCTGGGCTTCCTTGCCCGAGGCGATGGGCTGGATTCGCAGCGCGGGCGGCATTCCCGTGATTGCGCATCCCGGGCGCTACAAGTTCACGCAGACGGGCGAGGACGCGCTGTTCGACGAATTCCGTCAGCTCGGCGGGAATGCGATCGAGGTGGTCACCGGCAGCCATACGCCGGACCAGTATGCGACCTATGCCGAAGTGGCGCGGCGGTATGGTTTTCTCGCATCGCGCGGGACAGATTTTCATGCGCCGGGCGAGGCGCGGGTGGAGTTCGATGCGCTGCCGCCGCTGCCGTCCAGCGTGACACCCGTGTGGCACGACTGGTTCTGAATGTGCGTAGGGTGGGCGGGTCTTCCGCCCACGCGGTGATTGTTGGCAGCGAGATCATCGCGCCCGAAATCGGAGCCGATGACGATCAGCGCGTGGGCGGCACAGCCGCCCACCCTACGGCCTTTAAGCCAGCCATAAGCCTCTGCCCTTGAATTTTCCCTGGCGCAGCCTTATCTTGGCAGCCTGTTAATGTATTCCTGCCCGGGAGGCACCCCCAATGAAGCGCATTGTTTTATTCCTCGCCACCAACCTCGCGGTTGTGCTGGTGCTGACGGTCGTCCTGAACCTGCTGGGGGTTGGACGTGCGGTGAGCGCGGAAGGAATCAATGTCGGCGCGCTCGCCGTGTTCTCGCTGGTCGTGGGCTTTACCGGCTCGATCATCTCGCTCCTGATGAGCAAGCCGATGGCCAAGTGGTCGACCGGCGCGCGCGTCATCGACCAGCCGGCCAATTCGACCGAGCTCTGGCTCGTGAACACCGTGCGCCAGCTGGCCGAGCGCGCAGGCATCGGCATGCCGGAGGTGGCCGTGTATGAGGGCGAGCCGAACGCGTTTGCCACGGGCGCCTTCAAGAATTCGGCTTTGGTGGCTGTCTCCACCGGCCTGCTGCAAGGCATGAACCGCGACGAAGTCGAAGCGGTGCTCGGCCATGAGGTGGCGCACATCGCCAACGGCGACATGGTGACACTCACCCTGATCCAGGGCGTGGTGAACACCTTCGTCGTGTTCCTGGCGCGCGTGGTCGGCTTCTTCGTTGACAAGGTGCTGCTGCGCGGGAACGACGACCGCGGTCCCGGCATCGGCTACATGGTCACCGTCTTCGTCTGCGAAATCGTGTTCGGCCTGGTGGCGTCCATCATCGTGGCCTGGTTCTCGCGCCAGCGCGAATTCCGCGCCGACGCGGGTTCGGCGAACCTGCTGGGCAGCGCGGTGCCGATGCAGAACGCGCTGGCCCGCCTGGGCGGCCTGCATCCGGGGGCCTTGCCTTCGTCGATGAGCGCTTCCGGCATTTCCGGCGGCGGTGGCGGCTGGGGTGCGCTGTTCTCGACCCACCCGCCGATGGAAGAACGGATCGCGGCCCTGCAGGCGCTGCGCCAGGGCGGTGCGCGATGAGCCAGTTCTTTCAGATCCATCCCGAGAATCCCCAGAAGCGCCTGATCGCACAGGCGGCGCAGATCATCCGTTCCGGCGGCGTGGTCGCGCTGCCGACCGATTCGGCCTATGCGCTGGTCTGCCAGCTCGACGACAAGGCGGCCGTCGAAAAGCTGCGCCGCGTGCGCGGCATCGACGACAAGCACCACCTGACGATGCTCTGCCGCGACCTGTCGGAAATCGCCCAGTACGCGCGCGTCGACAATGTCCAGTACCGGCTGCTGAAGGCCACCATGCCCGGCCCCTACACCGTCATCCTGGAAGCGACGCGCGAAGTGCCGCGCCGCCTGTCTCACCCTTCGCGCAAGACGATCGGCCTGCGCGTGCCGGAAAACCTGATTACGCTGGCCCTGCTCGAGGAACTGGGCGAGCCGCTGATCGGCACCACCTTGCAACTGCCGGGCGACGAGCACATGCTGTCCGATCCGGACGAGGTGCGCGAGCGCCTGGAAAAGCAGATCGACCTGGTGATCGACGGCGGGGCCGGTACGCTGGAACCGACGACGATCATCGACCTCACCGGTTCCGAACCCGAACTCGTACGCCAGGGCAGGGGCGACCCCGCCGCTTTCGGCCTATAAACAAATCAAAGCAGGCCCGTCCCGCGGAGCCGGCCCGTCGCGCCCGGCTCTGCTAGAATCCTTCCCCTATGGATGAAATCATTCGCAACATCGCAGTCTTTGCGCTGCCCGTTCTTTTCGCGATTACCCTGCACGAAGCCGCCCACGCCTATGCCGCCCGCTATTTCGGCGACAACACGGCCTATGCGCAGGGCCGCATGACCCTCAATCCCCTGTCGCACGTCGACCTGTTCGGCACCATCATCATCCCGATTGCGCTGTATCTGACCTCGGGCTTCGTGTTCGGCTATGCCAAGCCGGTGCCGGTCCAGTTCGGCAACCTGCGCAATCCGAAGCGCGACATGGCCTGGGTGGCGCTGGCCGGTCCCCTGGCCAATTTCATCATGGCGCTGTTGTGGCTGATCCTGGCCGTCGTGCTGGTGGCGACCAACGTGGGCGAGGAATTCCCGCACAAGGTGGCGCAGGCCGGCATCGTGACGAATCTGCTGATCTTCGCCTTCAACCTGTTCCCGCTGCCCCCGCTCGACGGCGGCCGCGTGCTCACCAGCATGCTGCCGCACCGCCTCGCCTTCAAATTCGCGAAGCTCGAGCCCTATGGCTTCTTCATCCTGCTGGCGCTGCTGTACTTCAACGTGCTGTCCTTCTGGGTGCAGCCGGTGATGTGGCTCGGCGGCCAGGCCGTGAAGCTGATCGCTTCGCCCATCACCATGCTGCTGACCTGATGCACGCGCCGACCGACAAGCCGTCCACCTGGGTGCGCCGCTTCGCAGGGAGTGTGCCGGCCGGCGAGGTGCTCGACCTGGCCTGCGGCAGCGGCCGCCACGCGCGCCTGTTCGCGTCGCTGGGGCACCCGGTTATCGCGGTCGACCGCGACCCGCAGGCGCTGGCGGCCAGCGCCGGTCCCGGCATCGCGACGCTGCAGGTCGATCTGGAACAGGAGGGCGCGCAGTGGCCTTTCGAAGCCGGGCGTTTCGCCGGCATCGTCGTCACGAATTACCTGCACCGGCCTTTGATGGCGGACCTGGTGAACAGCCTCGCGCCGGGCGGCGTGCTGATCTATGAAACCTTCGCGCTCGGCAATGAGGCCTTCGGCAAGCCGTCGAATCCGGCCTTCCTGCTGCGTCCGGGCGAATTGCTCGCGCTGGCGCAGGAAAACGGCCTGGCGGTGCTGGCCTTCGAGGACGGCGTCGTCAACGAACCCAAGCCGGCGCGCGTTCAGAGACTCTGCGCGGCTGGGCTCGCCTTCCCGCAAACCGAGGTAAAGCTCGACCATTTAGTTGGTCGGGAATAACCATATTGGCGGACGATCCGCTACAATCAGATTTTTATTTTTCGGCACGTTCCACTGATTATGATTAAGGGCAGCATTGTAGCAATCGTCACGCCGATGTTCGAAGACGGCAGCCTCGACAAGGATGGCCTGCGCAAATTGATCGACTGGCACGTGGACGAAGGCACCGACGGCATCGTGATCGTCGGCACCACAGGCGAATCCGCCACCGTCACCCCGGAAGAGCACGTCGAACTGATCAAGCTGACCGTCGACCACGTCGGCGGCCGCATCCCCGTGATTGCCGGCAGCGGCGGCAACTCGACCGCGGAAGCGATTTCGCTGACGCGCGCCGCCAAGGAAGTCGGCGCCGACGCCTCGCTGCAGGTGGTGCCGTACTACAACCGTCCGACGCAAGAGGGCATGTACCGCCACTTCAAGGCGATCGCCGAAGCGGTCGACCTGCCGGTCATCCTCTACAACGTGCCGGGCCGTACGGTTGCCGACATGAGCAACGAAACCATCGCCCGCCTCTCGACGATCGACAACATCGTCGGCGTGAAGGATGCGACCGGCAATATCGGCCGCGGCATCGAACTGCTGCGCATGGTCGACAAATCGTTCGCCGTGTACTCGGGCGACGATCCGACCGCGATGACCCTGATGTTCTGCGGCGGCGCCGGCAATATCTCGGTGACGGCCAATGTGGCGCCGCGCGCCATGCACGAACTGTGCGTCGCCGCCATGGCAGGCGACGTCAAGCGTGCCATCGAGATCAACAACGGCGTGCTCGACCTGCACGCCAAGCTGTTCGTCGAGCCGAACCCGGTGCCGGTCAAGTGGGCCCTGGCCGAGATGGGCAAGATGCCGTCCGGCCTGCGCCTGCCGCTCGCGCCTCTCTCGGACTCTTTCCACGATACCGTCCGCGCCGCCTTGCGCGCCGCCGGACTCGTTCCGCAATCCTCGCAATCCTGAGGCCCGCAAGGGTCCCGGTTCACCGATCTGACATCGTAACGATATGACTAAAAGCAACAAGAAGACTCGCCCGCTTGCGGACCTTTCCACGCCTGTACGCGTGCTGGCCGTAGGCGCGATGGCGCTCTCGATGGCGGCATGCACCACCGTGTTCGAATCCGACAAGGTGGACTACAAGTCGTCCAAGAAAGCGGCGCCGCTGGACGTGCCGCCGGACCTGACCCAGCTTCAAAAGGACAATCGTTACGCCGTGCCGGACGGCCGCGGCATCGCCACCGCATCCGGCATGCAGCAGGGCACTGCGGGCAGCGCCGGAACCCCGGCGCAAGCGGCCATGCCGGTCGCCGGCGGCGCCACCGTCGGCCCGATCGCGACCGATGCCGTGCGCGTCGAGCGCGCCGGCAACCAGCGCTGGCTGGTGGTCAAGCAGACCCCCGAGCAGCTGTGGCCGCAGGTGGAGCAGTTCTGGCAGGATGCCGGCTTCACGCTGGCGACCGAGTCGCAGGCGACCGGCGTCATGGAAACGGACTGGAACGAGAATCGCTCGAAGATCCCGCAGGACTTCCTGCGCAACACCCTCGGCCGCGTGTTCGACCGCGCCTACTCGACCGGCGAGCGCGACAAGTTCCGCACCCGCCTCGAGCGCCTGCCGGACGGCTCGACCGAGATTTACATCAGCCACCGCGGCGCCGAAGAAGTGCTGACCGGCGCCCAGAAGGAAACGACGACCTGGACCGTGCGTCCGAACGATCCGGCCCTCGAAGCCCAGTTCCTGGCGCGCCTGGTCGCACGCCTGACCGGCGCCACCGAGCCGGCCGCGGTGAAGGCTGCCGAGACGACGGTTGCGAACGCGGCTGTCGCGCCGCAGCACGCCAGGCTGGTTGGCGACCGCGTCGAAGTCGACGAAGGCTTCGACCGCGCCTGGCGCCGCGTCGGCCTGGCGCTCGACCGCGTCGGCTTCACGGTCGAAGACCGCGACCGCGTGCAGGGCATCTATTTCGTGCGCTATGTCGATCCGGATGGTTCGAACAAGGATGGTTTCTTCAAGCGCCTGTTCACCTTCGGCGAGTCGGACAAGGCCAAGGAAGCACAGCGCTACCGCGTGAGCGTCAAGGCCGAGCCGAACGCGAGCGTCTCCACCGTGACGGTGCAGGACAATACCGGCAAGGCGGATACGTCAGCGACGGGGACGAAGATCCTGACGCTGCTGAATAACGAGCTGAAGTAATCGTTTTCAGCTTCAGAAAAGCCGGCCCATGTGGCCGGCTTTTTTACGCCAGTGCAGCCGGGAGGTGGCCGGGGACGGTATTGGGTGTGTACCGTAGGGTGGGCGCCCGAGCCCACGCGTGGTAGCGTCGCGCAACGCACAATTCGCAGCAGCGGTAAGCACGCGTCATGGGCTGTCGCACACGTCACGTTATGCATATGCCGGAACGCGTGGGCTCGAGAGCCCACCCTACGGTGCGCCAGCTTCGTCAGGTTTCAGCAAATTTATGGGCGAAAAAAAACCGGCCCGCAGGCCGGTTTTCAAAATCAGAGAAAGCTGATTACTTCTTGGCAGCGTCAGCAGCGACGTCAGCAGCGGTCGAAGCGGCCGAAGCGGCTTGCGAAGCAGCAGCCGAAGCGTTGGCGGCAGCAGCAGCAGCGTCAGCGGCTGGGGTGGTAGCAGCAGCGTCGGTGGTGGTGGTGGTGCCGGCGGCTGGAGCAGCTGCGTCGGTGGTGGTGGTGGTGGTGGTCGTTGCAGCAGGTGCTTCAACAGCAGCTGGGGTGGTGGTTGCAGCTTCTTCTTTCTTCGAGCAAGCAGCCAGGGCAACAGCCATCAGGGAAACGATCAGCAGGGATTTTTTCATGGTTTTTCCTTAATTAAGTGAGTACTTTTGTTGCGATGAATAATTACCGGTAATTATCGCTCGTTGGAATTCTCGTGGCTTTCATACTGGTAACAGTGCTTGATAGACAACGGAACCTTCCTAACCCGATATTATAGCCAAATTTACTGCTTCGCAATAGAAAACACATGCCAAAATGGAAGTATTTTGTGAATTAATAAGCTTCATTTTGTTACAAGATGCTACAAACTTCAAGAAAAGACTTGAGGTGTTGATTTAAGCATAATTCACAGTCCGGTGACGTTCGGTGCGAGGGTCGAACGCGATTCGTCCCATAGGGCGTCGAAGCGCTGCGCGGGCAGCTCCACGGAAACCGGCGCATCGAAGGCAGCCTCGCCGCGCATGTGGTCGCAGTGGAAGCGGCGCACCACATGCAGGCCGTCGGCCAGTGCGAACGAATCGCTCAGGTGGCGCAGCGAGCGCGGGCTTTGGCGGCATTCGACCTGATGGCCGTAATCGCGCAGCACGCGCAGGAAACGCGGGCAGGAACGTTCGACATGCGCCGGGTCGTGCAAGGCCAGGCGCAGCATGCCGCCGGCCTGGAGAAAAGCGCGCAGCCTTGTCTCCACATCCGGCGCACCCAGCGGATAGACCGCGAAATCGGGATCGAACAGGTCGAGCCGGCCCTGCGCCCGCTCCAGCAGGGCGCGCCACTGCGCCTCGAGCTCGCGGCGCGTGTCGAAGCGGGCAATCAGCGGCGCGTCCATCGTTTATCCGAGTTCGACCCAGCCGTCGCCGTACCAGGTATAGAGCGCCTCGAGTACGTCGTCCGACGCCTGCGCCAGCTGCTCGCCCGTCAGGCGCCGTTCGTTGGCCAGCACGTCGAGGACAATCTTGTCCGCACGGCTCACGGCGAACGACTCGCCGTTGATGAAGACGTGCTTGCCGCGGTAGAGCATCAGCGATTTCGCCGACAGTTTCAGGCCGCGTTTTACCGCCGTCTCCATGAAGCGGCCGACGGTAAGCGGCTTCGCGGGTGGGGTGAAGAACACGTTGTGCTTCGGCTCGGACATGTATTCGCCGAAGAAGACCGTCACGTCTTCCTCGTCCCAGCGCACCTTGTTCAGTTCCTCGGTCACCGAGGCCAGCATCTCGCGCGGGATCTCGGCCGGGTTCTTCGCCGGCTGCAGCTCCGGGTCGGCATAGCGGCCGGGCAGGTCGATCGAGTCGGCCATGAACTGCAGGAAGGCTTCGCCCAGTTCCTGGAAGGAGGGCGAGCGGAAGCCGATCGAATAGGTCATGCATTCGCCTTCGGCGATGCCGTCGTGGGCGTAGTGTGGGGGCAGGTACAGCATGTCGCCCGGTTCCAGCACAAATTCTTCTTCCGGGGTAAAGTTCGACAGGATCTTCAGCGGCATGCCCTCGACCAGCGACAGGTCCTGCTGGGCACTGATCTTCCAGCGCCGCTTGCCCTGGGCCTGCAGCAGGAATACGTCGTAGGAATCGAAGTGCGGACCGACGCCGCCGCCGTCCGTCGCGTAGCTGACCATCAGGTCGTCCAGGCGCGCATCGGGCAGGAAGCGGAATTCGCGCAGGAGGGCGTCGGCACGTTCGTCGAGCAGGTTCACGCCCTGCACCAGCATGGTCCATTCGCGCTGGGTGCGTGGCGGCAGTTCGGTGAGCGGGCCGTGCTGCATGTCCCACTGGCCGTCGACCATGGTGACCAGGCGCGACTCGACGTGGTTTCTGGCGGCGGCCTCGACGAGCTTGTCGAATTTGAGCAGGGGCTTGAAGCCGGGGATGGCGTTGCGGATCAGGAGGGGCTTCTTCTGCCAGTAATCGCGCAGGAACTGGGCGGGTGTAATGTTCCCTAATAGCTGTAGTTTTTTCATGTATTCATTATAACCAGCCCAGGACGGAGCAACAGCACGGGCGGCAGCGGAGGGAGGGTATAATCCGCTCCTTACAACGAAAGGATAGTGCGATGAAGATTGCCAAGAATACGGTCGTGACGGTCAACTACAAACTGTCGGATGCACAGAACAACCTGATCGAAGAAGGCGCGCAGCCGATGGTCTACCTGCACGGCGGTTACGAGAACACCCTGCCGAAGATCGAAGAAGAACTCGACGGCAAGGAAGCCGGCTACAACGCGACCCTGCAGGTCGAACCGGAAGACGCGTTCGGCGACTACGATGCCGAGCTGGTCAAGGTCGAAGAGCGTTCGCGCCTGCCGGAGCCGCTGGAAGTGGGCATGCAGTTCGAAGGCATGGCCGATGGCGGCGACGACGAGCCGATGATCTTCACCGTCACCGAAATCGCCGACGACAAGGTCGTCCTCGACGGTAACCACCCGCTGGCCGGCATGGCCCTGCGCTTCGAGCTGTCGGTCATCGACGTGCGCGCCGCGACCGAAGAAGAAATCGCCCACGGCCATGTGCACGGCGCCCACGGCCATCACCATGGTGAAGACGAAGGCGACAGCGAAGAGGGCGACCACTTCCGTAGCCAGCCGCTGCATTAATCGTTAGGACGTCCGCGTGGGCACTCCGTGCCCACGCGGAATGCATCGCAATGTTGGCCTTATTCCCCCGCATCCTGCAGGGTGAACAAGGTCTTCTCCCCCGGCGTCACCTTCACTTCGACCGCCTCCGTACCGACCGACACGTGCCCGACATTGTCGCGCCACTCGATCGCCGGCTTGCCTTTCTTCGGCAGCGCCGCGCTGTCCACCAGCAGCACCTTGCCGTCGAATTTCTGCGCCAGCGCCTGCACCTGTTTGCGCGCGGCCGCGAAGCCGTCCTGCCCCACCGGCGCGCGCCGCAGCAGCGAACGCAGCCCGGTCGGCTCGGCCAGCGGTTTTAAATCGCCCTCGGTAAACAGGACGATCGCATCGACCTTGTCGCCGCGCGCCAGCGTGAACAGGCGGTTGAGCCAGAATCGGGTCGCGACCAGCCGGTCTTCATATTCGCTGTTGCGGCCGGCCGCAGCCAGGTAGTGGTTGTTGTTGGCCGGGAGATTGACGGTGGCGTACAGGACCGAGTCCACGGTCCAGTGGGCGTTCTCGGCATAGCTGCGAAAGCGCGGGCTGCTCGACAGGCGGGCGAGCGGCAGCTTTTTCGCGCCCAGCGAGGCCGGCTCGCCGTGGAACAGCTCGCGCATCCGGTTCAAGCGCTCGATCGCATTCGTGCGTCCGGCCGAGTTGCGGCAATCGGTCCAGTCGCTGCCAGCCGGCAGCACGATGACCGGACGTTTTGCCTTGTCGACCAGGTCGCGCCGCTCCTGGTACAGCTTGTCGCCGCAAGGTTCGCTGGCGGCCTTGATGCCGGTGACGACGACGAAGGCGAGCGATTTCTCGCTCGTCTGCGCCAGCGCTTTCTTCAGGCGCTCGTCGCCCGGCTTGTCAAAGCTGTGGCCGATGACGCCGAAGCGGTGCGCCTCGCGCCCCTCGTGTCCGCCGTCGCGCGCCGCGTGCACGGGCGCGACCAGGACCGACAGGAGCGCGGCAGCGAGGAGAACGGGACCAGGGCGCGGCATCAGGCAGCCAGGCGCTTCAACTCGTACAGCCGCTCGAGCGCTTCGCGTGGCGTGAGGGCGTCCGGATCGAGTTCCTCGAGCGCGGCCAGCAGCGCCGGCGGCATGGCCGGTGCGTCCGCGACCGGCGCCGCCTCCTCAGGGTCGTCGCAGGGCAGCGCGAACAGGTCGAGCTGAGGCGTCGTGTCGAGCGCCTGCGATTCGAGGCGCGCCAGGTGCTTGCGTGCGGCCTTGATCACGGCCGGCGGCACGCCCGCCAGCTGGGCGACCTGCAAGCCGTAGCTTTGCGAGGCCGGCCCGTCCTGCACCGCGTGCAGGAACACGATCGTGTCCTTGTGTTCGACCGCCGACAGGTGCACGTTGGCCGCGCTCGGGTGGCTTTCGGGCAGCTGGGTCAGTTCGAAATAATGGGTCGCGAACAGGGTGAAGCTGCGGCTGTTGTCGATCAGGTGGCGCGCGATCGCCCAGGCCAGCGCCAGGCCGTCGAAGGTCGACGTGCCGCGCCCGACTTCGTCCATCAGCACCAGCGAGTGCTCGGTGGCGCCGTTCAGGATCGCGGCCGATTCGGTCATCTCGACCATGAAGGTCGAGCGTCCGCCGGCCAGGTCGTCGTTGGCGCCGATGCGGGTGAAGATGCGGTCGATCGGGCCGATCGTCGCGCTCGTCGCCGGCACATAGCTGCCGACATAGGCCAGCAGCACGATCAGGGCGGTCTGGCGCATGAAGGTCGATTTACCGCCCATGTTCGGGCCCGTGATCAGCAGCAGGCGCCGTTCGTTCGAGAGCTTGCAGTCGTTGGCGATGAAGCGCTCGATCTGGCGCTCGACGACCGGGTGGCGGCCCTCGACGATGCTCAGGCAGGGCGCATCGACCAGGGTTGGTGCGCACCAGTTGTGGCGCAGCGCGTGGCTGGTGAGCGCGACCAGCGTGTCGATCTGGGCCAGGCCCTGCGCGACCCGCTGCAGGTCGCCGATGTGCGGCGCCAGGCAGGTGAGCAGTTCTTCGTAGAGCGCCTTTTCGCGCACCAGGGCCTTGTCCTGGGCCGACAGCGCCTTGTCCTCGAAGGCCTTCAGTTCCGGCGTGATGTAGCGCTCGCAGTTCTTCAGGGTCTGGCGGCGGCGGTAATCGTCCGGCACTTTATCGGCCTGGCCGTTGGTGACCTCGATATAGAAACCGTGCACCTTGTTGTACTCGACGCGCAGGTTGGCGATCCCCGTGCGGGCGCGCTCGCGGGTTTCGAGGTCGACCAGGAACTGGCCGGCGTTCTGCGACAGCGCGCGCAGTTCGTCGAGTTCCGAATCGAAGCCGGTGGCGAAGACGCCGCCGTCGCGCACCATCGCGGCCGGCTCCTCGGCCACCGCGCGCGTGAGCAGGTCGAGGCAGGGAATCGGGGTGTCGATGGCGTCGTGCAGGGCGCGCAGCAGGCAGGAGTCGCCCGGGATGAAGCAGCGCGCAATCTGCTGGCGTAGTGCCGGCAGTTGTTTCAAGCCGTCGCGCAGGCTGGCCAGGTCGCGCGGACGCACTGACAGCAGGGCGATGCGGGTCGTGATGCGCTCGATGTCGGGCACTTCGTTGAGCGTGGCGGACAGTGTGGCGGCCGCATCGGCCTCGGCCAGCGCCGCGATCGCTTCATGGCGCGCGCGGGCCACCGACTGGTCGCGCCGTGCATGGTGCAGCCAGTGGCGCAGCAGGCGCGAACCCATCGCGGTGCGGCAGCCGTCCAGCAGCGAGAACAGCGTCGGCGCTTCCTGGCCGCGGATGGTTTCCGTCAGCTCCAGGTTGCGGCGCGTGGCGGCGTCCAGCCCGATGAATTCGTTTTCGCTCTCGACGGCCAGGCTCTTCACGTGCTGCAGCCCGCGGCCCTGGGTCGACTGGGCATAGCGCAGCAGCGCGCCGGCCGCGCCAAATGCCGCGCCCAGGCCATCGGCACCGAAGCCGGTGAGGGTGGCCACGCCCAGTTGCTCGACCAGTGCCTTGTGGCCCTTGACCACGTCGAAATGCCATTCCGGGACGCGCTGGGTGTGCGCGAAAGGGTTCTCTTCAAACATGTCGCCGTCGTCGGCGCGCAGGATCTCGGCCGGTGCGATGCGTTCCAGTTCCTGCGCCAGCCGCGCTGCAACCGTGCGTTCATCGCCCGAAAACTCCATCAGGCGCAGCGCGCCGCTCGCCAGGGACAGCCAGGCCAGGCCGACGGTGGTCGACTTGCGTGCGCTCAGCGTGCAGAGCGCCAGCAGCGAGCGCTCGGCCTTTTCCGGCAGCAGGTCGGAATCCGTCAGCGTGCCGGGCGTGACGACGCGCACCACCTTGCGCTCGACCGGGCCCTTGCTGGTGGCCGGGTCGCCGATCTGCTCGCAGATCGCGCAGGATTCGCCGAGTTTGACGAGCTTGGCGAGATAGCCGTCGAGCGAGTGGAAGGGCACGCCGCACATCTTGATCGGATTGCCGCCGGACGAGCCGCGTGCGGTCAGCGTGATGCCGAGGATGCGCGCGGCCTTCTCGGCGTCTTCATGGAACAGCTCGTAGAAGTCGCCCATGCGGTAGAAGACCAGCATGGTCGGGTAATCGGCCTTGATGCCCAGGTACTGGGCCATCATCGGGGTTACTTTTTCCGAGGTTGCGCGGGCCGCGGCGGCGTTGATTTCAGTGGGAACGGTGGTCATTTCTCAGGTATTCGGTAAGGCAGGGCTGTTGCCGAGCCAGGACCGACATTTTACAACCATCGGCTGGGCACGAGGATGCGGGTGTGGCAATGCGCTGCCGATGCCGGCGCCGGCTGCCTGCATGCGAGGAGAGGCCGCAGGTTCGAATCGTTCAGCTGCGCAGCAGCTTCATGATCGTATCGATCCGATAGGGCTTGGTCGTGAACAGATAGCGGCGCTCCCGGTCTTCCAGCATCGAGGGCACGGTATAGCCGGAGGTGAGGATGATTTTCAGGCGCGGGTAGAACTCGGAGAGGGCATCGGCCAGTTGCAGTCCGTTCATGCCGGGCATCATGACATCGGAAAAGACGGCATCGATGTCGCCGTCGCGCGCCAGGATTTGCAGCGCTTCCATGGCCGAGTTGGCGACCACGACGTCGAGCCCGCGGCTGCGGAGCAATGCCTCGGCCAGGTCGGCCAGGTCGGCTTCATCGTCGACTACCAGCACCTTGCGGACCAGGCCGCCCGGGTGCGGGAACTCCTCCTGCGCGGGCTCGCTCCGGCCTCCCGCACCGGGCGGGACATACTTCGAAGACAGCCAGCGGAGATTCGACGTGCCGTACACAATCACTCCTCAGAAAAATCGTGCGCTACGAGCGTGTGAAAAAATCGCCATGGCGGCGTTGCATCGTCTTGCCGTACACGCGTACTGTCTTCGACGATGCGCCTTGCCCTGACGATTTTTTTAAATCGCTCTACCCATGGCAGAAAGTATGCAGGAATTCGAAAAGGCGGCGCGAACGATTGCATACCGTTCACGATCGACATCCTGCACTCCATAAGTTGCTATCAATAAAATAACGATTATAAAGCAGTTCCTTGAGCCACCAATACTAAATGTATGCTGCGTGCATTGGCATTTTCCACGGCCGTGCCCTGCGGCACGTTACGAAAATAAAGCGCGTGCTCACCCTTGAATTCGGTGAAACAGGCATAGCCCCTTAAGTATGCCAAGCCCTCGCAAAACGATTCTCGTCATTCACCCCTCGGCCCCCGATCCGGCAGCCATCCGCCGTCTGCTCGGCACCATGGGGCATATCGCCATTACCGCCGAAGGGCCGCGCGCCGCCCTGAAAGCGCTCGGTGCCATGCGCTTCGACGTCATCTTCACCAGCATCGGCGGCGTGCAGTCGGACAGTGGGCAAAGCTTCCTGCAGGACTTGCGCGCGGTGGCGCCGGGCAGCGCCGTGGTCGGCATCCACGGGCAGGGCCTGGACGCGGCCAACGAGGCCTGGATGGGCGAATGCGACGCGACCATCCAGGCGCCGCTGTCGTCCTCGCGGGTGCAGTGGGCGCTCGATTTCGAATTGCGCTATTTCGGCAACTGAAATAGCGTAGCGGCACCGCCGAAACCGTCGGCTGGTGGTTGGCAAAGGCCATTGTGCCGACTGAGGGGACAGGGAAACGGTTGACTACGTGTACGTCGTCCGCTGATTCCACGCCGCCGGCCGGTTGGCCCCGGCCGGCGGCGGCGTCCCTCGCGTACAAAGCGGAGGTGAGATGCTATCGTTCGAGCTGCGCAACATTTTCGCTGCACATATCACCGAAACGATTCCATCTCGGACCTGCCCGCGTTTCTCCTCCCCTGCATCCTGCGGCGCGGCCGGCGCGGTGCCTGCCGCCGTCGCGACGACGCGCGCGCTGCGCGTGCCGGTGGCCGACGACAAGGTTGACACCGGCCAGAGCCTGTGCGTGCTGCTGCCCCTGGCGGACCCAGCTCGAGCACAAAACGCGCTGAGATTCGGGACAGGACGGCATGCGTCCGGCATGCTTTATCCAAGGCGGATGTCGGCTGGATTTACAGTGAGGAGCCGCAGCGGCCAGCCGTTTTCGGTAAGCGCCTGATATCGCGCCAGTTTTAGTGGCTGGAATGAAACTTGCTTTTGTGTACGCACCACCATAAGGAGAATTCATGCGCCACATGCACCGTCTTGCCGGTTTCGTTTTCAGCCTCCTCCTGTCCGCCGGCGCCAGCGCGGCGGTCCTGAACACCACCAACACCACCTACGGCGTCTTCGACGGTTCGGAAGGGACACGCGCACTGCGGGTCGACGCGCGCGGCACGGTCAGGGACGTGAACATCACGGTCGAATTCTCGAAATGCGACGATCCGCCGATCGGCCCGAACGGCACCCGCTGCCTGGGCTCCGGCGATCCGTTCGAGGAAGAATTCATGCTGAGGCTGATCGGGCCGAACGGCACCGCTGTCGACCTGGTCCAGGCGTATTCGACCTACGACGGCAGCGGACGCGGTGCAGGACGCGTCATCGTGACCTTCGACGATGAAGCATTGCAAGCCGCAGGCCCACGCATCGCGGGTGGCAGCTTCCGTCCGGCGCAGGCCCTGTCGGCCTTCGACGGCATGAACACCTTCGGCAGCTGGACCCTGTATTTGCAGGATTTCGCTCCCGGCGATCCGCTCGAATTTTTCTCCGCGCGGCTGGGCATCACCTACGATCCCGCACCCGTACCGGAGCCGGCCACGCTGGCAATGCTGGGCCTCGGCCTAGGCTTGATCGGAATGCGGTCGGCGCGCAAGCGTTGAATCGGGGTCGCAGTCAGCGCGACAGGATCAGCTTCGCGCCCAGGGCGATGAACACGGTCCCTGCAAGCCGGTCGAGCCATTTGCCGGCGCCCGGCTTGCGTTCCAGCCAGGCGCCGACGGCGCCGGCGAAATAACCCAGCAGCCCGAACAGGATCGCCGCCTGCACCGTAAAGGTCACGCCGAGCGCCAGCATCTGGCCCGGCACATTGCCATGCGCCGCGATCACGAACTGCGGCAGCAGCGACAGGAAGAACAGCACCACCTTCGGGTTGATGGCGTTCGCGAATAAACCCTTCATGAACAGGCTGCGCAGCGACTGCGGCGCGCTCGTCTTGCTGGCGGCCTGGCCACCCTGGCTGCGCAAGGCACCGATTCCCAGCCACACCAGGTACAGGCCGCCGCCGATGCGCAGCGCCGTAAATGCCGTGGGCGAGGCCGCGATGATGGCGCTGACGCCGATCACGGCGAGAAAAGTGTGGCTCAGGCAGCCGAGCGCGCAGCCCAGGCCGAAGACCATGCCCTGTTTTCTTCCCTTCGACATGCCCAGGCCAAGGACCATCAGGTTGTCGGGGCCGGGGGAGGCGGTGAGGAGGAGGGCGGCGAGCAGGAAGCCGAAGAATTGTTCGGGTGCGAGCATGGCTGATTGATTGTCAGGTAAACGTAGGGTGGGCGGTCTCCCGCCCACGCGTTCGGCAGCAGGATGATGGACCCGTTCGGATGACATCGCCGCCGGTTGAACGCGTGGGCGGCAAAGCCGCCCACCCTGGGTACGAATTATTTTGCTTCGGCGACCCGCTTGCCGATATGCGCCAGTGCCGCATCGACCTGGTCGATCAGGATCAGGCACAAATCACCCTCGGACACGCGTTCCAGCGCGCGGTCGATCGCAACGAACTCGCCGTTGATCTCTTCCACGTGCCCGGTGCGCGTGGCGCCGTTCAGCCCCTCGCGCAGCAGGCGTACGACTTCGCCGTCTGCGCGGCCGCGCTGGCACTGGTCCTGGTACAGCAGCACCTCATCGAATGCGCTGCCCAGGATTTGCGTCTGCTGGGTGATGTCCTGGTCGCGGCGGTCGCCGGCGCCGCTGATCACGACCGAACGGCGCCTGGCCGGCATGTTCTCGACCGCCGACACCAGGGCCGCGATCGCGTCCGGGTTGTGGCCGTAGTCGGCGATCAGGGTCGCGCCTTTGTAGTCGAAGACGTTGAAACGGCCCGGCGCATTGTCGCTCTCGCCGACAAAGGTCTTCAGGCCGAGGCGGATCTTGTCCCAGTCCAGGTTCACGGCCCATGCCGCCGCCACCGAGGCCATCACGTTCTCGACCTGGAAGCCGATGACGCCGCCGCGGGTGATCGGCACTTCGGCCAGCGCGATGCGGGTCTCGTTCCTGCCCTGGGCGCAGACGAGGAAGCCGGTGTCGACATAGACGACGCGCTTGCCCTGGGCACGGTGCATCGCCATCAGCGGGTGGCTGCCGTCCTGGGCGAAGAAGGTGACGTCGCCCTTCGTGTGCTCGGCCATCTCGGCCACCACCGGATCGGCCGCGTTCAGCACCGCCATGCCGCCTGGCTTCACGTTCTGGACGATCACGCGCTTCAGCACGGCCAGGTCTTCCAGCGTGGTGATGTAGTTCAGGCCGAGGTGGTCGCCGGCGCCGATGTTGGTCACCACCGCCACTTCGCAGCGGTCGAAAGCGAGGCCTTCGCGCAGCAGGCCGCCGCGCGCGGTCTCGAACACGGCCGCGTCGACGTCCGGGTGCAGCAGCACGTTGCGCGCGCTGCGCGGACCGCTGCAGTCGCCGCTGTCGATGCGGCGGCCTTCGATGTAGACGCCGTCGGTATTGGTCATGCCGGTACGCAGTCCGGAGGCGGTGAGCAGGTGCGCGATCAGGCGCACCGTGGTCGTCTTGCCGTTGGTGCCGGTGACGGCGACCACCGGGATGCGGCCGTCGTCGCCATCCTTGAAGATGGTGTCGATGATCGCTTCGCCGACGTCGCGGCCCTTGCCGAACGAGGGCGACAGGTGCATGCGCAGGCCCGGCGCGGCATTGACTTCGACGATGCCGCCGTGCTGTTCCTCGATCGGTTTCAGGACCGAATCGCAGACCAGGTCGACGCCGCAGATGTCGAGGCCCACCATGTGCGCTGCCGCGATGGCGCGCGCCGCGACTTCCGGATGGACGTCGTCGGTGACGTCGGTGGCGGTGCCGCCGGTCGACAGGTTCGCGTTATTGCGCAGGACGACGCGCTGGCCTTTTTTCGGCACGGACTCGGCGTCCATGCCCTGTTTCGCCAGGCTGCCCAGGGCGATGTCGTCGAAGCGGATCTTGGTCAGCGAAGTCGAGTGGCCGTTGCCGCGGCGCGGGTCGAGGTTGACCTGGTCGACCAGCTGGCGCACCGTGTGCACGCCGTCGCCGACCACGATCGGCGGCTCGCGGCGCGCGGCGGCGACCAGCTTGTCGCCGATGACGAGCAGGCGGTAGTCGTGGCCCGGCAGGTAGCGCTCGACCATGACGTCGTCGCGGAACTCCGCGGCCGCATGGAAGCCGGCGGTGATCTGTTCCTTGGTCGTGATGTTGACCGTCACGCCCTTGCCCTGGTTGCCGTCCTTCGGCTTGACCACGACCGGCAGGCCGATCTCCTGGGCCGCGGCCCAGGCGTCATCGGGATCGACCACCACGCGGCCCAGCGGCACCGGCACGCCGGCGGCGTCGAGCAGCTTCTTGGTCAGTTCCTTGTCCTGGGCGATGGTCTCGGCGATCGCGCCGGTGGCGTCGATCTCGGCGGCCTGGATGCGGCGCTGCTTGCTGCCCCAGCCGAACATCACGAGGCTGCCCTCGGTCAGGCGGCGGAAGGGGATGTTGCGATTGATCGCGGCCTGCACGATCGAACCGGTCGAGGGACCGAGGCGCACGTCTTCGTCGAGGTCGCGCAGCTGGGTGAGGGCCGCTTCGAGGTCGAAGGGCTGGTCTTCACGGGCCGCGGCGATCAGCTGCTCGGCCAGCACCATCGCCAGGCGGCCGACGTCTTCCTCGGTGTATTCGACCACGACCTGGTAGATGCCCGTTTCGACGGTGGCGGTGGTGCGGCTGAAGGTCACGGGGCAGCCGGCTTCGGCCTGCAGGGTGAGGGCGACGATTTCCAGTACTTCGGCCATCGGCACCGGGTCAAGGACGTCTTCTTCGTGGCCGAAGGGCTGCAGCTGGCCGAGCTGGGGAAAGCGCGAACGCAGGCGCGTCTCGAAGCCGGGCAGGGTGGCGATCGATTCTTCCTCCGGGGTGCAGGCGACGATCGCCTCGACCGAGGTGTGGTGGCTCCAGAGGTTAGGGCCGCGCAAGGCCCGTACGCGAGATACTTCCATAAACCTTCATTCCTTTAAGTTGGGACTGGCCCGCCTGCTTGATGGAAGCGCGGCGGACTCCCTGGCTCCGGCGAACCGGATACTGCTGCTCAATAAGTCGTTTTTTTCGTGGCGTCGAACGCGCGCAAGCCGCCGCAGATCAGGTCGTGCGGCAGGCCCAGCGCCCAGGCGGCGGCGGTCGCCGCCAGCACGCTGGCCGGATGCTTGACGGTCGCCGGCTGGATCTTGCCGAGGTCGAGCAGCTTGGTCTCGACCCCGCCCTCGACCAGCACGATGTGGTTGTCGCGCGCAAAGACGATGCGCTCGCCGCTCGCGCGGTGCTGGACCATCACCGGATTGTGCTCGTCCATCGCATAGAAGATCACGCGCCCGTCCGACAGTTCGGCCAGTTTCACCACTTCGGGGTCGGCGGCGTTCAGCACGGCCGCGCCATCGGACAGGATCACGTCGACCTGGCTGCGCACCACGTTGGCCAGCGCTTCCCCGTCGGCGATATGGTATTCGGCGACCGAGTCGAGCTTGCCCATGTCGGTGACGACGCCGACCGTGCAGCGGTCGTAGGGCAGGCCCTCGGCCAGGATGCTGCGCGCGTTCGATTCGAACACGGCCGCTTCGATATTCCGGTTGATGAGCAGGCGCTCACCAAGCGCGAAGCCGGTGCAATCGCCTTTCTGGACCTGGCGGCCGTCGAGATACAGGCCTTCGCCGTTGGCCACGCCCGCATGCTTGCCGCCGGCATGCAGCAGGCAGCCGAGCAGGCGCGTGATCAGGCTGGTGCCGAGGGTGCCGGTGACGCCGACCAGCGGGATGCGGCCGCTCTCGCCGTCCGCGAACAGGTGCGCGACGATGGCCTTGCCGACATTGCGCGGCGTGCCCGAGGCCGGCTTGATGTGGGCCAGCAGGCCCGGGCTGGAATTGACTTCGATGATGGCGCCGCGCTGCGCGTCGAGCGGGCGCGAGATGTCTTCGCAGACCAGGTCGATGCCGGCGATGTCGAGGCCGACGACACGCGCCGCCAGCGCCGCCATGTGCGCCACTTCCGGGTGGATCAGGTCGGTGACATCGTCGGAGACGTTGCCGTTCGGCTGGATCAGGACTTTCTGGCCGGCCTGCGGAATCGAGTCGGGGCTCAAGCCCTGGCGCTTCAGGTCGAGCAGGATTTCGCCGTCCTGCGGATTGACGAGGCCGAGCGGATGTTCTTCGCTGTTGCCGCGGCGCGGGTCGGTGTTGATCTGGCTCGCCACGAGCGCGCTGACGGTGGATTTGCCGTCGCCGGTCACCCACAGCGACTCGCCGCGCGCCACGGCCACGACCTGGCGGCCGACGACCAGCAGGCGGTGCTCGTTGCCGGGAATGAAGCGCTCGACCAGCACGGCCGAGCTGTCGCCCGCTTCGGAGGCGATCGCGTAGGCGGTGCGCACTTCCGATTCGCTCATCAGGTTCAGCGTCACGCCGCGGCCATGGTTGCCGTCGACGGGTTTCACGACCACCGGCAGGCCGATGTCCTGGGCTTCGTCCCAGGCGGCATCGGCGCTCCTCACCAGCGCGCCTTCCGGCACCGGCACGCCGCACGAGGCGAGCAGGGTTTTCGTCAGGTCCTTGTCGCTGGCGATGGATTCGCCGATGGCGCTGGTGCGGTCGGTTTCGGCGGTCCAGATGCGGCGCTGGGCGGCGCCATGGCCGAGCTGCACGAGGTTGCCTTCGGTCAGGCGGATCGAGGGAATGCGGCGGTCGGTGGCGGCATCGACGATGTTCGCGGTCGACGGGCCCAGGCAGTAGCGGTCGACCAGTTCGGTCAGCGCGGCAACGGTGCCGGCCATGTCGAAGGATTCATCGTTGACGGCGGCCATCAGCAGGCGGTGTCCGGCTTCGAGGGCGGCGCGGCCGACGACGACGTCGCGCGTGCGGAACGCCATTTTGTACACACCGGTGTCGCCGGTCGAGCGAGTCTTGCCGAAGCCGGTCTTCATGCCGGCCATGTTCTGCAGCTCGAGCACGATGTGTTCGAGGATGTGGCCGGCCCAGGTGCCGATTTCCAGGCGTTCCAGGAAGCCGCCGCGCTCGCCGACGCCGCAACGGTGCTCGATCAGGCCAGGCAACCAGCCGGTGAGTCGCTCGTTAAATCCGGGCAGTTTGTTCGAAGGGAAGTCTTCCAGCTCGCCAATGTCGAGCCAGACCTCGATCACCGGACGGTAAGTCCAGATGTTCGGGCCGCGCAGGTGAGTTACACGGAGAAACTTGATGTCTTTCTTCTTTGTCATGTAATGATGTCTTGCCCACGGTGTCCGCTTGTCACCATGATGGCGTTGCCTATGTTTGCCTGCCTGTGCGCTACCGCACCCAAACGCGGTCATGCAGCGCACATGTGATGTATACTTGCCGGACCGAAGCTTACAGTGCCCTACCGATTTATGCCAAATAGGCGGTTCCGGTCTGGCCACTTCGCCCAGCATTGGAATTTTTTCCTTTGCTCCATGTAAACCGCCGAGCCGGTCACCGCGTTACCCCTCTATCCAGAACATGCCTGTCACGGGCGGCACCACTAATGACAACTCAACAACTCGTCTCTCCGACATCGCTGGCGGCCGCCGCCGGCTTCCTGCCTGACGGTTGGGACAATGACGTTCGGAAACAGCTTGCACCAGGGGAAAACGTTTTAACTGGCGTGGAGGTTGACCTCGACACGAAATTACGTTTCACGAAGGGTATCCTCGTGGTCACTACCCGCCGCCTGCTGTCGCGCGCGCCGGGTGAAACCGCCTGGCGCGACTGGGGCTTCCGCCCGGGACTGGCCCTGCGCCACCATGACCACGCCGGCGTCGGCCATCTGGAACTGGTCGACCAGCAGGGCCGCCTGGCCGCCTGGCGGTTTACGCTGGGCCAGAATCTGCACGCGATCCGCGTCGCCGACGCCTTTGCCGAGCAGGTGACCAGTGTCGAGACCGGCAAACCGGTGCTGGCGCCCGAGCAGCACACCTGCCCGAGCTGCAAGGCGCCGCTCGAGCCGGACCAGGAAGAGTGCCCGATCTGCGCCAAGGTCGTGCACACGCCGCCCTCGACCTGGACCCTGTTCCGCCTGTGGCGCTTCGCCGTGCCCTACCGCGGCCAGCTGCTGCTCGGTTTCCTGCTGATGCTGGCGAGCACCGCCGCGCACATGATCCCGCCTTACCTGACCATGCCGCTGATGGACAATGTCCTGATTCCGTATCAGAACGGCCAGAAGATCGACGAAAGTCTTGTGTACATGTACATGGGCGGCTTGCTGGCCTCGGCCGTACTGGCCTGGGCCCTGGGCTGGGGCAAGACCTATGTGCTGGCGCTGGTGTCCGAACGGATGGGCGCCGACCTGCGCTCGACCACCTACGAACACCTGCTGAAACTGTCGCTGGAATTCTTCGGCGGCAAGCGCACCGGTGACCTGATGTCGCGTATCGGCAGCGGCTCGGACCGCATCTGCGTCTTCCTGTCGCTGCACCTGCTCGACTTCCTGTCCGACGTGCTCATGATCATCATGACCGGCGTGATCCTGTTCTCGATTAACCCGTGGCTGGCCTTCATCACCCTGGTGCCGCTGCCTTTCATCGCCTGGATGATCCACGTCGTGCGCGACAAGCTGCGCACCGGCTTCGAGAAGATCGACCGCGTCTGGGGCGAGGTCACCAACGTGCTGGCCGATACCATTCCCGGCATCCGCGTGGTCAAGGCCTTTGCTCAGGAAAAGAGGGAGGCCGTGCGCTTCCGCGAAGCGAACAAGCACAACCTGGCCGTCAACGACAAATTGAACAAGGTCTGGTCGCTGTTCTCGCCGACGGTCTCCTTCCTGACCGAACTGGGCTTGCTCGTGATCTGGTGCTTCGGCATCTGGCAGGTGTCGCGCGGCGACATCACGGTCGGTACCTTGTCGGCCTTCATCGCCTACAGCGGCCGTTTCTATGTGCGCCTCGATTCGATGAGCCGCATCGTCTCGGTCACGCAAAAGTCGGCCTCGGCCGCCAAGCGCATCTTCGACATCCTCGACCACGTCTCGAGCGTGCCGGACCCGGTCAATCCAGTCAAAGTGCCGACAGTAGCCGGCAATATCGAACTGCGCGAAGTCGGTTTCCGCTACGGTAACCGCGCCGTGAACCGCGGCATTTCCCTGAACATCAAGGCCGGCGAGATGGTCGGCCTGGTGGGCCACAGCGGCTCGGGTAAAAGCACGCTGGTCAACCTGATCTGCCGCTTCTACGACGTGGCCGAAGGCGCGATTTTGCTCGACGGCGTCGACATCCGTACCTTCGCGGTCGCCGACTACCGCCGCAACATCGGCCTCGTGTTGCAAGAGCCTTTCCTGTTCTTCGGCACGATCGCCGAGAACATCGCCTACGGCAAGCCCGACGCGACGCGCGAAGAAATCATCGCCGCCGCCCGCGCCGCGCACGCCCACGAATTCATCCTGCGCCTGCCGCAGGGCTACGATTCGATGGTCGGCGAGCGCGGCCAGGGCCTGTCGGGCGGCGAGCGCCAGCGTATTTCGATTGCGCGCGCGCTGCTGATCGACCCGCCGATCCTGATCATGGACGAAGCGACTTCGTCGGTGGACTCGGAAACCGAAAAGGAAATCCAGAAGGCGCTCGACAACCTGGTGCAGGGCCGTACCACGATCGCGATCGCGCACCGCCTGTCGACGCTGCACCGCGCCGACCGCCTGGTGGTGCTCGACCGCGGCGTGGTGGTGGAAGAGGGCAGCCACGACGAGCTGATGGCGCGCGAAGGCGCCTACCACCGCCTCTACGAAGCGCAGGCGCGCAACGTGGACCAGGATATGGACGATACGGACAAGGACGACTGATATGAGCACTCCCTTCACCCTGCGCCGCGACAGCTTCGGTAAACTCGTGTTCACCGGCGAGGACGGCGTCGACATCCAGGGCGTGATTCCCGTGCGCGCCTTTCCGATCCAGGCGCCGACGCGCGGCATCTCGCTGGTGCGCGACGGCGGCAAGGAAGTCGCCTGGATCGACGATCTCGCCAGCGCGCCCGAGCAGGTGCGCGAGCTCGTCACCGAAGAGCTGGAAGGCCGCGAATTCATTCCCGAGATCCAGCACATCGCGAGTGTTTCGAGTTTCGCCACGCCCTGCACCTGGACCGTCAAAACCGACCGCGGCGAGACCTCGTTCGTATTGAAAGTCGACGAAGACATCCGCCGCGTGGGCGAGGCCTCGCTGCTGATTGCGGATAACCACGGGATCAATTTCCTGGTGCGGGACATGTTTAAAATCGATAAGCACAGCCGGAAGATCCTGGACCGGTTCCTGTAATCTGATTTTCGTGGGGTGGGCTTCGCCCACGCGGTACCACGGTTGCGTGTCGAAACATCGTTATCGGCCGCTCAAGCGCTGTACCGCGTGGGCACAAGTGCCCACCCTACAAAGGCCGGACAATTCCTGGTTCGCGCTGCGCTTGAAGCCCCATCCGGCCTGGCTTATGCTGGTGACAGTCCATCGTCCTCGGAGGCCAACATGCTGCTGGGTGGCTGCTATTGCGGCGCAATCCGCTACGTCGTCGACGGCGACGTCTTCCACGCCACGCTCTGCCATTGCGTCGACTGCCGCCGCATTGCCGGCGCGCCCGCCGTGGCCTGGTTCAGCACACGCGTGGAACACATGCGCTTTTCGCAGGGCAATCCGGCCACCGTCCGCTCGAGCGAACACGTGCTGCGCGGCTTTTGCGCCATTTGCAGCACGACGCTGACCTACCAGGACGACCGCACCCCCGACGAGATCGACATCGCCACGGCCAGCCTCGACGACCCGGAAGCCGTACCGCCGCGCGACCATACCTTTGCCGCGCAACGGCTGAGCTGGATGCGCATCGACGACGGCTTGCCGGCCTATCCCGGCACTCGCAAGGAGGGCGCCTGAACCGGCTTTGACCCGGTCTCGACAGGACGAGCGTGAAACCGTTCACAGACGGGTGATCGCTGCATCCCTATTGTCGTTCTATCGCCACCTACGAGGAGTACCGACATGGATTCGATCAACCGTAACCAGCCTGAAATGAACCACCGCGACCTGAGCGGCGACGAAGCCCGCAAGCGCATCCGCGAGATGGCCAAGGATGCCGAGACCTGCTTCTTCTGCACCAGCGGCGGCACGGGCCCGAACCGGGGGGCGCGCCCGATGAGCGTATTGCAAGCCGACGAGGCCGGCAACCTGTGGTTCCTGAGCGCCATCGACAGCCACACGGATGCGGAAATCGCCGCCGATCCGGAAGTGAAACTCTATTTCCAGCGCAGTAAGCATGCCGGCTTCATGGAACTCGACGGCATCGCCACCGTCTCGCAGGACCGCGCCAAAATCAAGGAATTGTGGAGCTTCGTCCTCAAGACCTGGTTCACCGAAGGCGAGGACGACCCGCGCATCACGGTCATCCAGGTCGTGCCGAAAGGCGGCTATTACTGGGACAACAAGCACGGACAGGCCGTGGCCGGCGCCAAGATGCTGGTCGGCGCGGCAATCGGCAAGACGCTCGACGATTCGATCGAGGGCAAGCTGATGCCCTGAGCTGAGGGCGAAGGAGGGGCAATGATCGAGCTCGACCATGTAATCGTCAACGCGCGCGACCGGGTGGCGTCGGCCCGGCTGCTCGCTTCCCTGCTCGACGTGCCCTGGGACGAGACGGCGCTCGGCATTTTTTCGGCCGTCTACGTCAACCCGGGACTGACGCTCGACTTCATCACGACCGACGAGGACTTTCCGGTCGAGCACTTCTGTTTTCGCGTCAGCGATGCCGAGTTCGATGCCATCCTGAAACGCCTCGAGGATGCCGGCATCGGCTGGCGCGGCGACGTGCGCGGCCGCAACGACGGCAAGGTCGGCACGGCCCACGGCGGGCGCAATATCTACTGGGACGAGCCGGACAAGCACCGCTGGGAGATCCTGACGAAGAGCTACGCCCGCCGGCCCGGCTGAACCTGCACCCCGCGCACGATTGACCGTTTTTCAACCCTCGTGCACGCCGTTTTTGACCCACAGTTAAAATGGGTTTCATCGACCATGCAGGGGAAACACATGCAAAGAACGGCTTTGGTAGTGGGCATCACGGGGATCGGCGGCAACCACGTCGCGCGCGAATTGCTGGCCAATGGGTGGAATGTCGTCGGCCTGTCGCGCCGCGCGCCGAAGGACTTGCCGGGCGTGCGCCACGTGGCGGCCGACCTGATGGATCCGGCGGGACTCAAGAGCGCGCTTGCCGACACGGCACCGACCCACGTCTTCATCACCACCTGGATGCGCCAGGACACCGAACAGGAAAACATTCGCGTCAATGCCGCGCTGGTGCGCAACCTGCTCGACGCGCTGTCGTTGAAAAAGAGCGTGCGCCACGTTGCGCTGGTGACGGGCCTGAAGCATTACCTCGGCCCCTTCGAGGCCTATGCCAGCTCGGGCACGCTGCCCGACACGCCGCTGCGCGAAAGCCAGCCGCGCCTGCCTCTGGACAATTTTTATTACGCCCAGGAAGACGAAGTCTATGCCGCCGCCGAGCGCGACCGTTTTACGTGGAGCGTGCACCGTCCGCATACCATCATCGGCCTGGCCGTCGGCAATGCGATGAACCTGGGCACGACGCTGGCCGTCTACGCCACCATCTGCAAGGAAACCGGGCGCCCGTTCCAGTTCCCCGGCTCGGAAGCGCAGTGGAAGGGTTTATCCGACGTGACCGACGCGCGCATGCTGGCCAAACAGCTGGTCTGGGCCGCGGACACCGACGCGGCGAAGAATGAAGCCTTCAATATCGTCAATGGCGACGTGTTCCGCTGGAGCTGGCTGTGGCCGAAACTGGCAAGCTGGTTCGGCGTCGAGGCGGCCGGCTACAGCGGGCAAATCCAGCCGCTGGAAGCGGCGATGGCGCAGGACGCACCGCTCTGGCGCGAGATTGCAACGCGCCACGGCCTGGTCGAACCGGACCTGGACCGCCTGGCTTCGGCCTGGCACACGGACCTCGACCTCGGCCGTCCGCTGGAGGTGATGACCGACATGGCCAACAGCCGCCGCCTCGGCTTTGCCGCTTACCAGGCCACCGACGCCTCGTTCTTCGACCTGTTCGAACGCCTGCGCGCCGAGCGCCTGATTCCCTGAGCGGCTGAGCCATGGAGGTGGAACGCAAGCCGCTCCACGTCGTGCTGGTCACGATCGGCTCGGCGGGCGACCTGTTTCCCTTCCTGCGCATCGGGCTGGCGCTGCGCGACGCGGGCCACCGCGTCAGCTTCCTTGGCCCGGTCCAGCATGAACCCTTCGTACACGCCGCGGAGCTGCCCTTCCACGGTTTGCCGGCCGACCCGGCCGTGCTCGACCATCCCGACCTGTGGCATCCGACCCGGGGATTCAGCGTCGTCTGGGAGGCGACGCGGCCGGCGATGGCCGCCGTGCCGGCCTTCATGGCGGCGCTGCCGGCCGACGCCCATTACGTCATGCTGGTACATCCGCTGGCCTTGCCGGAAGCCGACCTGTGCCGCGCGGCGCGTCCCGAACTGCGCATCGCCGCTGCCTTCCTGGCACCATCGAATTTACCGACCGTCCACGATCCGCTGATGCTGGGACCCTGGCGCGTGCCGCGCTGGGTGCCGCACGGGGTGCGCCGGCGCCTGTGGCGTTCGCTTGCTGCGCGCTTCGTCGATCCGGTGGCCTTGCCCGACCTGAACGCCGCGCGCAGGCGCGCCGGGCTGGTACCGGTAAGGTCCCTGATCGATACGGTTACGTCGGTCGCCGACCTGTCGATCGCCCTGTTTCCCACATGGTTCGCGCCGACGCCGCCCGACTGGCCGCGCCCGCTCGTACGGTCCGGATTTCCCTTGTTCGACCCGAATCCGCAGGCGGCCCTGTCGAGCGAACTGCAGCATTTCCTCGGGCAGGGCGGGCGCCCGTTGGTCTTTACTCCCGGTACCGGCAACCGCCAGGCGCGGGCGTATTTCGAGCACGCCATCGAAGCGGCGCGCCTGCTGGGCGAGCGGGCCGTGTTCCTGACACCGCACCGCGACCAGCTGCCCGCCGAGTTGCCGCATCACGTGTTCTGGCAGGAATACGTGCCGCTGCGCGCGCTGCTGCCGCGGGTAGCGGTGCTGGTGCACCACGGCGGCATCGGCACCACGGCCGAGGCCCTGCACGCCGGCACGGCCCAGCTGGTGGTGCCGCTCGCGCACGACCAGTTCGACAACGGCGCGCGGGTGGAAGCGCTCAGCGTCGGGCTGTCGCTGCCGGCCACGCGGCTGAATACCCGGCGCCTGGTGGCGGGGCTGGAAGCGCTGCTCGACGACGATGGCTTGCGTGGGCGTTGCCGGGCGGTGGCGGGCAATTTCCGCGGCGATGCCGGGGTGGGGGCGGTAGTTAAAGCGCTCGAAGAAATGGTGCACACGACGTATCGATGACCCCTGCGCTGCATCTGACGTAGGGTGGAGTCCCGACTCCACGCGTTGACGGCGTTTGCCCTGTCGAGGCTGTTCTTCCGCTGGTTGAACGCGTGGAGTCAGGAGGCTCGGCGCCCCCCTCCACCCTACGTGGCAACGCCGCCTCGGTGTGTCACCGCACCGTCAGCCTTTCCTGAGCACGATTAAATGGAAGCATCAACAGGACGGAACACGACGATGCGACGCAAAGCGGACGGGAACGTGACTGCAGGCAAGGAAACAGGCACGCCAACAGGAGGCCAGGGCCGCCCCGGCTATGTGCGTGTGCGCGGCGCGCGCGAGCACAACCTGAAAAACGTCAGCCTCGACATCCCGCGGGACGCGCTGGTCGTGTTCACGGGCGTGTCCGGCTCGGGCAAGTCCTCGCTCGCCTTCGGCACCCTGTACGCGGAAGCGCAGCGGCGCTATCTGGAATCGGTCTCGCCCTATGCGCGCCGCCTGTTCCACCAGATGCCGGTGCCGGAAGTCGACGAGATCGACGGCTTGCCGCCGGCGGTCGCCCTGCAGCAGCAGCGCGGCTCGCCCACCACGCGCTCCTCGGTCGGCAGCGTCAGTACCTTGTCGAATTCCCTGCGCATGCTGTATTCGCGCGCCGGCGACTATCCGCCCGGGCAGGAACTGCTGTATGCCGAATCGTTTTCGCCGAATACCCCGGAAGGCGCCTGTCCACAATGCTCGGGCCTGGGCCGCGTGTATGAAGTGACCGAACAGTCGATGGTGCCGGACGATACGCTCACCATCCGTGAGCGCGCGGTGGCGGCCTGGCCGCCCGCCTGGCACGGCCAGAACCTGCGCGACATCCTGGTAACGATGGGCTACGACGTCGACACGCCCTGGCGCGACTTGCCGAAGAAGGACCGCGACTGGATTTTATATACCGACGAGACGCCGACCGTGCCCGTCTACGCCGGCCTGACGCCCGCGGAAACGAAGGTCGCCCTGAAGCGCAAGGAAACGCCGAGCTACCAGGGCACCTTCACGGGCGCGCGGCGCTATGTGCTGCAGACCTTCGCCACGACGGAGAGCGCCTCGATGAAAAAGCGCGTGGCGCGCTACATGGTCAGCACCGAATGCCCGCTCTGCCGCGGCAAGCGCCTGCGCCAGGAAGCGCTGTCCGTCACCTTCGGCGGCGTCGACATCGCCGACATTTCGCGCATGCCGCTGGCGCGCTTGCACGCCATGCTGCTCCCCTTTGCGAACGGCAAGGGAATCGCGGACAAGCGCCGCGCCAGACTGCACCCCGAGCAGCTGATCGTCACCCAGCGCATCGCCGAAGACCTGGTCGCGCGCCTCGACGTGCTGCTGGCGCTGGGCCTCGGCTATCTCGCGCTCGAGCGCAGCACGCCGACCTTGTCGCCTGGCGAACTCCAGCGCCTGCGCCTGGCGACCCAGGTGCGCTCGAACCTGTTCGGCGTCGTGTATGTGCTGGACGAACCCTCGGCCGGGCTGCACCCGGCCGATACCGAAGCCCTGCTCACCGCGCTCGACCAATTGAAAGCCTCGGGCAATTCGCTGTTCGTGGTCGAGCACGCGCTGGACGTGATCCGCTGCGCCGACTGGATCGTCGACGTCGGCCCGGCCGCCGGAGAAAAGGGCGGCGAGGTGCTCTACAGCGGCGCGCCCGAGGGCCTGAAACAGGTCGAGGCGTCGCAGACCCGGCGCTACTTGTTCGACGAGGCGCCCTTGCAGGCACGCGAACGGCGCGAGCCCGCCGGCTGGCTGCGCCTGGAAGGCGTCACCCGCAACAACCTGAACAAGCTGAAAGTCCAGTTCCCGCTCGGCGTGCTGACCGCCGTCTGCGGCGTGTCCGGCTCCGGCAAGTCGAGCCTGGTCAGCCAGGTGCTGGTCGACCTGGTCGCGCGCGAGCTGGGGCAGGGCACGACGGCGCTCGAGATGGAGGAAACCGACGAGCTCGAACAGGAAGCCGCGCTGCCCCTGGAGGGACATATCGTCGGCGGCATGGAATCGATCCGGCGCATGGTGCGGGTCGACCAGAAGCCGATCGGACGCACGCCGCGCTCGAACCTCGCTACCTATACCGGCCTGTTCGACCAGGTGCGCAAACTGTTCGCCACGACGAAAATGGCAAAGGCGCGCCGGTATGACGCCGGCCGCTTTTCCTTCAATGTCGCCAAGGGCCGCTGCGAGAACTGCGCCGGCGAGGGTTCCGTCATGGTCGAGCTGCTGTTCCTGCCGAGCGTGTACGCGCCATGCCCGGTCTGCGAGGGCGCGCGCTACAACGCCCAGACGCTGGAAGTGAAGTACAAGGACAGGAACATCGCCGAGGTGCTCGGCATGACGGTCGATGCCGCCGCCGAATTTTTTAAAGGCGAAGCCCTCGTCGAGCGTTCGCTGGAAGTCCTGCGCGAAGTCGGCCTCGGTTACCTGCGCCTGGGCCAACCGGCGACCGAGCTGTCCGGTGGCGAGGCCCAGCGCATCAAGCTGGCGACCGAACTCCAGCGCACCGGCCGCGGCAATACTTTATATGTGCTGGACGAGCCGACCACCGGCCTGCACCCGTCCGACGTCGACCGCCTGATCCTGCAGCTCGAACGGCTGGTCGATGCCGGCAACACGGTCGTCGTGGTCGAACACACGATGCGCGTGGTCGCCGCCTGCGACTGGGTGATCGACATCGGCCCGGGCGCCGGCGACGAAGGCGGCACGGTGGTGGTGGCCGGTCCGCCGGAAACCGTGGCGGGCGCTGCGAAAAGCCGTACCGCGCCCTATTTACGGCCCTGCCTGCCCTCGTAGATAGTCGAGGGGCAGCGCACGGTTGAACCGCCGGAATCGTGTCATTTGCGTTACACTTAAGAACTTTTTTCTTAAAATAAACGCAAGACATGACCGGCACCTCGCTCGATAACACCCAGTTCCGCCGCATACTGGCGCGCAATGTCGCTCTCCCGCTCGGCCTGTCCGTGCTGAGCGCCATCGTTTTCGTGGCCGTCATTGCTTATCTGGTGAGCGTCCTGAACTGGGTCGAACATTCCCAGGAGGTCATCGGCAAGGCCAACGAGGTGAATAAACTCGTCTCCGACATGGAAGCGGGCTTGCGCGGCTACGCGATCACCGGCGACGAAAGTTTCCTGGCGCCTTATACGGTGGCCAAGCCGAAGGTCGATGTCGAGATGGACGGCTTGCTGCGCCTGGTGGGCGACAACCGGGCCCAGGCCGACCGCCTGCAGCGCGTGCTTGGCGCCCACGCCGAGTGGCTCAAGTTTGCCAACGAGATCATCAACAAGCGCCGCGCCAGCCAGGACGTGGTGCAGTCGATCATGAGCGGCCGCGGCAAGAGCCTGACCGACGACATGCGCAGCCAGTTCGCCGCCTTCGTCAACAGCGAGAACGCGCTGCTGGTGTCGCGCGGCCAGGATGCGCGCTCGACCATCGCCTGGTCGGTCGGCTCGTTCCTGCTGTTTACGCTGATCGTCGGCGGCCTGCTGGCCGGCTTCGGCCGGCGCGAACTGGTGCGCCTGTCGAGCACCTACGACGAGGTGCTCAAGCACGAGAACGAACACAATGCCGAATTGCGCCACCTGAGCTGGCTGCGCAGCGGCCAGACCGAACTGGCGGCGAAAAGCATCGGCTTGAATTCCCTGGAAGCCCTGGCCGACGCCGTGCTGCATCACGTGGTGCGCTACCTCGGCGGCTCGGTGGCGGCCATGTATTTCCGTAACGAAGACGGCGTGCTGCGCCGCATCGGCGCCTATGGCTTCTCGAACGAGGACGAACGCGCGAAAATCATCGAGCCCGGCGCCTCGCTGGCCAGCCAGGCCGCCAACGAGAACCGCCTGGTGCGCGTCAAGGAATTGCCGGAAGATTACATCAAGGTCGCCTCGAGCCTGGGCGAAACGGCGCCGCGCGAAATCGTGATCGCGCCCTTCAACAACTTCGGCAAAGTCAAAGGCGTGATCGAGATCGGCTTCCTGCACCCGGTGCGCGAGCGCGACATCGAATTCCTGAAGCTGGTCGGCGACGCCGTCGGCGCCTCGGTCGGCGCGGTGGTCTACCGCCAGCGCCTGCAGGATGCGCTGTCGGAAAGCCAGGCCCTGAACGAGGAACTGCAGGTGCAGCAGGAAGAACTGCGCACGGCGAACGAGGAACTCGAAGAACAGTCGCGCGCGCTGGAAGAGTCGCAGAGCAGCCTGGAAAACCAGCAGGCCGAACTGGAGCAGACCAACGACCAGCTGGCCGAGCAGGCGCTGAACCTGGACATGAAGAACGCGGCCCTGACCGAAGCCCAGGAACAGCTGCGCGCACGCGCACTCGACCTGGAGCGTGCCAGCCGCTACAAATCCGAATTCCTGGCGAACATGTCGCACGAACTGCGCACGCCGCTGAACAGCTCGCTGATCCTGGCGAAGCTGCTGGCGGACAATGTGCCGGGCAACCTGAACGAGGAGCAGGTACGTTTTGCCCAGACGATTTATTCGGCCGGTAACGACCTGCTGCACCTGATCAACGACATCCTCGACATCTCCAAGGTCGAGGCCGGCAAACTCGAACTGCTGCCGGAAGACCTGCCGATCCGCCGCACCGTCGAGGGCCTGGGCCGCACCTTCGAACCGCTGGCCAAGCAGAAGGCCCTGCGCTTCTCCGTCACGGTCGAGCCGAACGTGCCGCCGACCCTGCACACCGACCGCCAGCGCCTGGAACAGGTATTGAAGAACCTGCTGTCGAACGCCGTGAAGTTTACGGAGCAGGGCGAAGTCAGCATGACGGTCAGCGCGACAAGCGAGGGCTGGATCCAGTTCACGGTCGTCGATTCCGGCATCGGCATCGCGCAAGACCAGCACGAACGCATCTTCGAGGCCTTCCACCAGGCCGATGGCACGGCCAACCGCCGTTTCGGCGGCACCGGTCTCGGCCTGTCGATCTCGCGCGACCTGACGGGCCTGCTGGGCGGCACCCTGGTCGTCTCCAGCACGCCTGGGCAGGGCAGCACCTTTACCCTGAGCATGCCGCGCAACGGCATGGTCTCGGCCGCACCGCCGGCCCCGCGCGCGGCAGCGCCGGCGCCGCGTCCGGCGCGTCCGCTGCCGCCGCCTGCGCCGGAGCCGGTGGAGGCCGTCGAGGAAGCGCCGGCCAGGGCGTCCTTCCCCGACGACCGCGCCAAGCCGGCGCAGGGAACCCGCACCGTGCTCGTGATCGAGGATGAACCCGACTTCGCGCGCATCCTGTTCGACCTGGCGCACGACCTCGACTACCGCTGCCTGGTGGGGCTCACCGCCGGCGAAGGCCTGGAACTGGCCGCCAGCGAAAGTCCGGACGCGATCCTGCTCGACATCCGCCTGCCGGACAGCTCGGGCCTGTCGGTGCTGCAGCAGCTGAAGGACAACCCGGCCACGCGCCACATCCCGGTCCACGTCGTCTCGAGCATGGAAAACGGCGGCGAAGCCCTGCATCTGGGCGCGATCGGCTACGCCCTGAAACCGACCAGCCGCGAACAGCTCGAAGCCGTGTTCCGCAAGCTGCAGGAAAAGAGTTCGCAACAGATCAAGCGCGTGCTGCTGGTCGAGGACGACGAGCGCCAGCGCGACAGCGTGGTGCAGCTGATCGCCGACGAGGACGTCAGGATCGACGCCGTCGGTTCCGGCGAAGAAGCGCTGGCCCTGTTGCGCAGCGAGATTTTCGATTGCATGATCATCGACCTGAAGCTGCCGGACATGCAGGGCAAGGAGTTGCTCGAGAACATGTCGCACGAAGACCTGGTGTCCTTCCCGCCGGTCATCGTCTACACGGGCCGCAACCTGACGCGCGACGAAGAAGCCGAACTGATGAAGTATTCGCGCTCGATCATCATCAAGGGCGCACGCTCGCCCGAGCGCCTGCTTGACGAGGTGACGCTGTTCCTGCATAAAGTGGAATCGCAGCTGTCGACCGAGCGCCAGCACATGCTCAAAACCGTGCGTGGCCGCGACCGCGTGTTCGAAGGCCGCACCATCCTGCTGGTCGACGACGACGTGCGCAATGTGTTCGCCCTGACGGCGGCGCTCGAACAGCGCGGCGCGAACGTCGAAGTCGGCAGGAACGGCTTCGAAGCGCTGGCCAAGCTGGACGAAGTGCCGGGCGTCGACCTGGTGCTGATGGACATCATGATGCCGGGCATGGACGGCCTGGAAGCGACGCGCCGCATCCGCGCCGACGGCCGCTTCAACCGGCTGCCGATCATCGCGATCACGGCGAAAGCGATGAAGGACGACCAGGAACAGTGCCTGGCCTCCGGCGCCAACGACTACCTGGCGAAACCGATCGACCTGGGCCGCCTGTATTCGCTGCTGCGGGTCTGGATGCCGACGATGGAGCGAATCGCCTGATGAAGCACCCTCCGGACGACATCGACATCGAATTGCGGATGCTGGTCGAGGCGGTCTACCTGAAGTACAACTACGACTTCCGCGACTACACCGGCGCTTCGCAGAAGCGGCGGGTGCTGGTCGCCCTGCGCGAGATGGAGTGCGCGACCGTCTCCGAACTGCAGGCGAAAGTGCTGCACCAGCCGGAAGCGTTTGCGCGGCTGCTGCAATACCTGACCATTCCCGTCACCGAAATGTTCCGCGACCCGGAATATCACGCGGCGCTGCGCAGCCAGGTCGTGCCGCACCTGAGCACCTACCCGTCGCTGAAACTGTGGGTGGCCGGCTGCTCGACGGGCGAGGAAGTGTATTCGCTGGCGATCCTGCTGCACGAGGAAGGCCTGCTCGAGCGCAGCATCATCTACGCGACCGACATCAATCCGGAATCGCTGGAGGCGGCGCGGCGCGGCGTGTTTCCGCTCGACCGCATGCGCCTGTACACCGAGAACTACCAGAAGGCGGGCGGCAAGCGCGCGTTTTCGGACTATTACACGGCGGCCTATGGCGGGGCGCTGTTCGAGCGGTACCTGGTGGAGAACGTGACCTTCGCCGACCACAGCCTGGCGACCGACACCGTGTTCTCGGAGACGCATTTCATCAGCTGCCGCAACGTGATGATCTACTTTAACCGGCGCCTGCAGAACCGCGTGCTGGGACTGTTCCACGATTCGCTCTGCCACCGCGGCTTCATGGCGCTGGGCAGCAAGGAAAGCATCGACTTTTCGACCTACGCCAACCGCTTCGAATCCGTGGCGCGGCGCGAACGCATCTTCCGCAAGGCGGGGCAATGACGGCGACCCGGGAAGCCGTCGGCGCTGCGCTTGCCGGCCGCAGGATCGAGGCCGTCGTGATCGGCGCCTCGGCAGGCGGCGTGGACGCACTGGTCGAGCTGCTGCCGGCGCTGCCGCCCGACTTCGGCCCGGCCACGGTCTGCATCCTGCATGTGCCGGCCGACCGCGAAAGCCGCCTGGCCGAGCTGTTCGCGGCGCGCCTGGCGCTGCCGGTGCGCGAAGCGGTCGATAAAGCGCCGGTGGAGCCGGGCACTGTCTATTTTGCCGGCGCGGGGTACCATCTGTCGATCGAACAGGATCGCGTTTTTTCCCTCAGCTGCGAGCCGCCGGTGCATTATGCACGTCCGGCCATCGATGTGCTGATGGAGTCGGCCGCCGACGCCTATGGGGCGGCTTTGGCCGGCATACTGCTTACCGGCGCCAACATCGACGGCGCCGAGGGCATGCAGAGGATCAGGCAGCGCGGCGGCCTGACCATCGTCCAGGACCCGGCGGGCGCGCAGGCCTCGGCCATGCCGGAAGGGGCCATCCGGCTGTGCGCCCCGCACCTGGTCCTGCCGCTGTCCGAGATCCGGGCATTGCTGCCACAGCTGGAGACAACATGAGCCTACAAGAACCAAGCAAATTACTCATCGTCGACGACCTTCCCGACAACCTGCGCGCCCTCGACGCCCTGATCCGCGACGAGCAGCGGCTCGTGTTCCATGCCCATTCCGGCGACGAAGCGCTCGCGCTCCTGCTCGAACACGAGTTCGCCCTCGCCATCCTCGACGTCCAGATGCCGGGCATGGACGGCTTCGAATTGGCCGAGCTGATGCGCGGCACCGAGCGCACCCGCAACATCCCGATCGTCTTCGTCTCGGCCGCCGGGCGCGAACTGAACTACGCCTTCAAGGGTTACGAGACCGGCGCGGTCGACTTTCTCTACAAGCCGCTCGACCCGGACGCGGTGCGCGGCAAGGTCAACGTGTTCGTCGCGCTCGACCAGCAGCGGCGCGAGACGCGGCGCCAGATGGATGCGCTGGAAAAGAGCCGGCGCGAGCAGGAAGTCCTGCTGCAGGAGCTGAATGCGACCCAGGCCGAGCTGCAGCGCTCGCTGCGCATGCGCGACGATTTCATGTCCCTCGTCGCCCACGAGCTGCGCACGCCCCTGAACACGCTGTTTTTAGAGACCCAGATGCGCACGCTGCACCTCAAACGCGGCAATCTGCAGGCCTTTTCCGGCGAACAGATGGGCGCCATGATCAAGCGCGACGAGCGCCAGATCAAGGCCATGATCCGCCTGATCGACGACATGCTCGACGTTACCCGCATGCGCAACGGCACGCTGTCGGTGCGCCCAGCCCAGGTTGAACTGATGGGCATGCTCGAGCGCGTGGTGAGCGACCTGTCGCTGCAGGCCGCCGCCAGCGGCTGCGCGATCAGCCTCGCGCCGCACCCGCCGGTCACCGGTTGCTGGGACGAGTTCCGCATCGAGCAGGTGGTGGTGAACCTGTTGACGAATGCGCTGCGCTACGGCGGCGGCTGCAATGTCGAGGTGCGGGTCGAAGTCGAGGGCAAGTGCGCCCGCATCGACGTCATCGACAAGGGGAAAGGAATTTCGCCGGAAGACGTCGAGCGCATCTTCCAGCCCTTCGAACGCGGTGCCCGCAACGGCGAGCCCAAAGGCCTGGGCCTGGGCCTGTACATTTCGCGCCAGCTGGCGACGGCGCACGGGGGCGAACTGGGCGTGACCAGTACGCCGGGGCAGGGCTCGACCTTCAGCCTGGCGCTGCCTTGCGACGTGCTGGTTCCGTGCGCGGCGGTGTCCGCCTGAGCTGGCGACACCGGACGCTTGCCTGCCATGCCCATGGAACCGACCTTCGATCCGGCATCCCGCTACCCGCTGGATTTCAGCGCATTGTTCGACGCTGCGCCATCGCCCTACCTGGTGCTGTCGCACGACCTGCATATCGTTTCGGTCAATCAGGCGTACCTGAACGCGACCAGTACGCGGCGCGAGGATATCGTCGGCCGCGGCATGTTCGAGGTGTTTCCGGATAACCCCGACGATGCATCTGCAAGCGGCGTGGCCAATCTGCATGCCTCGCTGCAGCGCGCCTTGTCCACCGGGCGCCCCGACACGATGGCGATCCAGAAATACGACATACGGATTCCAACTGCGGATGGGATCCGTTTCGAGGAGCGCTTCTGGAGTCCGGTGAATACGCCGGTACTGAATGCCGAAGGCACCGTCACGCACATCATCCATCGCGTGGAAGACGTGACCGAGTTTGTCAGGACGAAGGACCATACGGCCCGGATGGCGTCGACCATCGACGACCAGGCGATCGAGATCGAAATTGCAAACAGGCGGCTGCGCGAAGCGAACGAGACGCTCGAGCAACGGGTGGCCGCGCGCACCGAAGCACAACGGCAGACGGAAGAAAAACTGCGTGCCAGCGAACTTCGCTTCCGCCTGATGGCCGACTCGATTCCGCAAATCGTCTGGATCATCGACGACAGCGGCCGCGGCGTGTACTTCAACAAGCAGTGGTCCGCGTATACCGGTGTCGACCTGGACCCGACCTCGCCCTACGAAGTCTCGGAAAAATTCGTGCATCCCGACGATCACGCAGCCACGATGCAGGCATGGGAAGCTGCCCGCAAGAGTGGGGGGCATTTCAGCGTCGAGCACCGGATCCGGTCCGCCGCCGGCTGCTATCGCTGGTTCCTCGTGCGCGCGGAGTCCTGGCGCGACCCTCAGTCGGGGCAGATCCTGATGTGGTTCGGCACCTCCACCGACGTCCATGACCGGAAGATGGCCGAGGCTGCGCTCGGCGCGCGCGAAGAACAGCTGCGGCTTGCCATCGATGCCGCCGACGTCGGCGAATGGGATGTCGATGTGGTGAGCCAGACCATGTACTGGCCGCGGCGGGTAAAAGCCATGTTCGGCATATCGCCCGACCGTCCTGTCGTGCTGGCGGATTTTTATGAGGGCGTGCATCCCGAGGACCGGGAACACACCTTTGCCTCGTTCGAGGCGGCCGCCAATCCGCAGCTGCGCCTCCAGTACGCCGCCGAATACCGGACGGTCGGCAAGGAAGACGGGCGCATACGCTGGGTCGCCGCCAAAGGCCGGGGTCTGTTCAACGACGCGGGAGAATGCGTACGCGTCATCGGCACGGCCATCGATATTACCGAACGCAAGGCGAACGACGAGGCCTTGCGCGAAAGCGAAGACCGCCTGCGCCAGGCCGACCGCCGGAAGGACGAGTTCCTCGCCATGCTGGCCCATGAATTGCGCAATCCCCTTGCGCCCATCAGCGCGGCCGCCGAACTGCTGCAAACGGGCCGGCTGGACGAGGAACGCGTGCAGCGCACCAGCCGGATCATCGGCCGCCAGGTCAGGCACATGACGGGTCTGGTGGACGACCTGCTGGACGTATCGCGCGTGACCCGTGGCCTGGTGGAGCTCGAGAAGCTGCCGGTGGACGTCAACCACGTCATTGCCGACGCCGTGGAGCAGGTCACGCCGGCGATCCGGGCACGCCGCCATCAGCTGGAACTGCGCCTGACGCCGCACGCGACACTGGTGCAGGGAGACAGCAAACGGCTGGTGCAGGTGCTGGCCAACCTCCTCAACAACGCCGCCAAGTACACGCATGAAGGCGGCAACATCCGGGTGCGCACCGATGTGCGCGATGCGCATGTCCTCATCGAAGTATCGGATGACGGCATCGGCATGGCGCCGGAACTGGTGGCGCGCGCCTTCGACCTGTTCGCGCAGGCCGAGCGCTCGCCGGATCGCTCCTCGGGCGGGCTGGGCCTTGGGCTGGCGCTGGTGCGCAGCCTGGTCGAGCTGCATCACGGCACGGCGCGCTGCGAAAGCGCAGGGCTCGGCCAGGGCAGCACTTTTACCATCTGCCTGCCGCGCCTGCCGGCAGGGGAGGACAGTGACGCGGCCCATGCATCCGCCGGCGGCGATTCAGCCACGCAGGCGGGCGGCCTGCGCATCCTGGTCGTGGACGACAACGCGGATGCCGCGGCGCTGCTGGCCATGCTGCTGGAAGCATCGGGGCACCAGGTAACGGTGGAACACGATGCGCGCCTGGCGCTGGCACGGGCGAAGAAGGAAGCGTTCCAGGTCTGCCTGCTCGATATCGGCTTGCCTGAAATGGATGGCAACGAGCTGGCGCGGCGCTTGCGCACCTGCCCGGGAACCGCCGCATCGGTCATGGTCGCGGTGACCGGTTATGGACAGGAAAAGGATCGCGAACAGACGGCGGCGGCCGGGTTCGACCATCACCTCGTCAAGCCGATCGATACAGGCGTGCTCGCTTCGATACTGGCGACGGTGCCGCCTGCCTGAGCCGGATCGGGCGTCCAGTCAACACTTGCCGCCCGCTATGTCGAGCAGTTCGACGATGTTTGCAGGCTTGGTGAGATGCATGTCGAAGCCGGCGGCACGCGCCTTGTTGCGCGACGCTTCATCGCCCCATGCCGTCAGCGCGACCAGCATGACCTTGCTCAGCGTAGCATCGGCACGGACTGCCTGCGCTACCTGGTAACCATCCATCAGCGGCATGCCGATGTCGAGGAAAATCAGGTCCGGACGGTTGGCGCGCGCAAGGGCCAGGCCTTCCGGGCCGCCGTAGGCGACCTGCACCTGCAAGCCATACATCTGCAAAATCTGTGCAGTCATATCGGCGGCATCCGCGTTGTCATCGACGACAAGAATCTTTTTTTCGCTCGCTTGCATGCTCGCCTTGCCGCAGTAATAAAAATTCACTTGCTGAATCTGTTCAGCTTGCGTCAATTGTCACATCGATTGCGGGTTTTGTCACAAAATATGTGGCACGAAACACATGGCCCTGACATAAGCCGGTAAAACAGGCAAACGGGCCCGCGGTTGCAAAGACCGCGCCTTTCACGCACACTGACGGGCCTCTTGCGAGATTGACAGCCTTGCCTGCCTGACATGGCAGGCGGTGCTTCCTCCTCGCGATAGTAGAAATCAATCGATCTTATCTGATCAATTAATTTTACAAGCGATCGCAAGCGCTTTACACTTGCATTCATCAACTTTGATTCACAACACAACAGGAGCTTCCATGTCCCTTATCAATACCGAGATCAAGCCATTCAAAGCAACCGCTTACCACGCAGGCAAGTTCATCGACCTGACCGAAGAGCAGTTCAAAGGCACCTGGTCCGTCCTGATGTTCTACCCGGCCGACTTCACCTTCGTCTGCCCGACCGAACTGGAAGACCTGGCTGATTTCCAGCCTGAATTCGAAAAACTGGGCGTCAAGGTCTACGGCGTGTCGACCGACAGCCACTTCGCCCACAAGGCATGGCACGACACCTCGGACGCGATCAAGAAGGTCAACTACCCGCTGATCGGCGACCCGACCGGCGCCCTGGCACGCAACTTCCAGGTCATGATCGAAGAAGAAGGCATGGCGCTGCGCGGCACCTTCGTCATCAATCCAGAAGGCCAGATCAAGATCATGGAAGTGCACGACAACGGCATCGGCCGCGACGCGTCGGAACTGATGCGCAAAGTCAAGGCTGCCCAGTACGTCGCTTCGCACCCAGGCGAAGTCTGCCCGGCCAAGTGGACCGAAGGCGCTGAAACCCTGACCCCGTCCCTCGACCTGGTCGGCAAGATCTAAGTAGTCAGTAGTCAGTAGTACCGGGATGCCGGGCAGGGAAGACCGCCGGCATCCATTCTTCACCGAATACAAGGAAAAACCATGCTCGAAGCAACCCTCAAGAAGCAGTTACAAGCCTATTTGGAAAAAGTGGTGCAGCCGATTGAGATCGTTGCATCGCTGGACGCGTCGCCGAAAGCGCGCGAAATGGAAGAACTGCTCAAGGAAATCACTTCCCTGAGCGCCAAGATTTCTTACCGCGAAGACGGCAATGCGACGCGCAAGCCATCTTTCGCCATCAACCGTGTCGGCACCGACATCGGCATCGAATTCGCCGCGATCCCGCTGGGCCATGAGTTCACCTCGCTGGTGCTGGCCCTGCTGCAAGTGGGCGGCCACCCGATCAAGTTCGACGAGGCCGTGATCGAACAGATTAAAAATCTCGACGGCGACTATGTCTTCGAAGCCTTTATTTCGCTGTCCTGCCATAACTGCCCGGAAGTGGTGCAGTCGCTGAACTCGATGTCGATCATTAATCCGCGCATCAAGGTCACGACCATCGACGGCGGCCTCTTCAAGGATGAAGTCGAGTCGCGCCAGATCCTGGCCGTGCCGATGATGTTCCTGAACGGCGAGCATTTCGGCCAGGGCCGCATGAGCGCCGAGGAAATCCTCGCCAAGCTCGACACCGGCGCCGGCAAGCGCAAAGCCGCTGAACTGAGCAAGAAAGAAGCGTTCGACGTGCTGATCGTCGGCGGCGGTCCTGCCGGCGCGGCCGCGGCGATCTACGCCGCCCGCAAAGGCATCCGTACCGGCGTCGTTGCCGACCGCTTCGGCGGCCAGGTACTCGATACCCTGGCGATCGAGAACTTTGTCTCGGTCAAGGAAACCGAGGGTCCGAAGTTTGCCGTCTCGCTCGAAGAACACGTCAAGCACTACGACGTCGACATCATGAATTTGCAGCGTGCTTCGAAGCTCGAAAAGAGCGGCCAGCTGTTCGAAGTGACGACCGAAGACGGGGCGGTGCTGAAATCGAAATCGGTCATTCTCTCGACCGGTGCCCGCTGGCGCGAAATCAACGTGCCGGGCGAAAAAGAGTACAAGAACCACGGCGTGGCCTACTGCCCGCACTGCGACGGTCCGCTGTTCAAGGGCAAGCGCGTGTCGGTGATCGGCGGCGGTAACTCGGGCGTCGAAGCGGCGATCGACCTGGCCGGTATCGTCGAGCACGTGACGCTGATCGAATTCGGCAACGAACTGCGCGCCGATGCGGTCCTGCAGCGCAAACTGTACAGCCTGAAGAACGTGGATGTGATCAAGGGTGCGCAGACGACCGAAGTCCTGGGCGACGGCAAGAAAGTCACTGGCCTGGTCTACAAGGACCGCGCCAGCGGCGAGCTCCATACCGTGGAACTGGCGGGTGTGTTCGTGCAGATCGGTCTGATTCCGAATGCCGAATGGCTGAAAGGGACGCTCGAGCTGACGCCGCATGGGGAGATCGAAGTGGACGCACGCGGTGAAACCTCGATCCCGGGCGTGTTCGCGGCCGGCGACGTGACCACGGTGCCGTTCAAGCAGATCGTGATCGCGGTGGGCGAGGGCGCCAAGGCCTCGCTGGCAGCCTTCGATTACCTGATGCGCTTGCCGACGGAAGAGACGGACGCGGTGGATATGGAAGCCAAGGCCGCCTGATTTCCCGCGGCCGACGTGAAAACGCCATCCCGATGCGAGTCGGGATGGCGTTTTCATTTGGATAACTGCCGGTACGTACGCTGTACCGGTCTATAACTGTTTGCCGGGCGCTTGCTTGCTTGCCGCTATCGTGCGCCAGATGCGGCAATGTTTTGCGACAATTGATTTCAGCCAGACATCAGTCGGCCGATCCTGCCGCACCTTACAAGAAATCAGTGGAACATCAGCACGGCTGCGCTCTGCAGGGTGTTCGTTTCATATACCAGCCAGGCTGCGGCGCCGGCGAGGGCAAGTTGGAGTGCGGTCAGGGTAGTTGGGATCGAGCGCATCATGATGGGTTCTCCGGGTTTCGTCTGTGTGTTTTCGCTTGGTATGGTGCCATTCTGAGGCCGGGCGATGTTGCGCGGCATCGGCGGGGAATCCGCCGTTCTGTAGGAATCGACCTTGCGACCCTGTCTCAGCAAGGGGAAGGTCCCCAGAGAGCCGCTCCTACGCGGCCTTTGGCTCGCGTCCTATAGCCGTGCTCGCGCGTGCGATTTAAAGTCGGCTCCATGACCCGACACGACCCCCAACTCCTGCATAACGGCCTGCTCGCAGTGCGCCGCCATTCCATCAAAAAACTGCTCCGTTCCGTGTTCGGCATCGAACGCCTGCGCGACGGCCAGCAACGCGTCATCGACAGCGTCCTCGACGGCAAGGACACGCTGGCGATCATGCCTACCGGCGGCGGCAAGTCGCTGTGCTACCAGATCCCGGCCCACCTGTTAACAGGATTGACAGTGGTCGTCTCGCCCCTGATCTCGCTGATGAAGGACCAGCTGGGTAAGCTCGAGGAGCTGGGCGTGCGTGCCTGCCAGGTCAACAGCAGCCTGAACGCCGAGGAAGAACATGCGGCGCTCGACGCGATTGCGAAGGGCCAGTGCGAGATCGTCTTCTGTACCCCGGAGCGCCTGGCCTCGCCGGAATTCCTGGAAGTGCTGAAACAAACGACGGTGGCGCTGGTCGCGATCGACGAAGCCCATTGCATTTCCCAATGGGGGCACGATTTCCGCCCGGCCTATATCGAGATGGCGGCCGCAATTGCCGCGCTCGGACATCCGACCGTGCTGGCGCTCACCGCCACCGCCACCGACGAGGTGATGGAAGACATCGGCCGTCAGCTGAACCGGCCGCGCATGAAGGTCATCAATACCGGTATCTACCGGCCCAACCTGCACTACAGCGTGGTGCAGGTGACCAATCCCGACCAGAAGTTTGCCGAGGCGCGGCGCCTGGTGGCGGAAACCGAAGGCGTCGGCATCGTCTACGCGGCGACCGTCAAGGCGGCCGAGGAAATGCACCGCATCCTGGAAGAAGCCGGCGAATCGGTGACGATCTACCACGGCAAGCTGCCCAACGCCGAGCGCAAAGCCAACCAGGACCTGTTCATGAACGACGAGCGGCGCATCATGGTCGCGACCAATGCCTTCGGCATGGGCATCGACAAGAGCGACACGCGTTTCGTGATCCACCTGCAGATCCCGGCCAACCTGGAGTCCTATTACCAGGAATCGGGACGGGCCGGGCGCGACGGCAAGGATGCGCAGTGCACGCTGCTCTTCCTGCAGGACGACAAGCGCCTGCAGCAATTCTTCCTGGTCAAGCATTACCCGGACGCCGCTGAGATCCGTTCGGTCTACGATGCCGCCTGCGAACTGGCGGAAGATGGCCCGGTCACGACCGAGCGCATCGAGGAAAAGCTCGGCGACCTGAACGAAGCGAAGATCAAGGTCTGCCTCAAGTTATTGAAAGATGGCAAGTTCGTGCGCCAGAACCGCAAGCTCGAGTTCGTCATCACGGCGAACGAGCCGAAGGCGGTCAATTTCGAACAGCTGGCCGAGGTCTATGTACAGAAACAGGACCACGACCGCGAGTCGCTGGAAAAAATGGTGGGGTATGCGGTCAGCGGCTTCTGCCGCTGGAAGCTGATGCTCGACTATTTCGGCGACGAGGTCGAGGGCTTCGAAAAGTGCTGCCGCTGCGACAACTGCAAGAATCCCCCCGCGCTGGCGCTGGAAGACATCGAGATCCGCGACGACGAGTTCGACCATACCCCCGAGCCGGAACCGGCCGGCCCGCATTTCGAAGCGGGCATGCGCGTCAAAGTGCCGAAGTACGGGGAGGGCGTGGTGGTATCGGTGGCGGGAGACCAGATCGGTATCGACTTCCCGGACGGCGAGCACAAATCGTTTATGGCAGACTTCGTGGAACCGGTTTGATTCCAATAAAGGACCGCATGGCAGATATGGTGGTTGTGCGCAAGGAGGGACTGTATTGCGTCCCTGGCGGGTTCTATATCGACCCCTGGCGGCCGGTCGAGCGCGCCGTGATCACGCACGCACACGGCGACCACGCGCGCTACGGCCATGGCAAGTACCTCACCGCCGCCAGCGGCGTCCACGTGCTGCGCTCGCGCCTGGGCGACATCCAGGTCGACGGGCTTCAATATGGCGAGACCGTGGTCCACAACGGCGTCACGGTCTCGCTGCACCCGGCCGGCCACGTGCTGGGCTCGGCCCAGGTGCGCATGGAATACCAGGGCGAAGTCTGGGTGGCGTCGGGCGACTACAAGATCGAGCCGGACAAAACCTGCGCGCCCTTCGAGCCCGTGCGCTGCGACACCTTCATTACCGAATCGACCTTCGGCCTGCCGATCTACCGCTGGGAACCGGAGCAGTCCATTTTCGACGACATCAACCGCTGGTGGAAAAAGAATGCCGACGAGGGGCGCCCCAGCGTGATCTTCGGCTATTCCTTCGGCAAGGCCCAGCGCATCCTGTCCGGGCTCGATCCGTCCATTGGGCCGATCGTTTGCCATGGCGCGGTCGAGCCGCTCAACCGCGTGTACCGCGAAGGCGGCGTCATGCTGCCGCCGACCCTGATGGTGAGCGATGTCGACAAGGCGGCACTCAAGCAATCCATTATCGTCGCGCCGCCGTCGGCCTCCGGTTCGCCCTGGATGAAGCGCTTCGGCGACTACAGCGATGCCTTTGCCAGCGGCTGGATGCAGCTGCGCGGCGCGCGCCGCCGGCGCGGCGTCGACCGCGGCTTCGTGCTCTCGGATCATGCCGACTGGCCGGGCCTGATGAGCGCCATCGCCGCCACCGGCGCCCAGCGCATCATCGTCACGCACGGCTCGATTCCGGTGATGGTGAAATGGCTCTGCCAGCAGGGCCTGGACGCGGCCGGCTTCGACACCGAATACGGCGACGACGACGACGACGTCGGCATCGCGCCGCAGCCGGCCACGGAGGCGGAGCAGGCGGTGGAGAAGCAGGAGACAAACGATGCGTGAATTCGCCGCACTGTTCGCCGAACTCGACGAGACCACCGCCACCAACCGCAAGCTCGAAGCCCTGCAGCAGTATTTCTCGACCGCCGCGCCGGAGAACGCCGCCTGGGCCGTGTACTTCCTGGCCGGCGGCAAGCCGAAACAGGCCGTGCCGACCAAGCTGCTGCGCCAGTTCGCGATCGAATATGCGGTGCTCGACGAGTGGCTGTTCGAGGAGTCGTACCAGGCCGTCGGCGACCTGGCCGAAACCATCGCCCACATCCTGCCGCCGCCGGAAAAACGCAGCGACGTGGGACTCGCGGAATGGATGACGGAACGCATCGGACCCCTGCGCGGCGCCGATCCCGCCGTCATCCGCGAAGCCCTGTTCAGCTACTGGAACGAGCTGAACACCCCCGAGCGCTTCCTGTTCTGCAAACTGATCGGCGGCGGCTTCCGGGTCGGCGTCTCGAAACTGCTGGTCACGCGGGCGCTGGCCGCGATCGCAGCCGTCGACAGCAAACTGATCGCCCAGCGCCTGATGGGCTGGACCGACGGCAGCGTGCGCCCGACGGCCGCCAAGTTCCTGCAACTGATCGCGGCGCAATCGGATGAGGAACACAAGCTGCGCGGAGGCCAACCTTACCCCTTCTTCCTCGCGCATCAGTTGCAGGGTGACCCGGCCGCGCTCGGCGAGCTGACCGATTGGCAGGTCGAGTGGAAATACGACGGCATCCGCGCCCAGCTGGTGCGGCGCGGCGCGCTCAATTACCTGTGGTCGCGCGGCGAAGACCTGATCAGCGAACGCTTCCCGGAACTGTGCAGCCTGCGCCTGCCCGAAGGGACGGTGGTCGATGGCGAGGTGCTGGTCTGGGATCATGCGAACGATGTGCCGGCGCCGTTCGCGGAACTGCAGCGCCGCATCGGGCGTAAAACCTTGTCCGCCAAGCTGCTGGCCGAGCTGCCGGCGGTGCTGGTCTGCTACGATTTATTGGAACTCGACGGCGTCGACCTGCGCGCGCTGCCCCAGCACGAGCGGCGGGCGCTGCTGGAAACGCAGGTGGCCGCCTGCGACCAGCCGCAGCTGAAGATTTCGCCGCTGATTCACGCCGCGAGCTGGGAAGCGCTGGCGACCCTGCGCACGGAGTCGCGCAACCGCGGCGTCGAGGGCATGATGGTCAAGGCGAAAAGCGCCCAGTACGGCGTGGGACGCACGAAGGATGTCGGCACCTGGTGGAAGTGGAAGGTCGACCCGTATTCGATCGACGCGGTGCTGATCTATGCCCAGGCTGGGCATGGGCGGCGCGCTTCGCTGTATACCGACTATACCTTCGCCGTCTGGGACGACGACGAAGGGCATGGCGAGCGCCGCCTGGTGCCCTTTGCGAAAGCCTATTCCGGCCTGACGGACGCCGAGATCGCCCAGGTCGACAATGCGATCCGCAAGACGACCATCGAGAAATTCGGCCCGGTGCGTTCGGTGAAGCCGACCATGGTGTTTGAGATCGGCTTCGAGGGCATTGCGCTGTCCTCGCGCCACAAGGCAGGCATTGCGGTGCGCTTCCCGCGCATCCTGCGCCGGCGCGACGACAAGACCGTCGAGGATGCCGATACGCTCGATACGCTCAAAGGCCTGCTGGCCGCGGCGGGCGCCTGAACGCTACTTAATGTAGTCTGCTGCGCTTGTTAGCATACATCCGCTCGTCCGCCCGCAGCAGGTAGTCCGACAGCGTCTCGTCGCTGGCGGGATCGCACTGCACGATCCCGGCGCTCAGGGACAGGACGTACGGCCGTTCCTCCGTCAGGTTGAAGGCGTCGAGGTTGGCCTGGATGCGCTCGAGGACGACGCCGGGCTGTTCGTCATCGAGGGTATAGGCGACGAATTCGTCGCCGCCCAGGCGCGAGACCACGTCGGCCTGGCGGAAGGACTGGCGAAACACGAAGGCCGCGTCGCGGATTGCGGCATCGCCGCGGTCATGGCCGAGTTCGTCGTTGACGCGTTTCAGGCCATCGATGTCGGCGAAGATGACGGCGCTTTTCGCGCGCCGGCGCCGCGACACCTTGTGCAGGTGTTCGGCCTGGACGAAGAAACCGCGCCGGTTGTACAAGCCGGTCAGCACGTCGGTGAGGGACAGCGTGTTCAGGGCGACCGCCACGTCGTCGCGCCGCGCCAGTTCCGCGGCATGCGAGGCCGAGGTCGTTGCCATCTGTCGGCGCTGGTGATCCACCAGCCGTTCCAGCGAGCTGCGCGCCTCGATCTTGCCCAGTGCGGCGGCGCCCAGTTCCAGAAGAGCGACGATGGTGTTTTCGTAGCGCTCCAGCTCGGCGCTGGCAAGGTCGCGGTTCCAGCTGGCGACGAGAATGGCGACGGCGGCGTAGGCCGGTATGGCGAGGGCGAGGGTGCGCAGCCCGACGCGCTGGCACTGTTGCGGTGCGGGCGGGGCTCTCCTGGCGCCGGCATCGATGTCGGGCAACAGGAGCATGCCCGTCTCAAAGAGCGGATGATCCTTGCCGGCCGCCCGGACGCGCCCCTGGTTGTCGAACTCGACGATATCGAGTCCGCCCGCGCGCAGCAGGAGCAGGCTCGCATCTGGCTGGATGAGTTCGGACAGCGCCTGCCCGATCAGCCCGAGCGAGACGCCGGCTTCATCGGTCTGCAGCAGTTCGCGCGACAGCGTCAGCAGCCTGCGCAGTTGTGCCGCATCGAGCTGGTGCGCGTGGCCGGACTGCGCCTTCATCTTTCATGGTCCCGTGCCGTTGCCTGGCCGCCGGCCCCGAGCCCCGGCTGGCGCTGCGCGTAGGCCACGGCCGCATCGAGCAGTTCGTAGCGATACGGACCATAGCGGTAGTAGCCCTGCTCGTACGCGATGCCGTGGGCCGTCATCCGCAACTGGTCCTGGGCGGTCGGGCCGGTCCATTGGCGCCAGTGGACCGGCGCCGCTTCTTCGCGGATACCGGGGCGGCCGGCCTCCACGCTTGCATAACGGAATGCGTCGTCGAGGTGGTCGTAGGTGAATTGGCGATAGTGCCAGGCGCGGCCATCGAAGGAAACGCCGAGCGCCGACGCGGTGGGCGGCAGTGCGTTGAGAGTGTCCATGATGTCCTCGCAGCAGAGCGGTAACACTGAGCAGTAACACAGAGGAAAGCGCTTCCTCCTCCCTTGCATCGATGACCATCCGGGCCGCCGGCGCAGCCGCGCCACGCTAATCGCGCCTGGTACCAGAGGATGAGGGGACGATGGCTTCCGAAATCAATTGCTCTGCACTAGTAGCGCGCCGTGCGCAGGGGCGGTCGAGCACGCGTTCGATGACGCCTTGCGGAACATGGTTGATGCGCATGTAATTCTGCGCCAGGAACCGATTCCGTACTGCCAGAATATTAATGCCGCGCGTCACCACCTTTGCGGTATCGATATCGCTTCGTTTTTGACGTTCGCTCATTTCCTTCATCTCGTCCAGGGCAGTGATCGCCTTATCCGGTCGTGCGATCTGCCGATTGACGATACACCCGCGCCGCGACTTCGCCTAACACTTTTCGCGCCGCCTTCGCATGCCGCAGGCAAGCGGCGGCCCCGGCCGGGCGCGGTTGCTGGCCCCGGCAGGGCGCGGTTGCTGGCGCCGGTTGGCGCCGGCCTTTGCTAGACTTGGCAGGCGCAAGACAGGCCGGGGCCGCCCGCAAGGCGCTCCGTTTCGATCCAGCTTAACGACGAGGCATGCATATTGAACTGCGATGAATCCGGCAATATCCCGCTCTTGCTGCGGCTGCTGTGCTGCCGTGCCCCCGGCAAGACGGATGTGGGTGCATGAGCGGGCCGACGCCGGCGATCGTCAAGGACTGGTTCGCGTCGCGCGGCTGGAAGGCCTTCCCGTTCCAGAAAGAGGTGTGGAAGGCGGCGCTCGCGGGCCAGTCCGGGCTGCTGCATGCAAATACGGGCGCCGGTAAAACCTATGCCGTGTGGCTGGCCGCCCTGCAGCGTGGAGCCTTGGGTCAAGGCCGCAAGAGTGGGCCACCACGCGGCCTGCGCGTGCTGTGGATCACGCCGATGCGCGCGCTCGCGGCCGATACCCAGCGCGCGCTCGAGGAATCGGCCGCGGTGCTGGCGCCCGAGTGGACGGTCGGCGCGCGCACCGGCGACACCGGCTCGGCCGAGCGTGCGCGCCAGTCGCGCAAGTGGCCGACCAGCCTGATCACCACACCGGAAAGCCTCTCGCTGCTGCTGAGCCACGCGGCGGCGGAGGAACAGTTCAGGCACCTCGACATGATCATCATCGACGAGTGGCACGAACTGATGGGCAGCAAGCGCGGGGTACAGGTGCAGCTGGCGCTGGCGCGGCTGCGGCACTGGCGGCCGGAACTGGTCATCTGGGGCGTGTCGGCGACGATGGGCGACCTGGACCTGGCCCGGCAGGTGTTGTTAGGGGATATGCCGGGGGTACTGGTCGAAGGCGACACGAAAAAGCAGATCGTCGTCGATTCGCTGATCCCGAAGGACGTGTCGCGCTTTCCGTGGGGCGGGCACCTGGGCCTGCAAATGCTGCAACCCGTGATCGACGAGATCGAGCATTACGATGCGACCCTGGTGTTTACGAACACCCGCTCCCAGTCCGAGATCTGGTACCAGAACATCCTCGAAGCGCGGCCCGACTGGGCCGGCGTGATCGCGCTGCACCACGGTTCGCTGGCGCGCGAGGTGCGCGACTGGGTCGAGATGGGCCTGAAAAAAGGAGAACTGAAGGCGGTGATCTGTACCGCCAGCCTCGACCTGGGCGTGGATTTTCTGCCGGTCGAGCGCGTGCTGCAGATTGGCAGCGCCAAGGGCATCGCGCGCCTGCTGCAGCGCGCCGGGCGCAGCGGCCACGCGCCGGGGCGGGTCTCGCGCGTGACCCTGGTGCCGACCAACAGCATGGAAATCCTGGAAGCGGCCGGCGCCAAAGTCGCGGTGGCCGCGCGCAAGATCGAAGGGCGGTATGTGCCCAACAAGCCTTTCGACGTGCTGGTGCAGCACATGGTGACGGTGGCCCTCGGCGGCGGTTTCCGCTCGGAGCAGTTTTATCAGGAGGTACGGCAGGCCTGGTCCTACCGTCACCTGACCGAGGAAGAATGGCAATGGGCCCTCGATTTCGTCGCGCGCGGCGGACAGAGCCTGACCGTGTATCCGGAATACCGGCGCGTGCTGCCGGACGAGGAGGGCGTCTACCGGGTGCCCGATACCGCGATCGGCAGGCGCCACCGGATGGGCATCGGCACCATCGTCTCGGACGCCACCATCCAGATCAAGTACATGAGCGGCGGCCGGATCGGCAGCATGGAAGAGTCGTTCATTTCGCGCCTGAAGCAGGGCGACCATTTCCTGTTCGGCGGGCGCATCCTCGAATTCGTCCGCTTGCACGAGATGACGGCATTCGTGAAACGCGCCACGGGAAGTCGCGGCGCCATCGCGCGCTGGATGGGCGCGAAGATGCCGATGTCGTCGGAACTCGCCCACGCCGCGCTCGAGCAGCTGCGCCAGGCGGCCGCAGGGCGCTTCGAGGGGCCGGAAATGCAGGCGATCAAGCCGCTATTGGAAATTCAGGAAAAATGGTCGGCCCTGCCGACGCTCGACACCCTGGTACTGGAATCGATGAAGAGCCGCGAAGGTTATCACCTGTTCGTCTATCCGTTCGCGGGACGTTCGGTGCACATGGGACTGGCTTCGCTGTTCGCCTACCGCATCGGGCGGCGCCAACCGATCACCTTTTCGATTGCGGTCAACGATTACGGCTTCGAGCTGATGGCGCCGGAGCCGGTCGACTGGGAGCGGGAATTCGCGGGCGCAACCGGGCGCGAGGTGGGCTTGTTCGACACCGAGCACCTGCTGGAAGACGTGCTCGACAGCCTGAATGCGACGCAATTGTCGCAGCAGCGCTTCCGCGAAGTGGCGCGCATTGCCGGACTGGTGTTCCAGGGCTATCCGGGCCAGCCGAAATCGAACCGGCAGGTGCAGGCTTCGTCTTCGCTGTTCTTCGAGGTCTTCCGCAAGCATGACGCCGGCAACCTGCTGCTGACGCAGGCCCAGCGCGAGGTGCTGGAGCAGGAACTGGAATTGACCCGCCTGCGTGACACGCTGGCCGAACTCCATGCGCGTAAAGTAGCGTATCGTGTCGTGAAACGCGCGACGCCCTTCGGTTTTGCGCTGATGGTCGAGCGCTTCCGCGAAAAGGTCAGTACCGAGAAGCTGAACGATCGCGTGGCGCGCATGTTGCGTGAACTGGAGAAAGCTGCTTCTGTATGACGAGTTCGGTTGTTGAGGTTGCGGGTGAGCGCTTGCTGCTCTTGCCCGAAAAGGCCGTTTACTGGCCTGCGCAGGACATGTTGATCATTGCCGATATCCATTTCGGCAAGGCCGCTTCCTTCCGCGCACAAGGCATCCCGGTGCCGCGCGGCACCACCACTGAAAACCTGATGGCCCTCGACGCCCTGATCGATGCCCATGGCGCGCGCCATGTCGTCTTTCTCGGCGACTTCCTGCATGCGCGCGCCGCCCATGCATCGAGCACCCAGCAGGCGATGCTGGCCTGGCGCCGGCGGCGGCACGCGCTGCGCCTGACTCTGGTGCGCGGCAACCACGACAAGCATGCGGGCGACCCGGCGGCGGCGCTCGGCATCGAACTGGTCGACGAACCGCATGCGGTCGGGCCGTTCGCCTTCTGCCACCATCCGGACCTTGATCTCTGCATGGGCAGCGGCAGCTATGCGCTGGCCGGCCACGTGCACCCGGCCTGGGTGCTGGCGACCCGCTTCGATGCGCTGCGCCTGCCGTGCTTCGTCGTCGGCACCGAGCGGATGATCCTGCCGTCCTTCGGTTCGTTTACGGGCGGCCACGTCGTCACGCGGGAGCCCGGCGACGCGATTTTCGTCACCTCAGGCGAGGCCGTGCACAGCGTTCGTTAGCGCACTGTTTTCTCATGGGCATTGGCGTACCGTGTATGTACGACCGAATAGTCTGACCCATCAAGAGGAGACATACCATGAAACTTCGCCACACCCTGTGTGCCACGCTCACCGCGCTGTTGCCGCTGTGCTCCCTGACGCTGGCGCCGACCGTGGCCCATGCCCAGCAGTATGAGCGGCAGGATCGCTCGGGTCCGGTCATCCGCGGCTTCAATGTCGAGGAAGTGCGACGCCTGGCGCCCGGCGTCGAGCTGCATTTCGACATGTACGGCACGCCCGGCGGCAATGCCGTGCTGCGCATCGACGGCGCCACGCGCAATCTGCACATGACGGAAACCGAACCGGGCCAGTATGTCGGTACCTACACCATCGGCACGCGCGACCGCATCACGAACAACAGCAGCGTGACCGCCAACCTGCGCGTGGGCAACCGCGTGGCGACCGACGTGCTGGCCGAATCGGTGGTGCGCAATGGCGCGCCGCGTCCGAACCGCCGTGGCGACCTGGCCGCCATGCCGCGCATCGAGCGTTTCGAAGTACGCGGCAGCGAGGACCTGAGTCCGGGCAATGACATCGGCTTTGTCGTGTTCGGTACCCCGGGTTCACGTGTCGAGCTCTCCATCGCCGGCGCGCGCGGCGTGTTCTTCCTGCCGGAAGTGCGCCCTGGCGAATATGCGGACGACTATACGATCCGCCGCGACGACCGCATCGCTCCCGACAGCCGTGTAACGGCAACCATCCGCTCCAACGGCCGCTACACCTCGCAGGTGCTGGGCCGTCCGCTGCTGTCCGCCGCGCCGCGCCAGGTCGCCGCCGCCAGCGCGCCGGTGGCGCCCGCACCCCGTACCGCACGTTACTGCACCAATTGCGCGACGGTGGAAGCGGTGAACGTGGTTGAAGTCAGCGGTGAGGGCAATTACCTCGGCACCGGGGTCGGCGCCGTGGTCGGCGGCCTGCTCGGCAACCAGGTCGGCGGCGGCGATGGCCGCAAGCTCGCCACCGTGGCCGGCGCTGTCGGTGGCGCAATGGTGGGACGCAACGTCGAACGCAACCAGCGCCGTACCCAGCGTTATGAAGTGGTGGTGCGCTATGCGGGCAACGGCGCGACCCAGACGCTGCAGTACGAGAACGATCCGGGCTTCCGCCAGGGCGACGCGGTGCGGGTCAACAATGGGGTGTTGTCGCGGGATCAATAAAGCAAGGACAAACGGCTCCGACATGCGATTGCACGTCGGAGCCGTTTTTCATTCGCCGGCTCAACCGGCATTCAAAGCATCAGGCCGTCGCCAGCACCTGATCGTCCCCGGCGGCATCGAGCTCGGCCTTTTGCTTGGCGCCGGCAGCCTTGGTGCGCGAGCGCGAGGGTGGCAGGCGGCGCAGGGTTTTCAGGGCTTCCGGATCCTTGATGCCGATGGTGCGCTGGTCGACCGTGATCAGGCCGATTTCGTTAAAGGCGGACAGGGTGCGGCTCACCGTTTCCAGCGTCAGGCCCAGGTAGCTGCCGATCTCGTGGCGCGTCATGCGCAAGTTGAACAGCTTGCTCGAGTAGCCCATGGCGGCGAAGCGGTCGGCCAGCGAGACCAGGAAGCGCGCCACGCGTGCCTCGGCGGAGAGGGCGCCGAGCATGCCGATCATGGCCTGCTCACGCACCAGCTCGCGGCTCATCACGCCGTACATCAGGTTTTCCAGCTCCATGTGCACCCGGCCCAGGGCGGTGAGTTTCTTGAACGGCAGCAGGATCAGGTCGCAGTCGGACAGGGCCACGGCCTCGGAAGCGTAGTGGCGGGTGTGGATGCCGTCGACGCCGAGCATGTCGCCCTTCATCGGGAAGCTCAGCACCTGTTCGTTGCCGAATTCGTCGATGAGGACGGTTTTCAGGAAGCCGGAGTTGACGATGTAGAGGGTGTCGAAGGCCTGGCCGATGGTGTGGACGCGTTGGCCGGTCTTGAATTGTACGTGCTGGAACAGTAACTCTTCGGAATTGATGGAGACGGCGGCCGGGATGTGGAGCAGGTCGCAGACTTCCTTGAGGTTGGACCACAGGCGGCCCTGGCGCTGGCGGCCTGCTTCCATTGGAGTGGAATGCATGGTCGACGAGGCGTTGCGTTGTTCTGGCGTTTGCTGGGACTGCATGCTTTTCTCCAGTGAAGAATTCGAGCTGGAGCGGCTGGTGGTGGGGTGCCGCTACCGGGTGCTTCAATAGGATTCATCAAGCGGCAGGCTTGGCTTACGGAGAAAAATTAGATCGCAAGCAAGTCGATACGCTGAATTCAGTATGCCAACACGAGTTCGGCATTGGTATCAGCAATGGCTGAATGTGTAGGTAGGAGTGGGGCTAGGACTGTAGGAATATTCTTACTGATACGGGGCGTCAGCGAGTGGGAGCCCTGGGACTGCGTTTGCGCCAGTGCCGGTAGGGCAGGGGAAGTGCGTGGCGCACATGGCACAAATTGGGGCATGACGCTGTCAAAAGTCTTTGGCCCGGAGCGAGCGCGCCGGGCCGGGCCTCAGGCCTTCAGCGGCGCCAGCAGGCGGTGCGCCACGGCGTACTGCACCATTTCGGACAGCGAGGTCATCCCCATCTTCTGCATGATGCGCGTTTTATGGGTGCTGACGGTCTTCACCGACAGGTGCAGGTTGTTGGCGATCTCGGTGATCGATTTGCCGCCGACCAGCAGCGAAAACACCTCGAATTCGCGATCCGACAGCTGCTTGTGCAGCAACTGCTCGTTCGGCGCCATGATGTTCAGGGCCAGCTGCTCGGCCACCTCGGTACTGATATACGGACGCCCCGAGGCCACCTTGCGGATCGCGCCCACCAGCTGGGTGCCCGCGCTCTCCTTGGTCAGATACCCCTGGGCGCCGGCACGGATCGCCCGCACCGCATATTGCTCTTCCTCGTGCATCGTGAGGATCAGGATCGCGAGCTTGGGCGCCTCGCTGCGCACCTGGCGGATCAGGTCGACGCCGCTGCGTCCGGGCATCGACAGGTCGAGCAGCAGCAGGTCGAATCCGCCCTGGCGCACCAGCGACAACACCTCGAAGCCGTTGGTGGCCTCGCCGACGATCTCGACGTCGAGCGCGCCGTCGAGGATGCGCTTGAGCCCCTCGCGCATGATCGTATGATCATCTGCAATGACGATTCTTATCATGACATCCCCCCGCGCCACGGGCGAACCGTGGCTGCTCTGTATAGTGCACGCCGCGCAGGCGGCGTGCCGGCGCCCGCATCAGGTCGCTGCAGGCTCGTGGATCAGCCGGTGCACCAGCACCGGCTTGGTCGTATGCGACAACACCTTATTCGTGACGCTGCCCAGCAGGATCTGGCCCCAGCCGCTGCGTCCGTGCGACCCCATGAAGATCAGGTCGCAGCCCTCCTGTTCGGCGATGTCGACGATTTTCAGGGCCGTGGCATCGGAAAAAGCGGTCATGCAGCTGTGTTTCAGCCCGGCGTCCGCGCATGAGCGCATGATCCTGCCCATGTAGTCTTCGCCGGTGCGCCGCATCTGGGCGATGTATTCGTCCTCGCTGGGATAAGAGGGCGGAATGATCTCGACATACACGGGGTACTGGTATTCCGGTGCGACGAACAGGGCCAGCACCTCGGCCCCCATCTGGTGCGCGAACTTGACGCCGGCACAGGCCGTGTGCTGGGACACGGCCGAGCCGTCGGTGGTGATCAGGATTTTCCGGTACATGATGAGCCCCCTCCATACGCCACGGTATTGTGGCTGCTACTTCGTGTTCCGGGCTTGCGATAGCGCAACCTGTTGACCTTGCTCAAACACGGGTTCGCCTCAGCCGGAACGCCTCGAAAAACGATGCACAATCGACGCGACCACAAAACAACACCTGACTTGTGAAAATATTCAGGAACCGCACGGTTTTATTGTCGCGGAATTAAGATTCCTTGTCCATTTCGTCGTATTGCTTTTTCCGAGATTTACCTACGGCAACTACGCTGCTAAACTGGTTCACTGAATTTTGGGGCTTCCAGCGACCGCATGACGCGCGCGGAAGTCCGCATCCACCGGACCGAAGCAAGCAGATTGCGACACATTCATATCATGGAGAAGCAGGAATTATGACCGACGCCGCCGACGATTTCGACGCATTATTCGAGGAAGTGGCAGCCCAGCGCGCCAGCGCGCCAGCCGCCGCCTCGGCTCCGGTTGCCGCCGCCGCGCCGGCACCTGCCGCCGCCGATGAGGACGACCTGGAAGCCCTGTTCGACCAGGTCGCCTCCAGCCAGCCGGCCGCTCCAGCCAGCGCATCCACCGCTGCCGTCGCCGCGCCTGCCGTGGCCAGCGTCGCCATGGCACCGGTTGCCGCCGGCGAAGGCGAGACCGACAAGAACATGTACGAGCGCCTGGGCGGCATCGTGCGCCTGCTGCACGACTCGCTGCGCGAACTCGGCTATGACCGCGCGCTGACCGAGGCATCCTCGCAGATCAACGATGCCCAGGACCGCCTGGAATACGTCGCCACGCTGACCGAGCAAGCCGCGAACAAGGTGTTGAACACCCTCGACGAAGGCATGCCGGCGCAAGACAAACTGTCGAAGCAGGCCCAGGACATGGAAGGCCGCTGGACGGCCCTGTTCGCAGGCAAGCTGAGCCTGGACGAGTTCAAGGCCCTGGCCGGCGACTCGCGCCAGTTCGCGCAGGCCGTGCTTGACGCGACCGAGGCCGAGAAAGCCCGCCTGCTGGAAATCATGATGGCCCAGGACTTCCAGGACATCACCGGCCAGCTGATCAAGAAAGTCGTCATGATCACCAAGACGGTCGAGAACGAACTGGCCCAACTGCTGCGCGACAACGCACCGCCGGAAACGCGCGCCAAGCTGGCCGAAAAGGAAACTGCACCAGTGCAGCTCATGTCCGGCCCGTCCGTGCCATCCGCGGCGCTGGACCAGGATAACGTCGACGACCTTCTTGCCGATCTGGGATTCTAATGGACGATATGCTCAAGGACTTCGTCGTCGAGGCGATGGATCTGGCAGTCAATGTTGAAGAGCACCTGCTGCGCCTCGAACGCGATCCGGAGAACAAGGAAACGCTGAATGCGGTGTTTCGTTCGTTCCACACGATCAAGGGCGGTGCCGGCTTCATGGGCCTGCCCGCGCTGGTCGCGGCCTGCCACCTGACCGAAAACCTGTTCGACGCGCTGCGCACCGGCGCCGCGCCGGTCACGCCGCTGTCGATCGAGGCCGCGCTGCAGGCCTCGGGCTTCGTCGCCGACCAGTTGAACGACCTGAACAACGGCGCGACGCCGGAACAGCTGGCGCCGATGCCGCAGGATCTCGAACGCATCCTCACCGATGCGATCGAAGGCAAGACGCAAGCGGCGCCGGTTGCAGCGCCGGCGCCGGCGGCCGCACCGGTGGCTGAAGTTGCAGCGCCTGCCGCGGCCCCGGCCGCCGGTGAAGACGGCCTCGACTGGCCTGCGATGTACAACGCCGTCGTGCCTGCCGGCTTCGCCATCGCGGCCGGGCCCGCCACCGCCGTGTCGGACAATGCCGCCGCCGCCGTCCAGCCGGTCTCCGCGCCGGCCGCGCAAGCCGAGACCGTCGCCGCACCGGCCGCCAAGGCGGGCTGGGACGGCGTCGACCGCCGCAGCGATGCCAAGGCCGCCGCAGCCGCGCCGGCCAAGGACGAAAGCATCCGTATCGATGCCGTGAAACTCGACGCGCTGCTGGAAGTGGCCGGCGAATCGGTGCAGGCCGCCAACCAGGCCGCCGTGCTGCTCGAGCGCCTGGCCCAGTTCAAGTTCGAAGGGCAGGCCGCCACCCTGATGGCCACGCTCACCGAAACGCTGGAACGCGCTTCCCGCTATTCGGCCGAACTGCAGCGCGCCACGCTGGCGACCCGCATGCAGCCTGTGGGCCGCCTGTTCCAGAAGTTCCCGCGCCTGGTGCGCGAACTGGCGAAAGACCTCGGCAAGGACGTCGAGCTGACCATCGAAGGCGCCGAGACCGAAGTTGACCGCGTCGTCGTGGACAGCCTGTACGATCCACTGGTGCACATGCTGCGCAACGCACTCGACCACGGCGTCGAGTCGCCGCAGGAGCGTGTCGCCGGCGGCAAGCCGGCCAAGGCTTTCATCCTGCTGAAAGCCTGGCAGGAAGCCAACAGCGTCATGATCGTGCTGCAGGACGACGGCAAGGGCATGGACCCGATCAAGCTGCGCCGCAAAGCCATCGACAAGGGCCTGATCGGCGAGAACGGCGCCCAGACCGACGAGGATGCGTATCAACTCGTGTTCCTGCCGGGCTTCTCGACGAAGGAAGTGGCATCGTCCGTCTCGGGCCGCGGCGTGGGCATGGACGTGGTCAAAACGGCGGTGGAAAAGAACCGCGGCGCGATCCGCATCGATTCCTCGCTCGGCCACGGCACCAAGTTCGCGATCCGCCTGCCGATTGAACTGTCGATCGTGCCGACCATGCTGGTCTCCACCTCGGGCGCCTCGCTGGCGCTGCCGATGGCGGTGGTCGAGCGTGTGGTCGAGCTGCCGGAGACCTTCTCGATGGTCGGCGGCGCCCCGGTGCTGAAGGACCAGGGCCGTCCGCTGCCGGTGCGCTCGCTGGCCGGCTCGCTCGGCTACGAGGAAGCCGTCGAGCGCGTCGGCATCGTCATCAATGCGCCACAGCCGTATATCCTGGCGGTGGAAGCGGTCGACGGCACGGCCGACCTGGTCATCAAGCCGATGACGGCGCTGACGGTGGAAGGCATCACCGGCACCGCGCGTTCGGCCGAGGGCGAGCTGGTGCTGGTCGTGGGCCTGTCCTTCCTGATGGACGGTTGCCGCAGCACGGTGCGCATGGCAGCATAAAGTGCACTGAACAAGTGAAAAAGGGCGGAGTCTGCCCTTGCAATAAAAGCCTGCGCATCCGATGTGCAGGCTTTTTTTATTCAGACATTCGGCGCGAAGGGCAAATCTTGTTTGTTTGAGGCGGTTGGTATTGGCAGAATGATGCAAAACGACCCCATTACTGCCGCAGTGCACAAATATGGCATAATCAAAATCCCCCACCCAAGCGGGTCGGTTCGACAGGACACTAGCATGTTAAAAACGCTCTACGACAAACTCTGGGAATCGCACGTCGTGCGTGCCGATGCCGACGGCACGACCGTGCTGTATATCGACCGCCACCTGGTGCACGAGGTGACCAGCCCGCAAGCCTTCGAGGGCCTGCGCGAAGCCCATCGCGGCCTGTGGCGCAACGCCGCCAATCTGGCCGTGGCCGACCACAACGTGCCGACCACCGACCGCCGCGAAGGCATCGCCGACCCGACCTCGCGCCTGCAGGTCGAGACCCTCGACGCCAACGCGAAGAGCTTCGGGCTTACCTACTTCAACATGAACGACAAGCGCCAGGGCATCGTCCACGTGATCGGGCCGGAGCAGGGCGCGACGCTCCCCGGCATGACCGTGGTCTGCGGCGACTCGCATACTTCCACCCACGGCGCCTTCGGCTGCCTGGCGCACGGCATCGGCACGTCCGAAGTCGAGCACGTGCTGGCGACGCAGACCCTGCTGGCCAAGAAATCGAAAGCGATGCTGGTGCAGGTCGACGGCGCATTGCCTGCCGGCGTCACCGCGAAGGACATCGTGCTGGCCGTGATCGGCAAGATCGGCACCGCCGGCGGTACGGGCTACGCCATCGAATTCGGCGGCTCGACGATCCGCTCGCTGTCGATGGAAGGACGCATGACGGTCTGTAACATGGCGATCGAAGCGGGCGCGCGCGCCGGCATGGTCGCCGTGGACGACACCACGATCGATTACGTCAAGGGCCGTCCGTTCTCCCCTAGCGGTCCGCACTGGGAGCAGGCGGTGTCCTACTGGCGCACGCTGCACACCGATCCGGGCGCGAAATTCGACATGGTCGTCACCCTCGACGCGACGCAGATCCGCCCGCAGGTCACCTGGGGCACCTCGCCCGAGATGGTCACCTCGATCGACGGCCGCGTGCCCGATCCGGACCAGGAAAAGGATGCAGTGCGCCGCGACGCGATGGAAAAGGCGCTGGTCTACATGGCCCTGACCCCGAACACCCCGATCGAGAACATCCGCATCGACAAGGTCTTCATCGGCTCCTGCACCAACTCGCGCATCGAAGACCTGCGCGAAGCGGCCAGCGTCGTGCGCGGCCGCCAGCGCGCCTCGAACGTGAAGCTGGCGATGGTCGTGCCGGGTTCCGGCCTGGTCAAGGAGCAGGCCGAGCGCGAAGGCCTGGACAAGATCTTCAAGGCCGCCGGCTTCGAATGGCGCGAGCCGGGCTGCTCGATGTGCCTGGCGATGAACGCCGACCGGCTGGAGCCGGGCGAACGATGCGCCTCGACCTCGAACCGCAATTTCGAAGGCCGGCAAGGGCAGGGCGGACGCACCCACCTGGTGTCGCCGGCCATGGCCGCCGCGGCCGGTATCGCGGGCCACTTCGTCGACGTGCGCGCACTCTAAATCAACAACCGAACCACGGATTCAACATGAAAAAAGCATTCGCCCTCTCCCTGATCGCCATCGTTCTCGCAGGCTGCAACACGATCTCCGGCATCGGCCGCGACGTGCAGAAGGTCGGCCAGGTCGTCACCGGCGCCGGCGGCAAGTAATTACCCAATCGCGAACCGGGACAGGACATGGATAAATTCACCGTACACGAAGGACTGGTGGCGCCGCTCGACCGCGCCAACGTCGACACCGACGCCATCATCCCGAAGCAGTTCCTGAAATCGATCCGGCGCACGGGCTTCGGCCCGAACCTGTTCGACGAGTGGCGCTATCTCGACCACGGCGAGCCGGGCCAGGACTGCACGAACCGTCCGCTCAACCCGGACTTCGTGCTGAACCAGCCGCGCTACCAGGGTGCATCGATCCTGCTGACCCGCAAGAACTTCGGCTGCGGCTCCTCGCGCGAACACGCGCCCTGGGCCCTGCAGCAGTACGGCTTCCGCGCCATCGTCGCGCCGAGCTTCGCCGACATCTTCTTCAATAACTGCTACAAGAGCGGCCTGCTGCCGATCGTCCTCACCGAAGCGCAGGTCGACCAGCTCTTCAACGAGGTCAAGGCGACCACCGGATTCAAACTCGTGGTCGACCTCGAGAACCAGGTGCTGCGCACGCCGGATGGACGCATCGGTTTCGAATTCGCGATCGACGACTTCCGCAAGTACTGCCTGTTGAACGGCCTGGACGACATCGGCCTGACCCTGCGCCACGCCGACGAGATCCGCGCCTTCGAAGAGCGCCACCTGGCGCGCCAGCCCTGGCTGGCCAACACCATCTAAGAAAAAGAAAACGCACATGTCGAAAATTGCAATCCTGCCGGGCGACGGCATCGGTCCCGAAATCACGGCGCAAGCCGTGCGCGTGCTGGACGCCCTCGGCGAATCCTTCGAGATGGAGCAGGCGGAAGTCGGCGGCGCCGGCTATGCCGCGCACGGCCATCCGCTGCCGGAATCGACCCTGAAACTGGCGAAGCAGGCCGACGCCGTGCTGTTCGGCGCGGTCGGCGACTACCAGTACGACACGCTCGAGCGCGCGCTGCGCCCGGAGCAGGCGATCCTCGGATTGCGCAAGGAACTCGGCCTGTTCGCCAACCTGCGTCCCGCGATCCTGTATCCGGAACTGGCCGGCGCCTCCACCCTGAAGCCGGAAGTGGTTTCCGGCCTCGACATCCTGATCATCCGCGAACTGACCGGCGACATCTATTTCGGCAAGCCGCGCGGCGTGCGCGAATGCCCGGACGGTCCCTTCAAGGGCCAGCGCGAAGGTTTCGATACGATGCGCTACGCCGAAGGCGAGATCCGTCGCATCGCGCACGTCGCCTTCCAGGCTGCGCGCAAGCGTGACAAGCGCGTCACCAGCGTCGACAAGGCCAACGTGCTCGAGACCTTCCAGTTCTGGCGCGACATCGTGACCGACGTGCACAAGGAATACCAGGACGTCGCCCTCGAACACATGTATGTCGATAACGCGGCGATGCAGCTGGTGCGCGCGCCGAAGAAATTCGACGTCATCGTCACCGGCAACATGTTCGGCGACATCCTGTCCGATGCGGCGGCGATGCTGACCGGCTCGATCGGCATGCTGCCGTCGGCTTCGCTCGACGCCAACAACAAAGGACTGTACGAGCCTTCGCACGGTTCGGCGCCGGACATCGCGGGCAAGGGCATCGCAAACCCGCTGGCGACGATCCTCTCGGCTGCGATGATGCTGCGTTTCTCGCTCGGCAAGCTTGAACAGGCCGACCGCATCGAGACCGCCGTCAAGACGGTCCTCAAGCAAGGATTGCGCACAGCGGATATATTCGAGGATGGCACGCAGCGTGTAAGTACGGAACAAATGGGCGACGCCGTGGTGCGGGCGCTCCGGTAATTTTGACAAAACGACGGGGAATAAAATGAAATTGGTAGGCCTGGTAGGTTGGCGCGGCATGGTGGGTTCGGTCCTGATGCAGCGCATGCAGGATGAGGGCGATTTCGACCACATCGAGCCGGTGTTCTTCACCACCTCGAACGCGGGTGGCGCGGCGCCGAAGATGGCGAAAAACGAAACCACGCTCAAGAGCGCGCACGACATCGCCGAGCTGTCGAAATGCGAGATCATCATCTCCTGCCAGGGCGGCGACTACACCAGCGACATCTTCCCGCAGCTGCGCGCCAGCGGCTGGAACGGCTACTGGATCGACGCCGCCTCGACGCTGCGCATGAACGACGACGCCGTCATCGTGCTCGATCCGGTCAACAAGGACGTGATCAAGAACGCGCTCTCGCGCGGCGTGAAGAACTACGTCGGCGGCAACTGCACCGTCTCCTGCATGCTGATGGGCCTGGGCGGCCTGTTCGAGCAGGGCCTGGTCGAGTGGATGACCTCCATGACCTACCAGGCAGCGTCCGGCGGCGGCGCCCAGCACATGCGCGAACTGCTGACCCAGTTCGGCACCATCAACGGCGCGGTGAAACCGCTGCTCGACGATCCGGCATCGGCCATCCTCGAGATCGACCGCACCGTGCTGGCGACCCAGCATGGCTTGACGGCTGAGGAGACGAAGCAGTTCGGCGTGCCGCTGGCCGGCAACCTGATCCCGTGGATCGACAAGGACCTGGGCAACGGCCAGTCGAAGGAAGAGTGGAAGGCCGGCGCCGAGACCAACAAGATCCTGGGCCGCGGCGAAGGTTTCGGTAGCTCGGCGATTCCTGTGGACGGCCTGTGCGTGCGCATCGGCGCGATGCGCTGCCACTCGCAGGCGCTGACCATCAAGATGACGAAGGACGTGCCGCTCGACGAAATCAACGACATCATCGCTTCGCACAACCAGTGGGTGAAGGTGGTGCCGAACACGCGCGAAGCGTCGATGCGCGACCTGTCGCCGGCAGCCGTCACCGGCAGCCTGACGATTCCGGTGGGGCGCCTGCGCAAGATGTCGATGGGGCCGGATTACCTGTCGGCCTTCACGGTCGGCGACCAGCTGCTGTGGGGCGCGGCTGAGCCGCTGCGCAGGATGCTGCGGATCGTGCTGGACAAGTAAGAACGAACGCCGCGATCTTCGCGGCGTTTTTGTAGGGGTCCTTGATGCCAATGGCATCAAGGACGGTTTCACCGGGCTCTCCGAGCCCACGCGGTGATACGCGCCGGCGAGATCGTCGAGCACGAAATCGGAGCCGGTACGTACCACCGCGTGGGCGGAGCCCACCCTACAGTTCTTGGTGATTCGACCAGACTCGTTAACGCCCCGATAATCAAGCATCGCAACAGTCGATATCGAAACATTATCGATCACTCATCCATCCCACAGAATCGCAAGCCTACGCCCCGCAGAGCTTGCATGCTCCAGTGCATGATGATATGTTGAGACTTCCGGGAAACCGTCCTTTCCCTCCTGCCAACCCTCTCGCATCCAACTCTATGCCACTGAACCGCCGCCCTCAGATCATGTCGTCCGCGTTGAAAACGCTTACCGCCGCGGTCGCCAGTGCAGTGCTTCTGTCTTCGGTGGCAAATGCGGCGGGACTGGGCAAGCTGACCGTCCTTTCGGCGCTGGGCCAGCCGCTGCGCGCCGAGATCGAACTGACCGCCGTCTCGAACGACGAAGCCGCCGGCCTGGTCGCGAAACTCGCGACGCCCGACGCCTACCGCGCCGCCAACGTCGAATTCAATCCGGCCCTGCTGTCGCTGCGTTTCGCCGTCGAGCAGCGCGGCGGGCGCCAGTTCGTGCGCATCACCTCGCCGCAGCCGCTGAACGAACCCTTCGTCGACCTGCTGCTGGAGCTGTCCTGGAATAATGGACGCCTGGTGCGCGAATACACCTTCCTGCTCGATCCGGCCGAACTGCGCGCCACCCAGTCGGCCCAGGTCGCACCGAGTGCGCCGGCGCCAGGCGCGCGTCCCGGCCGCGTTACCGGCATGGCGAACGTCGACAACGCCGCCCCGGGCGCCCGTCCGCAGCGCAGCGCGCGCGCCGAAGAGACGGCCGGCGAGCCGTCGGCACGGGGAGCAGCGGCCGATTCGCGCTACCGCGTCAAGGCCGGCGACACGCTCGGCCGCATCGCCGGCAAGCTGAAACCGGTCGACGTTTCGCTCGACATGATGCTGGTCGCCCTGTACCGCGCGAATCCGGACGCCTTCATCGGCAACAACATGAACCGCCTGAAGTCGGGCCAGATCCTGTCGGTGCCGGGCGCCGAGAGCCTGCGCGGCCTCGACGCCGGCGAAGCGCACGGCACGGTCGTCGCGCATGCGGCCGATTTCAATTCCTACCGCAGCAAGCTGGCCGGCCAGGTCGCTACCAGCGCCCCGGCGCGCGAGGCAGGGGCAGGGCAGAGCGCGACCGGCCGCATCACGGCCAAGGTCGAGGAACGCCCGACCGCCGCCAACGAATCGCAAGACCAGCTGCGCCTGTCGAAGGCGCTGCCGCCAAAATCCGCCACGGGCGCTGCCACTGCCGAAGACGTGGTGGCCAAGGAAAAGGAACTGGCGGAGGCGCAGACCCGCGTCAAGGAGCTGGAAAAGAACGTCAACGACCTCGAGAAGCTGATCACGGTCAAGAACCAGACCGGCGCCGCCGCCACCCAGCGCGCGGCCGATGCGCCGGTGTCGAAGCCGATCGTCCCGGCGGCGCCGACCGTCGTGGCCCAGGCCGATGCCCCGCCGAAGCCGGCACCGAAGATCAGGACCGCGCCGAAAGCGGTGACCCCGCCGGCACCGGCCGAGACCAGCCTCGCCGACACGCTGATGGACAACATCCTGTACCTGGGTGCGGGCGCCGCCGTGCTGCTGCTGGCCGCGCTCGGCATCTCGCAGCGCCGCAAGCAGAAGGTGGTCGTCCAGACCGTGTCCGACACGCCGACCATCCTCGGCAGCGCGGCCCAGCCGGCGCAGGCGATGTTTGCGCAGACGGGCGGGCAGAGCGTCGATACCCACGACAGCGTCTTCAATTCCAGCTTCGCGCCCTCGGCCAGCCAGCTCGACACGAATGAAGTGGACCCATTGGCCGAAGCCGAGCTGTATCTGGCCTATAACTTCGACACCCAGGCCGAGGACATCCTCAAGGAAGCGCTGCGCAACGATCCGTACCGCCATCCGGTGCGCCTGAAGCTGCTCGAGATCTACGCGGCACGCAAGGACGTGCGCGCCTTCGAGACCCAGGCTACCGAGCTCTACAGCCTGACGGGCGGCAAGGGCGACGAGTGGGCGCAAGCCGCCGCGCTCGGCCATACGCTCGATCCGAACAACCCGATGTACGCCCAGGGCGCGGCGGCCGCTGTGGTCGGCGCCGGTGCCGCCGTGGCCGGCGCAGGCCTGGCAGCCGCAGGCTCGAGCTCCACAATCGTTGCCGACGACGCCGGTCCGCAGACCATGCTGTCCCAGCAGCTCGAGCAAGCCTTCCGCAACCGCGGCGACGCCTCCGAGATCATCGAACCGGACGCGACCGTGGACGCCGTCACCGGCGCGCCGCTCGACACCGGCTTCAACCTCGACAGCTTCGGCCTCGACAACGATGCCACCGCGCTGCCGCAACTGGCTGAGACGTCCCCGGCTGCCGCCAAGGCGGAAGACAATTTGCTCGACTTCGACCTCGGCGGCCTGAGTTTCGAGCCGGTCGCCGCCACCGGCACCGACAACGCGGTGCACGACGACGCTACCGCCGTGCCCGACCTGCAGTTCGACATGGAACCGTTCGCGCCGCTCGATCCCCCAGCGGGCACCCCGGCCGTGACGGGCGAGAGCCTGGACGACCTGGCCTTCGACATGGATTTCGACGCCCCGGCCACTGCACAGACTGCTACGGCCGCGGTGGACGAGGACGACGCCTTCGTGCTCGACCTCAGCAAGAACGGCCCCAACACCGACATCGACATGGCGCAGCTGGCACGCGAGTTTGAATTGCCGCCGCTGCCGGAAGCGCCAGGCACGCCACCGGCCTCGGACCTGAAGGATCCCTTGTTCGACCTCGACGCCATGGACTTCGGCATGCTCGATGCCAACCCGTCCGCCCCGGTGACCCCGGTAGGCGAGCGCCAGGAGCCGGTCTTCGATTTCGGCTCGACCGACCTCGACCTGACGCCGCCGGCCGCGCCGGCAGCGCAGGAGTTTGCCGCCGCGCCCGAAGCGGCCAAGGACCCGCTGTTCGACCTTGACATGATGGACTTCGGCCAGCCCGCCGCTCCGGCAGCGCCGCAGGACGATCCGTTCGCCATGACCGACGTGCCGGCGATCCCGAACCCGGGCACCCCGGTGCCGCGCTTCGACATGTCGGGCCTCGACCTCGACCTGCCGGCCAACGATTTCACCCTGACCGAGCCTGAAGCGCCGGCCGCAAGCCCGGTCGATCATGCCCCGATGGAACTGACCGCCGCGCAAATGGAAATGGAAACCAAGCTGGACCTCGCGATCGCCTACCAGGAGATCGGCGACAAGGAAGGTGCGCGCGAATTGCTCGACGAAGTCATCAAGGGCGGCAACGTCGAACAGTCCAGCCGCGCCAGCACGATGCGCGCACAGTTGGCGTGAGGCGCATCGCACTCGGACTCCAGTACGTCGGCACCGGCTGGAATGGATACCAGAAACAGCCGAGCCGTGACACCATCCAGGATGCGCTCGAGATCGCCCTGGAGAAGTTTGCCCGCACCAAGCTGTCCACCACCTGCGCCGGCCGCACCGACGCCGGCGTCCACGCGGTCGAGCAGGTCGTGCACTTCGACACCGAACTCGACCGACCGATGCAAAGCTGGGTGCGCGGCACGAATACCTTCCTGCCCGATTCGGTGTCCGTGCGCTGGGCCGCCGAAGTCGCGCCTGGCCCAGATGGCCAGGAGTTCCACGCGCGCTATTCGGCACGCTCGCGCACCTATCATTACGTCCTGTACAACAACCCGAATCCGTCCTCGCTGCTGGCCGGCCGCGCCGGCTGGGTGTTTCGCCCGATCGACGTCGAGCGCATGCAGGCCGCCGCGCGCCACCTGATCGGCCTGCACGATTTTTCGTCTTTCCGCGCTTCCGGCTGCCAGGCGAATACGCCGGTCAAGGACATGCAGGAAATCCGGATCGAGCGGCGCGGCGACATCATCGTCTTCACCGTGCGCGCCAGTGCCTTCCTGCACCACATGGTGCGCAACCTGGTGGGTGCGCTGATCTATGTCGGCATCGGCCGCAACGAGCCGGACTGGATGGCCGAGGTGCTGGCCGCCCGCAACCGCGACGCTGCGGCGCCGACCTTCATGCCCGACGGCCTGTATTTCGCGAAAATCGATTACGATCCGAAGTGGGGATTGCCGCAGGAGCAGCTCTCTCCGCTCCCCTGGCTCTAAGGTTTTACGCACATGCACCGTACCCGAATCAAGATCTGCGGCATCACCCGCGAGGAAGACCTGCGCGCTGCCGTTGCCAGCGGCGCCGACGCCCTCGGCTTCGTCTTCTACCCGAAGAGCCCGCGCTACGTCACGCCCGAACGGTTCGCCGCGCTTGCCGCCGGGTTGCCGCCCTATGTCAGCTCGGTCGCGCTGTTCGTGAACGCCGGCCTGGAGGAGGTGCGGGCGGTCGTGGACGCGGCACCGGTGGCGCTGCTGCAGTTCCACGGCGACGAAACAATGGAAGAGTGTGCGCGCGTCGCCGACGCGGTGAAGCGGCCTTTCGTCCACGCCTACCGCGTCAGGCCGGACACGGCCCCTGCCGATTTGCTAGAATGCGAACTCGCATACCGCGCCGCCAGTCCCTGGTTCTCGGGCCTTCTGCTCGATACCTATGTGGATGCCTACGGCGGTGCTGGAAAGGTCTTCGATTGGTCTCTTATCCCAAAAGAGCTCGCGCCTCGGGTCGTTTTGAGTGGTGGCTTGAGCGTGCAAAACGCGACTGACGCAGTCGCACGCGTACGCCCCTGGGCCGTCGACATCAGCAGTGGTGTCGAGGCATCCAAGGGGATCAAGGACGCCCGCAAGATCGCGGATTTCATCGCCGCGGTGCGGGCAGCCGATGCCACCATTGAAAGCGAGCACCCCCATGAAAGCAGTACAGGAAGCAGCCCTGGAGAGCCAGGAAGCCACCCTTGAACGGTCGGTCAACGCCCTGTTCCAGACCACCGACTACCAATTCCCCGATGCCAAGGGCCATTTCGGCCCCTACGGCGGCAGTTTCGTCGCCGAGACGCTGACCCACGCATTGGCCGAACTGAACGAGGCCTACGCCCGTTATTCGCAGGACCCCGAATTCCTCGAAGAATTCCGCTACGAGCTGGCCCACTTCGTCGGCCGTCCTTCGCCCGTCTATCACGCCAGGCGCTGGTCGGAACTGGCCGGCGGCGCGCAGGTCTTCTTCAAGCGCGAAGACCTGAACCACACCGGCGCCCATAAAATCAACAACGTGATCGGCCAGGCCCTGCTGGCGCGCCGGATGGGCAAGCCGCGCATCATCGCCGAGACCGGCGCCGGCCAGCACGGCGTCGCAACCGCCACCATCTGCGCCCGCTTCGGCCTCGAATGCGTGGTCTACATGGGCGCCGAGGACGTCAAGCGCCAGGCCCAGAACGTATATCGGATGAAGCTGCTGGGCGCGACCGTCGTTCCGGTCGAGTCCGGCAGCAAGACCCTGAAGGACGCGCTCAACGAAGCGATGCGCGACTGGGTCACCAACATCGAAAATACCTTCTACATCATCGGCACCGTGGCCGGCCCGCACCCGTATCCGATGATGGTGCGCGATTTCCAGTCGGTAATCGGCGAGGAATGCCGCATCCAGATGCCGGAAATGACGGGCCGCCAGCCGGACTACGTGGTCGCCTGCATCGGCGGCGGCTCGAACGCGATGGGCATTTTCTATCCCTACATCGACGAAACCAATGTGAAACTGGTCGGCGTCGAGGCGGCGGGCGAGGGGCTCGATTCGGGCAAGCACTCGGCCTCGCTGACGGCCGGCTTCCCGGGCGTGCTGCACGGCAACCGCACTTATCTGCTGCAGGATGCCAACGGCCAGATCATCGAGACCCACTCGGTCTCGGCCGGCCTGGATTATCCGGGCGTCGGTCCGGAACACGCCTGGCTGAAGGATTCGGCGCGCGCCGAATACGTGTCGATCACGGACGACGAGGCGCTGGCGGCCTTCCACGACTGCTGCCGCATCGAGGGCATCATTCCGGCCCTGGAATCCTCGCACGCGATCGCCTACGCGTTCAAGCTGGCGGCGACGCTGCCGAAGGACAAGCTGATCCTGGTGAATCTGTCGGGACGGGGCGACAAGGACATGCACACGGTGGCGCAACGCATGGGGCTCGATTTCGGCTGATCCGGCCAGAGCCCCTGCATTCCACCCGAAAACTTCAAAGAAAGTAAAAGCATGTCCCGAATTGCAAGTACCTTCGCCGCCCTGCGCGAACAAAACAAGACCGGCCTCGTCACCTTCATCACCGCCGGCGACCCCGGCCCCGACCTCACCGTCCCGCTGATGCACGCCCTGGTGGCGGGCGGGGCCGACATTTTGGAACTGGGCGTGCCGTTTTCCGACCCGATGGCCGAAGGCCCGGTCATCCAGCGCGCCTGCGAGCGCGCCCTGAAATTCGGCATCGGCCTGAACGACGTCTTCAATTACGTGCGCCAGTTCCGCGAAAGCGATCCAAGCACCCCGGTGGTGCTGATGGGCTACGCCAATCCGATCGAACGCATCGGCCCGGATAACTTCATCCTCAAGGCGAAAGAAGCGGGTGCCGACGGCGCCATCGTCGTCGACTACCCGCCGGAAGAGTGCGAAGCCTTTGCCGACGCCATGCGCGCCAACGACCTCGACCTGATCTTCCTGCTGGCGCCGACGTCCACGCAGGAGCGCATCAGGCAGGTGGCGCGCTACGGCAGCGGCTTCAGCTATTACGTGTCCCTGAAGGGCGTCACCGGCGCCGGCAGCATCGATACCGAGGACGTGGCGCGCCGCGTGGCCGCGATCCGCGAGCACGTCAGCCTGCCGATCGGCGTCGGTTTCGGCATCCGCGACGCGCAGACGGCGAAGGCGGTGGCCTCGGTGGCGGACGCGGTCGTGATCGGCAGCCGCATCATCCAGGAGATCGAAAACGTGGGTCCCGAGGCTGCCGTGCCGGCGGTACAGGCCTTCGTGGCCGGGATCCGCACCGCGCTCGACAGTTGATGCCGGCAGGGTGGGCCGTGATGCCGGGGCTCCAGTTCTGCCGGGATTCGTGCTCACCCTGTTCGACGCATGGTGTATAACATGCCACGCGCGCCGGAATCGGTTGCCAAGAATTGACAGACAGGCAAGCGGTGACAAGCCCGGCGCTAGCGGCTACACTACGCCCCATTCAAGAATTGCCGCAAAGGAGAGAACATGAGTTGGTTGGAAAAACTGCTGCCCCCCCGAATCCAGCGCTCCGATGCCGCCAATCGCAAAACCATGCCCGAGGGCCTGTGGGTCAAGTGCCCGTCGTGCGAAGCGGTGCTGTACCGCGCCGACCTCGAGTCGAACCTGCACGTCTGCCCGAAGTGCGACCACCACATGCGCATCCGTGCGCGCGAGCGCCTTGACGGCCTGCTCGACGAAGGCGGCCGCTACGAGATCGGCCAGGAAGCCCTGCCGGTCGATACCCTGAAGTTCAAGGACAGCAAGAAGTATCCTGACCGACTCAAGCAAGCGATGGAAGCCACCGGGGAAACCGATGCGCTGATCGTGCAGGGCGGCTCGATCATGAGTTTGCCGGTCGTCGTGGCCTGCTTCGAATTCGAATTCATGGGCGGCTCGATGGGTTCCGTCGTCGGCGAGCGTTTCGTCCGCGGCGCCCAGATCGCCCTCGAACAGAAAGTGCCGTTCATCTGCATCACCGCCACCGGCGGCGCCCGCATGCAGGAAGGCCTGCTGTCGCTGCTGCAGATGGCCAAGACCACCGCCATGCTGACCAAGCTGTCGGAAAAGAAACTGCCGTTCATCAGCGTGCTGACCGATCCGACCATGGGCGGCGTGTCCGCTTCCTTCGCCTTCATGGGCGACGTCGTGATCGCCGAGCCGAAAGCGCTGATCGGTTTTGCCGGCCCGCGCGTGATCGAGAACACCGTGCGCGAAAAGCTGCCGGAAGGTTTCCAGCGCGCCGAATTCCTGGTGCAAAAGGGCGCCGTCGACATGATCGTCGACCGCCGCAAGATGCGCGAAGAAATCGCCCGCCTGCTGGCCTTGCTGCAGAACCAGCCGGCCGACGTCGTCGCTTGACCGGCCAGCGCGCCGCATAAGGTTTCCTACCGGCGATCTGATTCAGGTCGCCGGTTTTCGTTTCAACGTACTGAATTTTTTTAATGCCCATGCTTCCCACCACCTTGCCCGCGTGGCTGGCGCTCCTCGAAACGCGCCACGCCGAAACCCATATCGACATGGGCCTGGACCGCGTCCGCGCCGTCAAGGAGCGCATGAACCTGCAGTTCGGCTGTCCCGTCATCATGGTGGCCGGCACCAACGGCAAGGGTTCCACCTGCGCGATGCTGGAATCGGTCCTGCTGCATGCCGGCTACCGCGTCGGCCTCTACATCAAGCCGCACTTCCTGGACTTTAACGAGCGCGCCCGCATCAATGGCGAGATGGCGAGCGACGCCGTGCTGGTCGAGGCCTTCGGCTTCGTGGAAGACGCGCGCGGCGACATCGACCTGACCTATTTCGAATTCACGACCCTGGCGATCATGCACCTGATCTCGAAAGCCGGCGTGGACGTGGCAATCCTTGAAGTAGGCCTGGGCGGGCGCCTGGACGCCGTGAACGTGATCGACGCCGACGTCTCCATCGTCACCAGCATCGACATCGACCACGCGGCCTGGCTGGGCGACACGCGCGAGGAAATCGGTTTCGAGAAGGCCGGTATTTTCCGCGCCGGCAAGACGGCGATCTGCAGCGATCCGCTGGCGCCGCAATCGCTGATCCAGCACGCGGCCGACATCGGCGCCGACCTGTGGCTGATCGGGCGCGATTTCAACTACCAGGGCGACCAGCAGCAGTGGAGCTATGGCGGACGCACCCAGCGCCGCAACTCGCTGGCCTATCCGGCCCTGCGCGGCGCCAATCAATTGCTCAACGCCGCGGCGGCGCTGGCGGCACTCGAGGCGCTGCGCATGCAGCTGCCCTGCGGCGCCCAGGAAGTGCGCACCGGCCTCGCGCTGGTCGAGCTGCCGGGCCGCTTCCAGGTGCTGGCCGGCCGTCCGACCACGGTGCTGGACGTGGCCCACAATCCACACGCCTCGGCGACCCTGGCCCAGAACCTGGGCAACATGGGCTTTCACCGCTACACCTATGCCGTCTTCGGCATCATGGAAGACAAGGACATCGACGGCGTGCTGGCGCCGATGGCCGGCCTGATCGACCACTGGTGCCTGGCCGACCTGCCGTCGCCGCGTTCGGCGAAGGCTGCTGAACTGGCCGAAAAAGTCGCAGCGCTGCGTCCCGCCGGGGCGAAAGACGCCGATTTTTCGGTGACGACTTTCGCCGACCCGGCCGCAGCATTTGCTAATGCGGTGAGCCGTGCCGAAGAGAATGATAGAATTGTGGTCTTTGGCTCGTTCTACACCGTCGCCGGCGTGATGGCGGCTCGAAAAAACTCTCTTCACTGACATACAGACGCATGGGCTTGTTCTCGATTTTTGGTAAAAACAAGCAAGAAAGCGCCGCCCAGGACAGTGGCCGTTTTTCCCGCGACGATGACGATTTCGCCGAGCGCGCCCGCGCCAAGCGCGCGAGTCACGCCAACACCGCGAACGAAAGCGGGCAGGGCGGTTCGCGCCGCAGCCGCAGCGGTGGCGATCCGATGTTGCCGGAAAAAAAGCGCGCGCGGCGCCGCCTGGTAGGCGCAGTCGCCCTGGCGCTGGCCGCCGCCGTCGGCTTGCCGATGCTGCTTGATTCCGAGCCGCGCCCCCTGGGCGGCGACATCGCCATCCAGATTCCTTCGAAAGAAAAAGCGCCCGCGCTGCCGATGCCGGCGTCGCCGGTGCCGGCCGCCGACAGCGTCGACAAGGACGAGGAAATCATCGCGCCGCCGCCGCTTGCGCCATCGAAGCCGCGTCCTGCCGCCGTCGAGCCGCCTGCCGTGAAAACGGTGTCGACCGATAAGGAAACGGCGCGCGCGCGTAGCGAACCCGAACCCAAGCCGGTCAAGCCCGGGCCAAAGGTCGTCGAGCACAAGAGCGAACCGAAGCCGGTCGAACACAAGCCGGAGCCGAAGGCGGTCGAACGCAAGGTCGCCGAAAAAGCGATTGAAAAGCCGGCTGAAAAACCGGCCGTGAAAAAGCCGGAGGAGAAGCCGGCCACCCCGAAACCGAAAGACAGCGAAGCGGCCCGTGCGCTGGCGCTGCTTGAAGGCAAGCCAGCTTCGAAACCCGTCGAGAAACATGAGAAGGCCGAGGAGAAATCCGAGCGCTTCGTGGTGCAGGTGGCGGCCCTGGGGACCCAGGAAAAGGTCGACGAACTGCAGGCCCGCCTGCGTTCCGGCGGCATCAGCTCGTTTACCAAAAAGTCCGGCGCCCTGATCAAGGTGCAAGTCGGTCCATTCGGCAGCCGCGAAGAGGCCGACAGGACCAAGGCAAAGCTGGGCTCGCTGGGCCTGGGCGGTTTCCTGGTACCGATCTGATGCGCGTGGCCCGCACTTGCCGACTGTGACGATTTTCGATTACCTGGTCTTGTTCGTGCTGCTAGCCTCGGTCGTGATCAGCACCATGCGTGGTTTAGTGAAAGAAATCCTGTCCCTGACGGGCTGGATCGTCGCCTTTGTCGTCGCGAATGCGTATGGTGCGCGCCTCGCGACGCTGTTGCCGGGTATGATACCGGGCGATACGGCGCGCCTCATCGTGGCCTTCGTGGCCCTGTTCCTGGGCGTGCGCATCCTGATGGGCCTGCTGTCCCTGGCCATCGGCGCGCTGATCGACGCCGCCGGCCTGAGCCTGGCGGACCGCGGCCTGGGCGGCCTGTTCGGCCTGGCGCGCGGGATTGTAATCGTGCTGGCCGCCGTCATATTGTGTTCCATGACCGCCATTCCCCAACAAGCATTCTGGAAAGACGCGCTGTTGTCCCCCCTGGCCGAAGCCGGCGCGCGCACCGTCAAGCCCTTTCTCCCCGCTGCGCTGGCGCAGCACCTGAATTTTTGAACAGTCGTTTTGAAATCTTCGTTTTGCATTCTTCCGTAACAGCATTCAGTTCTTAGGAGCGCACCATGTGTGGCATCGTCGGCGTCGTCTCGCAAACCCCCGTCAACCAGTTGTTGTATGACGCATTGCTGCTGTTGCAGCACCGCGGCCAGGACGCGGCGGGCATTGCAACCAATCACAGCAGCATGTTCTCGATGTACAAGGCGAATGGCCTCGTGCGCGACGTGTTCCGCACCCGTAACATGCGTTCGCTGCAGGGCAATACCGGTATCGGCCACTGCCGCTACCCGACCGCCGGCTCGTCGAGCGAGGAAGAAGCGCAGCCCTTCTACGTGAACGCGCCCTTCGGCATCACCCTGGCCCACAACGGCAACCTGACCAACCAGGCCGAGCTGAAGGAGGCGCTGTTCCGCAACGACCGCCGCCACATCAATACCAATTCCGACTCGGAAGTGCTGCTCAACGTGCTGGCCCACGAGATCCAGGAAGCGGCCAACGGCTATTCGCTCGACGCCGAAGCCGTGTTCAAGGCGGTGGGGGTTGTGCACCGCCGCGTGCGCGGCGCTTATGCCGTCGTGGCCCAGATCGCCGGCCACGGCATGCTCGCCTTCCGCGACCCCTACGGCATCCGTCCGCTGTGCCTGGGCATGAACGAGGGCGAGAACGGCACCGAATACATGGTTGCCAGCGAATCGGTGGCCTTGGAGGGCATCGGTTTCCGCTTCGTGCGCGACATCGCCCCGGGTGAAGCCGTGTTCATCGGCGAGGATGGCGTGTTGCACGAGCGCCAGTGCGCCGAAAACCCGTCGCTCAATCCCTGCGCCTTCGAATACGTCTACCTGGCACGTCCGGATTCGGTGATCGACGGCGCCTCGGTCTACGCCACCCGCCTGAAGATGGGCGAATACCTGGCCGACAAGATCCGCAAGGAGATCCCGGTCGAGGACATCGACGTCGTGATGCCGATTCCCGATTCCTCGCGTCCGGCGGCGATCCAGCTGGCCCTGAAGCTCGGCGTCGAATACCGCGAAGGTTTCATTAAAAACCGCTACATCGGCCGTACCTTCATCATGCCTGGGCAAGGGATGCGCAAGAAATCCGTGCGCCAGAAACTGAACGCCATCGGCTCCGAGTTCAAGGGCAAGAACGTGCTGCTGGTCGACGATTCGATCGTGCGCGGCACCACCAGCCGCGAGATCGTGCAGATGGCGCGCGAAGCGGGCGCCCGCAAAGTGTTCTTCGCTTCGGCCGCGCCGCCGGTGCTGTTCCCGAACGTCTATGGCATCGACATGCCGACCCGCGACGAGCTGATCGCCTACGGCCGCACCGTCGAGGAAGTGTGCGAGGAGATCACCGCCGACCGCCTGGTCTACCAGGATATCGATGCCCTGAAGCGGTCGATCTCGGACGTGAATCCGGCGCTGACCAATTTCGAGGCCTCGTGCTTCGACGGCGTCTATGTGACCGGCGACGTGACCCCGGCCTACCTCGACAACCTGGAGACTGCGCGCCATAACGGCGGCAAGGGTGTCTCGCAGGAAGACGTGGTGCGTACCCAGCTGAACCTGAATCCAGCGGTCCCCGCCGAATAATTCACCTGCACTGCCATGAGCGAAAAAAAACACTACGGTTTCACGACTACGATCCTGCACAACGACCGCCGCAAGGCGATCGAGCAGGGCTCACTGCACAAACCCATCCACACCTCGGTCGCATTCGGCTATAACGATGCGCGCCAGCTAGCGTCCGTATTCCAGGGCAAGGAACCGGGCTTCCGCTACGGTCGCCAGGGCAACCCGACGGTGTCCGCGCTGGAAGACAAGATCACGAAGATGGAAGACGGGGTGTCGTCGCTGTGCTTCGGCACAGGCATGGCGGCCATCGGCGCGCTGTTCCAGGCGCTGCTGCGCGAAGGCGACCACATCGTCTCATCGAGCTTCCTGTTCGGGAACACCAACAGCCTGTGGCAGACGGTGGCGGGGCAGGGCGTCGAGGTCGATTTCGTCGACGCGACCGATGTGGCCAATGTCGAGGCGGTTCTGAAGGAAAATACGCGCTTGGTGTTCGTCGAGACCATCGCGAATCCGCGTACCCAGGTGGCGGACCTGGCCCGTATCGGCGAACTGTGCCGTGCGCGCGGCATCCTGTACGTGGTCGACAACACCATGACCACGCCGTATTTGTTCCGCCCGAAAGCGGTGGGGGCGGGGCTGGTCGTCAATTCGCTGACCAAGTCGATCGCCGGCCATGGCATCGCGCTCGGCGGCGCGCTGACCGACACCGGCCTGTTCGACTGGAGCGCCTTCCCGAATATCGCCGCCAACTTCCGCAAGCAGCCGCCCGCGGCCCAGGGCATGGCCCAGCTGCGCGCGAAGGCCCTGCGCGATTTCGGCGCCGCCCTCGGGCCGGAAGCGGCGCACCACATCGCGGTCGGCGCGGAAACGCTGGCCTTGCGCATGGAGCGCACCTGCGCGAATGCGCTGGCGCTGGCGCAGATGCTCGAAGCCGATGAACGGGTCTCGGCCGTCCACTATCCGGGCCTGCCCTCGCATCCGCAACACGGCCTCAGCACCGAGCTGTTCCGCGCCGCCGGATCGCTGCTCAGCTTCGAGCTGCGCGCGGATATCGATCCTTTCGATTACCTGAACCGCCTGAACCTGGCGATCCCCGCAAGCAACCTCGGCGACACGCGCACGCTGGTGATTCCGGTCGCGCACACGATTTTCTTCGAGATGGGTGCCGAGCGCCGTGCCAGCATGGGCATTGCCGAGTCGCTGATCCGGGTATCGGTGGGCATCGAGGATGCCGACGATTTGCTGGAGGATTTCCGCGTCGCACTGGACGTATGATGTAAAAATGCAACGCATGTGCACGCAGAATGCGTTGCCTTTAAAACATTACGGTTTTATGATCGGCCTACAATATTTCCGACAGGACGATTCCATGCGCCGTTATGTACTCTCCTTACTTTTCGTGTGCCTTAGTGCAAGCGCAGACGATCTCGCTGACGCGAATCGCCTGCTGGCAGCCAAGGATTATGCGAAGGCCCTGCCGCTGTTTACCAAGGCCGCGCGCGCCGGTAATTCCGAAGCCCAATTCCGCCTTGGCGAGATGTACTGGTATGGCGACGGTACGGCGCAAGATCTGAACGCTGCCCGCGAATGGATCGGCAAAGCCGCGGCGGCAGGCGTCCCCGACGCAAAGGAATCGCTGGCTATCCTCGAACGGCGCAAGACCCGCGAGAAGGAAATCGCTTACTGGATGAGCGAATATCGTGGTGAAGAGCTACGCTCGGGAAAATTCGCCTGCCCAGCGCCGGCGATTCCCGTCCTGTCGAAGACCAATGAGGAGATCGAGGCCACCCGCGCAGCTGTTGCAACATGGCAGACCTGCTACAACGGCTTCGTCAGTAACTTCAATTCCGCGATGCCACCGGGCAAAGTGATCCCGCAAGACGTCCTCGACATGATGAGCCCCGCGGAGTTCGAGCGCGTGCGTGCCCATATCGAGCCGACCTACCGCAAGATCATCCTCGATGCCCAAACACAAGCCGACGCGACGTTAGCCCAGCGCGACGCCTGGGAGAAGTCGACCCAGGCATTCGTGAAAGAGGAGAACCTGCGGCGCAAGCGTCAGCTGGAACTGGACACGATTCGGAACGTGCGCGACAACGAGATGCGTTTGCATGGAAGCACGAACACGCGCATCACGACCGGCAAGTGATCCTTTGAGTGGCGGCCCTTCTCGCAGTATGATGGGCCCTGCTCATTTCGTTACCGCCATGAAAAAACTTCTGTACGCTGCCTTCCTGTTTGTCAGCCTTCCCGCTGCTGCCGCCAACGATCTCGCTTCCGCCAACACGCTGTTCGAGCAGAAGCGCTATACGGAAGCCCTGACCTTGTACACCAGGCTGGCAAATGCCGGCAATGCCGATGCACAGCAACACCTGGGCCAGATGTACTGGTACGGCGAAGCCGGCGTCGTGGATGAGGCCAAGGCCCAGGCATGGTTCCGTAAAGCCGCTGCGAAAGGCAATGCGGTGGCGGCCAGCTCGCTCGTCGTCATGCAACAGCGCACGGAACGGCGGGCCGACATCGATTATTGGTTAAGCGGCTACGACGGTAGCGACTTGAAAACCGGGAAATATGCTTGTCCCGCACCGCGCATTCCCGCGATATCGAAGCAGAGCGACGAGATCGATCGCGTATCGGCAGCCATTGCAAGCTGGCAGAGCTGCTACAACGGTTTCGTGGAAAACCTGAATGCAGCCTCGCCGCTGGTAAAGCGCATTCCGGCAGACATCGTGAAGCTGATGAATGCCGCCGAGACGGAGCGCGCTCAAACCCATCTTACCCAGGTGCAGGAGAACCTGTCGGAAGAGGCGAAAGTCGCGGCCAAGCTGGTGCTGGCCGATGTCGCAGCCTGGCGTAGCGCGACAGGGGCCTATGTGAAGGAGCACAACGCCATCATCGAGGGCGGTCCTTCGGCCGAGCGCGCGCGCGACATCGAGGCGCGAAAGCACAACTATAGCCAGGCCAACAAATAACGCCGACGTTAAAAAAGCCGCGCCAGCGGCTTTTTTCATACCCAGCCGCGCTTAATGCCAGCTGCGCATCAATCCCACCGCCAGGCCCTCGAGCGCGAAATCGTCGCCCGGCTCCACGCGGATGACCTTGAAGTCCGGATTTTCCGGCAGCAGTTCGATGGTCTCGCCGGTCTTGCGGTAGCGCTTGACGGTGACGTCTTCGCCGATGCGGGCCACGACGATCTGGCCGTTCTTGGCGCTGTCGATCTTTTTGACGGCGAGGAAGTCGCCATCCATGATGCCGGCGTCGCGCATCGACCAGCCGCGCACCTTCAGCAGGAAATCGGGGCGCGCGCCGAACATGGCGGGGTCGACGTTGTAGGTGGCTTCGACGTGTTCCTGTGCCAGGATCGGCGAGCCCGCGGCGACGCGGCCGACCAGCGGCAGCGACATCAGCAGGGCGGCTGGTACGGTCGGCAGCGGATCGGGCAGGGAAGCGCCGATCAGGCGAATGCCGCGCGAGGTGCCCGAGACGATCTCGATCGCGCCTTTGCGGGCCAGGGCCTGCAGGTGTTCTTCAGCGGCGTTGGCCGATTTGAAGCCCAATTCTTTCGCGATCTCGGCACGGGTCGGCGGGAAGCCGGTGTTGTCGATCGCTTCCTTGATCAGTTCAAGGATCTGTTGTTGCCTTGCAGTGAGCTTGAGCATGGATCTGCCACAGGTTAATGATTCAGACTGTATTTTTGTACAGTATTTCGGCGAATGCAAGGGAAATCCTCATTTTTTAACATTTCCTGTCGAGCAAGGTGTCGCGCCGGGGCGACGCCGGCGGGAGATTGCGCCTTCATGCCATCCGCGTTATAATTGCCGGCTTTCCCTTCCCACACTCGTCTTGACGCCGAGGTGGGCATTTGTTTAAACGTCCTCAAGGAGTGTTGCATGCGTCATTATGAAATCGTTTTTATCGTCCACCCGGACCAAAGCGAGCAAGTCCCGGCGATGATCGAGCGTTACAAGGCCAGCGTCACCGCACGCGGCGGTAACATCCATCGCGTCGAAGACTGGGGCCGTCGTCAGATGGCTTACCAGATCCAGAAGCTGCCGAAGGCACACTACATCTGCATGAACATCGAGTGCGACAACGAGACCCTGGTCGAGCTGGAAACCGCATTCAAGTTCAATGATGCCGTGCTGCGTCACCTGACCGTGAAGATGAAGAAAGCTGAAACCGCTCCATCGCCAATGATGAAGTCGGTCCAGCGCGAAGACGCAGCCAAGAGCCACCGCGCAGAAGCCCCAGCGGCCGCTGCAGCCCCGGCCCCAGCTGCTGCCTAAATTTTTCTTGCCAGGAATCGTGAACTCGCAGTGAACCAGTTACAAGTCGTCGCGACGATTGCTGAACGCGACGTACTGCGCTATACCCCCGCCGGCGTGCCGGTCGTCTCGGCAATCCTGATGCACAGTTCGCAGCAGGTCGAGGCAGGGGTGGACAGGCTGGTCGAGTTCGAAATTGCCGCGTTCGCCGCGGGAGAAATTTCGGGCCGCTTCGCCAGCGCAGAACTGGGCGCCGCACACCAGTTTACGGGATTTTTGGCCAGGAAGAATCGCAACAGTAAAGCCCTGGTGTTTCACATCATTGATTTTAGTGCCGCCGCTTAAGACTAGCGGCCACCTTTTAGATACAGGAGCCTCAAATGGCATTCGGTAAAAAGTTCGACAAAAACAAGGCCAAAGAAAAACTCAAGCGCAAACAGCAGAACCCGCTGTTCAAGCGCAAGAAGTTCTGCCGCTTCACCGCTGCAAACGTGGAACAGGTCGATTACAAAGACGTCGACACCCTGAAGGACTTCGTCCAGGAAAACGGCAAGATCATGCCTGCACGTCTGACCGGCACCAAGGCGCACTACCAGCGCCAGGTCGACACCGCGATCAAGCGCGCACGCTACCTCGCGCTGCTGCCGTACACCGACCTGCACCACGGTTAATCCCGTCGTACAGATCAGAATATCCTGGAGAAAAATATGCAAGTTATCCTTTTGGAAAAAGTTGTTAACGTCGGCAACCTGGGCGACGTGGTCAAGGTCAAGGACGGTTACGCACGTAACTTCCTGATCCCGCAAAAGATGGCCCGCCGCGCCACCGAATCGGCCAAGGCCGAGTTCGAAGCCAAGCGCGCCGAGCTGGAAAAAGCTGCTGCTGAAAAGCTGAACGCTTCGCAAGCCCAAGGCGAAAAGCTGAACGGCATGACCATCAGCATCGCCCAGAAAGCCGGCGTCGACGGTCGTCTGTTCGGTTCGGTCACCAACTTCGACATCGCCGAAGCCCTGAGCAAGCAAGGTTTCGCAGTCGAAAAGGCGCAAGTGCGCCTGCCGACCGGCCCGCTGAAGACCACCGGCGAGCACCCGGTTGCCGTCGCGCTGCACACCGACGTCGTCGTGGAAATCACGATCGCTGTCGTGGGCGAAGCTGCCTAAGCACAGCACGCAGCACGCTGTTGTTTAAAAGAAAAAGCCGGGCTTGCCCGGCTTTTTTATTGCCAGATTCTCCCCAATTATTTCAGCGGTATGACGGAGGAGGTATAATGCCCGCCATGAATACCCCCGCAGATCCGCAGATCGAATCGCTGCGCATTCCCCCGCATTCCATCGAAGCAGAGCAGTCCGTCATCGGCGGCCTGCTGCGCGACAATGCGGCCTGGGACCGCATTGCCGACTTCATGCACGCGGACGACTTTTACCGCTATGACCACCGCATCATCTTCGAACAGATGGTGCGCCTGATTAACAGCGGCAAGCCGGCCGACGTGATCACCGTCTACGAGGCCATGGTCTCGCTCGGCAAGGCCGAGGACGTGGGCGGCCTGCAATACCTGAATGCGATGGCGCAGAACACGCCCTCCGCCGCCAACATCCGCCGCTACGCCGAGATCGTGCGCGACCGCGGCATCCTGCGCAAACTGATCACGGTCGCCGACGAAATTTCCGGCAATGCGTTCAATCCGCAAGGCAAGGAAGTCAAGCAGATGCTTGACGAGGCCGAATCGAAGATTTTCGCCATTGCCGAGTCCGGCGCCCGTGGCGCCCAGGGCTGGAATCCGATCCAGCCGCTGCTGACTCAGGTGGTCGAGCGCATCGACGAACTGTATTCGCGCGAAAACCAGGGCGAGATCACCGGCGTGCCGACCGGCTTCATCGACCTCGACCGCATGACCTCGGGCCTGCAGCCGGGCGACCTCGTCATCGTGGCCGGCCGTCCGTCGATGGGCAAGACCGCCTTCTCCGTGAACATCGGCGAGAACGTCGCCATCGAAGCGGGCCTGCCGGTGGCCGTGTTCTCGATGGAGATGGGCGGCGCCCAGCTGGCCATGCGTATGCTCGGTTCGGTCGGCCAGCTCGACCAGCACCGCCTGCGTACCGGCCGCCTGAACGACGAGGATTGGCCGCGCCTGACGCACGCCATCCAGAAGATGAACGACGCCCAGCTGTATATCGACGAGACGCCGGCGCTGAATCCGATCGAAATGCGCGCACGCGCGCGCCGCCTTGCCCGTCAGTGTGGCAAGCTCGGCCTGATCATTGTCGACTACCTGCAGCTGATGCAGGGCAGCCAGCCGGGCGACAACCGGGCGGCCGAGATCTCGGAGATCTCGCGTTCCCTGAAGGGCCTGGCGAAAGAACTGCATTGTCCCGTCATCGCGCTGTCGCAGCTGAACCGCTCGCTGGAACAGCGCCCCAACAAGCGTCCCGTGATGTCCGACTTGCGCGAATCGGGCGCAATCGAGCAGGATGCGGACGTGATCATTTTCCTGTATCGCGACGAGGTCTACAATCCCGACTCGCCCGATAAAGGTACCGCCGAGATCATCATCGGCAAGCAGCGTAACGGTCCGATCGGCGCGATCCGCCTGACCTGGATCGGCCAGTACACCAAGTTTGGTAACTACAGCGGTAACCTCGCCGTCTACCAGGGCGATTAAGCCGATATTGCGTTGCCGGCGCGTGCGAATAGGCCCGCGGCGGTTCCTCGCAGTCCCAAGAGTTTTTACACGGAGAACCTTTAATGTTTGGACGCCTCATGCCCACCGAGGGCAAGTTTTTTGATTTGTTTAACCAGCACGCTGCGCTGTGCGTGAAGGGTGCGCACGAGATGGTCGGCCTGATGGCCAACTTCGACGACCTGGAAAACCGCACGCATGCCGTCGAGAGCATCGAAAAGCAGGCGGACAAAGTTACCTACGCCACCGTCGACCTGCTGCACAAGACCTTCATCACCCCGATCGACCGCGACGACATCCACAAGCTCATCACGCGCATGGATGACATCCTCGACATGATGGAAGACGCGGCCCAGACCGTCTCCCTGTACGACCTGCACGCCGTCACCCCGGAAGCGAAGCGCCTGGCCGAGCTGTGCCTGGCCTGCTGCGAGAAGGTCCAGCAAGCCGTCGGCCTGCTGCACGACATGGGCAATGCCCAGAAGATCGTCGCCATCTGCGAAGAGATCGACCGTCTCGAATCGGACGCCGACCACGTGATGCGCGCCGCCATGAGCAAACTGTTCCGCGACGAGCCGGACGTGCGCAACCTGATCAAGATGAAGGCGATCTACGAGATCCTCGAGACCGTCACCGACCGCTGCGAAGACGTGGCGAACATCATCGAAGGCATCATCGTCGAAAACGCGTAACGCGCTCGTACAAGAAGAATAACTATGAATTCTCTTCACATCAGCATTTACGTGCTGGGTTTGCTGGTGCTGCTCGCACTGGTTTTCGACTTCATGAACGGTTTCCACGATTCGGCAAACGCGATCGCGACCGTCGTGTCGACCGGCGTGCTGAAACCGCAGTCGGCCGTGGCGATGGCAGCCTTCTTCAACTTCGTGGCGATTTTCGTCGTCAACATGAAGGTGGCGCAAACCATCGGCAAGGGCATCATCGACCCCAGCATCGTCGACCATTACGTGATCTTCGGCGCACTCGTCGGGGCCATCGTCTGGAACGTCATCACCTGGTATTACGGTATCCCGTCCTCCTCCTCGCACGCCCTGATCGGCGGCCTGGTCGGCGCCGCGGTGGCCAAGACCGGCACCGGCGCGCTGGTCTCGGCGGGCCTGATCAAGACCGTGGTGTTCATCGTCGTCGCACCGCTGCTCGGCTTCATCCTCGGCTCGATCATGATGCTGCTGGTCTCGTGGATCTTCGTGAAATCGACGCCGCGCAAAGTCGACGTCTGGTTCCGCCGCCTGCAGCTGATTTCCGCCGCCGGCTACTCGCTCGGCCACGGCGGCAATGACGCGCAAAAGACGATGGGCATCATCTGGATGCTGCTGATCGCCGCCGGCTACGTCAGCGTCAACGACGCCCATCCGCCGGCCTGGGTCATCATCTCCTGCTATGCGGCGATCAGCTTCGGAACGCTGTTCGGCGGCTGGCGCATCGTGAAAACCATGGGCCAGAAGATCACCAAGCTGAAACCGGTCGGCGGCTTCTGCGCCGAAACCGGCGGCGCGATGACGCTGCTGATGGCGAGCTTCTGGGGCGTCCCGGTCTCGACCACGCACACCATCACCGGCGCCATCGTCGGCGTGGGTTCCGCGCAAAAGGCCTCGGCCGTGCGCTGGGGCGTGGCCGGCAGCATCGTCTGGGCCTGGGTGTTCACGATTCCGGCGGCCGCCTTCATGTCCGCAGTCGCCTGGTGGATCGGTACCAAGATCATGTAATTGCGCATTCGCTTGCGACGAAGCCCGGCACCGCCGGGCTTTTTTCATGCACGCTGCATGGGCGGCCGCGTCTCTGATACTCTTTGATCCTGTCCGCGGCCGACACGCCGCGCTGGAGCGTACATGGCTCGGATCGAATCGCGTATCGACAAGGCATCGCCGTCCTCCACCCCGGCCGGTTCGGGTGCGCTCGGCTCGCTGCGCCCCTTTCTCGCCTTCCTGCGCGGGCGGCTCTTGCTGGTGCTGTTGTGGCCCGCGATCGCGCTCGCGGCCGGCGCCGCGTTGTGGGCCTGGGTGCTGTCCGACCTCGAGGGCGAGCGGCGTGACCGCCAGGCCGAGCTGGCGCAGCAGGTCGACGCCTACACCCGCAGCTATGCGATCCGCACGCGGCGCTCGATCGGCGACACCGACCGCGTCTTGTTGCTGCTGCGCCACGACTGGGCCGTCTCGGGCTATCGTGTCGACCTGGCCGGCACGATCGAGGCCGGCATTTTTTCGAAGCAGTATATCGGTGCGGTCGGATTGATCGGCCGCGACGGGATTGTACTGACCAGCTCGGACCCGGCTGCGCCAGGCACCTATGTGGGCGACAGGCCGTATTTCACCACGCAGCAGCACGCAAGCACCGATCGCCTGTACGTCGGCCCACCGATCGACAGCCGGCTCGCGCCGCAGGAGGTCATCGCGTTCTCGCGCCGGCTGCTCGCGCCTGACGGACGCTTCGACGGCATCGTGCTCCTCTCGGTGCTGCCGTCCTTCTTCACCCAGCACTACGCCGAGCCCATCCTGCGCGGCTACGGCTTCGTCGGCCTGCTCGGCAATGATGGCGTGATGCGGGCCAGCCGTAGCGGCAGCGTCGTCCACTCCTTCCACAAGCCCTTCCTGCTGGCGCCTGTGCCTTCCGATACCGCGCGCGGCGTGGCGCGGCTAGAGGGCCGGCGCTGGTTCGCCGACGGGCGCACGCGCGTCGTCGGCTGGGAGCGGATGCCCGACCTGGGGCTGATCGCACTCGTCGGCGTGGACGAGTACTCGGCCATGGAGGCGTTCCGGCACGACCGCGAGGAGGAGCTTCTGGGTGCCTGGTGGAACACCGCCTGGCTGATGCTGGCCGCACTGCTGGGCACCAGCTTCTACACCCACGCGAAGTGGAAGCAGCACCAGATCGAAACCATCCGCTCCAGCTACCGCCTGGCGACCGAAGACGCGGGCGAAGGCTTTTTCATCAACCGTCCGCTGCGCGACCCGCAGGGCAGGGTCCGTGATTTCCAGATCGTCGACTGCAACCAGCACGGGGCCGACATGTTCGGCAAGGCGTCGCGCCAGCTGATCGGCCACCGTTTATCGGAGTTCTACCAGGGCGAGCTCTTCGAGGAGGCCTGCGCGCGCCTGTGCGAGGCACTCGAGACGGGCCGCCAGGAAAGCGAGATCGAGGTCAGGCAGGGGCCGGACCGGCAACTGCAAGCGCAATGGATCCGTCACAAGGCGGTGCGCGCCGGCGAAGATGTTGCGCTCACGCTGCGCGACATCAGCCAGGCCAAGGCCCATATGACCGAGCTCGAGCGCAGGAGCAATTCGGACGAGCTGACCGGCCTGCCGAACCGCTACTGGATCCAGCAATACCTGCCGCAGGCGATCGAGCGCGCCCGGGTGGAGTCCCGCGGGCTGGCCGTGCTGTTCATCGACCTCGACGGTTTTAAAACCGTCAACGATGCGCTCGGCCACGCGGCCGGCGACGAGCTGCTGCGCACCGTCAGCAAGCGCCTGAAAATCGCGGTGCGCCCGCGCGACCACGTGGTGCGCCTGGGCGGCGACGAATTCGTGGTCGTGCTGGAACACGTGGGCGGCGTCGACGACGTCGAACACGTCGCCGGCCGGCTGCTCGCATCGTTCCGCGACGGCTTCCACCTGCAGCACGCGACCCATGTACTGAACGCCTCGATCGGGATCGCCCTGTTTCCGGAGCATGGCGACGATGCCGAAACCCTGCTCAAGCATGCGGACATCGCGATGTACTCCGTCAAGACCGAAGGGAAGGGCAGTTTCCGCTTCTTCGAATCGCGCTTTTTCGAGGCAATCCGCACTCGCCTGGAAACGGAAATGGAACTGCGCCGCGCGCTCGACCAGCACCAGTTCGTGGTGCATTACCAGCCGCGCGTGAACCTGGCCGCGGGCACGGCCTCGAGCATGGAGGCGCTGGTGCGCTGGGAGCGGCCGGGCAAGGGGCTGACCGGGCCCGACCGCTTCATCGGGCTGGCCGAGGAAACCGGCCTGATCGTGCGGCTGGGCGAACAGGTGCTCGACAGCGTCTGCGCCCAGCTGGCAACCTGGGCGCGCGAGGGGGTGGCGCTGGTGCCGGTATCGGTCAACGTTTCGCCGCTCCAGTTCAGCCAGTCCGACATCCTGGCGCTGTTCCGCAGCGCCAGCGCCCGCCATGGCATCGACCCGGCCCTGCTGGAAATCGAGGTGACCGAGTCGTCGATGATGCAGGAGGGGATCGGCTCCGTGGCGGTGTTCCGCCAGCTGCGCGAACTGGGGATCAAGCTCTGCATCGACGACTTCGGCACCGGCTACTCCTCGCTGTCCCAGCTGCAGAAGCTGCGTTTCGACGTCCTCAAGATCGACCGCGCCTTCGTGCTGCGCATCGAGCATCCGGAGGGCGACACCCTGATCGCCTCGATGATCGCGATGGCGCACGCGCTGGGCATGCGTGTGGTGGCGGAGGGTGTCGAGAACCGCAGGCAGATGCAGATGCTCAGGACGCTGGGATGCGACGAAGGGCAGGGATACTTCTTTTCGCGGCCGGTACCTGCCGGGGCGCGCCAGCCGGTGGGCGAGCGCGAGTTCCAGCCGGCGATTGCGCCGAAATCCTGAAACCGGATTCATATCGTTGGCCGATGCGTAACGTCGGGGTCCCAAGTCGAAACCAGGGCAGCGATGAATCGAGCGGGCGTAAAAAAACCTGCGGGCCTTTCGGCGCGCAGGTTTTGAGGAAGCGAAAAAAATTAAAGCACGTCGCTCGCGTGATCCGCCAGGCGCGAACGCTCGCCGCGCGCCAGGGTCACGTGACCGCTATGCGACCAGCCCTTGAAGCGGTCCACCACATAGGTCAGGCCACTGGATCCCTCGGTCAGGTAGGGCGTATCGATCTGCGCGATATTACCCAGACACAGGATCTTTGTGCCCGGACCGGCGCGCGTGACCAGGGTCTTGACCTGCTTCGGCGTCAGGTTCTGCGCCTCGTCGATGATCAGGAACTTGTTCACGAAGGTGCGGCCGCGCATGAAGTTGAGCGACTTGATCTTGATGCGCGAGCGGATCAGGTCCTGGGTCGCCGCACGGCCCCAGTCGCCGGCGTCGGTGTCGGACTTGTTCAGCACTTCGAGGTTGTCGTCGAAGGCGCCCATCCACGGCGACATCTTCTCTTCCTCGGTACCCGGCAGGAAGCCGATGTCTTCGCCGACCGGCACCGTCACGCGGGTGACGATGATCTCGTTGTAGAGCTTGGTTTCCAGCACTTGCGCCAGGCCCGCCGCCAGGGCCAGCAGGGTTTTACCGGTACCGGCCTGGCCCAGCAGGGTGACGAAATCGCACTCCGGATTCATGAGGAGGTTCAGCGCGAAGTTCTGCTCGCGGTTGCGCGCGGTGATGCCCCAGACGCTGTTCTTCGCATGGCTGAAATCGCGCAGCACCTGCAATACCGCGGTCTTGCCGTTGATTTCCTTGACCTGCGCGTAGAACGAGGTTTCGCCGGCGCCGGTCGGCTCGAGGTAGACGAACTGGTTCACCAGCAGGCTCGGGACGAACGGGCCGTTGACGCGGTAGAACGTGGTCGAATTGCCGTTCTTGTTTTCCTGCCAGGATTCCACGTTCTTGCTGTGCTTGTCCCAGAAATCGTCCGGCAGCTGGACGATGCCCGAGTACAGCAAATCGGTGTCTTCCAGCACGTGGTCGTTGAAATAGTCCTCGGCCGGCAGGCCCAGTGCGCGCGCCTTGATGCGCATGTTGATGTCTTTCGACACCAGCACGATGGCGCGCTCCGGCTGCTCGGCCGCCAGCGCTTTCACCACGCCCAGGATCTGGTTGTCGGCTTTCCCGACCGGCAGGCCTTCCGGCAGCAGGGGACCATTCTGCAGCCTGGTCTGGAAGAACAGGCGGCCTTTTGCATCCTTGTTGCCGAGCTTGGCCAGTTCGATGCCGGTCTCGATCGCGTCGTCGTCGACGTTGGCGATCAGGGCGTCCAGGGTGCGCGAGACCTGGCGGGCATTGCGCGCGACTTCCGACATGCCTTTTTTATGGTCGTCGAGTTCCTCGAGCGTCATCATCGGCAGGTAGACGTCGTGTTCCTCGAAACGGAACAGGCTGGTCGGGTCGTGCATCAGGACGTTGGTGTCGAGCACGAAGACCTTGGTGCTGCCGGATTTGTCGGCGCGGCGGCTGGTCGAGGACTTGACGTTGACTTCGACCGGCTTGTGCTTGGCTGGATGCGGCTCGGCGATATCGGTTTCCTTGAGCTTCGCGACGGTGCCGGTCTCGGCGCGCGCCGGCCAGGTTGCCGTTTCGCCTTGCGGGGTAGGCACCGCGGCCAGCGGCGCGGCCTTGCCCTTGCGGGCACGGGTGGACTTGGCGGCGGGGACGGCTTTGCCGCTGATCAGGTCTTCGACGGGATCGGCTTCGACCGGCGCTGCGGCAACGGCGCGCACGGGAGACTTGCCGGGTTGGGCTTTGGGGTATTCGTTTACCGGCAGCAGGGTGGCCGGTTTAGTGGGCATTTTTGGTAGTGGCATCAGGTTCTCAATCTAAAAAAGTGGAGGACGCCTTGCGCCAGGTGTCGTGGACACGCTGGCGGGCGGGAGATGCAACTTGGAAATAAAGTGGAATACAGGGAGCTACATTGAACTGCGGGGCCAGGGCCGTAGTGGCGTGGCAGGCAGCCGGATTGGAATGATGCTGAGGTGAAAACGGTTGACTCAAAATAACGGGGTTCGTCCAGCAAAGTTAGTTAACTGGAGCCACCCTTTTCAAGGCTGGCTCTTCACAAATTCCAGCACTTCATCGACGTGATCATTGACCTTCACGCCACGCCATTCTTTCACCAATCGGCCGGAAGCGTCAACGACAAACGTACTGCGCTCGACTCCCCGCACTTGTTTGCCATACATCATCTTATTTTTCATGACGCCGAACTGGTTGCACACCAGTTCGTCGGGATCGGAGATCAGTTCGAAAGGCAGGCCCAGCTTGGATTTGAAGCCCTCGTGCGAGCGCAGCGAATCGCGGCTGATGCCATAGACTTCGGTGCCGGCGGCCAGGAATGCATCGTGATGGTCGCGAAAGGCCATGCTCTCGGTGGTGCAGCCCGGCGTATTGTCCTTCGGGTAGAAATACAGCACCGTATATTTGGCCGGACGCCCGCCGAGCTGGAAGGTCTGGCCGCCGGTCATAGCGGCGGAAAAGTTCTCTACAGTTGCTGCGCTGGGGCTGACGGCCACGGGATTCTCCTGGACAGGTAAGGGCAGGATCGGACGCACCATCCTGCAACTCTCTCATCATAATCGGCCATCGAGGCGGATGCCACCCTGCCATGCCGATATGTTAATAGCTGCACCAATATGGGGCCGAAAGGCAACCATTCAATAGAGCAAACTTTTCCGCTTGGAAATTATGCGGCAGTGCCGCCTTCGATGATCAGGGCCAGCGTGACCTTGCGGCCTTCGCCCATCAGCACGTTATAGGTGCGGCAGGCGGCCTGGCTGTCCATCGACTCGACGCCGATGTGGCGCGCGGACAGGGCCGCGATCAGGCGTGGATGCACGAAGCGCTGGCGCTCGCCGGTGCCGAGGATGACGACGTCCGGTGCATCCGCAGCAATCTGCTCGAAGTGGGCCGCCTGCAGGTCCTCGAAACGGGTGACTTCCCACGGGCGGGGCGGGGTCTCCGGCATCACCAGCAGGCTGTAGTTGAAGCGCTGGGCATTGATTTCCACGCCCGAGGCATCGTAGCCGGTGACGGTCTGGTATTGTTGGGTGCTGTCGGAATGGAGTTTCATCGTTCGGTGACTGTTGGCGGGACGGCTTGCCATTGTAAGCTTTTCGTCCGGTATTCAGTAGAGCGTGCGCTCAGGGCCTGCCGGGCGGCCCCAAGGTTGCTTAAATCGGTGGCTTTCGGCAGAATGGTATTTTTCGCACTGCAACATGCGGGCAAACGTAGTTGAAAAAAGGTGACAATTTGCGACCGATTCTGAAATCGAACAAGCTCGACGACGTCTGCTACGAAATCCGCGGCCCGGCGCTGGAACAGGCGCGCCAGATGGAAGACGACGGCCACAAGATCATCAAGCTCAACATCGGCAACCTTGCCGTGTTCGGTTTCGATCCGCCGGACGAGATCATGCAGGACATGATCCGCAACATGCACGGCGCGGCCGGCTATACCGATTCGAAGGGCATGTTCGCGCCGCGCAAGGCGGTCATGCACTACACCCAGCAGAAGAAGATTGCCGGCGTCAAGATCGACGACATCTATCTCGGCAACGGCGCCTCGGAACTGATCGTGATGGCGATGCAGGGCCTGCTGAACAATGGCGACGAAGTGCTGGTGCCGGCGCCCGACTATCCACTGTGGACGGCGGCCGTCAGCCTGGCCGGCGGCGCGCCCGTGCACTACGTCTGCGACGAGCAGGCTGACTGGATGCCGGACATCGCCGACATGCGCAGGAAGATCACGCCGAACACGCGCGCGATCGTCGTCATCAACCCGAACAACCCGACCGGCGCCCTGTACCCGCGCGAGATCCTGCTCGAGATCGTCGAGCTGGCGCGCCAGCACAGCCTGATCATCTACGCCGACGAAATCTACGACAAGGTGCTGTACGACGGCCACCAGCACGATTCGATCGCCGCGCTGGCAGACGACGTGCTGTTCGTGACCCTGAACGGGCTGTCGAAGAACTACCGTTCCTGCGGCTACCGCGCCGGCTGGATGGTGATCTCGGGCGAGAAGCGCCATGCGAAGGACTATATCGAGGGCCTGAACATGCTGGCCTCGATGCGCCTGTGCGCGAACGCCCCCGGCCAGTTCGCGATCCAGACCGCGCTCGGCGGCTACCAGAGCATCGACGACCTGGTGCGGCCGGGCGGGCGCCTGCTCAAACAACGCGACCTCGCGTATAAACTGCTTACCGATATTCCGGGGGTGTCCTGCGTCAAGCCAAAAGCGGCGCTGTACATGTTCCCGCGCCTGGACCCGGCGATGTATCCGATCGCCGACGACCAGCAGTTCATTTGCGAACTGCTGGGCGAGGAAAAGGTTTTGCTGGTGCAGGGCACCGGCTTTAACTGGCATTCGCCGGATCACTTCCGGCTGGTGTTCCTGCCCAATTCCGACGACCTGACGGACGCCTGTGGCCGTATCGCCCGCTTCCTCGACGGTTACCGACGACGCCACGCGCGCTGACAACCCTTTACATCGATTGACCATGAAACCCATCAAAGTTGGCCTCCTCGGCATCGGCACCGTTGGTGCCGGCACCTTCAACGTGCTGCAACGCAACCAGGAAGACATTCGGCGCCGCGCCGGCCGCGGCATCGAAATCACCATGGTTGCCGCCCGCAACATTGAACGTGCCGCGCGTGTGACCAACGGCGCCTGCCAGATCGTCGACGATCCCTTCCTGGTCGTCGACAGCCCGGATGTCGACATCGTCGTCGAACTCATCGGCGGCTATGACTTGCCGCGCGAACTGGTGCTGCGGGCGATTGCCAACGGCAAGCACGTGGTCACGGCCAACAAGGCCTTGCTGGCCCTGCACGGCAACGAGATTTTCGCCGCCGCCCAGGACAAGGGCGTGATGGTGGCCTTCGAGGCGGCCGTCGCCGGGGGCGTCCCGATCATCAAGGCGCTGCGCGAGGGACTGACCGCGAACCGCATCGAGTCGGTGGCCGGCATCATCAACGGCACCACCAATTTCATCCTGTCCGAGATGCGCGACAAGGGCCTCGGTTTCGCCGAGGTGCTGAAAAAGGCGCAGGAACTCGGTTACGCCGAGGCCGACCCGACCTTCGACATCGAAGGCGTGGACGCGGCGCATAAACTCATGATCATGTCGGCGATTGCCTTCGGCATCCCGGTGCAGTTCGACAAGGCGTACGTCGAGGGCATCAGCGCGCTGCAGGCCGACGACATCCGCTACGCCGAGGAGCTCGGCTACCGCATCAAGCTGCTCGGCATCACGCGCCGCTCGACGGTCGACGGCGTCGAAGGCATCGAACTGCGCGTGCACCCGACCCTGATTCCGACCAGCCGCCTGATCGCCAACGTCGAAGGCGCGATGAACGCGGTGCTGGTCGAAGCCGACGCCGTCGGCTCGACCCTCTACTATGGCAAGGGCGCCGGTTCCGAGCCGACCGCATCCGCGGTGATCGCCGACCTGGTCGACGTCACCCGCCTGGCCACGGTCGACCCCTACTGCCGCGTGCCGCACCTGGCCTTCCAGCCGAACGAGATGACCGACGTGTCCATCCTGCCGATGGCCGACATCACGACCAGCTACTACCTGCGCGTGTATGTGAACGACCAGCTCGGCGTGATGGCGGACCTGACCCGCATCCTGGCCGACGCCGGCATCTCGATCGATGCCGTGCTGCAAAAGGGTAACCGCGGCGACGAACGCACCGACATCATCATGATCACCCACCAGACGCGCGAGAAGAAGGTCGATGCGGCCATCGAGCGCATCGAGGCACTGTCTTCGGTGGTCGGGAAGGTGATCCGGATCAGGCTCGAGACCCTGAGTTAAACGGTAGGGCCGCCCGCACAGGGCGGCTGCCTGCATTCGAGCAGGAAGTCGGTGGCGAATTCGTCGACGGTGGGCGGCACGCCGTCCTCGTCGTCGAGCGAAGCGGTGGTGAGGGCGAGCAGGTCGTGCTCGACGTCGTCGTAGAGCGCATCGGGTGCGCCGCGCAGGATGGAGGAGAGCTTGGGCGAATTCATCCGGGCATTCTACTCACGCTGCGCCGCACAAGGAGTGTGGCGTCAAGGCCGCTTGCGGTGTCTCAACCGTGATGATCGGCAAGGTTTCCGGTCCATAGAGGAGCAGATCCTATGTCAAGCTGATCCGGTAGCGTAATGGCGTTGCTATCCTGCAATAGACGCAGCATAAGTGGTGCTATACACTCGTCACTTTCCACGAGGAAACTAGTTCGATGCGCCACTTCCTGCTCACCTTGAGTATCTCTTCATTCGCCCTGTGTGCCCATGCTGCGCCAAGCTGTCCGCAGGACCTGCTTCAGCTTCAAAACGGGGCGGCTACCCTGGCCTTGATCAAGTCCTTTCAGCCCCTGGTCCTCGAACAGACGAAGGAAGACAGCTGCAAGCCCAAGGCAATCAGTCATGTCGCGCTGAGCGCCCCGCTGTGCCTGTTTGCCGGAGAGCTGCCTGCGGCCGCCCTCGGCTTTCAGGCCCTGGCGGCGGACGATCACCTGATCAGCGCCCTGTATTTGCTGGACTATACGCCCGAGTCGCATGCCCGCCTGTTGGCACTGCTGCGCAAGGACTACGAGGAGATCGCGCCCGCCGATTACCCCGGCCGTTTCGCCAAGATGCCGGTCCATCAGGAACTGACGGCGCTGTTCAAATCGAAGGCCGCGTATGTAGCCCTCGTCAAGCCAAGTAAGGGAATGCCAGGGAACTGGGTTTCCGGGGTCCAGTTTATCGACGCCACGCATCTGGCCATCGCGACCCGGGACCTGAATTCGTGCGACTAGGAGCGGCTTCCCCGATTCCAAATCTTAACGAATCAATGACTTACGCAGGCGACGAGTAAAAGTTTTTTCACGGGCTACACTGGCTCGTCTCAGGCCGCCGAGGGACGTGCCGCCGGCAGCGCCACCAGCACTTTCAGGCCGCCACCGTCCGCCGTCTCCAGGCTGACCGTACCCCGGTGCAGGGCCACGATGTCGCGCACGATCGCCAGCCCCAGTCCGGTGCCGCCGGGATTGATTTCCAGCGCCGCCGCAGCGCGGTAGAAGGGCGCGAACACCTTGTCGCGCTCGGCCTCCGGGACCCCGGGGCCGCTGTCGGCCACTTCCAGCACCACCTGATCCTCCTGCGGCGCCACCCGCAGCAGCACCGTGCCGCCGACCGGCGTGTAGCGGATCGCGTTGTCGACCAGGTTGCTCACCAGTTCGTGCAGCAGCAGCGCCTGGCCCTTGACCCAGGCCTCGTCGGGCGCGTCGAGCGAGAGGTCGATCGATTTCTGCACCGCCGGCAGGGCCAGTTCCAGCCCGACCTGGCGCACCACGTCGGGCAGCGCGACCGGCATCATCGCCGCGCTGTCGCCGCCGTGCTCGATGCGCGCCACGCTCAGGAGGCGGTTCGCCAGGTGCACGGTGGAGTCGGTGGTGGCGGCGATCGAGCGCACGATCTCGCGCATCGCCACCGGGTCGTTCTCGCGCAGCGCCAGTTCGGCCTGGGTTTTCAGGACGGTGAGCGGGGTGCGCAGCTGGTGCGAGGCGTCGGCGATGAAGCGGCGCTGGCCGGCGATCAGCTGCTGCAGCCGTCCCATCGCGCCGTTCATCGCGTCCACCAGGGGCCGCACCTCGCGGTGCACCAGCGCCTGGTCGACATTCGACAGGTCCGACAGCGGCCGCGTCTCGACCTCGTTCTTCAGGCGCATCAGCGGCTGCAGGACCAGGCGCACGGCGAACCAGACCAGGGTCGCCACCGCCAGCACCAGCACCGCCTGGCGCGCCAGGGTGTTCAGCAGGATGCGGCGCGACAGCGCGCGCCGCGCGTCGAGCGTCTCGCCGACCTGGATCAGCGCGATGCCGCGCATCGAATCGTCGTAGACCGGCTGCAGCAGGGCGGCGATGCGCACCGGCTCGCCGTTGTAGTCGGCCTGGTAGAAGCGCACCAGCGCGGGATACAGCTCGGAGCGGGGGACATTCGCCGGTACCGGCGGCAAATCGGCATAGCCCGACACGGTCTCGCCGCGCAGGCCCGTCACGCGGTAGAAGATGCGGCCCAGGGTGTCGGTCTCGAAGCTGTCGAGCGCCACATACGGCACGTCGGCCACCACCTTGCCGTCGCGGACCGAGACCCGCTCGGCAAGCGCGCGCGTGGACGCCAGCAGTGAGCGGTCGTAGGCGATGTCGGCCGCCTCCAGCGCATCGCGGTAGAGCGAGACCGAGTTGACCGCGACCAGCGCCAGCAGCGGCACCAGCAGCCAGCGCAGCAGCTGGCCGCGCAGGCTGCCGAGCGGCGCGTGGCCGCCGGCGAAGCGTTTCAAACCCGCGAACGCCGGCATCGGGTCAGGACGCGTTCTTCGGCTGCAGCAGGTAGCCGATGCCGCGCAGCGTGGCGATCGCGGCGCCGCCCTCCGGCCGCTTGTCGAGCTTCTTGCGCACCCGGTGGATGTAGAGCTCGATGGCGTCGATGTTGGCGTCGTCGTCGAGCGCGAACACCTCGTCGAACAGCTTTTCCTTCGACACCGCGCGACCCTGGCGTGCGATCAGGGTTTCCAGCACCGCGTGTTCGCGCGGCGTCAGCGCCAGCGGCTCGCCGCAATAGGTGAACATGCGCGTCACCGTGTCGAAGCTGAGCGCACCGCACTGGTGCACCAGCGCCTCGTTGCCGACGCTGCGCCGCAGCAGCGCCTTGACGCGCGCTTCCAGCTCAGCCAGTTCGAAGGGCTTGGGCAGGTAGTCGTCCGCGCCCAGGTTCAGTCCCTGCACCTTTTCCTCCAGCCCGCCGCGCGCGGTCAGGATCAGCACGGGCGTCTTGCCGCGCGCGCCGCCGCGTGCGCGCAGGCGGCGCAGCACGTCCAGCCCGTCCATCTTCGGCAGGGTCAGGTCGAGGATCACCAGCGCATAGTCCTGGGTGTGCAGGAGGGCGTCGGCATCGGCGCCGTTGGCGGCGCATTCGACGGTAAGGTTGGCGTCGCGCAGGGCTTTCGATACCCAGTGCGACAGCTCGACATGGTCTTCAACTAACAGTATTCGCATGGCGCCAAGTGTAAGCGCAAAGCGCGCGCGGCGGCCAGCATCTCGCTCATCCCGCCGCACATGCACCACGCATTGCACCAGGCTGGTGCCGGTTGAAAGCGAAATGAAAGGAAAGCGCACATATAGTGAACATGCAGGTCAAAAACATAACGACAATCTTGGAGATAGCATGAAAAAATCCGCGCTTTCGCTCGCCGTCCTGGCAGCGCTTTCCCTCGGTGGCACCGCCCACGCCCAAACCAGCGTCCAGGTCTATGGCCTGATCGACGCGGGCGTCGAGTACCTGAACCACGCCAACGCCGCCGGCGACAGCGTCGTGAAAGTGGTCTCGGGCGGGAAGAACACCTCGCGCTGGGGATTCCGCGGCAGCGAAGACCTGGGTAACGGCACCAAGGCCGTCTTCGGCCTCGAAGGCGGCATCCTGATGGACACCGGCGCCGCCGACGGCGCGCTGTTCAAGCGCCAGGCCTATGTCGGCCTGGAAGGCGCCTACGGCCGCGCCGTCATCGGCCGTTCGTTCACCACGGTCTACGACTTCGTCATCAAGTACGACCCGATGGGCTTCGCGCCGAACTACTCGTGGGCCACCTCGGGCGCCGCCACCGGCCCGTCGAAATACGGCATGACCACCGCCTTCGATAACCTCATCAAATACTCCGGCACCACCGGCGAATTCAGCTACGGCGCCACCATCGGCCTGGGCGAACAGCCGGGCAGCAGCGCCGACGCGCGCAAATATGCCGTCGCAACGGCCTGGAACCACGGTGGACTGGGCCTGATGGCTGCCTTCGAGCAGGTCAACGGCACCACGGTCGCCGCCACCGGCCGCCGCGACGAAAACCGCGTCTTCCACGTCGCCGGCACCTACAAGGCAGGCAACTTCCAGTACTTCGCCGCCATGCGCGGCTACAAGCTGGAAGCCGGCCGCGCAGCGACCGCGGACGTGCGCGCCGACACCTACTGGGGCGGCATCGTCGACACCATCGGCAAGGTCACCCTGACCGGCGCCGTCTACCACGTCAACGTCAAGAACGTGGCGGCCAATGCCGACGCCGATCCGACCATGTATGTCGCCCGCGGCATGTATGCGCTGTCCAAGCGTACCGACCTGTACCTGGCGGCGGCCCACGTGAACGGCAAGCACAACCAGCTGGTGGGCCTGTCGCGCGACGACGCCGGTTTCGGCACCTCGCAGACCGGCGTCACCGCAGGCATCCAGCACCGCTTCTAAACCTCCAGCCGCCCCGAGGCAGCCATGATGCGTACGTTCGTGACGCTGATCCTTGCCGCCTGCGCCCTCCCGGTGCAGGCGTTCGAGGCCGAGTGCATCGTTCCGTCGAAACCGGGCGGGGCGATGGACCTGACCTGCAAGCTGGCGCAAAAGGCCCTCGCCACGGCGGGCGGCCCGCGCGTCAGGCTGAGCTACATGCCGGGCGGAATCGGCGCCGTCGCCTGGCACACGCTGGTGTCGCAGCGGCGCGCGGAGCCGGACACGCTGGTCGCCTTTTCCGGCGGCTCGCTGCTCAATCTCGCGCAGGGCAAGTTCGGCAAGGCCAAGGCTGGCGACGTGCGCTGGGTCGCAGCCATCGGCGCCGACTACGGCATGATCGCCGTGCGCGCCGACTCGCCGTACCACACCCTGCGCGAACTGTTCGACGCCATCCGGAGCGATCCGCAGAAAGTGGTGATCGCCGTCTCGGGCACCATCGGCAGCCAGGACTGGGTCAAGATGGCGCTGCTGGCGCAGCATGCCGGTATCGACCCGAAGCGGCTGCGCTTCGTGGCCCTCGAGGGCGGCGGCGAAAGCTTCACCGCCATGGGCGCGGGCTTCGTGCAGGTGGTCTCGGGCGACGCCTCCGAGGCCGGGCTGTACGCAGGCGGGAACGTGCGCATCCTCGCGGTGCTGGCCGAGAAGCGCCTGCCCGGCGTACTGAAGGACGTGCCGACCGCGCGCGAGCAGGGCATCGACGTCGTCTGGCCCCTGATCCGCGGCGTATGGATGGGGCCGGCCGTATCGGACGCCGACTACCGCCGCTGGGTGGCCGCTTTCGAACGCATGGAAGCCGCGCCCGATTTTGCGCGCCTGCGGGCCGAGGCTGGCCTGTATCCGTTCTCGATGACCGGCGACGCCCTGACACGACACATCAAACAGGCAGTAACCGACTATAACCGGCAAGCCGAGCAATTCCACCTCGTGCGCTAGCCGGACCAGACCACCAAGGAGACACACATGAAAACCACGAAAACCCTGATCGCCGCCGCCATCGCCGCAACCACCGTCAGCTTCGCCATCCCGGCGCTGGCCCAGATGCCGGCCGGTTACCCGGCGGCCTACAAGCAGATCGTCGACGCGGCCAAGAAAGAAGGCAAGCTGGTGATCTACGGCGCGACCGACAGCAAGGCCGCGCAGCCCCTGATCAAGGACTTCAACGCGCTGTACCCGGGCATCACCGTCGAGTACAACGACATGAACTCGACCGAAGTCTACAACCGCTTCATCTCGGAAGTGGCGGCCGGCGGCGGTACCGCCGACGTCCTGTGGTCCTCGGCGATGGACCTGCAGATCAAGCTGGCCGCCGGCGGCTATGCGCTGCCTTACCACTCGGTCGAAGCAGGCAAGATCCCGGGCTGGGCGGTGTGGAAGGACATGGCCTACGGCACCACCTTCGAGCCGGCCGCGATCGTCTACAACAAGCGCCTGGTGAGCGAGGCCGAAGTGCCGAAGACGCACGCCGAATTCGCCAAGCTGATCGTGCAGCCGAAGTTCCAGGACAAGGTCACCAGCTACGACATCGAGAAGTCGGGCGTCGGCTTCATGTTCATGACCCAGGACGCACAGGACTACAAGGACTTCGCGGCCCTGCAGCAGGCCTTCGGCACCGCGAAACTGCGCGTGCAGTCCTCGACCGGCACCATGCTCGAGCGGATCTCGTCGGGTGAAAACCTGATCGGCTACAACGTGCTCGGCTCCTACGCCCTGGTACGCGCCAAGACCGACCCGTCGCTGGGCGTGGTGCTGCCGAAGGACTACACGCTGATCATGTCGCGCGTCCAGTTCATCAACAAGACCGCGAAGAACGTCAACGCCGCCAAGCTGTGGATGGATTACCTGCTGTCGCAGCGCGGCCAGACCATCATCGCCAACGACTCGAAACTGTTCGCGATCCGCAGCGACGTCAAGGGCGAGACCACCTCGACCGAACTGATCGAACAGGTTGGCGAGAAGAACATCAAGCCGATCCCGGTCGGTCCACAGGTGTTGCAATACCTGGAGCCTGCCAAGCGCATGGCCTTCCTGAAGAACTGGAAGGACACCGCCGGCAAGAAGTGATACAAGGGGAGGGCGGGCCGCGAGGCCCGTCTTCTCCCCGATTCTCTGCTTTGCCTGTTTCTTCTCTGATCGGATCTTCCCATGTCTACTGTCTCCCTGCCCGGCGCCCAAGCGACCCCGGACGGCGCCGCCGCATTGCCGGCCGCGCGCGGCAAGCGCCTGAACTGGCCGCGCGGCCTGGTCGTCGCGCTGACCGTCATCGCCGTCTTCGTCCCGCTGTTCCTCATTTTCTACCAGAGCGTCCTGACCGCGCCTTTCTTCATGCCGGATAAAGCGCTGGGCCTGGACGCGTTCCGCTTCATCTTCGACGATCCCGACTTCGTCGTCGCCTTCCGCAACGGCCTGATCCTGGCTGCCGGCCTGGCCGCGATCGCGGTTCCCCTCGGCGGCATCCTCGCCTTCCTGATGGTGCGCACCGACCTGCCGGGCCGCGGCTGGATCGCGCCGGTGCTGCTGGTGCCGATCTTCGTCTCGCCGATGGTGATGGGCTTCGGCTACGTGGTCTCGATGGGACCGGTGGGCTTCTATTCGGTCTGGATGAAAAACCTGATCGGCTTCGTGCCCTGGAACGTGTATTCCTTCGCCAGCATCGTCGTCATCGCCGGCCTGACCCACGTGCCGCACGTGTATCTCTACGCCTCCTCGGCCCTGAAGAGCCTGGGTTCCGACGTCGAGGAAGCGGCGCGCGTCTCGGGCGCCTCGCCGCTGCAGGTGATGATCAACGTCTCGCTGCCGATGATCATGCCGGCCCTGGCCTATGCCGGCGTGCTGGTGTTCTTCCTCGGCTTCGAGGTGTTCGGCCTGGTGCTGGTGCTGGGCGATCCGGAAGGCCACCTGGTGCTGCCGACCTACCTGTACAAGCTGACCAACAAACTCGGTACGCCTTCCTACCACCTGATGGCCGCCGTCGCCGTCTGCCTGGTGGCGGTGACGATGCCGCTGGTGATGCTGCAGCGCCGCCTGCTCAAATCCGCCAACAAATACGTCTCGATCAAGGGCAAGGGCGCACGCCAGAAGCCGATGGCCCTGGGCCGCTGGAAGTGGCTGGCGCTGGCGCTGCTGGCCAGCTGGGTGGCGATCACGGTCGTGCTGCCGCTGACCGGCATCGTGCTGCGCTCGTTTGTCCAGTACTGGGGCGAGGGCGTGCACCTGGCCGATGTGCTGACCCTGCAGCACTTCCGCGACATCTGGGAACAGCCTTCGCTGATGCGCGGCATCCTGAATACGGTGCTGATCGGCGTGATCGGCGGCGCGCTGGCCGTGGTCTGCTACACCGCCATCGCGCTGGCCATGCACAGGAAGCCCGACGGCATCACCCGCCTGCTCGACTACAGCGTGCTGGTGCCGCGTGCGATTCCGGGCCTGCTGGCCGGCCTCTCCTTCCTGTGGGTCTTCCTGTTCGTGCCGAGCTGGCTCGACGGCCTGCTGCACATGATGGACAACCCGGTGGCCGCCTGGCTGTCGGAACACCTGATTCCGCAACTGCGCGCATTGCGCTCGACGATCTTCGCGCTGTGGCTGGCCTACTCGGTGGTCTGGCTGGCCTACGGCATGCGCCTGATCTCGACCGCGCTGCTGCAGGTCGGACCGGAACTGGAAGAAGCGGCACGCGCCGTCGGCGCCAGCCGCGGCCGCGTCACCCGCGACGTCACGCTCCCGCTGATCAAGTACGGCGTGCTGGGCGGCTGGCTGATGGTGTTCCTGATCTTCGAACGCGAATACTCGACCGGCGTGTACCTGCTCTCGCCGGGCACCGAAGTGATCGGCGCGATGCTGGTGTCGCTGTGGGCCGGCGGTTCGACCGACCTGGTGGCGGCGCTCTCGTTCATCAACATCACGCTGGTCGCGATCGGCCTGGGCATTGCGCTGCGCTTCGGCGTCAAGCTGCACAATTAAGTTGTAAAATTAACTATATACGAGACATGACCATGAACGTTTTGACCGTCAACGACCTGCACCTCGACTACGGCAGCGGCGCCAGCGCGAACCCGATCCTGAAGGGGGTGTCGATGCACCTGAAACGCGGCGAAGTGGTGGCCCTGCTGGGCCCTTCGGGCAGCGGCAAGACCACGCTGCTGCGTGCCGTCGCCGGCCTGGAAAGCCCGCGCCAGGGCACGATCGACATCGGCGAACGGCGCGTGTTCGATGGCGCCCGCAACCACGAGCAGCCGGCCGAAGAGCGCAACCTGGGCCTGGTGTTCCAGTCCTATGCGCTGTGGCCGCACAAGACCGTGTTCGACAACGTCGCCTACGGCCTCAAGCTGCGCAAGACCGGCAAGGCCGAGATCGAGGCCAAGGTCAACGAAGTGCTGACCCAGCTCGGCCTCGGCCACCTCGGCAAGCGCTACCCGCACGAACTGTCGGGCGGCCAGCAGCAGCGCGTGGCGATCGCCCGGGCCCTGGTCTACAACCCGCCGGTGATCCTGCTCGACGAACCGCTCTCGAACCTGGACGCCAAGCTGCGCGAGGAAGCGCGCGTCTTCCTGCGCGAGCTGATCCTGCGCCTGAACCTGTCGGCGCTGATGGTGACCCACGACCAGAACGAGGCGATGGCGATCGCCGACCGCATCCTGCTTCTGAATAACGGCAGGATCGAGCAGGAAGGCACGCCGCAGAGCATGTACGAAACGCCGGACACCCTGTTCACCGCCGAATTCATGGGCAGTAACAACCGCCTGCCGGCCAAGGTCATCAAGCGCAACGGCGGGAGCGTGGAGCTCAAGATCGAGGGCATCGACCTGCACGGCAGCGCGCGCGGCGCCAACGTCGGCACCGACGTGTCGACCCTGATCCGGGTGGAAGACGTCAAGATCAGCCGCGAGCGCGTCGGCAACGGCGTGCAGCTGCCGCTGGTGACGAGCATGTACCTGGGCGACCGCTGGGAATGCCTGTTCAAGGCCGGCGACACCAGCGTGCGCGCCTACTCGCGCCAGCGCGTCGATCCGGGTGCCTACTGGCTCGAGATGCCGCCGGAGAAGCTCTGGGTATTCTGACCTTGAAGGTGTGGCGCAGCTTCGGCCCGGCATTGCTGCTGGCGCTGGCGGCTGCGCAGTTGTGCCTCTGGCTCGACACGCCGCTGCCGTGGATGATCGGGCCGCTGCTCTCGACAGCTTGTGCCTGCATGCTCGGCGCGCGCCTCGGTGCCCCGGTGCAGGCGCGCGAAGCCGGGCAGTGGGCGATCGGCACCACGCTCGGCCTGTATTTCAGCGCGCCGGTGCTGGCGGTGCTGGCCCGTTACGCGGGCTGGATCGTGCTCGCCGTGGCCTTTGCCATCCTGCTCGGCGTGGCCGGCGGCTGGATGCTGCGGCGCCTCTCCGGCACCGACGGCACCACGGCCTTCTTCGCGATGGCCGTCGGCGGCGCGTCCGAAATGGCGGTGCAGGGCGAACGCCACGGCGCACTGGTCGACCGCGTCGCCGCCGCGCATAGCCTGCGCATCATGATGGTGGTCGTTACCATTCCCTTCGCGCTGCGCTGGTGGAGCACCCATGGCAACGCTCCTGGCCACGACCTGTTCGTGCCCCTTGCGAGTGTGGTCAGCTATCCTGGGCTGGCCGTGCTGGTGCTGCTGACCAGCATCGGCGCGCTGCTGCTGAAACGCCTCGGCATACCGAACGCCTGGGTGATCGGCCCGTTGATGCTGGCGATGATGTTGACCGCCTCCGGCATCCAGTTGTCGCGCCTTCCCGAATGGATGGTCCGTGGCGGCCAGCTGCTGATCGGCGTGTCGCTCGGCACCCGCTTCACCCGGACCTTCGTCCACACCGCGCCGCGCTACCTGGCCAGCGTCGCCGCCTGTACCGTCGTCATGCTGCTGCTGGCGGCGGGCTTCGCGCTGGCGCTGGCACAGCTGGCCGGCATCCATCCCGGTACCGCCATCCTCGCGTCTTCCCCGGGCGGGATCGCCGAGATGTCGCTTACCGCACGCGTGCTGCACCTGGGCGTGCCGATCGTTACCGCCTTCCACGTCACGCGCATGGTGACGGTGGTGCTGGCGATCGGGCCCTTGTTCCGCCTGTTTGACCGCCTGCGCTAAGCACTTGCTCGACATCAAAAAGACTCGATACGCTGGCCTGACGGCATCGCCTGGCGATACCTGGAAGGCTAGTATCGCTACTGTATTGCTTCTCGGTAAATAGCTATATCCAAGCCCGGCCGGGTGTTGTAGATTACATACCGCCTGGCACCACCGCCTGCTTAACGAGACCTTGCATGAGCCAATCGAGCCAATTTTCCCTGTTGTCGCAACGCCGGTTTGCGCCGTTCTTCTGGACCCAGTTCCTCGGCGCCTTCAACGACAACCTGTTCAAGACCGCCTTGCTGGTGGCCCTGACCTATGACGCGCTGTCCTGGACCACGATCGCACCGGGCCTGCTGAACAACCTGATTCCCGGCCTGTTCATCCTGCCCTATGTGCTGTTTTCCGCCACCGCCGGCCAGATCGCAGACAAGGTCGAGAAGGGGAAACTGGCGCGCTTCGTCAAGCTGCTAGAGGTCGGCATCATGCTGGTCGCCTGCCTCGGCTGGATGACGCATACCCTGTGGCTGCTGATCGCGGCCGTGGTCGGCATGGGCGTGCATTCGACCCTGTTCGGGCCGGTGAAATACGCCTACCTGCCGCAGCACCTGAAACCGGAGGAACTGGTCGGCGGCAATGGCGTGATCGAGATGGGTACGTTCGTGGGCATCCTGCTGGGAGAGGTGGCCGGCGCCCTGCTGGTCGCCCACAAACCCTTCGGCATCGAACTTGTCGCGGGCGCCAGCCTGCTGATGGCGCTGCTGGGCCTGGCGGCCAGCTGGCGCATCCCGGCGTCCCCGGCGCCCGCGCCGGAACTGAAGATCAACCATAATTTCCTTACCGAATCGGTGCGCAACCTGCGCTTCTCGAGCCAGAACCGCACGGTATTCCTGTCGATGCTCGGCAATTCGTGGTTCTGGTTCTACGGCGCCCTGGTGCTGTCGCAGTTTCCCGTGTATGCCAAGGATTACCTGCACGGCGACCACAGCGTCTTCGTGCTGCTGCTGACCGTGTTTTCGCTGGGCATCGGCATCGGTTCACTGCTGTGCGAAAAGCTCTCCGGACGCAAGGTCGAGATCGGCCTCGTGCCCTTCGGTTCGATCGGCCTGTCGCTGTTCGGCATCGACCTGTATTTCGCCAGCCTGGCCTACACGAATACGGCGACCGTCGATGCCTTTGCGCTGCTGGCGCTGCCCGGCAGCCTGCGCATCCTGGCCGACCTGGTGCTGATCGGCGTGTTCGGCGGCTTTTTCATCGTGCCGCTGTTTGCGCTGATCCAGACCCGCTGCGACCCGAAACACGTTTCGCGCACGATTGCCGGCATGAACATCCTGAACGCGCTGTTCATGGTCGCGGCCGCCGGCGTGGCGATCGTCCTGCTGGGGCAGGGCTTCTCGATTCCGCAAATGTTCCTCGTCACGGCCCTGCTGAACGCGCTGGTCGCCATCTACATCTTCTCGCTGGTGCCTGAATTCCTGATGCGCTTCCTGGCCTGGCTCCTGATCCACACGATCCACCGCGTGGCCACCGTCGACGTCGAGCGCATCCCCGACGAGGGGCCGGCGGTGCTGGTCTGCAACCACGTCAGCTATGTCGACGCCATCGTCATCGGCGCCGCCAGCCCGCGCCCGATCCGCTTCGTGATGGACCACCGCATCTTTAACATGCCGCTGCTGGGCTGGATCTTCCGTACCGCGAAGGCGATCCCGATCGCCCCGGCCAAGGAAGACCCCTTCCTGATGGAGCGCGCCTTCATCGACATCGCCGAGGCCCTGCACCAGGGCGACCTGGTCTGCATCTTCCCCGAAGGTAAGCTGACCTCGACCGGCGAGATCAACGAATTCCGCGGCGGGGTCGCGAAAATCGTCGAGCGCAGCAAGGTGCCGGTGATTCCGATGGCCCTGCGCGGACTCTGGGGCAGCGTGTTCACCCGCGATCCGGGCAACCTGTTCGAGCGCTCCTTCGCGCGCGGCTGGCGTTCGAAACTGGCCCTGGCTGTCGGCGTGCCGGTGGCGCCGCAGGAAGCGACGCCGGAATACCTGTACGAGCAGGTCCGGGTGCTGCGCGGGGAGTGGAAATAGGGACCATTTGATCCGGATCCTGCGCAGGCCGGAAACTTGCTATTGGCATCACAAAAACCTGACAAAATTTCTGGCTCGGGTATAATTGCGGGCTAAGTCGGGGCGTAGCGCAGCCTGGTAGCGTACGTGCATGGGGTGCACGGGGTCGGAGGTTCGAATCCTCTCGCCCCGACCAAGAGAATCAATCGGAAAGGCCAGTCTTCGGACTGGCCTTTTTCGTTTTGGTTACCCTGGCGCCAGCTCCCTGTTCCTGTATTTCTCGGTCTGCCTGAGCAGGCTGCAGACCGCATCGGCCACCTCGCTCGGCGCCAGTTTTTCCATGCAATCGTGATGCCCTTCGGGACAGACGCTGCGGTGGCAGTTGCGGCAGGCGACGTCGTGGTTCAGCACGCGGCTGGGCACGCGCCAGGGTGTGTGCTGCAAATTGGTCAGCGCATACAGGTCGACCACCGGCGTGCCGACCGCGGCCGCGATGTGAGCAGGGCCCGTGTTGTTGCTGACCACGAGCGAAGCCTGCGCCAGCAGGGCGCCCAGTTCGCCGATGCCGAGCTGGCCCGCCAGCGACAGGACGCGGGCGCCGGGCGGGACGCCGATGGCGTCGATCAGCGCCATTTCATGGGCGCCGCCGGTCAGCACCAGCGGACAGCCGATGCGCTCGCTTAAGTTCTGGATCAGGGTCTTCCAGTGACGCTGCGGATAGCGCCTTGCCGGGGCGCTGGCGCCGGGATGCAGCGCCAGCCAGCGCTCTCCCGGATCGATGCCGGCCAGGCGCAGGCGCTCACGCACGGCAGCCGTGTCCTGCGCAGTGGGAAGGAAGGACAGCCGTTCGTCCGCGATCTCGGCGCCGAGGTGGCGCACCAGGTCGAGCTGGCGCTGCACCTCATGGCGCATCATGGCGCCCGGTTCGGGGTCGGCGATCCAGTCGGTCAGCAGCTGGTAGGGCTTTTCGCGGCAATAGGCCGCGCGCAGGGGAATCCCGGCCAGCTGGCACAGCAGGGCCGCGGGCAGGGCGCTCTGGCTGTAGCAGGTAAAAATGACGGCGCCGTCGAAGCGGTGCGCGGCCAGCCGGGCGATCCAGTCGAGGTGCAGCGCCGGCGGATCGGCCGCGCTGCTCTTCATCCAAGGCGCTTCATAGGCGAGCACGGCGTCGACGTCCGGCAGGTGCGGGCCAAGCGCGGCACCGGCCGGCGAAGTCAGCAGGGTCAGCCGCCGCTCGGGGCATTGCGCGCGCAGGGCGCGCATCGCCGGCGTGCACATCAGCACGTCGCCGAGCGAATCGAGCCGCACGCACAGCAGGTGGGCCGCGTCGTTCCAGTGTTTAGTGTTGGACCTAAGCATGGTCGTCGTGGCCGGCGATCAGGACGGCGGCCGCGTACAGGTCGGGCGCCATGCGGGTGGGGATGCGGCGCGGTCCGAGCCGCCATTCGGTTTCGTTGCCGTTGTCGAGCAGGACGGTGCGGCAGCCGGCGCGGTTGCCCGCCTCGACATCGTGCAGGATGTCGCCGATCATCCAGGAAGCGCGCAGGTCGATGCCGTGCTCGGCGGCCGCCTTGAGCAGCAGGCCGGGGAGGGGCTTGCGGCAATGGCAGGCGATGGAATAGGGCGCGATCGTGCCGCGCGGATCGTGTGGGCAGTAATAAAAGCCGTCGAGGCTGAGGTTTTCGCGAAACAGCAGGTCGGCCAGGCGGTCGGACACCAGACCCATTGCGTCTTCCGGGAAGCGCCCCAGGGCAATGCCTCCCTGGTTGCTGACGACGAAAAAGCGATAGTCGAGCCGGGCGAGCAGGCGCAGGGCAGGGCCGGCTCCGCTGCTGAGCCGGATGCGGCGCGGTTCCACGTTGTAGGGCACGTTGTCGACCAGCGTGCCGTCCTTGTCGAGAAAGATCGCTTTCATGTCAGGGCCAGGACGTTTCGCGCATCGGCAGCACGGTCAGTTCGGCGATGACGGTCTCGCGCGGCATGAGCAGCACCGAGCGGATGGCCTCGGCCACGGTCAGCGGGTCCTGCAGGGCGGACGGATCGAGTTCGGGAAAACGGTCGAGCAGGAAGGGCGTGCGCATGCCGCCGGCCACCACGGCGGTGACCCGGATGCCGTGCGCGCGCAGTTCCGCATGCAGCGCATGCGACAGGCCGAGCAGGCCCCATTTGCTGGCGTGGTAGGCCGCCGCGTTCGGCCAGGCGCGCTTGGCCGCTGTCGAGGTCACGTTCACGATGTGGCCGCCGCCCGCCTGGCGCATGTGCGCGGCCGCCTGCCTGGACAGCAGGAAGGGGCCGTTCAGGTTGGTGCCGATGACGCGCAGCCAGTCTTCCTCGCGCAGCTCGTCGATCGGCGCGGTGACGTCGGTACCGGCGTTGTTGATCAGGACATCGAGCCGGCCCATGGCCTCGACCGCCTCGGCGACGGCATGCCGCGCCTGATCCGGATCGGCGACGTCGAAGCCGATGGTGTGCACGCGCGTACCGCCGGCGCGCAGCCGCGCGGCGGCCGGTTCGAGCGCGCCCGTGCGGATGTCGGTGGCGACGATGTCGGCCCCGGCATGTGCGAGCACCTCGGCCAGCGCGGCACCGAGCCCGCTGGCGGCGCCCGTGATGAAGACGGTCTTGCCGCGCAGGCCGGTGCTGCCGTCCTGCGCTGTCCGCACCTGCGGCGCTCCCTGCGCCTGCTGTGCTTCTTGCTGAGCCTTCTGCTGCGCCTTCTGCTGTGGATCGTGCGACGGGTTCATGTTCGCTCCTGGAGAGAGGTGATGCCGGACGCGGTGTTGCTCCGGACTTCGTCGAGTACTGCCGCATACACGGCGGCGGCCTGCTGCGCGACGGCGCGCCAGGTGTAGTGGCGATACGCACGCTGCAGGCCCGCCTCGCCCATGCGCGTCGCCCGTTCCGGATCGGCGTGCAGCATGGCCAGGCGCTCGGCCAGCGCCCGCGGGTCGCGCGAGGGAACCAGGAAGCCGGTCAGGCCGTCGACCACGGTGCTCTTGATGCCGCCCACTTCGGAACCGATCACGGGACGGGCGCAGGCCATTGCTTCGACCGGGGTGATGCCGAAGGGCTCATACCAGGGGGTGGTGACGAAGACGTCGGCGGCGCCGTACCACAGGCGCAGGGCCGCGCGCGGCTGCTGGCCGACGAAGCGCACGTGGTCCCTGACGCCGAGCTGGTGCGCAAGCGCACGCAGCCGGCCAAGCTCCGGGTCTTCGCCGCCCTCGGGGCCCGCCTGGCCGCCGCCGACGACGAGCAATTCGGCATCGACCGCATGCCGTTCGCGCAGCAATGCGAGGCCCTGGATCACGGTGTCGACGCCTTTGCGCGGCACCATGCGCCCGAGCTGGAGCACGATGAACCGCCCTGGTGCCAGGTCAAGGCGTGCCCGTGCCGCCGCGCGCGGGATCCGCCACAGCTCGCCGGGATCGAAGCCGCAGGGCGCGACCGTGATCCGGCCGGGCGCGGCCCCGTAGAGCTGTTCCATGTCGAGCCGGTCCTGTGCGCATTCGGCAATGATGCGGTCGGCCTGGCGCATCAGGGCCGTCTCGATCCGGGTACGCTCGGGCGGGAAGGCATCGAGCGCGCCCTGGGCCAGGCGGCGCACCTGTCCCAGCGCATGGAAGGTGATCACATACGGAATGCCGAGCGCGAGCTTGAGCTGCTGGGCGACCATGCCCGACATGAAAAAGTTCGCGTGGGCGATGTCGTAGGCTTGCGGTTGGCGCCGCGCGAAGCGGGTCACGAAGCGGGCGAAATGGGGCATGTAGCGCAGCAGCTGCTCCTTCGGCACATAGTGCGCGGGACCGGCCGGCACGTGGATCACGCGGACCTTGTCGCACAGTTCCACCGCCTGATTCTGGCCGGGCGCGTCGCGCCGCGTGAACACGTCGACGCGGGCGCCTGCCAGCGCCAGTTCGCGCGCCAGGTTGGCCACATAGACGTTCTGGCCGCCGCAGTCGACGCTGCCCGGCGCGGCGAGCGGCGAAGCGTGCTCGCTGATGAGGGCGATGCGTCCCGGCGGGGTGCCGGCCGGGGTGCTGACGTTTGTGCCTGCGGGCTCTTCGTTCAACTTCATGGGACGCTCCCGCCGCCCGCGGTACCGGTAACGTGGCGGAAGGCGGCGTCCCAGTCGGCGCTGAAGCGCTCGATCGAAAAGCGCTCCTGGGCACGGCGCCGCGCGGCCTGGCCCAGGTCGCGCGCCAGCGAGGGGCTGCGCAGCAGCTCGCGCATGCAGTCGAACAGGCGCTCGACGCGGGTGTCGATGAAACCGTTGGCGCCATCGTCGATCACGGTTGCCATCTCGGCCGTGGCGAGCGCCACCACCGGCATGCCGACCATCATCGCTTCGATGACGGCGAGGCCCAGGCTGGAGTAACGGATCGGACTGAACAGGAAGCGGTAGCGCGCGGCAAATCCCGGCAGCTGCGCATGCTGCACTTCGCCGATGCCGTCCAGCTCTTCGGCCGCCATGCCGACCAGGTCGAGCGGCAGCTGGCTGCGCGCCTGCAGGAACAGGTCGGGCCCCATGCGCCGGCCGCGCCGGCCGAGGTGGTTGCTGATGACCAGGCCGCGTTCGAGGGCGCCGAGGTAGCGCACCGACTCGGGGACCAGCACGCCGTGCTCGATCACGCGCGTGGGCGTGCGTCGGTTGTCCCACATCAGCGCGTTGAAGGGCGTGACGTGCACCAGCAGCACGTTCGGATCGTCGACCAGGTGGGGCGTATCGGTGGGGTGGGCGCGCGGCGGATCGTGCTCGAGGTAGATGCGCGGCAGGGCGCGCTGGGCGGCCGTGAGGAAGAGGAACTGGTCTTCTTCCCATTGATGGTCGTCCTGGAACAGGATGCAGTCGAATTCCTGCGCGTGCGCCGCCTCGACCGGCAGGTCGTGCACGTTGTCGCCCCAGGGAAAGTGGCCGGCGCGCCCGCCATAGCCGGGCGGGCGGCCGGGCTTGCAGACGACGAAGAAGTCGTGCGGCACCTGCGACAGGTAGTACAGGTAGCTGCCGTGGGTATGCCAGGTCAGGATCTTGAGTCGGCGCATGTGAGCCTCAGGTGAAACGGACGCGGTAGCGGATGGCCCCGGCCAGGCGCCAGAACACGGACAAGGGCGGTATCAGGGCCGAGGTGAGGACGACGTCGGCGATGTGCGACGCGGTGTGGGCCGTGCCGCGCAGGCGCTGCAGGCACAGCCGCGTCGTGAGCGCCAGCCAGGCCAGGCCGGCAAGGAGTGCGAGGGTGCCCGCGCCGGCGAGCAGGGCGCCGAACGCGACGACGAGCGCGGCCACGGCGAAATAATGGTCCCAGGGCGGCGTGGCCGCGATGCGTTCGCGGTACAGCCGCGGGTGCTTCTTGTAGAGCAGGGCGTCGAACACGGCCTCGCGTGTGCGGCCCAGGCTGGCGCCCCAGGGCGCCGGGAGCACCGGCTGCACCACCAGCGCCTCGGGCACGCTGACGATGCGCGCGCCCAGCGCCAGCAGGCGGAAGTGGAGGTCGGCGTCGCAATGGCCGGCCTGCTCGAAGCGTTCGTCGAAGCCGTCGAGCGACTCGAGCAGCTGTTTGCGGCAAAAGCAGTTGGCGACGCAGAAGGCGTCGATGGCGGCGTGGCGCGCGGCGCGCTGGGCCTCGGTCTCGCGCCCGGGCAGGGGCGCACGTGGGGAAAAGTCCAGCCGGCCGCACAGCACGTCGACCTCGTCGCCGAAGGCGGCCAGGCCCTGCGCCAGCCAGGAGCACGAGGGTACGGTGTCCTCGCCGGTAAAGGCGATGATCGGCGCCCGGGCGCTGCGCCAGCCGAGATTGCGTGCGGCGGCCGGGCCGTGCGTGTTGGAATTGGGCAGGTAGACCAGCCGCGGGCCGCGCTCGAGGGTACGTGCGCGCCAGCCGGCCACCAGGTGCAGGGTATTATGGCTGGGCTCGTCGTCGACGACGATGACCTCGAAGGCCGTGCCGGGCAGGCTCTGGCGGGTGAGCGCGTCGAGGCAGCGGTCGAGCAAGTCCATGCGCCCGCAGGTGGGCACCACGACCGAGATGAGGATCGCGCTGCTGGCTGTCGTTGACTCCCTTCCTGGCATGATCCGCTCCGCTCAGTTCCGCTCGGTTCCAGTCTCGGTTCCAATATTAATGAGGCGTTTCCTTGTCCATCCGCTGCTGCAACAGCCACAGCCGCGCATACATGCCCCGCCGCCGCAACAGCTCGGCATGGCTGCCCTGCTCGACGATGCGGCCCCGGTCCATGACCACGATCAGGTGGGCGTTGACGACCGTCGAGAGGCGGTGCGCGATGATGAGAGTGGTTCGATTGCGCGACAAACGGTCGAGTTCCTGCGTGATGGCGTGCTCTGAATCTGAATCAAGGGCCGACGTTGCTTCGTCGAAAATCAGGATCGGCGGATCCTTGAGGATGGCGCGCGCGATCGCGATGCGCTGCTTCTCGCCGCCGGAGATGTTCACGCCCCGTTCGCCCACCGGCGTCTCGTACTTCAGGGGCAGGGCCGCGATCAGTTCGTGCAGCTGGGCGGCGCGGCAGGCGGCGACTACCTCGCCATGGGTACTGCCGAGCCGGCCGTAGGCGATATTGCTGCCGATCGTGTCGTTGAACAGGGCCGTGTCCTGCGGCACGACGCCGATCGCCGCGCGCACGCTGGCGGCGGCGACTTGCCGGATATCCTGGCCGTCGATGAGGATGCGCCCGCTTCCCGGGTCGTAATAGCGCAGCAGCAGGCGCGCCAGGGTCGACTTGCCCGAGCCGCTGCGCCCGACCACGGCCACCGTGGTCCCGGCGGCGATATGCAGGTTGACGTCGACGAGCACCGGCCGCCCGGGGTCGTAATGGAAGTGGACATGCTCGAACACGATGTCGCCCGCGCCGACGCGCAGCGCCGGCGCATCGGGCGGATCGCGGATTTCGGGACGCTCGCGCAGCAGCGCGAACAGGCGCTCGGCATTGACCCAGGCGTCGCGCGCCTCGCGGTAAACGAAGCCGAGGGCGTTCAGGGGCAGGCAGACCTGCAGGGCATAGGCATTGATCAGCACCAGGTCGCCCACGCTCATGCGGCGCGCCATGACGGCCTGGCCGGCCAACACCATGATGGCGGCCACGCCCAGTGCGATGAGGGCACTCTGGCCGACGTGCAGCGTGAACAGCGCGCGCTGGTTGGCCGCGCCGGCCGCGCGCCAGTCGTCCATGATGATGGAGAAGCGGTGCGCCTCGAAGGCTTCGTTGGTGAAGTACTTGACGGTGTCGTAGTTGATCAGGCTGTCGGCCAGCTGGCCCTTGGCGCGCGAGTCGAGCTTGTTGACGCGGCGCTGGTAGACCACGCGACGCGCGGTGAACACCAGGGTAAAGCCGGCGTAGACGAGGAAGGTCACCAGGATGATGGCGGCAAACCCCACCTCGTAGCGGTTGAGCATGATGGCCAGCACCAGGCCGATCTCGACCATGGTCGGCACGATGGTGAACAGGCCGACCCCCAGCAGGAAGGCGATGCCGCTGGTGCCGCGGTCGATGTCGGGCAACAGGCTGCCGAGTTTTCGTTGGGCGTGAAAACGCGGCCCGAGCGCATGCAGGTGGGCAAAGGTCTTTTGCGCATAGGCCGAGACCGCCGTCAGGGTGACCCGCACGAACAGCAGGTCGCGCCATTCGTTGAACAGGGTCGAGGAAAAGCGCAGCAGGGCGTAGCCAATGAGAAGGTAGAGCGGCAGGCGCGCCGGCAGGGTGCTGCCCGAGAAGGCGTCGATGATGCGCTTGAGCAGTAGCGGCACGGCCACGGTGGCCAGCTTGGCCACCAGCAGCAGGACGACGGCGGCGACGGTGCGCCAGCGATGGCGGGCAAGCACCTGCCACAGCTCGGCGCCGATTCGCGTCTGACTTGTCGTGTCGTCCACAGCTTCCATCGTCCAGTCCCCGAAGACCTCCGGTGTTGGACCGGCGTGGCAGGATTCGGGTCAGGCGGGATTGCTGTGATGGGTCAAATACGGTCGCGTTATTTCTGGGACCCCGGCGTGGCCCCGGTCTGCCAAGGATGAGAGGGCAGGACGCAGGTCCTCCCGCTGGCCGGAAAACTTTGCAAAGTATTGCTCAGTATTTGTAGGAATGGTCTTATAGCCGACTTGGCGGCGAAGATGCTGTCGGCAGGCCGGGCGGCCCAAAAAGATGCCTGCATGGCGCAGGCGTGCGAATGCCCGGCGGTCGTGGCGCACCGCCGGGACTGCTTCGACTAGTCCGACAAAAGCGCTCAGCCGCGCGAGAAACCGGTGTCGTCGTCCATCTTGCGGTCGCCCGCCAGGCGGTTTGCGCCGGCCGGGCTCTTCGGATAGCCGCCGGCGGCGTCGTTCGATTCGTGCACGCCGTTCGGGTCCTGATTCATGCTGCCGCCCGGCTTCCAGCCCGGGTTTTCGCTCGTCGGCCCCGAGTTGCCCGGGCTGCGCGGGAGACCGCCGATGGTGTCGTTCGACTGGTGCGTTCCGGTGGGATCTTCGGTGCCCGCCTCACGACCGTTTTCGCCGGTTTGCGAGCCGGCGCGGTCGGTGCTTTGCTGTGCTCCCTGCGAGCCGGATTGTCCCGAGGCGCGCTGGCTGTTCTGTCCGCCCCCGCTCGATTGCATCGATTGCCCCACGCCATGATGGTGGCCGAGCGAGCCGCCCTGCAGTTCGGGCTGGCGCGGATCCTGCGGATTCATGCGTGCGGCTGCCTGGGTGTTGCCCGCATGCTGGCCTTCGTGATGGAGGAGGGAGGTGCCGGAATCAAGCGGACGGCGTCCCACCGGCTGCTCCAGTTCGCCCCAGGCGGCGGAGTGCTGTTCCATCTGGCGCTGGTGGCTGTCGGTGATGCCCTGCTGCGGGCCGCTGCCGCCGCTCTGCTGGGTTTGCATCGAGCCGCCCGGCAAATCCCAGCGGCTGCTGTCTTCAGCAAATTGTCCCGGACCCATGCCGCTTTGCTGGGTGCTCATCTGGTCGACGCCCTGGCGCCCCTGCTGCTGCGCGGCGCCTTGCGGGTAGGTATGGTCGAGCGGCGCGTCGGGCGAGGTCTTGCCCTTGGCATTCTTGTTCCACTTCTCGTTGCCGCCGTTATTCGTCTGGTTGTTCATTTCGCTGCGTTGATTCGCATCCATGTCTTTTCCTTTCAAATTTTGCTGGCCTGGCGCGTCAGACAGGTGCCTGCCGACGCTGACTATCCTGCCATCATGCGCGCCTCCGCACGGTTCCAGTATAGGAAGACGCATCGGTAGTGTGTAGGACAATAACTGATGGGGAAAGTGATCAAAAGCACGCTATTTCGTAAGTGCATTTTCTGTCGCCTGTAGTCCTACAAAGTCATCTGAAAATGTCCTATACCCTCATCTAATTCGCATGCCTACTATGAATTCGACATTCGCTCATCGGCGTCAATTGATGGGCGAGGGTTAAGCCTGCCGCAGGACGCGGCGGTTTTATAAGTGAACAGGGAGAACACGATCATGGCTTCGAGTAACCAAGGCAACAAGCAAGGCGGTAACCAGTCCAACAGCCAGAGTGCTGGCGGCACCCGTAATCGCGGTTTCGCATCGATGGATCCACAGCGCCAGCGCGAAATCGCCAGCCAGGGCGGCAAGGCAGCCCATCAGAAAGGCACTGCGCACGAATTCACCTCCGAGGAAGCACGCCGCGCCGGCAGCATGAGCCACGGCAACCGTCAATCGGCAAGCGCCGGTTCGGGCAGCAGCTCGCGCAGCTCCTCGAAGAGCGGCGGCCGCAGCTCGAAAGAGTAAGGCCAGACCACGACGCCGTGCCGGCTGCCGGTGGTGGCCGGCACGGGACGTCAGGACGAATATGCACGGGGAGCGTCAAGCTCCCCGTTTTCTTGCCAAAGCCACACATGGATGGGGTAGAATCGCTGCGCCTTTTTAACTATCCAGAGGAATCCCGTCGTGAAAGAAGCGGTCATTCGTGAAGTCAAGAGCATGTCCATGTCGTGCGATCGCGTCGGCAATTCGCTGCTCGCCAAGTTCTCCACGCAAGGCGCCGGCGATATCTGCCTGCATATCCCGGCCTCGATCGTCTTCTGGCTGCTGAAACATATGCCGGTCAACCAGGATCCGAACCTGCAAGCGCCACCGGCGCCGCCCGAAATCACCCAGCAGGACTGGCATAATCCGAACAATCCGCGCGCCTTGACGCTCAATTGCCGCGAACTGCCGGGCAAGCTGCGCATGGCGTTCAACCTCGACCGGACGCCGAACCTGGTGCTCGTCCTCAACCGCAGCAACGTCGAGCTGATGCGCCAGATCATGGGCATGTACAGCCGCGAGCTGATCGACCTCGACGCGTAAGCGGCGCCCCGTCGCGACGCCCGTGTCCTCTGCCCGCGCAGAGGAGTGCGGCGTCAAATCCGGGCATTGAATCCGGTATCATCATCCTTCACTTTGCGAACAGGCCAACAAAGGATCCGCCATGCCTATCAAAATCAGCCAGCATTTCGATTCCGGCGCCATCGAGGTGGTCGCCGCGGAGCACGCGAAACAGATCGACCTGAACCTGCGCCGCGACAACAATGCGGACATTCACCAGTGGTTCCACTTCCGCCTGCAGGGCGCGCGTGGCCAGGCCTGCACGATCCGTTTCCTGAATGCCGGCCAGGCAACCTATCCGAAGGGTTTCGAGGGCTACCAGGTCGCCGCGAGCTATGACACCGAGAACTGGTTCCGCGTGCCGACCAGCTTCGACGGCCAGGTCATGACGGTCAACCACACGCCTGAACTCGACAGCATCTACTACGCCTATTTCGAGCCCTACACCTGGGAGCGCCACCTGCGCCTGCTGGGCGAAGTGGCGGAAAACCCGATCGCGCGCGTGCACGACATCGGCACCACGGTCGACGGCCGCGACATGAACCTGGTGGTGATCGGTAATCCGGCCGCCGAGAAAAAGATCTGGGTCATCGCGCGCCAGCACCCGGGTGAAACGATGGCCGAATGGTTTGTCGAAGGCTTGATGGATGCATTGCTCGACGACGCCAACCCGATCGCGCGCAAGCTGTTGCAGCGCGCCGTGTTCTACATCGTGCCGAACATGAATCCGGACGGCTCGGTGCGCGGCAACCTGCGCACCAACGCCGCCGGCGCCAACCTGAACCGCGAGTGGATGACGCCTTCCCTGGAGCGCAGCCCGGAAGTGCTGTGCGTGAAGAACAAGATCCATGAAACCGGTGTCGACATGTTCTTCGACATCCACGGCGACGAGGCCCTGCCGTACAACTTCGTGGCCGGCAACGAAATGCTGGCCGATTTCACGCCCGAGCGCGAAGCGCGCCAGAAGGCCTTCGTGGCCCAGTACATGGCGGCCAGCCCCGACTTCCAGAACGTGTATGGCTATGCGGCCAGCAAGTACAACGAAGAACTGCTGACCCTGGCCTCGAAATACGTCGGCCACACTTTCAAATGCCTGTCGCTGACGCTGGAGATGCCGTTCAAGGACAATGCCGACCTGCCCAACAGCTACACCGGCTGGAACGGTGCGCGCAGTGCGGCCCTGGGTGCGGCGATCCTGCAGCCGATCCTGCAATCGCTGGATTAATCAGTGGGCGTAGAGATCGAACGCAAGTTCCTGGTGGCCAGCGATGGCTGGCGAGAGCTGGGCGAACCGGTGCTGCTGCGCCAGGGCTATCTCAGCCTCGACCCGGCGCGCGTGGTGCGCGTCCGGATCGAGGGCGACAAGGCTTTTCTCACGATCAAAGGCAAGAGCCAGGGCGCCACACGCGGCGAATGGGAATATCCGATTCCCCTCGCCGAGGCATCCGAGCTGCTGGACAGGCTGTGCCAGCCACCACTGATCGAGAAATATCGCCGACGTATCCTGGCCGGCGCCCACACCTGGGAAGTCGACGAATTCCTCGGCGCCAATGCCGGGCTGGTCGTGGCCGAGATCGAGCTGGCCAGCGAAGACGAGCCTTTCGACAGGCCGGACTGGCTGGGAGCTGAAGTCACGCACGACGCCCGCTATTTCAATTCCAACCTGATTCGCCACCCGTATTCCTCGTGGAAGGTCCCCGCATGACCCGCATGACCCGGCGCAGTTCGCTTTTCCTCGGCATGGCAGCCTTGCTGGCAAGCGCCGGCCTCCATGCCGCCCAGCCCGCTGCACAGCCCGCAAGCTATTTCCCGCCGGCCGGAGAATGGGCGCGCAAGGCGCCCGCCGAGCTCGGCATGGACGCGGCGGCGCTGGCGGCCGCCCTCCAGTACGCGCAAGGCCATGAAACCGAACGCGCCGTCGACTTTTCCGACCAGGAAGCGACCTTCGGCAGCCGTCTCGGTTCGATGCCGACGCGCCGCGCGCACACGAATGGCGTCGTCATCTACAAGGGCTATGTCGTGGCCGAGTTCGGCGATACGAACTTTGTCGACCCGACCTATTCGGTTGCGAAAAGCATGCTGTCGACCCTGGCCGGCGTGGCCCGGCGCGACGGACGCATAGGCAAGCTGGACGAGCCGGTTGCCAGGCGCGTGAACGATGGCGGCTATGCGTCGGCCCAGAACGCGCCGATCACGTGGAAACACCACTTGCAGCAGGAAAGCGAGTGGCAAGGCAGCATGTGGGGCAAGAATGCCGATTTCATCGGCAAGGAGCAGTTCGGGGCGGGCGAGCGCAAGCCGCGCACGCCGGGCGCCCCAGGGACCTATTATGAATACAACGACGTACGCATCAACCGCTTCGCACTGTCGCTGCTGCGCGTGTTCGACAAGCCGCTGCCTGAAGTGTTCCAGGAGCAGGTGATGGACGTCATCGGCGCCTCGACCACCTGGAAGTGGGTGCCTTACACGAACAGTTATGTCGAACTGAACGGCAAGCAGGTGCCCTCGGTGAGCGGCGGCACGCGCTGGGGCGGCGGCATGTGGATCAATTCCTGGGACATGGCGCGCTTCGGCTACCTGTGGCTGCGTGGCGGCGCCTGGAACGGGCGCCAGGTGGTGCCGGCCGGGTATGTGAAGGAAGCCCTGACCCCGAGCGAGCACGGGCCGGACTACGGCTACCTGTGGTGGCTCAATACCAAGGGCAAGACCCTGCCGGGCCTGCCCACGAATGCCTTCGCCGCCCTGGGCGCGGGCAGCAACACGATCCTGGTGTCGCCGGACCACGACCTGGTGATCGTCTGGCGCTGGCATGGCGGCAATGTCGCCGAGTTCGGCAAGCGGGTGATCGCGGCGATACGGTGATTTCCGGCTATCGATAAAAAAACGGCGCTCGAAGCGCCGTTTTTCATGGATGCCTGACAGGCACGATCAGTGGAAGTGCTCGGTTCCCGTGGGCGTATCTTCCGGCATCTCGGCATGCACCAGCTCTCCGGTCGGATCGGCGAACAGCGGCGCGCCGCAGTCGTCGCAATACTCGGCGACATACAGCTCGTTGATGCGTTTGATGTGGGTGATGCCCGCTTCGTTCAGGTGGGCGATGATCTCGTTGATCGGGGTCAGCGGTGCCGGCAGCAAGCCGCCCGCGCCCGGTCCCTCCATCGGCGTGCCTTCCTCGTCTTCCTGGCCATACAGTGGCCAGACGATGCCGTACACGACTTCGGCGCTCTGGCGCAGGGTAAAGCCGACGCGGTATTCGTCGATCTGGCCGTCGGCCGCTTCTTCGCCGAAGCCGGCGATCACGGCGCGCAGGTCCGAAGCTTCCAGGTCGAGCGTGTTGGTCAGATAGTGCACGGCGGCGCGGATCGAGATCGGGCGGATCGCCTTGTCGGCTTCGCGGCAGGCCACGTAATACGCTTCCGGCAGCAGCAGTTCGACGCCGCAGCCCGGCAGCAGGCGCGCCACGTTCGCGGTTGCCTGCTCGCGCCAGGCGGTGAGGGCGTTCGCGCGTTCCTTTTCGAAATCGATCTGGTGCTGCGCTTCCTGCCAGCGGAACAGCGGGGCGCCGACCGGGGCCACGATCGTCACCAGCAGGTAGCGGGTGTCGGCCAGGAAGGGTGCCGTTTCCGGCGCGCGGACCGCCGGCTTGATGCTCGCGCCCTTGTGCGCGGCCTGGGCCAGCTTGTGGGTCAGCGCATAGGTTTCGGCATGGGTGCGCGGCAACTGGTCGATCGCGTACAGCGTCGGCGCCATGGCCATCTGCGTGCCTTCGGCCAGCAGGTGGGCCGAGAAATGTGCGGACAGCGTGCTGAGCAAGTCCGCCGGGATCGTGCCCGAGCCGATCGAAAAACGCGTCCAGGCCAGGATCGGCGCCGCCACCAGCAAGGCCTGCCAGGTGACCTCGGCGCCATCGTTGGCCTGCTCGACCATCGTCGACGATTCGCTGACGGCCTCGACGCCATCCATCAGCACATCGTAGCCGGCAAGGTCGTCCTTGAACAGGGCGTTGAGTGCGGCGTCGATGCTTTCCTGGTGATTGGTCTTGAGCAGTTTCTGCAGCTGCGAGTCCAATTGGCGCTCCCAAGTGCGTTCTTCGACGCGGCTGGCAGACTGCACGATGGCCTGGGCAATGCTGGAGAGACGCTGGCTTTCTGCGGAAAGTTTATTTGATGGATCTTTGGAGGGACGACGCATAGCGCTGAAGAGTCTCTTGTAAATAGGTGAGGATCGAAAGGGCAGGATCGAACTGCGAGGGGCCATGATAAACCCTTATCCCCGGTATTGTAGTTGATTCGGCCACATGCCATGAACACAACGGGCGGGGTGGCCCTTGCAGCGGATGTGGTGTGCAGCTGACACTCGCGCTTGCCGCAGTGCATTGCCTCGATGGGCTGCCCATCAATACTTGCCAAATCCGTCAATAGAAATCATAATGCGAATCGTTCTCATTTCTTCTCCGGTTTCGCCAGACGCAGTTTCGCCACCGGAGGGGCAAACTTACCAGCGATGACCATGACCACGACAGCAAGCCCAGCAGTGCAGAGCGCCACCTCCTTCATCCGCAGCCGCAAGCACCCACGCGCCGCCGCGCCCGTGCTGACCGGTTCCGCGCTCGCCGTGCTGGCGACGCTGGCCTCGCCCCTGGCGCATGCCGACAGCGGCAACGACGAGATCGAGCAACCGGTCGCCAAGGTCGAAGTCACCGGCACCGCGCGCCGCGACGTCCAGGCCCCGGTCGCTTCGAGCTCGGACAAGTTCACGGCCGCGCTGCTCGATACGCCGAAGTCGGTCTCCGTCATCGGCCAGGAAGTGATCTCGCAAACGGCAGCCGTCTCGCTGACGGACGCGCTGCGTTCGGTGCCGGGCATCACCATCGGCGCGGGCGAGGGCGGCAACCCGGTGGGCGACAACGTTTTTATCCGCGGCTACAACGCCCAGACCGACACCTATGTCGACGGCATCCGCGACTCGGGTTCGCAGTCGCGCGAAATCTTCAACCTGGAACAGATCGAAGTCGTGAAGGGTCCGAACTCGGCCTACGGCGGACGTTCCTCGGCCGGCGGCGGCATCAACCTGGTCAGCAAGTCGGCCCAGCTGGACAATTTCAATAACGCCAGCGTCGGCATCGGCACCGACAAATACCGCCGCGTCACCGGCGACATCAACCGCACGCTGGGCCAGAACGCCGCCTTCCGCCTGAACGTGATGGCGCACGAAGCGGACGTGGCCGGACGCGACGTCGTCGGCGGGGACCGCTGGGGCATCGCACCGACGATCACCTTCGGCCTGACCGGGCCGACCAAGGCCATCCTCAGCTACTACCACATGCAGTCGAGCGAGATCCCGGACACCGGCATCCCGTTCAACAACCCGTTCACCACCGGCCCCAACGTCGCGAAAAACGGCAACGGCACGCCGTTCACTGTCGATCGCGAAACCTTCTACGGCCTGGCCAACCGCGACTTCCGCGACACCAGAACCGACATCGGCACGATCGACCTGCGCCACGATTTCGGCAATAACCTGGTGCTGCGCAACGTCACCCGCTATGGCAAGAGCAAGAACGACTTCGTCTGGACCCAGCCCGACGATTCGAAGGGCAACACGGTCCTCTACGGCACCGTCTGGCGCCGCGCCAACACCCGCGTCACCGACACGGAAACGATGGCGAACGCCACCAGCCTGACCGGCAAGCTGACGACCGGCACGATCAAGCACAGCTTCAACACCGGCGTGGAAATCAGCCGCGAGTCGACCGAGCGCAGCAGCTACCTGTTCACGCCGGGCACCAACAATCCGCTGACCAAAACCTTCACCTGCCCGACCTCGGGCGCTGAAACGCTCTACAACTGCGCGCCCCTGAACAACCCGAATCCCTACGACCCGTGGGTAACCACGCGCAGCGTCTCGCCGGCGCTGACAAACGTGAAGACCAACACCCGCGCCGTCTATGGGTTCGACACCATCGAATTCAATCCGCAGTGGATGCTCAACGTCGGCGTGCGCTGGGATGAGTTCAGGACCGCGCTCGACACTGCGGCCGGCCCGACCACGGCCGCCACCCGCGCCCACGTCGATACCGATTTCACGACCTACCAGGCCGGCCTCGTCTACAAGCCAAGCGCCAACGGCAGCATCTATGTGTCGTACGCCACTTCGGCCACGCCGCCGGGCAACGATGGCGGCGACGGCCTCGACGCGCTGACGGTCGCCGTGCAGAACCTGCAGCCGCAGGAAAGCAAGAATTTCGAACTCGGCACCAAGTGGGAAGTGCTGAACAGCCGCCTGTCGCTGAACGCCGCCATCTTCCAGAGCAAGATGAACAATGCTCGCGTGACCGCGCCGGACGGGACCAGCCAGAACGTCGGCCGCAAGGAACTGAAGGGCCTGGAACTGGGCTTCTCGGGCAAGCTGACCAATGCCTGGCAAGTGTTCGGTGGTTATACCTACTTGGACGGCGTCGTGGCGGACAACGGCTACCTGAACGTCGGCACCACGGCCGCACCGAGCTATGTCGTGTCGCCGTATAACGGCAACGTGTTCCCGACCACGCCGAAGCACAGCGCCTCGCTCTGGACCTCGTACGCTTTCAACAAGAGTTTCAGCGCCGGCATCGGCATGAACTATGTCGACAAGGTCTACGCCAACATCAACAACACGAAATACGCGCCGAGCTACACCCGCTTCGATGCGATGGCCAGCTATAACCTGAACAAGAACGTGTCGTTCCAGCTGAACATCCAGAACCTGGGCGACAAGCTGTATTTCGACCGCGTGTCCTCGCCGCACTATGCCGGCGTGGGTGCGGGACGCTCGGCGAGCCTGACGGCGAACCTGAAGTTTTAAGGAAACGCGGCCCAGCCGCTCTCCTGGCCAAGTTTCACCCGGCCCTCCCTGCTTGAAGCGGGGAGGGTCGTGTTTTTTGCGGAAGGGTAAGCACCATGATGCTCCATATCCCTGGCGTACTGAGCCAGGAACAGGTCGCGCAGATGCGCCAGCGGTTGCGCGAGACCGACTGGATCGACGGCCGCGCCAGCGTCGGACCACAGGGCGCGCAAGTCAAACGCAACCGCCAGCTTGCCGAGGCTTCGCCGCTGGCGCTGGAACTCGGCCAGATCGTCAGCGCCGCGCTGATGGCCAACCCGCTGTTCTTTTCCAGCGTCCTGCCGCTGCGCATCCTGGCGCCGTACTTCAACAGCTACGCCGGCGGGGAGCATTACGGCCTGCACGTCGACGGCGCCATCCGCGCCCAGCGTCCCGGCCTGCCGGCGATCCGGGCCGACGTCTCGACCACCGTGTTCCTGAGCGAACCCGACGAGTACGAGGGCGGCGAGCTGGTCGTCGTGGATGCCTACGGCACCCATGAGGTCAAATTGCCGGCGGGCGACGCCATCGTCTATCCCTCGGGCAGCCTGCACCAGGTGCTGCCGGTGACGACAGGCGAGCGTATCGCGTCCTTCCTCTGGACCCAGAGCATGGTGCGCGAGGACAGCAAGCGCGCGCTGCTGTTCGAGCTCGACACGAATATCCAGAAGCTGCGCGCGGCGCACGGCGAGTCCGAGGCCACGGTCGGGCTGACCGGGCATTATCACAACCTGCTCAGGATGTGGGCGGAGGTCTGAGCCGAAGGGGGAGGGGCCTCTTGTTGCTTCGATAACCGATCCATGCGAGCATGCCCGGATCCAACCAGGAGCCATCCGCATGCCGCAGCCCATCCTCGTGCCGCTCACCCTTGCCGACGCTGCATCGCTGTTCGATTTCGAAACGGAGAACCGCGCGTTTTTCGAAGCGACGATCAATGCGCGGCCTGCGTCCTACTATTCCCCGGAGGGCGTGGCCGAGGCGATCGCGGAAGCGTGCACGGACGCGGACGGGGACCTCGGCTACCAGTTCCTGCTGAAGGAAGAAGACGGCCGCATCGTCGCGCGGGCCAACCTGAGTGCCGTGAAACGCGCGCATTTCCAGTCGGCCGTGCTCGGCTACCGGGTGGCGCAAGCGGCCTGCGGCAAGGGTTATGCGAGCGAGGCGGTGCGCCAGGTGCTGGGCATCGCTTTCGGCGAGCTGGGACTGGCGCGCATCGAGGCCGACGTGCGCATCGACAACGCCGCATCGGCGCGCGTGCTGTTGCGCAATGGGTTCGTCCAGTTCGGGCATTCGCGGCGCAGCTTCGAGATGAAAGGCGTGTGGTACGACCGGCTGCATTTCGAATGCCATGCGCCATGCGCCGCCACGTAGGGTGGCATCGCAGTTAATTAAAAAGGGCTGGAACCCGTCAAGGTTCCAGCCCTTTTTGTCATCCGCAGCCCGCCGTGAAGCGGGCTTAGGACAATTACGCAGCCAGCAGCTGGCGCAGCACGAACGGCAGGATGCCGCCATGCTTGTAGTAGTCGACTTCGATCGGCGTGTCGATACGCAGCAGGACCTGCACTTCCTTGGTCTCGCCGTTTTCACGGTGGATGACCAGGGTAGCCAGCTGTTGCGGCTTGATCTCGCCTTCCAGGCCCTTCAGGTCGAAGGTTTCCTTGCCGGTGATGCCAAGCGTTTCGACGCTGTCGGTGCCGATGAACTGCAGCGGCAGCACGCCCATGCCGACCAGGTTCGAGCGGTGGATGCGCTCGTACGAACGCACGACCACGGCCTTCACGCCCAGCAGCTGGGTGCCCTTGGCTGCCCAGTCGCGCGAGGAGCCGGTGCCGTACTCTTCGCCGCCGAAGATCATGGTCGGGGTGCCTTCGGCCACGTACTTCATGGCCGCGTCGTAGATCGACAGCTGTTCGCCGCTCGGCTGGTGGATCGTGATGCCGCCTTCGACTGCCGAACCGTCGGCCTTCGGCGGGATCATCTTGTTCTTGATACGCACGTTGGCGAAGGTGCCGCGCATCATGATCTCGTGGTTGCCGCGGCGCGAGCCGTAGGAGTTGAAGTCGGCCTTGAGCACGCCGTGATCCTTCAGCCACTTGCCCGCTGGGCCGTCTTCCTTGATGGAGCCGGCTGGCGAGATGTGGTCGGTCGTGATCGAGTCGCCGAACACGCCCAGCGCACGGGCGCCGGTGACGCCGGTGGCGGCTGCTTTCGGGGTCATCTCGAAGTCGGCGAAGAACGGCGGCTCGGCGATGTAGGTCGACTCAGGCCAGTTGTACACCTGGCCTTCGGTGGTGGAGACGCGCTCCCACAGTTCGCCCGGGTTGCCCTTGACGTCGGCGTAGTTCTTCTTGAACACTTCCGAGTTCATCGCGAAGCGCATCAGCGCGCCGACTTCCTGGCTCGACGGCCAGATGTCGCCCAGGTAGACGTCGACACCGTTGGTGTCCTTGCCGACCGGTTCGGTCATCAGGTCGCGCGTCATGTTGCCGGCGATCGCGTAAGCGACGACCAGCGGTGGCGAGGCCAGGAAGTTCGAACGGATGTTCGGGTGGATACGTGCTTCGAAGTTACGGTTGCCCGACAGGACGGCCGAGGCAACGATGTCGTTCTGGACGATCGCGGCGTTCAGTTCCGGGGTCAGGTCGCCGGCATTGCCGATGCAGGTGGTGCAGCCGTAGGCGGTCACGCCGAAGCCCAGCTTTTCCAGGTAAGGCAGCAGGCCGGCGGCGGTCAGGTACTCGGTCACGACGCGCGAGCCAGGGGCTAGCGAGGACTTGATGTGCGGCGCGACGGTCAGGCCGCGCTCGACGGCTTTCTTGGCCAGCAGGCCGGCGGCCAGCAGCACGCTCGGGTTCGAGGTGTTGGTGCACGAGGTGATCGCGGCGATCAGGACGTCGCCGTTCTTCACGCGCACGCCGTTGGTCGTCTCGTAGAGCTTGTGCAGGTCGTCCGGGTTCTTGTTGAAGCCGTTTTCGGTGGTTGGCTTGCTGAACAGTTCGGTGAAGTTGTTCTTCACGTTGCCCAGTTCGATACGGTCCTGAGGGCGCTTCGGGCCAGCCAGCGACGGGGTCACGGTCGACAGGTCGAGCGAGACGGTGCGGGTGTAGTCGATGTCGCCGGCTTTCGGGATGCCGTACAGGCCCTGCGCCTTGAAGTAGTTCTGGAAGGCGGTGATTTCTTCTTCGGTACGGCCGGTGCCGCGGAAGTAGTCGACGGTGGCGTCGTCCACCGGGAAGAAGCCCATCGTTGCGCCGTATTCCGGTGCCATGTTGGCGATGGTCGCGCGGTCGGTGGTCGACAGCGAGGCGGTGCCTTCGCCGAAGAACTCGACGAACTTGCCGACGACTTTTTCCTTGCGCAGCAGTTCGGTGATGGTCAGCACCAGGTCGGTCGCGGTGCAGCCTTCGCGCAGCGAACCGGTCAGGTGAACGCCGATGACGTCCGGGGTCAGGAAATAGACCGGCTGGCCCAGCATGCCGGCTTCGGCTTCGATGCCGCCCACGCCCCAGCCGACGACGCCGACGCCGTTGATCATGGTGGTGTGCGAGTCGGTGCCGACCAGGGTGTCAGGGTAGTAGGTGTCGCCTTGCTTCATGACGCCGCGTGCCAGGTACTCGAGGTTGACCTGGTGGACGATGCCGAAGCCCGGAGGCACGACGCCGAAGGTGTCGAAAGCCTGCATGCCCCACTTCATGAACTGGTAGCGCTCGTTGTTGCGCTGGAATTCCAGTTTCATGTTCAGGTCGAGCGCGTTCGGCTCGCGGAAGTGGTCGATGGTGACCGAGTGGTCGACGACCAGGTCGACCGGCACCAGCGGCTCGATCTTCTTCGGATCGGCGCCGGTCTTGGCGGCGACGTTGCGCATCGCGGCCAGGTCGGCCAGCAGCGGCACGCCGGTGAAGTCCTGCAGCACGACGCGGGCAACGACGAAAGGAATCTCGTCGGTGCGCTCGGCGGTCGCGCCCCAGCTTGCCAGCTGGCGAACGTGTTCTTCGGTGACCTTCTTGCCGTCGCAGTTACGCAGCACGGATTCGAGGACGATACGGATCGACACCGGCAGGCGCGACAGGTTCACGCCCAGGCTTTCGCCCAGCGCCGGCAGCGAGTAGAACTGGCCGGACTGGCCCGCGCTCAGCGGGAAGTCCTTCAGCGTGTTCAGGGTGTTGCGGGACATAAGCTCTCCTTCAGTGGGTTTCTTGTTATTGCTTCAATATACGAATATCGGGCAACGGGTAGGACGCCGCAGCGTCAGCTCTTCTTCAGTTCCGAAGCGGCGGCCACGACCGGCTTGGCCTGTTCGGCGTTCTTGCATTCGTTGGCCAGCTGGCGGTTCAGCCTCGAGTCGAGCAGGATGCCCTTCGAAGGAATGCCGATCCAGATCAGGCGGAAATTGGTGTTCTCGAAACGCATCGCGCCGGTGGTCGTGCCGACGCGTTCCAGGCGGTGCAGGCGCTTCTTCCAGCGCAGGGCGATGTGCGAATCGTCGCCTTCGTTGGTATAGATCGTGACCTTGTTGTTCAGCTCGCAGCTGTACTCGGTGACCTTGGTGTCGGTGATGTCCGGTTCGGCTTCATCGGCCGGGGCCCAGTTGTCCTCGGCGGCGGCAGCTGCCTGCTTCGATTTCGGGGACGATTTCCTGGCCTTCAGGACGTCTTCGGCCTTCGGATGGTTTTTCTCGGGAGCTGCGAACGCGGGAGCGCTGCACAGACTAAAAGCCGCGAACGCGAAAGCGCCGGCGGCGAACAGGTGTTGAAGGGAGGTGGCCATTAGTGGATTTCCGTTGAGTTGACGATTGCCGCCGCGGATTCGGGCAGCGCCAGGCCGGCCAGCTTCGCGCGCTGCAAAACGGTCCAATAATATCGGTAGCTGGCGCGGTCGTGCAAGCGCCCATGTTGAGCGATCGGACCCCAGTTCACCGCCATCGCTTCCTGCAAAATGTTGGTGGCTTCGTTGACTTCCGAAAGACGGGGCGTAAACGCCTTGACGATCGGTTTGATCTGGTCCGGATGGATGCTCCACATGCGCGTAAAACCGAATTCGGCGCCGGCGCGTTGTGCATCGTTTGCCACAACTGCGCTGTCCTTGATTTCGGTCGTCACATTATGCGAGGCCACCTTGCCGTGCGCATGACATGCCGCAACCATCTCCAGCTTGGCGCGGACAACCAGGGGGTGCGTAAACTGTCCCGGCGTACGCATCGCGGCGGCCGGGATCGCACCGAAGTGCGAGGAAACGAAATCCATGATGCCGAAGGAAAGGCACTCGACCTGGGGCAGGGCGGCAATGTCGTAGGCTTCGTGCAGGGCGCCGTGGGTCTCGATCAGCACGTGCACGGGGAGCGCTGCGCGGCCGTTCGGCACGGCGACGCGGTTAATGATCTCTAATGCGCGGCGCACGTCGTCCAGGCCGTTCGGCTTGGGCAGCACGACATAGGCGAGCTTGCCGGCTGCGGCGCCGACGATCGTGACGACGTCCTGGACGAAATGCGGGCTGTCGATGTCGTGCAGGCGCACGCCGATACGCTCAAAACGGTTGTCGGAGCTAGCGATGAGCGAGGCAACGAGCTGGGCGTGCGCGGCTTCGTTGCCGGCGGCGGCGCCGTCCTCGCAGTCGAAGGTGATGTCGAAGACGGGACCAAGCTCTTGTTGCAGGGCCATCGACTTGCGCATCAGCTTCTCCGAGCCGCAATAGTGATCGCAGGCGGGGAGGAGGAGCGGCTGGCGTTTGCCCTGGAATAAAACCTCGGAAGGATGCATGTGGGGTTCGCTGGAAGTGGCGGATGCGGCGGAAGAAACGGATGAAGACGAAGAAACCGCCGCGTCGCTTTCGGCAACACGGCGGGTTCGGCGAACTGGCGGCTTGGCCGGATCCATGTTCGCCAAATGCGGCTTAGGCCAGCAGGTGGGCCACGCCTTCACGCTCTTCGGTCAGTTCCTTCAGCGTGAGGTCGATGCGCTCTTGCGAGAACTGGTCGATTTCCAGGCCTTGCACGATCTTGTACTCGCCGTTTTCGACGGTGACCGGGAAGCCGAACATGGTGTCCTTCGGAATGCCGTAGGAGCCGTCCGATGGGATGCCCATCGTGGTCCACTTGCCGGCGGTACCGAGGTGCCAGTCGTGCATGTGGTCGATGGCGGCGTTGGCAGCCGAAGCAGCCGACGATGCGCCGCGGGCTTCGATGATGGCGGCGCCGCGCTTGCCGACGGTCGGCAGGAAGGTGTCGCGGTTCCAGACGTCGTCGTTGATCGCGTCCTTGACCGACTGGCCATCGACGGTGGCGAAGCGGTAGTCGGCGTACATCGTCGGCGAGTGGTTGCCCCAGACGGCCATCTTCTCGATCGAACCGACCGGCTTGCCCAGCTTGGAAGCGACTTGCGACAGGGCGCGGTTGTGGTCCAGGCGCAGCATGGCGGTGAAGTTCTTGGCCGGCAGGTTAGGAGCCGATTTCATCGCGATGTAGGCGTTGGTGTTGGCTGGGTTGCCGACGACCAGCACTTTGACGTCGCGCGAAGCGACGGCGTCGAGCGCCTTGCCCTGCACCGTGAAGATCTGTGCGTTGGCTTCCAGCAGGTCCTTGCGTTCCATGCCAGGGCCGCGCGGGCGTGCACCGACGAGGAGAGCGAAGTCGGCATCCTTGAATGCGGTCATCGGGTCCGAGTGCGCGGTCATGCCGGCCAGCAGCGGGAATGCGCAGTCGTCGATTTCCATCATCACGCCCTTGAGCGCCTTCTGTGCCTTTTCGTTGTCGATCTCGAGCAGCTGCAGGATGACCGGCTGGTCTTTGCCCAGCATGTCGCCGTTAGCGATGCGGAACAGCAGCGAGTAGCCGATCTGGCCGGCGGCGCCGGTAACGGCAACACGCATTGGGGTTTTAGCCATGATGAATCTCCAAAAGTGGGAATGAAAACGGTCGAAGCCGAGGATACGCCTGTTCGGGAAAACTGCAATAAAAGTGCAATGATACCAAAACGGACATGAATCCTTCCGGGCGCGCGGCACAAGGACGGCCGCCCGATCGACCGCGAGTGTAGTCCTCGCCCGTTACCCCTGTCAATCCATATCATATGTCTTATATAAGACACATATCATACGGGAAGTACACTGGACGGAAGGGGCAGTTTTGTGGTGAAATCGTGGTCTATGAATTCCGTCCCGACTAACCCCTCCGGCGAGGGCCCAGGCAGTGCCTCCCCCTCGTTCCGGCCCCTGTATCAGCAAATCAAGGCGCTGATCACGCAGAGCCTGCAATCCGGGGAGTGGAAGCCGGGCGAACTGATGCCGAGCGAAGTCGAGCTCGCCGTGCGCTTCAAGGTCAGCCAGGGCACGGTGCGCAAGGCCATCGACGAGCTGGCGGCCGAGAACCTGGTGGTGCGCCGGCAGGGGAAGGGCACCTTCGTTGCCACTCACCACGAAGAGCGCGCCCACTTCCGTTTCCTGAAATTGATGCCCGACGAGGGCGCTCCCCGTCCTCACGAAAACCGGTACCTCGAAGTGCGGCGCATCCGTGCGCCGGCCGAGGTCGCGCGCCTGCTCGAGCTCAAATCCGGCGACGCGGTCGTCTACATCAAGCGCGTGATGTCCTTCGACGCGGTCCCGATCATCCTCGAGGAGCTGTGGCTGCCGGGGCAGCTGTTCAAGGGACTGACGGCCGAACGTCTGGTCGAGTACAAGGGTCCAATGTACGGCTTGTTCGAATCCGAGTTCGGCACACGCATGATCCGCGCGACCGAGAAGATCCGGGCAATCGGCGCCGACGGCGCGGCGGCCGAGGTGCTGAACGTGGCCGAAGGGACGCCGCTGCTGTGCGCGGACCGGGTGTCGTTCACGTATGGAGACCGGCCGGTGGAGCTGCGGCGCGGCCTGTACCTGACGGCGCAGCATCATTACCAGAACGAGTTGTCGTGACGTGGATGGGCGGTTTTACCGCCCATCGTGCAACAAGCGGCCGTCAGCACGTTTGTGGCTATGCGTTTAAAATATGTTGTTAGTAAGAAAGCGCCAAACAAAACCCGGTTCCGCGTTTGTCTCGCAAATTTCGGGCATCGCATCTTGGTGCGACGCAAAAAATCGGCGAAAATTAAGGGTTAATCACATTTTGTCAGTTAAGGGAGGTGTTGTATGTCCGAAGCCGTGAGAGAGGCCACAAAAAAAGGACGGCCGGAGTTCCGTAATATCCACATTACGGATATCACTACGAAGTACAAGATGCCGCCATCGGCGATCGTCTCGATCCTGCACCGCGTGAGCGGCTTCGGGATTTTCCTGATGCTGCCTTTCCTGCTGTACCTGCTCCAGGAAAGCCTGCGTTCGGAAATCTCGTATTACCACTTCGGCGGCATCGTCGACAACGTCTTCACCAAGATCATCCTGCTGGGTCTGTCGTGGGCGTACCTGCACCACTTCACCGCCGGCGTGCGCCACCTGTTCATGGACAACCACATGGCCCTGGACAAGGACGCAGCGCAGAAGACCGCCCGCTGGGTGCTGGTCATCAGCCTGGCCCTGACCGTCGTCGTCGCCCTGAAACTGTTCGGAGTATTCTAACCATGGCAAGCAAGAATAATATCGGCCAGCGCCGCCTCGTCGTCGGCGCGCACTACGGCGTCAAGGACTGGCTGGCGCAGCGCGTCACCGCGATCGTGATGGTGGTCTACACCCTGATCCTGCTCGGCACCTTCCTGACTGCACAGAATTTCACCTATGAAGGCTGGGCGGCCCTGTTCTCGCGCCAGTGGTTCAAGCTCTTCTCCCTCGTCACTTTCCTCGGCCTGTACTACCACGTCTGGGTCGGTATCCGTGACATCTGGATGGACTACGTCAAAAATGCCGGCATCAAGCTGGCCTTGCAGTTTGCTACGGTGCTCTGGCTGCTGGCCTGCGCCGCCTGGACTGTGCAAATTCTCTGGAGTGTGTAATCGTGGCAGCAATTAAAACTGCAATCCCTTCCCGCCGCTTCGACGCGGTCATCGTCGGCGCCGGCGGTTCCGGCATGCGCGCATCCCTGCAGCTGGCGGAAGCCGGCCTGAACGTGGCCGTGCTGTCGAAAGTCTTCCCGACCCGCTCGCACACCGTGGCGGCGCAGGGCGGCATCGGCGCCTCCCTCGGCAACATGAGCGAGGACGACTGGTACTGGCACATGTTCGACACCGTCAAGGGTGGCGACTACCTGGGCGACCAGGATGCGATCGAATTCATGTGCCGCGAAGCACCAAAGGTCGTCTACGAGCTGGAACACTTCGGCATGCCGTTCGACCGCAACCCTGACGGCACCATTTACCAGCGTCCGTTCGGCGGCCACACCGCCAACTTCGGCGAGAAGCCGGTCCAGCGCGCCTGCGCCGCGGCCGACCGTACCGGCCACGCGCTGCTGCACACCCTGTACCAGCGTAACGTCCGTGCCCGTACCCACTTCTTCGTCGAGTGGATGGCCCTCGACCTGGTGCGCGATGCCGACGGCGACGTCATCGGCGTGGTGGCCCTGGAAATGGAAACCGGCGACGTGATGATCCTGGAAGCGAAGACCACCATCTTCGCCACCGGCGGCGCCGGCCGTATCTTCGCCGCATCGACCAACGCCTTCATCAACACCGGCGACGGCATGGGCATGGCGGCACGCGCCGGCCTGCCGCTGCAGGACATGGAGTTCTGGCAGTTCCACCCGACCGGCGTGTCCGGCGCGGGCGTGCTGATCACGGAAGGCGTCCGCGGTGAGGGCGGTATCCTGATCAACTCGAACGGCGAACGCTTCATGGAGCGCTATGCGCCGACCCTGAAGGACCTGGCGCCGCGCGACTTCGTCTCGCGTTCGATGGACCAGGAAATCAAGGAAGGCCGCGGCTGCGGTCCGAACAAGGACCACGTGCTGCTGGACCTGCGCCACATCGGCGCCGATACCATCAAGAAGCGCCTGCCTTCGATCCTGGAAATCGGCCACAAGTTCGCCAACGTCGACGCCACCAAGGAACCGATTCCGGTCGTGCCGACGATTCACTACCAGATGGGCGGCATTCCGACCAACATCCACGGCCAGGTCGTTACCCCTGATATCGTGAATGGCGGCCAGAAAGTCGTGAACGGCCTGTACGCCATCGGCGAATGCGCCTGCGTCTCGGTCCACGGCGCGAACCGCCTGGGCACCAACTCGCTGCTCGACCTGCTGGTCTTCGGCCGCGCCGCCGGCAACCACGTGGTCGCCTCGAACCTGAAGCAGAAGTCGAACAAGGCCCTGCCGAAGGACGCCGCCGACTTCGCCCTCGACCGCCTGAACCGCCTCGAAACCTCGACCGGCTCGGAAAAAGTGCAGGGCGTCGCCAACGACATCCGCGCCACGATGCAGAAATACTGCGGCGTGTTCCGTACCGACGAGCTGCTGACCCAGGGCGTCAAGGAAATCATGGTCCTCGACGAGCGCCGCAAGCACGTGTCGTACAAGGACAAGTCGCAGGTCTTCAACATGGCCCGCGTCGAAGCCCTGGAACTGGACAACCTGATCGAGACCGCGAAAGCGACCATCGTTTCGGCCCAGGCGCGCAAGGAATCGCGCGGCGCCCACGCCCACAGCGACTACGAGCAGCGCGACGACGCGAACTGGATGAAGCACACCCTGTTCTACTCGGAAGGCAACCGCCTCGAGTACAAGGAAGTGGTGCAGAAGCCGCTGACGGTCGACACCTTCAAGCCGAAGGCACGTACTTTCTAAGAACGAACTTCAGGGCAGGAGCACATGCTCCTGTCCGTTATGAATATAGGTAAAACATGGCACGCACAGTCCAACTGAAGATCTACCGCTACGATCCGGACAAGGATTCGAAGCCTTACATGCAAGACATCACCGTCGAACTGAAAGACACCGACAAGATGCTGCTCGACGCACTGCAGCGCATCAAGTCGGACGTCGACGATTCGCTGTCGCTGCGCCGCTCGTGCCGCGAAGGCGTCTGCGGTTCCGACGCGATGAACATCAACGGCAAGAACGGCCTGGCCTGCACCACCAACCTGAACGAACTGACCCAGCCGATCGTGCTGCGTCCGCTGCCGGGCCTGCCGGTCGTGCGCGACCTGATCGTCGACATGACCCAGTTCTTCAAGCAGTACCACTCGGTCAAGCCCTACCTGATCAACGACTCGATCAAGCCCGAGAAAGAGCGCCTGCAGTATCCGGAAGAGCGCGAAGAGCTCGACGGCCTGTACGAGTGCATCCTGTGCGCCTGCTGCTCGACCTCGTGCCCGTCGTTCTGGTGGAATCCGGACAAGTTCGTCGGCCCGGCCGGCCTGCTGCAGGCCTACCGCTTCATCGCCGACTCGCGCGACGAAGCCACCGCCGAGCGCCTGGACAACCTGGAAGACCCGTACCGCCTGTTCCGCTGCCACTCGATCATGAATTGCACGGACGTCTGCCCGAAGGGTCTGAATCCGAACAAGGCCATCGGCAAGATCAAGGAATTGCTGGTCCGCCGCGCGATCTGAGTTGGTCCTTTGCGGCCGGCGCTGTATGGCCGGCCGTGTAAACGCGTGGGCACAAGTGCCCACCCTACAAACCCGACGCATACCTGTAGGGTGGGCGGGTTTCCCGCCCACGCGTTCAACCTGCCGGTGATCATTCGCGCGACCGTTTGGTAGGGTGGGCGCCCTGTGCCCACCGCTGTAAAATGCCCGCACTGCATCCCAAGTATTGCCATCAATACAGTAGAAGTACCGTACTGCCGATTCCCGGCAGCCGGAGTATAGTGTTGACCGACAACGGACTCTAGAGTGAATACGCAGCAAAACGCGCATCAATCCGACCCCGCCAACCGGGCCCGCCTGCGCTGGCGCGCACGCCGTGGATTGCTCGAAAACGACCTGATCCTCACGCGCTTCCTTGATGCGCATGAAGCAGACCTGAGCGATGACGACGTCGATGCGCTGACCCGCTTGCTGGACCTGGCGGACAATCCGCTGATGGACCTGCTGCTCGGACGCGCCGAGCCCGAAGGCGATGTCGACCTGCCGCATGTGCGCGCCCTGCTGGCGCGCCTGCGCCAAGCGTAAGCGAAACCCGGTTTCGTTTTATATTTTGTAGATTCCACTCCCAAGAAGGAAGTGCCATGAATATCTCTGATACCAAAGCCACCCTGTCGTTCTCGGACGGCAGCCCATCGGTTGACATGCCGATTTACAAGGGCACGATCGGCCCGGACGTCATCGACATCCGCAAGCTGTACGGCCAGACCGGCAAGTTCACCTACGATCCGGGCTTCATGTCGACGGCGGCGTGCAACTCGAGCATCACCTACATTGACGGCGACAAGGGCGAGCTGCTGTACCGCGGCTACCCGATCGAGCAGCTGGCCGAGAACTGCGACTTCCTGGAAACCTGCTACCTGCTGCTGAATGGCGAACTGCCGAACGCAGAGCAGAAGGCCACGTTCGACGAGACCGTGACCAAGCACACGATGATCCACGAGCAGATGAACTTCTTCTTCCGTGGCTTCCGTCGCGACGCGCACCCGATGTCGGTGCTGGTCGGCACCGTCGGCGCGCTGGCCTCGTTCTACCACGACTCGCTCGACATCAACGACGCCAAGCAGCGCGAGATCTCGGCGATCCGCCTGATCGCCAAGCTGCCGACCCTGGTCGCGATGGCCTATAAGTACTCGGTCGGCCAGCCGTTCATGTACCCACGCAACGACCTGTCGTACAGCGCCAACTTCATGCACATGATGTTCGCCAACCCGTGCGAAGAGTACAAGGTCAACGACGTGCTGGTGCGCGCCCTGGACCGCATCCTGATCCTGCACGCCGACCACGAGCAGAACGCATCGACCTCGACCGTCCGCCTGGCCGGTTCGTCGGGCGCGAACCCGTTCGCCTGTATCGCTGCCGGTATCGCCTGCCTGTGGGGCCCTGCCCACGGCGGCGCCAACGAAGCGGCCCTGACCATGCTGAAGGAAATCGGCTCGGTCGAGAACATCCCAGCCTTCATCGAGAAGGTCAAGGACAAGAACTCGGGCGTCAAGCTGATGGGCTTCGGTCACCGCGTGTACAAGAACTTCGACCCGCGTGCAAAACTGATGCGCGAAACCTGCCACGAAGTGCTGGAAGAGCTGGGCCTGCAGGAAGACCCGCTGTTCAAGCTGGCGATGGAACTGGAACGCATCGCGCTGGAAGACGAATACTTCGTGTCGCGCAAGCTGTACCCGAACGTCGACTTCTACTCGGGTATCGTGCAGTCGGCCCTGGGCATCCCGGTCTCGCTGTTCACCGGTATCTTCGCGATGGCCCGTACCATCGGCTGGATCGCGCAGTGGAACGAGATGATCGCCGATCCGGAGCAGAAGATCGGCCGTCCACGCCAGCTGTTCGTCGGTTCGCCGGTGCGCGAAGTGCCGCCGATCGACAAGCGTTAATTCGGTTTAGATCGTTTCGGGAAAGCGGGCTGCGGCCCGCTTTTTTTGTTTGTGGCGCTATACTGGAGCCGTGTCCGTCGCATGCGTTGCGGCGTGCATGGGTACGACCGCGTGGGCGGAGCCCACCCGACGTTTTATTGCAGCAAGCGACTATATCCGGCCATGAATCCATTCAGCTACGAAAAGGCTTGTGGTTCACCCCTGAACGAGGGAGGTCGCGTCGCGTCCATGCGTGTCATTTGCACGCCAGCGGCGTGCGTGCGAGATCTCGCCTGGCTCTCCCTGGCTCGGTGAGGAAATCCGGCCGGCATCCGCCTTCCGTCCTCCCGAGCCTCCTCCACTGCATCGACCTTCTCCGCATGACGCGGAGCGTTTTCCTTTTGTATATGGAGTACCACATGAGACCACCTATCGTCGTATCCTCGCTCGACATGGAGCGCCTGGAACACCTGCTCGATTCGCTTCCCGCCGCCCAGGCCGGAACGCGGGCGGCCCTGCTGGAAGAACTGGCCAGGGCCGAGCTGGTCGAGCCGGCAGAGATGCCGGCCGACGTCGTCACGATGAATTCGCGCGTGCGCTTCGTGCTCGACCACGGCCCCGAAGAATTCGACATGGCGCTCGCTTACCCGAAGGACGTCAAGGGCGCGCCCGACAAGCTGTCGGTGCTGACGCCGGTCGGCAATGCGCTGTTGGGACTGAAAGTGGGCGACAGCATAGCCTGGACGCGGCCGGACGGCGGGCGCTTCGAGGTGACGGTGCGCGAGATCGTCTACCAGCCCGAACGCGCGGGCGAACTGCACCGCTAGGCAGGCGCTCAGCGGCAGACGCCGCGCAGCCTGGCGACTGCGATGAAGGGCAGGGCAATAAAACCCGACAGGAAAAAGGTCGGCTGGTTTTTCAGCCCTTCGGAATGCAGGCAGTCCGGCAGGCGGGCGGCGGCAAAGTCTTTTGAAAACGATCGATAGGGCGTCGCGCTGAGCGAGTCGGCTTCCTGCCGGCGCGGCCTGGGATCGTTCTCGTCCGCTGTCGCTGCGATCGCCGTGCGGATCGTTTCTTTATCCAGGCGCGCCCGCAGCGGCAGCGCTCCCGCCTGCGCGGGCGGGGCAAGCGAGGGGCCTGGAGGCAAGGGCTTCGCCGGTTCGGCGCGGACGGCAGGCGCAAGGCAGAGCACGCAGATGAGCAGGAGTCGCATAAATCGCCGGCAAGAAGTAATGTTGCCAAATATATACCTGAGCTGAAAAAGTTTGGCAATTTGTACACTTGGTTACATACGGCTGTGTAGAATGTGATTTTCCAGTCAACAATCGGCATCCACATGAAACGTTTGTTGCTCGCTTGTTCCCTGTTGCTGTGCGCGCTCGTCGCCCAGGCCGATCCCGGCCTCAAGAAACAGGTCAACGCCTTCGTCGACCGCTGGCACGACGACGCGGCGCATGCCCGCATGGCCTATTTCGACAAGATCGCGAAGGATGGCGTCTACATCGGGACCGACAAGACCGAGCACTGGCGTCGCGACGCGTTCAAGGCCTGGGCGCGGCCCTATTTCAAGCGCAAGAAGGCATGGGCCTTCAAGGCCCAGCGCCGTAACGTCTATTCGTCGGAAGATGGATCGATGATCTGGTTCGACGAGCTGCTCGACACCCAGATGGGCGTCTGCCAGGCGAGCGGCGTCATGCGCCGCAAGGGCAGCAGTTTCGAGATCGTGCATTACCAGTTGTCGATGGCCGTGCCGAACGAGGTCGGCCGCCAGGTCACCCGCCTGATCCGCGACTTCGAAGAGAAGGACGGCTGGAAGGGCCGCCCGCGATAGGACCCTGTGGTATCGTGTTGCCCCGTCCAGGCAACTCCTTTACACCGTGAGTAATCCCTACGTTGGGCGTTTCGCCCCATCGCCCACCGGGCCCCTGCACGCCGGTTCGCTGGTTGCAGCCGTCGCCAGTCATCTCGATGCCCGCGCCCACGGGGGCGAGTGGCTGGTGCGCATCGAGGACATCGACGAAGGGCGCAGCGTGCCTGGGGCCGACACGGCCATCCTTGCGCTGCTCGATTCGCTCGGCATGCATTCCGACCGCGAGGTCGTGTGGCAAAGCCGGCGCAAGGCGCTGTACGCGGCGGCCGCCGAACGGCTCGGGGCATATGCCTACCCCTGCGGCTGCAACCGCCGCGAAATCCTCGACTCGCGCCTGGGCGTCGCGCCCGACGGCGCGGCCATCTATCCCGGCACCTGCCGCCACGGCCTGGCGGCCGGGCGATCCATGCGCAGCCTGCGCCTGCGCGTGCCGGACTCACCCATGGATGCCATCAGCTTTGTCGACCGCTTTGCCGGCTTGAGAACCCAGCACCTGGCGCATGAATCCGGCGACTTCGTCCTGAAACGCGCGGACGGCTACTGGGCCTACCAGCTGGCGGTGGTGGTCGACGACGCCGAGCAGGGCGTGACCGACATCGTGCGCGGCGCCGACCTGATCGATTCGACGGCGCGCCAGATTTACCTGCAGCGCCTGCTGGGCGTGCCGACGCCGCGCTACCTGCACGTGCCCGTCGTGCGCAACGCCAACGGCGAAAAGCTCTCCAAGCAGACCGGCGCGCTGGCCGTGCTGCCGGGCGACGAAGCGGCGGGCGTCAAGGCCTTGCTCGATGCCGCGCGCTTCCTCGGGCTGCCGCTTGCCGGCACGCGGCCCGCCACGCTGGCCGGTTTCTGGGCGGCGGCGATTCCCGCCTGGTCGGCGCTGCTGGCCGAGCGCGAGCTGTCGATTACTTCTTCTTCTGGATCGTGATTTCGCCATCGGCCTCGAGGAAGGCGCATTCCATGTCTTCCCGCTTGCAGTCGGCCGAGCGCAGCGACTGTTCGAGGTCGGACTCCGTGATGCGGCAGCGCTTGACGACCTTGTCGAAGAACTGGCCGTCGCGCCCGATCAGCACCGCCGTGCCGTCGAGCATGACCGACGCCCGTTTGCTGTTGGCCGACAGCCAGGCCACGGCGGTGTTCAGGGCGATCAGGGTGGCGGCAATGATCAGGCCGCCGCTCAGCGAATTATCGCCGCCGGACAGGGAATTCGAGACGGCTTCCGACAGCAGCATCACCACCAGCAAATCGAAAGGCGTGAACTGGCCGACCGTGCGCCGGCCCGAGACGCGCACCATCAACAGCAGTGCCAGGTAGACGACCGCGCCGCGTACGATAAATTCCCACCACGCCAAATCCATATCGAACATAGCCGCCCCGACGATTGATTGCTGATGAGCAGATTCTAATCATTTTGCCAACAGGGTGCCGTCCGCCAGAAACGCTTAATCCGCCTTTCGGTAGCTGCGCAGCTGGAACACCATGCGCCCGTCGACCCGTTCGCACAGGCCGCGCATGGTTTCGCCCGGCCCGAGCGTCCAGGTCAGGCTGCTGCCGTTCGCCTTGCCGGCACAGGCGGCGTGCGCCGCGGCCGGGATCTCGGGCAGGGGCGGCGGCGCCGGCGGGGCGGGTGGGGCCGGCATGGCGGGCGGTGCGGGCGGCGTCGGAGGGACGGGCGGGATCGGCGCATAGGCCAGGTCGCCGTCGGCATGCGGCGCAGGCGGGGCCGGCGGGGCAGGGGGAGTCGGCGGCGCCGGTGGGGCGGGCGGGGCGGCGCAGGGTCCGCTTTTTGCGGGCTTGCAGTCGATCCGGACGGCGGCCTCGCTGCTGCCGGCGGCCAGCAGCAGGGCAGTCGGGACGATAAGGAAGATGGCGCGTGGGTGCATGTCGTTCTCCTTGCGGTGTTCGTTTCGGGCGCGCGTAATGGTGGCGCCGATGACCTCATCTTGCGCCGCGAATGTGGAGACAAAATGGAGTTCAGTACTCGAAGCGGTAGCCGAGGCCATAGATCGAGCGGATCGGTTCGAATCCGGGCGCGGCGGCGTCGATCTTGCGCCGCAGGTTCTTGATATGGCTGTCGATCGCGCGGTCGGTCGCATCCAGCTTGTCCTGGCATGCCAGTTCGAGCAGCCGGGCGCGCGAAAACACCTGGCCGGGCCGCGCGGCAAGGGCCGCCAGCAGGTCGAATTCGGTGCGCGTCAGCTCCAGCGCCTGGCCGCGTACGCTGGCGCGGCGGGCGGCCGCGTCGATTGCCAGCGCTGCCGCCGGCGCAGGGGCTGTGGCGCCGCTGCGGCGCAGGATCGCCTTGACGCGCGCCACCAGTTCGCGCGGGCTGAAGGGTTTGCACAGGTAGTCGTCGGCGCCCAGCTCGAGGCCGAGCAGGCGGTCGATCTCCTCGACCCGCGCCGTCACCATCACGATCGGCACCTCGGAAAAGGCCCGCACCTCGCGGCACAGCGCCAGGCCGTCGAGGCCGGGCAGCATCAGGTCGAGCACGACCAGCGCCGGCACCCTTGCGCGGATCGCAGACAGGGCATCGAGGCCGTCGGCAAAGACCGTGGCATCGAAGCCGGCGGCGCGCAGGTAATCGGCGACCAGGGCGGCCAGCTCGGGCTCGTCCTCAACGATATAAACAGTATTCATTCAACCCGCCGAAATGACAGCGTGGCGCGCAGGCCGCCGAGCGGCGAGTGGGCGAAACGCAGTTCGCCCCCTTGCGCTTCGACCAGGCGCAGGCAGAGCGCCAGTCCGAGCCCGGCGCCGCCGCCCGCACGGCTGCGCGAGGCATCGACCCGGTAGAAACGCTCGCCGAGGTGCGCGAGTGCCGCCTCCGGCACGCCCGGTGTGCTGTCGTCGATGACCAGTTCGAAGCGTCCCTCGGCCACCCGCGCCGAGAGTGCCACGCGGCCGGGCGTGCCCGTATAACGCAGGCTGTTTTCGAACAGGTTGCGCAGCACTTGCCGCATGCGGTCCGCGTCCGCAAGCACCTCGGATTGCGGCGGCGCGTTCCCGGTCTCCAGGGTCAGCCCGGCCGCCTTGAAACGGTCCGTGAACGACTGCGCTTCCTCACATGCCAGCCCCCACAGGTCGAGCGGTTCGCGCCGGCAGTCGAGGGCGCCGACGTCGGCGCGCGCCAGCGCATACAGTTCATCGATCAGTTTCGACAGGGCCAGCACCTGGCGCAGCATCGCCGCCACGTGGCCAGGGTCGGCGCTGCGCACGCCGTCCTGCAGCGCTTCGAGCTGGGCGCGCAGCACGGCCAGGGGCGTGCGCAGTTCGTGCGAGGTGTCGGCTACCCATTGGCGGCGCGCAGATTCCGCGCCTTCCAGGCGGGCGGCGAGGACGTTGAAGTGGCCGGCCAGCTCGCCCAGCTCGTCGCTGCGGTCGTCCTTCAGCCGGGTGTCGAAACGGCCGTCGGCCAGCGCCCGTGCTCCTTGCGCCAGGCGCCCGATCGGACGCCGGAAGTGGCTGGCCAGCAGGGTCGCGGCGAGGGCGCTGAGCAGGACGCCGGCCGCGGCGATCGGCCACAGGCTGGCGCCGAGCTGCTGGAGGAAGGCGTAGGCGAGGGCGTCGGTGGGCCGCGCCGTGCGCGCCACCGCCAGGAAGCCGACCGTGCGGCCGTCGACCAGGATCGGACGCCTCGCCAGCGGTAGCGCACCCGGCGGCCTGCCGGCGAGCACGCGACCGGCGGCGTCGAACAGAGTGATGCGCGACTGGAGGGACGCCGCCTCGGCAGGTTCGGATGCTTCGTGCAGGGGTGGCGGCGGCAGCGGCGGCAGGGGAGGGGCCGGCGGCGCCGGCGGAGCGGGAGCCGCAACCGCGGCAACGGGAGCGGACGGCACCGCAGGCACGGCGGGCACGGCGCGCACCGGTGCCGCCGGCGCAGGCGCCGCAGGCAGGGCACGCGCTTCGCGCTCTGCCTGCAGCCGCGCCAGTTCGCGCGTGATCCAGTCGCGCCGGGCGCCGGCCGGGACGAAGCGCCAGTCGCCGTGCTGCGCGTAGCGCCGGGCGAGGTCGTTCGACAGTTCTTCCAGGCGATCCAGTTCGATCTGGACCGCGTAGTCCCCGAAGCTCTCCAGCACGTTCTGGCGCAGCAGGAAGACGGCGCTCGCGGCCACCGCCAGGATGGCCAGCAGGACCGAGAGGAACAGGCGAAGGCCGATCGATATCTTCAAGGGAGACCTGGAGGAAGTGGCAGCTTGCCATTCTAGGCCAAGCTGCCCTCCTGGTCATCCATTCTCAGAAACGCAGGTTCGCCGTCAAGCTGGCCGAGCGCGGCGTGCCCGGTGTGTAGCGGTAGCCGCTCTTGTTGATGCTGGCGATATAGCGCTCGTCGCCGAGGTTGTAGACGTTCAGGCGGATGTCCAGGTTGCGGTTGACCTGGTACGAGGCCATCGCGTCGAACACCCAGTACGAATCGGTGTACGCGGGCGTGCCGATGGCGCCATCAAGTCCGCGCAGCAGGCGGTCGCTGTAGCGCGCGCCGCCGCCCAGCTTCAGGCCGAAGGGCAGCTCGTACGAGGTCCAGAGCGTGAGCGCATTTTTCGGCGTGTAGGCGAGGTGGTTTTCGCCGAGCGCGGTCGTGAGCTTGCCGGCTTTTACGCTGGTGTCCATGTACAGGTAGCCGGCGCTGACCAGCCAGTTGCGCGCCAGTTCGCCGGTTGCGCCCAGTTCCACGCCCTGCACGCGCTTCCTGCCGGTCTGGTAGTACTTCAGGTCGACCGGGTCCTGCTCGACTTCGTTCTTCACTTCGGTGCGGAACAGGGCCGCGCTCAGGGCGAGCTTCGCCTTGAACAGATCGAGCTTGCCGCCGATCTCGGTGGTCACGGTTTCCTGCGGATCGTAGATCGGGTTCTGCGCGTTGTTGAGGTTACCCGAGACCGTGAAACCGGAACCCGGCGGCAGCTTCGAGCTGGCGGCCATCGCATAGATGCTGCTGTTCGCCGTCGGCTTGTAGAGCGCCGAAAGCTTGCCGTTGACCAGGGAGTCGCCGACCGTGAAATGGGTCGGCACCAGTACATTGTTGGTGAGTGCGACCACGGTGTAGTCACCATTGAAATGGTCGAGGCGCAGGCCGCCGTTGAAGATCCAGCGCTCGCCGAACTTGATGGTGTCGAAGGCGTACAGACTTTGCGTGTCGATCGTGCCCTCGTTGTAGGCGCCGGTGCGCTTCGGCGCCAGGCCGGTGACGGGCGCCGCCGCATCCGGACGGTACAGGTTCGCGGCGGGGAGCAGGCCCAGACCCGTCAGGCCGTAGGCAAGCTGGCGCTCGTTGGTCAGTTCGAGGCCCGTCACCAGCGTGTGGCGCAGGCCGCCGGTGCCGAACTCCGAAGTGAGGGCGCTCTGGTTGGTGAGAATGCGGTTTTCCTGGTCCTTCACGGTGCGGGTGTTGCGCACCAGGGTCCACGTCGACGGATCGGCTGGGTTGGGCGTGGCCAGGTTGGCGCTCGATCCCATGAAGGCGCTGAGCAGGTAGTCCTGGCTGGTGCGGCCGTAGCGCGTGATGTTGTGCAGCCTGAAGCCGGGCGCGAAGTCGTGCTCGATGCGCACGGTCGCCATGTCCGCCTTGATCTTGTCGTAGTCGCCGGTCGAGCCGTAGAAGTTCTGCGGATCGACCGGTACGGCGCCGCCGATGAAGGGACGGGAACGGTCCGGGCTGGTGTAGCCGGGCAGGCCGACGGTCGGCACGCCGCCATCGGGGATGTTGTCCTGGTCGACGTGCAGGTAATCGAGCACCACGCGTGTCGGGCCATTCAGGCCGAAGCCGAGGCTCGGGGCGATGGCCCAGCGCTTATCGGTGACCACGTCGCGCGCCGGCCGGCCGGCGTCCTGCGCCATCGCATTCAGGCGCAGGGCGATGCCGCGGTCGGCATCCAGTACTTTGTTGGCATCGAGCGTGACACGCTTCTGCGAGGCGCTGCCGACCGTCGCCGAACCCGACACCGCGTCTTCCATGTTCGCTTTTTTCGAGACCAGGTTGACCGAACCGGTCGGGGCGCCGCGGCCGCTGTCGGTGCCGGCCGGGCCTTTCACGACATCGATCTGCTCGAGGTTGAAGACGTCGCGCGAGACCGAGCCGACGTCGCGCACGCCATCGACAAAGATGCTGCCCGAGGTATCGAAGCCGCGCATGAAGATCGCGTCGCCGGTGTTCGTGTTGCCGTTCTCGCCGAGGAAGAAGGCGCCCACGCCCGGGGTGTTGCGCAGCGCTTCGGTCAGGGTGAGGGCGCCTTGCTGCTCGATCAGTTCCTTCTTGATGACCTGCACCGACTGGGCGGTGTCGACCAGCTTCTCGGTGTACTTCGGCGAGGACGCACGCTCGGCCTTGAAATCGTTTTCCTGGCGGCCGACGACTTCGACTTTCGAGACCGGCATGGCGTCGTCGAGGGCGGGTGGCGAGGCCTCGCCGGCCTGCGCGGCGAGCGGGAGCAGCATCGTCGCCAGGGCGGCGCTCATCTGGTGCTGGAATCGGCTGGGGGCGTGCTTGCGGCTGGTGATCGGGTGCATGGTCTTCCTGTTTTCTCTCGTTGGAGGACGCCCGCGAAAGCAGGGCGCTTCTTGTTGGGTTGACCAGCATTTTAGATAGGGCTTCACGATTTGTAAACGAGAATCGTTATCATTCGCGTTTTCATTTGAGGTGCTGATGCACCGTAGGGTGGGCTCTTGAGCCCACGCGTTACGCACGGCTGCCGGTCGAAACACCGAACGTATTCCGCACGCTCTGCAACGCGTGGGCTCAAGAGCCCGGTGAACCCGTCGTTGAGGCCATTAGCCTCAACGACCCCATACGGTGCACTACGGATTCGGGCGTAAAAAAAGCCACCGCGTGGGTGGCTGTCAGCATGCGCGGTGCGTTAGTACACGTCGCGCCGATATCTGCCCTGCGCCGCAAGTTCATCCAGTGCATCCGCTCCCAGCGCAGCCGCCAGCGCCTCGTGCACCCCGCTCGCCATCCCCTGCAAACTGCCGCAGACATACACCGCCGCGCCGCGTGCGATCCAGGCGCGTACTTCGGCCGCCTGCTCGGCCAGCACGTGCTGCACATAGCGCGCCTCGGCGCCGTCGCGCGAGAAGGCGGTGTCGAGGCGCGCCAGGCGGCCCGCGTCGCGCCAGCGTTCGAGTTCGTCACGGCAGAGGAAGTCGGCCCGCGCATTGCGCTCCCCGAAGACGAGCCAGTTGTCGGCCACGCCGGCGTCGATGCGCGCTTTCAGGTGGGCGCGCAGGCCGGCGAGGCCGGTGCCGTTGCCGACCAAAATCAACGGACGGGCGGCGTTGTCGCCGAGGCGGAAGCGCGCATGAGCGCGGATGCGCAGGGAGATGGTGTCGCTGCCGCTCGCCTCCAGGCACAGCCAGCCCGAGGCCGCACCAAGGCTGCCATCGGCATGACCTTGCAGGCGCACCAGCAGTTCGATGCGTCCTTCGCCCGGAACCGAGGCAATCGAGTATTCGCGCGGCAGGTCCGGGTCGCGCGGAGCACGGATCTGCACCAGGTCGCCGGCTTCCCAATCCGGCAATGCCCCCTCGGCGGGGATCAGGGCGATGCGGTACAGGGGCGCGCCGGCGCTGCCTTCGTTGAGCAGCGTGCGCTCGAGGATGCGCCACTGGCCATAGGCCGGTGCTTCCCAGTCCGGCAAATCGCTGGTGCCGGCCAGGTGGCTGAGCTGGTGCTGCCAGCCCGCGATGGCCTCGGCGTTGCCGCGGTCGACGTCGATGCGCGCGAACAGGGGCGTGGCGCCGCGCGCCGTGAGCCATCCATCGAGCGCGCGGCCGAAGCCGCAGAAGTGGGTGTAGCTGCTGTCGCCCAGCGCGAGCACGGCATAGTGCAGCTGCGACAGGTCGGCGCCGCCGGCCATCGTGACGCCGGCGAAGCGCGCGGCGGCATCGGGCGAATCGCCTTCGCCGTAGGTGCTGGCGATGAAGAGGGCGCGCGTGGTGCCGGCGAGGGTGCCGGCGTCGAGGTCCTCGATGCTCAGGGCGCGCGCCGACAGGCCGCCGGTGGCGAGCGTGGCCGCGGTCTGTCGGGCCAGGTATTCGGCGTTGCCGGTCTGGCTGGCGTAGACCACCAGCCAGTCGGCGTCGCCGTCCGGGACCGCAGGCGTCGCCCTGCGCAGCATGGCCGCGCACAGTCCGCCCCAGGCGGCCACCAGTGCGAGGGCGCTGCCCCAGCGCACGGGATCGAGCGTGAGCATCATTGCAGCAGCGCCCGGTAAGCCGTCGTCGTGCGCTCTTCGAGACCGCCGCGACGGCGCAGCAGCAGGCGCGCGGCGAGACCGCGTTCCTCGGCAAAGGCCAGCCCAGCCTCGGGGCCGAGCACGGTGATCGTCGTCGACAGCGCATCGGCCGCCATGCAGCTCGGATGCAGGACGGTGCAGGAGGCGACCTCGTTTGAGACCGGATAGCCGCTGCGCGGATCGAGCGTGTGCGCAGCGCGCAGCGCGCCATGCTGGAAATAGCGGCGGTAATCACCCGAGGTGGCGATCGACAAACCGTGCAAGGCGGCGACCGTGGCCGGACTGTCCACACCGGGCACGCCTTCGAGCGTCACCCACCAGGGCTGGCCGTCGGGCTTCATGCCGGCACCGCGCAGTTCGCCGCCGATCTCGACCAGGTAATGGCGCACGCCGTGCTGTTCCAGGCACCAGGCCAGGCGGTCGACCGCATAGCCCTTGGCCACAGAGGAGAAATCGAGGAGGGCGCCGCCCGGCTGCAGCAGGCGTGCACCGGCACGGTCGAAAACCGGATGGAGAGACGCGCGCTGCGCCAGCGTGGCCTGCACCGCGTCGGGCGCGGGCGCATAAAAACCCGGCTGGTTGTAGCGCCGCTCGGGACCGAAGCCCCACAGGTTGACCAGCGCGCCGGAGAAAGGATCGTAGGCGCCGCCGCTGTCGGCAGCTACCTGCAGCGCGTAGTCGAGCACGTCGACAAATCGCGGCGGCAGCGCATGCCAGCTGCCGCTTGGTGCGCGGTTGTAGCGGCCCAGGATGGAATCGGGTTCCCAGTGGCTCATCTCGCCGACGATGCCGTCGAGTTCCCGCTGCATCTGCTCGCCGAGATTGCTGCGCACCCCGGCAGGGACGAGCAGGTGCGCCGACCAGCTCGTTCCCATCGTCGACCCGGCGGCGTCAGACAGGACGCTGCCGCCAGGGGGCGCGGCGGGATCGATGGCGAGGGGAACGAGGACCTGGCGCAAGGGAGTACTCAAAGGCGCGCTTACTCCGGCAGGGCTTCGAGCGTGGCCGTGTAGGCGTAGCGCTTGCTCTCGGCCGGGCCGTTGTCCGGAGCAGGACCCTTGCCCGGATTCGGCGGATAGGCCGCGTTCATCCAGTACATGTTTGCGGCTGGCAGCTTGAAGCTGGCCTCGCCTTTGGCGTCCGTGGTGAGGCGGATTTCGCCGGCCACGCCACGGTAGCGCACGCCGCCCGGCACCAGGGAAAACGGCAGGTTCGGCAGCGGTTTGCCGTCGAGCAGGAAGCGCACGCGCATCGTCTCGTTGGCGCGCAGGTCGTTCGGATGGGTCAGCGGGACCATCTCCAGGCCTGCATTCGTCGGCTTGAGGGCCGCATCATTCGTTTTATGCGCGGTGACGAAGGTTTCGATGCGCTGGTGGGTGACGGTCTTGCGCACGTCCTGCGCGCCGGCCGGCAGCTGTTTCGCAAAATCGGCCTCGCTGCCGCGGAAGCGTTTGACGTCCTCGCCGACCTTGTAGCTGCCCATCACGTTGGTGCTGACCAGGGCGATGCGGTAGGTGCCTTCCTTCGGGAGCGGCAGGTCGATCGAGGAACGCAGTTTCCCCGTCACGGCGGCAGGGCCGGCCGCAGTCGTCCCGTCCGGCGCGGTGACGGTCACGCCGTCCATCCGCAGTGGCATGTGGTCGAAGTCGAACAGGCCTTCCGAGACTGCGCCGTCGATCGTGACCCAGGCTTCCTTGGTCTCGACGATGGTCGAGGTCGGGAGCATCCAGGGGCGGTGGGCGCTGGCAACGCCGGCGGTAGCGAGCAGGATCAGGCCGAGTACGCCATGCTTGACGAATGAACTGTGGAGCGAGTTTTGCATGATGGCTTTCTCTTATTGGATGTTGATCGACACGGCGCCGAGTTCTTCCTTGCCGTTGGCCGTGGCCGCGACCTTGCCCTTGGCCGGCAGGCTGAACGGCACGCGCACCAGTTCGCGTCCGCCCGCTTCACGCGCCGCTTCGATGACGAGCTTGTAGTCGCCGGCCGGCAGCTTGTCGATGCCGGTCTTCGCCGGGCCGAAGCTCAGCGTGTGGGTGCCGGCGGCACGGGTCGCGCCGGAGACGCCGTCGATCGGCAGCGTGGTTTCGCGGCCCGCTTTGCGCCACCAGGTGCGCATGTCCTTCACCCATTTCTCGCCGGCGTTGTCCTTCTTCTTGACGTCGTAGAGCACAGCCAGGGTCGAGGCGACGGCGCCGTCGGCCTTTTCGATCCACATCGCGACATAGGGCTTGTGGTACTCGGCCACGTTCAGCTGCGGCAGTTCGAACTTCACCGACAGGTCGGCGGCCACGGCGCCGCCCGAAATCAGGGGCAGGGTCAGGGCGAGCGAGGGAGACAGTTTCATGCAAATGCCTTCTGTATTAATAGATGCGAGATTAGTGAACGAACAAGAGTGCGAGAACGGCCGGCAGGACGATGCCGAAGCCGATCACGGGCCAGGTCGAGGGCCGGTTGCCGGCGTGGATCTTCATGATCAGGAAACCGGTGATGCAGAACACGAGGCAGGCAAGGGCGAAGAGGTCGATGAACCAGCTCCACACGGGGCCGGTATTCCGGCCCTTGTGCATGTCGTTGAGCCAGGAAATGGCGCCGCGGCTGGTAAGTTCGTATTCGGCCTTGCCGTCGAGGCTGACGCGCAGCCAGGCATCGCCGCCCGGACGGGGCAGGGCGATATACGCGTCTTCCTCGCTCCATTCGGCGGAGCGGCCGCGCAGGTCGACCGGGAAGGCTGCGTTCGCCCATTCGGCGAGCTGGGCCGGCACCGGCGCCTCGCCGTCGACGTGCTGTTCGGCATACACGCGCAGTGCAGGAAGCAGCGCCGCCGGCACCACAGACTTGATGCGCGTGACGTCCGGCTTCGATTCGATCTGCGCCGCATGGTTCAGCGTGAAGCCGGTGATGCTAAAAAGCAACATCGCCGTCAGGCAAATCGCCGAGCTGATCCAGTGCCACTGATGCAAGGTCCTCAGCCACAACGAGCGCCGTGCGCCGGGCAGGGCAGCAGGAGCTGCTTCGGTCGAGCGCGGCGGGTTCTGGACAGACATGCAAGCTTCCTGTTGAGTACACAACGCAAATGATAACTATTATCATTTAGGTGGTCAACAAAATTCAGTCCAGCTCTTATGCGTGCCGTATGTTGCGTTACAATACCCCGGCTATTGCGGAGCGTCATAAAAATGCTCAGCAATAACATGGGGCCGAAGAAACTTCTGTCCCATCTGTCCTTCCCCCACAACTTGATGTAGTAAGTGCGATCCGCTAACCGGTCAGGCCGTGTCGCGGAAGGTTAGATTAACCCGCCAAACTCGCGAAGCGCGAAGAAAAGGTGAGCAAGAATGATGCAACAACAAACTGCGAACTCGTACCTGTTCGGCGGTAATGCGCCGTACGTGGAAGAGTTATACGAAGCCTACCTGAACAATCCTGGCTCGGTCCCGGACAACTGGCGCGCCTATTTCGACAGCATGCAGAACGTGCCTGCAGTCGACGGCAGTGCCCGTCCCGACGTGATCCACTCGTCAGTGATCGCCTCCTTCGCCGAACGCGCGAAGCATGGCCCGATCCGCACCGTCACCGCCACCGCCGGCGAAGCCGACCCGGAAATGGCACGCAAGCGCGTCGCCGCGACCCAGCTGGTCGCCGCCTACCGCAACCTCGGCTTGCGCTGGGCCAACCTGGATCCGCTGCAGCGCCAGGAACGTCCGCCCATCCCTGAACTCGATCCGGCCTTCTACGGTTTCACCGATGCCGACCTGGACACCAAGTTCAACATCAGCAATACCTATTTCGGCGGCGAGAACGCATCCCTGCGCGACTTGCTGCAAATGCTGCGTGACACCTACTGCCGCTCGATCGGCGCAGAGTTCATGTACGTCAGCGACCCGACCGAAAAGCGCTGGATCCAGGAGCGCCTCGAGTCGATCCGTTCGACCCCGACCTTCACGGCCGAGAAGAAGCGCCACATCCTCGACCGCCTGACCGCGGCCGAAGGCCTGGAACGCTACCTCCACACCAAATACGTCGGCGCCAAGCGCTTCTCGCTCGAAGGCGGCGAGTCCTTCATCGCCTCGATGGACGAGACCATCCAGCGCGCCGGCGAAAAGGGCGTCCAGGAAATCGTCATCGGCATGGCCCACCGCGGCCGCCTGAACGTCCTGGTCAACACCCTGGGCAAGGCGCCATCGGAACTGTTCGAAGAATTCGAAGGCAAGCACGCCGACGACCTGCCGTCGGGCGACGTGAAATACCACCAGGGCTTCTCGAGCGACGTCTCGACCCCGGGCGGCCCGGTCCACCTGTCGCTGGCCTTCAACCCGTCCCACCTCGAGATCGTCAACCCGGTCGTCGAAGGTTCGGTCAAGGCCCGCATGGAACGTCGCGGCGACCGCAAGGGCAAGACAGTGCTGCCGATCCTGGTGCACGGCGACGCCGCATTCGCCGGCCAGGGCGTGGTCATGGAAACCCTGAACCTGGCGCAAACCCGCGGCTACGGCACGGGCGGCACGATGCACATCGTCATCAACAACCAGATCGGCTTCACCACCTCCGACCCGCGCGACGCCCGTTCGACGCTGTACTGCTCGGACGTCGTGAAGATGATCGAAGCGCCGGTCCTGCACGTCAATGCGGACGACCCTGAAGCGGTCGTGCTGGCTACCCAGATCGCGATGGACTACCGCGTCGAGTTCGGCAAGGACATCGTCGTCGACATCATCTGCTACCGCAAACTGGGCCACAACGAGCAGGACACGCCTGCGCTGACCCAGCCGCTGATGTACAAGAAGATCGCCAAGCACCCGGGCACCCGCAAGCTGTACGCGGAGAAGCTCGCTGCCCAGGGCACGATCGCGGCCGACGAAGGCGACAAGATGGTTGCCGCCTTCCGCGACGCGATGGACGCCGGCAAGCACACGGTCGATCCGGTCCTGACCAACTACAAGAACCAGTTCGCCGTCGACTGGGCGCCGTTCCTGAACAAGAAGTGGACCGACGCGGCCGATACCGCCGTGCCGCTGGCGGAACTGAAACGCCTGGCCGAGCGCATCACCAAGGTGCCTGAAGGTTTCAAACCACATTCGCTGGTCGAAAAAGTGCTGGCCGACCGCGCCGCCATGGGCCGCGGCGAACTGAACCTGGACTGGGGCATGGGCGAACACCTGGCCTACGCGACGCTGCTGTCGTCCGGCTATGCGATCCGCCTGTCGGGCCAGGACGCCGGCCGCGGCACCTTCGTGCACCGCCACGCCGTGCTGCACGACCAGAACCGCGAGCGCTGGGACCAGGGCATCTACCTGCCGCTGGCCAACGTGTCGGAAAACCAGGCACAGTTCACGGTCATCGACTCGGTGCTGTCGGAAGAAGCGGTCCTCGGCTTCGAGTACGGCTATTCGACCGCCGAACCGAACACGCTGACCATCTGGGAAGCCCAGTTCGGCGACTTCGTCAACGGTGCCCAGGTCGTGATCGACCAGTTCATCGCTTCGGGCGAAGTGAAGTGGGGCCGCGCCTCGGGTCTCGTCATGATGCTGCCGCACGGCTATGAAGGCCAGGGTCCGGAGCACTCGTCGGGCCGTATCGAGCGCTTCCTGCAGCTGTGCGCGGACAACAACATGCAAGTCGTCCAGCCGACCACCGCCGCGCAGATCTTCCACCTGCTGCGCCGCCAGATGGTGCGCCAGTTCCGCAAGCCGCTGGTCATCTTCACGCCGAAATCGCTGCTGCGTAACAAGGATGCCGGTTCGTCGCTGACCGAGCTGACCAAGGGCGGTTTCCAGACCGTGATCGGCGAGACCGACGAGAAGATCGAAGCGTCGAAGGTCAAGCGCGTGATCGTCTGCTCGGGCAAGGTCTATTACGACCTGGTCAACGCACGCAAGACGCGCGGCGTGAACGATGTCGCGATCATCCGCATGGAACAGATGTACCCGTTCCCGCACAAGTCGTTCGGCGCCGAACTGAAGAAGTTCAGCAACGCGACCGAAGTGGTGTGGGCACAGGACGAGCCGCAGAACCAGGGCCCGTGGTTCCAGATCCAGCACAACATTTTCGAAAACATGGACGAAGGTCAGCGCCTGGCATATGCCGGCCGTCCGGCCTCGGCGGCTCCGGCTGTCGGCTACTCGGACAAGCACGTGGCGCAGCAGAAGGAACTGCTGGACACGGCGTTCTCGAAGCTCAAGGGTTTCATCCTGACCAAATAAGTCCACACCGCAAACCGGTCGCCCCAAGGCGGCCGGTTTGTTTAACGTGTGTAACGTGTTTTCAAAATCACAGAATAATTTAACGGAGTTTTACATGGCACAAATCGAAGTCAAGGTCCCGCAACTGTCGGAATCGGTCGCTGAAGCGACCCTGCTGTCGTGGCACAAGAAGGTCGGCGAGCCTATCGGCCGCGACGAAAACATGATCGACATCGAAACCGACAAGGTGGTCCTTGAACTGCCGGCGCCAAGCGCTGGCGTGATCGTGCAACTGCTGAAGGCCGACGGCGCCACCGTCGTCGCCGGCGAAGTCATCGCCGTCATCGACACCGACGCCTCGGCGCAAGTCTCCCCGCTGGAAGTGAAAGCCGTACCGTCGGCCGCGCCGAACGCAGCGATCTCGACGCCAGCCGCTGCTCCTGCCGCCACCGGTGGCGCGATGTCCGGTGTCGCCATGCCGGCCGCTGCCAAGATCCTGGCCGACAACAACATGAACGCCGCCGGCATCGACGGCTCGGGCCGCGACGGCCGCGTGACCAAGGGCGACGCCCTGGCCGCAGTCGCCAACAAGCCTGCCGCCGCTCCAGCACCGGCACCAGCCGCCAAGCCGGCGCTTCAACAGGTCGCCGCACCGGTCGCGAACCTGGGCGACCGCGCCGAAGAGCGCGTGCCGATGAGCCGCCTGCGCGCCCGTATCGCCGAGCGCCTGCTGCAATCGCAGTCGACCAACGCCATCCTGACGACCTTCAACGAAGTCAACATGGCACCGGTGATGGACCTGCGCGCCAAGTACAAGGACAAGTTCGAGAAAGAGCACGGCGTCAAGCTGGGCTTCATGTCCTTCTTCGTCAAGGCCGCCGTTGCCGCACTGAAGAAGTACCCGATCCTGAACGCCTCGGTCGACGGTAACGACATCGTCTACCACGGCTACTTCGACATCGGTATCGCCGTCGGTTCGCCGCGCGGCCTGGTGGTGCCGATCCTGCGCAACGCCGACCAGATGTCGATCGCCGAGATCGAGAAGAAGATCGGCGAATTCGGCCAGAAAGCCAAGGAAGGCAAGCTGACCCTGGAAGACCTGTCGGGCGGTACCTTCTCGATCTCGAACGGCGGTACCTTCGGCTCGATGCTGTCGACCCCGATCATCAACCCGCCACAGTCGGCGATCCTGGGCGTGCACGCGACCAAGGACCGTGCCGTCGTCGAAAACGGCCAGATCGTCATCCGTCCGATGAACTACCTGGCGATGTCCTACGACCACCGCATCATCGACGGCCGCGAAGCCGTGCTGGGCCTGGTTGCGATGAAGGATGCGCTGGAAGATCCGGCGCGCCTGCTGCTGGACCTGTAATCTCTCTGTAACGGCCCGGACACGCAGGCCAGCGCTTGCGTGTCCGCCGAACCCTAGTGGAGGACTGCCATGATCTCCGATGAAATCCGGCGTCTGCACGAGCTGCACCAGGCCGGCGCATTGACGGCCGCCGAGTTTGAACAGGCCAAGGCGCGGGTACTGTCCGGCGCTGCCCCCGGCAGCGAAAAGGTCAGCCTGAACAAGGGCGACGGCACGCTCGCCGGCGACTTCAATGCGCTGCGGCGCTCGCGGGTGGACCGCTGGCTCGGTGGCGTCTGCGGCGGCCTGGCCCTTGCGACCAACATCGACGCCTGGGTCTGGCGCCTCCTGTTCGCGCTGTTCACCATCACCTTCGGGTTCGGGGCCGTGATTTATCTGCTGATGTGGATTTTTGTCCCAGAAGAATAAATAAGGAAGCTATTCATGAGTAACGAGAAACAATTCGACGTCGTCGTCATCGGCGGCGGCCCTGGCGGCTATATCGCTGCCATCCGCGCAGCCCAGCTCGGCTTCAAGACGGCCTGTATCGACGAGTGGAGCAACGCGGCAGGCAAGCCGGCTCCAGGCGGCACCTGCACCAACGTCGGCTGCATCCCGTCGAAAGCGCTGCTGCAATCGTCGGAACACTTCGAGCACGCCGGCCACGCCTTCGCCGAGCACGGCATCAATGTCGCCGGCCTGGAACTGAACCTGCCGCAAATGCTCAAGCGCAAGGACACCATCGTCAAGCAGAACAACGACGGCATCCTGTTCCTGTTCAAGAAGAACAAGGTCACCTTCTTCCACGGCCGCGGCGCCTTCGCCGGCAAGGCCGAAGGCGGCTACACCATCAACGTGACCGGTCCAACGACTGACACGCTGACGGCGAAGAACGTCGTCGTCGCCACCGGCTCGAACGCACGCCAGCTGCCGGGCGCGGAATTCGACGAGAAGCTGATCCTGTCGAACACCGGCGCCCTGGCCATCGATGCGGTTCCATCGAAGCTGGGCGTGATCGGCGCCGGCGTCATCGGCCTGGAAATGGGTTCGGTATGGCGCCGCGTCGGTGCCGACGTCACCGTGCTGGAAGGCCTGCCGACCTTCCTGGGCGCCGTCGACGAGCAGATCGCCAAGGAAGCCCACAAGCTGTTCACCAAGCAGGGCCTGAAAATCAACCTGGGTTGCAAGATCGGCGCGATCACCAAGGGCGAGAATAATGTCACGGTGCAGTACGCCGATTCGACCGGCGCCGAGCAGACCGCGACCTTCGACCGCCTGATCATCTCGATCGGGCGCGTGCCGAACACGATCGGCCTGAACGGCGAATCCGTCGGCCTGCAGCTGGACGAGCGCGGCTTTGTGGTCGTTGACGACGAATGCCGCACCAGCCTGCCGGGCGTGTGGGCAGTCGGCGACGTCGTGCGCGGCCCGATGCTGGCGCACAAAGCCGAGGAAGAGGGCGTTGCCGTTGCCGAGCGCATCGCCGGCCAGCACGGCCACGTCAACTTCAACACGATTCCATGGGTGATCTACACCTCGCCGGAAATCGCGTGGGTCGGCAAGACCGAGCAGCAGCTGAAGGCCGAAGGCGTCGCGTACAAAGCCGGCACCTTCCCGTTCATGGCCAACGGCCGTGCGCGCGCGCTGGGCGATACCTCGGGCATGGTGAAATTCCTGGCCGACGCCACCACCGACGAAATCCTGGGCGTGCACATCGTGGGCCCGGTCGCTTCGGAACTGATCTCGGAAGCCGTCGTCGCGATGGAATTCAAGGCCTCGTCGGAAGACATCGCCCGCATCTGCCACGCGCACCCGTCGCTGTCGGAAGCCGTCAAGGAAGCCGCGCTGGCGGTCGACAAGCGTTCGCTGAATTTCTAGTAGGGTGGGCATGCCCACGCGGAACTTCGCATCACGATAGCCCCCGTAGGGTGGGCGGGTTCCCCGCCCACGCGTTCAAATTACGTATTCCAGCCCGCTCCTTGGCTTGCGTATGTGCGTTGAACGCGTGGGCGGGAGACCCGCCCACCCTACGTTTATATGTGTAACTTATGAACGTCCAAGAGTACTACCAGCACGCCCTCACCGAGCGCGGCTTCAAGTCCGATCCGGCCCAGCAGGCCGCGGTCGACCGCCTCCAGCAGGCGTACGACGACTGGGTCCAGTACAAGGCCCAGCGGTCGTCCGCTTTCAAGCGTCTCATCAACCGTCCGGACGTGCCGCGCGGCGTCTACATGTGGGGCGGGGTAGGGCGCGGCAAGTCCTTCCTGATGGACAGCTTCTATTCGGTGGTCCCGGTGGTGCGCAAGACGCGCCTGCACTTCCACGAATTCATGCGCGCCGTGCACGGCCAGCTCGATGAACTGAAAGGCGTCGCCGATCCGCTCGACGAAGTGGCGAAACGCATCGCGCGCAAATACCGCCTGATCTGCTTCGACGAATTCCACGTCTCCGACATCGCCGACGCGATGATCCTGTATAACCTGCTGACCGCGCTGTTCAACAACGGCGTCAGCTTCGTGATGACCTCGAACTACGAGCCGTCGACGCTGTATCCGGATGGCCTGCACCGCGACCGCATGCTGCCGACCATCGCGCTCCTCAAGGAAAAACTCGACATCCTGAACGTCGACGCCGGCAACGACTACCGCAAGCGCGCCATGGAACAGGTGCAGGCCTACTACACGCCGCTCAATGCGGCATCGGACCACGCACTGCGCGAAGCCTATTCGAAAGTCGCCGACACCGCCGACGAAAGCCCGATCGTCCACATCGAGAAGCGCGAGATCCGCGCGCTGCGCCATGCGGGCGGCGTGATCTGGTTCGATTTCGCGACCCTGTGCGGCGGGCCGCGTTCGCAGAACGACTACCTGGAACTGGCCACGCGTTTCCACACCGTGATCCTGTCCGGGATTCCCGCCATGTCGGCAGGCCAGTCGTCTGAGGCGCGCCGCTTCACCTGGCTGATCGACGTGTTCTACGACCACAAGGTCAAGCTGATCATGTCGGCGGCGGTGGAGCCGGAGCAGCTCTACACGCAGGGCATGCTGGCGAACGAATTCCACCGCACCGTCTCGCGTATCATTGAAATGCAGTCGCGCGAGTACATGCTCGCCGAACGGCGCGGCGCGGCCGACGCCATCGCCTGACCGCTCGAACCCGAGGAAGAAGATGACGAAATCACAGTCCCTGTTGCGCCATGGCGGCGCAGTGTTGATGTTCAGCCTGCTGGCCGCCTGCGCCGGCCAGCGCCCCGCACCGGTGAGCAAGGCCGTCGCGCCGACCACCTCGGTGGCACAGGCCGACGAGCGCCTGGCGGCAGTGGCGGCCGAGCGTGCCGCGATCGGAGCGCGCTATACTGCGCGCGAGGCGGTCTGCTACGACAAATTCTTCGTGAATAACTGTCTGGACGAGGCCAAGGAACTACGCCGCATGGCGCTGGCCGAGCAGCGCATGATCGAGGTCGAAGCCGAACACTTCAAGCGCAAGAACACGGTCGAGCAGCGCGACAAGGCGATCGCGGAAGCCGAAGCGAAGTTCCAGGCCGAGGAGGCGAGCGCCGCCGCCCAGCCGCCGGTGGCGCCAAAGACGCTCACACCGGTGCCGCCCCCGCGCGCATCGACGGTACCGGGCCGCATCGCCCGCCGCAACGCGCGCGCCGCCCAGGAGGCCGCTGCGGAACCGGCGAATGCCGCGACGCGTGCTGCAAATGCGGCCGCTTTCGAGGAAAGGCGCCGCAAGTCCGAAGAGCGCCAGCGCGACGTCGCCCGCCGCAAGGCCGAACGCGAAGCCAAGCGCGCCGCGGAAAAGGCCAGGAAGGAAAAGGCGGAGGCCGAACAGCAGGCACCTGCCCCATCACGTTGACCGCAGCGTAACGTACGGGGTCATTGATGCTAATGGCATCAATGACGGGTTCACCGGGCATGCCCGATGAAGCCGTGGGCGAGGCCATTGGCCTCGCCCACCCCTACGACCGTTCACTCCCGCGCCGCCACCCCAAACACTCCTGTCCCCTCCGGCAAGGCCTTCACCAGCTTCACAATCGCCATCGAGCAATTCCCACCCTTGCCCTGCGACCGTTCCCGCGCCTTGCTGATCAGCATCTCCGACGCCTGACGCGGCGTCGACCTCGCCAGCGCCGCCCCCAGTTCCGCATCGGTAAAGAAATGCCACAAGCCGTCCGAGCAGAGCAGGAACTGATCGCCCGGCGCCATCCCCATCTGCCAGCCCACCGTCACGAACGGTTCCTTGCGGCTATTACCCAGCACATTGAGCAGCAGCTTCGAGCGGCGGTGGTTGCGCGCCGCGTCGAGCGGCAATTTGTCGAGGGAGACCAGGTGCTCGATATACGCCTCGTCGTTCGTGCGCAGCACCGGATCGCCGTTTTCGAAACGGTACAGGCGCGAGTCGCCCACATGGGCCCAGACCGCCTCGCCGTGCGGGGAGAGCAGCAGGCCGACGAAACTGGCGTGCGCTTCCTCGCCGGTGGTGACGGCGTTCATCTTGATGACGAGGTGGGTTTCCTGCACGATGTCGCGCAGCAGCTGGGCCAGGCGCTCGGGATTGGGCGTGTCGCTCGGCTTGAAGCTGTCGAATACCTGTTTGGCCGTGTGGAGCACCTGTTCGGCGCCGGCGGCGCTGTTGATGCCGTCGGACAGCACGGCCAGCACGTGGCCCGGCGCACGCGCACCCGTCAGCATGGCGACCCGGTCGTTCTGGCGCGGGCGGTTGCCGATGTGCTGTGCGGTTCCGGCCTCGATCTTGAAGAGATTCATAAACTTTGATGCTTTCCGTGGCTCAGAAGCCAATCTTTGTTGGCGGCAACGTCGCTCTGGATTAAACTATGCACCGAGATGCCGTCGCGTTGCAAGCCGTAAGCGTTAATCTGCAATGCGAATTCGGCATGCCCAGCGCCTGCCTGCGGCGCCCGCTTGCGGTCCCCGCCGCCCCGCCTTGTTGAAAAACTCGTTTGGAACCGCCATCATGACCGATGTCCAAGACATCCAGCGCCGCATTATTGAACTCGACGTCGAACACCGCGACCTGGACGCAGTCATTGCCATGCTGACCGCCGATGGCCATGCCGACCAGCTCCAGCTGCGCCGCCTGAAAAAGCGTAAACTGCAGCTGAAAGACCATATCACCCTGCTGAAAATGCAACTCGTGCCGGACGTGCCGGCCTGATTGCTTTTCGGCCTCCGGATTCAAGCTCCGCATTTAAAAAAGCACTCATTTTGACCGATCAATTACCTGCGCCCGGCGCCGCCGACGGCGCACCTGCCGACTATTCGCCCCAAGAACCGGCCGGTAAATACGATGCCGAGCTCGACCGCCTGTTCGGGGTCGGCGGCCCGCTCGCGCCCGCCGTCGGCACCTTCAAACCGCGCCAGTCGCAGACCGAGATGGCAAAGGCCATCGCCAGCGCGATCGACGGCCAGAAGGTCCTGATGGCCGAGGCCGGCACCGGCACCGGCAAGACCTTCGCCTACCTGGTCCCGGCGCTGCTCTGGGGCGGCAAGACCATCGTCTCGACCGGTACCAAGAACCTGCAGGACCAGCTGTTCCTGCGCGATATCCCGACCATCCGCCAGGCGCTGAAGGCGCCGGTGTCGGTGGCGCTGCTCAAGGGCCGCTCGAACTACGTCTGCCACTTCCACCTGGAGCGCACGCTGCAGAACGGGCGCCTGACCTCGCGCGACGACGTCGGCCACCTGCGCGAGATCTCGCGCTTCATCAAGATGACCAATTCCGGCGACAAGGCGGAACTGGCCAAGGTGCCGGAAAACGCCTCGGTGTGGAACCTGGTGACCTCCACCCGCGACACCTGCATGGGCGCCGAGTGCCAGTACTACCAGGATTGCTTCGTCATGAAGGCGCGCAGGGAAGCCCAGCAGGCGGACGTGGTCGTGGTCAACCACCACCTGTTCTTCGCCGACGTGGCCTTGAAGGATACCGGCGTCGCCGAGCTGCTGCCGTCGGCCAACACCATCATCTTCGACGAGGCGCACCAGCTGCCCGATACCGCGACCCTGTTCTTCGGCCAGTCGATCTCGACCTCGCAAGTGCTGGAACTGTGCCGCGACGTGCTGGCCGAGGGCCTGGCCCATGCGCGCGGCGGTCCGGACTGGGCCAAGGTCGTCACCGTCGTCGAAAAGGCCGCGCGCGACCTGCGCCTGACCTTCCCGGAAGGCGGCACGCGTCTGTCGCTGCCGCAGGTGCCGCCGACTTCGAATTTCTTCCCGGCGCTGGACAAGCTGAAGGAAGAACTCGATGGCCTGATCGACGTGCTGGAAGACCAGGCCGAGCGCGCCGAAACGCTGGAAGCCTGCCGCGTGCGCGCGGTCGAGCTGAAGGCGGCCTACGACGCCTGGAAGGCCGATCCGAAGGCCAAGGTGCCCGAGGGCGAGCAGGCCGTGCTCTGGGTCGAGGCCTTCAACTCCTCGCTGCAGCTGCACAAGACCCCGCTGTCGATCGCGCCGATCTTCCAGAACCAGCGCGAAGGCACGCCGCGCAGCTGGATCTTTACCTCGGCGACGCTGGCCGTCAAAAACGATTTCAAGCATTTCGCCGACCAGATGGGGCTGACGGGCGAACCGGCGCTGACTTGGCCGAGCCCCTTCAATTATGGCGAGCAGGGCGTGCTGTACGTGCCGACCGGCCTGCCGGAACCGAACTCGATGGGCTACACGGATGCCGTGGTCGACTGCGCGCTGCCGGTGATCGAGGCGGCGGGCGGGCGCACCTTCTTCCTGTGCACGACGATCCGCGCCGTGAACCGCGTCGCCGAGCGCCTGCGCACCGAATTCGCCGAACGGGGGCTGGAGTTCCCGCTGTTCGTGCAGGGTGAGCGTGGACGTACCGAACTGCTCGACTCGTTCCGGAATGCGGGTAACGCGGTGCTGGTGGGGAGCCAGAGTTTCTGGGAAGGCGTCGACGTGCGCGGCGATGCGCTGTCGCTCGTCATCATCGACAAGCTGCCCTTCGCCCCGCCGGACGATCCGGTGCTGGCCGCGCGCATCGAGGTGATGGAAAAGCAGGGCATGAACGGCTTCATGCACCACCAGCTGCCGGAGGCGATCATCACCCTGAAGCAGGGCGCCGGACGCCTGATCCGCGACGTCGACGACCGCGGCGTGCTGATGATTTGCGACCCGCGCCTGATCAGCAAGCCGTATGGGCGGCGTATCTGGCAGAGTCTGCCGCCGTTCAAGCGGACCAGGGTGCAGGAAGAGGTGCTGGCCTTCTTCAAGCCGGCTGCGGAATAATCCTGACGGGCTGCTTGTTGGCCGCTTGAACGCGTGGGCGGGCGACCCGCCCACCCTACCGCCGGCCTCGGAATAATCGGCCGGTTTCGCTCTGACCCGCAGGGTGGGCGGGTTTCCCGCCCACGCGGTGATCGTTGGCAGCGAGATCATCCGGCGCGATAGCGGAGCCGTTATCGGTCACGGCACGATGACAACCTTGCCCGTCACCTTGCGCTCGGCCATGTCGTTCAAAGCCTGCGCCGTCTCGCCAAGCGCATAACGCTTCGACACCAGCGGCTTCAATTTACCTTCCGCCATCCAGCCCAGCATCTCGCGCATCGCCGCCAGGTTCTTCTGCGGCTCGCGGCGCGCAAAATCTCCCCAGAACACGCCGACCACCGAGGCGCTTTTCAGCAGCATCAGGTTCCACGGCAGCTTCGGGATCTCGCCAGCCGCAAAGCCGATCACGAGATGGCGTCCCCGGTACGCGATCGAACGCAGGGCCGGCTCGCTGTACGGACCGCCGACCGGGTCGTAGATCACGTCCGGACCGCGGCCAGCGGTGGCCGCCTTGATTGCCTCGCGCAGGTCTTCCCTGGTGTAGTCGATCAGGACGTCGGCGCCATGCTGGCGGCAGACTTCCAGCTTCTCCGCGCTGGACGCCGCCGCGATCACGCGTGCGCCGAGCGCCTTGCCGATCTCGATCGCCGCCAGTCCCACGCCGCCGGCCGCGCCCAGCACCAGCATCGTCTCGCCCGCCTTCAGCTGGCCGCGGTCGACCACCGCATGGTGCGAGGTGCCATAGGTGAGGGTGATCGCGGCGGCGGTGTCGAAATCCATCCCGGGCGGCATCGGCATCAGGGCGGCTGCCGGTGCGATCGCCTGCTGGGCGAAGGCGCCGGTCTGGGTGAAGCCGATCACCTGGTCGCCGACGGCGACGTTGCTGACGCCCGCGCCGAGGGCGCGCACCACGCCGGCGAACTCATTGCCGGGCGTGAAGGGCAGGGGCGGCTTCACCTGGTATTTGCCCTGTACCGTCAGTACGTCGGGAAAGTTGACCCCGGCCGCGCGCACGTCGATGGCGACTTCGCCCGGGCCCGGCACCAGGTCGGGCAGGTCCTGCAGTTCGAGGCTGTCGGGCGGGCCCCAGGCCTTGCATACGATTGCTTTCATGCTGTCTCCTCCTGTTGGTTATTGGTTATCCATTCAGTTGATTATGCCTCAGGGAACGCTAACGCTGGCATTGACCCCGCGAGGCGGACGCGTTTGTGCGCCCGCAAAATGATGAGGGAACGCGGCGCTAGAGTGATGGATGCGCATGCGGCCCAGCAGCGTCTTGACTGGAGGAATGGCAATGGCGATACGGTACGGCTGTTTCTTCAGCTACGCCCACGGGCGACACGATTTGATGAAGCGCTTCAAGAGCGCGCTGGCCGACGCATTGCGCTGCTACCTCGAACCCTATTTCGACAATGAGGACGAGCTCTTCGTCGACACCGAGCAGCTCGGCGGCGGCGATGACCTCGACGGCAAGATCGCGCGCGCGATGTGCGAGAGCGTCTGCATGATCCTCATCTACACGCCGAAATACGAGGCGCACCCGTACACGCGGCGCGAATACGCGGCGATGCGCCAGATCGAGGCCGAGCGCAGCCAGTGGTACACGCTGCCCAGCCACCTGATCATTCCGGTCATCATGACCCAGCACCCGGACCGGCTGCCGCCGCAGATCGCGTCCTCGACCTTCTATGTGGATTTTTCGCATTTCACGATGGCCACGGCCGACCTGAAATCGAACCCGGATTTTCTACCCGATATCGGCAAGATGGTGAAGCGGATCGCCACCCACTACCAGTACCAGAAAATGACCATGCCCCCCGGGCATGACTGCAACCAATTCGTGCTCCCCGATGTCCCACCGGAGTGGCGTGCCGTCCCGGATCTCACCTTCCCCAAAAAATGAGGAGCTCATGGAAATCAACCGTTTGACGCTGCCGCCGATCGGCGGCCCCGGCGAAGTCACCACCTTCTATTCCTTCGAAAGCGGCGCCGCGCGCAGCATCGCACTGGCCGACAGCGCCGTGCTGCTGGCCGGACGCCAGAATGCGACCACCCCGGTCCTGATGATCGACTGGGACACCGAGGCGCCGGGCCTGCACCACCTGTTCCCGACCCGCGACGAGCGCTACGAACAGGCGCACGCCGACGAGGGCCGGGGCGTGGGCCGGGGCGTGGGACCAGGCGCGGGCGGGGGCGGCCCCAGCGGCCGGCACGGAGGCGCGCGCGGCGAGGCGGGACGCGCCGAGGCATCGCGGCCCGGCCTGGCGCGGCCCGGCCTGCTCGAATACTTCGAAGCCTGCCGCGAGCAGTTGAAAACGCTCGGACGGACAGGGGGCGACGACCACGAGGAACGCGCGCGCCTGGTGCTCGAGGCGATCGATTGGGAAGCCCATGTCGAACGCGTCGACCAGAGCCGCACCCTGTACCTGATGCGGGCCGGCTGCTTCGACGACAGCTTCGGCGAGCGCGCCGACCGCATGGACTGGGACGGCCTGTTCGCGGCCTGCCCGGCCTTGTTCCGCGCCTTCGCCGCGCACCTGACGCGCCACTTCCGCCACGTGCTGATCGACTGCCGCGGCGGGCGTTCGGCCGCGGTGAGCGTCTGCACCACGCTGCTGCCCGACCGCCTGGTCGGCCTGTTCACGCCGAACGGGCGCAGCCTCGAGGGCCTGGCCGGCGTCGTCACGCGCGCCATCGAGTACCGCTGCAGCCATGAAGAGGCCCAGCGTCCGCTACTGGTGTATCCGGTGCCCTGCGGCGTCGACGGCGTCGACGCCGAGCGCCGCCTGCTGTGGCGCCGCGGCGACCTGCACAAGGGCGTGGCCGGCTACCAGCCGCGTCTCGAACAGCTGCTGCGCAACTGCTACGGCATGGCGCAGGTCTCGCTCGACAGCTACCTCGACGAAGTCCAGCTGCACGGTGCGCTGGCCTGCGGCGCGGCCCTGCATGTCGGCGCGCTGCCCGAACGCGATGGCGACCGCCTGTCGCAGACGCGCGCGATCGAGGCGCTGCTCGGCTGGGCTGCGGCGGGGCGCTTTCCGTGGCAGTCGCGCCTCGAGATCGAGTTGCTCGACGCCGTCGAGGCGGCGCGCGCACGGTTGGCGGCGAACGAGCGCCGTGAGGATGCAGCGGGCCATGAGGGTCACGCCGGCGGGCATGCCGCCTTCGATCCGAACGCGGTGCTGCTGGCGCGCGAGCTGCTGCGCCTGGGCGAGCTGTACCTGCACGCAGGACGCCTGCCGGGCGCCTGCGACTGCTTCGCCGAGAGCACCACGCTGCGCCAGCGCCTGCTGGGCGACGCGCATGCCGACACCCGCGCCAGCCGCGCGGCGCTGGCCGCCGCCCTGCGCGACAGCGGCCGGCTGCCCGAGGCGCGCCAGCAGTACGAGGCGCTGGTCGAGCACTGCGCCGGCGCGGCCGGGTTCGACGATCCGGAAACCCTGGCCGCGCGCTCGGGCCTGGCCGCGACGCTCGCGCGCCAGGAAGAATTCGGCGCCGCGCTCGGCCTGCACGATGCCGTCCTCGATGCCTGCGAACGCCTGTACGGCCCGGACCAGATCGCCACCCTCGATGCCGTCGCTGCCCAGGCCCGGACACTGGCCCTGCAGGGCGAGTATTCGCGGGCGCGCATGCTCTACGAGCAGGTGCTCGAAGGACGCCAGCGCATGCTCGGCACCGAACATGAAGACACGCTGCGCTGCACCCAGCAGCTGGCCACGCTGCTGCGCGACATGGGCGACCTCGGCAACGCGCGCAAGCTGCAGGAGAGCGTGGTGCGCGTGCGCGAGCGCCAGGCCGGGATGGACGCCGCGGTCACCTTGCAGGCACGCGAGGCCCTGGCCGAGATCTTTGCCGCCCAGGGCGATCTCGGCGCGGTGCGCGACATGCAGCAGTCGCTTGCCGTGGCGCGCGAGCAGCGCCTCGGCTCCGAACATCCGGATACCCTGGGGGTGCTGCTGCGGCTGGCCTCGACCTTGAGCCAGCAGGGCGAGCTGGAAGAAGCGCGCCGCCTGCAGCAGCACGTGGTCAGCCTGCACGAACGCCTGCGCGGCATGGACGACCACGAAACCCTGCGCAGCAAGCAGATGCTGGCCCAGACCCTGTCGAGCCAGGGGCACAGCGTCGCCGCGCGCCGGCTCGAGCAGAGCGTGGAGGAGGGCGGCAATCGCCTGCTGCAGCTGCGCGCGATGTCGGCAGGGGCCCATGACAGCCCGGCCGGCTTGCCGGGCGCGAGTTTGCCCGGCACCCGCGATCCGGGCGGCGGGCGGGCCCCGGACGGGCGCGCCAGCTCCGGCCCGGCGGGGCAGGAGCCGCTCGAACACAAGCTCGGGCAATTGCACAAGCTGGTCGAGGGAGGACGGGCACGCGAGGCGCGCCAGCTCGCCGACAGCCTGCGCGAAATCATCCTGCGGCCCTCGGTCGCCCAGCCGCTGCGGCGGCGCGGGGTGGCGCTGATCAAGCAGGTGTACCAGGACGATAACGACAAGGATGCGCTGCTCGCCTTTGCCGAGGACGAGGTGGCCTCGCTCGAAGGCGCGCTGATCGAGGCCGCGGGCGGGCGGCCGCTGGCGATGCGCTGACGTGTGTGCCGACAGGTATAAAATTGAAAATAGCGCGGCATGGCGTACTTACAACGCAATGCCGCTACGCCAGTAATAAAATGAAAACCGCGGGGCGTGCGTAGTTCCAGAGCAACGCCGCTACGCCGTAATAAAAATGAAAACCGCGGGGCGTAGCGTAGTTGCAGTGCAACGCCGCTACGCCGTAATAAAAATGAAAACCGCGGGGCGTAGCGTAGTTGCAGTGCAACGCCGCTACGCCCCGCAGCCCAGAATTTATCTGCCCCGGATGCGTGTTCAAAGCGTTGCTTCAGGTAAAATCGCTGGATGCGAATTCTTATCAGTAACGACGACGGCTATCTCGCCCCTGGTATCAACGCCCTGGCGGAAGCCCTGGCGAGCATCGCCGAAATCATCGTGGTCGCGCCCGACAGCAACCGCTCGGGCGCGTCGAACTCGCTGTCGCTCGACCGTCCGCTGACGGTGACCCGTGCCGCCAATGGTTTCTATTTTGTCAACGGCACGCCCACCGACTGCGTCCACATCGCGCTGACCGGCATGGGCGACGCCTTGCCCGACCTGGTCGTCTCCGGCATCAACAATGGCCAGAACATGGGCGACGACACCCTGTATTCGGGCACCGTCGCCGCCGCCACCGAAGCCTATCTGTTCGGGATCCCGGCGATCGCCTTTTCCCAAGTCCACCACGGCTGGGAACATCTCGATTCGGCCGCGCGCGTTGCGCGCGATGTGGTGCTGCGCAAGTTCGACATGCTGCCGTCGCCGTTCCTGCTGAATGTAAATATCCCGAACCTGCCCTACGAGGCGCTCGGCCCGCTCACCCCGACCCGCCTCGGGCGCCGCCACCAGGCCGAGCCCGTGATCCGCTCGCAGGATCCGCGCGGACGCGAGATCTTCTGGATCGGGGCGCCAGGCGCCTGCCGCGATGCGGGCGAGGGCACGGATTTCCACGCCACGTCGACCGGCCTGGTCTCGGTCACGCCGCTCCAGATCGACCTGACGCACCAATCCCAGCTCGCCTTGCTGAAACAGGGACTCGCATGAACGACCGCAGCAAAACCACGGGAGGCAGCACCTTTCCCTTGCCGCTGTCCTCGGTGACGGGCGGCGGCGCGCGCAAGCCGACGACGCCGGCGCCGGTGGCCACGCCCCAGACCGCGACCCAGAATGCGGCGCGCGCCGTCGGCGGCGCGCCGCTGCCGAAGGCGCCGCAACCGGGCCCGAAGCTGCCCGGTTATGCGCCGCCGGCTACCCGGAGCGCGCCCACCGCCCAGCGCTCGGACCTGATGGCCACCGAAGCGCTCCGCCGCGCCATGGTGGCGCGGGTCGCCGGGCAGGGCGTGCGCGACCAGCAGGTGCTGGCTGCCCTGGAGGCCGTGCCGCGCCACCTGTTCATCGAGCCGGCGCTCTCCAGCCAGGCGTATATCGACGCCTCGCTGCCGATCGGCCACCACCAGACGATTTCCCAGCCGTATATCGTGGCGCGCATGATCGAAGCCATGCGCGACGGTAAACAAATGAACCGCGTCCTCGAGATCGGCACCGGCTGCGGCTACCAGGCGGCGGTGCTGGCGCGGGTCGCCGGCGAGGTGTATTCGATCGAGCGCATCAAGCCTTTGCACGAGCTCGCCAAGGCCAATTTGCGCACCCTGCGCCTGTCCAATCTGCGCTTGCACTACGGAGATGGTATGCTCGGGCTCGCGCAAGTTGCGCCATTCGACGGTATCATCCTCGCCGCGGCCGGGATGGAAGTACCGCGCGCCCTGCTCGAACAGCTCGCCATCGGCGCGCGCCTGGTGGCCCCGGTCGGCGGCCAGGTTCAACACCTGCAGCGGATCACCCGTACCGGCAAGTCGGAGTGGACCAGCGAAACCCTGGAAGCCTGCCATTTCGTGCCGCTTCGCCCGGGCACCGCTTGATCGCCGCCGCTGCCACGTACGTAACAAATATTAGATGAGAATGAAACAAACACCCCGTTTAGTCCTGCTGACTCTCACGCTCGGCCTGGTTGCCGGCTGTACCACCACCTCGCGCCAGGCGCCGATCATCGAGCGTCCCGTCGGTTCCTCCACCGCCAAGCCGCGCCCGGCGCCGGTCCGCACCGAAGAAGCGCGCCCGGACGCGAAGGGCACCTATACCGTGCGCCGTGGCGACACGCTGCTGCGCATCGCCTTCGACCACGGCCAGAGCTACCGCGACCTGGTCACCTGGAACAACCTCAGCGACCCGGACGACATCAAGGTCGGGCAGGTGCTGCGTGTCGCGCCCGAGCGCCAGGCCAGCACGGCGGTCGTGACCCAGCCGGTGCCGATGCCGCCGGAAAGCCGTCCGGCGGTGCCGCGCAAGACCACGCCGCGCGCCGACAAGAAGGCGTATGAAGATACCGCCGAGGCGCCGCGCAGCGACAAGGCCGGCGAGCGCGCCGAGACCGTGGCCGCCGCCGCGGCTCCGTCGCCTGCCGCCGCCGCGGCCGTCACCGGTTCGCGCGTCGGCAGCACCGTCACCGCGACCGACGACGAGAAGCTGAGCTGGATGTGGCCGTCGGACGGCCGCATCATCGCCACCTTCGACGAAGGCAAGAGCAAGGGCATCGACATCGCGGGCCGCGCGGGACAGCAAGTCATGGCGGCGGGCGCCGGTAAAGTAATGTACGCTGGTAGCGGTATCCGAGGTTATGGTAACCTCGTCATCGTCAAACACAGCAACAGCTTGCTGTCGGCCTATGCCCATAACCGCGCCATCGTCGTGAAGGAAGGCGACAACGTGGCCAAGGGACAGGTAATCGCCGAGATGGGCGATTCAGACGCCGAGACGGTGAAGCTGCATTTCGAGATTCGCCAGCAGGGTAAACCGGTCGATCCGTCGAGGTTCCTGCCCAGCCGTTAGGGCGTGTGAAAAAAGCGCCAGGGCGATTTTTTCATATGCTCGTAGAGAGGGTTAATGACGCTGCCGCCGCACTCTCAGGAAAGAGACGCTTCAGACGAACTGCCTGACGAACTGGAGGGGGAGGGCGCGTCGAGTTTCGCTGCCGAAGCAGTCACTGACGGTGCCGATGCCGACGCACTGCTGCCCGGCGCGGCCGCCGAGGTCGACAGCGTCGACGAACTCAAGAAAGTGCTTGCGGCCGAGCTCTCGACCGACACCACCCAGCATTACCTGAACCAGATCGGTACCCGGCCGCTCCTGTCGGCCCAGCAGGAATCGCATTACGCGACCCTGGCCAAGGCGGGCGACTTCGAAGCCCGCCAGAAGATGATCGAGCATAACCTGCGGCTCGTCGTCTCGATCGCCAAGCACTACATCAACCGCGGCGTCGTCCTGCTCGACCTGATCGAGGAGGGCAACATCGGCTTGATGCGCGCCATCGACAAGTTCGAGCCCGAGCGCGGCTTCCGCTTCTCTACCTACGCCACCTGGTGGATCCGCCAGAGCATCGAACGCGCGATCATGAACCAGGCGCGCACGGTGCGCCTGCCGGTGCACATGGTGCGCGAACTGAACGGCGTGCTGCGCGCCAAATACCATCTGGAAGCCCAGCACCACGACGGCAAGGACGCCAGCATCGAGGACATCGCCAGCCTGGTCGGACGCCCCCCGGAAGAGGTGCAGGACATCCTGGCCCTGTCCGAGCATGCGGCCTCGCTCGACGCCCCGCTCGACAACGACCCGGGCTCGAGCCTGATGGACATGCTGCCGGGCGAGGCCGACGACGGCCCCGATACCCGCGCCGAGCAGCACGAGATGACCGAACTGGTGCGTGACTGGCTGACGCGCCTGCCGGAAAAGCAGCGCCTGGTCGTGATGCGTCGTTTCGGCCTGGATAACGACGACCCGGCCACGCTCGAGACCCTGGCCGAGGAGATGGGCGTGACGCGCGAGCGGGTGCGCCAGATCCAGCAGGAAGCCCTGGTCAAGCTGAAGCGGGCGATGGCGGCCCGTGGCGTCGTGCGCGATTCCTTGTTATGATGCCGCCGGTCTTGTGAGCTGGATATTACCGCCGTTGGGTCCTGCGCGACGGTAGCAGGCCGAATTCCGGCGCCTGGCTCATTCCTGGATCCGCCTTCCACTGTTCATGCGTCCGCGTGGGCACGGGGCGCCCACCCTACATTCACGATTCTGCGTGGGCCATGCGCCCCCATACCCAATGCAAGAAACTTTCATCGAAATCAAATCCCTCGACGCGGATGCGCGCGGCGTCGGCCACCTCGAGAACGAGGACGGCTCCCAGGGCAAGGTGGTCTTTGTCGAAGACGCACTGCCGGGCGAGCGCGTCAGCTACGAGGTCAAGAAAAAGAAGAAGAACTGGGAAGCGGGCAGCATGGTCACGCTGCAGCGCGCTTCCTCGATGCGGGTGGAGCCGCGCTGCGAGCACTTCGGCTATTGCGGCGGCTGCTCGATGCAGCACCTGGAGCCGACGGCGCAGGTGGCGATGAAACAGCGCACGCTCGAGGACAACCTGTGGCACCTGTCGAAGGTAAAAGCCGAAAACATCATGCGTCCGATGTATGGCCCGACCTGGGGCTACCGCTTCCGCGCGCGCCTGTCCGTGCGCCACGTGGCGAAGAAGGGCACGGTGCTGGTCGGCTTCCACGAGCGCGCCTCGGCCTTTGTCGCGGACATCAAGTTCTGCCACATCCTGCCGCCGCACCTGGGCGCCATGCTGATGCCGCTGCGCGAGCTGATCGGTTCGCTGTCGATCTACAACGGGGTACCGCAGATCGAAGTGGCGGTCGGCGAGGAAACGACGGTGCTGGTGCTGCGCATCATGGCGCCGCTCAGCAACAAGGATGAGGAGCTGCTCAAGGCCTTTGCCGACCAATGGGGCATCCAGTGGTGGCTGCAGACCAAGGGGCCGGAAACGGTCGCGCCGTTCTACCCACTGGGCAAGGAGCTGTATTACACGCTGCCCGAGTTCGGCGTGCGCATGCCCTTCAAGCCGACCGATTTCACCCAGGTCAACCACCAGATCAACCGCGCCCTGGTGCACAAGGCGCTGACGCTGCTGGAAGTGCAGCCGAACGACCGCGTGGCCGACCTGTTCTGCGGCCTCGGCAATTTCACGCTGCCGCTGGCGACGCAGGCGCGCGAAGTGGTCGGCATCGAGGGCAGCGCGATCCTGAGCGAGCGCGCCCTGGAAAACGCGAAAGCGAACGGCCTGTCGGAAAAGACGACCTTTTATACGCGTAACCTGTTCGAGGCGACGGCGGAGGACCTCGTCGCCCTGGGTCGTTTCGACCGCATGCTGATCGATCCGCCGCGCGACGGCGCGATCGCGCTGGTGACTGCCCTGGCCGAGCTGCGCGAAGGCGGCCACGCCGAATTCCTGCCGCAGCGCATCGTCTACGTCTCGTGCGGCCCCTCGACCCTGGCGCGCGACGCCGGCATCCTGGTGCACCGGGCAGGCTATGTGATGAAGAAGGCGGGCGTCGTGAACATGTTCCCGCACACCTCGCACGTCGAGTCGATCGGCGTGTTCGAGCTGGCGTAATCGTAGGGTGGGCTCCGCCCACGCGGTGATACGCGCCGATTCCGTTATCGTGCTCGACGATCTCGCCGCCGCGTATCACCGCGTGGGCACAGAGTGCCCACCCTACGAAAAGCGCAAAAAAAGCCGACCCTCGGGTCGGCTTTTTTATTCAGGCAAACTCGCTCAGTCGCGGCTGCCGCCCGCAAAGCCCAGCAGGGCCAGCAGGTTGCTGAAGATGTTGTACACGTCGAGGTAGATCGCCAGCGTCGCCGAGATGTAGTTGGTCTCGCCGCCGTTCACGATGCGCTGCACGTCGTACAGGATGAAGGCCGAGAAGATGCCGATGGCCAGCACCGAGAACACGATGGACAGGGCCGACATCTGCAGGAAGATGTTGGCGACGCCCGCCAGCAGCAGCACGATCACGCCGGCGAACAGCCAGCTGCCCATGCCCGAGAAGTCGCGCTTGGTGGTGGTGGCGATGCTGGCCATCACGGCGAAGACGACCGCGGTACCGCCGAATGCCGTCATGATCAGCTGGCCGCCGTTGGTGTAGCCGAGCGTGTGGCGCAGCAGGGGCGTGAGCATCAGGCCCATGAAGAAGGTGAAGCCGAGCAGCACGAACACGCCGACCGCCGATTCCTTGGTCTTTTCGATCGCGAACATGAAGCCGAAGGCGATCAGCATGAAGATGACGAAGCCCATGCCGCCGCTCAGCATCGGCAGGCGCATGCTGACGCCGATGTAGGCGCCGAGCACCGTCGGCAGCATCGACAGCGCGAGCAGCCAGAAGGTGTTGCGCAGGACTTTGTTGCGCGTGACCTGGCCTACGGCCACGTCGTAAGCGGGTTGCTTTTGCAGGATGGGATTCATGTTGCCTCCGGTTGATAAAGATGTATTGCCACTCAAGCATAGCATGGCGCCGCGCGCGTATTGCCATCCTTAAGCGATCCCTAAGGAGACCGCCGGCGGCTGGTCACGTTGACAAGGCGGTTTTTCGCCGCCACTCTACCACTTCGGCCTCCACCGCCGCAATATCGGCTATATGGGGCGAGGTATGGTAAAATCAAAGGTTGATTGAGTTCTCTTCTTCTCGATTTAAACCTTTCTTTTTATTGGAGTTTTTACATGGCAATCGAACGCACCCTGTCGATCATCAAACCAGACGCAGTTGCAAAAAACGTGATCGGCCAGATCTACACCCGCTTCGAGCAAGCTGGCCTGAAGATCGTCGCGGCCCGTATGACCCAGCTGTCGCGCGAGCAGGCTGAAGGTTTCTACGCTGCCCACAAAGAGCGCGGCTTCTTCAAAGACCTGGTCGACTTCATGGTGTCGGGTCCTGTCATGATCCAGACCCTGGAAGGCGAGAACGCCGTCCTGAAGCACCGCGACCTGATGGGCGCGACCGATCCGAAGAAAGCTGAAAAAGGCACGATCCGCGCCGATTTCGCCGATTCGATCGATGCCAACGCCGTGCACGGTTCGGACGCTGTCGAAGCTGCCAAAGTCGAAATCGCCTACTTCTTCCCAGAACTGAAGTAATCGATTTTCTGTAGTACGCACCGCTCGCCTGATGCCCCAGGCCCGGCGAGCGGGGTTGCATCACTTTTTAGTATTTAGGAACAACATGACGACTCTCACCAACCTGCTGGACTTCGATCCCGCGCAACTCGTCGCTTACTGCGCCGAATTGGGTGAGAAGCCGTTTCGCGCTAAGCAGCTGCAGCGCTGGATCCACCAGTTCGGAGCCGCCAGCTTCGACGACATGACCGATCTGGCCAAGTCGCTGCGCGAAAAACTGAAAACCCGTGCCGAGGTGCGCGCACCCGGCATCATCAGCGACAACACCTCGAGCGACGGCACCCGCAAATGGCTGGTCGACGTCGGCAACGGCAATGCGGTCGAAACCGTGTTCATCCCGGAAGAAAACCGCGGCACGCTGTGCATCTCGACCCAGGCCGGCTGCGCCGTCAATTGCCGCTTCTGCTCGACCGGCAAGCAGGGTTTCAACCGCAACCTGACGGTGGCCGAGATCATCGGCCAGCTGTGGATGGCCGAGTTCGAACTGCGCCGTACCAAGGGCATCGAGCCGGGCCCGAAGGGCGAACGCCAGATCACCAACGTCGTGATGATGGGCATGGGCGAGCCGCTGCTGAACTACGAGCCGACCGTTACCGCCTTGAAGCTGATGCTCGACGATAACGCCTACGGCCTGTCGCGCCGCCGCGTGACCCTGTCGACCTCGGGCGTGGTGCCGAACATCGACAAGCTGTCCCAGGATTGCCCGGTGGCGCTGGCCGTCTCGCTGCACGCCTCGAACGATGCGCTGCGCGACATCCTGGTGCCGCTGAATAAAAAATATCCGCTGCGCGAACTGCTGGCGGCCTGCAAGCGCTATCTCGAATTCGCGCCGCGCGACTTCATCACCTTCGAGTACTGCATGCTCGACGGCTTCAACGACAGCGACGAGCATGCGCGCGAACTGATCGCGCTGGTGAACGATCCGGTGGTCGGCATCAACTGCAAGTTCAACCTGATCCCGTTCAACCCGTTCCCGGAGTCGGGCCTGTTCCGCTCAAAAAATCCGCGCATCAAGGCCTTTGCCCAGGTGCTGATGGACGCCGGCATCGTGACCACCGTGCGCAAGACGCGCGGCGACGACATCGACGCCGCCTGCGGCCAGCTCGCCGGCGAAGTGCAGGACCGCACCAAGGTCGCCCAGCGCATGGAAAAGATGGCGGAATACCAGAAGAAATTCGGCGCCGACTTCGGGCGCATCGTGGAGATTCCTTCTTGAACCAGGCTGTGCCAGGCCGGACGATCGGACGCCACTTCGCCGCTGCATGCGCGTTGTGCCTGCTCGCGGCCTGCGCCGGCACTGGCGCCGGCAGCGGCGGCGGCGAACTGAAGACCGCCTCCGACCAGACTGCCACCGAGAAGCGCGCCAACATCCGCCTGCAGCTGGCGGTCGGCTACTACCAGCAGGGCAAGTACGACATCGCCCTCGACGAAATCAAGCAGGCGATCAATGCCGATCCCGGCTATGCCGACGCCTACGGCATGCGCGCCCTGATCTACACGGCCATGGGGCAGGTGCCGCTGGCCGACGACAATTACCAGCACGCGCTGCGCCTGGCGCCGGGCAACCCGGAACTGGCGAACAACTACGGCTCCTTCCTGTGTCAGACGGCCAACCGCCCGCAAGAGGCGATGCGCCAGTTCGACGCGGCGCTGAAGAACCCGACCTACAAGACGCCGGTGAGCGCGCTCGTGAACGCAGGCATGTGCAGCCTGAAAACACGCAAGCTGGACGCGGCCGAGCGCTACCTGCTCGACGCATTGCGCTACAACCCCGACCTGCCGGCCGTCTCGAGCGGCCTGGCGCGGGTCTACTTCGAGCGGCGCGACTATCAGCGCGCCGGTTTTTTCGTTAACCGCCTGACAGAGGTGTCGAAGCTCGACAACCTGTCCGCCGATGCACTGTGGCTCGCCTTGCGGGTACAGCGTAAACTGGGCGAACGCTCGATGGAGGCCAGCCTGGTGGCGCAGTTGCGGCGGCGCTTCCCGGGCTCGCCCGAATACCTGGCGTACGAGCGCGGGGCTTTTGATGAGTGAGACGACAATGACTTCAGAGCGCACGGAACAAAGCGCCACTTCGAACCAACACCACGGCCACCCGGGCGCGACCCTGGCCAGCCAGCGCGAAGCGATGGGCTGGACGGTCGAGCAGGTGGCCGAGCAGCTCAAGCTGGCGGTGCGCCAGGTGGTGGCGATCGAAGCGGGCGACTATGCGGCCCTGCCGAGTCCTGCCGTGACGCGCGGTTTCGTGCGCGCCTACGCCAAGATCCTGCGCCTCGATCCGGCCCCGCTCGTGGCGATGATCCCGATGGACAACCCGGTGCCCGAAGACACCGGCGCCGTGCGCAGCAATCGTCAAACGTCTTTCTCGCATTCGCGCTCGCGCTATCCGACCCATGGCAAGCGCTCCGGCCTGCCGCTGGCCTGGATCGCCGGCGTCGTGGTGGTCGCTGCCGCCGCGGGCGCGGCCTGGCATTTCGGCCTGGTCAAATTGCCGGGCAGCGAGACCGCGGCCAACAACGAAGCCGTCCTGCATGCGCCGGTCGAGACGACTACGGCCACGACGCCGGCCGCCGATACGGTGCAGAACCCGGCCGTGCCGCTGATCTCGGTGCCGGCTCCGGCCGACGCCAACCCGGCAGCGGGTGCTGCGACGGGCACGGCGGCTACGCAGTCCGCACCGGCTGCGGTCACGCCGCCGGCCGCGGCGACGTCGCCTGGCGCTGCCGCCGGCACCCCGGGAGCGACGACGACTCCGGCAGCGGGCACGACGCCGCCAGCCGCACCCGCCGCCACGGCGCCTGCCGCCACCGGTGCCAGCACCCTGGTGCTGAACGTGCGCGAGGATTCCTGGGTCGAAGTGCGTCCCAAGGGCGGCAAGGCCCTGATCTCGCGCCTGGTGCGCGCGGGCAGCACCGAAACGATCGAAGTACCGGGTACGGCGACCCTCGTCGTCGGCAACCCGGCCGGTGTCTCGGCGACGCTGGGCGGCGCCGCCGTTGCGCTGCCGCCGGTGCCGGGCAAGACGATCTCGCGCGTCACCCTGAAATAAGCATGTACGACAGGTCCCGGCCGCGCGCCGGGACGCCGGGCGGCCAGCTCCAGCGGCTCCCTGAAACAAGGACAACGAGCAAAGTATGACTTCTACGAACCTGCCAATTCCCTCCGGCCCGATGGCGCGCCGCGCCGCGCGCCGCGTGCTGGTCCAGCACGGCGCGCGCAAGGTCTGGATCGGCGGCGACGCCCCGGTCGTGGTGCAGTCGATGACCAATACGGACACCGCCGACGTGATCGGCACCGCCATCCAGATCAAGGAACTCGCGCGTGCCGGTTCCGAGATGGTGCGCCTCACCGTGGACAAGCCGGAAGCGGCGGCCGCCGTGCCGGCAATCCGCGAACAGCTCGACCGCATGGAAGTGGATGTGCCGCTGGTCGGCGACTTCCACTACAACGGACACATCCTGCTGCGCGACTACCCGGAGTGCGCCGCGGCGCTGTCGAAATACCGCATCAATCCGGGCAACGTGGGGCAGGGCGCCAAGCGCGACACCCAGTTCGCCCAGATGATCGAGATCGCCATCAAGCACGACAAGCCGGTGCGCATCGGCGTCAACTGGGGCAGCCTCGACCAGAGCCTGCTGGCGCGCATCATGGACGAGAACGCGGCCCGCGCGAACCCGCACAGCGCCCAGGCCGTGATGTACGAAGCCCTGATCACCTCGGCCATCGAGAACGCCGTACGCGCCGAAGAAGTCGGCCTGGCACGCGACAAGATCATCCTGTCGTGCAAGGTCTCGGCGGTGCAGGACCTGATCGCGGTCTATCGCGAACTGGCGCGCCGCTGCGACTACCCGCTGCACCTGGGCCTGACCGAAGCCGGCATGGGCAGCAAGGGCATCGTCGCCTCGACCGCGGCCTTGTCGGTGCTGCTGCAGGAAGGCATCGGCGACACCATCCGCGTCTCGCTGACCCCGGAACCGGGCGGCGACCGCACCAAGGAAGTCGTAGTCGCGCAGGAAATCCTGCAGACCATGGGCCTGCGCAAGTTCACGCCGATGGTCATTGCCTGCCCGGGCTGCGGCCGTACGACCTCGACCGTGTTCCAGGAACTGGCCGACAACATCCAGACCTTCCTGCGCGACTCGATGCCGGAATGGAAGAAAACCTACCCGGGCGTGGAAGCGATGAACGTGGCCGTGATGGGCTGCATCGTGAACGGTCCGGGCGAATCGAAGCACGCGAATATCGGCATCAGCCTGCCCGGTACGGGCGAATCGCCGGCGGCGCCGGTGTTCGTCGACGGGCAGAAGGTGGCGACCTTGCGTGGCGAGCGGATCGTCGACGAGTTCCAGAACATCGTTTTGGAATACGTGAAGAAGAATTACGGCCAACAAACGTAGGGTGGGCACTTGTGCCCACGCGGTCGTACCGAAGCGTACCGTACCGCTTGGGCATGAATGCCCACCCTACGAAAAGCAACCCCGCCACAATGCGGAGAGTAGAAGAAATATGTCCAAACCAGAAAAAATCGTCGCCATCAAAGGCATGAACGACATCCTCCCGGCCGACGCGCCGCTGTGGGAGCTGTTCGAAAACACCGCCGAAACGATCCTGAAAAGCTACGGCTACCAGAAGATCGTCACCCCCATCGTCGAGGAAACCGGCCTGTTCAAGCGTGCCATCGGCGCCGTCACCGACATCGTCGAGAAGGAAATGTATTCCTTCACCGATTCGATGAACGGCGACGAACTGACCCTGCGCCCTGAAGGCACGGCCGGCGTGGTGCGTGCGGTGATCGAGCACAACATGGTCTACGACGGTCCGAAGCGCCTCTGGTACAAGGGCCCGATGTTCCGCCACGAGCGTCCGCAGCGCGGCCGCTATCGCCAGTTCTTCCAGTTCGGCGCGGAAGCCGTCGGCTTCACCGGCCCGGACATCGACGCCGAGCTGATCATGCTGTGCCGCCGCCTGTGGGACGACCTCGGCCTGCAGAACGTGCGCCTGGAATTGAACTCGATCGGCAATGCCGAGGAGCGCCTGCGCCACCGTGCCGACCTGATCGCCTACTTCGAATCGCACGCCGACATCCTCGACGCCGAAGCCCAGCGCCGCCTGCACAGCAACCCGCTGCGCATCCTCGACACCAAGAACCCTGCCATGCAGGAGATGGTGAACGGCGCGCCGCAACTGCTGTCCTACCTGGGCGAGGAGTCCAGGGCCCACTTCGAGGGCGTCAAGCGCCTGCTCGACCGTAACAACGTGCAGTTCACCGTCAACCCGCGCCTGGTGCGCGGCCTCGATTACTACAACCGCACCGTGTTCGAATGGGTCACCGAGGAACTCGGCTCGCAGGGCACGATCTGCGCCGGCGGCCGCTACGATCCGCTGATCGAAACCTTCGGCGGCAAGGCCACGCCGGGCGTCGGCTTTGCGATGGGCATCGAGCGCATCATCGAGCTGATGAAGGGCCTGGGCGAGCCGGCCCAGCCGGGCCAGTGCGACGTCTACATGGTGCACCAGGGCGAAGAAGCGCAGGTGCAGGCCTTCATCCTGGCCGAGCGCCTGCGTGATGCCGGCCTCGATGTTGTGCTACATTGCGCAACGCCGACGGGTGCGGGCAGCTTCAAGAGCCAGATGAAGAAGGCCGACGGCAGCGGCGCGTCCTTCGCCGTGATCCTCGGCGAAGACGAAGTGGCGAACAATGTGGCGGCAGTGAAATCGCTGCGCGGCGAAAGCGGCGAGCAGCAGCAGGCCACCGTGGCCTTCGACGCCGTCGTCGACCACATCGTCGACGCGATCGTGGGTGGCCACGACCACGACCACGATCACGTGCACTACCATCCTTGAGCAGTACAGCAACCGACCGATCCACGATAACCATTAGACGAACGACATGGCATACGACCTCGAAGAACAAGAACAGATTGCTACCTTTAAAGCTTTCTGGGGCAGGTACGGCAACCTGATCACCTGGGTACTGATCCTCGCCCTCGGCTCCTTTGCTGCCTACAACTTCTGGAACTCGCATTCCCGCAAGCAGGCGGTCGAGGCTTCGGCGCTGTACGACGAGCAGACCGATGCGCTGACCGCCAAGGACAATGCCAAGAGCCAGCGCATCGCGTCGGACATTCAGTCGAAATTCAAGCGCACGGTCTACGCACAGATGAGCGCGCTGACCGCGGCCAAGACCGCCTTCGAGGCGAACGACCTGAAAACGGCGAAAACCCAGCTGCAATGGGTGATCGACAACGGCAACGACGAGTACAAGTCGGTGGCCCAGCTGCGCCTGGCCGGCGTGCTGCTCGACGAGAAGAATTTCGACGGTGCTTTAAAACTCCTCGACGGCAAGTTCCTGCCGCAGTTCGCCGCCGAAGTGGCCGACCGCAAGGGTGACGTGCTGGTTGCCCAGAACAAGATCGCCGATGCCCGCGCCGCCTACGTCGCCGCGCTCGCCGCCATGGGTCCGAAGCATCCGGGCAGCCAGCTGGTGCGCATCAAGCTCGAAGCCATCGGCGGTACCGCGCCCGCTGCAGCCGCCGCGCCGAAAGCCGCTGCTTAAATCTACGACCATGTAACGGCCCACGCTCGCTGCAAGGCGGCGTGGGCTTTGCCTCTCTACGAACAAGGTAAAAGAAAAATGCGTATTACCCGTAAGCTGGTTGGTGTCGGTGTCCTGGCCCTGATGACGGGCTGCTCGACTTTGAGCTCGCTCAATCCGTTCGGATCGAAATCGAAGGGCAACGAGCCCGCCAAGCTGGTCGAACTGAAGGGCACGATGGCCGTGCGCACCGCCTGGAAACTCGATATCGGCAAGGCGCGCGGTTACCAGTTCTCGCCTGCGCTGGCCGGCAATACCGTGATCGTCGCCGGCGCCGACGGCAACATCGCGCGCGTCGAAGCGGCGGACGGCCGCCAGGTCTGGCGCATCAAGGCCGGCAGCGACCTGACCGCAGGTGTGGGCACCGACGGCAACGTGATCGTCGTCGGCGCCGCCGACGGCGTCCTGATGGCCTTCGACATGGACGGCAAGGCGCTCTGGAAGAGCCAGCTGTCGAGCGAACTGCTCTCGGCCCCGGCCGTGGCGCAGGGCATCGTCGTCGCCCGTTCGATCGACAACCGCATCGTCGGCTTCGACGCCGCTACCGGCCAGAAGAAATGGACCGTGCAGCGTCCTTCCCCGGCCCTGACCCTGCGTACGGCGCCGGGCATGGCGGTCTACAACAGCGACGTGATCGTCGCCCAGCCGGCCGGCAAGCTCGGCTCCTTCCTGCTCGCTTCCGGCGCCCCGCGCTGGGAAGTCGAAGTGGGCGCGGCGCGCGGTGCTACCGAACTCGAGCGCGTCACCGACCTGGGCGGCATGCCGACGGTCTTCGAAAGCGACGTCTGTGCCGCCGCCTACCAGGGCCGTGTCGCCTGCTACGACGTGGCCAGCGGTTCGGCGCGCTGGACGCGCGACCTGTCCTCGCTCGTCGGCGTCGCCGTCGACCAGCGCTTCGTCTTCGCCGCCGACGACAAGGGCGCCCTGAACGCCTTCAACCGCGACGGCGGCGCCAGCGCCTGGAAGAACGATAAACTCGCCTTCCGCGGCCTGTCGACGCCGGTCTCCTACGGCCGTGCCGTGGCGGTTGGCGACTACCAGGGCTATGTCCACTTCCTGTCGCGCGAGGACGGTACGTTCCTCGCGCGCGCCGCGACCGATGGCAGCGCCATCAGCGGTACTCCTCTGGTTGCCGGATCGAACCTGATTTTTCAAACACAAAATGGAACTGTGACCGCCATCGCGGTCGAATAGAATAACTACATGAAGCCGGTAATTGCACTCGTTGGTCGCCCGAACGTCGGGAAGTCGACCCTATTCAACCGCCTGACCCGTTCGCGCGACGCGTTGGTGGCCGACCTCCCTGGCCTGACGCGCGACCGCCACTACGGCGAAGGGCGTATCGGCGAGCGGCCGTTCCTGGTGATCGACACGGGCGGCTTCGAACCGGTCGCGAAAGAGGGCATCATGTACGAGATGGCCCTGCAGACGAAGCAGGCCGTCGCCGAAGCCGACATCGTCGTCTTCATCGTCGACGGCCGCCAGGGCCTGACCCCGCACGACAAGACGATCACCGACTTCCTGCGCAAGTCCGGCCGTCAGGTCATGCTCGTCGTGAACAAGTCCGAGGGCATGAAGTACACCTCGGTCACCGCCGAGTTCTATGAGCTGGGCATGGGCGACCCCTATGTCATCTCCGCCGCCCACGGCGACGGCGTGACCGACCTCGTCAACGAAGCGCTGGACCAGGCCTTCGCTTCGCGTCCCGAGGCCGAGGAAGAGCTGGAAAGCCAGGACCACGGCGTGAAAATCGCCCTGGTCGGCCGCCCGAACGTCGGCAAGTCGACCCTGATCAACACCCTGGTCGGCGAGCAGCGCGTGATCGCCTTCGACATGCCGGGCACCACCCGCGACTCGATCGAAGTGCCCTTCGAGCGCGACGGCAAGCAGTACACGCTGATCGACACGGCCGGTATCCGCCGCCGCGGCAAGGTGTTCGAAGCGATCGAGAAGTTTTCGGTCGTGAAAACCCTGCAGTCGGTGTCGGAAGCGAACGTGGTCGTGCTGATGCTCGATGCCCAGCAGGATATTTCCGAGCAGGACGCCCACATCGCCGGCTTCATCCTGGAATCGGGCCGCGCCCTGGTCGTCGCCGTCAACAAGTGGGATGGCCTGACCAGCGACCAGCGCGACGAGGTCAAGAACACCATGGACCGCAAGCTCGACTTCCTGGGCTTCGCCGAAACGCGTTTCATCTCGGCGCTGAAGGGTACCGGCATCAAGCAGCTGATGGCCTCGGTCGACACGGCCTACGCCGCCGCCACCGCCAACCTGTCGACGCCGCGCCTGACGCGTGCGCTGCAGGAAGCGGTCGAGAAGCAGGAACCGAAGCGCAAGGGCACCTCGCGTCCGAAGATGCGCTATGCCCACCAGGGCGGCCAGAATCCGCCGATCATCGTCATCCACGGCAATGCGCTCGACGGCATCACCGAGCCGTACAAGCGCTACCTGGAAAAGCATTTCCGCGAAACCTTCAACCTGGTCGGTACGCCCCTGCGGATCGAACTGCGCAGCGGTAAAAATCCGTTCGCCCGGGAGCAGAATTAAACCGCTGGACGGCAGGCGGGCTCAGCGCGCTTAATGCTTTCTTAAGCATAGCAGTACGACAAAAAGTGGCAAAACAGGTTACAGTAACCGCAGGCCATCGTTCGCAAAGCTGAATCTTGCCCCGTGCACTTGAAATGGAGGCGCTTGCCTCCAACTTTTAAACTACAACAACATTACGGAGCTGTTATGAGCAACAAAGGGCAACTGTTACAAGACCCATTCCTCAATGCCTTGCGCAAAGAGCACGTCCCGGTCTCGATCTACCTCGTCAACGGGATCAAGCTGCAGGGCCATATCGAGTCCTTCGACCAATATGTGGTCCTGCTCCGCAATACCGTGACCCAGATGGTGTACAAGCATGCCATTTCCACCGTTGTCCCGGCTCGCGCCGTCAATCTCAACCTCGAATCCGAAGCTGAGTAAGGCCGATGGCTGACGCCCCCGGCAACAACAGCACGCGCGCCGTCCTGGTCGGCGTCGATTTTGGCGCGGTCGATTTCACGGCCAGCCTCGAAGAGCTGGCCTTGCTGGCCAGTTCTGCCGGCGCCGAGCCGATCGATACGATCACGGCCAAGCGCAATGCCCCCGATCCCGCCTACTTCGTCGGCAGCGGCAAGGCCGACGAAATCGGCGTCGCCGCCAAGGCCCTTGGCGCCGAACTGGTCATCTTCAACCATGCTTTATCCCCCGCGCAGCAGCGCAATCTCGAACGGCGCCTGGAACTGGGCATCATCGACCGCACCAGCCTGATCCTCGACATCTTCGCCCAGCGCGCCAAGAGCCACGAGGGCAAGCTGCAGGTCGAACTGGCCCAGCTGCAGCACCTGGCCACGCGCCTGATCCGCGGCTGGACCCACCTTGAACGCCAGAAGGGCGGTATCGGCCTGCGCGGTCCGGGTGAAACCCAGCTCGAGACCGACCGCCGGCTGATCGGCGAGCGGGTCAAAGCCTTGCGCACGCGCCTGGCCAAGCTGCGCAAGCAACACGAAACCCAGCGCCGCGCACGCGGGCGCAACAACACCTTCTCGGTGTCGCTGGTCGGCTATACCAATGCCGGCAAGTCGACCCTGTTCAACACGCTGACGAAGGCCGGCGTGTATGTCGCGAACCAGCTGTTCGCAACGCTCGACACCACCAGCCGCCGCCTGTATCTCGGCGACGAGACGGGCAGCGTCGTCATTTCCGATACCGTCGGGTTTGTCAGGGAGCTGCCGCACCAGCTGGTGGCCGCTTTCCGCGCCACGCTGGAAGAAACCATCCACGCGGACTTGCTGCTGCACGTGGTCGACGGTTCCTCGCCGACCCGCATGGAGCAGATCGAGCAGGTCAACGAGGTCCTGCGCGAAATCGGCGCCGACCACATTCCGCAGATCCTCGTGTGGAACAAGATTGATGCGGCCGACCTCCAGCCTGGGGTCGAACGTGATGAACATGATAAAATCAGCCGCGTTTTTATCAGCGCCAGGAGCGGCGCAGGCCTCGATCTGCTGCGCGACGCAATTGTCGAGGCAGCCAAGTCGGCAGCGAGCTACCCAGCCAATCCGGTGCCAGGCTTGAGCCCTGAAAACGAAGAGCAGGACGATGCAGCGCTGGAATCATCGATGCTCGATGATAACGGCGAAAGTAATCCAACCTCCACCCATGTCGGGCCCCAATAAAAGCCTATGCTTGTTTCCTTACTAAAACGTTTCGGCATTAAACTTTCGCTGAACGATCCGCGCTGGGGCAAAAATCCCGAGAGCGACCATAAAGCCCAGGAAGGGCGCCGTCCGGGTGAGGGTCCACCCGACCTCGATCAGATGTGGCGCGACTTCAATGCCCGCCTGAACCGCCTGTTCGGCAGCCGCGGCAACAACGGCGACGCCGGTGGCCCGTATCGCGGCGAAGGCCGCGGCGCGGGCATTACCGCGTCCGTGATCGGCTTCATCGTGCTCCTGATCTGGCTCGCCAGCGGCGCCTTCATCGTGCAGGAAGGGCAGGTCGGCGTGGTCACCACCTTCGGCCGCCTGTCCCACACGACCGGCGCCGGCTTCAACTGGCGCTGGCCGGCCCCGATCCAGGCCCACGAAACCGTCAACGTCTCGCAGGTCCGCACCGCCGAAATCGGCTACCGCGACAACGTACGCAACAAGCAGGGCGCCGAGTCGCTGATGCTGACCGATGACGAAAACATCATCGACATCCAGTTCGCGGTGCAGTACACGCTGAAGGACCCGGTCGCCTGGGTCTTCAACAACCGCGACCAGGATGCGACCGTGCACCAGGTGGCCGAGACGGCGATCCGCGAAGTGGTTGGCAAGAGCAAGATGGACTTCGTGCTGTACGAGGGCCGCGAGAAGGTCGCGCTCGACGTCCACCGCATCATCCAGCAGATCGTCGACCGCTACAAGCTGGGCGCCCTGATCACCAACGTGACCATGCAGAACGTGCAGCCGCCGGAGCAGGTGCAGAGCGCCTTCGACGACGCGGTCAAGGCCGGCCAGGACCGCGCCCGTGCCCGCAACGAAGGCGAGGCCTATGCCAACGACGTGATCCCGCGTGCCCGCGGCGCCGCCTTCCGCCTGCTGCAGGACGCCGAAGCCTACCGCTCGATGGTGGTCGAAAACGCCACCGGTAACGCCGCCCGCTTCAACCAGGTCGTCACCGAGTATGCGAAAGCGCCGGGCGTCACCCGCGACCGCATGTACATCGACACGATGCAGCAGATCTTCAGCAGCACCAGCAAGGTGATGGTCGACGCCAAGTCGGGGTCGAACATGCTGTACCTGCCGCTCGACAAGCTGATCGCGCAAGTGGCCGCCAACGACGCCGCCACGGGCAGTGCCCGATCGGGTCCGGTGCAACTGCAGCAACAGCCGAACCAGCAGGAGCAGGCGACCACGCCTGCGCAGGAAGTGCAGCAGACGATTGAACAGGTACGCCAGCGCGACAGCCGTTCGCGCGATTCCTCACGTGACAGGGAGAGCCGTTAATGAGCCGCCTCGTAACCATTTTCGTGGCGGGCTTCATTGCCCTGATGCTGCTGTCGTCGACCGTGTTCGTGGTCGACCAGCGCCGCTTCGCCATCGTCTTCGCACTCGGCGAGGTACGTGAGGTCATCTCCGAGCCGGGCCTGCACTTCAAACTGCCGCCGCCGTTCCAGAACATCGTCTATCTCGACAAGCGCGTCCTGACCCTGGATACGCCCGACGCCGACCGCTTCATCACGGCCGAGAAGAAGAACATCCTGGTCGACGCCTTCGTCAAATGGCGCATCGTCGAGCCGCGCCTGTACTACGTCAGCTTCAGCGGCGACGAGCGCGCCGCGACCAACCGCATGTCGCAGATCATCAAGGCGGCCCTGAACGACGAGATTACCAAGCGCACCGTGCGCCAGGTGATCTCCGGGGAACGCGGCGCCGTGATGCAGGCGGTGCAGAACAAGGTCGTGGCCGAAGCCAAGCAGATCGGCATCGGCATCGTCGACGTGCGCCTGAAGCGCGTGGACTACATCGAGCAGATCAACAATTCCGTCTACGACCGCATGCGCGCCGAGCGGGTTCGCGTAGCCAATGAATTGCGTTCGACCGGCTCCGCCGAAAGCGAAAAGATCCGCGCCGACGCCGACCGCCAGCGCACCGTGATCCTGGCCGAAGCCTTCCGCGAAGCCGAGAAGATCAAGGGCGAGGGCGATGGCAAGGCATCGGCGATCTATGCCGAGTCCTTCGGCAAGAACCCGGAGTTCTATAAATTCTATCGTTCGCTCGAAGCCTACCGCGCCAGCTTCAAGGCGCATGGGGACGTGATGGTGATCGATTCGAATTCGGAGTTCTTCAAGTATTTCAGGAGTCCGGGTACGAAATAAATCATCCGAAAACGCCGCGTCGATCGCGGCGTTTTTTTTTGCCATTCGAACGATCAAACGCCGTACCGCGTGGGCTCGAGAGCACACCCTACGGACGGCAGCACGGTAGGGTGGGCACTCCGTGCCCACGCGGACCTTCGATCAGTGTTGGCGGTGTCCCGGCGCACCGTTACAACGTGCGAAACGCCGCGACGTCGGCCCTGTTGTATAGCCCAGTTTCAGTGGCAACCCGGCAACTTCCGAGCCTTTCATCCATCATCCGCCCCCAGTGCCATCCCATTTTCGGGTAAAATTGCCGATTCGGCGCTGACTTCGTCTTGCACGGGCGCGCCTTGTTGCTTCATTTCTAACAATTCCCATAGCTGTTGCCCATGCCGAACTGGCTTTTGCCTGAGAATATCGCCGACGTATTGCCGTCGGAAGCGCGCAAGATCGAAGACCTGCGCCGCCAGATGCTCGACACCTTCCGCCTGTACGGCTACGAGCTGGTGATGCCGCCGCTGCTCGAATACGTCGAGTCGCTGCTGGCCGGCGCCGGGCAAGATACCGACCTGCGCACCTTCAAACTGGTCGACCAGCTATCCGGGCGCCTGCTTGGCCTGCGCGCCGACATGACGACGCAGGTCGCGCGCATCGACGCGCACCTGCTCAACCGCGATTCGATCACCCGCCTGTGCTATGCCGGCAGCGTGCTGCATACCCGTCCGTCGGGCCTGCACGCCACCCGCGAGCCGCTGCAGATCGGCGCCGAGATCTACGGCCACGCCGGCCTCGAGGCCGATGCCGAGATTCAGGAACTGGCGCTGGCCTCGGTCGCGCTGGCCGGTTTTACCGAAGTGCGCCTCGACATGGCCCACGTCGGCGTGCTGCGCGCACTGCTGGCCGAAGACGCCGCCGCGAAGAATGACGAAGCCCAGATCACCGCATTGCTGCGCGCGAAAGACACGCCCGGCCTGGACGAGATCACCCGCAGCTATGCACCCGCCACGCGCGCCGCGCTGATGGCGCTGCCGAACCTGTACGGCGACGTCGAGGTACTGGCGCGCGCGAAAGACGTGCTGCCGGCGCTGCCGGGCATCACGCGCGCACTGGCCGAACTGGCGGCACTGGCCGCCGGCGCCATCGGCCGCGCGCAGGTGGCGATCGACCTTGCCGACCTGCGCGGCTACCAGTACGAAAGCGGCGCCATGTTCGCGCTCTACGTTCCCGGCCTGCCGAACGCGGTGGCACGGGGCGGGCGCTACGACCACGTGGGCGAAGCCTTCGGGCGTGCGCGTCCGGCGACCGGCTTCTCGCTGGATCTGCGCGAGCTGGCGCGCCTGCTGCCGACGGCCGAGCGCAAGCATTCGGTCCGCGCCCCCTGGGGCAATGCGCCCGAGCTGCGCGAAAAAATCGCTGACCTGCGCAAGGCAGGCGAAGTCGTGATCCAGTCCATGCCGGGTCACGAAAATGTTCAGGACGAGTTCGAGTGCGACCGCGTACTCGTCCTCGAAGACGGAAATTGGATTCTCAAAAACTTAGGTTAAGTGATGTCAAATACAAACGTGGCAAAGAACGTCGTTGTCATCGGCACCCAGTGGGGCGATGAGGGCAAGGGTAAGATCGTCGACTGGCTGACCGATCACGCAGCGGGCGTCGTCCGTTTCCAGGGCGGCCATAACGCCGGCCATACGCTGGTCATCAACGGCCAGAAAACCGCCTTGCAGCTGATCCCTTCGGGCATCATGCGCGAAGGCGTGGCCTGCTACATCGGCAACGGCGTCGTCGTCTCGGTCCCGGACGTGATGCGCGAGATCGACAAGCTGGCCGCGGCCGGCGTCGAAGTCGTGTCGCGCCTGAAGATCTCGGAAGCCTGCCCGATCATCCTGCCTTACCACGTCGCCATCGACCAGGCCCGTGAAGCCAAGCGCGGCGTCAACAAGATCGGCACCACCGGCAAGGGCATCGGCCCGGCCTACGAAGACAAGGTCGCGCGCCGCGCGATCCGCATCGCCGACCTGCTCAACGAAGAGCGTTTCGCCGAGAAGCTCAAGGAAAACCTCGAGTACCACAACTTCGTCCTCGTGAACTACCTGGGCGGCGAAGCGATCGACTTCCAGAAGACCTTCGACGACGCAATGGCCCTGGTGCCGCGCCTGCGCCCGATGGTCGGCGACGTCTCGTCGGCTCTGTACGCCGCGCACAAGGCCGGCGGCAGCCTGCTGTTCGAAGGCGCGCAGGGTTCGCTGCTCGACGTCGACCACGGCACCTACCCGTTCGTCACCTCGTCGAACTGCGTGGCCGGCAACGCCGCCGCCGGCGCCGGCGTCGGCCCTGGCATGCTGCACTACATCATGGGCATCACCAAGGCCTACACGACCCGCGTCGGTTCGGGCCCGTTCCCATCCGAACTGCCGACCGATGCCGGCGTGGGCGAGCACCTGTCGCGCGTGGGCCACGAGTTCGGCACCGTGACCGGCCGCGCCCGCCGCTGCGGCTGGTTCGACGCCGCGCTGCTGCGCCGCTCGGTCCAGATCAACGGCGTGTCGGGCATGTGCCTGACCAAGCTCGACGTGCTGGACGGCATCGAGTCGCTGAAACTCTGCACCGGCTACAAGATCGACGGCCGCGACGTCGACATCTTCCCGGTCGGCGCCGAAGAGGCAGCCGCCTGCGTGCCTGTCTACGAAGAAATGCCGGGCTGGACCGAATCGACCGTCGGCGCCAAGACGATGGAAGAACTGCCGGCCAACGCCCGCGCCTACATCAAGCGTATCGAAGAACTGGTTGGTATTCCGGTCGACATGGTCTCGACCGGTCCGGACCGCGTGGAGACGATCGTCCTGCGCCACCCGTTTGCAGCTTGAACACCAATAATAAAAGGAATGCCTGAAATGAATACTCCTGTATCGACCGACAAGGACCTGTGGGTGTCGTGGGACGAGTACAACCGCCTGGTCGAGCGCCTCGCCCTGCAAGTCTATGAATCGAACTGGAAGTTCGACATGGTCCTGTGCCTGGCGCGCGGCGGCGTGCGTCCCGGCGACGTGATCTCGCGCATCTTCGACGTGCCGCTGGCGATCCTGTCGACCAGCTCCTACCGCGAAGAAGCCGGCACCAAGCAGGGCAACCTCGACATCGCCAAGTACATGACGATGACCAAGGGTCCGCTGGCCGGCCGCATCCTGCTGGTCGACGACCTGGCCGATTCCGGCGTGACCCTGCAGAAGGTGCGCGAGCACCTGACCGAGAACTACGCCGACGTCACCGAAGTCCGCTCGGCCGTGATCTGGGTGAAGGGCACCTCGGCCTTCAAGCCGGACTACCACCTGGAAGACCTGCCGCACAACCCGTGGATTCACCAGCCGTTCGAGGATTACGACGGCCTGCGTCCGCACCAGTTGTCGGCGTGGATGAAGAAGTTCGAGAAGTAATCGCGTCGCGGCAGACTTGCCGCAACACGCATGAAGGCCGGAGCGTCAACGCGCTCCGGCCTTTTTTCTTTCCAGTACCCATCGTGCAACGACGGCCGTGCGAATCGGTTAAGATTGCCGGGATCGCCGCGTTGCCGGGAAACTAACAACAAGAACACCCATGACCCAAAGTTTTTTCCAGACCTTTATCCTGCTCATCCTCGTCACTGACCCCTTCGGCAACGTTCCCTTGTTCGCCACCGCCCTGAAGGACACGCCCGTCCAGCGCCGTCCGCGCATCGTCGTGCGCGAGTGCGCGATTGCCTTCCTGTTGCTGCTGGTGTTCATGTTCTTCGGCCAGCATTTTCTCGCCGCCTTGCACCTGAGCCCGATCGCGCTGCGCATCGGCGGCGCCGTCATCCTGCTGATCATCGCGATCCGCATGATCTTCCCGCATCCCGACGGCGTGCTGGGCAAGAGCGAGCATGGCGAACCTTTTATTGTTCCGCTGGCGATTCCCGCATTGGCCGGTCCCTCGGCGCTGGCCACCGTGCTGCTGTTCAGCTCGAATACGATATCCGAGACCATGGTCCACGTGGCGGCGCTGGCCGCGGTCGGCGTGGTGTGGCTGATGGTGTTCCTGAGTGCGGAGCGCCTGCAGCAAAAGCTGGGGCCGCAGGTGATGACGGCCTTCGAGCGCCTGATGGGTTTGATCCTGACGGCGATGTCAGTCGAGATGCTGCTGGGCGGTATCCGGGAATTCGTGAAGACCCTGTGATATGAGCGATACGCGCGCCACCGCCCCACACCCGCAGGACGCCGCCCCCGGCGCGGCCTCGCCCGTCTTCCTCAGCGGCGGCGGCGAAGTCGGCGCCTTGATGCGTGCGCACGACTGGTCGCGCTCGCCCCTGGGTGACCCATCGACCTGGCCGCAGGCGCTGCGCACGGTGGTCTCGCTGATGCTCGGCTCGGCGTTTCCCATGTTTTGCGCATGGGGCAAGGACCAGGCCTTCCTGTACAACGAGGCGTATGTCCCCGTTCTGGGCGACAAGCATCCGGCGGCGATGGGCGCGCCTTTTCGCGAGATCTGGTCGGAGATCTGGGCCGATATCGGCCCGATCGGCGAGCGCGCCTTGCAGGGCGAGGGTACCTACTGGGAAAAGTTGCCGCTCCTGATGAACCGGCACGGCTATGACGAGCAGACCTGGTTCACGTTTTCCTACTCGCCCGTGCGCGACGACGACGGCGCGATCGCGGGCGTCTATTGCGCCTGCGTCGAGGTGACCGGACAGGTGCTGGCCGAGCGCTACCGCGACGAGGAAAACAAGCGCCTTGTGACCCTGTTCGAGCAGGCGCCCGGCATCATCGCCGTGCTGCGTGGTCCTCAACACATGTTTGAGATCACCAACAAGAGCTATATGGAGATGATCGGGCGCACCGACCTGGTCGGCAAGACGGCGCGCGAAGCCCTGCCGTATGTCGAGGGGCAGGGCTTCTTCGAGTTGCTCGACCAGGTGTACCAGAGCGGCACGCCCTTCGTCGGCCATGCCGTGCCCTTCGACGTTGCGCGCGAGCCCGGCATGCCGCTCACGCGCCGCTATCTCGACTTCATCTACCAGCCCATTCGCGACGCGGCCGGCGAGGTGGTCGGTATTTTTGTGGAGGGCAGCGACGTTACCGTGAGGAAGCAGGTCGAAGACGAGCTGCGCGCCGCCAACCGCCAGAAGGACCAGTTCCTGGCGATGCTGGCGCACGAGCTGCGCAACCCGCTGGCGCCGATCACGACCGCGGCCCAGCTGCTGAAAATGGGCACGCTCGACGCGAAAGCCGTGCGCAACGCGAGCGAGATCATCGCGCGCCAGGCCGAGCACATGACCGACCTGGTGAACGATCTGCTGGACGTCTCGCGCGTGACGCGCGGCCTGGTCACGCTGGAGAAGGAAGAGCTCGACCTCAACGCCGTGGTGGCCGGCGCGCTGGAGCAGGTGCGCCCGCTGATCGAATCGAAACGCCATTCGCTGACGATGCAGCTCTCGGGCGAGCCGGTGCACGTAATGGGCGACCGCACGCGCCTGGTGCAGGTGCTGTCGAACATCCTGAACAACGCCGCCAAGTACACGCCGACCGGCGGCCAGATCATGCTGCGCGTGACCGCGATGGATGACCGCGTGCTGGTGACCGTGACCGACAACGGGATCGGCATCGAGCCGGACGTGCTGCCGTATATCTTCGAGCTCTTCACCCAGGCCGAGCGCACGCCGGACCGTTCGCAAGGCGGCCTCGGCATCGGTCTCGCGTTGGTAAAAAGCCTGGTCGCGCTGCATGGCGGCAGCGTCGACGCGCGCAGCGAGGCGCCGGGACGCGGCAGCGAATTCGAGATCTGCCTGCCGCGCCTGGATGCGGCACACTCTGCGCCGGCTGCAACTGGCGGCGAGGCCCCGGCCGCACGCGCGCAGCCGCTACGGGTGATGGTCGTCGACGACAACCAGGACGCGGCGCAGATGCTGGCAACGCTGCTGGAAGTGCAGGGCCATGCGGTCTCGGTGGAGTACGACGGCCGCGGCGCCGTACTGCGTGCCCGCCTCGACCGGCCGCAGGTCATGCTGCTCGACATCGGCCTGCCCGACACCGACGGCTATGCGCTGGCGCGCCAGCTGCGCGCGATGCCCGAACTGCGCGGCGTGACCCTGGTTGCGCTGACGGGTTACGGCCAGAACGAGGACCGGAGACTGGCCGAAGAAGCGGGATTCGACCACCATCTGGTGAAGCCGGCGGACCTGGCGCAGGTCAGCAGCATCCTGGCATCGGTCCAGCGCAATCCGGCTTAAGTTTCCAGCGCTTGTGCGAAGCGCGCCATTCGGCAATACTTCCGTGCGCTTCTCTTCCATAAAAAGGTAAAACGATGAAACAAGCAATTTCGGCCCTCGGGCTCGTCCTGTTCCTGAGCGCTGCCGCCGCCGGCGCCGCCCCGGCCGCACCGAAGGCTCCCGCTGCCCAGGCGCAGGGGCTGCAAAAGATCGACACCGCCGTCGGCAAAGGCAAGGAAGCCGTTGCCGGCAAGACCGTCGTGGTCCACTACACCGGCTGGCTGTACGAGCCGAAAGCGGCCATGCAACGCGGGCAGAAGTTCGACAGCTCGGTCGGCGGCGAGCCGTTCAGCTTCCCGCTGGGCATGGGCGCGGTCATCAAGGGCTGGGACCAGGGCGTGGCCGGCATGAAGGTCGGCGGCAAGCGCACCCTGGTGATTCCGTCGGAACTCGGCTATGGCGCCCGCGGCGCCGGCCCGATCCCGCCGGGTGCGACGCTGCTGTTCGATGTCGAGCTGCTCGACGTGAAGTAATCCTTATCTGTCGCGACACGAAACGGCCTGCGGGCCGTTTTTTCGTTGGCGCGGCCGATCCGTGCGCGGCGGGCGGTGGGCTTCGTTGTATGCTGAGATCACCCGATTTCATGTTGTGGACCCATGAGAACCTGGAGAATTGCAATCGAAAAAGTGGCGCTCGACCGCAGCTGCGAGGGCGCCCGCAAGAGCGGCGGACACTGGCATAGCGAGGGCGTCCCGGCGCTGTACGCGGCGATGACGGTCGAGCTGGCCGTGCTGGAAAAATTCGTTCACACGGAGGAAGTCGACGAGGAGCCGCTGGTGCTGGTGGCGATCGACTTGCCGGACGATCCCGAACTCGGGCTGGACGTGGCGCGCGAGGATTTGCCGGAAGGCTGGGATTCACTCGATGACGGCGGCAGTGCCATGCTGTTCGGCACGGCCTTCCTGAAGAAGCGCGAACATCTTTATATGCGCGTGCCCTCGGTGATCGTGGGCGAGGGCGTGAATCTCGTGATCAATCCGGCACATCATGCGTATGAGCAGGTCAAATTGAGCATTGCGAGGAGCTTCAGTTTTGATCCGAGGATGTTCAAGCGTTAGGGGCAGGAATCGTTGCGCAGATCTTCATGGCGCGTACGCGTGGGCAATGCCCACCCTACGGTGCGCTACTGCCCGTAGCAAGTTCATGAAACAGTGGCGTAACGTAGGGTGGGCATGCCCACGCGGATCACCGTATGCGCTGCTGCGAACTTTCACACCGGCCAAAGAAAAACGGCGCCGAAGCGCCGTTCCTTACTTGCCCAACATCGACACCACGTTGTCCGCCCCCGGCGCCCCGAAGGCCTGCTGCTTGAGCACATGCAGCTGGTCGCGCATCTGCGCCGCCTTCTCGAACTCGAGGTTCTTGGCGTGGTCGACCATGAGCTTCTCGAGGCGCTTGATTTCCTTCGAAATCTGCTTCTCGCTCATCGCCTCGACCTTGGCCACCTGCGCAGCTTCTTCCAGTCCCAACGCGCCCTCGGCCATGGCCTTCTGCGCGGCATTGCTGTAGACGCCGTCGATCAGTTCCTTGATCTTCTTCTGCACGCCCACCGGGGTGATGCCGTTCGCCTCGTTGAAGGCGATCTGCTTGGCGCGACGGCGCTCGGTTTCGTCGATGGCGCGGCGCATCGAGTCGGTGATGCGGTCGGCGTACAGGATCGCCACGCCGTTCAGGTTACGCGCCGCACGGCCGATGGTCTGGATCAGCGAACGCTCGGAACGGAGAAAACCTTCCTTGTCCGCGTCCAGCACGGCCACCAGCGACACTTCCGGCAAGTCCAGGCCCTCGCGCAGCAGGTTAATACCGATCAGCACGTCGAAGGTGCCCAGGCGCAGGTCGCGCAGAATCTCGACGCGCTCGACCGTCTCGATGTCGCTGTGCAGGTAGCGCACCTTGATGCCGTGGTCGCTCAGGTATTCCGTCAGCTGCTCGGCCATGCGCTTGGTGAGCGTGGTGATCAGGACGCGCTCGTTCTTCTTGATGCGGTCGTTAATCTCGCTCATCACGTCGTCCACCTGCGACAGGGCAGGGCGCACGATGATCACCGGGTCGACCAGGCCGGTCGGACGCACCACCTGCTCGACCACGTTGTCGGCATGCGCATTCTCGTACTCTGCCGGGGTGGCGGACACGAAAATCGTCTGCCGCATCTTGCCTTCGAACTCTTCGAATTTCAGCGGCCGGTTGTCCAGCGCCGACGGCAGGCGGAAGCCGTAGTCGACCAGGTTCGTCTTGCGCGAACGGTCGCCGTTGTACATGGCCGAGAGCTGGCCGACGAGCACGTGCGACTCGTCCATGAACATCAGCGCGTCCTTCGGCAGGTAGTCGACCAGGGTGGGCGGCGGTTCGCCCGGCATCGCGCCCGACAGGTGGCGCGAATAGTTCTCGATGCCTTTCGTGAAGCCGATCTCGGCCATCATTTCGAGGTCGAAACGGGTACGCTGTTCCAGGCGCTGCTCTTCGATCAATTTATTTTGCTGGCGGAATTCTTCCAGCCGGTCCTTCAGCTCGGCCTTGATCGACTCGACGGCGCGCAGCACGGTCGAGCGCGGCGTGACGTAGTGCGAACCCGGGTACACCGTAAAACGCGGGATCTTCTGGCGCACGCGGCCGGTCAGCGGGTCGAACAATTGCAGCGATTCGATTTCATCGTCGAACATCTCGACGCGGATCGCGAGTTCCGCGTGCTCGGCCGGGAAGATGTCGATCGTGTCGCCGCGCACGCGGAAGGTGCCGCGTCCAAAGTCCATTTCGTTGCGCGAATACTGCATCTGGATCAGGCGCGCGATGATGTCGCGCTGGGCTACTTTATCCTTGTGGCGCAGCGTCAGGATCATCTTGTGATATTCGTTCGGATTACCGATACCGTAGATGGCCGAGACGGTGGCGACGATGACGACGTCGCGCCGCTCCATCAGGGATTTCGTGCACGACAGGCGCATCTGCTCGATGTGCTCGTTGATCGACGAGTCCTTTTCGATGAACAGGTCGCGCTGCGGCACATAGGCTTCCGGCTGGTAGTAATCGTAGTAGGACACGAAATACTCGACCGCGTTCTGCGGAAAGAATTCGCGCATTTCCGAATACAGCTGGGCGGCCAGGGTCTTGTTCGGCGCAAAGATGATGGCCGGACGGCCGGCGCGGGCAATCACGTTGGCCATCGTGTACGTCTTGCCGGAACCGGTCACGCCGAGCAGCGTCTGGTACATCAGGCCGTCTTCGATGCCCTCGACCAGTCCTTCGATCGCGGTCGGCTGGTCGCCGGCCGGCGGGAAAGGCTGGTGCAGCTTGAAGGGCGAGTTCGGGAAGGTGATCACAGTCGGTTCCGGACCGGTTGCGATAGATACATCAGCCATGTTTCGAGACCTTTGCTAGAATGGGAATCCGTTTGCGGCACCGCAGCAGAGATATCGCTGCGGCGTCGCTGTCTATACAACTGCTGCGATCCACCGACAAAATCAGTTTATCACGATGACTTCTACAGCCTCCGCCAGCCTCTTCGGCGCCATCGACATGGCCCCGCGCGACCCGATTCTGGGCATCACCGAAGCATTCAACGCCGATACGAACCCGGCCAAGATCAACCTGGGGGTCGGCGTTTATTACGACGATGGCGGCAAGGTGCCTCTGCTGCAATGCGTGCAGAAGGCGGAGGCGAAGTTGATCGAACAGCTGTCGCCACGCACCTACCTTCCGATCGAAGGCCTGGCTGCGTACGACAAAGCCGTGCAGGAGCTCGTATTTGGGGCCGGTAGCGCGGTAATTCAAGAGAAACGTGCAGTGACCGTGCAGGCCCTCGGCGGCACCGGCGCCCTCAAGATCGGCGCCGACTTCCTGAAGCGTTTTTCGCCGAACTCGGAAGTCTTCATCAGCGACCCGAGCTGGGAAAACCACCGCGCCCTGTTCGAGAGCGCCGGTTTCATCGTCAACAACTACACGTATTACGACGCGCAAACCCACGGCGTGAACTTCGAGGGCATGCTCGACTCGCTGCGCAAGATGGATGCCGGCTCGATCGTCCTGCTGCACGCCTGCTGCCATAACCCGACCGGCGCCGACCTCACGCAAGAGCAGTGGGGCCAGGTGATCGAGGCAGTGAAGCAGGGCGGCCTGATTCCCTTCCTCGACATGGCCTACCAGGGCTTCGGCGCGGGCATTGCGGAAGACGGCGCCGTGGTCGGCCGTTTCGTCGACGCCGGCGGCCCGCTGCTGGTCTCGAACTCGTTCTCGAAATCGTTCTCGCTGTACGGCGAGCGCGTCGGCGCCCTGTCGGTTGTGGCATCGAGCGCGGATGAAGCGGCGCGCCTGCTGTCGCAACTGAAGCGCGTCGTGCGCACCAACTACTCGTCCCCGCCGACCCACTCGGGCAAGGTCGTGGCGATGGTGCTGTCGACGCCGGAACTGCGCCAGCTGTGGGAAGACGAGCTGGCCGGCATGCGCGTGCGCATCAAGCAGATGCGCGAGGCGCTGGTCGAAAAGCTGGCGCAAAAAGCGCCGGGCCGCGACTTCGCCTTCGTGCGCGAGCAGGTCGGCATGTTCTCCTATTCGGGCCTGACGAAAGAGCAGGTCGGCAAGCTGCGCGAGGAGTCGATCTACGCCGTCGACACCGGCCGCATCTGTGTTGCCGCGCTGAATTCGAAGAACATCGATCTCGTCGTTGACGCAATCGCCAAAGTCCTCTAAAATCTTGGCTCTTCGCTGCTGAACTTTTGTTTGGTGGCAAAGAGCAAGACAATTCCCTGATAGCTCAGTCGGTAGAGCGACGGACTGTTAATCCGCAGGTCCCTGGTTCGAGTCCAGGTCGGGGAGCCAGAACACAGCAAGACCGAAAAGCCCGCTCAAGCGGGCTTTTTCGTTTCCAGGGCCTTTCCCCATGCTTCTCTTGTCCAGCCGTGATTCGCGCCGTATTGCCCGTCATGCCGCCGCAGCCGATGCCGCGCGCTGGCTGCATCCGGTCCAGCAGGCGCTGGCCCACCGGCGCGGCTGGCTGCGCATGCTGGCGCCGCGCGCGCTGGGCGGCCTCGAGCTGCCGCTGCCAGGGGTGGTGCGGCTGGAAGAGGCGATCGCCCGCCTCGATGGCAGCATGGGCTGGACCGTGACCCTGTGCGCCGGTGCCGGCTGGTTCGCCGGCTTCCTGGCGCCCGAACTGGCGCGCGAGATCCTGGCGACCCGGCGGGTCTGCCTGGCCGGCAGCGGCGCCCCGACCGGCGTTGCCGAGCGCGACGGCGAGGGCTGGCGCATCGACGGCCTGTGGGACTATGCCAGCGGGGCGCCGATGGCGACCCATTTCACCTTCAATGCGGTGCTGCATGAAGGCGGCCGGCCGCTGCTCGACGACGCCGGCCAGCCGCGCATATCAGCCTTCGTGGTGCCGGCCGCAATGGTCAACATCGTACCGAACTGGCGCACCATCGGTCTGCGCGCGACCGCCTCGCACGCCTACGAGGTGCGCAGCAGCTGGGTGCATGCGCGCCACGCCTTCGCGATCGATCCGGCCTGCGCGCGCGAACAGGGGCCGCTGTACCGCTTCCCCTTCATGGCCTTCGCCTTCGTCACCCTGGCCGCCAACCTGGCCGGCATGGGTGCCCATTTCGTCGAGCTGGCGCAGGAATCGATGGCGCACCGGCGTCACCGCTTCGGCAATGGCGAAGCGCTGCTGTCGGTGCCGGCCGTGCGCGCCGTGCTGGACGCAGCGCGCAGCGGACTGGACGAGGCGAGGGCGCAACTCTACCTGCAGCTCGACGCCACCTGGGAGCGGGTTGCAGGCGGCGCCCGGGTCGATGCCGAGGAGGCGGACCGGCTGCAAGCCCTGGCGATGGCCTGGGTGAACGCGGCGCGGCGTGCGGTCGATACCTTGTATCCCTACTGCGGCCTGTACGCGGCGCGCGAGGACAGCGAGATCAACCGGGTCTGGCGCGATTTTCATACGGCGTCGCAGCATGCGCTGCTGATGCCGTAAGCGCGCTCAGATATTCGTCTGGTCCGGTGGAATGCCTGCAGGAATCGACGCAGACGGGCTGCCGGCATCCGCCCCGCCACGGGCGAGCGCATCGCAACCAAGCACGAAACTTGTCATCGTGAGCGAACCCATCACGCCGCCGTCGACCAGCACCCTGGCCGGCGTCCGGTCGGCCAGCGCCAGCCCCGCGATATAGGCGAGCGGCAGAAAGTGCTCGGGCGTCGGCACCGCCAGCCGCCAGGCCGGGTGATCGGCCAGGCGCCCCAGCTGCGCCGGGTCGCCGGTCATGATGTCCCGGGCTTCGCGGTCGAAATCCTCGGCCCAGTCGAAGGCGGCATCGAGCATGTTGCGGTCCATGCGCCGCAGGTTGTGGACGACATTTCCGCTGCCGATGATCAGAATGCCGCTGTCGCGCAGCGGGGCGAGCCGCCGGCCCAGTTCGATGTGATACGCCAGGTGTTCGCCAGCGTGGATCGACAACTGCAGCACGGGAATATCGGCTTGCGGGAACACGTGGGCCAGCACCGACCAGGTGCCGTGGTCCAGTCCCCAGCTGTCGCGGTCGAGGGCGACGAAGCCCGGGCGCACGGCGGCCGCGATCTCCTCGGCAATCTCCGGCGCGCCTGGCGCCGGATAATCGAAGTCGAACAATGCCTGCGGGAAGCCGTAGAAGTCGTGGATCACGCGCGGTCTCGCCATGGCGGTCAGGGCGCTGCCGTGGATGAACCAGTGCGCGGAAATCACCAGGATCGCGCGCGGGCGCGGCAGGCTCTCGCCGAAGGCGCGCCAGGCCGCGGTATAGCGGTTCGATTCCAGGGTGTTCATGGGACTGCCGTGGCCGATGAAGGCGGCGGGCATGCGCTTGGTTTCTTGCATGGACATCCTCGCGATGGTCGGTTCTGCGCGCAGGTCAATTTAGCACGAAGCGTGGGCGTCGAGCGCCAGCTGCGCCGCTTCGTGCCGGCCGCGCGCGCTTCATGACCGGGCAGGCCGCCCGCGCTGCGCCGCAGCTGTCGTAAACCGTTCTCCCATGAATGCCAGGAAGGCCTGCACGCGCGGGGCCAGGTGCTTGCGGCTCTGGTAGACCAGGTACAGGGGCTCCGCAGGCGGCTGGTAGGACGTCATCACCGGCACCAGCCGCCCGCTACGCAAATCCTCGCCCACGTGAAACTCTGCCAGCCTTACCAGGCCCAGTCCCTGGCGCGCCAGCTGCAGCAGCATGTCGCCCTGGTTGGCGCCGACATTGCCCCTGGCCGCGACCGTCCGCGCTTCGCCTTTGTCCATGAGCGGCCACGCATTCCAATGCGTGCGGTGGCTGAAGTTGATGCAGTTGTGGCGGGCCAGGTCCTCCGGGGTCTGCGGCGTGCCGTGCCGGTCGAGATAGGCGGGCGCGGCGCAGATGATCCAGGGGCTGTCGAGCAGGCGCCGTGCCACCAGCGAGGAATCGGGCAGGGGACCGCCCTGGATCGAGACGTCGATGCGCTGCTCCACGAAATCGACCGGCTCGTTGCTGAGGTGGAATTCCACGCGCAGCTTCGGATAAGCCGCGAGAAAGTCGCCGATGACGGGCGCAAGCTGGTATTTCGCGAAGGTCACCATCGAATGCACGCGCAATGTGCCGCTGACCTCGCCCGAGCAGGTCTTGACCGCGTTCTCGGCGCTGCGCAAGGCGGCGAAGATGTCCTGGCCTTCGTCGTACAGGACCTGGCCAGCCTCGGTCGGCGTCAGCTTGCGCGCGCCGCGGTGGAACAGGCGCACGTTCAGGCTGTCTTCCAGGCGCGCGACGAGCTTGCTCACCGCCGAGGGCGTCAGGTCGAGCCGGCGTCCGGCCGCCGAAAAATTGCCGTCCTCGACGGCCGCCATGAACACCTCGAGTTCGCTCAAATGTATCGCCACCTGCGCCCCACCTGTGAAATTTCGTCATAGCCCATTGACGATTATCGCATTGTTCGCACGGGATGCGCAGCGCAAGATGGCCTCTTCCCGGTATTCCCGGCACCGCCCGCGCCACGGCGCAAACGAACAAGGAGATCCTATCGTGTCCAAGTCGACCGAACGTACCCACCCGAGCAGCCTGAAGGGCTTTTCCCAGCCAATTCCCCGCTTCGCCATCGCCGACCTGGTGGTGCCGGACGCCGTGCCGGAAGACGAGCGCGAATGGGTGCCGCAGGCGCCCAACGTCTGGTTCCGCCCGCTGATCCTGAATGTCACGCAAGGCTATTTCGTCAACGTGCTGCGCGTACGGAAAAGCGGCGTGCTCTCGCGTCACCGGCACGACGGCCCGGTCCACGCGCATGTGCTCAAGGGCCGCTGGTACTACCTCGAGCATGACTGGACCGCAACCGAGGGTTCGTATGCCCACGAAATTCCCGGCGAGATCCACACGCTGTACGTGCCCGAGGACGTCAGCGAAATGATGACGCTGTTCCATGTCACCGGCGCATATACCTATCTCGACGAGGAGGGTAAGCCGGTCGGCTACGAAGACGTGTTCACCAAGCTGGAAGCGGCGGTCAAGCATTATGAGACCGTGGGACTGGGCAGCGACTACGTGCGCCGCTTCATCCGCTAGCCCGCCGGTCCACGACGCTCGCCCGATAACAGGAGACAGATCCGCCGAAGCCGCGGGTTTCACATCAGATGAAAACAAGGAGCAGCAACATGAACACCGACACCGCCGGCATGGCGATTCCGCTTGCACCCGGCGCCGCCGCGCCCGATGAGCAGGCCAGGGTTTACCGCAGGGTCAACCTGCGATTGATCCCTTTCCTGTTCATCTGCTATGTCGCGGCCTATCTCGACCGCATCAATATCGGTTTCGCGCAGCTCCAGATGAAGGCCGACCTGGGTTTCAGCGATGCCGTCTACGGCCTTGGCGCCGGCATTTTCTTCTTCGGCTATGCGCTGTTCGAGGTGCCGAGCAATTTGCTCCTGGTACGCATCGGCGCACGCAAGACCCTGCTGCGCATCATGGTCCTGTGGGGCCTGACCTCGGCCGGCATGATGTTCGTGCGGACACCGACACAACTGTATATCGCGCGTTTCCTGTTGGGCCTGTTCGAAGCGGGTTTCTTCCCGGGCATCATCCTCTATTTCACCTATTGGTATCCCTCGAAAATGCGTGCCAGGATCATCGCGCTGTTCATGTCGGGCATGGCGGTGGCGGGCATCGTCGGCGGGCCGCTCTCGGGCTGGATCATGAACGACATGGCCGGCGTCAACGGCTGGGCCGGCTGGCAGTGGATGTTCCTGATCGAAGGCATCCCTGCCATTTTCCTGGGCCTGATGGCGTGGTTGATGCTGGCCGACCGCCCGGGCCAGGCCAGGTGGTTGTCGGCACGCGAAAAGGACATCATCGAGCAAACCCTGCAGCAGGACCGTCACGACCTGGGTCCTGCGCACCACAGCTCGCTGCGCCAGGCGCTGAGCGACCCGAAGATTTACATTCTCGCATTCAGCTACTTCACCTTCATTGCCGGCACCTATGTGATCACGTTCTGGCTGCCGACCATCATCAAGAGCTTCGGCATCGCCGACCCGCTGCGTATCGGCCTGTTGACGGCCATCCCCTACATCGTCGGCGCGATCGGCATGGTGCTCCTGAGCCGGCACTCGGACCGCACCCGCGAGCGCCGCTGGCATGCGGCCGGCGCCGCCTTCCTCGGCGGGGCAGGGCTGGTGGCGGCAAGCCTGCTGCCCGGCCACCTGGCGCTGGCGCTGGTGGCGCTATCGTTCGCAACGATCGGCATCCTGGCCACCATGCCGCTGTTCTGGGCGATGCCGACAGCTTACCTGTCGGGACCGGCCGCGGCGGGCGGAATTGCGCTGATCAATTCCCTGGGCCTGATCGGCGGTTTCGTCAGTCCCTTCGTGATCGGCTGGTTCAAGACCGCGACCGGTAGCGTCAACTACGGCTTGTACTTCGTGACGGCGCTGATGGTGCTGGGCGGGATTGCCTTGCTGGTCGGCGTGCCGGCGAAGGCGCTGCGCGAGAAACGCGTAGCTTGAGGTGAACGATACGCAAGTCCCGCAACAGGAAGTTTCGTGCAGGACTTGCGCAATGCCGCTGAGCAGTTATAATGCCAAGCTCAATTCCCTGATAGCTCAGTCGGTAGAGCGACGGACTGTTAATCCGCAGGTCCCTGGTTCGAGTCCAGGTCGGGGAGCCAGAATATGAAAGGCCGCATCGAAAGATGCGGCCTTTTTTGTTTTACGCGCCGCCCACCGGCTTGACCTTCGATGCCGCGAGCAGCGCCCGCTCGCGCGCCGTGTCCACATCGCCCGCCGTCGCCAGCGCCACGCCCATGCGCCGGCGCGCGAACGATTCCGGCTTGCCGAACAGGCGGATGTCGGTGTCCGGGACCGTCAAAGCCTCGGCCACGCCTTCGAAGGCGATCCCTTTCGCATCGAGCTGGCCGTAAATGACGGCCGAGGCACCCGGCGCGCGCAAGGCCGTGTTGACCGGCAGCCCAAGGACAGCCTTTGCGTGCAGCTCGAATTCGCTCTGCACCTGCGTCGCCATCGTCACCATGCCGGTGTCGTGCGGGCGTGGGCTCACTTCCGAGAACCAGACCATGTCGCCCTTCACGAACAGCTCGACGCCGAACACGCCCAGGCCGCCGAGGTTGCTTGTCACTTTTTCCGCGATGTCGCGCGAACGTGCCAGGGCCAGCGCGCTCATCGGATGCGGCTGCCAGGATTCCACGTAGTCGCCCTGCACCTGCTTGTGGCCGATCGGTTCGCAGAAACCCGTCTGCGTCGTGCCGTCGGCAGCGCGCGAGCGCACCGTCAGCAGCGTGATTTCGTAGTCGAAATCGATAAAGCCTTCGGCGATCACGCGGCCGGCATCGACGCGTCCGCCGGCGGCGGCGTAGTCCCAGGCGGCTTTCACGTCGGCCGCGCTGTCGAGTTTCGACTGGCCCTTGCCCGAGGACGACATCACCGGTTTCACCACGCAGGGGAAACCGACGAAAGCGCAGGCCTGTTCCAGTTCTTCCAGGCTGCTGGCGAAGCGGTAGGGAGACGTTGCCAGGCCCAGTTCCTCGGCGGCGAGGCGGCGGATGCCTTCGCGGTTCATCGTCAGCTGGGTGGCGCGCGCGGTCGGGATGCAGGTGATCGTGCCCGCCGCTTCCAGCTCGGCCAGGGTGTCGGTGGCGATCGCCTCGATCTCGGGGATCACGAGGTCGGGCTGCTCCTGCGCGATCAGGGCACGGAGCGCGGCGCCGTCGGTCATGTCGATGACATGGGCGCGGTGCGCGACCTGGTGGCCGGGCGCGTTCGGGTAGCGGTCGACGGCGATGACTTCGACGCCGAGGCGTTGCAGGGAAATGATGACTTCCTTGCCGAGTTCGCCGGAGCCGAGCAGCATCACGCGCGTGGCGGAAGGAGAGAGGGGAGTGCCGAAAATGCGGGGAGTGGTCATGGTGTCATGGAGTGGGATGGCAGGGTGCTGCGACTATAGCAAAGGCGCGCTTTGGGCGTGCAAGGACGAAAAATTTGTCCGGGACTCGCCAAACTCGGATTGGCCCGCTATAATGTTGCCTCAATTCCCTGATAGCTCAGTCGGTAGAGCGACGGACTGTTAATCCGCAGGTCCCTGGTTCGAGTCCAGGTCGGGGAGCCAGAATACGAAAGGCCGCGTCGAAAGATGCGGCCTTTTTTGTTTGTTGACGTGCGTCGATACGCACACGCTGCAACGCGTGGGCTCAAGAGCCCGGTGAAGCCGTCCTTGATGCCATTGGCCTCAAGGACCCCTAGGTCATGCAGGCACCAGGGTGCTTGTCGACTTCACTCCTTCCGTTGTCAGCGGCGCCAGCCGCTCGAACCACGGCGCCGCCTGTTCCAGCTGGTGCGCCAGCTGCAGCAGCTTGTCCTCGCTCCCGAAACGCCCGACGAACTGTACGCCCAGCGGCAGGCCGGCGGCCGTCCAGTGCAGCGGCACCGACATCGCCGGCGTCCCGGTCAGATTGGCCAGCTGGGTGAACGGCACGTAGCGCAGGCTGTCGCGCGCGATCTTGTTGACCGTGCCTTCCAATAAACCCAGGCGCGCCAGGATGCCGAGCAGGCCGCTGCGCTGGAGCAGGTCGAGCACGAATTGCTCGCCGCGCGGCGGGTCTCCTTCGCCGTGGCGGATCGGTGGATGGGCCAGCGTCGGCGTCAGCAGCATGTCGTAGCGTGCGTGGAAGCGCGCCAGCGCGCGCGAAAATTCGTTCCATTTGGCCAGCTGGGTCGTCAGGCGCCCGGCCGGGATGCTCGCGCCCAGCGTCCCCAGCAGCCGTGCCGTCAGCTCGACGTCGCCCGCGCCGGCGCCGAGCGCCTTGCCGCGCGCAAGCATTGCCGGCACCTGGCCGAAATACACGTGCAGGAAACTCTCCGCCAGTGCCGCGCCGTCGAGTTCGGGCGCGGCTTCCTCGACTTCATGGCCGAGCCCGCGCAGCAGTTGCACGGCACGCTGAACGGCGGCCACCGCTTCGGGGTGGACCTCGGTGCCGATCGGCGAGACGGTACTGAAGCCGATGCGCAGCTTGCCGGGATCGCGCCTGACGAGTTCGCGGTAGGGGGCGGCAGTCGGGGCGATGTCGAACGGGTCGCCCGGCTCGTGGCCGGCCAGGATGTCCAGCGCCAGGGCCGAATCGCGCACGCTGCGCGAGAGAACCCCTTCGCTCGAGGCGCCGAACCAGACTTCGCCGATGGCCGGCCCCGAAGACACCCGGCCGCGCGAGGCGCGCAAGCCGAACAGGCCGCAACAGGCGGCCGGGATGCGGATCGAGCCGCCGCCGTCATTGCCCGCCGCCATCGGCACGATGCCGGCCGCGACCGCGGCTGCCGCGCCGCCGCTCGAGCCGCCCGGCGTGTGCCCGAGGTTCCAGGGATTGCTGGCGCGCCCATACAGCACCGGGTCGGTGACGGCCTTCAGGGCAAACTCGGGGAGATTGGTCTTGCCGAAGATGACCAGGCCCGCTTCCAGGTAGCGCCGTACGACGGCCGCATGTTCGGTCGGCACGTAGCCGCGCATCGAGCGGCTGCCGAAGCTGGTCGGTACGCCTGCATAATCCTGCACGCCGTCCTTGATCAGGAAGGGCACGCCTGCCAGCGGTCCGGCGAGCGAACGGGCCAGCTGCGCACGCGCCTGCGGTTCGAGCAGCCGGCACACGGCATTGATGCGTCCGTGCACCTCGGCATTGCGGGCCAGGGCCAGGTCGAGCAGTTCAGAAGCTGTCACGTCGCCGTGCTTGACGAGGGCGGCGAGGGCGGTGGCGTCGTGTTGCAGGTAATCCGCGAAATCCATGAGGCATCCTGTGAACGGTATGCCAACATGAAATGGCTTTATCGCAATATTGTCAAGTTAAAATCAAATCCGTCATTTCCGGCGCTTCTTGTCGTTGGAGGTGTAGGTGCGCGTATAAAAGTCGGGCGGCTTCTTCGCCACCCACGCGATGAAGGCGCGGATCTCCTCGTGGCCGCGCAGGGCGTCCCAGGTGTGATAGCTGCGCAGCAGTTCGCGCTCGGTGAAGGCCGAGTGGATCTTGCGATGGCAGATCTTGTGGATCGGGAACTGTTCCTTGCCCTTGAAGGTCTTCGGTACCAGATGGTGGCGGTCGATGTTGACCGTGCCCAGTTCGCGACCGCACAAGGGGCAAATTGGATCGTGCATGCTTCCCCGTTCGGCAAAAAAACGCTGTCAATACAAGGTGGTGGCGAATCCCGGGGCGTCAAGCACGATAGTGAAATTGATGAACTCGCTTTTCACATTGGTGTAGAATCAACGCTTCACAAAATGCAACTTGGCCTCTGCGATGTCGGCAAAACGAGGTCTTGATACCGATGATCGAAGACGATTCGAATTCCTGTTCGATCCTGCTGATCGATGACGAGCCTTTTGCACAGCAAATCATCGAGCATGGGCTGAAAACCTGCGTCAAGCACGTACTGCGTTACGAGTCCAGCCCGGCGCGGGCCGCCGACCTGGCGCGCGAGCTGAACGTCACCGTCGTGCTGGTCGACCTGCGCATGCCCGACCTCGACGGCTTCGAAGTCACCCGCCGCCTGCGCGCCAATCCCGATACCGAACACATCCCCGTCATCATGCTGTCGTCCGAAGACGATCCGGAAGTCAAGGCGCAAGCCTTTGCCGCCGGCGCCAACGACTACATGGTGAAATGGCCCGATCCGCGCGAACTGGTGGCGCGCGTCCAGTACCACAGCGACGCCTGCGTCGCCCGGCGCGAACGCGATGCGGCCTTTGCCTCGCTGCGCGTGAGCCAGCAGCAATTGGCCGCCAGCGAATCGGCCCTGCACCAGGCGCAGAAGATGGAAGCCATCGGCCAGCTGACCGGCGGCGTGGCCCACGATTTCAATAACGTGCTGCAAATCATCGGCGGCAACCTGCAACTGCTGAAACTCGTCGGCGGCCTGAACGAAGCAGGACGCGCGCGTGTCGAGATGGCGCTGGCCGGCGTCGAGCGCGGCGCCAAGCTGTCCTCGCACCTGCTCGCCTTTGCACGGCGCCAGCCGCTGCAGGCGGTCGTCCTGAATCCCGGCCACCTGCTGCGCGACATGGACGACATGATGCGCCGCGTGCTCGGGCCGAATGCGCGCATCGTCACCGACATCGATCCTTCGCTGTGGAGCACGGTCGCCGATCCGAACCAGCTGAACAACGTATTACTGAACCTCGCCATCAACGCGCGCGACGCGATGGGCGGCAACGGCACCTTGCTGATCAGGGCCAGCAACGCGGGCGGCGACGCACCTGGCCCTGGTGCGATGCTGCCGCCCGGCGTTTCGCCCGGCGAATATGTCGTCATCGAAGTGGCCGATACCGGCAAGGGCATGCCGCCCGACGTCCTGCAGCGTGCCTTCGAACCCTTCTTCACCACCAAGCCGGTCGGGCAGGGCACGGGCCTGGGCCTGTCGATGGCCTATGGTTTCGTGAAGCAGTCGGGCGGAGAAATCGTGCTCAGCAGCGAAGTCGGACGCGGCACCAGCGTGCGCATCTTCCTGCCGCGCAGCGAAACCGAAGCGGCACAGCCGGAAGCCCATGTGGACGTGCCGCTGTTCGGCGGCCTGGAGACGATCCTGGTGGTGGAAGACGAGGAAGACGTGCGCAGCTCGACCTGCGCGATCCTGTCCGCGCTCGGCTACCAGGTGCTCGAAGCCTGCGACGCCGCCGGCGCGATTGCGCTGGTCGAGAGCGGGCGCCAGATCGACCTGGTGTTCACCGACGTCATCATGCCGGGGCCGGTGAGCAGCCTGCAACTCGGCGAAGCAGTGCGCGAGCATCTGCCGAATGCGCAGATTTTATATACCTCGGGTTATGCGGAAGGGGTATTGGCGCACGAGGGCAAGGTCAGCGCCTCGGTGCATTTGCTGCAGAAACCGTATCATCCGGATGCGCTCAGTGCGCGCATCCGTCATTTGCTGCGGCCCGGACGCAATGCCGGCGCGGCGGCCAACGCGCAATGCGCGGCCAACAGTGCGGGCGCCACGGCGGCCTGAGCCGCAGGCAACCCCGGCGATCAGTTGGGCGGAATATAGCGGAACGAACCCGGCGGCGGTTCGTTCAGCACTGCCCAGAAAATCCCCAGGTCGGCGATCGCGCGCACGAATTCCTTGAAATCGACCGGCTTCACCACATACGCATTCACGCCCAGCTCGTAGCTGCGGATCAGGTCCTGTTCTTCCTTCGACGAGGTCAGCATCACGACCGGCATGCTTTTCAGGCTGGCCGTCTTGCGGATCGTCGCCAGCACTTCCAGGCCGTCCACTTTCGGCAGCTTCAGGTCGAGCAGGGTGACGGCCGGGTTGCCTTCCGAGCGTTCCGCGAATTCGCCGCGGCGCAGCAGGTAGTCGAGCGCCTCGGCGCCGTCGCGTACGACGACGACTTCGTTGGCGAGCTGGCTGCGCGCCAGTGCCACCAGGGTCAGTTCGAGGTCGTTCGGGTTGTCTTCGACCAGCAGGATGGGTTTTAACATGGTTGGCTAGGTAGTGCGATTAGAGTGCGAGTTTGCGCGGAATACTGAATGAGAAGGTGGCGCCCTGGCCCTGCACGGAGTCGGCCCAGGCACGTCCGCCATGGCGCTCGACGATGCGGCGCACGTTGGCCAGGCCGATGCCGGTGCCCTGGAAGTCTTCCATGCGGTGCAGGCGCTGGAACACGCCGAACAGCTTGTGCACGTAATCCATGTTGAAGCCGGCGCCGTTGTCGGCGATGTGGAACACCGTTTCCTGCGCGTCCTGTTCGGACCAGATCCGGATCTGCGCCGGGTCGCGCTGGCCGCTGAATTTGATGGCGTTCGACAGCAGGTTCTGGACCGCCAGGTGCACGAAGGTCGGGTCGGCCGTGATGCGCGGCAGCGGCGCGATATCCCATTCGACATTGCGCTGGCCGATTTCGATGGCCAGCTTGTCGATGCAGGAGGCGACCAGCTTCGACATGTCGACTTCGACCGGACGCAAGGCCGCGCGGCCCATCTGCGAGAAGCTCAGCAGGTCGTCGACCAGCTTGCCGGCCAGGCGCGCCGATTCCTTGATGTTGGTGAGGAAGCGCTGGCGCATGGTCGTGTCTTCGCTGCCGGCGGACTCCAGCAGCAGGTCGGAGAAGCCGACGATGTGGCGCAGCGGCGCGCGCAGGTCGTGCGAGACCGAATACGAGAACGCTTCAAGTTCCTTGTTGGCGCGGCCGAGTTCCTCGGCCAGTTCGGCCATCTGCTCGGCGCGTTCGAGTGCGATGCCGAGCAGGGCGCTGCGGAACTCGCCCGTCAGTTCGATCTCGGCGACGTGCCAGGGCAGGCTGACGCCGTGGATGACCTCGCGCCATGTGGCAAAGCTGGTGCGCGGGGTCAGCGGCGCCGGAATGGACGCCATATCGGAAGCGCTGCCGGACGCCGTACCGGACGCCTCCTTCTCATGCGGGTTGCCCGCCCATTCGATCGTGTGCACGACCTCCGGACGGAACCACAGCAGGTAATGCTTGTGCAGGCGCGAGATCGGCATGGCCAGCAGGCCGCTGGCATTGCGCCGCAACGCAGCCGCGCCGGGATAGTCCTGCGAGAGCGCGTCGGTGTGATAGATCTCGCTGCCATGACCCTGCAATTCGAGCCAGGCCACCAGGTCTTCGATGGCCGCGGCGTCGGGCGTATCGCCATAGGTCAGCACCCGGTCGCCGGCCACGATGGCCACGCCGCCGGCGCGCGCGAAACGCAGCAGTTCGGGGAAGATGCCGCTCATGTTGTCGATGACGTCGGCGCCCTTGGTGAGATTGCCCAGCATCGCGACCATCATGCGCCGCACTTCCAGGCGGAACTGCAGTTCGCTGGCGTCCTCGCGCGATTCGATACACAGGGCGAGCACCTGGCCCAGCTGTTCGCAGGCCGTGCGCTTCTCGAAAGGCAGCGGGCAGGGCGTCTCGTTATGGCAGGAAATCAGGCCCCAGAGCTTGCCCTTGACCATCAGCGAGACCGACATCGAGGCCAGGGTGCCCATGTTGCGCATGTATTGCAGGTGCACCGGCGAGACGCTGCGCAGGGCGGCGAAAGACAGGTCGTTGCGCTGCCCGGTCACCGGGTTTTGCGGCGGCACCAGCGGCGCCGGGACGTAGTTCGCGTCCTGGATCAGGCGGATGCGCGAGAGCGCGTACAGGTCGCGCGCCTGGGACGGGATGTCCGAGGCCGGAAAGCGCTGGCCCATGTACGAGTGGTAGCCGTCTTCCTTCGACTCGGCCATCACGTGGCCGTGGCCGTCGCGGTCGAACTGGTAGACCATGACGCGCCCGAAACCGCTGACCATGCGCACGTGGTGGGCGGCCAGTTCGGCGAGCGACTCGACCGACTGCTTCTCGTTAACCTTCAGCAGGAAGTCGCCCAGCAGCGGATACAGGTGGCGGTAGTCCAGCGGTTCGGCGCGCAGGGCGGCTTCGAACTCGAGCAGGACCAGGCCGTCCCATACGTGGCCGAGCACGTCGAAGTGGCGCTCGTTGATGGCGGCAGTGCACAGGTAGAGCGGACGGTTGCCGAGCTTGTCGCCCGGCAGGTCCTGGCTCAGGCCTTCGGCGGCGGCGCCGATCACCTCGGCCAGCGGCCGCCCGCAAGCGGCCTGCGCCTCGACGCCGATCCAGTGCGCCAGGTTGGCGCTGGCCTGCAAGACCTTGCCCTCCTGCGAGAGCGTCAGCAGGAAGCCGTGTGGCTGGATGCTGCCGGGAGTACGGATCGGTTCCCGGTCACAGCCGGACAGGTCGAGCGGTGCGGAAGAGGGTGGAGTCATGAGGCGCGAGCGGGGCACGGCTGGGTTGCAAAAGCAGTATTCTAGCGTGAAAGGCAAGGGCTGGTACGGGGCAATTGTGGGCGTTTTCGTGCACCCGCAACGCTGAGACGAAAGGCGAGTTTTTTTGGGTGGATCGGGGCTTGACCTTTTTTCAGGAGAGTGGATCTTCTGGCAAGGTTTGCGTGGGCAGTGCGGACGGTTTGGGTTTATGATGACGCGTTATCCGCCACCGCAGCCCCTGCCCCAATGAACAATCGACCCGCCGCCAGGAAGCCGTTGACCGAAGAGCAGCGCTTCCAGTACCTGATTTCCGGCATCAGCGACTACGCGATCTACATGCTCGATACGGAAGGCCACGTCAGCAGCTGGAATGCGGGCGCGCAGCGCTTCAAGGGCTACCTGGCGCCCGAAATCCTGGGCGAGCACTTCTCGCGCTTCTACACCCCCGAGGACCGGGCAACGAACCTGCCGGAGCGCGCGCTGGCCGCGGCCTTGGCCGAGGGCAAGTACGAAGCCGAGGGCTGGCGCATGCGCCAGGACGGCACGCGCTTCTGGGCCAGCGTCGTGATCGACCCGATCTATGACGAGCATGGCACGCTGCTGGGCTACGCCAAGATCACGCGCGACATTACCGACAAGCGCCAGGCCGAACAGGCCCTGCGCGCCAGCGAAGAGCGCTTCCGCCTGCTGGTGCAGGGCGTGACCGATTATGCGATCTACATGCTCTCGCCCGAGGGCGAGGTGAGCAACTGGAACGTCGGCGCCGAACGCATCAAGGGCTACCAGGCCGACGAAATCGTGGGCCAGCATTTTTCGCGTTTCTATGCCGAGGAAGACCGCCTCGACGGCAAGCCGCAACGGGCGCTCGCCATTGCCTCGCGCGAAGGCCGCTACGAGGCCGAGGGCTGGCGCGTGCGCAAGGACGGCACCCGCTTCTGGGCGCACGTGGTGATCGACGCCATCCGCGACGACATGGGCGAACTGATCGGCTTTGCCAAGATCACGCGCGACCTCACCGAAAAGAAGAAGGCCGACGCCGCGCTGGCCGAGGCGAATGCGGCCCTGTTCCAGGCACAGAAGATGGAGTCGATCGGCCAGCTGACCGGCGGCATCGCGCACGATTTCAACAACCTGCTGTCGGTGCTGGCCAGCGGCCTCGAGGTACTGAGCCTGGGGCGCGGCGTCAGTGCCGACGCCAAGACCTTCGACAGCATGCGCCGCGCCGTCGAGCGCGGGGCCACGCTCACCCAGCAGCTGCTTGCCTTTGCGCGCCAGCAGCCCTTGCAGCCTGAAACGCGCAGCGTGAACCGCCTCATTTCCGGTTTCGAATCGGTGCTGCGGCGCGCGGTGAACGCCTCGATCGCGTTCACGGTCAAGCTCGAGCCGCAGGTGCGCACCACCGTCATCGACAGCGCGCGCTTCGAGTCGGCCATCCTGAACCTGGTCGTCAACGCGCGCGACGCCATGCCCGACGGCGGAGACCTGCAGATCGAGACGGCCAACGTCGACCTCGCCGAGCGCGAAGTAGGTGGACTGGCGCCGGGTCCCTATGTTCGGGTGACGGTGACCGATACCGGTACCGGCATGTCGCCCGAGACCGCAGCACGCGCCTTCGAACCCTTCTATACGACCAAGGAAGTGGGTAAAGGCACGGGCCTGGGCCTGTCGCAGGTCTACGGCTTCATCAAGCAGTCCGGCGGCGAAGTCGTGATCGGCAGCTCGCCCGGCGAAGGCACGGCGATCAGCATCTTCCTGCCTGCCGCGCCCGGGCAGGACGGCGGCACGCACCAGGATACGACCGAGCTGGTGCTGATCGTCGAGGACGAACCCGACCTGATGGACGTCGCTTCGGCGCTCTACATCAGCATGGGCTATGAAGTCGTCACCGCCTCGAATGCTTCGGAAGCCTTGAGCCTGCTGGCCAGCCGTAAGGTCGACATCCTGTTCACCGATGTCATCATGCCCGGCATGAACGGCATCGAGCTGGCGACCTACGCAAGCGAGCACTATCCTGAGGTGAAGATCATCCTCGCCTCCGGCTATCCGCTGCCGGCCCTGATCCTCGAGAACGCGAACCTGGATGACTTCGCCTTCGTCGGCAAGCCGTATCGTTTGTCGGACCTGGCGCGCGCCCTGCGCACGGCCGCCTGAGGCTGCGCTCGCCATGGCGTTGCACATCGCCACGCCGCTGCTGCCCTCGAACGCCTTCGACCCCGGGCCGGGGCAACAGGTCTGGCTGAAGATGGAGGCGCTGCAGCCGAGCGGCTCCTTCAAACTGCGCGGCATCGGCCACGCCTGTGAAGTGTATGCCGCACGCGGGGCAGGCCGCATCGTCGCCTCGTCCGGCGGGAATGCCGGCCTGGCGGCGGCCCATGCGGCGCGCCGGCTCGGCCTGCCGGCCCTGGTCGTGGTGCCGCAAACGACCAGCGGACGCGCCCGCGCCCTGCTGGCGCGGGAAGGCGCGCAGGTCTGCGTGCACGGCATCTCCTTTCAAGAGGCGAACGCGTACGCGCAGTCGCTGCTCGGCCCGCAGGACGCCTTCATTCACCCCTTCGACGATCCGCTGCTGTGGGAAGGCCACGCCGGCATGATCGACGAAGTGGCGGACGCCGGCCTGCGCCCGGATGCGGTCGTGCTCTCGGTCGGCGGGGGCGGGCTGCTCAGCGGCGTGGTGGCCGGCCTGCGGCGCCAGGGATGGAATGACCTGCCCGTGTTCGCGGTGGAGACCGCAGGTGCCGATTCCTATGCGCAGTCGCTGGCGGCGGGCGAACGCATCGAACTGCCGGCAATCAACAGCATCGCCACTTCGCTCGGCGCCCGTAAAGTGTCGGAGCATGCCTTCGCGCTGGCGCGCACGCACCCGATCACGCCGGTCGTGGTGACGGACGGGGAGGCGGTCGCGGCCTGCCTGCGCTTCATGGACGAGCACCGCGTCGTCGTCGAGCCGGCCTGCGGCGCCGCGCTGGCGCTGGCCTGGCGTCCCGGCGGCCCGCTGGCCGCGTTCGACAAGGTCCTCGTCATCGTCTGCGGCGGCGCGACCGCCACCGTGGCGCAGCTCCAGGCGTGGGGGGCGCAGCTGAACGTTCAGAGCGCAAACAGGATGTCGGAAACGCGCTCGTAGATCGGTTCCGCCGATGGTCCCTCGTGCGGCCAGTCCAGGACGTCGAAGTGGTCGTAGCCGCGGTAAGTCCCGAGGTAATTCCAGATGCCGGGCACCGGGGTGCCGTCGAAGTCGCGCACCGGGTGCCCGGCGGGGGCGCGCATGCTGCTGGTATTGACCACGCCGTCGTTGGCGAACCAGCTGCTGTCGATGCGCACCCGGCCCGGCCCATCCTGGGTATAGCCGCCCATCCCGTGCTGCAGCATCGAGGGCACGATCCATTCCCCGGCATAGGTTTTGTAATAGGCGAACATGTCGCTGCGCGGGTACTGGTAGCGGCGGTTCTGGAGCGGCGCGATGCGGCGGTCGGTGGCGTTGCAGCAGGGCGCGCCGGCTTCGGTCGCCTGGGTGCCGACCGAAAAATAATGCACCCGGGGCGAGGTGCGCGCCCAGGCATTGAAGCTGCGCGCGCCGTCCGGGGCCAGTTCCCAGTTGGCGAGATCGGCGAGCAGCCAGTCGCGCAGCGGCGAGCGCAGATCGGGCAGGATGTCGAGCACGGCGTCGCGCAGGGTGGTGCCGTTGTGCGGCGCCGAGATGGTGGTGACGCTGCGGATCCACCCGGGCTTGCCGCCCCGGTACAGTTCGCCGTCGCCGCCCTGCGGGTCGCCGTGCTCCAGCAGTTCGACCAGGGCGCGGATGGTGGTGCCGCCCTGGCTATGGCCGATCATGTGCAGCGGGTGCTGCGCGTCCCAGGGCGGATACAGCGCCGGCGGGTAACCCATCGGATTGTGCTGCGGGTCGGCCGCCCAGCAGGCGGGCGCTTTCCCGAGGCGGCCGGCCGCCGCGTGGCGCGCGCCGTAATCGGCGCAGCCCCCTTTGATCTGCGCATACAGTTCGGCCGCCCGTTCGCGGTTGCTGGCGATCGCGCCGACGACGGCGGTGAAGACCGTGTGCGGGCCCTTGTAGGTGCGCAGGTGGGCGGCGAGGTCGCCGTAGCCGCCCCAGTACAGGAAGCCGCTGCGCGGAAACCGGTCGGGACCGAAGCCGAGGAAACCGTGCACCAGCACGACCGGATCGTTGTTGGCGGCGCGGGCGCTGCCGTCCAGCAGGGCCAGCTGGGCCAGCACCATGAACAGCGTGGCGAACAGGATCCGGGACAGGCGCATGGAGCACTCCGAAGGGGCGATGGCCTCATTGTCGGAGTGGGCAGGGCTGCAGCGTTTGCGCCAGGTCGAGCCCGCGCAAGAAAGACGCCGGCGGCGCAACGGATGAGTGCGCCGCCAGCTTGACTAAAAGGCTTATTGTGCCGTCGGGGCCGCCTTGGCCGTCGGCACGGCGCTGCCACCCACCGCGCCCGGCGCGTTCGGATCGGCCGGCGCCGCGATCGAGGCCGTCATGCTGGCCTTCTCGGCGGCGTCGACGCGGTTGCCGTTCCAGACCACATAGTCGTCGATCGAATACAGTTTGCAGGGCTGGCTGCTCTTGGCCGAGCAGGTGGCCAGCGCGCGCGCGTCCGGCGCCTCGCCTTCCTCGGCCCAGGTCCAGGCGCCGGATGGCGACACGGCAAAGGCGCGCGGCGTCATCTTGGTCAGGTAGTCGGCATAGGCGCGGCGCCCGTTTTCCGAGAGAAAGGGCACGGCCTCGATATCGTCGATTTTCGCGAAATCGGTGCGCGGCGGGGTCGGCGGCGCGGGTACGTCGTACAGCACCTCGGTCGGCATGCCGACGCCCTTCAGGAAGCGCATCGTGTCGTCCAGCCAGATCTTTTCGCCGTCGCGGCTGGCGAGCATGCCGTGGGCGTCGCGCTTGAACGAAGGGAATTCGACCAGGCGCGCCTTGCCGCCGGCCTGGGCATATGCTTCGTGCAGGCGGTTTGCAAGGTCGGGCCCGAACAGCGAATCGTTTTCGCCATACATCCACAGGCTCGGCACCTTGCTGTTGGCGCCGTATTCGGCAAAGGCCGACACCAGCGCCGAGCGCCAGGCGCAGCGGTCGCTGTCGTCGCGCAGGCCGCCGGCAAAATTGATCAGGCCGCGCACGCCGGGCAGTTCCTGGGTGCCGAGCGCCATCGTCGCCAGGCCGCCATACGACTGGCCGGCCACGACGATGTGGGCGCCGTCGACCCAGGACTGGGCCCGTGCGAACTCGAGGGTCGAGCGGATGTCCTCGGCCTGCAGGTAGCCGTTGGTCTTCATGTCGCAGCCGCGGTCGCGGTAGCGCCCGGTCGAATTGGCGAAACCCTGGCGCATCGGCACCATCACCGCATAGCCGCGCTTCACGAACGCCGCGGCCATGTGATAAAAGCGGTCGCGCGGCTGGGCGCTCGGACGGCCCGGGTCCTTGCCGTGGTTGATGACCAGCAGCGGGAACGGTCCGGGACCGTTCGGGCGGAATACGGTCGTCTCCAGCATCGCGCGGTTTTCATCGCCGGCCGGCACCTGTACGATCTGCTCGTTCATCCGGTAGTCGAGCTTCAGTTCCTGCTCGATCGCGATCCCTGGCAACATGGCCATGGCGGCGAGCAGGGCGGCGGTGATCTTGCGAACGGTAGGGCGAACTCTAAACATGGGAGACTCTGGAATGCCTGCCGGTGTGACAGAATTGCTGATCGGAATGAATTGATTCTAGGCACCTCGACAGTCGAGGGCAATATCCGTTTCGGCAATTCCAGAGCTAAATTTTTGTGTGTGGTTAAGATGTTTATTTATGTCCATATTGAACAGGCTGAACGGGACCTCAAACGCCTGCAGGAGCATGATTTAAAAGGAAATATTGCAGATTTTTCAGCTGTCGCTCCGGCCGCTGCCGGAGCGCAAACGTGCGCCCCAGAACGCGCCCGTCGTCATAGGGAGATGTGATGCGATTCCGGAACCGGCTCCTGCTCCTCGTGGTCGCCATCCTGGTGCCGGCCTTCATCGGCGCGGCGCTGGCGGTGGCATATGTCTACGTGGAACAGCAAAAAGACCAGGAGCGCGGCGTGGCGGAAACCGGCCATGCGTTCGCGTTGCTCATTGACAACGAAATGCGGCACCAGGAGGGTATCCTGCGCACCCTGGCCGCGTCGCCCGCGCTGGCCGCCGGCGACATGGCCGAGTTCTATGCGCATGCGCAGCGGGCCGCCGAGGGCGTCGGCGCGGTGGCGATCCTGCTGGACCTGGACGGCAAGACCGTCCTCAACACCCGGCGCCCGTTCGGCAGCGTAGTGCCCGGGCGCAACCCATCGAACCTGCCGGCGCTGGTGGAGCGCTTCGGCGCGGCCGGCACCCTGGTCTCCGATGTTTTTTATGCGCCGCCGGTGCGCCGCCACGACTTCATGATGCAGGTGCCGGTCCGCATCGACGGCCAGGTGCGCTACTACCTGCTGCTGGGCCTGCACGTCGGCATCGTCCAGCAATTGCTGGTGCGCCAGCATTTCCCGGGCACCTGGATCGCCTCCGTGGCCGACCGCAACGGCCGCATCGTGGCGCGCTCGCGCGACCCCGGCCGGTATGTCGGCACGCTGCTGCGTGAAGACACGCGCAGGCGCATCGCCGCTGGCGACGGCGCCCTGATGTTCGACGGCGAGACGCTCGAAGGCATCCCGGTGCGCGCCCTGGCCAGCACGGTGCCGAACACGGGCTGGAAGGTGTTGATCAGCATTCCCACGGCCGAGATCCGCCAGGTACCGATCAGGGCCGCCGCTTTCCTGGCCGCGATCATGGCCGTGCTGCTGGTGCTGGCCCTGGCGGCCGGCCGCTGGTTCGCGAACCGGGCAACGGCGCCGATCGAATACCTGGGGCGCTGCGCCGACCGCCTCGGCAACGGCGAGGAGGTGACTTACCACCCGCACGGACTGGAAGAGATCGACAACGTGGCGCGCCGCATGACGGAAGCCAGTAAACAGATCCGGCGCTCGCAGCGCGAGCTCGAACAGCGGGTGAACGAGGCGATCCGCGCCACCGAACAGGCGCAGGGCGCCTTGCTCAAAAGCCAGCGCCTGGAATCGCTCGGACGCCTGACGGCCGGCATCGCCCACGAATTCAACAACCTGCTGCAAACCCTGACCACCGCTTTGCAGCTGGGCGCGATGCTGGCCAGGGATCCGAAGCTGCAAGGCCTGATCGACACCTGCAAGCGCACCGTCGGGCGCGCCACCAAGCTCACCGGCCAGCTCGGCTCCTTCGGCCGGGTGCAGGAAGGGCGGCTGCTGACGGTCGATCCGAAGCTGCAGCTGGAAAGCGCGCTGCAGCTGATCCGGGGCGGCGTGGGCGAGGCGGTCGCGGTCGACACCGATTTCGCGCCCGACCTGTGGCCGGTGACGGTCGAACCGCTGCAGTTCGACCTGGCGCTGCTGAACCTGGCAATCAATGCGCGCGACGCGATGGACGGCGGGGGCGTGCTGCGCATCATCGCGCGCAATGTCGCCCTGGACACGCCGCCGCAGGGCCTGGCGCCCGGCGACTACCTGCACCTGAGCGTGGTCGACGGCGGCGCCGGCATGTCGCCCGAGGTGCTGGCGCACGCGCTCGACCCCTTCTACACGACCAAGGCGCCGGGGCAGGGCACCGGGCTCGGCCTGCCGCAAGCCTATGCCTTCGCGGCCCAGGCCGGTGGGCTCCTCACGCTCGACAGCGCCCTGGGGCGCGGCACGCGGGTGCACATCTACCTGCCGCGTGCGGATGCGGCGCCGGCCCCGGCCCCGGCTGTCCCGGAGGCGCCGGCGGTATTGCGGCAGGAGAGCGGCAGCGTGCTCTTCGTCGAAGACGACCCGCTGGTGCGCGAAGCCGTCGCCGGCGGCCTGCGCCAGGCCGGCTTTACGGTGCGCATGGCCGAGAGCGGCGACGCCGCCCTGGCGCTGCTCGACGCCGGACTGCAGGTCGATGTCGTGTTTTCCGATGTCGTCATGCCGGGCAGCCTGAGCGGCATCGACCTGGCGCGCGCCCTGCGCCGGCGCTGGCCCGAGCTGCCGGTGGTGCTGGCGACCGGCTATACCGAGCGCCAGGTGGCGCTGCCTGACGTGCCGATCCTGGCCAAGCCCTACGACATCGCCCAGGCCGTGCGCCTGCTGGGCGGCCTCGTCGCGCAGGAATAGTTGTATGGGGCAAAGCGGCGCCGGCCGCTGCGCGACCTGACTAGAATGAGCACGGGTTGTTCTTCACTTGAGGAGACGGACATGGTCAAGGTGGCGGTGATAGTCGGCAGTACCCGTCCGGGGCGCAAGGCGCTCGACGTGGCGCGCTGGGTAATGGACGCGGCGTCGCAGCGCAGCGATGCGAGCTTCGAGCTGGTCGATATCCAGGATTTCAAGCTGCCGCTGCTGGACGAGCCGGTGCCGCCCTCGATGGGCCAGTATTCGAAGCCGCACACGATCGCCTGGGCCGAAAAGATCGCGCAGTTCGACGGCTTCGTCTTCGTTACGCCCGAGTATAACCACGGCACCTCGGGCGCGCTGAAGAACGCCATCGACTTCCTCTATAAAGAGTGGAACAACAAGGCGGCCGGTTTCGTCGGCTACGGCAGCGCCGGCGGCGTGCGCGCCGTCGAAAGCCTGCGCCTGGTGATGGGCGAACTGATGGTGGCCGACGTGCGCGGGCAGGTGATGCTGTCGCTGTTCACTGACTTCGAGAATTTCGCCACCTTCAAGCCGGCCGCGCACCATGGTCAGTCCTTGACCGCCATGCTCGACCAGGTGGTGGCCTGGAGCGGGGCGCTGGCGCCGCTGCGCAAATCTGCCGGCTGATACAATCGGCGCCTTTTGCGCGCTGACCGATGACGCCCGATTCTCCTCCCCGCCGCGCCGGCTGCGCGGCCTGCCTGCGCGCGCAATCGGCCTGCATCTGCGCCTGGGTGCGGCCGGTGTCGCCCGCGGCCGGGCTCTTGATCCTGCAGCATCCGCTCGAAGTGGCGAACGCCAAGAACAGCGCGCGCCTGCTGCACCTGTGCGTTGCCGGCAGCCGGCTTGCGGTCGGCGAAGCCTTCGATCCGCTGGAGCTGGATGCGCTGTTGCATGCGGATGGCCGCCGGCCCGTGCTGCTGTATCCGGAGACGCCGGACGCGCCCGCGGCCCCGGCCACCAGCCTGCCCCCGCCCGGGGAACTGCGCCTGGTGGTGCTCGACGCCACCTGGCGCAAGAGCCGCAAGATGCTGCACCTGACCCCGGCCCTGCAGCGCCTGCCGCGCCTGGCCCTGAGCGAGATGCCGGCCTCGAACTACCGCATCCGCAAGGCGCACGCCCCGGACCAGCTCTCGACCCTCGAGGCCACCGCCTACGCGCTGGGCCAGGTCGGCGGCGACATGGCGCTCGTTGCGCCCTTATTGGAGGCGTTTGACGGTTTTGTGCAACAACAGGCCGCTTTCGTGCCCCTGGACGCGGCGCGCACACGGCACGCTTGAGTTCAGGCGCTGACGGGCGTACCATACTGTATAAACATACAGTATGAGGTGCACAGTGGAACTGCGCGAACGAACAATTGACCGGGAATACAGTGCCGAGCAGCCAATGTTGCCGCCGCGTCCGCTCGCGGTGTCGAAAGGGCGGGGCGCTGTATCCAACATGCAAGGCCGGTACGAGGTCAACGGCCGCGAGGGTTTCGACGACGGCTGGGACGCCGGGATCGAGCCCGGCGATGCGCCGCGCTTCAAGACTCAGGTGACGGACGAAGTCGCAAAGAGCATCCTCTCGCGCAACGCCTCGCCCGACATCCCGTTCAAGGTCTCGCTCAATCCCTATCGCGGATGCGAGCACGGCTGCATCTATTGTTTCGCCCGTCCCACGCACAGCTATCTCGGCCTCTCACCCGGGCTCGATTTCGAGACCAGGTTGTTCGCCAAGGTCAACGCTGCCGAGCTGCTACGGCGCGAGCTGGCGCATCCGGGGTACAAGCCCGAGCACATCGCCATCGGCGTGAATACCGACGCCTATCAACCCTGCGAGCGCGAGATGCGCCTGACGCGCCAGGTGCTCGAGGTGCTGAGCGAATGCCAGCATCCGGTCGGCATGATCACCAAGTCCTCGCTGATCGAGCGCGACATCGACCTGCTGGCCCCGATGGCGGCCAAGGGCCAGGCCTGTGCCGCGATCACGATCACCACGCTCGACTCGGAAATCTCGCGCACCCTGGAGCCGCGCGCCGCCGCCCCGGCGCGGCGCCTGCGCACGATCCGCACCCTGACCGAGGCCGGCATCCCGGTCAGCGTCAGCGTGGCGCCGATCATCCCTTTCGTCACCGAACCGGAAATCGAGCGCATCCTGGAAGCGGCGCGCGATGCCGGCGCCGTCAGCGCCCATTACGTCGTGCTGCGATTACCCTTCGAGGTCAATCCGCTGTTCCAGCAATGGCTCGAAGCCCATTTCCCGGAACGTGCCCAGCGCGTGATGAACCGCGTGCGCGAGATGCGCGGCGGGAAGGATTACGACAGCGACTGGGGCAAGCGCATGCAGGGCGAGGGCGTCTGGGCCGACCTGATCCGCCAGCGTTTTACGAAGACCGTCGAGCGGCTGGGCCTGGGGAAGCTGGGCAGCCGTTTCGAGCGGCTCGATACATCGCAATTCCGGCGGCCGCTGGTGGTGCCGGCGGCGACCGGCAAGGCGGGCGCGAAGGGGGCGGCGCAGCTGGATTTGTTTTGACGAGGGGGCGGCGGGCCATCGGACCCGCCGTGGCGCCCGCGTGTATCTGCGATGTGGGCGCCGCAAAGCGTCGAACCATGCGCAATAGCGGGTGCCGCTGCGGCTTCAGGGAGTGCCGGAATCGATCGCCTCGATGGAGCGCTCGATCGCCTTGTCGAACGATTCGCGCAGTGCGGGACTATCGATCTGGCTCGACGCCCAGGCAAGCCGGGAGGCAAAGCCGATGTGGAAGTCGGCATGCGATTCCTGACTCCACGGCTCCGGGTGCGGTCCCAGACCGCGATGTGGCCCCCACCATGGCGGCAGCCTGGGTGGCCTTGGACGGGTAGGGCACCAATCGTCGAGGTCCATGAATGCGATCGCGGGGTCGAGACCGAAGCGATCGGCCTGCCACGCGGTATGCGCAAACTCGGCGGCAATGGCAGCGCCCAGTTCGTGCGCTGGAAGGAGCTGCGCATTGAGTGCGGCGAGACTCAATGGGCCGCGGGGGATCAGGTCGAAGATCGCGGGAAGCCGCGCTCCGAGAATGGCGAGGATGCGACGGTCGATGGACATGGCCTCTCCTGGTGAACGTAATCGGACCGTCCTCTGGCGCGAGGACAGCTGTTCGAACGACCGATGTTCGACCCTGAAGGTTCAGGAAAGTGCCGGAAGAGTTGACGCCGCGAGGCTGCGGCGCCCTGGGCCGGGGTCACGACGCCGGCTGGAAACTCACGATCGGGCCGCGTCGATCAGGTGGCGCTCGATCTCGAACACGTGCGCGTCATGCTTGCCCAGCGCCCGCAGCGCCCGGGCCAGTTCCAGAAGGTATTCGCTGTTCGGGCCGCTCGGCCCGGCCGCACCGGCAATCTGCTGCGCAATCTCGTGCTCGGTCGCGGGGCCGAGAAACGCCGCGTTCTCGTGCGTCGCGATATACACCAGTCCCTCTTCGCTGCCGCCGTCATCGAACGCGATATCGATCGCCAGCCGCAGGTAACCGTTCTTCTCGCGGTGGTCGAGGTGGGCGAATTCCTCCGGCGTGACCAGGTAGGCCATGCCATGGCAGACGGCGCCTTCTTCCGGCACCAGCGTCACCACGCGGCCGGGCGCGGCCTCGGTGCCGCGGTGGTCGTGCGAACCCTGCCAGAAACGGCGGGTCCAGCCGCGGATGCTCGCCGGGCGGCGTTCGATGAAGGGGAAGTCGGCCTTGAAGATCAGCGAACCGTAGCCGAACAGCCAGACTTCATGGTGGCCGTCGAATTTGTCCATGCGCTGGTTGATCGCGATGGTGTTCAGGGACATCTGTGGCACTCCTGCTGAAACGATCTGCAATCCGTCGATTCTAGCCCAGCGCGGCGGCCGGCGCAGAGCCCCGGTTCACGCCTGCTGATTCATGCTTGCATCATGCGCGCCTCGCTGCGCTTTCCCTCCACATACGGAAACAGGAAATCGATGAAGCTCTGCGCCGCCGGCGACAGCGAGCGTCCGGCGCGCGTGTAGACGAAAAAGCGCCGCGTCAGCCTGGGCTCCTCGAGCGGGCGCATGTGCAGTTGGTAGAGCTGCACCAGCGGCTCGGCATACGGCAGGCAGACGGTGATGCCGAGCCCGGCGCTGACCATCGCCAGCGCCGTCGTCATGAAGGTGACTTCGTTGGCCGGTTTCAGGGGCACTTCGCGCAGCAGGGCTTGCATGTCGGCCAGCAGGCGCTCCGTGAATTGTCCCTGCAGGGCGATGAAGGGATAACGCGCGACGTCCTGCCAGGTGACGCGCGCGTTCGCCTCCAGGGGGTGTCCCTGCGGGAAGACGAGGGAGAAGGGCATCTCGAACAGCTCGCGCGCTTCCAGTTGCGGCGCCGGTTCGCGCTCGGGTCCGATGCCGAAATCGGATTCGCCCGAGAGCACGCGCGCGATCACGTTCTCGACCGGGCTGTCGGCGACCCGGACATCGATGTCCGGTTGCCCGCTGCGGTAGGCAGCCACGGCTGCGGGCACCAGGGTGCAGCACATCAGTTGTGGCGCGGCGATGCGCACCACGCCTTTTCGCAACTGCGTATGGTCCGCCACGTTCGCCAGCGCACCGTCGAGATCATCGATCATCTGGCTAAATAGCGGATACAGCTCGCGGCCGATGTCCGTCAATACGATGCGGCGCGTGGAACGGTCGACGACGCGTGCGCCGAGGGTCTGTTCGAGCTCCTTGATCAAGCCCGAAAGAGCCGATTGTGTCACGTGCATGGACGCTGCCGCCGACGTAAAGTTATTGGTCTTGGCGAGCGCCACGAACGCGCGCATCTGGCGCAGGGTGGGATTCATAGGATAGTCTGATAAATCAGGCGGAAAATATTGTTTGTATGATAGTTCGTTTTGACTTTTAATGGCGGCAACTAATGCCCGGACTAAGGAACTCGCCATGAAACTCGCTTCACTCAAGACCGGCGGCCGCGACGGTACGCTGGTCGTCGTCAGCCGTGACCTCGTCACCTGCCAGGCCGTCCCGAAGATCGCGCGCACGCTGCAGGCCGCGCTCGACGACTGGGACGCGGTCGCGCCGCGCCTGCAGGCCGTCTACGACAAGCTCAACAATGGCAGCGCCGACCAGGCCGAATCCTTCATCGAGATGGATTGCCATTCGCCGCTGCCGCGCGCCTACCAGTGGGCCGACGGCTCGGCCTACATCAACCACGTCGAGCTGGTGCGCAAGGCGCGCAATGCCGAGGTGCCGGCCTCGTTCTACACCGACCCGCTGATGTACCAGGGCGGCGGCGACTCCTTCATCGGTCCCTGCGACCCGATCGCCGTGATGAGCGAAGACTGGGGCGTCGACCTGGAAGCGGAAGTGGCGGTCGTCACCGGCGACGTGCCGATGGGCGCGAGCATCGACGAGGCCGCGAAGGCGATCCGCCTCGTCATGCTGGTGAACGACGTTTCGCTGCGCAACCTGATTCCGGGCGAACTGGCAAAGGGTTTTGGTTTTTACCAGTCGAAGCCGGCCAGCGCGTTTTCTCCGGTGGCGGTCACGCCGGACGAGCTGGGCGACGCCTGGCTTGACTCCAAACTGCACCTGCCGCTGCTGGTCACGGTCAACGACGAGCCCTTCGGCAAGCCGAACGCGGGCGAGGACATGACCTTCAGCTTCGCGCAACTCGTTTCGCATGCTGCCAAGACGCGCGAGCTCGGCGCCGGCAGCATCATCGGTTCCGGCACGGTGTCGAACAAGCAGGGCGGCCTGCATGGCTCGAGCATCGCCAACGGTGGCGTCGGCTACTGCTGCCTGGCCGAACTGCGGATGTACGAAACCATCGAACTCGGCGCCCCGGCGACGCCATTCCTGCGCTTTGGCGACAACGTGCGCATCGAGATGCTGGATCTTGATGGCGCCAGCATTTTCGGCGCCATCGATCACGAGGTGAGGCATTACCACGGCGCGCATTCCCACGAGAGGAAAGAATGAAGCTTTATACCTATTTCCGCAGCTCCGCCGCCTACCGCGTGCGCATCGCCCTGAACCTGAAGGGCCTGGGCTATGACGCGGTGCCCGTGCACCTGCTCAAGGACGGCGGCCAGCAGCGCCAGGAGGAATACCGGCGCATCAATCCGAGCGGCCTGGTGCCGGCTTTCCAGGACGAGCGCATCACGCTGACGCAGTCGATGGCGATCGTCGAATACCTCGATGAGCGCTTCCCGGCCGTGCCCCTGATGCCGCAGGATGCGCCGGGACGCGCCCGCGTGCGCGAGCTGGCGCAGATCATCGCCTGCGACATCCACCCGCTGAACAACCTGCGCGTCCTGCGCTACCTGGTGCACGAGCTGAAAATCAGCGAAGAGCAGAAGAACGACTGGATCCGCCACTGGATCCGCGAAGGACTGGCCGGCCTCGAATCGCACCTCGCGCGCGACCCGGCCGCCGGTCCCTTCTGCCACGGCAGCGCGCCGACGATCGCCGACTGCTTCCTGGTGCCGCAGGTGTTCAATGCCCAGCGTTTCGAGATCGACATCAGCGTCTACCCGAACATCGCCCGCATCTACGCGCTATGCATCGACCTGCCGGCCTTCGCGGCCGCGCATCCATCCAGGCAGCCGGACGCCGAGTAAGCGGCTGCTCCCGGAGGCGGACGGGAGCGTCCGCCTCGTCCGGTGTCAGTGCCTCGTCGCCGAACGGTCCGGCTCCGACGGCGTCGAGATCTCGTCGAGCGTGCGGTCGACGTCGGCCGAGTGCTTGGTCGCCACGTCGCCCAGCGACACGATGCCGATCACCTGTTGCGACTGCTCGTCGAGCACGGGAATGCGGCGGATCTGCACGTCGCCCATCTGCCCCAGCACCTCGTCGACGCTCTGGCCGGCGGTGCAGGTGCGCACGTCGGTGCTCATCACCTGCTCGACCTTCGTCGAGCCGGGCGCCTGGCCGACGGCCACGGAGCGCACGGTGATGTCGCGGTCGGTGATCATGCCAACCAGCTTGCCGTCATCGAGCACCGGGATGGCACCCACATTCAATTCGTCCATCAGCTGTGCGGCGCGCTGCACGGTCTCCTGCGGCGAAATGGTCTGCACGTCGCGCGTCATGATGTCCTGGATGGTTTGCATGTTCTGTCTCCTTTGTTCGGGTGTTGGTGGATGGGCGATTACTATGCCTCGATTTGCGAAACCGGTACGCCAGCTTGACGTACGGCACCGATGCACCCGCTGCGCATGGGCTGGGCTACAATTTCGCCTCTTTTTCGCAACCGACCAGCCATGAACAGCTCCCCCATCCCCGGCGCCATGATCGACGCGCTCGCCCTTGCCGACGCCTCCTGGCGGCCCCATCTGCTGCGCGGCCTGGAAGCAGTGGCGCAGGCCAATCCCGGCTACCTGCCGGCACTGGCCGCGGACGATTATTTGCCGACCCAGGGGCGTTTGTTCGCCGCGTTTGCCCAGCCCCTGGACCGGGTGCGCTACGTGCTGGTGGGGGAGGGACCGTATCCGCGCGCCGAGAGCGCGACCGGCGTCTGCTTCATGGATGGCGCGGTCGGCGACCTGTGGAGCGAAGCGGGCCTGTCGAAGCCGGTGAACCGGGCGACCTCGCTGCGCAACTTCATGAAGATGCTGCTGGTGGCCGACGGCCGGCTGCAGCTCGAGGACACGGGCGGCGCGGCCATGGCGCCGGTGGCGGCCGCGGCCTTGTCGAACGGCTCGATCCGGACCCTGGCGCAGTTACAGGACAACCTCACGCAGCAGGGATTCCTCTTGCTGAACGCGGCGCTGGTGTTTCGCAAGCACGTCAAGCCGGCGATCGATGCGCGCGCCTGGCTGCCGTTTTTGCAGACCGTGCTGGCGGTGCTGGCCGCGCAGCCCCAGCCCCCGACGCTGGTGCTGTGGGGGAAGATTGCGGAGGAGTTGAGGAAGCTGCCGGAAACCGCAGGCTTGCCGCAGGTGCTGGCGGAGCATCCGTATAACCTGAGCTTTATCGGGCACCAGGGGATGCGGGAATTGTTCGGGCCGATGGGGTTGTTGCGGGCGCGCTGAGAGGCGGTTTCGATTGCGGGCGCGATCGTCCAGAAGTCGCGTATCACCGCGTGGGCAGCGCGGACGGCGCGTCTGTTCGATCGTCAGGGTGGAGCTGCCCACCCTACGGCAGCATCCAAAAAGCCTCGCTAACCAGGTCCGCCGTTTTTGGGGCCGCCAAGACAAGCCCCCCGGAATTTGCTATACTTGACTAAATCGTTCAACTAATCCGGTCTTTCTGCTTCAGCACCGAAGACCTGGAAAAGTGGATGCGAAATGAACAAGGGCAATATTTTAACATTACCGGGGTTGTGATGCGTCTGACCACCAAAGGCCGTTTTGCTGTCACTGCGATGATCGATCTTGCCCTGCGCCAGGGTACGGGTCCGGTCACGCTGTCGGGCATCAGCCAGCGCCAGGCCATTTCGCTGTCCTACCTCGAGCAGCTGTTCGGCAAGCTGCGCCGCCACGAGATCGTCGAATCGATCCGCGGGCCGGGCGGCGGCTACAGCCTGGCGCGTCCGGCGGAAAAGGTGACGGTGGCCGACATCATCATCGCCGTCGACGAGCCGCTCGACGCCACCCAATGCGGGGGCAAGGAAAACTGCCACGGGTCGGACGCCGCCAGCGGCATCCGCTGCATGACCCACGACCTGTGGACCACGCTGAACGCCAAGATGGTCGACTACCTCGATTCGGTCTCCCTGCAAGACCTGGTCGACCAGCAGAAGCAGAAAGAACAGAACGTCGTGGTGGTGCACCGCACCCCCACCGCCACCAAAATTGAAGCATGACTGGAGTGAACTGATGAACGCGCCTTTGGACAAAAAAATCGAGCAGAGCTTCGTGACTGCGCCACATTTCCCGGTCTATATGGACTACTCGGCAACGACGCCGATCGACCCGCGCGTGGCGGACAAGATGATCCCCTTCCTGCGCGAGCAGTTCGGTAATCCGGCATCGCGCAGCCACATGTATGGCTGGTCGGCCGAGGCTGCCGTCGAAGAGGCGCGCGGCCACGTCGCCGCCCTGGTCGGCGCCGATCCGCGCGAAATCATCTGGACCTCCGGCGCCACCGAATCGAACAACCTGGCCCTGAAGGGCGCGGCCCAGTTCTACAAGACCAAGGGCAAGCACATCATCACGGTGAAGACCGAGCACAAGGCCGTGCTGGACACCGTGCGCGAGCTCGAGCGCGTCGGTTTCGAAGCCACCTACCTGGAGCCGCAGGACAACGGCCTGATCACCGTCGAGCAGCTGGCCGCGGCAATCCGTCCGGACACGATCCTGGTCTCGGTCATGCTGGTCAATAACGAAATCGGCGTGATCCAGCCGATCGACGAAATCGGCGAACTGTGCCGCTCGAAGGGCATCATCTTCCACTGCGACGCCGCCCAGGCGACCGGCAAGGTGCACATCGACCTGAACAAGACGAAGTGCGACCTGATGACCTTCACCGCCCATAAAACCTATGGTCCGAAGGGCATCGGCGCCCTGTACGTGCGCCGCAAGCCGCGCGTGCGCCTGGAAGCGCAGATGCACGGCGGCGGCCACGAGCGCGGCCTGCGCTCGGGCACCTTGCCGACGCACCAGATTGCCGGCATGGGCGAAGCCTTCCGCATCGCCAAGGAAGAGATGGACAGCGAGATCGTGCGCATCACCGCGCTGCGCGACCGCCTGGCCAAGGGCCTGATGGAGATCGAAGAGGTCTACATCAACGGCGACATGGAACACCGCGTGCCGCATAACCTGAACGTTTCGTTCAACTATGTCGAAGGCGAGTCGCTGATCATGGCGATCAAGGACATCGCCGTGTCGTCCGGTTCGGCCTGCACCTCGGCCAGCCTGGAGCCATCCTACGTGCTGCGCGCCCTGGGACGCAGCGACGAACTGGCGCACAGCTCGATCCGCTTTACCATCGGCCGCTTCACGACCGAAGAAGACATCGATTTCACGATCGAACTGCTGAAATCGAAGGTCGGCAAACTGCGCGAACTGTCGCCCCTGTGGGACATGTTCAAGGACGGGATCGACATCAGCACGATCCAATGGGCAGCCCACTAATCAGTACGGAACGCATTAAGAGAAGATAAGGAGCACTACCATGGCATATTCGGACAAAGTACTCGACCACTACGAGAATCCACGCAACGTCGGCGCCTTCGACAAGGGCGATGACGCCGTCGGTACCGGCATGGTCGGCGCACCGGCCTGCGGCGACGTGATGAAGCTGCAGATCAAGGTCAACGAGCAGGGCCTGATCGAAGACGCGAAGTTCAAGACCTATGGCTGCGGTTCGGCCATCGCATCGAGCTCGCTGGTGACCGAATGGGTGAAGGGTAAAACCCTGGACCAGGCACTGGCCATCAAGAACACGCAGATCGCCGAAGAACTGGCGCTGCCGCCGGTCAAAATCCACTGCTCGATCCTGGCCGAAGACGCGATCAAGGCCGCGGTCGCCGACTACAAGACCAAGCACGCAACTGCGCAGTAAAGTTGATTCATTAGCTAGAACCAAGCTGGAGAGGAACGCATGGCAATCACACTGACCGAAAAAGCGGCGAAGCACATCAACCGCTACATCGAGCGTCGCGGCAAGGGCCTCGGGTTGCGTTTCGGCGTGCGCACCACCGGCTGCTCCGGCCTGGCCTACAAGCTGGAGTACGTCGACGAATCGGCGGCCGAGGACACTGTCTTCGAGTCGTTTGGCGTGAAGGTCTTCGTCGACCCGAAAAGCCTGCCCTACATCGACGGCACCGAACTCGATTTCGCCCGCGAGGGACTGAACGAAGGCTTCCGCTTCAACAACCCGAACGTCAAGGACAATTGCGGTTGCGGCGAGAGCTTCCGGATCTAAGAACCTGATGCAGAACCACTTCGAGCTCTTCGGCCTGCCGGCCCGCTTCGACGTCGACATGGCCGCGCTCGACGCGGCCTACCGCGACGTCCAGGGCCGCGTCCACCCGGACCGTTTCGTCAACGCCACCGATGCGGAAAAACGCGTCGCCATGCAATGGGCCACGCGCGCGAACGAAGCCTATCAAACGCTGAAGAACCCGCAGAAGCGCGCGCACTACCTGTGCGAGCTGAACGGCGTCGACCTGCAGACCGAGTCGAACACGGCGATGCCGATGGCTTTCCTGATGCAGCAGATGGAGTGGCGCGAAGAACTCGGCGACGCGCGCGCGGCGAAGGACGCCGACGCGCTGGACGCCCTGGACAAGCAGGTGCGGATGGAGCGCAAGGCCATGCTGGCCGAGGTCGGCAAGCAGCTCGACGCCGGCGATTTTCCGAAGGCCGCCGAGGGCGTGCGCGCGCTGATGTTCCTCGACAAATTCGGGGACGAAGTACAGTACGCATACGAAGCGATCGAAGGGTAAATCAACGTCGCGGCGTGCCGAAGGGATGTAGGGTGGGCGGGTCTCCCGCCCACGCGTTCAAGTGGCGTACGCATTTCGCGATGATCGCCGCAGCATCACACAGAACAACAACCAGGTAACACGAACATGGCACTTTTGCAGATCTCCGAACCCGGCATGTCGACCGCGCCGCACCAGCACCGGCTGGCCGTCGGCATCGACCTGGGCACCACCAATTCGCTTGTCGCCACCGTCCGTAGCGGCAGCCCCGAAGTGCTCAGCGACGAGGACGGCCGCTCCCTGCTGCCATCGGTCGTGCGTTACCTCGCCAACGGCAATGCCCATATCGGCCGCAAGGCGCAGGCCCACCGCACCACCGACCCGAAGAACACCATCGTCTCGGTCAAGCGCTTCATGGGCCGCGGCCTGAAGGACATCGCCCACGCCGAGAACCTGCCCTACGACTTCGTCGACGGCGAAGGCATGGTCCAGATCCGTACCGTCGCCGGCGTGAAAAGCCCGGTCGAGACCTCGGCGCAAATCCTGGCGACCCTGCGCCAGCTGGCCGAAGATTCACTCGGTGACGACCTGGTCGGCGCCGTCATCACCGTGCCGGCCTACTTCGACGACGCCCAGCGCCAGGCGACCAAGGACGCGGCCCAGCTGGCCGGCCTGAACGTGCTGCGCCTGCTGTCCGAGCCGACCGCCGCCGCCATCGCCTATGGCCTGGACCATGGCTCCGAAGGCGTCTACGCGGTCTACGACCTCGGCGGCGGCACCTTCGACATCTCGATCCTGAAGCTGTCGAAAGGCGTGTTCGAGGTGCTTTCCACCGGCGGCGACTCGGCCCTGGGCGGCGACGATTTCGACCACCGCCTGTTCTGCTGGATCACCGAGCAGGCGAAACTGTCGCCACTGTCGGAAGAAGACACGGCGACCCTGATGGTGAAGGCGCGCCAGGCCAAGGAACTGCTGTCGACCAACGACGAGACGACGGTCGACGCCGTCCTGAACTCGGGCGAACTGGTGCACGTGAACATCACCGCGCAGACCTTCACCGAGATCACGAAACACCTGGTCGCGAAGACCATGAACGCCATCCGCAAGGCCATGCGCGACGCCGGCGTGACGGTCGAAGACGTGGACGGCGTGGTGATGGTCGGCGGCGCCACGCGCATGCCGCACGTGCGGCGCGCCGTATCGGAGTTTTTCCACACCATCCCGCACGCGAACATTGACCCGGACAAGGTCGTGGCCCTGGGCGCCGCGATCCAGGCCAACCTGCTGGCCGGTAACCGCGCTTCCGGCGACGACTGGCTGCTGCTGGACGTGACGCCGCTCTCGCTCGGCATCGAAACCATGGGCGGCCTGGTGGAAAAAATCATCCCGCGCAACTCGACGATTCCCTGCGCCCGTGCGCAGGAGTTCACGACGTTCAAGGATGGCCAGACCGCGCTGGCGGTGCACGTGGTGCAGGGCGAACGCGAGCTGGTGTCGGACTGCCGCTCGCTGGCGCGCTTCGAGCTGCGCGGCATCCCGCCGATGGCGGCAGGCGCGGCGCGGATTCGCGTAACGTATCAAGTCGATGCCGACGGTTTGCTGTCGGTCGCAGCGCGCGAGACGCGCTCGGGCGTCGAAGCCTCGATTACGGTGAAACCGTCCTATGGCCTGGGCGACGACGAAGTCGCGCGCATGCTGCAGGACTCGTACAGTTCGGCGCAGGTCGACATGCAGATGCGCGCGCTGCGCGAAGAACAGGTCGAGGCCGAGCGCATCCTGCTGGCGACGCAGTCGGCGCTCGATACCGATGCCGATCTGCTGGAAGCGTCCGAGCAGGAAGCGCTGGCGGCCCTGGTGCAGGGCGTGCGCGATGCGGCCGAACGTTCGAACGATGCGGCTGTGGAACCGGGCACGCGCCAGAACGCGCTGCACGATGCGGTCCAGGCGCTCGCGCACGGCACCGAGGAATTCGCCGCGCGGCGCATGGACAAGAGCGTGCGCCAGGCGCTGGCAGGCAAGTCGCTGGACGAAGTGTGAACGCACCCGCCCGCGAACGATATAAATAATTAATGAGGTAACAACGTGCCACAAATCGTCATCCTGCCCCACCCGGTCTTCTGCCCCGACGGCGCCGTACTGGAAGCCCCGAGCGGCAAATCCGTCTGCGACGTCATGCTGGAAAACGACATCGAGATCGAACACGCCTGCGACCGCGTCTGCGCCTGCACCACCTGCCACGTGATCGTGCGCGAAGGTTTCGACTCGCTGAACGAGCAGGAAGAAAAAGAAGAAGACATGCTGGACAAGGCCTGGGGCCTGGAACCGAATTCGCGCCTGTCGTGCCAGGCGATCGTGGCCGACGAGGACCTCGTGGTCGAGATCCCGAAGTACACGATCAACCACGCGGCCGAAAAGAACCACTGATCAGGACTAGCCATGAAGTGGAATGATGTGACGGCAATCGCCGAAACACTGGCGGAGAAGTACCCGGACGTCGACCCGAGCACGGTGCGCTTCGTCGACCTGCACAACTGGGTCGTCGAGCTCGAAGGCTTCGACGACGACCGCACGCGCGGCGGCGAGCGGGTCCTGGAAGCCATCCAGGCGGCGTGGATCCATGAAGCGCGCTGACCAGAAACCGGCCACGGCGCCGGAACTTCCACCAGAGGTGCGCCCCGGGCAGTCGATCGAACTGCTCAAGGAACTGCACATCCTCACGCGCGACGCCAAACTGAACCAGGACAGCCGCCGCAAGCTGAAGCAGGTCTACCACCTGATCAACTTCATCGAGCCACTGGTCAAGGACGTGCGCTCGGAGAAAGGCTCAGTCTCGCTGGTCGACCATGGCGCCGGCAAGTCCTACCTCGGCTTCATCCTCTACGACCTGTTCTTCAAGGGCCTGGAGGACGCCTCGCACATCTACGGCATCGAGACGCGCGACGAGCTGGTCGCGAAATCGACCGGGCTGGCGGCGCGCCTGGGCTTTGCCAACATGTCCTTCCTGCCGCTGTCGGTGGCGGAATCGACCACGTCGAGCAAGCTCCCTGAGACGATCGACATCGTCACCGCGCTGCATGCCTGTAACACGGCGACCGACGACGCCATCGACTTCGCGCTGAAGAAGAAGGCGAAGCACATGGTGCTGGTGCCGTGCTGCCAGGCCGAAGTGGCTTCGGTCTTGCGCAAGAATAAGGGCCGGGACTTGAAAAGTCCGCTGACCGAAATCTGGCGCCGTCCCATCCACACGCGCGAATTCGGCAGCCAGGTGACCAACGTGCTGCGCTGCCTGCAGCTCGAAGCGCACGGCTACGAGGTGACCGTCACCGAGCTGGTGGGCTGGGAGCACTCGATGAAGAACGAGCTGATCGTGGCGACCTATAAAAACCTGCCGCGCCGCCGTCCGGGCGAGCGCCTGCAGGAAGTGCTGTCCACGCTGGGGCTGGAAGAGATGGGCCAGCGTTTCTATGCATCGCAAGCGGAAGCCGAAGCCAAAGCCGAAATGAACGACTGAGAGACCATGAGCGAAAAAATCACCTGGATCGACCTGCGCAGCGACACCGTCACCCAACCCTCGCAGGCGATGCGCGCCGCGATGGCCGCCGCTGAAGTCGGCGACGACGTCTACGCCGACGACCCGACCGTCAACCGCCTGCAGGACTACGCGGCCGATTTGTTCGGCTACGAAGCCGGCATGTTCGCCCCAAGCGGCACGCAAACGAATCTGATCGCCCTGATGACCCACTGCGGCCGCGGCGACGAATACCTGGTCGGCCAGGAAGCGCACACGTATAAATACGAAGGCGGCGGCGCCGCGGTGCTGGGCTCGATCCAGCCGCAGCCGATCGCCAACCAGGCGGACGGCTCGATTCTGCTTTCCGACATCGAGGCCTACATCAAGCCCGACGACATGCACTTCGCGCGCACCCGCCTGCTGGCGCTGGAAAACACGATCGGCGGCCGCGTATTGAAACAGGACTACATCGCCGCCGCGACCTCGCTCGCGCATGCGAAAGGTCTCGCCACCCACCTCGACGGCGCGCGTATCGCCAACGCGGCGGTCAAACAGAACATCAGCCTGCGCGAGGTGGTGAAGGGTTTCGATACCGTCTCGGTCTGCCTCTCGAAGGGTCTCGGCGCGCCGGTGGGTTCGGTGCTGCTCGGTCCGAAGGCTTTCATCGAACAGGGCAAGCGCTGGCGCAAGATGCTGGGCGGCGGCATGCGCCAGGCCGGCGTGCTGGCCGCGGCCGCGCACCACGCGCTGGAGCACAATGTGCAGCGCCTGGCGGAGGACCACGAGCATGCGGCCCTGCTGGCGCAAGGCCTGGCGCAGATCGACGCTTTGAATGTCGGCAGCCCGCAAACCAACATCTTCTGGCTGGACATCCCGGCGGCCGCCTGCGCGCCGCTGAGCGCGCATCTGGCGGAGCAGGGCATCCGCGCCTCGATCGGTCCGCGCACGCGCCTGGTGACCCACCTGGACATCTCGCGCACGGACGTCGACAAGGTCGTCGCTGCGTTCAAAAACTTCTTCCAGGACTGGCGCGCTTGATGAGCAACACGGGGAATGCGGAAGGAATCCGCCTGGCCAAGCGTGTGGCCGAACTGGTGCAATGCTCGCGGGCGGAAGCGGAACGGTATATCGCCGGTGCCGGTGTGACGGTCGACGGCGTCGTGGTCGAGGACCCGGCCACGCGCGTGCTGCCTTCGCAAAGCGTGGCTGTGCTGCCCGGCGCCAGCGCCGAGGAAGCGCCGCCGGTCACGATCCTGCTGCACAAGCCCGAGGGCATGAATGCGGGCGTCGGCATGCGCGGCGCGAATGCACTGGAGTGCCTGACGCCGGAGACGCTGGTCGTCGGCGGCCACGGCCAGCCGCGCTTCCTGAGGCGCCACCTGGCGCGCCTGACCCTGTGCACGCCGCTGGAGACCGATGCGAGCGGGCTGCTGGTCTACTCGCAGGATTTCCGGGTCGTGCGCAAGCTGCTCGACGACGGCGAACGCGTCGAGCACGAGTATGTGGTGGAGGTGTCGGGCGGGATCAGGGAGGGCGGTCTCGCGCTGCTGAACCACGGATTGAGCTTCAACGGCAAGCCGATCAACCCGATGAAGGTCAGCTGGCAAAGCGAGGGGCGCCTGCGCTTCGCCGCCAAGGGCGTGCGGCCCGGCCAGCTCGAGCACATGTGCGCGGCGGTGGGCCTGACCGTGACCGACATCAAGCGCTTGCGGGTGGGGCGGATGTCGATGGGTGGGCTGCCGGCGGGGCAGTGGCGCTATCTGACGGACTACGAACGGTTTTAACGGACTGCTGACGTTTCACCGCGTGGGCTCGAGAGTGTTTAGCACAGGGACATAGGTAACACCTGGCTAGGGACATGGGTAACACATGTGGTGTCATTCTAGCCGGGGTTTCGTAGGTCGATCATTCGTAGTTCCCGCTCGCAGAAAAACACCTTGTAGACGCCTTCCTCAGCCGTTGGACGCACGGCAACGAGTTCATCGAGCAGCCCCTCGCCGACAAAATAGTCGCGTCCGCGGAAGTGCAGCTGGCCATGCCGGCGCACTTTGCGCACGTCGTCTCCCTCGTCGTATTCGATAGGTGGCAGGCTCGATGGAAACGGTCTGGCGCTGGGTGTGTAGCGCGTCACTGGTGGGCGCTGTCCAAGCGCTTCGTGAGGGCGGATGAGGTTGTACTGGTCACGCCAGCCGTTGAAGGCGCTCTGACATGAGTCGATGGTGTTGAAGCCTGAACGGTCGAGCAATTCGCGTTTAAGCGTGCGGTGAAAGCGCTCGTCCTTGCCCTGCGTCTGAGGATGGTAAGGACGGCTATGGCTGACGCGGATGCCCAGGCGCGTCAGCCAGATTTCCAGCTTGGAGAGTGTGCCATGCCCCGACGTTCCCCAGGGCGGACCGTTGTCGCATGTGATCCGTTGCGGCAAGCCGTAAATCAGAAACGCCTGGGTCAAGGCTGTTCGCACCTGCGTGCCATCTTCGCCCGAGCAAGCAGCCAGACAGATTGCAAAGCGGGAGTGGTCGTCCAGGACGGTCAGCGGATGACAGCGCCCAGCGCGCTTGTCGGTCAACGCAATATGGCCTTTGAAATCCATCTGCCACAGCAAATTGGGTGCTTCGTGTTCGAAACGGGTGTGCGTTCGCTCGGTAACGTCGGCGTGGGGCACTAAACGACGGCCATTACGCCGCAAGATTGCGGCGATGGTGTTGTGATGCGGCTTGGCCATCCCGTCCGGTAGCAAGGCGGCCAGCTTGCGCCCACCCCAGCACGGATACTGGTCATGCAGCGCCAACACCTGAGCCTCGAGCTGAGCATCGCTCCGATTCGGCGACGTCAGGGGCTGGCGTGACCGGTCACTCAAGCCGGCCGGCCCTTCCTGGCGGTAGCGGTCCATCCACAAGTATGCGCTCTTGGGACTGACGCTGAATGCACGGCACAGCGCCCGTATGTTGGCTCCCGGCGCCGATGCCAACATCACGAATTCAAGGCGAGAAGACATTTTGGAACTCTCCTTCCAAGGCATCGCACGCTCCCAAAGTCAGCAGTGCAATGATCATAAAAGGTGTTACCTATGTCCCTAGCCAGGTGTTTAGGATGTCCCTGTGCCAAACAGAGAGCCCACCCTACGTTACATGGCGGCCAACGGTGCAGTGACAGCGGTGGTCCACCGTTGTACCGCGTTACACGGCGGCCAACGGTGTAGTGACAGCGGTGGTGCACCGTAGGGTGGGCTCCCGAGCCCACGCGTTACGGTGCTTCCGAGGCCGCTTACTTCTTCTTTCCCACCTTCGGCAAGGCAATCAAGCGCGTCCCCGCAATCCGGTCATGCAGGAACTGCCGGTCCTTGTCCAGGAAGGCGGTCAGTCCCCACGCCACCAGCCCGAGTACCAGCACCAGCGCCCACTCCTTGAACTGGTGCAGGCCGAGCACGCCGCCGACCACCAGCGCCGGCGCAAACCATCCCCAGGCCAGCAGGTAGCGCAGTGCCGCATTTTTAAAAGGCACCTTCGCACAACCCACCTTCACCACCTTGATGCGCCAGGTCTTCATGGCCAGCGTAAAACCGCTGCCGCTCCAGGCGTGGACGAAATACGCCGCCGTCACCAGGAACAGGAACACCATCAGGCCGGCGCGGTAGGCGGGCGACTGGCGGTTGCCGGTGGCGTAAATATAGATGAAGACGGCCAGTGCTTCGACCGCGATCAGGAGAAAGGCTTCGTAGACCATCGCGACGATGCGCCGCCTGACGGTCGGCGTGCCGATCACGGAAGGCGCAGTGACGACCGCATTGACTTCGTTATCCGTTTGCATTCGACGAGGCAGGTGCGGCGGCGGGTTGGGCGGCGGGCGCCGCCGGGGCAGTGGCAGCCGGCGGCGTCACGGGACCGGGTGCGGGCTGGGTGATCGCCGGGGCAGTCGGGATCGAGGCCGGCGCCTCCAGCGACATGCAGGTCGCGCCGCGGCGCGTGGTGCCGGCGGGGCAGGGAGTCGGGGTCACGATCGTGCTGGCCGGCGCCGGCGGGCCGGCGGCGGCCGCGTTCTTGCGCGCCGCCGCTTGCGCCAGGCGCTGTTTCTCGCCGGGCGTGAGCTGCTTGTAGCTTTCCCAGGTGGCGGCCTTGTCGCCGGGCGCCAGTTTGCGCGCCTTGGTGTAGTTTTCGCGTGCGAGGCTGCGCTGTTCCGGGGTGAGGCGCATCCACTGGCGCATGCGCTCGTGCACGCGTGCCTGTTCGGTCGGATTCATCGACGCGAAGCGGCGCGACAGCTCCAGCCATTTCTTCTTGCGTACGCTGTCCATCGCATCCCATTCGGGACGCAGCGGTTCCAGTGCGACCTGCTGGGCTGGCGACAGCTCGCGCCAGAGCGGCTGGCCGAGGGTCGGCGCGCTCCTGGCGGGCGCGCCAGGCGTGCCGGTGGACGTGGCTGCGCTGCGGATGGCGCCAGGGCCGTCGTTTCCTGCGTTATGCCAGACGACCCAGGCCGCGAGACCGGCCAGCACCACCGCCACCGCGGCAATCCAGCCGAGGCGGCGTGGCTTGGAAGGGGGTGTCCTCATTGGCGGCGCTGTTGCGACTCCAGATAGGCATTGAAGCCATGGTCAAGGTAGGCCGTCAGCGGCAGTTCGTCGGCCAGCACGGCGGCGTCGAGCTCGGCCAGTTCGGCGATGCGCTGCTGCTGTTCGTACTGGTACAGCCCGCCCAGGCCGACCACCAGCGCCAGCAGCGGGATGGCCACGCCGAGGCGGCCGAGTCCAGCCCCGGAGAAATGGAAGTCGACATCGAAGAAGCGCCGCGTCTTGCGCTTGTTTGCTTGTACTTCGACCGGCGCATCGGCCTTCTTGCGCGACAGCGCGAGCGCGCGCGCGGCGGCCAGGCGCTCGGTCGTCGAAGCCGGCAGCGCGTCGAGGTTTTCGTTCAGGGCATGGCGCAGCTTGTACGCCAGGTTGATGTCGTCGGTATTCATAATTTTATTCCCTTGGCCCGCAGGGCATCGGCAAGGGTATGCGTAGCGCGAGAACAGTGCGTTTTGACACTGCCCTCCGAGCATCCCATTGCCGCGGCCGTTTCGGCCACGTCCATATCCTGCCAGTAACGCATAAGGAAGGCTTCGCGTTGACGCGCCGGGAGCTTTTGTATCTCCGCTTCGATCAGGTGCAAGGTTTGGGCGCGTTCGACCTGATCCATGCTGGACTCGGCCGCAGCCGTTCCTTCCTCCGCTTCGTACGCATCGAGTATATCAAAGTCCTCATCGTCGTTTCCGCGTCGGCCGAGGCCCGAGAACAGGCTGACCCAGGTGTTACGGACCTTTTCGCGGCGGAAGTAATCGAGGATGGTGGTCTGCAGGATGCGCTGGAACAACATCGGCAATTCGGCGGCCGGCTTGTCGCCGTATTTTTCGGCGAGCTTGATCATCGCGTCCTGCACGATGTCGAGCGCCGCTTCGTCCTTGCGCACCGCGTACACGGCCTGCTTGAACGCCCGCCGTTCGACATTCTCGAGGAAGTCGCCTAGTTCTTTGTCTGTCGCCATGCGCCGAGGAGGGTGATACGCACCGGTACGTAGCTGGTGCTTTATGGAAAACCCACGAATCGTAGCAAAAATTGCTCTTGTATGCACAGTAATTGCTCAGTGTCGTACCAAGGTGGCGCAGCCGGGATTTCAAAAAACGCATGACGATCCTCGAAATGATTCGTTGTCGGGCTCGCAGCGGCTGGCTAACCTGAACCCAACATTGACTCAGCTCAGATCATCATGCCTCTCGATACCGCTTCCCGACAGGACTTCGACATCCGCCCCCTCAGCGCCCCGCTCGGCGCCGAGGTGCTCGGCCTCGACCTCACGCGTCCGCTCGATACCGCCGACCTGGCGCGCGTGCACCGCGCCCATCTCGACCACCACGTACTCGTGTTTCGCGATACCCATATCACCCCGGCCCAGCAGGTGGACTTTTCGCGCCGCTTCGGCGAACTGCAGATCCACGTGCTGCGCCAGTTCCAGCTGCCCACGCAGCCGGAGGTATTAGTTATTTCGAATATCCGCGAGAACGGCGAACCGATCGGCCTGGGCGATGCCGGCCACTACTGGCATTCCGACCTGTCCTATAAAGCGGTGCCGAGCCTGGGCTCGATGCTGCACGCGCAGGAGCTGCCCGCCGACGGCGGCGACACCCTGTTCGCGAACCAGCACCTGGCCTGGGATACCTTGCCGGAAGAACTGAAGCGCGAAGTCGAACACCTGCAGGCCGAACACAGCTACCTGGCGCGCTACGAAGACCTGCGCAAGCTGAATCCATGGCGTCCCGCGCTCACCCAGGCCCAGATCGACGAAGTGGTGCCGGTGCGCCAGCCGGTCGTGCGCACCCATCCGGAAACGGGACGGCGGGCGCTGTTCGTCAGCGAGCATTTCACGACCCGCATCCTCGATATTCCGGAAGCGCGCAGCCGCGAGCTGCTCGACGCGCTGTTCGAGCATTCGACGAAGCAGGAATTCATCTACCGCCATCAGTGGAAGCCGCAGGACATGGTGTTCTGGGACAACCGTTCCCTGCTGCACCTGGCCGCCGGTTGCCCGCCCGAGCAGCGCCGCAAGCTGTACCGCACCACGATCGCGGGCGATGTCCCGTTCTGAACCAGGAGAAAACAATTGAACATTAAAAAAATCGCTGCCGCGCTGGTCGCTGCCTCCCTGGTCGCCGCCCTGCCTGCCGCCCACGCCGAGGGCAAGATCCGCATCGCCGAGCAGTTCGGCGTGGTGTACCTGCTGCTGAATGTGGCGCAGGACCAGAAGCTGATCGAAAAGCACGGCAAGAAGCAGGGCGTCGAGATCGACGTCGACTGGGTCAAGCTGTCGGGCGGCGCGGCCGTGAACGATGCGCTGCTGTCGAACTCGGTGGACGTGGTCGGCGCCGGCCTCGGCCCCTTGCTGACGATCTGGGACCGTACGAACGGCAAGCAGAACGTGCGCGCCGTCGCCTCGCTCGGCAATTTCCCCTATTACCTGATCAGCACGAACCCGGCCGTGAAAACGATCGCCGACTTCGGGCCGAAGGACCGCATCGCGCTGCCCGCCGTCACCGTCTCGGTACAGGCGCGCCTGCTGCAGCTGGCGGCAAGCAAGCAATGGGGCCCCGCCCAGTACAAGAAACTCGATCCGCTGACGCAAGCCGTGCCGCATCCGGACGCGGCCGCCGCCGTGATCGCCGGCGGCACCGAAATCAACGCCCACTTCGCCAATCCGCCGTTCCAGGAGCAGGAGCTGGCCGGCAATCCGAAGGCGAAGATCGTGCTCGATTCCTACCAGGTGCTGGGTGGGCCGGCCTCGTCGACCGTGCTCTATGCCACTGAAAAATATGTGAAGGAAAACCCGAAAACCTACCGCGCCTTTCTCGATGCCCTGGTGGAGGCGGCGCAACTGGCCTCGACCAATCCGGAAGCGGCGGCCGACGCCTACCTGCGCGTGAACAAGGGCAGCATCGACCGCGCCTTGCTGGTGAAAGTGATCAAGGATCCGAAGGTGCAGTTCAAGGTGGCGCCGCAGAATACGCTGGGCCTGGCCCAGTTCCTGCACCAGGTGGGCGCGATCAAGAAGAAGCCGGAGAGCTGGCGCGATTACTTCTTCGAGCATCCGGCGCTCGCCTCGGGGAGCTGAGATGAAAACACCTCCTTTGCAGGTCGTGCCGCCGACAGGTCCCTTGCTGCGCGCGGAGCATGTGACGCTCGAATACACGGGTAGCCGGGGCGTCGTGCGTGCCACCGACGATGTCAGCTTCGACGTCCACCGCGGCGACCGCTTCGTCCTGCTCGGGCCTTCCGGTTGCGGCAAGTCGACGTTGCTGAAAGCGGTGGGCGGCTTCATCACGCCGCGCGCGGGCAGCCTGCGCCTCGGCGGCAAGCCGATCACGGGACCGGGACCGGACCGCATCGTCGTGTTCCAGGAATTCGACCAGCTGCCGCCCTGGAAGACAGTCGAGAACAATGTCATGTTCCCGCTGCTGGCCGGCGGCATGAAGAAGGCGGAAGCACGCGAGCGCGCCCGCCACTGGCTGGGCAAGGTCGGCCTGGCGCGCTTCGCCGAGGCGTATCCGCATACCCTGTCGGGCGGGATGAAGGCGCGGGTCGCGATCGCGCGCGCATTGGCCATGCAGCCGGACATCCTGCTGATGGACGAGCCTTTCGCCGCGCTCGACGCGCTCACCCGGCGCACCATGCAGGAACAGCTGCAAACCCTGTGGGAAGAAATCGGTTTCACGATGTTGTTCGTGACCCACTCGATCGAGGAAGCGCTGGTTGTGGGCAACCGCATCCTGCTGCTGAGCCCTCATCCGGGCCGCGTACGCGCTGAACTCAACAGCCACCAGTTCGACCTCGGCAGCGCGGGCAGCGCGGAGTTCCAGGCGGCGAACGAACGCATTCACCGGTTGTTGTTCGGCGACGGGCGCGTAGGCGAAACCCCGGCGCGTGTGGCGCCGGCTCACCAGGCCCTGGCGGTGCACTCATGAACGCGCTCAAGCATCCTCCGATTCGCCCGGAATACGAACTGGCGCTGGCCGTGCCTGCCGGTCCTGTCCCTCACCAGCAGCAGTCTGCGGCAGCGTTCGCGCCGCTGGCCAATCTTGCCTGGCTGCGCAAGGCCGGCATCCTGCTGGTGCTGGCCGCGATCTGGGAAGCGGTGGCGCGCTGGTACGGCAACGACCTGCTGCTGCCGACCGCCCTGCAGACGGGGCGGGCGCTGGTCGACGGCCTGGCATCGGGCGAACTGGTCGGCTATATCGGCGTCTCGTTCGCCACGCTCACCCAGGGCTATTTGATGGGCATCGCGGGCGCTTTCCTGCTGACCTGGCTGGCGGTGTCGAACCGGCTCGGGCGCGAACTGATCGAGACGCTGACCTCGATGTTCAATCCGCTGCCGGCGATCGCCTTGCTGCCGCTGGCGCTGCTGTGGTTCGGCCTGGGCAAAGGCAGCCTGATCATGGTGCTGATGCATTCGGTGCTGTGGCCGCTGACCCTGAACGCCTGCGCGGGCTTTCGCGCGGTGCCGGAGACGCTGCGCATGGCGGGGCGTAATTACGGGCTTGGTGGCTTGCGGCTGGTGCTGCAGATCCTGATTCCAGCGGCGCTGCCGGCGATTCTGTCGGGACTGAAGATTGGCTGGGCGTTTGCATGGCGCACGCTGATTGCGGCGGAGCTGGTGTTTGGCACCACGTCGGGGCAGGGTGGATTGGGGTGGTTCATTTTCCAGAGCCGGAACGAGCTGTTCACCGATAAGGTGTTTGCCGGGTTGGCGGCGGTGATCATCATCGGCTTGGCGGTGGAGCATGTTGTGTTCCAGACGCTCGAGCGGGTGACCGTGCGGCGGTGGGGGATGGAGCGCTAACGAGTGCATAAGTACGGCCGCGTGGGCTCAAGAGCCCACCCTACGGTGCACCGCCTTTCGTAGGGTGGGCACTCGTGCCCACGCGGTTCATTATCCGCACATCCGCACAATGAAACTCATCGTTGCACCGCAAAATACGTACTAACCCCTACGCCCCGATGCGCACCAAAACCATGCATCTGACCTTTTCTATTTTTTATCTTGACCAAAATGGTGCAACGCAGTAAGGTGTTCCTCACGCTTTGCATCCCCAAAGCTTCACCGTCAGTCTGACCGGCACACAAGGCCTGGAACAGCATGACACGCTTTCATTTGTAGGCAGTTTGCTCCAACCCGTGCCACAAGCGCGAGAGATGCGTCGAGCCGCTACAGACACTCAGCCAAACGAGTTGCGCCCAGCGCCGTTCCAAAGGGTATCGATTGATATCCGGGAGTTCGACGTGACCGCAGAAAGAAGGGAAGCTGAAGGCGCTGTGGGGCAAATCGCACCTCGTTAGGAAAGAGCATCCGATCAATCTCCCTCTGGGTTTTGAAAGGAATGGTTCATGAATAACGAAACATCAGTCCCCATCACGGGCGCTGAAATAGTCGTCCGTTGCCTGGCCGAGGAAGGCGTGAAACACGTCTTTGGCTATCCTGGCGGCGCAGTGCTGTACATCTACGACGCCATCTTCCAGCAAGACAAATTCCAGCACGTCCTGGTGCGCCACGAGCAGGCAGCCGTCCATGCGGCCGACGCCTATTCGCGCAGCTCGAACACGGTCGGCGTCGCCATCGTCACCTCCGGTCCGGGCGTCACCAATGCCGTCACCGGCCTCTCCACCGCCTACATGGATTCGATTCCGATGGTGGTGATCAGCGGCCAGGTGCCGAGCCATGCGATCGGCCAGGATGCGTTCCAGGAATGCGACACCGTCGGCATCACCCGCCCCGTGGTCAAGCACAATTTCCTGGTCAAGGACGTCAAGGAACTGGCGACCACCATCAAGAAGGCCTTCTTCATTGCCCGTACCGGCCGTCCCGGCCCCGTGCTGGTCGATATCCCGAAGGACATCAGCATGCACAAGTGCATGTTCGAATATCCGCGCGAAATCGAGATGCGCTCGTACAAACCGGTGGACAAGGGTCACACGGGCCAGATCCGCAAGGCCGTCCAGCTGCTGCAAAGCGCCGAACGCCCGATGATCTATGCCGGCGGCGGCGTCATTCTCGCGAATGCCTCGCAGGAGCTGAACCGCCTGGTCGACAAGCTCGGCGCCCCGGTGACCAATACGCTGATGGGCCTGGGCGGTTCGCGCGCGAGCGACGAGCGTTTCGTGGGCATGCCCGGCATGCACGGCACCTACGAAGCGAACATGGCGATGCAGCATTGCGACGTCCTGATCGCAATCGGCGCCCGCTTCGACGACCGCGTGATCGGCAACCCGAAGCACTTCGCCAGCCATCCGCGCAAGATCATCCACATCGACATCGACCCGTCTTCGATCTCGAAACGGGTGAAGGTCGACATCCCGATCGTCGGCAACGTCAAGGAAGTGCTGACCGAATTCCTGGCCCAGCTCGATGCCGCAGGCGCGGCCCGCGCCAACCCGGAATCGCTGCGCCCCTGGTGGAAGCAGATCGACGAGTGGCGCGGCCGCGATTGCCTGAAGTACGAGAGCTCGGACCTCGTCATCAAGCCGCAATCGGTCATCGAGCAGCTGTGGCAAGTGACGAAAGGCGACGCCTTCATCACCTCCGACGTCGGCCAGCACCAGATGTGGGCCGCCCAGTACTACCCCTTCGACAAGCCGCGCCGCTGGATCAATTCCGGCGGTCTCGGCACGATGGGCGTCGGCTTGCCGTACGCGATGGGCGTGCAGATGGCGAACCCGGATGCGACGGTCGCCTGCGTCACCGGCGAAGGCTCGATCCAGATGTGCATCCAGGAGCTTGCCACCTGCAAGCAATACCACCTGACGCCGAAGATCATCCTCCTGAACAACCGCTTCCTGGGCATGGTGCGCCAGTGGCAGCAGATCGACTACGGTTCGCGCTATTCCGAGTCCTATATGGATTCGCTGCCGGACTTCGAGAAGCTGGCCGAGGCCTATGGCCACGTCGGCATGCGCATCGAGAAGCCCTCCGATGTCGAGGGCTCCCTGAAGGAGGCCTTCGCAATGAAGGACCGCCTCGTGTTCATGAACTTCATCACCGACCAGAGCGAGAACGTCTGGCCGATGGTCAAGGCCGGCAAGGGCCTGTCTGAAATGCTGCTCGGATCGGAGGACCTGTAATGAGACACATCATCTCGGTTCTCCTGGAGAACGAAGCCGGCGCCCTGTCGCGCGTGGTGGGCCTGTTTTCGGCCCGCGGCTACAACATCGAAACCCTGACCGTGGCGCCGACCGAAGACGCGACCCTGTCGCGCATGACGATCGTGACTTCCGGCTCGGACGACATCATCGAGCAGATCACCAAGCACCTGAACCGCCTGATCGAGGTCGTGAAAGTGGTCGACCTGACCGAAGGCCAGCACATCGAGCGCGAGCTCATGCTGATCAAGGTGAGGGCGGTCGGCAAGGAGCGCGAGGAAATCAAGCGCACCGCCGACATCTTCCGCGGCCGCGTCATTGACGTCACCGAGAAGAGCTACACGATCGAACTGACCGGCGCCAAGAGCAAGCTCGACGCCTTCATCGATTCGATCGACCGCACCTCCATCCTCGAGACCGTCCGTACCGGCGGCTCCGGCATCGGCCGCGGCGAGAGAATCTTAAAAGTCTGAATGATGCTGCTGGCCAACGCGTACCGTATGGGGTCATTGAGACCAATGATCTCAATGACGGGTTCTCCGGGCTCCCCGAGCCCACGCGTGACCGTCGAGCAGCCAATAGCCAAACAAATGAACAGCCACCCGTGGCAAACAATTAGTAACTAACCAAAATACAGGACAAGACCATGAAAGTTTTCTACGACAAAGACTGCGACCTCTCCCTCATCAAAGGCAAGAACGTCGCCATCATCGGCTACGGCTCGCAGGGACACGCGCACGCCCAGAACCTGTCCGAATCGGGCGTCAACGTCACCGTCGGCCTGCGCCGCGGCGGCGCGTCCTGGAACAAGGTCGAGCAGGCCGGCCTGAAGGTCGCCGAAGTCGATGAAGCGGTCAAGAACGCAGACATCATCATGATCCTGCTGCCGGACGAGAACATCGCCCAGGTCTACAAGGAAAACGTCGAGCCGAACGCGAAGCAGGGCGCGGTCCTGGCCTTTGCCCACGGCTTCAATGTCCACTACGGCCAGGTCGTGCCGCGTGCCGACCTCGACGTCATCATGATCGCCCCGAAAGCGCCTGGCCACACCGTGCGCGGCACCTACCGCCAGGGCGGCGGCGTGCCGCACCTGATCGCCGTCTACCAGGACAAATCCGGCGCCGCGCGCGACGTCGCACTGTCCTACGCCATGGCCAACGGCGGCGGCCGTGCCGGCATCATCGAGACCAACTTCCGCGAAGAGACCGAGACCGACCTGTTCGGTGAACAGGCAGTGCTGTGCGGCGGCGCCGTCGAACTGATCAAGGCCGGTTTCGAGACCCTGGTCGAAGCGGGCTACGCCCCTGAAATGGCCTATTTCGAGTGCCTGCACGAGCTCAAGCTGATCGTCGACCTGATCTATGAAGGCGGCATCGCCAACATGAACTACTCGATCTCGAACAACGCCGAATACGGCGAGTACGTGACCGGCCCGAAAGTCGTGACCTCGGCCACGAAAGAGGCGATGCGCCAGTGCCTGAAGGACATCCAGACCGGCGAGTACGCGAAGAGCTTCATCCTCGAGAACAAGGCCGGCGCCCCGACCCTGATCTCGCGGCGCCGCCTGACGGCCGAGCACCAGATCGAGGAAGTCGGCGCCAAGCTGCGCGCGATGATGCCGTGGATCGCGAAAAACAAGCTCGTCGACCAGTCGAAGAACTGATGCGGTAAGGGACAGGTTTCGTCACCGGGCGATCTGAAGTGCAACTTTCCATTACAAAATCACGATGGATGGAAGCACGGCGGTATCGTATAAGTAGGCCCCTACTTAAACCGGAGAAACCATGTCCCTGCCAAAACTGATCCTCGTCGCCGGCCTCGTGCTGGCAGCCAACGCCGGCGCGCAAACGCTGCCGGCGCCCGCATCGTCACCATCCACCGCGGGCACGATGGTCATCGTGCCGGCCAACGGCGAAGTGCGCCACGCGAACGACCAGGCAACGGTCGTTTTCGCCGTCGAGGAATTCGACAAGGACAAGGCTGCGGCCGCGTCGCGCGTGAACCGCAAGATGAAGGAAGGCACCGAGATCGTGCGCCGTGCCGATCCGAAGGCGGAACTCAAAACGCAAGGCTATTACACCTATCCGGTCTACCCCGAGCCGCCGGTGCCGATGCCGGCGAGCCGTACGCCCGTGAAGCCGGTGCCGAGCGGCTGGCGCGTCGGGCAGTACCTGGAGGTGAAGACGACGAATCTGGCCGAGCTGCCGAAGACGGCGGCTGCGGCGCAGAAGGTGTTACAGATTAACGGCATCAACTTCGGCCTGGCCCCGGCAACCGAGAAGATGCTGGACGACCAGCGGATCGCCGCGACTTACCGCAACCTGAACGAGCGCATCGTCTCGATCGCGCGCGCGATGGGGCGCCAGCCGGCCGATGCGGTGCTCGATACGGTCGACTTTGAAGGAACCGGAAATTATGGCGGGGACCGCAGCGAGAAGATGATGATGCGCGCCGCGGCGCCCGCTTCGGCGGATGCGGCGGCCGAACCAAGTTTTGAACCAGGAGAAACGACGCTGCAGATGCGTCTGGTAGGCAAGGTGAAGTTCAAATAAAAGGAATCCGAAATAAGCCTCCCGGTAAACCGAGGCGTTTGCCGTTATGGATTCCAATAGTATCCGTTCGCTAACATGCCGTTCCCGCCCCTATAATGGTGGAAACGGCGCCAGCGAGCGCGATCACCTTGAATACGGAACTTTATGCCAGCCTTTCCACGACGTAAGAAAAATGGAACAGCGCCCCGCGCGCCACGATTTTCCCGCCTGAAGCGCTTCGGCCGGCGGGCGGAAGACAAGGGCGCCCCCCGCGGGCGCGGCATTTATTTATTGCCGAACGCCTTTACGACCGGCGCGCTGTTCTGCGGTTTCTACGCGATCGTGATGGCGATGAACCAGCGCTTCGAGCACGCCTGCTGGGCCGTGTTCATCGCGATGGTGCTGGACGGGCTGGACGGGCGCATTGCGCGCCTGACGAATACGCAGTCGGAATTCGGGGCGCAGTACGACAGTCTGTCGGACATGGTGTCCTTCGGCGCGGCGCCGGCGCTCGTGATCTACGAGTACGCGCTGCGCGGTTTGGGCAAGCTGGGCTGGATCGCCGCCTTCGTGTACTGCGCCGGCGCGGCGCTGCGCCTGGCGCGCTTCAACACGAATATCGAGGTGGTGGACAAGCGCTTCTTCCAGGGCTTGCCCAGCCCGGCGGCGGCGGCGCTGGTGGTCGGCTTCATCATGATGATGAGCGACCCGGACATCAACATCAGCGCGCGCCAGGTCGACTGGGTGAGCTGGTGCATCGCGGTCTTCGCCGGCCTGACGATGGTGTCGAACGTGCCGTTTTACAGTTTCAAGGACGTGAACTTCCGCAAGTCGGTTCCGTTCATCGTGGTGTTCCTGATTGCCCTGGGCCTGGCCCTGGTGGCGATCGCCCCGGCCGTCGTGCTGTGGCCGATTTTTGTAGTGTACGGTTTGTCGGGCTATGTGGTGTTCGCGATCCAGCGCGCCAAGGGCAAGCGGGTCAGCATCATCCCGACCGACGAACCGATCGAGAACGATAAAGTCGAGCGCCGCTAGGGTCCCGCCGAGGGGTCCGGCCGGCGCTCGTTGATCAACAAGCGCATTGGAGCTCCTCATGTTTGACCCGAACCGCCTCATCATTTTCGACACGACCCTGCGCGACGGCGAGCAATCGCCGGGCGCCTCGATGACCAAGGACGAAAAAGTCCGCATCGCGCGCCAGCTCGAACGCCTGCGGGTGGACGTCATCGAAGCCGGCTTCGCGGCCGCCTCGCCGGGCGACTTCGAGGCCATCCGCGCGATTGCCAGCGTGGTGCGCGAGTCGACCATCTGCTCGCTCTCGCGCGCCAACGACCGCGACATCGCGCGTGCCGCCGAAGCGCTGATGCCCGCCGAGCGCAAGCGCATCCACACCTTCCTCGCCACCTCGCCGCTGCACATGAAGGTGAAGCTGCGCATGGAGCCGGAACAGGTGCTGGAGCAGGCGAAACTCGCCGTACGCTTCGCCCGCAACCACACCGACGACATCGAATTTTCCCCGGAAGACGGCAGCCGTTCGGACGAGGACTTCCTGTGCCGCGTGCTGGAAGCCGTGATCGCCGAAGGCGCGACCACCATCAACTTTCCGGATACCGTCGGCTATGCCACGCCCGAAGTCTACGGCGAAACCATCCGCCGCCTGCGCGAACGGGTGCCCAATTCCGACAAGGCCATCTGGTCGGTGCACTGCCATAACGACCTGGGGCTGGCGGTGGCCAACTCGCTGGCCGGTGTCGCCATCGGCGGCGCGCGCCAGATCGAATGCACGATCAACGGCCTCGGCGAACGCGCCGGCAACACGGCCTTGGAGGAAGTCGTCATGGCGCTGCGCACCCGTGCCGACTACTACAAGCTTACCCTCGGCATCGACACCACGCAGATCGTGCCGGCCTCGAAAATGGTCTCGCAGATCACCGGCTTCGCAGTGCAGCCGAACAAGGCCGTGGTCGGCGCCAACGCCTTTGCCCATGCCTCCGGCATCCACCAGGACGGCATCCTGAAGGCGCGCGAAACCTACGAGATCATGCGCGCCGAAGACGTCGGCTGGCATGCGAATAAAATCGTGCTCGGCAAACTCTCGGGCCGCAACGCCTTCAAGGCGCGCCTGCAGGAACTGGGCATCGAGCTCGAATCGGAAGCCGAAGTCAACGCCGCCTTCGCCCGCTTCAAGGAGCTCGCCGACCGCAAGAGCGAGATCTTCGACGAGGACATCATGGCCCTGGTCTCGGCCGAGGATCACGCGCAGGAAGGCGAGTACTTCCGCTTCGTCTCGCTGTCGCAGCGCTCCGAGACCGGAGAACTGCCGCATGCGCGCGTCGTGTTCCAGATCGACGGCAAGGAATTTGCCTGCGAAGGTTCGGGCGACGGGCCGGTCGACGCCACCGTGAACGCCATCGAGAGCGAGGCCAAGACCGGCGCGGATTTGATCCTGTTCTCGATCAACGCGATCAGCGGCGGCACCCAGTCCCAGGGCGAGGTGACGATGCGGCTGTCGCGCCAGGGGCGGATCGTGAACGGCGTGGGCGCGGACCCGGACATCGTCGTGGCCTCGGCCAAGGCGTATCTGTCGGGCTTGAACAAGCTGCACTCGAAGGTGGAAAAGGCGCACCCGCAGCTTTGATGCGGCGGTCGCGGGGCTGTTGGCTGCGCCGCTATCGGTTTGCATGATCCGCGTGGGCATGAATGCCCACCCTACGGTCGATCAAGCAAATCGTAGGGTGGGCATTCATGCCCACGCGGATTCAAAGCCGCTGACGGCACAGGCAACAGCCCCAGCCTCACTTCCACTTCTGCTTCGTCGCCGGCTGCTCGTCCTCGTCGCAATTGGTGAACTTCGGCTTGATCCCATCCCGCATGGTATCGAGTCCGTCGGGCGCGTGATTCGATTCGTAGGTCACGCAATAGGTGCCGGCCGCGCCGACGACACGGTAACGCCTGCGCCCATACCCGCCCGGGTCGAGGATCTCTTCGACCTTGGGCGCCTGGTACCACTTGTTGGGCGCCAGCTCGGCCGCCCGGGCAATCCCTTTTTCCAGTTTCATCTGCCGCGTCTCCACCGGTGCCTGAATGCCGCGCGCCGGATTCTCCGCACGCAGCGCGCGATCGATGGCGCCAACGGCGGCCCTGGCGTCGCGCAGCAGGTCGGTAGACGATGGCGCCGGCGCAGCGTCGGCCATTGGCGGCGCGGGCAGGGCGATCGTCCCGGGTGTGGGCACGGCTTGCGCCGGCTCGACCCGCTGCGGCCGCGTTTCCACTGCGCGCTGCCTTGTGGCCGGGGCAGGCGAGGGCGGCACGCGGTCCGGGCGGTCGGGCATGGCCTCCGGTGCCGGCAACAGCCGCAGGAACTGCACACGCTGCGGTTCGTCGTCGTCCTGCCACTTCACCGGCCGCGACAGCTGCCACGCGCCGACCAGCAGCACATGCACGGCCAGCGACACGCCGATGGCTGTCAGCGAGCGCGGTTGCGGGAACGGTTGTGCAGTTGCCATGGTGGCTGAAGTATAGGTGTACTTCTTGCCTCTGTGGAAACAAACGCATATGCATGCTCATGTGCGACACGCCGCGCCGCGGGTCCCTATACTCGGCGCATGAACAAACTCATCTATGGTGCGGCCGTGCTGCTCACCGGTGCGCTAGCCGCCTGCTCGCCGCTCTCGGTCGTGAACGCCGTGTCGCCCGGCGGCGCCGTCCAGGCCATGCCGGCGCTGCGCTACGGCGCCGATCCGCGCAACATGCTCGACGTCTACCGTCCGGCGGCGGGGAACCAGGACGCACCGGTGATCGTCTTTTTCTACGGCGGCAACTGGGTCAGCGGCAAGCGCCAGGACTATGCCTTTGTCGGCCGCGCCCTGGCCGCGCGCGGCTTCGTGGTCGTGATCCCGGACTACCGGTTGTATCCGCAGGTGCGCTACCCCGACTTCCTGGACGACGGCGCCGCCGCCGTGGCCTGGACCGTGCGCCAGATCGCGGCCCATGGCGGCAATCCGAAGAACATTTTTTTGATGGGCCATAGCGCGGGCGCCTACAACGCCGCCATGCTGGCGCTCGATCCACGCTGGCTCGAACACCAGGGAATGACGCGCAGCATGCTGCGCGGCTGGATCGGCCTGGCCGGCCCCTACGACTTCCTGCCGGTACAAAACCGCACGACGCAACCCGTCTTCAATGCACCCGAGACGCCACCCGACTCGCAGCCGCTGCGCCACGTCAGCGCGCTGGCGCCGCCGGCACTGCTGATCGCGGCCAGCAAGGACAAGCTGGTCGACCCGGCCCGCAATACCGGCGGCCTGGCGGCAAGCCTGCGCGCCGCCCACGTGCCGGTGCGCGAGGTGTATTACGACGGCGTCAGCCACACGACCCTGGTTGCTTCACTGTCCAGTTCGCTGAAACGGCTGGCGCCGACGCTCGACGCGGTCGAGGCGTTTATCCGCAGTGACGGCGGACGCTAGGATTTACCAGCGCCGGTCGCGCACCTCGAACATCGGATCCGGCCCGTTCATCATCTGGCGCACGATGCCCTGCTCGTCGAAATGCACGTGCATCAGCGAATTCCAGACGCCCGCTTCCTTGTAGCGATAGGACCAGACCTCGTAATTGTGCAGCCGCACGCGCGATTGCTCGGCCGGGCGGCCGATGATGCGCAGGACGTCGGCCTTGGTGGCCTGGTCGACCTTGATGGTCGCGAATTTTTCCCCCGTCAGCACCTGTTCGTACGACGCCAGCCGGCCGTCCGCGCCGATCCGCGCCATCCAGGTGAACTGGCCGAACGGGGCAGTTGCGTATTCGAGCTCCTGGCCGCCGTCGGGAAGCGGGTAGATCCCGGTCGGCTGTCCCAGCTTGGCGGTGACGCTTGCGACCGGCTCGCCCAGTGCGGGCGGCTCCCGAAACACGGCGCAGCCGGAGAGAACCAGTACCGCGCACAGCGTTGCCATTCTTGCCATGGTGTGCATGAAATTCCTCGACATCTGCTTGATAACGCCATGATGCCCGAAACCGGCGGCAGCAAACGCTGGTGACGCCAGGCGTTTTCGCATATACTGGCGGGTCTGTCCGCAAGGGCAGGTTTTTTTAATCAAATCACGGTGCGCTGGGTTGCGACTCTTGCACCGCATGTGAAAGGTAACATCATGTCCGTAGAAAACATCAACAAGTCGGCAATCATCGCCGACAACGCACGTGGCCAGAACGATACCGGTTCGCCGGAAGTCCAGGTCGCACTGCTGACCGCACGCATCAACGAACTGAACGGCCACTTCAAAGCCCACCAGAAAGACCACCACTCGCGCCGCGGCCTGATCATGATGGTCAACCGTCGTAAGAGCCTGCTGTCTTACCTGAAGAGCAAGGACCTGAACCGTTACCGCGACCTGATCGCCAAGCTCGGCCTGCGTAAGTAATTTTTGCGCCAGACGGCTTAAGTCACGAAATGCCTGCGTCAGTTCGACTGTCGCGGGCATTTTTTGTTTGAGCGTTTGTTGTTTTTGTTGTAAAGACGCGTAGTAAAGGCGGTCCTTGAGACCGTCTGCGGTGAGGTGAACGACAGCTCCTGAAAATCTGTCGGCAAATAGAAAGGGATTACCAATGTTTAATAAAGTTACGAAGACCTTCCAGTACGGCCAACACACCGTCACCCTGGAAACCGGTGAAATCGCCCGTCAGGCTTCCGGCGCCGTCCTGGTGTCGGTCGAAGACACCGTGGTGCTGGCTACCGTCGTCGCACGCAAGGACGCCAAGCCAGGCCAGGATTTCTTCCCGCTGACCGTCGATTACATCGAAAAAACGTATGCTGCCGGTAAAATCCCGGGCGGTTTCTTCAAGCGCGAAGGCCGTCCTTCCGAAAAAGAAACGCTCACCTCGCGCCTGATCGACCGTCCGATCCGTCCGCTGTTCCCGGAAGGCTACCTGAACGAAGTCCAGGTCATCATCCACGTGCTGTCGGTCAATCCTGAAATCGATCCGGACATCCCTGCGATGATCGGCGCCTCGGCCGCCCTGTGCGTCGCCGGCATCCCGTTCAACGGCCCGATCGGCGCCGCCCGCGTCGGCTACGCCAACGGCCAGTACATCCTGAACCCGAGCACCACCCAGCTGAAAACCTCGCAGATGGACCTCGTCGTCGCCGGTACCGAAACGGCCGTGCTGATGGTCGAATCCGAAGCGCAGCAGCTGTCCGAAGAAATCATGCTGGGCGCGGTCGTCTTCGGCCACGACCAGATGCGCGCCGTGATCGACGCGATCCACGCCCTCGTCGAAGAAGGCGGCAAGCCTGAAGTCGAGTGGAATGCACCGGCCAAGAACGAAGCCCTGATCGCCCAGGTGACCGAGCTGGCTGCCGCCAAAGTGCGCGACGCCTACCAGACCCGCGAAAAGTCGGCACGCCAGCAAAAGCTGAAGTCGCTGTCGTCGGAAGTCATGGCAGCCCTGTCGGAGCAAGGCGTCGCCGCCGATGCAGCCGAAGTCGGCAACATCCTGTTCGACATGGAAGCCAAGGTCGTGCGTTCGCAGATTCTGGACGGCGAGCCACGCATCGACGGCCGCGATACCCGCACCGTGCGTCCGATCTCGATCCGTACCGGCGTGCTGCCGCGTACCCACGGTTCGGCCCTGTTCACCCGCGGCGAAACCCAGGCGCTGGTCATCGCGACCCTCGGCACCGCCCGTGACAGCCAGAAGATCGACGCGCTGATGGGCGAGTACACCGACGACTTCATGATGCACTACAACATGCCTCCGTTCGCCACCGGCGAAACCGGCCGTGTGGGCACCCCGAAGCGCCGCGAAATCGGCCACGGCCGCCTGGCCAAGCGCGCACTGGTCGCAGCCCTGCCTAACCCTGAAGATTTCAGCTACTCGGTGCGTCTGGTGTCGGAAATCACCGAATCGAACGGTTCCTCGTCGATGGCATCGGTCTGCGGCGGCTGCCTGGCACTGATGGACGCCGGCGTGCCGATGAAGGCGCACGTCGCCGGCATCGCCATGGGCCTGATCAAGGAAGGCGGCAAGTTCGCCGTCCTGACCGACATCCTGGGTGACGAAGACCACCTGGGCGACATGGACTTCAAGGTCGCCGGTACCACCGCAGGCATCACCGCGCTGCAGATGGATATCAAGATCATGGGCATCACCAAGGAGATCATGCAGGTGGCACTGGCGCAAGCCAAGGAAGCCCGCCAGCACATCCTGGTCGAGATGCAGAAAGCCGTGCCGAGCGTCAAAACCGAACTGTCGGACTTCGCTCCACGCCTGATCACGATCAAGATCAACCCTGAGAAGATCCGTGACGTCATCGGCAAGGGCGGCGCCGTCATCCGCGCGCTGACCGAAGAGACCGGCACCCAGATCGACATCACCGACGAAGGTATCGTGACCATCGCCTCGGTCGACGCCGCCGCCGGCCAGGAAGCCAAGCGCCGCATCGAAGAGCTGACCGCTTCGGTCGAAGTGGGCAAGACCTACGACGGCACCGTCCTGAAACTGCTGGACTTCGGCGCCATCGTGCAGGTCATGCCAGGTAAAGACGGCCTGCTGCACATCTCGCAGATCGCCAACGAGCGCGTCAACGCCGTGGCCGACTACCTGAAGGAAGGCCAGCAAGTGCGCGTGAAGGTCCTCGAGACCGACGAGCGTGGTCGCCTGAAGCTGTCGATGAAGGCTGCGGATCCGGCGGAAGCTGCGGCGCAATAAGCAAGGCTGAAGCGGTTCGCCGCTTCGATACGAAAACCGCCAGTGCGTGAGCCTGGCGGTTTTTTCGTTTGGGGTGTTCTTGAGATAATCGAAGCCTTCAGGCTCTTGGGTAAAAAATTTGCTAAGTGATTAATATTGCATAACCTAAAAAATATGTCCAAAAAAAATATATGAGTCCGGCAAAGTAAGCAAAGCCGATCACGATAGCAGTGCCCGATTTGTCCCGTCCTGATCGCGTTCTGCCGCGCGTTGAGCCCTCGCGACAGACAGAAAGAGCGTAAACGTAGCCAGATAAAAACCCTCCGATATGACTGGATACATCTGTGCCGTCAGATATTACGTCGACTAAAAACTGTAATGCTAATCCGAGCCCTAGCGCCCAAATTGGAATGGATAAACTCCCCGGGAGTCGTTTATGATGTCTTATGCACACAAAATAATATGCCCCGTAGAGGCCAAGTATTCCGCCGGACGCGCCTATTACAATTTGGTGCGGGGAGAATGCAAGACTTAATAGCGATCCAATTATTGCCGAGTAGAGAAGTATAACTACGAGTCGCACGTGCCCAAAAATTAAGCCAATGTAGCGACCCATTATGCCTAAGGATAAAATGTTAAATCCAAGATGGAACGGAGTGGAATGCAAAAAAAACGATGACGCTAAGCGGTAGAACTGATTGGTCGACAAAGTTGTTTTCGTCAAGCCGCCATATGCAAGCGCGCCTTGCCCGATGTTTTCAAAATCTGGCGACGCCAGCATCAGGTACGATGCCACTAACGTTAACGAAAGAAACGAGATTACGGAAGAACTTTTAGCGGTCTCTTCTTTCGACGCCACGAGGAATTCCGAAGCCTTTATCTCAGGTTGTCTCGCGAACGCAGCCTGGTTTAGGAAGCACACAAAATCTTCAAAATCGTCGCACGAGTTGAAGCGTCGCCGCTCTATTAAAATCGAGTATTTATCATGGCGCCCCACTAATACGGCAATTGGTCCATTAGCGTTAAAAAATTTCTCGACTGATTTTATTTCGGAGAATCTCACCAGATAAGGCTTAAAGAAAAGCCTGGGTATGGACAAAATATTGTTTTGAGCTGTGATATTGTTTTTGGTATTGGCTGTTTGCAAATATTTGTAAATCCCTAGCGCACAGCATGCGAAATAAAGAGCGGCAATAGCGGCTATGAAATGAATTCTACCACCCGCATTACTGCGAAAAACCGACCAGGTCGTTAAGGCAAATGCAGAACTAAGGGCGATGAGAGCGGTTCGAAGCGTGGTGAAGTCAGCGCTTTGGTTTAGTCGCCAGGCTACTTTGATAGTAGGCATTGTTAGCTTTCAAAAAAAGAGCTGCGTTACCGACGTGGAAAACGCAGCCTTTTAATAGTTTTAGTATTACGTTAAGAAACTAAGGAAATCTCCGTTTTTGTTGATGAGCAAAGTGTATCCGGCATAACCCGCTAGGCCAGCCAAGGCAATGACAGTTATAGGAGCGGCAGCGAACGCTACGCCGACCGTTGTTGCACCCCACGCAGCGCCGCCGAACGATGTTGCCCCAATGGCGCCTGCCAAGCCCAGAGCAGCGGCGGTCTGTTTAGGCCCTGCTCCACTAACATTCATTACTTCATCCATTGTCAAATCTTGGACGCCACTGTTGCTTTCTTGCGAGGTCATGATGTCGTTCATATGTTCTCCAAAAAAGTATGTTGAGGGTTGAAGCCAGAGAATAGTTGCCCACCCTTTAAGTTACGTATCGGTTGCCCGCATAGAGTATGAGTAAGAACCGATAACTCACAGTACTCTTATTTCCCACTGGAAACTAAATCTTGATCAAATGTAGCCTTGGCGAGGATCACCGTACCGTACTGCCGCGCTTTGATATGTTCGATCGCTTGCAGGCGAAACAATGGATGGCTGGATAGGTCTTGACTGCCGTCTAATGATGTTGGTGCTTGGTTCATGCTGGAGAGCTCATCGGCGTAGGCGTGAAGGTCCTCGAGACCGACGAGCGTGGCCGCCTGAAGCTGTCGATGAAGGCTGCGGATCCGGCGGAAGCTGCGGCGCATTAATCCACGGAGCGGTTCGCCGCTTCGATACCAAACCGCCAGTGCGTGAGCCTGGCGGTTTTTTTATGCGCGGACGAGCGCCACGGATGGCCGCGGGCAGGGCACTGCGCTACAGTTCGGTGTTGCCGATAAGAAAGGGATTGTGATGTGGGAATGGCTCGGGTTCAAGAAACCGTCGCCGCAAAGCTTTGCCCACGCGCTGATGAAGTACGCGGCCGATCATGGCTTCGATGGACCCATGTGTTTCGATGCCACGCGTTTCCGTATTCTCACGGGCGAGACCGGAAACGGCATCGTCAACCTCGCCAACCTGTACCCAGGCTACCGCAATGCCAGGCGTAGCGAGCGCGGTGCACACCTCGCGCGCTGCTTCGCCATGTTCGGCGGGGAAGAAATGCCGACGGGCTTTGCGCAGGCGCGCGCCAACCTGCTGCCGGCGATCCGGGCGCGTTCGTACGTCGAATCGGCCTCGCTATCCGCAGGCGCGCACGGCGTGACCGTGTTCGGCGACGGCGCGTTCGCGGTCCTCGGTAGCGACGCTGTCGTGGTGCTCGCATATGATCACGCGGATTCGATGAATATCCTTACCGGCACGCAGGTGGAGGCGCTGGGTGTCCCGTTCGCCACCGCACTCGATGCGGCGCTCGCGAACCTGCGCGACCGTTCGGTCGAGACCTTGGTGCGCCGGCCCGACGGCGTGTGTATCGCGGCCTGGAACGACGCTTACGATTCCTCGCGCATCCTGCTGCCCGACGTCGTGCACCGGGCCGGCATCGCCAATCCGGTTGCGATGGTTCCGACGCGCGACCAGTTGCTGGTGGCGCCCGCCTCGGACCGCGCGGCCTTGCTGGCGATGCTCGACCTGGCGCAGGCTTGCCACGAGCACGAGGGCCGGCCGGTGTCGGCGTCGCTGTTCCATTTCGAACATGGTAGCGCGCAAGAGTTCGTGCCGGACGATGCAGAAGTGGTGCTGCGCCTCGCCAATCTGAAGCAGCTTTACCTGGCCGACGATCACGCGTGCCAGAAACAGGACCTCGACGCGGACAACGAGCAACGCAGCATCGACCTGTTCGTCGCTACCTTCGCTGTGTGGCAGCGCGAAGGCGATCCGCGCCTGGTCAGCGCGTGCACCTGGTCGGAGGGCGTCGAAGCCTTGCTGCCGCGTACCGACATGGTGTCGTTCGTCAGCCTGGACGAGGCAGGACAGCTGCGCCACGCGGGGACGGTCGAGTGGGCGCAGGTGCACGCGGTTGCGGGGCACCTGATGGCGCCCGAACCGGGCATGTATCCGGTGCGTTATCGCGTCAGTCACTTCCCGGACCTGCGCGACCTGGGCTTGCAATAAGCGTTCCGTCCGGTTCCCGAACGTGCAACCGCCAGTGCGTGAGCCAGGCGGTTTTTTTGCGCCCGCCCCACGCACCGCCGGCTGCAAAGGACCCCGCGCACGGCTCAACTCTCATCTGGAAATATAGCAATAAGTGTTATAGTTAATAATTCCCCAATGGTGGAGCAGTTCGTCTCGAAATCGAACGCATCCACGATACCGACGACCAAACCTAGGACCCATCGATGACGACGAAAGACAACGCCACCCGCATCAGCCAGCTCATCCAGGAACACGAGGCCGAAATCGGCTCGCAGTGGATTTCCCAGCTCGACACCCTGATGGTGCGCGGCACCAGCAGCTCGCGCGAACTGCTGCGCACGCATTGCCAGCAATTCCTGGCGGCATTCGCGGCCGGCACCCGTGGCGGCGAACTGGAAAACATCGAACACCGGTCCTGGGACGAAGTGCGCGACCTGCTGACCGAGATTTCGTCCAGCCGCGCCAAGAGCGGTTCGAGCCCGAGCGAGACGGCGACCTTCGTGTTTTCGCTGAAGCAGCCGATCTTCGTCCAGCTGACCGCAGGTCTCGCGACCGAGCCGGAAGTGCTGGCCGGCGCATCCTGGGCGGTGAGCTCGCTGCTGGATAAATTCGGCCTGTACACGATCGAAGTGTTCCAGAAGGCGAAGGACCAGATCATCGTGCGCCAGCAGCAGGAACTGCTCGAACTGTCGACCCCGGTGGTGAAACTGTGGAACGGCATCCTGGCGCTGCCGCTGATCGGCACGCTGGATTCGGCACGCACGCAAGTCGTGATGGAAAACATCCTGCAAAAGATCGTCGACACCGGCGCCGAGATCGCCATCATCGACATCACCGGCGTGCCGATGGTCGACACCCTGGTCGCCCAGCACCTGATGAAGACGATCGCCGCCGCGCGCCTGATGGGCGCCGACTGCATCATCAGCGGCATCCGTCCGCAGATCGCCCAGACCATCGTCCACCTCGGCGTGAACCTGGAAGACGTCGTCACCAAGGCCACCCTGGCCGACGCCTTCCTGGTCGCCCTCGAACGTACCGGTGCCTCGGTCACCATCGCCAACAAGAACTAATACGAATCGGAACGACGATGGAACGCATTCCTATCCTGCGGATGGGTGACCTGCTGCTGGTCACCATCCAGGTCGACATGCACGACCGCCTTGCCATGACCTTGCAGGACGATTTGACCGAGCGTATCGTGCGCGATAGCGCCAAAGGCGTGCTGATCGACATCTCGGCGCTCGACCTGGTCGATTCCTTCATCGGGCGTATGATCAGCAACACGGCAGCGATGGCGCGCGTGCTCGACGCCCAGACGGTGGTGGTCGGCATGCAGCCGGCGGTCGCGATTACCCTGGTCGAGCTCGGCCTGACCCTGCATGGCGTGAAAACCGCGCTGAACGTCGAGAAGGGCATGACCCTGCTCGGAAAGAACCTGAATAGATGAGCACTGCGACTGATTCCGCAGTTGGATTCGAGACCGATTTGCTGGAGCGTTACGCCAGGCAGCGCGTCGAGCGCGTCAGCCTGCCGCTGCGCGGAGACGAGGACGTGGTCGGCCTGCGCAAGCAGGTGCGCGAGCGCGCCGTCGCGATCGGGCTGTCGCTGGTCGACCAGACCAAGCTGATCACCGCGGCCAGCGAACTGGCGAGGAATACGATCAAGTACGGCGGCGGCGGCGCCGCGCACCTGGACAAGCTGGCCGACGGCCTGCGCCAGGGCGTCGGCCTTGTGTTCGTCGATGCCGGTCCCGGCATTCCCGACCTCGACATGGCACTGCGCGACGGCTATACCACCGGCGGCGGCCTGGGCCTCGGCCTGGGCGGCTCGAAGCGCCTGGTCGACGAATTCGAGATCGACACCCGTTCGGGAGAGGGGACCGCAATCGCGGTCGTAAAATGGAAACGCTGATCAGTTCCCTGAACACCCAGCATGCCTACCCGATCGTGCACGCCAGCGACATCGCCGCTGCCCGGCGCGCCGGGCAGAAACTGGCGATCGAACTCGGTTTCGACGAAGCGCGCGCCGGCACGCTGGCGCTGATCGTCACCGAGGCCGGCACCAACCTGCTCAAGCATGCCGGTGAAGGCATGCTCTACCTGAACGTGGCCCAGTCCGAAGGCGTGCCCGGGGTGGACGTGCTGGCCGTGGACAGCGGCCCCGGCATCGCCGACCTCGACGCCTGCCTGCGCGACGGCATGTCCACGGCCGGCACCTCGGGTACCGGGCTGGGGGCGCTGCGCCGCCTGTCCGACGAATTCGACGTCTACTCGACGCCCGGCAACGGGGCCCTGTTTTTCATGCGCCTGTGGCGCGACGAAGCCGCGCCCGGCCTGTGCCGGGTCGATGTCGGCGCGCTGACGGTGCCGCTGTCCGGCGAGGACGAGTGCGGCGACGGCTGGGGCGTGGCCTGCAACGCCACCGGCGCGACCCTGATCGCGGCCGATGGCCTCGGCCACGGTCCGCAGGCCGCGGCCGCGGCGCAGGCGGCACTCCGGCAGCTCGCGCGCCTGCCCGCTTCGGAACCGGGGCAGCTGGTGGACGCGGCGCATGAGGCCTTGCGCAGCACGCGCGGCGCGGCGCTGGCAGCGGCGCGCATCGATTTCGAGAACGACACGATCCGCTTTGCCGGCATCGGCAACATCGGCGCCTATGTGATTGACGGCGACGCGCGGCGCGCGCTGGTGTCGCACAACGGTATCGTCGGCCACAACATGCGCAAGGTGCAGGAATTCAGCGCGCCTTGTCCGCCCGGCGCCCTGGTCGTCATGCACTCGGACGGGCTCCAGACCCAGTGGGACCTGGATAAATATCCGGGCCTGCTGGCGCGCAGTCCGGCGCTGGTGGCCGCGATGCTGATGCGCGACTTCATCCGGCGCCGCGACGATGCGATGGTGCTGGTGGTGCGCCGCCGCGAGGGGCGCGCGGGAGGCCAGCAATGAGCCAGCGCATCCTGGCCGTCGCCCTCGAGAGCGACAAGGATGTGGTGCTGGTGCGCCAGCGCGCGCGCCAGATTTCCAGCATGCTTGGCTTTGCCAAGCAGGACCAGGTGCGCATCGCGACCGCCGTGTCGGAAGTGGCGCGTGCCGCCTGCCATGCCGGCGTCAAGGCGCGCGCCACCTTCGTGCTGCACGACCAGCAAACGCGCCAGCAGCTCGAGGTGACGGTCAGCGCCGCACAGGCACCCGCGGCGCATACCGAAGCGGCGGCGCTTGCCGACGCCGCGCTGGTCACGGCGCACCGCCTGATGGACACCTGCGTCGCCGACGGCGGCGGCGCCGGTCCGGCCATCCGCATGCAGAAGGCGCTGCCGCCCCAGCTGCCGGTCAGCCCGACGCGCCTGGCGCAGATCGCCAGCGAACTGGCCGCCGCCCCGGCCGGCAACTCGTGGGAGGAAGTGCAGCAGCAGAACCGCGAGCTGGTCGAGACCCTGGCCGAGCTGCGCGAGCGCCAGGAAGACCTGCTGTCGCTGACGCGCGAACTGGAAGACACCAACCGCGGCATCGTCGCCCTGTATGCGGAGATCGAGGACAAGGCCGAGCACCTGCGCCGCGCGGACGAGATGAAGTCGCGCTTTCTCTCAAATACGAGTCACGAGCTGCGCACGCCGCTGTCCTCGATCCGCGCCTTGTCGAAACTCCTGCTCGACCGCATGGACGGCGACCTGACCGAAGAGCAGGAGCGCCAGGTCTACCTGATCGAGCGCACCGCCACCGATATGTCGGAACTGGTCAACGACCTGCTGGACCTCGCCAAGATCGAAGCGGGACGCGTGGAGGCGCATCCGGAGCCGGTCGTGGTCGAGAACCTGTTCCGCGCACTGAAGGGCATGATGCGCCCCCTGGTCGATGCCGATCGGGTCGAACTGGTGTTCGACAACGGCGGCATCGAGGACGCCTTCGAATCGGACGAGGGCATGCTGTCCCAGATCCTGCGCAACTTCATTTCGAACGCGCTCAAGTTCACCGAGCAGGGCTCGGTGCGCGTCAGCGCGGCGCACGATCCCGGGTCCGACATGCTGACCTTCGCCGTCACCGATACCGGCATCGGCATCGACGCCGAGCACCTGCAGCTCATCTTCGAGGAGTTCACCCAGGTGGAAAACCCGCTGCAGCGAAAGAGCAAGGGCACGGGCCTGGGCCTGCCGCTGTGCCGGCGCCTCGCCGAACTGCTGGGCGGGCGCGTCGACGTCACCAGCCGTCCCGGTGTCGGCTCGACTTTCATGTTGACGCTGCCGCGTCAATTCCCCCATCCGTCGCCGCCAGACGCTTGACGAAACCGAAACATGACTGCACATCCACCCCTGATCCTCAACGTCGACGACAACGATGGCGCGCGCTACGCCAAGACCCGCATCCTGCATAGCGCCGGCTTCAAGGTGATCGAAGCGGCGAACGGCACCGACGCGCTGGCGATGGTCCGCGAGGACAATCCGGCACTGGTGCTGCTGGACGTAAAGCTCCCCGACATCAACGGCATCGAGGTCTGCCGGCGCATCAAGGCCGACCCCGACACCAACTGCGTGCTGGTGCTGCAGACCTCGGCCGCGCTGACCGGGCGCGCCGACAAGATCCGCGGCCTGGAAGGCGGCGCCGACAACTACCTGGCCGCGCCGATCGAGTCCGACGAGCTCATTGCCAACGTCAACGCGCTGCTGCGCATGCGCCAGACCCAGGACGCGCTGCGCGAGGGAGAAGAGCGCTTTCGCCAGCTGACCGACAACATCGAAGACGTGTTCTGGATGTTCTCGGCGCCGGACGGCGTGCTGGCCTATGTCAGCCCGGCCTACGCGACGATCTGGGGCCGCAGCGTGGATACGCTCAAGCGCCACCATGCAAGCTGGCTCGAGGTCGTGCATCCGGACGATCGCGCGCGCCTGGCGGGGCGCTGGGCGATCCTGGCGACCCAGCCGCACTATGACGAGGAATTCCGCCTGATGCTGCCCGACGGCGCGATGCGCTGGGTGCGTGACCGCGTCTTCGCGGTACGTAACGCGCGCGGCGAGGTGTACCGCGTGGCCCGGATCACGAGCGACATCTCGGCGCGCAAGGAAATGGAAGCGCTCCTGCGCGCGGCCGACGCCAACAAGAACCAGTTCCTGGCCACGCTGGCGCACGAACTGCGCAACCCATTGAGCCCGATCCGCAACGCGGCCACGCTGCTCGGCGTCGGCGGCGAGAACGCGGGCGGGCGTCACGCGCATGCGCGCGAAGTCATCCTGCGCCAGGTCGACCATCTGGCGCACCTGGTCGACGACCTGCTCGACGTCGCCCGTATTTCGGAAGGCAAGATCGTGCTGCGCCGCGAAGAGGTCAATCTCGGCGCCGTCATCGAACAGGCGCTCGAAACCGCCGGGCCGCTGATCGGGGCGCGCGCGCACAAGCTCGAGGTGCGCCAGCCGGACTGCCAGGTCTGGGTCGCGGGCGATCCGGTGCGCCTGGCGCAGTCGATGGGCAACCTGCTGCACAACGCCGCCAAGTTCACTCCGAAGGGCGGAGAAATCACGCTCGCCGTCACGCTGCACGGGGAGAACGTCCACATCTCGGTCCACGACAACGGCATCGGCATAGCGGAGGACAACCTGCCTCGCATCTTCGGCATGTTCGCCCAGGCGGCGGTGCCGCCCGACCGCGCGCCGGAGGGCCTCGGCATCGGCCTGTCGCTGGTCTCGCGCCTGCTCGAGATGCACGGCGGCCAGTTGCGCGCCGAGAGCCCCGGCATCGGCATGGGCAGCACTTTTACGGTGGAGCTGCCGGTGCTGCGCACGACGGGCAACGAGTGCGCCGTGGGTTCCGCACAGGAGCAGGGCGGCGCGGCCGCCGGCCTGCGCGTGCTGCTGGTCGACGACAACGTCGACGCCATGGAGATGATGGGCTTCCTGTTGGCCGAGATGGGGCACGAGACCTGGACCACGTCGGACGCCAGCCAGATCGAGACGCTGGCGCTGGCCCACCGGCCGCAGGTGATCGTGCTCGACATCGGCTTGCCGGGCGCGGACGGCTACCAGCTGGCGCGCATGATCAAGAGTAACCCGCAGCTGGCCCACATCCGCCTGGTCGCGCACACCGGCTACGGCTCGCCTGAAGACCGGCGCCGCGCGCAGGAAGCGGGCTTCGATGCGCACCTGGTCAAACCGGCCGAGCTGGAAGATCTGGAAAAGGCGCTGCGCGGCTGATGTCCCGATAAGGCAGGCGCCGCACCGCGTCGGCACGAATGCCCACCCTGCAACGGCCGAGCACCGTAGGGTGGGCTCTTGAGCCCACGCGTCTCGCGTGTGCAAATTTACCCGCACGCCACCAAAAACCCCATCCCAGCCGCGAACTTCCACCTTCCCCCAGGTTCTTACGAAGACCACACGCGCGCCAGCGCAGGGGAGGGAATACCATGCCCGACACAACCAGGCACAACGCGCCGCTCGTCCTCGCGTCCGTCCAACTGAAGCGCAACACGCCGGCCGAGGTGGTCCAGGCCAGGGCGCCCTGGCGCGAAGCGATGCTCGAGGGCTACCGGCGCCGCAACGCCGTCCTCGACGGCATCTTCTACGACATCGGCGTCGTCACGCCCACCGAGGCCGGTACGGTCGCGCCCTGGCTTGCGCGCGAGGGCACGCTCCTGATCGTGCCGCCCTCGGGCGCCGGCGCGCTGCGCCTGTGCGCGACCGTCCCCGACTTCCTCGCAGCCGGCGGGGCCGGCACGCGCATCCTGACCGTGGCCGGCGTCGGCAGCTCGGCCCTCGGCACGGCCGCCTTTGCCCGCAATGTGGCCGACGCCTTCGGCGAACCGGTAGCGGCGCTGGTCTCCGGCTACGGCCTCGCCGACCTCGTCACCGAGGCCGCCGGCGGCTGGTTCTGGTTCGGCACACTGAACCGCATGCGCCACGCCTTCGAGCAGGTCGACGACCTGTTTCGCGGCCGGGCATGGGATCCGATGGCAAGCATGCCCGCCTCGATGAACCTCGCCCGCACCAGCCTCGACACGCGCACGCTGTGCACGCTGCTGGCCGATCCCGGCACGCATTTCTCGCTCCTGGTCGGGCACTCGAAGGGCAACCTGGTGATTTCGGAAGCGCTGTACGCGCTGCGCGACGACGGCGCCGACGAGGGGCTGGACGACCTCGCCATCATCACGATGTCGGCGGCGATTGCCATGCCGCCGCGCTACCGCAGGATCATCGACGTGATGGGAGAGCTGGACTGGTTCGGGGCGATGAATTCGAACTGCGCGATCCCCGTCGAGTACCACGCGAAGAACGCCTGGCACCACACGAACACGGACCTGCAATGGCACCTGCCGGTGCGCCAGGTGTTGTGCGACCTGCGCCGTACGCAGGGCGGCGCACTCGTGCACTAAGCAGGCATATTACTGCCCGAGACAGATGATTTTCGTCGCGTACTCGCGCGCGTTTTCCTTCTTGCGGCCGGCCCAGTCGATGACTTCCTGGGCTTCGGCGATCGTCATGATGGTCGCCTTTTCCTTGTTCTTGATGAAGGAGACGCCTTCGAACTTGCCCTCCTTGCTGCGCATGACTTTGGCGAACACGGGGGGCTTCTTGCCGTCGTCGGCGAGTTTGTTTTGCTGGACGAGGTAACGCTGGTCGATCGGTTCCATGGGGGAGGGCGTGAAAAGGGAAACCACCATTTTACCGTCTCGGGAGCGCGCGGCCTATCCGTTCCAGCATCAGCGCCAGGGCGAGGCAGCAGAGCAGCACCGGCAGGTAGACGACGAAGGTCCAGGTCTGCAGCTCGCCGAGCAGCGCGCGGTACAGGCCGACGGCCCCCAGTACGATGAACATATGCGACAGGTAGAGTTCATAGCTCAGGCTACCCATGCGCGCCAGCCAGCCCAGGCCGCGCCGCGGCGCAGGCGGATGCGCGCGCAAGGCCAGCAGCAGGAAGCAGCTGCCCACGCACAGGACGTACAGGCCGGACTTGAACAGATGGCGGTGCACCAAGTCGGACCAGCCGAGGACCAGCACGATGCAGAAGGCGCCGAAGAGCGCGAGTGCGCGCGCATCGCGCGGCGCCGGACGCCAGCGGCAGGCGAGCATGGCGGCCAGCACGCCCCAGGCGATGGCGGCCATGCCGGGCAGGTAGGCCTTTTCGCGCCAGACCTCGTCGGCGGCGGGGACAAGCGAGCGCAAAGGTCCAAGGCACAGCGCCCAGGCCAGCAGCACGCCGGCCAGGACGCGCCGCGGCAATGCCAGGCAAAGCAGGGAGAAGCCCAGGTAGAAGGCCTCTTCGATGGACAGCGACCAGAGGACGTCCCAGCCTGCGGGCGCCCAGCCGGTACGGCCTTCGTACCAATTGAAGGTGAAGCTCAGGGCAGACCCCAGCAGTCCCCCGATACTCTGCCGTCCTTCCTCGGGCGCGAAGCCGGACACGCCCAGCCAGGCCAGGAGCGTCAGCAGCGCCAGGGCCAGGATGAGCAAGGGCAGGATGCGGCGCGCCCGCGCCAGGTAGAACCGGCGCAGGCCGACGCGCCCCAGGCCGCCATCGCGCTCGATGATGCGGGTCGTGATCAGGAAGCCCGAGATCACGAAAAAGACGAACACGGCCTCGTAGCCGTTGAAGCTGAGGGCATCGATCAGGCGTTTGGGCAGCCATGCGCCGGCAAGGCTGGGCGCCAGCGGCAGGCGAAAGGGCAGGGCAAGGTGATGGACGATCACCAGCAGGATGGCCAGGCCGCGCAGGCAGTCGATGCCGAAGTTGCGCGGCGCCTGGAGCGTTGCATGCGTGCCGGGACGCAGGACGGGAGGGCTTGCGGTCATGGAGTCGATGAGGTGTGGGAATGCGTCGTGCCGCACAAGGGCAGGCAATGCGTTCATAAAAAAATGCCCGCACGCGGCGGGCATCGTTCCGGACGAAGCGTCTTACTTCTCGCTGACCTTGAACTCGCCGAAGGGCTTGAGCTGCTCGCTGACCGCGGCCGGGTCGCCGACCACGACGATCGACTGCGCTTCGGGTGCGAAATACTTCTTCGAGACTTCGCGCACCTGCTGCGGCGTGACCTTCTGGATCAGCGGCACGTACTGGCCGAGGAATTCCGGCGGCAGGCCGATCAGCCAGTTCTGGGCCAGGGTGTTGGCCACTGCCCCCTGCAGCTGGTTGCTGATCAGGTAGCCGCCAGCGACGTAGCGCTTGTTCATCGTCATCTCGTCCGCCGGGACCAGCTCGCTGCCGATGCGCTTGTACTCGTTGAAGTATTCGGTCAATGCGGCACCGGTGACTTCGTTGCGCACGTCGGCGCCGCCGACGATGGCGCCGCCGACACGGTTCATGCGCGCGCCGGCCGAGGCGCCATAGGTATAGCCCTTTTGCTCGCGCAGGTTGATGTTGACGCGGCTCGAGAAGCCGCCACCGAGGATGGTGCTGGCCAGGCGCAGCGGCACCTGTTCGTCGGCGCTGGCCTGGATGCCGGGGCCGCCGACGCGGATGGTCGACTGCACGCTGTTGGCGCGCTGCAGCAGGATGCGCGCCGGGTTGGCCGCGCGCGGCGCCGGTGCGGTCTCGGCCAGTGCCGGGCCTTCCGCCTTCCAGTCGCCGAAGGCGGCCTGCGCCAGCTTCATGGCCTCGGCTTCGCCGATGCGGCCGGTGATCACGAGCAGGGCGCGATCCGGACGGAAGCGCTTCGCGTGCTCGGTGCGCAGCAGCTCCTGCGTGACCGAATTGATCGCGCTTTCCGTCGGCTGGGTGTGGCCGTAGGGGTGTTCGCCGTAGACGGCCGCGTTGATCGCGCGCTCGGCGCGGAAGCGCGGGGTGGCCTCGGCGGCGCGCAGGGCCTGCAGCGCGTTGGCCTTGGCCAGCTCGACTTCCTTGGCCGGGAAGCTCGGCGTGCGCGCCACTTCGGCCAGCAGCGACATCATCGCCCCCGCCTGCGACGCGACGGCATTGGCCTGGACCGAGATGCCGTCCGAGTACGAGCCGGCCGCCACCGAGCCGCCCATGCCCTGGGCCGCTTCGGCGATGGCGCGCGAGTCGCGCCTGGCGCTGCCTTCGTTGATCATCCCGGCCAGCAGGCTGGCGAAGCCCGGATGGGCGCTGTCGTCGGCGGCATAGCCGGCCCCGCGCACGGCCAGCACGTAGTCCACGCGCGGCAGGCCTTGACGGGGCACGACCCAGACGGTCATGCCGTTGGCGAGGGTTTTCTTGACGATTTTCGGTGTCGGGATCGGCTTGTCCTTGCCGTAGGCCGGCATCGCGCCTGCCTTGGCAGTCGCCGGCGCATCCGCCGCGTAGGCGGCAGGGGCAAACATCATCGAGATCGCCAGTGTCAGCATCAGTTTTTTCATCGATGCGCTCCTTATTTCCGTGCGCCGTCAAGCGGCTTGGTCTGTGCGCCGGCAGGCGCGGTCTGGGTGCCGATCACGTCCACCTTGTCCACCATGGCGATCGGCTTGCGGTCGATGACGGTGCGGTTGTTCTTCACCAGGTAGGTGGAGGCCGCGCGCTGGATGTCGCTTGATGTCACGCCTTCGATCCAGCCCGGGATCTTGTTGACGACGTTGGCGTCGCCCCACAGGGTCTGCAGGCGCGCCAGGGTGTCGGCGCGGCTGATGAAGCTCTCCAGGCCGTTGTTCCAGTCGGCCAGCATGCGCGTCTTCACGCGCTTGAGGGTGGCCGCGTCGACGCCGTCCTTGACGATCTTCGCGATCTCCTCGTCCATCGCGTTCAGGATGGTGTCGGCATTCGTCGTCGGCTTGTACATCGTGTAGACGGTGAACAGGGTCGGGCCGTCGAATTCCCACGGGCTGGTGAGGCCGAACAGGACGTCGGTATTCAGCGCCAGTTCGCGGCCTTTCACCAGGCCCTGGTAAAGGACCGAGGCGTCGCCGCCGGCCAGCAGTTCGCCGAGGACGGCCATCGCCGCCTGGTCGCGGCTGCCGCGTTCAGGCATCTTCCATGCGGCGGCCAGCGCCGGCACCTGGGCCAGCGCGTCGCCCTGCTGGACGCGCTTTTCGACCTTGTTCAGGCCCTCGCTGAAGTCGCCGCCTTTCGGCACCGGGCGCGCGGGGATGGCGCCGAAGTATTTCCGGGCGAGGGCAAAGCCCTGGGCCGGGGTCACGTCGCCGGCGATCGCCAGCACCGCGTTGTTCGGGCCGTAGTAGTCGCGGTGGAAGGCGCGTACGTCGTCGAGACTGGCGCCCTCGAGGTCTTCGAAGCTGCCGTAGCCGTCGTGGTTGTTCTCCCATTTCTGGAAGGCGTGCTGGCCGATGTCGATCCACATGAAGCCGCCGTAGGGCTGGTTCTTCACGTTCACGCGGATCTCTTCCTTGACCACGTCCTGCTGGTTCTTCAGCGTGTCCTTGTTGAAGTCGAGCGTCTTCATGCGGTCCGCTTCCAGCCACAGGATCGGCTCGAGCGAGGAGGCCGGCGCGGTCTCGATGTAGTTCGTGAAGTCGGCGCGGGTCGAGCCGTTGTTGCGGCCGCCGCCGCCGGTGATGGTCTTGTCGAACACGCCCTTCGGCGCGTTCGGCGTCCCCTGGAACATCAGGTGTTCGAACAGGTGGGCGAAGCCGGTGCGGTTCTTCGGCTCCAGGCGCATGCCGACGTGGTAGACGACCGAGACGCCGACGGTGGGCGAACTGTGGTCTTCGGTGACGATGACGGTCAGGCCGTTGTCGAGTTTCTTGGTGGCGACCGGCAGGTCCCACTTGTCGCCCGTTGCCGAAGCTGGAGCAGCTAAGGCGGCGGCGGACAAGCTGAGCCCGGCCAGCAGGACGGGAAGTTGGCGCATGCGCATTGATGACCTCAAATGAATGGCTGAGTCGAATGAAATTCCCCGCGCGAGCACGCGAAAGGAGCATTTCATCTTAGCGCAAAGGAATGCCAAAACGTAATCTTTTTTGCGTATGTATGTTGACTTAGTGCAAGCCGGCGAGCCCTGCAATTTGTCGTCCAGGCCCGCAAATCTGCAGTCTGTCGCAATCCGGGCGGGGCGCGGCCGGTCGGTCGTTATAGTGAACTCATTGCCAAACTGTATAAAAATTGTCGGGAATTCACATTTTTGTGGAACCCGGCAGGGCTTGCTGGTAAGTTGGCCGCGATCGTCAGTACGGATGCGCGGTCCGAACAGGAACATCGGATCGGAACACGGAGAAGCACATGAACAAATTGTTGAAGTTCGGCCTCGCGGCCCTCGGAATGCTGGCGCTGATGCGCCTGGCAACGGCCGCGCCCGATACCACCACCGAAACGCGCCCGCTCGATGCGCGCGTGGTGCGTATCAAGATCGATGGCGTGGTCGACCTGCGGGTACGCCAGGGCAGCCCGGCTTCGCTCGTGCTCTCCGGCGACCCGCGCTGGATCGCGCAGATGACGACGCTGCAAAGCGGCGATACCGTCGTCATCGGCACCGAGATGCACGAGATGCGCATGGGCCGCAGGAACGGGGTGCGCGCCGACATGGTGCTGCCGAACCTGCGCGAAGTCAGTTCCGAGAGCGTGGGCAGCACCGAGATCACGGGCTTCAAGGGCGAGGAGCTGGAACTGTCGCTCGACGGCGCCGGATCGATGAACGTGAACGCCGACTTTCGCATCATCAGCGCCAGCCTGGGCGGCGTCGGCAGCATGAAGCTGTCCGGCATGAACAGCGAACGCATCACGCTCGACCTGCAGGGCGCCGGCTACGTGACCCTGGCCGGGCGCAGCAAGTCGCTGAAGGCCGAGCTGGGCGGACTGGGCGGGCTGGACGGGCAGGCCTTTTCGGCCGACAGCGTCACGCTCGAACTGTCGGGCCTGGGCAATGCCACGGTGACCGCGCACCAGAGCGCCAACCTGAACCTGTCGGGCATGGGTTCGGTCACAGTCTACGGCAAGCCGCTCAATCGCCGGGTGAGCGTCGACGGACTGGGCAAGGTCAGCTGGAAATAAGCGAATTTCGGAGCAAACAAGGTAGGCGACAAGACCGATCCACGCACGAGACAATGAAAAAATTTACTGTAGCGATCCTGCTGGCGCTTGGCCTGAGTCTCGGCCCCCCTGGTACGGCACTGGCAGGTTTCCCCGAAGGGGCGAGCGCGTACAACGCGCGCAATTACGCGCAGGCGCTGAAAGAGATCGCGCCCCTGGCGCGCGCCGGCAATGCCGAGGCCCAGCACCTGCTGGGCCTGATGTATTACATGGGCCGCGGCGTCACGCGCGACTACAAGCAGGCCTTCCAGTGGCACCTGAAGGCCGCGCAGCAGGGCAAGGCCGACGCGCAATATGTCGTCGGCGCCATGTACTACACCGGCAACGCCGTGCCGCAGGACCAGAAGCTGGCCGTCAACTGGTTCCGCCGCGCGGCCGAGCAGGGCCATGGCGAGGCGCAGCATGCGCTGGGGCTGATGTACCGCTACCACGTCGCCGGCGTGCCCGGGGACCCGGTGATTGCCTACATGTTGTGGAATCTTGCCGCGGCTGGGGGCAACCACAATGCGGTGGGGCAGCGGGCGGCGATCGCCAAGACGATGACGCAGGAGCAGATCGAGGAGGCGCAGGCGCTGTCGCGCACGTGGAAGGTGGGGACGCCGCTGCCGACGCAGTCGAAGACGGGTGGGGGCTAATGCGCGACAACATAAGTCCCTTCGTTTCCACGCGGCCGGCCCGCGACGACGACAAGCCGGTCATCTGGCAACTGTACGAAGAAGCGTTGCGGCAGCATATCGAGACCATCTGGGGATGGGACGCCGACTGGCAGCAGGCCTGTTTCGAACAGGCCTTCCTTGCCATGTCGACGCGGGTGGTCGAGCTGGACGGCCGCGTTGCCGGCTACCTGCAGATCGACAGGGAAGCGGACGAGGACTACCTGAGCATGCTGATACTGGATCCCGCAGCGCGCTCATGCGGTGTGGGCGCGCGCCTGCTGGCGGCGATCCTGGCGGAAAGCGCGGCGCGCGGGCGTGGCCTCTACCTGCGCGTGTTCCGCACCAATACGGCGGCGCGACGCTTCTATGAGCGGGAAGGGTGGGTGCTGGTCGCGGACGAAGGCAATTTCCTGGTCATGCGACCGGGCGCCAGGGCGCCCAGCTGAACTGTCGTTGCGGCCATCAGGTATTGCACAAGTACCCCGCGGATAAATCCTTACATCGGCGGCTGTCCGTTGGACGCCGTCACGCCCGCATCCACCGGCAAGTTAACGCCGGTGATCAGGCGCGCATCCTCGCTCGCGAGGAAGGCCATCACCGCTGCAACGCCTTCCGGATCTTCGGGCGCGCCGAGCGGCATGCGTTCCTTGAACTTGGCGACCAGTTCGGCGTCCTTCAGCATATCCTCGGTCATGCCGGTTTTCGTGAAGCTCGGATTGACCGCGTTCACCCGCACCCCATCCTTGCCCGCGTCCAGCGCCATCGCGCGCACCATGTTGCTGACCGCGCCCTTCGACGTGTTATAGGCGAAGGTATTCCAGTCGCCGCCGAGTCCCGACACGGAAGAGGTCATGACGATCGCACCTTTGACTTTGACGAGTTCCGGCATCGCAGCCTTGGCCATGTGGAAGTAGCCGCTCACGTTGACCGCCATGACGCGCTCGAAGTCCTCTTCGCTGGTCTTCATGATGTCGCCCTCGGTTGCCATGCCGGCGTTGTTGATCAGGACATGCAGCCCGCCAAAACGGTCGACGGCCGCCTTGACTGCGGTGGTTGCCGTTTCCTTGTCGGCGGTATCGCCGACCTGTACCAGAACGCGGTCCTGCGGCAGCCCGGCAGCGGCTTTCTTGAGGCTGGCTTCGTCGATGTCGAGCATGACGACACGGGCGCCTTCATCCAGAAAGCGGCGAGCAGTGGCCAGGCCGATGCCGGACGCGGCGCCGGTGACGAGTACGGTTTTTTCTTTAAAACGGTTCATGCTGTTCCTTTTATGTCGGTCAAGATGGATTCACTGGCGCACAAAAAGCGAAAGCGACAATAATGCGCTTGCGAAAGCGGAGCGTGATCACTGGCACGCCAGAACGCGAATTTGACGATATCACGGTCGCGAAAACACAGATTTTCAGTGCTTGTAGGCAACCGTATAACAACCTCTGGCTTACAATCATGAAGTCAGGTCAATCATGGAGAGAGGTATGCGCAGAATTTTGAGTACCGTACTACCTGTCTGGGCAGCGCTCGCATCAAGCGCTGCGACATCCGTGTCCGCGCAGCCCACTGCGCCTACTCCCGCAGAAATGTTCACGCAGACCAAGGTCGCTCTTCCGACCCTGGTCGAGCAGGGACTGGAGTACGACTCCGTCATGTTCGCTGGCAAAAGATGCAAGCTTTTTACAGTGGCTGAGCAGAATTACTGGAATCAGCTATGGAAGCTCTCGTCCGACACGGTGTTGAGCCCTCACGACCAGCAGCTTTTCGACGAAGAGAAACGCTCGAAACAGAGCGCCGATAAAGTAGAAGCAAGGGTGAGCTATTTCAGGAAGGCGGGTTGCGCAAGCCCGGAACTAGTCGCCAAAGTACGAGATATGAAGAAGCGCATGCGGCTGCAAGGCTTCGCTTTAAAGCAGGCGAGCGAGGCAAATGATGCCGCAATCATGGACCTGTATAAGGAGCCTGCGGAATAGGTCCGCACTCGGCCCAGAAGCGGACGTCGGACACGCTCCGAGAAGATGACAGTCCAAACGTACTGGAGTGACATTGATAAACCAGAAAAGCGCGCCGGTCGAGTGGGCCGGGCTGATGTATGAACTTGACGATGCGTATGAGCATCTAGCCGCTCTGATTTCTGATATGAACGGGACAGAAGACTTCGACGAGGCTGATCTGCGGATACAGCTCGGGCACGTGTTCTCTCATTTAAACCGCGCATGGCACCGCCGGGATAAAGCCAACGGCCTTAACCCTGAAGAGTGGCTGGAAGCTAGTCGGTTCCCTTCAGATTTGGATCCCGTCTAGCTGACTGCCCGCCTTGGGTCGGAAGCAGACGCACCAGTTGTGTAGCATTTTTCCTTCGCAAGCGAAGGCATGTATATTTCAAGGGACTACGGCCAGTGAATCTGCCGAACATACTCGGAATACTTCCATGAGATCAGCACGCACACGGACCATCCTCACGCTGGCCGCGCTGCTGGCGGGGTGTTCGAACGCCGGCTCGCGCGAGCCCAAGGCGCCGGAGCCGTTCACGGACTTCGATACGCTCACGTTCGAGCAATCGGCCTGCCTGTTCGACTGCTCCGTCTTCGAGCTCGAGATTGCATCCGACGGACGGGTGCGTCATTCCGGCCCGGACTTCGAGCGTACGGGCGGCCCGCATGAATCCCGCATCGACAGGCGCGGCCTGGCGCAGATCGCACAGGCGCTGCGCGACGCGCGCGTCGATGAGATGCGCGATAGCTACCAGGACGGGGACGAGGGATGCAAAGGCGCGATCACCGATATGTCGACCCTCAGTTTCCACGTGACCCGGGACCATGGGCAGCGCAATAAAAGCGTCGTGCTTTACGCCGGCTGTGTCGGCCCCACCATCCCGAGCGCGCGCATGAGTGCACTGATCAAGGCCATCGACCAGGTCACGGGCACAGGGGCGCTGCTCGAGCAGCGCAAGAAGCTGCGTCGGCCGGATGGCGAGGCGGTCGCGCCGTCGACCTAGCCTCGGGCCGCGGCACGCAGTCGACGTTGTAGCAATCAGGAAATTGCAATAGTATCCAGAACCTTGGGCCCACCGATGGGGCGCCAACCGTTCCTGGTGCTGATCGCCAAATAAGCCGGGCGGAGCCGCCAGCCCGACTGGCGGTTCGCACACCTCACTCGACGGTGGCAGCAGACTTCTTCTGCGCCGCCTTCACCCCCGCAGTCCCCAGCGACCGGAACAGCGTCAGCGGCACCGCATTGCCCATCGCCTGGTAGCCCAGGTCGTTCGGGTGCAGGTGATCCCCGCTGTCATAGGCCGGCAGGAAGCGGGTCGGGCGCGACGGATCGCGCGTGGCGAGGTCGAAGTCGATCACGCCGTCGAACTCGTCGCTCGAACGGATCCAGTTGTTCAGCGCCGCGCGCACGACTTCCTTCTCGGGCGAGTAGTAGCCCGCACCTTCGAAGGGCGTCAGGGTGGCGCCGAACACGGCGATACCCCTGGCGTGGGCGCGTGCGATGACCTGGCGGTAGCCGGCGATCAGGTCGGCCGCGGGAATCGGATTGGTGGCCGGGCTGTTGCCGATGTCGTTAATGCCGATCATCAGTGTCATGTAGCGCACGCCGGCGGTGGCCAGCACGTCGCGATCAAAACGCTCGAGGATGCCGCGGCCCGACAGCAGGTTGGCCGGGTTGATGCTCAGCAGGCGGTTGCCGCTGATGCCGCGGTTGACCACGCCCAGGCGGCCGTTGACCCCAAGCACCGGATCGCGCACGGTCTGCAGGCGGCGGGCCAGCCAGTCGGGCCAGCGGTTATTGGTGTCGATCGTGCTGCGGGTGCCGTCCGTGATCGAGTCGCCCAGGGCCACGATCGAGGGGCCGGCGCTGTCGACGTCGACCTCGGTCAGGAATGGCCAGAAGGTGATCGTGCGCTGCACGGGCAGGGTGGCGGCTGCGGTGAAATTGCCCGGCAGCGAGACGTAGTTCGTTTGGGAGGCAATGTTGTGGATCGTGTTCGCCTCGGCCGTGCCCGGCAGGTAGAGGCTGATCGCGAGGTCGGCCAGCGCCGGCACGTTGAGTTCGACCGGATCGGACAGGACCGGGGCGCCGGCCGGAATCGTGATCGAGGCATTGCCGCTGAAGGTGAGGGCGCGGTCGGTGCCGGGCGCGACGTCGGAACCGGTGGCGCGCAGGCCGATCCGGGCGGCGCCGACTGTCAAGGGCGTGGTGCCGAACTCGTTGGACACGCGAATGCGCACGCGGTTGCCGCCGATGCTGGTGTGGACGATCAGGCGCACCGTCTGGTCGGTGAAGGTCTGCAGGCTGGTGGAAGGCGGTGGGCCGGCCGGGGCCGCGCCCCAGGTGCCGGTCCAGTGCTCGGTCGTCCAGTCCTGGGCCCGGACCTGGTGGCAGGGCAGGGCGAGGGCGATGGCCAGCGCAACGCCGCCCAGCAGCATGCCTCGGCGCGGCCGGTTGGCGGGCGTGGGACGAGAAAAGGCGGCAGCGGAGCGGCGGGCAAAATCGGACAGGGCAGCAGACATCGAATGCATGGTCGTGCTCCTTCGGTGGTTGGCAGGAACAACTCATTGCTGAGTACGCGTCCTCCAATCTATGCGGCCGGGGTAGGGCAGGCAAGGTGGTCACGGACGAGTTCGTTGTGCTAGCTCTACAGTTCCCCAAAAAGCTGATGCGTCAAAGAATTTGTTTGCGTTTGAGCACAGGAATTCTCAATAAAGTCTCCGCAAAGCAACAAATCAGGAACTGAGTGCGTCACAAACGGGCTCGGTGGCGCTGACGTACAATTGTTGTTTTCTCAAGGGAGAGCGGACCATGCGTGCAATCGAAATCACCCAGCCGGGCAAGCCGGAAGTCCTGCAGCTGTGCGAGCGCCCGACGCCGCAATTGAAGGCGGGCGAAGTCCTGATCAAGGTGCATGCCGCCGGCATCAACCGGCCCGACGTGTTCCAGCGGCTCGGCCAGTATCCGGTGCCGCCTGGAGCGTCCGACCTGCCGGGACTGGAAGTGGCGGGCGAGATCGTCGACGGCGACCTCGGCGACAGCGGTTTCGCGAAGGGCGACATGGTCTGCGCGCTGGTGCAGGGCGGCGGCTATGCCGAGTATTGCGCAGCGCCTTTGGCGCAATGCCTGCCGGTGCCTGCCGGTTTGAGCATGGTCGAAGCCGCTTCCTTGCCGGAGACCTTCTTCACCGTCTGGTCCAATGTGTTCGACCGCGCGGGCCTGAGCGAAGGCGAGACGCTGCTGGTGCAGGGCGGAACCTCCGGCATCGGCGTCACCGCGATCCAGCTCGCCACGGCAATGGGGCACTGCGTGTTCGCCACCGCCGGCAGCGCCGACAAATGCCGCGCCTGCGAAGAACTCGGCGCCGAGCGCGGGATCAATTATCGGGACGAGGATTTCGTTGCGGTCGTCAAGGAGCTGACCGGCGGCAAAGGCGTCGACGTGGTGCTCGACATGGTCGCCGGCGATTATGTCGGACGCGAGATCGATTGCCTGGCGGACGATGGGCGCATTGCGATCATTGCGCTGCTGGGTGGAGCGAAGGCGAATGTGGATCTGTCGCAGGTGCTGCGGCGCCGCCTGACGATCAGCGGGTCGACCTTGCGGCCGCGGCCGGTGGCATTCAAGGGGGCGATTGCGCAGAAGTTGCGCGAGCGGGTGTGGCCGCTGCTGGAGCAGGGGAAGATCAAGCCGGTGATCTATAAGGTATTCCCGTTGGCGCAGGCGGCAGCGGCGCATACCTTGATGGAGTCGAGCACGCACGTCGGGAAGATCGTGTTGCAGGTAGTGTAGGGCGGGGACGATTCCATTGACGTCTTTTCAATACGCGAGCCCAGCCATTGTTTGACCGACCCCTGAACGGCAGCTAGAATAGCGGGTTATTTGACTGTGGGGTAATATGCGTCCCAAACTCGTCGTAGGTAACTGGAAGATGAACGGCAGCCGCGCGAATAACGCGACGCTGCTCGCTGGAATTGTCGAGGGACTCGGCAACGGCAAGGCAAACGCCGCCGTCTGCGTGCCCGCACCGTATCTGCAGCAATGCGCCGATACGCTCGCCGGCAGCAAGCTGGCCTGGGGTGCGCAGGATGTGTCGATCCACGCCAGCGGTGCCTACACGGGTGAAGTCGCCGCCTCGATGCTGGTCGATTTCGCCTGCCGCTATGTGATCGTCGGCCACTCGGAACGCCGCGCCTACCACGGCGAAACGGACCAGCAGGTGGCGCAGAAGGCGCTGGCGGCACTGAACGCCGGCCTGACCCCGATCGTGTGCGTGGGCGAGACGCTCGCGCAGCGCGAAGCGGAACAGACGAATGCAGTGGTCGGCAAGCAGTTGTCGGCCGTGCTGGAACTGCTGGACGGCGATGCCGTGGAGCGGATCGTGGTTGCCTACGAACCGGTCTGGGCGATCGGCACGGGCAAGACGGCAACGCCGGCGATGGCGCAGGAAGTGCATGCGCAACTGCGCGGCCAGCTGCGCGAGCGCAGCGCGGGTGCGGCGGAGAAGGTCGCGATCCTGTACGGCGGCAGCATGAAGCCGGACAATGCGCAGGAATTGATGTCGCAGGCCGATATCGATGGCGGCCTGATCGGTGGTGCGGCGCTGAAGGCGGCGGACTTCCTCGCCATCATTCACGCGGCATAAGCGGCGCAGAATTCAGAATTTGCAACGTAGTTAAACTTGGAATGGAACTGTAATGAACGTGTTGTTCAATCTTGTGGTTGTCGTGCAGGTCATCTCGGCGCTGGCCATCATCGGCCTGGTGCTGCTGCAGCACGGTAAGGGCGCCGACATGGGCGCCGCCTTCGGTTCCGGCGCATCGGGCAGCCTGTTCGGCGCCAGCGGTTCGTCGAACTTCCTGTCGAAATCGACCGCGGTCGCCGCAGCCATCTTCTTCGCCGCGACCCTGTCGCTGGCCTACATGGGCAACAACCGTACGCCTGGCGCAGCGCCAAGCGGCGGCGTGATGGAGCGCATGGCGGCACCGGCCAAGGGTGTTCCGGCAACCACGACGCCACCGGCCGATGCGCCTGCGCCGACCGCGGGTGTTCCTGCCGCGCCGACGGCCGACGTGCCGCCGGGCCCTGCCGAGACCGTGCCTGCCACCGTATCGCCGGCACCGGCCCCGCAGCCGACCCCGGCTGCTCCGGCAACGCAGAAGTAATCGTCGTTAAGTTTGTTTGCGCGAGCGGGCTCTTCGAGCCGCTTGCGCGGGCGGTCGCAAGATCGCCGTTCCCTTGAACTGCCCCAGCCGCGCCGCGACCTCGGCGCTGGTCTGGATCTTGAACTGCTTTCGCCCCGCCTTTCGACAGGCTAGTGAAAGAAAGTTTGAGAAATTCCCTGTTTTTTCTTGCGATGCATCAATTTGAGCATTGAAAAAAGGTGCTAAAGCAGGGTAGAATACTGGTCTCCAGCCGACGTGGTGAAATTGGTAGACACGCTATCTTGAGGGGGTAGTGGCGCAAGCTGTGCGAGTTCGAGTCTCGCCGTCGGCACCAAGATACAGAAAAAGCCAGCAAGGGCAAACGAGCAATTGCTCTCATGCCTGAGCTGGCTTTTTTACGAGGATCAGTCGTACGGTCCTGGTGGCAGGCTAAGTCCTTGGCCGGAAATGCATGTGAGTTTTGCCAGCCAAAAACACATTTATTTACGGGCAAGTGCTTTACAGCCAGGATTGCGCGATACGGCGCTGCAGGCATGCAGTGGTTTCATTAACGCGATCGTTCAAATAGGCTCCATCGTGAACCTCGAAAATTACTTCCCCGTTCTTCTCTTCATCCTGATCGGCGTCGGTGTCGGCGTTGCTCCCCAGGTGCTCGGCTATCTGCTCGGGCCACAGCGCCCTGACGCTGCCAAGCTCTCCCCATATGAATGCGGCTTCGAAGCCTTTGAAGACGCGCGCATGAAATTCGACGTCCGGTACTATCTGGTCGCGATTCTCTTTATTTTGTTTGATCTGGAAACGGCATTCTTCTTCCCATGGGGCGTCTCCATGCGTGAACTGGGCTGGGCCGGCTTCGTCACGATGATGGTGTTTATCGCCGAATTCATCGTCGGCTTCTGGTACATCTGGAAGAAAGGTGCCCTTGATTGGGAATAAGCCATGGCTATTCATGAAGGCGTTCTAAACGAAGGTTTCATTACCACCACAGCCGATAAGCTGATCAACTGGGCACGCACCGGGTCGATGTTCCCGATGACGTTCGGCCTGGCCTGCTGCGCGGTCGAGATGATGCATGTGGGCGCAGCCCGCTATGACCTCGACCGCTTCGGCATTGTGTTCCGTCCATCGCCGCGCCAGTCAGACGTGATGATCGTCGCCGGCACGCTGTGCAACAAGATGGCGCCGGCGCTGCGCAAGGTCTACGACCAGATGGCCGAGCCGCGCTGGGTCATTTCGATGGGTTCCTGCGCCAACGGCGGCGGCTACTACCACTACTCGTACTCGGTGGTGCGCGGTTGCGACCGCATTGTGCCGGTCGACGTCTACGTGCCGGGCTGCCCGCCGACGGCTGAAGCTCTGCTGTACGGAATCATGCAGCTGCAGAACAAGATCAAGCGCACCAACACCATCGCGCGTTAACACTGCCGGATTCACCATGACGACAAAACTCGAAGTCCTCCAGCTCGCCCTGGAAAAAGCACTGGGCGAGGGCGCCGCCATTTCGGCCGCGCTCGGCGAAGTGACCGTGGTGGTCAAGGCCGCCGACTACATCAAGGCGATGCAGACCCTGCGCGACGATCCGACCCTCGCATTCGAAGAAATGATCGACCTCTGCGGCGTCGATTATTCCCAGTATGGCGAAGGCACGTATGACGGCCCGCGCTATGCAGTCACCACCCACCTGCTGTCGCTGGCGAACAACTGGCGCGTGCGCGTGCGCGTGTTCTGCCCTGACGACGAAATGCCGATCGTGGAATCGATTACCCCGATCTGGCGCGCCGCCAACTGGTACGAGCGCGAAGCCTTCGACCTGTTCGGCATCCTGTTCGACGGTCACGGCGACCTGCGCCGCATCCTGACCGACTACGGCTTCATCGGCCACCCGTTCCGCAAGGACTTCCCGATTTCGGGCTATGTCGAAATGCGCTACGACCCCGAGCAGAAGCGCGTGATCTACCAACCCGTGACGATCGAGCCGCGTGAAAACATTCCGCGCGTGATCCGCGAAGAAACCTACGGGATGAAATAATGGCTGAGCTTAAGAATTACACCCTGAACTTTGGTCCGCAGCACCCGGCAGCGCACGGCGTGCTGCGCCTGGTGCTGGAACTCGACGGCGAAGTGATCCAGCGCGCCGACCCGCACATCGGCCTGCTGCACCGCGGCACCGAGAAGCTGGCCGAGACCCGCACCTACCTGCAGTCGGTTCCGTACATGGACCGCCTCGACTACGTGTCGATGATGTGCAACGAGCACGGCTACGTCCTCGCCGTCGAGAAGCTGCTCGGCGTCGAAGCGCCGATCCGTGCGCAATACATCCGCGTCATGTTCGACGAGATCACGCGCCTGCTGAACCACCTGATGTGGCTGGGCGCGCATGCGCTCGACATCGGTGCGATGGGTCCTTTCCTGTACGCCTTCCGCGACCGTGAAGACCTGTTCGACGTCTACGAGGCGGTGTCGGGCGCGCGCATGCACGCGGCCTACTACCGCCCGGGCGGCGTGTACCGCGACCTGCCGGACTTCATGCCGAAGCACAAGGAATCGATCATCCGCTCGAAGAAAGCGATCGACGCGCTGAACGAAGACCGCCAGGGTTCGGTGCTCGATTTCATCGAGTCGTTTACCAAGCGTTTCGACGGCTATGTCGACGAATACGAAACCCTGCTGACCGACAACCGTATCTGGAAACAGCGTACGGTCGGCATCGGCGTCGTCTCGCCGGAAGATGCGAAAGCGATGGGCTTCACCGGCGCCATGCTGCGCGGTTCGGGCGTGGCCTGGGACCTGCGCAAGACCCAGCCTTATGCCGTCTACGACAAGCTCGACTTCGACATCCCGGTCGGCACCAACGGCGACTCCTACGACCGCTACCTGGTCCGCATGGAAGAGATGCGCCAGTCGAACCGCATCATCAAGCAGTGCATTACCTGGCTGCGCGCGAACCAGGGTCCGGTGATGATCGACAACCACAAGATCGTCCCGCCTGCGCGCGAAGAGATGAAGTCGAACATGGAATCGCTGATCCACCACTTCAAGCTGTTCACCGAAGGCTTCCACGTCCCGCCGGGCGAGGCCTATGCCGCGGTCGAGCACCCGAAGGGCGAGTTCGGCATTTATATCGTTTCCGACGGCGCCAACAAGCCGTACCGCCTGAAGATCCGCACGCCCGACTATGCACACCTGCAGAGCCTGGACGAGATGGCACGCGGACACATGATCGCCGACGCCGTCACGATCATCGGTACCCAAGACATCGTTTTCGGCTCCATTGACCGATAAGTCCACAAGGCAGAAAGATTATGTTGTTATCCGAGCAGTGCTATAAAAAAATCGATCGCGAGTTGGCCAAGTACCCGGCCGACCAGCGCCAGTCGGCCGTGATGGCCGCGCTGGCCCACGCCCAGGTCGAACTGGGCTGGCTGTCGCCCGACACCATGCAGGAAGTCGCCGATTACATCGGCATGCCGGCCATCGCCGTGCAGGAAGTGGCGACCTTCTACAACATGTACAACACCCGCCCGGTCGGCAAGCACAAGATCACCGTGTGCACCAACCTGCCGTGCGCGCTGTCCGGTGGCGAGCGCGCTGCGCACCACCTGATGCAAAAACTCGGCGTCGAGTTCCGCGGCACCACCGAAGACGGCCAGTTCACCGTGCTGGAAGGCGAGTGCATGGGCGCCTGCGGCGACGCGCCGGTCATGCTGGTGAATAACCACCGCATGTGCTCGTTCATGAGCAACGAGAAAATCGACGCCCTGGTGGATGAACTGAAGGAAGCGAAGCAATGACCAGCCTGCACGACCGTCACATCAATCCGCTGATCCTGAAGGATCTGAACGGCGAAAACTGGCACCTCGAAGACTACGTCAAGCGCGGCGGCTATTCCGCACTGCGCCGTATCCTCGAGGGCGGCATCACGCAAGAGCAGGTCATCGCCGACCTGAAGGCCTCGGGCCTGCGCGGCCGCGGCGGCGCCGGTTTCCCGACCGGCCTGAAGTGGAGCTTCATGCCGCGCCAGTTCCCTGGCCAGAAATACCTCGTCTGCAACACCGACGAAGGCGAGCCGGGCACGTTCAAGGACCGCGACATCATCCGCTACAACCCGCATGCGCTGATCGAAGGCATGGCCATCGGCGCCTACGCGATGGGCATCACCGTGGGCTACAACTACATCCACGGCGAGATCTTCCAGGAATACCTGCGCTTCGAGGAAGCGCTGGAAGAGGCGCGTGCCGCCGGCTTCCTGGGCGACAAGATCATGGGCAGCGAATTCAATTTCCAGCTGCACGCGGCCCACGGCTACGGCGCCTACATCTGCGGCGAAGAAACCGCATTGCTCGAGTCGCTCGAAGGTAAAAAGGGTCAGCCGCGCTTCAAGCCGCCTTTCCCGGCCTCGTTCGGCCTGTACGGCAAGCCGACCACGATCAACAACACCGAGACCTTCGCGGCCGTGCCGTTCATCATGAACGTCGGCCCCGAGAACTACATGGGCATGGGCAAGCCGAACAACGGCGGCACCAAGATCTTCTCGATCTCGGGCGACGTCGAGCGTCCGGGCAACTACGAGATCCCGCTGGGCACCCCGTTCGCCAAGCTCCTCGAGCTGGCCGGCGGTATGCGCGGCGGCAAGAAGATCAAGGCCGTGATTCCAGGCGGTTCGTCGGCACCGGTGATCCGCGGCGAAGTCATGATGGAAACGGACATGGACTACGACTCGATCGCGAAAGCGGGATCGATGCTGGGTTCGGGCGCCGTCATCGTCATGGACGAAACGCGCTGCATGGTCAAGTCGCTGCTGCGCCTGTCCTACTTCTACTACGAAGAATCCTGCGGCCAGTGCACGCCTTGCCGTGAAGGCACGGGCTGGCTGTACCGCATGGTCCACCGCATCGAAAACGGCCAGGGCCGCCCGGAAGACATCGAGCTGCTCAACAATGTCGCGTTCAACATCAAGGGCCGCACCATCTGCGCACTCGGCGAAGCCGCCGCGATGCCGGTGGAAGCCATGATCAAGAACTTCCGTGAGGAATTCATTCATCACATCGAGCACAAGCAATGCTTGGTGCCCGCATACCTTTAAGCCAGGTCAGGTAACGATCAAATGGTTGAAATTGAATTAGACGGCAAAAAAGTCGAAGTCGCACCAGGTTCCATGGTGATGGACGCCGCAAACAAACTCGGGACCTATATCCCGCACTTCTGCTATCACAAGAAATTGTCGATCGCAGCGAACTGCCGCATGTGCCTCGTGGAAGTCGAGAAGGCACCGAAGCCGATGCCTGCCTGCGCCACGCCTGTGTCGCCGGGCATGATCGTGCGCACCCACAGCGACAAGGCTGTGGCGGCGCAGAAGTCGGTGATGGAGTTCCTCCTGATTAACCACCCGCTCGATTGCCCGATCTGCGACCAGGGCGGCGAGTGCCAGCTGCAGGACCTGGCTGTCGGTTACGGCAAGGGCGAATCGCGCTACAACGAAGAAAAGCGCGTCGTGACCCCGAAAGAGGCCGGTCCGCTGATCTCGATGGAAGAGATGAGCCGCTGCATCCAGTGCACCCGTTGCGTGCGTTTCGGCCAGGAAGTGGCCGGCGTCATGGAATTCGGCATGCTGGGCCGCGGCGAGCACTCGGAAATCACGACCTTCGTCGGCAAGACCGTCGACTCTGAAGTGTCGGGCAACATGATTGACCTGTGCCCGGTCGGCGCACTGACCTCGAAGCCTTTCCGTTATTCCGCACGTCCGTGGGAACTGCAGCGCCGCAAGTCGGTCTCGCCGCACGACTCGCTCGGTACCAACCTGATCGTTCAGGTCAAGGGCGGCAAAGTCATGCGCGTGCTGCCGCTGGAAAACGAGAACATCAACGAATGCTGGCTGTCGGACAAGGACCGCTTCTCGTATGAAGCCCTGGACAATGCGGACCGCCTGATCAATCCGATGATCAAGCAGGGCGGTGTGTGGCAGGAAACCGATTGGCAGACGGCGCTGGAATACGTGGCCCACGGCCTGCGCAACATTCGCCACGAGCACGGTGCGGACAGCATCGCGGCCGTTGCGACCGCGCACTCGACCGTCGAAGAACTGTTCCTGCTGAACAAAGCCATGCGCGGCTTCGGCGTCAACGCCGTCGACTTCCGCCTGCGCCAGAGCGATTTCGCCCTGGACGGTTCCGTCACCCCATGGCTGGGCATGCCGATCGCCGAGCTGTCGACCCTGAAGCGCGCCTTCGTCATCGGTTCCTTCCTGCGCAAGGACCACCCGCTGGTCGCGACCCGCCTGCGTACCGCCGTCAAGGCCGGCGCCAAGCTGTCGATCCTGCACGGTTCGGACGAGGACAACCTGATCCCGACCGCGAACAAACTGATCGCCGCGCCGACCGACTGGCTGGCCGTGCTGTCGGAAGTCGTGGCCGCCGTGGCCGCCGCCAAGAACGTCGCGGCGCCAAGCGGCTTCGAGAACGTACAGGCAGGCGACGTGGCGAAAGCCATCGCCGCTTCGCTGGTTGCCATCGACGGCGACCTGCCGGGCGCCGTGCTGCTGGGTAACGCCGCATCGCACCACCCGCAGGCATCGCAGATCCACGCCGCTGCGCAATGGATCGCCAATGCCGTCGGCGCCAAATTCGGCTCCTTCGTCGAAGCGGCGAACACGGTCGGCGGCTACCTGGTGGGCGCCACCAGCAATGTCGACCTGTTCAGCGTACCGAAGAAAGCTTATGTATTGCTTAACGCCGAGCCGGAACTGGACGCTGCGAATCCGCAGCAGGCAGTCGCCGCATTGGCCGGTGCCGAGATGGTCGTCGCCATGTCGCCGTTCAAGCATGGCATGGACTACGCCGACGTGCTGCTGCCGATCTCGCCGTTCAGCGAGACCGCCGGTACCTTCGTGAACTGCGAAGGCCGTGCACAGAGCTTCAACGGTACCGTGAAACCGCTGGGCGAGACCCGTCCGGCCTGGAAAGTGCTGCGCGTGCTGGGCAACCTGCTCGGCCTGCAAGGTTTTGACTACGACACCGCCGAATCGATTCGCGACGAAGCGCTGGGCAAGGGTGTGACCGATCTGTCGGGCAAGCTGAACAACGTGGCCAAGCTGGCCCCGTCGGCGGCTTCGCGCTCGGAAGAGTCGGGTTCGCTCCAGCGCCTGGCCGACGTGCCGATCTATTTCGCCGACGCCATCGCGCGCCGTTCGGAACCGCTGCTGCGTACGGCCGACGGCCAGCAGCCGCTGGCTCGCCTGCCGAAGGCACTGGCTGAAAAGCTGGGCGTGGTCGCCGGCGACGTCGTCAAGGTCACGCAAGGCAATGGCAGCGCGCTGCTGGTCGCCGACATCGACGCCCGCCTGCCGGCGAACGTCGTGCGTGTCGCCGCCGCGCATCCGGCCACCGCTAGTCTAGGCGCGATGTTCGGCGCCATCACCGTTGAAAAAGCAGGGGAGGGCAAGTAATGGCAACGCCCGGTTTTATCGATAATTTCTACACGCTCGGCGCGACCAGCCCGATCGCACCGGTCTGGCCTGTCATCTGGACCGTGATCAAGATCCTGTGCGTGCTGCTGCCGCTGATGGGCCTGGTCGCTTACGCCACCCTGTGGGAACGTAAGCTGATCGGCTGGATCCAGATCCGCGTCGGTCCGAACCGCGTGGGTCCGCTGGGCCTGCTGCAGCCGATCGCCGACGCCTTGAAGCTGCTGCTCAAGGAGATCGTGATCCCGGCGAAAGCCACCACCAAGCTGTTCGTGCTGGGCCCGATCATGACGATCATGCCGGCGCTGGCCGCCTGGTCGGTCGTGCCTTTCGGCCCGGACGCCGCGCTGGCCAACGTCAACGCAGGCCTGCTGCTGCTGCTGGCGATCACCTCGATCGAAGTCTACGGCATCATCATCGCCGGCTGGTCTTCGAACTCGAAGTACTCGTTCATGGGCGCCATGCGCGCCTCGGCCCAGATGATTTCGTATGAAATCCCGATGGGTTTCGTGATGGTCGTGGTGCTGATGGTCTCGGGCAGCCTGAATTTCTCGGACATCGTCGCCGGCCAGGCCGTCGGCATGGCTGCGAGTCACGGTCTGAACCTGTTCTCGTGGAACTGGCTGCCGCTGCTGCCGCTGTTCGTCATCTATTTCGTCTCGGGCCTGGCCGAATGCAACCGCCATCCGTTCGACGTGGTGGAAGGCGAGTCGGAGATCGTCGCCGGCCACATGGTCGAGTACTCGGGCATGTCCTACGCGATGTTCATGCTGGCCGAATACGCCAACATGATCCTGATCGCGACCCTGGCATCGATCATGTTCCTGGGCGGCTGGCACGCACCGTTCGCGATCCTGGAATTCGGCGGCACCTTCGGCGGCTTCTTCTGGCTGTTCGTGAAGATGTTCCTGCTGGTCTCGATGATGGTCTGGGTCCGCGGCACCTTCCCGCGTTACCGCTATGACCAGATCATGCGCCTGGGCTGGAAAGTCTTCATTCCAATCACGCTGGTCTGGCTGGTGCTCGTCGCCGGCGTCATGCAGACGTCCTGGAATATCTGGAAGTAAGGAAGCGCATTCAAATGAACCGAATTAAAGAAATCCTCGGCAGCCTGATGCTGTCCGAACTGTTCAAGGGTCTGGCCCTGACGGGCAAGTACGCCCTGTCGCGCAAGATCACGGTGCAGTATCCGGAAGAAAAGACGCCGATGTCGAACCGCTTCCGCGGCCTGCACGCGCTGCGCCGCTACCCGAACGGGGAAGAGCGCTGCATCGCCTGCAAACTGTGCGAAGCGGTGTGCCCGGCCATGGCCATCACGATCGAGTCGGCGCAGCGCGAAGACGGCACCCGCCGTACCACGCGCTACGACATCGACCTGACCAAGTGCATCTTCTGCGGCTTCTGCGAAGAGTCCTGCCCGGTCGACTCGATCGTCGAGACCCACGTGCTGGAATACCACGGCGAAAAGCGCGGCGATCTCTATTACACCAAAGAGATGCTGCTGGCCGTGGGCGACCGTTACGAAGCCGACATCGCTGCCGCCCGCGCGGCCGACGCCAAGTACCGTTAACAAGAAAAGGTACCCTCAGTCATGCAATTCACAACTGTGTTGTTCTACGTCTTTGCGGCCGTAATGGTGCTGTCCGCGCTCCGCGTCATCACTGCGAAGAACCCGGTGCACGCCGCGCTGTTCCTCGTGCTCGCCTTCTTCAACGCCGCCGGCATCTGGCTGCTGCTGAAGGCCGAGTTCCTCTCCATCGTGCTGGTGCTGGTCTATGTCGGCGCCGTCATGGTGCTGTTCCTGTTCGTCGTCATGATGCTCGACATTAATATCGACCGCATGCGCGAAGGCTTCCTCGGCTACCTGCCGCTGGCCCTGCTGATCGGCGCCGTGGTCGTCATCGAAATGGCGCTGGTGCTGTGGAACGGCTACAGCGGCTTTGTCCAGACGCCGGAAGCGGCCGCGCTGAACATCGGCGGCACGAAAGAGCTGGGTCGCCTGATCTACACCAAATACATCTACGGCTTCGAGATCGCCGCCGTGATCCTGCTGGTGGGTATCATCGCCGCCGTCTCGCTGACCCTGCGCAAGCGCAAGGACAGCAAGGCCATCGACCCGGGCGCCGCCGTGCGCGTCCAGCGTAACGACCGCCTGCGCATCGTCAAGATGGAGTCGGTGAACCAGCGCGCCATCGACGAGGCATCCGTTGCAGCCGCGGCTGCAGCCTCGGCGCAGAACAAGGAGCAGAACTCGTGACTTTATCGCTCGCACACTACCTGGTCCTGGGCGCGATCCTGTTCGCGATCTCGATCGTCGGTATCTTCCTGAACCGGAAGAACATCATCATCCTGCTGATGGCCATCGAACTGATGCTGCTGGCGGTGAACCTGAACTTCATCGCCTTCTCGCATTACCTCGGTGATGCGGCGGGCCAGATCTTCGTGTTCTTCATTTTGACCGTCGCGGCCGCCGAATCGGCGATCGGCCTGGCGATCCTGGTGGTCCTGTTCCGTAACCTGGACACGATCAATGTGGAAGACCTCGACAGCCTCAAGGGCTGATCGGTCTCGGCTAAACAATAACGATTAAGGTTCAACATGGCGGGGCAACTCTCTTCCTCACTCTTACTTGCGGTGCCGCTGGCGCCGCTGGCGGGATCGGCAATCGCCGGCCTGCTGGGTACCAAGTTCCTGGGTAACGTGGTCGGACGCAAGGTGTCGCATACGGCGACCATCCTGGGCGTGGCGATCGCACTGGTCATCTCCGTGATGACGCTGATGGCAGTACTGGACGGCGCCACCTTCAACCAGGATATCTACACCTGGATGCAGGTCGGCACCATCAAGCTGGCGGTCGGCTTCCAGATCGACGCGCTGTCGGCAATGATGATGTGCGTGGTGACCTCGGTCTCCCTGATGGTGCACATCTACACGATCGGCTACATGGCGGAAGACGACGGCTACAACCGCTTCTTCTCGTACATCTCGCTGTTCACCTTCGCGATGCTGATGCTGGTCATGTCGAACAACTTCCTGCAGCTGTTCTTCGGCTGGGAAGCGGTGGGCCTGGTGTCGTATCTGCTGATCGGCTTCTGGTACACCCGTCCGACCGCGATCTTCGCCAACATGAAGGCCTTCCTGGTCAACCGCGTCGGCGACTTCGGCTTCATCCTCGGTATCGGCCTGCTGCTGGCCGCCTCGGGCACGATGCACTACGGCGAAACCTTCGCCCAGGCCGAGAAGCTGGTCGGCATGACGGTGCCCGGCATCGGCTGGCCGCTGCTGACCGCCGCCTGCATCTGCCTGTTCATCGGCGCGATGGGCAAGTCGGCGCAGTTCCCGCTGCACGTCTGGCTGCCTGACTCGATGGAAGGCCCGACCCCGATCTCGGCACTGATCCACGCCGCGACGATGGTTACCGCCGGCATCTTCATGGTGGCGCGCATGTCGCCGCTGTTCGAGCTGTCGGACGGCGCACTCTCGTTCGTCATCGTCATTGGCGCCATCACCGCGCTGTTCATGGGCTTCCTGGGCATCATCCAGAACGACATCAAGCGCGTCGTGGCTTACTCGACGCTGTCGCAGCTGGGCTACATGACCGTCGCCCTGGGCGCCTCGGCCTACTCGGTCGCCGTGTTCCACCTGATGACCCACGCATTCTTCAAGGCACTGCTGTTCCTGGGCGCCGGTTCGGTCATCATCGGCATGCACCACGACCAGGACATGCGCAACATGGGCGGCCTGCGCAAGTACATGCCGATCACCTGGATCACTTCGCTGCTTGGCTCGCTGGCCCTGATCGGTACCCCGTTCTTCGCCGGTTTCTATTCGAAGGACTCGATCATCGAAGCGGTGCACGCGTCGAACATCCCGGGTGCGCACTTCGCCTACTTCGCCGTGCTGGCTGGCGTCTTCGTCACCGCCTTCTACTCCTTCCGCATGTACTTCCTGGTGTTCCACGGGGAAGAGCGTTTCGGCAAGGCGCATGCTCACGACCATCATGACCACCATGCACACGATGCGCACGCCCATGACAAGCATGGCCATGGCATCGAAGATCCGCTGGCTGGCCACGATTCGGAGCCGCAGCACGAGGAAGACCACGGCCACCACGGCCTGGCCCCGGGCCAGAAGCCGCACGAGTCGCCATGGGTCGTGACCCTGCCGCTGGTGCTGCTGGCGATCCCGTCGGTGATCATCGGTTTCCTGGCCATCGGTCCGATGCTGCATGGCGACTTCTTCAAGGGCGTCATCACGGTCGGCGAAAACCACCCTGCGATGGAAGTCCTGCGTGAAGAATTCCACGGCGCGGTCGGCATGGCCACCCACGGCCTGACCTCGGCTCCGTTCTGGCTGGCCCTGGCCGGCGTGGTCCTGGCCTACTACTGCTACATGGTCAACCCGCGCGTTCCTGCCTGGTTCTACAACAAGTTCAAGTTCCTGCACACGCTGCTGGACAACAAGTACTACATGGACAAGTTCAACCAGGCCGTGTTTGCCGGCGGCGCCCGCGCCGTCGGTACCGGACTGTGGCAGGCGGGCGACCGCGCGCTGATCGATGGCCTGCTGGTCAACGGTTCGGCCAAGCTGGTCGGCTGGTTCTCGCTGATGACCCGCACCTTCCAGACTGGTTACATCTATCACTACGCGTTTGTGATGATCGTCGGCATCATGGCGACCCTGGTGTATTTCTTCCCGTTCTGGCGCTAATCACAGGCAAAGAAAAAGACAAATGATGCAGTCCACGATCTCTACATTTCCTCCTTACCTGAGCCTGGCAATCTGGCTCCCGGTCCTGTTCGGCGTGCTCGTGCTCGCCGTGGGGCGCGACAAGAACCCGGGCTTTGCCCGCATGCTGTCGCTGGTCGGCGCGGTCGTCAGCTTCCTGCCGACGATTCCGCTGATCACGCACTTCGACAATGCCGCCCACGGCATGCAGTTCTATGAAGTCACGCCCTGGATCGGCGCCTTCAACATCTTCTACCGTCTCGGTGTCGACGGCCTGTCGCTGTGGTTCATTCCGCTGACGGCCTTCATCAACATCATCGTCATCGTGGCGGCATGGGAAGTGATCCAGGAACGCGTTTCCCAGTACATGGGTTCCTTCCTGCTGCTGTCGGGCCTGATGATCGGCGTGTTCGCTTCGCTCGACGGCCTGCTGTTCTACTTCTTCTTCGAAGCGACCCTGATCCCGATGTTCATCATCATCGGCGTCTTCGGTGGCCCGAACCGCGTGTACGCGGCGTTTAAATTCTTCCTGTACACGTTCTTCGGCTCGCTGCTGACCCTGGTCGCGATCATCTACCTGTACAACGTCTCGGGCACCTTCGACATCCAGAAATGGCACATGCAGCCGCTGGGCATGAAGGAACAGATCCTGATCTTCATCGCCTTCTTCATGGCCTTCGCCGTGAAGGTGCCGATGTGGCCGGTGCACACCTGGCTGCCGGATGCCCACGTGGAAGCGCCGACCGGCGGTTCCGTCGTGCTGGCCGCGATCATGCTGAAGCTGGGTGCCTACGGTTTCCTGCGTTTTTCGCTGCCGATCACCCCGGACGCCTCGCACTACCTGGCGCCGGTCGTCATCGCGCTGTCGCTGATCGCCGTGATCTACATCGGCCTCGTCGCGCTGGTCCAGAAGGACATGAAGAAGCTGGTCGCCTATTCGTCGATCGCCCACATGGGCTTCGTCACCCTCGGCTTCTTCATCTTCAACGAGATGGGCGTGCAGGGCGGCCTGATGCAGTCGATCTCGCACGGCTTCGTGTCGGGCGCGATGTTCCTGTGCATTGGCGTGCTCTACGACCGCATGCACTCGCGTGAAATCGCCGACTACGGCGGGGTCGTCAACACGATGCCGAAGTTCGCCGCCTTTGCCGTGCTGTTCTCGATGGCGAATGCCGGCCTGCCGGCCACCTCGGGCTTCATCGGCGAATTCATGGTCATCCTGGCTTCGGTGCAGTTCAACTTCTGGACCGGCCTGGCATCGGGCACCGCGCTGATCCTGGGCGCCGCCTACTCGCTGTGGATGGTCAAGCGCGTCGTGTTCGGTCCGATCGGCAACAAGCACGTCGCCGAACTGGTCGACCTGAACAAGCGCGAATTCGCGATCCTGGCGGTGCTGGCAATCGCCACGCTGTACATGGGCCTGTATCCGGCGCCGATTGCCGAGACCCTGCAAACTTCGGTGGCCGATCTGCTGCAGCATGTGTCCGTCAGCAAGCTGCCACACTAAATCGAACTCAACGCCATGAATAACACTTTATTGCCGGCTATCGACACCAACCTGGTGCCGGTCTACGCCGAAGTATTTCTCCTGATCGCGGCTTCCGCGATCCTGCTGATCGACATGTATCTGAAGGGCACGCGCCGCAACGTGACCTATTACCTGTCGCTGCTGACCGTGGCGGGCTGCGCGGTCATCACCGGTTCGGATTTCGTCAACGGCGCCACCGTCTACACCTTCAACGGCATGTACGTGGCCGATCCGATGTCGGACCTGCTGAAGCTGTTCACCTACCTCGCGGTCGGTATCACGCTCGTGTATTCGCGCCAGTACGCCACGGATCGCGGCATGCTCTCGGGTAACCTGGGCGGCGAGTTCTATGTGCTCGCGCTGTTCTCGATGCTGGGCCAGATGATCATGATCTCCGGTAACAGCATGCTGTCGATCTACCTGGGCCTGGAACTGATGTCGCTGTCGCTGTACGCGCTGGTGGCCCTGCGCCGTGACCACGCGACCTCGACCGAAGCGTCGATGAAATACTTCATCCTCGGTTCGCTGGCCTCGGGCTTCATGCTCTACGGTATCTCGATGATCTACGGCGCCACCGGTGCTCTGAACCTGCCGCAAATCGCCGCCGCCGCCTCGACCGGCGCGAACAGCACGATCCTCGTGTTCGGCCTGGTGTTCCTGGTGGCCGGCATGGCCTTCAAGCTGGGCGCGGTGCCCTTCCACATGTGGGTGCCGGACGTCTACCAGGGTTCCCCGACGGCAGTGACCCTGCTGCTGGGCGGTGCGCCGAAGCTCGCTTCGTTCGCCATGGTGATCCGCATCCTGGTCGAAGGCCTGGGCAGTTTCGCCTACGACTGGCAGCAGATGCTGCTGGTGCTGGCCGTGCTGTCGCTGGCCATCGGTAACCTGACCGCAATCGCCCAGACCAACATCAAGCGCATGCTGGCGTACTCGACCATTGCACAGATGGGCTTCGTGCTGCTGGGCATGCTGGCCGGCGTGGTCGGCGACGACCGTTCGAACATGGGCGCCGCCTACAGCTCGGCGATGTACTACTCGATCACCTATGTGCTGACGACCCTGGGCAGTTTCGGCCTGATCATGATGCTGGCGCGTTCGGGCTTCGAAGCCGAGCAGATCGCCGACTTCAAGGGCCTGGGCCGCCGCGCGCCATGGTTCGCGGTCGTCATGACGATCCTGATGTTCTCGCTGGCCGGCGTGCCGCCGATGATGGGCTTCATGGCCAAGTGGGCAGTGCTGCAGGCCATCGCGAATACCGGCGCCGTCTGGCTGGCGGTGGTCGCGGTGATGTTCTCGCTGATCGGCGCGTTCTACTACCTGCGCATCGTCAAGACGATCTGGTTCGACGAAGCCGCCGATACCAGTGCGATCGCCACCCCGTTCGACATGCGTGTCGTGCTGTCGGTGAACGGTATCGCCGTTGTCCTGCTGGGCCTGATGCCGGGTACGCTGCTGGCGGTCTGCCTGCACGCGATGCAGCTGACCCTCAAGTCCTGATCGACTGATGGACGTCTCGTTCGCAAGCTGGATCGTGGTTGCCGTCGCGTTCATCGCGGCCAACCTTCCGTTTGCGAACGAGCGCGTGTTCGGCTTCGTTTCCCTGAAGCCAGCGCAAACCGGTCAAGCGCGCACCAAGCCCTTCCTTGCGCGCCTGCTCGAGCTCCTTGTTCTATACTTCCTCGTCGGCCTCGTCGGCTACCTGCTGGAATCCCGCATCGGCAATGTGTTTGCCCAGGGCTGGGAATTCTATGCGGTTACCGGCTGCCTGTTCCTCGTGCTGGCGTTTCCGGGATTCGTTGTAAGGTACCTGCGTAAGCGCCGCTGATTGTCCGATCAACGCTCTACACAGGAGTCCCATGGATTCGCATCTGAAGGAAATCCGCCTCGACGGCGAAGTTGCCTACGACGGCAAGTTCCTCAAAGTCTCGCGCGACCGCATTCAACTGCCTGACGGCAGCATCTCGCACCGCGAATACATCCGCCATCCAGGCGCGGTCGTGATCCTGCCGCTGCTGGACGACGGCCGCGTGCTGCTCGAACGCCAGTTCCGCTATCCGAACGACCGCGTCTTCGTCGAATTCCCGGCCGGTAAAATCGATCCGGGCGAAGACCATCTCGCCTGCGCCAAGCGCGAACTGGAAGAGGAAACGGGCTATACGGCGACCGACTGGCGCTTCGTCTGCACCATCCACAATGCGATCGCGTATTCGGACGAACACCTGGAACTGTACCTGGCACGCGGCCTCACGGCCGGCGAAGCGAAGCTGGACGAAGGCGAGTTCCTCGAAACCTTCACCGCCACCGTGCCGGAACTGATGGAGATGGTGAAGGCGGGGCAGGTAACCGACGTAAAAACCATCATCGGCGCCTTCTGGCTCGAGAAGATCGTGGACGGGACCTGGTCGCCCGCCTGAAGCCATGAAATGGTTGTTTGCGCTGTCCTTGATGTTCTTCCTCGCCCCGGCGAGCGCGCGCACCGCCTTCCAGGCGCGCTGCGAGGACACGATCGGACAAAGCGTCTCGGTCATGCGCTCGAACCAGAACGGCTACCGGGTCGACAACAGCTATTCCTTCCACGGGCTCTCCGCCATGAAGGGCGAGCGCGCGCCCGGCAGTTATGTGCTGGGGCTGACCCGCACCGAATCCCGGGTCGGCGTCAAGGTCGAGGGCCGCATGCTCACCGACCCGGCCACGGGCTACGAATGCGTGGCGCCGCGGCTCGACATCAAGCTGAGCTACCTGCCCATCGTCGTGTACGTCGGGCGCGAGTTCGCCCCCGGCACCTGCTCCTACCGCGAAATTCTGGCGCACGAAATGCGCCATCTCGATGTCTACCTGAAGTACCTGCCGCAGGCCGAGAAGGTCGTCGGCGACGCGCTGGCGCGCCGCTTCCAGGGCAAGCCGCTGTACGCCCCGGCGGGCCAGGTACGCAATTTGTTGCAGCGCGAAGTCGACACCGGCTGGATGCCGTTCATCAAAAACGAGATGGCGAAAGTGGAGCGTTTACAGGCCGCAATCGACACGCCGCAAGAGTACGCGCGTCTCGGCAAAGTTTGCGCAGGTGAGGTACAGTCTCTTATTAGACCGGCAAAGAGTAAACGAAGAACATGAATTCCCAGGCACCACGCTATTTCGCCCTGATCCCCGCCGCCGGCGTCGGGGCGCGCATGGCTGCGAGCGGACCGAAGCAATACCTGAAAATCGGCGGCAAGCCGATGCTGCGCCATGCCATCGATGCTTTCCTGTTCAGCGAACTGATCGCGCACACGTATGTCGTGGTCAGCGCGGACGACCCCATCATCGACAGCATCGTGCCCAGCCACGGCGTGACCGTACTGCGCTGCGGCGGCGCAACGCGCATGGAATCCGTGCGCAACGGCCTCGCGGCCCTGGCGCCGACGCTGCGCGAGAACGACTGGGTGCTGGTGCACGACGCCGCCCGCCCCGGCCTCGACGAAGCGCTGATCGAAAAGCTGATCACGACGACCGGCGAACACCCGGTCGGCGGCCTGCTGGCCCTGCCGGTGGTCGACACCGTCAAGCGCAGCATCGGCGGCGAACTCGGTACCCTCAGTACCGTTGCGCGCGAAGGCCTGTGGCTGGCCCAGACGCCGCAGATGTTTCGCTACAAGCTGCTGCGCGAGGCCCTGTCGGCCGCGCGCGACCCGAACCAGATCACCGACGACGCCTCCGCCGTCGAAGCACTCGGCCTGTCGCCGAAGCTCGTCGAAGGCCACCCGCGCAACATGAAGGTGACGCTGCCTTCGGACGTGCGCATCGCCGAAATGTACCTGGCCACGGCCCAACCCGAATTATTGTAAGCACACCATGGCACTCGCATCCTATAACCCGACCCCGCCATTTCGCATCGGCACCGGCTATGACTGCCACCGCCTGGTCGAAGGGCGCAAACTCATCGTCGGCGGCGTGACCATCCCGCATCGCCTGGGCCTGTTCGGCCACTCCGACGCCGACGTGCTGCTGCACGCGATCATCGACGCGCTGCTCGGCGCCGCCGCCCTGGGCGACATCGGCAAGCATTTCCCCGACACCGACCCGATGTTCGCCGGCGCCGACTCGCGCGTGTTGCTGCGCGAAGCGGCAACCCGCGTCGTCGCCACCGGCTACACGATCGGCAATGTCGACGCCACCATCATCGCCCAGCAACCGAAGATGGCGCCGCATATTCCGCACATGGTCTCGCGCATCGCCGAGGACCTGGGCGTGTCGCCGCAACAGGTCAACATCAAGGCCAAGACCAACGAAAAGCTCGGCTACCTGGGCCGGGAAGAGGGCATGGCGGCCGAAGCGGTGGCGATGCTGATCCGGGCAGCGTAAGCGCGCCGACCGGCGCCGGAATGTCCGGTACCTCGCTCCCCGCAGGTACGCGGTCGTTGCCGTGGGCCCGGTGCTGCGACACTCAATGCAGGAGTTTCGCAGCCGCAAACGCCAGCCCGGCAATGGCCGTGGCGGTGCCAAGAAACCACTTGATCAGCGTGGACTCAAGCTGCGCGACGTCGGCCTTTGTCGCCGAGTGGCTGGCAAGCCCGTCGGTCACGGTGTCGATCTTCGTCAGGCGCACATCCACGCAACGCAGGTCGCGGCGGCACTCGTCGGCAAATCCTTCCAGCCTTGCGATTCTTGGTTCCATGTTGTCATCGTCTCCGCGTCGTAAAGCGGTGTCAATCGGATCGCGCGGCGGACCACCTGGACCGGCATACGCGGAACCAGCCTGTGGTCTTCTCGTCACGGCTGCCTTTGTTGTCTGCTCGTGCATATGGGTGAAGCTTTCTTGTGAGATGGGCCGAGGGTGCCAATAGGGGGCTGGCCATCGGACGGCATGGCCGCTACGTATCGTTGGATCGCCCAGTTCCATTTTCGATCCCGCTATCCGTTTGTCCGATATCAGCACAGCCATACCGGACACCGGGCAGCCATAAGCAGGGGGCTCCAGCAAAGCCCGCGTTTCGTTGTTAAACTCTCATTCCAATCCGCATGCGTGTGCACGCGGCAAAAATAAAACGGGATGATGATGAACACCCACACCGAGATGTCGCCACGCGCCGCCTGGCTCCTGATCCTTGCCGCCAGCGCGATCCTCATGATTACGATGGGCGCGCGCCTGACGACCGGCCTGTTCCTGTCGCCGCTGAACACGGCCACCGGCCTGGGCGTGGCCTCGATCAGCTTCGCGCTGGCGATCGGCCAGTTCATGTGGGGTGCCTCGCAGCCGGTCTTCGGCGCCATTGCCGACAAGTACGGCCCGGCGCGCGTGATCGTGCTGGGCGCGCTGCTGCTGGCCGGCGGACTGGCGGCCACGCCCTTCGTCAGTTCCGAATGGGGCCTGCTGCTGACCATGGGCGTGCTCTCGGCCGCGGGCGCCGGGGCGGGCAGCTTCTCGATCCTGATCGGCGCCACCGCCCAGCGCCTGCCGCCCGCGCGCCGGCCCTTTGCATCCGGCTTCATCAATGCCGGCGGCTCCTTCGGCCAGTTCGTGTTCTCGCCGCTGATGCAATTCCTGATCGCCGGACCCGGCTGGATCATCGCCATGTTCACGATGGCGGCCACCACCTTGCTGACCATTCCGCTGGCCTGGCTGATGCGCGGCCGCAAGGCCACGCAGCCGACGGTGGCCGCGGCGGGGGCGGCCCCGGTCGTGGGCATCGGCCTGACCCAGCAGCTGCGCGAAGCGCTGCGCGACCGCAGTTACCTGTGCCTGCACGCCGGTTTCTTCACCTGCGGTTTCCATATCGCTTTCCTCGTGACCCACCTGCCGGGCGAAGTGGCGCTGTGCGGCCTGCCGGTCGGCGTGGCGGGCACGGCGCTGGGGCTGATCGGCCTGTTCAATATCGCCGGCAGCCTGAGTGCCGGCGCGCTGTCGACACGCTATCGCATGAAAAACCTGCTGGCCCTGATGTACTTCAGCCGTGCGCTGATCATCGCGGTCTACCTGATGGCGCCGAAGACCGCCTGGACTTTCTATATCCTCGCGGCCGCGCTCGGCTTTACCTGGCTGGCGACGGTGCCGCCTACCGCCGGCCTGGTCGGCAAACTGTTCGGCACGCGCTACCTGGCGACCCTGTTCGGCCTGACCCTGCTGTCGCACCAGATCGGCGGCTTCTTCGGCGCCTGGCTGGGCGGCCTGTCCTTTGTCCGGTTCGGCGACTACAGCTGGATGTGGTACGCCGACATCGCGCTGGCGCTCGCAGCCGCCCTGGTCAACCTGCCGATCCGCGAAGCGCCGGTGGTGCGCGCCGGCGCGCCGCTGGCGAAGGCCTGATGCGCGATCCCTGGGCCTACCGCGAGGTCGCCGTCCACTCGGTGCTCGACGCGCGCACCGGCCGCCTGCAGATCCGGCCGATGCCGGGCCAGGCCTTTGCGCCCTCGATGCGGGTGCAGTGCGCGCGCGCCCTGAGCGATCCGGCGCAGTACCCGGCCGGCACCCGTTTCCTGCTCAACGCCAAGCTGACCGACCGCCTCGGCGGCGAGCCCTTCCTGTTCGCCTGGCATGGCGATCCGGTGCAGGTGCTGAGCGCGGCGCAGGCCCGTAAATTCCTCGCAGCATTCCGGCGCGGCCGCATATGAGCGGGCCGGGCCGTGCGTACGTGATCAAGTGAAATTGGTTAACATCATGATTTTGTAAACAAGGAAGAGGGGATCGCATGGCATCGAAAAAAATTGCAATCGTGGTGGGCAGCCTGCGCATGGGTTCGTACAGCGGCAAGCTGGCCAAGGTGATGAGCCAGCTGGCGGAGGGCAAGCTCGACATGGAAGTGGTCGAGATCCGCGACCTGCCGCTGTATGACCAGGACATCGACACCGAGACCCCGCCGGCCGCCTACACGGCCTTCCGCGAGCGTATCCGCGCGGCGGACGGCGTCCTCTTCATCACCCCGGAATACAACCGCTCGATCCCGGGCGCGCTGAAGAACGCGATCGATGTCGGCTCGCGCCCCTACGGCAAGGCCGCCTGGAGCGGCAAGCCCTGCGCCATCGTCAGCCAGTCGCCGGGCGCGCTCGGCGGCTTCGGCGCCAACCACCACCTGCGCCAGACGCTGCCTTTCCTGAACATGCCTGCGATGCCGGCGCCGGAAGCCTATCTCGGCGGCATCGCCGACAAATTCGATGGCGAGCACCTGAAGGACGAGTCGCTGCGCGCCTTCCTGCAGACCTTCGTCGATACCTTCGCCGCCTGGGTCGAGCGTCACGCCGGCTGATCCCGGCCCACAGCCTTCACGGCCCCGTCGCCTGCGCAGTGCCGCGCAGGTGACGGGGCCGTTTTCATTTCTTCCCTCCAATTTCGCATCGGCGCACGTTTGACCGAGCGCAAACGGACGACGTCGTACTGCCCTAGCCTTGAGGCTTCGCGCGGAAGACGCCCACCCTGTTCCGGGATTGGGCGCCGCCGGCGATACCGGCGCGGGCCGATGGGCCGTGCGCCGGACTACTCCTATAACCACTACCCATGAATGAGGCAACGAATGTATCCATTTTCCCAATCGGTAACTCCGGCAGTGCGCACCCACCTGGACGCGCAGACCGCCTTCATGAACGACATGTCGAAATCGCTGTTCCAGTCCTTCCAGCAGATGTGCAACCTGAACATCCAGCTGGTCCAGACGATGCTTGAAGAAACGGCGCTGGCCAGCCAGCAGATCCTGACGGCCGACCGCCAGACCGAAGTACTGAGCGCGGCCGCATCGCGTGCCCAGCCTGCTACCGAAAAGCTGCGCGCCTACCAGCAGCACATCTCGCGCGTGGCGGCCGACGCCCAGGTCGAGCTCGCGCGCGTGACCGAACAGCACGTGCAGAACACGACCCGTACCGCGCGCGAGCTGGCCGACGAGGTGGCACGCAACGCCTCCGAAGAAACCCAGCGCGGCCTGCGCCAGGGCCAGGACACGCTGCAGCGTTTCGTCGATCCTTTCAGCACCGGCAACGGCCATGACCGCGCCAAGGGCAATGGCGGCGCGGGCGCCAGCATGCAAAGCAGCGGCGCCGGCGCCAGCATGCAAAGCAGCGGAGCAGGGGCAAGCCAGGGCGGAAGCAGCCAGCGTCCGGACACCCCGGCCGGGAAGGGCACGCCCGGGGCCTGACAGGTCCATGCCGGCTACGTGATGCGTCGCGGGCAGGAAAGGGCGGCAGCGGGGTCTGGCCAACTCCGCCGGCGGCCGGGTGAACTCATCCGGCCTCGCCGCCACCATCCCTGTCGCGCCGCTCGCGGTCCAGCTTTTCCTTCATCGCCGCCACGTCCGTCATGAATTCGTCCACGCTGGAATCGGGCGTGGCGCGCATCCCCGGCGGCAGCAGCACCGACATGTACAGTTCGTCGGCCAGGCGGCCATTGCGCTGCTCGTTGCTGATCAGGACCAGTCCCGAACCGAGCAGTGCCAGTGCCGCGCAGGTGAGGGCGTGGCGCCGGCGCGGCTCGGGCTTCACGGTCGCCAGGTGAAAATACACCATGCCCGCCACCAGCGCGATCGCGACATGCGAGCCGTAGCGGGTGAAGAGTTCGATCGAATACGCGTAACCAATGGCGCTCGAGACCAGCTGGTACAGCATCAGCGCCGCCACCCCGCAGCCGAAAATGAACAGGTGGCGGCCGAGCCGCGCATGGCGTCCGAACAGGCGGTTGCCGAAGGCCCACAGGCCGCTCCAGACCAGGCCGGCGCCCAGGCCGTAGGCCAGCGCCAGCAGGTAGCGGAACGGGCGATACGCCTGGGTATCGGCCAGCCACATCGTAAACAGCGCCACGATGGCGATGAGCAGGGTGCCCGCCATGCCGGGCAGCGCGCCTTCCCAGCCGTGCATGGTGCGGTCGCGCAGTTCGGCCGGCACCGGAAAATCGGCGGCGCGGATGCGCAGCGTGGTGTGTCCCAGCCGTACGACCGTATTGCCGCCGAGGGCGAGCCGCTCGCTGCGCTTGCCGGCATGGACCACGCCGTTGCGCGTGCCGAGATCGCGCAGCAGCAGGGCGCCGTCTTCACCGGCGTCGACCTGCGCGTGATGCGGGGCGGCATAGGGATCGTCGAGGATGTAATCGTTGTCGTAGCCGCGCCCGATACGGATCGGCAGTTTCTCCACACGATGGCGGTGCAGCACGTCGCCGTTGCGGGCGAGGGTTTCGATGAACCACGGCCCCTTCATACGGTATTACTCATAACTTTCCGCTGCGCCCGAGCGCGCTGAGGAAAGCGCGGGCCACGCGCATGCCGTTATCGTACGACACGCCCGACACGTCGAGCCGGCTTTGCAGGCTGGCCTGCGGATTGTCGGTGCTGGCGGTGAGCAGCGTGAAGTTGTACAGCCCCGGGAATTTGCGGTAGGCACGCACGCAGGTGACGGCGCGCAGCGGCAGCGTGTTCGAATGCACGAAACGTTCGCTGCAGCGCGGGCTGGTGAGGCGCACGTCGCGCGCTCGTCCCAGGCGGTCGACGCCGAACTGGCTGCTGGCCAGAGCCGCGAAGCGCAGCGGATGCAGGCTGGCCGAGCGCAGGTAGTGGTGGCTCATCGACACCTGGCCGGTCTGCTGGGTGTCCGATACATAGATGGCCGACTCCATCGCGCAACTGAGGGTGTCCGAGCTGAAGGAGGCCTCGGCCATGAAGTTCGAGCGGCCCCAGCAGCGTACCTGGCCGGATTCGCGCACCGGTACCCGGTAGGGACCCATGCTCTTGATCGAGAAGGGGGTGTCGAGCAGCCGCCCGACCATCGCGCGCTGGTGCGCCAGCAATTGCTCGGCAATGAGGGGATTGAAGTCCTTCGGGGCCGCCGGCTGGCTGGCCACCCGGCGCAGCAATTCCTGCGCATATTTCACCGGCACGAGGAAGCTGACCGCTTCGCCGTCGCGCCGTTTCGAGACATTGATCCCGGCGACGGTACCGCTCGCCGTCACGCTCGGTCCGCCGCTCATGCCCGAATTGATGGGGCCGCTGAAGATCAGCTGGTCGTAGAAGCTGCGGCTGACCACGCCGTTGTAGGCGCCTTCGGAAATGGCGAAGCCCAGGTCGAGCGGATTGCCGAGCGAGTACAGGTCCTGCCCCTGGATCAGCTTGACCGGCTTTTCCGGCACGATGAAGAAACCGCTGCCGTTGCGGCGCACGCGCAGCACGGCGAGATCGTGCAGCACGTCCACCGCCAGCAATTCGACCGGCCCCTGCTTGCCGTCGGTGTCGACGAACTCGCCCGCATACACCTCGGGATCGAGCGCCATCTGCGAGACCACGTGGTAATTCGTCAGCACCAGGTTGCTCGTTCCCACCATGAAGCCCGAGCCGACGGTGGACTGGGTGCGTCCGTTGCGCAATAGCATGCGGATCTGCAGCAGGTCGGCCTGGGCCGAGGAATACAGTTGCTGCGCCGCCGAGGAAGGCGGCGGCAGGGGCGTCGTGGTATCGAGTTCGCCGGGACCGGGGGCGCTCGGCGTGGTGCCGGGCGGCGTGGCCGGCGGCACGACCAGGGGCGGCACCGGGGCGGCCGTTGCCGGCGCTGGCGAGGTGGACTGGGAACGTGCTGCCGCGCGCTCGCCCGCCGGGGCGGCAAGGGCAGCGCCGAGACAGCAAGTCAACAGGAGACTGGCGGCAAGTTTCATGGCAGTGGCAAGGCGCAGGCGGCATCGCCCGGGCGATGCCGCCCTGCACAGTCAGCAGTCCGTATCAGAAGTCGGTACTGCTATCTTGCCACTAATTTGCGTGCAGAACCTTACAGTTCGCCATCCTCGGGAACCAGCGCGGCCTGGGGGCTCATCATGTGGCCCAGCTTGGCCTGCTTGGTGTCGAGGTAGCCGGTATTGAAGGCATTCCGGTTCACCAGCAGCGGTACCCGTTCCGTCACCTCGATGCCCAGGCGCGTCAGGGCGTCGATCTTGCGCGGGTTGTTGGTCATCAGCTTGACCTGCCTGATGCCGAACTGCTCCAGCATCGGCAGGCATAGTTCGTAGTTGCGGGCATCGGCGTGGAAACCGAGCTGCAGGTTCGCTTCGACCGTGTCGGCGCCGGCTTCCTGCAGGCGGTAGGCGCGGATTTTATTCACCAGGCCAATCCCGCGCCCTTCCTGGCGCAGGTAGAGGAGCACGCCGCGGCCTTCGGCGGCGATGCGTTTCAGGGCGCCCTCGAGCTGGGCGCCGCAATCGCAGCGCTGCGAGAACAGCACGTCGCCGGTCAGGCATTCCGAGTGGACGCGCGCCAGCACCGGCTCGCCGCTGTCGATATCGCCCAGCGCCATCGCCAGGTGTTCCTTGCCCGTCGAATGCTCGACGAAGGCGTGCAGCGTGAACTGGGCCCAGGGAGTGGGCAGCGCGCAGGACGTGACATAGTCGAGCAGGGGAGCGGCGGGCGTGGCGGTATTGGACATGCTGTTTCTGTTACGGTGGATGTAACCGGTAAGTATAAGAGAAATCGGCCGCGGCCGTGCATTCGATGGCGGCGCCGGCCTGCGGGCATCGTCCGCATGTTACTCTTGCACCAGAGTAAATCATCCGATGCCCATGGACCGTTCCCCGACCTCCCTTCCCGAACAGCAGAGCGCTCCCGCGCCCGTAAGCCGCAGGCCGGCACGGCGCGGCCTCGGTACCTGGCTGGCGCTGGCCTTCTCGCTGCTGTCGATCATCCTCACCGTGCTGATGGTCGAGGTGGTCGACGTGGCGGCCACCGGGCAAATCGAGACCAGCATCGGCAACGGCCTGCGCGAGCTGGCGGTGCAGGCCGCGGACAAGCTCGACCGCGGCATGTACACGCGCTACCGCGAGGTCAAGCTGCTGGCACAGCGGCGCGACCTGGCGCCAGGCAGTAACGCCCTGGCCGACCGCCGCGCCGTGCTCGACAGCATTCGCGAGTCCTACGGTTTCTACGACTGGATCGGCATGGCCGGCCTCGACGGACGGGTGCAGGTGGCCGCCGGCCGCCTGCTGGAGGGCGCGGATGTGTCGCAGCGGCCGTGGTTCCGCAACGCGCAGAAGGGCATCTACGTCGGCGACGTGCACGAGGCGCTGCTGCTGGCGAAACTGCTGCCGCGCCAGGACGGCGAACCGCGCCGTTTCGTCGACCTTGCCTTCCCCTACAAGGATGCGCAGGGCAAGACGCTGGGCGTGCTCGGCGCCCACCTGTCCTGGCAATGGGCGCGTTCGATCGAGCGCTCGGTGATCGCGCCGCTGGCCACGCGCGGCAAGGTCGACGCCCTGATCGTCGGCAGCAACGGCAGCGTGCTGCTCGGCCCCGCCGGCCTGCAGGGCAAGACGCTCGATCTCGCCAGCCTGCGCGCGGCCCAGCGCCAGGATGCCGGCTACCTGGTCGAGCGCTGGCCGGACGGCACCTCCTATCTCGTCGGCTTCAGCCGCAGCCACGGTTTCGAGGACTATCCGGGCCTCGGCTGGACCGTGCTGGTGCGCCAAGCCGAGCTGGAAGCCTACGCGCCCGCCAAGGCGCTGCGCCGGCGCGCCCTGGTCAGCGGGCTGGCGCTGGCGGCGCTGTTCTCGATCGTCGGCGTGGTGCTGGCGCGCTACATCACGCGCCCGCTCGGGCGGCTGGTGAGCGAGGCCGAGCGCATTCGCGGCGGCGAGAACGTGCAGCTGGCCTCGGGCGCGGGCAGCTATGTCGAGGTCGAGACGCTGTCGGCGACCCTGAACGCCCTGCTCAGCGACCTGCGCCGGCGCCGCCACGAACTGCGGGACGTGAACGCCAGCCTCGAGGCGCGGGTCGAGGACCGCACCCGCGAACTCGAACGCGCCCTGGTCGCGGTGCGCGCCAGCGAGCAGCGCATCGGTGCCATCGTCGAGGCGGCCCAGGATGCCTTCGTCGGGGTCGACATGCGCGGCCTGGTCACGGACTGGAACAGCGCCGCCGAGCGCATGTTCGGCTGGAAGCGTGCCGAGGTACTGGGCTGGCCGATGCCGGAACTGATCGTGCCCGAGCGCTTCCGCCCCAGCACCCATAAAGCCATCGAGATGGTGCGCGCCACCGGCTACAGCCCGCTGCTGGAGCGCCGCGTGGAGCGCGTGGTGATCGACCGCCAGGGCGTGGAGTTCCCGATCGAGATGACGGCGGGCCTGGCGCAAGGGGTCGAGGGCAGTTTCTTCGCCGTCTTCCTGCACGATATCTCCGAGCGCAGGAAAGTCGAGCAGCTGAAAAGCGAGTTCGTGGCCACCGTCTCGCACGAACTGCGCACGCCCCTGACCTCGATCCGCGCCTCGCTCTCGATGCTGGCCGACGGCATCGCCGGCGACCTGCCGCCCGATGTGGCGGGCCTGGTGCGGATTGCAAACGAAAGCTGCGAACGCCTGGTGCGCCTCGTGAACGACGTGCTCGACATCCAGAAGATCGAGGCCGGCGGCATGCACTTCGAGCGCCACGCCCAGCCGCTGCTGCCGGTGGCCGAACATGCGCTGGCCGGCATGCAGGCGTATGCCGATCAACTGGGCGTCAGGCTCCAGCTCGACTGCGAGGAGGCGGCGCGCGGCCTGTCGGCGACGATCGACCAGGACCGCCTGGTGCAAGTGTTGACGAACCTGCTGTCGAATGCGGTCAAGTTCTCGCCGCGCGGCGGGGCCGTGACGCTGGCGCTGTGCCGGCATGCGGACGGCGCACGCCTGTCGGTGCGCGACCAGGGCGCCGGCATCCCGCCGGCCTTCCGGCCGCGCGTGTTCCAGCGCTTCGCCCAGGCCGACGGCGCCGACACCCGCCAGAAGGGCGGCACGGGGCTGGGCCTGTCGATCAGCAAGAGCCTGGTCGAAGAACACGGGGGGCAGATCAGTTTCGAGACGCAGCAGGGGCAGGGCACCGTTTTCCACGTCGACCTGCCGCCGGCGTAACACCGAAGGCGCGCCTGAATCTAGCGCCAGCCGTGCAGGGCAACGCCGCCGAAACTGGGCCAGGCGGAAAAATCGCGTTCCAGCCCCGGCAGCAGCGTACGCAGGCGAGCGCGGTCCTTGTAAAAGCTGGTGGCGCCGCCGTCGAGCGTGCGTTCGCCGGAGAGGAGGAAGAGGGTGCCGGATGCTGTCTTCACCGGCTGGCGCAGCAGCACCAGCACCTGCGTATCGCCGGCGCGGGCCAGCAGCAGCGAACCCGCTTCGCCGGCGTCTGCCCGCACATAGCGCCGCTGCAGTTCCGGCGCCACGCGCCCCGCCTCCAGCGCGATGCGCACGCGCTTGCCGTGCAGCCGGCCCCAGTCGAGGAAGGGGACGGCGAAGCGGACGATCTGGTCCGGATCGGTACGGTAATCCATCACGGCCAGCCCGTCGGCGGTCGCGGCCAGGCCGTCCAGCAGCGTACGCTTGTCCGACCACCAGAAAGGCACGACGAATTCGAGCGGCATGCCGGCGGCCGCGGCGTGCAGCGCGCGGGCCATCGCCAGGTATTCGCGCTCGCGCGCGGCCGGATCGAGCACGGTGTCGTCCAGCAGGTAGGGTTCGACGTCGAACTGCATGGCGCGCAGCCGCTCCTCGGGCGCGGCGGCGCGGTTGTAGGCCGCATAGGCGCGGGCGCGGTCGACGGTGGCCGCACGCTGCGCGGGCAGCACCATGTGCGGATCGCCCTCGACGCTGGTCACCGCAATGCCGGCGCGGTGGGCGCGGCGCACGAAGGCGGCCAGCCTGCCTCGCTCGCGTACCGCCGGGCCGTCGAGCGGCACCACGATGAACAGTTCGCCGATCTTCTCGCGCCCGGCCCAGGCCAGCAGCGCGTCCGGCGCATCGCGCCACTGGGTGCGCTCCCAGATCCAGGCCGCGCGCGGCTGCGGCTCGCCGGCGACCGGTTCGAGCGCCAGGTGCTCGAGCGTGAGGGTGGCGGCGCCCGAGGGGCACAAGAGCACGAACTGGCGCCAGTCGGCACGCTCGAGGCGAGCAGGCAAGGCCAGCACCGTTTCGCGCCCTGTGGCGGCGAGCGCGCCGAGCGGGTACGACGCTTCGCGCGCCGCCGACGAATCGTCCGCTGCCTGCAGGGCGAAATCGCCGCTGGCGCTGTAGCGCGCCGCCAGGCGCAGGTCCGCCAGCGGCAGCTGCCACGGTCCGTCGATCAGCACGCCGGCGGCACGCTGACCAGGAGCGCACACCAGGCGCAGCTTGCCGTCCACGTGTTCGATGCGCACCCGCTCCTCGATCCCGAACGGCCGCACCCGCGCCTCTTTCAGCAGGTTGGCGTGCAGCGGCATCGAATGCCGTTTCGGTGCAGTGCCCGGGCGATCCGGCTGGGGCAGGTCGTGGTTCGCCGGCCGGAAGGGGACCTTGCCGGCCGCGCCGTAGAGCAGGATGGTGCGTGCCGGCGTGTCGCCGGCGGGCAGCGGGTACAGGCTGTCCACAAGGGCCGCGTCGAGCCCGAGGCCGGTGGCGCGGCAGCCGGGCAGCTGCGGCGCCGCGTTCGCGACCAGGACCGTGCCGTCGGGGAGGGTGGCACGCACGCCGTCCTGCGGCGCCCCCGCGGCCGGGCACAGGTGCAGGGTGCCGGCGTGGGCGGAGGATGACATCAGGATCGCCAGGGCCGCCAGCAGCCGTTTCATGCCGAAGGCGGAGGCACGCCGGCGGCTTCCTCGCCGATGCCCTTGCGCTTCATCGCGCCCCAGGTCGATTCCTTCCCGCGCGCCCAGCGCCACAGGCCGACCAGGCGCCACCAGGTATTCAGTTGCCGGTAGCCGAAGTTCTCGAGGATCACGACCAGTCCCAGCATCAACAGCTGCTTGCCGCGCGGGTAGAGGTGGAAGGACATCTCCTCCAGCAGCAGCCCCGAGGCCGACAGCAGGATGCCCAGCCCCAGCGCCACGAACAGGAAGGCGCCGAAGGCTTCCCACGAAATCGCGCCGGTGAGGAAGGCGAACACCATGAAGATATAGCCGCCCAGTTCGATCACCGGCCCGAGCCATTCAAAAAACAGCATGAACGGGAAGGCAACCCAGCCGGCCACGCCGCCGTTACGCGAACACATCAGGCCCCAGTTGGCGCTCAGGCTCTCGGCCAGGCCGCGCTGCCAGCGCACACGCTGGTTTTTCAGGGTCGCCAGGTCTTCCGGGGCCTCGGTCCAGCACACCGGATCGGGCACGAATTCGATGCGGTAGGGCTGGCGCTTTGCGCGCAGCGTGCGGTGCATGCGCACCACGAGTTCCATGTCTTCGCCGATGGTGTCGGGCCGGTAGCCGCCGGCCAGCACCACCGCGTCCTTGCGGAAGATGCCGAAGGCGCCGGAGATGATCAGCATGCCGTTCAGCGCCGACCAGCCGAGGCGCCCGAAGAGAAAGGCGCGCAGGTATTCGACGACCTGAAACAGCGCCAGCGGGCTGCGCGGCAGGCCGACTTTCGTCAGGAAACCGCCGGAGACCTCGCAGCCGTTGGCGACGCGCACCGTGCCGCCGGTGGCAACCATGGTCGGGTCGCGGAGAAAAGGTTCCGTCACCTTCGCCAGGCTGTCGCGCTGCAGGATCGAGTCGGCGTCGACGCCGCAGAACAGCGGATAGCGCGAGGCGTTGATGCCGGCGTTGAGCGAATCGGCCTTGCCGCCGTTGACCTTGTCGATCACGCGCACGTTCGGGTAGCGCGTCGAGCGGTAGATCTGGCGCACCTCTTTCGTCGGAATCGTGCGCCGGTAAGCTTCCGGGAAGGGCAGCAGCGCGAACTCGCGCTTCAGCACGTCCAGCGTAGCGTCCTTCGAGCCGTCGTTGATGATCACGATCTCGAATTCCGCATAGGTCAGCTGCAGCATCGAGCGGATCGAGGCGGCGATCGTCGCCTCTTCGTTATACGCCGGGACCAGGATGCTGACCGGCGGCTCCAGGCCGGAATAGGCGCGCGGCAGGTCGCCCAGGAACTGCTCCTGGCCGCGCTTGTGCAGGGCGCGCAGCGAGAACAGGTTCAGGAGCAGGTAGCCGCCGTTGAGCGCCACGAAAAAGCAGAGCACGAACCAGGTGACGAAGGTGATGACGACATGATAGGTATTCATACGGAAGCGCTTTCGGCCATCGCCTGCGACAGCATGTCGGCGGCGAAGCGGTCGGTGAGGGAAGCGCGCAAGGCCTCCAGGTCGGCGCGCGTGAGCGCCGGCAGTTCGAGCAGGGCCTCGGCGGCGCGGTAGCGCACCCACCATTCGCGGTCGCCGAGCAGCTGTACCAGGCGCTCGGCGTCGCCGCGTTCGCCGACCCGGCCCAGGGCGCGCGCGGCCTGCACCCGCACCTGCCAGTCCTCGTGCGCCAGCAGGGCGCGCACCTCCGGCAGGGTCTCGGGCGTACGCACGCCGCGCAGGCCGGCGATCACGACCGGCATCGACCCGCTGTCCAGGGCCGACTTCAGCACGCCGGCCGGCAGCGCCAGGTGCAGCGCCTCGGCGATGCGCAGCGCGCGCGGCAGCTTGTCTTCGCCCAGCTGCGGCAGCAGGCGCGTCAGCGCACGGGCCGCCGGTTCGGTCGCCTGCTGCAGGATGCCGGCCGCCAGCGACAGCGCCCATTCCTCGCGCGCGATAAAGAGCGGCACCATGTAGTCGCTTGCGGCCTGCGGGTCGATCCGCACCAGCGCCCACAAGGCCGTGAGCGACACCGTATTGTCCGGCTGTCCGGCCATGCGCAGCAGGCCGGGCCAGGCATCGAGGTCGTGCAGGTGGCCCAGCACCAGGGCCGAGAGCAGGCGCGCCGGACGGCTGCCGCGTCCCAGCAGGCCGCGCGCATAGGCGTCGATCCCGAGACGGCGCGCGACTTCGTTCAGCGCCTCGTTGGCTTCGCCGCGCAGCGAACCTTGCAGGTGCGCCCACAGGCGCAGGAAGGGCAGGCGTTCGCCGCGCCGCAGCGGGGGCAGGGTGGCCGGCATCTCGCCCACGATGGCGGCGTTGAGCAGCGGACGCCAGCGGCTCAGCGCACGCGCATCGCTGCGCTGGCGCCGGCGCAGCATCATGCGCATGGCGATGATCTGCAGGGCCAGCAGCAAGGTCAGGATCAGCGCCGCGAAGCCGGTCCAGATGGCTGCGGCGACGAAGGGGTCGGAATGGGGGACCAAGGTCAACTGGGCTGTCCTCGCGCCCGTCAGGCGCTGGGGCGGAGATAGCGGCGCACGCGTGCCAGCAGTTCCTGTGGCTGGAAGGGCTTGATGACGAAGTCGCTGGCGCCGGCGTCGAGCGCGCGCACGGTGTCGCGCTCGGTGTTCTTGGCGGTCAGCATCAGCACCGGCACATCGCGCCAGCTGTCCCTGGCCCGGATCTGCCCCACGATCTCGAAGCCGTCGACATACGGCAGCATCACGTCGAGCAGGACCAGGGCCGGCGGATTCGAGGTGGCGATGTGCTGCGACGCGGCGCGCCCGTCGGCCATGTGTACGACCTGGTAACCCTGCCGTTCCAGCATGAAGCGCAGGACCTGCGAAATATGTTCGTCGTCCTCGACGACGAGGACAGTGGGGACGGTGGCCGGATCTGGTTGCATGCAGTGTCGGTAAGGAGGGGATGAAGCCGATTATAGCCAAGCCCCGCGCCCGGGGCGCCATTCGATGTGGCCGGCGAGCGGGAGAAGGCCGGTCGAGGCCGCTGATCGTTGCTAAGAAGCAACGGTCAGGGGGCCAAGCCTGGCTTCAGCGCGCACCCCGCAGCGGATCGAGCAGGGCGCGCAGGTCGTTATGGTCGAGTTCGTACATCAGGGCCAGCAGCTCGCCCAGTTCGCCGCGCGGAAAGCCTTCGCGCGCAAACCAGCCCAGGTAATGGCCCGGCAGGTCGGCGATTTTCCGGCCTTCGTACTTCCCATACGGCATTTCGCGTGTCAGCAGCAGGAGCAGGTGTTCGGGTGTCATGGTGGCGCCACTTTAGCAAAAACGGCGAAAGAGGTAGCATAAGTATTCTTGGGAGATCGCCATGGACAATGAATTCAACCTCGACCGCTTCGTCAGCGCCCAGGATCCCGTGTATTCCGAAGTCCTGGCCGAGCTGCGCACGGGCAAAAAGCGCACCCACTGGATGTGGTTCGTCTTTCCCCAGATTGCCGGACTGGGCCAGAGCGAGATGGCGCGCACCTATGCGATCGGATCGGGCGACGAAGCCGCCGCCTACCTGGCGCATCCCGTGCTCGGGCCGCGCCTGCGCGAATGCGCGCGCCTCGTTGCATCGCACCGCGACAAGACGATAGGCGAGATCTTCGACAGTCCCGACGACCGCAAATTCCATTCCTCGATGACGCTGTTTAACGACGTCGCGCCCGACGAAGCCGTGTTCCAGACCTGTCTCGACCAGTTCTTCGACGGGCGGCCCGATAGCGCGACGCTCGACCGGCTCTAGAAAGACGCGGCGCGCTTTCGCAAGCCTGCACATGGGCCGGCGCCTACAGGCTCGCCTCTATGTGCAGAGGTAATTGCACAGTAAACACACTTCCTTTTCCTTCGCCGGCGCTGTCCACGGCCACGCTTCCCTTGTGCGCCTCGACCAGGTTGCGCACCAGGGCCAGGCCCAGTCCCAGGCCGCCGTCGGTGCGGTCCGACGACACTTCACCCTGCGCGTAGAGGTCGAACAGGCGCGGCATCAGCTCGGCTGTAATGCCCTTGCCGTTGTCCGCTACCAGCAGCACCGCCATCGGCCCGCGTTGTTCCAGCGCGATGCGGATGTGTCCGCCGCTTGCGGTGTAGCGTATGGCGTTGCCGAGGAGGTTGCTCAGCACCTGGATCAATCGCGTGCGGTCGCCCAGCACCAGCAAGGGGGCCGTCCCGAGCTGCTGTTCGATGCGGTGGTGTTTGCGGTCCGCCAGGGACTGCATCTGCTCGACGGCCGCGGCCACGATCGCGGCCAGTTCCACCGGGGCCTGCTCCAGCTGCACCAGGCCGCGGCTGACGCGCGAGACGTCCAGCAGGTCCTCTACCAGCCTGCTCATGTGCGCGACCTGGCGGCCGATCAGTTCACCCATCTGGTTGGCGCGCTCCGAACTCACGCCTGCCGGCTGGAGCAGGGTGGCGGCCATGCCGGCCGCCGACAGCGGGCCGCGCAGTTCGTGGCTGAGCGTGGCCAGGAACTCGTTCTTGCTGCGATCCGCCTGCTGCAATGCGACGGCTTTATCGTCGAGCAGATCGTAGAGCGCCTCGATGTTGCGATTTCGTTCCTCCAGGCGCGTCGTCACCAGCAGCAGCTCATCCTGCCGCGCCTGCAAGGCACTCAGGGCATCGGTCAGCTCACGGTTCTGGTGGCGTGCTTCCGACAAGGCCGCCTGGTCGGGCAGCGCCTCGAACTTCGCCACGACGGCGCGGAAGGTGTCGGCACCGATGAAGGGCGTGTGCACAAGGAAGGGCTTGCCGACGGTAATGCGGGTGCCGGCGGCGCTGCTGGCAATGTCGAAATCTTCCATCAGGCGCCGCGCCGACAGGATGCCCAGGCCCATGCCCGAGGTCGAACGGTACTTCCCCGCGAGGATCAGCTCGAGGTCGGCGATTCCGCTGCCCCGGTCTTCCAGGGTGATCAGCAGTTTTTGAGGCGCCACTGCGCCGCTGACCGCAAACGACACCGAGCCGGTACGCGCATAGTTATAGATGTTACGGGCCAGCTCGGACACGACGGTGCTGATGCGCGCCTGGTCGAGGGCGCCAAAGCCGCAGGCCTCCGCAATCTGACGCGCCCGCTGGCGCGCGGCAATAACGTCAAACTCGGTATTGACACCAAGGGACAGTATTTTTTCAATCATGCGGTATGGGTGGTTGCCTGGGAGGCTCTGCGAAGAGGAAGCCGTGAACCACGGGAAGGATAGTCGCAATGACTATTTCTGAACGGAATTATACTCGGTTCGGCAAGCTTGGTTGCCAGATTCTCCAGGCCTCAGGTCCCGAAATCGATCGTCAACGGCAAGCTGGGCGCCTGCCACCGATAACGCCCATCGAGCACGTCCCGTCCCGGATGCGCGCCGCGCCATTCGATGCCGAGCAGGCGCGCCAGGCTGAAACCGAACCAGTCGCCGCGCACCGGCGCCGTCAGGGCCTGGCCCGGCGCCGGGTCGGCGAAGGAACTCCACAGCATCAGCGGAATGCGGTAACCGTCGGGCGTGGTGGCGCTGTGGCCGGCGCGGTCGGTCGTGTGGCCGACCTCCTGGCCATGGTCCGACAGGAAGACCCAGGTCTGCCTGCCCGCCGCCTGGCGCGAGAGGTCGAGCGTGGCTGCTACCGTGCTGTCGTGGTAGCGCACGGCCGAATCGTAGTCGTTGCGCAGTTCGCGCAGCCAGGCCGGGCGGCCTTCGCTGCGCAGGCGCGCGTCGACGCGGTCGAGCGCGTGGGCGTAGGGGCTGGCGCCGTCCGGGTGGCGCATCCGGTAGTGCGGATGCAGGCCGAGCATGTGCAGGACGATCAGTTTGCGCGGCGCCGGGTCGGCCAGCGCGGCGCGTGCGGCCGGCAGCACCTGGCCGTCCAGCGCGCGCGAGCCGCGTCCCGGCATGTTGTTCAGGATTTGCACGCTGTCGGCCAGGCGCGCATGTTCCTGCTCGATCGCGAGGTCGTTGTGGTTGCTGATCCAGAAGGTGCGGTAGCCGGCGGCCCGCGCCAGCGCCAGCAGGTGCACGCGCGAATGCGCTTCCGGGGACCCGAAATAGAACAGGTTGCGCAGTGCCGGCACGGTCGAGGCATTCACCGACCAGGCGTGGCGGAACACCTGCAGCTGGCCGCCGAGCAGGCGCTGGCGCTCGGACAGGGCGGGCGAGGTGGCGCGCTGGTAGCCGTAGCTGCCGAGGTTACTGCGGTTCATGCTCTCGCTGATGACCAGCACCAGGGTGTCGGGACCGTTCTTCGACAGCGTCGGCGCGAGCGCCGTGGCGCTGGCCAGCAGTTCGCTGCGCTGGCGCCCGAGGCTGGCCCATTCCTGGCGCAATTGCGTCACGTCCTGCGACCACTGGGGCCAGAACAGCAGCGGATGATGGCGCCGCGTGGGCTTGCTGGCGAAGGCGCCGACGATCAGCGCCAGTATCAGCGCCGCAAGCACGATGGTCCAGCCGCGCGGCTCCGGCACGCGCGGCGGCGAACGCCACCAGCGCACCAGGCCCCAGGCCAGCAGCGTGCCGCACAAGAGGGCGAAGCCGGACCAGGCCAGCAGGTCGCGCCAGTACATGCTGACGAATTCCATCGACTCGTCGCCCGTGGTGTTGGCCACGGCGCTGAGCACCATCGAACTGTTGGGCAGCGCATCGTAGGCCGCGAGCAGGAAGCCGCGCACGGCGCCGTCGATCACGAAGGCCAGGCCGGCGGCGAAGCAGACGATGGCCTGCGCCAGGCGCCGTCCGCGCGTCGCGCAGGGCCACCACAGCCAGAACCAGATCGGCAGCGCCAGCACCAGCATCTGCCAGACGCGCGTGCCGTCGTGGCCGGCAAATATGGCGAAGCTCAGGGCGCAGATCGGCAGCAGGAGCGGCGCCAGACCGCGCAGCGCCGCCTGCGCGCGCAGGCGCGGCGTCGCGTGCACGACGCGTTCGTGGATGCAGGAAGTCATGGCCTGGGGCGTGCGGCTGAGGGTGCGCGGATCAGGCGAGTTTGCCGGCGCGGGAAGGCCGGCCGGGGAAGAGGTTGAGCAGGCGAACGTCGATGTGCTTCGATGGATTCATGCAGGCTTCTGTCTCTATGGTTGTAGCGTCGAACCGCAATACCAGCTTCCGGATTGAAAGATTGCATTGCAGGAACAAACTCACTTCGCGCCGGCAAGTGTATACGCTTGAGCTGTATATGCATATTCCATATTGAAGAATATTTTTTGGCATGGACAGGTTTTCAAGAGACGGCATGCATTTCGTGCCGCCGATGCCGCGCCATGCGCGGGACAAACCGATGTTGTGCGTATAATCCGCGGAGTGTCTGTCCTTCCCAATTACTGAAAATAACAACTATGGCTTCATCCGATAACATCAGCATGGCGGTGTTCTGCGATTTCGAGAACGTCGCACTCGGCGTGCGCGACGCGAACTACGAAAAATTCGACATCAAGCCCGTGCTCGAGCGCCTCCTGCTCAAGGGCAGCATCACGGTCAAGAAAGCCTACTGCGACTGGGACCGCTACAAGGGCTTCAAGTCGACGATGCACGAAGCGAATTTCGAACTGATCGAGATCCCGCACGTGCGCCAGTCGGGCAAGAATTCGGCCGACATCCGCCTGGTGGTGGACGCGCTCGACCTGTGCTACACCAAGTCGCACGTCAACACCTTCGTCATCATCAGCGGCGACTCCGACTTTTCGCCGCTGGTGTCGAAACTGCGCGAGAACAACAAGCAGGTGATCGGCGTGGGCGTCAAGCAGTCGACTTCCGACCTGCTGGTGGCCAACTGCGACGAATTCATCTTCTACGACGACCTGGTACGCGAAGTGCGCCGCGCCGCCGCCAAGCGCGACGAACGCAAGGCCGCCCCGCAGAACAACAAGCGCCCGAGCGACGACCGCCGCAAGGAAGAACTCGAGGCGCGCAAGACGCAAGCCCTGGAAATGGTGGTCGAGACCTTCGACGCGCTGGTCTCGGAACGCGGCGACACCGGCAAGATCTGGGCCTCGCTGCTGAAGGACACCCTCAAACGCCGTCGTCCGGAATTCTCGGAGGTGTATTACGGCTTCCGCACCTTCGGCAACCTGCTGGAAGAGGCGCAGGTACGCGGCCTGTTCGAATTCGGCCGCGACGAAAAATCCGGGACCTACGTCTACCGCACCAGCGGCGCCAACGCCGCGCAGCCGGCCGAGGGCTTGAGCATGGCCGAGACCATCATGGCCGGCACCGACGCGCATGCCGAAGGCGACGAGGCAGCCGCGCCAGGCGAGGCGAAGGAAGAAGGCAAGACCAAGCGCGGCCGCGGCGGCCGTGGCCGCAAGAGCGCGCGCGGCGAGGCGCCGTTCGTGGCGGTGACGCCGGACGAGGCGGTCGAGGCGGTGCAAGCCGATGAAGGGCCGGGCGAAGCAGTGAGCGAGCCGGCCGTGGACGAAGGGGCCGAGGCCTGGCCCGCGCCGGCTGCCCTGGAAGAAGTGATCGCCGCCGTCGAGCCGGCCGTGCTGGAAGAAGCGCCGGCGCCCGCCAAGAAGGAGCGTCGCCGCGCACCACGCAAGCCGGCCGCGAAGAAGGGGGCGCCGGTCGTGGAGCCTGCGGCCGACTCCAGCCAGGCCGACGCGCCGGCTGCGCAGGTGCCGGTGGCCGAGATCACGGCGCCGGTTGCCAGGATCGAGGCCAGCGATGTCCGTCATGCTGCCGACAGCGAGCTGGAAGAGGACGATGTCCACGAGGACGACGTGAACGGCAATGTCGCCGAGGGCGCCAGGCCGGTCCGCAGCGGCGCGGCTCGTCCGGCACGCAAGCCGGCCGCGCGCAGCCGCCGTCCGGCCAAGCCGAAGGCAGCGTAGCAGGGAAGCCGGAGAAGGGCCCGGCAGCAAGCGGGTGCGGGACGGGCAACCGGTCCCGCATCCTGCGGTCTGACCGATTGGTGGTACAACCGTGGTGGAAGGAGCTGTCATGCGTGCGCTTGCCGGATTGCTGATGTCCCTCGTTGCCCTCGCTTCTTCGGTCCAGGCGGCGCCACCCGCGCCGCTGGCGACCCACCCCATCCTCGGCATCTGGCGCCTGGCGCTGCCCGAACTCCACTGCGTCGAAACCTACCGCTTCCGCGGCGACGGCACCACCCTGGTCACCAGCAAGGAAGAAGTCTCCGAAAGCGAATACCGGATTCCCGACAAGCCGAGCGTCAAGGGCTTCTACAAGTTAGAGGACCGCATCGTGAAGGACAACGGCAAGAAGGACTGCTCGGGCGAGATCATGAAGGTCGGCACCCAGGCGACCAATTTCGTGCGCTTCCACCCGTCGGGGGCCTTGTTCCTGATGTGCAGCGACGAGACGATGGAGACCTGCATCGGGCCGTTCGAACGGGTGGAGGGAGAGGAGGCGTAGGGTGGGCACTCGTGCCCACGCGGTGATACGCGTCGGCTGCGCTTTCGCGCTCGCTGATCTCGCGGCTGACTATCACCGCGTGGGCATGAATGCCCACCCTACGAAGCGCTGATGGTCCGTTCCCCCGTCTGGGTGTATATTGCTGGGCGAAACGTCAACACCCACGGAAACACATGTCCCCGGTTCTTCTCTTCTGCATCCTCATCGGCTATTTCGCGCTCCTGCTGGGCGTCGCCTGGGCCACCTCCCGCAACGCCAACAACGACAGCTTCTTCATCGGTAACAAGAGCAGCAACTGGATGCTGGTCGCCTTCGGCATGGTCGGCACCACCTTGTCCGGCGCAACGTTTATCAGCGTACCCGGCGCGGTCGGCAAGGATGCCTTCGGCTATGGCCAGATCCTGATCGGCTATGTCTTCGGCTATGTCGCGGTGGCCTACATCCTGCTGCCCCTGTATTACCGCCTGAAACTCACCTCGATCTACCACTATCTCGACGTGCGCCTCGGCCGCCGCGCCTACCAGAGCGGGGCGGGCTTCTTCATCGTTTCGCGCCTGCTCGGTTCGACCGCGCGCCTGTACCTGGTCGTGAATATTTTGCAGGCCATCATCCTCGACAGCCTCGGCATCCCGTTCTGGCTGACTACGCTGGTGATCCTGGCCATGATCCTGATGTACACCTACCAGGGCGGCGTGAAGACCATCGTCTGGACCGATACCCTGCAGACCACCTGCATGCTGTTCGGCCTGTTCGCCTGCGTCTGGTTCCTGCTGGGCGAACTCGGCATGTCGATCCCGCAAAGCCTGGATGCCATGCGCGCGCAAGGCTTGTCGCGCATCTTCACGATGGATGTCGACAGCCCGAACTTCTTCTGGAAGCAGTTCGTGGCCGGCATCTTCATCGTGCTGACGATGACGGGCATGGACCAGGAAATGATGCAGAAAACGATCTCGGTGAAAACCCTGGCCGACTCGCAAAAGAACCTGCTGAGCCTGACCCTGGTGCTGGTGGTCGTGCTCTCGGCCTTCCTGTTCCTGGGCGGGCTGCTCTACCTGTACGCGCCGCTGGCCGGCGTCACGGCCACCGGCGACAAGATCTTCCCGGCCGTCGTCATGGGCCACTTGCCGGCCACCGTGCAGATCATCTTTTTGATCGCGCTCGTCTCGGCCCTGTTCCCGAGCGCCGACGGTGCCATCACGGCGCTGACCTCGACCTTCTGCATCGACATCCTCGGCATCAAGCGCCGCCAGGATCTCGACGTGGCGGGCCAGGAAAGCCTGCGCCGCCGCGTCCACCTGGGCTTCGCGCTGCTGTTCCTGGTGCTGGTGCTGGGCTTCAAGGCGGTCGACGAGCCGAGCATGATCGGCGTGATCCTGAAACTGGCGGCCTACACCTATGGTCCGCTGCTCGGCCTGTTCGCCTTCGGCATGCTCACCAAACGCACGCTGACCGACCGGCTGGTGCCGTTCGTGACGGTCGGCGCGCCGGTTCTTTGCGCCATCCTTGAGTTCTATCAGCAATATTTGCTCGGCAGCTATCGGCTGGGACTTGAACTGTTGATGGTCAATGGCATACTCGTATTCGTTGGCCTGTTTGCGATCTCTCACAAAGAGACGGCGAACAAGCTGACGGTTACTGCCTGACGTCCCCCCTTCATTTAGCGGAGTTCCGATGTCCTTCAAGCCTCTCACTTCCCTGCGTCGCGGTGTCGGCATGTTCTGGCGCGGCCTCGATGCCACCCGCCGCTTCGTGCTCAACGCGCTGTTCCTGCTCATCGTCATCGTCCTGCTGGTGACCATGTTCGGCGGCGGCACCAAGCCGCTCGCCTCGAAAACGGCGCTGGTGCTCGAGCTGCGCGGCGACCTGGTCGAAGAGCACAGCGGCGGCCTGCGCGACGCCCTGCTGGCCAATGTCGGCGGCGAGGTACGCCGCACGGTCGAGCTGCGCGACCTGCTGGTCGTGCTCGATGCGGCCGCGAAGGACAAGAACATCAGCAGCGTCTACCTGCTGCTGGACGAACTCGACGGCGGCGGCCTGGCCATGCTGCACGAAGCCGGCGCCGCGATCGACCGCGTCAAGGCGGCCGGCAAGCCGGTCATCGCCTGGGGCGGCAACTTCGACCAGAAGCGCTACCTGCTTGCCTCGCACGCCAGTGAAGTCTATATGCACCCGATGGGCATGGTCCTGATCGAAGGTTTCGGCCGGCGCCGCAACTACTATCGCGACGCGCTCGACAAGCTCGGCGTGACGGTCAACCTGATGAAGGTCGGCACCTATAAAAGCTTCGCCGAGCCCTATATCGCCAACGGCCCCTCGCAGGCGGCGCTGGAAGCGGACACCTTCCTCTACGGCGCGCTGTGGAACGGCTACACGGCCACCGTCGAGAAGAACCGCAAGCTGGCGCCGGGCTCCGTGGCGCGCGGCATCGAGCAGTTGCCGCAGCTGATGGAAGCGACCGGCGGCAATGCGGCGCAGGTGGCGCTGAACCTCAAACTGGTCGACGGCATCAAGACCAAGGACGAAGTGCGCGCGCTGATGATCAAGCGCGGCGCCTACGACGAGTCGGCCAAGAGTTTCCGCCAGGTCTCCTACGGCGACTACCTCGGGCGCAATCCGCAGAAGGCCTTCGGCGACGCGGTCGGCGTGATCGTCGCCGCCGGCGAAATCACCGATGGACAAGGCGGCCCGGGCGTGGTCGGCGGCGTCTCGACCGCCAACATGATCCGCCGCGCGCGCGAGGACGATGCGATCAAGGCCGTGGTGCTGCGCGTCGATTCGCCCGGCGGCAGCGCCTACGGCTCGGAACTGATCCGGCGCGAACTGGAACTCACGCGCGCGGCCGGCAAGCCGGTCGTGGTCTCGATGGGCAACGTCGCGGCCTCCGGCGGCTACTGGATTTCGATGGCGGCCGATGAAGTCATCGCCGACCCCTCGACCGTCACCGGCTCGATCGGCGTATTCGCGATCCTGCCGACGGCCGACAAGGTCGCGGACAAGCTGGGCGTGCGCACGGGCGGCGTGACGACCACCTGGCTGGCGGACGCCTACAACCCCCTGCGCCCGCTCGACCCGCGCTTCGCCCAACTGGTCCAGTCCAGCATCAACAACGTCTACCGCGAGTTCACGACCAAGGCCGCCGCCGCACGCAAGACCACGCAGGCGAAGATCGACGAAGTGGGGCAGGGCCGGGTCTGGACCGGCACCCAGGCCAAGGAACGCGGCCTGGTCGACCGCCTGGGCAGCTATGGCGACGCGCTGCGTTCGGCCGCCAGGCGCGCGCACCTGAAGGACGACTTCCGCGTCGCCTATGTCCAGCGTCCGGGTTCCAGCCTGGAGCGCGTGCTGTCGCTGCTGGGCGTGTCCAGCGTCCAGGCCATCAAGATCGAGGTCAAGCTGGGCATGCTGCAGGGTGTGCTGCCAGCGGCGCTGCCGGCCGGCGCCGTGGCCGGGGCCGCGAAAGACCTGGGCTGGCTGTCGGAACTGGCCGACGGCAAGAAGCCGTTCGCGGCCGTGACGCACTGCCTGTGCGAGCTGCCATAGTGGCTGGAGCTTCATCCATGTAGCGGATTTGTATCGGCTGTTACAAACTGCAGGAAGGGCGCCGGGACATCCGGCGCCTTTTTTTCGTCCATCTCCTGCCTATTTCCTCCTATGGTGTAAAGCGGTGTAAAGACCGTCCCGGCAAGGCCGCCAGCCGGGTTTCCTGACGGCCGCGCTATGTACGTTACGAAACATATCCTTGCGGTGGGGCGTGCTACATTCCGAGCTGATTACTTGTGTATTCAGCAAGCCGACTATCAAGGATGAGCATGGATTCCACCGTTTCCCCGAACAAGACCCCCAGTCCCGATACGCGTGCCAGGAAGCGCAGCAAGGTCATCGGCGGCATCATCGCCGTGCTGGCCATGGCGGCGCTGGCGGCGCTGGCCTGGTACCTGACCCATCGCACGCCGCCGCAAGCCGCAGGTGGCCCCGGCGCCGCCGCGGGTGCACGTGGCGGGGCAGGAGCGGCAGCGGGCAGCGGAGGCGGTGCTCGCGGTCCTGGTGGAGGCGGGGGACGCCGCGGTGCGCCGGCCACCACGGTGGGCGTGGCGACGGCCGAACAGGTCGACATCCCGGTAACGCTCGAGGCCCTGGGCACGGTGACGCCGGCGGCGGTGGCCACGGTGCGGCCGCAGGTCTCGGGCGTGCTCCAGAAGATCAACTTCACGGAAGGCCAGGTCGTGCGCGCCGGGCAGGTGCTGGCCACGATCGACCCGCGCCAGTCGGAAATCGCGCTCCTGCAGGCCACCGGGCAGCGCCAGCGCGATGAAGCCCAGCTGGAAAATGCGCGCCTGCTGCTGTCGCGCTACCGTACCTTGCTGGAACAGGACTCGATTGCGCGCCAGGAAGTCGATACCCAGGCGGCCCTTGTAAAACAGCTGCAGGCGACGGTCAAGACCGACACCGCGGCCGAGAACCTGGCGCGGCTGAACCTGAGCTATGCCCAGGTCAAGGCGCCGATCTCCGGGCGCGTCGGCCTGCGCACGGTCGACATCGGCAACCTGGTGTCCAGCGGCGACGCCAACGGCATCGCCGTGATCACCCAGTTCTCGCCGATCGACGTCGAATTCGCGGTGCCCCAGGACCAGGTGCCGGAGCTCCAAGGCCGCATTGCCCAGAACGCCAGGCTGCCGGCGATCGCGCTCGACCGCACCCGCAGCGCCACGCTCGCCACCGGCCGCTTCGCCGCGCTCGACAACCAGGTCGACACCCAGACCGGCACCGTGCGCGCCAAGGCGCGTTTCGAGAACACCGACAACAAGCTGTTCCCTAGCCAGTTCGTCAACCTGCGCCTGCAAGTGCGCACGATCGAGGGCGCCGTCGTGGTGCCGGTCAACGCGCTGCGCCATGGGGCAAACGGCGATTTCGTGTACGTACTCAATCCGCAGGAGAAGACGGTGGCGCTGCGTAACGTGACGCGCGGGCAGGCGACGGGCGACAAGGTGCAGGTGGCGACCGGGCTGAAGGCCGGAGAGCAGGTGATCACCGAAGGTGCGGACCGCCTGAAGGACGGCGCGAAAGTGACGCTGCCGGGTGACCGGCCGCAGGGCGGGGCAGGTGGACGGCAAGGCGGACGTGCCGGCGAGGGCGCGCAGGGCGAACGTCCGCGCCGCCAGCGCGAGGGAGCAGCGCAATGAGTGCCGCCGTCGGCGGTGGGGGCCGCTCATGAGCCCCTCCGGCCCCTTCATCCGCCGCCCGGTCGCGACGGCCCTCCTGATGCTGGCCATCGTGCTGGCCGGCCTGGTCGGCTACAAATTCCTGCCGCTGTCCGCGCTGCCGCAGGTCGACTTCCCGACCATCCAGGTACAGACCCTGTACCCCGGCGCCAGTCCCGAGGTCATGGCGCGCACGGTCACCGCGCCGCTGGAGCGCCAGTTCGGCCAGATGTCGGGCCTGTCGCGCATGAGTTCGACCAGCGCCACCGGCGTCTCGATCGTGACCCTGCAGTTCGGCCTCGGCCAGACGCTCGACGTGGCCGAACAGGAAGTGCAGGCCGCGATCAATGCCGGCGGCTCGCTGCTGCCGGCCGATTTGCCGGCGCCGCCGGTCTACGCCAAGGTCAATCCGGCCGACGCGCCGGTGCTGACCCTGGCGATCACCTCCGACACGGTGCCGCTCACCGAAATCCAGAATCTGGTGAATACGCGCCTCGCCCTGAAAATCAGCCAGGTCTCGGGCGTGGGCCTGGTCTCGCTTTCGGGCGGCCAGCGTCCGGCCGTGCGCATCCAGGCCGATACCGAGGCGCTGGCGTCCTACGGCATGGGCCTCGATTCGCTGCGCACCGCGATCACGGCGGCCAACGCCAACAGCGCCAAGGGCAGCTTCGACGGCCCGACCCGCGCCTACGCGATCAATGCCAACGACCAGCTGGTGACGGTCGACGATTACAAGAACCTGATCGTCGCCTACCGCAATGGTGCTCCCGTACGCCTGGATAACGTGGCGAAGGTCGTCGACAGCGCCGAGAACGTGCGCCTCGGCGCCTGGGCCAACCTGAAGCCGGCCATCATCCTGAACGTGCAGCGCCAGCCGGGCGCGAACGTCATCGCCACCGTGGACGCCATCAAGGAGCGCCTGCCGGAACTGCAGGCCAGCCTGCCGGCCTCGCTCCGCCTGGACGTGCTGTCCGACCGCACGACCGGCATCCGCGCCTCGGTCGAACACGTGCAGATCGAGCTGCTGCTGGCCGTGGCGCTGGTGGTGCTGGTGATCTTCGCTTTTCTCCACAGCGTGCGCGCCACGGTGATCGCCAGCCTGGCCGTGCCGATCTCGCTGATCGGCACCTTCGGCGTCATGTACCTGCTCGGCTACAGCCTGAACAACCTGTCGCTGATGGCGCTGACGATCGCCACCGGCTTCGTGGTCGACGACGCCATCGTGATGATCGAGAACATCGCGCGCTATATCGAGGAGGGCGAAAAGCCGATGGCGGCGGCAATCAAAGGCGCGGCGCAGATCGGTTTCACCATCATCTCGCTGACGGTCTCGCTGATCGCCGTGCTGATTCCGCTGCTGTTCATGGGCGACGTGGTCGGGCGCCTGTTCCGCGAGTTCGCGGTGACGCTGGCGATCACGATCCTGATTTCGGCCGTGGTGTCGCTGACCCTGGTGCCGATGATGTCGGCGCGCTGGCTGCGCAGCCATGAGGAAGAAAAGCCGGGCCGCCTGGCGCAAAAGACGCAGGCCTTCTTCGACCGCGTGATCCACAAATACGACCGTGGCCTGGACTGGGTGCTGGCACGGCAGGGCCTGACCCTGATCGTCGCCCTGGCCACGCTGGCACTGACGGCCCTGCTGTGGGTCGTGATCCCGAAAGGCCTGTTCCCGACCCAGGACACGGGCCAGCTGCAGGCGCGCGTGGAAGCGCGCCAGGCGATCTCCTACGCGCGCATGGCCGAGATGCAGCAGGCGGCGGCCAAGGCCATCCTGGACGATCCGGCCGTGGAATCGCTGGCCTCGAACGTGGGCGTGGACGCCGCCAACAACACGATGCTCCACGCCGGCACCATGCTGATCAATCTGAAACGCGACCGCGACGGCGACCCGGACGAGATCATGACCCGCCTGAAGCGGCGTGTCGCGAACGTCGCCGGCCTGACCCTGTATCTGCAGCCGACCCAGGACCTGACCATCGACGCCGAAAGCGGCCCGACCCAGTACCGCGTGTCGCTGGAAGGCGCCGACAATGCCACCGTCACGCAATGGGCGCGCAAGCTCGTCGATCGCATGGCCCGGCAGGAGCAGCTGCGCAACGTCACCACCGACGCCGGTGCGATGGGTGCGGCCGCCGTCGTCCACATCGACCGCGACACGGCCTCGCGCCTCGGCATCACGGCGTCCAGCATCGACGACGCCCTCTACAGCGCCTTCGGGCAGCGCATCGTCTCGACCATTTTTACCGAGACCAACCAGTACCGCGTGATCCTGGAAGCGCAACAGGACGAGGCAATGTCGCTGGCCGCCCTCGGCCGCCTGCAGCTGCGCACCAGTTCCGGCGAGCCGACCCCGCTGTCGGCGGTGGCGACGATCCGCGAAGAGCAGGCCCCGCTGCAGGTCACCCACGTGGCGCAATACCCGGCCACGACCATCGGCTTCGACACCAGCACCGGGACTTCGCTCGGCCAGGCCGTCGATTCGATCCGCGCCGCAGCCGCCGACATCAAGATGCCGGCCTCGGTGACGCTGACCTTCCTCGGCGCTTCCGGTGCGTACGAGAACTCGCTGTCGAACCAGCTGTGGCTGATCCTGGCCGCCGTGGTCTGCGTCTACATCGTGCTGGGCGTGCTGTACGAGAGCTATATCCACCCGCTGACCATCCTCTCGACCCTGCCTTCGGCGGGTGTGGGCGCCTTGCTGGCGCTGTGGGTTACGGGGCAGGGCCTGGGCGTGATCGGCATCATCGGCATCATCCTCCTGATCGGCATCGTCAAGAAGAACGCGATCATGATGATCGACTTCGCGATCGAGGCCGAGCGCGACCAGGGAAAATCCCCGCTCGACGCCATCCGCCAGGCGGCATTGCTGCGCTTCCGCCCGATCCTGATGACGACCCTCGCCGCCCTGTTCGCCGCAGTCCCGCTGATGTTCGGCTGGGGCGAGGGCGCCGAACTGCGGCGTCCCCTGGGTCTCGCCATCTTCGGCGGCCTGATCCTCAGCCAGCTGCTCACGCTGTTCACCACGCCCGTGATCTATCTCGCTTTCGATCGTCTTTCGCGCCGCTGGAGCGGCAAGGCGCCTGCCAGGCCACGTGAGGTCGGCGCATGAACCTGTCGAAGCCCTTCGTCCAGCGCCCGATCGCGACCGTCCTGCTGACGATCGGGCTGGCGCTGGCGGGCATTGCCGCCTTCTTCGTGCTGCCGGTCTCGCCGCTGCCCCAGGTCGACTACCCGACGATTTCGGTCTCGGCCTCGCTGCCCGGCGCCAGCCCGGAGACCATGGCCAGCAGCGTGGCGACGCCGCTCGAGCGCAGGCTGGGCACGATCGCCGGCGTCAACGAGATGACCTCGAACTCGGGCAGCGGCTCGACCCGCGTCAGCCTGCAGTTCGACCTGAACCGCAAGATCGATTCGGCTGCGCGCGAAGTGCAGGCTGCAATCAATGCCGCACGCGCCGACCTGCCGTCCACCCTGCGCAGCAACCCGACCTACCGCAAGGCCAATCCGTCGGACCAGCCGGTGATCATCCTGGCGCTGACCTCGAAATCGCGCACCCCTGGCCAGATCTACGACGCGGTCTCGAACATCGTCCAGCAGCGCCTGGCCCAGGTGCCGGGCGTGGGCGAAGTCGAGATCGGCGGCGGCTCGCTGCCTGCCGTGCGCGTCGAACTCAATCCCTATTCGCTGAATCGCTACGGCGTCTCGGCCGAGGATGTGCGCGCCGCCATCCAGTCGAGCAATCCGAACCGGCCGAAAGGGGCGCTGGAGGGCAACGGCAACCGCCTGCAGATCTATTCGCAGGCGGACACGCCGACCAACGGCCGCGGCGCCGCCGACTACCGGGGGCTCGTCGTCGCCTGGCGCGACGGCGCCGCGATCCGCCTGCAGGACGTGGCCGACGTCATCGACGGTCCGGAAAACATCAACACCCTCGGCCTGTTCAACGGCGAGCCGGCAGTCATCGTGCTGATCACGCGCCAGCCGGCGGCGAACGTCATCGAAACGGTGGACGGCGTGCGCGCGCTGCTGCCTTCGCTGCAGGCCCAATTGCCGGGCGACGTGACCCTGCAGGTGGCCTCGGACCGCACCAATTCGATCCGCTCCTCGCTGCACGAGATCGAATTCACGCTGATGGTCTCGATCCTGCTGGTGGTGCTGGTGGTGAGCGTGTTCCTGCGCAGCGCCCGCGCCACCGTCATCCCGGCAGTCGCCACGGTGGTCTCGCTGCTGGGGACCTTCGGCGTCATGTACATGCTGGGCTTCAGCCTGAACAACCTGTCGCTGATGGCGCTCACGGTCGCCACCGGCTTCGTCGTCGACGATGCCATCGTGGTGCTGGAAAACACGGCGCGCCATATCGAATCCGGGATGGACCGCATGCAGGCGGCGCTGGTCGGCGCGCGCGAAGTGGGATTTACCGTCCTCTCGATCAGCCTCTCGCTGGTGGCGGTCTTCATTCCGCTGCTGTTCATGGGCGGACAGGTCGGACGCCTGTTCCGCGAATTCGCGGTGACGCTGTCCGCAGCCGTCATGATCTCGCTCGTCATTTCGCTGACCACCACGCCGATGATGTGCGCCTGGCTGCTGAAGAAAGGGCATACCATCGAGCGTCCGCCGGGCCGCCTGGCGCGCTGGGCGGAAGGCGGCTTCGACTGGATCCATCGCGTCTACGAGCGCTCGCTCGACTGGGCGCTGGGCAGCATGGCGCTGGTGATGATCATTCTCGTGTTCGTGATCGGCCTGAACGTCTACCTGTTCGCGGCGGCCCCCAAAGGCTTCTTCCCGCAGCAGGACACGGGCCAGATCAGCGGCGGCATCCGCGCCGACCAGAGCATCTCCTTCCAGGCGATGCAGGGCAAGATGCGCCAGCTGGTCAACATCATCAAGCGCGACCCGGCGGTCAACACCGTCGTCGGCTTCACCGGCGGCGGCCGGGCAGGGGGCGGCTTCATGTTCATCGACCTCAAGCCCGCGTCCGAGCGCACCGACAAGGGCCAGGCCGTGATCGCGCGCCTGCGCCCGAAACTCGCGCGCGTGACCGGCGTCTCGCTGTTCCTGAACCCCGTGCAGGACCTGCGCATGGGCGGACGCTCGAGCAACTCGACCTATCAATACACGCTGAAAAGCGACAACGCCGGCGACCTGAAAAACTGGGCCGGCAAGCTGGCCGACGCCATGAAGCGCCAGCCGCAGCTGGTCGACGTCGACACCGACCAGGCCGAGAACGGCGTCGAGATGTTCGTCTCGATCGACAAGGCGACCGCCTCGCGCCTCGGCATCAGCACGCGCGACGTCGACAATGCGCTGTACAACAACTTCGGCCAGCGCCAGGTCGCGAACATCTACGATGAGCTGAACCAGTACCACGTGATCATGGGCGTGGCGCAGAAGTATGCGCAGACGCCGGAGGCGCTGAAGGATGTGTACGTGCCGGCGAATCCGACCGCCACCGCAGCTGCCACCGCGAATACCACCCCGGCGCCGGCATCGAGCCTCACGGCCACGCGCGACGCCTCGGGCGGTTCGGCCCTGTCCCGCAGCGCCACGACGATGGTGCCCTTGTCCGCCATCGCCAGCTTCGCCGAGAGCGCCACGCCTACCTCCGTCAACCACCAGGACGGCGAACTGGCGACGACCGTGTCGTTCAACCTGGCCGAGGGCGCCAACCTGGAAGACGGCAAGGCCGCCGTCAAGCAGGCGGAAGCCGACATCGCCATGCCCTCCAACGTGCGCGGCAGCTTCCAGGGGACAGCGCGCGCGGCCGAGGAATCGAACAAGGAGCAGCCGATGCTGATCCTGGCGGCGATCGTCGTCATCTACATCGTGCTCGGCATCCTGTACGAAAGCCTGATCCACCCGATCACGGTGCTCTCGACGCTGCCCTCGGCCGGCGTGGGCGCCGTGCTGGCGCTCCTGATGTTCAACATGGAGTTCACGATCATCGCCCTGATCGGCGTATTCCTCCTGATCGGCATCGTCAAGAAGAATGCGATCCTGATCATCGACTTCGCGCTCGACCTCGAACGTTCGAAGGGCGTCTCGGCCCTTGAAGCCGTGCGCGAAGCCTGCCTGCTGCGCTTCCGTCCGATCCTGATGACGACCCTGGCTGCGGCGCTGGGCGCGCTGCCGCTGGCGATCGGCTTCGGCGAAGGCTCCGAATTGCGCCAGCCGCTGGGCATCGCCATCATCGGCGGCCTGGTCGCGAGCCAGTTGTTGACGCTGCTGACCACGCCGGTGGTCTACGTCCTGCTCGACAAGCTGCGCCGTCCGACGACGGGCGAGCGCGAACTGGCGCGCCATCCGGTCGAAGACGAAGCCCTGCCTTCCATTTCACGATGAGACCCTGTATGCAGAAATCCAAGCCGTTCCGATTGACCGCGTTTTCCATGGCCCTTGCCCTCGGCCTTGCCGGCTGCGCCGTCGGCCCCGCCTACCAGCGCCCGGCCACGCCCGAACCCGTGGCGTTCAAGGAGCTCGAGGGCTGGGTGCCGGCCGCGCCTGCCGACGCGCTCGAGCGCGGACCGTGGTGGCAGCTGTTCGGCGATCCCACCCTCGATGCGCTCGTCGCCGGCGTCGAGGTCTCGAACCAGAACGTGGCCGCCGCCGTTGCCAACTACGCGGCCGCGCGCGCGGCGGTGCAGCAGGAGCGCGCCGCCCTGTTCCCGTCGCTCTCGCTGACCCTGGGCGCCGACCGTTCCGGCGTACGCGGGCAGGGCGCGGACAACCGCTATCGCCTGAACCTGGGCGGCAGCTGGGAGCCGGATGTCTGGGGCCGCCTGCGCGCAGGCGTCACCAGCGCCCAGGCGGGCGCCGAGGCCAGCGCGGCCGATCTCGCCAGCGCGCGCCTCTCGGCGCAGGGAGAGCTGGTTTCGAACTATTTCACGATCCGCGCCCTCGACGCCCAGCGCGCCCTGCTTGAACGCACGATCGCCGGCTACGAGCGCGAGCTGCAGATCACGACCAATCGCTTCAACGCCGGCATCGCCGCCCGTACCGACGTGCTGCAGGCCCAGACCCAGCTCGCCACTGCGAAGAGCGACGAACTCTCGCTGCGGCGCCAGCGTGCCCAGTTCGAGCACGCGATCGCAATCCTGGTCGGCAAGGCGCCGAGCGAATTCGCGCTGGCGCCGCTCCCCGACTGGCGCGTGACGGTGCCGGACGTGCCGGTCGGCGTGCCGGCCACGCTGCTGCAGCGCCGTCCCGACATCGCCGCCGCCGAACGCGAGGTCGCCGCCGCGAACGCGGAGATCGGCGTCGCACGCGCTGCATACTTCCCGAACATCGGTTTATCGGGCTCGCTCGGCACGAGCGGCAGCCGCGTGGGCGACCTGTTCAAGCTCTCGAACGCGGCCTGGTCCTTCGGCCTGTCTGCGGCGCAGGCTATCTTCAACGCCGGCGCCACGCGCGCCGCCGTCGCCGGCGCCGAGGCGCGTCACCAGGCGGCCGTCGCGCGCTACCGGCAGACGGTGTTGACGGCCTTCGGCGACGTCGAAGACCAGCTCACGGCAACCCGCGTGCTGGCCCAGCAGCAGGACCTGCGGCGCCAGGCCTCGGAGGCCGCCGACCTGGTCGAGCAGCAGATCATGAACCGCTATCGGGCGGGGCAGGTGGGCTATACGGAGGTGGTGCAGGCCCAGGTCACGGCCCTGAACGCGCGCCGCTCGCTGGTGCAGGTGCAGAGCGACCGCCAGACGGTGGCGGTGGCCCTGATCCAGTCGCTCGGCGGCGGCTGGCATGCGGGCAGCCAGCCTTGAAATACACGGCCTGGGCCCAAGCTGGGGTTATCGATCACTCAAGCAGGGACTGCCATGTTCTTCTTCCGCCATCCGAAGCCTGTCGTCGACGGGCGCGCGGTCGCCGTCCAGGTCGTGCAGCAGAAGGCCGGGCAGCCCGTCGCGGCTACGGTACTGAGCGCGAGGATGCCGCCGGCGCCGGCGCCTCCTGCGGCTCCTCCGCCCGCCGCGCCCATTTTTGCGCCAGCACCGCGCACACCATCAGCTGGATCTGGTGAAACAGCATCAGCGGCAGGATGATCATCCCCAGCGCCGACGGCGCGAACAGCACCTTGGCCATCGGCACGCCGCTGGCCAGGCTTTTCTTCGAGCCGCAGAACACGATCGTGATCTCGTCTTCTTTCGAAAAGCCGAGCCGGCGGCTGGTCCAGACGGACAGGCCGAGGGCAATCGCCAGCATCACACAGGACAGCACGCTCAGCACGACCAGCGCCGTGCCCGAGATGTGCTGCCACAAGCCCTCGTTGACCGACTCGCTGAAGGCCATGTAGACCACCAGCAGGATCGAGCCCTGGTCGACATAGCGCAGCACGGGTTTATGGCGGTCGATGAAGGCGCCGATCCAGGGGCGCAGCAGCTGGCCGGCCAGGAAGGGCAGCAGCAGCTGTTCGACGATTTTCCAGATTTGCGCCAGGCCCGAGCCCCCGGCGCTTTGCGCACCCTGCAGCACCAGGGTCCCGACCAGCAGCGGCGTGAGGAAGATGCCGAGGAAGTTCGAAGCCGTGGCGCTGCAGACGGCCGCCGCGACGTTCCCGCGCGCCAGCGCCGTGAAGGCGATCGAGGACTGCACGGTGGAGGGCAGCACGCACAGGAACAGGATCCCCATCGTCAGCTCCGGCGTGAGCAGCTTCAACGCCAGCGGTTCGATGGCCAGTCCCATCAGCGGGAACATGACGAAGGTCGCGGACAGCACCAGCAGGTGCAGGCGCCAGTGGGTCAGGCCTGCCACCAGCGCTTCGCGCGAGAGCTTGGCGCCGTGCAGGAAGAACAGCAGGCCGATTGCCAGCGTGGTGACGTCGCCGAGGACGAGGGCGGCCTGGCCGGTGGCCGGCAGCAGGCTCGCCAGCAGGACCATGACCATCAGGCCGATGGTGAAGGCGTCGAGCGCGAGGCGGCGCATGAGGGTGGAGACAGAAGTGGCAAGGCTTCGCATGGGATCTCGGGCGGGAACGTCGGTGAATGGGCCATTCTAGCCTCAAGCATGGCCCCGTGCTGCGGCGCGCGCAGAACGCATGGTCTGACGCCAAAAAATCGTTTTCCCGCTCTTCTCAACCGGGCTATACTCCCCGCTTGAATTTTTCTCATCCGGGGTACAACTTGTTCAAATCGATCGTTCTTCCCGCGACTTTCCCTGTCCTTCTGCTGGGCGTTGCGGGCCACGCCATGGCCGACGAAGGCCAGTGGCAGCCGCACCAGCTGCCGCAGCTGAAATCCGAACTGAAACGCATCGGCATCACGATGCCGGCCGAGAAACTGGCCGACCTGTCGAAGCATCCGATGAGCGCGATCGTGTCGCTGGGCGGCTGCTCGGCCTCCTTCGTCTCGCCCGACGGCCTGGTGGTCACCAACCACCACTGCGGCTATGGTGCGATCCAGCGCAATTCGACCCCGGAAAAGAACTACATCGTCGACGGCTTCCTGGCGAAAACCCGCGCCGAGGAACTGCCGGGCGGTCCGAACACCCTGGTCTACGTTACCGAGAAGGTCGAGAACGTGACCGATCGCGTGCTGAAGGACCTGGGCGCGAACCTGACCGGCCGCCAGCGCAACGAGGCGATTTCCTCGCGTGTGAAAGCCCTGATCGCCGAGTGCGAGAGCGACAAGGCCTACCGCTGCTCGGTGCCGGCCTTCCACCGCGGCCTCGAGTACTACCGCATCAAGCAGCTGATGATCCGCGACGTGCGCCTGGTGTACGCACCGTCGGACAAGATCGGCAACTTCGGCGGCGACATCGACAATTATGAATGGCCGCGCCAGACCGGCGACTATTCCTTCCTGCGCGCCTATGTCGGCCCGGACGGCCGCCCGGCCGATCCGTCGCCGAACAACGTCCCGTACAAGTCGAAGGATTATCTGGTCGTCTCCGCCGAAGGCCTGAAGAACGGCGATCCGATCCTGCTGGCCGGCTACCCGGGCCGCACCAGCCGCTACAAGCTGCCGTCCGAGATCCGCTTCGCGCGCGACACCGACTTCCCGGCCAAAGCGGCCACCATTACCGCCGACCTGGCCGTGATCGCCGAGGCCACCAAGGGCAATCCTGCCTGGGACGTGCGCTACGCCAGCGTCGCGAAAAGCCTGAACAACGTGCTGAAAAAGACGCAGGGCCTGATGGACGGTTTCGCGCGCAAGGACGTCGCGGCCATCAAGGACGTGCAGGACGCCGAGTTCCGTGCCTGGTATGCAAAGAATGGAAGCGGTCCGCAACTGCTGGCCGACCTCGACGCCGTGATCGCCGCCGACATGGCGCTCTCGCGCGAAGAGGCCGCCTATGCGGAAGCCTCGCATAGCGACCTGCTGAAAAGCGCGCGCACCCTGTACCGCCTTGCCCAGGAACGCCAGAAGCCGGACGCCGAGCGCGAAGCCGGCTACCAGGAACGCGACCTCTCCTTCATCAAGGCCCGCCTGACGCGCCTGGAGCAGTCCTTCGTGCCGGGCGTCGACCAGGCGCGCTATGCCGCTGCCCTGAACCGCTATGCGAAGATCGATCCGAAGCTGCGCCCGCAAGGGCTGGACGCGCTGCTGCCGGCCGCGAATAGCCTGGGTTCCCTGTACCAGTCGACCGAACTGGCCGACACCAATAAACGCCTGGCCTGGATCGGCAAGGACGTCGACGCCTTCCGCGCATCGAAGGATCCGTTCATCGTGCTCGCGGTGCGCCTGAACGAGGTCGCGACCAATCTGGACGAACGCCGCAAGGAAGTCGACGGCAACCTCGATCGCACCATCCCGCAGTACATGGCGGCCGTCATCGCGTACAAGAAGTCGCAGGGCAAGCCGGTCTATCCGGACGCGAATTCGACGCTGCGCGTGACCTTCGGCACCGTGGCGCCGTACACGCCGCGCGACGGCCTGGTCAAGGGACCGTTCACGACGGTCGAGGGCATCGTCGAGAAGGCGACCGACAAGGACCCGTTCCTGGTTCCGGCCGCGCTGACCGAAGCGGTGAAAGCGAAGCGCTATGGCGTGTTCAAGGATCCGGTGCTGAACACGGTGCCGGTGAACTTCCTGTCGAGCGCGGACACGACCGGCGGCAATTCCGGTTCGGCCGTGATGAACAAGCGCGGTGAGCTGGTCGGCCTGAACTTCGACTCGACCTACGAGTCGATCACCAAGGACTGGTACTTCGACACCGCGATCACGCGCGCGATCCACGTCGATATCCGCTACATGCTGTGGGTGATGAAGGAAGTCGACCATGCCGACAACCTGCTGAAGGAAATGACGATCAAATACCCGAAGAAGTAAGCGGGCAGATGGACCGTTAAAACCGCGCCCCGGAGATCCAGGGCGCGGTTTTTTTATGCCAGGGCGACGGCCGCCGACGCCAAAAAAACCGCGGCGCCAGGGCCGCGGTTTCTGCCATCGGCTGCGCGATGCGCAAGCTTACTTCGGCGCCGCTCCCGGACCGATATGCTTGCCGAGGAAGGCCTCGAGCTTTTCGTAGAAGGCGGTGCGGTTGGCCGTGTCGTAGAAGCCGTGAGCTTCGTTCGGAGCAAGGAACCATTCCGGTGGGCGGCCGGCGGCGGTCAATGCAGCGCGCAAGGCATGGGCATGGTCCACGACGGCACGCTTGTCCTGCCCGCCGTGGACGAGGAAGACTGGCGCCTTGATGCTGGCTGCCAGCGTCACTGGTGAATTGCGGTCGAGCTCCTCCTTGTCGTCGCCGATGTATTTGCGGAAGGCGCTCGTCTTGACTGTGTCGTATCGATTGTTCTGCGGCTTGGCCAGCAGCTTGAGGTCATACACGCCTACGTAGCCGACCGCGCACTTGTAGAGCGATGGCTCGCGCGCCGCGAGCATCATCGAAGCGTAGCCGCCGAAGCTTGCGCCGTAGGCGCATACGCGTTCGCCATCTGCCATTCCCTGGGCGATGGCCCAGCGCGTTCCGTCGACGAGGTCGTCGATGATCTTTGTGCCCCACTGGCGATAACCCGCTTCCAGGAAGTTCAGCCCGCGCCCGCCCGAGCCGCGGAAGTTGACCTGCAGGACGGCATAGCCGCGGCTGGCAAGGAATTGCGCGTCTTCGTCGAAGAACCAGTTGTCGTAGGGACCGTGCGGACCGCCGTGCGGCAGGACGACCATCGGTGGCTTGGCTGCGCCGGTGCCGCGCGGTATGGTGAGGAAGCCGTGCAGTTCGAGTCCGTCGCGTGCCCGGAAGCTGATCGGGCGTCGTTCGGCCATCTGTTCCGGGTCGATTTTCTCCATCGCGGAAAACAGCATGTCGGCCTTCATCGTCTCACGGTTGAACAGATAATAGCTCCCCGGGTCGCGGTCGCTTTTTACGCTGAACAGCAGGAGCTTGCCGTCGTCGCTGTAGTCGATGAAGTTCAGGTACTCGCCAGGGAATTGGGCGCTGAGCTCCTTGTGCAGCCGCGCGTCAGCGCCGTTCTCGTCGAAGTAGCGCAGGCTGGGGATGCCGACGGCAGAGTAGGCAGCGAAGGGCAGCGAATCGCTCGTATACAGCGTGCCGCCAACGCTGCCGACAGCGTCCTGGAACAGGATACTGCGCTTGCCGGTCGCCAGGTCTTCCCGCACCAGCTGGTCAGGCTCGCCGTGGACCGAGTAGCTCGCAATGAACTCGCGATCGTCGGCGCTGAACTGGAATGGGTGGTAACGCCGGAAATCGCGCTTCTCGATCTTGTTCCAGCGGCCGCTGGCATCGTCGAAACGGAATTCGACGGCACGGGACTGGTCGTCGACGCCGGTGGCGAAGCGCGGCGTGCCGTTGTGCTGCAAGACGAAGCTGAGATCCTGCACCGGCAGGTCGGCCACCAGCTTGCGCGTGGACTTGTTGGAGTCGATGTCGTACAACAGGCTGTTCTTTCCGCGCCAGGCGTAGCTGCCGACGAAGACATGCCCATCCCGTTTGTTCGACATGCCCTCGATACTACCGTAGGCATGGTCGTCACCGTAGCGTTCCCCCTGTTTGGAATACATGAACATGTCGTATCCGAACAGGTATGCCTGCTTGCTGCCGTCGAGTTCCACCGCGACTACCTCACCGGTCATCTGCGGCGCCTCGCGCGACCCGAATTCGCGCGCCTTGGCAACGACGAGCCGGGTCGGGCTGACCCAGAAATAGTTCGCCGGCACCTCGAAAGCCTTCATGCGGATCGCCCCGGTCATTTTCATTTCCGGGACGGTATACATCATGAGGACCGGAATGAAACGGTCGCCGCTGGGCAGGCGCACCGTAATCGCCACATGCTTGCCATCCGGCGACAGGCGCGGCTGCGAAAACTGGTCTTCGTGGACGAAGTCCGCGAGGGGAACAGTCGCGTCGGCGAGGACCGGTACGACCGACAGCACGGCTGCGCAGATGGCCGCTAGATGCATACGCATGAACGTCTCCTGATGTGTGGACCTGGATAAAATAAAAACCATACAAGTGTTTCAGTATATCAATATATTTCAATATACAAAATTCTTTTTGACAACACGTAGTACCGGGGCTACATGCTCCTTCCATTGCATATTCGCGATTGTGCGTGCATACTCGCCAGCCCGATGAGCTCCGCCTTTTTCCTCCTGCCGCCATGCCCCGCGCGACCTGACGCAGCCCGGGCCGGCGCGTCCCACGCATGAACGATACCTTCGCCCTGTTCGGCTTCGCCACCACCCCGCTCGAACTGATTTCCTTCGTCCTCGCAGTCGTCACCGTCCTGCTCAACATCCGCCAGAATCACTGGGCCTGGCTGTTCTCGATCGCTTCTTCCGCCACGTATGCGGTCGTGTTCTTCGACGCGCGCCTGTATGGCGACAGCGGCCTGCAGCTGGTCTTCATCGCGACCTCGGTCTGGGGCTGGTGGCAGTGGCTGCGCGGTGCCGGCGAGGGCGACGCGCGGCTGGTGGTCACGCGTCTGAACCGCGCCGGCTGGGCCTGGACCCTGGCTGGCTGGGCCGTGGGCTTCATCGTGCTGTCCTGGTTCCTGAAGGCGTACACGAACACCGATGTCCCCCACATGGACGGCTTCCTCACCGCCGGCAGCCTGGCCGGCACGGTGCTTCTGGCGCGTAAAAAAGTCGAGAACTGGAATGTGTGGCTGGCCGTCGACGTGCTGTATGTCGGCCTGTATGTCTACAAGGACCTGCATGTGACGGCGGTGCTGTACGCGGTCTTCGTGGTGCTGGCGGCGCGCGGCCTGGTCGCCTGGGGCAATCTGGCGAAAGCCCGGCAGGTGCAGCCATGAGCGGCGTGCGCCGCATCGCCGTGCTGGGCGCCGAGTCGTCCGGCAAGTCGACCTTGTGCCAGGCGCTGGCGCAGCGTTACGGCACGCTCTGGGTGCCCGAATACCTGCGCGAATTCGTCGACACCCACGGGCGCGTGCCCTTCGAAACGGACCAGTACGGGATCGCCCGCACCCAGCGCGCACGCGAGGACGAAGCCGCGGCGCGCGCGAACCGCTTCCTGTTCTGCGACACGACGCCGCTCATGACGGCGCTCTACAGCCGCGCCTACTGGGGCAGGGTCGACGCCGGGCTCGAACGCCTGGCGGCCACGCACGACTACGCGCTGACGCTGGTGACGGCGCCCGACACGCCCTGGATAGCGGACGGCCTGATGCGCGACTCGGAAGAGGTGCGCGAGCGCGTCTTCGGGATGGTGGAGCGGGAACTGGACGAACGCGGCATCCGCTTCGTGCTGGTGGAAGGCGACCTGCCGCACAGGCTGCGGCAGGTCGAGGCGGCGCTCAGGGTGCTGGCGCCGCTGGATGCACTTTAAAAGCCGGCTTCAGAAATCGACCTGCGCCGACAGGCGGAAGGTCCGCGGTGCGCCCGGGAACAGGTAGCCTCCCAGGTCCTGGGTGACGTCGCGCCAGTAGAACTTGTCGAACAGGTTGTCGACGCGCGCGCGCAGGGTGACGTTCGTCGTGCCCATCTTCATGCCATAGGCCGCGCCGAGGCCGAACACGTGATAGCCCGGCACATCGATCGTGTTGGCCGGATCGAAGGTCTTCTTGCCTGCGTATTGCCACTGGCCGTTCACTTTCAGTCCGGGGACGCTTGCCAGCGCATACTCGGCCCAGACGGTCGTCTTCAGGTCGGGCACGTTGGTCACGCGCTTGCCGTCGAGGGTGGCGTCGCCCGTGTCTTCCTGGCGTGCGCGCAGGGCCAGCAGCGAGGCGCCGTAGGCCAGGCCGTTCGAGGCGCGCTGGGCCGACAGCTCCAGGCCGCGGTGATTGCGCTGGCCGTTACGCACGAAGGTGTTGGTCGCATCGGTATATTCCAGTCCGGAGGTGATCTGGAAGACGGCGGCGCTGACCGACACGCCTTCGCCCGCGATGCCCTTCACGCCGAACTCGAGCTGCTTCGAACGGTTTGGTCCAAGGTCCTGGTTCGCGTTCGTCGTTTCCATCGGCGCCACGCCGCCCGATTCCAGGCCGTGGGCGAGGGTGCCGTAGACATTCCAGTTCCTGGCCGGGCTGTACACCAGCGAGACGTTCGGCAGCGCGAACGACGCCTTGTCGTTCGCCCATGGCAGGTCCGCCTGCAAGCGCTGGGCGCTGTCGATCTTCACGTAGCGCAGGCCGGCATGCACGCTGAGTTCCGGCGACAGGGTGACGATATCCTGCGCATAGACGGCGCGTTCGCGGTCGCGGAAGCGCTCGTAGCGCGGGCTGAGGATCGGATCGCCAGGCGCCGGATCGGTGACCAGCGGCTGGTGAATGTTGCTGTAGCCGGCGTACTCGTAGAAATACGGGTGATTGAGCTCGTTGTAGAAATAGTCGCGCCCGCTGTTGTGGCGCTCGGCGTAGCTGGTGCCGATCGTCAGCAGGTGCCGCAGGGCGCCCGTATTCAGGTGTCCCTGCAACTGGGCCTGCACGCCGAACGGCGTCTTGCGCTCGCCCACGCTCCGGTAATCGTAGACGTCGTAGTCGCCGTTGGCGCAGTAGCCCGGATAGTAGCCATCGCCCTCGTTGCTGCAGCCGTAGGGGAAAGCGGTGAAGTCATCGCGTTTGAACCAGTGCTTGTTGGCGCTGACCGTGGCGTTCCAGTCGGCGTTCAGGCGGTAGGCGAAGCGCAGGCCGAAGTTGGCGCTGTCGGTGTCGACCGGCCTGGTCCAGGGCTGGGCATTGAGGAGCAGCTTCGGCGACACGTTCGCCGGCAGGTCGGTGCCGCGGGTCAGCTGGTAGCCGGGCGCGGTGATTTGCTCCTTGTGCTGGAAGTCCATGTCCAGCTGCAGCAGGGCGTCCGGCGTGATCTGCCAGTCGAAAGCGCCGGAGGCGAACTGGCGCTCGCCGTCGGCGCCGCGCACGTAGGAGCGCAGGCGGTCGGCGGCGGCATTGATGCGGTAGCCGAAGCGCTTGTCGTCGAAACGCCCGCCGATGTCCGCTTCTGCGTGGAGGGTGCCGCGCTCGCGCGCTTCCACCGTGACCGAACGCAGCGGCGTGTCGGTCGGGCGCTTGGTCACGAAGTTGATCACGCCGCCCGGCGCGGCCAGGCCAGCCTGCAGGCCGGCCACGCCCTTGAGCAGCTCGACACGCTCCTTGTTCTCGAGCGGGATCTGGGTGTCGCCGGGGATGGCGATGCCGTCCTTGCGGTAGCCCGAATTGGTGTTCAGCTTGAAGCCGCGCACCGAGAACTGCTCGGCATAGCCGACCGCGTTGTAGGCGTCGCCGACCGAGGCGTCGTATTGCACGGCTTCGCTGGCGGAGCGGATCGACAGGGCCTGCATCTGGCTGCGGTCGATGGCGACCACCGAGGCCGGGACGTCCATCAGCGGCAGGTCGGCGAAGCTGCCGATGGCGGCGCGGTCGGCGGCGGGTTTGCTGCCGGTGACCAGCACCGAGGCGACCGGCGCCGGTTCCGCGGTTTGCGCCTGGACGGCGAATACCTGCGCGAGGGCACAGGCGAGGAGGGAATGCTTGAAGACGGGTTTCATTGGTTTGCTCGCTTTCGCGCGCCACATTGGAGGGCGCACTGCTTTTTTGGAAAAGCCGGAGCCAACGTGGGGGAAGGGCAAACAAGGTGTGAACTGCTTGGCGCGCTTTCCTTCGCTGGCATTATCCAGATCAGGTACGAAGGGTATCTCTCACCCGGAACAACGTTCCAGGACCCCTAGCGAGGCAGCAGTGTAACACGGGTGGCGAAAAGCGTGGTGGTTCTGCCAATGGCCAGTTCGGTGGCCGGGCGGGTCCGCCCCAGGGTTTGTGGCTTGCCTACACCCCCACCGTCTCCCGCAACGGCGCCGCATGCTCGTGATGCGAGCGCGCATGCAGCAGGTGGCGCTGCAGCGTCGCGCGCGTGCTCTCGCCGATGGCGCGCCAGTATTCGCGGCGCTGGGCGGCACGCTTGCGGTGCTTCGAGGGCATGTCGGCCAGCGGTTTCAGGTAGAAGGGCAGGGCGACCAGCCAGGCCCTGCCGGGCAGTTCGACGCCGCCCAGGATCTTCCAGAAGCCGTCATAGGCATTCACGAACTGCTTGACCTCCTCCGGATCCCAGGCGATATGCGAGGTGGCCTTCACGGCCAGGACCTGCTCCAGGCCGACCGCCTGCGCCAGGCCCTGCATCGCCGCGAAGCAGAAGAAGCTCGGCGAATTGTTCGGGAAGCCGGTCTCGAAGGCGTCGAAGGCCTCGCCCGAGTCGGTCCAGCGGCCCTGGTTGCGCGCGATGAAAGGTACGAGCGAAGGCCCGGCCGCTGCCGGCACGCCGGCGATCGCAGCGTCGATCCACGAAAAGGACAGGCGGTGCAGCACCTTGCCGTCGGCGATCAGCGCGATCGTCAGGTCGCCCTCGGCATTCATGCGCGAGGCCATCTCGAGCCGGATCAGGAAGGCGTGTTCGCCGACGCCGTGCTGCCACAGGGTCAGGCCGCCCTCGGCATACACGGCCGCCTTGTAGGCCGCGTCGAAGGTCGCCTCTTCGAAGCGGTAGTGCGACAGCACGCATTGCACGCGCTGGCGTGCGCTCAGACCCCGCAGCAGGTAGCCGCGGTGGCTCAGGTGGTGAAAGGGGTCGTCGTTCGGCGCGCGCATCACGTGGTTGCGGTAGACGTCGAGCCGGCACAGCGCGGCGTGGGCCCGGTAGTAGCGCAGAACGCGGGCGCTGCGCAGTACCGTCAGCAGCCAGGACGAGAAGGACAGCGCGCTGCGGCGGGCCAGCCAATAACGAGTCAGGTGAGCGAAGATCATGGAACGCTCCGTGGTAGACGGCGGGTTGCGGACAGCTTCATGGTGTCCCAGCCTGCCGGGTCCAGCGGTGAGATTGCTCAATGGAAACAAATTCTCTGTAGCAATATTTTGGACAGGCTCTTCCCCGTCTTGCGTACGCATCGTCAGCATCGTGTCCTGTTCCCAAGTCTGCTTTTCTTGTCGAAAATCTACATTCCCAATTGCAAGATTAGCACGGCGCGCGCGCTGCCTCGCCAAATTCTGCTCCATACTGCCTTTCCCAGGCAGAGGAGGACGCGATGGCATACGAACTGTTCTATTGGTTTAGAATAGTGCACCATGAACCCTACCGCTTTCAGTTACATACGCTGGTCTTCGGCTCCGCAAGGCAAAGGCCACACCGAAGAACGACAGACCGACATCGCCGAGGAATACGCCAAGGCTAAGGGACTAGTCCTCGATACCACGCGCAACATGCGTGACGCTGGCGTATCGGGCTGGTCTGGTAGGAACATCAGCGACGGTGCACTTGGAGCCTTCATCAAGGCGATTGAAGCGGGCGACATTGCCCCCGGCTCCTTCCTTCTAATCGAAGACATCGACCGTCTATCGCGCCTGCCTGTGATGGATGCACTAGCGGTCTTCCAACGGATCATCGGTGCTGGTATCACCATTGTGACGCTCCGTGACAAACAGGAGTACAGCTTGGAGCGGCTGAAAGAAGACTGGACACCGCTTATGCCGATCCTGTTTGCAATGGCACGCGGGCATGGCGAGAGCGAGCGTAAGTCCGACCTTATCGGCAAGGCATGGCGAAATAAGAAATTAGCAGCAGCCAGCGAGGCCCGTACTCCCATCGGCGACAACGCGCCTATGTGGCTGAGCTACTCCCCAGATAAGGGCTATACGCTGAAAGAGAAATGGACGCCGATAATCGAGAGAATGTTTCAGTTGTACATCGACGGTCACGGCCTGATAGCGATTTCACACATTCTGAACGATGAAGGGGTACGCACTTCCCGTGGAGGCATATGGGGGCCGAGCAGCTTGGACAGGGTGCTTAATAACCGTTCTGTAATTGGCGAGTACCAGCCTCGCACTAGGAAAGGTAAAGTGCGAGAGAACGCCGGGAACCCCATCCCCCGGTACTACCCGCCAGCCATTGACGAGGAAACTTTCTACCGTGCCCAGCGTGTACGCGAGAGCAGGAACAGAACAGGTACGTCCAAGCAGTCGAAGAACTTCAATCTTTTTCAGGGAATAGGGCAGTGCCGCTTATGCGGTTCGACGCTTCATTCAGTGAGCAAGGGTGCACCGCCGAAGAATCACACCTACCTTCGCTGTTCCTCCGCGAAGAAGCGAGTATGCAAGGCCGGGTACATACGACTTGATGCGGCGGAAGCGGTATTCCGGGAAGTGTTAGCCAAGATCGAATCTGCAAAATCACTCGTCCATGACGCCAGTGCCGAGCTTGTACGCCAGCAGTCCGAGCTAAGAGGCCGGATAGACGAGCATCGCCAGCACTTGAAGCAGCTTGTCGAAGTCCTGCAAACGAACACATCCAGCACGATCCTAGGCGAAGTGGTACGGCGTGAAACGGCGATCACCGACCTGACGAAGCAAGTAGACGAAATCTCGCTGGCGCTGGCGAGTAATGCGATAACCGACAAGGAATCGTTCTTCGCCTCGCTCGATCTAGTCTCGTACGAAGGCCGCAACCGGGCGAATGCACTGCTTAAAGAACTACACATCACCATCCGGGTAGCAACCGAGAAGCCCCACCGCTACCACGTCTATCAGGACGAGGAACCATTGTTCGATCTGGTCAAGCGGGCAGATAAGGAAAAGCCGGTGTTCTACCCTGCCAATAATAAGCAAAGGGCAATCATCATGCGGCAGGAAGGTACGTTCACACCCCTAATTAACTTTGATGAAGACGCTTTCGACGGAGACGCGGAAGGCGAGCAGTACGAGAACGAAGGGTACGACAGCCGGGAATGGTACTAGCAGCAACCAGCACCAGCCCACGGCAAGCTACCGCCCCTTTCCAGATAGCCGGATTTACTTAGAATCGGCTCGCGTTCGATTATCGAAAACGCTAGGGAATTTGCACGAATACAGGCTCCGGCGACGGTACGCATAGGGATATACCGTCACGAGTGTATGTAATAGCCGGTTCGTTACAATACGTTACAAATTAGTTTACCCATTATACCTTAAAGTGTGCTAGCAGCTATTGACAGCAAGCTACTTTGGGTGTATACTCACAGGGTAACTAAGTCTTGCGCACCGTGATCGTACCTGCGTGCCACGACCCCTTAATCCCCTGAAAATCTGAACTGGTAGCAATCCCGCTATCCGTTCGTCCATACGAAAGGAAGTAACAGAATGACAACGCAATTCGCTCGCCCTGAATTTGGCAAGCCACTACGAACCCCGGACTACTACGTGCAGTGCCGGGCATACGTCGCATCCCTCCGCTCGACTACTACCATGCGCGAGATTGCAAGAAAGATGAACCAACTAGGCTGGACGACTCCAATGGGCCTATCTTGGACGCGTCAAGCAGTAATGAACCTGATGCGTAAGCACCAGACCAAATAAACGAAAAGGAACTCAAACAATGAGCAAACAATCACAAGCAGTTACCACGACCGTAGCCGAGCAGCAGCCCCAAAGCCTGTATGTCATCGGCCCAGTTGCCAACGCGCTGGAACAGGCCAACGCCCATATCCGAGCCGGGTACGTATTCGATACGAACCTGCCCGTAGAATTCTTCGGTGCAACGGGCATGATGAGCTTTACGCTCAAGTTGGGTAGCCCTACCGAACGCTTCATTGAAGCGGCAAAGGTAGCAACGGCTGAGGCCATGCAGGTGCAAGAGGTGCAGCGCCAACGCGACATTGAACGAGCAGCCGCCGAACTAGTAGCGGCCCGTGACCGTGCAGCAGCACAGGCAGCGATCCAAGCGAAAGTGAAAGCAGCGGAAGCCGAGCTTGCTGCGCTCAAAGCAGCAGCAGGGGCCGCATGATGGGCTGCAATACTCGTCTAGTGAATGCCCGAGCAAGGCGCATTGTCATTAAGCGCCCACGGCCAGCAGTGACGGTACAACCAAAAGAAGCACGTACAACGGCGATGATCGCGGCATATCTTCGTGCCATTCAACGGAACAGCCCTATCCCAGCCGTAGAAATCACTTTAAACGCGATTTAAGGCACCTAGGAGCCGTTTAAACGGTTCGGTAAGGGGCAAGCCTACCAAGACCCTTGCAGAGCCTTATAGAGCGTTTAAACGAGTCTAGCCATTCCCGGCAGCGTACCGGGTACTTTTCCCGGCAACATGGTAAAGTCCCGCCCCTCGCATTCGACGAGTTACGGATTAAAAATTCAGCGGGGCAATACGCGAATCCCCTATGATACGCACCTTTTCCGGCCCAAGTCAAGCAAAAGTGGGCTGAATCGGTGCTTCATAGGGCAAATTACCCTATTTATTGCCGAAAAGGAAATTTGATTAAAGATAAGGATTAAGTTGTATCTACCTAGTTAGTAACTATTAAGTTGTAAGACAGGGTAGTTCAACTAAGTAGCCAACCCTACACCCAGCACATTACAAATAAGAGAGAGGAAGACCAAGCATGAAGAAGGACGGAACGTACATTACAGACGCAAACGAAGGCTTGCACAGTCAGGTGAATTACAGGAAGGCGAAGCAGATGCTTCTGACTCACCCCTACACCAACGCAAGGCTGTACCACCTTGTACTGACAGGATCGGAGAGCAGAGAAGATTACAAATGGGCCATTGACCTACTGTGCCGGGAGCTTCGTGCAAACGATATGCCCGTGATGTGGAAAGCCTGCTACGAGCGAGACGAGAAGAAGCGGTTCCACGCGCACTACTTCCTACTGATCGAAGCCCATCACAGAATCCCCTGCCAGATCATGCGGTATCGAAAGGGTGAGTTCCTTGAATCGCGGTTATCGGAGCGTGGCATAGCATTCACCATTGCCCCACCCGGCAAGGAAGTGCACCACTACAAAGGCAAGCAGCAGAACTACGCCTTCGTGCCGAAGAAGGCCAGCCCCAGGCTGGACGACGCGCTTGTCTGGGTCAGTTATTTGTTCAAAATGCGCAGCAAGCAGGACGTAGAAGGCCAGATTTACACTAGCAGCACCAATCGCGGATCGGAGAAGGTACGCCCGGCGAAGGAAGCAGCATGAACGCCGCCGCCATTAAACGGGCGATGTCGTCACATCCGTAATCGCAAACGACCGCAATGTTTGCTCCGCCGTAAGCATGCGGTTCAGACGAAACGGGTCGTCTACTTTTGGGAACTCATGCTGGATCACTGCTTTAGCAACGCCATGCGGAGAGTCATCGTCCGGAGCAAGGTCGATAGTAATTTCTTTCCTACTTGCAACGCCAGCAAGAGTGTAGGAAACACGGTACTTCGTCATAAGGAAGGCTTGCAAGCGTTGATGGTCATCCCCGAATCATAACAGTTTTCCAACTGCCTGTACCGACATACAACTAGGTCAAGCCTGTCGGGAATCGACCGAATTCCACCATCCCTGAAACTACCCAGAATACACTGTTGGAAAATTAGGGGTTGCAATTCCCAACAGTCGAGTATATTCTAACACCCATTGATAACACCCCTAACGAAAGGAAGTACATGAGCATTTTTGCATACGGAAGGGTCAGCCGTTCTGACCAAAGCACCGAGAATCAACGCCTTGAAATTGAATCAGCAGGTTACGCGGTCGATTACTGGTATGCCGACGAAGGCGTTAGCGGTAAGGTATCGGCCATGCAGCGCCCACAGTTCGCTAAGATGCTCGGCCAGATTCGTGACGGTGAGACGCTGGTAGTATCGAAGCTGGATCGTATCGGACGTGACGCCATGGACGTAGCCGCTACGGTCAAGATGCTGAAAGAGCGCAAGATCGAAGTAATCGTTCTGCAACTGGGCAAGCTCGACCTGACCAGCCCAGCCGGTAAGCTGATGATGACGATGCTGGCCGCTGTAGCTGAAATGGAAAGGGACTTGCTAGTAGAACGTACCCACGCCGGACTTGCCCGTGCAAAGGCCGAGGGTAAGACGCTGGGCCGTACTCCGAAGACCACGCCAGAACAACAGGTGAAAATGAAAGCCGACTATGCCAAGGGCGAGACGGTAAGCGCACTGGCCCGCGAGTACAAGGTAAGCCGTGCCACCGTGCTTTCGATTGTAAATGCAGAGAAGGCAGCAGCCTGATAGGCGCTAGGAAGACACCACAGCCCCGCTATGGCACGAACGGGCACGGGTTGATACCAACCCAGCCTGAACGCTCCTAGCCCCTCCTAGAGCCTCTGGTAGATATTTACTTTTCTGGCAACACTTTGTCTTATACCGGCCCCCGCCCTATCAAGTCGCCCGTTCGACCCCGCAGTATTTTCCCTTCCCGGCCCACGGCCGCCCAGAAATACTTTTCTGGATTCTGTACCAGTTCCCTGCACAGACCCTAGTTCAAAATTTGAGTTTTGTATTTTTATCGGCAAAGTCAATTCCGGTAGTGATGTAACCTGATGCTGTATGTACACCCACCGAAGGAGAAATTTATCATGGTGCAATCGTACGAACTGTTCTATTGGCCCGGCATCCAGGGACGGGGCGAATTCGTCCGGCTGGCGCTCGAGGAAGCGGGAGAGGATTACGAAGACGTGGCGCGCGGGCCGGGCGGCACGGACGCGCTGATGGCAGCGCTGAAGGAAGGCCCGACGCCCAGTTTCGCGCCGCCATTCCTGCGTGCCGAAGGCATGACGATCGGCCAGACGGCGGCGATCCTGCTGTATCTGGGCGAGCGCCACGGCCTGGCGCCGCGGGAGCCGGCGGGGCGCCTGTGGACGCATCAGTTGCAGCTGACGATCGCCGACCTGGTCGCCGAGGCCCACGACACGCACCATCCGGTCGGCAGCGGTTTGTACTACGAGGACCAGAAGCAGGAAGCGCTGCGCCGCGCGCAGGATTTCACGTCGGCGCGCATCCCGAAATTCTTCGACTATTTCAGCCGCGTCCTCGGCGAGAAGGATTACCTGCTCGGTCCTGAGCTCACCTATGCCGACCTCTCGCTGTTCCAGGTGCTGGAAGGGCTGGCCTACGCATTCCCGCAAGCGACTGCCCGCGCGCTGGCGCAGCATCCGAACCTGGAGGCGCTGCGGCGGCGCGTTACGGCGCGTCCGCGCATCGCCGCTTATCTGCGTTCGCCGCGCCGGATTCCGTTCAACGACGACGGGATTTTCCGGCGCTATCCGGAACTCGACAGTTGAATCAATCCCAATCCGGCGCGAAGTCCGGGCTGACCAGACGCTCGCCACGATCGAGTGCGTCGATGGCGGCCAGGTCCTCCGTTCCCAGCACCAGTGCGCGCGCCGCCAGGTTGCTCGCCAAATTCTCGCGCCGGGTCGAGGATGGGATGACCGTGTAGCCCCGCGCCAGCAGCCAGGCCAGCGTGACCTGGGCGGCTGTCGCGTTCCGGCGCGCCGCGATCCTGCCGATGACCGGGTCGGCGAGTACCTTGCCATAGGCGAGCGGCATGTAGGCCGTCAGGGGAATGCCGTGTTCGCGGGCGAAGGCGGCCACCGTGCGGTTCTGCAGGTAAGGATGAAGTTCGACCTGGTTGGTGGCGATGTTCGCCGCCCCGACTGCATCGATCGCTTCCTTCACCAGCGGGATCGTGAAGTTCGAGACGCCGATCGCGCGCGTCAGGCCCAGGTCCCGCGCTGCGAGCAGCGCCGCCATCGATTCGGCCACCGGCACCGCGCGGCTTGGGGACGGCCAGTGGACCAGGGTGAGGTCGAGCCGTTCGAGGCGCAGCTTGCGCAGGCTTTCCTTCAGGCTGGGGATCAGGGCGTCGCCGGCCAGGTGTTCGGTCCAGATCTTGGTGGTGACGAAGACCTCGCCGCGCGGCACGCCGCTCTCCGCCAGGGCCTGGCCGACTTCAGCCTCGTTGCCGTAGATCTGGGCGGTGTCGATGTGGCGGTAGCCGAGGTCGAGGGCGTTGGCGACGCTGTCGATGGCGGCCTGGCCTTGCAGGCGGAAGGTGCCGGCGCCGATGAGGGGCATGTGCATGATGGATCCTTTTTCAGAAATTAAACGAGTTCCGCTTCCTTGGCGGCGGCCTGCGTGCGGCCGCCATCGGACGAGTCGCGCCGGTCGAGCCGGCCCGCCAGCGTGGTCAGTGCCAGCGCGCCGACCACGACCAGGGCGCCGATCGGCGGCGTCGCCATCAGGCCGAGGTGCTTGAGCGCCATGCCGCCGCCCCAGGCGCCGAGCGCGATGCCGAGGTTGAAGGCGGCGATGTTCAGGCCCGAGGCCATGTCCACCGCCTGCGGCACGTCGCGCTCGGCGCGCTGCACGACATACAGCTGCAGGGCCGGCACGTTGCCGAAGGCGACCGCGCCCCAGGCCAGCACGGTGGCCACGACCAGCACCGGATGCGGCGCGGTAAAGCTCAGGACGGCGAGTACGGCGGCCAGCAGCGCGAACACGATCTGCAATGCGCGCACCGGGCCCTTCCGGTCGGCCAGGCGTCCGCCCCAGATATTTCCGACCGCCACCGACACGCCATAGACCAGCATCACCAGGCTGACGCTGCCCGGTGCAAAGCCGGCCACGTCCTGCAGGATCGGCGCGAGATAGGTGAAGGCGATGAATGTACCGCCATAGCCGAGCGTGGTGATCGCATACACGAGCAGCAGGCGCGGCTGTTTCAGGACGGCGAACTGGCTGCCGAGACTGGCCGGCTTGGCACCGGCGATGTTGGCGGGAACCAGCAACGCGCTGCCGATCATCGCGACGATGCCCAGCGCGGCGACCGCCAGGAAGGTCGACTGCCAGCCGAATTGCTGCCCGATCCAGGTTCCCAGCGGCACGCCGGTGACCAGGGCAACGGTCAAGCCCGTAAACATCAGGGCGATCGCGCTGGCCGCCTTTTCCTTCGGCACCAGACTGGTGGCGATGGTCGAGCCGATCGAGAAGAAGACGCCGTGTGCGAGGCCGGTCAGCACGCGCGCGGCCATCAGGGCGCCGTAGCCGGGCGCGATCGAGGCGACCAGGTTGCCGGCGGTGAACAGCAGCATCAGGCCGATCAATAACTTCTTGCGCGGGACGCGGGCGGTGAGGGCGGTCAGCAGCGGCGCGCCGACGGCAACGCCGAGCGCATACATGCTCACCAGCAGGCCGGCGGAAGGGACGGACACGCCGAGGCTGGCGGCCACGTCGGGAATCAGCCCGACGATGACGAATTCGGTGGTGCCGATGGCAAAGGCGCTCAGGGTAAGCGCCCACAGGGCGAGTGGCATGATTTCTCCAGAAATGGGGGACAGGCACGCAGTCTGAAGGAGTCACCGCCGGAGAAAAATCCCTTGCCGTACAATATACTTTTGCTTGGGAGTCAATAATGATCGACGTAGACGCCCTGATTGCATTTGCCGCCGTCATGGATACGGGGTCGTTTTCCGGCGCCGCCGTCCGCCTCGACCAGACGCCCTCGGGCGTCTCGCGCACGATCGCGCGCCTGGAAAAGCATCTCGGCCTGACCTTGCTGCACCGGACCACGCGCCGCCTGCAGCTCACCGACGAGGGCGCCTGGTTTCTGGAGCGGACGCGCACCCTGCTGGCCGACCTGGCCAGTACCGAGGCCGAGGCGGCCGCGCGCCGCTCCCAGCCCTCGGGCCTGGTGCGCGTGAACGCGGCCACGCCCACGCTCGACCATCTGCTGGCGCCGCTGGTGCCGGCCTTTCTCGACGCCTATCCGCTGGTGCAGCTGGAGCTGACGAGCGGGGAGACGGTGGTCGACCTGATCGAGGAGCGCGCCGATATGGCGATTCGCATCGGCACCTTGCCGGACTCGACCTTGAACGCCCGCCGTCTCGGCAGCAGCCGGGTGCAGGTGCTGGCCGCCCCCGCTTATCTGGAACGGTATGGCAGGCCCGGCAGCGTGGCGGAACTGGCGCGCCACCGCCTGCTGGGCTTTTCGAAGCCGGCGACCCTGAACACCTGGCCGCTGGCGCACGCGGGAGCCGAGGGCTATACGATCGCCCCAGGCATCACCGCATCGAGCGGCGAGACGGTGCGCCACCTGGCGCTCGCCGGCGCAGGAATCGCCGCGCTGTCGGAGTTCCTGACGCGCGCCGACCAGGCCGCGGGGCGGCTGGTCCCGGTACTGGAGGAAGCGACCCTGGCATGGTCGCAGCCGGTCTGGGCCGTCTTCTACAAACAGGGTGCGCTGGCGCCGCGCGTGGCGGCGCTGGTCGATTTCCTGGCGCGCGAACTGGAAGCGGTGCTGGGCGGCCGGTCCTGATGCGGCCTGGCGCAGCGCAGCATGGATTCTCATTGCACGAACTTCCAACTGGCGCTACGCTCATACGGCAGCACTGTATAAAAACCCATGACTATCCATCCATCCTGAAAGGAACAGCGCCATGAATTCCGAGGTCAAACCGGTCGAAGAGGGCATGCACACGGTCACCCCCCATCTCGTCTGCGCCAATTGTGCAGAGGCAATCGAGTTCTACAAGAAGGCCTTTGGCGCCATCGAAGTCATGCGCTCGCCGATGCCGGACGGGAAAATCGGCCATGCCCAGCTGCGTATCGGCGACTCGCCCCTGTTCCTGGCCGACGAATTCCCGGACTACGGCTCCCACAGCCCGCTGAGCCTGAAGGGCAGCCCGGTGACGATCCACCTGTCGGTGCCGAACGTGGACGAGATCTGGAACAACGCCAAGGCGGCCGGCGCCACCGTGCGCATGGAACTGGCCGACATGTTCTGGGGCGACCGCTACGGCCAGCTCGACGATCCTTTCGGCCACCGCTGGTCGATGGCCACGCATATCCGCGACGTGTCGCCCGCCGAGATGGAAGAGGCAATGAAGGCGATGGGAACCGACTGCGCCTGAGCGGTTTGCGCGGGCGCGCCTGAGCTCACAGTCAGATCGTGCCCGCCGCGTGCAGGTGCTCGTACAGGATCAGGCTGCCGATCACGATCAGCACCACGCCGCCGACGATCTCGGCGCGCTTGCCGACCAGGGCGCCCAGGCCGCGCCCCAGCATCACGCCAAGCGTGACCATGATAAAGGTGGCGCAGCCGATCGCGGCGGCGACCACGAAGATGTTGGCGTCGATGAAGGCCAGGCCGGCGCCGACGATCAGGGCGTCGATGCTGGTCGCCACGCCGGTGACGGCCAGGCGCAGGAAGGAGTGGCTGTTCGGCTTTTCTTCTTCCAGCTCGGGTTCGCCCCAGCCCTCGTGGATCATGCGCAGGCCGAGCGCGCCCAGCAGCACGAAAGCGATCCAGTGGTCCCAGGCTTCGACATAGGGGGCAGCAGCGTTGCCGAGCACCCAGCCGAGCAGGGGCGTGAGGCCTTCGATGACGCCGAAGATGGCGCCGGTGCGCAGGGCCTCGCGCAGGTGCGGACGTTGCAATGCCGCGCCCTTGCCGACGGCGGCGGCGAAAGCGTCGGTGGACATGGCGAGGGCGAGGGAGGCGGTAGCTACGAAATTCATGGGGTCTTTCCGTCGGGCGAACGCAGAGGCAGGCCCGCGCGGCCCGAACACGCACGCGGACATGCCAAAGGTCTTGCCAACCGAACGGCTGCCCGTACCACGGCGCGCATGTAAACGACGGCGCCGAGTATGTTGATACGGGAACTTCCTGCGCACTGACGTGGCGGAAGCAGGCTACTCCCCAATGGATGGCGGTATTGTAACCGAGGCCGGATGGAAAAGCTCAGCAATTAGGGTCCATGCACGCACACGTGAGCATTTGCACAAGATTGCATCGCCACGTAGACTGGACCGCAGCATGACCGCCGCGGCGCTTTCGACAGCTGGCAGCCGGCGGCGCCGAATCCATTTCAGGAGAACAATTTGGACCACCACGACGACCCCTCGGCACTCGACATCGTGATCGTGCCGCCCACGCACGACCTGGGCGACGGCTTCCAGGTACGGCGCGCCCTGCCCAGCCGCCAGCGGCGCATGGTGGGACCCTTCGTCTTCCTCGACCAGATGGGCCCGCACGTGTTCGAGCCCGGGCGCGGCCTCGACGTGCGGCCCCATCCGCACGTCTGCCTCGCCACCGTCACCTATCTGTTCGACGGCGAGATCCTGCACCGCGACAGCCTCGGCAGCGTGCAGGCGATCCGGCCCGGTGAAGTGAACTGGATGACGGCCGGGCGCGGCATCGTCCACTCGGAGCGCACCGACAGCCTGCTGCGCCAGGGCCGGTCGAATTTGTTCGGCCTGCAATGCTGGGTGGCGCTGCCCTCGAAACACGAGGAAACCGATCCCACCTTCGCCCACATCGAAGCCGGCGCCTTGCCCTTCATCGAAGCGGAGGGCGTCGAAGCGCGCGTCGTGGCCGGCAGCTTCTGGGGGCGGCGCGCGCCGGTCGGCACCTTGTCGGACATGTTCTATGTCGACGTCAGGCTGAAAGCCGGGGCGCGCATCGCGATGCCGCCGGAATACCCGGAACAGGCGATCTATATTGTCGAAGGCCGCCTCGACCTGGGACGCGACGGCGTGTTCGAGCCCGGCCAGCTGGTCGTGCTCAAGCCCGGTGCCGAAGTGATGCTGGGCGCTCCGGGGCCAGGGCCGACACGCATCATGCTGCTCGGCGGCGAGCCGATGGATGGGCCGCGCTTCCTGTCCTGGAATTTCGTCGCCAGTTCCGAGGACCGCATCGAACAGGCCAAGCGCGACTGGAAGGCCGGCGCCTTTCCCCAGGTGCCGGGCGAAACCGAATTCATCCCATTGCCGGAGTCACAGGGTAAGCCCGTACGTTATCCTTGAAATAAGTCCCCTCCAGCAAGACTGGAACCGGCGCGCTATGATCCAGGGCTCATCCATATCAAAGGAGCAAGCCGTGCGCCGGATTCTCAACCTGATCGACCAGCCAGACGCGAAGGTGGCAGCATGAACGCCGCCGACGTCCAGCGCATCGCCGCCTTTTCCGACGGCCAGCAGGGCGGCAACCCGGCCGGGGTCTGGATCGGCGACGCCCTGCCGCCCGACTCCACGATGCAGCGCATCGCCCACGAAATCGGCTACTCGGAGACCGCCTTCGCCGCGCCGCTCGGCGATGGCTGGCGGGTGCGCTATTTTTCTCCCGAATCCGAGGTGCCGTTCTGCGGGCACGCCACCATCGCGCTCGGCGCCGCGCTGGCCGCCAGCCATGGCGACGGCGTCTATCCGCTGGCGCTGAACGATGCCGCCATCACGGTCGAGGGCCGGCGCAGCATCCAGCCCGGCGGCGCCGTGCTGACCTCGGCCGCGCTGCAGTCGCCGCCGACCCGCAGCGCACCCGCTCCGGAGGCGGTCGTCGCGCGCGCGCTGGCCCTGTTCGGGTACCAGCCCGAGGACCTCGATCCGCGCATCCCGCCGGCCCTGGCCCATGGCGGGGCAGGGCACCTGGTGCTGGCGCTGCGCAACCGCGCGCTGCTGGCGGCCATGCGCTACGAGCTCGACGCGGGGCGGCAGTTCATGCGCGAACTCGGCATCGTCACCGTCGTGCTGGTGTTCGCGGAAAGCACCACGCTTTTCCATACGCGCAATCCATTTGCCTCCGGCGGCGTCTACGAGGACCCGGCCACCGGCGCCGGCACCGCGGCACTGGCGGGCTATCTGCGCGACCTCGACTGGCCGCATGGCGGCGCCATCGACATCGTGCAGGGCGAAGACATGGGCATGCGCTCGCGCCTGCGCGCCGAGATCGGACCGGAGGCGGGCGGATCGATCCGGCTCTCGGGCACGGCCAGGTCCTTGCAGCGCATGTAAGTACGACAAGACGGCCTGTGGCTTGTTGTACTGACTCTTAATTGTTATGAAATTTGAATTAAGGGGGAAAAGCCCGCTTGCTCAACAGTTAGATATTTCTCCAAAGATTGATAATTGTCACAAGTCAAGTGTTTTCCCCCAACATTCAAGGAGTTATCGATCATGGAGCTGTGCCAAGCCAACCCAACCGCCCAAGGAAACGCTGATGCGATCCGCCCTTTCGGTGGTCAACAGGGCACGCAGCCAGCGATCGAGCGCCTGCCGTTCACGATTCGCCGGGTCGAAACCGAGGATGATCTGCTGAAGGCGGTGCGCATCCGCCACGCCGCCTACGCACGCCACGTACCGGAGTTTGCACGCACCCTGGCGCTGCCGGAAGCGGCCGACTACGAAAGCGACACCATCGTCCTGCTGGCCGAGTCCAAGCTGGACGGCTCGCCGATGGGCAGCACGCGCATCCGCACCAACCTGTTCCGTCCGCTGGGGGTGGAAGAATCGGTCGAACTGCCGGACTGGCTGCAGGGCCGCCGCCTGGTCGAGGCAACCCGCCTCGGCATCGACGAAGGCCGCACCGGCCGCATGGTCAAGATGGCACTGATCAAGGCCTGCTTCAAGTATTGCCAGCAAAACGATATCGAGTGGTCGGTCGCCACGGGCCGCCCGACCGTGGCGCGCCAGTATGAGCAGCTGCTGTTCTCGGACGTGTTCCCGGGGCAGGGCGCGATTCCGCTGGCGCACGTCGGCAACATCGAGCACCGCGTGATGGCCTTCGAGATCGAGACCTTCGAGGCGCGCTGGGCCGCGGCACGCCATCCGCTGTACAAGTTCTTCTTCGATACCCAGCACCCGGACATCGACGTCGGCCCGAAGGTCGAGCCGCGCCTGACCCGCGTGCGCTTCCCGCAACGTGCCCCGGCAGCGGTCGCCGGCGCGGGCCACCAGGGCGTGGCATTCGCCTGAGCTTCGAGCTCATCAGCGATATTGCATGACGGCATCACGCTAAAGCTGTATCCTTGCGCTTGATCAGACTGCGGAAGCTTCCACCGCAGTTTTTGAGTTGCTTGTGATATTGCCCATGCCCAAATCCTCCGACCCGACACGCAGTCCAGTTTCCCTCATGGCCAACCTGGCCATGGAGCGGGTGCTGCGCGCATTCGCGTATTACCTGATACCGATCGGCATCGGCCTGTTTTCCGTGATCGCCCTGTTGTTCTGGCATAACCAGTACAACGTGACCGAGCCTGCCGGGCTGCCGCTACGCGTGCTGCAGCAGGGAAGCGAAGCCGAGCCGGCCGCCGTCCCGGGCCCGAGCCCGGCGGCGATCCTGGCGCAGATCGGCACCCAGCCGCCCGTGCCCGGCTTCGACACCAAGCTCAGCGAGCGTCCGGTCTGGTTCAGTTTTTCGCCGATGTCGGCCTCGGTCGAACAGGACGTCATCGAATTCCCCTCGCGCCACGCGCTGTCGATCCGTTGCTGGGACGCCACAACCCTCCGCCCCCTGGGCGAGGCCAGCCGCAGCCATGCGACCGGCGCGATCGATCCGGTCAAAGCCGGCTTCGCGCTGCGCATGGCGCGCCTGCCGTCGCAAGTCCTGTGTAGCGGCACCTTCGCCGGTCCCGCCCGTTTGAGCGTGGCGCAATGGCCATCCGAACAATTCGCCTTGTCGGTCGAGCAATATCACCGCAAGTCGGGGCTGCTCGACGGCGGCATGATCGTGCTGGCCCTGTTCGTACTGCTGACCGCGCTGATCAACCGCCAGCCTTTGTATGTGCTGTTCTCGGGCTGGCTGATCCTGAACCTGCGCATCGGCGCGCTCTCGGCCGGCTGGGACATCCAGTGGCTGGGGCAGAGCATTCCCGCCGACTGGCTGTTGACCTCGCGCTCGGTGACGATCACGCTGTACGGCATCGCGACCCTCACCCTGTACCAGACCCTGCTGCGCGAAAGCCTGGAAGACTTGCGCTATGCGGCCCCGATGCGCGTCATGCAGTGGCTGTGCCTGCCGATGCTGGCGGCGGCCGTGCTGGTTCCTTACCGCGTCTATTTACCGATGCTGTGGGTGATTTGCGCCTGCTGCCTGTCGATGATGACGGTGGGCCTGTTCAAGGTCATCGTCGAATCGCGCAACCGGGTCGCGTCCTGGTTCGCCGCCTCGTTCGCGCTGACCTTCGTCGCCTCGCTGGCCGAGATCGTCTCGGCGGCGCTCGGCATGCACGAAGTCATCGGCGTGATCAACAGCGTGACGGCGGCCCTGGCCTCGAGCCTGCTGGCCGCGCTCGCGGTGGCCGAGCAGATGCGCGCGGAAACGGAAAAGCGCGAGGAAGCCCAGCAAAAGCTGGAGCATGCCTACGAGGCGATGCCGGTCGGCTTGTTCACCCTGGATATGTACGGCCACTTCCAGAGCGCCAATCCGGCGCTGCGCAAGATGCTGGGCGCGGACAATTTCGAGCTCGGCCGTACCGCCTGGCGCCATTTTTTCAGCGAAAATGTCTGGATGGAACTCCATGAGCAGGTGCATGGCCGCAGCGATGCCGAGCTCGAGATCGCCAACCGCGACGGCAGCCGTCGCTTCCTGGTCAGCGCTACCCTGGCGCGCGGACGCATCGAAGGCGTACTGCAGGACGTCACCGAGAAGCACAAGGCCACCGAGCAATTGCGCTTCATGGCCAACAACGATCCGCTGACCAAGGTCTTCAACCGGCGCGGCATCGAGAAGATGTTCGAGGGCGCGGCCACCTCGCTGGCGGCGGGCAAGCCGATGGCGATCGCCTACATCGACCTCGACCGTTTTAAACTGATCAACGACCTGTTCGGCCATGGCGCCGGCGACGAAGTGCTGAAACAAGTCTGCGAGCGCATGGCGATGATGCTGGCCGGCGGCCAGCAGATCGGCCGCGTCGGCGGCGACGAATTCGTCATCGTCATGCCGGACACGGCCATCCCGCTGGCCTCGCTGATCTGCCGCGGCATTGTCGACCGTATCGGCGGCACGCCATACCGGGTCGGCGACAAGGCCTTCCACGTGCGCGGTTCGGTCGGCTTGATCGAAGTGTCGAACGGGATGCCGATGAAGGATGCCATCTCCGCCGCCGACCGCGCCTGCCGCTCGGCCAAGGAATCAAGCGACGGCCTGGTCGTGTACGAACGCAATGCCGCCGCCTTCCACGAGCGCGAAGCCGAGCTGAACCTCGTGGCGCGCCTGCAGGGGCCGAACGCGACCGACGGCCTGTTCCTGGAAATGCAGCCGATCATGTCGCTGAAGAATCCGGGCGAGTCGCTGAATTTCGAGGTGCTGCTGCGCATGCGCGGGCTCGACGGCCGCGTGCTGCCGGCCGGCCCGCTGATCGGCGCGGCCGAGAAGTGCGGACGCGCCAGCGTGATCGACCGCTGGGTGCTGACCACGACCCTGGGCTGGATCGCCGAAAACATCTCGCGCCTGCCGCATACCCGGTTCGTCTGCATGAATTTGTCGGGCGCGTCGCTCAATGACGAGCGCTTCGTGGCCGATACGCTGGAGATCCTGGCCCGCCACGTGCACGTGGCCAGCCGCCTGTGCATGGAAATCACCGAGAGCGTCGCCTTGCACGACCTCGACAACACGCGCCGCTTCATCGACCAGGTGCGCAATTTCGGCGTGAAAGTGGCGCTCGACGACTTCGGCGCCGGCTACACCTCCTTCTCCTACCTGAAGGAACTCCCGGCCGACGTGCTGAAGATCGACGGCCAGTTCGTCGTCAACATCAATGCGCACCCGGCGAACGTGGCGATCGTCGAGGCCATCGTCAGCCTGGCGGTGAATCTGGGCATGAAGACGATCGCCGAGTGGGCCGAGGATGCCGCCACCGTGCAGACCCTGGCCGAGATCGGCGTCGACTATGTACAGGGCTGGGCCGTGGCGCGCTCGCAGCCGCCGGAGCGCATGCTGACCGCCGCCTCGTCGGCCAGCTTCATCCAGGATCCGGAACTGATCGAGATGTTGCCGACGCTGGGGCGCGGCGCCGCGCTGGATCTGCATGGGATCATGAAGCTGCATTGATTCCTGGGGCGCGGTTCGGTGGGCACCCGTGCCCACCAGGCCTACTGGATCGTCGCCAGGGTCGGACGCGCGTGACGGTCGGCATCAATCACCAGCAATTGGGCACGCGCTGCCTTGAGCGTGGCGACATCGCGCGCCAGCGGGCGGTCGGTCTTCACCTCGGCCACACGCGGGCGCCAGGCCTGCTGGCGCTGCAGGGCGTGGGGCGCCTCGTAGCGCTGCACGGCCGGCGAACGGACGTCGGCGGCGGGCTGCGTGCTCTCGCTACCTGCGACGCTGACCAGGCGCGTTGCCTGGGAGCCGCCTTCGCAAGGCTGGTCGGTCAGCGTCACATGACCGCCGGCGTCGACGCATTTCAGAATCTCGGAACCCGCCAGTGCGGCAGGAGCGGCGGCGATTGCCGTAAAAACCAGGGTCAGCTGAGAGGCCAGGCGTTTCATGGCGTCCTCCATCGATATGATGGACCCATTGTCCCAGTCGAGACTGCCTTACTCTGTTAGGTGCTGCACGGTGCGCGGATATTGTCAAAAAAACTACGCATGAGCTCGCTCAGCGGTAGATGGCGGGCGACATTGGCTCAGGGACGCTGGGCAACGAGCTGGATCTCGACCAGATAACCGTAGTGCAGGCCAGGGACCGGCACCACCGCGCGTGCCGGTTTGTGCTCGCCGAACACGCGCGCGTAGATGTTGTTGAAGGCAGGCCAGTGATCGACGCCTGCCAGGTAGGCCGTGCATTGCACGACGTCGTTGAAGCCGCAGCCGGCCGCGCGCAGGACCTGCTCGCATTGCGCAAAGACCGAGTCGCACTGCACCTCGAAGAAGGCATCCTGGGCGACGGTATCCCGGGCCGGGAGGATGCCCGACAGGAAGACCAGGCCGCCGGCCGCCACCGCCTGCGAATAGTGTCCGGCGGGCGGCGGCAGTTCGGCCGACTGGATGAATTCCATCAGGCCACCAGCTCGCCAAAGCGCGACAGGTCGACGTTGCCGCCGCTGATCAACACGCCGACGCGCTTGCCCGCCACCGGCACCACGCCGCACAGGGCCGCCGCTGCGCCCAGGCAACCGGTCGGCTCGACGACCATCTTCATCCGTTCGGCGAAGAATTTCATGGTCTCGACCAGCTGCGCATCGGTCACCGTCACGATGTCGTCGACGCGGCGCCGGATCACCTCGAAATTGTGCTCGCCCACATGGGTCACCATGGCGCCGTCGGCGATCGTCTTCGGCACGCCGATGTGGACGATTTCGCCTTTGCGCAAGGACTGCTGGCCGTCGTTGCCCGCTTCCGGCTCGACGCCGATCACCTTGCAATCGGGAGACAAGCCGCTCGCCGCCAGTGCGCTGCCGGCCAGCAGGCCGCCGCCGCCGAGCGGCACCAGCAGGATGTCGAGCGGACCCACGTCTTCGAACAGTTCCCTGGCCGCCGTGCCCTGGCCGCAGATCACGTCCGGATGGTCGTAGGGCGGAATCAGGGTCATGCCGCGCTCGGCTGCCAGGCGGTTCGCGATCTCTTCGCGGTTTTCCGTGTAGCGGTCGTAGAAGATCACTTCGCCGCCGTATTCCTTCGTCGCCTGGACCTTCAGGGCCGGCGCGTCGTTCGGCATGATGATGGTGGCGCGGATGCCGGCCAGGCGCGCCGACAGGGCGATCGCCTGTGCGTGGTTCCCCGACGAGAAGGTCAGCACGCCGGCCGCGCGCTGGGCGTCCGTGAAGCGCGCGATGGCATTGAAGGCGCCGCGGAATTTGAAGGCGCCCATGCGCTGGTAGTTCTCGCACTTGAAGAACAGCCTGGCGCCCGTGCGGGCGTCGGCGGTGGCCGAGGTCAGTACCGGCGTGCGGTGGGCGGCGCCTGCGAGGCGCGCGGCGGCCTGTTCGACGTCGCTGTATTGGAGCATGGATTCGGTCATGGGAATAAAGAGCGGGAGAATGATCAGGAGGCGAGGGGCAGCGCCAGTTGCACCAGCAGCCCGCCGCCTTCGCGGTTGCGTACCGTCAGCTCCGCATTGTGGCGGCTGACGACGCGTTCGACAATCGCCAGGCCCAGGCCCGCGCCGTTCGCCTGGCCGCGCGCCGTATCCAGGCGCGTGAAGGGTTTCAGCAGCTGGTTGATCTGGTCGTCCGGCACGCCGGGGCCGTGGTCCGCGATCTCGACGACCGCGCGCCGGCCCTGGGCCGTGGTGCGCACGTGGCAGGCGAAATCGAGCTGCGTGAATTCCTCGCCCGGGGTGCGGCCGTAGCGGCGCGCGTTCTCGACGACGTTGTTGATCACGCGGCGCAGGTCGATCTCGTTGCCGAGTACCTGCACGTCGTCTTCGATGTCGGTCGATACGCGCATGCCGGGCAGGCGGGTCGCATGCTGGGCGCAGTCGGCCAGCAGGTGCGAGACTTCCACCGGCACGAAGCTGGAGGCTTCGGTCGGCTTGGCGTAGTCGAGGAACTGGCCGATGATCGCGTCCATCTGGGCGATGTCCGACTGCATGCCTTCGCGCGCATCCGTCGACAGGCTCGCCATCTCGAGTTCGAGCTGCATGCGCGCCAGCGGCGTGCGCAGGTCGTGCGAGATGCCGGCCAAAATCACGGCGCGGTCCTTTTCGACCTGCGCCAGGTCTTCGACCATCTGGTTGAAGCTGCGGTTGGCCTCGATGATCTCGCGCGAGCCTTTCTCGGGCAGCGGCGCGGGGCGCTCGCCCTTGGCGATCACGCGCGCCGCGGCCGTCAGGCGCGCCAGCGGCAGGTTGATCAGGCTCGAGATGAAGGCAGCGCCCAGCAGCGACATGATGCCCACCACACTGGCCCAGCCGAACCACTGCACCCGCGTCAGGCCCGCGATGCGTTCGCGTTCCAGCATCAGCCAGTATTCGTCGTCCTCGATGTTGAAGCTGATGTAGAAGCCCGGCACGCCGTTCACGCGGCTGGAGAAGCGGGTCTGCGGGCCGAGTTTTTCGCGCACGGCGGCGGCGATCTCGGGCATCAGGGCGTTCGACGGCGGCGGATCGACCTTGTCGGTGTCTTCCAGCGCGAAGATGCGGATGCCTTCGTTCGACACCAGTTCGAGCAGCAGTTCGCGCCGCAGGTCGGGCGCCGAATGGGTCAGCGCCGCCTTGGTGATGGTGACCACCGAGACCACCAGTTCGGCCGTCTGCTGCACCTGCGGACCGCGCTGGAACACGTTGAGCATGCCGATCCAGGAGCCCATCGACAGCGTCGTGAGCAGGGAGAGCAGGAAGAAGGTGCGCCAGAACAGCCCGCTGCGCATCCAGTTCATGCGGCCCGGGCGTGGAGACGGAATCGATGCGAGCACTAGCGCGGCTGTCCTTCAGGGATGAACACGTAGCCCAGGCCCCAGACGGTCTGGATGTACAGCGGGCTCGAAGGATCGGGTTCGATCAGCTTGCGCAGGCGCGAGATCTGCACGTCGAGCGAACGGTCGAAGACTTCGTATTCGCGGCCCCTGGCCAGTTCCATCAGCTTCTCGCGCGAGAGCGGCTGGCGCGCATGGCGCGCAAACACCTTCAGCACCGAGAACTCGCCGGTGGTCAGCGGCACCGTCTCGCCGTTTTTCTTGAGCGTGCGGGTGCCGAGATCGAGCACGAACTGGCCGAATTCGAAGGTCTGCGGCGTCTCCGAGGGCGCACCCGGGATTTCGTCCGGACCCTTGCGGCGCAGCACGGCGCCGATGCGGGCCACCAGTTCGCGCGGATTGAAAGGCTTGGGCAGGTAATCGTCGGCGCCCATCTCGAGGCCGACGATGCGGTCCACGTCTTCGCCCTTGGCGGTCAGCATGATGATCGGCGTCTGGTCGCCGGCGCCGCGCAGGCGGCGGCAGATCGACAGGCCGTCCTCGCCGGGCAGCATCAGGTCCAGCACCAGCAGGTCGTAGCGCTCGCGCAGCCAGAGCTTGTTCATCGCCGGCGCGCTTTCGGCCGTGACGACCTGGAAGCCTTGTTCCGTCAGGTAGCGCCGTAGCAGGTCGCGCAGGCGCACGTCGTCGTCGACGACCATGATCTTGGCGCTGTGGCCGCCATTCGTGGCCGTCGTGGCGGTGCCGGAGGCGTTGCCCATATTCGTGTTGGAGGCTGAATTCATATGCTGTTAGTTTGTCAGATTCATATCGCTATGGTAACTTCTGTCCGCGCCGATTTTGGGAATTACAGACAGGGCATTACATTGTGTTACAAACTTTACCCAATCAGTCTTATCCCGGATCCTCGTTCCACATACACTGGGAACCAATGCAACACAGCTTATCCGTTTATCCAGCACCACGGAAGAGGAACACCATGACAAACGCGCTCGACAAAACCAATGCAGCAGCCCAGGCCAAGGGCCGGCTCGCCCGCCTGGCGCGCCAAGGTGTGGCCCTGTGCGTGCTCGTCTGTGCCGGCGTCGGTGCGGCACAGGCACAATACCATGGCCGGCGCGATGACGCCCAATTGCCGCCGCCGCCATCGGCCCGCGTCGATCGGGTCCCGGCACCGGCGCCCCAGCAAGTCGAACAGCCGCGCGAGCAGCGCATGTACGATCAGGTGCGCGAGCAGCAGCGCGCCTACGAAGAGCAGCGCCGCCAGCCTGTCCAGGCGCAGGGAGAGGGTAACCGCGAAGGCGGCCGCCGCGCCGGACGCCTGACGCCGGACGAGCGGCGCGACCTGCGGCGCCAGATCAACGAAGCGGGAATGGACATCTATCCGAACGCGCAGCGGCGCTGAGCCGCACGGGTGTGATCGAAACGAAAGCCGGGCTCAACCCGGCTTTTTTCATGGAACAGGCGCTGCACGTGTTATGCCAGGCCGTGTTGATGAGAATCGGTGAGAATTGTTGTTAACGATTATTTATTTATTCGTGACAACATGATACGCTCCTACCTTGCGCACCTTGAAGCATCGTCAAGGGGCCGCTCAATCACCTGGAGCACGCACGTGTCCGATACCGCTGTTGCACCTCCCGCCGCACCGGCTGCCCGGTTCGATTCGACCGGCCCCGAACATTGCATCCAGCGCCGCCCCGACGGCATCTATGCCGACCCGGCCGTGCTCGGCACCACCGTGCTGGCCGCCGTCGACAGCATCCTGCGCTCGGGCAGCGTGCTCTCCGGCATCGATTATCCGGTACTGATCAAGGCGATCTACGACAGCGGCCCGGCGCTCCCCACCGGACCCGATGGCCGGCCCGTCGTGCGCATCGCGAGCGACATCGTTCCCTTTAACGCCCAGCGCCGCAGCCTGTACCGCTCGGTAAGGATCGCCGGCGGCGAGGCCGAGTATTGCTTCGAGCCGGTGTTCCTGGCCGGGCCGGGCGGAGAAGGGGAAATCCAGACCAGCCTCGACTTCGACGAATTCGTGGCCGACATGTGGACCAAGGGCATCCGCTTCGGCATCGACATCGCCGGCGTGCGCGCGGGAATCGCCAATCCCGGCCTGGGACGGGTCGTGGTGGCGCGCCGCCTCGAGCCGGAGGCGGGCCTGGACGCGACCGTGGTCGAGGTCTCGGACGACATCCACCGCAGCGACGCCCCGCGCCAGCTCTCGAACGGCAAGCTCGACCTGATGTGCTTCCAGAACCGCTTCCCGCAGGTGCAGGGTGGCACGCGCCTGCTGCAAAAGCTGCCGAGCAAGGTCGGCAAGCCCGGTTTCGAACTGTCGGGCATCCGCATCGAACCGGCGGCCCCGCGCGACCTCGAGTTTTCGACCTACGCGGGCGAGGGCACCAGCATCGAGAAAAGCGCGGCCGGCGAATTCCTGGTCGCCGTGCGTACCGGTTTCCTGAACGTCGACCCGAAGACGCGCCGGATCGCCGTCGGCGACAAGATCGTCAGCCGCGACGGCGTCAGCGCCAGGACCACCGGCAACCTGCAGCTCACCGGCGACTACGAGGAATTCGGCGACGTGCAGGAAAAGCGCGTCATCGAGGGCAACGGCATCACCGTGCACGGCAACGTGTACGGCGACATCCATTCGCGCGGCGGCATGGTGCGCCTGCGCGCCACCCTGGTCGGTGGCAGCGTCCACAACAAGCACGGCGACATCCAGGTCGACGGTGTCACCGCGAACGCGATCCTGCAGGCAAGCGCCGGCACCGTGACGCTGCAGCGCGCCGAGAACTGCGTCATCTCCGGCACCCGGGTGCGCATCGAGCATGCGATCAATTGCGAGATCATGGCCGACGAGATCTCGATCGGCAATGCCGAAGGCTGCGCACTGGCCGCGCGCCGCATCAGCATCGACAACACGGCGCCCTGGCGCGAAAGCGAGATGCTGGTGTATGTGCTGTGCGCCGAGTGCGGCCGCATCGACGACATGCTGGAGCAGATCGGCGCGCGCCTGGCGCAATTCGACGCCGCCGCCACGCGCCACAAGCTCGAGCTGTCCCACCTGTGCGCCCAGCCCGAGGTGCGCAAATACCTGGAGATCGCCGGACGCGTGCGCAGCGGCGAAATGAGCCTGACCCCGGCGCAAGCCCAGCAGTTCAAGCAGATGGGCCAGGCGGTCGGTCCCGAGCTGCAGAAGATCGGCGACGTGTCGGCCGCGCGCAAGGCAGTCGAGGCCGAGCACGCCGAAGGAAAGGCGCTGCTCGAGCGCTTCACCGCCCAGCGTATTGAACGCGCCGCGGGCAGCGAAGTGAAGCTCCGCCTGCTCCAGGGAGACACCCAGGTGCGCCAGCTGGCTTTCGACCCGGACGGCGCCTGTTTCTACGACTTGCCGGCGCGCGAGATCAAGTCTCGCCTGCGCGGCAATGAGGGCACGCCGCTGCACGCCGCGGCCTCCGGCAGCTACGCCTGGGGTGGCGCGGCCCCAGCGCTCCCCTGATGTAATAATGGTGTAAGGAAATATTGACTGCACTCAACGAGGGCAGGAGGGCCAGGCCCTAGCATGGTGACTGTTACCGAAAGGAACCATCATGCATAAAGACACCATGGCGTTTCATCCAGCAGCCAACCAGTTCCTCAGCTTCCGGCTGGGCGGTCTCGAGTACGGGGTCGATTTCGGCAAGGTGCAGGAACTGCGCATCATCAGGTCGCTCGAGCGCTTCGCCGCCGACGGCGCCATCGTCGAAGGCGTCGCCGTCTCGCGCGGCGTCATCATGCCGATCGTCGACATGCGCGCCGCCTTTTGCGGCCACCCGGTCGTGACGACACCGACCACCGACGTGATCATCCTGAAACTGTCGACCTGCGTGATGGGGATGGTGGTCGATGGCGTGACCGACGTGGTGACGCTGTATCCCGACCAGATTTCGCCGATTCCGGGAACCGACGGGGGGGCGATCGATTACCTGATCGGGCTCGGCGTCACCGAAGGACGCCGGCTGATCCTGGTGGATATCGACCGGCTGATGTCGATCGACAAGAAGAGCAGCGACCGTCACGTGGCGTGACGGTCCATAAGGGGGTAATCGTGGTCATCGGCCTCGATTACCCGCGCTACACCATTACGCCGCCAATCCTTCCAGCTGTTCCTGCAACTCCAGCCACTCGTTCTCCAGCGTCCCCAGGTCGCGCACGCAGAAGGCCTGGTCGGCCACCAGGGTCTTCAAGGCGTCCTTCTTGTCCGCGTCGTAGATCGTCGGATCGAGCAGACGCGCGTCGATGTCGGCCTTCTTCGCATTCAGCTTGGCCATCTGCTCCTCGACCCGCTTCAGGCGGTTCTCGAGCGGCTTCTTGAGCGCAGCGACGCGCTGGCGCTCTTCGGCGTCGAGGCGCTTCTGCTCCTTGCGCTCGGCCGGGGGCACCGGCGGCGCGGCCACCACGGGCGCCGCCACAGGCGCTGCAGCGGCTGCCGCTTTCGGGATCGGCAGCACGTCGGTGCCTTTACCCAGCTTGGTCTTGAACAGCCAGTCCTTGTAGTCGTCCAGGTCGCCGTCGAAGGGCTGCAGGCGGCCGTTGGCGACGATGATGAATTCGTCGGTCGTCGCACGCAGCAGGTGGCGATCGTGGGAAACGACGACCAGCGTGCCTTCGAACTGCGCCAGCGCCATCGTCAGCGCCTCGCGCGTCTCCAGGTCCAGGTGGTTGGTCGGTTCATCGAGCAGCAGCAAATTGGGACGCTGCCAGACGATCAGGGCCAGCGCCAGGCGCGCCTTTTCCCCGCCCGAGAAGGGGCGGATCGGGCTGGTCACCATGGTGCCGGGGAAGTTGAAGCCGCCGAGGAAGTTGCGCAGCTCCTGCTCGCGCACGGTCGGCGCGATCTTCGCCAGGTGCCACAGCGGCGACTCGTCGTGGCGCAGCATCTCGACCTGGTGCTGGGCGAAATAACCGATCGACAGGCCCTTGCCGAGCGTCGATTCGCCGGTCAGCGGCGCCAGTTCGCCCGCGATGGTTTTGATGAGCGTCGATTTGCCGGCGCCGTTCACACCCAAGAGGCCGATGCGCTGGCCGATCTGCAGCGAGAAGTCGATGTGGTTGACGATGGTCTTGGCGCCGACCTTGTCGCCATGGCTGTCGAGGATCGGGTAGCCCGCGTCCACTTTTTCCATGACCAGCAGCGGATTCGGGGCGGCCAGCGGCTCGCGGAATTCGAAGGAGAATTCGGCGGCCGCGCGCAGCGGCGCCAGTTCTTCCATTTTCGCCAGCTGCTTCATGCGGCTCTGGGCCTGGCGCGCCTTGCTGGCTTTCGCCTTGAAGCGGTCGATGAAGGATTCGAGGTGGGCGCGCGCGCGCTGCTGCTTCTCCATCGCGCTGGCGGCCAGCACCATCGCGGCGGCGCGCTGGCGCTCGAAGGAGGAGTAGTTGCCCGAATAGCGTTTCAGCTTGCGTTCGTCGATGTGGACCACGACGTTGACGATCTCGTCGAGGAAATCGCGATCGTGCGAAATGATGACCAGGGTGCCCGGATAGCGTTTCAGCCAGTCTTCGAGCCAGATGATCGCATCCAGGTCCAGGTGGTTGGTCGGTTCATCGAGCAGCAGCAGGTCGGAAGGGCACATCAGCGCCTGCGCCAGGTTCAGGCGCATGCGCCAGCCGCCGGAGAAGCTGGCCACCGGCTGCTGCATCTGGTCGAGGGTAAAACCCAGGCCCAGCAGCAGCTGCTCGCCGCGCGACTGCACGGTGTAGGCGTCGGCATCCATCAGGGCGCCGTGCACATTGCCCATCGCGATGCCGTTCTCCTCGGTGTGTTCGGCCGCCTCCAGTTCCTCGAGTTCGGCCTGCAGGCGGCGCAGCGTGACGTCGCCGTCGATCGCATATTCGAGCGCGGGACGGTCGAGCGCAGGGGTCTCCTGCGCCACATAGGCCATGCGCCACCTGGCGGGGAAATCGATCTCGCCCTGATCGGCGTGCAGCTCGTTGCGCAGCATCGCGAACAGGCTGGATTTGCCGGCGCCGTTGGCGCCGATCAGGCCGATCTTGTCGCCGGGGTTCAGGGTCAGGTCGGCGTTTTCCAGCAGCGGCTTTGTGCCGCGCATCAGGCTGACGTTCAGGAAGCGGATCATTCGTAATCTTTACTGTGTTATGCGTTCTGTAGTTGCTCGGCGGTGAGCAGGAAGACTGCCTCGTCGCCGGCGCTCGTGGTGAGCCAGGTCAGGCCCAGGTGGCCGAAGGCGGCTTCGGCGTATTCGGCCTCGTTGCCGATTTCGACGACCAGGATGCCTTCCGGCGTCAGGCGTTCGGCGGCACCGGCGACGATCTTGCGCACCAGGTCCATGCCATCAAGCCCGCCGTGCAGGGCGATCTGCGGCTCGCGCAGGTATTCCGGCGGCAGCTTGGCCATCGAATCGGCGTTCACGTAGGGCGGATTGGTGACGATCAGGTCGTATTTTTTAAAGGGGACGTTCTCGTACAAATCCGACTCGATCGGATTGACGCGACCTTCGAGTTTATAGTCGCGGATGTTGCGTTCGGCGACAGCGAGGGCATCCTTCGAGATGTCGACCGCGTCGACCACGGCGTTCTGGAAGACGTCGGCCATCATGATCGCCAGGCAGCCGGAACCGGTGCACAGTTCGAGCACGTTTTCGACTTCATAGGGGTTGGTCACCCACGGGCTGAAGAAATTCGGGATCAGTTCGGCGATGAAGGAGCGCGGCACCAGCACCCGTTCGTCGACATAGAAGGCATAGGTCCCGAGCCAGGCTTCATTTGTGATGTAGGCTGCCGGCACCCGTTCGACGGTGCGGCGCTCGATCACGGACAGCACCTGCAGCACTTCTTCCGGCAGCAGTTTCGCATCGAGGAAAGGGTCGAGCCGGTCGAGCGGGAGCTTCAGGGTGTGCAGGACCAGGTAGGCCGCTTCGTCGAAGGCTTCGGCGCTGCCGTGGCCGAAGAACAGTTTCGCCGCATTGAAGCGGGTGACGGCGTAGCGCAGCAGGTCGCGCGGGGTGCTGAAAGGTGTCGTGGTCATGGCATGTTCTCCCGTGGTCTGGGCTCTGGATTGGTGTTAAGCGGCCAGCAGGCCGGGGGTGAGCAGATTTTCCAGCGTGCGGCGGTAGATGTTCTTCAGTGGATCGATGAAGCGCAGCTCGACGTGTTCGTCGATCTTGTGGATGCTGGCGTTTGGTGGCCCGAATTCTATCACCTGGGGACAGATGCGGGCGATGAAGCGCCCATCCGAGGTCCCGCCCGTGGTCGACAGTTCGGTGGCCACGCCCGTCTCGGCGCGGATTGCGCCGCATACCGCGTCCGACAGCGTTCCCTTCGGGGTCAGGAAGGGCAGGCCGGACAGGGTCCATTCCAGGTCGTACTCGAGGCCGTGATGGTCGAGGATGGCGTGCACCCGCGCTTCCAGGCCCTCGGCCGTGCTCGCGGTCGAGAAGCGGAAGTTGAATTCCAGCGTCAGCTGGCCCGGAATGACGTTGTTGGCGCCGGCGCCGGCATGGATGTTCGAGACCTGCCAGGAAGTCGGCGCATAGTATTCGTTGCCTTCGTCCCAGACCTCGGCGGCCAGCTCGGCCAGCGCGGGCGCGGCCTGGTGGATAGGGTTGCGCGCCAGGTGCGGATAGGCGATGTGGCCCTGCACGCCCTTGATGACGAGATGGCCCGAGAGCGAGCCGCGGCGGCCGTTCTTGATCATGTCGCCCAGGATGTGGGAGGAGGTCGGCTCGCCGACCAGGCAGTAGTCGAGCGTGACGCCGCGTTCTTCCAGCAGCTCGCAGACCACCACGGTGCCGTCCGTCGCGGGGCCTTCCTCGTCGCTGGTGATCAGGAAGGCAATCGAGCCCTTGTGGTCGGGGTGGCTTGCCACGAACTCTTCGCAGGCGACCACCATCGCCGCAATCGAGGTCTTCATGTCGGCCGCGCCGCGGCCATACAGCTTACCCTCGCGCACCGTCGGCGTGAACGGCTCCGAGGCCCACTGCTGCACCGGCCCGGTCGGCACCACGTCGGTATGGCCGGCGAACACGAACACGGGCGATTCGGTTCCCTTGCGCGCCCACAGGTTCGTCACGCCGTTCGAGACGATGCTCTCGCAGACGAAGCCGAGCGGCGCGAGCAGCTCGGTCAGGCGCTGCTGGCAACCCTTGTCGTGCGGCGTGATCGAGTCGAGGGCGATCAGTTCGGCGGCGAGCGCCTGGGTGCGCGAGGTCCTGATCATGCGGCCCCCATCAGGCGCGTGTAGGCGTCCGGGCTGAAGCCCACGGCCAGCGCGCCGTCGCCTTCGAGCACCGGGCGCTTGATCACGGACGTATTTTCCAGCATCAGTTCGAGTGCCGAGGCCTTGTCGACCACGGCCGCCTTGCGCTCGTCCGGCAAATTTCTCCAGGTTGTTCCCTTGCGGTTGACCAGGGTTTCCCAATCGAGTCCGTCGAGCCAGCGCGCCGCGGTTTCGCGGTCCAGCCCCTGCTTCTTGAAATCGTGGAAGGTGAAGTCGTGGCCGTTTTCGGCCAGCCAGGTGCGGGCTTTCTTGACGGTGTCGCAATTGGGAATACCGTAGAGCGTCTTTTTCATGGGCGGAACGTGGGCGTAAATGAGTCAGGGCAACGAGCGTTGCCGCAAGCATGGTGATTCGGGAAGGCCGAGAGGATAGCATAGGCCCATCCTGCGCGGCGATGTCGCACACGGCCGTTCCGGATCGAACCGCGAGGCAGCGCGCCTGTCTTACGCAGAGAGGCCGCACGGTGCGGCCCTCGACAGTCTGGAGGACACCATGAAAGCATTGCTTGTCACGCTGGCCGCGCTGCTCGCTCTGCTGGTCGCACCGAGCGCTGCCGCGCGGGACTATTACATCGCCCCGTCGGAAATGCTCGAGGTCTACGGAACTTACCCGCTGTCCGATGGCGACGTGCTGCGCATCGAAGGCAGCGGCAACCGTGCCTGGGCCAGGCTGAACGGCACTGAACGCATGCGGCTGGTGGCCGTCGGGCCGCTCGAGTTCGTGACGCAGGAAGGAAGGCTGAAGCTGCGCTTCGAGCCGCTGCCGTTCACGACCGAGGTGACGGTCGAGCGCAGGTGAAGATCGAGCGCTTCAGGTATTGAGGGTGAACTCGGTGAACGAGGTTTCCGGCGGCTCGTCCTTCCTGGCTGCGTCGTCGGCCGGGCTACTTGCCGGCCCGTTGTTGAGCAGCCAGAGCAGGTTGGTTGCCGAGTCGGCGTTCGCCAGTGCTTCTTCCTGCGTGACGAGGCCGGCCTGCACCAGGGCCAATAGCGCATATTCAAAAGATTGCGAGCCGGGCGAGAGGCTCTTGTCCATCGCTTCCTTGATCCCGCTGAGTTCGCCCTTTTCGATCAGGTCGGCGATGTAGCGCGTGTTCAGCATCACCTCGACCGCCGGCTGGCGCGTGCCGCCCGCGCTCGATTTCACCAGGCGCTGCGAGACGATGGCGCGCGTGGCCGAGGCCAGGTCCTGCAGCAGGGCGGGGCGGTTCTCGACCGGATAAAAGCCGATGATGCGGTTCAGGGCGTTGTAGCTGTTGTTCGCGTGCAGGGTGGCGACGACCAGGTGGCCGGACTGGGCATAGGCCAGGGCCGCGCCCATGGTCGCCTGGTCGCGGATTTCGCCGATCAGGATGACGTCCGGCGCCTGGCGCAGGCTGTTGCGCAGGGCCAGTTCGAAGTCGAGGGCATCGCTGCCGATCTCGCGCTGGTTGACGATCGATTTCTTGTTCTTGAAAAGGTATTCGATCGGGTCTTCCAGCGTCAGGATGTGGCCGGTGCGCTGTTCGTTGCGGTAGTCGAGCATCGAGGCGATCGTGGTCGACTTGCCCGATCCGGTGGCGCCGACGATCAGCAGCAGGCCGCGCTTTTCCATGATCAGTTCGGCCAGCACCGGCGGCAGGCCGAGTTCGCCCAGCGGCGGGATCGTGGCCGGCACGAAGCGGAACACGGCCGAGACGCTGCCGCGCTGGCGGAAGGCCGACAAGCGGAAACGGCCCAGGTTGGGCACCGAGATGCCCAAGTTCAGTTCGTTGGTGCGGTTCAGTTCTTCCCGCTGCTCCGGCGTCGTGATTTCCGACAGCAGCGAATCGATGTTGTCGGGGTCGAGCTTGTGCTGGTTGATCGGGATGAGGTTCCCGTTGATCTTGATGTGGACGGGAGAATTTACCGCGAAGAACATGTCCGACGCGTTTTTTTCTTTCATGAGCTGGAACAGGCGGTCCATGGCCATGTGGTGTTCTCCCGGGTGGTGCTCTTGATGGTAGGCAGGTCATGCGGCGGTAACGCGTGGGCTCGAGAGCCCACCCTACGTTACACGACCGTCTCGATTTCGTTCATGCGGCGGTAGTGCACCGTACGGGGTCATGGAGGCCAATGGCCTCCATGACGGGTTCACCGGGCTCTCGAGCCCACGCGTCAACGCACGGCTGATCAGCCGTGAAGCTTACACCCCGCGCAGCAGCTCGTTGATGCCCGTCTTCGCACGCGTCTTCGCATCCACGCGCTTGACGATCACCGCGCAGTACAGGCTGTACTTGCCGTCCGGGGATGGCAGCGAACCCGACACCACGACCGAGCCGCTCGGGATGCGGCCATAGGTGACTTCACCGGTCTCGCGGTTGTAGATCTTGGTCGACTGGCCGATGTACACGCCCATCGAGATCACCGAGTTCTCTTCGACGATCACGCCTTCGACGATCTCCGAACGGGCGCCGATGAAGCAGTTGTCTTCGATGATGGTCGGATTCGCCTGCATCGGTTCGAGCACGCCGCCGATGCCGACGCCGCCCGACAGGTGGACGTTCTTGCCGATCTGGGCGCAGGAACCGACTGTGGCCCAGGTGTCGACCATCGTGCCTTCATCAACATAGGCGCCGATGTTGACATACGAAGGCATCAGCACCACGTTCTTGCCGATGAAGGAACCACGGCGCGCGACAGCCGGCGGCACCACGCGGAAGCCGCCCTTGGCGAAGTCTTCGGCGGTGTAGTCGGCGAACTTGGTCGGGACCTTGTCGTAGAACTGCATGCCGCCGCCTTCGACGGGCACGTTGTTCTCCAAGCGGAAGGAGAGCAGCACGGCCTTCTTGACCCACTGGTTGACGATCCACTCGCCGCCTTCCTTCTGGGCCACGCGCAGGGTGCCGGCATCCAGGCCCGCGAGGACCTGGGCGACGGCGTCGCGCACGTCGGACGGCGCGGTGGATGGGCTGAAGTCCGCGCGCTGTTCCCACGCGGTGTCGATGATGTTCTGGAGTTGTTGGGTCATGATTTGTCGATCTCGGTTTCAGGAAACGGTGCGGAGGGCCTGGCAGAACTGGACGATGCGCTGGGCTGCTTCCAGCCCTTCGTCGACGCCGGCTACCAGTGCCATGCGGATGCGGTTGCGGCCCGGATTGGTCCCGTGCGCGTCGCGCGCCAGGTAAGAGCCGGGTAGAACCGTCACATTATATTCGGCGTACAGCCGGCGTGCGAACTCGGTGTCCGACAGGCCGGTACGGCGCACGTCGGCCCACAGGTAAAAGCCGGCGTCGGGCAGTTCCACATCCATCACCTCGCGCAACAGCGGGGTGATGAGGTGGAATTTTTCTTTGTAGAGCGTGCGGTTGTCCTGGACGTGGGCTTCGTCGCCCCAGGCCGCGATCGAGGCCGCCTGCACCACCGGCGACATCGCGCCGCCGCAGTAGGTGCGGTAGAGCAGGAATTTCTTCAGCACGGCCGGATCGCCGGCGACGAAACCGGAGCGCATGCCCGGCACGTTCGAGCGCTTCGACAGGCTCGAGAACACGACCAGGTTGGCATACGGGCGCTTGCCGCTACTCCTGCCCAGCTGGTGCGCCGCTTCGAGCGCCCCCAGCGGCGGCGTGGCGCCGGTATAGATCTCGGAATAGCATTCGTCGGCCGCGATCACGAAGCCGTGGCGGTCGGCCAGTTCGAACAGTTCGCGCCAGTCGTCCAGCGTGAGCACGGCGCCGGTCGGGTTCCCCGGCGAGCAGACGTAGAGCAGCTGCACGCGCGCCCACACATCGTCGGGCACGGCGCTGTAGTCGGGCGCGAAATTGCGCGCCGGGTCGGAGTTGACGAAATACGGTGTAGCGCCGGCGAGATAGGCCGCGCCTTCGTAGATCTGGTAGAACGGGTTCGGGCACAGCACCAGCGGATCCGGGCGGCTGGCGTCGATCGTCGAGTGGGCGATCGCGAACAGGGCCTCGCGCGAACCGTTAACCGGCAGGATCATCGTCGCCGGATCGAGGCCTGGGACCCCGTAGCGGCGCTCGAGCCAGCCTGCGATCGCCGCGCGCAGCGGCTCGCCGCCGACCGTGCTGGGATAGTTCGACAGGCCGGCCACCGCATGCGTCAGGGCTTTCTCGATGAAGGGCGGCGTCGGGTGCTTCGGTTCGCCGATGCCGAGACTGATCGGCGCCAGCGCGCTGTTGGGCGTCACGCCGGCGAAGAGTTCGCGCAGCTTTTCGAAGGGGTAGGGGTGGAGTTTGTCGAGATGTGGATTCACGGCGGTTGGCTGTCAGCGCGATGCGAAAGAATCCATTATAAGCCGATAAATACGGGCGCCGTGCGAACCGCCCGTGCCAGGCCTGGAGGAGCCCGGCGGCGGCAGGCTATCATGGCGGATTTGTCACAGCCGCACGGCGACCGAACCAGCGCATGAAGACCGAGCCCACCATCCTCGCCATCGACAACGGCACGCAAAGCGTGCGCGCGCTGCTGTTCGACCTGCACGGGAACATCGTCGCCAAATGCCAGGTGCCGCTGCAGGCCTATTTTTCCCTGCAGCCCGGCTGGGCCGAACACGAGCCGGAAGACTACTGGCAGGCCGTCTGCCGCGCCTGCCAGGGCCTGTGGACCCAGCCCGGCGTGGTGCGCGAGGCGGTGCAGGCGGTGGCCGTCACCACCCAGCGCGGCACGGTGGTCAACCTGGATGCCGCCGGCAAGCCGCTGCGCCCGGCGATCACCTGGCTCGACCAGCGCAGGACAAGGACCGTGCCGCCGATCGGCCCCTTCTGGCGCGCCGCCTTCAAGTTGGCGCGGGTCGACAAGACCATCGATTTCTTCCGCGGCGAGGCCGAGATCAACTGGATCCGCGCCCACCAGCCGGAGGTCTGGGAGGCGACCGATAAATTCCTGCTGCTCTCCGGTTACCTGAACTGGCGCCTGTGCGGGCGCTTCGTCGATTCCAGCGGCTCGCAGGTCGCCTATCTGCCCTTCGACTACAAGCGCCACCGCTGGGCGCCGAAGCGCGACTGGAAATGGCAGGCGCTGGCCGTCGAAGCGCGCATGCTGCCCGAACTGCAGCCGCCCGGGACGCAACTGGGCGTGATCGAAGGCGACGCGGCGGAAAGCACCGGCATCCCGGCCGGCACTCCCTTGTTCGCCGCGGCCGCCGACAAGGCCTGCGAAGTGCTGGGCGCGGGCTGCGTGGAGCCCCATGTCGGCTGCCTCAGTTACGGCACCACGGCCACCATCAACACCACCAGCCGCCGCTATGTCGAGGTGACGCCTTTCGTTCCGCCGTACCCGTCGGCGCTTCCCGGCGCCTACAGCACCGAGGTCCAGGTGTTTCGCGGCTACTGGATGGTCAACTGGTTCAAGGAGCAGTTCGGCTACCATGAGCAGTTGCGCGCCCTGGCCGGCGACCTGGCGCCGGAACAGTTATTTGACCAGCTGGCCGAATCGGTGCCGCCAGGCTCGATGGGCCTGATGCTGCAGCCTTACTGGACGCCCGGCATCCGGGTGCCGGGCCGGGAAGCGAAGGGCGCGATCGTCGGTTTCGGCGATGTCCACACGCGCGCCCACGTCTACCGCGCGATCCTCGAAGGCCTGGCCTACGCGCTCAGGGAAGGCAAGGAGCGCATCGAAAAACGCAGCGGCGTGCGCATCACGGAACTCAGGGTGTCGGGCGGCGGCTCGCAGAGCGACGCGGCGATGCAGCTCACCGCCGACATCTTCGGCCTGCCGACGGCGCGCCCGCACGTGTACGAGACCTCGGGCCTGGGCGCGGCGATCGACGCCGCCGTGGGGCTGGGGCTGTATCCGGATTTCGGCGCTGCGGTGAAAGCGATGACGCGCGTGGGCCGCGTGTTCGAACCGGTCGAACGCAACCGCGCGATCTACGACCGGCTCTATAAACAGGTGTACCGCAAGATGTACCGCCAGTTGCAGCCGCTCTACCGTGAGATCGCGGCTATTACGGGCTACCCCGAACACTGTTAGGCGTCGATGACGGCCGCGATCGTGCCGAAGGTCACGCCCGTCTTCACGGCGCGCACGGCATTGCGGCCGGCTTCCTTGACCGCATACATGGCGCGGTCGGCGTGGACGAAGAATTCCTTGATGTCGTCGAGCTGGGTCGGCACGATGGTCGCCACGCCCAGGCTGGCGGTGACCCAGGGCGAGGTCGCCGAGCGCGGATTCGGGATGTGCAGCGCCTCGATGTGGCTGCGGATGGTTTCGGCCAGGGCGCAGGCGGCCTCGAAGCCGGTCTCGCCGAACAGCAGCACGAATTCCTCGCCGCCATAGCGCGCCGCGAGATCGGTGGCGCGCAGCGCATGCGACTGCAGCGCCATTGCCACCTGCTGCAGGCAGGCGTCGCCGGCGGCGTGGCCGAGGCTGTCGTTGTAACCCTTGAAGTGGTCGACGTCGAGCACGATCAGCGACAGCGGCTGGCTCGAGCGCAGCGCGCGCTGCCATTCCTTGTCGAGGAAGCTGTCGAAGTGGCGGCGGTTCGCGATCTTGGTCAGCGGGTCGACCATGGCCGCGCGCTGCAGCGCGTTTTCCGACTGCTTGTGGTGGGTGATGTCGTGCAGCAGGGCGACGAAGAGGGGCTGGTCGGCCCCCATCGGCGTCAACGTGAAATCCATCGCGCGCAGGATGCCGTCGCGCTGGCGGATCAGCACTTCGCGTGCGCCGCGCGCGTTCGGGCTCGACGGGTCGCGCACGCTCTGGCTGAACAGGTCGAGGTATTCCTGGGCCACCGAGGGCGCCAGCAGGTCGTCGAGCGCGGAGCCGGCCAGCTCGCCCGCCGCATAGCCGAGATAGCGGTCGCAGGCGGGATTGGTGTACTGGATGCGCCCCGAGGGCTCGATCACCATCAGGCCTTCGTCCATGCTGTCGACGATCAGGCGCAGGCGCTCGGCCTGCTGTTGCTGCGACATGCTGGTACGGCGGAACTGCAGCTGGGCGCGCACGCGCACGCAGACCTCGGCCAGGCGCAGGGGCTTGGGGATGTAGTCGGAGGCGCCGATGTCGAAGGCGGCGACGATGTCCTCGGTCCCGGTCCGCGCGCTCATGAAGATGACGGGGATGTTGCAGGTCGATGGGTGCGCCTTGAGGCGGCGGCAGACTTCCATGCCGTCCATGCCGGGCAGGACGATGTCGAGCAGGATCAGGTCCGGCTGGGCGCGCTGGGCAATCGCGAGCGCCCGCTCGCCGCTGTTCGCCACAAAAGTCTGGTAGCCCTGCTGCAGCATCATCGAACGCATCAGCCCAAGCTGGGCGGGCGCGTCGTCGACGATCAGGACGGCGGCCTGGCGCGTCGTTGCGGCGGGGACGGGGGCTGGAGTGAACATTGCGGTGGGCGCGGTGACGGTTTGATTTCGTTCAAAATCATACCCCGATGTGAATACTAAAGGTAATCTTTGTTGCTCAAAGGCTAGTTTTTATTGTTGAAATTGAATGCTTGTGTGGTGAAAAAACCGGCGTAACCAAGAGTGTGTCTCCTGGGTACGCCGGTTTTATTCCGCGTGCATGAAAGGCGATGCCGACGCCGCTTACAACATGGCCGCGATCAGCTTGCCGAGGATCGCAATGCCTTCGCGGATGCGTTCCGGCGGCACCGTGACGAAGGACAGGCGCAGGGTGTTGGTCTCGCCTTCGTTGGCATAGAAGGGCGCGCCCGGCACGAAGGCCACGCGCGCGGCGATGGCCGTGTCGAGCAGCTTCATGGCGTCGATCTGCTTCGGCAGCGTCACCCAGATGAACATGCCGCCTTCGGGCCTGGTCCAGGTCACGCCGGCCGGGAAGTGCTCGGCCATCGCGTCCAGCATCGCACGGCACTGGTTGCCGTAGAGCGTGCGGATGGTCGGGATGTGCTCGTCCAGGAAGCCATCCTTCACCACCTCGTGCACCACCATCTGCGTCAGCTGGGCGGTGTGCAGGTCGGCCGCCTGCTTCGCCAGTTCGAGGCGGCGCACCAGGGGCAGCGGGGCGCAGACGTAGCCGAGGCGGATGCCCGGCGTGAGCACTTTCGAGAAGGAACCCATGTAGATCACGCCGTCCGGGTTCATCGCCACCATCTTCGGCATCGGTTCGCCCGAGTACGACAGCGCGCCGTAGGGATCGTCCTCGATCAGCGGCAGCTTGATGCGGGCGCAGGTCTCGACCAGCTCCTGGCGGCGCGCCAGGGACAGCGAACGGCCGGTCGGGTTCTGGAAGTTCGGCAGCGAATACAGCAGGCGTGCCCCTTTCGCGACGCCCTCGATCGAGGACGGCACCAGGCCGTCGTCGTCGGTGGCGACCGAAGCGAACTCCGGACGGTAGACCGAGAAGGCCTGCAGCGCGCCCAGGTAGCTCGGGGTTTCGACCAGCACGCGGCTGCCTTCGTCGATCAATACCTTACCGATCAAGTCGAGCGCCTGCTGCGAGCCCGACACCATCAGGATCTGCTCGGGCAGGATCTTCGTCCCTGCCGTCGACAGCGAGTGCGCGATCCATTCGCGCAGCGGCGCGTAGCCGTCGGTCGGGCCGTATTGCAGCGCCACCTTGCCGGTCTCGGAGAGGACCTTGTCGTAGGCAGCCTTCATGCGCTCGACCGGGAAGGTGGCGGGAGAAGGCAGGCCGCCGGCGAAGGAGATGATCTCCGGACGCTGGGTGATCTTCAGGATCTCGCGGATGAAGGAACTTTGCAGCCCTTGCGCGCGCTCGGAAAACTGCCACTGGATGGGATTGGGATTCTCGATTTTCATGCTGGTCTCATAAGGAATGAACCGCTGGCCTGGATCGGCCACGATGGGCGCGCTGGGTAAGCTTGCCCGCGAAGGGCCTGGCGGGTAGCCCGGCCCCGTGAATCAAGCCTGGTTTTTACGCCACTTCGACGATCATTTCGATCTCGACGCAGGCGCCGCGCGGGATCTGGGCCACGCCGAAGGCCGAACGGGCATGCTTGCCGGCGTCGCCGAAGACTTCGCCGAACAGTTCGGAGGCGCCGTTGGTGACCAGGTGCTGCTCGGTGAAGTCCGGGGTCGAGTTCACCAGGCTCATCAGCTTGACGATGCGTTTCACACGCGTCAGGTCGCCGCCGCAGGCATCCTGCAGGGTGCCCATCAGGTCGATGGCGATGGCACGCGCGGCGGCCTGGCCGTCGGCGGTCGTCTTGTCCTTGCCCAGCTGGCCGACGTTGACCGAACCGTCCGCGTTCTTCGCGATGTGGCCCGAAATGAAGACCAGGTTGCCGGTCTGTACGTACATGACGTAGGCGGCGGCCGGCGCAGCGGCCTGCTGCAGGGTGATGTTCAGTTCCTTCAGTTTGTCGTAGACGGACATGGGGTTCTCTGTAGCGGTGGATGAAGCCGGTATTGTACGGCCAGAGAGCCGCGAAGGACACAGAATTGGGAGGCGCCGAGCCGCCGCCCGCACGCAAGCGGACGGCGGCGTTCCGGCATCAGGCCGGTTCGTGGCGCAGGGCCGGCAGCGCGCGTGCGCGCATGGCGCCGCCCGCAGCAAGGCCTGTTTGCTGCGCGGCCGATTCGATCACGAAAACGCCGACCGTATCTGCCAGCGTGCTTGCCTGGTCCTGCATGGCGCTGGCGGCGGCTGCCGCTTCCTCGACCAGTGCGGCGTTTTGCTGGGTCACCGTGTCCATCTGCGAGATGGCATCGTTGACCTGGCTGATGCCGAGGCGCTGCTCGTCGCTGGCGGCACTGATTTCGCCGATGATGTCGCTCACGCGGCGCACGCTGACGACGATCTGTTCCATCGTCGCCCCTGCCTGCCCGACGAGCTTGCTGCCGGCGTCGGCCTTGTCGACCGAGTGGTCAATCAGGACCTTGATTTCCTTGGCGGCGCTGGCGGCCCGCTGGGCCAGGTTGCGCACTTCGCCGGCGACGACGGCGAAACCGCGGCCCTGCTCGCCGGCGCGCGCCGCTTCGACAGCGGCATTGAGCGCGAGGATATTCGTCTGGAAGGCAATGCCGTCGATGACGCCCGTGATGTCGACGATCTTGCGTGCCGACTCATTGATGGCGCTCATCGTCTCGACGACCTGTGCGACCACGGCCCCGCCTTCGCTGGCGACGGCCGATGCCGCGTTGGCCATCTGGCTGGCCTGGCGTGCATTGTCGGCATTCTGCTTCACCGTCGACGTCAATTCTTCCAGCGAGGACGCGGTTTCCTCGAGCGAGCTGGCCTGTTGCTCGGTGCGCGAGGACAGGTCCTGGTTGCCGGCCGCGATCTCGGCCGATGCGGTGGCGATCGTATCGGTGCCGACCCGCACGCGCGACACGATGCCCAGCAGCGAGGCGTTCATGTCGCCCAGCGCGGTCATCAGCTTGCCGACTTCGTCGCGGCTGCGCACGTCGACGCGGCCGGTCAGGTCTCCTCCGGCCACGCGCTCGGCGAAGGCAACGGCATCGCGCAGCGGCGGTGCGATGCTGCGCGCGAGCACTGCGGCGATCGCGAGTGCCAGCAGGGTGGCAACGAGACCACCGCCGATCAGCACGCCGACGGTGCGGCCATGCAGGGAGCCCGCGGTTTGTGCGCGCTCACGCAGCAGGGCCGCTTCTTCGCCCACGATATCCGCGATCAGGCCGCGCATCGCATCCATCATCTGCTTGCCGCGGCCTTCCTGCTCGAGCGCGACCACGTTGTCGAGCGTAGCCACGCCGGTGGCGACCGCGCGGCGCTGCGCCACCGCAGGCTCGATGGCAACGCTCATCCATTGTTTCTGGGCCTGCTCGAGTTGTGCCAGGCGCTTCTGCTGTGCCGCGTTATCGGCAGTCAGCTCGCGCGTCTTGCCCAGGTGGCTGGCAAAGGCCTGGACGCCGGCGGTCATCGGCTCGAGCGAGCTGTCCTTGCCGGTCAGCGAAAAGCCACGCTGGCCGGTTTCGATGTTGATCAGGCTCTCGAGCGTGGCATTGGCTTCGGCCATGACCTCATAGGTATGGATGTTCATGCCGTTGGCGGCTTCGAGCGAGGTGAAGTTGAGGTAAGCAGTCGTCACCAGCGCGATGAGAATGGCGACGATCAGGGCGAAACCGGCGTACAGCCGCGGTCCAATATTGAGGTCGGAAAATTTCATGATTAACCAGTAAAAATTGACGAACCGAGCAGTTGTGTCGGCCTTGGGATGAGTCAGGTGCTGAGAAGTGCTGAAAATGCGGACGTATATTGCCACATGGAAATGTGCGTTACCAGCAGATTAGGCGTTCAAGCAGATATCTCAGACAAGAACGCAACATCGCCGACCGCTCACCGCGCCTTCCGGGTCATTCTTGCACACGCAGTGGCACCGGAGACCGCCGGAATGTTGTTACTTTAGTATTTCTTGGTGGTATCATTCGCGCTCGCCGCCCTGCGGCTGCCAAAGGACAGTCAATGAACGTCGTGCTGCTGCTGAAATTATTGCTCGTTCCCTGCCTCATTTATGGCGTGACGCTGGCAGGCCGGCGCTGGGGACAGGCGGTCGCCGGCTGGCTGTCGGCCTTCCCGATTGTCGCCGGTCCCATCCTGTTTACGCTGACGCTCGAACAGGGCGCGGGCTTTGCTGCCAACGCCGCCCAGGGCACCCTGCTGGCGGTGGTGGCGATTCTCGTGTTCAGCCTTGCTTACGCATGGGCGGCGCTGCGCTTTGGCGTCGCCGGATCGATGGCGCTGGCCTTGCTGGCGTACGCCGCCGCGGTCGCCGCGCTGCAGCGGCTGGACTTGCCGCTTGCCGTCGCCTTCGTGCTCGTCTGGGCCGCGTTGCTGCTGGCAAGGCGGCTCTTTCCGCAGGACGCCGCCGGTCCGGCCGGCACCCCGGCCCGCGGCGACCTCCCTTGGCGCATGTTCGCCGCCGCCGCATTGGTACTGGCCGTGACGACGGGCGCGGCCCACCTCGGCGCGCGCCTGTCCGGCTTCTTCGCCATGTTCCCGGTGATGAGCACGGTGCTGGTCGGCTTCGCCCATGCCGGTTCGGGACGCGGCAGCGCCGTGGCCCTGCTGCGCGGCATGGTGGTCGGGTATTTCGGATTTGCCGTGTTCTGTGTCACCCTGGCCATGCAGCTGCGCGAGGGCGCGGTCGGGGCCGCGTTCGCGCTGGCGCTGGGCTGCGCGCTGGTCGTGCATCTGGTCGCACGACGCATGCTGGCGCCGCCCCTCACGGCCGGGCTCGCGAAAACCTCTTGAAAACCGTAACGCTATCCCAATATTGCAGCAATCCGTTCAACCCGTAATTCGTAACATCACGAGGAACAAGATGGCGCACGCCGAAAAAGAAACCCTTGGCTTTCAAGCTGAAGTCAAACAGCTGCTGCAACTGATGATTCACTCCTTGTACTCCAACAAGGAAATCTTCCTGCGCGAACTCATCTCGAACGCCTCCGACGCGGCCGACAAGCTGCGCTTCGAAGCGATCAACAACGACGCCCTGTACGGTAACGACCATGAACTGAAGATCAAGGTCAGCTTCGACAAGGAAGCGAAGACGATCACGATTTCGGACAACGGCATCGGTATGAGCCGTGACGAGGTCATTTCGCACCTGGGCACGATCGCCAAGTCCGGCACCAAGGAATTCTTCTCGCGCCTGTCGGGCGACCAGCAGGCCGACGCGGCCCTGATCGGCCAGTTCGGCGTGGGCTTCTATTCGGGCTTCATCGTCGCCGACCGCATCACCGTCGAGACCCGCCGCGCGGGTGCCGAGGCGGGCGAGGGCGTGCGCTGGGAGTCGACCGGCGAGGGCGACTACAGCGTCGAATCGATCGAGAAGCCGGGCCGCGGCACCGACGTCATCCTGCACCTGCGCGCCGGCGAAGAAGAGCTGCTGTCGAACTGGAAGCTGAAAACGATCATCCGCAAGTATTCGGACCACATCTCGCTGCCGATCCTGATGCAGAAGGAAGAGTGGGACGAAGAGAAGAAGGAAACCGTTCTCAAGGACGAATTCGAGACCGTCAACCAGGCCAGCGCCCTGTGGGCCCGCAACCGTTCCGAGATCACGAAGGAACAGTACGACGAGTTCTACAAGCACGTCTCGCACGACTTCCAGGAGCCGCTCGCCTACACGCATAACCGCGTGGAAGGCCGCAGCGAATACACCCAGCTGCTGTACGTGCCGAGCCATGCGCCTTTCGACCTGTGGGACCGCAACAAGCGCGGCGGGATCAAGCTGTACGTGAAACGCGTCTTCATCATGGACGACGCCGAGCAGCTGATGCCGACCTACCTGCGCTTCATCAAGGGCGTGATCGACTCGGCCGACCTGCCGCTGAACGTCTCGCGCGAGATCCTGCAGGAGTCGCGCGACGTCAAGGTGATTCGCGAAGGCTCGACCAAGCGCGTGCTGGGCATGCTGGAAGAACTGGCGAACGCGGACGAGCAGGAAACGAAGGACAAATACGTCACCTTCTGGAAGGAATTCGGCCAGGTGCTGAAAGAGGGCATCGGCGAAGACGCGACCAACAAGGACCGCATCGCCAAGCTGCTGCGCTTCGCTTCGACCCAGAACGAATCGGACGAACAGACCGTGTCGTTTGCCGACTACGTCGCGCGCATGAAGGAAGGCCAGGACAAGATTTACTACGTCACGGCCGATAACTTCAACGCCGCGAAGAACAGCCCGCACCTCGAGATCTTCCGCAAGAAGGGCGTCGAAGTCCTGCTGCTGACCGACCGCGTCGACGAGTGGATGCTGTCCTTCCTGACCGAATTCGAAGGCAAGGAACTGACCTCGGTGGCCAAGGGTGGGCTGGACCTCGGCAAGCTGGAAGACGAAGCCGAGAAGAAGGAGCACGAAGAGACCGAGACCCAGTACAAGGACCTGGTCGAGAAGATGAAGGGTGCGCTGCTTGAAAAAGCCAAGGACGTGCGCGTCACGCACCGCCTGACCGATTCGCCGGCCTGCCTGGTGGCGGACGAGCACGAGCTGTCGGCGAACCTGGTGCGCATGCTGAAGGCCGCCGGCCAGAACGCGCCGGAGTCGAAGCCCATCCTCGAGATCAACCCGAACCACCCGCTGGTGACGCGCCTGAAGTACGAAGACGCGAGCAGCCCGCGCTTTGCCGACTGGTCGCATATCCTGTTCGACCAGGCGATGCTGGCCGAGGGCGGCAGCCTGAGCGACCCGGCGGCGTTCGTGAAACGTCTCAACGAGATGCTGCTGGCAACTGCGAAGTAAGCGTAGTCTTTATTGTAAAAACCGGGTCTGAGGACCCGGTTTTTTTGTAGGGTGGGCACTTGTGCCCACGCGGTCGCACGGCTGCGTTCCGCGATATCTCCGATCGAGCGCCGTACCGCGTGGGCTCGAGAGCCCACCCTACGGTCTGCGAAGTAAGCGAAGTCTTTATTGTAAAAACCGGGTCTGAGGACCCGGTTTTTTTGTAGGGTGGGCACTTGTGCCCACGCGGTCGTACCGCTGCGTTCCGCGACATCTCCGATCGGCCGCCGTACCGCGTGGGCATGCCCGGTGAACCCGTCATAAAAGCCATTGGCCTTAATGACCCCTACGGTTAGACGATTCGGCGGGCGCTTGCCAGGCGCACGAACATCCCCTCGAACCACCCCTTGCGGTGCTCGCTTACCTGCCCGATCACCCAGGTCGCGCCCGCGATCAGCGCCACCAGCAGCGCGACATCGCCCGCATCCGCCGCGCGATGCGGATACACGCTCACCCACACCCGCAGCACCAGCGCATGCACGAGGTACAAGGTAAAAGTATAGGAAGCCAGCCAGCGCACCGGCCGCTCGACGCGCAACAGGGCGCCGAAATCCGCACTCTTCGCGCACAGGAAGTTCACCACGACCAGCACGCAGACGAGGTAGTCGGCCAGGCAGCGGTCGGCGCTTTTCAGCGGCAGGCCAGGGAAAGGCCAGTTGGCCTGCGCGACTGCACGCAAGGCCGCATCCAGGTCGGCCGCTTTGAACGCCGCCAGCAAGGCCAGCGTCGCGCACCAGCCGGCGAGCGCCAGCGGGCGCGCGATCGTGTGCGTCTTTTGCCAGTGATAAGTCAACACGCCGGCCAGCCACACCGGCAGCAGCAGCCAGAGCTTCGGCCCGACGAGCAGCAGCAGCGAGCCGAGAACGACCAGCCGGCGCGTGCCGCGCAGGTAGAAGGCCGCGCCGAACAGGACGTAGTACCAGACCTCGTAGCCGAGCGACCAGTAGGGACCGAGCAGCGGCGGCACTTCGGAAATGGTCCAGAGTTCGCCCATGAACAGCAGGTGCAGCGGCAGGTAGAGCCAGGGTTTGCGTAGCTGGTAGTAGTCCGCGAGCGTCGCCTGGCCGGACAGGACGAGCACGGCGGCCAAGGCAAAGCCGAGCAGCAGCAGGGGCAGGGCGACCGAATAGATGCGGGTGCAGCGGGCCACGCAGTATTCGCGCAGGCTCGCGTTCTTGTGTTCGGTCGTGTAGGCGATCACGAAGCCGGACAGCACGAAGAAGACCACCACCGATTCGCGTCCGAGGTTCGGCCACCAGATCGCGGAGCCGGGCGCGACCACGCCATACGGTACGACATGGCTGACGACGACCAGCACCGCCGCCAGGAAGCGGCAGCAGTCGAGGTAGAGCGAGAACGAACGAGGAAGCGGACGGGGAAGCGGGGCGGTCGGGCTTGTCATGGTCATGCCTGGCGGTGCAGCGGCCATGATACCCTGATCGGCTAGGTGCGCAGCTGGTCGAGGAATTCGAGCAGCAGGCGCTCGCCCTCGGGCCAGTCGCCATAGCCGGCGTCGGCGTTCACATGACCGGCCGGGCCGATCTCGACATAGCGGCTGCCCCAGGCTTCGGCAAAGGCCAGGGCCCGTTCGCGCGTGACGAATTCGTCGTTCGTGCTGGCGATCACCAGGCTGGGAAACGGCAGGCGGGCGAGGGGCACCGGCGCGAAGCCGTTCGGGTCGATCGGATACGAAGCGGCGTCGACGTCGCTCGGCGCCACCAGGAAGGCGCCGGCCGCGCGCAAGGGCGAGCCGGAGGCAGCCCAGTGCACGGCGAGCATGCAGCCAAGGCTGTGCGCCAGCAGCACCGGCGCGCCCGTGCTGCTGGCGACCGCGGCGTCGAGCTCGGCGACCCACTCGTCGCGCTGGGGATTATTCCAGTCGCGGTGGGCGACCCGGCGCCATGCGGGATGGCGCGCTTCCCAGTGCGACTGCCAGTGCTGCGGGCCCGAATTCCACAGGCCGGAAAGAATCAGTACGTCGCCACCCATGCTGTCTCCTTGTTAATTCAATCCATTCTACATGGCTCGAATGATGCGTCGCTTACAGTGCCGTGCGCAGCGCGAACAGTTCCGGGAACAGCACCACGTCGAGCATCTTGCGCAGGTAGCTGACGCCCGCCGTGCCGCCGGTGCCGGTCTTGAAGCCGATGATGCGCTCGACCGTCGTCACGTGGCGGAAGCGCCAGAAACGGAAGGCGGTCTCGAGGTCGACCAGCTTTTCGGCCAGTTCGTACAGGGCCCAGTGTTTGTCCGGCTGCTGGTACACGGCCAGCCAGGCCGCCTGCACCGAGTCGTCGTGCGCTGTCGGCTCGCTTGGGGAGCGGGCCAGGCGTTCGGGCGCGATCGTGAAACCGCTGCGCGCCAGCAGCGCCACCGCTTCGTCGTAGATCGAGGGCGACCGCAGGGCGGCGTCGAGGGTAGCGTGGGCCGGCGGATTCTTTTCGTGCACCGCCAGCAGGGCTGCGTTCTTGTTCCCGAGGATGAATTCGAGCTCGCGGTACTGGTGCGACTGGAAGCCCGAGGAGGCGCCGAGATAGGGGCGGATCGCCGTGTATTCGGACGGCGTCATGGTGGCCAGCACGTCCCAGGCGTGGACCAGCTGGTCCATGATGCGGGCCACGCGCGCCAGCATTTTAAAAGCCGGATCGAGTTCGCCCGCGCGCAGGTGGCTGCGCACGGCGTGCAGTTCGTGCAGCATCAGCTTGACCCAGAGTTCGCTGGTCTGGTGCTGGATGATGAACAGCATCTCGTTGTGGTTCGGCGACAGCGGGTGCTGGGCCGACAGGATCTGGTTCAAACCCAGGTAGTCGCCATAGCTCATCGACTCCTTGAAGTCCATCTTCGCGCCATGCCATTCGGCCGGCTGTTTCTGTTTGTCGTCCATGTCGCCCTCAAGTGACTGCGCCGCGTTCGGCGGCCACGTCGTAGTCCTCGCGGTCGAGGATATCCTTCAGGATCGCCACCGCATCCCACACGTCCACATACCTTGTGTAGAGCGGCGTGAAGCCGAAGCGCATGATCTCGGGCTCGCGGTAGTCGCCGATCACGCCGCGCGCGATCAGGGCCGCCATCACCGCATAGCCGTGCGGATGCGTGAAACTCACCTGGCTGCCGCGCCGGGCATGGTCGCGCGGCGTGACCAGGCCCAGCGGGTGGTCGGCGCAGGTCGTTTCGACCAGTTCGATGAAGAGGTCGGTGAGGGCCAGCGACTTGGCGCGGATCGCTTCCATGCTCGTCTCTTCGAACACTTCGAGCCCGCATTCGACCAGGGCCAGCGAGACCACCGGCTGGGTGCCGCACAGGGCGCGCCCGATGCCGTCGGCCGGCGCGAAGCCGTGCGCCATGGCGAAGGGTTGGGCGTGGCTCCACCAGCCGGTGAGCGGATGGGAGAATGTCGCCTGGTGGCGCTGCGGCACCCAGATGAAGGCCGGCGAGCCGGGGCCGCCGTTCAGGTATTTATAGGTGCAGCCGACGGCGAAGTCGGCTTCGGCGGCGTTCAGGTCGACCGGCACCGCGCCGGCCGAATGGGCCAGGTCCCAGACGATCAGGGCGCCGTTCTGGTGCGCGTGGCGGGTCAGCATCGCCATGTCGTGCTGGTAGCCGGTCCGGTAGTTCACGTGGGTCAGCATGACGACGGCGCAGTCGGCGTCGATCGCGGCCGGCAGTTCGTCCACGCTGTCGACCAGGCGCACGCGGTAGCCGCGCTCCAGCCATTCGGTCAATCCCTCGGCCATATAGATATCGGTCGGGAAGTTGCTGCGCTCGGTGACGATGACGCGGCGTGCGGGCTGCGCCTGTGCCTGCATGTGCACGGCGGCGGCCAGCGCCTTGAACAGGTTCAGCGAGGTGGTGTCGGTGACGGCGACTTCGCCCGGCGCCGCGCCGATCAGCGGGCCGAGGCGTTCGCCCAGGCGCTTCGGCATGTCGAACCAGCCGGCCGTGTTCCAGCTCGTGATCAGGTCGCGGCCCCATTCGCGCGCCACTACCTGCTGCGCGCGCTCGAGGGCGGCGCGGGGACGGGCGCCAAGCGAATTGCCGTCCAGGTAGATGAGGTCGGGCGGCAGGTCGAAGCGTTCGCGCAGCGGCGCGAGTGGGTCCTGGGCATCGCGCGCGAGGCAGTCGGCGCGGGTGATCGAGAGTTCGCTCATATATGGATGGGTAGCGGTTGGGGCAGGATGACTATACAGGTGGCCCGTTGGGGCGGGAGTGTAACAAGAAAAAGGCAGCCGGCGGCAGGCTATCGATGACGCTTTGTTATCTTTTAACGCGCTATCAGGCAGCGCCGCGCATTTTTTGAACTTTTTTCAAATTATTTTGCTCGCAACCCTAAAGTTCGGGAAAACGCCGCCGTAAAGAAGTCAGAGGCAGCAGAACGGTGACGGAAAATATTTCAAAATATTTTGAAAACCACCCTAAAGTTCCCCGGGAACCTGCCGTTAAAGGTGCATCAAGCCGGTAGCAGGGTCGAAAAAAAGTTCGAATCGACCCTAAAGTTCTGAATTTGGTTGACGTAAACCAACACATGAGCAGTTCGGTGCGCTGAACGGCAAGTTGATTCAGAGCATCTCGCAGTACACATCAGTCTCCTGTTTTCATAGGAGCGCCTCCCCCATCAGCCCGGGTTTGTCAGACAAACCCCTACGGGCATACCCGCGTTTAACGGACGCAAAATACAGTGTCCGTCCGATTTCCCAAAAGTTTCTCTACGGTCAGAATCTATCTCACTGGCAACACACATTAGCGCCAGGTTCAACGGGATGGAGAAGAAAAATGACTGCAAACGACATGATGGCTGAAATCCGGGACGCGAATCTGAGCTACCTGATGCTGGCCCAGCAAATGATCCGCGCCGATAAAGTCACCGCCATTTTCCGTCTCGGCATCTCGGCCGACATCGCGGACCTGATCGAAGGCATGAGCAACGCCCAGATCCTGAAGCTCGCCGGCGGCAACATGATGCTGGCCCGTTTCCGCTTCGACGACACCGCCATCCTGTCGATGCTGACCAGCCACAGCAAGGACCGCGCCCTGGCGCAGTCGCACGCCGCCATCCTGATGGCCGGCCAGCCAGCGGAAGAGATTGCTTAAGCGTTCGGCAGTCTAATTATTTCTGCTGAGACACATTGTAAAATCCCGCTGAGCTCAAGCTGATAGTGTAGGATAGCCGGGACACAAGCCGGAGCCGTGGGATGAGTAAAAAAAGCGTCGTATCTGAAGCGCAGGAAATACAGCTTGCCATCGAGCTGATCAATCTGGGCGCCCGCCTGCAATTGCTCGAAAGCGAAGTCTCGCTTTCCCGCGAGCGTCTCATCAAGCTGTACAAGGAACTGAAGGGCATGTCGCCTCCCAAGGGCATGCTGCCGTTCTCGACCGACTGGTTCCTCACCTGGCAACCGAACATCCACTCCTCGCTGTTCATCAATATCCATAATTTCCTGGTCGAACACGCCGGTGCCTCCGGCGTCCAGGCGGTGATGAAGGCCTATCAACTCTACCTCGAACAGATGCCCGCCGAGCCGGGCGAAGAGCCGCTGCTCTCGCTGACGCGCGCCTGGACCCTGGTCCGTTTCTTCCAGAGCAATATGCTGGCGCTGGCTCCCTGCGGCAAATGCAAGGGCAAGTTCGTCGTCAATACTTTCGACCTGAACCGCGATTACCTGTGCGGCCTGTGCCACATGCCTTCGCGCGCCGGCAAGACCCGCAAGGCGAAAGATGCCGCCGCGCTCGACGCCGCCGAGGCTGCGTCCCGCCAGGATGCCGCAGGCGACGCTTAAGCCTCTGCCGTGATGTTCACGCTCCTGCGCGCGCCGGCCGTGCGCGCGCTGCTCTGCCAGCTTGCCGCTTTCCCCCTGACCCTGCTGGCCGTCTACCTGCTGGCGCGTGCCGGCACCCGTCCGTCCTATTTGGTCGCCGCGATCCTGCAGGGCGTCTTTGCCGCCGTGCTGACCTGGCGCTGGCGCCTGGCGTCCTGGTGGATCGCAATCTGCCTGCTGTTTCCGCTCGCCCTCTACGCAGCCGACGGACTCGAGCTGCCGCCCTGGCTGTTCCTGGCCGTGTTCCTGTTCATGCTGGTCCTGTACTGGTCGACCTTCCGCACCCAGGTGCCGTATTACCCGTCGGGCAGGACGGCCTGGCAGGCGGTGGCCGGCCAGCTGCCGCAGGGGAGGAGGGTGTCCGTGATCGACATCGGCAGCGGCCTCGGCGGCCTGGTCATGGACCTGGCGCGGCGCCGGCCGGACATCGACGCCACCGGCATCGAACTGGCGCCCTTGCCCTGGCTTGCCAGCTGGCTGCGCGCGCGCCTGACCAATAGTCGCGCCCGTTTCATCCGCGGCGACTACGAGTCGCTCGATTTTTCCGATTACGACGCGGTCTTCGCCTACCTGTCGCCGGCGGCCATGACGGCCCTGTGGCGCAAGGCAGGGAGCGAGATGCGTCCGGGCAGCATGCTGATGAGTTATGAATTCGCCATCCAGGACGCGCCGCCGACCATATCGCTCTATCTACAAGATACTGGTCGAACTCTCTACATTTGGCACTTTTAGGCCACAAATCGGGCCTTTTTACTTGCCCATAGGCCATTCTCAAGCTATTGTTCCAGCTGCAGTAGTTCCGTACGTAAATATTTTTTCTGAGATACTTTGTCTCGGATTCCGGGGTCTGCAGACCCGCCTTCTGGAGCGCCTTCTTGTTAGTCATTATTGGTTACGTCATTGTCTGTGCGTCGGTGTTCGGCGGCTTCGTCATGGCCGGCGGCCACGCGGCCGTGCTGTTCCAGCCGATCGAACTGATCATGATCGGCGGCGCGGCCGTCGGCGCATTCTTTGTCGGTAACAACAGTAAGTCGATCAAGGCGACCATGAAGGCGCTGCCGACCGTGTTCAATGGGTCGCAGTACACGCGCGAAATGTACATGGAGCTGATGTCGCTGCTGTTCGACGTCCTCTCGAAAGTGCGCAAGGAGGGCCTGATGTCGATCGAGGGCGATATCGAAGCCCCGGAAGCGAGCCCCCTGTTCTCGAAATACCCGCTGGTGCTGGCCGACCACCACATCGTCGAATTCATGGCCGACTACCTGCGCCTGATGGTCTCCGGTAACATGGACGCCTTCCAGATCGAGAACCTGATGGACAACGAGATCGAGACCCACCACCACGAAGGCGCGGTTCCGGCCCACGTGGTCGCCAAGCTGGGCGACGGCCTGCCGGCCTTCGGTATCGTCGCCGCCGTCATGGGCGTGGTGCACACGATGGAATCGGTGGGCATTCCGCCGGCCGAACTGGGTATCCTGATCGCGAAAGCGCTGGTCGGCACCTTCCTCGGCATTCTGCTGGCCTACGGTTTCGTCGGTCCGCTGGCCAGCCTGCTGGAACAGAAGCTCGACGAATCGAGCAAGATGTTCCAGTGCGTGAAGGTGACCCTGCTCGCCAGCCTGAACGGCTACGCGCCGGCCCTGGCCGTCGAATTCGGCCGCAAGGTGCTGTACTCGACCGAGCGCCCGACCTTCGCCGAGCTCGAAGAGCACATCAAGAAGTCGAAGAGCAAGTAACAACTTGCTGATCTCTCTCCACCCGACCACCCCACGGAAACGCCATGGCTGACGAAGGAATGCGCCCGATCATCGTCAAGCGGATCAAGAAGACCGCCGGCGGGCACCATGGCGGCGCCTGGAAGATCGCCTATGCCGACTTCGTGACGGCGATGATGGCTTTCTTCCTGCTGATGTGGCTGCTGGGCTCGACCTCGAAGGGCGACCTCGAAGGCATCTCCGAATTCTTCAAGAACCCGCTGAAGGTGGCGATGTCGGGCGGCTCCGGTTCCGGCGACAGCTCGTCCGTCATCAAGGGCGGCGGCGCCGACCTCACGCGCCGCAACGGCCAGGTGAAGAAGGGCGACATGGAGACCAACAAGAAAACCTACGACCTGAACGACGCCAGGGCCGCGCTCGAGAAGGCCGAGGGCGAGCGCCTGAAAACGCTGAAGATGAAGATCGAGGCTGTCATCGAGGCCAACCCGATCCTGAAAAAATACCAGAACCAGCTGCTGCTCGACATCACCAGCGAAGGCCTGCGCATCCAGATCGTGGACGAGCAGAACCGCCCGATGTTCGCGCTGGCGAAAGCCACGCTGCAGCCCTACACGAGCGAGATCCTGCACGTGCTGGGCATGGTGCTGAACGACGTGCCGAACCGGATCGGCCTGTCGGGCCACACGGACTCGACCCCGTACTTCAGCGATGCCGGCTACAGCAACTGGGAGCTGTCGGCGGACCGCGCCAACGCCTCGCGCCGCGCCCTGGTGGTGGGCGGACTGGCCGACGACAAGATCCTGCGCGTGGTGGGCCTGGCGGCAGCCGCGCCGCTCGACCGCGCCGATCCGTTCAACCCGATCAACCGCCGCATCAGCATCATCGTGATGAACAAGCGCACCGAAGACGCCGTCATGCGCGACGCCGCCACGCTCGACGTGCCGTCAGAGAACGGCAAGGCGGCCGCCCAGGCCGTCGTGGAAGCGACCGCGCAGGGAAGTAAAACAAGCGTCAGGAGTACACAATGACAAGAAAAAAGATTTTGGGTTCGCACGTCAAGCGCCTGTTGTCGGGCGTCTCGGCGCACGGCCGGCGTCACCTGAGCGAAGTCGAGACCGACCTGCTGCAGACCGAATTGCTGCTCGAGGAAGCAGTCGACAAGCTCACCAGCAGCTTCATGGCGATCCATAGCGCCGTCGGCTCGCGCCAGGAAGCGATCGACCGCCTGCTCGCGGGCGGCACCCCCACGCCGGAAGACAGCGCCAGGCTGGCGGCGATGTCGGGCGAAATCGGCACCCACGTGAACACGGCGATCACCAGCATGCAGTTCCAGGACATGACGAGCCAGTTGATCGAGCGTACCCTGAAGCGGGTGACCGGCTTGCGCGAATTCCTCGGCACCCTGGACGAACACGGCGCCGGTATTCGCGCCGACACGGGCAGCGACGAAATCGTCGAGCGCCTGGGCAAGGTCAGCATGGCGCTGGCGATCCAGTCGCTCGAGCTGCGCAGCGTGCTGCGCAAATCGGTCGAACAACAGCATCTCGAAAGCGGCGACATCGAACTGTTCTGACAGTCGCGTCCAACCCACATCCCAGAAATCCAAGAAAAGAGCAGGAGCACAACATGGCTAAAACAATTCTCGCGGTCGACGATTCGAGCTCGCTGCGCCAGATGGTGGCGTTCAGCCTGAAGGCCGCCGGTTACCAGGTGGTGGAAGCGGTCGACGGCCAGGATGGCTTGGACAAGGCGAAAAACCAGGTCGTCGACCTGGTGCTGACCGACCAGAACATGCCGCGCATGGACGGCCTGGCGCTGATCAAGCACCTGCGCAGCCTGCCCGAGTACCAGAAGGTGCCGATCCTGATGCTGACCACCGAATCCTCGGACGAAATGAAATCGAAGGGCCGCGCGGCCGGCGCCAACGGCTGGCTGGTCAAGCCCTTCGATCCGCAACGCCTGATCGAAGTCGTCAAGAAAGTGATCGGCTGAGGCGATGAGGCTGCGCCGTAACCCGGGTTCCTGCAGGATTTCACCATGACGATCGACATCAGCCAGTTTTACCAGGTCTTTTTCGACGAAGCCGAAGAGCTGCTCGCCGAAATGGAACGGCTGCTGCTGGGCGTCGACGTGGCCGCCCCCGACGCCGAGGACCTGAACGCGATTTTCCGTACCGCGCACTCCGTCAAGGGCGGCGCCTCGACCTTCGGCATCACCGACATGAGCGAGGTGACCCACGTGCTGGAGTCGCTGCTCGACCGCATCCGCAAGGGCGAGATGGCCTTGACGAGCCAGCACGTGGACGCCTTCCTGGCCGCCAAGGACACGCTCAAGAACCAGCTCGACGGCCACCGCAACGGCGCCTACGTCGACCAGGACAATGTCGCCAACGTGCGCATGGTGCTGCACGACCTGTCCGAAGGCCTGGTGCCGGCGGCGTCCGCACTCGCTTCGTCCCTGGCGCCATCCTTCCTGCTCTCCGAACCGAAAGCGCAGACCGGAGAGGGCGCGCACCGCTACAAGATCGAGCTGCCGAGCGTCGAACAGCGCGACGTGAACGCCCTGGTCGACGAACTGGGACTGATGGGCCGCGTGTCCGTCACGCCGCTCGACGGCGGGCGCAGCGCGCTGGTCATCACCACCCACGAGAGCCTGGACGACATCGTCGCCATCTGCTCCTTCGTGCTCGATCCTGAAGACCTGAAGATTTTCGAAGCGCCGCCACTGACGCCCGAGCAACGCGCGATCGAGGCGGCGGAACGCGCCCGCATCGAGGAGGAGCAGGGCTACGGCTTCTTCGACCCGGCAGACGATGCGCCGGACGCGCAGGCCGAACTCTCCGACGACGAGCGCGGCTACGGCTTCTTCCAGCCGATCGAACAGATCCGCGCGCTGGCCGGCGTCGATGCCGCACCCGCGAAATCCGCACAGGTGCAGGACCTCGTCGACGCCATCGAAAAGAAGGCCGCGAAAAAGGACGAGAAGGGCGCCGAGTCGTCCTCGATCCGGGTCTCGGTCGAGAAGGTCGACCAGTTGATCAACCTGATCGGCGAACTGGTCATCACGCAGGCGATGATCGAGCAGCGTTCGAGCAAGCTCGATCCGATGCTGCACGAGCGCCTGCTGTCCTCGGTGTCCCAGCTGACGCGCAACACCCGCGAGCTGCAGGAAGCCGTGATGTCGATCCGCATGATGCCGATGGACTTCGTGTTCTCGCGCTTCCCGCGCATGGTGCGCGACCTGGCAAGTAAACTCGGCAAGAAGGTCGACTTCATCACCCATGGCGCCGCGACCGAACTGGACAAGGGCCTGATCGAGCGCATCGTCGACCCGCTGACCCACCTGGTACGCAACTCGATCGACCACGGCATCGAAATGCCGGCCGCGCGCGCAGCAGCGGGTAAATCGGAAGCAGGGCGCTTGTTCCTGTCGGCCGGCCACCAGGGCGGCAACATCGTGATCGAAGTCGCCGACGATGGCGGCGGCCTGAACCGTGAGCGGATCCTGGCCAAGGCGGCGCAGAATGGTCTCGCCGTGTCCGACAACATGAGCGATTCCGAGGTCTGGCAGCTGATCTTCGCACCGGGCTTCAGTACGGCCGATGTCGTCACCGACGTCTCGGGCCGCGGCGTCGGCATGGATGTTGTCAAACGTAATATCACTTCGATGGGGGGCTCGGTCGATATCCGCTCCGCCCGTGGTTTCGGCACCACGATTTCCATCTCTTTACCGCTCACACTCGCCATTTTGGACGGGATGACTATACGTTGCGGTGAGGAAATCTATATCCTTCCATTAGGTTACGTCGTCGAGTCCTTGCAGCCGCGCCGCGAAGACGTGCGCGAGATCGCCGGCCGCGGCCGGGTGCTGAAGGTACGCGGGGAATACCTGCCCTTGATCGCACTGCATGGCGTGTTCGGCATCGCTTCGAAGGTGCAGGACCCGAGCGAGGGCATCGTCGTGATCCTGGAGTCCGAGGGCAAGCGCGCGGCGCTCCTGATCGACGACCTGGTCGGCCAGCAGCACGTGGTCGTCAAGAACCTGGAAGCGAACTACCGCAAGGTGGCCGGCATTTCTGGGGCCACGATCCTCGGCGACGGCGGCGTGTCGCTGATCCTCGACGTGGCGGCGCTGGTGCGCTCGTCGCGCCAGCTGGCCGACGAGGCGCTGGCCTCATAGTTGCAAAATGCATTGAATCAATAAGCTGAAACCACTAAGGAAAAACCATGTCCATCACCCAAATCACTGCCCAGGGCAACGACGGCGCCGGCAACGAATACCTGGCGTTCACGCTGGGCTCGGAGGAATACGGGATCGACATCCTGAAGGTGCAGGAAATCCGCGGCTACGAAGCCGTGACCCGCATCGCCAACGCACCGGAATTCATCAAGGGCGTGATCAACCTGCGCGGCATCATCATCCCCGTCGTCGACATGCGCATCAAGTTCAATCTCGGCACCCCGACCTATGACCAGTTCACGGTCGTGATCATCCTGAACATCGCCGGCCGCGTGATGGGCATGGTGGTCGACAGCGTCTCGGACGTGACCACGCTCACCCCGGACCAGGTCAAGCCGGCCCCGGACATGGGCAGCGCCTTCAGCACCGATTACCTGATCGGCCTGGGCACGGTCGACGAGCGCATGCTGATCCTGGTCGACATCGACCGCCTGATGTCATCAAGCGAAATGGGCTTGATCGACCAGAAACTGGCAGCGTAAGACGCCCGGCACCGAGCAGAACAACCGCCGGCTCCGGCCGGCAGAACACACAGGTAAGGCAAAGTGCCGTTACACACCTCCGACACGGTCAAGGAATTTGACTTCACACGCGCCGACTTCGAGCGCGTGCGCGCCCTGATCTACCGCCGCGCCGGCATCTCGCTGGCCGACAGCAAGCAGGAAATGGTCTACAGCCGCCTGGCGCGGCGCCTGCGCGCGACCGGCATCCACTCCTTCGGTAAATACCTCGACGACCTGGAAGGGGGGCGCCTGGGCGAAGAGTGGGAGTCGTTCACCAACGCGCTGACGACCAACCTGACCTCGTTCTTCCGCGAAGCCCATCACTTTCCGCTGCTGGCCGACCACGTCAACGGGCTGCGCGGGCGCGAATCCGGCCCCCTGACGATCTGGTGCTCGGCCAGTTCGACCGGCGAAGAACCGTATTCGATCGCGATGACCCTGTGCGAAGCCTTCAATACGCTCACGCCGCCGGTCCAGATCGTCGCCACCGACATCGACACCAATGTGCTGGCCACGGCCAGCGAAGGCGTGTACGGCATGGACCGGGTGGAGAAGATGGCGCCGGAACGCCTGAAGCGCTTTTTCCTGAAAGGCAAAGGGCGGCACGAAGGCATGGCGCGCGTGCGCCCGGAACTGCGCCAGCTGGTCACCTTCCGCCCCCTGAACTTGCTGGCCGACAGCTGGCCCCTGAACGGGCAGTTCGATGCGATCTTCTGCCGCAACGTGATGATCTATTTTGACAAGGAAACGCAGCGCAAGATCCTGGCGCGCTTCGTGCCTTTGATGAAGCCGCACGCGCTGCTGTTTGCCGGCCACTCCGAGAATTTTCTCTATGTTTCCGACTCGCTGCGTCTGCGCGGCAAGACTGTCTACGAACTCAATGAGCGCCGCGCCTGAGCGGGACCAGCGGAAACACCATGCATTCGAATAACCAGTTCGCCACCAACGTCTATTACGACCGCACCTTCGATTGCGACGCGGCGAAGATCCTGCCGGGCGAGTATTACTACACCGGCAAGAACATGCTGATCGTGACCGTGCTCGGTTCCTGCGTCTCGGCCTGCATCCGCGACCGCATCACGGGCCTGGGCGGCATGAACCACTTCATGCTGCCCGACGGCGGCGGCGATGCCGGCAGCCCGGTCTCGGCCTCGATGCGCTACGGCACCTTCGCGATGGAAGTGCTGATCAACGACCTGCTGAAGGCCGGCGCGCGGCGCGAGAACCTGGAAGCCAAGGTCTTCGGCGGCGGCGCCGTGCTGCGCGGCTTTACCGCCATGAACGTGGGCGAACGCAATGCCGCCTTCGTGATGCAGTTCCTGAAAACGGAACGCATCCCGGTGCTGGCCGAAGACCTGAACGACATCCACCCGCGCAAGGTGTATTTCTTCCCCAGGACAGGGAAGGTATTGGTCAAGAAACTCATGCAAACCCAGAACGATACGGTCGCCAGGCGCGAACTCGACTACGCCAAGCGCCTCAAGGTGGAGCCCGTCGGCGGCGAAATCGACCTGTTCTGATCTTGCCCCGACCTGCGAAGGAAACAACAATGAAAACCAAGGTCCTCATCGTCGACGACTCGGCCCTGATCCGCAGTGTCATGAGCGAGATCGTCAACTCGCAAGCCGACATGGAAGTCGTGGCCACCGCGCCCGATCCGCTCGTCGCGCGCGAACTGATCAAGAAACACAATCCGGACGTGCTCACGCTCGACGTCGAGATGCCGAAGATGGACGGCCTCGACTTCCTCGAAAAGCTGATGCGCCTGCGCCCGATGCCGGTGCTGATGGTGTCCTCGCTGACCGAACGCGGCTCGGAGATCACGATGCGCGCGCTGGAACTCGGCGCGGTCGACTTCGTCACCAAGCCGAAGATCTCGATCGGCAGCGGCATGCGCGAGTACACCGAACTGATCACCGATAAAATCCGCGCCGCGGCGCGCGCCCGCGTCAAGCGCACGGTGGCCAGCCCGGTTGCCACCACGGCGCTGCCGCAGCTGCGCAGCCCGCTGACCTCGTCGGAAAAGCTGATCATCATCGGCGCCTCGACCGGCGGCACGGAAGCGATCCGCGAATTCCTGATGCAGATGCCGTCGGACTGCCCCGGCATCCTGATCGCCCAGCACATGCCGGAAGGGTTCACGACCTCGTTCGCGCGCCGTCTCGATTCGCTGTGCAAGATCACCGTGTGCGAGGCCGCCGGCAACGAACGCGTGCTGCCCGGCCACGCCTATATTGCGCCGGGGCATTCGCACCTGCTTCTCGCGCGCTCGGGCGCCAACTACATGACCAGGATCGAGCAGACCGATCCGGTGAATCGCCACCGGCCGTCGGTGGACGTGCTGTTCCGCTCGGCTGCATCGGCCGCCGGTAAAAATGCGGTGGGCGTGATCCTGACGGGCATGGGCAAGGACGGTGCTGCTGGTATGCTGGAGATGAAAAACGCCGGCGCCCAGAATTTCGCCCAGGACGAAGCCTCGTGCGTCGTCTTCGGCATGCCGCGCGAGGCGATTGCGATCGGCGCCGCCCACGAAGTGGCGCCGCTGACGGCCTTGCCCGGACTGGTGCTCGGCCACCTGGCGGCGCACGGCGGAAGAGCGTTGCGCGTTTGATCCGGATCGCGCCGAATCGCAGCTTTTCCTCTCGGTTTTATCGCCGTACGGCAACAAAAATGCTATTCTTGAGCCTTGCTTGTTGCAGCGACTCAAGCCACACTAACCTCAGTAAAAGAAACAACGGAGTAATTCATGGCTGATCCAAAGATGCGTTTCCTGGTGGTTGACGATTTCTCGACGATGCGCCGCATCGTCCGGAACTTGTTGAAGGAACTGGGCTACGCCAACGTCGACGAAGCGGAAGACGGCGTCATGGCGCTGGCCAAGCTGCGCAGCGAACAATTCGACTTCGTGGTGTCCGACTGGAACATGCCCAACATGGACGGTCTGACCATGCTGCAAAACATCCGTGCCGATCCCGCCCTGGCCAAGCTGCCGGTGCTGATGGTGACCGCGGAAGCGAAGAAAGAAAACATCATCGCGGCGGCCCAGGCCGGCGCAAGCGGCTATGTGGTGAAGCCATTCACCGCCGCCACGCTCGACGAGAAACTGAACAAGATCTTCGAGAAAATGGAAAAGGCCTGATCATGCTCGAGCCGATCGCCGGAGTTGCATTGGATGGTGTTGCAAACGATGAAGTCCTGATCCGGGTCGGCCACATGACGCGCGCGCTGCACGACAGCCTGCGCGGCCTCGGCCTGGACAAGCTGGTCGAAAAAGCGGCAAGCGATATCCCGGATGCCCGCGACCGGCTCGATTATGTTGCCCGCCTGTCGGAGCAAGCCGCCAAGCGCGTGCTCGACGCTACCGATGCGGCTGGTCCCCTGCAGGACGCGGTGGAAAGCCGTAGCGCCGAGTTGCGCAGCGCCTGGCAGGCCTTGCTCGACAAGGGCAGTGCCGGCGAAACGGACTGGCGCGCGCTGGCCGAGCGCAGCATCGCGGTCATGGCCGAGAACGAACGTGCCGCGACCGCCACCCGTGCCGAGCTGATGAACATCATGCTGGCGCAGGACTTCCAGGACCTGACCGGCCAGGTGATCGGCAAGATCACCTCGATCGCCCAGGACCTGGAGAAGCAGCTGGTGCAGGTGCTCGTCGATTTCGCCCCGAGCGAGATCAGGCGCGAACTCGACAACGGCCTGCTGAATGGCCCGCAGATCAAGCCCGAGGGCAACGTCGAGGTGGTCGCGAACCAGGGCCAGGTCGACGACCTGCTCGACAGCCTGGGCTTCTAAGTTTCACCCGGCGTCGCTGGCGGCCCAGGCCGCCATTGTTCGCCTTTGTTCGGCCGCGGTCACTTCATGCATCACACCAACTATATTGTTCGCGAACCGCTGCTCGATCCCGCGCAGCGCGTCATCGGCTACGAATTACTGTGGCAGCAGGGCGGCCAGGCAGTGCAGGATGCCGAGCTCGAGCAGCTGGTCGCTTTCGTGGCCGAACACGTGAACGACGATGAGCACGGCTGGCTGCTGCGCGACAAGCAGCTCTTCCTCGACGCCGTCCCGGCCATGCTGTCCACCGACGCGTTATTCTCGCTGCCGCCCGAGCGCACCGTGCTGAGCCTGCAGGCGCGCTACCTGATGGATCCGAGCACCCGCGCCGCCGTGCAGGGATTGCGCGCCGGCGGCGTCGGCATCTCGATCCGCGGCCTCGACGTCAAGCACCTGACCCCGGCGCTCGCGCCTTACGCCTCGCACGTCGAGATGCGCTTCTCGGGCATCGACGTCGCCGCCCAGGCGCGCAGCTATGCGGCTGCAAAACAAGCGGCGCTGCGCATGGTCGGCCGTCCGGTCACCAACTGGATCGACTACGACGCCTGTGCCGCGCTCGGTCTGGACGCCTTCGTCGGCAAGCTGCACCTGACCCCGCGTCCCGGCAACCCGGTGAAGGGCCTGAATCCCACCCAGACCATCATCCTGCAGCTGATGCAGATGGTGCAGAACAACGACGACATCCCCAAGCTGGAAAGCGTGCTGAAACGCGACCCGGCGCTGACCTATAAACTGCTGCGCAACATCAATTCGGCCGGCTTCGGGGCAGGGCGGGAGGTGCAGTCGATCCGCCAGGCGATCAGCCTGATGGGCTACGCGCCCCTGTATCGCTGGCTGACCCTGCTGCTGGCCAGCGCCAGCGCGAGCGGCTACTCGCCGGTGCTGATGGAAACGGCCGTCGTGCGCGGCCGCCTCACCGAACTGCTGGGCCTGCATGCGCTGCCGAAGGGCGAGGGCGAGAACTTGTTCGTCGCCGGCATGTTCTCGCTGCTCGACCGCCTGCTCGGGCTGCCGATGAAGGAAGTGCTGGAGACCATCCCGCTGCCGCCGGAAGTGGTGCGCGCGCTGATGTCGCGCGAAGGCATGTACGGGCCGTACCTGGCGCTGGCGGAAGCCTGCGAGCTGAGCTCGAACCTGGTCGGTGCGCTGGCGGGGTCGCTCGATATCAGCCCGCTGGAGGTGAACAAGGCGCACCTGTCGGCGCTCGCGTGGGCGCAGGCGGTGACGCAGTAACTGCGAACGCGTGGGCATGCCGAGCCGCCGCGCGAAGCCGCCTACGCCGCCGAGCGTCCCCGGTTCGAGGTCACCAACCGCTGCAGCGTCTGCTGCATCTGCATCTCGATATTGCTGATGCTGCACCCGACCTGCACCTGTTCGCCCAGCAGGAAACTGCGGAAAGGCCGCAGCAGCCGGATCTCGAGGTCGGCCACGATCGCCAGCGCCGGTCCCAGCTGCAGGCGCACGCTCTTCAGCTTCCTTCCCAGATACAGTTCCGCCGCCTGGTCCGGGGTGGCGCGCAAGCCGACGCCGCCGACGGAATAGTCGCACAAGGGCAGCTCGAACTGCTTGTTCATGAGGGTGAAGGTCGCGGCATAGCTGCCGTTGACCGGGGTCTCCAGACGCGGCGCGGCGCGCCGGTTCAGGACCAGGCACATTTCCGGAAACACGGCCGGCACCAGGTTCGATGCGCCAGGCGTCGGGATCCAGTCGCCTTCGAGCTCGAACTGGAGCTTGGCGTTGCCGCCCAGTGCCGCGACGAAGGTGGCGCGGCCCGCAGGCAGCGGCAGGCCGCCGGCGATGTCGAGCGTGAAATGCGGCTCTTCCGGGTGCACGAATTCGATCCGCGCCAGCATCGGCTCGCCCAGGGTGCCCGGATAAATCGTCAGCGCTTCGCCGGACTCGGCCAGGCTGGTAAAGGTTTCCCCGATGTCGAAGGGATCGCGCATCTCGTGCGGCGACGCGGTCGCAGCGATGCGGTCAAGGACGTCGCTGGGACGGGGCGAACCCTTGCGGGGCGGACGGGGTGCGTTTTCGGTCAGAACTTCGGTCACGGCGGCATTCCTTGCGGCGAAAAATCTGCCCGGCAGAGCGCCGGGCAAGTGCCAGTATAAACGGTCGTGCCGCGTGTTGCAAAAAGTTAATACTTGTTTGCAGAATGTCAGCGCCGCCGTTGCGCCGCCGCCTCAGGCGGGACTCAGATTTCGAGATTATCGATCAGGCGCGTGGTGCCCAGCTTGGCAGCGGCGAGCACGACCAGGGGCGTGCCCTGGGCCAGGTCGCCGGCCGACGGCGGTTGCAGGTCGATGCGCTTGCGCACGGAGATATAGTCCGGCTTCCAGCCGCGTGCGGACAGCTGCGCCATCGCTTCGCGCTCGACCGAGAAGATGTCGAGGTGGCCGCCGCGGATCTCGTTGGCGACGAAATTCAGGCCCTGGTACAGGGCCGGGGCCTCGGCGCGTTCTTCCGGCGACAGGTACATGTTGCGCGAGGACAGGGCCAGGCCGTCTTCCGCACGGAAGGTTTCCGCACCGATGATTTCGGTCGGCATCGCGAACTGGCGCGCCATGTTACGCACGATCATCAGCTGCTGGTAATCCTTCTTGCCGAACACGGCCACGCGCGGCTGCACGCAGGAAAACAGCTTGGTGACGACCGTGCACACACCGCCGAAGAAGCCCGGGCGGAACTCGCCTTCCAGGGTGTTGCCGAGGGTGTCAGGCGGCTGTACGCGGTATTCCTGCGGCTCGGGATACAAATCCTTCTCGGTCGGCGCGAACAGCACATAGACGCCTTCCTTTTCCAGTTTCTCGACGTCGGCCTGGAAGGTGCGCGGGTACTTGTCGAAGTCTTCGTTCGGGCCGAACTGCAGGCGGTTGACGAAAATGGAAGCGACCACCGGGTCGCCGTGCTTGCGCGCCAGGCGCATCAGCGAGAGGTGGCCTTCATGCAGGTTGCCCATCGTCGGCACGAAAGCGGTGCGCAGCTGGCCGCGCATCTGGTCGCGCAGTTCGTCAATGGTGGTAATGATTTTCATGTGTGTGGATGCGTAAAGTGTTGGACTCGCACTCGGCTCATGCCGGCGAGTATGCCAGGCGCACGTAAATGGGCGCGAACGGTTCGGCTTGCGTAATTTCGACCAGGGTTTCCTTGGCCAGCTCGAGCAGGGCGACAAAGTGGACCACGATGATCGGCACCGTCTCCTGGCCCGCGAACAGCTCGCCGAATTCGACGAAGCGCTGCGATTGCAGGGTACGCAAAATCGCCGACATGTGCTCGCGCACGGACAATTCCTGGCGCCCGATCCGGTGGTGCTGGGTCAATTTCGCCCGTCGCAAAACGTCGAGCCAGGCGCGTTGCAGGTCGTGCGGATCGACTTGCGGTAAGACCGGCGTCAGGCTTTGCTCGACGGTCAGCGAAGGGCGCTGGAAATCGCGTCCTTCCTGCGGCAGTGCGCCCAGTTGCAGGGCGGCGATCTTGATCTGTTCGTATTCGAGCAGGCGCCGCACGAGTTCGGCGCGCGGGTCGCCGGCGTCTTCGATCAGGTCGTCCTGTCTCTTGGGGAGCAACATCCTCGACTTGATCTCGATCAGCATCGCCGCCATCAGCAGATACTCGGCAGCCAGTTCCAGGTTGCTCTTGCGGATCTGCTCGACATATTCCAGGTATTGCAGGGTCACCTGCGCCATCGGGATGTCGAGGATGTTGAAGTTCTGCTTGCGGATCAGGTAGAGCAGCAAGTCGAGCGGGCCTTCGAAGGCGTCGAGGAAGATCTCGAGGGCGTCGGGCGGGATGTACAGGTCGTTCGGCATGCGCAGCAGCGGCTCGCCGTACAGGCGCGCAATCGCGGCCGCGGCGGCATCGTCGAGGCCGGCGGCATCAGGCGGCAAGGCGCCTTCGTCGAGGATAGGGTCGGCCGGCGCTTCCGGCGCGGCCTGCTCCGGCAGCATGCCTGTTGGTCTTTAGAACTTGTTCTGGTACGGATAGGCGTTCTGGCGCAGGCGCGATTCCCTGGTGCGCGCTTCTTCGTCGAGCGAGATCGGCAGCTTGTCCCACAGCAGGGAGCGGCCTTCCTGCTGGCGCTCTTCCATGCCCGGAGTCTTCGACTTCAACTCTTCGATGAACTTGGTGTGGTCGGATACGTAACCGGTGAATTTAGGCATTGTTTTGATCGATAAAAAAGAGAGCCGGGACGGCGAGGCAGATTGTTCTGCCCACGCGGCCCCGGCGTCAAGGGTTATGGATGCAGCGCGTTGAGTTGGCGTGCAATGATGTCGTGGTTCAGCCACAGCACCGGGGCAATCTTTTCCGATGCGCCATGGAACATCAGCGGACCGGCGCCTTCCAGCACCAGCGAGGACAGGTGGTCCGTGATCAGGGCCTTCTTGTCCTTGTGCAGGCCGGTGATCTCTTCCGAGGTGCCGATCATCACGTCGGCCAGGGCTGGGGTGTTGTCCATCGGCCAGGCTTCGAAGTTGCGGAACTGGGCGCTGGTCGGGTCGTTGTTGTACTTTTCGATCGTGTCGAGCAGGGACTGCAGCGAAATGCCGTCGCCCAGAAGTTCCTGGCAAATTGCCCACTGCTTCTCTGCCCATTCTCCGCCGCCTTCCTTCTTCAGCGCGGTCAGCAGCGGGAACAGCGACAGTTCGACGCCCACGAAAATGTCCGACGAATTGGTGCGGATTTCCGGGCAGTTGAAGACGGTCGCGGCGATGCCTTGCTTCCAGGCGGCTTCGGCGATGCTTTCCAGGCGCATCTTGGCGTAGCCCTGGGTGTAGTTGGTGTAGGTCTGCCAGACGTATTTGCCGCCGATCAGGATCTCGGTGCCATGGTAGCCGTAGGCCGTGTAGCGCACTTCGCCGCCGGCCTTCGTCACGCGCTCGCGGATCGGGGCGGAGGCGTCGATCAGGTATTTCAGCGTGTTGGCGGTGACTTCGTCGAAGTTCATCAGGATCAGCTTGCCCAGGTCGCTGTCGAGCAGGGCGCGCGAGGATTCGAAACGGTCGCCGCGGCCTTTGTAGATGCGGTTGGCGATGGCCAGGAAGGCCTTGATCTTCGGAATGCCGCCGGCCATGGTGTGGGCGAAGAAGACATTTGCGCCCTCAGGGATCAGCTTGTCGATTTCCGCCATCGCCTGGGCGGCGGACGTCGTGAAGCGGCGCACGCCGGCTTCGCGGCAGCGCTCGATCTTTTCCCAGTCCAGCTTGTCGTCCTGCCAGGTCTTGAGCTTCACGTCCGACAGCAATTCGGTCGGATTCTGCTCGCCTTCCGGCGCATCCATGTCGAAACCGGCCATCAGCGGCACGTTGACGATGCGGCCGCCCAGCTTTTCCTCGGCTTCCGCGTGTTCCTCGGCGGTCAGCGCGCGCAGGGCGCCGGTCTCGTCACGGCGGCCGACGGTGATGCCGACGATCGTCATGCCGGCGGCGCGCGCCTCGTCGATGAGGCCGTTCACATAGCCGCGGCCGAACAGTTCGCCGAACAGGACGAAGACGTCGCCTTTGCGGAACACGTTGGCGGTCGGGATGTGGCGGAGGGGGGTGAGTTCGGTCATGTTATTAGCTACCTCTCAAAAGAGTTTGTCGGGGCGTATGTGCAGCACCCAGGCGCATGTTTCTTGAAGAAAACGGCATTATAACGCCGCCGTGCGCCCCGGAAACAGCTTTCCTCCGGGGCGATGTTGCGTGTTTCATGCTCTGCGTTTCCCGGGGCAATGCCCCGGGCTTAGCGAATGCGCATCCCCGGCGTTGCGCCCGGCATCGGATCGAGCAGGTACAGGCCCGGATTGGTCTTCTCGTCGGCAGCCGAGGCGCACAGCACCATGCCTTCCGACACGCCGAACTTCATCTTGCGCGGCGCCAGGTTGGCGACCATCACCGTCAGTTTGCCGACCAGTTCTTCCGGCTTGTAGGCCGACTTGATGCCCGAGAACACATTGCGGTGGCGGCCTTCGCCCACGTCCAGCGTCAGGCGCAGCAGTTTGCCGGCGCCTTCGACGTGTTCGCAGTTGACGATGCGGGCCACGCGCAGGTCGATCTTCGTGAAATCGTCGATCGAAATTTCCGGCGCGAGTTCTTCGATGTCGGCAGCGGTGGCGTCTTCCGTCGGGGCCAGCGCAGCCACCGCCAGCCCGGCGTCGGACACGACGGCAGCATTAGCAGGGGCGGCCGGCTTGTCGAACAGGTTCTCGACCATCTTGGCGTCGACGCGCTGCATCAGGTGGCTGTAGGCGCCGATCGTGCGGCCCAGCATCGTGCTGGTAACGGCCTCGCCCTGGGTATCTGCCCAGCTCAGTTCGCTGTCGCCCAGGAATTCCGAAACGCGCGCGGCCACTTGCGGCAGCACCGGCGAGAGCATGATGGTCAGCTGGCGGAACAGGATCAGGGCGACCGTGCAGACCTCGTGCAGCTCGGCGGTCTTCGTTTCGTCCTTCGCCAGGATCCACGGCTTGTTCTCGTCGACGAACTGGTTCGTCACGTCGGCGATTTCCATGATTTCGCGCAGCGCCTTGCCGAATTCGCGGGCTTCGAAGCTCGCGGCGATCGAGGCCTGGCGCTCGGCGCCGTCCACGGTCAGGGCTTTGGCGATCCACGACCTGGCGTTATCCGACAGCGACGAGGCCAGCTTGCCGTCGAATTTCTTCGTGATGAAACCGGCGCAGCGGCTGGCGATGTTGACGTATTTGCCGATCAGGTCGCTGTTCACGCGGGCGACGAAGTCTTCGCCGTTGAAGTCGAGGTCCTCGACTTTCGCGTTCAGCTTGAACGCCAGGTAATAGCGCAGCCATTCCGGGTTCATGCCCAGTTCCAGGTAGCGCAGCGGCGAGATGCCGGTGCCACGCGACTTCGACATCTTTTCGTTGTTCACGGTGAGGTGGCCGTGGACGGCGACGCGCAGTTTGTCGATGATCGGGTGGCCCGAGAAATTCAGCATCGCCGGCCAGAACAGCAGGTGGAAGGAGACGATGTCCTTGCCGATGAAGTGCATCTGCTCCGCGTCCGGATCCTTCAGGAAGGCCTCGAAGTCCAGGCCCTGTTTGTCGAAGTAATTCTTCAGCGATGCCAGGTAGCCGACCGGCGCGTCCAGCCACACATAGAAGAATTTACCGGGCGCATCGGGAATCGGGATGCCGAAATAGGGCGCGTCACGAGAAATGTCCCAGTCGGCCAGCTTTTCGCCGTCTTCGCCCAGCCACTCGGAGACTTTATTCACCATTTCCGGCTGCAGGCGGCCCGGGGTGTTCAGCCATTCCTTCAGGAAGTGGAAGCAGCGCGGGTCGGACAGCTTGAAGAAATACTGTTCCGACGGCTTCAGAACCGGGGTCGAGCCGGTGAACACCGAGTACGGATTGATCAGTTCGGTCGGCTGGTAGGCGGCGCCGCAGACTTCGCAGTTGTCGCCGTACTGGTCCTTCGCGTGGCATTGCGGGCACTCGCCCTTGATGTTGCGGTCGGCCAGGAACATGCCCTTGACCGGGTCGAAGAAGCGGTCCACGGTCTTGGTGACGATCAGGCCGGCGTCGCGCAGCTTGCGGTAGATGCCCTGCGAGAGTTCGACGTTTTCCGGCGAATCGGTCGAATACCAGTTGTCGAAGCCGATATGGAAGCCGTCCAGGTACTGGGCGCGGCCGGCGGCGATCTTCGCCACGAATTCCTGCGGGGTAATGCCTTCCTTCTCGGCGGCGATCATGATCGGCGTGCCGTGGGTGTCGTCGGCGCAGACGAAGTGCACCTGGCGTTGCTGGCCGCCGTCGCGCTGCATTCGCTGGAAGCGGACCCAGATGTCGGCCTGGATGTACTCCATCATGTGGCCGATGTGGAAGGCGGCATTCGCGTAGGGCAGGGCGGTAGTGACGAACAGCTTGCGGGTCATGGTCGAAACGCTTGTGAGAAGATGAAAAAAAACATTTTACCAGTGGATGGCCCGAAGAACCTATCCCAGCGGGGATGGGTCGTTGCTGGCGCGCCTGACAAGCGGGCGCGGCGTTGCTCGTCGTTGCATGGCCCAGCCATGCGGCCTCCTCGCGCCTTGCTCCCGCTTGCCATGCATCGCCATCAACTTCCCCCTCCCCACTGGGATAGGTTCTCCGTTCAGGGGGTATTCCCTGGTTTTGCCACTCAGACAAGAGGCAATGGGCCGTTTTTTGCTACACTGCGCGCATCACATTGGAGAAACACATGAGCATCACAGCAGACGACGTCAAGGCGGCACTGGCAAAGGTCATCGATCCTAATACGGGCAAGGACTTCGTGTCCTCGAAATCGGTCAAGAACATCCAGGTCGACGGCGGTGACGTCGCTTTCGATCTCGAGCTCGGCTATCCGGCGAAAAGCCAGGTCGCGCTCCTGCGCGGCCTGGTTGTCAACGCGGTGAAAGCCATTCCGGGCGTCAGCAACGTCAGCGTCAGCGTGCAGGTGAAAATCCTGTCGCACGCCGTGCAGCGCGGCCTGAAGGTCATGCCGAACGTAAAGAACATCATCGCCGTCGCCTCGGGCAAGGGCGGCGTCGGCAAGTCGACCACGGCCGTGAACCTGGCCCTGGCCCTGGCTGCCGAAGGCGCGAGCGTCGGCGTGCTGGATGCGGACATCTATGGTCCCTCGCAGCCGATGATGCTCGGTATTAATGCGCGTCCGGAAAGCGTCGACGGCAAGACCATGGAACCGCTGGAAAACCACGGCGTGCAGGTGTCCTCGATCGGTTTCATGATCGATCCGGACGAGCCGATGGTCTGGCGCGGCCCGATGGTCACCCAGGCGCTGCAGCAGCTGCTGGAGCAAACCAACTGGCGCGACCTGGATTATTTGATCGTCGACATGCCGCCCGGAACCGGCGACATCCAGCTGACCCTGTCGCAGAAAGTGCCGGTCACGGGCGCCGTGATCGTCACCACGCCGCAGGACATCGCGCTGCTGGACGCCCGTAAAGGCCTCAAAATGTTCGAGAAGGTCGGGATCCCGATCATCGGCATCGTCGAGAACATGAGCACCCATATCTGCTCGAACTGCGGCCACACCGAGGCGATTTTCGGCCAGGGCGGCGGCGAGAAGATGTGCAAGGACTTCGGCGTCGACTTCCTTGGCGCGCTGCCGCTGACGATGTCGATCCGCGAGCAGACCGATTCGGGCCGCCCGACGGTGGTTGCCGATCCGGACGGCGCGGTGGCCTCTGTTTATAAAGAGATCGCGCGCAAGGTGGCGGTCAAGGTCGCCGAGCGGGCCAAGGACATGACCAGCAAGTTCCCGAGCATCGTGGTGAAAAACGACTAAATGCGGGTTGCAGGTATTCGGGAGCGCCTGGCGGCTCTCGGCGCTCTGCCGGAGCACCAGGCGCGCGTACTGCGCGACTGGGTGCAGGGCGCGCCGCACGAACGCGGGCGGCGTCGTCCGAACGATTACCTGCCCAGGCCTGTGCGCGAAGCCTTGCCGCAGCTCGACGCAGAGCTGGCCGGTCTCGCGCGGGTAATCAGCGAGCATCCGGCCGAGGATGGCTCGGCGCGCCTGCTGGTCGGCTTGAACGATGGCCAGGCCGTCGAAACCGTGCTCCTGCCGCGCGACGGCGTCTGCGTGTCGAGCCAGGTCGGCTGTGCCGTGGGCTGCCGCTTCTGCATGACCGGGCGCGACGGCTTGCTGCGCCAGGTCAGCAGCGGCGAGATCGTGGCCCAGGTCGTCCTGGCGCGTGCCCGCCGTCCCGTGAAAAAGGTCGTGTTCATGGGCATGGGCGAGCCGGCCCACAACCTCGACAACGTCCTCGAAGCCATCGACCTGCTCGGAGTCGAGGCGCATATTCCCCATAAAAACCTGGTGTTCTCGACCGTGGGCGACCCGCGCGCCTTCGAGCGCCTGCCGCAGGGAAGGGTGAAGCCGGCGCTGGCGCTGTCCCTGCACACCACCAGGGCGGACCTGCGCGCCGAGCTGCTGCCGCGCGCACCGCGCCTGGCGCCGCAGGAGCTGGTCGAATTCGGCGAACGCTATGCGCGCCTGACCGGCTATCCGATCCAGTACCAGTGGACTCTGCTCGAGGGCGTAAACGACGGCGAGGATGAACTGGACGGCATCGTCGCGCTGCTGCGCGGCAAATACGCCATTCTGAACATGATCCCGTACAACACGATTCCCGATCTTGCCTTCCGGCGCCCCAGCTGGGAGCGGGCGCGCGCGATCGCGGCAAGCCTGCATGCGCGCGGCGTGCTGACCAAGCTGCGCGACTCGGCCGGGCAGGATGTCGAGGGCGGCTGCGGGCAGCTGCGTGCGCGGGCCGGCCGGTCGATTCCTCTCCAGCGCGCCTGAAGTTTCTCCCAAGTCAACACGGCAGTTTTTCTTGTCAAGCGTTGCGCGCATGCTTTTCCGTCTTGTATCTGCTTAAAAATAAAGTCTGTAGGAAATTTCATTCCTACACTGGCGTTTGACCTGACACGCCAAGCGGCCACCCAAGCCGAGACCAAGGACCCATGAACAGCATCTGCGCGCGATGGAGTGACCGTTACCTGGGCGCAAACCACTGGTTCATTCCTGCCGACCTGTTGAACCAGGCGGCCAACGTCCGCACGCGCGCCGAAAATGTCGTCAACGCCGCACTGCTGGCCGCCACCGCCGGACCCTTTTACGCGCTCGCCTACCACCTGCTCGGTTTCGATGCCGCTGCCGTCGAGATCCTGCTGTGCTGCGCCTGCATGCTCGGTTCTCCCTTGCTGCTGCGCGCCAGCGGCAGCATCTGGGCAGCGCGCGAACTGTTCCTGTGTGCGCTGTTCTTCAATTTCAGCTGGCTCAGCTATAACCTGGGCGGGATCGGCGCGCCCACCGCCAGCTGGCTGATCACGGCGCCGCTGGTGGCGATGTTCCTGGGCGGCGTGACCAGCGCCCTGTGCTGGCTGGGGCTCAGCTGCACGGCGGCCGTCGCTATCTATATGCTGCCGGGGGCCGGCTTTCCGCTCCCGGACCACCCGGTGGCCGACATGGCGCTGCTCTACCTGGCCTGCCACCTCGGCCTGTTCGTGGTCGTGCTGGTGTTCGCGCTGCTGTTCGAGCTGACCAAGACCCAGGGCTTCGTCAAGCTCGAGCAGGCGCTCGGCACCATCAACGAGCTGGCCATCCGCGACGAACTGACCGGCGTGCACAACCGCCGCTACTTGTTGGGTCTCATCGAAAAGGAAAAGGAGCGCAGCGACCGCAACGGCCGCAGCTTTTGCCTGTGCCTGCTCGATATCGATTTCTTCAAGCGCGTCAACGACACCTGGGGCCACAGCGCGGGCGATACCGTGTTGCGCGCCTTTGCCGGCGTGGTGGAGGGACTGGTGCGCGGCAGCGACAGCTTCGGGCGCTACGGCGGCGAGGAGTTCCTGCTGATGCTGCCCGAAACCCCGTCCGCCGACGCGATGATCCTGGCCGAGCGCGTGCGCGGGGCGATCGAGAAGATGCGCTGCATGGCGCGGGAGGGCGACAGCGAGATCGCGCTGACGGTGTCGATCGGCGTCGCCGAATACCGCATGGGCGAGACGGTCGGTCTCGCGGTCGGGCGCGCCGACGAGGCGCTGTACCTGGCCAAGTCGAGCGGCCGCAACCGCGTGGTCTGCCACGGCCAGGGCGAGGAGCCGCTGGCGCTCGCCTTGCGCGCGAATGCGCCGGCCCCGGTCGAGCTCAAGGACCTGGGCGCGAGCGTCGGCCGCATGCTCGACGGCGTCCATTGCGACCAGCTCACCGGTTTGCTCAACCGGCGCCTGCTGCGCGACCGCCTGCGCCATGCGATGGACCGCGCCGACCGCAACCGGCGCCTGGTCGCGCTGCTGCTCCTGAATATCAACAAGTTCAAGGAAGTGAACGACGCCCTCGGCTACGAAGCCGGCGACGCGCTGCTGGTGCAGGCCGGCACCAACATCCGCCAGTGCCTGCGCGACTGCGATACCGTGGCGCGCTGGAGCGGCGACGAATTCGTGGCGCTGCTCGAGGACGTGGCGGAAGAAGGCGACGCGCGCCAGGTGGCGGAAAAGATCCTCGACCGCTTCGGGCTGCCCTTGCACGCGGGCGAACGTGAATGTTTTGTCACGCTGTCGGTCGGCGTTGCCCTGTACCCGGCCGAGGACTGCGACCTCGACGCCTTGCTCAAGCGTGCCGACATCGCCATGCGCAGCGCGCGCGCCTGGGGCGAAAACACGGTGCAGCTGTATTCGAGCACCGCCAGCGAGCCGCAAAGCGAACGCCTGGCATTGAAGAACGGCCTGCGCGAGGCCCTCGCGCGCGGCCAGCTGTTCATCGAATACCAGCCGCAGGTCGACCTGGCCACGCGCCGCATCGTCGGCGTCGAGGCGCTGCTGCGCTGGCAGCATCCGGTCTACGGCCGCATCGATCCGGGCCGCTTCATCCCGCTGGCCGAGGAGACCGGCATGATCGTGCCGATCGGCGACTGGGTGCTGCGCACCGCCTGCGCCCAGAACCGCGCCTGGCGCGACGCCGGCCTGCCCGGCGTGAAGACGGCGGTGAACCTGTCGGCGCGCCAGCTGCGCCATCCCGACATTGCCGCGCGCGTCATGGAGATCATCGAAGCGACCGGACTTCCCCGCGGCTGCCTCGACCTCGAGATCACCGAGGGCGTGCTGATCGACGACCTCGACGCCAACCGTCAGGTGATGGGCGCGCTGCGCGCGGCCGGCGTGCTGGTCTCGATCGACGATTTCGGCACCGGCTATTCGAGCCTGAACTACTTGTCCGAGCTGCCGGTCGACATCCTCAAGATGGATGGCCTGTTCGTGCGCCGCCTCGGCGCAAGCACGCGCGCGCGGCCCTACGCGATCGCCGAGGCGATCGTCGCGATGGCGCATCGGCTGGAGCTGAAAGTGATCGCCGAATGCGTCGAAACGGCCGAGCAGCTGGCCGACCTCGGCGCGATGCGCTGCGACGAAGCCCAGGGTTACCTGTTCCACCGTCCGCTGCCGGCCGAGCAGGTCGGCGCGCTGCTCGCGCGCCAGGGCGCGCAGGCGGACGTTCTGGCCGCCTGATTTTTCTTCCCTTATTTTGTTGTCCCCTTAGCGAGGAGTACACCGTGCACGAGGAAACGATCGTCTTCGAGCGGGCCGCCGATATCGCCGAACTGGAAGCTTCCGGTGCGCTGCGCGGCAGCGTCGCCCAGTTCGCGCAGCCGCGCGGCGCCAACCTGATGCGCCGCGCCGAGGCGCTCGACAGCTGGTGCCGGCTGCGCGCCAGGCACGGGGTCTGGCAGTACGCGCGCGCACTCGATGGGGCGCCGGGCCCGGAATCGAACGTGCACGAAGAATGCGTTCCCGGCTCGGCCACCCGCGGTGTGAATTTCGCGTCCCAGGATTACCTGTCGCTCGCTTCGCACCCGGCGGTGCACGAGGCCGCACGCGCGGCGCTGGCGGAGGCGGGCCCGCACAGCGCCGGCTCGGCGGTCCTGCTCGGGAACAGCCGCCTGTCGCTGGCGCTGGAAGCGGCGCTCGGCGAACTGCTGCAGCTCGACCACGTGACCCTGTTTCCGACCGGCTGGGGCGCCGCGTTCGGCGCCATCACCGCGCTGGTGCATGCGCGCGATTACGTGCTGGTCGACCAGCTGGCGCACGCCTCGCTGCGCCAGGGCGCGAATGCCGCCACCCGCAACGTGGTGCTGCACCGGCACCTCGACACCGGCCACGTGCGCGAACTGCTGGCCGCGATCCGCGCGCGCGACACCGAGAACGCCATCCTGGTCGTCACCGAGGGCCTGTTCAGCATGGATGCCGACATGCCCGACCTGCCGCTGATGCAGTACCTGTGCCGCGAGTACAACGCCGCCTTGCTGGTCGACGTGGCGCACGACCTCGGCGCCCTGGGCCCGGGCGGCACCGGCAGCCTGGGGCTGCAAGCCATGCTGGGCAAGGCCGACCTGGTGATGGGCGCGTTTTCCAAGACCTTCGCCTCGAACGGCGGTTTCGTGGCCAGCGCCTCGCGCGCGGTGAAGCGCCAGCTGCAGCTGTTCGCAGGTCCCCACCTGTTCTCGAACGCGCTCTCGCCAATACAGGCGGCCTGCGTGCTCGAAGCCCTGCGCATCGTCGCCGGCAGCGAGGGCGACGAACTGCGCGATGCCTTGCTGCGCAATGCGACGGTCTTGCGCGCGAATCTGGCCGAGACCGGCATGCGCTGCATCGGCGTGCCTTCGGCGATCGTGCCGCTCTGGATCGGCAACGAACAGGTGGCGCGCCTGGCCGGGCGCACGCTGGCGCGCGAGGGCGTGTTCGTCAACGCGGTCGAGTATCCCGGCGTGCCGCTGGGCGCGGCGCGCCTGCGCCTGCAGGTGATGGCGGCGCACCGGCCGGAGCAGCTGCGCCAGGGCGCGCGCATGATCGGCGCGGCGGTGAGCGGCGCCGGCGCGGCGCTCGGCGTGGAGCCGGCGCGCCAGCCCTGGCCGCGGGAGCGCTCCCGTGGCTGACGCATCCGAACCCGAACAAGTCCTGCTCGCGCAGCGGCTGCGCGACAGGGCGCGTGCCACCCCGGAGCGCATCGCTTACACCTTCCTGCGCGAGAACGGCAGCGAGCAGGACATCTGTTATGCCGAGCTGTCCGCGCGCGTCGATGCGCTGGCGGCGCACATGCTGGCACATGCCGGGCCGGGCGACCGCGCCTTGCTGCTCTGTCCGGCCGGGATCGATTTTCTCGTCGCCTTCTTCGCCTGCCTTGCCGCCGGCATCGTTGCCGTGCCGGCCGCGCCGGCGCACCGGGAACGCGATGCGGCGCGGCTGGCGGCACTGCTCGAGGACGCGGCGCCGGCGCTGGTGCTGTGCGCACCCGAGGCACATGCGGCGAGCGCCGCCGCGCTGGCGCGCGCGGGTTGCCGCGTACCGCTGCTGCACGGCCCCGCAGGGGAAGGCGCCGTGTCCCTGCCGGCGCCTGCGCCTGCGGCGGTCGCCTTTCTCCAATATACCTCGGGCTCGACCGGCCAGCCGAAGGGCGTCGAAGTCACGCATGCGAACATCGCCGCCAACGTCGCGGCCATCGGCAGCGCCTTCGGTTTTGGTGCGGACACGGTCATGGTCAGCTGGCTGCCGCCGTTTCACGACATGGGCCTGATCGGCAGCATCGCCGCGCCCCTGATGCTGGGCTTTCGCTCGGTGCTGATGGCGCCCGGGACCTTCCTGCGCCGGCCGGCCGCCTGGCTGGAAGCGATCACGCGTTACCGCGCCACCTGCAGCGGTGGGCCGAACTTCGCCTGGGAGCTGTGCCTGCGCCGCATCGGGGACGCACACAGGACGGGACTGGACCTCGCGAGCCTGGACGTGCTCTACAACGGCGCGGAACCGGTGCGCGCGGCGACCCTGGAGCGCTTCATGCAGGCCTTCGGTGCATGCGGCCTGCGGCGCGAAGCCCTGTTTCCGTGCTACGGGATGGCCGAGGCCACGCTGCTGGTGGCGGGCGGTCCGCGCGGGCGCGCGCCGCGCATGCTGGCGCTGGATGCGGCGGCGATCGAACGCGGCGAGGTATGCCCGACGGGCCCGGGCCAGGCCGGCAGCCGGCTGCTGGTGAGCTGCGGCCCGGCCGCGCCGGGTGCCGCGGTGGCGGTGGTCGATCCGGCACGCTGCGTGGCGGCCGGCGCGGACCGGATCGGCGAACTCTGGATAGCCGGAGCCGGGGTCGCCCGCGGCTACCATGGACGCACGCGCGACAGCGCCCGGCTGTTCGACCTGCGCATCGCGGACGCACCCGCATCGCTCGGCGGCGCACGCTGGCTGCGCAGCGGCGACCTCGGTTTCGTGCGCGACGGCGAGGTGTATGTCACCGGCCGCTGCAAGGACGTTATCGTCATCAACGGCCGCAAGATCCACGCCCAGGACGTGGAAGAGCTGGCGGAGGGTGTCGCCGCCGCGCTCGCGCCCAACAGCTGCGCCGCCTTTGCGCTCGAGGGCGAGGGCGGCGAGCGCCTGGCCCTGGCGGTCGAGGCGACGCGCGCCCTGGTACGGGCCGGCGGCCTGGACGAGCTGGCGCGCACGGTCCGCGCGGCGGTGACGGCCGGCACCGGCGTGGCGCTGCACACCCTGGTCTTCGTCGCGCCCGGCGCCTTTCCGCGCACCACCAGCGGCAAGGTCCAGCGCGCGCGCTGCAAGGCCTTGCTGGAGGAGGGCGCCTTGCCGCTGCTGGCCTTGCGGCCGGTGCTGGACAGCGGAAGCCGGGCGCGCGCCGACGCCGCCATCGCCTGGCTGCGCAGCTATGCGCCGCGCCGCCTCGACTCGCGCCTGGCCGACGAGCGCCGCTCGCTGGCGCCGCACGTCCTGCCCGACTTCGGGCTGCGCGGCCTGCTCGGGCTGCAGGCCCCGGCGGCGAGCGGCGGCCTGGCGCTGGCGACCAGGGACCTGGTACGCGTGATGGCACAGCTGGCGGCGCTCGACCTGACGCTGGCCACCCTGGTCGGCGTGCACAACGGCCTGGGCCTGCGTCCCTTGCTGCGCTTTGCGCCGGAGCCGCTGCGCGCGCAGTGGCTGCCGCTTCTCGCGAGCGGACGCCAGCTGGCGGCCTTTGCGCTGAGCGAGCCGCAGGCCGGATCGAACCCGCGCGCGATCGGGACCCGCGCCGACCGCGTCGACGGCGGCTGGCGCCTGAACGGCGAGAAGCATTTGATTGGCCTCGCGGCCTGGGCCGGCGTGCTGACCGTCTTCGCGCGCGCCTTCGACACGGCAGGGCGGGCGCTGGGCACGGTGGCGCTGCTGGTGCCGGGCGATGCGCCGGGACTGCATCTCGGGCCGGAAGCGCTGACGATGGGCATGCGCGCGATGCCGCAAAGCGCGGTGCGCTTCGACGGCGTGTTCGTGGCCGACGCCCAGGTGCTGGGCACGCCCGGGGCCGGCATGGACGTGGCCCAGGACGCGATGGGTTTCGCGCGCCTCGGCATCGGCGCCCTGTGCGTCGGCGCCATGAAGCGCTGCTTTCAATTGATGGCGCGCTATGCCGCGCGGCGCGACATCGCGGGCGGGCGCCTGCTCGAGAACCCGGTCACGCTGCTGCGCCTGCACGAACTCGATTGCGCCATTCAGGCCGCCGAGTCGCTGGTCGAGATGCTGGCCTCCAGCACCGATGCGGGCGAGCCCTTGCCGCTGGAAGCCTGCAGCGCCTGCAAATGCGTGCTCTCCGAACTGCTGTGGGAAGCGGTCGACCGCCTGATGCAGATGCTGGGCGGGCGCGGCTACCTGGAGACCAACCTGGCGCCGCAACTGCTGCGCGATGCGCGCGTGCTGCGCATCCTCGAGGGTCCGAGCGAAGCTTTATACGCCCACCTGGGCGCGCTGCTGCGCGTGCCGGGCAACCCGCTCGCGCAGGCGATCGAGCGCTTCGGCGGTGGCGGGTATCCGGCGTGGCCGGCGCAGGGCAGCACGGGCTGGCAGGACGCGCGCAATGGCGAATTCGCCGCCTGGACCCTGCTGGCGGCGACTGCGCGCGGCGAGTCGAGTGCCTGGGCTGCGCGCCGTCTCGACGTCCTGCGCCATGCGATCGGCGCCGAGAGTGCGGCCGCCGGCGCCTGTCCGGCCGGCGCCACGCTGGCGGCGCGCATCGCCGAATACGCGCTGGCGATCGGCGACATCGAACAAAGCGCGCCGGGCGAGGCGGGCGGGCTCGACCCCCTGCTGCGCCAGGCCGCGCCGGCGGCTTTCGTGCCCGAAGCACCGACTCCGGCTGCTCCCTCGAGCCTGGAGCTGGTGCGCGCCTGCGTCGCGCGCTGGCTGCGCGAGGGCGCGCTCGGCGACACGCTGCCGTCCGGGATGCCGCCCCTCGACGTCGAGGCTGGCGCGGTGAAGGGCGTCCATGCCTGGACCGACGACATGCCGGACGTCGATATCGCGCGCGAGGCCGTCCCGGTCATCGACGCCTGGACGGTCGACACCCCGTTCAGCGACCTCGGCATCGATTCGCTGGCCTCGGTGCCGCTGGCGCTCGAGATCGAGGGGGCAAGCGGGGTGCCGGTCAGCGCCGAGCTGCTCTACGATTACCCGACGGTGCGCGCCCTGGCAGCCTATATTGACGCACAGCGCGACGAACAGCGCGACGAACGGCGTGATGGCCAGCCTGTCGAGCGGCGCATGGAATTCGAGTGAAGAGGGCGGCGACGGCGCTGCCCGCATGGAGCGCAAGGGGGTAGAATAGCCGCTTTATCATTTCGCTTTTCGCCATGACCGTCCGCACTCCCGTCCGCACCCGATTTGCTCCCAGCCCGACCGGCTACCTCCACCTCGGCGGCGCGCGCACCGCGCTGTATTCCTGGGCCTATGCCCGCCATTTCGGCGGCACCTTCATCCTGCGCATCGAGGATACCGACCTCGAGCGCTCGACGCCGGAAGCGGTGCAGGCGATCCTGGACGGCATGCAGTGGCTCGGTCTTTCGCACGACGAAGGCCCGTTCTACCAGATGCAGCGCATGGACCGCTACCGTGAAGTCGTCAAGGGCATGCTGGAGGCCGGGACCGCCTACCTGTGCTACTGCTCGCCCGACGAAGTCGAGGCCATGCGCGAGCGCATGCGCGCTGCCGGCGAAAAGCCGCGCTACGACGGCACCTGGCGCCCGGAACCGGGCAAGACCCTCCCAAGCGTCCCCGAAGGCGTCAAGCCGGTGGTGCGCTTCAAGAATCCGCTGGACGGCGAAGTCACCTGGAACGACGTGGTAAAGGGCCCGATCACGATCGCCAACAAGGAGCTCGACGACCTGATCATCGCGCGTCCGGACGGCACCCCAACTTACAACTTCTGCGTGTCCGTGGACGACTGGGACATGCAGATCACCCACGTCCTGCGCGGCGACGACCACGTGAACAACACGCCGCGCCAGATCAACATCCTGCGCGCGCTGGGCGCCGAGCTGCCGGAGTACGGCCACCTGCCGATGATCCTGGGCGCCGACGGCCAGAAGCTGTCGAAGCGCCACGGTGCCGTCAGCGTCATGGAATACCCGGAGCAGGGCTACCTGCCGGAAGCGATGCTGAACTACCTGGCGCGCCTGGGCTGGAGCCACGGCGACGACGAGATCTTCTCGATGGAACAGTTCACCGAGTGGTTCAACCTCGAGCACCTGACCGCCTCCGCCGCCCAGTTCAATCCGGAAAAGCTGGCCTGGCTGAACAACCACTACATCAAGGCCGCCGACAACGAACGCCTGGCAAGCCTGGTGCGTCCGAAGATGGAAGCGCAGGGCGCGCAATTTGAAGGTAACCCCGGGGGCAGCCCGGCCGTGCCTGCCGTGCTGGCATTGGTAAAAGACCGCGTCAACACGATCAACGAACTGGCCGACGCGGCGATGCTCTTTTACCGCCAGCCGCAGCCGGATGCGGCCCTGCTGGCCCAGCACCTGACGGATGCCGTCAAGCCGGCGCTGGCCTCCTTCGCCGAGCGTTGCCGGACGGTCGAGTGGAACAAGGCGGCGATTGCCGCGATGCTCAAGGAAGTGCTGGCCGCGCATGGTTTGAAGATGCCGCAGATTGCCATGCCGCTGCGCCTGCTCGTCACCGGCCAGCTGCAGACGCCGGCCATCGACGCGGTGCTGGAACTGTTCGGCCGCGAGACCGTCCTGGCCCGCGTAGGGAAGGGGCTGTAAGCCGGGTTTGTAATTCCTCAAATCGGTATTTGCGTAATGCAAGAACCCCCGCTATAATGCTCGCACTTCAGCAGTACGGGGGTATAGCTCAGCTGGGAGAGCGCTTGCATGGCATGCAAGAGGTCAGCGGTTCGATCCCGCTTACCTCCACCAAGTTGAAGTGTAGTCGGTAGTTCAGGGTCCCCATCGTCTAGAGGCCTAGGACATCACCCTTTCACGGTGAGTACCGGGGTTCGAATCCCCGTGGGGACGCCAGGGTTTTGGCGAAGTTTGCCAGAAGCTGCGCCAGCGGCAGCGAGTAGTAGAAGCAAAAGCGGTATGGTATGATGTTGTTTCCCCGTGGGGGGTATAGCTCAGCTGGGAGAGCGCTTGCATGGCATGCAAGAGGTCAGCGGTTCGATCCCGCTTACCTCCACCACGTAGAAGAACAAGTAGTTCGGTAGTTCCAGGGTCCCCATCGTCTAGAGGCCTAGGACATCACCCTTTCACGGTGAGTACCGGGGTTCGAATCCCCGTGGGGACGCCAAGAATTTGGTAGTCGTAGTAAAGTAGTATCGGAACAGTTTTAGGTCCCCATCGTCTAGAGGCCTAGGACATCACCCTTTCACGGTGAGTACCGGGGTTCGAATCCCCGTGGGGACGCCAGTCAGTGCAAAAAGCCGCCTTGAGCGGCTTTTTGCTTTTCTACGTTTATCTCCGTCGAGCATCTCATGTCCGCTTCCCCCCTGACTCTCGCCATCTTCTGCAAGGTCGTCGACAACTACGGCGACATCGGGATCTGCTGGCGCCTGGCGCGCCAGCTGCAGCGCGAGCACGGCGTGGCCGTCACACTGTGGGTGGACGACCTGGCCAGCTTCCGCCGCATCTGTCCCGCAGTGGACACGGACAAAGCCGGGCAGGTGGTGGAAAACGTCGCCGTGCGCCACTGGCGCGGCCAGGACGACGACTATGCCCCTGGCGACATCGCCGACATCGTCATCGAGTTTTTCGCCTGCGACATCCCGCCGCGCTATATCGAGGCGATGACGCAGCGCATGCCGCGTCCGGTCTGGCTGAACCTGGAGGGCTTGACGGCCGAGGACTGGGTCGAGGGCTGCCACCGGCTGCCGTCGATGCATCCGCGCCTGAAGCTCACCAAGCATTTCTTTTTCCCGGGTTTTACGGCCCAGACCGGCGGCCTGCTGCGCGAAGCCGGGCTCGAGGAGGAGCGGCAGCGCTTCCTCGGCCAGCCCGGGCAGGCGCGTGACTTCCTGCGCGGCCTCGGCTTGCCGGATGCCGAGATCGACGCCTTGAAAGTCTCGCTGTTCTGCTATCCGCATGCGCCGGTGGCCGCGCTGTTCGCGGCCTGGCAACACGGCAGCGAGAAGCTGACCTGCCTGGTACCCGAAGGCGTCGCCGCCGAAGCCGTCGCAGCCTTCCTGGGCGCGCCGGCCGGCGCCGGGGCGGTCGCCACCCGCGGCGCGCTCACCGTGCGGGTATTGCCCTTCGTGCCCCAGCCCGACTACGACCGCCTGCTGTGGGCCTGCGACCTGAACTTCGTGCGCGGCGAGGATTCCTGGGTGCGCGCCCAGTGGGCCGGCAAGCCCTTCGTCTGGCACATCTATCCGCAGGACGAAAACCTGCATCACAAGAAACTCAAGGCTTTCCTGAACCGCTATGCGGCCGACATCGCGAGCCTGCAGGACGTGATGCTGCACTGGAACGGCGCGCTGGCCACGGCTGCGGACTGGCCGGCATTGTGGTCGGCGCTGCAGGCCGACCGGGACCGGATCGAGGCGAGGTCAAGCGAGTGGCAGGCGCGCATGTTGGCAAACGGCGACCTGGCTTCGAACCTGCTTGTCTTCGCCGCTTCACTTCGGTAGGCACGGCAATCGTTACGTGATATCATGCTCTGTTACTGCAACCCCTTTTTTTAGATACCTCAGACTCCTATGAAACCCGCAAAAGAGATCCGTGTCGGCAACATCATCATGGTTGATGAGAAGCCATTTATCGTGCTGCGTTCCGATGTCAACGGATCGAGCCGCACGGGCTTCACCTACAAGTGGAAGATGAAAAATCTTCTGACCAATGCTCCGCTGGAAAACGTGTTCCGTGGCGATGACAAGTTCGACGTCGTCGTGCTGGACAAGAAGCCAGTGACCTACTCGTACTTCGCCGATCCGCTGTACGTCTTCATGGACGAAGAGTACAACCAGTTCGAAATCGAAGAAGAGAACCTGGGCGACGCACTGCACTACCTGAAAGACGGTATGGCATGCGAAGCCGTGTTCTACGACGGCAAGGCCATCTCGGTCGAACTGCCGACCACGATCGCACGCCAGGTCGTCTACTCGGAACCAGCCGTCAAGGGCAACACTTCGGGCAACGTCCTGAAGGAAGCCAAGATCGAGAACGCCATCGAAGCCCACCAGCACATCGTCATGGTGCCGCTGTTCGTGAGCCAGGATGACACCATCGAGATCGATACCCGCACCAACGAATACAAGCGCGTCGTCCGTAACTAAGACGTACTCGCTTCGGCAAAAAACGCTGCCTTTCCAGGCAGCGTTTTTTTTCGTCCCCCGCTTTTGCCCCGCATCGGTTCAATTGGTGCCGAACAGCAAGCACTGCTATGCTATTGCTTTACTATAAATAAAGTGGAGCACGCATGGACCGCAGGGATTTCGTTCGACTGGGTGTGGCTGCCGGCGCCGTTGCCGGCGTGACGGCAACGGCAGCGGCTGCGCCGAAAGCAAGCACGGCTGTCGATGATCTGCTCGAGGCCGGCGTGCGCGAGCAGGGCGCGGCCATGGCGGCCGGTAAAATCAGTTCGCAGCAACTGGTCAAGCGCTACCTGGCGCGCATCGCCGCCGTCGACAAGGCCGGCCCGAAGCTCAATGCCGTCATCGAACTCAATCCCGACGCCCTCGCCATTGCCGCCGAGCTCGACCGCGAACGCAAAGCGGGCAAGCTGCGCGGCCCGCTGCACGGCATTCCCGTCCTGCTGAAGGACAATATTGCCACCGGCGACAAGATGAGCACCAGCGCCGGTTCGCTGGCCCTGAACGGGGTGCGCGCCACCAGGGACGCCTTTGTCGCCGAGCGCCTGCGCGCGGCCGGCGCCGTCATCATCGGCAAGACGAATTTGTCCGAATGGGCGAACATGCGTTCGACGCATTCCGTCAGCGGTTGGAGCGGGCGCGGTGGCCAGACGAAGAATCCCCACGCCCTGGACCGCAATCCGAGCGGTTCGAGCTCCGGCTCGGGCGCGGCGATCGCGGCCAGCCTGGCAACGCTGGCGGTTGGCACCGAGACCGACGGCTCGATCGTGTCCCCGGCCTCGAGCTGCGGCATCGTCGGCATCAAGCCGACCCTGGGCCTGGTCAGCCGCAGCGGCATCATCCCGATCGCCCACTCGCAGGACACCGCCGGCCCGATGACGCGCAGCGTGGCCGATGCCGCCCTGATGCTGGCCGCGATGACCGGGGTCGACAAGGATGATGCCGTCACCGGCGAGAGCCAGGGCAAGCTCGCCGATTACGCCGCGGCGCTGCGCCTCGACGGCTTGCGCGGCAAGCGCATCGGCGTGGCGCGTAATTTCTTCGGCGACGGCACGGCCATCGACGACATCGTCGAAAAGGAGCTCGCCGTTCTGAAGGCGCAAGGCGCCATCCTGGTCGACGTCAAAGTGCCGAACACCGACAAGTACGGCGACTCGGAAACGGAAGTGCTGCTCCACGAATTCAAGCCCGACTTGGCGGCCTGGCTGGCCGGCTATGCGCCGCACGCGCCGGTGAAGAACATGGCCGACGTGATTGCCTTCAACGAAAAGAATGCGTCGCGCGAGATGCCGTACTTCGGCCAGGAGCACCTGATCGCCGCCGAGGGCAAGGAAGGACTGGACGCGAAAGCCTATCGCGAGGCGCTGGCGAACAACCATCGTTATTCGCGCGAGGAGGGGATCGACCAGGTGATGCGCGAGCACAAGCTGGACGCCCTGGTGGCGCCGACCGGCGGCCTGGCCTGGCTGACCGACTACATCAACGGCGACCACTACGGCATGAGCTTCTCGTCGCCGGCGGCCGTGGCCGGTTATCCGCACGTCACGGTGCCGGCCGGTTTTGCGCGCGGCCTGCCGGTGGGGATCTCGTTCGTGGGCGGCGCCTGGAGCGAGGCGACCCTGATCGGCATGGCCTATGCCTATGAACAGGCCAGCAAGCGGCGCCGCGCGCCGGCCTTCCCGGGCTCGGTCAACATCAAGGTCTGAATCGAAGCCGCTACCTGTTTTTCGCGCGCTCGAACACGGGGCCCCATAGCGGATGCCCCTGTTCGCCGGAATCGAGCGTGAAGTCCGGGTCGATCTTCAGTGCCTTTTCGAACGCCTGCTCGCACTGTTTCGGGCGCGAGGTGACGCAATAGCTGAAAGCCTGGTATTTCAGTGCCTCGACCCGGATTTTCGTGGGCGAATTGGCGCGGATATCGTTCGAACTCAAGCGCTTGATCGCGCCGTTGAAATCCCCTTCGTTGTACAGGCGGACGCCTTCGCGCAGCGCGGCCTGGTCGCGGCCGGCCTCGGCCCGCGCTTCGTTGCGTGCTTCGTTGCGCGCCTCCGCACGCGATTCGTTGCGTGCACCCGGACGCGGCTCATCGCGTCCCACCTCACGCACGACGGTGCGCGAAGGCTTGCGGCCCGTGGCCGAGTCGAGCAGGGAGTTCATTTCGGCGCAGCCGGCGAGGGCAGCGGTGACCATGAAGGCGCCCAGCAAACGGGAAACCTGGCGGGGAGGAAGGGTTCTCGACATGACAGCCTCCTTATTCGGCCTTGGCCGTGAAATCGTGTTGGATGTTCATCGTTTCCTTTGCACCTGCATCGACCGTCATGATGTGTTCCGGAAAACTCGGGTTGACGATCCGGATCGTGTGCTGGCCCGGCGCCAGCGTCAGGCGCTTGATCGGCGGGCTCACGCCCCGGTCGACGCCGTCGACATACACGGTGCCCCAGGGCTTGATCACCAGTTTATAGGTCGTGCCATTGACGACGGCCCCGAGGGCCCGGCCGGTCTCCGCCGGCGCGGGCGCAGTGCCAGCGGCAGCGGGATCGGCCGGCGTGCCGGTAGCGGTGTCCGCTGCGGCGTCGGTTGGCGCGGCGGTGGCCGGCTCAGTGGCCGGGGCCGCCGGAACACTCGCCGGCGGCGCGACGACCGTTTCGCCCTTGTCGAGGCCGGCTGGAGCGCGCTCGGCCGGCGGCGGCGACAGCGCTACCACGTCATCGCTCTGCTGTAAGTAGGAAACGAGGGCGCTGCCGGCCGCCAGCACCACGATGGCGGCGCCGGCGAGCATGCCCCAGCGCTGGAGACGGCTGCTGCGGTCGGTCGTCGCCCATGCCTGGGGAGCGCTGGCATAGGGATCCTGAGCGCCAGCCGCCGGCGTGGCGGACGGTTTGTGCGGCGCGGCTGGTGCCGGGCTCGCTGGGATTGGCGTGCTGCGCGCCGGATGGGCCTCGTCTGCAAGGCTGTCCTGGGTGGCGGGTTTGCGCAGCATGGCGGCGGGCGTGGCGGCGAGTGAATCTGCCGCCGGCTCCTCGCGCGGCACCGATGCGATGGACGCCGTGTCCAGGCTCGCCACGGCGACCGGTTCCGGTACCGGATTCTCGACGGGAGGAGGGACGGCGACCGGGGCGGCAAAGTCGGGAGCGGGGGGCTCGACCACCGTGAGCGGCGCTGTGATTTCTTGCGGCGCCGGCTCGATCGATGGCTGGGCGTGGACACTGGCGGAGTCATCGGCTCGGACGTCGGCTGGCGCGGAGGCCGCCGGCGGCTCGACGGGCAGGACGATGCGCGAGACGCTTGCCCCGGCCGCAGGCGGCAGTTCAAGCGCACCGGCCTCGATGCCGAGCAGGGTCCGCATCTCGTCCACGGTGTTCGGGCGCAGGCGGCGGTTCGGCCCCAGGCAGCTGTCCAGGCCCTTGGTCAACTGCTCGCTGTAATTGTCGTACAGGCGCGGGCCGAGCGGTCCGTCCGGTGGCGATTCGGCGGTGATGGCGTAATGGACGACCAGCGCCAGCGCATGCAGGTCGCCCGCCAGGCTCGGCGTGGAGGTGGCGCCTTCGTCGATCGAAGGCATCAGCAGCGCTTCGCCGTTCGCCAGCATGACCAGCGTGTCGGGCGTGATTGCGCGGTGCGGGGCGCCGCTCGCATACTGCTGCTCCAGCGAGTCGAGGGTGTGGCGCAGCAAGTTGCGGCACCAGGTCTCGTTGACCAGCGCAGGGGTGTGCTCGACGATGTCGCGCACCGGGCGCCCGTCCGCGAACGGGGTGTAGATCGATGTGGTTTGGCTGGTCATTTTGCTAAAGGTTTATTTTTAGCAAAACTATGCCAGATTTACCTACTCCGTGTCGCTGTAGAGTTCAAGCGTGCGCACCCTGAAGTGCGCTTTAGATACTGATCAGACGTCCAGAAAACGCATCTTGAAGCTGCGGCCCTTGAAACTACCGAAATCCGGTCCCAGCTTGTTGCCGGCATTTAGTTTTCGGTAGGCGGCGTCAGCCACGTCGCGCGCCAGTGCCACATAGGTCTGGAATTCGGTCACGTTGATCTTGCCGACCTGTTCCTTCAGCAAGCCGGCGTCGCCCGTCAGCGCGCCCAGCACGTCGCCCGGACGCAGCTTGTCCTTCTTGCCGCCGGCAATGATCAGGGTGACCATCGGCGCGGGCGCGGCCGGCAACACCGTGTCGCCCAGGTCGTCGAGCTTGTACCAGGACGCCTCGGTGTTCTGGTACTCCTCGATCAGCTTCACCCATTTCTTTTCGTTCGGCGCGCACAGCGACAGGGCCAGGCCCGTTTCGTCGCCGCGGCCGGTACGGCCGATGCGGTGCACGTGGACTTCGGCATCCTTCGAGACGTCGACGTTGATCACCGCTTCCAGGTTGGCGATGTCGAGGCCGCGCGCGGCGACGTCGGTTGCGACCAGCACCGAACAGCTGCGGTTGGCGAACAGGATCAGGATCTCGTCGCGCTCGCGCTGCTCGAGCTCGCCGTACAGGGCGAGGGCCGAGAAGCCCTGGTCGCGCAGGGAATCGGCCAGTTCGCGGCAGTGGGCCTTGGTGTTGCAGAAGGCCAGTGTCGAGGCCGGCTGGTAATGGCGCAGCAGGCGCGCCACGGCCTCGTCGCGGTTGTCGAAGCCGACTTCATAGAAGCGCTGCTCGATCTTCGAATCGTCGTGCTGGCTTTCGACGGCGATCTCGACCGGATCGTTGAGGAAGCCGGCGGTGGCGTGGCGGATGTCGTCCGGATAGGTCGCCGAGAACAGCAGGGTCTGGCGCCGCTGCGGGCAGGCGGACACGATGCCGGCGATCTCGTCGTAGAAGCCCATGTCGGTCATGCGGTCCGCCTCGTCCAGCACCAGGGTCTGCACCTTGGACAGGTCGATCGTGGCGCGCCCGAGGTGGTCGCGGATGCGGCCCGGGGTGCCGACCACGATGTGGGCGCCGTGCTCGAGCGAGGCGATTTGCGGACGCATCGCGGTGCCGCCGGTCAGGGTCAGGATCTTGACGTTGCCGACACCGCGCGCGAGGCGGCGCAACTCACCCGCGACCTGGTCGGCCAGTTCGCGCGTCGGGCACATGACCAGGCCCTGGACCGCGAACCAGGCAGGGTTCAACTTGTGCAACAGGCCGATGCCGAAGGCCGCGGTCTTGCCGCTGCCGGTTTTGGCCTGGGCGATCAGGTCGCGGCCTTCCAGCACGGAGGGCAGGCTGGCGGCCTGGATCGGGGTCATCTCGTGGTAGCCGAGCGTGCCCAGGTTGTCGAGGAATTGCGGTGCCAGCGGCAGCGCGGAGAAAGAAGTGGTCATGTTGGCCTCCAGCCGGAAATACCGGGCTACTCTGAGGCCGGTGCCCAGACCGGCAAGCCGGTCAAATCAAGGTTGTCGTCGCGGCGCCAGACTGGCAGGCCGCTGGTGTCGGTTTCTTCGAGCAGGGAAATCTGTTCCTGCTTCATGCCGGTGCGGCGGGGACGGGGAGTGTTGCGCCTGGGCTCGCCCTGGGTAAAAGCGCCGGCTTCGAGCGGGGCGGCCGGTTCGAAACCCGGCAGGTCGATCGTGGCGTTGTCTTTCTTGTCTCTCATCCGGCGTCGCTGGGCCCAGAAAACAAAAGCCCGGCTGCAAGAGTCGGGCTTTTTTAAAGCTAGTATTTGGTTGCGGGGACAGGATTTGAACCTGTGACCTTCGGGTTATGAGCCCGACGAGCTGCCAGACTGCTCCACCCCGCAGCGCTATTGTACTGCTTCGTGCGCCAGGATGCAAATGCGGGGGAAATTTACCCGTTTGCGCTGCGCAGACGCCACAGGGAAGTCACTTCCTGCGCCCGGGCCGCGTGCAGCGGATCGTCCGCATCCTGCGCCTTCGGGTGGGTCGGGCGCACGTCGTGGCGGCCTGCCACTTCCAGGCCGGGCGCTGCGATCCAGCCCAGCAGCTGCTCGCGCGAGCGCAGGCCCAGGTGTTCGGCGAAATCCGACAGCACCAGCCAGCCTTCGCCGCCCGGCGCCAGGTGCGCGTGTAATCCGTTCAGGAAACCGCGCAGCATGCGGCTGTCCGGATCGTAGATCGCGTATTCGATGGCCGAACTCGGCTTGCCCGGCAGCCAGGGCGGATTGCAGACGACGACATCGGCCCGGCCTTCGGGGAAGAGGTCGGCCTCGATGATCTCGACCTGCGCGCCCAGGCCCAGGCGTTCGATGTTCTCGCGTGCGCAGCCCAGCGCACGCGCATCCATGTCGGTCGCGACCACGCGCCGCAGGCCGCGCCGCGCCAGCACGGCGGACAGCACGCCGGTACCGGCGCCGATGTCGAAGGCGAGATGCGCGTTTTTCGGGAGCGGCGCCTGCGCCACCAGCTCGACGTATTCGCCGCGCACCGGCGAGAACACGCCATACCAGGGGTGGATGCGCGCATCGAGTGCCGGGACGGGCACGCCCTTGCTGCGCCACTCGTGCGCGCCGATCAGGCCCAGCAGTTCGCGCAGCGAGACCACGAAGGGCTCGCCCTGGGCGCCATAGGCTTCATTACAGGCTTGCCGTACGTCGGGCGCGCGGCGCAGCGGGATCGTATAGTCGAGATCGAACGGGATCAGCAGCATCGCCAGCGTGCGGGCGCGTTGCAGCTGCGCCAGGCGGTGGCGGTGGAACTGTTCGGTCAGCGTAGGCGCAGTTGCGCCGGCCCTGGAACGCCTGGCGCGTGCAGGCTTGTGGTCGATGCGGCGCGCGAGCGCCTGCAGCAGCTGGCGCGCATTCTGGAAGTCGCCACGCCAGAGCAGGGCGGTGCCGTCCAGCGCCAGGCGATAGGCCGTGTCTGCCGCCATCGTGTCGTCGGCGATCACGACCTTTTTCGGCGCCGGCCAGCCGCTCTCCGAGCGCCACAGCGCGGACCTTGCCACGCCGTTTTCCACCCATTCGATGTGGGTCATGTCAGTGATGGTGATGCCAGTTGCCGTCGCCCGACTCGAGGAAGGATTTCACGGCGTCCGGGTTGCCGGTCGCATGGCGGCGCACTTCGCCGCAGCCGCAGATGCCCTGGTAAGGCTGGATGTGCGAGCAGGCCGAGACTTTCTGCAGGAAGACGGTGACGTTCTTGGCGCACTTGGCGCATTTGAAGGTGAGGGTGCGGGCGGGTTTCATGTTATCGATCAGGTGCGGGATGCAAAGGGCGTCATTGTACAACGGCGCATCCCGGCACCGTTACGTCCCGACGCTCACCGCGCTGCTTCCGCCGCCCGTGGGTCTCACCTGGATCTTGGCCGCGATCCGCTCCGTCATTTCCTGCACGTGCGAGATCACGCCCACTTTCCGGCCCATCGACTGCAGGGCGTCGAGCGCGTCCATCGCGATGCCGAGGGTGTCGCTGTCGAGCGATCCGAAACCTTCGTCGATGAACAGCGACTCGACCCGCACCCGGTTCGAGGACAGCGAAGCCAGGCCCAGGGCCAGCGCCAGCGAGACCAGGAAGGATTCGCCGCCCGAGAGCGAATTCACCGAGCGGATTTCGCCGCCCATGTCCTGGTCGCGCACCATCAATGCCAATGAAGGCGCGCCGGCATTGTCGACGCGCTCCAGCCGGTAGCGCCGCGCCAGCTGGTTCAGGTGGCTGTTGGCGTAGCCGAGCAGGACGTCGAGCGTGAACTGCTGGGCGTAGTTGCGGAATTTCTTGCCGTCCGCGGAACCGATCAGCTCGGACAAGCGTCCCCAGCGCGCCTCGATCGCCTGCTGGCGCTCGATCTCGGCCAGCATCGATTGCGCCTTCACCCGCCGCTCGTCGTCCTGCGCCGCCTGCAGGCGCAGGGTGGTTGCCCGCTCATGCACGGCGCTGCGTTCTTCCAGCACCGCTTCCAGCGCGTCGGCGACCGCCGGGCCGTCCTGCATGGCGCCATCCGGGGCTGCGCTTTGTTCGTGCAGGTCGCGCTGGGTCTTGCGCTCGGCCAGCACGGCGGCCGCCTTGGCCAGTGCCGCATCCAGGTCCGCCAGGGCCGCGCGTTCCTGGGCCAGCCAGGCGGCGCCGACCCCCAGCAGACTCGCCAGCTGCGCCTGGTTCTCGACCGCTTCCAGGTCGCCGTGGTGGGCGGCGTAGTCTTCGATCCAGTCGGCCAGGCGCGCGGCGGCGTCCCGCGCATCGTCCTGCAAGGCGCCGATGCGTTCCTGGGCCTGGACGAGCGTGGTGCGCACACGCGTTTCGCGCTGGGCCGCTTCGCCGGCGGCGGCCTGGCGCGCGGCCAGGCTTTCGCGGGCGCCCGTCACGGCCTGGCGCAGGCTGTGTTCGACCTCGCCCACGGCGCGCCCTTCGAACAGGGCGGCACGGGCGGCGCGCCGTTCGCGCAGCTCGGCTTCGCTGCGGGCACAGGCCTCCATCGCCGCGGCGGCGGCGCTTGCCGCATGCTCGGCGCGCACGGCCGCCTCGCGCTGCGCGGACGCCAGGGACGCCAGGGCGGCGCGCTGTTCGGCCAACTGCGCCGACTGCGCCGTCCACGCCTTGGCTTCGGCCGCGCGCGCCGCATGCCACTGGACGGGATTGCGGCGCCACAGGGTTTGCCAGCCGTCGCCGGCGGCGTCGACCAGTACGGGGTCGAGATCGGCCAGGACGGCGGCCAGCGAAGCGCGCTCGCGTTCGAGCTGGGCGCTCAAGGTCCTGTGTTCGGCCTCCAGCGTGCCCAGTGCGGCCTGCGCCTTGTGGGCGGCATCGCGCAGGCGCAGCTGTTCGGCGGTGGCGGCCTCGAAGCTCGCCTGGGCCGTCTCGCGGGCCTGCATCGCGCGCCGGGCCGTCTGCTGGCGCGCCTCGACGGCGAGCAGGGCCTCGCGCACGGCGGACATCTGCGCCTCGAACCAGGGCTGGCGCTCGCCGGCCGGCGGGGCTTCGGCCGAGACCGGGTTGGCGCCCCAGGCGCCCTCGAGTTCGGCGAGGTCGGCACCCAGGACCACACGCTCCGCGGCGAGCGCATGCAGGCGTTCGCCGTTCGACGCGAACTCGGCACGGCGCGTCGCCTGCTCCGACAGGTTGCGCTGGACGTCGGCGCGGCGCTCGGCGACCTGGGTGCGCAGCAGGTCGAAGACGGCATGCAGGCGCGCGTCCTGATGGGCGTACGGGTGGGCTTCGCTGCCGCAGACCGGGCAGGGTTCGCCATCGGCCAGCGCTTCGCGCAAGGCTTCGACATTGTCGGCGCAGGCCAGTTCGGCGGCGTTCAAGGCCTGTTCCGCCTGGGCGGCGGCGCCAGCCAGCGCAGGCTCGGCGGCGACGGCCGCCGCCAGCTGGACTTCGGCGGCGCTGCGCGCGGCGCGCGTGCGTTCGAGGTCGGCGTCGACCCGGGCCAGGTGCTCGCGCGCCGTGTGCAGGCCTTTCGCGAGGCGGACCGCGGCGGCCAGCTGTTCGCGCCGCGCGTCCAGGCGCTGGCGTTCCTCCGCCAGTGCGTCCGGATCGACGCCGGCCAGCGCCGCAGCCGCGGCCTGGCGCGCCGCCTCGAGTTCGGCGATGCGCGCCGTCGCCTGTGCGGCGGCGTCCTGCGCAGCCTGCGCGGTGGCGGCCGCGTTCACGCGCGCGCGCTCGGCCCTGGCCAGTGCGGCCAGGTTCTGCTCTTCCAGCGCGGCGGCCTGCGCGGCCTGCATGAACAGCTTGTCCCAGCGCGGCCATTGGCTGGCCAGGGCTTCGTGCCTGGCGTAGGTGGCGAGCCAGGCGGCGCTGCGCGTTTCGGCCTCGCGCGTCTGCGCCAGGCGGCTCTCGGCATCGAGCAGCAGGGCGCGCGTGCGGACGACTTGCGCCGCCGTCTCGTCGCGCCGCGCCGCGAGTTGCGCATGTGCGCCGGACAGCGTCCCGATCGTCGCGTCGAGCGCCTTGGCCGCATCGAGCCGGGCGGCGGCTTCAAACTGCGCCGCTTCGGCCGACGCCAATGCCAGCGTCGCGGTCTGCACTTCCTGCAGCGCCTGGCGCGCCGCTTCGGCGGCGCGGGCCAGGTCGGCCTGGCCGTTGGCCAGCGTCGCTTCGATCTGCACGCGTTCGGCATCGAGGCGCGCGAGTTCCGCCATCAGCGGGCGCGCCGCCTGCACTTCATCGAGGGTCGCCAGGCGGATGCGGCGTGCGCCCGCGGCGTCGACCTGCGCGCGCGCCTCCTGCAGCAGGCTTTCCGCCTGCGCTTCGCGCTGGCGCAGCCGTTCGCGTTCCTGGTGCCAGCGCAGCTGGGCCTCCAGCAGCGCGCGCCGCACGTCGACCGCCTGCAGCGCGACCTCGGCCGCCGCGCGTTCGGCATCGAGTTCGGCCCGTGCTTCCTGGGCCAGCGGGGTCTGGTCGGCCAGGCGCGAAGTCAGGCGGCGCACCGCGTCCTGCTCCTGCTTGTAGCGTTCGTAGGCGCGCTTCGAGATCTCGCTGTAGACGGCGCTGCCGGTCAGGGTTTCGAGCAACTCGCCGCGTTCGTTCTCGTCGGTCTTGAGGAAGGCCGAGAATTCGTTCTGCGCCAGCAGCACCGAGCGCGTGAACTGCTCGAACGACAGGCCGATCCGCGCCGCGATCTCGGCCTGCGCCTCGGTCTTGGTGCCGCCCAGGGCGACTAATTCCGGCAGCCGGTGCAGGGTCATGTTCGAGGCCTGCAGCAGGCCGCTGACCTTGTTGCGCGAGCGCCGTACGCTCCAGCGCGCGCGGTAGTGCACGCCGTCGTTGCCGACGAAATCGACTTCCGCGTGCCCTTCGGCCGCGCCGCGGCGCAGCAGGTTGCGGGCGTCGGTGGTCGACACCGACTCGCCGCCGGCGTCGGGCAGGGCGCCGCGGCTGCTGCGTTGCTGCAGGCGCGGCGTGTTGCCATACAGGGCCAGGCAGAGCGCGTCGAGCAGGGTGCTTTTGCCGGCGCCGGTCGGGCCGCAGATCGCGAACAGGCCCGACGACGCCAGCGGTTCGCTTTCAAAGTCGACGCAGAAATCCCCGGCCAGGGACGCCAGGTTGCGTCCCGAGATACGCAGGATCTTCATGCGCGCTCCGCGTCGCCGGGGAGCATCAGTTCGGCAAAGGCCGTCAACTGTTCGTTCGGTGCCTCTTCGCCGAAGCGCTGCTGCCACAGGCGGCGGAAGATGTCGTCCGGCTGCAGCTGGGCCAGCTGGTCGAGCGTCAGGGCGTCGGCACCAATCTCGCGGGTGACCGTCTTGCGGGTCGGTTCGATCTTCGCCAGCCGCACCGGCTTGCCGGCAATGGCCGCCTCCACCTGGGCGCGCAGGCTCGGCTCGGGACCGTCGAGCAGCACCCGCACTTCCAGGTAGGGCCGGCATTGCGGCGGCAGGTCGGGGTCGAGGTCGAGCGCCTCCAGGGCGGCCAGCACTTCCGGCAGCGGCGCCGGTTTCGGCGGCACGCGCAGCAGCTCGACCGCGCGCGGCACCAGCAGCGGCGTGATCTGCTTCGCCACCGGGCCGTCGAGGTCGATGCGCAAGACCTGGTGCTGGTAGCCGACTTCGGCGAAGGACAGCGGCAGCGGGCTGCCCGAATAGCGCAAATGGTCCTTCTTGCCGACGCGCTGGGCCAGGTGCAGGTGGCCGAGGGCCGCGTAGGCGATCGCGGGATCGAACATCGAGGCCGGCAGCGCCTCGGTGCCGCCGATGACGATGCGGCGCTCGGAGTCGGTCGAGGACTGGCCGTCGACCATGTGGCAATGGCCCATGGCCAGGATGGCCTGCTGCGGTTCACGGCGCGACTGCGCCAGCGCGAAAGCCTGCTGGTAGAGCAGGGCGATGCCGTTCAGGTAGGCGTCGCCTTCGACCTCCGCCTTCGGCACGTCGCCCGGACGCAGGAAAGGCACGCCCAGGCACCAGGCCTTCACTTCCCCGGATTTGTCGTGCAGCGGCACGATCAGGCGTTCGAGGTCGATCGCGCCGTCGCGGCCGCGCACCACGTTGCCGATCACCACCGTGCCGTGGGCTTCCAGCAGCGGCCCCGGCGCTTCCAGCCGGCCTGGCGAATCGTGGTTGCCGGCGATGACGACGATCTGCAGCTGCGGCGCGCGCGCTTTCGCGCGCTGCAGGAACCCGTACAGCTGGCGCTGGGCGGCGGACGAGGGATTGGCGTTGTCGAAAATGTCGCCCGCGATCAGGAGCGCGTCGGCCTCTTCTTCTACGATGGTGTCGAGCAGCCAGTCGAGGAAGCACTGGTGTTCGTAGGTCCGGTCGTAATTGTGCAGGGTCTGGCCGAGGTGCCAGTCGGAAGTGTGCAACAGCCGCATGCGGAAATCGATCAAGGGGAGGTGGGGACGGCTGCACTATAGCGCAGCTGGTCCGCGCGTTCAAAAAAATTCCGGGCGGCCACGCGCCGGTGCGCGAAACCTCATTAGAATATTTACATGAGCGACATTATCCTCTCGATCGGCGCCGCCCGCGCCCTGCACCTCGCTGCCCAGGGCTTGCTGCAACCCCGCCGGCGCAAGGCGGTCAAGGACGATGTGCTGGACACCATCCGCCGCATGGGCGTGTTGCAAATCGACACGATCAACGTCGTCGCGCGCAGTCCCTATCTGGTGCTGTGGAGCCGGCTCGGCGATTACCCGGGCGCATGGCTGGACGAGTTGTTGGCGGAAGGCAAGCTCTTCGAATACTGGGCGCACGAGGCCTGCTTCATCCCGCGTGAGGATTACGGCCTGTATCGGCACCGCATGCTCGACCCCAGCGCGATGGGCTGGAAATATTCCGCGACCTGGATGCGCGAGCGCGCGGGTGAAGTCGCCGCGCTGCTGGCCCATATCCGCACCCATGGCCCGGTGCGCTCATCGGACTTCGAACGCAGCGACGGCAAGGCGGCAGGCTGGTGGGAATGGAAGCCCGAGAAGCGCTCGCTGGAAGTCCTGTTTACCTCGGGCGCCCTGATGATCGCGCGCCGCCACAATTTCCAGCGCGTCTACGACCTGGCCGAGCGCGTGCATCCGGAATGGGACGATACGCGGATGCCGTCCCTGGCGCAGGTCCAGCGCAGCTTCGCCTTGCGGGCGGTGAGAGCGTTGGGCGTCGCGCGCGCCGCCTGGGTTCCCGACTACCACCGCACGCGGCGTCCGCACGTCGACCTGGCGCAGCTGGCGGACGAAGGCCTGCTGCTGCGCGCCCGCGTCACCGGCTGGGACGACCCGGTCTACCTCCACCCCGACCACGCCGGACTGGCGCAACAGGCGGCAAACGGTGCGCTGGCACCGACCCTGAGCACCATCCTCTCTCCCTTCGATCCCGTGGTCTGGGACCGGCGCCGCGCCATGGAACTGTTCGGCTTCGACTACCGCCTCGAGTGCTACACGCCGGCCGCCAAACGGCGCTACGGCTATTTCACCTTGCCGGTGCTGCGCCGCGGCGCCCTGGTCGCGCGCGTCGACGCCAAGGCACACCGGCGCGAAGGCGTATTCGAAGTCAAGGCCGTGTTCTTCGAGCCCGGCGTGCGCGCCAGCGATGCGCTGCTGCGCGATGTGGCCGGGGCGCTGCAGCGCTGCGCGCGCTGGCACGGATGCCCGAAGCTGCGCATCGTGCGCAGCGAGCCGGCTTCGCTCGACGCGCGCCTCGGCGAACTGCTCGGCAGCGAAGCGGTCGCGGCGGCCGCATGATCCTGCCGCCGGCCCCGTCGAATGCCGTCGGCCCGGACGGGCTGCCGCGCTTCGGCCGCTATCAGGGGCTGGCCGGTGCCCCGGGCTGGGCGCAGCTGGCCGCACCCCATGCGCGGCCTTCCCTGTGGCGGCGCCTGCATCACAAGCGCTGGCATTTCGTCGCCCTCGTCACCGATGAGCTGTTCTGCGGAGTGGCGATCGTCGATATCGGCTGGAGCAATACCGCTTTTGCCTACGTGTTCGACCGCGCCGGGCGCCGCGTCCTTGCTGCATTTTCTCCGCTGGGCGTAGCGGGCCTCACGGCCGCGGTCGGCGCCACGGTGGCCGAGGGCGCGCGGTTTACGATGCCGGGCCGGCAGGTTGCGATCGAAGGGGCGGGCGAGCACGGCCACCGGCTGCGGTTGCGCGCCGGGCGCTTTCGCATCGACGCCGCCTACGCGGGCGAGGGGCCGCGCCTGCTGGCGATCGGCCCCGTCTTCGACGGCGGCAGCGTGCACAGCACCCAGAAGTCGCCGGGACTGGCGCTGGAAGGGACGCTCGAAGCCGGCGGGCGCCGTTATTCCCTCGACGGCGGGATGGCCAGCTACGACTTCTCGAACGGTCTGCTGGGGCGCCGCACGGCCTGGCGCTGGATCTCGGCGCACGGCGGCCGGATCGGCTTCAATCTGCAGGCCGGCTATTTCGGCGACGCCGAAAATGCGCTCTGGCTGGACGGTGCATTGCTTCCGCTTGCGCATGTCGAGGTGGGAATCGAGCCTGGCGGCTGCTGGATGCTGCGCACCGCCGACGGCCTGCTCGACCTGCGCTTCACGCCGGAGGGCACTCGGAATGACAATAAGCAATTGCTGATTGCAAGCAGCAACATGCGCCAGCATGTGGGTCGTTTCGACGGCTGGGTGAGGGCGGCGCCGGATGCGCCACGGCATGCCGTAACCGGGCTCGCGGGCCTGGCCGAGGACTACCGCGCACGCTGGTAAACCGTAACGCATGGCGCTTTCGCCGGTTGACGTTTGGCGCTCAGCAGCCTAGGCGGAGTTTGATCAATATCAAACCCGCACCCCAGCCGCTCCTTACACTACTAGTTCCTTCAGGCTGAAGAGAAGAAAAATCATCCGCCCCAGCCTGTCCAAAACCAATGTCCAGCCACGCCGTGTTCCCCTGCGGAGCATGCGCTTGCGTTGACGACGCCGAGAGGAGACTGAATGCTTACCGCGACCTACACCCTCGTTGCGCTTTCCGTGGAACAAACCAGCATGCGGGTCAGCCTGCATGCCGTGCAACAGCTCGTACAGAAAAGCTATGCCCGCCAGAGTGCGCTGACCGAGGGTCAGGCCGATTACGTTTGCGATACCTTGCGCCGGCTCTACGAAAGCTGCCAGGGCCGCAAGCTCGACCGTTTCCTGTTGCCGGCACTGCGCCGCGCTGGCGCCGGTGCGGAGCCGCTCTTGTGCGAGCTCGACATGCTCAGCCGCAGCGCGGCCGAGGCGCTGGGCACCGCCTGCCGCCTGGCTGCGGGAAGCATCAACGACGAGGAGGGCGTCGATGCCTTCTGCCTGGCGGTCGAGCGTTTCTGCGTGGCGCTCGAACTGCGCTTCGATCGCGAGGAGCGCGAGCTGTTTCCGATTGCGCGCGCGGCCATCGCCGGCGAGGCCTGGTTTGCCGTGGCGAACCAGATGCTGGCCTATGACGCCTACCGCGAAGAGCACCGCGGACGGGCACCGCCGCCGGCCCACCGCCCCGTCCGCGCCGAGCATACTCATCGGCAAGGTCCGCCGGTCTCCCACGTGCACTAATCCCGTTGCCGCCGGGGACGCCACAAAAAAACCCGCATCGTTCTTTGCTATGATGGGGGTTTTGGAAGTGCGATTTCATCATGTTCGAATTCCTTTTCAAGCGTCAGGGCGATAAATCGGGCAATGGACGCGGCGCGCAAACCGACGCGCCGTCCCGCTCGGCCAAGGCGGCAGCGGCCCCTGGCGACCCGGACGGCAAGTCGAAGGAAGGCGCGCCCGCAGGCACGGCCGGGGCGCGTCCCCCTTCGCCCGTCCGCGAGCAGCAGGCCCAGCAGCTGAAAATGCTGGACGGCGATGAATCGCGCGCAGTGGACTTCATCCTCGGCTGCGAATTTTCCGAACTCCGCCTCTCCGCGGCCGAGCTGGTGCACAGCCGCGCCGCGCTCGAGCGCGTGCACACGGCCATGCGCAACCTCGACCGCCGCGTTGCCAAGCTGATGCAGTCGCGCCTGGATGCGATCCGCCACCACGACGCCGAACTGGCGCGCGGCCAGGCCACCCTGGAACAGGCGCGCGCCTTGCTGGCGGACGCCCACCTGACGCCCAACCAGGTGGCCGATCTCGACCGTAAATGGGCCGTGATCGCCGCCCCCGAACTGACGGACGCATTCACGCCCGTGCGTGCCGAGCTCGGCGCCCGCCTGGAAGCCCAGGTGCAGCTGCAACGCGCCATGATCGACCGCCTGGGCGCCCTGCGCCGGCTGGAGACGGCTGGCCTGAATGCAGCCGACATGGCCGGCAGCCTGGAAGGAATGCTGGCCGAGCAGGCCGCAGCGCTGGCCGCACCCGAGCATGCCTCGCTGCCGCGTGCGCTGGTGGCGGAATTCGCCTCCGAGCATGCGCGCCTGTCCGCGATGCTCGCCACGCTCGAACAATCGCAGGCGGCCCTGGCCGCGCGCGAGGCGGCGCTCGCCGAATGGCAGGCGCAGCCGGTTGCCGAATTGAGCGCCGAGACCCTGCGCAAATCCTGGCAAAAGCTGCCGCCGCTGCCCGAAGGCGCGGCGGCGAGCGAGCTGCAGTCGCGCTTCGATGCGCTGCTGGCCAGTTTGCCCCAGCCGGTGCATAAATCGGCCCGATCGCCGGCCCCGGCTGCCGCGAGCAGCGACGCTGCGGCAGCCGACGCGCACGCCGCCCGTCCCCCCAAAGCCACGAAGGGCGCCGACCAGTCCTTCCTCGACAACATGGATGCGCTGGAAGCCGCCCTGCAGCAGGGCTCGCTTGCCCACGCGGCCGAACTCGACAAGGCGCTGAAAGAGACCAAGAGCAAGGGCATTCGTCTGACCGGCCCGCAGGCCGACCGCCTGGCCCATTTGCGCGCCGAACTGAAGCGCCTGTCGGACTGGGCGCGCTGGGGCGGCAATGTCTCGCGCGAAGAACTGATCAAGACGGTCGAAGGCCTGCCGACGCAAAACCTGGCGATGGCGGAGCTGGCGAAGAAGGTCGGCAGCATGCGCGAGCGCTGGAAGGCGCTCGACAGCCTGTCCGGCGCGGCGCCGAAAAGCCTGTGGGAACGCTTCGACCACGCCTGCACGGTGGCCTATGCCCCGGCCGCGGCCCATTTCAAACACCTGGCCGACGAGCGCCATGCGAATGCGGCGAAGGGCGAAGCCATCGTCGCCGAGGCCCAGGCCGAGATCGCGCGCCTGGAATCGGGCGAAGCCGACTGGAAGCACGTCGCCGGCACGGTGCAGCGCCTGCGCCTGGCCTGGAGCCACCTGGGCGCAATCGACCGCAAGGACAAGAAGCGCCTGGACCAGTTGTTCGGCGCCGCGCTGACCACGCTGCAGGGCCCGCTGGAAGAGCAGCGCAAGATGGAAGTGGCGGGGCGCGAGGAACTGATCGACGAAGTGCTCGCCATCGATCCGCACGACCGGCACGCGGTCGACCACCTGCGCGACATCCAGGCGCGCTGGCAGGAACATGCGCGCGCGCTGCCGCTCGAACGCAAGGCCGAGCAGGCGCTGTGGCAGCGTTTCCGCGCCGCCTGCGACGACCTGTTCGCCCGGCGCAAGGAAACCGCGCACGCGCTCGACGCCGAGCGCCGCGCCCACGAAGCGGCCAAGGAAGCGATCAGCGCACGCCTGGAAGCGGCCGCGCCGGAGGCCACCGCGGCCAGCGCCGGAAAACTGCTGCGCGAAGCGGCGGCCGAATGGCATGCGATCGGGCCCGTACCACGTGCGCACGAGGCGCGGGTCGAGAAGCGCTACCACGAGGCCGTGGCCAAGGTGCAGCACCACGCCGACCTGTCGCGCCGCGCCGCCGGCCTGGCGCTGGCCGGCGCCCTGCGCGACAAGCTGCGCGCCGTCCAGGAACTCGAGGATTCCCTGGCCCAGCCGGACCAGCCGGTCTCGAGCGCCGACTGGCGCGCGCGCTGGGCTGCGCTGCTGGCGGCCGGTCCCGAATACGATCCGGTGCTGGACGCCCGTTTCGAGGCGGCCCTGAACGCCCTCGATACCGACCGCGCCGGCTATGCGCGCCTGCTCGAAGCCAACCGGCCGACCCTGCTCGGCGAATTGCTGCGCCAGGAAGTCGCAGCCGGCATCGACAGCGGCGCCGAATTCGCGCGCGACCGCCTGAAACTCCAGGTCGAGGCCTTGCAGTCGACCCTCAAGGCAGGCAACAAGCCGGCCGGGCGCCATACCGCCTTGCACGCGCTCTGCGCGCTGCCGGCACTGGTCGACGAACGGACGGCGCTGCGTATCGATCAGCTCCTGATGCGCACGGCACGGGAGGGAAAATGAGCGAGGTGAGAGTACAGGCCGGGGACTTCGACCTCGGCCGGGAACTGGCGCGCCTGCGCGAAGGCGACGCGCGCGTTGGCGCCGTGGTCAGCTTCGTCGGCACCGTGCGCGACATGAACGATGGTGCATCGGTCTCCGAGATGGAGCTGGAACACTATCCGGGCATGACCGAGCGCGCGCTGGAAGCCATCGTGGCCCAGGCGCAGGAGCGCTGGCCGCTCTACAACGCGCTGGTGATCCACCGCGTCGGCCCGCTGGCGCCGCTCGAGCAGATCGTGCTGGTGGCGGTGAGCGCCGCGCACCGCGGTGAAGCCTTCGCCGCCTGCGAATTCATCATCGACTATCTGAAAACCGACGCCCCGTTCTGGAAGAAGGAGCAGACGCCCGAGGGCGCACGCTGGGTCGACGCCCGCATCAGCGACGACAGCGCCAAGGCCAAGTGGGTGAACGCTTGAGCTGGCTGGCGGTCGGTGCCGGCGCCGCGCTCGGCGCCTGGCTGCGCTGGGGGCTGGGCATGTGGCTGACCAATGTCCACGCCCAGGTGCAGGCCGGCACACTGGCGGCCAATCTGGTCGGCGGCTACCTGATCGGCATTGCGGTGGGGTTTTTCAGCGCCAGCCCGCACCTGAACCCCGAATGGCGGCTGTTCATCGTCACCGGCTTCCTCGGCGGCCTGACGACTTTCTCCAGCTTCTCCGCCGAATCGGTGGGACTAATGCAGCGCGGCGACTACGGCTGGGCGCTGGCGCATACGCTGCTGCACCTGGGCGGGTCGATCCTGCTGTGTGTGGCCGGCTTCGCGACCTGGCGCGCGCTACGCGGCTGATCCGAACCCGGTTGCTGGGTGGTCCCGACGCCACCCTGCGCACCGCACGGTATCACCAGCCGATACTCCTGCAGTTTCTCAATCATCCAGTGATTCGCCATGCTAGACTTTCTGCCGGACAACTAACGGGAGCCCGCCATGACCACTGTTCAACGACCGACCGCCGCCTTCGTCGGCGCATCCTGGGCCGCGCTCTTCATCGGCGCCTGTGCTTTCCTGATCGGTCTCTGGAACGCGCAGATGGCGCTCAACGAGAAAGGTTATTACCTGACCTTGTTGCTGTATGGCCTGTTCGCTTCGGTCTCGCTGCAAAAATCAGTGCGCGACCGCAGCGAGGGGATCGCGGTCACCGGGATGTATTTCATGCTGTGCTGGGTCTCGCTGTGCGCCGTCATCGTGCTGCTGGCCGTCGGTCTCTGGAATGCGAGCTTGCAGCCGAGCGAGAAGGGCTTCTACGCGATGTCGTTCTTGCTGAGCTTGTTCGCCGTGGTGGCGGTACAGAAGAACGTGCGCGACCTGGGCGGAAAGGCTGCGCAGGTCCAGGCCGACTACACCTGAACCGCCAAGGCTGGCAAAGCTGGGTGCGCCCGTCAACGCGGGTTCTCCAGGCGCGTCGCCGCTTCGAGTTCCTTCATCCAGTTTTCCTGCATCGGTCCCGATCCGTCTGGGTGGTCAGCAGCAGGAGCGATCAGGTGAGATATCGCATAGCTCCGTGGATGTTGCAGGAAAGCATGAATTTACCACTGTCTTGCGCATCTTGAAATGTGTCGCGGCACCCCAATTTTATTTCCTAGTCAAGAACACTCACTAGGGAGTACAACATGCGGCAAGACAAATTGACGACCAAGCTCCAGGAAGCGCTGGCGGATGCCCAGAGCCTGGCGGTCGGCAACGACAACCAATACATCGAACCCGTGCACCTGCTGGTCGCCCTGCTGAACCAGGACGACGGCAGCGCCCGTTCGCTGCTGCAGCGGGCCGGCGTGAATGTCGGCGCCCTGACCAATGCGCTGAAAAATTCCTTCGAACGCCTGCCGAAAGTCTCCGGCACCGGCGGCGAGACCCAGGTGGGGCGCGATCTCGTTTCGCTGCTCAACCTCGCCGACCGCGAATCGCAGAAGCGCGGCGACCAGTTCCTGTCGAGCGAGATGGTGCTGCTGGCGCTGACCGAGGATAAATCCGACGCCGGCCGCCTGGCGCGCGAGCACGGCCTGGCCCGTAAATCGCTGGAATCGGCCATCCTGGCGGTGCGCGGCGGCGAGAACGTGAATTCGCAGGACGCCGAAGGCCAGCGCGAGGCGCTGAAAAAATACACGCTCGACCTGACCGAGCGCGCGCGCCTCGGCAAGCTCGACCCCGTGATCGGCCGCGACGACGAGATCCGGCGTGCGATCCAGGTCCTGCAGCGCCGTACCAAGAACAATCCGGTGCTGATCGGCGAGCCGGGCGTCGGCAAGACGGCGATCGTCGAAGGCCTGGCCCAGCGCATCGTGAACGGTGAGGTGCCCGATTCCCTGAAGGGCAAGCGCGTGCTTTCGCTCGACATGGCGGCCCTGCTGGCCGGCGCAAAGTTCCGCGGCGAGTTCGAGGAGCGGCTGAAATCCGTGCTGAAGGAACTGGCCCAGGACGAGGGCCAGACCATCGTCTTCATCGACGAGATCCACACCATGGTCGGCGCCGGCAAGGCGGAGGGCGCGATGGATGCGGGGAACATGCTCAAGCCGGCCCTGGCGCGCGGCGAGCTGCACTGCGTCGGCGCGACCACGCTCGACGAATACCGTAAATATGTCGAGAAGGACGCCGCCCTCGAGCGCCGCTTCCAGAAGATCATGGTCGACGAGCCGAGCGTCGAGGCGACGATCGCCATCCTGCGCGGCCTGCAGGAAAAGTACGAGCTGCACCACAAGGTAGAAATTACCGACGCCGCCATCATCGCCGCGGCCGAGCTGTCGCACCGCTACATCAGCGACCGCTTCCTGCCGGACAAGGCGATCGACCTGATCGACGAGGCGGCCTCGAAGATCAAGATCGAGATCGACTCCAAGCCGGAAGTCATGGACAAGCTCGAACGCCGCCTGATCCAGCTGAAGATCGAGCGCGAAGCAGTGCGCAAGGAGACCGACGAGGCCTCGCTGCGCCGCCTGGAACTGATCGGCGAGGAAATCGCCCGCCTCGAGCGCGAGTACAACGACTACGAGGAAATCCTGAAGGCGGAAAAGGCGGCGGTGCAGGGCACGACCCACATCAAGGAAGAGATCGAGCGCATCCGCCACCAGATGGAGGAAGCCAAGCGCCAGTCGAACTGGCAGCAGGTCTCGGAGCTGCAGTACGGGCGCCTGCCGGAACTCGAGGCGCAACTGAAGCATGCGGAGGAAGCTGCGAACCAGACCGATGGTGAAGCCGAAAAGCCGAAGCTGCTGCGTACCCAGGTCGGCGCCGAAGAGATCGCCGAAGTGGTCTCGCGCGCAACCGGCATCCCGGTCTCGCGCATGATGCAGGGCGAGCGCGACAAGCTGCTGCACATCGAGGAAAAGCTGCACGAGCGCGTGGTCGGCCAGGACGAGGCGATCGAGGCGGTGTCGGACGCGATCCGCCGCTCGCGCGCCGGCCTGTCGGACCCGAACCGTCCCTACGGTTCCTTCATGTTCCTCGGCCCGACCGGCGTCGGCAAGACGGAACTGTGCAAGGCCCTGGCTTCGTTCCTGTTCGATACCGAGGAATCGATGATCCGCATCGACATGAGCGAATTCATGGAGAAGCATTCGGTTGCCCGCCTGATCGGCGCGCCGCCGGGCTATGTCGGCTACGAGGAGGGTGGTTATCTCACGGAAGCCGTGCGCAGGAAGCCGTACAGCGTGATCCTGCTCGACGAGATCGAGAAGGCGCACCAGGACGTGTTCAACGTGCTGCTGCAGGTGCTCGACGACGGCCGCATGACCGACGGCCAGGGCCGCACCGTGGATTTCAAGAACACGGTGATCGTCATGACCTCGAACCTGGGTTCCCACAAGATCCAGTCGATGGACACCGACGAGCCGGCGGTGGTGAAGATGGCCGTGATGGCCGAGGTGCGCGGACACTTCCGTCCGGAGTTCATCAACCGGATCGACGATATTGTCGTGTTCCACGCGCTCGACGAGAAGAACATCGGCGCGATCGCGAAGATCCAGCTGCGCAGCCTGGAAGAGCGGCTCGCCAAGATGGAGATGGCGCTCGACATCGACGACGAGGCCCTGCAGAAGATCGCGGAAGCCGGCTTCGACCCGGTGTATGGCGCACGCCCGCTCAAGCGCGCGATCCAGCAGCAGATCGAGAATCCGCTGTCGAAGGCGATCCTGTCGGGCCGCTTCGGGCCGAAGGACACGATTCCGGTGCGCGTGCGGCACGGCCAGCTGGTGTTCGGCGAAGAACAGGGCGTGGAGCTGGCGAAGTAAGCCGGTTCCGCGGAAAGGAAGGGGGCGCAGCGATGCGCCCCTTTTTTTTCGTTTGCCGTTGTGTAACGTAGGGTGGGCTCCCGAGCCCACGCGTTGCGGCCTCGCCTGCTACGCGACAGTGTCGCTGTCCGTACCTTGGCGCTGGGCGAAGCAGTGCGAGATGCGGGCGCTGCGACGCGTGGGCTCGAGAGCCCACCCTACGGTGCACTACCGTCAGGTGTAAATACGGGCTCATCGACATTCCCCGCGCCAGCAAACCTTGCTGGTTTTGACTACACTGGTCTTTTTCGTATCTCAACGAACAACACCATGAGCACAACAAGCCTGCGCCAGGACGCGCGCGTGATCGCCCTGGTCGGCGTCTCGCACGGGGTCTCCCACTTCTATCACCTGATCCTGGCCGGCCTGTTCCCCTGGCTGAAGTCGGCGTTCACCCTTTCGTATGCCGAGCTGGGGCTCCTGATGAGCGTGTTCTTCGTCGTCTCCGGCGTCGGCCAGGCCTTGTCGGGCTTCCTGGTCGACCGGGTCGGCGCGCGGCGTGTGCTGTTGTCCGGTCATGCGCTGCTGGGCGCCGGCGCCCTGGTGCTGGCCAGCGCGCCCAACTATGCCATGCTGCTGCTCGGCTCCCTGATCGCCGGCTGCGGCAATGCGGTGTTCCACCCGGCCGGCTATACGCTGCTGAACCAGAACGTCTCGAAGGCGCGCCTGCCGTATGCGTTTTCGATGCACGGCATTTCCGGCAACATCGGCTGGGCGGCCGCGCCCCTGTTCCTGGCGGGCGTGGCCACGCTCTCGAGCTGGCGCGTGGCCCTGCTGGCGGCCTCCGTCATTCCCGCACTGATGCTGCTGACGCTGTTCCTGAACCGCAGCGTGCTGGGGACGAATGCGCCGCCGCAGCCGGGCGCGCAGGCGGCGGGCGGCTCCTTTGGTTTCCTGCGCCTGCCGGCGGTCTGGATGTGCTTCGGCTTCTTTTTCCTCACCTCGGTCGCGCTGGGCGGCATCCAGGCTTTCTCGTCGACCAGCCTGACCTCGCTCTACGCCATTTCGCTGCCGACCGCGGCAACGGCCTACACGACCTTCATGCTGTGCTCGGCGGCAGGGATGGTGGCCGGCGGTTTCCTGGCCGCGCGTGCGCACAACCATGACCGCACGATCGCAGTGTGTTTCCTGTTCGCGGCGGCGCTTGCCCTGCTGTTGTCGGCCTCGATCGTACCGGGGCCGCTGGTGGTGCTGGTGATGGGGGCGATCGGCCTGGCGACCGGCGTGGCCGGGCCCTCGCGCGATCTGCTGATCCGCGCCGCGGCGCCGCCGAACGCCACCGGCCGCGTGTTCGGCGTGGTGTATTCGGGGCTGGACAGCGGCATGGCCGTCGGCCCGGTGCTGTTCGGCATGCTGATGGATGGCGGCCACCCGGCCGGGCTGTTCATCGGCGTGGCCCTGTTCCAGACGCTGGCGATCGCGACCGCGGTGGGCGCCGGCGGCAAGGGGCGGGCGCCGTTGCCGCACAAGGCCTGAGCGTCGGGAGGGCGAAAAAAATGCGGGCCGCGGCCCGCATTTTTTATTCCGTTGCACGCACTTCGTTGCGCTTCCGGAGCGCCAGGCGGATCAGAGCGAGTTCAACCAGCAGCAAGTGCTTGTCCTCAATATGCCGGGCTCCAACGCCGGATATCGTGAATGCCTGGTACCAAATCTCTCAGCCGGAACACTGGCAGCTTGCAGCAACGCTGCAGCTTTCCACCATGTGAGATGCCACCGTCAGGGCGTGAAACGCTGCAGCAGACCATGCCTTAAATCCGCTTTCATGCTGAGAAATTCTGTTTCGTATCATGGAACGATTGAATTAACTGGCTGATTTTTAAGGTCAAAAAAATATTCAAATGTCTTATATAAGAGTGATTGTGCGCTGCGCAAGCTGCGCTATGATTTATCCAACGGATTTCACTTCGCAATCAGCTATTTCATTATCAGGAGAATCAGATGGCAACGCGTGAACAGCAGATCGCAGCATTGCAAAACGACTGGGACACCAACCCACGCTGGAAAGGTGTCGTCCGCAATTACACCGCCGAAGACGTGGTACGCCTGCGCGGTTCGCTCCAGATCGAGCACACGCTGGCCAAGCGCGGTGCCGAGAAGCTGTGGGACCTGGTCAACAACGAGCCCTTCGTCAATGCCCTGGGCGCGCTGACCGGCAACCAGGCGATGCAACAGGTGAAAGCCGGCTTGAAGGCAATCTACCTGTCGGGCTGGCAAGTTGCGGGGGACGCCAACGTGGCCGGCGAAATGTATCCGGACCAGTCGCTGTATCCGGCCAACTCGGTGCCGATGGTCGTACGGCGCATCAACAACACCTTCCAGCGCGCCGACCAGATCCAGTGGTCGGAAGGCAAGGACGACATCGATTATTTCGCGCCGATCGTGGCCGATGCCGAAGCGGGCTTCGGCGGCGTGCTGAACGCCTTCGAGCTGATGAAGGCGATGATCGAAGCGGGCGCGGCCGGCGTGCACTTCGAAGACCAGCTGGCCTCGGTCAAGAAATGCGGCCACATGGGCGGCAAGGTGCTGGTGCCCTCGCGCGAAGCCGTCGAGAAGCTGACCGCCGCGCGCCTGGCGGCCGACGTGATGGGCACCCCGACCCTGGTGATCGCCCGTACCGATGCCGAAGCGGCCGACCTGCTGACCTCGGACGTCGACGACAATGACAAGGAATTCTGCACCGGCGAACGCACGGTCGAAGGCTTCTATAAAGTGCGTGCCGGCCTGGACCAGGCCATCTCGCGCGCGCTGGCCTATGCGCCGTTCGCCGACCTGGTCTGGTGCGAGACCGGCAAGCCGGACCTGGAATTCGCGAAGAAATTCGCCGACGCCGTGCACGCGAAATTCCCGGGCAAGATGCTCGCCTACAACTGCTCGCCTTCGTTCAACTGGAAGAAAAACCTGGACGACGCCACGATTGCCAGGTTCCAGAAGGAACTCGGCGCGATGGGCTATAAATTCCAGTTCATCACCCTGGCCGGCTTCCATGCCCTGAACTACGGCATGTTCAACCTCGCCCACGGCTATGCACGCCGCCAGATGTCGGCCTTCGTCGAGCTGCAGGAAGCCGAATTCGCCGCCGCCGAGAAGGGCTTCACGGCCGTCAAGCACCAGCGCGAAGTCGGCACCGGCTACTTCGACGCCGTGACCCAGACCATCCAGCAGAACCAGAGCTCGACCACGGCGCTGCACGGTTCGACCGAGGACGAACAGTTCTTCGACGAGAAAAAAGTCGCCTGATATCCTCGGGCAGACGAAAAGTGGGTAAAAGCCGCGGCCAACAGGCTGCGGCTTTTTTCGTTTGAGGCCGATTATTTCGGCCACCGGGCGGTTGTAGTGGATAATGTCGACAATTGCGCCGCCTCGCGCGGCCGCCGCATTGACCTATTAGATTGGAATTCCCCTTATGTTGAGCTACCGCCACGCCTTCCACGCGGGTAACCACGCCGACGTCCTCAAGCATTTCGTCCAGGTGCAACTGCATCAGTACATGAATCAGAAGGACACTGCCTACACCTATATCGATACCCACTCGGGTGCCGGCGTGTATGCGCTCGACGGCAGCTTCGCGTCAAAGAATGCCGAGTTCGACACGGGCATCGGCCCGCTGTGGGGCCGTACCGACCTGCCGCCGGCGCTCGCCGAGTATGTCGACCTGGTGAAGGGCATGAACCCGAGCGGCAAGATGCGCTACTACCCGGGTTCGCCCTGGGTGGCCGACCAGATGACGCGGCCGGACGACCGCCTGCGCCTGTTCGAGCTGCATCCGGCCGACAGCAAAATCCTCGCGGACAATTTCCGCAAGGCGGAAGCACACAAGGCGGAGCAGGGCGAGCGGTCGCGCGGCAAGCGCGTGATGATCGAGCGCGGCGACGGCTTCATGAGCATGAAGGCGCTGCTGCCGCCGCCGTCGCGGCGCGCGCTGGTGCTGATCGACCCGCCCTACGAGATGAAAGACGACTACCGCAAGGTCAAGGACGCGGTGGAAGAGGCCCTCGGGCGCTTCCCGAGCGGCATCTTCGCGATCTGGTATCCGGTGCTGCAGCGCATGGAATCGCGCCAGTTCGCCGACCGCCTGAAACGCCTGCCGGCCAAGGAGTGGCTGCACGTGACCCTGACCGTGTCGACGCCCGGCCCGGACGGTTTTGGTTTGCACAGCAGCGGCATGTTCATCCTGAATCCACCGTACACGCTCGAACCCCTGCTGCGCGAAGTCATGCCCTATCTGGTGAAAGTGCTGGGGAAGGATGCGGGCGCCAGTTTCGTCATCGAACGCGGCACCCAGGTGACGGGCGCGGCCGCTGCCCGCGTCGGGGCCGGCGGTGCGGCCCGCCAGCCGGTCGGCAATGCACGCCGCGCCAGCCCGCTGTCGGGCACCGGCAGCCTGCGCCTGCCGGGCCAGGCCGCAGTGCCGCGCGCGGAAGCGGCGCCCGCCGAGGCACGCCGTCCGGATGGCGCCGCCGCCGGCAAGGTGGGGGCTGCAGAGCGTGCCAAGCGTTTCTCGCGTCCGGAAGCCGACCGTCCGGACGAGCGTTTCGACCCGGCGCGCAGTCCGGCCGGGAATGCGGCCAAGGCGCCGCGCGCACGCTATGCGGACGAGCGTCCGAAAGCTGCCGGTGCACGGCCGGAGCGCGCGGCCAGCGGCCGCCCGAGCTCGGGACGTCCAACCGCAGGCACGGGACCGGCGCGTCCACGCAAGCGCTGAGCGGGCAGGGGTAGTCGCCCCGCCTTACAACACGCGTCCGCCACGCGCGTCCGGTCCGGTTGGCGCCGTCGCTGTAAGGCCGAGCCCGTCAACCTGCCGGCCAGATGCCCGTTAACGCATTGATATCCATACAATCCGGACCATTTGCGCAACGCGGCTGTGCGTTCGTTTCGATGTAAAAATGTAAAGATTGGCGCGATAGTGTATAGTCGCCGTAGGTGCGCAACCGTGCGTTTGCCTTGCCGCGCCTATGGGGCAATAAGGTTTTCAGGAGTGTACATGCTTGCCAAAGCAAGGCCGGTATCGACGATACCGGCCGACGAATTTTTCCTGGCGCGCCAGCCCATTCTGGGACGCGACCAGCATATGGTTGCTTACGAGCTGCTCTTTCGTGCAGCAGGCGAGCACGACGACGCACGTCTGACCGACGGCGCGGCGGCCACCGCTGCGGTCATCTCTCACGCTTCCCAGCTCGGACTTGAGCAAGTTGTTGGTAATAATCTGGCATTCGTCAACGTCGACGAAGTGGTCCTGATGGACGACTATGTCCGTTTCCTGCCGCCACATAAGGTTATCCTCGAAATTCTCGAAACCGTCAAGCCGACAGAGCCGTTGCTGGCCCGTGTGGCCGAGCTCAAGGAACTCGGGTTCAAGTTCGCGCTCGACGACGTCATCGACCATAGCGAAGAGGTCGAGAAGCTGCTCGGACTGGTCGATGTGGTGAAGATCGATTTGCAGGGCGTCGCGCCCGAGGCCTTGGGCCACCTGTGCGCGTCGCTGCGCACGAGCGGCAAGAAGCTGCTCGCGGAAAAGGTCGAGACCCAGCAGGAATTCCGCCTGTGCATGGAGCTCGGCTTCGACTACTTCCAGGGATATTATTTTGCGCGCCCGGTGATCCTCAGCGGACGCAAGATCACGCCCTCGGAACTGGTGATCCTGCACCTGCTCGAACTGATCAATTCCGACGCCGACGATGCGACGATCGAAACCGCCGTCAAGCGCGACCCGCTGATCAGCCTGAACCTGCTGCGCCTGGTGAACAGCCGCGCCGCCGGCCCCGAGCGCCGCATCGAATCCGTCGCCGAGGCGCTGACCCAGCTCGGCCGCAAACAATTGCGGCGCTGGCTGCAGATCCTGATGTTCGCTGCGCCCGGTAGCCAGGTCGAGCTCGCTTCGCCCCTGCTGCAACTGGCCACCACGCGCGGCAAGCTGCTCGAGCTGATGTCGCTGGAGGTCTACCCGCTCGATGTGAGCGGCGCCGAACGCGCCTTCACGGTCGGCATCATGTCGCTGGCCGACGCCCTGTTCTCGATGCCGATGGCCGACATCCTGGACAACGTCGAACTCGCCAGCGACGTGCGCGCCGCGTTGCTGGAGCGGGCAGGGGACCTGGGCGCCATGCTCGACGTCGTCGAGCGCCTGGAAAAAGCGGATACGGGGCGCTGCTTTACCCAGGCCCTGCGCCGGCTCGGGCTGACCTCGAAGCAGGTGCGCGAGATCGAGCTGGCTGCCTTCGACTGGGTGAGCGAGCTGGTGCACGACGCGGCGTGATCATCCACCTGGGGGCATGAGGCCGATGGCCTCATGCCGGCCCCACTGCGGGGCGCCCACCCTGGCTTACTGGCCGAGAAACAGGAACACCGTCGGCTTCTTGTGAAACTCCGGCATCTTCCCGCTCGCCAGCTGCGCTTTCCACTTCGCCGCCGTCAGTGTGCGCACCGATTCCGTCGGCAGCGACAAATCCGTCGCCACGCACACCAGCGTTCCCGGCTGGCAACTCGCCACCAGCGCTTCCAGCATTTGCCCGTTGCGATACGGCGTCTCGATCAGCAACTGCGTCTGCTTTTCACCCCGCGAGCGCGCTTCCAGTTCGCGGATGCGCTTGGTGCGCGCCGCCGCATCGGTCGGGAGGTAGCCGTTGAAGGCGAAGCTCTGTCCGTTCAGCCCGCTCGCCATGACGGCCAGCAGCAGGGAGGAGGGCCCCACCAGCGGCCGCACCGTCACCCCATGCTGGTGCGCCAGGCGCACGAGATCGGCGCCGGGGTCGGCCACGGCCGGCACGCCGGCTTCCGAAACCAGTCCCGCATCTTCGCCCGCCAGTAAGGGCTCGAGCAATTGCGTTAATGCAGCGGCCGGCGTGTTGACGTTCAGTTCGGCAATGCGGATTTCCTGCAGCGGTTTCGCCAGCGGATGATCGATCGCGACCAGCTTGAGGAAGGCGCGCGCCGTCTTCGCGTTTTCGGCGACGAAATAGCTCAGTTGCGAGGTAAGCGCCTGCACCTGGCCGGGCAGGACGTGGGAGAGGGCGCCGGGTGCGGCGTCGGTTGGACCAAGGGTGTTCGGAATCAGGTAAAGGGTGCCGGGCATGAGTCAATCAATAAGTTAAATGCCGAAAAATGCCACGCCGGCGCGGCGCAGCATACCGGTCAGGGCGATCAGGGGCAGGCCGGTGAGGGCGGTTGGGTCGGAGGAGTCGATGCGTTCCAGCAGGGCGATGCCCAGCCCTTCGTTCTTGGCGCTGCCGGCGCAATCGTAGGGCTGCTCGATGCGCAGGTAGGCGTCGAGCTCGGCATCGGGCAAATCGCGAAAGCGCACGAAAACCTGGATATTTTCCACCTGGGCGCTGTGGTCGCGGCCGTCCCACAGGCACAAGGCCGTATGGAACACGACTTCGCGCCCGCGCATCGTCTGCAGTTGGGCCAGGGCGCGCGGATGGTCGCCCGGTTTGCCGATCTGCTCGCCATCGAGCGTGGCGACCTGGTCGGAGCCGATGACGAGCGCGCCCGGATGCCGGAGGGCGATCGCCTCGGCCTTGGCGCGCGCCAGGCGCAGGGCGGTCGCCTGCGGTGCCTCGCCGGCCAGGGGCGTCTCGTCGATATGGGGTGCGATCGCCTCGAAGGGCAGGTGCAGGCGCCCCAGCAGCTCGCGGCGATAACTGGAACTCGAGGCCAGGATCAGGCGCGGCGTGGAAGAACTTGGTATCATGTGCGCGCTTCAGCAAAATTGAACAGGAAAAGCAGTCCCGGCAGGCAGCGCCCATGAAGGGGCCAGCGCAGGCGCCGGGCCGTGGCGCGCCGCAACAGATGGACGGCGCCAGGGCCAAAAAAACGCGCAAGTCTTTGACTGCGCGAGGATAACCCTGTTATTATCGCAGGTTTTCCGGGGACGTTTTCTGCAATGAGCGCTTTTGTCATCGACGCCTTTGAGTTCTGCCGCACTGGCGGCTATCGCGAAGGGGTGACCCCGGTCACGGAAATGACCCGCCTTGCCGCCGACTGCGCCAACGCCAGTGGCGAGATCGCCTGGTCGATCCAGGGTGGTGTAACCCCGCAAGGCTATCCGACGATGACCCTGTCGGTGGCCGGTCCGGTCCAGCTGGTATGCCAGCGTTGCCTGGCCCCGTTTGATTACCGCATCGATTCGTCGACCCAGCTGGTCTTGGGGCGCGACGACGAGGAAGCGGACGGGATGGAAGAAGTCCTCGACGATGAAAGCATCGACGTGATCGTCGGCAGCCACACTGCCGATATCCGCGAGCTGCTCGAGGACGAAGCGCTGCTGGCCCTGCCGCAGGCGCCGAAACACGAGGTATGTCCGAGCACCACGCTGCTCGACACCCTGAAGTCTGAAAAGGTATCGCCGTTCGCCGGCTTGAAGAACCTGAAATCCGAATAAGCCGAATTGGCAAATAAGTCGTAGTAAGCAGTTGTAGTCAAACGCGCGCACAGTCGAGTATGTCAGGGCAGCGTTTCAAATATTCCGGCAATCGTGAGGTTGCCGGTGGGATACTCGATGTGCATGTTTTTGCAAATCGATTGTGTTAGAATTTTAGAACTTTAGTATTAGGAGTCATCATGGCAGTTCAGCAGAATAAGAAGTCCCCATCGAAGCGCGGTATGCACCGTTCGCACGATTTCCTGGTTGCCCCTAACCTGGCAGTCGAGCCGACGACCGGTGAAACCCACCTGCGTCACCACATCAGCCCGAACGGCTTCTACCGTGGTCGCAAAGTCCTGAAGACCAAGAACGACGAGTAATCGCCGTCTTGTTTTTCTGTACCATGAAAGCGGTGCAACGTATGTTGAGTGCGTGGCGCCGCTTTTTCTTTGTCCCCGGTCGCCGATTTTTGCGCACCAACACGGTTGCTGTCCCGGACCGGCATCGCGCCGACGCGCGCATGCACCTTGCCGCCACCGTCGTGTGAGTCGCGGTATTACCCCCACAGATGACAATTAAAATATCCATCGACTGCATGGGCGGAGACCACGGTCCTTCCGTTACCATTCCAGCAGCCCTGTCCTTTCTCAAGCAGCAGCCCGAAGCCGAACTGATCCTCGTCGGCCTGGAAGAGTCGCTGCGCGCCGAACTGAAAAAACACCACGCCGACACCAATCCGCGCGTGACCATCAAGCACGCCTCCGAAGTGGTGGAGATGGACGATCCGGTCGAAGTCGCGCTGCGCCGCAAGAAAGATTCCTCGATGCGCGTCGCGGTCGAGCTGGTCAAGGACGGCACGGCCAATGTCTGCGTGTCCGCCGGCAATACCGGCGCCCTGATGGCCGTCTCGCGCTATGTGCTCAAGACCATGGCCGGCGTCGACCGTCCGGCGATCTGCTCGATCCTGCCGAACCAGAAGAACGGCCCGACCTACATGCTCGACCTCGGCGCCAACGTCGACTGCAGCCCGCACCACCTGCACCAGTTCGCGATCATGGGCTCGGTCCTGTTCTCGGCCATGGAAGGGGTCAAGAAACCGACCATCGGCCTGCTCAACGTGGGCACCGAAGAGATCAAGGGCAACGACGTCGTCAAGGAAACGGCGCTGCTGCTGCGCGCCGACCACGAGCGCGGCTCCCTGAATTTCCATGGCAACGTCGAAGGCAACGACATCTTCAAGGGCACGACCGACGTCGTCGTCTGCGACGGTTTCGTCGGCAATGTCACGCTGAAAGCCATCGAAGGCCTGTCGCGCTACATGAAGTCGGTGTTCAAGCAAAGCTGGCTCTCGATGCTGGGTGCACTGATCGCCCGCGGCGCGCTGAAAAAACTGAACCCGGAACGCTATAACGGCGCCGGCCTGCTCGGTTTGAAGGGCCTGGTGTTCAAGAGCCACGGCGGCGCGAATGCGTACGCTTTCGAGTGGGCAATCAAGCGCGCTTTCGACGCGGCGAAATATAATGTACAAGAGCAACTCTCGGCGATGATCGCCGAGCTGATGCCAGACACGCCTGACGCCCAGCGCCAGGTTTGATTGACGACGGAACTCGGGTGGAATCGCAATGACTGTCTACAGCAAAATCATCGGCACCGGCAGCTACCTGCCTGCGCGCAGGGTCAGCAACGACGAACTGGCGGCCGAACTGGCCGCCAAGGGCATCGAGACCTCGGACGAATGGATCAGCTCGCGCAGCGGCATTTCCGCGCGCTACTATGCAGCGGCCGACCAGAACTCGTCCGACCTCGCCGTCGAAGCAGCCCAGCGCGCCCTCGAGGCTGCGGGCAAGAGCGCAACCGATATCGACATGGTGATCGTTGCCAGCTCGACGCCGGATTTCCAGGGCAGCTTCCCGAGCACCGCCTGCATCGTCCAGCGCAAGCTCGGCATGACCAACCATAGCGCCGCCTTCGACGTGCAGGCCGTCTGCAGCGGCTTCGTCTACGCGGTTGCCACCGCCGACGCCTTCATCAAGGCCGGCATGCACAAGACGGTGCTGGTGATCGGTTCGGAAGTGTTTTCGCGCATCCTGAATTTCGAAGACCGCACCACCTGCGTGCTGTTCGGCGACGGCGCCGGCGCCGTGGTCATGAGCGCTTCGCAGGAGCCGGGCATCCTGGCCGCCAAGCTGCACGCCGACGGTACCCATTCCGACATCCTGTCGATCCCGCCGAGCCCGGCCGGCAGCCCGGCCAGCGGCGGCTTCCTGCACATGGATGGCCAGGCCGTGTTCAAGCTGGCCGTCACCGTGCTCGAAGAAGTCGCGACCGAAGTGCTGGACGCGGCCCAGATGGCGCCATCCGACGTCGACTGGCTGATCCCGCACCAGGCGAATATCCGCATCATGAAGAGCACGGCCAAGAAACTCGGCCTGCCGCTCGAGCGCATGGTCGTCACCGTCGACGAGCATGGCAATACCTCGGCCGCCTCGATCCCGCTGGCGCTCGACCTTGCCGTGCGCGACGGTCGCATCAAAGCAGGCGACAATATCCTGATGGAAGGCGTCGGCGGCGGCTTTACCTGGGGCGCCGTCCTCGCGCGCATGTAACGCAGTAAGCTTCAATACGAGGAACATAACAAGATGAGCAAATTCGCATTCCTGTTCACCGGCCAGGGCGCGCAAGCGGTCGGCATGCTGAACGGCTTCGCCGGTAACGCCGTGGTGGAGCAGACCGTCGCCGAGGCATCCGATGCCCTCGGCCTGGACATCGGCAAGCTGATCGCCGAAGGCCCGAAGGAAGACCTCGACCTCACCACCAACACCCAGCCGGTCATGCTGACCGCCGCCGTGGCCGTGTACCGCGCCTGGATCGCGGCCGGTGGTCCCGTGCCCGCCATCGTGGCCGGCCACAGCCTCGGCGAATACTCGGCCCTGGTAGCCGCCGGCGTGATCGATTTCAAGGACGCGGTGCCGCTGGTGCGCTTCCGTGCCCAGTCGATGCAGGAAGCGGTGCCGGTCGGGCAGGGCGGCATGGCCGTCGTGCTCGGCCTGTCCGCTGACGACGTGCGCGCCGTCTGTGCCGAGGCAGCCCAGGGCGACGTGGTCGAAGCCGTGAATTTCAACGAGCCGACCCAGATCGTGATCGCCGGCCACGCCGCCGCGATCGACCGCGCCTGCGAGATCGCCAAGGCGAAGGGCGCCAAGCGCGCCATGAAGCTGGCAGTCTCGGCGCCGTTCCACTCCTCGCTGCTGAAGCCTGCTTCGGACCGCCTGCGCGAGTACATGGAAAAACTGAGTTTCAATGCGCCGCGTATCGATTTGATCAACAACGTCGACGTGGCTATCCTGAAAGACCCGGAGGCGATCAAGGATGCCCTGGTGCGCCAGGCAGCCGGCCCGGTGCGCTGGGTCGAGACCATGGAGAAAATGGCGGCCGAGGGAGTCACGCAAGTCATCGAATGCGCCCCGAGCAAGACCCTGATCGGCATGGCGAAACGCATCGATCCGGTGCTCGTCGGCGAAGCCCTGACGGACCAGGCCGCGCTCGAGCGCGTGCTGGCAGCCGTCAAGGGCGCCTGAGCGTCAACATCGTTTCAAGTAAAGGAACAGAATGAATCTGGAGAACCAAGTCGCTCTCGTCACCGGTGCCTCGCGCGGCATCGGCAAAGCCATCGCTCTCGAACTGGCCCGTCAAGGCGCAAAAGTCGTCGGCACCGCTACCAGCGAATCCGGCGCGGCGGCCATCACCGAATACCTGGCCGAGTTCGGAGGCAAGGGTCTCGTGCTCGACGTCACCGACGCAGCGCGCTGCACCGCCGTCATCGACGAGGTGCAGAAGGGCTTCGGCAGCCTGTCCATCCTCGTCAACAATGCCGGCATTACCCAGGACAACCTGGCCATGCGCATGAAGGACGAGGAATGGGACAGCGTCATCGCGACCAACCTCACCGCCGTCGGCCGCCTCTCGCGCGCCGTGCTGCGCGGCATGATGAAGGCCAAGCAAGGCCGCATCATCAACATCACCTCGGTCGTCGGTTCGTCCGGCAACCCGGGCCAGATGAACTACGCCGCCGCCAAGGCCGGCGTGGCCGGCATGACGCGCGCACTGGCACGCGAAATCGGCAGCCGCAACATCACCGTCAATTGCGTCGCGCCGGGCTTCATCGATACCGACATGACCAAGGGTCTGGGCGAAGGCCAGCACGAAGCGCTGCTCACGCAAATCCCGCTGGGCCGTCTCGGCCAGCCGGAAGACATCGCCCATGCGGTGGCTTTCCTGGCCGGTCCGACCGCGGCTTATGTCACCGGTACCACGCTGCACGTGAATGGCGGCATGTACATGAATTGACTGAAAGTCTGCCGGCACGGGGCGTACGATTGAATTTCGCCCCATTTACATCACGGCAGAATCTCATCTTTTAGCAGGAGTTTCGGCTGAATTAGCGTCAGACGCCGAAAATAGTTTTTCAGCGCGCAAACCTGATAAAATGCGCGCACTTTCCGCAACACATACCTAATGGAGCCATAACATGTCGGATATCGAACAACGCGTTAAAAAAATCGTCGCTGAGCAACTGGGTGTTGCAGAAGCCGACATCAAAATCGAGTCCTCGTTCGTTGACGATCTCGGCGCCGATTCCCTGGACACCGTTGAGCTGGTGATGGCCCTGGAAGACGAGTTCGAAATGGAAATCCCTGACGAGCAGGCTGAGAAAATCACCACCGTCAAGCAGGCGATCGACTACGCGACCGCGCACGTTAAGGCCTAAGCGGGCCTAAGCTGTTTTAGTTTTCGGGAGAATCGCTTGAGCCGTTCACGCAACCGCCGCGTTGTCATTACCGGCCTGGGCTGCGTTTCACCTATCGGCAATAACATTGCCGATGCGTGGAGCGCAGCGCTGGCTGGCAAGTCGGGCATTGCCAACATCACCAGGTTCGATGCAACGCCGTTTTCGACCCGCTTTGCCGGCGAAGTCAAAGGCTTCAATATCGAGGATGTCATCCCCGCCAAGGAAGCCCGCAACATGGATACGTTTATCCATTTCGGCATGGCAGCGGGTATCGAGGCGCTGCAGGATTCCGGGATTGAAGTCACCGAAGAGAATGCAGACCGTATCGGCGTGATCGTCGGTTCGGGCATCGGCGGCTTGCCGCGCATCGAAGAGCAGAAGGACGAATACGACAAGCGCGGCCCGCGCCGCATTTCGCCGTTCTTCGTGCCTGCTTCGATCATCAACATGATCTCGGGCGACCTCTCGATCAAATTCGGGTTGCGCGGTCCGAACCTGGCCATCGTCACGGCCTGCACCACCGGCCTGCATTGCATCGGCGCGGCCGGCCGCCTGATCGAATACGGCGACGCCGACGTGATGATCGCCGGCGGTGCCGAGTCGACCATCTCGCCGCTGGGCCTGGGCGGTTTCGCCTCGGCACGCGCGCTGTCCTCGCGCAACGAGGATCCGGCCACCGCTTCGCGTCCCTGGGACCGCGACCGCGACGGCTTCGTGCTGGGCGAGGGCGCCGGTGTCATGGTGCTGGAAGAGTACGAACATGCGAAGGCACGCGGCGCGAAGATCTACGCCGAGCTGCTGGGCTTTGGCATGAGCGCGGACGCCCACCACATCACGGCGCCGATGGAAGACGGCAGCGGCGCAAGCCGGTGCATGGTCTCCGCCATGGCCAATGCCGGCATCAATGCCGACCAGGTGCACTACGTCAATGCGCATGGCACCTCGACGCCGCTGGGCGACCTGGCTGAAGTGCAGGGGATCAAGCGTACCTTCGGCGACCATGCCCACAAGCTGGTGGTCAACTCGACCAAGTCGATGACCGGCCACCTGCTGGGCGGCGCTGGCGGCCTCGAGTCGGTGTTCACGGTGCTGGCGATCCACAACCAGGTCTCGCCGCCGACGATCAACCTGTTCAACCAGGATCCGGCCTGCGATCTCGACTTCGTGGCGAACACCGCCCGCGACATGCAGATCGACTATGCCGTGAAGAACTCGTTCGGCTTCGGCGGTACCAACGGTACCCTCGTCTTCGCCAAGGTCTGAAGTTCGAGCATGTGAACAAGACAGATCGACACCCGAGTGGTGTCGATTTGTTTTTTTGCAGCTTATGTCTGAACCTGCTGCGCCCGGTCCTGTCTAAGGTATTGGACGCCTGACCCTGCCGCACCCCGCGCGCGGCAGGCGTTCCGTTTCACTTTCCCTTCATATCGTGTCCCTTGCCGTGTCCGCACGTGTTGCGCCGTCACGCCGTTTGCGCGCAGGCCTCCTGCTGTTCGCGCTGGCGCAGCTATGCGCCGCCACTCTCGTCGGCATGGTGTTGCCGGGCCGCTTAGCCGGCGCCCCTTTTTGCGTCGCTTTTTTCCTGCTTGCAGCGCTCAGTTTGCTGCACCGATGGGCGAGCACGACAAAGACGCACCGGATTGATGTATCTGGAACCGGCACCATCCGCCTGACGGTACAACAGGAGATGGGAGCCGAACCGCCGGCCTCCGACGGACGGGTGGTCACACTGTTGCCCGCAAGCCTGGTCTGGCCTTCGATGCTGCTGCTGCATCTGGCCGACGAGGCCGGTACCAGGCACCTCGTCCCGGTGCTGCGCGACAGCCTGCCGCCATCCGACTACCGGGCGCTACGCGTGGTGATCGGCACGCTGGGCAGGCACCCCGGGCGAGCGGCAACGACATCCGAAATACTTTGAACTTATTGCAGCGGGCCAACTCTTAGACAGGGAGGAGATACGATTCTCCCGTCGGCGCAGGCCCCAACGGGACACGGTCAGTGACGACAGAACGCGAGGGTGATCAACTGCTGGTCGAACGCGTCCAGGCCGGCGACAGGCAGGCGTTCGACTTGCTGGTGGCGAAGTATCAGCGTAGGCTGATGCGGCTGGTGTCGCGCCTCGTGCACGACCCTGCCGAAGCCGAGGACGTGGTGCAGGAAACCTTCATCAAGGCCTTTCGCGCCTTGCGCCATTTCCGCGGCGAGTCCGCGTTTTATACCTGGCTGTATCGGATCGGCATCAACACGGCAAAGAATTATCTCGTCACACAGGGCCGGCGCGCACCGACCTCGACCGAGGCAGATACGGAACGCGCTGAAGCGTTTGACGATGCGGATAGCTTGCGAGACATTAATACACCGGAATCAGTGTTAGCGAGTAAGCAGATCGCCTACACGGTCAATGCGGCAATGGAAGCGCTCCCGCTGGAACTGCGGACAGCAATTGTCTTGCGCGAAATTGAGGGTTTGAGCTACGAAGAAATCTCCGAAGTGATGGCGTGTCCAATTGGAACCGTGCGCAGCAGGATTTTTCGCGCGCGCGAAGTCATCGCCGAAAAATTGAAGCCTTTGCTCGATTTTCCGGCTGACAAACGTCGGTAGCTAGCGTTATCGCAACAACAAGGAGGGCGGAAGGTCAAAGCAGATGGATCGCTCGCCTCCCTGAAAACTGGACCACTTTTTGGATCAACAGCTACTGGAACGACCGATGGACACGAACAAAAAAAACCGCGAACGTATCTCCGCCCTGAGCGACGATGCATTGCCGAAAGACGACCACGAACTGGCCTGCGCAGCCCTGCGCACGGCCGATGGAATGGCAGCGTGGGAAGTGTATCACCTGATCGGCGATGTGCTGCGCACGGGAGAGCCTGCCGATCTCTCGCCCGGCTTCGCGGCACGCCTCAGCGCGCGCCTGGCGGCCGAGCCGCTGCATCCGCGCCGCCCCCTCGTCGAGGCCGAGCTCGCCAAGCCTGGCGTGCTGGCGGCCTCCACACCCTCGTCCTGATACCTGCCTCTGCGGCAAGCCGGCCGGCGATCGTCGCCACGATCGCTGCGCGGTCCTCGCCTCCTTTTCCGCGGCTGCGCCGCGCACCCGTCCGCCGGATGCGCGACAAGACGGTGGTTTTTGGCTTACCATAACGTCAATTCCCCCGTCCTCAACCGTGACTTCCATGACAAGCAAAAAAATTGCCAACGTAGTCGTGTCGGCCCTGCTGTTGGCGTGCGCCGGCTTTTCCGTTTCCACTGCCGCTAGCGCCGCCGCTCCCGTGCCGGTCCCGGTGGTGACGGGCCTGCCCGACTTTTCCGACCTGATCGACAAGGCAGGTCCCGCGGTCGTGAACATCCGCACCACCGAGCGTGTACGGATGGGGCAGGGCGGACCGGGCGAAGAGGAAATGCAGGAATTCCTGCGCCGCTTCTTCGGCCAGCCGATTCCGCGCCGCCGCTCCCCCCAGCAGCAGCCGCAGCAGGAAGAAGAAGTGCAGCGCGGCGTCGGCTCCGGCTTCATTATTTCCGACGACGGCTATGTGCTGACCAATGCCCACGTGGTCGAGGGTGCCGACGAAGTGACCGTCACGCTGACCGACCGCCGCGAATTCAAGGCCAAGGTGCTGGGCTCGGACAAGCGCTCCGACGTCGCCCTGCTGAAGGTCAGTGCGACCAATCTGCCTTACCTGCGCACCGGCGACTCGAGCAAGATCCGGGTCGGCGAGTGGGTGATCGCCATCGGTTCGCCATTCAATCTCGATAACACGGTGACAGCCGGCATCATCTCGGCCAAGTCGCGCGACACCGGCGAATACCTGCCGCTCATTCAAAGCGACGTCGCCGTCAATCCCGGCAATTCGGGCGGCCCCTTGATCAACATGCGCGGCGAAGTTATCGGCATCAACTCGCAGATCGCCACGCTTTCCGGCGCCTACAACGGCATTTCCTTCGCCGTGCCGATCGACGAGGTCATGCGCGTGGCCGAGCAGCTCAAGAAGACCGGCACCGTCACCCGTGGCCGCCTGGGCGTGCAGATCAGCGAAGTCACGCGCGACGTCGCCGAGTCGCTGGGCCTGGGCAAGGCGCGCGGGGCCGAAGTGTCGATGGTCGAAGCGGGCGGCCCGGCCGAAAAGGGCGGCATCAAGGTCGGCGACATCATCCTGAAGTTCAACGGCCAGGCGATCGAGACCACGCGCGACCTGCCGCGCCTGGTCGGCGCGACCAAGGTCGGCGCGCGCGCGACGGTCACCGTCTGGCGGCGCGGCCAGCAGATCGATGTGCCGGTGACGATCGTCGCGCTGGAAGACGAAAAGGCGGTCGCCCCCAAGCCGCAACCGAACAAGCCGGCGCCGGGCGCAGCGCCGAATGCGCTCGGCCTGCATGTGTCGAACCTGAATGCCGAACAGCGCCGCGGCCTGCGCCTCGAGGGCGGCGTCGTGGTCGACAGCGCCGAGGGCAGGGCGGCCGCGGCGGGCGTGCGCGAGGGCGACCTGATCCTGCAGATGAACAATGTCGAGATCAAGGACGCGGCCCAGTTCAACGCGCTGGCCGGCAAGCTCGATCCGAAGAAGAGCGTGGCGGTGCTGGTGCGGCGCGAGAACGTGACGCAATACCTCGTCATCAAGCCGGTCAAGTGATGCGCTTTACTCTCTATTCGCGCAGCTACTGCCATCTTTGCGAGGATATGCTGAACGCCCTGCAGGCCATGGCGCCGGCGGGGCAGGCCTTCGAGGTCGACGTCATCGATGTCGATGCCGACCCGGCGCTGGTGGAGCGTTTCGACGAGCTGGTGCCGGTGCTGTATGGGCGGCTCGATGAGCCTGAGCTGTGTCACTATTTTCTCGATGCCGAGGCGGTACGGCGCTATCTCGACCGCGAGCTGGTGCGGGCTTCGTAGGGTGGGCTCCGCCCACGCGGAACACGGCATGCAAACCGCACCGTTTCCCGCAAGCTGGGGCGGTATGCACGAGTTCGACCGCGTGGGCAGAGCCCACCCTGCGGTGCGCCGACCTTACTGGTCACAAAGACTCCCCAGCAGCCCTCCCACAGAAACCGGGCTTTCTACCCTGAAATCCGGTAAAATGCCTGGCTTGGAAAAGCTTTTGTCCCTCGCACACAGGCTTACACGTTGAGATAAGGCGCTCGCCTGGGGAGAACCAGCCCCACACGAAGCGCCTTTTTCGTATTGCGCCGGCAGTTCGCGGCGCCGCCCGGCAGCCTGTCGGCGGCTTCGCCCCTTTTTGGTTTTGAGCTTTGTTAATGAACAACATACGTAACTTCTCCATCATCGCCCACATCGACCACGGCAAATCGACCCTGGCCGACCGCATCATCCAGCTGTGCGGCGGCCTGTCGGACCGCGAAATGGACGCGCAGGTGCTCGACTCGATGGACCTGGAGCGCGAGCGCGGCATTACCATCAAGGCGCAGACCGCTGCCCTGCAATACAAGGCGCGCGACGGCCAGGTCTACAACCTGAACCTGATCGATACCCCGGGCCACGTCGACTTCAGCTATGAAGTCTCGCGCTCGCTGTCCGCCTGCGAAGGCGCGCTGCTCGTCGTCGACGCTTCGCAAGGCGTGGAAGCGCAGACGGTCGCCAACTGCTACACCGCACTGGACCTCGGCGTGGAAGTCGTGCCGATCCTGAACAAGATCGACCTGCCGCACGCCGATCCCGAGAACGCCAAGAAGGAAATCGAGGACGTGATCGGCATCGACGCGTCCGACGCGACCGTGTGCTCGGCCAAGACCGGCCTCGGCGTGGAAGACGTGCTGGAAACCCTGATCGCGAAAGTCCCGCCGCCGAAGGGCGACCCGGACGCACCGCTGCAGGCCCTGATCGTCGACTCCTGGTACGACCCCTACGTCGGCGTCGTGATGCTGGTGCGCGTCGTCAACGGCACCCTGCGTCCGAAGGACAAGATCCTCCTGATGGCGACCGAGTCGGTGAACCTGGTCGAGAACATCGGCGTCTTCACGCCGCGCTCGGTCTCGCTGCCGGAACTGAAAGCGGGCCAGGTCGGCTTCATCATCGCCGGCATCAAGGAACTGACCGCCGCCAAAGTGGGCGACACCGTGACCCTGGCGAACCGTCCGGCCTCAAGCCCGCTGCCGGGCTTCAAGGAAGTGCAACCGCAGGTCTTCGCCGGCCTGTTCCCGGTGGAAGCGAACCAGTACGACGCGCTGCGCGACTCGCTGGAAAAGCTGAAGCTGAACGACGCCGCGCTGATGTACGAGCCGGAAGTGTCGCAGGCGCTGGGCTTCGGCTTCCGCTGCGGCTTCCTGGGCCTGCTGCACATGGAAATCGTGCAGGAACGCCTCGAGCGCGAATTCGACATGGACCTGATCACGACGGCCCCGACCGTGGTCTACGAGGTCGAGATGCGCGACGGAACGGTTATTCGCGTCGACAACCCGTCGAAGATGCCGGAACCATCGAAGATCAACGAAGTGCGCGAGCCGATCGTCGACGTCAACCTTTACATGCCGCAGGAATATGTCGGCTCGGTGATGACGCTCTGTAACGGCAAGCGCGGCATCCAGATGGACATGGCCTACCACGGCCGCCAGGTGAAACTGCACTACGAAATCCCGATGGCGGAAATCGTGCTCGACTTCTTCGACCGCCTGAAGTCGACCTCGCGCGGCTATGCCTCGATGGACTACGAGTTCAAGGAATACCGCTCGGCCGACGTGGTGAAGGTCGACATGCTGATCAACAGCGAAAAGGTCGATGCGCTGGCGATCATCGTGCACCGCGCCAACGCGCCGTACCGCGGGCGTCAGGTAGCAGCGAAAATGCGCGAACTGATCCCGCGCCAGATGTTCGACGTGGCCATCCAGGCGGCGATCGGCGCCACCATCATCTCGCGCGAAAACGTCAAGGCGCTGCGCAAGAACGTGCTGGCGAAGTGCTACGGCGGCGACATCAGCCGCAAGAAGAAACTGCTTGAGAAACAAAAAGCCGGTAAAAAACGCATGAAACAGGTTGGTTCGGTGGAGATTCCACAGGAAGCCTTCCTCGCCATCCTTCAAGTGGAAGATAAATGAACCTGCAACCAATCCTGGGGAATTTTGCGCTTATTCTGTTCGTACTCATGGTGGTCACGGGCGTCGTCTGGTTCCTGGACGTCTTCGTCCTGGCCAGGCAACGCCGGGCCGCCGCGGACGCCGCGCTGGCCGAATACGATGCCCGCACGGCCAAGCTGATTGCGGACGGCATCAAGGTCGACAACAACGGCAACCGCGCGGCAATCGAGGCGGCGCACCTGCGCCAGCCGACCTGGGTCGAGTACTCGGGCAGCTTTTTTCCGGTGATCGCGCTGGTGTTCTTCCTGCGTTCCTTCCTGTGGGAACCGTTCAAGATCCCGTCGAGCTCGATGGTGCCGACCCTGCTGGTCGGCGACCTGATCCTCGTGAACAAGTACACCTACGGCATTCGTCTGCCGATCGTCAACAAGAAGATCATCGAGATCAACGATCCGCAGCGCGGCGACGTCATGGTCTTCAAGTATCCGAAGGACATGAGCCAGGACTACATCAAGCGCGTCATCGGTGTGCCGGGCGACAAGATCACCTACGAAAACAAGCGCCTGACCGTGAACGGCGTGCCGGTGCAGTACACCCCGCTCGACGAATACCTGGACGACGAACGGCCGGTCTACCACAAGCAGTTCGTGGAAAAACTGCCGGGCATGGAACACCGCATCCTGAACACGGATCCGGCACGCTCCTTCAACCTCGACGGCGTGGAGAACTTCCCGCACCGCGACGCCTGCGACTATTCGTATGATAAATTTACCTGTACCGTACCGGCAGGCAACTACTTCATGATGGGCGACAACCGCGACAACAGCGCGGACAGCCGCTACTGGGGTTTCGTCCCGGACAAGAATATCGTCGGCAAGGCCTTCCTGGTCTGGATGAACTTCGGCGATCCGAAGCGCATCGGCGCGATCAAGTAACAGGAAAGAGGCCGGGTTCGGCCTCGCCAAGGAGTCATGATGCAGGACCGCAAACCCGTAAGCTCGACGAAGCAGCAGGGCATCTCGCTCACCGGCCTGATCCTGGTGTTGATGGTGCTGGGCGTGTTCGCCCTGCTGGCGATCAAGGTCGTTCCGTCCTATCTCGAGTTCCGCGCCGTTCGCGACGGCATCGCGCGCGCCAAGGCGGCCGGCGGCAGCGTTTCCGAGATGCGGCAAGCCTTCGATAAGTCGGCTGAAATCAATAATATCGATGCGATCCGCGGCCGCGACCTCGTCATCGGCAACGAAGGCGGCAGCCCGCAGATCAGCTTCGCCTACGAAAAACGCATTCCCCTGACCGCGCGCGCCACCCTCGTCATCGATTACGATGGCACGACCGACCCGAGCGGCGTCGTGGCGGCGAAAGAGGGCGGCTCGAACTGATCCGCCATCCGGCCGCGCCGCTTCGACGCGTGCCGGGCAGGGAACCCGCCGCTGCCCGTCTTGGAGCGGGGGAACCCTCATGGCGCGCGCCGCCCGGCGCCGCCCAACCGAGCAGGAAGCGCCGCCTTCGCTGCGGCCGTACTACAATACATCGACAATGAATCTTCAGTTATTGCAAACACGCTTGGCTTATACGTTCCGGGATGCTGGCCTCTTGCAGCAGGCCCTGACACATCGTAGCCATAGCAGCCTGCATAACGAACGCCTCGAATTCCTGGGCGACTCGATCCTGAACTGCGTCGTGGCCTCGATCCTGTACGAACGCTTCAGCCACCTCGACGAGGGCGACCTGTCGCGCCTGCGCGCCAATCTCGTCAAGCAGCAGTCGCTCTTCGAAATCGCGACCAGGCTCGAACTGTCGCAATTCCTGCGCCTGGGCGAAGGCGAGCTGAAATCGGGCGGCTTCCGCCGTCCCTCGATCCTGGCCGACACGCTCGAGGCCCTGCTCGGCGCCATCTTCCTCGACGCCGGTTTCGATGCCGCGCGCGACGTCATCCGTGCTTTCTACATTCCCTTGCTCGACACGGTCGACCCGCGCACCCTCGGCAAGGATGCCAAGACGCTGCTGCAGGAATTCCTGCAAAGCCGCAAGATTTCCTTGCCTACCTATAACGTGATCGCCACCCATGGCGCCGCCCACAGCCAGGAATTCGAAATCGAATGCCTGGTCCCGAAACTCGGCATCCAGGTCTTCGGCCGCGGCGGCAGCCGCCGCGCCGGCGAACAGGCCGCCGCGCGCCTGGCGCTGGAAACAGCCGAACAGGCGCTGCGCAAGACCCCGGCCGCCGGCCGCAAGGCCAAGCCGCGCGCCGCCCAGCTCAAGCTGGCCGGCATCGCCACCATCCAGGGCGACGAGGCCGCAGACGCGCCACTCGCCGTTCCGACCAAACAGGCATGAAGAAGCTCAGTATGAATACCGAAGACCACACCCCCGACAACACGCCCGGCCAGGACCTTCCCCAGAACGACGCGGGTGAAGAGCAGGGCGCCGACCTGAACGCCTTCTTTGCCGACCGCAAGGACGCCAGCGGCGGCGCCTCGCCGCAAGGTTTCCGCTGCGGCTACATCGCCATCGTCGGCCGCCCGAACGTGGGCAAGTCGACGCTGATGAACCAGTTGATCGGCGCCAAGGTGTCGATCACCTCGCGCAAGGCGCAGACCACGCGCCACCGCATCACCGGCATCCAGACCCATGACGACGCCCAGTTTATCTATGTCGATACGCCCGGCTTCCAGACCCGTCATGCGAATGCACTGAACAAAACGCTCAATAAAACTGTCTCGAACACGCTGACCGCCTCGGACGTCGTCCTGTTCGTGATCGAGGCCGGCAGCTTCGGCCCGGCTGACCAGCAAGTGCTGGACCTGCTGCCGAAGAACGTGCCCGTGATCCTGGTCATCAACAAGTCGGACCACATGAAGGACAAGGCGACCCTGATGCCCTTCGCGCAGAAGGTGGCGTCCCTGCGCGACTTCACGGCCATCGTGCCGGTGTCGGCCAAGTTGCGCTTCCAGATCGATTCGCTCGAACGCGAGATCCGCAGCCACCTGCCGGAAAATCCGCCCGTGTTCGGACCGGACGACATCACCGACCGCAGCGAGAAATTCCTTGCGGCCGAGATCGTGCGCGAGAAAGTGTTCCGCCTGCTGGGCGACGAGCTGCCTTACACGAGCACGGTGATCATCGAGCAATTCCTGCAGGAAGGGAATCTGCGCCGCATCTTCGCCGCCATCCTGGTCGAGCGCGATACCCACAAATCGATGATCATCGGTAACAAGGGTGCGCGCCTGAAGGAAATCTCGACCCAGTCGCGCCTCGACATGGAAAAGCTGTTCGGCGGCCCCGTGTACCTGGAGATCTGGGTCAAGGTCAAGTCCGGCTGGGCCGACAACGAAGCGGGCCTGCGCGCCTACGGCTACGAGTAAGCCCCCGGAGGACTTCCCCCAACGCATGACGAGCCTCGACACTCCTCTCGATCCCGACAAGACGGCGGCCGAGGGCTCCGCGCCCGTGCCTCGGCGCAGCCGCGCGCCCCTCAGCCAGGTCCGTGTCAACGGCCAGCCTGCGTTCGTGCTGCACAGCTATCCCTACAAGGAAACGAGCCTCATCGTCGACCTGTTTACGCGCGACCACGGGCGCATTGCCGTCGTGGCGAAGGGCGCGAAGCGGCCGCTCTCCAAACTGCGCGGGGTGCTGCAGACTTTCCAGCCCTTGTCGGTGTCCTGGAGCGGCAAGTCCGAGCTGCGTACCCTGATCGACGCCGAATGGGTCGGCGGCATGCTGCCCATCGAACGCACGGCCTTGCTGTGCGGCTTCTACCTGAACGAATTGCTGGTGAAATTGCTGGCGCGCGATGATCCGCACCGGGCGCTGTTCGACCACTACATTTCGACGCTGAACGAGCTGGCGCACGGCGAACCGGCACAAATTGCCTTGCGAAAGTTCGAACGGGCCTTACTTAAGGAAACAGGCGTCGCCGCCGACCTGAAACGCTCGACGACGACGCGCGAGACGGTCGACGCCGCGCTCGATTACGTGGTCGATCCCGAGCGTGGCGCCCGCGAAGCGCGCGTGTCCGATGTCTGGCCGGTTGTTTCCGGCAAGACCCTGCTCGACATGGAGCGCGAGGATTACGCCGATCCGGCGACGCAGGCGCAGAGCAAGCAATTGATGCGCTTCCTGCTGGCGCACCACCTGGGCGGGGTGCCCTTGAATACGCGGCAGATTTTGATCGATTTGATGCAGTTATAAAACCTAAACAACCATGAGCTTCCTGCAACCCGTCGGCCCGGTCATCGACCTGGGCGTCAACATCGACCACATCGCCACCGTGCGCAACGCGCGCGGCACCGTTTACCCGGACCCGTTGCGCGCCGCCTTATTGGCCGAGCAGGCCGGCGCCGACCTGATCACGCTGCACCTGCGCGAAGACCGGCGCCACATCAAGGACGCCGACGTGCTGGCGATGCGCCCGCAGCTGGCCACCCGCATGAACCTGGAAGCGGCCGTCACGCAGGAGATGATCGACTTCGCCTGCCAGGTGCGTCCGCAGGACGTCTGCCTGGTGCCGGAGCGGCGCGAGGAAGTCACGACCGAAGGCGGCCTCGACGTCATCCGCTATTTCAAGGAAGTCGAGACGGCGGTAAAGCAGCTGAAAGGCGAGGGCATCCGCGTCTCGCTTTTCATCGATGCCGACGAACAGCAGATCGAAGCCGCGGCCCGCACCGGCGCCACCGTGATCGAGCTGCACACCGGGCGCTATGCCGAGGCGGAAGCTTCCGAGGCGCTGCACGAACTGGAGCGCATCAAGGCCGGCGTGGCAGCCGGCGTGAAGCACAGCCTGGTCGTGAACGCCGGCCACGGCCTGCACTACACCAACGTGCAGCCGGTCGCCGCGATCCGCGACATCGCCGAACTGAACATCGGCCACGCGATCGTGGCCCACGCCTTGTTCGCCGGCTGGGAAAACGCCGTGCGCGAAATGAAGGCGATCATGGTTGCCGCGCGCTTGGGCGTGACGCTGGGGGCACAGTGAGCGAGGGGTTGACATGATTTATGGCATCGGCACCGACATCGTCCAGATCTCGCGTGTCGAGGCCGCGCTCGCGCGCAGTGGCCCACGTTTCGCGGAAAAGATCCTCGGGCCCCAGGAGCTCGAGAAATACCATGCGCGGCGCGCGCGCAGCGAAGTACGCGGCCTGCGTTTCCTGGCCACGCGCTTTTCGGCCAAGGAAGCGTTCTCGAAGGCGATCGGCCTGGGCATGCGCATGCCCATGACCTGGCGCTCGGCGCAAATGCTCAACGCCCCGAGCGGCAAGCCGATGATCGTCTGCAGCGGCGCACTCGAGGAATTCATGCGCGAGCACCGCCTGAGCGCGCAGGTAACGATCAGCGACGAGGCTGATTACGGTGTTGCCTTCGTGATCGTAACGCAGGACGCCGCGCCATCGTCATCAGATAAGTGATACGCCAGTGACCCAGGAAGTGGATTCGAACGAGTTGCCGGAGGACCCGGCGCCAGACAACAAGCCTGCCCATGCGGTGGCGGAAGCGCCGATCGCCTATGCGGCCGCGGGCGGGGCCGCCATGCCTGCGCCGCATCCCGTCGAGGGCAAGCCCGCGAGAGGCAAGCGAGCCGAGGGCTCCGCCCCGCGCGCCCGTCCCGACGCCTGGCAGGTAATGAAGGAAGAGCTGACGGCGACCCTCAAGGGCGACGCCCTTGACCCCGTGCAGCCCAGCCTGTCGGCGCGCGAGCAGGTGCTGGCGACCGTTGCCAAGCTGCCCGGCCTGCCTGGTGTCTACCGCTATTTCGACGCCAACCAGAACGTGCTCTACGTCGGCAAGGCCCGCAACCTGAAGAACCGCGTGTCGAGCTATTTCCAGAAGAACCTGTCGAGCCCGCGCATCGCGATGATGGTGTCCCAGATCGCCCATCTGGAAACGACGGTCACGCACAGCGAAGCCGAAGCCCTGATCCTGGAAAACAACCTGATCAAGGCTTTGAAGCCGCGCTACAACATCCTGTTCCGCGACGACAAGTCCTATCCCTATTTGAAGATCACGGGCGGCGATTTCCCGCGCATGGCGTATTACCGCGGCGCCCTGGACAAGAAGAACCAGTATTTCGGCCCTTTCCCAAGCGCTTGGGCGGTCAAGGAATCCATGCAGATCCTGCAGAAGGTGTTCATGCTGCGCACCTGCGAGGACAGCGTGTTCGCCAACCGCACGCGTCCCTGCCTGCTGCACCAGATCGGCCGCTGCAGCGGGCCCTGCGTCAACCTCATCGACAAGGAAGCCTACAAGGTAGATGTCGAGAACGCCGCGAAGTTCCTGCGCGGGCGCCAGACCGAGGTCATGGAAGACCTGCAGGGCAAAATGCACGGCTTCGCCGAAAAACTGATGTTCGAGCAGGCGGCCGGCGTGCGCAACCAGATCCAGTCGCTTTCGCGCGTGCTGCACCAGCAGAGCATGGAAACGACGGGGGACGCCGACGTCGACGTCATCGCCGTGGTGGTGCAGGGTGGGCGCGCCTGCGTCAATCTCGCCATGGTGCGCGGCGGACGCCACCTGGGCGACCGCGCCTATTTCCCGACCCAGGTCGGCGAGGCGATCGCCGAGCTGTCGATCGAATGCGAAGTACTGGCCGCCTTCCTGGTCCAGCACTACACGGACAAATTCATCCCGGGCACCCTGATCCTGAACATCGAGTTCGACCAGCCGGAACTGATGGTGGCGCTGATCGAGCAGTGTGGTCACCGCATCAACCTGATTTTCCAGCCGCAGGGCCAGCGCCGCCAGTGGCTTGAGCTTGCTCAAAAGGGCGCCGAGATCTCGCTGGCCCGCCTGCTGTCTGAACAAGGGTCGCAACAGTCGCGCACGCGCGCACTGGCCGAGGCCTTGTCGCTGGACGCGACCGATCTCGACACCTTGCGCATCGAATGCTTCGACATCAGCCACACGGCAGGGGAGGCGACCCAGGCATCCTGCGTGGTGTTCCACCACCACGCGATGCAGAACGGCGAATACCGGCGCTACAACATCAACGGCATCACGCCGGGCGACGACTATGCGGCAATGCGGCAGGTGCTGATGCGCCGCTACGAAAAAGTGGCGAGCGGCGACGGCGTGATGCCCGACGTCGTGCTGGTCGACGGCGGCAAGGGCCAGGTCGAGATGGCGCGCCAGGTATTGTCCGAGCTGGGCCTGGACATCGGCCTGATCGTCGGCGTGGCGAAGGGAGAAGGCCGGCGGGTCGGCCTGGAAACGCTGATCTTCGCCGACGGCCGCGCACCCCAGGAGCTGGGCAAGGAGTCGGCCGCCCTGATGCTGGTCGCCCTGATCCGCGACGAGGCGCACCGTTTCGCCATTACCGGCATGCGCGCCAAGCGTGCCAAGACGCGCCAGGCTTCGCGTCTCGAGGAAATCGAAGGCATCGGCGCCAAGCGCCGCCAGCGCCTGCTGGCCCGCTTCGGCGGCCTGCGCGGCGTGGTCGACGCCAGCGTCGAAGACCTGTGCCAGGTCGAGGGCATCTCGACCGCGCTGGCGGAAGAGATTTATCGGCAGTTGCATTGAAGGCTCATGCCCTTCGCGCTTGCATCGGGCGGAGGTCATCGCCAACTCTGTGCCGACGCTGCAAACGCGTGGAGTCAGGACTCCACGCGTTACGGTGCCTGCATCCCGCCACCGCATCTCCTCGCCCCTGCCGAGCTCAACTGGTTTAAAAAGCAATACCCATGTAGACTAGCGGCGCACGCATTTTTCAACGGTAAGCCAGATCACGCCCTTATGCCTTTCAACATCCCGATTCTCCTGACCTGGTTACGTGTAGCACTCATTCCCCTCGTTGTCGGCGTCTACTACCTCCCCACGCACTGGCTGCCGGTCGCCGACCGCAACCTGGCTGCCACCCTGGTCTTCATCGTGGCCGCGATCACCGACTGGTTCGACGGCTTCCTGGCGCGCCGCTGGAACGAAACCTCGGCCTTCGGCGCCTTCCTCGATCCGGTCGCGGACAAATTGATGGTGGCCGGCGCGCTGCTGGTGCTGGTCCAGCTCGACCGCGTGAACGCGATCATCGCCTTCGTCATCATCGGCCGCGAAATCACGATCTCGGCCCTGCGCGAATGGATGGCCGAAATCGGCGCCCGCAAGTCCGTCGCCGTGAGTTCGCTGGGGAAGGTGAAGACCGCGGCCCAGATGGTGGCGATCCCGGCGCTCCTGTTCCACGACACCCTGTTCGGGATCGACGTCCACTTCTGGGGCGAGATCCTGTTATGGGTCGCCGGCGTCCTCACGGTGTGGTCGATGTTCTACTATCTGCGCAAAGCGTGGCCGGTGATTAAGGAAAAAGGCGGGAATCTGTAAGATTACTTCTCTGTCATCCTTGACGTACGGATCAGATCATCTATAATGCTTGCCTGTTGTGACGACATCGCAGCAAACGACAGACAAAGCGGGAGTAGCTCAGTTGGTAGAGCGCAACCTTGCCAAGGTTGAGGTCGAGAGTTCGAGACTCTTCTCCCGCTCCAAAGTTTGCAGCAGTCGGCAGTAGCAAGCAGTAAGGGTTGTCTTGGAAATTGCCACTAATTCTGAGATAATCGATGTTTCCAGAATGCGGGAGTAGCTCAGTTGGTAGAGCGCAACCTTGCCAAGGTTGAGGTCGAGAGTTCGAGACTCTTCTCCCGCTCCACTCCGGAGCAGCAGTAAGCAGGTAAAGAAACACACTCCATGCGGGAGTAGCTCAGTTGGTAGAGCGCAACCTTGCCAAGGTTGAGGTCGAGAGTTCGAGACTCTTCTCCCGCTCCAAAAAGCGTGTGGTTAGCAGTAACTCCTAAGCGGGAGTAGCTCAGTTGGTAGAGCGCAACCTTGCCAAGGTTGAGGTCGAGAGTTCGAGACTCTTCTCCCGCTCCAAGAATTCAGAGAAGTCCTTCTTCTCCTGTTGATGCGGCACATAACCCGCCGGCTCAGCAGCAATACCATATCCTCTGGCGAGGTAGCAAAGCGGTTATGCAGCGGCCTGCAAAGCCGTCTAGACGGGTTCGACTCCCGTCCTCGCCTCCAAATATCAAGGACTTAGCTCGCATTGGGCTGGTTCATCAAGCGGTAGCACCTCCCGACGCGGTAGGTGCACCTCCCAGTGAAACGGCCAATTGGCCGTCGTCTTCCGGATGCAGGCTCAGTGAGGGTTGAGTCATGGCATCCATCAAACAAACTCCATCCGGCGCATTCCAGCTCTGCGTCAAGAACCGGCTCCTTCCGAAAACGCTGTGGGCGACGTTCGACACGCGCGAAGCGGCCGAACAGTACGGCCTCCAGCTTTAGCGGCTGCTCGGGCAGGGCATTGTGCCCTCGGCGCTGCTCGTGCGCGTCAAGGTTGGGCTGAAGCCAGGCCAGCGGAAGCCGCCTATTAAGATCGATGAGGATGCGCCTTGCTTGTCTTCGTAGAAGGGCGAGGAGACTTTTCAGGTTCCGGGATTCGTCAACGTCGTACCGACGGGTGCACGCGGCGCGGTGGACACACTCGCGTTTGGGATCGTGGGAATGACCTCAGTGTCGGCGAAAGGTAAGCGTACTTACGAGATCAATATTCGGGGCAGCGCTCGACCGGTGGTCGTAAGACACTGCCTTGGCGCCGAAGGCGTGAATTTTCGCCTTTACCATCGTATGGGAGATGCTAAACCATATGCGACGTATTACTTCGCCCTCGGTTACGACACCGAGCGGGACTGCCGGTGAGTTCGTTTAGCACCGAAACAGCGGAATCCATGGCCGGGCGGTGACTATTTTCCTGCCTCTTCCTGCATTCGATTAATCAGTCCCTCCAGACAGGCCATCAGCGGCTTTGCCTCCTCGGCCGAGAGCGCACCTGAGAAACTCACGACCGTGTCATATGGTTGATTCTTGTAGCGGGTGGCGAACTGCATCCGTTCGCCCTCTAGCAGTGCGGTGACCGCAGACAACGTACCGATGAAGTCGGCGAGACCAAGAATGTATCCTGGCGAGTCGGCAGCAAATATCTTTGTCGGGATAAGCGCTTTGCCTTCTGATTCTTTCGCGATCCAGAAGTTAGTCGGGCCAGGCAGCACGACCTTTTGTTCGAACTGCCCCTTTTTGAACTTGGCTCCGGGCGTCTGCAGCTTGCCAGCCTTAATAGCTCCCGCGGTCATGCCAAGACGCAGATTAAGAGAAAAGTCGTATGCCTCGACCACGTCAGGTTTCATGTCAAGCACGACAGCGCGCATACCGCACGTGGTGTAACCGTTCGCGTCCCTGCCAATCTGAGGTTGGAGTTGCGCACTTGCCGCTTGCATGACAACTTGGGCCTGTACGGGAAGGCTCAGCGTACTTACCAGGCCCATCAATATTAGTTTTTTCATCCTGACGATTATACCGTCGGGTTTGATGCTCGGTAGCAAGTTCGAAGGTCGGGACAGCATTGGCCTATCGTATGTAGGGCCGACGGTGATTTGTCGATCGTCGATATTTTCTACAAGTGACAATGTGAGATATTTTTCCGTAAAGATACTGATAAGCTTGGTTGCAAACGTAAACAGAAGTTCGGCCAATGCACCCGCTTGTATTCCATCCTCCTTCCAAGAGAAGTCGCGTTGCGATTTCGACAGAGCGCCATTCCGAATACACGTCGGCCGCCATGCACAGGCAAAACCGGACGCTACCGTTCGACGTACGCACGCTTACGGATGGCGCCCTGGTAGGGATATCCGCGACAGGGGATCACCTGTTTCTTCATCAAGATGAGCTCGATTGCCTGCTCAACGATCCTGACAAGTTCCCGCCGAAGCGCAAGGCCGAGCTGGCGGCGCGCTTCTTTCTCCCTAACCACGGTCGCAACGTGGGAAAGGAGCGCCTGCTCGCCGCCCGCCGTGCCGCGAAACGCGAAACCGTCGCCGCTGGCCCGTCGCTCCACATCATCGTGCCAACGCTGCAGTGTGGGCACACTTGTCAGTACTGCCAAGTTAGCCGCGCCCAGTCCGACTCCGGATTTTCCATGACGCCAGCGGCGCTCGACGCCGCGTGCGAGCGCATCTGGGAGAGCGACGCAGATGTCCTGACGGTGGAGTTTCAGGGCGGCGATCCACTGTTGCGCTTTGACCTGATCGTTCGGGCGGTGGAGAGACTGACCGACATGAACCATGACGGAAATAAGCGCCTCCGATTCGTGGTTGCATCGACCTTGCACCAGCTGACCGAGGAAATGTGCGCATTCTTTCGGGCACATGACGTGGTTCTGTCCACCAGCCTCGACGGGCCGGAACACTTGCACAACCGTAACCGGCCAGTGCCGGGTAGGGACAGCTATCGGCGCACCCTGGACGGAATCGCGCTGGCCCGGCAGCGCATTGGCGAACACGCGGTATCGGCGCTGATGACGACGACTCGAGCGTCTCTCGAGTTTCCCGAGCAGATCGTCGATGAGTACGTTCGCCTGGGCTTCAACGAAATCTTCTTACGCCCCCTGAGCATTTATGGCTTCGCGAAGCGCAACTTGGCGCGGGTCGGCTATTCGCAGGAAGAGTTCCAGGTGTTTTACGAGCGGGCGCTGCAGCGAATACTGTGGTGGAACCAGCAGGGCGTCCCGGTGCGCGAAGTGTACATGTCCATCGTGATGAACAAGATTCTGTCGACCTTCGACGCCGGCTATGTGGATCTGCAAAGTCCGACTGGCGCCGGATCGAGCGTGCTGGTCTACAACTACGACGGCTGGGTCTACCCGAGCGACGAGGCGCGCATGCTCGTCGAGACCGGCGATGCGAGCCTGCGTATGGGCCGAGTAACCGATTCGCTGGCCCAGTTGCTGTCTTCGGAAACGAGACTGCAACTGATACAGGCGAGCGAAACCGCGGCAGCCGACTGCACCTCATGTGCTTACCGCCACTATTGCGCCCCGAACCCAGTGGACAGCCAGGCCCAGTTCGGCCGGCCCGACGTGCCGGCGCATCAGACGGAGCATTGCGGGCGTCACCAATGGTTGTTCGACACGGCGTTCGCGCTGCTGCATGGTGCTGACGCAAATTCGGAAGAGATGTTCCATGTATGGGCGCGGCCGAGTACGACGCAGGAGGCCGCATGCGACAGGTAAGCGTCGAGGTAGGGATGGCCGCGGCGCGCGGCATCTATCGCGTCGTCGCGTTCGCAAACCTGGCGGAGCAGTGGCAGGACGATCTCCAGTTCCTGGTGCTGGCGCCCGACGAGGCGTCGTTGGCCCAGGTCGAGACTTTGCGTCAGAAAGGGCTTCGCAATATCGCGGCGGCGACGGCGCTCGGCTTGGAGGAGGGCGACATTGTCGACTGCGAACCTGATCGCGCGAGGGCGACTGTGCTGTTCCGCGAGAGCGACGTGCACCACAGCTTGTTCCTGACCAACCGCTGCAACAGCTACTGCGTCATGTGTTCCCAGCCGCCGACTCGTCATGACGACGGATGGCTGGTGGACCAGGCAATCGATATCGTGCGTCATGTCAGAGTGCCGCCACCTGTCATCGGCGTCTCCGGCGGCGAGCCGCTGCTTGCTGCCGCAGGGCTGGAGCGCGTCCTTGCGAGTATCAAGGACTGCTGGCCCGGGACGGACGTCGAGGTATTGACGAACGGCCGCCTGCTGCATGATGTCCGCGTCAAGGAAGCGCTGTTCAGCGAGCCGCCGGCCAATGTCCGCTGGCTGGTGCCGCTCTACGGGCACGCTGACTTCCTGCATGATTTCGTGGTCCAGTCGCCTGGCGCATTCGACGAGACGCTAGATGGACTGCTTACCCTGCAGGAGATGCGCCAGCCGATCCAGCTGAGGATCGTGCTTATCCAACCGGTGCTCGACGTCCTGGACGAGCTGTGCCGCTTCATCGGGCATAACCTGCCGTTCGTCGAGTGTGTCGCCTTGATGGCTTGCGAGCCGACAGGGTTTGCGCTGGCGAACCGGGACATCTGTGACCTGGACTTGTTTGAGGCGGGACCAGCGCTGGAGCGCGCTTCGCGTGTACTCGACCGATATCAGGTTCGGCACGTCTTCATGAACGCGCCGCTGTGTGCGCTGCCGCCGCGTCTTTGGACGCGGGCCACACGCAGTATTTCGGACTGGAAGAATACGTATGCCGACGACTGCGCGAGGTGTACGGTCAAGGACCGCTGTTGCGGGCTATTCGCGTGGCACGAGAAGAATTGGAAACCCACCAAGTTGAAGCCGATAGAGGAAGCGATCGCATGAGCAAATTTATTCGAAATCTCACCCTGTTCATCGCTGGGCTGCCGCTCGCGACAAGTCGCGCCGCCGAGGTACCTGCGCCGCAGGCGCCTCGACTCGACGACCTCGATAAAGCGGTTTCGCTTCGGCCGCTGAACCTGGAGATGGACAATCTGTTTGCATCCCATCGTTCGCATTCGTCCCATCGCTCGCACTCGAGCCACAGTTCGCACTACTCTGGGTCTGGCGCGAGTAGCAGCTACGTGCCCAGTTATACCCCGCCGGCGGCGCCTACCCCGTCGCCTGAGCCGGTGGTGACAACACGCGCCGCGCGGCTCACCGACGCAAACGAGGCGGCGATGGCCGCGAGCGCGAGACCGCCTGCTTTGACCGTCGACGAAAAACGCCGGCTACAGGTGATGCGTGTTCAAATAAGACTGAACAGCTTGCACCTGTACGATGGGCACCTCGACGGAATCTTCAGTAGCGAGACGAAGGAGGCGCTCAAGCTGTTCCAGAAGGTAAAGGGACTGCCCGATACCGGGCTGATGAGTACTCCAACGCTGAATGCGCTTGGCATTTCGGCGGTGAAGTAGAGGGTGGATGCAGTTGGTCCGCGAATCACCTACCAAGCGTTTCGAGCTCGTTTCGCCTACGGCTGACCGCGAAGCCGGGATTGACGCCGACACTAGACGAATGACGATAGAGGAATTACCCGTTCGCTAACTCGGGTAGCTGACTATCAAGGTCAAATTTGTTCAGAGATCGCATGCATCGTCAAAGACCCATTGGACCAATGCTTTCCACGTGGCACGATTGAGGGCGTGATGTAGCTCTACTAACGCTGGTAGCTGCTACACCCATCCAACTACGATGGCCTTGTACCGATAAAGCGCCCTAAATTCCCCACGGTCGGCTCAAAAGGAGGTTCCAATGCAAGCTCCTGATTTTACTGATGAGATACGGCCTGCAAAGCCGTCTAGACGGGTTCGACTCCCGTCCTCGCCTCCAGAATGCAAGTCAAAATCGCCTCCTGAAGGCGATTTTGCATTTCTGGCACCTCAGGCATGAGCGCGTCCCGGCGTCCGACGTCAAACTGCTTGATACCGTGCATCTGTTACCTGCCCTGCACCTGTCGCCGCCAGGATACCGGGCGATGGTAGGGCGGGGCAGTCTGAACGGCTTGCGGCCTCCCGCCGGATTACAGGTTGGGGCCGAGATTCATCGTCGGCGAGGGGCGGTACATCGCGTGGGCGACGCGCACCTCGCTGGCTGCGATGTCCGCCGCCATGCCTTCGAGCGCCTCGAGCAGCCGGTGCGCCAGCGCGGCCTGGTCCTTGTCGAGCCGCGAGCGGTCCACCGCGTCGTGCCAGGTGCGCGGCGTGGCCCCGTCGACCGACTGCAGGGCCAGCTCCTCCAGGTTGCCAAGCACCGAGATGAGCCGTATCTCCTCGTGATTCGCCCAGCCGTCGCCGCTTGCGGGAAGAAAGCGCCTGCGCAGCTGGTCCGCCGCGCAGGCGCCGGCGGCGGCAAGATTGCCCACCTGTTCAGGATCCATGTTCAGATGCAGTCCGCCCTCGTCCTGCTTCAGGCTCAGATGGACGACCCGGTCGCGGTAACCGGCATACGGAAACAAGATATCGTCGCGCCAGGACTGCATGGTGTTGACGATCGCGGTGAGGAAGGGCAGGATGCCGGCGCTTTCCGCCGCCGGCTCGGTCCAGTGCCTGCCGCGGCCGGCGCTGTTGTTACGCGGCAGGTAGGCACGCCCGTTCGCGGGACAGGCCAGCCTGTCGTCGATCCGGAAGCTCGGGTGTTCGCGTTTCAGGTTCACCGCGAAGGTGGGATGGCGCGGCAGCAGCGCGTCGAAGAACTGGAGCGGCAGGTTGCTGCTGATGCCGCCATCGGAAAACCACACGCGTTTCAGGGGTGCCGGTCCGTGGCGGGCTTTCTCGGTATAGTCGAAGGCGTACAGCGGAATGGCGGAGAGCAGGATCGGGAAACTCAGGCTCATGCGGACGGCGACGATGACCGGCAGCGCGCCGGCGCGCGGCAGGGGCAGCAGCTGGCGGCCGTCTTTCGTTACCGGACCGGGTTCGCCCTCTTTCGCGGCCGCGCGCAGGTAGTCCAGCACCGTCTCGGGGAACAGTTTGTCCCATTCGTCCGGATCGAAATACCAGGCCTGTGCATCGGCGCGAAAAGGCAGGGCATAGGGCGTGTGCTGGGATACGGCCGTCGTCACCACCTGCAGGTCGATGGCGCGTTCTTCATCGGCAGTCGCCGCGCCATGGTGCCACAGGTCGCCGAAGGTGAGGGGAACGCCCGGCGCCATGCCCGCCAGCTCATTCAGGTAGACGTGCAGCCAGTCGGTGAGCGCGGGCGCGCGGGTCGGCCCCATGGTGCGGCCGGAACACATGCCATGAAAATTGCTGCGCAGCGCAGCCAGGAAGCCGCGCAAGGCAGCGCCCAAGCCCCAGGCGCAGGACAGGATGCTGGCAAAAACGGCTGCGAGCAGCCAGGCAGGCGCGGCGCCCGGATGGTCGCGCCAATAGATGCCGGTGGCCAGCACGCCTGCCGCGGCGGCGACGAAGGCGGCGCTGCCGGTCCGGTCGGGGCCGGCAGCGCCGGCGCGGCCGGCCAGGGCCCACGCGATGGCGCCGGCCAATCCTGCCGCACCCAGTGCCGCCAGTTGGGAAATCGCTACCCTGTGCCAGGGCAGGCCGGTGGCCGCGCTCACGGCTAGCGTGGTGCAGAGCAGGAGCAGGAGCGGCCAGCGGACGGCGCCGGCCAGCCGCAACAGCACCGAGCAGGCGGCCGCGCCAGGGTTGGGTGCGGAAACGGCGGCCAGCAATAACTCGAATGCGCGCCCGGCCGCGGCGATGGGCTGGAACAGGTGCAGCAGCCGGCTGCGCCCGCCGCTGTGCCGGCCACTGCGTGCGCCCAGCTGTTCTGGCAACTCGTCGAGGGCGTCGAAGGCGTCGGGGCGGCGCCCGGACTGGCGTCCAAGCTCCGCGGCGGCGCAGGCGGCAGCGGCAATCGCGCCCGCCGACGTGCCGCCGATATTCTTGAAACGATAATCACGCGCCAGGCGGCTGGCCAGGCGTGGATAGATGATTCCGCTTGTGACGCCGCCTTTCATGACGATGTCGCACAGGGGCAGCGTGGTCGGGTCCATGGCAAGGAGGATAGCAGCATGCTAAGAATGCGGCGCATGAACAAGCGTTGCGGCCCGACGGGGGCCGCAATGCTCGCTGGCACGCGCAGGCACGCATTCAGCGGTTCCACGGTGAGGGACAGAGGATTTATCTACCCGAGTATTCATTTTTAGTCAGGAAAGTGTCAACATGGGTGGTGTTGGCTGATCCATTCCATCGGCCCCTCGAGCGAAGTCGCTCGGCGTCAATACGCCCGCGCCGCTCGAGAGGCTGATCATTCGCGACACAGCGGCCTTGTCCGCCGCTGCCTCGTGGACGCTCCGGCCCAGCCGTCTTCCACTCTACAACCAATCGAATCACCGTCCATGATCATTTCGTCCGCCACCGATTTCCGCGAAGCCGCCCGCCGCAAGCTGCCGCCATTCCTGTTCCACTACCTCGATGGCGGCGCCGGTGCCGAGCAGACGCTGCGCAATAACGTCAGCGACCTGCAGGCGGTCAAGCTGCGCCAGCGCGTGTTGCGCGGCGCCGAGCAGCTCGACCTCGGCGTCGAACTCTTCGGTGAGCGCTACGGCTTGCCGATCGCGCTGGCGCCGATCGGCCTGGCCGGCATGTACGCGCGCCGCGGCGAGGTCCAGGCGGTGCGCGCCGCCTGCCGCGCGAATATCCCCTTCATCCAGTCGACCGTCTCCGTCTGCCCGCTGTCGGAGGTCGCGGCCCAGGCCTCGCATCCGATCTGGTTCCAGCTGTACGTGCTCAAGGACCGCGCCTTCATGCGCGACGTGATGCGCCGCGCCTGGGAGCTGGGGGCGAAAAACCTCGTGTTCACGGTCGACATGCCGGTTCCCGGCGCGCGCTACCGCGACGCCCACAGCGGCATGAGCGGCCCGTATGGACCGCTGCGGCGCGTCCTGCAGTCGATGCTGCATCCGAAGTGGGCGCTGGACGTGGGCGTCTTCGGCCGGCCGCACGACCTGGGGAACATCTCGGCCTATCGCGGCCATGCGACCGGCCTGGCCGACTACATCGGCTGGCTGGGCGCGAACTTCGATCCCGAGATCGCGTGGAAGGATCTGCAATGGATCCGCGACGAGTGGAAAGGGAAGATGATCATCAAGGGCATCCTCGACCCGGACGACGCGCGTGATGCGCTCGCGTTCGGGGCCGACGGCATCGTCGTGTCGAACCACGGCGGCCGCCAGCTGGACGGGGCCATGTCGACGGCCGAGGTGCTGCCGTCGATCGCCGCCGCGGTCGGGGGCCGGATGACGATCCTGGCCGATGGCGGGATCCGCACCGGCACCGACGTGTTCCGCATGCTGGCGCTGGGCGCCGACGGTGTGCTGATCGGGCGCGCCTTCGTCTACGCACTGGCGACCGGGGGACAGGCTGGGGTCGAGAAGCTGCTGGCGATCATGGAGAAGGATATCCGCACGAATATGGTGCTGACCGGCGTGAAGTCGGTTGCCGAGATCGGGGAACAGTTGCTGGCCCGATAGACCATCGGCGGGCCCATCGCACAGGCCGGCCAAAAGAAGGCTACAATGCAAGCTGTTGATTTTATTGATGAGATACGGCCTGCAAAATCCATCCAGATGGGTTCGGCTTCCGTCCTCTCCTCCGGACTGCACTGAAAATCGCCGCCCAGCCGGCGATTTTGCATTTCCGGCTCTGTTCAAGATTGCGAATACGACCATGGGTCACAATATCCACACCCTCAAGGAAGCCCGCGCCCTCGCGCTGCGGGTCTGGCGCGATGCCGCCACCTTTTTCCTCAGCATCGAACTGGCACTGATGGTACTGGTGGCGGTGTCCACCGTCGCCGGCGTCTTCTTCGCGTTCATGGGCGATCTTCGCAGCGTGGTGGCTTTCGGCTTTGCGATCGCCTATGTCGCCGTCCGCTCGATATTGCACGTCAGGCGCAAGCTGAGCTGGCCGTTCATTTGATCCGGAGCCGGCTATCACGGCGCAGGTCCGTCCGTTGAGGTGGTCTTCCCCGCACCACGACCCACAGTCGCCGCTACATGCTGTGGTGCTGAGGCGGAAGATTGCTGAGTGCCCAGGCATACAGGGCAACGAAAACCAGGACGTCAAAGGCGCTGCCCAAGCAGACATAGAGAAGCGGCATGCTCAGCCGCGTCCCAAAGTGCAGCGCGACGATATGCAGAATGATCTTGTGAGGGATCATGACAATGAAATAGGTTTCGATCGCCAGGCTGTAGAGCAGCTTCACGACGAGCCGTTCGTCGAACAAGTGATACCCTACTCCTAGCATGAAAGGAAACACCAGAAGGCAGCGGTAACCATTGGTCATCAGGTCGCCGGCATGTTGTTCGAGAGAGTAGGCAAACGACTCCGGCCACACCAGCAGGACCAGGATACTGAGCAGGAGAATGACACAGAGCGAGCGCAGCAGGTACTTGATGGGCAGCAGCCTCCCTTCGAGGCGGCCTGCGGCGAACCAGGCTGCGCCGCCAAATGCAAGGGCCCCGAACAGCATTTCCGGCGAAGGAATCGCTGACTTCAGCGGCGCCAGCAGCTGATGCAGCGGCTCCGCCTGGCTCGCCCCGACGATGGTGCCAGCCGGCAGACCCAGCGCTTTCAGCCAGAATCCGATGTATTGCGTCCACTGGTGTATCAGCAGCGGCTGCGCAGCGAGTAATAGCGCCCATAGAACGAATGCGATGCATACCCCGGTAGCCAGATTACGGGTGTCGAATGGTGCTCTCGCCAGCGACCTGTGCGGCGCCACGGCCGCGAACATGGCCTTGGCCTCCCCGAGCTTTCGCAGGGGGAGCCGGAACGCGGTGTCGTCAGTATCGATCATGTGCTTGTGGCGCCTAGAAGTCGTGAAAAGCCGAGACGGTCACTCCTTTGCGTCGAAACAGGCTGTTCGCGTAGCGATGGGCTTCGATTGCGATTCCTGAACGGCGGCTTGTCCAGTAACGCCATGACAGCGACGTCTCATGGCTTGGGTAGCCGACCAGGCTGCTACCGGGTGCAAATGGCAGATACCCCTCCGTGCCCCAGCCGTGGCGGGCAATGAACAGCTGCTTGCCATGCTCCCCGTAAGTCGCGGCGACGTATTTTTGCCTTGACGAGACCGCTCCTGGGTCGCTGATATTGCGCCGGATGCCGCCCTCGAGCACAAGGGGAATGGCGAAGTAGTAGATGAGGCCCAGGCTGGTGCTGCGATCGACGTGGCCGTCGGGAGCCCGATAGCGGCCGAAGCCGATCGACGTGACAAGAGATTTGCTCGCAAGCCACTTTTTGTTGAGAAAGGCATCAATCCTGTATTTCGGCAGGAAAAAACTGCCGTCACCCACACCCAGCGCGAGACTTCCATACCAGTCCGGCGAAAAAACATAGGTATCTGATATTCCTGCGAAGTTTCCGTGGACTCGGAAATGCTGCTGCGACGAAAGCTCTGCCTGAAGCAGATGGTCACCGACCTGCAGCGCTCCGCGCAGGCTCAGATCGCGCCACTTGCCCAGTTCGCCAGTTAGGCTGTCGTACCGTGCGGCTAGTTCGAGCTGGCGCAAGGCGCCAGCGTCGATCGCTTGCGATTCCGGTGCCAGCGTTTGCGCATTCGAAACCTGTGGCATGCACAGGAGGATGAAGACTGAATAAAGTGCGTAAATGCGTTTCATAGAACTCCCAAAGCAGTGGCAAGGACTGGCGGTTCGCACGGCTGCGATTGTTAATAGGGCCATCGGCGCGTTTCCTGTCCGGCACACGAGCGCCGCATCGCGCTAGCGGCACGAGAGCTCGGCGACGGCGGGTCCTATGCCGCGTGCGTCGAGAACCTGTCGCGTTATCTCGTCCGATACCGTCCAGTGCGTCGAGTAGCGTAAATGAGCAGTTTCGCGCAGCCAGCAGGCGGCAGATTCGAGATCGCCCTGGCGTAATGCGATCAACGCGAGGACCCCCCATGAAAAGTCATCCGGCGCGCGGGTGAGCCATTCCCCTCGATGCGCTTTCATCCAGCTTCGGTAATACGCGCGCGTCGTGCCCGGTAGTGCCGGATACCCAAACAATAAGGGCAGAATCTGGGCGACGGCGTCCGGGTAGAACGCATGCGGCATGTCTGCCTGTTCCGCTTGTGTAGAAACCAGGAAGCGCAGCTTGCCGGCATGCCAGAACACCTTGTGGATCGCGCTCAGGAGCTTGCGCGCGCGGACCTGGTCGGCGGCGGTGCGCTGACTGGACCAGAACCACCAGATTTCGAGATTGTCCATGAACAGGCTGTGCGGGTAGCTCGGCGATACCAGATAGACGCCCCTTGACTGATCGTACAGCCGTCCCAGCGCAGCGTCGCTACGCGCAAGGCTGGGCTTGGCCAAGCCGCGCGGCGCGAGCGCGCCGGACGAGCGAAGGAGCTTCATCCACATGGCCAGCAGGGCATCGTCGGCGTCGGCTGGTTTGCACGCGGACCAGCCTGTCGCGCTACGGCAGAACCGGTCGAAAGCGCCGTCAGGCCGCTGGCGCAGCGCCAGAAAGGCAATCCAGCGCCGGGTATCCGCGTCCGCATCGAGCCCATATTCCTTGGCCAGCAGTAGGGCCTGTATCGCAAAGTAGGGGTCGACGATGTCGCCGCCGCGCAGTATGGTAATCGCTCCCCCTGGGTCACTGAAGCCGCTGAGGTCGAGCAGGGGCCGCTGCTGGGCCTGCACGCACTGGAACAGCAGTCCGGACACCAGCAGCGCGCACAAGGTTCGTATGAACGTCTTCATGCCGTCACCACCCCGGCCTTGCGCGCCCATACCGTGCCATGTGCGACCGCGCCGGTCTCGGCAAGCACGCGCGCTGCCGCCAGGGTGGTCGGGATGGCCTTTGTGCCGATCCGCGAACCGCTGGCCAGGCGTACGTCGCCCTCGCACACGATGGGTCCTCCGACCCAGCAGTCAGGCCCGATCTCGATATCGCCTCCGCACACCAAGGCACCGTGAACCTGCGCTCCGCGCTGCAGCCGCACGTGACGGTGGGCCTTGACCGAACCGTATACAAGGGCGTCCTCGGCGAGCCGGATCGTGCCGCCTGCAAGCAGCGTACCCTCGAGATACCGGCCTGCCGGAAGGAGGACGTCGCCTTTTGCGCGATAGCGCTTCGGTCCACATGGCGTCAGGGCGGACAAGTCCGGCGGCGGAGGAGGGCCGGGTGGGCGCGCCAGGGGCGTTGCGCAGGCGTCCTCGCTGATACCGAAATGGATGACGGGTGCATGAATGCGGCAAAAGCCGCTGCCCTTGTCGAGCATGAGCGCAACGCCAGCGGTCAGGCGATGCAGGACGACACCTCCGGCCCCCAACGACAGGATGCCGTCCGCATGTGCCCATTCGCTGATACGGGTCTCGGGCCCGAGCGCCGCATTGCCGGTGCATAGCAGGGCCGGCAGGTGTGCTCCGCTTGGCAAGACTGCATCGCCGCCAGCATACACCGGGCTGGGGCAGGCCAATGTACCGCTGACGTGAAGGGAACCGTCGACCATGACCGCCCGTTGTGCTGCCGACCATGGAAAAGCCTCGGCCGGAGTGGACGCCCTGAGGATGCGCACGGTGGTGTCCATAACCGGGCCGGCACCCGCGCAGGCTTCGTTGACGTGCTTGCGGAATGCGTCGGCAAAATAGCGGACGTTGTTCACCTCGTCGCGCGCGATGACGAGGGCCGCCAGGTCAGTCGGCCGCCGCCACTCGTTCCAACACGGTACGAAGGGCAGCACGAGGACCAGCAGGGTCACGGCACCCAGCAGGACCCAGGCAGCGGCGGGATAGTTCGTCATGGCGTCCGTTCCGCTGGCGCCCCTGCGGCTTTTCGATAGCGGACGGTTTTGTCCCATACCAGTTCGCGTTTTCGGATCGAATCCGCCAGCAATTGCCACGAAGCGCGCGAGATCACGACCAGGCTGACGCAAAAGCCCAGCAGGCTCAAGGGCAGTAGCCGCAGGCGCTTGCGGTTCCCGTCCAGGATCACTGCAATCGCGATTTCGAAAAACGCCGCAAAGCTGCCGTTTGCTCCATAGGCCGAGAACGCCCAGGCGGCGACGAACAGGCTGAGCAGGGAAGGCGACGACAGCATGTAACACAGCAGGGCCAGGATCCATCCGAACAGCAGGACCGGTGGCATGGCAAACACGAACAGCAGCAGGAACCCGTCCACCCGGGCGCGCAGCGAGATACAATCGCTGAAGAGGAAACTCGACCAGTATCGGACGAGGACCTGGTTGTGGCCTTTCGACCAGCGCATGATCTGCTTGATACGAACCGACCACTCTTCGGGCACTTCCTCGTAGCATTCCGAGCGATTGCTGTAGACCACATTCCAGCCGCGGCATACCAGCCGGTAGGTGATATCTGTGTCTTCCGCCAACGTGTCGTCGCGAAAGCCGCCTACCTGCTCGACGGCGGAGACGCGCAGTCCTCCCACGGTCCCTCCGAATTGCGGGATCAGGCGCAGGTTCATGCGCGCCTGCTGGTCGACCTGGTATCCGCCGGCACGCTCCAGGTCGAGCAGGCGGGTCAGCAAGTTGGTGCTGGCGTTGACCGGCACCACGCGGCCCATGACCGCGCCGACCTCGGGGTCGAAAAATGGCGCAGCCAGCTGCCTGAGCAGGCCGCGGCCGGGTGTGTAGTCGGCATCGAAAATGATGATGATGTCGCCTTCCGCATGGGCAAGCGCATCCTTGATGGCCGCGGCCTTGCCGGCCTTGCCCGAGGTACGGTGGAATGGCACCACACGGTCCGGATAAGCCTTCACATAGGTATCGATGATGCGCCTGGTATCGTCGGTCGAACGATCGTTGACCGGAACGATCTTCAGACGGTCCTGCGGATAGTCCGTTTCCAGCAAGGCCTCGATACAGCCCGCGACGACCTTTTCCTCATTGTGCGCGGCAATGAAGACGGTGATCTGCGGCCATTCGGCGCAGTCGATATCCAGGTAGGGATGGCGCTGCCGGCCGAACATGCGGCTCAGCGAAAAGATGAGATGGCGGCAGGCATACACGAAAATCGCGGCCACGATCAGCAACAGCAGGGTATTCGCCAGGAGCAGGGCGGGACCGCCAGCCTGTTCGTCCGCCAGGCCCGCTACGGTACCCGCATGCGCCGGCAGGCAGGCGCAAGGCCCGCAAAGGAGGACCGCGCTCGCGCTGCTGCGCCAGGTGGAGCGGACGGACACCCGGATGGTGCTGCTGGTGCTTGGATCCATATGAGCGCCTGTTTATTGGCTTGTACGCCGCCGCAGGGCCTGCATTTCCGCTGCAGGCCATACGGCGGGACAGTGCCTACCTGTGCATGCTGGTGAAGATAAGGCTGATGCCGCCGCTGGCCGAGACGACCCAGCTGCTACCGCCATCGGTCACGTTGGCGGCGCCCGTGTTCACGAGAGGCTGTCCGTAGTCCGATTTAGGCAGCAGCCAAGTCATCGAGGCCAGGCTGCTGGGGTGCGATGCGACGAATTGACGCGGACCAGATCCGGATCCGAGCTCGCTCCACTTGACCAGATTGCGCGATGCCATGAAGTCGGCAAGCGCCGGCATGGTGTACCACCTGAAGGTCTTGCCCTTGGACTGGGCATAGCTCATCAAGTTTTTCAGCACGTCGAGCCAGTCGACCGCGCCGGGAGGATGGGCATAGATTAGGCGGCTCGAGCGGGTGGCGACGTTGAAATCGATCAGGGAGGTGTACCACCTGATCACGTCTGCTTTGGGCACGCCGAAATCCTGGAATTCCTCGAAGGTGGCATAGGTGCCGAAAGGCACGACCGGGAACGCCCACATGCTGAGATTCCTGAGCACGCCATCACGGTAGGAACGCGTCGGGCTCATTCCCGTATGGCCAGTGTAATAATAGCCGACCTGACCTTCCCGCTCCGACCAGTCCAGCGCCCAGCGTGGGTTGTTGCCTTCAGGCGAAGAGTATTCCCGGATTTTTTTCCCAGTTGCCTGTTCGATTGCGCTCTTGTTGAGGATCAGCAGGTCGTTGAAGGTATGGACTCGATCAGCCGTCAACACATTCTGGTTCTCCTCGGTGGCATTCAAACCATAGTAGTCGTGGATCCAGCCGCCGTGGCTGCCGACTGCATGTCCCTGCCTGACGAAGTCCCTCAGGAACTGCTGGGCGACGGGGTTGTTCGGCAGGTCGAAGCCCAGCCTGTCGCCGAACGACACCGTGTCCGGCCCTGCTGTCATATCCATGGAAAATGGCCCTTTGTTCCAGACGCCTGCGTTCTTGAGGGTCTGCATCGGTTCCAGCGCCGCTGCCGAGTCGAGGTGCCAGTTGAGGGTCATTCCACCCACGCCATCGGGCTGCTTCGACAGGCTGGCCAAGCGTAGCAGATCCGATGAGAAGAAGGAGAGGAAGCCATGCAGGAGCATGCCGTCGGTGGCGCCCTTCAGGTAGCCGAGTGGTGTGTTCACGAAAAGCACCTTGCCGCCTGCGGTGCCGTACGAATTGATGCCCGCAATCAGGCCATGGGTGGGTGACGACATAATCGTCTCGCCCGGATACTGGCCGCGGGTGACATAGCTCGGATAGGTCAGGTAGCCATACACATAGCCTGAAATGGCCTCGATCGTGCCGGAGGGCGCAGGCGTGGATCCGCCGACCCTGGCCGTGGTGATTGCATTGGTGAAGCGTGTGGAAATGACGGGCTTTCGGGTAGCTTGGCCACCCCGGCGTTTAACGAATTTATATTTGAATTGCTGGCCATGGTTGTACTGCTTCAAACTCGTGCTACCTCCGGCGAGGAAGCTTGCGGTCGTGGTACTGGGCGCTGTATAGACGCTGCTCTTCCCTGGTGGTACGGCGATGCGGCGCATTTGCGACGATGTGCCCACGATTGGCCCAAGTCCCGTCGTGCGGTCGCCCAATTCGGAATACATCAGGTATTCGATACCGGCCAGCTGGCTCAGGCGAGACGCTCCCGAGAGCGGGTAGAAGCCCGCATCGTCCTGCGCCGCGAAATCGAAAACCAGCATGGCCTTCCCGCCGGCTTTGACAAAATTCTGGATGGCGTCGAGCAGGGGCTGGCCGGCCCGCACATGCACCTGGTCCGGAAGAATGATTCCCTGGTAGCCGGCGCCGCCGTTACTCATGAAAGCAGAATCGGTAATGACGTCGACGCGCAAACCTTCTTCCTGGGCCGCGTCGGTCCATGCTGTTACCAGCGGATGCGAACTGGGTGTGCCATCTGGTACGAGCAATCCCAGCGGTGCAGTCTGCGACCACGCTGCCGGGGATCCGAATGCAGCAATCACTAGCGCAACCTGTAGCAGGAAGCGGGACAGCGCGCGAATAAGGATGTTCATGTTTACCTCCGGTTTAACGGTATTTCAGTAAGCGACGTGCAATGTTTATTGCTAGATCGAAAAAATTCTCATATGAAGGGAGCGATTGCTGATGAGTGCTTGCGATCATACAAAGCAATTTAATCGAATTTTTCGCTGAAATTATGCGATGCGGATCATTCTATCGAAGGCTTCAGGTGTGAACGTTTGATCTGGAACACTTTTTAAAAGAAATGCACAAAACGACAATTTGTCTGAGAAATTGTTCCACCTCAAAGGAAGCGCAAAAAATGTCCAATATCTTTCAATGCATAGTGAATAACAACAGCGATCAGTTTGTACAGCCAATATAAGGGGGGCAGGCCATGAAAGTTCTCACTGTTTTTGGTACACGCCCAGAAGCTATCAAGATGGCTCCTTTGGTTAAGGCACTACACAGGGCCTCGGAGGTGGAATCCATCGTATGCGTCACTGGGCAGCACCAGGAAATGTTGCAGCAAGTGTTAAAACTATTTGCAATCGAACCCGAGTACCATCTTTCCCTGATGGCGCCCGACCAGCAATTGAATGGACTCGCCTCGCGAATGTTAGGTGCGCTCGATTCCGTGTTCCAATACGTGCAGCCCGAGCGCGTACTGGTCCATGGCGACACTACCACCGCGCTGGTAGCAACGCTTGCCGCATTTCATCGGAAGATTCCTGTAGGGCACGTTGAGGCCGGCCTCCGAAGTGGAAATATCGCCCAGCCATGGCCTGAGGAAGTAAATCGCCGCGCTGTCGATATCATGTCCCATCAACTATTTGCGCCGACCGAAGCGGCTCGTGCGAACTTGTTGGCGGAAAACCTGGGCGGGGCCATTTATGTAACAGGTAACACGGTAATCGATGCGTTGAGGATCGCCGACATGGCGCTGCGTCAGGATAAGGATTTGCGATCGGAAGTCGATGCGCGCCTGCCTCCTGAGCAATTAGGGAAGAAACTGCTGTTGGTGACTGGACACCGGCGTGAGAATTTCGGCACCGGCTTCGCCAATATCTGCACGGCGCTACAAGCCTTGGCCAGTTTCGGAGACACGCACATCGTCTACCCGGTCCATCTGAATCCGAATGTCCAGAAACCCGTGAATACCACGCTTGGTGACTGCCGGTTCATCGACCTGATTGCCCCACTCGACTACCTCGGCTTCGTACGGATGATGCAGCGCGCGGACTGCATCCTGACCGACTCTGGCGGAATACAGGAAGAGGCGCCTTATCTCGGCAAACCTGTGCTGGTCATGCGCGATGTGACTGAACGACCGGAGGCTGTTTCGGCCAAGGCAGTCCGCCTTGTGGGCACCGATCCTGCGCGGATCGTTGACGGTGTACGCGCGGTATTGGGCGAACACGCGAACTGGCATATGTCGGCAACGCAGTTGTACGGCGACGGATTTGCCGCGGAACGGATCGTGGACGCCCTGCTGGGACGTGCGACAGACCATTTCGTCAACCATGCTGTCGACAGCGACAAGTTGCTCACGGCTTAGCTCAAGCCAGCGCCTTCACAGCCTGCACCACAGATTGTCAATGCGTGGTATTTACTTTAGGTTATTTACCTGATACCGTTGAAGATAGAGACATTGACACTTCTACCACGCTTCCGGCGCTCGTTCACGTAGGAGCAATAAATGATTCACGTCGGCATTGTCGAGCCTTACGAGATATTGCGTAAGGGTTTGTCAAGCCTGATTAAGGAATGCGGCGGGATGCGCATTGTCGCCGAGGCTGGCAATGTGGCGGACATGGCTGCCCAGCTGGAAGGGGCCCGTATCGATGTGCTGGTGCTTGAGCCTCTCGCGGCATGGGGGCTCAATCTGGAGGCAGTCCGGGTAATCCAAAGCAAAATGGACAATTTCAGGATTCTGGTCTTTTCCGAGTCGACTGCTGAGGACAAGGTTCAGGCGGCCCTACGCGCCGGCATCGTCGGATTCGTTTCGAAGCGGGCAAGGCTGAGTGAACTGATCCAGGGCATACAAAATCTCGCCCGGGGCGAGCCCTTCCTGTGTGCGGAAGTCACAGCCAAGCTGACCAACTGCATTATCAATACCTTTTCCAAGCATCCGCACGAGCTCCTTAGCAATCGCGAGTTGGAGATTCTCTTGCTGTTAGTGAACGGAAAATCGATAGCGGATGCTGCTCATGAATTAAATCTTAGCGTGAAGACAGTCAGCACGCACAAAATGAGACTCATGCAAAAGATGGAGCTGGAGTCTTTTTCGAAGCTGGTGCAGTACGCTACGGCGCATGGCCTGATTTCCAACAGCGCGAAAGACTCCAACTGAGCGAATACAACGCTGGATTTTTCCGAAGTGAAACGCTATATGCCCACTACATGCTGGCAAGAATTAGTTTGATTTGAAAAATATCTTGAAAAAGATGCTAAATCGAACGCATGGGATTAATTGGCGACGCCGATGAGGCCATCCTATTAAATCGCCCGAATGTGGCACGGAGGGGTGAGGCACACCGCCTACAAAATCGCCATGCGCATGAAATAGATTTGACAGGACACAGTAGTGCGATAATAATAACTAAGCGAGCGCGAGCAATGTAATAAAAATACTCTTCCGCAAGCAATAATAAGAAATGATTTACTTCAATGAAACTCCGTATTCCGTCCTGAAAGAGCTGGCGCCGTCTATTGCCAGCTGGACTCGATAGATAATAACGGCGTGTGAATTCGCCATAGCGTATAGCGTCCGGCCACCCGAACTTCTTGAAATGCAACGGTTGCGTTGGCAACTGGAGCCTGGTGTCCTGCGTCCTGCGTTATGCAATCCACATAAAAAATCAACTGGGGAAATGCATGCGGCACTCATCGCACACTTCATTGCCGGGCCCTCGGCATGCCTACAGTTCGGTTATCGTGCGAAACGCCGATCCGGGCTTGTTCAGGCGTTATTCGGAACGCCAGGTGCTTCGGTCGCCTTGCCAACATCCCGGAAAACTGCAGGTTCTGCTTTCGGGATACGCAAAAATATCGGCGGTCAGTGAAACCGGCCAGGAAGACATCCTGGGTTTTGCCATGCCTGGAGACATTCTCGGTCTGGATGCGCTGACAACGCACACGATTCCTTCCGAAATCATCTTCCTCACCGAGGCCATGGCGGGGGAATTGACGCTGGAAGACGCCATTGGCCTGGAAGGCAGTGTGGGAGGACTTGGCGAGGGCGTCGGCAACCTCATCAGCCGGGAACTGTTGCGAACCCAGTGGCGCAACCGGTTTGTCCGAAACGCCTCCGTCAAGACGCGGGTCGCCCAGTTCTTGCTGGAGCTCGGCAGGCGCTTCGACGAGATCGATCTTCCTTCCCACAAATACCGATTGTTCATGCCACGCGAGGACATCGCCATTTTTCTTGGAATGACTCAGTGCACGCTGAGCCGAACCTTGCATGTATTGTGCAAGAGCGGGCTGATCGATATCGATGGGAGCAGGTGGATCGAAATCCTGGATCCAATCGGGTTGAACCACGTCTAGCCGGACCAGCAAAGCGAGCGTGCGAGCGGATCGCTCACGCTCATTCGGGGATTCGGTTCCATTGAGGTACAAGCTGGCTCACAGGCGTATCCCGAAATGGAAGCGGATGCCGAGAAAGCGTTGATCGAACTGGCCCAGTCCGGCGACGAACTGGCATACGATTCGCTGTTCACGCTTTACCGCCCGCGGGTCTATCGGATCGTTCAATATATCCTGCGAGACGATGCCGAGGCCGAAGACGTCGTGCAGGACATTTTCCTGAAATTGTTCAAGGCACTGGGAAGCTTCCGCCACGAATCCTCGTTTTTTACCTGGATCTATAAAGTCGCGGTCAATGCGGCGCGCTCGCGCCTGTCCTCCAGGGCGCGGGAGGCGCATCTTCTCGCCGATTCCGGCAGTCAGGTGCTCGAAGAATCGTATTCGTCGGAAGCCGACCAGCCGGAATTCGTGCATCAGCGCGCCGAGCAGGTCCGCATGCTGGACCTGGCCATTACAAGCCTGCAGCCCAACCTGCGCGAGGCATTCCTGCTGCGCGAAGTCGACGGACTCAGCTACGCAGAAATTGCCGATCTAATGCATTGTCCGGTGGGAACGGTCAGGAGCCGGATTTCGCGGGCAAAGTCGTTTCTGGCCGAGCGCATCGCCGCCCCCGAAGCGAACGGCGGCTGACTGTGGCGCGGGCAGCCTCACGCTGGCAATTCCGGCAATGCCGTGCTTACCATGCATGCCGTTCAGCGCCATATGGCGGCCATGCGGCACCGACCTTGTCAGTGGCCTTACCTTACTTGAACGTCTCGACTCAACGCGCTGGCAGCACCATTCCCGCAACTTCGCCGAAGCCAATGCGCGGCAGCCCGGTGCGTCCCGTCCAGCCGCGCATCACGATGCGGTCGCCGTCCTCCAGGAACACGCGCTGCTCGCCGTTCGGCAGCGTCAACGCCTGCTTGCCCCCGGCGCTCAGTTCCAGCAGCGAACCCGCTTCCGCCGCATCCGGCCCCGACTGCGTACCCGAGCCGAGCAAATCTCCCGCCTGCAGCGCGCAGCCGTTGACGGTATGGTGCGCCACCAGCTGGGCGACGCTCCAGTACGAATGGCGGAAATTCGATTGCGAGATGCGCGCCGGCGGCACACCGTCGCGGCGCATGGTCTCGGTCTCGATCAGCACTTCCAGCTCGATGTCGAAGCCGCCCCTGGTGCGCAGCGCCGGGTAGTCGAGATAGGGCAGCGGCTGCGGATCGGCCGCGTCGCGCTGCCAGGCGGCGCGGTAGGGCGCCAGCGCTTCGATGGTGACGATCCAGGGCGCGATCGTGGTCGCGAAGTTCTTCGACAGGAAAGGGCCGAGCGGCTGGTATTCCCAGGCCTGGATGTCGCGCGCCGACCAGTCGTTCAGCAGGCACAGGCCGAACACGTGCTCTTCGGCCTGGCCCGCCTCGATCGCCTCGCCCTGGACATTGCCCCTGCCGACAAAAATGCCCACTTCCAGTTCGTAGTCGAGGCGCGTGCAAGGCCCGAATTGCGGCTCGTTCCCGGAGCCGGAGCGGGTCTGCCCGATCGGGCGGCGGAAGTCCTGGCCGGAGACGCCGATGGTCGAGGCGCGCCCGTGATAACCGATCGGCACCCATTTGTAGTTGGGCAGCAGTGGTTCATCGGGCCGGAACAGCTTGCCGACCGAGGTCGCATGGTGGATCGAGGTATAGAAATCGGTGTAGTCGCCGATCCGTGCCGGCACGCCGTACTCGGCCTCGGCCTGCGAGACCAGCACCGCGGGCCGCGCCGGCGCGCCGCTGCGCAGGAAGCGCGACAGCGCCAGGCGCAGCGCCGACCAGGCCGGCGGGCCGGCCGCCATCAGGGCGTTCAGGCTGCTCTGCGCACCGAGCGCCAGCGCCGTACGGGCCGCGCCGTCGAATGCATCGCCCAATGCCGCCAGGTCGACGACCTGGTCGCCGATCGCGACGCCACCGCGGAACGGTTCACCGCTGCCGAGCCGGCGGAACACGCAGAAGGGCAGGTTCTGGATCGGGAAGTCCGAGGTCCCGCTGTTGGCGGATTCAACCCAGCTGGTGAGCGCGGGGTCGTGGGTTTCGTTCAGTCGTGCGCTCATGGCTGGTTCTCGTTGAAGTGTTTATGGAAGCCCTGCCAGCACTGGTAGTAGTCCGGCTGCAGCTGGGAGGATGACAGCGCGTGCGCGGTCGGGCAGATCGGGTCGCGCGTCTCGAACATGAAGGCCATGGTCGCGTCGACTTTATGGGGCACGCTGGTGTCGGCGCTGCTGGCCTTGTCGAAGGTCGGCGCATCCGGGCCGTGGCCGCTCATGCAGTTGTGCAGGCTGGCGCCGCCGGGACGGAAGCCTTCCGATTTGGCGTCGTACTGTCCCGCGATCAGGCCCATGAATTCGCTGGCCACGTTGCGGTGGAACCAGGGCGGACGGAAGGTGTCTTCGGCGGCCAGCCAGCGCGGCGGGAAGATCACGAAGTCGAGCGTGTCCACGCCCGGCGTGTCGGAGGGCGCTTGCAGCACCAGGAAGATCGACGGGTCCGGATGGTCGTAGCTGATCGAGCCGATGGTGTTGAAATGGCGCAGGTCATATTTATAAGGGGCGTAGTTGCCGTGCCAGGCGACGACGTCGAGCGGCGAGTGGCCGATCTTCGCGGTCCACAGGTTGCCGCCGAATTTGGCGACGAGTTCGAAGTCGCCCTCGCGGTCTTCGTACGATGCGCACGGCGTGAGGAAGTCGCGCGGATTGGCCAGACCGTTCGAGCCGATCGGGCCCATGTCCGGCAGGCGCAGCAGGGCGCCGAAGTTCTCGCAGACATAGCCGCGCGCTGCGCCGTCCGGCAAGCGGATCTGGAAACGAATCCCGCGCGGGATGACGGCGATTTCCTGCGGTTCGATGTCGAGCGTGCCCAGCTCCGTCGCGATCGACAGCCGGCCCTGCTGCGGCACGATCAGCAGCTCGCCGTCGGCGTCATAGAAAAAACGGTCCGTCATCGAACGGTTGGCCGCGTACAGGTGGATCGCGCAGCCGCTTTGCGCCAGCGGCGAGCCGTTGCCGGCCATTGTCACGAGGCCGTCGATGAAGTCGGCCGGCTCGGTCGGCAGCGGCAATGGGTCCCAGCGCAGCTGGTTCGGCGGCGCCGCGACCTCGTCGAAACGGCTGACGATGCGGCCGTTACCGATCTGGCGGAAGGGCTGGTGCATGGCGGCCGGCCGGATGCGGTACAGCCAGGAACGGCGGTTGTGGGCACGCGGCGCAGTGAAGGCGGTGCCGGACACCTGCTCGGCATACAGGCCGTAGGGGGCGCGCTGGGGCGAGTTCCGGTGCGCGGGCAGGGCGCCTGGCAGGGCCTCGGTGGCAAATTCGTTACCGAAGCCGGACTGGTAGCCGGGATGGGCCAGATTGGTGGTCACGCTTGTCTCCTGAATGGGCGGTTTCGGGACAATGTAGTGCAGCCGTCCCACTTTTGCGATATAAATAGAAAAATTCCAGGTATTTATAACGTAAATAGAGGTGGCGATGGACCTGCGCGAACTGGACCTGAACCTGCTGCTCGTCTTCCACGAAGTCTTCCGCGAACGCCAGATCTCGAACGCCGCCAGGCGCCTGAGGGTGACCCAGTCCGCCGTCAGCAACGCCCTGGCGCGCCTGCGCCGCAGTACCGGCGACGAGCTGTTCGTGCGCACCGCGGAGGGCATGCAGCCGACGCCCTATGCGCAGCAGCTGGCGGAGCCCGTTGCGGCCGCGCTGGCCCAGCTCGAGCAGGCTTTACAACCCCAGCAAGCCTTCGACCCAGGCCATAGCCGCCGCCGCTTCACGATCGCCATGACCGATGTCGGCGAACTGTATTTCATGCCGCAGCTGGCCGCCGCCTGCGCCCGCCTCGCGCCCGGCGTCGATATCGCCTCGAAGCGCGCCGGCCAGCTCGACCTGCGCGCGGAGCTCGAAGCGGGGAGGGTGGATCTGGCGATCGGCGCCTTCGAGGATGCCCCCGCCGTGCTGTATCAGCGCCGGCTGTTCAGGCAGGGCCACGTGTGCATGTTCCGGCGCGGCCATCCGCTGGGAGAAAAAGAGCTGACGCCAGAGCGCCTGGGCGCAGTACGGCACCTGGTGGTGACGGCAATGGAAAGTCCCTACGACAGGATCAACGAGGCGCTGGAAAAGGCGGGCATCGCGCCGGGCAGCGCGACCAGCGTGCCGCATTTCGCGGCCGTCCCCTATATCCTCTCCAGCACCGACCTGGTGGCGACGGTGCCGCACAAGCTGGCCGAACGCGCCAGCGCACCCTTCGACCTGCAGTACGTGGCCTCGCCGCTGGCCCTGGCGCCGCTGCAGACCAACGTCTTCTGGCACCGCCGCTACAACCAGGACGAGGGAAACCGCTGGCTGCGCGCCCTGGTGGTGGAGCTGTTCGCCGAGTAGGGCGAGCTTATTTGCGCGGCGTGCTGCGGCGCGTACGGTGCTTGCGGCGCGCCGTGGTGCGGTGCGCCGGCTTGTGCGCCGTCTTCGTTTCGCCGGCCTGGGCGCGCTGCTTGTTGACGATGCGTGCCGCGACTTCGTCCTCGCGGCCCTTGTAGCGCTTTTCCTTCTTGAATTTGCGTTCGAGCTTCTTGGCTTCGCGCTCGCGGCGCGGACTGGCTCCCCTTGGCATGGCATTTCCTCCTGTATCTCATCGGTGTGCTGACGATCTTACTGAAGAAGTCGCGGCAGGGACGCACGCTTCCGTCGGCTCATTCGACGTCCGTATCGAAGGTCTCCTTCACCAGCTTGCGCAGCCACATATTTGCCGCGTCGTGCTGGAAGCGCGGATGCCAGAACTGGCGGATGCCGAAGGGGGGCACGCGGACCGGCGTCTCGACCATGCGGATGCTTTTATAGGTCGCGAACTTCGTCGCCAGCTCGCGCGGCACGGTGGCGATCAGGTCCGGGTTCTGCTCGATGATCATCGGCACCGTCAGGAAGTGCGGCGTGGTCAGATACACGCGGCGCGACCCGTTGCCTTGCGCATTGCCCTCGTCGATCACGGCATCATAGGCGTCCTCGATCCGCCCCGACAGCGAAACAAGGATGTGCTCCATCGCGAAGAACTGGTCGCGCGAGAGTACCTCACCGATCGTACGGTTACTGCGGTTGACGATGGTGACGAAGGAGCGCGCGAACAGCTGCTGCTGGAACAGCCCCTCGGGCACCGAATGGAGGGACCCCAGCGCGAGGTCCGCTTCGCCGCTCTCCAGCACCGCCTGGATCTGGTGCATCGGCACCTGCAGCGTGCGCAGCGTGCAGCCGGGCGCCGCGCGGCGCAGCTGGGCGATCAGGCGCGGCAGGAAGATCAACTCTCCCATGTCGGTGAGACAAAGGCCGAAGCTGCGGCGCGCGCTGGCCGCGTCGAAGCCCTCGCGCACCAGCAGCTCGCCGCGCACCGTCGCCAGCACACTCGACACCGGCGCCAGCAGCTCCAGGGCGCGCGGCGTCGGCTGCATGCCGCTGCCCGTCTTCAGGAACAGCGGATCGCCGAAGAAGCTGCGCAAGCGCTTCAGGGCGTGGCTGACCGCGCTCTGCGACATGTCCAGCTCTTCGGCCGCACGGCTGACGTTGCGTACCCGGATCAGGGTGTCGAAGACCGGCAGCAGGTTCAGGTCCAGATGACTGGTCAAACCCGCGTTATGTATGGAATTCATACGCGCTATCGATGAACGATGATTGTCAGATAGTACGCCAGCTCGTATCGTCTGCCTATCGACATCGCATTCCAAAAACCGAGGAGACCATCGTGGCAGAGAAAAAATTCGCATCCCAGGCCGACCTGGAAGAGAAGAAGACCAGCTTCATCAAGCTGTCCGACAATGCCTATGCCTACACCGCCGAGGGCGACCCGAACTCGGGCGTGATCATCGGCGACGACAGCGTGATGGTGATCGACACCACTGCGACCCCGCTGATGGCGCAGTCGCTCATCAGGCATATCCGCAGCGTGACCGACCTGCCGATCAAGTACGTCGTGCTGTCGCACTACCATGCCGTGCGCGTGCTGGGCGCCTCGGCCTACTTTGAAGAAGGCGCCGAGCAGATCATCGCCTCGAAGGGCACGTATGAACTGATCGTCGAGCGCGGCGAGCAGGACATGAAGTCCGAGATCGAGCGCTTCCCGCGCCTGTTCGCTGGTGTCGAATCGGTGCCGGGCCTGTCCTGGCCGACCATGGTCTTCGACAAGGAAATGACCATCTTCATGGGCAAGCTCGAAGTCAGGCTCGCCCACATCGGCATGGGGCACACCAAGGGCGACACCATCGCCTGGATCCCGTCGCAGAAGATCTGCTTCTCGGGCGACCTGGTCGAATACGGCGCGGCCGCCTACACCGGCGACGCCCAGCTCGAAGAATGGCCGGCGACCCTGGAAGCGCTGCGCGCGCTCGGCGCCGAGAAACTCGTTCCCGGCCGCGGCGAAGCGCTGGTGACGCCGCAGCAGGTCAACGAAGGCATCGACTACACCAGGGACTTCGTCACCACGCTGCTCTCCAGCGCGAAAGAGGCCGTGGCCCGGAGCATGTCGCTGAAGGAAGCGATGGCCCATGTGCGCAGCAAGATGGACCCGAAGTTCAGCCAGGTCTTCATCTACGAGCACTGCCTGCCCTTCGACGTGACGCGCGCCTACGACGAGGCCAAAGGCATCAAGCATCCGCGCATCTGGACCGCGGAACGGGACCAGGAAATGTGGCATTCGCTGCAGGCCTGAGCAGGCCATCCACGCTTCCGGACCGATCATGGACATCGACTACCAGGGCTGCGAATTCGCGTACACGCCGGGCAGCGGGCGTCAGGGAGGCCGCCATCCAGTCGCCGTGGTCGGCGCCGGGCCGGTGGGCCTGGCCACCGCCATCGACCTGGCGCAAAGCGGCGTGCCGGTCGTGCTGCTCGACGACGACAACAAACTGTCGAGCGGTTCGCGCGCCATCTGCTTTTCCAAGCGCACCCTCGAGGTGTTCGACCGCCTCGGCTGCGGCCAGCGCATGGCCGATAAAGGCGTCAGCTGGCACGTCGGCCGCATCTTCCACCGCGACCAGGAGGTCTACAGCTTCGACCTGCTGCCCGAGGAAGGCCACCAGCGTCCGGCCTTCGTGAACCTGCAGCAGTACTATGTCGAGGGCTACCTGCACGAACGCGCGCAGGAACTGCCGAACCTCGACCTGCGCTGGCGTTCGCGCGTCAGCGGCCTGGTCCAGCATCAGGACCATGTGGCGCTGACGGTCGACACCCCGGAAGGCGAGTACCTGCTGGAGGCCGCCTACGTGGTCGCCGCCGACGGCGGCAAGAGCACGGTGCGCAGCCTGATGGGCCTGGAGAGCCATGGCCGCAGCTTCCGCGACCGCTTCCTGATCGCGGACGTGAAGATGACGGCCGACTTCCCGGCCGAGCGCTGGTTCTGGTTCGACCCGCCATTTCACCGCGGCCAGTCGGTGCTGCTGCACCGCCAGCCGGACAATATCTGGCGCATCGACTTCCAGCTCGGCTGGGACGCCGATCCGGTGGCGGAAAAGGCGCCCGAGCGCGTCATCCCGCGCATCGAGGCGCTGCTGGGAAAGGACGCCCGGTTCGAACTCGAATGGGTCAGCATCTACACCTTCTGCTGCCTGCGCATGGACGAATTCCGCCACGGCCGCGTGTTGTTCGCCGGCGACGCGGCGCACGGCGTCTCGCCCTTCGGCGCACGCGGCGCCAACAGCGGCGTGCAGGATGCCGACAACCTGGCCTGGAAACTGCGCCTCGTCGTCGAAGGCAAGGCCCCGGACACGCTGCTCGACAGCTATGCCCGTGAACGCGAATACGCGGCCGACGAGAACATCCTGAACTCGACCCGCTCGACCGACTTCATCACCCCGAAGAGCGAAGCGAGCCGGCTGTTCCGGGACGCCGTGCTGCAACTGGCGAAAGACCAGCCCTTCGCCCGCAAGCTGGTCAACAGCGGGCGCCTGTCGACGCCCTCGACCTACATCGATTCGGCGCTCAACACGCCCGACCTCGACGGCTTCGCCAAAGGCTTGCGTCCCGGCGCGGCGGCGGCGGACGCACCGCTCATGTACCAGGGCCAGCCCGACTGGCTGCTGCGCCACACGGGCGGCAGCTTCACCGGCATCTACTTTGCCGGCGGCCTGCGCGATGCCGAGGTCTTCGCGCAGGCCGAGGCACTCGCGAACGAAGCCATCGCCCTGCGCACCCTGGTCGTCGCACCAATGGGGCAGGGCGGTGCCGGCATGTTCGAAGACAGCGCAGGCCTGTTCGCGGCGCGCTACGACGCCACGCCCGGCAGCTTTTATCTGCTCCGTCCCGACCAGCACGTCTGTGCGCGCTGGCGCAGTTTCAACCCGCAGGCAGTGCGCGCCGCCGTGGCCCGCGCCAGCGGCAACACGGCCGCAGCGCGCTGCGCCGGACAAGCCGCCTTCCAGATGGAGCACGCATGAACGCCCGATTGAATGTCGAACCGAACCTGCCCGAACCCGACACCTTCTACGAGATGCTGGTCGATACCCACCAGGATTTGACTGACGAGCAAAGCAGGATGCTCAACGCCCAGCTGGTCCTGCTGCTGTCGAACCATATCGGGGACATCGACGTATTGCGCGAAGCCTGCGCGATTGCGCGCGCCAACGCGGCGCAGGCCTAGCCGCGCGCCACGGACCGGCGGGCCGGAGGTAAGCTCATTTGTTCAAATGAACCCATGCCCACCGGGCGAGGAGGAACCGTGAACCAGATGAACTTCCAGGAATGTATCGACGCCTGCGAGGCCTGCGCTGCCGCCTGCGACCGCTGCGCTGCCGCCTGCCTGCGCGAAGAAGACGTCAAGATGATGGCCGGCTGCATTGCGCACGACATCGATTGTTCCCAGCTTTGCCGCCTGGCGGCCGGATTCATGGCGCGCTCGAGTCCCTTTGCGCGGGAGTTGTGCCGCCTGTGCGCGGAGGTCTGCGCGGCCTGCGCGCAGGAGTGCGGGCAGCACGATGCGCAGCATTGCAAGGAATGCGCCGCGGCCTGCCGGCGCTGCGCCGACGCCTGCCGCGCGATGGCGGGAGCCGCGTAGGGTGGGCGGCTCTGCCTGGGCCTGTGATCATCGATAGCGTCAATGCCGCCCACGCGTTCAGCCAGCCCAGGAAACCTCGCGGCGGAGCTGGCGTGCGTTGAACGTGTGGGCGGCCCCACCCTGCGAACACCGCAGGCAAACCGCAGTCCCGTCAGCCCGCCTTGTCCAGATTCCCCAGCGCGCGCGCCAGGAAGCCGGCGAACTGCGTCATCTCGGCTTTGCTGAAACCGGCAAACGCACTGACCAGTTTCGTCGACACCTCGGGCAGCACCTGCTCGATCAGCGCGCGTCCCTCCGGGCGCAGGGTGATCATGACGCTGCGGCGGTCGCCCGCGCGCGTGCCCCGTTCGATCAGTCCGCGCGCGGCGAGGTCGTCGCAGACCCGGGTCAGGTTGGCGGGTTTTTCGTGGCAGGCCTCGCTCAGCTCCGATGCGGTCGAGGTTTCGTCGAGGCTGCCGTACAGGATCGCCAGCACGATATAGCCGGTGTCGGCCAGGTCATGCGGCTTGAGCGCGGCGTTGGTGCGGTCGCGCAGGCGCTTCTGCAGATGGTGGTTCAGGCGCACCAGCAAGATCGGCTCGTACGGAAAGCCCGGGACCCGGGCTTCGATGTTGCGCAATCGTTTTTCCGTTGGCTCGAACTCGCTCATGAACGCTCCCGCTTGAATTAGCAAATTGTAACGGGCAGATTGTAACCGTCCCGGCTGCGCAGCGGTAGAGCGCTGCGGCCGGAGAAGCGCGCACGGATCGATCAACGGGTCGAATCGGCACCTTTGCCGCTGCGTGCGGCAACATCGGACTCCTGGTGACCGTCGGTCATCAGCGCGACGGCAGGCCTGGCGCTGGCGGCAGGGGCGCTGGCGGTGTTGCGGGCTACGCTGGCCGTCGACTTGCTGTCGTAGTCTTCCTGATGGCCGTCGGTCATGACGAGGCCGGCCGGGTTGGCGATTTTCACCCAGTTCGGATACACGTAATCGGCTTCCGATGGCGGATAGCTGCCGTCCTTGCGCGCCTGTTCGAGTTCGGCGACGACACGGGCGCGGACCGGATCGGTCGATGCCGGTTGGGCGAAAGCGCTGCCGGCGAGCAGGGTGGCGAGGAGGGCGGGGACGAGGTATTTGGCAGACATGGAAGGCTCCTGAAAATTCGGTAATTCAGCGCAAGGATTTGCGCGATGAATCTATTTTACTCCTGAATAGTTCATTTGTGTATTAACGCGCGAATTTTCGGGTTTGTGCGGTGTGCGCGGCCGTGCCCGCAGGTGTTCGTGGTGGGGGTAATGCGCAGGAAGATGGGCGGCGCGGGATCGGGCCGCCCTGTGGAGACTGGCGAATGGATGAGTGCGTAACGCGTAGGGTCCTTGCGGCCAATGGCCGCAAGGACCCTACGTTACGCGGCGGCCAACGAAATCTACTGGCAGCTGAAGTTTGCTGCGTCCTCGATGCTGCCGGTGCCCTTGTAGCGTGCCACCTTCGGATAGGCGCACAGGGGCCGGGTACGGTTGGCCGCCCAGGTGGCCGGCACGTCCGCGTTGACGCCGCCGGCGTTGCCGGCGCCGCGCACGCTGGCCGTCACGCTGTCCGGCGCCTGGCCCTTTTCGACCCAGTTCACCAGCGGCGTCAGCATGTCGAACTGGTCGGCGGCGGGACCGCCCGAGCAGTGGTTCATGCCCGGCACCGGGAAGAAGCGCGCGAAGTTCGAGGCGTCGGATCCGTTGGCGGCGCGCAGCTGCTCGTACCAGACCGTGGTGTCGTTGCTCGAGAAGATAGGGTCGCTGGTGCCGTGATAGACCATCATCTTGGCGCCGCGGTTCTTCAGCGTCGACAGGTTGCCCGGGTTCGGCGGCGTCATGAACGACAGTGCGTTCTCCGGATACGTCGAGCTGGTGGCGTTGATGCGCGCCAGCAGGCTGTCCAGGTTGGCGTTCAGGACGAAGTCGCGGCCGTTGAAGGTGGCCCGGTCGGCGGGCGGCACCGACCAGATGAAGGCGGCCGCACCCGAATCGCGGTCGATCGGCGAGGCGAATTTCCACGACGCCCAGCCGGCCGTGGCCAGGCCCGCATCCCAGGGGAAGCTGGTGTAGATGGTGGCGCCGCTTTCGGTCTTCGCTCCGGCGAACAGGCCCCCGATCGCCGTCTTCTGCGCCGCGCTCAGGCAGGTACCGTCGCGCGTGCCGGAGCAGGTCGGCACGTCGCGATTCAGGTCGAAGGCTTTCTGGCAGGCCGCCGTGTCCTGCACCAGGCCGTCGGCGCTGCCGTCGAGCGCATCGCATTTGCCCAGCACCGCGTTCGAGACCAGCGCCCGTTCGGCCTGGGTGAAGCCGGTCGTGAGGTCGCCCGGCGTCGAGGCCAGCGCGGCATAGGTCTTGCCGCCGGCGATGTTCGCGATCGCGGCCAGCGGCAGGCGGTAGCCCGGGTTCCCGACCAGGAAGCCGTCGTACTGGTCGGCGTAGCGCGCCGCCGCCACCATGGCGTGGCGTCCGCCGTTCGAGCAGCCGCCGATGTACGAGCGGTCCGGACCCTTGCCGTAGGCGGCCTGGATGATGTTCTTCGCCATCGGCGTCAGCTTGCCGACTGCGGCGTAGCCGTAATCGAGGCGCGCCTGCGGATCGACGCCGAAGAAGGGCGTCGGCGCCTGGTGGCCGGCGTCCGAACTGATGACGGCAAAACCGAGGTTCAGCGCGTTCTCGAGCGGTCCGCCGCCGCCCACCGGCCCGGTCGCGGTGACGACGCTGCCGTCGACGCCGCCGTTGGCCTGGTAGAAGAAGCGGCCGTTCCAATTGGCTGGCAGGCGCATCTCGAAGCCGATCGCATAGGCCTGGCCGTCGACCGGGCTGGTACGGCGGGCCAACTGGCCGGTGACGAGGCAGTGCTCGCCGATCGGTTTGCCGGCGATCGTCAAGCTGCCCGCCGGGATCGAGGTGGCGCCGGTGATCACGGTTTCGGGATAGGTGATGCGGGTCGCCAGTTCCGCGCAGGCGCCGAGCGTGGCGCCGACGGCCGGCGCGAGTTGCGGCAGCGGCGCCGCCTGGACCGGCGGGACAGGGGCGATGATGGGGCCGTGGTCGTTGTCGCTGTTGTTGCTGCAGCCCGCCAGGGCGAGGGCGGCAAGGCTTGTTGCGGTGGCGATTTTCAAAGCGTTCATGCGTGCGTACTCCTCTGCAAAAAAACAGATGGGGAACATCAGGATGGGGTGCGCAGGGCCGGGGCAGCCGGCCCTGCGATGCTGACTACGGAACCGGGACTCAGTCCGGCATCACGTCCTTGAGGGTGCCGATCGGCTGGTTGACCAGCTTGCCGTTCACGCGCTTGACCTCGCGGATGTACATGTTCTGCACGATGTCGCGGGTCTTCGGATCGATGCTGATCGGGCCGCGCGGGCTGTTCCACTTCATGCCCGAGAGGGTCTTGACGGCGGCGTCGCCGGTGACATTCCCGTTCAGCTTCTTGATGGTCTCGTAGATCATGCCCATCGTGTCGTACGCGGCGACGGTCACGAAAGTCGGAGGCTTGCTGTTCGGATTGGCGTCCGCATAGGCCTTCAGGAAGGTTTTGTTGGCGTCGTTGTCCAGCGCCGTCGAGTAATTCAGGACGGTCACCGCACCCAGCGCGCGCTCGCCCAGGGCCTCCAGGGTCGGCGAGTCGCTCGTCATGTCGCCCACGCCGAGGAACTTGATGCCGGCCTTGTCCAGGCCCTTGTCGCTGTAGGCTTTCAGCAGGCCGATGCCGTCTTCCACGCCGGGCGCGAAGAAGAACAGGGCATCCGGCTTCTCGTCCTTCACGCGCTGCACGAAGGGCGAGTAGTCGGGATTGGCCAGCGGCGTACGCGCCGAGCCGACGATCTTGCCGCCGCCTTCAGTAAAACCCTTGGCGAACAGTTTTTCGGCGTCGTGCCCCGTGCTGTAGTCGGAGACCAGCGAATACACGCGGCCGATCTTGTTCTGCGCGGTCCAGGTGCCGAAAGGTTCGGTCATCTGCTGCATCGTCATCGAGGTGCGCAGCATATAGGGCGACTTCGCCGTGATGCCGGTCGTGACGGCGTTCATGACGATCATCGGCACCTTGCCCTGCGTCGCCACCGGCGCCACCGCGAGCGCGCTCGGCGTCAAGGAAAAGCCGACCAGGAAGCTGACCTTCTCGCGCCCGATCAGCTCCTGGGCCGCGCGCTTGGAGAGTTCGACGTTGCTGCCGCCGTCGTCGCGGTAGATGATCTGGATCTTCTTGCCGGCGACGGTGTCGCCATTCGCCTTCATCCAGGTCTTGATGCCGTCCTCGAAAGGCTTGCCGATGTTGACGAAGGGTCCGGTCAGGGCGGCGATGACGCCGATCTTGATGGTGTCCTGCGCCAACGCGCTGCTGCTCGCGAAGGGAAGGATGGCCAGGGTCATGCAGGCGAGGGTCTTGAGTTTCATGCTGTCTCCTTGTCGTTTTAAGTTTTATGCTGCGGTTTTAAGCTGCAACGATTACGCTTGAATCCGTTCCGTCGTACATCGCATCGACCAGGGCCGCGCGCCGCTGCAACACCGCCGCCTGGTTGATCGAACCCTTGTCGGTCTGCTCGCGCGCATCGATCGAAGGCGGTTCGGCGAGCAGCAGCATGCGTTCGATCCGGGTCGAGGAGCCGGTGGCATTCACGTTCAACGTCTCGAGCAGCTGCCCGAAGAAGGCGCGCACCGGCGTACTGGCCAGTACCTCGGCCGCCGGCGTCCCGGCCGGCAGCGTCGACAGCGCCAGGCAGTTGTCCATGCGCGGGAAGATCATCAACCCGATCGCGTGCCGGTCCAGCCCCGTGACGACGGCGTCCTGCACATAGGGCGCGCCCTGGCTGATGACGCGCGCCCGCAGCGGTCCGACGCTCACGAAAGTGCCCGAGCTGAGCTTGAAGTCCTCGGCGATGCGCCCGTCGAACATGAAGCCCAGTTCCGGCTTGCTCTCGTCGACGAAGCGCAGGGCGTCGCCGGTGCAGTAATAGCCGTCGGCATCGAAGGCCTCGCTGGTGAGGTGCGGCGCGCGCCAGTAGCCGGGCGTGACGTGCGGGCCGTGGAAGCGCGCTTCCAGCTTGCCGTTGGTCGGCACCAGTTTGACTTTGCAGCCCGGCGCCGGCACGCCGACATAGCCGGCGCGGCTGATCGGCCCGGTGCCGAAGGTGCAGGAAGGCGAGGTCTCCGTCATGCCCAGGCCGGTCATGATGCGGATCGATTCGCCGCAGCGTTTGAGCGCCACCTCGTCCAGGTGCTCCCAGGCCGCCTGCGACAGGCCGGCGCCGGCGCAGAAGAACAGCTTGACGCGCGAGAAGAAGGTCTGCGCCAGCTGGTCGTCGGTCTCCAGCGCTTCGGCCAGCATCTCCCAGGCGACCGGGATATTGAAATAGACCGTCGGCGCGATCTCGCGCAGGTTGCGCAGGGTGCCGGCGAAGTCCTTCGGCGTCGGGCGGCCGTCGTCGAGGTAGAGGGTGCCGCCGTTGTACAGCACGATGCCGACGTTGTGGCTGCCGCCGAAGGTGTGGTTCCAGGGCAGCCAGTCGAGCAGCACCGGCGGTTCCTCGCCGAAGAAGGGGAAGGTCTGCAGCAGCATCTGCTGGTTCGAGCAGAGCATCTGGTGGGTCGTGATGACCGCCTTCGGCTTCTTGGTCGAGCCCGAGGTGAACAGGAACTTGGCGATGGTCGCCGGGCCGACTTGCGCGTTGCGCGCGTCGATCGTGGTCGGTTCGGTGGCGAGCAGGGAGTCGAAGCTGGTGGCCGTGTGGCCCGGCACCTCGCCGCGCGCCAGGATCAGTTCCGCGTCATGGGGCAGCACGGCTTCGAGGGCGCGTGCAAACGCCGTGCCGTCGCAGGCAAAGACGGCGCCCGGCGTCAGCTGTTCGATCAGGTCGCGCAGCTTGGCCGGGTCGGTCGCCACCAGGGAATAGGCCGGCGACAGCGGCGAGTAGGGAACGCCGGCATACATCGCGCCGAGCGCGAGCTGGAAGTGCTCCAGGTCGTTCCCGGACACGATGACCAGCGGACGCTCCTCCGACAACCCGCGATCAGACAGCGCCTGGCCGATGCGGCGCACCTTGTCCAGCACGTCCGCATACGACAGGCGGATCCACTCGCCATCCGGCCCGCGGCGCGCGACCAGCGTGCGCTCGGGGTGTTCCCGCGCGCCCGAGACCAGGCGGTCCGTGAAGCGCGCGGGGAAGGGCGCCAGCGGGGTCACGGCGTCGACATGCCAGACGCCGTCTTCCTGCCAGGCCTTGACCTCGGGGTTGCCGAGGGCGACCGCGCGCCGCTTCCCGCCGCCTGCCGGGCTTGAAACTTCAGTCATCACGGCCTCCTCAGATCGGGAAGTGGCGCGGCGTCGTCTGGACCGTGATCCAGCGCAGGTCGGTGAACTCGGCGATCGCCGCCTTGCCGCCGAAGCGCCCGTAGCCGCTGCCCTTCACGCCGCCGAAAGGCATCTGCGCCTCGTCGTGCACGGTCGGCCCGTTGATGTGGCAGATGCCCGACTCGATGCGCTGGGCGACCGCCATCGCGCGGCCGATGTCGCGCGAGAACACGGCCGAGGACAGGCCGTATTCGCTGTCGTTGGCCATCCGGATCGCTTCCTCGTCGGAGTCGAAGCGCAGCACCGAGACGATCGGCCCGAAGGACTCTTCCTGGTAGACCAGCATCTCGGGCGTGACGTCGTCGACGATTGCCGGCTGCATGATGTTCCCTTCGACGCTGGTGCCCGACTGCGTGACCCTGGCGCCGCGTGCGCGTGCATCCTGCAGCATGTTTTCGACACGCGCCGCCGCGCTCGGGTCGACCATGCCGGCCAGCGGCGCGTCCGAACGCGCGGCCTTCAGGGTCGCGGTCTTGGCGGCCAGCTTTTCGACAAAGGCGGGGGCGATCTTGCGGTCGACCAGGATGCGGTCGGCCGACATGCAGATCTGCCCCTGGTTGAAGAAGGCGGAAAAGGCCGCCGCTTCCACGGCCGCATCGAGGTCGGCGTCGTCCAGCACGACGACCGGATTCTTGCCGCCCAATTCGAGCAGCACCGGTTTCAGGTAGCGTGCCGCCGTCTGCGCGATGATCTTGCCGACCTTGGTCGAGCCGGTGAAGTTCACGCGGCGCACGGCCGGGGCGGCGATCAGGCGTTCGACGACTTGCGCGGCGTCGTCCGGCGCATTGGTGATGACGTTGACCACGCCTTCCGGGAAGCCGGCGTCCACGAACACCTGGCCGATCAGGCGGTGCAGGGCCGGGCACAGCTCGGACGCTTTCAGGATCACGGTATTGCCGCAGGCGAGCGGCATGGCGACCGCGCGCGTGCCGAGGATGATCGGCGCATTCCAGGGTGCGATGCCGACCACCACGCCGCAGGCCTGGCGCACGCCCATCGCGAGCGAGCCGGGTACGTCGGACGGAATGACTTCGCCGGCGATCTGGGTCGTCATGGAGGCCGCTTCGCGCAGCATGTTCGCCGCCAGCGTCACGTTGAACTGGTACCACATCGGCGCACCGCCGCACTCGGCGACGGCGGCTTCGACGAACTGGCCGCGCAGCGCTTCCATCTTGTCGGCCGCTTTCAGCAGCAGCGTGCGCCGTGCGCCCGGCGCCATGGCCGACCAGGCCGGGAAGGCCGCCTGCGCGGCTTGCACCGCGGCGTCGACGTCGTCGAGCGTGGCGGCGGCGGCGCGGCTGGCGACTTCGCCGGTGGCGGGATTGCGGCGCTCGAAACTGGCGCCATTCGATGCGGGACGGGCCTGGCCGTTCAACAGCAGTTCTGCTTGGAACATCAGAGGTCTCCTCTATGTCGATTGGAAAGGGGCGGCTACCTCGGAAACCGGGTGCCGCCTCCGTTTTTATTCTCTTACTGTCTTATTGTCTTACGCGTCGCTTTTTGGACGCTTGTAGGTCTGCAGGCCCGGCTTGATCGTCTTATCGTCCAGGAACTGCTTGAGGCCTTCCTTGCGGCCCTTTTCCGGATCGCGCTGGTTCGACTGGTCGGTCTTGGCGTACAGGTAGTCCTCGCCTTGCTCCCAGGTCAGTTCGCGGCAGCGCTTGAAACCGATCTTCGCATAGCGCAGCACGACTGGATTCTTTTCCAGCAGTTTATTCGCCAGCTCGATGACGGCTTCGCGCAGCTGCTCCTTCGGCACGCTCTTGTTGATCAGGCCCATGCTTGCTGCTTCCTTGCCGGTGAAGGTGTCGCCGGTCATGATGTAGTGCAGCGCCTGGCGGTGGCCCATGGTATCGGCCACGGCCTTGCTGACCAGGTTGCCCGGCGGGATGCCCCAGTTCACTTCCGACAGGCCGAACACGGCGTCGTCGGCGGCAATCGCCAGGTCGCAGGCGACCAGCGGAGAAAACGCGCCGCCGAAGCACCAGCCGTTGACCATGGCGATGGTCGCCTTGCTGTACATGCGCAGCAGCTTCCACTGCCATTGCGAGCAGTCGCGCCGCATGCGTTCCTGCATGATTTCCGGCTTGCCGTCGGTCTCGCGGAAGTATTCCTTCAAGTCCATCCCCGCGGTCCAGGCGTCGCCGGCGCCGGTCAGCACGACCACTTGCGCGTCGTCGTCGAGCTCGAGGGTTTCGAGCACGTCGATCATCTCGCGGTTCAGCGTCGGGCTCATCGCATTGCGCTTTTCCGGACGGTTCAGGGTGATCCAGCCGATACCGTTCTCCACATCGACCTTGACGGTCTTCCAGCGCGCTTCGTATTTGGACATAATGTCTCCTCGTCGTAAGTTTTATTTATCAGGCTGCCTGATATGTGACTTATACTATTCGGACCTGATTCGCTTTGCAAGCACCTTTTTCATGACGACTTCAAAAAAACTTTCGGCAGCGAGCCCAGCCGCATCCGCCGCCGCCAAACCGATGGGCCTGGCCTACCTGGTGGGCCGCCTCGACCATGTGCTGAACCAGCGCCTGCGCGACAGCCTGGCGCCCGCCGGGCTCTCCGTGCCGCAATACACGGCGCTGTCCGTCTTCCGGGCGCACGGCTCCCTGTCGAACGCCCAGCTCGCCACACGGACGATGATTTCGCCGCAGTCGGCCAACGAGATGGTCAAGCAGATGGAAGCGAAGGGCTGGATTGCGCGCACGCCCGATCCGGCGCATGGGCGGATCATCCAGATCAGTTTGACGGCAAGCGGGGAGGCGGTGCTGGGGGAGTGCGATGCGAAGGTGGCGGAGGTGGAGCGGACCATGTTTCCGGAGCTCGATGAAGCGGGGAGGGTGGAGATGCTGGGGCAGTTGAGGGGCGCGGTGAGGGCCTTGAGCATGCAGGGGATTTGACGCCACGCGCCACCTGTTGGTACAGATGACGCACTTGCCCGACTTTTCAGGCCGGCCTGCCGGTTCAGGAGTAGACTGAAGTTCTCACCTCGCATGCTGTTGACGGCACCATCCGCATTCATACCGGAAAGGACCGATCGTGATCGTCGTCTACAAATACGGCTACCCACCCGGCACGGCGACGCCCGATATCAGCCCTTTCGTCGTCAAGCTCGAAACCTGGCTGCGCATGTCCGGCATCCCCTATGAAACCCGCACCGGCACCCGCCGCGACATGCCGAAAGCCAAGTTGCCATCCGCGCGCGTGGATGGGCAGCTGATCGCCGACTCGTCCTTCATCATCGCTCACCTCCAGCAGCATGACCCGCGCGCGCTGCGCGACACCCATCTCAGTGCCTTGCAACAAGCCCAGGCCGAGGCGATCAAAGCCCTGGCCGAAAGCCAGCTGTATTTCGTCGGCTACTACTTCCGTTGGTGCGTTGCCGGGAATTTCGACCGTTACCGGCCCTTGCTGCTCGACTACGCCAGGCGCAGCGTGCCAGCCTGGCAGCGCCCCTTGCTGCCGCTGCTCGGGAATGTGGTCCTGTCCATGATCCGGCGCCAGAAGGCACGCCAGGCATGGGAGCAGGGCATGGGGCGCCACAGCGACGAAGAGGTGCTGGCCATCGGCCGCAGTGGGGTGCAGGCCTTGGCCACGCTGCTCGGGCAGCAGGATTACCTGTTCGGCGCGCTCCCGAGCACCGTCGACGCGAGCGTGTATGGCCAGTTGCACACACTCGTCAGGCATCCGTTTCCGGGGCCGCTGCAGGACTTCGCACTGGCGCAGGCGAACCTGATGGCCTACCACGACCGCATCGCGCAGCGCTACTGGGCATAGGGTCGGCGATGAGGCAGCGGCTCGACGTCGAGTTCGTATCCGGCCAGGAAGGCGAGCATTGCCGGGCCTGGCTGTACGAGCCTGAGGGAAAGGGCCCGTTTCCGGTCATCGTCATGGCGCACGGCCTGGGAGGCACGCGGGAAATGCGCCTGGATGCCTTCGCGGAGCGCTTTTCCGGCGCCGGCCATGCCTGCCTCGTCTTCGACTACCGTCACTTCGGGGCGAGCGATGGCCATCCCCGGCAATTGCTCGACATCGGCCGGCAGCTGCAGGACTGGTCTTCCGCCATCGCCTTCGTGCGGCAGCAGGAAAACTGCCGGGCCGACCAGGTCGTGCTGTGGGGAACGTCCTTCAGTGGCGGCCACGTGCTCGTTGCCGCGGCGGAGGACAGGCAGGTCGCTGCCGTCATTGCCCAGTGCCCATTCACTGACGGTATCGCATCCGCACTGGCCATGGACTGGCGCAGCAGCGTCAAGGTGACGGCCAAAGCCGTCTGCGACGTGCTCCGGTCGGCTGTGGGAATGTCGCCGCTGTTCGTGCCTGCCGCAGGTCCGCCGCGCTCCGCGGCGCTGATGACCGCGCCGGACGCGCAGCCCGGTTACCTGGCGCTGGTGCCCACGGAAACGCTCTTCGACAACCGGGTCGCCGCGCGCTGCGCGCTGGACATTATTCCCTACCGGCCGGGCCGCAGGGCGGCGCAGCTAACCTGTCCAGTGCTGTTCTGCATTTGTGAAGCCGACTCGGTCGCCCCGGCCGGGCCAGCCCTGCGTTATGCAGGAGAGGCGCCCGGCGCCGAGGTGCGCTTGTATGCGCACAGGCACTTCGATATCTATGTCGGCGCAGGCTTCGAGGAAGCCGTTGCCGACCAGCTCGCGTTTCTGCGGCGCTGCATTGCGTGACAGGGGGGCTGTGTCAGCGCCCGCGGCAAACGAACCCGTATTCGGTCACGCTGCAGTCGCGCTTGATGCATTGCGCCGCGTGATATCCATGTTCCCTGCATGCCTTCAGCGTTGCTTCCATCGAGGTGTCCGGTCCTGATCGCTTTTCTGTCGCAGCGACGCTTGCGCGCGCGAGCTGGCGGGCGGGGGCGGGTTCGGGCTTGGCCTTTGCGCGCCTGGCTGGCGCGTCGGGCCGGGCGCGCTCCTTCTGGCTCGATCGCTTGGGTATCGGGTAGATCCGTCCTTGTTCCGCGGCAGGGGCAGGTTTCGAAGACGTCCGCGACTCTGCCGGGCTTTCCGCCAATGAAGCGGGCTGTTCAGCCTTGGCGGCAGGGGCCGGATCAGCCTTGGCGGCAGGGGCCGGATCAGCCTTGGCGGCAGCGCGCGGCTCAGGTGGCAGGTAGACAAGGGGCGGCACGGACGACGCAGGACGGCTCGCGGGTTCGACGGGCCCTGGGCCGGCGTCGGCCTGAGGCGCCGGCGCCGGCGCCTGTGGAACGACTGCCTGACGCTGCACGGCCTTGTCGGCCTGCGGCTTGGCCTTCACATCGTCGGCGATGCGCGCGAGCGCTCCTGCATCCTTGCGCTCCTGGTACAGCCACCGGCCGCCCAGACCGAGGAGGGCAACCGACAGCAGGCAGGCACCCCACAGCAGATAGCGCTGCCTGGACCGCGTGGCGCGGGCAGGAGGCGTGAACGGATTGTCTGCCTGCAGTTCCGGCGAGGGCAGGGTGAAGTCGAACAAAGGGTCTTGCGGCGTGGTCGGGGCGTCCGCCGGATCCGGAGCGAGCGTGGGCCGGGCCGGAGGAACGGCAGGCTCGTGCATGGGCCGGGCTGGAGGAATGGCAGCCTCGGGCATGGGCTGGGCTGGAGGAATAGCAGCCTCGAGTATGGGCTGGGCAAGAGGAACAGCAGGCTCGGGCATGGGCTGGGCTGGAGGAACAGCAGCCTCGTGCATGGGTCGGGCCGGAGGAACAGCAGCCTCGTGCGTGAACGCGGCCGGAGGAATCGCAGCCTCGTGCGTGAACGCGGCCGGAGGAATGGCAGGCTCGTGCATGGGCCCGGCCGGGGGCGCGGGAAGCTCGTGCCGGGGTGCGGCCGGCGCCACGGGAGGAGCATGCGGCTGCACTGGCGCCACATACTGGGCCTCAAGGGCCGCGATTTCCTCGAAGACGTTGTCCAGATCCAGAGGGGCCGGTGCTTGCGCCGGCTGCTGCGGCGTGGGGATGTACGGCTCGGCTGCGGGCGCCTGCCTCCATACGCCGAGGGCGGAGCGGGGCCTGGCAGGCTGCGCCTTCGCTGCGGGCGCAAGCGCGTGCACCTCGCCGGCCGCGTTCGATGGTCCGGCTGGGTTGGAAGGCGCAAGGGATGATGCCGTGTTTTCGCCGATGTCTTCAAGCAATTGCGTCTTCATGATGTGCTACCCACTTCTACGTTCCAAGCGTAGAGCTTAGCGCTTTTTGAAAATCGGGATCGCGCAGTTTGTAAGGAGATGTGAGTTTGTGGCGGCTACGCCTGAAAGCGCCTGACTCAGCGCCGCAACTCCGACATGATCTTCTCCGCCAAAAAATCGCAGGGCGGTCGCTTCGACTTGCTGCTGCGCGCCAGGATCACCTCCAGCGCATCGATCTCCGGCAAACCCTGCGCCTGCCCCAGCAAGCTGAGGTGGGCAGGCACCGCGCAGCGGGCCAGCGGCGCGATCGCCAGTCCCGCTTCGACCATGCTGAGCAGCCCCATCAGGCTCGGGCTTTCGTACGAAGTGCGGTACGGAATCTTCGCCCGCTCGAGACTGCGGATCGCATTTTCCCGCGCCACGCTGCCCGGCAGGAAAACGGCAATCGGCAATGGCCGCTCGCGCCAGATATCGGACGCCCCGGGGCTCGCCGCCCAGACCATCGGCTCGAAGCGGATGAACTCGCCCGACAGCCCTTTTACGCGCGTCGCGCAGACCAGGTCGACCGATCCGTCCTTGACCATCGGCGCCAGCGCCACGCTCGGCAGGCCCACCACCTGGATCTCGACCTTGGGGTAGGTGGCCGAGAATTTCTTGAGGATCGAGGGCAGCAGGGAAGACGCGTAGTCGTCGGGCACGCCGATGACGACGCGGCCGGTGATGTCGGGCCGCACCACGGCGGCCCAGGCTTCGTCGCGCAGCGCGAGCATGCGCCGCGCGAAGCTCAGCAGGACCTCGCCGTCCTGCGTCGGCGTTACGCTCCTCGGGCCGCGCACGAACAGCGGTTTGCCGAGTGCCGTCTCCAGGGTCTTGATCTGCATGCTCACTGCCGATTGCGAGCGGTGCACGACTTCCGCCGCGCGGCTGATGTTGCCGGTATCGGCGACCGCCACGATCATCGCCAGTACGTCCAGGTCGAGTGCTTTCATAGGTATCAGATAAGTAGATAGGTACGATCAATATTATGCGATTTTCTTAGACTAGCACCTAGTGCATAGTATTGGAAAAGGAGCCCATCATGAACGCACGCACCGACCCAGCCATTCTCGCCGCCCCGAAGGTGTATTTCGCCACGATGCCGTCCGGCATACGGGTGCCTTACGTGACTTCCGGTTCCGGCGCGCCGCTGCTGTTCGTCCATGGCTCGCTGTGCGACTACCGCTACTGGAACAGCCAGACGGGGGCGCTCTCCCGGCACTTCCAGTGCGTGTCGGTCAGTCTCGGCCATTACTGGCCGGGCGAGGACGCAGCGGTGCAGGGAGAGTTCAGCTGGAAGCGGCACGTCGACGAACTCGCCGAGTTCATCGGAGCGATGAACGTCGGGCCGGTGCACCTGGTCGGGCATTCGCGCGGCGGCTGCGTCGCCTTCCAGCTGGCGCGCGCATATCCCGACCTGGTCAGGACGCTGACGCTGGCCGATCCGGGCGGCCCCCTGGAGGTGGATGGAGCGACGCAGGCTGCCCTGCCGCCGGCGACCGAAGCGCTGCGCGCGAACGTGGCCGGGCTGATCGAACGCGGCGCGATCGAGGCCGGGCTGGAACTGTTCGTCGACTCGGTCAGCATGCCCGGCATCTGGCGCCGCAGTTCCCCAGGCTTTCGCATGATGGCGACCGACAACGCGGCCACTTTACCCAAGCAGTTCCGCGATCCCTTGCCCGCCTATACGCAGGCAGCAGCAAGCGAAGTGCGCTGCCCGACCTTGCTGATCGCCGGCGAGAAGAGCCCGCGCATGTATCGCGACAACGTGGACCAGCTGGCGCAATGGATCGCGAACGCGCAGCAGCAGGTGGTGCCTGACGCCTCGCACGGGATGAACGTGACGCATGCGGGCACGTTCAACCGGCTGCTCCAGGCTTTTGCCGGCGAAGGGCCGGCCTGAAGCCCTCAGCCGCGCGCGATCACGAGCATTCCCGCTGCGATCAGCGCGGCGCCCGCCAGTTTCGCCGGCGTGATCGCCTCATGCAGGATCCACCAGGCCAGCAGCACGGCGACGACCACGCTGCCCTTGTCGATCAGCGCCACCGTGGACACGTCGCCCAGTTTGATCGCCTTGTAATAGAAGATCCAGGAAGCCGCGGTCGTGACGCCCGACAGGCCGAGCCAGAAGAAATTCTTCCAGGTGAGCGTTTCCAGCTGCGAGAAGGGAACCACCACACTGGCGAACAGCAGCACGAACACGAAGACGAAGCAGGTTCGTATGGCCAGTCCCAGGTCGCCCGAGATGCCGGTCAGCCCGAGCTTGGCAATCACCGAGGTAAAGCCGGCGAATGCCATCGAAAAGAATGCGTATGCGACCCAGCGCTCCATTAATCGGCCTTTCTATAACCGTATAAATCGTTCGGCGCACAGGTACGGAACCCGGCGAAGATGTCGTCGCGCCCGGGCGCATAAAAATTGCGGAACTGCGGCGACTGCAGGCGCGGCGGCGTCGCGAAGGAGGCGCCGCGCAGGGTCTGGCAGCTGCCGAACGAGGGCTGCGAATACTCGCGGTAGCGGTCCGCGCTGAAGCCGGGGTAGGGCAGGAAGGGCGATGCCGTCCATTCCCATAGCTGGCCCCAGCTGAAGCCGGGATGGCCCGCGCCGGCCGCGAATTCCCACTCTTCTTCGCGCGGCAGGCGCCTGCCGGCCCAGCTGCAGTAGGCCTCTGCTTCGTGCAGGCTCACGTGGCGTACGGGCGCCGCCGGATCGAGCGGCACCGGGCTGCCGAAGCGCAGCGTGTGCCAGTCTTCGCCCGTCCGTTGCCAGTAGCGCGGGGCCCTGCGTTCGTGTTCCATCAGCCATGCGCGGCCGGACGCGCTCCAGTGCCGGGGATTCTTGTAGCCGCCATCGCGCATGAAGGCTAGCCAGGCCGCATTCGATACCAGGCCGGCGTCGATCGTGAAGGCGGCGACGCGGCAGGGCGCGGCCTGCCGTTCGTTGTCGAACACGAAGCCGCGCGACTGCTCGCCGCCGAGCAGGAAGTCGCCGCCGGCAAAGGAGATCTCGCCCGCCGCTGGGGGCTGCGGCGTGTACGCCCCGAATGCGGGCGCCGCCGCGCCAAGCGTCTGCAAGGTGTAGAGCAGGGCTTCGCCGTGCATGTCCTCGTGCGCCAGCACCAGGCGATACGGGTAGAGCGCCGCGTCGTCGTCAAGCGTGTGCGCCAGCCGCTCGCGTATCGCGTCCAGCACCTCGCAGCACCAGGTCTGGATTGTGCCGGGGGCCGGCAGGTCGAGGGCCCAGCGCGTGTCGTGGGCCACCGTGTTCGAGTCGAACCAGCTGTCTGCCTTCGCCAGCAGCGAAGGGCCGGCGGCGTCGCCGGGCTGGCTGCTGCGCGCCGCGCGCAGGACGAACCATTCAGCGAACCAGGCGACATGCCCCAGTTCCCACAGCGGCGGGTTCAGGATGGGAAGGTGCGGCACCTGCGCCGCCCGGTCGTAACCGCTGGCTGCGAGGGCGTCGAACAGGGCCAGCGTGTGCCGGCGCGCATCCTGCAATGCGGCGCCCAGCGCGCGCGGGTTCATCCGGCGAAACGATGCTGAGGTCTCTGTCATGTATCCATTGTAGGGGATCGTGCGGCCACTGGCAGTGCCTGAGGTACAATTCGCATTTGCACAAATGTAGATTTCCGGCGCTATCCCGGCAGTTTTCGCTGCCCGGCGCGACCATCCCAAACCCCACGGCCTTCGGCCATACCGACGCTCGCATGAAGCACACCCACAACTGGCGCGACAGGATGCGCGTAGAACTCTCCGATTGGCAACTCTGGTCGGGGAGGGCGGTCGTGGTGGCGCTGGCGGTGCTGGCCGGGCTGACCGTGGTCGCGTTTACCTGGCTGTGCGAAATCGCCTTCGATGCCTTCGACTGGTTGCGGATCGTGATCTGGTGGAGCCCGCTCATCTGGACGCCGGCCTGCACCGCTGCCATCGTCTGGTTCACGCGCCGCCATGCCGCGGGCGCGGCCGGATCGGGCATCCCGCAAGTGATGGCGGCGCTCGAACCGGCGCTGCCGCCCGAACGACGCGGGCTGTTCGTGGCGCTGCGCCTGAGTATCGCCAAGGTCGGCCTGACCGCGGGCGGCCTGCTGGCCGGACTGTCGCTGGGACGCGAAGGCCCGTCGGTGCAGATCGCGGCCGGCGTCATGCTGCAGGCGCGGCGCCTCCTGCCCGCGCGCACCTCGATCAATGCCCATGGCCTGTTGGTGGCCGGCGGCGCGGCCGGCATCGCCGCCGCCTTCAACACGCCGCTGGCCGGGGTCATGTTCGCCATCGAGGAACTCGCGCGCGCGCCCGAGCAGCGCAGCAGTGGCCTGATCATCACCGCGATCGTGCTGGGTGGCCTGGTGGCCGTGTCGGCGCACGGCAACGCGACTTATTTCGGCGTCATCCACATCGGCGCAATCGGCACGGCGCTGCTCCTGCCCGGCATCGCGGTGGCGCTCTGTACGGGCGTGGCGGGGGGATTGTTTTCGCGGCTGATGATCGCCTCGACCGCCGGCCTGGGCGTCGACCCGATGAGCCGGCTGCGTGCACGCAGGCCGGTGCTGTTCGGTGCCGTTTGCGGCCTGGTCGTGGCGGTGATCGGGCTGGTCACCGCCGGGAGCACCTTCGGTTCGGGCTACGCGCCGACCAGGTCGATGGTCGACGGCGTCGCGACCATGCCGATGATGTACGCGCTCTTCAAATTCCTGGCGACCTGGCTGAGTACCTGGTCGGGTGTGCCGGGCGGGATTTTCGCGCCTTCGCTGGCAATCGGCGCGGCACTCGGCAACGACGTCGCCGTGGCCTTTTTCCAGACCCAGGCGCCGGCCCTGATCGCGCTGGGCATGGTCGGCTTCCTGGCCGCCGCCACGCAGGCGCCGCTGACGGCCTTCATCATCGTCATGGAGATGGTCGATGGCCACGCGATGGTCCTGAGCCTGATGGCCTGCGCGCTGGTGGCGAGCATGCTGGCGCGGATCATCAGTCCGCCGCTGTACCCGTCGCTGGCGCGCATGCAGCTGGCGCGCGCCGGGATGGGATGAGACACTGGCCGCTAGCCGGTGCGTGCGGCACGCGCGGCCAGCAGCGCCATTCCTGCGGCCGCCAGCAAGACCACGGCGCTCGCGCTGAAGGTCGCGCGGTAGCCGGAGCCGTCGAACAGGATGCCGCCGACGGTGGCGCCGAGCGCGATCGCCAGCTGCACCACCGCCACCATCAGCCCGCCGCCGGCTTCCGCGTCCTGCGGCAGCGTTCTGGCGAGCCAGGTCCACCAGCCGACCGGCGCCGCGGTGCCGACCAGGCCCCAGACGCCCAGCAGCAGGGCGGTCGCGAAAGGCGAGGCGCCGAAGACCATCAGACCGACCCCGATCGCCGCCATCAGCAGCGGGATCGCGACCAGCGTCCGGTACAGCCCCTCCTTCAGGAAGGGGCCGATCACGGTGGTGCCGATGAAGCCGGCCACGCCGATCACCAGCAGCATCAGCGAGGTCGTCGTCGCACTCGCATGCGTCACGCTCTCGAGGAAGGGGCGCAGGTAAGTAAACAGCGCGAACTGCCCCATGAAGAACAGGCTGACCGCGATCATGCCGAGGGCGACCGGTGGCCGCCTGAACAGCGTGAACACGTTGCCGCTGCGTTGCGTGCGCCCGGCCGGCATCGCGGGCAGGCTGACCCATTTCCAGGCCAGGGCCAGCGCCGCGACCGGGATCAGGAAGAAGAAGGCACCGCGCCAGCCGACCAGCGCGCCGAGGAAGCTGCCCAGCGGCGCCGCGACGACCGTGGCCAGCGCATTGCCGCCGTTGACGATGGCGAGCGCCTTCGGCACCTGGTCCGTGGGCACGAGGCGCATGGCGACTGCTGCCGACATCGACCAGAAGCCGCCGATGGCCACGCCGATGAACGCGCGGCCGGCCATGAAGACGGAATAGTTCGGCGCAAAGGCGGCGATGCTGCCGGCGACGACCATCAGCAGGGTCAGGGCCAGCAGCAGGACCTTGCGATCGAGCTTGCCGGCCAGCGCAGGCAGCGACAGGCTCGTCACCAGGGCGAAGGCCCCGGAGACCGCGATCGATTGCCCGGCCTGGCCTTCGGTGACGTGCAGGTCGCCGGCGATGGAGGTCAGCAGGCTGACCGGCATGAACTCCGAGGCGACCAGCGCGAACGCGCCGAGCGAGAGGGCGAACACGCCGCCCCAGGCCGCCGGCATACGGACGGCGTCCGGCGCGGTGGTGGTGGAAACCGGCGCCTGCATCTCAGCCACCCAGCGTCGCGCTGTCGATCACGAAGCGGTACTTGACGTCGCCCTTCAGCATGCGCTCGTAGGCTGCGTTGATCTCGTCGGCCCGGATCATTTCGATGTCGGCGACGATGCCGTGTTCGGCGCAGAAGTCGAGCATTTCCTGGGTCTCGGGAATCCCGCCGATCATCGAGCCGGCCAGCGCGCGGCGCTTCATGATCAGGTTGAACACCTGCGGCGACGGGTGCGGAGACGATGGCGCGCCGACCAGCACCATGGTGCCGTCGCGTTTCAGGAGCGTGAGGAAGGCGTCGAGGTCGTGCGGCGCGGCGACCGTGTTGACGATCAGGTCCAGCTTTTGCGCCTGCGCGGCCATGGCATGTGCGTCGCGCGAGACGACGACTTCATGCGCGCCCAGCGCTTGCGCATCCTGGCGCTTGCTTTCGGAGGTCGTGAACGCGACCACGTGGGCACCCATCGCACGGGCCAGTTTGATGCCCATGTGACCGAGGCCGCCGATGCCGACGATGCCGACGCGCTTGCCCGGCCCCGCATTCCAGTGGCGCAGCGGAGACCAGGTCGTGATGCCGGCGCACAGCAGCGGCGCCACGGCGGCCAGCTGTTCTTCCGGATGGCGCACGCGCAGCACGAAGCGCTCGTCGACGACGATCTGCTCGGAGTAGCCGCCCAGGGTATGGCCGGGGGCATCCGCGGTGGGGCCGTTATAGGTGCCGACCATGCCGTCGCAGTAGTTCTCGAGGCCGTCCTCGCAATCGGCGCAATGCCTGCAGCTGTCGACCATGCAGCCGACGCCGACCAGGTCGCCGACCTTGTATCTGGTCACGTGGGCGCCGGTGGCGGAGACACGGCCGACGATCTCGTGGCCCGGTACGCAAGGGAAGAGAGTGCCGGCCCATTCGGCGCGCACCTGGTGCAGGTCGGAGTGGCACACGCCGCAGTAGGCGATGTCGACCTGCACGTCGTGCTGACCCGGCGCGCGGCGGGTGATGTCCATCGATTCGAGCGGCTTGTCGGCGGCGTGGGCGCCGTAGGCTTTGACGGTCATGGGTTTTCCTTTGAAAGAGTTGCGCCAGCGCTGGAGGCGTGGCGGGACAGGACGCATGGTAGCGGCAAACGTCAAGGGAAAACCGGGCGGGGATTGCTTGGGCTTATGAATGCCCGTCATGAATGGAGGGTGTGTTTCAGCTTATGGATTACTGAAAGAGGCTGCGGGCATTCGGCTCCCCTGCGTTCGGGTTTTTCGTTTATTGTAGGCAAACGGTCAATTACAACATTCGGGAGCGCCACATGCTGCAGAGCCGTCTGAAGGCCCAACGGTGCTCCTGGCTGGCCCTGCCTGCTGGCCGGCCGCGTTAGGAGCTGCCATGCCCGGTCAAGGACAACGTCTGCAGGTACTCTGCGGTGGAATCTTCAGCCTGCTGCTGTCGCTGGGCGTGGCCCGCTTCGCCTATACTCCGCTCCTGCCCCTGATGCAGGAGCAGGCGGGCCTCGGCGTTCGCGCGGCCGGCTGGCTGGCGGCAATCAACTATGCAGGCTATCTGTGCGGCGCCCTGGCTGCTTCCTCCATCGGCGACCTTGCGCTCAAGGACCGGCTGTACCGGGTCGGGATGGTGATCGCCGTGGTGAGCACCCTGGCGATGGGGCTCACCACCGATGTGGTCCTGTGGGCGCTCCTGCGCTTCGTTGGCGGCCTGAGCGCAGCCGCCGGCATGCTGCTCGGAACCGGCCTGATTCTCCATTGGCTGATCCGGCATGACCATCGCAGCGAACTCGGCATCCACTTCTCCGGCATCGGGCTCGGCATCGCCGGTTGTGCGGCGCTGGTGGAATTCCTGACCCAGGGACTGGACTGGCGCGAACAGTGGTTTGCGTTTGCGGCGGTGGGCGCGTTCCTGCTGATTCCCGCCCTGCGCTGGGTACCCAGGCCCGATGCGAGCGGCGTGACGACGACCGGCCAGAAGATGGAAGACCGGCCGCCCGGCGCGCTCTATCTCCAGATTTTTATCGCCGCCTATTTTTGCGCAGGGTTTGCCTATGTCATCGGCGCCACCTTCATCGTCGCCATCGTCAACAAGCTGCCTGGCCTGGCCGGGCAGGGAAACCTGGCTTTCCTCGCCATCGGCATCGGCGCGGCGCCGGCCTGTATCGTCTGGGACCTGGTCGCCCGCCGCACGGGCGACCTGAACGCCCTGATCCTGGCCGCCGTCCTTCAAATTGCCGGGATCCTGCTGCCGCTGCTGGCCGGCGGCCTGGTCATGACCATCGTCGGTGCCCTGCTGTTTGGCGCGACCTTTGTCGGGATGGTCAGCCTGGTCATGACCATGGCCGGCCGCTACTACCCGAACCGGCCCGCCAAAATGATGGGGAAAATGAGCATGTCCTACGGGGCGGGACAAATTGTCGGTCCGGCCGCCACCGGTGCGCTCGCCGCCCATTTCGGCAGCTACGAGGTGGGACTGTACCTGGCGGCGGCGATGATGCTCCTCGGGACCTGTCTGTTGCTGGTCCTCCGATCGGTGGAAAGCGGAGCCGAGGCGCGTGCGGCCGACGGCAAGGAGCCTGCCCGTCGCCAGGCGAGGCAGTCCGGGCGGTCCTGATCGTTCAGCCATCGCGCGGACAAAAACGGCCAGGATCGGCCAGCCTGCCTTCGCGTTCCGCGCAGCCTTCGTATTCCGCGAAGCGCCAATTGCCGATATCGGGAAAAGCTGCATAATCATCCATCTCACCACTACCGGCCGTCGGAAAAAGAAAGGACATCGTGGATCTCAAGCTCACCAACAAACTGGCACTCGTCACCGGCAGCACCGCCGGCATCGGCCGTGCAATCGTCGAAGCGCTGGCACGCGAAGGCGCACGCGTGATCGTGAACGGGCGCACCCAGGCCGCGGTCGATGCGGCGATTGCGGAAATCAACACCTCCACCGGCGCGGACGTGCTCGGATTCGCCGGCGATCTCGGCACCGCAGCCGCCGCCGAGGAGCTTGGACGCCGGTATCCGGCTGTCGACATCCTGGTCAACAACCTGGGCATTTTCGAGGCGAAGCCGTTCGAGGACATTCCCGACGAGGACTGGATGCGCTTTTTTGAAGTGAATGTGCTGAGCGGCGTGCGCCTGGCGCGCCTCTACCTGCCATCGATGAGGCAGCGCAACTGGGGCCGCATCATTTTCATTTCGAGCGAAAGTGCGATCCAGATCCCCACCGAGATGATCCATTACGGCACCACCAAAACCGCCCAGCTGGCGGTGTCGCGCGGTCTTGCCGAAACGGTGGCGGGCACCGGCATTACGGTCAACAGCATTCTCCCGGGGCCTACCAGGTCGCGCGGCGTCAGGGACTTTGTCGAAGAGCTGGGCAAGGCGCAAGGCATGTCATTCGACCAGACCGAGAAGGAGTTCTTCGAGAAGGCGCGTCCGACCTCGCTCATCAAGCGCTTTGCCGCACCGGAGGAAGTCGCTTCGCTGGTGGCGTACATCGCCAGCCCGCTGGCGTCCGCCACCACGGGCGCGGCCTTGCGTGCGGACGGCGGAGTGGTGAAGAGCGTGGTCTGACTACCCGTGGCGGATCGAGAAGCGCGGTCGGTCAGCAGAAACAGACAGGAAGATGTACGTCAGGCGGCTGCGACGACGGTCCCCTGCGCGAGCGCGCACAGCGTTTCGACACCCTCTACCACAACGAAGATCTCGCACTGGCACACGGCCTGGCGCTTGCCCGCACTACGTGCCCTGGCACGCGCCAGCAGGTGCGACCCCTTGGCCGGCTTGATGTAATTGATCTTGAATTCCGAGGTCAGCGCATTGCCGCCCAGGGCCAGGCCGCCAGCGAAGGTAATGGCGTTATCCGCCAGGTAGCTGAGCACCCCGCCATGCACGAAGCCATGCTGTTGCTTGTGGTGGTCTGCTATCCGCAGGGACAGTTCGGCATGATCGGACCCGACCTGGGTCAGCTCGGCACCGATGAACTGGCTGAAAGCTTGCGATTCAAACACCTGATGGGCGAAAGCCGATAAATTTTCCATCGTATTTCCCAGGGGGCTAAATTGCTGTTACTGTAAAAGATGGTCGCTTTGGTATGCCAGCCGGAATATTCGTACCTGGCATGTTCTCAAGAGTTCATCTGCTCTCGTCCATGGCTGCAACCATCAGCCTCTTCACCCCAGCTGGCCACCCATCCCGTGAGCGAGTGGAACCAGGAGGTCGGCAACGACGTCACCCCGAAGTGGGCCATCTACAAGTTCAGCGAATTCACGCATCTGGTTTCGCAGCTCGGCCATGCGTGCAGTAGGCTCGGCTTGTGTCGCCCAGCAGAGTTCGGACGGCCATTGGGCATACGCGAAATAGTGGCCGTCGGCGCACCGATGCAAACGCGACCCCAGACCGCCTCGCTCATCGCGTATAAGTCTGGTCAGTTCCAGCCAGGCGTGCTCGAAGTCTCGCTCATGACCAGAGGCTACTTTCCATCTAAAGTAAATCGCGTGCATCACATCCTGTCGGGTTGTGGCCAAATCCTTCCGGCCGCAAGTCGATACCAGTTTGCCTTTAATAGTTCAGGCAGCAGGACCCCTTGCCATGGTTACAGGAGCGAAGGTCCGCTCACGCGTATAAATGCCGACCGCTTTGCCGTATATCTCAGTTTCCGCTTCATGAGTCAGTCCAAGGCGCCCGGCAACGCGCAGCGATGCTTCATTGGCTGAAGAAATGAGAGCCCGAACTTTGGGTTCGCGTCGGATCTCGAACGCATGGTTCAGGGCCGCCGCCGCCGCTTCGTTCGCGAATCCCTGGCCCCAAAAGGCGCGATAGGTATTCCAGCCAAGTTCCATCACGGTGGAGTCCTCGCGAAAGAACGCGCCGACAGTCCCGATGAGTTGACCAGTCTCCTTTTCCTCGACAGCCCACCATCCGGCGCCATGGATGAGCCATAGTCCGGCTTGTGAACAGAAGATGCGCCATGCAGCCTGGCGGGCGGCCGGGACCAGGTGGGCCGAGCTGACAGGGTCGGCGCAATGCGCTGCGAAAGCGTCAAAGTCCGCCCGTCGATATTCACGAAGCACGAGTCGCTTCGTGTGAAGGGTGGGAACAGAAGTGATGAACTCGCTATTCATGAGCCAGATTCCATGTGCTGGTGCCGGATAAGTATGGCTCAGTGTACGAGCTTGTTGCCATCAGAGCAAGTAACAGGCGCGCGCGCAGCGGGCGTCGGTTTGTTTTGTCATACGGCCGGCCGCGTTGCGGGGCAGGCTGCGCATCGCGCAATGCGCGAACCACAGGTATGCCGTGATTGGCTTAAAATAGACCGGCTATCCAATCCGCCGCACCTTGCCGTCGCGCGGCCGGGCACGCAGCCGGGCGCACGGTGGTACTGGAGGAAAGCGAATGAACCTGCTACAGGCTATCGACGATCCGTCAGCGCTGCGCCGGCTTCCGCGCGCCCAGCTTGAACCGCTGGCCCGGGAGTTGCGCCAGTTCCTGCTCGAATCGGTGGCGCGTACCGGCGGCCACCTCTCATCCAACCTGGGCACCGTCGAGCTGACGATTGCGCTGCACTACGTGTTCGACACGCCGCGTGACCGCATCGTCTGGGACGTGGGGCACCAGAGTTATGGCCATAAGGTGCTGACCGGCAGGCGCGAGCGGATGGGGTCGCTGCGCCAGCAGGGCGGCCTCTCCGGCTTTCCGCGCCGCAGCGAAAGCGTCTACGACACCTTCGGCACCGCCCACTCGTCCACCTCCATTTCGGCCGCGCTCGGCATGGCGCAGGCCGCCAGGCTGTGCGGCGAGGACCGGCATGCAGTGGCCGTCATCGGCGACGGCGCGATGAGCGCCGGGCTGGCCTACGAGGCCATGAACAACGCCGGGATTGCCGGCGACCTGCGGCTGCTGGTCATCCTGAACGACAACGAGATGTCGATCTCGCCCGCGGTCGGGGCCCTGAGCCGCTATCTGGCGCGCCTGCTCTCGAGCCATGCGGTCGCGGCGGCGAAGCAGGCCGGCCAGGCCGTGCTGCCCGAGCCGGTGCTTGAAGTGGCGCGCCGGCTGGAAGAGCACGCCAAGGGCATGGTGTTGCCGGCCGCGACGCTGTTCGAGCATTTCGGCTTCGACTACGTCGGGCCGATCGACGGCCACGATCTCGACGCCCTGGTGCCGACGCTGGAAAACCTGCGCGCACGCACGGGCCCGCAGTTCCTCCACATCATTACGAAGAAGGGGCGGGGCTACAAGCTCGCCGAAGCCGAGCCGACCCGCTACCACGGCACCGGCAAATTCGATCACGCGCTCGGCTTGACCGCACCGGCGCCGGCGGCGGGCAAACCGAGCTATACCGAGGTGTTCGGCGACTGGCTGTGCGACATGGCTGCCGCCGACCCGCGCCTGGTCGGCATCACCCCGGCGATGCGCGAAGGCTCGGGCCTGGTCCGCTTCGAGCAGCTTTATCCGGAGCGCTATTTCGACGTCGGCATCGCCGAGCAGCACGCCGTCACCTTCGCGGGCGGCCTTGCAGCCGAGGGCATGAAGCCGGTGGTGGCGATCTATTCGACCTTCCTCCAGCGTGCCTACGACCAGCTGATCCACGACGTGGCGCTGCAGGATCTCGACGTCACCTTCGCCATCGACAGGGCCGGCCTGGTTGGCGCCGATGGCGCCACGCATGCCGGGAATTACGACATCGCTTACCTGCGCTGCGTCCCGAACATGGTGCTGATGGCAGCGTCCGACGAAAACGAATGCCGCAGGATGCTCAGCACGGCGTACCGCCACCCCGGGCCGGCCGCGGTGCGCTTCCCGCGCGGCACCGGGCCCGGCGTGGCGGTGGAGGAGACGCTGGAGGAGATCGCTTTCGGGCGCGGCGAGATCCGGCACGAAGGGCGCGGCACGGCCATCCTCGCCTTCGGCTCCATGCTGGCGCCGAGCCTTGCCGCCGGGCGGACGCTGGGCGCGACGGTGGCGAACATGCGCTTCATCAAGCCGCTCGACGGCGAGCTGGTACTGCGGCTGGCGCGTACGCACGCCCGGCTGGTGACGGTGGAGGAGGGCTGCCTGATGGGCGGCGCGGGGGCCGCGGTGGCGGAGGCGCTGGCCGCCGCAGGCGTGGTCAAGCCCCTGCTGATGCTGGGCTTGCCCGACATTTTTGTCCAGCACGGCGATCCGGCCGCCCTGCTGGCCGCCGCCGGGCTCGACGCGGACGGGATCGCCGCTGCGATCCGCCGGCGTTTTCCGGACGAGCAGGGAAGGCGGGTGGCGAATGACAGCTGAGCGCGAACAGGCAGGTGCCGGGACCGGCGCGCACCATGCAGGTGCCCCGGGGACGCCCGCACCCGCGCCCACGCCCGCGCCGGCACCGGTGCGCAGCTCCTTCTACACGGCGATGCGCCTGCTGCCGGCGCCGCAGCGCGCCGCGATGCTCGAGATCTACGCCTTCTGCCGCGCGGTGGACGACATCGCCGACGGCACCGACCCGGTGCCGGCCAGGCGGGCCGCCCTCGAACGCTGGCGCGCCGACATCCGGGCCTGCTGCGCGGGCGCCGGTCCGGAAACACTGGGGGCGCTGCAAGGCCACATCAACGCCTTCGGGCTGGCCTGCGCGGATTTCGAGGCGGTCATCGACGGCATGCTGATGGACGCCGGGGCCGAGCCGCTGTGTGCGCCGCCGGCGGCCACCCTGGACCTGTACTGCGACCGCGTCGCCAGCGCCGTCGGGCGCCTGTCGGTGAAGGTGTTCGGCGTGCCAGGCGACGACGGCGTCCTGCTCGCGCATCACCTGGGACGCGCGCTCCAGCTCACCAACATCCTGCGCGACATCGACGAGGACGCCGCCGTCGGGCGCGTCTACCTGCCGCGCGAGCCGCTGCTGGAGGCCGGCGTCGTCCTGGACGACAGCACGGCCGGCGCCATCGCCGCCGATCCGGCCCTGGCCCGCGCCTGCCCGCAGGTGGCGGCCCAGGCGCAGCGGCATTTCGACGCCGCCCGGCGCCTCATGCGCGGCTACCCGGCGGCGCGCGTGCGCACGCCGCGGCTGATGGGCGCGGTTTACCTTGCGCTGCTGGGGCGCCTGTGCGAACGTGGCTGGGACTGTCCGCGCGCGCCGGTGCGGGTCGGCAAGCTGGCGCGGGCAGGCATCCTGTTGCGGCATGCGCTCGTGTAGCGTCGGCCAGCGTGAAGAGGGAGCGATGCGATATTCGGCGTGCGGAGCGATGGGGATGGAGGCGGGCCTGGCCGGCGCGGCCCGCCTGGACGCGCAGCCTACCCGGCTCGCCAGCGCGATCGATGCCGCGCTCGGCGCCGTGCTGGACGACCAGCGGCCCGACGGGCACTGGGTGTACGAGCTGGAAGCCGATGCCACCATCCCGGCCGAATACGTGCTGATGGTGCATTTCCTGGGCGAGCCGCCCGATGCAGTGCTGGAAGCCAAGATCGGCCGCCACCTGCGCCGGGTCCAGGGCGCGCACGGCGGCTGGCCGCTGTTCCACGGCGGCGCCTACGACCCCAGCGCCAGCGTGAAGGCCTATTTCGCGCTGAAGATGATCGGCGACCCGGTCGACGCCCCGCACATGGCGCGTGCCCGCGCCGCCATCCTGGCCCACGGCGGGGCCGAACAGAGCAATGTGTTCACGCGCTTCCTGCTGGCGCTGTACGGCATCGTGCCCTGGGACGCGGTGCCGGCCATGCCGGTCGAGATCGCGCTGCTGCCGGAGTGGTTTCCTTTCCACCTGACGAAGGTGTCGTACTGGACCCGCACCGTGCTCACGCCCTTGCTGGTGCTGGGCGCGCTCAAGCCGCGCGCGCGCAACCCGCGCGCGGTCGGCATCGACGAGCTGTTCCTGGCGCCCCCTGGCCAGCTGCGGGTGACGGCGCGCGCGCCGCACCAGAGCCGCCTGTGGTTCGCATTCTTCCGCACCGTCGAGCGCCACGTGCGCCGCCTGGAGCCGCGCATTCCCGCGCGCCTGCGCCGCCGCGCCATCGAGCGCGCCAGCGCCTTCGTGCGCGCGCGCCTGAACGGCGAGCACGGGCTGGGCGCCATCTTCCCGGCGATGGTCAACGCGGTCCAGATGCTGGACGCGCTGGGCCTGGAGCGCAATACCGGGGAGTACGCCGGCGCGCGCCGCGCCATCGACAGGCTGCTGGTCGACCGCGGCGAGGAGGCGTATTGCCAGCCCTGTTTCTCGCCGGTCTGGGATACGGCGCTGATGTGCCACGCGCTGCTGGAAACCGGGACCCTGCAGGCAATCGATGCCGCCTTGCGCGGCCTCGAATGGCTGCGCCCGCTGCAGATCCTCGACCTGCACGGCGACTGGAGCCTGAACCGTCCCGGCCTGCGTCCCGGCGGCTGGGCCTTCCAGTATGCGAACGCGCACTACCCGGACGTGGACGACACGGCGGTGGTGGCCATGGCGATGCACCGCGCCGACCGCGTGCTGGGCGAGCCCAGGTTCGCCGACGCCGTCGAACGCGCGCACGAGTGGGTCCTCGGCATGCAGAGCCGCGACGGCGGCTGGGGCGCCTTCGACCCCGACAATACCTGCCGCTACCTGAACAACATTCCCTTTGCCGACCACGGCGCGCTGCTCGACCCGCCGACCGCCGACGTCTCGGCGCGCTGCCTGTCGATGCTGGCCCAGCTCGACCCGCAGGCCTGCCGGCGGCGCGGCTCGCCGGCGGCGCGCGCGCTCGACTGGCTGCTGTGCGCCCAAGAGCCGCACGGCGCCTGGTACGGCCGCTGGGGCATCAACTACGTGTACGGCGTCTGGTCCGCGCTGTGCGCGCTCAACGCGGCCGGCATGGGGATGGAGGCCAGGCCGGTCGCGCGCGCGGTCGACTGGCTGCATGCGGTGCAGAATCCGGACGGCGGCTGGGGCGAGGACGGCAGCAGCTACCGTCTCGACTATGCCGGCCATGAACCTTTCCAGTCGCTGCCGTCGCAGACCGCCTGGGCGCTGCTCGGCCTGATGGCGGCCGGCGCCGTCGACTCGCCGGCGGTCGCGCGCGGCATCGACTGGCTGCTCGAACAGCAGCGCGCGGACGGGCTGTGGGACGAGGAACACCATACGGCGACCGGCTTTGAACGGGTGTTCTACCTGCGCTATCACGGCTACGCCCGTTACTTCCCGCTGTGGGCGCTGGCGCGCTACCGCAAGCTGCGCGCGTCCGGCAGCAAGCGGGTCGGATTCGGGATGTGAAGCCGGACCCCGCCCATAGCGGTGCACCGGTGCTGGTCGTGTGCGGCCTCGCCTTCGAGACGGCCATCGCGGCAGGACCAGGGGTGATCGCGGTGTGCGGACCCGGGCCGGCGAGGGTGGCGGCGGCCATCGACGCGCTCGCTGGCGGCACCGATGCCGGCTGGGCCGGCATCCTCAGCTTCGGTTGTGCCGGTGCGCTCGACCCGGCACTGCGGGCAGGGGACTGCGTGATGGCATCGAGCGTGACAAGCGCCGCGGGCACGTTCGCAGTCGATCCAGCCTGGACGCGCAGCTTGCAGGAGCGTCTGCCGCGTGCCCACTGCGGAGCGCTGGCGGGGTTGGACGCGCCGCTGATTTCGCGCGCCGCCAAGGCGCAGCTGTGGCAGGCGAGCGGGGCGCTGGCGGTCGACATGGAATCGCATGCTGCTGCGCTGGCCGCGCGCCGCCTGGGCTTGCCATTCGCCGCCATGCGGATCGTGCTCGACCCGGCCAGCCGCAGCCTGCCGCCCTGCGCGCTGACAGCGATGCGCAAGGACGGCACGACCGACCCGGCGGCACTGCTGCGCGCACTGGCCCTCGCCCCCGGCCAGCTGGCGCCGCTTCTCCTGCTTGCCGCAGACGCATGGCGCGCCCGGCGCACGCTGCGCGCGGTGCGGGCAAGATTTGGGACGGCGCTTGCCCCGCCCGGCGGATCTCGCTCTGGCGCGCCTGACAAAATCTGTTGATTGCTTCAAGGTAGCTAGACCGCACACTGGGCCGTTCTGGCTACCAATCACTAGTGTCGTCCACGCCGGATTGCCCCCTCACCGTCATTCCAGCAATGCTGCGCGCGCAACAGCGAGGTGAGGCAGAAATTGCCATGCCTCGTTCCAGCAGATTTAACCTTGGCCTCGGGCATAAAGATTGCCCGGAAAAAAAGCCCGCCTTGGGGACAAAGCAAGACGCTAAAATACGTCTGCAATCGGCCAAGAGCGGTCGTTCCAATCAGCGTCTGTAATGTTAATCATTTGAACCTACAACCGTAACCAAGGCTATGAACGAAGGCTGGCAAAACGACGATTACCTGATTCTTTTGGCTGAAGATGAGAGTGCCAAAGCGATGACAGCCTACGGTTTTGATCGGTTCATCCCGGGCTACTCACTAGTCGGTCTCAAAGGATGGGAAGAATTTATCGTGGTCAGTCCATCAGGTAGCCTGCACGTCGTCCCAACGGTTCCACTTGATGCTTCCCATGTCGTACCCTGTGTACTTCCTCAACCGATTTCGCTGCAAGCCGACAGTCGCTTTACGAACAAGATCAAGTGGTACTTGAAACCCTTGGTTTTCGGAGGTAGCCCAACAGATGACGCGAACGTTGCATGGATCTCGCATGCGCAACACACTGAAGTCGTCCGCTGGTGGAACGAGCAGTACAGGCAAGCGAAAGCGTAGTAATTGGTTGGGCTGCCCGCGACTGGCAGAGGCCATGGAATGTCTGCAACGGGTCGTAAGCAGACTCTACTGAATGCCCGCAGCCGGCGAGGAGCAGACCTTAATTCGAGTAAAGTCGTGTTCGTCAATGGAATAGACGAAGCGCGAGCCCACGAAGTTTGTGCTTGTGGTGATGGACATGAGGAAGTCGAAGTCGGTAATGAATCCGACGGAGGAGGCCGCGCGCCTCCGTGCTCTTCGCCGACCAGCTCCAGCGCATGCTGACCACGCTGTCAGGACCGCCAGCGATAACCGGAACTCGCGACAACGCTCAGCGGTGAGTGCTTTTGCACGCCCACACGTCTCTGCTCGAGCTTCCACATACTTAAGCTGTGGTGTATGGTTGCACAATCTCAATTATCCGGAAATAACAATGACGATTCGTCGCTCAGCAGTACTGGCAAGGTTACGGTCCGCTAACCATGTGGATTCGTACGCAGAGGCTTTATGCATGCTTGTGACCGGCGCGCATGATAAACCGTACGAAGGCGCATCGGCAGTTAAAGTCGAGAGGCTTGACACTTACAATATTTTAATCCTCGCGCACCATCGACAGGTGATTGGCCGCTACGCGCATGTGTTTAGTACTGAAGACAACTTGGTAGTGGGGCGGTATGAGTTTTTGCTCATGCCGGCTCTGTATGAGGGCGCCTCCACGGTTCCAATTAAGATATTCGATTTTTCGTTCAACTACGAGGGCGAATTTCGTCTGACTAACGACCCGCTTAACAGAGAGTTCCTGTATTGCAATCCTGATGATTACTATAAGCCTTTGATGAGAGACGCTATATTGAATCATGTACTCGGGGCGCTTCAGGAATCGCTGTCCGAGTAGCAGCCAAGCCCGCCACGTCGGCGAACTTTGTCGATGACGGTCCACTTTCGCAGATAGCCCTGGGGCCATTGTCACGTTCAGGATACGATAGACTACACAGGTTCTTAACCTGACAACCACACTCCACGTGCGCGGATTATGGCTGCGGGCTTTGTGTGGCGCGCGCAATGGTGCAGCCCTAGTGTCTGCGCCCTAAGAGCGCCTAACAAAACCACTTACCTGCTCTGGTGGCAACAACCTCGTACATTGATCCGACGTCCGTTCTCGGCCAGAATCGGACGTCTACGAGCAGAAGGGGATGCGGTGTCAGACCATAATCAATCTAACTTACGCCCTCTTCGTCCTGAAGAGGATTCACTCGTGCGCGCTCTGCTTCGACACGTGACGGGCGGCGAGCAGTTGCTCGACCAACTGGAGTGTGCTCAGGTCCGCGACATGGACGATGGCGCAATGGGTAGCCTTGAGTTTGCAGGAGGCGGCCACCGGTCTTTAGGTAGCTGTATTGTAGAAGCCGAGTATCTGGATCGCGATGGCGTCACAGTGAGTATCGCGCTCAACTCGGACACAAATGGGCTGCTCTATGAACTCGACATGTGGAAAGTCGACTTCGCTCCACTCCTTGAATACCCCGATTTTGAACGTGTGACGATCAAGACCTGAAATCGAAGAGTTGTATGTCCGCTTCGGGTCGATAGTGAACACTGATACATCGGAAAAAGGAACTATGGCAGAGTACAACAAATTGCAGATTGCTTCGCAGCTCTTACTAAGTGCGGCGAGGGATTTCGAGACGGCGACGACGGATACCGATTACGTGAAGTGCATCCTGCTAGCCGGTGCGGTCGTCAACGTCTGCTATCCCATCGTTGAGGAATTAGGTGGGAAGACCAGTCAACGAGAAACTGCGGAGTTGGCAACGAAACTGACTGAGTTGCGTACTGGAGCCACCCTCGACGAAAAAGCCAGAGATGCCTTAATAAAGCGCTTCATCGGATCGGACGTGTTCGTCTACAACGCCCTCAAGCATGCCGGTGATCGAAGAAAGAATGTCGCTGCGACCAACGATATTTTCTTTGAAGCAGATCTGAAACACGAGGCAAGGGAGCTGATCCTTATCGCTATAGACAATTTCAGGTTACTGCCGCATTCGCCAGGCGCCATAGCCAATTTCGATCCTGAGCTGCTTACGTTGGTGAACTCGCCTTGGCCGTTGGGTAGGCGCTGAGCTGACATCAAGGAAAGAGAAATGGATAAGGTTTCGATCATGCAGACAGTTACGTTCGCAGTAGCCGTTCTTGGGGCCGTATTGGGCGTCATCAATACCTGGATTGGACTGGACAAGTCCCGTATAAAACTTAAGGTGGTACCGGCTCATGCGATTCCAGTCGGCGGAACCGACCCGCGGCTCCAGTTTTGCTTGACGATCACGAATTTGGGTGCATTCGCCGTTACGATCGATGACGTAGGATTACTCTACGCTCGATCCACAAGCCGGGGTAGTTTGACCCAACCAGTGATCGGTGATGGTGGTCCATGGCCAAGAAGGTTGGAGCCGCGGTCTTCGGTAACGCTGTATGCTCATCAGCCTGGACCAAATGGTAGGCATCGGATCAAAGCCGCTTATGCTCGCACAGCCTGTGGTGTTACAAAAACGGGTAACAGTCCAGCGCTTCGACAGATCGCTGCTGGCAAAGCCAACTTCTAACGGAAAATGATGAGTAACAAACCGTTAGGGTTGGCACCGTGCCCGAAGTGCAAGTAACCAGAAAAACTGTCACCTGAACTGCACATCGTTATCGCGCTAGTGGTGTGCAACGAAGGCTCGGGTCGAACGCGGATGCTACCAGAGGTCCGCAATCGGCCAGAAGCAGACGTCGATTGACGGCTATACTCAACAAAAATTACACACGCAAACTATGAAAATTCCCGCACTACGCATTGAGGTGAATGGTGAGCTGGTTGCATTAGCTGGTGCAGAAGGTCTCGACATTCTTTCTGGCCAAGTCGCCTTCGGTGCCAGCCCAACTGGTGGTATTGAGGTTTCGAGAGTTGCACTTGGCGTGATGGGACTTGCTGTTCACGGTCCAAGTCCGCGACAACTAAGTTGGGGGAACGGAATCAAGCTGGGGCTAGGTGATCGGGTAACCTTCGAAATCGCAGAAGTGGAACAGCCGAGTCCACCCGACGAAACTTTGGGCACGCCGACTTCGGACGAACTTGCCGCCGTGGCAACTGCTGAAAGAAAGCAGGCACGACGAAAATAGTATGAAACCGCTAGGTCTGCTTTGGGTCGTAAGCGGACGCTACAATGGGTCTGCAATCGGCCAGGAGCGGCCATTGGCAAACTCTAATCCGCTCAATACTGCTTTTATTTTTTTGAGAGCCTATGTATGCTCCCTTCATCTCGATCAGATGAGTCAACGCCACCCACTGGGCCAATGTCTGCTGCCGACAAGCTCTGGTGGGGCGTTGGCAGGTTGTGGTTGAGCGCTTGCATGGCTGTTATCGGATATGTTTCATTGGTATTTCTGCCTGCGTTCGTATCTAACGCTCTCAACATCGCGTCCAACGGAGCATTCGCGAAGTTTGTGCAAATCGCACTACCCATTGGCGGGCTTGGGCTCGGTGTTGTCGTTGGTATGGCCGGCCTAAGTTTCATAAGCCGCAGATTCCTCTCATCTGCCACCCATGCGGATTTCGAGCAGCGGTATAAAAGAAGCGCAGAGCCTGCTTCTTCAGTTTGGGGGCAATGTGAATATCATTTTTACAAGGCCATTCTTCCGCTCGATTGGCCTTTGCACCGCAGATAATAGACGGGCAATCAAGAGGCCTTGTTTTTTTTGCTTGGCCTTTATCGACGCAGTCCCAAGCTCAGCAAAGTCCGCTTCGGGTCGATAGCGGCCGCTACAATAGATCTGCGAACGGCCAAGAGTAGTCCTCGACGACGGGTGAGATGGGCGGGGGCGCGACTGGGTACGCGCAAACTGAGGTTTTCCCACAGCTACCGCAGTTTTGCAGCTATTCACAATTCGGGCTTTGGACAATGTCGACAGAGGTTCCTCTTGATTACGAGCATATGGAAGAGCAACTGCACCTCCTATTGGGGCGTTTTTTTGTAACCTTTGCGAGAGTTGAGCTAAACCTTTCATTGCAAGTAGGAGGCTCTGGGTCGTTTCGTGAGAAGCTCGAACGCTACATTGATGATGTTGGCGCTCGTTTCAGTGAAAACAATGAAGAGTTCCACAAGATCGCGACTTGGTATATGGCCGCCGACTCTTTGCGCGAGGTTAGGAATCTCTTCGCGCATGGTCGTTGGGGGATTGCCCAGAATACGCAGCAAATCGCGCATGTCGCTGGTTATCTGCCAGATACACAAGTCGAACGCCGTTTTTCCCTATCGGAGCTAAACAGCTGCTGAAGGAGGCTGAACTGGTGGACAAACAACTACCTAAAATTCTTTGGTAGCCGTGACCGCTATCGGCCAAAAGCAGACGGTAAGTGTGGTGAAGTAAACAAAAAAAATGAACTTCGCCACAGTCCAAGTATCTGTGTTGGTCGGCGCGCCGTACGGTGACGATGATTACCAGGAAGCGCCAATGGAGGAAATATCATCAACGGTAGAAAACGCAGGGCAGCGTCGATCAGCTGCATGTGAAATACACGCAGCCTGAACTAAATACATTTTATTTTGACTCGCCTTTCCACTTTATGGCGCTCGAAGTCAACGGCATCCCCGACATGGCACCGGCCACAAAACTAGTCTAAGGGAACTCCGTTTGTAGGCTGTAAGCCAGTTCCTGAAACAGCCATTATTTGATGCTGACTTCTCGTCTTCATGATATTTTGGCCGTGTTCACGCAAATGCCTAACCGAAACATTATGCAAATTAAATTCCCGTTTCGGGGGGCGATACCTTTTCTTTGGATTCCACTGTGAAAATCCTTCTACTTTTTTTGTTCGCACTGGCGGCACCCGCGTTTGCCGCCGAACCCAGCCCACTCACGGCCACCCTGAAGCTGACTCACACTGCCAAGGACAACTGGCGTGCCGATTTCGAATTCTCCGAACCGGTCGAAAAGCTGGAGCTTAGCTATACGGGCACGTCTTACCGCCAGCAAGCCTGGCATATCCGCACGCCCGGCGTGGCGCTCCAGCGCCACGGCGATGATGAGCTCCTGGTTGCATCCGAGCCAGTGCGAAGGGTCAGTGTCGATGTAGACCTGTTCCTCCCTTATGGTGAAAAGAGCTATACGCCGATGGACCGCTACAGCGATGGCGGTACTGATGTCTTCCTGGGATTTTTCGATGGCCGCGCCATCGTTGCAGGCAAGCCACGCGCTCTATTGATACGCTTCTCGCTCCAGCCTCTGCCCGGTGAGCACGCTGTGGCCCCGCCGGACGATCCACAATTGCCCGATATGTATGCCTACTTCGGCCCAAGTCAAGCAATTCAGGGCGGTGCGTCGAAGCTCATTCTCGATCCCGCCACGCCGGCGTGGGCACAGGAAGTCCTGCGCACCACGACAGACCGCGTTAGTGCCTTCTACACGCAGTCGCTGGGTCGCCCCTTGCTATTTTCGCCGCTCGTCATGGTCGCGATGGGCGACCTGACCCGTCCGGGTTATTCGGTGAAGGGCGGAGCGATCGGCTATCAACTGGTATATCGGATGGAAGGCGCGCAGGTCACCCTGGACACACCGGACGGACGCGCACGCCTGGCGCACGTGGTAGCGCATGAACTCGCGCATATCTGGCAGAACAGCGTAAAGCAGGGTGGTATTGGCGAGGGCCCGGCCTGGGTGCACGAAGGTGGTGCTGAAGCGCTGGCCACGGCCGCGCTGCGCGACAGCGGCATTGTTAGCGCGGAACAATCGTCCGCCATGGTTCGGCAACTGGTTGACGAGTGTATCGTCCTGAAAGAATCCACAGACGGCTACCGGGGCACGTACGCTTGCGGCTTCAAGCGCCACGTCGATAGCGGCGTCGCGCCCGTAGTCCTATGGAAGCGCATGATGAACTTGTCCGAGCGGTCCGGTCAAAGCTATTCGCCCACCATGTTCGAGCAGGCTGCTCGACAGTAGTCGGCGATCGGCTTCAGACCTTGCTCGGGAGCCTCATGAATCACTGAGGCCCGGGTTTGAATTTCCGCAACTGCCTGCGTAGCATGGGCGAAACGCCTCGGTACGCGCCGTGCGCGTCACGCAGAAACCGGGCATTCCCGACGTCTTCAAGGCCAGCTTCGACAAGGCGAACCGCTCGTCGATCCACTTTGGACGCAGCCCGGGCCTGGTTGTCGGCATGCCGGGCTTTCCTATTCCCTGCGCGCACCCTGGCCCGACTCGGTGCCGGGGCGGGCGTCAGCCGCGCCGCCGGCGTCGTAGTCCGGCAGCGCCTGCGGCCGGTCCTCGTCCAGCTTGGACTGGCGCCGCGCCAGCCAGGCATCGCGCACGAACAGGTATTTGTCGAGCGCCGCCTGTTCCAGCAGGTCGGTCGCGTTCAGGTAACGCGCGCGGGTGCTGACGAAGTCCAGCCCCCACAGCACGTTGCGTGCTCGTGGCTCCGCATAGGTCGTCGGACTGGCGTACTGGTCCACGCCGAAGCCGGCCGCGTCGCGGAAGGTGCTCGGGCCGAACAGCGGCAGCACCAGGTAGGGCCCGCTGGCTACGCCGTAGTGGCCCAGGGTCAATCCGAAGTCCTGCTCGTGCGCCGGGATCCCGGCCGGGGTGGCGATATCGAGCACGCCGAGCACGCCGAAGGTGCTGTTCAGGGCAAGGCGCATCAGGTCGGACATGCCGTCGGCAAAACGCAGCTGGGCGAAGTTGTTGAGCATGACGGGCACGGTGCCGAGGTTGGCGAAGAAATTCGCGACCCCGGTCCGGATCGGTCGCGGCACGACGCGGTTGTAACCGCGCGCCACCGGCTGGGCGATGTGCCGGTCGATCACGTCGTTGAAGCGAAAGGTGGCACGGTTGAGCGGTTCGAGCGGATCGGCCGGGTTGCGCTCGGGGCCGGTGGCGCAGCCTGCCGTCGCGGCCAGCGCGCAGGCGGCCAGGAGGAGGCGTCGGGTGTGCTGTGCATGCATGCCGGTTCCAGTCATGGTCGTGGTGGTTCGGAAGGAATTCAGGAGGAGGAGTGTTCCAGCCCGGCGCCGGCCTTCCGTGCGCGCGCACGCGGCGTGCCGAGCAGGATGGGCTGGAAGAAGACGGCGCCGACCAGGGTGCAGGCCAGCGACAGCACCAGCAGCGCACCCATGCTGGCGGTGCCCGGGTGGTGCGACAGCCACAGGCTGCCGAAGGCGGTGCCGGTGGTGGCCGCGCTCAGGATGATGGCCTCGGTCAGCCCCTGTTCCAGCAGGGCCGCCTGGCCCGCGCGCCAGGCCATCACGTAATAGATTTTAAAAGCGACGCCGACGCCCAGCAGCAGCGGCAGGGCGATGATGTTGGCGAAATTGAGCGGCATGTCGAGCAGGACCGTCGCTTCGAGCGTGACCAGGCCCGACACCAGCAGCGGCACCATGGTCAGCAGCACGTCGCCGAAGCGCCGGAACGCCAGCCACAGCAGCAGCGTGATCGTCGCCACCGCCAGCAGCGCGGCCTGGACGAAGGCGTTGACGATCAGGTCGGCCGCGCCCATCACCGCGATCGGTCCGCCGCTGGCCTCCGGCGCGACCCGCTGCACGGCCAGCGCGAAGCGGCGCAGCAGGGCGTCGTCGCGCACCGCGGCCGTCCCGCCGGCGGCTTGCCGGGCGCCTTGCGGACGGCGCGGGCTGGCGTCGACCAGCGCGCGGCCGTCGGCGGCGATCCAGTTACGCCGCAATTCCTCCGGGACGGATGCCAGCGTCACCGGTCCGGCCCCCAGCGCCTGGCGCAGGGCGTCGAGCGCAAGCGCCAGCGGCAGCGCCAGCGCCAGTTCGGCGCGATCGCGGCCGGCCGCATCGCCCCGCGCCAGCGCCGCCAGCGCGCGGCCAAGGCGCTGGGCCGCTGGCGCGCCGGCGCCGGGATGGTCGAGCGCGGCATTGCGCAGCGCCAGCGCGGCCGCGCGCAGGGCGCCAACGCGCGCCGCGTCCGGCGCCGGCGGCAGGGGCGCTCCTTCCAGGGCCGGCGCCAGGGCAGTGGCGGCGGCGCCGATCAGCGGCAGCTTGGCCGCCTGCTGCTCCGGCACCAGGCTGGCGGCGGTGACGACCCGTCCGACTTCCGGCAGGCGTTCGAGGCGGGCCGCCACCAGCCGCGCCTGCGCCAGCGTCGGGGTGAGCACCTGGATGTTGTCGAGGCCGATATCGGTGCTGCGCGACAGCGCCTGCAGGGCCACCATCGATTCGCTTTGCGGGCTTTTCAGGTGCAGCGGATTGAAGTCGAACTCCAGGTGCCGCAGCAGCGGCAGGCCGGCAATCACCAGGGCCAGGGTGGCCACCAGCAGCGGCTTGCGGTGGGCCTGCAGGGCGCGGTCGACCGGGGCCAGCCAGGGATAGCCGGGGGCGCTGGCGGCGGGGCCTGGTGCGAGCACCTGGATCAATGCCGGCAACACGGTGAGGCAGGACGGCAGGGCGACGCACAGGATGCCGACGCCGGCGATCTGGCCCAGTTCGGCCACGCCGCGGTAGGCGGTGGGCAGGAAGGACAGGAAGCCGAAGGCGGTGGCGATGGCGGCCAGGGTCAGCGGCAGGGAGATCGCGTGCGAGGTCTCGCGCAGGGCTTCCGCCGTGACGCCCTGGTGCCGGTGCAGCTCGCGAAAGCGCATGCCGAACTGGATGCCGAAGTCGATGCCGATCCCGACGAACAGGATCGCAAACGCAATCGAGATCAGGTTCAGGGCGCCCACCATCATCAGCCCCAGCGCCGAGGTCAGCACCAGGCCGCCCGCCATGGTCAGGCAGACCGCCAGCACCAGCTTGCCCGAGCGCAGTGCCCGCCACAGCAGCGCCAGCACCAGCAGCAGCGAGAGCAGGCCTTCGAGCAGCGTGCCTTCCTGCAGCGACGCGAATTCGTCGTCGGACAGCGGAATCGGCCCGGTCAGCATGATGCCGGCGTGGTAGCGCTCGGCCAGGCGCAGCTCGCGCGCCGCGGCGCGGATCGCCTCGGCGGCAGCCGCGCCGGGCATCAGGCCGCTGAAGTCGAGGACCGGCCTGACCTCGACCAGGCTGGACGCCGGGGCAGCCTTGGCGGCGCCATCGGCACCGGCCAGGTCCTGCCAGGACAGCGCCGCGGGCCGCCCGGCCAGCACGGCCTCGACCACGTCGGCGCTGCGCGCCAGCAGCGGCGCCATGCCGGCCAGCTCGACCTGGCCGGTCTGCAGCGGCGTGCCGAGCGTCACCGACAGCAGGTTGGCCAGCCCGCGCAGCGAGGGATCGTGGGCCAGGGCCTTCAGGAGCGGCCTGGCGTCGCGCAGCTGCCCGGTGAGATCGGCCAGCTCGGGCACGGACAGGTAGAGCAGCCCATTGCGCTGGAAAAATGGGTTGGCCTCGCCGAGGTTGACCGAGTGGAAGCGCTGCGGCTGCCCGCGCAGGCGCGCGGCCAGTTCGCGCGCAGCCTGCGCGGCCAGCTCGGGCGCCGGCGCGCGCACGACGATCACCGTGGTGTCGCTGCGCTCGCGGAAGGCGGCCGTCACGGCGGCGTCGCGTTGCGCCCAGGGCGCGCCGGGATCCATCAGGCGGCCGACGTCGGTGGTGATGGCGAAGTGGCTGGCGGCATACAGCCCGGCCGCAAACACCAGCAGCGCGTACGCACCGATGACCGCCCAGGCATGGCGTACCGAGAGGTGGACGATCCGGGCGATCAGCTTGGTCAGCATACGCATGAAATAATTGGCCCGCACGCCCATGTGAATTGGGCCGGCGCGGATACACCATAGTACCAAGTACCATCCAGGCCGGCTTCGGCGTATGCTGGCGATGTCGTATTAAGGCCGCACGCACGGAAGGAGACCCCATGAAACTGTCGATCATCCTGTTGCTGGCCATGCTGGTGCGGGCCTTCCCGGCCTATGCTGAGCAGGCCGGGAACCAAGCCGACAAACAGACCGGGGTGCAGGCCGCAATCGGATCGCCCGACCAGGCTGTAAAAACCACCATCGAGCGCGTGATGTCGGCCATCCACGGCGACCCCGGGGGCCGCGCCGGCGACCCGGAGCGCATCTACCAGCTGGTCCAGCAACATTTTCTGCCCGCCACCGATTTCGCCCTGACCACCCAGTATGCGGTCGGTCCGGCCTGGGCCAAGGCCACCCCGGCCCAGCGCGAGGCGCTGGTCGGGCAGTTCCAGACCTTGCTGGCGCGCACCTTCGCCCTCCAGCTGACCCAGATCCGCGAGCAGGACACGCGCTTCACCTACGCGCCGGCGGCGCCGCTCGCGGAGGGCGCCGGCGACGCCGTGGTCAGGACCAGCGTGCTGACCGAGGGCGAGCGCATGCCGATCGACTACCGCCTGCGCAAGACCGGGGCCGGCTGGAAGATCTACGACATCAACATGATGGGCGCCTGGATGATCCAGGTCTACCGGCGCCAGTTCGCGGCCCAGCTCGCTTCCGGCGGGATCGATGGTCTGATCAAGTACCTGGCTGCCCATAACGCAGCCGTGTGAGCTTAGCGCGGCCGCACGCGCGGCGCCGGCTGCCTCCGACGCAGGCGCCTGGCTTCGAACCAGTGCCAGGACAGCAGGGCCGGCAGGCCGAGCACGATCTCGCGCATGCGCTTGACCAGGGCCAGCGCCAGCGCGGTTTCGCCGCCGACACCGGCCAGGTAGCCGAACAGCAGCACGGCGGCCTCCTGTACCCCAAGGCCGGCCGGCACCACGAAGCTCGCGTGGCGCACGGCCTGGGTCAGCGCCTCGATCGCGATTGCGGTCGCGAGGTCGACCGGATGGCCGAGCAGGCGCAGCGCAGTCCAGGTCTCCAGGGTGCCGAGCAGGTAAGAGAGCAGCTGCCAGCCCAATGCCCGCAGCAGCGCGCCATGGCGGCCGAACAGGCGCGCCACCGCAGCGTCGAGCGAGGCGCCGTCGAGACCGGCCAGCGTGCCGCGCGCACCGAGCAGGCGCAGGCTCCAGCGCTCGAGGCGCTGGAAGGGCGCGCCATGGCGCAGCAGCCACCAGGCCAGCAGCGGCAGCGGCAGCGACAGCGCCAGGCTGGCCGCGATCACGCCCACCTGGGGCATGCCGGCGGCGATGTGCGCCATCAGCACCACGCCCAGGCCGCAGAACAGGTAGAGCACGACCATCGTGAGCAGCACCTCGACGATCACGCTGGCGGTGATGGCGGCGGTATCGGGCAGCCGCGTGCGCACCAGGCGCACGCCGACCACCTCGCCGCCGACGCCGGCCGCCGGCAGCAGGCGGTTGACGGCTTCGCGCACGGTTGCCACCCAGAGCAGGAAGGAGAACCCCGGCGCCGGTCCCAGCAAAACCTGCCAGGCGCGCACATCGAGCGCCAGCGTGAAGAGGCGCAGCGGCACCAGCCACAGCAGCGCCCAGCCGGCTTGCCCGACGGCCCCCAGCACGTCGTGCCACCCCTGCCAGGCGACCAGTACGCTCAGCAGGAGCAGGCCGGCCAGGGCGCCGCCGATGGCCAGGCGGCTCATGCGGGCAGCAGGTCGGTGAAGCCGCCGAAGCGAACGCCGCTTGCGCGCAGGGAGGCGCGCACCTCGGCTACGCGCGGCGAGACCAGGGCGGCGAATTCGTCGGCGTGGCGGTAGCCTGCCATCGAGGCGGCGATCGCCGTGCCCGACTCCAGCGCCGGGTGCAGGTAGAGTTCGCCGATCCCGGCCGGCGGCAGCCGCTCGAGGGCCGCCAGCAGCGCGTCCTCGTCGAAGCGGCCCGAGAGGCGCAGGCCGATCAGGTAGTCGTTGTGCGCGATGCCGGCTGCGCGCAGGCGGGCGCGCAGCAGGAGCAGCCAGGGTTGCAGCCCGGCCGGCAGACCAGCTTCGTCAGGCAGGCGCACCGCCCGCAGGCCGAATTCGCGGCCGATGCCGAGGATCAGCGAGAGCACGGTCGGGTGCAGGTGGAAGTGTTTATGCGCGTTGACGTGGTCGAGTACCAGGCCGGTCGCGGCGAAGGCCTCGAACTGGGCGCGGATCTCGGCGGCCAGCTGGCGCCGCACGCGCGGCAGGAAGAAGAAGCGGAACCCGTCACGGACCATGCGCGCGCCGAAGCGGCCGTTCGCGTCCACCAGGTCGGGAATCAGGCGTGGCGGCAGCACGGCGGCGCCGTCGGCCAGCACCAGGTGCAGGCCGACCCGCAGGCCGGGACAGGCGCGCGCGACCGCCACCGCATCGGGCGCGGCGGCCGCCCCGACCATCAGGCTGGCGGCGCACAGCACCCCCTCGCGATGGGCGTGCAGCACGGCGCGGTTGACGCTCTCGTGCAGGCCGAAATCGTCGGCGGTGATGATCAGGCCCGGACTGAGACCGTTCACGCCTGCTCCGCGCCGTGCTCGCGCAGGAAGCGGAAGAACTCGACCCCTTCGCGCAGGCGCCGGCGCGTCATCTCCCAGCTGCGCAGCATTTCGCGCACGATTTCCCAGATCTTCGCCGGCCGAAAATAAAAGCTGCGGTAGAACTGCTCGAGGCTGTGGTACATCTCCTGGCTCGACAGGTGCGGGTAGTTCAAGGCCGCCAGCTGGACCCCGCTTTCGTTGACCAGGTGGATGGTCTTGTTCGGCGGGATCCACTCGTTTTCCAGCGCCTGCTCGTACAGCTTGGTGCCCGGATAGGGGGCGGCGAGCGAGACCTGGATCGTATGCGGGTTGATCTCCTTGGCAAATTCGATCGACTTGGCGATCGTCTCGCGCGTCTCTCCCGGCAGGCCGAGGATGAAGGTGCCGTGCACGGTGATGCCGAGTGCGCGGCAGTCGGCGGCAAAGCGGCGCGCGATGTCGGTGCGCAGGCCCTTCTTGATGTTCAGCAGGATCTGGTCGTCGCCCGATTCGTAGCCGACCAGCAGCAGGCGCAGGCCGTTTTCCTTCATGATTTTTAAAGTGGAGTAGGGCACGTTGGCCTTGGCGTTGCAGGACCAGGTCACGCCGAGTTCGCCGAGACCGCGCGCGATCTCCTCGGCGCGCGGCCGGAAATCGGTGAAGGTGTCGTCGTCGAACATGATCTCCTTCACCTCGGGCATGTTTTCCCTGATCCAGCGGACCTCCGCCAGCACGCTCTCCGGCGAGCGGATCCGGTAGCGGTGTCCGCCCACGGTCTGCGGCCACAGGCAGAAGGTGCAGCGCGAGCGGCAGCCGCGCCCGGTGTACAGGGAAACATAGGGGTAGTTCAGGTAGCCGATGAAGTAGTTGCGCAGGTTCAGGTCGCGCTTGTAGATGGGCGCCACGAAGGGCAGCGCGTCCATGTCCTCGATCATCGGGCGCGGCGGATTGTGGTGGATGCCGCCCTCGGCGTCGCGCCAGCTGACCCCGGCGATGCCGGCCAGCGGCTGGCCCTCGGCGATGTCGCGGCAGGTGTAATCGAACTCCTCGCGCGCGACGAAGTCGATGGCGCTGCTGGCCTGCAGCGAGGGGCCAGGGTCGACCGCGACCTTGGCGCCGACCATGCCGACCATGATGTCCGCCGAGTGTTCCTTGATCAGTTCCGCGAAGCGGGCGTCGGCCGGGAAGGAGGGTGTGCTGGTATGCATGATGACCAGCTCGTATTCTTGCGCGATGGCCAGCGCCTGCGCCACCGACAGGCCGTCGGCCGGGGCGTCGAGCAGGCGGCTGCCGGGCACCAGGGCCGCGGGTTGGGCCAGCCAGGTCGGGTACCAGAACGAACGGATCTCGCGCTTCGCCTGGTAGCGTGAGCCGGCGCCGCCGTCGAAGCCGTCGAACGAGGGCGCTTGCAGGAACAGGGTTTTCATCATGGGAGGCTCCCGGGTTCAGGTTTTTTCGAGCGCGGCCGGCACGGCGCCCGTCGCGCGCCGGCCGTCGACGCGCAGCAGGTGCCCGCGCCAGCGGGTGGTGCTGCCGGCGAAGGCGCTCAGCCACTCGACCAGCAGCAGGCCGTCGCGCAGCGGCACGAGCGGCAGCGCGGCAAGATGCGGCTGGGCGCGCCAGTGCAGCAGCAGGCGCGCGCCCAGGCCGGGCAGCGCGACCGCCCAGTTCCAGGGCGCCGGTGCCAGCCACAGGCCGAGCGCCAGCATCGGCAATGTGAAGGTGACGAAACAGAAGGCGTAGCCGGGCGGATTGAGAGAGCGGATGGTCTGCATCCAGCGCCGCTCGCGTGCCCAGAGGGCGGCCAGGCTGCGCTCGGTGACGTCGGTCGTGACCTCGACCTCGGACAAGACCGTTGCGAGGCCCTGGCGCCGGGTCAGCTCGCCGAGCCAGAAATCGTCGGCCAGCCGGTCCTTGATCGCCTCGAAACCGCCGATCCTGTCCAGCGTCCCGGCGCGCAGCGCGATGGTGGCGCCGAAGCCGAAGGCGCTGCCGCCGCCGCGGCTGGCGACGCGAACCGAGGGCGCGAACCAGCTGTCGATGAAAAGCACCCCCAGCCGGCTCCAGAACCCGCCGGCCGCGACCCCGCGGTAGAGGCAGGTGACGATGCCGGTGCCGGGCTCGGCCAGCGGCGCGCTCACGCGCTCTAGGTAGTCGGGGCCGACGCCGATGTCGCTGTCGGCCAGCACCAGCCACGGGTGGCGCGCCGCCGCCCGCATGTTGATCAGGTTGCTCACCTTGAGGTTGCTGCCGTGCACGCGCGGATCGGCCACCAGCCGTATGTCGAGTTCGGGAAAGCGCCGCGCCAGGCGCGCGACGGTCGCGGCGGCCGGATCGTCCGGATCGCGCACGCCGAACACCAGCTGGTAGCAAGGATGGGTTTGCCGGCACAGGCTGGCGAGCTTGCGTTCCAGGTTGGGTTCGGCGCCGCACAGGGGCTTGAGCACGCTCACCGGAACCGGGGCCACGCCACCCCTGGGGGGCCGCCAGGTGCGCGGGCGGCACAGCAGCGCGGCCAGCGCGTACAGCGTGGCCAGCGCGGTCAGCAGCGCTCCAACGACGGTGAGGGCAGAGGCCATTTACCTGTCTCCGTCTCAGCCGGAATCGGCAGCCTTGCGCGGCGCGCGGCGCCCGCGGATCTCTTCGAGCTTGATGGCAACGTGGCGTGTGTGCACGAACTGCGCCGGGCGCTGATTGTCGAGTGCCAGGTCCGGCGCCATCGGTCCGCCCGTGCGCACGCCCGCCAGCGCGACCCTGGCTGCCGCCAGCGGGTGCGCGATGGTGTCGAGCACGGCACTCGCCTCGTAGCCGCTGTGCACCATGCAATCGGCGCACTTTTCGTAGCGCCCGGTGCCGTAGGCATCCCAGTCGGTCTCGTCCATCAGTTCCCTGAAACTGGCGGCATAGCCTTCGCCCAGCAGGTAGCAGGGGCGCTGCCAGCCGAACACGGTGCGCGCCGGGTTGCCCCAGGGCGTGCAATGGTAGGTCTGGTTACCCGCCAAAAAGTCCAGGAACAGGCTGGACTGGCTGAAGGCCCATTTGCGGCCGCGGTCGCCGCGCGCAAAAATGTCGCGAAACAGTTGCTTGGTTTTCGAGCGGGTGAGGAAGTGGTCCTGCTCCGGGGCGCGTTCGTAGGCATAGCCGGGCGAGACCGTGATGCCGTCGACGCCGAGTTCCTTGACCGAATCAAAAAACGCGGCCACGCGCTCGGGTTCGGCGTCGTTGAACAGCGTGCAATTGATGTTGACGCGAAAGCCGGCTGCCTTGGCGCGCCCGATTGCCGCCACCGCCCGTTCGTACACGCCCGGTTGGCAGACCGAGCGGTCGTGCATCTGCCGGTCGCCGTCGAGGTGCACCGACCACACCAGGAAGGGGCTGGGACGGTACTGGTCCAGCTTTTTCTCCATCATCAGCGCGTTGGTGCACAGGTAGACGAAGCGGCGGCGCGCGACGATGCCGGCCACGATCTCCGGCATCTCCTTGTGCAGCAGCGGCTCGCCGCCGGCAATCGAGACGACCGGGGCGCCGCACTCGTCGACCGCGCCCAGGCACTCGTCGCGCGACAGGCGCAGGTTCAGGATCTCGTCGGGATAATCGATCTTGCCGCAACCCGCGCAGGCAAGGTTGCAGCGAAACAGCGGTTCGAGCATCAGGGCGAGCGGATAGCGCTTCTGTCCCGCCAGGTGCTTGCGCAGGATGTAGGCGCCGACGAGGGTCTTTTGCAGCATCGGAATGGCCATGTCCGTTCCCCTCAGGCGGCGTGGCCGGACAGTTCGGCCGGCAGCCGGAACTCCACGTGCTCGACCAGGCCGTCCATCGTCGAGAGCTCGACCGGGGCCAGGCGGCGCAGCGCATCGATGACGCTTTCCACCATCGCCTCGGGCGCGGAGGCGCCGGCCGTGATGCCGACCGTACCGGCCCCGGCCACCCAGGCGGGATCGAGCTCGCTGCCGTCGGCCAGCAGGTAGCTCGGGATGCCGCATTCGGTACCGATCTCGCGCAGCCGGTTCGAATTCGAGCTGTTGGCGGCGCCGACGATGAGCAGCACGTCGACCTGCCGGCACAGCTCGCGTACGGCGCGCTGGCGGTTCTGGGTGGCGTAGCAGATGTCGCGCACGTTGGGGCCGACGACGTCCGTGAAGCGGCGCTCGAGGGCGGCGATCACGCCGCGCGTGTCGTCCACGCTGAGGGTGGTCTGGGTGACGTAGGCGATCGGGGTGTCGGGCGCCAGGTCGAGCGCCTCGACGTCGCGCTCGTTCTGCACCAGCAGCACGCGCCCGTCGATCTGGCCGGTCGTGCCCTCGACTTCCGGATGGCCGGCGTGGCCGATCAGGATCACGACCCGGCCGCCGGCCGCGTACTGGCGGCCCTGCAGGTGGACCTTGGCGACCAGCGGACAGGTCGCGTCGAGCACGTGCAGGCCGCGGCCGGCGGCCTCGGCCTCGACGCTGCGTGCGACGCCGTGCGCGCTGAAGATGGTGACCGCGCGCGGCGGCACCTGATCGAGGGCGTCGACGAAGATCGCGCCCTTGTCGCGCAAGCCGTCGACCACGGCCTTGTTGTGGACGATTTCGTGGCGCACGTACACCGGCGCGCCGTGGCGTTCGAGCGAGCGCTCGACGATCTCGATGGCGCGGATCACGCCGGCGCAGAAGCCGCGCGGCTGGGCTAGGATGACTCGCATGGACGTTCCGCTTTCAAAAATGTGCTCGAAAGTGAGCATCGTTTTGTTCCTGCCTCGAGCCGTCTGGCCGACCGTGCTCGTGCCTGGCAGGCGTGACTTTCCCGTCTCCCGCCGACCCCATGCCGGCGGCAGTGCCTGGCGTTGCCGCCAAGCTCGCCACGGGTAGCGCAGACTGCGCCGCACAGGCGCCGGTTGCGAGCCGTTTCAAATTGATCGCGTAGCGCGGCAAAGTAACGGCGCCATGCTTTGGCAAGGTTGGCGAATGGTTGGGAGTGGGCATCGCGGTGGATGGCGCGCAACCATGGCTGACCTTCGGCATTGAGCCAGTCTGGATGTGCATACTTGATAGCGTTGAAATGCTTTTTCAGTGCCATCGCGTTGGGGCGCTGCCCAGCAGCTACCTGGCGCTGCCACTGCGCCAGGGCCCAGTTCCAGACGCGGCGTGCGGTGCCTGCCGCGCGCGCAAAGTAATCACACTGCACAGGTGTCGGGTCGAGTCGGATGCGGTGGGCCAACAGCATGTCAACAACGGGTCGCGGACGACGAAATGCTGGACCCTCCTCGCACTTGGCCAGTTCAACCGACCGTGCTGCAGGTGCGCACCCTGCGTATGGTTGCTCACGTTTTTCCATCGTCTTCGGGACTGGAGTCAGGCTCCCTGTCTGGCGTCCTGGTTGGGGAGTTGTTTTGATTGTGTTCAGCCGAATGTGTTCAACCAAAGCGCGCAGGATTACAATTCCCGCGCGGGCGCCACCCTCCCGGCGCGCGGGGAGGCCACCATGGATGGGCAGGAAACGGTCCTGATCACCGGCGCGGCCGGGTTCATCGGTTCCGCCGTCGCGCGCGCAGCCGCGGCGCAGGGCTACCGGGTGCGCGTGCTGGTGCGCGCCAGCAGTCCGCGAGATAACCTCGCCGGACTCGACGCCGAAGTGTTTGAGGCCGACATGCGCGACCAGGCGGCCGTGGAACAGGCCCTGGCCGGCGTGCGCTGCCTGTTGCACGTGGCCGCCGACTACCGGCTCTGGGCACGCGATCCGGAAGAGATCGTGCGCAACAACCTGGCCGGCACGGCCTCGGTGATGCGCGCGGCGCTGGCGGCACGGGTCGAACGCGTCGTGTACACCAGCAGCGTGGCGACCCTGCGCGTCGGCCCGGCGACGGTGGAGTCGCGCGAGGACGAGCCGCTCGCGCCGCAGGAGGCGATCGGCGCCTACAAGCGCAGCAAGATCCTGGCCGAGCGCCTGGTCGAACGCATGGTCGTCGAGGATCATTTGCCGGCCGTCATCGTGAATCCGTCGACCCCGATCGGTCCGCGCGACCTGCGGCCGACCCCGACCGGACGCATCATCGTCGAGGCGGCCAGCGGGCGGATGCCGGCCTATGTCGAGACCGGGCTGAACGTGGTCGACGTGGCCGACGTTGCCGAGGGCCACCTGCTGGCGCTGGCGCAGGGCAGGGTGGGCGAGCGCTACATCCTGGGTGGCGAGAACCTGATGCTGCGCGAGCTGCTGGGCGAGATTGCGCTTCTCGCGGGACGGCGCGCGCCGCGCCTGCGCCTGCCGGTGGCGCCGCTGATCCCGCTGGCGCACGCGGCCGAGGCCATGGCGCGCCTGTCCGGACACGAACCCTTCCTGACGGTGGACGGCCTGCGCATGTCGCGCAACCGGATGTTCTTCAGTTCCGCCAAGGCCGGGCGCGAGCTCGGCTACCGGCCGCGCCCACACGCCGCCGCGCTGCAGGCGGCGCTCGACTGGTTCGGACGCGCCGGCTATCTCGGCTAGCGGCGCTGGGATCGATGGAGGGGGCGCGAACACGGCAGCTCCGATCTAGGAAGGGCGGCGCCCGAGCAGGCGCAGGGCGACGCGCACCAGGCGCGGTACCGTCGTGGGGCGCAGCAGCCGTTCGTCGTAGCCGGCGAAGCGGCGCGCGTTTTCCGCCAGGCAGAGCGCCAGCAGTTCGGGCAGGGCGGGCGGATCAAAGGCAACCGATTGCACGCCGTTCAGGGTGAAGTTGTTGTCCTGGGCGGCGGCATCGCCCTCGACGGCGCGCGCCAGGCCGATGCGTTCCCACACGAGGAAGGCCCAGACCGCCGCCACCTTCGCTTCGAAACGCAGCCGCCGCCAGGGCGACAGCCCCGCGCGATGCCAGGCGATCCAGTTGGCGAACAGCAGGATGTGGCGGCACTCTTCCTGCATCACGGGCTCGAAGGTGTCGACCAGTTCGCGCGGGAACAGGCCCGAGCGGCGGGCGACCTCGAACAGGCCGAAGGCGAAGAAGCTGTCGATGCACTCGCTGAAGCCGGTGACCAGGTAAGCCCGTTCCGCATCCGCCGGCCAGGCATACGGCGCTTCGGGCGCGAGGCGGATGCCGTAGGCCGCGACCATGCGCGCCAGCACTTCCTTGTGGCGGTTTTCCTCCCAGGCATTGAGGGCCAGCGCGGCGCGCATGTCCGGGTCCGGCACCGTCCCGGCATAGGCCGCCATCCGCAGCCTGGCCTTGCCCTCGGTCTGGACCGCGATGTCCCAGATCGGCAGGGCGACGATGCGCGCCAGCGCCGCCGGCGCCAGCCGTGGCCAGTCGAGCACGGCCGGCCGGTAGGGATTGAAGGTGTCGCGGAACATGCGGCAGGTTTCGCGCCGATGCAGGTCGGAGCCGGGGTTGAAGCGGCCCTCGGCCCGGCTGGTCCACTGCCGCATCCCGGCATCGGCCGCGTCCAGCGCCGCGCCATCGGCGGGCGGCGCGCCTGCGGCCACGGGCGCACGAAAGCCGGGCACCAGCTGCGCAATGTCGAACTCATCCTCGAGATACCCGTCCATGCCGGCTCCTGGCGTGGTGCGATCGGATCCGTCGATTATGCATCTTTCATGAAGCTGCGTCGATTGCGCGTGCTGGCGGTGTATCCAGCGCGTTGGGATGTATGATCGTTGCACACCCTGCCAGACGCGAGCCGCTTCGATCGGCCGTTTCCAAGGAGAACCACCATGCGCGTTTCAATGTTGACGGCAGCGAGCGTCGTTTGCTTGCTTGGATGTGCCAGCCCTCAAGAAAAAGCGATGAAGCAACAAGCTGAGATGGACCGCATGATCGCTGAATACGGGCCGGCCTGCACGCAGCTGGGTTACCCGGCGAACTCGGATCCATGGCGCAATTGTATTGTCCAGTTAGCGGCGAAGAACGGTGCCAGCTATGGAGGCGTCTCGACCTCCATTTTCGGTAGCTGGGGCAGCTGGGGGCGCGGTTCCGGCGTCGGCATCGGCGTTGGGGTGGGACGCTAGGCTGGCGCAGGCCATGGCTGAGCGTGCGTGCGCCGGCACTGTCCATGCCGGCTTGTGTGCGAGGTTCTTTGGCCGGCGCGAAGCCACAGCCTCCGCAGCACATCAAACGACTTAAAAGTAACTAACCAACACCGGCAGGTTGGATACAAGTGCAGCGAACAAGGCGTCGCGGCCGGCCGCTGCCGACGGAGCTGCCGGGCTCACTCCGCCAGCGGCGCTGGTTTACCGCGTGATCCCCCGATGTCGGCCGTCCCTTACAGCCGCGCCAGCACCGCCGCCACGATCCGGTCGCAACGCTCCCCATCGAAGGAAAACGCCGTATCCACCGCCCGGTCGAAGTCGCGCGCCAGCGCCTCGCGCAGCAGGCCGCGGGCGCGGAAATACTGGCTGCGCACCGTCGCCTCCGGGATGCCGAGCGCCGCCGACGTTTCCTGGACCGACAGGTCCTCCACCGCGCGCAGCATGAAGACGGTGCGCAGCTGGTCGGGCAGGGCGTCGATGCGCGCTTCGATCAGGCGCCGCGCTTCCGCGCGGAGCGCCGCGGTGTCCGGCGTCTCGGGCGCGCCAGGTTCGTCGCTCATGGCTTCCTCTCCGTCGGTCTCGAACCCGTTCGCTCCCGGCACCAGCGCGATGATGTCGGCCCGCCGCCGCGTCTTGCGCAGCCTTCCAGTCGCCTCGTTGACGACGATGCGGGTGAGCCAGGTGGCCAGGCTGGCGTCGCCGCGGAAGTGTGCCATCTTGCGGTAGGCCAGCAGGTAGGATTCCTGCACGATGTCCTCGGCCTCGGCGTCGTCGCGCACGATGCTGCGCGCAGTGCGGTACAGCGCGCCGTTGTGGCGCCGCATCAGCACCTCGAAGGCGCCCGGATCGCCGGCGGCGACCATGCCTGCCAGGTTAGGATCGGTCGCCTGCGCCGGATCGGCTGGTCTGCGTTGTTCCATCGAGCGCTCCTTCATTTCACGACCAGGGTGGCCGTCATCGTGCTGTGCAGCGTGCACAGGTAGGGGTAGGACCCGGGCTTGGCCGCCTTGAAGCGCCAGCTGGCCCCGGGGGCGATCGCCGGCGAGCTCGGACCGCCGCTGCCGGACTGTGTAGCGGTCGCCGTGTGCGGGAACGGGTCCTTGTTGCGCCACACGACGGTGTCGCCCGCCTTCACCTCGACAGTTTGCGGGATAAAGCGCATGCCGTCGATCAGGACCGTGTGCACGGCAGGGGCTGCCTGCACCGCCGGGCCGAGCGCGGCCAGCAGGGCGAGCGCGTAGCCCGCCCTTTTTAGAAGGAAAGCCACGGCCGCCGCCTTATTTCATTGTCGACTGCAGCTGTTTCGCGTGCTCGAGGTGGGCCACGAAGGCCGGACGGGTCTTGACCAGCGTGTCCTTCAGCTCGGCGTTCTTCGCATTCGGGATCAGGGTCTTGTCGAGCGCGTCGATCACGGCCTGGTGGTAGGTCACTTCGTGGTCGACATAGGCCTTGTCGAATTCCTTGCCCTTGAGCCCCTTGAGCTTGGCGATGTTCTCGGCGCCGCCCGCTTTCAGGCTCTTGCTCAGATCACTGTCCGTCGGCGTCACCTTCAGTTTCTTTACGAGCGCGCCCGCCTGCTTGTTGACGCCGGTGTGGTCGGTCACCATCTGTTTGGCAAACGACTTCACCTCGGCCTGCTTCGTCGTCTTTTGCGCGAGCTTGCCGGCATCGATATCGACTTGATTGGCGGCAACGACGATACCGGCAATCTGGGCGTCGTCCGGCGCCGTCTGTGCGAAGGCGCTACCGGCGAGGGCGAACGCGCCGGCAATGGTGGCGCACAACAGCTTGTGGGTAAATTTGCTCATGGCATGCTCCTCTGTAGGTGGATGTTGTTCTTGCACCCATTAGATGTCGCATCCTGCGTTTGCGTTGCAAGAATTAAAGGAGCACGATCCCGAACCGTTTCACCGCCAGCGCGAAGGCACCGAAGCAGGCAACCGTGAGCAGGGTGCAGGCACCCAGGGTCGGCCAGAAGCCGAGGCGGCCCAGCAGCCAGGGAAAGGCGAGGAACATCGGCAGCGTCGGCACTACGTACCAGAAGGTGTACCAGGCGTGGTTGGCGACCTTGGCCGCCGGCTGGTTCTCCAGGTGCAGCCAGACGAGGGTCAGCAGCGTGACCATGGGCAATGCTGCGATGAAGCCGCCGATGCGGTCGCTGCGCTTGGCCAGCTCGGACACCAGCACGACGACCGCCGCGGTGACCAGGTATTTCGTGATGATCCACTTCATGTTTTACGCTCACACGTTGATATGTCTGGGCAGCATTATCCATGGGACTGCAGAACCTGGCAGTATGCTTGACCATGAGGCCACCAGCCCGTTTCCCCGGGTTCTGCCGGAGCCCCACCTTGCGTCACTCCCGCCTTCCGCCCCTACGGTACCGGGTAGCACGGCTCATCCAGCCCAGCAGTCAACATTCCACGCTGCCCCCTGATGCATTGTTAAGCTGGAGTTAATAATGGTTTGAGTCCAGCGTCGTTCCGGACCGTCCGTCCCCCGGTACAGTGCATGCACGACATCACCTACCCAGACGGAGACAGCAGCAATGAAAACCTATCAAATCGCAACCATCCCAGGCGACGGCATCGGCAAGGAAGTCGTGCCGGCGGGCCAGCAAGTCCTGGCGGCGCTGGCTGCAGGCAGCAACCGCTTCCAGTTCGCCTTCGAAGACTTCGACTGGGGCGGCGACTACTACCGCAAGCATGGCGTCATGATGCCGGCCGACGGCCTCGACGCACTGCGCGGCAAGGACGCAATCCTGTTCGGCTCGGCCGGCGACCCGGATATCGCCGACCACATCACCCTGTGGGGCCTGCGCCTGAAGATCTGCCAGGGCTTCGACCAGTACGCCAACGTGCGTCCGACCCGCATCCTGCCCGGCATCGACGGTCCGCTCAAGCGCTGCGCACCGGAAGACCTGAACTGGGTGATCGTGCGCGAGAATTCGGAAGGCGAGTACTCGGGCGTCGGCGGGCGCGTGCACCAGGGCCATCCGATCGAAGCGGCGACCGACGTCAGCATGATGACCCGCGTCGGCGTCGAGCGCATCCTGCGCTACGCCTTCACACTGGCGCAGTCGCGTCCGCGCAAGCTGCTGACCGTGATCACCAAGAGCAATGCCCAGCGCCATGCGATGGTGATGTGGGACGAGATCGCGCTGGAAGTCTCGCGCGACTTCCCGGACGTGAAATGGGACAAGGAACTGGTCGACGCAGCCACGGCCCGCATGGTCAACCGTCCGGCCACGCTGGACACGATCGTCGCCACCAACCTGCACGCCGACATCCTCTCCGACCTGGCCGCGGCACTGGCCGGCAGCCTGGGCATCGCCCCGACCGGCAACATCGATCCCGAGCGCCGCTACCCGTCGATGTTCGAGCCGATCCACGGTTCGGCCTTCGACATCATGGGCAAAGGCCTGGCCAACCCGATCGGCACCTTCTGGTCGGTCGTCATGCTGCTCGAGCACCTCGGCGAATCCGAAGCCGCGCAGCAGGTGATGGCGGCCATCGAAAGCGTGACCAGCACCCCTTCGCTGCACACGCGCGACCTGGGCGGCAGCGCCACCACCGTCGAAGTCACCCGGGCGGTGTGCGACTGGATCAAAGCCCGCGGCGAGCGCGCCGCAGCGTAAAACCGGTTCGTCCACCGGCGCCGCGCCCTGCGGCCCGGTTCAGAAATACCCGCGTCCCCTCGTACAACACCCGCCGCAGAGCGGGGAGGGGGCGCTGCAAGCAGCAGACATCAAGGAGACATCATGTCAACCCGCATTTTCGGAAAACTGTACGTGCAGGTCCTGATCGGCGTGCTCGCCGGCGGCCTGCTGGGCTTCCTCTATCCCAAGCTGGGCACCGACCTCAAACCCTTCGGCGACGTCTTCATCCGCCTGATCAAGATGGTGTTCGCACCGGTCATCTTCGCGATGGTGGTGCTCGGCATCGCCCGCATGGAAAGCATGAAGGAACTGGGGCGCGTCGGTGTCCGCGCCCTGGTCTATTTCGAGGTCCTGTCGACCTTCGCCCTGCTGCTCGGCCTCATCGTCGTCAACGTGTTCCAGCCCGGCGCCGGCATGAACGTCGACGCCAGGGCGCTCGACACCCACTCGATCGCCAACTACACGGCGGCCGCCGCCAGGTCGACCGGCTTCGTCGACTTCCTCCTGAACATGGTGCCGACCAGCGTGGTCGATGCGCTGGCCAAGAACGACATCCTGCAGATCCTCGTGTTCGCGACCATGTTCGGCGTGGCGCTGTCGCATATGGGACGTGCGGCGAAACCGGTGGTCGACATGCTGGAAGCCTTCAGCAACGCCATGTTCGTGGTGGTGCGGATGGTGATGCGCATCGCGCCGGTCGCCGCTTTTGGCGCCATCGCTTTCACGGTCGGCAAATACGGCCTGGCCTCGCTGCTCTCGCTCGGCCAGCTGATGGGCTGCATGTACCTGACCTGCCTCGCCTTCATCTTCGTCGTGCTCAATGCGATTGCCCGCGTCTCGGGCTTCAGCCTGTGGAAGTTCCTCCGCTATATCAAGGACGAGATCTTCACGGTTCTCGGCACCAGCTCCTCGGAGTCGGTCGTGCCGCAGCTGATGCACAAGCTCGAGCACCTCGGCGTCTCCCGGCCGGTGGTCGGCCTGGTGGTGCCGGCCGGCGTCACCTTCAACCCGGACGGGCAGTGCATCTACTACACGATGGCCGCGATCTTCATCGCCCAGGCCACGAACACGCCCTTGTCGCTACTGGACCAGTTCGTGATCATGGGCGTGCTGATGGTGACCTCGAAAGGCTCGGCCGGCGTCACCGGTTCCGGCTTCATCACCCTGGCGGCGACGCTCGCCTCGATGGGCAACATCCCGGTCGCGGGCATGGTGCTGCTGCTGGGCGTGGACCGCTTCATGTCGGAAGCGCGGGCGATTACGAATACAATCGGCAATGCGGTCGGCACGGTGGCGATCGCGAAGTGGGTGGGCGGCATCGACAGCGAGCGCATGCACCGCATCCTCGACGGCCAGGAAGTGCCGTCGCTGGTCAGGCCGGTCGAGGAAGCCCCTGTGCCGGTCGACCTGAATGTCGTCGGCCTGGCCGGCGGCCAGAAGGCCTCGGCCTGAACCCGTTCTACGTGCTGGAGAAAGAAATGGAGAGCGAGCGTGACTTCCTCGAAGGCTTGTTCCGGGCCGCGATCGCGGCGGCCCAGCCGGCCCTGTGCATCCCGGCGTATTTGCCGGAAGCCCCACGCGGCCGCCTGCTCGTGATCGGCGCCGGCAAGGCCTCGGCCGAGATGGCGCGCGCGGTCGAGCGCCACTGGCCGGGCAAGCTGGAAGGGCTGGTGGTCACGCGCTACGGCCATGCGGTGCCCTGCGAGCGGATCGAGATCGTCGAGGCCGCGCATCCGGTGCCCGACCAGGCCGGGTTGGACGCCGCCGGACGCATGCTCGCGCTGGTCGGCGGCCTGACGGCCGACGACACCGTGCTGTGCCTGATCTCGGGCGGGGGCTCCTCGCTGCTGCCCTTGCCGCTGCCCGGCATCACGCTGGCGGACAAGCAGGCGGTCAACCGCGCGCTGCTCGCTTCGGGCGCCAGCATCGGCGAGATGAACTGCGTGCGCAGGCACTTATCAAGCATCAAGGGCGGCCGCCTTGCCGCTGCCTGCCATCCGGCGCGGGTGCTCACGCTCCTGATCTCCGACGTACCCGGCGACGACCCGCGCGACATCGCCTCCGGTCCCACGGTGGCCGACGCCAGCACCTGCGCCGACGCACTCGCCATCGTCGAGCGCTACGGTATCGCCTTGCCGCCGCAGGTACGCCAGGTCCTGGCAAGCGGCGCCGGCGAATCCGTGAAACCGGGCGACCCGCGCCTGGCGGGAAATACGGTGCACATGGTCGCCACGCCCCGGATGGCGCTCGAAGCGGCGGCGCGGGTTGCCGAAGCCGCGGGCGTCAAGGCGTATATCCTCGGCGACAGCGTCGAGGGCGAAGCGCGCGAGGCCGGCAAGGTGATGGCCGCCATCGCCCTGCAGGCCGCACGCCGCGGCCAGCCCTTCGCAACCCCGTGCGTGCTGCTCTCGGGCGGCGAGACCACGGTCACCATCAAGGGGGACGGCAGGGGCGGGCGCAACGTCGAATTCCTGCTCTCCGCGGCCATTGCCCTGCGCGGCGAGCCGGGCGTGCACGGCCTGGCCGGCGACACCGACGGCGTCGACGGCGTCGAGGAAATCGCCGGCGCCTACTTTTCGCCGCAGACCCTCGACCGCGCCTTCGCCCTCGGAACGCGGCCGCAGCAAAGCCTGGACCGCAACGACGGCCACGGTTTTTTCCAGCGGCTGGGCGACTCGGTCGTCACCGGGCCGACACTCACCAACGTCAACGATTTCCGGGCCTTCCTCATCAACCCGGCATCCAGGAATGAAACATGAATCGCAACCGTAAAGCCAAAATCGTCGCCACCGTCGGTCCCGCCAGTTCCAGCGCGGCCACCCTGGAAGCCATGTTCCGCGCGGGCGCAGACGTCTTCCGCCTGAACTTCAGCCACGGCACCCACGAGGACCACAAGGCGCGGCTGGCCATCCTGCGCGGCCTGGAAAAATCCCTGGGCCGGCCGATCGGGGTGCTGCTCGACCTGCAAGGACCGAAGCTGCGCATCGGCAGCTTCGCCAACGGCCCGGTGAAACTCGCGCCGGGCGCCGCCTTCCGGCTCGACCTGAACAGCGGACAAGCGGGCGACGTCGAGCGGGTCGCGCTGCCGCATCCGGAAATCTTCGCAGCCCTGGAGGAGGGCGCGCGCCTGCTGCTGGACGACGGCCGCATCGAACTGCAGGTCAAGCGCTTCGGCGACAATTACGCCGATACCGTCGTGGTCGCCGGCGGCATGCTGTCCGACCGCAAGGGCGTGAACGTGCCGGGCGTGGTGGTGCCGATGTCGGCACTGACCGAGAAGGACCGCAGGGACCTGGATTTCGGGCTGGCCCTCGGCGTGGACTGGATCGCGCTCTCCTTCGTGCAGCGGGCCGAGGACATCCATGAGATCAAGGAAATCGTCCAGGACCGGGCCGGAATCATCGCCAAGCTCGAAAAGCCGGCCGCGATCGCCCAGCTCGACGCCATCGTCGAGGCGGCCGATGCGGTGATGGTGGCGCGCGGCGACCTCGGCGTCGAGATGCCGGCCGAGCAGGTGCCGGCGATCCAGAAGCGCATCGTGCGCGCCTGCCGCCGCCTCGGCAAGCCGGTGATCGTGGCAACCCAGATGCTCGAGTCGATGGTGTCGGCGCCGGTGCCGACCCGCGCCGAAGCCTCCGACGTCGCCACCGCCGTCTACGACGGAGCCGATGCGGTGATGCTGTCGGCCGAATCGGCCTCCGGTCAGTTCCCGGTCGAAGCCGTCAAGATGATGAACAGCATCATCGAGCACACCGAATCGGATACCTGGTACGCCGAGAGTATCAAGGCGGCCCAGCACCCCACGCGCGCCGAGATTGCGGACGCCATCGGCCTGGCGCTGCGCAACGTGGCCGACCTGCTGGACGTGGCCGCGACCGTCGCCTACACCATGTCCGGCCACTCGGCCCTGCGCGTGGCGCGCGAACGCCCGCGGGCGCCGATCATCGGCATGACGCCCAAGCTGGCCACGGCGCGCCGCCTGGCCCTGGCCTGGGGCGTGCATGCGGTGCTGGTGCACGATGTGGAGTCGGTGTCGGAGATGACGGACTTCGCCTGCGCCACGGCCGGCCGCGAGGGCCTCGCCAGGCCCGGCCAGGCCATCGTGATCGCGGCCGGCATGCCCTTCGGCGCCGCCGGCACGACCAACCTGCTGCGCATCGCGCGCCTGGACGAAAACGGCGGCGGACAGTGAGGACCGCACGTTTGCGCCTGTAGAAAGCGCCGGGATCAGGCGCCGGCGCCGGCCTCGTTCGACGGCCAGCGCGCCACTTCCTGTCCCATCGGCGTCGCCGCCGAAAACGCGGCGGCGACGAAGTCGACGAAGGAACGCACCCGCGCCGCCGTCTGCAGCTGGTGCGGGTACACCGCATAGATGTCGGCGCCCGGCGTCTCCCAGTTCGCCAGCACCTGGCGCAGGCGCCCGCTCTGCAGGTATTTCGCGATATCCCATTCCGCCCGCATGATCAGCCCGTGCCCTTCGAGCGCCCAGTTGACGGCGATCTCGCCATCGTTGGTACTCAGTTCGCCGCGCACCTTGACCGTCTCGGTGCGCTGGCCGGAACTCAGGTGCCAGATGCCATATCCCTCCGCGCCCTGGCGGATGCCGATGCAGCTGTGGTGGGTCAGGTCGTTCGGTACGCGCGGCGTGCCATGCCGTTCGAGATAGGCGGGGGCGGCGCAGATCAGGCGCCGGTTCGAGGCCAGGCGGCGCGCGATGACGCGGGTATCGGGCGGTTCGCCGAAGCGGATCCAGACGTCGCAGGCGTCCTCGATCAGGGTGGGCGGATTGACGGTCAGCTGCAACTGGACATGCACGTCCGGATGGCGCTTGTGGAAGGCCGAGATCAGCGGCGCGATATGGCTGCGGCCGAAGCCGAGGGTGGCGTTCACCCGCAGCAGGCCCTTGGGCGCCGTGGCGGCGCTCGTGATCATCTGCTCCATGTCCCCGATGTCGGCCAGGATGCGGCGCGAATGTTCGAGGTAGATCTCGCCCTCGGCCGTGAGCCCGATGCGGCGCGTGGTCCGGTGCAGCAGGCGGGTGCCCAGGCGCGCCTCCATCTGCGACAGGCGCTTGCTGACCCCGGCCGTCGTGACATTCAGTTCGCGCGCCGCCGCCGAGAGGCTGCCGGCACGCACCAGCAGGCTGAAAAAGGCCATCTCGGACTGGGCGTTGACGGGAGTGGACATTGTTAATCCAAGTTTAATAATGGTTCAACTTTAGCGTCATCTTTGAGTGCTCGCAACCCGTATATTCAGCTCCTGACCCGTCGTTACCAGCCCGGCAACCGGGACCACGAAGCGAATCCATAACAATTCAGGAGACGAGCATGCAAAAGCATCCCCGGCAGTACCAGCGTATTGCCCAAGCCCTTGCGCTGGGCGTGTTACTCGGAAGCGGCGCCAGCGCAATGGCCCAGGCCTGGCCTGCAAAAACCATCAGCATCGTGGTCCCGTTCGCGACCGGCGGCACCACCGATGCGATCGCGCGCACGCTGGGCCAGGAACTGTCGAAAAACCTGGGCCAGCCGGTGATCATCGAGAACAAGCCGGGCGCCGGCGCGACCATCGGCGCCGACTATGTCGCCAAGGCGAAGCCGGACGGCTACACGCTGCTGGTCGGCGCCGTCCATCACACGATCGCCACCAGCGTCTACAAGAAGCTGCCCTACGACTTCCAGCGCGACCTGGCGCCCGTGTCGACGGTGGCCATGGTGCCGAACGTGCTGGTGGTGAACCCGAACCTCGCGGCGAAGAACGTCGCCGAGCTGGTCGCGCTGGCGAAGAAAACACCGGGCAAGTTGAGCTTCGGTTCGAACGGCAACGGCACCGGCCAGCACCTGATCGGCGCCCAGTTCAGCCTCGCCAGCGGCGTCGACATCGTGCACGTGCCCTATAAAGGCAGCGGTCCGCTGACGATCGACCTGCTGGGCGGCCAGATCGACATGTCCTTCGACACCGTCACGCCGGTGCTCTCGCATATCCGGGCCGGCAAGCTGCGCGCCCTGGCGGTCACCACCATCAAGCGCTCCGCCGCGCTGCCCGAGGTGCCGACGCTCGACGAATCCGGCCTGAAGGGCTTCGACCAGGGCACCTGGTTCGGCCTGCTGGCGCCGGCGGCGACGCCGAAAGACGTGCTGGCGCGCCTCAACACCGAGGTCGTCAGCATCGTGAAATCGCCCGAATTCCAGAAGCGGATGGAAGAGATCGGCGCCGTTCCGATCGGCGGCAGCGCCGCGCAGATGGCGGCCCAGATCAAGACCGACACCGAGCGCTACGCCAAGCTGGTGAAGGACGCGAAGGTCACCGTCCAGTAAGCCGTACGCCATCCCTGGGGACCGTCGGGTAAAGTCGGGCCATGCCCGACTTGAAAAAATACCCTGATACTCCCGACGGCCGCTACTTCGTGGTGCGCGGCCGCCTCTGGCGCACGAGTAATCCGGCACTCGCGCCGGAAAAACGGCAAGCACTGGTCGACCGTCTCATGACGGCGCGGCGCCAGGTCGGCGCCGCCAAACGGGCAGGGGACCGCGAAGCCGAGCGCAGCGCCCGCGCGGCCGTCGACGAGGCCAAGCGCGCGCTCGGCGAGCGCGGCCCCGTGTGGTGGAACGACGGCGCGCCGGACTACAACCGCAAGCTCGCCGCCAACACGCCGTATGCAGCCTGGTACGCCGCGCTGCAACAGGACTAGCTGCGCAGCGCCTGCACCGGACTCATACGCATGGCCACCGCCGTATGCCTTGCCGTCGCCGCCAGTGCCGCCAGCAGCGCCAGCGCCACCGCCGCCACCAGCGGCCACTGTCCCAGCGGCGCATGTTCGGCAAAGCCGTCCAGGTAGGTGCGGATCGCCAGCGCCGCCGCAGGCAGTCCGATCAATCCGGCCACCGCCACCGTCAGCCCGAACTCGCGTCCCAGGCGGCGCGCGATGGCGCCGTTGCTGGCCCCGTACAGCTTGCGGATCACGATCTCGCGCCGGCTGCGCTGCACGGTGTAGGCCGACAGCACATAGATGCCGAAGGCGGCCAGGGCCAGCGCCACCAGGCTGGCGGCGCCGAGGATCTTCACCATGCGCAGGTCCTGGCGGTAGCTGTCGCCGAAGATGCTGGCCGCGCTTTTCATGTACATCATCCCGTTCGGGAAGTACTGGCGCCAGGTCGGGCCGATGGCGTGCGCCAGGGTTTGCTGGTCGAGTGAGCTGCGCACCGTGACGACGCCGTCCGAGTCGGTGAGGAAGTAGACGATCGGTCCCGGGCGCTCGCGCATCGACTGGTGCCGTACGTCCGGCGCCACCCCGACGATGGTCAGGTCGAAGCCGTCGGGACCCGCTGCGAACGGAAGCTTGCCGACCACTTCTTCCGCCGTGCGATACCCCAGCGCCCGCACCGCCGCCATGTTCAGCAGCGCCACCCTGGCCTTGGGCTGGTCGCGTTCGGCGCTGAACAGGCGTCCGGCGACGGGGCGGATGCGGTACAGGTCGAAGAATTCGGGCGACACGCGCTTGATCTCCATCGGCATTTCCTGCCCGCCAGGCGTGGCGAAGCCGCCGGTGATCTTGTTGGCGTCGCGCCCGATCGCTTCGGCCGATACCGCAGCGCCTTCGATGCCGGGCACCCGGGCCACCGCGCGCACGAAGCCCTGCACCTGTTCGTCCTTCGCCAGCGGCATCTCCAGCAGCGTCAGCCCGGCCGGATCGAAGCCGGGATCGGCGCTCGTCGCATACCAGGTCTGCCAGCCCACTGCCACGGTGACGCCGGCCAGCGCCATCGCGGTGGCGAACTGCAGCACCGTCAGGGCACGCCGCAGCCACAGGTTGGTCGTCGTCTCGCTGCTGCTGTCGCGTCCCGCCAGGACGGTGGACGCGTGCACCCGCAAGGCTGTCCACGCCGGGTACGCCCCGGCCGCCAGGCCGGCCAGCACGCCCAGGCCCAGCGCCAGCGCCAGCCGGCCGGGCGTGAAGAAGCCTTCCAGCTTGCGGTCCACCAGGTCGGCGAACAGCGGCTGCAGCAGCCAGGCCAGCAGGATGCCGACGCTGGTGGCCAGCAGGGCGACCAGCACCGACTCGGCCAGGAACTGGCCGGCCACGCGCGCCGCGCTCGCGCCCAGCACCTTGCGCATGCCGATCTCGCGCTGGCGCCGCAGCGTGCGCACGGTGGCGAGATTGATCCAGTTGGTCATGGCGAGGGCCAGGATCAGCAGGGCGACGCCGGCCAGGGCCAGGGTACTGTCGCGCTGGCCGTAGTTGCGCTTGTCGCGGCCGCTGGCGAGATCCGCGTCGAAATACGCATCCGGCATCGCCGCCAGCCTGATATCGACGCCATGGCCGGTCAGCGAGCGGCCCATCGGTCCAGTGCGGAAGCGCTGGTTGACGGGCGATGCTTCCACCGCGTCCTGCAGCAGTGCGGTGAGGCGGACGCTGTCGGCGCCGGGACGCAGCTTGAGGAAGATCTGCCCGCGCTCCTGGTCGGAAGGGTGCAGGTTGCGGTCTTCCGGCTTCAGTGCGCGGCTGAGCGGGCTGCCCAGCGCTTGCCAGCGCACCGTGGTGTTCGCCGGCAGGTCGGGAAGCACGGCCAGCACCTGCAGCAGCTCCTGGCCGACGCCCACCGTCCTGCCGACCACCTCGGCCTGGCCGAACAGGCGCAGCGCGGTCTCGCGCGTGAGCGCCAGGCCGTCGGGTCGGGTCAATGCCGCCTTCAAGTCTCCGCTGAGCGGCACGATGCCGAAGATGGGGCCGAAGTCCGGGTCGACCGCGAACATCCTGACTTCGTGCAGCTGGTCGCCGGCGCGCAGCGGCTGCTGGACCTGGCGTGCGATCGAGGCCTGCTCGACCGCGCCGCTGGCGAGCGCCGTGTCGCGTAGCGACAGCGTGGCGCGCGTGTTCCAGTCCGGGCGCGGGAAGAAATTGATGCGCTGTTTGACGACATAGACCCGTTCGCCGTCCGGCACATGGCTGTTGTAGTTCAGGCAGTAGGCGACGAAGCCGAGCAGCAGGAAGCAGGCGGCGCAGGCGACGGCCAGGCCGAGCACGGTAACGGCCGAATAGCCGGGTTCCTGCAGCAGCTGGCGCCAGCCGATGCGGAAGTCGCGCGCCCTCATGCGGCCCTCAGCGCGTCGATGACGATGCGGCCGTCCAGCAAATTGAGCGTGCGCGAGGCCTGGGCCGCGTGGGCCGGCGAGTGGGTGACCATCACGACCGTCGTGCCCTCGGCGTTAATCGTGCGCAGCATGCGCATCACTTCGTCGCCGTGGGCCGTGTCGAGGTTGCCGGTCGGTTCGTCCGCCAGCAGCAGGGCGGGACCGGCCACCAGCGCGCGGGCGATCGCCACGCGCTGCTGCTGGCCGCCCGAGAGCTGCGATGGTTTGTGGCGCGCGCGGTGCGCCACGCCGAGCTTGTCGAGCATCGCGCCGACCCGCTCGCGCCGCTCGGAGGCGCCCATGCCCGTGTACTCGAGCGCCAGCTCCACGTTTTCGAACACGTTCAGTTCGTCGATCAGGTTAAAACTCTGGAAGATGAAGCCGATGCGCCCGCGCCGCAGGCGGTTCAGGCGCGCCTCGCTCCACCCGGCCACGTTCTCGCCGTCGAACCAGTAGTCGCCGGTACTGGGCACGTCGAGCAGGCCGAGCAGGCCCAGCAGGGTGGATTTGCCGCAGCCCGAGGGGCCGGTGATGGCGACGTATTCGCCGGCCTCGATCTCGAGATCGATCCGGTCGAGCGCCGTGGTGTGGACTTCGCCCGCCACATGGGTCTTGCTGATGCCTGAAAGTTTGAGCATGACTTTCCTTGTTTTCCTTGGGTGAGAGATTACTTCGAAATGCTGAGCGCGGTCGACTGTCCGAAGGCCGCATAGCTGGAGACGATGACCCGTTCGCCCGCTTCCAGGCCGGCCAGCACCTCGACCTGGGCGTTGCTGCGGCGGCCGGTGCGCACCTCGCGCCGCCGGGCCGTGCGGCCGCTTGCGTCGACCACGTAGACCCAGGCGCCGCCGCTGTCGCCGGTCCAGGCGCCGCCCGGGAGCAGCAGGGCGCGCGCCGGATCGCCCAGGGTGAGCTGGGCGTCCAGGCTCTGGCCGGGGCGCAGGGCAGGGGGTTGCGCGTCCGCGAACAGCAATTCGGCGAGAAAGCGGCCTTCCTTGATCTGCGGGTAGACGCCGGAGATCCGCACCGGATAGCGCCGTCCCTCGTAGTCGACCGCGCCCGTGCGTCCGACCGCCACCCGGTTCAGGTAGAACTCGTCGATGCGCGCGGCGAGCTTGAAGCGGCTCGGGTCGTCGATGCGGCCGACGTTCCTGCCGGTGGCGATCGACTCGCCGACCTGCATCCGGAAGTCCGTCAGGCGGCCCGCGCCCGGTGCGCGCACCACCAGCGCGTCGACGGTCGCCTGCACCAGCTGCAGGCCGGTATCGAGTCCGCCGATTGCCTTTTCCAGCTGCGTCAGGGCGGGTGTGCGCACGCGGCTGTCGGCGGCGGCGCTGCGCTGTTCCAGTCCGATCGCGCGCGCTTCCTTGTCGAAGGCGTCGCGCGACTCTTCCAGCGCCACGGCGGAGATGAAGCCCTGCGCCGCCAGCCGCTCGTTGCGCGCATGGCGCTTGCGTGCCTGCTCCAGGTTGAAGGCCAGTTCGTCGAGGCGGCGCTGACGGGCGCTGCGGTCGCTCTCCTGGGCCAGGCGCAGGTTGGCCAGGTTGTAGAGCTGCTGCGCCTGTTCGGCCTGGCGCGCCAGCAGTTCCAGGTTGCGCTGCGGGTTGGCGATGCGGAACAGGAGCTGCCCCTTTTTCACCAGCTCGCCGTCACGCACGAACACTTCTTCGATGCGGCCCGACTCTACCGAATCGAGGATGACGGAGTCGAGCGGCGCGGCGTTCGCGCGCACCACGAGTTCGTCGCGAAATACGCCTTGCTGCACGCTTGCGATCGCGAGCTCGGCCCGTTCCACGCGCAGTCCGCGCGGAACCTGGTGCCAGAGCCAGGCGCCGCCGGCGAGCAGCAGCACGGCAGCCAGCGCGCAGAGCAGGATCGCCTTGCCGCGTTTGCGCGGAACGATGGTGTCCATGGCGGCGCCGGTGGCCGGAGTGGGAAGCGATTGCAGCGACATGAGGGGCCCGGAGAGTGGTGACAGGACCTGTCATTGCAAGCGCCGTGCCATGGCGGCCCCAAGCCCTTTTCGCCCGCTTTTGCAGTCGGCCTGTCCGCTCCCGGACAGGGCAGGTGTTCATATCCGGACAGGTGTGCGGGCACGGCGAACTTGTGATTTCGCCATCTCATCTTCGCTGCTAGAATGCCCCGGACTTCAACCCAGCCAGGCCGCCATGGAACCGACCACCGCCCGCATCCTGATCCTCGACGACGACGCCGACGTGGCCTTCGCCGCGCGGATGCTGCTGCGCCGCCGCCACGGCGAAGTCACGGTGCTGCAGGACCCGGCGCGGCTGGCGCTGGCCCTGGCGCAGGGTGTGCCCGACGTGGTCCTGCTCGACCTGAACTTTACGCCGGGACGCACGGACGGCGCCGAAGGCCTCGCCGTGCTCGACCTGCTGCGCCGGCAACCGCGGCCGCCGGCCGTGATCGCCCTGACGGCCTACGCCGACGTGCCGCTGGCGGTGGAGGCGCTCAAGCGCGGCGCGGGCGACTTCATCACCAAACCCTGGGACAATGCGCGCCTGCTGGCCGCCGTCGATGCCGCCCTGGCGCGCCGTAGCACGGCCTGCGTTGCCGGCGCCGCGTCGATCCTGATGGGCGAGTCGCCCGCCATGGCGGCAGTCAGGGCGATGGTGGCGAGTGTCGGTCCCACCGAGGCGAACGTGCTGGTGCTGGGCGAGAACGGTGTCGGCAAGGAGCTGGTGGCGCGCGCCATCCACGCCGCGTCGAAACGCGCCGGCGCCGCCTTCCTCGCCGTGGACATGGGCGCGCTGCCGGAAGCGACCTTCGAGAGCGAACTGTTCGGCCACCGCAAGGGTTCGTTCACCGATGCGAAGGCGGACCGCGACGGCCGCTTCCAGGCCGCGCGCGGCGGCACGCTGTTCCTCGACGAGGTCGGGAACATGCCCTTGCCGGCGCAGGCCAAGCTGCTCGCCGCGCTGGAACGGCGCGAAGTGACGCCGCTCGGCGCCGACCGGCCGCAGGCGGTCGACGTGCGCATCGTCAGCGCCACCAATCTCGATGAAGCGAGCCTGTTCGACCCGGGCGTGTTCCGTCCCGACCTGCTGTTTCGCCTGAATACCATCGTGATCCGGGTGCCCCCGCTGCGCGAGCGCCGCGGCGACATCCCTGGCCTGCTGCGCCACTACCTGGCGCACTACGAAGCGCAGTACGCGCGGCCGGCGCGCGCGCTGTCGAACGCGGCACAGGCGGCGCTGCTCGCATGGCAGTGGCCGGGCAACGTCCGCGCGCTGCGCCACGCCTGCGAACGGGCCGTGATCCTGGCGGCGGGCGCGGCCTACGAGACCGGGGACTTCGGCCTGGGCACGCCGGCCGTCGCGCCATCCGCGCTGGCCGCTCCCGCGCTCGATGACCAGACCCTGGGCGAAGTCGAGCGCGGCGCGATCGCCGCCGCACTGGCCCAGGCGAAGGGCAATATCAGCGAGGCCGCGCGCCGGCTCGGCCTGAGCCGCGCCGCCCTGTACCGCAAGCTCGAGAAGCATGGCCTCTAGCGCTTCGCTGCGGCGCGGAGCCCTTGCCGGTGTGGCCGCGTTGATGGCGCTGGCGGCCGCTGCCGGGGCCGCGGCGGGCTCGCCGCGCCTGCAGGTCACGTGCGCGCTGGCGGCGCTCGTCCCCGCCTGGCTCGTATGGCGCGCGCTGTCTCGCATGGCGCCGCCGCCGGCGCAAATGGCCCAGGCAGATCCGCCGATGCTGCGGCGAGCGGACGACGCACTGGTGCTGGAAGCCCGCCTCGAACATGCGCCGGTCGCGCTGTTCCTGCTCGATCCCTCCACTTGCGCAGGCGAGGCCGCGCCCCTGAATGCCAGCGCGCGCCAGCTGCTCGCGCCCGGGCGCGTGACCGATCGCGCGGCACTTTGCTCGCAGCTGGCCGCGCAGCCGGCGAGCGGCCGCGCGCTGCTCGCCTTCGACACCGAACGCGGTGTCGAACGCGCCATGGTGGCGATGTCCTCGCTGACGGTGCAGGGCAAGGCGCAGCGCATTGCCGCGCTGCTCCCGGTGGAAAGCGAGCTCGAATCCGAAACCCTGAACGCCTGGCGCCAGCTGGTGCAGGTGCTGACCCACGAAATCATGAATTCGCTCACGCCGGTGGCCTCGCTGTCGAACACGGCGCAGGGCATGCTGGCGGAACTCCAGCCGCAGCTCGAGGGCGAAGTTGAAGCCGAACTCGCCGCCGACCTGGGCGCGGCGCTCGACGCCATCGCGCGCCGCGCGACCAGCCTTGCCGATTTCGTCGGCAGCTACCGCAGCCTGTCCAGCATGCCGGAACCGGTGCCGGAGCAGGTCGCGCTCAAACAGCTGCTGGTGCGCGTGTCGATGCTGGTCGAACCGGCCTGGCGCGCACGCGGCGGCGAGCTGCGCATCCTGGTCGAGCCGGACTCGCTGGCGCTGGTGGCCGATGCGGGCCAGCTCGAACAGGCCCTGATCAACCTGTTGAAGAACGCGTTTGAAGCGACCGCGGGCCTGGCGGCGCCGCGCGCCACCGTGCACGCGCGCCTGGTGCGCGGCGCGCGGCTGCGCATCGAGGTCAGCGACAACGGTCCCGGCGTGCCGGAAGAACTGCTGCCGCACATTTTCACGCCCTTCTTCACCACCCGGAAGGGCGGGCGCGGGATCGGGCTGGCGCTGGTGCGCCAGCTGGTGCATGCGAATGGGGGCACCGTCCGCCACGTGCGTCCCGTGACGGGCGGCGCCCGCTTCGTGCTCGGTTTCTGAGGGTCAGGTGTAGAAGCGCCTACAGCGGCGCCACCACGCCCGCGAACTGCAGCAGGTCGGCCATGCGGAAGTCGCCGGGGTGGCTCGTGGGCAGCGTGGGTTTCCACTGCGGCGCGGCGCGCAGCCAGGACCCGGGGTCTTCCCTGAGCAGGCCGACGAAGACTTCGCCGACGATGCGCGCGCCGACCGGTCCGAGGCGCAGGCCGTGTTCCATCACCTCGGCTTCCTTCAGGATGTAGAAGAACAGCGGCGTGGAGCTGGCCAGCGTGGTGCGTGGATCGAGCGCGTAGGGAGCGAGCTCGCTCAGCTGGCTCGGCGCCAGCACCGGCATGTGCATGCTGCGCGCGATGGCCTGGCCGGACGGGATGCCGAAATTGATGTGGCGGCTCAGGGTGCGGGCCGGCAGTGCCTGGACGCCGTCGTTCGGCAGGCCCGGCGAGGGCGCGCGCGAGCCCGGCAAATTCATCAGCGGCGACGACAGCCTGGTATCGATGCGCTTGTTCGGACGCATGTTGCCGTCGCCGAAATCGAAGAAGGTCTGCCAGTCGATGAAGCGGCGCGCCGCCCGCTTGCCGCCGCGCAGGTCGTTCGGATCGGGCGCCGCCGGATTTTCCGTGTCGTCGAAGATGAAGGCGAAGAAGGGTGTGCCGCCGGTGGGGCCGAAATTGGCGCGGTAGCTGGGGCGCACCTGCGAGTGCCCGAAGCGGTACACGGCGGCATTGAATTCGATCGGGATGCGCGGCATCTCGTGGCCGTCGCCCATCCTGAAGCGGTTCACGGCGTCCTGCGGCCGGTAGTACTGCAGGCCGTCGCGCAGGATCGCATCGAGCCGCTCCTGGCCGATCGTCAGCGGCAGGAACTCATGCAGGATGATCCACTGGTAGTGCCAGGTCACGAGACGGCGCGCGTCGGCGAAGATGCGCTCGGCCGGGGCCCCCCTGTAGGCCGGCTGGGCCGCCAGGAAATCGGTGATCCGGTTATGGAAGGAGAGCAGGGCAACCTGCATCTGCGAGATGACGAGGTTCTCGTCGTTGCGGCTTTCGGCCACGATGGCATTGCCCGCGCGGTCGCGCGGCAGGTCGTTGCGCATCGCGCCATGCCGGGACACGGTCTCGGAACCGGGGATGCGCTCGAGCCGGAATTTGATGCGGCCGGAACCCGTGTCGTACAGTTCGGGCGAACCCGCCGGCCCGTTGCCGTAGACCGAATCGAGGTCGAAGGCCGCGGTGCGGAAGTTCACCGTCTGCGTCGGCGAGGCGTTCGCGTTCAGGATCGACTTCTTGTCGAAGGTGATGTCGTGGTCGAGGAACTGGCCCAGGAAGGTCATTCCCGCGGTCATGTTCGGGTTGTCCGGATTGTTCGGGCTGAACACGGATGGATTGAGGATCGACTGGACCGGGTCGGTGAGCTTGTCGCCGGCGTCGATCAGGTCGTTGCGTGCGCCCATGCGCTGCAGCGCCGCGCGCGCCGTACCGGTCTGCGGCGCGAAGGAGGGCAGGCCGGGAAACATGCGTGTGAATACGTTGTCCGGGTGGGGCGCGCGCGCTGGTTGACGCGCCGTCACCGTGTCCGCATGGGCGGTAGTTGCAAGCAGAGATAAACCGAATGGCGCGAGCGCCGACAGAAGGTGCTTTCTCATCTGGTGACTCCTGAAAAAAACAGACATTCAACGCGCGCGCGGGGCGCACCCTACACCCATGCATAAGGGAAAAGGATCAGAGGCGTACCGGCCGGGATGGGCGGCAGCAGTGAAAGGGCAGAGGGAAAGACACAAAACCGAACGAGGAAAACGTTGAAGGGGTTCAGTATCGGTAGCGAAAAAAGGATGTCAAGCAAGGTGAGGCAGCCGGAAATTGCCCGGCTGATGCCCCTGCCGGCTGGGGGGCGGGGCTAGCGCGGCGCCGCACTCCCGGCGCCGTATTTACGTATCTTTACATCCGACACCGGCCTGTGCGGGACAGGCCGGGCGAGCATTCCGAGGGTTTATTTCCCTGGATCTTTCTGGTTCGTGAACTGGTCGAACTCGACGTTGTAGGGTTGCCCGTTGACGTTCTCGACCTTGCGCACGTACACCGTTTGCACCACGTCGCGCGTGGCCGGGTCGATGCTGATCGGGCCGCGCGGGCTCTGGATCTTCATGCCCTTCAGCACCTCCATTGCCTTGTCGCCGTCGATCTTGCCGTTCAGTTTCTGGCTGACCTGGTAGATCGCGTTCATGCCGTCATACGCTGCGACGGCCATGAAGTTCGGGCGGCCGCCCTGCGGATTGGCCGCGGCAAAGCTTTTCAGGAAGGCGTCGTTCTCCGGCGATTTATGCGCGGCCGAGTAGTGGAAGGTGGTGATCACGCCCTGGGTGGCGTCGCCCATGGCCGGCAGCACGTGGTCGTCGGTCAGGTCGCCGGTGGCGATGACCCTGATGCCGGCGGCAGCCAGGCCGCGCTCGCGGTAACCCTTCATGAAGGCGATGCTCTGCTCGCCGGCGGGCACGAAGACGAACACGGCGTCCGGCTTGGCGTCCTTGATGCGCTGGATGAAGGACGCGAATTCCGGGTTGCGCAGCGGGACGCGGATCGCTTCCGCCACCGTGCCGCCGTTCTTCACCAGGCGCTCGCTGAAGGCCTTTTCGGCATCGATGCCGGGACCGTAGTCGGCGACGACGGTAGCGACGGTCTTGATCTTGTTCTTGACCGCCCAGTCGGCCATCGGCGCCGAGATCTGCGGCAGCGTCATCGAGAAGCGCGCGATGTAGTCGGACTTCGTGGTGATGACGGAGGTGGCCGCGTTCATGATGATCATCGGCTTTTTCGCCTGCTGGGCGATCGGGGCGACGGCCAGCGCTTCCGGCGTGAGGCCGAAGCCGGCCAGGAAGTCGACCTTGTCGCGCACCACCAGTTCCTGTGCCAGGCGCTTGGCCACTTCCGGCGCCGGGCCGGTGGTGTCCTTGTAGATGATCTGGATCTTCTTGCCGGCCACGGTATCGCCGTGCTGTGCCATCCAGGCCTTGATGCCGCCCTCCATCTGCTTGCCGTAGTCGGCGAAGGGGCCGGAGAAGGCGGCGATCACGCCGACCTTGATGGTGTCCTGGGCCTGCGCGCCGGGCGCGAAGGCGAACAGGGCGGTGGTGGCAAAGGCCGCGGCAATCGTCGTGAATTTCATGCGTGTCTCCTGTGGTTGGTCTTGTCGGAAGCGTGTCGTTATCACCACTGCATCATAGCCTGCATGCGCATATTGTTGACAAGCTTTCGTGAGAACCATAGTATCGGCTTTGTGTTCGATTAACAACCTCTTGTTCGATAATCGAACACATCTTATAAAACACGGAGACAATATGAAGAACACCATCTGCAGCGCCGTCGCGCTGATGTGCGGCCTGGCCGCGTCCGCAGCCCAGGCACAGACCGCAGTCCAGATCTACGGTATCGTCGACAGCGGCGTTGCACATCTGACCAACGTGAATAGTGCGGGCGACTCGATCACCAAGGTGCCGTCGCTCACCAGTTCCTTCCCGTCGCGCATCGGTTTCCGCGGCACCGAGGACCTCGGCGGCGGCCTGCAGGCCTTCTTCGTGCTGGAAAACGGCCTGGCCCTCGACACCGGCACCCAGCAGCAGGGCGGCCGCCTGTTCGGGCGCCAGGCCAACGTCGGCATCAAGGGTGCGTGGGGTACGGTCACGATCGGCCGCCAGCTGAACATGACCTATATCTCGGGCCTGAAGACCGACGTGCTGGGACCGCACCTGTTCGCGATCGGCAGCATCGATCCCTACCTGCCGAACGCGCGCAGCGACAATGCGATCGGCTACATGGGCAATTTCGGCGGCTTCGTGCTGGGCGCAACCTACAGCTTCGGGCGCGATGCCTCGGCCGCCGGGGGGCCAGCCGCCACCAACTGCGCCGGCGAAGTGGCGGGCGACTCGCGCGCCTGCCGCCAGTACACCGGCCTGGTCGGCTACGAGACGAAAGCCTGGGGCCTGAATGCCTCGTATGACCGCATGAACGGCAATGTCGGCGCGGCCGGCGGCCTGACCAGCAGCGCCAACACCGACATCCGCAAAACCGTCAACGGCTATGTGATGTTCGGCCCGACCAAGCTGGGCGGGGGCGTGGTCGACCGCGAGACGAACGCCGCCACGGGCCGCACCGATTCCGACCTGTACTACCTCGGCGTCAGCCACCCGATCGGCGCCTTCGTCGTCGACGCCCAGGTCGCACGGCGCGAGACCAAGAACTCGGCCAACGACGTCGACATGTATGTTGCGCGCCTGACCTATGCGATGTCGAAGCGGACCTTCGTCTATACGGCTGTCGGCCGCATGGATAACAAGGGCGCGTCGGCGGTGGCGCTGGATGCGGGTGGAACCGTTGGCGCCGGCCTCGGTCAGAATGGCGTGATGGTCGGCCTGCGCCACCACTTCTGATCATCGCTGGCTGGTGCGTAACGTAGATTCGTAGGGTGGGCACTCCGTGCCCACGCGGTGATACGCGACGGCGAGATCGTCGAGCACGATAACGGAGCAGGCACGTATCACGCGTGGGCTCGGAGAGCCCACCCTACGGTGCGCAGCGGTTAGTAGTCATCCGGACGAGTCTCTACGGCAGCAGCACCGCCAATTCCTGCGCACCCCTCTGCAGCACCGGCAGGAATTCTTCGCGCATCCTGTCGGCGCTGACGCGGCTGGCCTGGGCGCCGACGTTCAGCGCGGCCAGCACCTGGCCCGAGGCGCCGCGCACCGGTACCGCGATCGAGCGCAGGCCCAGCTCCAGTTCCTCGTCGTTGATCGCATAGCCGTCCTGGCGCACTTGCAGCAGAATCTCGCGCAGGCGCTTCTGGCTGGTGACGGTCTTGTCGGTCATGGGTTTCAGTCTGGCTTTTGCGAAATACGCGTCCAGCGCGTCGGGCGCCAGGTGCGCCAGCATCACGCGGCCGAGCGAGGTGCAGTAGGCCGGCAGGCGGCTGCCCGTGTTCAGGGCCACCGACATCACCCGCGAAGCGGCGGAGCGCGCCACGTACAGCACTTCGCCGTCGTCGAGCACGGCCAGCGAACAGGATTCGCCGAGCTGCGCGCTGATGCCGTTCAGGTAGGGCTGGCTGGAGACCGTGAGCGGTGTGGACGACAGGTAGGAGTAACCTAGTGTCAGTACCTTCGGACGCAGCGAGAAATTGTTCAGTTCGGCCTCGACATAGCCGAGCTGCTGCAGTGTGAACAGGCAACGGCGCACGGCGGCGCGCGGGATGCCGGTCTTCTGGCTGATCTGCGCGATGGTTTGCGGCTTGCGCGAGTCGCTGAAGGCCTGCACCACGGCCAGGCCGCGCGCCAGCGAGGTCATGAAGCTGGGGTCGGTCAGCGCGTCGATCTGTTCGGCGATCGTCGGTTCGCGCTCTTCGGGGACTTCAGGGCTGTCGGGCTCGTTTGATTGCATGGTCGATTTTGTCATGGCGGGATTTTAATGCAGGGGAGTGCGCCGGGTCGGATTTATGAGTCGGTCTTTTTTTCTTGACCTTTCGGCCAGCGTGCCACTACACTGGTTGGGCGGTAATCAACCATTAGTTCGATTATCGAACAACTGCAACATTCTTTCAAGTGCGTCACGCACGATTCGTGCGGTGCACATCAAGGTGGACACATGATCGATAAAACCTTTGAATCGCTGCAACGTGCCGTCGCCGACGTGCATGACGGCGCGACCGTCATGATCGGCGGCTTCGGCAATGCCGGCATGCCGGCCCAACTGATCGACGCGCTGATCGAGCAGGGCGCGCGCGAGCTCACCATCGTGAACAACAATGCGGGCAACGGCGATACCGGCCTTGCCGCGCTGCTGGCTGCCAAGCGGGTGCGCAAGATCATCTGCTCCTTCCCGCGCCAGAGCGACTCGCACCATTTCGACGCCTTGTACCGCGCCGGCGAAATCGAGCTCGAGCTGACCCCGCAGGGCAACCTGGCCGAGCGCATCCGCGCCGCCGGCGCCGGCATCGGCGGCTTCTTCACCCCGACCGGCTACGGCACCCTGCTGGCCGAGGGCAAGGAGACGCGCCTGATCGACGGCCGCCACTATGTGCTCGAGTCGCCGATCCACGCCGACTTCGCGCTCATCAAGGCCCTGAAAGGGGACCGCTGGGGCAACCTCGTCTACCGCAAGACCGCGCGCAACTTCGGCCCGATCATGGCGATGGCCGCCAAGGTCGCCATCGCGCAAGTGAGCGAGATCGTGCCGCTCGGCGAACTCGACCCGGAAAACATCGTCACGCCGGGCATTTTTGTGCAGCGCGTGGTGAAGGAGGCAGCATGAACCGCTACACGAGAGACCAGATTGCGGCCCGGGTGGCGCAGGACATCTTTGAAGGCGCCTACGTCAACCTCGGCATTGGCCTGCCGACCAAGGTGGCCAACTTCCTGCCGAAAGACCGCGAAGTCTTCCTGCACAGTGAAAACGGCCTGCTCGGCATGGGCCCCGCGCCTGCGCCCGGCGAAGAGGACGAAGACCTGATCAACGCCGGCAAGCAGCCGGTGACGATCCTGACGGGTGGCGCCTATTTCCACCACGCCGACTCCTTCGCCATGATGCGTGGCGGCCACCTCGACATCTGCGTGCTGGGCGCCTTCCAGGTGTCCGAAAAGGGCGACCTGGCCAACTGGCACACCGGTGCGCCGGACGCGATTCCGGCAGTCGGCGGCGCGATGGACCTGGCCCTCGGCGCCAAAAAGGTCTACGTGATGATGGACCACCAGACGAAAACCGGCGAAAGCAAGATCGTGCGCGAGTGCAGCTATCCGCTCACCGGCGTGGCTTGCGTGAACCGCATCTATACCGACCTGGCCGTACTCGACGTCACCCCGGATGGCCTGCGCGTCGTCGAGATGGCGCCGGGCCTTACCTTTGACGAGCTGCAGGCCGCCACTTCCGCGACCCTGCTGGCTTCCTGATTCGAGAGGATGATCATGACCGACGCTTTTATCTGCGACGCAATCCGCACCCCGATCGGCCGCTACGGCGGCGCCCTGAAGGACGTCCGTGCCGACGACCTCGGCGCCATCCCGCTGCGCGAACTCATGAAGCGCAATCCCGGCGTCGACTGGACGCAAGTCGACGACGTGATCTTCGGCTGCGCCAACCAGGCCGGCGAAGACAACCGCAACGTGGCCCACATGTCGTCCTTGCTGGCCGGCCTGCCGGCCGATGTCCCGGGCACCACCGTGAACCGCCTGTGCGGCTCGGGCATGGACGCGATCGGCATCGCCGCACGCGCCATCAAGTCGGGCGAGACGCAGCTGATGATCGCGGGCGGCGTCGAATCGATGACGCGCGCGCCTTTCGTGATGGGCAAGGCCGAATCCGCCTTCTCGCGCCAGGCCACGATTTACGACACCACGATCGGCTGGCGCTTCCCGAACAAGGCGATGAAGCACCAGTACGGCACCGATTCGATGCCGGAGACGGCCGAGAACGTCGCCGTCGACTACAAGGTCTCGCGCGCAGACCAGGACAAGTTTGCGCTCGCCAGCCAGCAGAAGACGGCGCGCGCCCAGGCCGAAGGCCTGTTCGCGGACGAGATCGTCCCGGTACTGATTCCCCAGAAAAAAGGGGATCACATCAGCTTCGAGAAGGACGAGCATCCGCGCGAAACCAGCCTCGAAGCCCTGGCGAAACTCAAGGGCGTCGTGCATCCGGAAGGCAGCGTCACCGCCGGTAACGCCTCGGGCGTGAACGACGGCGCCTGCGCCGTGCTGCTGGCCAGCAGCGAAGCGGCCGAGAAATACGGTCTGACCAGGCGTGCCCGCATCGTCGGCATGGCCACCGCGGGCGTGCCGCCGCGCGTGATGGGCATCGGCCCGGCGCCGGCCACCAAGAAGCTCTTGACCCAGCTCGGCATGACCATCGACCAGATGGACATCATCGAACTCAATGAGGCCTTCGCATCGCAAGGCTTGGCCGTGTTGCGCGAACTCGGCGTTGCCGACGACGATCCGAGGGTGAACCCCTACGGCGGCGGCATCGCCCTCGGCCACCCGCTGGGCATGAGCGGCGCCCGTCTCGTCACCACCGCCATGTACCAGCTGCACCGCACCGGCGGGCGCTACGCGCTGTGCACGATGTGCATCGGCGTGGGGCAGGGGATTGCGATGGTGATCGAACGGGTCTGAGGCAGTACCGCAGCACTGAAAAACGATAAGCAGGAGACAAAAGCATGAACCAGCACTTCACGACACAGGGGAGGCGGCCATGATCGGTAATTTCATCGGCGTCCTCTTCGACGGCATCGCCTACGGCAGCCTGTTATTCCTGATCAGCGTCGGCCTCTCGGTCACGATGGGCATGATGAACTTCATTAACCTGGCCCACGGCGCCTTTGCCATGGTCGGCGGCTATGTCTGCGTCACCTTGCTCAGCAAGCTGGGCCTGCCTTTCCTGGCCACGCTGCCGCTCGCCTTCCTGGCGGCCGCGGTGGTCGGCCTGGTGCTGGAACGCACCCTGTACCGCCAGCTGTACCAGGCGACCCACCTCGACCAGGTGCTGTTCTCGATCGGCCTGACCTTCATGTCGGTGGCCGGCGCCACCTTCCTGTTCGGGCCGACCCAGCAGCCTGTGAACCTGCCGGACTGGCTGCGCGGCCAGGTGCACGTCCTCGGCCTGGACCTCGGTTCCTATCGCCTGTTCCTGATCGGCGTCGTCGTGCTGATCACGCTCGGCCTCTACCTGCTGATCGAGCGTACCCGCTTCGGCGCCCAGATCCGCGCCTCGGTCGACAACCAGACCGCCGCCGCGGGCCTCGGCATCAACGTCAGCCGCGTCTTTTCGCTGACCTTCGCCCTCGGTTCCGGCCTGGCCGGCCTCGGCGGCGGCCTGGGCATCGACGTGCTGGGCCTGGACCCGAGCTTCCCCGTGAAATACATGGTCTATTTCCTGCTGGTGGTCGCCGTCGGCGGCGCCGGTTCGATCAAGGGTCCGCTGATCGCGGCGCTGATCCTGGGTGTGTTCGATGTGGCCGGCAAATACTATGTGCCGGAAGTGGGCGCCTTCGTCATCTACACGCTGATGGTCGTCCTGTTGATCCTGTTCCCGTTTGGTCTGGTGCGGAGGAAAGCATGAGTGCCTTTTCCACTTCCGCCCTGAAAGCCAAGAGCGCCGCCGGTGCTTCCAATAACGAGCCTGTGACCGCCATGGACAAATCCGCGCTGCGCCTTCCGAACGACCGCTGGAAGCCGCTCGAGATCGCGTTCTGGCTGCTGCCGGTGGCGTCCTACTTCCTGTTCCCGGACTACCTGGTGCTGGTCAGCCAGATCATGATCGTCGGCCTGTTCGCGCTGTCGCTCGACCTGATCCTGGGCTATGCCGGCATCGTCTCGCTCGGCCACGCGGCCTTCTTCGGGCTCGGCGCCTATACGGCCGGCCTGCTGTCCGTGCACGGCTGGGGCGAGCCGATTTCCGGGGTGCTGGCGGCGGCAATCGTCGCCGGCATCGTGGGCTTCATCGTCAGCTTCCTGGTCGTGCGCGGCCAGGACCTGGCGCGCCTGATGGTCACGCTCGGCATCGGCCTGATGCTGTTTGAAGCGGCCAACAAGGCTGCCTTCATTACCGGCGGGGTCGACGGCCTGTCGGGCATGGCCACGGGGAAGCTGTTCGGCGTGTTCGAGTTCGACCTGTATGGCAAGACCGCCTTCTGGTACAGCTTCGGCGTGCTGTTCCTCCTGTTCGTGGTGCTGCGCCGCCTGGTGAATTCTCCCTTCGGCATGTCGCTGCGCGGCATCCGCGAAGGCGGGCGGCGCATGCCGGCGATCGGCGCCAACGTCGACCGCCGCCTGAAAGCCATCTTCACCATCGGCGCGGCGGTGGCCGGCGTGGCGGGCGCCTTGCTGGCGCAGACGACCCAGTTCGTCGGCCTCGACGTACTCGGCTTCCCGCGTTCGGCGGAACTCCTGATCATGCTGGTGCTGGGCGGGACCGGCCGCCTGTACGGCGCGCTGATCGGCGCGGCCGTGTTCATGGTGGCGCAGGACAAGATCTCGGGGCTCGATCCGGCCTACTGGCAGTTTTATATCGGCCTGTTCCTCGTGCTGATCGTGCTGTTCGCACGCGGCGGGATCATGGGCGGCGCGGAAAAAATCTTCGCGCGATTCAAACCTAAGGAGCCAGCATGACGAACACCTTGCGTACCGAAGGGCTCTCGAAGCAATGGGGCGGCTTCAAGGCGAATACCGACATCACGCTCAACTTCGAGCCCGGCGCGCGCCACGCGCTGATCGGCCCGAACGGCGCCGGCAAGACCACGTTCATCAATCTGCTGACCGGCGGCTTCCCGCCGACCAGCGGCGCGGTCTACCTGGGCAACCACGACATCACGAAGCTGCCGCAGCACGAGCGCGTCAAACTCGGCATGACGCGCACCTTCCAGATCAACACCCTGTTCGCGGGCATGACCGTGCTCGAATCGGTGGTGCTGGCGATTTGCGAACGCCGCGGCCTGCAGAAGGTGTGGTGGAAGACGGTCGAGAAGCATGACGAGGTGGTGGAAGAGGCGATGGAGCTGCTGGCCACGCTGAAGCTGACGAACGAAGCCAATTCGATCACCCGAAGCATGGCCTACGGCAAACAGCGCCTGGTCGAGATCGCGCTGGCCCTCGCCACGAAACCGAAGATCCTGCTGCTGGACGAACCGGCAGCCGGCATTCCCTCGGCCGAGAGCAAGGAACTGTTCGAAGTCATCGCCGCGCTGCCGCGCGACGTGACGGTCGTCTTCATCGAGCACGACATGGGACTCGTGTTCCGCTTTGCCGACCGCATCACGGTGCTCGTGGGCGGGAAAGTGCTGACCGAAGGGACGCCGGACGAGATTGCCGCCGACCCGCGCGTAAAAGAAGTGTATCTGGGGGAGGCCGAACATGGCTGAATTGCTGGCATTGGACAAGGTCACCGCCGGCTACGGCGAATCGATCGTGCTGGAAGACGTGTCGTTCACGATGAACGAAGGAGACAGCCTGGCGCTGCTGGGCCGTAACGGCGTCGGCAAGACCAGCCTGCTTGTCACCCTGATGGGCCTGACGCGCCTGCACAAGGGGTCGATCCGCTGGGGCGGCGCCGACATCGCCCGCGTGGCGACCTGGAAGCGCTCGCGCGCAGGCCTGGGCTGGGTGCCGCAGGAACGCCACATGTTCCCTTCGCTGACCGTCGAGGAACACCTGACCGTGGTCGCCCGTCCCGGTCCCTGGAACCTCGCGAAAATCTACGAGATCTTCCCGCGCCTGTTCGAGCGCCGCGCCAACATGGGCAACCAGCTCTCGGGCGGCGAGCAACAGATGCTGGCGATTGCGCGCGCCCTGATGACGAACCCACGCATCCTGCTGCTGGACGAGCCGATGGAGGGTCTCGCGCCGATCATCGTGCAGGAGCTGGTGCGCGTCATTCGCAAGCTGGTGGCGGAGGAGGGCATGTCCGTCATCGTCGTGGAGCAGCATGCGCGGTTGGCCTTGTCGCTGACTTCGCGTGCGATCGTGCTCGATCGCGGGCGGATCGTGCACGACTCGGATTCTGCAAGCCTTCTGGCCGATGGCGAGAAGTTGGATCGATTGGTAGCAGTCGCGTAACGTATGGGGTCATCGAGGCCAATGGCCTCGATGACGGTTTCACCGGGCTCTCCGAGCCCACCCTACGGTTATTCCAGGCGCCTACGGGGCGCACATACATAAAAAACAGGAGACAACCTTGAACCACCTGAACACCACCCGCCGCACCATCCTGCTCGGCGCAGCCCTGCTGTCCGCCGGCCTGGCCACCGCCGCCGAGCCCCTGAAAGTCGGCCTCATCGTCCCGATGTCCGGCCCCTTCGCCTCCACCGGCCGCCAGGTCGACGCCGCCGTCAAACTCTTCATGCAGCAGAACGGCGCAACCGTGGCCGGCCGCGAAGTGCAGATCATCCTGAAGGACGACGGCGGCGTCTCGCCGGACGTCACCAAGCGCATCGCCCAGGAACTGGTTTCGCGCGACAAGGTGCAGGTGCTGGCCGGCTTCGGCCTGACGCCGCTCGCCTTTGCCGCCGCCCCGGTGGCCACGCAGGCGAAGGTGCCGATGATCGTCATGAACGCGGCCACTTCCGTCATTCCGCAACGCTCGCCCTACATCGTGCGCACCGGCTTCACGCTGGCGCAGGTGACGGCGCCGATGGCGCAGTGGGCGGCGAAGAACAAGATCAAGTCGGTCGTGACTTTTGTGTCCGACTACGGCCCCGGCATCGACGCCGAGAAGGTCTTCGTGAAGGACTTCACCAAGGCCGGCGGCAAGATTGTCGCCTCGCTGCGCGCGCCGCTACGCAACCCGGATTACTCGCCCTTCCTGCAGCGCGTGAAGGACGCCAAGCCGGACGCCCTGTTCGTCTTCGTGCCGTCGGGCGAGGGCGCGGCCGTCCTGAAGCAGTTCACCGACCGCGGCCTGGCGCAAGCCGGCATCAGGCTGATCGCCACCGGCGACGTGCTCGACGACGACCTGATGCCGAGCATCGGCCCTGCGGCCCTGGGCGTGGTCAGCAGCCACCATTACTCGGCCGCCCATCCGTCACCGGAAAACAAGGCCTTCGTGGCCGCCTTCACCAAGGCGAACAAGAACATGCGCCCGAACTTCCACGCCGTCGGTGCCTATGACGGCATGCACCTGTTGTACGCCGCTTTGAAGAAAACCGGCGGCAAGAGCGAGGGCCCGGCCCTGCTGGAAGCGATGAAAGGCCAGTCCTGGACGAGCGTGCGCGGCCCGGTCACGATCGATCCGGCCACCCGCGACATCGTCCAGACGGTGTATATCCGCAAGGCAGAGCAGGTCGATGGCGGCGTGTACAACGTCGAATTCGACAAGGTCGAGAAGTTCAAGGATCCTGGCGTGGAGTAAAGGCGTCGGTGCCGGGGTTCAGGCTCCTGCAGCCGGGGTTCGAACGATCGTCACTGGACCAGGCGCTCGGTATCGCCAGGCACGGGCAGGTGGAAAAACCGGAGCATTTCCTTGCTCGCATCCGGCCCATGCGCGTCCGTGTAACTTCCACGGCGGTTTCCGCCCGACCAGGCATGGCCGGCCCCGTGCAAGGTCCAGTGTTCGGCGACGACCTCGCCGGCTTTCCCGCAGTGGACGCTGCGGGTAAAGCGCCGGCTGGCCGTTTCGCCGGTGTTTTCCGAAAACGCAAGTTCCACCTCCTCGTCCAGCGTTTGCGCGAGATAGGTGTCGATCGACTGCTGGACGATACCCGTGCTGTTCTTCACGTGGACGGTCGTGTCCATATCGCCATGGAAGACGATGACGGGAACGCCCGGGGAGGATTCGTTTTGAGCGACCTGGCATGCATCGACACCATCGCGCATCGCCTGCAATGCGGCATAGCCGTCCGTCGCACTGCGATGCGCCAGGCCGGAGTGACAGCCGACCGCAGTGAACAGGTCGGGGTAGACACGGCCCATGATGACGGCCATCGCGCCGCCCGCGGACAAGCCGGCAATACAGACCCTGGTCTCGTCGACGGCATATCCGGACAGTATTTCGCGCGTCATTCCAGCGATCAGGGCCGGCTCTCCCTGGCCGCGTTCATGGTGTGCTTTCTCGAACCAGTTCCAGCATCGCTGCCAGTTGCTGCCGCTGGACTGTTCGGGATACAGCACGAGAAACCGGCATTCTTCGGCAAGCTCATTCATGCCGGTGCCGCGCGCAAAATCATCCGCGTCCTGACCGCCGCCGTGCAGCATGACGACCAGCGGCATGGGTGTCCCGTCGTAGGTGCTCGGGACAAACAGTTTATAGTCCAGGGTGCCGGCGGCGCTCTCGAACTTGCCACTGTTGAATGTGCCGCTTGCCTTCTCCTGGACAGAGGGGCTCCCACCGAGGCCGGACACATTGGTCCAACCCGTCAGTGCGGCCGAGGTCCAGGCATTGAATACGATATGCAGCATGTGCGACTCCTAAAAGATCGATGAAGTCTCCAGTTCTTTCAGACATTATCGCCAATGCTGCAATGCACAACGTGGGGCGCGACCCCAGCTGCTTGTAGGACAACCGGCTGAGCTTTCGAAAGCGGCGGCCGTCACGGGGGCAGGCGGGGGGATATCGACGACTACATCGGCCTTTTGGTGCAGGCTCAGGCGCCCGCATTGTCCACGGCCGCGGGCAGGGCCAGCGGCGCCCGGCTCTGCTCGTTGTTTTCGTGCACCAGCTTGGCCAGCAAGCCCATGAAGACCCGCTGCTCGTCTGCGCTCAAGGGCTCGAGCAGCCGTTGCCGCAGCCGCTGCGCGCCCGGCACCAGTCCGTCCAGCAGCGCCTTTCCGGCAGCCGTGATGCTCAAGGCCCGTTGGCGCCGGTTATGCGGAATCACCTTTCTCTCCAGCAGCCCCTTTTCTTCGAGCCGCGCGCACACGGTCGCTCCGGTCGAGGTATCGATCGCCGCCAGGCCGGCCAGCGATACCTGGTCGATGCCCGGATGTTCGGCCAGCCGGCTCAGGATCGCGTACTGCACGGGCGTCAGTTCATTCCCCATTTCGTCGTAAAAAATCGACACCGAGATCTGCTGGGCACGGCGCAGCAAGTGGCCCGGATGCTGGTACAAATCGAGCATCTCGCCCCGTCCATCGCGTGCTTTTTCTGTAGGCATATTGCTTATGAGGAGTTGGTGCAGCGCACCATGAAAAAAGTTTGAAAACACAGTTTACTTCGTGCCGCAAACGCGTGATACTTTTCCTGACATTCAGTACACTGAATATTAATTCCACATGATGGAGGAGACAAGGATGTTCCCGAAAAACGCCTGGTATGTAGCTTGCACGCCCGATGAAATCGACAGCAAGCCCCTGGGTCGCCAGATCTGCGGCGAAAAGATCGTGTTCTATCGCGGCCAGGGCGGCAAGGTCGCCGCGGTCGAGGATTTCTGCCCGCACCGCGGCGCGCCGCTCTCGCTCGGTTTCGTCCGTGACGGTAACCTCGTCTGTGGCTACCACGGCCTGGAAATGGGCTGCGAAGGCAAGGCGATCAGCATGCCGGGCCAGCGCGTGCGCGGCTTCCCCTGCATCCGCAGCTATCCGGTCGAGGAGCGCTATGGCTTCATCTGGGTCTGGACGGGCGACAAGGAAGCCGCCGACCCGGCCACCATCCACCACCTCGAGTGGGCCGACAACCCGGAATGGGCCTATGGTGGCGGCCTGTACCACATCAACTGCGACTACCGCCTGATGGTCGACAACCTGATGGACCTGACCCACGAGACCTATGTCCACGCGTCCTCGATCGGCCAGAAGGAAATCGACGAGGCGCCGGTCACGACCAAGGTCGAAGGCGAGCAGGTCGTCACCAGCCGCTTCATGGAAAACATCATGCCGCCGCCGTTCTGGCAGGCGGCCCTGCGCGGCAACCACCTGGCCGACGACGTGCCGGTCGACCGCTGGCAGATCTGCCGTTTCAACGCGCCGAGCCACGTGATGATCGAGGTCGGCGTCGCGCATGCGGGCAAGGGCGGCTACAACGCGCCGGCCGAGTACAAGGCGTCCTCCATCGTGGTCGACTTCATCACCCCCGAAACCGAAACCTCGCACTGGTATTTCTGGGGCATGGCGCGCAACTTCAAGCCGGAGGATGCGGAACTGACCAAGACCATCCGCGAAGGCCAGGGCAAGATCTTCGGCGAGGATCGCGAGATGCTGGAGCTGCAGCAGCAGAACATCCTGCGCCACCCGGAGCGCAAGCTGCTCATGCTGAACATCGACGCCGGCGGCGTGCAGTCGCGCCGCATCATCGACCAGTGGCTGCAGAAAGAAGAGATGAAGGAGTTCGCGCCATGAGCACGATTGAAGTTCGCGTCGCGACCAGGCAAAACGAGGCCGACGGCATCTGCAGCTACGAGCTGGTGCGCGTCGATGGCGGCGCGCTGCCCGCTTTCGAGGCCGGCGCCCACGTCGACGTCCACCTGCCGGGCAACCTGATTCGCCAGTACTCGCTCTGCAATGCGCCGGGCGAGACCCATCGCTACCAGATCGGCGTGCTGCGCGACGCCGATTCGCGCGGCGGCTCCGAGGCGATGCACGACCACATCGACGTCGGCTCGGTCCTGCGCATTTCCGAGCCGAAGAACCACTTCCCGCTGGTGGAGGCGAAACGCACCCTGCTGCTGGCCGGCGGCATCGGCGTGACGCCGATCCTGGCGATGGCCGAGACGCTGGCCGCCAGGGGCGCCGCCTTCGAGATGCATTACTGCGCGCGCTCGCCGGAAAAGGCGGCGTTCAAGCAGCGCCTGGGCGAATCGCATTTGCGCGACCTGGTGCACTTCCACTATGACAGCGGCGACGCGGCCCAGAAGCTCGACATGGCGGCGCTGCTGGCCAATCCCCAGGCCGATACCCACCTGTACGTGTGCGGCCCGCAGGGTTTTATTTCGTACGTGCTCGACACCGCCAGGGCGCAAGGCTGGCCGGCGGCCCAGCTGCACGTCGAATACTTCAGTGCGGCGGCGGTGGACACCACCGGCGACCAGCCCTTCGACGTCAAGCTCGCGTCCAGCGGCAAGCTGCTGACGGTGCCGCCGGGGCAGACGGTGATCAAGGTGCTGCTTGATGCGGGCGTCGAGGTGCCGTATTCCTGCGAGGAGGGTGTCTGCGGGACCTGCCTGACGCGCGTGCTGGAAGGCGTGCCGGATCACCGCGACATGTATCTGACGGAGGAGGAGCAGGCGGCGAACGATCAGTTTACGCCGTGCTGCTCGCGTTCCAAGTCGAAGGTGCTGGTGCTCGACCTGTGACGCCGACGTAGGGTGGGCTCTGCCCACGCGGTACACCCTTCGCATGCCGCACGGTATGCGGAGACGGTTCGGTATGCATGTGGTGAACCGCGTGGGCGGAGCCCACCCTACGGATTACAGCCCCGCCACGAACCCGACGACGCTTGCCGCAAACGCCTCCGGCTGCTCGGCCGCGCTCAGGTGCGAAGCATCACTCAGCACCTCCAGCCGCGCCCCCGGAATCCCTTCCGCCAGCGCCTGCGCCATCGCCACCGGCGTCCCTTGATCGAGTTCGCCGGCAATCACCAGGGTCGGCACGCCGATTTGCCCAAGCCGCGACCCCGTATCGACCTTGCCCACCGCCTCGCAGCAGCCGACATAGCCGGTCGCATCGGTCGTGACCAGCCGGCGCCGGAAGCGCGCGACAGTCGCCGCCTTCTGCGCGCGGAAGGCGTCGTGGAAGTAGCGTCCCATCACCGCATCCGCGATCGCCTCGATGCCCTCGGCGCGTACGGTTGCGATGCGCTGTTCCCACACCGCGCGCGCCGCTTCCGGATAGCCGCTGGTCGTATTCGCCAGCACCAGCGCCCGCACCAGCGACGGATGGCGCAGGGCCAGCTCCTGGCCCACCATCCCGCCCATCGACAGCCCGACCCAGACCACCGGGCCGGTATCGAGCTCGCGCAGCAGGCGCGCGGCGTCGTCGGCCAGGTCCGCCATCGAATACAGCGCATCCGGCGCATCGGAACTGCCGTGGCCGCGGTGGTCGTAGGCGATCACGCGCTTATCCAGCGCCAGCTGGTTCGCAAGGCTGTCCCACATCGTCAGGTCGCAGCCGAGCGCATGGCTCAGCACCACCGTGTGGCGCGGCGCCTTGCCATTCCTCGGCTCGCGCACGCTGTAGTGCAGGGCAGGGCTGCTGGCGGTGCGGCCTTCGCGTCCGACGCCCGGGTGCGCGACGGCCCCCGGCGCCGCCGGTTCGAGCGCATAGCCGATCTGCTCGCCCACTTCGCGCAGGATCGCCAGCGTGTGCGCGAAGGCGGTGTTCGCGGCCGGCACGCCCGCGTAGATGGCCGACTGCATCAGGATTTCCTTGATCTCGTCGGGTGTGAGGCGGCTGCTCTCGTCGCCGAGCAGGGCCGCGCGCACGTGCAGCTCGAACTCTTCCCAGCGCCCGAGCGCGGTCGTGATCGAGAGGACGATTGCACGCCGCGTCTTGTGGTCCAGGCCGGGCCGGCCCCAGATCTCGTTCCAGGCGAAGCGCGTGATCAGGTTCTGGAAGTCGGCATTGAAGCTGTTGGCGTTGTTGATCGAACGGTCGACCCAGGCGTCGCCAAGGATGGTGCGGCGGTTTTGCAGGCCGCGTTCGAAATCGTGGTCAAGCGGGTCGAAACTCATGCGTCGTCTGCCTCATGAAAAGGGTGGGTGGTATCCAGCTCCGCCATGCGCTGGCGCAGGGCGTCGAGCTGGCTGGCGGCCAGGCGCCGCGCCGGTTCGAGGGCGGCGACCGGGTCGAACAGCGTGGCGAGCTGCTGCAGGTCGACGTGGGCGGCAAGCTGCGGATCGGCCTTGACGGCATCGGCCAGCAAGGCATCGAGCGGACGGCCTTCGCTCGTGACCCGGCGCGTCAGGCCTTCCAGCAGCGCATGCGCGGCGGGACGGCCGATGGCGCCGGCCAGGTAGCTCGAGGCGCTCTCGGCGAACACGAGTCCCTGCAGCGCCGCGATATTGCGCAGCATCCGTTCGCGGTCGACCGTGAGGCCGGCAAAGGCGTCGTTCAATGCGTGCAGCGCGCCGTGCGCCGACAGGAACAGCGGCGGCCACTCGGCCAGTTCGGCCTGCCAGTTGCCCAAGCCGCGCTCGTGCTGCTGGTCCATGCAGGCCAGCAACGCCGCCGCATGCTGGGGCGTGCGGCGGGAAGCGGCCAGCGCGATCATGCTGGAGACGGGATTCCTCTTGTGCGGCATCGCCGACGAGCCGCCGCGGCCATTGCCCGAGGGTTCGGCCAGTTCCGCAATCTCGCCTTGCGCCATCAGCGAAAGGTCGGTCGCGAGCTTGCCGAGGCTGCCCGTCAGGACCGCCACTTCCATGCCGAGCCGGACCCACTCGTCGCGCTGCGTATGCCAGGCGGCGTCGGCGACTTTGAGGCCAAGCTGTTGCGCGACGCGCGCGGCCACCGCCGCCCCCTGCTCCTTCATGACGGAGAGGGTGCCGACGGCGCCGCCCAGTTGCAGCTGCAAGGCTTGCGCGGCGGTCGCGCGCAGCGCGGCACGCGCGCGTACGAGCGGCGCCAGCCAGCCGACTGCCTTGAAGCCGAAACTCGTCACCTGGGCCGGTTGCATCAGCGTGCGCGCCAGCACCGGCGTGGCCAGGTGCTGTTCGGCCAGCGCCGCCAGGTGGACGCCCAGCTCCGCCAGCTCATCGTCGAGCAGCTGCAGGGCCGCGCGCGTGGCCAGCACCAGCGCGGTGTCGATCACGTCCTGGCTGGTGCTGCCCCAGTGGACGTGGCGCGCCGCCTCCTCGTCGTAGAGGGCGACGGTCCTGGTCAGTTCCTTCACGAGCGGGATGGCGAGGCTGCCGGCGCGGCGGCCGGCGTGGATCAGGGCCGGGATGTCGTAGAGGTCGGCCTTGCAGACGCCCGCAATCGCGCTCGCCGCGGCGTGCGGAATCACGCCTTCCTCGGCCTGGGCCCGCGCCAGTGCCGCTTCGTAGCGGAACATCGCCCCGACGATGGCCGCGTCGTCGAAGGCGGCGATCATCTCGGGCGTGGTGAGGAAACTGTCGAAGATCGATACGCTCATAGGTGGTCCTTGAACTTCGCCTCTTGGTGGAGGCAGGTCATGCGTAGTCGAAGAAAACGGTTTCCGCTTCGCCCTGCATCCGGATATCCCAGTGATACTGCCCCTCGCCGGTGCGGCGCGCAAGCAGGGTCGCGCGGCGCGCTTCCGGGACCTGGTTCAGGATGGTCGATTCGGCCAGGCCGGCGTCGTCTTCCAGGAAGACGGCCGTGAACTGGTGCAGCACCAGGCCGCGCGCGAACACGGTCACGTACATCAGCGGCTCGCCACGGACGGCCGGTTGCGGCAGCGAGACGCGCAGGCTGAATTCGCCGTCGGCGCCGCTCGGCACGCGGCGGAAGCCCGGAATCATCTGCTCCGGCTCCAGGGCGGCACCAATCGGCGTCCAGGCCTCGATCTGGGCGTCGTTGATCGGGGCGCCGTCGCCGTCATAGATGTTGCCGGTGACGAGGACGGTGTCGCCCGTCGTTTTCAGGTTGCCGGGGATGCAGGCGTCGACCGCCCATTGCCATGCCTCGTGCGAGAAGGGACCGATGGTTTGCGAGGTGGTGATTTTGTTCGATGCGTTGCTCATGGTCGTCTCCTTACAGGCCCATCGGCGTGGCGTTGCGTCCGCGCAGGACGATGTCGAATTCGTAGCCGAGCATTTCGCCGCCGACCGTCTGTTCCATGCTGAAGCGCGAGATCAGGCGCTGGCGTGCCGCTTCGTCCGGAACGCTCTGGAAGATCGGGTCGTAGTCGAACAGCGGGTCGCTCGGAAAATACATCTGGGTCACCAGGCGCTGGGCATACACGTTGCCGAACAGCGAAAAATGGATGTGGGCCGGGCGCCAGGCCTTGTCGTGGTTGCCCCAGGGGTAGGGGCCGGGCTTGATCGTGACGAAACGGTAGCGGCCGTCGTCGTCGGTCAGCATCTTGCCGAGGCCGTGGAAATTCGGGTCGAGCGGGGCGGCGTGTTGGTCGCGGCTGTGCCAGTAGCGGCCGGCCGAGTTCGCCTGCCAGACTTCGACCAGCGAATTGCGCACCGGCTTGCCGTCTTCGTCGACAACGCGGCCGGTGACGACGATCTTCTCGCCCAGCGGCTCGCTCGCGCCATGGGCCGTCAGGTCGGTATCGTGCGGCAGCAGGATGTGCGGGCCGGCGACGATGTTGCGGCTGGTCGGCACCGGCGCCTCGATGCGCAGGGCCGGCTGCTGCGGGCCGCGCTTGACGGTGGATTTGTAGGCGGGATAGATGAGTTCCGGATAAATGCCCGGCTCGACTGGATCGAATTTCACGGCGTGTCTCCTTCAGGTGGTCTTGTCGATGCAATAAATGGTAGGCCAGCCTTGCGTGGCTCACAAGCGGCAGAGGGCCAGGGCCGTCCGCAGTGCGCACACTTTGTGCGATACTCGCACAATTCCCCGTTTATTTGCGCTTATGCCCACGGAAACCGACCCGCCGCTTGAACGCGACCTCGTCGCCGGCCTCGAAAAGGGGCTGAAGGTGATCGAAGCCTTCGACCAGGAACGCTCGCGCCTCTCCATTGCCGAGGTCGCGGAATCCACCGGCCTGACCCGCGCCGCCGCGCGCCGCTACCTGATCACGCTGACCCACCTCGGCTACATGCGCCACGAAAACAAACTGTTTTCGCTGACGCCGGCCGTGCTGCGCCTGGGCCAGAGCTACCTGCATTCGGCGCGCCTGCCGCGCATCGCCCAGCCGCTCTTGTACCGGCTCGCGTATTCGCTGGGGGAGGCCGCCTCGGTTGGCGTGCTCGACCATGACCAGCTGGTCTGCGTGGCGGCGGTCAGCGCCGGCCAGCTGGTGTCGGCGACGCTGCAGCCGGGCACGCGGGTGCCGGCCTGGTGCACGGCGAATGGACGCATGCTGCTGGCCAGCCTGCCGCAGGCGCAGATCGAGGCCTTTCTCGCGCGAGCCCATCCCGAGGCGATTACCACGCATACGATCGTCAACCGCGAACGGCTGGCGCTGGAAATTGCCCGTGCCCGCGCCCAGGGCTATGCGCTGGTCGACCAGGAACTGGAACTGGGATTGAGGACGATCGCCGTGCCTGTCAAGAATTTCCGGGGGGACGTGGTGGCGGCAATGAATGTCAGCGTGCACGCGGGGCGTTTGCCGATCGAGCAGATGGTCGAGCGCTGTCTACCGGCAATGATCAAGATTCAGGTGGAGCTGGGGGCCTTGCTGTAGTCCGCCAGGCAAGGAGGACTCACAGGATGTGGGTGCGATTCCAATGCGAACCTGAGGTCGATGGATGTGAAAATGGCGGTCGACCTCGCAAAGCTGTTCTTCAAGCATTGCGGCAAGACTGCGCCGGCCGAACAGTGCGATCTGGCGACACCTGCCCGCCGCCAGTAGACCTGCTTCGGCACAGGCCCGTTCTTGCGGGTGGCTCACCAGAGCAGGCTGCCCCCGCTGCGCATCCTCTCCGTCCCGCGCCTGTCGGCAAACGCGTCAAGCATGAAATCGACCATCGCCCGCGTCTTCGCCTGCAAATGGCTTTTGGTTGGAAACAGGATATAGATGTCGGCCGGCGGCGGCGCCCAGTCCTCGAGCAGCAACTGCAGCCGCCCCGAACGCAGATATGGCGCTGCATCCCATTCCGAACGCAGCACGATGCCATGTCCGTCGAGCGCCCAGGACAGCGCCGCCTCGCCGTCGTTCGTGCTGAGCGGTCCACGCACCTTGACGGTCTCCTGGCGCGACCCTGAACGGAACTGCCAGCTGCCGTAGATTTCGTCGCTTTCGCGCAGCACGATGCAGCTGTGCCGGTGCAGGTCGCGCGGGGAGGCCGGCATGCCGTGCGCCGCGATGTAAGAGGGAGATGCGCACAGGAAGCGCCGGTTGTCGGCCAGCTTGCGCGCGGTGATGCGCGCGTCCGGCTGTTCGCCGAAGCGGATCGCCAGGTCGAAGGCCTGTTCCACCAGGTTGACCGGGCGGTCGCTCAGGTGCATCTGCACCTCCACCCCGGGATAGGCGCGCGCAAAGCGCGACAGCTCGGGCGTGACGTATTTGCGGCCGAAGCCGAGCGTGGCATTCAGGCGCAGCAGGCCCTGCGGCACCACGCTGCCGCCGGAGATCTTGCGTTCCAGTTCTTCCAGTTCGGCGACCAGGCGGCCCCCTTCGGCCAGCCAGGTTTCGCCTTCCGGTGTCAGGCTCATGCGCCGCGTGGTGCGGTTCAGCAGGCGCACGCGCAGGCGCGCCTCGATCGCGGCCAGGCGTTTGCTGACGGCCGGCGGCGTGATGCCGAGTTCCTGCGCGGCGGCGGCCAGGCTGCCGCGTTTGACGACCACGGCAAAGAAGGACAAATCGTCTAGGCTATCCATTCGTCAGTCCGATTCGTAACTGTGAGGACCGAATCAAGTTCGGAAATATTCATTATACGACTTCATATTTTGAATATCATGTTGTTATCCGGCAGCGATCCGGAACGACCATTCCATCCATTGGAGGAGACCCATGAAGATCAAACTTGCCCTGCTGGCGCTGGCCGCCTTTGCATCGACCCTTGCCCATGCCGAGACCTATCCCTCGCGCCCGATCCGCCTGATCGTGCCTTACGCTCCCGCCGGCAGCGCCGACATCGTCGCGCGCCGCATTGGCGACGAATGGGCGAAAGCGCTGGGCGGCACGCTGTACGTCGAGAACAAGGCCGGCGCCGGTGGCAACATCGGCGTCGATGCGGTGGCCAAGGCGGCTCCGGATGGGTACACGATCGGCCTGCAGACCGTGTCGCTGGCGATCAATCCCGCGCTGTTCGCGAAGATGCCCTACAACACGCTGAAGGACCTGGCGCCGATCGGCATGGTCGCCACCTCCCAGCACGTGCTGGTCGTCAACCCGGCCTTCCCGGGCAAGGACACCAAAGAGCTGCTCGCGGCAGTGAAGGCGAAGCCCGGCAAGTACACCTATGGTTCCGCCGGTCCCGGCAGCACCTTCCACATGTCGGCCGAGCTGTTCAAGGACGTGACCGGCACCGACATCGCCCACATCCCCTATAAAGGCGGCGGTCCGGCCCTGGTCGACACCATGGCCGGCGTGGTGGACATGAGCTTCCCGGTCCTGTCCGCGGTCGTGCCGCACGTGAACGGCGGCAAACTGCGCGCCATCGGCGTCACCGGGCCGAAGCGTTCGCCGCTGCTGCCGAACGTGCCGACCCTGCAGGAATCGGGCGCGCCCGGCTACAGCTTCGAGACCTGGTTCATCGTGTTCGCGCCGGCCGGCACCCCGCAGCCGATCATCGACAAGCTGAACGGCGCCTTGAACAAGGCGATCACGTCGCCGCAACTGAAGGAAAAACTGGTGAAGGACGGCTTCGACCCGATTCCGTCCACGCCGGCCCAGGCCCAGGCCCGCCTGTCGCAGGAACTCGTTTCATGGGGCAAGCTGATCAAGGACCGCGGCATCACCGCCGAATAACCTTAACCAGGCAAGCAAAATGAGCAAGACCCTTTACCGAAAGCTGGTGGCTGCACACACAGTCGTGCAATTGGACGCGGACAATGTCCTGCTGTACGCCGACCTGCACCTGATGAACGAGTACACCAGTCCCCAGGCCTTCGCCGGCCTCCACGAACGAGGCCTGAAAACCCTGTATCCGGGGCAGAATGTGGCCACGGTCAGCCACATCATCCCGACCCATGCCGATAAACTGCGGATCATCGCGGATACCGACTCGGCCCTCCAGGCCAGCAACCTGAAGCGCAACTGCGAGCGCCACGGCATTCCCCTGTTCGACACCAACGACCGCTTCCAGGGCATCGAACACGTGATCGCGCCGGAACACGGCATGATCCGCCCCGGCATGGTGGTCATCTGCGGCGACAGCCATACGACGACCTACGGGGCGCTCGGGGCGCTCGGGTTCGGCATCGGCACCACCGAGGTCGAGCATTTGCTGGCGACCCAGACCCTGGTCTACCGCCTGGCCGGCGACATGCGGATCCGCATCGACGGCCAGCTGCCGGCCGGCACCACGGCCAAGGACATGATCCTGATGGTCATTGCCCGGATCGGCGCCCAGGGCGCGCGCGGCTATGTGGTCGAGTTCTGCGGTTCGGCGATCGCCGCGCTGAGCATCGAGGCGCGCTTCACGCTGTGCAATATGGCGGTGGAAGCAGGCGCGCGCGGCGCCCTGATCGCGCCCGACGAGACAGCCATACGCTATGTGATGCAACACTGCCCGGACCTGGCCGGCGACGCCGACATGGCCGCGCGGGCACGGGCGCACTGGCGCACCCTGTTCAGCGACCAGGATGCCGTGTTCGAGGTCGAGCACGTATTCGACGCCTCGACGCTGGCGCCGACCGTGACCTGGGGAACCAGTCCCGACCAGGCGATGCCGATCACGGGCACGATCCCGCCGGCACGCGACGCCTCCGACGCGCGGGCGCTGCAGTACGCCGGGCTTGCCAGCGGCACGCCTCTGGAGGGCATCGCCGTCCAGCACGTGTTCATCGGATCGTGCACCAACGGCCGCATCGAGGACCTGCGCGCGGTGGCCGCAGTGGTGGGGGAACACAAGGTGGCGCCGGGCGTGCGCGCGATGGTCGTGCCCGGATCGGGCGCGGTGCGCGAGCAGGCCGAGCGGGAAGGCATCGCGGCGCAATTGATCGCGGCCGGCTTCGAATGGCGCAAACCCGGCTGCTCGATGTGCCTGGCGATGAACGACGACGTGCTGGCGCCTGGTACCCGCTGCGCCTCGACCACGAACCGCAATTTCGAAGGACGGCAGGGACGCGGCGCCATCACCCACCTGATGAGCCCAGCCATGGCCGCCGCCGCCGCGGTGACCGGCAAGATCACCGACGTCCGAACCTTCATGGAGGCTGCACAATGACGCACACGATCATCGAGGGGATCGCCGTGCCGCTTCCCATCGCCAATCTCGACACCGACCAGATCATCCCGAAACAGTTTTTGCGGGGCATCGACAAGGCGGGCCTGGACCGCGGCATCCTGTACGACCTGCGCTTCGACGGCAGCGGTGCACCGCGCCCCGATTTCGTCCTGAACCAGGAGGCCTACGCGGGCGCACCCATCCTCCTCGGCGGGGCCAACTTCGGCTGCGGATCGAGCCGCGAGCACGCCGTGTGGGGACTGCAGCAGTTCGGCGTGCGTGCAGTCGTCGCATCGAGCTTCGGCGAGATTTTTTATTCGAACGCGATGAACAACGGGCTCATGCTCGCTACCGTGCCGGAAGCGTATATGGAGCAGCTGTTCGCGCACGAAGGGCCGCTGCAGCTGCGCATCGACGTCGAACGGCTGGAAGTCGCGAGCAGCGTCGGCACGACCGGCTTCACGCTCAGCGAACGCCATCGCCGCATGTTCCTGGACGGCCTCGACATGCTGGGCGCGTCCCTGCTGCACCTGCCTGCCATCGAAGCCTTTGCCCGCCGGTGGCGCCAGGACCAGCCCTGGCTCGCGGACGTTGCCGCGCACGCACGCACCAGGCTCGACGGGGCAGCGTCCATCGGGGCGGCAGCATGAGCGACCTCGACCTGTTTCCGGGATTTAGTGCGCGCGACATCGAGCTTGCGCCGGACATCTCCATTCACGCGCTGGTCGGCGGCAAGGGACCGCCGCTGCTCCTGCTGCACGGCCACCCGCAGACGCACGCGATCTGGCATCGCGTCGCGCCCGCTTTGTGCGAGCGTTTCACCGTCGTCGCCTGCGACCTGCGCGGCTACGGCGACTCGTCCAAGCCGGCCGGCGACGATGGACACGCCGCCTACAGCAAGCGCACCATGGCGGGCGACATGCTGGCCGCGATGCGCGCGCTCGGTTTCGCCAGCTTCAGGGTGCTGGCGCACGACCGCGGCGCCCGCGTCGCGCACCGCCTGGCGGCCGACCATCCGCAGGCGGTCGAGCGCATGGTACTGCTCGACATCGCGCCCACGGTGGCGATGTACGCCCAGACCACGGAGCAGTTCGCGCGCGCCTACTGGCACTGGTTCTTCCTGATCCAGCCCGCGCCCTTGCCCGAGCGCCTGATCGAAGCCGATCCGGCCGCCTACATCCGCGACGTCATGGGACGCAGGAGCGCGGGCCTTGCCCCCTTCGATCCGCGCGCCCTGGCCGAGTACACGCGTTGCCTGGCACTGCCGGGCGCCGCGCACGGCCTGTGCGAGGACTATCGGGCGTCGGGCGGCATCGACCTCGAGCACGACCGCGAGGACATTGCCGCCGGTCGCCGCCTGGCGATGCCCGTGCTCGTGCTCTGGGGCGAGCAGGGCGTGGTGCACCGCTGCTTCGAGCCCCTGCGCGAATGGCGCCAGGTGGCGGACCGGGTCGAGGGCGAAACCCTGCCTTGCGGCCATTACATCCCGGAAGAGGCGCCCGAGCAGCTGCTGGCACGCGCCTTGCCATTCCTGGCGGAAGGCCGCGCCTGAGCTGAAACAGGCAGGTCCTGGAATCCCGGCGCACGGGTCTTGCCCGGCCGCAGGCGCACGCGACAGGCTCGACCGGTTATCATCGCGCCAGCGCCCGGCAGTGCGGGCACCTTCCGTCCGCCAACCCGTTCTGCTGAAAGTAGCGCATGTATCCGAGCTTGTTCGACACCGCCTCCGATATCGCCATCGTTCCCGCGAGCGTCGAGCATGCCGCCATGCTGGCGGCACTGGTCGCAGGGAACCGGGAACACCTGAACGCATACCTGCCGATGGTGGCGACGCTGGCGTCGGCGGAGGCGGCGCGTGCGCACCTGGAGCGGGCTGCGGCGCGCGCTGCCGATGGCGGAGCCTTCGAGTGGCATTTGTTTGCCGGCGACACCTTGTGCGGCGCAGTGCGCCTGAAAGACATCGACCGGGACGACCGCAAAGCGAAGATCGGCTATTTTCTCGGCAGCGGGTTTGCGGGAAAAGGTATCGTCAGCTCGGCACTGAAGGCCGTTCTCGCATGGTGTTTCGGCCCGTTCGGCTTGAACAGGATCGAGCTGCACTGTGCCTCCTCGAACGGGCGCAGCATGCGCGTTGCCGAACGGCTGGGCTTCGTGCGTGAAGGCCTGTTGCGCCAGGACGAATTCCTGAACGGCGTGTTCGTCGACCAGTACGTGTATGGCCTGCTGGCCGCCGAGTTCACGCGTGCCGGTCCTGCGCCTGCGCCTTGCGCCGGAACTCCTTCGGCGTCAACCCCATCAATTTCTTGAACAGCCGGCTGAAATAGGCCGGGTCCTGGAAGCCCAGCTCATAGGCAATGCTCGACACCCCCGCCGGGACATAGGTCAGCTTGCGGCAGGCCTCGAGCATGAGCCGGTCCTGGGTGATCTCGAAGGCCGATTTGCCGGCCAGTTTCAGGCACAGGCGGTTCAGGCGCGCCGGCGCCACGCGCAGCAGGTCGGCATAGCGTCCGACCTGCCATTGCTCCTTGTAATGGCGCTCGACCTCGACCCGGAAGCGGCTGAACAGCTCGAAGTCGCCGCGCCCGGAGGTATCGGCGATGCGGCGCTCGGCCTGCACCCGCACCAGCATCAGCAGGGTGCTGCGGGCGAGCCATTCGAGCATCAGGGTGTGGCCGTGGCGCGGCCAGGAAGCTTCGTGGATCAGGTTCTGCAGCAGCGCTTCGATGCGCGCCAGCATGTCCGGCGCCCCGCCGAGCCCGACCGCCAGCGGCTGCACGAACAGCGGAGAGAACAAATCCCCCTCGTGGCCGGCCGCCGCGAACAGCATGTTCTGGTCGACCGTCAGCACATAGCCGTGCGCTTCCTCGGAAAAATCGAAGCCGTGCGGCAGGGACGGGTGGATGGTCAGCGCCACCGGCCCGTCGCATTCCCACAGGTCGCCGTCGATGTCCGCGCGGACCTGCCCTTTGAATAAAAAAAGTACCTGAAACATGCCGGCATGGGTATGGGTGCCGATATGCCAGTCGTGCTTGCGGCTGCGGGTCTCGATCAGTTCGATATGCACGGCCTCGGCGTCCTTGCCCCGCGTGGCTTCGCCGTAGAGGGCGAATTCGGGGACGGTGACGGGTGAGGCTTCGATGGCGGCGGGCATGTGCGCTTTGTGGGGTGGCTGGGCCGAATGAATAAATAGTACAAGTTTTTTCGTGTTTGATCCATTTTACCCGGGCGCTGCCCGGGCTAGGATGAGGCTTACTAAAACATATTCGGAGACATTGTCATGCGTACCCAGGTTGCCATCATCGGCGCCGGCCCGGCCGGCCTTCTGCTATCCCACCTGCTGCACCTGCAGGGCATCGAATCGATCGTGCTCGAAATGCGCAGCCGCGCCGACATCGAGGCGACCATCCGCGCCGGCGTGCTCGAACAGGGCAGCATGGACATCCTCAACGAGGCCGGCGTCGGCGAGCGCATGCAGCGCGAAGGGGCGCTGCACCATGGCTTCGAGTTCGCCTTCGGTGGGCAGCGGCACCGCGTCGACCTCACCGAACTGACGGGCCAGTCGATCACGGTGTATCCACAGCACGAAGTCATCATCGACCTGGTGGCGGCGCGCCTGGCGGCCGGCGGAGATGTGCGCTTCGAAGTGAGCGAGGTGGCGCTGCACGATATCGACAGTGCGCAGCCTTCGGTGACCTTCGTCCATGCGGGGCAGGGCGCAAGCATCGAGGCCGACTTCGTGATCGGGGCCGATGGCTTTCATGGGGTTTCACGCCCGATGATTCCTGCCGGGACGCGCGAAGACTTCCAGCGTGTGTATCCGTTCGGCTGGTTCGGCATCCTGGTCGAGTCGGCGCCTTCGTCCGACGAGCTGATCTACGCCCAGCACGAACGCGGCTTCGCCCTGGTCAGCACCCGCTCGCCGAGCGTGCAGCGCCTGTATTTCCAGTGCGACCCGCACGACAAGGTCGACAACTGGTCGGACGACCGCATCTGGTCCGAACTGCATGCGCGGCTGGAGCACAACGATGGCTGGAAACTCAAGGAAGGCAAGATCTTCCAGAAGGGCATCATCGGCATGCGCAGTTTCGTCTGCGCCCCGATGCGCCATGGCCGCCTGTTCCTGGCCGGCGACGCCGCCCACATCGTGCCGCCGACCGGGGCCAAGGGCATGAACCTCGCCATTTCCGACGTGCGCGTGCTGTCGCAGGCGCTCGTGGCGTTCTACAAAACCGGGGGCGAAGATGGGCTGAACGCCTATTCCGAGACCGCCCTGAAGCGCGTCTGGCGCGCCGAGTATTTCTCGTGGTGGATGACGCGGCTGCTGCACACCTTCGACGATGCCTCTCCCTTCGAACGCCGGATCCAGCGCGCGGAACTGGAGAATGTGGTGGCCTCGCGCGCACTGCGCACGGCGCTGGCGGAGAATTATGTGGGGGCGTTTTGAGAGCCGGGGGCGGGCTCGATTGATCCTCCGGCCGCCGCCACCAAACTGCACAGTTCCATCTTCACGGCTGATGCGCCACAAACGGCGAAGGATGTGCCGACGTAAGCTCGATCCATCTCATCGACGGGCACGCCGGGATCATGCAAGCACGAGCGCACCTGCCACGCATCACTGTCCTGATCCCCAGCTACGAACAGGACGCCTTCCTGCCGCGTACGCTCGATAGCCTGTGCGCGCAGTCGCTGGCCGACTCAAAGTCCCACGCCGGCGCGCGTTGCACGCACCGGCACAGCGTTTGGCCGACTGCCTCAGAACGACATCGGCACCCGCACCATCAGGGTCACGTCCGGCGTGTCCCTGGTCAGGCCGGCACCGACGGCCACGCTCAGCGTCTTCTTGTCGCTGAGGCGGTAGGAATAGCCGATCAGCAGGGTGCCGAGCTGGAGGCGCACCGAGCCCGGCACCGTGCGGCCGGACTGCTTGGTGCGGGCGACCGAGTTGTGGTCGTAGCCGACGCTGAACGAAGCCTTGTCGTTCAGGGCCAGGCCCATGCCGAAGTTGAACCCGATCACGCCGCCGGGCGCGACTTCCCCGAGCGACTCCTTTTCGCCGTTCAGCACGGTACGCGAGACGTCGCGCTTGAAGTTGTGCAGGTAGCTGAAGCTGCCGAAGAACACGGCCGGATCGGACGGGAACAGCCAGGTGAGGCTCGGCTGCAGCGAATAGAAGCCGGAGCCGGTCGGGAGTTCCAGGGGCAGGCCGCTGCCCGTGATGTTTTCGCCGATGCAGCGGCGCTGGCAATCGGTCGTGACCTCGAACGGGTCCTTGCCGGTGCGCGACTTGAAGCGCAGGCCGCCGATGAAGAAGGGCTTGTCGACGCCGCCGTCGTTGAGCTGGTAGCGCGCCGCCAGTTCGACGTCGCCGATCGCCTTGCCGCTCGTCTCGAAGGCGCGCTCGACGGCGGTGCCGGTGAAGACTTCGCGGCTGACCGTGGCGTCGCTGCGGTACACATAGGGCAGCTTGGCCTCGACTTCGAAGCGGTTGGTCAGGCCGCGGCGCAGGGTGGCGGTGGCGGTGGTCGTGTTGCGTTTGACTTCGCGGACGTCGATCAGGCCGATCAGGAGGGCAGGGATGACGGTGTAGCCGACCAGGGCCACGCGGTTGCTCGACGAATAGGCGTACTGGAGGGCCGGTTCGAAGACGTATTTTCCGCGCGGTGTCAGCACGCCCGGCTGTTCGAAGATCGGGGCGACCTCGCGCGGGCGGCTGTTCTCGCTCGGGGCGCGGCCGACGGGGGCGGTGTTCGTTGCTGCAGTCGGCGCGCTCGCCGGGCCGCCGACCGGGGCGGCCGGCGCCGCGGGCTGCTGGGGCGCGCCGGCAGCGCCCGGCGCGCCGCCGGTGCCGCGCATGGACCCGAGCTGGGCGCCGGAAGCCGGCACGGCCAGGCCCGCGGCCAGGGGCGAACTCGTTGCCGGATCAGGCGGCGCGTTGCCGGTGCCGCGCGTGCCGTCGAGCGTGGCGTGCGAGACCGCGCCGCCGGCCAGCATCGGGTCCGCCGTCGCGGCCGCGGCCGGCCCCGGCGCCGTGGCGCGTGCCGTGCGCACATCGCGCTCGAGTTCATCGATGCGTGTGCGCTGGGCCTCGAGCTGCTGGCGCATCGCTTTCACCTGTTCAGCCAGTTCCTGGACGGATTGCGCCTGCGCCGGAAGAGCGCAAAAGGCCGCGCTGACGGCGAGTGCTCCAGCACATAGCGCCGGGATCTTCTGCATAAATTGCTCCATGGTGGTGGGCCGTCAGCGGGGCGCTACGGCTGTTGTCAAAGCATTATTCAAGCTTGTTCCAAAATTAAGCGCACGTAACATTCCGGCGGTATTCACGGTGGCGTTGATGGCGGTCTGGTTCCGGATGATCTGGTCGTTCAGCGAGTTCTGGATGATGGTGCCGCCGAGCAGGTTCTGTGCATTGCCGGCCATCGTGCGCACGTCGCCGTTCTGGATCAGGCGCAATTCGCCGACGGCCTGGGTGGACAGGGTCGCTTCGCCGCGGGCCAGCTTGCCGATGTCGCCGAGCTGCAGTTCGGTGCGCTCGACAACGTTGCCGTTGATGGAGACCAGGCGCTCCAGGCCCAGGTTGACCATCAGGCCGTCGCCGGTGAGGAAGCCGCCGCGCGCCCCGTCGAGGGTGGCGTCGTCGACCGCATCGGCCGGGTCGAAGGCTGCCAGGGCGGGCGCATCGGGCGCCGCCGCCATGGCCGCGCCCGCCATCGACAGCAGCAGGAGCGGCAGGGAAGTGAAAAAGCTTGGGCAGGTCCGCCGCATGGTGTGTCCTTAAAAATCGCCGGGGCCGAATTTCGGCAGCCCGTAAATACTGTCGAGGGCGCGGCTGGCGCCTTCGGCGAGCGGCGCGCGTGGCGCATTGCGCCAATCGGCGGCCTGGTTGAAAGCGGGTTTCACCGGCCCTTCGTGGATCACGAACAGGATCCGGTTGGCCCAGAGCGATTCGAAGCGTTCGCGCGCCATCAGGCGGGTGCCGCGCGACGGGTCGCCCAGCAGGATGCGCCCGTCTTCCGCGCCCTTGATCACGACGAAATGCTGGTAGCCATTGTCGGAAATGAGGACGATCGCCGGCAGTTTCGCTTCGATGAGTTTGTCGAGCGGCAGCTGGAAGCCGTTGGCGGTGAAGCCCCGGTCTTTCAGGAAGCGCTGCATGTCGAGCAGCGAAAAGCCTTCGCGCCGGATCTTCTGCTGGTCGCCGCCGGCAAACATGGCCTGAAACGCGACCTCTTCCGTCGTCGGCGTGTTGTAGTGGTGGGTCAGTAGCGTGGCCAGCGCGGCCGAGCCGCAGCTGAAGTCGTACTGCTGGCGCAGCGTTGCCTGGAAGCGCAGGTCCTTCATGCTCTTGACGGGCATGCTGCCGACGCGCATGCCATTGGGCAGTGCCAGTTCGGCCGAATGCGCGGCGGCATGGCCGAGCAGCAGGGCCAGGCTGCCGGCAAACGTGCCAAGTCGTACGCGATGTCTCATTTGAACTGCAGGTTGATGACCGTCGCGCTCTGGATCAGCACATTGGCGCCGGTGTTCTGGATCACGACCGGAATGCCGGACATGTTGGCGAAGGAGCCGGAATCGATGGTGTTCGACCCGGTGTTGACATTGGTGGCGCTGTTGTTCGCCACGTCGCCGTTGAGCTTGGTGTCGTTGAGGACGGTGTCGGCGCGGCCACGTTCGTGCTCGAGCTTGTCGAGGTCGACCGCCTGGACCCGGTCGCCGCCGATGGAAAGAGTGGTGGCGGGTTCCTGCGCCAGCGGGGGCGGCGCCCTCAAAACCTGTTCGATCCCTGCGATCGCGGGCGCACCGATCCGTTCGGGTGCCACCGTGGCAGGTTCGCCGGCGCAGGCCTGGCCAACGAAGGCGGCCAGTGCCAGGACGCAGGCATGCGGTAAGCGGGGCATTGCAAAAATCGTGTTCATCGTGTCTCCCTGAATCAGATTGCCGCGCCCGCGAAGGGCACGGCAATCCCTGCTTCACTACGCTCGGTTCAGCTTACGGGCCGACGGACAGGTTGCTCTGGACGTTGACGCTCTGCTGGATCAGGGACGAGAAGCCGTTGTTCTGGCTGAGGACCGTCACGCCTGCGGCCGACTGACCGACATTGGTCATGGTGTTGGACATGTCGAAGGTGCCTGCGTTGACGGTGTTGGTGCCGCCCGCGCCGCCGGTCGCCGCGCCGCCGGCGCCGCCGGTGCCGGTACCGGCCGTGTTGGTGCCGCTCGCACCGCCCATGCCACCGGTGCCGGTGCCACCGGCGCCGCCCGCGCCGCCGGTGCCGGCCGTTGCCGTGCCCGAGGTCCCCGAACCGCTGGTGGCGGTGCCCGAGGTGGCGTTACCGCCCGCCGACCCTGCGCCGCCGGTGTTTGATGCCAGGCCGGTGGAACCGCCCGCGCCGCCCGCACCGGCTGCCGCGCCCGCGCCGCCGGTCGAGGTGCCGGCCGTGGCCGAGCCGCCTGTGCCGCCTGCGCCGCTGGTGCCGGTGCCTGCCGCGCCGCCGGTACTCGACAGGGCCGCGCCGGCGCCGCCGGTGCCGCCGGTAGCGGTACCGCCGGCCGCGCCTGCGCCGCCCGCGCCGCCTGCCGCGCCCGCGCCGCCTGCGCCGCCCGTGCCAGTGCCTGCCGAGGCCGTGTTGGTGGCGCCGGTCACGGTGCCGCCGGTGCTGCTGGCAGTGCCGCTGTCAGCCGCGCCGCTGGCGCCGCCGGTCGAATCCGGGGTCGAGGCGCCGCTGCCGCTGGAGGCCGTGTTACCGCTCATGCCGGCGCCCGCGCCGGATGCGTCGCCCGTCGACGATGCGCCGCCGACCGTCACCATGCCGCCGGCCGCGCCGCGTCCGCCGAGTCCGCCAGTGCCGCCCATGCCGCCGTCACCCGCAGCCACCCGGCCGGCGTTACCGCCGTTGCCGCCACTGCCACCCATCGCTGCGCCGCCGGCGCCGCCGGTACCGGCGCCGCTCGCGCCGCCGGCACCGCCCATGCCGCCACCGGCGTTACCGCTGGAGCCGCCCGCGCCGCCGGCACCACCTGCACCGCCCGACGCGCCCGATCCGCTCGTCGCATTCGATGCCAGGCCGCCGGCGCCGCCTGAACCTGCGGTGGCGCCGCCTGCGCTGGCAGCACCGGCGCTTGCCGATCCGGTCGTGGCGTTGCCGCCGGTCGAGCCCGACGCCGCCATGCCGCCCGTGCCGCTGGCGCCGGCCCCGCCATTGCCGCGCGCATTCCCGCCTGAGCCGCTGGCACCGGCGCCACCGGTCGAGGCGCCGCCGTTGGCGCTGCCCATGTTGGTGGCGACGTTGCCGATGTAGCTGATCGAGTTGCCCGACACCGTGCCGTTGAGCGTGCTGTTGGCGGTGGCGCTGGAGGTGTTGAAGGAATTCGAGAAGGTCGAGGTCGCGGTGCCGCCGTTATTCGCTGCAACTCCGCCGACGGCGCTGGCGCTCGCTGCGCCGCTGCTGTTGTTCTGGCCCGAGCTGTCGCGCGAGGACGAATCGTTACCCTGGTTCGAGTTGTCCGCCGTGTTGGTCGAGGAATTGTTGCCCTGGTTCGAATTGTCAGTCGTGTTCGTCGACGAGTTGTTCCCCTGATTCGAGTTGTCAGTGGTCGGATCTGTCGTCTGGGCTTGGGCATTCAGTGCAAAAGCGAGCGACAGCGCAGTAACGAGCAAAGTCTTGTTCATGCAAATTCCCCTAGGGTGTGTGGTTGAGTTCGACTGGCGGTCGTGCCAGCTGAACCCGGATATATGCAAGAGGGATGCCAGAGGCGGATGAACATGCTCAAATCATTGATCAATAAGCACAATTCCATCTCGAAAATGATGAAATTGCGAATGGGAATTGTTGTTAGGAATTTAAGCGAATTCGGGTGTACCGGATATGGAACATTTGTGTGCCGTTTGGCCGGGCTGGAGGTGGACACTGTCCATCAGGACCAACCCAGCGGGATGCCGACCGCAATCCAGTCCATTCGCCGAGAGCCGCCTGGATGCCGGTTCCTGGCGCCTGAGGCCGCTTGCAGCGCGCGCTGGCGCGTTGTGCCTGAGCTGGATGATGACGGCGTGGCCGCTGATGTGTACGGCGGCGACGACGTCCAGGCGGAGCGCATGACGGCAAGCGGTATACCGGCCCGGCGTCGGCAGGCTCACGCAGGCTGTGCAGGCACGGCAGGGGCTACAGGGAAGGAAGCGGCGCGGCGTGCCGCCGGAGGTGGTTCAGGGGCGCATGCCGTGCTTGGCAAGCAGGCGGTACATGGTGGTGCGCGAGACGCCGAGGTGGCGCGCGGCGCGGCTGACGTTCTGGCCGGTCCGGTCGAGGCAGTCGCGGATCGCAAGCCGCTCGGAGCTGCAGCGCGCATCGTCGAGCACGGCCTCGATCGGCGGCGAGGGCGGGACGAGGTCGAGGTCGTCCGGTTCGATCCATTTGCCGTCGGCCATGACCAGCGCCCGCCGCACGCGGTTGATCAGTTCGCGCACATTGCCCGGCCAGTCATGGGCCGCGATCGCGGCCAGGGCCTTGCTGCTGAAGCCTTTCAGGCGCGGCGATTTGTCGGCGCAATGCAGCTGGAAGAAGTGTTCGGCCAGTTCGACCAGGTCGTCGCGGCGCTCGCGCAGCGATGGCACGGAAACGGGCAGCACGCTCAGCCGGTAGTACAAGTCTTCGCGGAAATCGCCGCGCGCGACCGCCTGCTGCAAATTCACGTGCGAGGCCGAGATCACGCGCACGTCGACCGGAATGGGGCGCGTGGAGCCGAGCCGGATGATGGTCTTGTCCTGCACGAAGCGCAGCAGGTTCGCCTGCAGGTCTTTCGGCAGGTCGCCGATCTCGTCGAGGAAGAGGGTACCGCCGTTGGCCGATTCGATCAGGCCGACCTTGTGGCGCGCCGCGCCGGTGAAGGCGCCGCGCTCGTAGCCGAAGAGTTCGGAGTGGATCAGGTTGGGGGCGATCGCGCCGCAATTGATTGGCACCATCGGGCCCGTCGAGCGCAGCGACTGGCGGTGGATGGCCTGCGCCGTGAGTTCCTTGCCGCTGCCGCTTTCGCCCCAGATCAGCACGGGCGCATCGACCTTCGCCACCCGCTCGACCTGGCTGCGCAGGCGCAGCATCGCATGGCAGCTGCCGATCAGGGACGACGGTACGCTGGCCGGGCGCGGGCGCGGACCGCGCAGCAGGGCGTGACCGTGCACGTGGCCGAGCGTGTGCACCAGGCGCCGGCTGTCGAGCGGCAGCGTATGGTAGTCGCAGAGATAGTCGGCGACCAGGTCGCGCCAGCCCGCGGCCGCGATGGCTTCGGAGCGGAACACGCCGACCCATTGCACCTGGCTGTGCTCGCGCAGGAAAAGTTCGACCTCGAGCTGCGGGCGGGAACCGATTACGTGCATCAACAACCCGACCAGGTAAGCATCCTGGCGCAACTCGGTGCGTGCTTCGTCGACGCTGCGCACGGTACGGATCTGCCAGTCCGGCATCTCCGCCCGCAAAAGGTCGACCGCAAGGAGGTCATCGGGCGAAATGCAGAGTAATCGTTTCTGAACCATTCATCTCCTCGCTGCGCTACGCCACCGGGCTCGGCGCAGCTGGCTGCGCCGGATGACCCTGTAACTTCGGGTAAGCATACTGCATTATTTGCGTTGCACACCCGGCCATTGAGGGCGCCGTGTTTCGTTACCAACTCGACAATGCGCGGGGCTTGACGGCGGGCCGAAGCTAGTGCAGGCCGAGGAGATCGGCGCGCGGATAGCCCCAGTGCGGCACCCTGTCCGGGCAGGAAGCGGAGGCAGCCTTGTCGAGCGGCAGGGTCGAGAAGTTGGGTGCGCCGGGAATGCCGAAGCGCAGGTCGGTGGCACTGCCGCCGGCCAGCGAGGGCACGCGTGCAAAGCGCAGCCAGGCGTCGAAACGGCAGTCGCGCGCTTGCAGGGCGCGCAGCGCCGCGACCGAACCGGGCTCCTCCCAGGCCCAGACGACGGCGGCCGGGCTCGGGGCCACGCGCACGCCGCCGATGGCCACCGGACAGGACGCGGCCGGCGCGATGCGGGGCGCCAGGCTGAGCACGCCGCGGCGCACGCGGTAGCCGTCCGTCCCCTCGCGCGTGATCGCGATCGCGCCCCAGCACAGCGGGTTGGCCGGGAAGGCCGACAGCGGCAGGTCGCGGATCTGCACGGATGGGTCCGCCCGGCGCAGCGCGGCCGTGAGTTCGCTGCGCGCCTGTTGCGCCATCGCGCCCTGCAGCAGCACGAAGGCGCCGGTCACCACCACCCCGGCCAGCAGGGCGGCGCGTTCGCCCAGGCGCCGCGTCAGCAGCAGCGCCAGCGCCCATACGGTCGCCAGCCCCAGCAACGAGCCCCATTGGAGGAAGTCGGCCAGCGTGAACAGCGCCGGCACCGCCAGCAACAGGCCCAGCAGCAACAGGCGCCAGCCGCGGTGCGCCACGTGCGCCGCCAGCGGCGTGCCCAGCGCCAGCCAGAATACGGGTTCGACAATGAAGACCATGTCGCCGTAATACCAGCGCGGATCGAAGGGCGCGAACGGGTGGATGCCGTAGACATTCAGCGCGTCCATGCCGAAGTGCAGCAGCAGCCCGGCCACGATCGCGGCGCCCAAGCCCAGGCGCGCCGGGCCGCTGCCGCGCAGCAGGGCACGCGCGGCGGGCCAGCACAGCCAGAGCGCGGCGAGCAACAGCAATGCCTGGGGCAGCGCATACAGCAGCGTATGCGTGTGGCCGCGGTGGTGCAGCAGGTAGCCCAGGGGCGCCGGCGCCAGCCCGGTCAGGACCAGGTCGAGGTCGGGGAAATTGCTGGCCAGCGCGGCGCTGCTCAGCAGCAAGCGGCGGCGGGTGCTTGCCTTGGCCGGGTCGGCCTCGCGCGGCAGCAAGCGATGGGTGAGTTCGCCAAGCGCCAGGCCGACGAGCGAGTGGGTGAGATTATCCATATTGCAATATTAGCATCGCCCTGGCGCCATAGCAGGCTGAGGACATACTCGCGGTTTCAAACAGTCAAGCGTAACTGTTCAACAACCGCTCCAAGTACGGCGAACTTTATTGGCTCGTGGCAGACGTAGTGCCGCTCAAGGATTCCAGGCCTTTGCGCCGTGTCTCGATGCCAGACCTGACCCCGGTTAGTACGTGACCCCGGTTAGTACGACACCGAACTACAGTGCGAAATATGGTATGCCCCAACAAAATGTTGTGAGGGCTGACTTTCTCGAGATTGGCCAGCCAAAGCCGGGGCTGCCGCTGATTACGCGTCCGGCCCCAGGTGTCGGGGCTAACAAGGGCGGAGGAATCGAGGCCGTTACCTATCCAAGTGGGGTGAAAGTAAGGACGTTCTCAACAGTCGATTTCGGTAAAAAGACGAATGGAAAAAATGGCAGCGGCAACGGCCCCTGAGTCTGTAGACGCGGCGGTGGATAGAATCGCGCGAGCCGATCAAAAAAACGTCCATTCAAATCGGTTCTTTTGCGAAGGAGTAGCATGAAGGATGCCTTACTTTTGCTGGCATATTGTCTGGCTATTGGCGTTCCTCTCGGATTGGCGCTTTTGTCTCGACCTCGGCGTAAACAGTCCAGCGCCGCGAGCGGGGCTGACGCGACCGACCAGAAACGCACGGCTGAGCCAGACATCGTCGAGACTATCACAGCGTTAGCGGGCGCGTTGCGCTCGCGTGGCGACGAGGCGGCTGCGGAGCAACTGCTCGACGCCTTTTTCGGGGCTGCCACTGGTACCGAACTGGTGATGGGCGTACGCTTCGTGCTGCGGACGATCGATCGCCGGAAGCTGGGCGAGGACGTGGCCCTGCTTATGAGGGTCGAGCGACTCCTGGCGTCACACTGACTAGCGACGTAGCATGAAAGCTTGGGATTGCGACTGCGAAGGGCACTTCGGACCAGCTCAATGGCCTCATCCTCATCAAGCCGTACCGCACCCGCGACCGGGCAACCTGGCAGTCCACAACATGGAAACAGCCACGACGAATAGCCCAGGCACTACATCGTCGGCCCGCGCCCCGTTCCTTCTTCCTTCTCGATCCGCTCCTGGCACGGCACGCAGGTCCGCACCGTCGGCGTCGCCAGCAGGCGCTGCTCCGGAATCTCGCAGCCGCAGGACTCGCAGATGCCGTAACCGCCCGCTTCGAGGCGGCCGATGGCGGCGTCGATTTCGTGCAGCAGGGCCGTTTCGTGGTCGGCGAAATGCTCTTCGTCGTGGGCGATCATTTCCGCGGTCGGGGCGTCGTCGTTCTGGACCAGGTGGGCGCGCGGCGAGATGACGGGCGGCTCGTCGCCCGAGGAGTCGGAATCGGTGCGCGCGCGCACGGTGGCGAGCGCGGCTTCGCGGCTTTCGTTCAGTTTTTTCGCGATGTCGGCGTGGAGGGAGGGCGAGATGGGCATGCGGTTTCCTGATAGTAAATAGTGAATGTTTCTAAAAAAGCAGTCCGGAATACTCTAGCCGATTACGGGCAATGCCCGCGCCAGCTTGGGGCCGCGTGGCCCTGTAAAGATTGTCCGCGGCAACTCTTCCATGCTAGATTCAGGCCGGCAATAGCCAAACGATAAGCGAACGATAACCAGAAGAGAGACCATGCCGATTTCCTCCCCGCGCAGCCTGCGCGCCGCCGTTGCCACCCTGTTCGTCCCCCTCGCGCTGGCAGCAAGCGTCCTCCCGGATGCCGCACTCGCCGCGCCGGTGGCCAAGACCGCCGCCGCCAGACCGAACGCCGCCTTCGAGAAATGGGCCGAGCGCTTCGCCGACGACTGGGTGCGCATGAACCCGCAGCTGGCCAGCAGCACCCAGTACTTCAGCGGCGCTGAACAGGCCGCGCTCGACCGCCAGCTCACGCCGCAGACCCCGGAACGGCGCAAGAAGATGGTCGCCATGGCGAAGCAGGGCGTGGCCCGCCTCGACAAGTGGATCGCCGGTCCCCTGGACGAGACCCAGAAGATTTCGGCCGCCGTGATGCGCTGGTCGCTGTCGAACGTGATCGCGAACGAGCCCTTCGAGGACTACAACTTCGTGTTCTCGCAGTTCGGCGGTCCGCAGGTCGGTCTGGTGAATTACATGACGCAGACGCACCCGATGCGCACGGCCGCGGACGTCGATAGCTGGCTGGCGCGCCTTGACCAGATGGGCACGCGCATGGACGAAGCATTGGCGCGCGCCCGCAGCGCGACCGAACGCAAGCTCATCCCGCCGCGTTTCATCCTCGAACGCGCCCAGTTCCAGGTCGATACTTTCCTGAAACCGGCGGCAAGCCAGAACGTGCTGGTGGCCTCGCTGGAAAAGCGCAGCGCCGAGCTGAAGGACCTGACGCCTGAGGCGCGCAGCGCCGCGATCGCGCGCGCGACGCGCATCGTCGAGGAGAAGATCCGCCCGGCCTATGTGCGCGTGCAGGGCTTCATGGCGGAACTGCACCCGAAGACGAACGACACGGCCGGCATCTCGCGTTTGCCGGGCGGACTGAAAGCATATGAGCGTGCGCTCGCCAACTTCACCAGCACCACGCTTGGCGCCGAGGAAATCCACGCGATCGGCCTGCGCGAAGTGGCGCGCCTGGAAGGCGAGATGGACAAGCACCTGCGTTCGCTCGGCTTCACCGAGGGCAACATCGAGGCGCGCATGAAGGCGCTCGACGCGACTTTCCAGCCCAAAGGCGAAGGCGATCCGCGGCCGGCGATCCTGGAGAAATACAAGGCGATGGTGAACGACGCCCTGGTGCGCAGCGAGAAGCTGTTCAACCTGAAGCCGCGCGCCCCGGTCGAGGTGCTGCGCGAGCCGCCGCTGACCGAAGCCTCGGCCGCCGCCCACTACAGCCTGCCGGCGCCGGACGGCAGCCGTCCGGGCGTGTTCTGGGTGCCGATGCGCGGGCCGACCTTCGACATGATCCGCATGCGCAGCCTCTCGTATCACGAGGCGGTGCCGGGCCATCATTTCCAGCTGGCGATCCAGCAGGAGCTGGCAGGCATCCCGAAATACCGCAGCCAGCGCATCTTCAGCGGCGGCAGCGCCCATGCCGAAGGCTGGGCGCTGTACACCGAGCGGCTGGCGGTGGAGCAGGGCTGGTATGAGGGAGATATCCCGGGCCTGCTCGGCGCCCTCGGCTCGGAACTGTTCCGCGCGCGGCGCCTGGTGGTCGATACCGGCCTGCATACCAAGGGCTGGACGCGCCAGCAGGCGGTCGACTACGGCATCAATGTCGAGGAAGTCGACCGCTACGTGGTCTGGCCGGGCCAGGCGACCGCCTACATGATCGGCATGCTGCGCATCGTCGAACTGCGCGAGAAGGCGAAGGCGGAACTGGGGGCGAAGTTCTCGCTGCCGGCTTTCCACGACATGGTGCTGGGGGCAGGGTCGGTGCCGCTGGATGTGCTGGGGCAGCTGGTGGACGGGTGGATTGCCAGAGAAAAGGCGAAGGCGGTCTAGGGGCGTATCGGCACCGACATCCGTTGGCGGCCGTGTAACGCAGGGTGGGTACGCGTGCCCGCGGCGCCGATGTCTCGGCTCCAGCGCGGGAGGCAGCTGTGACGGCGCTGCACGCGTGGGCTCGAGAGCCCACCCTACGGTACGCGGCGGCCAGGGACTCACCTGAAAAGCTGGTTGTACGCGAGCTGCCGGCCTCGGAAGCTTTCTACACTGCGATTTTCCAGGTGCTGCAGGTGCACCAGGGCGGCGAGGGTGACGATTATTTCTGGTTCGCGCCGTCGGTCACGATTTCCTTCTGAAGCCCAGGTTCAGGCGAGCGGCGCGAGAATATCCGTCTGGCAAGACTCGATAACGAGGCGAAAAAGCATTCCGACATGCGTGTAGACCTGGGTCGGGTCCGGGCCGATTCCCAATTGTGCGCGCCCAAACCCGTGCTAGATTCTGGACACCGCAGCTCAAGAGGACAGCACATGTTCAGCCCGTCGGCCCTGGATCTGGCACGCTTCCAGTTCGCGTTCACGATGTCCTTCCACATCCTGTTCCCGGCGGTGACCATCGGCCTGGCCAGCTACCTCGCCGTCCTCGAACTGTCCTGGCTGAAGACCAAACGCCAGGTCTACGTCGACCTGTATCACTTCTGGCTGAAGATCTTCGCCGTCATGTTCGGCATGGGCGTGGTCTCGGGCATCGTGATGGCCTACCAGATCGGCACCAACTGGAGCTACATGTCCGAGTTCGCCGGCTCGATCATGGGGCCGGTGCTGGCCTACGAAGTGCTCACGGCGTTTTTCCTCGAAGCAGGCTTCCTCGGCGTGATGCTGTTCGGCTGGACCCGGGTCGGCCCCGCCCTGCATTTTTTCGCCACCTGCATGGTCGCCGTCGGCACCCTCGTCTCGGCCACCTGGATCCTGGCCGCCAACAGCTGGATGCAGACCCCGCAGGGCTATGCCATCGAAGGCAACCGGATGGTGCCCGCCGACTGGCTGGCGATCGTCTTCAATCCCTCGTTTCCCTACCGGCTGATGCACATGGTGGTGGCGGCTTATCTGACCACTGCCCTGATCGTCGGCGCTACCGGGGCCTGGCAGCTGCTGCGCCGCAGGGACAACCCGGCGGTGCGCAAGATGCTGTCGATGGCGATGTGGATGCTGCTGCTGGTCGCGCCGATCCAGGCCGTGATCGGCGACTTCCACGGCCTCAACACCGCCGAGCACCAGCCGGCCAAGCTGGCGGCGATGGAAGGGCACTGGCAGAACGAGCCGGGGGAGGCCGTGCCGCTGCTGCTGTTCGGCGTCCCCGACATGGAGGCCGAAAAAACTCGTTACGCGGTCGGCATCCCGCACCTGGGCAGCGTGATCCTGACCCATTCCTGGCGCGGCCAGATACCGGGCCTGAAGGAGTTCCGGCGCGACGAACGGCCGAATTCCCTGATCGTGTTCTGGAGTTTCCGGCTGATGGTGGGCCTGGGCCTGCTGATGATCGCGCTCGGCGCCTGGAGCCTGCTGCTCAGGCGGGGCGGGCGCATCTTCACCACGCGCCCCTTCCTGCGTGCCGCGCTGTGGATGGGGCCGGCCGGACTGGTGGCCATCCTGGCCGGCTGGGTGACGACCGAGGTCGGGCGCCAGCCCTGGGTAGTGTACGGGGTGCTGCGGACGGCTGACGCGGTCTCGCCGCACGGCGCCGTCTCGGTCGGGCTCACGCTGGCCCTGTTCGTCGCCGCCTATTTCTTCGTGTTCGGCGCCGGCACCGTGTACGTGCTGCGCATGATGAGGAAGGGGCCGCAGGCCTTCGAACTGCACCGGGCCACGGCCGGCGGACCGGGCGAGGAGCGTACGCCGATGCGGCCGATGTCGGCGGCCGATGTCGGCAACGACGACGAGGGCACCGGCGAGGCCCTGCACCGCGACGGCAAGGGGAATTGAATGGGCATCGACACCTCGGTCATCTGGGCCGTCATCATTTATTTTTCCGTGTTCATGTATGTGGTGCTGGACGGATTCGACCTCGGTATCGGCATGCTGTTCCCGTTCGTCAAGGACAAACGCGAGCGCGACACCATGATGAATACGGTCGCCCCGGTCTGGGACGGCAACGAGACCTGGCTGGTGCTTGGGGGCGAGGGTCTGCTGCTGGCCTTTCCGGTCGCATATTCGATCATCCTGACCGGGCTCTACCTGCCGCTGATCTTCATGCTGATCGGCCTGGTTTTCCGTGGCGTGGCCTTCGAGTTCCGCTTCAAGGCCAAGGACCACCGGCGCCATCTGTGGGACAAGGCTTTTATCGGCGGCTCGGTAGTCGCTTCCTACTTCCAGGGCGTCTCGCTCGGCACCTTCCTCAACGGCATCACGGTGTCGGGGCGCAGCTATGCCGGCGGCCCGCTCGACTGGGTGGCGCCGTTTCCGCTGCTGGCCGGCTTCGGCGTGATGATCGCCTATACGCTGCTGGGCAGCACCTGGCTGATCATGAAGACCGAGGGCGAGCTGCACAAGCGCATGGTGCAGGTGGCGCGCCCGTTCGCGCTGATGCTGCTCGGCGCCGTGGTCGTGGTCAGCATCTGGACGCCGCTGCGCGACGCGGCCGTGGCCGAGCGCTGGTTCAGCTTCCCGAACATCGTCTTCCTGATGCCGGTGCCGGTGCTGGTCATGCTGTCGATCGTCGTCCTGCTCGGTTCGCTCAAGAGCGACCCGCATCGCTGGCCTTTTGTTGCCGCGCTGGCGCTGATCTTCCTCGGCTACACGGGGATGGCGATCAGCATCTGGCCGCACATCGTGCCGCCCTTCATCACGATCTGGGAGGCGGCCTCGCCGCCGGCGAGCCAGGGATTCGCCCTGGTCGGCACGCTCTTCATCCTGCCGGTGATCCTGATGTACACGGTCTGGTCGTACTGGGTATTCCGGGGCAAGGTCAAGGCCGACGCGGGGTATCACTGATGGGCGCGCCAAAGGCAATCCGGGCTGCGCCGCCCCTCTGGCTGCGGCGGCTGGGCTGGCTCGTCGTGCTGTGGGCCGGCGGGGTGCTGACCCTCTATCTGGTTGCCAGCTTGATCCGGGTAATCATGCACGCGGCTGGAATGCGCTGAAGAAATTAACCGCATGGCCCGCGGATGCACCAAAAAAGTTCAACCGTGCGCGCCTTTTGCCAGAGGAAAGCTTACACTTTCGATGAAGATTTACTAACGGAGTGCCGCCAGTGTCCATGCAGTCTGCATCGCCCAATGTTTCCCCTTCCGCGGCGCCCGACGCCGCCCCTGCCGGCGTTGCAGCAGGCGTCCAGGTCGCACTGCCGCTTGGCGCCGAAGACCAGGCCCGGGCCGACCTGTATGCCCTGGCGGCGCGCCTGCTGCTGGCTCCGCCTGACGCAGGGCTCCTCGCCGGCCTGGCGCATGCCGATCCGATCGAATCGAACGGCGGCGACCACCAGCTGGCCGACGCCTGGGAAAAGCTCGGGCAGGCCTCGAGCGTGATGGATGCCGACGCCGTCGCCGAGGAATTCGACGCGCTCTTCATCAGTAGCGGCACGCCGGCACTGAATCCCTATGGCTCGCTCTACCTGTCGGGCTTCATGAACGATACGCCGCTGGCCGAACTGCGTGCCGATCTCGCCGTCTTCGGGATCGGGCGCGTGCGCGGCGTCGGCGAGTCCGAGGATCACCTGGGCGCCCTGTGCGAGACGATGCGCGTGCTGATCGCGGGCGGCAACGGGATCCGGCGCCAGCCGCTCGAGCGCCAGAAGCTCTTTTTCGAGTCGCGGATCGCGCCCTGGTACGCGCGCTGCCTGAAGGACATGCAAAACGCCGAGGGCGCCAATTTCTACCGGCTGGTTGCGGCTTTTGTTGCCGCGCTGCTGGCGATCGAGGCCGAAGCCTTTGCGGTGGAGGACGGTTTCGATGCTGGATAAAAGTGGTAAGCAAATCGAGAGGAATGCGATGGACAAGCACGAACAAGCCAAGGCAGCGCCAGCGACACCCGACCCGTCGCGCCGCAGCTTCCTGAAGGCGGCGCCGCTGGGCGCGCTGGCAGTGGTCGCCGGCGGCGCCGAGGCGAAACCGGAGATCGCGCCCGCCGAGGCGGCGAAACCCGAGGTGAAACGCGGCTACCACGAAACCGAGCACATTCGTACCTACTATAAAACCGCCGCCTACTGGTGAGCGTACCCGGAGAGTCGTCATGTCTTTAGTGAAGAGTTCCAACGACAAGGGCCTGAAGCGCCGCAAGTTCCTGGTCGGGGCCGGCGTCGCGGCCGGCGCCGGCGCGCTGGCGCGCCAGCTGCCGCTGAACGTGATCGAGCCGGTCCAGGCCGCCGACGCGGCGGCCGAACCGGTCAAGACGGAACTGAAGCGCACCGTCTGCAGCCACTGCTCGGTCGGTTGTTCGGTGAATGCGATCGTCAGCAACGGCGTCTGGACACGCCAGGAAGCGGCCTTCGAGTCGCCGATCAACATGGGCGCGCACTGCGCCAAGGGCGCTTCGGTGCGCGAGCACGGTTTCGGCGAGCACCGCCTGCGTTACCCGATGAAGCTGGTGAACGGTAAGTACACGCGCATCTCCTGGGACCAGGCGATCAATGAAATCGGCGACAAGCTGCTCCAGCTGCGCCAGCAATCCGGCCCGGATTCGCTGATGATCATCGGCAGCTCGAAGCACAACAACGAACAGGCCTACCTGCTGCGCAAGTTCTCCTCGATGTGGGGTTCGAACAACTGCGACCACCAGGCCCGCATCTGCCACTCGACCACGGTCGCGGGCGTGGCCCAGACCTTCGGCTACGGCGCGATGACGAACTCCTTCAACGACCTGCACTACAGCAAGGCCGTGATGTTCATCGGCTCGAACCCGGCGGAAGCGCATCCGATCTCGATGCTGCACTTCCTGCACGCCAAGGAACTGGGCGCGAAGATGATCGTGGTCGATCCGCGCTTCACCCGCACGGCGCGCTTCGCCCATCACTACGTGCGCGTGCGCCCCGGTACCGACATCCCGCTGGTCTGGGGCATCCTCTGGCACATCTTCAACAACGGCTGGGAAGACAAGGAATACATCGCCGCCCGTACCTACGGCATGGACGACGTGCGCAAGGAAGTGGCGAAATGGACGCCCGATAAGGTTTCCGATATTACCGGCGTGCCGGAAGCCTCGGTGCGCATGGCGGCCGAGATGCTCGCCAAGAACCGCCCTTCGTCGGTGGTCTGGTGCATGGGCATTACCCAGCACCACGTCGGCACCGCGAACGTGCGCGCGCTCTCGATCCTGCAGCTGGCGCTGGGCAATATCGGCGTGCCCGGCGGCGGCGCCAACATCTACCGCGGCCACGACAACGTGCAGGGCGCAACCGACGTCGGCCCGAACGGCGACTCGCTGCCCGGCTATTACGGTCTGGCCGAAGGCGCCTGGAAACATTTCTCCAACGTGTGGGGCGTCGACTACAACTGGATCCTGTCGCGCTTCGGCTCCAAGGAGCTGATGGAAAAGCCGGGCATCACGGTCTCGCGCTGGTTCGATGCTGTCAACGAACAAAACCAGTTCGTCGACCAGCCGGCCAACCTGAAGGCGGTGTTTTACTGGGGCCACGCGCCGAACAGCCAGACCCGCTTGCCGGACATGAAGGCGGCCATGCAGAAGCTCGACATGCTGGTCGTGATCGACCCCTATCCGAGCATGACGGCGGCCATGCACGGCCGCACCGACGGCGTCTACCTGCTGCCGGCGGCCTCGCAGTTCGAGACCCAGGGTTCCTGCACCTCGTCGAACCGGTCGATCCAGTGGCGCGAGCGCGTCATCGCACCGCTGTTCGAGTGCAAGACCGACCACGAGATCATGTACCTGTTCGCCAGGAAGCTCGGCTTCCACAATGAACTGTGCAAGAACATCAAGGTCGTGCAAAACGAGCCGGTGATCGAGGACATCCTCCGCGAAATCAACCGCTCCTGCTGGACCATCGGCTACACCGGCTGCTCGCCGGAGCGCCTGAAACTGCACATGGAGAACAAGCACACCTTCAATCCGACCACCATGCTGGCCGAGTCCGGTCCCTGCAAGGGCGACTATTACGGCCTGCCGTGGCCGTGCTGGGGCACGCCGGAAATGAAGCACCCGGGCACCCCGATCCTGTACGACATCAACAAGCCGGTGGCGAAGGGCGGCCTGCCGTTCCGCGCCAACTGGGGCGTCGAACACAATGGCCAGACCCTGCTGGCGGCCGACGGCTCGACCAACAGGGATTCCGAGCTCGACACCGGCTACCCGGAATTCGACCATGTGTTCCTGAAGAAATTGGGTTGGTGGTCCGAGCTCACGCCCCAGGAGCAGGCCATGGCCGAGGGCAAGAACTGGAAGACCGACAATTCGGGCGGCATCATCCGCGTCGTCATCGCCCACGGCTGCGCGCCTTTCGGCAATGCGCGCGCCCGCTGCAATGTCTGGAACTTCCCGGATCCGGTTCCGACCCACCGCGAGCCGCTGATGTCGCCGCGGCGCGACCTGGTCGCCAAGTACCCGACCTACGACGACAAGGCCAATTTCCTGCGCCTGCCGACGCTGTACAAATCGGTGCAGGAAGTCGACTTCTCCAAGGACTTCCCGATGATCATGACCTCGGGCCGCCTGGTCGAGTACGAGGGCGGCGGTGAGGAAACCCGCTCCAATCCCTGGCTGGCCGAACTGCAGCAGAACATGTTCGTCGAGGTCAATCCGAAGGACGCGGTCCAGTCGGGCCTCAAGCTGGGCGACTATGTCTGGATCGAAACGCCGACCGGTGCGCGCCTGAAGATGATGGCGATGGTCACCGAGCGGGTTCCGGTGGGCATGGTCTGGGCGCCGTTCCACTTCGGCGGCTGGTGGATGGGCGAGGACCTGGAGCGCCACTATCCCGAAGACGGGGCGCCGACGGTGCGCGGCGAAGCAATCAATACCGGCTGGACCTATGGCTACGACGCCGTCACGATGATGCAGGAAACCAAGGTTTCGCTGTGCCGCCTCGTGCGCGCGTAGTAGACCATACGACGAGACCTCTGGACAGGAACAGGAGACGAACATGTCCGCAAGGATGAAATTCATTTGCGATACCGAGCGCTGCATCGACTGCAACGGCTGCGTTACCGCATGCAAGAACGAACACGAGACGCCCTGGGGCGTGAACCGGCGCCGCGTCGTCACCATCAACGACGGCGCACCGGGCGAACGCTCGGTGTCGATCGCCTGCATGCATTGCACCGACGCGCCTTGCCTGGCCGTGTGCCCGGTCAACTGCATCTATCACACCGAAGACGGCATCGTCCTGCACAGCAAGGACCAGTGCATCGGCTGCGGCTATTGCCACTATGCCTGCCCGTTCGGCGCGCCGCAATTCCCGTCCACCGGCCTGTTCAACCACCGCGGCAAGATGGACAAGTGCACCTTCTGCGCCGGCGGTCCGGAGCCGGATACCTCGGAAGACGAATTCAAGAAGTACGGCCGCAACCGCATCGCCGAGGGCAAGCTCCCGGCCTGCGCGGAAATGTGCGGCACCAAGGCGCTGCTGGGCGGCGAGGCCAACCTGATTGCCGACATCTACCGCCAGCGCGTCGAGACGCGCGGCTACGGCCCCGAGCTGTGGGGCTGGAAGATCGCCTACGGCCCGAACAAACGCGGCGGCCCGCGCAAGGCGACCGGCGACCTGCCGCGCGTGAACCAGAAACCTGGCGACAGCCAGAACGATCCGGGGAGCCTGCCGACATGAAAAAACTGACTCTCCTCGCGGCGTTGCCGCTCGTGCTCGCCCTGTCCGGTTGCCTCGAAGTCGAACAGCATCCGGCCTGGGTGAAAGGGCAGTACGCGGGCAAGAAGGACACCCGCCATTTCCAGACGCTGTTCCATAACGACAAGCTCTCCTGGAGCGCTGCGATCATCAATCGCAACAACCAGCAGAACGAGTACAACCGCGCCAATCCCTAGGAGACCGCCATGCGAGCTCAATTCAATGCCGTGCGTGCGATCCTTGCGTTGATGCTGGCCTTGCTCGTGCCCGCGGCCTTTGCGGGCGTGCCGAACAAGGACGCGAGGCCGGCCTATGCCGAAGAGCAGACCATGCTGCAGGTCGAAGGCGACTCGCGCGTGCGCGAACCGGGTCTGGACGAGAGCGCCTCGGGCCGCGTCCATATCGACCGCCACTACCTCGGCCAGTACGGCAACAACGAGGCGAATGTCATCGTCCAGCGCGGCGGCAATACCTGGCGCTTCCTGCGCAATGGTCCGCTGGCGCTGATCGCCGGAACCATCCTGCTGGCCGTGCCGCTGCTGCTGCTCGTATTCTATAAAGCCTTCGGTCCGGCGCCGTTCGATCCGGCGCCGTCCGGACGGCGCATCCACCGCTTCAACAGCTGGGAACGCACCGTGCACTGGGCCACGGCCTTTGCCTTCATCGCGCTGGCCGTCACCGGGATCATCATCATGTTCGGCAAGAACATCCTGATGCCGTGGATGGGGCACACGCTGTTCTCCTGGGTCGCGATCATCTCGAAATACCTGCACAATGTCGTCGGGCCGCTGTTCGTCCTGTGCTCGATCCTGATGATCTTCACCTTCCTGCGCCGTAACTTCTTCAATCGCATCGACTGGCAGTGGGTGAAGCAGGGCGGCGGACTCATCTCCCATAAACACGTGCCGGCCGGCTTTTTCAATGCCGGCGAAAAGAGCTGGTTCTGGTTCGGCGTCGTGATGCTCGGCCTGGTCATGTCGATCACCGGCCTGATCCTCGACTTCGTCACCTTCGGCCAGACCCGTTACGTGATGCAGATGGCGAACTACCTGCACATCGGCGGCGCCACGCTGTACATGGCGGCGGCCATGGGCCACATCTATATCGGCACGATCGGTACGCCGGGCGCCTACGACGCCATGCGCCACGGCAGCGTCGACGAAAACTGGGCCAAGGCGCACCACGCGCTGTGGTACGAGGAAGCCAGATCGGGCGCCGCGCCCGACACCACGCGTCCGGGACAGGTGCCGCCGGCGGCGCCGCGTCCGGGACCGGCACACTGAGGTCAACGATGAAAGTATCCACACTCGCTCTTGGCATCCTTGCCGCCTGCATGACGCTCGCCGGCTGCGACCGCGGCCACGCCAACCCGAAGGACGGCGTGATCCAGACCAAATTCCCGGGGCAGGTCACGGCCGGCGGCGGCACCAGCGGCCAGGTGATGGCGCGCAGCAGCAAGCCTGAAACCAACGCCGCCTATGCCGGCGGCACGCCGGGCATCGCCGGCGGCTCGGGCGGCACCACCGGCGGCGCGGCCATGGGCGGCACCGTCACCGAGACCGGCCAGGGCCCGTCCTCGGGCGTGACCGCGCCGGTCAGCGGTGGGGCGCCGGGCAACAAGCCTGCGGGCGACTACGGCACCAAGGCGGCGAACGCCCCGGCGGCCGGCGTCACCCCGGTCGGCGCCGGCAGCGCCACCAACCAGGACAGCACCCCGGCCGCGGCGCCGGGCACGCTGACGGGAGAAAAGAAATGAGCCGCATCCGACTGATGAAGCGCGCATTGGTGCTGGCCTCGCTGGCCACGACCAGCCTTGCCTGGGCCACCTTGCCGGCGCCGACGCCGGCGGCGCAGCAGGCGGCGGCCGCCAAGAAAGCGGCGGCCGATGCCGAAGCGGCAAAGCAGAAGGAATTGCTGGCAGCCTCGATGGAGTCGCTCAGTGCGCGCTGGCGTTCGAATGCCAGCGCCAAGGGCTGGACCACGCACCCGCCGGTGGCGATCGCGGCGGCACCGGCGCCCGCCGCGGCTGGCGCGCCGGGCGCTCCGGCCGCCGGCGCGCCATCGGTCGGCGCAACGTCCGCGGGCGTGCCCGGACCGGGTCCGTCGGCCACCGGCGCACAAGGTGGTCCACAAGCGGGCGCAGCGCTGAGCGGCGCAGTGCCGCAGGCGGTCCAGACCACCGGCGTGGCCACCACCGGCACGCCGATGCCAGGCGTCGCGCCGCGCGCAACCGGCGTCTCGGCCAACACGCTCACCGGCACCCCGGCCGGCAATGCGGCCGCCTCGCCTGGTAACGGCGCGGCGCCGCGCAGCCCGCAGGCGATGGAGTCCGCGAACGTGCCGATCAAGAGCGAGAAGCTCGGCACCGCCACGCCGAGTCCGGACGCCAAGAAAATTCCGACCCAGGCAGTGCCGAAGGGCGCTTCGCCGGCTGTCGACAAGGGCAATGCAAAAGAGGTAAAGCACTGATGAAAATGGCCAGCATGCCGATCGCGGTGATCATGCAGCGCCGCGCGCTGCAGCACCGCTGGGCCGACGAGGCCTGGTCCGCCGTCGGCGTCGTGCCCGACCGCGGCAACCTGCCGCGCCTGCAGATACTCGGCGAAAGCCAGGAGCGCGACTATTACCTGGTCTCGGGCCTGGAACTCGAGCTCTACACGGACGAACACGAAGGCTATTACGAGAACGTGATCGCGCCCGAATCGAAAGTGTTCGTACTGTGGCGCATGGAAGACGGCCGCGCCATGCCTGCACGCGCCTCGGTCAGCTATGTCGAAGGCACGCGCATGTTCGATTCCGGCGAATCGGCCGACGGCGTGACGATGCCGGCCGAAATCTACGCCTGGGTCGCCGGCTACCTGCGCGAGAACTACACGCCGAAGCCGCGCCGCGGCCGCCAGCACGGGTAGGAGCATTGATGCCCGAAGAAGGATTCCTGCGCCGCTGGGCGCGCATGAAGGCAACCGGCGAGGCTGGCAGCGACGCTGCCCCGGCCGAAGCGAAGCGCCCCGGGCCGCCCGCCGCAGCCCCTGCGCCTGCCACCGTCCCCGAACCCGTGCAAGCGGCGCCCGTTGGCGAGCTCGCCGCCGGGCCTGCACCTGCCGCTCCCACGCTCGAGGACGCTGCCCGGCTGACGCCCGCTTCCGACTTTTCCGCCTTCGTCAGCCAGGGCGTGGACAAGGACGTGCGCCGCCTGGCGCTGAAAAAGCTGTTCGCCGATCCCCATTTCAAGGTGCTGGACCGGCTCGACATGTACATGGACGACTACAACAAGCCGGACCCGGTGTCGGCCACGATGCTGGCGGCGCTCGAGCACGCGCGCGGGGTCTTGCGCCGTCCGGAAGAGGTGCAGGCCGAGCTGGCAAGGCTGGCCGCGCGCGACCGGCCCGCCGACGCGGCAGCCCGGGCCCTGGAGGCGGAGCTCTCCGAGGTGCAGGACGTCGAAGAGCAGGCCGCGGCGGCAGGGGAGCAGGCAGCGCCCGGGACTGCTCCCGACGAACCCGCCGCGGACATGCCTGTCCGGTCCGACCCCGCAAGCGGCGCAGCGCCCATGCCTCAGCCGCTCCCGGCGCTTCCCATCGAGCCCGCCGTCGACACCATTGCACTCCCCAGCCTGGGCGCGCACAATGCAGAGGCACGCCCGTGATTGTCATTGAAGCCCAGGCCAGTCTCCACCAGCAATTCACTCAAGCGCATTTCAACCAAGGTAACGCATGAACATCCGATTTCTGGAAGGGCAGGCCGGCGATCCGCTGCAGGAACGCCGCAACGCCCTTGCCAAGACCGCCGCCATCCTCGCAGCCGACGCCATCGCCCCCTTCGAGCCGGCCGCCTCCGTCAGCTACCGCTCGGGCGGGCGCACCCTGGTCGTCGGCAGCTCGCTGCAGGCCCTGGCCTGGGCCGAGCACCTCGCAAGCAGCTTGCCGGTCACGCTGCTGCTGCTCGACAACGTCGACGTCGGCGAGCGCCTGTACCCGGTCTTCGTGGCGCGCGCGGTGGCCGTTGCCGGCTGGCTCGGCGCCTTCGAGGCGCGCTGGCAGGCACCTGGCCAGCCGGCCCAGCAGGGCAAGTTCGACCTCGTCTTCGACCTGTCGCCGAGCCCGCTGATTTCGACCCATCAGCATCCGCATGGCTATTATGCGCCGGGCCCCGACGAGGGCGCCCGCCGCGCAGCCGCCGCCGAGATGATGGAGATGACGGGCGACTTCGACAAGCCGAAGTATTTCGCCTACAAGGAACGCCTGTGCGCCCACAGCCGCAACGGCCTGACCGGCTGCAACGCCTGCATCGAGATCTGCTCGGCCAAGGCCATCGTCGGCGACGGCGACCGCGTCAAGGTCAATCCGTATTTGTGCGCCGGCTGCGGCGCCTGCGGCACCGTCTGCCCGACCGGTGCGATGAGCTACAACTATCCGTCGCCGGCGCACACGGGCAGCCGCATCAAGGCCGCGCTGCGCGCCTATGCCGAGGCCGGCGGCCAGGACCCGGTCCTGCTGTTCCACAGCGATGGCGGCGCGCCGCTGCTCGAGGCGGCAATCGACGCCGTGCCCGGCCGCGTGATCCCGATGGCCCTGCATCACACTGCCTCGACCGGCATCGACCTGTGGCTCACGAGCCTGTCCTATGGCGCCGCCGGCATCACGGTGCTGATGACCGAGGCCGAAGCCCCGCAATACGCGGCCGCGCTCGACACCCAGATGCGCGTCGCCCAGGCCGTGCTCGATGGACTCGGCTATGCCGGCCCGCACTTCCAGCTGCTGCGCGTCGCCGGCCCGCAGGAACTGACCCTCGCCCTGCAGCACGCGCCGCGCGGCGAAACCCCGGCGCAGGCGGCGACCTTCAACCTGGCCCAGGACAAGCGCAATACGCTCGACTACGCGCTCGACCATTTGTTCCGCCACGCGCGCCAGCAGCCAGACGCCGTGCCGCTGCCGGCAGGCGCCCCCTTCGGCGCGATCGCGGTCGACAAGCAGGCCTGCAGCCTGTGCATGGCCTGCGTCGGCGCCTGTCCGTCCTCGGCCGTGATGGACACGCCGAACGCGCCGCAGCTGCGCTTCGTCGAGCAGAACTGCGTGCAATGCGGCCTGTGCGCGAATACCTGCCCTGAAAACGCGATCACTCTGGTGCCGCGCATGGCCTTCGGCGAAACGCGCAAGCAGACCGTGCTGCTGAACGAATCCCAGCCTTTCCACTGCATCCGCTGCAGCAAGCCTTTCGGCACGCTGCACATGATCGAGAACATGCTGTCGAAGCTGTCGCAGCACGGCGCCTTTGCCGGCAATCTCGATCGCCTCAAGATGTGCGGCGATTGCCGCGTGATCGACATGATGCAGCCAGAGGGCGAGCTGTCGGTGCCGCTGCGCCGCCCACGCTGATCTCCCCGAAGAGCCGGCCGGCTTGCCCCGCGCCGGCCTTGCATGTACACCTGCCGCGCGCCGCCAAGCCGTGGCACAATGTGCGCAAACTGACAATAAAAGCCGAGCCATGTCCTTCCGGGATGGGACCAGGCTGCCCCGCAACTGCGCACAGGAGACACCATGACCCCTTACCAGCGTTTCGTTCAGGCACGCGACTTCCTGCAACAGCACCGCACCGACTACGACACCGCCTACCGCGACTACCAGGCTCCGAAGCTCGATACCTTCAACTGGGCGCTCGACTTCTTCGACCACGAAGCGAGGGACAACGAGAACCCGGCGCTGTGGGTGGTCGAGGAGGATGGGCGCGAGCAGAAAATCTCCTTCGCGGACATGTCTTCCCGTTCGAACCAGGTCGCGCAATACCTGCAGCAATGCGGCGTCGAACGCGGCGACCGGGTTCTCCTGATGCTGCCGAACCGGGTCGAACTCTGGGAAATCATGCTGGCCGGGATCAAGCTCGGCGCCGTGCTGGTGCCGACGACGATGCTGGTCTCGACCGCCGACCTGCAGGACCGGATGGCGCGCGGCCGGGTGCGCCACGTGATCGCCCAGGTCTCCGAGGCGCACAAGTTCGAAGGCATCACCGGCAACTACACGCGCATTGCCGTGGGCGGCAGCCTCGACGGCTGGCACGACTTCGACGATTGCCGGCGCGTGCTGAGCGTCTTCACGCCGAAGGGCGAAACGCAGGCCCACGATCCGCTGCTGCTGTACTTCACCTCCGGCACCACGGCCCAGCCGAAACTGGTGCTGCACAGCCACCAGAGCTATCCGGTCGGCCACCTGTCGACCATGTACTGGATCGGCCTGCAGCGCGGCGACGTGCACTGGAACATCTCCTCGCCGGGCTGGGCCAAGCACGCCTGGAGCTGCTTCTTCGCGCCCTGGAATGCCGGCGCCACCGTATTCGTCTATAACTATGAACGCTTCAGCGCCAAGGCGGCGCTGGAAACCGTGCAGCGCTGTGGCGTCACCTCGCTGTGCGCGCCGCCGACGGTCTGGCGCATGCTGATCAAGGAAGACCTGAGCCAGTGGAAGCCGCCGCTGCGCGAACTGGTGGGGGCGGGCGAGCCGCTCAATCCCGAAGTCATCGAACAGGTCGAGCGCGCCTGGGGCATCCGCATCCGCGACGGCTTCGGCCAGACCGAAACCACGGCCCAGATCGGCAACCCGCCGGGCCAGACCGTGAAACCGGGCTCGATGGGCCGCCCGCTGCCCGGCTACAGCATCGCCCTGCTCGACATCGACGACCAGCCGGCGCAGGAGGGCGAGATCTCCGTGAAGCTCGATCCCCGCCCGCTGGCGCTGATGCTGGGCTATGAAGGCGATGAGGAAAAGACGGCGGACGTGATGCGCGCCGGCTTCTATCACACCGGCGACACGGCCATGGTCGACGAGGACGGCTATTACTTCTACGTCGGCCGCAACGACGACGTCTTCAAGTCGAGCGACTACCGCATCAGCCCCTTCGAGCTGGAGAGCGTGCTGGTCGAACACGAGATGGTGCTGGAGGCGGCCATCGTCCCGAGTCCGGACGCGCTGCGCCTGTCGGTGCCGAAGGCCTTCATCACGCTGCGCCAGGGCGTCGAACCGAGCGCCGCGCTGGCGAAAGAAATCTTTGCCTTCGCGCGCGAGCGTCTGGCGCCGTACAAACGTATTCGCCGCATCGAGTTCCGCGAGCTGCCTAAGACGATTTCCGGCAAGATCCGGCGGGTCGAGCTGCGCAAGCAGGAAGAGACGCGCGATAGCGTGCCGGGAACGGGTATCGAGTTCCGCGAAGAGGAGCTCGGTAACTGATCTCCAGCCGGGTGCACGGACGGCGGGCTTGAACTTTTTTGCCGCAGCGGGGTATTCACCGAAAACAGCGGAGATGCAGGCGTGGATTGCCGGACCCATGAAACGCAGCCCGCCGCGCGGCTGGCGGAAACAGGCCAGGACCGCGACGCCGAGCTGGTCGGCCTGGTGGCGGGCGGGGACCGGCACGCCTTCGAGGTCTTGTACCGTGCCTATTTCCCGCGCCTGACGCGCTTCCTGCACCGGATGACGCGCAGCGTGCAGCTGATCGAGGAGATCGTCAACGACGTCATGCTGGTCGTCTGGCAGAAAGCCGACAGTTTCGACGGCAGTTGCAAGGTTTCGACCTGGATTTTTGCGATTGCCTACCGCAAGGCCTGCAAGATGCTGCACAAGCTCGACGATCCGCTCGATTCTTTTCCCGATGCGCTCGCATCCGAGGCGAGTTGCCAGCCGGAGCGCCGCTTCGAGCAGCTGAGCCTGGCGCACGCGCTGGGCGACGCCCTCGACACCTTGCCGCTGGCGCAACGGGCCGCGTTCCAGCTGACCTTTTATCACGACATGAGTTGCGCGGAGATTGCCGATATCATGGATTGCCCCGTCAACACGGTCAAAACCCGGCTGTTCCACGCCCGGCGCCGCCTTGCCCTGCTGTTCGAAGGCCAGCTGGAAGGACGGCCATGAACGGGCGTTCCGACATGGATGGCGACGCGGCTCACCGCGCAACCCGGGACGCCTTGCCCTGGCTGCTGAGCGGCCGGCTCGGCGGCGACGAGCTGGACGCGGCGCAGGCCCATCTTGCCGGCTGCGCCGCCTGCCGCGCCGATTTCCAGCAACTGCGCCGCCTGCGCGAGGCGGCAGCGGCGCCCGACCCGCAGTGCGACCCGGACGCCGCACTTGGCCGCTTGCTCGCGCGCATCGACGCGCCGGTCCAGCCGCCGGCGGACGTTTCCCCACCGCCGACGCTGCGGGGGCGGGCCGCCAACGATCCGCGCTGGCTGCGCCGCATGGCGCTCGCCCAATGCGGCGTGATCGTGTTGCTGGCCGTCCTGCTGGCCCGGCCGGGTCCACCCGCCGACAGCTTCCGCGGACTGGGCGCGGCGCCCGCGGCGACGGGGCAGGCGGTGGTCGTGTTCCGGCCCGAGACCGCCGAGCGCGAGCTGCGCCGTATCCTGCGCGCCAGCGGGGCGCGCGTGGTCGGCGGGCCGACCGTGACCGATGCCTGGCTGCTCGCGATGCCGCAAGCCGATGCGGCGGCGTCCCTGGCCAGGTTGCGCGCCGAGCCGGCGGTACTGCTGGCCGAACCGCTCGGCGCCACGGGCCACCCATGATCCGGACCGGCATCGCGGCCCTGGTGCTGGGGCTGTGCACGCTGCTCGGCCCGGCGCAGCGCTGCGCCGCCCAAGCCGCAGACGAGGACGCCCAGCCGGCGCCGCCCGCCGCCGCGCGCGACGCCGAGCCGGCCGCGCGCCAGCTGCTGGTCATGCTGCGCCTGCCGCCCCGGCATTTTCGTCCCGACAGCGCCTACGGCAGCGGCTATGGCGGCGACGGCACCCGTGCCGCGCGCCGTCGCCTCGCCGAGGAACTGGCCGGCGCCCATGGGCTGAAACTGGTGAATGCCTGGCCGATGCCGGCGATCGGCGTCGACTGCTTCGTGATGGAAGAGGCGGGCGGGGTTCCGGTCGAGCGCGCCCTGGCGGAACTGGCGCGCGATCCGCGCGTGCTCTGGGTGCAGCCTGTCAGCCAGTACGAGGGCCTGGACGGCGGCGATCCCTTGTACGCCGTCCAGCCGGCCGGCCGCGACTGGCAGCTGGCGGCGCTGCACCGCGCCAGCACTGGACGCAGGGTGCCGGTGGCCGTCATCGACAGCGGCGTCGACAGCGCGCATCCCGACCTGCTGGGACAGGTGGCGCTGCGCGAGAATTTCGTCGATACCGGCCCGGACGCCGCCGAAGCGCACGGCACGGCGGTGGCGGGCATCATCGCAGCGCGCAGCGGCAACGGCGTCGGCATCGCCGGCATCGCGCCGGACGCCAGGCTGATGGCCTTGCGCGCCTGCTGGGAGCGCCCGCATGCGCCGGTCCGCTGCAACAGCTTTACCCTGGGACGGGCCATCAACTATGCGCTGCTGCACGGCGCCAGGGTCATCAACCTGAGCCTGAGCGGGCCGCCCGACCGATTGTTGCAAAGCCTGCTCGACGCGGCCCTGGCGCGCGGCATCGCGGTGGTCGGCGCGGCCGATCCGCGCCGCGCCGACGGCGGCTTTCCGGCCTCGCATCCGGGCGTGATTTCCGTGGCGGCGGCGGGAACGGGCGCGGCGCCCGGCGCGCTGCATGCGCCGGGCGCCGACATCCCGACCTGCATGCCGGGCGCGCGCTGGGCATTGGTGAACGGGTCCTCGTTTGCGGCGGCGCATGTGTCGGGCCTGGCCGCCCTGCTGGTCGAATTGCGGCCCGCGCTGACGCCGGCCGGCCTGCGCAGCCGCCTGAGCGAGGCGGGGGCGGGCGTGGCGGCCTTCTCGCTGAACACGCGACAAGAACCGGGACAGCAAGCCGAACGAACTGGTAGCATAGACGCATGCGCAGTCATCGGGCGCGCCGCCGGAGCCTGTGTCTGCCCATGCCCCTCGACTGTCGCGATCACTGCCGAAAAAGCCCCTTGATCCCTGGCCGCCGGGTCGTGCCCGCGGCCTGCCGCGCCGTCTTCCTGCTGTCCTTGTTCGCACTGGCGCCCGGCGCCCAGGCGCAGACGGCCGCCACCTTCAGCGTCGTGTCCGAATACAGCCTGCGCGGCCTCTCGCTCAGCAGCGGCCGCGCGGAGCCGCAGCTGCGCATCGACCAGGACAGCAGCGATGGCTGGTACTGGGGAGCCTTCGGCTCGCGCGTGCTCCTGCGCGCCAGTCCCGCCAGCGCATTGGCGATCGCCTACGCCGGCTATGCCCGGCGCCTGGCCTCCGGGCTGGGCTGGGATGCCGGGGTCAGCCGCGTGGTGTTCCTGCGCGACGGCCGCAGCAATTACCTCGAGGTGTATGCCGGGATCAGTTCCGATCGCGCCGGCGCGCGGGTGTCGCTGTCGCCCCATTATTACGGCGAGGGCCGCACCGCCTATGCCGAAGTGAACGGCGACTGGCCGCTGGGCGAGCGCTTGCGGCTGACCGGCCACGCCGGCCTGCTGCACTGGCTGCAGGACTATGGCCGCGCCGCGCGCAACCGCATCGACCTGCGCGCCGGCCTGGCCGCCGACATCGGCGACTTCAGCGTCGAGATCGGCCTGCAGGCGCGCCAGCGCGACCCCGGCCTGGGCGCCGCGCGGGCGCGTGCGCTGTTCGCCAGCGCCAGCCTCGGCTTCTGACGGGCAGCCTTTTGCGCCGCGACGCTTGAACCTTGCGCGGGCCGGCGGGCATTAACGGGGGATCATCCTTCCCGACCCAGCCCTGAGGAGCAGCCATGCACATCCATTCCAAAGCGGCCGCCTGGTTCAAGGCGGCCCTCTCCGGCGCGGCCCTGGCCGCCGTCGTCGCAGCCTGCGGGGGCGGCGACGACCATCCGATGCGCCCGCCCGTCGTCATGCCGCCGGTCGCCACCAGCGCCTATGCCACGACGGTCCTGGTGGCCGATGCGGCGCCGGCGCCGCACGTCGATACGCACCTCGTCAATGCCTGGGGCATCGCCTTCAATCCGACCGGCTTCGTCTGGGTCAACAACGAAGGTACCTCGACCTCGACCCTGTACGACGGCGCCGGCGTGCCGCAGTCCCTGGTCGTCGCGATTCCCGCCGGCACGGCCGGCGCGGCGCGGCCGACCGGCATCGTGTTCAACGGCAGCAGCGATTTCAAGGTGACCCAGAACGGCGTCACCGGCGCCAGCCCCTTCATCTTCGCCGGCCTGGCCGGCACCGTGGCCGGCTGGTCGCCCACGGTGAACCGCACCAATGCGGTGACGGTGGTCGACAGCGGCGGCGCGTCCGTCTACACGGGCCTAACGATCGCCAGCTCGGGCGGCGCGAACTTCATTTACGCGGCGGATTTCCGCAATCGCCGCATCGATGTCTACGACGGCAACTGGCAGAAGGCGACGCTGCCGGGCGGCAGTTTCACCGACCCCAACCTGCCGGCCACCTATGCGCCCTTCGGCATCCAGGCCGCGGGCGGGCGCATCTACGTAGCCTATGCGCAGCGCGGCGCCTCCGGCGAGGAGGCCAAGGGCGCGGGCCTGGGCATCGTCGACGCCTTCGATCCGAACGGCGCCTTCGTCGCGCGGGTGGCGACCGGCGGCGCCCTGAACGCGCCCTGGGGCATGACGCTGGCGCCGGCCGCCTTCGGCGACTTCAGCAACAGCCTGCTGGTGGCGAATTTTGGCGACGGCAAGATCAACGCCTACAACCCCAGCACCGGCGCCCTGATGGGGACGCTCAGCCGCGCGGACAAGACGCCGATCGTCATCGATGGCTTATGGGGTATCGCCTTCGGCAATGGCATCCAGGCGCAGCCGACCACCACCCTGTTCTACGCGGCCGGGCCGGGCGACGAGGCGCACGGCCAGTACGGCAAGATCGAGCTCCAGTAAGGGCGCGTGTCCCGTTGGCGCTCGCTGCGGTGTCGTCCGCAGCGGGCGTTTTTTTTCGCCGGCGAGAAATACTCATGTGCGGCGTGGACGGAAAAAACGTACGATAATAGTAATGATGCACATCGCGCATGCCGCGCGTCGATCGCCAACCCGAACCCTACATGCCCACCAAACCCGCAGCCAAGGCCGACCCGGCCTATGAAGTGAAGAAATCCCCCGTCCACGGCAACGGCGTCTTTGCCCGCCGCCACATCGATGCCGGCGAGCGCATCATCGAATACCGGGGCGAACGCATCACCTGGGACGAGGCGACCCAGCGCGCCGAAGACCGGGGCGGTCCGATCAACCACACCTTCTACTTCAGCCTGCACGACGGCCGCGTCATCGACGGCGGCAGCCGCGGCAACGAGGCGCGCTGGATCAACCATGCCTGTTCGCCCAACTGCGAAGCGTATGAAGACGAAGGGCGCGTCTACATCCACGCGCTGCATCCGATCGAGCCGGGCCAGGAACTGAACTACAACTACGCACTCATCTACGATGAGCGCCATACGCCCGCCCTGAAGAAGCTGTTCGCCTGCCGCTGCGGCACGCCCGGCTGCACCGGCACCATGCTCGCGCCCAAAAAACGTCAAAAGAAAAAGGCGTGAAAGAAAAATCATGAAACCCATCGTCCGCAGCCTGCTGGAAACCGACCTCTACAAATTTACGATGTGGCAGGCGCTGCTGCACCGGCACCCGAACGCGCATGGCGAATACGAATTCCTGTGCCGTAACCAGCCGGACTATCCGCTGGCCGAGCTGAAGGAAGAAGTCGAGCGCGAGCTCGACCATCTGTGCGAGCTGCTGTTCACCGACGAAGAGATCGCCTATCTGCGCGGCCTGCGTTTCATCAAAAGCGACTTCGCCGACTTCCTGACGGTGTTCCGCTTCCAGCGCAAGTTCATCACGGTCGAGGCCGACGGACCGCACCTGCGCATCCGCGCCACCGGCCCGATCGTGCATGTGATGGGCTTCGAGATCTATGTGCTCTACATCGTCAACGAGCTGTATTTCCGGCGCTTCGACGCCGCCGCGGCGATCGGGGAAGCGCGCAAGCGCCTGGCGCTGAAGGTCGAACAGTTCCGCGACTTCGACAAGGAGCCGAAGCGCACCAACCCCTTCGAATTCTTCGACTTCGGCGTGCGCCGGCGCTTTTCGGGGGAGTGGCAGGACGAGGTCGTGTCGACGCTGGCGCGCGAGCTGCCGCAGTTCTTCAAGGGCACCTCGAACGTGCACCTGGCGCGCAAGTACAACCTGGTGCCGATCGGGACCATGGCGCACGAATACATGCAGGCCTTCCAGGCCTTCCCGGTGCGCCTGCGCGACTTTCAGAAAGCGGCGCTCGAGGACTGGGTGCAGGAATACCGGGGCGACCTCGGCACGGCGCTGACCGACGTGGTCGGCATGGACGCCTTCCTGGCCGACTTCGACCTGTATTTCGCCAAGCTCTTCGACGGCCTGCGCCACGATTCGGGCGATCCGCTGGAATGGGGAGAGAAGGCGCTGGCGCACTATGCGAAACTGCGCATCGACGCCCGCACCAAGCGCCTCGTGTTCTCCGATGCGCTGACCGTGCCCAAGGCGCTGGCCCTGTACCGCCATTTCGCCGACCGCACCCAGACCGGCTTCGGCATCGGCACCCAGCTCACCAACGACACGCCCTATAAAGCGCTGAACATCGTCATGAAACTGACCCGCTGCAATAACCAGCCGGTGGCGAAACTGTCGGACACGCCCGGCAAATCGATGTGCACCGACGAGACTTTCATGGCCTACTTGCGCCAGGTGTTCCAGCATTCCGTATCCTAGGCCCGGTTCCTGGACCGGCTGCGCGGCGGCCGCTTGCCGTCAACTCGATGGAGAACGTCTTGAAAGCACTCGCCGCCTTCGTGCTGGCCGCCGCCAGCTTCGCCGCCCCGACCATTCATGCGCAGGAAACGGCCAGCGTCGCCGCCGCAACCGACGCCGCCACCCAGTGGCTCGCCCTCATGGATGCCGGCAAGATCCCTGAATCCTGGGATGCCATGGCGCCGGCCATGCAGCAGGCCGTGACGCGCGACACCTGGGCCAGGGTCGGCAGCGAGGCGCGCGCCCCCTTTGGCGCGGTCAAGACGCGCACGCTGGGTTCGGCCGGCTACACCCGCACGCTGCCGAACGCGCCTGCCGGCGAATACGTCGTCATCCAGTACAACACCGACTTCGCCAGGCGCGCCGGCGCCGTCGAGACCGTGGTCCCGATGCGCCAGCCGGATGGCAGCTGGAAAGTCTCGGGCTACTTCATCCGCTAGCTGCTCAGTTATCCGGCTTGCCTGGCACCAGGCGCCACAGCTCGGTCGGCAGCGCGCTCGGCGCGTCCGGCTTGAAGAAGGCCGCATCCTGGATGTGCGAGGTCGTCACATAGACCGTGCCGTCCGGGCCCTGGCTGAAGGTGTCGGGCCAGCGCAGCCGTTTGTCCTGCACCAGTGTCTGCAGCGGCGCGCCTGGCCCCGCGTCGAGGTCGCGCATCCGGATGGCGTCGTTTTCCACGCTGGTGAGCAGCATGCGGTTGGTGCCGCGCGGGATCAGCAGGCCGTCGTTCACGCCGTTCAGGCCATAGGGTTCGACTTCCTTCGAGACGTCCTCGCCGCGCATGCCGGCGCCGCGCAGCTGCTCCGTGCGGATGCGGTACAGGGTGTCGCCCTTGATCGCCTGCCAGTACAGGTATTCTCCGTCGTCGGAGAGCTCGATGCCGTCGGCCGAGAACTCGACGCCGCGCCCGTCCGGACGGCGCAGCACCTTGCCGTCGGCTTTGACGTCGAGTCCCTTCTTCATCTGGGTGGAGTCGTCGCCGTCGAGCACGCGCACCGCCTTGCCGCTCCTGATGTCGACCACCACGATCGCGCCCTTTACGCCCGAGTCGGTGATGTAGGCGACGGCGCCGTCGTTCGAAAAGCGCACGTCGTTCAGGTAGGAACCCTGGGGCGCCGCGTCCTCATCGAAGGCGATGGTCTGTTTCACCTTGTTGGTGGCGAGGTCGATGCGCACCAGCTTCGGTCCGCCGTCGACCACATGGCTTTGCGCCGGCGCGGCCGGGTCCAGTACCCACAGGCTGCCGCGGCCGTCGGCGACGACGCTCTGCACGCAGACCCAGTGGTCTTCCGGACTCAGCTCGTCTTTCTTCGCATTGCGCCAGGCGTTCCATTCTTCGTCCGGATAAGGCTTGACGCTGCCGTCGGCCAGCACTTCGGCCACCGAGACCGGCGCGTCTTCGGTCCAGCGCGGGAAATTGACGAAGATGCGATTGTCCTCGGAGACGGTGACGCCCGTCACCTGGTGTTCGAAACGGGCCACGCAGTCGATGCTGCAATGGCCTTCCTGGAGATCGAAAGTCGATGCGGTCTTCTTGCTCATGAATGTCCTTGGAATCGTTGAAAAGGGGGAGGCCGACTCTCAGGCAGCCTTCTTCTGGTTGCCCGAGGCGGCTTCGGCCTCGTGCGCCAGGCGCTGCTGCAGCATGGCGAGCACGGCTGCTTCCTCGGGCTGGAGCGCGTGCAGGTCTTCGACCAGCTCCTGTTCGGTGCGTTCGCGCATGGCCTCGATCACGGCGCCTTCCATGTAGGCGTCGAGCACGGCCGGATGCACATAGCACTTGCGGCAGACCGAGGGCGTGTTGCCGAGTTTTTGCGCCACCGACTCGATGGCGCGCACGACGTTCTTCTTGGCCTGGGTTTCGGAATCGAACTTCTCGAATTCCTGCAGGGCGAGGGCGGCCAGCACCGTACCCGACCAGGTACGGAAATCCTTGGCCGTATAGTCTTCGCCGGTAATGCTGCGCAGGTAATCGTTGACGTCGGAAGAATCGATGCTGTGTGTCTCGCCATCTTCGCCCACGTACTGGAACAGTTCCTGGCCGGGCAGGTCGCGCGTGCTGCGGATGATGCGCGCCACGCGCCGGTCGTGCACCTTGATCTTGTGGTAGACGCCGCTCTTGCCCCGGAAAGAGAAGGCGACCTCGCTGCCGTCGACTTTCACGTGGCGGTTGCGCAGGGTGGTCAGCCCGAAGGATTTGTTGGTGCGCGCATATTCCTCGTTCCCGACCCGCATCATGGTCGCCTCGAGCAGGTAGACGATGGTCGCCAGCATTTTTTCGCGCGGCAGGCCGGGCAGTTTCAGGGCGCGGTCCACTTCGGCCCGGATCGCGGGCAGGGCCTTGCCGAAATTGATCATCCGCTCGTACTTCACCTCGTCGCGCACGCTGCGCCATTTCGGGTGGTAGCGGTATTGCTTGCGCCCGCGCGCATCGCGCCCGGTCGCCTGCAGGTGGCCGTTGGCCTGGGGGCAGATCCAGACCTCGGTCCAGGCCGGCGGGATGACGAGCGACTTGATGCGTTTCAGGGTCGCCTCGTCCTCGATCGGCTCGCCCTTGGCCGAGAAGTAATTAAAACCTTCTTGCGCCGGCTCGCGCCGGATGCCGGGCCGGTCGTCGTGGACGTAGCGCAGCCCGGCCGCCTTGGCGGCGGCGGGCGGATCGCTGAGCGGTGCAGGGTCTTGCTGCGTCTGGGCGTCGAGGGTCATGGTCGCGGCTCTGGAGTCAATGTGCCGGACCGATCTTACGCCTTCCACATGTGCGTACCGTTCGGGAGCTAACGCAGCGCGCGGGGCAGGACGATGACCTGGATCAGCAAAGATCGCTTGCACTATGCTCGATCGACAATATATGATCCGTATATGAATCGTATATAAGGGGTTTGGCATGGGCATTGTTAACATCGACGACGATCTGCACGACCAGATTCGCAAGGGGAGCAGTGTGTCGCACCGCTCGATCAACGCGCAGGCGGCGTTCTGGGTCAGGATCGGCATGCTGGCCGAATTGAATCCGACCCTGAGTTTCAACGAGCTCATGGCGCGCGAGCTGCGGGCGGCGGGCATCATGGAGGACGCCATCCGGGTGGCCTCGACATGACCAAGCGGCCGGAAGAGATCGCCCTGCTGGCCGAATCGGGCAAGCTGCTGGCGCAGGTGTTCGGCCACCTGGACCGGCTGAGCCTGATCGGCATGTCGACCATGCAGGTCAACGACCTGGTCGACAGCCTGATCGTCGACGAGCTGAAGGCGCGGCCGGCCAGCAAGGGGCAATACGGCTATGCCTATGCCCTGAATTCTTCCCGCAACAACGTGGTCTGCCATGGCGTGCCATCGACGAGCGAGCTGCTGCAGGACGGGGACATCGTGAATTTCGACATCACGCTGGAGAAGAACGGCTATATCGCCGACTCCAGCAAGACCTATCTGGTCGGGGCGGTGTCGCCGCTGGCCGAACGGCTGGTGCAGGTGACTTACCAGGCGATGTGGAAGGGCATCAAGGCCGTGCGTCCGGGTGCGACGCTGGGCGACGTCGGGCATGCGATCGAGCGCCATGCGCGGCGCAACGGCTATTCGGTCGTCCGGGAATACTGCGGGCACGGGATCGGCCGCGAAATGCACGAGCCGCCGCAGGTGCTGCACTGGGGGAAACCGCAGACAGGCCTGGTGCTGCGCGAAGGCATGGTGTTCACCATCGAACCGATGCTCAACCAGGGGCGGCGCGCGGTACGGACCGAGGATGACGGCTGGACTGTCGTCACACGCGACGGGCAGCTCTCGGCGCAGTTCGAGCACACCGTGGCCGTGACCCGCAATGGCGTGCGGGTGCTGACCCTGCGCCCTGAGGAAGGGATGCCGGCTTAAGCTGCCGGTGTCGAAGCTACGGGCGCGGTGCCAGGGGCAGGGCGCAGCGCCCCCAGGGCACTCATCCACAAGATCAGCCCGGTGCCGAGAAAGCCGACCGGATCGCGCGCCCCGCCCGGTGCGAGGAAGGGATACGACAGCGCCAGGGCGACCATCGCGCATGCGGTGAGGTAATGGGGCGGGTTGCGGTACACGTGCGCCAGCGGCACGAAGTGCAGGCCGATCACGGCGATCGCCATCGGCACCACCCAGTCGCCCAGTCCCAGGTTGGCCATGACATTGCCGAGCACCAGGATCAGCAGCCACTGGCCCAGGTTCACGAGGTTGAACACACGGTCGGCGCGGCGCTTTTCCGCCGAGTCGGGTTCGCCGGCCAGGGCCGGTGCATGGCGCCGGTAACGCATGCCGGCAAACATGAACAGGACCAGGCCGAGCGCGCCGATCGTCAGGGCCAGCGGCAAGCCGGCATGCGCACGCTCGTTCCAGACCTCGAGCAGGACGCTGCCGAAAAAGCCGAAGATCAGCGCTCCCAGGGCGCGCCTCGCGCTCAGGGCATCGGCAACATGGATGGAAGTCTGCATCGCCGGCTCCTTCTCTTCCAAATGGTTGAGCAGAATTCTGGCGCAGTTTCGGGTCCTTGACAATCGTGGCGCCGGCCGTGCGCCCCCGCGTTGGAGGAAAGCGACGGGGGCGCGTTTCTTTTTATCGGCGCCGGCCGAACGGTTCTGCAAGTCCCTCAGCCGTACCTGGACTCGACCAGGTCGATCTCGCGCAGCAGCTTGCGCGCGATTTCGTCCGACAGTTCGCGCGCGTGCACCAGCGCCAGGATCGCCGTGCGTTCTGCCTTCAAGGCGGCGAGCCGGTATTCGCGCTCGGCCTGTTCCGCCACGCGCACGCGCGACGGGTCGTACAGGCCGCCCACGCCCAGCCGATGCTCGTAGACGCCACGTACATGGTCGACGGCGCTGGCGTGGACGTCGGCGTCATGCTCCTTGTCGGCGTGGCCGTGGGCAGCCTTGTCGATGGCGACGATGGCGGCGAGGGCGGCATCGTGGCGCGCGCGGTCTTCTTCGGCCAGTTCGGCCGGTTCGTCCGGGACTTCCAGGTTGCGCAGGACGCGCGGCAGGCCGATGCTGGCCACCAGCAGCGACACGATGATGACGGCGCTGGCATAGAAGATCGCCAGGTCGCGGGCGGGGAAGGGCGCGCCGCCGGGAAGCGTCAGGGGCAGGGTCAGCACGCCCGCCATCGTGATCGCGCCGCGCACCCCGGCCAGCGAGGTGGCGACCACCAGCCGGAAGTTCGGCGTGTAGACGTGCTGGCCGTGGCGCCGGGCTTTCAGGATCGTCAGGCGCAGCGAGACCCAGACCCACACCAGGCGCAGCAGGATCAGGCCCAGGCTGATGGCGAGGGCCGTGCCGAGCAGCGACATCGGCGTCATGTCCGCATCGAGCCGGGCGTCGTGCAGGGCGCGTTGCACGATCTCGGGCAGCTGTTCGCCGAGCAGCACGAACATCACGCCGTTCAGGGAGAACTGCACCGTGTCCCAGACCACGGCGCGGCGCACGCGCGTCGTCGCCAGCGCGCGGCCCGAGAGTTCGACAAAGCTCATCGTGACGCCGGCCGAGACGGCGGCCAGGATGCCCGAAGCCTCGATGTGTTCGGCCGCGAGGTAGGCGCCGAAGGGGATCAGCAGGTTCACCAGGATCGGCGAGCCCGGTTCCTCGCCGAGGCGTTGGGCCGCCACACGCTGGATGAAGGCCACGCTGACCGTGATCGCGACGCCGCAGGCGATGCCGGCCAGGGCCACCCAGAGGAAGGTGAACGAGGCGCTGGCGAGCGAAAACGCGCCCGTCATCGCGGCGGCGACGGCGAAGCGGAAGCACACCAGGCCGGTGGCGTCATTCAGCAGCGATTCGCCCTCGAGGATGTGCATCAGGCGGTGCGGGATCGGCACCCGCGCGGCGATCGAGGACACGGCCACCGGGTCCGTGGGCGCGACGATCGCGGCCAGCGCAAAGGCTACGGGCAGCGGCATGGTCGGCACCAGCCAGTGGATCAGGAAGCCGGCGCCCAGCACCGTAAACACGACCAGGCCCAGGGCCAGCTCGAGGATCGTGCCCTTGTCGCGGAACAGGCCGACCTTCGGAATGCGCCAGCCATCGAGGAACAGCAAAGGCGGGAGGAACAGGAGGAAGAAGATCTCGGGATCGAGCGCGACGCCGCGCTTGAGGACGCCGGCAATGACGGCGCCGAGGGCGATCTGCACCAGCGGCAGCGGCACCGCGAAGGGCAGCAGCCGCACCAGGTAACCGCTGCCGATCACCGCCAGCAGCATTGCGAGTACGACGCCTACCGATTCCATTCATCCCCCTTCATGTCGAATCGGCATGATACGGGAATGCGGGGCGGAGTGGTTTTCGTAGGGTGGGCATTCATGCCCACGCGGTGATACGTACGGGCTCCGTTATCGGGCGCGACGATCTCGCCGCTACCTATCACCGCGTGGGCACAAGTGCCCACCCTACCGCGGATGCTGCTCCGCCGCCGCATCGGCCAGCAAATCCGACAACTCCACCGTATTGACCGGCTTGACCATGTAACGATCGAAGCCCGCCGCCACGGCGGCGTCGCGGTCCTGCTGGCGGCCGTAGCCGGTCATGGCGACCAGCGTGGCGCCGGTGGCTTGCGGCAGGCGGCGCAGGCGGCGGGCCAGTTCGTTGCCGTCGAAGTCGGGCAGGCCGATGTCGAGCAGGCAGACGTCGGGCACGAACACGCGCGCCAGTTCGATCGCGTCGGCGCCGCAGTAGGCGATTTCGACCCGGTGGCCCCCGGCGGCCAGGAACAGCTGCAGCGTGTGCGCGGCGTCCAGGTTGTCGTCGACCAGCAGCACTTTCAGCGGCTTGACCGCCTGCGCGTGGCCCGCGCTCTGCGCCACCGGGGTCAGCACTTCCTGGCTGTGGCGCGGCAGGCGCACGGTGAAGGTGCTGCCCTGGCCGAGACCGCGGCTTTCCGCCCGCACCGTCCCGCCGTGCAGTTCGACCAGGCTTTTCGCCAGCGCCAGGCCCAGGCCCAGGCCGCCCTGCGAGCGGTCCGGCGTACGTTCGGCCTGGGTGAACAGGTCGAACACGCGGGAGACCAGCTGCGGCTCCATGCCGATGCCGTCGTCGCGCACGGTGAGCACGTAGTCGGCGCCGTCTTCAGCCAGGCCCAGTTCGATGCGTCCGCCTTCGGGCGTGTACTTGTTCGCGTTGTTGAGCAGGTTGGCCACCACCTGCACCAGCCGCTTGTGGTCGCCCTTGACCGTGGCCGGGCTGGACGGCAGGTCGAGCACGACGCTGTGGCGGCGGGTCGAGATCAGGGGCCGGATCTGCTCGGCCGCGTCGTCGATCACTTTTCGCAGGTCGAGCACCTGGGTCGAGATCGAGACCAGGCCGCGCGTCACGCGCGACACGTCGAGCAGGTCGTCCACCAGGCCCGTCATGTGCTCGACCTGGCGCGCGATGATGGCGCAGGTCTGCGTGATCTGGGCGTTGTCCGAGTGGAGCAGTTTCAACAGGTGCGCGCCGGTGCTGATCGGCGCCAGCGGATTCCTCAACTCGTGCGCCAGCATGGCGAGGAATTCGTCCTTGCGCTGGTCGGCCGCGCGCAGTTCGCGTTCGGCCAGGCTGCGCGCCGCTTCCTTCTTTTGCAAGGTCGCCGCCATCTCGTCCAGCGCCTCGGCCAGCTGGCCGATTTCTTCGCGCTCGTAAGCGATGCCCGAGCGGGCGTCAAGGTCGCCGGCGGCGATGCGGCGCGCCGTGTCCATCAGCTTGCGCACGCGCTGCACGATCAGCACGTCCCCGGCCAGCCAGGCCGCGAGCAGCGCCAGCATGGTAGTGGCGGCCAGGCCGACCAGCGACATCAGCTGGGCGCGGCGTGCGCCCGCCGTGACCGTGTCGACCGGGATGCCGATCGTGACCGTGTAGTCCGACAGCGAAGGCGCGCCCACGCGGGCGAAGGTGTGCAGGCGTTCGACATCGTCGTCGTCGCGCAGCACGACGGCGCGCCGGCCGCCGCCTTTCACGGCCTCGCGCATGGCGTCGCGCATCGCGGTCGAGACCTTGGTGCCGAACCAGCGCTCGGGGTCGGGACGGCGCGAGATGATGGTGCCGTTGGCGTCGGTCGTCACCAGCACCGAGCCGGGCGGCAGGTTGATGTCGGCGACAAAGGTGTCGAGGCCGGCGAGGTCCATTGCCGCGAAGACGACGGCGACGACCTTGCCGCTGCGGTCGATCACCGGATAGGTGAGGTTGATCGTGTGGCGCCGGATCACGCGGCCGAACACGTAGTCGCCGGCGATGAAGCGGCGTTCGGAGATGGCGCGCTTGAAGTGGCTGCGGTCGCCCAGGTTGACCGGATGGAGCATCGGCACGGCGCTGCAGGTGACGTCGCCGTTCAGCTGGATCAGGCCGAAGTTGACATAGCCTTCGTTGCGGTCCAGGACATCCGCCAGCAGCGCATTGCAGCGCGGCGTTTCGCCCAGCAGGTCGGGGACGCTGGCGAGATCCACCAGGATCTGCCGCGCGCGCTCGACCGATTGCGCTTCGTTGGCCGCGGCCAGGTTGGTCAGGCGGCGCAGGTTGTCCTGGGAGGCCTCGACCGCCTGCTCGCGTTCGCGCAGCCCGCCCAGGATGGTCATCAGGGCCAGCGGCAGGATCGCCAGCGCGACCAGCAGCATCAGCCGGCTGCGCAGGCTGCCCGGCTTGAAGGGTGCGCGCGGCGGTTTCATCGTCGCGCTGCCATCCGGTCGCCGAATGCGACCAGGCGCCGCACGCCTTCCATCAGCGTCCAGGTGTCGTCGCAGATGTAGCCGATGCGGATGAAGCCGGGCACGCCGAGCGCGTCGCCCGGCATGATGGCCACGCCTTCCTCGGCCAGCAGCGCTTCGGCGAAGGCCTCGGTGTCATGGGTGAGCGCGCGCACGTCGCCCCACAGGTAGGGGCCGGAATCGGGACACTTCATCTCGATCCACGGCACTTCGCGCACGTGGCGCAGCACCGTGTCGCGGCGCTCGCGGTATTCGTCGATCATGTGCTGCTGGGGGCCGCAGTCGAAGGCGGCGACGGTCGCGACCTGGGCCAGGTGCGAGGCGGCCGCCGTGATCGGACCCTGCAAGGTCTGCATCGCCTCGGCGATCTCGAGCGGGGCCAGCGCAAAGCCGAGGCGCCAGCCCATCATCGCGTAGCTCTGCGAAGCCGAGAAGATCGTCACCACGCCGAGCGCGCGCCAGTCGCACAGGGTGGCGAAGCTGGTGTGGGCCGGGCCGAAGCTGAGGTGTTCGTAGCTCTCGTCGACGATCACCTGGGAGCCGTTGGCTTCTACCCAGTCGCGGATCGCCTCCAGCTCCTGCTTCGTATAGACCTTGCCGGTCGGGTTGTGCGGATTGTTGATGATGACGAGGTCGGCGCGCGGGCAGGCGCCCAGCGTCGCGGGCGTCACCTGGTCGGGCAGGTCGACCAGCACAGGGGTCAGGCCGAGCAGCTGGCAGGTGGTGACATAGGCGGGCCAGTGCGGCTTGAAGATCAGCACGCTGTCGCCCGGATCGGTCATCGCATACAGCGCCTCGTACAGGGCCTGCTTGGCGCCGTTGGTGACGATGATCTCGCCGGCTTTGGCGTCGATGCCGTTTTCGCGTTGCAGCTTGGTGCACAGGCTGCGGCGCACATCGAGCGCGCCGGCCACGCCGGTATAGGGCATGGTGCGTTCTTCCTGCACGGCGGCCGTCACGGCGTCCAGCACCGGCGCCGGGGGAGGGAAGTGCGAGATCGCGATCGAGAAATCGATGATGCCCATGCCCTCGTTGCGGAAGGCTTCGACGCGGCCATGCATGGCGGTCGTTGCGAGGGGACGGGAGGCGGCAATCCGGTGCGAAATCTTCATCTTCTTATGCTCAGCTTCTGTTCTATTAAACGATTGACACTGTGTCTCCGTGTGGCTTCCGCGTGCCACAACATTTCCTGATTGTACTAAAAAATTGCAGCGGGGCGAGCGCGAATGGCGTCAAACCGGGCCCAGTGGGCATGTTCCGTATGACCTTCGGTTTTACGTGTGTTCAAACGCCGACAGCGCGGGGCCATCCGGGCGAGCGCCGCAGGGAAAAGGATTCTGGTACGGTGGTCACAACTGCAACAATGGAGCGACCATGAACAAGCAGATCGTACGTGTGCTGCCCGATTTCGCGGCGGCCGACCAGGCGCGCAAGACCTTGCTGGCGGAGGGGTTCGACGGCGACGGCATCGATATCAAGGTGACCACCGACGAAGCAGGTCCTGCCGAGAGCAATTTCTATGTCGGCGATTCGCCTCAGGTGAAGGGCGGTACCGATTACAAGGATGTCTTCAGGCCCGCCGATCGCGGCGACCTGTGCGTGATGACGGTCACGGTGGCCGACGCCAGTCAGATCGAGCGCGCGACGGCCATCCTCGACTACAACGGCGGGCTCGACGTCGACCCTGCGCACCATCGGCCAGGCCGGGCCTGAGCCCGGCGCCCGGCTTCCCCGATCAGCTCCAGCTCAGGTCGGTCTTGCTGAGCGGTAGTTCGCGCACGCGCTTGCCCGTCGCGGCGAAGATCGCATTGCATACTGCCGGGGCGAGCGGCGGCAGCACCGGCTCGCCCAGGCCCGTGACCGGATAATCGGTCTTCAGGAAATGGATGTCGATCCGCGGCGGCGTTTCCGGCATGCGCAGCAGCTTGTACTCGTGGAAGTTGCTCTGCACCACGCGACCGCCTTCGATGTTCAGTTCCGGGTGCAGCAGCGTCGACAGGCCGTCGATCACCGAGCCCTGCACCTGGTTCTCGGCGCCGGAGAGATTCACGATCTGGGCGCCGATGTCGGTCACCACGACCACCCGGTCGACCCTCAGTTCGCCCGACTTCGAGACCGTCACCTCCGCCACTTCCGCCACATAACCGCGATGGCTGAAGTGGAAGGCGACGCCCGCGCCCTGGCCGCGCGCGAACTGCTTCTTGCCCCAGCCGGACTTCTCGGCCACTTCCTTCAACACATTCCTCATGCGCACGACGCTATAGGGCTGTCCCCGTTCGCCGGTGCCGGGAACGATGTCCTTCTCTCCCAGCAGTTCCAGGCGGAATTCGATCGGGTCGCGCCCGCCCGCATGGGCCAGCTCGTCGATAAAACTGTGGAAGACCCAGGAAAACACATTGCTGCCCGGCGCACGCCACGGTCCCATCGGGATCCGGCATTCGAGGGCGGTCTGCTCGAGCAGGCAGTTGGCCAGCCAGCGTCCCGGGAATTCGTCGCCGGACAGGCTGCCGCCGCTGCCCGGCTGCAAAATGCTCTTGCCGTCGCGCTCGATGCGGTTGGCGAAGGTGACGAAATGGTTGTGCCAGGCGACCAGCTTGCCCTGGGCATCGACGCCGCCCCGCAGGTGGTGGAAACCGCCGGCGCGGAAATGGTCGTGCTGCAGGTCGTCTTCGCGGGTCCAGGTCAGTTTCACCGGCGCCTTGACCCGTTGCGCGATGGCCGCGGCCTCGACGATGAAGTCCGAACTGAGGCGCCGCCCGAAGCCGCCGCCGCTACGGATGATGTGGAGCACGATCTTTTCCTTCGGGATGCCGAAGGTCGCGCTGATCAGGGCCTGGCCGGCGCCCGGGTTCTGGGTCGGCGCCCACAGTTCCAGCGTGCCGTCCGCCGGCTTGAACAGGGCGGTGCAGTTCTGCGGCTCCATGCTGGCATGCGAGATGAAGGGATAGCGGTAGCTTGCTTCCACGGTTTTTGCGGCACCGGCCAGGGCCGCGCGCACGTCGCCGTCCTGGCGCAATACCGTCGTGCCCGGCTTGCCGGCGGCGGCCTCGGCCTGGGCTGCAAAACCGGCCCAGCTGTGGCCGGCGCCGGCGCCTTCGTCCCATGTCACTTCCAGCGCACGGCGCGCCTTGAACGCCGCCCAGGTCGAAGTGGCGACGATCGCCACGCCCGGACGCAGGCCGTTCAGGTTCCCGGTGCCCTCGACGATGAAGGCATCCTTCACGCCCGGCATGGCCTTGATCGCCGCCAGGTTGGCACTGACCGGCTTGCCGCCGAACACAGGGCATTTCGCATACACCGCGTACAGCATGCCCGGCAATTGCACGTCGATGCCGAACAATGGCTTGCCGCTGACGATGGCCGCGTTATCGACGCCGCCGACGCGGGTGCCGAGCAGGGTGTAGGTGGCCGGGTCCTTCAGCTGGACCTGGGCAGCGTCCGGCAGCGCCAGTTGCGATGCGCTTGGCACCAGCGCGCCGTAGCCGAGCTTGCGGCCGCTGGCGGCATGGTGGACGGCGCCATGAAGCGCGCGGCATTCGGAGGCCGGGACACCCCAGGCCTGGGCTGCCGCCTGGACCAGCACCGTGCGCGCGGTCGCGCCCAGGCGGTGGAAATCGTTGTAATTGGTCGGCGTCGAGGTCGAGCCGCCCGCGCCCTGGCTGCCGTAGGCCGGGTTCAGGTCGCCCTGGACGACGCGCACGTCTTTCCAGTCGATTTCGAGCTCTTCGGCGATGACCATGGGCAGCGAAGTCTTGATGCCCTGGCCGATTTCCGGCTGCTTCGATATCAGGGTCACGACGCCGTCGCGGCCGATGCGGATGAAGACGTTCGGCGCGAATTCTTCGGCCGGCTTGCCCGCGTTCTGTGCGGCCAGCACGCCGCCCGGACCCATGCCGATGACGAGGGCACCGGCGCCGGCGGCCCGCAGGAAGCCGCGGCGCGAGGAAGACAGGGGCGCGTTCATGCCTTGCCCTTTCCGTGTTTCGCGCTCTCGGCGATCTCGGCGGCGCGGTGGATGCCGGCGCGGATGCGGGTATAGGTCGCGCAGCGGCACAGGTTGCCGGCCATCGCTTCGTCGATCTGGGCGTCGGTCGGTTTCGGGTGCTGTTTCAGGAGGGCGCAGGCGCTCATGATCTGGCCCGACTGGCAGTAGCCGCACTGCGGCACATCGAGTTCCTGCCAGGCGAGCTGCAGCGGATGGCGATGGTCCCTGGCCAGCCCTTCGATGGTCGTGATCTTCGCCTTGCCGATGTTCGACACCGGCAACAGGCAGGAACGGGTCGGCGCGCCATCGATGTGCACGGTGCAGGCGCCGCACTGGCCCGCGCCGCAGCCGTACTTGGCCCCGACCAGCCCGAGCGCGTCGCGCAGCGCCCACAGCAGTGGGGTGTCGGCTTCGACATCGACCGCCTGCCGCTTGCCGTTGATGTTCAGCGTGTATTTACTCATCCACTTTCCTTGCCTTGCCTGGTGATAAACCCGAGCATCGTATCAAAAGGCGGCAGGAAAGCGGTGGCGTGAGGAAAGTTTATTGTTGGAGAATTGTTGCGGATACCCGTCCATGGAGACAGTCTTAAATCCCCTCCGGATACGTCTCCGGCGGCTCGCCCGAATGCCAGCCGCTGGTTGCGTCGAGCGGCACCAGTGCTTCGGTCTGGTCGATGTGGATGATGGCATCGAACTGCTGGGCCAGCTGGGCCTTGAAGTAATGGCTCTGGCGTTCGGTGCGCGGCAAATACAGCACACCGATCGCCCGTTCCAGGCGCTCCTCCTGCAGCAGGCGGCGCGCGGGGCCCTCGTCGCGCAGGTTCAGGTAGTAGCGCGGCAGGCCGACATGGTGCAGCAATTCCTCGTAGCTGCCGGACATGCCGGGACGCACGCGCTTGCGCTCGGCCGGGCCGTCCCACTCCGAGGCCGCCGTCACATGCCCCTCGTAGGTCGAAAAGCCCACCAGGCAGGTCTGGCCCGGGTAGGCCTTGCGCACGAGTTCGCCCACATTCCATTCGCCCAGGTTCCCCATATGGGTGGCGCGGGCGTCGCCGATGTGGGAATTGTGTTCCCAGACCACGATTTTGGCGGGCTCGCCGCCCTTCGACAGGTGGCGCGCGAGGGCGTCGAGCGTCTCGGCCATGTGGCTGTCGCGCAGGTTCCAGGACGAGACCCGGCCACGGAACATGGTCCGGTAGTATTCCTCGGCGTTCTTCACCAGGCGCGCGTTCTGCTGGGCGTAGAAAAAAGCGTCTTCGCTGGAGGCGCCATCGGCATGCATGTAGTCGAAGGCGCGCTGCTGCAGTTCCTGCAGCTGGGTCAGTACCCCTTGCTGGCAGGATTCGGAGAGGCCAACGCCGGTGGCGTAACCATAATGCTGGCTGTCTTCGCCGTAATGGTCGAAGCAGGCATAGCGGCGCCGGGCTTCCTCGGCGGCGGTCGGGTCGACCTTGTCCAGGTAATTGAGGACTTCGCGTACCGAGGTGAACAGGCTGTAGAGGTCGAGTCCGTAGAAGCCGACCTTCGGCCCCGCCCTGACCCCGGCATTGTGGGTGCGCAGCCAGTCGATGAAGGTGGCGACATCGGCGTTACGCCACATCCAGGCCGGAAAGCGTTCGAAGCCGGACAGCGCGGCATCGGCGTCGGCGTCCAGGCCTTCGCCGCGTACGTAGCGGTTGACACGATAGGCATCGGGCCAGTCGGCCTCGACCGCAACTGCGGTGAATCCCTTCTCGCGGATCAGGCGCTGGGTGAGGCGCGCCCGTTCCTCGTAGAACTCGTGGGTGCCGTGGGTCGCTTCGCCGATCAGCACGAAGCGGGCGTCGCCCACGAGATTCATCAGGGCGTCGTAGTCGCCCGGTCCACCGGAGAGCGGACGGGCGGCGGCCGCCAGCGCGGCCGCGCTGATGTCGATCGCGGCCGTCATGGCGTCAGTGCAGGAAGCGGCTGCCCGACTTCTCGCGCTGCGCCGCATCGTGCGGAATCTTGCCGCGCTCGATGTATTGCTTCATGCGCGCCAGGTCATCGTCCATCTGGCCTTTCGGGTCGGACCCGAACAGCGAGGCCAGGCCATGGCCGATGGCGCCGGCCGGCGGAGAGTAGGACAGGCGCACGGTGACCCGGGTGCCGCCCCGGTAGGGCTCGAACTCGACCGAGCCCGCATTCGGGATCTGCGCGCCCGGTTCGCTGCGCCAGGCCAGGCGCCGGTTCTTCGTCTGCTCGGTGAGCACGGAATCGAATTCGAACTGGGTGCCGGCCGGACCCTGCACGACCCAGTGCGAGCGGCGGCGGCCCATGTCGCGCACGTCGACCACATGCGACATGAAGCGCGGGAAGTTTTCGTAGTTGCTCCACATGTCGTACACCTCGTCCGGCGAGGCGTCGATGCGGATCGATTTTTCGAGGTCGATGCTGCGCCCGCGGCCGCTGCCGAGCAGCTTCGCCAGGGCCGAACCGCCGCCGCCACTGCTGCGTGCGGCGAGCGCGAGCGCGCCCAGGGCAACTGCGGCGCCCACCGGCGAGCGGCGGAACAGCCCGATCAGGCCGAGCACGCCGCCACCGACCACGGCCGGGTTGCGCAGCAGGGCAGACAGGTCGTCGCGGTTCTCCAGGTGCAGGGCCCTGGCTGCGCTGCCGGCGGCATTGCTGGCCATGCGGCCAAAGCGCGATGCGGCGGCACTGGCGCTGCTCGATGCGTCGTCGAGCATGCGCGATGCGCCGTCGACCGCATCTTCATAGCTGCGGCGGGCCGAGCCGTTCGGCTTGGCCGACTCCAGCATGCGGTTCGCGCGCGAGCCGGCTTCGTCGGCATATTTGCTTGCGCGCGAGCTGGCTTCGTCGACATATTTGCCGGCGGTGTCGCTGGCGTCCTCGAGCATCTCGCTGGCGGCGTCGCCGGCCTGGCGGGCCGCCTTGCCGATGCGCTCGCCAATGCCGTGCCAGGCATTGCCGAGCGCACTGCCGGTACGCGTACCCGCGTTGCGCAGCGCCGAGGTCGAGGTGGCGCGTCGTGCGCTGCCGCGGTCGGGATCGAGCATGTACATCAGCAGGGCGCCTGCGGCGGCTCCGCCCAGCAACTTGACCAGATCGCCTGCTTCGATGCTGCTGTCGGTAGTGGTGGTGTGTCGCATGTTGTGTCCTTTCTGTTGGTTGCTTCAGTTGCCAAAAGCGCCTGAATACCCGAAGGCGAGCTCCAGGGCGCTCTAGGGTTGCATGCGGGGCGTGCGATCTGCCCCGCTGCGCCAGGCCATTGCCAGCAAGTCCTGCACTTCCTCGTCGCTCGTCTGGTCGAACGTCTCGTACCACTGGCTCACCGCGCGAAAATGCGGCGGTGCTGCCAGGCAGACCACTTCGTCGGCCACCGCCTCCAGCGCCGCGAGCGTATCGGGCGGGGCGACCGGTGCGGCGACGACGACGCGCCGGGCGTCATGCCCGCGCGCCACCTGCACCGCGGCCAGCATCGTCGAACCGGTGGCGATGCCGTCGTCGACGATGATCACCGTCCGGCCGGCCAGCACCGGCTGCGCGCGCCCGCCCCGGTAGAGGCGGGTGCGCCGTTCGATCTCGAGCAGTTCGCGCGCGGTGATCGCGTCGACCTGTTCCTGTGTCACGCCCAGCAGCCCGGGCACGCCCGGCTGCAAGACCCGCACGCCGCCGCTGCCGACCGCGCCGATGGCGTACTCGGGCTGGTAGGGCAGGCCCAGCTTGCGCACCAGCAGGATGTCGAGCTCGAGATCGAGCGTCATCGCCACTGCGAACGCAACCGGGACGCCGCCGCGCGGCAGTGCCAGCACGACCGCGTCAGGCTGGTGCGCGTAAACGCCCAGCGCTTTCGCGAGCAATTTGCCGGCCTGCGCGCGGTTCTTGAAACGGCGGACCTCGGCCATCGTGATCACCCCGATTCCGTGCATGCCAGCCGCAGCTGGCATGCGTGGATTGCGACCGCAGGCTCAGTGGATTTCAAGCCGCCGCGCTGCGCCGCCCTGTTTCTTCGGCAGCGTCAGGTGCAGCACCCCGTTTTCCAGCTTTGCCTCCGCAGCCGCATCGTCGACTTCGCCAGGCAGGGTGAAGCTGCGCATGAACTTGCGTGCTGAACGTTCAGAATACACCACGTTTTCGCCCTCGCGCCGCTCGTTTGCCTTGCGGCATTCTCCTTCGATGGTGACGCGCTGATGGTCGATCGCCACCTTCAGGTCTTCCTTCTCGACGCCCGGCATTTCGGCCTGAATTTCATAGGCTTGCTCGCTCTCGGTCATGTCCAGGCGCGGGATGCTGGTATCTCCCTGGCGCAGGCCGGCTCCCACGGTCATGGGCGCAAAGAAATCTTCGAACATGCTTTCGACGAGGCGGCCAAACCCGTCCTCGACCGTGCCGGGGCGATAGGCCGCCAGGGGCGAACTGCCTCTCCTGACGAGATTCATGGTAAGCCTCCTTTTATAATGGATGAACAAGCGCGGCATGGCGCCGCACCTGTTTTATAGGGCAGCGCAAGGGCATTTTCAAGGGTCGAAAGGGCTTCGCGAGTCCGCTTTGGGGCGGCTTTGCGGGAGGGCAGGAATGGTGCAACCAGGCGGAACTGAAAGCAGTTCCGCCGGTCAAAACGAGCGTGTGAAAGCGTCAGCCGAGCTGGCGGCGGTGGAAGCGCAAGTGGTCTTCGACGAAGCTGGCGATGAAGTAATAACCGTGGTCGTAGCCGGCGTGGCGGCGCAGGGTCAGGGGCTGGCCGGCGGCGCTGCAGGCGGCCTCGAAGGCCTCGGGGTTGAGCTGGTCCGGCAGGAATTTGTCGGCCAGGCCCTCGTCGACCAGGATGCCTTGCGGGAAGCGCACCGGACCCTCGGCCACCAGCTCGGTGGCGTCCCAGGCGCGCCAGCGCGCGCGGTCCGGGCCCAGGTAGCCGCCGAAGGCTTTTTCGCCCCAGGGGCAGCGGCTCGGGGCGGCGATCGGCGCAAAGGCCGACACCGAACGGAACAGCTCGGGCTTGCGCAGGGCCAGCACCAGTGCCCCATGGCCGCCCATCGAGTGGCCGAAGATGCCGCAGCGTTCGGCGTCGGCGCCGAATTCGCGCAGCACCAGTTCGCGCAGCTCGAGGATGTAGCTGTACATGCGGTAGTGGCGCGACCACGGCTCCTCGGTCGCGTCGACGTAGAAGCCGGCCCCTACGCCGAAGTCCCAGCTGTCGGTCTCGCCCGGCACGCCGGCGCCGCGCGGGCTGGTATCGGGCGCGACCACGATCAGGCCTTCCTCGGCGGCGACGCGCTGGAAGCCGCCCTTGATCGCGAAGGTCTCTTCGGTGCAGGTCAGGCCGGCGAGGTAGAACAGCACCGGCAGGTGTTTTCCTTCGGCGCCCGGCGGCAGGTAGACCGAGAACCGCATCGGCAGGCCGATGGCGCTTGATTCGTGCTGGTAGAAACGCTGGACGCCGCCGAACGAGGCGTGTTCGCTGAGGAGAGTAAGCATGGAAGGCTCCGGATGATCGATACCGCAAGTATGCCAGTTCGGCAAACCGGGCGCATCGCGTTGGCGCGCCTGACAAAATCGCCATGGCCGCGTTGCAGCGCCTCGCCGTACCCTCGTACTGTCTTCGGGGCCGCGCCTTGCCCTGACGGTTTTGTCAGGCGCTCCTACACGAAGCCGAGCGCTCCCAATAATGCACCGGCCCCCAGCACCCACAGCAGGTGCAGTTTCGTGCGCCAGATGACGAGGCAGCTGGACAGCGTCAGCAGCCAGAGCGGCCAGTGGTAGCCGCTGCCGCCCGCCGAACTGGCCAGGATCCAGCTGGTGGACAGCAGCAGGGCGATCACGACCGGCGCCATGCCCTGCTTGAAGGCGCGCACCGGGCGCAGCTCGCGGTTGCGGTGCCCCCATTGCGCGACCTGGTAAGTGAAGATGGTCGAGGGCAGCAGGATCCCGATCATGGTCGTCGCCACGCCGAGAAAGGCGGCGCTGGTGCTGCCGGCGTTCATGCCGACATTCCAGCCCATCAGGGCCACGAACAGCACATTCGGGCCCGGCGCGGCCTGGGCCAGCGCGATCGAATCGTTGAACTGGGCCTGGCTCAGCCAGCCATGCTGCTCGACCAGGAAGCGGTGCATCTCAGAAGTGGTCGAGATCGCACCGCCGAGCGACATCAGGGACAACAGCATGTAGTGGGCGAACAGGTTCAGCCAGTCATGCCAGGCGAGAGTGATGTGGATGGCGCCGTTCATCGCAGGTTCCTGTAAGCCAGCACGCAGCCGAGGCCGCCAAGGGCAAGCAGCACATAAGCCAGGGGAAATTTCAGCAGGGCGACGAGCACGAAGCCGATGGCGCCGATCGCCACGCACCACTGCAGGGGCACCGGATTGCGCTTGAGCGCCACCGACATCTTGAGGCCGGTCGCCGCGATCAGGCCGGCCGAGACCGCCGCCATGCCGCGCAGGGCGCCGGCCACCTGGGCGTTGCCGGCAAAGCGCGCGTGCAGGATCGCCAGCAGCAGGATCAGCACCAGCGGTACGGCCAGCATGCCGGCCAGCGCCGTCAGCGCGCCGCGCAGGCCGAAATAGCGGGCGCCGATCATCATCGACAGGTTGACGACGTTCGGCCCGGGCATGATCTGCGCGACCGCCCAGTCCTCGATGAACTCTTCGTTGCTCAGCCAGCGTTTGCGCTCGACGAGCTCGCGCTGGACGACCGCCAGCACGCCGCCGAAGCCTTGCAGGGCCAGGACGGTAAAGGCGACGAACAGGTCGAGCAGGGATTCGGGACGCGGGTGTTCGAAAGCGGAGGGCGGTGAAGTCATCCCGCGATTATCGCGCCCAGCCGGCTTTCTGTCACGCAAGCGCCCGGAATCAGCCTGTCCTCGGCTCAGCCGCCGCCGATCCCCCGCATGACGCGTCCGCTGCCGCCGCATTGCGGGCACTGCTTGCCGTCGGCCAGTTTGCCGCTGCCGGAGCAGGCTTCGCAGACGTCTTCGCCGGCGCCGGGCGTGCCCGGGGTGGCTTCGTCGCCAGGGTTCAGGTCGGGTTCGGGAGTCGTTGCCATGGGTGCCTCGCAAGTGGGTGGAGAACACGGCCATTCTAGGACGATCCCGGTACCGGTGGCGCTCCCTTGAGAAAGTCGTACGCTCAACTTTTTACACTTTTCGATAGGAAGTTGACATTGACATTCTTTTGTATTGATGAATACTCGTTAGGAAACTTCAACCTGTGAGGCGAGGTCACTATGGAGCAATCCCCAAGCGAGCAAACGGATATATCGGCAGTCATAGACGAATCCCGGACCGACGCGCGCCAGCGCCGCATCGTCGATGCCGGCATTGCGGTCCAGGACAGCAGCAATACCATGTCCGCATTCGAATACCTGCGCACACGCGATATCGACGTCCACGTCATCGAGCGGGTACTGCTGGAGCCGCACCGGCGCCGCTCCCGCTCCTGAAAGTTTCCCACAATACTGTCTTTTTGATGTCAAAGGTGCATGTTTGTTGCGCCTGGTGACCGGCATTTATACACATAAGTTGCATTTTTTTATCTTCACCGATCTTCACGGTGGTCCTGCGCATGATCTCGCAAGTCATTGATTTTTCGTGAATTCGGTGCTGCCCGCCGAACGGGCAAATTGTTGAAACCCGCATGCGGACGGGTTTTCCGCCTGTCAAGCCCCTTCTTTTCCACAAAGTTATTCACAGACTTTGTGGATATCCGGAAAAGTTCTTTGGTTACGGCTACTTAGCAGAAAAGGATCGCGTAACACGCGAGCTTCGCGCAACGCTCGTGCACGCTTTTTACAACATCGCATCGGGCAGCAAGTGCAAAATGCACTTGCGAAGCGCTACTGGACAAATGTACAGTTGCGTTGTCTTCACCTTGTCAGTTTTCCATGTCCGCTGCCGCCGCCGTCGCTGTGCCCGCTCACTCGTCCGATCCTTTGGCTGCATCCGTGCCGGCCGCTTTACCCCCTGTCGACGATCCTTTCGCCAGCCTCAATCCCGCGCAGCGCCTGGCGGTCGAGCACGACATCGGCGCAGCGGCCAGCCGGCCTTTGCTGGTCGTGGCCGGCGCCGGTTCGGGCAAGACGAATACCCTTGCGCACCGGGTGGCGCGCCTGATCATGGCCGGCGCCGATCCGCAGCGGATCCTGCTGCTGACCTTTTCGCGGCGCGCCGCCAACGAGATGACCCAGCGCGCCGGCAATGTACTGCAGAGGATCATGGGAGGCAGTGCGGGCGGCGTCGCGACGCTGCCCTGGGCCGGCACCTTCCACAGCATCGGTGCGCGCCTGCTGCGCGAATTTTCCGGGCGCATCGGCCTGGACGAATCGTTCACGATCCACGACCGCGGCGACTCCGAAGACCTGATGGGCCTGGTACGCCACGAGATCGGGCTGACCCAGACCGCCAAGCGTTTTCCCCTGAAAGGGACCTGTCTGTCGATCTATTCGCGGGTCGTGAATTCGCGCGAACCGCTCGACCTGGTTCTGCAGAGCACCTTCCCTTGGTGCTGCGAGTGGGAAGCGGAGCTGAAACGCCTGTTCGGCGCCTATGTCGACGCCAAGCAGGAGCAGAATGTGCTCGACTACGACGATCTGCTGCTGTTCTGGGCCGAGATGGCCTCGGACCCCGAACTCGGGCCCGAGATCGGTTCCCTGTTCGACCACGTGCTGGTCGACGAATACCAGGACACCAACCGCCTGCAGGCCGCCATCATCACCGGCATGAAGCCGGGCGGGGAGGGCGTGATGGTGGTCGGCGACGATGCCCAGTCGATCTATTCCTTCCGCGGCGCCACGGTGCGCAACATCCTCGACTTCCCGGGCCAGTTCTCGCAGCCGGCGCAGGTGATTACGCTCGACCGCAATTACCGCTCGACCCAGCCGATCCTCGACGCCTCGAACGCCGTGATCGCCGCCGCGCTCGAGCGCCACGCGAAAACGCTGTGGACGGACAAGGTCGCCAGCAGCCTGCCGCAGCTGGTCCTGATTCCCGACGAGGCCGAGCAGGCGCGCTGGGTCTGCAACCGCATCCTCGAACACCGCGAAGCGGGCATCAAGTTGACGACCCAGGCCGTGCTGTTCCGGGCGGCCAGCCATAGCGCGGCGCTGGAGCTCGAACTGATGCGCCGGAATATCCCGTTCGTGAAATTCGGCGGCCTGAAATTCCTGGAAGCCTCGCACATCAAGGACGTGCTGGCCGTGCTGCGCTTTGCCCAGAACCCGAACGGGCGCATGGCCGGCTTCCGGGTGCTGCAACTGATTCCGGGCATCGGCCCGGCCACGGCCACGCGCCTGCTGGACGCGATGGCCGCGGCGCCCGAAGCGCTGGACGCGGTCGAGGCCTTCACGCCGCCCTCGAAAAGCCAGGGCGACTGGCAGGATTTCGTTACCCTGTACCGGCGCCTGCGCACGCCGGGTTTGCGCTGGCCGGCCGACATCGAGCTGGTGCGCGACTGGTACTTGCCCCACCTCGAGCGCCTGCACGACGACGCGACAGTGCGCGCGGCCGACGTCGCCCAGCTGGCCCAGCTGGCGGGCGGCCACGGCACGCGCGAAAGTTTCCTGGCGGAGATCACGCTCGATCCGCCCGAGGCCACCAGCGACCGCGCCGGGCCGCCGCTGCTCGACGAAGATTATCTGATCCTGTCGACCATCCACTCGAGCAAGGGCCAGGAATGGAAGTCGGTGCACGTGCTGAATGTGGTGGACGGCTGCATTCCCTCCGATATGAGCACCGGAAGCGCCGAGGAAATCGAGGAGGAGCGGCGCCTGCTGTATGTCGCCATGACGCGCGCCAGGGAGCATCTGCACCTGGTGGTACCGAACCGTTTCTTCATCAAGCAGCAGTCGCAGATGGGCGATCGCCATGTGTATGCGGCGCGCACCCGCTTCGTGACGCCGGCCATGCTCAAGCATTTCGAGGAATGCGTCTGGATCACGGCGGACACGGCGAAATCGAACAAGCCGATGCCCGACAGTGTCCGGATGCTGGTGCGCGATCGTGCCCGCAGCGCGTGGAAGTGAGGAGGGGAAATGGCGCAGAGAATGTGTCTCAAGCTGACTTATCCCCCGTTGTAGGACTTTGTAGGAATTTGCTGATAACGGCCCTGTGCACGAAAGCACAGTGCGTGCAAGCCATTGATTTTAAAGGACACAATTTCTGCCTGTAGATTGGGCATTTTGTTGAAACCCGCATCAATACTGCGCTTGCGGCTTGTCAAGAGGCGCTTGTCCACACAGTTATCCACAATTCTTGTGGATATCAGCGCCGCCCTAATGAAATCAATGACTTAGCTGCAATTATTTGCGCTGCATCAGCTCAGCCATCGCTTCGAGCGCGTCCCGTGCAGTAAGCGAAATTGCAACACCCGGATGGCCGTCGAGCTGGGACGCGCGCGGATTGATGCGCACGATCGGCACGCCCTGCATCTGGCTCATGCGCCGCACAGAGGGAATGTCGATGCCGGCGCCGAGTTCGATCACGACCATTCCGCGCACCCTTGCGCGCCAGCGCCGCAGCCGTTCGAACTGCGCATCGGTCCGGTTCGCGATCCAGTCGCCGTCGTTGAACATCAGGATGTTGGGCCGGGCCAGCGCCCCGCAATGCGGACAGCGCGGCGGCGCCGAGCGCAGCCGGCAAGCCTGCGCGTCGACCAGCGGCATGAATGCGTCCGCCGTCCAGGTCGCGTTCGAGCAGGGCAGGGTGCATTGCAGGTGGTGGATCGAGCCGTGGCATTCGACGATGCGCGCCTCGTCGAAGCCGGCGCGCTGGAACTGGCCGTCGACATTGCTCGTGAAGACAAAGGCGCCGCCGGGCATATCGGCGGCCAACCTGCGCAGGATCGTGAACCCCGGGTGCGGCACCGTGTCCCGGTAGAGCTGCAGGCGATGCCCGTAGAAGCCCCAGGCAAGGGCAGGATCGTCGGCGAAGGATGCCGGATTGGCGATCTCGTGGAAGGCAATGTTTGATGCGCGCAAGGCCGGATAGGCTTGCCAGAAGCCGCTGTTGCCGCGAAAGTCGGGCAGGCCGGAATCGACGCCGATGCCGGCGCCGGCGCAGATCAGGAGCGAATGCGCTTCGCGCAGGAGTTGCGCGGCGTCGGCGAGGCCGGCGGCCTTGTCAGCGCCAGGGTTCGACAACACAGCCCCCGAGATCCACCGTTTCCAGCTTGACCGGCCCATACCATTCGTCCACCGGTACGAAGCCGCCCTTGCGCCGTATCCACGCTTGTTTGTTGTCTTTGTTGATCAGGGCCGAATGGGCAAAGCCGTCGGGCACGTCTCCCTTCTGGTTCGGCAGGCGGATGACGACCAGGTCCGCCGTGCGCACACCGTGTTCGAGCGGCCGTGGCGCTTTCGGGATCTGCTTCCTGAAACCCGAAAACGAGATGCCATAGGTTTGTACTAACTGATCGGCTGCGTTACATGCCGCCTGGACAGGGAGGGCGAGCGCGAGCGCTGCGACAAGGCTGAGAATGCGTTTCATCGGGGTCTCCTCCATACGATGCCGTCGAGCTTAGCGGATCGCTGCCGTTAGCCGATGCAGTTCGGCAAGAAAACGCTCGGCGGCCAGCGCCGGCGGCCATGGCTCCCAGGGCCGGCCGCCATAGCGCGCGACCAGCGGATCATCCTCCAATACGGCGGCCTGGATCTTGAGCGTGCTGCGTACTTCCTCGCGCGACCAGCCGGCCACGTGCACGGCTTCGCTGGCCGCTGCCAGGCGGTCGGCGCGCTTGTGGCGCGCATGGTCGAGCGGGGTCCAGGACGGCAGGCCGTAGCGCAGGAAGACCACGTGTTCCAGCCGTTTCGTCAGCGCATGAAAACCTTCGCCGAGGAAGGGCTTGATGACCGACAGCGCATCGAAGCCGAGCAGGCCTTCCTCGGCGTCGTGCAGCAGTTCGCGCAGCTCGAGCAGGGGTTCGGCCCGGTCGCCGAGCGCGGCGCGCTGCAGCAGCATGACCGTGATCGAATGCTGGGCCACCGACAGGGGCAGGGGCCAGGCCGAATGCCCGCCCCAGCGGTAGGTGCGGGCCAGGCCGAGCGCGAGGTCGGCGTCGTCCCAGTCGAAGGGGGTCGGGTTCAGCAGGTCGAGGCGCTTGCCCGACGGCATGCGCACCCAGGCGCGTTGCTGGGCCATCAGAAGATCCGGTTCGTCGTTCTCATACCCGGATTCTACAGGGCGGACGAACGCTTGCGGCCGGCATGGGCGTGCGCGTGCCGGGAGGCGCGCACGCGGATTTTCCTGGTGCCGGACCCATTGATCCATGCGAACATGGCGACATGGAGGCGGCATACACTGGATCGGTTTGTGATCCTGAAGGAGGCCCCGTGGATGACACACCGAAGCGGTACGAGTGCGACGTGCTGATCGTCGGCGGCGGCATCAACGGCGCGGCCATCGCGCGCGACGCGGCCGGACGCGGCCTGCGCGTGGTGCTGTGCGAAAAGGACGACCTGGCCCAGCATACCTCCTCGGCATCGAGCAAACTCATCCATGGCGGCCTGCGCTACCTCGAACAGCGCCAGTTCGGCCTCGTGCGCAAGGCCCTGGCCGAGCGCGAAACCCTGCTCAGCAGCGCGCCCCACATCATGCGTCCGCTGCGCTTCGTGATGCCCCATGACGCCGGCGCCCGCCCGGCCTGGATGATCCGCGCCGGGCTGTTCCTGTACGACCGCCTGGCGCGGCGCGAATTCCTGCCCGGCTCGCAGGGCGTGGACCTGCGCACCCACCCGGCGGGGGCATCGCTGCAGCCGCAGTACACGCGCGGCTTCATGTATTCCGACGGCTGGGTCGACGACGCCCGTCTGGTCGTCTTGAATGCGCTGGACGCCCGCGAGCGCGGCGCCGTCATCCTGACCCATGCGCGCTGCAACCCGCCGCAGCGCCACCCCGACGGCTGGAACGCCACGCTCGAGGGAGAAGGGCGCCACGTGCACGTGACGGCGCGCTGCCTGGTCAACGCCGCCGGCCCCTGGGCCGCGCGCTTCCTGCACGGCGCCACGAATGCGGCGGGCGGCCAGGCGCTGCGCCTGATCAAGGGCAGCCACATCGTCGTGCCGCGCCTGTTCGAACACGCGCACGCCTATATTTTCCAGCACCCGGACGGGCGCATCGTGTTCGCACTGCCCTATGAAGGCGCCTTTACCCTGGTCGGCACCACCGACGTCGACTTCCGCGGCGAGCTCGACAAGGTGGCGATCAGCGCCGAGGAAACGGTCTACCTGTGCCAGCTGGTGAACCGCTATTTCACGCGCCAGGTGACGCCTGCCGACGTGCTGTGGAGCTATGCCGGCGTGCGTCCGCTGGTCGAGGATGCGGCCGCCAGCGCGGCGACCGCCACGCGCGACTTCCGTCTCGAGCCCGACCTGGCCGGGGCACCGCTGCTGTCCGTTTTCGGCGGGAAGATCACGACCAGCCGCAAGCTGGCCGAGCAGGCCGTGGACTGGATCGGGCAGGCGCTCGGCCGCGCGGGTCACAGTCACTGCGCGGGCTGGACGGAGCAGGCCTGCCTGCCCGGTGGCGACCTCTACGGTCCGCGTCCGGACAAGCGCGGGGTGCTGGAATTCGGCGCCTGGAGCGCGCGCCAGGCAGGCCGTTATGCCTGGCTGCCGGCGCCCCTGTTCGAGCGCTATGCTCGCGCCTACGGCACCCGCATCCATCTGCTGCTGGCACGCCGCGAGAGCCTGGCGGACATGGGACCGGAAGTGCTGCCCGGCCTGTACGCGGCCGAGATCGACTACCTGATGCAGCACGAATGGGCGCGCAGCAGCGCCGACATCCTCTGGCGCCGCAGCAAGCTCGGCTTGCACATGGCACCCGGCAGCGCGGTGCGGCTCGACGAGTGGATCGCGGCGCGGCAGGGTGCGGTGGCAATCTGAAGCATCGGGAGCGATATTCCGGCCCCGGCCGAACCGGCCTCAGCGCGAAAACAACACACGAGCTCGTATAACAGCCTCTGTCTTTTCAGAGTATGGGCCGAACAATGCACGCTGTTTTAGCTCAAGAACAATACAATATTTTTAACAACATTCCCGGGGGCTGATTGTCGCCGAAGCTATAGTTCTCGACAACCGGCGCCAAGACCGGAAAGAAAAGATGCACCGATCGAAGTTCATTTTTCCAAGAGATAAACAAACATGCGTAAACCTGCATTCACACTGCGCTGCGTCGCCGCCACGGCGGCACTGGTGCTCGCTGGTTCGGCCTTCGCCGCCGGCCAGGCCGACCAGGTCGTTGCTAAAGATCCACGCACGGGCAAGATCCGCAACGCGACGGCCGCAGAAGCAAAACAGCTGAATGAACTGCGCGCCGCCGACCGCGCCGCCCAGAAAGCGGCGCGCCAGGCCGCCGGTGCCCCGGCCGCGGGCGTCGTCCGCCTGCAGCAGAACGGCATCGCTGCCGCCTATGTCGACGAAGAGTCGGTGTCGTACTCGGTGGTGCACCGCACCGCCGACGGCAAACTCGAAGCCGACTGCATCCACGGCAAGACCGCCGCCGAAACCGCCCTGACCAACCCAGTGACCAAGCACTCCGAGGAGCACCAGCATGAAGTTCAATAAGCTCCCAAGCCTGACCCTGGTGGCAGCAAGCCTGGCCCTCTCGTTCGCCGCGATGGGTTCTGCCCAGGCGGCAGCGAAGGTCGTGATCAACAACCTGAACGCGCCTGGCGTCGGCTTCAACGATCCGACCCCGGCCACCCCGGTCGGCGGCAATACCGGCACCACCATCGGCCAGCAACGCCTGATCGCGTTCACGCACGCCGCCAATATCTGGGGCGCGACCCTGACCTCGTCGGTGCCGATCGTCGTCAATGCGCAGTTCACGCCGTTGGCCTGTACCGCTACCAGCGCCGTGCTCGGCAGCGCCGGCGCCACCCAGGTGTTCGCCGACTTCCCGGGCGCGCCGAAGGCCGGCACCGTCTATTCCTATGCCCTGGCCAACAAGCTCTACGGCAGCGAGATTTCGGACAACCCCGGCGCCCAGATCAATGCCCGTTTCAATTCCGACCTGGGCAAGGCCAACTGCCTGGCCGGCAGCTCCTTCTACCTGGGGCTGGACGCCAACGAAGGCAGCAACATCGACTTCGTCGCCACCCTGCTGCACGAGATGGGCCACGGCCTGGGCTTCCAGACCTTCACGAATGGCGCCACGGGTGCCCAGTTCGCCGGCTACCCATCGGCCTGGGACCACTACCTGCTCGACAACACGACCGGCAAGCTGTGGGTCGACATGACCAATGCCGAGCGCGCCGCATCCGCGCTCAAGCCTTCGGGCCTGTCCTGGACCGGTCCGCGCGTGACCGCGGCCGTGCCTTCGGTCCTGACCGCCACGGCCGAGCTGCGCGTGGTCGGCGCGGGCGCCAACTCGCCGAGCGGCGACCTGTACGCTGTGGGCGAAGCCGATTTCGGTCCGAAGCTGGACCAGTCGCCGCTGACCGGCCAGGTTGCCCAGGTCGCCCTGCAGGCGGACAGCCCGGGCTCGGCTTGCACCCCGTTCAACGCCGCCAATGCCGAAGCGGTTCGCAACAAGATCGCACTGGTCAACCGCGGTACCTGCGGTTTCGTGGTCAAGGTCAAGAACGCGCAGAACGCGGGCGCGACCGGCGTGATCGTGGCGGACAATGCACCGGGCGCGGTCACGGGCCTGGGCGGTGCCGATCCATCGATCACCATCCCGGCCGTGCGCGTGAGCCAGGCGGACGGCGTGCAGCTCGCCGCCAGCCTGACCAGGGCAAACGGCAATACGAACGGCACCGTGGCCAAGCTGCAGCGTTCCAGGAGCTCGCTCTCGGGCGCCGATGCGCAGCGCCGCATCACGATGTTCACGCCGAATCCGTACCAGCCGGGCTCGTCGGTCTCGCACTACAACACGAGCGCCACGCGCAACCAGCTGATGGAGCCGGCGATCAGCGCCGACCTGACCCACTCGGTGACGGCACCGACCGACCTGACCTTCGAACTGTTCAAGGACATCGGTTGGTAATTGCCGTTCCCGCAGTACGACGCAAAACCGCCTGCATGCAGGCGGTTTTTTTTGGCGCTGTTCGCGTTAAATGTGGAATATGCCGATTGCCGCTCGCAGCAAAGCCTCTGGCGTCTTAATACGGGCGCCGTCGAGCGCCCAGCGCCAGCCGAGATAGTTGCCGAGGTAACGGCTGGCAATCCCGCGAAATGGCTGCAGCCAGCCGCGCAGGCGGCTGTGATAGGCATTCACGTTCTGGACGTGGAGTGCGCCGCGCACCCGGATTCCCGCCTGCAAGTTCACCGTTTGGTGGGTGATCCCGGCTTCGCGCGCGAAATGCCGGTAGGCCGCATGGGCGTCCGTCACCAGCAACACGTCCGGCTCCAGGCGCACTTTCAAATGTTCGTGCAATTGCGCCCGCGTCACCGGCCCCTTGCCGGGGACCCAGTCGAGCGTCTGGCCGGTCCGGTCGCGTGCGACCAGGATGCACATCTGTTCCTTTGAAATACCGCGTTTTGTCGCTTTGCCGCCGCGCTTGCGTGGAGGTCGATCGAGCGAGCGGGACCCTTTGTGTGATTCGAGCACATACATCTCGTCGGCCTCGGCGATCCCGGCCAGGCGCTGGGGCCGGTCGTTTTGAGTGAGCGCGAGAAAACGGTGGCGCCAGCGAAAGCTGGTGGCGCCGGCGACGCCGAGCTGGGCGGCGCTGCGCCGGATACTGTGCGAGTCGAGCATGCCGCCCAGGTAATCGAGCCAGCGCCCTTTGTGGCGCAAGCGCGCCAGCGGCGTGTTGGTGAGCGCATTGCAGGTGCGGCCGCAAGCGCGGCAACGAAAGCGCTGCAGCCCGTTGGCGCGGCCGTGCTTGTGAAACTGCTGCGCGCCGCAACCGGGACAGGCAAGTTGTGGCGCGCTCGCCTGCTCGATGACGTCCACCGTCCGATCGCGCTTGACCGTTGGCAGCAGCAGGCCGAGCAGCCGCTCGCGCTGGCGCCGGGTCAGCGCGGCCAGGTTCTTCAGGAAGTGCTCGAACTTGCGTGCATGCATGCGAACCTCCTCACGGGTGAAGTCCGGGTTGGACCTCAGCCGTTCAAGAAGATTCCACACTCAACGCGAACAGCGCCTTTTTTTTTTGCACGGCCGGGCTCGCGCTACCGTTCAGGCGCGCAGCATGCGTTCGCTGACATCGAGTCCGATGCCCCGGTAACCGGCGAATGCACTGGCCGCGTCGAACATCGGTTCGCCGCTGACCTGCAGGGTTTGAACGCGTCCGTCCGGCAGGGTTCGGCTGTAGATAAAGTCGAGGAAGGGCTGCCGATTCGCAATCTTGGCCTCGAGCGTCGCACGCTCGGCCAGGTTCCAGCCCGCCGCAGCCATTTCCTCGGCAGTGACGCTGTTGTTGATGCCGAGCATCTCTTCCACCGGGCCCGAGAATTGCGTCAGGGCCCCCGCAGGGTCCTGCTCCCAATACCAGTCGGACGAGAGTTCGGTAAAGCGCTGGAAGCGTGCTTCGCTCCGGCGCAGCTCGGCGGTGCGTTCGAGGACGGTCTGTTCGAGCAGGCGGTTGTGATCGCCGAGCCGGCGGTACAGGAGGCGCACTTCGAGCATATTGTGGATACGCGTCTGTACTTCGACAAAGTCGAATGGCTTGCTGACGAAATCTTTCGCGCCCGCTTTCAGCGCGCGCAGCTTGTGCGCCGGCTGGGCGGTGATGACCAGCACCGGAAGATAGCCGCCGTCCTCGATCGCCTTGAGCGCGTCGATCACCTCGAACCCATCCATTTCCGGCATCTGCAGGTCGAGCAGGATCAGGTCGAAGCGCTGCTCCTGGTGCAGGCTGCAGACCACGCGCGGATCCTGGGTCGTCGTGATGTGCCGATAGCCCGCGTTGCGCAGCATTTGCTCGAGCAGCAAGACGTTTGCCTCCTGGTCATCCACGATCAGGATCGTTGCGTTCAGGATTTCATTAGCGTCAAGCATGGCAGTTCCTCGGAATGTGCATCGGGATATCGATATTGGTGATGTGCGGCGGCTGGAGGCCCCGATGGCTGGCGGCGTGCAGCAAGGCGACATCGAGGGCGTTCATGAATTCGTGTACGCGGATCGGCTTGGTGAGGTAACGGAAGAAGCCGGCTTCCAGTCCTTTTTCGATGTCGCGCGGAACGGCGTTCGCCGACAGCGCCAGCACCGGGATATGTGCGGTGACCGGATCCTCGTGCAGGCGCTTGAGCGCTCCGTAGCCGCTCATGCCCGGCAGGTTGATGTCCATCAGGATCACGTCGGGCAGGTAGGCGCGCGCCAGTTCGATGCCGAGATGCGCGTCGATCGCCGTCAGCAGTTTGAGGTCGCCTCGGCGCGCGATCAATTGCTCGACGAGGGCGAGGTTGGCCGGATTATCCTCAACGTAGAGCAGGGTCGGCTGCTCATCGAGTCCGGTGGCCGCCGTTTGCCGGCGCCCGAGGGATTCCTCGTCAATATTGTCCAGTACCAGGGTGGGCGGCGCGGACGCCGCAAACTCGACCCAGAATACCGTTCCCTGGTTGACCACGCTGTCCACGCCGATCTGCCCGCCCATCAGTTGCACCAGTTGTTTCGTGACGACGAGTCCGATGCCGGTGCCTTCTTCGACGCTGTCGTGCTGGCCGAGGCGGTTAAACGGCTGGAACAATTGCGCAAGCTGGTCGGCGGAGAGGCCGGCGCCGGTGTCCCTGACGCTGATGCGCACGCGATCGGCGCCGCTGTTGGCACACTCGACCGTCACGCTGCCGCCGATGCCGTTGTATTTGATGGCGTTCGACAGCAGGTTGATCATGACCTGCTTGAGCCGGGTGCGGTCCGCGTGCACATACAGGATGTTGTCGAGTTCCGGGAAGCGCATTGCAATGCCCCGTTTCGTCGCCTGCGGTTCGATCATCCCCTTGCAGTCCTGCAGGACATCGTTAATCGACATCGATTCCTGCGACATGGTCACCTTGCCCGCCTCGATCATGGACAGGTCCAGTATCTCGTTAATCAGGCGCAGCAAATACCAGCCGCCCTTGAGGATCTGGTCGATCGAGCGTTGCTGGCGCGGCTCCGGTGGCGGCACTTCCGAACCCATCAGCTGGGCAAAACCGAGCACCGCATTGAGCGGGGTCCGCAGCTCGTGGCTCATGCTCGACAGGAATTCGGACTTGGCACGGTTGGCCTTCTCGGCCGCTTCCCGGGCGGCGACCAGCTCGCCGTTGGTCACCTGCAGCGCATGTTCGAAGTGCTTGCGCTCGGTGACGTCGCGCGCCGCGGCGAAGACCCCTTGCAGCTTGCGGTCGCGGTCATGGAAGGTCGTCGCGTTAAACGACACCACCGTTTCCTTGCCGTTACGTGCCAGTGCCGTCAGTTCATAATTCGTGACCTTGCCTTCGTGCAGGACGCGGGTGATCGCCTCTTCGGCACGTTGCGGCTCGGTGAAGCAGCCCTTGAACGGCGCGCCGATCAGTTCGTCGCGCGTGCGGCCGGTCAGCATCTCCGTTTGCTGGTTGACGTCGCTGATAATGCCGCGCGGGTCGGTCGTAATCAGCGGGTCGATGTTCGATTCGATCAGCGAGCGCGTATAGAAATGCTGGTCGCGCAGGCGCTGGTCGAGCAGCGACTGTTCCGCCTCGACCTGCTTGCGGGCCGTATTGTCGGTCCCGATCAGCAGGAACCCGATCACCTCGCTGTTCGGGCCACGCAGGGCGGTGACCGACACCAGTGCCGGGAAGCGTGTTCCATCGGCACGGATATACGTCAATTCGTAAATGTCCTCGATACCCCGTACCGCCTTGTAGACAAGCGCGTCGAAGCCGGAACTGATGGCGGTGCCGAACTCGGTACTCAGGGATGCCGCGCGGACGATGAGCTCGTGCGCGTCCGAGATGCTGGCGGGCGTCAGCTTGTTCACCACGTCGCTGGGCGCATAGCCGAGCATGCGTTGGGCGCCGACATTGAAGATCTGGATGACACCGTCGGCATCGGTGGCAATGCTTGAAAAGTTGACGCTGTTAAAAATCGCGTCCTGCAGCGCCCCGGTTTTCAACAAGGGTGCCGACAGCAGCTTCGCCTGCATGGCGCTGCGTTGGCGCGACTGGCTCCTGGCCAGCAGCAGCAAACCGCCCAGGAAACACAGCAGCAGGCCCAGGCTTGCCGTGACGCGCACCGTCATTGCCGGGCCGTCGGCATGCTGGAGTGCGAATGCGCTCACCAGGACCAGCACGGCCAGGCTGGCGGCGAAGCCGGCCGCCGCCAGGTTTCTGACGGAAAAATATCCGATATGTTGCATGATGGACTCCAATGCCCGGCCAGGGGCGGCAAGCCTGGCGGACGGTAACGGGAAAAAGGGGGTGTTCAGGCGGCCAGGCCCGGCCGGGCCACCGGCTGGCGTTGGCGCACGTCCGACAGCAGCCGTCCGAATTCCTTCTTGACCACGCCATAGCATTCGCATACATGCTGCTCGAGGCCGGCGCGGTCGAGTACCGTGATGTGGCCGCGCCGATAACTGATGTAGCGGTATCCCTGCAGCCTGCCGGCGGCCTCGGTCACGCCTTCGCGCCGCACGCCCAGCATGTTCGAGATCAGCTCCTGCGTCATCGTCAGTTCGTTGGACGAAAGACGGTCGAGCGTGAGCAGCAGCCAGCGGCACAGTTGCTGCTCCACGGTGTGGTGGCGGTTGCATACCGCGGTTTGCGACATATGGGTGAGCAAGGCCTGGGTGTAGCGCAACAGCAGGCGCATCACCGGGCCTGCCCGGTTGAATTCTTCCATCAGGACGCGTACCGGCAGGCGATAACCGAAGCCGCCGGTCTGGACCACGGCGCGGCTCGGCGTGGTACTGCCGCCCATGAACAGCGCAACGCCCAGCACGCCCTCGTTACCGACGCCCGCGATTTCCGACGAGCCGCCGTTTTCCAGCAGGTAGTGGATCGAAATGATGGCCGTCGTCGGGAAATAAACGTAATCGAGCGTGCCGCCGGACTGGCAGAGCACTTCGCCGAGCAGGAGGGGAATGCATTCGAGATGAGGGGAGAGACGGTCGAACTCGGCGTCGAGCAGGGCAGCGAGGAGGTGATTCTGGTTCGGGTCTTGTATGGGGGGCACGCGGCGCTGGCTTCTTTGTCTACTGAGGTATGGATGAGCGCAGGGTAGCACGAAGGGGTTATAAAACCTACAACTATTTCGGCAAACATTTTCCCCGACCTAAGCGCGGTACCGAACGGAGCCGGCGTTGGCGAAACGCGATAGTGCAGCACGAAGTCAGCGCCGCGAACGAATGCGCCTTCCAACATTTCCTGGTTTGCATGAGCCTCATGCTTCAAGGCAGGAAATGGTCAACGAAAGTCAAGTCATGAGTCCGGCAAATTTTCATACAAAAATAACGAGTCTGTGTTCCGCCCCCTGGTTGCACCCGTTTTCATCGCCGACCCTGGTGATGGCAATGTCCAGCATCGTGGCATTGGCCTGGGCCTTCCAGCAGTACGGCTGGTCGTCCTGCATCCCGTGCATCGCTTTTATCGCAAAAAAGATCGGCACATTCCGTTCGACGCATCGTTTCACGCTATGTGCGGTAGCCGGCAGAGCCGCCTTGCCGAAGAGCGGATAACGATGCCTGCGCACCGTGCCTGGTGCAAACCGCTCAAGAAGAAACGAACTCCCGACCGGTTCCCCGTCTCACCTGAATTCCCCCTCACTAAGAAGAAATCATCATGACCATGTCCCCTACCACCGCTTCGAAAAACCGCACCCATCCCATGCTGATCATTGCCGGCGCCGCCATTGTGCTGGTGAGCCTGACCGGCACCGCGGCCATCCTCGGATGGCTGCCGTCGACCGGAGCGAGCAACAATGCAAACGTGGCCACGCTGGCGTCGCCGGCCGTCCCTGCACAACAGGCAGCGACGCATGCAACGCATCCGCGCGCGGCAAGCGCCCCGGCCGTCCATCGCCAGCCCCGTGCCGAGCCGGCGCACAGTGCGCCTGCACTGGCCTGCGGCAATTGCGGGGTCGTGGAGTCGATCCGGGAAGTCAGCACCCGCGGCGACGGAAGCGGCCTGGGTGCGGCGGGTGGGGCCGTCGTCGGCGGCCTGTTGGGCAACCAGGTCGGCGGCGGTCACGGCAAGGAAGCGATGACGGTGGTCGGCGCGATCGGCGGCGCCTTTGCCGGCAACCAGATCGAAAAACAGGCAAGGGCGACGCGCAGCTATGAAACGACGATCCGCATGAGCAACGGGTCGAGCCGGACCATCGCACACGCGGCAGCGCCGGAATGGCACGACGGGGACCGGGTCAAGATCGTCGACGGCACGGTGCGGATGAACGGATAAGCCGCACCAGCGGCGCCGAGTTCGGCGACCCGCTTACCTGGCGCGCTGCGCGAGCCAGGCATCGATCTCCGGTAGCCGTTCGCGGCGCACCTTGATGCGGTCCTTGATCGCGGCGATCGCGGTCTCGGCATCGCGCCGCGCTTCCGGTGCGATGTGGGCCTCGGCATAGGCGCGCACCTTCTCGATCATCGCCGGCGTCGCGGCGCTGCCGGCCAGGCCGGGCAGGTAGCGGCTGCGCGAGGTGGCGTCGACGCGCTCGTTGACGGCCTTGATGTTGGCCAGCGCGAAATCGAAGGCCAGTTCCGGATGGCTGTGCGACACCATCGCGATCATCGCCGCACCGTTCGTCGCGCCCGGCTCGTCGCCCAGGGCCAGCGCCAGCGCCCGTTCGGCGAGCGCCGGGTCCTCGCTCGAGGCCAGCAGCGCATACATCGCGTCCTTGATCATCGGCGATTTCTCTGCCTGGGCGGCGCGGCGCAGCGCTTCCCAGGCGGCAGGATCGGCGTGGGCGGCGACGACTGCCATGATGGTCTTGCGCAGGGCGCCCGGCACGGCGGTCGGGTCGGTTTCCATGGCGGCGTAGCGGCGGCGTGCTTCATCGATCGTGGCCTGGTCGCCCAGTTGGCTCAGGGTCGAGATCAGCTGCGCACGCAGGTTGGCGTGCGAGGTCGGTTCGTCCGCGCGCGCGTTCCAGCCGATCCGCGCCATCACCGGCGCCAGGCGTTGGACGGCATAGGCGTCGAGGCGCGCGCGGCCGGCCCTGTCCTCGCCATACATCGCGTGCAGGCTGCCGAAACCGCGGGCAACCAGCGCCCAGACCTGCGGATCGGCGCCCGCCGCGGTGGCATCGGCCAGGTCGAGGAAGTTCGAGGCCGGCTGCAGTCCGGCCATGCCGAGCGACCAGGTATCGCTCAGCATGCCGAGCTGGTCGATCGGCGCCAGCGCGGCGAAGCCCTTCGTGAGTTGCGCGAAGCCGTCCTGGCTGTACAGGGTGCGGTAGTAGCCGCTCTGGCCGGCGTTCACGACGACCGGGCCGCAGCCGGGCAGGGTGAGGCTGCCCTTGCCGCCGGCGACCAGCGTGCGCGCTTCGGCCGGGTTTGGCCCCGTCGTGGCGGTCGCCTGCGCAATGACGGGCACGCGCCAGTTCAGTGGTTTGCGCGCCGGCTGGTCGCGCGAGAATTCGCCCTGGCTCAGCGCCACCGTCATGCTGCCGCCCTTGCACACGGGCTCGCCGACGCGGATCAGCGGCACCCCCGGCTGCAGCGTGAAGTCGTGCGCGATCGCCGTCACCGGTTTCGCCGCGGCGCGCTCGACCTGGCGCCACAGGTCGTTCGAGGCCGTGTTGCCGTAGGCGTGTTCGCGCATGTACGAACGCACGCCGCGGCGCCAGGCGTCTTCGCCGACATAGGCTTCCAGCATGCGGATCACGGCTTCGCCCTTTTGATAGGTGATCTCGTCGAAGGCCTGGCTGGCCTGCTCGACGGTTTTCACGTGCTGCACCACCGGATGGGTGGTGGCGAGCGCGTCGCGGCGCATGGCCGCGTCGCGGTTGTTCACCGCTTCGAGCGCCGTGTTCCACTCGGGATGCAGGCGCGCCGTCATGCGCGACTCCATCCAGGAAGCGAAGCCTTCGTTGAGCCAGAGGTCGTCCCACCAGCGCATGGTGACCAGGTCGCCGAACCACTGGTGCGCCATTTCGTGGGCGGCGGTGGCGAAGACTTCCTGCTTGTCGTGCTGGGTCGAAATCGCCGGATCCAGCAGCAGCGCGTATTCGAAGGTGAAGATCGCGCCCCAGTTTTCCATCGCGCCGAAGAACTGGCTGCGGCCCGGGCCGGCGACGTTGTCGAGTTTCGGCAGCGGATAGCGCACGCCGAAATAATCGTTGTACTCGCGCAGGACGGCCTGCGACGACTCCAGTGCGAAGCGCGCCTGCGGCAGGCTGCCGCGGCGCGTGACGACGCCCAGTTCCGTGCCGTCCACCGTTGCTGTTGCGCGCTCGAAGTCGCCCAGCGCGAAGAACAGCAGGTAAGTGGACATCTTCGGCGTATCGGCGAAGCGCAGCTCGACCCGGCCGTCGGGCAGCGTGGTGCTGGATTTCACCGGCATGTTACTGACGGCCATTTCGCCCGCCGGCACGGTAGCACGCAGGGCGAAGCTCGCCTTGTAGGCCGGCTCGTCCCAGGACGGGATCATGCGCCGCGCATCGGAGTTTTCGAACTGGGTGAACAAGGCGCGCCGCTTGCCCTCGCCCGTGCTGTAGTCGAGCGAGAACAGGCCGACGGCCTGGCTGCCGATCGCGCCCGTGTAGTCGAGACTGAGCTTGTAGCGTCCGCGCGGGAGCGGCCTGGCGAAGCGGAAGGTGGCGGTCTGCGCCTTGTCGTCGATGGCGATTTTCGCGTCCAGTGCGGCGCCGGTGCGCGGCGCCAGGGAGGCGCGCGTGAACGCCAGGTCGGCCGCGTTCAGGGTGATGCTGCTGGTCGGGACCGTGATCTCGAGATCGATCGCGGCCTGGGCGCCGAAGCGGGCGTTCTGCGCGTCCGGCACCAGCGCGATGTCGTAGTGCAGCGGACGCACGCCGCGCGGCAGCTGGGTCGTCGCTTCGATGCTGGTTGTCGGTGCGGCCGGGGCGGCGCCGGCGGGCAGGGCGGCCAGGCCGGAGAAGGCAAGGACGAGGGCGGCGGAGAGCAGGCTGCGGTGCATGGGTTCTTTCGTCGAAGGCAGGCAATCCGCCAATCTAGCGCCGGGCCGGGGGAGTGTCAATCTGTTAAGAGCTGAATCGCCGCGGCGCGTCGCCGGGCAGCCTGTTTGCGGCTATGATTCCCATGGAAGATCATTACAACAAAACCGAAGGAGACCTATGAAACTGTATATCAGCAGCCATGCGCCCAACCCGCGCCGGGTCAGCATGTTCATCCTCGAAAAAGGCATCACCGGGATAGCGACCGAGGTGGTCGACATCCTGGCCGGCGAACAAAGGAGCGAGCGCTTCCTGGCCAAGAACCCACTCGGGCGGGTGCCGGCGCTGGAATTCGACGACGGCCGCGTGCTGAGCGAGACGCGTGCGATCTGCACCTGGCTCGAGGGCCGTTATCCCGAGCCGAACCTGATGGGCGTCGACTTCGAGGAGCGCGCCTTCATCGAGATGGCGGACCGCCGCATGGAACTGCACCTGCTGCTGGAGACGGCGCACAGCGCGCGCCACACGCACCCGGCGCTGGCGCCGCTGGAGCAGCCGCAGTTCAAGGAGTATGGCGCGGCGCAGGCCGACAGGATGCGCATCACCGCGCGCTGGCTCGACCAGGTGCTGGCGCGCCAGCCGTATGTGGCCGGCGAGCGTTTTACCATTGCCGACATCACCGCCTTCTGCGCGCTCGAATTCGGGCGCGGCCTGCTGCGTTTCAGGCCGGGCGAGGAGGGGATGGCGAACCTGCAGGCCTGGCGCGACCGGATTGCGGAGCGGCCGAGCGCGATCGGGTCGAAATAGGGATAAAAAAGGGCGGCAAGCGCCGCCCTTCACAAGAACTCACTCCACCCGCCGATACCACGGCAAGTCCGGCAGCAGCGGCTTGTAGGCCCCCGCATGCGCATCTCCCGGCGCCAGCTCGCGGTCGATGCCGAGCACCCCGAAACGCGACAGGCTCTCGTAGAACAGGCGCAGCACGCGCTGGCGCAGCATCGGGCCGAAGTCGGCCAGCGCGCGGCAGCAGAGGATGGCCTGGAACTCGTTGAACGAGGCGTCCGTCACCAGGTTGTGGCCGGCCCAGGTGATGCGCGAACGCAGGCGCGGCAGCAGGAGCGCGCGGCCGTCCTGCACCTCGAAATAGTCCGCCAGCGTTCCGGTGCCGCCCGCAAGGAGGTAGTTCTCCTGCAGCCCGGGCAGGCTGTCGGCATCGATGCCCGCTTCGCGTACTTCGGCCAGCAACTCGTCGTTGGCCATGGTGGCGAAGATCTCGCTGCGGTGGAGCAGGCCTTCTTCCTGTAGCAGGATCGCCAGCGTCCAGGCTTCGCCGATGCCGGCGCATTCGGCCAGCCACAGCTTCGGCAAGGCGGCCGAACGCAGGTTCGCGCCCAGCACCTGGCGTGCGTGCAGTGCCCCGGCCGGATCGTCGAACAGTCCGGCCGGACGCACCGCCAGCGCGCGCAGCACGCCGGATGCGGCGCCCGGCTCGTGCAGCACCCGTTCCTGCAGCGCGGAGACCGTTTTCAGCTCGCGTACGCCCATCACGCCCAGCAGCTTGCGCCGCACCAGCTGGCGGTCGTAGTCGCGGAAATCGTAGCCGTGCCTTTGGGTCAAAGCCTCCAGCAACAGTTCGATTTCCAGTTCCTCGACAGCCAGCGAAGCGGCGAAGGCGGCAAAGGCGGTCAATGCAGCCACACTCGCATCAGCGACAGCAGCTGCGCCACATCGACCGGCTTGGTGATGTAGTCGGAAGCGCCGGCGGCGATGCACTTGTCGCGGTCGCCCTTCATCGCTTTCGCGGTGAGGGTAATGATCGGCAGCGACTTGAACTTCGGAATACGGCGGATGGCGCGCATCGTGTCGTAGCCGTCCATCTCCGGCATCATGATGTCCATCAGGACGATCTCGATGGTCGGATCCTTCTCCAGCACTTCGATGCCGTCCCGGCCGTTCTCCGCGAAAAGCACTTGCATCTGCTGGCGCTCCAGCAAGGACGACAGCGCGAAGATGTTACGCAGGTCGTCGTCGACGATCAGCACCTTGCGTCCGGCGAGGCCGCCATCGGCCGCGTGGATCTCTTCCAGCATGCGCCGCTGCAGTTCAGGCAGCGAGGCGTGCGAACGGTGCAGGAACAGCGCCGTTTCGTCGAGCAGGCGCTCCGGCGAACGGGCATCCTTGATGACGATGGTCTTCGCATACTTCTTGAGCTTCGTGACTTCCTTGCGGTTCAGTTCCTGCGCCGTGTAGATCACGATCGGCAGGTCGCGCAGGGCCGGCTTCTTGCCGATTTCGTCCAGCAGCTCGAAGCCCGAGATGTCCGGCAGCGTCAGGTCGAGCACCATGCAGTCGAAGTGCTGGGCGTCCAGCGCTTCCATCGCGGCCTTGCCGGTTTCCACGGTCACCATGTTCAGGTCGCTGTCGCCGATCAGGGCCACGATCGACTCGCGCTGGGCCATGTCGTCTTCCACCACCAGCAAAGAACGCTTGCCACCGACCAGGAACTTCTGGATGCGATTGAATTCATCTTCCAGGACCTCGCGTTCCACCGGCTTGTTCAGGAAGGAGATCGCGCCCTGGCGCAGCGCACGCTCGCGCTCGCGCAGTGCCGAGACCACGTGCACCGGGATGTGGCGGGTGCTCGGGTCGCGCTTCAGGCGATCCAGCACCGTGAAGCCGTCGATGTCCGGCAGGTCGATGTCGAGCAGGATCGCCGACGGCAGGTAATCGCGCGCCAGCGACAGGGCCGAGTCGCCGCGGTGGGTGACGATGCCCTTGAAGTTCTTCTCGCGCGCGAGTTCCAGCACGGTCTTGGCGAAGCGGTCGTCGTCTTCCACGATCAGCACCGAAGGGTCGCCCGGGGCGATCAGGCCGCGGTCATCCAGCATCGAGGCGTATTCGACCAGGTTGCTGTTGGTCGGGGCCTGGACTTCGATGGTGGCCACGCCGCTTTCCTCGACCTGCGCCGGGGTGTAGACCACCGGTGCGGACAGGGGTGCTGCGCTTGGCGCGACCAGGCGGGCCGGCTGCGGCTGGCGCGTCGCTTCGTAGTTGATGAAGCCGGCGCGGTTGTACGGCAGGTACAGGGTGAAGATCGAACCGACGTTGACGGTCGATTCCACGCGAATCTCGCCGCCCAGCAGGCGCGCCAGTTCGCGCGAGATCGACAGGCCCAGGCCGGTTCCGCCGTATTTACGGGCGGTCGAGCCGTCGGCCTGCTGGAAGGCTTCGAAGATCAGCTGCAGCTTGTCGGACGGGATGCCGACACCGGTGTCGCTGACCGAGAACGCGAGCACCGCGTCCGCATGCAGCAGGTGCGGGTGGTCCGCCGTCCAGCCGCTGGTCACCAGGCTGATGTGCAGCGCGACCTGGCCGTGGCTGGTGAATTTGAAGGCGTTCGACAGCAGGTTCTTCAACACCTGCTGCAGGCGCGTGGTGTCCGTCATCACGGCGGTCGGCAGGTTTTCCGCAAGGTCGACCTGGAAGCCGAGGTGCTTGGCTTCGGCCATGTGGCGGAAGGTGCGGTCCACGTAGTTGCGCAGGTTGGCGAAGCGGTATTCCGACACGTCCAGGGTGACCGTACCCGACTCGATCTTCGACAAGTCCAGAATGTCGTTAATCAGGGTCAGCAGGTCGGAACCGGAGCCGTGGATGGTCTTTGCGAATTCCACCTGCTTGCCCGACAGGTTGCCTTCCGGGTTATCGGACAGCTGCTGCGCCAGGATCAGCAGCGAGTTCAACGGAGTACGCAGTTCGTGCGACATATTCGCAAGGAACTCGGACTTGTACTTCGAGGACAGGGCCAGCTGGGTCGCCTTTTCTTCCAGCGCCAGTTTCGCCTGCTCCACCTCGCGGTTCTTGCGTTCCACCTCGATGTTCTGCTCGGACAGCAGGCGCGCCTTTTCCGCCAGTTCCTGGTTGGTCTGCTGCAGTTCCTGCGCCAGCGACTGCGACTGGGTCAGCAGCGATTCGGTACGGCTGTTCGCCTCGATCGTGTTCAACACGACGCCGATCGACTCCATCAGCTGGTCGAGGAAGGAGAGGTGGGTCTCGGTGAAGCGGTCGAGCGAAGCAATTTCGATCACGGCCTTGACCTGCTGTTCGAACAGGATCGGCAGCACGACGATGTTGTTCGGCGGCGCCGACCCCAGGCCCGAGGAGACGACGATGTAGTCGCGCGGGACGTCGGTCAGCCAGATGCGGGTCTTCTCGAGCGCGCACTGGCCCACCAGGCCTTCGCCCGGCGAGAACGAGGTCGGCAGCTTGCGGCTGGAACGATAGCCATACGATGCGATCATCCGCAGGCGGGCATCGGCTTCCTGCGAGTCCATCATGTAGAACACGCCGTGGTGCGCCGAGACCAGCGGTGCCAGTTCGGACAGGATCAGCTTGGTCACCGCGCCCAGGTCGCGCTGGCCCTGCAGGAGTCGCGTGAAGCGGGCGAGGTTGGTCTTCAGCCAATCCTGCTGCGCGTTCTTCTGCGTGGTCTCCTTCAGGTTACGAATCATCTCGTTGATGTTGTCCTTCAGGTAGGACACCTCGCCGCGCGCTTCGACCTGAATCGAGCGCGACAAGTCACCACGGGTCACGGCCGTTGCCACTTCACCGATCGCGCGCATCTGGTTGGTCAGGTTTGCCGCCAGCTGGTTGACGTTCTCGGTCAAGTCCTTCCAGGTACCCGCGACACCGGACACGTTTGCCTGGCCGCCCAGCTTACCTTCCGTACCCACCTCACGGGCGACCCGGGTCACCTCGGATGCGAAGGAGGACAACTGGTCGACCATGACGTTGATCGTGTCCTTCAGTTCGAGAATCTCGCCCTTCACGTCCACGGTAATTTTCTTCGACAAGTCACCGCGCGCCACCGCGGTCGTCACCGCCGCGATGTTACGCACCTGGCCCGTCAGGTTCGAGGCCATGAAGTTCACGTTGTCGGTCAAGTCCTTCCAGGTACCGCCGACGCCCGGCACGTAGGCCTGTCCACCCAGCTTGCCTTCGGTACCCACCTCACGCGCGACGCGCGTCACCTCGGATGCGAACGAGGACAACTGGTCGACCATGACGTTAATCGTGTTCTTCAGTTCGAGAATCTCGCCCTTCACGTCCACGGTAATCTTCTTCGACAGGTCGCCGTTCGCCACCGCGGTCGTCACGTCCGCAATGTTACGCACCTGGCCGGTCAGGTTACCCGCCATCGAGTTCACGCCGTCGGTCAAGTCTTTCCAGGTACCCGCAACACCAGGCACGTTCGCCTGGCCGCCCAGGCGGCCCTCGGTACCCACTTCCCGTGCGACTCGGGTCACCTCGGATGCGAAGGAGTTCAGCTGGTCGACCATGACGTTGATCGTGTTCTTCAGCTCGAGAATCTCGCCCTTCACGTCCACCGTAATCTTCTTGGACAAGTCGCCGTTCGCCACGGCGGTGGTCACGTCCGCGATGTTACGCACCTGGCCGGTCAGGTTACCCGCCATCGAGTTCACCGAGTCGGTCAAGTCCTTCCAGGTACCCGCAACACCCTTCACCTGCGCCTGGCCGCCCAGCTTTCCTTCCGTACCCACTTCTCGCGCCACGCGCGTCACCTCGGATGCGAAGGAGGACAGCTGGTCGACCATGACGTTAATCGTGTTCTTCAGTTCGAGAATCTCGCCCTTCACGTCCACGGTAATCTTCTTCGACAAGTCGCCGTTCGCCACCGCGGTCGTCACCGCCGCGATGTTACGCACCTGGCCCGTCAGGTTCGAGGCCATGAAGTTCACGTTGTCGGTCAAGTCCTTCCAGGTACCGCCGACGCCCGGCACGTATGCCTGGCCGCCCAGCTTGCCCTCGGTACCCACCTCACGCGCGACGCGCGTCACCTCGGATGCGAAGGAGCGCAGCTGGTCCACCATGACGTTGATCGTGTCCTTCAGCTGCAGGATCTCGCCACGCACGTCCACCGTAATTTTCTTCGACAAGTCGCCGTTCGCCACGGCGGTCGTCACTTCCGCGATGTTACGCACCTGGGAGGTCAGGTTACCCGCCATCGAGTTGACCGAGTCGGTCAAGTCCTTCCAGGTACCCGCCACGCCTTTCACCTGCGCCTGGCCGCCGAGTTTACCTTCGGTACCGACTTCCCGCGCCACGCGCGTCACTTCGGAAGAGAAGGAGGAGAGCTGTTCCACCATCGTATTCGCGGTGGTCGCCGCGCGCAGGTACTGGCCCTTCAGCGGGTGCCCGTCCACTTCCAGCGCCATGGTCTGCGACAGGTCGCCCTTCGCCACGGCGCCGATGACGCGCGCCATCTCGGTGGTCGGGCGCACCAGGTCGTCGATCAGGGTGTTGACCGAGCTGATGATGGTGCTCCAGCCGCCGACCACGCCCGGCACGTCCGCGCGCTGGGTCAGGTGGCCTTCGCGGCCGACGACGCGCGACACTTCGGTCACGGCTTCGACCATCTTCGATTTGGTCTCGATGATGTCGTTCAGGGTATCGGCGATCTTGCCCGAGACGCCAGTCCAGTCGGAAGGCATGCGTACCGAAAAGTCACCCTTTTTCAGGGCCATCAGCGTTGCGAGCAGGAGCTTGACGTCCAGCTGTTCGGCCATGTCGGTCATTGTGTTCATCGACGTTTAATCCTTGTTTTGGAAAGTGGTATGGCGTTGTTTTGTCGGCGCAGCGGCAAGCGCAGATTTCGCGCAGGGGAAACTGCGCGTGAAAAACTGTAAAAAGGCAATAAGCGAGAATACGGAACGATACTCTTGTGCGATATCAAGTCAAGCTCTGCAACCCAGAATAAAACTTGCATCTGGGAATGTTAAATCGCCAGCGCAGGAGGGTAGTTGAAATTCAGTTTCTATGGCGCACGGTTAAAATTACATGCAGGCTGCATGTTGTGTATTTACTACACCAAATAGTCGTTCACAAGCGCCCGAACCTTGCTAAGATTACTACAGTGCATGATTTTCGTGAAATAGCGGAATAAAATATGCAGGTTTATCTGACATAAAAAAAGAGCGAGCGCCATGATCGAAACTGCACAGCTTGTGCAGCTGTTGAACAGCAAAGACGTCGCCAGCTGGAGTCGGGCGCTGATTGGGCTGGGTGAGCAACTGGGTTTCGACCAGGTCTTGTTCGGAATCGTCAGTTCGCGCCACGCCCAGTTTGAGCGCGCTTTCCTGCAAAGTAATTATTCGACCGAGTGGCGCCAACGCTACGACGCCGAACATCTCGCTTATGTCGACCCGACGGTGGGCCATTGCCTCACCAGTTCGCTGCCGATTGTCTGGGAGCCGGACCTGTTCGTCGGCGACGCGCAGAGCGCCCTGTATGAGGAAGCCTCCAGCCATGGCATCGTCACCGGGGTGACCCTGCCGATCCATGGTCCGAACGGGGAGTTCGGAGTGCTCAGCTTTGCGTCCGATGCCAAACCCGGTGCCGGATTCGCGCGCGATATGGCGCAGGTCACGCCGGCGCTGACCCTGGTGCGGGATTACGCCTTCGCCTCCTCCCAGCGCTTTACCCAGTCGGCGGGGAAGGACGATGTGCCGCGCCTGACCCGGCGCGAGCTGGAAGTGCTCAACTGGGTGATGGCCGGCAAGTCGTCATGGGAGATCTCGATGATCACCCGTTGCTCCGAGGCGACCGTCAACTTCCACCTGGCTAACGTGCGTCAGAAATTCAACGTCAACACACGTCAGCAGGCGGTGGTCAAGGCGATCTCGCTGGGTCTGATCAACCCTGAAGATCACCATCGTTGAGCTTGCCGTTGACGTAGAGCTTCAAGAGGATCGCCACCGGCGCCGGAATGGCCAGGCCGGTCTCGAAGCGGCTACCGCTCGACTGGGTCACGCCGAAACGTCCCCAGAATTTTTCCTGACTCTCGCGCTTGCTGATGCGGAACTGGCGCAGGTCCGCATGCGGGGGGCGGACGGGCATCGGCATGCCGCTGTGGAGGCCCGGACGGGCAAGCATGGATTCGCTGATGAAGTCGTTTGGCATGGCCAGTCTCCTTGGTTGTTCAGGTGAAAAACCTAGTATTCCACTCCGTCACCCTGTAGCCACCTAGCAAACTTGCTAGTACCGCTCCTGCCCTGATTGCATGAGGCTTATGCCTGTCGCATAGATATTTTCGTCAACATACAGGGAGAACGACATGGCACTGCAAATCAATATCGCGGCACGACGCGAGTTTCAATCCCGCGACTTGTGGGAAATGCACACCTTGCGCGCAAAAGTGTTCCAGGGCCGACTCGGCTGGGAAGTGCCGGTGCTCTCGGGGATGGAAATCGACGGCTACGACGCACTCGATCCGCACTACATGATGATGCGCGAGCCGGGTGCGGGCGCCAAGGCGGGAATCCTGCGCGGCTGCTGGCGTTTGTTGCCGACCGAAGGGCCGTACATGCTGAAGGATTCGTTCTCCCAGCTGCTGCACGGGCAGCCGGCCCCATGCGACGAGCACATCTGGGAGCTGTCGCGCTTTGCCATCGAAACCGGCGGCAGCAGTCATTTCGGATTTTCGGAGATCACGATGGAGTCGATTTCCGCCATCATCCGCTACGGCCACGAGCACGGCATCGAGCGCTACGTGACGGTGACCACGACCGCCATCGAACGCCTGCTGCGCCGCGCCGGGGTCGTGACCGAGCGCCTCGGGCCGCCGCTGGTGATCGGAATCGAGACGGCCGTGGCCCTGTATGTGGACATCGAGCCGACCTGCGAGGTGTTGTTCGACCGGCGGCTGGCCAGCTGACGCCGTACCTTACGCGTCTTCCCGGGCGAGGTCGAGCTGCATCGTTTGCTCCATGCGGCTCGATCCGGGCCGTTGCGGCCCGGGCGCGCCCACCGCATGAAACCCGGCGCGCTCGTACAGGCGCCGGGCCGCGTCGTTCCCGCACACCACGCCCAACTGCATGGTGCGTGCATTGCGCGAGCGCGCCCAGGTTATCGCCGCCTCGAGGATCGCGGCCGCGACCCCGTGTCCGCGTGCTTCCGGCGCCACCCACATCTGGAACAGGTTGACCAGCGAGGCATCGCCCGCATCGAGCTTGGCCCAGGCCATGCCGGCCGCGCTGCCGGAGATCTCGGCCAACAGCGGCAGGTCACAGCCCGACGTCGTGCCCAGGTTCAGAATCCAGGCCCAGTCGTTCTCGGTCCGCTGCACAACCTCGGACAGGGTCATGCCGAAGGCCTCGGGTGCATCAGCCAGCGCCCGCAGGCGCAGCGCGCGGTACAGCTCCCACTCGTGCGCCGCGAGTGGACGCACGCCGGCGCCGCCTCTATATATAGTTGCCACGTCCGCGCCCCCGGTTATTGCAACTGCTTGCGCAGGAAGGACCAGGTCAGCGCCCACATACGCGCCGTCTGCGTGTTGTTGGCCGCGCCCGCATGTCCGCCTTCCGTATTTTCCCAGTACAGCACCTCGTGTCCCTGGCTTTCCATCAGCGCCGCCATCTTGCGCGCATGGCCCGGATGGACCCGGTCGTCACGGGTCGATGTTGTAAATAAGACACGCGGATACTGCTTGTCCTTGAAAACGTTCTGGTAGGGCGAGTATTTGCCGATGAATTCCCACTGTGCCGGATCGTCCGGGTCGCCGTACTCGCCCATCCACGAGGCCCCCGCCAGCAGGGTGTGGTAGCGCCGCATGTCCAGCAGCGGCACCTGGCAGACCACGGCATTGAACAGGTCCGGACGCTGGGTCAGTGCGGCGCCGACCAGCAGGCCGCCATTGCTGCCGCCCATGATGCCGAGGTGGCGCGGGCTGGTGACCTTGCGCCGGATGAGGTCTTCGGCCACCGCAAGGAAATCGTCGAAGGCGCGCTGGCGGTGTTCCTTGAGCGCCGCCTGGTGCCAGCGGGGACCGAATTCGCCGCCGCCGCGGATATTGGCCAGCACGTACACGCCGCCTTGCTCCAGCCAGCCGGTACCGGTCATGCCGCTGTACGAAGGTTTCAGTGAGACCTCGAAGCCGCCGTAGCCGTACAGGACGGTCGGATTCCTGCCGTCGAACTTCGCTTGCTTCGCCATGACGACGAAATAGGGGACCATCGTGCCGTCCTTCGAGCGCGCCTCGAACTGGGACACGGTGTACGGTGCCGGGTCGAACCAGGCCGGCATCGCCTTCAGGGGCTCGCGCGCATCCGAGCCCGCCTGGCCGAGGTACAAGGTGGTCGGCGTCAGGAAGTCGGTCACGCTCAGGAAGTAGTCGTCGGACTCGATCTCGTCGAGGGCCGTCACCCCGAGCGTGCCGATGCCGGGCGTGCCGCTTTCTGTCGCAACTTCGCGCCGCAGCCAGGCGCCGTTCTCGCGGCGCAGCTCGAGCAGGCGATTCTTGACCTTGTCGAGCACCGTCAGCAGCAGGGCGCTGCGCGTCACCGTCACGCCGTCCAGGGAACTGGCGGCGGTCGGCACGAACAGGGCCTCGAGATCGCGCTCGCCGCGCATGAAGCGCTCGAAATCGATGGCCAGCAGGGCGCCCTGCGGCCAGGTACGGCCGGCGACAGTCCAATCCGAGCGCAGTTCGATCAATAGCTGGTCGCGCACGGCATACGCGTTCGCATCCTCGGGCTTGTCGATTTTCCGCAGGCGCCCGTCCTCGCGCAGGAACAATTCGCTGCTGTAGAAGCCGATCTGGCGCGTGACGAACTCGCGCTCGAAGCCGGGCGTCAGGTCCTTGCGCGCCGACGCCGACAGGTCGTTCGCGTCCGCCTCGAACACGAGGCGCGCTGCGGCAAGCGGCGTGCCGCGCTTCCATTCCTTGACGATGCGCGGGTAGCCGGAGGCCGTCATCGAACCTGGGCCGAAATCGGTGGCGACGAACAGGGTGTCGCGGTCGATCCAGGCGGCGCTGCCTTTCGATTCGGGCAGGGCGAAGCCGCCTTCGACGAAACTGCCTGCCGCGAGGTCGAATTCGCGCACCACGTCGGCGTCGCCGCCGCCGCGCGAGAGCGAGACCAGGCAGCGCGTCCCGCGCGGCTCCAGGCAGGTCACGCCGGCCCAGACCCAGTTCTCGTGTTCGTCGCGCGCCAGCGCGTCGAGGTCGATCACGGTTTCCCACTGCGGCGCGGCCTTGCGGTACTCGGGCAGGGTGGTGCGGCGCCAGATGCCGCGCTCGTGATGGGCGTCGCGCCAGAAGTTATATAAATGGTCGCCGTGCCGGCTGACGTAGGGAATCCGTTCCTTCGCGTCGAGGATGGACTGCAGCCTGGCGCGCAAGGCCTCGTGCGCCGCGCCGCCGAGCGCCCCTTCGGCGAGCGCGTTGTGTTCGCGTACCCAGGCCAGCGGCTGCTCGCCGCCGACGTCTTCCAGCCAGGTGTACGGGTCCTGCTGCGCGGGCGCGTCCACGCCGGCCAGCGCTGCCAATTTAAGTGCCGCCTTCTGCATTCATTCCCCTTACTGTCCAGCGCCCCATGGCGATCGGTTCGCATATACTACCAACAACCGATATCAATAATCTTTCGTTTGTCAGAACAGCATAAATGCCCCTGTCGATCACCCGCAGCATAGGCGCGGCCGCCGGCGCGCGCGGCACGACCCGCATCGTGCTGTGGGGCGCGGGGCTGTGGCTGGCGCTGCTGGTCGGGGCGATGCTGCACATGGCCGCGTCGCGCACGGTCGAAGAAGAAGCGCGGCGTCGTTTCGAGAACCGGGCCCGCGCCACCCAGGAGCGCCTGGCCGGCGCCATCAAGTCGTATACCGACGTCACCCGCGCACTGGTCGCGCTGTTCGCCGCCGGCGACGAACCGGTCACGCGCCTGCAGTTCCACCGCTATGTCGACACCCTCGAGCTGCGCACGCATTATCCGGCGATCGACGCCGTCACCTACGCCCAGGTGGTCCCGGACGCGGAGCGCGCCGCCTTCGAGGCGCGGGTGCGCGCCGACCGCAGCGTCGATCCGAACGGCTATCCGGATTTCACGATCACCCCCGCCGGCAGGCGGCCCAGCTACACGGCGCTGACCTTCATCGAGCCGCCCGCCATGATGGACGGAAAACTCGGGCTCGATATCGGTGCCCGTCCCGCGGTAGCCGAGGCAATGGCGCGCGCCCGCGATGCCGGCGGCATCAGCGCTTCCGGCCAGCCGGTACAGGTGCACGGACCGACGCCGCATATCGCGCTCAGCATGCGCGCACCGGTCTACCGCGGCGGCCGCACGCCCGGGACCGTCGCGGCCCGCCGGGCCGCCTATATCGGCGGTGTCGGCGTGTCGTTTTCGGTGCCGGCCCTGGTCGAACGCGCGCTCTCCGCTGCTGCCGACCCTGCCGGCGATCCGGTCTCGCTGGCGCTGTTCGCAGCCGGTCCCGGCACGGCCTTGTCCGGGCTGGCCGTCGGGCCGGCCGACCGCCTGCTGTATGGCGATGGCGCGGTGCGCACCCGCATCGTCGACGAGGCGGCCACCTTCACCACCGTGCTGCCGGTCGACTTCGGCGGCGGCTTGTGGAAAGCCCATTTCAGCGCGCCGAAAACCGCCCTCTACCTGCCGTTGGACAAGCGCCTGCCGCTGATCGCCCTGGCCACCGGCTTCACGGCGACCCTGGTCATATACAGCCTGTTCCTCTCGCTGTACTGGTCGCGCCGCGCCGCGATCGAACAGCGCACGCTGCTCGACACGGTGCTCGACAACGTCGACGCCTTCGTCTTCATGAAGGACCGCGACCGTCGTTTCCGCTACGTGAACGCGAAGATGGCCCGTGCCCTGGGCCAGGGCGCCGAGCGCATCGTCGGCCGCGTCGACCGCGAAGTGATGCCGGCCGAGCTGGCCGACGCCGCCTGGGAACGCGAGCGACCCGTGTTCGACGGCAAGCGCCGCGCCAGCCAGGTCGAGGTCGAGATCGATGGCGGGCCGCGCCAGCTGTGGGAAGCGAAGGTGCCGGTGCGCCTCGACGGGGATGTGGGCGGGGTGCTGTGCGTGGCCACCGACGTCACCGAACTGCACCAGCTCAAAGCCGCGGCCGACGCCGCCAACCAGGCAAAAAGCGCCTTCCTGTCGAACATGAGCCACGAAATCCGCACCCCGATGAACTCCATCATCGGCATGACCCACCTGGCCCTGGCATCGGCGCATGAACCGAAACTGCGCGACTACCTGGAAAAGATCCGGCACTCGGGCCAGCACCTGCTGGGCATCATCACCCACATCCTCGACTTCTCGAAGATCGAGGCCGGGCACCTGGAACTGGAACTGCTCGACTTCCGGTTCGACGCCCTGATGGACAAGCTCGAGAGCCAGCTCGGGGAAGCCGCCGCCGCCAAGGGACTGCGCCTCGAATTCGACATCGCCCCGGACCTGGCGCGTCCCCTGCGCGGCGATCCGCTGCGCCTGCAACAGGTGCTGCTCAATTTCGTCGGCAACGCCATCAAGTTTTCCGAGCGCGGCAGCGTCACCGTGCGGGCGCGGACGCTGCGCAGCTTCGGCCACGAGACCCTGGTGCGCTTCGAAGTCGAGGACCACGGCATCGGCATCGACCCGGCCGAGATGGCGCAGCTGTTTACGTCCTTCCACCAGGCCGACCCTTCGACCACGCGGCGCTACGGCGGCACGGGCCTGGGCCTGGTGATCAGCAAGCAGCTGGCCGAGCTGATGGGCGGCGAGGCCGGCGTCGAGAGCGAGCCCGGTCGCGGCAGCATCTTCTGGTTCACGGCGCGCCTGGGGCAGGGCGGGGTGCAGGATGGGAGGCAGGACGCGCCTCCGGCGCGCAAGGCCGCGCCGCCGCCGGTGCCCGCCGGCCAGCGCCTGGACGGGACCGCGGTGCTGCTGGTCGAGGACAATGTCTTCAGCCAGCAGGTAGGGTGCGAACTGCTGGAAAATGCCGGTGCCGAGGTGGTCGTGGCCAACAACGGCAGCGAGGCGCTCGACCTGATGCGCGGCCGGCGCTTCGACTGCGTGCTGATGGACGTGCAAATGCCGGTGATGGACGGCTTCGAGGCCACGCGCCGCATCCGCGCCGACGACGCGCTGCAGGATACCGTGGTGATCGCGATGACGGCCAATGCCGGCGTCGACGACCAGGCGCGCTGCATGGAGGTCGGCATGGACGAATTCCTCACCAAGCCGGTCGCGCCCGAGCTTCTCGCGGCGACGATCGCGCGCACGGTCGGGCGTGGGGCGGGCGGGCGCCAGGCCGCTGCTTCGTCCGCGGCGGCCCAACGTTCGGCTGAGGCGACTGCAGAAGGGGCGCCGGCCGCCGAGGCAGCCGCCCGGCCGGCCGCCGCCGCTCAAGCCGCAGCGGGTCAGGTGGCTGCGCCGCTGCTCGATACCGCCGTGCTCGCCTCCACCTTCGGCAGCGATCCGGGCAAGATGCGCAAGTTCGCCTTCATGTTCCTCGACAGCGCGCGCGAAGGCCTGGCCGAGATCGACATCGCCCTGGTCTCGAACGACCTGGCGCGCGCCGGCGCGGTCGCGCACCGTTTGAAATCCTCGGCGCGGGCGGTGGGCGCGCTCAGTTTCGCCGGTCTGTGTGCCGAGCTCGAGCGTCAGCATGAACAGGGGAGCAGCGCCGGGGCAAAAGCCCTGAGTGCACGTCTGCGCAGCATCTTTGCGCGCCTCGAACGGCAGGTCGCAGCTGAACTTGGCGCCCGCGCCACGGATGGGCGCTAAGCGGTCGAGCGCCTTTCGCCGCGTCCTCAAAAAGAGTATCCTGTCGGGCTTGAGCTCCCCACTTCTCCACCCGCGATGTCCTCCACGATCACCCCCGGCCTGCTGATTTTGCACGGCAACCAGATGGAAATGCTGCGCGAAGCCGTCTTCGACTGGCTGCGCGGGCATCCGCTCGGGCCGCTGGAGCAGGAAACCATCCTGGTGCAGTCGAACGGCTTTGCCGAATGGCTGAAAATCGCGCTGGCCGAGGAGCTCGGGGTGTGCGCGGCCACGCGCGTGGCCCTGCCGGCGCGCTTTCTGTGGGAAGCCTACCGCGCCATGCTCGGGCGCGACCGGGTGCCGAGCCGTTCTCCCTTCGACCGCGACCCGCTGACCTGGCGCCTGATGCGCCTGCTGCCGACGCTGTTGCAGGAGCCGGTGTTCGCGCCGCTCGCGCACTTCCTGGGCGACGGCTGTCCCGAGCGCCGCCTGCAGCTGGCCGAGCGCCTGGCCGATTTATTCGACCAGTACCAGGTGTACCGCGCCGACTGGCTGACCGACTGGGAGATCGGCCGCGACCAGCTGCGCCGTGCCGGCGGCGACCCGGTACCCCTCGCTCCCGACCAGCGCTGGCAGGCGCGCTTGTGGCGCGCCGTGCACGAGAGCGTGCCGCCGATGCAGCGCGGAACCGGGCGCGCCATGATCCACGAAATCTTCGTCGCCAAAATCCTGGCCGGCGAGCCGCCGTCCGGCCGCCTGCCGCGCCGCGTGGTGCTGTTCGGGATGTCGGCCCTGCCATACCAGACCCTGCAGGCGATCGCCGCGCTCTCGCACCACACGCAGGTGCTGCTGGCCGTGCCGAACCCCTGCCAGTTCTACTGGGGCGACATCATCGAAGGGCGCGAGTTATTGAGGGCCGCGCACAAGCGCCAGCCGGCGCGCGAAGGCGTCGACCTGGCCACGCTGCCGATCGAAGAACTGCACGCGCACAGCCATCCGCTGCTGGCAAGCTGGGGACGCCAGGGGCGCGATTTCGTGCGCATGCTCGACGAATTCGACAACGAAGCCGGACGCCCCGAAACCGAGGGGATCGCCAAACTGCGGGTCGACCTGTTCTCCGAAGGCGACGGCGAGACCCTGCTGCAGCAGGTGCAGGCCGCGGTGCGGGACCTGCGTCCGCTGAACGAACACCCGCACGTGCCGCCGCCGCGCGAGGACCGCTCGATCGAGTTCCACGTGACCCACAGCACCCAGCGCGAAGTCGAGGTGCTGCACGACCAGCTGCTGTCCTGGTTCGAGGCCGACCCGACGCTGCGCCCGCGCGACATCGTCGTCATGGTGCCCGACATCGACACCTTCTCGGCCGCGATCCACGCCGTCTTCGACCAGCACAAGAGAAGCGACCCGCGCCACATCCCCTTCGAGATCGGCGATACGCGCGACCGCAGCGTGAATCCTCTGCTGGTGGCGCTGGAGTGGCTGCTGCGCCTGCCGCAGCAGCGCTGCCGCCAGAGCGAAATCCGCGACCTGCTCGACGTGCCGGCGGTGGCGACGCGGTTCGGCGTCAGGGAAGACGACCTGCACACGCTGGGCGCCTGGATCGACGGCGCCGGCGTGCGCTGGGGCCTGGACGGCGAACACCGCGCGGGCCTCGGGCTCGGTGCGGCGGGCGAACAGAATGCCTGGATCTTCGGCGTACGGCGCATGCTGCTCGGTTACGCCAGCGGCGCCGGCGCGCGCTTCGGCGACATCGAACCCTACGCGGAAGTGGGCGGGCTCGATGCGGCGCTGGCCGGTTCGCTGGCCCAGTTCGTGGAATGCCTGCTGGAGTGGCGCGCGCGCCTGGCGCAGGCGCGCACCCCGGCCGAGTGGGGCGTGCAGGCGCGCGCCTTGCTGGCCGCCTTCTTCGACGGCCGCGAGGAGAACGACCGCATCACCCTGGCCCAGCTCGGCGAGGCGCTGAACTGCTGGCTGGAGATGACGGAGGCGGGCGGCTTCGACGAAGCGGTACCGCTGGCCGTGCTGCGCGAAGCCTGGCTCGGCCAGATCGACCAGCCGACCCTGAATCACCAGTTCGTCTCGGGCGGCGTCACCTTCTGCACCCTGATGCCGATGCGCGCCGTGCCCTTCCGGGCGGTCTGCCTGCTCGGCATGAACGACGGCGACTTCCCACGCCGCACGCCGCAGAACGATTTCGACCTGCTGGCCATGCCGGGCATGAGCCGCCCCGGCGACCGTTCGCGCCGCGACGACGACCGCTACCTGATGCTGGAGGCCCTGCTGGCTGCGCGCGACAAGCTGTACGTGAGCTGGGTCGGGCGCAACGTGCGCGACAACAGCGAGCAGCCGGCCTCGGTGCTGGTGGCGCAGCTGCGCGACTACCTGCATGCAGGCTGGGACCTCGACCTGCACAGCCTGACGGTGGAACACGCGCTGCAGCCCTTCAGCCGCCGCTATTTCGAGGAGGGCGGGCTGCTGACCTATGCGCGCGAATGGCGCGCAGCGCATGGTTCGGAGGGCGGCGAGGCGCTCGATACCTTGCCGGCTTATGAACTGGAACCGGATTTCCGCCTGAAGCTGTCCGAACTGGCGAGCTTTCTGAAACAGCCGGCGCGCTACTTCTTCCGGCGCCGGCTGGGCGTGATCTTCAACGCGGCCGAGGTGATCGGCGAGGACGAGGAACCGTTCTCGCTCGACGCGCTCGACCGCTACTTCCTGGAAGACAGCCTGCTCGACGATTCGGGCACGGTCGAGGAACCCGACGAAGTGCGCCAGGTGCTGACGAATCGCGCCGAACGGCTGGCGCGCGAAGGCGTGCTGCCGATCGGCCTGGTCGGGCGCCAGTGGCAGCAGCAGCTGGTCGAGGGCCTGGTGCCGGTGCGGCGCGCCTGGCTGGAGCTCGGGCGGCGCTTCCCGCAGCCGGCGCCCAAGCTGGCGGTCAGCCTCGATCTCGACGGCGTGCTGCTGGAAGACTGGATCGACCGCCTGCGCAGTGACGGCGAACGCACTGCCTGGCTGATGCAGATATCCTCGAACGTGCTGGATAAATCCGGCGCGCCGCGCGGCGACAAGCTGATCGACGCCTGGCTGCGTCAGCTGGCCGCCAGCGCCGCCGGTGCGGCGGTGACCGGCTACCTGGTCGCGCGCGACGCAACCATCACGATGGCGCCGATCGAGCGCGAGATGGCGCTGGCCGCGCTTGGCGACATCAGCGCGCTGTGGCGGCACAATCTGAACGCACCGCTGCCTGTGGCCTGCAGGACGGCACTGGCGCACCTGGCAGACGGCAAGCCGCGCCTGGTCTACGACGGCGACTACGAATTCCCGGGCGAGGTCGAACGGGAGCCATGCCTGGCGCGCCTGTGGCCGGAATTCAGTCTGCTGGTCGCGGCCGGCGGCTGGCCGGACCTGGCCGAGGCCCTGTACGGCGGCCTCGTGGCCTGGCTCGCCAACCATATCCAGGTGACGCAGCATGGGGGAGACGCGCAATGAGCCAGCTGCTCGACGCCCTCACGTTCCCGCTGCACGGCTCGCGCCTGATCGAGGCCAGCGCCGGCACGGGTAAAACCTGGACCATCGCGGCGCTCTACCTGCGCCTGGTGCTCGGCCACGGCGGCGCGGATGCTTTTGCCCGGCCCTTGCTGCCCTCGCAGATCCTGGTGATGACCTTTACCCGCGCCGCCACGCGCGAGCTGGCCAACCGCGTGCGCGAGCGCCTGGTCGGCGCCGCGGCCTATTTCCGCGGCGAGGCGAAGGAGTCCGATCCTTACCTGGAAGCGCTCGCCAGCAGTTACGACAGCGACAGCGAGCGCCAGGTCGCGGCGCACCGCCTGGTGCTGGCCGCCGAGACGATGGACGAAGCGGCGATCTTCACCATCGACGCCTGGTGCCAGCGCATGCTGCGCGAGCACGCCTTCGACAGCGGCAGCCTGTTCGACGAGGAACTGGTCAGCGACGAGCGCGCCCTGTTCGAAGACGCGGCCCACGATTACTGGCGCCAGCACGTCTATCCCCTGAACGCCGCCGGCCTGGGCGCGGTGCTGGCCTGCTGGCGCGACGTAGAGGCCATGAAGGCGGCGGTGCGCGACCTGGTCGGGCGCACCGCCACGCTCGGCATGCCGGACGCCGAGCCGCTGGCGGCGCTGGTCGCGCGCGTGCAGCGCAGCCAGCAGGCCGAACTCGCGCGCCTGAAAGAAGGCTGGCACGAGCGCGCCGGCGAGATGGAGCGCTGGATCGCACAGCAGCAGGAACGCAATCCCAAAGCCTTCAACGGCAACAAGATGCGTGCCGCTTCGGTGCCCACATGGTTCGAAGCACTGCGCGCCTGGGCCGCCGACGCTGCGCTGGTCGAGCCGGACATGAACGAGACGGCCTGGAAGCGCCTGACGCCGCACGGAATCGAGGACGCCTTCGGCAAGGACTTCCACGCCGTGGTGCCGGACTGCTTCGCTTGTACCGAAGACCTGCGCGCGGCCCTCGACACGATTCAACCGCTTGCGCACGCGCTGCTGCGCCACGCGGCCGGCCACATCGCCCAGCGCATGGCGGAACTCAAGACGCGCAATCGCCAGTTCGGTTTCGCCGACATGCTGGCGCGCCTGAAGGAGGCGCTGGAAGGCGGCAACGGCGAGGCCCTGCGCCAGCGCATCGTGACCCAGTTCCCGGTCGCGCTGATCGACGAATTCCAGGACACCTCGCCCGACCAGTACCGCATCTTCAACCTGCTGTACCGGGTCGAGGCGAACGATCCGGAGCAGGGCCTGTTCCTGATCGGCGACCCGAAGCAGTCGATCTACGGCTTCCGCGGCGCCGACATCCACAGCTACCTGGCAGCCCGCATCGCCACCGAAGGCCGGCACTACCAGCTCGGCACCAACTACCGTTCGACCAGCGCGCTGGTGGAGGCGGTGAACCAGCTGTTCCGCTATGCCGAAGGCCATGGCGAGCACCCCGGCCATGCGGCCGGCGCCTTCCGCTTCCGGCGCGGAAACATCAATCCGCTGCCTTTCGATGCGGTACGCGCGGCCGGCCGCGGCGCGCACCTGGTCGGCGTCGACGGACCCTACCAGGCGCTGGCGATGTGCACCACGGACGGGGAGGAGATGAAGGCCGAGGAGTACCGCAGCTTCTTCGCCAATCACTGCGCCGAGCACATCGTCTCGCTGCTGAACGACCCGCAGGTCGGTTTCGCCGAACCCGACCCCGAGGGGCTGGGCGGCCGCTTCGTACGCCTGCAGCCGGCCGATATCGCGGTGCTGGTGCGCGACCGCAAGGAAGCAAGCGCGGTGCGCCAGGCGCTGGCACGGCGCAAGGTCGCCAGCGTCTACCTGTCGGACAAGGATTCGGTGGTCGAAAGCGAAGAGGCGGCGGACGTGCTGCGCTGGCTGTACGCGGTCGCCAGCCCCCTCGACGGCACCCTGGCGCGCGCCGCGCTGGCCACGCGCACGGCCGACCTGCCCCTGGGCGAACTGGCGAAACTCTCGGGCGACGAGACCGTCTGGGAAGAGCGCGTCGAGCAATTGAAAGCCCTGCATGCGACCTGGCAGCGCCAGGGCGTGCTGGCGATGCTGCGCCGCTTCATCCACGAACTCGGCCTGCCGGCGCGCCTGTTGCGCGAGCCGGGCGGCGAGCGGCGCCTGACCAACCTGCTGCACCTGGCCGAGCTGCTGCAGGAAGCGAGCACCCAGCTCGACGGCGAGCAGGCCCTGATCCGTTGGTTCGCCGAACAGATCGAGGGGCTGGGCGAGGGCGGCGACGAGCGCGTGCTGCGTCTGGAAAGCGACGCCGAGCTGGTCAAGGTGATCACCGTGCACAAGTCGAAGGGCCTGGAGTATCCGCTGGTGTATCTGCCGTTCGCGGCCACCGCGCGCAAGACGGATAAACGCAGGCGCAGCTTCTTCGAGTACGTGCTGGAAGACGGCAGCCGGCACATCGACCTGGCCCTGTCGGAGGAAGCGATGCAGGCGGTGGACCGGGCGCGCCTGGAGGAAGACCTGCGCCTGCTGTACGTGGCGCTGACGCGCGCGCGCCACTTCCTGTGGCTGGGCGTGGCGGCGGTCGCCACCCGCCAGAAGGGCGAGAACATGCTGCACGAATCCGCGCTCGGCTACCTGCTCAGCGGCGGGTCGCCGGTTCCGACCAGCGCCATCGGCGACCACCTGGCACGCCTGCGCGGCGGCTGCGCCGGCATCGAGCTCCATACGCTGGCCCCGCAGGACGGCTGCACGATGCTCAACCGGGTCGAAGAACGGCCGGCGCTGGTGGAGGCGGCACCCTTCGAGGCCGACTTCGAGCGCAACTGGGCGGTCGGCTCGTTTACCTCGATCACGCGCCACACGACGGCGCCGCCGATGCGCGCGCTGGAGGAAACCCTGCTCGAGGACGAGGAGCCCGCGCCGCCGCTGGTGCCGCGACTCGAGGACGCGCCCTGGCACCGCTTCCCACGCGGTTCGGTGCCCGGCAACTTCCTGCACGAGCAACTCGAGTGGATCGGGCAGGAAGGGTTCGACAGCATCGATGACCCGAACTTCGACGCGCGCCTGGCGCAGCGCATCGAGCGCGCGGGCTGGGGCCACCGCCTGGACGATGCCATCGCCTGGCTGCGGACCGTGGTCGCGACGCGCCTGCCGCCGATCGGCGCCAGTCTCAGCGAACTGACCGAGACCGTGCCGGAAATGGAATTCTGGTTCCCGAGCGAGGGCCTGGACCTGGGCGCACTCGATCGCCTGTGCCGGCGCAGGCTGCTCGGCAAGGCTGCCCGTCCGCTTCTCCCCGAGCGCGAACTGCACGGCATGCTCAAGGGCTTTGCCGACCTGGTGTTCGAACACGAAGGCCGGTACTGGGTGCTCGACTACAAATCGAATGCGCTGGGGCCGAACGACGCCGCCTACACGAAGCGTGCGATGGAAGAGGGCATGGCCGGGCACCGCTACGACATCCAGGGCGCGATCTACATGCTGGCGCTGCACCGCCTGCTCAAGAGCCGCCTCGGCGAGAACTACGATCCGGCGCAGCAGCTGGGCGGCGCCGTGTTCCTGTTCCTGCGCGGGATCGCCAACACCTCGACGCACGGCTGCTGCCTGCTCGAACCGGACGTCGAACTGCTCGACGGCCTGGACCAACTGCTCGGGAGGGGCTAGCGCATGAAGCACGACGCACACAGCGCGCAGGTGAGCGCATCGCCGGCCGCCCTGTGGGAAGAAGCGACGCGCCTGATCGAGGCCGGCGAATTGCGCCGCCTGTCGCTCGCCTTTGCGCGCTTCGTCGATTCGCTCGGGCCCGTCGCGCCTCCGGTGCTGCTGGCGGCGCTGGTGCTGTCGGAACTCGAAGGGCATGGCCACAGCTGCCTGCAGATCGCCGACCTGGCGCACGATCCGGCGGCTCTCCTCGGCTGGACCCGGGAGGGCTGGCAGGCGCTGGCGGGAACGGTGGCGCCGCTGCCGAAGAACGCGAAAGCCTGGGCCGCGCAGCTGGCCGCCTGCGAGCAGGTATGGCAGGTCGAGGAATTCGACTACGGCGCGCCGCTCGTCTTCGACGGCGAGCGCCTGTACCTGCGCCGTTACTGGCGCGACGAAACCCTGGTGGCGAACAGCATCCGCGCGCGCGCCGCCGCCAGCCACCCGGTCGCGTCGCATGAGGTGCGCGGCTGGCTCGACCTGCTGTTCGCCTCGCAGCGGGCCCAGGAAAAGCCGGACTGGCAAAAACTGGCCTGCGCCGTCGCCCTGCGCGGCTCGGTCGCGATCATCACCGGCGGCCCGGGTACCGGTAAAACCTATACCGTGGCGCGCCTGCTGGCGCTGCTGTTCGCGGTCGCCCCCGACGCCGCCCGGCAGCGCATCGCCCTGGCCGCGCCGACCGGGAAAGCCGCCGCGCGCCTGAAGCAGTCGATCGACAAGGCCCTGAACGAACTGGCCGAGCGCGTCGGCGACAAGCTGAAGCTGCGTGAACTCACTGGCCGCATGGGCGCCGCGCGCACCCTGCACAGCTTGTTGGGTGCGCGTCCCGACAGCCGCGCCTTTGCCCACCATGCCGGCAACCCGCTCGACGTCGACGTCCTGATCGTCGACGAAGCCTCGATGGTGCACCTGGAGATGATGGCGAGCCTGCTCGATGCCTTGCCGCCCGGCGCGACCCTGATCCTGCTCGGCGACAAGGACCAGTTGGCCTCGGTGGAAGCGGGCGCCGTGCTGGGCGACCTGTGCCACGATGCCCAGGCCGGCGGCTACAGCGCGCACACCGCGGCCTATGTGCTGGCGGCCAGCGGCGAGGAACTGCCTCCGGCCTACCTGGGCAGCGCCGGACCGCTGGCCCAGCAAACGGTCATGCTGCGCCACAGCCGCCGTTTCGGCGGCCCGATCGGGCAGCTGGCGCTGGCCGTCAACGCGGGCGAGGCGCCGGCCGCCGAAGCCGTGCTGCGCGGCGGTGGCGAAGGTGCGCTGCGCTGGATCGAAGGCGCGCACCAGCACCAGGTGGTGAGCCTGGCGCTGGCGGGCTACCAGCCCTACCTGGAACTGCTGCGCGCGGGACCGGCGGGCGGGCATGAGGACTGGGTACGCGCGGTGCTGCAGCGCTTCGAAGCCTTCCGCATCCTGTGCGCGGTGCGCGAAGGGGAGTGGGGCGTGTCCGGCCTGAACACGGCGATCGAGGCCAGCCTGCAGGCGGCGGGCCTGCTGCGGCGCACGGGGGAATGGTATGTCGGGCGCCCGGTCATGGTCACCCGCAACGACTACGGCACCCGCGTCTTCAACGGCGATATCGGCCTGACCCTGGGCGACCCGGCCCGTCCCGGCTCGCTGCGCGTCTACTTCCTCGAAGGCGACGAAGTGCGCAGCGTGCTGGCGACGCGCCTGAGGAGCGTCGAGACCGCGTATGCGATGACGGTGCACAAATCGCAGGGTTCCGAGTTCCGCCACACGGTACTGGTGCTGCCCGAGGACCGCCACGGCATCCTGACGCGCGAGCTGGTCTACACGGGCATCACGCGTGCCAGCGCCGAGTTCACGCTGGTGACGCCGAATGGGACGGTGCTGGCGGAGGCGGTCGCGCGGCGCACGCACCGGGCGAGTGGCTTGCGGCACCTGATCGAGCGGTAGCGCAGCAAACTCGCTTCTTACTCTCTAAGACCCTTGCGGACTACTTCGTCGACCAGCTGGTTCATGTCGACCCCACGCTCCTTCGCCAGCGCCTGCAAGCGCCCCACCAGCTCCCCATTGAGCTTGACCGCAAACGGCACCAGTCCCAGCGCGCGGTCGCGTTCGCGCTGTTCGCGCTTGTCGACGGGCGCGGAGGCAGCCGCGCCGAAGGCGGCATTGCGCGCGCCCATCTGGTTCATGATTTTCTTGGCGTCGCTTTTGGCGAGGTCGGTTTTTTTCATTGCATGCTTTCACAGGTTGGTCGATCCGCATTCTACCCGCGATGGCGGCGAGGCAGCGCCGGCTCGGCAGCGTGCCCCGCATATGCACTGGCGTGATAACAGTCCCGTAGCGCTAATGATGAGCTCGATGGGAGACATATGGCTTTCTTATGTCGGAAATCCAAAAGCGAAATTGGATTTATATCTTGCTGGAGCGTAAGCTTCAACCATCGACACAGGTCAACGAATTCACAGGAGCGCATATGAACACGATCGCCATCACTTCCCCGGCCCCGGCCAAAGCCAGCTTCCGCGACATGCTGCGCCGTTTCGGCGCCGAGTTGCGCCGCGCCTTCGAGCTGTCGGGTGCTCCCTACGTGGACGGCCCGATGCCGCCGCTGTAAGCAGGCAAGCGCAGTCCGCTGGAATACGAAAGCCCCGCCGATGCGGGGCTTTGCTTTTGGCGGACCGCATCGCAACGGGCATAAAAAAAGGGATCCCAGCCTGCGGAGATCCCTTTTTATCAGTCAAGTGGCCGGCTCGCGGCCCCTGCCGTCAGTTGCGGCGCTTGCGCAACACGACGACCTTCTTTTTGATCGGCACGACCTTCGCCTTGGCGCGGACGGTCGCTCTCGCTTTCACGACGCGGCCGCTGCCGGCGGTGATGCGCGGGCCGCCAGTGCTGGCTTTCATCGGGCCACTGGCACGCGCCACGCGGCCGCTCGTTGCTTCTTCGCCCGCGAGGTAGCGGCGGATGTTGAGCGCGTCGAGGATGCGCGCCGAGGAGGCGCCGGCGTTGAGCAGCACCATGGTCGCGTTCTTGCCGGCGGCCTTGATGTTCATGATCAGGCAGCGGCCCGCTTCCTGGGTGTAGCCGGTTTTCGACAGGCCGATGTCCCAGCCCTTGGCGCCGACCAGGCGGTTGGTGTTGTGGAATTCGACTTCGCGGCTGTTGATGCTGACGAGGTTCTTGGCATCGGTCGTGCGGTCGGTGATTTCCTTGTAATGGGAAGCGGCCTGCGCCATCTTGACCAGGTCGGCCGCGGTCGAGCGATTGTTCGGCGACAGGCCGGTCGGCTCTTCGATCACGGTATTGGTCATGCCGAGGGCGGCGATCTTGCGGCGCACGGCGGCCTTGAAGGCCAGCTGTCCGCCCGGATAGGTGCGCGCCAGCGAGGCCGCTGCGCGGTTGTCCGAGGACATCAGGGCCAGCTGCAGCACGTCGGCGCGCGGGATGCTGGCGCCGACCGGCACGCGCGAGGTGCTGTGCTTGAGGGTGTCGACGTCGCTGCGGTCGATCTCGATCAGCTCGTTCATGTCCTGCTTCGCGTCGAGGATGACCATCGCGGTCATCAGCTTGGTCAGCGAAGCGATCGGTACGATGGCGCCGGCGTTCTTTTCCAGCAATACCTTGCCGGTGTCGTCTTCAACCACCAGCACCGATTGCGAGCCGAACGGCACCGCGAATGCGGCAGCAGACGAGATCGACAACAGGGCAGCGGCGAACAGTTTTTTGATCATGGATGTCGGAATAGGTGTCGGGTTAGAGGCCAGGCGCCAGGGACGGCGCCGCGTTTCTGGCTATATTCTTGCTACAGGGCACACCGAAGTAGTGGAAGATAGCACCCGCGTTTCTTTGTGTCTATGGCGCACAGGCAAAAACGAGCTCAACTGTGATATTTAGTGACAAAAAAGGCCCTGTGTAGTTACAGGGCCTTTGTAGAGCGACAACTGGATTGTCCGATCAAAAAGAGAATGATCGTTTTTTCCGTACGCTTCGATTATTTCGATTGGTAAATTTTATCGAACTCGCCGCCGTCGTCGAAGTGCACTTTCTGGGCATTGCGCCAGCCGCCAAACAGCTCGTCGACCGAGAACAGGGTGATCGGCTTGTAGTTGCCCGCGAACTTCTTCATCACCGCTTCATTACGCACGCGCAGGAAGTGCTTGGCGCCGATTTCCTGGCCGGCCGGCGTGTACAGGAAGTTCAGGTAAGCCGTCGCCTGCTTGCGCACGCCGCGGCGGTCGACCACCTTGTCGACCACGGCCACCGGCGACTCGGCCAGGATCGACACGGTCGGGTAGACGACTTCGAAGTTGTCGCCGAACTCGGCACGCACCATGCTCACTTCGTTTTCAAAAGTCACCAGGGCGTCGCCGATCTGGCGCTGGGTGAAGGTGGTGGTCGCGGCGCGGCCGCCGGCGTCGAGGATCGGTACGTTCTTGAAGATGCGGCCGACCAGGTCACGCGCCTGCGCTTCGGTGCCGCCCTTTTTCTTCAGCACCGAGCCCCAGGCCGCCAGGTAGGTGTAGCGGCCATTGCCTGCGGTCTTGGGATTCGGGATGATGACCTGGACCCCCGGCTTGGCCAGGTCGTCCCAGTTCTTGATGCCCTTCGGATTGCCTTTACGGACCAGGAACACCATGGTCGAGTAGTAGGGCGCCGCATTGTTCGGGAACTTCTTCGCCCAGTCCTTCGTCACGAGGCCGCGGTCGGCCAGCATGTCGATGTCGTTGGCCTGGTTCATCGTCACCACCGACGCTTCCAGGCCGTCGGCCACGGCGCGCGCCTGCTTGCTCGAGCCGCCGTGCGACTGCTTGATGGTCACGGTTTCGCCGGTGCTCTTTTTCCAGCTCTCGATGAAGGCCGGGTTGACGTCCTTGTACAACTCGCGCGCCACGTCGTAGGACACGTTCAGCAGCTCGACCTCGGCCGCGCTTGCCGAGAAGGGCAGCGCAGCGCCGACGGCCAGCGCGAGGATCCAGCGACGCAGGGAATTGACGGGAGTATGTGGCATATTTTTCTCGCTCTTTCAATACAATGGGAACAGCGTGCATCTTCCATTTATTCGCAGCAAAACGGAAGAACAGTTTTCTCATATGCTTAGAGCCCTGGCGTGTATGCATGGCCTCGGGCAAGCTCGGCGGCTTTCGGTGTATAGTCCGGACATCGGCCACGACGTCAAAAGCGTTCCGGCGAGCAATAGAGTCAGTCATTACGAGTTACTGGGTAAGAAGTTCATGGGTATCGACATTCGCAAAGCAGTGCCACACGACGCCGCCAACGCTTGCGCGCTGCTGCGCCGCTCGATCGCGGAGGTCTGCGAGCCGGACCACCGCGGCCGGCCCGAAGTCCTCGATGCCTGGCTCGCCAACAAGACCCCGGAAACGATTGCAGCCTGGTTCGCTTCGCCGACCAACCACGCCATCGTCGCCGAGCGCGACGGGCAGTTGCTGGGCCTGGCCTTGCTGACCCAGGCCGGCAGGGTGGCCCTGTGCTATGTCGAACCGGGCGCCTTGCGGATCGGCGTCGGCCGCGCGCTGCTGGCCGCGGTCGAGGAACAGGCACGGGCCTGGAATATCCGCAAACTCAATCTGCACAGCCCGGAAAGCTGCGCCACGTTCTATGAACGCCATGGCTATGCGAACGCCGGCCTGGAAAAATCCTGCTTCGGGCTGGAGTGCAACCTGATGTGGAAACAGCTCGATGCCAAGCCCGAAGAGATGGACGCGAAGCGAAAACGTTTCTGTAACTGCAGTGAATAAGCTACAAAACACGTCTTTTGTGCGGCATCTCGTTCAGTTATAGTACGGCCTTCGCAAAGATGAGTGCCTTATGCCTTCCCGCAGAGATTTCCTCCAACAGGGCATGCGCCTGTCCGCCCTAGGCGCAGTTGCCCCGATCCTCGTTACCAATGCCAACGCCGCCCAGCAAGCCGCACCGGCGGACCTGACGCCGCCTCCCGACCTGTTCGACGCCCAGCTGCTCGACCTCGATTTCTGGGTCAAGCCGCGCACGCTGTCGGTGACGCGCCCGCAAAGCGGCGAACGCGCCAGGCTGCTGTACTGGAAGGACGGCGAAGTGATCGACTCCGCCTACCAGGAACTGTGCCACCTGCTGCGCGACGTGAACGGCCGCGCCACCGCGCCCATCGACCCCAAGCTGCTCGAAATGCTGTGGGGCACGCAGGCCTTCATCGCCCGCTACGGCATGGAACAGCCGCTCGAGATCCTGTCCGGCTACCGCACGCCGGCCTCGAACGCGCGCCTGCAGGAGCAGGGCATCCCGGCCGCGCGCAAGTCGCTGCACATGTCGGGCAAGGCCGCCGACATCCGGATTGCCAGCCTGACCGAGGAGGTGTTGGGTGGCCTGATCCGCAGCTTTGGCCAGGGTGGCGTCGGCTATTACTACCGTTCCGGCCCGAAAGGCGGCTGGATCCACGCGGATACCGGCCTGAACCGCACCTGGAAAGGCTGACAAGGTTGATAGGGTATCAAGCGCCCTCCTGACGCCAGTTTTTGCTATCGTGAGATCTGGAGCGGCAGTGCGTTGACTGCCGCTCGAGCGTCGGATCTTTTCGAGGAGAACGCTATGGCAACGATGAACGCACCAACGATGGATCGCCGAACCAACCCCGAACGCCGCAGCGCCATGCGCGAGGGCAGCCGCTCGGCCATGTCGGCGCTCGATTACCTGGCGATGGCCCTGCTCATCATCGGCGGCCTGAACTGGGCGCTGGTGGGGCTGTTCGAAGTGGACATGGTCGCCACCATCTTCGGCCCCGGCAGCCCGGCGGCGCGCCTGGTGTATGTACTGGTCGGCCTGGCCGCCCTGTACTCGATCTATACCGCGGCGAAGATGGCCGGGGCGAAGCGCCATCACTAAGCCCCATGCCAACCAGGCCGTGCGCGTCGGGCTGATCTCCGACACGCATGGGTTGCTGCGCCCCGAGGCACTCGCCTTTCTCGCGGGCTGCGACCATATTGTCCATGGCGGCGACATCGGCAACGCGGCCATCCTGGAACGCCTGGCGCAGATCGCGCCGCTCACTGTCGTGCGCGGCAACAACGACCGCGAGGCCTGGGCACGCACGATACCCGTCACCGCCACGCTGCAGGTGGGGCCGATTTCCCTGTACGCGATCCACGACCTGAAGGAGCTCGACATCGATCCGGCGGCCTGCGGCGTGCGCGTGGTGGTCTCGGGCCACTCGCACAAGCCGGCCTGCGCCGAGCGCAACGGGGTCCTCTACCTGAATCCCGGCAGTGCCGGGCGGCGCCGCTTCTCGCTGCCGGTTTCGGCCGCTGAACTCGTCATCGAGGACGGCAGGGTCCGACCGCGCATCGTTACCCTGGTCGCGTCCTAGTGCGCCATGTACGTCCACCCCGAAATGCCGTAGGATAGCTCCTTTGCCGTTGATCTTTTTCGCCTCCGATGACCGCTCCACTTGATACGCCTCCACGCTTCCGTCCCCGTCCCTGGATCCACCTCGAAACGCCGCAGGACGTCGAACTCTGGATCGCGGAGCACGACCAGGCTCTGCAGGACCTGATCAAGCCCCAGGAAACCGGCTACGGCGTCTGCTTCACGCTGGCCGAAGGCGGCAACATCTACCTGCAGACGCATGAAGACGCCATCCAGCTCGACGTCGACGACGAGGCCAGCTGGGTTGCGCCCCTGATCGTGGCCGCCACCGGCGCCGAGATCCCGCGCGGTTCCTACTGGCTGCTGCCGGCCGACCGGCTGGTCCAGCTCGTCATCGGGCTGTCGAGCCTGGTCGCCAGCACGACCCTGGTCGTCGGCCACCGCTTCGGCTCGCGCGGGCAAGCGCAGGCCTACTGAAATATCCTGGCGCTGTTCGCGTTAAGTGTGGAAAGTGTGGAGCTCCGCTCGTCGTGCGGGTCACGGCTGTTCAAAGCGAGCCCACACTTAACGAGAACAGCGCCACTATCTTTCCCTCGCCCGGCGGCGCGCTTTTCGGTTATAAAAGCAACATTCGCTTTTTAACGGAGAGCAACCCCGATGCGTACGCTGTCCTTCTTTTCTTCGCGCCGCCGTGCCTGTCAGCTCGGCGCGGTCGTGCTGGCCCTCGGCGCGGTCTTGCCCGCATCCGCCGCCGACCTGCTCGATACGGTGAAAGCGCGCGGCAGCCTGCGCATCGCGATGGAAGGCACCTATCCGCCCTTCAACTTCAAGGACGGCAAGACGGGACAGCTGGCCGGCTACGACGTCGACGTGGCGAAAGCCGTGGCCGCCAGGCTGGGCCTGAAACCCGAATTCGTGACCACCGAGTGGTCAGCCATCCTCGCCGGACTGGCCTCGGGCAAGTACGATGTCATCGTCAGCCAGGTCGGCATCACCGCCAGGCGCGAGCAGGCCTTCGATTTTTCCCAGCCCTATACCTGGTCCTCGCCCCAGCTCATCGTGCGCCGCAACGAGAGCATCGCCTACCAGTCGCTGGCCGACCTGAAGGGCAAAACCCTGGGCGTGGGGCAGGGCAGCGTGTTCGAACAGCAGGCGAGAAGCGTGCCCGGCATCCTCGTCAAAAGCTACCCGGCCGCGCCCGAGAACCTGCAGGACCTGGCTTTCGGACGCATCGACGCGGCCCTGAACGACAGCCTGATGGTGGCTTACCTGCTGAAGAATTCGCAACTGCCGATCAAGGCCGGCGCGCGCGTGGGCGCCGTCGAACGCATGGGCATCCCCTTCCGCAAGGGTAATCCGAAGTTCAAGGCGGCGCTCGACGGGGCGCTGGCCGGGCTCCAGGCGGACGGCAGCCTGAAGGCGCTGTCGACCAGGTGGTTCGGCAGCGACGCCTCGCGCCCGGCGCACTGAGCGATGGCGCTGTTTGCGCTCTTGCGCGAGGCTGCGCCGGCCATGCTCACGGGGGCCGGCTACACGCTGCTGTTCGCGCTGGCGGCCATGATTGGGGGGATGGCGATCGGGGTGCCGGTGGCGCTGATGCGCATTGCACCTGTCGCCGTGCTGCGCTGGCCGGCCACGCTGTATGTCAGCGTGATGCGCGGCACGCCGCTGCTGGTGCAGATCTTCGTCATCTATTACGGCTTGCCGGGCATCGGCATCGAATTCACCCCGGTCACGGCGGGCGTGCTGGCGCTGTCGCTGAACAGCGGCGCCTACCTGTCCGAGAGCCTGCGCGGGGCGATCGCCAGCATCCGGCAGGACCAGTGGCGCGCCGGCTTCAGCCTGGGCCTGGGCTATGGCCAGACCCTGGTCCACGTCGTGCTGCCGCAGGCGCTGCGGGTGGCGGTGCCGTCGATGAGCAATACCCTGATCAGCCTGATCAAGGACACCTCGCTGGTCTCGGTGATCACCATGACCGAACTGATGCTGGCGACCAAGGAGGTGATCGCGACCACCTTCCAGCCCTTGCCGCTGTACCTGGCCGCGGCCGCCATCTACTGGGCCCTGAGCCTCGTTTTCGAGCAGGTGCAGCGCCTGGCCGAGCGGCGCCTGAACCGGGCGCACCGCTAGCGCCAACTATCCACAGGAAGACAGGGGAAAGCACCATGTTCGAAATCAGCCAGCTTCGCTGCTTCGTGGCGGTGGCCGAGGAACTGCACTTCAGCCGCGCGGCCGAGCGCCTCAACATGACGCAGCCGCCGCTCTCGCGCCAGATCCGGCTGCTCGAGCACCACGTCGGCGCCCAGCTCCTCGAGCGCAACAGCCGCACCGTGCGCCTGACAGCCGCCGGCAAGGCCTTCTTCCCGGAAGCGGCGCGCATCCTGCGCATGGCGGAAGAAGCGACGTTCACTGCGCGGCGCGTGGCCAAAGGCGAGCAGGGCACGCTGGCGATCGGTTTTACGGGAGGGGCCGGCTACAGCCTGCTGCCCGAGGTGGTGCGGCGCCTGCGCGAACAGTCGCCGGGCGTGGTGCTGACCCTGAAGGAGCTGGTCAGCACCCAGCAGGTCGAGGCGCTCAACGCCAGCCAGATCGAACTGGGCCTGATGCGGCCGCATGCCCTGAACGCCGAACTGGAATCGGCCCTGCTGGCGACCGAGGCGCTGATGCTGGCGATCCCGAAAGGCGAGGCAGACGCATGGCCTTTGAACCCGACCCTGGCCGACCTGCACGGCAAGCCCTTCGTCATGTATTCGCCCTACGAGGCGCGCCCCTTCCACCAGATGCTGAGCGAACGCTTCGAGCGTGCCGGCGTCGTGCCCGACATTGTCGAGCACATCGGCCAGGTGCACACGATGCTGGCGCTGGTGAACGCCGGCATCGGCGCCGCCCTGGTGGCCGAGGGCGCGACGCGCCTGCACTTCGACGGCATCGTCGTGCGCAAGATCGACACCGAGCCGGTGCGCATGGTCTGCGCCTGGCGCCGCGATAACGAAAATCCCATCCTCCAGCTGTTCAAGCGCGACATCGTCCCGAATTTCCAGGTGAGCTGAACCGGACCCATCTATTCAATTCGTGGATCGGACGCGTCACGCATTGGTTTGTTCGTGGATCGTTCCACGCCTATGATTGTTTTTGTGCAAGATCAGCACCGGATCAAGCGCGGCATCGACCGTGCCCGGCCTTGCATGCCCATCAATCATGGAGACAACACAATGAAGGCAGGCACTCAGGTAGCCATCGCGCTCGGATTGCTCGGCGCAAGCGCCGCGGCACAGGCGCAAACCAACGTCACGATCTACGGCATCATGGACGCGGCATTCGTCGGCGAACGCGGCGGCAGCGCTGGCCACGTCAACAAGATCACCAGCGGGGCCGGTTCGGCCTCGCGCCTCGGTTTTCGCGGCACCGAGCAGCTCGGCGATGGGCTGTCCGCCTTCTTCACGCTGGAATCCGGCCCCCGGATCGATACCGGCGCCCTCGACGCCAACAACGTCCTCTTCAACCGCCAGGCCTTCGTCGGCCTGAAGGGCAAGGCCGGCTCGGTCGCCCTCGGCCGCCAGTACACGCCCTGGCACCAGGCGCTGGCCCAGGTTGCCGATCCGTTCGGCACGGGTTATGCCGGCACCTCGAAGAACCTGTTCCCGGACAGCGGCGCGAACGTGCGCACCAGTAATACGGTGACCTATTCCGCGCCGACTGTCGCCGGCGTCACCGTCGACCTCGCCTACAGCCTGGGCGAACTCGCCCACAGCGCCGACGGCCGCCAGTACGGCGGCGCGATCGGCTATGCGAACGGCCCGCTGAACCTGCGCCTGGCCTACAACAACAAGAACGCGGAAACCCTGCAGCCCGGCGGACGCACCGGCCGCAACACGCTGCTGGCCGCGAACTACGACCTGAAATTCGTCAAGCTGTTCGCCGGCTTCAATGTCGACAAGGGTTTCAACAGTGCGCCCTTCGGCAATGCGAACAACCCCTACGGCGGCGTCCGCCCGACCGCCTCCACCGACGGGCGCGAACTCCTGCTCGGCATCAGCGCACCAATCGGCGCCGGCACCCTGATGGCCTCGGTCATGCACAAGGACGACCGCACCGCCTTCAACCAGGACGCCAATGCCTGGGGCATCGGCTACCTGTATGCGCTGTCGAAACGCAGCGGCGTGTACGCGGCCTACGGCCACATCAACAACAAGAACGGCGCCGGCTACACGGTCGCCAACAATTCCGAGTCGGGTAGCGGCAATACGGGCTACAACCTCGGCCTGCGCCACACGTTCTGATCGCGCTGCATCGATTCAAATCGTGGATCGATCAGGACAGTGATTGGTTTGTTCGGCCATCCTGGCACCCCTATGATGGCCGTCAACAAATACAAAAAAGTCCAGTCCCTGTCCGCCCGGTGGGCGGCAGGCGTATCTACTCAGGAGACAAGCATGGAACAAGTACAGGCCCGCACGGGCGCCGCCGGCGCGCCCGCCAGGACGAAGCCCGCCACCCCCGCAAGCAACGCGCGCTGGATGATCCTCGCCATCCTGTTCATGGTCACGACCATCAACTACGCCGACCGCGCCACGATCTCGATCGCCGGTCCAGAGCTGAAAAAAGCGCTGGGCCTGTCGCCGGTCGAGATGGGCTATGTGTTCTCCGCCTTCGCCTGGTCTTATGTGCTGGCCCAGTTGCCGGGCGGCTGGCTGCTCGACCGCTTCGGCTCGAAAATTACCTATTTCTTCAGCATCTTCCTGTGGTCGGTGTTCACGCTGTGCACCGGCTTCGTCGGCTTCTTCACCGGCGCCGCAGCGGTGGCGATGTTGTTTGCGCTGCGCTTTGCCGTCGGCGCGGCGGAAGCGCCTTCGTTCCCGGGCAACAGCCGCATCACCTCCGCCTGGTTCCCGACCCACGAGCGCGGCCTGGCCTCGGCCATCTTCAACTCGGCCCAGTATTTCGCGACCGTCCTGTTCGCGCCGATCATGGGCTGGCTGGTGCATGCCCACGGCTGGCAGAGCGTGTTCTACGTGATGGGTGCGATCGGCATCTGCATGTCCTTCATCTGGCTGAAAACCATCCACTCGCCGAAGCAGCACCCGACGGTGAGCAAGGAAGAGCTCAGCTACATGCAGGAAGGCGGCGCCCTGATCGACATCGACGGCAGCGGCCGCACGGCGGCGGCACCGGCCGTGAACACCTTCGCCTGCATCAAGGAGCTGCTCGCCAACCGCATGCTGCTGGGCGTGTACATCGGCCAGTACTGCATCACCACGCTGACCTACTTCTTCCTGACCTGGTTCCCGGTCTACCTGGTGCAGGAACGCGGCATGACGATCCTGAAGGCGGGCTTCGTCGCCTCGCTGCCGGCGATCGCCGGCTGCCTGGGCGGGATCTTCGGCGGCTGGCTGTCGGACCGCCTGTCGAAAAAAGGCTACTCCCTGTCGGTGGCACGCAAGCTGCCGATCGTGCTCGGCATGCTGATGTCGACCTCGATGATCGCCTGTAACTACATCGCAACCGACGCCCTGGTCGTGGCCGTGATGTCGCTCGCCTTCTTCGGTAAGGGCGTCGGCGCCCTGGGCTGGGCGGTGGTGTCGGACACCTCGCCGAAAGAAGCCGGCGGCCTGTCGGGCGGCCTGTTCAACACCTTCGGCAATACCGCCGGCATCACGACGCCGATCGTCATCGGCTACATCGTGCAGGGCACGGGATCGTTCGCCGGCGCCCTGGTCTTCGTCGGCGCGAATGCGGCACTGGCCATCGTCAGCTACCTCTTCATCGTGGGCGACATCAAGCGGGTCTCGTTGACCAGATCGCTCATCAAATAATTCTTACGCAACGCATTTTCTGGAGTCGAACATGAACAAAGCAGTCTCGGGCGCCCCAACCATCACCGACCTGCGCGTCGTCCCCGTCGCCGGCCAGGACAGCATGCTGCTGAACCTCTCCGGCGCCCACGGCGCCTGGTTCACGCGCAATATCGTGATCCTCACCGACAGCCTGGGTAACACGGGCCTGGGCGAAGTGCCCGGCGGCGAAAAGATCCGCCAGACGATCGAGGATGCGCGCTCGCTGGTGGTCGGCAAGACCCTGGGCGAATACAACAACGTCCTCAACGCCATGCGCACCGCCTTTGCCGGGCGCGACGCCGGCGGGCGCGGCCAGCAGACCTTCGACCTGCGCGTCGCCATCCACGCCGTCACCGCCGTCGAATCGGCGCTGCTCGACCTGCTCGGCCAGTTCATGAACGTGCCGGTGGCCAGCCTGCTGGGCGAAGGCATGCAGCGCGATGCGGTCGAGATGCTGGGCTACCTGTTCTACGTGGGCGATCGCAGGAAGACGCCGTTCGACTACCGCGCCGAACCGGACGCAGACAACGACTGGTTCCGCCTGCGGAACGAGGAAGCGCTGACGCCTGAATCCATCGTGCGCCTGGCCGAAGCGACCAGGGAGCGCTACGGCTTCAACGACTTCAAACTGAAGGGCGGGGTGCTCAGCGCCGACGCCGAGATGGAAGCCATCGTCGCCCTGCACGAGCGCTTCCCCGAAGCGCGCTGCACGCTCGACCCGAACGGCGGCTGGCTGCTGAAGGACGCGATCCGCGTCTGCCGCGACAAGCACGGCGTGCTGGCCTATGCCGAGGATCCGTGCGGCGCCGAAGACGGCTTCTCGGGCCGCGAGGTGATGGCCGAATTCCGCCGTGCCACCGGCTTGCCGACCGCCACCAACATGGTCGCCACCGACTGGCGCCAGATGGCGCATTCGATCCAGCTGCAATCGGTCGACATTCCGCTGGCCGACCCGCATTTCTGGACCATGCAGGGTTCGGTCCGCGTGGCCCAGCTGTGCCAGATGTTCGGCCTGACCTGGGGCTCGCATTCGAACAACCACTTCGATATTTCGCTGGCGATGTTCACCCACGTCGGCGCCGCCGCGCCGGGCAAGGTCACCGCCATCGATACCCACTGGATCTGGCAGGACGGCCAGCGCCTGACGAAAGAACCGCTGAAGATCGAGAAAGGCATGATCCGCATTCCGGAAAAGCCTGGCCTGGGCATCGAACTCGACCCGGCCGAACTGGAGAAGGCGCACCAGGCCTATCGCAACATGGGCCTGGGCGCGCGCGACGATGCGACGGCGATGCAGTTCCTGGTGCCGAACTGGAAGTTCGACGCCAAGGGGCCTTGCCTGGTGCGGTGATACGGTCCGTCTCACTTCCCGCAAGGAGGTGGGACGGCATCGGGAAGTCTGTACATCCATAAATCAAAATGATCAGGAGACGCGAAATGAATGCAAAGAAGTTTCTGCTAGCTGTGCTGTCGAGCATGATGCTGGTGTCGGGCGCGCAGGCGGCCTATCCGGACAAGACCATCACCGTGGTGGTGCCCTTCCCGGCGGGCGGGTCGACCGACGCGATCGCCCGCGCCATCGGGCCGAAGATCTCGGCGCGCTTCGGCCAGCCGTGGATCGTCGACAACCGCCCCGGCGCCACCGGTGCGATCGGCGCCGGCCTGGTCAAGCGCGCGGCGCCCGACGGCTACACCCTGATGGTCGCCTCGATCGGCGTGTATGCCGTCAACCCCTTCCTGCAGAAGAACCTGGCGTATAACCCGCAACGCGACTTCGACCTGCTGACGGTCGCCGTGCGCGCGCCGAACGTGCTGGTCGCCCGGGCCGACCTGCCGGCCAATAACATGGCCGAACTGCTCGCCTACCTGAAAAAGAACCCGGGCAAAGTCAACTTCGCTTCCTCGGGCAACGGCAGCTCGGACCACCTGACGGCCGAACTGTTCTGGCAGAAGAGCGGCACCAGCGGCCTGCACGTGCCCTATAAAGGCGGCGCCCCGGCGATCACCGACCTGCTGGGCGGGCAGACCGACGTCTCCTTCGTGAACATCAACGCCGCGCTCCCCTATATCAAGAGCGGCAAGCTCAAGGCGCTGGCCGTGACCGGCGAGGGACGCGCCGCCGTCCTGCCGAAAGTGCCGACCCTGGCGGAATCGGGCGTGCCCGGCGTCGAGATCTATTCGTGGCAGGGCATCGCCGCACCGAAGGGCTTGCCGAAGGATGTGAAGGCCAGGCTGCACGGCGCGATCGTCGAAGCGCTCACCGAGCCGGCGCTGAAGTCCAAGCTGGTGGAGCAGGGCTTCGAAGTCGTGGCGAATACGCCCGAGCAGTTCGAGCAGTTCCTGGCGGGCGAACAGGCGCGCTGGAAGAACGTGATCGAGACCGGCAAAATTACAGCTGACTGAGCAGCTGACTGAGCAGCTGACTGAGCAGCTGACTGAGCGGACGACTGAGTTTTACCTCATTCGAGCGTGGTTTGCGGCGCGGGCTTTCTGGTCCCGCGCCGTTTTTTACTTAGAAGTGGTGGAACAGGCCCAGCGAGCAGGTGCGGGTTTCGATCCCCGTTTGCGGCGCCGTGCTGCCCGCTTGCAGGGGCAGGGCAACGCTGTTGAGGATGATGGTCGAGGCGCCGAAGTTGCGCACCGAGCCGGCGCGCGCATACAGGCCGGTACGGCGCGAGAGCTCGTAGTCGACGCCCAGCATCAGGCCCAGCGCCGAGGATGCGACCAACTGGCCGGCGCCGTTGCGCGCGCCCTCGGTATCGCGGTGGACCGCGGACGCGCGCCAGGTCAGGCGGCCCTGCGGCAGGATCGCGCCCAGGGTGACGATCTGCGCTTCGCCGCTTTGCGCCAGCTGCGGCGAGATACGCGCATACGAGGTCGAGAGCACCAGCTTGCCGTTATCGAAGATCGCGCCGACCGACGGGATGTCGGTGCGCACCGGCTGCGCCGGCAGGCCTGCGCTGATCGTCACCGGGCTGCTGAAGGACTGGATTAGGCTTGCCGCCAGATACACGGGACCGGTGCTGTACGAGACCACGCCGCCGCGCGTGCCGGTCGACGGCTCGCCCGTACCGTAGGGATTGGCGGACCAGATGGCCTGGGCCGCGAAACCGCCGAGGCGCGGCGTGGCATAGGTGATCGACTTCGGCACGCGCACCGGAATCGTGCCCGCGCCCGGACCGAGGTCGGTATTCGCACCGACGCCGCGCGGACCCTGCATGGCGCCGCCGGCAACCCAGGTGTAGACCGAATTGGTGTTCACCAGCGCGAACGGGTCGATGAAGAGCGGCAGCATCGCATTGATCTGGTTCCCGAGGCGCACCGTGCCCAGGGTGTTCGAACGCAGGCCGACCCAGGATTCGCGGTTGAACAGGGCGCTCGCCTGCTGGGTGCCGGTGTCGGCATTGATGCCCGCTTCCAGCTTCATTTCCGCCTTGACGCCGTTGCCAAGGTCTTCCGAGGCATAGAAACCGAGTTTCGACGTGTGGTCGCCGCCGCTCTGCTGCTGCCAGCGACCGCTCGCATGGTCGGTCGTCGTGTACATCATGCCGAGATCCAGCGTGCCGTAGATGCGCACGGCGTCGCCGCCGCGGCCGTATTCGGGCAGCTGGGCCAGGCGGGTCATGAGGTAGGAGGGGCTGGCCTGGGCGAAGGCCGAAGGGGTGACGAAGGCAGTGGCAAGCAGCGAGCAGAGGAGAGCAGGGCGGAACGAGGTGAAACGCGGCATCGTGAGTATTGGTGAGATTGCAAAGCAGGATTATCACATGCGCGAAATCCTCACCGAAAGGGCAGTTGCCGCAAAACAACAAGAAGGCGGGCGTGCTGCCGCATCACGAAAAAAAACGGGCACCGCCTGGTGCCCGCTTCAACTTACATGTTCGGATAATTCGGCCCGCCGCCACCTTCCGGCGTCACCCACACGATGTTCTGCGTCGGATCCTTGATATCGCAGGTCTTGCAATGCACGCAGTTCTGCGCATTGATCTGCAAATGATCCTGCCCCGCATCCGTCTTCACGAACTCGTACACGCCCGCCGGGCAGTAGCGCTGCTCGGGACCGGCGTACTTGGCCAGATTCACGTCGACCGGGATGCTCGGGTTCTTCAGCGTCAGGTGCACCGGCTGGTCTTCCGCGTGGTTGGTGTTCGAGATGAACACCGACGACAGGCGGTCGAAGGTCAGCTTGCCGTCCGGCTTCGGATACACGATCGGCGTGAACTCGGAGGCCGGGCGCAGCATTTCGTGGTCGGCGTGCTTGTGGCGCAGGGTCCAGGGCGCCTTGCCCTTGAAGATCATCTGGTCGATGCCGGTCATGACGGTGCCCAGGTACAGGCCCTTGCTCATCCAGGGCTTGAAGTTGCGCGCCGCATGGAGTTCCTTGTACAACCAGGACTGCTCGAAGGCGGCCGGGTAGCTGCTCAGCTCGTCGTGCTGGCGGCCGGCGCCGAGCGCTTCGAAGGCGCTTTCCGCGGCCAGCATGCCGGTCTTGATCGCGCTGTGGCTGCCCTTGATGCGGCTGGTGTTGAGGAAGCCGGCGTCGCAGCCGATCAGGGCGCCGCCCGGGAACACGGTCTTCGGCAAGGATTGCAGGCCGCCGGCCGTGATGGCGCGCGCGCCGTAGGAGATGCGCTTGCCGCCTTCGAAGAAGCCGCGGATCGCCGGGTGGGTTTTATAGCGCTGGAATTCCTCGTACGGCGACAAATACGGATTCTGGTAAGCCAGGCCGACGACGAAGCCCACCGCGACCTGGTTGTTTTCCAGGTGGTACAGGAAGGAACCGCCATAGGTACTGTTATCCAGCGGCCAGCCGGCGGTGTGGATCACCAGGCCCGGCTGGTGCTTGGCCGGGTCGATTTCCCACAGCTCCTTGATGCCGATGCCGTAGGTCTGCGGGTCCTTGCCCTTGTTCAGGTCGTACTTGGCCATCAGCTGCTTGCCGAGGTGGCCGCGCGAACCTTCGGCGAAGAAGGTGTATTTCGCGTGCAGTTCCATACCGAGCTGGAAGGCGTCGGTCGGATTGCCTTCACGGTCGACACCCATGTTGCCGGTCGCGACACCCTTGACGGAACCATCCTCGTTGTAGAGGATTTCGGCGGCCGGGAAACCCGGGAAGACTTCGACACCCAGCGCTTCGGCCTGCTGGCCCAGCCAGCGCACCACATTCGCCAGCGAGACGATGTAGTTGCCGTGGTTGGTCAGCATCTTCGGGATCATGAAGTTCGGCGTGGCGCGTGCCTTGGTCTCGGTCAGGAACAGGACGCGGTCTTCGGTCACTTCGGTGTTGAGCGGTGCGCCGAGTTCCTTCCAGTTCGGGAACAATTCATTGAGGGCAATCGGATCCATGACCGCGCCCGACAGGATATGGGCGCCGACTTCGCCGCCTTTCTCGAGCACGCAGACCGACACTTCCTGGCCCTTCTCGGCCGCCAGCTGCTTCAGGCGGATTGCCGCCGACAGGCCGGCCGGGCCGCCGCCGACGATGACGACGTCGTACTCCATCGCCTCGCGCGGGCCGTATTGTTCGAGAATGTTGATTGTCTCAGTCATGGTCTTGTATGGTTAAAAAAATTTAAGCACGAGTGTGCGGGTTTTTCGGCCTGAATGCAATGTCGGGCGCCATTTTAGGCCCATTTTTAGGCGCGGCAATCTAAACCCGGCAATCTGTGACATCATTATGCCTTCGACATCATCCGTGCCGGAGCACAACAGGACAGGAGCCAACGTGGGCATCGAAGTGAATTTTGAAGGAAAGATTGCGATGGTCACCGGCGCCTCGAGCGGGCTCGGCGCCCGCTTTGCGAAAGCCCTGGCCGGCGCCGGCGCCCAGGTGGTGCTGGCCTCGCGCCGTACCGAACGGCTGAAGGAACTGCGCGCCGAAATCGAGGCCGACGGCGGCGCCGCCCACGTCGTCAACCTGGACGTGACCGACATGGCCAGCATCAAGTCGGCGATTGCCCATGCCGAGACCGAGGCCGGCCCGATCGATATCCTGATCAACAACTCGGGCGTGCAGAGCACCCAGCGCCTGCTTGACGTCACCGAGGACGATTATCAGTACATCATGGACACCAACCTGCGCGGCGCCTTCTTCGTTGCCCAGCAGACGGCCAAGCGCATGATCCAGCGCGCCAAGGGCGATCCGCGCAAGCAGCACCGCATCGTCAACATCGCCTCGGTGGCCGGCCTGCGCGTGCTGCCGCAGATCGGCGTGTATTGCATGAGCAAGGCCGGCGTGGTGCAGATGACCAAGGCGATGGCGGTCGAATGGGGCAAATACGGGATCAACGTGAACGCCATTTGCCCGGGCTATATTGCGACCGAAATGAACGAGGATTATTTCGAGACCGAGCAGGGCAAGAAACTGATCGACCTGCTGCCGCGCAAGCGTCCCGGCAAACCGGAAGACCTCGACGGCCTGCTGTTATTGCTCGCGGCCGAAGAGGCGCATTTCATCAATGGCGCGATCATTACCGCCGATGACGGCATGACCGCACAATAGAATATATTGTCGATATTGACGAATTGGCGCCGGCAACGGCGCCATTTTCATTTTAATTTAACGAAATCGAAGACGAGTAAATGGCATGAGCGACAAACAGTTGGTACACACGATGCGGATGGACGTGCGCTGGGGTGACATGGATGCGATGGGCCACGTGAATAACACCGTGTATTTCCGGTATATCGAAACGGCGCGCATCGCCTGGCTGGAGCAGATCGGCGCCTTGCCCGATCCGACCGGTACCGGCCCGGTGCTCATCAATGCCCAGTGTTCGTTTTTGAAGCAGCTGAAATACCCGGCCGAGATCGAAGTGCGCTCGTATGCGGGGCTGCCGGGGCGTTCGAGCTTCGTGCTGTCGCACGAGATCCGGCTGGTCGGCGCCGACGGGCAGGCCGGGGCACTGCATGCCGAGGGCGCGGCGAAGATTGTCTGGGTCGATTTCCTGGCGGAGAAGTCGGTGCCGCTGCCGGACGAGGTCAGGGCGCTGTTGCCGGCCGCCTGAAAACAGCGCCTGCGGGCGCTTTTTTTACGCCGGACCAGATTATTTTCGACTTGTGACAATCTGTGAGAATTAAGCCTATTGCGATGTGGCAATATGGCGCCTTGCCCGACTTGTTCCCCGCTGCGCGCATTCCTGCGCAAAGCGTTGCAGCCGTCTTCGTCACTGCCTTCCTTACTTATGCGGCGCGCATTGATATGCCGCGATCGCAGGCTTTTCCTCGCCTTTAATCAGTGTACGCGAAGCGATCTGTTGCGAAATGGCCCGAGGAATGCGGCGATTATTCCTTCAGGCAAAACCAAGCATTATAATTCGCACTTATTAAATACGCCGCACGATTGATTTTTCTTCCTGTATCACCCATTCCATCGCCGTGCCGATAACTATGCCTGATAACCACGTCCTCTTTTCGATCGCGCGCCACGCCGCCTGGGCTCCAGGCGTGACGTCGCCCGCGGCATGGTCGGACTGGGCGCAGGCGCCGTGGCCGATCTCCGGGGACGACGAACCGAAAGTGGCGGCGATGCCGGCCATGCTGCGCCGGCGCGCGGGCTTCCTGGGCCGCATGGCGCTCGAAGTGGCCTATGCCTGCCTCGGACAGGAGGCAGGCGTGCCGACCGTCTTCTGTTCGCGCCATGGCGAAGTCGGGCGCGCGATCGGGCTGCTGGGCGATCTGGCGCGCGGCGAGCCGCTGTCGCCGACCGCCTTCGGGCTCGCCGTGCACAATGCCAGCGCCGGGCTGTTCTCGATCGCGCGCGCCGACCGCGCCAACCACGTCGCGCTGGCAGCGGGCAGCGCCACGCTCGAACACGCCGTCATCGAAGCCTGCGGCCTGCTGGCCGACGGCGCGCCGATGGTGCTGCTGGTCGCCTGCGACGAGCCGCTGCCGGCGCCGCTGGAAGGCTTCGAGGACTGCGCCGAGCAGCCCTTCGCCTTTGCCTGGGCCATCGTCCCGGCGGGCGAGCGCGCCGTGCGCCTGTCCTGGCGCGCGGCCGCGGCGCCGGCCGAACCGGGCAACATACCGGGCTGTCTCGAGGTGCTGCGCTTCCAGCTGGGCCGGGGCACCGTGCTCGAACGCACGGCGGCTGCGCGCCACTGGACCTGGAGCCGCGATGCTTGATGCGCTCTGGCGCGGCTGGCGCGTGCTGGCCACGGGCCTTTCCTTTGCGCTGTTCGGGCTGGGCGGCCTGGCGCTGCGCGTCATCGTGTTCCCGTTGCTGGCGCTGTGCGTGCGCGATCCACAGGCGCGCATGCGTGCCGCGCGCGCCACCATCCGCCTGAGCTTTCGCGCTTTCGTCGGCATCATGAACGGGCTCGGCGTGCTGCGCTACGAAGTGCATGGCCTCGACAAGCTCGATCGCGGCGGCCAGCTGATCCTCGCGAACCACCCGACCCTGATCGACACCGTGTTCCTGATCGCCTTTGTGCGCAATGCCGACTGCATCGTCAAGGGCGGCCTGTGGAACAACCCGTTCACCGGCGGCCCGGTACGCGCCGCCGGCTATGTCTGCAACGACCGCGGTCCGGAGCTGGTCGACGATTGCATCGCCTCGCTGCGCGCCGGCGGCAACCTGATCGTTTTCCCCGAAGGCACGCGCACCCCGCGCGGCGGCGCCATGGAACTCAAGCGCGGCGCCGCCAACATCGCCGTGCGCGGCGCCCAGCCGGTGACGCCCGTGCTGATCGCCTGCCAGCCGCCGACCCTGGGCAAGGGCGACAAATGGTGGCATGTGCCGCCGCGCCAGGCGCGCTTTCGCATCGAAGTCAAGGACGACATCGGCATCGAGGCCTTTACCGGTCCCGGCGTCCCCGACGTGATGGCGGCGCGCCGCCTCACCGAATACCTGCAACGTTATTTTATGGAAGAAGGCCAGCACCATGCTTGAACAGGAAGTGAAAGAACTGATCGTCGACGTCCTCCAGCTGGAAGACATCGCCCCCGCCGATATCGACAGCGAGGCACCCCTGTTCGTCGAAGGGCTGGGTCTCGATTCGATCGACGCGCTGGAAATCGGCGTCGCGCTGCAGAAGCGCTACGGCATCACGCTGTCGGCCGAATCGCAGGAAACGCGCCGTCATTTTGCTTCGGTGCGCGCGCTCGCAGCGATGATCGAAGCCAACCGCAAGAAATAAAGAGGAAGCCATGGTAAGCATCAACGATATGAACCGCGACGAACTGTTCGTCTGGATCGCCGACCTGCTGGCCGAGATGTTCGAACTCGACCGCGACGCGCTCACGCCGGAGTCGAACCTGTACACGGACCTCGACATCGACAGCATCGACGCCGTCGACCTGGCCGTGAAGCTCAAGCAGACCACCGGCAAGCGCCTGCAGCCGGAAGTGTTCAAGACCATCCGCACGATCGACGACGTCGTGAACGCACTGGCCGGCCTGGCGGAAGAGCAGGCGGCCTGATTTCGTGCTGTGGAATGCATTGACCATCGCGCTGACGCTGGTATATCCCCTTGCCATCTGGCTCGGCCACGGCAGCATCGAGCCGCGCTGGCTGGCCGGCCTGCTGCTGCTGACGGCCGCCACCCGGCTGCCGCAGCTGAAGCTGAGCGCGCCGGCACGCTGGACGGCGGGCGGGGCGCTGCTGCTCGTCGCCGTGGCGGTCGGCTCGAACGCGGTGCTGCCGCTGAAGCTGTATCCGGTGCTGGTGAATGCCGCCTTCCTGGCCGCCTTCGGCGCCAGCCTGGTGTCGGGCCCCTCGATGATCGAGCGCCTGGCGCGCCTGCGCGAGCCCGAACTGCCGCCTGAAGCGGTGCGCTACACGCGGCGCGTGACCCAGGCCTGGTGCGTCTTCTTCGTCGCGAACGGCGCCGTGTGTCTCGGCACCGCCTTGTTTTCTCCCGACGCCGTCTGGTCGCTCTACACGGGCGTCGTTTCCTACGTGCTGATGGGTTTGATGTTCGGCGGCGAATACCTGCTGCGCATGCGTTTTAAACGGCTGCATCATGTCTGATTTTTTTGAGCGTCTCGGCGCCCGTGCGCCTGCCGCGCCGGCCGGCTGGCGCGACGGCTCCCTGGTCTCGCACGGCGAGCTGCTGGCCCGTGCGCGCGCCTGGGCCGCACTCGGCCGCCGCACCGCTGCGCGCGACGTCGCCCTCTACCTGGACGACAGCCTGGAATTCGCGGCGGCCCTGCTTGGTGCCTGGCTGGCCGGGAAGACCGTCTGGCTGGTGGCCGACACGCTGCCCGCCAGCTGCGCCGCGCTTGCGGCCGAAGTGGGGGCCTTCTGGGGCGAGTTCCCGCAGGACTACGCGCCCTGTATCCCGCAAACCGGCGATGACTCGGTTCCCGGCTGGACTACGCCCGCTCCCGATTTTCCCGCGCTGGTCGTCCATACCTCCGGCAGCACCGGTGCGCCGACCGCGATCCGCAAGCGCTTCTCGCAGCTGAGTTCCGAGATCGCCGCGCTGGAGACCGAGTTCGGCGCGCTCGTCGGCGACGCGACGGTGCTGTCGACCGTGTCGCACCACCATATCTATGGGCTGCTGTTCCGCGTCCTGTGGCCGCTGCTGGCCGGCCGTCCGGTCGAAGCGGCACGCCACGAATTCCCGGAAACCCTGGCCCCGCGCCTGGGCGCCGGTCCCTGCCTGCTGCTGGCCAGCCCGGCACACCTGAAGCGCCTGCCCGAGCATCTCGACTGGCGCGGCGCGGCGCAGCTGCGCGCGGTGTTCTCTTCGGGCGGCATGCTCGAAGCGAAGGCGTCGTTCCATGCGCGCGCTCTGCTCGGCCAGGCTCCGATCGAAGTCTACGGCAGCTCCGAGACCGGCGGCGTCGCCTGGCGCCAGCGCACGCCCGGCAGCGTCGAGGACTGGACGCCGTTCCCTGGCGTCGAATGGCGCAGTGATGCCGAGGGCCTGCTTGAACTGAGCTCGGGCCCGGCGGGCGGCTGGCAGCGCCTGGCCGACCGCGTCGAAGGCACGCAAGGCGGGCGTTTCGTGTTGCGCGGGCGCGCCGACCGCATCGTCAAGATCGAGGAAAAGCGCGTCTCGCTCGACGCCGTCGAGGCCGCCCTGTGCGCGACCGGATTGGTACGCGAGGCACGCGTGCTGGCCTGTCTCGAAGACGCGCGCCAGTCGCTGGCCGCGTTCGTGGTGCCGTCCGACAGCGGGCAGGCCGTGCTGGAAGAGGGAGGCAGGAACGCCCTCAGTACGCGCCTGCGCGCCGCGCTGGCGGCGTCGACCCACGCGGTGGCGCTGCCGCGCCGCTGGCGCTATCTCGAACGCCTGCCCGTCAATGCCCAGGGCAAGACCACCCAGGCCGATCTGCTGGCGCTGCTCGACACCGAAATGCCCGCGCGGCCGCGCTTCCCGCAGGCCGTCCTGATCGAGGACGCACCGGCCCGCAAGCTGCTCGAACTGGTGGTGCCGGCGGACCTGCTGTATTTCGACGGCCACTTCACGGTGGCCCCGGTTCTGCCAGGCGTGGTGCAGGTCGACTGGGCAATCCATTACGGCCGCCTGCATCTCGGCCTGGCCGGCAGCTTTGGCGGCATCAACGCGCTGAAGTTCCAGCAGATGATCCGGCCCGGCGTGCCGGTGCAACTGGAACTGGTTTGGGACCCCGTCAAGGGCAGCCTGAATTTCCGTTATTTTTCCGAAGCCGGCGCACACGCGAGCGGCCGCATTTTGTTAGGGACCTGATCGACCATGCTGGACAAAAAATTTTCGCCGGAGCGCCAGAGCGCCTTCGAAGCCCGTTTCGAAGCGCAAAAGATCGCATTCGGCCCGGTCGTGTTCCAGTGCGTGCGCTATGCGTGGAAGCGCGGCATGCTGCAGGCGATCGCCGACGTCGGCGACACCGGCCTGTCGGTCGAGCAGATGGCGGCAAGCGGCCGCTGGACGCCCTATGTGCTGAAGGTGGTACTGGAAACCTGCCTGTCAGCGGGCGTGGTCTACCTGAGCGAAGGACGCTACGTGCTCGACAAGGCAGGCTTCGTCGTGCTGACCGACCCGATCACCCAGGTCAACATCGACTTCAACCATGACGTCTGCTACCAGGCGCTGTTCTCGCTCGAACAGTCGCTCGACGCCGAGAAGCCCCTCGGCCTGAAGGTGTTCGGCGACTGGCCGACCGTGTATGAAGGCCTGTCGCAGCTGCCGGAGCCGGCGCGCGGCAGCTGGTTCGCCTTCGACCACTATTATTCCGATACCTCCTTCCCGGACATCCTGCCGGACGTGTTCGCAACCGCGCCGAAGCGCGTGATGGACATCGGCGCGAATACCGGCAAGTTCACGCTGGCGGCGCTGGGCGCCAACGCCTCCGTCAAGCTGCACCTGGTCGACCTGCCGGGCCAACTGGCCGTGGCCGACAAGGCCCTGCAGCAGGCCGGCCTGCGCGAGCGCGCCAGCCTGCACCCGACCAACCTGCTGGACGACGGCGCCGCGCTGCCGGACGGGATGGACCTGATCTGGATGAGCCAGTTCCTGAGCTGCTTCTCGGAAGACGCGATCGCCAGCATCTTCCGCCGCGTGGCCGCCGCGCTGTCCCCGAATGGCCAGGTGCTGATCATGGACACCTTCTGGGACCGCCAGCGCTACGACATCGCGTCCTACTGCCTGATCAACACCTCGCCTTACTTCAACAACCTCGCCAGCGGCAACAGCAAGGTCTATCAGAGCGATGACTACGTGCGCCTGGCGAAAGCGGCCGGCCTCGACCTCGTCACCGCGCGCGACGGCATCGGCTATTGCCACTCGCTGCTGCGTTTCGCCAAGGGTGATTGAGATGTTCCACCCCTGCGTCGTCATCCCCGTCTATAACCACGAGCACGCGATCGGCAAGGTGCTCGACCAGGTGCTGGCCCATGGCTTGCCCGTGATCCTGGTCGACGACGCCAGTTCGCCGTCCTGCGCCGCCACGCTCGATGCGCTGGCGGCCGCCCATCCTGGCCGCGTCGTGCTCGAGCGGCACGCTGTGAACCAGGGCAAGGGCGGGGCGGTGCTGACCGGTTTCCGACGCGCGGCGAAGGATGGCTACAGCCACGTGCTGCAGGTGGATGCCGACGGCCAGCACTGCGTGGCCGACATGGAGCGCTTCCTGGACGCCGCCCGCGCCCGGCCGCGCGCGGTGGTGGCGGGCTGCCCGGTATATGACGAATCGGTGCCGGCCCTGCGCCTGTACGCGCGCTACCTGACCCATGTCTGGGTCTGGATCAACACGCTCTCTCTGGCGATCCGCGATTCGATGTGCGGCTTTCGCGTCTATCCGGTGGCGCCGGTGCTGGCGCTGGCGCAGCGGCGCCGCCTCGGCCTGCGCATGAACTTCGACATCGAGATCCTGGTGCGCCTGTACTGGGACGGCGTCGAGGTGGTCAACCTGCCGACCAAAGTCGGGTATCCGGAAGACGGCGTCTCGCATTTCAAGGCCTGGACCGACAATGTCCTCATCACCCGCATGCACGTGAACCTGTTCTTCGGCATGCTGCCGCGCATTCCCTCGCTTCTGGGGCGCAAATGGCGCACCTGATGTCGGACACGCGCCACTGGGCCGCGATCAACGAAGCGTCCTTCGTGGCCGGCATGCGCCTGCTGTTCTGGGTCTGCCGCGTGTTCGGCCGCTGGCCCTTCCGCATCGTGCTGTATCCGGTGCTGCTGTGGTACGTGGCGACCCAGGCGCGTGCGCGCCGGGTGTCGGGCGACTACCTGCGCCGGGTCGGCGCGCCGGGCGGCGTGTTCGGCGTGCTGCGCCATTTCGGCGCCTTCGCCGAGGCCATCCTCGACAAGATGCTGCTCTGGGGCGGCCTGTTCGACCTCGACCAGGTGAAGCTGCACGGCGCCGAGCCGCTGCTGCAGATGATCCGCGAGCGGCGCGGCGCGCTGCTGGTGTGCTCGCACCTGGGCAACCTCGACCTGTGCCGCGCGCTGTCGCTGCGCACGCCGGGCTTGAGAATCACGGTGCTGGTGCATACCCGCCATGCCCAGGCCTTCAATGGCATGCTCGCGAAACTCGATCCGCGCAGCCAGCTGAACCTGATGCAGGTGACCGAGATGACGCCGGCCACCGCGATGCAGCTGTCCGAACGCGTCGAACGCGGCGAGTTCGTCGTCATCGCGGGCGACCGGGTGCCGGTATCGAGCAACCCGCGCGTCGCGCTGGCGCCTTTCCTCGGTCAGGCCGCGGCCTTCCCGGTCGGCCCCTATGTGATGGCCTCGGTGCTGGGCTGCCCGCTGTACGCGCTGTTCACCACGCGCCAGGGCTTTGAGGCGCCCTACGAACTCCATTTCGAGCGTCTGCGCGAGCAGGTAGCGCTGCCGCGCCGCGGGCGCGAGGCAGCGCTCACGGAACTGGCGGGCGAGTATGCCGCCCGCCTCGAACACCATGTCCGGCGCGCACCGCTGGAATGGTTCAACTTTTACGACTTTTGGCACTTACCCGATTCGGAACGCGCAGATGCAGCTCACTGACCTGAACACACCCCAGCGCACCGTGCGCTTCGACCGCGAACGCCTGGCGCTGGAGGATATCGTCGACATCGCACGCGGCAGCGCGCGTCCGGAACTCTCGGACGACCCGGCCTTCCGCGCCGCGATCGCCAAGGGCGCCGATTTCCTCGACCGCCTGCTGCGCGAAGACGGCGCCATCTACGGCGTGACCACCGGCTACGGCGACTCCTGCACGGTCGCCGTGCCGCTGTCGCTGGTCTCGGAACTGCCGCACCACCTGTACACCTACCACGGCTGCGGCCTCGGCGCCCACCTGAGCCCGGCGCAGACGCGCGCGGTGATGGGCGCGCGCCTGGCTTCGCTCTCGAAAGGCTTTTCGGGCGTGAGCGTGGGGCTGCTCGAGCAGATCGTGCGCCTGTTCGACGCCGGCCTGCTGCCCCTGATCCCGAGCGAGGGTTCGGTCGGCGCCAGCGGCGACCTGACGCCGCTGTCCTATCTGGCGGCGGTGCTGTGCGGCGAGCGCGAAGTGCTGCGCGACAGCGTGCAGGTGCCGGCCGGCCAGGCGCTGGCCGATGCGGGGATTGCCCCGCTCCGTCTGCGCCCGAAAGAGGGCCTCGCCATCATGAACGGCACCGCCGTCATGACCGGCCTGGCCTGCCTGGCCTGGGACCGCGCCGACTACCTGGCGCGCCTGACCACGCGCATCACGGCGCTCGCCTCGTTCGCGCTCGACGGCAACGACCACCACTTCGACGAGACCCTGTTCTCGGTCAAGCCGCATGCCGGTATGCAGAATGTGGCCGCCTGGCTGCGCCAGGACCTGGAATACGCAGGCCAGCTGGAACGCAACGGCAAGCGCCTCCAGGACCGCTACTCGATCCGCTGCGCCCCGCACGTGATCGGTGTGCTGGCCGATGCGCTGCCGTTCTTCCGGGATGCCATCGAAAACGAATTGAACAGCGCGAACGACAACCCGATCATCGACGCCGAGGGCGAGCGCGTGCTGCATGGGGGCCACTTCTACGGCGGCCATATCGCGTTTGCGATGGACAGCATGAAGAATGCGGTGGCCAACCTGGCCGACCTGCTCGACCGCCAGATGGCGCTGCTGGTCGACGCCCGCTACAACCAGGGCCTGCCGGCCAACCTGTCGGGCGGCACGGGCGAGCGCGCCGCGATCAACCATGGCCTGAAGGCCCTGCAGATCAGCGCGTCGGCCTGGACCGCGGAAGCCCTGAAGCTGACGATGCCGGCCTCGGTGTTCTCGCGCTCCACCGAGTGCCACAACCAGGACAAGGTCAGCATGGGCACGATCGCCGCGCGCGACTGCCTGCGCGTGCTGGAACTGGTCGAACAGGTCGCCGCCGCGCTCCTGATCACGGTGCGCCAGGGCGTCTGGCTCAGGACGAAGCTCGACAGCTCGCGCGCGCTGCCGGTGCCGCTGTCGCGCATGATGGACCTGCTGGGCCAGGACATCGCGCCCGTGGTCGAAGACCGCCGCCTCGATCCGGAACTGCACCTGCTGCTGGGCCGCATCCGCGACCAGGCCTGGAGCCTGTATGCGTAAAGTCAAAAGCCCGGCACGCTGGTTCGCCGAAGTCGAGATGGCGGTGCAGTTCTTCGAACTCGACCCGATGCAGATCGTCTGGCACGGCAACTACGTGAAATACCTCGAGGTCGCGCGCTGTGCGCTGCTCGACAAGATCGGCTACAACTACGGCCAGATGCAGGAATCGGGCTATATGTGGCCGATCATCGAGATGAACCTGCGCTATGCCGGCCCGGCCACCTTCGGCCAGCGCCTGCTGCTGCGCGCCGAGATCGTCGAGTGGGAAAACCGCCTGCGCATCGACTACCTGATCAGCGACGCCGCCAGCGGCAAGCGCCTCAACCGCGCCACCACGACCCAGGTCGCGGTCGACATCAAGAGCGGCGAGATGTGCTTCGTCTCGCCCGCCATCCTGTTCGAAAAACTCGGAGTACCCGCACCATGAAACGCACGCATCTGAAGCCGATCCTTGTCAGGCTGCTGCTGGCCGCCTCCTGCGCCGCGGCCGCAAACAGCCAGGCCGCCGCGCCGGTCGCGAAGATCCAGGCCATGCTCGCCAAACCCGAACAGCTGTGCGGCCGCTTCGAGCAGTCCAAGCAGCTGGCCGGCATGAAAAAGCCCTTGCTCTCGAGCGGCCGCTTCTGCGTCGTCGCCGGCAAGGGCGTGCTGTGGCGCACCCTGAAACCCTTCCCGAACACGCTGCGCCTGAAGCGCGACGAGATCGTCCATATGCAAGGCGAGCGTGTCGCCATGCGCCTCGACGCCAGCCAGGAGCCGACGGTACGCATGATCAACGGCGTCCTGTTCTCGCTGCTGGCCGGCGACCTGGGCCAGCTCGAGACCCTGTTCGACGTCGACGGCTCCGTTTCCGAGAATGGCTGGAAGGTCGCGCTGAAGGCGAAGAGCGCCGCGCTGGCGCGCGCCATCGGCGCCATCTCGCTCGACGGCGCAGCCTATGTGCGCAGCATCCAGATGAACGAGGAGAGCGGCGACAGGACCAGCATCGTCTTCTCGGACATCAAGACGGGGCCGGCGGCCCTGCTGCCTGAAGAGGCGGCCCTGCTGTGATCGGATCGCAAAGCGCCCAACAACGCCTGGCGCTGCTCTGGGCGCTCGTCGTCTGCCTGCTGGTCGGGCATAACGCCTGGCTCTGGCTGGGCCAGCGCATCGTGCCCGACACCGACATCCTGGCCCTGCTGCCGCTGGACGAGCGCGACCCGGTCCTGCAGCAGTCGTTCACGCACATGGTCGACAGCGCGCAGCAGCGCGTGGTGGTGCTGGTCGGCGCCAGGGAGTGGAGCGATGCCCAACGGGCGGCCGACGCCTACCGCGCCGCACTGGCGCCGCACGCTGCGCTGCTCGCCTTCGACGCCATCGGCGACGAGGCGCAAGCCGGCTGGCTGGCCGGCCTGCAGCGCCACGCCAGCCTGCTGGTGGGCGCGGAAGGGGAACGCCAGCTGCGCGAGCAGCCGGCGCGCTACTGGCTTGACGCGGCCCTGGCGCGCCTGTACAGCGCCTTCTCGGGCCCGAAGCTGGGCGCCTTCCGCGACGACCCGTTCGGCCTGTTCGCCGGCTGGATGCAGGAGCGTGCCGGCGAAACGCCGGTGCGTCCGCGCGACGGCCGCCTGTTCGTCGAAGGGGAAGGGCGCCAGTATGTACTGCTGACCTACACCTTGAAACAGTCGGCGTTTTCGCTGGGCGCCCAGGGCGCGGTCGTGCCCTTGCTGGACGCGGCCAGGGGCGCCGCCGCCGGCGCCGTGCCGTCCGCCGAAGTGATCCAGGCCGGCGTGGTGCTGCATGCCGCCGCCGCCGGCCGCCAGGCCAGCCGCGAGATCCACACGATCGGCGCAGGCTCCCTGATCGGCATCGTGCTGCTGACCTGGCTGACCTTCCGTTCCGTGAAACCGATCTCGCTGATCGTGCTGGCCATTGCCGTCGGCTTCCTGGGCGCGCTGTCCGTCTGCTGGCTGCTGTTCGGCCGCATCCATTTGCTGACCCTGGTATTCGGCGCCAGCCTGATCGGCGTGGCCCAGGATTACGGCATCTATTTCCTCTGTCACCGCCTCGGCGCCGATCCGCAGCTCGACTCGCCGGCTTTGCTGCGCCGCCTGCTGCCCGGCCTCGGCCTGACCTTGCTGGCCGCCGTGATCGGCTATCTCGGCCTCGCCCTGACGCCTTTCCCGGGACTGCGCCACATGGCCGTGTTCTCGGCGCTGGGCCTGGTCTTCGCCTGGCTGACCGTGGTGTGCTGGTTCCCGGCCCTGATTGGTCCGCGCACCCTGAAGGCCGGGCCGCTGGCGCGCGGCTACCGCGCCCTGGTGGCGCGCTGGCCGCGCGTCTCAAACCAACCGGCGGCGCTGCTGCTGGTCGCGGTCCTTGGCGTGTTCACGGCCCTCGGCTGGTCGCGCCTGAAAGTCAACGACGATATCCGCTCGCTGCAATCCTCGCCGCCCGAACTGATCCGCGACCAGATCAAGCTGGGCAAGCTGCTCGACGCCCCAAGCCCGGTCCAGTACTACCTGGTGCGCGGCAGCTCGAACGAAGCAGTGCTGCAGCGCGAGGAAGCGCTCAAGGCCCGCCTCGAACCCCTGATCGCCGGGGGCGACATCGGCGGCTACCAGGCGCTCTCGAACTGGGTGCCGTCCCAGCGCACCCAGGCCGAGCGCCTGGCGCTGGTCGACAATAAACTGCTGGCCGGCGACGGTCCGCTGGCGGGACTGGCGCGCGAGATCGGCGAGGATGCCGCATGGGTCGCGGCCACCCGCGCCCACCTGCGCACCAATGCGGTGCCGCTGCGCCTCGACGATTTCCTGCGCACCTCGGCCAGCGAACCCTGGCGCCACCTCTGGCTGGGGAAAGTCGAGGGCGAATACGCCAGCATCGTCGCCCTGCGCGGGATGCCCTACGCGGCCATCCCGAGCCTGGCACGGGCCGCCGACGGCCTCGCCGGGGTGCAGTGGGTCGACAAGGTCGGCGGCATCTCCTCGGTCCTCGGCCGCTACCGTGCCTGGATGGGCTGGGCGGTGCTGGGCGCCTATGCGGTCGTGTTCCTGGTGCTGCTGCCGCGCTACCGCGGCCGCACCTGGCGCGTGCTGGCGCCGACCGCCGCGGCCAGCCTGCTGACCCTGGCGCTGCTCGGCTTTGCCGGCCAGAGCCTGCAGCTGTTCCACGTACTGGCGCTGATGCTGCTGCTCGGCGTCGGCGTCGACTATGGCATCTTCATGCAGGAAGAGCACGAGCGCGGGATTGATGCGCCCTGGCTCGCGGTCGGCCTTTCGGCGGCCAGCACCATCCTTTCGTTCGGCCTGCTCGGCCTGTCCGGCACCCCGGCCTTGCAGGCGTTCGGCCTGACGATGCTGGTCGGTACCGCGCTGGTCTGGCTGGGCGCCCCGTGCTTCACCGTCACCAAGGAGGAACCCCATGCTTCGCCCGTCCTGGCTTGACCGCAGTACCAAAGGCGCGCTGCTGGCAGCAGCCGTGCTGCTCGCCGGCTGCACGAAAAAAGAAGAGGTACCGGCGCGCCTCGGCCTGCGCCTGGCCCCGGCTGCGCTGGGCGAATCGATCAGCGTGCAGCAGCACCTGACGGTGCAGCGCCCCGGCGGTACCAACGACCTCGACGCCGCACTCGAAGTCGACCCGAACAAGGTCAGCCTGGTCGGGCTGGCGCTCGGCATGCGCGTGCTGAGCCTCGAGTTCGACGGCAAGGAACTGCTTGAGTGGCGCCACCCGATGCTGCCGAAACAGGTGCGCGCCGCCGACGTGCTGGAAGACGTGCAGCTGACCGTGTGGCCCGCGGCCGAAATTGCGCGCGTGCTGCCGGCCGGCTGGACGATCGAGGAGCAGGGCCTGCGCCGCACGCTGCGCCGCGAAGGCGTGGTCGTGGCCACGATCGACTACAGCGGCACCCCGCGCTGGAAGGGCAAGGCGGTGCTGGACAACCTGCGCTACAAATACAAGCTGACCATCGAGTCGGCTGCCGAATAAGATGATGATCTACCTGAACGATTGCGCGCTCGTCTGCGCGCTCGGCGCCGACCGCGAGACGGCGCGGCGCCGTTTGCTGGAGGACGCCGCGAGCGGCCTCACGCTGTCGGACGCCTGCTCCCCGGGCCGCACGCTGCCCCTCGGCCGCGTCGAGGCCGTGCTGCCCGACATGGCGCACCTGCCGCTGCCGATGCGGAGCCGGAACAACGCGCTGGCGCTGGCCGCGCTGGCCCAGATCCGGCCGGCGGTCGACGCCGCGATTGCCCGCTACGGCGCGGACCGGGTCGGCGTCATCGTCGGCACCAGCACCTCGGGCGTGGGCGCGACCGAAAGCGCGATCGCCGCGCACGTGGCGGGCCAGCCACTGCCGGAAGACTTCCACTACGGCCAGCAGGAGATGGATTCGCCCGCCGCGCTGCTGGCGCACGCGCTGAATGTGTCCGGCCCGGCCTATGTCCATTCGAGCGCCTGTTCCTCGAGCGCCAAGGCCATGGCCAGCGCCGCGCGCCTGATCCGCATGGGCCTGGTCGACGCGGTCGTCAGCGGCGGCGTCGACACCCTGTGCGGCTTCACGGTCGCCGGCTTCAGTGCCCTCGAATCGGTCAGCGCCGTGCAGTGCAACCCGCTCGGCGCCAGCCGCAACGGGATCAACCTGGGCGAGGGCGCGGCCCTGTTCCTGATGAGCCGCGAGCCGGCCGCGGTCGCCCTGTGCGGCTGGGGCGAGTCCTCGGACGGCCACCATATGTCGGCGCCCGATCCGAACGGCGGCGGCGCGCGCATCGCGATGAACGAGGCCCTGCGCCGCGCCGGCATCGACGCCGGCCAGGTCGACTACATCAACCTGCACGGCACGGCGACCGTGCAGAACGACGCGATGGAATCGCGCGCCGTGGCCGACCTGTTCGGCAGCGAGGTGGCGGTCAGCTCGACCAAGCCTTTTACCGGCCACACGCTGGGCGCTGCCGGGGCAGTGGAGGCGGCCTTCTGCTGGATCGCGATGCAGGACGATAACGCGGCCGGCATGCTGCCGCCGCACCTGTGGGATGGCACGCCCGACCCGGCGCTGCCTTCATTGAACGTGGCGCAGCCGGGCGCCAGGCTTGGCCGTCCGATCCGCTACGCGCTGAGTAATTCCTTCGCTTTCGGCGGCTCGAATGCGGCGCTGCTGTTCGGGAGAACACAATGAACCTGCCCGATATCAAAACGCTGGTGCCGCACAGCGGCGCCATGTCGCTGCTGGACACCCTGCTGGCGGCCGACGCCGAGACCCTCGACGCCCAGGTGCGCATTCGGCCGGACTCGATGTTCTGCAGCGGCGGCGCAGTCGGCGCCTGGGTCGGCGTCGAATACATGGCGCAGGCGGTGGCCGCCCACGCCGGCTTTACGGCGCGCCAGCGCGGCGAGCCGGTGCGCGTCGGCTTCCTGCTTGGCAGCCGGCGCTATGCCTGCAGCGTGCCGGCCTTTGCGGTCGGCAGCGTATTACATATCCACGTGCAGCGCGCGCTGCAGGGCGACAACGGCCTGGGCGCGTTCGACTGCCGTATCACAGATGGGCAGGACGGGACCGAGCTGGCCAGCGCCACGATCACCGTCTTCCAGCCCGACAATGTCGAAGAGTTTTTGCAACGGAGTTCCGAATGAGTAGTATCGATAAAAGTGTGTTGCGCAGTGTCCTCGTCACCGGCTCCTCGCGCGGCATCGGCAAGGCGATCGCGCTGCGCCTGGCGCGCGAGGGCTATGGCGTGGTGGTGCATTGCCGCAGCCGGCGCGAAGAAGCCGACGCGGTCGCGGGCGAGATCGTCGCCGCTGGGGGCAGCGCGCGCGTGCTGCAGTTCGACATCGGCGAGCGCGAGGCCACGGCCGCCGCGCTGGCGGCCGATATTGAAGAACACGGCTGCTATTACGGCGTCGTCTGCAATGCCGGCGTCGCGCGCGACACGGCCTTCCCGGCAATGACGGGCGAGGAATGGGACCAGGTGCTGGGCACCAACCTCGATGGCTTCTTCAACGTGTTGAATCCCCTCGTGATGCCGATGGTCCAGCGCCGCAAGCCCGGCCGCATCGTGACCATGGCCTCGGTCTCGGGCCTGGTCGGCAACCGCGGCCAGGTCAACTACAGCGCGGCCAAGGCCGGCATCATCGGCGCCTCCAAGGCGCTGGCGCTGGAACTGGCCAAGCGCAACATCACCGTCAACTGCGTGGCGCCCGGCCTGATCGAGACCGACATGATCGGCGAGGTGCCGATGGAAGAGGCCTTGAAGATGATCCCCGCGCGCCGCGTCGGCCGTCCCGAGGAAGTGGCGGCGGCGGTCAGCTACCTGCTGTCCGACGACGCCGGCTACGTCACCCGCCAGGTCATTTCCGTGAATGGAGGTCTGGCATGAACCACCGCGTCGTCGTCACCGGCATGGCCGGCATCAGCCCGATCGGCAACGACTGGGCCACGGTCCGCGACCGCCTCGGCTCCTACCGCAACGCCATCGTCCACATGAAAGAATGGGACGATTACGATGGCCTGAACACGCGCCTGGGCGCGCCGGCCGCGCCCTTCGAACTGTCCGGGCGCTACAGCCGCAAGACCACGCGCAGCATGGGCCGCGTCGCGCTGCTGGCCACGCGCGCCACGGAACTGGCGCTCATCGACGCCGGCCTGCTGGACGATCCGCTGCTCACCAGCGGCCGCATGGGCGTATCCTTCGGCTCCTCGGCCGGCACCCCGAGCGCCATCGGCGACTTCGGCCGCATGATGGAAGAGCGCACAACGCGCGGCATCAATGCCACCACCTACATCAAGATGATGGCGCACACGGCGCCCGTGAATATCGGCGTGTTCTTCGGCCTGACCGGGCGCGTGATCACGACCTCGTCGGCCTGCACTTCGGGCAGCCAGGGCATCGGCTACGCCTACGAGGCAATCAGGAGCGGCCGCCAGACGGCCATGATTGCCGGCGGCGCCGAAGAGCTGTGCGCCACCGAGGCCGCCGTCTTCGACACCCTGTTCGCCACCAGCACGCGCAACGACACGCCGCAGGCCACGCCGCGTCCTTTCGACGTCTCGCGCGACGGCCTCGTGATCGGCGAGGGTGCCGGCGCCCTGATCCTGGAAGAACGCGAACACGCGCTGGCGCGCGGCGCCACGATCTACGCGGAACTGGTCGGCTTCGGCACCAACAGCGACGGCACCCACGTGACCCAGCCGAACGCCGCCACCATGCGCACCGCGATGGAGATGGCGCTCGAGGACGCGGGCCTGGCCCCAGGCGCGATCGGCTACGTCAACGCCCACGGCACCGCCACCCAGCAGGGAGACCTGGCCGAGACGCAAGCGACCGCCGCGCTGTTCGGCCCGCACATGCCGATCAGCTCCCTCAAGAGCTACATGGGCCACACCCTGGGCGCCTGCGGCGCGCTGGAAGCCTGGTTCAGCATCGAGATGATGCGCGAGGGCTGGTTCGCCCCGACCGTCAACCTCAATGAAGTCGATCCCCAGTGCGGGCAGCTCGACTACATTCGCGGGGAGGGGCGCCGCCTCGACTGCGAATACGTCATGACCAACAATTTTGCGTTCGGCGGCATTAACACGTCGTTGATTTTCAAACGGTAGTTCCCCAAAACTCAAGGAAAAAAATAATGAAAAACTCGCGTCGCGCATTGCTGGCCGCATCCATGCTGGTCGCACTCCCGCTCATCCAGGGCTGCGCCACCAGGATCAAGGCTTCGTCGACCAACAACCCCGCACCGGCCGCCGCCTTCTCGCAGTATGGCCGCATCGAGGTCAAGCCGGTCGCCTTCAAGGCCGGCTACAAGGGCAACGCCGCCGCACTGGGCAAGATCGCCGCCAACTTCGAGAAGGACCTGGCACCTTCGCTGGAGCAGTGGAACAGCCGCCCGGCGAATGGCCGCACCCTGACCGTCGAGCCGATCGTCGAAGAAATGTCGTTCAAGAGCACGACCAAGCGCGTCTTCCTCGGCCCCCTGGCCGGCAGCTCGGGCGTCCTGATGCGCGTGACCTTCCGCGACCAGTCGGGCAAGGTCATTGCGACGCCGGAATTCTTCCAGCGCTCGAACGCCATGAGCGGCGGCTTCACCCTGGGCGTGAACGACAACCTGATGCTGACCCGCGTCGCCAAGCTGGCCAGTAACTACGTGATCGCCAACTACGAGCAGGCCGTCGGCGGCCCGTCGGGCGCGGACGAACAGGCCGTCGCCGCAAACTGATCCGGTTCACTTTCGAGGAAAACAACATGAAAAAACTGATGCTGAGTATCGCCGTGGCCGCCGCCGCCATCGGCAGCACCGTCCCTGCGCAAGCGCGCGACAACAAGCTGATGATGCCGCTGGCCGCAGCCATGGCGGCCAACGACGCGCAGAGCCGCCTCGGCGACACGGTCAAATTCTATTTCGGCAGCCAGAAGACGCCGGCCATTGCCCAGCGCCTGGGCAGCGACAAGACCAGCCAGAAGACCAATTCCTTCGGCAAGTCGCCAGAAACGGCCTGCAACTGGGCCTTCCTGTCGGGCATGCTGAAGCTGCAGCAGCGCGCGAAAGAACTGGGTGCCGACGCGGTCATCAACATCGTGAGCAATTACAAGAACGAGGAAATGTCGAGCGAGACCGAGTTCGAATGCCACGACGGCGCGATGATGTCGGGCGTTGCGCTCAAGGGCGAGTTCGTCAAGCTCAAGTAATGAGCGAGGGCCGGGCGGGCTGCCGCGACCAAACACTGTTGTGGCTGTTGGACGCCGGCGCGATCTCCTGCGCGGCGCTGGACGCTTACACCGCCTGGCTGGGTGAAGGGGAGCGCCAGCGCTGCGCCCGTTTCGTGCGGGCCGGGCGGCGCCGGCAGTTCATTGCAGGCCGCGCCTTGCTGCGCCTGGCTCTGGGCCGTCTTCTTGACCTGGCACCGCGCGACATCGTGCTGCGTGAGCGGCCGGGCCTGGCCCCCGCGCTCGATACGCCGGCGCCGGAGGGCGTCGGTTTCAGCATCTCGCACAGCGGCCCTTGGGTCGCCTGTGCCGCCAGCACCGTTTCCCAGCTTGGCCTCGATATCGAACGCATCGATGCCGGGCGCGACCTGCTGGCCCTGGCCGAACAGGCGCTTGGACCTGAGGACGTCGCGGAATTGCGTGCGCTGGCTGGGCAGGCCAGGGTGGATGCGTTCCACCGGATGTGGTGCCTGCATGAGGCGCGTTTCAAGCTGGGCAGCGCAAGTGCTGCCGATTATGTGTTCGCGCAGCCGGGACTGGCGCTGGCCTTGAGCGCCAGTCGTCCCCTGACGCCCGCGCCGCCGCCGCTCGTCGTGACACTCGGCGAATTGGCCGCAGGCTAGGTACGCCGGGCTGGCCTTACCTGGCCACGCCGACCAGCTTGTGCACCAGCTCCGACGAGGTCGACGCCGAAAACTTGCGCATCAGTTTCGCCCGGTGCATCTCGACAGTGCGCGGACTCAGGTCGGTCTCGCGGGCGATCACCTTGCTGGTCTTGCCTTCCACTAAAAGCGCGGCGATCTCGCGTTCGCGCGGGGTCAGCTCGGCCGTGACCGGCCGCTTCTCGCTCACGTCCTCGAAGGTCCACACGCCCGCGCCGAGCGGCTCGTTCGCGTTCAGGGCGCGCCCCGTCACGTGGCACCAGAACAGTTCGCCGTCGCCGCGGCGCATGATGCGCTCGTCCGAGTAGCGGCCCTTCGCATTCATGATGGGCACGATGCGGTCGCCCGTGCGCAGGAATTCGTCCATCGTCGGGTACAGCACGGCAAAGGACTGGCCGTCGAGCTGGCCGCGGTCGTAGCCGAACATCGCGGCCAGCGCGAGGTTGCATGACTGGATCACGCGGTTGCTCGAGATGCACATGCCGACCGGCGCATGCTGGAAAATCATCTCGTAATCGATGGCGTATGATGGATTCACTTGAACTGCTTCTACTTGTTGTTGCTGGGGCAGGGCCATGGCCGGTAGTTCTACGGTATTGTGCTTTGAATCGGCGTATTTTATGCTGGGATTCTACTCTGCGGTACATAAACGGCTATTCAGCCACTCTACAAAAGGGACGGGTATGAACAAAGTGTATCCTGACGCGGCATCGGCGCTGGCCGGTATCGTTCAAGACGGCCAGACCATCGCCGTCGGCGGCTTCGGCCTGTGCGGCATTCCCGAGGCGCTGATCGAAGCGCTGCGCGATTCGGGCGTGAAGCAATTGACCGCCATCTCCAACAACGCAGGCGTCGACGGCTTCGGCCTCGGCCAGCTGCTGGAGACGCGCCAGATCAAGAAGATGATCGCCTCGTATGTCGGCGAAAACAAGGAATTCGCACGCCAGTTCCTGGCCGGCGAACTCGAACTCGAATTCACCCCACAGGGCACCCTGGCCGAGAAGCTGCGTTGCGGCGGCGCCGGCATCCCGGCCTTCTTCACGAAAACCGGCTACGGTACCATCGTTGCCGACGGCAAGGAAACGCGCGAGTTCAACGGCGAACATTATGTGATGGAGCTGGCCCTGGTGCCGGACGTGTCGCTGGTGAAAGCCTGGAAGGCCGACAAGGCCGGCAACCTGGTGTTCCGCAAGACCGCGCGCAACTTCAACCCGAACGTCGCCACCGCCGGTAAAGTCTGCATCGTCGAAGTCGAAGAGCTGGTCGAGATCGGCGAGATCGATCCGGACCAGGTGCACACCGCAAGCATCTTCGTGCACCGCATCGTCCACAATCCGACGCCGGAAAAGCGCATCGAACAGCGCACCGTGCGCGCAAACTAAAAACCGATCGGAGACAGAACATGGCATGGACTCGTGATGAAATGGCCGCGCGCGCGGCACAGGAACTGCAGGACGGTTTCTATGTGAACCTGGGCATCGGCCTGCCGACCCTGGTCGCCAACTATGTACCGCAGGACATCGAAGTCTTCCTGCAGTCGGAAAACGGCCTGCTCGGCATCGGCCCGTTCCCGACCGACGACGCGGTTGACGCAGACCTGATCAACGCAGGCAAGCAGACCGTCACCGCGCTGCCCGGCGCCGCCTACTTCAGCTCGGCCGATTCCTTCGGCATGATCCGCGGCGGCAAGATCAACCTCGCCATCCTGGGCGCGATGCAGGTCTCCGAGCACGGCGACCTGGCCAACTGGATGATCCCTGGCAAGATGGTGAAGGGCATGGGCGGCGCGATGGACCTCGTCGCCGGCGTCAAGCGCGTGGTCGTGGTGATGGAACACGTCGCCACCGCCAAGGATGGCTCGACCAGCCACAAGATCCTCAAGAAATGCGACCTGCCGCTGACCGGCGTCGGCGTGGTCGACCGCATCATCACGGACCTCGGCGTGATCGACGTCACCGGTAAGGGCCTGAAGCTGGTCGAGCTGGCGCCGGGCGTGACGAAGGAGCAGATTGTGGAAGCAACGGCGGCCGAGCTGGACGTGTCGGCGGTCTGAGCCTGCGATAGATGCAGTCGAAGAGAGCGGCCTGTGCCGCTCTTTTTTATTCCAGCACGTACCAGTAAATCGTGATGTAGTGCGCGGCGCTCCCCGCCAGCACGAACAGATGCCAGATCCCGTGCGCATGGCGCAGGCGCGCATCGAGCGCATAGAACACGATGCCGGCCGTGTAGGCGATCCCTCCGCCCAGCAGCCAGGCAAAGCCGTCCGCACCGAGACCTTCCTGCAGTGGCCGCAACATGGTTGCCGCCGACCAGCCCATCGCGAGATACACCAGCATCGACAGCACCCGCGCGCCCTTGTGCGGCCGGGTTTCCTGCAGGATGCCGACGATCGCCAGGCCCCACACGACGCCGAGCAGGATCCAGGCCTCGCTGCCCGTCAGCATCAGCATGCAGAAGGGCGTGTAGCTGCCGGCGATGAGCAGGTAGATGCTGAGGTGGTCCAGGCGCTGCAGCAATTGCTTCAGCGATCCGCTGGCGCCGTGGTAGGCGGTCGAGCAGGCGTACATCAGGACCAGCGAGATCGCGTACACGGCCGTGCTGGCCAGCCCCAGGTGGCCGTTGGCATTGAAGGCGCGCGCCAGCAGCGGGATGCTGGCGCCGAAGGCGAGCACGGCGCCGCCGAGGTGGGTGATGGTGTTGAACTTTTCGCCGTGTTGCATGGCACCCCCCGCTGGACAGTGGGCGGCACCGGAAGTGCCGCCTCCCCATTCTAGCGCGGGCGTGTCTGCGCGCACTGTGCCATGCCGGCGCGCGTGCGCCGGTGTTGCGTTTTTACCCGAGCGACCAGACGTACTGGACCGGCACCCAGGCACGCGCCGGCTTGCCGCCGGCAAGCGCCGGCGTGAAGCGGCACTTGGCGATCGCGGCGCGTGCCGCCTCGTCGAGCGAGGCGTCGCCGCTCGACTGCGCAACTTGTGCTTCGGCCACGCTTCCGTCGGTATCGATCAGGAAGCGCAGCGAGGTCGTTCCTTGTGCGCGCCGGGCCAGTGCCTCCGCCGTATATTCCGGTTTGGCGCAGGAATTGAACTGGGCAATCGGCTTCCTGCTGAGCGAGGCGTCGCCGGTGGCGTCGTGGGCCGTGGCCGTCCCGGCGCAGCCGGCGATGCAGGCCGTCGCCATGGCCAGGACCGGAAGCGCGGCTTTCCAGGTGAGTGCTTGCGTTTCGGGACGAACCAATCGTTTGATGCGGGTCATGAGATCTCCTCCGTTGGCCGCCTGGGCCAGGTGCTGGGTTGAGAACTGGAGACGTTCCAGTTCGGAAAGCGCAAGGGCCAGGCGCCGCGGTTCGCCCAGTTGTCTTGCCGCGATATCGTCCGCAATCTGCTCGCGCTCGACACGGATGCGGTGCGAGAGCCACCAGACCACGGGGTGGTAGAACAGGATGGTTTCGATCAGGCTCTGCGCCAGGTTGACCAGGTAATCGCAGCGGCGCACGTGCGCCAGTTCATGCGCCAGCAGGGCCTCCAGCAGCTGCGGCGGCATGCCTGAGATGAGCGACGCCGGCACCAGCACCACCGGACGCCACCAGCCGGCGGTGACCGGACTGGACAGCGTGTCGACCACCCGCAGGCGCAGCGTGCGCGTGATGCCGAACTGCGCGGCCATCGTGTCCAGGCGCGCCTTCCAGTGCGGGTCGGTGCGCTCGGTCCTGGCGGAGCGCCGGATCCATACCAGGCCGAGCGCCAGGCGCAGGCCGAGCGCAGCGGCGCAGGCTGCCCAGCCGGCGACCAGCCAGGCAAGGTGGGCCTGCAGGAAGCCTTGCCAGCCGCCGCCGCCAGCCGCGCCGGTGCCGGAGAAGATTTGTCCAAGTACCGGGGTGCCGCTTGCGCCGGATGGGCCGCCGTTCAGGCGCGCGACCAGTTCGACCGCAGGCCACAGCAGGCACAACAGCAGGTGGACGCAGGCGACCGCGTAGCGCGTCTGTGGACGGGCCTTGCGCAGGCCGATCATCGCGCAGGCGGCCTCCAGCCCGATCAATGCACACTGCCAGACGGAATCGAGCAGGGTGGCGCCGATATGGCCGACGAGCTCCTGGCCGGTCATGGCCCGTCGTCCTTCAGCAGCTTTTCGATCTCGGCGCGCTCCTTCTTGGAGATGCCGCTTTTCAGGGCCGCCAGCACCAGCGCCTTGGCCGAACCGGCGAAGGCCTTCTGCATCAGGTCCTTCAATAAATTGGTTTGCAGCGAATCCTGGGGCTGGGCCGGCGCGTAGACGTGCGAACGCTCGCTCTCGTCGCGGCTCAACAGCCCCTTGGTGTGCATGATCTGCATGAGGCGCAGCACGGTGGCGTAGGTCACCTCGGGACGCGTCTTCTGCATCGCCTCGTGTACCTGGCGCGCGGTCGCGGCGCCGAGCGGCCACAGCACCTGCAGGAGGTCGAGTTCGGCCGCGGTCGGCTTGGGAATGTCGGCAGGTGTGGGCATGGTGCTTCCTTCAGGGACAGGCTGGATGAATCTAGAATATCTTGTCTAGAAAAGATTGTCTAGCTTATTTCGCTGCCGTGCCGGCCCTGCCTGCGGGGGCTTATTTCTTCTCGATCTTGCCGTGCACCTCATTGACCATCATCAGCGCCGCCGAGCCGTAGAACTTGTGGTACTCGGCAACCATTTCGCCGTTGATGATGACCGGGTCGGTGGCGACCCAGGTTTGTGCCGTCTCGATATCGGGCGTGTTGAAGACGAAGATGCCGCGCCGGCCTTCCTTGCCGTCGAGCGGGCCGGCCAGCACCAGTTTCTTTTCGCCGGCGAGCTTGCCCATGTTGGCGAAATGGCCTGCGAACATGGCCTTGCGTGCCTCGCCGTCGGCCATCTTGTTCGGGCCCGTTTTCAGGATGACCAGCACGTATTGGCGCATGCCGCGTTCGTCGGCGCCCAAGGATTTGGCGAGCTCGGCGTCGTAGGCGGGGGCGGTTTGGGCCGCTGCCGCAAAGGGCAGGGCGAGCAGGGCGGCGAAGGCGAAAGTGGACAGGCGCATGGTGTATCTCCGTGTTGTTATGGCCCGGAGCGTAGCACGCGGATATTCGGGCGGCAACGCTAAGGGTCGGCGCTCGGGTATGCCGGAGCACGAACGCGTGGGCATGCCCACCCTACGTTACACGGCAGCCGCAGGCCGTTGCGTAACCTAGGGTGGGCTCCCGAGCCCACGCGTTCCAGCCCGTGCGCACGAACGCAAGCAACAAAAAACCGCGCCGAAGCGCGGTTTTTTGATGAGACACGAAGAATCAGGCAGCTTCGCGGATCGGCGGCACGTGCTTGGCGTGATCTTCCACATAGTGGCCCGACAGCACGGCATCCATGCGTTCGTGGTCCAGCTCCTTTTCCCACTTCGACACCACCACCGAGGCCACGCCGTTGCCGACGAAGTTGGTCAGGGCGCGGCATTCGCTCATGAAGCGGTCGATGCCGAGGATCAGTGCCATGCCGGCGACCGGGATGGTCGGCACCACGGCCAGGGTCGCGGCGAGGGTGATGAAGCCGGCGCCGGTGATGCCCGAGGCACCTTTCGAGGTCAGCATCGCCACGGCGAGGATGGTCAGTTCCTGCATCAGGGTCAGTTCGGTGTTCGTTGCCTGGGCGACGAACAGGGCGGCCATCGTCATGTAGATGTTGGTGCCGTCCAGGTTGAACGAGTAGCCGGTCGGAACCACGAGGCCGACGACCGACTTCGAGCAGCCGAGCTTTTCCAGCTTGCGCATCAGGGCCGGCAGGGCGCTTTCCGAGGAGCTGGTTCCCAGCACGATCAGCAGTTCTTCCTTGATGTAGCCGATGAACTTGAAGATCGAGAAGCCGGTCAGCCTGGCGATGGTGCCGAGCACGACGACGACGAACAGGCCGCAGGTCAGGTAGAACGAACCCATCAGCTTGGCCAGCGGGATCAGCGAGGCCAGGCCGTATTTGCCGATGGTGAAGGCCATGGCGCCGAAGGCACCGATCGGGGCAACCTTCATGACGATGTTCACGACGCCGAAGATGACGTGCGAGAAGTCTTCGATGATCTTCGTCGTCGCACGGCCGCGTTCGCCGAGGATGGACAGCGCGGTGCCGAACAGGATCGCGATCAGCAGCACCTGCAGGATGTCGCCCTTGGCGAAGGCATCGACAAAGGTGTTCGGGATGATGTTCAGCAGGAAGTCGACCGTGCTCTGGTGCTGGGCCTTCTCCGTGTACTGGGCGATCGCCTTGGTGTCGAGGTGGGCGACGTCGACGTTGAAGCCGGCGCCCGGTTTCGCGATGTTGGCGACCAGCAGGCCGATGATCAGGGCGAAGGTCGAGACGACTTCGAAATAGAGCAGGGCCTTGCCGCCGACGCGGCCGACTTTCTTCATGTCCTGCATGCCGGCGATACCGGCGACGACGGTGCAGAAGATGACGGGGGCGATGATCATCTTGATCAGTTTGATGAAGCCGTCTCCGAGGGGCTTCATCTCGGTGCCGAGCTTCGGATAGAACACGCCGAGCAGGACGCCAAGGACGATGGCGGTCAGCACCTGGACATACAGGATTTTATAAAAGGGCTTTTTCATGACAACTCTTCATGAGAGGTTGGTGGTGTCGCCATGATCACCAAATCTCACTATAGCCGCTATTGTGGATATCCCCAACCCGTGTGAATGCCGGTCATGCGCCTGCGTGATATGCGCAACGCGGCAGCGCGGCGCCCCGTGCCACCGCGCCTGGCGCTAACGAGGTACATCGTTACGGTGGGCTCGGGGCGCCCACCCTACGTCGCTGCTCATGCGTTCATTCAATAAGCGGCATCACGGCCGCTTATATACCTTGCCGCCCTTCATCACGAAGCCCACCTTGCGCAGCGCGCCGATATCCGCCGTCGGGTCGCCCTCGACCGCGACCACGTCGGCCAGCGCGCCGGGCGCCAGCTGGCCCAGCTCCTGGCCCTTGCCGAGAATCCCGGCCGCCACCACGGTGGCCGCTCGCAGGGCCTCCGTCGGCGTCATCCCGAGCCGCACCATCCACTCCAGCTCGCGCACATTGGTGCCGTGGGTGAAGACACCGACGTCGCTGCCGTTGCCGATCACGACGCCGACCTTGCGCGCAAGCTGGAAGGCGCGCGCCGCCTCCTGCATGCCCGGGGTCGGTGGGCCGCCGCGCACGTGCTTCTGGAAGTATTCGCCGATGGCTTCCGGCGCCGTGAGCGTCGGCACGTAGGCCGTGCCGCGCTCCTTCATCAGGCGGAAGGTCGCCTCGCTCGCTCCATAGCCGTGCTCGATCGTGTCGACCCCGGCCAGCACGGCCAGGCGGATCGCGGCGTCGGTGCTGGCGTGCGCCGCCACCTTGCGCCCGGTGACGTGGCTCGCTTCCACCATCGCCTTCATCTCTTCCAGCGTGAAGGTGGGGCGGCTGCTGCCGTCGACGCCGGTCCGGTAGTCGGCATAGAACTTGATCCAGTCGGCGCCGTGCGCGCTCTGCTCGCGCACCGCCTTCGTGGCTTCAATGACACCGGTCGCTTCCTGGGCGCCGTAGGGAATCTCCATGTCGGGCCGGTAGCTGCGCTCGGCCGGGCCGTAGCTGAAGCTGGCCACGATGGCTTTCGTCGCGATCAGCAGGCGCGGGCCGGGCACCACGCCCCCTTCGATCGCGCGCTTGATGCCGACGTCGGCATAGTTCGCGCCTTCGGTGCCGAGGTCGCGCAGGGTCGTGAAGCCGGCCTGCAGGGTGTCGGCAGCGTGCTTGCCGGCCAACAGGGTGCGGTACTCGACCTGCTCCTTGATCACCTGGTCGTCCCAGGTCGTCTCGTTGTACGGGTGCAGCAGCACGTGCGAGTGCAAATCGATCAGGCCCGGGATCAGGGTCTTGCCGGGCAGGGAGACGCGCTCGGCATCCGGCGGCGCGCCGATCGCATCCGCCGGTCCCACTTCCTTGACCCGGCCGTCGACCACCAGCACCGCCCAGCCGGCGTGGGGCTTGCCCTCTCCCGTCCAGACACGGTCCGCGCTGAGCAGCAGGCTGCGCGGATCGGCCGCGTGGGCGGCGGCCGCGAGCAGGGTGAGGGTGGTCAGCGCTACGGTGTGCAAACTGCGGGTCCAGGTAGGCATGGCGTTATTGCTCGAGTTGTGAGAACGCCATCATAACGGAGCCGGCAGCGCTTGCGTACGGTATGCTGGCGGCCACATTCATCGATCGAGGGACACATGGGGCAGGAGGACGCGCGCGTCAGGGCGCTGTTGAAGGAAGCCGTGGCGCTGCACCAGGGCGGCAAGCTGATTGATGCGGCGGCGCGCTACCGGCACGTGCTGGACATCGCACCGCGCCAGTTCGATGCGCTGCACCTGCTCGGCGTCATCCAGCGCCAGCAGGGCGAGGCACAGGACGCAGTGCGGCTGATCGAGACGGCGCTCGCGATCGATCCGGGTCAGGCCACTGCCCACTGCAACCTCGGCGCCGCATTCCAGGACCTGGGCCGTAGCGGCGAGGCGCTGGCCAGCTACGACACGGCGCTGGGCCTGAACCCCGGCTATGCGCTCGCCTGGAGCAACCGCGGCAACGCCTTGCGCAAGCTCGGACGGCTGCCCGAGGCCGTCGACAGCTACGAGCGCGCGCTGAGCCTGCGCCCTTCCTACCCGGAAGCCTGGTGCAACCGCGCGATCGCGCTGCTCGAACTGGGCGAGGCGCAGGCGGCGCTGGAGAGCTGCGAGCAGGCGCTGCGCCAGAAACCTGTCTATCCCGAGGCGGCCTGCGTGCGCGCGAACGCCCTGTTCCAGCTGCGTGCCTTCGACGCGGCCTTGCGGGCCTATGACGATGCAATTGGCGCCGATCCGGATGCACCCGAAGCGCACACGGGACGCGGCCTGACCCTGCTGAAGCTCGAGCGGCCGCTCGCGGCGCTGGCGTGTTTCGACGCTGCGCTGCGCCTGCGGCCCGGCCACGCGGCGAGCCACCAGCAGCGTGGCGATGCGCTGCTGGCCCTGCACCGGCGCGAGGAAGCGATCGCCGCCTATGAACAGGCGCGCGCGCTTGCCGAGGACACGGGCGGGATCGACTTCGCGCTGGCCGCGCTCGGCGTCGGCGCGGCGCCGAAGCAGGCCCCGGCCGGCTACGTCAAAGCCCTGTTCGACGGGTACGCCGGCCATTTCGAGCGCCACCTCACCGGGGTGCTGGGCTACCGCACGCCGGCCCTGGTCGACGCGGCCATCAGGCGCCATGTCCAGGCTGCCGGTCTCGCTACCGTGGACCTTGGCTGCGGCACGGGCCTGTGCGGGCCTTTCCTGCGCCCGAACGCGCGGCACCTGACCGGCGTCGACCTGTCCGGGAACATGCTGGCACAGGCGCGCGCGACCGGGCTGTACGACGAGCTGGCATGCGCCGACATCGGCGCCTTCCTCGCGGCGCGCCCGCGCAGCTTCGACCTGGCCGTGGCCGCCGACGTGCTGGTGTATTTCGGCGACCTGGACGCCTTGTTCGCCCAGGTGCGCGGCGCATTGCGTCCCGGCGGCTGGTTCTGCTTCTCGACCGAGGCGGGCGCAGAAGGCGCGGTACCGGAGTATGTGCTGCAGCCGTCGAACCGCTACGCGCACTCCATGGCCTACCTGCGGCGCCTGGCGCTCGGGCACGGCTTCAGGCTGGTCGAGGCCGAAGCCGCGGTCGTGCGCAGCGAGAACGGCAGCGAGGTCGCCGGCCACTTGCTGCTGATGCGCGCGGCCTGAAGAGGGCAAAGGCGCCGGCGGCTCGGCCAGAACCCTCCACGCGTTTGCGGTCCAATCCTCCCCGCGTGTCGGTATTGATTGCCTGTCTTGCGGATCGGATGCCGATGCGCGGCTTTTGGTACGCCGACGGATTGGAGGATCATCATGTCAACAACACGCTTTGAAGAACCATCCAGGGGGAGGCCGGCAGCACCAGGGTCCGCAAGGGCCGCTTCGATTCTCGCCCTGTCCGTGATGCTGGGAACGGCCGCGCCCGCTGCGCTCGCCGATTCGATTCCAGTCGAGATGCTCGACCCGAACCTGCAGGTCACGACCTGGCTCGGCGGCCTGACCACGCCGATCGGGATCGCCTTTATCGGCACGGACGAAGCCCTGATCCTGGAAAAAGCGACCGGCCAGGTGAAACGGGCCACCGGGGGGGGGCAGGCGACGCCCGTGCTCGATCTGGCCGTCAATTCGGCCTCGGAACGCGGCCTGCTCGGTATTGCGCTGCATCCGGATTTTCCGGCCCTGCCTTTCGTCTACATCCGCTGGACCGAGAGCTCGACCGGGCACCATGGGACCGCTCAGCCTCCATTCCGAGTTCAAGGGGATCGAAACGACGATGTTCGCCGGCGACCTGCAGCAGCTGCGCTATCCGCCCATCCGCCTCGCGGACACCGCCAACGGCGCGCATGGTCATGCTGCCCGGCGCCACCTACGAGGATCCGCAGTTCAGCTGGCGCTATGACGTCGGGCCGGCGGGGACGGCCTTTGTACGGGGCGACGCACTGGGCGCCGAATACGACGGCAGTCTGTGGATCGGTTCGGCCCGGTCCTACGCGCCGACCGCCACCACCGGCGGCAGCCTGTACCGGCTGCGCCTGAGCCCGGACCGGCTGGCGGTCGACGTGAGCGCCGATGCGCGCCTGGCCGACAAGGTGGCCGACAACCTGGGCAAATTCGAGCCCACCGAAAGCGAGACCCTGCTCATCGGCAGGGGTTTCGGCGTCACGCCGGACATCGAACAGGGACCGGACGGCAAGCTGTATGTGGTGTCGCTGACCGACGGCGTCATCTACCGCATCGGCCGCAGCGCCGCGCCGCCAAGCGCGACCCGATGAGCACATCGTTCCGGGGCGCGTGGCGGCGCCCCGGATTTGTTCATCGCATCAGCGGGGGACCGGTCTGGTCCTGACCGCGAGGCACAGCGCTCCGGTCAGCAGCGCCAGCGCCACGTGCATGCCGTACAGCGGAAGGAAGTCCGCGCGGGTCAGCTGTGCGTGCCCGACCAGCAGCACGGTGACTGCCACCCCCAGCACCGAGCCGAGCTGGCGCGTGGCCTGGTTGACGGCGCTGCCGACCGCATACTGCGCCGGCGGCAGGCCCGCGACCGCGGCTCCCGACAGCGAAGGCAGCACCATGCCCACGCCGATCCCGCTCAGGAACAGGCCCGGCAGCCAGTGCGTCGCATAGGCCGGCTCGATGCCGGGCACCAGCAGCAGCCACAGGCCGCTCGCCGCATACACCAGCGAACCGATGACCAGGATGGGACGATGGCCGGTTTTCGCCGCGATGCGGCCGGCGACGATCGCGGTCGGCACCACCATCAGCGGTCCCGGCGTGACGGCCAGGCCCGCCAGCGGCAGGCTGAAATGCCAGATCCGCGTCATGTAGGAGAAGAAGGCGAAGAACATCATTGCAAACGCGGTGCCGAAGGCGAGCGTGGCCAGGTTGACGGCGCTGTAGCTGCGGTTGGCGAACAGGGCCAGGTCGACCAGCGGCGCACTGCTTGTCCTCGCCCAGGCGACGAAGGCGCCGAAGGCGATCGCGCTGGTCGCGGCCAGCGCCGACAGTTCCAGCCGGCTCCAGCGCGGCGAGTCGAGCTGGGTGATCGCCATCGCCAGCGCGCCGACGGCGACGATCAGCAGCAGCATGCCCACCACGTCGATGCGGGCCTTCTTGCCGGAGACCTGCGCCTCGCGCAGGCGCAGCGCGCCGAACCAGAGCGAGACCGCGCCCAGCGGCAGGTTGATGTAGAAGGCCCAGGGCCAGCCCAGGTGCTCGACGATGGTCGTGCCCAGGCTCGGACCGATGGCGGCGGCCAGGCCCCCGACCGCGCCCCACAGGCTGACCGCCACCGTCCGCTTCTCCTTGGGGAAAGCGTCGAGGATGATCGAGAGCGAAGCGGGCGTCAGCAGCGCGGCGCCCAGCGCCTGCACCACGCGCGCCGCGATCAGCAGGGGCACGCTGCCGGCCATGCCGCAAGCGGCCGAGGCGGCCAGGAACAGCGTGACGCCGAACAGGAATACGCGTTTGCGGCCATGGGCATCGGCCAAGCCGCCGGCGGGTATCAGCATCGTCGCATACACGACCGTGTAGGCGTTCAGCACCCAGGACAGGTCGGCCGGCGTGGCGGCGGGGAAGGCGGCGGTCAGGGCGCCGAAGGCCGCGAACAGCACCGTGCTGTCGATCGAGACGAGGAAGACGGCGATGCAGGCGATCCAGAAGGTCGGCCAGGGAGACACGGGCGCGCGCGGCACGGTGTCGGTGGCGGCGGGGGCGAGGGTGGGCGTGGTCATGGCGGCTCCGGTCAGCGGGCGAACTCGATGTAGATGCCCGGCTCGCTCGACAGGCCGCGCTTGATCTGCTGGGTGAGCTCGCCGACGGCCACCTCGCTGGCGCCGCTTTCGAGCGCCTCGAAGGCCTGGGCGGCGACGAAGTCCGGCGCCAGTTTCGGCGCATCGATGCCGCGCGTGAGATCGGTGTCGATGAAACCGACGTGCAGTCCCAGCACCTGCGTACCCTGGGCGCGCAGCTCGTTGCGCAGGCCGTTGGTGGCGCTCCAGGCGGCCGCCTTCGACACCGCATACGCGGCCAGTGCCGGTGCGCTCAGCCAGCTCGCCACCGACAGCACGTTGAGCAGGGCCCCGCCGCCGTTTGCTTTCAGTACGGGCGCGAAGGCCCCGCTCACGCGCAACAGGCCGTAGACATTGGTCTCCATCATGCGCGCCGTGGATGCGATGCTGTCCTCGCCCAGCAGCCCGCCGAAATCGGCGATGCCGGCATTGTTGACGACCAGGGTGACGTTGCCGCAATCGGCCGCGGCGGCCGCGACCTGCGAGGGATTGCTCACGTCGAGCGCGACCGGCACCAGGCCGGGCAGCGTGACCGAGGCCGGGTCGCGCGCGGCGCCATAGACCTTGCGTGCGCCGGCGGCGAGCGCGTGGCGGGCGAAAGCCAGGCCGAGGCCGCGGTTGGCGCCGGTGATGAAGACGGTGGCGTCCTTGAGTTTCATGGTCGTTCCTTTCAGGCTGGGTTCTGGAATATGATGGTCGTCATATTTGTGCGTCAAAAAAAGGCCGCGGGGATGCCGCAGCCCGTGTTCAGTTGGCGTCGTACTGGGCGATGAGTGCGGCGCGGGTGGCGGGGAGCAGCGCGCGGCCTTCGTCGCCGAGGGCGCGCGCCATCTGTACGGCGCCAACCAGGCTGGCGGCAAGCAGGAAGGCGCGCTCGGGCGGATCGGTTGGCGGCAGCGCCGCGCGTGCGCGCTCGACCAGGGCCGCCACGCGGCGGCGCGACACCGCCAGCAGCTCTTCGCTCTGGCGCGGCATTTCCGAGCCGAGTGCGGCGACCACGCAGCCGCGCTCGCTGCTGGTGACGTGCAGGTCGGAGAGATAGGCCTCGACCAGCGCCCGCACCGGACTGGCGCCCGCTTCCTGCAGGGCAGCGATGCGCCGCGACAGGCTCTGCGTACTGTCGCCGGCCGCATGCTCGAGCGCCGCCGACAGCAGGGCCTCGCGCGACTTGAAGTGGGCATAGAAGCCGCCGTGGGTCAGGCCCGCTTCCTTCATCACCTCGGCCACGCCCACGCCGGCATAGCCCTGGCGGCGCAGGGCGCGCGCGGCGGCGTCGAGGATGCGGCCGTGCGATTGTTCGCGGCGGCTTTGTTTGGTGTCGGCAGTCATGGCATCGGCCTGCAAATATGATGGTCTTCATATTATGACCGTCATATTCGCGCGTCAAGCGATATATTTAACAGCCTGGACCACGAAACGGACGTCCTGTCGATTCGCCGTTGAGGCCCAGGCTTGCCTTTGATACATTGTTCCTCTCGAAAACTATTCTGGAGTGATCGGATGGGAACGATCCGTGTGCAGCGTAGCGTGGCGCTTGCCTTGCTGGCGCCGCTGCTGGCCCTCGCCTGTCCCTTGGCCGAGCGGGCGCAAATCGACTTGACGGTGCTCGACCGCGACATGGCCGGGCCACGCGCGCAGGTACTCGTGCTCGGCACCGTGCACCTGCGCGCCATGCCGCCCAGCTTCGATCCCGCCGCGCTCGATGGTGTGCTCGACCGGCTGGCAGCTTTCAAGCCCGAGATCATCACCATCGAGACCGAAAACGGCGAAGAGTGCGACCTCGCCGCGCGCCATCCGGTGAAATACGGGACCGATTACTGTCCACCGGTCGACGCGGCCCGCGTCGCGACGGGGCTCGAGGCGCCGGCGGCGATGGCGGAGGCGAACAAGCTGCTTAAGGCCTGGCCGGCGCCGCCGACGCCAGCCCAGCGCCGCCGCCTCGCCGCATTGTTCCTCGCGTCCTACGACAACGCCTCGGCCTATGTCCAGTGGCTGCAGTTGCCCGCGAGCGAGCGCCATCCGGGGGACGGCCTGGACGCCGCGCTCGTCGAGCAGCTCGTCAAGCTCGGCAAGCGCAACAACGAGAGCTACCAGATCGCCGCACGCCTGGCCGCGCGGCTCGGCCTGGCGCGCGTGCATGCGGTCGACAACCATACGGGCGACCTCATCGACGTCGCCGATAGCAAAGCCTTCGTGCGTTCGATCGAGGCCGCCTGGGCCACCGGCGGCGCCTTCAAGAAAATCGAAGCGATCGAGGAGCCGCTCAAGCGTGCACCCGACCTGCTGCCGCTGTACCGCTCCATCAACGCTCCGGACCACCTGCGCGTGCTGGCCGAGGCCAACGTCGTCCCATCGATGCGCGCGGTATCGAAAGAGGGCTATCCGCAGATCTGGGTGGGCGGCTGGGAAGTGCGCAACCTGCGCATGGTGGCCAACATCCGCGAAACCTTCCGCGAACGGCCGGGCGCGCGGGTGCTGTCGGTTGTCGGGGCATCGCACAAGCCGTGGTTCGACAGCTGGCTGGGGCAGCTGCAGGGCGTGGACATCGTGGACGTGGAAAAAGTCCTGAAATGAGCTCGCTTACGGCTGCCCGGCCATGAAGCCCGCCAGCTCGGCCGCGACCTGCTGCGCCAGCTGGTGGATATGAAAGCCGTCGACGAAGCCGTGATGGGCCTGCACCGAGAACGGCAGCAGCAGGCGCCCGTCCGGCCCATCCTTGAAGCGGCCCCAGGCCAGCGAGGGAATGTCGGGCGCGCCGAGGGTCGCCGTCGGATGCTGGATGGAGGTGAAATCGAGCCAGGGGATGCAGGTGATGAAGACCTGGTCCTTGCACTGGCGCGGCGACAGGGCCGCGTACGCGTTGTTCAGTTCCGTCATCGCGCAGGCCTGCTCGCGCGCCGCCACGCCGCGGCGGACGAATTCGCGCAGGTCGTCGGTCCAGTCGAACAGGGCGAAATTCAGGTCATTGTGCCGATTCACGACCGTGAAGGAGGGCATCAGGCGGTCGATTTCGATGACCTCGCCGTCGAAGACGCGGTAGCGGAAGTTCTCGATTTTCAGGATCGAGCGCAGCACTGCGCACAGCAGGACGTGGAAGGGCGGCAGGCCGTGCTGCCTGCACCAGGGGCGGTAGTCGGGCAGGTCGAGCGTGAAGCAGAGGTTGACCGCAGGGCTGTCCATGCGGTCGAAGAGGTCGAAGCGGTCGCGCCGGTTTTCAAAGTTTTGCATGCGTCAAGGGGTGTTGCAGGGTGGGCTCCGCCCACGCGATATCACGGCATGCAATTTCGCGGCTTGCGCTTCACTTCGTCTGTGTGCTGGCCATGATCCGCGTGGGCGGAGCCCACCCTACGTATAGAAATGATCCGGCAGCGTGGCCGGATCGGTCATGCTTACTGCGCAGCCCAGCCGCCGTCCATGTTCCACGCGACGCCGCGCACCTGGCTGGCTGCCGGCGAGCAGAAGAACACCGCCAGCGCACCGAGTTCGTCCGGCGTCACGAATTCGCCCGACGGCTGCTTCTCGGCCAGCAGCGCGCGCTTGGCCTCGTCGTTCGACACGTTCTCGCGCGCGGCGCGGTCGTCGACCTGTTTTTGCACGAGCGGGGTCAGGACCCAGCCCGGGCAGATCGCGTTGCAGGTGACGCCCGTCTGCGCCGTCTCCAGCGCGGTGACCTTGGTGAAACCGACCAGGCCATGCTTGGCCGCGACGTAGGCCGACTTCTGCGCCGAACCCACCAGGCCGTGCACCGACGCCAGGTTGATGATGCGGCCCCAGTTTTTCTGCTTCATGCCGGGCAGTGCCAGGCGCGTGGTGTGGAAAGCGGAGGTCAGGTTGATCGCGATGATCGCGTCCCATTTCTCGGTCGGGAAATCCTCGACGGCGGCCACGTGCTGGATGCCGGCATTGTTGACGAGGATGTCGACGCCGCCGAATTTCTCCTGCGCGAAGGCCATCATCGCCTCGATTTGCTCGGATTTCGACATGTCGGCGTTATGGTAGGCGGTCTGCACGCCGAATTCCTGGCCGATGTCGGTGTACAGCTTCTCGATCTGCTGCGCGTCGCCGAAGCCGTTGAAGACCAGGTTGGCGCCCTGTTCGGCCAGCGCACGGGCGATACCGAGGCCGATGCCGGAGGTCGAGCCGGTGACCAGTGCCGTTTTGCCGCTTAGCATATTCGATTTCATTGTTTCCTCTGAAGGGTGGGTGATCGGAGCGAGTTCCGCGGAATTGGTAGAATTCTAATCGCTTGGGCGGTTAAAATGTGAGGCTGGGCTTAACGGCATACCAATATTGTCATCGGGAGCAGCAGGATATGGAAGCGCAAGCGGAAGCGAGATTGAAAAGCGTGCAGTGCAGCTCGCCCGCCGGCCTGCACCGGATCGCCTACAAGGAATGGGGCGACCCGGCCAACGATCGCGTGCTTGTCTGCGTGCACGGTGTGACGCGCGTGGCCGACGACTTCGATGCCCTGGCGCGCGCGCTGTGCGACGAATACCGCGTGGTCTGCCCGGACGTCGCAGGGCGCGGGCGCTCGGACCGCCTGCGCGACCCGAACCTGTACGCGCTGCCGCAATACGTGGCCGACATGGTCACGCTGGTGGCACGGGTTACCGCGAACGGCGACGACAAGGTGGCCTGGTTCGGCACCTCGATGGGCGGCCTGATCGGCATGGTGCTGGCGTCGCTCCCGGGATCGCCGATCACGCGCATGGTCCTGAACGACATCGGCCCGGCGCTCGACGGCGCGGCGCTGAACCGGATCGCCGACTATATCGGCCAGGACCTGCGCTTCCCGGACTATGCGAGCGGTGCGCGCTTCGTACGCGAGGTGTCCGCCTCGTTCGGGCCGCACTCGGATGCCGAGTGGGACAAGCTGGCCGGCGACGTGCTGCGCCAGGAGCCGAACGGGGAGTGGGTGCGCCATTACGACCTGGCGCTGGCCCAGCCCTTCAAGGCGATGGGCGTCGAACGGGCGAAGCAGGACGAAGCCGCGCTGTGGCGCGCCTGGGATGCGATTGCCTGTCCCACGCTGCTGGTGCGCGGCGAATTGTCCGACCTGCTGTCGCACGCGACGGCGCAGGAAATGACGACGCGCGGACCGCGTCCGCAACTGGTCGAGATCGCAGGCGTCGGCCATGCGCCGACCTTTGTCCATGCGGACCAGATCGCGATCGCGCGAGATTTTTTAATGGGTCACTGAGACCCTGAACACGAAAGAAACCATGGAAATCAAACGACTTCACGTAGGCAAGCGACTCTCCGAGATCGCCATCCACAACGGCACCGTCTACCTGGCCGGCCAGATCGCCGAAGACACCACGCAGGACATCGAGGGCCAGACGCGCGAAGTGCTGGGCCACGTCGACCGCCTGCTCAACGAAGCGGGCAGCGACAAGACCTGCATCCTGATGACGCAGATTTATATCGCCGATATGGCCAACTTCGCCGGCATGAACGCGGTCTATGACGAATGGGTCGCATCGGGCCACACGCCGCCGCGTGCGACCGTCGAAGCAAAGCTTGCCAATCCGGCCTGCCTGGTGGAGATCGTCGTCACCGCCGCACTGCGCTAAGCAGACAGGGCGCCTCGATGGTATCCACCGCCGCACTCGGCGACGCCACTACCCAGCTGGTCTCGGGACTGAGTCCAGAGGAATGCGTGCGCGTGCAGCATGCGCTCGACTATGCGGCTGTCGCCTATGGCGAGCGGGCCTGCACCTCGGGGCAGAACGCCTTCGAGTTCTCGCTGGGCGTGGCCGGCACCCTGGCCTACCTGCGCAGCGATGTCGAGACGCGCATCGCCGGCCTGCTGTTCGAGCTGGCGATGTTCGAGCCGCAGCTGCTGGAAACGCTCGAGCGGCTGTTCGGCGCCGAGGTGGCGAGCCTGGTGCGCGGTGTGCAGCAGCTGATCCGCCTGCGCGACCTCACCGTCGGCCAGCAGGCCGTCGGGCGCGGCAAGAACGCGGCCCAGCAGGCCGTGGCGCAGGTCGAAACCCTGCGCAAGATGCTGCTCGCGATGGCGACCGACATGCGCGTGGTCCTGATCCGCCTCGCGTCCTGCGTCACCACGCTGCGCTGGTTCGCGGACCAGAAGCGCTTCGACGACCTCACGCGCGACTACGGGCGCGAAGTGATGGACCTGTATGCGCCGCTGGCGAACCGCCTCGGCATCTGGCAGCTGAAATGGGAGCTGGAAGACCTGGCCTTCCGCTTCCTCGAGCCGGAAACGTATAAACGCATCGCCAGGATGCTCGAAGAAAAACGGATGGCGCGCGAAGGGTTCGTCGCGTCTTCCATCGAACGCCTGGAGCGCGAGCTGCAGGCGGCCGGCATCAAGGCCGAGGTCAGCGGACGGCCGAAGCACATCTACAGCATCTATAACAAGATGCGCGGCAAGGACCTGGATTTTTCCTCGCTCTACGACGTGCGCGCCTTCCGCGTGATCGTCGCCGACGAAAAGACCTGCTACACGGTTCTCGGCCTGGTGCACAACATCTGGACCCCGATCCCGGCCGAATTCGACGACTACATCGCGCGCCCGAAGCCGAACGGCTACCGTTCGCTGCACACGGTCGTCACCGCCGAAGACGGGCGGCCGCTGGAGGTGCAGGTGCGCACCCAGGAGATGCACAACTTCGCCGAATACGGCGTCGCTGCGCACTGGCGCTACAAGGAAGAAGGCGGCTCGAATTTCAAGAGCCAGAAATACGACGAGAAGATCGCCTGGCTGCGCCAGCTGCTGGCGTGGAAGAGCGATGTCACGGATGTCGTGGCCGCCGAGGAAGACCAGAAGGAGTGGGTCGAAAAGCTGAAGGCGACGACCCTGGACGACCGCATCTTCGTGCTGACCCCGCAGGCGCGCGTGCTGGAACTGCCCGTAGGCGCGACGCCGATCGACTTCGCCTACCACCTGCACAGCGAAGTCGGCCACCGCTGCCGCGGCGCCAAGATCGACGGCGTGATGGTGCCGCTGAATACCCCGCTGAAGAACGGCCAGACCTGCGAGATCATCACCGCGAAAGGTCCGGCCGGCAGCCAGGGCCCGTCGCGCGACTGGCTCAGCCCCGGCTATACGGTCAGCAGCCGCACGCGTTCGAAGATCCGCGCCTGGTTCCACGCGCTGGAACTGGCCGAGACCCTGGCCCAGGGGCGCACCCTGGTCGAGAAATCCCTGCAGCGCGAGGGCAAGACCGCGGTCAACCTGGAAGCGCTGGCGCATAAACTCGGCTTCGCCAAGGTCGACGATTTGTTCGTCGCGGTCGGCAAGGAAAAATTCAGCCTGCGCCACGTGGAAGCGGCCCTGCACGAAACCGTGGAAGCGCCGCCGCCGGACGACGCGGCCGTCGTCAACAAGAGCCGGGCGTCGAGCGTCGAGCAGGGCGCCAAATCGGGCGTGCTGGTGGTCGGCACCGAGGGCCTGATGACGATGCTCGCCAAGTGCTGCAAGCCGGCGCCGCCGGACCCGATCGTCGGTTTCGTCACGCGCGGGAAGGGCGTCTCGATCCACCGGCTCTCGTGCAAGAACTTCGCGGAGATGCGCAGCAAGGCGCCGGAACGCGTGATCCAGACCGACTGGGGCAAGGGCGTGATCGAGACCGTTTATCCGGTCGACATCTTCATCCTCGCGGTCGACCGCCAGGGACTGCTGCGCGACGTGTCGGACGCGTTCCTGCGCGAGAAGATCAATGTGACGGGCGTGAATACGCAGTCGACCAAGGGTCAGGCGCGCATGGTGTTCACGGCGGAGATCGGGTCGACGGCGCAGTTGCAAAAAGCCCTGGCGGCGATTACCGAGGTGGCGGGCGTGCAGGAGGCGCGGCGTCAATGATGGGAACCCATGTGATACGGATGTCCATACAGGCTTATTAAAACCGTATCATATGTCCATGCGCCGCTCCCTCCACCTCGCCACCCGCCCCAGCCTCTGGGGCCTCGCTTTCCTGCGCTACCTGCGCAGCTGGTGGTACATGTTCCACCTCGGCGCGATCGCCATCGTCACCGCATTCTCGCCCTCGACCTATCGCAGCGAAAACCGCCGCGCCAACCGCCTCGCGACCGCGCGCTACATCCACGCCAGCAGCTGGCAGGTGCTGCCCTGGTTCACGGTGCTCTCGGCCCTGATCAGCCTTGTCATCATCCGCATCGTGCTCGTCACGGCCATGAGCTACGGCCTGTCGCGCTATGCGCTGGAAATGGTGGTGCGGGTGCTGGTGCTGGAACTGATTCCGCTGTCGGCGGCGCTGTTCGCCGCACTCCGCTCCGGCATGGCCTTCGACGCCTCGAGCCTGGGCCTGGCGCGCGCCGGCCTGCCGACCGCCGAGGTGAATGCAGAAGCGCTGCGCCGCCTGCGGCGCGACCTGGTGCCGCAGGTGTTCGCCAACGCGTTCTCGGTGCTCAGCCTCGCCATGGTCAGCTCGACCATCGTGCTGGTGCTGGCCTACCTGAACGTCTACGGCCTGTCGCCCTGGGGCATGCCGGATTACACGCGCACGGTGGGCCGGGTGTTCGACCCGGTCGTCACGATCGGCTTCGTCCTGAAAACCGTGCTGTTCGGGCTGGCCGTGGCCGTGATCCCGACCGCCGCCATCCTCGAACTGCAGCGTTATCCGCGCCGCTTGTCGTCGAGCGTTCAGCCCGGCGCGCTGCGCCTGCTGTTCGTGCTGCTGCTGATCGAAGGCGCTTCGCTGGCCCTCAAATACATTTGACCTTGCCCATGATCGATACGACTCCCGACGAACCGGCCCACGTGGAAACCAAGGCGATGATCCTGCTGGGTCTCGTCTCCTTGCTCATCATCGCCTTTGTCCTGTACGTGATGTACGCGCGCGGCGTGTTCGAGCCGACCCAGAAGCTGGTGCTGACGACCGAGAATTCGGAAGGCGTCATCCCCGGCATGGACATGACCTTCGCCGGCTTCCCGATCGGGCGCGTGCGCCTGGTCGACCTGGCGAAGGATGGCAAGGTGCAGATCCAGATCGACGTCTCGAAGTCCGACGCCAAATGGCTGCGGGCCTCGTCCGTCTTCACGCTCGAGCGCAGCGTGGTCGGCGAAACGCGGCTGCGCGCCTTTACCGGCGTGCTCGACGACGCCCCCTTGCCGGACGGCGCGGTGCGTCCCGTCCTGCGCGGCGACGTCACGGCCGAGATTCCGGGACTGGTGGCCACCGCCCGTTCGCTCCTGAACAACCTGGAGAGCCTGACGCAGGAAGGATCGAGCGTAGCCGGCAGCCTGGAGAACCTGCAGACCCTGACCGGCCGCCTGTCCGGGAAATACGGCCTGCTGAGCGGCGCGCTGGGCGACGAGGAAGCGAAGAAATTCGTGGGCACGCTGCAGCGCCTGGACGGGCTGCTGGCGAAAACCGACCAGCGCCTGTATGGCAAGAAGGGCGTCGTCGACGATGCGCAGGCGGCGGTGGTCGAGCTGCAGGGCGTGCTGCAGGATGCGCGCGGCACCCTGAAACGCGTCGACGCGGTGCTGGTCGAGGCCCAGGCGGTCGGCGCGAATGCGCGCGTGGCCACCGAAGACCTGGGCGCGCTGCGCGGCGAAGTCGACGCCAGCCTGCGCAAGGTGAACCGCCTGGTCGACCAGATCAACCGCAAGTGGCCGTTCGCCGGCAAGAACGAGGAGATCAAGCTGCCATGAAATTCGCGACCTTGACCATTGCGCTGGTGCTGGCGGGCTGCGCCAGCAAGCCCGCGCCGCCGAGCTGGCAGCCGAACGCCAGGGATGCGCTCGACGGTTTTACGGACGACTACCTGCGCGGGAATACGGCGGCCGCCAACGCGGAGTTTGCGCGGGCGCGGCGCGAAACCGCCAGCACGGGCCGCGCCGACCTGGTCGCCCAGGTGGAGCTGGTGCGCTGCGCGACGCTGGCGGCCTCGCTCGAATTCGATGATTGCCCCGGATTCGCGGCCCTGGCGACGGATGCGAATGCGCAGCAGCGGGCGTATGCGGCCTATCTCGCCGGGCGCTGGGAAGGGCTGGATGTGGCGGCGCTGCCGGAGCAGCATCGGGCGGTGGTCGGCAGCGGTTCGATGGCAGGCGTGGCCGATCCCTTGTCGAAGCTGGTCGCGGCAGGAGCGCTGTTCAAGGCGGGGCGGATCAAGCCGGCGGAGGTCGAGGCGGCGACCGAGGCCGCGTCCGCGCAGGGGTGGAGACGGCCCTTGCTGATGTGGCTCGGGGTGCAGGAGAAGCAGGCGCAGGCGGCGGGGAATACGGCAGCGCTCGAGCACATCAAGCGCAGGATTGCGTTGGCGTCGGGGACCAGATAAGCCTTCCGCGCCGGCTGGCGTGCGTGGAATGCGTGGGCGGGGAACCCGCCCACCCTGCGTCCGGTGCGCACCGTAGGGTGGGCAGGTCTCCTGCCCACGCGTGCAGCCAGCGCATGCACGGCCGGTTACGCCTTCTTCGGCCGCAAGGTCCACGGCAGGGCGTTATGAATCGCGGTCGCGGCAATCGCCGCCTGTCCCGCCGCCACCGCAATCTGGTTCAGGCCGCGCACCACGTCGCCGATCGCATACAGGCCCGGCACCGTGGTGCGCTGGTGGTCGTCGACCACGATCTTGTCGCATTCGGCCGTCTCCACGCCCAGGTTCGACGCCAGCCCGGAGCGCGCCGACTCGCCCAGCATCGGATAGAACACGTCGAACTCGCGGCTCTCGCCGTCCGCCGTATTCAGGATGGGTTTCATGTCCTCGCTCATCGACACGCCCAGCAGCGGCGACTCGATGTAGCGCACGCCGGCGGCCTCGATCTGCCTGCGCTCTTCGTCGTTCAGCATCGATTTTTCCCCGCGGTCGAACAGCGTGACCTCCGCGCTGAACGAGCGCATGAAGAGCGCGTGCCCGACCGGGTTGGTCTCGTTGGTGACGACGGCGATGCGCCGGTCCATCACGTCGTAGCCGTCGCACACCGGGCACAGGCGCACCGCGCCGCAGGCCACGGCTTCGCGCCAGTTCTCGATCGGCAGGCCGGCGTCCGCAACGCCCGTGGCCAGCAGCACGGTCAGGGCGCGGATCTCCCGGGTTTCACCTGCATCGTCGAGGTAGTCGCCGACGAAATGCCCGTCTTCCAGGCGCAGGCCGGTGATCTCGCCGTGCAGGACGTCGCCGCCGTAGTTCCTCAGCTGGTGCGTCAGGTTGACCAGTAGCTCGCCGCCGGGCACGCCTTCCGGGAAGCCCGGGTAGTTGTGCGAGACGGGGATCAGGCACAGGCGGCTGTTGCCCTTGTCGACGACCACGATGTTGCGCGTGAAGCGGCGCAGGTAGATGGCGGCCGTCAGTCCGCCGGGGCCGCCGCCGATGACCAGGGTGTCGAAGACGTGGCCGTTGGGATGTTCGATAAGTTCGCTCATCCCTCCATTATCGGAAGGGACAAGGGAGCGGCCTATCGGCGCGCGTGCCCAGGCAGGGTAAGAGCAGGCTTACAGTGCCCGGCCTCGAGGGGCAGCCCGTCCAGCGCTTCGGGCTGCAGCGTCACGTGGTCGATCCCGTGCTTTTCAAGCAGCATGTCGCGCACGCGCTGCAGCACGGCCGGCCATTCGGCCAGGTCGCGGATCTCGAGGTGGCCGATCAGGGCAGGGTGGCCGGGCGACATGTCCCAGACGTGCAGGTCGTGCACCGACAGCACGCCGTCGACGTCGGCCACGTCCGCGCCTACCTGCAGGTAATCGATGTGATGCGGCACGCCCTCCATCAGGAAGTGGTAGGACTCGCGCAGGATGCTCCAGGTCGATTTCAGGATCAGCAGCGACACGAAGATCGACAGGATGGGGTCGATCCGGACCCAGCCCGTAAAGTAAATGATGGCGCCGGCGGCGATCGCGGCCACCGAACCGAGCAGGTCGCCCATCACGTTGACCAGGGCCGCGCGGGTATTGATGCTCTCGCTGTCGCGCGAGAGGACCCAGGCCACGATCAGGTTGATGGCGGCACCGATCGCGGCCACGACCAGCACCACGCCGCCCTGCACGGCTTGCGGATGCGCCAGGCGGTGGGCCGCTTCCCAGACGATCCAGGCCACCAGGGCCAGCATGGCGAGGCTGTTGACGAAGGCGGCCAGCGCCTCGGCGCGCACGAAGCCGAAGGAGTGGCGCGAGGAGGGCGGGCGCTTGGCGATCAGCTGGGCCAGCAGGGCCAGACCGAGGGCGGCGGCGTCGGTGACCATGTGGCCGGCGTCCGAGATCAGTGCCAGCGAGTTCGACATGAAACCGGTGACGACTTCGATCAGCGCGAACAGCAGGGTCATCGCGAGCGCGATGCCGAGCGCCTTCTGGCTGCGCGCCTCGATGAAATGGCCATGGCTGGCGTCGCCGTCGAGGTGGGCGTGCAGGTGGTCGGAAGTCGGGGTGGCGTGATCGGAAGGCATGGGTGATTCATTCAAGTGGAACAGACGGCAGTGTAGCGGATGCCGGGAACATGTTTGCCGTCCCGCCACTAAATTCCGGACAAGCCTTGCGTGACGGCGGCGCACCCCCTATAATGCACGTCATTGGGCGGTTAGTTCAGCTGGTTAGAATACTTGGTCGACATCCAAGGGGTCGCAGATTCGAATTCTGCACCGCCCACCAGAACATTAAGTAAGAGCGAGAAAGGCACCTACGGTTATGACACCGCGAACTACAACGAAGTTGTGGGGGAATCGCTAGACGCGGTATGGTGTTCTTTTGCTCGACACACTGAAATCAACGCGGCTAGCCCGCGTTTTTTTTCGTCCATCGACTTCAAGTTTCAAATTTTTCAACGAATTTCAATATCTGCGGCGTCCGCGCCAAATGGAGATCACTATGCTTAACGTGCGACTTCCCGATGGCTCCAGCCGTCAGTTCGACGGCCCGGTGACGGTTGCCCAGGTGGCGACCAGCATCGCCCCGAGCCTTGCCAAGGCGGCGCTCGCCGGCAAGGTCGACGGTAAAGTGGTCGACACCTCCTTCCTGATCGAGCAGGATGCCGATCTTGCCATCGTGACCGACAAGGATCCCGAAGGCCTGGACGTGATCCGTCACTCGACCGCCCACCTGCTGGCCTATGCGGTGAAGGAGCTGTTCCCGGAAGCCCAGGTCACGATCGGCCCGGTGATCGAAAACGGCTTCTATTACGACTTCTCGTACAAGCGCCCGTTCACCCCGGAAGACCTGGCGAAGATCGAAAAGAAGATGGCGGAAATCGCCAAGCGCGACGAGCCGGTGACCCGCCGCGTCCTGCCGCGCGACGAGGCCGTCGCCTATTTCAAGTCGATCGGCGAAGAATATAAAGCGGAGATTATCGCCTCGATCCCGGCGAACGAGGATGTCTCGCTGTACGCCGAAGGCAATTTCACCGACCTCTGCCGCGGCCCGCACGTGCCCTCGACCGGCAAGCTGAAAGTGTTCAAGCTGATGAAGCTGGCCGGCGCCTACTGGCGCGGCGACTCGAACAACGAGATGCTGCAGCGCGTCTACGGCACCGCCTGGGCGAAAAAGGAAGACCAGGAGCAATACCTGCACATGCTGGAAGAGGCGGAAAAGCGCGACCACCGGAAACTCGGCAAGGCACTCGACCTGTTCCACTTCCAGGAAGAAGCGCCGGGCCTGATTTTCTGGCATCCGAAGGGCTGGACCATCTGGCAGCAGGTCGAGCAGTACATGCGCCACAAATACCAGGTCAACGGTTACGACGAAGTCAAAGCGCCGCAGATCCTCGACGTCACCCTGTGGCAGAAGACCGGTCACTGGGACAATTATCGCGAGAACATGTTCACGACCGAGTCGGAAAACCGTTCGTATGCATTGAAGCCGATGAACTGCCCGGGCCACGTGCAGATCTATAACTCGGGCATGAAGAGCTACCGCGACCTGCCGCTGCGCTACGGCGAGTTCGGCCAGTGCCACCGCAACGAGTCCTCGGGCGCGCTGCACGGCATCATGCGCGTGCGCGGCTTCACCCAGGACGACGGCCACGTCTTCTGTACCGAAGAGCAGATCGAATCGGAAGTCACCGCCTTCCACTCGCAGGCGATGCAGGTGTACGACGACTTTGGCTTCAACAACATCGACGTCAAGCTGGCCCTGCGTCCGGACAGCCGCATCGGTTCCGACGAGATCTGGGACGAAGCGGAAGAAGCGCTGCGCTCGGCCCTGCGCGCCTGTGGCGTGGAGTGGACGGAACTGCCGGGCGAGGGCGCCTTCTACGGTCCGAAGATCGAGTACCACCTGAAGGATAGCCTCGGCCGTCCATGGCAGGTCGGGACGATGCAGGTCGACTTCTCGATGCCGGGCCGCCTCGGGGCCGAATATGTCGCCGAAGACAACACCCGCAAGGTACCGGTGATGCTGCACCGCGCGATCGTCGGCTCGATGGAGCGCTTCATCGGCATCCTGATCGAGAACTATGCGGGCGCGCTGCCGCTCTGGTTGGCGCCGGTGCAAGTGGCTGTTCTCAACATCTCCGATGCCCAGGCCGATTACGTAAAAGAGGTGCAGGACCGCCTGAAGAAAGCCGGCCTGCGCGTTCACGCTGATTTGCGGAACGAGAAGATTACCTATAAAATACGAGAACATTCCGTCCAAAAGTTGCCATATATTCTAGTTGTTGGCGACAAGGAACGTGAAGCAAACACCGTGGCCGTGCGCGCACGGGGCAATGTCGACTTGGGCACCATGTCCGTCGACGCCCTGATCGAGCGCCTGCTTGGCGAAGTGGCATCGAAAGCCAAATAAGCCAAACTAAGCCGGCCGGTTATTCAGACATTAAAAGGAAACAACATAGCTACTGACAAGTCGTCGCATCGCATCAATGGCGAAATCAACCATCCGGAAATGCGTTTGTCCGGAGTCGACAATGAGCCGCTGGGCATTGTGAGCCTGGCCGAGGCGTTTCGCCTGGCCGAGGAAAAGAACGTCGACCTCGTGGAAATCGCGCCGAACGCGGTTCCACCGGTCTGCCGCCTCATGGATTACGGCAAGTTCAAGTACTCCGAGCAGAAGAAGGCGCACGAAGCCAAGCTGAAGCAGAAGATCATCCAGGTCAAGGAAGTCAAATTCCGTCCGGGTACGGATGAAGGCGATTACAGCATCAAGCTGCGTAACCTCATCAAGTTCCTCGACGAAGGCGACAAGACCAAGATCACGCTGCGCTTCCGCGGTCGCGAAATGGCGCACCAGGATATCGGCTTCCGCATGCTCGAACGTCTGAAGGGTGACCTGGAGCCGTATGGCCAGGTCGAGCAGTTCCCGAAGATGGAAGGCCGCCAGATGATCATGATTATCGCGCCGAAGAAGAAGAAATAATTCTTCGATTGGTAGTAACAGGGCCGGGTCAGGTGTTGCAGTCGAACTGCAACGCCGGGCTCGGCCCTGTGCCGTTTTTGTGGCGAATGTTGGCTCACATGGCAGTATTCGCGCTACCTCGGCAACACCTTCCTCACTAAGCTGTGTTAGAATCTGCGGTTCCTGTTTTTAGAAGCAGGTTGTAGCGCACTCGCATGCGCTGCAAGACAAGTGAAAGTAGGCATCCAAGAGCAGCGTTGCTGCCACCTGCAATCCTGTCACATATGAGGCTGTCCGCAAGGGCAGATGACTATGCCAAAAATGAAAACCAAAAGCAGCGCGAAGAAGCGTTTTCGCGTGCGTCCGGGCGGTACTGTGAAATCGGGTATGGCGTTCAAGCGTCACATCCTGACCAAGAAGACCACCAAGAACAAGCGTCAGCTGCGCGGCACCCGTAACATCAATGCGTCGGACGTGACCAGCGTCTACCGCATGATGCCATCTGCTTAATCTCACACTAAGGAGCTAATATGCCTCGAGTAAAACGTGGGGTTACTGCACGTGCCCGTCATAAGAAAGTTCTTGAGCTTGCCAAAGGCTACCGTGGCCGTCGCTCAAAAGTATTCCGTATTGCCAAGCAAGCAGTCATGCGCGCTGGCCAGTACGCATACCGCGACCGCCGCAACAAGAAGCGCGTCTTCCGCGCACTGTGGATCACCCGTATCAACGCGGCTTCGCGTTCGCACGGCATGACCTACAGCGCGTTCATGAACGGCCTGAAAAAAGCCGCGATTGAACTGGACCGTAAGGTCCTGGCCGATATGGCCGTGCACGACAAGCCGGCGTTCGCCGCGATTGTCGCCGCCGTCCAGGCCAAGCTGGCTGCCTGATAGCAGTCTGCTAGCAAAGCGCTGCGGTAACGTAGCGCAAAAAGAGCGGGGCAAGGTGCAAACCTGTGCCCCGTTTTTGATTATGGGTCCCTGTGAATTTGCTAACGCGTTGCATTAATGCGACAATTCTCCGGCTCACCCGTGGCCCCTGCCACCCAATACAGGACAAGAACAAGCATGAACTCGCTCGAAGAACTCGTCGTCTCGGCCCAGGCTGACTTTGGCGCCGCCCCTGACGCGGCCGCGCTGGAAAACGCAAAAGCAAAATACCTCGGCAAGACCGGCCAGGTAACCGAACTGATGAAGGGCCTCGGCAAGCTCGACCCCGAGCAGCGCAAGGCGCAGGGCGCCCTGATCAATGCCGCCAAAGAAAAAATCGAACAGGCACTGACGGCCCGCCGCGAAGCGCTGGCGAACGCCCAGCTGGAGGCCCGCCTGAACGCGGAAGCCATCGACGTCACCCTGCCGGGCCGCGGCCGCGCGGTCGGCGGCATCCACCCGGTGATGCGCACCTGGGAACGCGTCGAGCAGATCTTCCGCTCGATCGGTTTCGACGTGGCCGACGGCCCGGAAATCGAAAACGACTGGACCAATTTCACTGCCCTGAACAGCCCGGAAAACCATCCGGCGCGCTCGATGCAGGACACCTTCTATATCGAAGGCAATGACACGAACGGGAAGCCACTGCTGCTGCGCACCCACACCAGCCCGATGCAGGTGCGCTACGCGCGCACCCACACGCCGCCGATCAAGGTGATCGCGCCGGGCCGCACCTACCGTGTCGACAGCGACGCCACCCACTCGCCGATGTTCCACCAGGTCGAAGGCCTGTGGATCGGCGAGGACATTTCCTTCGCTGACCTGAAGGGCGTCTACCTGAACTTCGTCAAGGCCTTCTTCGAGACCGACGACCTGCAGGTGCGCTTCCGTCCGTCGTATTTCCCGTTCACGGAACCGTCGGCCGAGATCGACATCGCCTTCGGTTCCGGTCCGCTGAAGGGCCGCTGGCTGGAAGTCTCGGGCGCCGGCCAGGTGCATCCGACGGTCGTGCGCAACTTCGGGCTGGATCCGGAAAAGTTCATCGGCTTCGCGTTCGGCTCCGGCCTCGAGCGCCTGACGATGCTGCGTTACGGGATCAACGACTTGCGCCTCTTTTATGAAGGCGATCTCCGTTTCCTGAAGCAGTTCAACTAATAACAATCACCTGCAGCTGAAGGCAAGATTATGCAATTCTCCGAAAACTGGCTCCGTTCCATGGTCGATCCGAAAATGTCTTCGGATGAACTGTCCCACCTGCTGACGATGTCCGGCCTGGAAGTCGAAGAGGTCGAGCCGGTCGCGCCGCCGTTCTCGAACGTGGTCGTGGCCGAAGTGGTCGAAGTGGCGAAACACCCGAACGCGGACCGCCTGAACGTCTGCCAGGTGAACGTCGGTACCGGCACGCTCCTGAACATCGTCTGCGGCGCACCGAACGTGCGCGCCGGCATGAAGGCGATCTGCGCCAAGGCCGGCGCCGTCCTGCCGCCGGGCGCGGACGGCAAGCCCTTCGAAATCAAGGTCGGCCAGCTGCGCGGCGTCGAGTCGCAGGGCATGCTGTGCTCGGCCAAGGAACTGAAAATCTCGGAAGAGAGCAGCGGCCTGATGGAACTCCCGCCTGATGCGCCGGTCGGCACCAGCATCCGCGACTACCTCGGCCTGGACGACCTGAAGTTCACGATCAAGCTGACCCCGAACAAGGCGGACTGCCTGTCGGTGCTGGGCGTGGCGCGCGAAGTCTCCGCGCTCACCGGTACCCCGCTGCATCTTCCGACCACGGTCCCGGTTGCCGTGACAATGGACGAAATCCTGCCGGCGAAAATTTCCGCGCCCGACCTGTGCGGCCGCTTCACGGGCCGCGTGATCCGCGGTCTCAACGCGAAAGCGGCAACGCCGGAGTGGATGAAGCAGCGCCTGGAGCGCTCGGGCCAGCGCTCGGTCTCGGCCCTGGTCGACATCTCGAACTACGTCATGCTGGAAGTCGGCCGTCCGTCGCACGTGTTCGACATGAACAAGATCCACGGCAGCCTGGACGTGCGTTGGGGCAAGAAAGGCGAATCCCTTAAACTCCTGAACGGCAACACCGTCGAAGTCGACGAGTGGGTCGGCGTGATTGCCGACGACAAGGAAATCGAATCGCTGGCCGGCATCATGGGCGGCGACTCGACCGCCGTCACGCTGGACACCACCGACATCTACCTGGAAGCGGCCTTCTGGTGGCCGAACGCGATCCAGGGCCGTGCCCGCAAGTACAATTTCTCGACCGACGCGGCGCACCGCTTCGAGCGCGGCGTCGACTATGCGACGACCGTCGAGCACATCGAGCGCATCACGGCGCTGATCCTGCAGATCTGCGGCACGGACAATACGAAAGTCGGTCCGGTCGACGACCAGGTCGCGAACCTGCCTGAGCGTAAGCCGGTCGTGCTGCGCACGGCGCGCGCCCAGAAGGTCATCGGCGTACCGATTACCGACGAGATGGTGGCCGACATTTTCACCCGCCTGCACCTGCCGTTCACGCATGAGGCAGGCAAGTTCGCGGTCACCGCGCCGTCCTACCGTTTCGACATCGAGATCGAGGAAGACCTGATCGAGGAAGTCGCGCGCGTGTATGGCTTCGAAAACATTCCGGCCAATCCGCCGGTGGCGCCATCCGCCATGCTGATCGAACCGGAAAACAGCCGCTCGCTGTTCGCCATGCGGCACCAGCTGGCTGATCTCGGCTATCAGGAAGTCGTCAACATGAGCTTCGTGGAAAGCGTCTGGGAACAGGATTTCGCGGGCAACGATTCCCCGATCAAGCTGCAGAATCCGATCGCCAGCCAGATGAGCGTGATGCGCTCGACCCTGATCGGCGGCCTGCTGGCCAACGTGCGCTATAACCTGAACCGCAAGGCGGGCAGGGTGCGCGTGTTCGAAGTCGGCGCGATCTTCAAGCGCAACGACGTCACGACCGATGGTCCGCTGAGCGTGGCCGGCTTCGACCAGCCCAAGCGCGTGGCCGCCATGGCCTATGGCCCGGTGGCGGACGAGCAGTGGGGCCAGCCGACCCGTGCGGTCGACTACTTCGACGTGAAAGCCGACCTGGAAGCGCTGTTTTCGCCGCGTGTGGTACGCTTCGTCAAGGCTGAGCACCCGGCGCTGCACCCGGGCCGCTGCGCCAATGTCGAGCTCGATGGCCGCGTGGTCGGCTTCATCGGCGAACTGCATCCGCGCTGGCTGCAGAAGTACGACCTGCCGCAGGCGCCGGTGCTGTTCGAAGTCGACGCCGCCGCCTTGCAGGAACGCGTGGTCCCGGTCTACACCGAGATTTCGAAGTTCCCGGGCGCCACGCGCGACCTCGCGCTGGTGGTCAAACAGGACGTTCCGGCCCAGTCCGTGATCGATGCGTTCGAGTCGGCAATTGCCGCCCACCCGAACGGCAAGATCGTGCAAGCCGTTGTTTTGTTTGATGAATACCGCGGCAAGGGACTGGAGGCGGACGAAAAATCGCTTGCTTTCCGCTTTAGCTTGCAAGATACTCAATCGACCTTGCAGGACGATGTCGTGGAGGCCGTGATGGCTGCCGTGGCCGAGGCCGCAAGAGAAAAACACAACGCAAAATTGCGTGGCTAAGTTTTACATCCAAAACATGTCCATCTGAAGGCAGGGCTTCAAAATTAATAACAACGACGTTGATTCGGCCGTATTCCAGGAGGCTCTGGCGGCCGATCTGCATCGCGCGATGCAGGTGGCGCGGGTACGGAAAGAAGCGGAAAAGGACCTGCCGACCCTTACCAAGGCCGAGCTGGCCGAGTTGCTCTTCGAGCAGGTCGGCCTGAACAAGCGCGAAGCCAAGGACATGGTCGAGACCTTCTTCGACGAGATCCGTAACGCGCTCGAGCGCGGCGAGGCTGTCAAGCTGTCCGGCTTCGGCAACTTCCAGTTGCGCGACAAGCCGCAGCGGCCGGGCCGCAATCCAAAAACCGGGGAAGAGATTCCGATCACGGCGCGCCGCGTCGTGACCTTCCACGCCAGCCAGAAACTGAAGGGCATGGTTGAAGAAATCAGTCCGGCATCCCTGGCGCGCGCCGCCTGAGTGCGGCTGCGAAGTGCGTTTGAAAGTGAGCCATGAACGATCGCCCGAACAAGATTGAACTGACCGCGCTGCCGCCGATCCCGGCGAAGCGCTACTTCACGATCGGCGAAGTCAGCGAATTGTGCGGCGTCAAGCCGCACGTGCTGCGCTACTGGGAACAGGAATTTACTCAGCTGAAGCCGGTCAAACGCCGAGGTAACCGCCGTTACTACCAGCACCACGAGGTGCTGCTGATCCGGCGCATCCGCGAACTGCTCTACGAACAAGGTTTCACGATCAGCGGTGCACGCAACAAGCTCGACAGCCGGGCCAGCAACCAGGCCGGCGGGATCGAGGAAGTGCAGGTCGAGGAGGCGCCCGTCGTCGACACGGCCAGGCTGCGCGCGGAACTGCTCGACATCGTCGCCTTGTGCAAGCAGGGCGTGCCGGCGAACGAGGTCCGTTAAAACCGTAGCGAGCGGCAGCAATGTCGCCCTGGAAGCGCAGCTGTACGGGAGTACAGCGAGCTGTCGCCCTGGCGGCGCAGGGCGACAGTGCAACGCGCACTAGGTTCGAGCGGACTTCGCGACTTAATGTAGCGTTAACACGGCTGTCGTGCGCTGTTGTAGTAGGGCGCATGAGTGCTAAAATGTTACATGCGGCTTAGGTAATCCAACGCCTGACAGCCGGGGAATGCTATCCCCGGCACTTTCCTGTGCCAGGAAAATTTAAGGGAAGACAATGATACGCGTTGCCATTTGTGACGACCACCAGATAGTTCGAGCAGGTTTCAAACAGATTTTCTCCTCGTCCGGCGATTTCGAAGTCGTCGCTGAAGGCGCCACCGGCCGCGAGGCGCTGGACATCGCGCGTCGCGAAATCTGCGACGTGCTGCTGCTCGACATCGCCATGCCCGACCAGAGCGGGATCGACATTCTGCGTACCATCCGCCAGGGCCAGCCGAACCTGCCGGTGCTGATTCTTTCCGGCTATCCGGCTCAGCAATATGCGCTGAACCTGTTCAAGATGGGTGCCAACGGTTACCTGAACAAGGAATGCGATGCGGACGAGCTCAAGACCGCCGTGCGCACCGTGTTCCAGGGCCGCCGCTACGTGAGCTCGACCGTCGGCGAATTGCTGGCGCAGAGTTTCGACCGCGATCCGAACACGGCCCTGCATACCGAGCTGTCGGACCGCGAATTCCAGGTATTCCTGCGCCTGGCCAAGGGCGCGACCGTTTCCGATATCGGAAACGCGCTCTCGCTCTCGATTAAGACCGTGTCGACCTACCGCACCCGCATCATGGAAAAGATGGGCCTGCAGTCGAACAGCGACCTGACGTATTACGCAATGAAAAACAACCTGCTCGATTAAGAGCGGGCTGCGAGCGCCGCCCGGCGCTCGCCCTTGCCGGCGCCATGCCGGCGCAGCGGCCCGCGGCCGCCCGTGCGTCAACGCGCAGCGTTCGACCTCGCCGAACCGGTATCCGTATCAGGCCCGTCTCCTGTCCGGTTCCGCAGGGAAAAACCGCCCGCGAGTGCAATCTGTCTCATCCCTTCAACTCAACGACATTGCTGCGCTGCATTAAAGTCCGTCAGCGACTATAATCAGTGCGGTCCGGCAAGTTGCGCGAAAGGAACCCAGCAGATGTACTTCTCCACCGATCCCCTCCCGAAGCGCGCAAGCTCCCTGCCTCTCTACAAGACGCTGCTGTGCTTCGCCTGCGTGGCGATCCTGCTGGTCAACGGCATCTTCCTGCTGCGCAACCTGGACGGGCTGAAGGCCGCGAATTCCCTGCAGGACCAGACCACCGAAGTGACCAACGAGCTGCAGCACCTGAACCTGCTCGTCACGGATGCGGAAAGCAATTTGCGGGGCTATTTCCTTTCGGGTTCGCCGAGCTACCTCGGCACGGTGCAGGGCGCGCCGGCCCGGATCGACCAGCAGCTGCGCAAACTCAGCACGCTGTTGGCCGACAATCCTTCCCAGCAGAAAAACCTGGCCCAGCTTCGCGCCGTGGTGGAGCACCAGATGCGCATGATGAACGAGGCGCTGACCATCTACCGCGACGGCGGCCTGAAGGAAATCCTGACCATCACCGGCGCCCCAGGCGAAGGCGACAGCGACGAGATCCGCCTGCAGGTCGTCATCATGCTGAGCGAACAGAACGAATTGCTGAACGCGCGCAGCGCTTCTTTCTACGACCAGTACCGGCACGCGGTGATCCTGGGGCTCGGCATCAATGCCGCGGCGATTGCCGTGCTGCTGCTGTTCTACCAATTGGTGCAGCGCAGCTTTGCAGCCCGCGCGCGCGCCGAGCATGCCTTGCAGATCGCCAACGAGCAGCTCGAATCGACGGTTGCCCGCCGTACCGAGCAATTGTCCGTGCTGTCGCGTCATCTGATTCACGTGTCGGAAGAAGAGAAGTCGAAACTGGCGCGCGAGCTGCACGACGAAATGGGCGCCAACCTGACGGCGATCGGCATGGACCTGGCCACCGTCGGCGAGCAATTGCGCGGCAGCCGGCCCGAGCTGGCGGCCATGCTGGCTCGGGCACGGGCAACCCTGGTCGACACCGTGCAACTGAAGCGCCGTATCGTCGAGGACCTGCGCCCGAGCCTGCTCGACAATCTCGGCCTGGCCGCCGCCCTGCAGAGCTATTGCGAGGATTATTCCCGGGTCACCAGCCTGGACTGCGACGTGCTGGTCGATGGCGACGTCGACAGCGCCGGCCCGATGCATGCGATCGCGCTGTTCCGCATCGTGCAGGAGTCGCTCAACAACATCGCCAAGTATGCGCAGGCGCGCAGCGTGATCGTGCACCTGGCGCGCGAAGACGATGCCCTGGCGCTCGAGGTGACCGACGACGGCATCGGCATCGCGCCGGATGCGCTGACGCGTTCGAAGTCGCACGGTTTATTGGGCATGCGTGAGCGGGCCTTGCTGCTCGGCGGCAAACTCGATGTCGACCGTGGCGTGAACGGCGTGGGAACCTGCGTGCGTGCGCGGATTCCGGCGCCGATGACGCCGGCGGGGCCGCTAGCCTTGATGCCGCCGAGCCCAGCGCCGGCCCTGCCTGCGGCGGGGAACGAGGATCTGGGCAAGTTTGCTGCCTGAACCTGGGAACTTGAATACAAAAAAAGGCGCTGTTCGCGTTAAGTGTGGAATATGCCGATCGCCGCTCGCAGCAAAGCCTCCGGCGTCTTGACGCGAGCGCCGTCGAGCGCCCAGCGCCAGCCGAGATAGTTGCCGAGGTAACGGCTGGCAACCCCGCGAAACGGCTGCAGCCGTTGGCGCGGCCGTGCTTGTGGAAGCGATTCGCGCCGCAACCGGGACAGGCGAGTTGCGGTACTGCCGCCTGTTCGATGACGTCCACCGTCCGATCGCGCTTGACCGTCGGCAGCAGCAGGCCAAGCAGCCGTTCGCGCTGGCGCCGGGTCAGCGCCGCCAGGTTCTTCAGGAAGTGCTCGAACTTGCGTGCCTGCATGCGAACCTCCTCACGGGTGAAGTCCGGGTTGGACCTCAGCCGTTCAAGAAGATTCCACACTTAACGCGAACAGCGCCCAAAAAAAATCGGCGTCCAGGACGCCGATTGTCGTTTACTTCTTCATGAACGATTAACGCGCCACGTCCATCAGCAGGCGGTCGTATTCGGTCTTGGCCACCTTGTAGCACTCGCCCGCATACTCTTCCAGGCCGGCACGGTCCAGGACCGTGATGTTGCCGCGGCGGTACTGGATCAGGCCTTCATCCTGCAGCTTGCCGGCGGCGGCCGTGATGCTTTCGCGGCGCACGCCCAGCATGATCGAGATGAGTTCCTGGGTGACTTTCAGCTCGTTGCCTGGCGAACGGTCGAGGCGGTCGAGCAGCCAGCGGCACAGTTTCTGCTCGATCGAGCTGTGGCGGCCGCCGACGGCGTTCTGCGCCATCTGGGCGAACAGGGCGTTGGTGTAGCGCATCAGCAGCTGGGGCAGGGCGCCGCCGGCCATGAAGGCATCGCGCAGGAATTGGGTCTTGAGACGGTAGCCGTAGCCGGCGCTCTGGACGACGGCGCTGCACATGGCGCGCTCGCCCATGAAGAGGGAGACGCCGACCACGCCTTCGTGTCCGACGACGGCGATCTCGGTGGTGGCGCCGTCTTCCATCACGTACAGCAGCGACACGATTGAGGTCGTCGGGAAATACACGTATTCGAGTTTGCTGCCATACTCGAAGAGCTCCTTACCGAATGGCATGGGAACCAGTTCCAGGTGCTGGAACAGGGTTTCCAGGTCCTGGCGGGGAAGGGCTGCCAGCAGTTCGTTTTGCTGGGTGCCGGAGAAACTGACAACTGGACGGGACGCCGCTTTGATATCCTCTTTGGTCGAAAGAAGCTGGTTGACCGATTGTGCTTTTTGCGTGACACCACCGAGTTGAGCGTTGTTCATTTTCTGTCCTCTTATCTAACTACTGCATGAAGTGCGACTGTTCGAGACTTTGTTGACAATGTCTTAATCGCGATGTGTGTACGATAAGGGTTCCGTCTGTTGCCGAACATAAGATTAGGGGTTGCCCCTGTGTAGGCAGTATGCATGGTGTCGTGTCAGTCCAGTCCTACTGGGGAAGATGGCCGAAATCAGGGGTTTTTCCGTCATTTTCTTTTCAAAGAGCAATAAATTCCCGGATAATGGCTGCGTCCGCCACCAATAAGTCACCTTTTACCGCATGCATGTCCTACTCGTCGAAGACGATGCCGTCCTTGCCGACGGCCTGACCCGCACCCTGCAGGGCCATGGCATGCTGGTCGAACTGGCCGTCGACGGCCTCCAGGCGGACGCCCGCTTGCAGCGCAATCCCCCGCAGGTAGCGGTCCTCGACATCGGCCTGCCCGGCATCGACGGCTTCGAAGTCGTGCGCCGCCTGCGCGCCCGCGGCGACACCACGCCGGTGCTGCTGCTCACGGCGCGCGACGCCGTCGAAGACCGGGTGCGCGGCCTCGAGACGGGCGCGGACGACTACCTGGTCAAACCGTTCGCGACGCCCGAGCTGGTGGCGCGCATTCGCGCGCTGGCGCGGCGCAACGCACCGAAGACGGGCGTCATCAACCTGGGCAACCTGGCCTTCGATTCGGGCGCGCGCCGCGCGCGCATCGGCGACCAGGCCCTGGAACTGTCGGCGCGCGAGTGGGCCGTGCTCGAATACCTGCTGCAGCAGGCGGGGAGGGTGGTGTCGAAGCAGCAGATCATCGACACCATCGCGCCCTGGGGCGAAGACCTGACCCTGAATGCGGTCGAGGTGTACGTCTCGCGCCTGCGCCTGAAGCTCGATGGCGCCGGCCTCGCCTTGCGCACCATCCGCGGTTTCGGCTACCTGCTGGAAGCCGCTCCGGCCGCATGACGAGCATCCGGGTTCGGCTCCTTAAATGGCTGGTCGGCCCGATCCTGGTCGTCAACCTCGGCGCCGCCGCGCTCACCTACCTGCTGGCCTGGACCCCGGCCCAGCTCGCGTTCGACGAAGGCTTGCGCCTCGATGCCGCGGCGCTCGCTTCCCGTGTCCGCGCCGGCGGCGCGTCCGCGCTGGCCTCGATCGCGGCCGACAATGGCGCCGGCGAAGCCAGTTGGGCCGCCCTGCATGACCGGGACGGCCGCCTGCTGGCGGGCGCGGCGCGGCTTCCCGTCCCGCTGCGCAGCGGCCTGGCCGACGCCCGCCTGGCCGGCGAAGCGGTGCGGGTCGCGGTGGCCGAGGTGGGCGGAACGAATGGACTGCGCGTCAGCCTGGCGCGCACCACCCGCGCGCGGCAGGGCGTCCAGGCAGCCATCGTGCGCTCGCTGGTGTTGCTCGAGTTGGTGTTCAGCCTGGCGCTGGTGGGCCTGGTCTGGTTCTCGGTCGGGAACGGCCTGTCTCCGCTGGCGCGCCTGCGCGCCCGGCTCGACGCCCGCGGCAGCGCCGACCTGGCGCCGCTCGACGACGCCGGCATGCCGCGCGAACTGGTGCCCGTGGTCGATGCATTCAATGCGCTGCTGGGGCGGATCGAGCTCGGCGCCCGCGCCCAGGACGAATTTCGCGCGAATGTGGCGCACCAGCTGCGCACGCCGCTGGCCGGGCTGCGCCTGCAGCTCGAATGGCTGGCGGCGCGCCACGCGAACGACCCCGACACCCGGCGCTCGGTCGAGCTGATGCTGGGCGCGAACGAGCGCATGATCCGCCAGACCAACCAGCTGCTCTCGCTCGAGCGCGCCGAACCGAACCGCTTCGCGCGGGCGCGCCTGGCGCCGCTCGACCTCTCGGGCCTGGTGGCGGAAACCGTGCAGGCCTTTGTCGAGCAGGCCGCCGCCAAGGATATCGACCTCGGTTTCGAGCTCGCGCCGGCCCCGCTCGGCGGCGACCGCTTCCTGCTGCGCGACCTGGTCGACAACCTGGTCGACAATGCCTTGCGCTACACGCCGCCGGGCGGACGCGTGACGGTCAGCTGCAGTCAGGACCAGGAGGAGGGCGGCGTCCTGCTGCGCGTCGAAGACAACGGGCCGGGCATTCCGGCCGCCATGCGTGCCCAGGTATTCGAACGTTTCGTGCGCCTCGACGAGGGCACCGTGGGCAGCGGCCTGGGACTGGCGATCGTGCGCGATATCGCCAACCTGCACGGCGCCGAACTGACGCTGGGCGAGGCGCCCGGGGGCGGCGCCGTGTTCAGCGTCGCGTTCCCGGGCGCGCCGCGCCGGCCTTAGTTCGCGCCCGAGCTGTACGAGTAGGTGCGCTTGCGCTTCGAGGTGATGGCCGGGCGGATGCGCTGCGGGGCGATCGCCACGCTGGCGCCGGCCGGGCTGTCGGAACCCTTCTGGACCGCGCCGATGACGACCGTGGTGGCCTTGCCGTCGACCAGCACGCCGTTCGCCAGCACCGGCGAGGGCGGCAGGCCGCCGCCCACGAAAGGCGAGGAACGCTGGGCGCCGCAGGTGCCGGGGGTATTGATCGCTCCGGAGGCATTGAGCAGGTTGACCCAGTAGCCGCGCGCCTCGCCCAGGGTCGTGCTGCAGGAGCCGGCCACCGGCGCGATCGGGCGGTTGGTGCTGAAGGTGACCATGCCGCCCGCGATCAGCGCCGAGGTCACGACCTGCTCGCCCTTGCCGTTCTGGTTCAGGTCCATGAACCAGCCCTTCAAACCGTTGGTCGGCAGCACGCGCGGCGTGTCGCAGCCCTGGTCGGTGCTGTAATTGGCCAGCGTGTCGAGGTCCTGGGCCGGCGCCGAGGCCGCGGCCAGGTCGTCCTTGTAGACATAGAAGCGGTTGACCACGTTCGCGTATGGATAGTGCGCATACAGCGGATGCTCGCGGTCGCCGCTGCCCAGCGCGACGTAGACATAGCCCTGGGCGGCCAGCAGGGCCGGGGTGAACAGGAACTTGCGCCCGCCGCCGGCGGTGCGCGCGACCTTGCGGCTGGTCCAGGCGCTGGCGGAGAGCTCCTTGCGCGTCGCCGGGCCGTCGACGAAGTCGATCCGGTACAGGTTGCCGCCGGTGTCGGCGGCGTAGGCGTAGTCGGGCATCGCGTCGTTGTCGATGTCGACCAGCGCGACGTCGGCCGCGACCGAGCGGTCGGTCGCGAACGAGCGGATGACGGCGCCGCTGTCGGCGTCCAGCACATAGACCACGCCGCCCTTGGTGGCGCTGCAGTTCGGCGCGACGCTGTCGGCATCTTCGCAGCTGTCGTAGCCGCCGCCGACCACCACCACCGGCTTGCTCGTCGAATAACCCTTGAGGAAGGCGACGCTCGGGGTCGACCAGGTCTGGCCGATACCGCTCATGCCCGCCGTGCAGCCGGTGTCGTTCTTGAGGTTGGGGCAGCCGGCCTTCCACTTGTACAGCGGCGTGCCCACGTCGCTGACATCGAGCGCGTAGATCATGCGGCCGCCGCGCCGCATGGTCGGGTAGATCCAGACCTTCTTGTTGTCGGCGGTCTGGTAGACGCCGGTGGAGCCGTCGAAGAAGTAATCCTTGGCAGTCGGCGCGGGCGTAATGTCGTCCGGCAGGTTGGGATAGGCCACGAGCGGCGAATTGCTCTTCAGGCGGGACAGGCGCGGGAAGAATTCGGGGGCGACGAAAGCCCAGCGTTCGACGCCCGAGCTGGCGTCCAGCGCGCGCAGGGTGCCGTCGTTGGCGCCGTAGAACACGGTGACGCCGTTCTCGCCATAGTTGATCGGCAGCGGGCGCGAATGGATCACGTCGCCGTGGATCGACGGGCGGGTGGTGGCGCCGCCCGCCTTCTCGCCGTTGACGTCTTCGCCGCGGATGAACCGGACCAGCGGCGTATCGAGGCTGGCGGCGGACGAGGAAAAGTCGACCAGTTTCGTGCCGGACTGCGTGTACACGGTCCGGCTGACCGCGTTGTTGGCGGCCGTGCCGCCCTTGACGTTACCCTGGCGCAGGACCTGGGCGGCGCCGCCTTTCTCGACGAAGGGACCGTCGGGCGCGTCCGAATAGGGATCGAAGCCGGCAATCGTGCAGGCGCCGGCGGGGTCGGGATTCAGCCCCATGCCGCCCCAGTAATTCTTGCTGTCGGTCGTCCAGTAACTCTTCGCGCACGGCGTGACGAAGCCCGTTTGCGGATTGACGGCGGGCTTGGCATCGGCGTCGCCGAGGTCGAGGCCGGCCTTGGTGTTGATCAGCTGATAGCGCTTCAGGTTGCCGAACCAGCGCGGCTTGGCGTCCTGGTCCGGACGGAACATGCCGATGAAGACCTGGTTTTCGTTCTGCGAACGGTTGGTGGCGTTCACCGGCAGGCTGGTCGAGGCGAAGCTGGTGTTGACCGCCTGGATCTCGATCAGGATTTCCTTGAGGGCGTCCAGGATCGATTCCTCGTTCCTGGCCGCGAAATACTTGCCGCCGCCGGCCTTGGCCATGCTCAGCATCAGCGAGGTATGTTCCGCGTTCGGCTGGGCGTTGTAGACGTCGATGGTGTAGGTCGACACCGAGGGGCGGACGGTGCTGCCCGCGACCGGGATGCCGCGGTCGTGCAGCAGGCGCGCCCATTCGTCGGCGTTGCGCGGACCGGTGTCGGTGCTGTAGGTGCCGGTGGGGACGTTGGTGATGATGGTGTCGGTGGCGTCCACGCTGTAACGGCTTTTGGTGCCGGTGCACACGCCGCTCTCGCTGGCCGCGATCGCGCCGATCTTGCAGCCGTCGGTATAGCCGGCGCAGATTGCCGCAAACTCGGTCAGCCCCGCGGCCGCTTCGGTCGCGCTGGCGTAGCAGGCGGTGGTGGTGCCGACCGTGGTCGCGGTGCTGACGGCCTTGCTCGCGAAGTTCGGCAGCCCCAGCTGGGTGACGGGGATCACGCTGCCGCCGGCGTTGCGGTTGTCGTTGAGCGCGGTCAGCAGCGCGGTGTTGGCCGCGCTGTCGGACGACGGGCCGCTGGCGTTCGGGTTGCCGATGAAGATGACGTAACTCTTGCCGCAGACGTTGTCGCTGGTGAGCGGCGAGGCGAACTTCGACCAGGGCGCGGTGTAGCCGCCGCGGTCGCCCTTGGTCGACAGCACGGCGGCCGGCGAATACGAATTCGCACCGGCAAAATAGTTGTACACGTCGTACATCAGGTTGCCGTAGGGCGTATTCGAGTTGCGCTTTTCGTCGGGACTGGTGATGTTGCCGTAGATGGTCGTCAGCTGCGTGGAAAAGGCGGCCCGGTTGGTCTCGTTCATCGGCCGCACCGCATAGCGGATGAAGCCGCCGTCGTCATTGGCATTGCCGCCGGTGACGAATTCCATCATCCCGAGGCTGACGCTGCCGTCGAGCTCGGCCACCAGGCGCTTGATCGCGTTGACTTCGGACTGGCCCTGGCTGGCGCTCGGCCATTTCTGGTTCTGGCGTGACCAGTTCGACGTGTTGTCGAGCACGATCAGGATGCGCGGGTTGATGCTGGCGCCGGCCGAGGCCCCGGTGAAGATGTCGATGTCGTCGGCCCCGGCGACCAGCGGCGTGGCGGCCAGTGCGCAGGCGAGCGCGCCCGCAAGTGTGTTGGTGACGCTGCTGCGGATCATGGTGTTCTCTTTCTTCACGTGGTGGGGCAGTTGTTGGTCACGTCGTCGCGCGCGACGCGTACCGCAACGCCCTGGGTGACCTCGACCTTGGCCTCGGTTTCGACATCGGTTGCCGCCGCGGTGATTTCCCAGATGCTGTCGGCGCAGGCCGAGTTGCCGTCCACCGCGCCCGCCACGCCGAAGTTCTGGGCGCTGCCCATGCTGCAGCGGGCATCCTCGGCATCGGCCATGTTGAGCGCCGTGTTCTTGATGACCGGCGCCTTGACGCATTTCGGCTTCGGCGCGATCGCCACTTTGACGTCGGTCTTGCCGTCGCCGTTGGTGTCGACGCAGCGCTGGTTGGGCGCGCCGCAGGGATTGGCCAGGATGTAGTCCGGGGTGACGAAGAAGCGGGTATTGCTGATGGTTTCCTCGATCGTCTCGCGGGCGGCGGCCGTGGCTTCGTCACGCTGCTGCATGTTGGAGACGATCTGCAGGTTCGACTTGCCGAGGTTGAAGCTGGTGACCGCGACCAGGGTCAGCAGCACCAGCATGACCAGCGCGGTGATCAGGGTGATGCCGCGTTGGCGGTGCTGGAATGTCATGGGAGCCTCCTTCCGGCCGGATTGGGAAGCGCCACCATCGACTGGAAGACGTGGCGCTTGTATGCGTCGTTGGTGGCGGCGACCTTGTTGTCGTCGCCATTGGCCTTGTGGCCGAGCACATAGACCTTGTCGTCCTTGTAGCCGGCGGTCGCAACGGCGTTGCGCGCCAGGACGTGCAGCCTGACCGCTACCGCGCTGCGCCAGTTCGCCACCGCGCAGGCGGCAGCGGCGCAGCCGGACGCGGCCGCGGGGTCGGCGGTGCCGAGGTCGGCGACGCCGTTGCCGCCGGCGGGCGCCAGGTCGAGGCCGTATTCGAGCTGCAGGTTCTCGATGCCTTCGGCCAGCGGCACGATGTTCCAGGCGACGTTCACGCCATCGCTGGACAGTTCGGCGCGCTTGAGGGTCGGGATGCCGTCCTTGCCCTGGTTGTTGTTGGCGACAAAATAGATGTGGGTGCGATAGCGCCGGATCGCCGCGGGCGTGCCGCTGGCCGCGACCGGGGTGCAGTCGCGCCCATGCCGGGTGAGCCCGGCCGTCCCGAGCGTGAGGGCGTAGAAATCGGCGCTGTTCGGCGAGTCCAGTTCGCTGGCGTTACTGCACAGCGAGGCCTGGAAGAAGGGGCCGCCGGCGGCGACCGGATCGCAGCCGGGCTGGCCGGCGATGCAGGTGGCCGTATGGCGCACCACGAGCGCGTCGGTGCCGGCGCGCACGTCCTTGAGGCAGCCCAGGCCCGCGGCATCGCCGTCCACGCCCTGGACCGCCAGCGCCAGGCCCGCCTTCAGCTCGTCCAGGCTGGCGGCGCAGGGCGGCGGCAGCGCCGCCGGCGAAGCCAGCACGGTCGGATCGAACTCGGCGTAATAACCGGCGTTGCGCAGGTCGGCGGTCATCAGGTCGATCGCATAGCGGCCGTTTTCGACCTGGCGGTGCGCCTTTTCGATTTCGGCCTGGGCACGCGTGTTCTTGACGAACATGCCGGACAGGCCCGCGAGCAGGGCCAGGCCGATCGCCACCGCGATCAGGAGTTCGGCCAGCGAAAAGCCGCGCGCACGGCGGGCGGACGGCAAGGGGCGCATGCGGGTCATGGCCGCTCCTCAGACGCAGGTCGGCAAGCCGACCGCGACCCGTGCCGAGATGACGCGGCGGTTGGTGTCGGCGCCGTAGGCGTCCTTGCCGCAGCTTTGCGCCGGCGCCCGTGTCGCGTGCCGGCCCTGCCAGGCGACGCTGACCAGGTAGACGGCGGGCGTGCACACGCCGGCCGCTTCGTTCTTCTCGCGTACCCGCTCGATGCAGCCGCGGGCGCCTTCCATCGCGCCGCCGAGGACGCCGGAACGCTGCTCGGCCGCCCCCTTCAGGGCCGCGCTCCACTCGCACTTGTCGCGCGCGCTGCCGGCCGCCTGGGCGCTGCAGTCGGGGTCCAGGCCGTCGCTGGTGCCGAGCGGCCTGGCCGTGACATAGGCGTCGGCATCCAGGCTGTTGCCGCTCAGGCGAGATTGCATGTCCTGCAGCAGCACGGCGGCCTGGGCACGCTGGTAGGACTCGATCGACCCGACCTGGGCCTTGCTCTGGAAGGCGGCCAGGCCGAGCAGGCCGAAGGCGAGCACCACCATCGTGACCAGCACTTCGATCAGGCTCACGCCGCGCTGGCGGGCGGGAAGGGGGAAGGAGAGGTCGCTCATGGCATCAGCAGGTGGAGGTGGTCTGGTTCGGACGGCCGGACAGGTCGAGGCGCACGCAGCGGTGCTGGCCGTTGCCGCTCAGGGCGATGTCGAAGGCCGGCGCGGCGCCGCCCTTGACGCGACCGTTGGGCAGGAACACCACACTGGCCGGACCGGACACGGTGGCGCCGACCACCGCCGGGTGGTCGTCGAGCTTGCGGCTGGCGTCGCCGGGGGCGGCGATGCTCCAGCCGGACTGCCATTGCTGCGCGGTGACCGGCGCCAGCGTCACCTCGGCGTTGCGCTTGATCGCTTCGCTGCGGGCACGCGACAGGGAGGCATACAGTTCGCTGCTGACGCTGCGCGAACGCGCGGAGGCGATCATCGACGAGAATGCCGGGGCGGCCACCGAGGCCAGGATCGCGACGATGGCCACCACCGCCAGCAGCTCGGGCATGGTGAAGCCGCGCGCCGGGCGCCGCAAGGCCGGGCTTACCATTTGTCCGCCGGGCTGCGGGTGCCCGCGCTGTCGATCGAGAGTTCCTTGTCGGCGACCTGCGAGCCGCCCGCGACCGGGGTGGCGGTGATCTTGAACGAGGACGGCGGTCCATCGGTCAAGGCGATCTTGATCGTGTACTTGGCCGATACGACGGCGGGCGTCGTCATGCCCAGGTCGTTCACGCTGGCGGCATAGCTGCGCGAGTCGGCAAGATACTGCGCCTGCGCCTGCGCCAGGTCCATCATGTGCACCTGGGCGGCGACGCGGTTGGTCTTGACCAGGTATTTGGTGTACGTGGGGTAGCCGATCGCGGCGATGATGGCGATGATCGCGACGACGACCATCAGCTCGATCAGGCTGAAGCCCGGGGCTGGCGCGCGCGCGTGGCGCAGTGTCCTGGCGTGTGGCATGGCGTATCCTTGAGGGTGAATGTTGCCCAGTATAAACAAGTAAGCTGTCATTTCGCTGAAAATTTCCTGACGGAAAGCTGACAGCGTGGCGTGGACGCAGCGCCCGGCCGGCGCCCCGCAGCCCCGGGGCAGGCGCCGCCGAATCAGTTCACACAAGCCCCGGGAGACCCGGTAAAATCGAGGGTTTTGCAAGGACCCACCGCTTTGGCCGAGACTATGGATACCGATACCGCAGCACACATTCCAGCATCGACTGAGCTCGAGTCGACCGACAGCGCTTCGGCAAGCAAGTCGTCCGCCGTGATCGCGAACGAAGTGGCGCGCCGCCGCACCTTCGGCATCATTTCCCACCCCGACGCGGGTAAGACCACGCTGACCGAGAAGCTGCTGCTGTTCTCGGGCGCGATCCAGCTCGCCGGTACGGTCAAGGGCCGCAAGAGCGGCCGCCATGCGACCTCCGACTGGATGGACATCGAGAAGCAGCGCGGCATTTCGGTCGCCTCCTCGGTGATGCAGTTCGAGTTCCGCGACCACGTGATCAACCTGCTCGACACCCCTGGCCACCAGGACTTCTCGGAAGACACCTACCGCGTGCTGACGGCGGTCGACTCTGCCCTGATGGTGATCGACGCGGCCAAGGGCGTGGAAGCGCAGACGATCAAGCTGCTCGACGTTTGCCGCATGCGCAATACGCCGATCGTCACCTTCATGAACAAGCTCGACCGCGAGACGCGCGACCCGCTCGAGCTGCTCGACGAACTGGAATCGGTGCTGAAGATCGAGTGCGCCCCGGTGACCTGGCCGATCGGCATGGGCAAGAACTTCCGCGGCGTGTACCACCTGCTGAACGACGAGATCATGCTGTTCAAGGCCGGCGAAGAAAAAGCCGACGGCGCCTTCGAGATCATCAAGGGCATCGACAACCCGAAGCTGGCGCAGATGTTCCCGCTCGAGATCGAGCAACTCAAAATGGAAGTGGAGCTGGTGCACGGCGCCTCGCACCCGTTCGACCTCGAACGCTTCCTGTCGGGCGTGCAGACGCCGGTCTTCTTCGGCTCGGCCATCAACAACTTCGGCGTGCGCGAGATCCTCTCGGCGCTGGTCGACTGGGCGCCGGGCCCGCGCGAACGCGACGCCACCGTGCGCGCCGTCGAGCCGGGCGAGCCGAAGTTCAGCGGTTTCGTGTTTAAAATCCAGGCCAACATGGACCCGGCCCACCGCGACCGCATCGCCTTCCTGCGCGTCTGCTCGGGGCGTTTCGAAAAGGGCATGAAGGTCAAGCACCTGCGCCTGGGACGTGAAGTCAAATTGTCGTCGGTGGTGACCTTCATGGCCTCCTCGCGCGAGCAGGTGGAAGAGGCCTATGCGGGCGACATCATCGGCCTGCCGAACCACGGCAACATGCAGATCGGCGACAGCTTCTCGGAAGGCGAGATGCTGACCTTTACCGGCATCCCGTACTTCGCGCCGGACCTGTTCCGCACGGTGCGCATCCGTAACCCGCTCAAGATGAAGCAGCTCCACAAAGGCTTGCAGCAGCTGGGCGAGGAGGGCGCGGTGCAGGTCTTCAAGCCGGTGCTGGGTTCGGACCTGATCCTGGGCGCGGTCGGCGTGCTGCAGTTCGAAGTGGTGGCGAGCCGCCTGTTGAACGAATACGGGGTCGACGCCGTCTTCGAGGGATCGAGCATCAGCAGCGCGCGCTGGGTGTCCTCGGACGACAAGAAGTCGCTGGCCGACTTCGAGACCCAGCTCGGCCACAACGTGGCCTACGACGCGGCCGGCAACCTGGCCTACCTGGCGACTTCCGGCGTGAACCTGCGCCTGACCCAGGAGCGCTGGCCGAAGCTGACCTTCCACGCGACCCGCGAGCACGCGGCGAAGCTGGGGTAAGCTTCGCTTGTGGATGAAGAAGCCGGCAGCTTGCCGGCTTTTTTTTGTCCGGTTGTCTGGAATTATCCACCCGCAGGGGGGTGTTGATCCGCCTCAACAGCGCGGCCGGGCCGATGCCGTAGATTGGTCAAATGCGTTGAAGAAATATCGCGCATTTCGACTGCGAGGCCATCATGCACACCTACCGAGCTTTCCCCGCCGCGGCCGCCTGCGCCGCACCGGTTTTCCTGATGAGGGGGTGCTGACATGCTGTCCCGCCTGAAGCTCGGTCCCAAGCTGCTGCTGGCGCCCGCCATCGTGCTGGTGCTGCTGGTGTTGCTGTCCTGCGGCGCCTGGTACGCGATGGTGCGCCAGAACGCCTCGCTGGAAGACATCGTCGGACGCCGCGCGGCCCACATGCGCGCCGCCGGCGAGCTGGTGTCCACCGCCCAGCGTGGGCATGCCGAAATCTACCAGCTGCACACCTGGATCGGCGGCAGTTTCCCGAAAAGCCGGATCGAGCCCCTGATCCACGATATCCACCGCCAGCATGCGCTCACCGAAGCAGGCCTGGTGCGCCTGGCGCGCATGACGCCGCCGAACGGCGCCGAGCGGCAGCTGGTCGATGGCGCCGCCTCGGCCCACACACGCTACGTGCAGGCTGTGCGCGACGTGATCGAAATCGCGCGCGACGACCAGTCGATCAGCGCCAACGCCATGAGCAAGGCGGAAACCGCCTTTTCCGACCTCGCCCAGCGCCTGAACGCCCTGGCGCAGCTCGAGCAGTCGCTGTCGCAGGAGGCCTCGAACAGCGCCGCCGCCGATTTCCGGGCCGTCGCCTGGCTGATGCCGAGCGTGATCCTGCTGGCGATCGTGGTCTCGCTCGGGATCACGGTGGCGGTGCGGCGCGCCCTGCTCGACGAGATCCGCGGCATCGGGGCGGCCGTGGTGGACCTCGCCAGCGGCGACCTGACCGTCAAGGACCGGGTCTACGGCAAGGACGAGATCGCGGAAACCTCGCGCGCCCTGGATGCCAGCATCCGCAACCTGAACGGCACCCTGCGTACGATCCTCGAGTCGGCGCGCTCGATCGGCTCGGCCTCGCGCGACCTGGCGCTGGGCAACCTGAACCTGACCACGCGTGCCGTGTTCCGCGCCAGTTCGCTCGAGCACACGGCGTCCTCGATGCAGGAACTGGCGGCCACCGTGCACCTCACCGCCGACAGCGCACAGGCCGCCAACCTGCTCGCCGCCTCGGCCTCGAACGTCGCCCAGCAGGGCGGCAACGTGGCCGAGCGCCTGGTGACGACGATGGCGTCGGTCAAGGGCAGCGCCTGCCGGGTCGACGAAATCACCCGGCAGATCGACGCCATCGCCGTCGAGACCGGGACGCTGGCGCTGAACGCGGCGCTCGAGGCGGCGCGCGGCGGCGATAACGGGCGCGAGTTCGCGCTGGTGGCGGGCGAGGTGCGCACGCTGGCCCTGCGTACCGGCGCCGCGGCGCGCGAGATCCGCGAACTGATCGAGCAGTCGGTGGCCGAGATCGAGGGCGGCACCGCCTTCGCCGCGCAGGCCGGGACCAGCATGGCGACAATCGCGGTGTCGGTCCAGCAGGTGGGCGACATCATCAACCAGATCAGTTCCGCCAGCGCCGAGCAGGCCAGCGGGCTGTCGGAAGTGAACCAGGCGATCGTGCAGATGGACCAGGTCACGCAGCGCAATTCCTCGCTGGTAGAAGAGGCGGCGGAAGCGGCGCGCACGCTGCAGATGCAGGCCCTGACCCTGTCGAAGGCGGTGGCCACCTTCCGGCTCGACGAGGCGGTCCAGCCGCCGGAACCGCCTTCGAGGCCGTCGAGCGTGGCCGAGATCGACATGCGCGACGTGTTGAAGGACGGCCGGCGCGACGCCAGCATCGCACCCAGGGTGGAGCGGCGCAAATCGCCGCGGCCCCATTTGCGCCTGGCGTCGCGCCGCGATTCGTAAGCGGCTGCGCGAAGGTCCACGAAGGTCCCTTGGACGGCCGGCGCAATGCCGGCCGTTGTCAATACAAGTTCCGTATCACTTCAACAACGCGACAGGTTTTTACTCGTCCTGCTACCCTCCGGATATACAACCGCGGTGTGGAACCCGGTGCCAGGCAGTGTTTTCGCAGCCTGCGAATTCGCTTATTTATTTCAAAGGGTAAGGTCATGACAGTAGAAACCCATCCATCCCGATTCAGCGTGACGTCGGCGGTGTTCAATTTGCTCGACCCGATACCGTTCGGGTTTTTCGTGGGCGCGCTGATTTTCGACGTCATCTATGCCAAAACCGCCAATGTGTTCTGGATGAAGAGTGCCGCCTGGCTGATCAGCATCGGGCTGGTGTTCGCGATCCTGCCCCAGCTGATCAATCTCGGCCGGGTCTGGTTCGGAAAGAACCGGGTCCGCGTCCGCGGCGAGAAAATCAATTTCTGGCTCAACGTGATCGCCATCGTGGCCGCGCTGATCAACGCCTTCGTGCACAGCCGGGACGCGTATGCGGTGATGCCCGCCGCCGTCTGGCTGTCGATCGCGACCGTGCTCGCAATGGGACTGGGGAGAATCATCCTGGCTGGGGAACAAACGCATATTCAAGGAGTCAGGCCGTGATCAAGCATAAGCAAGGGTGGTGGAATGCGCTGGGCCTGGTGGCCGTTTCTTCGCTGGTATTGACTGGCTGCGGAGACAAGGAAAGGGTGGATCCCGCCAAGCAGGTTGGCGCCAATCCGGTGCTGCCGAAAGCGCAGGATTTCATGGTGCCGCCGATGCAGGTGCCCGATGGCGTGGGCTGGAAAGGCGATGCCGCGCCCAAGGTCCTTGCCGGGCTGAAGATCGAAAAGATCGCGTCCGGACTCCTGCATCCGCGCACGCTGCTGGTCCTGCCGAACGGGGACGTGCTGGTCGTGGAAGGAAACGGCCCCGGCGAGGAAGCCGTGACCACGCCGAAACAGGTCATCGCCGGCATGGTCAAAAGCAAATCCGGCAAGGGCGGCAAGGGCGGCAACCGCGTCACCCTGCTGCGCAAGAAGCCCGGCGGCAGCGGCGAGTGGGAACAGCACGTCTACATCGACAAGCTGCACTCGCCATTCGGCATCCAGCTCGTCGGCGACACCTTATATGTGGCGAACACCGGCAATATCATGAAGTATCGTTATACCCCGGGAGAGACCAGGATGTCCGACCCGGGCACCGAGCTGGGCGACCTGCCGAGTACCGTCAACCACCACTGGACCAAAGCGCTGCTGGCCAGTCCCGATGGGCGCAAGCTGTATGTCGGCAGCGGTTCGAACAGCAATATCACGGAAAACGGCATGGAGGTGGAATACCGTCGCGCCGCCGTGCTGGAAGTCGATACCGCAACCGGCGGCAGCCGTGTGTTTGCCTCGGGCCTGCGCAATCCGACCGGGCTGCAGTGGGAACCGACTTCCGGAAAACTCTGGGCCATCGTCAACGAGCGCGACGAAATCGGCGCGGACCTGGTTCCCGACTATATGACCTCGGTCCAGGAAAAGGGTTTCTATGGCTGGCCTTACAGCTATTTCGGCCAGCACGTCGACCACCGCGTCATGCCGCAGCGGCCGGACCTGGTCGCGAAAGCGATCAAGCCGGATTACGCCCTGGGATCGCACGTGGCCGCACTGGGACTGCTGTTTTATACCGGGAACGGGCTACCGCAATATAAGGGCGGTGCATTCGTCAGCGAGCACGGCAGCTGGGATCGCTCGCCGCTGAGCGGTTATCAGATCGTGTATGTGCCGTTTGCAAACGGCATGCCGTCCGGGCCGGCGCAGCCGGTCGTGACGGGCTTCCATTCGGCCGACGAAAAATCCCTGTTCGGTGCGCCGGTCGGATTGGCCCAGGACGCGGAAGGGGCCTTGCTGTTTGCGGACGATGTGGGGAATGTGGTCTGGCGGGTGACGGCGGCCAGGTAATATTTGCGTTTCGACCGGTCAGGCGCCGCAGCGCGTTACGCGGGCGCCGTCGGCCGTCGTGCACCGTAGGGTGGGCTCTTGAGCCCACGCGTTCGTGCCGCTCCGCAGTCCCACCATTCTTATAAACGACAACGGCGGCGCAGAGATGACTCTCTGCGCCGCCGTTTGCCTTACCGATTAACGATTACTCGTAATCGCTGATCGGCGCACACCCGCAGAACAGGTTGCGGTCGCCATACACATTATCGGCGCGGCCGACCGGCGGCCAGTACTTCTTCTTGCGCAGCGAGGCGACCGGGAAGGCCGCCACTTCGCGCGAATAGGTGTGCTGCCAGTCGTCGGCCGTCACCACTTCCGCCGTGTGCGGCGCGCCCTTGAGCGGGTTGTCCATCTTGTCGTACTCGCCGCGCTCGACCTTGACGATCTCGGCATGGATCGTGATCATCGCCTCGATGAAGCGGTCGATCTCGATCTTCGACTCCGACTCGGTCGGCTCGATCATCAGCGTGCCCGGCACCGGGAAGCTCATGGTCGGTGCGTGGAAGCCGAAGTCCATCAGGCGCTTGGCCACGTCTTCGTTCGAGATGCCGGTCTTGTCCTGCAGCGGACGCAGGTCGATGATGCACTCGTGCGCAACCAGGCCGTCGTGGCCGGTGTACAGCACCGGGTAGTGCGGCGCCAGGCGGCGTGCGATGTAGTTGGCGTTCAGGATGGCCGTTTCGGTCGCATTCGTCAGGCCCTCGGCGCCCATCATCGCGATGTACATCCACGAGATCGGCAGGATCGAGGCCGAGCCGTAGGCAGCGGCGCTGACCGCGCCGATGCCGTCTTCGCTGCGCACATAGCCGGTCGAACGCTGGTTCGGCAGGAACGGGGCCAGGTGCGCGCCGACGCCGATCGGACCGACGCCAGGACCGCCGCCGCCGTGCGGAATGCAGAAGGTTTTGTGCAGGTTCAGGTGGCTGACGTCGCCGCCGAAGGCGCCCGGTGCCGCCACGCCGACCAGCGCGTTCATGTTGGCGCCGTCGATGTAGACCTGGCCGCCGTGTGCATGGACGATCTCGCACAGTTCCTGGATGCCTTCTTCGAAGACGCCGTGGGTGGACGGGTAGGTCACCATCACGCAGGCGAGATTCGCGCTGTGCTGCTCGGCCTTCTTCTTCAGGTCGGCGAGATCGACGTTGCCGTTCTCGTCGCAGGCCGTCACCACGACCTGCATCCCGACCATGTTGGCCGATGCCGGGTTGGTGCCGTGCGCCGAGGACGGGATCAGGCAGATATTGCGATGGCCTTCGCCGCGCGACTGGTGGTATTTCTGGATCACCAGCAGGCCCGCGTATTCGCCCTGCGAGCCGGCGTTCGGCTGCAGCGAAATGGCGGCATAACCGGTGACGGCGCACAGCATGTCTTCCAGCTGGCAGATCATCTCGCGGTAGCCGACGGTCTGCTCGTCCGGGGCGAACGGGTGGATGTTCGAGAACTCGGGCCAGGTGACCGGGATCATCTCGGACGTCGAGTTCAGCTTCATCGTGCACGAACCGAGCGGGATCATGGTGCGGTCGAGCGCCAGGTCCTTGTCGGCCAGCGAGCGCAGGTAGCGCAGCATCTCGTGCTCGGCGTGGTAGCGGTTGAAGGTCGGGTGGGTCAGGAAGGCGCTGGTGCGGCCCAGGGCCGACGGGAAGGCCTCCACTGCATCCTTGTCCAGGGTTTCGACGTCGGGCGTGGCCTGGCCGTTGGCGAAGACCGAGAACAGCAGGGCGATGTCTTCGCGGGTCGTCGTTTCGTCCAGGGACAGGCCGACGTGCCGGTCGTCGACGCGGCGCAGGTTGACGCCGGCTTCGTTCGCGGCGACGTGCAGTTCGGCGGCGCGATCGGTCGCGATGGTCAACGTGTCGAACCAGGTCTCGTTGGCCAGCTGGTAACCCATCTGCTTCAGGCCAGCTGCCAGGATGCCGGTCATGCGGTGCACGCGGCGGGCGATGCGGGTCAGGCCCTGCGGGCCGTGGTAGACCGCGTACATGCCGGCCATCACGGCCAGCAGCACCTGGGCGGTGCAAATGTTCGAGGTCGCCTTTTCGCGGCGGATATGCTGTTCGCGGGTCTGCAGCGCCAGGCGCAGCGCCGACTGGCCTTGCGCGTCGACGGTGACGCCGACCAGGCGGCCGGCCATCGAGCGCTTGAATTCGTCGCGGGTGGCGAGGTAACCAGCGTGCGGGCCGCCGAAACCGAGCGGCACGCCGAAGCGCTGGCTGTTACCGACGACCACGTCCGCGCCCCATTCGCCCGGCGGCGTCAGGACGGTCAGGGCCAGCAGGTCGGCCGCGACGACGATCATCGCGCCGGCCGCATGCAGCTTCTCGCAGGCCACGCGGTAGTCGCGCACTTCGCCGTTCACGCCCGGGTATTGCAGCAGCACGCCGAAGCAGGTTTCATCGAGCTTTTCGACGTCGCTTGCTGCGATGGTGCGCACTTCGACGCCGATCGGCTCTGCGCGCGTGCGGATCACTTCCAGCGTCTGCGGCAGCACGTCGTCGGCCACGTAGAACACCTTCGAGGCCGACTTGCCGACGCGCTGGATCAGCGTCATCGCTTCGGCGGCGGCCGTGCCTTCGTCCAGCATCGACGAGTTGGCGATGCCCATGCCGGTCATGTCGGTGATCATCTGCTGGAAGTTCAGGATCGCTTCCAGGCGGCCCTGCGAGATCTCCGGCTGGTACGGGGTGTAGGCGGTGTACCAGGCCGGGTTTTCGAAGATGTTGCGCAGGATGACAGGCGGGGTGTGGGTGCCGTAATAGCCCTGGCCGATGACCGACTTCATGACCTTGTTCTTGGCGGCGATGCTTTTGAGCTTGGCGAGCGCAGCCTGTTCCGGCAGCGGCTCGAAGAACTGCCCCAGGTCGAGCTTGTCCTTGCGGCGGATGTTGGCGGGAACGACCGCGTCGATCAGCGCGGCGCGCGATGCGTAGCCGAGGGTCGACAGCATGGCCGCTTCTTCCGAAGACGAGGGGCCGATGTGGCGCGGGATGAAGGAATCGCGGGCTTCAAGTTGGGTGAGGCTGGTGCGGGTCATGGTGTGGGCCAAAAAGAGGAAGACGGGGGACGGGCAGGGCCGGCCGGACGAAAGGGGGATTCGGTATTGCGGCGTGCGGCGCAAGGCTGCGCCGCACGGGTTTGTCGATATCAGTTGCCGGTCGATTTGCCGTAGGCGTCGGCGTCCATCAGGGCGTCGTAGGCGCCGGCGTCGGTCGGCTTGAGCTTGAACAGCCAGGCGGCGAAGGCGTCGGTATTGATCGAGTCCGGCGCATCGGCGGTCGCCTGGTTGACTTCGGTGACGGTGCCGGCGACCGGTGCGTAGATGTCGCTGGCAGCCTTGACCGATTCCACCACGGCGGCGTCCTGGCCGGCCGTGAGAGCCTTGCCGACCTGCGGCAGTTCGACGAACACGATGTCGCCCAGCGCGTCCTGCGCGAAGTCGGTGATGCCGACGGTCAGGGTGCCGTCTGCCTCGCGGCGGACCCACTCGTGGGACTCGGTGTATTTCAGGTCGGTTGGGATGTTCATGTAATCAGGCTCCAGGGTGGATGGTGGCGATATTATAGAGGTTCGTATTCTTCAGGCGGCGAGGACTTTGCCGTTGCGAACGAAGGGCAGCTTGACCACGGTGGCGGCCAGCTTCTTGTCGCGGATCTCGACATGCACGGTGTCGCCGATCGCGACGTCCATCGGCACGCGGGCGAGGGCGATCGCCTGCTGCATCGAGGGGCTGAAGGTGCCGCTGGTGATTTCGCCCGTCGCGCCGGACGCGGCGATCACTTTCTGGTGGGCGCGCAGGATGCCGCCTTTTTCGCGCAGGATCAGGCCCAGGAACTGGGCGTTCTGGCCCTTGGCCTGCAGCGCCGCCTTGCCGATGAAGTCGCGCTCGGAGACCAGGTCGATGGTCCAGGCCAGGCCCGCGTCGAGCGGGTTCACGCTCTCGTCCATGTCCTGGCCGTAGAGGTTCATGCCGGCTTCCAGGCGCAGCGTGTCGCGCGCACCCAGGCCGGCCGGCTTGACGCCGGCGGCAACCAGCGCGTTCCACAAAGCCTCGACCTGGGTAGCCGGCACGCCGATCTCGAAGCCGTCTTCGCCAGTGTAGCCGGTGCGTGCGACCATCGCCTCGCCGAAGGCCGTGTCGGGAACGATCACGACATTGAAGGGCTTCATGTCCTGCGAGGCGGCTTTCGCGGTCGGCAGCACTTCCCAGACCTTGGCGCGTGCGTTCGGGCCCTGTACGGCGACCAGGGCGATTGCCTTGTCACCGTCGCGGCGTCCGGTGATCGTCAGGCCGCTGTTGGTCGCGTCGTTCTGCTGGCGCATCCATGCGATGTCCTTCTCGGCGGTGCCGGCGTTGACGACCAGGCGGAACCAGTCTTCGCGGAAGAAATAGACGATCAGGTCATCGATCACGCCGCCCTCGGGGTTCAGCATGCACGAGTAGAGCGCCTTGCCCGGGACCTGCAGCTTGTCGACGTTATTCGCCAGCAGGCCGCGCAGGAAGGTCCGGGCATTCGCGCCCTCGAGGTCGACCACGCACATGTGCGAGACGTCGAACATGCCGGCATCATGCCGGACGGCGTTGTGCTCTTCGATCTGCGAGCCGTAGTTGACGGGCATGTCCCAGCCGCCGAAATCGACCATCTTGGCGCCGAGTGCGCGGTGTGCGGAATTGAGCGGGGTCGCTTTGAGCGTCATGGAATCCTCAGGGCAGAATAATAGGGTGCCGCCACGCCGGCAATGCCGTTGCGTGGGCTGCGCGCCCCTCTGTCCTTGGTACCTGAGAGATAGCGGATGAGTTGATATTGAACTCCGCCTGCCCCTTCGGTGGGCCTGTGCTGCAGGCCGCTCTCCAGAGTGTGGCCTTCGCGCGCCGCGCGACGACCCCTGACCGGTCCTTTTGCCTGAGAGTTTTTGGGTGATGCCCCTTCGGCGGCCGCGTGTCGCGACGCTCTCCCGATCAAGACTGTGGAGAATATGTCACCCTCTGCCCGCTGTCAATCTTGGCAGGCCGAATTAGCGCCCCGCGGCGGACGGTTCAGCCTCCCCGGGTGCCCGCGCACCGTTGGAGGGCGTGCGCGCAGGCTTTTTCCTCGATTTGTTAAACTGGGGACCACACTTTGCGGGGCATAACAAGACTATGAGCGAAGATCAAGCAAAACACAGCAAGGAAGCGTGGTTCACCCTGTCGGGCGACGTCAACAGCGACATGGTGCACCGGGTGTTCGAAGCAGTCGGCCACATGACCGAGGACGGCATCGAGACGGCCCACGTGCTGGTGCAGTCGAACGGCGGCTATGTCAGCGACGGCCTGTGCCTGTACAACTTCATGTCGAAGTCGCCGATCGAGTTCGTGATGTACAACGGCGGGGCGGTCGCCTCGATCGCCGTCATCATGTACCTGGCGGGCACGCGCCGTTACGCCAGCGAAACGGCCCGTTTCATGGTGCACAAATCGCATGCGACGGCATCGCCCGGCTCGCGGCCCGATGCGCTCAACATCATCGTCGAGGGCCTGCGGGCGGACGATGCGCGCACCGAGTCGATCCTGCGCAAGCACGTCGAGCTGACGCCGGAGCAGTGGGCCATCCACCAATACTCCGACCTGCACCTGAACTCGCGCGACGCCAAGACCGCCGGCATGATCAACGACGTCGCCGATTTCACGCCGCCCAAGGGCGCTGTCCTTCGCAACATCTGATTGCGCAAGCTCCGAGCAAGCCGGTCCGGCAGGGGCGGCACCAGCATGCGTCGGTCTGGCCGATATAGGCCGGTGTCGGCCTTTGTTTTGCCTGTCGCTCGCATGAGTCGATTATTTATTGTCGAGATAACCCGGCAATAAGGCAATGCGCGCAAACCCGGTAATAAGCTGATTATATTGCCGAGTAATTGGCGAATAGCCGCGGCACATAAAAAAAGAGCCCGGATCGCAATACTGCGCCAGGCTCTTTTGTTTCACCGCCGCTTCAATCGGCGATGTGGGACGAATTACTTCTTTCCGTCGTTCTTGTGGCTTTGACGGCCGGCTTCGGCGTGCTGTTCAGGCGTGCCGCCGCGCATGCCCGAGCCGCTGCCCGAACGCGAGCCCGAGCCGGAACCCGACTGCTTGTTGCCGTCGTTCTTGTGGCTCTGGCGGCCGGCTTCGGCGTGCTGCTCAGGGGAGCCGCCGCGGGTGCCCGAGCCGGAGCCGGAACGCGAACCCGAGCCCGAACCGGACTGCTTGTTGCCATCGTTCTTGTGGCTCTGACGACCGGCTTCCGCGTGCTGCTCAGGGGTGCCACCTTGCGTGCGCTTTTGATTCGAGGCCATGATTATTTCCTTTCAAAGTTGAAATGATCCTGCTCGCCGAACTACTGGGTTTATTCAGCAGTTGTATTCGGTGTTGCAATCATGCGAGCCCTACTGTTGAATCGGTATCGGATGACCGCCTGAGCCCGTGTAGGAAGTTTTCCTACATATTGAAAATAATCGATGTCGCGAATACTTCAATGTTTTTGTTAGCGATTTTTTAAAGGCGCTGTTCGCGTTAAGTGTGGAATCTTCTTGAACGGCTGAGGTCCAAATGAGACTTCACCGGAGAGGAGGTTCGCATGCAAGCACGCAAGTTCGAGCACTTCCTGAAGAACCTGGCGGCGCTGACCCGGCGCCAGCGCGAACGGCTGCTCGGCCTGCTGCTGCCGACGGTCAAGCTCGATCGGACGGTGGACGCCATCGAACAGGCGGCAGCACCGCAACTTGCCTGTCCCGGGTGCGGCTCGAATCGCTTCCACAAGCACGGTCGCGCCAACGGCCTTCAACGCTTTCGTTGCCGCGCTTGCGGGAGGACCTGCAACGCGCTCACGGGCACGCCGCTGGCGCGCCTGCGCCACAAAGGGCGCTGGCTCGATTACCTGGGCGGCATGCTCGACTCGCACAGCATCCGGCGCAGCGCCGCGCAGCTCGGCGTCGCCGGCGCCACCAGCTTTCGCTGGCGCCACCGTTTTCTCGCCCTCACTCAAAACGACCGACCCCAGCGCCTGGCCGGGATCGCCGAGGCCGACGAGATGTATGTGCTCGAATCACACAAAGGTTCCCGCTCGCTCGATCGACCTCCACGCAAGCGCGGCGGCAAAGCGACAAAACGCGGTATTTCAAAGGAACAGATGTGCATTCTGGTCGCCCGCGACCGGACCGGTCAGACGCTCGACTGGGTTCCCGGCAAGGGGCCGGTGACGCAGGCGCAATTGCACCAACATTTGAAAGTGCGACTGGAGCCGGACGTGTTGCTGGTGACGGACGCCCATGCGGCGTACCGGCATTTCGCACGCGAAGCCGGTATCACCCATGAAGCGGTGAACTTACAGGCGGGAATCCGGGTGCGCGGCGCGATCCACGTCCAGAATGTGAACGCCTATCACAGCCGCCTGCGCGGCTGGCTGCAGCCGTTTCGCGGGGTTGCCAGCCGTTACCTCGGCAACTATCTCGGCTGGCGCTGGGCGCTCGACGGCGCTCGCGTCAAGTCGTCGGAGGCTTTGCTGCGAGCGGCAATCGGCATATTCCACACTTAACGCGAACAGCGCCTTTTTAAAACTCCTCCCAGTCCATATCCGCTTTGGTGGCGGGGCGGCGAATCGGCGTGACGGTTTTCGGCGTAACAGGGGCGGCGAACTTTGCCGCGCTCTTGCGCGGCGCCGGCGCGGGTTTCGGCGCGACCGGCAGTGTGCGCACGGTCGCGGGACGCGCCGGCGCCGCTTCCGCCGGGGCCTGCGCCGCGAGCACGAAGCCGCCCGTCGCCCGCGTCAGGGCCGCCGCCTGTTCGCGCACCGCGGCGGCGGCGGCGGCCGACTGTTCGACCAGGGCGGCGTTCTGCTGGGTCGCCTGGTCCATCGCCGCGATCGCGCCGTTGACCTGCTCGATGCCGGCGGTCTGCTCGGCGCTGGCGGCGGCGATCTCGCCGATGATGTCGGTGACGCGCTTGACGCTGCCGACCACTTCGTCCATCGTGCGCCCGGCCTTGTCGACCAGCAGGGTGCCGGCGTCGACCTTGGCCACCGAATCGTCGATCAGGGCCTTGATTTCCTTGGCCGCGGCGGCCGAGCGCTGCGCCAGGCTGCGCACTTCGGAGGCGACGACGGCGAAGCCGCGCCCCTGTTCGCCCGCGCGCGCCGCTTCCACGGCGGCGTTCAGGGCCAGGATATTCGTCTGGAAGGCGATGCCGTCGATCACGCCGATGATCTCGGCGATACGCTTCGAGGAGTCGTTGATCGAGGCCATCGTGCCGACCACGTCGCTGACGACGGCGCCGCCTTTCACCGCGACTTCGGAGGCCGACAGCGCGAGCTTGCTGGCCGTGTGCGCCGAGTCGGCGTTCTGGCGTACGGTGGCGGTCAGTTCTTCCATCGAGGAGGCGGTCTCTTCCAGCGAGGCGGCCTGCTGCTCGGTGCGGCCGGAGAGATCCAGGTTGCCGCTGGCGATTTCGGTGGTCCCGGTCACGATGCCGGCGGCGCCCGCGCGCACCTCGCCGATCATGCCGGTCACCCTGCCTGCCATCGTGGCCAGGGCTGCCAGCAGGGCGCCGGCCTCGCCCGCGCTGGAGGCGGGCGCGCGCACCCGCAGGTCGCCTTCGGCCACGCGGCGCGCCACCATCAGCGCTTCGTGCAGCGGCCGGTTCGCCTCGCGCACAAGCCAGGCGGCCAGCAGGCTTGTTACGACCAGGCCCACGCCCAGGCAGAGCAGGGCGCTGCCGCGCAGCGCGATGGCCGCCTCGCCCGTCTGCGCCAGCAGCCAGGACATGGAGGCCGCGCCAAGTACGAATAGCAGCGCGAATGCGCCAACGATCTTGAACCTGGTGTCGAGCTGACGAATCTGTTTCATGGAAGCTTCCTCGGGGCGGGATGGGAAAGGGGGACCTTGTTATGTTAGGGAAACAAAAAGAGCGGCGTTTGCGTCATCGCAAGCTAAAGTGTCCGATAGGAAATGCCGTCAACGAATGAAGCCGGAGCACCACAGCGAAAGGTGGGGTTTAAATTCACGCCTTACTATTGCCATTCGGAAATAATGTGCAACAATGACGTGTCGGCGCCGCTGCGCCACAGGAAGAACAAGCCCATGGCCCACGCCGCCAACGATCTCGCCAGCCCGAAAGCGCCTGCGCCCCCGCGCGAGGTGCTGGCCGAGCTCGTGCGCGAGGCCAGCGCCGGGGCGAACGAGCAATTGGGTGCGATGGTGAACCGGCTGGCGGCGGCGATGGCCGACATGACCACGGCCGGGCTCGAACCCCAGGCAGCCTACCGCCGCGCCAGGGCCGGCCAGCTCCTGAAAAACAATAGCTATGCTTTCGTGCACCTGGCCGGCGAAGCGGTCGAGCGCGCCCTGCGCGAGGCCATCGACGAGCTGGTGCCCGGCGCCAGGAGCAGGGCCGAGGCCATCTCGCTGAGCCTGGTGCCGATGGAAGTCATGGATACCCAGGTCGCCTTCGGCACGCTGTGCCGCCCCTTCGAGATCGCGCATTCGGAGCTGCTCGCCAGCCTGTGCGTGCGGATCGGCCTGCTGCTCGGGCGCGACCCGCTGCGCCCCGGCCAGAATCCCTTCCGCCCCGAAGTCTTCCTGAGCGCCATCCACGATGCATGGCGTGCCTTTACCCCCGAGCAGGACGACCACCCGCTGCTGTTGCCGCTCCTGCGCCCCGAACTGTTCCTCGACCTGGCGCCGCTGTACGAGGCCCTCGATGCCGCCTTGCGCGCTCGCAGCAAGGGTGCGCGCGAGCGTTTTCACATCAGCAAGACGCTCGAGACGGGGCGGGCACGCCGTCCGGGCATGGACGCGGCGCTCGCCCAGCAACTGCGCAGCCTGCTCGCGGGCGACGGTGAGGGCGCCGCCGCGCTGGTGCCGGACCTGCCGAATATGCCGCAAGGAAATGGATGGCGGCCGAGTTCGGCGACCGGCTTCGGCGCTGCGCCGCTGCGTGCCGCTGCCGCCGGTTCTCCGGCGCCCGCAACGGCGCAGCCGATGACGCCAGGCGCGCCAGGCGCGCACGGCCCGGCGGCCACCACCGCCTATCCCGGCTTCGCCGCTCCGACGGGCGCCGTCGCCGCGCCGGGCGCAGGCTTCGGCCAGCAGGGCGCGCTGCTCGGACTGCTGGCCGGACTCCAGCTTCCCGCAGCGCCGGCGGGCGCCGCGGGCGCGTCGCCGGCCGCTCCCCATAACGTGTTCTACCTGCCGCGCTTCAGGCAGAGCCTGCCCCAGGGGTCCCTGTCGCGCGGCGAAGAGCATACCCTCGACCTGCTGTCGCGCATCTTCGAGACCGTCCTGCTCGACGACAGCATCCCGGCCGAGACCCGTGAACTGATCCGCTTCCTGCAGGTGCCGGTGCTGAAAGCGGCGCTGCTCGACCAGGACTTCTTCTTCGAGGAAGCCCACCCGGCGCGGCGCATGATCGACCTGCTGTCGAACATGGGCTGGGAGGGCCGCAAGGGCGCCGACGATCCGGTGATGCAGGCCATGCAGCGCGGCGTCGAGCGCATCGGGCGCGAGGCCGACGCCCAGCCGGCCGCCTTTGCCGAGGCCGTGGCCGAACTCGAAGCCCAGCTGGAAGTCGAGGAGCGTGCCGCCGAGGAGGCGATCGCCGCCCCCATCGCCCGCGCCACGAAAATCGAAAAACAGACCGTGGCCGCCCGTTCGGCGCGCCAGGCGGTGCGGGTGCGGGTGGCCGACGGCGAACTGGTGGGCGTGGTCTCGAGCTTCCTCGAGCAGCGCTGGGTCGACGTGCTGACCTTCGCCTACCTGATCGAGGAAGAGCGCCCCGGCGCCCTGAAGAACGCCACCCGGACGATGGACGAGCTGGTCTGGACGGTGAAGCCGAAAGCGACCCAGGAACAGCGCCGGGCGCTCATCGCCAAGCTGCCGGGACTGCTCACCGCGCTCAACAAATGGCTCGATGCGGTCAACTGGCGCGACGCCGAGCGCCTGCAGTTCTTTGCCGAACTGGCGAAATGCCACCTGTCCATCGTGCGTGCGCCGCTCGAGGTGTCGCCCGAACGCCAGCTAGAAATCGCGCTCGAGGCGGCCCAGCAGGACGCCTTGCGCCGCATTGCCCAGGAAGCTGCCGCCGAGGAAGACGCGCCGTCGCAGGATACTGCCGCCGGCATGGTCGACGCCCTGGAGCGCGGCGCGCGCCTCGAGTTCAGGCAGCCGGACGGCAGCGTGCGCAAGCTCAAGCTGGCCTGGGTCAGCCCGCTGCGCTCGCTCTTCATTTTCTCGGGCGGCCTGCGCCAGGAAGCCTTTTCGCTGCCCGCCGAGAAGCTGGCCGAGGGGCTGCGCGCCGGGGCGATCCGGGTCGCCGCGCAGGGTGGCGTGGTCGGCCGCGTGCTGACCGAGGCGATGCAGGCGGTGAACGATCCGGGCGCCGGATCGCCCCCCGCGCGCGCCGCCGGTTGAGCCGCTTTTCCCTCCCGTCACAGACTGCCGGCCGCCGCAAGGCCGGGTTTGCCGTTTTGTACCCAAACTTGGCCGAAAAGCAAGCAACAGATGGTATGATGCGACCTTTATCGATTCCCGAGTAACCGAACCAAGGTGCGACTATCCTCCATTAAATTGTCGGGATTTAAGTCCTTCGTCGATCCCACCAATTTCCAGGTGCCTGGGCAGCTGGTTGGCGTGGTCGGCCCGAATGGCTGCGGCAAGTCGAACATCATCGACGCCGTACGCTGGGTGCTGGGCGAATCGAAAGCGTCCGAACTGCGCGGCGAGTCGATGCAGGACGTGATCTTCAACGGCTCGACCCACCGCAAGCCCTCGGGGCGGGCCTCGGTCGAACTCGTGTTCGACAACAGTCTCGGCAAGGCTGCCGGGCAGTGGGGCCAGTACGGCGAGATCGCGGTCAAGCGCACTCTCACGCGCGACGGCACATCCACCTATTACATCAACGGCCAGCCGGTGCGCCGACGCGACATCCAGGACATCTTCCTCGGCACCGGCCTCGGTCCGCGCGCCTACGCCATCATCGGCCAGGGCATGATCGCGCGCATCATCGAATCGCGTCCGGAAGAACTGCGCGTCTTCCTCGAGGAAGCGGCGGGCGTCTCGAAGTACAAGGAGCGGCGCCGCGAAACCGAAAACCGTTTATCCGATACCCGCGAAAACCTGCTGCGCGTCGAAGACATCCTGCGCGAGCTGAACGCCAACCTCGACAAGCTCGAAGCCCAGGCGGCGGTCGCCAACCGTTTTCACCAGCTGCAGGCGGACCAGGAAGAAAAGCAGAAGCTGCTCTGGCTGCTGCGCAAGAACGAAGCCAAGGCCGAACAGACCCGCTATTTCCGCGAGATGGAAGAAGCGCAGAACAGCCTGGAAGAACAGACCGCAAAGCTGCGCAACGTCGAACTCGAACTCGAACACCTGCGCCAGCACCATTTTGCGGTAGGCGATCGCCTGCACACGGCGCAGGGCGCGCTGTACCAGACGAACTCGGAAATCGGCAGCCTGGAAGCGCAGATCAAGTTCGTGATCGAGTCGCGCACCCGCCTGCAGAACCAGCTCGGCAAGCTCACCGCACAGCGCGACCAGTGGCTCGCGCAGGCGCAGGAATACGAAGAGCAGATCGAAGAGGCGACGTACAAGGTCGAGGAACTCGCGGCGCGCGCGGAAGGCGCCCAGATCGCGGTCGAGGCGCAGAACGAGCGCCTGCCGGAACTCGATATGGCCTGGCGCGAAGCCCAGCGCCGCGGTGACGAAGCGCGCGCCCGCATCGGCGAAGTGCGCCAGCGGATCGAACTGGCCGCCGCGCACGGACGCAATGCCGGCAACATCCTGAACGGTCTCGCCACCCGGCGCGAGCGCCTGCAGCTTGAAAAGAAGTCGCTGGCGCCGCCGGACAGCGCGCACCTTGCCAACCTGCGCCTGCAGCTGGAGGAAAAACAGGAGGCGCTGGAAGAGCAGACCCTGCTGCAGGAAGAAGCTGCGGCCCTTCAGGACGCGGCCGAGACCGAGCGCCGCGAAGCGCAAGCCGCCGCGCAGTCGGAGGCGGCGAAGAACGCCCAGCTGGAGGCGCGCCTGGCGGCCTTGAAGCAGATGCAGGACCGCGTGCAAACCCAGGGCAAGGTCACGCCCTGGCTGCGCAAGCACGAACTCGAGACGCTGCCGCGCCTGTGGCAGAAGGTGCAGGTCGAGGAGGGCTGGGAGACGGCGCTTGAATCCGTGCTGCGCGAGCGCGCCGGCGCGCTCGAGCTCTCCAACATCGACTGGGCCAAGGCCTTTGTCGGCGATGCTCCTCCGGCCCGCCTGGCCCTGTATGCGCCGGCGCCGGGCGCGCCGGCGCCGGTCAACGCTCCCGGCCTGAAATCCTTCGCCAGCCTCCTGCTGCTGAACGACCCGGGCATACGCGGCGTACTGAACGACTGGCTGCACCTGGTGTTCGCCGCCGAGACGGCGACCGAGGCCTTTGCCGAGCGCGCGCGCCTGCCGCAGGGCGGCTCCTTCGTCACGCGCCAGGGCCACGTGATCACCGCGTCGAGCGTGCGCTTCTACGCGGCCGACGCCGAGCAGGACGGCATGCTGCAGCGCCAGCACGACATCGACAACACGGCCACGCAGCTGCGCGCCCAGGCCCTCTTGACGGACGATGCCCGTACCCGCGCCACCCGTGCCGACGCGGCCCTGACGGAACTGACGCGGCGCCTGCAGGATGCACGCGCGCGCATCGCCACCCTGCAGCGCGAAACCCATGCGCTGCAGATCGAGGTCGTGCGCCAGAACGAAGTCGAGTCGCGCTTCAACCAGCGCAGCAGCCAGATCGACGTCGACCTGGCCGAGATCGCGGCCCAGGAAGAAGAGCAGCGCATGGTCCAGCAGGAAGCGGAACAGCAATTCGAGCAGCTCGACATGGAACTGGCCGAATTGCAGGGCAGCTTCGAGGATGGCCAGACCCTGTTCCTGCAGCGCGAAGCGGCCCTGTCCGAGGCGCGCGACAAGCTGCGCGAACTCGAACGCGGCGCCCAGGAAGCGCTGTTCGCCGAAAAGACCGGCCGCGCGAAAATCGAGGAACTCCGGCGCAGCATCGCCACGGCCTCGCAACAGGCCGCGCAAGTGGCCGACTCGCTGGCGAACGGCCAGGCCGAGCTGGCGGCGCTGGAAAGCGGCACCGCCCACGAGGGCCTGCAGGAACTGCTGGATCGCAGGACGAACCAGGAAAAGGCGCTGTCGGACGCGCGTCATGAACTCGACCAGGTAGCGCAGCAGCTGCGCCATGCCGAGGAATCGCGCATGGGTTCCGAGCGCAGCCTGCAGCCGCAGCGCGACCGCATCACCGAGATGCAGCTGAAGGAGCAGGCCGCGCGCCTCAACCAGGAGCAGTTCGCCGAGGCCCTGGCCGCCACCGGCGCCGACGAGGCGGTGCTCGCCACCAAACTCGATCCGGAGCTGAAGCCGCAATACCTGCAGGGCGAGGTCACGCGCCTGACGAATGCGATTGCGGCGCTCGGCGCCGTCAATCTGGCCGCGGTCGAGGAACTGGCGACCGCCACCGAGCGCAAGCGTTTCCTCGACTCGCAGAACGCGGACCTGAACGAGGCGATCGCCACGCTGGAAGACGCGATCCGCCGCATCGACAAGGAAACGCGCGACCTGCTGCAGGACACCTTCGAGCGCGTGAACACGCATTTCTCGGAACTGTTCCCGATCCTGTTCGGCGGTGGCCAGGCAAGGCTCGTGATGACGGGCGACGAAATTCTCGATGCCGGCGTCCAGGTGATGGCCCAGCCGCCGGGCAAGAAGAACGCGACGATTCATCTGCTGTCGGGCGGCGAGAAGGCGCTGACCGCCACGGCACTCGTGTTTTCGATGTTCCGCCTGAACCCGGCGCCGTTCTGCCTGCTGGACGAGGTCGACGCGCCGCTGGACGACGCAAATACCGAGCGCTTCTGCCGCATGGTGAAGCGCATGTCGGAACATACCCAATTCCTTTTCATTTCGCACAATAAGATTGCGATGGAAATGGCCAATCAACTGATCGGTGTGACGATGCAGGAGCAGGGCGTATCGCGCATCGTGGCGGTGGACATGGAGTCCGCCACCCATTTCGCACAAGAGGCACAAGCAGCATGACAGACTTCCAAATGAGCCTGATCGCGGCGGGCGGCGTATTCGTCGTCGGCGTCATCACCTACAACAAGTGGCAGGAGCACAAGGCGAGGAAGAGCGTCGAGCGCGCCTTCGCTTCCGACCACGACGACGTCCTGATGCGTCCCGACGGCACGCCGGCCGAGCGCAGCGAACCGGTGCTCGATATCGGCGCCACGCCGTCGATGGGACCGGTCGAACCGGGCTTCGGCACCGGCGCCGCAACCGGCATTTCGGCGTCAGGCGGCGGATCGGATGCTCCTGCCGCGCTGGAGCCGATTGCGCCCTTGCCCGGCACCATCCCCGGTACCAGCGCCGACACGCCGCCGGCCGAACTGGCCGAGAACCTGGTCGACCCGCTGATCGACTGCATGATCCCGCTCGCCCTCGATGGCGCGGCGCGCGGCGACAAGATCCTGCCGGCGCTGCAGAAGCTGCGCCGCGTCGGCAACAAGCCGATCCACTTCATCGGCCTTGCCGTGAGCGGCGACTGGGAGCCGATCGTGCATGGCGGCGTCTACACCAAACTGCAGGCCGGCGTGCAGATGGCCACGCGCACCACGGCCCTGAACGAACTCGAATATTCGGAACTCGTCACGCGCCTGCGCGCCGTGGCCGACGAAATCGGCGCCGAGCCGGAAGTGCCGGACATGATCGAAGTGATGAGCGAAGCGCGCACCCTGCACAAATTCGTCGCCGGCCACGATGCCCAGCTGGGCGTCAACCTGAAATCGAAGGGCACGCCGTGGGCGATGTCGACCCTGATCGGGGCGCTGGAAAGCGCCGGCTTCGACGTGGGGCCAAGCGGCCGCTTCGCCATGCCCGACGGCGCCGGCGGTGTGCTGTTCACGCTGTCGACCAACGTGAACATGGGCGCCGACTCCACCGACCGCCTGACCCTGCTGCTCGACGTGCCTTGCGTGGCCCCGAGCCGGGACGGCTTCGGCGCGATGGTGAAGTGCGCGAAGGACCTGATGCTGCGCCTGGACGCGGCCATGGTGGACGATTTCGAGCAGCCGCTGCTCGACTCCACGCTGGAAGAAATCGCCGGCCAGGTGAAGGATTTCTATACCGAGATGGAAGCGGCCGACATCCCCGCCGGCTCGACCCGCGCGCTGCGCCTGTTCAGCTGAGGCCGCAGTGAGTATGAAGCTTAGCGAACCGGACGATTACATCGCGCGGATGAAGGCGCTCGTCGAGGAACTGAACCGCCACATCTACAACTACCACGTCCTTGACGCGCCGACGATTCCGGACGCCGAGTACGACCGCATGTTCCGCGAACTGCAGGCGCTGGAAGCGGCGCACCCGGAAGCAGTCTCGCCCGACACGCCCACCTCGCGCGTGGGCGCCGCCCCGATCCCCGAGTTCAGGCAGGTGACGCATGCGGTGCCGATGCTCTCGCTGAACAACGGTTTTGCCGATGAAGACGTCGACAATTTCGACCGCCGCGTGCGTGAAGGACTCGACAACGGCGAGGTCGCCTATGCCGCCGAGCTGAAATTCGACGGCCTGGCGATGAGCCTGCGCTACGAGAACGGCGTGTTCGTGCAGGCCGCCACCCGCGGCGACGGCTACACGGGCGAAGACGTCACCGCCAACATCCGCACCGTGCGCGTGATCCCGCTGCGCCTGCATGGCGGCGACATCCCGCAGGTGCTGGAAGTGCGCGGCGAAGTCCTGATGTTCAAGGAAGACTTCGCGAAGCTGAACCAGCGCCAGCGCGACGCCGGCCAGAAGGAATTTGCCAATCCGCGCAACGCCGCCGCCGGCAGCCTGCGCCAGCTCGACGCCCGCATCACGGCCCAGCGCAAGCTGCGCTTCTTCGCCTACGGTATCGGCCTGCTCGAAGGTGCGCCGATGCCCGAATCGCATTCGGCCGTGCTCGACTGGTTCGACCGTCTCGGCCTGCCGGTGTCGAAGGAACGCGCGGTCGTCACGGGCCGCGACGGCCTGCTCGGCTACTACCGCAGCATCGGCGAGAAGCGTCCGGGCCTGCCCTACGAGATCGACGGCGTGGTCTACAAGGTCGACCGCCTGGCGGACCAGCGCGCGCTCGGTTTCGTGTCGCGTGCGCCGCGTTTCGCGCTGGCCCATAAATTCCCGGCCGAGGAAGCGCTGACGACGGTGTCCGCGATCGACGTGCAGGTCGGCCGCACCGGCGCGATCACCCCGGTGGCGCGGCTGGTGCCGGTGTCGGTCGGCGGCGTGACCGTCACCAACGCCACCCTGCACAACGAGGACGAGGTACGCCGCAAGGACGTGCGCGTGGGCGACACGGTCGTCGTGCGCCGCGCCGGCGACGTGATACCCGAGGTGCTGTCGGTGGTGCTCGAGCGCCGCCCGGTGCCGGAGCCGCCGATCTACACGCTGCCGGGCACCTGTCCGGTGTGCGGCTCGCACGTTGTGCGCGAAGAGGGCGAATCGGTGGCCCGCTGCTCGGGAGGCCTCAGTTGCGCGGCCCAGCGCAAGGAAGCGATCCGCCACTTCGCCGGCCGCCGCATGATGGACATCGAGGGCCTGGGCGACCGCTATATCGACAGCCTGGTCGAGTGCAGCCTGATCCACGGCGTGGCCGACCTGTACAAACTGACCCTCGACGATTTGCTGAAGATGAAGCGCCTGGCGGACGAGCGCGACGGCAGCACTCCGGAGACGGTAAAACAGGGCAAAGTGCCGACCAAATGGGCCGACAACCTGCTCAATGCGATCGCCGCCAGCAAGCGGCCGCCGCTCGAACGCCTGCTGTTCGCGCTCGGCATCCGGCATGTGGGCGAATCGACGGCGAAAACCCTGGCCGACTGGCTGGGTTCGCTGGCGCTGGTGCGCCGCGCGCCCGCCGCCTTGCTGCGCGTGCTGCCGGATATCGGCGGCACCGTGGCCGAATCGATCGCCGACTTCTTCGCCGAACCGAAGAACCAGGCCGCGCTCGACGCGCTGCTGGAGACCGGCGTGGCGCCGCAGGGCGAGCACCCGCCGAAGGCCGCGTTGCGCGAGCGCCTGGACGAAGTGGAACTGCTGGCCGCGCTCGGCATTCCGAAACTGACCGAGCCGCGCGCGCGTCAGCTGCTGGCTGGACGCACGCTCGACGACCTGGCCCACCTGCGCGTGTTCAGCGTCTTCGGATTGCCCGAGAACCTGGTCGCCGCGCTCGAGGCGTGGATGGCGGCGCCGGGCAAGCGCGAGACGGTGCAAGCGCTGGCCGACCTGCGCCGGGAACTGCTGGCGCAGCTGCCCGAGGAGTCGGACGCCCTTGATGCGGGCGCATTGTCCGGGCAGACTTTCGTCCTGACCGGGACACTGCCGACGATGTCGCGCGATGAAGCCGGCGCGCTGATCGAGGCTGCAGGTGGCAAGGTGTCCGGTTCGGTGTCGAAGAAGACCTCATATGTCGTCGCGGGCGCGGAGGCCGGCAGCAAGCTGGCCAAAGCCGAGTCGCTCGGCGTGACCGTGCTCGACGAAGCGGGCCTGCTGGCCCTGCTCGCCGGGGCGAACGCCACATGACAGAATACATAAACGAAGAGAGTACGAGATGAACAAGATTCGCAAGGCCGTCTTTCCCGTCGCAGGCCTGGGCAGCCGCTTCCTTCCCGCCACCAAGGCGCAGCCGAAAGAAATGCTGCCGATCGTCGACAAGCCGCTGATCCAGTACGCGGTCGAAGAGGCGGTCGCCGCCGGCATCACCGAAATGATCTTCATCACCGGCCGCAACAAGCGCGCCATCGAAGACCATTTCGATACCGCCTACGAGCTCGAAGCCGAGCTGGAAGCGGCCAACAAGCAGGCCCTGCTCGAGCTGGTGCGCGGGGTGATCCCGAAGAACGTCACCTGCATCTACATCCGCCAGTCGGCGCCCCTGGGCCTGGGCCACGCGGTGCTGTGCGCGCGGCCGGTGGTCGGCAACGAGCCCTTCGCCGTGCTGCTGGCCGACGACTTCATGGACACCAGGCCCGGCACCGCGCCGGTGCTGGCCCAGATGACCGAGGTCTACGGCTACGAGAACTGCAGCCTGCTGGCGGTACAGGACGTGCCGCGCGAGAACACGCGCCAGTACGGCATCGTCAGGGCCGAGTCCTACCGCAGCAATCTCGAACTGGTGTCGAGCATCGTCGAGAAGCCGCTGCCGGAAGAGGCGCCGTCGACGCTGGCGGTGGTCGGGCGCTATGTCCTGTCGGGCGCCATCTTCGAGCACCTGGAAAACCTGGGTGCCGGAAGCGGCGGCGAGATCCAGCTGACCGACGGCATCGCCGCCCTGATGCGCGCCGAACGCGTGCTCGCCTACCGTTACGAAGGACAGCGTTATGATTGCGGTTCGAAACTGGGCTACCTGCAGGCGATGGCCGCGATGGGGCTGAAGCACCCGGAAACCGCGGCCGGCTTCCGCAGCTTCCTGGCCCAGCTGGCGAAGGAGAACGGACATGGCGGTACGTGAGATTTTGAAGATGGGCGACGCGCGCTTGCTGCGCGTGGCCGAGCCCGTGACCGGGTTCGGCACGCCCGAGTTGGCGGCGCTGGTGGCCGACATGTTCGACACGATGCACGCGGCCAACGGCGCCGGCCTTGCAGCGCCCCAGATCGGCGTCAACCTGCAACTGGTGATCTTCGGCTTCAAGAACAACGTCCGCTATCCGGACGCGCCCCAGGTGCCGGAGACGGTACTGCTCAATCCCGTGCTGACGCCACTGTCGGACGAGATGGAAGAGGGCTTCGAAGGCTGCCTGTCGGTGCCGGGCCTGCGCGGCAGCGTGCCGCGCTACACGCGCCTGCGCTACGAAGGTGTCGACCAGTTCGGCAACCCGATCCGGGTCGACGCCGACGGGTTCCATGCGCGCGTGGTGCAGCACGAGGTCGACCATTTGCGCGGTATCCTGTATCCGATGCGGATCAGGGATTTTTCCCGCTTCGGCTTCACCGAAGTCATGTTCCCCGAACTCGACCCGGCAGCCGATGATTGAATCTGTTCGTATGATGACCGACCCTGGTGCGGCGCTGCCGCCGCAACTCGACGTGCGCGTCAGCGGCGACCTGCTGCTGGTGGAGGTACAGGGCGAGATGAACGAAGCGGTGCTGCGCGCATGCCAGCTGCGCGTAGTGGAACTGGCGCACGCGACCGGCCTGCGCCGGGTGCTGTACGACGCGCGTGCGATGATCGCGCCTGGAGCGAACATCGCCCTGATGCAGCAGAAGCTCGACGACCAGCTCGGCGGCATGAAGCTGCGCCGCGCGATCGTGGTGCCGGGCGCCAAACTCGCCTACCTGGCGCGCATCGCCTTCTTCGAGGGCGAGGACAGGGTGTTTTACGATGACCTCGACGCGGCAAAGGCCTGGCTGCGCGAAGGCGCCTGAGGCGGATGCGTAACCCGGCATGGGCTCTCCGGGCCCACACGTACGGGAAACCCTGGCTCAACCTTCCTTCGGATACGGACTCTTCCCACCCTCCGCGATGAAGCGGTCGATGCGCGCCGCCAGCACCGGCAGCGGCACCGATCCCAGCTGCAGCACGGTATCGTGGAAGGCCCGGATATCGAACTTGCTGCCCAGCGCCTTTTCCGCCTTCGCCCGCGCTTCCATGATCGCCATCTGGCCGAGGTAATAGGACAGTGCCTGGCCCGGCCAGGATATGTATCGGTCCACCTCGGTCGTCACCTCATGCTCGGACAGCGCCGTGCTCTCGCGCAAATAGGCCTGCGCCTGCTCGCGGGTCCAGCCCATCGCGTGGATGCCGGTGTCGACCACCAGGCGCGAAGCGCGCCAGGCCTGGTAGCTGAGCATGCCGAACACCTCGTACGGGGTTTCGTAGATGCCCATCTCGGTGCCCAGGCGCTCGGTGTACAGCGCCCAGCCTTCGCCGAAAGCGGATATGTAGGCGCGGCGGAAGGGCGGTACGCCTTTCTGTTCGAGCGCGACCGGCATCTGGAAGGCGTGGCCCGGCGCCGACTCGTGCAGGGTCAGGGCCGGCAGGCTGTAGAGCGCGCGCCCCGGCAAATTCCAGGTGTTGACGAGGTAGACGCCGGGGCCGCCGCGGCCGGCCGTGTAGTAGGGCGCCTGGTCCGGCGGCACCGGGCGGATCGCGAAGCGCTGGCGCGGCAGGTAGCCGAAGTACTGGCCGGCTTTCGCATCGAACTTCTTGGCGATCCAGGCGGCGCGCATCAGCAGCTCCTCGGGCGTCTTCGCATAGAACTGCGGGTCGGTGCGCAGGAACTGCAAAAAGGCGGGCAGGTCGCCCTTGAAGCCCGATTGTGCGATCGTCTCCATCATTTCGGCGCGGATCTTCGCCATTTCGGCCAGGCCGATGCGGTGGATGGCGTCGGCAGTCAGGTTCGTGGTCGTGAACTCGACGATCTTCGACTGGTAATAGGCTTTCCCGTCCGGCAGGCTTTCGGCGGCCAGGGCCAGGCGCGCGCGCGGCATGTAGTCGGAGCGCATGAAGGCCAGCACGGACGCGTACGCGGGCTGGACCCCCGTACGGATCGCGGCCACGGCCTCGGCGCGCAGGGCGGCCTGCTCGGCGGCGGGAATCGCGGCCGGCATCGTCCTGAAGGGCGTGTAGAACACGGTGTCCTCGGGCGCGGCCCCGGCGACCGAGGCGAGCGCGGCGTCGCGCCCGGCCAGGGTGACGCGCGGCGGCGTGAAGCCGCGCGCCAGGCCGGCGCGCATGTTGTCCAGCTGCTCGTTGAAGTAGCGCGGCAGGTGCCTGATGCGGGCCAGGTAGTTGCGGTAGTCCTCGGCTTTGGCGAAGGGCTGGCGCGCGCCATAGGTGACGTCGGTCCAGAAGGCGCTGTCGGCATTGACCGGCTGCTCGTATTCGCGAAAGCGCAATTCCTCGACAAAGGCGGCGATCTGCGCGCGGTAGACCTGGTAGTTGATTTTCTCCGGCGCCGACAGCCGCGCAGGGTCGATCCCATCGAGCTGGCGCAGCACGCCTTGCCAGTGCGCCAGGCGCACTGCCTGGGAGGCGGCGTCGACGCGCTCGAAATCGGTTGCGACCTGGCCGCGTTCCGACTCGTCCCTTGCCAGGCGCTCCTTGATGCGCCATTGCCACTCGGCGCGGTGGATCGCCGCGAAGCGCGCATCGTCCGCTGCGGATTGCTGCAATGCCGCCGGCACGGCAGGGGCGGCGCGTATGCCCGTGCACATCAAAAGTCCCGCCGCGCACAGGACGCCGGCCACGGTCTGTCTCATCATCTCCCGATCCTCGCAGTGAATTTTCTGCTTGGCATTATGTAGCAGCAGGAAGCAGGTCGCCAGAAACTTTCTACCGTGGCCAGTGCGCGCGTAGGAATTCACGCCGTCTCGATGTGAGAAGATAAAAATTGTCTGTATTGCCCTTATAATCATGCCTCGGCCCGCCACACGGCGTCCGGAAAACATAACAAACGACACCTGAACAGCGAGCATGGACCACAACGAAGGCCAGCGGCCACGGTTGCCCGACGATGCAGACAAGGCAAACAGCACCGGCACCGCGGCACTGGTGGCGCCGTGGCTGCTCCTGAGCGAACAGCTCACGCCGCTGATCGGCGAAAGCGGATTTTGCGCGCTGTTCGGCCGGGCGCTGCGCCTGTCGACAGCGCGCTTCGAGGGCCTGGGCAGCTACGAGAGTGCCCGCACGGTGGCCGGCTCGATGATGTCCCTGACCAGAACCCTGAACGAGATCGGGCCCGAGCATGCGGGCGCAGCCAATGGCGCCTTGCTCGACACTTTCACCACGCTGCTGAGTAGCCTGATCGGCGAAGCGCTAACGAAACAGCTGTTAAACGTCGCACAAGCGGGCGCGCACGGGCAGAAGCATGGACAGGAGCAGAAGTAAATGAGCGATAAAGTAGCCTTGGGTCTCTTGCAAACCGGCGTGCCGGGTCTGGACACGCTGCTGGGCGGCGGACTCCCCGAGTTTTCGTTCAACCTGATCGCCGGCCCTCCGGGCAGCGGCAAGACGACGCTGGCCCACCAGATCATGTTCGCCTTGGCGAACACCGAGCGCCGCGCGCTGTTCTTCACCGTGCTGGGCGAACCGCCGCTGAAGATGTTGCGCTACCAGCAGCAGTTCACGTTCTTCGACATGTCGAGGGTCGGTCCGGCGATCCGTTACGTGAACCTGAGCGAGAGCCTGCGCACTGGCGATTTCAGCGGGGTGCTGGAGCGCATCATGACCGAGGTCGCGGCCTTCTCGCCCTCGCTCGTCTTCGTCGATTCGTTCCGCTCGGTGGTGCAGACGGCCAAGGGCGGCAACGAAGGCGTGGCGGACCTCCAGTATTTCATCCAGGAGCTGGGCACGCGCATGACCAGCTGGCAGGCCACGACCTTCCTCATCGGCGAATACGCCAATTCCGACCCGGAAGCCAATCCGATCATGACGGTGGCCGACGGCATGCTGTCGCTGACCCAGGTGCACGAGCACAGCACCGTGGTGCGCAAGATGCGCGTCGTGAAAATGCGCGGCCGCGCGCACCTGGCCGGCTCGCACAATTTCCGCATCACCGACGACGGCCTGCGCACCTATCCCCGCATCCTGCCGTCGCTGGCCGCCGACCGCCTGCCCGGCGTCCCGGTCGACCGCGACCCGCAGCGCATCCCGACCGGCGTGCCGGGGCTCGACGGCCTGCTGCTCGGTGGCTTGCCGCAGGGGCACACGATGCTCATCGCCGGCCCGACCGGCTCCGGCAAGACCATCATCGCCACCCGTTTCCTGCAGGAGGGCGCGCGCCAGGGCGAGAAGGGCGTCGCCGTGTATTTCGAGAAGGGCACGCCGCGCCTGCGCAATGCCCAGCTGGCCGAACTGGTCCAGAACGGCGACGTTGCCGTGGTCGAGAGCCGCCTGCTCGACCTGACTGTGGACGAACTGATCGACGAGCTGGTGCAGACCCTGCAGCGCACGGGCGCGCGCCGCCTGGTGATCGATTCGCTGTCCGAATTCAGCCTCTACATGGCGCCCGAATACCACGCCGACCTGCGCCTGGCCGTGTTCCGTCTGCTCTCCGAGGTGGCCAAGCTGGACGTCAGCGCGATCGTCACGATCGGCTTGGACGACGTGTTTTCGGAGCTGCGTTTCGGCGAAGCGAACATTCCCTTCCTGACCGATGCGATTGTCGCGTTGCGTTATGCGGAAGTGGACGGCAGGCTGCAAAAATTCATGTCGGTCGTGAAAGTGCGCGGCTGTGAGCACAGCACCGACCTGCGCGCCTACCGGATCACCGACGAAGGACTGGAGGTCGATGAACTTCCGACCGAGGTTACCGGCGTGCTGGGTGGTGGTGCCGCCCGCAACCCCGCGGCACCATGAGGAGAACGGGGAATGTATCACGACGACGAGACCGGCTCGATGCAGCGTTCCCTTGATTCCATGGAAGCACAGCTCCAGCCCGACGCCTATACCGGCGCTCTGCATCGCCACATCGCCAGCCTGGAGCAGGAAATCGCGCGCCTGCGCACGGCCCTGAAAGGCAAGGAAGAGCTGGAGGCGAGCGTGGCGCGCCTGCGCGAGGCCAACGAACACCTGGTGCTGGCGGCCATCAACGAACAGGGACTGCGTGACGACGCCGAAGCGGCCAACCGTCGCCAGAACGAATTCCTCGCCATGCTGGCGCACGAGCTGCGCAACCCCCTGGTGCCGATCAGCATGTCCTCGATGCTGCTGGAACGCTCGGCCAACGCCACCCCGCAGCTCCTGAATTTTTCCAAGGTCATCCGGCGCCAGGTCGACCACATGGCCGCCCTGCTCGACGACCTGCTCGACGCCGCCCGCATCAGCAGCGGCAAGATCACCCTGAACCTCGAACCCTTGTCGCTGTCCGCTACCATCGACCAGGCGCTGGAAACCGTGTTGCCGCGCATCGCCGAGCGCGGCCAGGTGTTCGAACTCGACCTGGCCAGCAAGGAACTGGGGGCCCGCGGCGACCGCGTGCGCCTGACCCAGGTGTTTACCAACCTGATCGGAAACGCCTCGAAATACACCGGCGACGGCGGGCGGATCGGGCTGCAGGTGCGCCGCGAAGGCGAGGAGATCGTCGCCGTCATCAGCGACAACGGCACCGGGATTGCGCCCGAAGTGCTGCCGCATATCTTCGACCTGTTCACCCAGGGACCGCGCTCGCTGGCGCGTTCCGAGGGCGGCCTCGGCGTCGGCCTGAACGTGGTGCGCAACCTGGTCACCATGCATGGCGGCACGATCAGGGCCGACAGCCCGGGCATCGGCCAGGGCAGCCGTTTCACGCTGCGCCTGCCGGCCTGCGCGCTGCCCGAGCTGGCGCCCGACGCGCCGGGACACGTCGTCGCGGCAAGCGGCGGCTGCCGCGTGCTGGTCATCGAGGACAATCCCGACGCCTGCGAAACCCTGAAAGCCTTCCTCGACATGGAAGGGCACCAGGTATCGGTGGCGCACGACGGCCAGGCGGGGCTGGACAGGTTGCTCGAACAGCCTTTCGATGTCGTGGTCTGCGACATCGGCCTGCCGGGCATGGACGGGCTGGAAGTGATGGCGCGGCTGCGCGCCTCGGAGGAGGGCGCACGCCCGGTGGCGATCGGCCTGTCGGGCTACGGCCAGGCCGAGGACCGGGCCCGCGCAACTGAGGCCGGCTTCGACCACTACCTGGTGAAACCGGTCAATCCGGACGCGCTGCTGGCGCTGGTCGCGGCGCGCGCCTAGCGCCTCGGCCGCTCAGCGCGGCAGGTCGATGCCGCTTATCCAGTTGCGCCAGTGCCGCCGCGCCTCGTCCTGGTAGCGGATCGCGGCCGCCATCAGGGTCTGCCTGGCCTGCGGCGCCATCAGTTCGGGCGGCAGCAAAGGATCGCGCACCAGCAGGCCGATGGCCTCGCGCCCGAGCAGCAGCGACTCGCGCAGGGCGCCGGTCGTGTCCTCCTGCCCCAGGACTTCGGCGTGGGCATCGAGCGCGGCGGCCATGGCCGTATATTGCCGGTGCAGGGCGTCCACCTTCCACAATCCCTTGACCCGCGCCTGCCGGGCCTCGTCGAGGCCGGTCAGCCGGAACAGCGTCGCCTGCGGCGACAGTCCCAGCTCCGCCAGGCGCGCGCGCAGCGCCGCTATCCCGCCTTCCAGGTTGTCGGGCCGCAGTTGCAGGCCCGGTTCGAACTCCGCGAAGCCGCGCAGCGCCAGCGCCAGGCAATGCCGGCGCCATGCGGTCTTGTCCGAACGCTGGACCAGGGTGTCGTGCACCGCCACCCAGTCGCCATTCCAGGCCGTCATGCTGCGTTCCTTGCTGCGCCATGTATCGACGTCGCGGAACAGGGGGCGCGGCGCCACGCTGATCGCGTACACGCCGCGTGCGGGCTGGCCGATCTTGCCCTGTTCGCACAGGCGGTTCAGGGCAACCCGCACTGTCGCTTCATTGATGTCCATGATCACGCCGGCGCGGCACAGCGCAAACGAGGACAGCGGCGCCCCGTTCGCCATCAGCAGGTCGAGTATCAGTTCGGGCGCCTTCGGTTTGCGCCGCTCGATATTACAAATAGTGTCCATGGTTGCGTAATAAGGAAACAATTCTTAGTATCACCTCATTACTGCCAAGGACGCAATGAAGAACGTACTTTTTACGACCGATGGCGCGGTCTGCGCGATCACGATCAATCGTCCGGAATGCCGCAATGCGGTCGACGGCCCTACCGCCGCCGCGCTGCGCGCCGCCTTCGAACGTTTCGAAAGCGATCCGGCCCTGCGCGTTGCGGTGCTGTCCGGCGCGGGCGGCAATTTCTGCGCGGGCGCCGACCTGGGGGCCGTCGGCGATCCGGACTTGCGCAACGAACTCGACCCGGCCGGCGGCGGCAGCGGACCGATGGGGCCGACCCGCATGCAGCTGTCGAAGCCCCTGATCGCCGCCGTGGACGGCTACGCGGTCGCAGGCGGGCTCGAGCTCGCTTTGCTGGCGGACCTGCGCGTGGCCGACGAGGACGCGGTGTTCGGCGTGTTCTGCCGGCGCTGGGGCGTGCCCCTGATCGACGGCGGCACGGTGCGGCTGCCGCGCATCGTCGGCATGGGTCGCGCACTGGATATGATCCTGACGGGCCGGCCGGTCGGCGCAGCCGAGGCGCACGGCATGGGGCTGGTGAACTATGTCGCGCCACCCGGCAAGGCGCTCGACCAGGCCTGCGCGCTGGCGCACACGATCGCCGGCTTCCCCCAGGGATGCATGCTGGCCGACCGCCGCTCCGCCCATGACCAATGGGACCTGCCGCTGCCGGAGGCGCTGCGGCGCGAGGGCGCGCAGGGTACCCCCCTCGTTTTCGAGGAGGGCGTGGCGGGCGCTCGCCGCTTCGTCGAGGGCGCCGGACGCCACGGCAGCCCCGGCGCCTGAGGCAGGGCGCCATACCATCTCTTTTTTGCGGCATCCACACAACCTGGAGCGATCGATGAAGCAGGACATGCAACAAAGCCGGAAGGCGCAGGGCCCGACCTACCTCGAACTGATCCGGCGCGGGGCCGCGCAGCACGGGCCGCGCACCGCCATCGTCTTCGGCGAGCAGAGCCTGAGCTTCGCCGAGGTCGATGCCATCAGCAGCCAGCTGGCCCATGCGCTGCTCGGGCTGACCGCCCAGGGCAGCCGCATCGCGCTGCTGCTCAACAATGGCCTGTACAGCGTGCCGGTCGATTTCGCCTGCGTGAAGGCGGGCATGAACCGGGTGCCGCTGAACGCCCGCCTGTCGCTGGACGAACACCGGCGCATGCTGGAGGAGGCCGGCTGCACTTCACTGGTCTTCGGTCCTGGCCTGGCCGAGCGCGCCGCCGACCTGCGCGCCGCGCTGCCGGGCCTGCGCTGCTTCGGCATCGGCGCCGCCGGGGCCGATTCGCCCGATTTCCTGGAACACCTGGCATCCTTCCCCAGCACGCCGCCACGCATCAGGATCGGCCCCGACGACATCGTGCTGACCCTGTATACCTCGGGCACCACCGGCACCCTGAAGGCCGCCCAGCATACCCAGACCACCTACGCGGCCATCTGCCGCAACGTCCTGCTCAATCTGCTGCCCGCCACCCCGGACGACGTGATGCTGCATGCGGCTTCGCTGATCCACGCCAGCGGCGTGTTCGTGCTGCCGTTCTGGCTGCGCGGCGGCCGCACCGTGATCCTGCCCGGCTTCGAGCCCGGCCAGTTCCTGCGCGCCATCGCGCAGCACGGCGCCACCGCCATCAACCTGGTGCCGACCATGCTGCAGATGCTGTCCGAGCACCCGGAGTTCGGCGCGACCGACGTCGCCTCCCTGAAATACGTCATCTACGGCGCCTCGCCGATGCCGCGCCCGGTCATCGATCGCGCCATGGCGGCCTGGGGGCAGCACCGCTTCTGGCAGTACTACGGGCAGACCGAAGTGCCGCTGTGCCTGGCGGTCCTGCGGCCGGAGGACCACGTCGATGCGCTGCTCGATACCTGCGGACAGCCGGCCCTGGATGTCGAGATCCGGCTGCTCGACGCGGCCGGCAACGAGGTCGCACCCGGCATGCCCGGCGAGATCACCGTGCGCGCGCCGTCGGCGATCGGCGCATATTACGCCGCTGCCGACCTGAACGAGGCCACCTTCATCGGCGACGGCTGGGTGCGCACGCGCGACATCGGCGAGTTCGACGAACGGGGTTACCTGCGCCTGAAGGACCGGACCTCCGACATGATCGTCACCGGCGGCTACAACGTCTACCCGAGCGAAGTCGAGAGTGCCCTGCTGACGCATCCGGCAGTACGCGAGTGCGCGGTGGTCGGGACGGCGGACGAGAAGTGGGTGGAAGCCGTCACGGCGGTGGTGGTGTTGCGGGCAGGGCATCAGCCCAGCGAAGAAGAGCTGATCGCCCACGTTGCCCGCACGCTCGCTTCCTACAAGAAGCCGCGCCGGGTCCTGTTCGCCGGCAGCCTGCCCAAGACCGCCGTCGGCAAGATGAACCGCAAGCAGCTGCGCGACGACTTGCGCGCAGGCTGAGCGGCGGCGCGCCTCAGGCCGTGGGTGCGCGTCACTGCGTCCGGCTTAGTTCGTAGACGGCGTGGGGACGCTCGTACCAGGTTTCCTCGCCGCGATAGCGCATCCCGAGCTTGCTCATCACCTTCGCCGAATTGGCGTTGTCGGGCCGGCAGACGGCGACCAGCAGCGGCGCATCGAGCGTCTCGAAAGCCCAGGCCGCGATCGCACGGGCGGCCTCCAGGGCCAGTCCTTGTCCCCATTTGTCCGGCACCAGGCGCCAGCCGAGTTCGAGCGGGTTGGCCGGATCGCGGCCCAGGTACTGGACGCAGCCGGCGCCGACCAGGCGCCCGCTCTCGCGTTCGATGAAGGCCCACCAGGAAAAGCCGTACTGCGCCCAGCGGCCCTTGACCAGCTCGATCATGTGGCGGGTCTGTTCGGGCGTCTCTGGCATGCCGCTGACGAAACGCATGACCTCGGGCTGGCTGTTCATGGCCTGCAGGCCCTCGAAGTGCCGGTCGTCGATCGGTTCCAGGCGCAGGCGTTCGGTGCTCAGTATCGTCATGGGTCTCGTCCTGGCCGTTGGCAGATGCGTAGGGCGGGCATCCCCACGCGGTACGCTACATGAAAAGGGCCGGCGAACCGGCCCTTCCTTATCGCTTACTGGTGCGAACTGTGCGTCGCCGTCAGGCGCCGCATCAGCGGCAGCACGGACAGGGCGATCAGCGTGCAGATCACGGCCGCGATGCCCAGCTTGTTGAACAGGCTGGTATAGATCGGCAGGGTCTGCAGCGGGTCGGTCATGCCTTGCGGGACGCTGGCGTAGTTCGCCACCACGCCGCCCAGGTATTGCGAGATCCCGGTCGCGACGAAATAGGCGCCCATCATGAAGCCGCCCATGCGCGCCGGCACATAGCGCGCCACCATCGCCAGGCCGAGGCCGGAAACCAGCAGCTCGCCCAGCGAATACAGGCCGTAGCCGGCGATCATGATCCACGACGAGGTCAGCCCGTTCACCGCGAACTGGCCGGCAAAACCATAGGTGAAGAAGCCTGCGGCCACCACCGTGAAACCGAGCGCGAACTTGCCGGCGATCGACAGGTCCTTGCCGGTGCGGCCGGCGCGGGTGTAGACCAGGGCCAGGACCGGGCTCAGCACCATGATCCAGATCGCGTTCAGGGCCTGGAACTGGGCCGGCGACCAGGTCCACAGGTGGGCGCCCAGCACATTGAATTCGAGGTCGACGTTACGCAGGGCGAACAGCGACAGCGAAGTCGACATCTGCTGGTAGAAGATGAAGAAGAACACGGTCTGCAGCGTCAGCACCAGGGCCGCGATCAGGCCGGCGCGCTCGCTCGGCTCGCTCTTGCGGATCAGGTGCACGAAGATGCCCAGCACCACGATGCCGGCCAGGTAGACGAAGACGCGGGCGATGCTCTGGTACTGCAGGATCACCGCCGACAGGCCGACCGCCAGCACGCCGCCGCCCAGCACCATCGCCAGCTTGCCCTTGTCGAGCGGGCGCTCGTCCGGCAGCGAGCCGACGTGGCGGATGGTGGCGCGCATCATCAGGAGCGTGAGGACGCCGATCACCAGCCCGACGCTGCACACGCCGTAGGCCACGTGCCAGCCGATTTCATTGCCGTGGGCGGCATTGAAATAGTCCTTGATGGCCGGCGTGGCCAGCATCGAGAAGGTCGAACCGACGTTCACCGCCATGTAGTACATGGTGAAGGCGCTGTCGATTTTCGAGTCGTCGCCTTCGTAGATCTTGCGCACCAGGTTGGCGGTGTTCGGCTTGAACAGGCCGTTGCCGACCACGATCACGCCCAGGGCGGAGAACAGGAACCAGGTATTCGTCGTCGGCACCGCCATCAGCGCGTAGCCGAGCGAGAGGATCATGGCGCCCAGCACCATGCAGCGCTTGGTGCCCAGCACCTTGTCGCCGATCCAGCCGCCGATGGCCGGTGCGACATAGATCAGCGCTGCGGCGGCGCCCCAGACCAGGTTGGCGCGGCTGTCTTCGAAGCCCATGCGCTGGACCATGAAGTACACGATCAGCGCCTGCATGCCGTAATAGCCGAAGCGTTCCCACAACTCGATCATCCAGACGGTCACGAAGGACCGGGTCTGGCTGTACGGGAGGATTTCCGTTTTCAAATTATCTCCTTGGTATATTGACTGTCGTTTCCAGCTCGTGACCGGAAGCAAGCCGTTGCATGCTACGCGAGGCGCATGGAAGATGCAATCGTGGCAGGAGCGGCGCTGGACGTTCAGTATTAACTCAACTGTGCGCGGGGTCCGTAGGGTGGGCACTTGTGCCCACGCGGTACGCGGCTGGCATCTCGATATGCGTGCGCTGCACCGCGTGGGCTCGAGAGCCCATCCTACGCCCCTGCATCAGGCAACTGCCATCGATTCCTCTGCCATCAGAGCCGCGCACTGCGCCGCCGGCACCGGCCGGCCGACGTAATACCCCTGGATCTCGTCGCACCCGAAGGCCCGCAGCGCGTCCAGGTGCGCGATCGTCTCGACCCCTTCCGCCACCACTTTGAGGTTCAGGCTGTGCGCCAGGCTGATCACGGCCTTGGTGATGGCCGCGTCGTCGCTGTCGCCGGGCAGGTCGCGCACAAAAGTGCGGTCGATCTTGAGGGCGTCGAGCGGGAAGCGTTTCAGGTAGGCCAGGCTCGAATAGCCGGTGCCGAAATCGTCGACCGACAGGCGCATGCCCTGGCGTTTCAGGTCGGTGAGGATGCGCACCGCCGCTTCCGGGTCGAGCATCAGCATCGATTCGGTCAGCTCGAATTCGAGCAGGGACGGGTCGACCCCGGCCGCCTCGACGATGGCGCGCACGGTGTCGGGCAGGCCGGCGTGGCCGAGCTGGCGCGCCGACAGGTTGATCGCCACCGGCGGCACCGATGCCCAGGCGGACGACCAGGCGCCCAGCTGGCGGCATACCTCGGCGATCACCCATTCGCCCACCGGCAGGATCAGGCCCGTCTCCTCCAGGATCGAGATGAATTCGAAGGGCGCGACCAGGCCGCGCTCGGGATGGCGCCAGCGCAGCAAGGCCTCGAAGCCGCTGATTTTGCCCATCCCCGCCCCGGTGGCGAGCTTCACCTTCGGCTGGTAATGCAGCTCGAATTCGCCGCGCTCGAGCGCCAGGTGCAGCTGGTGTTCCGTCTGCAGGCGCAGCGCGGCGTTCGCGTTCATCTCGGCGAGATAGAACTGGTAGTTGTTGCGGCCGTTCTGCTTGGCGCCGTACATCGCCGTGTCCGCGCTCTTGAGCAGGGTGGCGGCATCCATGCCGTCGTCCGGGTAAGCCGCGATGCCGACGCTGGCCGAGACGTACAGCTGCTGGCCCTGCAGCAGGAAGGGCTGCGCCAGCGCCTCGACGATGCGCCGGGCGATGGGCTCGGCTTCGCTGCTTGTGCCCAGCTGCGGCAGCACGACCGCGAATTCGTCGCCGCCCAGGCGGGCCACCACGTCCAGGGTACGTACGCAGTCCTGCAGGCGGCGTCCGGCCTGGGCCAGCAGCTCGTCGCCGACGCTGTGGCCGAGCATGTCGTTGACGCTCTTGAAGCGGTCCAGGTCGATGAACATGACGCCGGCGCGGCGGCGGCTTTCGGCGGCGCCCGCGATGGCTTCTTCGAGGCAGAGTCCCAGGCGGTGGCGGTTCGGCAGGCCGGTCAGGGCGTCGAACTGGGCCAGGTAAGTCAGCCGGTTGCGCGCGTCTTCGCGCTCGACGGCGGTGGCGAGGATGTTGCCCAGGCCGTTCAGGAAGGCGTCCTCGTCTTCCTGGAAGGTGCGCGCCTCGGGGGCATACACGGCCAGCGCGCCGAACGGCCGGCCGGCGCAGACGACGACCGCGTCGATGCTGCTGCCGGCGTCCTCGAAGCCGAGCAGGCCCGTGGTCCAGCGCGTCAGCGTTTCCCCGGCCGCGCTGCCGGCAGGGCAGGGAAACGGTAGGGCGCGGGTGTTGGCGGGAAAGCCGCGCGAGGCCTGCAGGCAGGCGCTGCCCGCCTCGAGGTCGAACGCGAACAGCGCCGCATGGCGCACGCCGAGGCCGTCGCAGGCAAGCCGCGCCGCCATCTCGAACAGTTCCACCAGCGGCCCGGCTTCGAGCGCCTTGCGCCCCAGGCGCGCGATCAGGCCCTGGCGCATGGCGTTGCGCACGATGGCGCTTTCGAATTCCTTGCGCTCGCTGATGTCGAAATCGATGCAGATGTATTTGTCGACGTTTTTCGCGGCGTCGAAGATCGGGACGATCGTGCGGTACCACTGGCGTTCGCCGCCTTCGCCCCGGAACGCGACCTCGCCGCGCCAGACCGTGGTGGCGGGCGACCAGCCGCCGCCGGCCAGCGCCAGCGCGCGGCCGACCAGTTGCTCGCGCGGGTAGCCGGACTGGCGCACGAACTCGTCGTTCACGGCCGTCACGAATCCTTCGCGGTCGACTTCGCTGACGATCGCAGCCTGGTCGAGCGCGCTCTTGTGCTGCACCAGGGAGTTCATCAGGGAGGCGATGCGCTGGCCGTATTCGTCGCGCATGCTGGCGGCGCTGCGGTTCATCGCCTTGATCGCCTCGCGGATCTCGAGCGGGGCATCGGGGCGGATCGGGGCGGCCGCGTCGTGGAAGCGCAGGTTGTCCAGGTTCCTCAGCCAGCGCGCGAGCAGGGCGCGCGCCACGGCCAGGCTGATGGCCAGCACGACGGCGGCCAGGCAGGCCGACTGCACCAGCAGCAGCCACAGTTGCGAGGCCAGCCGGCGCTCGTCGAAATGCAGGCGCAGCACGCCGTAATCCTTGCCGCCGGCGGCGACGACGCGGTTGACGTCATACAGTTCGCCGCCGACATGGGCCACCAGCCAGGCTGGCGCCGGGTAGAGCGAGGCATCGCGCCTGGCCTCGACGCGGATCACGCCGCCGTTCATGTCGATGAAGGCGGCGCTGGCGAAGGGCGACTGCAGCATCATCGTCGCCAGGGTGCGCTTGACGGTGTCGTAGTCGCCGATCAGGGCGCTGTCCTCGACCGCCTGGGCCGCCACCTCGACCAGGGTATTCGCGGCGTCCTGGGTTTCCTCGATGTGTTGCAGGTACTGGTGGCGATAGAACATGCCCATGCCGACCCCGCCGAATACCAGCATGCTGAGGGCGAACAGGATGAAGACGCGGCCGGCGAGCGAGCGCGGAAGCAGCCGCCAGGCCAGCCTCAGCATCGTGCGGCGGCGGATCACCGCAGTTCGGCCGGTGCGGCCTCGTAGAAGTGGCGGTAGGCCGCGTAGTCGGCGTCCCGGGCCGGAACGAAGCGTACCGGTTTCGGCTCGTGGATCAGTGCCGAGGCGGCCTCGAGGACCTTGCGGCCCTCCGGATCGCGGCCCATGCCGAGGAAAGCCTGCGCCACTGCCTGCACGTGGGCGGCCGGCACCCGATTCGAGGCCATCAGGGCCAGGTCGTTGAACGGGGCCGAACTCCACAGCACGCGAAAGGCCTTGTTTTCCCTGCTCTCGTAGTTCTGCACCAGCTGCGAATTGGCGCCGGCCGCTTTGGCCCGGCCACTGAAGAGCTGGGTGAAGGCAGCGTCCATATTGCCGGCAAAGGCAACGTCGACCGGCACCTTGTCGCGCAACAGCTGGGCATAGGTCACCTTGTAGGCGATCAGGGCTTCGGGCCCGGGAAAGACGACGGTGCTGCCGGCAAGCTCCGCCAGGCTGCGTACCGGCGAGTCGGCCGGCACCACGATCTGCGCCCGTACCGGCACCGCATCGCGCCGCCCGAACACGGTCCAGCCCATTTTGACGCGCTCGGGGCTGAACAGGTGGTTGGTAAAGGCGAAGTCGACTTCGCGGGTGAGAATGAAGCTGGTCGTGTCGGCCGAGGTGCGGCCGAGCTTCAGGTTCAGGCGCACGCCGCTCTTGTGCGAGACATAGCGCACGATCGGGTTCCAGAAGCTGGCCGAGATTTGCAGGTTGTACTGGTTGACGGGCGAAAAATTGTAGGCGGGGGCGTCCGCAGCCATGGCCGGAGAGCTCAGGACGACAGCAACGGACAGGGCATAGCGGGCCCGCAGGGACATGCGCATGATGGTGGAAATCAGGAGGCGAGCGCGATGGGCGCGATGGGCAGAGATTATACCGGAAATCGCTTGTTTAATGCCTTATTGCAACTTTTGGTGTTGTAAGCAGCGCTGTACTATCACCGCGTGGGTACAAATGCCCGGTGAGCCCGTCATTGAGCCATTGGGCTCAACGACTCCTGCGAACTGCTCGAGCCTACCAAGTTCAGAACTGCTCGTCCGCTGCCAGGTAGCGCCACTGGCCGACCGGCAGGTCGCCCAGCTTGACGCGCCCGATGCGCACGCGTTTCAGGCCGATCACCTTCAGGCCGACCATGTCGCACATGCGGCGGATCTGGCGCTTTTTACCCTCTTTCAGGGTAAAGCTGAGCTGGTCCTCGTTCTGCCAGCGCACCTTGGCCGGCAGCAGCGGCTTGCCGTCCATCCAGAGGCCGTGGTTCAGCTTCTTGAGGTCGGAATCGGGCAGCTTGCCCCCCTTGGTGTACTCGACCCGCACCAGGTATTCCTTGTCGACCGAGGTGGTCTCGCCGATCAGCTGCTTGGCGATGCGGCCGTCCTGGGTCAGTACCAGCAGGCCCACCGAGTCGATGTCGAGGCGGCCGGCCGGCACCAGCGAACGCAGCTGGGTCGGGTGGAACTGTTCCGGTGACGGATCGTCCGGCCAGCGGTTTTCCGGCTTGATCAGGGCGACGGCGGGCGTGTAGCCGTCTTCGGCCTGGCCCGATACGTAGCCGACCGGCTTGTTGATCAGGACCGTGACGCGCTTCGATTGCTCGGCCGCGGCCTGGCGCTCGACGGTGATGCGCTGGTTCGGAAGTACCTTGCTGCCCAGCTCCGAGACGACCTTGCCGTCGACCCGCACCCAGCCGCGCGCGATCCATTCATCGGCTTCGCGGCGCGAGCACAGGCCCAGTTCGGACATTCGTTTGGAGAGGCGGAGCGGTTCGGTCATCGGAAGCTATTAGTAAGTGAGATTGGTTGTATCAAATTGCCAGCGCGTCGAGCAGCTCGGTTTCCAGCTGCACCAGCACGCGCGGGTTGTTCAAATTCGGGCCGTCGACCAGGAACACGTCCTCGACGCGCTCGCCCAGGGTCATGACTTTCGCCGTGTGCAGGTTGATGCGGTAGCGCGTCAGCACGCTGGCGATCGCGTACAGCAGGCCGGTGCGGTCGTTGGCCGCGATCGTGAGCAGGTAGTGCTGGCCGCGCTCGTCCGGGCGCAGCTCCACGCTCGGCGCGACCGGGAAGTGGCGCGACAGGCGCGACAGGCGGCCGCGGGTCGGCGGCGGCAGCGGCGCGTTCGAGGTCAGGAGCTCGCACAGTTCGTGCTCGATCAGGCTGATGATGTCGCGGTAGTTCTTCGCGAAATTCTCCTCGGTGACGAGGAAGGTGTCGAGCGCGTAGCCATCGCGCGTGGTGTGGATCTTCGCATCGAGGATGCTGAAGTTCTTGCGGTCGAAATAGCTGCAGATGCGCGCGAACAGGTCGGGCTGGTCCTTCACGTAGACGGTGAGCTGGATGCCGGCGCCGGCCGGGGCCAGGCGTGCTTTCACGACCGGCTTGGTGCTCTTGATCTTGTCGTACAGCGTGCGCGTCTGCCAGGCGATGTCGGAGGCGTCGTGGCGCAGGAAATAGACCACGTCGAGCTGGTCCCAGAGCGCCTCGTGGGCGTCGGCGGGGAGGCCGAACAGGCGCAGGGTGGCCAGCGCTTCCTGCTGGCGCATGCGCAACTCGCGGTCGGCCGAATGCGGCTCGCCGCCGAGCACGCGCAGCGTGATGCGATACAAATCTTCCAGCAGCTTCGCCTTCCAGGCATTCCACACCTTCGGGCTGGTGCCGCGGATGTCGGCCACCGTCAGCAGGTACAGGGCAGTCAGGTGGCGCTCGTCCTTCACGACGGCGGCGAAGGCCTGGATCACGTCCGGGTCGGACAGGTCCTGTTTTTGCGCGACCTGCGACATGGTCAGGTGCTGCTCGACCAGGAACACGACCAGTTCGGTGTCTTCCTGGGACAGTCCGTGGTCCCAGCAGAAGTCGAGCGCATCGACCTTGCCGAGTTCCGAGTGGTCGCCGCCGCGGCCTTTCGCGATATCGTGGAACAGGGCGGCGACGTACAGCAGCCAGCGGTCGCGGAAGTTGGCGATCAGGCCGCTGCAGAAGGGGTATTCGTGGGCGTGTTCGGCCATCGTGAAGCGGCGCAGGTTACGCACCACCATCATGATGTGCTGGTCGACGGTGTAGACGTGGAACAGGTCGTGCTGCATCTGGCCGACGATGTTGCGGAAGTTCGGCAGGTAGCGTCCCAGCACGCCGAAGTCGTTCATGCGGCGCAGGGCGTGCACCAGGCCTTGCGGGGCCTTCAGGATGCGCAGGAAGTTGGCGCGGTTGCCCGGGTCGGCGCGGAAGTCCTCGTCGATCAGGTTGCGCGCGTGCCAGAGCGCGCGCGTGGTGCGCGCCGTCATGCCCTTGATGTCGGGGCGCTCGGTCATGGCGACGAAAATCGCCAGCACGGAGGAGGGCGTGGTCTCGAAGGTGTCGTCGTGGGCGATGTCGATGAAGCCGCCGACATCGTTGAAGCAGGCGTTGATGGGCACCGCTTCGACAGGCTGCGGGAACAGGCGCGCCTCGATGTTCTGCAGCAGGATGGTGTTCAACTGGGTGACCGTCTTGGCCGCCCAGTAGTAGCGCTGCATCAGGTATTCGCTGGCGCGCCGCGCACCGGGACCGGAGGGATCCGACACCAGCCCGAACGATTCGGCGATCGCCGTCTGCACGTCGAACAGCAGGCGGTCTTCGCGCCGGTGGGTCTGCAGGTGCAGGCGCACGCGGATGTCCTTGAAGGCGCGCTCCTTTTCCATCAGCTGGCGCGCTTCGTCCTGGGTGATCAGCTCGCGGGTGGCGAGCTGGCCCCAGGAGTTGGCCAGGCCCGCCGCCTTCGCCACCCACAGGATCACCTGCAGGTCGCGCAGCGCGCCCGGGCTTTCCTTGCAGTTCGGCTCGAGCGCGAAAGCGGTGTATTCGTACTTGGCATGGCGCAGGCGCATCTCGGCCGTCTTGGCCTGGAAGAAGGCTTGCGGGTCCATGGCCTCGGCATAGCGCTTCTCCAGCTCTGCGAAGAGATGCGCGTCGCCCGTCACCAGGCGCGCTTCGAGCAGGCTGGTTTGCACGGTGATGTCGGCGCTTGATTCCTGCATGCATTCGTCGACGGTGCGGATGCTGTGCCCGATCTCCAGGCCCAGGTCCCACAGCAGCTGGACCAGGCCTTCCAGTTTCGCCTGGGTGATCGCGTCGGGCGGGGCGCCGAGCAGGATCAGGAGGTCGACGTCGGAATAGGGAAACAGCTCGCCGCGCCCGTAGCCGCCCACGCCGATCAGGGCCGTGTTGGCGGGCAGGCGCGCAGCGCGCCAGGCTTCGGTGAGGATGGCGTCGACGCTGTGGCGCAGGCCGCGCAGCAGCTTTTCCGGCTTGCCGTCCTCGCGGAAGGCGTGGAACAGGGCCTGGCGTTCGGTCTTCAGGCGGCCCTTGAGTTCGGGACGGGCCTGCTCCAGCTGGGCGGCGGACATGGTAATTAAGCCGGGACGGCGTCTTTGTTGGCGACGATCGCCGGCGGCGGCGGGGTGCCGGCCGACTGCGTCAACACCTCGTAGCCGGTCTCGGTCACCAGGATCATGTGTTCCCACTGGGCCGACAGGCTGCGGTCCTTCGTCTTGATGGTCCAGCCGTCCGGCATTTCCTTGATCTCGCGGCGGCCGGCGTTGATCATCGGCTCGATCGTGAAGATCATGCCGGGCTCGAGCTTTTCCAGGGTGCCCGGTTTGCCGTAGTGCAGGACCTGCGGCTCCTCGTGGAATACCTTGCCGATGCCGTGGCCGCAGAATTCGCGCACCACGCTGTAGCCGTTCTTCTCGGCATGCTGCTGGATCGCGTAGCCGATGTCGCCCAGGTGTGCGCCGGGTTTGACTTTTGAAATGCCGAGCCACATGCATTCATAGGTCACTTCCGACAGGCGGCGTGCCAGGATCGAGGGTTCGCCGACCAGGAACATGCGGCTGTTGTCGCCGTGGAAGCCATCCCTGGTGATGACGGTGACGTCGATGTTCAGGGCGTCGCCGCTTTTCAGGACCTTGTCACCCGGGATGCCGTGGCAGATGACGTCGTTGACCGAGGTGCAGACGGCTTTCGGGAAGGGCGGGTAGCCCGGCGGCGCGTAGTTCAGCGGCGCCGGCACGGTGCCCTGCACGTTGGTCATGTATTCGTGGCACAGGCGGTCGAGCTCGCCGGTGGTGACGCCGGGCTTCACGAAGGGGGTGATGTAGTCGAGTACTTCGGAGCCGAGGCGGCCGGCCAGGCGCATGCCTTCGATTTCGTCTGGGGTCTTGATGGAGATGGACATATGCGGTCAGTATTCAATCCGGTGGATGGCCGACGCCTCCGATACGGCGCGTGGCAAAGATGCCGTCATTATAAGGGATAGCCACGCCCCTCGTCGAAGCGAGGGGGCGGGCCGTCCGCAGCAACCCGCCCCGCATACATTGTTACGCTTGAAAAATGGGCCGAATCCGGCTAGAATCTCGGGTTGCTTGGGCTGAGGTCCAGCAATGTTGCTCAGTAGTTCATTTTTAGTTGTCTATTTTATTTATTCAAATCGCGAATGCGGCCGACAAGGGTGCCCATAGGGTGACTGGCCGTTATTCAAGACTTAACCCTGGAGAATTACATGTCCGTTACTATGCGCGAAATGCTGGAAGCCGGTATTCACTTCGGCCACCAGACCCGTTTCTGGAACCCAAAGATGGCACCGTTCATCTTCGGTCATCGCAACAAGATCCACATCATCAACCTGGAAAAGACCATGGCGATGTACCAGGATGCGATGAAGACCATCAAGCAGATCTCGGCCAACCGCGGCACCATCCTGATGGTCGGCACCAAGCGCCAGGCCCGTGACCTGATCGCTGCTGAAGCCCAGCGCGCCGGTGTTCCTTACGTCGACCAGCGCTGGCTCGGCGGCATGCTGACCAACTTCAAGACCATCAAGACCTCGATCAAGCGCCTGCAGGACATGGAAGCGCAAGTGGAAGACGGTTCGGTCGAGAAGCTGTCGAAAAAAGAAGCCCTGATGTTCTCGCGCGAAATGGTCAAGCTGCAGAAATCGATCGGCGGCATCAAGAACATGGGTGGCGTTCCTGACGCAATCTTCGTCGTCGACGTCGGCTACCACAAGGGCGCCATCACCGAAGCCGGCAAGCTGGGCATCCCGGTCATCGGCGTGGTCGATACCAACCACTCGCCAGAAGGCGTCACCCACGTGATCCCTGGCAACGACGACTCGTCGAAGGCCATCGCCCTGTACGCACGCGGCGTCGCCGATGCGATCCTGGAAGGCCGTGCCAACGCCACCAACGAAGTCGTTGAGATGGTCAAGGCCGGCGGCGACGACTTCGTCGAAGTCTCCGAGCAGGCGTAATTAAGAAAGCGGACTCCGGTCCGCGCAAAGAAGGGGTGCTGGGCCGTGGCTGCGCACCCCTTTTTTTAAGCACAGAATTGGTAAGAAATTATCGTGTGGATGTTCCAGTCGGACATCCGCGACACTGAACACATTTTGGGAGAAAAACATGGCAGCGATTACTGCAGCGATGGTGGGTGAACTGCGCGCGAAGACCGACGCGCCTATGATGGAATGCAAGAAGGCACTGACCGAAGCCGAAGGCGACATGGGCCGTGCCGAAGAGATCCTGCGCGTCAAGCTGGGCGGCAAGGCATCGAAGGCATCGGCACGCGTGACCGCCGAAGGCGTGGTTGCTTCGTACATCGCCGGTAACGTCGGCGCGCTGGTCGAAATCAACAGCGAAACCGACTTCGTCGCCAAGAACGACGAGTTCCTGGCCATGGCCAACCTGGCAGCCAAGCTGGTTGCCGAGCAGAACCCTGCCGACGTGGCAGCCCTGTCGGCACTCGACGTCGGCGGCCAGACCTTCGACGCGCTGCGTTCGGCACTGATCGGCAAAATCGGTGAGAATATGACCGTGCGCCGCTTCCAGCGTTTCGAAACCACCGGCAAGCTCGCTTCCTACCTGCACGGCACCCGTATCGGCGTCATGGTCGACTACGAAGGCGCGGACGAGCAGGTCGGCAAGGACGTCGCGATGCACATCGCCGCGATGAAGCCGGTCGCCCTGTCGTCGGAAGGCGTTCCTGCTGAACTGATCGAGAAAGAGCGTTCGGTCGCCCAGCTCAAGGCCCAGGAAGATGCAGACGCAGCCGCTGCCGCAGGCAAGCCGGCCCAGTCGCCGGAAATCCTGGCCAAGCGCCTCGAAGGTTCGGTCCAGAAGTACCTGAAAGAAGTGTCGCTGCTGAACCAGACCTTCGTGAAGAACGACAAGCAGTCGATCGAGCAGATGCTGAAGGCAACCAACACCACGGTGAAGGGCTTCACGATGTACGTCGTGGGCGAGGGCATCGAGAAGAAGGTCGACGACTTCGCAGCAGAAGTCGCGGCACAGATGGCTGCCAACAAGCAGTAATGTGAAAGCGGGCCGCAAGGCCCGTTTTTTTAACCCGGTCGTTTACATCGGCCGGGTTTCGTGGGACCGGCACCCGTGCCGGCCCACGCGAAACACGGCGCCGCCTCCCCGGAGCGTGCGCGCCAGTTTCGCCGCCATCTGTACATTTGCAGATGAGGCTCCAGGCCACGAGCCTGCGGCCGGAACCGAATTCGAATCAAACATACAGGAGAGCGCTTCATCATGACAAAACCAGCCTACAAACGAGTCCTGCTTAAACTGTCTGGCGAAGCACTGATGGGCGACGATCAGTTCGGCATCAATCGCGCTACCATCGACCGCATGGTCGCCGACGTCGCGGAAGTGGCGGAGCTGGGTGTCGAGCTGGCGGTCGTGATTGGCGGCGGCAACATCTTCCGTGGCGTCGCGCCGGGTGCGCAGGGCATGGACCGCGCCACCGCCGACTACATGGGCATGCTGGCCACCGTCATGAACGCGCTGGCACTGGCCGACGCCATGCGCCATGTCGGCATCACCGCACGCGTGATGTCGGCCATCGGCATCGACCAGGTGGTCGAGCCGTATGTGCGCCCGAAGGCGCTGCAATACCTGGAAGAGGGCAAGGTCGTCGTCTTCGCCGCCGGCACCGGCAACCCCTTCTTCACCACCGACACCGCAGCGGCGCTGCGCGGCGCCGAAGTGGGCGCCCAGATCGTCCTGAAGGCAACCAAGGTCGACGGCGTCTACACTGCCGACCCGCAGAAGGACCCGAACGCCACCCGTTACGAGTCGATCTCGTTCGACGAGGCGATCTCGAAGCAGCTGCAGGTGATGGACGCCACCGCGTTCGCCCTGTGCCGTGACCAGAAACTCCCGATCAAGGTGTTTTCGATCGTCAAGCCCGGCGCCCTCAAGCGCGTGATCATGGGCGAAGACGAAGGTACACTGGTACACGTTTAAGTTTTAACAATCGCAGTTACTGAAGAATATACTGAATAACAGGAGAGCAGCATGTCCTTAGCTGACGTGAAGAAGAATGCGCAAGAGCGCATGACCAAGTCCATCGAAACCCTGCGTTCCGACCTGGCCAAGGTCCGTACCGGCCGCGCCCACACCGGCATCCTCGACCACATCATGGTCGACTACTACGGTTCGCCGACGCCGCTGACCGGCGTCGCCAACCTGACCCTGATCGACGCGCGCACCATCGGCGTGCAGCCGTACGAGAAGAAGATGCTGAGCACCATCGAAAAGGCGATCCGCGATTCCGACCTCGGCCTGAATCCATCGACCTTCGGCGAACTGGTCCGCGTGCCGACCCCGGCCCTGACCGAAGAACGCCGCAAGGAAATGGTCAAGCTGGTGAAATCGGAAGCGGAAGACGCGAAGATCGCCGTGCGCAATATCCGCCGCGACGCCAACGAGCAGCTGAAGAAAATGGTCAAGGACAAGACGGCATCGGAAGACGACGAGCGCCGCTCCTCGGACGAAATCCAGAAGCTGACCGACAAGTTCGTCGCCGACATCGACAAGATGGTCGCGGAAAAGGAAAAAGAAGTCCTGACCGTGTAAGATGCCTGCCTTCCGGCGTGCAAACTAGTAAGCAGACGTAACCGAAAGTAGTACGCGGGCCAATGCCGGGCACAATCGGGCAAGGCCCGCTTTTTACCGCGTTTTTTACCGTAATTGCCGTGATGGCAAACGATTTATGATCTTTAAGAGTTCGACGACCGTAGTTCCCGATGTGCCGGCCGTTCCGCGCCATATCGCCGTCATCATGGACGGCAATGGCCGCTGGGCGACCAAGCGCCTGCTGCCGCGCGTGGCAGGCCACGTCAAGGGCGTGGAAGCGGTACGCGGCGTGGTCGAAGCCTGCGTGCTGCGCGGGGTCGAATACCTGACCCTGTTCGCATTTTCCTCGGAAAACTGGCGCCGTCCGGAAGAAGAAGTCTCGCTGCTGATGCGCCTGTTCGTTACCGCCCTCGAGCGTGAAGTCTCGAAAATGCACGCGAACAACATCCGGCTGAAGGTCGTGGGAGACCTGTCGCGCTTCGACGCCAAGCTGCGCGAGATGATCGCCAATGCCGAGCGCCGCACGGCCGGCAACACGCGCCTGACGGTGTCCGTCTGCGCCAACTATGGCGGCCGCTGGGACATCATGCAGGCCACCAGCAAGATGGTTGCCGCCAACCCGGGCGTGACCGAGTACACGGAAGACATGCTGGCGCCGCACCTGGCGATGGCGTATGCGCCCGAGCCTGATTTGTTCATCCGCACCGGCGGGGAAGAGCGCATCTCGAACTTCCTGCTGTGGCAGCTGGCCTATTCCGAGCTGTATTTCACCGACACCTACTGGCCGGATTTCTCGGTCGAGTCGCTGGACGCGGCGATCGCGTCCTACCAGAGCCGCGAGCGCCGTTTCGGCCGCACCGGCGAACAAGTGGCTAAAAAGAACTGATGCTCAAAACCCGGATCCTTACCGCGCTCGTGCTGCTGGCAGTCCTGCTGCCGGTCCTGTATTTCAACAACTACACGGCGTTCGCGGTGGTGGTGACCGCCTTCTTCGGCGCCGCGATCTGGGAAACCTTCCGCCTGTTCAACCCGAAGTCGGGCAAGGCGGTCGTCGTCGCCGTCGCCTGGACCGCGGCCTTCGCCTGGACCTTCTTTTTCAGCGGTAATGGTAAGACGCAAACTTTCTGGTTCGTGATCAGCCTGCTGGTCTGGGTGCTGCGTTTCGCGCCCTCGCTCAAGATCGGCCTGCCGGCCCTGGACAGCACCCCGAATACGCTGCTCAGCCTGACCTATGCCGTGGCCCTGGTCGGCTGCTTCGCCGCGATCGCCGCGCTGTTCGCGTATTCTCCCCTGTACCTGCTGTCGGTGATGGCCATCGTCTGGGCCGCCGACATCTTCGCCTACTTCTCGGGCAAAGCCTTCGGCAAGCGCAAACTCGCGCCGTCGATTTCGCCCGGTAAATCCTGGGAAGGCGCGATCGGCGGCGGCATCGCCGTGCTCGTGATCGCGACCCTGGCGATCGTCTTCGGAAACGAGGCGCTCGCCAACACCTTCCCGGTCCGCGTGCAGGCCAGCCTCGGCTGGGCCGCCACGTACGCCATCCTGATCCTGATCGTCGCCGCCAGCATCGTCGGCGACCTGTTCGAATCCCAGCTCAAGCGCCGCGCCGCCATGAAGGACAGCAGCAACCTGCTGCCCGGCCATGGCGGGGTGCTCGACCGGATCGACGCCCTGGTACCGGTACTGCCGCTGGCGGCACTGATCGGCGCCTGGCTGTAAGGAGTTTTGACATGCAACGCATCACCATCCTGGGCGCCACCGGCTCGATCGGCGTCTCGACCCTCGACGTGCTCGCGCGTCATCCCGGGCAGTACCAGGTGTACGCCCTCAGCGCCCATTCGCGCGTCGCCGAACTGGCCGCGCAATGCCGGAAGTATCGTCCGCAGCGCGCCGTCGTCGGCACGCCCGAAGCGGCAGCCGAACTGGCGCGCCTGGTGGGCGACCTCGGCATCGACGTTGCGTATGGTGAAGCGGCCCTGTGCGAGATCGCCTCCAGCCCGGACACCGACACCGTGATGGCCGCCATCGTCGGCGCGGCCGGCCTGGCCCCAAGCCTGGCCGCGGCAAATGCCGGCAAGAAAATCCTGCTGGCGAACAAGGAAGCGCTCGTGATGTCGGGCCAGCTGTTCATGGACGCCGTGCGCGAGCACAAGGCGACCCTGCTGCCGATCGACAGCGAGCACAACGCGATCTTCCAGTCGCTGCCGGGCGATTACGCCCGCACGCCGGCCCGGTCGGGCGTGGCGAAGATCCTGCTGACGGCTTCCGGCGGCCCCTTCCTGAACCGCGCCGTCGAGACGCTGGAAGAGGTGACCCCGCTCGAGGCCTGCAAGCACCCGAACTGGTCGATGGGCCGCAAGATCTCGGTCGATTCGGCGACCATGATGAACAAGGGCCTGGAAGTGATCGAGGCGCACTGGCTATTCGGCGCGCCGGCCGAGCTGATCGAGGTCGTGATCCACCCGCAAAGCGTGATCCACTCGATGGTCTCGTATGTCGACGGCTCGGTCTTGGCCCAGCTCGGCAATCCCGACATGCGCACCCCGATCGCGCACGCGCTGGCCTACCCGGAGCGTATCGAATCGGGCGTGGCGCAACTCGATCTCACCACCATGGGCGCGCTGCAATTCCACAAGCCCGACTACGAGCGCTTCCCCTGCCTCGCGCTCGCCTTCGACGCGCTACGCGCAGGCGGCACCGCGCCGGCCCTGCTGAACGCGGCCAACGAAATCGCGGTCGAGGCCTTCCTGAACGAGCGCATCGGTTTCCGCGACATCGACCGCGTCGTGCGCCGCGTGATGGACGAGAACCCGCATGGCGCCGCGCACGACATCGCGGCCGTGATGGCGCAGGATGCGCATGCCCGCAGCGCGGCATCGAACATCGTCGCCAACATCGCCCGGCACTGACATGAGCTTCCTCTACACCGCGGCCGCCTTCATCCTGGCGCTGGGGCCGCTGATCGTCTTCCACGAACTCGGCCACTACTGGGTCGCGCGCGCCTGCGGCGTGAAAGTGCTGCGCTTCTCGGTCGGCATGGGCAAGGTCCTGTGGTCGCGCCGCTTCGGCCCCGACCAGACCGAATGGGCTGTCTCCGCGCTGCCGCTGGGCGGCTATGTCCAGATGCTCGACAGCCGCGACCCGGCGACCACGCCGACCAACGACGCAGACCGCGCGCGCGACTTCATGCGCCAGAACGTCTGGAAGCGCATCGCCATCGTCGCCGCCGGCCCGGTCGCCAACTTCCTGCTGGCGATCGTGCTGTTCGCGGCCCTGTTCATGCACGGCACCGAAGAACCGGGCACCAAACTGCGCCCGATGGCGCCGAACACCCCGGCGTATGTCGCCGGCCTGCGCGGCGGCGACAGCATCGTCGCCGTCAACGGCGAGCCGGTCGCCGCCTGGTCCGACCTGCGCTGGCAGATGACCCATCTCGCCGTCGACAGGATCGATGCGCACCTGACCGTGCGCGCTGCCGACGGCAGCCAGTACGCGGCCACGATCCCCGCCAGCGCGGTGAAGGAGCCGGGTCCGGACAGCGACCCGATGGCCGCGCTCGGCCTCGACGTCTGGATCGGCATGCCGCAGGTGGAAAAGGCGGTCGCAGGCGGGGCGGGCGCACGCGCCGGCCTGCAGCCGGGCGACGTCGTGCTCGGCGCCGACGGCAAGCCTTTCGCGACCGCGGCCGATTTCGTGCAGGCGGTGCGCGCCGCGCCCGGGCGCACCTTGCAGCTGCAGGTGCGGCGTGGAAGCCAGATCCTTACGTTGCCGCTGACGCCGGCGAAAGATCCGAAAGGGCAGGGCCTGGCCTCGGTGCAGCTGGCGCAAGCCATCGAACGCGTCACCGTGCGCTCCGGCCCCGTCGAGGCGGTCGCGAAGGGTGCGCGCCGCACCTGGGAGATGACGGCGCTGACCTTCAAAATGATCGGCAAGATCGTCACCGGGCAGGCTTCGCTGAAGAACGTGACCGGTCCGATCGCGATCGCCGACTACGCCGGACAGACTGCACGCATGGGCCTGGCGACCTTTTTGGGCTTCATCGCAGTCGTCAGCGTGAGCCTGGGCGTCATGAATCTGTTACCAATCCCCGTGCTGGATGGGGGGCATTTGTTGTATTATTCGCTGGAAGTTTTGACCGGGCGTCCCCTGTCCGAGCGAATCCAGGGATTCGCACAGCGCGCGGGGGTGGCCCTGCTGTTCATGCTGATGGCGCTCGCCATCTTCAATGACCTGTCGCAGCGGCTCTAGGGCGCAGCAGCCCGGCGCCGCCGGCGGCAGCGCGCCACCGTCAAAGAAAAACATGTACGTTGTCCAATGACTGATTAGCCAATGAAATCACAACCAGATCGTTTTGCCCTGCCGTTCATTCGCCGCAGCCTGATCGGCGCAGCCGTGCTGGCCCTGTGCGCCGCTCCTGCGCTTGCCGTCAATCCGTTCGTGGTCAAGGACATCCGCATCGAAGGCATCCAGCGTACCGAAGCCGGCACCGTGTTCAGCTACCTGCCGGTGCGCGTGGGCGAGACCTTCGACGAAGAGAAGAGCATCGCCGCCATCAAGGCGCTGTACGCGACCGGCTTCTTCAAGGACATCCGCCTGGAAGAAGACAAGGGCGTGCTGGTCGTGCTGGTCGAAGAACGTCCGGCGATCAACACGGTCGATTTCACCGGCACCAAGGAATTCGAGAAGGACATGCTGGTCAAGGCGCTGAAGGACATCGGCGTCGGCGAAGCGAAGATCTACGACAAGGCCGCGGTCGACCGCGCCGAGCAGGAACTCAAGCGCCAGTACCTGTCGCACGGCCTGTACGGCGTGAAGATCACGACCACCGTCACCCCGATCGAGCGTAACCGCGTAAACGTGATGTTCAACGTCGACGAAGGCGAGGTCGCGCGCATCAAGGGCATCAACATCGTCGGCAACAAGGCCTTCTCGGACAAGGAACTGCTGGAAGTCTTTCAGCTGTCCAAGTCGGGCTGGTTCACCTGGTATTCGAAGGCCGACCAGTACTCGAAGACCAAGCTGACCGGCGACCTGGAAGCGATCAAGTCCTACTACCTGGACCGCGGCTACCTCGAGGTCAACGTCGACTCGACCCAGGTCGCGATCACGCCGGACAAGAAAGAGATCTACCTGACCATCAACGTCACCGAAGGCGAGAAGTACACCGTCTCGAGCGTGAAACTCGAAGGCGAGACCTTCGGCCGCGAGGAAGAACTGCGCCGCCTGATCGTCCTCCAGCCGGGCAAGACCTATTCGGGCGCATTGCAGGAAGCGTCGAACAAGCGCATCGCCGCGCGCCTCGGCCAGTTCGGCTATGCCTTCGCCAACGTGAACGCCGATCCGCAGATCGACCGCGAGAAGCGCACCGTCGCGTTTACCTTCGTCGTCGATCCGGGCAAGCGCGCCTATGTGCGCCACGTGAACATCTCGGGCAACACCACCAGCCGCGACGAAGTGATCCGCCGCGAATTCCGCCAGTTCGAAAGCTCGTGGTACGACGCCGACAAGGTCAAGCTCTCGCGCGACCGCGTCGACCGCCTCGGCTACTTCAAGGAAGTCAAGGTCGACACGCCGGAGTCGCCGGGCACCAGCGACCAGGTCGACATCAACCTGACGGTCGAGGAAAAACCGACCGGTAACTTCATGATCGGCGGCTCGTTCTCGCAGGCCGAGAAGTTCACCTTCACGGCTTCGGTCCAGCAGGCGAACTTCGCCGGCAGCGGACAGACCGTCGGCATCGACCTGAACACCTCGAAGTACAGCCGCACGATCGCGTTCTCGAACACGAATCCGTACTTCACCGACGAAGGCGTCTCGCGCGCCTTCCAGCTCTACCTGCGCACGACGCGTCCACCGCTGTCGAACATCGGTTCGTACACGGTGCGCCAGACCGGCGGCAACATGACCTTCGGCGTGCCGTTCTCCGAAACCGACACCGTCTACTTCGGCGCCGGCCTGGAGCGCACCTCGCTCGAGACCGACGCCACCAGCCCGACCCTGTACCGCAATTTCGTGGCCCAGAACGGCGGCCCGAACAACCCGGCCGACCAGTCGACCTACGGTATCGGCACCGGCAAGAGCATCTCGATCCCGCTGACCGTGGCCTGGGGCCGCGACAGCCGCGACAGCGCGCTGACCCCGAGCGTCGGCCGCTACCAGCGCGCCAACCTCGAAGTCGACGCGATCGGCGATTCGAAATACTTCCGCATGGTGTACGAACACCAGTGGTATCGTCCGGTGACCTCCTGGATGACGTTGGCCCTGCGCGGCGAGCTCGATTACGGCAAGGGCATCGGCAGCCATTCCTATCCGGTGTTCAAGAACTTCTATGCGGGCGGCATCGGTTCGGTGCGCGGCTACGAGAGCTCGACCCTGGGCGTGATCGACCCGGTCTACGGCGACGCCATCGGCGGCTCCAAGCGCGTCATCGGCAGCGCCGAGCTGCAGTTCCCGTTCCCGGGCAGCGGCAAGGACCGCAGCCTGCGCTGGTTCACCTTCCTCGACGGCGGCCAGGTCTACCAGGAAAAGTCGAAGATCTACCTCGGCGAGCTGCGTTACGCCGCCGGTATCGGCTTGTCGTGGATTTCGCCGGTGGGCCCGCTGCGCTTGAGTTATGCTAAGCCCCTGAATGCGAAACCGGGCGACCGTCTCGAGCGCTTCCAGTTCCAGATGGGCACGGGCTTCTGACCGGGCGCCCGTCGGCACTTACCCTTTCATCGCGGAGAAATATGTTGAAAAATCCGATAGCCTCCCTGCCACGCGGCCTGGCGCGCAGTTTGCCTTGTGCCCTGGTGCTGGCAGCCCTGTGCGCCGCGCCGCTGGCCTGGGCGCAGACGGCGCCGAGCCGCATCGGCTTCGTGGTCACCGAGCGCCTGATGACCGAATCGAAGATGGCCAAGGCGGCCGACGCCAAGATCCAGGCCGAATTCTCGAAGCGCCAGAAGACGAACGAGGAGATGGTCGCCAAGTTCAAGCAGATGAGCGAGAAGTTCGATGCCGACGCGCCGCGCCTGACCGACATCGAACGCACCCGCCGCGCGCGCGAGCTGTTCGACATGGAAAAGGACGTGCAGCGCATGAACCGCGAGTTCACCGAAGACCTGATGCAGAGGAAGTCGGAAGAGCGCGCGGCGATCGCCACCAAGGCCTACAAGCTGATCGAACAGATCGCCGAGCAGGAAAAGCTCGACGCCGTGCTGCAGGAAGCGGCTTGGTCGAGCCCGCGCATCGACATCACCGACCGGATCCTGAAACTGCTGGACAAGTAATTTTGGAACAACGTGAACAAACCCAGCCGGGCGTACGCCTCGGCGACCTGGTCGAGCGTTTCGGCGGCCAGCTGACGGGCGACCCGGATCTCGTGGTCGCCTCGATCGCGCCGCTCGACAGCGCAGGTCCCACCCAGATCAGCTTCCTCTCGAACAGCAAGCTGCGCGCGCTCGCCGCCCAGAGCGAAGCGGCGGCGCTGATCCTGTCGCCGCTGGACGATCCCTCGGTGGCCGCCACCTACGCCGGCGCCCGCATCGTCACCACCAACCCCTACGCCTATTTCGCGCGCGCCGCCCAGTACTTCGTATCGCTCGAAGAAGCTGCGCCAAGTCCCGGCATCCATCCGAGCGCGGTCGTCGATCCATCGGCCGAGATCGACGCGAGCGCCCACATCGGGCCGCACGTGACGGTCGAAGCGGGGGCGGTGGTGAAAGCCGGCGCCGTCATCGACCATGGCTGCTTCGTCGGCCGTGAAGCGGTGATCGGGGAGGGCACCCACCTGTTCGCCAACGTGACCTTCCATCGCAAGTGCGTCATCGGTGCGCGCGGCATCATTCACTCCGGCGCGGTCATCGGCGGCGACGGTTTCGGTTTTGCGAACGAAGCAGGGGTGTATATCAAGATTCCGCAGACCGGGCGCGTGGTGATCGGCGACGACGTCGACATCGGGTCGAACACCTCGATCGACCGCGGCGCCCTGGCCGACACCGTCATCGAAGACGGCGTGAAGCTCGACAACCAGATCCAGATCGGCCACAACTGCCATATCGGCAAGCACACGGCGATGGCCGGCTGCGTCGGCGTGGCCGGCAGCGCGAAGATCGGCAGCCGCTGCACCTTCGGCGGCGCGGCGATGGTGCTGGGCCACCTCGAGATCGCGGACAACGTCCACATCTCGTCGGGCAGCATGGTCTCGCGCTCGGTGCTCGAACCGGGCCAGTACACGGGCTTTTATCCGCTCGCGAAGAATGCCGAATGGGAGAAGTCGGCGGCCATCGTGCGCAACCTGAACAGCATGCGCGACAAGATCCGCGCGCTGGAAAAAATCATCAAGACGAAGACAGAACAACAATGACGACTACCGAAAAAAGAACCCTGGGGATCACCGAGATCAAGGAATACCTGCCGCACCGCTATCCGCTGCTGCTGGTCGACCGCGTGCTGGACGTCGAAGTCGGCAAGCGCATCACCGCGATCAAGAACGTGACCGTCAACGAAGAATTCTTCAACGGCCACTTCCCGCACCAGCCGGTCATGCCGGGCGTGCTGATGATCGAGGCGATGGCGCAGACCGCCGCCATCCTGTCCTTCATGACGATGGACGTGAAGCCGGACGAGAATTCGGTCGTCTACTTCGTCGGCATCGACAACGCGCGCTTCAAGCGCCCGGTCGGTCCCGGCGACCAGCTGGTGATGGACGTCGAGATCCTGCGCGTCTCGCGCGGCATCTGGAAGTACAAGGCGACGGCCAGCGTCGACGGCAAAGTGGCGGTCGAAGGTGAACTGATGTGCACCATTCGCGCGAACGAAAAGGCGGCGGAGCAGTAATGATGAAGATTCACGCGACTGCGATCGTCGACCCGAAGGCCGAGCTCGACAGCTCGGTCGAAGTCGGCCCGTATTCGATCATCGGCCCGAACGTGCGCATCGACGCCGGCACGGTCGTCGGCCCGCACGTGGTCATCGAGGGCCATACCACGATCGGCAAGGACAACAGGTTCTTCCAGTTCGGCTCCATCGGCGCCGCGCCGCAGGACAAGAAATGGAACGGCGAGCCGACCCGGCTCGAGATCGGCAGCGGCAACACCATCCGCGAATTCGTCACCTTCAACCTCGGCACCGCCCAGGACGAAGGCGTCACGCGCCTGGGCGACGACAACTGGATCTCGGCCTATGTACACCTGGCGCACGACTGCCAGGTGGGCAGCCACACGATCTTCTCGAACAATGCGCAGCTGGCCGGCCACGTGCACGTGGGCGACCACGCCATCCTGTCCGGCTACGCCGGCGTGCACCAGTTCTGCAAGATCGGCGCCCATGCCTTCATCGGCATGTACACCAGCCTGACCCAGGACGTGCCGCCTTTTGTCCTGGTCTCGGGCAATCCGGCCGGCGCGCGCGGCGTGAACATCGAAGGCCTGAAACGGCGCGGCTTCACGCGTCCCCAGATCGACGGCATCCGCGCTGCGTACAAACACATCTACCGTTCGAACCTGACGCTCGAGGAAGCCAAGGCCGCCCTGCTGCGCGAAGAAGAGGCGATGCCGGAAGCGGCGCCTGACATCCGCGCGATGCGCGACTTCCTCGGCATTGCCACCCGTGGCATCGTGCGCTGACAAATTGAGCCCGAACAGCGCTTCGGACATCTCCTTGGCCCTGGTCGCCGGGGAGGTGTCCGGCGACATGCTCGCCGCCCGCCTGATGGCGGGCTTGCGTCCCCAGCTCCCGAACGCGCGCTTCCACGGCATCGGCGGCCCGCGCATGATCGAGCAGGGGCTTGTATCGGACGTCCCGATCGAGACCCTCACTGTGCGCGGCCTGTTCGAGATCATCCCGCGCTTCCGCGAGATCAAGGGCATCCAGAACCGCCTGCGCGACCGACTGCTGGCGGAGCGGCCGGCCGCCTTCATCGGCGCCGACTATCCCGGTTTCAATCTCGGGCTCGAAGAGCAGCTGCGCGCGGGCGGGATTCCGACCGTGCACTTCGTCGGCCCGCAGATCTGGGCCTGGCGCGGCGGGCGCATCAAGAAGATACAGCGCGCGGTCTCGCACATGCTGGTGATCTTCCCCTTCGAAGAGCAGATCTACCGTGACGCCGGCGTGCCGGTGACCTATATCGGCCATCCGCTGGCCGAGACGATCCCGCTGGTGCCCGACGTCGGCGCCGCGCGCGCTTCGCTCGGCATCGCGCCCGATGCACGCGTGGTGACGGTGATGCCCGGCAGCCGCATGGGCGAACTGAAATACCTGGCCGAGCCCTTCGTGCGTGCGGCTGGCCTGCTGGCCAGGCGCGATCCCGGCCTGCGTTTCGTGGTGCCGATGGCGGGGGAAAAGCAGCGGGCTTATTTCAGCGAGATCGTCGCGCAGGCGGGACTGGACGATATCGCGTTGACGCTGGTCGACAATTCGCACACGGCAATCGCCGCCGCCGACGCGGTGCTGGTGGCGTCGGGCACGGCGACGCTGGAAGTGGCGCTGTTCAAGAAGCCGATGGTGATCGCCTATAAAGTCATGCGCGCGTCCTGGGAAATCATGCGCCACATGGGCTACCAGCCCTGGATCGGCCTGCCGAACATCCTGGCGCGCGAATTCCTGGTGCCGGAACTGCTGCAGCATGCGGCCACGCCGGAAGCGATGGCCGATGCGGTGTGGACGCAACTGAATGACACCGCAGGACGCGACCGGCTTGCGGAGCGCTTCACGGAGATGCATCATAGCCTCCTGCGCGACAGCGCCGCGCTGAGTGCCGAGGCTGTGTTGGGGATCATACGTCCGTAAACGCGTGGGCTCGGGAGCCCACCCTACGGTGCGCTTCCGCCACGGACTGGTGCGTAACGTAGGGTGGGCACCTGTGCCCACGCGTTACGCACGCATCCGTCGGACGCGCACCCTGAACATCGAAATACGAAAATTAGCACCATGAGCAAAAAACGCGTCAACTTCTACCCCGGCCTGCCGCCCCGGCTGCGCCCGTTCACCGATCTCGACATCGTCTGCGGCGTCGACGAGGCCGGCCGCGGTCCGCTGGCCGGTCCGGTGTTCGCCGCCGCCGTCATCCTCGACCCGAAACGCCCGATCGACGGGCTGCGCGACTCGAAGAAGCTGACCGAGGCGCGCCGCGACGAGCTGGCGCCGCAGATCCGCGAATACGCGCTGGCCTGGGCCATCGCGGAAGCCTCCTGCGACGAGATCGACACCCTGAACATCCTGCACGCTACGATGCTGGCGATGCGCCGCGCCGTCGAGGCGCTCTCGATGCTGCCGACGATCGCCCTGATCGACGGCAACCGCTGTCCGCCGATGGCCATCCGCGCCCACGCCGTGATCGAGGGCGACGACAAATGCCACGCGATCTCGGCCGCCTCGATCCTGGCCAAGACCGCGCGCGACGCCGAACTGGTGCGCCTGCACGCACAGTATCCGGAATACTGCTTCGACCAGCACAAGGGCTATTCGACGGCGCTGCACCTGGAACGCCTGCGCCTGCACGGCCCGTCGCCGGTGCACCGCCGCTCGTTCGCGCCGGTGCGCAACCTGCTGCAGGTGGACCTGTTCGCGCCGCCCGCGGCGCAAGGGTCGCTCGAGGGCGTGGCGTTCGCATGAAGTCGGTCACCTCGCGCGACAATCCCTTCTACAAGGAACTGAAAAGCCTCGCCGCCAGCTCGCAGGCCAGGCGCAAGGCCGGGCGCACGCTGCTCGACGGCGTGCACCTGTGCCAGTCCTGGCTCGAGCTGCGCGGCGCGCCGAATCACTGCGTTGTCTCGGAAGGCGCCCTGCACAACCCGGAAGTGGCGGACATCGTCGCGCGCTGCGAAAGCCTGCACGCCCACGTGACGGCCTTGCCGGACGCGCTGTTCGGCGCGCTCAGCCAGGTCGAGCATGGCGTCAACCTGCTGTTCCTGGTCGAGACGCCGGCGCCGGTCCAGCCCGCGGCAATGAGCGTGTCCGCCGTGCTGCTCGACGGCGTACAGGACCCCGGCAATGTCGGCTCGATCCTGCGCAGCGCGGCCGCAGCCGGCATCACCCAGGTGTTCTGCAGCGCCGGCACCGCCTTCTGCTGGTCGCCCAAGGTGCTGCGCGCGGCGATGGGTGCGCACTTCGTGCTCGAGATCTTCGAGCATGTCGATCTTGGCGCCCTGATCGACGCATCGCGCATTTCCGTCCTGGCGATGAGCGGCTATGCCGAGCAGAAGCTGTGGCAGGTCGACCTGCGCGGCCCGGTCGCATGGCTGCTCGGGCACGAAGGGCAGGGCGTGGCCGACGACCTGATGGGACGCGCCACCCACCAGGTGGTGATCCCGCATGCGGGCCGGGTCGAGTCGCTGAACGTGGCGGCGGCGGGCGCCATTTGCTTCTTCGAGCAGCTGCGCCAACGGCAGGCCTGAAAGCGGGCATAGACGCAATCGCCGCCCGTAGGTTAAGCTCGGGGCAACAACTGTGGAGTGAAGATGGACATCGCGCATTTGCATTTTCTGGTAGCCGAAGGGGACAGCACCCAGCGCGCCGCCCTGGTCGAGATGCTCGGGCGCCTCGGCGCCAGCCGCGTCACCGACGTGCCCGACGGGCACATGGCGCTGCGCACCTTCCAGGCCGGCTTCACGCCGCGTGTGCACGTGGCCATCATCGACCTCGCGCTGCCCGGCATGGACGGGCTGGAACTGATCCGCAACCTGGCCGGGCTCGATTCCGGCATCAGCCTGGTCGTCACCGGCGCCCAGCCGGCGAATCTGCTGTTCTCGGTCGAGACCCTGGCCCAGGTCTACGGCATCGACCTGCTCGGCTCCGTCTCGAAACCGGTCACCGCCGCCAAACTCAAACCCCTGCTCGACAACTACGCGCCGGCCGTGCTTCCCGACCGCGTCGACACCACGCCGCGCTTCACCTTCGCCGAAATCGGCAACGGCCTGCAGAAACGCCAGTTCGAGCCCTTCTTCCAGCCGAAGATCGAGCTGGCCACCGGCCAGGTCAAGGGCCTGGAGACCTTCGCCCGCTGGAACCATCCGGAACACGGCCTGCTCGGCCCCTCGGCCTTCATCGACGCGCTCGAGCAGAACAACCGCATCGACTTCCTCGACTGGAGCATGATCGAGCTGTCGGTCGAGCGCTGCCGCTGGCTGCATGACCAGGGCACGCCGATCTCGATCTCGATCAACCTGGCGCCCGAGACCCTGGCGCACCCGTCCTTCCTGCGCCAGATGAGCGCCTGCCTCGCCCGCCACGGGGTGCTGCCCGACTACATCACCTTCGAGATGCCCGAGTCCTCGGTCCTGAACACCGACCCGAATTTCATCGAGCGCCTGGTGCGCTTGCGGATGATGGGATTCGGCCTCGGCATCGACGACTACGGCACCGGCCGCTCCAACCTGCAGCTGCTGGCGCGCATTCCGTTCACCGAACTCAAGATCGACCGCAGCTTCGTCGACGGCGCCTCCAAGCGGCGCCCGCTCGGCACGGTGCTGCGCTCCTGCCTCAGCCTGGCGCACAGCCTGGACCGGATGTCGGTCGCGGTCGGCGTCGAGACGCGCCAGGACTGGGACTTCCTGCAGGGACTGGGCTGCACCTATGCGCAGGGATATCACATCGCCAATCCGATGGAAGCGAGCGCTTTCCCGGGCTGGCTGGAAGACTGGCGCCATTTTTTCTGAGTTCGGTTTTTCTTACCGGGGAGACGGGCGGATGAACATTCGGTTGCGCTGCCGGTGCGGCAAGCTGCAAGGGGAGGTAGACGCCGCGCGCGTTGCGGCGCGCGCGGTGTGCTATTGCAAGGACTGCCAGGCCTTTGCCCGGTTCCTGAAGGCGGAGAACGCGGTGCTCGATGCGGCCGGCGGTACCGAGGTCGAGGCGGCCGTGCCGGCGGCGCTGCGTTTTACTGAAGGGCTGGAACACCTGGCCTGCATGTCGCTCAGCCCGAAAGGGATTTATCGCTGGTATGCGTCCTGCTGCAATACGCCGATAGGGAATACCCCGCGCGATCCGAAGATGTCGTATGTGGGGCTGGTACGCACCTGCCTCGACGCGCCGGACGAAGGACTCGACCGCGCGCTGGGACGCGCGCGCTTCACGGCCAATACCGGCTCGGCCACCAAACCTGTGCAATCGACGCCGGTGGGCGCGGTGCTTGCCGTCGCCCGGATCGGCATGGCGCTGGCCAAGGCGCGCCTGGGCGGCGGCTGGCGCAGCAATCCCTTCTTCGATACGGCCGGTGCGCCGATCAGGGCACCCCGGGTGCTGACGCGCGAGGAACGCGCGGCGGTCACGCCGTAAGCCGGCGGCCCGAGTCCAGCCTACAGCTCGATCACCAGCCCCGGTCGGAAACCTTCCTGTTCGCCCTTGCTGAGGTAGCCGAGCGGATTGGCGACGACCCGGCAGGACCAGGCGCGCCCGTTCTCGACGCCGGTCGCCACGTAATCGTTCAGGCAGTGCAGGTGGCCGTGCATCCAGACGTCGGCCAGGGGCAGCAAATCGTCGAGCGAGTTGCAGAAGCCCGCCGTGCCGGGGCTGACGCCGTAGCGCGGGTCGGCACTTTTCAGGCTGGGCGCGAAATGGGTGACGGCGACCGTGACGCCGTCGAAGGGGACGGCCAGCGCCGCGCGCAGCCATTGCTGGCAGTCGAGCGACATCGCGCGCCAGCCGTCGGCCAGCACCGGTGCGCCATCGCGCAGCGTCGTGTTCTTGTTGAGGTAGTAGTTGGCGGCGCGGATCGCCTTTTCGCGCAGCTGCAGCTGTTTCGTCAGTTCGTGGCCGCCGGCCAGCGCGTCGAAATCGGCCCAGAGCGTGGTGCCGATGAAGCGGACGTGGCCAATCGTGACCGTCTCGCGGTCGAGCCAGGTGATGCCGAGGCGGGCGCAGGTGTCGCGCAGGCGCGCGTGGGCTTCGTCGAATTCGAGGCCGTCGTATTCATGGTTGCCGGGAACGTAGAGCACCTGCGCCCTGGTGGCGCCCAGGGCCGGCGCGAAGCGTTCCAGGCCGAAGTCGGTGCCCGTCAGGCGCGAGCCGCCCTGGTAGGAACCGATGTCGCCGGCGAGGACGATGAGGTCGGCATCCGGCCGCAGTTCGGGCTGGAAGGCCGGATAGCGTTCGAGGTGGAGGTCGGAAAACAGCTGTATGCGCATGGCGGCAGTATAGCCGGGATCCTGCCCCGGCCCCGTCCCGGCCCTGTCCCGGCACCGTCAGCGGATGGCGGCGCTGGGTGCGCAAGCGCACAGAGGCGCGCGTGGCCGCAGGCTAGGGTATCCCATCGGTCAATCGGGGGAACAGCATGAGCAAGGATTCCGACAATTTACGCATCAAGCCGGCCACCATGCCCGCCGGCGGCTGGGGCTCGGTGGGCGAGGTGGCGCACATCCTGTTCGACCAGCGCGCGGCGCTGAAGGACAGCGCGCTGCTGGCGAAACAGAACAAGCCCGACGGCTATGCCTGCGTCAGCTGCGCCTGGGCCAAGCCGGCCAATCCGCATCCCTTCGAATTCTGCGAGAGCGGCGCCAAGGCGACCGCCTGGGAAACCACCAGCAAGCGCATCGGCGCCGACTTTTTCGAGCGCCATACGGTGACCGAACTGGAAGCCTGGAGCGACCACCAGCTGGAAGACCAGGGCAGGCTCACTACCCCGCTGCGCTGGGACGCGGCCAGCGACAAGTACCGGCCGGTGGCCTGGGACACGGCCTTCGCCGAGATCGGCGCGGCCCTGCGGACGTACGAGCGCGAACAGGTCGTGTTCTACAGCTCCGGACGCGCCTCGCTCGAGACCTCCTACATGTACGGCCTGCTGGCGCGCATGTACGGCAACAACAACCTGCCCGACAGCTCGAACATGTGCCACGAAAGCACCTCGGTGGCGCTGCAGAAGACCATCGGCGACGGCGTCGGCACCGTGGTGCTGGACGACTTCGCGCAGACCGACTGCATCTTCTTCTTCGGCCAGAACGTCGGCGTGAACAGCCCGCGCATGCTGCACCAGCTGCAGGAAGCGCGCCGCCGCGGCGTGCCGATCATCACCTTCAATCCGCTGCGCGAGCGCGGCCTGGTGAGCTTCACCAATCCGCAGTCGCCGGTCGAGATGCTGACCGGGCAGGAGACGGCGATCAGCACCCAGTACCATCAGGTCAAGCCCGGCGGCGACACAGCGGCGATCATGGGCCTGGCCAAGGCCATCCTGGCGCTCGACGACGACGCGGTGGCGGCCGGCGCCCAGCGCGTGCTCGACACCGAATTCATCCAGGAGCACACGCAGGGCTTCAACGACTTCGCGCAGGCAGTGCGCGATTGCGGCTGGCCTGACATCGAACGCGAATCGGGCCTGAAGCGCGCGGCGCTGGAGAGTGCGGCGGCCGTGTATGCCGGTTCCAGCGCCGTGCTGGGCGTCTACGGCATGGGCCTGACCCAGCACCGCAACGGCGTGCAGAACGTGGCGATGATCGTCAACCTGCTGCTCCTGCGCGGGAACATCGGCAAGCCCGGCGCCGGCGTCTGTCCGGTACGCGGGCATTCGAACGTGCAGGGCCAGCGCACGGTCGGGATCACGGAAAAGCCGGAACTCGCGCCGCTCGACAAGCTGAAGGAACAGTACGGGTTCGAGCCGCCGACGAAGAAGGGCATGAACACGGTCGAAGCCTGCGAAGCGATCCTGGCGCGCAAGGTGCCGGCTTTCATTGCCCTGGGCGGCAACTTCCTGCGCGCCGTGCCCGAGACCGTGCTGATGGAAGCGGCCTGGCGCGAGATCCCGCTGACGGTGCAGATCGCGACAAAACTCAACCGCAACCACGTCATCCACGGCAAGGCCTCGTATATCCTGCCTTGCCTGGGGCGGATCGAGGTCGACCGCCAGCTCGGCGGCGAGCAGGCCGTCACGGTCGAGGACAGCACCGCCTGCATCCACGGCTCGCGCGGCATGGCGGAACCGGCCTCGCACGAGCTGCTGTCGGAACCGGCCATCGTCGCCGGCATCGCGCAGGCCACACTCGACCCGAATCCGCGCGTCGACTGGGACGCCTGGGTGGCGGACTACGGCAGCATCCGCGATGCCATTGCCGAAACCTATCCGGACATCTTCCACGACTTCAATGCGCGCATGTGGACGCCGGGCGGCTTTCGCAAGCCGGTCGGCGCGGCGCACCGGGTCTTCAGGACGGAAAGCGGCAAGGCGCAGTTCACGGCGCCCGAAGGCCTGGCGGGCGACCCCGACCTGAAGCAGAACCCGGCCACGATGCGCCTGTTCACGGTGCGCAGCGACGGCCAGTTCAACACGACCATCTACAGCCACGACGACCGCTTCCGCGGCGTCTACGGCAGCCGCATGGTGCTCTTCATGAACCGCGCCGACCTGGCCAAACGGGCGCTGGCGCAGGGCGACATCGTCACCCTGCGCAGCGCCACCGACGACGGCGTCGAGCGCCAGGTCGCGGGCCTGGTGCTGGTGCCCTACGATATCCCGGAGGGGACGATCGCCGGCTACTTCCCGGAATGTAATCCGCTGATCCCGCTCTGGCACCACGCGAAGGAGAGCAAGGTGCCGGCCGCGAAAGCGATCGACGTGCTGGTGGAGCGGACCGGGAGCGCGAAATGAACGCGGCCGAGCCTTTTCTGGGCGCGCCCGAAGGCACGCGCCGCCTGCCCGCCAGTCGCTGCGAAGGCGAGGCCATGGAAGAGGGCAGCGAACTGGTGGCCGACGAGGTGCCGGTGGCGCTAGTCTACAACGGCATCGCGCATGCGGTGATGCTGGCGTCGCCGCTCGACCTGGAAGACTTCGCCCTCGGTTTTACGCTGGGCGAGCGCATCGTGCGCCATGCGCGCGACGTCTACGACATCGAGGTCGAACGGACGGCACGCGGCATCGCCATCGAACTGCGCATCGCCTCCGGCGCCATGGCGCGCCTGAAAGGGACGCGGATGGCGCGCACGGGCAAGACCGGCTGCGGCCTGTGCGGCGTCGACAGCCTCGATTATTTCGAGCAGGAGGCCTGCCTGCCGGAAGCCCGCCCCTTGAACGAAGCGCGTTTCCAGGCGGCTGCGCTGCACCGCGCGATGAACGAGATGACAGGGCGCCAGCACCTGCACCAGGCAACCGGCGCCGTGCATGCCGCCGGCTGGGCCGGGCGCGACGGCCAGCTGCTGTGCGTGCGCGAAGACGTCGGCCGCCACAATGCGCTCGACAAGCTGGTCGGCGCGCTGGCGCGTGACAAAGTGGATGTGGGCGAAGGCTTTGCCGTGGTCACCAGCCGCGCCAGCTTCGAGATGGTGCAGAAGGCGGCGCGCGCCGGCTTTGGCCTGCTGGCCGCGATTTCGGCGCCGACGGCGCTGGCGGTGAACATGGCCGAGGGCGCCGGCCTGACCCTGGCCGGCTTCGTGCGCGGCGGGCGCCACGTGGTCTATAGTCACCCGCAGCGCCTGCTGGCCTAGCTGGCCTCGTCGGCCAGGGCCAGGGTGGCGGCGGCCGCGTCGAGCGGGCGGAAATAAAAATAGCCCTGCACGAAATCGCTGCCCATCTCGCGCAGGATGTCGAGTTCGGCGCGCGTTTCCACGCCTTCGGCGACCACGTCCAGCCCCAGCGTGCGCGCCAGCATGACCACGACTTCGGCGATCTGGCGTTTGTCGCTGTGGCTGTCCATGGCGCTGACGAAGGAGCGGTCGATCTTGAGCGTATCGATCGGCAGGCGCCTCAGGTGGCTGAGCGAGGAATAGCCGGTGCCGAAGTCGTCGAGGCTGAGGCGCACCCCGAGCGCCTTGAGTTCCTTGAACACCGCCAGCGCATGGTCGGCATCGGCCATCACGGCGCTTTCGGTCAGTTCCAGCTTCAGGCTGCCGTGGGCGATGCCGGTTTCCGCGAGCACGCGCGTCACGACCTTCACCAGTTCGCCGCCCGCCAGCTGGACGGCGGAGACGTTGACGCTCATGCTCAAGGGCAGGGCGCGCCCGCGCTGCCATTCGCGCAGCTGGAGGCAGGCTGCCTCCAGCACCCAGCTGCCGATCTGCCCGATCAGGCCCACTTCCTCGGCCACCGGGATGAACTCGAGCGGCGAGATCATGCCCAGCACCGGATGGCGCCAGCGCAGCAGCGCTTCGAAGCCGCTGATCATGCCGTCGCCCGGCGTGATGATCGGCTGGTATTGCAGGAACAGCTGGTTCGCGTCCAGCGCGAGGCGCAGCTCGGCTTCCAGCGTGAGGCGGCGCAGCGCGCCTTCCTGCATGGTCTGGTCGAACATCATCCAGCGCGCACGGCCGTTCTGCTTGGCGTGGTACATCGCGATGTCGGCGTCGCGCAGCATCACCTGCACGTCTTCGTAGCCGCTGGAACTCATCGCGATGCCGATGCTGGCGGTGACGAACACGTGCTGCTGGCCGACGACGATGGGCGTGGCCAGGGCTTTGAGCAGGCGTTCGGCGACCCGGATCGGCGTGGCGGGGCCGGTCACGTTGTCGAGCAGGATGGTGAACTCGTCGCCGCCCAGGCGCGACACGACATAGTCGCCGTCGGCGGCCTCGCGCGCCACCAGGTCGTTCTGGCGCAGGCAGGCGGTCAGGCGCCGCGCGGTGGCGACGATCACCTGGTCGCCGGCCTGGTGGCCGAGACCGTCGTTGATCGCCTTGAAGCGGTCGAGATCGACGAACAGGACGGCGAACTGGTAGTCCGGGATGCGCTGCGAGCGCACCAGGAAATGGTCGAGGCGGTCGAGGAAGAGCTTGCGGTTGCCGAGCTGGGTCAGCGGGTCGTGCAGCGCGTCGTGTACCAGTCGGTCCTGGGCGCGGCGGCGCTCGATCACCCGTCCGAGCTGGGTCCCGATCTGCGCCATCAGGCGCAGCATCGATTCGTCCGGCGTCTGCAGCTCGCGGCTGAAGAACTCGAGCACGGCCACCACTTCGTTGCCGATCACGACCGGGAAGGCGAACAGGGAGGACAGGCCGAGCTGCACCAGCAGCGGCATGCGCGGATAGTCGCCGGCATTCGCCGCGCCGGCGTTGGCCCAGGCCGGCGCCGCGGTGCCGACCACCCGGGCGGGCAGGCCCACTTCGCCCGCGAAGACCATGGACTCGCTCAGCCGGCGCAGGGCGTCGAAACGGCCCGCGCCTTCGTCGTGCCAGATGGGCGTGGAGTCGAGCGGCGCGCCGGCGCCGCCTTCAGGCACCAGCAGCAGGTGGCCGAGCGGCCAGGCGGCGTAGCGGCACACGGCTTCGAGCGCACGGCGCATCGCGTCGTCGACGCCCGCCGCTTCGTTGGCGGCGACCGCAATGCTTTCGAGCAGGCCGATTTCCTGCTGGCGCTGGAACAGGTCGCGCAGGCCGCGCTCGGCGATCGCTTCGGCTTCCTGGCGCGCCGCCGTCTCGCGGCGCAGGCGCCGCTGCAGGCGCGCGATTTCTGCGTCCGCGGGGTTCGAGAGGGCGCCGGCTTCGCCTGCGTTCACGCGCGGAACCGCACGTGGAAGCTGCACTTGGCCGCGCCGTGGTGCATGCACTCGGGCTGGCTGATCTCGGCCTGTTGGCCGAAATGCTCGGCCGCGCCGGCCATGAAGCCCTCGGCCAGCGCGCACAGGCGGCGCGCCGAGTTATAGCCGATGACGAGGCGCTCGCTGTCGCCGGTGTCGAAATCGAAGACCGGCGGCGCCGCGCCCGGATACAACTTGCGCACCTCGGGATGGATGATGCTGTTCAGGGTGAGGAGAAAACTGCGCGTGTCCGGATGGCCGGAAAAGAAGGTCGGGTAGCGCTTCGCCAGCAGCGGCATGGCGCGCCGCCCGAACCAGCGCAGCACGTCCGGTTCGGGAATCCCGAGCGCCTTTGATGCCACGCCGACCAGGCGCACGATCTCGGCGTCGTCATAGCTGCCGAGCGAGGTGTAGGCACCGTCGAGGCCGGCGTCGTCGAGCAAGCGGTCCCAGGTTGCGTCGCCGAACTCGGTGCTGACTGCCTCTTCCAGCAGATTGAATACGATGCCTTTCATGCCATTTTTCCAGATAAAGTGATTATGCAGGGCGGAATTTTAACCGCAGACTGTTGCTAGCGGGCAAGGTTTATGTAACAAATCAGCGATCTGGCACGTTCGGCATGCATACGGCGCCGAGGTGTTGTGAGATTGCAGCATTCCGGGCTTGCCCCGCACGCCTTCAGGCCGCCCGGTTCATTCCTCGTCGCGCAGTTTCTCGAAAATCGCCAGCGCCGCCTCGTCCAGGCCGTCGACGACGAAGGGATCGTCGGGCGCATACTCGGCCGCGTCGACCAGCATGCGCAGCTTTGCCAGGCGCCCGCCCATGGCCAGGGCCTGGGCAAGGACTGGCGCGTCGGGCCGGCCCGCGGCCTCGATTGCCGCCGCCACCGTTTCGGGAAACTCCCACAGGCGCGCGATGCATGCCGACAGGGTGCGCGCATGCAGGAACAGGCCGGCAATGAAGGGGTCCGACCAGGGCAGCGCTTCGTCCGGGCACAGCTGGTCGATCAGGCGGAACGCGACCACCAGGCCCACGTTTTCCATCAGCCCGGCCAGGTAGGCGTCGAAGGCGTTCGCGCGCAGGCCTGGCGCGAGCAGGCTGGCGGCCAGGGCGTTCTTTTCGGACTGGCGCCAGATCAGCGGCGCGGTGCGCCGGGCCACGCGTCCGCTCTGCATGCTGACGATCGGGCGGAAGGCCACGCGCGCCAGCAGCATGCGCATGCCGTTCTGCCCGAGCAGCATGATGGCGCCCTGGATGCTGTTGATCGGCGGACCCGAATGGTAGCGCGGCAGGTAGGCCGGGCGGTTCGCTTCGCGGTAGACCTCGGCCACGAGCACCATGTCCTGGCTGAGCTGGCGCGACAGTTCGGCGGCGTTCATGTCCTCGCCCTGCAGGGTGCGCATCAGCTGCGGAATAATCTCCGGAACCCGCGGCACCAGCGCGGCGCCGGCCACCGGCGCCTGCGCCAGGCGCGCCAGCTCGTCGAGGATACGCAGCTCGAGCTGCGCCGGGGCGCGTGGCGGCGGCGCGGCGGCCAGCCAGCGGTACCAGGCGGCGTCGATCTCGAAGGCCGTAGCGGGGGCGGCATCGAGCGCGTCCGGCGCCGTCCCGGGGGGCGGCGTACCCGTCCCGGGTGCTTGCGCACCGCCCAACAATTTGCCGAACCAACCCATACGACTGCTACCCGATAAGAATGCCAGCTCGGGATTTTACATGAGGATGCCGTCCCGGTCCGGCCCGGATCAGCGGTCCACTACCTGGCGCGGCACCAGGGCCAGCATGCAGGCGCCCAGCAGCAGGGCGCCGGCGGTGAGCCACAGGCCGGCGCCCTGTTTTCCCGTGAAGTCGTTCAGCCAGCCGACCAGGGAGGGCGAGAAGAAACCCGCCAGGTTGGCGATGCAGTTGATGGTGGCGATCCCCGCCGCCGCCGTCATCCCGCCCAGGAAGGCGGTCGGCAAGGCCCAGAACTGGGAGGTGCCGCAGATCGCGCCGGCCGCCGCCGCGCTGAGCAGGGCCAAGGCCGTCGTCACGCCGTCGGTGAAGGGCAGGGCGAACAGGGCCGCCGCCGCAACCAGCATCGGCACGCCGCAGTGCAGGCGCCGGGCCAGGGTGCGGTCGGAACTGCGGCCGACCAGCGGCAGGCAGAGCAGGGCGACGGCGTAGGGAATCGCCGCCAGCAGGCCGACCGTGCCGACGCCGGCTACCCCGGCATTCCTGAGGATGGCCGGCAGCCAGAAGGTGATGCCGTACTGGCCCATCACGATGCAGAAGTAGATGGCGGTCAGCAGCCACAGGCGGCGGTCGGCGAAGAAGTCCTTGACCGAATGGTGGGCCACCTTGCCGTCTTCCTCCTTCGCGATATTGCGTTGCAGGACGGCCTTTTCGTCGGGCGTGAGCCATTTCGCGGCGCCGATGCTGTCGTCCAGGTAGAACAGGATCGCGATGCCGAGCAGGAGCGAGGGCACGGCTTCCAGTGCGAACAGCCATTGCCAGCCTGCCAGGCCGTGCAGCCCGGAGAAGGATGCCATGACCCAGCCCGACAGCGGTGCGCCGACGATGCTCGCCAGCGGGATCGCCATGAAGAAGATCGCCATCACTTTCGCCCTGCGCGCCGACGGGAACCAGTAGGTGATGTACAGGATGACGCCCGGCGCGAAGCCCGCCTCGGCCACGCCCAGCAGGAAGCGCAGCACGTAGAAGGCGGTTGGCGATTCGACCACGCTGAAGCTGGCCGAGATCATGGCCCAGGTGATCATGATGCGCGCCAGCCAGCGCCGGGCGCCGAAGCGGTGCAGCACCATGTTGCTCGGCACCTCGAACAGGAAGTAGCCGATGAAGAAGACGCCGGCGCCGAGGCCGTAGACGGTGTCGCTCCAGCCCAGGTCACTGAGCATCTGCAACTTGGCGAAGCCGACGTTCACCCGGTCCAGGTAGGCGCCGAGGTAGCACAGCATGAGGAAGGGGACCAGGCGGCGCATCACCTTGGCATAGGCGCGCGTTTCGATATCGAGGGCGGGTGCGGAGGAGTCCGCGACGGCGCCGGCTGTGGAAAGGACGGAATGCGATTTCATGTTTGTCTCCAAAAAACCGTTCTGGTGCCCGGGGATCGGCTTCCACACGCGGCACATTTCATTGGCTGCGCGGCCCGGAGGTCTGTGCCTCCTGGCTGGCCGCGCGCCGCGTACTGTCTAGCTTAGCCAGCCCTTGATGCTGGCCGCCATGGCATCGAGCGAGATGCCGTAGCGGTCGTGCAGCGTCGGCAGCGCGCCGGCGTCGAGGAAGGCATCCGGCAACGCGACCTGGCGGAAGCGCGCCGGCGCCACCCCGGCGCGCAGCAGCGTGCCCGCCACCGCTTCGCCCAGCCCGCCGACGACCGAGTGGTTTTCCGCCACCACCACCAGGCGCCCCGGTTTCGAGGCTTCGCGGATCACGGCCTCTTCGTCGAGCGGCTTGATGGTCGGCGTGTGCAGCACCGCCACGCCGACGCCGTCGCTGCGCAGCTGCTCGGCCACTTCCAGCGCGCGCATCGTCATGATGCCACTCGAGATGACCAGCACCTCGCGCCCGTCGCGCAGCAGTTTCGCCTTGCCCAGCTCGAAGCGGTAATCGTACTCGTCCAGCACCAGCGGCACCTTGCCGCGCAGGAGGCGCATGTAGACCGGGCCCTGGTGGGCGGCGATCGCATGCGTGGCCTGCTCGGTGTCGAGCGCATCGCAGGGGTCGACGATGGTCAGGCCCGGCACGCCGCGGAAGATCGCGATGTCCTCGGTCGCCTGGTGGCTGGGGCCGTAGCCGGTGGTCAGGCCGGGCAGGGCGCAGACCATCTTGACGTTCAGGTTTTCCTCGGCGATCACCTGGTGGATGAAATCATAGGCCCGGCGCGCGGCGAACACGGCGTAGGTCGTGACGAAGGGCGTGAACCCTTCCTTGGCCATGCCGCCGGCGGCGCCCATCAGGAGCTGCTCGGCCATCCCCATCTGGAAGAAACGCTGCGGGAACTCCTTGGCGAAGATGTGCAGGTCCGTGTATTTCGCCAGGTCGGCGCTCATGCCGACGATGTCCGGCCGTTCGCCGGCGAGCTGCACCAGGGCGTGGCCGAAGGGCGCGCTCTGGGTGCGCTGGCCTTCGCCGGCGATCGAGGCGATCATGGCCGAGGTGGTCAGGCGCGGTTTGGTGAGGGTTGCCTGGTTCATTGGGTGTCTCCTGCATGGTTTGCGTCGAGGATCGCGATGGCTTGCTGCCATTCGTCGGCTTCGACCCGGATGAAGTGGTTCTTGTCGCGCTCTTCCAGGAAGGGCACGCCGCTGCCCATCAGGGTCTCGAACAGGATCACGCGCGGCTGCGCTTGATCGTGGGCGCGGGCCGCGTCGAAGGCGGCGCGCACGGCGCCGATGTCGTTGCCGTTCACGCGCTGGACGAACCAGCCGAAAGCGGCCCACTTGTCGGCCAGCGGTTCGAAGCCGAGGATCTTGCCGGAGGGGCCATCGGCCTGCTGGTTGTTGATGTCGACCAGGGTGACCAGGTTGCCGAGCCGATGGTGGGCAGCCGACAACGCCGCTTCCCAGGTCGAACCTTCGTCCAGTTCGCCGTCCGACATCGAGTTGTAGACGAAGGCGGGATTGCCCTTCTGGCGCAGGCCGAGCGCCATGCCGACCGCGATGCTCAGGCCCTGGCCGAGCGAGCCGCCCGAGATCTCCATTCCGGGGGTGTAGGTTGCCATGCCCGACATCGGCAGGCGGCTGTCGTCGCTGCCGTAGGTCTCCAGTTCGGACTCGGGAATGATGCCCGCCTCCAGCAGGGCGGCATAGAGGGCGATGGCGTAATGGCCGTGCGAGAGCAGGAAGCGGTCGCGGCCTTCCCATTCGGGCGCATCCGGCCGATAATTCAGCGCATGGCGGTAGGATACGGCGAGGATATCGGCCATGCCCAGGGCCTGGCCGACATAGCCCTGGCCCTGGACTTCGCCCATGCGCAGGGCGTAGCGGCGGATGCGGTAGGCTGCGCCGCGCAGGGCGGCCAGGCTGTCTTGTTGCTCCATGTTGGGTCTCCAGTGGTTGAATGGATCGCTGTCTGAGGCAGCGCTTGATGGAACCCAGTGTATAAATGGACCCATGAACCGTATAGCGAGTATTTTTGAGCCATAGATGAAACCAGTTCAGCGATACCGCGCCCTGCGCAAGGCCTCCCTCAAGGGCCTGCAAGCCTTCGAGGCCGCCTACATGCACCGTTCCTTCGCCAGCGCCGCCCAGGAGCTGTCGATCACGGCCTCGGCGGTGAGCCATTCGATCCAGACGCTGGAAGAGGCGCTCGGCACGCTGCTGTTCGAGCGCGCGCGGCGCGGCGTGGTGCCGACCGAGGCCGGGGCGCGCCTGTTCGAGGTGATCCGGCGCTCCTTCGGCGAGATCGACGACGAGCTGCGCACCATCCTCGACCGCAGCAGCAGCCAGCAGCAGGTGGTGACGATCCAGTGCGCGCCGAGCTTCGCCGCGATCTGGCTGATGCCGCGCCTGCCGGCCTTCTTGCGCGCCCATCCGGACATGGACGTCCGCTTGTGGGCGGTGCACCAGGCGCCGGATTTTTCGAACAGCGGCGTCGACGTCGCGGTGACCTACGGCCGCCCGCCCGCGTCGGCCGGCATCCACGTCGAGCCGATCTCGCGGCGCGAGCGCTACCTGCCGGTGTGCAGCCCGGCCCTGGTCGAGGGCTGGACCTTGCCGCTGCCGGCCGCCGACATCGAGAATTTCTACCTGATCCAGAACGATGTCTCGCTGACGTCGTGGGACGAGTGGATCGCGCGCTTCGCGCCCGGTTGCCTGAACCCCGTGCGCGGGCTGCGCCTGGACCGCGCTTTCATGACGCTCAGTGCGGCCGAGAACGGACTGGGGATGTGCATCGAGTCGACCGTGCTGGTGCACGACTACCTGCGCGATGGGCGGCTGGTGTGTCCGTTCGGGGAACTGGCCATCGAGGCGACCGCGCATTACCTGGCGGTGCCCAAAAGCCGCGAGGGGCTCGGGGCGGTGCACACGGTGCTGGAGTGGATACGGGGGTTTGTGGATGGGGAGAAGAGCGACCCGAATGGGGGCGCCTGAGGACGCGTAGGGTGGGCTCTCGAGCCCACGCGGTCGTACCTGTGCACACCGCAGTGTTCGCGAACAGCACTTTCCATATGCATGCGTGGTTCCGCGTGGGCTCGAGAGCCCACCCTACGGGCACCTATGCCGGTCAGTGGATCAGCATCCCCCCATTCACATCGAGCGTGATGCCCGTGCAATAGGCCGACAAGTCGCTGGCGAGGAAGACGACGGCGCCGGCGATGTCGTTCGCCCGTCCCAGGCGCGCCAGCGGAATGTCCCGGGCGATCTCGCCTTTTCTCTCCTCGGTCAGCTTGCCCTTGATGATGTCGGTCGCGATCAGGCCGGGCGTGATGGCGTTGACGCGGATGTTGTCCGGGCCGAACTCGCGCGCCATCGCCCGCGTCAGCCCCAGCACGCCGGCCTTGGCCGCCGAGTAGTGCGGTCCGCCCAGGATCCCGCCGCCGCGCTGGGCCGACACCGACGAGGTCGAGATGATGCTGCCGCTGCCCTGGCGCTGCATGGCCGGCAGCACCGCCTGCGACATCAACAGCGTGCCGCGCAGGCTGACGTCGAGCACGGCGTCGTAGTCGGCCGCCGAGATATCGAGCGTCTTGCGCGCCTGGGTGATGCCGGCGTTGTTGAACAGGATGTCGATGCGGCCGTATTTCTCCACGGCGGCCGCGGCGGCGGCTTCGCATTGCTCCTTGCTGGTGACGTCGGCCACCACCCCGAGGTGCCCCGTGCCCAGTTCGGCGGCGGCCGCGGCCGGATTGGCGGCGGCCAGGTCGAGGATCACGACTTGCGCGCCGTGCGCGGCCAGCATGCGGGCGGTGGCGAAGCCCAGGCCGTTGGTGCCGGCGCCGCCGGTTACGATTGCCACGCGTTCCTTGAGTAACATGTTGTGTCTCCATGGGTGTTGGTTGTAAGCCCATGTTCGCGGACCGTGGCCGCGCGCGCAAACGAGGAAAACTCAGGGCGGGGCGAATTGGATTCATGCCAGGTCACCAGCCGATAGCCTCAAGCGCGGCTGTCCGGTATGGCGGCGCTTAGGCGTGCACGGGCATCCATGCGACAATTCCGCGCATGATGACCTTATCGGATTTCCAGGCGCTGTTTCGCGTCACTCCTTATCCCTATCTCGTGATGACGCCCGACCTGACCATCGTCGGCGCCAGCGGGGCCTACCTGCGCTCGGTCCAGCGCACCGAGGAAGACATCGTCGGGCGCAACGTGTTCGAGGCCTTTCCGGCCGAGGAAAGCAATGCCGAGGCCACCAACATCACCGAAGTAAAAGCCTCGATGCTGCGCGCGCTGGCCAAGGGGCAGCCGGACACCAGCGCTTTCGTGCGCTACGCGGTCGAGGTCAATACGCCGGAAGGGAAGAAGTACGAGGAACGCTACTGGAGCACCGTGCACACGCCGGTGCTGGGCGAGGATGGGCAGCCCGTTCTTCTGTTCCAGAATGCGGTCGACGTCACCGAGCTGTATCGCTACGACCAGCAGTCCGAGGTCGCGACCCTGCAGCTGACGCCGCCGAGCGACAGCCATGCCGAAAACTTCAACCGCGCCCAGATGCACGAGGCGCTCTCGCGCATCCTGAACAACGAGCGCGAGCACCTGCGCAGCCTGTTCAACCAGGCGCCCGGTTTCGTCGCGGTGCTGATGGGACCCAAGCACGTGTTCGAGATGGTCAACGAAGCCTATTACCAGCTGGTCGGGCATCGCGAACTGATCGGCAAGGCGGTGTGGGAGGCGCTGCCCGAGGTGGCGGGGCAGGGCTACGAAGAATTCCTCGACCAGGTGTACCGCACCGGCGAGGCCTGGACCACGCGCGCGATGCCGATCTCGGTCCAGCGCGAGCGCAACGGCCCGATCAGCCAGCGCTACATCGACCTGGTGTACGAGCCCTACAAGGACCAGTACGGCACCACGATCGGCATCTTCGCGCAAGGCTACGACGTCACCGACGCGGTCGAGGCGCAGGCGGCCAAGCGCGAGAGCGACGAGCGCCTGCGCGACGGCATGGATGCGGCCAGGATGGCGGTCTGGGACTGGGATTTCGCGAGCGGCGAGCTGGCCTATTCGGACAACATCGGCCTCGTGCTCGGCTTCACACCGGGCGGCATGAACGTCGTCGGCGCGCATATCCATCCGGACGACCGCGAAACGATAGACCGCGCCCACGAGGAGGCGATTGCCGGCGCCGGCAGCTACCAGGAAGTGCTGCGCTTCATCCGGCCCGACAACGGCAGGCAGGTGTGGCTCGACAGCCGCGGCAAGGTCCGCTTCGACGACGAAGGCCGGGCGGTCAGCATGCGCGGCGTGACGGTCGACGTGACCGAGCGCTACCAGGCCGAATTCGAGCTGCGCGAATCGAACCGCAAGAAGGACGAGTTCCTCGCCATGCTGGCGCACGAGCTGCGCAACCCGCTGGCGCCGATCAGCACCGCAGCCGAGATGCTGCGCCTGGCAAATGCCACCGACCCACGCACCAGGAAGGCAAGTGAGGTCATCAGCCACCAGGTGAAGCACATGACGGCGCTGGTGGACGACCTGCTGGATGTCTCGCGCGTCACACGCGGGCTGGTCGAGCTGGAACGCGAGCTGGTCGACATCAAGGCGGCCGTGGCCAACGCCGTCGAGCAGGCGCGGCCCCTGATCGAGGCGCGCCGCCACGCGCTCACGGTGCGCACCGACGCCAGCCAGGCGACCGTGCTGGGCGACCGCACGCGCCTGGTGCAGGTGATCGCCAACCTCCTGAACAACGCGGCCAAGTACACGCCCCAGGGCGGCGAGATCACGCTCGCGGTGCACGCCCAGGCCGACCAGGGTTGGGTCGACATCGGCGTGATCGACAACGGCATCGGTATCGACGCCAGGCTGCTGCCGCATATCTTCGACCTCTTCACCCAGGCCGAACGCACGCCCGACCGCGCGCAGGGAGGTCTCGGGATCGGCCTGGCGCTGGTCAGGACCATGGTGGCGCTGCACGGCGGTGTCGTGACGGCCGCCAGCGACGGACCGGGCGCCGGCAGCACGTTTACAATCCGCCTGCCGGCCGTCACCCAGGGCGTGAAGGACCAGCTCGAGGGCGCGGCAAGGGAGGGCGCCCTGGCGGGTCCGGCGCCGCTGCAGATCATGATCGTCGACGACAACGTCGACGCCGCCGAATCGCTGGCCGTGCTGCTGGAAGCGCAAGGCCACCGCGTGCAGGTGGAAGCGCACCCCGTGCAGGCGCTCGCCGCCGCGCGCCAGGACCCGCCCGAGGTCTTCATCCTCGACATCGGCCTGCCGGAGATGGACGGCTACGAACTGGCGCGTCGCCTGCGCGCCGATCCGGCGACCGGTTCCGCGCTGTTCATCGCGCTCACCGGCTACGGCCAGGCCCACGACCGCATCCTGTCGAAGTCGAGCGGCTTCGAGCATCACTTCGTGAAGCCGATGGATACGGACAGGCTGGGGCAGGTGCTGTCGACGGTGCGCGGCGCCAGGCCGGCCTGAGTCGCTACCGACAGGCCGGTAACCGATGATAAACTTTTAACTGTCAGCTTTATACACCGCGAGCACGCATGCACATTACCTTCGAATCCCCTGATCAACCCGACGTGCATGCGCTGATCGCTGAGCTCGATGCCTATCTGTATTCGCTGTATCCCGCGGAGAACGTGTATGCGCTCGACATCTCCTCGCTGCAGCACCCGGGCGTGCTGTTCGCCGTCGCGCGCGACGCCGCCGGCGCCGCACTGGGCTGCGGGGCCATCGTCCTGAAGCCGGAATACGGCGAAGTCAAGCGGATGTACGTGCGCCCGCAGGCACGCGGCCGCGGCCTCGCACGGCGGCTGATCGAAACGCTGGAAGGCAAGGCGGCGGAGCAGGGGTGCCGCAGGTTCATGCTGGAAACCGGACCCACGCAACCGGAAGCGCTGATCGCCTACGAGCGCCTGGGTTACCGGTACCGCGGCCCGTTCGGCGATTATCCGGACGATCCGCTGTCTGTGTTCATGCAGAAGGACGCTGCCTGAGGCCGATCAGGAGGCTGGCGTCAGGTCCGTCCCGATCTCAGCTGGTTTCCCTTGCCATCGAACGCTCGACGAGTTCCCGGTTGATCGTCCCGGATGCGTCCAGTTCGCGTTCCGCCAGCGCGCGCACTTCCGCCGCTTCCAGGCCGTCGAGCAGGGCACGGCGCAAATCGACGGCCTCGGCTTGCTTGCCCTGTCCGCGCAGCACGGCCATGGCGAGCTGCACGTCCCTGGTGAGGTTCATCAGCTCCGCGGCGACTCGTGGGGCCTGGCCGGAAGGCGGGAACAGCGGCATGCTGCGGGCGTTCCGGTTGACCTCACCCAGCATGGCGAGGGGATCGCGGCGGTAACGGTCCGCCAGGTTGAAGTCGCCGGCCTCGACCACCGCTGGCAGGGCAAGCCCGGCATAGCGGCGTGCAAAGGCGGGCTGGGCAGCGTCGAGCCGGGCGAAGAGCTCGTAGGTCGGCCGCGTGTCGCCCAGGATCCGGTCGATCTCGACCACGAGCGAAAATCGGGTGAGACGTGGGAAGCTGTCTTCCTTGCCGTCGCCGGCACCGCGGTACAGGTCGCCGGCCAGCGCCCGCGCCGCCTGCTCTGCGCGGATGGCGGACAGGGAGCGGCGGGCCGGCGCGTAGTCTTCGGCCAGCGCCTGGAACTCCACCATCAGGATGAAATGGCGCGACCTGGACGGTTCGGACTCGCGCTCGAACTCGGCAAATAGGTGCTCCAGCAGGGCCAGGGCTTCGTCGAACCGTTTTTGCTCGCGCAACTTGCTTATTTCATACTCACGTGAATCGAGATCGGGCATGCCGTATCTTTCCAGGTCGGTTCAAGATGGTGAGGTTACAAACGGAAGCGCCGATCAATACTCGCGCCGGTCCGGCTTAATTTCCTGCAGGATCGTGGTCGAGATCTCCTCGATCGACTTGGTGGTCGACGACAGCCAGCGGATCCCTTCGCGCTTCATCATCATCTCCGCCTCGTTCACCTCATAGCGGCAGTTCTCGATCGACGCATACTTGCTGCCGGCGCGGCGCTCTTCGCGGATCTGGGCCAGGCGCTCGGGCGTGATCGTCAGGCCGAACAGCTTGTGCTTGAACGGCGGCAAGGACGAAGGCAGCTTGCCGCGCTCGAAGTCGTCGGGAATGAGCGGATAGTTGGCCGCCTTGATGCCGTACTGCATTGCAAGATACAGGCTGGTCGGCGTCTTGCCGGAGCGCGAGACGCCCACCAGGATGACGTCGGCCTCGGCCAGGTTCTTGTGCGACTGGCCATCGTCATGTGCCAACGAGAAATTGATTGCCTCGATGCGGTTCTTGTATTCCTCGGAATCGACGACGTTGTGGATGCGGCCGATCGTGTGCGTGGATTTCACGCCGAGTTCCATCTCGAGCGGGGCGACGAAGGTCTGGAACAGGTCCATGTGCATGCCGTTCGACGCGCGGATCACGCCCGACAGGTCGTGCTTCACCAGGGTCGAGAAGACGATCGGGCGCTGGTTGTCGGCGGCATAGTGTTCGTTGATACGGCGCGCGGCGTCCCTGGCCTTGTCGAGCGTGTCGATGAAGGGGATGCGGATCTGGCGGAAACGCATCTCGAACTGGCTCAGCACCGCGTGGCCGAAGGTCTCCGCGGTGATGCCGGTACCGTCGGAAACGAAGAACACGGTGCGGGTCGGCGGGGGAAGCGAAGGGCGGGCGTCGAGCGTCATGGTATTTTTTTATTAATACTGTCGGGTTTGCAGTGTTGTGCGATGTGAATCCGGGGCACACGGGGTAGAATGCTCGGCAACGGATTTTGCATTGTGCTGCACCGCGCCAAGAATAACAAGAACACGCATCCGCAGCCGCACCAAAGGTTTCCATCATCAAGTAAGGTGTATTACCATGACTAACCTGTCTAATGCAGTATTGAAAGAACCCGAGCAAGGGGCGAGTGTCTACGTTGCCCCGTTCGAAAACCTGCGCATGACCGATGTCGAATCGGTCGGCGGCAAGAACGCCTCGCTCGGGGAAATGATCAGCCAGCTCGCGGAAGCCGGCGTGCGCGTGCCGACCGGCTTCGCTACCACGGCCCAGGCCTTCCGCGACTTCCTCGAGCATTCGATCAACGGTGGTCCTTCGCTCGCCGACCGCATCGCCACCCGCCTCGAAGGCCTCGACATCGACGACGTGCGCTCGCTCGCCGCCGCCGGCGCCGAGATCCGCCAGTGGATCGTCGAAACCCCGTTCCAGCCGCGCCTGGAAAACGAAATCCGCAGCTATTACGAGCGCCTGGTCGCCGATTCCACCGCCGAGATGTCCTTCGCCGTGCGTTCCTCGGCCACCGCCGAAGACTTGCCGGACGCCTCGTTCGCAGGCCAGCAGGAGACCTTCCTGAACGTGGTCGGCATCGACAACGTGCTGGAAGCGATGAAGCACGTCTTCGCCTCGCTCTACAACGACCGCGCGATCTCGTACCGCGTGCATAAGGGCTTCACCCACGCCGAAGTCGCCCTGTCGGCCGGCGTGCAGCGCATGGTGCGCTCGGACCTGGGCGCCGCCGGCGTCATGTTCACCATCGACACCGAATCGGGTTTCAAGGACGTCGTCTTCATCACCTCGAGCTACGGCCTGGGCGAGACCGTCGTGCAGGGCGCGGTCAACCCTGACGAGTTCTATGTCCACAAGCCGATGCTGGCCCAGGGCAAGAAGCCTGTCATCCGCCGCAACATCGGCTCGAAGCTGATCAAGATGGAATTCACCAGCGAGGCGAAAGCCGGCCGTTCCGTGAAAACCGTCGACGTGCCGATCGAGATGCGCAACCGTTATTCGCTGACCGACGAGGAAGTCGTCGAGCTGGCCAAGTATGCCGTCATCATCGAAAACCACTACGGCCGTCCGATGGACATCGAGTGGGGCAAGGACGGCCGCGACGGCAAGCTGTTCATCCTGCAGGCGCGTCCGGAAACCGTGAAGTCGCAGCAGAAGGCGACCGACGCCCAGCAGCGTTTCAGCCTGAAGGGCAGCGGCACGGTGTTGACGCAGGGCCGGGCGATCGGCCAGAAGATCGGCGCCGGTCCGGTGCGCGTGATTACCGACCCGTCGGAAATGGAACGCGTGCAGCCGGGCGACGTGCTGGTGGCCGACATGACCGACCCGAACTGGGAACCGGTCATGAAGCGCGCCTCGGCGATCGTCACCAACCGCGGCGGCCGCACCTGCCACGCGGCCATCATCGCCCGTGAACTGGGCGTGCCGGCAGTCGTCGGCTGCGGCGACGCGACCGAAGTGCTGAAGGACGGCACCTTCGTCACCGTCTCCTGCGCCGAAGGCGACGAAGGCAAGATCTACGACGGCCTGCTGGAAACGGAAATCACGGAAGTCTCGCGCGGCGAACTGCCGCCGATCGCGACCAAGATCATGCTCAACGTCGGCAACCCGCAGCTGGCCTTCGACTTCCAGTCGGTGCCGAACAACGGCGTCGGCCTAGCGCGTCTCGAGTTCATCATCAACAACAACATCGGCGTGCACCCGAAGGCCATCCTCGAGTACCCGAACATCGACGCCGACCTGAAGAAGGCGGTGGAGTCGGTCGCCCGCGGCCACGCTTCGCCGAAAGCCTTCTACGTCGACAAGCTGGCCGAAGGCGTGGCGACCATCGCCGCCGCCTTCTGGCCGAAGCCGGTCATCGTGCGCCTGTCCGACTTCAAGTCGAACGAGTACAAGAAGCTGATCGGCGGTTCGCGCTACGAGCCGGACGAAGAAAACCCGATGCTGGGCTTCCGCGGCGCCGCGCGCTACCTGGCCGAAGACTTCGCCGAAGCCTTCGAGATGGAATGCATCGCGATGAAGCGCGTGCGCGAAGAGATGGGCCTGACCAACGTCGAGCTGATGATCCCGTTCGTGCGCACCCTGGGCCAGGCCGAGAAGGTCATCGCCCTGCTGGCCAAATATGGCCTGAAGCGCGGCGAAAACGGCCTGCGCGTCATCATGATGTGCGAAGTGCCGTCGAACGCCATCCTGGCCGAGCGCTTCCTCGAACACTTCGACGGCTTCTCGATCGGTTCGAACGACCTGACCCAGCTGACCCTGGGCCTGGACCGCGATTCCGGCATGCCGCTGCTGGCCGCCGATTTCGACGAGCGCGACCCGGCCGTGAAGGCAATGCTGTCGCTGGCCATCAAGGCCTGCCGCGCGCAGGGCAAGTACATCGGCATCTGCGGCCAGGGTCCTTCGGACAATCCTGATTTCGCGCAGTGGCTGGTGGAAGAGGGCATCGAGTCGATGTCGCTGAACCCGGACTCGGTGATCGAGACCTGGCAGAAGCTGGCGAAGATGTAACGGACTATAACCCTAATCTGTATGCTTGCTAGGCCCTCGGCGTTCGGCTACCGAGGGCCTTTTTTTGTCTTGCACTAGTATCACTCCTACCTTTACTCCTAATATCTAGTTGTTGTACTAGTTGCTGCCTTTGAAAAAGGACTAGGTGGACTAGTTTTAGGGGCACTCCAGTAGTACTATTGCACGTTAGGAAATCCTTTTGTTGAGACCTGAATAGAGAGCTGCAGCTGTGCTACACACCAAAGTTAAGGAAGAGCTTGTCGAAGAAGGAGTAACTTCTGGCGTCGAGCAAGAGGAAGAAACGTTTAAGAGTCATGAGCCATTCGATCCCGCATCAATCTCGTTGTCTTCAAAGGTTGTCGCCCTTGATACAGTGCTTCGTAGGATTAGAAATGGAACTATCGTTCTGAACCCAGATTTTCAACGCAATTATGTATGGGATTCAGAGCGTAAAAGCCTCTTAATAGAGTCCATGATGTTGCGTATTCCGCTTCCGATGTTCTATGTGTCCGAAGATAAAGATGGGATATGGGAGGTCGTGGATGGCCTGCAGCGCCTCACGACTATACGAGATTTCATTTTAGGTCCAGACGGAGACGGCAAAGGGTTCTCATTGCGTGGTCTTGAGTTTTGGGGGGATATTTTCGATGGGAATAACTTCTTCACGATTGAAAAACGGGCAAAAATGCCTAGGATTATCAATAATATAATGGAGGCAGAACTTTCGTTTACCATTATCAATCCCGACACCCCTGAAAAAGTTAAGCGAAATATCTTTAAACGGATTAATACGGGTGGTATGCGATTGTCGTCACAAGAGATTCGCCATGCGTTATACCAAGGTGAGGCGACTGAATTATTGAAGGAAATGGTATCTACAACCGCGTACAAAAAGTTTGTAGGAAAAACGGTAAAAGATGGAAGGATGGCCGGGCGTGAATTGGTTCTGCGTTTTCTTTCATTTTACCTGCGGGAACGTAAAAGCTATAAAGGCGATATGGACGCCTTCCTTTCGGATACTATGAGATTTGTTAACGGTGATCTAAAGTTTGAAGACGTGCGTAGGATTCCAAATGTAAAGGTTTTGGCAGACTTCGACCGGGCTCTTGAAAGGGCAAATATTCTGTTTGGGGAACATGCTTTCAGACGATCAAAAGGGCGTGAGAGAAAGACTCCCATTAATAAATCATTATTCGATGTATGGACGTATTGCCTTGCAAAAATAAACGTTGAGTGGTTTAATAAGATAATTGAGCGTCAGGGCGCGTTTGAAGCCGCTTATTATGCATTGCTTGAGAACGATAGCGACTTTAGCGATTCAATTGGTCGGTACGGGGGCGACTTGGCGGGAGTTCGGTATCGTTTTGATCGTATAATTAGTCTTCTAAGAAGTATTAAAAATGATTAATAAGATAAAAATAAATGGTTTCAAGTCTTTTCGATCAGAAGAGGTAGATCTTGGCAAGCTAACGGTCTTGACTGGACTTAATAATTCAGGAAAGAGTAGCGTTATTCAAGCGCTTCGAATGTGCTCTGCTGTATCGAATGGTAAATCCCCTTATATAGACGGCTATGGCGGCTTTAGCGAGTTGAGGTCAAGGCTGGTTGATATTAATGCACACATCGAATTGTCTATTGGCACCGATGATGCTAAAAATTATACTTTAAACATTGGCGGCTTAAATTACGAGGTAACTGCCGACTTAGATCTCCCATTCTGTCAGTATATCTCCGCAGATCGATACGGTCCTAGAGTTGCGCTTCCATTGCTGAGTGATGACATGAATGATTTGACGGTGGGATCGCTTGGGCAGTATGCGGCGCACTACGCGACAATATTTGAAAATACCATCGTGGCTTCTCTGCTGCGTCATACTGATTCAGCGAGTAACACGCTTAAACACCAAGTTGTGAGATGGATTAGCGAAATCTCTCCAGGGGTTCGACTTGAATTTGACGTTCTCCGTAAATATGATTCTTCGACGCTAGCAGTGGACGGAAACCGTGCAACGAACTCAGGCTTCGGAATTAGTTATACGCTACCCATTATATTGTGTTTGCTTACAATGACCGGAAATATTGGCACTGATGATTCTGATCAAAGATTGACTCAGTGGTTTGGAACGTTAGCAAACAAGGGAGGTTTGTTGCTAATCGAGAATCCGGAAGCTCACTTGCATCCACGGGGGCAAACGAGGATGGGCAATTTAATTGCTTGTGCTGCTGCGCTGGGGTTACAGGTAGTTGTGGAGACTCACAGCGACCATTTATTAGATGGAATTCGTCTCGCGGTCAAAAACAACTGTGGGCTAAAAGGCGACGAAGTGAAGATAGGATTTTTTGAGAAACCGGAAGATGGTGCGAGCATTCTGACAAAAATTCAGCTTCGTGATGATGGTAAGTTAGAGCGTTGGCCTAAAGGGTTCTTTGACCAGTTTTCAATAAATTTGCGTGAGCTGAGTAAGAAGAATGCCTGACATACATTTTTTCGTTGATGAAGAGGTACTTCTCAATGCTCTAGCCTGTATTCATCGTGATTGTGAACCATTAGACAAATTTGTACAGGTGATCGATGCTGCACTTGACATTGATTCTAACTTGGCAACCGTTTGTTGCTATTCCGACGTTTATTCGCTTGAGGTCAACGGAAGTGATGTAGCTCAGTTGGTATTTGAAGGTAACGAAGAAGGGAGTGTGCGTGATTCGATAGTGAAATTCCAGATTGCACATTCCCGAACCGTGGCATGCGATTCGAATAATGGAAGCGGATTTGCAAACACTGCTTTATTGGACGCGGGTGCTGGTGCTCTCATCTCGACTAACGGACGGCAGCACGAGTCTTGGTGGGATGAGAACGCGATGACTCTTGTAGCTGACGTGGCGCACGTTCCCCCTGCACTCCGAAGCTTATTTCTACATTACAAGATGTCGCTTGATCTATTGGTGTTATACGCGCCAATAATGTATGAAAATATATATTTTTATGCCGAAGTCGCTGAGTTGAAGAGCACGGGAGTAGATTTTGACAGTGGCCGTGCCGAAATTCTAAGTCATTTGACATACCTTAATGACGTTGCGCCTGTTGATTTTCGCTCAGGTATCTCGGCAAAGGAGATTATTGGGAACGCAAGGGCGTATGGAGTCGAAATTTCGCCTGAGAGTCCTAGTACTCACAAAAATAAGGCTGCAATGAAAGAAAGAGAAATAAATATTGCCGGAGAGAAGATTCTATGTGAGTGGCATACTAAGCTGCAGCCAACGTATGGCCGTATTCATTTTTATGCGCGCAGTTACGCAAACGAAAAGGTCGCAAAAGCGGTCAATAAGAAGGTTATTGTTGGTGTCATCGCAGCCCATCTAACGACGTAAACTTTTGGATAGCAATGAGATCGTACTCTGCGAAAGCCATCTACGAGCAGGGTCTCAGCACCGTCCCCGATTTCACGCAGTGGCTGGTGGAAGAGGGCATCGAGTCGATGTCGCTTAACCCGGACTCGGTGATCGAGACCTGGCAGAAGCTGGCGAAGATGTAAGCTTCGCTGGACCGGAAAAACCCTCGCTCACCTTGCTGGTGGCGAGGGTTTTTTTTCGCACCGGCGATGCGCCAAAAAGAAACGCCAACCGAATGGTTGGCGTGTGCGTCGTACCTTGCCGGCTCTAGTTGCAGCCGCCGGCTGCCTGTCGTTGCATGAACCGCTCGGCGCGGTGGCGGGACATGCGCATCAAGAGGCGCGTGACAGTTCTGACCAATCGTTTCATTTCCATCTCCTGGGATTGCATTGCGGTAGATCCTGCGATCACCGATACTCCCTTTATAGGCCGGTTCCGGCCCTTGCGCCAATTCTCGTTGGCAATGACAGATATTTCAGTGATGAATGAATTGTTCAAGATGCTGCTTTCGGGGCAATAGTCTCGCGGGCCGCAATTGGGAATTTATTAATAGCCTAACGGCAACAAATGTCTTGACTCATCCCGGGAACGGGTTAAACTTTTGGTAACCCTCGTCAGCCCTGCGGCGGCGGGGGTTTTTCACATTGACTGGAGAGATACATGCGCCTCGCACCCTTGCTCCTCACCCTGGCGGGTACGCTGGTCTCGCACGCCGTCCTTGCGGCCGAGCCAAGTTTCTGCCATTCCGTCTGCGACAGCGAACGCCGTGCCTGCAAGGCCGACGTGGCGCAGCTGGCGGCCGAAGACGGCGAGGGCCTGCTGGTGACGCAGGAGAAAAACCAGCTGGCGCGCACGGCTGCGAAGACTGGCGCACCTTCGCCGGAGCCGGTGCGGGCCGGCGAGCACTCGGCGGTGCAGAACCGGCGCATCGTGCGCACGGCGGCCTGCGAGAGCACCTGGCAGCGCTGCGAACGAACCTGCAAGGCGCCCGAGGCCAAGGCGCCGGTCTCGCCGATTTTCACGCCGCGCAAGAGCGGCTGAGTACTGCCCGACAGGAGAACGCCATGCTTGATTGGATGAACTGGCTGGTCGGTGCGGGGATCCTGGTGATCGCCGAACTGTTCACCGGCACCTTTTATCTGCTGATGATCGCCATTGGCCTGGCCTTCGGCGGCATCGCCGCGCTGCTGGGCTTGAGCGGACCGATCCAGACGCTGGTCGCGGCCGTGGTCGGCGTCGTCGCCACCAGCATCCTGCACCGCAGCCGTTTCGGCCGGCCGGCCAAGGGAAGCGCCAACCGCGACCACAACGTGAACCTCGACATCGGCGAGCGTGTCAGCGTTCCCAGCTGGCAGGGCGGCCGGGCGCGCGTGATGTACCGCGGCGCGCTGTGGGATGTCGAACTCGGCCCGGGCGCGCTGCCCGAAGCCGGCGAATACCGCATCGTCGAAGTGCAGGGCAGCCGCCTGATCGTCGCAAATTCATAAACAAACGAATACTCATCTTGAAAGCATGCTCATGGAATTCTCGTTCGGAACGGTAGCGCTGGTCATTTTCATCATCGCGATGGTCTTCGTCTTCAAGACGATCAACGTCGTCCCCCAGCAGCACGCCTGGGTGGTCGAGCGCCTTGGCAAGTACCACGCGACGCTGGCGCCGGGCCTGAACATCGTGATCCCCTTCATCGACCGCATCGCCTACAAGCACGTGCTCAAGGAAATCCCGCTCGACGTGCCGCCGCAAGTCTGCATCACCAAGGACAACACCCAGCTGCAGGTGGACGGCATCCTGTACTTCCAGGTGACCGACGCCATGCGCGCCTCCTACGGCGCGTCGAACTACATCCAGGCCATCACCCAGCTGGCGCAGACCACGCTGCGCTCGGTGATCGGCAAGATGGAGCTCGATAAAACCTTCGAGGAGCGCGACCACATCAACACCACCATCGTCAACGCCATCGACGAGTCGGCCGCGAACTGGGGCGTGAAGGTGCTGCGCTACGAGATCAAGGATTTGACGCCGCCGGCCGAGATCCTGCATTCGATGCAGCGCCAGATCACCGCCGAGCGCGAAAAACGGGCACTGATTGCGGCGTCCGAGGGACGGCGCCAGGAGCAGATCAACATCGCCAGCGGCGAACGCGAAGCCTCGATCGCCCGCTCCGAAGGCGAGCGCCAGGCCGCGATCAACCGCGCCCAGGGCGAGGCGAGCGCGATCGTCGCCATCGCCGAGGCCAGCGCCACGGCGCTGCGCCAGGTGGGCGCCGCGATCCGCGATCCGGGCGGCGAGGACGCGATGAACCTGCGCGTGGCCGAACACTATGTCGACGCCTTCGGCAAACTGGCCAAGACGAATAACTCCATCATCGTGCCGGCCAACCTGGGCGAGATGAGCGGGCTGATTGCCAGCGCGCTGCAGATCGTGAAGACGCAGAAATGACCGGGGCACGAACGCCGCGGGTCATCATCATCACCGGCGCCTCCGACGGCATCGGCGCCGAGATGGCGCGCCAGCTGGCGGCGAAGGAGGGCGCGGGCCTGGCGCTGGTGCTGGCCGCCCGCAACGCCGCGCAGCTGGACGCAGTGGCGGCCGAATGCGCCGCCTTCGGTGCACAGGTGCTCGCGGTGCCGACCGATGTGGGCGTGCAGATCCAGTGCCGCAGGCTGGTGATCACGGCCGTCGAACGCTTCGGCCGCATCGATGTCCTGGTCAACAACGCCGGGCGCTCGGCGCACGCCCTGTTCGAAGAGGTCGAGGACCTCGGCTGGTACGAAGAGCTGATGCGGGTGAACCTGTGGGGCAGCGTCTGGTGCACCCAGGCGGCGCTCCCGCATCTCAAGGATGCGCGCGGCAGCATCGTCGCCGTCTCCTCGCTGGCAGGCCTGATCGGCGTGCCGGGACGCACCGCCTACAGCGCCACCAAGTTCGCGATGACCGGCTTCTTCGAGGCGTTGCGGGCGGAAGTGAAGGGCGCCGGCGTGAGCGTGACGACGGCGTATCCGGGCGTGGTCGCAACAAAAATCCGCTATCGCGGCTTCAATGCGCAGGGCGAGGCGGCGGGAGCGAGCGGCTTGAAGGAAGAGGGCGCGATGAGCGTCGAGGAATGCGCGCGCCTGATCATCGAGGGCATGAATGCGCGCAGGCGCGAGGTGGTGATGTCGGCCAAGGGGAAGCTCGGGCGCTTCCTCAAGCTGCTGGCGCCGGGCATGGTCGAAAAAATGGCGCTGGCGGCCTTGAAGGACGAAGTCAAGCCGCATGGGTAGGCAAGACCACGAACATGCATACGGCCGGCTGTCGAACGTGGTGAGGTGAAACAATGCGCACGAAGCACGTACTGATTGCCATGCTGGCGCTGATGCTGGTTTCCGGACTCCTCGAGCCGCTCGAACCGACATCCGCCATGCCGCCCGCGTGGTGGGTCCTGGTGTCGGCCTTCCTGTCGAGCTTTTTACCGTTCTACTGGTACCGGCTCGATAGCGAAGCGCGCCTGTTCCTGCCCTCGCGCTGGATGAGCACTGGCGTCGTCACGCTGACGCCGGTCGTGTTGCCGATCTACCTGCTGCGCACCCGCCCGCGCGGCGAGCGTGCCCGCGCGCTGCTTCGGTGCCTCGGATTTTTCCTTTTGATGATACTGGCGTCCGGCTTCGGGACCGCGCTTCGGTTCGCCGTCTACTGAGGCGCGCAGCAGCCCATGGCCCGGGCAAATGCGCCGCCCCGACCAGCACCACTGCCGAACCCTCGTCGAGGGCCGCGCAGCGACGGCATCCATGCGACATTGCGCTCCTTCAGCATCAGCTCGTAGGGTGGGCACTCCGTGCCCACGCCGTCTCAGCGGTCGCGCAGTTGCGGGATAACGTGAAGTCAGTGGTGTGCAGCCGCCGCAACGCGTGGGCACGCAGTGCCCACCCTACATGCTCAGAAGTCGATCGACCCCGACACGCTCACCGTGCGCGGCGCACCCGCCACCAGGTAGCCGAAGCCCGGATAGCCGCCGCTCGAGGCCCAGTAGCTACGGTTGGCGACATTGTCGATGCGGGCACGCAGCGTCACGTCGCGCGCCATCACGCGCGTCATCCAGGTCGCGCCGATATCGAGGCGGGTCCAGGACGGCAGCCTTTGCAGGTTGGCCGCGTCCGCGAACTGGTCCGAGGTGTGCACGGCGCGCGCGTTCAGCGACAGGCCCTGCACGCCCGGCACGCTCCAGTCGGCGCCGAGGTTGAACTGCATTTCCGGCACGCCGATCGCCTCGCGGCCGTCGGTGGCGCCGTTGTAGGTGTGGCGCTGCTGGGTGTCGAGCAGGGTGGCCCCGCCCAGCAGGCGCAGGCCCCTGGCCGGCGTGCCGAACACCGACAGCTCCAGCCCGCGGTTGCGCTGTTCGCCGAACAGGCCGAAGGTATTGTTCAGGACATTCGTCTGCGGCTGGCTGGTCGTGAACAGGGCCGCGCTGGCGCCGAACTTGCCGGCGTCGACCTTCACGCCGATTTCCTTCTGGCGCGAGGTGTAGGGCGCGAGCACCTCGCCTTCGTTGGCGAAGAGATGCGCGCGGTCGAAGCTGGTGGCAACCGTGCCGGGCTGCAGCGCCTCGATATAGTTCGCGTACAGGGACACACCCTCGGCCGGCTTGTAGACCAGGCCCGCGACCGGCGTGTTGGCGCTCGATTCGTAGCGCGAGTTCTCGATGCCGGTGGCGTAGTCGTAGCCGGCATCCCTGATGCGCTGGTGGCGCAGGCCGAGCGTCAGCAGGACCTTGTCGCCGGCGAAGGAGAGGGTGTCGGCAATCGCCGCGCTCGACAGGATGGTCTTGCGCGTCAACAGTGGATCGCTCATGTTCCCGCCGGGGTAGGCGAGGTAGCCCGGCGCGGCCGCGTCCATCGGACGGTAGATGTTCGTGTTGATCAGCGCGTTACCGAGCGCGAAGGCATTGCGCGACTCGCTGTGGAAGCCCGAGGCCGTGGCCGACAGCGTGTGGCCGATCGCGCCGGTACGCAGGCTCGTGCGGGCGCCTAGCTCTCCGGTGCGCACCTCGTCCTCGCGCACGTTGTCGAAGCGGCTCATGGTGGCGCTGCCGTCCCGGGCGAAGACGTCGGCCGAGGCGAGCACATTCGATTCGTCGCCCTTGCGCGCGCCGAAGGCGGCCCAGGCGACCGAGTCCTTGCCGAGATCGACTTCCGCGCGCAGGGTGCCGAACACGTCGCGTTCCTTCGACACCGTCCAGGGCTGGGCCCAGTTGCTGTCGGCATCGGGCGCTTCGAGGATAGGCAAGCCGGCCGCGACGGTGACGCTCGGGCGTGCCTTGTCCAGCCGGTGGTTCTGGTAACCGGCGTCTGCCGACACCCGCCAGCCGCGTCCGCGGTAGTCGGCGCCGACCGAGAACACGGACAGTTCGCGGCCCTCGCGGTCGATGGCGGTGTCGCCGTCGCGGCGCGCGCCGTTGATGCGCAGGCCGGCGCGGCCTTCGGGACCGAAACGGCGCGCCAGGTCGAAGGCGCCGTACAGCTGGCCGCCGCTCTCGACGCCCAGCGTCACCTGGTTCAGGGGCGCGTTCGGCGCGCGTTTCGGCACCAGGTTGATCATGCCGCCGATGCCGCCGCCGCCCGGCGCCGCGCCGTTTACGAAGCTGTTCGCACCGCGGAAGACTTCGACGCGCTCGAGCAGTTCGGAGGCCACGAACTGGCGCGGCAGCAGGCCGTACAGGCCGTTATAGGCGAGGTCGTCCGAGTTGACGGCGAAGCCGCGGATCACATACAGCTCCTGGTAATTGCCGAAGCCGCGCGCCACGCGCACCGAGGGGTCGTTCTGGACCACGTCGGCGACGCTCCTGGCCTGCTGGTCCTGGATCAGCGCGTGGGTGTAGTTGGTGGTGTTGAAGGGCGTGTCCATCATGTCGACATTGCCCAGCAGGCCGATGCGGCCGCCGCGCGCTACCTGGCCGCCGGCGAAATCCTTCGGCAGGCCCTGGGCCGAGGCGTCGGCCGAGGCGGTGACGACGACGGTCTGGATCGGCTGTTCAGGGGTGTCTGGAGCGGCGGTCTGGGCGCCGGCATGGCCGGAGATGAAGACGAAAGCGCCAAAGGCGAGGGGAGTAAGGCGGAGCTGGTTCATCGGTAGTATTGTTCTTGAATGAGAATAGTTATCATTATTATGCACGCGAAGCTTGCGGCTGTAAATGAGAACCATTATTATCTGTACTCATCTTCTTCAAGCGCCACATGTCATCGCATTCCCTACGCCGCTGGTCCTGGATCCATAAATGGAGCAGCCTGGTCTGCACCATCTTCATGCTCCTGCTGTGCCTGACCGGCCTGCCGCTGATCTATCACCATGAGATCGGCCACCTGCTGGGCAACGATGTCGAGGCGCCGAAGCTGGATTCCACTCTGGCAGCCGATCCGCCGCGCGCGAATGTCGACGACGTGATCGCCGCCGCCCGCGCCCTGTATCCGAACAAGATCACGATGTACATCTCGCAGGAGACGGACGAGCCGGCGATCTGGAACGTCACCCTGGGCGACCACCCGACCGACGAACACTACAAGCCGATCGCGGTCGACGCGCGCACGGCCAAGCTCATCACCGAGCCGGCTTTCGAGGGCGGCGCCTTCATGTCGACCATGTTCCGCCTGCACGTGGACCTGTTCGCGGGCCTGCCCGGCAAGCTGTTCCTGGGCCTGATGGGCCTGCTCCTGCTGGTGGCCATCGTCAGCGGGGTGGTGCTGTACGCGCCCTTCATGCGCAAGCTCGACTTCGGCACCGTGCGCCACGGCCGCACCGCACGCCTGAAATGGCTCGACCTCCATAACCTGCTCGGCATCGTCACGCTGGTGTGGGCGCTGGTCGTCGGCGCGACCGGCATGGTCAATACCTGGGCCGACGTGCTGCTGAAATACTGGCAGGCGACCGAGATCGCGGCCATGCTCGAACCCTACAAGGGCGCGCCGCCGCCGACGAAACTGGCCTCGATGGACGCGGCCGTCAAGGCAGCCGAGAAGGCGGCGCCCGGGATGCAGGTCGGTTTCGTGGCCTTCCCCGGCACGCCGTTCGCCAGCCCCCATCATTACGGCGTCTACATGCGCGGCAACGAAGCCTTTTCCTCGCGCCTGTACAAGCCGGTGCTGATCGACGCCCAGACTGGCGCCATCACCGACCACCGCGACCTGCCGTGGTATTTGACGGGCCTGCTGATCTCGCAGCCGCTGCACTTCGGCGACTACGGCGGCGGCTGGATGAAGTTCCTGTGGGCGCTGCTCGACCTCGCGACCATCGTGGTGCTGGGCAGCGGACTGTATTTGTGGTTCCAGCGTGGGCGCGCGCTCAGGCGGCATGCACAGGCCGTCGCCCGGCAAATGGGAACGCCGGCGCGGGCACTGGTGCGCAGCGGGGAAGGGCGATGAACAGCCCTTTCCTGAAACTGTGGGGCATGCCGATCCTGCTCGGCCTGCTCACCACGATCGGCCTCCTCAGCGCGCTGCTGGGCGACGGCATCTGGGACATCGTGTCCGCTTTCGCGCTCGGTATCCCGGTCATCATCGGCTTCTGGTACGGCCTGCGCGGCTGGCGCAGCTGAGCATTTCTGAAGCCTTCCTTAAGCCGCCTTTCGTTGCCTGAAGCTTAAGCTTTTCCAAAGAATTGCCCCGTATAAAGTGGAGACACCAACCACCACACATCGGGACACTCCAGTGAAGAACTTCATCCGCGCCAACAAGGGCTTTATCGCTTTCATGCTGCTGTTCGGCGTGTTCCGAACGGCGGTCGCGGACTGGAACCCGATTCCCTCGTCCTCGATGCGGCCGAACCTGCTCGAGGGCGACGTGGTGTTCGTCAACCGCCTGGCCTTCGATCTGAAGGTGCCGCTGACCGACACCATCGTCACCCGCACCGGCGAACCGCAGCGCGGCGACGTCGTCACCTTCAGTTCGCCGAAGGACGGCACGCGCCTGATCAAGCGCCTGGTTGCACTGCCGGGCGACGTGGTCGAGATGCGCAACGAAATGCTGATCATCAATGGCCAGCATGCCCAGTACGACGCCGTGCAGCAGGTGATGGAGCCGGCCGGCAAGGGAGAAGTGCCGGCAATGCGCATCAGCGAGCGCCTCGACGGCCACGCACGCCGCGTCCAGTTCTTCCCGCAGATCGATTCGCCGGCGCGCAATTTCGGACCGGTGACGGTGCCGCCGGACCAGTACATGATGCTGGGCGATAACCGCGACAACAGCGCCGACTCGCGCTACATCGGTTTCGTGCCGCGCAAGCTGCTGATCGGCCGCGCCGAGCGGGTGCTGGTCTCGGCCGATACGCTCGGTAACTGGCACCCGCGCTTCGACCGCTTCGGCATGTCCCTGCGGGATTAAGCGGCTGCCGCTCCGGGCCCGCTCCCGATGAGCTGACCTAATATTCTGTACAATCTCGGCCTTCCCGCTTCACTGAAAGTCCCTGATGTACAGAATCCTGACCGTCGTCCTGGCCTGCCTCGGCATGGCCGGGGCCCTTGCGATCGACACCTATCTGCCCTCGATGCCGGCCATCGGCCGCGATTTCGGCGTCGGCCCGGTCGCCGTCCAGCAGACCCTGTCCGTCTTCCTGTTCTGCTTTGCCTTCATGATGCTGTTCTATGGCACGCTGTCCGATTCCTTCGGGCGGCGGCGCGTGATCCTGGTCGCGCTCGCGATCTATACGCTGGCGTCGGTCGGCGCGGCCTTTGCCCCGAGCTTCGGCTTCCTGCTGGCCTGCCGCGCGCTGCAGGGACTGTCGGCCGGCGCCGGTTCCGTCATCGGCCAGGCCATCGTGCAGGACCGCCTGAAGGGGGCCGAGGCGCAGAAGATGATGTCGAACATCATGATGGTGTTCGGCCTGGCGCCGGCCATCGCGCCGATCCTCGGCGGCTGGCTGCACGTGCACTTCGGCTGGCGCTCGACCTTCTGGTTCCTGGCCGCCTTCGGCACCCTGCTGATCGTGCTGACGCTGCGCCTGCTGCCGGAAAGCCTGCCGGTCGAGAAGCGCCAGCCTTTTCATCCAGCGACGATCGCGGCCAACTACCTGAAGGTGCTGCGCAATCCGCAGTTCCTGCTGCTGTCGCTGTCGGTCGGCATGTCCTTCGGCGGCCTGTCGCTGTATATCGGCTCCGCCGCGAATTTCGTGATGGTCATTCTCGGGCTGCCGGAGACGGCCTTTGCCTGGATGTTCATCCCGCTGATCGGCGGCATGGTGCTCGGTTCCGCCTGGGGCGGCAAGCGCGCGGCGCACATGGCGGCCGGGCGCCTGAAGTGGATCGGTTTCGGCACCATGCTGGTGGCGGCGGTGCTGAACATCGGCTACAACGCGCTGTTCCCGGCCGCGATTCCCTGGGCGGTGCTGCCGCTGGCGATCTATACCTTCGGCCTGGCCGTGGCGATGCCGGCGGTGCAGATGACGGCGCTGGGGCTGTTTCCGGACAACCGCGGGCTGGCCTCGTCGATGCTGGGGTTTATCCAGATGATGTCGTTTGCGCTGGTGTCGGGGCTGGTGGCGCCGGTGCTGTTCGACAGCGCGTTCAAACTGGCTTGCGGGGTGGGGGTGGGGCTGGTGTTGAGTTTTGGGGCGTGGAGGGCCAGCAAGCTGGCGTGAGCGTTGGCTGCGGGCTGCTCACCGTTTACGCGTGAGCTCCGGAGCCCACGCTACGGTGCACCCCAGCCAACGACAATTGCGTAACGTAGGGTGGGCTCCCGAGCCCACGCGTTTACGCACATGTGGACACCGCGCCGCGAATCACCGCCGGTTCGTCTTCATCGCCGACTGCACCTCGCGCTTGGCATCCCGGTCCTTCTCGGTCGCGCGCTTGTCGTGCTGCTTCTTGCCCTTGGCCAGGCCCACTTCGCACTTCACCCGCCCGCCCTTGTAATGCAGGTTCAAGGGCACCAGCGTATAGCCCGAACGCTCGACCTTGCCGCGCAGCTTGTCGATCTCGGCACGGTGCAGCAGCAGCTTGCGCGTGCGCAGGGCTTCCGGGTGGCTGAAGGAGGAGGCGGTGGTCAGCGCGCTCACGTGGCAGCCGAACAGGAACAGCTCGTCGCCGCGCACGACGACATAGGCTTCCTTGATGTTCACGCGTCCTTCGCGAATGGCCTTGACTTCCCAGCCCTCGAGCACCAGGCCCGCTTCGTAACGGTCCTCGATGAAGTAGTCGAAAAATGCTTTTTTATTGTCAGCGATGCTCATGAAATAGCGAAAATCCGCGGGTCGGTTAAACTACAGCTGTCGCGGCCGAATGGCCGCGAAATGCAACTTGTCCAACATCATAACAAACGGTTGACCAATGGCAGTAGTGCACAAATCAGTTTTCCTGGGCTATAGCGCTGAACAGATGTTCGATCTGGTGGCAAAGGTGGAAGATTATCCGAAGTTCCTTCCCTGGTGCAGCGGCGTCAAGCTGCTCGAACGCAGCGACGACAAGCTGGTGGCCAGCCTCGGCATCAACTTCCACGGCGTCAAGCAGAGCTTCACCACCTCGAACCACAACCAGCGTCCGACGCAGATGAAGATGCACCTGGTCGACGGCCCCTTCAAAATGCTGGAAGGCACCTGGAATTTCAAGGCCTTGCGTGAAGACGCCTGCAAGATCGATTTCGACATGCAGTACGAGTTCTCGAGCATTATCCTCGAACAGCTCGTCGGACCCGTGTTCGGGATGATCGCCAATAACATGGTCGATTCCTTCTGCAAGCGCGCCGAGGTGGTCTATGGTGTCTGATGGGGCGGCCGGCACCCTCGCGGTGGTGGTCTGCTATGCGACGCCGCAGCAGGAATTCCTGCGGCCGCTCGACGTCGCTCCCGGCACGACGATCGGCCAGGCGATCGAGGCCAGCGGCGTGCTCGCCGCCTTCCCCGACATCAACCTGGTGACCCAGCCGGTCGGCATTTTCGCCAAGAAGAAAACCCTCGATACCGTCCTGCGCGCGCATGACCGCATCGAGATCTATCGCCCGCTGGTGGCCGACCCCAAGGATTCGCGCCGCAAGCGTGCGGCAAAGAAGGAAGCCGGCGCCCAGAAATGAGGGAAGGCGCCTAGCGGCATTCTTTCATTTCGCTGGCGGTGCGCTCGGCCAGTGCGGCACGCTCGGCATCGCTCACGAATCGTTTCTGGCCGTCCGCCCCGACGTCGGCGATCCGGATTCCCGAGTCGTACAGGCGCTTGTGCTTGCGCAGGTTCTCGCAATATTCGGCCTGGGCCGCCGCCTGCTGCGCTTGCGCCTGCGACTTGCGCTGCGCGTCCTCGCTCTCCTGCCTGCGTTTGCGATAGTCGGCTTCGCGCTCCGCCAGGGTCGGAGGCTTCGGCTTCGCGGGAGCAGGCGCCTTGTCTTCCTCCTTCGCTTCCTTCCCGGCCTCCAGCACCTGCGGCGGCGCCGCGCGACCCGGTCCCTTCAGGATCTTCGCGGCCGGCGTGCCGGGCGGCGGCGGCTGGTCCGAATACACGCGGGTGCCGTTCGGGCCGATCCAGACGAACTGGGCCTGCGCAAGGCCGGCGCAGCAGAACAGGAGCACGGCGGCGCAGCGGGACAGGGAGGGGCGAAGCGATCTTGGCATGGTGGATATTTTCGTGTGGCAACTCTTTAGCAACTGAGTGCGATTCTCCATGATTCCCCGCGGCTGTCAACGAAGCCGTGCGGAAACGGTCTTTTTTACCCAACGTGCGACGACTTTCGCGGCTTTCTGTATAATTCGCTTTTGCGCCTATAGGAAAATGCTATGCGTCTACTTCAAAAAGCACTCACGTTCGATGATGTGCTGCTCGTCCCGGCCTACTCCAATGTTCTTCCGGCCGACACCTCCCTTCGCACCAAGCTGACCCGCAACATCACGCTGAACATCCCGCTGCTCTCGGCCGCGATGGATACCGTGACCGAAGCCCGTCTGGCGATCGCGATGGCGCAGGAAGGCGGCATCGGCATTATCCACAAGAACCTTCGCCCGGCCGACCAGGCCCGCGAAGTTGCGCGCGTCAAGCGTTTCGAAGCAGGCGTGCTGCGCGATCCGATCACCGTCCCGCCGACGATGAAGATCCGCGACGTCATCGCCCTGCAGCACCAACACGGCTTCTCGGGCTTCCCGGTCGTCGAGGGCAAGCAGGTGGTCGGCATCATCACCAACCGCGACCTGCGTTTCGAAGACAACCTGGATGCGGAAACCCGCACCAAGATGACCCCACGCGAAAAACTCGTGTACGTGAACGAGGAAGCGAACACGGAAGAAGCCAAGCGCCTGATGAACAAGCACCGCCTCGAGCGCGTGCTGGTCGTCAACGACGCCTTCGAACTGCGCGGCCTGATCACCGTGAAAGACATCATGAAGTCGCACGAGCACCCGTTCGCATCGAAAGATGCGCAGGGCAAGCTGCTGGTCGGCGCGGCGGTCGGCGTCGGCGAGAAGGATCGCGAGCGCGTCGAGCTGCTGGTCGCGGCCGGCGTCGACGTGCTGGTGGTCGACACCGCCCACGGCCACTCGCAGGGCATCCTGGACACCGTGAAATCCATTAAGACCCGCTACCCGCACGTGGACGTCATCGGCGGCAACATCGCCACCGCCGCCGCCGCCAGGGCGCTGGTCGAGGCCGGCGCTGACGCAGTCAAAGTCGGCATCGGTCCCGGCTCGATCTGCACTACCCGCATCGTCGCAGGCGTCGGCGTGCCCCAGATTACCGCGATCTCGAACGTGGCCGAAGCGCTGGCCGGCACCGGCGTGCCCTGCATCGCCGACGGTGGCATCCGCTACTCGGGTGACGTCTCGAAGGCGCTCGCAGCGGGCGCCTCGACCGTCATGATGGGCTCGATGTTCGCCGGTACCGAAGAAGCGCCGGGCGAAGTCATCCTGTACCAGGGCCGCAGCTATAAATCCTACCGCGGCATGGGTTCGCTGGGTGCAATGGCCGAAGGCTCGGCCGACCGCTACTTCCAGGACGCCTCGGCCAAGGCCGACAAGTTCGTCCCGGAAGGCATCGAAGGGCGCGTCGCCTACAAGGGCAGCGTGCTCGCGATCATCTATCAGCTGGTCGGCGGCGTGCGCCAGTCGATGGGCTACTGCGGCTGCGCGACGATCGACGAACTGCGCGAAAAGGCGGAATTCGTCGAGATCACCTCGGCGGGCATGCGCGAATCGCACGTCCACGACGTCCAGATCACCAAGGAAGCGCCGAACTACCGTTCGGAGTAATGCAAGAGCGGCCCAATGCGGCCGCTTTTTTTGCATCTGCATCGGTCGTGCACCGTAGGGTGGGCTCCCCGAGCCCACGCGTTTGCACTCGATGATCATCCGCGACGCCACGCGCTGCCCCTGAATTCGAATTACTTCTTTAAATCGGCCCAATGCACTCCAAAATCCTCATCCTCGACTTCGGCTCCCAAGTCACCCAACTGATCGCCCGCCGCGTCCGCGACGCCGGCGTCTTCTCCGAAGTCTTCCCCTACGACGTCGACGACGAATTCGTGCGCAACTACGGCGCCTCCGGCGTCATCCTTTCCGGCAGCCACAACTCCACGCTGGAAGGCGACTCCCCGCGCGCCCCGCAAGCCGTGTTCGAACTCGGCGTCCCCGTGCTCGGCATCTGCTACGGCATGCAAACCATGGCCGCCCAGCTTGGCGGCAAGGTCGAAAACGGCAAGGTCCGCGAATTCGGCTACGCCGAAGTGCGCGCCCGCGGCCACACTAAACTGCTGAACGGCATCAACGACTTCGTCACCGACGAAGGCCACGGCATGCTGAAGGTCTGGATGAGCCACGGCGACAAGGTCCTGGAAATGCCGGAAGGCTTCAAGCTGATGGGCTCCACCGACAGCTGCCCGGTCGCCGCCATGGCCGACGAAGACCGCCGCTTCTACGCGCTGCAATTCCACCCGGAAGTCACCCACACGACGCAAGGCGAAGCCATCATCGGCCGCTTCGTGCACGAGATCTGCGGCTGCAAATCCGACTGGAACATGCCCGACTACATCGGCGAAGCCGTCGAAAAGATCCGCGCGCAAGTCGGCACCGACGAAGTCATCCTGGGTCTCTCGGGCGGCGTCGACTCGAGCGTGGCCGCAGCCCTGATCCACCGCGCCATCGGCGACCAGCTGACCTGCGTCTTCGTCGACCACGGCCTGCTGCGCAAGGACGAGGGCAAGATGGTGATGGACATGTTCTCGAAGAACCTGGGCGTCAAGGTCATCCGCATCGATGCCGAAGACCAGTTCCTCGGCCACCTGGCCGGCGTGAACGACCCCGAGCAGAAGCGCAAGATCATCGGCCGCGAATTCGTCGAAGTGTTCCAGGTCGAAGCCGGCAAGCTGACCAATGCGAAGTGGCTGGCCCAGGGCACGATCTACCCGGACGTGATCGAATCGGCAGGCAAGGGCAAGAAGGGCCAGACCATCAAGAGCCACCACAACGTGGGTGGCCTGCCGGAAACCCTGAACCTGAAACTGCTCGAACCGCTGCGCGAACTGTTCAAGGACGAAGTGCGCAAGCTCGGCGTCGCCCTCGGCCTGCCGCACAACATGGTCTACCGCCATCCGTTCCCGGGCCCCGGCCTGGGCGTGCGCATCCTGGGCGAAGTGAAGAAGGAATTCGCGGACCTGCTGCGCGAAGCTGACGCCATCTTCATCGAAGAACTGCGCAACACCCCGTTCGAACTGCCGCCGGTCGCCGGCATCGACGCCGGCAAGGCGCCGGTGAACTGGTACGAAGCGACCAGCCAGGCGTTTGCCGTGTTCCTGCCGGTGAAATCGGTGGGCGTGATGGGCGACGGGCGTACCTACGAATACGTGGTCGCGCTGCGCGCGGTGCAGACGCTCGACTTCATGACGGCGCAGTGGGCGCATCTGCCGCATTCGCTGCTGGGGAAGGTGTCGAACCGGATCATCAACGAAGTGCGCGGGATCAATCGCGTGGTTTATGATATTTCGGGGAAGCCGCCGGCGACGATTGAGTGGGAATAATCAACAACTCGGCAGTAGCCCGCAAGCTCAGGCAATAGAGCACAAGGAAGCCCCTGATTTCAGGGGCTTTTTTATCCTTTCGTTACAACTATGCGATCAATGGGCGGCAAGAGACGCTGGTCCTCGGCAGGTACGGTCCGGACGGGATCAAACTGGCAGAGGCAAGGGAGATGCTCAACGAGGCCAAGCGATCGCTTGCCTCTCCGACTTGCGGTGCGGGCGGGTCTTCCTTGACGGAAGGAACGGTGGCACGCAAGACGAAAGCCTTGAGCGCCAGATAAAACAGGGTCCACCCGGGAGGGCGGGACAAAACTTCTATTGCGGCCGAGGCCGATTCGCGTAACGAGCGCACCGCCCGCTTGAGGCATAGCCAAGGTTGCGGGGACCAGGAAACGTGCTCAGCACAGCAAAACGCCCGTGCCTGCTTGAGGAGCCCAAAAACTCTCGCTGGTGCCAATTTGGCGCTCTCAAGCCCGAAATCGAGGCGATTTTCGCTCGACGTGGCCGATGAACGAGGTACCTCTGTTTCTCAGCGGCTTTGGTTCGGGTGCTTCTCGCGGCATAGGTGTTGAACCGTTGTTGAACGCTTGTTGAACGGGTGTTCAACAACGAGTTTCTGCGGCTGCCGCTTCCATCCTGTTGAACGCTCGTTGAACCGTTGTGGAACGATTGTTCAACGACAGAGGAAAAGGCGCGACAAAATATCGCTTCACGCGTGCACAGCACGGAGAGGTAGCGCAGCAAGATGTCAGGGCGGCGAGCCAGGAAGGTGCGCCCGGCCGTAACTGGCCTGGGCGTGGCGATAGACTCGACCAGAAAATCCAGGAGCTGTCAGGCATGCTTCAGGAGGAGCAGGTAACGAGAGCGACCATTGAGCGAAAGTTTGCGGTGGCGTCGGCGCTCGGCAGCGAGCAGCTAGCGACAGAACAAAAGGGACGAAAACATGGGGGGCACCCAGGCCAGGTCTTGGAAAGGGGAGTCGACTGAAGGCTTGGTATCGCCTGCTGCGTAATGTTGCCGGATGGCTTTAGGAGCACTTGCGACCGAAACAGGCTTTAGCGAAAGGGATTGCGAAAGCTAACTGGCGAGGCGGTTGCATCTGGCATCGTTCGCAACGTTTGACGGACGCGATAGCGAGTGCGGCGCCTGCGTGCTGTTTCAGCCGATTCCAAGCCGCCTTCATCTGCAGCCCGCCTTGCCGGCACGCGCCTCATAGCAGCGCGGCCGGCGGAAGGGTTCCTTGGACGTATCCCAATGACTCGACAGGCACAATGGTCGTTGCTCGAGGAAATGGCACGCGCAGATCGACCAACGGCAATATCATCTCCGCAGTCACTGTATTGCACTGGTCCGTTATGGCTGGGTCGCAAATTCGGACCTGAACGAAGCGGATACATGTGGGCGCACGCAAATCACTCATGCAGATCCGCCTGTTCACGGCCGCGTCGTTTGGCCACAATGCCTCGGGTATCACAGACAGGTCAAACCGCAGGTATTCCAAACGGACATGTTCGTCCGTAATGGGGTTCCCAAGCACGAGCCCACCAGGCGAGCTTCGTAGGATCCCGTATTGCCTTACCCTGGCAGTTGCGGCGGTGTCACGCGGATAGACGTTCACTGCAGCAGCGGCAGTCCTGCGCGTGACCTCATGCAGGGTGTTAATCACAAACAGGACGCGCGCCAGTTCGATGATGCCGAAAACAAACATAAAAAAGATGACGGCGAGCAGCGCAAATTCGACTGCTGCAGTACCGGCCTGTGTCTTGAGTGGGCGCCAGCCGTCGCGCCGCGACAGGTTAGTTGCCGGCATAGCGCATGGTGTAATTGGCAGTAATCTGCAAGCCATACCACCCCGTGTCAACAAGCCCGAAAGGGTCGAACATTGAGATCAAAAAATGAACGCGGACGGTCGTAGGGAGCGTTCCCGCTGCGTTGCCGCCGCAATTCGACGTATCACAGAACGTTTCGAGAGTACCAATTTCAGAACTCGATGAAACCTCAGCGATTTCCCGTCGAATGATCTCTTGGGCAAGGTCCCCTGCCGCTCGTGCCGAGGCAGGTGTCATCATTTCTGCTACGGGCACAGTAGACAGGTAGCGGGCGGCGTCCTGTGCCGCTTTCTGTGCCATCGTGTAATGCCAGAATATGCTTACAGTGAAGAAACCTAGTGTAAGGAACGCTATGAGAACCGGCAGCAGGAGTGCGCACTCTACGGCAGCTACGCCGGCCTGGTATTTCGTTGATCTGCGGACTACTGCAGGAAGGAATTTTTTCATGGGAAGAGCTCCACGTGACCTGGCAACGATTGCAGGGGAATCAATCCGGCGAATTCGGCGATGAGACTGTTGTCGGTCGCTGGTACGGTCATAAAAAACTTCCCGATCGCGACCACTGTGGCCGGTGCGTTCGCGCCGGATGGCGCTGACGGGCTGCATGAGAGCAGCGGGATGTTCAGTACCCGCCGGTGCGGGACCGCCATGGGTCTGTTGGCCAGGCTCGGAGCCTGGTAATAGCCGCTGGCTGTGGTAGACGAAAGATAGGGCACTGGCGGCGATGTCGGGTAATTTGAAGAAGTGGGACCCGACGGGTACAGGGTGGGCCAGTCCGTGTGAGAAAACGTCGGATAGCCGCCGGGCGGTTCGGGCGAAGTCACAGGGGAGGGCGCCTTGGCTGCCTTTGCATATGCCCACAAAGGGCCGTACTCCCCAGGTGTTGCTGGCGGCGCCGGCAAGTCAATGACGGGCTCAATCTTGCCACGGGCTGTCGTCGTTGCCACGGCTGGTGTACCTTTGTTGGGGCTCATCCATTTGACGATACCGGCCTGGTCGTATGCATATGACTTGATATTGATGTCCGGTGAAGCGCTGCTCGGGGCGCAGGACGTGTTTGCGTAGGTGTCAAAACGCGTGTTGAGCGCAGTACTCAACGATGCAAGGGGAGATGTGTCGGGGAGTTCGGAGACGCGGATAGGGCTGCCTGTTATCCGTCTAATCCACATGGACCCGCTGCATACGAAGGGTGCCAGCGCTGGGATGTCGAAAGCTTGGCTATTTGTTCCAGGCTCGGAGACGGGGTTGATTGCAAAACGGGCTGGCGTTGTGTTATTTGGGTTGAGTTTCATCAGGTCGTAGCTGATCCCGCGACGAAACCCATATTGCACCAGCTCCGAGAGCGTGGCCCCGGAAGAGCTGGTGGCAGGACGCGCTGCCGCGGCATCCGGGGACATCGCGCAGACCCCGATCGGCATTGCCTTCACCGATGTGCGCCCAGCGATCGCACTATCGCTGAGCTGAACCTTCGCCAGGCTGCTGTCGAGGATCCTGATGAAAAAGGTCTCGACTTCGCTAATGGCTGGATCAAGACCTGCGGTATCGACACGTGCAAAAAAGAGTTCCGCAGCCTGGGCTGCTCCGGCCGAGGTAACCCAGGTTCCAGTACGCGATGAGGTAGTGCCGAAACTGAGGGCGTCGTCGTGCCACGTAAAGGCAGTGCCGCTACCATAGTTTCGGTAGCGGAGATTTGCTACGGCCACACTCGCTGCGTTCCTCGCCGCAACAAGTCCTGCAGGAGTGCCGTCGAGCTCCCGTGCAGCTGCGAGCGCGGCCGCCTTGGCTATTCCGTACAGGTCGACTTTGCGGTTGTAGATCTGTCCGATATCCACGGCAAGGCTCCAGAAGCCGAGCATTACTATCAGCAATGGAACGAACATCACAGCAAAGGCACCTTGCTGCCTGGGGCGCCTGTTTTTCACAGAGCGCGATATAGCCAATGGACTTGTGCAGGCGCTGCGCCTTCCACGAAATGCATTCTGCCCAGATGTCATAATTGCCTCATATCCTCGAGACCGTTGAAATACTCGATAGCTCTAACTTAGAAGAAATAGTTCTGGATTGGAAACTATCAAAGGCCATCGTTCTAAAACTAGCCCAACGGCCCAGGCTAGCGCTGCCGCTAATGGTCGCTAACCAGCGGAGTGGATCGTGCAGGGCTCTGGTTCAACAGCATTCGTTGACCCATTCTTCTCGTGCGTGATACGCCGTTGTTGCTCCCTCCTAAGCAGCAATGCACAGCATGCACACGACCAGAACGCCCAGGCGGCGAGGGGTAGAAACATCGTGTCGATAGACTTGTGTCCTATCGCAATGGCAGATCCAAATCCGCCCATTGCGCTCACGCAGGATATGGCGAGCCTGTCACGGCTGAAAGACAGGCGAGCCCACGGGGCAAAGGCGAGGGAAATAGCAGCCATTCCGAGCAGGGTAAGGCTTCCGGCGAGGAATAGGACTCCGAAAATCACACCTGAAACATAGAGCAGGGTGCATGACATTCCAGTCCGCCAGGATTCCGTCGCTGGACTCGTTCCGCGTTCAGCCACCACATTACTACGGTCGAATGCTGGACGGCGGCCAGACCATATAACAAGCGATGCCCCGGGAATTGTGGCAAACAAATGCAATGAAAATCCGGCGCCTATCAGGAATAGCCACGCGTCGAAAAGCATCCAGCCTAAAAGTGAGTAGAGAAGCGCTATGAATGACCAGTATCGACGCCGCTTCGCAGGCCGAACGTTATCCGAGTCCATGTCTTCCCTTGTATTTGCAGTAGTGCGGTTATTTCCTGATGAAAACTTGCTCGATCGAGTGTGGACTAAGGTCGATTCCTCTGCAATCAGAGTGTCTTGCAACATTGATTCGCATCATCGAAGGAAACAAATGCGCCTTTGTACGTTGCTGTCGTGCATACCGGCGTGGCTGCACAATCTGCTTCTCCTCAATGAACACTATGCAACAGCAAGACAACAAGCACCGGGTCGCGGTCGTCGTGGGCGGCGCCATGGGCATCGGCGCCGATATCTGCCAACGGCTTGGCGCGGCGGGCTATACGGTGATCGTCGCCGATCGCGACGTGGACGCAGCGAAGACCCGCGTCGAGGAGCTGGGCGCCGCCGGCCTGCGCGCCGAGGCCCAGCAGATCGACGCTGCCGATGCGGCATCGGTGGCACAGGCATTTGAGGAAATCGACGGCCGGCATGCCCGCTGCGACGTGCTGGTGAACTGCGCCGGCATCGCCAAAGTGTTCCCCTTCCTCGAGTTCCCACTCGATAATTTCGTGGCGACGCTGAACGTCAACGTGGTCGGCACCCTGTTGTGCGCCCAGCATGCCGCCAGGCTGATGGTGAAGCATCGGTGGGGGCGGATCGTGAACCTGGCATCGGTTGCGGGCCAGCGCGCCGTCGGCACCGGGCGCACCGCATACGGCACGTCGAAAGGCGCGGTCATCGCGTTGACGCGGCAGATGGCGGTGGAGCTTGCCGAGCACGGCATTACTGCGAATACGGTATCGCCCGGCCCGGTCGACACGCCGATGACGCGCACCCTCCATACGGACCAGTTCCGCAAGGAATACACGCATGCCATCCCGATGGACCGCTACGGATCGACCGCCGAGGTCGCGGCGGCCGTGATGTATTTCGTGGGGGGCGAGGCAGGGTACACCACGGGGGTCGACCTGGCGGTCGATGGCGGTTTCCTGGCCGCGGGCGCCCGCAAGCTCGCGTAAGCCGGCGCGGTACGAAAACCCAACGGGCCGCAGGGCCCCACATACTTAAAGGGAGACAAACATGGACAGCCGGCGACTCTTCACCGCGCTCATTGGCGCGCTTGCGGCCGCAGGCAGCCCCCTGGCTGGTGCGCAGAGCAATCTGTCGATCTACGGCATGATCGACATGGCGGCGATACGGGAAAGCGGCGGCGCCGCCGGTTCCGTGACGAAGATAACAAGCGGTGTCAGCGCCGGATCGCGCCTCGGGTTCAAGGGAACGGAAGACCTTGGGAACGGCCTGTCCGCGCTGTTCGTGCTGGAGAGCGGCTTCCAGGGCGACACCGGCGCCATGGGGCAGGGCGGATTGCTGTTCGGCCGGCAGGCCTATGTTGGCTTGCGGGGCGGGTTCGGCACGGTATTGGTCGGGCGCCAGTACACACCGGAATATCTGGTCGTGGTGTTCGCCGATCCGTTTGGGTCGGGCTATGTCGCCGACAGCAAGAACATCATCGCCACCAGCGGCAATTCGCTCAGCCGGATGGACAACACCGTCAAATACCTGTCGCCGACCGTCGGCGGCCTGACGCTGGAGCTGGCTGCCGCGCCCGGCGAAGTCGCGGGCGACAACGCAGCGGGCCGGCAGATCGGCGGCTCGCTTGCCTACGCCGCCGGCCGCCTGCAGGTACGCGTGGGCTATCACAACCGCAACAACGATACCGCGACGCTGAGGAACACGGACAACGGCCGTAACAGCGTCATCGCCGCGGTGTATGACTTCGGGGTCGTCAAGGCGCATGCACTGTATGGCGTCAACCGTGGCCTGAACAGTTCAGTCCTGCGCAACACGGCCAATCCGTACGGCCGTGCTGTCGTTCCGGTGGCCTCGACCGCCAGCCGCGACGCGCTGCTGGGCCTGACGGTGCCGTTCGGCCCGCACACATTGATGGCCTCGTATCTTCACAAGGATGACCGGACCGCGCTCGACCAGGATGCCGGACAGGTGGCGCTCGGCTATCGATACAGCTTGTCGAAGCGGACCAGCCTGTACGCGGTCTATGCCCGCATCGACAACCGGAACGGTGCCAGCTATACCGCTGGCAATGCGAGCGATCCGGGCAGTGGCAATCGCGCAGTCAGCGCTGGCATGAGCCACAGCTTCTGACTCTCGCCGGATCACGCACCAGCAGCAGGTCAGGCCCGCCCAGCCTGTCCACGCGCGTGCCGAACTGCCGGCACTCCCGGTTCAGCGTCTCCACCAGCCAGCGTACTCCGGACTCCGGGGCCGCGTTCACCCGAAAGTGGCGGATCTGGGTGGGCGTTATGGCAAAGCGCGTCAGCCGGCCCTCGTCCAGGGTGGGGAAATACATGAGCGCCAGGTCGCCCCGGAACTGTTCGTGACCGCGGATGCCTTCGTAGTCATTCAGGAGGTCGCCGCAGCCGTAGAGGATGGGCTTGTCGCAGTAGATCTCGATCCCCTTCACGTGGTGGGACGAATGGCCATGGACCAGGTCCACTGCGGCCACGTCGATCAGGCCGTGGGCGAAGTCCCGCTGCTGCGGCGAGATGCCGAAGTCCCAGTTCCCGCCCCAGTGAATCGATGCCAGCACCAGGTCGCCGGCCCGCTTCGCGGCGCGCGTCTGTTGCGCAATGGACTCGAGGCTGCGCGCACCGAGGTCGGGCAGGAGGTTCACGCCAGGGCGGGACGGACCCGCACGCCAGTCCGCGGGCACGCCGCTGTCTTCCATGGCCCACGCGAACACCCATACCCGGCCCTTGCCCGGTACGTCGAGCAGGGCCGGTGCCGCGGCGCCGGCCTCGTCGAGCCCTGCGCCGGCCGTCGCGATGCCGGCGCGGCGCAGGCTGTCGAGCGTTTCCTTCAGGCCTTGCGTGCCCCAGTCCAGCACATGGTTGTTGGCCAGTACGCAGCAGTCGATGCCGGCCGCGGCGAGGCAGGGCAGGTTAGCGGGGTGCATGCGGTAATGGATGCCTTTGCCGGGCCAGGCATCCTTGCTGGCGGTGACGGCGGTCTCCAGGTTGACGATGCGCAGGTCCGGCCCGGTACGGCGCAAGGCATCGAGGGCGTCGCCCCAGATGTAGGCAAAGTCGACCGGCCGGCCGATCGGGCCGTTGGTCTCCTCGGCCAGTTGCACATAGCCGAGTGCCGAGCGCATCCAGGGTTCGAACAGGCGCGGCTTTCCGGGGTGCGGCAGGACCTGGTCGATGCCGCGCCCGGTCATGAGGTCGCCGCACAAGAACAGGGTGATGCCGCCCGGGCGTGCTTGCGTCGGCATGACGATGCTCCTTCATGGATACGCCGGCCCTGGATCGGCCGTAGTGGAAGTGTGACACGAGACATCGGCACATGCTTATGTCTGAAATGCGAACCCGCCTCTGCCAACCCGGCGCCGATGACACGCCGTCCCCTCCAAAGCTATAATCGACGCCTTCGTCGACGAGGAACGTGCCATGTCTCTACTAGACCACCAGCTCGAATTGTTGTCCCCCGCCAAAACCGCCGAGATCGGCCGCGAGGCGATCCTGCACGGCGCCGACGCCGTCTACATCGGCGGCCCGGCCTTCGGCGCCCGCCACAATGCCAGCAATTCCCTGGAAGAGATCGCCAGCCTGGTGCAGTTCGCGCACCGCTACCGCGCCCGCATCTTCGTTACGATGAACACGATCATGCACGACGCCGAGCTCGATCTGGCGCGCGAGCAGGTCTGGCAGCTGTACGAAGCGGGCGTCGATGCGCTGATCGTCCAGGACATGGGACTGCTCGAACTCGACCTGCCGCCGATCCAGCTGCACGCCAGCACGCAGTGCGACATCCGCAGCGTGGAGAAAGCGAAGTTCCTCGGCGATGTCGGCTTCTCCCAGCTGGTGCTGGCGCGCGAGCTGACCATCGAACAGATCCGCACCATCCGCGCGCAGGTCGATACGCCGCTCGAATATTTTATTCATGGCGCCCTGTGTGTCGCGTTTTCCGGGCAGTGCTATATCTCGCATGCGGACACGGGACGCAGCGCCAACCGCGGCGACTGTTCCCAGGCCTGCCGGCTGCCGTACACGCTGACGGACGGGAAGGGCGGCGTGGTGGCCTACGACAAGCACCTGCTGTCGATGAAGGACAATGACCAGAGCCGCAACCTGGAAGCGCTGATCGACGCCGGCATCCGGTCGTTCAAGATCGAGGGCCGCTACAAGGACATGGGCTACGTGAAGAACATCACGGCCCACTACCGCCTGCTGCTGGACGAGATCCTGGAACGTCGCGCTGGTTTCGTGCGCGCCGCCAGCGGACACACGCAGGTCTTCTTCACGCCGGACGTCGACAAGAATTTCAATCGCGGCCACACCGACTATTTCGCCCAGGGCCGCCAGGACGACATCGGGGCCTTCGATTCTCCGAAATACCTGGGCGTGGAAGTAGGGACCGTTACCAGGGTGGGCATCGACGAGTTCGAGATGATGACGGACGCGCCGCTAGCCAACGGCGACGGCCTGAACTACATGAACAAGCGCGCCAGCGTCGGCATCGGGGTCAACACGGTCCAGAAGCTGGGCGAGAGCGAGGAGGGCCAGCGCTGGCGCGTGTTCCCGAACGAGCCCGTGAGCAGTTTGCCCGGCCTGAAGCCGGGTACGCAGGTGCACCGCAACCGCGATCACCAGTGGGAAGCGGCGCTCAGCAAACGCTCGGCCGACCGCAAGGTCGCACTGCACCTGACCCTGTTGGAGCTTGATGACGGCCTGGCGCTGACCCTGCGCGACGAGGATGGCATCCAATCAATCACGCGCGCGCAGCTGCCGCTGCAGCCGGCGCACAATGCCGAGCAGGCCGATGCGGCGCTGCGCACCAGCCTGACCAAGCTGGGCAACACGATGTTCGAAGCCGACGGCATCGCCCTGGAGCTGTCGCAGCCGTGGTTCGTGCCCGCCGCCGCCATCAATGCCTTGCGACGCGATGCCGTGGCGGCACATGAGGCGGCCCGGCTGGCCGCATGGGAGCGTCCGGAGCGCAAGGCGCCGCTTGAACCGCCCGCCGTGTATCCGGCGACCCAGCTGTCCTACCTGGCCAACGTCTACAACGAGAAGGCGCGCGCCTTCTACCGCAAGCATGGTGTGGGCCTGATCGACGCGGCCTACGAAGCGCATGAAGAGGCGGGCGAGGTGTCGCTGATGATCACCAAGCACTGCCTGCGCTTCTCGTTCAACCTGTGCCCGAAACAGGCCAAGGGCGTGCAGGGTGTGCAAGGCCAGGTGCGGGCCGAGCCGATGACCTTGAGCACGGGCGAGGACACCTACACGCTGCGCTTCGACTGCAAGCCTTGCGAGATGCACGTCGTCGGGGCGATGAAGCCCGGCATTTTGCGGATGCCGCCGCCGTCCGCCGTGCCATATGGTTCGGTGAGCCCGCTGACCTTCCATCGCCGCCGGCCGGCGTGAAGTCTTGCGGACAGTGGCCGGCACGAAGCTGGTGTCCCGGCCTGGGACTGCTTGAAGCCTGCCGCCCGTCCCCTCATTCCAGGAACCGTTGCAGGTGTCGGGTGAACTCCGGCTCCGCCTCGACGCTGGACAGGTGCGAAGCCGGCAGCTCGACGCATTCCGCGCCGGCGATCCGCGCCTCCATCCAGCGCGCGTCGTCCACGGTGGTTACCGGATCCTCGCGGCCGGCGACCAGCAGTGTCGGCACGGAGATCGCGGCGAGCTCCGCGCGCAGGTCGGCCTCCGCCAGGGCCAGGCAGCAGGCCGCATAGCCCTGCGGATCGCAAGCCTGCAATTGGCCGACCAGCCCGTCCACGGCCGCCGGGACGCGTGCGCGGAAGTCGGGCGTGAACCACCGTTCGGCCGCGCCGGCCGCGATCGGATCCATGCCCTGCGCCAGCACCTGATCCGCGCGCGCTGTCCAGCCTTCTGCCGTCCCGATCCGGGCCGCGCTATTGGCAACGACCAGCCGTCGCAGCCTCGGACCGGCATGGACGCCCAGCCACAAGCCGGTGAGACCGCCCATCGAGATGCCGCAGAAGTCGACGGTCTCGATGTCCAGCGCGTCCAGCAGGCGCAGCACGTCGCCGCCGAGTTGGGCGAGCGTATAGCCTCGGCCAGGGCCGTGCGCTTGCGCGCCGGCCAGGCCGCTCATCCCATGGCCGCGCGTGTCGTAGCGCAGCACCCGCAGGTGCCGCGACAGCAGGTCGGCCTGCGGCTGCCACGACGACGCGGTAGTGCCGAGGGAGTTCGAGAACATCACGACCGGTGCGCCCTCGGGGCCTTCCAGCGTGTAGGCGAGCTGTCGCGCGCCAGGATCCAGTAGCCGCATCGGTCGCTCCCTTCAGGCCTCGAAGTGCGCGCGCTCGATCTGGTCGGCTGGAAGGCCGTCGCGCGCCGCCTGCAGGTCGAAATCGAAGTCGATCGCATAGTAGGGCGCGTCGACTTCCCTGGCGCGCAGCGCGGCGGCGTCGTCCACCTTGCGCATCGCCGGCACCAGGCCCTCGCGGGTGGCGAAGGCAAAGTCGTCCCACAGGTAGGGATCGCCATCGATGTTGATCTGCGTGGTCAGCTTGCGGTGGCCAGGTGCCGTCACGAAGAAATGGATGTGCGCGGGGCGGGTGCCGTGACGGCCCAGCAGCGTCAGCAGCTTTTCGGTCGAGCCGCCTGGCGGCACGCTGTAGCCGACGGGCACCTTGCTGCGGAAGCGGTAGCGGCCGTCGGCATCCGTGCGGATCGAGCGGCGCAGGTTGTACGGGCTCTGGGTGGGATCGAAGAACGAATAGCCGCCCAGGTGGTTCGCGTGCCACACTTCCACCAATGCGCCCGCCACGGGGCTGCCGTCGGCGCCGCGGACCTGGCCTTGCATGAACAGCACCTCGCCCGGCTGCTCGTCCTGGTCCAGTCGTGCGCTGCCCACCGATTCGGGGGCGCCGGCGACGTACAGCGGCCCTTCGATCGTGCGCGGCGTCCCGCCGGAGAGGCCGGCGCGCTCTTCCGCCTCGTCCATGCGCAGGTCGAGGAAGTGCTCGAAGCCCAGTCCGGCCGCGATCAATCCCCATTCGCCGTTGCGGCCGGCTTCGGTCAGGTAGCCGACCGCGCTCCAGAATTCGTCGGGCTGGACGTCCATCTCCTCGATCGTTGCGAACAGGTCGCGCACGATGCGGTTGACGACGGCCTGCACGCGCGGGTTGCCGCTGGCCGTTTCCGTGCTTTCGATCTTGTCCAGCAGTGCTGCGATGGCTTGCTTGTTCATGTCTGTCTCCTTGCTTGTTATGGGTGGTTCAGCGGTCGTCGTCATGGATCGACGAAGGATGGCGGCACAGGGCTTCCACCTCCACGTCCATATAGGGAAAAAGGGGGAGCGCGGTCAGCAGGGCGTGCAGCTCGTCCGCGCCGGACACGTCGAAGATGCTGACGTTCGCGTAGCGGCCAGCCACGCGCCACAGGTGGCGCCATTTGCCGCTGCGCTGCAGCTGCTGCGCGACGGCGCGTTCGGTGGCCTTCAGTTCGTCCGCATGCGCCTGCGGCATGTCGTGCGGCAGGCGGACCGTCATGGATACTTTGAACAGCATGGTGTCTCCTGAATCGATAAAAATGTGCGCGCCTACCGGTCCTTGCGGCGCAGGAAGGCGAGCTTGTCGTCGTCGAGCTCGATGCCGAGGCCCGGGCCGGTCGGCAGGCGTAGCGCGAAATCGCGGTACTCCAGCGGCGTGGTCAGGATTTCCTCGGTCAGCAGCAGGGGCCCGAAGAGTTCCGTGCCCCATGCCAGCGCCGGGAAGGTGGCAAACAGCTGGGCCGAGGCGATGGTGCCGACCGCGCCTTCGAGCATCGTGCCGCCGTACAGCGCCACGTCGGCCGCGCGGGCGATGGCCGCGACCTCCTGCGCGCCGGTGAGGCCGCCCGACTGCGTGATCTTGACGGCGAAGACGTCGGCCGCGCGCCGCTCCGCCAGGCGGAAGGCGTCGACCGGCCCGTGCAGCGCCTCGTCCGCCATCACCGGCACCAGGTTCATGTCGCGCAGGCGGCGCATGCCCTCGATGTTGGCGGCGGCGATGGGCTGCTCCAGCAGGTCGGCGCCGGCGTCGTGCAGCAGGCGCATGCCCAGCACGGCATCGGCCTCGCCCCAGGCCTGGTTGACGTCCACGCGGACGCTGGCGCGCTCGCCCAGGGTGCGCTTGATGGCGGCCACGTGGGCGACGTCGCTGCGCACGGAACGCTTGCCGATCTTCAGCTTGAACACGTTGTGGCGGCGCAGGTCCAGCATCCGTTCGGCTTCCTCGACGTCGCGCGCCGTGTCGCCGCTGGCCAGCGTCCAGGCGACGGGCAGGCTGTCGCGCACCCGGCCGCCGAACAGCGCGGACAGCGGTACGCCGAGACGGCGCGCCTGCGCGTCGAACAGCGCGGTTTCGATCGCGCACAGGGCGAAGCGGTTGCCCTGCAGGCGGCTGCGCAGGGCCAGCATGCGCGCGCCCGGGCTGGCGGCGTCGGCGCCGACCAGGATCGGGACCATGTAGGTCTCGATATTGGCGCGCATGCTTTCCGGGCTTTCTTCGCCGTAGGCCAGGCCGCCGATGGTGCTGGCTTCGCCCCAGCCCGTGATGCCGTCGCTGCAGCGTATGCGCACCAGCACGATGTTCTGGGTCCGCATGGTGGCCATGGACAGCTGGTGCGGGCGGATGGTCGGAACGTCGAGCAGCAGTACCTCGACGCTGTCGATGCGGTGTTCGTTGGTGCTCATGCAATCCTCATCATGCGGTTCTCAAAGTGAACGGAACAGCGGGCTGCGCACGGCCTGGCCGGCGTCCGCTGCGGACAGGAACTTCTCCGTGAAGATGTCCTTTTCGAACAGCCGGCCCTGCATCAGTGCCGCGATGCTCGCCTCGATCATCGGCGGCGGCCCGCACAGGTAGGCGCGCCAGCCGCGGAAGTCCTGGCCGAAGTGGCGCACGGCCAGTTCGTGCACGTAGCCGCGTTCGCCGGCCCACGCCGAATCCTGCGGCTCGCCCGACAGCACCGGCAGGTACTCGAAGTTCGGATGGCGCGCGGCCAGTTGCTCGAACTCGGCCCGGTAGTACAGCTCGTCCAGGGTGCGCGCGCCCTGGATCAGGCGGATCGGGCGGGTGTCGCCGGACTCGAGCAGGTCGAGCACCATCGAGCGCGGGCTGGACAGCCCCGAGCCGCCGGCGATGAACAGCAGCGGCCGAGGGTCGCTCTTGCGCACGAAGAAGCGGCCCAGCGGTCCCGACAGCATCACCTGCTCGCCGACCTTCAGCCCGTCGTGGACGTAGGACGTGACTTTCCCGCCCGGCACCAGCCGGATGTTCAGCTCGACCTCGCGCGACGATGGCGCGGAAGCGATGGAAAACGCGCGCGGCGCCGCTTCCCCCGCCAGCCACAGGTTCACGTACTGGCCCGGCTGGAAGCGCAGCGCGGCGTCACCGTGCTCGTGCTCGATCTCGAGGAACACGCCCTTGATGGTCGGCGTGAGGGTCTCGATGCGCGCCACGCGGGCCTGGTAGTCCATCAGCGGCAGGCATTGCGCGTCCGGATCGGGATCGATGTCGGCTTCGATGGTGATGTCCGTCTGCACGGTCGCGGTGCAGGCCAGGCATTTGCCCTCGTCGCGCTCGAAGTCCATCAGGGCGAAGGGCGAGGCCTCGCCGTGCTCCAGTTCACCGCCGCTGGCCTGCACCTTGCAGGTGCCGCACAGGCCGTGGCCGCAGGCGTGCGGCAGCCAGATGCCGGCGCGCAGGCAGGCGTCCAGGATGGTCTGGCCTTCGGCCACCTCCACGGTCTGGCCCAGCGGTTCGATCGTCAATTGGTAGCTCATGGTGTCCTCCGTTCAGTTGCCGCTGCCGCCGACGCCGGCCGGTTGCGGGGTTTGCAGGCGCAGCACGGTTTTATGGCCCAGGCCATTGGCCACCAGGCTGGCCTCAGGCTCGGGCACGAAGGGCTGGCCGGCGCGCAGCCAGGTCGCCGTGCTCCAGTCGATGGAAGCGCCTTCGGGATGCGCGGCCAGGAGCGGCGTGAGCACGTCGCTCACCAGGGTCTTGAATGGCATGTCGGGCGGCAGCGGCAGCGTGAAGGGGCTGCAGAACAGCATCCGACGGTCCCAGCCGAAGTACACGAGCTGGTTGCCGTGGAAGTTCTCCACGCGGTCGCGGACTTCGCCGCGGTAGTCTGGTGCTAATGCGATGACTGGCATGATGTCTCCTCGCGTGCCGCTCAGGCGGCTTTAGGGTTGTCGTTGGTCCAGCGCTCCCAGTTGGCGCGGTCGGCCGAGTCGGCGTAGTCGCCGGCGGCCTCGGGTTTCAGGTGGTACCAGTCGAGCACCTCGGGCAGGGTGGGGCCGCCGCAGTTGCCCTGGAAAATCTGATGCACCGGCAGCCACGCCTGTACATACTTTTCCGGTTCGTTCTTGAAGATGTCGCAGCAGCCGTCCGAGCAGAAGTGGTAGTTCTCGCCTTCGTACTTGACCTCGCGGTAGCAAACCTGGGTCGGGTCGCCTGGTTCGCGAAAGGCCATCGGGACCTGGCAGAGCTGGCACAGCATCGGCAGGCCCGGATTGGTCCATCGCTTGCCGGCCTTGTGCTGTTCCTGCCAGTAGCGCAGGTGCGGCAGGTGGTGTTCCTCGAACGTGTCCGGGTACTGCGCCTTCAGCCAATCCAGCTCGTTTTCTTCCGGCACCCAGGTGTGGATGGCGGCGGCATGGTTGAAGTTGTAGAAGATCGACCAGGCGATGTGCGACAGGTGATCCTTTTCCTGCGCGGCCTGTTCGTGGTACTTCGGCATGCGCACGCCGTAGCGGGCCAGGTCGGCGAACAGGGCGCCGCCGTTCTGTTCGAAATACATCTCCCACGCTTCCTTCCAGCTCATCACCTTCTTGGGCAGCATGTAGTCCATCATCATGGCCACCAGCGTGAGCAGGCGGTAGCCGCGCCAGAACCACTTGTCCACCCACTTCTGGATGATCGGCAGGTTGGCCGGATCCTGCTCCAGCATGAACTTCACCACTTCGAGGCCGAGCGTCATGTGGCGCGACTCGTCGGACTGGGCCGAGAAGCCGAAGGTGACGGTGGCCATGTCGCCGTTGAAGGCGGCGCCCGACATGAAGGGCATGAACAGCAGGTTGGTCAGCACGTACTCGAACGAGAACGAGATGGCGGTGATGAATTCGAAGGGTCCCGCCGTCATCGCGTCCTCGAAGTAGGACTTGGGCACGGACAGGTACCACAGGCGGTCGTGCATGTGGGTCCAGTCCTCGAAGCCGTTGAAGAACTTGTTGTACTGGCTGATCGTGTGGACCTGGGTCTGGCAGTGGCGCAGTTCGTCCACGGACTGCATCTGGCAGGCCACGCGGGCGCCGGCGCCGCGCAGGTTGCGGCCGGCCATGGCGAAGCCGCGGTGGGCGGCGTATTCCAGCGGCGAGACGCCGGTCAGGAACAGCTTGAGGGCGTTCACGTAGCGCGCATCCGTCACGTTGAGCTGGCCGTTGTTCTGCTGGAAGGCGTCGATGATGGCGTACAGCTTGCGCTCCTTCTCCGACTGGAACTTCCAGTACGCGTCCATCGTCATGCGGAAGGGGTCTTCCCAGCCGTCCCAGTTGTGGATCACGATGCCTTCGAATTTATCTTGAGGGAAGACGGCGTCCATCGATTGGTAGGTCGTGTCCCAGCCCAGGTCGCGGGTGAGCAGGGCGTATTTTTCCTTGATCGACATCTTCGCCGAAGTGGCCTGGGCCTTGGCCTGGCCAGCCTGGCCCTGTTCCTGCGTGCTTGCGGTATTCATGTTTGTCTCCTTGTCGTTGTATTCAGCGCCAGGCCAGCACGAGCTGGTCTTCGGTTTCGTCGATGTTGCCGGCCAACGAGATCAGGCCGAGCTGCAGCTCCTGCATGTCCCAGTTGCGGCCGATCAGGTCCTCGATGGTGGCGCGGTTGATCTCGAGGCGGCCCGGTGCATCGATCTTCACCATCGCGGGAAAGCGGTGCACGGTCGCGTGCGGGTTGTCGGTCTCGATGGCCTCGATTACGGCACGCGTGTCCTCGTTGGTCTGCAGCGCGATGAAGACGAGTTGATCGCTCACGATGCGGCTCCTTCACGGGACAGGCCGAGGCCGGACAGGCGTTTTTCCAGCGGCGCCGCCACGGCCGCAAGGACGTCGCCGCCATCGGGGCCGAACAGGCGCTGCGCGACCTGGGCCAGTGCCGGTTCGAAGCGGTCGAGCCATGCGAAGGCGAAGCGCGAGATGGTGGCGGCGTTGGCAGGGCTTTCCTGGACGGCGGCTTTGACGACCGCATCGACCCAGCGTGCGGTCTCGGCATGCCAGACGCGCATGAAGTCTGTGGCGAGCGCGCAGGCGGGACCGTGCTCGAGGGCCAGCTGCGCGTCCAGCTTCTGGTAGAACAGCGGGTAGACGAGGCCGTCCAGCACCAGGTTCTGCGCGACGAACAGTTCGAACCAGTCCTGGCACACCATCAGGTCTTCCACGGCATGGCGTACGGGTTGCCATGCCGCGTCCTGCAGCCAGGCGTCCCTGGCTGCCGCGACCGCCGGCTTGCCGCCGATGAGCAGTCCGATGCGGGTGAGGTACTGGGCCAGCGCCAGGCGGTCCATGGTGTGGAACATGGTCGCCTCCGTAATGGCGGAACCGTAGCCGTAAGCGGTGACGTAGGCGTTGTTCATGTTGGCGGCCCACTCGGTATGGCGCAGCACGACCAGGGTCGTGGCCAGCAGTTCCTTCGTCGGCTCGGGCAAGGCGGCCAGCAGTGCGCGCTGTTCGAGGAATTCGAGGTTCTTTTCCATCGACTCCTGCTGGCGCGCCCGGGTGTTCACCCAGGTGCCGTAGTAGAACTGGCGCGGGTCCTTCAACGCATACCAGTCGGCCATGACGACGGCTGTGCGGCGCTTGTCGTACAGCTCGTATTCCGGCTGCCACAGCGGGCGGTAGTGGAAGTTGGCCTCGGGCTGCAGGTCGTACATCGCTTCCTGGTAGCGGGTGGCCGGCTTGTCCGCGCCGAGGCGGCGCGCGATGTTGGCGAAGGTCTGGCGGACAGGCTTGACGCTGTCGGTCCGTATGTCGATTTGCATGCTGGTCTCCTGGTTGTTTTAGTCGTGGGGGCAGGCGCCGGGCACGCTCTCGTGCCAATGGCGCCGTTCGTGTTCGAGCTGGGTGGCGGGAAGGTCCGGCAGCACCAGAGCACACTGCCGCCGGCGGAAGGCCTCGTACTGGGCCGGCCGCATCGTCAGCTCGACGCAAAGGTCGGGGTCGCCGATCGAGAATTCGAACTGGACCCAGTCGGCATCGCGCGACGTGACGCGCACGAAGCGGCTGGGCATGTCGGGTAACGGATTCATGTCTCCTCCTGTTTTCTATGGCTGCACAAGAGCTATAGCAACTGGTGTGCCAGGAGGCCAAGTGATTGAATTTAAAGGAAAGACATGTCCGCGCCGGAGCGGCGCGGCAGGTGGGGTTCACGATTTGATGAAGCGCCGCGGGCGGGATTCAGCAAATGCGCAGGCGGGGAGGGAGGGAGGCGCGCCGCGGCGGCGGCACCGGGCGCGGGGACGCTACTTGGGCAGTTTCAGCTTGTCCAGCCGGTAGGCGAGCTGAGGACGCGTGATGCCGAGCAGGCGGGCGGCCTGGGTGACGTTGCCTGCGGCCCTGGCCATGGCCGTGTGGATCAGGCGCGCTTCGAACTGGTCCAGCTTGAACTCGTTATTCAGCAGTTGTTCGCACAGCGTGTCCGGGCTGGACGGGGCGCCCGGCGCGGGCGGCGTATGCAGGTGGCCGGACGGGGCGATGGCCTTCATGCCGCCGGCTTCGGCGAGGGTCGGAAACAGCGTATGGACGTCGATCATCTGGTTGCTGTCGGTGAGGATGACGCCGCGCTCCATCATGTTCTCCAGCTCGCGGATGTTGCCCGGCCATGCATAGTGCATCAGCGCCTGCAGGGCCTTGTCCGATACGCCCAGGATGCGCTTGCCGTACACGGCGTTGTACTTTCCGACGAAGTGTTCCGTCAGCAGGGGGATATCGTCGGTGCGCTCGCGCAGGGGCGGGATGTGGACGGGATAGACGTTCAGGCGGTAGTACAGGTCCATCCTGAACTTGCCGTTGGCCACCGCCTGCTGCAGGTCCTCGTTGGTAGCGGCGACGATGCGCACGTCGATTTTCTGGCTGTGCGTGCCGCCCACGCGTTCCAGTTCTCCTTCCTGCAGCACGCGCAGCAGCGAGGCCTGGGCGCGCGCCGACAGTTCGACGACTTCGTCGAGGAAGATGGTGCCACGGTTGGCGCGCTCGAACTTGCCGGGCCGGCTGACGGTGGCGCCCGTGTACGCCCCTTTCTCCACGCCGAACAGCTCCGCTTCGATCAGGTCCGGCGGAATGCTGGCGCAGTTGACCGCGACAAAGGGCTGCTCCGCGCGCGGCGAACCCGCGTGCAGGGCGCGCGCGAACACTTCCTTGCCCACGCCGGTTTCGCCCAGCAGCAGCACATTGGCCTTGCTTGCCGCCGCGCGCCGGATCAGCTGGCTCGCTTCGCGGAAGGCGCGCGAGCGCCCCACGGAATTGGCCGGGGTGTCCTGCTCGCTGGCCCGCACGGCTTCCCGCAGTTCGCTCAGCTGGCTTTGCAGGGCGAACAGTTCTTCGGCCATCGAATCGCGCATCAGCAGCCGCTGCGTTTCGGCGTGGTCTTCCCATTCCTCGGCCGGTTTTCCCACGATTTCGCAATGCGTGCTGCCACAGCCGGCGCAGGCCACCTCTTTGTAGATGATGGAGCGCCCCATGAAATAGGTGGTATAGCCGCTGGCGTAGCCAAGCTGGCTCCAGCACACCGGCTCCTTGCTGGTGTCGTGGTGCTGGAGGTAGACCTGCGCCTCGAACGAATTGCGCCACTCGAAGCGCCCGAAATAGCTCCCCTTGGCGAGGTCGAACTCCAGCTCCAGCGGCGTCACGTGCACGAGGCCGCGTATGCTGTGCAGTTGCGGCCCCACCATGAAGGCTTGTTCGACCGGCAGGTCCGGCCGCAGTTTGCGGGCCAGTTCCGCATCGCGCAATCCGGTCTGGTAGCCGTAGCGCATCAGCAGGGCGCGCGCGCGCTGCATGCCCATGGTCTCTACCAGCTCGTCGCGCAGCGCGCCCCAAACGCCCGCATGGTTGAGCATCACGCGCTGCTCGGACAGCCAGATGGTGCCCTGGTCTGGATCGAAACGTATCTGCGCGAGCAGGTCCTCATTGGAAGGTAACTGCGGGTTTCCCACTACTGCGCCTCCAGCGTGTTCATCGATGTTATCGGCGCATAGTGCCACAGATGCCCAGCCTCGTCAGCGATGTTCCGGAATCCGGACGTCACGATTTCATGAGGCCGGTTCACCGAATGATGAAGTGCCATGCCGGCAGCCTGCGCTACCACTTGGTGCGTGACGGCGCCGCGCTGCAGCGCGATGCCGCTCAGTAAGCGAAGGTCCCGGCCTGGGTGCAATCAAGATAGGCCATGCGCGTGCGCAACGACCAGATTTCATTGGCAATATTATGCAATGCCAGCGTTTTGTCGTGGACACGTTGACGCACGGCTGCAGGGGCCGACGGAATAATGTCGGTCAGGTCCGGCGCAGCGTCGGCGACTTTCACGAAGAGGGCGCTCCGGGCAGCGATGTCCGAAGAGAGCTGCGTGCAGGCGGCGTCGCCATTGTTTGCGGCCTGGGCTGCGGAGCCGGCACCGGTGCAGAGGGCGAAGCAGATAAGTGCGATCGATTTCTTCATCATCAGTTCTTTAATTTTAGAGTGGAGAAGCCCGCCAGCGAACTCGCGGGCTGAGTCTATTTCCTGGAGGAGAATAGGGCAGACTGATCAATTATTGTGCAGCGCACCATCGGACGCCAATTCTTTATGGTGATGTGGGATATTTCCCTAAGGCATAGGAGATGGCCTGATCCCCGACGGCGAACGACAGTGCCGGTGACAGGGACATTGACTCGCATGATGCGTTAGCGCCACGGGACTAGCTGCATCTGATGCCCAAACAATAATATTTGCTAGCATGGCAATAGCTGAATGTTATGATTCGCACATCTTCTATCGCCGATCTCCGTGAAGGCAGGCCATGCACCTCCTACTGAAAGTCAATCTTTCCCTGGCTGCGGTGTTTTGTGCCGGCTTGACGGTAACCGGCCTGATCAGCAAAAACGTATTGCAAGAAAACGCGAAGCGTGAAGTGATGAGCCACGCCAGCCTGATGATGGAAGCGGCATTGGCGGCGCGCAGCTACACCAGTGCGGAGATCAAGCCCCTCCTGGAAGCGCGGCTCCACAAGGAATTCCTGCCCCAGACGGTGCCCTCGTATGCCGCGACGCAGAGTTTCTCCAGGATGCAGGCGGCATTCAAGGAGTACAGCTACAAGGAGGCGACGCTGAACCCGACCAATCCGCGCGACCGCGTGGTGGAGTGGGAGGCCGACGTCGTGCGTAACCTGCGCGATCATCCCGACCTGAAGGAAGTGGTGGGCGAGCGCGCGACGCCGACCGGTCAATCGCTGTTCCTCGCGCGGCCGATCCGGATCAGGGACGCCCAGTGCCTGGCCTGCCATAGCGTGCCATCCGCCGCGCCAACGTCCATGCGCGCCCTGTATGGCGACGCCAATGGATTTGGCTGGAAACTCGGCGAAACAGTCGGGAGCCAGATCGTGTCGGTGCCGCTGGCTGTGCCCATGGCGCAGGCTGACCGCGTGTTCAATGTGATCATGACAGGGATGGTGGCGACCTTCGCCGGACTGCTGCTGGTCGTCAATCTGGTCATCTATCGCTTTATCCTGCGCCCCATGCGCAGGATCACCCGGATCGCCGACGCAGTCAGCGCGGGGAAGGCGGAGGTGGAACCGTTCGACATCCGGGGCAACGACGACATCGCGGTGCTCGGCAACGCCTTCAACCGCATGCGCCGCAGCCTTGAAAAAGCCATGGCGATGCTGGGCTGAGCGGGGACAGGATGGCACACGACGTCTTTCTCAGTCACTCGCACTTCGACAAGGTATTCGCCGACGCGATTTGCCACAGCCTGGAAGCGCACGGCATCCGATGCTGGGTGGCGCCGCGCGATATCCGGCCCAGCGAGGACTGGGCCGAAGCCATCATCGACGCCCTCGATACGGCGCGCGTGCTGGTGCTGGTGTTTTCGTCGAATTCGAACAGCTCTCCGCAGGTGCGCCGGGAAGTCGAGCGGGCCGTGAACAAGGGCCTGCATATACTTCCGCTGCGTATCGAGGACGTGCCCCTGTCCAAGAGCCTGGAATATTTCATCAGCACCCAGCACTGGCTCGACGCGATCGATGGTGAGTTCGGCTTCCATCTGGGTCAGTTGCGCGACTGCCTGTCCGTGCTTCTCGGGCGTCCGCCAACGGGGCCGGACACGTCGGCGGACCTGACGTCCGCTGCGCCAAGGCCACCGCAGCGCCCGCCGGCGCCCGTGCCGGCTACCGCCGCCATCGACAGCGCCGTGCTCGAAAGGATCGAGGGCCACCTGGCCAGGCTGATCGGTCCGATTGCGAAGGTGCTGGTGCGGCGCATGGCGCCCGCGGCGGCCGGGCCGGCGGAACTCATTGCCAGGCTGGCCGATGAAATCGACGATGCGGCTGAGCGCAAGTCCTTCATCGTGCGCTGCCAGGGCAGATATGAGTGAGCGCAGGCGCTGCGTCAGCACATCTGCGGGTCGGGCGCCACGGCAAGCAGGGGGAATGCAGATGCGCGAATTTCATTCGGCCGGAGCGGGCGGCGGTGCGCCTGCGCTGCTCGGCGAACCCGGCGTTGTGCGCGTCCAGAAGCGTGCCATGCGCGTCATGGTCCGTTTCGCCACGCAGCCGGAAACGATCCACACCCGCGAGGGCCCGGTCCGCGCCCGCGCCGGCGACGCCGTCGTGAGCGCGCCGACCGGCGAGCAGTGGCCGATCGAGCGCGCAGCCTTCGAGCAGCGTTACCGGCCGGCGGGCCCGCCTGGCGCCTACTACAGCGTGCCGCGCCCATCGCTGGCAGTCCGGATGACCGATCCGTTCGCGGTCGTGCTTGGCGACGGGGTGTCGCGCCTGTCCGGCCAGCCGGGCGACTGGCTCCTCGACTATGGCGACGGCCACTTCGGTATCGTCGGTGCCGAGATCTTTGCCGCGACCTACACCATGCTCGACTAGGGATTTATGGCATTTCATCAGCGTATCCAGGCACTGCTGCTCCTCGGCGTGCGCTTTCCTGCGGCGGCTGAACTGCCGGCCGTGGCTCCGCCAGCGGCCATCGCCGACCTGGTGAGCGCGATCGCGCCTGCGCAGGAAGCCAGCAACAACCGTGCGATCAGGTCCGGCAACCGCTATCGCAGCGCATTCTGGGGGCTGTATCTGCTGAGCGCCATGGCGGTGCTGTGCGCCGTGATGCCCCTGGCCCTCGGCTGGGACAACGGACGGCATGCCATGCATGCCTGGGCACCGTACTGGGCGGTGCTGGAAGTGGTCCTGATTGCCGTGCTGGGATTGCTGTATCGGCGCGGGCACCGCCAGGACTGGCAAGGACAGTGGCTGGCCAGCCGCACCGAGGCCGAACTGGCACGCTACCTGCCGCTGGTGGCGCCGCTGGCCGTCCCTGCGCATGCAGGCACCTCGCCCAGCTGGTATGCCCGGCTGGGAGCAGGCGCGCTGCATGTTTCCGACAGCCCGGCGATCAACGCATTGTGCGCCCGCCACGAGCCCGCCGTCGCCGCCACGCTGCGCGGCGCATGGTCGAGTCCCGCTTTTGTCGGGCAGTACGTGGACTGGGCCGTCGCCCAGTTCGACGCCCAGCGCGGTTACCACGACCACCTGGCGCTACGCAGCGAGGCCCTGATGCACCGCGTTCACAAGATCAATGCCTGCCTGTTCGTCCTGACGCTGGGGGGCGCGCTTGCCCACCTCGCCGTCCATTCGATGTGGCTGTCCTTCGTCACCATCTTCTTCCCCTCGCTCGGGGCGTCGCTGCATGGCGCGCTGGCGCAGACCGAGTCCTACCGCCTGGCCGCGACGGCGCGCCGGCTCTCCGCCGAGCTGGGGCAGCGCAGGGCGGCCATCATGGCCGCCCATGCCGAAGGCGACGAGGCCAGGGTACGCGCGGGCATCGAGGGCGGCTTGGGCCTGATTCTCGGTGAGCACCGCGACTGGCATATGCTCGTGCGTCCGCACCATCTGCCGCTGGGCTGAAGCCCCGGGTATGCTGCCAGGCGGCCTTACCGGGTATCCTCATCGGTCCGTTCAGCGGACTGGCGCGACATCGATCCAGTCTGCTGGGCCGACGCCAGCCGGACCGGCGCGTGCACCGCGTTCTGGCGCAGGACCGAATGCGGCTGGGTGCCCGGGCGCGCAATCGATGGCCGTCTCGTTCCCGGCGCCAGGTCGCTGGGCCGGTTCAGGCCCGTGGCCACCACCGTCACGCGCATTGCGTCGCCCAGCGTGTCGTCGAAGACCGCGCCGAACTTGATGATGGCGTCCTCGTTGGTCTGGGCGCAGATCGTGTTCATCACGAGCTTGGTTTCACGCAGCATCAAGGTTTCCTCGGAAGCGGCGATGTTGACCAGCACCCCGCGCGCGGCGCGCAGGTTGGCGCCGTCGAGCAGCGGACAGGCGATGGCCTCTTCGGCCGCCCTGGCGGCGCGGTCGTCGCCGGCGTGCTGGGCAGTGCCCATCATTGCCATGCCGGTCTGGCGCATCACCGTGCGGACGTCCTCGAAATCGACGTTGATCATCCCCGGCACGGCGATGATGTCCGCGATGCCGGTCACTGCCTTGCTGAGCACCTCGTCGGCGGCGGCGAAGGCCTGTTTTTGCGTGACGTCCTCACCCAGCACTTCCTCGAGCCGGCTGTTGAGGACGATGATGAGCGAGTCGACGCAGCGTGCCAGCGCCGCGATGCCTTCCTCGGCCACGCGCATGCGCCGCGGGCCTTCGAATTCGAAGGGCTTCGACACGACGGCGACGGTCAGGATGCCCAGCTCGCGCGCCACTTCGGCGACCACGGGAGCGGCGCCGGTGCCGGTGCCGCCGCCCATGCCGGCGGTGATGAAGACCATGTCGGCGCCCTTGAGCGCCTCGGCGATATGGTTGCGTTCGCGGGTGGCGCTTTCGCGTCCGACCATCGGGTCGCTGCCGGCGCCCAGGCCGCTCTCGCCGAGCTGGATGCGTTGTTCGGTGCGGGTATTCGACAGGGCTTGCGCGTCCGTATTCGCGCAAATGAATTCGAAGGTGGACAGTCCGGAGGATGCCATATGGTTGACGGCGTTACCGCCGGCACCGCCGACACCGATGATTTTGATGACCGTCGCCGGGGTGGGAATTATAGATTCGGACAAGGAAGACTCCGTTTGAAGAAATAGCGTTCGGCCGGCCGCGCACCTGCCGCGCACCAGCTGCGGCACGAGGTGACGCATGCCGAGCCCGTTAGACTACTTGCTGAGGCGCGCACGATAAAGCCTGTAAACGATTCAATCGAAACCATTTGTAAGAGCCCGTGCAATCATCGCGAAAGGCTGGCAGGCCAGCGGGGCAACCGCATTGCTTGACAATTCGATCATCCCTGACCACAATCGAACGACCGTTCGGTTTTCCTTCTTAAAGGGTCGCCATGACAAGTTCGACCGCAGTCGCCCACCGCATCTGCCCCTTCTGCGAGGCCAGTTGCGGCCTCGAACTGGACCTGGAGGAGGGCCGCGTCGTCCGCATTCGCGGCGACCGGAATGACGTGTTCTCGAAGGGCTTCCTCTGCCCCAAGGCCATCGGCCTGAAGGACCTGCACGACGACCCCGACCGCTTGCGCCTGCCCCTCATCAAGCGCGACGGCAAGTTCGTCGAAGCCAGCTGGATGGAGGCCTATGCGGAAATCGAGCGGCGCCTGCCGCCCATCATCGCGGCGGGAGGACCGGACGCGGTGGCGACCGTGCTGGGCAACCCGGTCTCGCACAAGATGAGCCTGATGCTCTACTTCCCGCGCCTGGCCAGGGCGCTCGGCACCCGCAACATGTTCTCGGCGTCGAGCGTGGACCAGGTGCCGAAGATGCTGTCCGTCGGTCTGATGTTCGGCAGCTGGCTGTCGGTTCCCGTCCCCGATATCGAACGTTGCGACTTCCTGCTGATCCTCGGCGCCAACCCGATGGTATCGAACGGCAGCCTGTGGACCGTGCCGGACTTCCGCGGCAAGGCCAAAGCACTGCGCGCGCGCGGCGGCAGGATGGTCGTGGTGGACCCGCGCCGCACCGAGACCGCCGAGGTAGCCGATGCACACCATTTCATACGTCCCGGCGCCGATGTCTTCTTCCTGCTCGGCATGGTTCAGGCGCTGTTCGAGGAAGGGCTGGTGCGGCCGGGCCGGCTGGCCGCGCACTGCAACGGGTTCGAGGAACTTGCCGCGGCGGTGCGGGACTACGTGCCCGAACGCGTTGCCGCGCGCTGCGGCATCGATGCCGCCACCATCCGCGGCCTGGCCCGTACGCTCGCCGCCACGCCGCGCGCCGCCATCTACGGCCGCATCGGCACCTGCACCCAGCAGTTCGGCACCCTGTGCTCCTGGCTGATCGATGTGATCAATGTCCTGACCGGCCACCTGGACGAGGAGGGCGGCGCCATGTTTCCCAAGGCCGCGGCATTTGCCGCCAACACGCGCGGCAAGCCGGGCGCCGGTCGCGGGGTCGTCAGCGGCCGCCATCGCTCGCGAGTGTCGGGTGCCGTCGAGGTGGCGGGCGAGCTGCCGATCACCTGCCTGGCCGAGGAAATCGATACACCCGGCCCTGGACAGGTCAAGGCGCTGATTGCGATCGCCGGCAATCCGGTGCTGTCAAGCCCCAACGGCCCGCGCCTGGCCGCCGCACTGGACGGGCTCGAGTTCATGGTCAGCCTCGACATCTACCTCAACGAAACCTCGCGCCACGCCGACGTGATCCTGCCCGGACCGTCACCGCTGGAGGACGCGCACTACGACGTCAGCTTCACCCAGTTCTCGCACCGGAATCACGCGCGCTACAGCCCGCCGGTGCTCCCGCGCCAGCCCGGCCAGCCCGACGAGTGGGAAAGCCTGCTGCGCATCGCCGCGATCGCGCAGGGGCAGGGCGCGAGTACCGACATCGAGGCGCTCGACGCCGCCGCGCTGGAACAGGAGCTCGACAAGTTGTTCGGTCCGGCCGCCGCGCAGGTGATGGCGGCGCTGGCCCCGCAGCGCGGGCCGGAGCGCCTGCTCGACCTGGCCCTGCGCACCGGCCCTTACGGCGACGGGTTCGGCCGTATGCCCGCCGGCCTCACACTGGACAAGATCAGGCAGGCGCCGTCCGGTATCGACCTGGGACCGATGACGCAGCGCATCCCGGAAGCCTTGCGCACGCCGTCCGGCAAGATCGAGCTGGCCCCGCCGATGCTGCTCGATGACCTGGCGCGCGTGGCGGCGGACCTCGCGGCGCCCGCACCGGATCTCGTGATCGTCGGCCGGCGCCAGCTGCGCTCCAACAACAGCTGGATGCACAACCTCCCGGCGCTGGCCAAGGGCGCCTACCGCTGCACGGCGCTGGTTCATCCGGTCGACGCCGCCCGGCTCGGCCTGTTTGACGGCGGCATGGCGCAACTGCGGAACGGCGAGCGCCGCATCGACGTCCAGGTGGAAGTGAGCGACGAGATGATGCCCGGCGTGGTCAGCCTGCCCCATGGCTGGGGCCATGACCTGGCCGGCACCCGGCTCGGCGTGGCGGCCGGGCGGCCCGGTGTCAACCTGAACGCGCTGCTCGACGAAAACCTGCGCGACCCCTTGTCGGGTAACGCAGTCCTGTCGGGCGTGGCAGTAGAGATGGCGCCGCTCTGAGGCGCCATCTGCCGGAACCGAATCAGGCCCGCGCTAGTACCACGGCCGGCTGCCTGCCGAGCACGAGAAAACCGAAGGCCGTCGCCAGCACGTACATGCTGGCGGAGTAGATCGCCGCCGGTACCATCAGCTTGAAGTCGCCCAGCACCGATACCGCGACAAAAATCGCCAGCGTCGAGTTGTGGATGCCGATTTCGTAGCCGATCGCGATCGCATTCGGCTTGTCCAGCCCCATGAGGCGCGGCACGTAGTAACCCAGTCCGAGGCTGATTGCGTTGAAGGCAATGACGGCCAGTCCGATCGAGGCGAACGAAGCGGTCAGCGAGGTCCACTCCTTGGCCATGGCGATCAGTGCCAGCGCGGCCAGGACCACTATCGAAAAAGCCTTCATGGGTTTTTCCGAGCGCGCGGCAAACGCCGGCGCCCGGCTTTTCACGAACATGCCGATCACCACCGGCACCAGCACGATGCCGATCACCTCGATCACTTTACCGGTTTGCATGGGCACGACCTGGCCGGTCCTGGCGAAGGTATTGATCGCAAAGTTGCCGATCAGGGGCAGGCTGACGATCGACAGCACCGTATTAATGGCCGTCAGCGAAATATTCATTGCGACGTTGCCGCCGAAAAGATGGCTGTACAGGTTTGCCGATACGCCGCCCGGTGAGGCCGCGAGCAGCATCAGGCCGACGGCGTACACCGGTGACACGTCCAGCGCCACGATCAGGCCGTAGCAGACTGCAGGCAGCACCAATGCCTGCAGCACGAGTGCCAGCACCACCGGTTTGGGATGGCCGAGCAGGCGGCGAAAGTCGGCAAGGGTGAGCGACAGGCCCAGTCCGAACATGATCAGGGCGAGTGCGCCGATCAGCAGGGTCGGTAACAGCGTGATAAAACTGCTCATTCATGTCTCCTTGTTGTTGGTATGGGAAAGAACAAATCACACGAACCAGTAGAGCGAGCGAGCCGGCCCGTCCCTCGGCCCGCCATCGGGGACGCAGGCGGGGTGAGGGAAGGGCCGTCGCGCGCGCCCGGGTCAGGACGGGTTAGGTCAGGTAGCTGTCGTCGACGCGGTCGAGCTTGCGTAGCAGCGCAGGCCAGGCGAAGGCTCCGCCCATTCCCGAGGTCTGGGCCCTGAGCGCTTCGGCGGCGCTGCCCAGGATCTCGGGTGCGATCATTCCCAGTTCGGCGCCGCCCGATTGTGCGGCCAGCTGGATCTGGCACGTGCTTTCGAAGGTGTACATCGACAGGAAGGCATCGGGGATGCTGGCGCCGACCGTCAGCAAGCCGTGGTTGCGCAACATGAGGAAATTGGCCATGCCCAGGTCGTCCTGCAGGCGCGGCTTTTCGGCATCGTGCAGCGCGACGCCTTCGTAGTCGTGATACGCGAGCGAGGCGAGAACGAACATCGATTGCTGGGATATCGGCAACACGCCATTGCGCTGGGCGCTGACGCCCACCCCGGCGCGGGTATGGGTATGAATCACGCATTGCGCGTCGTCGCGCACGGCGTGGATGGCGCTGTGGATGACGAAACCGGCGCGGTTGACCGGCAAGGGCGACTCGGAAAGCTTGTTGCCGTCCTGGTCGACCTTGATCAGGGACGATGCGGTGATCTCGTCGAACATCATTCCGTAGGGGTTGATCAGGAAGTGGTGCTCGGGCCCGGGCACCCGGGCACTGATATGCGTGAAGATCAGGTCGCTCCAGCCGTACATCGCAACGAGCCGGTAACAGGCGGCCAGATCGCATCGCAGTTGCCACTCGTCGGCGCTGACCTGGTCTTTAAGAGAAGGGATATGCATGCGGGTTTCTCCGGTGATGTGGGTTCAGGCCGATTGTTCGGCAGGCGTATCCGTCTTATAAATACTGCGGCGCGGCTTGGCGAATACGCGGCGCAGCATCGGCTCGAATTCGGAGAGCGGCAGTGTTTCCGCCTGCCTGTCGAATGCCGGCGCGTCGTACAGGTCGCAGAATTCGGCCGTGTAGTCGTAAAACTGGTGGCCCGCGAACTGGTCGCGCATCTCGCGGTTCAAGCCCAGGTGATGGAAAAAATAATAGCCCTGGAATACGCCGTGGTTCTGCACCATCCAGTGATTGGCGTCGGTCACAAAAGGTTTCAGGATGGCCGCCGCGATATCGGGGTGATTGAAGCTGCCCAGTGTGTCCCCGATATCGTGCAGCAGTGCGCAGACCACGTATTCCTCGTCCCGCCCATCCCGCAAGGCCCGGGTCGCGGTTTGCAGCGAGTGCGTATAGCGGTCGACCGGAAAGCCGCCGTAGTCGCCCTCGAGGATCTTCAGGTGGGCCATGATGCGGTCGGGCAGGGCTTTTGTATAGGGCACGAATTCCTGGCCGATCAGCTGCCAGTCTTCCCGGGTACTGTCCTTCATGTTGCTGAAACTTGCGCGCAAGTTCATGGTTGTCGTCTCCTGTTTCTTGTTCTGGAAAGAACCGCTGTGGTTCTCTACCGATGGTATGACAGGTAGCGCTTTGAGGTTGTAATTTTTTTATTCACGGGCGCCACGAATGCTGCGGCGTCTGGCCCGGCACCAGCACCGTACGCTTCCCATCCTCGCCGGGGGCGGACAAGATATCGCCCTCCATGCTCTCCAGTAGCCGGCACGCGTGTCCATAGCCAATGCGCAGGTGCCGCTGAACCAGCGAAATCGACGCACGCTGGCTACGTATCACGAGCGATCGGGCGGCGCCATACAGCGGATCGCGCAACGCTTCCTTTCCTTGCCCCGGCGCCTCCGGATCGGCAGCTTGATCCGGCAGCGCATCGTCGGCGCCGGTGCCTTGCCGCGCAAGTTCGGCTGCGTCGAACTGTCCGAAGGCAAAGATGTCGACTTCGAATGCGCCGTCTTCCAGGGCACTTTCGGATCCGATCGACATCGTGATCGCGGCGCGTGGATGGACCCGGGCACGGACCAGATGGATCGCTTCCTTGATTTCGCTGCCGCCTATCGTTGTCGAGGCAGCGCGGATGCCGACGCAGACGCCATGCGCGGCGCGCAGACCCGGGCCTCGGGAATCGGCCTGCCTGATCGCCTCCAGGGCCGCAAGCGAGGCACGCGTGCCGCCCGTAGCGTGTCCGCATCCGAAACGAACTGCAGCCCCGCGCGAAGTTCCCAGGATGTGGCTGACGTCGTCCCAGTCGCAACCGACCGGCTGGTCCTGTCCGTCGCGTCTCAGTATTGTCCGGAGCAGGCGGCTCACTAGCTGCCGGCGCCGTCCCCGCGTCACGGCCACCACGGCATCGAAGGCGGCCTCGAGTTCGCCCCGGTGCGTTTCGTCCGGCGCGACCGGCCCGTCCTCGATCTCGACGACGGCAAGGCGCAGCGCGCCGCCGGTGTGCCGCCTTGCGATGCGTACCGCCTGCGCGCTTGCCGCAGCGTACGCAAAGGGGCCAGCGGCGATCACCAGGATCGGGGTGCCGCTGCGTGCCGGCGCCTGCACGGGGATCATCTCCGGCGCGGCGGCATGGCCATCGGCGCCGACCTCGTGGAGTTCGACGAAGCTGCCTGCAAACGGTCCGTTCCCCTTCATACGGATGACGGATGCAGGAGCGCTTCGAGTGAGCAGTGCGCGAGGAAACAGTCCGCCATTGCACGCGACACGCGGGCGTGCTCGTCCTCCACCCTGGCGACCGCTTGAGCCAGCAAATTGCGCGCCGCGTCGGTACCGATGTCGAAGGTCTGGTGGACGTGGAGATTCGTTTCTCCGAGATCGTGAATCCGATCCGGCGGTTCCGGATCGGTCTTCAGGATGCTCCTTTCGAGCGTCCGGCCGTCGGCCGACACACGGCCCGGGCAGTAGTCCGAGCGGAATACCTGGTACCACTCGCTTTTCGGATGAAGGTGCGCACGCATTCGCTGCCGCAGCTGCTTGTCCTCGATGACGGTCAGCGTGTTGCGCGACATGTGCCACAACCGGCCCACGATCGATCCCTGCGCTTTGCCGAGGTCCGCAAACGCGTCGTCCACCGCTTCGGCCTGCCCGGCGACCGGGCGCGGTCCTGCCGCGAACCCGGCAGCCTTCCCGAACAGCGGTTCGTCGGCGAACACGGTCCTTGTCCCCCGGAGACGCCAGGCCATGCGGTCCATGTCGACGTACAGCAGGTAGTACGATGGCCAGTGCCATCTTGTCTTGTCGGGACTCGCGAGCAGCGCGAGGATGAACTGGTGGAGGTCCCGTACTTCGCGGAGTATCTCGTCTGGCGCTGTGTGCATCATCGTCCTGGTCGGGAATGAGTCGATCGAATTCAGTCCGGGGATTCGCCACGCAGGCGCGGCCCCCAAAGAAAGCGGGGCAGCGACAGGCGCAATTCGTCGTCGGTCTGGTCAGGGACCCCGCGCAGGTCGAGCACCCATTCGCGTACCACGCTGCCGGAGACGATCTCGAGATGGATTTCGTCGTCGGTGAACGTGTGGGGCGGGTAGCCGGTGCGCCGTATGGGTCCACGGGTACCCCGGAGCATCCCGCTGAACCAGGTTGCCGCCAGCGGCGTATCGGGCCGGCCGAACAGCTGCGCGAGCAGGTCCTCCACCGGCGCCTTGAGTTCGGTGAGATACAGTACGCGGCCGCTGTCCCGTTCCGCCACCTCCCAGGTGGCGCGGTAACCGTTGGAGCATCCTGGCCAGGGGCGAAAGCGGGGGCGGGGCGACAGCGACGCCAGCCAGTCGTTGAGCGGGAAGGACTGGAGCGAATAGACCGTGCCGTCGAGGTGCAGGTGCTCCGCGAAATCGTAGCTCATCGGGCGCCCTCCGGCCCCCAGGCCAGCCCGGCCAGTGTCCGCAGCAGTTCCGCGTCGGCGGGGGTGATGCCTTCGTGCCCTGCGGCCGCCTCGGTCACGCGCCTTGCATCCAGCCTGTCCCCGGCGTCGCGCAGGTCCGCGCCGGCCGGGCGCACTCCCTGCCGGAGCAGGAAGACGAGCATGTCGGCGCGCTCTGCCACCAGGTCGGACTCGTCCGAGTAAAGATCGTGCGGCCGCGAAGCGAGCGCGGTACGGAACGCGAGGCTGCCTGCGGCCTGCAGGTCGGCGCCGGCGGCAAGCAGCATCCGGACGGTGGTGGCATCCAGCGAGGCGACACCGGCAAGCAGTGCCGCGCCACCGTCGGCATGCACGTTCGCGCCATGCCCCAGCAGCCAGGCAACTGCCTCTTGCGCCATGTTCCTGGCGGCGGCCGCGAGGGCGCGGGCGCCGTCGGCGCGGATGTCGGCCCCTTGGGCCAGCAGGAAGTCGAGCATGCCTGTGTTGTCGGCGGCAGCGGCGGCCGGCAGCGCCACCGTGAGCATGTCGGCGCACGCCAGGCCGCCTTCCAGCAACCGAAGCAGGATGTTCTGGTAGTCGTGGTTGGTGCGCCCGGGCGCGAGATGGCCCGATTCAGGCAGGAAACGGCTGTGCACGCCCTGGGCGGGCGTCAGGATCGCTGCGTGGCCATCGGCCCGCGGGTCGGCGCCGTGCGCGAGCGCCAGTGCGACGCCTTCGGGATCGGCGTGGCGGCACGCCATCTCCAGGTACCGGTTCCAGAACGCGGCGCGCCAGTCGTCTGCGCGTGTGCCGTCGTGGCCGAAGGTTTCGCGCAGGCCCGCGAGGCGGCCCGCGATGAAGGCGCCGAGCCAGGCATCGGATGCGGCGACCGGCAGGGCCGGGCCGTTGTCGCTAACCGCGGCGGCGACCGCCTCTGGCCAGGGCGCGTCGAGTTCGTCGATCTGCTCTTTCAGGAGGCCGACGGCGAGCCGGAAGTCGAAATCGAATGCGGAGCCGCATGCCAGCACGGCCGCCAGCTTCAGGCAGGGCGCCAATGCGCTGGTGCCGAGAAAAGACAGCATGGCATCCTCGTAGCGCGGAACGTTGTGGAACGGCGCCATCTGGCTGCGCTCGAGCAGTTCGTGCCAGTTGCCACGAATGTCGTCGAGCGTGCTGCAGTGTTCGAGGGGCAGGTACCAGCGGAGATCGGACATGTTGTCGGGTCCTGGAAAGGGATGGCGCGGCCGCCACAGGCAGCGGCCACTGAAACGGGAACATGATAGGCCGGCGTGGCGACAACGGATGTCGCAGCACGGCCGGCGCGCGGGAACTCATGGTTCGCGGCCTCGATCGATGATGGGGTATTTCATTATTATTGCCTACCTGAAACAAAATGTCATCGTATCAATTCGCCGCGCGCCGCCGTGCCGCAACGGTTGCAGCCCGTGCGGCAGGGCAGGCCGCCAGCCTGGCAGGGATTCTTCCCGGGGCGGCTCAGGCGGATGCGGAGCAGCGTGACAGGAAAGCGCCGAACAGTTCGCGCAGCAAGGGGATGCGGTGGTTCAGGCGATGGTCGCCCTGCACCAGGTGCAGGGTACAGCCGCGCAGGCGTGCGTAGCGGATCGCGTGCTCGCAGGGGATGAGGTCGTCGTCCCAGCCGTGCACGATCTCCGCATGGGTGGCCAGCAGGGCCGGGGCCTGGGTCGGATAATCCGGCATGTACACGGCGGGGGCGAGCAGGAACACGCCGTGCGCGTCGAGCCAGGCCGACGCTTCCGCGGCCACCCAACCGCCCATGCTCGATCCCACCAGCAGCAGCGGCCGGTCGAGGACGCTGCAGGCCTTTCTCAACTGTTCCAGCCGCAGTGCCGGATCGGCGGTGTGCGTGTAATCGAGGCTGGCGACGTCCCAGCCCTGCTGCCATGCCACCGCCGCCAGTGCCGCGATCTTGGCGCCGGCCGGCCCGCTTTCCTTCCCGTGCACGAAGTGGATCAATCCCTTGTTCATCGGCGTGCGCGCGCTCACAGGCAGGCGATCAGCGAGGCCAGGATGTTGCCGTGGCCGACCGTGTGCAGGCGCGCGTCGCGCGTGCTGTCGGTACGCGGGTCGTAGTAGCCGACGATATGCAGGCGCACATCCCTGGCGGTCTGCCTGCCGTCGGCGGCGGTGTCGATGTAGCCGGCGGTGTGGTGCCGTGCATCGGTCAGTGTCTGTCTTGTCATGTCGGGCTCCGTGCCGTTGATCGGGTGGCCAGTGTAGCGACGGGGGGCGACAGGCGACGTCGCAGCGCGCCTGCGACGGTCCTTGTCGCGCCACGCCGGCAGACTGTCGAGCTGGGAGGCAGACTACATTTCTTATTGGAAATATTTTTGCTAAGATGGCAGTTTGAACACACGCACGGCCGCCAACCGGCTGCCTGATCGCACATGCCTGCACTGATCCAACACATCGACGCGATCGCGCGCACGCAAGGGCGGGGCGCCCGCGACGTCGAATCCCTGCGTTTCGCTGCCCCGGCGCTTGCCCATGCGACGGTCGAGGCCGCGCATGTCGAGGCCGCGCATCTCGAGGCGGCTTTGCGGGCGCGCCGGGCGGAGCTGTCCTGATGGCGACCAACCAGCAATCGCTGCTGCGCCAGTGGCACATGCTGCGCATGGTGCCGCGGGCGCCGCTCAAAGTGTCGGCCAGGGACCTGTGCGAGCGCCTGTGCGCGGCCGGCTTCGAGGTCGCCAAGCGCACGGTCGAGCGCGACCTGAAGGAACTGTCCGAGGTGTTTCCGATCGTGGTCGACAGCCGTGACAAACCCTATGGCTGGAGCTGGCTGCGCGAAGCATCGAGCTTCGACCTGCCCGGGCTGAGCCTGCCCGAAGCGCTGACGCTGGCCCTGGTCGAGCAGCACCTGCAACACCACCTGCCGCCGAGCGCGGTCGATGCGCTGCGCCCGCACTTCCAGTCGGCCGCCCGCACGCTGTCGGCGGTGGACGACGCCTCGCCCCCGCGGGCCTGGCTGAACAAGGTGCGCAGCGTGCCACCCCAGCAGCCCTTGCTGCCGCCGCGCATGGACGACGAATGCCAGCGCCTCGTGTACCTCGCCCTGATGCAGGACCGCCAGCTCAGGCTCCACTATCGCAAGCGGGATGCGGACGTGGCGACGGTGTATCCCGCGGTGCACCCGCTGGCCGTGGTGCAGCGCGGCGGCCTGGTCTACCTGGTGTGCATGTTCGGTCACTACGACGATGTCCGTACCCTGGCGCTGCACCGGGTGCAGCAGGCCGAGGTGTCGTACGAAGCGGGGCGCCGCAAGCCCGGTTTCGACATCGACGCCTACATCGCATCCGGGCAGTTCGGGGTGATCGCGGGTGCGCCGATCACGCTGCGCGCGGTGTTCAGCCGGGCTGCCGGCGAACACCTGTTCGAAACGCCGCTCAGCGCCGACCAGGTGCTGACCGCCGACGACGCCGGATGCCTGCACCTGGCGGCCACGGTACCGAATACCCGATCGCTGGTGTGGTGGCTGCTCGGCTTCGGGGACGGGGTGGTGATCCAGGAGCCAACGAGCCTGCGCGAGGAACTGGCCGGCATTGCGCGGCGCATGACGGCGGCCTATGCCTGAACCAGCGGAAAACCGCGCCGACCGTGATCTACGACAGCCGGGTGGCGGGAGCGCTGGCATGGTTCGTCGCCGCCTGGGCCGGCCAACGGCCTGTCCCCGCTGGCTTGCGCTTTCCCTGCATGGCGGCCAAGGAGGATCCGGGGGCGGCGCGGCGCAAGCTGCGCAATCCTCGGCCAGGCCCGGGCGGGTTTCCGCTGCTGGGTGCGCGGCCACGTGCGCACGCAAAATGGAACCTGCGCGCAAGCTGGATCCTCCGGGCGGTCCTGGAAGCGAATCCCGGCACCGTCTTCGGCTCGGGCACGGCCGCGAGCCGCCGCCTCGAGGCCGCACTCTTCATGTGGGGCTACGATCTTACGCCGTCCACGGCAGCCGGCGCCGCGCCCCTGGCGCTGCGGGCAGCCTGTCCGCGCCTGGCCTGAAACCGTCCATCTGGCCGAGCGTTTTGCGGGGGGCGATTTCGTGAAAGCGAACCGGCATTTCATGGCTTGCGTGCTGTCGCCTGGTTTGCTATAGTGCGTCTCCTGCTTTTGCAGCGCAGGAAAACTCAACGACATCAGTTGCTTGAGTTGGCAACTTCCGAGAAATTGGATGCGCTGTAGAAAACGATGAGTTGACGACGAACGCGAAACACTGCATAATCTCGCTTCTCTGCTGCTGACAAACAAAACGATTTGTCGACAAGTAGCAAGCAGTACCGAACAAGTTCTTTAACAATTAACAGTCGATAAGTGTGGGCGTTTGATGAAGGTGCCAAGAGCTTCGGTTCTTGATTACTTAAATTATCAAATGTTCACAAAAAAGAAATACGTTGTCTCAGCAATGAGATGACGGTCAGTATTTTGAGTGAGCGACCCGCTAGCAATAGCGGTGACAGAAATGTCAACAAACAGAGATTGAACTGAAGAGTTTGATCCTGGCTCAGATTGAACGCTGGCGGCATGCTTTACACATGCAAGTCGAACGGCAGCACGGGGGCAACCCTGGTGGCGAGTGGCGAACGGGTGAGTAATATATCGGAACGTACCCAAGAGTGGGGGATAACGTAGCGAAAGTTACGCTAATACCGCATACGATCTAAGGATGAAAGTGGGGGATCGCAAGACCTCATGCTCCTGGAGCGGCCGATATCTGATTAGCTAGTTGGTGAGGTAAAGGCTCACCAAGGCCACGATCAGTAGCTGGTCTGAGAGGACGACCAGCCACACTGGAACTGAGACACGGTCCAGACTCCTACGGGAGGCAGCAGTGGGGAATTTTGGACAATGGGCGCAAGCCTGATCCAGCAATGCCGCGTGAGTGAAGAAGGCCTTCGGGTTGTAAAGCTCTTTTGTCAGGGAAGAAACGGTAGGGGCTAATATCCTTTGCTAATGACGGTACCTGAAGAATAAGCACCGGCTAACTACGTGCCAGCAGCCGCGGTAATACGTAGGGTGCAAGCGTTAATCGGAATTACTGGGCGTAAAGCGTGCGCAGGCGGTTTTGTAAGTCTGTCGTGAAAGCCCCGGGCTCAACCTGGGAATTGCGATGGAGACTGCAAGGCTTGAATCTGGCAGAGGGGGGTAGAATTCCACGTGTAGCAGTGAAATGCGTAGAGATGTGGAGGAACACCGATGGCGAAGGCAGCCCCCTGGGTCAAGATTGACGCTCATGCACGAAAGCGTGGGGAGCAAACAGGATTAGATACCCTGGTAGTCCACGCCCTAAACGATGTCTACTAGTTGTCGGGTTTTAATTAACTTGGTAACGCAGCTAACGCGTGAAGTAGACCGCCTGGGGAGTACGGTCGCAAGATTAAAACTCAAAGGAATTGACGGGGACCCGCACAAGCGGTGGATGATGTGGATTAATTCGATGCAACGCGAAAAACCTTACCTACCCTTGACATGTCAGGAAGCTTGGAGAGATCTGAGCGTGCCCGAAAGGGAACCTGAACACAGGTGCTGCATGGCTGTCGTCAGCTCGTGTCGTGAGATGTTGGGTTAAGTCCCGCAACGAGCGCAACCCTTGTCATTAGTTGCTACATTCAGTTGAGCACTCTAATGAGACTGCCGGTGACAAACCGGAGGAAGGTGGGGATGACGTCAAGTCCTCATGGCCCTTATGGGTAGGGCTTCACACGTCATACAATGGTACATACAGAGGGCCGCCAACCCGCGAGGGGGAGCTAATCCCAGAAAGTGTATCGTAGTCCGGATCGCAGTCTGCAACTCGACTGCGTGAAGTTGGAATCGCTAGTAATCGCGGATCAGCATGTCGCGGTGAATACGTTCCCGGGTCTTGTACACACCGCCCGTCACACCATGGGAGCGGGTTTTACCAGAAGTAGGTAGCTTAACCGCAAGGAGGGCGCTTACCACGGTAGGATTCGTGACTGGGGTGAAGTCGTAACAAGGTAGCCGTATCGGAAGGTGCGGCTGGATCACCTCCTTTCTAGAGTAGCACCGGGTCTTGAACCCAGTCACCAAACGCTCACACTTATCGACTGTTGAACAAAGAACACAGTTTCGGGGCTGTAGCTCAGCTGGTTAGAGCACCGTGTTGATAACGCGGGGGTCGTTGGTTCGAGTCCAACCAGCCCTACCAGGTTATTGGCAAACCCAATAAGGGGGATTAGCTCAGCTGGGAGAGCACCTGCTTTGCAAGCAGGGGGTCGTCGGTTCGATCCCGTCATCCTCCACCAAAAGCTCAAACGTAAGTCGTTAGATTTAGGTTTGATCTTTTCGAGATCACTGTTGTTCTGTTCTTTAACAATCTGGAAGAAGTAAAGTTTTTTTAAGCGTGCACGTAAAAATGCACACTTAGGGTAGTAGTAAGAATCAACAAACATGCAACAAGCTGTACTCCTTGAACTATAGCGCTCCCTGGTGAGTAACCAGGGGCTAACGTTATAGGGACAAGCGAATAAGTGCACATGGTGGATGCCTTGGCGATTACAGGCGATGAAGGACGTAGTAGCTTGCGATAAGCTGCGGGGAGTGAGCAAACACACTTTGATCCGCAGATTTCCGAATGGGGAAACCCGACCTTTTAGGTCATTGCATGCTGAATACATAGGTATGCAAAGCGAACGCGGCGAACTGAAACATCTAAGTAGCTGCAGGAAAAGAAATCAACCGAGATTCCCAAAGTAGTGGCGAGCGAAATGGGAAGAGCCTGTACGTGATAGTCGGACTGATAGTGGAACAACCTGGAAATGTTGGCCATAGCGGGTGATAGCCCCGTACACGAAATCAGACCGGTGGTACTAAGCGTACGACAAGTAGGGCGGGACACGAGAAATCCTGTCTGAACATGGGGGGACCATCCTCCAAGGCTAAATACTCGTAATCGACCGATAGTGAACCAGTACCGTGAGGGAAAGGCGAAAAGAACCCCGGGAGGGGAGTGAAATAGATCCTGAAACCGTGTGCATACAAACAGTCGGAGCGGACTTGTTCCGTGACGGCGTACCTTTTGTATAATGGGTCAGCGACTTACATTCAGTGGCGAGGTTAACCGAATAGGGGAGCCGTAGAGAAATCGAGTCCGAACAGGGCGACAGTCGCTGGGTGTAGACCCGAAACCAAGTGATCTACCCATGGCCAGGATGAAGGTGCGGTAACACGCCCTGGAGGTCCGAACCCACTAATGTTGAAAAATTAGGGGATGAGCTGTGGGTAGGGGTGAAAGGCTAAACAAACTTGGAAATAGCTGGTTCTCTCCGAAAACTATTTAGGTAGTGCCTCAAGTATCACCATCGGGGGTAGAGCACTGTTATGGCTAGGGGGTCATTGCGACTTACCAAACCATTGCAAACTCCGAATACCGATGAGTGCGAGCTTGGGAGACAGACGTCGGGTGCTAACGTCCGGCGTCAAGAGGGAAACAACCCAGACCGCCAGCTAAGGTCCCAAAGATTGGCTAAGTGGAAAACGAAGTGGGAAGGCTAAAACAGTCAGGATGTTGGCTTAGAAGCAGCCACCATTTAAAGAAAGCGTAATAGCTCACTGATCGAGTCGTCCTGCGCGGAAGATGTAACGGGGCTAAGCCAGTCACCGAAGCTGCGGATATGTCTTTGACATATGGTAGGAGAGCGTTCTGTAAGCCTGCGAAGGTGTCTTGTGAAGGATGCTGGAGGTATCAGAAGTGCGAATGCTGACATGAGTAGCGATAATGGGGGTGAAAAGCCTCCACGCCGTAAGCCCAAGGTTTCCTGTTCAACGTTCATCGGAGCAGGGTGAGTCGGCCCCTAAGGCGAGGCAGAGATGCGTAGCTGATGGGAAGCAGGTTAATATTCCTGCACCGTCGTATGATGCGATGGGGGGACGGATCGCGGAAGGTTGTCTGACTGTTGGAATAGTCAGTTTCTGCCTCATAGAAGGCGCTTAGGCAAATCCGGGCGCGGAATTCAAGGGGGTGGGACGAGCGGCCTTGTGCTGCGAAGCAATCGGAAGTGGTTCCAAGAAAAGCCTCTAAGCTTCAGTCATACGAGACCGTACCGCAAACCGACACAGGTGGGCGAGATGAGTATTCTAAGGCGCTTGAGAGAACTCGGGAGAAGGAACTCGGCAAATTGGTACCGTAACTTCGGGAAAAGGTACGCCCCGGTAGCTTGACCACTTTACTGTGGAAGGGTGAAAGGGTTGCAATAAACTGGTGGCTGCGACTGTTTAATAAAAACACAGCACTCTGCAAACACGAAAGTGGACGTATAGGGTGTGACGCCTGCCCGGTGCTGGAAGATTAAATGATGGGGTGCAAGCTCTTGATTGAAGTCCCAGTAAACGGCGGCCGTAACTATAACGGTCCTAAGGTAGCGAAATTCCTTGTCGGGTAAGTTCCGACCTGCACGAATGGCGTAACGATGGCCACACTGTCTCCTCCCGAGACTCAGCGAAGTTGAAATGTTTGTGATGATGCAATCTACCCGCGGCTAGACGGAAAGACCCCATGAACCTTTACTGTAGCTTTGCATTGGACTTTGAACCAATCTGTGTAGGATAGGTGGGAGGCTTTGAAGCGGGGACGCCAGTTCTCGTGGAGCCATCCTTGAAATACCACCCTGGTTTGTTTGAGGTTCTAACCTTGGTCCGTTATCCGGATCGGGGACAGTGCATGGTAGGCAGTTTGACTGGGGCGGTCTCCTCCTAAAGTGTAACGGAGGAGTTCGAAGGTACGCTAGGTACGGTCGGACATCGTGCTAATAGTGCAATGGCATAAGCGTGCTTAACTGCGAGACCGACAAGTCGAGCAGGTACGAAAGTAGGACATAGTGATCCGGTGGTTCTGTATGGAAGGGCCATCGCTCAACGGATAAAAGGTACTCTGGGGATAACAGGCTGATTCCTCCCAAGAGTTCATATCGACGGGGGAGTTTGGCACCTCGATGTCGGCTCATCACATCCTGGGGCTGTAGCCGGTCCCAAGGGTATGGCTGTTCGCCATTTAAAGTGGTACGTGAGCTGGGTTTAAAACGTCGTGAGACAGTTTGGTCCCTATCTGCCGTGGGCGTTGGAAATTTGAAGGGGGCTGCTCCTAGTACGAGAGGACCGGAGTGGACGAACCTCTGGTGTACCGGTTGTCACGCCAGTGGCATTGCCGGGTAGCTAAGTTCGGAAGAGATAACCGCTGAAAGCATCTAAGCGGGAAACTTGCCTTGAGATGAGATTTCCCGGAGCCTTGAGCTCCTTGAAGGGTCGTTCGAGACCAGGACGTTGATAGGCTGGGTGTGGAAGTGCAGTAATGCATTAAGCTAACCAGTACTAATTGCCCGTACGGCTTGTCCCTATAACCTTAGCAGGTATAGTTCAATCGATTACAGTGTGCTGTTTGTTGATCACACTACCCAAACTTTACTTCCTCCAGATTCCGGGCCGCAGTTCACTGAACTGCGCTTCGTACAAGTCATGCCTGATGACCATAGCAAGTCGGTCCCACCCCTTCCCATCCCGAACAGGACCGTGAAACGACTTTGCGCCGATGATAGTGCTGCAACCAGTGTGAAAGTAGGTTATCGTCAGGCTAGTTATAAAGAAAAAACCCGCTCAGTGATCTGAGCGGGTTTTTTTTCGTCTGTCGTATGGAAACCGCCGCAGGCTCGGGTCCAATACAATCCTGATCGCTCCAGCAACCTTCCTTGCTCCCGGCGGTCGAACGATCGCAGGACACCAGGTTTTCGGAGACAAGCCATGCATCGTTTCCACCCGCAGACAATACCGGGCGCGGCCGCAGCCACGGCAGGCGAGCGCCGGCTGTTTTACCGGCACCGGCTGCCGATCCGCATCATGCACTGGATTAACGTCGTCAGCTTTTTCCTGATGCTGATGAGCGGGCTCGGCATCTTCAACGCCCATCCGCGTCTGTACTGGGGCAAGGCTTCCGACTTCGACGCTCCTCTGCTGTCGATCACTGCCCGGCCTGGCCCCGATGGCGAACCGCAGGGCGTCACACGGATCGGTAAGCGCGTCTTCAATACGGACGGCGTACTGGGGGCGTCGCACGTCGCGGGCGAGGCGCAACCGAGCGAGCGCGCGTTCCCCTCCTGGGCCACGATCCCGGGTCCGCAATACCTGGCGACGGCGCGCAACTGGCACCTCTTCTTCGCCTGGATATTCGTGCTCAACGGGATTGCGTACGTGGGATACACGGTCTTCAGCGGCCACCTGCGGCGTGACCTGGTGCCGAGCAAAACCGAGCTGCGCGGGATCGGCGGCTCGCTCAAGGACCACCTGCTGTTTCGCCATCCGGCCGGCGAGGCCGCCAAACGCTACAACGTGCTGCAGAACCTGACTTACCTTGGCGTGATATTCGTGCTGCTGCCGCTGATCGTGCTGGCCGGCCTCGGCATGTCGCCGCGGCTCGACGCCCTGTTCGGCGGCTGGGTCGACCTCCTCGGCGGGCGGCAGTCGGCGCGCACGCTGCATTTCCTGGCGGCGTGCTTGCTGCTCGCCTTTGTCGTCGTGCACGTGTTCGAGGTGATCGTGACCGGGCTGTGGAACAACCTGCGCTCGATGATCACGGGCTATTACCGTTTGCCGGAGGAGGAACACGCAGGCGAGCGCAAGGGGAGGGCGCCATGATCATGCCTGCGCGGCGGCGCTTCCTGCGGCTGGCCGCCGGCGCGGCGCTGCCGGGCGTTCTAGCCGGCTGCGATCGCCTGGCAGGCAATGACGAATTGAACGGCATGCTGCGCAAGGCCCAGTTCCTGAGCCAGCGCGCCCAGGCGCTGCTGACCGGGGTGGACGCCATGGCGCAGGAATTTACCGAAGACGACATCGCCGACGTGTTCCGCAGTAACGGCACCGCGATGCCCGACAGCGGCCTGTACCGGCAACTGCTGGCCGACGGGTTCGCCAGTTGGCGGCTGCGGGTCGGCGGGCTGGTCGCGCACCCGGCGCAATACAGCCTGGCCGACCTGCGGGGGATGCCGTCGCGCACGCAGATCACGCGCCATGACTGCGTCGAGGGCTGGAGCGTGATAGGGAAGTGGACCGGTGTCCCGCTGCGGCAGCTGCTGTTGCGCGCGGGGCCGCTGCCGGCGGCGCGCTACGTCGTGTTTCATTGCGCCGACCCGATGGATGGCTCGGATCTGCAGGCGCCCGGGTCGACCTATTACGAAAGCATCGACCTGGTCGAGGCCGGCCATCCGCAGACGATCCTCGCCTATGGGCTCAACGACGAGCCGCTGCCGGTGAAGAATGGGGCGCCGCTGCGGCTGCGCGTCGAGCGCCAGCTCGGCTACAAGCAGGCCAAGTACCTGATGCGAATCGATGTGGTGGAGCGGCTGGACCAGGTCCGCGGCGGCAAGGGCGGCTATTGGGAAGACCGCGGGTACGAGTGGTACGCGGGAATCTAGCCATCGCTTCCTGGCGCGTTGCTGCGGCCGGGTCAGTTCGAACATTCATGGGCCGGTCGAGGAATGCATGGACTACTTCACCAAGAAATGTAACTAACCAACGAGGAAATTCAAGCCAACAAAAAAACCGGACGCTAACGAAACCGGGAAAAATAGCAATCATGCAACCAGGCCACCAGGAATGAGGAGGGTCGAACCGCGGCAAGTCCGTTCGCTTACAATGGAGTCCAGCAAACTGACGGGTCAACGATGCAAAGAATCGATATCGAAACATTGGTGGGTCTGGCCGAAGCATCGGCTACGGTAACGATGCCCTGCAGCTGCAACAAGGAATCGCTCGCAGCATGGCGTGCATTGCCGCTGACGCTGGAAGCCGTACGCCTGGAGGAGGTGGGCTTCCTGTTCGACGATCCCTACGACGAACCGACGTTTGCGGAGTACCACCCGGCCGGGACACGCTACGAGAGCGCAACTGCCCCGATCGCCATGCGCTTCTATCCGTACAACCGCTGCGCCGTCGTACGCTGCCTGGACTGTCACCGGCACTACCTGCGGTATAACGAGGCTGGCGGCTATTTCACCGAAATCCGGATTCGCGCCTTGCGGCCCGAGCTGATCGTGGATGCACCGGAAAACTGAAGCAGTCCAGGCTGGATGCGCAACCCGAAGCGGCAGACCGGCTTGGATCAGGGCCGCTTCAACTGCCCGATGACGCTCGCCACCTTGGTGGTAATGACATCGACCGCCGGGCCATTCGCGCCGTGCGGCAAAATGACGTCGGCATGGCGCTTGGTCGGCTCGATGAACTGCTTGTGCATCGGGCGTACCGTTTCCAGATACTGGTTGACGATGCTCTCCACCGTGCGCCCGCGCTCGTTGATATCCCTTTGCATGCGGCGGATGAAGCGCACGTCCGGGGCGGTGTCGACAAAGATCTTCAGCGACATCATGTTGCGCAGGTCCGCGTCATACAAGGCGAACAGGCCTTCGATCACGATGACCGGGGCCGGCTTGACCGGGATGGTTTTGTTGGAGCGGTTGTCGATCGTGAAGTCGTACTCCGGCATCTCGATCGCCTCGCCATTGCGCAGGGCCTGGACGTGCTGGACCAACAGGGGCCAGTCGAAGGCCTGGGGATGGTCGTAGTTCTGCCTGCGGCGCACTTCCGGGGTGAGGTCGGATTGGTCGCGGTAGTAATCGTCCTGCATCACCACCGAGACCACATCAGCGCCGAAGGAAGCCAGCACTTGCTGGGACACCGTGGACTTGCCGCTGCCGCTGCCGCCGGCGACACCAATCACAAACGGTTGGAAGGAAATCTCATTCATCCCCGAATGATACCGGAGCGGCGGCCGAACCGACAGGGCCGCCTGGTCCAAATGCAGTGTTCGGCAGCGGCTTGGGCTTTCGGCAACGAAGTTTGCGGGCGGGCTCCGGGCAGCCGACGACCCCTGCCTTGCCCCGGGGCTAACACGGCTGCAGGACGCCCCTTGGCGACGTTATAATTAACCCATCATTCCCTCCCGCATCAACCTGCCAGGAAAGCGAGCGTCCCACCCCATGCACTATGCCCTCGCTCCCCGTACCTTTCTCTTCAGTCACTATTTCTACACCGGCCTGCGCATCGCCACCGGCATCGTCGGCCTGACTTTCATCACCTACGCGATCGCCGACCTCCCGACCGCCATCGCCGTGGCCATGGGCGCCCTGTGCACCAGCCTGATGGACATGCCCAGTCCCCTGCGCCACAAGTTCAACGAAATGATGGCCGGCGTGCTGCTGTGCTCGGTGGTGGCGCTGCTGGTCAGCCTGTCGTCGCAGGTGGAGTGGCTGCTGTTCACCGTCATCGTGCTGGTGTCCTTCCTGTCCAGCATGATGGTGGTCTACGGCAGGAAGGCGATGCCGCTGCAGTTCGCGGCGCTGTTCGTGATGATGCTGTCGAGCGAGGCGCCGTCCACGCCGCTGCAGGCGCTGCGCCATGGCGCGCTGTTTTTCGCCGGCGGTGCCGCCTACATGGCGTACGCGATGGCCGTCGTGTGGATATTGCAGCGCCGCCTCAAGCAGCAGGTGCTGGCCGAGGCACTGTACGAACTGGCGGTGTACACGAATATGAAGGCGGCCTGCTACGACGTCACCAAGAGCCTGCCCCAACAGATGGAAAAGCTGGTCCGCGAGCAAAGCGTGCTGGCCGAGCGGCAACAGGCCTCGCGCGACCTGATCCTGCGCGGCAAGCCGGCGCCCGACGAGGCGATCCTGGTGCAGGTCCATTACGCCATGTTCGACCTGTACGAACTGGTCCTGTCGACGCACACCGATTACGCCATCCTGCGCCAGCATTTCGCGAGCGGCCCCATCTTGCCGTTGCTGGGCGACCTGATCGGCAAGGCGGCGCGCGACATCGAGGCGGTGGCGTATGCGATGACGCGCAACGAGCCCTCGCGCGCCACGACCGATTACCGGGACGAACTGCGCGCGCTCGACGCCGTGCTGCAGGACTTGCCGTCGGGGGAGGGCGAAGATTTCGATGCGCAGGCGGCGCTGCGGGCGACCGTCAACAAGATCCGCGACGTGATCGACATGATCGCGCGGCTGCACGCCGCCAGCCAGGCGCGCGCATCGTCCGAGCGGGCACTGCCCCTGGTGCCCCATACAGACATGACGCCTTTCCTCACCCAGCAGCGCTACAACATCGGCATCCTGCTGGCCAACCTGCGCTGGGGCTCGCCGGTGTTCCGCTTCGCGCTGCGGGTGGCGATGGCGATTTCGGTCGGGCTCGTGTCCTCGCGCTGGCTGCCATGGAGCTCGCATGGCTACTGGACCGCGCTGACGATCGCCGTGATCCTCAAACCCAGCTTCAGCCTGACCAAGCAGCGCCGCGCCGACCGCCTGATCGGCACGCTGATCGGCTGCATGATTACCGCCGTGATCCTGCATTTCGTGCACACGCCGGCGATCTTGATCGGTTTCCTGTTCGTCGCCACCGCCGCGGCGCCGGCCTTCCTCTCCATTAAATACCGCTACACGGCGGTCGCCGCCAGCGTGCAGGCGCTGTTGCTGATCGGCCTGACGGTGCCGCATGGCGGCAGCGGCATCAGCGAGCGCCTGCTGGACACGCTGCTCGGCACCGTGATCGCCACCTTCTTCAGCTACGTGCTGCCGAGCTGGGAGTACCAGAACCTGCCGCGGCTGGTCGACGCGGTGCTCGACGCCAACCGCAAATACCTCGATGCGGCCGCCGACCTGCTCCTGAAGCGCACCGCCGACGATGCCCACTACCGCGTCAGCCGCAAGCGCTTCATGGACAGCCTCGCCACGCTCAGCGCCGCTTTGGGGCGCATGCTGGACGAACCGGCGGACAAGCAGCGCGCCCCGGACGAACTCAACCGTTTTACGGTACAGAACTACCTGCTGGTCGCCCACATGGCCGCGCTGCGCCTGCTGTTGCAGCGCTATGCCGAGAAGCTGCCGTCGGCCGAGGTCGAAGCCGCGCTCGAGCGCATGTTCGCCAAGGTCAGCGCCAGCCTGGGCGCGGCGCCGGTGGCCGCGCCGGCGTCGCCGGAAGGGCGCACCACCTGGATCGCCGAGTGGCCGGGCTGGGCGCCCCTGCAGCGCCGCCTGCGGCTGCTGCAACAGGATGCTGCGCAAGTGGCGCTCAGCAAGGCTGCGATCGGCGACGTCCTGGCGCGGAACTGAGCCCGGGGCCAGGTTTGCCTGGGTCGAATTTGCTTAGGATGAACGGCTGAAACCACGGATAATGCTGGATTCGTCGTTTTCAGCACCCCAGGAATTCTCTATGGAAATCAAAGTCAACTTTCTCGACAAACTGCGCCTCGAAGCCAGGTTTGACGACTTCACGGTGATCGCCGACCAGCCGATCCGCTACAAGGGCGACGGCTCGGCGCCGGGCCCCTTCGATTATTTCCTGGCCTCGTCGGCCTTGTGCGCGGCCTATTTCGTCAAGTTGTACTGCAATACCCGGAATATCCCGACCGAAAACATCCGCCTCTCGCAGAACAATATCGTCGACCCGGAAAACCGCTACGCGCAGATCTTCAAGATCCAGGTCGAGCTGCCGGCGGATATCTCGGACAAGGACCGCCAGGGCATCCTGCGCTCGATCGAGCGCTGCACCGTGAAGAAAGTGGTGCAGGAAGGGCCGCAATTCGTGATCGAGGAAGTGGCCAACCTGGACGCCGATGCGCAGGCCTTGCTGACCTTGTCGCCCGATGCCGAAGCGCGCACCTATATTCCCGGCAAGGACCTGCCGCTGGAGCAGACCATTGCGAACATGTCGGGCAAGCTGGCCAGCTGGGGCATCAAGATCGAGATCGCTTCCTGGCGCAATATCGTCCCGAATGTCTGGTCGCTGCACATCCGCGACGCGCATTCGCCGATGTGTTTTACGAACGGCAAAGGGGCGACCAAGGAAAGCGCGCTGGCTTCGGCCCTGGGCGAATATATCGAGCGCCTGAACTGCAATCACTTCTATGCGGGCGCCTTCTGGGGCGAAGACATCGCCAGGGCGGACTTCGTCCATTATCCGAGCGAGCGCTGGTTCAAGCCCGGCCGCAAGGATGCGGTCCCAGGCGGAATTCTCGATGATTACACCCGCGGCATCTACGATCCGGACGGCGAACTGCGTGGCTCGCACCTGTTCGACACCAATTCCGGCAATGTGGAGCGCGGCATCGTTTCTCTGCCTTATGTGCGTCATTCGGACGGCGAAACGGTGTATTTCCCGGTCAGCCTGATCGAAAACCTGTATGCCAGCAATGGCATGAGTGCCGGGAATACGCTGGCCGAAGCGCAGGTGCAATGCCTGTCCGAGATTTTCGAACGGGCGGTGAAACGCGAAATCCTGGAAGGCGAACTCGCCTTGCCGGACGTGCCCCAGGAAGTGCTGGCGAAATACCCCGGCATCCTGGCCGGCATCGCGGGCCTGGAAGAGCAGGGCTTCCCGGTGCTGGTCAAGGACGCCTCGCTGGGCGGCCAGTATCCGGTCATGTGCGTTACCCTGATGAACCCGCGCACCGGCGGCGTCTTCGCCTCCTTCGGCGCGCACCCGAGCTTCGAAGTGGCGCTGGAACGCAGCCTCACGGAATTGCTGCAGGGGCGCAGTTTCGAAGGCCTGAACGATCTGCCCCAGCCGACCTTTGCCAGCGAAGCCGTCACCGAGCCCTATAACTTCGTCGAGCACTTCATCGATTCCAGCGGCGTGGTGTCGTGGCGCTTCTTCAGCGCGAAATCGGACTACGATTTCGTCGAATGGGATTTCTCGGGCGAGGGCAAGGACTCGAACGTGCAGGAAGCCGCGACCCTGCTCGGCATTCTCGCGGACATGGGCAAGGAGGTCTACACGGCCGTGTATGACGAGCTGGGGGCCGTCGCCTGCCGCATCCTGGTGCCCGGCTACTCGGAAATCTACCCGGTCGAAGACCTCATCTGGGATAACACGAATAAAGCCTTGCTGTTCCGCGAAGACATCCTGAACCTGCATCGCCTGGATGACGACGCCCTCGAGGCGCTGCTCGAGCGCCTGGAAAACAACGAGCTGGACGAATACTCCGACATCGCCAGCCTGATCGGCATCGAGTTCGACGAAAACACGGACTGGGGCCAATTGACCGTGCTCGAACTGCGGCTGCTGATCAACCTCGCCCTGAACGAGTTCGAGGCAGCCCACGACCTGGTCGGCGCCTTCCTGCAGTACAACGACAACAGCCTGGAGCGCAAGCTGTTCTACCAGGCGCTGAACGTGGTGCTGGAAGTGGTGCTCGACGACGAGCTGGAGCTGAGCGATTACGTGGCCAATTTCCGCCGCATGTATGGCGATGCCCGCATGGATGCGGCCCTGGGCTCGGTGGACGGCAGCGTGCGCTTCTTCGGGCTGACGCCGACGAGCATGAAGCTGGAGGGGCTGGACAGGCATCATCGCCTGATCGACAGCTACAAGAAACTCCACAAGGCGCGGGCCGCCGCCGCCGCCGCGTCCTCCGCGGCGGGCGCAGTGTCGATGCGAGCCTAGTCCTCGCTGCGACAGACGGACCGAAGCCCCTGATTTTTCAGGGGCTTTTTTTGTCCGAAGCCACTCGCGGCTTCAAGGCGCACTGTCCCGGGGCGAAGCCAGGCACCATGACGGTGCGTGCGAGCACGGTGAACGCACATCGGGTGGATTGGATGCGCCGTCAGCGCGCACTATCGCATGGCACCGTTATTGCTTGATGGAAATCAACCATTTTATGTCGACTCCATCATGTTCAAGAACCTCAGCATCAAACTGCGTCTCGTCCTGCTCACCGCCATCCTGAGCGCCGTGGCGATGGTCGTGGGGGCGGTCGGTCTCGCCAACCAGAGTGCCGCCAATGCCGCCCTGGGTACGGTCTACAACGATCGTGTCGTGGTCCTTGCCCAACTCGGCAATATCCTCTCCTTGATGCAACAAAACCAGAACGCCCTGGCGCGCGCCGTACTGGCGGGCGAGGCGGATGCCGACGCGACGGTTGCCGAGGTCGAGGGCCGGATCAGGCAGATTTCCGCGATCTGGTCCGACTACAAGGCAACTTACCTGACCGATGAGGAAAAGGTCCTGGCCCAGGTGTTCATCGACAGCCGGACCGTTTTCGTCGAGCAGGGCTTGAAGCCGACCCTGGCGGCCTTGCGCGGGCATGAGGTCGATGGGGCGAAAGAGCTGGTGAAAGGCAGCTTGAACCCGCTGTTCCTGCCGGCCCAGAAAAACATGCAGGCACTGATCCAGTTGCAGCTGGACGTCGCGAAACACGAATATGACCTGGCACTGGAGCGCTATGCGCGTGCGCGAACGCTGTCGATCGTGCTGACCGCGGCCGGCGTGCTCGTCGGTTCGGCCATCGCCTGGCTCCTGATCCGGGGCCTCAGCCGTTCCATCGGTGAAGCGCTGCGGCTGGCGCGCAGCGTCGCCGCCGGCGACCTGACCCAGTCGGTCCGTGTCGAGTCGAATGACGAGATCGGCCAGTTGCTGGGCGCCCTGCAGAAGATGAACGCCAGCCTCTCTAGCATCGTGACCCAGGTGCGCGCCGGAACCGATACGATCGCCACCGCCTCGCAGCAGATCGCGGCCGGGAACCAGGACCTGTCGGCGCGGACCGAGCAGCAGGCAAGTTCGCTCGAGGAAACGGCAGCATCGATGGAAGAGCTGGCCTCGACGGTGAAGAACAACGCCGACAATGCGCGCCAGGCGAACACCCTTGCCGTGGCGGCTTCCAGCGTGGCCGAGCGCGGCGGGCAGGTCATCGGCAAGGTGGTCGGCACGATGGTGGAGATCAATGACGCTTCGCGCAAGATCGCCGACATCACGAGCGTCATCGACGGCATCGCTTTCCAGACCAACATCCTTGCCCTGAACGCGGCCGTGGAAGCGGCGCGCGCCGGGGAACATGGGCGCGGCTTTGCGGTCGTTGCGTCGGAAGTGCGCAACCTGGCGCAGCGCTCCGCTGCCGCGGCGAAGGAAATCAAGGCGCTGATCGAGGACTCGGTGCAGCGCGCCCATGCCGGCGGCGAACTCGTCGAGCAGGCCGGGACGACGATGCGCGACATCGTCACCAGCGTGCAGCGCGTCACCGACATCATGGGCGAGATCAGCTCGGCCAGTACCGAGCAGACCGCCGGTATCGAACAGATCAACGCAGCCGTCATGCAGATGGACCAGGTCACCCAGCAAAACGCCGCCCTGGTCGAAGAAGCCGCAGCAGCGGCCGAAGCGATGCAGGATCAGGCCGTAGGCCTTGCCCAGGCAGTGAGCGTGTTTCGCACCGGCCAGGTGCTGGCGGGTGCGCCGGCCGTGGCGCGCCGGCTGGCGCTGACTCCTGCTGAGGGATGAGCATGCCGCCGTGCTCCTTGTGAGGCCGACAGTGATAAACTCCGGCCCTTACATCGACGTTTCAGAAGCCATGACGAACAAAAAACAGCCTCCAGCGAGCAAACCCGAGCGCGCGCCCGCCGGGCGGCCAGACAATCCCTTCATCGACGCCGGGTTTTACGACCGGGTCCGCGACTACACCGAGCGCGACGCCACCTTCTCGAAGGAACTGAAAGCGATCGCCGACCGCGGCCCGGGCAAACAAAGCACGGACGCGCGCTTCGCGCCATCGCTGGAACTGTTGCGCGGCGTGGTCAAAAAGGGCGTGTCGCTCGATGACATGCTCGGGCGCATCGTGCTCGGCACCGAATCCGGCCTGTGGGAGCCGTGGCTGGCTGCGTTCGGGATCGAATTGAGGGGCGTCAGCTACGACAAGGCCGGCCCGCGCAATGCCCGCCTGGCGCTGGACATCAGCCTGGGCGCCAAGGCAAATCCCCTGTTCGCCAACGCCGGCATGCGCAACTGGCGCAGCCTGGTGGCGGAAGACTGCGCCCAGCTGCAGGTCGAGAAGCCGACCGAGCAGGCGCCGGCGAAGGCGTATGCAATTTTCTTTCTGGACGCGGCGGAGTAGTCTCCGTCGACGCGCCCGGTGTCGCGCCCGGACCAGAATGCTCACCCTGTCGGACATAGGGGGCGGCACCGGCGGCGCCGGCGGGGGCGACCAGGGCATCGCTGCTGATCACTTTCGACACCAATTCGGCGGCCCTGACGGGCCAGGCGCGACGCGCGCTCGACGTGGTCGGCGAAGCGCTGCAGTCGCCCAAGCTGGCCGATTTCCGCTTTTCGATCCAGGGCCACGCCGACCCGCGCGGGAATCCGGAAAAGAACCTGCAGCTGTCCCAGCTGCGGGCCGAATCGGTGCGCCGATACCTGGTGAGCCACAAACACATCCAGGATGGACGGCTCGAGGCCATCGGCAAGGGCGACACCGAGCTGATGAATCGCGCCAATCCGGTCGCGCCGGAAAACCGGCGGGTGACCATCGTCAATCTCGCGCGGCAACAATAGGATGCAGGGCGCAGCATGGCGGGTTCCGAGTGAGGGAGAGTCGGGCCGCGCCCAACCAGGTCTCGGCACCTGTTGGTCCAGGTACGACACTTCGGCTTTGGCGGCGGCCTGCTCGCCTCGCCGCGTGCCTGGCACGCTCCATGCAAGGTGAGTGGTGAGCGCGACGACGAGCTCATTCCCATTCACCACATCGAGGAGCACGATCATGAAAACCTTAGTCATCCAGGACCTGGCAATCACGCGCGCAAGCGCGGGCGAGGGCAGCAGTGCCGCGCGTTCGCTGACGCGCGAGGAAATGCAGCGCGTGCAGGGCGGCCGGGCCATTTCCGTGCTGGTCGATGGCCGGCCCGGCGGGGTCGTCGACGATTTTCAACTCGACATGGCCATCTTCAAGGGCGATATCGGTGTCAGGGTCGTCTGAGCCGGGGTGCCTGCGCGCCGGCGCCGCCCTCGCTGGCGCGCCCGCCCGGCGGACGCGTCAGCTGCCTGGCGCCCGCACCTGGCATGTAATGGAACAAATCCCACGCATCGAAGTCCCATACATGGAAAGCGGCGACATTGTATTTGGCGGTTCCGCCTGCTAAAACAATAAGAATGGTGCCGCAAAGCGGGCGCGGTCTCGTCTCACTGCGCCAAATAAACACGCAGCGCGGGTGCTGTTGCTTCGCTGCGCGGAACGAAACGAGCTCGAGGAGAACCCATGGCTGGCATTGTGCGCATCGACGATGAGGTCATCGACACCGACTACTTCATCCGAACATTGAAACTCACCGGACAGTTCGAAGGGCTGGTCGAGCAACTGGTGCGCGAGAAGCTGACTGTGCTGGCGGCCAGGAAGCAGGTAGCGCCCTTGCCTCCCGAAGAGATCCAGGAACGTGCCGACCAGTTCCGCCGCATCCAGGGCCTGCACCGGGCAGCCGACATGAACCACTATCTCGACGCGCTCGGCATCAGCCTGGACGAGTTCGAAGACTTCGTCACCGACGGCCTTTACCACGAAAGAATGATGGCGCAGGTGTGCAGCGACGCGGCCGTCGAACAGTATTTCAAGCTCAATTCTCCCCGGTTCGACAGCGTCGAGATCAGCCATATCGTGCTCGATTCGGAAGGCAAGGCGAGGGAAATGATGTCCGCCCTGACGGACGATCCCGACAGCTTTGCCGAGATGGTGGCCGAATATTCGGTCGGTGAGGCGCGCGAGAACGGCGGAGTGATCGGCAAGGTCTTGCGCGGTTCGCTCAGGCCTGACCTCGAGGCCCGCGTCTTCAATGCTGCGGCCGGTGAGCTGCTGGGACCGTTTCCGTCGGCGGACCGCACGCTCTGGGAAATCTACGTGGTGAACGCAAAGCATCCCGCCGTCCTCGACCAGGAAACCGCGGTCGAGGTACGCCGCCTGCTGCGCGAGGAATGGCTGGCGGCGCGGGCACAGGAGCACATCATTGAAGCCTGTCCGGCGCGCTGAGGTGCCGGCCACGCTCCCCGCCTGAGACGCAGCTCGCCCGGCGGGTCCGGTAGGGGAGAACATGGAAGCATCAACGCAACAACGCCAGGAATCGAGCGAGTTCCTTGCGTCTGTCGAAATCCTGTCCGCATTCGCGCCAGACGAACTGGAACAGCTCGCAAGCGCGGTCGAGACGCGCTCGTATGCCTTTGGCGACAGCATCTGCAGCGCCGGCGATTCCGCCGACGGCCTGTATGTCATCAAGTCCGGATCGGTGCGCGTGTTCGCCGAGGAGCATGGCAAGGAAATCAGCATGGGGGTACGCAAGGCTGGCGAAGTCTTCGCCGAGGTCGCCATGCTGCGTCCCACCAGGCATGAACTGTCTGCCCGGGCCGCGCTGAAGACCCAGCTGTGGTTCATCCCGCGCGCCGCCTTCGAGCCTTTGCTTGCCCGGAATGCGGCTTCGCTGGAGTTCATCAACAACTATGTGGCGATCAGCTCGGCGGGCGGCCTGGTCGCGCGCCTGTTCGACCTGCGCGGCAAGGTGGACAAGCCTGAGCTCGAAGAATTCGTGCGCAGCGTCGGCGTCAAGCGCGTCGGCGCCGGCAAGGAAATCCTCAAACAGAATGCGCGCGACGACCGTCGCCTCTATGTCGTGCGCCAGGGTCAGGTACGCGTCGTGGTCCACGATGCCGACGACGAATATGTGCTGGCCACGCTGGGGGCGGGCGAGATTTTCGGCGAGAAGGCCTGCCTGATGCGACAGGAACAGCCGGCTTCGGTGCTGGCGGCGAGCGAGGCCGTGCTACTCGTGATCCCGGAAAAGGCGGCCCATTTCATCCTCGAACGCAACGCGAAGTTCCGCGAAGTGATCGAGGAACGGGTGCGCTTTTTTGAACGCGAACTGCAGCGCCAGAAACGGCTGGCCGAACGGCGCAAACGTCCCGTCGTGCTCGACCTCGCTTCACAGGCGAAGGCGGGCGAGAAAATCATCAAGCGCTTCGCCCTGGTAGAGCAGGCCGAAGAGATGGATTGCGGCGCCGCTTGCCTGGCGATGCTCTGCCGCCACTATGGCATCAACATGACGCTCGGCAAACTGCGCGAACTGGCGAACGTCACCACGCAGGGCGCGACGCTCGACAGCCTGGCCCGCGCCGGCGAAGCCCTGGGATTCGGGGCGCGCGGGGTCCAATGCACCTTCGACGCGCTGCTCGGCTTCGAGCTGCCCTTCATCGTGCACTGGGAGGGCTACCACTACGTCATCGTCTACGGCGTTGCGCCCGACCAGGTCTGGGTCGCGGACCCGGCGGTGGGTTTCCGCAAGATGAAGGTCGAGGAGTTCGAACGCGGGTGGAGCGGGACCTGCCTCGTGTTCACGCCGGGCCAGGACCTGGTGAAACTGGAGACGGCGCGCTCGCCCTGGCTACGCTTCGTCAGCTATCTGCAGCCGTATAAAAAAATCCTGGTGCAATTGTTCCTGGCCACCTTCGTGATCCAGATGCTGGGCATCGTGCCGCCGATGATCATCCAGAACATCCTCGACGGCGTGCTCGTGCACCAGAACATCGGCCTGCTGCACTTGCTGATCCTGGGGCTGGTCATTTCCACCGTGTTCAGCCAGGTCATGTCGACGCTGCGCGCCTACCTGTCGAACTACATGGTGCGCAACCTCGATTTTTCGATGATGGCGCAGTTCTTCAAGCACACGATGTCCTTGCCGTATTCCTTCTTCGCCAAGCGCAAGACGGGCGACATCCTCGCGCGCTTCTCGGAAAACCAGACGATCCGCGCCTTTCTCACCGAGTCGACGGTGACGACGCTGCTGAACCTGCTGATGGTGTTTATCTATTTTACGATCCTGTTCCTCTACAACGTGAAGCTGACCCTGCTGCTGATCGGCTTCGTGATTCCCATCATCGCGCTGACCGTACTGGTGACCCCGCGCATCAAGGACTATGCGCGCGAGGTGTTCAACGCCTCGACCGACGCCCAGTCCTTCCTGATGGAAGCGCTGGGCGGCATCGAAACGGTGAAGGGGATGGGCAGCGAACGGCCGGTGCGCCTGAAATGGGAGCGGAAATACGTCAAGGCGCTGGAAATGCAGTACCGCGCCCAGTCCTTCAACATCCTGGTCGGGCTCGCCAGCCAGGTCTTGAACTCGGCCACCACGATCGTCATCCTCTGGGCCGGCGCCAGCCTGGTGCTGGCGCGCGAGCTGACCATCGGCCAATTGATGGCCTTCAATGCCCTGATGGGCAGCGTGCTGGGACCGCTGATGGGCCTGGTCGGCCTGTGGAGCCGGATGGCGGACGCCACCGTCGCCATGGAGCGCCTCGGGGACGTGCTCGACATCGAGCCGGAGCAGAAGCCGGGCGACCTCGCCTCGCGGGTGGTACTGCCCGACCTGCAGGGCGAGCTGAAACTCGAGCGCATGTATTTCCGCTACGGCGGCGAGGACACCCCCTGGGTGCTGGAAGACATCAGCATCGACATCAAGCCCGGCGAGCTGGTGGCGATCGTCGGGCGCAGCGGCTCGGGCAAGACGACGCTGGCGAAACTGCTGGTCGGCTTTTATCCACCAACCGACGGGAAAATCGTCGTCGACGGTTACGAGATGAGCGCGATCGACAAGGATTATTACCGGGCCCAGGTCGGCTATGTCATGCAGAGCAATCTACTGTTTTCCGGGACCATCGCCGAGAACATCGCCAGCGGCGACGACAGCCCGGACCGGCGCCGCATCGAGGAAGTGGCGAAGATGGCGGACGCGCACGCCTTCATCAGCAAGATGCCGCTCGGTTACGAGCAGGTGGTGGGCGAGCGCGGCGTCGGCCTCTCGGGCGGCCAGGTGCAGCGGCTGTGCATTGCGCGCGCGCTGTACCACGATCCACGCCTGCTGGTCTTCGATGAAGCGACCTCGGCGCTCGACACCCAGTCCGAGAGCAATATCATGGCCAACATGGAAGCGATCCTGGCGGGCCGCACGGCCGTCATCATCGCCCACCGGCTCAGCACGATCATGCGGGCGGATAAAATCGTGGTGCTGTACGAAGGCAAGATCGTCGAGCAGGGGCGCCATGAGGAGCTGCTGGCGCGGCGCGGCATGTATTACGAACTGGTACAGAAGCAATTGGGGGCAGCATGAAGCTGTATAACCCCGGTGGCGAGCGCGGCTCGGCGATGTCGTATGCCGGCCTGCTGGAAAAGATCGAGATCATGCGCTCGACCCTGCGCTGGGCCACCCGCATCGAGCGTCCCGATGTCGAGAAACTGCTGCGCCAGGCGAATACCTTGCGCGACGAAGTCATGGGGCTGTCGCACAAGGAGCGCTTCGTGCAGGCACTGGGCGGCGAACGGCGCACCGACGCCGCGGACGGGACCGCGCCCGAACCTTTGCGGCTCGAACCCTCGCATGGTGAGCGGCGCCGGGCGCTGCTGGCGCGCAGCTTCGTGTTCGAGGGTACCTTCGGCGACAACCCGAAGCTGCTCGACGCCCTCGAGATCGCCGAGAAGGCAGCGCCGACGGATTTGCCGGTGCTGGTCGACGGCGAGAGCGGCACCGGCAAGGAGCTGATGGCGAAAGTCATCCACGCCAACGGCTCGCGCGCCGACAAGCCGTATATCTCGGTCAACTGCGGCGCCATCCCGGACAGCCTGCTCGAATCGGAACTCTTCGGGCACAAGAAGGGCGCCTTCACCGGCGCCGCGAACGACCGCAAGGGCAAGTTCGAATCCGCGCACAAGGGCACCATCTTCCTCGATGAGATCGGCGAATTGCCGCTGCCGGGCCAGGTAAAACTGCTGCGCGTGCTGCAGTCGCACGAAATCCAGCGCGTCGGCTCCGACGAAACCATCTCGGTGGACGCGCGCATCGTCGCCGCCACCAACAAGAACCTGCGCAAGCTGATCGAACAGGGGAGCTTTCGCGAAGACCTGTTCTACCGGCTCAGCGTGATCCACGTGACGCTGCCGCCGCTGCGCGAGCGCAAGGACGAGATACCGCTGCTGATCGCGTATTACGGCGACGAATCGGCGGAGGCGCTGGGACGCGCGCCAGTGGCATTAACGCCGCGCCTGCGCGACTTCCTGCTGCGTTACGGATATCCGGGCAATATTCGGGAACTGCGCAACATCATGTACCGTATCTCCTGCCTGGCGGGCGAGACGGGCGACCTGTCGCATCTGCCAGAAGACATCCGACCCGTCAATGCGCTGCCGCAGTCGGCGGCGGCGGTACCGGCCGCTGCACTGTCGATGGCCGAAGCGAAGCGGGTCGCGAGCGACGAGGCGGAGCGCGGCTGCCTGGAGCGCGGCTTGCAGGAAGTCGGCGGCAACGTGGCCGAGCTCGCCCGGCGCTGGGAAATGAACCGCTCGCATCTGCAAATCCTGCTCAAGAAGCATGGCCTGCACTCGAAGGATTTCCGCAAGCAGGGTTAGAGGGCCGGGTTGACGATCGTCTTGTCCCCCGAAAGGTCGTCGGCCCTGGCCACCACCACTGTAACGTTGTCGCGCCCGCCATTGGCGAGTGCCTGGGCGACCAGGTCTTGCGCGGCGCGTTCGCAGTCGCCGGGCGCCAGCGCCGCCGCGATCGCCGCTTCCTCGACCGGGGTGCTGAGGCCGTCACTGCACAGGAGAAAAATGTCGCCATCGCGCGCGGCCAGGGTCGTCACATCGAATGCGACCGTGTCGGCTGCGCCGACCGCGCGCGTGATCATGTTGGGGCTGGCCGCCGCTTGCGCCATCTCGGCGCCACGCGCCCTGAGCGCCTCGAACTGGCTGTGGTCGCGCGTGAGTTGCTGCAGGCGGCCGTGGCGAAACAGGTAGATGCGGCTGTCGCCGGCCCACAGGCATGCGGCCTCGTCCCCGACGGCCAGCAGGGCGGCGACCGTGCTGCCGATCACCGGTACGTGGCGCGCGCGCGCCTCTTGCCGCAAGCTGTCGTTCGCCTCGTTCAGGCGTGCGCGTGCGAACTCGATGAGTTCGGCCAGGGTGGCATGCACGGGCAGCCCGGCGAGTGCGTCGACCACGGCGCGGCTGGCGAAGTCCCCGAAGGCATGGCCACCCATGCCGTCCGCCACGGCCCACAAGCCACGCTGCGGCTGGGCAAGATACGCGTCCTCGTTGCGGCTACGTACCAGCCCAATATCCGTGCGCGCGGCGCATATCCAGCGCAATTCGGTGTCCAGGCCCATCGCATTGTCCAGGTTCGTCCTACAGGAACGCCTTGTTCAGTCCGCTTTCGTCGACGCTCACGTTCAGCGTCGAATTCGCACCGGAATTGTTGACCGACACCGACTGGAACTGGTTGATCATCTGGTCGGCGAAATTATTAATCTGGTAAAAGTTAATGACCGGGAACTGGGTGGGCGATGCGTTGACGAAGGGTCTGATCCAGCCGAACACCCAGGGTGCGCCCGCCCCGCGAATCGCCGCCATCGCCTGGCGGTCGAGGGGAGCGCTGTTCGTCAGGTCGCCGATGGTAATGCTGGCCATGATGCATCTCCGTGTTGAATGGGGGAGAGCGGAAGCTGTCCCCAGTGTAGACCAAATCGGGCCGGTCAGCGCCGCACGATGGTGTTCTGTCCGCGCTGCGTGGCGTCGCTGTCGACGTGCAGGCCCTCGACGAAGGCAGCGCCGTTGGCGGTCGCGGTCAGGACGTCCTGCATTTGCATCAGGTTCTGGGTGGCACTGATCGAGCTGTCTGCACTCGGCCTGTAGTTGAGGTCGCCGAGCGAATAGGCCGGCGCGCCCATTTTCCAGCCGCCGCGCACGGCAGCCATGGTCGGGCGATCGAGTCGTTCGCTGCGGGCCAGGTCGGTGATGGTCAAGGTGTTCATGGCGATTCTCCTGAATTGTCTGGGGGCTGGGTTTGTATGAAGCCGTGTTCAGAACACGGACCTGTTTTCGGCGCGGAGGGCGGCTGCCAGGTTCAGGTCCGGGGCACTGAAGCCGGCCCCGATCACGCCGTTATTGTTGAGGACGTTGATACCGATCTGCTGGAACTGGCCAATCTGCTGGTTGACGGCGACATTGACGTTGACGCCGGGGCCGAAGGCATGGCCGCCGTGGACGAGCGACATGGCCCGCTTGTCCAGCGCGGCGTTGTGCGCCAGGTCGTGGATGAGGATGGATGACATGGTATTGCTCCTGGAAGGGTGGGGACGTTGCGCGGCAAGAGACTCGCCGCGCAGCCGCGCCGTTTAGCCGATGATCTTGTTTTCGCCGTCCTGGTGGACGTCGCTGTGCACGTTCACGCCACCGACAAAGGCCGAGCCGTTGGCCGTCAGCGTGGCCACGCTCTGCTGCTGGAACAGGTTCTGGGTGGCGCTGATCGAGGAGTCGACGCTGGGCGTGTAGTTGAGGTCGCCGTAGCTGTAGCCGGGCGTGCCCATCTTGAAGCCGCCGCGCACATGCGCCATGGCGCTGCGGTCGAGTTGTTCGGTACGGGCCAGGTCGGTGATGATCAGGGTTTTCATGGTAATGCTCCTTGGGATGTGTATGCGGGAATGGTGTAGGTGGTATTCAACGACGCACGATCTTGTTGTTGCCGTCCTGCGAAACATGGCTGTCGACGTTGACGCCGTCCAGGAAGGCCGAGCCGTTGGCGGTGGCGGTCACCACTTCCTGCATCTGCGCCAGGTTCTGGGTCGCCGTGATCGACGAGTCGAAGCTCGGGGCATAGTTCACGTCGCCATACGAATAGCCGGGCATGCCCATCTTGAAGCCGCCGCGGACGTGCGCCATGGCGCTGCGGTCGAGTTGTTCGGTGCGGGCCAGGTCGGTGATGATCAAGCTTTTCATGGTGATTCTCCTGAAGTGGTAAGTGGTTTGGAGTGAGGCATTTGGTTTGCGCTCAATGGACATATAGCGAAAGGCGTGCCAGGCCCGCACCAATCGGTTTGGGTGAAGCTAAGTAATTGAATTTGCAGGGAGTTTTGTAAGAAAGCCTGATGGGTCAGGTGAATTGCCGGCAGCACGGGAGGAGCGACTGACGGTCCGTAACCAACATGTTTCAAGGGGGTGTGTGCCAGGGCCCGACAGGTCAGGAAAACCGCTGGGGTGAAGCATGGGTCCGGATGCCCGACCTGCGTCCGGGCTGGCCTGTGTCCAGAAAAAGAAAATGCCAGTCAGCATAACTGACTGGCATCAGGGGCGGCCGGCGAACGCCGGCGACCGGGCGCGCTTAGCCGACCAGCACCTCGCTCATCTGGATCACCGGCGTCTGGTTCGTGTAGTTGGGAATGTCGGCCATGATTTCCTCGCTGTGCGGCCCGAAGCCGGCCTGGAAGGCGTCGATGGAATCGCAGAACAGGTGCCCCATGGCGATATACGGCGTGTTCGACATGGGGGCACCGGCGGCAGCCGCCCGGTCGACTGTGTAGTACTTGCAATGCTCTCCCATCAGGGTCTTCACCATGGGCATGTGGCGCTCGCAGTAGTAGACTGCGTCGAAATGGGCGTCCGGGCCGTTCGGGTACATCACGCTGACCTTGATCATTGTCCGTCTCCTCTTCGGGTTTGACTCGAGTATACGAAGCCATCGTGCGCCGATGTCAGGCGTTTTGCAAGCGCGATATTGCGTCCAGGGCCGCTGCGGGCCGAGGCGATTGCAGGCGGCGGCGCGCGGCGCCGCCGCCCGGTTCTCATGCACGCTGCGCCGGCGCAGGCGCGCGGACGACGACGGTCCGAACCTCGCGTGCCGCGGTGGCCGAAGCCGATTGCGAGGTCTCGGCTTCCCGCAGGCTGTCGAATGCGAAGGTAGCGGTGCTGACGACGACGAGCGTGACGATGAAAATGGCTTCCATGTGCTTGTGCATGTTCATGATGGTCCCCTTGCGTGGCTGGTTTCGAAAAGGTCGGGAGCTTTCTGCTTGCTCACAAGCTTGTTAGAGCACGCGGCGTGCCAGCACACGGCCAGGGCGCAAAGGAGGGTTTCGGCGCCGATGCAAGGCAAACTGCCGGACCGCGGCCAACAGTGTGCCTGCACGGTGTTGGCTGCGAACCGGCACCGTGGCGTGGCGATACGGACGAAAAAAAAGGCGCTGTTCGCATTAAGTGTGGAATATGCCGATTCCCACCCGCAGCAAAGCCTCCGGCATCTTGACGCGGGCGCCGTCGAGCGCCCAGCGCCAGCCGGGATAGTTGCCGAGGTAACGGCTGGCAACCCCGCGAAACGGCTGCCGCCAGCCGCGCGCTTGATCGTTGGCAGCAACAGGCCGGGCAAACGTTCGTGCCGGCGCCGGGTCAGCCCGGCCAGGTTCTTCAGGAAGTGCTCGAACTTGCGTGCTTGCATGCCAAGCTCCTCACGGGTGAAGTCTCACTCGGACCTCAGCCGTTCAAGAAGATTCCACATTTAACGCAAACAGCGCCAAAAAAAAACGTCCGGCTTGTGGCCGGACGGTTCGGTGTGCAGCGCAGGAGCTCAGCGCACCGGCGGGCTTGCCCCGGTCCGCCTGGCGCCGGGCGCCGGGTCGTACAGGCGGATCTTGCGCACGACTGGCCGTGGGACGCCGCCGCTGGCGCGAAAGCGTGCGCCGCCGGCGATCGCATGCATTGCCTGGCGGTCGAGTTCGGTACTTTCCGGTAAATCCTTGATGACGATGCTGGCCATGGTATCTCCTTGACTTGCATGTTAACGGCCCCCATCCCATTGCTGGGATGGGGGTGCAAAATGCTGCGCGCCCCGGTCAGAGTTCGACCGTGTTCCGGGCCCACAGCGCGGCGGCCACATCGACGTCCGGTCCCTTGAAGCCGGCGCCGATCACGCCGTTATTGTTGAGGACGTTGATACCGATCTGCTGGAACTGGCCGATCTGCTGGTTGACGTTGACGTTCACATTGACATCCTTGCCGAAGGCGCTGCCGCCGTGCACGCGTGCCATTGAACGGCTGTCCAGTTCGCCGGCGTGGGCGAGGTCCCTGACTGCGATGGTAGACATGATATTCCCCTTGCCTTAGCCGATGATCTTGTTTTCGCCGTCCTGGTGGACGTCGCTGTGCACGTTTACGCCACCGACAAAGGCCGAGCCGTTGGCCGTCAGCGTGGCCACGCTCTGCTGCTGGAACAGGTTCTGGGTGGCGCTGATCGAGGAATCGACGCTGGGCGCGTAGTTGAGGTCGCCGTAGCTGTAGCCGGGCGTGCCCATCTTGAAGCCGCCGCGCACATGCGCCATGGCGCTGCGGTCGAGTTGTTCGGTACGGGCCAGGTCGGTGATGGTCAGGGTTTTCATGGTAATGCTCCTTGGGATGTGTATGCGGGAATGGTGTAGGTGGTATTCAACGACGCACGATCTTGTTGTTGCCGTCCTGCGAAACATGGCTGTCGACGTTGACGCCGTCCAGGAAGGCCGAGCCGTTGGCGGTGGCGGTCACCACTTCCTGCATCTGCGCCAGGTTCTGGGTCGCCGTGATCGACGAGTCGAAGCTCGGGGCATAGTTCACGTCGCCATACGAATAGCCGGGCATGCCCATCTTGAAGCCGCCGCGGACTTGCGCCATGGCGCTGCGGTCGAGTTGTTCGGTGCGGGCCAGGTCGGTGATGATCAAGCTTTTCATGGTGATTCTCCTGAAGTGGTAAGTGGTTTGGAGTGAGGCATTTGGTTTGCGCTCAATGGACATATAGCGAAAGGCGTGCCAGGTGCTTCCGGCGCCGGCAGATCTGGCGCAAGCCATTGAATCGAAACGATTTTATTCGGGAGCATCAGGAGGCCGGGCGCGCGCCCGGATGAATTCCGGCAGGCCGCGAGCACGGTCCGACCCAACAGATTTCGGCCCGGTGTCGGGTGCCGCCCTACACGGATCCCGACGCGCTCCGATTCGCTGCCACAAAGGCTTGATCGTCTGCCAATTCATGCTAGTCTCAAAGCTAGCGGCCTCTGATTCAGACAATCACATCATGGACAGTTTCGCTAACGCGATTCATCAGTTGCAGAGTGGTGCTTTGCAGCGGCCCGAGTTTTTCGCACAGCTCGACCGGGTGCTGGCAAGCGCTCCGGAAAGCGGCGCCCGCCTGCTCGAACTCCTGAGCCAGGAACACGCGCGCAAGCCGCTCCCGAGCGAGGTCTATACCCAGGTACAGCAGCGCATCGGCGGGCTGATCGCAGCGCGCCAGCGCCTGGGCGGGGACGATACCTTCGTCCAGACCCAGCCCGGCGCACACGCTGCCGAGCAAGACCCGCCGGCGGCAGCGGGGCCCGCACGGGAAGCCCCGAACGATGCTGAGCCCGAGCGGATGAAGGGCGTCGGCGAAACGCTGAACGGCCGTTTCGTGCTCGAAGAGTGCATCGGGTTCGGCGGCATGGGTACCGTCTACAAGGCGCTCGACCTGCGCAAGCTCGAGGCCTCCGACCGCAAGCCGTATATCGCCATCAAAGTGCTCAACGTCCAGTTCCGCGGCCATCCGAAGTCGCTCATCGCCCTGCAGCGCGAAGCGAGGAAGGCACAGGCGCTGGCCCATCCGAACATCGTGTCTGTCTACGATTTCGACCGCGACGGGCCGATGGTCTATCTCACCATGGAATACCTGCAGGGAAAGCCGCTGAGCCAGGTGCTACGGGCACCGGGATTCAGCGGCATGCCGTATGCGGATGTGCTGCCCATCGTCACCGGCATGGGCAGTGCGCTGGCGTATGCGCATGGGCGTGGCTTCGTCCATTGCGACTTCAAGCCCGGTAACGTGATCCTGACCGACGCCGGCATCGTGAAAGTCATCGATTTCGGGATCGCGCGCGTATTCCAGAAGACCGAAGAAGACGTCGACGTCACCGTGTTCGATCCGGGCAGCCTCGGCGCGCTGACGCCGGCCTACGCCAGCCCCGAGATGCTCGAGCAGCGCGAACCCGATCCACGCGACGACATCTATGCACTGGCCTGCATCACCTATGAACTGCTGACCGGGCATCATCCGTTCAACCGGCTGTCCTCGGCGCAGGCGCGCGGCGCCGGCATGAAGCCCCAGCGCCCTGCGAGCCTGGGCCGGGCACAATGGCAGGCTCTGCGCTGTGGCCTTGCACTCGAGCGCGAGGCGCGCACGCCGACGGTAATGCGCTTCCTTGACGAGTTCAGCGCCGGCAGCGTGAAGTCGCGCTACGGCGTGGCGGCTGCTGCCGGCGCAGGCATGCTTGCACTCGGTGCGCTGGGGGTGGCAGCCTGGCTCACCCTCGGGAGGGAGGCGCGTCCCCCGGCCGCAACCGCGGCCTCGCCGGCAGCGGCGCCGGCCGTCCCCGCAGTGCAGCCGGAGGCGCCCGCACGCCCGCCGCCGACACCGGCGGCCCTGGCCGCTGCGCTGGCTGGCATTCCGTGCTCGGCCCTGGCTGCCGCGACGCGCGGCGATACGGTCGAGGTCCAGGGCTTCGTGTCGAAAGCTACGGGCCCCGCCGGGATCAAGGATGCCCTGGCGGCGCTGCCTGGCGTGGCCGCGGTAAGCCTGTCGGTACGCCAGATCGACCCCGCCAGCTGCCCGGTGATCTCGGCATTGGCCCCGCACTGGACTGCGTCGCGGCAGTCCGGGGGCGCGCTGCGCCTGGCGGGCGCGCAAGCCGGTGCCGCCGCGGTATTGGCCGAAGGCGATTCGCTGATGGTCGATATCACCAGCCCGAACGCCGAATCCTTCGTGACCGTCGATGCCTATCTGGCCGACGGCAAGGTCATCCACCTGCTGCCGAATGCGCTCGCGCTCGACAACAAGGCGCCGCCGAACCATGCCGAGACGATTGGCAAGCCAGGCGACTGGATCGTCGGCAAGTCGGCCGGGACCGAACTGGTCGTGGTGCTGCTGACGACGCCGAAGCCGCTTTTCCCAACGCTGCGGCGCGAGTCGGAGCCACGCGCGGACTACCTCGCGGAGCTTGCGGCCAACCTCGAGCAGGTCCGTGCACATGGCGGCGCCGGCAGGATCGGGGTCGAGTTTTTGCCCATCACCATCAAGTCCCAGGGGCGCTAGCCAGCTTTATCGGAGACTGCGTGCAACCCGAAAACCATTCTGCAGTTGACGCACGCTGGCGTCATACTTGAAACGTGTCGAGACGACCATGTAGGGCGCGCCTTCGCGCCACGATCCGCCGCGGATGACGCGCACCGTGCAATTCGGCTCCTCCCATGTCCTGCCATTCGCCGGCGCGTCCTTGAAGTTGTTGTGCCAGCAGTCGCTCACCCATTCCCAGACACTGCCGCTGGTGTCGTGCAGGCCCCAGGGGTTGGCGGCGAAGCTACCCACGTTCGCCGGCGCATCGCTGCTCCAGGGTGGGCCGCACTCCTTGCAGTTCGCTTTCCCGGTCGCCATCTGCGCGCCCCACCAATAGGGCGTGTCGGTGCCGCCCCTGGCCGCGTATTCCCACTCGGCCTCGGACGGCAGGCGGTAGGGCTTGCCGGTGGCGGCAGCCAGCCATTTGACATACTGCTGCGCGTCGTCCCAGCTGAGGTCGCGCATGGGCGCGGCCGGGCCGGTATTCGCCGGCTGCGCGACCTTCGGGCAGCCACCGCCGCTGACGCAGGCATTCCATTGTTGCACGGTCACTTCGTATTTGCCGATCGCAAACGGCGTAGTGATTGCGACCGGGTGCGCCGGCTTCTCGCTTGGGTCGCTGGCATTGTTTCCCATCGTGTAGGAAGCGGGCGGGAGCGAGACCAGGACCGGGCAGTATGGGCAATCCCTGATTTCCGCGCCGCCTTTCGTGATGACGGGCGCGGCCGTTGGCGGGGGCGCCGCCGGCCTGGCCGGCGCCGCCTGTGCCGGGGGCGGCGCGGCGGCCGCGGCCGGGGCCGGCGCGCGCAGCCGGGATATCCGGGCCTGTGCCAGGGCCGCGAAGCGTCCCTTCGGATACGCCTTCAGATATGCCTCGTAATCGGCAGGGTGGACGCTGTCCTTCACCGAGTTCCAGAATGCGAGTTCGAACTGTTCGGGACTCGCTCGCGGAACGATCCCGGAAGGTCTCGTTTCAGCCGCGCGCTCCTGCGCATGGGCAAAACATGAGAGAGCGGGGCCGGCCAGTACGCAAACCATCAACGGCTTATGCCACATGAGCGGCTCCTCGGTCGGACTGCGTTTGATAGGATTTGACTTGCGGTCTGACTGAGAGTGTGCCAGATTTAGCAGTATAGAAGCGCGCCTCCGTACCAACCCGGCTGGAGTGATACATCATGCGCCACACCCTGGTCCTCGCCGCGCTGTTGGCGGCAGTCCTGCAGTCGTTTGCCGCAGGATCCGGCACTGCCTTGCCTGCGGCGGAGACCACTGCGAAACCGGCCGCCGATCCACGCAGCGCCCAAGTCTATTTCATCTGGCCACATGAGGGCACGGTGATAAGCGGCGGCAAGTTCTGGGTACGGATGGGACTGCGCAACATGGGCGTCGCACCGAAAGGGACGGCGCTGCCGAATACGGGCCATCACCACCTGTTGATCGACACTGAACTGCCGTCGATGACGGAACCGATTCCCAACGACCGCAACCACCTGCATTTCGGCGCCGGCGAGACCGAGGCCAGGATCGAGCTGCCGCCCGGCACCCACACCTTGCAATTGCTGCTCGGGGACATGAACCACGTGCCGCACAAGCCGCCCGTGGTGTCGAAGAAGATCACTGTCACGGTTCGCTAGCCCAAGGGAGCACACCATGCGCACATTGTTCGCGGTACTGGTCCTGACGGCCGGGCTGACAGGCATGGCGGCCCGCGCCACGGACGCACCTGCGAACGCCTACTGCTATATCGGCTGGCCCACGGATGGCCAGGTGATCGCGGCCGGCAAGCCCTTCCGTATCTGGTTCGGCCTGCGCTACATGGGCGTGGCCCCGAAAGGCGTCGCCTTCGCCAATACGGGCCATCATCACCTGCTGATCGACACGGAGCTCCCACCGGCGGGGCAGCCGATCCCGAACGACCGCAACCACCTGCATTATGGCGCCGGCGAGACGGAGACGATGATCGAGCTGACGCCCGGGAAGCACACGCTGCAATTGTTAATGGGCGACGAAAACCACGTTCCCCATACGCCGCCGGTGACGTCCAGGAAAATCACGATCACCGTCAGGTGACTGCGCATGGAACCGAACGCCGCATTCGCCGCCTCCAGCGATCCCGTCAGCGCCTATATCGAATGGCTGGGCGCGCAAACGCCCGGCCCCGCGGTGTTTCCCCTGCATGACGAAGCGGTGCTCGGGCGCGACCGCCAGGACGCGCTGGCCGACGACAAGTACATCTGCATTCCCGAGCCAACCATCAGCCGGCGCCATGCCCGCATCCGGCGCCGCGGTGCGAATTATTTTGTCGAGGACCTCCATTCGCGTAACGGCACCTTCGTCTGCGGCGAGCGGCTCGCGGCCGGCGCCTGGCATGCGCTGCGCGACGGCGACGAACTGGCGCTGGCCTCGGCGCAGCTGGTCTTCCATTCGCTGATGCTGCCGCCAGCGGGCACCACCAGCACCGTGATCACGCGCTCGGTCGACGCCACCCGCTTCGCGCCGGTGGTCGACACCGGCAAGGCCGGGCGCGGCGAGTTGGAGAAGACGGTGCACCAGCTGCACGCGATGGCGCAGGTGAGCATCGCGCTGGGCGCCGTCACCGACCAGGCCACGCTGATCGAAAAGATCATGAACTTCATCTTCGACCTGTTCCCGCAGGCCGAGCGCGCCTTCATCATGCTGTGCGAACGCGAAGGCGACCCGCCGCGGCCGGTCGCCGCGCGGCGCCGCGGCGGGGCGGCCCTTGACCCGGCCCAGGTGCGGATCTCGCATACCATCGTCGACCAGGTGCTGGTTCGCCGGCGCGCCATCCTCTCGGTCGACACCCTGGCCGACCGCCACTATGCGGCGCACGAGTCGATCGTGGCGCAGGCGATCCTCTCCGTCATGTGCGTGCCGCTGATCCTGGGCGACGAAGTGCTCGGCCTGATCCAGGTCGACACCTCCTCGGATCCGCATGCCTTCCTGGAAGCGGACCTCGAAATCCTCAGCGGCGTGTGCGCCGAGACCGCAGTCGCGCTGAAGAACTTCCAGCTGTACTCGAGCATCAAGGGCCTGCTGGACGGCTTCGTCTGCGCCTCGGTGCAGGCGATCGAGGAACGCGACCCGGTCACCGCGGGCCACTCGTTCCGCGTCGCCGGCTATGCCGAGAAGCTGGCCATGGCGCTCGAACACGCGGACGACGCGAGCCTGCGCCGCGCCGCCTTCACGCCGGCCCAGCTGCGCGAGATCCGCTACGCGGCCCTGCTGCACGACTTCGGGAAGGTCGGCGTGCGCGAACACGTGCTGCGCAAGGAGAAGAAGCTGCACCACGCCGACATGCGCCTGCTGGAACAGCGCTTCCGCTATGCCGGCGCCTGCCTCGAACGGCATGCCTGGCGCACCCTGGCGCAGCGCCAGCTGGAGGGCGAACTGGGCACGACGGCGCTACGGCACGAAGTCGAGCGCATCGAAGCCGAACTGGAGGTGGAAGGCGCGCGGCTCGACGCCTTTTTGGAAACCATCGTGCGCGCCAACGAGCCGGCGATCTCGCACACCGAGCCGCTGGCCGAACTGGAAGCGATCCGCGGGCACGCCTGCCACGGCACCGGCGACCCAGCCTTCCGCCTGCTCAGCGACGACGAGTTCGGCGCCCTGAATATCGGCAAGGGCTGCCTGACGCCGGACGAACGGCGCCAGATCGAGGCCCATGTCGCCGATTCCTATTCCTTCCTGATCCTGATTCCGTGGACGCGCGAACTGGCCGGAGTGCCCACCATCGCCCACGGCCACCACGAGAAGCTGGACGGGTCGGGCTACCCGATGGGCCTGCGCGGCGACGAGATCTGCCTGCAGACCCGGATCCTGACGATCAGCGACATCTACGATGCGCTGACCGCGCGCGACCGCCCCTACAAGGAGGCGGTGCCGGCCGAGCGGGCGCTCGACCTGATCGCGGAGGAGTGCCGCGCCGGCCATCTCGACGGACGGCTGTTCAAGGTCTTCGTCGACTCGAAAGGATGGGAGGCGCGCGCCCACGCGTGAGGGGCGGCGAGGTCGATATGAACCTTCAGACAAGCCAGCGAAGACGCCTGGGGCGAGGCGCATTGGCCGCTGCCGTGGCCATGCTGTTGTCCGGCTGCCCGGACGTCAGCCAGAAACCCTATGCCACCCCCGGGATCCCGGCCAAGTCCGCCTGGTCGAGCCAGAAGGGCTTGCCCATGGCCCCGGCCGAGATGATCGCGCCCGACTGGTGGAAGCAGTTCCGCGACCCCTATCTCGACGGGCTGGTCGAACGCGCCGTGGCGGAGAACTTCGATCTGAAAATCCTCGCCGCACGGATCCGCGTGGCCGCCGCCGAAATCGGCGAAGCGCGTGCCGGCGCCTTGCCGACGCTCGATGCGGGCGCGGGCGCGAGCTTCGAGAAAAGCACCGGCCAGAAGTTCACCAGGCAGTTCAACCTCGGCACCCAGGTCAATTGGGACATCGACGTCTGGGGCCGCGTGGCCAAGGGCGTCGAGGCCCAGAGCGCCGAATTCAATGCGACCGAGGCCGACTGGCGCGCCGGCTACCTGACGCTGGTGTCGGACGTGTCGACGACGTATTTCCAGATCATGCAGTTCGACGAGCAGATCCGGCAGCAGCAGCAAACCCTGGACAAGAACCGCAACATCCTGGCCACCTTCGAAGCGATGGAGGGGCAGGGCCTGCTGCCGAAAACGCGGGTGCTGCAGCAGCGCGCCGAAATCAACCAGTTGAGCCGGGATCTGATCGAACTGGGGCGCCTGCGCGCGCTTGCCGGCAACGCCCTCGCGACCCTGCTCGGCACCCCCGCCGGCGAATTCACCGTGCCGCCAGGCTCGCTGCAGGGGCGGGTGCAGCTGCCGGCCGTGCCCGAAGGCCTGCCCTCGCAGCTGCTCAAGCGCCGCCCCGACGTCGTCGCCGCCGAATACCGCGTGCTGGTGGCCTACGACCTGGTGGGGCAGGCGAAACTGGCCCAGCTGCCCTCGATCAGCCTGACGGGACGGGGCGGCACCTCGAGCTTCGCGCTCGGATCGCTCCTGAAATCCTTCACCTTCGGCCTGCTCCCCAGCATCAACTTCCCGATCTTCGACCCGAGCGTCAAGGCGCGCCTGAAAACCAGCGAAGCGCGCACCGGCGTCGCCGAAGGGGAATACCGGCGCGTCGTCATGGCCGCCTTCGAGGAAGTCGAGAACGCGCTGGTCAACCTCGACGCCCACCGGCGCCAGCGGGTCGAACTCCAGCAGCAGGCCGAACGGCTCGGCGTCGTCGCGGCCCAGGTCGAAGCCCAGCTGAAGGAGGGCATGGTCTCGCAGCTGGAAGTGTTCGAGGCCGAACGCACGCTGCTGGCGGCGCAGCTGGCGCTGCTCGCGAACCACCAGCAGATCCTCTCCGATACCGTGACGCTCTACAAGGCGCTGGGCGGAGGCTGGCCGGCGGCCGAGGTGCGCAACGCGGGCACACCCGGTAGCCCGTCGAACGCGCAGTGGAGCCGGCCTTGACTGCGCTCGATGCGATGGCAGCCGCCCCACGCACCGGCCAGGCGGGCCGCCTGATGATCATGCTGGTGCCGGTCTCGCACCCCGACCTCGAACCGATCCGCATCCACGAGAACCTGTTCGCGATCGGCCGCACCGAGGCCCCGTTCGACGCCTATCCGCCCGGGCTCGCGGCCGACCTGTCGCGCCGCCACGCGCGCATCTTCTGCGAACATGGCGCCGTGTATTTCGCCGAATTGGGCAGCAAGAACGGCAGCACCGTCAACGGCGTGCCGGTCCGGCAGGCGATCACCACACTCAAGAGTGGCGACCTGCTCGGACTCGGCAAGACGCTCGTTTACCGCGTCGAATTCGACCATGCCTCGCTGCAGCCGCCGCACACGCGGCTCGCCAGCCTGACCCTGGTCCCGGAAGACACGGCGACAAGCCTGCAGCCGATCGTCGTCACCGAGTTCCCCTTCATGATCAGCAAGGCCGACGCGACCTTCGCCCGCTACAAGGACCTCGAGCCCGCGCAGGTGAACTACCTGTCGCGCCGCCATGCCCACATCTTCCTCAAGGGCGGCGCGCTGCATGTGGAGGACCTGGGCAGCACCAACGGCACTTTTGTGAACGGCACCCGCCTCGATGAACATGCGGTCGCGCTGCACGACGGCGACCTGATCGCTTTCGGCGGGCGCCACTTCGTCTACCGCATCGTGCTCGCATGGGAAGCCGTCGCGCGCGACCCGACGCTGACGCGGATCGGCGCCGCCAGCGCCGTTCCGGTGGCCGACGCCGACCGCACCACCTTCGTCGCCGCCGCCGACTCCTTCCTCGACATCTTCTGCGTCGACGCCGCGCCATCTGTGCCGGCTGCGCCGGACGCGCCGCAGGCGCCCGGGGCGGACCCCTCCGTGCCGCATGAGGATGCGACGGCGCCGCCCCAGGGCAAGGCCGCGGCCATGCTGTCCGGGCTGCACGCGGCCCTGGGCGGCAAGGGGCCGCTGTCGATGCGGCGCCTGCGTTATTGGGCCGCGGCGGCACTGGCAGTCGTCGTCCTGCTGGCCTGGGCGCTGCTCGGCCTGAATCGTCCCGTGCGCGAGGTGGAGGGCTTGCTGGCCGACGGCGCCTATGCACAGGCGGCAGCGGCCGCCGATGCAGCGCTCGCGGGCGATCCGGAGAATGGCCGTTTGCGCGCGCTGGGCACGGAGGCGCTGCTCAAGGCGAACCTGCCGTCCTGGATGGCGTCGGTCAAGGCGGGGCGCTTCGCGCAGGCGCGGCAGCAGCTCGCCGGCATGCGCCGCCATGCGCGCCACAACCCCGAGCTCGCGCCCCTGCTCGACGAGCTGGACTGGATAACCGGGCTGGAAGCCTTCGTCGCCCAGCGCGGCGGCGCAGGGGCGCCGGTGCGCGACCCCGGCGACGGCGCCGGCATCGAACGCATCCTCAAGGGCTGGGAGGAACAGGACGAAGCGCACCAGCGCGCCTTCGAGACCATCGCCGCCCACGTGCCGGCCTTCCGCGACGCCTACGCCGACGCGCTCAGCGACATCCGCCGGCTGGCACTCGCGAGGACGCAGCCATGAAGCGCGACTGGATCAAGCCGCAGTCCCTGACCCCGCTGTCCGAGGCGCTCGAAGAGCATAGCGCGGAAGGGATCTCGATCCTCACCGCCGACCCGTGGCGCTTCACCCAGGCGCTGGTCTACGCGATGGTGGCGCTGGTGGTGGCGGGCCTGGTCTGGTCCTTCTTCGGCCACGCCGACGTGCTGGTGACGGCGACGGGCACGCTCGCGCCCGCGTCCGAAGTGCGGCGCCTGTACGCCCCGATCGACGGCGAGCTCTCCAACATCTATATCGCCGAGGGCCAGCCGGTGAAGGCGGGCGACGTCGTGGCCCGGATCTATGCGCGTGGCGCGATCGAGGCCGCCAGGAACGCCCTCGAAGCGCGCCTGAAGCTCGAGGACGCCGAACGCGAGTGGAAGGAATTCCCCGAAAAGAAAGCCCTGATGGAGCGCAACGCCGCCGCCCTGCGCGAAGCGACCGAAGTCGAAGAGCGCCAGCACCGGCGCCGGCTGCAGGAGGGCACCAGCCGGCTGGCACAAGGCCAGAGTGCGCAGCAGCAGGAAGCGCGCACGAATGTCGAAGACGCCCGCCGCGCACGCGACGCAGCCAGGATCGAGGCAGACAAGTTCGCCCGCCTGTTCGCCTTGCCCGGCGGCGGCGGCGTCTCGCAGCTGCAGGTGGAGAGCAAGAAGAACGCGCTGGCGGCGGCCGAAAACGCGCTGAGCGTGGCGCAGGCGCGATTGAGCGAGCTGGCGGCGCGGCAGAGCATCGAGTCGACCCAGGCCAGGAGCGAACTGGAAACCAGCGGCCAGCAGCTGGAAAAACTGCGCCTGCAATCGGCCTCCGCCGACCGCGAAGTGGCCAACGCCGAAGACAAACTGCGGCTGCAGGTACAGACTGCGCGCCTGGTCGCCGACGCCGCGGCGCGCATCAAGTTCGAGAACATCGACAAGGAAAATTTCCTGCGCATCGTCGCCCCGGTCGACGGCGTGATCACCGAGGTGACCTCGACCCAGCCCGGCGACAAGATCCAGGCCAACGCCCCGCTGGGCGGCATCGCGCCGCGCAACGCCAGGCCGATCCTGAAGATCGACATCGCCGAGCACGACCGGGGCTTCCTGCGCGAAGGCCAGGCGGTGCAGATGAAATTCAACGCCTTTCCCTACCAGCGCTATGGGCTGATCCGGGGCACGCTGCAATTCATTTCGCCGGCGACGAAACCCTCGCCCGTCACCAGGCAGCCGGTGTACGAAGGGCGGGTCTCGCTCGACCAGGTCGAGTACCGGGTGGGGGAGACCCGGTATCCGCTGCGCTACGGGATGACGGCGGTGGCGGAGATCGTGGTGCGGGAGCGGCGGATGATCGACCTGGCGCTGGATCCGTTCCGGGATATCGGGGGGTGAGGGCGGCGGCGGAGCCCGGGCATCCGCCGCCGATACCATTGCATGCGTCAGTAGTTATCGCGCCGGTAGACAACCCGCCGGGTTTTGGCGAACAGATCCCAGATCGAACTTATCCCTGGCAGGCGATCACGATCGACTTCCGCACGCAGTGCCGCTGGAGCCTCGAGCAGCGTCGAATGAGAAGGATGGACCCTGTCGAGGGAGGCGTGAAATCCGGCCGGCCGACGCAGCACAAGTCCATCGCGTGCGGCATCCATCATGGTTTTTGCCCCGAGTGCGTGAACCAGTGCAATGTCGACAAGACGGTCCCGCTTACGTCAGCGTGGCGAGATAGTGCTTGACGTCGGTTTCCAGCCGGATCCGCGAGAACGTATCCATCGCACGTTGGCCGGACAGCATGCCTGCCAGGAAAAAGCGGGTCTCCGGCAGGCCGGCGAGCGTGAACCGGGTACCGGAATCGTCGGCCGGCTGCAGCCCCATATATTCCAGCGCCAGCCGCGAAGCGGTGGCGTTTGCCACGACCACGACCTGCGGCCGGATGCGGCGGATCGTTTCCCCGGTCAGGTCGATCTGGGCCTGGCGGAACAGGCGAGGGGTACCGGGCTCGTTCAAGGACTGCAGGTACTCGTTCATGTTCGTGTGACGGCCATGGAGCAGGTCCAGGTGGCTGTACGAATCGAGGCAGCCGACCGCCTCGGCAAAGCAGCGCTGGGGGCCAAAGAAGACCTGATGGTTGTTAAAGGCATCCTGCTCGGTTTCCAGCAAGCGGGCTGCATGCGGCGCGCCGGTCTCCGGATGCCAGCCGTACACGTCGTCCACCGTAAGGTCGAACCCGAGCGCCATGATGCGCGCCTGGAGTTTCGCCGCGTTATAGGCCGGGTTGATTCCCAACATCAGGAGTCGCATTTTTTCCACGAAATGCCCGTCGGGGTAGTGTGCAGGCATCAAGGTCGGCGCGGTATGGAACGCGCGCCAGATCTCCAGGGCGCGTTCATTAAATTGTCGTGCGATGGGCATTCGGTTTTTTTCGTAAGGAATCATGTGGGACGGTGGACGAGCCAACCGGCGTCTTCATCTAGTTTGTTTCCGTGCGGAACTTTTGTGCGAAAACGCATTCTGCCTCTTCAGGGACAGAAAGTAAATCCAGCCGGCCGTGGCTGCAATAAGACAGTCAGCCTTCGATTCCTTGCCGCTCGCATGCAATGTTTCCGGATTGCTCAAGCGAGAAATCCGATTGCCGGTCCGCTCTTTTCCTTCACCGCGCATTCGTTCTGGAGCGCCAGGACAAAGGCCGCCGGCGAGGCCACCGGCCGGAAGCGGTGCTGCCTTGCCACGGTGGCGAAATCGCCCGGGGCCAGGGTCCGCAGGGCGTGCAGCTGCCACAGGTCGGCCGCACCGGGCGCCGCCAGCCCGAGATGCATGCAAAAACGCTCCAGCAGGGCTGCGGCCTGGTCGGGCAACAGGTAATCGAAGCGGATTTTCAGGTCGAAGCGGCGCAGTGCGGCGGGATCGAGTCCTTCCATCAGGTTGGTCGAGGCGACGAACACGCCCGAAAACGATTCCATCCGCGTCAGCATTTCGTTGACCATGCTGAGCTCCCATGGCTGGCGTGCCTGGGTGCGGTCCTGCAGGAAGCTGTCGACCTCGTCGATCAGCAGCACCGCGTTTTCGCGTTCGGCGCGGCGGAAAGCGGCCGCGATATTCTGTTCGCTTTCGCCGACCCACTTCGACATCAGGTCCGACGCGCTGTACAGCAGCAGCGGCATGCCGAGGCGCTCGGCCAGCCAGCGTCCATAGGCGGTCTTGCCCGTGCCCGGGCGGCCGTACAGGCAAAGGCGGCCGGAGCGGGTCGATGCCAGTCCCTCGGCAAGCAGGGGCAGGTCGGTATCGGCGTTCAGCAGGGCCGCGTCGTAGCCGGCCGGCAGGCGGCTGGCGTCGTGCGTGCGCAAGGGCAGGCCCTGCGCTTCGAGCGACTGGTCGATCAGCCAGGCCAGCGCGCGCGGCGCGGCGCCGGGAGTGAGCCGGTCTTCGATGCGGCGCACGACCGAGGCGACCCGGCTGACGACCGCGGGCGCCAGGGCGTCCGATTCGGCAATCCGGCGGACGGCATCGTCGCCGAGCAGGTCGCCGCATGCATCCCGCAGGATGCGCTCGCGCTGGGCGCGCGGCGGCACCGGGAGTTCGACCACCAGGTCGAAGCGGCGCATGAAGGCGGGATCGATGCCGCCGACCGTATTCGACAGCCAGAAGGTCGGGACCTTGTTTTGTTCGAGCGTGCGGTTGATCCAGGCCTTGCGGCGCTGTGCCGTGCTTTTACGGCCGGACATGCCGTCGCCGTCGGCGAACACGTCTTCCACTTCGTCGAACACGATCAGTGCCCTGCGCTGGCAAAAGAAGCTCTGCGCCGCGCGGTAGGCACGCAGGCGGCGCTCGCCCGTCACGGGGTCGCCGTCGGCGTCCTCGCTGGCGACGTCGAACAGTTCGCAGCCGAGTTCCGCCGCCAGCGCGCGCGCCAGTTCGCTCTTGCCGGTGCCCGGAGCGCCGTGCAGGAAGATGTTCACGCCAACCTGGGCTGTTGCGGTGGCCTGCTCGAGATAGGGCCGCAGGATCGCCAGTGCTTCACCGATGTGGGCATAGTCGGCGAGCACGAGCCGGGCCGGGGCGCTCGGGGAGATGGTTTCGCGCAGGAGCGCCAGGGGATCGGTTTCGCTGGCGAGGATATGGTCGGCGAAGCTGCTGGAAAGCAGGTCGAGCTTGCCCCGCAGGTAGCCGTTATTGCCGCGGTCGACCGACAGCAGGCCCGAACGCGCCAGCACCCCGTGCGGGCCGAGCGAGGCGCGTACGGCCGCAGCTTCCAGGCCCAGCAATTGCGCCAGCAGGTCGGCCAGTTTGCCCGAGTTCAGGTTGCCGAGCGTGTCGGCGCAGTCGTCGAGCACGCGGTCCTGGTGCAGCATGGCGGCGAATTCGACGACCCGGCAGTCGGTCTCGGACAGGCCGGCGAGTCCTGCCAGGCGCGCCATGTTCGCGCGCAGGGCAGGGGGCGGCGCGAGGTCGGCGCTGCAGGCCTCGGCCGCGCGGTGCAGGTCGCGCAATTCGGTGCGAATGAGGGCGGCATCGAAGTCGCGCAGCTCGTCGTCCAGCCAGGCGCCGAGGCCGAGCGCGCGCGCCACGGCGTCGTCGGCGAAACCGCCGCGGGCGAGGAAGAGTTTGTGCCCGCCGAGCGGAACGAGAATGCGCAGCATCCAGAGTTGGGCAATATTGTCGGGGCGGCTGGCCGGGTTGGCGCGGCTGGCGGGGCTTTTACGCTGGCGTACGGTCATCGGTTTCTCCTGGTGATGGACGCCATTTTCCAGTTCCGTGCGACAAGTTGCGTCGCACAGGTGCCGGGGTGCGATTGTGTGCGCTTGCCGCTTCGGTGTACGCTGCCTTCACTTCAAGGATAAGGAACAAGATGTCCATTTACCGAGCGATACCCCGTGCCACTTTCGAAGCCGGCAAGGAACTGCGGCGCAACCCGGGACGCCGCCTGCCGAGCGTCATCCCCTACCTGGTCGACAACCTGTGGGAATATGCGCGCCCGGACGGTCAGCCATCGCGGCGCCATGCGGTCTACGCCAGCCCGACGCCGCAGCTCGCACTCCAGAACGCCGCCGCCGGCGCACTGCGACAGGACGACTACCTGGCCTGCCGCCTCACGTTTCATTACCAGCCCGCGATGATCCAGTTGAGCACGAGCGACGCGCGCCATCACCCGGACGTGCGGCAGCTTCAGCATCTCGTCAACAGCCGGCTCAGGGAATGGGCGGCCGGGGGGCTCGGTGACAAGCTGGCGCTGGCCCCGCTGTTCATGCCGGGTGTCACGCGCGGTGAACTGGCCGCCGCAATGGCCGCCGAGCCCGCGCTCGCAAAGGTGGTGGAGGAGGCCGCCGCCGCCGTTACCTTGTGGTCGCCCGCACCGGGCGCCGTGTCCCCTGATGGGGAATTGTTCTTTGAAATCGCCGACGACAATTTCTATGTGCTGCATCCTGTGTAGGAGGGCGCAAGCTGGCTGACCGGTTTCGGCGCGGCGGCCTGCGCGTGAACCCGTCGCCCGGGAGCGATCGCCCCGCATCCCGGGCGACGCTACCTGTCGCAGCGGCTGCTATCCTGGGTTTCCATGAGATCTGCCCGGTGCTGCCAGGCGCTGTGGAATGGTTTGCAACCCATCGAGAAAGCGAGTGCCGATTTTGGAACATATTGTATTGCTGGGCGATTCGATCTTCGATAACGCTCCCTACGTGCCCGTCGGGACCGAGGTGCTGGCGCAATTGCAGGCGCGCCTGGGTGCGGGCGGGAAGGCGACCCTGCTGGCACGCGACGGCGACGTGCTGGCCGATATGCCGGCCCAACTGGCGCGCCTGGCGAAACTGCCGGCGCCCCCGACCTGGCTGATGGTCAGCTGCGGCGGCAACGACGTACTGGGCCTGGTCGGCGCCATGCATGGTCCGGTTCGCACGGTGCTCGAGGCAGCCGAGCTGCTTGCGGCCTGGCAGGCCGCGTTCGCACGCGACTACCGGCGCATGCTCGACCTGGTGCTGGCGCGCGCCACGCCGACCGCCGTGGCGACGATCTACGATGGCGTGCCCGGGCTGGCGCCTGGCCTGCGCACGGCGCTGGCGCCGTTCAACGACGTCATCCTGCGCGAGGCGGTGCGGCGCGGCCTGCCGGTGCTCGACCTGCGTCTTGTCTGCGACGACCCGGGCGACTACGCCGGCTCGTCGCCGATCGAGCCTTCCGCACGCGGTGCGGCAAAGATCGCCGCCGCGCTCGCCGGATTGGCCAGCCGGCACGACCCCGCCGCGACGCACACCGTCGTGTACGGTGCCGCCAGGGCCGGCTAAAGCAGGAAGGCGCCTGTGCCGCCTTGCGCCAGGGTGGCGGCTTCGTCCGTCTCGTCCTTGAGGCCGACGCCGCTCAACCGGCGCGCGCGGGCCTGCGCCAGCAGGTAGTGCAGTTTGTCCGCCGCCTCCTCGACGCCCAGTCCAGCCGGCCTGACGTTCGAGATGCAGTTACGGCGTTCGTCGGTCAGGCCCACGCGCGGCGCCCAGGTCAGATACAGGCCCATGCTGTCGGGCGAACTCAGGCCGGGCCGCTCGCCGATCAGGACGACGACGAGTTGCGCGCCGAGCAGCTCCCCGACCTCGTCGCCGACCGCCACGCGGCCTTGCTCGACGATGGACAGCGGCGCCGGCGTCCAGGCCTCGGCCGCCAGCCGGGCATGCAGCGCCTGCAGGAAGGGCGGGGCGTTGCGGGCGACGGCGAGCGCGGACAGCCCGTCGGCGACGACGATCGCCAGGTCATGTCGACCTTCGCCGCCGTGCGGGGCCGCGAGCAGGGCGCGCGAGGGCGCATCCAGCCTGCGCCCGAGATCGGGCCGCTGCAGGTAGACGTTGCGGTTCTCCGCCGCGCTGTGCAGCAGCAGGGGTGGAGATCCCGGCCAGGCCGCCGCCAGCGAGGGCGCCAGGCTTGCCGCGTCGAGGGCCTGGTGCACGGCGTCGCGCGCCCTGGCATGGGCCAGCTGGAAGTCGAGCTGGGCGCTCGTCGGCTGGCTGATGCCGGTATGCCCGAGCGCGATGCGGGCGGCGGTGAACCGGCGCAGGGCCTGCCAGGGATCGGACGGGGTGATCGAATCGGCCATCTGTTCCCCTCCCTCAGGGAAGCTGCAGCGCGCGCTGGAATGGCAAGGGCACCGCGCCGCCCAGCGCCACCTCGCCGTCGCCTTTGAATATGCCCAGGCCGCGCAGCCAGGCCTCGAATTCCGGCGCCGGGCGCAGGCCGAGCACGCGCCGCGCATACAGCGCGTCGTGGAACGAGGTGGTCTGGTAGTTCAGCATGATGTCGTCCGCGCCCGGCACCCCCATCACGAAGCTGCAGCCGGCCGCCCCCAGCATCGTCAGCAGCACGTCCATGTCGTCCTGGTCGGCTTCCGCATGGTTGGTGTAGCAGACGTCCACCCCCATCGGCAGCCCGAGCAGCTTGGCGCAGAAATGGTCTTCCAGGCCGGCGCGGGTGATCTGCTTGCCGTCGTACAGGTATTCCGGCCCCATGAAACCGACCACGGAATTGACCAGCAGCGGCTCGAAGGCGCGCGCCACGGCATAGGCGCGCGCCTCGCAGGTTTGCTGGTCGAGCCCATGGTGGGCATTGCTCGAGAGCGCGCTGCCCTGGCCGGTCTCGAAATACATCAGGTTCTCGCCCAGCGTGCCGCGCCCCAGCGAGAGGGCGGCCGCGCGCGCTTCCTTCAGCAGCGCCAGGTCGATGCCGAAGCTGGCATTCGCCGCCTGGGTCCCGGCGACCGACTGGAACACGAGGTCGACCGGCGCGCCGCGTTCGATCGCGGCGAGGGTGTTGGTCACGTGGGTCAGCACGCAGGATTGGGTGGGAATGGCGTAGCGGTCGATGATCTCGCCGAGCATGGCCACGAGCCTGATCACCTGCGCCACGTTGTCGGTGGCCGGATTGATGCCGATGACGGCGTCGCCGCTGCCGTACATCAGGCCGTCGAACAGGCTTGCCGCGATGCCGGAGGCGTCATCGAGCGGGTGGTTCGGCTGCAGCCGGGTCGAGAGGGTGCCTGCCAGGCCGATCGTATTGCGAAAGCGCGTGACGACGCGGCACTTGCGGGCGACCAGCACCAGGTCCTGGATGCGCATGATCTTCGAGACGGCGGCCGCCATCTCCGGCGTGATGCCCGGCGCGGTGCGCGCCAGCAGCGCCTCATTCGCCTCGTCGCCGAGCAGCCAGTCCCGCAAATCCCCGACAGTCAGGTGGCGGATCGGCGCGAAAGCGGCGGCATCGTGGGTGTCCATGATCAGGCGCGTGACTTCATCCAGCTCGTAGGGCACCAAGGCCTCGTTCAGGAAGGTGGTCAGCGGCAGGTCGGCCAGGGCCATTTGCGCCGCCACGCGTTCCTCGGCGCTGCCGGCGGCCAGGCCGGCCAGGTAGTCGCCCGAGCGCGCCGGGGTCGCCTTCGCCAGCAGCTCGCGCAGGCCGGAGAAGGTGTAGGTACGGCTGCCGACAGGATGGGTGATCTGGCTCATGGCTGGCTCCCTGCGCAGGGTCGGAGACTACCGGTGCAGACTACCTCATTACTATATGAGGTGCAATTTTCGTCGTTCTGCGTCCATAATGCTCCTCTCTCTCGCATGGAGGAACCGGATGCGCGACGCAATCATCATCGGTGGTGGCCACAACGGCCTGGTCTGCGCCTTCTACCTGGCCCGCGCCGGCCTGAAGGTGACGGTGCTGGAACAGCGCGACGTCGTCGGCGGCGCGGCCGTCACCGAGGAATTCCACCCGGGTTTTCGCAACTCGGTGGCCGCCTATACCGTCTCCCTCCTCAACCCGAAGGTGATCGGCGACATGAACCTGGCCGCGCACGGCCTGCGCATCGTCGAGCGGCCGCTCTCGAATTTCCTGCCGCTGGACGACAGCCGTTACCTGAAGATCGGTGCCGGCCGGACCGCGGCCGAAGTGGCGAAATTTTCGCAGCGCGACGCCGAGCGGCTCGACGCCTACGCCAGCCACCTCGATGCCGCGGCCGACCTGCTGCGCGACCTGGTCCTGCAGACGCCGCCGAACCGGGTGCAGGGCAGCTGGCTGGCGGCGCTGCCGGAACTGATCAAGGCGGGCCGGCTCGGCAACCGGATGCGGTCCCTGTCCCTGTCCGCGCAGCGCGAACTGCTCGACCTGTTCACCAAGTCGGCCGGCGACTACCTGGACGGCTGGTTCGAAAGCGCGCCGATCAAGGCCGTGTACGGTTTCGACAGCGTGGTCGGCAACTACGCCAGCCCGTACACGCCCGGGTCGGCCTATGTGCTGCTGCATCATGTGTTCGGCGAGGTCAACGGAAAGAAGGGCGCCTGGGGCCACGCGATCGGCGGCATGGGCGCGATCACGCAGGCCATGGCGAAGGCGGCGCAGTCGCTGGGCGTGGAGATCCGCACCGGCTGCGGCGTCGACGAAGTGCTGCTGGACAAGGGAAGGGCGACCGGCGTCGTCACCGCGAAAGGCGAGCGCCTGGACGCGCGCGTGGTCGTCTCGAACCTGAATCCGCGCCTGCTCTACACGCGGCTGGTCGACCCTGGCGCGCTCCCGGACGATTTCCTGCGCCGCATGCGGGCCTGGCGCTGCGGTTCCGGTACCTTCCGCATGAACGTGGCGCTGTCGGAACTCCCCAGTTTTACCTGCCTGCCCGGTCGCCAGGTGGCAGAGCACCACGGCAGCGGCATCATCATCGCCCCGAGCCTGGACTACATGGAGCGCGCCTACCATGACGCACGCAGCGCCGGCTGGTCCCGCGAGCCGATCGTGGAGATGCTGATCCCGTCCACCCTCGACCCGACCCTGGCGCCGCCGAACCAGCACGTGGCCAGCCTGTTCTGCCAGCACGTTGCTCCCCAGCTGCCGGACGGATCGAGCTGGGACGCGCATCGCGAACAGGTGGCCGACCTGATGATCGATACCGTCGACCGCTGGGCGCCGAACTTCAAGCGCTCGGTGCTGGGGCGCCAGATCATGAGCCCACTCGACCTGGAGCGCACCTTCGGCCTTGTCGGGGGCGACATCTTCCACGGGGCGCTGGGGCTCGACCAGCTGTTCGCGGCCCGCCCGATGCTCGGCCATGCGGATTACCGCGGCCCGGTCGCTGGCCTGTACACCTGCGGCGCGGGCACGCATCCGGGCGGCGGCGTCACCGGCGCGCCGGGGCATAACGCGGCGCGCGAGGTGCTGCGGGACTTCGCAAGGTAATGAGCAGATCCACCGTGTTCGCTATCCTGGTCATGGCTGGCGCCGCGGCACAAGCGGCCGTGCCGGCAGACCTGGTGTACCGCAACGGCTTCGTCTACACGGTCGACGCCGGGGACAGCGTGCACCAGGCGCTGGCCGTGCGCGCCGGACGCATCGTGTATGTCGGGGCCGACGCCGGCGCCAGGGCGCTGACCGGCAAGGCCACCCGCGTGATCGACCTGCATGGCCGTATGCTGATGCCCGGCCTGGTCGACGCCCACATGCATCCGCAGTCGGGCGGCAGCCGCCTGCTCAATTGCAGCCTCGACTACCGGCGCCTGAGCGTGCCGCAGTTCCAGGCGCGCATCCAGGCCTGCCTGGACCACGACAGGGACAAGGGGCCGGACCGCTGGCTGGTCGTGGTCAACTGGTTCCAGCAAGGGATGCAGCCGGAAGGCGTGACGACGAGTGCGGCCACGCTGGACGCCCTGACGACGACGCGTCCCATCATCGTCCGTTCCTCCTTCGGGCACTCGGTCCAGCTCAATTCGCGGGCGATCGCGCTGGCAGGCATCAGGTCCGACACGCCCGGTCCGGCCGGCGGAAGAATCGTGCGCGATACCAAAGGCGCAGCGACCGGGCTGCTGGAAGACGCCGCCCAGGACCTGGCGATGCGCCTTCTGCCGCCCTTGAGCGCCGCGGAAAACCTGGCAGCCTCCGGCAAGGCGCTGGCGGCGATGCGCGCGCAAGGCATCACCAGCTTCCTCGACGCCTGGACCGATCCGGAGACGATGACGGCCTTCAGGACCCTGCAACGCCGCGGCCGGCTCACCGCGCGTGCCCACTTCGCGGTGCTGGTCGACCTGGACAAGGGGGTGACGCCGAAGGCGGCCGTCGCCGACCTGCTGCGCCAGCAAAGGCGATTCGACCAGGGCCCGACCAAGCCGGCGCCCTCGATGCAGGTACGCCATGCCAAACTGTTCATGGATGGGGTGATCGCCGCGCCCGCCTTTACCGGCGCCATGCTCGAGCCCTACCTGGTCAACAAGGGGACCCTGAATGAGCCCGACTGGCAGCCGGGTCCGAGCCGCGGGCCGGACAGCTATTTCACGCCGCCGGCCTTACGCACGACACTGGTTGAACTCGCGAAGGTCCACGTCGATCCGCACATCCACGCCGACGGCGACCGCGCGGTGCGCGAATCGCTGGACGCCATCGAAGCGCTGCGCGCCACCCCGGAGGGTCGCGCAGCGCGGCCCGCGCTGGCGCATGCCGAGATCGTGGCGCCCGCCGACACTCCGCGCTTCGCGAAGCTGGATGTGACGCCGGTGCTCTCCCTCCAGTGGGGCAAGCCGGCACCCGATACCGTCGGCGCGCTGAAAGACTACCTGGGCCCGGCGCGCTATGCGGCCGTCGAACCGCAGGCGGTGCTGCTGGACGCCGGCGCCCGGGTCGCCTACGGCAGCGACTGGCCGGTCGATCCGCTCGACGCCTGGTTTGCGCTGAAGGTAGGCGTCACCCGCACTGCCGCTCCGGACGCGGGCCCGGAATTCGCCGGCCGCCTGACGGCGCAGCCCGGCATGCCGCGCGCCGCCGTGCTGCGCGCCGCCACCATGAACGCGGCCTACACACTGCGCCAGGAGGCGGCGATCGGATCGCTGGAAGTGGGCAAGCTGGCCGACCTGATCGTCCTCGACCGGAATGTCATGCGCATCCCGGACGAGGAGATCGCCAGGGTGAAGGTGGTGCAGACGGTCGTGGGCGGCCGCATCGTGTACCGGGCCAAAGGCCTGCGCTGAGGCGGCATCGTCGGCAATCGGCATCGTGGTGGCTTTCCAACGCTGCCGGGCGGGAAACGCAGGCATGCCGCGACGGCATGGCTCGACGTGCCCGGCAAGGGGGTGCGAGTTTGCTTATATCTGGTTATTGCCCCGTGGAATTGAAAAATGCCGAAATGGGGAAACTTCGTGCTCGTGAGTTATGTGCTTAGTGAATGGCCTTCATTCGAACTTGAAATTTGATTTCTATCTCAAAGAGCCGATACTTAGGGGTAACAGCAAACAACATACGAAAAGAGGAATCCCATTATGTCTACCATCTACTCGCTCCCACGTGCATCGACCCTGCCATCGGCCGCCAGCCTGACCCTGTTCCAGCGCGCCACGCAGTTCATCGCCCGCCTGTTCTCGGCCAACGCCGTCGACACCAGCGACGTCTGGAAGCTGTACCGTGCCGCCGGCACGGCCGACTCGGTCAGCCCACAGGCCCTCAAGGCCCTGGCCGCAGCTGCCCGCACCTGGTAAATCGGTTCAGGGGAGACGCCCCGGCGCTCCGACCGCGGCCGCCAGGCCGCGCAGGAAGTACGATGAAAACGGCCCCGCGTGGGCCGTTTTGTCATTCCAGTTCGGAATTCCTGAACTTCCAAATGGCTTCTGTACACGCATATTGGAAGTTTTATACTCGTTTCATAGCGCCACCGTTCACTTCTGATAACGGCGCACCGAGACAAGGAATTCCATGCCCATCTACGCACTCTCCGGTGTCGCGCCCGCGATCGACCCGGCCGCCTACATAGCCGCCGAGGCCACCGTCATCGGCCAAGTCACCCTCGCCAAGGACTGCTCCGTGTGGTCCGGCGCCGTCATCCGCGGCGACAACGAAGCCATCGCGCTCGCCGCCGGCGTCAACGTCCAGGAAGGCGCGGTGCTCCACACCGATCCCGGTTATCCGATGCGGATCGAAGCGAACGTCACCATCGGGCACCAGGCCATGCTGCACGGCTGCACCATCGGCGAAGGGACCCTGGTCGGCATCCAGGCGGTGATTCTGAACGGCGCGAAGATCGGTCGGAACTGCCTGGTCGGCGCCGGCGCCCTGGTCACCGAGCGCAAGGAATTCCCCGACAATTCGCTGATCGTCGGCACGCCGGCCAAGGTGCTGCGCACCCTGAGCGAGGACGAGATCGCCGGCATGCGCAGGAACGCCGCCGAATACATCGAGCGCGCGCGCCGCTTCCGCACCGAACTCGAACGAATCGGCTGAGGAGCGCGCCATGAACACGCTCCCACCGCGCGCCGTCGTGCGCGAAGTCGGCCTGCGGGATGGCCTGCAAAGCATCGCCACCATCGTCCCCACCGAACGGAAGATCGAATGGATCCGCGCCGCCCATGAAGCGGGCCAGCGCGAGATCGAGGTCGGCTCCTTCGTGCCGGCGCGCCTGCTGCCGCAACTGGCCGACACTGCCGAATTGCTCGCATTCGCCAACACGCTGCCCGGCCTGCGCGCCTCGGTGCTGGTGCCGAACCTGAAAGGCGCCGAGCGCGCCATCGACGGCGGGGCCCACCTGATGATCCTGCCTCTCTCGGCCAGCCACGCCCACAGCCTGGCCAACCTGCGCAAGACGCCCGACGAAGTCGTCGCCGAACTGTCCCGCATCCGCGCCGCCCGCGACGCGGCCGGCTCGACCACCCTGATCGAAGGCGGCGTCGGCACGGCCTTCGGCTGCACCCTGCAGGGACAGGTCGAACAATCCGAAGTGCTGCGCCTGATGCAGGCCCTGCTCGACGCCGGCGCCGACCGCGTCAGCCTGGCCGACACCGTTGGCTATGCCGACCCGCGCATGGTGCGCGAACTGTGCGAAAAGGCGATCGCGATTGCCGGCGACCGCTTTTGCTGCGGGCACTTCCACGATACGCGCGGCATGGCGCTGGCCAACGTGTACGCGGCCCTGGAAAGCGGCGTGGAGCGCTTCGACGCCTCGCTGGCCGGCATCGGCGGCTGCCCGCACGCGCCCGGCGCCAGCGGCAATGCGGCCACCGAAGACCTCGCCTACATGCTCGCCAGTATGGGTGTCGACACCGGCATCGATCTCGAGCGCCTGCTCGCCTTGCGCGGCAAGGTCGCCGGCTGGCTGGCGGGCGAAACCCTGCATGGCGCGCTGCACCTGGCCGGCGTTCCGAAAACATTCAACACGGCTGCTATCGCCTGAACCTGGAATCCATCATGTCAGACACCCAAAAACTCCCGCTGGCCGGAATCCGCGTCATCGAATTTTCCCACATGGTCATGGGCCCGACCTGCGGCATGATCCTGGCCGACCTCGGCGCCGAAGTGATCAAGGTCGAGCCGCCGAGCGGCGACAAGACGCGCACCATGTCCGGCGTCGGCCTCGGCTTCTTCCGCACCTTCAACCGCAACAAGAAGAGCATCGTGCTCGACATCCAGACCCCGCAGGGCCTGGCGAGCGCGAAAGAGCTGATCTGCGACTGCGACGTCATGATCGAGAACTTCCGGCCGGGCCTGATGGCCAGGCTCGGCCTCGACTACGCGACGCTGTCGCAAGCATGCCCGGGCCTGATTTACGTCTCGCACAAGGGTTTCCTCCCCGGGCCGTATGAAAACCGCCTCGCGCTCGACGAAGTCGTGCAGATGATGGGCGGCCTGGCCTACATGACGGGGCCGCCGGGCCGGCCGCTGCGTGCCGGCGCCTCGGTGAACGACATCATGGGCGGCATGTTCGGCGCGATCGCGGTACTGGCTGCGCTGTGGGAACGGCGCGCGACGGGCAAGGGCCAGGAAATCCAGAGCGCGCTGTTCGAAAACTGCGCTTTCCTGGTCGCCTCGCACATGCAGCAGGCCGCGATGTCGGGCGAAGCGCCGCCGCCGATGCCGGCACGTTCCTCGCCCTGGTCGGTGTACGACGTGTTCACCCTGGCCGAAGGCAGGCAGCTGTTCATCGGCGCCGTGAGCGACAAGCAGTGGAACCAGCTGTGCGCCGTGCTCGAACGCCAGGATTTGCTGGACGACCCAAGCCTGCGTACCAACGACCAGCGCGTGGCGATCCGCCCGCAGGTGCTGGAGCGCCTCGGTGCCATCCTGCGCGAACACGACATCGTCGAGCTCTCCGCCAAGCTTGAAAAGGCGGGCCTGCCGTACGCACCGATCGCCAGCCCGGACCAGCTGCTGGAAGACCGCCACCTGCGCGAGAGCGGCGGCATGGTGCCGATGCAGACCGCCGAGGGCGGTACCACCGACGTGGTGCTGATGCCGGTGCTGATGGATGGCCGCAGGCTGGGAGTGCAGCGCCCGCTGCCGAAGATCGGCGAGCACACCGACGAAGTCCTGGCCGCGCTTGCGGCAAGAAGGGACGAGCGCCAGGTCTCGTAAGTTACCCAGCCTATCTATCCACCGACCGACAAGCCCGAACCAATACGGGCAGACTGCAACAGGAGACACATATGAAACGCGACGCGCTCGGCGCAGCGGCGGCCTCAAGCATCACCGCGCGCATGGACCGCCTGCCGGCCACACGCCAGCTCTGGCTCACCGTCCTGCTCATCTCGCTGGGCGGCTTCTTCGAAGTCTACGACCTGGTATTCACCGGCTACATCGCGCCGGGCATGGCCAAAAGCGGCCTGTTCACCGCGACCACGGCCACGCTGTTCGGCATGAACGGCATCGGCGCCTTCATCGCCGCCACCTTCGCCGGACTATTCGTCGGCACCTTCTTCTTCGGCTTCCTGTCGGATCGCTACGGGCGGCGCAAGGTATTTACCATTTCGCTGCTCTGGTATTCGGTCGGCTCGGCGATCATGGCGGCGCAAGCCACCACCGAGGGCGTCCTGTTCTGGCGCTTCGTGACCGGCATCGGCGTCGGCATCGAGATCGTCACCATCGACGTCTTCATTACCGAGATGGTGCCGCAGCACATGCGCGGCCGGGCCATGGCCTTCAACCAGGCCGTGATGTTCTGCGCCGCGCCGGTCGCCGCGCTGCTGTCCTATTTCCTCGTGCCGACCTCGATGCTCGGCATCGACGGCTGGCGCTGGGTGGTGCTGTTCGGCGCCGCCGGCGCGATCGTCGTCTGGTTCATCCGCCTGGCAGTGCCGGAGAGCCCGCGCTGGCTGGCGCAGCAGGGACGCCACGCGGAAGCCGAACGTATCGTGGCGAAGATCGAGCACACCGTGGAGGCCGAGTACCGGCAGCCCTTGCCGAAGCCGCTGCCGGCCGTGATCCAGCCGGCCGTGCAAACCGCCTCCTTCGGCGAGCTGTGGAAGAAGCCCTACCGTTCGCGCGTCCTGATGCTCCTGGTGTTTAACTTCTTCCAGGCGATCGCCTATTACGGCTTCCAGAACTGGGTGCCGACGCTGCTGATCGGGCAGGGCATCACCGTCACCAGGAGCCTGCTGTACGCCTTTGTCATCGCCACCGCGGCACCGGTCGGTCCGCTGCTGGCCATGACGATCGCCGACAAGGTCGAGCGCAAGTGGATGATCGTGTATTCGGCGCTGGCCGTGATCGTGTTCGGCACGCTGTTCTCGCAGCTGCGCGAAGTCGGCCCCCTGATCGTGCTCGGCCTGATGATCAGCCTGTCCGGATCGGCGCTCTCGGTGGCCTACCACTCCTACCAGACCGAGTTGTTCCCGACCCGGATCCGCTGCCGCGCCGCCGGCCTGGTGTACTCGTTCAGCCGCGTCGGCGCCAGCATGTCGGGCTTCATCATCGCCTTCCTGCTGCGCGACTTCGGGGTGATCGGCGTCTTCATCGGCATCTCGGCCGCGATGCTGGCCTGTATGGTCGCGATCGGCGCCTTCGGGCCGAAGACGCGCGGCATGCGCCTCGAAGAGATTTCGCATTAATGAATAAAAAGGCGCCGGCGAGCGCCACCCACTCACGACCAATGGAGACACCATGAACTACGCATCCCGCGCAACCTGTATCGCCGCTGTTGTCCTGTCCTGCACCGTCGCGTTGCCCGCACTCGCCCAGGGCGACAAGCCGGTGCGCCTGATCGTCCCGAATGCGCCCGGTTCCAGCGTCGACGCGCTCTCGCGCATCATCGGCGTCCCGCTCGGGAAAAGCCTGGGGCGCCCGATCGTGGTCGAGAACCTGCCGGGCGCCGGCGGCGTCCCCGCGACCGGCCAGCTGGTACGGTCGGCCGCCGATGGCTCGACCCTGGCCATGGTCTCGAACAACCACGTGGTCAACCCGAGCCTGTACAAGTCGATGCCTTTCGATTCGATCAAGGACGTCACCACCATCGCCCTGGTCGCCGGCTCGCCCTTCGTGCTGGTTGCCCATCCCTCGCTGGGCGTGTCGAACCTGAAGGAGCTGGTCGCGCTGGCGAAAACGAAACCGGACCAGATCACCATCGGCTCCTCGGGCAACGGCACCATCCTGCACCTGGCGGCCGAGGAATTGCAGCACGAAGCAGGCGTCAGCTTCCGCCATATCCCTTATAAAGGCACCGGCCAGATGACGACCGACCTGCTGGGCGGCCAGATCCAGCTCGCCTTTGTCGGCGTCACCGGCGCCGCGCAGCACATCAAGGCGGGCAAGCTGCGTGCCATCGGCGTCTCGACCACGACGCCGTCGAACATCCTGCCGGGCGTGCTGCCGCTGGCGCAGCAGGGTCTCCCGAACTACAACATGCAGGGCTGGATCGCGCTGATCGGACCGAAGGACATGGCGCGCCCGCTGGTGACAAAGCTCTCCACCGACCTCGCCCACATCCTCGAAACGAAGGAGATGCAGGATGCGCTGGCGGCGCAGGGCTTCACGCCGATCGGCGGCACGCCGGCCGACGCCGCCAACGTGTTCAGGAGCGACATGGCGAAGTACGCCAAGCTGGTCAAGCAGTCCGGCATGAGCATCGACTAAGGAGCGTGCGGCTTGTCGCCTGATGGGACACAGCCGGCGCGCCTGACCGACGCCGAGATCCGCGCGGTGTTCGTGGGGCTGCTGCTGGCGATGCTGCTGGCCGCGCTCGACCAGAACATCGTCGCGGTCGCGCTGCCGCGCATCGGCGCCGAGCTGCAGGGCATGGGTATGCTGGCCTGGGTGGTGTCGAGCTACCTGATCGGCTCCACCGTGTCGACGCCGCTGTTCGGTAAACTCGGCGACCTGGCCGGGCGCCGCACGGCGCTCTCGGGCGCCATCCTGTTCTTCGTCCTCGGTGCGCTGGGCTGCGCACTGGCGCCCTCGATGCCCTGGCTGATCGCGGCGCGCGCGCTGCAGGGCATCGGCGGCGGGGCCGTGATCGCGGTCGCCCAGGCCGCGATCGCCGAGGTGGTGGCGCCGCGCGAACGCGGACGCTACCAGATCTATTTCAGCGGTGTGCACGTGGTGGCCAGCGTGGCCGGCCCCGTGGTCGGCGGCCTGCTGACCGAGCACCTGTCCTGGCACTGGATCTTCTGGCTCAACCTGCCGCTCGGGATGCTGGCCCTGGCCGTTTCGCGCAAGGCCCTGGCGCGGGTGCCCGTGCCGCGCGAACGGGCGCCGGTCGATGTCGCCGGCGCGCTGCTGCTCACCGGCGGCCTGGTCGCGCTGCTGGTCGGGATCACCCGCATCGGCATGGGCGTCGGCCCGGGCACGCCATCGCAGTTGGCCGCCTTCGGCGGCGCCGGCCTGCTGCTGTGCGCCTTCGTGCGCCAGGAGGGGAGGGCGCCCGAACCCCTGGTGCCCTTGTCCCTGTTCGCGATCCCTACCGTACGCCTGTCCTGTTGCATCCTCTTTGTCGGCTACATGCAGCTGATCGCGCTCTCCGTACTGGTGCCGATGCGCAGCCAGATGCTGTTCAAGGCGGCGACCGGCGCCTCGGCGCTGGGCCTGGTGCCGCTGACCTTCGGCGGGCCGCTCGGGGCCTACCTGGCCGGGCGCATCATGCTGCGCTCGGGTGCCACGCGGCTGCTGCAGGTGGCCGGGGCCGGGACGGTCGCCGCCGGCGTGCTCGCCCTCGGCCTGACGCGCACCCTCCCGGGCGCCGAGCCGCTGCTGCTCGGCCTGACCGGCATCGGCATCGGCCTTCAGTTTCCGAGCTCCCTGGTGGCGATCCAGAACGCGGTGCCGGGCCGCCACGTCGGCGTCGCCACCGCCACCGCTGTCTTCGCCCGTTCGCTCGGCGCGGCCGTCGGGATCGCGCTCCTGAGCACGACCTTGCTGGTCTGCCTGGGCGGATCGGGCGGATCGGGGGCGGCCATGATGCGCGAGCTGGTCGCCAGCGGCGCCGCCGACTCGGCCACGCTCGCCACGGCCGGCGCCGCCTTCGATACCACTTTCCTCGTCAGCGCGGCGATCGCGGCCAGTTCGTTCGTGGTGTCGCTGTTCCTGCCGCACAGCGCCTTGCGCTCGCATTGACATTCCACTTCGGAAGTTCAGGCCTTCCAAATTGCCTGCTCCGCACCGTTACGGAAGTTTTATACTGTTCCTCATGCCCCAACAACGAGGAGACACACATGGCTGACCTGTTCGACAACCCGATGGGCCTGATGGGCTTTGAATTCGTCGAGTTCGCATCCCCGACGCCGGGCGTGCTGGAACCCGTCTTCGAGGCGCTCGGCTTCCAGCGCGTCGCCGTCCACCGCTCGAAGGACGTGAGCCTGTACCGCCAGGGCGAGATCAACTTCATCATCAACAACGAGCCGAAGAGCTACGCCGCCTATTTCGCCGCCGAGCACGGCCCGTCGGCCTGCGGCATGGCCTTCCGCGTCAAGGATTCCCATCAAGCCTACAGGCGCGCCCTGGAACTCGGCGCCCAGGCGGTCGAGATCCCGACCGGTCCGATGGAGCTGCGCCTGCCGGCCATCAAGGGCATCGGCGGGGCACCGCTCTACCTGATCGACCGTTTCGAAGACGGCAAGTCGATCTATGACATCGATTTCGAGTTCCTGCCCGGTGTCGAGCGCCGCCCGCCCGGCCACGGCCTCAAGATCATCGACCACCTGACCCACAACGTCTACCGCGGCCGCATGGCCTTCTGGGCCGGCTTCTACGAGAAACTGTTCAATTTCCGCGAAATCCGCTACTTCGACATCAAGGGCGAGTACACCGGCCTGACCTCGAAGGCGATGACCGCGCCCGACGGCAAGATCCGGATTCCGCTGAACGAAGAAGGCAAAGCAGGCGGCGGCCAGATCGAGGAATTCCTGATGCAGTTCAACGGCGAGGGCATCCAGCACATCGCCCTGCTGACCGACGATCTGATGTCCACGGTGGACTCGCTTCGCGCTGCGGGCGTGCCCTTGATGAAAGCGCCGCCCGCCACCTATTACCAGATGCTGGAAGCCCGCATCCCGGGGCATGGCGAGAACGCCGCGCAGCTGCAGTCACGCGGGCTGCTGCTCGACGGCGCGGTCACGGACGGCAAGCCGCGCCTGCTGCTGCAGATCTTCTCGGAGACGCAGCTCGGTCCCGTGTTCTTCGAATTCATCCAGCGCAAGGGCGACGACGGCTTCGGCGAGGGAAATTTCAAGGCCCTGTTCGAGTCGATCGAGCGCGACCAGGTCGAGCGCGGCGTCATCGGGCAGGCCGCCGAAGCAGCGTAATTCTCCCGGATGGGGCGGCGCGGCGCCGCCCCGTTCGAATCGTTTTCAATCCCCCGGGACCGCCTCCTCATTCGCCCGCGACGTCCGCGCGCGCGCCGCCAGAAAATCCACCAGCAATCGGGCCGCCGGCGACAGTAACGCCAGGTCGCGGTAGCAGACCGCGAACCGGCGCCGCGCCCACGGATCGCGCAGGGGCACCACGCGCAGGTCCAGGTTTGCCGCATACGGCGCGGCGATTTCCTTCGGCACGATGCTGATCCCGAGCCGGGCGCGCACGACGCGCATGGCGGCGTCGAAATTCGAGACGATCGCGCGGTAGGTCATGGCCTTGCCCGAGACGGCGGCGGCGCGCCCCAGCATGGTCTGCACCGCCGCACCCGGCGGCAGGCCGACATAGTCGTACTCGAGCGTCTCTTCGAACCAGGCGCGCTTGCGGCCGGCCAGCGGGTGGCCCGGATACACGACGACTGCCAGGTGGTCGGCATGGTAGGGAAGGGAAGCCAGGCCCTCGAGGTTGGCGGCGTCCCAGCAGATGCCGACCGAGGCGCTGCCTTCCTTCAGCGCGCGCACCACGTCGCGGCTCAGGTGTTCTTCGATGTCGACCCGGATGTCGCGGTTCGCCGGCTGGTGCAGGAAGGCGGCCACGTCATCCGGCAGCGATTCGGCGATCGAGGAGACGCTGGCCAGGACCCGCACTTGCCCCTTGATGCCGGCGCTGTAGCCGGCCATGTCGCGGCTGATGCGGTCGGCGCTGGCGAGCATGCCGCGCGCGTGTTCGAGCAGCGTCTCGCCGGCGACGGTGGGCACGACGCCGTGCCGGCGCCGTTCGAGCAGCTTGGCGCCGACCGTGTCCTCGAGCTGCGCCAGGCGCTTGCTGATGGCCGAAGCCACGATGTTTTCCTGCTCGCCGGCGCGCGCCATGTTCCCGGTGGTGCAGACGGCGACGAACAGGCGCAGCGTCGTCAGGTCGAGGTCTCTCATGCGAACTTTCAGGGGAAGTGTTCCGTTCTGGTGAGTGACATTCTAAACCGGAATTTCAGCTGTCGCGACGCCGGGGTTGAAGGTGTTTTCGGAAGATCACGGGCGGCCGGATGCTGCTGCTTCTGCCGTGTGCGGCACATTTCGGCCCTATGGATTCACGATCTGGAAAGTCTCCCATTCCGCATTACCACGACGCGGCAGGCCCCTCATCCCTACTATCGAAGGGCTAGCAAAAGCCAGCCGCCCGGCACCAGCGTGCGTCCGGGCGGACTCGAAAACGAACAGGAGACGACATGAAAAAAACAGCGATCGCGCTTGCCATCCTCGGCACCATCGGCGCCGCCCAGGCCCAGACCAGCGTCAGCATGTACGGCATCGTCGATGTCTCGATGCGCCACGAGACCGACGCGCAGGCCGGACGCGCCCGCACCGCCGAAGTCAGCGGCATGATGAACACCAGCCGCTGGGGCTTTCGCGGCAGCGAGGACCTGGGCGGCGACCTGAAGGCGCACTTCCAGCTCGAAGGCGGCTTCAATCCCGACACCGGCGCCCAGTCCGAAGGCCTGTCGCTGTTCGACCGCCGCGCCATCGTCGGCCTGTCCGGCAAATGGGGCCGCATCGACATCGGCCGCACGCCGACCTTCGGCTGGGACTACACGCCCGTCTACGACCCGCTCGGCGGCGCCCTGGCGACGCCGACGCCGACCTCGCGCGCCAGCGGCCGCGCCTCGCTGCTGGTAAACGGCTTCATGTTCGTCACCAACAACCCCTACAACAGCTCGAAGCTGCGCGACAACAGCATCAAGTACGTGTATACGGCCTCCAACGGCCTGCTCGGCGCGGTTGCCTACAACGTGGGCGAGGTCGCCGGCGACAGCAGCAAGCGCTCGGGCCGCCAGGCCGCCATCGGCTACATGAAAGGCGACATCAACGCCATCGCCGCTTACGACCTGCTGCACGACGCGAACAACCTGGAGCAGAAGGTCGTCACCGTCGGCGGCAACTATCGCTTCGCCAGGGCCTGGAAGGCGACGCTGGGCTATGCCGCCCTGACGGCCGACGCCGGGTTTGCGCCATCCTCGACCGTGGTGACCGGCGCGATCGCGAACTATACGTCGACCTTCGGCGTCGCTGCGGGCGGCGAGATCAAGGTCGCCACCGGTGCTGCCGGCCTCGAATACGCGCTGACGCCGGCCCTGTCGCTGACCGGGGCGCTGTACCGTACCCGCGTGACCGGCACCGGCATTCCGGACAACGACTACGATACCTATGCGCTGTTCGCCAGATACGCGTTCTCGAAGCGCACCTCGCTGTATGGGGCGCTGGATCACGAGCGCACCAGCGGCAACGGCAGCACCGCGACCGTCAGCGGCAAGCGCGCCAATTCCGCGCTTACAATGGGCATCCAGACGCGCTTCTGATCGGCGGCGCGTCCAACCATTGCGGGAGGAAGCGTGAAAGCATGTATCGTCGGCGCCGGCGCCATCGGCGGCTTCATTGGAACCGGACTTGCCGCCAGCGGCCTGGCCGAGGTCAGCGCCTTCGCGCGCGGGGCGACGCTGCAGGCCCTGAAGGAGCATGGCTGGCGCCTGCGGCGCGGCGAGATGCTGGTGCAGGCGCCGCTTGCGGCGGCCAGCGCCTCCGCCCATGAGTTGGGCGTGCAGGGCCTGGTCGTGGTCGCCGTCAAGGGACCGGCGCTGGCGGCGGTTGCGGCGAGCATCGGGCCCCTGATCGGGCCTGAGACGATCGTACTGCCTGCCATGAACGGCGTGCCTTGGTGGTTCAGCCACGGGATCGCGGCCTTGGGCGATGCGCCGCTGGACAGCGTGGACCCGGACGGGCGCATCGCGGCCGCCATCCCGCTGCGGCACGTGGTGGGTTGCGTGGTCCACGCCAGCACGGCGGTCGTCGAGCCGGGGCTGGTGCAGCACAAGATGGGGCAGGGTCTGATCATCGGCGAGCCGGCTGCCGGCCCGTCGGCCCGGGTGCGCGACCTGGGCGGCCTGCTCGAGGCGGCGGGCTTCGAGGTGACGCTGTCGGACGACATCCGCTACGACGCCTGGTACAAGCTGTGGGGGAACATGACCATGAACCCGGTGTCCGCGCTGACCGGCGCCACCGCCGACAGGCTGCTCGACGATCCGCTGGTGCTCGCCTTCTGCAGCGCCGCGATGCGCGAAGCCTCCGCCATCGGCGAACGCATCGGCTGCCGGGTCGAGCAGACGGCCGAAGACCGCCAGGCCGTCACGCGCAAACTCGGCGCTTTTAAAACCTCGATGCTGCAGGACGTCGAAGCGGGCCGGCCGATCGAACTCGACAGCATCGTCGGCGCCGTGCACGAGATCGGGCGGCGCGTCGGCGTGCCCACGCCGAACATCGATGCGATCCTCGGCCTGACGCGCCTGTTCGGGCGCGTGCACGGCCTGTATCCGCAGGCAAGCTAAGGGCCAGTAGCGTGGGCGGATCCTCCGCCCACGCTACAGCTCAGGTGCCCGGTCTTCAGGTAGAAGGTGACGCCCTCGGGGCCCGCCTTCCAGTCCGGCTGGTCGCCGGCGGGCAAACGCAACCACGTGCCGCGTTCATGGAATCCATTCTCGACGACGATCGCGCCCGCGAGCACGAACAGCTCGGCGCCGCCTGCCGCCGGCAGGCCGAGCGCCTGGCCGGCATCGACACGCTGCAGGGACACCTGTTCGGCCTCGCTCGAAAACAGCTGGCACACCGAACGCTCGCCTGCACGCGTCCAGGCCGACGGATCGCCCGTGTCGATCTGCACCCGGCGGCTGTCATCCGGCGCCATCTGCCACAACTTCACGAAAATGAGCGCGCCCTCGCGGCTGGCCGGCCGATGGCTGGAGCCGGGCGGGTTGCGCAGGTACCAGCCTTGGGTGAAATCGCCGCTCTCGTCGGAAAAGACGCCGTCCAGCACCAGGATCTCCTCGCCGCCCGGGTGCGCATGGGGCGGGAAGGTAGAATCCGAGGCGTAACGCACGATGCTGGTGGCGCGCGCCTTTTCGGCACCGACGCGGTCGAGCATCACGCGCTCGACGCCGGGCTGGGGCGAGGCGACCCATTCATAGTGCTGCGGGGTGACGATGGCGCGCTGCGAAAAATCGGCGTTGACGAGCATGGCATCCTCCGTTGGCGATGCCGGTATTGTAAAGCGGCGCTCTCCGGCCCGGCATGGTCAGGCGTGGCATAATCGAAGCCCGGGTTGCGCACGCCGCGCACCCGCCGTCCAGACGAAAGGAAAAACGATGGTGCTCGAGAGTGCGGAACTGCTGATCAAGGCCGGCATGGAAGAAGAATTCGAGGCGGCGCTGCGCGAAGCGACGCCGCTGTTCAGGCGCGCGCGTGGCTGCGAGGGCATGCAGGTACAGCGCGGTATCGAGAATCCGCTGGCCTACCGTTTGCTGGTGAAATGGCAGACGCTCGAGGACCATACCGTCCACTTCCGCGGCAGCGAGGATTTCCAGGCCTGGCGCCGCCTGGTGGGCCACTGCTTCGACGGCGCACCCGAGGTCACCCATCTGCGCACTGTGCACGAGGGTTTCTGATCCAGCCATGTGCGTCAACTACCGTCCGCCCACGCCGGAACAATTCGGCACCCTGGGCGCCTTCAGCGACCTGCCGGCCGACTGGCGCTGGCCGGAAGAGACCTGGAAGGATTACCTGGCGCCGATCCTGCGCCTGGACGCCGACGGCCGCCCATCCGCCTGCCTCGCAAGCTACGGCATGGTTCCGAGGCGCCAGATTCCGCCCGAGATCAAACCCTTCGACACCATGAACGCGCGCGCCGAATCGCTGGGCGAACGGCGCTCCTTCGCGCCCGCCTGGCGCCGCCTGCAGCTGTGCGCGGTGCCGATGGCCTGGTTCTACGAACCCTGCTACGAGAGCGGGCGCGCGGTGCGCCACGCGATCGGCATGCAGGATGAGTCGCTGTTCTATGTGGCAGGACTGTGGCGCGACTGGCCCGAGGCCGACGGCACGGTCACGTCCTCCTTCACCCAGATCACCATCAACGCCGACGAGCACGCGCTGATGCGGCGCATGCACAAGCCGGACGACGAGAAGCGTTCGCTCGTGATCCTTCCGCATGACGAGGTGAACGACTGGCTCGCCTGCACCGACCTCGAACTGGCGCGCAGCTTCCTGCGCCACTATCCGGCGGAGAATATGCGCGACTGGCCGGCGCCGCCCGTGTCGCGCAAGGCGGTCGAGACTTCGCCGAATTTCGAATTGTTTTGAGGGCCGCATAACGTAGGGTGGGCACTTGTGCCCACGCGGGACACAGCGTGACGGTTCGCGGCGGATGGTCTTGCGGAATGTGGCCGGTCATCCGCCGCGTATTCCTTTTGTGTAACCGATCTGCATCCGTTCGACCGCGTGGGCACAAGTGCCCACCCTACGTGCGCGCCGCCAGCCAGCGCTCGAGCGCCGTGATCACCTGGGCATCGTTCGGATGGTCCGCCACCTGGCGCAGCTGCGCCAGCGGCACCAGGTGCACGGCCTGCGACTCCCAGCCCATGTGGGCCGGGCTGCCGCCGATGCGGCGCGCGACGTAGTAGCGCGTGTAGGTGAGCGTGCGTTTCGCGTCCAGCAGGTAGCCGACGATCTCGATCTGCAGTCCGGACTCCTCGAAGGCTTCGCGCACGCAGGCGCAGGGCAGGCTGGTGCCGGGATCGAGCCGGCCCTTCGGGAAGGTCGCCGCATAGCCGCCGAAGCCGTTCGAGGGCGCCACCAGCCACACGCGGCCATCCTTTTCCAGGATGACGGCGCCCGCGGCGGCGGCCAGGCCGGGCGGCAGCGCGAAGGGCGGTTCGGCGAGCTCCGGATAGGCGGCGCAGCTGCTCCATCCGTGCGCGCCGGCGGGGGCATCGTCCCAGGGCGTGAATGCGATCCCGTTCAGCGCGGCCGGCAAGGCGCCGCCGGGGACGACCGTCGCAACTTGCGTGGCATCTTCCCAGTGCGACAAGGGCGTGGGTGTCGAGGGATTGCGGATGTGGACGGCGCCGCCGTCGTCGTTCGGGTGGGGGTGGAAAGTCGTCATGGCCCGTTTACACTAGCTCGGCCCGGCCGAAATAGCCGTACTGCAGGCTGGTGGCGATGCGCCGCGCCGCCAGCAGGAATTCGTCGGCGACTTCCGGCTGGAACAGGCGCCGCACATGCCCCTCGAACAAGGCCAGCCAGCGCCTGAAATGTTCGAGCTCGATCCCCTGCAGCGCCATGTGCTTGCCGAACACGTTGCCCTTGAATTCGCCGCTGGAGAGCATGACCGAACACCAGAAATCGACCATGCGCTCGAGATGCGGCGCCCAGTTGGCGCCGATGGCGCCGTCGAACACCGGCTGCAGCACGCTGTCGCGCCGGATGTCGGTATAAAAATCGTTGACGAGGGTGGCGATCGCGTCGCGGTTCAGTTCGGTGTACATGGTGCTGGCGGGTCGATGAAAAAAAATGGCGCCGGACACGCCGGCGCCATCATTGTGGCAGATTCACCCGTTGACCGCCCGAAGTCGCTGTCAGCCCGCCGCGCGCTGGATCGCGATCGCGATCGTCGGCGAGTTGAACTGCCGGACAAGCTCGGCCTGCTCCTTCTGCACCGCCGCCAGGTTGGCCAGCTTGACGTGGCCATAGCCGCGGATCTTCTCGGGCAGCCCGGCCAGCTTCAGTGCCGCATCGCGGTTGTGCTGGGTGAGGCCGCTTGCCAGCGACTGCACGAGTGCGATGTACTCGTCGCGCAGGGCGCGCTCGGTCTTGCGCTCGGCCGTATAGCCGAACAGGTCGAAGGGCGTCGCCCGCAGGAATTTCAGGTGGCGCAGCACCTCGAAGCCGCGCATCATCCACGGGCCGAAAGTGCGCTTGGCGGGAATCCCGGTGCCGGGGCGCTTTTTCGACACCAGCGGCGCGGCCAGGTGGAACTGCAGCGTGTAGTCGCCTTCGAACTGGTCGGCGATTAGCTTGCGGAAGGCCGGGTCGGCGTGCAGGCGCGCGACTTCGTACTCGTCCTTGTAGGCCATGAGCTTGTACAGGTTGCGCGCCACGGCCCGGGTGATCGGCAGCTTCGAGGCGCTGCCGGCAATCTCGCGCTCCTTGCCTTCGATGGCGCCGACCAGCTGCACATAACGCCCGGCATAGGCCGCGTCCTGGTAGGCGGCGAGCTGCTCGCGGCGGAAGGCCACCATCTCTTCCAGCGACTTCGGCGCGGCGAACTGGATGACCTGCGCCTCCGGGCGCCGCAGGCGGACCAGCGCGTCCTTGTCGGCTGCCAGCACGCGGCCGACGGTGAAGGCGCGCTTGTTCATGTCGATCGCTACGTTGTTCAATTCGATGGCGCGCATCATCGCGGGCAAACCCACCGGGATCAGTCCGTGCTGCCAAGCGTAACCCATCAGGAGGATGTTGGCGACGATCGGGTCGCCCAGCACGTCGAAGGCGACATCCTGTGCGTTCAGCACGAAGGTCTCCGCTTCGCTGGCGGAGGCATGGATCTTTGCCAGCAAATCTTCCTTCGGCACAATGGCGTCCGGGTTGCCGGTGAATTCGGCGGTCGGGATTTCGCGTTCGTTGGCGACGACTTTCGTCACGTCGCGCCGCATCACGGCGAGCGCGTCCGGCATGGCGGCCACCACCAGGTCGCAGGCGAGGATGGCGTCGGCCTGCTGCAGGTCGATCCGCACCTGGTTCAGGCGCGCCGGCGATGCGGCCAGGCGCACGTGCGACATCACGGCGCCGCCTTTCTGGGCGAAACCCATGAAGTCCAGGGTCGAGGCGCCTTTGCCTTCCAGGTGGGCCGCCATCGTGATCAGGGCGCCGACCGTGACCACGCCGGTGCCGCCGACACCGGCCACCAGCAGTTCGAAGGGGCGGGCGAAATCGTGCGGCAGCGGCGCCGGATGGCGCGCCAGGACCGCTTCCAGGTCGGCCAGGGTGACGTTTGCTGCGGCCGGCTTTTTCAGCTTGCCGCCCATGACCGACACAAAACTCGGGCAAAACCCTTCGACGCAGGAGTAATCCTTGTTGCACGAGGATTGCTCGATCTGGCGCTTGCGGCCCAGTTCCGTCGCCAAAGGCAGGATCGACAGGCAGTTCGACTGCACGCCGCAATCGCCGCAGCCTTCGCAGACGGCCGGGTTGATGACCATGCGCTTCGGCGGGTCCGGGAACTCGACGTGGGTACCCTTGTTCTTCTTGCGGCGCCGGCGTTTCTCCGCCGCGCAGGTCTGGTCGTAGACGAGGACGGTGACGCCCTCCATTTCGCGCATGCGGCGCTGCAGGGCATCGAGTTCGCTGCGGTGGTGCACGGTGACGCCGGGCGGCAGGGCGACGCCCGCGTATTTTTCCGGTTCGTCGGTGACCACCACCGCATAGGCCGCGCCTTCGCTGACGACCTGCTGCAGGATCTGCGGCACCGTGAGTTTACCGTCCACCGGCTGGCCGCCGGTCATCGCGACCGCGTCGTTGTACAGGATTTTATAGGTGATGTTGGTGCGCGCGGCGATGGCCTGGCGGATCGCCAGGTAACCCGAGTGGTAGTAGGTCCCGTCGCCCAGGTTCTGGAACACGTGCTTCTCGTTGGTGAAGCGCGAGGCGGCGACCCAGGGCACGCCTTCGCCGCCCATCTGGGTCAGGTTCACGGTCGAACGGTCCATCCAGGTCGCCATGAAGTGGCAGCCGATGCCGGCCATGGCGCGGCTGCCTTCGGGTACCTTGGTCGAGGTATTGTGCGGGCAGCCCGAGCAAAAATAGGGCGTGCGCTTGACGGCGTCGCCCTTGTTCGACAACACGTCGGCCTTGCAGAAGGCCGGCAGGTGCTGCTCCAGCCTCAGGGCCGGAAAGCGCGGGCCGAGCCAACCGATCAGGGCGGGGGCGATGCGCGAGGGGCGCAGCTCGCCGATGGCGGACAGCAGCGGCGCGCCGTCGAGGCGGGTCTTGCCCAGGATGGCAGGGCGCGTGTCAGGCGGCAGGTTGTAGAAGGCGCTTTTCAGCTGCTCTTCCATGACCGCGCCTTTTTCTTCGACCACCAGCAGTTCTTCCAGGCCCTGGGCAAAGGCGAGCAGGCGCGTGCGCTCGAGCGGATAGGTGAGGCCGGGCTTGTAGATGCGCACGCCCAGCTCGTCCAGGCGCGCTGTCGTCAGGTCCATGCGCTCGAGCGCCTCCATCAGGTCCAGGTAGGCCTTGCCGGCGCTGAGGATGCCGACCCGTGCGGCGGGCGCGGCGACGATCGTGCGGTCGACCGAGTTGACGGCGGCAAAGGCGGCGATTGCGCGCAGCTTTTCCTCGGTGCGGGCTTCGAGGGCAAGGCTGGGCAGGTCGGGCCAGCGCATGTGCAGGCCATCGGGTGGATACACATAGTCCGGTTTGGCCGCGAAGGGCGCCGGCGGACGCACCTCGATCACGGCGCCGCCTTCGACGGTCTCGGAGATCGCCTTGAAGCCGACCCAGGCACCGCTGTAACGCGACATCGCCCAGCCGTAGAGGCCGAATTCCGTGTATTCCTCGATGTTTGCCGGGTTCAGTACCGGCATCGACCAGGCCATCAGCGCCTGTTCGCTCTGGTGCGGCATCGACGAGGAGACGCAGCCGTGGTCGTCGCCGAGCACGACCAGCACGCCGCCCAGGGGCGAGCTGCCATAGGTATGGCCGTGCTTGAGCGCGTCCGCGGCACGGTCCACGCCCGGGCCCTTGCCGTACCACATCGCGAACACGCCATCGACCTTGCGCTGCGGATCGGCGCCGACCTGCTGGGTGCCCATGACGGCGGTTGCGCCCAGCTCTTCGTTAATTGCAGGCAGGAATTCAATGGCGTGCTCTTGCAGGATCTTGCTCGCGCGCCAGGCTTCCTGGTCGACGGCGCCGAGCGGGGAACCGCGGTAGCCGCTGATGAAGCCGGCGGTATTCAGGCCGGCGCCGGCGTCGAGCCGCTTCTGCATGATCGCCATGCGCAGCAGGGCCTGGGTGCCCGTGATGAAGACGCGGCCGGTCTCGCTGACGAGGTTGTCGTCGAGGCGGTAGTCGGGGTAAACCAGGTCCGCATCGAGCTGCGGGCTGAGTTGCTGGGCGTGCTTGGGGATGTCTCCCATCGATGTCTCCATTGTTTTCTTGTCTGCGGCGCATACGCCTGCGGGCTTGCGACAATCTTAATGACTCGTCCGGAACAATTTTTCCTGTTTTTGCGCTTTTGGCGCTAGAATCGGCAAATCATTCCTGAAGTGGCGGTCAAAATGGCAAATTCTTCCCTCGACAAGGGAGCGCTGAAAATACTGCGCGAATTACAGGCAAACAGCCGGATTCCTTCGGCCGAGCTGGCCGAGCGGGTGGGCATGTCGACCTCGCCCTGCTGGCGCCGCCAGAAGGAACTCGAGGAGACCGGCGTCATCGAGCGCTACGTCGCCCTGGTGAACCGCCGCAAAGTCGGGTTGCCGGTATGCTGTTTCCTGCACATCTCGCTGACCGGGCACACGGAGGGCACGGTCAAGACCTTCGAAGACGCCATGAACGTGCGTCCCGAGGTGCTCGAGTGCTACGAGGTGACCGGCACCTTCGACTACACGGTGAAAATGGTGTTCGGCTCGATGGACGATTACCACGACTTCCTGCACAACGTGCTCGTCAAATTGCCCGGCATCTCGCAGATCAATACCAGCGTCGCGCTGCGCGAAGTGAAGTACGAGACGGCCTTGCCTTTGTAGGGTGGGCCATGCCCACGCGGTACGGCGTCTGCACCTTGCTATGCATGCGTACGACCGCGTGGGCGGAGCACGATGAAACCGGAGAAAAGCCCGTCGGGCACAAGGAAAGCTCATGGAGAACAACACGATGACCACCCCCGCCGCGACCGTGGAGCAGGGCATACGCCTGGCAGGCGTCGGCCGCTTCCAGTACCGCCTGTTCCTGATCTTCGGGCTGGTGTGGATGGCGGACGCCATGCAGGTGCTGTCGATCGGCTTCAGCGCCCCCTCGATTGCGAAGACCTTCGGCATCGCGGTGCCGCACGCACTCGAGACGGGCACCCTGTTCTTCGTCGGCATGCTGGTCGGCGCCTTCGTCTTCGGCCGCCTGGCCGACCGCATCGGACGGCGTCCGGTATTGATGATGGCGGTGCTGATCGACGCCTGCTTCGGCGTGGCATCTGCCTTCGCCCCCGATTTCACCTGGCTGCTGGTGCTGCGCTTCCTGACCGGCATCGGCGTCGGCGGCACGCTGCCGGTCGACTACACGATGATGGCGGAGTTCCTGCCCAGCGAGCGGCGCGGGCGCTGGCTGGTGCTGCTCGAATCGTTCTGGGCGGTCGGCACCATCCTGCTGGCGGTGCTGGCCCTGTTCGCGCTGTCTTGGGGCGACGACGCCTGGCGCGTGATCTTTTTCGTGACCGGCATCCCGGCCCTGGTCGGCATCATGCTGCGGCTCTCGATTCCCGAGTCGCCGATGTACCTCAATCGCAGCGGGAATGCCGAAGGCGCGCGCGCGGTGCTCGAGCGGATCGCCCGGGTCAACCGGCGCAGCGTGACGATCCCGGCACTGCATCCGGAACTCGCCGTGAAACGCTCGCTCGGCGACCTGTTTGCGGGCAGCCTGCGCCGCCGCAGCATCGCCCTGTTCGTCGCCTGGGCGCTGATCTCGATCGCCTATTACGGCGTGTTCGTCTACCTGCCGGTGAAACTCGGCGCGGCGGGATTCGGCTTCATGCGCGGCCAGGAATTCCTGATCGTGCTGGCGCTGGTGCAGCTGCCCGGGTTCGCGCTGTCGGCCTATGGCGTCGAACGCTGGGGACGCAAGCCCACCCTGGTCGGCTTCCTGCTGCTGAGCGCCGCGGGCTGCCTGTGCTACAGCCTGGGCAGCACCACCGCCGTGGTGGTGGGATCGACCCTCCTGATGAGTTTTGCGCTGCTGGGCACCTGGGGCGCGCTCTACGCTTTTACGCCCGAGGTCTATCCGACCGAGCTGCGCGCGAGCGGCATGGGCATGGCGGGCGCGGTGGCGCGCTTCGGCGGCCTGTTCGCGCCGATGATCGTGGCGCCGGTGATGGCGACCCATTTCACGCTGTCGCTGGGCATGCTGGCCGCCTTCCTCGCATTCGGGGCGGTCGCGATCCTGTGCGTCGACGTCGAGTCGCGCAACCGCGCGCTGGAGTGAGCCTTCAGCGCAGGTCGGCCGTCTCGTAGTAGACGGTCCCGGCCACCGGCGCCTGGCGCGCCAGATCGGCCAGGTTTTCCTCGACGCCGTGCTTCGCCACCGCGACCGGCGCGCCTGCTGCACGTTCGAGCAGCACGATATGGTCGAAGTCGGGCCGGCTGTCGACCAGCTTGACGAGGAAGGGGCCGACCGGCACGTAGCGCGCCAGCGCCTGCACCGCCGGCCGCGGCGACAGGGGGCGGTACAGCACGACCCGTTCGACGACCAGCTCGGCGCCCTGCACGCGCGGCGTCCCGTCGCGTTCAAAATGGCCCTCGACGACCGTGGCCTTGAATCCACGCAGGGGCGTATCCGTATCCGGCGCCAGGCGCCGCAGGGCGAAGCTTTCCGGTTCAAGCGTCCACAGCGCGGTCTTGCCGTCGAGGCGGGCGCGCATGGCGCGGTCCAGTTGCGGATCCTTGAAGCGCAGCTGGAGCACGACCTGGGCGTCGTGCGGCGCGTGGAACAGCGGCAGGTGCGAGGCGTACAGTCCGCCCTGGCCGCCGAACAGCACCATGCCGTGCACGCCATGGCTGGCTTCGGCCGCAAGCAGGTGCAGCGGCAGCAGGAAGGCGAACAGGGCGAAGCAGCGACGAAGCGAAGGCAGGCGGGCGAACATCATGGTTCCAGGAGGAGGGGGAAGCCGTGCATGGTAGGCGTCCTGCGCGCGGGCGTAAAGCAAAAAATGGCGCCGGAGGGAGCGGCGTTCATGCGTTTCCCCCTAGCGGCGGTGTTGCTTATATAATCAGAGTTTCGGTCCCTCAGCACGCCCGGTACAAGCCGATGACTTCGCGACCTCACCGCCCCAAGCCCGATGCAGCGCCGTCCGCCAGCCCCGGCCTGGGCGCGGACGCCGAGGCCGGCGTGTTCTCCTTCCTGCAGCACCGCATCCGCGACGTCATCTTCGTCCTCGAGGTCCAGGCGCCCGAGCGCTACCGCTTCATCCACGTGAACGCGGCCTTCGAAGCCACGACCGGCATACCGGCGGCGGCCGTGGTCGGCAAATGGGTCGACGAGGTGATTCCGCCGGAGTCGATCGCGCTGGTCCGTTCCAGGTACCGGCATGCCATCGAGACCGGAGACAGCGTGCATTGGGACGAGGTTTCGAACTATCCGACCGGGACCAAGGTAGGCGAGGTGACGGTGACCCCCGTCACTGGCCCCGACGGCAGCGTGACAATGCTGATCGGCACCGTGCACGACATCACCGAACGCGCCCAGGCCCAGGAGCGGCTGGCCGAGCTGGAGGAGCGCTCACGGCTGGCGCTGGAGGCGTCCGGTTCGGGCTCCTTCGACTGGCATGCGGACACGAACCGCGTCTTCCTGTCCGACCACTGCCGCCAGATCCTCGGCTTCATGGCCGACTCCTTCGAACTCGATACCGGCCGCCTGCCGCGCCTGGTGCATCCGGACGACCTGGCGCTGGCGCGCGAGACGATCGTCGGGGCCACCTCCGGCGCGGCCACCAGCTTCTCGGTCGAACTGCGGGTGCGCCACCTGTACGGGCACTGGGTCTGGCTGCGCTGCCAGGGCCGTGCCGTGGTGGCGGGCGGCGCCGCGAGCCGGGTGTTCGGCGCCTGTTCCGACATCACGCGCGCCAGGGAAGCCGAGGAAGCGATGGAACGCGCCTCGCTGGTGTTCGCGCACAGCAGCGACGCGATCGCCATCTCGGACGCCGCCGGCCGCATCATCATGGTCAACCCCGGCTTCACGCGCATGCGCGGCTACGGCAGCGACGAGATCATCGGCCTCACCGCCGACGTCTACAACGCCGGCATCGAGCGCGAGGGCGGCCACGAGGCATTGCGCTCGGAGGCGCGCGCCACCGGCCATTCGAAGGGGGAGGTCTGGAGCCGGCACAAGGACGGCCACCTGATCGCGGAGCAGCGCTCGGTCACCGCGGTCAAGGTCGCCGACGGCGCGGTGCGCCACTACATCGAGATCGCCAGCGACATCACGCGCGCCAAGAAGGACGAAGAGCTGCTCTGGCGCCAGGCGAATTACGACAGCCTGACCGGGCTGCCGAACCGCCACCTGTTCCTCGACCGCCTGCGCCAGGCGATCCGGAACACCCACCGCGGCGAGCACCCGGCCTTCTCGCTGCTGTACATCGACCTCGACCAGTTCAAGGAAGTCAACGACACGCTCGGCCATTCGGTCGGCGACCAGCTGCTCAAGGAAGCGGCCCAGCGCCTGCTGTGCTGTACCCGCGATACCGACACTGTGTCCCGGCTTGGCGGCGACGAATTCACCGTCCTTCTGGTCGATATGCACGACCAGGGCAACGAGGCGCCGCAGGTGATCGAGCGCGTCGCCCGCGAGATCATCGACGCGATGTCGCAGCCCTTCCACCTCGAGGGCGAAACCCTGCACCTGTCGGCCAGCATCGGGGTGACGCACTTCCCGGGCGACGCCGGCGACGCCGACAGCCTGCTGAAACACGCCGACCAGGCCATGTACGCGGCCAAGCAGCTGGGGCGCAACCGCTTCGCCTACTTCTCGCCGGCGATGCAGGCGCGGGCCCAGGAGCGGCGCCGCACCAGCGAAGAATTGCGCCAGGCGATAGCGCGCGGCGAACTGCATGTGCATTACCAGCCGATCGTGGAGATGGAAACGGGTAAGATCGTCAAGGCCGAGGCGCTCGTACGCTGGCGGCATCCCGAGCGCGGCTGGATCAGTCCCGTCGAATTCATTCCGCTGGCCGAGGAGACCCGCCTGATCTTCGAGATCGGCGAGTGGGTGTTCCGCACGGTGGTGACCGACAGCGCGCGCTGGATCCTCGAGCAGGGGCGCGAGATCCAGGTCGGCGTCAACGTTTCGCCGCTCCAGATCAGCAAGGGCGGAGCCAGCTTTGCGCGCTGCATGGACTTCCTCGAGACACATGCCTTGCCGCGCCATTCGATCATCGTCGAGATCACCGAAGGCTCTCTGCTGCAGCACGACCGCACGGTGGAAGACCGGCTGCGCGAGCTGGGCGAGCGCGGCCTGGCGCTGGCGCTCGACGACTTCGGTACCGGCTATTCCTCGCTGTCCTACCTGCAGCAATACCGCTTCGAGTTCCTCAAGATCGACCGCGCTTTCGTGGGCAACATGAAAACGGGCAGCCGCCAGCTCGCCCTGTGCAAGACCATCATCGCCATGGCCCACACGCTGGACATGCGCGTCATCTCCGAGGGGATCGGCGACGCGGATGCGGCCGAGCTGCTGCGCCATGCGGGCTGCGACTTTGGCCAGGGTTTCTTCTTCCACCAGCCGATGCCGGCCGAGGCTTTCGAGGCGCTGCTGCGGGCACGCGCCGCGCCGCCGGCGCTGCGCTAGGCTACCCGGCCGCGGGGCGCGACTGGAACAATGCGCGCCGATGCGCTATGCTCGCGGACTTCGAACGATGCGGACCGGGTGCAATGGTGGATAAAAACGACGCGGGCCCGGGGGGCCGGGAGCTGGGCCCGGCAAGCGCGCTGGAGCGCCTGCCGCCCTTGCTGGCGACATCGCTGGCGAACGGCGACGCGCAGGCAAAAATCCAGGCGCGCGCCCGCCGCGATGCGCAGATGCGCGGCGTGGACTCGATCGAGGCGCTGCGCGAGGCGGTCAAGGAGGCCGCCCGTGCGCTGCCGGTGCTCGCCGCGATCCCGCGCCTGGGCAAGCTCGATGCGGCCGGCTTCCGGCGCCAGGCGGCGCTGGGCTTGCCCTTCCTGGTCCCGGGCCTGGCGGCGCGCTGGCCGCTGGCCGCGCTCACCCCGCAGACCCTGCGCGAGCGCTTCGGCGCGCTGCCGGTGCGCGCCCGCGTGGGCGATTATGTCGGCACCGCCTTCGCGCCCGATCGCGCGATGCGCGACATGTCGATGCTCGACTACCTCGAGCTGGCCGCGGCCGGCACCGAGGGCCTGCCGCCCTATCTCGGCAACCTCGAACTGCGCGAACTGAATCGCTTCTGCCACTGGCCCGCGTTTTTCGACAAACCCGGCCCGCCGCGCTTCTGGCTCGGCCCCGCGGGCACGGTGACGCCGCTGCACGCCGACTACGACGACAATATCTTCGTCCAGGTCTGGGGCGCCAAGCGCATCTTCCTGGCGCCGCCGCACCACGACGCCTTCCTGTATCCGCGCGAGGCGAACCCGCTGCTGTTCGGCTCTCCGTTCGACCCGGAAGCGCCGGATTTCGCGCGTTTCCCGCTGGCGCGCCAAGCGGCGCTGCTCGACTGCGTGGTCGAGGCGGGCGACCTGCTGTACGTACCGGCCGGATGGTTCCACCAGGTGCGCTCGCTGAGCTTTTCGCTGTCGTCGAACCGCTGGTCGCGCACCCGGCCGGTGGTGCTCGACCGCGCCTGATCAGCGGTTGTCGTCGCGCTCGTCCGCTTCGCGCTGGCCGCCGGCTTGCTCGGGCACCCGCGCGCGCGGCAGGTGCCAGTCGTAGCGCACCGCCGCCATGCGCAGGCCGAAGCACAGCGCCGCTCCTGCCACGGCGGTGGCCGTCGTCGGCAGCTGCAGGGCGTCGCCGATCACCACCACCGCGGCGCCGGCAAGCGCGGCGACCGCATAGATGTCCGACCTGAACACGGCCGGCACGTTCGACAGCAGCACGTCGCGCGCGATGCCGCCACCGATCCCGGTCAGCATGCCGAGCAGCGCCGCCATCACCGGCTCGAGGCCATACACCAGCGCCTTCTGCGCGCCGGCCACGCAAAACAGCGCCAGCCCGACGGCATCGAAGAACAGCACGGGACTGCGCAGGCGGTTGATGAGCGGGTACCAGAAGAAGATGACGACGCCGGCCAGCATCGAGACGGCGAGGTAGCGCCAGTCGCTGATCGCGGCCGGCGGGGTGGCGCCGATCAGGAGGTCGCGCACGATGCCGCCGGAGTTCGCCGCCACGAACGACAGCACCAGCACGCCGAAGATGTCGAGCCGGCGGCGCGCGCCGGCGGTGGCGCCGCTGAGGGCGAAGACGAAGGTGCCGACCAGGTCGAGCGTCAGCACGAGGGTCTTCATGGCGGCCCCCATATCGAGGGAAAGAACATCAAACACGGTGACTTGCCTTTGTAATTCGGTTGCCGCCTGGAGCAGGGCGGCGAAACCCGACATGATAGCCTGCCGCGGGCGTTTGCATTCCCGGATGTGAAGAAGCCCCTGCAGGCAGGGGCTTCCACGATCGATGCGCCGGCTTGTTTCTGCGCGACGAAGGCCTTCAGCCGCTCCTATTCGACCCAGCTGAACCCATCGCGCGCCAGCAGCGCGAACGACTCCGGCGGTCCCCAGGAACCGGCCGCATAGGCATGCGGCTTTTCGCCGAGCGTCGCCCAGCCGTCGATGATCGGGTCGGCCCATTCCCAGGCCGCTTCCAGTTCGTCGCGGCGCATGAAGTGGGTCAGGCGGCCGCGCACGACGTCGATCAGGAGGCGCTCGTAGGCTTCGGCGCGGCGCTGCTGGAAGGCCGATTGCAGGTCGAGGTTCAACGCCACCTGCTGCATCTGCATCCCGGTGCCGGGTTCCTTGGCCATGATCTGCAGCTTGATGGCTTCCTCGGGCTGCAGCTCGATCACGAGCCGGTTCGCCACGCCGCCGGGCGCGCCGGGGAACAGCGGGAACGGGGGATTGGCGAATTCGACGACGATCTTCGAGGAGCGGCGCGCCATGCGCTTGCCGGTGCGCAGGTAGAAGGGCACCTTCGACCAGCGCCAGGTATCGATGTGGGCGCGCAGGGCGACAAAGGTTTCGGTGCTGGTATCGGGCGGCACGTTCTTCTCTTCCAGGTAGCCGGCCACTTCCTGGTTGCCGCTCACGCCATGGCCGTACTGGCCGCGCACCGTGTCGCGGGCGATGTCGGCCAGCTTGAAGCGGCGCAGCGAGCGCAGGACCTTGAGCTTCTCGTCGCGCACCGCGTCCGGCGACAGCGAAGTCGGCGGCTCCATCGCGACGATGCACAGCAATTGAAGCAGGTGGTTCTGGACCATGTCGCGCATCGCGCCGGTGCCGTCGTAGAAGCCGGCGCGGCTGCCGACGCCGACTTCCTCGGCCACGGTGATCTGCACGCTCGAAATGTTCGGCGCGCGCCAGATCGGTTCCAGGATCGAATTCCCGAAGCGCAGCACCATCAGGTTCTGCACGGTTTCCTTGCCGAGGTAATGGTCGATGCGGTAGATCTGCGACTCGGCAAAGTGCTTGCCGACCGCCTCGTTGATCTCGATCGCCGAGGCGAGATCGGTGCCGAGCGGCTTTTCCAGCACCACGCGCGCATTCGCGTCGACGAGGCCGGATGCCGCCAGCTTGTCGCAGATCGTGGTGAACAGGGAGGGCGCGGTCGACAGGTAGAACACGCGCTCGGCACCCGGGCGCGAGGCCGCGGCCAGGGCCGAGAAATCGGGCGCGCCCTGGACGTCGAGCTCCACGTACTCGAGCAGCTGCAGGAAGCCGTCCCAGGTCTTCTCGACGAAGTTTTCCCTGGCGATGAAACCGCGCGAATGCGCTTCCACATGCGCCAGATAGGCTTTGCGGTCGATGTGCTGGCGGCCGGTGGACAGGATGCGGGTCGAGGGCGGCAGGTTGCCGTGCAGGTAAGCCATGTACAGCGCCGGGAGGAGCTTGCGCATGGCGAGGTCGCCCATGCCGCCGAAGATGATCATGTCGAGGGGGAGGGCGCTGTCGGGCGCGGGTGCAGATGCGTTGGTCATAGTCTGGGCCTAAAAAGTGCGGTCGCCGTCCTGCGGACAGGGGCGTGAACATGTTCGGGGTCAATAACTATAGCCTAGATCGGGGTAGACGGCCGGACGGCGGGCATCAACGGAGCAAAGCCACGCAAAGTAGTCGAGTTGCGTTATCGTAAATGTTCAAATCAGCACCGAAGGTAGAGTGCTCCGGTCGATGCAGCCAGGGCTCTATGTTTCGATCGGACGATCATGACATCTCTAACCTACCAGCCGTCTGGCCGCATTCCGCGCATAGGGCTGTGCGCGCTGTTGGCAACAGCCTTGGCTACCACGTTCCTGGCTCAAGGCTATGCTTGGCTGATGATCAGTGCAATACCGCATTCGAAGTCGGAGGTCACCCTGCTTTTTCGGCTAGTCGCGCTTCTAGGGATGGGCACGGCGCTAGCTGTGCTCGCGCGCCGGGTTGCCGCCTGGGGCAAAATTCGTCATCCAGCCTGGATGGGATGGGCCGGGGCTGCGATTGGCTTGCTTGCCTGGTACGTGCAGTGGGCAGCATGCGTCGTGCTTGGCGGAATGCGAGACGGCGACATCGGCCTCGATTTCTCGGCGATGGAATTCGTCGCAGGTCTGTGTTTTCGGCCCGAGGCCTTGTTCGTCTGGGGATTTGAAATCCCGCTGATCAATGCGTCAGTGACCATGCGGGCGGCGCTGATAGCATGCTGGCTCATTGAGTTCTGCGCTTTTCTTTTTCCTCCCATGCTGGCGGGGCGCAAACGTGCTGCCATGCCCTTTTGCGAGAAAAGCGATAAATGGGCTACCGAAATCGACGTAACGACCGACTTCGAGTGGCTCGATGATCCGCAAGCTGCGCGACATCTGCTCGAGGCCGACCCAACTCGATTTGCATCGCTCCTTGTCCCCTGCGTTAACGAACCGGTCGGCAATCATGCGCGCGTGACGGTCTACCGTTGTCCGGGCCCCGACTCGTTCATCACTATCCGAAACTGCCGCGAGATGCCGGAAGAAGCGGCGCCGCTTCCGCACGAAGTGAAAAGTCTGATCGGTGCCAGCGCTGGCAAGGTCGAGTGCTTCTGGGAAGAGCCGGTTGTGGAACTTCTGCGTGTGCCGATACCCGATCCGGACGCACTGTTACGCCACTGGTCCGACGCCGCGAACGACCGGGGTGGCTGCGCCCGGCCTGGAGCGAGAGTCGAACCTCCACGGGGCTCAATCCTGTCGAAATCCTGAAGTCCAGCCTGCGCCTCGTCGCAATGCTTGGTTTGCAACGACGCATGCGTTATCCTTTGAGACGGCCGACTGACCTCATCAAGGGACACCATGCAATCCACTATCCTGAACCGCCGCGACATCGACTTCCTGCTCTACGAATGGCTCGATGTCGAGTCGCTGACCAGCCGCGAACGCTACCAGGACCACAGCCGCGAAACCTTCAGCGCCGTCCTGGACACGGCCGAGCAGATCGCGACCGACCTGTTTGCCACGCATAACAAGCTAAGCGATGCCAACGAGCCGCACTTCGATGGCGAGCGCGTCGCCATCGTCCCGGAAGTGAAGACCGCGCTCGACGCATTCTGCGCGGCCGGCTTCATGGCGGCCGGCCATGACTACGAATACGAGGGCATGCAGCTCCCCTACCTGGTCACGAAGGCGGCCGGCGCCTGGTTCACGGCAGCCAACGTGGCGACCTCCGCCTACACCTTCCTCACCATGGGCAACGCGAACACCCTGCTGAAGACGGCGACGCCGCGCCAGGTCGAGCGTTTTGTGCGGCCCCAGCTGGCCGGGCGCTTCTTCGGCACCATGTGCCTGTCCGAGCCGCAGGCCGGCTCCAGCCTGTCCGACATCACGACCCGCGCCGAGCCCGATCCCGTCGAGGGCCCGGAGGGCGAGCGCCAGTACCGCCTGCGCGGCAACAAGATGTGGATCTCCGCCGGCGAGCATGAGCTCAGCGAGAACATCGTGCACCTGGTGCTGGCCAAGATTCCCGGACCGGACGGCAAGCTGATCCCGGGCGTCAAAGGCATTTCGCTGTTCATCGTGCCGAAGTACCTGGTGGGCGAGGACGGCGCGATCGGCGAGCGCAACGACATCGCGCTGGCGGGCCTGAACCACAAGATGGGCAACCGCGGCACGACCAACTGCCTGCTCAATTTCGGCGAAGGCAAGTTCACCCCAAGCGGGAAAGCCGGCGCGATCGGCTACCTGGTCGGCGAGCCGCACAAGGGCCTGGCCAACATGTTCCACATGATGAACGAGGCGCGCATCGGCGTCGGCCTCGGCGCGACCGTGCTCGGCGTGACCGGTTACCTGCACGCGCTCGACTACGCGCGCAACCGTCCGCAGGGACGCCATCCCGCCGAGAAGGATCCGGCAAAGCCGCAGGTGCCGATCATCGAGCACACCGACGTGCGCCGCATGCTGCTGGCCCAGAAGGCCTATACGGAAGGCGCGCTGGCGCTGATCATGTACTGCGCGCGCCTGGTCGACGAGCAGCGCACCGGCGCGTCGCCCGAGGCCCAGGCGCGGGCAGGCATGCTGCTCGACTTCCTGACCCCGATCGCCAAGTCCTGGCCATCGCAGTGGTGCACGGAGGCCAACAGTCTCGCCATCCAGGTCCACGGCGGCTACGGCTACACGCGCGAATACAATGTCGAGCAGTTCTACCGCGACAACCGCCTCAACCCGATCCACGAAGGCACGCACGGCATCCACGGCCTCGACCTCCTCGGACGCAAGGTATCGATCCAGCAGGGCGCCCTGTTCAAGGCGGTCAGCGAGGAGGTGGCGGCGACGGTGGCGAAAGCACGTGCGGCCGACGCTTCGGACTTGACCGCCCATGCCGGCCAGCTCGAGGCCCTGTGGGCGCGCATCGGCCAGGTGACGGCGACGCTGTACGCCGCCGGCGACATGAACAAGACCCTGGCCAACGCCAGCCTGTATCTGGAAGCGGTCGGGCATGTGGTGATCGCCTGGATGTGGCTGGAACAGGCCCTGGTGGCGGCGCGCCACCAGGACGACGACTTCTACCGCGGCAAGCTGCAGGCCTGCCGCTATTTCTTCAACTGGGAGTTGCCGAAGTCCGCCCAGCAGCTCGACCTGCTGGAGACCATCGACACCACGACGCTCGACATGCGGGATGCCTGGTTCTGATGGAGCCGCTTGTCATGGACAGATTCACGCTCAACGACATCGAGATCGGCGCGCGCCTGGTCGAGGCGCTGGTGCACCACCTGAAGAAGAACGGCGCCGCGCCGATCGCGTATGCCGAGCTGCTCGAGCTGGGACGCTTCCTCGATCCGAAAGATGCGGCCATGGACCGCGCCGAGGTGCTCGGCATCGGGATGAAGCTGCGCTTCGTGGCCGAGTTTTGCAGGCAGAACGGCTATCCGGACCTGGCCTGCCTGGCGGTGCATCCGGCCACCATGCGTCCCCTTGCCTGTGAGGGCGATTGGGACACGGCGCGCCAGGCTGTCGCCGCTTTCGACTGGACGCCGGCCCTGGCCCGCCTGCCCGAGTACGCGCAAGCCGCGCGCGCCGCGGTGCCGGTGCGCTTCAAGCCACGCAAGGAGCGTCCGGCCGAAGTGTCCTGGTATGCCTGGTTTTGCGCGCACAGGGAGGCATGCAAGAACATCGGCTCGGGCGACAAGAGGGAGGTCGTCAACCTGGTGATGGCGGGACTCGACCCCGAAACGGCGCTGCGCCGCTTCCTGGCCGCGAAGGCGGCCTTCGAGGCGGCCTCACCGGCGGCCTGAGCCGCCTTCCGGCCCGGCGGATCAGTTCAGGACGCCGACGACGACACTGGCCTCGTCGATGGACGCCATTGCCGGGCGTCCGGCTTTGAATGCGCCTCCGGCAGCGGCAAACCCGACCAGCTGGACGCCGCTTGCCAGGCGCAGCGTGACTTCGCCGCCGCTCGCGGACCGGCCCGCACGCACGATCTCCCCAGTCATTACGTTGTCCGCAGCCGACGCTTCGATGCAGTCGGCGACCCGCACGGCCGTCGCCTTGCACAGCGCCAACACCTCGCGCCCCGGCTCCAGCCCCAGCAACTCGACGCTTTCCCGGGTAATGCGCGCATGCAGGGCGCTGCCGTCGACCAGCAGCAGCTGCACGCGGACCTGGCCCTTGTACGCCTTGATCGTCCCGACCCTGCAGGGAAACTGGTTGCGCATGCTGGTGCGCAGTGCCAGGGCCGCGCGGCCGCTGGCGTCGCCGTGCTCGAAGCTGTCGAGGATGCGCCGGCGGGCGCGCGCCATCTCGTCGGCCGCCTCCAGCACCCGACGGCCGGCCGGGGTGATGGTCGCGCCGCCGCCGCCGCTGCCGCCCACCGCTTTTTCCACCAGCGGCGTGCCGGCCAGGTTGGCGAGCGTTTCGAGGGCCTGCCAGGCAGCCTTGTAGCTGACGCCCGCTTCCCGCGCGGCTTCGGAAATGGAGCCGGCCTGGCCCACCCGGCGCAGGATGTCGATGCGCTTGTCGCCGGCCTGGAAGCCGAGCACTTCATTCAGCGGGAGAGTGTGCTTGCTCATCCTTCCATGGTAGCAGGGCGAAGCGGCACACGCTATTCCCCATTTGAATAGCGCTCGCGGTTCTGTGCTAGAGTTTCGCTATTCGAATACGGAATAGCGGGACGGACCATGAAGGGATGGATGGGGATACTGTTTGCGCTCCTGGCGATCCCGGCAGCCGCCCGGGCGGGCGAGGTGCGCGTGGCCGTCGCCGCCAATTTCATGGCGCCGATGGAAAAGATCGTGCCCCTGTTCGAGGCCGAGACCGGCCACAAGGCCTTGCTTTCCTTCGGCTCGACCGGCAAGTTCTACGCCCAGATCAGGAATGGCGCGCCCTTCGAGGTGCTGCTCGCCGCCGACGACGCGACCCCGGAGAAACTGGAACGCGAGGGACGGGGCGCCGGCCGATTTACCTACGCCGTCGGCAGGCTCGCGTTGTGGAGCCGGCAGGCCGGCCTGGTCGATGCCCAGGGCGCGGTCTTGAGAAGCGGCCGCTTCGCACGGCTGGCCGTCGCCGACCCGAAGCTCGCGCCGTATGGGGCCGCCGCCTATGAAACCCTCGGCAACCTCGGCCTGCTCGAGACGCTGCGGCCGAAGCTGGTCCAGGGCGAGAACATCGCCCAGGCGTATCAGTTCGTCGCCACCGGCAATGCCCAACTCGGCTTCGTCGCGCTGTCGCAGGTCCAGGCCGACGGCAAGTTAAAAGATGGCTCGGCATGGATCGTCCCGGCCTCGCTGCATGCGCCGATTCGCCAGGACGCACTCCTGCTCGGCAAAGGCAAGGACAACCCGGCCGCCGCCGCGCTGATGCGCTACCTGCGCGGCGACAAGGCCAGGGCGCTCATTCGCTCCTACGGCTACGACATCTGACCATGCCCATCGAGATGGAAGCCCTGCAGGCCATCTGGCTGACGGTCAAACTGGCCGCCTCGACCACCGCGCTCCTGCTGCTGCTTGCCACGCCCCTGGCCTGGTGGCTGGCGTGGACCGGCTCGCGCTGGCGGGTTCCCGTCTCGGCCCTGGTGACGATGCCGCTGGTGCTGCCGCCATCCGTCCTGGGCTTTTATCTGCTCGTCGCCCTCGGCCCGGACGGTCCGGTCGGCCGGCTCACCGAAGCGCTGGGGCTGGGCGTGCTCTCCTTTACCTTCAGCGGCCTGTTGATCGGTTCCATCGTCTACTCGCTGCCGTTCGCCGTCCAGCCGCTGCAGCATGCCTTCGAGGCGATGGGCAGGCGGCCGCTGGAGGTGGCGGCCTCGCTGGGCGCTTCGCCGGTCGACGCCTTCTTCAGCGTCGCGCTGCCGCAGGCGCGCGGCGGCCTGCTGACCGCCGCCATCCTCAGCTTCGCCCATACGGTCGGTGAATTCGGCGTCGTGCTCATGATCGGCGGGAATATCCCGGGCCAGACGCGCGTCGTCTCGACGCAGATCTACGGCTATGTCGAGGCGATGGAATACGCGTCCGCGCACTGGCTGGCCGGCGGCATGCTGCTGTTCAGCTTTGCGGTGCTGCTCGCGCTCGCCGGGCTGCGCCGTCACGATGCGCGGGTGCTGCCGTGACGGGCGAACTCCAGGTCCGCCTGTCGCTGCCGCGTGCGGATTTCACGCTGGACGTCGACCTGCGCCTGCCCGCCAGCGGCATCAGCGTGCTGTTCGGGCCATCGGGCTCGGGCAAGACCAGCGTGCTGCGCTGCGTCGCCGGGCTGGAGAAGGGACGCGGCGCCCGCATCGTCGTGGGCGAGGAAGTCTGGCAGGACGACGCGGCCGGCGTCTTCCTGCCGACCCACCGGCGTGCGCTCGGCTACGTGTTCCAGGAGGCGAGCCTGTTCGCGCACCTGGACGTGCAGGGCAATCTCGACTACGGCCGGAAACGCAGCCGTTCCCCCGGAGCGGCGCGCACGCTGCAGGACGTGGTGGAACTGCTTGGCATCGGCCACCTGCTCGGGCGCCGCGTCGCCGGCTTGTCCGGCGGCGAGCGCCAGCGGGTGGCCATTGCGCGCGCCCTGGCGGCCATGCCGCGCCTGTTGCTGCTCGACGAGCCGCTGGCCGCGCTGGACGCGGCGCGGCGCCAGGAGATCCTGCCCTGGCTGGAAAAGCTGCGCGCCGAACTGAAGCTGCCCATGCTCTACGTGACGCATGCCGTCGACGAACTGGCGCGGCTGGCCGATCACGTGGTCGTGCTCGAGCAGGGGCGAGTGAAAGCGGCCGGTCCCGTCGACGAAGTGCTGTCCGCCATCGATGCGCCCGGCGTCGCGGGCGACGAGGCCGGCGCGCTGGTTCACGGCGTGGTCGCCGAGCGCAGCGACCAGTGGCAGCTGGCGCGCGTGGACTTCGACCATGGCTCCTTCTGGCTGCGCGACAGCGGGATCGCCGTCGGGCGCCAGGTGCGCTTGCGGATACTGGCGCGCGACGTCAGCCTGGCCACGTGCGAGCCGCTCGGTACCAGCATCCAGAACCATTTCCCCTGCATCGTCGAGTCGATCGCGCCGGACACGCATCCGTCGCAGGTGCTGGTGCGGGTACTGTGCGGGCATACCGCGCTGGTGGCCCGGATCACGCGGCGCGCGCTGGCCGGGCTGGACCTGAAGGCGGGCGGGCCGGCATGGGCGCAGGTGAAATCGGTGGCCCTGCTGTCCTAGGCCCGCTCAATGCCCCAGCAGCCGCAGGCTGCGCTCCCACTCCTCGCGCCACGCATCCAGGAAGTCGTGGGCGGAAAACGCACGCGACAGGCCGCGCAGCGGGACCCGGTAGACATCGTGCAGGCCGAGCGCCAGCACGACGGGGTTCCAGACGATTTTCGACTTCGCCTTTTTCGTGCTCGCCTTGACGCGCGCGCCGTCGTCGCCGAAGATGCCGCCTCCCTCTGCCAGCAAGGTGTCGAGGTTCAGTTTAACCAGCGGGCCGAAGGCGGCGATTGCCTGCTCCTTGAAGATGCCGGCCGTCGATTCGGCCGCGGCCTTCGGTTCCGGCTGCGGCTGGGCCGCGCGTTTCAGGGCCTTGACCAGCTTTTCGAGGTCCTTCTTCTGGAAGCGCAAGGCCTGCAGTTCGCGCCGGAAGCCGGGCGCGGGCAGGGCGGCCACGATCTTGTACGCGTCCTTCGTTCTCGTGATCAGCACGTCCTCGCTGCCCGCGGCCAGGCGCGCGGTGTCGCCCGCGTAGAAGATCGGCGCGGCATAGCCGCCGTTGGCATCGCCGAACAGCTCCGGATAAGCGGCGTCGTAGTCGAGCCAGACATAGGGCGTGACTTCGTGTTCGATCAGGCGCGCCAGGGTCCAGGGCGTGCCCGTCTGCTGTTCCAGCCAGTCGCAGCTTTGTTCGAGCGTGGCGCGGTAGGGCAGGATGGTGATGGTCATGTGTTGGCTTTCAGCCGGCGCAGCTGCGCGGCTTGATAGGCGCCGAAGGCGTCGTTGAAGAGGCAGCGGATCAAGGGGTCGTCGACCAGCTCGGCGGTCTCGAGCTCAAGCTCGGTGGCCGCGTCGAAGCGGCCGTCGTTGATCCGCATGTACATCGAGGTGAGGGACTCGCCGAGTTCCAGTGCCGCGTACAGTTTGGCGGCCGGGATCTCGGTGGTCCAGGACAGGGGCGCGGCGTCGGCGGCGACCGGGTCGATGCTGTCCCCCTCGACGCGGTAGTGACGATGCGTGGCCACTCCCTCGTGATCGAAGACGGACAGGCGCCAGATGCGCGGCTGCTCGAAATAGCTTTCCTCGGGCAGTTGCATGTCGCGGTATTTGTCGAGCAGGCCGGTGCCGCACCAGGCCTTGACCCGTTCGGCCTGCTCTCCGGTCAAGGCGGGAAAGCGGCGCGCGATCTCGCCCGTCGATGGCGGCACTGCCTGCGGGTCGCAGGCGTAGTCGACGTCCTGGTCGCCGACGGGCACGACCCAGTCGAGGGCGGGCGCGGGTAGCAGCGCATTCCCGTCGAGCCGCATCGACACCCCGGGATTCATGCGCACCACGCGCGCAGCCGGCAGCGCGGCTTCGACCTCTTGCTGGAACTGGCGATAGCTGATCGGGAAGAAGGCCTGGTTGTACCAGGACCAGGGCTCCTGCAGGAACTGGCAGGAACTCGGCACGACGAAACGGGGATGCAGTACCTGCAGCTGCTCGATCCAATGCGGGGGCAGCGCCGGCGGCGCCGGACTGGCCCGCGAAGGCGACAGCACCTCGATCTCGCGCATGGTCTGAAAGGGCCACAGCACCATGTCCCAGGGACCGTGGCCGGCCAGCGCCGGCAGCGTGTCCGGGTCGATCCAGGAATCCACGACGTTCAGCACCTTCAGTCCGGCCGCTTCGACCTGGAACATCGAATCGACGTCCGGATCCATGGCGATGCGCGGCGTGACCGTGAACGGACCGACGCTCACCGGCACATCGATGCGCAGGGGACGCACGTCGGCGAAACCGAGTGCGCGCACCATGTCGAACAGTTCGTCGAACAGGCAGTAGATGTGGATCGGCGTCGTGCGCTCCAGCAGGTCGAGGCTGTCGAGCGAGCAGTGGTCGTCGTGGAAGTGGGAGATGAAGACGGCGTCGAACCGCTGCCGCCGGATCTGCTCGTGGTCGAAACGCACGGGCGGAAACGCATGGCAGTTGCGGCTGAAGGGATTCTCGAAGATCGGATCGAAGGCGATGCGCGTGCCTTCGCAGTCGAAGAGATAGCCGGCGTGCAGGATGCGGGAGATATGAAGCGGCATGGAGAGCGTGATAGTTGGGCCGGGGAGGGCGCTCCCCGGCCAGGGCGCATGTTAACACGCCGGCCCCGCCGCCAGCTCAGCTGAACAGGCCGTCGTCCGATCCGCCGTCATAATTGTCGCCGGCGAAGTCGTCCGATCCGCTGCCGACATCGTCGAGCAGGGAGTTGCCGGTGCCGCTGTCGACGCTGCTGTCGCCGAGCAGGCTGCTCGCGCTGTCCTGCCCGGCGCCGCTGTTGTGGAAATCCTCGATCGGCGAGGTCAGCGACGAGAAGGCGTCGTTATTGCCCAGGAAGCCGTTGCCGTCGTGGTTGTGGTGGCCGAGCAGATTGCCCAGTCCCTGGAACAGGAAGGCGCCCGCCGCCACCCCGGCCGCGGTCGAGGCGATATTGCCGAGCGCGCCACCCATGCCGCCGCCCGTGCCGCCGCCCCGGAAGAAACTGCTGGCGCGGTTCATCATCGACGGCTGCTGGTAAGGCTGTTGATACTGCTGTTGCGGATACTGTTGCTGCGGCGCCTGGCCGCCATAGGCCGGGGTCTGCTGACGGGCGCCGGCGCTGTTGCCCCAGGCATTCGGATCGAGGAATTCGCCGCGCTGCGTTCCACCTTGCAATTGCCGCTGCAGGTCGGCGATCTCGGCCTTGGCGTTGTCCAGCGCCCGTTGCTGCAAGAGGGCGCGCTGCACCAGCAGGTAGGCGGCATCTGGCTGCATGGCCACGGCCTGTCGGATCATGGCCTCGGCCTCGGGATCTTTCGGCAGGTCGCGCGCCTGCACGAGCTGGTTCAGGAAATCCTGCAATAGCTGGGAATCTTGCGGACTCATGGTTTCACCCTCCACGTTGGTCGATATGGTCAATATTGCACCAGTTCGGCCAGTTTCAAGCGCGCGGGAGACGGGCAGGTGCAGGACCGGGCGCCGGCAACGGCAGGCTTGTGGCATGCTGCTTCCGGTTCGGCAACTTCATCGGCAAGGAGACACGCATGGCAAAGCGCCCCGGGATTTTCCCCACATTTTTCCTGTCCGGCTTCGAATGCTCCAGCTTTAACTGGAAAGAAGGCGTGCGCCGCAACCTGGTCGCGGAAACCGGGCACGACCGCCATGCCGCCGAGGATTACCAGCACCTGGCCAGCCTCGGTATCGCCGTGGCACGCGAAGGCATCCCGTGGCCGATGGTGGACAAGAGCGGCTGCTGCGACTTCTCGACCCTCGATCCCTATATCGAGGCGATGAAGGCGACGAAAATCACGCCGATCTGGGACCTGTTCCACTACGGCTATCCGGACGACCTGGATCCGTTTTCGGACGATTTCGTCACCCGCTTCGCGCAATATTGCCGCGCCGCCGCCGAATACGTGACGCCGAAGTTGCGCGGACCCCATTTCTTCACCCCAATCAACGAAATCACCTTTTTCTCCTTCTGCGCCGGCGAATGGGGCTGGGCCGCGCCCTTCCGCTGCAGCCGCGACGACCGCATGCGCCTGCGGCTGGCGCTGTGCCGGGCCGCGATCGCCGGCGTGAAGGCGATCCGCGAAGTCGATCCGGAAGCGCGCATGGTGCACATCGATCCGCTGGTGCGCGTAGTCGCCCCGCGCGACCGCCCGGACCAGGTCGAGGCGGCGCGCCATGAGACGGAAGAAGATACCTTTCTTGCCTGGGACATCATCAGCGGCCGCGCCCACCCCGAATTCGGCGGCTCTCCCGAGATCCTCGATATCGTCGGCGCCAACAACTACGCCTTCGGGCAGATGGAGTACCGCGAGCACGGACCGCATGCGGCGCTGCCGCCGGGCGACGACCGCATCGCCCCGCTGTGCGAAATGCTCGACACGGTATGGCAACGCTACCGCCGGCCGATGATCATCGGCGAAACCAGCGGTTTCGGCCACGGCCGCGCCGACTGGCTGAGGGATGTGATGGGGGAATCGCTGGCGGCGGTGCGCCGCGGGATGGACTTGCAGGGGATCTGCCTGTTCCCGGCGGTCGACATGCCGGACTGGCATACCGGCGAATGGCTGCACAACGGCATCTGCGACCTGGTCGAGGCCGACGGCGACCTGCGGCGCATTCCCGACGGGGCCTACATCGACGAACTGCGCCGCTGGCAGAAGGAGCTGAACCGGGTCACCGCGCTGGACGAGGATCCGTACAGCGACCCGGTCGAACTACAGGACGTGATCGATGCGGCCTACCGGCTCAATGTGCAGCCCGATAAAAATTGGAACTGAGGGACCGGAACCGCGGGCTGGGCTGAACGATCACGCGGCCCGGGCGCCCTCCAGGCGCGACACGGCAAAACGGCCCCGTCCTTCGCGCTTGGCCATGTACAAGGCCTTGTCCGCATCCGCGCCAAGCTGGTCGCTGTCCACCGGGAAGCTGTCCGCATAGGTCACGCCGATGCTGGTCGAGACATAACGTGCGCCGCCCTCGAGCTCGAACGCCGGCTCGAAGGCCTTCAGGATCTTGGCCGCGACCAGGGCGGCTTCCTGCGGCGACCTCAGGCCTTCGAGGATGACGGTGAATTCGTCGCCCGCCAGCCGGCACACGGTATCGGTCACGCGCACGGCACCCCGCACGCGCTGGGCGAACTCGTACAGCACCGTATCGCCGGCGGCGTGGCCCAGTGTGTCGTTCACCTGCTTGAAATGGTCGACGTCGAGGAACATCAGGCCGATGCCATGGCCGGCGCGCTGCGCACGCTGCAGTGCGCCGGTCAGGTGCTCCTGGTAGGCGCGCCGGTTCGGCAGGCCGGTCAGGGTATCGATGCGCGCCAGCTGCGCCAATGCCTCTTCGTGCAGCCTGGCCGCCGATATGTCGGCGCCGAGCACATAGAAGCCCTTGTACTGGCCTTCGTGGATGTCTGGAATGCGCGTGATCTCGACCGTGCGCAGGCCGTCGCCGAGCGGCAGGGCCACCTCGAAACGGACCGTCTCGCCGGCCAGGCTGCGCGCCAGCAGGGGTTCGTGTTCGCGGTACAGCGCCTCGCCCATCACCGCGCGCATGGTTTGCCCGACGATGCTCCGGGCCGGCACGCCGAACCAGGTTTCATAGGTCGCGTTCGCAAACTGGTAGCGCCCGTCGCGGTCGACGTGGCCGATCAGCACCGGCAGGTTGTCGGTAATGGTGCGCAGGCTGCGTTCGCTTTCTTCCAGGCGCCGCGCCGATTCCTTCAGCGCGGTCACGTCCTTCAAGGCGATGACGGCGCCGATGCCCGATCCGTCCCGTGCGTGCAGTGCGCGTCCGCTGGCGAACAGGAAGCGCGGCGCCGCAGCGCGCGGCTTGACGATGATCTCGGCGTTTTCGACGGTCTCGCCGCGCAGCGCGCGCAGCAGCGGCGTCTGTTCCGCGGTCATGGGCGTCTGGCCGTCGGCCGCGAACAGGCGGTAATGGGCGGCCCGTTCTTCAGGCGCCAGCAGCGAGGCCGGCAGGGTGAGGATCTCCCTCGCCGCGCGGTTGAACATGGTGACCTCGCCTGCGCTGGAGCAGACCATTACGCCGACGTCGATCGAATCGAGCACGGCGTCGAGCAGCTCGCGCTCGCGCGCCAGCTCGTCCTCGATCTCCTTGCGCACCGAAATATCCTGGATATAGGCGCCGAAGAACGAGGTCTCTCCGGCGTTGACCAGGCCGATGGTCATCTCGACCGGGAATTCATCCCCGTCGCGGCGCAGCGCGGATAGCTGGATGCGCTTGCCGACGACGCTGCCGCTGCCGGTGCTTGCAAAGCGCCGCATGCCGGCCTCGTGGGCCTCGCGGAAACGCGGCGGAACGATGGTTTCCGTAATCGTCCGGCCCAGCGCTTCCTCGCGGGTCCAGCCGAAGATGTCCTGCGCACGGGGATTCCAGTCGGTGATCCGTCCCTGTGCATCGGCGCCGACAAAGGCGTCGAGCGCGGTGTCGATGATCGCCTTGACCCGCTGTTCGCCCTTGCGCGTTTCCTCGACGGCGCGATGCAGTTCCGTGGTGCGTTCGGTCACCCGGGTCTCGAGCGTCGCGTTCAGTTCGCGCAGGCCCTGTTCGTTTGCCAGCAGCTTCGAGAGCAGGGCGTTGAGGGTGCTGCGCAGGATCTGCACTTCGGTCAGGCGGCTGCGCAGCGGCGGAATTTCGCGGGCATGGCCGGCGCGCAGCGCATCGGCGTGGCGGGTGATGGTGTCCAGCGGCCGGGTGATGTTCCTGGCGAACACCCAGACCAGCAGCGACACCAGGGCCGCGGCAAGCAGGCCGGCCCACAGGATCTTGTTGCGTAGTGCATCGACCGGCTTGAACGCCTCCGCGAGCGGCTGGCGCACGAGCACGACCCAGCCCATTCCCGGATACGATTCGTGGCCTGCGCTCTGGCTGTAGCCAACGAGGTAGCGCTGGCCGTCGGGCCAGGTTTCGATCACGGAACCGTTCTTGTCGCGCGCGGCGCGGCGCAGGCTTTCCTGGTCCAGCACCTTGTTCGCGTATTCCTTCGGGCCGAGCAGGACCGCGCCCTTGCGGCTCAGGATGACGGTATCGACCGCCTTGCGCTTTGCCAGCGTGCGCAGGACCGAGCGCTCGACGGCGGCCGCCCACTGCCAGCTCAGGTGGGTGCCGAAGACGCCGTTGATGACGCCGTCCGGGCCGCGGTAAGGGAAGGCAATGTCGAGGAAGCGTTTCGGTTCGCCGGTCGGGTTGGGCAGCAGCTTGGCGAGCAGGACGGCTTCGTGCACGTCATGCAGGTGCTCGCCTTCGTAGGCGGCGGCGAACCAGGGCCGGGCCGAGACGTCCTTGCCTTCCAACAGACCGCTCGACGCGACCTTTACCGTGCCGCGGTTGTCGGTCATCCCGATCCAGGCGAAATAGGGAAAGGTCCGCTGCATGCTGTCGATGGCGGCGCGCTTGGTCTCCGCCGGCACCGTCGGATCGGTGATGGCGAGCCGCTCGGACATCAGCTTGACTTCGCGGTAGCGCTCGAACATGCCGCGGTCGAGTTTGTCGGTGGTCTGGTAAGCCAGCTCGGCGAGATTCTGGCCGATGTCGGCCTCGGCCTGTTTCGCCAGCGTATGGCCGACCAGCTGCACGGTCACCAGGGTCAGGAGCAGCATCACGGCGGCCGTCACGGCGGCCAGCGTCGGCGCGAGCGACAGGCGGCCGGAACGGAGAGTAGAAAGCATGAATATTTATGTCTAGCAATAAAGTTGCAGCAGGGCAGCTTATCATGCGAAACCGGGCCGGCTGCACGCAGGCCCGATTGCCGAGGGGAAATGATGTCAACGATGCACGAATGTGTCGCGCGGGTGGGACAGTAAGCGGCGTTTGCTTACCAGGTGTTTCTGGACTGGCCTGGTTCAGGCCGCGCCGGCGGCTTCCCATTCTCGCGCATGGACCCGGTTGCGGCCGTTGCGTTTGGCCGCGTAGAGCAGTTCGTCTGCGTGGGCGATCAGGGCCTGGCTGGCAATGCCCGGCAGCTCGGGCGAAAGGCGCGCGCTGACGACGCCGAAGCTCGCCGTCGCGCTGATCTGTACCAGGCCGTGCTGGCTATTGGCTGCGGCAAGGCGTGTGCGCATGCGCTCGGCGAGGGCCCGGCCATCGGCCAGGGTGGTGTCGGGCAGGATCAGCAGGAATTCTTCGCCGCCGTAGCGCACAACCGTATCGATGCCGTCACGGGTCATCGACAGCAACAGGCGGGCGACATCCTGCAGCAGCGCGTCACCGGCCTGGTGGCCATGGGTATCGTTGATGGATTTGAAACTGTCCACGTCGCACATGATGATCGTCAACGAAGCATTCCGGCGGCGGGCGCTCTCGATCTCGCCATCGAGCAGCCCTGCGTTCAGGTGGCGCCGGTTGAAGGCCCCGGTCAGGGGATCGCGGACCGATTGGTTAATCAGGATCTGCTGGGTCCAGTATTGCCGGCGCGCCAGACGGGCATTGCGCCGCGCGGCAACGGCGCCGAACACGTTTGCGAGCAGCAGGAGCATGGTCATGGTCGACAGCTGGCGTGCGCTGACCGTGCCGAAGGAATACACGAGTGCGAGGAAGCTGGCGCTCGCGCAGAGTGCAACGATGGTCGCGTTGCGCAGGCGGTTCGGAATGAACAGGTAGACGATGATCAGCATGATGGCCATCGACATTCCGTGGAGCAGCAGTTCGCCCCGCGCATACACGACCAGCAGGAAGGTGAGCATCGCCAGGCTGGTGAATACGGTGGCTGCGCGATAGGCGGTTTTAGCTGGATTGGCGCTGCGGCGGGTCAGAACGATGCCCGTCAAGGCGACCATGGCGATCGCCAGGCGCGCCAGGAACAATACCAGTGTCTGGCTGCTCTGGCCCAGGTGGGCCACATCGGCAAGCGCGAATGCCAGGTAAGAGATGCCGCAAATCGAGAGCGAACGCGTCAACTCATGCCGAATGACGCCGCCCTGGTCGCGCAGGAACGCCGATTCGGTACTGGCGGATGTGAATTCACCGCGCCAGCGCGCAATGGCGCTGGGAGACTGCAGCTCGGACATTGTGGAAGCGGTGGGACGAGGACGAGCCCGACTGTAGCGACTTATTGAGTTGCTGTAAAGAACTTAGATAAAGATAGATACAATCCTTGCCGCAATGCCGCGTTGCACGGTCGGGCGGCGAGGGAGGGGGCGTTCGCCTTCATTGACCCATGCCGTCGTCAGTGCGGCGGGTCCGGGCGGACGCGGATGCCACCCCGCCTCCGCCCGTGCCACCGCCGCCGATCAGAAGGCGGCGATGCCGGTCTGCGCCCGGCCCAGGATCAGCGCGTGGATGTCGTGCGTACCCTCATAGGTATTCACGACTTCCAGGTTGACCATGTGGCGGATGATGCCGAACTCGTCCGAAATGCCGTTACCGCCCAGCATGTCGCGTGCCGTACGGGCGATGTCCAGCGATTTACCGCAGGAGTTACGCTTCATCATCGAGGTGATCTCGACCGCGGCCGTGCCCTCGTCCTTCATGCGGCCCAGGCGCAGGCAGCCCTGCAGGCCGAGGGTGATCTCGGTCTGCATGTCGGCCAGTTTCTTTTGCACCAGCTGGTTCGCCGCCAGCGGCTTGCCGAACTGGTGACGATCGAGGGTGTACTGGCGCGCCGTGTGCCAGCAGGCCTCGGCGGCGCCGAGCGCACCCCAGGCGATGCCGTAACGCGCCGAGTTCAGGCAGGTAAACGGACCCTTCAGGCCGCGCACGTCCGGGAAGGCGTTTTCTTCCGGGCAGAACACGTTGTCCATGACGATCTCGCCGGTGACCGAGGCGCGCAGGCCGAACTTGCCGTGGATCGCTGGGGCGGATAACCCTTTCCAGTCCTTTTCGAGCACGAAGCCCCGGATTGCGCCTTCGTCATCCTTGGCCCAGACGACGAATACGTCGGCGACCGGCGAGTTGGTGATCCACATTTTGCTGCCGGTGAGCGAATAGCCGCCCTCGACCTTGCGGGCACGGGTCACCATCGAACCCGGGTCGGAGCCGTGGTTCGGCTCGGTCAGACCGAAGCAGCCGATCCATTCGCCGGTGGCCAGTTTCGGCAGGTATTTCTGTTTGGTTGCCTCGTTGCCGAATTCATGGATCGGCACCATCACCAGGGACGATTGTACGCTCATCATCGAGCGATAACCCGAGTCGACGCGCTCGACTTCGCGTGCGATCAGGCCGTAGGCGACGTAGTTCAGGCCGGGGCCGCCGTACTGCTCGGGAATGGTCGGGCCGAGCAGCCCCAATTCTCCCATCTCGCGGAAGATGGAATTGTCCATGCGCTCGTGGCGGAAGGCCTCGAGGATGCGCGGTTGCAGCTTGTCCTGGCAATAGGAGGCGGCGGCGTCGCGGATCATGCGCTCGTCGTCGGTGAGCTGGCTGTTCAGGAGGAGGGGATCGTCCCAGTGGAAAGCGGCTTTGGTCATGATGGTCTCTTCAGTAGTTGATTAACGTGCAAAATACAGGTCGTGCAGGTGATCCAGGCTGACCTCGGAAGCCGCCTGCGACAGCACGACTTTGCCGCTTTGCATCAGATAAACGTGATCGGCGACGCCGACCGCGCGTTGGGTGTTCTGTTCCACCAGCACGATGGTACGCCCGTCGCCCTTCAGGCGCCCGAGGATCTCGAACAGTTCATTGACCATCACCGGCGCCAGGCCGAGCGAGGGTTCGTCGATGATCAGGAGTTTGGGGTCGCTCATCAGGCCGCGCGCCATCGCCAGCATCTGGGCTTCGCCGCCCGAAAGCGAGCCGGCCAATTGCTTGCGGCGTTCGCGCAGGCGCGGGAACATCACATAGGATTTCTCCAGGTTCGCCGCCGCGCCGGCGCGGTGCTGGGGCGCGAAGGCCCCCATCATCAGGTTTTCCTCGACCGTCATGTCGCGAAACACCATGCGGCCTTCGGGAATCATGGCCATCGACACCAGGTTCATGTCCCAGGTCGGCGTGCCGTTCAGTGGCTTGCCGTCGAGGGTGATCGAACCCTGCATCACCGGTATCAAGCCCATGATCGCGCGCAGCAGCGTCGTCTTGCCGGCGCCATTCGGGCCGATGATGGTGGTCAGCTTGCCCGGCTGGACGGTCAGCGACAGATCCCACAGCACGTTGATGGCGCCATAGCCGGCGCGCAGGTTGGAAATCTCAAGCATGGTCCGCTCCCGTATAGCTCTTCACCACCTCCGGATTGCTGAACACCTCCGAAGGCGTGCCTTCGGCGATCAGCTGGCCGAAGTTCAGCACCGCCACCCGTGCGCACAGGTTGCTGATGGTCTCGATGTCGTGCTCGATGATGCAGATCCCGACCTGGAATTTCTGGTGCAGGCCCTTGAGCATGTTCATGAAAGCGCGCTTGCCGTTGGTTTCCAGGCCGGCCAGCACCTCGTCCAGCAGCAGCAGTTTCGGATCGGTCGACAAGGCCTTGGCCACTTCCAGCGCCTTCAGTTCGGTCAGCGCGAGGCCGGTGGAGGCATCGCGTTCGGCCTTTGCGGTGAGGCCGGTGAATGCGAGGATCTCGTCGATGCGGCGCTCGTCCAGGCGTCCCGTGCCGAAGCGCTGCGACACCTGCAGGTTCTGGCGCACGGTCAGTTCGTGCATCGGCTGCGGGATCTGGAAGGTGCGGCCGATGCCCATGCGGGCGCGCTGGTACATCGGCGCCTTGAGCACGTCGACGCCGTCGAAGACGATGCGGCCGGCGGTCGGGCGCACCAGGCCCGAGATCGCATTGAACAGCGTGGTCTTGCCGGCGCCGTTCGCGCCCACCAGGCCGACGACGTCGCCGGTGCCGATGTTCAGGGACACGTCGTTCACGGCGGTCAGGCCGCCGAAGCGCACGGTCACGTTTTCAAGCTGTAGCATCTTTTTTCCTCATGAACTTGCGCGCCAGGCCGAACAGGCCGTCGGGACTGGAGATGATCATGGCGACCAGCACCACGCCCAGCACCAGCTGGTGGCCGGTCGGCATCAGGTTCTTCACGAACAGCTGGTCGACGAGATACACCACGACTGCGCCGACCAGCGGGCCGGTGATCGTGCGGTAGCCGCCGAAGATGGCCGCGACAATCGGGATCGTCACCCAGCCGGCGGAGAATGCGTAATCCGGCTCCAGGAAATTGATGTAGTGGGCGTTGAAGGCGCCGACCACGCCGCACATGAAGGCCGAGACCAGCAGCATCAGGCCTTTCAGCAGGGTGTTGTTGACGCCGACGACGCGCGTCGCATCCTCGCTGTCGTGCATGGCGCGCAGCGCCAGGCCGTGCGGGCTGCGCCGGATCATGTCGTAGACCAGGGCGAACACCAGCACGATGGTGAGGATCACCAGGTAGTTGCCGGTCTTGCTGGCGAAGTCATAGCCGAACAGGGTCGGCAGGCGCGGGATGCTGGCGATGCCGCCCGAGCCGCCCGTGACCGACTGCCACTCGGTGGCGAGGATGCGGAAGATGTGGGCATAGGCCAGGATGGCGAGCGCAAAATAGGGTCCGCGCAGGCGCAGCACCGGCAGCATCACCAGGGCCGCCACCACCGCGCCGACGCCCCCCAGCAGGATGCCGGCGAAGACCGGCACCCCGTGCTGCATCGACAGCACGGCCGAGGTATAGGCGCCGACGCCGAAGAAGGCCGCGTGGCCGAAGCTCACCATGCCGCCCAGGTTGCCGAGCAGGGCCCAGGACAGGGCGATGCCGCCGATGACGAGCGAGGCGATCACCAGGCTCATGACGTAGGCGTTCGCGCCCAGCAGCAAGGGCACGCCGACATACACGAGGGCGAGGACCGCGATCAAAAGCTTGTTTGACTTCATATTCAGTTTCATCCGCGCCTCTTGGTAGCACCGAACAGGCCGTTCGGCATGACGAACAGCACCAGCAGGAACAGTCCCATGCCGGCCAGTTCCTGCAGGGCCGAGCTGGCCAGGGTCACGGTCAGCGATTCGGCGATGCCGAGCAGGACCGCGCCGATCAGGACGCCCGGAATCGAGCCGATACCGGCCAGCACCGTGATGATGAAGGCCTTCACGGTGAGCACACTGCCGGTGGCCGGGGTGATCGTGCCGTAGCTGAACAGGGCGACGCCGGCGAAGGCCGCCAGGATGCCCGCGACCAGGAAGGAGACCAGTTCGGTGCGGCCCGGGTTGATGCCCATGAGTTTGGCAGCGTCGCGGTTGCTGGAGACGGCGCGCACCGCGCGGCCATACCAGCTGCGCGACAGCCACCACCAGAGGGCGACGATCAGCACGATCGAGACGAAGAAGAACAGCACTTCGCTGCGCATGCTGTAGAGCTCACCGACCTGGAAGGCTTCCTGCATCCACGAGGAGCCGGTGGCGCGCACGTCCGCGCTCCAGATCATCAGGACGATATTCGTGAGGATCACGCCCACGCCATAGGTGAGGGTGAGGGAATTGATTTCGCGGTTGGTCTTGATTTTGCCGACCACGAAGTAGAGGAGGGCGGAGGTGAGGCAGACGATCACCACTGCAATCGGAATCGCCATCGCCGGATTCCAGCCCATTTTCGTTTCGACCGTGTAGGCGATGTAGGCGGCCAGCAGCACCAGCTCGCCGTGCGCCAGGTTGATGACCTTCATCGCGCCGAACACCAGCGCCAGGCCCAGGGCGATCAGCGCATACGAGCCGCCCTGCAGCAGGCCGGAGTACACGGCCTGCAATATTAATTCCGTCATGTCTGCATTCCAATCAGTTCATGGCAATTTCGGTTTGGTGTGACAGGACCTCGAGAAACCGTAGCGAGCGGCAGGCCTGGTGGCCGAGACGCGCAGCTGTACGAGTAGTACAGCGAGCATCGCAGGCCGCCAGGACAACGCGCAGTAGGTTTATCGAGGTTCCTACCACGGCACGCCCGGGAAGACCGGCTTGCCATTGGCCGACTCTTTCGGCCACACGAGGACGACCTGCTTGCCCTGGTGCTGGCCCATGCGCTGGACGAAGTTCGGGTTGTCGCCCTTGGCGTTGAACTGGACGCGGCCGATCAGGGTCTGCTTGTCGGTCTTGCGCAGTTCCTCGATCACGCCGCCCTTTTTCAGCGTGCCCTTGTCGGCGGCGCGCGCGATCGCGTCGAACAGCAGCATGGACTGCACGTAGCCGAACTGGCCCAGGTAATCCGGCTCCTTGTTGTGCAGCTTCTTGTAGGTCTCGCCGAAGGTCTTGCCTTCGGGCGTGGTGAAGTTCACCGGGAAGGGCAGGACCGCGGTGCCGTACACGTTCGGCATCAGGTCGGGGAAGTCGGCCGCCATCTTCGGCGTGGCCAGCGACCAGACGCCGGCGATCGCCTTGGCCTGCGGTTTCAGAACGCGCGCCGCGCGCAGGATGCCGACATAGTCGTTCTCGTAGCCGACCATGGCGATGAATTCCGAGCGGTCCTGCAGCTTGACCTTGTTGATGATCGGCTTGAAGTCGGTGATCGCCGGATCGAAGGCGTGCATCGCGACCTTGATGCCTTTCGCGGCCAAGGTTTTCTGGACGTCGGTCGCCAGGCCTTCGGTGGCGTCCTTGGTCGAATAGATGATCGAGACCGATTTCACACCCAGGTCCGAGATCAGTCCGACCAGCGCCTTCTGGTAGCCGGCCGTGTTATTGATGCGGAAGAAGTTCTTGCGGCCGGCTTCGACCAGGCCGTCGTCGACGCCGCCCGAGGTCATGTAGGCCAGGCCCAGTTTGTTCGCCGCGTCCGAGGCCGGCGAGATGTTGTTCGAGCCGTAGCCGCCGGTGATCGCCACCACGCCTTCGCTGGCCAGCTTCTCGACCGCGGCGACCGCCTTGGCCGGGGCCGACTCGTCGTCCACCGTCACCAGCTTGATCGTGTGCTTGCCGTTGGTCTTGTTGAACACCTCGGCGGCGACGCGGATGCCTTCCTGGGTACCCATGCCGACCCGGGCCAGCGGGCCGGTCAGCGGAATCTGGACGCCGACCAGCAGCTCGTCGGCCTGCGCACCTGCGCACAGGGTCATGATTGCCAGGGCGATGCTTGTTGCCTTTTTCATGTCTCCACCTTTTCAGTTATGTTCACGATCTGGTCCCGTGGCGGGACCGGCGTTGTTGCGCCGGCGGCTGTCGTGCCGCCGGCAAGGTTCTGCAATGCTGTGGGCGGGCCGCCCGCTACCCCAGGTTGCGGCCCATGCTCATTTCGACGTTGCGCACCAGTTGCACCAGGCGCGGGCCGAGGTCGTCGATCAGTTTTTCCTGCGGCAGGAGAAAAGAAGGGCCGCCGCAGTTGAAGGCCATGGTCTTGGCCGGGTCCGGATCGACCAGGGGCACGCCGACGGCGCTGATGTTCGCGTCCCACAGGCCCGAGGACAGGCAGAAGCCCCGGTCCTGGTAGTCGCGGAAACCCTGTTCCAGGTCGGCCTTGATCTTCGGCCAGTTGGTTTCGGTCTGCAGGCGGATATGGTCCATCAGGAAGTCGCGGTCGTTCTGCGGCAGGCCGCACAGGTAGGCCTTGCCCATCGCGGTGGTGGCCAGCGGGATGCGCGAACCGGCGTCGCGGCGCAGGGTCACGGCCGCGCTGCCGCGGCAGGCTTCCACATACACCATCGACAGGCGGTCGCGGATCCCGATCGCCACGCTGCACTGGGCGTATTCGGCCAGTTCCTGCATCGCGGGACGGGCAAGCTTGCGCACGTCGAGATTGGCCAGCAGCGTATAGCCGAGGGCCAGCACGGCCGCGCCCAGCTGGTAGCGGCCCTGGTCGGGCGAATAGCTGAGGTAGCCGAGCTTGGTAAGGGTATAGGTCAGGCGCGAAATCGTCGGTTTCGGCATGGCGGTGCGCTTCGCCATTTCGCTGTTGGTGAGATAGGTCTCGCCAGGGCGGAAGCAGCGCAGGATCTCCAGGCCGCGCGCCAGGGCCGTGACGAACTGGCGGTCCTTGGCTGCATCGTCTTCGAATGACTCGATCTCGTCTTGCATGGGTTCTTTCGTTGTCTCGGTGCCCAATCTGAGGCTGGGTCTGGGCGGATATTCACACACCGAAAACCGAAGTGTCAACAGTTTCGTGAAATGGTCGTTCGCACAGCGAAACATTTTACCGCCGCTCCTATATGTCGCCTGTCGCGCTCACCGATGCCTCATGGAAATGCTCTGCATACCGACTGTAAAGACTCCCCAACAAGGGCATTTACACCGCCGTTGGAAATGCGGTATCGTAGTTTTTGCCGCAATCTGCAAAACATAATTCCGCACAGCGAAACGCTTGGCGAAAACCTACAAGGAGACAGGCTTGATGAATACCGCTGAAGCTGCTGGAGCCGCCGCCGTCGCGTCTGCCCGCCATGACGATATCCTCGTCGTCACGATCGACAACCCGCCCGTGAACGCGCTTGGCGTCGACGTGCGGCGCGGCCTGATGGAGGCCATCGAAGCCGCCGACGCCGACCCGGCCGTCAAGGCGGTGGTCCTGCTCGGCGCCGGCCGCAACTTCCTTGGCGGCGCCGACATCCGTGAATTCGGCAAGCCGCCCCAGGCGCCCGCGCTGCCGGATGTCTGCAACCGCATCGAAGCCTGCTCGAAGCCGGTCGTCGCCGCCATCCACGGCGCGGCCCTCGGCGGCGGCCTGGAAGTGGCGCTCGGCGCGCACTACCGCGTGGCCCTCGCCAACGCCAGGCTGGGCCTGCCGGAAGTGCTGCTCGGCCTCCTGCCCGGCGCCGGCGGCACCCAGCGCACGCCGCGCCTGATCGGCGCAGCTGCCGCACTCGAGCTGATGCTGAGCGGCCGCCACATCGGCGCGCGCGAAGCATTGAAGCTCGGCCTGGTCGACAAGGTGGAAGAGGGTGATGACCCTGTGGCCGCGGGCCTGGCCTATGCGCGCGAACTGATTGCATCGAACGCGGCGCCGCGCCGCACCAGCGAAGGCACGGCCCTGGCCGACCGCCCAGCCACCCAGGCCGCGATCGACGCCGCCCGCGCCGACACAGGAAAGAAGGCGCGCGGCCTGTTCTCGCCCCTGAAGATCGTCGACGCCGTGCAGGGCGCGCTCGACCTGCCATTCCTTGAGGGCCTGGCGCTGGAGCGCACGCTCTTCCTCGCCTGCCTGGACAGCCCGCAGCGCGCCGGCCTGGTACACGCCTTCTTCGCCGAGCGCGAAGCGGCCAAGGCGCCCGAGACCCGCAGCGCGCAGCCGCGTGAAGTCAACAGCGTCGGCATCGTCGGCGGCGGCACCATGGGCGCCGGTATCGCCGTGGCGGTGCTGGACGCCGGCCTGCCGGTCGTGATGATCGAGCGCGACGAGGAAGCGCTGGCGCGCGGCCGCGCCAACGTGGAGAAGGTCTACGACGGCCTGATCGCCAAGGGACGCATCAAGCCCGAGGCGAAAGAAGCGATCATGAACCGCTGGAGCGGCAGCACCGCCTACGATGCCTTGAGCCAGGTCGACCTGGTGATCGAAGCCGTGTTCGAGGACATGGCCGTGAAGCAGGCGGTGTTCAAGGAACTCGACCGCGTCTGCAAGCCAGGCGCCGTGCTGGCCACGAACACCTCCTACCTCGACATCGACCAGATCGCCGCCTCCATCACGCGTCCGCAGGACGTGATCGGCCTGCACTTCTTCTCGCCGGCGAACATCATGAAGCTGCTCGAGATCGTGGTGCCGGCGAAAGTCGCGGCCGACGTCGTCGCCACCGCCTTCGAGCTGGCGAAGAAACTGAAAAAGACCGCGGTACGCGCCGGCGTCTGCGACGGCTTCATCGGCAACCGGGTGCTGGCCGTGTATGGCCAGGCGGCCCAGATGATGATGGAAGACGGCGCTTCTCCCTACCAGATCGACAAGGCGGTGCGCGGCTTCGGCTATCCGATGGGACCGTTCCAGGTCTCGGACCTGGCCGGCGGCGACATCGGCTGGGCCACCCGCAAGCGCCGCGCCGCCACGCGCGACCCGCAAGCACGCTATGTGCAGATCCCGGACCGCCTGTGCGAACGCGGCTGGTTCGGCCAGAAGACGGGCCGCGGCTACTACCTGTATCCGGACGGCGCCCGCGTCGGCACGCCCGACCCGGAAGTCGAAGCCATCATCGATGCCGAACGCCGGCGCGCCGGCGTGACGCCGAAGACCTTCACCGACGAGGAGATCGTGCGCCGCTACCTGGCGGCGATGATCAACGAAGGCGCGAACGTGGTGGACCAGAAGATCGCCCTGCGTCCGCTCGACGTCGACGTGACCTTCGTGCACGGCTACGGCTTCCCGCGCTACCGCGGCGGCCCGATGCACTACGCCGACACGGTCGGGCTGGACAAGATCCTGGCCGACATCCAGGAATTCGCGAAGGAAGATCCGCTGTTCTGGAAGCCGTCGCCGCTGCTGGTCGATCTCGTCGCGCGCGGCGCGAATTTCGCCAGCCTGAATAAATAAGAGAACACTCACAGGAGACTCGCCATGCGCGAAGCCGTCATCGTTTCAACCGCCCGCACCCCGCTCACGAAAGCGCACCGCGGCGAATTCAACATCACCACCGGCCCGCAACTGGCCGCCTTTGCCGTGCGCGCCGCCGTCGAGCGCTCTGGCATCGATCCGGAGCAGATCGAGGACGCCATCCTCGGCTGCGGCTACCCGGAAGGCACGACCGGCCGCAACGTCGCGCGCCAGACCATCATCCGCGCCGGCCTGCCGATTTCGATCGCCGGCACCACCGTGAACCGCTTCTGCGCTTCGGGCCTGCAGGCGATCGCCATCGGCGCCGGCCGCATCGTCGTCGACGGCGCCCCGGCCGTGATCGCCGGCGGCGTCGAATCGATCTCCCAGATCCGCACCCGCGATTCCGGCGATTCGGGCATGGACCCGTGGATCCTCGAAAACAAGCCGGCCCTCTACATGCCGATGATTGAGACCGCCGATATCGTGGCCGCCCGCTACGGCATCTCGCGCGAAGCCCAGGACCGCTTCTCCTTCGAGAGCCAGCGCAAGACCGAAGAAGCCCAGCTGGCCGGGCGCTATGCCGAGGAAATCGTCGCCTGCACCACGACGATGGCGGTGACCGACAAGGAAACGAAGGAAGTCACGCAGCGCGAAGTGACCGTCAGCGAGGACACCTGCAACCGGCGCGGCACCACCTATGAAGGCCTGGCAAAATTAGCGCCGGTCATGGGCGAAGGAAAATTCGTCACCGCCGGTAATGCCTCCCAGCTGTCGGACGGCGCCTCGGCCTGCGTCATGATGGAAGCGAAAGAGGCCGAGCGCCTCGGCCTGGCCCCGCTGGGCGCCTTCCGCGGCATGGCGGTCGCCGGCTGCGAGCCGGACGAAATGGGCATTGGTCCCGTGTTCGCGGTGCCGAAACTGCTCAAGCGCTTCGGCCTGACGGTGAACGATATCGACCTGTGGGAGCTGAACGAAGCCTTTGCTTCGCAGGCCATCTATTGCCAGCAAAAGCTGGGTATTCCGGATGAGCGCCTGAACGTGGACGGCGGCGCGATCTCGATCGGCCACCCGTTCGGCATGACCGGCGCACGCCTGGCCGGCCACATTTTGCTGGAAGGCCGCCGCCGTGGCGCAAAATACGCTGTCGTCACGATGTGCATCGCGGGTGGCATGGGTGCCGCCGGCTTGTTCGAGATTTTCTAAGGGACGCATTTAAGGATACCTATGGACCTGAATTTCACTCCGCAAGAAGAAGCCTTCCGTGCCGAAGTGCGCGCCTTCCTGGCCGATAAGCTCCCCAAGCGCCTGTCCGATAAAGTCGCCGAAGGCAAGCACCTGAGCAAGGCCGACATGGAGGAGTGGCACGCCATCCTCAATGAACGCGGCTGGCTGGCGAACCACTGGCCCGAACAATACGGCGGCCCCGGCTGGACGGCCGTCGAAAAATTCATCTTCGAGAACGAGAGCGCCATCGCCCATGCGCCGCGCATCGTGCCCTTTGGCGTCAACATGCTCGGGCCGGTGCTGATCAAGTACGGCAACGAGGCGCAAAAGGCCTACTGGCTGCCGCGCATCCTGAACGGCGACGACTGGTGGTGCCAGGGTTATTCGGAACCGGGCGCCGGATCGGACCTGGCGGCCGTGAAATCCACTGCCGTACGCGGGACCGACGCCGAGGGCGAGCACTACATCGTCAACGGCCAGAAAACCTGGACCACGCTCGGCCAGCACGCCAACATGATTTTCTGCCTGGTGCGCACCGACCGCGAGGCGAAGAAGCAGTCCGGCATCAGCTTCCTGCTGATCGACATGAACTCCCCTGGCGTCGAAGTGCGTCCGATCATCACGCTCGACGGCGAGCATGAAGTCAACGAGGTCTTCTTCACCGACGTGCGGGTGCCGGTCCAGAACCTGGTGGGCGAGGAGAACGCCGGCTGGACCTGCGCCAAGTACCTGCTGACCTACGAGCGCACTAACATCGCCGGCGTCGGCTTCTCGGTGGCGGCGCTCGCGCGCCTGAAGCGCATCGCCGCGACCCAGACCCGCAACGGCAAGCCGCTGTCGGAAGACCCGGCCTTTGCCGCGCGCCTGGCGCGGGTCGAGATCGATCTCGAGAACATGAAGACGACCAACCTGCGCGTGATCGCGGCGGTGGCCGGCGGCGGCGTGCCGGGCGCGGAAAGTTCGATGCTCAAGATCCGCGGCACCGAGATCCGCCAGGAGATCACCTCGCTGGCCCGGCGTGCGATGGGCGTGCATGCACGCCCCTTCACCCAGGACATGCTCGATGCGGACTACCAGGGCCCGACTTTCGGCCCCGATTTTGCGCCAGCCGCATCGGCCCAGTACTTCAACAACCGCAAGCTGTCGATCTTCGGCGGCTCCAACGAGATCCAGAAGAACATCATCTCGAAGATGATCCTCGGACTGTAAGGAGTAGGTCAGATGAACTTTGAACATACCGAAGAACGGCGCATGCTCGCCGACAGCCTGAACCGCTTCATCGCCGAGCGTTACAACTTCGAGACGCGTAACAGGATCGCCGGCAGCGCCGAGGGCTATTCGCCCGAGATGTGGAACCACTTCGCCGAACTGGGCGCGGTCGGCGCCCTGATGCGCGAGGAAGACGGCGGCTTCGGCGGCGCCGGCTTCGACATCGCGGTGGTCTTCGAAGCGCTGGGCCGCGGCCTGGTGCTCGAACCGCTGCTGGCGAGCGCGGTGCTGGCGGCCGAAGCGATTGCAAGGAGCGGCAACGAAACCCAGCGCGGCCTGCTGGAGTCGATCGCCGACGGCAGCACGATCGCCAGTTTCGCGCATGACGAGCCGGACACGCATTACGAACTGGCGCGCGTCGGCCTCATCGCCCGTCGCGAAGGCGAGGGCTGGTCGCTGAACGGCGTGAAATCGGTCGTGGCGCTGGGCGAGCAGGCCGGCGTCTTCGTCGTCTCCGCGCGTACTGCGGGCGCGGTCGACGAGCAAAACGGCATCTCGCTCTTCCTGGTCCCGGCCGGCACCGCTGGCCTGACCGTGCAGGGCACGCCGACCATCGACGGCGGCCACGTGGCCGAGCTGCGCTTCGAGAACGTGCTGCTGGAGCGCGGCGCGCTGCTGGGCGAAGAGGGCGCGGCTTACGCGACGCTGGAACGCGCCGTCGGCCGCGGCATCCTGGCCCTGTGCGCGGAAAGCCTGGGCGCGATGGAAGCGGCCAAGGAAGCGACCCTCGACTACCTGCGCACCCGCAAGCAGTTCGGCGTCCCGATCGGCAGCTTCCAGGCCCTGCAGCATCGCATGGCCGACCTGCTGCTGGAGATCGAGCAGGCACGCTCCGCCGTCATCAACGCGGCCGCCGCGCTGGACAGCGAAGACCGCATTACCCGCGAGCGCGCCCTGTCCGCCGCCAAGATGTCGATCGGCCGGATCGGCACCAAGGTGGCCGAAGAGTGCATCCAGCTCCATGGCGGCATCGGCATGACCTGGGAATTGCCGCTGGCGCACTACGCCAAGCGCCTGGTGATGATCGACCACCAGCTGGGCGACGAGGACCACCACCTCGAGCGCTACATTTCGCTCGGCCGGCAGCCGGCATGAGCGGGCTGCTGATCCGCACCGAGGGTGCGGTGCGCATCCTCGTCAACAGCAATCCGTCGGCACGGAATGCGATCACGCCGGCGCTGTACGACGCCTTGCCCGCCGCGCTGAACGAGGCTGCGGCCGACCCTGCGATCGGCGCGATCGTCTTTGCCGGCGACGGCGACTTCTTCTGCGCCGGCGGCGATTTGCGCCAGCTGGCGACGCGGCGCGAACTCCCGGTGGCGGGGCGCCTGGAGAAAATCGGGCGCCTGCACGACCTGATCCGCGCCTTGCGCGCCTGCCCGAAGCCGGTCATCGCGGCTGTGGAAGGCGGCGCGGCCGGCGCCGGCATGTCGATGGCGCTGGCCTGCGACATGCTGGTCGCGGCCGAGAATGCCTTCTTCACGATGGCCTATGTGAAGGTGGGGCTGAGCCCGGACGGCGGCGCGACTGCCTTTCTGGCGGAGTTCCTGCCGCGCCAGCAGATGATGGAGCTGTGCCTGCTGGGCGAGCGGATTCCCGCGCAGCGCCTGCATGCGCTGGGCGCCGTCAACCGCCTGGTGGCGCCCGGAGCGGCGCTGGCCGAAGCGGTGCAACTGGCCGAACGCATCGCCGGCGGACCCGCCAACGCGGCCGCGCGCATCAAGCGCCTGTGCGACAACGCGGGCCACGCCAGCCTGGACCAGCAGCTCGACCTGGAAGCGCAGCTGATGGCCGAGTCGCAGGGCGACGACGAAGCGCAGGAAGGCATCAAGGCCTTCTTCGAGAAACGCAGGCCGGATTTCGCTTCCCTACGCGGACGCACTGGAGACTGAACGTGACAACACAATCGAATCTGCCGCTGGCCGGCGTGCGCGTCCTCGACCTGTCGCGGGTGCTGGCCGGACCCTGGTGCGCGATGGTGCTGGGCGACCTCGGCGCCGAAGTGATCAAGGTCGAGCACCCGCAGCGCGGCGACGACACCCGCGACTGGGGCATGCGCGTGGGCGCCACCGAGACCGCCTATTTCAACAGCGTCAACCGCAACAAGCGCTCCATTTGCCTCGACCTGAAGACCCCGGAAGGCCAGCAGATCGCGCGCGACCTGATCCGTAAAAGCGATATCGTCATCCAGAACTTCAAGTTCGGCGACATCGAGCGCCTGGGCCTGGGCTACGAGCAGATGAAGGAAGAGCAGCCTGGCCTGATCTACTGCTCGATCACGGGCTATGACCGCACTGGTCCGGAAGCGGCCCGTCCCGGCTACGACCTCGTGATCCAGGGCGAGGCCGGCCTGATGGCCCTGAACGGCGAACCGACCCAGCCGCCGCTGAAATTCGGCGTCGCCGCGGTCGACATGATGACCGGGATGTACGCGGCCCAGGGCGTGCTCGCGGCACTGTACGACCGCGAGAAGACGGGCCTGGGACGCCACGTCGGCATGGCCCTGTTCGACTGCGGCCTGATGATCACGGCGTATTACGGGCTGGAAGCCCTGCTGCGCGGGAACGACCCGCCGCGCTACGGCAACGCCCATCCGTCGATCATGCCGTATGGGGTGTACGAGGCCGAGGACGGTCCGCTGGTGATTGCAGTCGGCAACAACAGCCAGTATTTGCGCTTCTGCACCGAGGTGATCGAGCGGCCCGACCTGGCCGAGGACGAGCGTTTCAAGACCAATCTCGAGCGCACGAAACACCGCGAGGAACTGGTGCCCCAGCTGCGCCAGGCCGTGGGCGCGCGCAAGCGCAAGGAGCTGCTGGAGCGCATGACCCGGGTCGGCATTCCCTGCGGCGAGGTGGCGGGGCTGTACGAGGCGATGACCTCGCCGCGAACGGTCGAGGCGGGCCTGGTCAACAAGATGCCGCATCCGGTGGCGGGCACGGTCGATGTGATGTCGTCGCCCTACCGCTTCAACGGCGAACGCCTGCCGGTGCGCAGCGCGCCGCCGACGCTGGGAGAAGGCACGAACGAGGTGCTTGCCGATTTGCTGGGTTTGTCGGAAGAGACCTTGAAAGCCTTGAAGAAACGCGGTGTCGTGTGATCATCCGGGTGCAATCGCCTGGTGAATGCGCCCGTCCCGCGACATTTTATTTTCCTATGCCGCTTACATTCCGCGCTCCGGGAGCTAGATTGAATAAAGAATCTTCTGGTTTTCCTTTGGAGCGCATCATGACATCCCGTCTGTTTGTTCCCGCCGTCGCCGCAGTGCTGGCGACGGCCTGCATGTCGGCCAGCGCGGTCGAACCGCGTCCTGACCTGCTCGGCTCGCGCGTCCCAAGCGCAGCCGCCGTCCGTACCGTCAACCTCGGCTCAGGGGTACAGTCGATCAACGTCGTCAGCGGCGACACTGTCCGCTTTGTCGGTAGCGGGGGAGAATTTGCCTGGACCTTCAATACCAGCCCCATCGTCCAGGTCTTCAACCTGAGCCAGGTGGCGCCGAACGGCACCGTGGGTCAGGAAACGCGCGTGTATGTCGCGCCCAGCCCGCTGTATTCCGAACGGGCGCAGTTCAACGACAACGACCGCCAGGATACGCGGCTCCCGGCGGTCGTCAGGTAGTGCGCGTGTTGCTTATTTTCCGGCGTTCAGGGCGCGCAGGAACTGCCCCTTGATCTTGCCGCCCTCGACCGTGCCCAGGATGGTATTGGCGATCGTGCCGCCCTTGCTGTCCAGGCCGTCGATGTCGTTCGGGTTGTATTCCGGCGGCAAGGTCGTGAAGGCCTTCTGCATCTGCGCCCGGATCGCCGTGGCATCGGTCGTGGTGCCGGCCAGCTTCATGGCGGCAACCGTGGCGTGCACGGTCGAATAGTTCAGGCTGATCTCGGTGCTCGGATCCTTGCCCGGATTGAGCTTGCGGTAGCGCTGGGTGAAGGCGACCGCTTCCGGACGGTCGTCGTTTGCCAGCGGCATCACGCCGATCGAGCCTTCCAGCGGCGCCAGGCCGCCCACGACCTTGGCCATCTCATCGATCTTGGCCTGGTCGAGGATGATGAAGCCGCCCTTGAAGCCCAGTTCGCGGGCCTGCTTGGCCACCAGCGCGGTCGGCTCCGAGGCGCCGCCGATGAACATGACGTCCGGCTTGGCCTGCACCGCACGGCTCACGCCGCTGTAGAAATCGGTCGCCTTGTTGTAGGACATCGGGTTTTCCGCGACGATCTTGCCGCCGGCGCCTTCCCAGACCGGCTTGAAGGCCGCTGCCCAGGCCTTGGCGTAATCGTGGTCGGCTTGCAGCATGGCCACGTTCTTGCCGTGCTTGGCCATCATGGCCTTGGTGAAGGGAGCGATGTAGCCGGTGAAATCGGGCGGGATGCGGATCGTCAGCTTGTTGCCGCGCTCGGTCACCTGGGGCAGGCTGGTGTACGCCAGCAGCAGCGTGTTTGCCTTTTCGTTGAAAGCCTGGACCGCGAACACGCCGCCCGAGTGCGGCACCAGCACGGCGGCCGTCTTGTGCTGCTGTACCAGGCGCTGGACGTTGATGGCGGTCTCGGCCGGGTTGTACTTGTCGTCGAGCGGGACGATCTCGACCTTGTAGTTCTTGCCGCCGATGGTGAGCGGCTTGGCATTGATTTCGGCGGCGGCCATTTCCATGCCGCTCAGGACGTTCTTGCCGTACAGCGCAGCGCCGCCGGAGAGCGGTCCGGAGTAGCCGATCTTGATGACTTCCTGCGCCTGGGCGCCGCCGGCGGCGAAGGCGAGGGTGGCTGCAGCGGCTGCCAGCAGGGTGCGGCGGGTGAACTTGGCTTGCACTTTCATGTGTGTGTCTCCTGAGAGTTGCTTGTTGTGGGTGCTACGCTTTACTTCTTCATCCCGGGATCTACGCCCCGATATACGCTTTGCGCACTTGCGCGTTGTTCAGCAATTCCTCGCGGCCGCCTTCCATCACGATGTGGCCCTGTTCGATCACATAGGCGCGGCTGGCGATGTTGAGCGCCGCGTACGCGTTCTGCTCGGCCAGCAGCACCGTCGTGCCGGCCTTGTTGATGCGCGCGATCACCTCGAACATCTGTTTCACCACCAGCGGCGCCAGGCCGAGCGAGGGTTCGTCCAGCAGCAGCGCCTTCGGGCGGCCCATCAGCGCGCGGCCGATCGCCACCATCTGCTGCTGGCCGCCGGACAGCGAGCCGGCCGCCTGCTCCTTCTTCTCATGCAGGATCGGGAACAGCTCGAACACTTCGTCCAGGGTCTTTTGCGTACCCTTGCTGTCGCGCCGGTGCACGTAGGCGCCCAGCGTCAGGTTCTTCAGCACCGACATGCCCGGGAACAGCTTGCGGCCTTCCGGGCAGTGCACCAGGCCGTCGGCCACGATCTGCGAAGGCTTGCGCCCGACCAGCTCGTGGTTGCCGAAGCGGATGCTGCCCGCGTCGGCGCGCTGCAGCCCGCTCATGGTGAGGAAAATCGAGCTCTTGCCGGCGCCGTTCGAACCGAGCAGCACCACCAGTTCGCCTTCTTCGGCGTGGATGGAGACGTCGTGCAGCGCGCGGAAGCTGCCGTAGGAGAGGGAGACCTTGTCAAGCCGCAGCATGTTCGCTCCCCAGGTAGGCTTCGATCACGACCGGGTTGGCGCGGATCTCGGCGGGCGTGCCCTCGGCGATCTTTTCGCCGTAATTGAGCACCAGGATCTTGTCGGCGAGGTTCATGATCATGTCCATCTTGTGTTCGATCAGGCAGACGGTCAGGCCGCTGTCGGCCATCTTGCGGATCAGCGCCGCAAGGCCCACGGTTTCCTCGGGATTCACGCCGCCGGCCGGTTCGTCCAGCAGCAGCAGGGTCGGATCGGTCGACAGGGCCAGTGCAAAGGCGACGCGCTTCCTTTCTTCCTGCGAGATGTCGCCCGCGATGCGGTTCTCGACATGGCCAAGCCCCACGAAATCCAGCGCCTGGCGTGCCTTCTCGCGGCAGATCCGTTCCTCGTCCTTCAGGCGTTTCGTCCCCAGCACGACGTCGAGCAGCGAGGATTTCGTCCGCAGGCGGTGGCCGACGATCAGGTTGTCGAGGACGGTGGCCGTGTCGAACAGGGTCGTGCTCTGGAAGGTGCGCGCCATGCCCAGGCGTGCCACCTGGTCGGCGCGCAGGCCGGTCACGTCGCGGCCGTCGAAGACCACCTTGCCCGAGGTGGGCGCGATCGCTCCGCTGACCAGGTTGAAGAAGGTGGTCTTGCCGGCGCCGTTCGGGCCGATGATGGCGTTGATCGTCCCGCGCGCGAAGCTGACGCTGACGTCGTTCACGGCCGCCAGGCCGCCGAAGCGCTTGGTGAGCGAATCGATTTCAAGCATGGGTCGCTCCTTTCGCGGTGGAGATCGAAGACAGGTCGCGTGGTGCGGACGAGGCCGCGGCTTGGGCCGCCAGCGCTTCCTTCCTGCGCTTGCGGTTCATCCAGGTGCCGACGATCCCGTAGGGCAGGAAGATCACGAGGATCACCAGCAGCGGGCCGAAGACGACGAAGCGGTAGTCCTGCAGCACCTGCAGGTACTGGGTCAGCCAGGGCACGCCGATCGCGCCCAGCAGGGGCCCGAGCAGGGTGCCGATGCCGCCGACCAGCATGTACATCGTCATGTCGAAGGTATGCTCGACGCTGGCCACGCCAGGGCCGATGAAGCGCACGAAACCGGCATACAGGCCGCCCGCCAGGCCGGCGAAGAAGACGGACAGCATGAAGGCGAGCAGCTTGTTGCGCATCAGGTTGATGCCGAGCGCCTGGGCCAGGTCGTCGCCGTTGCGGATCGCCATGAAGGTGCGGCCCAGCAGCGAGCGCACGATGCGGTGCATGATCCACAGGCTCGCGACCAGGAACAGCAGCACCAGGTAGTACTGCGGACGCGGCTCGGTGAAATCGATGCTGCCGATGCTCGGTGGCGCCGGGATGCCGATGATGCCGACCGTGCCGTGGGTCAGGCTTTCCCATTTCTCGATCAGCAGGTACATGATGTAGCCGACGCAGAGGGTAAAAATCGAGAAGAAGTGGGTCTTCAGGCGCAGCGACACCAGGCCCACGAAGAAGCCGAGGGCAGCGGCGACCACGCCCGCGAGCAGGAAGGCGATCCAGAACGGCACCTGGTGGTCGACCGTCAGGATGCCGACCGTGTAGGCGCCGACCGCCATGAAGCCGCTGTGGGCGAGGTTGTACTGGCCGGTGTAGCCCGTGATCAGGTTCAGGCCGATGGTGGCGATCGCGTAGATATAGGCGGTCGACATCACGGTCAGGTGGTAGTCGTTCCCGGCCAGGAAGGGGAAGGCCAGGGCGAGCGCCAGCAGCAGGAGCCAGCCGGTGGTTGAATTAAAGAGCTTCATCAGTGCGCCCCTTTCGCGAACAGGCCCTGCGGACGCACCGACAGGATCAGCACCAGTAAAGCGAAGGCGATGATGTCCTTGTAGTCGGTCGAGATGTAGAAGGCGCCGAAGGCTTCCGCGAAGCCGATGATCAGGCCGCCGACGATGGCGCCCGGCACACTGCCCATCCCGCCCAGCACGATGATGACGAAGGCCTTGGTGATGACCAGGTTGCCCATCGAGGTATAGACCAGGTTGATCGGCGCGTACAGCACGGCGGCCATCCCGGCCAGGGCGCCGGCGATCGCAAAGGTCAGCATCGCGACGCGGTTGGCGTCGATGCCGACCAGGGCCGCGCCTTCGCGGTTCTGGGCCATGGCGACGATCGTCGCGCCGGTGATGGTCTTTTTCAGGAACAGCTGCAGGAGCGCCACCAGCAGGAAGGCTGCGCCGATGATCAGGAGGCGCTGCGCCGGCAAGGTGAGGCCGCCGAATTCGAGCAGCTGGGTGTAGGGCGTCTCCATGCGGTGGAAGTCCGCGCCCCAGATCGCCTGCGCACCCGCTTCCAGGAACAGCAGGATGCCGATCGACGCAATCATGTGGTGCAGGTAGGGCGCCTTGCGCAGCGGGTGGAACACCAAACGCTCGGACAGCACCGAGATCAGCGCAACCACGACGGCGGCGCCCAGCATGCCCCACCAGTAGTTGAGGCCGAGTTTCGTCATGATGAAGAAGGCCGAATAGGCGCCCGCCATGTAGAAGGCGCCATGGGCAAAGTTCGGCACGTGCAGGATGCCATAGACGAGCGTGAGCCCGAGTGCGACCAGGCTGTAGACCCCTCCAAGGGTCAGCCCGTTGAGGACTTGTTGCAGGAAAAGCTCCAAAATCGTGTCTCCGTTATTGGTGTGATCGTGTTGATTTGGATGCTGCCGGCGCGGGACGTGTTACTGCATGGGCGCACCTCGCGGCGTGGAGCGGGCCGCTGCCGGCCGGAAGGGGGAGAGGGAAACGAGGATGGCGCGGCGGGCAGGACCGCTTGCGGCCTGCGCTGCCTTCGTATTCGCCAGCACATGGTCTGTAATCATGCGACTCCTCGAAGTGGGCGCGCTTATGCGTACCCGATGAACCCAGCGATTTTAGTTTTACTCTGCGAAACTGCAGGGTGTAAAATGGAACAAAAAAAGGATACGATACTTTCAGATGAGTAGCAACGTTTTGTTCGCGAACCGAATTTGCTGCCCAGTTCCTTGCCCGTGAGCGGCGCGCGGGGCCTGGAGGGACGGGTGATCATGGGTATGCCGCATCGAACAAAACTGCCCGCTCAGTGTGCCATGCCTCGCGCATCCCGCAAAGGCTCTTTTGCGGCGGCGGTCCGCCTCGTATTCCCAACGTCCAGACTGGGGTCCAACCATGCAGCTTAGCGACACGAACACCACCGGCCCGGGTCACGATTCCGGCGAGCTCATCGAGGGCGCGCGCAAGGGCGAGGAACGTTATTTCATCACGGCGCTGGCGCGCGGACTCGAGGTGCTGGCCTGCTTCCGCTCGGCCGACAAGGGACTGACGAACCAGCAGATTGCAGAACGCTGCGGCCTGCCGAAATCGACGGTCACCCGTTTCACCTACACGCTCACGCGCCTCGGCTACCTGGTGCAGGACACCAGCGGCCGCTACGTGCTCGGCACGGCGACGCTGGGCCTGGGCAGCGCGATGCTGGCGCGGCTCGACATCCGCCAGCTCGCCCGTCCGATGATGCAGGAACTGGCCGAGTTCTCCGGCACCACGGTCTCGATCGCGGTGCGCGACCGGCTGTCGATGATCTACATCGAGGTCTGCCGCAGCACGGCGGCCCTGGCCCTCGCGCTGCAGGTGGGCTCGCGCATGCCGCTCGCGGTCTCGGCCATCGGGCGCGCCTACCTGGTGAAAGCGAGCGAGCAGGAACGCAAGGAAATCCTGGCGCGCTACCAGGAGCTCGACGAGATGGCCTACGAAGCGGTGCTCGAGGCGATCGCGCGCGGCCAGCGTGACTATGCGCAGTACGGCTGCACCACCTCGTTCGGCGAGTGGCAGAAGGACGTCAACGGCATCGCCGTCGGCTTTTATCCGATCGGCGGCAACCAGCTCATGTCGATCAACTGCGGCGGACCATCCTCGAGCGTGTCGAAGGAGTTCCTGCTCGAGGAAGTGCGGCCGCGCCTGATCGAGATCGCGGCGCGGCTGGAGTCCTAGGGTGGGCTCCGCCCACGCGGTGATATGCGACCGCGAGATGGTCGAGCACGAAATCTGAACCAGTCACAATCTGACGCACGAGCGGGACGACCGAAGCTCCCGCGCAGCGGCTGTTCGCGTCAGGATGGACGCCATGAGCGTGTGAACAGATTTTCATGGCTGCCTTGCATCGGCTACGGAAATTGCACGGCTTGGCAGCCGCGTTTGGACCGCTATGGGCAAGGAGGTCGAGATGCTGACGTTTCGCGTTGACGTATTCGCATGGATACCACAGGCCGATGTTCCGAATCCAATCCACTCATTGCCGGGAGGCGTTGCGCGCTGGGGCCCGGGAGCATGCGGCCCACGCTTCGGCGGCGACGGCTTCGTCACGCCGCCGGCCACCCATGCCGGCTGGACCAGGCCCAGCTACAGGGCGAAACAGACGCTGGCGTTCAAGATACAGCGCTTCGGCGCCAGGCCCGACGCGGATGCCGGCACCGCCGTGGTGCCGGGATTGACGACCGTGTTGACCGGTCCCCGGTCCGCGGGTGGACGCGTCTGCACGTCGCTCACGCCAACCGTGACCAGATCGCAGGCGAGCGCCAGGTGGATGGACAGCGACGAGTGGTATGAAATGCGCCTGCAGGGAGCGGCGCACGACCCGATACCGGAGGCCGCCCTGAAGTTTTTTTCCGGCGGTGCCGGTTCCACAGTCGGCTCCGCGCTGACGCCGGACCTGGAATGGGACCTGACGATCCGCATCCAGCTCGACAAGGAAATCAGGTCGCGCCTGACGAAATTGCGTTACGGCGTGGCCGATGTCATGAACCTCGACGTATCCGAACAATTGACTGCTCCCCAGAACTTTGGCGGAACAGCCAATCTGGTGCATGGGCTGGCGTATGTCCGCCGCTTTCCGAGCTATGTCGTGTACGTGTCGGTGTCCGGCGACGGCAGGGCGCCGGCCTGCCTTCCGGTTTATTTCGCCGATGCCAGTCGCCGCAGCCTGGGTGAAATCATCGTCGGCCAAAGCGACCTGATTCGGCAGCTGGCGTGGTGAAGCCGGGGCAGCTGCTCAATACCCCGCGTCCAGCTGCGCCGCCGTCAAGGCCTTCATCACCGCAAACACGCCGCTCGCGCGCAGGATGCGCTTGTCCTTCACCATCAGTTCGCAGTCGGCAAAGGCCACGCGCGAGCCGATGCGGCCGATGTGGATGTGCGCCTCGACCCAGTCGCCGGGACGGGCGGCGTCGATGAAGTCCGTGCTCAGGTTGACGGTGACGAAGGAGTGCCTGTGGTCGCAGGAGAGCGTCAGCCCCAGGCCCAGGGCCGAATCGGCCAGGCTGGCGAGCATGCCGCCGTGGACGATGCCGCGCATGTTGGTGTGCTGGTCGGCCATGCGCATCGCGATCGTGATCTTGCCGGCTTCGCGCCGGCAGTACAGGTAGCCCAGGCCGGCCATGTAGGGGCCGCCGCGCTTGAGGCGTTCGAAGCCTGCGGGCACGTCGGCGATATCGGTGTGTTCTCGTGTCATGTGAAACAGTATCTACTCAAATGAACACGGCGGCCAGTGGCCGCCGTGTTGCTTCAGCTTAGCTTGTCAAGACAAGCCGCGGCATCAGAACATGTGCATCACGCCGACGACGAAGCGGTTCGCGCTGTCGCTGCCGACGCTCACGATACCCTGGGCCAGGTTGATGTTGCCGGCGGCGATGCCGGCCGCGGTGCCCGACGCCGCCTCGACCACCAGGTCGGTATTGGCGCGGGTGTAGGCGGCGTACACGGTGCTGCGCTTGCTCAGGGCATAGCGGGCGATCGCATGGTACTGCTGCGAGTCGTCACGGCGTGGGCCGGTGAGCTTGGTGTTGTAGAAGGCGCCGGTCAGCGTCAGGGCTGGAGCGACAGGGAAGTCGACGCCGACGCCGGCGACGGCGATCTTGCGGTTGTTGCTGTCGACTTCGTTGGTGATGTAGGTCGCCTTGATCACGGCCACCGGCAGCGTGTACTTGGCGCCGATGCCCCAGGAGGTCAGCAGGTCGGTGTTGACGCTGTTCTTCATGCGCGCATAAGCGCCGGCGGCGCCGAACGGGCCCGCATTGTAGAAGACCGACGCGCCCTGGTAGGAGCCGCGCTGGATGCCGCCGGCCTGTTCGCCGAAGGCGCGCATCAGCGCGAAGCCGGCGCCGCCCATGGTCGGCGAGACGTACTTGATGGAGTTCGACTGGCGCAGGGCGCTGTTGCCTGGGCCGTTGGCGCCGAAGCCGCCGTAGACGGCGCCGTTGTTCATGGCGCCGTACAGCACGTTCGGGCTGGTGGCGGCGAAGGCCAGGCCCATCGGGTCGGCCAGGCCGACCGAGCCGATACCCAGGATGTTCTGGCGGCCGATGTCGATCGAACCGAAGGCGCTGCTGACGCCGACGGTGGCTTCGCGGTCGAACAGGGCGGTCGAGTTGGCGGTGCCGCCCGGGGTGCCGGTGTTGACGCCGGCGCCGCCGACGTCGTTCAGCAGGGTGCCTTCGAGGGCGAAGCGGGCCTTCATGCCGCCGCCCAGATCTTCGACGCCCTTGAAGCCCCAGCGCGAGGTCTGCATCAGGCCTGCATCCACCGTGGTGCGGTCGTTGGCCGAGCCGTTGTTGTTGTCCACGTGGGCGAGGCCGGCATCGACGATGCCGTAGATGGTGACGCTGGTCTGCGCCGACGCGGTCGACATGCAAGCAGCAAGCACGGCCATTGCAAGGATGGTCTTCTTCATATTAATGCGGTCTCCTGGTTTTCGAGGTGCTCCGGCCCCGACGAGGCCGGACGGCGGGTAATTCAGGTATAGCGGCGGCGTTTCTCTTGGTGGAACTCAGCCATCTATTCTGAAACTGTATTTTCTTGCATCAATATTGTCAACGACTTCGTGGCACTTGCGACCTGTTTGTGCAATTTCGCACAGGAAGTGTGTTCAATAAGCGAAAGAAGTGGACAGGAGCGTCCGATTCGGCACGCCGACGGGCCGTGTAAGGAAGGAGAAAGGAAGGAGAGGTAAGGCGGCGGGCAAAAAAAAGCCCCCGGCATCCGCATGCCGGGGGCTTCTGGTCTGATCATTCCGCGATCAGTCTTCCTGGAAGGCTTCCTCGCGTTTCTGGCGCAGCGAAGGCAGCAGGACGACGGCCATCGCGATGGCGGCCAGGGCCAGCATCGTGGCGCTGATCGGACGCTGGACGAAGACCAGCGGGTCGCTGTGCGAGAGCAGCAGCGCGCGGCGCAGGTATTCTTCCATCATCGGTCCGATGATGAAGCCCAGCAGCATCGGCGCCGGCTCGGCACCCAATTTTGCGCAGATGTAGCCGAACAGGCCGAACAGGGCCATCAGGTAGACGTCGAACTCGCTGTTGTTCAGGCTGAACACGCCGATCGCGCAGAACATCAGGATGGCCGGATACAGGCGGTGGTAAGGCACCATGATCATCTTGACCCAGAGGCCGATCATCGGCAGGTTCAGCACGACGAGGAACAGGTTACCGATCCACATCGAGACGATCAGGCCCCAGAACAGGGCAGGCTGCTCGGTCATCACGGCCGGACCCGGCTGGATGCCCTGGATGATCATCGCGCCGATCATCAGCGCCATCACCGGGTTCGACGGAATGCCGAGGGTCAGCATCGGGATGAACGAGGTCTGGGCGCCCGCGTTGTTCGCCGCTTCCGGCGCCGCGACGCCTTCGATGGCGCCCTTGCCGAAATTGGCCGAGTTCTTCGAGACCTTCTTCTCGATCGAGTAGGAAGCAAACGATGCCAGCATGGCGCCGCCGCCCGGCAGGATGCCGAGAGCCGAGCCGATCACGGTGCCGCGCAGGACCGGAGCCGCGATGCGTTTGAAGTCTTCCTTGGTCAGCATCAGGCCCTTGACCTTCTTCATCATCAGCGTGCGCGATTCGTCGTGCTCGAGGTTGCGGATGATTTCGCCGATGCCGAACATGCCCATCGCGACGATCACGAAGTTGACACCGTCGGCCAGTTCGGGCAGGTCGAAGGTGTAGCGCGCGGCGCCCGAGTTGACGTCGGTGCCGATCAGGCCCAGCAGCAGGCCGAGGATCACCATGCCGATCGCGTTGAGCAGCGAGCCGCTGGCCAGCACGACCGAGGCGACCAGGCCCAGCACCATCAGCGAGAAGTATTCGGCCGGACCGAATTTCAGCGCCAGTTCGGCCAGCGGCGGCGCGAACAGGGCCAGCAGGACGGTGGCGACGGTGCCCGCGAAGAAGGAGCCGAGCGCCGCCGTGGCGAGCGCCTTGCCGGCATTGCCCTGGCGCGCCATCTGGTAGCCGTCGATGGCTGTCACCACCGAGGACGATTCGCCCGGCAGGTTGACCAGGATGGCGGTCGTCGAGCCGCCGTACTGGGCGCCGTAATAGATACCGGCCAGCATGATAAGCGACGAGACCGGCGGCAGGCCGAAGGTGGCCGGCAGCAGCATCGCGATGGTGGCGACCGGGCCCAGGCCCGGCAGCACGCCGACGGCGGTGCCGACGAAGACGCCGATCAGGCAGTAGAACAGATTGGTGAGGGTGAAAGCCGTTTCCAGGCCCAGCCCGAGGTTATGCAGGATTTCCATGTTGTCTTCTTCTTAAAAACCGAGCCAGGGGCCGAGGATGGGCATAGGCAAGCCGAGCAGCTTGACGAACACGACGACCGCGAAGACCGCCAGGCCGATGGCCAGCAGCAGCGAGGGTCCCCAGGTGAACTTGGGACTGGCATAGGCGCTCATCAGGACCAGTACCAGGACGGCCGGCACCAGGCCGGCGCCGCGCATCAGCAGGCCGAACAGCAGGACCGCCACCAGCACCAGCAGGATTTCCTTGATGTAGAACTTGCCGATCGCCTCGCCCGGACGCAGGAGGGAACGGATTACGCCGATGGCGCCGATCAGGGTCAGCAGGCCGCCGAGCACGCTCGGGAAATAGGCCGGGCCCATGCGGCCCGCACTGCCCATCTGGTAGTCGAGGCCGATGATGATGGCGGCCATGCCGATGGTGAGAAAGATGATGCCTGTCCAAAAGTCCTTTGGATGGCGGATGAATGATGGCACTGCGCGCTCCTTTTTATTGCTTATCGTTGGCTGGCCGCGGATTCCCTGCGCCGTCGCGGTCGTACGGCGGCCGCCGTACGGATGCGCAAAAATGCCGCGGAAGCAGGTCCCGCGGCAGTTCCGCCACCCGTGCGGCGGCGGTGAATCAGTCGGCGTAGACGCCGGCCTTGCTGATGATCGGCGACCAGCGCTCGATCTCGGCCTTGACGTGGGCGCGCAGCGCTTCAGGACGGGCGCGGCTCTCGGCGACCGGTTCGGTGCCGAGGTCGGCGAAGCGCTGCTTGACGTTCGGATCCTTGAGCGCGGTCTGCAGGGCGCTGGAGAGCGTGTCGACGACCTGCTTCGGCGTGCCCTTCGGCGCGTACAGGCCGTGCCAGACCGCCACTTCAAAGCCCGGCAGGCCGGCTTCGTTCAGGGTCGGCAGGTCGGGCATGTTCGGCAGGCGGGTCTTGGTGGTCACGCCGTAGGCCTTGATCTTGCCGCTCTTGATCTGGCTGGTGGTGTTGGTGGTCTGGTCGCACATGAAGTCCACCTGGCCGCCGAGCAGGTCGTTCATCGCCGGGCCGGTGCCCTTGTACGGGACGGTGGTGAGGTCGGTGCCGATCGCGGTCATGAACAGCATGCCGCACAGGTGCGAGGCCGAGCCGACGCCGGCGTTGGCGTAGGTGACTTTGTCCTTGTTGGCCTTGATGTAGGCGAGGAATTCCTTGAAGTCGCGCGCCGGGAAGTCCTTGCGCGCCACGATGGTCATCGGCACGTCGGTGACGAGGCCGATCGGCTCGAAGTCGGTCTGCGCGTTGTAAGGCAGCTTGCGGTAGAGCGAAGGCGCGGTGGCGTGGCCGATGTGGTGCATGAACAGCGTGTAGCCGTCCGGGGCCGCCTTGGCGACGCGCGCGGCGCCGATCGTGCCGCCGGCACCGCCGACGTTCTCGATGATGATCTGTTGCTTGAGCTTGTTACCCATCGACTGGGCCACCAGACGCGCAACCGTATCGGTAGGGCCGCCCGCGGCGAACGGGACGATCATCGTGATCGTCTTGGTCGGATAGGTCTGGGCTTGCGCGAATGCGCTGCCGAACAATGCCAGGCATGCGGCGGCGCGCATCAGGGTGATTTTCATGGTGTCTTCCTCGGTCTCTGTTTATAAGTTATCTGCTGCCGTCGCACCTGACGAGTGCGCGGGTGCCACGGGTGGTGCCGCGTGGCGCCAGCGTCCTGCCCTCTGTGGGGTTGGGATTTATTCATCAGGTATGTACGCAGGCTTGTTGTACCAGTAAATAGTCGCATTTGCAACTAAGGGAAAACCGCAATAGCCAGTTGACGAAATGCTCATCCATATTAGCGCGAAGACCGGGACGGTGGCGCAAGGTCGGCCTCCGGTGCGGCTTCCCGCGTCGGTCCGCCACGCCTGGTGTTAGCCTTGTGGAGGGAGGCCACCATGCTGCGCGCACTCTTTTTGTTGCTTCCGCTGGCCGCCGGGGCGCTTGCCTGGCAGGAGCCGGTCGAGATCGCCACCGGGCGCGGCGACAAGGGGCCGTGGCGTCAGAACAACTCGCGCTACGATTATGTGGACGACGGCACCGTCGCCTTCGTTCCCGGCGGCGGTATCGTCCTCGCCTGGGCTGACCAGAAAGGCAAGGATGTCTGGCTGCGCAGCCTGTCCCGCGGCCGGCTGACCGATCCTGTGAACGTCTCGCGCAGTCCGGGCACGTTCTCCTGGCTGCCGCGCATCGCCGTCGGCCGCGATGGCAGCCATCTCTATTTGCTATGGCAGGAGATCATTTTTTCGGGCGGCTCGCACGGCGGCGAGATCCTGTTCGCCACTTCGAACGACGGCGGCAGGAGCTTCTCGCCGCCGCTGAACCTGTCGCGCTCCCGCGGCGGCGACGGCAAGGGGCGCCTCAGTCGCGAGGTCTGGTCGAACGGCAGCCTCGATATCGCGGTCGGCGGCGACGGCGCCGTGATCGCGGCCTGGACCGAGTATCACGGCGCGCTGTGGCTGTCTCGTTCGCGCGACGGCGGCGCCAGCTTCGAGGCGCCGCGCCGGGTGGCCGGCGACGATGCACATCCGGCGCGGGCACCTGCGCTGGCCGCAGGCAGGGGAGCGACCGTCTGGCTGGCCTGGACCGTGGGCGAGGATCCGGCCGCCCGCATCCGGATCGCGCGCTCGCGCGACGGTGGCGCCAGTTTCGGGCCGCCGCAGCTGGTCGGCGATCCGCAAGGGCGGGCCGATGCGCCCGGGCTGGTGCTGGACGGCGCGGGCAGGCTGCACCTGGCGTACGCGCTGCATCCGGAGCAGGGCGGGGCGCCGGCGGTGCGCTACACGCGTGCGTCCGCCGGCGGCCGCTTCGCTCCGGCGCGCACGCTGTCGGCCGGCGCTGCCGCCTACCCCTCGCTGGCCGGTGACGGCAAGGACGGCCTGGCGCTCGCCTGGAACAAGATCGGGCCGGCGGGACGCCCGCGCTCGCTCGGCATCGCCCTCTCGCACGACGGCGGCCGCAGCTTTACCGTACCGGCCGAGGTGCCCGGCAGCGCCGCCCCGCCGGGCGGCAGCAATGGCAGCCAGCAGGGCTTGCTGGGCAGGAAGCTCGCCATGGACCTATCCGGCCGGATCGCGCTCGCCGCGAGCAGCCTGGTGCCGGAGCAGGGCAGCCGGGTGTGGCTGATGCGCGGAGAGCCGGCCACAGCCGGTCGGCAGCAGGGAGGGGCCGGCGGGCCTTAGAATACGGCAATACCTCCCGGACCCTGCAGGCGCCCATACATGATCGGACCACTCGAAATCACCGCCAACGCGGCGGCCACCATCGCCATCCTGCTCGCAGGGCGCAACAGTATCCACACCTGGTGGACCGGCATGCTCGGCTGCGCCTTGTTCACGGTGCTGTTCTTCCAGGCCAGGCTGTATGCCGACGTCGTGTTGCAGGTCTTCTTCGTGGTCTCGAGCGCGGTCGGCTGGCGCCAGTGGCTGCGCGGCGACCGCGGTCATGAACTGGCGGTGGCGCCCGCCGATTTTCGCAGCCTGGCGTGGACGGTGCCGGCCGGGCTCGCTGCCAGCCTCGCCTACGGCGCCTTGCTGCACTATTGGACCGACGCCTACGCGCCTTTCCTCGATTCCGCGGTACTCGTCTTCAGCGTGATCGCGCAGTTGCTGCTGATGGGGCGGCGGATCGAGAACTGGCTGTTCTGGCTGGCGGTGAATTCGGTCGCGGTGCCGCTGTATGCGAGCCGCGGGCTCTACCTGACCGCAGGCCTGTACGCGGTCTACTGGGTCAATGCCGTCGTCGCCTGGCGCTGGTGGCGCAGGCTGGCGCGGCAACCCGGGGAACTCGCACCAGCGCAGCGGGCGGGAGCATGAAGACGGGCGCCCGCGAGGCTCCAGTACGGTAATTCTACGTATTTCAAAACAACCAACGATCGCCAATAATCATGCCGCCCGTGCGGCCGCTATCCGCGCGCCCATCGTTTGCGTACGACCCTGCCTGTCGTGCGTTCTTTGGCAGACCTGGCCAAACTGGCCTCGACGTCCCGGCATGCCGCCGTGCGTCGAAAACAGGTGAAAGCAACTGAGAGCCGCCGCCCCGCACCACGCGGGCGGCCAATAAAAGAGAAAGAGGAGCACCCGTGTCATTTCTGATTGTTCTCGCCGCCCTGGCGTTCCTGATGTTCGCCGCCTACCGCGGCTACAGCGTCATCCTGTTCGCACCGATCGCCGCCCTCGGCGCGGTGCTGCTGACCGATCCATCGGCCGTCGCGCCGGTCTTTTCCGGCATCTTCATGGAAAAGATGGTCGGCTTCGTCAAGCTCTACTTCCCGGTCTTCATGCTGGGCGCCGTCTTCGGCAAACTCATCGAACTGTCCGGCTTCAGCGAATCGATCGTGGCCGCCGCCGTGCGCTACATCGGCCGCTCGCGCGCGAATGCCGTGATCGTCGCCGTCTGCGCGCTGCTGACCTATGGCGGCGTGTCGCTGTTCGTGGTCGTGTTCGCGGTCTATCCGTTCGCCGCCGAACTGTATCGCCAGTCGAATATCCCGAAGCGCCTGATGCCGGGCGCGCTGGCGCTGGGCGCCTTCTCGTTCACGATGGATTCGCTGCCGGGCACCCCGCAGATCCAGAACATCATCCCGACCACCTTCTTCAAGACCACCTCCTGGGCGGCGCCGGTGCTGGGCACGATCGGTTCGCTGTTCATCATCGTGGTCGGCCTGGCCTATCTCGAATGGCGCCGCCGCGCCGCGATGGCCAAGGGCGAGGGCTACGGCACCTCGCTCCAGAACGAGCCGGAACGCGTGCAGGCCGCGTCCCTGCCGAATCCCATGCTGGCGCTGCTGCCGCTGATCGTGGTCGGCGTCGCCAACTTCATGCTGACCAAGATGATCCCCGAGTGGTACGGCGCCTCGTTCACCGTGGCCCCTGAAATCCTGCCGGGCCTGAAGGCCCCGGTGACGACCCCGATCAAGACCGTGGTCGCGATCTGGGCGGTGCAGGGCGCGCTGCTGATGGGTATCCTGTTCGTGGTCGCGACCGCCTTCGGCCGCATCAAGGACCGCTTCGCTGCTGGCTCGAAAGCGGCCGTCGGTGGCGCGCTGCTGGCAGCCATGAACACGGCCTCGGAATATGGTTTCGGCGGCGTGATCGCCGCGCTGCCTGGCTTCGTCGTCGTCGGTAACGCCCTGAAAAGCATCCCCGATCCGCTGGTGAATGCCGCCGTGTCGGTCAGTTCGCTGGCGGGCATCACGGGTTCGGCCTCGGGCGGCATGAGCATTGCGCTGGCCGCCATGTCGGACCTCTTCATCCAGGGCGCACAGGCCGCGCAGATTCCGCTCGAAGTGCTGCACCGCGTGGTCGCCATGGCCAGCGGCGGCATGGACACGCTGCCGCACAACGGCGCCGTCATCACGCTGCTCGCCGTGACGGGGCTGACCCACAAGGAATCGTATCGCGAGATCTTCGCCGTCACCATCATCAAGACGCTGGCGGTGTTCTTCGTGATCGCGGTGTATTACCTGACCGGGCTGGTGTAAGGCAGAACCGGAGGGCAAGAAGCGGGCCGCGCAACGCGCCGCCCGCTTTTTTTACATCTAATCTGCCAGGTTCTTCGCCACAATCGCCTCCGTCGCCGCCTGCGCCTGCTGCAGCGGCTGATTCAGCGCCGTCGTGACATAGCGCGCCGGCGTTGCGGCTACGGCGCCCAGCGCGCCGCCTTCCTTGTGGCTGATGTCGACATCCACCGTCGCCGACAGGCCGACCCGCAGCGGATGCCGGGCCAGTTCCTTCGGGTCGAGCGAAATCCGCACGGGCACCCGCTGCACCACCTTGATCCAGTTGCCGCTGGCATTCTGCGCCGGCAGCAAGGAGAAGGCACTGCCGGTGCCGGCGGCCAGGCCCATCACCTTGCCGTGGAATTCGACCTTGTTGCCGTACATGTCGGCTTCGATCTTCACCGGCTGGCCGACGCGGATATCGCGCAGTTCCGATTCCTTGAAATTGGCGTCGACCCAGAGCTGGTCGAGCGGCACCACCGACAGCAGCGGCGCGCCCGGGGTCACGCGGCTGCCGACCTGCACGCTTCGCTTGGCGACATAGCCCGACACGGGCGCTACGATCGCGTTGCGACGCGATGCCAGCCAGGCCGACAGGTACTCGGCTTTTGCGGCGAGCACGCTCGGATGGTGGGCGGCGTCGACGCCGGCGACGCCTGCTTTCGCCGCCGCCACCTGCTTCAGGGCGACGTCGAGCGCGGCGCTGGCGTCTTCCACCGCACGCCGGGCATGGGCTACGTCTTCGCCCGATACCACCTGTTCAGCCGCCAGCGGCGCCCGCCGCGCCAGGTCTTCGCGCGCGCTTTGCAGGGCGACGCGGCGCTGCCCGACCACGGCCAGCAACTGCTCGACGTTCGAATAGCGTTCGCGCTGCTGGCGTACGGCGCTGCCCAGGCGCGCCTCGGCCTGGGTCAGGGCGATCTCGGCGTCGGCCGGGTCGAGGCGCACGATCTCGGCGCCGGCCTGCACCATCTGCGTTTCGTCGGCGCGGATCTCGACCACGCTGCCGGCGACCTGAGAGGAGACGTTGACCAGGTTGCCGCCGACATAGGCGTTATCGGTTTCGGCGCGTTGCGACAGCACCAGCGTGGCGTAGGCGCCGTAGGCGATGGCGCCGAGGGCGAACACGCCTGTGATGCCCAGCAGGACGGCCTTGCGTTTGTTTGGATTCGGTGTGGTTTCGGTAGTCATGGGAGCTTGCGCTTATTTGGTCAATGCGTTGGCGGCGGTGTGGACGGGCGCGGCGCGGTAGCCCCCGCCGAGCGCTTTTACAAGGGCCACCTGGGTTTGCAGCTGCGCGTCCTGGAGCTGCAGCGCGGCGCCGCGCTGGCGCAGCACTTCCAGTTGCGCCTGCAGGACGGCCGAGCGTTCGGCGAGGCCACGCGCGAGGCGGGCTTCGGCGCTCGCCGCCAGGCGGGCGCTGGCCTGGCTTGATGCGTCGTGCGCCCTCAGTTCGCGTTCGATGCCTTGCAGCGTCGCGCCCACCGCGGCAACGTCGCGTACCGCGTTCAGGACCGACTCGTTGTATTCGGCCAGCAGGGCGTCGCGCTCGGCGCGGGCGATGCCAAGGTTTGCATCGAGGCGGCCGCTGTCGAACAGCGGCAGGTCGAGCACGGCGCCCGCGAGGAAGGTCCGGCTGGCGCCGCGCAGCAGTTTACCCAGCGAGACGGCATTCAGGCCGACGGCGCCGGACAGGTTCAGGTCCGGGTAGAAGGCCGCTTCGGCGGCGGCGGCGCGGCCAAGGGCGGCTTCGACGCGCCAGCGCGCGGCCTGCAGGTCGGGGCGGCGCGCCAGCAGTTCCATGCCCAGTTCGCGCGGAAGCGTGGCCTGGGCGCCCTGCGGCAGACCGCGTTCCAGGGCGGCGAAATCGTTCGGGCCGGCCGCCACCAGCGCACGCAGGGCTTCGCGTTCGCGTGCGGCCTGCGTGTCGAGCAGGGCCGCCTGTTCGGCGAGCTTGCCGAGTTCGAGTTCGATGTTGCGCTGGGCGTCGACGGTCGCCAGTCCACGCGCGAGGCGCGCCTTGCGGTCCTGCAGCAGGCGCTGCTCGATGCGCAGCAGTTCGGACACGTTGTCCGCACGCGCCCACAGCAGCTGCAGGCGGAAGTAGCTCTGGGCGACGCTGGCCGCCAGCGCCTGCTGCGCCTGGCTGGCCTGGGCGGCGGCCGCGTTCTGCTCGCCGATCGCCGCCGCGACCTGGGCGCGGTGCTTGCCCCACCAGTCGACCTCGTAGCTGATGCGGCCCTGCACCGTGGTATCCGTGTACCAGCTGCCGCCGATCGGCGCCGGGAAGAAGCCGTTGGCGGAATAGCGCTGGCGGTTGATGCCGGTCTCCAGGCCTGCCTGCAGGCCGCCGGCGGCCCGTTCCGCGTTCAGCTGCGCGCCGGCGAGGCGCACGCGTGCGGCGGCCACCGCCAGGCTCGGGTTGCCGGCCAGGGCCTGCTCCACCAGTTTGTCGAGCTGTGGATCGCGGTAGTCCTGCCACCAGCGCTCGACCGGCCATGCATCGCGTCCGAGGTCGATCGCGGCGGCATGCTGGGCCGCCGTGAAATCCGGCGCGCGGGCCGTGCCCGCATCCTTCGGTACGTGGACGCAGCCGGCGAGAGCCAGCGCCGCGCCGGCGATAAGGGTAAGTCGAAAATGTCGCACTTGGGTTTCGCTAGTCATGTTAATCGAGGGCGGCGTGTTCCACCGGCGCGGTTTCCCCACCTTGCGCGGCCTGCGCCTTCGGCGGGCGGATCAGCAGCAGGGCCGGGATCACGGCCGCGGTGAGGATCATCATCAGCCAGTAGTCGTTGGTGTAGGCGATCATCGAGGCCTGGCGCGTAATCTCGCTGTCAATGAGGGCTGCGCCGGCTGTCGTGGCCAGGCTGTAGCCGCCGGCCGGATCGAGCAGCGCGGCATTCGATCCGTTGACCTGGGCCGCCAGCGTGGCGTGCATGGTCGCGCTGTTGCGCACCAGGAGCGTCTGCACCATGGCGATGCCGATGCTGCTGCCGATATTGCGGATCAGGCTATACAGCGCCGTGCCTTCGGCGCGCATCTGCGGCGACAGGGTGGCGAAGGTGGCCGCCGACAGCGGCACGAACACCAGGCCCAGGCCGATCCCCTGGATCACGCCGGGCCAGACGATGTTCGACTGCGACATCACCAGCGTGTACTGCGCCATCTGCCACAGCGAGAAGGCCGTGATCGCGAAGCCGGCGCCCAGCAGCAGGCGGAAGTCGATCTTGCCAGTGACGCGCCCGACCACCAGCATCGCCAGCATCGTCCCCAGGCCCGAAGGGGCGGTGACCAGGCCGGCCAGCGCCGCCGGATAGCCCATCAGGCCTTGCAGCATGGTCGGCATCAGGGCGCGCGTGGCGAACAGCACCATGCCGACCGTGAAGATGAGGAACAGGCCGGTGACGTAGTTCGGGTTCTTCAGCAGGCGGTAGTCGAGGAAGGACTGGCCGGCCGGGCGCAGCGCCGTGTGCGCGACAAACCAGGAGAGCGACAGCGCCAGCAGCACCGCCTCGATCCAGGTCTCGGTCGACGCGAACCAGTCGTTCTGTTCGCCGCGGTCGAGCAGCATCTGCAGCGCGCCGATCGCCAGGCTCAGGGTGACGAAGCCGAAGGCGTCGAAGCTCACGCGGCGGTTCGGGACGGTCGGCCGGATGTAGCGCCAGATGCCGTAGAAGGCGATGGCGCCGATCGGCACGTTGATGAAGAAAACCCAGCGCCAGTTATAGCTGTCGGTCAGCCAGCCGCCCAGGGTCGGTCCGAGAATGGGACCGATCATCACGCCCATGCCCCAGACCGCCATCGCCGAGCCGTGCTTCTCGCGCGGGTTGATGTCGAGCAGGACCGATTGCGAGAGCGGCACCAGGGCCGCCCCGAACACCCCCTGCAGCACCCGCGCGGCGACGATCTGGGCCAGCGACCCGGCCAGCCCGCACAGGACGGAAGCGAGCGTGAAGCCGGCCACCGAGACCAGGAACACCTTCTTCAGGCCGAAGCGGTCGACCAGCCAGCCGTTCAGGGGCGTGGCGATCGCGGCGGCCACGATGAAGGAAGTCAGGACCCAGGTAATCTGGTCGGTCGACGCCGACAGCGAGCCCTGCATGTGCGGCAGGGCGACGTTGGCGATGGTGCCGTCGAGGGCCTGGATGATGGTCGCCAGCATGATCGAGATCGTGATCATGCGGCGGTTGATCGGCGGGCTTGCAGCTGCGGTGGAGGCCTGCACGGTCCTAGTCTCCGCCTTCGATGCGCGCGCGCAGGGCTTCGAGCAGGTCGGCGGCGGCGCTCAGCGTCTCCTGCGGCACGCCCTCGAGCATGGTCAGGCGGAAGGCGTCGGCTTCCTTGCGCACCCGGGCGTAGAGCGTGCGGCCGTCGTCGGTCAGGTGCGCCAGCTTGACGCGCCGGTCGAGCGGGGAGGGCGCGCGCCGCACCAGGCCGTCGCGTTCCAGGCGATCGAGCATCGAGACCACCGACGGCCCTTCGATGCCGAGCAGGTCGGCCAGCTCGCGCTGCGAGGGCGGCTCCTTCGATTTGGCGATCATGGCGATCGTCATCCAGCCGGCCTGGCCGATGCCGAGGTCCTTCAGGCGCGCGTCGATCGCCAGGCGCCAGCTGCGCGCGGTTGCGTGCAGGGCGGCGGAGAAGCGCTCTTCGGGGGTTTGAGACATAGATAGGCGCCAAATGAGTAGGTATCTATCTAGTTTATCAAATGAAACGCTCTGCGGTAAAGTGGCGTTCGATTCGATGCGAGTGGAGTCGTTTGCGGTACGGGACGGTTGTGCACCGTAGGGTGGGCTCTCCGAGCCCACGCGCGATACGTACCGGCTCCGATGTCGTGCTCGACGATCTTGATTGCGCGTATCACCGCGTGGGCTCGAGAGCCCACCCTACGGTGCACCGCCGCCTCAGGTTACCATCTGGCGTTCCAGGAACACCTCGAAGGCCTCGCGCGGCACCGCCGGCGAGAAATGCCACCCCTGGATGTAGTCGCACCCGAACGCCGCCAGGATGTCGCGCTGGGCCGCGGTCTCGACGCCCTCGGCGATCGCCTCGATGCCGAGCCGGTGGGCGAGGTCGACGATGGCCTCGGTGAGGGCCTTGTCGCTGCCGTCCTCGGTCAGGTGGTTGATGAAGGACTTGTCGATCTTGAGGTAGTCGACGTCGAACTGCTTGAGGTAGGAGAGGGACGAGAAACCGGTGCCGAAGTCGTCGATCGAGACCCTGGCGCCGGCTTCGTGCAGGGCGTCGAGGCAGCGCCTCACCTGCTCGGCGTCGCTCACCAGAACGCCCTCGGTGATCTCGATCGTGATGCTGTTGGGCGGCAGGCCGGCGTTCACGACCCGGGTCAGCCAGGGCAGGCCGGAGCGCTGCTCGAACTGGACCGGCGACACGTTCACGCTCAGCTCGACGTCGATGCCGTAGGCGCGCTGCCAGCGTTCGATGCTGGCGATGGCCTCGACCAGCACCCATTCGCCGATCTCGTGGATCAGGCCCGCTTCCTCGGCCAGCGGAATGAAGCGCGCCGGGCTGATCATGCCGTGTTCATGGTGCTGCCAGCGCAGCAGGGTCTCGGCCTTGCGGATGCGGCCGGTCGCTGTCTCGACGATCGGCTGGTAGTGCACCTGCAGCTGGTTGCGCGCGAGCGCGGCGCGCAGGTCGTTGGTGAGCGCGAGCTTGTCGCGCGCGTGCTGCTGCAGGGCCGGCGTGAAATAATGGAAGCGTCCGCGCCCCGCGCCTTTCGCGAGATACACGGCCTGTTCCGCGTTGCGCACCAGTTCGGCCGCGTCCACGCCGTCGTCCGGGAACACGCTGATGCCGACGCTGGCCGACACGTAGGCGACGTCGCCTGGCCCCAGTTCGAGCGGTTCGGCGATCGCGCCGATCACGGCGTCGGCGGTGGTCTCGAGGTGGCGCCGGCCGTCGAATTCGCTCACCACCAGCGCGAACATGTTGCTGCCCAGGCGAGCGATGGTCGCCTCGCCCGGCACGCAGCGCGCCAGGCGCCGCGTCATCTCGACCAGCGCCCGGTCGCCCATGGCATGGCCATAGCTGTCGTTGATCTCCTTGAAGCGGTCGAGGTCGAGCAGCAGCACGCCCAGGCCCTGGCCGGCTCCCTGCGCCTTTTTCAGGTCCTGCTCGAGGCGGTCGAGGAACAGGCGCCGGTTCGGCAGGCCGGTCAGGGCGTCGAAATTGGTCTGGCGCCAGATCAGCTCATCCTTCTGTTTCTGCTCGCTGATGTCGTGGAACTGCACCACGTGGCGGTGCACCCGGCCGTCGGCATGGCGGATCACGCGGATGTCGGCATACTTGGCCGTGAGCGAGCCGTCCGGGTTGCGGTCGAGGATTTCGCCCTGCCAGTGGCCGTTCGCCAGCAGCGCCTGCCACAGGCGCTCATAAAAGCCGGCGTCGTGCATCCGCGATGCGAACAGGCGCGGCGTGGTGCCCAGCACCGCGCCCAATTCGTCGCCGGTCTGGCGGGTGAAGGCGGGGTTGGCGTCGACGATCCGGTTTTCCTCGTCGGTGACCACGATCGCCTCCCGGCTGGTCTGGTAGAGCAGGTTCGCCATGCGCATCGATTCCTCGAGGTCGCGCCGCTGCGTCACGTCCTGCACGGTGCCGCGCAGTTTCACCGGACGGCCGCCTTCGAACACGGCGCCGCAGACCGAGCGCACCCACTTGCGCTTGCCGGCGCCGCTGACCATCTCGAGTTCGATCGTGAACGGCCGGCCGTGTTTCGCGGCGGCGTCGAGCGTGCGCCCGATCAATTCCCGGTCTTCCTCGGCGTAGCATGCCGTGCACAGCGCCGGCGTGATGGGCAGGCCCGGCGGGATCTCGTAGATCCGGGCCAGCTCCTCGGTCCAGTGGAAGGCCTCGGTGGCGAGGTCGATCTCCCAGGCGCCGATCTGGGCCAGCGCGCTCATTTCCTTCAGGAGCCGCTCCTGTTCGCGGATCGTGCGCTCGTGCTCGCGCCGCTCGCTGATGTCGCGCGCCACGCCCAGCACGCCGATGAAGGTGCCGTCGGGCCGGATGACCGGAGTCTTGATCGTCTCGAAGACGAGCTCCCGGCCGCGTCCCGTGGGGGCCGTCTCCTCGAAGGTCATCGGCCCGCCGGCGCGCACGGCCGCGGCGTCGTCGCGCGCGAATTGCTCCGCCGTGGCGGGGTCGAACAGTTCGCTGTCGCGCCTGCCGAGGATCTGCTCGCGCGGCCAGCCGAAGATGCTCGCGGTCGGGGTATTGCAGGCCTGGTAGACGCCTTCGCGGTCCTTCAGCCAGACCAGGTCGGGACTGTTCTCGAGCAGGGTCCGCAACTGGGCCCGTTCGCGTTCCAGTTCGCCCGTGCGCACGCGCACCGCGCGCCGCACCGAGGCCAGCCCCACGACCAGCAGCAGCACCAGGCCGCCGAGCGCCACCAGCACCTGGACCAGGCGCCTGGCGTAGCGCTCCGAGACCAGCGGCCGGCCCATCCATTTGTCGTGCAGGGCCTGGCGTTCGCTCGCGCTGATCTGCGCCATGCCGCGCTCGACCAGGGCAAGGGTGGCCATGTCTCCCTTGCGCACCGCGCGCCGCAGCTGGTCGCGGGTGAGGTCGAAGGCCTTGACATAGGTGCGGTGCAGGCCGAGCCGGTACAGCTGGTAGTCGGCCGAGAATTCGTCCAGGCACAGCAGCTTGACGTCCTGGCGCGCGGCCGCGGCCAGCAGCGCCTCGTAAGTGGGAAACACGTGCAGGGTCTTGATGCCGGCGCGGGCGAGCTGCTCGGCGCAGGCGTCGGCCGCCTGCACCCCGACCCCGAAACCTTTCAGGCTGCGCACGTCGTGGATGCCGCCGATCGAGGCGTGGGCATAGATGCTGGTCGAGACCAGGGCGTAAGAGGGCGAGAAATCGAAGCGCTCGACCCGGGCCGGGGTCAGGAAAATCGGATCGATCACGTCCGCCTTGCCTTCTTCGAGCATCGGCAGCGCCTGCGCCCAGTTGGCCGGGATCAGCTCGACCGGCTGTCCGGTCTTTTTCTGCCACAGTCGCCACAGGTCGACCGTATAGCCTTCCAGCTTGCCTTCGGCATTGCGCCAGGTATAGGGCGGGTAGTTCTGGTCCATCACGACGCGTAGCGGCGCCGCCGCCGCCAGCGCAGGCAGGACAAGACAGGCGAACAGCAGCAAGCGCAGGAGGGCCCCCGGCATCGTTTCTCCCCGAATCGCAGTTGGCGCGACGCGACCCGGTTCGAGACCGGCGTGGCACGCGCCCTGCAAGTGTTTTGGCCACGATACCATGAACCCGCTGCCCGGCAGCGCGCCGGCGGTGCGGAAACGAAAACGCCCGGCCAAGGGACCGGGCGTCGATTTACGGCACTGGTGCGGGCTCAACCCGGGCTTAGCCCCTGAGCAGCTCCCCATTCTTCACGCGATGCAGTCCCAGCGGATTCGCATCCTGCAGCGCTTCCGGCAGCAGCCAGGCCGGCAGGTCCTGGTAGCTCACCGGACGCAGGAAGCGGTCGATCGCGCTCGCGCCGACCGAGGTCGAGCGGCTGTCCGAGGTCGCCGGGAAGGGCCCGCCATGCACCATCGCATGCGAGACTTCGACGCCGGTCGGATAGCCGTTGATCAGGATCCGTCCTGCCTTGCGCTCCAGGACCGGCAGCAGCGCCTGCGCCGCTTCCTTGTCCGCCTCGACCAGGAACACGGTCGCCGTCAGCTGGCCGCCCAGGTGCTCGGCCACTTCACGGAACTGTTCCAGGCTGGCGCAACGCACGATCAGCGAGGACGCACCGAAGATCTCGTCTTCCAGGGCCGGATTGGCGAGGAAGTTGGCGGCATCGGTCTCGAACAGCGCGGCCTGGCCGGCGCAGGCGGTGGTGCCGCACTGGCCGCGCGCGACCAGGCTGACGCCCGCTTCCTTGCCCAGCTTCTCGACGCCGCTGTTGAAGGCGGCGTGGATGCCGGGCGTGAGCATGGTGGTTCCGACCTTGCCCTGCAGGGCGGTCGATGCGGCCTCGCGGAAGCGGTCGAGCGCCGCGCCTTCCAGCGCGACCACCAGGCCCGGATTGGTGCAGAACTGGCCCGCGCCGAGCACCAGCGAGTCGATGAAGCCGGTGCCGATCTGCGCGGCCTTCTCGTCCATCGCGCCCGGCAGCAGGAACAGCGGATTAATGCTGCTCATTTCGGCGTACACCGGAATCGGCTCTTCGCGCGCAGCGGCGGTGCGCACCAGCGCCAGGCCGCCCTGGCGCGAGCCGGTGAAACCGACTGCCTTGATGGCCGGGTGCGAGACCAGGGCCTGGCCGATGGTGCGGCCGTCGCCGTGCAGCATCGAGAACACGCCTTCCGGCAGGCCGGCGGCCTTGACTGCCGCCTGCACGGCTTTACCGACCAGTTCCGAAGTGCCTGGATGGGCGCCGTGGGCTTTCACGACCACCGGGCAACCGGCTGCCAGCGCCGAGGCGGTATCGCCGCCGGCGACCGAGAAGGCCAGCGGGAAGTTACTGGCGCCGAAGACCGCGACCGGGCCCAGGCCGATCTTGCGCAGGCGCAGGTCGGGGCGGGGCGGGGTGCGTTCCGGCAGGGCCGAATCGAGGGCGGTGGCCAGGAAGTGGCCGTCGCGCACGACCTTCGCGAACAGGCGCAGCTGGCCCACGGTGCGGCCACGTTCGCCTTCCAGGCGGGCTTGCGGCAGGCCGGATTCCTGCATCGCGCGCTCGATCAGCTGCGGGCCGAGGTCGAGGATGTTCTGGGCGGCCAGCTCGAGGAAGGCGGCGCGCGCCTCCAGGCTGGTGTTGCGGTAGGTGTCGAAAGCCTCGCCGGCCAGTTCGCAGGCGCGTTCTACGTCGTCGACGGTGCCGCTGCTGAAAGACGGCTCGAATTGTTCGCCGGTGGCCGGATTGACGGCGCGGAAAGCGGCGGCGCTGCCCTTGACGGCGCTGGCGCCGATCAGCAGGTCGCCGTTGATGGTGATGGTCAAGATGGTTCTCCTTTTCGGATACAAGAAGGCGCGCCGGGGCTCGTTCCAGCCGGGGCGCGCCGCGAATCAGTTCAGTTCAGGTCAGCTCAGTTCGAAGCTCACTGTGGGCCGAGCTTGGCCATCAGGGCGGCCAGCTGCTCGGTTTCCTCGCCGGTCAGGTCGGTCAGCGGTGCGCGCACGGGACCTGCCGAGTGGCCGGCAATCGCCGCGCCGGCCTTGACGATCGACACCGCGTAGCCGGCCTTTTTGGCGCGGATGTCCAGGTAAGGCAGGAAGAAGTCATCGATCAGGCGGCCCTGGGTGGCGAAATCGTCGGTGCGTACGGCTTCGTAGAACTCGATCGCGGTCTTCGGAATGAAGTTGAACACGGCCGACGAATAGACCGGCACGCCCAGTGCCTTGTAGGCCGCGGCATACACTTCCGCGGTCGGCAGGCCGCCCAGGTAAGTAAAGCGGTCGCCCAGCTTGCGGCGGATAGTGACCATCGATTCGATCTCGCCGATACCGTCCTTGAAGCCGATCAGGTTCGGGCAGCGGTCGGCCAGCTTCAGCAGCGAGGCGGCGTTCAGCTTGCAGCGGTCGCGGTTGTAGACGACGACGCCGAACTTCACCGAATTACAGACGGCGGCGACGTGCTCGACCAGGCCGTCCTGGCTCGCTTCGGTCAGGTAGTGCGGCATCAGGAGAATGCCGTGGGCACCCAGGCGCTCGGCTTCCTGTGCGTAGCGGATCGCCATGCGGGTCGGGCCGCCGGCGCCGGCCAGGATCGGCACCTTGCCGCGGCAGGTCTCGACGGCGACCTTCACGACCTGCGTGTAGTCTTCCGGGGTCAGCGAGAAGAACTCGCCGGTGCCGCCCGCGACGAACAGGGCGGTCGCGCCGTACGGGGCCAGCCACTCCAGACGCTGGGCATAGGTGTCCGGCTTGAAATCGCCATTGGCGTCGAAGTCCGTGATCGGGAAGGACAGCAGGCCGGAAGAGAGGATTTGTTTGACGTCTTGTGGAGTGAACATGCTTGTGTCTTTCAGGTCGGGTTGAAAGGATGGGGCTGTCTCGCGCCTCACCAGTTATCAGTCATCGTACAACTTAAAATAAGGGATTGCAAGCGGCCTGACCAATTTATTTGAACAGACCGTAGGGTGGGCTCTCGAGCCCACGCGGTACCACGGTTGCGTGTCGAAATGACGATTCGACACGCGAACGCGGCGCAGCATGGGCACAAATGTCCATCCTACGAGGACAAAGTCGTGTTATGCACCTTCCCACCCACCGTCACATTCGTCAGCGTCACACTACGCACGTTGTAGAGATAAAACGGCTGCGCACTATTCACCGGCGTCCCGAAATCGCAGTCCGTGATCGTCACGTCACGGATCGGCAGGATCTGCGCCCCCTGCGGCCCATTGTAGTCGTAGGCCACCGGCCCCAGCAGCAGCAGCGCCTGGAAGCACGAGAAGGCCCCATCCTTCGTCTTCACATTCCCGACCTTCACCCCCGAAATGTGCATGTGCTCGACCACCGGCGGCCGGATGCGCACGTTGTCCGCCGTCGGCGCGTAGTCGCAATCGATCGTCACCACGGCCCCGGCCGAGGAGCCGACGGCATTCTTCGGGATCGGCGAACCGGGCAGGGGGTTGTAGTACTGCGGCTTCAGGTTGACGCCGTTCGGGATCGTCACGTTGCGCACGTAGAAGTGGCGCAGGAAACCGCCGCGGTTCATGTTGGTCTTCATGCGGATCGCGGTATTGAGCGGGTCGGTGGCCCAGTGCGTGTTGCGGAACTCGATGTCCTGCGCATACACGTGCTGGATCCCGCCCGACATCTCGCTGCCCAGGGTCACGCCGCCGTGGCCGCTGTTCATGATGCAGTTCTGGATCACGACGTTCTGGGTCGGCCCGAATTGCGTGTCCAGGTTCTTGCCGGCCTTGATGGCGATGCAGTCGTCGCCGCTGTTGAAGGTGCAGCCATCGACCAGCACCGTATCGCAGGCCTCCGGATCGAAGCCGTCGCTGTTCGGACCCATGCTGTCCATGTGGACGCCGCGGATTTCCAGCTTGCTGCAGTTGACCGGATGGTGCTGCCAGAACGGCGACTGGTTCACCTGGTAGCCCTGCAGCAGCACGTCCGTGCAGCCGATGAATTCGATCATGCAGGGACGCAGGTAGTGGCCGCGCCCGAAGACCCGCTTCGCCGCCGGCACGCCCGCTTCCGACAGCGTCGGCAGGTAGGCTTCGTCGGTGCGCCACTTGTCGTCCTTGCCTTCCATGAGCGCGACCTGGTCCGGGCTCAGGCCTGGCGCCACTGCGGTCACCGATGCCGGGTTCAGGGGATTGACGGCGTTCTGCGCCTGGTTCTGGTTCGGCCCCGCCTTGCGCTTGCCCTTCCAGTCCCACCAGGTGTCGCCGCGCATCGGGCCATCCTGGCGCGGCACGCCGCCCTGGCCGTCGAGGATGCTGGTCCAGTCCTCGCCGGTGAGGGCGATGTTGGTCTGGCCGTAGGCGTAGACCAGCGGCGAATAATTCAGGCAGTCGTTGCTCTGCCAGCGCGAGATCACCAGCTTGCCGTTGGCGCCGCAGTCATAGTCGCCGTACTTCGCGAAGTCGTCGGGGTCGGTGCTGAAGTAGACGTGGGCGCCTTTCGCCAGGTGGACGTTGACCTTCGATTTCAGGACGATCGGACCCTTGACCAGCCAGTTCCCGGCCGGGATCAGGACCCGCCCGCCGCCGGCCGTGCTGCAGGCCGCGATGGCCGCTGCGATCGCCGCGTAGCAGTCAGGCGCGCCCGGCACCGGCGTGCTGACCTTGCCGGACTCGTGGTGGGCGACGAAGCCCGTCACCTCGGTTGTCTTGCACGGCGCCGCGCCGTAGGCGGTGATCACGAAATCCTGCTTGCGGAAGACCAGCGGCTTTTTAAAACTGTCGACGATGCTCCGGGCGCGCGCCCAGGCATCACCCGCGGCCGGCGCTGCGCCGCGCCCGGCGCCGGCCGTCGTGCAGCCGCCCACCGTCAGCCCGGCGGCGGACACGGTGGCGGCGCGCAGCAGCGCGCGCCGTTGCGGGTTGATGTGCTTCGAATTCATCCTGTCTCCAATTGCGTATTGCTGTGTGTCGGGCCGGCCGGCGCGACCGGCCCGTGTAAGGCTGAAACCTGAAGCTCAGAACGTGTAGGTCACGCGCAGGTTGTACGAGCGCCCGATCGGATTGGCCGCGCTGCTCAGGTAACCATAGGTGTAGCCGCTGTGGTTCGTGATCGGCGGACGTTCGTCCGTCAGGTTCGTCACGCCGGCGGTGATGCCCACGTGCGGGATGCCGTTGTAGCTGGCCGTCAGGTTCCACACGCGGTACGGTTCGATGCGGCGATGGTACTGGGCGGCCACCAGGTTCTGGTCCTCATACGAGGAATTGTAATTCTGGGTCAGCTGGGCACCCATGTTCCGGTGGTTCCAGGCGAACTTCAGCGTGTGCTTCCAGCGATAGGTGATGATCGGGAAGCTGCTGGTGGTGCCGTTGCTGGCCAGGCCGAAGCGGCCGACGTTCGACTCGAAGGCGCTGTCGCGCTCGAGCTGGTTGTCGAACTGGGTCAGCCAGGTGCCGTCGAGCTCCGTTTTGAAGCTGCCGTATGCAGTCTTCGGGAAGCTGTAGCTGGCCGAGACGTCGATGCCGGCCGCCTTCTGCCCGCCCAGGTTCATCGTGATGTTTTTCACGTAGTTCAGGCTGCCGTCCGGATTGCGCACGAACAGGTCGGCGTATTTGGTCGGGTTCATGAAGATCGCCTGTTCCGGCAGGTTGGCCAGCATGTCGGTCATGCGGATGTTCCAGTAGTCGAGCGAGAGGGTCGCATTCCTGACCGGCTCCATCACCACGCCCAGGGTCCAGCCCTTCGATTTTTCCGGCTGCAGTTCGGGGTTGCTGCCGACCTGTTTCGGCAGCTGGGCATTACACACTTCCGAGGCGACGCGTCCTGGCGCCGCCGTGCCGGAACCGGCCACGCCGGGTTTGCCGCCCGGGCACAGCAACGGATCGTCCCAACGTCCATTGGTGGTGGCGTTGGCGCCCGCGGTACGGTAGCCGTAGCGGTCGAACAGGGTCGGCGCGCGGAAGCCGGTATTCGCCGAACCGCGGAACATCAGGCTCTTGGTCGGCTCGTAGCGGAAGCTGGCTTTCGGATTGAAGGTATTGCCGAAGTCCGAGAAATAGTCGTCGCGGGCGGCGAGGTTGAAGGTCAGCGTTTTGGTAACCGGGATGTCGAGTTCGGCGTACAGCGCCGAGACGTTGCGCGCGCCCTGGCCCTTGGCGGCGGCCGCATTGGCATAGGTGACGCTGTTGACGATCGGGAGTTTTTCGTCTTCGGTGGTGTCGCGGTGCAGGTCGACGCCGACCGCGAGGGCCAGCGAGCCGCCGCCGAGTTCCATCAGGCTGCGGCTGAGCGACGCGTCGACGCCGGCGAAGGTGCTCGTCGAATCGCGGTTCTGCCGGCCGTCGACGGAGATGCTCTCGAGGTAGGCCAGGCCGGCCGCGTCCTGCAGGCCGAAGGGATTGAGCGAGCCGTTGGCCAGGCCCGCATTCAGGCCGGCACCGGTGACATAGCCTTCCTTGTAGTAGTTCTTGCGGGTGCTGAGGCCGTAGACCAGGCCCGCCTTGTAGTCCCAGTTACCGACCCGGCCTTCGTCGCTCACCGCGAGGCGCTGGTTGACCTGCTTGTCCTTGGTGGCAGCCAGGCCGAGGTCGGCCACGCTCCAGGTGACGAACAGCGGCTGGCCGCTCAGGCCCGGCATGGCGGGAACACCGCCGGCGCCGCCCGGATACCATTTGCTCGACGAGGGCAGGGTGGCGGCGGCGCCGTTCACGGCCACGCTCTGGGTCGGATTGCGGGTGGCGACGATGTATTCCTGGCCACGCATGTAATCGATGGTCAGTTTATGGTCGTCGCTGAACTGGCGGGTAGCACGTGCGTAGAAGGTGATCTGCTCGTTGGCATACAGCGCCATGCCGTATTCCTGGTTGTTCAGGATACAGGTGTTCTTGCCGCCCTGGATCGAGTAGGGCGCCAGGCAGCCGCTCGCGTAATACGGGTTGGCCGCGGTCTTGTTGGTGGCGGTGGTGTAGTTGGCCGGCGCGGCGTAGCCGCCGCTGCCGAGTGTCGGCGCGCGGCCGATGCTGGCGAGGATCTCGGGCGTGGACAGCTCGGCGCGGTCGCGCGCGTTCAGGGCGCTGCGGCGATGCGCATCGACCGTGGCATACACGTTCCAGCCGTCGACGGCGAGGCTGCCTTTGCCGGCGGTGAGGGTGATGCGCTGTTCGTCGCCGCCGCCGTGCTTCTCGGGCTGGATGTATTGGGCCGTGACCTGCGCGCCTTCGAAGGTGGACCTGGTTATGAAGTTGACCACGCCGCCGATGGCGTCCGAGCCGTAGATCGAGGAGGCGCCGTCGCGCAGGATCTCGACCCGGGCGATCGCGCTCATCGGGATCACGTCGAGGTTGGCGTAGCCGTCGGCGATCGCCTCGTTGGCCAGGCGCCGGCCGTTGAGCAGGACCAGGGTGCGGTTCACGCCCAGGCCGCGCAGGTTGATGTTGGTGCCGGAGCCGGCGTTCGAGGGCGCCAGCGAGGACGATTGCGGCAGCGCCATCATGAGGTCGGCGAGGGTGGTCATGCCGCGCGCCGTGAGTTCCTGGGCGCTGACGGTGGTGACGGGGAGTGCCGCTTCGGCGGCCAGGCGTTTGATGCTGGAGCCGGTGACTTCGACCCGCTGCATCGGGCCTTCCTGGGCCCAGGCGGGGTTGGTCAGGGCCAGGACGGCCAGGGAAATCGCGGACAAGGCGAGGTTGCGGGCGGACTTGCGGGCGTGGTTCATGAAGCTGTCTCCTGAGATGATTATTGTTTTACTGTTTAAGAAGAGCCGGGCGCGAGCCGCGGCGCTGTCTGGACACCTCGCGTGTCCGGTGCCGGCGCGGCGAGGGCAGATGCCGGGGCCGCGCATGGTCAGTACTTCGGATAAGGCTGTGCTTCCAAACTCGTTCCGCTATCCGCGGGAAAAGGTCCGTGTCACCCGCTCCAGGTGGGCCCGCATCGCAGTCCGTGCGCTGGCCGGGTCGTGGGCGGCAATCGCCGAGAAGATGCGTCGGTGGTCGAGCAGGGTCTCCTGGCGCAGCTCTTCGGTCTGGAAGTGTTCCTTCAGGCGGTGCCACAGGCGCCCGCGCTGCTCCCACAGGTAATCGAAGGTGCCGACCAGGGCGCTGTTGCCGCTGGCGCGCGCGATCGAGAGGTGGAATTCGCGGTCGGCCAGCTCGTTGCTGGCGTAGATGTCGTGGTTGCGCTCCATCGCCTCGACGGCGCGCAGGATGGCGTCGATGGCGCCGTCGGTGGCGACGCGCGCGGCCATGGCGCAGACTTCGGGTTCGATCAGGCGCCGCGCGGCGAGCACTTCGAAGGGGCCGGGCCCGGCTTCGACTGGCTGGACCGGTTCGGCCGCGCAGACATACACGCCGGAGCCGCCGCGCACCTCGATACGCCCGCCGAGCTCCAGCGCGATCAGCGCTTCGCGCAGGGAAGCGCGGCTGACCCCCAGGCGGGCGGCCAGTTCGCGCTCGGGCGGCAGGCGGGTGCCGGCCGCGATGTTTTCGCTGCGGACCAGGGCGTCGATGCGGTCGGCGACGACGCGGTAGAGGCGTGTCTCGACGGCCCCGGTCTCCTGTCCTGCATGCTGTCCAGTCGGTACTCTTCTTAGCATCGCTGTCCGATCGTGTTTTGGTCAGGCCATTCTAAATTGGTTTGACCAATTACGCAATGCGGACTAGCCAGATCGTTTTTTTACTGTCATACTCGTTTCAAAAGAGGGGGTATGGCGGCCCATGCGCGCCACACCGCAACAATCACTTGGGCAGGTTGACTATGCAAAGCATCCAAATCGTGCGCGCCGGGCAGGACAGCGGCAGCAGCAATCATGTGGGCGACACGCCGCGCTACATCCGCATGCACGCCAACGACAACGTGGCCATCGTCGTCAACGACGGGGGGCTGAAGCCGGGCGCCGTGTTCGCCGACGGCCTGGCGCTGCTGGAAGCCGTGCCGCAGGGGCACAAGGTGGCGCTGGCCGCCATCGGCGCCGGTGAGCCGGTGGTGCGCTACAACGTCACCATCGGCTTCGCCGCGCGCGACATCGCGGCCGGCTGCTGGATCTCGGAAGCGAACCTGCGCATGCCCGAGGCGCTCGAACTGAGCGGCCTGCCGATCGCCACCCGTGCCGCGCCGGTGCTGGAACCGCTCGAGGGCTTCACCTTCGAGGGCTACCGCAATGCCGACGGCTCGGTCGGTACGCGCAACATCCTGGCGATTACCACCACCGTGCAATGCGTCTCCGGCGTGGTCGACTTTGCGGTCAAGCGCATCAAGGACGAACTGCTGCCGCTGTATCCGAACGTCGACGACGTGGTCGGCCTCGAGCACTCGTATGGCTGCGGCGTGGCGATCGAGGCGCCGAACGCCGACGTGCCGATCCGCACCCTGCGCAACATCAGCCAGAACCCGAACTTCGGCGGCCAGGCCATGGTCGTCAGCCTTGGCTGCGAAAAGCTGCAGCCGGCGCGCCTGTTCCCGAAGGGGACGATCCCGATCCTGAACGGCCGCGAGCCGGCCACGGTCTGCCTGCAGGACGCCGGCCACGTCGGCTTCATGTCGATGATCGATTCGATCGTGCGCACGGCCGACGAGCAGCTGAAAGTCCTGAACGCGCGCCGCCGTGAAACCTGCCCGGCATCCGACCTCGTGGTCGGCGTGCAGTGCGGCGGCAGCGACGCCTTTTCCGGCGTGACGGCCAATCCGGCAGTCGGCTACGCCACCGACCTGCTGGTGCGCGCCGGCGCCAGCGTCATGTTCTCGGAAGTGACGGAAGTACGCGACGGCATCGACCAGCTCACCGCCCGCGCATCGAATCCGGAAGTGGCGGCCGCCATGATCCGCGAAATGGAGTGGTACGACGCCTACCTCAAAAGGGGCGGGGTCGACCGCAGCGCCAACACCACGCCCGGCAACAAGGCGGGCGGGCTGTCGAACATCGTCGAAAAGGCCATGGGGTCGATCGTGAAATCGGGATCGTCCGCGATCACGGGCGTGCTGTCGCCGGGCGAGAAGCTGAAGCAAAAAGGCCTGATCTATGCGGCCACGCCGGCGAGCGATTTCGTTTGCGGCACGCTGCAACTGGCGGCCGGCATGAACATCCACGTCTTCACCACCGGCCGCGGCACGCCTTATGGCCTGGCGGCGGTCCCGGTCATCAAGGTTGCGACCCGCGACGACCTGGCGCGCCGCTGGCACGACCTGATGGACGTGAATGCGGGCCGCATCGCCAGCGGCGAAGCGACGATCGAAGACGTGGGCTGGGAGCTGTTCCGCCTGATGCTCGACGTCGCCAGCGGCCGCAAGACCTGGGCCGAGCACTGGAAGCTGCACAATGCGCTGACGCTGTTCAATCCGGCGCCGGTGACCTGAGTTGCCTTGCCCGGCCGTTTGCGAATGGCCGGGCGATCCTTTGTTGTAACTTGTTTGTATATGCCTTACGCGCTGACGGGCGACACCGCAGAAGTGTCCCCGGCAGCCTGGCTCCATAACCATAACGACGAGACATCATGCGAACCGAGACCCGCACCGACACCCTCATGCAGCCGGCCGGAGCCGCCCAGGCCGATTCGACTAGCGCCGCCGGCAGGATCGGCACCTACCGCTGGACCATCTGCGCACTCCTGTTCTTCGCCACCACGGTCAACTACCTCGACCGCCAGGTGCTGTCCCTGCTGGCGCCGGAACTGACGAAGGAGTTCGGCTGGTCGAACACCGACTATGCCAACATCACCGCCGCCTTCCAGTTCGTCTACGCGATCTCGATGCTGTTTGCCGGGCGCGTGGTCGACCGCCTCGGCACCAAGGCCGCCTTCGGCCTGGCGATCGTGGTCTGGTCGATCGGCGCCATCATGCATGCCGGCGCGATCGGCCTGGGCACGAGCGCCAATTCGCTGCTGGCCAGCGTCGGCATCGCCGCGCTGCCGGTCTCGGTGATCGGCTTCATGCTGGCGCGCGCCGTGCTGGCGCTGGGAGAATCCGGCAACTTCCCGGCCGCGATCAAGGCCACCGCCGAATACTTCCCGAAGAAGGACCGCGCCTTCGCGACCGGCATCTTCAACTCCGGCGCCAACGTCGGCGCCGTGCTGGCGCCGATCAGCGTGCCCTTCATCGCCGCCCACTGGGGCTGGCAGTCGGCCTTCGTCATCATCGGCGCCATCGGCTTCATCTGGCTCGGCCTGTGGACCCTGTTCTACGAAAAGCCGGCCGCGCAAAGGCGCATGGGCGCCGCCGAACTGGCCTATATCACGGCCGACGACGCGCCCGCCGCCGTCGACGGCACGGCGACCGGCCGCGCGCTGAGCTGGTGGGAACTGCTCGGCTACCGCCAGACCTGGGCTTTCGCCTTCGGCAAATTCATGACCGACGGCGTCTGGTGGTTCTTCCTGTTCTGGCTGCCGAAATACCTGACCGCCCAATACGGCATCTCCGGCACCGCGATCCAGCTGCCGCTCGCCATCCTCTACAGCATGACCATGATCGGCAGTATCGGCGGCGGCTGGTTTCCCACGTACTTCATCAACCAGGGCGCCTCGCCCTACGACGGCCGCATGAAGGCCATGCTCGTGATCGCGCTGTTCCCGCTGGCGGTGCTGCTGGCCCAACCCCTGGGCTACATCAGCTTCTGGGTTCCGGTGCTGCTGGTCGGCGTCGGCGCCGCCGCGCACCAGGCCTGGTCGGCCAACCTGTTCACCACGGTCTCGGACATGTTCCCGAAGCGCTCGGTCGGCTCGGTGGTCGGCATCGGCGGCCTGGCGGGCGGCATCGGCGGCGTGCTGGTCACGAAAGTGGGCGGCTGGCTGTTCGACTACTACGGCACGCTGGGCCACATCACGACCGGCTACACCATCATGTTCTCGTTCTGCGCGGTGGCTTACCTGATCGCCTGGGGCGTGATGAAGACGCTGGTGCCGCGCCATACCGAAATCCGCGAGCCGCAGGAGTGAGCATGGGACTGGCGATCGAACGCGTCGGCACGACGCGCAGCCTGGTGGGCGAATGCCCGGTGTGGAACAGCCTCGATGGCGCCTGGTACTGGGTCGACATCCCGGCCAGGACCATCTGGCGGCTCGACGGCGCCGGCCGCCTGCGCAGCTGGGTATGTAATGAAATGGTGGCCTGCATTGCGCCTGCGCGCGACGGCAGCATCCTGGCCGGGATGGAAACGGGGATCTTCCGCTTGACGCTTCAGGATGACGGCAGTGTCGGGGCGACGCGGCAGGCCGCGCCGCAGGGGCTAGAGGAGGGCATGCGTTTCAATGATGGACGCTGCGACCGCCAGGGACGATTCTGGAGCGGCACCATGTTCATGGATATGGCGGCCGAACGCGCCATCGGCGCGCTGTATCGCTACTGCGCGGCAGGCGGCCTGTCGGAGCCAGTGGTGTCAAGCCTGCTGACCCAGAACGGCCTGGCCTTCTCGCCGGACGGGCGCACCATGTACCTGTCCGACTCGCACCCGGCCAGCCAGCAGGTCTGGGCCTTCGACTACGACACCGATGCGGGCCTGCCGTCGAACCGGCGCAGCTTCGTGGACATGCGCGCGCACCCCGGCCGCCCCGACGGCGCCGCGGTGGACGCCGACGGCTGCTACTGGACTTGCGGGAACGACGCGGGCCTGTTGCTGCGCTTTACGCCGGACGGGCGCCTCGACCGCACGATCGCGCTGCCGATGGCGAAACCATCGATGTGCAGCTTCGGCGGCCCCGGGCTCGACACCTTGCTGGTGACCTCGATCGGCGCCGGCCAGGATCCGCACGACCCCTGGGCCGGCGCCACGATCATGCTGCGGCCCGGCGTGCAGGGTCTGGCAGAAACACCGTTCGGCGGCTAAGTCCGCAGGGGCGCCGGCGCCTCCTCAGGCGCCGCTGCGCTCCGCGTCGAGCGCGCCCTTCACCAGGTCGGCCAGCGCAGCCTTCGGGCGCACCAGGCCGCGCAGTCCTTCCACCGTGCCGAGCCGGTCGCGCACCGCCTCGTCCTGGCTCGCCTTGAGCTTGCCTTCGAAGCGTTCGACGGTGATCTCGATACCGACGATGGCGCGCAGCAGCCTGTCGATGTAGTCCGGCGGAGCGTCGGCGACGCGCCAGGGCGCCGGCTGCGCCGCTTCATGCGCGTTCGTCAGGCGGTCCAGCATGTCCATCAGCCAGGCCGGATCGTCGATCGCGCGCGCGACGCCGTGCGCGTGGACGACCGCATAGTCCCAGGTCGGCACCACCTTGCCGTGTTCCGCCTTGCCCGGGTACCAGTTCGGGGTGATGTAGCTTTGCGGACCCTGGAAGATCACGAGCGATGAAGCCTGCCCGTCCAGCATCCGCCACACGGGATTGGCGCGGGCAACGTGACCCACCAGCGTGCCGTGCGGACCCCGGCTGCGGTCGAGCAGGAAGGGCAGGTGGTTGGCGACCAGCCCATCCTTCCCCGCGACCACCCAGGCGCCCAGCGCGTGCTCGTCGATCAGCGAGAACATCGTGTCGACGTCGGTGAGCTGGTGGTCCTGCCTGATATACATGTGAACTCCTCTCGATTGCTTCAAAAAGCGTGCCGCACCAGCATGGCGCAGAGCACGAACATGGTCAAGCCGATCAGCGCGTCGAGCACCTGCCAGGCGCGCGGCCGGGCGAACAGGGGGGCGAGGCGGCGCGAGCCGAAACCGAGCAGCGTGAACCAGGCGATGCTGGCGCTGCTGGCGCCGAGCACGAACCAGCCACGCAGGGCGGCCGGCTGCCGGGCGCCGATGCTGCCGACCAGTAGCACCGTATCGAGGTAGACGTGCGGGTTCAGCAGGGTAAACGCGGCCGCTTGGGCCAGGACGGCGGTGCGCCCCAGCTGTTGGCCCCCTCCCGCTGCCTCGAGCCGGCCGGGGCGGCGCGCGCGTCCGAGTGCACGGTAGCCGTAGACCGCCAGGAACAGGGCGCCGGCGATGGCCAGGGCCCGCGCCAGGAGCGGGCTTTGTCCCAGCGCCTGTCCCATGCCCATGACGCCGGCGCTGATCAGGACCGCGTCGGCCAGCGCGCAGAACAGGACGACGCTGCCGACGTGCTCGCGGCGCAGGCCCTGGCGCAGCACGAAGGCGTTCTGGGCGCCGATGGCGACGATCAGGCCGAGGCCGAGCAGCAGGCCTTGCAGGAAGATGGGAAAGGCAGCAGGGTTCATGCAGCGATCTTGTCAGCCGGCGTGGATGAAGGCAAACTATCTTTCCTTCACACGCTTAAGCGGAACTTACGCCATGCTCGATTACGCCGCCCTCTCGGCCCTTGCCGCGGTCGTGCGCGAGGGCAGCTTCGAACGGGCGGCGCGCGCGCTGCATGTGACGCCCTCGGCCATCTCGCAGCGCATCCGCCAGCTCGAGGAGCGCGTCGGTTGCGCCCTCGTCGTGCGCGACCAGCCCTGCAGGCCGACCGAGACCGGGCGCCGCCTGTGCCAGCACGTCGACCGGGTGCGCCTGCTCGAGCAGGACCTGCAGGGCGCGCTGCCCGGACTCGATTTGCCCGGCCCGGCGCGCGTGGCACTTCCGGTCGCCGTCAACGCCGACAGCCTGGCGACCTGGCTGGCCCCGGCACTCGCCGCCTTCGCCGCGGCCAGTCCGGTGCTGATGGAAGTGGCGGTGGACGACCAGGACCACACCGCCGAATGGCTGCGCAGCGGCGCGGTGGTGGCCGCGGTCACCGGCCTGGCGCGCCCCGCCGCCGGCTGCAACAGCCGTCCGCTCGGGTCGATGCGCTACCTGGCCGCCGCCAGCCCCGCCTTCGTGGCACGCCATTTCGCCGATGGCGTCGGCGCGGGCAGCCTGGCGCAGGCGCCCAGCCTCGTGTTCAACACCAAGGACGAGCTGCAGGCGCGCTGGGCGCGGCGCCTCTGCCACCGTCACGTCGAGCTGCCGCGCCACACGCTGCCCTCGACCGAGGCGTTTGTCGCGGCCGGGCTGGCCGGCATGGGATGGGGCATGCATCCACAGGCGCTGATCGCCCCGCATCTGGCGGAGGGCACACTGGTCGAACTGGTGCCGGATGCGCCGCTCGATGTACCCTTGTACTGGCAGCACGCGCGCGCGGCCTCGACACTGCTCGATGCCTTGAGCGGCGCGATCATGGCGGCGGCAGGTGAAGCATTGCTGGCCCCGTGAGGCGCGGCGGCCGTGGAGGAGTCAGGGGATGTTGAAGACGATACGGGAATTGCTGCAGCCGCCGCCGGGCATGGCCTTCGATTTCAGCCTGCCGCCGGGCGAGCCGGCCCTGGCGCCGCAGGATGGCGTGGCCTGGCGCGTGTTCGCCAATCCGGTCTCGCTGTTCGTCGGCGGGGTGGCGGCGGTGCTGCTCGAGCTGGCCGAGCCCTCGGTACGCTCGGGCGTCTGGAGCCAGGGCGGCTTCCAGCGCGATCCCGGCATGCGCCTGCGCCGCACCGGATTCGCCGCCATGATGACCGTGTACGGCCCGCGCTCGGCGGCGGAAAAACTGATCGCGCAGGTGGTGCGGATGCACGGCCACGTCCAGGGCACGACGCCGGACGGGATCCCGTATCACGCCAACGATCCGCGCCTGCTCGACTGGGTGCAGGCGACCGCCGTGTTCGGGTTCAGCGAGGCCTATCACCGCTACGTGCGGCCGCTGTCGGCGTTCGACAAGGATCTCGCCTTCGTGGAAAGCCAGGCCTCCGCCCGCCTGTATGGCGCGACCGGCCTGCCGCGCTCCTGGGCCGCGTGGGAAGCGCTGCTGGCCGCGACCGCGCCGGGACTGGAAGGCTCAGGCATCCTCGCCGACTTCCTGAACACGATGTCGGAAGCGCCGCTCGTGCCCGCGCCGATGCGGCCGCTGCAGCGGCTGCTGGTGCGCGCCGCCGTCGAGATCAGCCCCGAACCGGTGCGCTCGCTGCCGCAGCTGCGCGGACGCGGTTTGCGCCTCGGCGAGGCTGCCGCCGTGCGTGCGCTGGCGCGCGGGGCGGCGCTGCTGCCGCTGGGCGATACGCCGCCGCGGCAGGCCGCCCGGCGCCTCGCAGCGGCAACGAAATGATCGCGCGCGTCCTCAGCGCGCGCCCAGGCTCACCCTGATCGGACTCTTCGCGCGCGCCGCGGCCTGCGCCACATGGGCCGCCCAGGACTCCTGCGACACGATCAGTCCCGCCCGGTCCCAGGCCGCGCCCGCGTAATAACGCAGCGGCTTGCCCGACTCCACCTTCGCCAGCACCAGGTGGTTCAGTGCGTCCTCGGCGAAGCCGGTGGCACCGGGCAGCACGATGGCGATGCCGATGGACCCATTGCTCTTCTGCCGGACCCACTGCAGCAGCGACGGATCGGCTTCGCTGCGCACGACGGCGATTTGCGGATCCTGCTTCTTGTCCGACGGCGTCTTGTTCAGGCCGATGCCCACGGTCAGCTGCTGTGGACCGGCGAAAGTAAAGGTGCTGTCGATCTGGTCGAACTGGTGGCCGGCGTCGACCGTGAAGCGCTTCACTTCCGATACCTGGGTGCCGCCGGCATCCCAGGCGTCGTAGCTCAGTTCGAACACGGCGCGCACCGGGCCGTTGGCCAGCACTTTCCAGGACCGGTAATTCGTACTGGTGAAGAGGGCGCCGCCGTCCCAGACGCCGCTGCCGCCGGCACCGCGCGACTTGCCGACGTTGTACATGTCCATGCCTTCGCCCTCGTCCTTGTGGTAGTGGTCGTGGCCCTTGTTGTACCAGCGGTCGATGATCGGATAATCGACGCGCTTGAACCACAGGTCCAGGCCACTGGTGACCAGCACTTCCTTGCCGCTGCCGGGCGGCGCGGGTGCGGCCAGCGCCGGGCCATAGGTGCGGTGGCTGATGCGATCGTTTTCCCAGGCGAAGTCGTCGAGCCGTTCCTGCACATAGCGTCCCCAGGCCTTGTTCGGGAAGACCGGGATCAGGGTGTCGGTTTTCTCGACCGTAAACGTCGCGCTCTTTTCGCCGGCCGCGAAGTCGTGCTGGAAAATCAGTTCGCCGTAGGCCGCACCCACGTTCTTCGGGTCCTTCGCCAGCGGCGCCACATTCGTCACCTGGTGCGGCAGCACGCGTCCCTGCGCATCCTTCACGACCAGGCGCTGGATCAGGGCGCCCGGCAGGACGCGGTTCACTTCCGTCCATGGGACCGTGATCGTCTCCGAGGGCCGCGCCAGCGCCAGGTCATGGCTGACGGTCACGGTGAGGGCGTCGGCGGCGCAGGCGAAGCCCGGGACGAGGGCGGGGACGAACATGGCCGCCAGCGAAATGCGTTGCAGGGTCGATTGCATCAGGAGTCTCCAGTGGATCAGTGATGTTCGCGGTAGCTGGTCTGGCCGCCGTCCTTCGGCACGAAGTGGTAAGTACGCACCCGGTGCTCGATGGCGAAGGCGGGGTTCTGCACCAGGCGGATGATTTCGGCGCCGGCCAGCAGCGTTGGGCCGTAGCCGTGCAGGGCCGCGGTGCTGGTCGGACGGTGGTAGTAATAGACCTGGTCGCTGGCGAAGGTGGTGCCGACGCAGGTGCCTTCGACCTGGCCCTTGTCGTTGATCTTCGTGGATACGCCCGCCCAGCCGGCCAGGGCGATCGAACCGTAGGTGGTCGGGCTGATCCAGCCCTCGTTCACGGCGTGCGCGAAGACATAGGTGAAGATGGCGCTGGCCGACGTCTCGAGATAGGAGTCGTTCCGGTCCAGCATCTGATGCCACAGTCCGCTGCCCGACTGCAGCTGGGCGATGCCCTTCAGGGTCCGGCGCAGCTGCTCCAGCACCTTCGGATAGCCGGGATGGTCTTTCGGCAGCACGTCGAGCAGGTCGGACATGGTCAGCACTGCCCAGCCGTTCGCGCGGCCCCAGTAGAACTGCGGAGCGTCCGGGTTGTTGGCGTTCCAGCCGTGCGTATAGATGTTCAGCTGCGGGTTGAACATGTAGCCCGACATCTGCAGCACGTTCTTCACCGCGTCGTCGAAGTAGCTGCGCTGGCCCGTCATGCGGCCCAGTTCCGCCAGCGCCGGCACGCCCATGTACATGTCGTCGGCCCAGAGCGACACGGCTTGCGGACGCTGGCGCGCCAGGGTGCCGTCGGGCAGGCGGAACTGTTGTTTGGCGACCCAGTTGCCGCAGACGGCGATCTGTTGCGAGAGGTCGGGACCGATGCCGGCGGCGCGCGCCCGCATCATCGCCGCGCACATCGCGCCGGCGTCGTCGAGCGAGCGCGGATCGAGGAAGCGCGAGAAGCTGTTCGCGCGCTCCAGCCTGAAGCGTTCTTCCTGGGCGCGGAAATAGGGCAGCTTGTCGGCGATGAAGCCGAGGTGGCGCGCGGTCATCTCGGTAAAGCGCCTGTCGCCGGTGACCTGGGCGGCTTTCAGCATGCCGGCGTGGACCACGCCCATTTCGTAGACCTGCAGGCCGAAGTCGGCCTCGCCCTCGGCCATCACCGCGTCCTTTACCGGGGTCCTGAAATCGGTGACCGGCGCGCCGGTCGACTTGCGCACGACGCGCGTCGGCGTCTGCGCTTCCATGTAGCCGCGGATGCGGTGCAGGGCGGCGGTGATCTCGGCGGCGACCGGTTTCCTGTACGGGACCGGATAGGTGCCTTCGCCGGGATCGTTCGCGCTCTTGTTGTCGGGGTTGCGATAGGGGCCTTCGGCAGCAGCGGTGCCGAGGACGGCGAGGCTGACGAGGGCGGCAAGCAGCTTGGCGGGCAGGGTCATAGCGTCTCTTGATGTGTTTTTTTGGTCAGGCCATTCTAATGTGGTCCGACCGCATTAGCAAGGCGGACTAGCCGGTTACGGATTGTTCATGGCATACTGGCGGCAGAGACAAGTTTTCGAACCCCAACAGGAAGAACCGGCAATGAACAACACCGTAGCGACGCAGCCAACCAAGCCAATCAAGCCTTTCAAGCGAATTCTGCTCACCGGTGCCGCAGGCGGCCTCGGGCGCGTCCTGCGCGAGCGCATCAAGCCCTGGGCCGAGGTCGTGCGCCTGTCCGACCTGGCCGAGATGGGCGAAGCCGGTCCCGGCGAGGAAGTCGTGCGCTGCGACCTGGCCGACAAGGCGGCCGTGCTGGCCCTGATGGAAGGCGTGGACGCCGTGCTGCATTTCGGCGGGATCTCGACCGAGGCCCCGTTCGAAGACATCATGCAGGCCAACATCCTGGGTGTCGCCAATCTCTACGAGGCGGCCCAGAAGCACGGCGTGCAGCGCATCGTCTTCGCCAGCTCGAACCACGCGGTCGGTTACTACAAGACCACCGACATGCTCGACGCCAGCATGCCGGCGCGTGCCGACAGCATGTACGGCATCAGCAAGTGCTTCGGCGAGACCATGTCGCGCTACTACTACGACCGCTTCGGCCTGGAGACGGTCTGCATCCGCATCGGTTCGAGCTTCCCGGAGCCGGCCAACAAACGCATGATGTCGACCTATTTCAGCTACGACGACCTGACCGAGATGCTGCGCTGCTCGCTGTTCGCCCCGCGCGTCGGCCACACCATCGTGTTTGGCATGTCGGACAACGACAGCGTCTGGTGGGACAACCGCTACGCGCGCCACCTCGGCTACAAGGCCAGGGACAGCTCGGCGCAGTTCGCGCACAAGTTCCCCGACACCGCCGCGTTCCCGGAGAAGGACGACGTCACCACGATCTACCAGGGTGGCAAATTCCTGCTCGACGGGCCGATGTTCAAATAAGGCCCATCATGGAGGCGATCTCGTTGCGCTGCGGCGCTCTCCACGCCGAAGTGCTGCCCGCCGCCGGCGGCGGCCTGGGCCGCCTCGACTGGCAACGCGGCGGCGCGACCCATGCGCTGCTGCGCCCCTGGATACGCACCGATGATGCGCCGCCGACCACGTCACAACTGGCATGCTTTCCGCTCGTGCCCTGGTCGAACCGGATCGACCCTGAGGGCTTCGTGTTCGAAGGCCGGCGCATCGCCCTGGCGCCGAACCGGCCGGGCGAACCCTGTCCGATCCACGGCGACGGCTGGCAGCATCCGTGGAGCGTGGCGGCGCGCTCGGCCACCGGCGTCAGCCTGCTGCTGGACCGGCGCGGCGGCGCGCGTGATGCGTCGCCTTTTGCGTCGCCTTTTTCATCGCCGTTTTCGTATGTTGCGCACCTGCGCTACGCGCTCACCGACTGCGCCCTGCAGGTCACGCTCGAGGTCACCAACACCGGCCCCGCGCGCCTGCCTTTCGGCCTCGGCCTGCATCCCTGGCTCGAGCGGCGCGAGGGCGTGACCCTGCGTGCACGCGCGCGCGGCACCTGGACGCGCGATCCCCGGGGCCTGCCGGCGGACGAGATCGACCTGCCGCCAGAATGGGACTTTGCTGCCGGCCGGCCGCTGCCGCCGGCCCCGGTCGACCACGCCTTCTGCGGCTGGGACGGCAGGGCCGAGGTGCACTGGCCGGACACCGGTGTGTCGCTCGCGATCGAGGCCGACATGGACTACTACATCCTGTACGCGCCGGCCGGCCGCGACTTCTTCTGTTTCGAACCGGTCGACCATGCGGTCAACGCCCACAACCTGCCGCGCGGCGCGGCGCGCAACGGCCTGACGACACTCGCGCCCGGCCAGACCCTGAGCCGGCGCGTGGTCTTCCGCGTACGCGGCGAATCCTGAATCGAGGTGTGCATGACATCCCTGCGACCGAAACTGATCGCTGCCACGCTGGCGGGCGCGCTGTCCACCGCCGCGGCCCAGCCCGCGCCCGCGAGCTATACGGCCGAGACCACGTATGACAAGCTCGTCGCCAGCTACCCCTTCATCAGGGTGGCCGCCAGCGCGGTGCCGGCCTCGGTGGAGGCGGTGCGCGACATCACCTACGTCCGCCACGGCGAGCGCGCTTTACAGCTCGACCTCTACCTGCCGAAAGCACGCGCCGCCAAGGCCTTGCCCGGCATCGTGTTCGTCCACGGCGGCGGCTGGCGCAGCGGGGTACGCGCCAACTTCGCGCCGATGGCGATCCGCATGGCCGAACGCGGCTATGCAGCGGCCACGATCAGTTACCGGCTCTCGGGCGAGGCGCCGTACCCGGCTGCCGTCATCGATGCGAAGGCGGCCTTGCGCTGGATGCGCGCCAACGCTTCCCGCTACGGCATCGATCCCGCGCGCATCGCCATCGGCGGCGGCTCGGCCGGCGGGCAGATCGCCAGCCTGGCCGGCGTCACCGAGGGCATCCCGCGCTTCGAGCCGGACGCCGGGCCGGGTGCCGTGTCGAGCGGCGCACAGGCGATCGTCAACATCGACGGCCTGTCGGATTTCACGTCGGAGGCGGCGCGCATGTACGAGGACGATCCGAACAAACAACCTTCCTCGGCCGGCGCCTGGTTCGGCGGGCGCTATGCGGAGAAGCCGGCGCTCTGGCGCGAAGCGTCGCCGACCTTTTACGTGAACCCGCGCACGCCGCCGATCCTGTTCATCGGCAGCGCGCAGGCGCGCTTTGCCGTCGGGCGCGAGGAGATGATCGTCAAGCTGGATGCGGCCGGGGTGCCGAACCGGGTGGTGCTGTTGCCGGAGACGCCGCACAGTTTCTGGTTGTTCGATCCGTGGCTTGGGCCGACGGTGGAGGCGACCGTGCGGTTTCTGGATGAGCATATGCGTGGGGCCGCGGGCAAGTAGTTGTTGGCGTCCTGCGCGGGTGTGCATGCGGTGAACCGCGTGGGCTCCCGAGCCCACGCGTTCTCGCCGCCCGAATATCGGCGCACTATCCAGGCCCGATTACGGCGCTGGATCCCACCCCTGCCCACCGTTAAACCCCGCAAACACCGCCTTCCTGCTGCCGAAGCGTTCCTTCACCTCGTCCGCACGCATGGTGTAGCCGCCCGCGCGGCGCGAGACATCCAGCGGCTTGCCCGCCAAATCCATCGACCCATACTCGCGCCAGCCCTGGCCGGCACTGGCCGTCGCCGGATTCGGCGCCGGCTCCTTGTTCACGCCCGCGCCCGCCCAGCCGACAGGCGCCACGTGCTCTCCCATCCGGGTATTGATGTAGGCAACGTTGTCCCAGGTCGACGCCGTCCCCGGACTGCGTGCCAGGTAGGTCGTCCCAGGCGGTACGCCATTGCCTTTCGGCCCCGGCCCCTGCGTCAGCACGCTGTTCAGGAACACGAACCCGGGGTCGTCCCGCGACACCGTGCGCGCCTGCACGACATAGCCGCCCGAGGCCGGGTTGCCGCTGTCGCCCACCGAACGCAGCTCGCTGTCCTCGAACAGCGCCGCCCGGTTCGCGCCCCAGATGAAGTCGACGTTGCCCTCGACCAGGGTGCGCCAGAACCAGGCATACCCCTTTACCTGGATCGTGTCCTGCTCGCTGAAGAAGCTGGCGTTCCTGGCCACCAGGCGCCCGCCGTCGCTGTTGAAGTAGACCGTCTCGGCCTGGCCGGAACGGGTATTTCCGCGCTGGGTCGTGTTGCGCAGCGTGAGGTTTTCCAGCGTCAGCATGTCGCTTTCCTCGACCGACAGCAGCGGACGTCCGCCGGAGAAGGAGGGTGAGCCCGCGCCCTGGCTGATGCCGGAACCGGGATTCAGGCCGTCGTTGTTCATCTCCTCGATCACGACACCCTCGCGGCTCTCGCCGCGGATGGTCAGCCTGTCTTTGCCGAGGACGAAAAGCAGCTCCGGGTAGCGGCCCTTGCGCACGTCGACCGTCACCGGCGCCGCTCTCGGCCAGGCGCGCATCGCGTGGTTCAGGGCGCCCTGCACGGTGCGGAAGTCGGCCGGGCCGTCGTCGTCGACGGTGATCGTCGCACCCTGCGGCGCACGCGCGGCGGTGCGGAAGGTCCAGCCGGACGCCTTGCCGATCCCCCTGAAAGGCGCACCGCCCAGCGCGGCGTCGCGTACCACGCCGTCGCCGACCAGCACCTCGTATTCCTCGCCATACGCCAGCCTGCCCGCGTGCGGCCGGACCAGCAGCGTGTCGCCTTCGACCGTGATCGGCGTGAAGCGCACGTAGCGTGCGCGGGCCAGGCCGGGATCGCCGATGGCGCGCACTTCCTGGCCGAGGCGGACGATGTCGGCCAGCTTTCCGTCCGCCTTGCGGACGATGCGCACGGAACCGCCGGCGCCGAGCGTCGGGGTAGCGTCGAAACGGATGCGCAGCAGCGTGTCGACCGGCACGTCGCGCGCAGCAGCGGCCGGCGAGAGCGCACCCGCCGGTACGGCGCCGGAGGCGGTCGCGGCGAAGGGCGCGTCGACGGTGGCGTCGATCGTGCTGTGCAGGGCGGGGTCAAGCAGGCTCGCGACGACGATCTGCGCCGTGCCGGGCGCCCTCGGCGTGACCAGGATGCCGCCCGTGCTTAGCGCCACCGACGCCACCGCCGGGTTGCTGGAGCGCGCGCCGTAGGGCAGGCGCGTCACGCCGTCGCTGCCGGTGGCGCTGATGCCAATGAACTGGGGCGGATCCCCGGCCTCGGCGCTGAAGGATTGGCCAGTCAGGGCAGGCGCGATGCGCGCCGGCTGTAGGCCCGGCACCCCGGCGCGCAGGTCGTCGAGTTCGAACACGCCGCCCTGGGCCAGGAGGCCGACGCGCGCCTCGCCTGCCGTAAACGCCGGCTGGGGCGCGGTGGTGATCTTTTCGCCGTCGAGGTAAACGGCCAGCATGGCCGGCGCCATCTCGAGGCGCAGCGTGGCGAAGCGGTGTGGCGCCAGGCGCGCACGCGGCACCGTCTTCAGCGTCGTCAGGGCGCCATCCTGCATCTTCACCAGCTGGATCCGCATCGTGTCGCCGCCTGCCGGCAGGTCGATCCCGGCGCCGACCCAGTTACGGGCGTCGCGGTAGCGGCCGACGAGGAACAGCGAACGGGCCGGTCCGCCGCCCGCCGTGCGTACGCGCCCCTCGACAAACGCTTCCCGGCCTCCGGCGGAGCGCAAGCCCGCATTCCTTGACAGCGCCATTAGTCGACCGCTGCCGCCGATCTGCAGCAGGTGGTTCGCCGCGTCCGCGCGCAGCGCCAGCACGGCCGCGCCGCTGCGCTCCAGTTCCCACTGGCCGGCGCCGCGCTCGAAGCCTTCGCAGGCGAGGAAATCGCTGGAAGGGCAACCGGCGACGCTTGGACGCAGCGCGATCCTGCCGGCGCCGGCCTGCGCCAGCACCCAGGCGGCGACCGTGTCGGCAGGGCGCGGCGTGAACGGGTAGGGCACGACCCAGGCCGGCGTGGTCGCCTGGCCGCAGGGCGCGATCGAGGCGCCGTTGAGCAGGGAACCCGTGTCGGTGAAGAGACCGTCGTCGTGGGCCGGGTCCTCGAATGCCTTGATGGCGTCGCGGCAGGAGCGCGCACCGGCGATCTCGAAGGCGTTCGCGTGCGAGACGATGCGCGCGCCCTTGGCCACGCCGACGCTGTAGTCGTGGCCATAGGCCGGATCGCGCCGGTCGCCGACGTGATAATTGTTGAACAGGTGGACCTGGCCGTAGCGCACCCGCGGCGCACGGCTGGCGACGCGCTCGAACAGGTTGTTGCTGATGCTGATGCGCAGGTGCCCGATGTCGCCCGTGGCCTTGTCGCCGGCGCCGATCAGCATGTTCTTCTGGTGCTGGGCGAAGCGGTTGTAGGAGACGGTGACGAAGTCGGACGCGTCGCGGATGTCGAGCGCGCCGTCGTGGCACTGCTTGTGCTTGCCGTTCTCGACCGGCAGCCGGTCGTCCGTGAACGGCGCATCGGTGAAGCTGTTGTGGTCAATCCAGACATGGGTCGATCCGACGATCGAGATGCCGTCGAATTGCGAATTCCAGTTGCCCTGGGCGCCGTCGTGCGGGTCCCATTCCGGCGTCACGTCGCAGGGGTTGCGCAGGTTCAGGTTACGGATGATGACCTGCGAGACCTTGACCACTTCCAGGTGCGCATTGACGAAACCTGCGTCCGCGCCGAGACCTACCAGGGTCGTATTGCTGGGAAGCGCCACCCGGCCGCGCCTGGCCTGGTCGGCATTGCTGGCATACGGCCGGCCTTCGCTCATGTCGATGGTGCCCGCGACCTGGACGATGCGGCTGCCGGTGTGCTTCGGGTCGAGCGCGCGCCGCAGCCCGGCGGCATCGACCACGGTGACGATGTCGGCCGCATCGGCGCCGCCGCGGGTGCCGCCGTCCTGCGCGGCCCAGCCGTCGAGCGGGGCTTCCTGGCGCGCGAAGAAAGCGGACGGCGCCGTCCAGGCGAGGCTGCTGGCGGCCGCCAGCATCAGGGCAAGGGCAGGTCGCTTCATGGGCTCACCGCCAACTGGTTCTTCAGGTCGGGAAACAGGCGCACCAGCTCGGACGCGACCATGCCGGAGAACAGCGCCGCGCCTTTGGCGCCGACGTGGGTGCGGTCGAACGCGCTCTTCGGCGTGCCTTGCGGCTCGGTGCCCGCCGGCGCCGCCGGTGCGCCGAAATTGGCGGGACGCGGCGCCTGCGCCAGGGTATCGGCCTCGTCCTGGCCCATCTTCTGGACGGCGGCGGCGCTGATCGCGTTCAGGTCGATGAGTGCCGCCTTGCGCTGCGCCGCCACCCGGCGGGTGGCGGCGGCCCAGGGGGCGAGGTCGTCCTTCAGGTAGTCGCCCTTGAAGCTGCGGCGGGTGAGCGGCGTCACCAGGACGGGCACGCCGCCGAGCGCCGCGACTTCGGCCGCGTAGCGTTCCATATTGGCGGGGAACTGCGTGACGAGGTCGGTCGAGCGGCCCGGCTTGCCCGGCTGGTCGTTGTGGCCGAACTGGATCAGGACATAGGTCTGTGCAAATGAAGCGCCATCCTTCAGCAGGCCTTGCACCTCGTCCCAGCGTCCTTCGGCGCGGAAGCTGCCGGAACTGCGCCCGCCGCGCGCCAGGTTGATGCAGCGGACCTGCGGCTTGAAGCGCGCGCACAGCGCATCGCCGTAGCCGGATTTCGTGGCCATGGTGGAATCGCCGACAAGGATGATGCGGGCAGGCCTGGATGGCGCGTCGGCGGCGAAAGCCGGTGCGGCGAAGAGGGAGAGGGACAGGAGCGCGGCAAGATGCTTCATTCGGGACCTCGAAAGAAAGGAAGCACGGTGGGCCGATTGGCCGCCCACCGTGCGAAGGACCAGCTTAGAACGTGTAGTCGGCCCGCACCGTGTAGGCACGCCCGATCGGCTTGGCGATATTGCGTGCAAAGACGACGCGCGAGGACAGGCGCTGGTTCGACAGCGGCGGATCGGCGTCGAACAGGTTGTTCACGCCGGCCGAGATCTTCAGGTTGCCATTCACCTTGTAGCTCGTCGTCAGGTTATAGACGCGATAAGGCTCGATCACGTTGTAGAACGGCTGGCCCGGCTTCTGGGTCGCCAGGGCGTTCGTGTCTTCGTAGCTCGACGAATACTGCTGCGTCAGCTGGGCGAAGAACGGGCCGTAGTTCCAGTTCACGCGTGCCGTGTGCTTCCATTTGAAGACATAGGTGTTCGACGAGGTCGAGCCGGTGGCGAGCGCGCCGACGCGGCCGACGAAGTCGATCCACTCGCTGCCTGCTTCGTTCTGGCCCTGGTACTTGTCCGTGTAGGTGCCGTCCAGCGAGGCGCCGAAGCGGCCCCAGTTCGCGGTCGGCAGCAGGTAGCTCATGCCGATGTCGATGCCCTGGGTCTTCAGGCCGCCCATGTTCAGGCGGGTCTTCGTGATGTACTGCAGGGTGCCGTCGGGGTTGCGCACGAACAGGTCCTGGTACTTCGCCGGATCGCGGAAGATGGTCGCTTCGTCGATCTGCGCGATCGTGCCCTTCATGTCGATCTTCCAGAAGTCGACCGTGGCCATGAAGTTCCTGAACGGCTCGACCACGAAACCGACCGTATAGGTCTTCGCCTTTTCCGGCCGCAGGTCCGGATTGGCGCCGGTCAGGGTCGTCAGGCGCGTGTTGCAGATGCGCGAAGGATCGAGGTTCAGGCCGGCGTAGCGCGGATCCGGGGTACCGGTGTTGGGCACGTTCGGCGTCGCGCCCGGGCACAGCAGCGGGTCGTCCCAGAGCGAGGTCGATGGGCTCAGGGTACGCGGCGTGCCATACAGCTCCGGCAGGGTCGGGGCACGGAAGCCGGAGCTCACCGTACCGCGGATCATGAGCTGCTTGAGCGGCTGGTAGCGGAAGCTGGCCTTCGGGTTCCAGGTCGAGCCGAAGTCGCTGAAATGGTCGCCGCGGACGGCGACGTTCAGGTTCAGCTCTTTCGTGACCGGTGCATCGAGTTCGACATACATGCCGGCCACCTTGCGCTGGCCGCTCGGGTTGCGCCCCGGCGTGCCCGTCACGTTGTAGGCGACCTCGTTGCCGAGCATGGTCGAGTTTTCTTCATAGGTCTCGCGGTGCCAGTCGCCGCCGATCGCCACGCCGAGGGCGCCGCCGCCGAGCTCCATGAAGGTGCGCGAGAGGTTGAAGTCGCCGCCGTAGTAGCGCACGTCGCCTTCGCGGTAGACCTGGCCGTCGGCCGAGATGCTCTCGAGGTAGTCGCGGCCGGCCTGGTCCTGCGGTCCGAACGGGTTCAGGATGCCGTTGGCGACGCCGGCGTAGACGCCCGGCGTGCTGACATAGCCGTCGCGGAAGCCGACGTCGCGGTGGCTGTACGCATAGGAAGTACCGACGCGGTAATCCCAGCCCTTGAATTCGCCTTCGTCGGCGACGACGACGCGGTGGTTGGTCTGCACGTCGTGGCCGATCGCGCGGCCCAGTTCGTCCAGGCTCCAGTTCAGCGCCAGGTCCTGTCCGGTCACGCCGGCCACTGCGGGCACGCCGCCGCTGCCGCCCGGATACCACTTGCTCGACTTCGTCATCATCAGCGGCTTGCGCGAGGCCGTCAGGCGGTCGTAGTCGACGTTGGCGCCGAACGGTTGCGGCGCGTCGCCCGCGTCGATGAAGGAGCGGGCCAGTTGCAGTTCGACGGTCAGCAGCTTGCCGTCGCCGTGCGCCAGCGAGCCCCTGGTGAACCAGGTCGTCTGCTGCGCTTCCGGCAGCAGTTCCGGGTAGATGGTCGGATCGGTGACGCACACGCGGCTGCCGGCGCCGGAGGTGCGGGTCGACGGGACCGTGGTCTGGGTCGTGAACGGGCTCGCGCAACCGGCGGCGAAGTACGGATTGCCGGTGGTGGCGGTCGCCTTGCCCGCGTTATAGACGGTAAAGTTGGCCGGCGAGGCCGCGCCGACACTCGACGAGTTCGGCACGAAGGCGGTGCCGCCGAGCGCGACGATGGTCGCCGGGTCGGTGATGTTCGGGCGGTCGCGCTGCAGCAGCGAGTCGCGTTTCTGGGTGTCGAAGGCGGTGTACAGGTTCCAGCCGTCGGTGGCGAGGTCGCCCTTGCCGGCGACCAGGCCGAAGCGGCGCTGCTCGCCGCCGCCCTTGTGTTCCGGCTGCACGGCGCTGGCGCTGACCGAGACATCCCTGACCGATTTTTTCGTGATGAAGTTGACGACGCCGGCGATGGCGTCGGTGCCGTACAGGGCCGAGGCGCCGTCGCGCAGTACCTCGACGCGCTCGATGGCCGCCATCGGGATCACGTCGACGTTCACCGAGCTGTCGCCGATGGCTTCGTTGGCCAGGCGGCGGCCGTTGAGCAGGACCAGGGTGCGGTTGGTGTTCAGGCCGCGCATGTTGATCATGGTGCCGCCGCCCCCGCCGCCGACCGGCTCGTTGGTCGAGGCGACCGTGAGGGCGGTCGCCACTTCCGACATCGTGGTCAGGCCGCGGTTGACCAGTTCTTCGGACTTGATGGTGGTGAGGGGCAGGGCGTTCTCGCTGGCGAGGCGCTTGATCGAGGAGCCCGTGACTTCGACGCGCTGCATCGGGGCTTCCTGGGCGCCGGCGCTGTTGGCCAGGGTCAGGACCGCGACCGCGACGGCCGACAGGATGAAGCGTGGTTGCGTAATGCCGTTCTGGTGTTGCACTGCGTGTCTCCTGCGTGTGATCGTCAATCGCGTCCGGATGTACCCCCCGGATCGCTCGAATGGGATACCTCGCGTATCCCTGCCGTTGCGACGAGAGCCAGTCTGGCCGAGGTCACCACCGGTCGATTATTCGTGCCCACGCCCGGGCAGCTTCCCGGACGCCTGGCGCGCCGTCAGGAATACCTGCGACGCAATTGTTGTGTGGGAATTGTACTTTGGTCTGGCCAGTTCTGCAATCTGGCTGTGCCAGTTAATTTTCCGGCCTGAACGCTGTACGTACGTGGTCAGCCAGCGGCGGCAGCAGGCGGGGCGGGCGGGGACGGCAGAGGAGCGGAGGAAGACTGAGGCGGCCGCAGTCGTTCGCGCGGCCGCCTTGAGTGCGGCGTGGATCAGCCGCGCGAGAAGGTGCGCGTGACGCGGTCGAGGTGGGCGCGCATCGCGGTGCGGGCGCCGGCGACGTCGTGCGAGGCGATCGCCGAGAAGATGTTGCGGTGGTCGAGCAGGGTCTGCTGGCGCAGTTCCTCGGTCTGGAAGTGTTCCTTCAGCTTGTGCCAGAGCGAGCCGCGCTGGCTCCACAGGTATTCGATGACGCCGACCATCGCGCTGTTACCGGTGGCGCGCGCGATCGCGAGGTGGAAGTTGCGGTCGGCCGACTCGTTGCCGCTGCGCTCCTCGTGGTGCTGCTCCATCTCGAGCACGGCAACCAGGATGGCATCGATTGCCGAATCGCTGGCGTGCTTGGCGGCCAGGGCCGCGACCTCGACCTCGATCAGGCGGCGCGCGGCCAGTACCTCGAAGGGGCCGGGACCGGCGGTCGGCACCTCGGCCTGCGGCGTGGCCTGCTCGCTGACGTACACGCCCGAGCCGCCGCGCACTTCGACGGTGCCGCCCAGTTCGAGGGCGATCAGCGCTTCGCGCAGCGAGGTGCGCGAGACGCCCAGCTTGGTCGCCAGGTCGCGCTCGGAGGGCAGGCGCTCGCCCGGCTGGATGTTCTCGGCCCGGATCAATTCCTCGATCTTGCTCGACACCACCCGGTACAGTCGCGGCTCGTTGGCACCGGCTTCGTTCGGGGCAGGGATCTTCTTCATTGTGCGGGTTCGTCCTGGAATGGTGGTGTGATCAAAAACTAGTGGATCTTAGTTGGCCGGGCGGGATGTTGCAAGTGGGTCAACGAAAAATGGCAGACGCCACTACACGCCGGCCGCGTCGCTCGCTTCCTGCGCCCGCCGCAACCTTTCGCGGCTGTTACTCAAATGCGTCCGCATCGCCGCCCGCGCGCTTTCCGCGTCGCTGCGCGCGATCGCACTGTAGATGTCCTCGTGCTCGTTGATCACCCGCTCCAGGTACTGCGCCGGATCGTCCTGCGCGATGCGCGCCGAATTCAGGCGCGCGCGCGGGATGATGTTGGTGCCGAGGTGGCTCAGGATGTCGTGGAAGTAGCGGTTGCCCGAGCTCTGCGCGATCAGCAGGTGGAAGGCCATGTCCGGCGCCACCGTCTCGACGCCCTTGCGCGCGCAGTCCTCGAAGCTGTCGAGCGCCGCGCGCAGCACGCGCAGCTGCTCGTCGCTGCGGCGGCCGGCCGCCAGCCCCGCCGCTTCGGTCTCGAGGCTGATGCGCAGTTCCAGCAAGGCCAGCACGTCGCGCATCGTCACCACCGTCGCCGGGTCGAGGCCCATCGGCGCGGCCGGGGCGGGTTCGAGCACGAAGGTGCCGATGCCGTGGCGGGTCTCGACCAGGCCGGCCGCCTGCAGGTGCGAGATCGCCTCGCGTACGACGGTGCGCGACACGCCCAGGATGCGCATGATCTCGGATTCGGTCGGCAGCTTGTCGCCCGGCTTCAGGCTGCCGCTCTTGATGCTGTCGGTGAGGTGGGCGACGACGCCCTGGGCCAGGTTGCGGTGGCGCTTCAGGGGTGCTGCTGTTGGCGAGGATGTATTCATGATCGGGAAATTGGTCGCGCGCCGCCTGGTCGACGGGCGACGCGATTATACGCCGGGCGTTTGTCTGATGACAGACGATAGCTGCTTTAATAATGACGCCAGACCAGGCGGGCATGCTGCAGCTCGCGTTCAGGCCCTGGATCGGCCAGCCAGGCGATCTTCCCCGCCACCACGGTCGCCACCGGAACCCCGTCGCGAAACAGGATGCGGTTGCCGCCGAGCGCCGGCACCTTGTCGCCGGGGAGCAGGGTGCCGCACAGGTTCAGTGGGTCGACGCCGGAGATGAGGACCAGGGCGCCGTCGAGCGGGCGCCGGCGCACTTCACGCAGCAGGGGAATCGCTTCCGGCAGCGCGAACTGTTCGCCCGAGAAGCCGGCGACGAAGCGCCCGCCGCGGATCTCGCCGCGTGCTTCCAGCCGGTGGTAGACCGGCAGCAGCTCGCGCCAGGACGGCATCCAGGCCGCCTCGCGTTCGAGCAGGCGCCAGAACATCACGCCGTAGCGGCGCAGCAGGGTCATGGCGACATGCTCGAGCGTCTCCGGATCGAGCTTGCGCCGGCGCGGCGGCGTGGCGGGGTTCTCGTCAGACGGCTGCGCGCGCCGCACCAGCGCCCAGCGGCCCGCTTCTTCCATCGTCGGGCCGGCGCCACGGCGCTTTCTACGATCATTGCTGGCGCGCTTCGATGCGGGGAGCAGCATCGCGCGCAGGCCGGCAAAGCTGTCGGCGTTCACGAATCCGGTCGCCACCAGTTCGCCCAGGGCGTTTTCCAGTTCCACCGGCAGCATGCGCGCATCGAACTGCAGTTCGTCGAAGAACATGGCGCCGTCGCGCCGCAGCGCCTCCAGCACTTTCGACGCACGCGGCGAGATCTCGGGCGGCCCGCCCGGCAGCGGCAGCGCATGCCAGAGCGCGACCTGGCGCCGCGGCAGCAGCACGATCGGCGTGCCGCGCACCGGGCCGCCGGCGGCTGCGCGAGGGGCATCGATGCGGGTCCAGACCAGTTTGCCGGAGCGGCACAGGTCGTCCAGCCAGAGCATCGAATAGTCGCGCAGGCGCAGGCCGAGCAGGTCCGCCTCCCAGGCGCCGGCCGCGGCCTCGTAGCCTTCGAGCTGGGCCAGCAGCAGGGGCAGGGCGTCCTGGCCCTGCCATTGGGTGTCCTCGGTCAGGTGCTGCCAGTCGAACAGGAAGCGCATGTAGTCGCGCAGTTCGACCGGCTCGATCTCGCGCCGCAGCCGCTTGATGGTGTAGCGGTGGATGCGCGCCAGCAGGTGCCGTTCGCACCATTCTTCTTCCTCCGCACCCGGGGTGAAGCGGCCACGCATCACATAACCCTGTGCTTCCAGCGCACCAAGCGCGATCGCCGCCGTCGATTCCGGCAGCGCCAGCGCGGCCGCGATGTCCGGCAAGGTCTGCGGCCCGAAGCCGGTCAGGCGCGCACGCATGATCTCGACCAGGGCCTCGTCGCGCGTCCACGGTTCGCCATCGTTGCCGCAGTGGCTGTCCGGGATCCTCAGGGCGGGCGTGCATTCGGCGCCCGGATAGGCCGCCAGCACGCAATCGAGGCGTTCGAGCGCGACCCAGGCCTGCAGTCCGTCGCCGCGCACGCGGGTCGCGCGGCCGGCTTCGGCCAGCTCTTCCAGCCACTGCGGCCAGCCCGCGCGCGCCAGGGCCTCCTGCTGCGTCACGAGGCTCAGGGCCACGAGCGCTTCCTGCACCTCGTCGCTGTTCCTCGTCTCTGGCCAGGCTTCCTCGGCCACGCCGGCGATCGCCTCGAGGTCGAGCGCGCCCATGTCATCCGTTGTCGCCGGGTCGCTCCAGCGCCGGTTGATCACGGCCTGGGTGCGCCGTTCTTCCAGCGGCGCATCGTCGAGGAAGGCGTAGGGACGGGCGTTGAGGATTTCCGCCGCCAGCGGCGAGGGCGCCGGCAGGTCGCGCGCGACCAATGCGATCTCGCCGTTCTCGATCCGGCGCAACAGGGCCAGCCAGCCTTCGCTGTCCATGGCCTCGTGCAGGCAATCGTCCAGGGTCTGCTCGACCAGCGGGTGATCCGGCAGCTCGCGGTCACCGGCGATGTTTTCCAGGCAGGCGGCGCCGTCCGGGAAGATCGAGGCCAGTAAATCGTCGCTCTTCATGCGCTGCAGCTGGGGCGCGACTTTACGGCCGCCGGCAAAGCGCGGCAGGGCCAGCGCCGTGGTCGCGTTCCAGCGCCAGCGCACGTTGAACAAGGGTGCATCGAGCAGGGCCTGCACCAGGATCGGTTCCGCGGTAGCCGCTTTCAAATAGCGCCAGACTTCGTCCAGCGGGAAGCTGTGGCTGGTCGAGAGCGAGAGGATGATCGCGTCCTCGGTGGCCGCGGCCTGCAGCTCGAAGTTGAAGGTACGGCAGAAGCGCTTGCGCAGGGCGAGGCCCCAGGCGCGGTTGATGCGGCTGCCGAAAGGCGTGTGGATCACCAGCTGCATGCCGCCGGACTCGTCGAAGAAGCGCTCCATCACCAGCGTGTCGTGGGTCGGCAGGGCGCCCAGGGCCGCGCGCGAACGGGCCAGGTAGTCGACGATCTGGCGTGCGGCATCCTCATTCAGGCCGAGGTGCTCGAGCAGCCAGTCGACGGCCAGGTCCAGCGCGGCCTCGCCCGAGCTGCTGGCAAGCTGCGCTTCAATCTCGGCGCGCAGGCGTGCCACGCCCATCGACAGTTCATCGCTGCGACCGGGCGCTTCGCCATGCCAGAAGGGGATGTTGGGCGCGGCGCCGCCGGCGTCTTCCACCCGTACCTTGCCGCTTTCGACCTTCATGATCCGGTAGGAGGTATTCCCGAGCTGGAAGACGTCGCCCGCCAGGCTCTCGACGGCGAAGTCCTCGTTCACGGTGCCGACCGAATGGCCCTGCGGTTCGAGCAGCACCGTGTAGTCGGCATTCTCCGGGATCGTCCCGCCCGAGGTGACGGCCGCCAGCTTGCCGCCGCGCCGGCCGCGCAGCGAGCGGGTCGCGGCATCGCGGTGGATGTAGGCGCCGCGCACGCCGTTGCGGGTCGTGTAGCCCTCGGCCAGCATGCGCAGCAGGGCGTCGTACTTGTTCCGTTCCAGTTCCGCATACGGCGCCGCGCCGCGCACCAGTTGGAACAAGTCGTCCTCGCCCCATTCGCGGCTGCCCACTTCGGCCACGATTTGCTGGGCCAGCACGTCGAGCGGCGCGCGCGGGATGCGCAGCAGGTCGAGTTCGCCGCGCCGCACGCAGTCGAGCAGGGCGGTGCATTCGATCAGGTCGTCGCGCGAGGTCGGGAACAGGCGCCCCTTCGGCGTGCCGCCGACCTGGTGGCCCGAGCGGCCCACGCGCTGCAGAAAGGCCGCGATATTCCGGGGCGAGCCGACCTGGCAGACCAGGTCGACGTCGCCGATGTCGATGCCCAGTTCCAGCGAGGCCGTGGCGACCAGCACCTGCAGCTCGCCACGCTTCAGGCGCTGCTCGGCCTCCAGCCGGAATTCCTTGGCCAGGCTGCCGTGGTGGGCGGCCACGTGTTCGCTGCCCAGCCGGTCGCCCAGGTGGCGCGCCACGCGTTCGGCCATGCGCCGGGTGTTCACGAAAATGAGCGTGGTCCGGTGCAGTACCACGAGTTCCATCATGCGGTCGTAGACCCGCTCCCAGACTTCGTTCGGCAGCACCGCCTCCAAGGGAACTGGCGGCAGTTCCAGCCCCAGGTCGCGCGCGCGGACGTGGCCGACGTCGACCACGGCGCAATCGCCGCCGGCGCGCCCGACCAGGAAATCGGCCACCAGCGACAGCGGTTTCTGGGTCGCCGACAGGCCGACCCGCACCGTGCGCCGGCCGCACAGGGCATCGAGCCGCTCCAGGCTGAGCGCCAGGTGGCTCCCGCGCTTGCTGCCGGCCACGGCGTGGATCTCGTCGACGATCACGGTGCGCACCGTCGACAGCATCGCCCGGCCGCTGTCGGAACCCAGCAGCACATACAGCGACTCGGGCGTCGAGACGAGGATATGCGGGGCGCGCTTCCGCATCGCGTTGCGCTCGGCGGTCGTGGTGTCGCCCGTGCGCACGGCGGTGCGGATGCCGTGCGGCGGCAGGCCCATTGCTTCGAGCTGGGCGCCGATGCCGGCCAGCGGCCCCTCCAGGTTGACGCGGATGTCGTTCGACAGTGCCTTCAGGGGCGACACGTAGAGCACCTGGGTCTCGTCGGGCAGAGGGCCGTCTTCGCTCTCGCGCACCAGGTCGTCGATCGCGGCCAGGAAAGCGGTGAGGGTCTTGCCGGAGCCGGTCGGCGCCGCGACCAGGGTGGGGCGGCCGGCCTGGATCAGCGGCCAGGCGCGCAACTGCGCCTCGGTCGCGGCGGGAAAGCTGGCGGCGAACCAGCTGGCCACGGCGGGGTGGAAATCGTGGCGGAGATGTTTCACGGGGGCGCGATCGTTCATCGTCAGCAGATGGGGGCGCAAATGGAGAAGGCAAGATGGCTTGGAGGGCGGAAGCGCAGCCGTACACCGGATCGCGCTGTTCGGTGTTAGTCTGTGAAAGAGCGCCACCTGGGCGAAGGGCAAGCAGGAGGTATCGATGACCGTAAAAGTCTACCGCTACGCGCAATACGCATTCGACCATGACGAAAACTTGTCGCACGGCTACGCGACGATGGGGTATATCGTCCTTAACAAGCTCACAGCGATACCGGACAGCGAAATGGACGTCGATCCGGCGCACGTCGACGAAGAGGGGCGCTACCTGGGACTGAACGGCAGTCGTCCGGCCTGAAAAGCGGCCGGACAAGGTTCGCGGTGACGCGACGATGCTCACCTGCCTGATCACCTGCGTGATCGCCTGCGCGAACGAAGATCCGCCCGGACGCGTGCCACTGCCCGCATCCTGTTACGATGTCCCTTCCACCAGGAGACGCGCCATGGACCGAGTGGGCACCTACCGCGGTTACGATATTGCAGTCAGCCTGCACTCGGACGGGCGACCGAAGACGCCGAAATGGCATTCCTCCATTCAGATAAGCCCAGTCGGCAGGGCGGCGACAGAACCATGCTTTACCACCGAGCCATCGTACGGCACGGTGAGCGAAGCGAGGAACCGGGCCATTCGCATCGCCCGGTTTGTCATCGACGAGCGTCCAAATGCCGCGCCCATTGGCGACGACGATTTGTTGGAGGAAGAGCGCAGCTGAGGGCCGAATCCGTCCTTCGCCAGGCGGTGACGACCCTCCCTGTCCCCTCAGCCCGCCGCTTCCTCGATCACCCCCGCCTCCACGAACCCATCGATCTCCGCATCGCCATACCCATACTCGCGCAACAGTTCGCGCGAATGCTCGCCCAGCATCGGCGCCGGCCGGTCGATGCGCGTCGCCGTCTTCGAGAAATGGATGGGGCAGCCGAGCGCGCGGGTCGGTCCGGCCTGCGGGTGCACCAGGTCGACCACCATCTCGCGCGCCAGCGTTTGCGGGTGCGTGAGCGCCTCGGCGATCGTGTGCACCGGGCCCACGGGCACGCCCGCTTCGTCGAGGATGGCGATCCACTGCGTCCTGGTGCGGCTCGCGACGATCTCGCTCATCATCGAGACCAGCGCTTCGCGGTTTTCCATGCGCTGCGTATTGGTCGCAAAGCGCGGATCCTCCCGCCATTCCGGGCGCCCCAGCGCGACCGCGATGCGCTCCCAGTTGCCCTGGTTGGCGCCGCCGATGTTGATCCAGCCGTCGCTGGCTTTGAAGGCCTGGTAGGGCGCGGTGAGCAGGTGGGCGGAGCCGGTCGGGCCCGAGGATTCTCCGGTCGCGAAATAGATGGCCGCCTGCCAGTAGGTCTGCTGCAGGGCCGCCTCGATCAGCGAGGTGTCGACGATTTGCCCTTCGCCGGTTTTCAGCTTGTGGACGTAGGCGGCGGTGATGCCGGCCATCGCGAGGATACCGGCGTTGGTATCGGCGATCGAGTTGCCGGTCTTGACCGGCGGTCCGCCCGGCTCGCCCGTGACCGACATCAATCCGGAAAAGCCCTGTGCGATGAGGTCGAAGCCCGGCTTGTCGGCGTCGGGACCGTTGCGGCCGTAGCCGGACACGGCGCAGTAGATCAGGCCCGGGTTCACCTTGCTCAATACGTCGTAGCCGAGTCCCAGTTTTTCGAGGGTGCCGCGGCGGTAGTTCTCCGTCAGGACGTCGGCTTCCTTCACCATGCGCAGCAGGATGTCGCGGCCCTGCTCGAGTTTCAGGTTGAGGGCGATGCCGCGCTTGTTGCGGTTCAGGATCATGAAGGGCGCCGAGACGCCGTTCACGCGCGGCTCGCGGTAGGCGCGGGCGTCGTCGCCGCCCGGCAGCTTCTCGACCTTGATGACGTCGGCGCCCATGTCGGCCAGCATCATGCCGCAGGTCGGCCCCGCCATGATCTGCGCCAGTTCGAGCACGCGCATGCCGGCCAGGGGACCGGTGTGTGTTGGTTTGGTCGTCATGCTCCGGTCCATTGAGGGCGCTGTTTGTCGAGGAAGGCGTTCACGCCGATCTTGAAGTCGCTGCTGCCGTAGGCGGCGCGGATCAGGTCTTCGCCGTCGGGCAGGCCCGCATTGACGAGGCGGCGGATGGCTTCCTTCGACACCCGCATCGTGACCGGCGCATGGCCGGCGAGGCGCTTGCACATGCCGGCAACTTCGGCGTCCAGAGCGTCCGGCTCGGCCACCCTGGTGACGAAACCGCTGGCCTGCGCCTCGGCGGCGCTGATGGTCTCGGCCAGCAGCAGCAGGCGCTTCGCGGTCGGCACGCCCACCGCGGCGACGACCCGCGCCGTGTTCTTCATCGACAGGCAGTTGCCGAGCGTGCGCGCGATCGGCACCCCGAAGGCCGCGCTCGGGGTGGCGATGCGAAAGTCGCAGGCGGCGCTGAGCGCCAGGCCGCCGCCGATCGCCCAGCCTTCGACGATGGCGATGGTCGGCATCGGCAGGCTTTCGACCTGGCCCACGCGCTCGTCGATGGCCTGTTCGTAGGCGATGCCGTCGTCTCCGCCTTTGAAGGTGGAGAACTGTTCGATGTCGGTGCCGGCGACAAAGGCTTCGCCGCCGGCGCCGCGAATCGTCGTTACCCGGATCGACAGGTCGCCCGCGATCCGCGTACAGATGCTCCCCAGTTCTTCGTACATCGCCCAGGTCATTGCGTTGCGCGCCTGCGGGCGGTCGATCAGGATGGCTGCCACGCCGTCCTTGATCGTCAGGTGTACTCTGCCATTCTGCTCGGTCATGATGTCCTTTCAGGTGTAGGGTGGGCACGGGGCGCCCACCCTACGGATTACGCCTTCAATGAGCGCGCGAGCACGCGCGCCACGTGGACGGCTTCGCGCTGGGCGCCGTCGGCGATCTGGTGGCGGCAGCTGGTGCCGTCGGCCACGAGCACGGTGTCGGCGCCGGCGGCGCGCACCGCCGGCAGCAGGGACAGCTCGGCCATCTGCATCGACACGGCGTAGTGTTTCGCTTCATAGCCGAAGCTGCCCGCCATGCCGCAGCAGCTCGATTCGATCAGTTCCACCTTCAGGCCCGGGATCAGTCCCAGCACCGTCTGCACCGGCCGCACGGCGTCGAAGGCCTTCTGGTGGCAGTGGCCATGGAGCAGGGCGCGCGCTTCCGGCAGCGCCTTGAGGTCCAGCTTGAGCTTGCCGGCCGCGTGCTCGCGCGCCAGGAATTCCTCGAACAGCAGTGCCTGCGCGGCCAGTGCTTCGGCATCCGCGCCCAGCCCCATCACCAGGAATTCGTCGCGCAGCGTCAGCAGGCAGGACGGCTCCAGCCCGACCACGGGCACAGCGCGCGCCACGAAGGGGCGCAGCGCCTCGACCACGCGGCGTGCTTCGGCCCTGGCTTCGTCGACCAGTCCGCTGGCCAGGTAAGTGCGCCCGCAGCACAGGGGACGTGCGGGTTCGGCGTCACGGGAAGCCGGCCGCGCCACGTGCACCTTGTAGCCGGCCGCCTGCAGCACCTGCAGCGCGGCCATGGCGTTCTCGCTCTCGAAATAATTATTGAAGGTGTCGGCGAACAGGACGACGTCCGCCTGCTCCGGCGCCAACGCAGGCGCCTGGAGGCGGGCCATGAAGGTGTCGCTGCGCCAGGTCGGCAGCGAACGCCTGGCCGAGAAGCCGAACAGCTTCTCGGACAAGCCGGCAGCTCCCGGCACCGTATCGCGCAGGTTGGCCAGCCAGGGCAGGCGCGCCGCCCACGGCGCCCAGCGCGGCAGGTTGGCGATCAGCTTGTCCTTGCGCGACAGGCCGTGCTTCTTCTGGTAGTGGTAGAGGAATTCGGTCTTCATGCGCGCCATGTCGACTCCCGTCGGGCAGTCGCGCTTGCAGCCCTTGCAACTGACGCAGAGGTCGAGCGTCTCGCGCATCGCCTCGGAGGTAAAACCGTCTTCGCCCAGCTGGCCGGAGAGGGCCAGGCGCAGGGTGTTGGCGCGGCCGCGCGTCAGGTGCTGCTCGTCTTTCGTGACGCGGTAGCTCGGGCACATGGTGCCGGCGTCGAACTTGCGGCAATGGCCGTTGTTGTTGCACATGTCGACCGCCTTGGCGAAGCCGCCGGCCGGGTCGCCGCCGGCGCCGGGCGCCGTGCTTTCCTCGGTCACCGGGTCGACCTGCACGTTCCAGGCCGACCAGTCGAGCGCCGTCGTCAAGGCCGCCGGCTGGTAGCCCGGTTTGTAGCGGAACAGGGATTTGTCGTCCATGCGCGTGGTACGGACGATCTTCCCGGGGTTCATCAGCCCGGCCGGATCGAACAGCGCCTTGATCTCCTCGAACGCGCGCATCAGTCGCGGGCCGAACTGCCAGGCCACCCATTCGCTGCGCACCAGGCCGTCCCCGTGCTCGCCCGAGAAGGCGCCCTTGTACTTGCGCACCAGCGCGCCCGCTTCCTCGGCAATCGCCCGCATCTTTTCGGCGCCGCCGCGGCGCAGGTCCAGGATCGGCCGCACGTGCAGGGTGCCGACCGAGGCGTGGGCGTACCAGGTGCCGCGCGTGCCGTAGCGTGCGAAGACTTCGGTCAGGGCGCTGGTGTACTCGGCCAAATGCTCGAGCGGCACGGCGCAGTCTTCGATGAAGGAGACCGGCTTGCCGTCGCCGCGCATGCTCATCATGATGTTCAGGCCGGCCTTGCGCACTTCCCACAGCGCCTTCTGGGCACCGGCGTCGACCATTTCGACCACGCTGCCGGGCAGTCCCAGCTCGGCCATCAGGCTCACCAGCCGGGCCAGGCCTGCGCGTTGTTCGTCCATCGATTCGCCGGCGAATTCCACCAGCAGGATCGCATCGGGCGCGCCGATCAGGGCTTTTTCGATCACCGGGCGGAAGGCGGGGTTGTCGCGTGCCAGCTCGATCATGGTGCGGTCGACCAGCTCCACCGCCACCGGCGCGAGCTTGACGATGTGTTGCGTCATTTCCATCGACTGGTGGAAGGTCGGGAAGTTGACGACGCCGAGCGTTTTATGTTTCGGCAGCGGCTGCACCTTGAGCACGATGCGGCGGGTGGTCGCCAGCGTGCCCTCGCTGCCGACCAGCAGGTGGGCCAGGTTGACGCTGCCGTCCCCGGTGTAGGGCCGTTCGCTCTGCGGGTGCCAGATGTCGATGTTGTAGCCGCCGACGCGGCGCATCACCTTCGGCACCATGCGCGCGATTTCCTCGTGTTCGCGGGCGGCGATGGCGCGCAGGCCGGCCAACAGTTCGCGCACGCGCGGCGGCGCATCCTGCATCATCCGTTCGTCCTGGAAGCGGGCTTCGGTGCCGTCCGACAGGATGGCGTCGATCGCCACCACGTTGTGCACCATGTTGCCGTAGGCGAGGGAGCGCGAGCCGCAGGAGTTGTTGCCGGCCATGCCGCCGAGCGTGCACTGGGCCGCCGTGCTGACGTCAACCGGGAACCAGACGCCGTGCGGCTTCAGCCAGGCGTTCAGGTGGTCGAGCACGATCCCCGGCTGCACCGTCACCGTCATCGCGGCCGGGTCGAAATCGAGCACCTGGTTGAGGTATTTGCTGTTGTCGATGACCAGCGCTTCGCCCACGGTCTGGCCGCACTGGCTGGTGCCGGCGCCCCGCGGCAGGATGGGCACGCCCATCTCGCGCGCGATGGCGATTGCCAGCTCGACGTCGCGCTCGGTGCGCGGCACGAACACCCCGACCGGATCAACCTGGTAGATCGAGGCGTCGGTGGAGTAGCGGCCGCGCGAGGCGGCGTCGAACAGGACTTCGCCCCCCGTTTCGGCCGCCAGCCGCTTTGCCAGTCCTTGCCCATTCATTCGGGAAGCGAGTTGTTCGCTCAACTTGATCGGTGCGGCGGCGGGTGCGTTCATGGGGGCTAGGCCTTTTGGGTGGCTTCGTATGCGCGCAGGTCGGACACGACCGTGAAGCGCTTGGACTGAAGGTGGTGTTCGAGGATGGCGCGCAGGGCAGGGCCGTCGCGCCGCTCGAGGGCGTCGAGCATGATGCCGTGCTCCTTCATCGCCGCATCCCACTTGTCCTGGTTGAAGTTGGAACGGAAGCGCAGGTTCTGGATGCGCGCGTTCAGGTGCAGGTAAGTGGTGGTCAGCACCGCGTTGCGGGCCGCGGCGTTGATGCGGTCATGGATTTCGTGGTTGATCTTGTAGTAGGCCGCCAGGTCGCGCCGCGCATGCGCCGCCTGCATCTCGTAATGCAGCGCGCGGATCTCGACGACTTCGGCATCGGTGATGCGTTCGCAGGCCAGCTGGCCGGACAGCGCCTCGAGCGCGCCCAGCACCTCGAAGGTCTGCTCGATGTCGGCCATCGACATTTCGGCCACCTGGGCGCCGCGGTTGGGAAGAAGTTCGATCAGGCCTTCGCCGGCCAGGACCTTGAACGCCTCGCGCAGCGGCGTGCGCGAGACCATCAGCTGTTCGCACAGCACCCGTTCGTTGAGCCGGGTGCCCGGCGCCAGGGTGCCCTCAATGATCATGTCGCGCAGGCGTACCGTGACGGCGGAAGCCAGGCCCTGGCGGTCGATGACGGCCGGACGGGCTGGGGGTGGGAGTATTGGTTCGTGAATCATGAAATATATTGTATACGATTTTTCGAGCGTCAAATGATTCTTTCGACACCGTCCGCCCCGGCTGCCAGGCTCGCCACGCCTTGCGCATCGACTATAGGGTAGCGGAAAAGACTGCGATTGCCGCGCTGCGGCGCAACACGATATTTTCTTGACACTGCCGCGTTTAAGTATATTGTATGCAAAGTTGCTCGTCGCTCGAATATCTCTGACTGCGTTGGCCCTTCTCTAGGAGTTGCAATGTTGAAGCTGAATTCCCACCCGTCCGGACGGCATTTCCTGCAGATCCCCGGCCCGACCAATGTCCCCGACCGCATCCTGCGTGCCATGGACTATCCCACCATCGACCACCGCGGTCCCGAGTTCCAGCAGCTGGGCAAGAAAATCCTGGGCGAGATCGGCCAGATCTTCGGGACGACGCAGCCGGTGGTGATCTATCCGGCCTCCGGCACCGGCGCCTGGGAAGCGGCGCTGGTCAACACGCTCTCGCCAGGCGACACGGTACTGATGTACGAGACCGGTCACTTCGCCACTCTGTGGAAGAAGCTGGCCGAGCGGCTCTCCCTGAAACCCGAATTCATCGGCGACGACTGGCGCCGCGGCGCCGACGCCGCCCGCATCGAAGCGCGCCTGCTGGAAGACACCGCGCACCAGATCAAGGCCGTCTGCGTGGTGCACAACGAAACCTCGACCGGCGTCACCTCCGATATCGCCGCAGTGCGGCGCGCCATCGACAAGGCCGGCCACCCGGCGCTGCTGCTGGTCGACACGATCTCTTCGCTCGGCTCGCTCGACTACCGCCACGACGAATGGGGCGTGGACGTCACCGTGGCCGGCTCGCAGAAGGGCCTGATGCTGCCGCCCGGCCTGTCCTTCAATGCGGTGTCGCAAAAGGCAATTGCCGCTTCGCGGACGGCGAAGCTGCCGCGCGCTTTCTGGGCCTGGGACGAGATCATCGAAGCCAACAAGAACGGCTTCTGGCCCTACACCCCGGCGACCAACCTGCTGTATGGCCTGTCGGAAGCCTGCGACATGCTGCTGGAAGAGGGCATGCAGAACGTGTTCGCGCGCCACCAGCGCCATGCCGAGGCGACCCGCCAGTGCGTGCGTGCCTGGGGCCTGGAGATCCTGTGCCAGAACCCGGCTGAATACAGCGGCGTGCTGACGGCGGTGGTCATGCCGAATGGCGCGAACGGCGAACGCCACAACGCCGACGCGCTGCGCAAGCTGATCCTGACGAATTTCAATATGTCGCTGGGCCAGGGCCTCTCCAAGCTGAGCGGTTGGGTGTTCCGCATCGGACACCTGGGCGATTTCAACGACCTGACGCTGATGGGCACCCTGGCCGGGGTCGAGATGGGCCTGGCGCTGGCCGGCGTGCCGCACCAGGCCGGCGGGGTGGCCGCGGCGATGCGCTCGCTGCGGGAATCGCTGCCGGGCCCGTCCCTGCAGCGGGCGGCATAGCATCCTTTCGCGACTCACCTCTGGAACAACACTAAAAACAAGGGCCACGGCCCGGACAGGAGACGGTTCATGAACAGCCTCACCCCGAATTTCAAGCTCAAGCATGCTCTCGCAATCGCAGGTCTGACGGTCGGCATGGCGCACGGCGCCATGGCCAAGGACTGGGAACCCACCAAGTCGATCGAGTTCATCGTGCCCTTCGGCGCCGGCGGCGCCACCGACAACATGGCGCGCGCCATCCAGGGAATCATCGCCAAGCATAAACTGGTCAGCCAGCCGATTGTGGTGCAGAACAAGGCGGGCGCCGGCGGCGCCGAAGGCCTGCTCGACATCAAGAGCACGCCGGGCGACGCCCACCGGCTCGTCGTGTCGTCCTCCGGCCTGTACACGGTGCCGCTGGCGACCGGCCTCGATTTCAACTGGCGCGACCTGACGCCGGTGGCGATGGTGGCGCAGGACGAATTCGTTTTCTGGGTGAACAGCGAAACCCCATACAAGACGCCGCTCGAGTACCTGGCGGCAGTGAAAAAGGAACCATCGAAATTCAAGATGGGCGGCACCAGCTCCAAGCGCGAAGACCACATCATCACCGCCCTGGTCGAGAAGGCGGCGGGCGTCAAGTTCGTGTACATCCCGTACAAGGGCGGCGGCGAGGCGGCCACCCAGCTCTCGGGCAAGCATATCGACTCGAACCCGAACAATCCGTCCGAATCGATCGCGCAATGGCGCGCCGGCCAGCACCGCGCCCTGTGCCTGTTCGCCGACAAGCGCAGCGCCTATACCGAAAAGGTGACCGATACCCAGAGCTGGGCCGACATCCCGACCTGCAAGGAAAAGGGCCTCGACGTGCAGTACCAGATGCTGCGTGTCTTCATGTTGCCGGGCAAGGTCGCGCCGGAGGTGACCAAGTACTACACCGACCTGATGATGAAGGTGGTCGCCACCCCTGAGTGGAAAGAGTACGTGACGAAGAACGCCTTGAAGTCGACCGTCATGGTGGGCGACCAGCTGCGCGCCTACCTGGGCAAGGACGAACAGAACCACCGCCAGATCATGAAGGCGGCCGGTTTCATGGCACCGTAAGGGACGCGTCCATGAACTCCCAGGAAGACATCGACGGCAGCGTCGCGCCATCGGCGGCCGTCATCACCAAGCGCACCGCGGAAATCGTGGTCGGCATCGTGGTCGCCGCGTTCGCGCTGCTGGCCATCGTCAGCAACTACAAGCTCGGTGCCGGCTGGGCGGACGACGGCCCGCAGCCCGGCTACTTCCCGATGCGCATGGGGATCGCCATTTTCCTCGCCAGTCTCGTGGTGCTGGTCCAGGCGCTGCGCAAGAACGACCGCTCGGCATTCCTCGAGCAGGCCCAGGCCAAGCTGGTGGCGATCGTGCTGCTGCCGCTGATCGTCTACATCGCGGCGGTCCAGTTCATCGGCATCTACGTGGCCTCGGCGCTGTTCATCGGCATCTTCATGTGCCTCGTCGGCAAGTTCAGCTGGTACCGGTCGGCCCTCACGGGTGTGATCGTCAGCCTGGTCCTGTTCTGGATTTTTGAAATCATGTTCACGGTGCCGCTGCCCAAGGGCCCGCTCGAACAGTTGTTCGGTTACTGATCGGATATCACATGGATGACTTCAACGCGCTGCTCAACGGTTTTGCGACCGTCCTGTCGTGGCATAACGGCGGGCTGATGATCGTCGGCATCCTGCTCGGGATCGTGGTCGGGGTGCTGCCCGGGCTCGGCGGCCCGAACGGCGTGGCGATCCTGCTGCCGCTGACGTTTACGATGAACCCGACTTCGGCGATCATCCTGCTGTCCTGCATTTACTGGGGCGCGCTGTTCGGCGGCGCCATCACCTCGATCCTGTTCAATATTCCGGGCGAGGCATGGTCGGTGGCCACCACCTTCGACGGTTATCCGCTGGCCCAGCAGGGCAGGGCGGGCGAAGCGCTGACCAGCGCCTTTACCGGCTCCTTCATCGGGGCGCTCGTCGGCGTGCTGATGATCACCTTCCTGGCGCCGCTGGTGGCGAAATTCGCGCTGCGCTTCGGGCCGCCCGAATTCTTCGCGGTGTATTTCCTCACCTTCGCCAGCTTCATCGGCATGGGCAAGGAATCGAAGGCGAAGATCGTGATCGCCATGTGCATCGGCTTCGTGCTGGCGGCCGTCGGCCTCGATACCATCTCCGGCCAGTTGCGCATGACCTTCGGCGCCCCGCAGCTGCTGCGCGGCTTCGACTTCCTGGTGGCGGTGATCGGCCTGTTCGGCATCAGCGAAATCCTGATCACGATCGAGGAAGGCCTGGCCTTCCGCGGCAAGAACGGCAAGATCGACCTGAAGGTGGTGTTCAAGACCTGGGCCACGATGCCGCGCCACTTCGCCACCCTGCTGCGCTCGTCGGCGATCGGCTGCTGGATGGGCATCACGCCGGGCGGCGCCACGGCGGCCTCGTTCATGGGCTATGGCGTGGCCAAGAAATTTGCCCGCGACCAGGACAGCTTCGGCAAGGGCAATATCGCCGGCGTGCTCGCCCCGGAAACGGCGGCGCATGCGGCCGGCACCAGCGCCTTGCTGCCGATGCTGGCGCTGGGCATCCCGGGCTCGGCCACCGCCGCGGTGCTGCTGGGCGGCCTGATGATCTGGGGTCTGCAGCCGGGTCCGCTGCTCTTCGTCGAGCAGAAGGATTTTGTCTGGGGACTGATTGCCAGCATGTATCTCGGCAACCTGTCGGGCCTGATCATCGTGCTGGCGACGGTGCCGCTGTTCGCCGCGATCCTGCGCATTCCGTTCTCGATCATCGCCCCGGCGATCCTCGTGGTGTGCGCGATCGGCGCCTTCACGGTGCACAACGCCCAGTTCGACATCTGGCTGATGCTGGCCTTCGGCATCGTCGGCTACGTGTTCAAGAAACTCGACTACCCGCTGGCGCCGCTGGTGCTGGCCCTGGTGCTGGGCGACCGCGCCGAGGACGCGTTCCGCCAGAGCATGCTGGCCTCGCGCGGAGGGTTGGGGATTTTCTGGAGCAACGGGCTGGTCGGCACCATCATGACCCTCGCCGTGGCCGGGCTCGGCTGGTCGTTGCTGGGTTCGCTGCGCGAGCGTTTCTTTCCGCGCGCCGCAGTGACTGAATCGGCCGGTGGCGGGGCAACCCAGCCGCAAGGCTGACCTTGTGGGGTGGGCGGAGCCCGCCCTACATTCCCTTTTACCAGCTCGTCTCGCGCTCGGCCGTCGCGCTGATCTTGTGGATCGACAGGTCGGCGCCGTTGTACTCCTCTTCCGGATCGAGGCGGATGCCGACGGTCTTCTTCAGCAGCCCGTAAATGATCCAGCCGGACGCGGACGCGATTCCGATGCCCAGCAGCGTGCCGAGCAGCTGCGCGAAAAAGGACACGCCGCCGAGGCCGCCGAACGCGTGCTGGCCGAAGATGCCGGCCGCAATGCCGCCCCAGGCGCCGCACAGGCCGTGCAAGGGCCACACGCCCAGCACGTCGTCGATCTTCCACTTGTTCTGCGTGAGCGTGAACATCCAGACAAAGACGCCCCCGGCGATGGCGCCCGTCACCAGCGCGCCCAGCGGATGCATCAGGTCCGAGCCGGCACAGATGGCGACCAGGCCGGCCAGCGGTCCGTTGTAGGCGAAGCCCGGGTCGTTCTTGCCGGCCAGGACGCCGGCCAGGGTGCCGCCCACCATCGCCATCAGCGAATTGAGCGCCACCAGGCCGTTGATCTTGTCCAGCGTCTGCGCGCTCATCACGTTAAAGCCGAACCAGCCCACCGCCAGCACCCAGGCGCCGAGTGCCAGGAAGGGAATGCTCGACGGCGGGTGGGAAGAAATCGCGCCGTTTTTCGAATAACGGCCGCGACGCGCGCCGAGCAGGATCACCGCCGGCAGCGCCACCCAGCCGCCGACCGCATGCACGACCACGGAACCGGCGAAATCGTGGAACTCCGCGCCCAGCGCTCCCTTCAGCCAGGCCTGGATGCCGTAGTTATGGTTCCACACGATGCCTTCGAAGAAGGGATAGACGAAGCCGACCAGCAGGGCCGTGGCGACGAGCTGCGGGTGGAAACGGGCGCGCTCGGCGATTCCGCCGGAAATGATGGCCGGGATGGCCGCCGCGAAGGTCAGCAGGAAGAAGAACTTCACGAGCTCGAAGCCGTTGCGCTGGCTGAGCGAGGCGGCGTCCGAAAAGAAGTCGACGCCGTAGGCGATGGTGTAGCCGATGAAGAAATAGGCAATCGTCGAGACCGCAAAATCGACCAGGATCTTGACCAGCGCATTGACCTGGTTTTTCTTGCGCACCGTGCCAAGCTCGAGGAATGCGAAGCCGGCGTGCATGGCCAGGATCAGGATTGCGCCGAGGAGAACGAACAGGGTGTCGGCGCCGTGTTTGAGTGCATCCATCCGAAAAACTTTCTAAAAAAGTGCATGGTTGAGACGTAAGCGTGTTTCTAAGCAAGTTCCGGGCCGCCTGCCGCACCATGCCAAGTCCTTGATTTGACAAGCGAGCCGGCCTGGATTGAACATCATGCACTGGAATCGTGCATTGGCCGCACCATATTGGACAGAAGGCTGCACCAGTTGTCGCACCAATAATGAGCGTACTGCGGCTTTGCAACAGAGACGGGCAAAACACCTTTAACATCGGTTTTGCATGGGCCGCTTGCTCTACAATGTTGAAGTAATGACGCGCGGCAAGCGTCCGCTCACGCAGTCAATCGCCCTGGAAAACGGAACACGATGCTTCATCCGCAAAAAAGTCGGCAGCGCAAGGTATGTGTGGTGGCCAGCCTCATGCTGGCGCTGGCCGCGCCCACGCTCGCGGCCGCATCGGGACCTGCCAGCGTCTATATCGAAGACCTGACTTCGCCCGAGCTGCGCGACCGCATCGCGGCCGGTGCCACCACGGTGCTGGTGCCGATCGGCGGCACCGAACAAAGCGGTCCGCATATCGCCCTCGGCAAGCACAATGTGCGCGCCCGCGTGCTGGCGGGCCGCATCGCCCAGGGCCTCGGCAATACGCTGGTGGCGCCGACGATTGCCTACGTGCCCGAGGGTGCGATCACGCCGCCGGCCGGGCACATGCGCTTTGCCGGCACGATCTCGATACCTGACGCTGCCTTCGAGTCGGTGCTGGAAGCGACGGCGCGCAGCTTCTGCCAGCATGGGGTGCGCGACGTATTCTTCCTCGGCGACCACGGCGGCTACCAGAAAAACGAAGAAAAGGCCGCGGCACGCGTCAACCGCGCGCCATCTTGCCGCGTTCACGCCTTGCTCGACTATTACCGGGCAACGCAGAGCAGTTATGTGGCCGAGCTGAAGCGGCGCGGCCATGGCGATGCCGAAATCGGCATGCACGCAGGGCTGGCCGATACGGCCCTGTCGCTGGCAATCGATCCGGCGCTGGTACGCCAGGACGCGCTGGCGGCCGGCGCAAAGGCAGGCAAGGCGGGCGGCGTCGACGGCGATCCGCGCCGGGCGACGGCCGAACTGGGCCGGCTCGGCGTCGACCGCATCGTGTCCGCTTCGGTCGCCGCCATCCGCGCCAGTCTGCAAGAACACCCAATCCAGAACCCATCCAGGCAACCGTAAAGAACTCCATCGTGCCATCGAAAAAAGTAGTCGTCGCCGCCGTCCTTGCCGCCGCCATCGCCGCCGGCGCCTTCAGTGTCCTCCGTGTGCGGGACGTCGCGCCTCCCGTCGCCGCTGTCAAAAAAACGCCCGTCGTCACGGAGGCGGGCATGCCGCCGGTCGTCGATTCGCTCAACCTGTACAGCGAAATCGGCTCGACCCACCTGAGCGCAGCGGTCAGCAAGGACCTCGAGCGCGTCTACGTGCCGAACCTGCGCTCGAACGATGTCAGCGTGATCGATCCGGCAACGATGAAGGTGGTCGACCGCTTCAAGGTCGGCATCAGTCCCCAGCACGTGATCCCGTCCTGGGACCTGCGCACGCTATGGGTAGCGAATAACGCCGAGCGCAAGAACACCGGCAGCCTGACGCCGATCGACCCCGCCACCGGCAAGCCGGGCCCCGAGGTGGAGGTCGACGACCCCTACAACATGTACTTCACGCCCGACGGCAAGTCGGCCATCGTGGTCGCCGAGGCGCGCCGCCGGCTCGACTTCCGCAACCCGCACACGATGGCGATGCAGTACGCGATCGACGTGCCCCAGTGCGGCGGCATCAACCACGCTGAATTCTCGATCGACGGCCGCTACGCCATGTTCACCTGCGAATTCGACGGCTCGGTCGCCAAGATCGACCTCCCCAACCGCAAGGTGCTGGGCTACCTGAAGCTCAGCATGCCGGCCACGCGCGTGCGCGAAGGCTTCGATCCGCGCAACCCGGGCGCCAGCGAGATCTGCACGAGCAAGAAGGGCATGCCGCAGGACGTGCGCATCTCGCCCGACGGCAAGCGCTTCTATATCGCCGACATGATGGCCGACGGCGTCCACATCGTCGACGGCGCGAGCTTCACCAAGGTCGGCTTCATCCCGTCCGGTCCCGGCACCCACGGCCTGTATCCCAGCCGCGACGGCAAATTCCTCTACATCACCAACCGCGGCACCCACCGCATCCACGGCAAGCGCAAGGGCCCGGGCAGCGTCGACGTGCTGGAGTTCGCAAGCGAAAAGATCGTGGCCCACTGGGCGATTCCGAACGGCGGCAGTCCCGACATGGGGAACGTCAGCGCCGACGGCAAATGGCTGTGGCTAGCCGGACGCTTCGACGACGTCGTCTACCGCATGGACACCGCCAACGGCGACGTGCGCCAGGTAAAAGTCGGCGGCGAGCCGCACGGGCTGACGGTGTGGCCGCAGCCGGGGCGGTATTCGCTGGGGCATACAGGGAACTTGCGCTAGCGTGCGGTACCAGGGAAAAATCACTTCCTGGAAGGATGAGCAGGGCTTCGGGTTCATTACTCCGAACGGCGGAGGGCCGGCGGTTTTCGTCCACATCAAATCGTTCTCCGATCGCAGTCGCCGTCCGGCAGCCGACAACGTAGTGACCTATGAGCTGAGCGCAAACGACAAAGGGCAGCCGCGGGCCGAGAACGTCGCTTTCGTGCGGCTTGGTGCGCGGCGTCAGGCGAATGCCCGCACGGGAGGCATTTCGCTGGTCATTGCAAGCTGTTTCCTCCTGCTCCTGGCCGTTGCCGCGTTGGCGGGGAAAGTGCCGGCTTTCCTGTTTGGCCTGTATATCTGCTTGAGTGTGATGACGTTCATCGCTTATGCAGTCGACAAATCCGCCGCGCAGAACAATCGGTGGCGCACCCCGGAAAGTACGCTGCATATGCTCTCCCTGGCCGGGGGATGGCCGGGCGCCCTCGTGGCGCAGCAACTGCTCCGGCATAAGTCGAAGAAAGCATCCTTCCGCATGGCGTTCTGGCTGACTGTCCTTGTCAATTGCGGCGCACTCGGCTGGTTCCTGTCTTCAGCCTGAGGCTGATCTGGCAATATCCGACGCGGGCTATCGGCCGCCGGGCTGATACACTGCCGCCTTTATCCGCACGAGAACGACCATGCCACACGTCCCGGAATTGCGGGCTGGCGCGCTGCGCTGCCTGCTCGAGACCGATCCGCTCATCAAGACCCGCGAAGTGGCGGCACTGGCCCAGGCGTTTGCCGCCGGTGCCATCGCGCTCGACAGCGGCACCGCGCTGCAAGCGGATGGGGCGATTCCCGGCCGTCCCGCGCGCCCCGAACTGGTATCGCCGCGCCTGGTCGGCCGGCGCTCGATGACGAGCGTCGAGGGCCGCGCCATGCTCGCCCACGCGCTGGCCCATATCGAATTCAACGCCGTCAACCTGGCGCTCGACGCCCTGTGGCGCTTCCCCGGCATGCCGGACGCCTATTACGCCGACTGGCTGCAGGTTTCGAAGGAGGAGGCCTACCACTTCACGCTGCTGTCCGACCATTTGAAGACGCTGGGTTATGCCTACGGCGACTTCCCCGGTCACGACAGTCTGTGGGAGATGGTCGACAAGACGAAAGGGGACGTGCTCGCGCGCATGGCGCTGGTGCCGCGCACGCTGGAGGCGCGCGGCCTGGACGCGATTCCGCCGCTGCGCGCGAAACTGGCCCAGGCCGGGGACATGGCGGCGGCGAGGATCCTCGACATCATCCTGCGCGACGAGGTCGGCCACGTGGAAATCGGCAACCGCTGGTACGGCTTCCTGTGCGCGGCGCGCGGGCTTCCGCTGCGCGCCACCTACGACGATCTGGTCGTGCGCTACAAGGCCCCGGTGCTGAAGGGGCCATTCAACCTGGAGGCGCGGCGGCGCGCCGGCTTTACCGAAGAGGAGCTTGCGCGCTTTGCGTGAGGCGGCGCTCGGCCGCCCACTCGCTCGTCCAGTAGACCAGCGCGGCTGCGGGGAAGGCGAGGCCGGTCAGTAGCGCGGCCTGCCAGCCGTGGCGGGCATACACCCACGCGCCCAGCGCGGAACCGACCGCGCCGCCGGCGAAGAACAGGGCGAAGAAGATGCCGTTCAGGCGGCTGCGCACTTCGGCGCCGAGCGCGAAGATGGCGCGCTGGCTCAGCAGTATGCCTTCTTTCGCCTTATTGAGGATCATCCGCCGACGTGATTAGACCTGTCCTGCAAGTACACCGTGCTGTCTAAGCCACTCGTAGAGAGCTTCAAGAGGATCTTGCTTTTGTGCGCGGTCTCACTTGCTGCATAGGCCAATTACTTCAGGTCTTCGAGGCAGAATTGCATTTACAAATTAAGCATCCAATTGAGCTTGATGCGTTCGTCGGCAGTTAGGAAATTAATACATCAGTAATCGCGGACTGGCCTATGGATGCCAGCATGCGATCGCGAATAGCGTATATTAGCCTTCGACGCCGACTGTCCTTTCGTGAAACAATCAAGTACTATTTGAACTACCTGTGCGCTGATTAGTTCAGTCATACGTCTTTGATTGTTGAGCTGTCTAGTATCCAACGTGAATAGACTACTCCTGCACGTACTCGGCACGTCTGGTCCACGCTTAAACCCTTTGAACAGCATCTTATTGCCATGCAACGTCATCAGCGTCACGTCGAGCAGGGGAGGGATGAGCGGCTTAGCCTGTTGGTCATCATGGGCTGACAGCTTCAGCTTAGGTACGCCGCCGCAGTAGAACATGGTGAGGTCGCCCTCGGTAGGTGCCGCCGAGAGGATTTCGCGCTCGTGCTTGCGCTGGCCCCTTCTCCTCAATGGTGTAACTTTACTGTGCATACATACAGTAAAGCGTACTGCTACAAGAGCTAGGTTTAAGACAGTCCAGCATTTCTTACGGCATTACGCACAAACTCCGCCGGGATGTCTTTCCCTTGTATCTTTGCTTCAACAGTTGCCAGTCTAACGAACAGTTCCATCATCGTTTGGTCGTATCCCATATCCTCGCCTTCTTTAATGAGATCATCTAAGGGGTGTCCCGCAACAATCCTTTCTTTCATCCGACTTACGATAAGTTGCTGGGTAGTAACGGCGCTTGGTACCGAAACTGCGGCGCTGATTCCTTTCCCTTGCTTGTGCTGCCAGGACGGGAAATGTTCGGAAGCGCTTTCAAGCTTTCTAATCCGCTGAGTCATCCCTCGTACATGCTCAAGTACCTCACTCATAATGTCGTCGGCGGGTCGCTTCACGACCTTTGTCTCTTGCGGGATCTCAGTGATCAGTTTGCTCCAGCGCGTTTGGAATTGATTCCAATATGCGTCGAAAGCGTCCGTTAAGACAGCGTCGTCAAGGGCAGCGTCGCCAAGCTGCCTATTAAGAGTCCGTGCCAGTTTGCGCATGTCCTCCTCGGTCGGCTGGGTATGGTTGAACTGCGCGAGCGGGTCACGAATATCGCTCGGTTCAAGGTCCACTAAGAACGTACACACTCGACTGTTCGACAGCCCCTTGGCAAGCGCACCTGCCTCGAACAAAATCCAAGGGCGATCTTTGTTCTCTTGAGTCAGACAGACGATCCCTATCGCCGTATCGCTGAGATTATTGCTGATCTCAGAGAACCAAAGAGAGCCGCGGTCGACGTCTTCTGTAGAGATCCATGGGCGTGCCGCCTGAATGATACTGCGCGTCCACCATTTCAACAGCTCCGCAGCAGCGCGGCTACGTGAGCCAGACCAGCTCATGAATACCTTCATCAACCACCTCAAGAATTTGTAAGTCTTGCAAGTCTACTCCAACCGCTCATCAAGCGGCGGGGAAGCGATAGTTTGAATTTAAATAGCACGCGATCGAGGCCCAAACTGCCAGAACTTATGAGGAGTTGTCATCCGCTAAGTTAGGGTCTACTATGGTTGCCTTTCTTGCATCTAGGTGACCGATAGATGGACGACCTCATCAAAACCATGAAGGCTCAGCTATACGATCGAGCCAGCAGCCCACTCGTTTTCTCCTTCATATGTTCTTGGATTTTCTGGAACTATCGGCTGATCGTTATCTTGTTTTCAGGCGGAAAATCATCTGAAAAGTTCGCCGACATTGAGGCATTACCCAAGAGGTTCGATAACTTCACGATACTTGGACAGTCGATTTCACCTGATTATTACTGGCTGTGTGTGGGATTTCTTGGGCCGGCATTGGTGACGGTGTTTTACCTCATGGTCCTCCCATATTTCGAGGAGAAAGCGTTCGAGTTATCGTCGCGAAAAGCGGTGCGTATGAAAAAGATTAAGCTCGCAACCGAAAACGATACGCCTATCGGGGAAGAGGAGCGGATGAAGCTTAGGGAGACGATCCGAGCGGCTGAGAAGATGCGTGACGAAGGTATTGAAGAACAGAGAAACCTTCGTGCAGGTGAGATCGCTGATCTGAGGTCGCAGCTTGACGTTAGCCGTAATGCTTCCACTACGATTGAGAAGAACTTGAATAAGCAGATCGATGATTTGCGACTAGAGTCAGACAAACTACGCCGGGAAAAGCTTGAAGTTGAGGAAAAGACGGCCAGCTCAAATGAGGTGATAGCGAAGGTTTTCTATCTCGACGAATTGGCTCGCGCGTTATTTGGTTCCATGGCTGAGGCTGAGGTAAGCGGCGCAACCTTCACTCCAGGAAATGGCGATAATGCTCAACGCATTCTTAAGCAGCTCGAAAACGCTGAGCTAATCGAGCCCTACAGGGACGCTCACAGGCTGACAGGCTTCGGCCATGACATACACCTCCGCCGTGTGCTAACGACCCCTCAAAATATTGCACGGTGGGGAGTTCTTCGGCCCCAGAGCGTTGGACCGCGAGGAATAGAGTTAGACGCTTCGTCCTGACAATCGGCGCATGCGTCGAGCCTTCAGCTCGCTGTTGAGGATACAAAGGTACTGGCGAGCCCAGAGGTGTTTGGACTCTGCTGATGATGGAGTCATCATCAGAGAGCAGGAACTGGTCGTACGCTACAAGGCCCCGGTGTTGAAGGGGCCTTTCAACCTGGAGGCGCGGCGGCGCGCCGGTTTCACTGAAGAGGAGCTTGCGCGCTTTGCGTGAGGCGGCGCTCGGCCGCCCACTCGCTCGTCCAGTAGACCAGCGCGGCTGCGGGGAAGGCGAGGCCGGTCAGTAGCGCGGCCTGCCAGCCGTGGCGGGCATACACCCAGGCGCCCAGCGCCGAACCGACCGCGCCGCCGGCGAAGAACAGGGCGAAGAAGATGCCGTTCAGGCGGCTGCGCACTTCGGCGCCGAGCGCGAAAATCGTTCTCTGGCCCAGCACCAGGTTGGCGGCCACCCCCATGTCGAGGATGATCGAGGCCAGTACCAGCAGGCCGAGCGCGACCTCGCGCGAGCCCGGGGCGAACAGGGGCAGGACGAAACTGACGACGCCCAGCAGCAGCGCGGCGGCGGTCGCGAACAGGGTGTGCCCCTTGTCGGCGAGACGTCCCGCCACCGGCGAGGCGACGGCGCCGGCCATGCCGACCAGGGCGAAAATCGCGATCCCTGTCTGCGACAGCCCGAAGCCGGGACCGGCCAGCACCAGCGGGGTGACGGTCCAGAACAGGCTGAAGGAGGCGAACATGGCCGCATGATAGGCGGCGCGCCGGCGCAGCACGGGCGTGGTCGTCAACAGCTGCCACATCGAACCGATCAGGCGGCCGTAGGGCAGGGACGAGGCAGGGGCGCGTTGCGGCAGGCGCGCACGCAGCACGAAGGCCAGCGCCGCGATCGCCAGCGCCGCGCCGCCGTACACGGCATGCCAGCTGAAGTGGTCGGCAATCAGGCTGGCGGCCGGCCGCGCCAACATGATCCCCAGCAGCAGGCCGCTGACGACCTTGCCGACCGTCTGGCCGCGCGTTTCCTCGCGCGCCAGGTGGGCGGCGAAGGGCACCAGTACCTGGGCGGCCACCGAACCGAGTCCGATGCCGAGCGAAGCGGCCAGGAACAGCGCGGCGCTGCTGCTGAAGGCGGCGGCGGCCAGCATGGCGCTGGTGCCCAGCAGCAGGACGAAGACCAGCTTGCGGTTTTCCAGCAAATCGCCCAGCGGGACGATGAACAGCAGGCCGAGCGCATAGCCGACCTGGGTCAGCGTCACGATGAGTCCGGCCGCATCGAGCGAGAGGCCGGTGGCCGCGCTGATCGGTCCGACCAGGGTCTGGGCGTAATAGAGGCTGGCGACGATCAGGCCGGCGGCGAGGGCGAGCAGGCGGATCATGCCGGGTGAAATATCGTCTGCAGGGGAATGAATCGGTGTCATGGCGGCTCCTCGATAAGTTGCCCCCATTCTAGCGAGGCGCACTGTAAAGATAATTACCCGGTTCATCTCCTATACAATTCGTTTTATATGAACAATCGGGGCAGGCCGTGGACCGGATCAAAGCCATGCAGACCTTCGTGCGCATCGTCGAGGCGAGCAGTTTTTCGCGCGCGGCGGAAACCCTGAACCTGCCGCGCGCCTCGCTGACGGCGACCATGCAGAACCTGGAAGCCTATCTCGGCACCAGGCTGCTGCTGCGCACGACACGTTCGGTGGCGCTCACCACCGACGGCGCCGAATTCTACGCCCGCTGCGTCGAGATCCTGGCCGCCGTCGAGGCGGCCGAGGGACGCTTTCGCAGCAGCGAAGGCGTGCCGCGCGGCCGCTTGCGGATCGAGCTGCCGGGCGCGGTCGGGCGCCGCGTGGTGGTGCCGCGCCTGGCGCAGTTCCACGCGCGCTATCCGGACATCGAACTGGTGGTGAGCCTGGCCGACCGCCTGGCCGACCTGACCCGCGACGGCATCGACTGCGCGCTGCGGGTGGGAGAGCTCGACGATTCTTCCCTGATCGGGCGCCAGGTCGGCAGCATGCGCTTCGTGACCTGCGCCGCGCCGGCCTACCTGGCCAGCCACGGCGTGCCGGAGACCCTGGAAGATCTCGACGGGCATCGCGGCATCGTGCATTTCTCGGGCCGCACGGGCCGCCCCTTCGACTGGGATTTCAGCGTCGGCGGGCGCATCGAGCGGCGCCGGCTGCCCGGCATGCTCTCGGTCAACGACGCCGACGCCTACGTCTCCTGCGGCCTGCAGGGCCTGGGCATCATCCAGGCCGCGACCTACATGGTCCACGATCACCTGGCGAGCGGCGCGCTGGTCGAGGTGCTGGCAGACTGTCCGAGCGTGCCGATGCCCGTGTCTCTGGTCCATCCGCAAGGCCGGATGGCGAGCCCGAAGCTGCGTGTGTTCGCCGAATGGGTCGAGGACCTGTTCGCCGCCGACCCGCATCTCTGCCGCGCACCGTCCTTACCGTTATCTTCGGAGAATGCATGAACCAACACATCCAGCCGGTCCCCCTCGATAAAGCCTACCGCCTGCTGACCCACGGTCCGACGGTGCTCGTGTCCGGCCACTTCGAGGGCGTCGACAACGTCATGGCCGCTGCCTGGGCCTGCGCCCTCGATTTCGCACCGCCCAAGCTCACCGTGGTGCTCGACAAGGCGACCCGCACGCGCGCGCTGATCGAGGCCAGCGGCCGCTTCGTGATCCAGGTGCCGACCGCCGCGCTGCTCGAGCTGACCAACCGGGTCGGCAACCGCAGCCTCGACCAGCACCCCGGCAAGCTGCGCGAAGCCGGCGTCGCGCTGCTGCGCCTTGGCGGCGACACGCTGCCCTTCGTCGCCGGTTGCGCGGCCTGGCTCGAATGCCGCCTGGTGCCCGAGCCGCACATCCAGGCGACGTATGACCTGTTCATCGGCGAAGTGGTCGCCGCCTGGGCCGACGAGCGCGCTTTTCGCGACGGCCACTGGCAGTTCGAGAACGCCGGGCCCGAGTGGCGCAGCATCCACCACGTGGCCGGCGGCCAGTACTACGCCATCGGCGAAGCGCTGCGGGCGCAGGAGGATTGACCCGTTCGAAAATTTCGATGATAGCCGTGCAAACTACTCGCTTTTTGATCCGGCAGGGGGCGCGCATAATTCAATCCATGCACAACACGGCCAGCGTTGAACCGGGAGAGCCCGGGGAGGCAGCGAGATTCGAATCGTTCGAACGGCCGATAACAAAAGGAGCGCATCATGTTGAAAGTACGTAAAAGCGAAGAACGCGGCGTCGCCAATTTCGGCTGGCTCGATTCGAAGCACACCTTCTCGTTCGGCCACTACCACGACCCGGCCCACATGGGCGTCGGCCCGCTGCGCGTGATCAACGAGGACCGTGTCTCCGCCGGCCGCGGTTTCGACGCGCACGGCCACCGCGACATGGAAATCATCTCCTACGTGCTCGACGGCGCGCTGGAACACAAGGACAGCATGGGCAACGGCTCGGTCCTGCGCTATGGCGACGTCCAGCGCATGAGTGCCGGCGACGGCGTGGTGCACAGCGAGTTCAATCATTCGAAGACGGAACCGGTGCACTTCCTGCAGATCTGGATCCAGCCGAACGAAGTCGGCAAGCCGGGCGGCTACGAAGAGAAGCATTTCGACGTCGCCTCGAAAACCGGCCGCCTGCGTCTGGTGGCCTCGCCTGACGGCCGCGAAGGATCGGTCTCGCTGCGCCAGGATGCCTTCCTCTACGCGGCGATCCTGGACGGCAGCGACGACCTCTCGTTCCCGCTGCGGCAGGGCCGGATCGCCTATGTCCACGTGGCGCGCGGTGCGCTCAACGTGAATGGCGTGGCATTGAAAGCCGGCGACGCGGTGCGCATCGACGCCGAGGAGAAGGTGACGCTCGACGGCGCGGTCGACGCCGAAGTGCTGCTGTTCGACCTGCCGCTGTAAGCGACGGACACCTGCGGCACGATGTCCGTAGGGTGGGCATGCCCACCCTACAAGGCGTCAACGCGGCTCGATCAGCCGCGCCGCGCTGCCCGAGGTCCGCAGGCGCTCGCGCCACCAGCGCAGCGCCGCGCCTTCCTCTCCGGTGCGCCAGGCGAGATACAGGGTCTCGTCCGGCTTCGGTTCCTCGACTTCCTTGACCACGAAACGCCCCTGCGCAATGTCCTCGCGCACCCAGGCGCCGGGCAGGAAGCCGAAGCCGAGGCCCGCGCGCTGGAAGTCGTACTTGGTCTGCATGTCGGGCGCCGCCAGCGTGTCCTGGCCGAACAGCAGGCCGACGGTGCGCGCCTGCAGCTGGCGCGCCGAATCGGACACCGAGACCGCGCGATGGGCCGCGAGATCGCTTTTCGACAGCGGATGGTCGACGCCGGCCAGCGGATGTCCGGGTGCGACCACGAACACGAAGGCGATCGTGGCGATCGGCTCGGCCGTGTAGCCGCCGCCCGGCGGACCCATGCCGGCCGCACCCACCAGCAGGTCGGCGCGGCGCTCGAGCAGGGCTTCCCAGGTGCCCGAGAGTGCTTCCTTCATCAGGCGCAGGCGGGTCTGGTCGGCGATGCCGTAGAAGGCCGTGATGTCGTCCATCAGCGCGCAAGGCGAGAGCATCGAATCGATCGCGATCGTGAACTCGGTCTCCCAGCCGGAGGCCACGCGCCGCACGCGCCGTTCCAGGTCGCCGGCGGCTTTCAGCAGGTAGCGGCCTTCCTTGAGCAGCTCGGCGCCGGCGGCGGTCAGTTCGACGCGCGGGCCGAAGCGCTCGAACAGCTGCACGCCGAGGTCTTCCTCGAGCCTGGAGACGGTGTAGGAAATCGTGGACGGCACCCGGAACAGCTCCTTGGCGGCGGCGGCAAAGGAGCCGCGGCGGGCGATGGTGTCGACGGTGAGCAGTGCGTCGAGGCTGAGTTTGAGCATGCGGTTCCAGGTCCCTCAAAAATGAAAAACCACGATCGCTCGTGGTTTCCGGTTGTGCGTTCCGAGGCCGGCCTCAGAAATAGACGTTCACGAACAGGCCGACGTGGTCGCCCTTGACCGGGATGCGGCTGATTTTTTCCTTGAACTTGTCGTTCGCGTAGCGCAGCCTGAAGCCGACGCGCGGCGAGTAGGCGTATTCGATTTCCGCCACCGCACCGGTGCTGTCGGTGAAGTCGTAATCGCCGACGTCGGAGGCGCCGCCGCTGCTGAACGCGACCTTGGTGACGTAACGCAGGCCGCCGCCGACGCGCACTTTCTCGCCCACATGATAGAAGCCCAGCAGCTCGAGTGGGATGCGGTCGAAGCGCATGTGGCCATTGCGCGCGTTCAGCTGGTCGACGTGGTAGCCGATCGTGCCCTGCATCGAGAACCGGGGGTTGACGCGGTAGTCGATGCCCAACTGCAGGGCGATCGAGTCGCCGGCCTTGATGTTCAGTTCGCTGTCGTCTTCGTAGAAGGCGGTCGCGATCTTGTCGCCGCCAAGGGTCAGGCCGGCGCCGAACACGAAGCGCAGCGGCCTGGCGGCGAGGTCCTCGACCGGAACGAAGGTCTGGGCCTGGGCCGCGCCGAGCGAAGCGATGGCGAGGGCAAATGCAAGTGCAATTTTTTTCATGTCGTTATCGTTGATTTTATCGTTCGGCAGGACGCAGGCATGCGTGGTCCGTGGATCGACATGATAAAGAGACAATTGTCTAGATGCAATCAATTGCTTGCTGGTTGTTGTCTCAATGGAACATTGACGATATTGCCGGCGAGGGAAGCGGCCTGCCGCTTCCCTCGCCGGCGCGATCGAAACGATCAGAACACGCGCTGGATCCAGCCGTGCTTGTCTTCGGCGCGGCCGTTCTGGATGTCGAGCAGCGCAGTCTTGAGACGCGTGGTGACGGGACCTGCTTCGCCGTTGCCGATGGCCGCTTCGAAGCCCTTGCCCTTGACCTTGCCGATCGGGGTGACGACGGCGGCCGTGCCGCAGGCGAAGGCCTCGGTCAGGCGGCCGCTGGCGGCGTCCGCTTTCCACTGGTCGATCGAATACGGCTCTTCGCGCACCGTCAGGCCCATGTCGCGCGCAAGCACGATCAGCGAATCGCGGGTGATGCCCGGCAGGATGGTGCCGGTCAGCGGCGGGGTCTGGATCGAGCCGTCTTCGAACACGAAGAAGATGTTCATGCCGCCCAGTTCTTCGACCCATTTGCGCTCGACGGCGTCGAGGAAGACGACCTGGTCGCAGCCTTCGCGCGTGGCTTCGGCCTGGGCCGCCAGGCTGGCGGCATAATTGCCGCCGCACTTGGCGTCGCCGGTGCCGCCGGGCGCGGCGCGGATGTAGTGCTCGGAAACCCACAGGGTCACGCCGGCGGCGCCGCCCTTGAAGTAGTTACCGGCCGGCGAAGCGAACACGCAGAACAGGTATTCGGCGGCCGGACGCACGCCCAGCGCGACTTCGGTGGCGATCATGAACGGACGCAGGTAAAGCGCGGCGCCTTCCAGTTTCGGGATCCAGTCGCGGTCGGTGCTGACGATCGCGTGCACGGCTTCCAGGAACAGTTCTTCCGGCAGCGGCGCCATCGCCAGGCGGGTGGCGGAGTTGCGGAAGCGGCGCGCGTTGGCGTCCGGGCGGAACAGGGCGGCGCCGCCGTCCGGCTGCGGATAGGCCTTCAGGCCTTCGAAGATTTCCTGCGCATAGTGCAGCACCATCGTCGACGGATCGAGCGGCAGCAGGCCGCGCGCCTCGACCTTGCCGTCGTGCCAGCCGCGGCCCTCGGTATAGCGGATCGTGACCATGTGGTCGCTGAACGCGCGGCCGAAGCCCGGGTTCTCGAGCAGCGCGGTGCGCTCGGGGGTGGGAAGGGGCATCAGGCTTTGCTGGATCGACAGGGTCGATGGACCAAGTTTGTTCATACAGTCTCCGAGAAACAAAAATGCGCGACAGTGCGGTAGTGCGTCGTCAGGCTGTATTATCGACCAATCACAGCATTTTGGCAGCGCCGAGTTGATCCCGGCCGGGTAAACATTGCGCTTTGACCGTCAATTGAGGGAGAAAACGTGCTTCGATCGATCGCCGCCGGCACCGCGCCGGCCCTGCCGTCCATGGGACCCGGCCTTGTGCTGCGGGTGTTGTCGAAACGTCCCCGGCCGGCGGCCGGCGCTCCCGGTCCGTTGACCTCGGAATTCGTCCTTCCCGGCCTCGACCTCGATCACGTCGCGCGCTATGCCAGGGCGCTCGGCTTCGCTCCCGGCGCCATCCCGCTCACGTACTGGTACCTGCCGGTACAGCGCGCCCACATGGCGACCCTGCTGTCGGATGCCTTTCCCTACCGGCTGGCGGGCATCGTCCACGTCGAGAACGAACTGGTGGCGCACGCCGACGTGGCGCCCGGGGTTCCGATCCGGATCGCGACCCGGATCGACATCCTGCCGCCGACGCAGTCGGGCGCCGTCTACTGCACGCTCGAAACCGTCGGCTCCGCACGCGGCGAGCCGGTCTTCACCAGCACCAGCAAATACCTTGCCGTGCGCGGGCAGGGTGGCCGCGCAGAATCGGCGGTAAAGCGGGCCGCGAAGCCGGCCGTGCAGCCAGGTGCGACGATCGACAGCTGGAGCGTGGGGCCAGCCAGCGGCCGTGCCTATGCACGCCTGTCGGGCGACTGGAATCCGATCCACCTGACGCGCTGGAGCGCCCGGCTGATGGGGCTGCCGGCGCCGATCATCCACGGCATGCAGTCGCTCGCCAAAACCTGCGCGGCGCTGGAGAAGTCGGCCGGGCGGCGCGTGGCGCGCATCTCGGTGCGCTTCACGGCGCCGGTCCCGCTCGGCTCGACGGCCGAGCTGACGGCGGGCAGCGAGCCCGGCCGCTACCTGCTGTTCTGCGGCGGTGTGCGCGCAGCCGAGGGCGCGTATACCCACGGCTGAAATTGCAGGATTGAAAGTAACGACGGGAAAACCGCCGTACAATGGTGCAGCGCACAAGCGCGCCTTTATCCATTGCCAAGCGAGAACGACATGAACGACCACCAAGGCAGACCCATCCACGAGCTGACGATGACGGTCCTGATGACCCCCGACATGGCCAATTTTTCCGGCAACGTGCACGGCGGCACCATCCTGAAATTCCTCGACAGCGTCGCCTATGCCTGCGCCAGCCGCTATTCCGGCTCGTACGTCGTGACGCTCTCGGTCGACCAGGTGATGTTCCTGCAGCCGATCCACGTCGGCGAACTGGTGACCTTCCTCGCTTCGGTCAACTACACGGGCAGGAGTTCGATGGAAATCGGCATCCGCGTCGTCACCGAAAACATCCAGCAGCGCACCCAGCGCCATGCCAACAGCTGCTATTTCACGATGGTGGCCGTGGACGCGCAGCGCAAGCCGCAGGCGGTGCCGCCGCTGGAGCCCGAGACCGAGGAGCAGAAACGCCGCTTCGACAAGGCGGAAGAGCGGAAGCGCTCGCGCCAGGCGCTGCACGGCAGGAAGGGCTGAAGGGGTCGCGCGCGCGGTCCGCGCGTTTGCAATTTAGTTCCCCTGCTGGGTTAGAGCGGGCTCAGGGCGGAGTCCGGCGCGGAATCTACAGTTGACGCTGTGGTTCCCCAACTCCCTGACCGAGGCTCCCCATGACATTCATGCTCAGCAACAAAGCCCGCCTGCGCTGGGCCGGCGTGTTCGTACCCGCCGTCACGGCCCTGTGCGCCACTGCGGCTCCCACCGGAACGCCAGCCGAAGCGGCGCAGGCGGCAATATCCGCGCGCCCGGCCGGGTACAGCGTCGTCAACCTCGGTCCGGACGCATCGAAGGCGATGCTGAACGAGCGTGGCCAGGCTGCCTTCGTGGTCTCGACCGGCGACGAGTGGCTCAACTGGTTCTTCGACGGCAGCCGCCTGCATGCCCTCGGTTCCCTGGGACGCTCCTTCGCCTACCTGAGGGGCCTGAACAATCGCGGCGTCGTCGTTGGAACGGCGCAGAATCCATTCGCTCGCAGCGAGGCCTTTTCCTGGAGCCTTGCGGGAGGCATGCGCCTGTTGCCGGGTTCTAGCTCGGCGGACGCGTTTGCCATCAACGACTGCAACCAGGTGGCGGGCACGGTGGAGATGCCCGGTTCGGCCCTCATGATGCGCGCCAGCCGCTGGAATGTCGACGGCAGCATGACTGCCCTCGGACCGCCGCCGGCAACCTTCTCGGCCGCCTGGGCCATCAACGAAAGCGGCGTCACGGCCGGCGCCGCCGCTGACGAGAGGCGCTTCCTGCGCGCTACCGTATGGGACGCGGCGGGCAGGGCCACGGACCTGGGGGCCCTCGGCGGATCTTCATCGGCCGCCTCGCACGTGAACGCAAGCGGCCAGGTGCTGGGCACCGCCTACCGGGAGTTCGGCGGCGTCGGTTTCCTGTGGAGCCGCCAGACCGGTATCGTGCAGATCGGCCCGGACGCGGGCAACCGCGATGTCACCGCGCTCAACGACAACGGCGACGTTGCGGGCAACAACCAGGTCGAGGACGACGTCCCCGGGGTGAATCACAGGCCCTTCATCTGGTCGATGCGGGGCGGCCTGCGTCCCTTGCCGCTGGCCGGCGCACCCTACGGCAGGGCCGAGGCCCTGAACAACCGCCGCGAGATGGTCGGCTACGTCCAGGACACGCCCATGGATGCGCTCAGCCGGCGCGCGGTCTACTGGAACGATGTGTCCACACCAGTCGACCTGAACACCCGGCTCTACCGTGCGCCCGCCGGGCTGGTGCTGTATTCGGCAAGGGCGATCAACGGCAGCGGCAGCATCCTCGCCGATTCGAACGCCGGACTGGTCCTGCTGCGCCCGGGACGGGAGGGGCCGGCCGCACCGGTGCTCGGCCCCATCGCCGGCGTCGCGGAAGACGTCGGGGTGAGGTCGGGCGACACGGTCGACCTCACCGTCAACTTCACCGACAGCGCCGTGGGCGAGTCGCACCTGGCCTCGGCCAGCGTCGACGACGGCTGCCCGCAGGCCGCCCCCAGCCTGCGCGAGCGGCGCGGGGTGGGCGACGTCAGCCTGCGCCACACCTTTTGCCGGCCCGGCTTTGCCACGGTCAAGATCACGGTGACGGACCGCGCCGGGAATGCCACGCAGGTGCAGCGCAGGCTGTTCGTCATCGACCGGTCGGTGGCAACGCTGGCCGGAGAGGGCGTGCTGGCGCCGGCGGCGCGGGCTGGGGCGCGCTCCGGCAAGGCGCCGCTGCGCTTCGCCGTGTGGGCGCCGCTGGACGCCAATCCTGGCGCCGGTGCGCGCGCTGCCGCAGCCCCGGTCGTCACGCTGACTGGTCCCTTCCACTTCCGTGCCGACGCCGTCGGCAAGCCCGAGCGGAACGGGCAATCAGTGCGGCTGGCCGGCACCGGCCGCCTCGACGGACGCCCTGGCTATCGTTTCAGCATCGAGGCCGGCCCGGGAGACGCCGGGCGCGGCGCTGCGGATCGCCTGCGGGTACGTATCAGCCATACCGATGCGGCAACCAGGGCCGAGCTAGTCGACTATGACAACGGGCCAGGCACGGCGTCGATGGCGTCGCTGGCCGCGGCGCGGGCACCTGTCGATGCAGCGGACGGAACGCTGGTCGCCCGCGGCAGTCTGCGCATCGCCGACTAAGTCTCGCCCGGCAGGAAACGTAGGCGCGCAAGCGCCCGAATCAGGCAGCGCATCTTGCCTTCAAAAAACATCCGATTCCTGCCGAGTCTGTTTTCGTTCACACAATGAAGGAGTCGTTGCCGAGCCCGTCTTTTGCCAATACACTGAGTCGATCACATCCATTCGCATGTGAGCGGACACAACCGCAATCCCGCAGCCGCGTCGCGGGCGACATCATAAGTATTCACACGGAGAAGACTCATGGCAAGCAACGACACCCGCGCAACGACACCCTTCAGCATCTGCCTGGCCGCACTCCTGGCCGCCGGCGTATTCGGCAGCGCGCAGGCCGCCGCACCCGACACCACGCGCGTCATCGTGGCCTTCAAGCCCGGCGCATCCGCCCATGTCAAATCGGCCGTCAGCGCAGCGAAAGGCGCCGTCAAGCACGAGATCTTCGGCATGAACGCAATGGCCATCGAAGTGCCGATCGTCGCCCTGAAAGGCCTGGAAAACAACCCGAACGTGGAATACATCGAAGAAGACGTGATCCGCAAGCCCTTCGCCCTGACCACGCCTTCGACCGGCACGCCCTACACCAGCGGCCAGCTGGTCCCCTACGGCATCAAGCTGGTCCAGGCTGACCAGCTGAGCGACTCGCTCGCCAGCAACCGCAAGGTCTGCATCATCGACTCCGGCGTCAACCGCGACCACGAAGACCTGTCCGGCAATAACTTCACCGGTGAATACGACAGCGGCACCGGCTGGTGGTACACCGACGAAAACCACCACGGCACCCACGTGGCCGGCACCATCGCCGCAATCAACAACAGCGGCGTCGGCGTCGTCGGCGTGAACCCGAACAAGCAGCTGAAACTGCATATCGTGAAGGTGTTCGGCGCCGACGGCTGGGCCTATTCGTCGACCCTGGCCAGCGCCGCCAACAAGTGCGGTGCGGCCGGCGCCAACGTCATTTCGATGTCGCTCGGCGGCGGGGCGAAGAGCAGGACTGAAGAGAACGCCTTCAATACCTTGTACACGACAAAGAACGTGTTGAGCGTGGCGGCGGCGGGCAACGACGGCAACCGCGTCGTCTCCTATCCTGCCGGTTACGCCAGCGTCGTGATGGTCGGCGCGCTCGACGAGAACAAGCAGTGGGCCAGCTTCTCGCAGTACAACAGCAAGGTCGAGCTGTCCGGCCCCGGCGTCAGCGTGCTGTCGACCGTGCCGACCGGCGCCGGCATCGACGCCGCCCTGGCCGTCGGCGGCACGAACTATGCCGCCGGTGCGATGGAAGGCTCGCCCCTGAAAACGGCAACCGCGCCGCTGGCCGACTTCGGCATCGGCGATGCCATCAACACTGCTGTCTCGGGCAAGGTCTGCCTGATCGCCCGCGGCACGGTCGACTTCGCAACCAAGGTCTCGAACTGCCAGAACAGCGGCGGCGTCGGCGCCGTCGTCTACAACAATGTAGCCGGCGCCTTTGGCGGCACGCTGGGCACCACCGTCACCAGCATCCCGTCCGTGACCGCGACCGATACCGATGGCGCGGCCATGAGGGCGAAGCTGGGCCAGAGCGCCACCGTCGCCGTCAAGGCCAGCAACTACGCCTATTACGACGGCACCTCGATGGCAACCCCGCACGTCTCGGCCGTCGCCGCCCTGGTGTGGAGCTACTTCCCGACCTGTACCGCGGCGCAGATCCGCACCTCGCTCGACAACAGCGCGCTGGACCTGGGCGCGGCCGGGCGCGACGTCAAGTACGGCTACGGGCTTGTGCAGGCGAAGGCGGCCTATGACCGCATCAAGTCGGCAGGCTGCGGCAAGTAATCGCTGCCGCAGGCTGCAAGGGAGAGGACGCCATATCGGCGTCCTTTTTTCGTTGGCCCTCGCGTCGGGCTGTTCCGTGCTCGAATCCGCATGCTATAAACACGCTCTCGAGCTGAAGACACCAGGAGGCGTACCCGATGATCACCCTGTACCACTGCATCGCGGCGCGCTCGTTCCGGCCGCTCTGGGCGCTGGAAGAACTGGGGCTCCCGTACGAACTGAAGATGCTGCCGTTTCCGCCGCGCGCGCACGAGCGCAGTTTCCTCGCCGTGAATCCGCTCGGCACGGTGCCGGCCATGTTCGACGGCGAGCTGCGGATGACGGAATCGTCGGCGATCTGCCAGTACCTGGGCGCCCGCTACGGCGATGGCAGGCTCGATGTCGCGGTGTCCGATCCGGACTTCGGTGCCTACCTGAACTGGCTGCACTTCGGCGAAGCCACGCTGACCTTTCCGCAGACGCTGATCCTGCGCTACGAGCGCTTCGAGCCGCCGGAGCGCCAGTCGCCACAGGTCGCACACGATTACAAGCGCTGGTTCCTGGGCCGGCTGCGCACCCTGGAACCGGTGCTCGATGGCCGCTCCGCCATCTGCGCCGGCCGCTTCACCATGGCCGACATCTCGGTCGGCTATGCCTTGCTGCTCGCGGAGTACCTGGGGCTGGCCGGCGAGTTCCCGCCGGCGGTCGCGCGTTATCTTGAAAGCCTGAAGGAACGCCCCGCGTTCAGGAGGGCGCAGGAAGCGGAGGCCGCCGCGGCGGGCGAGCAGGGCGTGAGTACCGTGCCGGCGCCCTTGACCTTGCCCTAGCACGCTTAATCGAGATCCTCGTGGTGGTCGGTCACGCCACGCTTCCAGTAAGCCGAGACCCGCATCGCCTCCTTCGGCAAGGCCTTTTCGGCGGCCAGCACTTCGCGCAGGGCACGCATGGCTGCCGCTTCGCCGCCTGCCCAGGCAAAGCCTGCGCCGGGCGGCAGCGCGAGCGCGCGCACGGCGCCGGCCAGCGCAGCCGCGTCCTCTACCCAGTGCACCTCGGGGAGGGACGCGCCCGCGAACGGGATCCGGTCTGCTTCGCCGGCGGCGGCCACGACGATCACGCGCGCAGCGGCCGGCAGTTCCTCCAGACGCCGGCGCATCGCCGGCAGCGCGCTGGCATCGCCGGCCAGCAGGTGCCAGTCGACATCGGGCGGGATGATCATCGAGCCGCGCGGCCCGCCGATGACGGCGGCGTCGCCCGGCCGCGCACAGCGTGCCCAGTTCGAGGCGGCCCCCTCGCCGTGCAGCGCGAATTCGATCGTCAGCTCGCGCGCTTGTGCGTCGAAGCGGCGCGGCGTATAGTCGCGCCGCACCTGTTCGCCGTCCGCTCCCTCGAACATGAACTTGACGTGGTCGTCGAAGGACAGCGAGACGAAACCGGCCAGCGAATCGGCGCGAAAGGTGATCGCGACAAAGTGGGCGCCGAGCGGCTCGACCCGCGTGACCACGACCTCGCGCCGGTGAAGTTCGTGGCGCACGCGCTGGACGCTCCTGCGATTATCCTGTTCCATCATCGGACCCTCAATTTAGTTGATAATGTCTCCCATTATGAAAAAACACGTTGATAAAGTCAACCAAAATTCCCCTGCCTCGGGTCAGGCCGTGTTCGAGGCCATCCATTCGATCATGCATCTCTACCGCGCGCGCCAGATGCGCGCGGCAGGCGCCGGCGTGCCGGAACTGACCCATATGGAAGGCAAGGTGCTGGGCTTTTTTGCGCGCCGGCCGGGGGCGACGCTGAGCGACCTGGTGGCGCATTCGGGGCGCGACAAGGCCCAGCTGACGCGCCTGATCCGCGCCCTGCGCGAGCGTGGACTGCTCGATGCGCAGGCCGACGAACAGGATCGCCGCAGCACGCGCCTGCGCCTGAGCGGCAGCGGCGAAGCGATCCACGCGGGTTGGCACCGCCAGGGCGCCGCGGCGGCCGAGGAGGCCTTTAAGGGAGTGCCGGAAGCCGAGCGGGCCGCCTTGCTGGCGCTGCTCGAGCGCGTGCGCGCCAACCTCGACGCGCAGGACGGGAACTAGCGCTGCGGGGGAACCGGCGGCGCGGCCGGGATGCTGCGCAGGTAGCCCAGCAGGTCGCCGACCTGCTGCGGATCGCTCATGCCCCAGAAACGCATTTTGGTGCCGGGGACGAGGTCGCCCGGCGAATCGAGGAAGGCGGCGAGCGTCTTGTCGTTCCAGACGATGCTTGACTTCAGCATCGCCGGCGAATAGCGGAAGTCGGGCGTGCTGCCGGCGCGCCGGCCCATGACGCCGTTCAGCTGCGGGCCGAAGCCGGCGCGTGCCGACGGACCTACCGCGTGGCAGGATGCGCAGCGCGAGGCGAACAGGCGCTGGCCCTTGGCCAGGTCGGCGGCGCCGGCGGCAAGCGGAAAGCAGGCGACGAGGAGCAGGGACAGTCTGTTCATGAGGCGTCGGTGGCGACCGGCAGGGCAGGGGCCCAGGCGCGCAGGAAGGCCGCCAGGGCGAATTCGATTTCCTCTTCGACCTGGCCGGGGCCCGGTCCGCTGCCGTAATCGAAGAGCACCCGGTCGAACCAGGACGCCTCGAGCAGCGCCCTGAATTGCTGGGCGCTGCCGCGCGCATCGCCGCCGCGCAGGGCGCCGGCTTCCATCTGCGCGCGCAGGTAGCCCGCCAGCGCGGCGTCGATGCGCGCCGCACCGAGGTCGCGGCAGCGCAGGTCCAGTTCGGAGCGGCCGGCGCCGGCGGCGAGCACGCGCCGCAGGCTGCAGACCGATGGCGACAGCGCATACGACAGGTAGCGTCCGGCAAAGCGTTCGAGCGTGACGGCCAGGTGCGGGCCGGCGCCGGCCAGCACCTCGAGCATCGCCGCGACCCCGTTTTCGGTCGCCTCGTCGACGAGGGCGGCGAGCAGGGCCTCCTTGGCGCCGAAATAGCCGTACAGCGTGGTCTTCGAAAAGCCGGTGCGCAGGCCGATGTCGGACATCGATGCGCGCTCGTAGCCCTTGTCGCGAAACTCCTCGGCAGCGGCATCCAGGATCGCCTGCCGCTTTTCAGGCGTGCGTTTCATGGCGTCCGGCGCCGCTCAGTCGACCCGGCGCACCTTGGCCGACTGGTTCGTGCCTTCGACGCTCAGGAACATGGTGCCGAACATGTTGCGCGCGATGCGCACCTTCGTGCCGCTGCGCCGCGGCAGCACGGCCGAGCTGTCGTCGACGATGCGCCAGACCTGGCCGTTCGCCAGCTTGATGCGCGAGTTCGGGCCCCAGCCTTCGAACTCGCCGGCGACCGTGCTTTCCATTGCGGCCGGCAGTTCGTCCGGCTTTTTCTTGATGGTCTCGCTGCCGAAACCGGCGGCCGGCGCGGCACCAAGCGGCATCGCATCGTAGCAGGCGAGCCGGCTCGCCGCCTCCGGCAGGGCGCGGCACTTCAGGACGGCGTCGTCGTCCGCCAGCGCGGCACTCGATACGAACAACAGCAGGGTCAGGCTTTTTTTCATGAACGGTTCCGGAAAAAGCGCCGCACGGTGCGGGCGCAGCAGCGCCGATTATAAAGGCAAGCGCGCCAGCCGCGCCCGGCCGTGTCAGGCCGCCAGGGCCGGCGCACCCTCCGCCGCGCTTCCCATGTGGCGGTTCACGGCCGACAGCACCGCCTTGAACGAGGCCGTGACGATATTGCTGTCGATGCCGGCGCCGAACAGGGTCGGGCCGTTGCCCACCCTCAGTTCGACATAGCAGGCCGCGCGCGCATTCGCGCCCGAGCCGATCGCGTGCTCGTGGTAGTCCATCAGGCGCACGTCGAGGCCGAGCGCATTCACGAAGGCGTCGATCGGACCGTTGCCGGCGCCGCGCAGTGCCCGCTGCACCTGCTCATGGCCCGCCGTCACTTCGACCTGCACCTGCTCGCCGGCGGCCGTGTTCTCGCTCATGCGGTGCGAGATGTAGCGGTAAGGCGCTTCCTGTTCGAGGTATTCGCGCACGAACAGGGCGTGGATGTCGCTTGCGGCGATTTCGCGCCCGCTGATGTCAGCCAGGCGCTGCACCACGCGCGAGAACTCGATCTGGAGGCGGCGCGGCAGGGCGAGGCCATATTCCTGCTCGAGCAAATAGGCCATGCCGCCCTTGCCGGACTGGCTGTTCACGCGGATCACGGCGTCGTAGCTGCGTCCGAGGTCGGCCGGGTCGATCGGCAGGTAGGGCACTTCCCAGACCGCGTCCTTCGGCTGCACCGCAAAGCCCTTCTTGATCGCGTCCTGGTGCGAGCCGGAGAAGGCCGTGAACACCAGGTCGCCCGCATACGGATGGCGCGGGTGCACCGGGAGCTGGTTGCACTCCTCGACCAGCTGGCGCACGCTGTCGATGTCCGAAAAATCGAGGCCCGGATGGACGCCCTGGGTGTAGAGGTTCAGCGCCAGGGTCACCAGGTCGACGTTGCCGGTGCGTTCGCCATTCCCGAACAGGCAGCCTTCGACACGGTCGGCGCCGGCCAGCACCGCCAGTTCGGCCGCCGCCACGGCGGTGCCGCGGTCGTTGTGCGGATGCACGCTGATGACCAGCGCTTCGCGGCGTTCGAGGTGGCGGCACATCCATTCGATCTGGTCGGCATACACATTCGGCGTGCTCGCTTCCACGGTCGAGGGCAGGTTGACGATCATCCGATTGTCCGGGGTCGGCTGCCATTCGGCGCTGACGGCGTCGACGATGCGCTTCGAGAATTCCAGCTCCGTGGTGGAGAAGGATTCCGGCGAATATTCCAGGCCCCACTGCGTCTGCGGGTGCTGCGCCACGAGTTCCTTGATCAGGCGGGTGCCGTTGACGGCGATCTGGACGATCTCGTCCTGGGTCATGCCGAACACGACACGGCGGAACACGGGGGCGACCGAGTTGTAGACGTGGACGACGGCGCGCCTGGCGCCGGCCGCCGATTCCACGGTGCGGCGAATGAGTTCGTCACGGGCCTGGGTCAGGACGATGATGGTGACGTCGTCCGGGATGCGGTTTTCCTCGACCAGCATGCGCACGAAATCGAAGTCGGTCTGCGAGGCGGAGGGGAAACCGACTTCGATTTCCTTGACGCCGATTTTGACGAGCATCTCGAAGAAACGGAGCTTCTTTTCTGGGCTCATCGGCTCGATCAGGGCCTGGTTACCGTCGCGCAGGTCGGTGCTCATCCAGATCGGCGGACGGGTGATGGTGTTACCCGGCCATTGGCGGTCGGCGATCTCGACGGCGGGGAAAGGACGGTATTTCGAAGATGGGTTGGTCAACATGTTCAGTACTCCTGCTAAAAACGAAGGGTGCCGGGTTCGGCGCGGGAGTGGCGAAGGGCTGCCGGGCGGGCCACGAGAACGCTAGGCCCGGCAACCGATCGGTAGTTTTAGCAGTAGACGAAGCGAGGCCCGTGCGCCGAGTGGCAGCGTGAGGACAAAACTGATGGAGTGCGGAGAAACGTACATCGTTGCAACCTTCCTGTAACTACTTTGAACACCGGCGGGGGCCGGAACGCGTGAGAATCAGGCGCGTAGTAGCAGCGCCGGCGCTAGCAGGCCGGTCAGCGGTAGAAGGTTCGACAGATGCAGTTGGGTAGTCATTGACTTGACTCTAAGCGGGATGCCGGCGCCCTGTCAAGCATAAATTTGTGCAGCGCAAAATGGCCGCATGCCTCAAGGCTGCTGCGGCTGGGTCAGGAAGATCCAGGCGACGGTAATGACGACGGTGCCGGTCGCCGTAATGCAGGTCCAGGTGAAGAACCAGGCCGACAGCAGGGTGGCCTGCAGCGCGCGTTCGACCAGGCAGCCGAGCGCGAAATCGAGGACGGTGAGGAAGGACCAGCGGCGCAGGTAGACCGGCAGGTATTTGCTCATGCGCCGGTTGTGCTGGGTCGCGGCATGGCGCTCGATCGGCGTGCGCGCCCCGCCGACGTCCTGGAACAGCCAGTCGAAAAAGATGAAGCGGTAGAGCAAGGTGCGAAAGCGCAGGTGCTCGCTGGTCATGCGCACTCCCTGGTGGGTGGTTCGCCTCAGTATGCCGCAAGCGGGGCAGGCGCCGGCGCGCGGATCGCACCTGGCATGCTCATCCTTGATATCATCGCTTCTTTCGGCGCCGCCCGCTCCGGCCGCGTCCACATCATCAAGAGGAATGCATGAAGAAGACCCTGATCACGGCCGCGCTGCTGGCCGCCGGCCTGGCCAACGCCCAGGAAGTCGTCAAGATCGGCCACTCGGCCGCCGTGACCGGCCCGGTTGCGTATTTTGGCAAGGACACCGAGAACGGCGCCCGCATGGCGATCGAGGCCCTGAACGCGCGCGGCGTCAGCGTCGGCGGCAAGAAGGTGCGCTTCGAGCTGGTCGCCGAGGACGACGGCGGCGACCCGAAGCAGGCGACCAGCGTCGCCCAGAAACTGGTCGATGCCCGCGTCAACGGCGTGGTCGGCCATGAAACCTCGGGCACCACGATCCCGGCTTCCAAGATCTACCACCAGGCCGGCATCCCGCAGATTTCTCCCTCGAGCACCAGCCCGAAATACACCCAGCAGGGTTTCAATACCGCCTTCCGCGTCGTCGCCAACGACATCCAGCTCGGCCAGGCGCTGGGCCACTATGCGGTCAGGAACATGGGCGCAAAACGCGTGGCCGTGATCGACGACCGCACCGCCTACGGCCAGGGCCTGGCCGTCGAATTCGCCAAAGGCCTGCAGCAGCAGGGCGCCCAGGTGGTGGCGCGCGAATTCACGCACGACAAGGCAACCGATTTCAACGCCATCCTCACCAAGATCCGCGCCAGCAAGCCGGACCTGGTCTTCTTCGGCGGCATGAGCGCCGTGGCCGGCCCGATGTTGCGCCAGATGAAGCAGCTCGGCCTGAACGTCAAGATGATGGGCGGCGACGGCATCTGCTCGGACGAGATCCACAAGCTGTCCGGCGGCGCCATGGCCGACGGCCAGGTCTTCTGCGCCGAAGCGGGCGGGGTCGATGCCGCCGGGCGCGCAGGCCTGGACAAATTCCGTGCCGACTACAAAAAGCGTTTCGGCATCGACGTCCAGATCAATGCGCCCTACGCCTACGACGCCGTGATGACGATGGCCGAGGCCATGACGAAGGCCGGCTCGACCGCGCCGGCCAGCTACCTGCCGGTGCTGGCGAAAATCCAGCACAAGGGCGTCACCGGCCCGATCGCCTTCGACGCGCGCGGCGATATCCGCGACGGCACCATCACCCTTTACACCTTCAAGGGCGGACGCCGTACGGTGCTGGCCGTGACCAAGTAACATCGCCCCGGCCAGCCAGGCCGTGAGCGATGGCAATCTTTCCGCTGTGGCGGCTTTGCAGCTTTTTGGCTCCGACGCCCACGGATGTGCCGAAAGTCGGGGCAAGGGCGCTACACTGGCGACTGCGCATGCCCGCCGTACAGGGCGCGCGCACCGGTCCCGCAGCACGACGCCGCACACGCCAGGGAGGACAGGCAGGATGAAGATACCGAAGCAGGCTGAGGCTGCCGATGCGGCGGCCGGCGCGCAGGCTGTCGATCCCGACCAGCTGCAAAGCCTGTGGACGCTGGTCGACAATCTCGACGTCCTGTTCTACGTGAAGGACCTCGACGGCCGCTACCTGTTCGTCAACCAGGCGCTCGCCGCGGTGTTCGGCTCGGATCCGGCCAGCATCGTCGGCCGCACCGACGAGGGCTTCGTCGACGTCGCGGCCTCGGGCATCGCCGCGACCGACCGCCAGGCCCTGGGCAGCGAGAAGGTCGACACCGACGAAGTGGTCTGCCTCAAGAACGGCGACTGCCGCATCTTCCGCACCGTCAAGGTGCCGCTGTTCGATGCGCAGCGCCGCGTGACCGGCCTGTGCGGCATCTCGACCGACATCACCGAGCAGCGCCGCGCCATCGAAGAACTCGTCCAGCGCAACGAACTCCTGAACACCATCCTCGCGAATGTCGACGCGGCGATCTACCTCAAGGACCAGCAGGGGCGCTACCTGTACGCCAACGGCCCGGTGCTGGCCCTGTATGGGCGCGAGTTGAGCGACCTGATCGGCCGCACCGACCGCGAGCTGATGCCGCCCGAGATCGCCGCGCGCGTCGCCGAATACGACGCCGAGGTGTTCGCCGGCGAGGGCGGCGAGATGCGCGAGGAAACCATCATCGGCGCGGACGGCTGCAAGCACCATTTCAGGTCGCGCAAGGTGGCGCTGCGGCTGCCGGGCCAGCCGGTCTGCCTGATCGGCTTCTCGAGCGAGATCACCGAACTCCGCGGCCTGCGCACGCGGCTGGAGCAGGAACGCATCACCGATTCGCTGACCGGGCTGGCCAATCGCGTCATGTTCGAGTCGGCGCTCGAGGAACAGCTGGTGATGGCGGCGCTGCACGGCGCCCGGCTGGCCGTGGTCATCATCGACCTCGACGGGTTCAAGTACATCAACAATACCTTCGGACAGGGCATCGGCGACCAGCTGATCCAGCTGGTCGGCCAGCGCATCCAGCAGTGCAATGTCGCGCTGGGCAGCCTGGCGCGCCTGTCGGGCGACGAATTCGCCTTCACCCTGCCGCGCGCCGCCACCAGCGAGGAGGTGGCGCGCCAGCTCGACCAGATCCGTGCCTTCCTGGCGCAACCCTATGCGGTGCTGCGCCAGCCGCTCCACCTCACCTTCAGCGCCGGCATCGCCATTTCGAGCGACGGCAAATACGGCGCGGCCGAGCTGCTCGGGCGCGCCGAGGCGGCCATGTACTCGGCCAAGGACAACGGACGCGACCAGTACCGCTTCTATTCGCCCGAGCTGGGTTCCACTGTCGCACGGCGCGTCGAACTCGAGCGCGACCTGCGGGCGGCCGTCGGCAGCACCGAGTTCGCGCTGTTCTACCAGCCGAAGATGCGGCGCGACGGCAGCATCGCCGGCTTCGAAGCGCTGATCCGCTGGAACCGCCCGGGCGTCGGCATGGTCGCGCCGGATAACTTCATTCCGCTGGCCGAGCAGCTGGGTTTGCTGTTGCACCTGGGGCGCTGGGTGATCGAGCAGGCCTGCCGCCAGATCGCAGCCTGGCGCGACGCCGGCCTCGGGACGATTCCGATCGCGGTCAACCTCTCGACCAGCCAGCTGACCAGCGCCGCGCTGCCGGACTACGTGTTCGACCTGATGCGCGAGCACCGCATCGAAGCCGGATGCCTGGAAATGGAACTGACCGAATCGATGATGATGTCCGACCCCGATCTTGCGATCGCCATCCTGCACCGCCTGCGCGGCGGCGGCGTGGCGCTCTCGATCGACGATTTCGGGACCGGCTTTTCCTCGATGTCCTACCTGCGCCAGCTGCCGGTGAACTACCTGAAGCTGGACCGCTCCTTCGTGCAGAACTGCGCGGTCGACCCGAAGGATGCCGACCTCTGCGCCGGCATCATGGCCCTGGCCCACAAGCTCGACATGCATGTGGTGGCCGAGGGCGTGGAGACGGCCGAGCAGCACCGGACCCTGACCGACTGCGATTGCGACCTGTTCCAGGGCTTTTTGTTCAGCCGGCCGATGTCGGCCCGGGCTGCGACGGAATTCCTGCAGAGCCGGCACTGAGGCGCGGCTTCAGCCGCCGTCGAGGATCCTGTTGAGGAAGTCGACCGCCTCGACGGCGCCCATTCTGGCCGCCGCCTCGCGGATCGGGATGCCGGCCGCATCGGACAGATGCGGGTCGGCGCCGCGTTCGATCAGCATGCGCATCATCTCGACCCGGTTGAACATGGCGGCGATCATCAGGGCCGTCTTGCCGTTCGGACCGGCGGCATCGACCTGCGCGCCGCGTTCGAGCAGCAGCGCGACCACGGCGGCGTCGCCCTTGAAGGCGGCCCCGGCGAGCGGGGTCTGGCCGGCATCGTTCAGCAGTTCCGGGTCGGCGCCATGTTCGAGCAGGACGCGCGCCGTTTCCAGGTGGCCGTGGTAGCAGGCCAGCATCAACAGGCTGTCGCCCCGCTCGTTGCGCAGGTTCGGCGGCAGGCCCTGGCCGAGCAGCGCACCTAGTTCTTCTGTTTGGCCAGTTCGCGCGAACTGAAAAACGCGCCTGGCGAATTCAAGGGTTTCTTCGTCCATCTGGCTCCTTTCGATCTCGTGTTGCTCTCAGCGTAACGTAGGGGTGACAGAGGCCAGTGGCCTCTGTCACGGTTTCACCGGGCACCGCCCACGCGTTCGTGCTCATGCGTGGGCATACCGCCCCCGACAGCCGTCAGCATCGGATACGGATTGATCGCCCCCGCCGCCCCATAAATCCCATAATGCAAATGCGGCGGCGTCCCCGCCGCATTCCCCGTGGTCCCCACATACCCGAGAACGGTCCCGGCCCGCACCCGCTGCCCCTTCTCGATATCCGCATAGCGGTCCAGGTGCGCATAATAATGCCGCTGCCCGCCCGGCCCCAGTACCCAGACGACTTGCCCGCCCAGCCGGTTGGTGCCCACGCGCAGCACGACGCCTTCGGTGCTGGACGTCACCGCCGTGCCGCGCCTGGCGAAAATGTCGATCCCCTCATGCCTGCGCCCCTCGCTGCGAGCCCCATGCCAGGTATCGCGCAGGCCGCGCGGCGCAACGCCGCGCACCGGCACCGGCAAAGCGGCCGGCGGCGCCATCGCGGCCAGCCGCATCGCATACAGCATGTTCTTCAGCCAGGGGCCGAGCAGCGCGAAGCCGCCCAGCAGAAGAAAAAGGAGCAGGGCGCTGCGCAACAGGTTTCGCATCGGGTCTCCTCGGCGCGGTTTGGCAAAATGGCGGGCGCGGCGACGCGAACGCCGGGCCGGGAGCGGGGCGTTCGCCGATGTCGATGGCGCCGCAAACGGGCGCCGTGAGATGGGATATGGTCGCGGCTTATTGCTCCTTGCCCATCACGTCCTGGTCCAGGCTATGGCCGAGGCCGCCCTGGGCGCTCTGGCCTTTCTGTCCGCTCTGCTGGCTGCCGCCGCCCTGGCTCCCCTTGTTGCCCTGGCTGCCCTGTCGTTGCTGGCTGGCGTTCGAGCGGGTGCCCCTGCCGAGGGCAGGCGTCGTGTCGCCGTCGTCCAGGTCGGCCGACTGGCGGTTCCCCGCACGGTTGCCGCTGTCGCCGGCCGAAGGCATGCCGATGCCGCCGTCGCGGGTGCCCGTATTCAGGTTGCCGGTGGTGCCGGTGATGCCCGCACTGCTCGTACCCACGCCCGTCAGTTCGTCGTAGTTGCGGCCTTTCGTGCCCCTGCCTTTGTTCTCTGCCATTGCTGCCTCCTGCTGTGGGTGATCGGTTCCCCGATGGTAACGCCAGCCTGAGGACGAACAATAGGCGCATGGGAGAGAGCCTTGTAGGAGCAGTCGCACGCGGTCTCATCCGTACTATTCCGTCGGCAATGAGCTCAAGCATTGGTCCAGGCTTTACTCGACCACCGACCCGTTGCATACTGCTTGCTCTTGTGTCTACATTGTTCGAGGGGACAGTCGATGTCGTACATGTTGCTGATACACGAGCCGGTCGGCCAGCGCGCCACGCGCACCGAGGCCGAAGGGCGCGCAGTCTATGACCGCATGCTGCGCTTCGGCGACGCGCTGCGCGAGGAGGGCGTCCTGCTGGGCGCGCAGTCGCTGGCGCCCCTGAGCCGCGCCACCCGGGTGCGTGTGGAAGGCGGCAAGGCCAGCGCCGTCGACGGCCCCTTTGCCGAGGCCAAGGAAATGATCGGCGGCTTTTACCTGGTCGACGTGGCCACCCATGCCGAAGCCGTGGCGCTGGCGGCGCGCTGCCCGGCTGCCGAATGGGCCACGGTCGAAGTGCGGGCGCTGGCGCCCTGTTACGAAAGCTGAGGTCTTTTTTTCGCACGGCGTGTCGATTTGCGGTGCGCCCGTTCGTCGTGTCAATGGAAACGGATACAGCGCGGCAGGGGCCGCGCGCCGTCCATCACACAGACAGGAGAACAGCATGCGTTACATGATCATCGTCAAGGCCACCCCCGAGTCCGAAGCCGGCGTCATGCCCGGCGAAGAACTGCTGGGCGCCATGGCCGACTTCCACGGCGAACTGGCCCGCGCCGGCGTCCTGCTCGACGCCAACGGCCTGCATCCGAGCAGCCGCGGCTGGCGCATCCGCTACCGGGGCAAGGAGCGCGGCGTGATCGACGGCCCGTTCACGGAATCGAAGGAAATGATCGCTGGCTATTCCATGATCAGCGTGCGCACGCCCGAGGAAGCTTTGGCGTGGGCGCGCCGCTTCCCGAACCCGCGCGGCGAGGGGCTGGACGCCGAGATCGAGGTGCGCCGGGTGTTCGAGCTCGACGATTTCCCGCAAACCGGAAATTTGGAGCGGTTCCGCGAACTCGAAAACGGCCAGCCTGCGCCGCAAGCCTGAAGGAACACCGATGTTGACTTTATTCCTGCTCGCCGCCGCCGTGCTGGCGATTGCCCTGCTGGCCGCCAGCCGCAGGCCCGACGCCTTTCGCGTCGAGCGGCGCATCCACATCGAAGCGCCCGTTGCGCAGGTCGAACCGCTGGTCGGCGACATGCGCCGCTTCATGACCTGGAATCCGTTTGCGAAGGACAAGCCGCTGGCGCTGGATTTCAGCGGTCCCGCCGGCGGGACGGGCGCCGCCTGCGACTTCGCCGGTTCCGGCGCGGCCGGCCGCGGCAGGCTGGAAGTGATCGACTCCCGGCCCGGCAAGATCACGATGCGCCTGACGATGGCCGCCCCGGTCCGCTGCGAAAACACCATCGAATTCCTGCTGGTGCCCGGCGCGGCGGGAACCGACGTCCGCTGGGCCATGCATGGACGCAGCCCCCTCATCGCCAAATTCATGGGCCTGCTGTTCGATACCGACAACATGGTCGGGCGCGAGCTCGAAAGCGGACTGGCGGACCTCAAGGCCCTGGCCGAGGCGGCCGGCGCCATCAAAGCGGCCTGATGCCGCGAAACGGAAAGGACACGGTATGCACAAGCAAATCTTCGTCAACCTGCCGGTCAAGGACCTGGCGCGCAGCCGCGCCTTCTTCTCCAGCCTCGGTTTCGATTTCAATCCCCAGTTCAGCAACGACGACGGGGCCTGCATGATCATCGGCGAGAACATCTACGCGATGCTGCTGGTCGAGCGCTTCTTCCAGGGTTTCACCAGCAAGCCGATCGCCGACGCCAGGGTGAGCACCGAGGTGCTGACCTGCCTGTCCTGCGAGAGCAGGGAGGAGGTCGACGCACTGGTCGCGAAAGCCGTCGCAGCCGGCGGGCGCGCGCCCAACCCGAAGCAGGACCACGGCTTCATGTACGGCCACGGCTTCGAGGACCTGGACGGGCACGTATGGGAACTGTCGTGGATGGACATGAACGCCTTGCCGCCGCGACCTTGATGAGAGGAGCCGTCGACGCGGCGATCGCCGCCGTCTGGCGCATCGAGTCGGCAAAGATCGTCGCCGGCGTGGCGCGCCTGGTGCGCGACATCGGCCTGGCCGAAGAGCTGGCCGGCGACGCGCTGGTGGCCGCGCTCGAGCACTGGCCGGAGGCAGGCATTCCGGACAATCCGGGCGCCTGGCTGATGCGCACGGCGAAGAACGCCGCGCTCGACCACCTGCGGCGCGACAAGTCTTACCGGGAAAAATGCGCCCAGATCGGCCACGACCTGGAAGCGATGGAGGCCCATATTGTGCCGGATTTTGTCGACGATCTCGACGCTGCGCGGGACGCAGCTGACAACGGCCTTGTCCACGACGACCTGCTGCGGCTGATGTTCACCGCCTGCCATCCGGTGCTGTCGACCGAAGCGCGGGTCGCGCTGACGCTCAAGCTGCTGGGCGGCCTCTCCACCCACGAGATCGCGCGCGCCTTCCTGGTGCCCGAACCGACGATTGCCCAGCGCATCGTGCGCGCCAAGCGCAGCCTCGGCCAGGCGCGCGTTCCCTTCGAATTGCCGCCCCCGGCCGAGCTGGCCGAACGGCTCGCATCGGTGCTGGAGGTGGTCTACCTGGTCTTCAACGAAGGCTACACCGCCACCAGCGGCAGCGACTGGATGCGCCCCGCGCTGCAGGACGAAGCCCTGCGCCTGGGGCGCATGCTGGCCGAACTTGCGCCGCGCGAACCGGAGGCCCAGGGACTGGTCGCCCTGATGGAGCTGCAGGCCTCGCGCGCCGCCGCCCGGGTCGATCGCGAAGGCCGGCCGGTGCTGCTGCTGGAACAGGACCGCCTGCGCTGGGACGGCATCCTGATCCGGCGCGGCCTGGCGGCGCTGGCCCGCGCCGAGCTGCTGGGTCCGCCCGGCCCGTACACCCTGCAAGCCGCGATCGCCGCCTGCCACGCGCGGGCGCGCATGGCGGCGGAGACCGACTGGAAGCGCATTGCCGCGCTGTACGGTGAGCTGGCGCGCGTCAACCCCTCACCGGTGGTCGAGCTGAACCGGGCGGTCGCGGTCGGCATGGCCGAGGGGCCGGCGGCCGGGCTGGCGCTGGTGGACGAACTGGCAGGGCAAGGCAGGCTGGCGCGCTACCAGTGGCTGCCGGCGGTGCGCGGGGATTTGCTGGAGAAGCTGGGACGAGGTGCGGAGGCGAGTGCCGAGTTCACGCGGGCCGCGCAGATGGCGACGAATGCGCGGGAAAAGGCGCTGCTGGAGGAGCGGGCGCGGACGAATGCCGGCACGTAGGGTGGGCATGCCCACGCGGACATATGCGTCTCGTCTGCGCATCCTTCCGCGTGGGCGCCCGTCAAACCCGTCGTTACAAATCAATGCCCGTGCTGCTTCTCGTACTCGTCCGCTTCGGCCTTGTTCGCATGCACGATGCCGTCCGGGTGCTCGGGCGGGGTGTACAGCGTGTACAGGCGCATCGGTTCGGTCTTCGAGGTGTTGATGACGTTGTGCTCGGTCCCGGCCGGAATCACGACGGCCACGCCGTCTTCCAGCTTGTGCTCTTCGCCGTCCAGGATGGCGACGCCTTCGCCGGCTTCGACGCGGATGAACTGGTCATGGCCTTCGTGGTGCTCCATGCCGATTTCCTCGCCCGCCTGCAGGGTCATGATCACCAGCTGGCTGCGCTTCGTCGTGTACAGGACCTCGCGGAAGTTGTTGCCCGCAAGCGTTTTTTGTTCGATGTTGATGCTATAGCCCGACATGTTCTCTCCCATTCAAGTTCGGCGCCGCTCGCATCGGGCGCCAGGTGACTTGATTGTATAGCACGTGCGCGCGGGCTGCCGGAGACGGTTCAGCGCCTCCTTCAGCGTCTCCAGCCGCGCTCGCGCGCCGCGCGCTCGGCGGCGGCGTTCATCGTCGTTCCCGCAATGCGCTCGTCGATGGCGTCGAGCACCGCCTCCGGCGCCGTGCTGGCCGCCTGCCGGTAGGCGCCGCCGCTCGCCGCCTTGTCGCTCAGGACGGGTATGCGCCAGGTCTCGCCCTCGCGGCAGGCCAGGCCGGCGCTGGCGCCCACGCTGAAGCTGCGGCAATAGCCGCCGTCGCGGGTGGCGAAGCTGACGCCGATGCGCACCGGGCTGTTCGGCGCCGGATCGCTCGCCAGCTGGCGCGAGAGGGCGCCGGCCAGCTGGCCGCGCGCCACCAGGCGTCCGCCGCCGTCGGCACCGACGAAGCCGCCGCCGTCGTCCTTGAACCACAGGCTGCCGGCCAGCACGCCCAGCACCAGGGTCGCGGCCAGCGCGCCCCAGCGCGGCCAGACCGGCTGGCGGACGGGCGCCGCCGCGGGCGCGGGCGTGGCTGCGGCGCGGGTGCGGGCGTTGCGCGCGGCGTCGAGGGACAGCACCTTGCTGGCGGCAGCCGCGTCGAGGCGCGCCGGCACCGGTTCCTCCAGCACGCCGGCAAAGGCATCGAAGACCCGCGCGCGCAAGGCGCGGTGGCGTTCGACGATGGCGGCCAGCTCTGGATCCGCGCGCACGGCGGCGTCGACTTGGCTGCGCTGCGGTTCGGCCAGCTCGCCGTCGGCATAGGCCATCAGGATATCGTCGGAAAATGTCATGTCAGGGCTCTTTCATCGGACAACAGCTTTTGTAATGCCTCGCGGGCACGCGCCAGGCGGCTGGTGAGGGTGCCCATCGGAATATCGAGGACGGCCGCGGCTTCCTTGTAGGGCAGGCCGTCGACCAGCACCAGCGCGACCACGATCCGGTGTTCCTCGCTCAAGAGGCTCATCGCCTTCTGCACGGCCATGCGCTGTACCTGGGCTTCGGCGCCGTCGTGCCCGACGTGTTCGCCTTCTTCCTCGGGGGCGAAGACGGCATCGCGCCGGACCCGGCTGCGCACCTCGTCGATCCAGGCATTGCGGATGATGCGGAACAGCCAGCTGTCGAGCCGGGTGCCGTCGGTATATTGTTCACTGCGGCCGAGCGCGCGCTCCATCGCGACCTGGACCAGGTCGTCGGCGTCCTCCCGGTGGAAGGTGATGGAACGCGCGAAGCGTCGCATCCGGGGCAGCAGGGCGGCAAGTTCGTTGGCAAGCATGGGGCGATTGGGGTTCACATGAATAAAACGTTGGCGGCATGGATTTTATTCCATCTGACCATCGTTTTATATTTCATGACGCCAACCATCCCTTATGATCGCGACCATGAGACTCTTTTCTTCCTTCGCAAAAGGCCTGGCCTGGGCGCTGCTGCTGTGCTCGACCGGCGCCGCCCATGCCCAGTTGCGCCTGCCCGGTTTGCACCTGCCCCAGCCCCTTGGCGGGCTGGACAGTCTGGCGCGTCCGGCCGAACGCCTGCTCGAGCGCAGCGTGCCGGGCGACCTGCGCGGCTTGCGCCTCGATGCCGTCGAGACGCTGCTGCGGCGCCACCGCACCGAGCTGGAAGCCGATCCGCGCGGCGAGCCGGTGGTGCGGGGCGAGATCCTGGCCACGTCGCCGGCCGCCGCGGCCCTGGAGGCGGCGGCGGGCCTCGAATTTGCGGTGCTGCGCGCGGACCGCTTCGAGGAACTGGGCGAGTCGCTGGTGGTCCTGCGCGTGCCGCCGAACCTGTCGACGCAGGAGGCGCTGGCACGGCTGCGGGCGCTCGACCCGGCCGGTTCCTACGATTTCAACCATGTATATACGGGCAGCTCGGCCTTGCCGCTCGGTGGCGGGGGCGGGGCCGAAGCGGCGCGCGGCGGGACTGCGGCGGGCGCCGTCGGCCTGGTCGACAGCGGCGTCGACCTCGGTCACCCGGTGTTCGAGGGTGCCGCCGTCGAATCCTTCGGCTGCGACGGCAAACCGCATCCGGCGCCGCACGGCACGGCGGTCGCGGCCCTGATGGTTGGACGCGCCGAACGCTTCGCGGGCGCCGCGCCCGGCACCCGGCTGTTCGCGGCCGACATCTATTGCGACAGCCCGACCGGCGGTTCGGCCGACAAGATCGCCGGCGCCCTCGGCTGGATGGCACGCGCGCGCGTCGGCGTGGTCAACATCAGCCTGGTCGGGCCGCCGAACGCGCTCCTGGAGCGGGTGGTGGCCGCGATGGTCGCGCGCGGACACCTGCTGGTGGCGGCCGTCGGCAACGACGGGCCGGCTGCGCCGCCCCTGTATCCGGCCAGCTATCCCGGCGTGGTCGGCGTGACCGGCGTCGACCGCCAGGGCCGTCCGCTGCCCGAAGCCGCGCGCGGCCCGCAGGTGATGTTCGCCGCGCCCGGCAGCCAGATGGTCAGCGCCGCGCCCGGAACGTCGCCTTACCGGCAGGTGCGCGGCACCTCGTTCGCCGCCCCGATCGTCGCCGCCTTGCTGTCGAAAGCGCTGCCGCAGCCGGACCGTGCCGCCGCTGCCCGGGCCGTGTCGACGCTGGCTGCGCAGGCCGTACGGGAGAACGATGCACCGGCGGACGCGCTCGGGCGTGGCGTGGTGGGCGCCGCCTTGCGCGTCGACCCGAACCGGTTTCGCTAAAAATTTAAAAATATTTTTTGGATGGATGGAATAAACGGCCGAGTCCGCTCGTTTTCCTGATAACGGCGCGCAATCGAGCGCCTCTAACAGGAGAAACCACCATGCAAACCAAAAATATCGTCCGCCAGCTCGCCATCGTTTTCGCCCTGTCCGCCGCCGCGTCGGCGCAGGCCCAGTTGCTCGGCGGAGGAGGCGGCCTCGGCGGCTCGGTCGGCGGCATGATCGGCGGCGGCCTCGGCGGCGGCATGCGCCCGATGGCGCCGATGCAGGACATGCGCCGCGTCGAGCGGGCCGCTCCGGTCGAACGCAGTGTTTCCGGCCGCGGCGCGGCAGGCGGCGAGGGCAGCGCCCGCGCTGCGGCACTCCCGGGCGTGGGAGGCTTGCCGCTCGCTTCGCGCGGCGCGGCTGACGCCACGGGCAGCGGAAACGGCAGCCTGGCCGGCAGCGGCGCGCAAGCCGGGCGCGATGTGCAGGCCGGCGGCAACGGTACGGGCGGCCTGACGGGTGGGCTGGCCACGGGCCTGGGCGGCGGGCAAGGCGCCGCCAGTGCAAGCGGTAACGGCGAGGCCGGCGTGGCCGGCAGCGTCCGGCGCGGCGCGGCCGACCTGGGCGGCGGTACGACAGCCGGCGGCACATCGGCGGGCGCTGGCGGCACGGCCGCTCCGGCGTACCCGATGGCCGGCGGCGCCAACGGCAGCGCCTCGACCGGAGGCGGCGCAAGCGCATCGGCCGGCATCGCGCCGGGCGCAACGCTGGGCGGCGCCCGTGAACTGGCCGGCAGCGCCGCCGGCGGCGCACGTTCGGCAGCGTCGCCGGTTGCAGGGGCTGCGCGCAGCCAGGTCGCCAGCACCCGCGACTATGCCGCCGGTACGGCCGCCAACGCCCGCGGCGCGGCGCAAGCGGCCGGCAGCGCCGCCGGCGGCAGCGCGCGCGGAATCGCGAACAAGGCTGCGTCGACCCAAATGCCGGTGTCGGGTTCCGTGAACGGCTCGGTGGGTGGCTCCGCTTCGGGCAGCGCCAGCGGCAGCGGCAAGGCCGGCGGCAACTAAGTCCACGGCCTAAAGTAACGTAGGGTGGGCATTCATGCCCACGCGGTGCTACGTCGCAGCGAGATCGTCGTGCACGATCACGGAGCCCGTACGTATCACCGCGCGGGCGGAGCCCGGTGAAACCGTGGGCGAGGCCTTTGGCCTCGCCCATCCCCTACGAAAAAAGGCGCACCGCCGCCGGCCGGCGGTGCGCCTTTATGCCGAATGAACATGTCCTTATAGGAATTCAGTCCTTCATCCGGTCATTCACATGGCGTATACTCTCGGGTTCGTCTATTCATGCCCCTTGGAGTCTCATGGCCACCCGCCGCACACTACTTGCCTGCGCGATCGCGCTTTCCGCCCAGCTCGCCCTTGCCGGCGGCGCCCATGCCGACCAGCTGGCCGACATCAGGAAGAAGGGCGAGATCGTCTTCGGCGTGCTCGGCACCGACGAGCCGAACAGTTTCATCGACCCGAAAACGCGTGAACTGGTCGGCTACGAGGTGGACCTGGCCAAGGCCGTGGCAAAGAAGATCGGCGTCAAGCCGGTCTTCAGGCAGATGTCGGTCGCGGCCCGCATTCCCGAGCTGCAGCAGGGCCACGTCGACGTGCTGGCGGCCACGCTCACCCACAACAAGGAACGCGAATCCCAGGTCGATTTCGCGCTGACCCACTTCGTGACCGGCTCCAAGGTCATGGTGCGCGCCGCCGGCGGCGTCACCGCCTTGCCCCAGCTGGCCGGCAAGAAGGTCGTCACCGTCCGCGGCGGTACCCAGGAAACGAACATCCGCGCCGCCGTCCCGACCGCGACCATCGTCACCTTCGAAAACACCCAGCAAGCCTTCCAGGCCCTGCAGCAGGGCAAGGGCATCGCATATGTCAACGACGAGTCCTCGCTGCTGGCGGACTACGGCAAACTCGGTCCCGGCGCGAAGAATTTCACGATCCTGCCGAACAGCATCGGCGTCGAGTCGATTGCGCTCGGCCTGCGCAAGGGCGAGAAGAGCCTGAAGGCGGTCGTCGACGCGACCCTGCGCGAACTCGAGACCAGCGGCGCGGCCAATGCCCTGTTCAACAAGTGGTACGGCCCGGGCACGCGCCCGAACATGACCAAGCGCACGTTTTCGATCCACACCGACAAGATCTGAGTTTTTGTTTTGACGTTTTTCGATGCAAGCCTGCTCCGGTCCGGCGAATACCACGACTGGCTGGTGCAGGGTTTTACCACTTCGCTCCAGCTCCTCGCCGCCAGCTTCGTGATCGCTTTGCCCCTGGGCGTGGCGATCGCGCTGATGCGCACTTCGCACGGCCGCGCCCTGCGCGGCCTCGGCGCCACCCTGGTCGAGGGCATCCGCAACGTGCCGCTGCTGGCGCACCTGCTGTTCTGGTACTTCGCCTTTCCCGAGCTGCTGCCGGAACCCGTGAAACTCGCGCTCTACGACAGCAATCCCGAATTCATCTGCGCCGTGATCGCGCTGTCCCTGTACGCGGGCGTGCACATGGCCGAGGATATCCGCAGCGGCATCCGCGCCGTCCCGGGCGCCCAGATGGAAGCGGCGCGCTCGCTCGGCCTGGGCCGCCTCGCCAGTCTGCGCCTCGTGCTGCTGCCGCAGGCCATCCGCATCGCCGTGCCGCCGCTGCTGTCGCAGACCGTCAACCTGTGGAAGGACACCAGCGTCGCCACCGTCATCGGCGCGGCCGAGATGATGTACCAGGCCGCGCGCGTCGAGACGGCGACCTTCCGCAGCGTCGAAGCGTTTACGTTCGCGACCCTGGCCTACCTGACGGTCTCGCTGGCGATTTCGCTGGCCGCGCAGCTGTATGCGCGCCGTTTCCCGGTGCGGACCTGAGGCCGGCATGATTGAACTGATCCACGACTACTGGCTGTACTTCCTCGTCGGCCAATACCCGAACGGACCGCTCGGCGGCCTGACGCTGACCATCCTGTTATCAAGCGCCGCCCTGGTGCTGGCAATGCCGCTCGGGCTCCTGCTCGGCGTCGCACGCGTCAGTCCCTGGCGCGCGGTGCGCTGGCCGACCGCGGTGCTGGTGCAGATCGTGCGCGCGGTGCCGCTGCTGCTGGTGGTGTTCTGGGCCTACTTCTTCCTGCCGGCCGTGACCGGCGTGAAGACGGGCCAGGCGACCACGATGCTGATGACCCTCGTGCTGTTCGACGCCGTCTATCTCGCCGAAATCGTCGCCGCCGGCATCCGCTCGCTGCCGAAAGGGCAGCTCGAAGGTGCGCGTTCGCTCGGCCTCTCCTACGGCCAGGCGCTGCGGCTGGTGATCCTGCCGCAGGCGCTGCGCCATGTCCTGCCGTCGCTGGTGAGCCAGCTGGTGGCGACCATCAAGGCCACCTCGCTCGGCTATATCATCGGCCTGTCCGAAGTCTCCTTCATCGCCACCCAGGTCAACACCCTGGTGTTCACCAGGGCGGTCGAGGTCTACATCGTGCTGGCCCTGACCTATTTCATGTTGTGCTTCGGTCTCTCGCGCCTGGCCTTCCTGCTCGAGCGCCGCATGAACCGGCGCCCGGTATCTGCTTTCGCAACAAAGGTGACACCATGATCGTCCTCGACCAGGTCAACAAGTGGTACGACCAGTATCACGCACTCGCCGACGTCTCCGAGCGCGTCGCGAAGAACGAAGTCGTGGTCGTCTGCGGCCCCTCGGGTTCCGGCAAATCGACCCTGATCCGCACCCTGAACCGGCTCGAGGAAATCGACGGCGGCAGCATCGCCATCGACGGGCGCGACATCCATGCGCGCGGCCTCGACGTGAACGCGCTGCGCGCCGGGATCGGCTTCGTGTTCCAGCACTTTAATCTGTTCCCGCACCTGACAGCGCTCGAGAACTGCATGCTGGCGCCGGTGAACCTGAAGCGCGCGACGAAAACCGAGGCGCGCGCCTATGCCCTGGAGCTGCTCGACGGCGTGGGCCTCGCGCACAAGGCCGACGCCTTTCCGCACGAACTGTCCGGCGGCCAGCAGCAGCGCGTGGCGATCGCCCGCGCGCTGGCGATGCGCCCGCCGATCATGCTGTTCGACGAGCCGACCAGCGCGCTCGACCCGGAAATGGTGGGCGAAGTGCTGGGCGTGATGCGCAAGCTGGCGGGCGAGGGCATGACCATGGTCTGCGTCACCCACGAGATGGGATTCGCGCGCGACGTGGCCGACCGCATCTGGTTCATGAGCGAAGGCCGCATCCTCGAAAAAGCGAAGCCGGAAGACTTCTTCACCCATCCCGCGCATCCACGTGCGCAGCAGTTCCTGGCCGACCGCAGCGGCCGCTGATCAGACCTTGTTGACCTTACTGGCGGCCTTTCTGGTCGCCAGCGCTTCCATGTCCAGCTCGATCCAGGTCGGCACGTGGTCGCTGGGCTTGTCGCGTCCGCGAATCTCGTGGTCGGTGCCGGCTGCGCGCAGGGCAGGCGCCAGCGACGGGCTGAGCAGCAGGTGGTCGATGCGCAGGCCCGCGTTGCGGCCGTAGGCATTCCGGAAGTAGTCGTAGAAGGTGTAGATGACCTCGTCCGGGTGCATGGCGCGTACCGAATCGGTCCAGCCCTGGTTCACGAGGCGATGGAAGGCCTCGCGCGACTCGGGCCGGAACAGGGCGTCGGTCAGCCAGCGCTCCGGCTTATAGACGTCGAGCTCGGTCGGCATGACGTTGTAGTCGCCGGCGATCACCACCGGCGCGCCGGTCTCGAGCAGTTGCTGGGCGCGCGTGATCAGGCGCTCGAACCAGGCCAGCTTGTAGTCGAATTTCGGCCCCGGCGCCGGGTTCCCGTTCGGCAGGTAGAGGCAGGCGACGACCAGGTCGCCGATGACGGCTTCCAGGTAGCGGCTCTGTTCGTCGCTGTCGTCGCCCGGCAGGCCGCGCGTGACTTCGACCGGATCGGTTCCGCGCGCGAGGATGGCGACGCCGTTCCAGCTTTTCTGTCCCTGCCAGATCGCCCCGTAGCCGGCGGCATTGATCTCGGCCAGCGGGAAGCGCTCCTGCGGCGCCTTCAGTTCCTGCAAACAGGCCACGTCCGGCTTCTTTTCCTCGAGCCATTCGAGCAGGGCCGGGAGGCGGCTGCCGATGCCATTGATGTTGAAGGTGGCGACGCGCATGTTTTCTCCATGTTGTTGATAGTGATGTTGTAACTCAGCCGGGCTGGAGCAGGCGCACGACAGGCTGTCAACGTTTCCAAAAAGACATGTATCTTGAGAACCACAGACACTGCTGAGCGTGCGCGGGTTTTTTTGCAAAATATATATGATTGAATCTTACTTACTTAACTCCGGAGAAACACATGTTCACTTCCATCCTGCGCACCATCGCCCGTCCAGCCGCCGTTACTCTTTTGCTGGCGGCGTCGGCCACTGCGTCCGCAGGGAGCTGGGTCGTCAAGCCGATCACGATCGAAGGCGCGCTGGTCGAGGCCGTGGGTCCGGCCGATCGCTGCCTGTCGAAATTCGGCGGCACCATCAGCGGTCATGGCACTAGCGACCTCATGGGCGGCAAGGTCGTGTTCATCGCAACCGACTGCATCACCCCGGTCGGACCGCTGTTCAACTTCAGCAACGGCAAATTCGTCGTGATGACGACCTCGGGTGACCAGATCTTCGCCAACTACAGCGGCCAGTTCGTGCCGACCGGCGAAGGCGCGAAATACGTGTTCTCCGGCGCGAGCTTCCAGGTCACCGGTGGCACCGGCAAATTTGCCAAGGTGACCGGCGGCGGCACCCTGACCGGCGGCGAAGACATGATCACCGGCACCGGCAACATCAAGCTGGAAGGCAAGGTCCTGTACTTCCAGAACTGATCCGCCAGGCACGGACGGAAGCGGCGCCAGCGATGGCGCCGCTTTTATTTTGGCGCTGTTCGCGTTAAGTGTGGAATCTTCTTGAACGGCTGAGGTCCAACCCGGACTTCACCCCTGAGCCAGCTGCCTGCGCGGCTGGCTGCAGCGGTTTCGCGGGGTTGCCAGCCGTTACCTCGGCAACTATCTCGGCTGGCGCTGGGCGCTCGACGGCGCCCGCGTCAAGACGCCGGAGGCTTTGCTGCGAGCGGCAATCGGCATATTCCACACTTAACGCGAACAGCGCCTTTTATTTTGTCCTGTGCGCCGATGGTTTTCGCACGCTGGCATCCTGTGACGTCTCGTTACCAACCAACAGGAGCACAGCATGTCGACATACGACGACAAGAACAACGCGAAAGGCCGGTCGTGGGACCAGATCACGAAGAACGGCACCGGCAGCGCCGCCAGCGTGGGCGTGGGCGGCACCGGCGACAGCGGCAAGCTCACCGGCGACGGCAGCCGGCAGTCGGCCGGGCGCACCGACGACCTGCTCGACGACGGCTCGTCGCAGGAGGAAACCAAAGGCTTTTCGAGCAGCGGCGGCAAAGTCGATACCGGCCTGGAAGGCATGGGCAAGCAGGGCGGTTCCCAAGGGAATCGCCAGTCGGGAGAGCAGGGCAAGACGGGCGACAGCGAGCCGCGCAAGCGCTAGCGCTTCGCCCGCAGCGTGATCCGGACGATCTCGCCCGGCTGCCACAGGCGCATCCGCGGCCCCCAGCTGCCGGCGCCGCGGCTGATTACCAGCTGCATGCCGTGCGCCGCGTGCTGCCCGACCACGTGCGGAAAGCGCCGCTGCACGAGGTAGTTGAACGGCCAGAACTGGCCGCCATGCGTATGCCCCGAGAGCATGAGGCCGACGCCGCGCGCGGCCGCCATGTCGATGACCGGCGCGGCCGGCGTGTGCGAGAGCAGGATGGTCGCCTCGTTCGTGGACGCCGGCAGCACGCGCTCGAGAGCGGTGGTGAGGGACGCGCCGCCGTGCATTGCGCGGCCGACGTCCTCGATCCCGGCCAGCACCAGGCCGGGCGCCAGCTCGACCCGGGCATTGCGCAGCCAGCGCACGCCGCCGGCTTCGAACTCGGCCACCGTGGTCTCGGCGTCGCCGTAGAACTCGTGGTTGCCGGTCACGGCCCAGACCCCGCGCGGGGCCTGCACACCGCGCAGGATGGCCGCCAGGCGCGGGTCGCCGATCGGGTTGTCCTCGACCTGGTCGCCCACCATCAGCACGGCCGCCGGGTGCAGGGCGTTGATCTGGGCGACCCGTTCTTCCATCCAGGCGGCGCGGCGCTGGGCGCCCAGGTGCAGGTCGGTAAGCATCACCAGCACGGTACCGTCCAGCGCGGGCGGCAGGTTTTTCATGGCCACCTCGTACTCGACCACGACCGGCGCGCGCACACCCTGGTAGATGGCGAAGGCGCCGAGCAGCACGCCGGCGATGGCCGCGATGCCCAACAGGCGCGGCGCGCGCGTACGCCACCATAAGCCAAAGCCGGTCGAGAAGTCCGCCACCAGCAGGCACAGCGTCATCACCAGCATGATCCCGAGCCAGTTCAGCGCGAACTGCTCCGGCCACCAGCGCCAGTCGGTCGCGTCGTCGCCCATGTGCACGCCGGCCAGGTAGACGAACCAGACGAGCAGGGCGCCGGGCCACCAGCCGCGCGCAGGCACGCGTGCACGGATCCCCTCGATCCGGTACAGGCGGTGGGCCACGTAGAAGTGGAACAGGGTACCGACGATGTTCAGTACGACTGAAAACATGGAGGGCCTAGTCCGCCACCGCTCCTTGCGCCACGTCCTGCAGGGCCAGGCGTGCCAGCGCCCGGATGCCCTCGTAGGATTTGGCCGCAGCGATGAAGCGTCCGTTATGGCAGAAGCTTGCATCCGGCACGCCGGTCACCCGGGCGAGATCGGCGTCGCGCAGGCCGGCCCAGGCTTCGGGCAGGTCGGCGCGCGCATCGAAACTGTCGGCGCTGACCGGCACCGTGTGGATCATGTAGCGCTGTTCTGCGATGCTGTGGCTGATGACGAACAGGACTTTCGGCATCTCCTTGCGCACCACGGCGGTCCAGGGCAGGGCGCCGTTGTTCAGGAAGAGCAGCCTGCCGCCTTCGAGCACCTCGGCGCCGCGCACCTGTTCCAGCGCCAGCAGGGCGCCGACCCGGTACTTGACCGAGTTGACCATGATGTCGGTGAGCAGGGCCATCGCTTTCCGGAACTGGCTCAGGCGGTAGGCGTCGGCCGCTTCGCCGTAGCCGAGGCGCTGCTCGTCCATCCAGTTCGGGTTGAAGCCGGAGACCACGGCCGACAGGCCATAGCCGCCGGGCGCGTTCCTGGCCGCGCCCACGTCCGACAAATCCAGGTACTGGACGACGTCGGCATCGATCGCGTAGGCCATCTGCTGGCAGGCATCCGCGCTCAGCGTCTGGCCCGTGTGTTCGAGGGCCAGGGCCGCCACGCAGCGGGCGCCGTATTCGCGCCAGACCAGGCCCGCGCTGGCGTAGGGCACGCCGGTCGGGCGCGCGGTGTCGAAACCTTTCTGGTGGTGGTCGAAGCGACCGCTGGCCGGGTCATGGATGCCGCCGACGTCGATCGCGAAGTCGGCCGCCTCGATCGTGGCCGTGTCGCGCGTGCGCACCAGTTGACTGTCCGGGAACAGGATGAAGAGGACGGCGCATGCCCATGCATCGTCCGCGTGAAACTTGCCGCTATGCGTTACCACTACCATACCTGCTCCGATCTGAAATCAGCGAACTGGCCGCGGGCTTGAAACGCCCGCCGGCCCTGAGTCCAGATGATACCGGTTCAGGCGAAGCGGCGTGCGCCGATGCGGACGGGGCTCAGGAAGCGATGTGCGCCGGCGCCGCCGTGCGCGCGCACTGTTCGACGAATTCGGCGACCAGCTGCGGCTGGGTCACCGGCAGCATGTGGCCGCCGTCAACCAGCTGCAGCCGCGCGCCCGCCACCTTGTCGGCCAGCGCCTGGCCGTTCTGTTGCCAGTCGAGGATGGCGTCCTCGCGGCCGTACAGGACCCCGGTCGGCACCGACAGTTCGCGATAGCGCGCCTGCACCCGCGGCATGTGGCCGGGCAGGGCCTGCATGTCGGCGGACGAGGCCAGGAACTGGCGCGGACGCAGGCTCAGCATGCCGCCGCCCTTGACGGGGAAATCGCGCGGCGCGCTTTCCGGCGCGAAGACCGCGGCGAGCACCTTCTTGCCGCCCGCGATCGAGCCCGGCGTGGCCAGGGTCCAGGCGAACAGCTTGCGCAGCCAGGGCGATTCGATCGCGAGCGCCTTGAAGACTTCGGGCGCCGCGTCCTGTAGATGGGTCAGCGGCGCGATCAGGGCCAGGGCGCCGACCTTGCCGGGATGTTCGAGCGCCAGCGTCAGCGCGATGGCGCCGCCCAGCGAATGGCCGGCCACGGTCGGGCGCTCCAGGCCGAGCCGGTCGATCAGGGCGGCCAGGCTCGCGGCCTGGCTCGAAACGTCGGCCGGCGTCGCGGCATCGCGGGTCGAATGGCCCGAGCCTGGGCGGTCGACCACGACCACGCGGTGGTTCCTGGCGAGGTAGTCGGCCACGCCGTAATCGAAGTGGGCGCCCTGGCCGCCGAGTCCGTGGATCAGCAGAACGGCCGGGCCGCTTCCAGATTCGCGCACATGCAGGCGCGCGCCCGGCACGTCGACGAAGCGCCCCTTCGGCGGCAGGAAGGCCTCGATGCGGCCCGCGGTGCGGTGCGTGAACCAGGCCAGGCCGAGCAGCACCAGCAGCACCAGGGCCAGGAGGACGAACAGGATAGTCATCGGGCAGTCGCTTTCTTGAGGATGCGCCAGTAATTCACCGGCGACAGGCGTTCGAGGAGGGATACGAATCGGGCGTCGTTGCCGACCAGGATGCGCGCCTGGCGTCGTTCGATGCCGCGCGCGATGATTTCGCCCGCGGTCTCGGGCTCCATGCGCAGCAGCTTTTCGGACAGCTTGCGCCCGCGCGCGATTTCCTCGGCCGGAGCGTCGCGCGGCACGCGGGCATTCTTCGCGATCGCGGTGGCGACGCCGCCCGGATGCACCACGCTCACCGCCACCGTGCTGCCGTCGAGTTCATGGCGCAGCGCGTTGGAAAAGCCCCGCACCGCGAACTTGCTGGCCGAGTAGGCGGCCTGGCCGGGCGGCGAGACGAGACCGTAGATGCTGGAGACGTTGACGATGCGCGCTTCGTCGCTGGCGCGCAGGAGCGGCAAGAAAGCCCGCGTCATGCCCACGACGCCGTTGAAATTGATGTCCATCAGCCAGTCGAAATCGTCTTCGTCGACCTGCTCGAAGCTGCCGCCCAAGGCCACGCCGGCATTGTTGACGAGCAGGTCGACCCGCTTGTGGGCGTCCATCACCGCCGCCGGCAAGGCGCGTACGGCCGCGCGGTCGGCCACGTCGACGAGATGGGTGGTGACGCGCACCCTGAGGCTCGACAGCATCCAGGCGGTTTCCTTCAGGCCGGCGGGGTCGATGTCGGCCAGCGCCAGGTGGCAGCAGCGCCTGGCCAGCGCCAGCGCAGTGGCGCGGCCTATGCCGCTGCCAGCGCCGGTGACGACGGCGACCCGGTTCGAAACGTTCATGGCATTCTTCCTTTCGGCCCGAAACGCATCACGCCGTCGGCGATGCGTCCGAAGCGGATCGTAAACATATCCTGGAAATAGTTCTGGTAGACCTGCCAGGGACGGCGGCTGCCCTGTTTCGGCAGCAGCGCGGCGGCACGCTGGACGTAACCCGAGCTGAAGCCGAGGAAGGGTTCCGCCATCACGCCCGCTTGCTGGCGCACGACGGCGATCGCCTGGCTCTTGCGGTCCATGTAGGTCAGCAGGCGGCATACCCAGGCCGCCGTCAGGTCCGCCTTCAGCGTCCACGAGGCATTCGTGTAGCCGAAGGTCATGACGCTGTTGGGCATCCCGCTCAGCATCATGCCCTTGTAGGCCATGGCTTCGCTGGGCACCCAGGGCTTGCCGTCGACCGAGACCTGCGCGCCGCCCAGCACCGACAGCGACAGGCCGGTGGCCATGACGACGACGTCGGCGTCCAGCACGCGGCCGGACGCGAGCACGATGCCGCTTTCGGTGAAACGCGCGATATGGTCGGTGACGACTTCCGCCTGGCCGTGCTTCAGGGCCTTGAACAGGTCGCCGTCGGGCACGACGCAGACGCGCTGGTCCCAGGGCTTGTAGTCGGGCGTGAAATGGGCGATGTCGACGCCCGGGCCGAGCTGGTGCTGCGCCATCTGCACGATCTTCCGTTTCGCCAGTTCCGGCTTGCCGCGCGCGATGCGGTACAGGAGCATGGACTCGAGGATCACGCGCCAGCGCGTGGCCCAGTAGGCGAGGTTCGGCGGCAGGCGGCGCTGCAGGCGCCGGGCGAACCCGTATTCCGACGGGCGCGACACCACATAGCTGGGCGAGCGCTGCAGCATCGTCACGTGGGCGGCGGTCGCGGCCATCGCCGGCACCAGGGTCACGGCGGTGGCGCCGCTGCCGATCACGACCACGCGCTTGCCGGCGTAATCGAGGTCCTCGGGCCAGAACTGGGGCTGGACGATGCGTCCCCTGAAGGCTTCTTCGCCTTCGAAACGCGGGCGGTAGGCCCGCTCGTAATCGTAATAGCCGCTGCACATGTGGAGGAAACGCGTGCGGATCGTGCGGGTTTCACCCGTTTCGCCAGCCTGCGCCTCGACCGTCCACAGCGCGTCCGCGCTCGACCAGGCCGCGCTTACCACCTTGTGCCGGAAGCGGATGTGCTGCTCGATGCCTTGGCTGCGCGCGGTCTCGCGGATGTAGTCGCGGATCGCGGGACCGTCGGCGATCGCCCTGGCGTCGCGCCAGGGCCTGAAGCCGTAGCCGAGCGTGTACATGTCGGAGTCGGAGCGGATGCCCGGATAGCGGAACAGGTCCCAGGTGCCGCCGATCGCCGCGCGCGCTTCCAGGATGGCGTAACGCTTGCCCGGGCAGCGTTCCTGCAGCATGGCGGCGGCCCCGATGCCCGACAGGCCGGCGCCGACGATCAGGACGTCCAGGGGCGCGTCCTCGTGCCGCGAAGGTGGGGTGTGCATGGCGTCTCTGCTTGTATTTTTATATAGTTGACACTCTACATTGTCAGATTATTTGTGACAAGCAAGTGTGTCAAAATAGCGGGATGACTTTCGAACCGACCGCACCCCGCGCCTACCGCGGCGTCTCGCCCGAACAGCGCCGCGCCGAGCGGCGGGCCAGGCTGATCGCCGCCGCGATTGCCGTGTATGGCGAGCGCGGCTACCGCCAGGCGACCGTCAAGGCGGTGTGCGAGGCGGCCGGGCTGACCGAGCGCTATTTTTACGAATCCTTCGAGAACAGCGAAGACCTGCTGGTGACCTCCTTCAATGCCGTCACCTATGCCGTGTTCGACGAGCTCACGGCCGCCGCCCGGGCCGCCGGACGCGGCCGGGGCGCGCGCGCACGCGCCATGCTCGACGCCTATTTCAGCGCGCTGCAGCGCTCGCCAGCCTCGGCGCGGGTCTACCTGGTCGAGATCCGGGGCGTCAGCCGCGAAGTCGACAAGGCCTTCGATGCGGCCCTGCACGCGATCGGCGCCGAGGTGGCGCGCCAGATCGCGCCGGCCGGGGCCGAGCCCGACCCGCTGCTCGAAGCGGGAATCGTCGGCGGCGTGATGCACATCGCGCTACGGTGGATCGATGCCGGCTACCAGCCGCCGCTGGAAGTGGTGACCGACACCGCGCTGCGGCTCGGGATGGTACTTGCGCGGCCTCGGCGCAGCCCCGGCCGCGGCCAGCCGGCCCGGAGCTAGTCGCCTACCTTGCGATCGAGGACCGCGGACAGCGACTCGAGCTTGACCGGTTTCACGAAGTGGTGGTCGAAGCCGGCGCTGCGCGCCAGCACCTTGTCGTGCGCCTGGCCGTAGCCGGTCAGGGCGACGTAGCGGGCCGGACGCGCGCCCTGCAGGGCGCGCAGGCGCCGTACCAGTTCGTAGCCGTCAATGTCGGGCAGGCCGATGTCGAGGATGAACACCTCGGGCCAGTCGGCGGCGGCGTTGGCGAGCGCCGCGCCCGGGCTGTCGGCGGTCGACACCGTATGGCCGAGGGCGCCCAGCACGTCGGCCAGCGATTGCGCGGCGTCGATGTTGTCGTCGACGACCAGCACGCGCCGGCCCGGCGAGCCCGGACATCCGGCTTCGGTACCCACCGCGCCGGCCTGCTCGTGCGCACCCGGCGTGCGCTCCGGACCGGCCGTGGCGGCGATGTCGAACGCCACGCGGAAGGTGCTGCCGTGCCCGAGTCCCTCGCTGTGCGCCTCGACCCGGCCGCCGTGCAGCTGCACCAGGCTTTTCACCAGCGCCAGGCCCAGGCCAAGCCCGCCCTGCGAGCGGTCGGGCGTGCGTTCGGCCTGCGAAAACAGGTCGAATACCTGCGGCAGCATCGCGGCGCCGATGCCGATGCCGTTGTCGCGCACGCTGATCGTGACGCAGCCGGCGTGGGTCGAAACGGCCAGTCCGATGCGCCCGCCCTGGGGCGTGTACTTGGCGGCGTTGTTGAGCAGGTTGGCCACGACCTGCACCAGGCGCGTGCGGTCGCCGAGGACGCGCACCCCGGCGCAGCCGAGGTCCGGTCCGAGGTCGAGCTCGAAGCGGTGCGCGCGCGCCTCGATCAGCGGGCGCGCCTGTTCGACGGCGCCGGTGACGACCGCGCTGATGTCGACCAGCTCGCGCTCGAGCGCCACCAGGCCGCGCGTGACGCGCGAGACGTCGAGCAGGTCGTCCACCAGCGCCGTCATGTGGCGCACCTGGCGGGTGATCACTTCGCTCGACTGGCGGATGCGCTGTGCGTTCGAGCCGGCCATGGTCAGCAGCTGGGCCGCATTGCTGATCGGCGCCAGCGGGTTGCGCAATTCGTGCGCCAGCATCGCCAGGAACTCGTCCTTGCGGCGGGCGGCGGCGCGCAGTTCGTCGGCGCCGGCCTTCTGGTCGTGGATGTCGGTCAGGGTGCCGACCCAGTGGGTGGCGCGGCCGTTCTCGTCGAAGCTCGGCATGGCGCGGTTGAGCACCCAGCGGTAGCCGCCCGCGTGGTGCACCATCCGGTGCTCGGCCTCGAACAGCACGTTGGCGGCGAAGCTCTTTTTCCAGGCCGCCAGCAGCGGGCCCTGGTCGTCTGGATGGACCACCTGGCGCCAGATGCGGTAGGAAGCCGCGGCCGGCACGATGCCGGTGTATTCGTGCCAGCGCTCGTTGACATAATGCTCGCTGCCTTCGACATTGCTGGACCAGACCATCTGCGGGATCACGTTGGCGATGCTGCGGAACTTCTGCTCGCTTTCCTTGAGCGCGCGCTCGGCCTGGACCTGGGCCGAGATGTCCATCGTCGCGGCCACCGCGCCGACCAGGGCGCCGCCGGCGTCGCGCATGGCCTGGGCGCGCACCAGGACGGTCTTTCTCGTACCGGGCGCGCCGAAGGGTTCGATCTCGATCACCGCTTCGTGGCTGTCGCCGCCATCGAGCACGCGCGCGATCGGCCAGTCGGATGGCGCCATGCAGGAGTCCGGGGTGGCGCCATCGGCCGCGAGCCATCCCTTCCAGGCGTCGTAGCCGGCGATGCCGTTGTCGGGCAGGTAGTCGCCCCAGATGGCCCGGTTCGCGGCATTCGTCACCAGCAGGCGACCGTTGGTGTCGGCATAGGCGATGCCGACCGGCGCCGCCTCCAGCAGGGCGTCGAGGCGGCGCCGGCTGTCTTCGGCGCGCAGCGAGGCCGCGGCGGCCCGTGCTTCGCTGGCGATACGCGCATCCTCGGCCATCTTGCGCGCCGTGATGTCGACCGCGATTCCGGCAAAGCGGCGCTTGCCGCTGGCCGGATCGGTGAACACCTTGCCGCGCGCATTGACCCAGACCTCGCATCCCGAGCGCTGGGGAATCCGGTAGTCGATGTCGTAGCGGGTGTCGAGGTGCGCCGGGGCCAGGATCACGGCCTCGATTGCGGCCACCACGCGCGGCCGGTCTTCGGGATGGATCATGTCGGTGAAGCGTTCCAGTTCGGTGCCGGAGCGCGCCAGCGCCGCGTCGACTTGGAACAGGCGCGCGAAGCGCTCGTCGACATGGGTCGCGCCGTCGTCGAGGTCATACGACCAGGTGCCGATATTGCCGGATGCCTCGAGCGAGAGCGCCAGGCGTTCCTCGGCCTCCTTGTGGCGGGCAAGGGCCCGCACCTTGTCGGTGACTTCGACGCAGGTGCAGATCAGGCCGCGCACGCTGCCGCCGGCGTCGCGCAGCGGGTTGTACGAAAAGGTGAACCAGGCCTGTTCGGGGTAGCCGTGGCGCTCGAGCGTGGTTTCGTAGTTCTCGAAAAAGAAGGATTCGCCCGCCATCACGCGGCGGATATACGGGCCGAGGCTGTCCCAGACTTCGTGCCAGACCGCCGGGTAGGGCGAACCGAGGCTGTGCGCCTTCTGGCCCAGCATCGGCTCGTAGGGGTCGTTGAAGAACAGGGTCAGGTCCTCGCCCCAGACCAGGAAGGTCGGGAAGGAGGAGCTGAGCACGATGCCGAGGCTGGTGCGGAGCGTGGCATCCCAGGCCTCGATCGGGCCGAGCGGATGCTTCGACCAGTCGAGGCTGCGGATGCGCCGGCCTGTCCTGCCGCCGTTATCGAGGAATTCTGCCTGGTTTGCTTGCTGGTTCACGGTCGTCCGAGGCGGCTAAATTTTGTATTCTACACAGTTCCTCGTCCGCAAATCCGGCATTGTCGATCCGCCAGCGGGCGGCCCGCCGCGAAGCCGGCGCCCTTGGCGCTCAGTTCCGTCATTTTTTTCGCCGGCTTCGGCCCGCGGCGGACGCAGGCTCAGTCCCAGCCTTTTTCCGATTCCTTTTCGTAGCTCTTGAGGTCGCGCGCGAACATCTCGTTGAGTTCGTCGCGCGCACGCTTGGCCATCGAGACGTACTGCTCGCGGTCCTTGTAGAAGGGATAGACGGCATCGACGCTCGCCTTGTTGTGCTCGCGGAATTTCAGGGTCGCCTCGCGTGCGCGGTAGGCGCCGTAGCCGAGCTGGCCGAGCACGCGCCGTCCGAGCTGCAGGGCCGACTCGAAGGTCTCGCGCTCGATCACGGTCACGCCGCGGTCCATCAGCTGGTACAGGTGGGTGACGTTGCGCGCCCGCGCGAGGATGGGCAGGTCCGGGAAATGCTCGCGCACGGCGTCGGCCAGGGCCAGGCTGTCTTCGATGTCGTCGATCGCCAGCACCAGCGCGCGCGCCTTGCCTGCGCCGGCCGCATGCAGCAGGTCGACCCGGGTGGCGTCGCCGTAGAAGACCTTGAAGCCGAAGCGGCGCAGCAGTTCGATCTGGTCCGGATCGTGGTCGAGCACCGTCAGGCGGATGCGGTTCGCGTTCAGCAGGCGCCCGACGATCTGGCCGAAGCGTCCGAAGCCGGCGATGATCACGTGGCCCTCGTTGTCGTCGATGGCATCCGGCTCGCGCAGGTTCTGCCCGTGGTAGCGCGGTTCGAGTACCTTGTCGTGCAGGAGCAGCAGCAGCGGCGTGGTCACCATCGACAGCGCCACGGTCGCGACCAGGATCGAGCCGACTTCGGGCGTGAACACGCGCGCCGCGCCCGCCGCGCCGAACACGACGAAGGCGAACTCGCCGCCTTGCGAGAGGAGAAAGGCGAACAGCCAGCGCTGGCCGCGCGCGATGCCGAAGCGGTGGGACAGTGCAAACAGCACGGCCAGTTTCAGCGCCAGGAAAGCGAGCACCAGCCCGAGTATCAGCAGCGGCTTCGACAGGAAGACGCCGAAGTCGACCGACATGCCGACCGCGATGAAGAACAGCCCGAGCAGCAGGCCCTTGAACGGTTCGAGGTCGGTCTCCAACGCATGGCGGTATTCGGAGTCGGCCAGCAGCACGCCGGCCATGAAGGCGCCGAGCGCCATCGACATGCCGACCCACTGCATCAGCAGCGAGATGGCGATCACCAGCAGCAGGGCAAACGCGGTGAAGATCTCGCGCATGTCCGACTTGGCGATGATGCGCAGCGCCGGACGCACGAGGTAGCGGCCGGCGACGATCACGCCGAGGATCACGCCGGCCAGGCGCGCGGCGCCGAGCCAGCCGCCGCCGCTGCTGTCGCCTGCCGCCACCCCCAGCAGGGGGATCAGCGCGATCATCGGGATCGCCGCGATGTCCTGGAACAGCAGGATGGCGAAGCCGGCCTGGCCGGCGGGCGTGCCCATCAGGTTGCGCTCGCCCAGGGTCGCCAGGGCGATCGCGGTCGAGGACAGGGACAGGCCGAGCGCGCCGACCAGGGCCACCTGCCAGGAAATGCCCGCCAACAGGGCCGCGCCGCACAGGACCCCGGCCACGCCCAGTACCTGCGCGGTGCCCCAGCCGAAGATCGGGCGCCGCATCGACCACAGGCGCGCCGGCTCGAGTTCGAGGCCGATCAGGAACAGCAGCAGCACCACGCCGAACTCGGAAAAGTGCAGGACGGTCTCCGCCTGCGTGATCAGCTTCAGTCCCCAGGGCCCGATCGCCATCCCGGCCAGCAGGTAGCCGAGCACGGCACCGAGGCCGAGGCGTTTGGCCAGCGGCACCGCCAGCACGGCGGCGGCGAGGTAGACGACGGCATTGGCGAGGAGCTCATTTTCCATTTGCGGTTCCATCGGCGTGTCGTTTAGGCGGGGTGAGCAGGAAGGCCTCGAGGCGGGCGCGGAAGGCCGCGACGTGCGCCTCGATCGCGGCCTGGTCGGCGCCGTTCGCGCCATGCAGGATGTGGGGCGGCCACCAATGCATGCCGCACAGGAGGGCGGTCTGTTCGAAGGGCGGCAGGTAGGCCTCGAACGGGCGCCCGTGGCGCTCGCCCGCCTGGTACGCGTCCTCCGGGCTGCCGGTGGTCACCGCCAGCCAATAGCCCTTGCCGCGCAGCGCGGTGGCGCCGGGACCGTAGGCCCAGCCGGGTTCCAGCACGCTGTCGGTCCACTCCTTCATCAGGGAAGGCATGCTGTACCAGCGGATCGGATGCAGGAACACGACCAGCTCGGCCTGTTCCAGCAGCGCCTGCTCGCGCGGCACGTCGATGTAGAAATCGGGATAGGTCTCGTACAGGTCGTGCACCAGCACGCCATCCAGGGCCCGCGCGGCCTCGGCCAGCCTGCGGTTGATGCGCGAGCGGTGCGGCGCGGGGTGGGCGTAGAGGACGAGGACGCGGTGATTCGGCATAGGCATGTACGTGATTGTCTTGCACGATTGTACATGCCGGGCGGCCAGGCGCAGCGCCGCTTGCCTCTTCTGCCGGTGCCGATGCCGGGCGCTAGATCCCGGGTGCCGCGCCGGGCAGCGGCGCATCGGCCGGCAGCAGGCCTTCGCCGACGAGCGCCTCCCAGAATGCGCGCGGTATCGTCATCCCCATCAGGGCCGCGTTGCGGCGCAGGTGCTCGGGGCTGCTGGCGCCCGGAATGGTCGCCGCCACCACCGGGTGGGCGGCGCCGAACTGGAGGGCGGCCGCCGCCAGGTCGACCCCGTGGCGCGCCGCGACCTGGCGCAGGCGCTCGCGCCGGGCGTGCTTGTCCGGGCCGGCCGGCCTGTAGTCGTAATGCTCGCCGCCGGCGAGAAAGCCGGAATTGTAGGGCCCGCCCAGCACGACCGATGCGCCGCGCCCGGCGCACAGCGGAAACAGCTCGGCCAGGGGCGTCGTCTCCATCAGCGTATAGCGTCCGGCCAGCAGGAAAATATCGGGATCGGACGCCTGCAGCGCGCGCAGGCAGGGCTCGACCGTGTTCACGCCCATGCCCCAGCCCTCGATGAGGCCTTCCTCGCGCATCCGGACCAGGCCCTCGAAGGCGCCGCCCGGACCTGAGGCGATGGCAAACCAGTGTTCGAATTCGGCCCGGCTGAACTGGTCGGGCGAAAGGTCGTGCACATAGACGATGTCGATGTGGCCGAGCGCCAGACGCTGCAGGCTGTCCTCGACCGCCCGCCGGGCACCGTCGGCGCTGTAGTCGATCACGCGCCGGAACGGCAGCGCGGAAACGAAAGGGCTGGCGATCTCGCCCACGGGACCGGGCACCAGCAGGCGTCCGACCTTGGTCGACAGCGTGTAGTGGTCGCGCGGGCGGCACCGCAAAGCCTGGCCGAAACGGTGTTCGGACAGGCCGGCGCCGTAGTGCGGGGCGGTGTCGAAATAGCGGATGCCGGCTTCCCACGCGGCGTCGACGGTCGTGCGGGCGGCCTCGTCGCTCGTCGTATGGTACATGTCGCCCAGGCCGGTGCCGCCCAGGCCCAGGTGCGTGATCGGTCGATAGCGCTGGTTCACGTCGGCTCCCTTGTCGTCGCTGGTCAGGAAAGACATCATGCCCGCTGCGTCACGCCGGCCGCGCACGGTTGACGACAAAAAACCCGGGCAGCTTGCGCTGTCCCGGGCTCTTGTCGCCAGCGCCGGTACGAGCCGGCTGCCACGCGTATCAGAAGTGGAAGGCGACGCCGGCGGTGACCTTGGTCATCTCGCTGATCGGCTTCGACACTTCCAGGCGGCCGCTGATGGCTGGCGAGAAAGCGTAACCCAGGCCGACGCCGTAGACGACGCCGTCGTCCAGCTTTTCGGAAGCCGACACGCCCATGTACGAGCCCTTGACCTTGATCTCGTTGTAGCCGAGGCGGCCGAACAGGTTGAAGCCGCTCGACAGCGGCAGGGTGCCGATGACCGAGATGCTGGTCTGGTTGAACTTGACGTTGACGTTGTGGCCGTCGACATCGACGTCGCCATCGGCCAGGCGGTTGTAACCGGCTTCGATCGCCACGGTCTGGTTGAATTTGTAGCCGACGAAGCCGCCGAAGCCGCCTTCGCGACCTGCGCCATCCAGCTTGGTCGAGCTGGCTTCAGCGCCAACGTAGAATTGTGGGGCTTGCTGGGCGAATGCCGACGACGAAGCGATGACCAGGGTTGCTGCGGCTGCGATTTTCTTGAACATGTCTATGGACCTTTTATGCGATTGTTATTGATGCGGGAGAATATTTCCACACAGAACTATTATCGCATGCTTTACTCGAATTTACAATTCGACGAAGTAAAATCTGTGAAACTTTTGGTAGCGATATCGAAGGAAGTGCAATAATTCAAGGACTTGGATTCTCACGCTTTCTCACAGATGGTTAGATTCCGTCGTGCAATTGTTAACTGATAGGTCAGCCCTGCGGGCAAGAAGAAGCCCGGCTGCTTACGCAAGCCGGGCCGGACTGCGTGCCTTGGGGCGCGGCTCAGAACCTGAAAGCGACGCCGGCCAGGATCCTGGTCGCGTCGCTGGACGGCTTCTGCACCTCCAGGCGCGCGTGGATTACCGGAGTGAAGGCGTAGCCCAGGCCGACGCCGTACAGCACGTTATTGTCGTGTTCCCTGGCGCTGAAACCGGCGACGTCGGCGTCGGCCGTCAGGCGGTTGTAGCCGAGGCGGCCGTAGACGTCGAAGCCCGCACTCAGGGGCAGGCTGCCGATCACTGCCAGGTCGAGCTGGTCGAGCGTCACCTCGGCACGCAGCGGCCCGGTACGGTATTCGGTATCGGCCAGGCGGTGGTAGCCGCCTTCGACGGCGAAGCTTTCGTTGAACCTGTAGCCGAGGAAGGCGCCGTAGCCGCCGTCGCGGTCGTAGTTGTGGACCTTGGTCGACGAGACGTCGACGCCGGCGTACAGCGAGGGCGGTTCGGCGGCGAAGGCGCCAGATGCGGCGGCGAGAAGGGCGGTGGCGGCGGCAAATTTCTTGAGCATGGTGTGGGTCTCTTGTCTGGTCAATGAAAGAGGCCGAAAGCGGCGCTTCGGCCAGGCGCGGGTTTGTCGTACGCACCAAGGTGACGCACCAAGGTGACGCACCGAGGTGGCGCACTAAGGTGACGCACGATTGCCAGCCAGCGATTGTTGCGCGCGTCGGGGTGGGTAGGTATTGATCGATCCCAGACAGCGGCCGCGGGTGTGCGCGATTACAACGATTGGAGCGCGCGCAATGCAGGAATCACATCTTGCAGGCGCGTCGCTTCGCAGCTGGGGACCGCCTCCGAGTTGTTGGCCTGGCCGCCGGAATTGAACCAGCAGCTGTCGATGCCGAACCGGTTGGCGCCGAGGATGTCGGCGTCGAGGCGGTCGCCGACGATGACCGTCTCCTGGTGCGAGAAGGCGCGCGCCATGTTGACGGCATAGTTGAAGAAGCGGGCGTCCGGCTTGGCGTGGCCGCAGGCCTCGGAGGTGGCCACGAAGGAAAGGTGCGCATGCAGCCCCGAGGCGCGGATGCGCCGGTGCTGGATGTGCTCGACCCCGTTCGTGATGATGCCCACTTCGCCGATGCCGGCCAGCGTTTCGCACAGTTGCTGCGCGCCGTCGACCAGGACGACGGTGTTCGGCAGCGACTCGAGATACAGGTCGCTGGCCGCTTGCGGATCCAGGTCCAGGCCCGCGCCATACTCGGCGAAGGTTCGGCGGAACCGTTCCACCTTCAGGAAGTCCTTCGACACCGCGCCAAGCTCGAACGCCCTCCAAAGTGCCAGGTTGATGGCCTGGTAGCGAACGAACAGCCCGTCGGGAACCGCTTGCAGGCCCAATTCGCGCATGGTGCGTTCGAAAGAGAGCCGTTCCGAGGCCTTAAAGTCGAGCAAGGTGTCGTCGAGGTCGAACAGGAAGAGTCGGTGTTTCATCGGGGGAGCGTGGCCGTAAAACCCCATGATACAAGGCCCGGTGTGCACGCGCCGGATGCGAAGAAGGCCTGCCCGCGCAGGCCTTCCGGTTGCCACCCGGCCTGCGTTCAGATATGCAGCGCGTGCCCCAGCGCCCGCAGCGCCGCTTCCTGTACCGCTTCGCCCAGGGTCGGGTGCGCGTGGATGGTGCCGCCCACGTCTTCCAGGGTGGCCCCCAGCTCGATCGAGTGGCTGAAGGCCGTACTCAGTTCCGACACCCCGCGCCCGACCGCCTGCCAGCCGAGGATCAGGTGGTTGTCGCGCCGTGCCACGACGCGCACAAACCCGTCGGTCGACTCGATCGTCATCGCCCGGCCGTTCGCCGAGAAGGGGAAGTTGGCGCTGATCGCGTCGATCCCCGCGGCCTCCGCTTCGCCCGGCGCCATGCCGACCACGACCACTTCCGGATCGGTGAAGCAGACCGCCGGCATGGCGTTCGGCTGGAAGTGGCGGCGCTTGCCGGCGATGATCTCGGCCACCATTTCGCCTTGCGCCATTGCGCGGTGCGCGAGCATCGGCTCGCCCGCGAGGTCGCCGATCGCCCAGACATTGCGCATCGAGGTACGGCACTGGTCGTCGATTTTCACGGCGCGGCCGTTCATGTCGAGCTGCAGCGATTCGAGGCCCCAGCCGCCGGCGCGCGGACGGCGGCCGACGGCCACCAGCACGCGGTCGGCGGACAGGACGATTTCCTCGCCCATGGCCGTCTTGACCCGCACGCCGTCGCCGGCCGCGTTCAGGCCCAGCACCGAGGAACCCAGGCGCAAATCGATGCCCAGCTTTTTCAGACTGGCCGCGACCGGCTTGGTCAGCTCCGCGTCGTAGGCCGGCAGGATGCGCTCAAGCGCTTCGACGACGGTGACCTCCGCGCCCAGCTTGCGGTAGGCCGTGCCCAGCTCCAGGCCGATGTAGCCGGCGCCGACGACCACCAGCTGCTGCGGAATCGTTGCGGGCGAAAGCGCCTCGGTCGAGGAGACGACGTTCCCGCCAAAAGGCATGAAGGGCAGTTCGACCGGCTCCGAGCCGCTGGCCAGCAGCAGGTGTTCGCAGCGCACGCGCTGCAGTTCGCCGTCCGCCGTTTTCACCTCGACCGTCTTGCCGTCGAGGATGCGGGCGAAGCCGCGGATCACCTGCACGTCGTTCTTCTTCAGCAGCGCGCCGACGCCGCCGGTCAGGCGCTTGACGATGCCGTCCTTCCAGGCGACGGTGCGCGTGACATCGATCGAGGGCGCGGCGGCCGAGATACCGAGCGGCGAATCGCCGGCATAGTGGCCCGCCTTCTCGAATTCCTCGGCCGCGTGGATCAGGGCTTTCGAGGGGATGCAGCCGATGTTCAGGCAGGTGCCGCCCAGCTGGCCGGCGTCGACCAGGATGGTCGGGATGCCGAGCTGGCCGGCCTTGATGCCGGCGACATAGCCGCCGGGACCGCCGCCGATGATGAGCAGGGTCGTGACAAGTTGATTCATCTCCTTACTCCACGAACAGGGTTGCCGGGCACTCGAGGTAGCCGCGGATGGTCTGGATGAATTCCGCCGCCACCATGCCGTCGATCACCCGGTGGTCGAAGGAAGACGACAGGTTCATGGTCTTGCGCGCCACCATCGCGCCGTTCAGGATCACGGGTTTGTCGATGATGCGGTTCACGCCCACGATGGCCACCTCCGGACGGTTGATCACCGGCGTGGTGACGATGCCGCCCAGCGCACCGAGGCTGGTGATGGTGATGGTCGAACCGCTGAGTTCCTCGCGTAGCGCCTTGCCGCTGCGGGCGGCGTCGGCCAGGCGCGCCACTTCGGCGGCTGCCGACCATGGATCGCGCGCTTCGGCATTGCGCACCACGGGCACCATCAGGCCGGCGTCGGTCTGCGCGGCGATGCCGAGGTGGACGGCGTTATACGTGGTGAGGATGTTGGCGTCGTCGTCGAAGCGGGCGTTCACCGATGGGTACTTGCGGATCGCCAGCACCACGGCGCGCATGATCAGCGGCAGCAGGGTCAGTTTCGGGCGCTGGCCCGCATAGCGCGCGTTGAGCTGGACGCGCAGGGCTTCCAGTTCGGTGACGTCGATTTCCTCGACATAGGTGAAGTGCGGGATGCGGCGCTTCGCTTCGGCCATCTTCTCGGCGATCTTGCGGCGCATGCCGATCAGCGGCATCGCCTGTTCGCCTTCCAGCACGGCGTAGCGGCGGTCGCCTTCAGCGGCCTTGCGCTGGCCGCGCGCGACGTGGGCGTCGAGGTCGGCGTGGCTGATGCGGCCGGCCGGACCGGAGCCGGTCACGTACTGCAGCTCGATGCCCATGTCCCAGGCACGCTGGCGCACGGCGGGAGCGGCCAGCGGTTTTTCGCCGGCGGCGCGGCCGTGGTGGGCCGGCGCCTGCGATCCGCCCGCGCCTTGCGTGTAGGCCGGCGCCGTCGCCGGGCGCGCAGGTGCGGCCTGTGCCGGCGCTGCGTCTTCGGCGCTGGTCACGGTGGTGACGACGGTTTCCGGCTGCGCTACCGTGATCGGCGGGAACTCCTCGGCGGTGCCGGCGCTGGAGCCGGCCGGCGCCGCCTTGGCGGCAGGGGTCTGCTGGCGCGCCGCAGTCGTCTCACCGGAGTGATTGCCCGCGCCTTCGACCTCGAGCCGGATCAGTTCGGCGCCCACGGCCATCGCCTCGCCCAGCTTGCCGCCCAGGGAGGTCACGGTGCCGTGCACCGGCGACGGGATCTCGACGGTCGCCTTGTCGGTCATGACGTCGGCCAGCACCTGGTCTTCCTTGACCGTGTCGCCCGGCTTGACGTGCCAGGCCACGACCTCGACTTCGGCAATGCCTTCGCCCAGGTCGGGCATTTTAATGACGTGAATACCCATTTATTTCGCCTCCATCGCACGTTTGAACGCGGCGCCGACACGGTCGGGGCCGGGGAAGTACGCCCATTCCTGCGCGTGCGGATATGGGGTGTCCCATCCGGTAACGCGCTCGATCGGCGCTTCCAGGTGATAGAAGCAGTGTTCCTGCACGAGCGCCGTCAGTTCCGCGCCGAAGCCGCTGGTGCGGGTCGCTTCGTGCACGACGACGCAGCGGCCGGTCTTCTTGACCGATTCGACGATGGTGTCGAGGTCCAGCGGCCACAGGGTACGCAGGTCGATGATCTCGCAGTCGATGCCGGTCTCCATCGCCGCCGCTTCCGAGACCCAGACCATGGTGCCGTAGGTGATCACGGTGAGATCCGCGCCGGGACGGAAGATCGCCGCCTTGTCCAGCGGGACCGTGTAGTAGCCCTCGGGGACTTCGCCCATCGGGTGCTTGCCCCAGGAGACCACCGGACGGTCGTGGTGGCCGTCGAAGGGGCCGTTGTACAGGCGCTTGGGCTCGAGGAAGATGACCGGGTCGTCGTTCTCGATCGAGGCGATCAGCAGGCCTTTCGCATCGTAGGGATTCGAGGGCATCACGGTGCGCAGGCCGCAGACGTGGGTGAACATCGCTTCCGGGCTCTGGCTGTGGGTCTGGCCGCCGTAGATGCCGCCGCCGCAGGGCATGCGGATCGTCAGCGGGGCCGTGAAGTCGCCGGCCGAGCGGTAGCGCAGGCGCGCCGCTTCGGAGACGATCTGGTCGGAGGCCGGATAGAAGTAGTCGGCAAACTGGATCTCGATCACCGGGCGCAGGCCGTAGGCGCCCATGCCGACCGCGGTGCCGACGATGCCGCCTTCGGAAATCGGCGCGTCGAACACGCGCTGCTTCCCGTATTTGGCCTGCAGACCGTCGGTGGCGCGGAACACGCCGCCGAAATAGCCGACGTCCTGGCCATACACGACCACGTTGTCGTCGCGGCCCAGCATCACGTCCATGGCCGAGCGCAGGGCCTGGATCATGGTCATCTGCGTCATGACCGGATCTTTATCACTATCACGCACCATCATCACACCCCCAGTTGTTGACGTTGGCGGCGCAGGTGCTCGGGCATGTCCTTGTAGACATCCTCGAACATCGACGCCGCGCTCGGGACGCGGCCATCGGCCAGCGTGCCGTATTGTTCTGCTTCCTTCTGCGCGGCGATGACCTCGGCCTCGAGTTCGGCCTGGACCCGCTCGTGCTCTTCGTCGGACCAGGCGCCCAGCCTGGTGAGGTGCTGGCGCAGGCGGACGATCGGGTCGCCCAGCGGGAAGCGGCTCCAGTCGTCGGACGGGCGGTAGCGCGACGGATCGTCGGAAGTGGAATGGGGGCCCGCGCGGTAGGTCACCCATTCGATCAGGGTCGGCCCGAGGTTGCGGCGGGCGCGCTGGGCGGCCCAGCAGGACGCGGCATACACGGCGAGGAAATCGTTGCCGTCCACGCGCAGGGACGCGATGCCCGAGCCGACGCCGCGTGCGGCGAAGGTCACGCTCTCGCCGCCGGCAATCGCCTGGAAGGTCGAGATCGCCCACTGGTTGTTGACGACGTTGATGATGCACGGCGCCCGGTAGACGTGGGCGAAGGTGAGGGCGGTATTGAAGTCGGATTCGGCGGTGGCGCCGTCGCCGATCCAGGCCGAGGCGATTTTCGTGTCGCCCTTGATCGCCGAGGCCATGGCCCAGCCGACCGCCTGCGGCACCTGGGTGGCCAGGTTGCCGGAGATCGAGAAGAAGCCCTTGTCCTTGACCGAGTACATGACCGGCAGCTGGCGGCCCTTCATCGGGTCGCGCTCGTTCGAGAGCAGCTGGCAGATCATGTCGACCATCGGATATTCGCGCGCCATCAGGAGGCTTTGCTGGCGGTAGGTCGGGAAGCACATGTCGCCGTCCTTCAGGGCCAGCGCGTGCGCGGTGCCGATGGCTTCCTCGCCGAGCGAGGTCATGTAGAAGGACATCTTCTTCTGGCGCTGGCCGATGACCATGCGCGCGTCGAAGATGCGGGTCTTCATCATCGTGCGCAGGCCGAAGCGCAGCTGTTCGGTGTCGATCTGCGGCGCCCACGGGCCGACGGCATTGCCTTCGTCGTCGAGCACGCGGATCAGGACGGTCACGAGGTCGGCGGTGTCGCCGAACTGGACGTCCACCTCGGGCCGGCGGACGGCGCCGGCGGGACTCATTTGTAAGTACGAAAAATCGGTCTTGCAACCCGGGCGGCCGGTTGGCTCCGGGACATGCAGCGACAGAGGGTTACCCTGGCTCATAATGCGCGTTTCCTTTGTGAGGTGATGTGCGGCAAGCTGAGATCATAAATCGTGCGATGGCGCGCACGGTCATTGCAGAGAAGTATTTTCGTGGTGCTTTGCAGCATAGATCGCGGGTGTCGGAAGTGTTTCGACAGCGCACATGTCACGTATCACCGCGTGGGCACAAGTGCCCACCCTACGGTACGCAACGACCGTAGGGTGGGCTCTCGAGCCCACGCGGTGAAACGCGTCCTCGGAAAACTCGCGACCGCGCCGCCACCCACACGTGGCAAAACCTAGCATGTGGCCGACCGCCGAAGCCTGAACCAGACCAAACCAACCTGATGTTGGATTGCTCCAAGACACCTACCACGCCATCCATCCACCGCCCAGCGCCCGGTACAGCCCGATCAGGTTCTCGACCTGTGTGCGCCGCAACGTAACCAGGCTCAGCTCGACCTGGTACAAATTGCGCTGCGCATCCAATTCCTCGAGATAGGAGGCGTAGCCTGCCTGGTAGCGGTCGTGCGCGTAGCCGAGCGAACGGGTCAGGATATCGCGCCGCTGCGTCGCATGGTCGACCTGCTCGGCCAGGCGCGGCACCCCGGCCAGCGCATTTTCGACCTCCGAGAACGCCGTCAGGACGCTGCGCCGGTAGGCAAACGCGGCCTGGTCGCGCTGGGAGGCGGCGGCCTCGTACTGGGCGCTCAGGCGCCCGCCCGTGAACAGGGGCGCGAGCACGCTGCCGCCCAGGCTCCAGACGGTCACCGGATCGTAGTCGAGGGCGTTCACGAACAGGCTCCCGAGCTGGGCGCTCAGTGAGACTTGCGGCAGGAAGGCCTGGCGCCGCAGCGCGAGGTTGACGTCGCTGGCGGCCAGCAGCAGTTCGCGCTGGGCGATGTCGGGCCGGCGCGCCAGCAGCTGCGAGGGCAGCACGGCGGGCACCGGCGGCAGGCGCAGGGCCGCGAAGCCGCCTCTCCCATCGGTACTGCGCTCGACGTCTCCGGGCAGTTCGCCCGCCAGCAGGCGCAGCGCGTTTTCCTGGCGCCGTACCGCCAGTTCCAGCTCCGGGATCGCGCCCAGCACCGACTGGTATTCGGACTGGGCCTGGGTCAGCTGCAGCTGCGAGATGTAGCCGACCCGGGCCTGGTCCTGGGCCAGGCGCAGCGCCTCGTTGCGCGAGGCGACCGTCTCGCGCGTAATGCTCAGCTGTGCATCGAGAGCAAGCAGGGCGACATAGTTCTGGACCGTGCCTGCCGCCACCGCCAGCGCGGCCGCATCGCGTTCGGCCTGCGTCGCCCGGTATTGCAGGCCGGCCGCGCGGACCTGGTTGCGGATGCGGCCGAACAGGTCGGGTTCCCAGCTGGCCTGCAAAGTCGGCTGGATCGAGCGGCTGGTGCTGATGCCGGTTGCCGTCAGCGCGCGGCCCGCCTGCACGCCGAGCGCGCCGTTCAGGGCCGGCAGGCGCGCGGCTTCCGCGAGTTCGGCCTGGGCGCGGGCTTCGTCGACGCGCGCCACCGCGATCAGCACGTCGCTGTTGCGCGCCAGCGCCGCCTCGACCAGGCGAGAGAGGGCCGGATCGCCGAAGCTGCTCCACCAGCCCGGGTCGACGGCGGCGCTGCCGGCAAGCTGTTCGCGCCAGTTCTCGGGCGCCGTCACGCGGGCGGCGTCCGGCATCGCGCGATAAGTTGGCAGGCAGCCGGCAAGAGTGCCCGCACCGAGCAAGGCCAGCGCCGTGTTGAAGCTGCGCCGCCTCATCGGGCGTTCCCGGCTGCGCGCGCGTTATCGGCCTCGCGCGGCGCCGCGCCGGTATCGACTTCGGCCGTCACCGACATGCCGGGACGCAGGCGCTTTGCCAGCGGCTGGTCCGGGTCGATCGCGATCCGGACCGGCAGGCGCTGCACCACCTTCGTGAAATTGCCGGACGCGTTATCCGGACGCAGCACCGAGAATTCCGAACCCGTGGCCGGCGCGATCTGCTCGACGTGGCCGGTGAGTACCTCGCCCTCGAAGGCATCGACCTTGAAGCTGGCCTGCTGGCCGACCCGCATGCGCCAGGTCTGGCCTTCCTTGAAGTTGGCCACCACCCACAGGGTATCGGGCACGAGGAACAGCAACTGCGAGCCGGCCGTCACGTACTGGCCGCGGCGCACCGTCGCCTCGCTCACCTGGCCGGCGCGCGGCGCGACGATCACGGTGTTGGCCAGGTCGATCTTGGCCAGCTCGAGCTGGGCCTGCGCCATGCTGACCTGGGCTTCCAGGCCGCCGCGCGAGACCGTCGTCCCTTTCACGCGCTGCTGCGCGATCTCGATCTCGGCCTGCGCCTTGAGCACATTCGCCGCCGCCAGACGGGCCGAGGTGCGCACCCGATCGCGCTCGCTGAGCGAGACCGAGCCGCGTTCTGCCAGTTCGTCGACCCTGGCCTGCTCGGCGCGCGCGCGGGCCTGCTCGGCCTGGGCCGCCACCAGGTTGGCGCGCGCCGAGCCGACGGTGGCGGTGTTCTGGGCCTGCGTCTGTTCGGCGTTGTTCAGGGCGGCCGTCGCATTCGCGACCTGGCCCTCGGCCGCGCGCACCCGTTCGCGGTAGATGCGGTCGTCGATGCGCAGCAGTTCCTGGCCACCCTTGACGTACTGGTAGTCCTTGACCAGCACCTCGGTCACATAGCCGTTGACCTGCGGCGCCAGCACGGTGATGGCGCCGCGCACATAGGCGTTGTCGGTGCTGACGCGGGTACTGTTGAAGGGGCCCAGGTGCCAGGCCCACATGATCAGGCCGATGCCGACCGCCGCGACCACCGCCATGATGCCGATCGAGGCCGGGGTGGCCTTGATTTTTTTCGGCGGCGCCGCGGTGTCGGCGGCGCCTGCGGCCGCGGCGGTCCCTGGCGCGGCGACGCGCGCGCTGTCGTCGGCGTCGGTGGGGACCGGCGGGTTGGCCTTGGCGGCTTCGATTTCGTCGCGGGTGGGAGGTGTCGGACTATTCATGTATACCAGGTTCAGGAGGGGTTGTTGGCAAGGGCGGCACGGCGCTCGCGGATGGCCACGCGCACCGCCACGTACAGGGACCAGAACAGGAACAGCAGGGCCAGCACGCCGCTCAGTGCGAAGACATCGTTGTAGGCCCTGACGTTCGCCTCGCGGCGCGTGATCTGGGCCAGCAGGGCGGCGCCTTGCGCGGCGCGCAGGACCGGGTCGGCGATCGTGCCGCGGTAGATCCCGCCCTGCAGCTGCAGGCGCTGGGCGACCTGGGGATCGGCGGGATTGAGTTGCGCCGTGAGGTCGCTCGAATACACCTGCTCGCGGTGCAGCTGGTAGGTGCTGAGCAGCGCGGAGCCGGTGAGGCCGCCAAGCGTCTGCGTCATCGACAGCACGACGGTGAAGGTGATCACGTAGTTCGGCCCGAACTTCAGGGCCTGGGTGATCCCGAGCAGGACCAGCGGCCCGAGGAACATGCCGCTGCCCACGGCCACCAGGAACTGGCTGAAGAAGAAGTCCTGCGGCCGGTCCAGGCTGGTGCGCCCGTAGTCGAGGGCCGCCGCCGTGCCGAACAGGACGATGGCGACGATGATCTGCGGGATCAGGGTCTTGGGGCTGAAGGTGAGCGAGCTGGCGGCGATGCCGCAGATGGTGCCGATCAAAATCACGCCGAACAGCGGCTGCATCTGGTCCGGCCCCATGCCCAGCACGCGCAGCAGGCCGACCGCGCCCACGGTCTGCTCGGTGGTGAGAAAGCGGATCAGGAAGGCGCCGACGATGAAGCGCAGGATGCTGGGCGTGACCAGCCAGCGCGTCTGGATCAGCGGGTTCGCGCGATGATGCTCGATGTAGAAGGCGGCGCTGATCAGGACCAGTGCGCCCATCAGGAGCCAGGCCAGCCAGGGCTCGTCGAACCACCACTGCGAATAGCCCTGTGCCAGTACCGCCACCAGCATGGCGGCGCCGGGCGCCATCAGGGCGAAGGTGAGGAAGTCGAGCTTTTCGAAGACCTTGATGTGCATGCCCGGCGGGAGCTTCAGCACCACCACGGCCGCCCACGAACACAGGGCCAGGCCGGCCTCGAACAGATACAGGTTGTGCCACTGGCCGAACACCAGCAGGGTCGGCGAGAGCAGCCAGGCGAGGGGCGTCGCCAGTTGCGGGATGCCGACCCCGATCACGACCATCTTGCCGGTGTAGGCGCGCGGCGCGGCCTGCAGCATATAGAGCATCGAGAGCGTGGTGGCCGCGGCGCCGGCGAAACCGCTGACGGCGCGCACCGCGACGGCCATCGTGAAGCCGCCGACCATCAGGTGCAGGCAGGTGACGGCCGCGTACATCGCCAGGCCGATCTCCGCGAACAGGCGCAGGCCGTATTGCTGGCGGAACTTGAAGACCAGCAGGTTCACGGTCACGTTGACCATCGCGTAGGCGGCCGGGAGCCAGGTGGCCTCGGAAGGCGTCAGGCCGAGCTGGCCTCCTATCGTCGGCAGGTTGGCCGAGACCAGGGCGTTCCCCAGCCCGCCGGTAATGCCGACCAGCAGGGCGACCAGCGCATAGGCCAGCCGCACCATCGGCGTATGGTAGGGCATCGAGGCGGAGCCGGGCAGGGTCGGCTTTTCGTGTTCCTCCCAGTTGGGCGTCGGTCTGAGCAGCTGCGCCATCAGCGTCCTCGCGGGGCCGGCGCGGGGGGCGACAGCGCGCCGCCCGTCAATTCGAGCGCGCGCCGCACCAGGCTGCGGCGCCTGGCCAGGGTACCTCCGCGCAGCGCCGCGCCCAGCATGCCGCAGAGCAGAACCAGGTCGGCCGGGCGCAGGTCGGGGCGGCAGGCCTTGCTCTTCAGGGCCGCGGCCAGCGGCGAGCGGAACAGCCGCGCCAGGCGCTCGCGCGCGGCTTTCGCGGCCGGGTGGCCGGGTTCCAGCGCGCGCCAGTAGTCGGCGATGGCAGGTGCTGCGACCAGATTCATTCCCACCTGCTCGACCAGGGCGAACAGGTCGTGGCCGCGCGCTTCGGCTTCCAGGCCGCTCATGGCGCGTTCGAACAGGGCCTCGACGAGGGCCGCGCGGTCGGGGAAGTTGCGGTACAGGGTCGCGCGCCCGACGCCGGCGCGCGTGACGACCAGGTCGAGCGGCGCCGTGATGCCACGCTCGGAGAAGACCGCGTCGGCGGCATCGAGGATCTGGTCGCGCCGCAGCGCGGCGTCGGAGCGCAGTAGGGTCATGGTTGTGGACACCCTTGTCCGGTTGGAGGTTGTCGGATTGTTACCAGAATACTGCGATGCGCCGCGGGCGAGCGCACGGGTGGCGGCGGCGGGTGCACGGAGACGTGCGTACCGCGTGGGTGTGAATGCCCACCCTGCGTAGAGTGGCTTCCCGTAGGGTGGGCATTCATGCCCACGCGGATCTAAAGGACCGAGACAGCAACACGCGACAGCACCACGAACTCACATTGCGCCGCCCCACACCCGCTCGAATTCTTCCATCGCCACCGGCTTCCCGAACAGGTAGCCCTGCAGCACCCCGCATCCGTGCGCCACGAGGAAATCGCGTTGCGCCTCGGTCTCGACCCCTTCGGCCACCACCTGCAGCTTGAGCGTACGCGCCAGCCCCAGGATGGCGTCGACGATCGCCCCCGCATTCGCGTCCCCGGGCAGGTCCTTGACGAAACTGCGGTCGATCTTGAGCTCGGCCAGCGGGAAGCGCTTCAGGTAGCTGAGCGAGGAGTAGCCGGTACCGAAGTCGTCCAGCGAAAAGCTGACCGCGTGCGCGCGCAGGGCGTGCATCTTGCCGATCACGTCCTCGACGTCCTCGGCGAAGACGCTCTCGGTCAGTTCGAGGCAGAGGCGGTGCGGTGCGGCGCCGGTCTCGACCAGGGTCGCCAGCACGCGCTCGACGAAGTCGGCCTGGCGCAGCTGCTGGGCGCTGACGTTGACGGCGAGCGTGAGGCAGGCCAGCTTCGGGTCGCGCGCCCAGCGCGCCAGGACGCGGCAGGTCTCCTGCAGCACCATCGCGCCCAGCGGGACGATCAGGCCGCTCGATTCGGCCAGGCCGATGAATTCGGCCGGGCCGACCAGCTCCAGCCCCGCATGGCGCGAACGCAGCAGCACTTCGCCGCCGACCAGGCGCCCGCCGACGCCGAACTGGGGCTGGCAGTGCAGCTCGAAGCGCTGGCGCCGGATGCCGTCGCGCAGGTCGCGTTCGAGTTCGATCTGGCGGTCGGCCGCGGCCTGCATGCTGGGGTCGAAGAAGCGCACCGTGTTGCGGCCCTCGGCCTTGGCCCGGTACATCGCGAGGTCGGCCTGGCGCAGCAGGGCGTCGACGCTGGCCGGCAGCGCGCCGAACATGGCCACGCCGATACTCGGCGTGCTGACGCTGGGACGGTCCGCCAGCTGGTAGGGCTGGGCCAGGGCGTGCAGCAGCTTGGCGCCGATCGCGCCCGCTTCGTGCACGGCTGCATCGGCGGTCTCGCCCAGGTTCTCGAGCACGACGACGAATTCGTCGCCGCCCAGGCGCGACAGGTGGTCGCTCTCGCGCACCGTGTGGCGCAGGCGCTCGGCCACTTCGCGCAGCAGTTGGTCGCCGACGTCGTGGCCGAGGGTATCGTTGAGCAGCTTGAAGTTATCGAGATCGATGAACAGCAGGGCGCCGAACTGGCGCGTGCGCTCGCTGCGCGGCAGGATTTTCGCGAGCTGCTCGATCAGCAGGCGCCGGTTCGGCAGCCCGGTCAGGTAATCGAAATAGGCCAGCTCGTAGATGTGGCGCTCGGCCAGCTTGGCCTCGGTGAGGTCGGTATTCGTGCCCGACATGCGCAGTGCCCGGCCGTGTTCGTCGCGCAGCACGAAGCCGCGCGAGAGCACCGGCACGTAATGGCCGTCGCGGTGCCGGAGCCTGAATTCGACGCTGTAGCTGCGGTCCTGGCCGCGCAGCAGGCTGCGCACGAAGTGGATCGCCCGCTCGCGGTCTTCGGGATGCAGCATGGCGGTCCACGTTTCGGGCCGCTCGGGCAGTTCGCCCGGCCGGTAGCCGACCATCTCCCAGTAGCGCTCCGAATAATAGAGCTGGTCGCTGACCAGGTCCCAGTCCCAGGGTGCATCGGTCGAGCCCTGCAGCACCAGGCGCAGGCGCTCCTCGGACTTGAACAGCGACTGTTCGACTTCCTTGAGCTGGGTGCAGTCGGTGAAGCAGACGATCACCTCGTTGACGCTGCCGTCCCTGGCGTGGACCGGAAAGGCGTTGCAGATCAGCCAGCGCAGCGTTTCGCCGCAGCGCAGGCCGATGATGAAATTGCTGAGCATGGTCCCGTGGCGCAGCACCGAGGCGACCGGGTAGTCGTCGGGCGCGAGGACCGTGCCGTCGGCGCGCAGCAGGGTCCAGTCGCTGGCGGCCAGCGGGGCGCGGCGCATGGCGTCGAGGGCCGAGCCGAGCAGGCGCAGCGCATGGCAGTTGGCGTAGACCGCGCGCTCGTCGCTGGCGTGGACGACGACGCCAGCCGGAATATGGTCGAGCAGCTCGTCGAAGCCGCGCGGCCGGCTGGCCGGCGCCGCGGCATGCGTGGGCAGGCCGCTGCCCTCGCGCAGGGTGGCGGTGTAATGGGTGGCCGCGCCGCCGGCGCCCTGCACCGGGACGATGTCGAGTTCCGCCGGCTGGACCAGCGCGTGATTGTGCGCCAGCGCGACGGCCAGTTCGGCCAGGGTACGTCCGACGACGTCGGGGTTCGCCAGGCGGGTACGTTCAAAAAAGGTCTTGCTCGCGGCCAGCACCCGTTGTTCGGCGTCCGCCACCAGCACGCCCGGGTCGGCCGGGTGCGCCGGAGCGGCGCCTGCCGGCCCGGGAAGGGCAGCGGCGCCGCTACCGCGAGCGAAACGCTGTGCAAAGGTTTCCATGTCGTGGCCACCATAGGTAACGGGACCATGGTAGCCGCTTTGTCCAGGCCGCGGCGCGAGGCTCGCTCAGGCCAGCGCGGCGCGGGCGCGGCGCTGGCGCACCACGTAGCCGATGCACAGCACCAGCAGCCATACCGGGATCAGGTAGACCGAGATGCGCATGCCGGGGATCAGGTACATCACCACCGTGATCCCGGCCAGGAAGGCCAGGCACAGGTAGTTCGCGAGCGGGTAGAAGGGGCTCGGGAAGCCGGTGCGGGACCCCGCCTTTGCAGCGCGGAAGCGCAAATGCACGAGCGAGATCGTGGCCCAGTTGATGATCAGGCCCGCCGTCGCCAGTCCCATCATCATCCCGAAGGCTTCGGCCGGCAGGAAGTAGTTCACCAGGATGCAGGCGCCGGTGGCGAGCGCCGAGACCCCGAGCGCGGCCAGCGGCACGCCGCTGCGGGTGAGCTTGAGGAGCGCACGCGGCGCATTGCCCTGGGCCGCGAGGCCATACAGCATGCGCGTGTTGGCGTACACGCCGCTGTTGTAGACCGACAGCGCGGCCGTCAGCACGACGACATTGAGGACGGTGGCGACGGCATTGCTGTTCAGGGCCGCGAAGATCAGGACGAAGGGACTGCCGCCGCTGGCGACCTTCTGCCACGGGAACAGCGACAGCAGGATGAAGAGCGAGCCGATATAGAAGATCAGCACGCGGTACAGGGCCTGGTTGGTCGCGCGCGGGATCGAGCGGGCAGGATCGTCCGCTTCGGCGGCGGTGATGCCGATCAGTTCCAGCCCGCCGAAGGAGAACATGATGATGGCCATCGCCATCACCAGGCCCTGCACGCCGTTCGGGAAGAAGCCGCCATGGCGCCACAGGTTGGCCACGCCCGCCTCCGGGCCGGCCGTGTGCGACACAAGCAGCCAGCCGCCGAACAGGATCATGCCGATCACGGCGACGACCTTGATCACGGCGAACCAGAATTCGAGCTCGCCGAAGGCCTTCACGTTGAGCAGGCTGAAGGAATTGATGATGGCGAAGAAGACGAGGGCCGACACCCAGGTCGGCACCTCCGGGAACCAGAACTGGACATAGATGCCGACCGCCGACAGCTCGGCCATGCTGACGAGGATGTACATCACCCAGTAGTTCCAGCCCGAGATGAAGCCGGCCATGTGGCCGCCGTATTTGTCGGCGAAATAGCTGACGGAACCGGCAACCGGTTCCTCGACCACGAGCTCGGCCAGCTGCCGCATGATCAGGAAGGCGACCAGGCCGGCGACGCCGTAGCCGAGCAGGACCGCGGGTCCGGCCATCTGGATCGTCTGGGCAATGCCGAGGAAGAGGCCGGTGCCGATCGCGCCGCCGAGGGCGATCAGCTGGATGTGGCGGCTTTTGAGGCCGCGTTTGAGTTCTTGTTTTGGGTCTGCCATTGCCGCCTGCGCCGGTATGCAAAAGTCAATGATTCTAATGCATATGGGCATCGGCGGGGATGGAATGGCGGGTCAGACGGTGTGCACCAACCCCAGCCGCCGATTCGCCGGCAGCGCCACGTCGATCATCTTCGGCTGCGGCAGGTCGAGCGCCGCCATCAGGGCGATGAAATCGTCGCGGCTGCGCCCGGCGAGGCGCGCGTTGTTGCGCTTCTCCCAGCCGATGGTCGAGACGCTCTGGCCGCGGTAATCGTGCCCCGGCCAGACCCGGGTCTCGTCCGGCAGGGCGAACAGTTTATCCCGGACGCTGTCGTACAGGTCGCCCGCGCTGCCGCCCTGGAAGTCGGTGCGGCCGCAGCCGTCGATCAGCAGGGTGTCGCCCGTGAACAGGTTGGTGCGCCACAGGAAGCTGACGCTGCCCGCGGTATGGCCGGGCGTGTGCAGGACACGGACCTCCTCGCCGCCGAAGCGGACCACGTCGCCATCCTCGAGCTGGACTTCGGCCGGCGCGATGCCGCAGCCGCTCGGGGCGCAGGCGCGCGCGCCGGTCAGCTCGCGCAGGCGGCCGCTCGAGGTCACGTGGTCGGCATGGGCATGGGTTTCCAGCGCGTAGGCGAGCCGCAGGCCAAGCCGGCGCAGGTGCGCGAGATCGCGCTCGCAATGGCGGTCGACCGGGTCGATGATGGCCGCCTCGCCGTTGGCGGCCGCCAGGATGTAAGTATAGGTCGACGATTCGGCGTCGAACAGCTGGATCGGGTTCATGGCGTTCTCCTCGCCGCGCATTCTACGGCAGCGGAGACGGACTCAGGCCATTTTCGGACCGCGTGCCCGCAGCCATTCGGCCAGCTCGAACAAGGCCATGCCGGCGACCATCGCGAGGACGAACAGCAACGGCTCGCCGCGCCCGGTGCCGAGCGAGGCCAGGGCCGGCCCCGGACAGAAGCCCGCCAGGCCCCAGCCGGCGCCGAAGACGAGGCTGCCGATCACCAGGCGGCGGTCGATGGCGGTGCTTGTGGGCAGCCTGATCGGCGCCCCGGACAGCGTCCGCCCGCGCCGCCGCGCCAGGGCGAAACCGATGGCCGCGACCAGGGTCGCGCCGCCCATCACGAACAGCAGCGACGGGTCCCAGTTCCCCGCGAGATCGAGGAAACCGAGCACCTTGCCGGGGTCGGTCATGCCGGAGACGATCAGGCCGATGCCGAACAGGAGGCCGATGGCGAAAACGAATACGAGTTGCATGGGGTATTCCTCAGGCGAGGGCGTGGCGTACCAGGTACACGGTGACGAAGCCGGCGCCGACGAACAGGCCGGTTGCGGCGAGCGAACGGGGCGAGCGGCGCGCTACCCCGCACACGCCGTGGCCGCTGGTGCAGCCGGAACCGTAGCGGGTGCCGATGCCGACCAGCAGTCCGGCGCCGAGCAGCATGCCGCTGCCGGCGTCGACGTGCAGTTCGGGCAGCGGCTTGAAGAGCGCGTAGAGGACCGGCGCGAGCACCAGGCCGAGCAGGAAGAGGGCGCGCCAGGCGGTGTCGCCATGGCTCGGGCGCAGCAGGCCGCCGAGGATGCCGCTGATGCCGGCGATGCGGCCATTCAGCAGGATCAGGAGCGCCGCGGCCAGGCCGATCAGCATGCCGCCGATGAGCGAGGCCCAGGGTGTGAAGTGGATCCAGTCGACTGTCATGTTCATTCTCCCCTGGATTTGGTCAAGCTGGATCGTACAAGGTGTGCCATCCGGCCAGCGCCCGGGTGAATGATGGCATGTCAGGGCGCCTTGCGCAGCCCGCTCAATTGTTCGTCCAGCGCCGCGCGCGACAACTCGCCCAGGTGGCGCCCGGCCAGCATGCCGCGGCGGTCGTAGAACAGCGTGGTCGGATAGCCGGCCGCGCCCACGGCCGGGGCCAGCGCGCGCGGACCGTCGAGCAGCAGGTTCGGCATGGACAGGCCTTGCGCCGCGAGATAGCGCCGTACCGTATCGGGCTCCTCGCCGGCGTTGACGAAAACAAAGGCGACGTCAGGACTGGCCGCCTGCGCCGCCGCCATGGCCGGCATCTCGCGCCGGCAGGGCGGACACCAGGTGGCCCACAGGTTGAGCACGACAGGCTTGCCCTTGAACTCGGCGAGGCGCACCGCGCTGCCGTCGAGGCGCCGGAAGGCGAGCTCGGGCAGTGGGCTGCTGGCCGGCTGGCTGGCCTGGATGGCCAGTCCGGTGCCGGCCCAGACCAGGATGCCCGCCAGCGCCGCCCCGAGCAGCGGCCGGCGCAGCGCGGGTTGGCGGCGCAGCTGCTCGAAACCGGCCGCACAGGCGGCCAGCAGGCCGGCAAAGGCGACAAAGCCGCCGTCGCGGATGTCGAGCATCGACAAAGGCGCGGCGAGGTAGGTATCGAAGTGCTTGAAGACGAAGGCGGCACGGGCTGCGACGAAGCCCCAGACCGTCATGCGCCACAGGGCGGGGCCGGCATCGATGCCGCGCCGGCGTTGCCAGGCCCAGGCGGCAAGGTTGGCGACGGCGAGTGCTGTGAGGGGACTCACGACCCGCAGCGGCAGGACCAGTGGTCCCAGGTGGATGGCATCCAGGGTGCGCTCCTTGATTCGTAGAACGGACGTTCAGGAGCACATATTAACTGGACAGTATTAACGGAAAATTAAGGCGCTGTTCGCGTTAAGTGTGGAATATGTCCCGGTTGGACCTCAGCCGTTCAGAATTCCACACTTAACGCGAACAGCGCCAAATTGATTGGCACACAGGAGCACGGCGCCTGAAGCCCCGGCCTGCGCGAAAAAAAAGGCGCCGCGTCCGGTGCTGCCGGGACGTGGCGCCTGCGCCGGCATGCCCCGGCTTATCGACCCTTGGCCTTGCTGCGACGGCGCAGCGCGCCGATGGCCAGCGCGCCCGCGCCCAGCAGTGCGACCGAGCCCGGTTCGGGCACTTCGCCGCCGCCGGGACCGCCCGTACCGCCGCGCTCAAATGCGCCGACGTACACGGTTTCCGGTGCCGCCTGGGTGGTCCCCAGCGCGAACTGGATGCCGCCGCCGACCACGCATTGCGACAGTACCGGGCAGGCCAGCATGGCCGCCGCGGCCTGGGCGTCGTCCAGCAGGAACAGGTTCAGGCCGGATTGCCCGATGCCGCCACTGTCGCCGAGCACCAGGTCCGGTCCCGTGTACGAGTAAAAGGTCCGGGTACTGGTCGCCGTATTGAAGAGGCTCAGGTAAAGGTCCGTGAGCGTGGCCGTGTTGCCGGGAGCGCCTTCGCTGATGTTCACCGTAAAGCCCAGCTGGCCGGCGCTGGTGAGGCCGGCGATATCGCTGAGGAAATACGTATTGTTGCCGGCGTTGCCGGCCGTGTTGTCACCGCCTTGCAGCCCCTGGTCGCAGGTCTGGGCGGGCGTTCCCGGGTTGCCGCTGGTGAAGGTCACGCATCCGGACTGGATGCCGTTGACGTTGGGCGGGTTCCCGTTACCCTGGCCATTGTCCTGCACGGTCACGACCGTCGAGACGGCTCCGAGTCCGGTTCCGGTCGTCTGGGTGCCGTTCGTGTAGACGAGGTCGGCGAAAGCCGGCGCGGCACCGGTGAGGCAGGCCGCGCTCACCGCAAGTTTGAGGATTGCTGATTTCATGACGTTCCCTTTGTAACAGTTTTCACATCTGTAACTACCGAACACAACACCGTAAGCGAAGCAATTTGCGAACCAGCGCGAATACAACGAATGGAATCAAACGTTTAGGCGTGTATAGCTCAGCAGCAAGAACGTGACATGTAAAATCTTCCGAATGACTTGGTTTACCTCGATGTCACGTTTCAATCAGGCGCGCTATCGAGGCCCAGGGGCTTGAAAATGGAAATTCCCTGCCGAGCACGGTATTCGGGAAGAGAACGCCGATGTGGAGCGATTGCCGCATGAATCCGACCAAGGAAAGTGGCAAAGACGTAAAGAATATCTAGCTCGCATACATGGTGGCGGTTTTCAAGTTGCACCGGCCGCGAACCATGGAAAAAGGCGAAGGCAGGGCAGCTTGTCGAAATAATTTACAGCAGCGCCGGGGCCGTCGTGTGCGGGCGCCGGGGGTTGCGCGCCTCCACGGAATCAGCTGGTTTCAGGCGTCGTGCCTGCGTGGCGCGCTGTGGCCTGCGGAGCGGGTACATGGCTGACCAGCAGCCGGTCGATCCGGTTGCCGTCCATGTCGACGACTTCGAAACGGTAGTCTCCCCACTGCGCCGTGTCGGCCGCGCGCGGGATGACGCCGAGCTGGTAGAGCATAAAGCCGGCCAGCGTGTGGTAGGTGCCGGCTTCTTCGCCCGGGAAGCGCAGGTCGGTGCCCATCAGGTCGCGGAAGCGGTCGAGCGCGACGCCGCCGTCGAGCAGCCAGCTGCCGTCTTCGCGCTGGACCGCGTCGGGTTCGCCCTGTTCGCCGATGACGGTGACCTCGCCCACCAGCGCGCTCATCACGTCGGTAAGGGTCACCATGCCCTGGATGTCGCCGTATTCGTCGACGATCAGCGCGATCTCCGCATTGTTTTTCTTGAACAGCTCGAGCAGGGCCATCGCGCTGACCGTTTCCGGCACGTACAGGATCTCCTGCACCGCCGCCTCGATATCGATCGCGTCGAGCGAGCCGGCCCGCACCGCCTGGGCCAGCAGCTCACGGGTGTGCACGAAACCGATGATCTGCGAGCGGTCGCCGCGGCAGACCGGCATGCGGCTGTAGTGGCTGGCGGCCACGCGCGCCAGGTTCTCGCTGCGCGGCTGGTCCAGGTCGACCAGGGTCAGGTCGACACGGGGCGTCATCAGCGCCTTCAGGTGGCGGTCGTCGAGGCGCAGGGCGCGCGAGACGATATCGTATTCGGTTTTCTCGAACACGCCGGCGTCGGTGCTTTCCTTGATCATGCCGGTGATGTCTTCCTCGGTCGGCGCCTCATCCTTGTGGCGGCCGATGCCGATCAGGCGGACGATGGCCTCGGTGGCGAGCGCCAGCATCTTCACGAAGGGCGACATGATCGTCGACAGCATCCGTAGCGGCGGCGCAATCAGCGTGGCCATCGCTTCCGGATAGGCCATCGCGATCCGCTTCGGGACCAGTTCGCCGAGGATGATCGAGGCAATCGTGATGCACACCACCACCAGGCCGAGCGAGGCCTGGTAGGCGTAGGGCGCGAGCAGCGGCATTTGCTTGAGCTGGGGTGTCATGTGCGCCACCAGCGAGGCCTCGCCGAAGGCGCCGTTGAAGATGCTGATCAGGGTGATGCCGACCTGCACCGTGGAGAGGAAATGGCTCGGCTCGTCGGCGAGCCCGAGCGCCGTGCGCGCGCCGCGGCTGCCTTCGCCCGCCGATTTCTCCAGCCGCATGCGCCTGGCCGAGACCAGCGCCAGTTCCGACATCGCAAATACGCCATTCAGGAGGATCAGGAAAAGGATGATCAGTATGTCGGTCATCATGGCGTGTGCATTGGTCTCCAGCGGCATGGCGGGCCGCATCCGGGGGCGCCGGCGGCGCGCGATCATTCGCCGGCATCATCGCACGCGGCCTGGCGCGGCCCGCGCACCGCACGCAGGGCCGCGCCCGGGCCTGCGCAGGCGGGCCATGACGGTTCATCCGCGGGCGCACGCGCTTCGGCCATCGCTTTCGACCGGCCGTCGCGGCGGCCGGGCAGGGCGGCGGCGGCGGTGCTAATGTGCGGCCACCAGACCAAGGGAGACAAGCATGCGAAACCGACTGTTCAAGCTGGCCGCGCTGGCGGCCGCGCTGGTGTGCGGCGCCGCCGCCGCCCAGCCGACGCCCGCCGGCGACTACCACCAGCACGTCTTCAGCGACGAGATCCTTGCACTGCTGGGACCGGACGCGGGCTTGAGGCCGGTGCAGGCGAAAGAAGTGATCGGGCTGCTCGACGCGGCCGGCATCCGCAAGGCGGTGCTGCTGTCGACCGCGTATATGTATGGCAGCCCGCGCCGCGCGGTCGAGGACGAATACGCGCAGGTCAGGCGCGAGAACGACTGGACGGCGGCGCAGGCGGCGCAGTTTCCGGACCGCCTGATCGCGTTTTGCGGCGTCAATCCCCTGAAGGATTACGCAATCGACGAGATCAGGCGTTGCGCCGGCAAGCCCGGGCTGAAGCGCGGCCTCAAGCTGCATCTCGGGAATTCCGACGTGCAGCTCGACCAGGAGGCGCACCTGAAGCGCCTGGCCGAGGTGTTCGCGGCTGCGAACCGCGCGGGCATGGCCATCGTGGTGCACATGCGCGCCAGCATCCGCAACAAGCGGCCCTACGGCGCGGCGCAAGCGCAGGCCTTCCTCGACAAGGTATTGCCGGCCGCGCCCGACGTGCCGGTGCAGGTCGCGCACCTGGGCGGGAGCGGGCCGGGCTTCGAGGATCCGCCGGCGCGCGAGGTGCTTGCCACCCTGGCCGCGGCCGCCGAAAGCGGCAGCCGCAGCACGCGCAACCTGTGGTTCGACGTCGCCTCGATCGCCGACCGCGACATCAGCGCGGAGGCGGCCGCACTGCTGGCAAAGCGCCTGCGCCAGGTCGGCATGGGGCGCGTGCTCTACGGGACCGACTCGGCACAGGGGAATAACCTGCGTCCGCGCGAGGCCTGGGCGGCGTTCCGGCGCCTGCCCCTGACCGAGGCCGAGTTCGCGCAGATCGCCGCCAACCTGCCGCCGTATTTCCGCTAGCTGTGGCAATTCGGCCACGACGCTGCGATGACATTGTGACATCAGGACTCATCAATATTTTGCATTGCTGAGTAAACGAGGTATCCTGCCGCCAAGATTTTGAACTTGCAACCGCCATATTCTTTAGCAGAAATACGACAGAGATCACGCGCATGCGTGTTTAGGTTGCCTTACGGAAATTCCAGGGCTACACTCTGCTCAGTAACTGAAAAGGGCAAACACCGCGAAAGCGGTGGACGCAAAGTCAACGGTCTACCGAGCCATGCATGGCTCCATGACGGCAGGACTGCCAGGCATCGACATTCCGTGTTGCGAGCTTTCGTTCGCCCGGATGCATACGGCCAGCATTCCTGTGATTTCTACCTAACAGGATTCGCTTGCCATGATCAATGCTTCCAACCTCTTCTCCCTGCGTCAAACCGCCGCCGCACTGGCAGTCGCCAGTCTCGTCCTCTCGTTCGGCGCCAGCGCCCAGGCCGCACAGCCTGGCGAATTCGCGCGCGGCCGCATCCTGATCGAAGCGCGCGCCGGCCTCTCCGACGCCGAGCTCGACGACCTGGTCAAGGCCCACGGCGGCAAGCGCCGCAAGGTCGGCCAGAGCCGCATGCAGATCGTCGACCTGCCGCCCGGCCTGTCGGAAGAGGACGTGGTCGCCAAGCTGGCGCGCCGCCCGGAACTCAAGTTTGCGGAGCTCGACCGTAAAGTCACGGTCGCGATGGCCGTCAACGATCCTTACATCGGCAGCGCCTGGCACATCGGCAAGATCGGCGCCCCGACCGCCTGGGACAGCACCCAGGGCAGCGGCATCACGATCGCCGTGCTCGATACCGGCGTCAACGTCGCCCACCCGGACCTGAAGGACCGCATCGTTCCCGGCTTCAACGTCCAGGACAACAATACCGACACCAGCGACCTGTGCGGCCATGGCACGGCGGTGGCCGGCACGGCCGCGGCCAGCACCAACAATGCGCTGGGCGTGGCCGGTATCGCCGGCGCCGCGAAGATCATGCCGATCCGTATCGTGTTCAAGGATGCGGCCGGCGCCTGCCAGGCCTATTTCAGCACCATCGCCAGCGGCATCACCTACGCCGCCGACCACGGCGCGCGCGTCGCCAACGTCAGTTTTGTCGGCATCGCGGGCAGCTCGGCCGTGAAAAGCGCCTCGAACTACATGAAGAGCAAGGGCGGCCTGGTCTTCATCTCGGCCGGCAATAACAACGTCGATGAAAACGTGGTGCCCGACACCGCCTTCATCATCGTCTCATCGACCGACAGCTACGACGCCAAATCGAGCTTCTCCAGCTGGGGCAGCTTTGTCTCGCTGGCGGCGCCCGGCACCGGCATCTGGACCACCAACAACGCGCTCGGCTATTCGGCCTGGAACGGCACCTCGTTCGCCAGCCCTGTCGCCGCAGGCGTGGCCGGCCTGATGATGGCATCGCGTCCCGACCTGAGCTCGGCGCAGGTCGAGTCGCTGCTGTTCAAGACCGCGGTCGACCTGGGCGCGGCCGGCCGCGATCCGGTGTTCGGCTATGGCCGCGTGAACGCCGCGGCCGCCGTCAGCGCCGCCCGCGCCTTCGTCAGCACGGTCGACACCACCGCGCCGACGGCCTCGATTGCCGCGCCGCTGGGCAGCAGCACGGTGTCGGGTTCGGTGCCGGTCAGCGTGAATGCGCTTGACAACGTCGGCGTGGCCCGCGTCGAGCTGAAGGTGAACGGCACCGTGGTCGCCACCGACAGCGCCGCGCCGTACAGCTTCAGCTGGAACTCGGCCGGTTCGCCGAACGGCATGGCCGCGTTGGTCGCGGTCGCGTATGACGCCGCCGGCAATGCGGGCGCCTCGAGCACGGTGTCGGTGAACGTCGCCAACGTCACCACCTCGGTGCCGAGCGACACGATCGCGCCAAGCGTCAACATCACCAACCCGGTCGCCGGCGCGGTCAACGGTACGGTGGCGGTGAGCGTCAGCGCCACCGACAACGCGGGCGCCGCCGGCATCCGCACCAGCCTGTCGATCGACGGCGTGCTGAAGGCCAGCGGCAGCGGCGGTTCGCTGTCGTACAGCTGGAACACCAAAAAGGAGCGCGCCGGCACCCATACGGTTTCGGTCACCGCGCGCGACGCGGCCGGCAACGCCAGCACGAAATCGGTTGCCGTCACGGTCAATTAAAACCGTCCGACGCAATGGAAAATGGCGCCCTGCGGGGCGCCATTTTTTTCGCCTGATCGCAGGATCGAAGGCTTATTGACGGCTGCGGCGGCGCAGGGCCATGCCGGCCAGGCCCGCGCCCAGCAGGGCAAGCGAAGCCGGTTCCGGCACTTCGCCAGGATTGCCGCCAGGACCGCCGGTGCCGTCGTCGCCCGGCACGTAGGTGATGTGGCTCAGGCGGCCGATGTTGCAGTTGTTATCATTCTTGGTGTCCGAGCAGTCACCACCGCTCAGGAAATTCACCTGGGAGCTGCTCCAGACGAGTTGCGTCAGGTCGCCGGTATTCTTGAAGACATAGGTGTCGAGATTGGTATTGCTGCCGCCGGTGCCAAACTTCAGCAGGAAATAACCTGGTCCTGGTGCGGCAACATTGATCACGAACAAACCGGTCGCCGCGTCGAACGTCGCGCCGTTGGTACCGTCGATCTTGGTCAGGTCGTTTTGGTTGTAATCGTTGCCGGTTGCATCTTCGAAAAAGCTCAGTTCGGTTCCGGCGCCCGAGCTGGCGCTGTCGTACGATTTCAGGAACTCGTCCATCGTTGGTCCTGCCATGGCGCTGCCTGCTGCCAGGCCGGTTGCTGCGATTGCTGCAATCAGGATGCTCTTCATCTTCGTTGCGTACATGGTCAACCCTCTTTTTAGTTGTCAGCCCATCTATATGCAAAGGGCGTGCCAGCGTGCGTAAGTGCTTGATTTGTTAATGAACAGCATTTATTTGAGGTGTGGAAAACACAATAGTAGTTGACCACTGTAAATTATTTCGACAGCGCAGTCCCAGCTGCGGGGCCGATTCAGCCGATGACCGTGACCACCACCGTGCGCCGATGCGGCCTGGTCCGATGCTCCCATAGGAAGATGCCCTGCCAGGTACCGAGCAGCAGCCGGCCGCCGCCGACCGGGACCGTGATACCCGTATCGGTCAGCACGTTGCGCGCGTGCGCCGCCATGTCGTCGGGGCCTTCGTCATTGTGGCGGTAGGCCGGGTCGCCGTCCGGCGCGAGGCGTCCCAGTACGGTGTCGAGGTCGCGCCGCACGTCGGGGTCGGCGTTCTCCGTGATCGTCAGCGAGCAGCTGGTGTGCTGGACGAAGACCTGGGCCAGCCCGCAGGCGATGCCGGACGCCGCGACGACTTGCGCCACCTCGTGCGTGATGTCGCGGGTGCCGCGGCCGCGGGTCTCGACATGCAGGATGTGCTGGTGCGCCATCGGGCCGCTCCCTTACGGCGTCGGCCGGAAGTTTTTCCGGATGCCGGCCCAGCAGTCGTGATACCCGGCCTGGAGCTGCGGGGAAGCGAGGGCGTGCGCGGTCGGGCAGAGCACGTTGCGGGTTTCGAACATGAAGGCCATGGTGTCACCGACCTTCGCCGGCTTGCCCGTATCGGCCGTGCTGGCCTTGTCGAAGGTCGCCGCATCCGGTCCGTGCCCGCTCATGCAATTGTGCAGGCTGGCGCCGCCCGGCACGAAGCCCTCGGCCTTGGCGTCGTAGGCGCCATGCACCAGGCCCATGAATTCGCTGGCGACATTCCGGTGGAACCAGGGCGGGCGGAAGGTGTCTTCGCCGACCAGCCAGCGCGGCGGGAAGATCACGAAGTCGAGGGTGTCGACGCCCGGGGTGTCGGAAGGGGCCTGCAAGACCAGGAAGATCGACGGGTCCGGATGGTCGTAGCTGATCGAGCCGATGGTGTTGAAGTGGCGCAGGTCATATTTATAGGGCGCGTAGTTGCCGTGCCAGGCGACGACGTCGAGCGGGGAGTGCCCGATCTTGGCGCTCCACAGGTTGCCGCAGAATTTCGCCACCAGCTGGAAATCGCCTTCGCGTTCTTCATAGCGGGCGACGGGCGTCAGGAAGTCGCGCGGGTTGGCCAGGCCGTTCGAGCCGATCGGCCCCAGGTCGGGCAGGCGCAACAGGGCGCCGAAGTTCTCGCAGATATAGCCGCGCGCGGTGCCGTCCGGCAGGCGCACCTGGAAGCGGACGCCGCGCGGGACGACGGCGATTTCCTGCGGTTCCAGCGCGATCGTACCGAGCTCGGTGGCGATCTCGAGGCGGCCCTGCTGGGGCACGATCAGCAGTTCCCCGTCGGCCGAGTAAAAGAAGCGGTCGGTCATCGAGCGGTTCGCCGCGTACAGGTGGATCGCGCAACCGGTCATGCTTTCCGGCGAGCCGTTGCCGGCCATGGTGACCCAGCCGTCGACGAAATCGGTGGGCGCATCGGGCAGCGGCAGCGGACTCCAGCGCATCTGGTTCGGCGGCGGGGCGACGTCGGTAAAACTGCCGACGATGCGGCCCTTGTCGATTTGTTCGAACGGCCCGTGCATGGCCGCCGGCCGGATGCGGTACAGCCAGGAGCGGCGGTTATGCGCGCGCGGGGCCGTGAAGGCCGTGCCGGAAAGCTGCTCGGCGTACAAACCATAGGCGACCTGCTGGGGCGAATTGCGGTGCTTCGGCAAGGCGCCGGGCAGGGCTTCGGTGGCGAATTCGTTGCCGAATCCAGACAAATAAGCTGATTGGTAAGCGGATTCGGTACCGATGTGCTGGGTCATGCGGATCTCCTTGCAGTATTTCCGTGCACTCTAAGTCAGGCGTTGGCATTTTACGACGTGAATAGATGAATGTAGACTATTCATCTGCTAAATACTGGAGTCCCTTGTGATCGAGCCGCACGATATCGACCTGAACCTGTTGGCCGTGTTCCAGGAAGTCTACCGCGAACGCCAGATTTCGAACGCGGCGCGCCGCCTGAACCTCAGCCAGTCGGCCGTCAGCAATGCGCTGGCGCGCCTGCGCCGCCTGTTCGGCGACGCGCTGTTCGTGCGTACGGGGCAGGGCATGCAGCCCACGCCCTTCGCGCAAAGCCTGGCGGAACCGGTCGGCGCCGCCCTGGCCCAGGTCGCGCTGGCCCTGAACCAGCGCAGCGCCTTCGAAGCCGCCGCCAGCACGCGCCGCTTCACGATCGCCATGACCGACGTCGGCGAGCTGCATTTCATGCCGGCCCTGATCGAACGCTGCCGCCTGGCGGCGCCCCACCTGCAGATCAGCTCGCGCCGCGCGGGCAGTATCGCGCTCAAGGAAGAAATGGAGAGCGGGCGGGTCGACCTGGCGATCGGTCCCTTCGAGGACATTTCCGAAGCCTTGTATCAGCGCCTGCTGTTTCGCCAGCCCTATGTGAGCATGGTCAGGCGCGGCCATCCGCTCACCGAAGGCAAAGTCGACCTGGCCCGCTTCGCCGCCGCCGAGCACCTGTTCGTCGACTCCAGCGAGAGTCCTTACGACCGCATCAACCAGCTGCTGGAAAAGGCCGGGATCGGCGCCTCGACGCGCTTCCGGGTGCCGCATTTCACGGCCGTGCCCTACATCGTCCAGGCCAGCGACCTGGTGGTGACGGTGCCGCAGAAGCTGGCCGAGCGGGCCGGGCCGCCCTTCGGCCTGGCCTGGATCACGCCGCCCCTGAAGCTGCCGCCGCTGCAGACCAATATGTTCTGGCACCGGCGCTACAACCAGGACCCGGGCAACCAGTGGCTGCGCGGGCTGGTCGCCGGTACCTTCGCCCAATAGGGCGGACGGCCACGCTCGAGCTCGTTTAATCCGCTCGCTTTGATCTAACGCAAACTCTAAACCTTGCGGACAGCGATCCTGACGGCTTGTCCTGACAGGAGATCAACATGCAACTGCATCGACTCACCCGCGCGGCCGCGCCGCTTGCGCTGACTGCGCTCATGTTCGGCTTCACCGTCCCGCAGGCCTTCGCGGACGAGACCTGCAACTCCCCCTACCTGTCCAGCCTGGTCAAGGGGCAGGAAGACTACCTGTACGTGTGGACCCTGGGCGTGAAGGGGATGGGCGACGGCTCGGACAAGCTGGTCACCCTCGACGTGAATCCGAAATCGCCCAGGTTCGGCCAGGTGATCACGCAAGTCTCCGTGGGCGGGCGCGGCGAGGCCCACCATGCCGGTTTCACCGACGACCGCCGCTTCCTCTGGGCCGGCGGCCTCGACGACAGCAAGATCTATGTATTCGACATCCACACCGATCCCGCGAAGCCGCGGCTGGTGAACACGATAGCCGATTTCGCCAAACGCTCCGGGCTGGTGGGCCCGCACACCTTCTATGCCTTGCCCGGCAGGATGCTGGTCGGGGCGCTGTCGAACAACAAGGACGGCGGCGGCACCACCGGCATGGCCCTGTACAACAACAAGGGCGAGTTCATCCGGACCTACGACATGCCGGCCGCGCCTGCAATGAAAGGCGGTGACGGCTACGGCTACGACCTGGCCATCAATCCGGCCAGGAACGCGATGCTGAGCTCCAGTTTCACCGGCAAGAAAAACTACATGACGCCGCTCGGCACCCTGATCAAGGACCAGGGCGCGATGAAGCAGTTCGGCAATACGATGGTGCTGTGGAACCTGAAGGCCATGCAGCCCGAACACGTGTTCCAGGTGCCCGGCGCACCGCTCGAAATCCGCTGGTCGCTGAACCCGGGCGACGACTGGGCGATCACGGCGACCGCGCTCACCTCGAAGCTGTGGCTGGTGAAGAAGGACGCCAAGGGCCAATGGCAGGCGAAGGACGTCGCCACCATCGGCGACCCGGCCAGGACGCCGCTGCCGGTCGACATCTCGATGCGGGCCGACGGCAAGGGCCTGTGGGTGAATACCTTCATGGACGGCACCACCCGTTACTTCGACATCAGCAATCCGGAGGCGCCGCGCCAGACCTATGCGAAGAAGACCGGGTCCCAGGTCAACATGATTTCGCAGAGCTGGGACGGCAAGCGGGTCTATGTGAGCTCCTCGCTGCTGGCCAACTGGGACAAGGGCGGCGCGGACGACGAGCAATTCGTGAAACTGTTCGGCTGGGACGGCAAGGAGCTGAGCGAACAATGGAAAGTGGATTTCTACAAGCTCAAATTGGGGCGCCCGCATCACATGAAGTTCGGCGCGAAAGCGGGGCAGCTTGCGGCCTATCCGGCGGCAGCTGCGCCGGCCGCGGTCTCGATCGCGAAGCGGTGAGGGCGGGCGCGGTGTCGCGCGCCGCCTTGCTGGCGCTCGCCCTGTGGGCGGGTGCCGCCACGGCGGCACAGGACCCCGGCCCCTCCACCGTCCCGGTGCCCGGCTTCGTGCCGCCCGCACCGGGCAGCTACCGGCTCGAGCGCATCATGAAGGCGCCGGACGGGATCGTGCTGGAGAGCGACGGCAGCCTGCGCCGCCTGTCGGAATTCACGACCGGCAAGGTCACGCTGTTCTCCTTCATCTATACCTATTGCACCGACGCGAAGGGCTGTCCGCTGGCCTATGCCACCCTGCACAGCCTGAAGGGGACGATCGAGCGCTCGCCCTCCCTGCGCGGCAAGGTGCGTTTCGTCAGCATGAGCTTCGATCCGGAATTCGACACCCCGGTGGCGATGCGCAGCTATGGCGGCAGCGAGGCCCGCGATCGGCGCGGCCTGGACTGGCACTTCCTCACCACCCGTAACGGCAGGGAACTGGCGCCGCTGCTCGACGGCTTCGGCCAGGATGTCTCGGTCGCTGCCGAAGGCCGGCCCGGCCGGCGTCCTCCTGTACTGAGCCACATGCTGAAGGTCTACCTGCTCGACCCCGGCGGCGAAGTGCGCGAGATCTATTCGACTTCGTATCTGCACCCCGCCGTACTCCTCAACGATGTCAAGACCCTGTTGCAGGAGCGGCCCGGTCCTCGCCCGCGCTGAAAAAAAACCGGTTTTCGAACGGGGCGGGGACGGGTATGCTCCGCCCCGAGCATGCCGATCCGACATGATTGTCCGGAGCAGCTTGAGGAAGGACGCCCCGACTGGCGTATCATTCCGCTCGCACGGTTCCGCCAGGTAGCGCGCTCACGAGGCGCGCGCCGGCTGGAGGAGATCATTTGTACCAGTAGGAAGATAAGGGAAAACAAGATGGCTGACCTGTTTGAGAATCCAATGGGCCTGATGGGCTTCGAATTCGTCGAGTTCGCGTCCCCGACGCCGGGCGTGCTCGAGCCGATCTTCGAGAAGCTGGGCTTTACCAAGGTCGCGGTACACCGCTCGAAGAACGTGGCGCTGTACCGCCAGGGCGAGATCAATTTCATCATCAACAACGAGCCGAAAAGCTACGCCGCGTATTTCGCCGCCGAGCACGGCCCGTCGGCCTGCGGCATGGCCTTCCGAGTCAAGGATTCCCATCAAGCCTACAGGCGCGCCCTGGAACTCGGCGCCCAGGCGGTCGAGATCCCGACCGGCCCGATGGAGCTGCGCCTGCCGGCCATCAAGGGCATCGGCGGGGCGCCGCTCTACCTGATCGACCGTTTCGAAGACGGCAAGTCGATCTATGACATCGATTTCGAGTTCCTGCCCGGTGTCGAGCGCCGCCCGCCCGGCCATGGCCTCAAGATCATCGACCACCTGACCCACAACGTCTACCGCGGCCGCATGGCCTTCTGGGCCGGCTTCTACGAGAAACTGTTCAATTTCCGCGAAATCCGCTACTTCGACATCAAGGGCGAGTACACCGGCCTGACCTCGAAGGCGATGACCGCGCCCGACGGCAAGATCCGGATTCCGCTGAACGAAGAAGGCAAAGCGGGCGGCGGCCAGATCGAGGAATTCCTGATGCAGTTCAACGGCGAGGGCATCCAGCACATCGCCCTGCTGACCGACGACCTGGTCACGACCGTGGACGCGCTGCGCGCGGCCGGCGTGCCGCTGATGAGCGCGCCACCGGCCACCTATTACGAGATGCTCGACGGCCGCATCCCGGGCCACGGCGAAAATCCGGCCGAGCTGCAGGCGCGTGGCCTGCTGCTGGACGGCAGCGTCGTCGACGGCAAGCCGCGCCTGCTGCTGCAGATCTTCGGCGAAGCCCAGCTCGGTCCCGTCTTCTTCGAATTCATCCAGCGCAAGGGCGACGACGGCTTCGGCGAAGGCAACTTCAAGGCCCTGTTCGAGTCGATCGAGCGCGACCAGGTGAGGCGCGGGGCGATCGGGCAGGCGGCAGAGGCCGCGTAATATAATACGATGCGCCGGACAAACCGGCGCCATTCGGAGAACCTCGCCTTTCGGAGAACCTTTTTGCTGCCCGCATTCGCCCTGCTGCTCCTCTTCCAGTGCCTCGGCGAAGGCCTCGTCTTCCTGCTCGGCCTGCCCGTGCCCGGCCCGGTGGCCGGGATGATCCTGCTGTTCGTCACGCTGGTGCTGCGGCCGGCGCTGCAAACGCGCATCGAAACCGCCGCAAACGCACTCCTGGGCCACCTGTCGCTGCTGTTCGTCCCGGCCGGCGTCGGCATCGTGGCGGCCGCCGGCAGCGGCAGCGGGCACTGGCTGGCGATCGTCGCTTCCCTGGTTGCCAGTACGGTGCTGACGCTGGCGGTCACCGGGCTGGTCCTGCGCGGAATGAAACCGGAAGGAGAGGGCGATGCCTGATTTCGCCCAGCTCAGTCCGCATCTGAACCAGTTCTGGGTGTATTTGTCCGCCTCGCCGCTTCTGGGCCTGACGATGACGCTGTGCGCCTACGTGCTGGCGCAGGAAGTCTACAGGCGCTGCAAGTATTCTCCGCTGGCCAATCCGGTGGCGATCGCGATCGCCCTGGTCAGCATCGCACTGCTCGTGAGTGGCATGTCCTACCAGCGCTATTTCGCCGGCGCCCAGTTCGTCCACTTCCTGCTGGGACCGGCCACCGTGGCGCTGGCCGTGCCGCTGGCGCGCCAGGTACCGCGCATCCGGCGCGCCTTCCTGCCCCTGGCCTGCGCCTTGCTGGCGGGCTGTGTCACCGCCATCGTGTCGGCGGTGGGCGTGGTGCTGGTGCTGGGCGGGTCGGGCGTACTGGCGCGCACGGTGGGGCCCAAGTCGGCCACCTCGCCGATTGCCATGGCGATTTCGGAACGCCTGGGCGGCGTGCCCGCGCTCACGGCCGTGCTGGTGATCGGCACCGGCATTTTCGGCGCCGCGATCGCACGCTCCCTGTTCAATGCCATGAAGATCGAATCCCATGCGGCGCGCGGTTTTGCGCTGGGCCTGGCCGCCCATGGCATCGGCACGGCGCGCGCCTTCCAGGTGAGTGCCGAGATGGGTGCGTTCGCCGGTCTCGGCATGGGATTGAACGGCGTGATGACGGCCGTGCTGGCGCCCTGGCTGGTACCCCTGGTCATGCGCCTGCTGGGCTAGCCGGCAGGCGTTCCGGCTCCAGATTCAGCCCCGAGCTGTCAGCTTGCGTGCCGCGTCGAGCTGGCGTTGGACCAGGTACGGGTGTCGTCCGGCTTGCCACCCGGTTTCTTGACCAGGCTGCGCAGCGCGAGCAGGGCACTGATGCCGCCCACGACCATCGCGGTCGTGCTGCCGGAGAAGCCGACGGCGTGGCTCTTGGCCAGCTGCCCGGCTTTCGGCGCAACCAGTTCCATGCGGCGCTTGTTCATCTGGGCGCCGAGTTCCGACAGGCGCGCCTTGCTCATCAGGGTTTCCGCCTGCGGCAGCAGCGTCGTTTCCTCGTCGGCCACGTGGTGGATCACGTCGCGCATCAGTTCGAGCAGGATCTTGTCGTGGCGCGGGTCGGAACCGCTGGTACGGCGCAGTTCCGCGATCAGGCGGCGCATGTCGTCGTGCTCGGGCTCGGCCTTGTGGACGAAGGGCTCTCCCTTGTCGATCTGGCGCATCACGGGATAAAACACTTCCTCTTCCAGCGTGGCGTGGATCTCGAGCGCAGTGCAGATGGTATCGGCCAGCGCTTTCTTGACGCTCGGCGACTTGTCCTTCGTGTACTGGTGAAACGTGACCATCACATGCGAGTGATCGAAACGGATCATGTCGGTGATAGTCGGGCTCAGCTGGTTCATGGAAAACATGGTGTGTCCCTCCGGATTGACGAATGAATAAGATCCTAGTCCGGGCCGGTGCTGCACGGCGTAGGAGTGCGACGCATCGGTTTGTCGGCAAACGGCGCGCTGATGCGAAAATAGTTGAGTAACTGAAAGTAATAGCTACGTATGCGATCTGACCGGAAACAGGTGTTTTTCCTTGTGATAGTTTGTCACCGATGTCCTACACGGGAACGGCCAGGCTGCTGATTACTCGTCGAAATTTGTCCTGCCAAGATGAAGCCATGTTCGACTGACGGTTGACACCGTGCAGCCGTTTTAAGAGGGCGAGGCACGCTGTCGCGTGAACGCTTAGTTTTCATCTATCGGAGGAGTCGGAATGTTTGCACATAACAAGCGCCTGCAGTACACGGTTCGCGTTTCCGGACCGAATCCAGGCCTGGCCAACCTGATGCTCGAGCAGTTCGGCGGGCCCCAGGGCGAGCTGGCTGCCGCCATGCGTTACTTTACCCAGGCCGTATCGGAAGACGATCCGGGCCGCAAGGACATGCTGTTCGACATCGCAACCGAAGAGCTGAGCCACCTCGAGGTGATCGGCAATATTGTCGCCATGCTGAACAAGAGCGCCAAGGGCGAGCTGGCCGAAGCGGTCGATACCGAAGCCGAGATGTACCGCAAGATCACCGGCGCCGGCAACGACTCCCACATCACCCAAGTACTGTACGGCGGCGGCACGCCGCTGGTCAATTCAGCCGGCGTGCCCTGGACCGCGGCCTATATCGACTCGATCACCGAGCCGACCGCCGACCTGCGTTCGAATATCGCCGCCGAAGCGCGCGCAAAAATCGTCTACGAGCGCCTGATCGCGCTCACCGACGACCCCGGCGTGAAGGAAGCGCTGGGCTTCCTGATGACGCGCGAGGTGGCGCACCAGAAATCCTTCGAAAAAGCCCTGTATTCGATGGAGTCGAATTTCCCTCCGGGCAAAATGCCGGTCGATCCGCGCTTCTCCAGCGTCTATTTCAATATGTCGCAGGGTCCCGGCGAAATGCGCGGCCCATGGAACCAGGGTCCGCAGTGGGACTTCGTCACCGACCGCGAAAAGCAGATGGCGGTCGACGGCGGCTCCGGCGAAGCCGAGGTCAAACTGCCCGCGGCCGACATCGAGGTGCTCAAGCAGATGCAGGCGCGCACCCTGTCCGATCCGTCCAAGGATCCGCAGACCGGCGCCGAACTGGGCCTCGACCCATCGACGCCGAAAGGCGCCTCGGCTGTCAGCAAGCCGTAATCACGCAGCGAAGGGCGCGCGCCCCGGTTTCCGGACCGCTTTTCGGTCCGATCCAGGCGCGCGCCGTGGCCGCTCGGGTGTTTGCTACCCTGTTTTCAAGCCGGGTAGTGCGCCCCGGGCGGACGGAAGGAATCGTGGATGGACTCCGAAACAAGCAAACTGGGCTGGACTGGCGCGTATCTGCGCCCCCTTGTTCGTGCCTTGACCGTGCGGCGCATCATCGGCCTGCTGATTTTCTCGGCCGGCTGCGTCCTCATGCTCGGCAGCCTGGCCGACCAGCTCATGACCAATCCCAAAATGCCCGCCGCCTTGCTGGGCGGCGCGACGGCCGCCGCGGCCACGGCCCTGGGCACCCTGCCGGTCCTGTTTTCACAGAATTTTTCGAAACGTACCTATGACGGTTTCCTCGGCTTCGGCGCCGGCGTGATGCTGGGCGCGACCGCATTCTCGCTGGTCATCCCGGCCCTGGCAGCCGCGCGCTCCTCGGGCGCCGGACCCTGGGAAGCCAGCCTGCTGGCGGGTGTCGGCATCATGGGCGGCGCCGGCGCCATCCTCCTGATGAGCCGCGCCACCGAGCCGGCCCAGGTGCTGGCGAGCGACGTGCACGGCAGTTCGCTGCGCCGCGCCTGGCTGTTCGTCACGGCCGTCGCCCTGCACAACATGCCCGAAGGCCTGGCGATCGGCGTGGCCTATGCCGGCATCGACATCGAAAAAGCCCATTCGCTGATGACCGGCGTCTCGATCCAGGACGTGCCGGAAGGGCTGGTGGTGGCCCTCGCGCTGCGCACGGTCGGCTACAGCCGCCTGGTGTCGGTCGGCCTCGGCGTCCTGTCGGGCGTGATCGAGCCGATCGCCGCGGCGTTCGGCGTGGCCCTGATCGGGGTCGCGGGCGGGATGCTGCCGGTGGCGCTGGCGGCAGCGGGCGGCGCGATGCTGTTCGTGATCGTCAACGACGTGATTCCCGAGATGCGCGAAAACGGGAACGGGACCTCGGCGACGATTGCCCTGATTTTCGGGTTTATCCTGATGACGGTGCTGGATACGGCGCTGGCCTGATTTCTCGACCGGTGCGCCTTCAAGGCTCGAAATGCCGCACGAACCAGCTGCAAGCCAGGTCCGCCACCTGTTCCAGCGCGCCCGGCTCCTCGAACAGGTGGGTTGCACCCGGCACGATCTCGAGCGCTTTCTCGCAGCCCAGCGCCTCGTACGCTTCCCGATTCAGGTCGACCACCTGCCCATCCTCGCCGCCCACGATCAACAGGGTCGGCGCGATCACGTGGGCCAGGGCCGTCCCGGCCAGGTCCGGCCGCCCGCCGCGCGAAACCACGGCCGCGATCCCCGTTCCGCTGTCGGCCGCTACCCGCAGGGCCGCCGCCGCGCCCGTGCTGGCGCCGAACAGGCCCAGGGGCAAGGGCGCCGTCAGCGGTTCGGTACCGAGCCAGCTTGCCGCTGCGTGCAGGCGCGCGGCCAGTACGTCGATGTCGAAGCGGTTCCGGTAAGCGGCGTCTTCCTCGGGGGTGAGCAGGTCCAGCAGCAGGGTGGCGATGCCGCCATCGCGCAGCTCGGCCGCCACCTGGTTGTTGCGCGGGCTGAAGCGGCTGCTGCCGCTGCCGTGGGCGAACAGCACGACCCCGATCGGGGTTGCCGGCAGTTCGAGCATGCCTTCAAGAAGCGCGCCGCCCGCAGGAATGCTGATCAATAGCTTGCGTGTCATGGCTCCCTCCAGCGCCTGACAACATCGCCATGGCAGCGTTGCACCGCCTTGCCCTGACGATGTTGTCAGGCGCACCAAATCAGCTTAGACCTCGGCACAAAAAGAAAAATCCGGCAGGACACGCGGTCCGGCCGGATCGTGGAGGTCGGCGCCGGCACGGGCCGGCACCTACTCAGTATACGAAGCTTAGTCGCGGATTTCCAGCTTGCGGTTCAGGCTCAGCGCCGCCAGCGAGCCGACCGCGCCCGACAGCAGGTAGAGGCTGACATAGCCGAGGCCGAAGTTGGCCGACAGGCCGAGCGCGACCAGCGGGGCGAAGGCGGCGCCGACCAGCCAGGCCAGGTCGCTCGTCAATGCCGCGCCGGTGTAGCGGAAGCGCGACTCGAAGTTCGAGGTCACGGCGCCGGCCGCCTGGCCGTAGGACAGGCCGAGCAGGCCGAAACCGATCAGGATAAAGGCGTTCTGGCCGGCTTCACCGCCGTCGATCAGCATCGGGACGAAGGCCGAGAAGATGGCGATCAGGGCGGCGAGGGTGCCGAGCGTGGTGCGGCGGCCGACCTTGTCGGCGATCAGGCCGGAAATCAGGATGCAGACGGCGGCCACCGCGGCGCCCCACATCTGGACATACAGGAAGCCGCTGATCGGACGGGTGTCGTAGAGCTGCATCCAGGACAGCGGGAACACCGTCACCAGGTGGAACAGGGCGTAGCTGGCGAGGGCGGCGAGGGCGCCGATGACGACGTTGGCGCCCTGCGTGCGGACCAGTTCGCCAACCGGTGCCGGATCGAGTTCGTGGGCGTCGAGCAGGCGCGAATATTCCGAGGTCGAGACCAGGCGCAGGCGGGCGAACAGGGCGACGACGTTGATCGCGAAGGCGACGAAGAAGGGGAAGCGCCAGCCCCAGACCAGGAAATCGTCGGTCGACAGGTTGTCCAGCATATAGGCAAACAAGCCGGCGGCGATCAGGAAGCCTAACGGTGCGCTCAATTGTCCCAGCATCGCGTACCATCCGCGCTTGTGCTCGGGGGCGTTCAGTGCCAGCAGCGACGGCAGGCCGTCCCAGGAGCCGCCCTGCGCCACGCCCTGGGCGATGCGCATCAGCGACAGCAGGACGATCGAGGCGGTCCCGATCTGCGAATAGGTCGGCAGGAAGGAAATGACGACGGTTGCCGTGCCGAGCAGGAAGAGGGCGATGGTCAGCTTGACTTCCCGGCTGAAGCGTTTCTGGATCCCCATGAACAGGATGGTGCCGATCGGGCGCGCGATGAAAGCGAAGGCGAAGATGGTGAAGGCGTACAGGGTGCCCTCGAGCCGGTCGGCGAAGGGGAAGAACACCGCGGGAAACACGAGCACCGAAGCGATCGCATAGACGAAGAAGTCGAAGTATTCGGAGGCGCGGCCGATGACCACACCGACTGCAATTTCGCTCGGGGAGATATGGCCGTCCCGGGCATTGATGTTGCGGGCGCCGCTGTGGGGGGCGGTTACTGGCGCAGCTCCTGCGCCGCCGTACGTATTCGTGCTTTGCATATTCTTCGTCTCCAGTCAGGTCGGCGGCCTTCAGAAATCCCCCTGGCCTGGGCAAGGGTGGGACAAAACGTCCAATGTTCAGCGAAGGCCGATGGCATTACAGTAGCATGTTCTCATTCCCATGTAACGTTAGATACCTAGCATGATTCCTAAAATTGTCCGACCCGGGCTTTCACTTCTCCTGCTTGCAGCGCTGTCCGGCTGCAATACGGTGACGATGAATGCGGCCGGTGATATCGCAAGGCAGCAGGCCGACCTGATCAAGGTCTCGGTGTGGCTGATGTTAATCATCATCATTCCGGTGATGATCCTGACCGTCGTTTTCGCGTGGAAGTACAGAAAGAACGCAAACGCCCGGTACGAGCCGGACTGGGATCACTCGACCAAGCTCGAGCTGGTCATCTGGGGCGCGCCCCTCCTGATCATCATCGCGCTGGGCCTGATCACCTGGATCAGCACCCACAAGCTCGACCCTTACCGTCCGCTGGACCGCCTGGACGCGCAGCGCGCGGTGCCGGCCAACACCAAGGTCCTCGAGGTGCAGGTCGTCTCGCTCGACTGGAAATGGCTGTTCATCTATCCGGAGCAGGGCATCGCCACCGTCAATGAACTGGTGACCCCGGTCGACACCCCGATCCGCTTCAAGCTGACCTCGTCGACCGTGATGAACGCGTTCTACATCCCGACCCTGGCCGGCATGATCTACACGATGCCGGGCATGGAGACGACCCTGAACGCGGTGGTCAACAAGGCCGGCGCCTACAAGGGGCAGTCGTCCAACTTCTCGGGCGACGGTTTCTCGCACATGAAGTTCGCCTACCACGGCACCAGCCAGGCCGAGTTCGACGCCTGGGTCGCCAAGGCCAAGGCCAGCGGCAAGGCCCTCGGCCGCGCCGACTACCTGGCGCTGGAAAAGCCGTCGGAAAAAGAGCCGGTGCGCCTGTACGGCAGCGTCGAGCCGAACCTGTTCCTGTCGATCGTGAACCGCTGCGTGGCCGAAGGCGCCGCCTGCATGAATCACCAGATGGCCCAGGACATGCAGCGCGTGCGTAACGACATCGCCCTCAAGCAGTTGCCGCAGGATGGCAAGCGCGTGGCCGATGCCAGCGGCGAAGTCTGCGAAACCCCTATTAATTCTGTGAAGAAGTAACCATGCAAGACTCATTTGACTTGACGAAGCTTATCTTCGGACGGCTCAGCTGGGACGCGATTCCGTTCCATGAGCCGATCCTGCTCGCTACCTTCGCGGGTGTGCTGGTAGGCGGTGCGGCCCTCGTCGGCCTCATTTCCTACTTCCGCCTGTGGGGCACCTTGTGGCGCGACTGGATTACCAGTATCGACCACAAGAAAATCGGCATCATGTACATGATCCTCGGCCTCGTGATGTTCCTGCGCGGCTTTGCCGACGCGCTCATGATGCGCGCCCAGCAGGCGATTTCCTTCGGCGACAACGCCGGCTTCCTGCCGCCGCACCACTACGACCAGGTCTTCACCGCCCACGGCGTGATCATGATCTTCTTCGTGGCGATGCCCTTCGTGACCGGCCTGATGAACTACGTCGTGCCGCTCCAGATCGGCGCGCGCGACGTGGCTTTCCCGTTCCTGAACAACTTCTCGTTCTGGATGACGACCATGGGCGCCGTGCTGGTCATGGCCTCGCTGTTCGTCGGCGAATTCGCGCGTACCGGCTGGCTGGCCTTCCCGCCGCTGTCGGGCATCCTGGCAAGTCCGGGTGTCGGCGTCGACTATTACATATGGTCATTGCAGATTGCGGGCGTAGGAACATTGCTGTCCGGGGTCAACCTGATCGTCACCATCGTCAAGATGCGCGCGCCGGGCATGGACCTGATGAAGATGCCTGTCTTCACCTGGACCTCGCTCTGCACCAACATCCTGATCGTCATGTCCTTCCCGATCCTGACCGCCACCCTGGCGATGCTGGGCATGGACCGCCTGTTCGACACCAACTTCTTCACGGCCGACAAGGGCGGTAACGCCATGCTGTACGTGAACCTGATCTGGATCTGGGGCCACCCGGAGGTGTACATCCTGATCCTGCCGGCCTTCGGCATCTTCTCCGAAGTCGTCTCGACCTTCTGCGGCAAGCGCCTGTTCGGCTATACCTCGATGGTGTACGCCACCGTCGTGATCATGATCCTGTCCTACCTGGTCTGGCTGCACCACTTCTTCACCATGGGTTCCGGCGCGAGCGTCAACTCGTTCTTCGGCATCACCACGATGATCATCTCGATCCCGACCGGCGCGAAGATCTTCAACTGGCTGTTCACGATGTACCGCGGCCGCATCCGCTTCGAACTGCCGATGATGTGGACCGTGTCGTTCATGCTGACCTTCACCATCGGCGGCATGACCGGCGTGATGCTGGCCATCCCGGCGGCCGACTTCGTATTGCACAACTCGCTGTTCCTGATTGCGCACTTCCACAACGTCATCATCGGCGGCGTGCTGTTCGGCCTGTTCGCGGGCTTCAACTACTGGTTCCCGAAGATGTTCGGCTTCAAGCTGAACCGTTTCTGGGGCCTGGTCTCGTTCTGGCTGTGGTCGATCGGTTTCTGGGTTGCCTTCCTGCCGGGTTATATCCTGGGCTTCATGGGCGTCACCCGCCGCTCGAGCCACTTCGAAGATCCTGAAATGCAGTGGCTGTTCGTCATCTCGTTCATCGGCACGCTGATGATCGCCGGCGGTATCGCCGCGCTGCTGATGCAGATCTTCGTCTCCTGGCGCGACCGCAAGAAGAACGTCGACGTCACCGGCGACCCATGGGATGGCCGTACGCTGGAGTGGGCGACCTCGTCGCCACCGCCGGACTACAACTTCGCCTTCACGCCGGTCGTGTACGACAACGACACCTACGCCGACATGAAGAAGAACGGCTGGAAGCGTCCATTGACCGATTACGTCGCGATCCACATGCCGAAGAACACCTGGGCCGGCTTCGTGATCTCGGCGCTGTCGATGGTGCTCGGTTTCGCGATCATCTGGCACATGTGGCTGCTGACCGGCCTCGCGTTCTTCGCGATGATGGTGGCAACCATTGCCCACACGTTCAACTACAAGCGTGACTATTACATTCCGGCGGAGGAAGTGACCCGTACCGAGAATGCACGCACTAAATTGCTGGAAGCCCATGTCTGAAATTAACGCAACCCTCAGTGCGCAAAACGGCGGCGTGACCGGCGCCGACGCCGGCTCGCGCTACCACGTGCGCGAGCACCATCCGGAACACGGCACCATGCTCGGTTTCTGGATCTACCTGATGAGCGACTGCCTCATCTTCGCCAGCCTGTTCGCGACCTATGCTGTCCTGGGCCGTAACTACGCCGGCGGGCCATCGGGCGCGGAACTGTTCAACCTGCCGCTGGTGGGCCTGAACACGGCCTTCCTGCTGGTGTCCTCGATCACCTTCGGCTTCGCCATGATCTCGGCGCAGTCGAAGAACCTCGGCCGGGCCCAGCTCTGGCTGGCCGTGACCGGCATTCTCGGCGCCTGCTTCCTTGGCCTGGAAATGTACGAATTCGTCGAGCTGATCCACGAAGGCGCCGGCCCGTCGCGCAGCAGCTTCCTGACCGCGTTCTTCTCGCTGGTCGGCACCCACGGCCTGCACGTGCTGTTCGGTATCGTCTGGCTCGTGACGCTGATGTTCCAGCTGGCCAGGCATGGCCTGTCGGTCGAGAACCTGCGCCGCATGGCTTGCCTGTCGCTGTTCTGGCACTTCCTGGACGTCGTCTGGATCTTCGTATTCACCTTTGTTTACCTGATGGGGACGCTGCCATGAGCGAACATCACAACCACGGTCACGACGACCACGGCCACGGCCACCATGACGCGCACGCAGTGCACTACAGCCTGAAGGACTACTCGATCGGCTTCGCGCTGGCCGTGATCCTGACGGTGATCCCGTTCTGGCTCGTCATGGGCAACATCCTCGATCCTTCGATGACGCGCTTCGTCATCATGGGCTTCGCCGGGGTCCAGGTCGTCGTCCACATGATCTATTTCCTCCACATGAACTCGAAGTCCGAGGGAGGCTGGAACATGATGGCGCTGATCCTGACCATCGTCCTGCTGGGCATCGTCCTGTCGGGTTCGATCTGGGTCATGTACCACATGAACGCCAACATGATGCCCGGCATGGGCGACGCAGCGGCCGTCACCAGCCACGGCACCCACGACATGCCATGACGGACCGGCACGGTCCGGGAGAGGGCGCCCCGACAACAGGGCGCAATTCAAACGTCGCCAGGCTGGTCCTGGCGGTAATCGGACTCTTCCTGATCGTGCTGTTTGCGGGGCTGGGGACCTGGCAGGTGCAACGCCTGTCCTGGAAGCTGGCCCTGATCGAACGCGTGGAGACACGCGTCGGCGCACCGGCGGCGGCTCTGCCGCCGGCAACGCGCTGGTCTTCCATTTCAAAAGAGTCCGACGAATACCGGCACGTAGCGCTCGCCGGCCACTTCCTCTACGAATACTCGACGCCGGTGCAGGCGGTCTCCGAACTGGGAGCCGGCTTCTGGCTCGTCACGCCGCTGTGCACGCCTGACGGCAGCATCGTGCTCGTGAACCGGGGCTTCATCACGGCCGACCAGGCGCGCGGCCGCTATCCGGCGCGCAGCGCGGGCGGCAATCCCTGCGCCGCCGGCGGCCCGGCGCACAGCCTCACCGGCCTGTTGCGCATCACGGAACCCGGCGGCGGCTTCCTGCGCGATAACGATCCTGCCGGTAACCGCTGGTTCTCGCGCGACGTCGCCGCCATCGCCGCCGCACGCGGCCTGAACAATGTCGCACCATACTTCGTCGATGCGGCGCGCGGGCAGGACTCGGCGAACGCACCCGAACATCCGGTCGGCGGCCTGACGGTCATTTCCTTCCAAAACAATCACCTCGTGTATGCGATCACTTGGTATGCTCTTGCTTTGATGGTCGCCGGTGCGTTGTGGTACGTCGCGCGCACGGGCGGCAGGGAAACCCGCAAGGCAAGGAACGATGGCCGTAAAGCTTGATCTGTTAACAAAAATAACGCCTTCGATCGCATCCGCGCTCGAGGCGAACGTCGAATACGCCGCCGGCCACAAGAACATGCTGCAGCTCATCGAGCTGCGCTGGATCGCCGTCATCGGCCAGGTCACGACGATCGCCGCCGCGATCCTGATCTTCGACGTCAACCTGCCGCTGGTGCACATGCTGCAGGTGCTGGCCTGCCTGATCGCCTTCAACATCGCCAGCCATTTGCGCTGGCACGAACGGCGGCCGGTCGCCAACAGCGAGCTGTTCATGGCCCTGCTGGTCGACGTCGCCACGCTCACCGTCCAGCTCTACCTGTCCGGCGGCACCACCAATCCCTTCGCTTTCCTGTACCTGCTGCAGATCATCATCTCGGCCGTGCTGCTGGAAGCCTGGTCGACCTGGTCGATCGTGTTCGTCACCTTGCTGTGCCTGGCCCTGCTGGCCATCTTCGCCCAGCCGCTCGCGCTGCCCTTCGACCATGCGCGCGGGATCGCCAGCCTGTATGTGCAGGGCATGCTGCTGTGCTTTGCCATCAACGCGGCGCTGCTGGTGATTTTCATTACCCGTATCAGCGGGACCCTGCGCGCCAAGGCGGCCGACCTGGCCGACCTGCGCCAGCGCGCCGCCGAGGAAGACCATATCGTACGCATGGGCCTGCTCGCTTCCGGCGCGGCCCACGAACTGGGCACGCCGCTGGCGACGCTGTCGGTGATCCTGGGCGACTGGAAGCGCATGCCCGAGTTCCGCGACAACCCCGACCTGCGCGAGGAAATCGCCGAGATGCAGACGCAACTGAAACGCTGCAAGTCGATCGTCAGCGGGATCCTGCTCTCTGCGGGCAGCGCGCGCGGCGAATCGGCGGTGCGCACCACCATCCACACCTTCCTCGACGGCCTGGCCGAAGAATGGGAAGAGCGGCGCCAGGTCGACGTGTTCGAGTACGAGAACCGGATCGCCGAGGACATTCCGGTCGCCTTCGATTCGGCCCTGAAGCAGACCATCGACAACCTGCTCGACAACGCCTTCGAGGCCTCGCCCGACTGGGTGCGGCTGGAAGCGAGCGTCGAGGACGACACCCTGCACCTCGTCGTGCTCGACAAGGGACCGGGTTTTGCACCGGCCATGCTGAGCCAGTTCGGCAAGCCTTACCAGTCGACCAAGAGCCGCCCCGGCGCCGGCGTCGGCCTGTTTTTGGTGGTGAACGTGGCGCGCACGCTGGGCGGCGGTGTGGCGGCGCGCAACCGCGACGGCGGCGGAGCGGAGGTCAGGCTGACGATTCCCCTCGCGGCGATCGTGCTGAGCGGGGAGGGCGAGCATGTCTGAGCTGTCGCCTGAAACGCCGGTCCTGCTCATCGTCGAGGACGACGAAGCCTTTGCCCGCACCCTGGGGCGTTCCTTCGAGCGGCGCGGCTACCGCGTGCTGCACGCGCCCGGTTACGAGGAAGCGGCGAAGGTGCTGGACGAGCACGACCCCGGCTATGCGGTGGTCGACCTCAAGCTGAAGGGCAATTCCTCGGGCCTGAACTGCGTGCAGCTGCTGCATGCGCACGACCCGGAGATGCTGATCGTCGTCCTGACCGGCTTCGCCAGCATCGGCACCGCGGTCGAGGCGATCAAGCTGGGTGCCTGCCAGTACCTGGCGAAACCCTCGAACACGGACGACATCGAGGCCGCCTTCGGCCACGTGGCAGGCAATGCCGATATCGAAGTCACCAACCGCTCGACCTCGATCAAGACGCTGGAATGGGAGCATATCCACGCGGTGCTGGCCGAGACCGATTTCAATATCTCGGAAGCGGCGCGCCGCCTGGGGATGCACCGGCGCACGCTGGCGCGGAAGCTCGAGAAGCAGCGGGTGAAGTGAGCGGATGACCTGAGCCGGATTCAGCCGGCCGCTGCCAGGGTCGCCTGCTCCGCCGTCTTCAGCTGTTTCGAAATCAGCTCCGCGAACAGGCGCATGGTCGTCACCGTGGTTTTATTGCTCAGCGATGCAGGGTAGGGGTCGAGGCCGCAGAGCGTCCCGAAATACGTGCCGCAGGGGCGGAACAGCGGTACCGAAAAATAGCTCTTGAAGCCGTACATGAGCGGCGTCGGATGGTCTTTGTAGACAGGGGAATCGTCGACGCTGTCGATGACGATCGCCAGGCCGGTGTCGCGCACGTCTTCGCAGAGCGTGGTCGTCACGTCCAGCGGATCGCCGGGTTTCAGGCCGTAGTCGAGCCGGTCCAGGATGGCGCATGCGGTCCAGGTCGCATCGGTCACGTGGGCGACGCAAATGAAGCGCAGGCCGGTCAATTCGGCCAGTGTACGCATGATGTCGGGAACGGCGCTGATGGCCTGCACTTCGGCTACACAATGCTGCAAGGCTTTGTCCAACGGGTGCTCCTGGAATAAAACGGTGAGGATGACATCCTAGCATCCAGCCGGCGCCTGTTTCCGATTATTCGGCTCCCTGCCGATTCTCAGAGCCCCGCCAGCAGCTTGCGCACCGCCTGGTGCGCCTCCAGCCAGCCGCTTTCGATCAGCTTCGGCCGGCACTCGGCGCATTCCTCGAACGGGTTGCAGGCGTGGGGCAGCTCGACATACTTCGAACCGACCACCGGTTTGGCGCCGTGGGCGTCGCGCGAGGAGGGGGCTTTCGGACTGCTGTCGGCGCTGTCGCCGGAGGCGCCGCCGGCGATCCAGCGTGCGAAGGGCTCGCTATCCTTGCCGTCCGGGACGTACCAGCATTTGCGCGTCGGGTTCCAGCGCGCGCCCAGGGACTTGGCTTCGTCTTTTTCGGCGTAGGGGACCTTCAGGAGAATCATGGGTGTGCTTTCGACTGAGCCGCGGTGGTGCGGCGGTCGGTATTGTACGGGGAAGTGGCGCGATGGGGGAGTCCACCCTGGGCTAGGCAAGCGGCCGCGGCGCGGATGCCTGCTGCGTTCCGATGCATGCCTGAAGCGGACGGAAATTGTTCAAAAACTTGTTCGAATACGATAATATTATCTTTTAACAACATTTTCGGGAGCGCGTTTGGAACACGAAAGCCACCACCATCATCATGCGCCCAAGACCGGCGTGCGCTGGCTGGACCTCGGCCTGGGCCTGTCGGCCGGGGTCGTCTCGCTGGTCTCGCTCTGGCTCGGCCTGCACTCGGCGCATTCGATGGAAAAGCTCGTCGCCGCGAACAGCTACCCCTACCTGGAACTGATGCGTTCGAACATCTCGACGGTGCGCATGCCCGATTCCGATCGCATGCGCCAGACGGTGACCTATTTCTTCGAGAATAACGGCATCGGTCCCGCGCGCATCGAGTGGGTACAGTTCAACTTCAAAGGCAAGCCGATGCGGGACATGAACGACCTGATCGAAGCCTGCTGTTCGATGGCTGGGTCCGATCTCAGGGCGATCGATACGCGGGGCAATGTAGTAAATGCACTCGTGCGTCCGGGCACCAGCGTCCCGATGTTTACCTGGAACGAGCCGTCGACCCCGAACCCGGCGTTTTATGCGCTGCTCAAGCAGATGAACGACATCACCTTCTCGGCATGCTATTGCTCGGTCTTCGATGAATGCTATGTGCGCAGCGACGACGACCGGAAGCCCCAACCGGTCGAGCAGTGCACCCCGCCCGCCGTCACCTTCCGCCCAGGCTTCCACCCCAAGGGTGCCTGAACGAGGGATTTCCCTCAGCCGCCCATCTTGCTGAGCGCGAACGCCGCCAGGAAACCCATCACCGTGATCAGGCCCGCGAAATCGTGGGCCTCGTCGAAGGCTTCGGGAATCATGGTATCGGCCAGCATCGCCAGGATGGCCCCGGCCGCGACCGCCGTGGTCGCGGCCACCATTCCCGGCGACACACCTTCGAACAAGGTAAAACCGGCCAGCGCCGACAGGCCCGAGGCCAGCGCGATGCCGCCCCAGATGCCGAAGATGTAGCGCGCGCTGCGGCCGGCCTTCTTCATCCCGGCAGCGCTCGACAGTCCCTCGGGCACGTTCGACAGGAAAATCGCCCACACCGCCACCATGCTGACCTTGCCGCCGCCCAGCATCGACAGGCCGATCACGATCGATTCCGGAATGCCGTCGAGCAGGGCGCCGACCGCGATCGCCGTGCCGCTGCCTCCGTGTTCCCCTTCGGTCGGCTGGCAGCCGGAGCGCTTGCGGTGGCGTGCGCCGCGATGGGCCAGCCACCAGTTCGCCAGGGTATAGACCAGGGCACCGCCGAGGAAACCGAGCGCCGTCGCCGGGAAGCCGCCCTTGTGGAAGGCCTCGTCCATCAGCTCGAAGGAGAGGGCGGAGATCAGCACGCCGGAACCGAAGGCCATGATGCCCGCCACCATCCGGATCGGCACCTTGAAGCGGTAGCCGACGCCCGCCCCCACCAGCAAGGCGGCTCCTGCCACCAGCCCCCAGAATCCCGCCTGCAGCCACATCGGTATATATTCCATCGGTTCTCCTTGGTTTTGTCAAAATGTTACGCCGAACCGCGAAACCGCCGCGTTCGCGAGTCCCGGGCATGCCATGGAACCGTCATAGGGCTGTGGTACATTCGGCACTTTTGTACGGAGCGTAACGCATGACCTCGTCCCCCTTTATCCGGCCGCGTATCAGGATCACAGCGCGGCTTACTGCGCTCGCGCCGGCGCTGCTGCTGGCGGCCTGCGCCGGCCTGGTGAGCGATCCCGGCCCGGACGACGCCGCCTTCGTCGTGATCGGCGAAGACGGCGCCGCCACCGCGCGCCTGGTAACGAGCGCGGCGACCTGTCCGCCGCTGCTGGTCGACAACCGCGCCATGCCGATGCGGGTGCGGGTGCCGAAGTCGAGCATCCCTGCGCGGCCCGGCCAGGCGCACACGCCGCCCTCCAGCGCGATGCTGGCCTGCGAGGCGCCGATCGCGGCCGGTGCAGTCACCGCGAGCGTGGCCGGACACGATTTGCCGGTGCCGAAAGCGGCGCCGCAGCGGATCGTCGTCATCGGCGATACCGGCTGCCGCCTGAAGGGCAAGGACTTCCAGGCTTGCAACGACCCCGCGGCCTTTCCCTTCGCGCGCGTGGCCGCCAGCGCCGCCGCCTTCAAGCCCGACCTCGTGATCCACGTCGGCGACTACCATTATCGCGAGGATCCATGCCCCGCCGGCCGCGCGGGCTGCGCCGACAGCCCCTACGGCTATGGCTACGATGCCTGGGCCGCCGACTTCTTCACACCCGCGCGCAAACTCCTCGCGGCCGCCCCCTGGGTGCTGGCGCGCGGCAACCACGAAAACTGCAGGCGCGCCGGCCAGGGCTGGTGGCGCTGGCTCGATCCGCGTCCTTTCCAGGCGGGGCGCGACTGCGATTCGCCGGCCAACGACGCGGTCGGCGAATACAGCGATCCGTATGCCGTGCCGCTGGGCGGCGGCGTCCAGCTGCTCGTGTTCGACAGCGCCAACACGAGTTACAAGGGCTTGCCGCCGGGCGACCCGCGGCGCGCGGCCTACGCGGCCCTTTACCGCAAGATCGAGGTGCTCGCGCGCGGCGCGCGCTCCAGCATCGGGGTCAACCATCATCCGGTGTTCGGCGTCGGCGCCCTGCGCGACGAACAGACCGGGGCGGTGAACCTGTTCGGGGGCGATGCCGGCCTGCTGGACGCCTTCGGCGACGTCGATCCCGGCTACCTGCCGTCCAGCGTGGCGATGCTGCTCTCCGGTCACGTGCACCTGTGGGAGCAGGTCAGTTTTGCCAGCAGCCACCCGACCCAGTTCGTGTCCGGCTTCTCGGGTACCTCGGAAGACATCGTGCCGCTGCCGGCCATGCCGCCGCCGGGCATGGCGCCGGCGCCCGGCGCCATCGTCGAGCACATGAGTTCCTGGATCGACGGTTTCGGCTTCATGACGATGGAGAGAACCGGACCCGATGGGTGGCTGGTCCGTGTCCATGACCGCGACGGACTGGAGCGCAATCGCTGCAAGGTAGAGGGCAAAAAGTCGCGCTGTGCGCTGGCGCAGGTGCATTGACCGTCCATACGTTCGCACAAATGTAGTTGCCAAGAATATATATTTGAGGCAATATGGCTGGGTTCGGGGCACACCGCCAAGGTGGGCTCTCGATCAGCGATGAGACGCGCTTGCGTTTCTTTTGCGCCCCCGGGCCTTCCGGGGGCGGTTTTTTCAGGACCTGCCCAGGTTCTCAATGGGAGGCGCACCGCCCGGTGCACAGCGAGCCTCCCGCCCATCGAGGAGGATGTCCATGCCCGATTACGCCGATCTCGGCCTGCAACTTGCCTGGCCGCTGGCCATCGCGCTGTCCTGGATGGCAGGCGAACTGATTTTCCGCTGGACCGCGCTGCCGCGCATCGCCGTGTATGGCCTCGCCGGCTTCGTGTTCGGCAATCTCGCCGCCGGCTACCTGCCGCCCTCGGAATCGAAGAACTTCATGCTGCTGGCGAACCTCGGCTTCGGCCTGATTCTGTTCGAACTGGGCTACCGCATCAATTTGCGCTGGCTGCGCCACAATCCCTGGATCGTCGCCACCTCGCTGCTGGAAGCGGTGCTGACCTTCGCGGCCGTCTACCTGGTGGCCGGCGCCTGCGGCATGGACATGCTGCCGGCCGCGCTGACGGCCTCGCTGGCGATGTCGAGTTCCCCAGCCGGCCTGTTGCGGGTGCTGAACGAGCAGGGCGCCGCCGGCCAGGTGACCGAGCGCGCCATGCACCTGACCGCTCTGAACTGCGTGATGGCCGTGTTCACCTTCAACGTCGTGGTCGGGATCGGCGTGTTCCAGACCTCGGGCGACCTGGCCCACGCGGCCGGCAGCAGCCTGCTGGTGCTGGGCGCGTCGAGCGTGCTGGGCGCGCTGTTCGGCGCTCTGGTTCCCCTCTGGCTGCGGATGATCAACGCTGCGCGCGACGCCACGCTCGCCTTTGCGCTGGCGGTGGTGCTGCTGGTCGCGGTCACCTATGTGCTGCAGTTCTCGCCGGTACTCGCGGCCCTGACCTTTGGCCTGGTAGCGCGCCACCGCCGCATCGCCCTCAGCCCGGCCCAGCGTAATTTCGGCGTGCTGGGCGACCTGCTGGCGGTGCTGATGTTCTTCTTTGTCGCCACCAGGGTCGAGGTCGAGCACCTGGGCGGCGGCATCGCGCTCGGCCTGCTGCTGGTCCTGGTGCGCGGCCTGGTGAAGGTCGGCGTGTGCACGGCTTTCGCGCGGGTGTCCGGCATCTCGGCGAAAAAGGGCGCCTTGTCCGGCCTGGCGCTCACGCCGATGGCGGTGTTCGCGATCCTGCTGATGGAGCAGACGCGCTGGATCGGCGTCGACCTGTTCGACAGCCTGGCGCCGCTGGCGGCCGTGATGCTGCTGCTCGACGTGCTCGGCCCCGTGCTGACCCAGCGCGCCGTCGTCTGGGCCAACGAAACCCGTCACATCAAGGAGGCGTGAGTATGGCACTCCCACCATTCGCCCAATCGCAATCGCTCACCATGGGCGTCGAGCTCGAACTGCAGCTGGTCAGCCTGTCCGACTTCGACCTGGTCGCGGCCTCGCCCGACATGCTGGAACTGCTGGGACGCGCGCCGTTCCCCGGCAACGTCACACCCGAGATCACCGAGAGCATGATCGAGATTAATTCGAGCGTGCACACCCGGCATGGCGAACTGCTGGCGGAACTGCGCGAGATCCGCGACACCCTGCTGCGCGCCGGCGACCGCCTGAACGTCGGCGTCTGCGGCGGCGGCACGCACCCGTTCCAGCAGTGGTCGCAGCGTAAAATCTTTTCCAAGCCGCGCTTTCGCGAAGTGTCGGCGCTGTACGGCTACCTGGCCAAGCAGTTCACGGTCTTCGGCCAGCACGTCCACATCGGCTGCAAGTCGGGCGACGAGGCTTTGTACCTGCTGCATGCGCTGAACCGCTACATCCCGCATTTCATCGCGCTCTCGGGTTCCTCGCCCTTCCTGCAGGGCAGCGACACCCAGTTCAATTCGGCCCGCCTGAACAGCGTGTTTGCCTTCCCGCTGTCGGGCCGCGCGCCCTTCATCCTCGAGTGGGACGCCTTCCGGCGCGATTATTTCGCGCGCATGGAAAACACCGGCATCGTGCGCAGCATGAAGGATTTCTACTGGGACCTGCGTCCCAAGCCCGAATACGGCACCATCGAGCTGCGCGTCTGCGATACGCCGCTGACGGTGGAGCGGGCGGCGGCGCTGGCCTGCTACCTGCAGGCGCTGTGCCGCTATCTGCTGGAAGGGAACGAGCCGCCGCCGCTGGAAGACGACTACCTGGTCTACAACTACAACCGCTTCCAGGCCTGCCGTTTCGGCCTGGACGGCACGCTGGTGCATCCGCAAAGCCACGAGACGATCTCGCTGCGCGAAGACATCCTCACCACCCTGCGCCGGCTCGCGCCGCATGCGCAGGCGCTGGGCAGCGAGGCGGCGCTGGAGCATATCTACAACGAAACCCATACCGGTAGCGATGCCCACCTGCTGCGCGAGGCGCACCTGGAGGCGGGCAGCACCGAGGGCATCGTGGATGCGGCGCTGCGCCGCTTCCGCGCGGATTGCGATTGAAGGCCGGCCATGCAGCGGGCAGTCCGCCCAGCCTTGGCCCGATGCTGACGAGCCGCTTGCAGGCCGCACCGTCTGCTCGCCGGGCTCAGGTGCCCGAGCGCAGCAACTCAGGCGCGGCAGCCACGATAGTGCCGCGCACGCCGTTCCGGCCGCCGCGCTTGACGGCGTACAGCTGCTCGTCGGCGGCTTCGATCAGGACGTCGAAGCTGGCCGGAGGGTAGGGGTGCAGAGCGGGCACGCAGGCGATGCCGAAGCTTGCGGTCGCGGTCACGGAGCTGCCGTTGCCGACCGGGGTGGACGCCTGGGCGAAGGCATGCCGGATCCGTTCGGCCAATGCATGTGCGCCTGCCAGCTCGGTCTCGGGCAGTACCAGCAGGAACTCCTCGCCACCATAGCGGATGACGCAGTCGACGCCCTCGCGCGCCATCGAGCGCAGCAGGCCGGCGAATGCGCCCAGTACCAGGTCGCCGGCGGCATGGCCGTGGCAGTCGTTGACGCGCTTGAAGTGGTCGATGTCGCACAGGATCACCGACAGGGCGGCGCCGTAGCGGCCCGCGCGCGTCAGCTCAGCGTCGAGCAGGCCCCGCTCCACGATCCGGCGGTTGTGGCATCCGGTCAGGGGATCGCAGTCCGCAACTTCCTCCAGCAGCATGGCGGAACGAAACTGCTCGCGCTGGGCGAGATGAAAGCGCCGTGCGGCGATGGTGCCGAGGGCGTTGCCGAGAATGAGCATCAGGACCAGCGCCACCAGGTCGTCCAGCTTCAGGGAGCCCTGAACCAGCAGCATTGCGCCGAACGCCAGGCTGGCGCCGGTGCCGATCGCCGCCGAATACACGAAGCGATTCGGGAAGATGACGTAGATCGCCATCAGGATCATCCCGAACGACATCAGGTTCCAGGGCATGGCGGCCGGCTGGTACCAGCACAGGATCGGGAACGCGCTTGAACCGATGACCATGACGGCGCAGGTCGCCCGGATCGAGACCCGCACCGAGTCGGGGTGGCGTGCGATGGCCTCGCAGGCGCACAGTGCCGCCAGCGCGACCAGCAAGCGCAGCGCCACCATGGCCCACGCGGTCGGGGTCGGACCGAGGGTGGCGATATCGGTCAGGCCGAATACGACATAAAAAAACGCGGAGAACAGCAGGCTGGCCCGCAGCTGGGCGCGACGCTCGGGCAGGAAATGACGGATGAAGCGGTCCTCGCATTCCCGATCGGCGAACTCGGCGCGGCGGCGGTCGATCGCCAGGCGGCGGGCGGGCAGGTGATATAAGGACACGGCAACTCCCGGCAGGGGACTCGATCAGGCGGCCGCAAGGCGACAGCATTGAGTATCCGCCAGATTCTAACCCAAGTGCAGGCGCGAAATTGCTATTCTGAAATGGGAGGTCCCCCAGGGGCGCGGCTCGCAGCCGCCTGAAGCTGCGCCAGCGGCACCTGGGCGCCGACTTCGTCGGCGGCGAGCACGGCAATCAGGCTGGCCAAGTCCGCTTCCAGACGCTCGAGGGTGGCCGCATCAAGGCTGGACAAGGCCTCCGGCAGCACAGCAGTTGCGCACGGCCCTTGTGCGCGAGCAGGCTGCACATGACCGGCCTCAGTAGGTTTCCTTCAGGTTGGAAGCCTTTGCGACTTCCTTCCACAGCGTCAGTTCGGACGCCAGCTTCGCGCCGAATGCGGCAGGCGTTCCCGTGAAGGACGCGGCGCCTTCGCTGGCCAGGCGCGCTTTCATCGACTCCGACGCGCCCAGTTCGTTGATCGCCTTGTTCAGTTTCGCGACGATCGGGGCCGGCGTATTGGCGGGTGCGAGGACGCCCCACCAGGTGGTGATGCTGTAGTTGGGCACGCCGGATTCGGCAATCGTCGGCACGTTGGGGAACAAGGACGAACGCTCGCTGCCGGTGACGGCGAGCAGGTCCACCGCGCCGGTCTTGACGTGCTGCGCCATCGCCGGAATCGTCGTGAAGAAGATCTGCGTGCGTCCCGCCAGCAGGTCGGCCGTTGCCGGGCCGCTGCCCTTGTAGGCGACGTGCGTCATGTTGGCCCCGGTGCGCTGCTTGAACAGTTCTCCGGCGAGATGCAGGACGGTGCCGGGCCCCGAGGAGGCGAAGTTGATTCCTTGCGGGCTTTTCTTGGACGCCGCAACCAGCTGGGGAACCGTCTTCGCACCGACGCTCTTGTGCGACACGAGGATCAATGGGGCGGTGCCGATCATGGCGATCGGGGCAAAGTCCTTTGCCACGTCGTACGAAGGCTTCTCTTCGGTAGCGACGTGGGTGACGAACGACGAGCTGACGAACAGCAGGGTGTAGCCATCCGGATCGGCCTTGGCCACGAGCTTGGAGCCGATGACGCCGCCCCCGCCGCCGCGATTGTCGACCACGACGGGCTGGCCCAGCTTCTCGGACATGCCTTTCGCCAGGCCGCGGGCGACGTTGTCGGTGCCGCCGCCGGCCGCGTAGGGCACGACCAGGGTAATGGCCCGGGTCGGGTAGTTCTGCGCCATGGCGGCAACCGGCATTGCCAGCAGCGCGGCGGCAATCGGGGCGAGCAGGCGAGGGAAGGTCGTCGATGTCATGTGGGTCTCCGCTTTGTTTTAAGATCAATTTATGGGATCGATTTCGAAGCCCGGTTTTTCAGGACCGGTTGCGTGCACAATCGAAGTTTCCCGGATCGGGATTGATATGTAAATTGCAAAATATTGTTCTATTAATGCTTCAAGCGCATTAGTTAGTGCCGGATCTCAGTTGGGGGACCACAGCTCGCCCGTCGCCCTGGCTGCACGCACGACGGCCTTCCATTTTTCCAGCTCGGCCTTCACCAGATCGCGCAGTTCTGCCGGCGTGCTGGCGTGTACTTCTGCGCCATCGCGCTCGATGCGCTCGACGAGCTCGGGGTCGGCGAGGACTTTCCCGAGGCTGGCATTGAGCCGCTCGACAACCGGCCCGGGCGTGCCCGCCGGTGCGAACAGCGCATACCACTGGGTCACGTCCACGCCGTCGACGCCGGCTTCGGCCAGGGTCGGCACGTCCGGCAGGATCGGCGTGCGCTTCGGCCCGGCGACGGCCAGCGCGTGCAGCTTGCCGCTCTTGATCAGGCGCGCAGCGGTGAACAGGCTGGGGAACATGAGCTGCGCCTGTCCAGCCATCGTCGCATCGACTGCATGGGCCGCGCCGTTGCAGGCCCGGTGCTGCAACTCGGTACCTGAATTCGAGGCGAACATGGCGCCGGCGAAGTGCGGCGCCGTGCCGATGCCGGCGGATGCGTAGCGGTACTTGCCTGGTTCCTTCCTCAGGCGTGCGACCAGGTCGCCGACAGTGCCGACCGCGAGCTCCGGGGACGCCACCAGCACGGTCGGCGAATAGCCCACCAGCCCGACCGGCTCGAAGTCTGCGACCGGGTCGTAGCGCAAGGTCTGCAGGGCCGGGTTCATGGCGTGGGTGGCGATATAGCCGAACATCAGGGTGTGGCCGTCCGGGGCGCTGGCGGCGACGTATTCGGCGGCGATCGTGCCGTCGGCGCCGGCCCGGTTGTCGATCACCACCGCTTGCCCCAGCACCTGTCCGAGTTTGTGGGCGATAGCGCGCGCCATCGTGTCGTTGCCGCCGCCGGCCACCGTGGGCACCACGATCCTGATCGGTTGCGCAGCCGCGTCCGCGGCGGGGCGCGCCGTGCGTTCCTGCGTCGCTTCCGGCGCGGCGGGCCGCGACAGCACGTAGTCCGGAATGTGCAGTTCGCCGCTCAGGATCTTGCGGGCGGTGCGCAGCAGCGAAGCACGCTTGACCTGCGCCGCTGCCCCGACCCCTTCGACGGCAACTTCGATGTCGATGCGCCCGGAAGGATGGAGCACCGAGACCTTGCCGAGGCATGCGCCCGGCTCGGCGCGGCTGGCCACCGTCCCCGGCAGGGCAAAGGCGCTCGCCACGCCGATGGCGCCGGTAACGGCATGCGACGCATGGCAGCGGCGCGGGGTGAAATAGCGCGAGGTGATGCTGTCGGCGCCGTCGCCCTGGCTGACGAGGACCGGTTTCGGTATCACGCTGTTCGAGACGTCTCCCAGGCCCATCATCCCGCCCGCCACCCGCCGCAGCGCTTCGAGGCGGTCGAGCAAGGCCCCGTTCGAATCGAGTTCGACCGGGCTCTCGCCGCCGTGCAGGCCGAGATCGGCGGCGCGCACGATCATCAGGGGCATGGCCGCATCGATGCAGGTGACCTCGATGCCGTCGATGGTGTCGATCCGTCGGCCGGTCGGGAACACCTTGCCCGTGACGGCGCCCCAGGCGTCGAGGAAGTTCAGGAGGATCGGCGCGGCGGTCCCGGCGACGCCGTCGATACGCGCGTCGCCGTCGTAGGTGATGCGCCGTCCCGGGGTCTGGACCGTCACCTCGATGCGCGACCCGGTGTTCACGTTGAACACCCGCGCAGTCGTACTGCCTTCGGTCGCCTCGATCAGGCCTTGCTCGAGCGCGAAGGGCACCACGCCCGACAGCATGTTGCCGCAATTCGGGCGCGTATCGACCGAGCGTTGTCCGACCCCGACCTGGGCGAACAGGTAGTCGAGGTCGCAGTCCGGCCGGGTCGAGCGCGACACGATCGCCACCTTGCTGTTGAGGGTGCTGCCGCCGCCCACGCCGTCCAGTTGCAGCGGGTCCGATGCGCCGATGGCGCCGATCAGGACCTGGTCGCGTGTTTCGTCATCTTCGGGCAGCCACTCGCGGAGAAAAAAGGGACCGCGCGAGGTGCCCGCGCGCATCAGTACACAGGGTAGGACTTTGCTCATGGTGTCGAATGCTTCAGAAGTTGTGGCGCAGGCCGAGATTGAATGCCTTGTCGCCGGTGCCGGTGTCGGTGGCGTTGCCGACCCTGAAGGCGGCGCCGTTACGGTTGTCGATCACGGCGTAGGCGATATAGATGTCGGTCCGCTTGGACAGGAAGTAGTCGTAGGCGACACCCCATTGGCGCGCATCGTTGTTCGCCGCCGTGTCGTCGTTGTGGCGGACGTGGGAGAACAGCAGCTTGTTGGCGCCGAAGGGAATCGACACGCCCGCCAGCATGTCCTTGCTGTCGGCGGCTGCGGGCCCCTTGTTGACTGCATAGGACGCGTAGACGGTCACCGGCTTGAACGCATAATTCGCGGACACCAGGGTATTTCGGGTGCGGTCGGTCGCGGTGGGGTTTTCGATGCGGTGATGCGCCAGCTGGATGGTCAGGGGCCCGGCGGCATAGCCGACCGATCCGCCCAGCTGCCGGCTCCTTGCGCTGTCGCCCGCCACTTCGCCGGGCGCCCAGGCCAGGTCGGCACGCAGCCCGGCAAACACGGGACTCACGTACTCGACCATATTGTTGGCGCGCGTATTGGTGGCGAACAAATTGCCGGAGCGCCCGGCCATGCTGACCGCGCCGAACGGATCGCCGATGTCGCGCAGGGTCTTGTAATAGGGCGTGTACTGGCGTCCCAGCGTGACGGCGCCGAACTTGCCGTTCAGGCCCACGAAGGCCTGGCGCCCGAACAGCACGCCGCCCTGGCCCGACGCGCCGGTGTCGGCATTGAAGGCGGCCTCGAGCCCGAATACCGCCGACAAGCCGCCACCCAGGTCTTCCTTGCCCTTGAAGCCCAGGCGCGATCCGGACGCGATGCCGCTGCTGATGTTGGTCACGGCGCCGTCCGGACCGCCGCTCTCGCGCACCAGGCCGGCGTCGACGATGCCGTAGATGCTGACGCTGCTCTGCGCCATGGCGCTGGTCGAACATGCGGCCAGCAGCGCGAGGCCGATCGTGGATTTGTTCATGACTGTCTCCTTTTTTCGTTTGTTTTCAAGACCGGAACGTCCCTGGCTGCCCGCTGCGAACGTCGCGAGAACGGTCCAGGCAAGCTATGGGACACCGCGCCCGGACTGAAGTTTCTACTCCTGGACGGGGTGTCCGCGCCCGGCCCGGCTGCGCAGGACGCGGTCTACCATCTCGCCCGACAGGCCCAGGTAATTCCCGGGATCGCAGAGCGCGGCCAGTGCCGCCCGGTCCAGGTGCTGGGAGATTTCCTTGTTCTCGACCAGCAGCTCGAGCAGCGGCCGATTGTCCCTGATCGCGACGCGGCAGATGTCGTACACGAGGTCGTGCGCATACTCGCGCCCGAGATAGGGGCCGAGTCCCATCATCACGGCTTCCGACACGACCAGGCCATTGGTCAAATCGAGATTGGCTCGCATCCGGCCCTCGTCCACTTCCAGGCCTTCGAGGACGAAGCGCGACTGGGCCAGTGCCCCTGCGGCCAGGCAGAACATCTCGGGCAGGACGATCCATTCGATCTCCCATGGCCCGGTCGAACGCTCGTGGTCGGCCACGTTCGCGTCGAGCAGGGCCGCCACGTGCTGGCGCACGACGCTGATGCAGGCGTGGATATAGCACGAGGAAATGGGGTTGCGCTTCTGGGGCATCGTGCTGCTCGAGCCGCGGCCATGCGCGAAGGGCTCGTACACTTCGCCGACTTCGGTCTGCATCATCAGCTTGACGTCGGTCGAGAACTTGCCGAGGGTGCCGGTGACCAGGCCGAGGAAGCAGCCGACTTCGGCGATGTTGTCGCGGATCGTGTGCCAGGCGATGTCGGGCTGGCCCAGTCCCAGCTCCTGCATCAGGCCGGCCTGGGTTTCGAGGCCGCCTTCGGAGAGCGAGGCGAGGGTGCCCGAGGCGCCCGCGAATTCGCCGACCAGCACGCGCGGGCGCAGCTGCGCCAGCCGTTCGCGATGGCGTTCGATGGCGCTCAGGAGACCCGCGACCTTGTAGCCGAAGGTGATCGGTACCGCCTGCTGCAGGTTGCTGCGCCCGATCATCGGGGTGTCGCGGTGGCGCGCCGCCAGGCCGGCCATCGCGGCCGAGATCGCGGCCAGTTCGGCATCGACCAGTTCGAGCGCTTCGCGTATCTGCAGCACGGTGGCGGTGTCGGTGATGTCCTGGGTGGTGGCGCCCCAGTGGCAGTACTCGCCCAGCTTGTCGCGGCACAGGGCGTTGATCTGCGAGACCACGCCGAGGATCGGGTAGCCGATGCGCTGGGTCTGCTCGGCGAGCTTCGCCATGTCGATCTTCTCGAGCACGCAGTTACGGACGATTTCGTCCACGGCTTCCTGGGGAATGATGCCCAGGCGCCCCTGGACGCGGGCCAGCGCCGCTTCGATTTCCAGGTATTTGCGGGTGCGGTTTTCGTCCGACCAGACCTGGCGCATCGCCGCGGTGCTGAAGATGTTTCCGAAGATCGTTGAGTCGACAATTGTTGCGGCCATGATGAGTCTCCTGAATTGTAGGTAAATTCGCGTGGGTAAGTTCAGCCTGCGGTGGATGCGGGCGGGTAGTCGAGGATGGCGCTGGCGCGCAGCAGGACAGGGCGGTCGACCATTTTTCCGTCGACCTGCACCGCCCCCGTGCCGGCCTGTGCCGCGGCGAGCACGCGCGCGGCCCAGTCGCGTTGTTCCGGCGTGGGCGCCAGCATGGCGTGCAGGGCCTCGACCTGGCGCGGGTGGATGCACATCTTGGCGCCGAAACCGCAGGCCCGCGCCAGCCCGACATCGTCCCGCAGCGCGGCCTCGTCGTTGATTGCGGCCGTGACGCCGGCAATCGGCGCCGGCAGCCCGGCGGCGCGCGAGGCCAGCGCGATCCGGCTGGCCGGATAGAGCAGGCCGCGCGGATCGTCAGTCAGCCCGAGGTCGAGGGCATAGTCGAGGGTGCCGAAGGCCAGCCGCTCCACGGCCGGGGCGGCGGCAATGGCGTCGACCTCGAGCAGGCCCCTGGCCGACTCGATCAGGGCGATCACGCGGGTGCCGGGCACCAGGGCGGCGGCGACGCGGTCGATCTGGCTCGCCGATTCGGCCTTGGGCAGCATGACCGTGCAGGGACCGAGCGTTCGCAGCGCGGCCAGGTCGGCGTCGAACCAGGCGCTGGCGTCGTCGTTGATGCGTACGACCAGCTGCGCGGGGTGAGCGCGGCCTTCGGCGCGCCAGGCGGCGAGCGCTTCGCGTGCCGCTTCCTTCTGGTCCGGCGCCACCGCATCTTCGAGATCGACGATGACGGCGTCCGCGCCGCTGCCGAAAGCCCTGGCGAAGCGCTCGGGGCGGTTGCCCGGGACGAACAGGTAGCTGCGCGGCGTGCGCGCGGTGGCGGCGCTCATATCGCCTCCTCGCGGCGCAGCGCGGCGATACGGTCGGCCGCGTAGCCGAGTTCGGCGAGGATCGCGTCGGTGTGCTGGCCCAGCGCCGGCACGGCATCCATGCGCGGTGGCTGCTCCTCCCAGGAGCCCGGCGGCAGCAGCGCGGGGATCGCCCCGACCGGGGAGTCGACCTCGGTCCAGCGGCCGCGCCCCTGCAATTGCGGATGCGCCCACACCTCGGCCATCGTGTTGACGTTGGCGTTGGCGATTTGCGCCTCGTCGAGACGGGCCACGACCTCGGCCGCGGTCAGGGAAGAAAAAACGGCGACGATCAGTGCGCGCAGTTCATCGCGGGCCGCGCTGCGTTTCGGATTGCTCGTGAAACGGGGATCGGCCGCGAGTTCCGGCATCCGCAGGACCTTGCTGCAGAACAGGGCCCACTCGCGTTCGTTCTGCAGGCCGAGCATGACGGTCTTGCCGTCGCCCGCCGGGAAGGGCCCATACGGATAGATGGTCGCGTGGCTGGCGCCCGTGCGCGGCGGCGGCGGGGCGCCGTCGAAAGCGTAATACAGCGGATAGCTGGTCCACTCGACCAGCGACTCGAGCATCGAGATGTCGATGTGCTGGCCGCGTCTGGTCCTGGCGCGCTGGAGGAGGGCGGCCAGGATGTTCGTGTACGCGTACATGCCCGCCGAAATGTCGGCGATCGACGGCCCCGCCTTGGCCGGTTCGTCGGCGCTGCCGGTGACCGAGACGAAGCCGGCCTCGCTCTGGATCAGCAGGTCGTAGGCCTTCTTGTCGCGGTAGGGGCCGTCGCTGCCGTAGCCGGAAATGTCGCACACGATCAGTTCCGGCTTTTCCCGGGACAGGACCTCGTACGACAGGCCGAGCCGCGCGGCGGCGCCGGGCGCCAGGTTCTGCACGACGACGTCGGCCTGTTCCATGATCAGCCGGCGCAGGATGGATTGGGCCTCCGGGTGCTTGACGTCCAGCGTCAGGCTCTCCTTGGAACGGTTGGTCCAGACGAAGTGCGAGGCCATGCCGCGTACCCGCTCGTCATAGCCGCGCGCGAAGTCGCCGACGCCGGGGCGCTCGATCTTGATGACGCGGGCGCCGAGGTCGGCCAGCTGGCGCGTGGCGAAGGGCGCGGCGATCGCATGCTCGAGCGTGACGACGGTCATTCCTTCGAGCGGCCTCATGCTGCACCTCCGTCCACGGCCTGCAGGGTGGCGCGGGCATCCATCGTCAGCCAGCCCTCGTGATCCTTCGCCCACAGGTGGATGCTGCCGTCGGCTTCCCGCTGTCCGCAGACGTAGAAGTGGTGGATGTCGAACACGGGGCGCAGGGCGCGGAATTCGAAGCGCGCCACCTGCGCCTCCGGCAGGTGCTCGCGCAGCAGGTCGAGCAGCAGGGTGGCGACCAGGGGACCGTGCACCACCAGGCCCGGATAGCCTTCGACCTCGGTCACATAGCGGCGGTCGTAGTGGATCCGGTGGCCGTTGAAGGTGAGGGCGGAATAGCGGAACAGCAGCACGTCGTCGGGGACGACCTTGCGTTCCCAGTCGGCGTCGGCCGGGGCCTGCGTGGGCGTCGGTGCCGATTCCGGCGCGCCCGGCTGGATCGCCTCGCGGTAGACGATGTCGTGGAATTCGGTGAGCGCCACGGCCTGCTCGCCGCTGCGGCGCAGTTCGTGCTTCACCTTGACGAACACCAGCTTGCCGCTGCGGCCTTCCTTTTCGCTGACATTAGCGATCGTGGAAGTGCGGGTGACCTCGTCGCCGATCCGCAGCGGTGAATGAAAGCTGAATTGGCTGCCCGCCCACATCCGGCGCGGCAGCGCCACCGGCGGCAGGAAGCGGCCGCGCTTCGCGTGGCCGTCGGCGCCGACTTCGGACTGGCGGTACAGGGGCAGGAAGTACAGCCAGTGCCACAGCGGCGGCAAGGCGGTGCCCGGCTGCGGCCGCTCAGCCGGGTGGTCCAGCGTTGCCGCCAGCGCGGCATACGGCGTCGCGGTGAAGGTGTCGGTGACCGTTTCGGTCCTTCCGATCCATTCTGTCAGATTCATGCCTGTCTCCTCTGCGGTGTAGTCGTCCGCTTGCAATGGATACAGTTTCGCGCTAGCGTATTGATTTGTATATTGCAAATTTTATTGGGATTGATGCGTCATGAACATGAATTTCGACCTGGCCGACTTGCGCGCCTTTGTCGCCGTCGCGGAACTCAACAGCTTCCGGGCCGCGGCCGATTCGATCCACCTGTCGCAACCGGCCTTGAGCCGCCGCGTCGAAAAGCTCGAGCTGGCGCTGGGCGTGCGGCTGTTCGAACGGACCACGCGCAGCGTCAGCCTGACGGCCGTCGGTCGGGACTTCTCGCGCAAGGCGCGCAGCCTGCTCGACGACCTGGAGCGCTCCCTGCTGAGCATGCAGGCAGTCGCCGCCTCGCAGCAGGGTGAAGTGGTGATCGCCTGCGTGCCCTCGGCCGTGTATTACTTCCTGCCCAAGGTGCTGCGCACCTTCCACGAGCAATACCCGCGCATCCGGGTGCGCATCATCGACGACGGCGCGAACGCCGTGCTCGAGAGCGTGGCAAAGGGAGATGCCGACTTCGGGATCAATATCATCGGCACGCAGGAGCCGGAGATCGCCTTCCAGGCCATCCTGAAGGAACCGTTCGTCGTGGCCTGCCACCGCGACCATCCGCTCGCCGGCCGGCGCCAGGTGAGCTGGGCCGAGCTGGCAAACTATGATTTCATGACCGTGGACAAAAGCAGCGGCAACCGGCTGCTGGTGGACCTGGCGCTGGCCAACTCCGACGTGCGCCCCAGCTGGTGCTTCGAGGCCAGGCATGTGTCGACCCTGCTGGGGCTGGTGGAGGCGGGGCTGGGCATCGCGGTCGTGCCGCGCCTGTCGATGCCGCAGGGCGAACACGCGACCCTGGCGCAGGTGGCATTGGTCGAGCCGACGATCGACCGGAATGTGGGACTGATCCGCCGCAACGGGCGGGAGCTGTCTCCATCGGCACGCAAACTGTACGAGCTGATCGAGTCGACCTGGCCGCTCGGCGGCGGCCAGGCCGCGCGGGCCGATACTGCTTCAGGCGGGTGAGGGCAAGCCCTCGGAGAGACCGGCAGCCTCGTCGAGCGAAGGGGCGGCAACGAATCCGCCGTCCAGTTCACGCTTCAGGGTGTCGCGGTCGCATGCGCCTTCCCAGATCGATACCACGACGCTGGCGACCGCATTGCTGATCAGGCTGGTCAAGGCGCGGGCCTCGGACATGAAGCGGTCGATGCCGACGATCAGGGCCACGCCCGCCACCGGGATTTCCGGCATGACGGTCAGGGTCGCCACCAGGGCTACGAAGCCGCTGCCGGTCACGCCCGCCGCGCCTTTCGAACTGAGCAGCATGACGCCCAGCATGGTCAGGATCTGGCCCAGCGACAGGTGGACATTGCAGGCTTGTGCGATGAACACGCTGGCCAGGGTCAGGTAGATGGCCGTGCCGTCCAGGTTGAAGGAATAGCCCATCGGGAGCACCAGGCCGGAGACGCTCTTCCTGCAGCCCAGCTTTTCCAGCTTGAGGAGCATGCGCGGCAGGACCGGTTCGGTCGACGAGGTCCCGAGCACGACGATCAGTTCGTCCTTGAAATAGCGCAGCACCTTGAGCAGGCTGAAGCGGTGCAGGCGGGCCAGGGTGCCGAGCACGACGAACACGAAGAACAGGCAGGCGAGGTAGAAGCTACCCATCAAGGTGCCGAGGGAGCTGATCGACTTGATGCCGTACTTACCGACCGTAAATGCCATGGCGCCGAAGGCTGCCAGCGGCGCCAGCTTCATCAGGAAGCCGAAGACCGCAAACAGCACATGCGAAAAGGCATCGATCGCCTCGTGCACGGGCCTGGCCGCCGCGCCGACGCGGGACAGTCCAAAGCCGGTCAGAACCGCCAACAGCAGCACCGGCAGCACCTCGCCCTCGGCAAAGGCGCCGAAAAAGGTGTTGGGGATGATGTGCATCACGAAGGGGACGAAACCGGTCGGCGCGCCGGTCCTGGCATACTTGGCGGCCACGCCCTGGTCGAGCAGGGCTGGGTCGATATTCATGCCCACGCCCGGATGGATCAGGTAGACCGCCGCCAGGCCGGTCATGAGCGCAATGAAGGTCAGCACGTAGAACAGGCCCATTGCCTTGCCCATGGTCCTGGCCACGCCCTTCATGTCGCTCATGTTGGCAATGCCCAGTGCAATGGTGCAAAACACGATCGGCGCGATCATCATCTTGATCAGCTTGACGAAGCCGTCGCCCAGCGGCTTGAGCGAGGCCCCGAATTCCGGCCAGATATAGCCTACTGTAATGCCGAGCGCGACCGCCATCAGCACCTGAATGTAGAGCGCGCGATAGAACCGCGGTGCCTTAGTCATCTCAATCTCCTTTAGTGAACTTGCCTGGGTTCGAATGCCCATTGCGGTGGAGATGTCAGTGTCGCCAGCTTTCAGTTATTTGTGAAATGCAAATTTCGACCCCAATTGATGCGGAAGACGGATCAATGGACGAAAAAAGGGCTTCCCGTGGGAAGCCCTTCTCATTCAGCCGAACAGCGCTCAGATCTGCACGGAATCGGCCACCTCGCGGAACTGCGGAATCTGGTCGAAGTTCATGTAGCGGTAGATGTCACCCGCATTCTTGTCGAGCACGCCGATGTTGGCCATGTACTCTTCTTTGGTTGGAATACGGCCCAGGATCGAGCACACCGACGCCAGCTCGGCCGAGCCGAGATAGACCTGGGTTTCCAGGCCCAGCCGGTTCGGGAAGTTGCGGGTCGAGGTCGACATGACCGTGGCGCCTTTCCTGATCTGCGCCTGGTTGCCCATGCACAGCGAGCAGCCCGGCATTTCCATGCGCGCGCCGGTGCGGCCCAGGGTACCGTAGTGGCCTTCGGCGGTCAGCACCTGCTGGTCCATCTTGGTCGGCGGCGCCATCCACAGGCGTACCGGGATGTCGGACTTGCCTTCCAACAGTTTGGACGCTGCGCGGAAGTGGCCGATGTTGGTCATGCAGGAGCCGACGAACACTTCGTCGATCTTCGCGCCGGCGACCGCGGAGAGCGTCTTGACGTCGTCCGGGTCGTTCGGGCAGGCCAGGACCGGCTCGTGGATGTCGGCCAGGTCGATCTCGATCACGGCGGCGTAATCGGCATCGGCGTCCGGCGCCAGCAGCTCGGGTTTGGCGAGCCAGGCTTCCATGGCCTCGATGCGGCGCTCCAGCGTGCGGCGGTCGAGGTAGCCGCTGGCGATCATCCACTTCATCAGGGTGATGTTCGAGGTCATGTACTCGATGATCGGTTCCTTGTCCAGGTGGACCGTGCAGCCGGCGGCGGAGCGCTCGGCCGAGGCGTCGGACAGTTCGAAGGCCTGTTCGACCTTCAGCTTGGGCAAGCCCTCGATCTCCAGGATGCGGCCGGAGAAGATGTTCTTCTTGTTCATCTTGTCGACGGTCAGCAAGCCTTGCTGGATCGCGTACAGCGGGATCGCGTTGACCAGGTCGCGCAGGGTCACGCCCGGCTGCAGCTCGCCCTTGAACCTGACCAGCACCGATTCCGGCATGTCGAGCGGCATCACGCCCGTCGCGGCGGCAAATGCCACCAGGCCGGAACCCGCCGGGAAGGAGATACCGATCGGGAAACGCGTGTGCGAGTCGCCGCCGGTGCCGACGGTATCCGGCAGCAGCAGGCGGTTCAGCCAGGAGTGGATGACGCCGTCGCCCGGACGCAGCGCGACGCCGCCGCGGTTCTCGATGAAGGGCGGCAGCTCGTGGTGGACCTTGACGTCCACCAGTTTCGGGTAGGCCGCGGTATGGCAGAACGACTGCATCACGAGGTCGGCCGAGAAGCCCAGGCAGGCCAGGTCCTTCAGTTCGTCGCGGGTCATCGGCCCGGTCGTGTCCTGGGAACCGACCGTGGTCATGCGCGGTTCGCAATAGGTACCGGGGCGGATGCCCTGGCCTTCAGGCAGGCCGCAGGCGCGGCCGACCATCTTCTGCGCCAGCGAGAAGCCGCGGCCGGAATCGGCCGGGTCGCGCGGCAGGCGGAACAGGGGCGACGGGCCCAGGCCCAGCGCTTCGCGCGCCTTGGCGGTCAGGCCGCGTCCGATAATCAGCGGAATCCGGCCGCCGGCGCGCACTTCGTCGAACAGCACGTCCGATTTCACCGTGAACTCGGCGATCACCACGCCATCCTTGAGGGCCTTGCCTTCGTACGGGCGCAGTTCGATCACGTCGCCCATGTCCATTTTCGACACGTCGAGCTCGATCGGCAGGGCGCCGGCGTCTTCCATCGTGTTGTAGAAGATCGGGGCAATCTTGCTGCCCAGGCAGACGCCGCCGAAGCGCTTGTTCGGCACGAAGGGAATGTCCTTGCCGGTGTACCACAGCACCGAGTTGGTGGCGGACTTGCGCGAGGAGCCGGTGCCGACCACGTCGCCCACATAGGCGACCAGGTTGCCCTTGGCCGTCAAGGCTTCGATCTGCGCGATCGGGCCGATCCTGCCCGGTTCGTCCGGATGGATGCCGGGACGCGCATTCTTCAGCATGGCCAGCGCATGCAGCGGGATGTCGGGACGCGTGGTCGCATCGGGCGCGGGCGAGAGGTCATCGGTATTGGTTTCGCCCGACACCTTGAATACGGTGAGGACCAGGCTGTGCGGCACTTCCGGGCGCGAGGTGAACCACTCGGCATCGGCCCAGGATTGCAGCACGCCCTGGGCGTTGGCGCTGCCCTTGTCGGCCAGTTCCTTGACGTCGTGGAAGTAATCGAACATCAGCAGCGTCTTCTTCAGGCCTTCGGCCGCCACCGCGCCGACGACCGGGTCCTCGAGCAGGTCGATCATCGGCTTGATGTTGAAGCCGCCCAGCATCGTGCCCAGCAGGCGGGTCGCCAGTTCGCGCGAGATCAGCGGACTGGTTTGCGTGCCCCTGGCGACCGTGTTCAGGAAGGCGCTCTTGACCTTGGCCGCGTCGTCCACGCCTGCGGGAACGCGGTGGGTGATCAGGTCGAGCAGGAACTGTTCGTCGCCCGCCGGAGGGTTCTTCAGGAGTTCGACCAGTTCGGTGGTCTGCGCCGCGGAAAGGGGAAGGGGAGGAATGCCGAGGGACGCGCGTTCGGCGACGTGGGTGCGGTATGCGGATAGCATGTGAAGCTCTTTTAGTCAGGTCAACAAGTCAAGGAGGCGATCGCCCCTTGTTCCGCCCCGGATTATACCTCAAAGAGTCTTCTATAAGACATAAGACACAAAACTAAAGGACAGGCCGCCGCAGTAGCGGCGGCGCGGGTTGCAGCGCCCTACAGCTGCGCCAGCGGCACCTGGGCGCCGGCTTCGTCGGCGGCGAGCAGGGCGATCAGGCTGGCCAGGTCCGCTTCCAGGCGCTCGAGGGTGGCCGCGTCGAGGCTGGACAAGGCGTCCGGCAGCACACCCGCGAAGGGCAGCGGCGCGCTTTTCAGCAGGGCGTCGGCCGCCGGCAGGGCGCGCAGGGCGACCCCGCGCCGGTCGAAACCGTCGCGCGCGGTCGAGACCAGGCCGCGGCTTGTGAGCGTGCGCACCAGGTTGCTGGCGGTGGACTGGTGGATGTCGAGCGAGCGCGCCAGTTCCGTCACGCCGATCCCGGGTGACTGTGCGATCACGGACAGCGCCCACAGTTGCGCGCCGCCGAGGCCGGCTTCGCGCTCGACCTGGCGGAAATGGGTTTTCACGGAATTGAACACGATCCGGAACTGGCGCAGGACGCGCGTCGCAGGTTCCGGCTGGGCTGCGTCGGGTGTGTCGGGTGAGATAGATTGTAAAGACATTGTGACATCATAACGGAAAGCGTCAGGCCTCGCGAGGCCTGCCGCGGAGACTGTGGCATGGACTGTGGCACGTACGCCGCACGACGTCGGCTATACTGCGCGCAAGAGAATCAATTTAGCAAGGAAAACAGTGGATCAGGACGAGAAGACCGAGAGCGGCATCCGCCAGCAGGCCAGGGATTTGTTCGGCAGCGCCGGCGGCAGGGCCAGGGCGGGGGTAAGGCAGGCGCATGGCATTCTCGCCGGACGTCCGCGCCACCAGCAGGTGCTGCTGATCGGTTTGTGGTCCTTCGCGGCGCTGCTCATCGCGCTCATCATTTACCTGCTGATCCTGATTCCGCTCACGCCCGGCATCGCCGACCTGAAACAGGTCAGCAGCGCGCGCCCGACCGTCATCATGTCGTCCGACGGCAAGGAGCTCGGCACCTTCGAACAGGGCCTGCAGGAGCGCGTCAAGCTGTCGCAGGTCTCGCCGCATGTGGTGACGGCCCTGATCGCGACCGAAGACCACCGCTTCTACGAACACCATGGCGTCGACTTCACCCGCATCGGCGGCGCCATGCTGGCCAGCCTGAAGGGCGACGCCCAGGGCGGTTCGACGATCACCCAGCAGCTCGCCCGCAACATGTTCCCGGAAGAGATCGGGCGTGCGCGCAGCATCAACCGCAAGCTGAAAGAGCTGATCACCGCGATCAAGATCGAGAACAACTACAGCAAGACCGAAATCCTCGAAGCCTACCTGAACACGGTGCCCTTCCTGTACAACGCGCGCGGCATCGAGATGGCGGCGCGCACCTATTTCTCCAAGCCGGCATCGAAGCTGGACGTGCTGGAGGCGGCAACCCTGGTCGGCATGCTGAAGGGGACGTATTACTACAATCCCGTCACCAATTCGCAGCGCTCGCTCGCGCGCCGCAATGTGGTGCTCGGCCAGATGTACAAGCACGGCGCCTTCAACGAGGCGCGCTACAAGGCGCTGGTGAAGCGTCCGCTGCGCCTGGACTTCGAGCGCCAGGTCGAGCGCAGCGGCCGCGACAACCATTTCACGGCCTATGTCCGTAAATGGCTGCTCGAATGGGCCAACGAAAACGATTACGACCTCGAACTCGACGGACTGGTGGTGCAGACCACGCTCGACGCCGGCCTGCAGGAAGCGGCGCTGCGCGCGGTCGAGAAGCAGGCCAGCGCGCTGCAGGCGGTGGCCGACGTCGAGTGGGCCAATCCGAATCCGCCCGGTTCGACCTCGATCGGCACCTACACCTCGATGCGCACGAGCGTCGCGCCCTTCGACTACTACTGGCTCACGCACCGCGCGCAACTGGACGCGTTTGTCCGCGAAAGCGGCGACTACAAGCGCGCGGTCGAGGGCGGCGAGGCGCCGGCCGCGGCGCTCAAACGCATCAAGGCGGACCGCGACTTCATGCGCAAGCTGCGCGAAGCGAAGACGCGCCTGGAAGCCGGCTTCGTCGCGATCGACCCGGCCACCGGCGAAGTCAAGGCCTGGGTCGGCAGCCGCGATTTCGCGCGCGACCAGTTCGACCACGTGGCCCAGGCCGCGCGCCAGCCGGGATCGACCTTCAAGCCCTTCGTGTATGGCGCCGCCCTGGAAAAGGGCATCCCGCCCGAGCAGCCTTATGTCGACGCCGTGATGGACATCAAGGCCGCCGACGGCACCATCTGGCGCCCGACCGACATGACCGGCACCACCGGGCGCCAGATGACGATGCGCGACGGCCTGGTGTACTCGAAGAACACGATCACCGCCCAGGTCGGGCGCGACGTCGGCCTGGGGCCGGTGATCAAGCTGGCCCAGAACCTCGGCATCCGCCAGAGCAAACTGTCGCAGGTGCCCTCGCTGGCCCTGGGCACCAGCCCCGTGACCCTGCTCGAGATGGTCAGCGGTTACGCCAGCATCGCGGCCCAGGGCGAGTACCGCAAACCGGTCTTCGTGCGCCGCATCAGCGACCGCGACGGCAACGTGATCGCCGACTTCGCCACCGTGAAGCCGGAGCGCGCGATGTCGCAGGCGTCCTCGGTGACCCTGATCGACATGCTGCGCGGCGTCGTCAACCGCGGCACCGGCACCGCCGTGCGTTCGCGCTTCGGCATCAACGGCGACGTCGCCGGCAAGACCGGCACCACCCAGAACAATGCCGACGGCTGGTTCATCCTGATGCACCCGAACCTGGTGGCCGGCGCCTGGGTCGGCTTCAACGACAACCGCGTGACGATGCGCTCGGCCTATTGGGGGCAGGGCGGCCACAACGCCATCCTGCTGGTGGGCGACTTCTTCAAGACGGCGCTCGACGCCGGCAAGATCGACCGCGAGGCGCTGTTCCCGGGCGGGCGTCCGCAGGCGCCGGCGCGGGTCGAGCGCGAGCAGCCGGAAGAGGAATTCATCGACCCGCGTGAGTTGTCCGAGGGCGTGCCGGCGGATGCGGCGCACCCGCTGCAGCAGGAAGAGCCGGCCGAGGACGAGGCCGAGGAAGCCCAGGACGCGCCGATGGAAGGGGTGCCGCCCCCTCCACCGCCGCCGACGCCGGTACCGTCGCCCTCGTATTAACCCGGAAGGCCCGGAACCGCTCGTCAGGCGGGGCTGAACTGCCGTAGGGTGGGCTCCCCGAGCCCACGCGGTGATACGTGCCGGCTCCGATCCCGCATTCGACGATCTTGAGGGCAGGTATCAACGCGTGGGCATGCCCACCCTACGCTAAGGTCGCGCCGCGCCTTCTCATTTAGTCGTGAAGTTGGTCAGCCACTGCAGGTTCGGATCCTTCGCCCAGCTCGCGGCGCCGGTGTTCCAGTTGCTGTCGACGTTGTTCTGGCTGCCGAAGCAGTCGCCGGAGGGGCGCGTGGACCCAGCCGCTGCTGTTCGCATTCAGGCACCAGTACAAGCCCGCCGCGCAGGTCAGCCCGGCCGGCGAAATTATCGCGTTCGCCGTTGACCGCCCGCGAGCGGGGCCCGGCAGGGCCGGTTGGCCGGCGAGTGCGTCAATACTATCTTCAGATGAGCTCGTTTGCGCGCACGGGGCTTACAGAATTGGCGTGCCGCCCGTGACGGCGATGCGCGCGCCGGAGATATAGCTCGCCTGGTCCGAGGCCAGCAGCACGTACACCGGCGCCACCTCGGCCGGCTGGCCCGGCCGCTTCATCGGCACCTGCTGGCCGAAACTCTCCACCTGGTCGGGTGGCATCGTCGCCGGGATCAGCGGCGTCCAGATCGGCCCCGGCGCGACCGAGTTCACGCGAATCCCCTTGTCCGCCAGCAGCTGGGCCAGGCCGGCCGTGAAGTTGGCGATCGCGCCCTTGGTCGCGGCATAGGCGAGCAGGGTCGGCTTCGGGTTGTCGGAGTTGATCGAGGTGGTGTTGATGATCGCGGAACCCGGCGCCATGTGTTTTACCGCGGCCTTGCAGATGTGGAACATGGCCGTGATGTTGACCTGGAAGGTGTAATCCCATTCCTCGTCCGGAATCTCCTCGATCGAATCGTGACTCATCTGGAAGGCGGCGTTGTTCACCAGTACGTCGATGCGGCCGAATTCCTGCACCGCGCGCTCGACGATGGCGCGGCAGTGCTTCGGGTCGGCCAGTTCGCCCGGCATCAGCACGGCGCGCCGCCCGGCCGCCTCGACCAGGCGCGCCGTTTCCTGCGCATCCTCGTGTTCGTTCAGGTAGGCGATCAGGACGTCCGCCCCTTCGCGTGCAAAGGCGAGGGCGACGGCGCGGCCGATGCCGCTGTCGCCGCCGGTGATCACGGTTGCCTTGCCCACCAGCTTGTCCGAGCCCTTGTAGCTCGTTTCGCCGTGGTCGGCCGGCGGATCGAGTGCGGATTCGTGACCGGGTGGCTGTTGCTGCTGTTTCGGCTGGTTCATCGCATGCTCCTCAGTGAATGCGACGGACGCTCAGCTGCCCTTCGGCAGGCTGCGCAGGGTCGCGGGAAAGCGTGGGCCTCCGGGCAGTTCGGTGGCTGGCGGTTCGACCGCGTCCTGCAGCAGCAGTTGCTGCGCGCGCGGGGCGGTCGAGATGCCGAGGTCGGCGAACATCTGCATCGAGGCCAGGATCACCGCCTGCTGGGTATTCATGAACAGGTCGTAGTCGGCGTCGAGGACCGTGTAGACGATCTCCCACTCGATGTAGTCCTGAGTGTACTTCGCCAGGTGGGCGCGGTCGAAGCGTACCTTCTCGCGCTTGCCGATGAATTCGGCCACCGCGGTCGGCACCTTGGCCGCCAGCGCCGCCGGCGTGTCCGGATGGGCGCGCAGGTTGAAGACGATGCGGCGCGTGACCATGCGCTTGAAGTTCGACACCGTGGCCTTCAGCAGTTCGGCGTTCGAGACGATGATCTGCTCGCCGCTCGAGGCGCGCAGGCGGGTGGTCTTCAGGCCGACCTTCTCGACCGTGCCCGAGGTGTTCGAGGTCGAAATGAAGTCGCCCACCTCGAAGGGCTTGTCGATCGCGATCGCGAGCGAGGCGAACAGGTCGCCCAGCACGTTCTGCACCGCCAGCGCGATGGCGATGCCGCCGATCCCGAGGCTGGCGACAAAGGTCGTGATGTTGATGCCGAGGTTGGCCAGCAGGGCCAGCGCGAAAATCACCCAGACGCTGGTCTGCAGCACCCAGATGATCAGGGTATGGGCCACGGTCACCTGAGCGTCGGTCGTCGCGTGCTCGTGGTTGCGGAAATAGCGGCGCGCGGTGACCTTGATTGCGCTGTGCAGGTAGATCGCCAGCTGCAGGCCCAGGGTCAGGAACCAGAGGTGGCTCACGCGCGCGTTCCAGGGCGGCGGCAGGTCGAGCGCGGACAGGCCGATCAGGAGGCTGGTGGCGATCACGACGAGATTGCTGGTGCGCGCCAGGGTCTTGCGCAGCACTTCGGCGACCGGGCGGTGTGCGTGCTCGTCGCCCAGCTGGTCGAGGCGGCGCCGGAACAGCATCAGCGCGCCGTGGATGGCGACGAAGCTGGCCACGGCCAGGGCCAGTGCGAACAGGGCGTTCGGGAGCGTGATGTCGAGGGATGCAACGAAGGCGCGGATATCCACTTTGGGCTCCTTTTTTTATGGAAGAGGGGGCGCAAGGGCGCGCAAAACGTCCGGCGGCACGAAGGGCGCCGGAGGGTGAAGCGGAATTGGCACTGCAGTGCGCTGCCGCGGCGCGGGGCCGCGACAACGGGCGGACGCTCAGGGCGTCCGCGGAGGCGAACTACTTATTTGCGCTTCAGGTGCTGGCGTACCGCTTCGGCCGACACGCCGACCTCGGATACCGCCTTTTCCAGCTCTTCACGCGTCACGCCCAGGGCCTCGGTCCAGTGGCGCACTTCCCACTCTTCGTGAACGTTGATGCGGCTGCGGTCCTGCTGACCGGATTTTTGCAGATTATCGGACATGATGGCCTCCTATCGATGAATTTGGAACGAATATGCCACGCCCTGCAGCCACCGTCGGTTAAGCATTTCACGTTGAGCAGGCATTGCCCGGTAGCCGGCCTGCGCGTGTGCTCAGGCGCAGCCGAAGTTGTGCAGCGACGAGCCGGAGCATTCCGAGGAACCGGGCGGGCACGCACATTGAGGGACGGTGGAGCTGTTGCCTGTCGCGTTATCGGTGGTTTGAATCGGCGTGGGCACCGATACCTGCACAGGCAACAGCCCCGACGCCCCCACGCACCGATGATTCCGCCAGTGCAATAAATTCCTTGGCTCCGTGCTGCTGTTTCGGTTACGCTTGTCGGATCGGCACTATTGAGGAGCACACCATGTCTTATGAAACCTCCCAGCCCGAGCGCAGCGCGGTGGACGCGCTGCCCGGTCTTGTCGCACTCGACTTCGGCACCAACTGGTGCGGCTATTGCCGCGCCGGCGAACCGCTCATCGCGGGCGCGCTGAAGGACTATCCGGACGCCCGCCACATCCAGGTCGAGGACGGCCCCGGCCGCCCGTTGGGGCGCTCTTTCAAGATCAAGCTGTGGCCGACGGTCGTGGTCCTCAAGGACGGCGTCGAGGTCGCACGCGTGACCCGTCCCGACAGCGCCGACGAGGTGCGTGAAGCGCTGTCGAAGGCGGGGAGCACATGAGTCGGCAGACGAATTAGCCCATGCAGCAACCCATGCAGCAACCCATAACGAGAATATGAACGAGACTATGAGTCAGCCATCCAATAAAGCGCGTACCGTCCTCTTCGCCAGCTTGATCGGCACCACGATCGAATTTTTCGACTTCTACATCTACGCCACCGCCGCGGTGCTGGTGTTCCCGAAACTGTTCTTCCCGGCGGCCGACCCGGCCGCCGCCGTGCTGCAATCCTTCGCCACCTTCGCCATCGCCTTCTTCGCGCGTCCGGTCGGCTCGGCCCTGTTCGGCCACTTCGGCGACCGCATCGGGCGCAAGGCCACCCTCGTTGCGGCGCTGCTGACCATGGGCCTGTCGACCATCGTGATCGGCTTGCTGCCGACCTATGCCACGATCGGCACGCTGGCGCCGCTGCTGCTCGCACTGTGCCGCTTCGGCCAGGGCCTGGGCCTGGGCGGCGAATGGGGCGGGGCGGTGCTGCTCGCCACCGAAAACGCGCCGCCGGGCAAGCGTGCCTGGTATGGCATGTTCCCGCAGCTGGGCGCGCCGATCGGCTTCCTGCTGTCGGGCGGCATCTTCCTGATCCTGACCCAGACCATGGGCGACGAACAGTTCTTCGCCTGGGGCTGGCGCATTCCCTTCCTGTCGAGCGCCATCCTCGTCATTGTTGGCCTGTACGTGCGCCTGAAAATCCACGAGACGCCCGACTTCCAGGCCGTGCTCGACAAGGGCGAACGCGTGAAGGTGCCGTTTGTCACCGTGTTCAAGGAGCATGGCCGCGCGCTGCTGCTGGGCACCCTGATGGCGACCTCGACCTTCGTCCTGTTCTACCTGCTGACCGTGTTCGCGCTGAGCTGGGGCACGACCGGCCTGCACTATTCGCGTACCCAGTTCCTGCTGCTGCAGCTGGGCGCCGTGTGCTTCTTCGGCTTCCTGATCCCGCCTTCGGCCATCATCGCCGACCGCTTCGGCCGCCGCGCCGCCATGATCGGGGTGACGGTCGCGATCATGGTGTTCGGCCTGACCTTCGGCGCGCTGTTCGTCGCCGACGACCTGGTGAAGGCAGGCCTGTTCCTGGTGATCGGCCTGTCGCTGATGGGCCTGACCTACGGACCGCTCGGCACGCTGCTGGCCGAACTGTTCCCGCCGGCGGTGCGCTATACGGGTTCTTCGCTGACCTTCAACCTGGCCGGCATCCTGGGCGCCTCGCTGGCACCGTATGTGGCGACCGCGCTGGCGAAGAATTACGGGATCGAATACGTCGGGTATTACCTGACGGGTGCGGCGGTGCTGAGCCTGATCGCGCTGTTGCTGGTGAAGAGCCCGGCGCGCCAGCCGGAGGTGGCGCGGGTTTGATTTATTGACGATAACGGGGCTGTTGCCTGCCCCGTTTTCGGTAATGTTGATCCGCATGGGCTCGGAGAGCCCATCCTACGGGATGCTTTTCGACCGGTAGCGTCGCCCGTAGGATGGGCACTTGTGCCAATGCGGATTCAAAACACCGATGACGCTGCAGGCATCAGCCCAATAACGCCTGCATGCGGCATCAACCCGACGGCAGCAGCTTGTCGTCTTCCTTCTTGTCCGAGCGCACCCCGGCGAGCCGGTCGACCTTGATCAGCCCCTCCGCCGCCGCATGCGAGGCCGCGAAGACGCTGTCCGGCGCCAGGATCAGCTGGGTGCCGGTGGTGCTGACCTCCTCGATCAGCCTGTCGAGCGCCTCGATCCGCACCGGGTCGGGGTTCACGTTGCGGATATAGATCATCCGTACCGCCTGCGGATGGCGCCGCACGATCTCGGCATAGATCTCCGGATCCTTCTCCCCGCTGTCGCCGATCAGCACAAACTGCATGCCCGGATAAAAACGCAGGATCAGTTCGATCTTCTCCAGCTTGTGGTTGCCGTGCTTGGTGAGCTTGAACACGTCGCGCATGCCCAGCTCGCGCAGCAGCAGCGGACCGACCGGGATGCCCTGCAGGCGCAGGAAGTCGACCAGGAAGCCGAACAGGTGCCAGGGACTGGACGACACATAGAACAGCGGATTGTCCTCGTTCCCGCTCGCGCCGTCGCGCAGGGCCCGGTAGAAAGCGGCCACCCCCTTGAAGGGCTTGCGCGTGTGGGCGTTGGTACGCGCCAGCATCAGCGCCATGTTCAGCTTGTTGGTGACATTGGTCCACAGAACCGTGTCGTCGATGTCGCTGATGATTCCGAAGCGGGCGCTCGCGGCCGGCACGAAAGCCTCGGCCGAGGCGCGCACCGGTTGGCCGTCGGCGCCGAGCGAGTCCGGCAGTTCCAGGTCGACGCGGTGCGCGCCGCCGGCGAGCGGGGAGGAGGGCAGGATCTCGAACTCGAAATAGCCGCCGCTGTCGGTCACGGTTTCCCAGCTGCGGCCGTCGAAATGCGCGGTCACGCGCGCGCCGGCCACCTCGTCCGATTCGAGCCGGCGGTAGAGGGCGACCAGGTTGCTCCAGCTGCTGTCCTGGCCGGTCTGCTCGCGAAAACTCGCCTCGTCGAGCACGCGGCCCTTGATCCAGAGTTTGTTCGCGTTGCCAAAACCGAGATAGGGCAGCACCAGCAGGGGGTGGTCGCTGCCCAGCCGGCGCAGGCGGCGCAGGGCGCGGGTGGCGAACTGCCCGGCCGCGTCGGCCAGGCGGTCGTGCAGGGCAGGCGCTTGCGCCGCTTCGTCCAGGCGCCGCGGCGCTGCGGCCACGGCTACGGCCTCGCGCGCGGCGGGCGGGTGCTCGATCCAGAGCCGGTGCGGGGCAATTCCCGCAGCCTGCAACGCGCGTTCGAACTCCCCGGACAAGGCGGCGGGCAGGGCGCGCGGCAACAGCTGCACCTGCACGCCGGCCTGCCTCAGCCGCGCCAGCTCGCTGTCGGAGGCAAGGCCCGGATTCAGATAGACGGTGGCGCCGGGTGCGGCGCGTGCGGCGACCTCGGCAAGGCCGGCAGGGCTCAGGATCAGGTAGGCGGTTTCAATGCGCGGTTCGGTCATCGGTATCGGCAGGTGGCCAGGTTCAGGCATCAGTATCGCGTATCTGGCCGATCCGGCAACGCACGGCTGGCCTGGCATGCACTGTGCACGCTAGCGCACAGTCCGATTCGGCGAACCAAGGCATACTGCGGGTATTGTCTTATTGTCATGAGATACCGAACAGCCCACAGGACTCCTGCCCCATGTCTTTCGCCATCATCGCAAGCCTGGTCGTACTGATTGTGATCGCCACCCTGATGCCGCTGTCGCGTCACACCGAATGGTGGGTGCGCGACCTGGATTTCCCGCGCCTGCAGATCGCATGCGTGGCGCTCGGCGTCCTGCTCGTCAAGACGATTGTCCTCGACTGGGACGAGACCGAAACCTATATCCTGGCCGCCGCGACCCTCGCCTGCCTGGCCTACCAGGCCTGGTGGATCCTGCCCTACACCCGGCCCTGGCCGAACGAGGTGAAACGGGCGGTCGGCGGCGCGCCGGGCGACCGCATCCGCATCCTGACCGCGAACGTCCTCACGCCCAACCGGAATACCGGCGCACTGATCGCGCTGATCCGCGAGCACAAGCCGGATGTCTTCGTCACCCTGGAGACCGACCAGTGGTGGCAGGAGCGGCTCGACGTGCTCGAAGCCGCCTATCCGCACTCGATGAAATGTCCGCTCGACAACCTGTACGGCATGCACGTCTATTCGAAGCTGCCGCTCGAGGACAAGGCGATCCAGTTCCTGGTCGAGGACGACATCCCGTCGATGCACGCGCTGGTCGTGCTTCCTTCAGGGCGCAAGGTGCGCATGCACTTCCTGCACCCGGCGCCGCCGAGCCCCACGGAACACGACGAATCGACCGAGCGCGACGCCGAGCTGCTGGTGGTGGCGAAAAGCGTGGCCGGGCTGGACACGCCGGTGATCGTCGCGGGCGACCTGAACGACGTGGCATGGTCGACCACGACCCGGCTGTTCCGCAAGATCAGCGGGCTGCTCGACCCGCGCATCGGGCGCGGCATGTTCAACACCTTCCACGCCGACCACTGGTTCCTGCGCTGGCCGCTGGACCACCTGTTCCACAGCCGCCACTTCACCCTCGGCTTCATCCGCCGTTTGCCGCATTTCGGTTCGGACCACTTCCCGATGCTGGTCGAACTGGTCTACGACCATGCGCGCGGCGCCGACCAGGAGGGGCTGGAGGCCGATGCGCAAGACCATGCGCTGGCCGAGGAGAAGATCGCCGCCGAGCCGGTGACGGTCGACGACGTGCACGAGCCGCAGGCGTGATTCAGGCCTCGCGTTTGAACTCCGGTGCAGGAAGAGGATGGCGCCGCTCGTCGGGGCGCATCAGCACCCGGCGCGCGACGTCGAAGGGCACGCCCATGCCGGCCATGACGCGCGCGGGCGAATCGCCGGTCGGGGTCTTGATCGCCGCGTCGATCAGGAGCGCGGTCTTGTAGTCGGTTCGTCTGTCCATGCACCGATTGTCGCACGGGTTCGGCTCAGAACGAATACACCAGCGTCAGCGAAGTCTGGGTATCGAGGTTCTTCTTGTCGACCGGCACGTTGGTGTCGTTGCGGGCGGAGAAGGCGGCCTTCATCTGCATCGTGTCGTTGATCTTGGTGGACAGGGCCGATTCGGCGATCGAGTGCACGTTCGAGGTGCCGCGCTCGACGCTGACGGTCTGCACGAAAGCGGCCGAGGGGCTCACCTGCCAGCGGAAACGCGCGGCGCCGCGCACCGTCATGCCGCTCTCACGCTCGCCCGTTTCGCGCTCGCCGCTGAAATAGCCCGGACCGATTTCGACGTCGAGCGCCTTGTCCGCAGTATTGTAGAGCTGCGAGCCGTGGCCGACCGCGAACGAGGTGTAGCGCGTGTAGGCGCCGAACTTGTCGTTCACGTGCGAACCCAGCACGAAGGCGCGCGAACCTTCCTTCATCAGCTTGTAGGCGGCCTTGGCCGACGCGGTCCAGCGCTCGGCCGAGCGGGTGCGGTAGCGTTCACCGTCGTCGTCCGTGATCTCGTCTTCCTTGAAGAAGCCGCTGACGATGTATTCGTTGCTCCAGTCGGCGGTCTCGTGGCGGGCGTCGATCTTGCCGCTGATCGAGGTGCCGGTGGTATTGCCCGAGGTACTGATCGCACCCAGTTCGGCCGAGGTGAACCAGCTGCCCTCGGGAATCGTCTCGGGACGCGCCACCTTCAGGGCGCTGTGGATGCTGCCGATGGTGGGCAGCTCGTCGGCGGCGCCGTCTGCATGGGCGGGGAAATGGGCCAGGCCGAGCAGGGCCAGGGCGTACAGCGGGAATGGTTTCATAAGCTAGGGTGCGGCCGCGGCGCCAGCCCGTGGGCTGGACCGTCTGCCTGCCGGTCGGTGATCTGTCAACTGCGCAGCAAACTGCGCGCAAAGAGCGCCGGTGCACGCGGTGCGGCAAAGGGGCTCGGCCGAGATTGTATCCCAGAAGCAGCATAAATGCGCGCCGAAGCCAACCGAACCGGCCATGTTGCGGCCACGGCGCGACTCGACAGTAAGCCGGAGCGCGCCCGCATTCCCGCTCCGCCGGCTTCAGGTGCCGATGTACACGATCTTGAAAATGAACAGCGCCGCGATCACCCAGACGACGGGTTTGACATCGCGCGCCCGGCCCGTGGTCAGCTTCAGCGCCGCATAGGTGATGAAGCCGAAGGCGATGCCTTCCGCGATCGAATAGGTGAACGGGATCACCAGTGCGGTGATCGCGGCGGGAATGCTCTCGGTGGTGTCGCCCCATTCGATGTCGCCCAGGTCGCGCAGCATCAGGCAGGCGACGAACAGCAGGGCCGGGGCCGTGGCATAGGCCGGCACCACGCCGGCCAGCGGCGCGATGAACAGGCAGGCCAGGAACAGCACCGCCACCGCCAGGGCGGTCAGCCCGGTACGTCCACCCGCCTGCACGCCGGCCGCGCTCTCGATATAGGCCGTGGTGCTCGAGGTGCCGAGCATCGAGCCGGCGACGATGGCACCGCTGTCGGCCAGCAGTGCCTTGTTGAGGCGCTCCATCTTGCCTTCAACCAGCAGGCCGGCGCGGCTGGCCACGCCCATCAGGGTGCCGGTCGCGTCGAACAGTTCGACCAGGAAGAACACCAGCACCACGTTGATGATGCCGACCGACAGGGCACCCCGGATGTCGAGCTTCAGCAGGGTCGGATCGATCGAGGGCGGCGCCGAGAAGATGCCGTGGAAGGTGTTACCACCGAAGAAGAATGAGAGGATGGTGACGACGATGATGCCGATCAGGATCGCGCCGCGCACCTTCAGGCGGTCGAGGGTCACGATCAGGAGGAAGCCGAGGATCGCCATGATGGCCTGCGGCTTGTGCAGGTCGCCCGCCTTGACCAGGGTCGGCTCGCTGCCGACGACGATGCCGGCGTTCTTCAGCGCGATCAGGGCCAGGAACATGCCGAGGCCGACGGTGATGGCCACCCGCAGCGAATGCGGGATGCCGTTGACGATCATGCCGCGCAGGCCCAGCACGGACACCAGGATGAACAGGCAGCCCGAAATGAACACGGCGCCCAGCGCCGCCGGCCAGGCCACGCCCATGCCGAGCACGACGGCGTAGGCGAAATAGGCGTTCAGGCCCATGCCGGGCGCCATGCCGATCGGGTAGTTGGCGTACAGGCCCATCACCGCGCTGCCGAGGGCGGCCACGAGGCAGGTTGCCACGAATACCGCTTCCTTCGGCATTCCGGCGTCGCCGAGGATCGAGGGGTTGACGAAAATGATGTAGGCCATCGTCAGGAAGGTGGTCAGGCCGGCGAGCAGTTCGGTGCGGACGTCGGTGCCGCTTTCGCTGAGTTTGAAGTAGTTGTCGAGCATCGTGGATGGGGTTCCGTGTGGGGCGCAGAAGGCTTGTCATGCGCGCGGTTGGGATGACCGAAGCATAACACCGCAGAGCCCGCAGCGCGGCCATAACATGGTCTTCGGCACGACAAAAACGCCGGCCGGCGAGGGCGCCAGGCGGTCTCAGCCGTTTTTCCACTCTTTTCTTGCTTTACGTTGCAGGATTGGTATCATCGATTTTGCTGGCTGTCATGTCGATGGCCGTCTACCTGTGAGCCCGCGATGCAAATCCGTGCCTACCTGTATCTGATGGCTGCGGCAATCCTGGTCCCGGTGATCCTCTTCGCCGGATTCGCGCTGCGCCTGATCGAAGGCGCGGAAACCGACCTGGAGCGGGCCAGGGTGGTCCGCGCGGCCGATCGCGTCGCCCTGCTGGTCGACGCCGAACTGGCCGCCACCCGGAGTGCGCTGCGCGTGCTGGCCGCCTCGCCCAGCCTGGCGCGCGGCGACCTCGACGCCTTCTACGAAGAAGCGAAAGCGGCCACCGGCAGTCCCGACGCATGGGGGGTGCTGCTCGACGAGAACGGGCGCATGTTGTTCAACACGCTCGCCCCCAGCGGCGCAGCGCTGCCCCAGGAAGCACTTCCCCCTTTCCTTTCCTCGGTACTGGCTGCGCAGCGTCCTTTCGTCACCGAGCTCATTCCGGGCTACGTCAGCGGCCGCATGATGACGGCCGTCGGCATGCCGGTGAGCGCCGGCGGACGGCGCTACGTGCTGGGGGTGGCTTACGGCGCCGAGCATTTCCGCCGCCTGCTGGCCGAAGCCGGGACGCGGCCCGACTGGCAGCTCGACATCCTCGACCGCGCCGGCAAGCTGGTCGCATCGAACCTCGGGTCGGCCGAGCTGGTGGGCCAGGAAGCGCCGGCGGCGCTCGCCGCGGCCGCCACCCGTTCGCGCGAGGGCATGCTCGGGCTGGCGCTGCGCAATGGCGGCGAGGGCACGGTCGCCTTCAGCCGGTTGCCGGACTCCGGATGGCTGGTCGCGGTCGGGGCGCCTGCCGCGTCGCTCATCGCGCCGCCCGGCGGCGCGCGGCGCGCGGCGGCGCTGGCCCTGGTTGCGGCCCTGCTCGGGGCCGCCGCGGTCTCGGCCTCGTTCGGCCGCGGCCATGCGCGCGCCATCCGCAGCGCACTCGAGGCGGCAAGCAGCCTGGGGCGCGGCGAACTGCCGCCCCAGCGGCGCTCGCGCATCGTCGAGATCGACCGCCTGCTGGCGGCGTTGCGCCAGGCCGGCAGCGAGCTGCGCCGCACCCAGGCCACGCGCGACTCGGCCGGCAGCGAACGCCAGTCCCAGCTCGAGCACGCCCAGCTGGCGCGCCAGAGGGCGGAGGAGGAAAACCGCGCCAAGGACCAGTTCCTGGCCATGCTCGGACACGAATTGCGCAACCCGCTCGCACCGATCGGCACCGCGGCCCAGCTGCTGAAAATGCCCGACCTCGACAGCCACCGCGCGCGCTATGCCGCCGACGTGATCGGGCGCCAGGTCGAACACATGAACCGCCTGCTCTCCGACATGCTCGACGTCTCGCGCGTGACGCGCGGCCTGGTAACCCTGAACCTGGAAGACGTCGACCTGCGCAATATCGTCGAGCGCGCCGTCGAGCAGACCCGGCCGCTGATGGAGGAACGCCAGCATCGCCTCGAACTGCGCCTGCCGTCGCAGGCGGTGATGGTGCGCGGCGACCAGACCCGCCTGACCCAGGTGGTGGCCAACCTGCTGACGAATTCGGCCAAATACACGCCGCCGCACGGCGCGATCCAGCTGTCGCTGGGCAGCGCCGGCAACGAAGCCACCCTGAGCGTGGCCGACGACGGCGAAGGCATCACCCCCGACCTCCTGCCGCGCGTGTTCGACCTGTTTTCCCAGGGCGAGCGCAAGGCCGACCGCGCACAGGGCGGACTCGGACTGGGCCTGGCCCTGGTGCGCAGCCTGGTGCAGCTGCACGGCGGGGAGGTCGACGCCAGCAGCCCCGGAAGCGGCGGCGGCAGCATCTTCACCGTGCACCTGCCGCTCAAGCACGAACTGGCGGCGCTCGCGGCGCCGGCGCCGAACCCGCGCCGCGGCCGCGATTCGGTCCGCGATCCGGCGCGCAACAGCGCGCCGCCCGCGCTGCCGGCGGCCTTGCGCGTGATGCTGGTCGACGACAATATCGATGCCGCGGTCAGCCTGTCGCTGCTGCTGGAGGCGGCCGGCGACCACCTGGTATCGACCTATTACGACGCCGCCAGCGCGCTCGAATGGGCCGCCTTCGAGCGCCCCGACGTGTTCATCCTCGACATCGGCCTGCCCGACATGAACGGCTACGAGCTGGCGCGGCGCCTGCGCGCGATGCCCGAGTTCGCCGACACGCTGTTGATCGCGCTGACCGGCTACGGCCAGCTGGCCGACAAGGTAAGGGCGCGCGAAGCCGGCTTCGACCTGCACATCGCCAAACCGGCCGAGCCGGAGGAGATCCTGGCGGCACTGGCGACGGTCAAGGTCGCCGGCGAGACCGAGCGCGTGGAATAGCGCGGCTCCGGCGGGCGATTCCGGCTGCGCGCGAGGCCACCGATGCGCTACCATGGCGTTTTCATCCTTCATCACGCTGACCCATGCCGAAAAACAAGAAGCCCGTGCCGCGCAAGCCGGCCGCCGCCGCCGAACCCGATACCGACGCACTGGCCCAGGCCCTGGCTGACCTCGCGCTCGAGGTGGCCGAGGGCGAGGACAGCGATCCCGAACTGGCCGCCGCGCGCGAGCAGGAGCTGCTGGTCGACATCCGCAAGGCCCTGCGCAAGAAGCGCGACGAGGTGCTCTACGGCGCCATCGAGCTGGCACGCTTCACCGATCCCGAAGCCTGCCGCCTGCTGCGCGCCCACATCGGCGAACAGTCGGCGACGCTGCACCTGCGCCGCGAAGATGAGCCGGAACTCGAGATCGACGCCTTCCTGATCCCGCTGTTCGTGCGCAGCACGGGCGGGCTGGTGGCCGAGGAAACCTTCGCCGACGATGCCGCCTACGAGGAGCTGGCGAACAGTTTCGTCGCCGCTGAACTGGACAGCCCGCGCGCCAAAGTGGCCCTGGTGCGCCATGCCTACGACCTGGCCGAGGCCGACCACATCGGCTATTCGGCCCTGCAGGAGCTGCTGCGCGAGGCCGCCGCTTCCCTGACCAGCAAGAAGCCGGTGGCCGCGCCGCTGCTCGAAGCGAGCATCCGCGGCTGGACCGGCGAGCGCTTCGCGCCCGACGAGACGGCGATGGAGCTGCGCTTCCTGTTCGGCTTTTCGCTGAAACGCGCCGACGATCCGTTCTACGCCGTGCCGAAGGACGAGATCGACGCCGACGTGTATTTCGCCGACCGCATGCGCCGCTACCGCGCCTGGACCGAACGCGTGGCGCCGCTGGTGCGCCGCTGCCTGGCGGCCGATCCGGACAGCATCAGCGTCGACTTCCTGTACCAGGACCTGTTCCATGGCGCCAAGGAGCAGGGCGTGTCCGAGCTGGCGATGCTCGGCACCCTGGCCGAAATCAACCGCCTGCTGGCCGGGAAAGAACTGGCGGCCGACCGTGTGCGCGCCGTCGTCGCGCCGCTCGACGCCGGCGAACACATCGAGCTGCGCGTCAACCTGTACGCCCTCGATGGCGGACCTCCCTGGGGCGGGACCGCAAAGCCCGTCGACCTGGCCGCCGATCTCGGCGCCGAGGTCGACGAACTGTGCGATGCGCTCGGATCGATCGGCATCGACGACGTGTCCACCGCCGACGGCTTCGACGACCAGGGCCATCCGGAAGGCGCCCAGCCGTATCCTCCAGGCTGACTCCGTTCCAGCCTGCGCTGCGCTGCAACAACGGGGCGGCGCGCCCCCCCGCTGCGGGGCTGGGGCGGGGCGCCACCGGATGCCGCCGGGTCCCGCCGCGGCGCGCGTTTCGCCCACATAACGGCAGAGTATGCCTACACCCTCCGGGGCGCACGCCTTGCCCCGATGATCCCTCCCAAGCCGCCTGCGCAGCCCCTTGCCGGGCGTGCGCACGCTTGCGCATGCCTGCCGTATGGATGAGTTTTCGTAGTGGATTTCCTTGTATATGGGTAGGACTACACCTACAAAATTGCCTGCGGGACACCGGACTCTCCTATGAGGAAATGCTCTGCGTTTCCAACGAGTCCTTTCTAGCGGCTAATGTTGCGATGCATAAATGAAAATAGTAGTAATTTTGCATGATACGATTCGGGGGTCCGGCTGCGTGACAGGGCGTGAATTTCCCGCCACCGCCATGATTAGCCACGGACCCAAGATCAACTAAAGCGCCACAAAGGCGAAAGGAAATCAACATGCCGACCCTGATCGTGTTTTGCCACCTGCGCTGGGACTTCGTCTTCCAACGCCCACAACATCTGATGACGCGCCTGGCGGAACACTACCAGATTCTGTTTGTCGAGGAACCCGTCCACAGCGAGGGTCCCGCCCACCTGCAAAAGACGACCGTCGCGCCGAACATCACGGTGTGCCGCCCGCATACGCCGATCCAGAACACCTGGGGTTTCCACGACGACCAGCTGCCGACCATGCAGCGCCTGCTGGCCGACCTGGTGCCCGAAGGCGAGCGTCCGGTGGTGTGGTTCTATACCCCGATGGCGCTGCCGCTGCTGCAGGGCTTCAATCCTTCTCTGGTCGTCTACGACTGCATGGACGAACTGGCCGCCTTCAAGAACCCGCCGAAGCAGCTGCTGCAGCGCGAATCGGCCCTGCTCAACATCGCCGACCTGGTCTTCACCGGTGGCCCAAGCCTGTACGAAGCCAAGAAGGACCGCCACGCGAACGCCCACTGCTTCTCGAGCAGCGTCGACGCCAAGCATTTCCGCAAGGCCCTGGACGCCTCGATCTCGCATCCGGACCAGGCACACATCGCCGGTCCGCGCCTGGGTTTCTACGGCGTGATCGACGAGCGCTTCGACACCGAGCTGGTGCGCCAGATGGCCGCCGCCCACCCGGAATGGCAGATCGTGCTGGTCGGCCCGGTCGTGAAAATCGATCCGGCCGAACTCCCGCGCGCCGACAACGTCCACTACATGGGCCAGCGCAACTATGACGAACTGCCGAAGTTCCTGGCCGGCTGGGACGTCTGCCTGCTGCCGTTCGCGATGAACGATTCGACCAAGTTCATCAGCCCGACCAAGGTGCTCGAATACATGGCCGCCGAAAAGCTCAGCGTCAGCACCCCGATCACCGACGTCAAGGTGCCGTACGGCGACGTCGTCGCGATCGCCTCGACCGCGGACGAGTACATCGCCGCCTGCGAACGGATGCTGGCCGCGAGCGAAGACGAAAAAGCGAAGCTGATCGAGCGCATGCGCGACATCGTCGCCAACACCTCGTGGGACAAGACTGCCGGCCGCATGCACGAGCTGATCAGCACCACCGCGCCGGGCAAGGCCCGCTCGGCCGCTGCCGCCGTGCTCGAAGCCGGCACCGCCGCCCGCGTCAGCCCGCTGCCGGTCGCACAGAAGTCCGCCGCCTGATTTCCAGGCAGCGCAAGAACCCGCCCGGCCTCGCGGTCCGGCGGGTTTTTTTATGCATGTCGCTGGCTGCCAACGAAGCCATTGACTGCAGTGCACCGTAGGGTGGGCACCGCCCACGCGTTACCTGCCTCGCCGAAGTAGCAATCAGCACTGCTCCGACAAATCGCCTGGACAAACGCCAATACGCCAACACGGATCATCATCCCGCGTGCGCGTGCGCATGCCCACGCTACGGTGGGCGTCTGCCAACACCTGAATAAGAGCACTCGTCCACTCCACGTCCTCAATGCCTGAACGACGCCGCCGGCGCCACCGCCTGCGGCCGCGGCGGTACCTCGCCGTCGGCCATGCGCACGATCGACAACGGATGCGCGAAGCGGATGCCTTCGCGTTCGAAGCGCCGGTAGATCTCGAGCAGGACCGCCTGCTGGGTATCCATGTGGGCGATGTAGTCGGGACTCTGGAAGTGGTACACCACCTCGAAATTGAGCGACCACTCGCCGTAGTTGAAGAAATGGGCGCGCTCGAAGGCGGCCATCGGCTCGGCATCGACGACTTCGCGGATCAGTACCGGAACCCGCGCCAGCTGGGTGTCGCTGGCGCCATAGGCCACCCGCAGCACGAAGGCGACGCGGCGCGTCTCCATGCGCTTGTGGTTGTGGATGCGGCTTTTCAGCAGGTCGCTGTTGGCGAAGATGACCTGCTCGCCGCCCAGGCCGCGCAGGCGCGTCGTCTTCAGGCCGATGTGCTCGACCGAGCCGAGCACGTCGCCGACGATGATGAAGTCGCCGATCTCGAAGGGCTTGTCGAGCATGATCGAGAGCGAGGCGAACAGGTCGCCAAGGATGTTCTGTACCGCCAGCGCCACCGCGATGCCGCCGACACCCAGGCTGGCCACCAGGGCCGTGATGTTGAAGCCGAAGTTATCGAGCACCATCAGGAAGGCGATCACCCACAGCGCCAGGCGTGCCATGAAGCAGACGATCGTGCGCGAGGCCTTGCGCGGCGCGTCGCTCACATACGCGTGGTCGCGCCAGGCCCGCAGCAGGGTGTCGCCCCAGATCGCCAGCTGCAGGATCAGGGCCGCGATCGCGATCCGCGACACCACCAGGCGCTGCCTGTCGGCCAGCTCGAGGACGAGGCTGGCAAGGTAGGCCGCGAGCGTCAGCATGATCAGGAGATAGGTCTTGCGCAGCATCCTGGCGACCAGGTCGTCGGCCAGGGTTTCCGTGCGCTGCGACCGCGCCTGCATCTTGTGCAGTGCGAAGCGGCGCAGGCAGTGCATCGCCAGCGTTGCGCCCAGCAGGACCGCGAACGCGATCGCCCAGCTTTCCAGCGTATTGTTCAGGTAGGTAAAATCCATTGCGACTCCGTGATGGCTTCATTCCTTGCTGCGCTGCGGCAGCGAGACCGCCTAGTGTGCGGCCCACTCGGCCGAAGGCGCGCACAATTGACAATTGGATGCCTGAGGCATACATTGCATTCTTCACAATTATTCACACAATCTCACGCGCACAGCGTCGGCCCACCTGCCTTTGACCTTCTGCCCCCGACCCTCTCCCGATCAATGAGCGCTGCCGTCCAACCCCGCATCCTTCTCGTGGACGACCAGCCAGCCAACCTTGCGGTGCTCGAAGCGCTGCTGGCCGGCCTCGACGCCACCCTGGTGTCCGTCGGGTCAGGGGAAGCCGCGCTGCGCGCGCTGCTGGAGGAGGAGTTCGCGCTCGTGCTGCTCGACGTCCAGATGCCGGCCATGGACGGCCTCCAGACCGCCGAGCTGATGCGCCGCGATCCGCGTTCGCAATCGGTGCCGATCATCTTCATCACGGCCGCCGACCCGGACGGCTTTCCCGATGAACGCGCGTATGCGCTGGGGGACGTCGACCATCTCGCGAAACCAATCAAGGCCCACGTGCTGCGCGCCCGCGTGAACCGCTGCCTGGCACTGCAGCGCCAGGCCGCCGAGCTGGCGCGCCTGCGCAGCGAGGCGCCGGCGCGCGCTTCCGAAGCGGCCGGCGGCCACGCCAGCCGCCTGCGCCTGATCGTCGACAACCTGCACGACTACGCCTTCATCGGTACCGACACCGAACGCCGCATCACCGAGTGGGAGGCCGGAGCGCAGGCCGTCACCGGCTGGAGCGCGGCCGAGGCGATTGGCCAGAGCGCGGACATGCTCTTCCTTCCCGAAGACCGCGCCGCCGGCCAGCCCGACGAAGAAGCGGCGCGCGCCCGCGCGACGGGACGCTCGGAAGACCGGCGCTGGCACCTGCGCCGCGACGGCCGCCGCTTCTTCGCCGACGGCATGATGATCGCCCTGCGCGAAAAGGGGCAGCTGCGCGGCTACGCCAAGATCATGCGCGACGCCACCGCCGAACACGAGGCGGCCGAGCAGCTGGCCGCGAGCGAACGGGCGCTGGGCGAAAGCACCGAGCGCTTTGCACGCCTGCTCGAATCCTCCGGCGAGGGCATCGTCGGGCTCGACGCCGGCGGACGCTGCACCTTCCTGAACGCCGCCGGCGCGGCCTGCCTTGGCTACACCCCCGAGGAACTGGCCGGCCAGGCGGTCGGCAAGCTGCTGCCGGCCCGCGGCGCCGCGCAGTCCGACGGTGACCTGGAAGAGGGCGCGCTGCTCGACGCCTTGAGAAACGGCAGCGTGCTGCGCCTGGACGACACCCACCTGCTGCGCAAGGACGGCTCCATCCTGCCGGTCGCCTGCTCGGTCCATCCGCTGACCACCGGCGCGGGTCCCGGCGGGGCGGTGCTGACCTTCACCGACATCAGCGCGCGCCAGACGGCCGGGCGCGAACGCGAACGCCTGATGGCGCAGCTGCGCGCGGCGGGCGAGCGCATGCGCGACATCTTCTACCAGGCGCCGGCCTTCATGGCCGTCATGCGCGGGCCCGACATGGTGTTCGAGATGGCCAACCAGCGCTTCTCGAACCTGGTGGGGCGGCGTGCGCTGCTCGGCAAGCCTTTCCACGCGGCCCTGCCGGAGCTGGTCGGCCAGGGCCTGTACGAGCTACTGAAAACCGTCTATCGCAGCGGCGAAGCGCACGAGGGCAGCAACGTGCGCCTGCAGCTGCAGACCGAAAGCGGGGAACTCGACACCTATTACGTCGACTTCATCTACATGGCACTGCGCGAGCCGGACGGCAGCGTGTCGGGGGTGCTGATCCACGGGATCGACGTCACCGAACGCACCCGCGCCAACCTGCTGGCGGTCGGCCAGCGCGGCGCCCTCGAACTGGCGGTCTCCGACGCGCCGCTGGACGACGTGCTCGACCTGCTGGCGCGCACCGCCGAGGAATACGCCGGCGGCGCGGCCCTGGCCGGGGTCCAGCTGGCCGATGCGGGCGGCGGCTTGCGCCACGCGGCCGCGCCCGGCCTGCCGGACGACTTGCGCGCCGCCCTCGACAAGCTCGGCATGTCGCCCCTGGGCGGCGCCGGCGGCACCGCGGCCTGGCGCGCCGAGCCGGTCGACTGTCCCGACATCGCCACCGATCCGCTCTGGGAGCGCTGCCGCGGCCCGGCGCTGGCGGCCGGCCTCGCCGCCTGCCGCGCCTTGCCGATCCTGTCGCCGGCGGGCAGCGTACTTGGCGCCTTTACCTGGTACTACCGCGCCGGCGCGGCGCGCACGGCGCGCGACGAAGCGGCGCTGGCACTGCTGGCCAACAGCGCCTCGCTGGTGATCGGCCAGCGCGCCGAAGCGGCGGCGCGCCAGCTCGCCGAGGAACGTTCGCACGCGATCCTGGAAAGCATGACCGACGGCTTCCTGGCCCTCGACAGTTCCTGGCGCATCGGCTACGCGAATGCGGCCGCCGAACGGATCACGGGCCTGGACCGTTCACAGCTGTTCGGCGACGTGTTCTGGGACCTGTTCCCCGACTGGCAAGGCAGCCGCCATGAGCAGGCCTGCCGCCGCTGCGCCGGCGAGCGTGCCGCCACCCGCACCGAGGCCTATCTCGCCGCCTGGGGCGGCTGGTACGAGATCAACTGCTTCCCGACGCCGGACGGCGGCATCGCCCTCTACCTGCGCGACGAAAGCGAGCGGCGCCTGGCCGAGGAGGGCGTGCGCCGCCTGGCGGCCGTGGCCGAACAGTCTTCGGACTTCATCGGCATCTTCGCGCCAAACGGCAGCGGCCTTTACCTCAATCCCGCCGGGCGTGCCATGGCCGGGCTGGGCCTGGATGCCGACATCGGCGGCACGCGCCTGCTCGACCTGTTCTCGAAGGATTGCCGCGCCTTTGTCCGTACCGACGTGCTGCCGGCCCTGCGCGGCGGCGAGCAGAAATGGGAGGGCGAGCTGAAGTTCGCCGCACGCGGGACGGGCGACGCGGTGCCGGTCTATTTCAAGGGCTTCGCGGTGCACGGCGCCGACGGCGCCCACCTCGGCCTGGCGACGATCACGCGCGACATCACGGAACAGAAGCGCGCCGAGGACGAGCTGCGCCGCATCGCGGCCGACCTGTCCGAGGCCGACCACCGCAAGAGCGAATTCCTGGCCACGCTGGCGCATGAGCTGCGCAATCCGCTGGCGCCGATCCGCACCGGCCTCGACCTGCTGCGGATGGCGCCGGCGAATGCCGCCACCGCGGCCGCCACCGCCGTGCGCGTGCACGAGATGATGGACCGCCAGCTCGGCCAGCTGATCCACCTGGTCGACGACCTGCTCGACATCGCCCGCATCACGCGCGGACGCATCGAGCTGAAAAAGGAGCCGATCGACCTGCGCACGGCGGTGTCGATGGCGGTGGAGAGCAGCACCGCTTTGATCCACGCCGGCAATCACGAGTTGCAGGTGACCCTGCCCGAGGAAGCGCTGCCGCTCGACGCCGACCTGACGCGCCTGGTGCAGGTGCTGTCGAACCTGCTCAACAACGCGGCCAAGTACACGCCGGGAGGCGGCCGCATTTCGCTGGCGGCCTGGCGCGAGGGCGCGCAGGCGGTGGTGGCCGTCACCGACAGCGGCATCGGCATCGCGCCCGACGCCATCGGCTCGGTGTTCGAGATGTTTACCCAGGTGCGCAGCAGCCTCGATCGCGCCCAGGGCGGGCTCGGGATCGGGCTGTCGCTGGTGCGCCGCCTGGTCGAGCTGCATGGGGGCCGGGTACACGCCTTCAGCGAAGGGCGCGGGCGCGGCAGCACCTTCACCGTGCGGCTGCCGCTGCGGCGCGGCGCGGGCGAAGCGCGGGACGCCGTCCCCGGCCCGGCGGCCCAGGCGCCGGCGCGCCGCCTGCGCGTGCTGGTGGTCGACGACAACCAGGATGCGGCCGAAAGCCTGGTCGCGCTGATCGAAGCCCTCGGCCACGAAACGCGCATGGCGCATGACGGGCCGGCCGGGCTGGCGGCGGCGCGCGAATTCAAGCCCGACCTGGCCTTCCTCGATATCGGCCTGCCGGGCATGAACGGGCATGAAGTGGCGCGCGCTATCCGTGCGAGCAATGGTGCCGGCGGCGCGCTGCGCGACATGATGCTGGTCGCGCTGACCGGCTGGGGCGCGGCCAGCGACATGACGCTCTCGCACCAGGCCGGCTTCGACCAGCACCTGACCAAGCCGGTCAGCCGCGAGGCGCTGGAGCAGGCGCTCGCCACCGCAACCGACGGGCGAAACTTGAGCAGCACATGAGACGCACATGAGCAAGCACACCGTCTCCTGCGGCACCCTGGTGCTCAACGCGCGCGGCCAGCTGCTGCTCTGCCATGTGACCCATACCGCCGCCTGGGACATCCCGAAGGGCATGCGCGATCCGGGCGAGACCTCGCTCGAGGCGGCGATGCGCGAACTGCAGGAGGAAGCCGGCGCCGTCTTCGACGCCGGGCGCTTCCTCGACCTCGGCGAATTCGACTACCGGCGCGACAAGCGCCTGCACCTGTTCCGGGTCGACGCCGGCGACGAGCTGGGCGACCTGGCGCAGCTCTCCTGCACCAGCTTTTATCCGCACCAGAAGACCGGCAAGCCGACGCCGGAGACGGATGGCTTCATGTGGGCCGACCGCAGCGAGATCAGCCGCCTGTGCTGGCCGAGGATGGGCGCGCTGTTGCTGACCCTGGATTGGTAGCGTCGGCGCCTTGCCATGCGCCCCGGGTATTCGGGCGCCCGTGCGCGCCGCCGATGCTCTTTCGCAGTAACATGAACCCGCCCGGAAAACAGGAGGATCTTCATGCGCACCCAACTCACCGCCGCCCAGGACTACGACGTCGCCGCCATCATGGGCGGGATCTACGGCGACGGCATCATCGCCTGCAAGGGCGCCTTCGAGCGCGCCTGGGTCGAACGGCTCGGGCGCGATATCGCCATGCTGTTCGAGGAAGCCCAGCGCCAGCCCGGCGGCGCGCTCGCACGCGGCCCGAACCGCTATTACGTCGAGGTCCATCCCGAGCGTTTGTCGGGTTTCGCGGACATCATCAGCCATCCCTGGGTGGTGGCGGTCTGCCGCGCCATCCTCGGCCCCGAGTACCGGGTTGTCGAAGCGGGCTTCGACGTGCCCGGTCCCGGCGCGCTGCACCAGCCCTGGCACCGCGATTTCAAGTCTCCCGACGCGACCCTGATCGGGCGCCGCATCAACTCGCTCGCCTTTAACATCACGACGGTCGACGTCACCGAGGACATGGGACCCTTCGAAATCGCGCCCGGTACCCAGTGGGACGACCTGGCCGGCGGCGACCCGATGTTCCCTGCGAAGGAGCTGTGGCCGCGCTACGAGGCACGCGCCCAGCGCAAGCTGCCGAAGATGGGGGATATTTCGGCGCGTTCGGCGCTGACCATCCACCGCGGCACGGCCAACCAGTCGGACCGTTCGCGTCCGGTGTTCGTGCTCGGCGTCGACGCGCCCGACGCGCGCAACGCCGACAAGCACGACCTGCAGCTGACCCACGCCTATTACGAGAGCCTGGCGCCCGAGCTGCGCCGCCACATTACCTGCCGCGTGGTCGAGCGCCTGGAACCGATCGTGCAGGCGCATACGATCGAAGGCCTGCGCATGGGCGTCAAGGTGTAGGCGGCAAGGGCAGAAAGCATCGCGGGCGCCATCGGCGCCCGCTGTTTTTACGATCGGAGGAGGGGGATCAGGGCGTGCCCTTGTTCTCGTCCTCGGCTTCGGTCTGGACGGTGTCGGGCATCGACTCCTCGACGTTCGCCAGGTGGCCGACGCGGCGCGCGTCGTCGCCCTGGATGTCGAGGCTGACCTCTTCGGCCACCTCGAAGCGGCCGTCCTCGGCGCCTTCTTCGCCGGGCAGCAGGTTTTCCGAGCGATTGTGCTCGCCGGTGCCGGGCTGCGGGGATTGCGGGGTTTGCGGCTGGCCGCGCGGATCGGTGGTTGCCGAATTGTTCGCCATGCTGTTCTCCTTATCGGAATGTTCACATGGCTTCATTATGTCAGCGCGTCCTGCGCACGGGCGCACGCTATTTGCGGTCGCGCTCGCGCGGCAGGTTCTTCTCCAGGATCGCCCACAGGATCAGGCCATAGGCCAGCAGGCGGATCAGGTAGTGCAGCGGCGAATCCTCGCCCCCGGCGTCGTGCAATGCCGAGTACAGGCGGTGCAGCCCTTCGATGAAGAAGGAGAGCGCGAAGTACAGGAAAAACCGGTCGCGCGAATCGCGCCAGAAGCGCAGGAAGAAGAGCGCGATCAGGAGCGAACCCATGCAGACGGCGCCGGCAATCACATCGTTCATGGCTTATTCCTTCTCGTAGATCAGGCCGTACAGCAGCAGCAGCGTGGCGACCAGCGCGCTGATGAGGCGCGCGGGCAGGAAGTCGATGCTCGGGAACACGATCTTGTCGAGCAGGAGGAAGAGGTTATTCAGCGTCATCACCGCGAAGCAGGCGCCGCTCCAGAACAGCAGGCGGTAGCGCGTGCGGCGATAGCTGCCGAACAGCAGCCAGGTGCAGGCAAGCGAGGTCAGGATACACAGGATGTAGATCGTTACCGCCACTTACGAGTCCTTTCGCAGTTTGAAGGCGTCGGCGAATTGCTGGGCCTTGCGGTCGAGTGAAGAATGGATGAGCAGGGTGACTTCGACAAGGTGGCGCGCATACAGGTCGGCGAGCGCATCGATGCGTTCGCGCAGCATACTGGAAGAAGGGTGGTATTGATAGCAGCCCTCGTCGGGCGCCGGGCAGGGCGCGATCATGCCGGCCCGGCACAAGTCCTCGAGCAGGGCCTGCGCGGTGCGCTCGCGCACGTAGAGGCGCTGCGCCAGGGTGTCGCCATGCCATTGCTGCGTCGGATTCGCGCGCAGCAGCAGCAGGGCTTCGAGGAAGGGAACGGACGGTATGCTGGTGAGCACGAACCGCCGCAGCTCCTCCGGGAACGGGACCTTTTCCATCGGCGGTGGTTGTTTCCGGTATGGAATGTTATCGAAAGAGCCGCAATTCTAGAGCATTCTGCTCGACAATGCAGCCGCGCTTTTCTATCGTGCGCCGGTATTGACGCCCCGGCGCAAAGGCGGGTCCGAGGCGGGGCAGGGCGGTAGCGCCGCCCGGCGCAATCTGTGTCGGCTACAATGCGCTTTTGTCACACACTTTCGATTCATTCATGTTCCAGAAATTTATTGCCGGCGCCGGCCTGGTGGGGTCGCTGCTGGCCCCCGCGCTGGCCCTGGCATCGGACTGTCCCGACCATTACGCCGGGGGCCGCGCGCCCGAGATCCGCAACCCCAAGCTCGCCGTGGCGACGCGCGAACTGTGCTACGGCGTGTTCGGCGTGATGCATTCGGGGGTCACGCGCACGCCCTTGTGGTCGGCCGAACACTTGCGCGCCGAAAACGTGGAATCGGCCCAGGGCCTGAAACGCGACAACGCCTTCCATCCCGAGGAGCGGCTGCCGCGCGGCCAGCGGGCCGAACTCATGGATTACGCGCGCAGCGGCTACGACCGCGGCCACATGACCCCGAACGGCGACATGCCGGACCGCGACACCCAGCGCGAGAGCTTCACGCTGGCCAACATGGTGCCGCAGGACGGCGACCACAACCGCCATATCTGGGCCCCGATCGAGGGCGCGGTGCGCAAGATGGCGAAGAAGGAAGGGCAGCTGTACGTGATCACCGGCCCCGCCTTCCTCGGCACCAACCTGAAGAAGGTCGGCAACGTGCTGGTGCCGACCCATCTGTACAAGGTGGTCTACAGCCCGCGCCAGCAACGCGCCGCGGCCTACTTTACGGAGAACCGCGCGGGCGCCGACATCCAGGTCATTCCCGTGGCGGAACTCGAACGCATCGTCGGCATCGAATTCCTGCCTTCGCTCACGACCCAGCAAAAGGAACGCATGCTGGCCCTGCCGAAGATCCGCCTGAAAAAGAAGAGCGGTTTCTTCTCCTGACACTGATTCCTCATTTGACGCATTTGAATACCGGAGCCATCCATGACCGCGAAAAAGAAGACCTTTGTGCCGTATGCGAACGAAGCCGATGTCCTGCAGATCGATAACCTGATGATCGAGAACCGGCTTGACCGGATCACGATCTCGGGCGACGTCGACCTGACGGCCGACCAGCAGGGCCTGGCGCACGCGCGCCGCCTGCACGAGATCCTGGGAGCCGTGCTCGCCACACTCGAGGGCCAGACCCTGCCGGAACACCTGCCGCCGCCCGACGTCAAGAACGTCGCCAACCCGTTCAACTAGTCTCCGCAGCAAGCCCTTCCACGGCCTCGTTCGAGGCCGTTCTTACCCTTTCCTTTTCCGGGTTTTCAAGACCCGCCGATCTGGCGTTTCGCCTTTATTTACGCCCTTTCTGCCTATTTGTTCGTTTTTATTTGCTTAACATTTACAGGAGTCAATGGTGCGCGGTGTCCCGGCAGTTTGGGGTACGCTGAATCTGTCTCGCACCAACAACCACACGGAGTCGAATCAATGGCAGGGAACCCCGCAGAACCGTTAGCGCAAGACTCCTTGCGGGTCCCCGTTATCGCGGAAGAGCTTGCCATCGGCACCCGTACGGTGGACACGGGACGCGGTGTCCGCATTCACAAGACCGTGGTCGAACAGCCGGTCACCATCGACGAGCGCCTCGCGCGCGACGAGGTGGAGATCCGGCACGTCCCGGTCGATCGCATCGTCGCCCCGGACGAGGCGCCCGCCAACCGCTACGAGGGCGACACCCTGATCGTGCCCATCCTCGAGGAAGTACTGGTTGTCGAGCGCCGCGTGCGCATCAAGGAAGAGCTTCACATCACCCGGATCCGTCGCGAGGAACACCACCAGGAAGAAGTCGTCCTGAAGGCCGAACAGGTCAGTGTCGAACGTTTCGACGAATCCGGCACCCCGCCACTGAAGTAATCAATACTATCTGGAGGACTCATCATGCAACATACTCTGATCGCCGTTTTCGACAATCACAACGACGCCATGAGCGCCAAGAACGAATTGCTGTCGTCGGGCTTTTCGAGCAGCGACGTGCGCCTGTCGCATGGGGACGAAACGCTGCCCGGGGGGCGATGTCCGCCACCGGCGGATCCGCTCCCGATTCGACCATGAGCACCGCCGACCGGGTCGACGATGAGCCAGGCATCGGCACCAGCATCAAGAACTTCTTCAGCGATATCTTCGGCACCGACGACAGCGTGCACAGCACCAAGTACTCGACCGCCGTCGAGCGCGGCAACCATGTGCTGCGGGTCAATGCGGACAGCGAGCCTGAAGTCGAGCGCGCCGCCGACATCGTCGAGCGCTTCGGCCCGATCGACATCGACGAGCAGTCGGAAAAGTGGGGCATGACCGAAGGTTCGGGCGCGATGATGGGCAGCGCCGGCAGCATGAGCGGCGGCCAGTCGATGTCGCTGCAGTCCGATAACGACCGCCTGCCGCTGAACCAGCAGTCGCTGAACGACCCGAACCCGATGGGCACCACCTATCAGGAGCCGCTCGGTTCGCGCGACGAACTGAGCACGGGCAGCTATGGCTCGGGCTCGGGCAACCTGCAGAACCAGTCGCTGGCCGGCTCCTCGCTGGAAGGCTCGGCCGCATCGGCCGGCAGCCTGCAGGGCTCCCAGACGGGCTCCTCGCTGACGGGTTCGATGCAACGCGACACCGCCATGGCGCGCGACACGAATACGGCCGCCATCCCCGTCGTGCAGGAGCAGCTGAAGATCGGCAAACGTGAAGTCTCGCGCGGCGGCGTGCGCGTCTACTCGCGCGTCGTCGAGACCCCGGTCAACGAAAACGTCCAGCTGCGCGAAGAGCACGTGAACGTCGAGCGCCGCCCGGTCAACGAGCCGATCAGCGGCGCGGACGCCACCGCCTTCAAGGAGCAGTCGATCGAGATGCGCGAGACGGCCGAGGAAGCCGTGGTCGAGAAGTCGGCACGCGTGGTCGAGGAAGTGACGATCAACAAGGAAGTGACGCAGCGCGAACAGCAGATCCGCGACACGGTGCGCCACACCGAGGTCGAGGTCGAGCAGCTCGGGGCCGGCTCGGCACGTTCGAGCATGATGAGCGACGACGACTACTACCGTAACCACTTCACCAGCAACTACGGCACCACCGGCGGTTCGTACGAAGACTACGCGCCGGCCTACAGCTACGGCTCCGAAATGGCGCGCAACCAAAAGTACAGCGGCCGCCAGTGGAACGAAGTCGAGAACGACCTGCGCACCGACTGGTCCACCCGCGCCGGCAACAAGGCCGGTTCGACCTGGGAAAAGATGAAGGATGCGGTGAAATCGGGCTGGGACCGCATGACGACCGACGACGACGACAGCTACTACCGTAACCACTACAACGCGACCTACAGCAGCACCGCGGGTGCGAGCGGTTACGACAGCTACAAGCCGGCCTACAGCTATGGCAGCGAAATGCGCCAGAGCCAGATGTACCGCAACCGTCCATGGGACGAAGTCGAACCGGACCTGCGCAGCGGCTGGGAAGCACGCAACACCGGCAATACCGGCTCGACCTGGGAAAACATGAAGGCCGCCGTTCGCCACGGCTGGGACAAAATGACCAAATGAGAATGACGAAGTAAGCAGTCAGCGTGAATGATGCAAGGGGCGCCCGCGGGCGCCCCTTTTTTCGTTCTTACTCGGCGAAGGCTTGCGCCGCCGGCGTGATCCTGACGTTCTCCGGCCTGATGCCCAGCTTCATCGCACCGATCAGCTTATCCTCCTCGAGCACGGCCTGCGGCTTGGCCGCATCGTAGGTAATGGTCGAGAAGGCGTCGCTCACCAGCGCGTCCTTCAGGCCGGCAGCATCCTTCGTGATGAAGACGACCGAGAGATCGCGCGCCGACAGATGCTTTTTGATGGCCGCGTTCACGTCGGCCACGCTCAGCTTCGCCAGTCCCTCGCGCATCATCCGGGTAAATTCCGGCGTGCCGTACCACTGGGCGTCGAGCGCATAGCCGAGGCGCTGGTCCTGGGTCGCGGTCATGACGAAGACGTTCTTCATCAGGTAGTCGCGCGTGGTCTCGAAGTCTTCCCTGGTCAGGCCCTGGTCGACCAGTTTCCCCAGTTCCGAAAGGGCCAGGCGCAGCGCGAAGTGGGCGTTTTGCGGCGCCACCGGACGGATCCAGACTTCGAACAGCTGCGCCTTGCGGCCCAGGTTCGGATTCGGGAAGAACTGGAACATCCCGCGCGGGAAGGCTTCGATATAGGCGTAGTCCCCGTAGTTCATGCCGCGCAGCTCGCGGATCTGCTGGTACAGGTGCGAGCTCGAGGCGCGGTGTTCGCCGAGCCAGGTCTTGGCCAGCCACAGGGCCGGGAAGTCGGGGTGCGAACGCGTCACGGCCAGGGGCAGGCCGAAGGAAATCGCGGTGGCGCGGGTGTTCTTTTCGATGATCTCGACTTCCAGGCCGTGCGGCTTGCGGCCCTGGGGCAGGCTTGTGGCCGCCAGTCCGGCGCCGGCCGGCAGACGTGCCAGCGCGGTGTTCAGGGAGGCGGTCATGCCCTCGCTGACGTCGCCCGAAATGCCGACGCGTACTGCGCCCTGGGTATACGCCTGCCGGTAAAACGCCTTGACGTCGTCGAGCGTGATCGACTCGATTCCCTTCAGGGTGCCAAGCACCGGATGGGCATATGGCGTGCCGGCATAGACGTTCGCCTGCAGGCGCTCCTTGCCGAATTCTTCCTCGTTGTTGTCCTTCAGGTCGAGGAGCAGGGCGTTCTTTTGCGCGTCCTTCAGGCGGCGGAAGTCTTCTTCGCGAAAGCCCGGTTCCAGCAGCAGCGGCAGGGCGATGGCGAGGTAGTCGTTCCAGTTGTCCTTGTGGATCGAGCCGCTGAAGGTCGTCATCTCCTTGTCGACCTGTTCGGAGAAGCTGCCGGCCAGCGGGAACAACGCTTTCGTGACTTCGTCGATCTTGCGCTCGCGCGAGCCGCCTGACGCGACCATGGCGGCGGTGAGCGTGGCCAGGCCTTCCTTGCCCTGCGGGTCGTGGGCGGAACCGGCGGCGAACAGCAGCTTGAAGCGTACCTGCGGCAGCGCCGATTTCTGTACCAGGACCTCGAACTTCGCCTCGCCCGCGGCGGGCGCCAGCGCGGCCAGCTTCGGCAAGGCCTCGATCCCGCCTGGCAAGGCGTCGTGCGCCAGGGTGGTGACGACCATGCTGTCGTCGACCAGGTATTTGCGCGCCGCGGCCTGCAGGTCGGCCGGGGTCAGGCTGTCGACCACGCGGTAGTAGCGGTTCAGGGTGCCGTAGGAGCGGTTGAAGTGGACGTAGGAGGCCAGGGTGGAGGCGATCTGCTCGGTGTTGTCGAGGGTGCGCACCAGGCCGTATTTCTGCGCCGATTTCGCGTCGGCCAGTTCCTTGGCGCTTACCTGCGTCTCGCGCAGGCGCGCCACGGTGTCCAGGATCGCGTCGCGCACATACAGCGCGTCGGCGGGCTTCTTGACGCGCGCGCCGATCGTGGCCAGGGTCGGGTCGACCCGGTTCGGCGTGAAATCGAACAGTTGGTCGACCTTCTGCTCGTCCTGCACCAGGCGCTTGTACAGCGGCGAGGTGCGTCCGAACGACAGCGAGAGCAGCATGGCCAGCGCCGCATTGTCTTTCGTCGTGTCGGAGAAGGCGGGGGCGCGGAAGGCGACGGTGACCAGCGGCAGGGTCGGCGTCGGCCACGGCACGTGGCGGTACTGGGCGCCGCGCGCGGGCGGTTCGGCCGGGACCGGCGCCGTGTAACTGCCTTTCTTCCAGCCAGACCAGTATTTCTCGACCATGGCGATCGCCTTGTCGGGGTCGACGTCGCCGGCGACGATGATGGTCGTCTTTTCGGGCCGGTACCAGCGGTCGAAGAAGACCTTCGAATACGCGTACTGGTTCGGCATGTCCTCGATGTCCTTCAGGAAGCCCATCGTGGTGTGTTTATAGGTGTGCGTGTTGAAGGCGGCGTCGCGCTGGACTTCGAACAGCTTCTGCATCGGGTTGGCGCTGTTCTTGTTGTACTCGCCCAGCACCGCACGCGACTCGGTCTTGAACGCCTCGATCGGGTAGTCGAGGTGCTGGAAGCGGTCGGCCTCGACCTTCAGGACCGTTTCCAGGTCTTCCTTGGCGAAGGTCGTGTAGTAATTCGTGAGGTCGTCGCTCGTGTACGCGTTCTGGCGGGCGCCGGCGCGGGTGATGATTTCCTGGTATTTCGCGGGCGGGTAGGCCTTGGTGCCGCGGAACATCATGTGTTCGAAGAAGTGCGCGAAGCCCGATTTGCCGGGCTCGACTTCGTTGCGCGAACCGGTCTGGACCGGAATCGTCACCGACACCAGGTTCGGCAGGCCGGTCGGCACGACGATGATCTTCAGCCCGTTGGCGAGGGTTTTCTCGGTCGCCTTGAAGGGCAGGACGTCGCCCGTGGTTTTGGCGGGCGCGGCCGCAGCGGCCAGCGCCGGGCTCGAAGCGAGCGCGGACAGCGCGATCGCCGTCGAAATGAGTTTGGACACACTGTCTCCTTGGAAAAAAATCTAGCGCGAAGCATAAGATATTCCCCAGGGAATGAACAGCGAGATCAGATATGCATGCGAAGGCGCGGACTCAACCGCCCTCGGCCGACGGCAGGCTGATGCGGTTGCGCCCGAGGTGCTTGGCGCGGTACAGGGCGGCATCGGCGATCGCCACCAGCTCGCTCGCGCAATTGTCCGGTCCGGCGATCGCGGTGGCCGCGCCGATCGACACCGTTACCTTGCGCAGGGGCGCGAGGCCGCTCGGCAGCTGAAGCTGTTCGACGCGGCGGCGGATGCGTTCGGCGACGATGGCCGCGCCCTTGAGCGCCTGGTTCGGCAGGATCACGGCGAACTCCTCGCCGCCGTAGCGCGCCACCAGGTCGTTGGCGCGCATTTCGCTGGCGACGGCGGTGGCGATGCGCTTCAGGCATTCGTCGCCGCCGAGGTGGCCGTTGGCGTCGTTATAGGCTTTGAAATTGTCGACGTCGACCATCAGCAGCGAAATCGGCTGGCTCTGGCGCAGGGCGCGCGCCCATTCGGCGGCGAGGGTGTCGTCGAAGCAGCGGCGGTTGGCCAGGCCGGTCAGGCCGTCGCGCGTGGCCAGCTTTTCCAGTGCGAGCAGGGCCATCTTTTCGTCGGTCAGGTCGCGCAGGGTTTCGACGACGGCTTTCAGGCGGCCGTTGTCGTCGAAGATCGGGCTTGCGTCGGCCGCCAGGTAGCGGCGCTTGCCGGCGCGCGGCATGTCGCACCAGGTTTCGACCGACAGCGGCGCGCTGTTGCACGACTGGCTCCCCGGCTGCGTGCCCGCCTGCGGCTTGCCGTGGCGCGGGTAGATGTGGCGGATCTCGTCGAGCCGGTTCTGGATCACCAGGTCGGCCAGGGTAGGGCGCGGCTCGTCGTAGAAACTGCGCCAGTGGTTGTCGGTGCCGACGATCTCGCTGGCGGGCACGCCGGTCAGGCGTTCGCAGGCCCGGTTCCAGATCAGGACCTGGGCCTTGCTGTCGAGTACGAATGCAGGCACTGCCAGCATCTCCATCAACTGGTAGGCGAAGGCCAGGTCGGCGGCCGGGGCGATCGACTCCGTGATCTTGGCCGGCAGGCCGGCATGCCCGTTTGCGGGAGGCATTCCGTCGATGGGCGGGCTGGTGGTGAGCGGGCTGGTCACGCACTGCATTGCTGTACTGGTCATCAGTCGGCCTTTTTCCGTTAAGCAATTATTGATTGCTGACAAGGACCGATTCTGCGACTGCGGCTCCGGGACGCTATTGATGTGGAGCAACCTGCTCCGGATTGACAATTCAACTGAGGGCGAAACCCCGGGTCGAGGGCAGGGTCAGCGCCAGCATTGTTCCGCCGCCGGGTGCGGCGGCGATACGCAGGGCGCCGCCCGAGGCTTCGACCCGTTCGCGCATGCCCGCCAGGCCGCAGGCGCAGCGCCGGCCGCCATGTGGGGCGGCGCGGGCAATGCCGTCACCGTTGTCGTCGATACGCAACGTTACCCCCGTGTCGCCGCGCTGCAAACGTACGTGCACCTCCGTGGCGCTGGCCTGGTCGGCAAGCTCGGCCAGTGCTTCCTGCAAGACCCGGTAGAGCAGGGCGTCCGCGTCGAAGGCCGCGCATTCAGGTTCCATCAGGGTGCCGGGAGCGATCTCGAGCTGGTGGGCGATGCCGTTCAGGCGCGTGAATTCGTTCAGCTGGCGCTCGAGCGCGGCGCGCAAGCCCTCGTTCAGTGCCAGCGGGCGCAGCCCATGGACCAACTCGCGCAGGGAGTGCAGGGCCAGGTCGAGGGTGCCGATCATGGCGCCGGTGCGCGCATGCACCGAGGCCTGGACCCCGAGTGAGGCCGCCTGCAGCAGCGACAGTTCGACCCGCAGGGTCAGCAGGGTCTGGCCGAGTTCGTCGCCGATCTCGCGTGCGATCCGGCCGCGCTCGCTGTCGCGGGCGCTGTCCTGCTGGCGCACCAGCTTCGACAGGACGGTCTGGGTGTCGGCCAGGTTGGTCTCGGCGGCGCGGCGGGCGTCCTGTTCGCGCGCCAGGCGCGTGGCCAGTTCGCGGGCGCGGTCGTCGGCGTCGATCGCACGGCGCAGCAACAGGCAGACCGCGGCGCCGGCACCGAGCAGCCAGACGACCGTCGTCAGGGTCGACAGGCTCGGCGTCGCCACGGGCAGCGTGGCGCCGAAGGCGCAGGCCGCGCCGACGAGGGCGATCGTGATGACGGGGACGCTACCGGCTGTTTTCATGACGCTCCTTCCGACGGGTTATCAGAAATTTCCTCTAGTCAAGTTACCGCTAGTCGTCAAGCGTTGTTTTGTCTGGAGTCAATACCCAAGCCGGATGGCAATTTTGGCAAGCGGCCCTGCAATGAAGCCGAAGCCCGGGCAGGACACTCGGCAAGCGCGCTTTCGGCGCGGTATAATGGAAGGTTGACGAGAGGCTTAACGTGACTTACAGCATTAAAGAGATTTTCTACACCTTGCAGGGAGAAGGGGCGCACGCCGGCCGGCCGGCAGTGTTCTGCCGCTTCTCCGGCTGCAACCTGTGGACCGGGCGCGAAGCCGATCGCGCAACCGCCGTCTGCACCTTCTGCGATACCGATTTCGTCGGCACCGACGGCGAACGCGGCGGCAAGTTCCGCGATGCCGAAGCCCTCGCCGCCGAGATCGACAGCCTGTGGCCCGCGAGCCACGCGCCGAGCAAGTACGTCGTCTTCACCGGCGGCGAGCCGCTGCTGCAGCTCGATGAAGCGCTGATCGCGGCCATGCATGCGCACGGCTTCACGATCGCCATCGAAACCAACGGCACCCTGCCGGTGCCGCCCGGCGTCGACTGGATCTGCGTGAGCCCGAAGATGGGTTCGAAGCTGGTCGTCGAGAAGGGCAACGAGATCAAGGTCGTGATCCCGCAGGCGAACCAGGACCTGGCCGCCTACGAGCATCTCGACTTCGACAATTTCTTCGTGCAGCCGATGGACGGCCTGCTGGCCGCGCAAAATACGCGCCTGGCGATCGAGACCTGCCGCCGCAATCCGAAGTGGAAGCTCAGCCTTCAGACCCATAAACTGCTGCAAATCCCGTAAGAAAAGAACCACCCAGATGCTCACTATTACCCGCAAGCTCGAATTCGATGCCGGACACCGGATTCCCGACCACAAAAGCCAGTGCCGCAACCTGCACGGCCACCGCTATACCCTCGAAATCACCCTGGTGGGCGAGGTGATCCAGGCCGAGGGCAACTCGGACAACGGCATGATCATGGACTTCTCCGACATCAAGGCCCTGGCCAAGGAGCACCTGGTCGACGTCTGGGACCACGCCTTCATCGTCTACGAAAAGGACGACAAGGTGCGCGACTTCCTGGCCAGCCTGCCCGGCCACAAGACGGTCGTGATCGACCGCATCCCGACCGTGGAAAACCTGGCGCAAGTGGCCTTCGGCATCCTGAAGGCGGCCTATACCGACCGCTTCGGCACCGGCCTGCACCTGCATAAACTGGTGCTGCACGAAACGCCGAACTGCTGGGCCGAGATCACCGATGCCTGACAGCGCCGAGCTCGCTGCGACCCTGCCGGCCGGCGCCGTGCATGATGCGGTGCGTGATGCCGCGCTGGATGCCAAATTCATGCGCATCGCCCTGGCGCAGGCCGAGCTGGCGCGCCTCGAGGGCGAGGTGCCGGTCGGCGCCGTCGTCGTCAAGGATGGCGAAGTGGTGGCGGTCGGCTACAACCAGCCGATCGGGCGCCACGACCCGACCGCGCACGCCGAGGTCGTGGCCCTGCGCGCGGCGGCCGAGAAGCTCGGCAACTACCGGCTGCCCGGCTGCGAGCTCTACGTCACCCTGGAACCCTGCGCCATGTGTTCGGGCGCGATGATGCATGCGCGGCTGGCGCGCGTCGTGTATGCGGCAAGCGACCCGAAGACCGGGGTTTGCGGTTCGGTGCTGGACCTGTTCGCGCACGCGGTGCTGAATCACCACACCGAAGTCGCCGGGGGCGTGCTGGCCGGGGAGGCGAGCGCCATGCTCAAAGGCTTCTTTGCCGAACGGCGAGCGGCTGCGCGTCGAACCTGAGGGCTTGACCTGCTGACCTGCGTCCGCGAGGGCGCGCACGCACAGCCACGGGCGCCGCGGCTGCAGTGAAAATGCTATGCTGGTTTCATCCGGCCGCCGTGCGGCGCAACAGACACCAGCTTCCACTTCACCGGCTCCCTTTCACTACCATGCCGACGCTGACCGCCAACGGAATCCGCATCGCCTTCGACACCGCCGGGGACGCCAAGTCCGCGCCGGTGCTGCTGGTGCAGGGCCTCGGCATGCAGCTGACGAGCTGGCCCGAGGAATTCGTCGACGGCCTGGTCGAGCTGGGCTTCTACGTCATCCGTTTCGATCACCGCGACAGCGGGCTGTCGACCAAGTTCGACCGTGCCGGCAAGCCGAACCGTGCCTGGAGCTGGCTGAGGTCGCACCTGAAGCTCCCCGCCAAACCCGCTTACCACCTCGAGGACATGGCCGACGACGCCCTTGGCGTGCTGTCGGCGCTGGGCGTGGCGCGCGCCCACCTGGTGGGCGTGGCCATGGGCGGCATGGTGGCGCAGATCCTCGCCGCGCGCCACCCGCAGCGTGTGCTCAGCCTCGCCTCGATCATGTCGAGCAGCGGCAAGCGCGGCCTGCCGGGCCCGACGCCGGCCGTGCGCCAGGCCCTGTTGCGCCGCCCGGCCAACCCGAACGACGTCGATTCCATCATCGAAGCGGCGATCAGCCTGCAGCAGGCGATCGGCAGCCCGGCCTATCCGACCCCGGAAAAGCAGCTGCGCCGGCGCGCCGCGCGGGCCTTGCGGCGCTGCTATTGTCCGGCCGGCGCGGCGCGCCAGATGGAGGCGGTCGGCGCCGCGCCCGAACGCAGCGAACTGCTGCGTGCCATCCTGGCGCCGACCCTGGTCATCCACGGCGCCGCCGACCCGCTTGTGCCGCTGGCCTGCGGCGAGGACACGGCCGCCCAGATACCGGGGGCGCGCCTCGAAGTCATCCAGGGCATGGGGCATGACCTGCCGGCCCAGCTCAACGAACGGATGCTTGCCTTGATCGACGCCAACGCGCGCGGTAAGATGACACCGGACTCAACACCCCGGCTCTTCGTCAAACAGTGATCACCTCTAACATCGGCGTCGCCATCGTGGCGCCTTCCGGCTGCGTGCCGGACCCGGCCGCGGTCGACCGCGGCATCGCCTACCTGCAGGCGCGCGGCTGCCGCGTGCACAATTACTACGACCATGGCGCCATCCACCAGCGCTTCGGCGGCACCGACGAGGCACGCCTGGCGGCCCTGTATGCGGCGGCCGGGAATCCGGAGGTCGATATCGTGATGACGGTGCGCGGCGGCTACGGCCTGACCCGGCTCATGCCCGCCATCGATTTCGAGCGCCTCGCGGCCAGCGGCAAGCTCTTCGTCGGCTACTCGGACATGACGGCGCTGCACATGGGCCTGTACGCAAAGACGGGCGCACTCAGCTACGCGGGCCCGTTTGCCGTCAGCGATTTCGGCATGCCCGAGCCGGACCCGTTCACACAGGAGCAGTTCTGGTCCTGCCTGGCCGGTCCCACGCACGCGATCCTCGAGACCGCCGCCGGCAACCCGCGCGTGGAGGCCTGCGGCACCATCTGGGGCGGTAACCTGGCGATGCTGGCCTCGCTGATCGGCACCGAATGGTTCCCGCGCATCGACGGCGGCATCCTGTTCGTGGAAGACATCGCCGAGCACCCGTACCGGGTCGAGCGCATGCTGCTGCAATTGCAGCAGGCCGGCGTGCTGGCGCGCCAGCAGGCGCTGGTGCTGGGCGATTTTTCCGGTTACCGGCTGGGCCCGATGGACAACGGTTACGACTTCGAGGCCATGCTGGCTTATATGCGCAAGACGCTGCCGATTCCGGTCATCAACGGCCTGAGCTTCGGCCATGGCCTGCGCCGGGTGACGATTCCGTTCGGCGCCCAGGCGACCCTGGTGTCGGACGAGGCCGGCTTCCGGCTGACGATGAGCAACTACCCGACGCTGCCTCAAGCCCGGTCCTGCGCCTGAGCCGCTGCGGGAGAGCGACCGCGCCTGCGAAGCCTGCGGCAACCCGGCCCGCGCCCGGGGTGGTAAAATAACCGGTTAATCGAACACGCTTCTAAAGGTTTCCACCAGTGCTCTCCACAGCTAACATCACAATGCAATTCGGCGCCAAGCCGCTCTTCGAGAACATCTCCGTCAAGTTCGGCGATGGCAACCGTTACGGCCTGATCGGCGCCAACGGCTGCGGCAAGTCGACCTTCATGAAGATCCTCGGCGGCGACCTCGAACCGTCGGCGGGCAACGTCAGCCTCGACACGGGCGAGCGTCTCGGTAAGTTGCGCCAGGACCAGTTCGCGTACGAGGACGTGCGCGTGCTCGACGTCGTCATGATGGGCCACACCGAGCTGTGGGACGCCATCGCCCAGCGCGACGCCATCTACGCCAATCCGGAAGCGACCGACGACGACTACATGCGCGCGGCCGAACTGGAAGGCAAGGTCGCCGAATACGACGGCTACTCGGCCGAAGCCCGTGCCGGCGAACTGCTGCTGGGCCTGGAAATCGCCAGCGAGCTGCACCAGGGCCCGATGAGCGCCGTGGCGCCGGGCTGGAAGCTGCGCGTGCTGCTGGCCCAGGCCCTGTTCTCGAATCCGGACATCCTGCTGCTCGACGAGCCGACCAACAACCTGGACATCAACACGATCCGCTGGCTGGAAGACGTGCTGAACCAGCGTAACTCGACGATGATCATCATTTCCCACGATCGTCACTTCCTGAACCAGGTCTGCACCCACATCGCCGACATGGACTACGGCACCCTGAAGGTGTATCCGGGTTCGTACGACGACTACATGCTGGCCTCGACCCAGGCGCGCAACCAGCAGCTGGCGAACAATGCCAAGGCCAAGGAAAAGGTCGCGGAACTGCAGGAATTCGTGCGCCGTTTCTCGGCCAACAAGTCCAAGGCGCGCCAGGCCACCTCGCGCGCCAAGATGATCGACAAGATCAAGATCGAAGACTTCAAGCCGTCCTCGCGCGCCTATCCGTTCGTGCGCTTCGAAGGCGAGAAGAAGCTGCACCGCCTGGCCGTCGAGACCGAGGGCCTGACCAAGGCCTACGACCGCACCCTGTTCAGGAATTTCTCGATCATGATCGAGGCGGGCGAGCGGGTTGCCATCATCGGCGCCAACGGTGCCGGTAAAACCACGCTGCTGCGCTGCATCGGCGGCGAAGACATCACCGGCCTGTCCGCCGACCACGGCCGCACCAAGTGGGCCGAGAACGCCAACGTCGGCTACATGCCGCAGGATCCGACCGAGGAATTCGCGACCGACGCGCTGCTGACCGACTGGATGGGCCGCTGGACGAAAGAGGGCGACGACGACCTCGCCGTGCGCTCGATCCTGGGCCGCCTGCTGTTCGGCGGGGACGAAGTCAAGAAATCGGTACGTGTGCTGTCCGGCGGCGAGAAGGGCCGCATGATGTACGGCAAGCTGATGCTGGGCCGTCACAACGTCCTGCTGCTGGACGAGCCGACCAACCACATGGACATGGAATCGATCGAGTCGCTGAACATCGCCCTCGACAAATACGAAGGCACCCTGATCTTCGTCTCGCACGACCGCGAATTCGTCTCCTCGCTCGCCACGCGCGTGCTGGAAGTGAAGGAAAACGAAGTCGTCGACTTCCGCGGCACCTACGAAGAGTACCTGACCAGCCAGGGCATCGACTAAGGTACGTGGCGGCTTGTCATGCGGGCATCTGGCCCGCATGACCCCACGCGTTCAACCGGCGCTGGCTTGGCATGCGCCGGTATCACTGCCGGACAAGAGAGCATATAACGCATGAACATCCTGCCCATCCAGACCTACGAATACGACCACCCGCAAGGCGGCAACGCCTGCACCGCGCAAGCCTGGGCACGCACCCCCGCACCCCTCGCCAGCGAAGAAAAAGCTGAACTGAAAGAGCGCATCCGCCGCCTCCTGAAGGAAAAGGAAGCCGTCCTCGTCGCCCACTACTACGTCGATCCCGACCTGCAGGACCTGGCCGAGGAAACCGGCGGCTGCGTCTCGGATTCGCTCGAGATGGCCCGCTTCGGCCGCGACCATCCGGCGAAGACCCTGGTCGTCGCCGGCGTGCGCTTCATGGGCGAGACCGCGAAAATCCTGAGCCCCGAAAAGACGATCCTGATGCCCGACCTGGAAGCGACCTGTTCGCTCGACCTGGGCTGCCCGGCCGACGAATTCGCCGCTTTCTGCGACCAGCATCCGGACCGCACGGTCGTGGTCTACGCGAATACCAGCGCCGCCGTGAAAGCGCGTGCCGACTGGATGGTGACGTCCTCGATCGGCCTGGACATCGTCAAGCACCTGCACGAGCAGGGCAAGAAGATCCTGTGGGCGCCCGACCGCCACCTCGGTTCCTATATCCAGAAGCAGACCGGCGCCGACATGCTGCTGTGGCAGGGTTCCTGCATCGTGCACGACGAGTTCAAGGGCATCGAACTCGACCTGCTGAAGGCCGAATACCCGGATGCGAAAGTGCTGGTGCACCCCGAGTCGCCCGCCAACGTCGTGGCCCAGGCCGACGTGGTCGGCTCGACCACCCAGCTGATCAACGCCGCGGTGACGCTGCCGGCGACCCAGTTCATCGTCGCCACCGACAACGGCATCCTGCACAAGATGCGCGCCGCCGCGCCGGGCAAGCACTTCATCGAAGCGCCGACCGCCGGCAACAGCGCGACGTGTAAAAGCTGCGCCCATTGCCCGTGGATGGCTATGAACGGCCTGAAGAACCTGGCCGAGGTGCTTGAATCGGGCGCAAATGAAGTCTTTGTCGACCCGGCGATCGGCAAGGAGGCCGTTCGCGCGATCGACCGTATGCTGGACTTCGCCGCCGCCAGGAAAGCGCAGGCGCTGCCGAGCGGAGCGCTGGAACAGAACGCCCAACTCTTCTCGAATGTAGGCCCCGCATGACGACGCTGAAGAACCCCCACGATGCCTTCGACGACAAGCTGCAGGCCTCGTTCGAACAGAACATCCTGGCCGCGCTGCTGGAAGACATCGGGACCGGCGACCTGACCGGCATGCTGGTGCCCGAAGAACCGCGCGCCCAGGCACGGGTTCTGGTGCGCGAAGCGGCCGTTCTCTGCGGCGCACCCTGGTTCGAAGGCGTGATGCTGGCCGTCGACCAGGACATCGAGATCGACTGGAAGTATGCCGAGGGCGACCTGATGGCGAAGGACAGCATCGTCTGCACGATAACCGGCTCGCCCCGTTCGCTGCTGACCGCCGAGCGCGCGGCCCTGAACTTCATGCAGCTGCTGTCGGGCGTGGCGAGCGCCACCCGCAAGTACGTCGACGTGATCGCGGGGACGAATGCCGCCATCCTCGACACCCGCAAGACCTTGCCCGGCCTGCGCCAGGCGCAGAAATACGCGGTGCGCGTCGGCGGCGGCAAGAACCAGCGCATGGCTTTATACGACGGCATCCTGATCAAGGAAAACCACATCGCCGCGGCCGGCGGCGTCACCGCTGCCCTGAACAATGCCGCGGCATTGAACGCCGGCCGGGGTTCCAACGTTCCGGTGCAGATCGAGGTCGAGACCATCGCCCAGCTCGAGGAAGCGCTGGCCGCGGGTGCGAAGTCCGTCCTGCTGGATAACTTCGACCTCGGCATGATGCGCGAAGCGGTGCAGGTGAATGCGGGCCGCGCGCTGCTGGAGGCCTCGGGCGGCATCAACATGGAGACCGTGCGCGCGATCGCGGAGACGGGCGTGGACCGGATTTCGATCGGCAGCCTGACCAAGGATGTGCGGGCGACGGATTATTCTCTGCGGATCGTCGGCTGAGCGGACCACGACAAGCGCACGAAAAAGGGCGGGCTCTTTAAAAGGAGCCCGCCCTTTTTTACACCCCGCTCTCGCTCGCCCTCGCCAGGGCTTCCGCCCGCGGGCTGCGCAATCCGATCGGCTCTCCCACCTGGGCCGCGATGGCATCGACGGCGGCGACGATCTGCTCCGGATGCGCATAATGCACCATGTGCCCCACGCCCGGCTGCAGGTGCAGCTCGCTCGAATGCCCCTCGTCCTGCAGCGCCTCGTGCAGCCGCTCGGACTGGACCGCCGGCTTGACGATCTTGTCCTGGGTGCCCGTGATGATCTGCACCGGCACGCGCAACTGATCGACCCGTTTCGACAGCGACATCGCCGCCGGCACCATCAGCGCCGCCTCCGCTCCGCTGGCGCGCAGCTGCTTCGGCCGCAGCGCCATCCAGGGCGACAGCTGGCGGAAGCGTTCCGGCACCTTCATCGGCGAGAACACGCGCTTGCTGAGCAGCGGCCACAGCATGCGCGAGATCAGGGGCGACACCGTATAGCGCATCAGGTCGCCGATGATCGGAATCGCCGGCTGCGCGACCACCGGCACGTCCAGGCGCAGGGTAGGGTAGAAGTAGCCCGACAGCAGCACCAGGCCGCGCACGAAGTCGGGCACCTGCAGGCCCATGGCGAGCGCGACCATCGTTCCCCAGGAATGGCCGAGCACGATCGCCGAATCGACCCCGATCTCCTGCAGCGCGTGATGCAGCAGGCGCGCCTGGGCATCCGGGGTCCAGACCGTGCTGCGCGGCCGGTCGCTGTAGCCGTAGCCGGGACGGTCGAAGGCGATCACCCGGTAGCGCGCGCTCAATTGCTCCATCAGGCCGCTGTACTCGAAGTCGTTGGCGAAGACGCCGTTCCCGTGCAGCAGCACCAGGGCCGGCCCGCTGCCGCGCTCGAGATAGTGCAGGCGCACGCCGTCGACTTCGACGAACTTGCCGCGCGGCGGGTTCTCGCGTTCGGCCTGGGCGGTCTTGCTGCGCACGACCAGGAAGGCGGCTGCCAGGCCGAGGCCGGCGACGATGGCGCCGGTGGACAGGCCCGAACCGGATGGGCGGGAGATGATGCTGCGGAATGAACTCGTCACTGTGTTTCCCCTTGTGCAAAATGTTGGAGTGGAGTGTCTCCTCCGGTCTGGTTCAACAGGTGTGCGACGCCTGGAAGCAGGTGCTCGGCCTGCTTCTCGATCTTGAGCGTCAGCAGCGGGTCGGCCCGGGTGTAGCCGAGATTCACCGCCGCGATCGGTTTGCCGGCCGCGTGGGCCAGGCGGCAAAAGCGAAAGCCGGAAAACACCACGAGCGAGGACCCGACCACGAGCAGTGCGTCGGCTGCGTCCATCATCGCAACCGCGGCGGCGGTACGGGCGGCAGGGACGTTGTCGCCGAAGAAGACGACGTCCGGCATGAGCGTGCCGCCGCAATGCGGACAGGCGGGCAGGCGAAAGTCAGCCAGCGCCTCCGGTTCCAGCTGTGCATCGCCGTCCGGCAGGGGCGTGGCGACGATGTTCGCGAAGTGCGGGTTGGCGGCCACCAGCTGCTCCTGGACGGAGGCGCGCGAGCTGCGCTCCCCGCAGTCCAGGCAGACGGTGAGGTGGATGTTTCCGTGGAGTTCAATCACGGCGCGGCTGCCGGCCTGGGTATGCAGGCCGTCGACATTCTGGGTCAGCAGCGCGCGCAGGTGGCCGCCCTGTTCGAGAGCGGCCAGCGCCCGGTGACCGGCGTTCGGACGGGCGCCGGCCAGCACCGGCCAGCCGACCATGCTGCGCGCCCAGTAACGCCGCTGCGCGGCCTGCGAGCGGCGGAACTCTGGGCCCTGGGTCGGCAGGTTGCCGCGCCTGACGCCCTCGCGGTCGCGGTAGCCCGGAATGCCGGAGGCGGTCGACATGCCCGCGCCGGTCAGGACCAGCGTGTTCGGATGGCGCGCCAGGAAGTCCGCCAGTTGCGTGGCGTGCTCGTGCTCATGCTCGTCGAATCCTTCTGCCATCGTAATGCTTTCTCCCGTTCTGCTGGGATCGTAGCACCCTTGCAGGTTCAGCCGACACACGATTCCGGGTGTTCATCACAGCGCGATTGCGGGCAGGCGGGCGCCGGCCTACGCTGGCCGCTCCGACATCCTGAAAGGAAAACCCATGCGATACCTGATTCTGGCCATATTGAGCGCGTTTGCGATGATCGTCACCTCAGCAGATGCGGCCGATGCGGCCGTGGCGCCCGCCCACGTCGGGCGCCACACGGCCACGGTGGAAGACGAGCGCGAGATCCGGCAGGTGGTGGCCGAGTTCCAGTCCGCGCTGAAGACGAAGAACACCTACCAGCTGGCCTCGCTGATGCTCCACAGCGACATCGAATTCGCGTCGCCGACGCCGCCCGAGGTACTCCGGAAGCTCCAGGAATCGGTCGATCCGAACGCCGTGCCCGTGCGCGCCGGCGGCTTGCGCGATTTCGCGCGCTTCATCCGCGACAGCAAAGTGCCGGTCGAAGAGCGCTTCTACAACCTGAAAATCACCCAGGACAAGCACATCGCCTGGGTGATGTTCGATTACGAGTTCGTGGAAGACGGCAAGGTCGGGAATTACGGGATCGAGACCTGGCAGATGACGAAGAATATCGAGGGCAAATGGAAGATCGCCAGCGTCTGGTGGAGCACCAACCTGATGCAGTGAGCGCCGCTTACCTTGCCGAGACGGCGATGCCGCCGACGATCAACCCGAAGGCCAGCGCGTGGTACAGGTGCGGCGCCTCGCCCAGAAAAGCGGACGAGAGCAGCGCCGTGAAGAGCGGGGTCAGGTTGATGAAGAAGGAGCCGAGCGTCGGCCCCGCCTTTTGCAGGCCTGCGCCCCAGCAGCGCATCGCCAGGATCGCCGGCCCGATCGCGACGTACAGCAGGGCGGCCGCGAGCGGCCAGCTCCAGGCGATCACGACATCCTTGACAGCCCATTCGGCAGCCGACAGGGCCGCCGACCACAGCACGCCATAGCCGACCTGGGCCAGCAGGAAAGCGGCCCAGTCGGCGCGCAGGCCGGGCACATCGCGCTGCTGCATCAGCATCCAGCTGTAGAAGGACCAGGCGATCGTCGCCAGGATCATGTACAGGTCGCCGGGCACCAGGCGCAGGGCCGCCAGCTGGCCGATGTCGCCGCGGCACAGCACCACCAGCACGCCTGCGATCGAGAGCAGCGCGCCGGCGACCTGCTTCGGCTTCACCGGCGCCTTGTAGAAGAGCTTCCCGACCAGCAGCATCCAGACCGGCATGCCGGAGGCCACCAGGGTCACGTTGATCGGGGTCGAGCTTTGCAGGGCCAGGTATTGCAGCGAGTTGTAGAGGCCGATGCCGAGCAGGCCGAGCATGCTGTAGCGGCGCCAGTTGGACAGCACGCCGCTGCCGGGAGCGAACATCGCGCGCCCGAGCGGCAGCAGCACTACCAGGGCGATGCTCCAGCGCAGCAGGTTGAGCGTCATCGGGGGCACGGCGTCGCGCACCATGCGGCCGACAATGGCGTTGCCGGCCCAAAGCAGGGGCGGCACCGTCAGCAGCAGCGCCGTGGGGAGGGTCAGTTTGCGGTTCAAGGCGGAACGTGAGCTTAGCGCCGCTCGGGCGTCAGGACGCTCGGCAGCGCCTTCGGCAGCGTGTCCGGATAGTCGCGCGAATAATGCAGGCCACGGCTTTCGTGGCGCGAGAGCGCGCTGTTGACGATCAGCGAGGCCACGTCGACCAGGTTGCGCAGCTCCAGCAGGTCGTGCGTGATGCGGAAATTGCGGTAGTACTCGTCGATCTCTTCCTTCAGCAGCTTGATCCGGTGCTGGGCGCGTTCGAGGCGCTTGGTGGTGCGCACGATGCCGACGTAATTCCACATGAAGCGGCGCAGCTCGTCCCAGTTATGGGCGATGACGACTTCCTCGTCGGCGTTGGTGACGCGGCTTTCGTCCCAGGGCGGCAGCACCGGATTCTCGGCCCGCGGCGCGGCTGCGATCTGGCTGGCGCAGGCGCGGCCGACGACCACGCATTCGAGCAGCGAATTGCTGGCCAGGCGGTTCGCGCCGTGCAGGCCGGTGCAGGCCGTTTCGCCGACCGCGTACAGGCCGGGGATGTCGGTGCGCCCGGCCAGGTCGGTGACCACGCCGCCGCAGGTGAAGTGCACCGCCGGCACGACCGGGATCGGTTCTTTGGTGATGTCGATGCCCAGTTCCAGACAGCGCGCGTAGATGGTCGGGAAGTGCTCCTTCAGGAACTCCGGGCTCTGGTGGCTGATGTCGAGGTGGACGTAATCGAGGCCGCGCTTCTTCATCTCGAAGTCGATGGCGCGCGCCACCACGTCGCGCGGGGCCAGTTCGCCGCGTTCGTCGTGGGCCGGCATGAAGCGCGTGCCGGCCGCGACGCCGGCTTCCGGCGGCAGTTTCAACAGGCCGCCTTCGCCGCGGATCGCTTCCGTGATCAGGAAGGATTTGGCATACGGGTGGTACAGGCAGGTCGGGTGGAACTGGATGAATTCCATGTTCGACACGCGGCAGCCGGCGCGCCAGGCCATCGCGATGCCGTCGCCGGTGGCGGTGTCGGGATTGGTCGTGTACAGGTAGACCTTGCCGGCGCCGCCGGTGGCCAGCACCGTGTGCTCGGCCTCGAAGGTCAGGACCTTGCCGCTCTGTTCGTCCTGCACGTAGAGGCCGTGGCAGCGCGGCTGGCCGACCAGGTGGGGTGTGCCGCCGTGTACAGCCTTGCCGCTCAGTTTGTCCGAGGTGATGACGTCGATCGCGCAGTGCTGCTCGAACAGCGAAATGTTCGGATGGGCGCGCACTTTCTGTTCCAGCGTGACCTGTACCGCGTGGCCGGTGGCGTCGGCGGCGTGGATGATGCGGCGCTGGCTGTGGCCGCCCTCGCGGGTCAGGTGGAAGCCCAGCTCCGCCGTCGCGTCGCGCGTAAACGGCACGCCTTGCTCGATCAGCCATTCGATCGCTTCGCGGCCGTGCTCGACGATGTAGCGGGTGGCCCCTTCGTCGCACAGCCCGGCGCCGGCCACCAGGGTGTCGGCGATATGCTGGTCGTGGCTGTCGCCGGAATCGAGGACGGCGGCGATGCCGCCCTGGGCCCAGTTGCTGGCGCCGTCGAGCAGCGCCCGTTTCGAGATGATGGCAACCTTGCGCGTTTGCGCGAGGTGCAGGGCCACCGACAGGCCGGCCAAACCGCTGCCGACAATTGCGACGTCAAATTTCATGGCACGTTTAATGTTTGTACAAGAGCATTACTATAGTCGATTTGCCGTGGATGCGTTCCCCCCGTGCCCGGGGAGGCCACCAGCCTACCAGGAACCCAGCCAGCTGGCGCAGGCAAAGGCGACGGCATCGCGCCAGGCGCTGCGCCGGCTGTCGGCGCCGGCATGCGCGATCTCGACCCGGCGGCTGCGCGGGTACTGGCCCACGAGCGCGCGGGTGGCGTCGCTGCCGGGAGCCTGGGCGCCGCCGCAGACCAGCAGTACGCGCCCGCCGAAGCCGGCCAGGGCCTGGGCGAGCGCCGGCGCCAGCTTCTGCCCGGGCGCTTCGCCTCCGGGCCCGCGCCCGACGGCGCGGCTGGCTGCCTGGCGAAAGGCAGCGGCACGCCGGAACAGGCGGTCGGCGGCCGAGCGCGGCCCGTAGCGCAGGACCGGCGTGTTTTCCGGCGCGCGACCGGTGCCGCCGCCCCGCTGCGGCAGCAAGGGGTCGAGCACAGGGTCGAGCAAGGCCAGGCCGGCGATGCGCGTGTCGCCGGCGGCATACAGCGCGGCGGCAGCAGCCGCGTCGCCCGGCGCCAGGATCACGCATTCCTTCATTTCGGGGACATGGAAGAAGAATTCTTTCATGGCTGCGCCGACGTCCTCGACGCCCTGGCCGATCGCCTGCCCCTCGCTGTCGCCGGCGCCGGCGCGGTCGAAACGCATCACGGCCACGCCGCGCGCCGCCAGCAGGCGCGAGAGCAGGGTGAACTGGCGATGGCTGCCGGCGCGGTACTGGCTGCTGTCGGCCAGGATTAGCATGCCGCGCACCAGCGGCCGTTCGGGGACGTCGACGATGCCGATCAGGGCATTGCCGGCGCAGTGAAAGCGCAGCGCACGCTGTTCGAGTTTCATGCCGGATCTCCTGTAAACACGTCGCAGGTCGCCGCGCGCAGGGACGGGCAATCGAGTTCGCCCGCGCCGCTCCAGAGCGGCGAACCCTCGAGCGGATGGAAATGCAGGGTCGCGCCGGCCGCGCGCCAGCGTTCGCCGAGGCGGGCGGCACTGGCCGCCAGTTTCGAGGGCGCCGGACCGCCGTAGGCGAACCAGTGCACGGGGCAGGGCGGCAGCACCACGTGGGCGGCGTCGCAGGCATCGATGGCTTTGACCAGCGGCACCGCCACTTCGAAGCCGCCGACCTCGATCGCGCCGTGCACGGCGAGCTGCGCGCGCAACGCCGCCGTGCTGCGCGGCGCTCCGGGGGCGGGATCCTGGAGTTGCTCGGACAGGCGCAGGAACTGGTTGATGCAGGCGCGCCCGCTCATGTAGGGCTGCCACAGCAGCACCCGGCATGCCGCCAGGCGCACCGCCGCGTCGAGCGCCAGCAGGCCGCCCAAGCGCAGGCCCCACAGGGTCAGCGGTCCGTTGCCGCGGTCGGCAAGCCAGGCGGCGGCCTGGGCCAGGTCGGCGTGCCAGATCTGCCAGCGCCCCGCATTGAACTCGCCGCAGCTGTCGCCGCAACCGAACAGGTCGATTTGCAGCACCGCGTAGCCGAGTGCGGCAAAGGCGCGCGACTGCAGGGCCGCCATCCGCCGCGTTCGGCTGAGCTCGCCGGCGAAGGGATGGACGTAGAGGATCGAGCCGCGCGGCGCCACGTGGGGATTCGGCGCGTGGTACAGGGAAAAGCGCGTGCCAGGCTCGGCATCGAAGAAAAAGGGCTCCACGCGCGGCGTGGTCAGCAGCGGAGCATTCATGGCCTGTCATCTCCTGCACTCTGGGGCCGGGCGCGCGCAGGGCGTGTCGAGGCCGGTTTAAGGACGTAACGATCATGCATTTATGTCAATTAGACACGCGTGCCGCCGGCCGACCTTGCGCGCACACAGCTGAGGCCAAGCAATTTCCATTGACGAGAATCAATGACCTGTTTGCAGTTTTTCTCAATCATGCATTTTTACGTTGAGCTTGATTGGAGGAAAAAATGGCCCAGCTGGCACATGAACTGGTGGAAGCGGCAGCCGTCTGGACGCCGCACGCCACCGCCTTGCGCCACGGCGCCGAGCGCATCAGCTACGCCGGCCTGGCCGGTGCGATTGCCGCCTTTGCCGGCGCCCTGGGAGCGGCCGGGATCGGCGCCGGCGAACGGGTCGCCGTCTGCCTGCCGGCCTCCACGCCCGCGGTCGCCGCGCTGCTGGGCGCGTCGAGCGCCGGCTGCGCCTTCGTGCCGGTCGACCCGACGCTGGCGCCTGCACAGGTGGCGGCCCTGCTGCGCGATTGCGGCGCGCGCCTGCTGGTCGTCGATCCGACCGGACTGCACGTGCTGGGCGATGCCCTGAAAGCGTGCTCCTCGCTGCGCAGCATCGTCGTCCACGGCGCCAGCATGCCGCGCTCGGCCCCGGTTCCGGTGCTTTCCTGGGACCGCTTCCTGGCCTCCGCCACGCCCTCCAGCTCGCCCGCACCGGCCAGCGCGACGCTGGCGGCCCTGATCTACAACACAACTGAGAACGCAACTGCGGACACAGCGCCGGACAAGGCGTCCCGGATTGCCACGCCGGCGCCGCCGCGCGGCGTCGCGTTCTCGCACCGCAACCTGGTCGCCGGCGCCGAGTCGACCGCGCGCTGCCTCGGGATCAAGCCCGGCGACCGCCTGCTGGCGGCCTTGCCCTTCCATGGCGACTACGGGCTGAACGCCTTGCTGGCCGCGCTCGCCGCCGGCGCTACCGTGGTGCTCGATACGCCGGGCGCCGCGCCGCGCGGTATCCAGCCCGCTGCGTTGCCCGATCCGGCAGCCCTGGCGCGCCTGCTCGAGGGCGGCGAGATCACCGGGCTGGTCGCGCTGCCCGCCACCTGGAATGCCCTGTCCGGACAGACGCTCGGCCGCGCCGCCGACTGCCTGCGCTATGCCGCCTGCGCCGGCGGCGGCCTGGACCCCGACGCGTTGACGACGCTGCGGGCCGGCCTGCCGCGCACCCGCATCCACCTGCTGTACGACATCGGCGAGGCCTGCCGCTCGACCAGCCTGATGCCGGCCCAGCTCGACGAGCGCCCGGGCTCGATCGGGCGCGCCGTCCCGTATTCCGACTGGCTCGTGGTGCGCGCCGACGGCCGCGAGTGCGCGCCCGGCGAGACCGGCGAACTGGTGCGCCGCGGCGCGCTCGTACCATTAGGTTACTGGAACGACCCGTCGGCCAACCGCGAGCAGTTCCGCTTCCTGCCGCCGGCCGCAGGCATGGCGCAACGCGAAACCCGGCGCGAGAGCGGCTACTGGCCGGGCGTCAGCGCGCGCCGCGATCTCGACGGCTACCTGTACCTTGCCGAATCCTTTGCCGATCCACGCCAGAACACCATCACCAGCGGCGGCTACCGCATCAGCGGGCGCGAAGTCGAAAAAATCGTCGTCGGCACCGGGCTTGTGCTCGAGGCGGCGGCGGTCGGGGTCGCCCATCCGGTGCTGGGGCAGGTCATCGCCGTGCTGGCCACGCCGCGGCCCGGCGCGCGGCTCGATTCCTCGATCCTGTTCGGCGCCTGCCGCGCGCGGCTGCCGCTGCACATGCTGCCGGCCATGGTCGACGTCCGGCGCGCACCCCTGCCGCGCGCGCGCGATGGACAGATCGACCGCGCGCTGCTGGCGGGCGAACTGGCGCCGCTGTTCGCGGACGTGGCGTCATGAGCGGGCTGTGCGGGTGGGTGTCGCTCGAACCCCCGGGCCTGCCGATCGAGGACATGGCCGCGCCCTTTACTTCGCATCTTGCCAGTTCGCGGCCACTGCGCAGCGCCGGCCACAGCCTGGGCGCCGTCGCGCTCGCGGCCCGTCACGACGAGGCCAGCCTGTACCACCAGGACGGACTGCTGATCGTGCACTGGGGCGAACGGGTCGAGGTGCTGGCGCAGCTGTGGCGCACGCATGGGGCGAGGGCCTGCGCGGCGCTGTCCGGCCACTTCGCCTTCGCGCTCCTCGACGAGCGCCGCGGCGAAGCCTTGGTAGCCGTGGACCGCTGCGCCACGCGCCCGCTGTTCTACCAGATGGCGGGACGCAGCCTGCTGTTTGCCAGCAGCGGCGAAGCGCTGGCGCGCCACCCCGGCGCGGGCCGCACGGTCGACCCGCAGGCCCTGTTCGACTACCTGTACCTGCACGCGGTACACGGGCCGCGCACGATGTTTGCCGGCCAGCGCCGCCTGGCCCCGGGCGAATGCCTGCACCTGCACGGTGGCCGCGTCGAGCGCATCCGCTACTGGCGCATGCGCTATACCGAACACGCAGTCGAGCCGGCGCCGCAAACGGAACTGCTCGATGCGCTCACCTGCGCCCTGGACTGCGCCTCGGACGCGGGCGCCGCGCTGATGCTCGGCGGCGGCTGTGCCGGCACCCTGCTGGCAACGCTGCTGCAGCGCGGCGCCGGACAGCCGGTACACAGCTACGCCGTCGGCTTCGGCGTCGGCGGCGAGCGGCAACTGGCGGGCGCCCGCATGGCCGCGCGCAGGATCGGCAGCCGCCACCGCGAACGATTGCTGGCCCCGGACGACGTGGCCGACGCCGTGGCCGCGCTGGCCAGGCAGGGCGATGCACCCTGCGGCGAGCCGGGCGCGGTCGCCATGCTGTACGCGGCGCAGATGGCGCGCGAGGATGGCCACGGGCGCCTGCATGGCGGCTTCGGCGCGGCCCAGCTGTTCGGCTGCGGCCGCCACGCCGCGCTGGCGCGCACCAGCCGCTACGAACGCCTGCCGGGCGCACTGCGCCAGCTGGCCATCGAGCCGCTGCTGTTCGGCCTCGGTGCGCAGCTGCCGGGCGCCTTCGAACGGGTACGCGCGCGCATCGAGCAGGCGCTGCAGCCGCCGCTGGTGCGGCTGCGCCGGCGCAATGCCTTGCTCGCCCTGGGCGCGGCGAACGTGTTCGAACCGGCCTTCCTCGAACTGGTGGACCCGGACGCGCCCGCCGCGAGGCAGGAAGAAACCTGGTGGCTGGCCCAGGCCCGCAGCGCGGCCAACCGCGCGGTCGACCTCGAACTGCAGGGCGAGCTGCCGTGCCGTATCCTGCCCGCTTTCTCGGCCGCCTGCGCGGCAGCGGGGATGCAGCCGGTCCTGCCTTACCTCGACGACGCCGTGGTCGCCATGGCGGCCCGCCTGGCGCCGCACCACAAGAGCGGCAAGGGCGCGCGCCGCCTGTTTGTGCGCGCACTGGGCGAGATCGGCGCCGGCCTGCCGGCCGCGCAGCGCGCACCGGTGCTGCCCTTCGGCCGCTGGCTGCAGGGCGACGCCCGCCTGCGCGCGCTTGCCTATGACAGCCTGTCCGGCCTGGCCCGGCGCCGCATCCTGCACCGCGAATTCGTCGACCTGCTGCTCGCACGGCGCCTGCCGGAAGACCCGGCGACGCACGGCGAGACGGTGTGGCGCCTCATGATGCTGGAACAGTGGCTGGCGCGCGGCCGGCGCGACGGCTTCGGCCTGGAGACGGATCGCAGCGCGGCTGCGCTCGTGCAGGCCTGAACGCGGGCGGCTTCACCAGGCGCCGCCCCCGGGCAGACATTGCGCCGTCCCTGACTCAGCTTGCCGCCAGCGCGTCGTACACGGCCAGGTAGCTGCGCGCCATCGCCGGCAGGCTGTGGTGGGCAATCACCTGGGCCCTGGCCCGCGCGCCATGGCGCGCGCCCATCTCGGGGATGCGGCAATAGTCCGCGATCGCTGCCGCCATCACGTCCGGCGACATCGGCGGCACCAGGATGCCGGTCAGGCCGGGCTGGACCAGTTCCTTGTGCACGCCGACCGAGGTGGCAACGACCGGCAGCCCGGTCGCCATCGCCTCCAGCAGCACGTTGCCGCTGCCTTCGGCCAGCGCCGGCAATACCATCAGGTCCATCGCCCGCATCAGCTGGGCGGTGTCGGGCCGCTCGCCCGGCAGCCAGGCGCGGTGGCCCGCCCCGGCGCGGTCGAGCATCGCCTGGCATTCGGCGCGCATCGGCCCGTCGCCGACGATCATCAGGCGCAGCCGCCCGTGCGAGGCATGCGGCGACGAGATCAGGCGCAGGAAGGCTTCGACCAGGGTCGTGTCGTTCTTGGCGTCGTCCATGCGGCCGACGCTGCCGATGACGAAGGCATCGTCGTGCATGAAGCCGTCCGGCCCGACCGCCGCGTGCGGCCCCAGGCGCGGGTGGAACTCCAGGCTGTCGACGCCGTTCGAGATATGCGACACCCGCGAGGGTTCGGCTCCGACCTGTTCGATCAGCCAGCGCTCCTGCTCGGCACTGGCGGCGATGTAATGGCCGACCAGGGGGCGCAGCGCCCGGCGCAGCAGGCTGGGCGCGCGCGCGCGGCCGGGTTCGGCCGGAGCATGTCCGGATTCGCGTCCGAATTCGCGTCCATATTCCCCATGCACCCGCAGGCGCACGCCGGCCAGCGCCGCCGCGAGCTGGCCCTCGAGGCCGCCGAAGTTACGCGTATGCACCAGATCGGGCCGCAGCGCGCGCAGGGCGCGCACCATGCGCAGAAAATGGCCGAGGTCGGCGCCCTCGCGCTTGTGCAGGTCGATGACCTCCACCCCGTGCTCGCGCAGGTCGGCATGGAACATGCCGTGGTCGCGCATGCAGAGCACCGCGTGGCGGTAGCGTTCGCCGGGCATGTGGGCGATCAGGTCGAGCAGGCCGTTGCCGGCTCCGCCGCAGTCGAGCCGGTTGACGACGTGGGCGACGAGGCGCGGCGGCGCAAAGGCCGGGCTCATCGCGGCGACGGGACGGTTACCCATGGCTGACGGCGCCGGCCTGGCGGCGTGCGGGAAGGTGGACGGCGCTCATGGACGTAATGCGGAGCGTCGAAGGTCGGCGCAGGACTCGGTGGGCGGCAACTGGCATGGCCGGGCTGGCCGGGAACGGCGGGGGAGGGACATGGGACGGTCTCCGGAGAAAGCCAGCCGGCGCGCAGCGGCAGGTTTTTCGATTATATGGCCGCGCGCGGCGCGCACCGCGTAACCCTTTTTACCGTTGATACCCGTCAAAGCGCCCATGTGCTGAACCGAAACCCCCGCATGGGGCCGGCAATTCCGTCTGGTGCTTGTGGCAAGTTTCTCATCAGCTTGATCCATATCCAGACAGCAAAGAAGCTGCGGAAATGTGGGGAACCAGCTTACTGATGACCTTGTCTGAATGGCAGTCGTGACGTTTTCGCCAATGCCGGCGGGACGCTTTTTCAGGAGACCAGCATGTTGGTAGAAGAATTGCCCATCGCATCGTTCCAGGCGCCGCCGGCGCAGGGACACGCCGCCGGGCGCGCGGCGCAGGGCGGCCAGGACGCGCCGCGCCCGCAGCCCGAGCCCCAGCTGTTCAACGTCCGCGTCGCCCTGTCCGCAGGCCGCCACGCCGACAGCGGCGACCTGGTGCGCCGCATGTACGCCTGGCGCGGCTATGCCTTCGAAGCGGGCGAGCGCAGCGCCGCCGACAAGGTGACTCTGTATGCGGAAACCGGGGGCGAGCTGGTCGGCACGATGAGCCTGTGGCTGGACAAGGGCAATGCGCTGCCGGCCGACGAGAATTTCCGCGACCGGCTCGACATCCTGCGGCGCCAGGGGAGGCGGCTGTGCGAACCGTCGCGCCTGGCGATCGATGCCGGCATGTCCAAGCGCGTGTTCGCCGCCCTGATCCACATCTCCTGGCTGTATGCGCGCGAGCTGCATGGCTTTACCGACTACGTGATCGAGGTCAATCCACGCCACGTGGCCTTCTACCGGCGCATGCTCGGCTTCGCCGATTTCGGCGGTGAGCGGCCGTGCAGCCGGGTCGGCGCACCGGCGGTGCTGCTGCGCCTGCCGCTCGACCAGATGGGCGCGAGCATCCGCAAATGGGGCGGCAGCGTCCAGCAGCAGGCCGGCGAACGCTCCTTCTATCCGTATTTCTTCCCGGCCTGCGACGAGCCCGCAATCAGTGCCCGGCTCGCCGCGCTGTGCCATGGAGGAGAATGGGCATGAGCCAACTCAAGGATTTGCCGCAGAGCGCCCATCCGGAAGCCGCCCTGGCCGCCATGGCGGCCGCGGTCGGCGCCGCCCATGTCCTGGTCGACGAGGACACGCGCGAACGCTATGCGCGCAGCACGGCGGCGCGGCCGGTGCGTCCGCTGGCCCTGGTGCGTCCGGGCGATGCGGGCGAGGTGGCGCAACTGGTCAGGATCGCCGCCGGCGCCCGCATCGCCGTCTACCCGATCAGCACCGGCAAGAACTGGGGCTATGGCGACGCCTGCGCGGTCGGCGCCGGCCAGGTGATCCTCGACCTGTCGCGCATGAACCGCATCATCCACGTCGACCCGGAACTCGCGTATACGGTGATCGAGCCCGGCGTGACCCAGCGCCAGCTGTCGGACTACCTGCGCCAGCGCGGCTACCGGCTTTGGGCCGACTGCACCGGCGCCGGGCCCGACACCAGCTACATCGGCAATATCATGGAGCGCGGCTTCGGCCACTCTCCCTACGGCAACCGGTTGCAGCACGTGGCCGGGATGCAGGTGGTCCTGCCCGGCGGCGAGTTGCTCGAGACCGGTTTCGGGCATTACGCGCAGTCGCGCACCACCCACCTGTTCCCGTATGGCGTCGGGCCTTTCCTGGACGGCCTGTTCACCCAGTCGAACATGGGCATCGTGACCCGGCTCGGCATCTGGCTGATGCCGCAGGCCGAATGCGTGAACCACTTCCTGTGCAGCGTGCCTGCGCACGCCGATATCGGGCCGGTGGTCGACGCCCTGCGTCCCTTGCGGCTGGACGGGACGCTGCGCAGCATCCTGCACATCGGCAACGACATGCGGGTGTTGTCCGGAGCCGGCGTGTTCCCGCGCGCCCGGGTGAGCGAGGGCGCGCGCCTGCCGCAGGCGCTGCGCAGCGCCATGCGCGAGCAGGGCGGCATCGGGGCCTGGAGCGTGTCCGGCGCACTCTACGGCACCCGGGCCCAGGTGGCGGCGGCCCGCGCGGCCCTGCGCCGGGCCTTGCGCGGCACCGCGGCGCGCCCCGTTTTCATCAGCGAACGCAGCCTGCGTGCCGGCGCCCTGGCCGCGCGCCTGCTCGGGAATACGAATGCGGGGCGGCGCCTGCGCGGCAAGGTGGCGCTGGGCGAATCGCTGTTCGCGATGAACCGCGGCGTGCCCGACGGACGTTTCCTGACCGGTGCCTACTGGCGCCGCCGCGACGGCTTGCCGGCGAGCTTTCCTGCGCAGGCCGATCCGGCGCGCGACGGTTGCGGCCTGCTGTGGGTCTCGCCGGTGCTGCCGCTGCGCGGCGAGGACATGCTGGCGGTCCACGCGCTTGCCGAGGTCAGCTTCGAGCGCTACGGCTTCGACCTGTTCGCCACCTTCAGCATGATCAACGAACGCACGCTGGGCGGCGTCCTGACGATCGCCTACGACAAGCAGGACCCGGACGAGACCGCGCGCGCCCGTGCCTGTCATGACGAGGTCTTCGGGAGCATGTTCGAGGCCGGCTATATCCCCTACCGCGTCGGCAACCATGCGATGGCGAGGCTCGACCCGGCGCGCGACACCTACTGGCGCACGGTGGGCGCGATCAAGGCGGCGCTCGACCCGGCGGGCATCCTGGCCCCGGGACGCTACCAGCCGGACGTGGCGAGGGAGCTCGGGTAGAGACAGGGGCCTGAGCAGATGGGGAGCCGTGCGCGCGACTGCGTACGGCGCCGCACGGAGCGTTGCACGCGCACGGCCTAGGATGTCGGTTCACTCAATCATCAAGGAAACACCATGTCCATGACGAATGCTTCCGCACAGGCGGCTGCACTGGCGGACAAGATCCGCTCGATGCGCTTCGCGATGTTCACCACTGTGGACGAACAAGGCCACCTGATCAGCCACCCGATGACCAACCAGGAGACGGACGAGCAGGGCGGCCTGTGGTTCTATACCTCGATCCATGCGCCGCTGTGGCAGAACATCGCGCTCCAGCCCGAAGTCAATGTCAGCTTCGCGCAGCCGGAGGACAGCCTGTATGTCTCGATCAGCGGCACGGCCGAGCGCGTAGTCGACCGCGAACGCATCCGCGCGCTGTGGAACCCGATGGTGCAGGCCTGGTTCCCGCACGGCCCCGAGGACGAACATGTGGTGCTGGTGCGCGTGGCGCCGCACGCCGCCGAATACTGGGATTCGAACGACAGCAAGATGGTGCGCCTGTTCCAGATGGCCAAGGCGGCCGTCACGGGCAGCACGCCGGACGTCGATCCGGGAGAACACGGGACGATCAGGCTGCAATCCTGATTCCGCAAGCGCCGCTGCCGGGCAGGAGGACGCCCGGCGGCGGGATATTCAGGGCGCCGGAGGCAGATCGTCCGCCGACTGGTTCGCACCCGTCTCCGGGCTGCCCAGGCCGGTGCCCGTGCCGCCTGCCTGCTGCGAGCGGGTATCGAGCGCGCCGCGCGAGCCGCTTTGGACGGCGCTGCCGTCGGCCTCGGGCTTCGTTTCCGGTGCCGCCGGCGAATCTTGCGCTTTCGAGCCCGGCGGCGCGTCGATCTCGCCCGTGCTCTGCGTCAGTTGCGCGCCGCCGCTGCCGCCGGTTTCCTGCATGGTTTCGTGGCTGGGGGTGGCGCCGGCCTGGCCGCTGGTGGTGCCGCCCACGCCCAGGGTGGTCGACGCCACGTCCTGCGTGCCGGTCGTACCGCTTGTTCCGCTGGTTCCACTAGATGCTTGCGTAGCCATATTGGTCTCCCGATCTTCGATATTCCCATTATGCGCGCCTGCACTTGCCCTGCCATCGGTGCGTGCAGCGTGATGCTGTAGGAGAGTGACTCATCGAAGCGCAAAGCCATGTGCAGCACGCGGCCATGCACCCCACATGGCGGGCAGCAGCGGGCGTGACCGAATCGAACCCGAGGGCGATCTCCTCGTGTATTGTTGCGGTTGGGAATGATCGCTTTCCGTATGCCGAGGAGACCGCAGATGACAGCAGTGCCCCCCTTGAATGCCGGCGCAGCGCCGGAGACCGTCCTCGAAGCCCTCGTCATCGGTGCCGGCTTCGGCGGCATCTGCATGGGGGCGGCGCTGCGCCGTGCCGGGGTCGAGGACTTCCTGATCCTGGAGAAGGGGAGCGATGTCGGCGGTGTCTGGCGCGACAACACCTATCCCGGCGCCGCCTGCGACGTTCCCTCGCACCTGTACTCGTTTTCCTTCGCCCCCAATCCGAACTGGTCGCACACCTATGCCCGGCAAGCCGAGATCCACGCCTACCTGCGCGACTGCGTGCGCCGCTTTGCGCTGGCGCGCCATATCCGCCACGGGGCCGAGGTTGCCGGGGCGCGCTTCGACGAGGCACGCGCGCTCTGGGTAGTCGAGCTGGCGGGCGGGGAATGCCTGCTGGCGCGGCTGCTGGTGAGCGCCACCGGCCTGCTGAGCCGTCCGCTGCTGCCGCGCCTGCCCGGCATCGGCAGTTTCCGCGGCCAGGCGTTTCACTCGGCGCACTGGAACCATGCCTGTTCGCTTGCCGGCAAGCGCGTCGCCGTGATCGGCACCGGCGCCTCGGCGACCCAGTTCGTTCCCGCGATCGCCGCCGAGGTCGCGCAGCTGAGCGTGTTCCAGCGTTCGCCGTCCTGGCTCAAGGCGCGCAGGGACCGCCCCTATGCGGCCTGGCAAAAGGCACTGTTCCGGCGTTTCCCATTGATGATGCGCGTGCACCGCGCCCTGATCTATGCGAAATACGAAGCCAGGGCGCTGGCCTTTACCCGACTCAAGAGCCTGATGTGGCTGGCGGTCGGCATGCCGTTTGGGCGCATGCTGGCGCGCAACATCGCCGATCCGGCCTTGCGCGCCAGCCTGACCCCGGATTATCCGATCGGCTGCAAGCGCATCCTGATCACCGACGATTACCTGCAGGTGTACGCCCGGCCCACGGTCCGCCTCGTGACCGACCCGATTCGCCGCATCACGCCCACTGGAATCGAGACGGGCGACGGCGAGCACCGCGAGTTCGACGTCCTCATCTATGGAACCGGCTTCGCCGCCACCGACTTCCTCGCCCCGATCTCGGTCCGCGGCCGTGGCGGACGCGCGCTGAACGATGCCTGGCGCGACGGGGCCGAGGCCTATCTCGGCCTGACGGTGCCGGGCTTCCCGAATTTCTTCATGCTGTATGGACCGAACACCAACCTCGGTCATAATTCGATCATCTACATGCTGGAGAGCCAGGTGCGGCACGTCATGCGTTGTCGCGCAGCGATGCGCGCTGCCGATGCGGCGTCGGTCGAAGTCGAGGCCGCGCCGCACCGGCGCTTCAATGCACGCCTGCAGCGGCGCCTCGCCGGCACCGTCTGGCAGGGCTGCAGCAGCTGGTACCTCGACCGCCATGGCCGCAACAGCGCGAACTGGCCGGGTTTTACGTTCAGCTACCGTTTCCTGACCCGTCACGCCAGCCTGCTTGCCTATCGTTTCAGTTCAGCGCTGGCCGGCCAAGCCGTCGCCATCGCCGCGCCGCGCCCGATCCTCGAGCGGATGAGCGCCGCATTCCAGCGCGCCTTTCTGCGCACCTGCTTCAAGCCCCTGATCGGGCCGCCATTCAGTGCGCGCGCCCAGCGCCGCGTGGTCGGCCTGCTGGCGCCGCTGATGCCCGGCGTCGGCGGCGTCGGCTACCGCCAGATGCAGGTGGGCCGGCTGCCGGTCGAACTGGTCACGCCCCGACAAATAGAACAGTCGGAAGAGGGTGCGCTGCTGTTCCTGCATGGCGGCGCCTTCTGCCTGGGCAGCCCGCGCACCCATCGCAGCATCACCTCGCGCCTGGCGCTGGACGCCGGCATGCCGGTCTGGGTGCCGGATTACCGCCTCGCGCCGGAACACCCGTACCCGGCCGCACTGGACGATGCGCTCGCCTGTTACGAGGCGATGCGCGCGTCCGGCATCCCGGCGCAGCGCATCGTGCTGGCCGGCGACTCGGCCGGCGCATCGCTGGCGCTGGCCCTGGCGCTGCGCCTGCGCGAACGGGGCGAGCCGATGCCGGCCGCGCTGGCGCTGGTTTCACCGGTGACCCGGATGCCTCCCCCGGGGCCGGAGGGCTATCCGCATGCCGCCATCGACCCGATGGTGCGGGCCGACTGGGCGCGGCAGGGGATCGCCTGGTACGCCTGTCCGCCCGCGGTCGACGCCCACCATCCGCTGCGCTGCGATTTGAACGGCCTGCCGCCGATGCTGGTGCAGGCCGGCGACGAGGAAATCCTGCTTCCCGACGCCGAGCAGCTGGTCGCCCACGCACGCGCCTGCGGGGTCGACTGCCGCTTCGAGCTCCATCGTGGGCGCTGGCACGTATATCACCTGCAGGCGTTTTACCTGCGCTCGGCGGCCAACGCGATCGGCGCGCTGGCGGAGTTCGCGCGCGAGCGGATCCGCGCCGGAACCGAAGCGGCGACGGGCGCGGGCGCCACGCCCTGACCCAGCTGCGGGAACAGGTCCAGCCATGCCCTACGCCGCCGCAGCCGTGCTGGTCCTGGTGATCCACCTGGCCTTCGTCCTGTTCGTCGTGTTCGGGGCCTGCCTGGTGCTGCGCCGGCCGCGCCTGGCCTGGCTGCACCTGCCGGCGGCCGGCTGGGGCGTGTTCGTCGAGCTGAGCGGACGCGGCTGTCCTTTGACGGGGCTGGAAAACCTGCTGCGCCTGCGCGCCGGCCTGGCCGGCTATGCGGACGGCTTCGTCGAGCACTATATTGTTTCGCTGCTGTATCCGGAGGCGCTGACGCGGGCGACACAATGCGTGCTGGCCGGCGTCGTGCTGGCCATTAATCTCGTACTCTATGCCCGCCTGTGGCGGCGGCGCCGGCCCGCCACACTTCCCACGCACACGCAAGCGATTCCTGCGCCCCGCCCGAAAAAGCCGAAATGACGCGGCGCGGTACGGCCAGCGCTTGCTCAACCGGGGTTGCCGGAGCAATAATGCGGATGTGCTGGCTTATTGTTATTGCTTTTTCCGGCCGTCCGCGATTCGGACGGCTGTGGATGGGGTGGGTCGATCGGCGCCTGGCGGTATCGCAGGCGCTTTTTTATGGTAGCGCCGTATTTACCTGACTCATGTAAACGATAAACCGGCGAAAAACAGCTGGCTGCAGGAAAGCGGAAAAGCCGACCGGAATGATCCGGCATCTTTTCGGAGGAGACATAATGCATAACAGGAGAACACGTAGTGAGTCTTTTTAGAACCAAGAATCTCGATACCATGGTCGCGGACGCCCGCACGCCTGGCGGGCTGAAGAAGGTCCTCGGGCCGATGGACCTGATCCTCATGGGTATCGGGGCGATCGTCGGCACGGGTATCTTCGTGCTGACGGGTACCGGCGCGGTCACGGCCGGCCCGGCGCTGACCCTTTCCTTCGTCATCGCGGCGATTGCCTGCGGCTTTGCCGCCCTGTGCTATGCCGAATTCGCCTCGAGCGTGCCGGTGGCCGGCTCGATCTACACTTATTCCTATGTCACCCTCGGCGAAATCGTCGCCTGGATGATCGGCTGGGACCTGCTGCTCGAATACGGCCTGGCCACCTCGACGGTTGCGGTCGGCTGGTCCGGCTATTTCCAGTCGCTGCTCGAGGGCTTCGGCTTCATGCTGCCGGAAGCCTTCCGTGCAGCCCCGGGCGCCAAGCCCGGGGTCGATACCCTGTTCAACCTGCCGGCCTTCCTGATCATGATGGTGCTGACCTGGATGCTGTCGCTCGGCGTGCGCGAATCGGCCCGGGTAAACAACGTCATGGTGCTGATCAAGACCGGCGTCGTCCTGCTGTTCATCTTTGTCGGCGCCAGCTATGTGAAGCCGGGCAACTGGCAGCCCTTCATGCCCTTCGGCGCCGGTAGCGTGATGAGCGCCGCGGCACTGGTGTTCTTCGCCTTTATCGGCTTCGACGCCGTGACCTCGGCTGCCGAGGAAGTCAAGAATCCGGCCAAGGACCTGCCGATCGGCATCATCGGTTCGCTGGGCATCTGCACCGTCCTGTACGTGATCGTCTCGGCCATCATGACCGGCATCGTCCCGTTCATGCAGTTCAAGGGCGTCGACCATCCGGTCTCGCTGGCCCTGAAATACGCCGGACAGGACTGGGTCGCAGGCTTCGTCGACCTCGCCGCGATCCTCGGCATGAGCACCGTGATGCTGGTGATGGCTTATGGCCAGACCCGCATCCTGTACGCCATGTCGCGCGATGGCCTGCTGCCGGCCAAGCTGTCGACGGTGCACCCGAAATACGGCACCCCGTATTTCGCGACCTGGATGGTCGGCATCATCTTCGGCCTGATCGCCGCCGTCGTGCCGCTCGACGTGCTGGCCGAACTGGTCAACATCGGTACCCTGGCCGCCTTCTCGCTGGTGTCGCTGGCCGTGATCATCCTGCGCAAGAAGCGTCCCGACCTGCACCGCGCCTTCCGTTGCCCGGGCGTGCCGGTGGTCCCGGCCCTGGCCATCATCTTCTGCGTGGCGCTGATGTCCTTCCTCAGCTGGCACACCTGGGTGGCCTTCGTCATCTGGCTGGTGATCGGCCTGGTGGTCTACTTCGGCTACGCGCGCTCGCGCTCCAAGCTGAACGGCAAGTAAAACCTGTCCGCCCGGCTGCGGCCGGGCGTGTACGGCCCAAAAAAACCTGGCTCCGGCCAGGTTTTTTTATGTCCGCGCGGCTCAGGCGTTCGCGAACGCTTCCACGCTTGCCGCCCGCGCACCGAGCCCCGTCATGCGCGCGATCGCCCGTTCGCCGTCGCCCGGCGCCACGTCGACGGCGCGCATGGCCTCCGGCACGATCACGACCTCGAAGCCGTTCTCGCGGGCGTCGACCACGGTGTTCAGTACGCAGTAATCGGTTGCCAGCCCGCAGACCACGACCCGGCGCACGCCGCGCGCGCGCAGTTGCGCCGCCAGCGTCGTGCCGTTGAAGGCCGAGTAGGCATCGGCGTCTTCCGTGTCCGCCTTCGACACCACGACCGCGCCGTCCGGCAAAGCGAGCTCCCCGGAAAAGGCCGCGCCGGGCGTTCCCGCCACGCAATGCGGCGGCCAGGGACCGCCGCGTGCCGCGAACGAACAATGGTTCTCGGGATGCCAGTCGCGCGAGGCGTAGATCGGCAAGCCGCGGCTGTCGAACAGGCCCAGCAGCCGGTTGATCGGACCCAGAACTGCGTGTCCGTCCGGTACGCCTAGTTTGCCGCCAGGAAGGAAATCGACCTGCATGTCGATCACGAGGAGGGCGTCTTCTGGTGTCAGCTGGAGTGTGGGCATATCGGTTGTTTTCCATGGATTTGATATGGACAGGTTAGCACGCTCCGTGCGGCTGGGGACTGCCTGGTCCGCATGCTATACTGTATAAAAACACAGTATAAAATGGAAACTGAAGCGGAAACACCATGAGCAAGTTTGCCCCCATCGATCTCGCGCCACGCCTCCCAGGCCAGCCTGACGCAGCCAGCGGTCGGCTCGACGTCAAGATGTTCCGCGTCGCCGACGACCCCATCACCGAGGCGCAGACCGATGCCGAGATCGCCCGTGAATTCATCGGCAACGGGGAACTCAGCCCGAAATCGATCGCCAACAGCCAGAAGGAATTGTTCCGCTTCCTGACCTGGTGCCGCGAGGAAGCGAAGAAGACCCTGTCCCAGCTGAACGTCGCCGACCTCAACGCCTACAAGGAATTCCTGCGCAATCCTCCGCCCGACTGGATCTCGAAGACCAAATGGCCGCGCAGCGATCCGCGCTACCGTCCCTTCACCGGGCCCTTGTCCGACCCCAGCCGGCGCCAGGCGATGATCGCGGTGAAAGGCCTGCTTGCGTTCGCGGAACAGACCGGTTACCTGCGGCGCAACCCGGCCGCCCTGGTGCGCAATGTGCGCACCCCAAGCGCCAGCCGCATCACGCGCTACCTGACGCCCGAGGCCATTGCGCTGGCCGTCGACACGGTCTCGCGCCGGGTGCCGGATTCCGCCGCGGCGCTGCGCCGGCGCGAGCGCGACCGTTTCCTGCTGATCGCGTTTGCCCATACCGGGGCGCGCCTGAACGAAATCGTCGGCGCCGGCATGGGGGCGATCTATTCGGAAGACGGCCGCTGGTGGCTGGACGTGCTCGGCAAGGGCAACAAGCCGCGCCGCCTGCCGGTGCCGGACGACATGCTCGACGCCTTCCAACGCTACCGCGCAGCCTTCGGCCTGCCGGCTCATTCCGCGCGGGCCGACCGCACGCCGCTCGTGCTGTCGAGCCGCAGCCGGACCGTGGCCCGGCTCACCGACGAGGCGGCGTCCGAAGCGATCAAGGGAATCTTCGCCGAGGCCGCCCTGGCCGCCGAGCGCGCCGGGGACGGCGACAGCGCCTCCAGCCTGCGGCATGCCTCCGCGCACTGGCTGCGCCACAGCATGCTGACCAACCATGCCAACAACGGCGTACAATTGAAGACACTGCAGGACACGGCAGGGCACGCGAACATCTCGACCACGGCGGGTTACCTGCACAAGACCGACCAGCAGCGGCACGACGAGATTATCGCTTCGGCGGCGCACAAGGGCGGGAAGAAGCCCAGGTAGGCAAGGGCTGGGAAAAGACCTTACTCTGCGGCAGGTGCGGACCCAATGCGGCCGATCGCTGTCTAACCGGATTCCCATTTGCAACCGGAGATGAGCCATGAACTCGGATATTGCCCAAGCCTCGGGGCTGGCCGCCCCTGCATCCCCACATGGCGCCATGGCGGACGCCGCGCACGACCAGGAAGTGCCGGAGGTTGACCTGCTCAGCCCGCTCACCCTGCGCAGCCTGACCCTCCGTAACCGCATCGCGATGGCCCCAATGTGCCAGTATTCGGCCGAGGAAGGCATCGCCAACGACTGGCACCTCGTGCACCTGGGCAGCCGTGCGGTCGGCGGCACCGGGCTCGTGATCGTCGAGGCCACCGGGGTCACCCGGGACGGGCGCATCACCCCCGGCGACCTGGGTATCTGGGCCGACGAGCACATCGAGCCGCTGGCACGCATCGCCCGTTTCGTCGACAGCCAGGGGGCGGTCGCCGGGATCCAGCTCGCGCACGCCGGACGCAAGGCCAGCACAGCCGCGCCCTGGGCGGGCGGCGCCGCCCTGAAGACGGCCGGCGAGGGCGGCTGGCCGGTCGTGGCGCCCAGTGCCATCCCTTTTCATCCAGGCGATCCGACGCCGGTCGCGCTCGACGAACAGGGCATCGAGGGCGTCGTCGGCGCGTTCGAGGCGGCCGCGCGGCGCGCCCTCGCGGCCGGCTTCAAGGTGCTGGAAATCCACGCCGCGCACGGCTACCTGCTGCACCAGTTCCTGTCGCCCCACAGTAACGGGCGCACTGACGCGTATGGCGGCAGCCTGGACAACCGGATGCGCTTCGCCCTGCGCGTGACCGAGCGGGTCCGGGCCGTGGTTCCCGCCGACCTGCCGCTGTTCGTCCGCATTTCCGCCACCGACTGGGCGGCCGGCGGCTGGGATATCGACCAGTCGGTGGAACTGTCGCGCCGCCTGAAGGACCTGGGCGTGGACCTGGTCGACGTCTCGACCGGCGGCAACCTGCCGACTGCGCGGATTCCCGTGGCCAAGCGCTACCAGGTTCCCTGCAGCCGCCGGATCCGCGACGACGCCGGGCTCCCGACGGGGACGGTGGGACTGATCACGGATGCGAAGGAGGCCGACGAAATCATTACCGGCGGCGACGCCGACCTGGTACTGGTCGGTCGCGAACTGCTGCGCGAGCCCTACTGGGCCCTGAAAGCCCAGCATGCGTTCGAGGAAGAACCGGCCTGGCCGGTGCAGTACGGCTATGCGGTGAAGCGCCGCGCGAAGTGAGGGCGCCGCAGACGGGCAAGATGGTTCACCTCGTTCGCTGCCGCTTGCGCGCCGCGGCCGACGCCCATTTTGCCCTGCACGCGTGGCCCTTGTGCCGCTTCCCGCTGCTCGCGGTCCTGTCGACCCGCCGTCTGGGACATCGTCGCCGGCGATGCCGGCCACAGCGCGCTCGGCTCGCGCTCTCCCGGGACCGAAGGCGCGGACGGCCATTTCGCGGCACTCCTGTCGCAGCGGACGCCGGGCCGGGCGGTCAACGCGCTCTGGTTCGATCCCGAGCGGCGCCAGGCCGTCGAATGGAAAGAAGGGCGCGCGGCCGGGCGGGCGCCGGAAGGCCCCGCGGCGCTCGCGCGACGGCTCGGCTCCGGCGTTGCGGCGCAAGCTTTACGGGCGAGGTCAGGGGCGTCGGCGGCAGTGGCGGAGGGCGCCGACGGTTTCGAGGTGCTGGTGCTGAGGGGAGGGCGCGAGCTGGGGTCGCTGCGCCTGCCGCCGCTCGCGGGCAGTGAACACGGGCTGGCGGCCATCAAGGGGGAGACGACGCCGGCGGCGATCGTGCGGGTACTGGGGATTCCGGCCGGGGCGCTGTCCCTTAGCGATGAACCCACACGCTGATGGGGACGGCGAAGCGCGCGGGATGGGCGCGGGAGCCTGGTCCTTCATGTTCAGCGACCCGTTCGCGTCTCGATCACCTTCATTGCGTCGTGCGTCATCAAGCGAGGCGGGCGGATCGGTGGATTCGGCGATCGAGCGCGAACGCGCATGCTTCTGCGTCTAACTCGACATTATTTACTGTAATGTCGAGTTCAGTTTTGGCCGGTAGGGAGCCTGCTACAGGGAAGCGCCCTGTTCATGCTTTCTGCCTCTGCAACGGCACGGTTCAATGATGAGTATGACGGAAAAGTGTTGTGCAGGTGGCCGGCGCGATTTCGCGATCTTCCAGGGCTGCGATGTCGATCGCCCAGGGCCCGGACCGGCGGCATCTGGAACCTGCGATGATGGCCATCCCGGCCTGGAGACGTACCACGATCACGCCATGAACAGGGACTTTGGATAGCGGTCAAGGTACGGCGGCCCGGCGAGGACGCGCTTTACGACCCGGTGTTGAATTTCCTTCCGGGCGCCTTCGCCGGGCCGATCCCGAACTCCCGGCACTGCCAGGATGCTGAGAAACCATCGACAGCCAGCCGTGGCGAGATCGCCGACGTCCGCGACCGCTACAGCGACCGGGTATTCGGCGACTGCCGCGATTGGCCGACGCGGGCGTGCCTCCTTGTCCGTGCCGTGGCTGCGGCGCTGGTCGTCGGCACGGGCTGAGGCGACCCACGATACGAGTGCATCGGTTCGCCGCGTCGGCCGCTTCGCTGTTCGAACAGGCGGAGCGGACGCAGCGCTCGAAGGCTTGGCGCGGACACGGGACGGTGCGGCGCTTCCAGGCACGGCAGGCGGCAGCCTGGAAGGCTGCGCAGTTTGCGCGGATCGGCAGCGTAGGCGATCACGTGCGAACGAGGTCGACGAAGGGACGGGCGGACACCTGAGGGCGCCGGCCGACATCCTTTCAACCGCTACCGTCCAGGCTTGACCTTGCTGGTGGGGCACTGCCTTGGCGGAGATCCGGTGTCGATACGGATAGCGCATTTGACATAATATAGATTATGCGAAGTGCTGGATTGTTCGTCGGACTGGTAAGGTTTCGTTCCGCCAGCCCCGGGAATCCCTGGTATCCGATGCGGGCCACGCTGCAAACTTTCCGCTGCCAGGTGCCCGGCATTTCCATCGCACGGACTCTTCTCAGCCGGCCGCGTGCGTCTCGAACACCGCCAGCTGCGCCGCGAACGCCCGCCCGAACGCCGGCCGCGCCTCGCCGCGCGCGACATAGGCCGCCAGGTTCGGATACTCCTCCATCAAGCCCGACGTTCCCAGCCGGCGCAGCACGGTCACCATCATCAGATCGCCCGCACTGAATTCAGCGTCGAGCCAGTCGTCCTGGCCTAGGTGCGTCGACAGCTCGGCCAGGCGCTTGCGGATCCGCTCTTCGACCGCGGCCAGGCGCTGCTTGCCCCAGCTTTCCTTGCCGTCCACGAAAATGGTCACCTGGCGGTCGACGATCGGCGGCTCGACCGTGTTCAGGGCCGCGAACATCCAGGTGATCGCCCGCGCCCGCGCATGGGGATCGGGCGGCAGCAGCCCCGGATGCTGCTCTGCGATGTGGAAAACGATGGCCCCGGACTCGAACAGCACGAGCTCGCCTTCTTCATAGGTCGGGATCTGTCCGAACGGATTGCGTGCCCGGTGCGCGGCTTCCTTCATCGCCTGGAATGAAACGAGCCGTACTTCGTAAGCCTGCCCGACTTCCTCGAGCGCCCAGCGCACGCCCATGTCGCGCGCAAGCCCCCTGCCGCGGTCCGGCGAGGTTTCGAATGCAGTAATGGTCGGGATCAAAGGAAGCCTCCAGACGGGTATTGGACGACGAGTTGACGCTGCGCGGCAATGAGCGTATCACAGGCTCGGCCGTCGGCGCCGCCCCGTCACGCGTGCCCGGCCGCACCATACATGCTCTCGAAATCCTCGATCGGCATCGGCGCGCCCAGTAGGTAGCCCTGCAGCGCATAGCAGCCGCTGCGGGCGAGGAAGTCGCGCTGTTCCTCGTGCTCCACGCCTTCGGCGACGATCTCGAGCTTGAGCTGGCGCGCCAGGGCGATGATTGCCTTGACGATCGGTCCCGCGTCCGGGTCGACGTGCACGTCGTGCACAAAGGAGCGGTCGATCTTGAGGGCCGCCAGCGGGAAGCGCTTCAGGTAGGCCAGCGAGGAATAGCCGGTGCCGAAATCGTCGAGCGAAAAGCACAGGCCCTGCCCGCACAGCTGGTGCATCTTGTCGGCGAGGTCCTGCTTGTCGTCGGCAAAGATGCTTTCCGTCAGTTCCAGGCACAGCTTGCGGCTCGGCGCGCCGGAGCGGGCGAGGATGGCTGCGACTTCCGCGGGAAAATCGGGGCCGCGCAGTTGCTGCACGCTGACGTTCACCGCCAGTTTCAACTTGCCGAGCGCCCTGTCGCCGCGCCAGCGCGCCAGCGCACGGCAGCTTTCCTCGAGTACGTAGTGGCCCAAGGGCAGGATCAGGCCGGACGACTCCGCCAGGCCGATGAAGTCGCCGGGACTCACGAGGGCGCCGTTCTCGCGGCGCCAGCGCACCAGTACTTCGGCGCCCACCAGGCGTCCGCGGATGCTGAATTGCGGCTGGCAGAACAGGACGAACTGGTGGCGCGCCAGGCCGTCGCGCAGGCCGGTCTCGAGCGCCGACTGGCGGTCGGCGGCCGCCTGCATGCCGGGGTCGAAGAAGCGGGCGATGTGGCGGCCGTCGGACTTGGCGCGGTACATGGCCAGATCGGCCTGCTTGAGCAGCGTGTCGACCTCGGTTTTCAGTCCCTCGAACAGGGCGACGCCGATGCTGGTCGTGCTGACGAACATGCGGCCGGACAGATGGTAGGGCTGGTCGAGAAGCGCGAGGATCTTGTCGACGACGTGGTTGGCCTCGGCAATGGCATCCTCGAGTACATCGCCGAGGTCTTCGAACACGATAACGAACTCGTCGCCGCCGAGGCGCGCCAGCTGGTCGCTCTGGCGCAAGGCCATCTTGAGCCGCTGGGCCACCTGGCGCAGCAGCAGGTCGCCGACGTCGTGCCCCATGGTGTCGTTGAGCAGCTTGAAGTTGTCCAGGTCGAGGAACAGCACGGCGCCGATCTGGCCGGAGCGTTCGCTGCGCGCCAGCACCTTGTCGAGTTCCTCGGACAGGAAGCGGCGGTTCGGCAGCCCGGTCAGGTGATCGTAATAGGCCAGCTCGTGGATGCGCTGCTCCGCGCGCTTGCGTTCGGTGAGGTCGGTGTTCGTACCCGAAATGCGCAGGGCGCGCCCGTCGGCGTCGCGCAGCACGAAGCCGCGCGAGAGGATCGGCACGTCGTGTCCGTCGCGGTGGCGCATCCGGAATTCGACGCTGTAGCTATCTGTCCGTTCGGCCAGGATCTTGTGCAGGAAGGCGAGGACGCGCGGCGCGTCGTGCGGGTGCAGCATCCTTTGCCAGGTCATCTCGTCGCTCGGCAATTCGCCCGGCCGGTAGCCGAGCATGCTCCACCAGCGATCGGAGTAGTACACCTCGTTATTCGTGAAGTCGTAGTCCCAGGGGGCGTCGGTCGAGCCTTCCAGGATCAGGCGCAGCCGCTCCTCGGATTTCTGGGCGCGCCGCTCGGCCTGCTTGAGCTTGGTGCAATCGTTGAAGCACACTACCACGCGCTCGATGCGCCCTTCCCCGTCCAGCTCCGGATAGGCAGTGCAGATCAGCCAGCGCAGCGGTCCCGGCGGCGTCGCCGGCACGCCGACTACCATCTCCTCCACACGTTCGCCAGTCGACAATACCTGGTTGACCGGGTATTCCGCTTCCGGCATGACCGTGTAGTCGGAACGGACGAGGGACCATACCGTCTCGGTCGACTCGGTGCCGACCAGCTGCGCTTCGCTCTGTCCGAGCAGCACGCGGGCGCGCCGGTTCGCGGACAGGATGCGGCCATCCGGACCGTGCACCACGACGCCTGCCGGCAGGTGGTCGAGCAGTTCGTCGAGCTGGCGCCGGAGAGCGGCTGGGTCGGGGGTGGACATGGGATTACGCTGCCTTGCGTGTCAATCCCGATTCTGCCACCTTCCGCCTGTGTGCGGCGATTTGCTGCGCGCGCCGCCTGGTTCCCGGAACGCGTTTGAGCGGAATCAAATGACAGGGAGATGATCGCGCGAGACTGGTTACTAGACGAATCCGTTGAGCCATTCGAGGAGCCACCATGTTCAAGCGCATTTTGCTGCCGACGGACGGATCCGAGCTCTCTTCGCGCGCCGTATTGGCCGGCGTGAGTTTTGCGAAGGAAGTCGGTGCGGAGCTGGTCGGCATGACCGCCCTCCCGGACTTCAAGGCCTTCACGGCGGACGCCGAGATGCTCGAGAGTACCGAGGACGAATACCTCGCCGTCAGCGAGGCGCGCGCCAACAAGCGCCTGGCGCCGCTCGTGGATGCGGCGCGCGCAGCGGGTGTCGCCTGTACTGCGATGCTGGTGCGCTCCGACGATCCGCACGAAGCCATCCTGCGCACCGCGCGCGACCGTGGGTGCGACCTCATCATCATGGCTTCGCACGGCAGGCATGGACTGAGCGGGGTGTTGCTGGGAAGCGAGACGCAGAAAGTGCTGGTGCACAGCTCGATTCCGGTGCTGGTCTACCGTTGAGCGGCAAACGCTGCCGCAGTCAAGGAACGGGGCACGCGGCATGGCGGCGTCGCCGCCTGCTTGCACGCCCTGCCCCATTGTGCTGTCCGCGCCTTCCCGCGCTGGCTCGGACCATGCTGTGTACCACGTCGATCCACCGGTCGGTTCCCTGCCAACAATCGTATGCCTGGTCAAACCCTCCTTCCTGCTGGCTGGTTTTGAGTTGGGCCGGCGTGTTCGGAGTCCGAAACGCAAATTTCTTTTGTTTTTCGCGTGCGCGCCGTCGGTTAGTTACGTTTATGGTAGTCTGGAAGCTCTCGATTTCGTGCAGGCCACCATGGACAAGCTGACGACGTGGGATGCCAATCCGGTCCAGGCATTCAAGGAATTCATCGCGACGAGCGCATTCGCAGAGACCGGCCGCCGCTTGCGCGCGGACGGCAGCATCCGGGTGCTCTCCCCGCAATCGGCGAAGATCTACCTCTTCATGTTCGGGAACCTGGCAGACTGGCTGCATCAGGAGGGGATCCGCTTCTCCGCCGTGAAGCAGACCGACCTGCTCCGCTTCATCGATCGTAGGGTCAAGGGCAAGCGCATCCTGAACAGCAAGATCGCCTACCGTTACCTGCGCTTGCTGGAACGCTGCTACGAGCACCTCGAACTGACGCCGAACCCGGCCCAGCAAGCGATCCTCGGCGTCGACCGCGCCCACATGGTGAAGGACGATGCCGGCCGCAGCCTGTCGAGCGAGCAACTGGAACGCTTCTTCGCCGCCCTGCCGGCGCAGGCGCCCCAGGGCCGGCCCAGCACCGCTTTCGCCGGCTGGAAACGCCGCCGCGATCGGGCCATGCAGGTCGTCATCGCGCTGGCGGGTCTGCGGGTGTCCGAGGCGATCGGCTTGCTCGTCGGCGAGCTGGGCAGGCAGGTGGCGCTCGACGGCTCGATCCTGCTGACGATCACGCCCGACGAAAAGCTCGACACCAGTCATGAACACACGGTCGCCCTCCCCCGCGCAGGCGCGGACGAGCTGCGGGCCTGGCTGAAGGAACGGGAGGAGATGGGGATTCCGGGCCAGTTGGTCTTTCCCGCCAACCTGACCGGCAACAAAATGACGCGCAAGACCGTGTATGTGCAGATGCGGGCGACCTTCGAGCGGGCCGGGCTGGATCTGGCGCGCTCGGGCGGACGCACCTTGCGCAATACCTTCGCCAAGCAGCAGCTCGACCAGGGCGCAAGCGCCGAGGAACTGAAGGACGTGCTCGGCCTGGCGCTCGAGCGTTCGGCAGCGGACTACCAGTTCACCCAGGTCAAACCCGATCCCGCGGCCTGATGGTCCGGCAGGCCATGCGGCCACCGCCTGGCGGCGGGTGCGCTCAGATCCAGTAGATGAAGGCGGCCACGGCCACGATCAGGACGACCTTGGTCACTTTATAGGCCGTCTTGTTCCAGGCCTTGTAGCGGCGCCGGTACTGGCCCATCACGTGCGAGATGCGGAACAGCTTGCTCACCAGGCCCGTCTGGTCGCCGGTCTCGTTGGGCGAGCTGGCGGCCGTCATCATCGTCCGGCCGAGCCAGCGGTTGATTGCCGACATCCAGCGGTAACGCATCGGACGCTCGACGTCGCAGAACAGGATGATGCGGTCGCTGTCGCTGCCGTTGATGGCCCAGTGGATATAGGTTTCGTCGAAGATCACGCCCTCGCCGTCGCGCCAGCTGTGGCGTTCGCCGTCGACTTCGATGAAGCAGCGATCGTCGTTCGGCGTGGCCAGGCCCAGGTGGTAGCGCATCGAGCCGGCGAAGGGGTCGCGGTGCGGGTTCAGCTTGGCGCCCGGCGGCAGCTCGGCGAACATCGCGGCTTTTACCGAGGGGATCGATTGCAGCAACGCATGGGTTTGCGGGCACAGGCGGGCGGCTGACGGGTGGCTGGCGTCGTACCACTTCAGGTAGAAGCGCTTCCAGCCGGTCTTGAAGAAGGAATTGAAGCCGGCATCGTCGTTCTGCTCGGCCGCCTTGATCTTTTTGAGGGTCAGCAGGTGTTCCGCTTCGGCGCGGATGACCTGCCAGTTGGCCTGCAGCGGCGCCAGTTCAGGGAAATCGCGCACCGGAATGTAAGGCGTGCTCGGCACTTTGGAAAACAAGTGCATGAATACATTGATCGGCGCCATGAACGACGAGTGGTCGAACAATTGCCGTCCGAACGGCAGGCGCACCTTGCCGCGGAAGTGAATGTGGAAAACCGCGAGGAAATAAAAAGCTACCACCGCCCACTTCATCTTGCCCCCATGCCGGCCCAGGCGGCCGGTGTCAATTTAAACAGGGCGCAAGAATAGCATATCCACCGGGCGCCCGTCGGGGACCCGGTGAAAACGACATCGCTTGTAGCGTGCATGCCGAAGCTTGCACCGTGAGCGCGCTCGCTGCGGCAAAGACCGCGCGGGCGCCGTCCCTTACTGCTTAGTGGACATGGGTCATCGCATAGCCTTTTTCGGATAGCTGGCCACTCAGGTTATCGATCTCGTAGTCGGGCAGGTGATCGGCATTGTCGTCGATCTCGAAGGCGCGTGCCTCCACTTCCCAATCCGTATTGGTGGCTTCTTCGGGGATGTTGCGAGTTTCCGGCACGGCCAAGTAGGAGAACTTGCCGTCGCTTTCGGCTCTGCGGTAAATGTCCAGGCGCATAATCGTTTCCTTACAATGAAAGCGCGCTTTCGGATGAAAGCGTACGGCTCCACAGTAGGCGATCGGCAAGCGTGCGTCTGTTAATTGCCCCACACTCTGCCGGGCCGGGCCAGGTCGCGCGGGCAATTACCGTCCCGGCGAGAGGCCGAGCACGCGCGCCGGCAGCATCAGGACCGCGCGCAGCAGGCTGAAGACGGCGTCCACGCCGATGCCCAGCAAGCGCAGAGGCAGCAGAAGCAGCCAGACGATCGGATACAGGATCAGGGCCAGCAGGGCGAGCGGCCAGCAAAAGAACAGAAGTAGCAGCCACAGCAGGAAACCGAACATTGCATGCTCCAGTAGAAGGTGAGCATCGAGTGTAGGGCGTGGCGTACAGACATGCCGGCCGAATGCGACGAACGGCGGCCTGGCGCGGCCGGCCTGCAGATAGCGGCGACGAACCAGCCCCGGGGCGAGGCTGGCTCCCCGGGGATTATGCGAACTCGACGGTACGCATGGCGCGCGCCGGGACTTCGTTCGGCGCGTCGACGGCCAGCGCGGCGCGGATCGAGGCCTGCAGGCTGGGGATGGATCCGCCCGCGCGGTACTGGAACGCCACCTCGACCACGTCGCCCGCCACCACGTCGAGGGCCCTGGCCAGCGGCAGCGTCATGTAGTGGTTCAGCCAGTCGATGGTGCTGCCCTGTTCCTCGACGATCGAGAGCACGTTCTTGGTCACGAAACGCAGCGCGTTCAGCGAACCGTCCTGCTCCACCGTGAAGCTGCCGCTCCAGGCGATCAGGCTGTCGACGGGTTCGGCGAAATCGAGGACGCTGTACACGGCCGGCCGGGCCAGCTCGATCGTGCCCGGATAAGCCACGCCCGTGTCCTGGAACTGGACGATCGGCGCGTAATAGCCGTGGAAGCCGTAGTCCTGCTGCAGCGGCTGCACCGCCATCACGACGGCTTCCGGCATGAAGATGGGCAGCGGACCGCCGAAACGGGCAAGATAGCGCTGCTTGAAGGCTTCGATCACGGCCACCTGCTTTTCGCGCAGCATGGCGACGTGGATCATTTCGCAGATCACGACATCGACCGGCTCCGGCGGCAGGTAGTCGAAGGCGTCGGCATGGATCACCTCGACCTTGTGGCCGTTCGGGTTCATCGCCAGGAAACGGCGCGCTTCCTTCACCAGGTCCGGGTTGAACTCGACGCAATACACCTTGTCGGCCTGCTGGGCCGCGAAATACGAGAGCACGCCGGTCCCGCCGCCGAGCTCGAGCACCTTCATGCCCGGCCGGACCGCGTGCGCGATCGCGCCCTGGAAGGCATTCATGCGGTTCTGGTCCATCAGCATGTTGTGGTGATAGTGGACCGGGATGAATTGCCCGAGGTAGCAGCTTTCGATTTCGCGTTCGTTCAGCATGGAAGATCCTTGTTGTGCGCCGTTCATTTCCACGTCGCAATATTCGTTTCGGTAACGAGATTATGCGACGCGGCGCACAGGATCGATGCTGTAAAGAAAGACGGGATTACCCGCCAGTTCGGCCTACACCCAGCGCTCAGCGCCCGCCCCGTTGCAGGGCTGCGGCCACGCGCGGCTTGCCGGCTCGCTCGGCGATCTGGACGGCGTTCAGGCCTTCGACATTCGTACGATTGCGGTCGGCGCCGTGCGCGATCAGGACCAGGGCGGTGCCGTCATGCCCTTCGCGCGCCGCCATCATCATCGGCGTGTAGCCGCCGCTCGCCTTGGGCGAGACCGCGTCGACTTTCGCGCCGCGCGCGAGCAGCAGGCGGACGATCTCGTCGTCGCCGCTGGCGGCCGCATAGTGCAGTGCCGTCCAGCCCGGCTGGTTGACCTTCGCGCCTTTGGCCAGCAAGGCCTCCACCGCCGCACGGTTGCGCTTGAAGGCCGCCATCATCAGCGCCGTGTTGCCGTTGGCGGCCTGCGCTTCCAGGTTGGTGCCCGGATGGGCGAGGAAGGCCTTGAAAACCTCCATCGCATCCTCGCGCAGCGCCTGCACCAGGCCCGGCTCGCCGCCGATCGGGTTCGGCTGGTTGGCGTTGACGACGCCCCCGATCATGGCATTGACCGTCTTCGCGTCGTCCAGCTGCACCGCGCGGAAGAAAGTGGTCAGCTGGGCCTCGGTCGGCGGCGCCGGCGCCGCGGCGGCGATCCCGCAGGCCAGGCCCAGGACGAGTACGGCACTGCGGAGGATGAGGCGGCGCTGTGCTCCCATTGTCAAACCTTTGCGTGCTGGAACAGGTTGAAGAAGTTCCCGGTGGTGCGGTCCGCGACTTCGCGCAGCGGCACCTCCTTCAGGGTGGCGATGTATTCCGCCACGTGCGCCACATAGCCGGGCTCGTTCATCTTGCCGCGGTAGGGCACCGGGGCGAGATAAGGCGAGTCGGTCTCGATCAGGATCCGCTCGAGCGGCACCGCGCGCGCCACCGCCTGCAGGTCTTTCGCGCTTTTGAACGTGACGATGCCGGAAAACGAGATATAGAAACCCATCTCGATCGCGGCCTGCGCCACCTCGAGCGACTCGGTAAAGCAGTGCATCACGCCGGCCACGCCGCCATCCCTGGTGCCGGCGCCCTCTTCCCGCATGATGCGGATGGTGTCTTCGCTGGCGGAGCGGGTATGGATGATCAGCGGCTTGCGGGTCTCGCGCGAGGCACGGATATGGGTGCGGAAGCGCTCGCGCTGCCATTCGAGGTCGCCCTCGAGGCGATAGTAATCCAGGCCGGTTTCGCCGATGGCGATGATCTTCGGATGCTGTGCCAGTTCGACCAGCTGCTCGACCGTTGGTTCCGGCGTGTCCTCGTAGTCCGGATGGACGCCGACCGAGGCATAAATGTGCGGATATTGCTCGGCCAGGGCGAGCACCGAGGGGAAGTCCGGCAGGTCGACCGAGACGCACAGGGCGTGGGTGACGCGGTTCTCGGCCATCTTGGCCAGGACTTCGGGCATCCGGGCGGCGAGCTCGGGGAAATTGATGTGGCAGTGGGAATCGATGTACATCCGCGTATTGTACGGGGAGCCGCGAGGTCGCGTCACGCGGTGTGCGCCGATCCAAAAGCCGTGGACTCGGGAGTCCACCCTACGGTTCGTGGCTGATCGACGATGTAGGGTGGAGTCCCGACTCCACGCGTTTCCAGCGGCGGATCAATCCGCGACGCGCTTCCCCAGGATGATCAAGTCGCGCTCGATCCCGTCCAGATTCGCCACCCGCGGAAAATTCGCCCAGGTCTCGAAGCCGAACTTGCGAAACAGCGCCAGGCTCGGCACGTTGTGCCCGAAAATGAAGCCGAGCAGGGTATGCACCTTGATCTTCGGCGCAAAGGCGATCGCCTGCTCCAGGCAGTAGCGCCCGAGGCCGCGTCCGCGCCATTCCTCATCGATATAGATCGACAGCTCGGCCGTGCCCGAGTAGGCCGGACGGCCGTAGAAATTCGAGTAGGACATCCAGCCGATCACGGTCGGCTCGTCCGACACATCGTTCGCATCGTGGATCACCCACAGCGGACGCCGCTCGGGCGTGTGCTCGTTGAACCAGGCTTCGCGCGAGGCGACGCTCACGGGTTCGGTGTCGGCGGTGACTTCGCGCGAGGCGATGGTGGAGTTATAAATATCGACGATGACGGGCAGGTCGTCGCGGCGGGCAAGACGGTGGACGTAGGACGGCATAAAAACGAAAAATAGATTACAGGGTATGGGTGGCGCGCGACGAGCGGAGCGCCGCGCCCAGGATTTCTTCGATGCGGGCCTTGGCGCGCTGGCCGGTTTCGTCGGCAGGGAAATGCACGCCGATGCCCTGCGCCTTGCTGTTGTTGGCGCCGGCAGGGGTGATCCAGGCGACCTTGCCCGCGATCGGGTATTTATTCGGGTCGTCCATCAGCGACAGGATCAGATAGACCTCGTCGCCGATTTTATACGGCTTGTTGGTCGGCACGAACATGCCGCCGTTCTTTAAAAACGGCATGTAGGCCGCGTACAGGGCCGCCTTTTCCTTGATCGCCAGCGACAGGACCGACGGCCGCGGCACGAGCGCTGCGTTCGGGTCGGTGGTATTGCCAGTCATTTCGGTCCTCTCAAGCCGGATTGCAGCACGCTGTATAGTCCAGCAACATGTCCTCGACAAAGAGCTTGGCCGACAGCGGGTGGTCGGCCACGGCGCGGCGTTCGTTCGCGGACTTGATTGCACGTAACAGATTCGCAGTGTGCACGTTGCCGGCCAAGGCTGCAAGTTCCTTCTGGTAGCGCGGATAGTAGCGCACCGTTCCCGCCAACTTGCTCGCCAGCAGGTCGTAGAGCCAGCGCTGCTGCCAGGAGACGAGCGAAGCCAGCGGCGTCTTGCTGAGTTTATCGGCCTGGCGCAGCGCCGACTCGACGTTCGGACGGGCAAGGAAACCGAGCAGGGTGTCGAGCTCCTCGCGGCTGCCGCCATTCGCCTTGTCGAGCGCAGCCAGCGGCGCGCCGCCCTCCTCGCGCAGCCAGCTGTCGGCGTCCGGCACGCCCTGCTCTTTCAGCCAGGTCAGCGCGGCAGCGTGGTCCGGCATCGGCAGCGCGAACTTGCGGCAGCGCGACAGGATGGTCGGCAGCAGGCGGTCCAGTCCGTTCGAAGCGAGTAGGAACACGGTGCCCGGCGGCGGTTCTTCCAGGGTTTTCAGCAGGGCATTCGAGGCCGGCATGTTCAGCGCCTCGGCCGGATACAGCACCACCACCCGCAGACCCTGGCGATGGGTCGAGATGTTCATGAAATCGGCCAGGTTCCGGATCTGCTCGATCTTGATCTCTTTCGAGGGCGCCTTGGTCGACTTCGATTTCTTGTCGCCCTCGCCGCCTTCAACCCCGTCGCCCTCGGCTGCCGGTTCGTCTTCCAGCGCTTCGGGGCGCACGCGGCGGTAGTCGGGATGGTTGTGCTGGAGGAACCAGCCGCAGGAGGCGCAGCTGCCGCAGGCCTGGCCGTCGGGCTGCACGTTCTCGCACAGCAGCGACTGGGCAAAGGCTTCGATGAAGCCGGCCTTGCCGATGCCGGCCGGGCCGTGGAACAGGATCGCGTGCGGCAGGCGCTCGCGCATGGCCTGGAGCTGGGTCCAGGCGGATTGTTGCCAAGGGTAGATCATCACAGCAAACTCATCACAGCAATACCTCCAGCGCCTCGCTGATCCGGGCCTGCGTCTCGGCGATGCTGCGCGTCGAATCGATCACGACGAAGCGCGCCGGGAACTGTTCGGCGCGGCGCAGGTATTCGGCGCGGCAGCGGGCAAAGAATGCTTCCTGCTCGCGCTCGAACTTGTCCAGGGTACGGGTTGCATCGAGCCGTTCGCGCGCCACTTCCAGGGGCACGTCGAACAGCAGGGTCATGTCCGGTTGCAGGTGCGGGTGCACCCAGGCTTCCAGCGCTTCCATTTTAGTACGGTCCAGGCCGCGCCCGCCGCTCTGGTAGGCGAAGCTGGCATCCGTAAAACGGTCCGACAGCACCCAGGAGCCGGCATCCAGGGCAGGTTCGATGACCTGCGCCATGTGTTCGCGGCGGCTGGCGAACATCAGCAGGGCCTCGGTTTCCAGGTGCATTTTTTCGTGCAGCAGCAGGTCGCGCAGCTTCTCTCCCAGCGGCGTGCCGCCCGGTTCGCGCGAGGTGACGACGGTCTTGCCGCGCGACTCGAGGAAATCGGTAATGAAGCCGATATGCGTCGACTTGCCGGCGCCATCGATCCCCTCGACGCTCAAAAATTTACCGCGGCCACTCATGGCTTGCTCGCACCGCGCTGGTACTGGTTTACAGCGCGGTTGTGCTCGTTCAGGTTGTCCGAGAAATGACTGGTGCCGTCGTTGCGCGAGACAAAATACAGGGCATCGGTCTTGGCCGGCGCCAGCGCGGCGCTGAGCGACTGCACGCCCGGCAGCGAAATCGGCGTCGGCGGCAGGCCGTAGCGGGTATAGGTGTTGTACGGGGTGTCGGTCAGCAGATCCTTCTTGGCGATCTTGCCTTCGTAGCGCGCCCCCATGCCGTAGATCACGCTGGGATCGGTCTGCAGCATCATGCCGGTACGCAGGCGATTGACGAAGACGCCGGCGATCATCGAGCGCTCGCTCTTCTGGCCGGTTTCCTTTTCAACGATCGAGGCCATGATCAGGGCTTCGTACGGCGTTTTATAGGGCAGGTTGTCGGCGCGCTTTTCCCAGGCGGCGTTCAGGCGGGTGAGCAGCATCTGGTGCGCCTGCTTATAGATCTGCAAGTCGCTCGCGCCCTTCGCGAAGAGATAAGTGTCCGGGAAGAACAGGCCTTCCGGCTGCTTGTATTCGGTCGACACCTTGGCCATCAGCTCCGCGTCGCTCAGCTTTGCCGTTTCGTGGCGCAGGGTCTTGGTGGCGGCGATGGCGTCGCGCATCTGGCGGAAGGTCCAGCCTTCGATGATGGTGACCGCTTCCTGGGCGAATTCGCCACGCACGAGCTGGTTCAGCAGGCGCCGCGGCGAGGTATTCGGTTTCAGCTCGTAGCTGCCGGCCTTGATGCGGCCGCTGTCGCCGGTGACGCGCGCCAGGATCTGGAACAGCGTCGGATTGACGGGCACGCCGGCCGCCACCATCTGCTGGGCAGCCGCGCCGACGCCGCTACCCGGGGTGATGGTGAATTCGATGGGCGGCTCGGCCGTGGTAAGGGCCTGCTTCGACCACCAGCTGAAGCCGCCGACGGCCACGATGGAAACGATGACTGCGGTGACGATGGTTTTTTTTATGAATGCCATTTGATTTGGGGTTTACGCCGTCTCCGGCGCGAAATGCTCGACAACTCTATAATGAGGCCGTAATGATAAAGCCTAAACCGCAAAACATATTGCATTTATGAGCAACTGGACAGAATATCTGGCGTCCCATGGCGCCCGCTTCCATATGGATGAAGCCACCCAGGTCGAAGATTTCGGCCGCGTATTGACGGCGTCCGACCTCGCGGCCGGTTTCGTCGCCCCCGTTACCGATCTCGGCCTGATCGCCGTCGACGGCGAGGATGCCGCGCGCTTCCTGCACAGCCAGCTGACGAACGATGTCGAGCACCTGGGCACGAACGAAGCCCGGCTGGCCGGCTTCTGCACGCCGAAAGGCCGCCTGCAGGCGACCTTCCTGATGTGGCGGGATGGCGAAGGCACCGTCTGGCTGCAACTGCCGCGCGCCATCCAGGCGCCGCTGCAGAAGCGGCTGTCGATGTTCGTGATGCGCTCGAAAGCGAAACTGCGCGACGCCACCGAAGAAGAAGCCGTCGCGGCCGTGATCGGCGTCGGCGGTGCGAAGGGCGAAGCGGCCCTGCGCGCGCAGGGCTTCGAACTGCCGGGTGCGCCGAATGCGGTGGTCCAGGGCGAGCGCGGCACCGTGATCCGTCTCGCCGATGCGTTCGGCGCGCCGCGCTTCCTGTGGATCGCCTCCGCCCAGGCTGCCGAGGCCGCGCTGCCGGCACTTGCCGCGCAACTGGCGCTGGGCGGCAACGCCGCCTGGCAGCTCGCCGCGATCCACGCCGGCGTGCCGCAAGTGACGGCCGCGACCCAGGAACAGTTCGTGCCGCAGATGATCAACCTGGAATTGCTGGGCGGCGTGAATTTCAAGAAAGGCTGCTATCCGGGCCAGGAAATCGTCGCCCGCAGCCAGTATCTCGGCAAACTCAAGCGCCGGACCGCCCTCGCCAGCGTCGACAACGCCGCGGCCCGCGCCGGTGACGAGGTGTTTTCCAGCGCCGACCCGGAGCAGCCCTGCGGCATGGTGGTGAACGCCGCGCCGAACGGCGCAGGCGGCGCCGACCTGCTGGTCGAGATGAAACTGGCAGCGCTGGCGGAAGAAGTGCACCTGGGCTCGGCCGCGGGCGCGCCACTGCGCTTCCTGCCCATGCCCTACCCGCTGGACGCACTCGAGCTCTAGCATGATCGACCTTTACGTGTATTACAAGGTGCGCGACGAAGACGCCGACCGCCTCGCGCCCCTGGTCTGCGCCCTGCAGGCCCGGGTGATCCAGCCCGGCCATGCCAGGTTGCTGCGCCGTCCCGAAAGCCGCGACGGCATGCAGACCTGGATGGAAGTCTATCCCGACGTGCCCGAGAGCTTCGCCGCCGAGCTGGAAGCGGCCGTTGCCGGCGCCGGCTTCGAGGGCCTGATCGAAGGCCCGCGCCGCGTCGAAGTGTTTACGGAGTTTCCACCATGTGCCTGATCGTTTTTGCCTGGCGCGTCATTCCCGGCGTACCCGTGGTGGCCTGCGCCAACCGCGACGAGTTCTACGACCGTCCCACCGCGCCCGCCGCGCCCTGGCCGGAACACCCGAACCTGATCGCGGGACGCGACCTCGAGCACGGCGGCAGCTGGATGGGCATCACCCGCGAAGGCGCCAACGGCCCGAAATTCGCCGCGCTGACGAATATCCGCGCGCCCGGTGAAGGCCGCGCCAACGCCCCTTCGCGCGGCGAGCTGGTGGCTGACTTTTTAAAGAGTTCGCTTTCCGCTGCGGAATACCTGGAGCTGGTCCAGGCGCGCGGCGACGTCTATAACGGCTTCAACCTGGTGCTGGGCGACCGCACGGCCCTGTACTGGTACTCGAACCGCGCCGGCGACGATCCGCGCAACGGCCAGCCGCTCGAGCCGGGGCGCATCTACGGCATTTCCAACGGTTTGCTCGACGCTCCGTGGCCGAAGGTCACGCGGACAAAAGCCCAGTTCGCCAGCCTGCTGTGCCAGGGTGCGCCGGAAGATGCCTATTTCGAGATGCTGGCCGATACCACGCGCGCGCCGGACATGCGGCTGCCGGAGACCGGCGTGCCGCTCGACCTGGAACGCGTGCTGTCGGCGGTCTGCATCGAGACGCCCGGGTATGGAACCCGGACCTCGACGGTGGTGAAGTTGTACGAGAACGCGCCGGCGGAGTTGCACGAGCGGATCGTGCAGCCGTAGGGTGGGCTCTGCCCACGCGGTGATACGCGAGGGCTCCGATTTCGTGCCGGATGATCTCGCGGCAATCTATCACCGCGTGGGCGGAGCCCGGTGAACCCGTCATCGAGGCCATTGGCCTCGATGACCCCGTACGGTACACCGCCGCTACCAACTCGCGTTAAAGCTTCGAGCGCAGCATTTCGCGCACGTGCGGCGTCGCCGCATACGGATCCGGCGGATTTTTACCCTGCACGATCGCTTCCATCCGTTCCTGCACGCCGCCCAGGGCCTGCGGATGCGAATAGATATAGAACTGCCCATCGCGGATCGCATCGAAGGTGATGCGCGAGACGTCGCTTGCCGACACCTTGCCCGACTCGACCGCCTTGCTCGTGAGCGCCTGCGCAGCCATCTGGCTGGCGGTGGCGCGCATCTCGGGCTTTAACTCCTCAGGCCGGTTGCGGTGCGACTGGTGGATCCCGGTCGGCACGAAATATGGGCACAGCACCGAGGCGCCGATCGGGGCGTCGACCAGCTGCAGGTCGTGGTACAGGGTTTCCGACAAGGACACCACCGCGTGCTTGGAGACGTTGTAGACCCCCATCGCCGGCGCGTTCAGCAAGCCCGCCATCGAGGCCGTGTTGACGATGTGGCCTTCGTAGTCCGGGTCGCGCCGCGCGCACTCGAGCATGGCGTGCGTGAAGACCCGCACGCCGTGGATCACGCCCCACAGGTTCACCCCCAGCACCCATTCCCAGTCGGCTTCGGTGTTTTCCCAGATCAGGCCGCCCGAGCCGACGCCGGCATTGTTGAACACCAGGTGGATGCCGTGGAAGCGGGCAATTGCCGCGTCCGCCAATTCCTGCACGTGGGCGCCCTTGCTGACGTCGCAGACCATGGACAGGACTTCCACACCCTGGCCCAGCAATTCGTCGGTGGTGCGCTCGAGCGCGTCCGCCTGGACGTCGGCCAGCACCAGCTTCATGCCCAGCCCGGCCGCGGTGAGGGCGAATTCACGGCCCAGGCCGCTGCCGGCGCCCGTGATGACGGCTACCTTGCCGCTGAAATTTTTCATGCTCCCCCCTAGACTGCGGACACGCCGCCGTCGACCGCCAGGATCTGGCCCGTGATGTGCTTGCTCGCGTCGGAGGCGAACAGGATCAACGCGCCCTTCAGGTCTTCGTCGTCGCCCAGGCGGCCGAGCGGCGAACCCTTGGCCAGCCTGTCGACGCCGATCGACTCCAGCACGCCCTTGGTCATTTTAGACGGGAAAAAGCCCGGTGCAATCGAGTTGACGGTGATGCCGTGGCGGCCCCATTCGCCGGCCAGGGTGCGGGTGAAATTCACCACGGCGCCCTTCGAGGTGTTGTAGGCGATCGTCTGCATCGTGCCCGGACCGTTGCCGGCCAGGCCGGCGATGGACGAGATGTTGATGATCTTGCCGTAGTGGCGAGGGATCATCGACAGCTTGCCGACCGCCTGCGAGACGAGAAAAATGCTGCGCACGTTCAGGTTCATGACCTTGTCCCAGGCTTCCAGCGGGTGGTCCTCGGCCGGGGCGCCCCAGCTGGCGCCGGCGTTATTGACCAGGATGTCGATCTGGCCGAGGCGGCGCAGTGCTTCCTCGACGAAAGGCTGGACGTTCGCCTCCTTCGACAGGTCGACCGCGATGGCGGAGGCTTCGATGCCGCGCGCGGCAAGATGCGCCACCGCTTCGTCGAGTTCTTCCTGCTTGCGGGCCGAAATCACGACCCGCGCGCCCTGCTCGCCTAAGGCCTCGGCCATCTGCAGGCCGAGCCCGCGCGAGCCGCCGGTCACCAGCGCCGTCTTGCCTTGCAAAGAAAAAAGTTCCTGGGGTGTGCGCATGCTGTCTCCGTTCTATTTTTGGTTGGGATATTACACTTCGTAATCCATGCACTGCCGTCCCTCGCGGATGGCCCCGATGAAGGGGACCAGCGCCTTGTGGGTCGGGTGCACGGCATAGGCATCGAGCGCGGCCTTGTTCTCGAATTCCGAGTACAGGACCACGTCGCAGGTTGCTTCCAGGCCCGGCTGGGCGAGGGTGACCTCGAATGTCAGGATGCCGGGGACGATATTCGCGCATTCGTCGAGCCGGCGTTTCATTTCACGGGCATTGGTGAGGCGGTCGGCACCTTCGGCCTCCTCCTTCAGCTTCCACATGACGATGTGTTTGATCATTTCTTTCCTCGCTTTTTACAACACTTCGAACAGGCCGGCCGCGCCCTGGCCGCCGCCGATGCACATGGTCACCACGACATACCTGACGCCGCGGCGCTTGCCCTCGATCAGCGCGTGACCGACCAGGCGTGCGCCGGAGACGCCGTACGGGTGGCCGACCGCGATCGCGCCGCCGTTCACGTTCAGGCGGTCCATTGGAATGCCGAGCTTGTCGGCGCAGTACAGCACCTGCACGGCAAAGGCTTCGTTCAGTTCCCAGAGGCCGATGTCGGCTACCGTCAGGCCGGCCTTCTGCAGCAGTTTCGGCACCGCGAACACGGGGCCGATGCCCATCTCGTCCGGCTCGCAGCCGGCGACCGCAAAGCCGCGGAACACGCCCAGCGGCTGCAAGCCTTTCTCTTGCGCCATCCGGGCACTCATCAGGATCGAGACTGACGCGCCGTCCGAGAACTGGCTGGCGTTACCCGCCGTGATCACGCCGCCCGGCAGCGCGGTGCGGATCTTCGACACGCCTTCGATGGTCGTGTCGGCGCGGATGCCTTCGTCGGCCGCGATCGTCACTTCGCGCGTGAGCAGGCGGCCCGAGGCCTTGTCGGCGACGCCCATGACGGTCGTCATCGGCACGATCTCGGCGTCGAAGCGGCCGGCGGCCTGGGCGGCGGCAGCGCGCTGCTGGCTCTGCACGCCATAGGCATCCTGGCGTTCCTTCGGAATGCCGTAGCGCTTGGCGACGGTCTCGGCCGTCTGCAGCATGGGCCAGTAGATTTCCGGCTTGTGCGCGCGCAGCCACGGGTCCTGCAGCATGTGGGTATTCATTTCCTGCTGCACGCAGGAGATCGACTCGACGCCGCCGGCGGCGAAGATCTCGCCTTCGCCGGCGATGATGCGCTGGGCCGCCAGCGCGATCGTCTGCAGGCCCGAGGAGCAGAAGCGGTTGACCGTCATGCCCGGCACCGTGGTCGGGCAGCCGGCGCGCAGCGCGATCTGGCGCGCGATGTTGGCGCCGGTCGCACCTTCCGGATTGGCGCAGCCCATGACCACGTCCTCGACCTCGCCCGCCTGAATACCGGCGCGTTCGATGGCCGCGGCCAGCACGTGGCCGCCGAGGGTGGCTCCGTGGGTCATGTTGAAGGCGCCCTTCCACGACTTGGCCAGGCCCGTGCGGGCGGTCGATACGATCACTGCGTCTTGCATGCTGGTCTCCCTCATTGTTGGTGTTTGGACCAAATGAGAATAGCACAATTAAGTACGACCGTTCGCAAATCTTATGACCGGCCTCAAGCAGTTTTCGCGATCTTTCGGGAGGCGCCTGCTGTCCAACTAAAAAGAGATGAGTTGGGTCCGCCGCCCGCAAGCGACCTCGTCAATAAACTGTAAGTTTCGGGTAAGTTTGGAGCAAGCATGACGTAAGTTTAACGGTCCACACTCCGAGCCAGCTGACGCACACTCGGCTACATCCGACGCATTAAATTATTATACGGAGACAAAAAATGGCTATCACACCCGGCATGACCGCGGGCGGCAAGGCTGCACCAGCCGCCCAGGGGATGACCAAGGAAGAGCGCAAGGTCATCTTCGCTTCTTCCCTCGGCACCGTTTTCGAATGGTACGACTTCTACCTCTACGGCTCGCTTGCCGCCATCATCGGCAAACAGTTCTTCCTTGGCGATCCCACCACCTCGTTCATCTTCGCCCTGCTCACCTTCGCAGCCGGCTTCATCGTCCGTCCGTTCGGCGCCCTCGTGTTCGGCCGCCTGGGCGACATGATCGGCCGCAAATACACCTTCCTCGTCACCATCCTGATCATGGGCGGCTCGACCTTCATCGTCGGCCTGCTGCCGGGCTATGCGACGATCGGCATCGCGGCGCCGATCATCCTCGTCTCGCTGCGCATCCTGCAGGGCCTGGCCCTGGGCGGCGAATACGGCGGCGCGGCCACCTATGTCGCCGAGCACGCACCCGAAGGCAAGCGCGGCGCCTTCACCGCCTGGATCCAGACCACCGCGACCATGGGCCTGTTCCTGTCGCTGCTGGTCATCCTCGCCACCCGCACCGCTGTCGGCGAAACCGAGTTCGCGGCCTGGGGCTGGCGCATTCCTTTCCTGGTCTCGGTCGCGCTGCTGGGCGTTTCCGTCTGGATCCGCCTGTCGATGAACGAATCGCCGGCCTTCGCCAAGATGAAGGCGGAAGGCAAGACCTCGAAGGCCCCGCTGTCGGAAGCCTTCCTGAACTGGAAGAACGCCAAGATCGTCATCCTGGCCCTGGTCGGCCTGACGATGGGCCAGGCCGTGGTCTGGTACACCGGCCAGTTCTACGCCCTGTTCTTCCTGACCCAGACCCTGAAGATCGACGGCCCGACCGCGAATATCCTGACCGCCATCGCGCTGCTGCTGGCCACGCCGTTCTTCATCTTCTTCGGCTCGCTGTCGGACAAGATCGGCCGCAAGTGGATCATCCTCGGCGGCTGCGTCATCGCTGCGGCGACCTACTTCCCGATCTTCAAGGCCATCACCCACTACGGCAACCCTGCCCTCGAACAGGCGATCGCCACCGCGCCGGTCACCGTCGTCGCCGACCCGGCCACCTGCCACTTCCAGGTCGACCCGACCGGCACCAAGAAATTCCCGTCCTCCTGCGACATCGCCACCCGCATGCTGACCAATGCGTCGGTGAACTACACCACCGTCCCCGCCCCGGCCGGCTCGGTCGCGCAGGTCAAGGTCGGCGACAAGGTGCTGCAGTCGTTCAACGCGACCATGACGCCGGATAACATCGACTTCGACAAGGACAGCAAGGCCCGCGAAGCCGCGCTGAAGAAAGAAGTGGCCGGCACCCTGAAGGCCGCCGGTTATCCCGAGAAGGCCGACCCGGCACGCGTCAACAAGCCGATGGTCGTGCTGCTGCTGTTCATCCTGGTGCTCTACGTGACCATGGTCTACGGCCCGATCGCGGCCATGCTGGTCGAGATGTTCCCGACCCGCATCCGCTACAGCTCGATGTCCCTGCCTTACCACATCGGTAACGGCTGGTTCGGCGGCCTGCTGCCGACCATCTCGTTCGCCCTGGTGGCCGCCAACGGCAATATCTACTATGGCCTCTGGTACCCGATCATCATCGCCCTCATCACCGTCGTGATCGGTGCGATCTTCGTTCGCGAAACCAAGGACAACAACATCTACGCCGCCGACTGAGCGCAAGCACGGCCGGAAACTGAAAATGCCGCTGGAGACAGCGGCATTTTTTTTGATCCTAGGCGCGTTCGCTCACCAGGTAGGTACAGCGCCGCGCGCCCTCGAGCTGGTGCTCGATGCGCACGACGGCCGTCCCGGCACCGAGGACGCGGCGGAATACCTCGAGTTCCGAGCGGCAGAACTCCCCGCAGGCCCGGGCCGCAGTGCCGATGGGACAGTGGTTCTCGTGCAGGAGAACGCTGCCGTCGACCCGCGGCTCGGTCTCGGCCATATAGCCGTCGAGGGTACGGGCCGCGGCCAGCGCCGCCACCCGCTGGTCGAGGGTCGCGGCGCCGGCCATCCGTTCGCGGTAGGCCAGCTCGCCCGCATGCGCGCGTACGGCAATCAGCTTTTCCAGGCCGCTTTCGCCGAACAGCGTGCGCACGTCCTGGATCAGGTCCAGCGTCAGTTCCGCATGGCGGTCGGGGAAGCGCGCATGGCCGCTGTCGGACAGCAGCCAGCGCCGCACCGGCCGCCCGACCTTGCCGGGGCTGTCCTGGAAGCGCACCAGCCCGTCCTCCACCGCCGCTTCCAGCTGGCGCCGCACGCCCATCGCCGTCAAGCCCATCAGTCCAGCCAGCGACTGGGCCGTTTGCGGACCACGCGTCTTGAGCAGCATCAGGATCTGGTCATAGGTGTTCATCGCAGCTCCCTTGTTGTGTCGGCGCGGATGCCGACCGCGCGCGCACTCCAGCTGCGCATCGCCAGTGCGGCGGCGACGGCCATGGCCCCGCCGACCACCAGCACGATGCGGGTATCGACCAGCGCCAGCAGCCCGCCCGCCAGCGCCATCACGATATTGGCCAGGCAAAAGGTCGTCGACAGCAGGCCCATGACCGCACCCTGGCCGTGGCTGGCGAATTGGTCGGCGGCCCAGCCCTGCACGGTCGCGTTGTAATAGGCATGCGGCAAGCCGAACAGCACGATCGCCGCCAGCCCGACGCCGAGGTTGCCGAAGCCGACCGCCAGGATGGCGAGCGCGGCCAACCCGGCCTGGAGGCTGGCGCGGCGGCGCGGGTCCGCCGTGCTGGCGCGGCCGGCGAACAGCGCGGCAAACGTCATCAGCGCGCACATGCCCATGTTGACGAAGGCGATCTGGCGCACGTCGTAGCCGCCGACGTCGACCAGCCACAGCGGAAAGAATTCGTAGAAGGCGGCCACGCCGCAGGCATAGGCGAAGTGCACCGAAAAGAGCGTGCGCAGCGGCGGCTGGCGCAGCAGGGTGAAGGCATGGCGTTCGCGCGCCACCGACCACCAGCGCTGCCCCAGCGTCGGGCCTGCCGCTTCGCGCTCCAGCGCCATCGCAACGAGGGCGGCGCCCAGCAGCAAGGCGCCGGCGGCAATCGAAAACGGCAGCGTGATCGAGAAGCCGACCGTCAAACCGGCGAGCAGCGGGCCGAACAGCCAGCCGAGATGGAAAGCGCCGTTCAGCCAGGACAGCGCATGGTTGCGCAGCCCGCCCGTCAGCCTTTCCGCCAGCATGGCACGCATGATCGCCCCGTTCCCCTCGAGCAGGCCGGTGGCGAAGCGAGCCAGCAGGAACAGCGGGAAGGATTCGGTGACGAGGGCCGCGGCCGTGAGCGCATGGCCGACGGCGCCGCCGATGGCCGTCGTCAGCAGGATACGGCGGCGCCCGAAGCGGTCCGAGACCGCGCCCAGCACCGCGCTGCCGATCAGGAGACCGAGCGGATTGACCATCAGGGCGATCCCCAGCAGCAGTTTCGGCGGCAGGCCGAGGAAGGAAGTCAGCGCGCTCCCGGTGTCGTTGCCGAACAGCGGCGCCAGGATCGGGTAAGGCAGGGAGGCGCCCGTCGTCGACAGCAGCCCCAGCAGGCAGGCGCTCGCGATCAGCAGGGCGTTCTTCGTAGGCACATGAGAGCTCATGCGCCCATTCTGATCCCGGCTCGACAATAAGTAAACGAAAACGTTTATTTATTCACCAACGAGGCCGCCACCTGCGTCGAACATGGCTGCGACTGCGACGAATGTTCCCGAAACGAAAAGGCGCTGTTCGCGTCAAGTGTGGAAAATGTCGAGCTCCACTCGTCCTGCGGACCGCGGCCGTTCAAAGCGATCCCACACTTAACGAGAACAGCGCCAACGAAAAACGCCGCTGGAATCCAGCGGCGTTTCGGGTCGACGAGCAGCCGGCAGGCTTAGTCGTTAAAGCCCTTGCCCTCACCCGCCAGGCGTTCCAGCAGCGGCGCCGGCGTCCAGGCGTCGCCGTGGCGGCCGCGCGCGAATTTGCGCATGGTCTCGAGCACGTTCGGCAAGCCGACCGTGTCCGCGTACAACATCGGGCCGCCGCGGTAGAGCGGGAAGCCGTAGCCGGTCAGGTAGACCATGTCGATGTCCGACGCCCGCAGGGCAATACCCTCTTCCAGGATCTTCGCGCCTTCGTTGACCAGCGCGAACACCAGGCGCTGGACGATCTCTTCGTCCGATACCTGGCGCCGTTCGCCGCCGGCCGCCTGCACCTGCGCCATGATCAGTTCGTTGACGACTGGCGAAGGATAGGCCGTGCGATCACCCGCCTTGTAGTCGTACCAGCCGGCGCCGGTCTTCTGGCCGAAGCGGCCCTGTTCGCACAGCAGGTCCGGCACCTTCGAGTATTCCAGGTCCGGCTGCTCGATGTAGCGGCGCTTGCGGATATACCAGCCGATGTCGTTGCCGGCCAGGTCGCTCATGCGGAAGGGCCCCATGGCGAAGCCGAAGCGTTCGATCGCCTTGTCGACCTGTTCCGGCAGCACGCCTTCCTCCAGCAGGAAGAAGGCCTGGCGCAGGTATTGTTCCAGCATGCGGTTGCCGATGAAGCCGTCGCACACGCCCGAGACCACGCCCGTCTTTTTGATTTTCTTCGACAGCGCCAGCGCGGTGGCCAGCACGTCCTTGCCAGTGTCCTTGCCGCGCACGATTTCCAGCAGCTTCATCACGTTCGCCGGGCTGAAGAAGTGCAGGCCGATCACGTCCTGCGGGCGACTGGTAAAGGCCGCGATCTTGTCGAGGTCCAGGGTCGAGGTGTTCGAGGCCAGGATCGCACCCGGCTTCATGGTCGCGTCCAGCTGGCGGAACACGGTTTCCTTGACGTTCAGGTCCTCGAACACGGCTTCGATCACGATGTCGGCCTGGGCAATGTCCTCATACGACAGGCTGCCCGTGATCAGGCCGATGCGCTGCCCGGCCTTTTCCGGCGTCAGCTTGCCCTTCTTGACGGTGTTCTCGTAGTTCTTGCGGATGGTGGCGAGACCCTTGTCGAGCGCTTCCTGCTTCGTTTCCAGGATCGTCACCGGAATGCCGGCGTTGGCGAAGTTCATGGCGATGCCGCCGCCCATGGTGCCGGCGCCGATCACGGCCGCCTTCGCGATGGAGCGGGTCGGGGTGTCGGCGGGCACGTCCGGCACCTTGCTCGCCGCGCGCTCGGCGAAGAAGGCGTGGCGCAGGGCTTTCGATTCCGTGGTCTGGGCCAGCGCCAGGAAACGGTCGCGCTCGTACTTCAGGCCATCCTCGAATTTCATGGTCACGCTCGCCGCCACGCATTCGACGCATTCGAGCGGGGCCGGGAAGGCGCCGGCCATGGCTTTGACGGTATTGCGCGAAAATTGCAGGAAGGCTTCGTGGTTCGGATAGTCCACCTTCAGGTTGCGCACCTTCGGCAGCGGACGGGTGTCGGCGATGCCGTTGGCAAATTCGACGGCGGAGGCAACCAGGTCGGCGCCTTCGGCAAACACCTTGTCGAACAGTTTGGTCTCGGCCAGCTTCTCCGACAGCACCGGGTTGCCGGAGACGATCATGTTCAGGCCCTGCTCGAGGCCGACCACGCGCGGCAGGCGCTGGGTGCCGCCGGCGCCCGGCACCAGGCCGATCTTCACTTCCGGCAGGCCGATCTGGGCGCCGGGGCTGGCGACGCGGTAGTGGCAGCCGAGCGAGAGCTCGAGGCCGCCGCCCATGCAGACGCCGTGGATGGCCGCAATGACGGGTTTGCTCAGGTTTTCGGCGGTAGCGATCAGGGTGTGCAGGGTCGGCTCGGTCAGCGCTTTCGGGGAATTGAACTCGCGGATGTCCGCGCCACCCGAGAAGACCTTGCCGGCGCCCGTGATCACGACGGCCTTGATCGCCGCGTCGCTTTCCGCGCGGCGCAGCGCCTCGACGGCCGCGCTACGCGTCGCCATGCCGAGGCCGTTGACTGGGGGATTGTTCAGGGTAATGACGGCAACGCTGCCATGCACGACGTAATCTGCACTCATGTCTCTTCCTTTTGTAATAGATGAACCCGTTGGTTGAACCGGCACTTTTAACTATAACGCAAAAAAGTACGGTCGTCTTATTTCTTCGGGCCCGATCGCGCTCTTTTTTACGCGCTTTTTTTGCTGTGTCAGAATGCGACCCGCAAGCCGCCTGCGCAGACCTGCCGCCGGCGGCCGACTTCGGAGAACACGATGGAAAAACTGATCGCGCAACTGCTGCGCCTGTACCTGGTCCCCGGCCAGCTCGCCCCGGAACTCCTGCGGCAACACCTGCTGGGACAAGTCACGCTCCCGCTGTCCCTGCCTGCCGGCGGCGAGACGCGCGCCCTCATCCTCGATTTCGACAAGGCGAAGGGCGACGCGGACGGGGACCACTGGACGCGCCTGTGCGCAGTCGCCCAGGCCCTGCAGGCGGATTACGGTTTCCCGGCGCCGGGCGTGAGCATTTCCGCCGATGCCGGTTTTCGCCTGTGGCTGTCATTCGAGGTCCCGGTGCCGGCGGCCGAGGCCCAGCGCTTCCTGGAGCAGCTGCGCGACACCGCCTTTCCCGAACTGGCCGTCGCGCCCGATGCCGTCGACCGTCCGGTCGCCCTGCCGCCCTGCCTGGACCCGGCGTCCGGCCGCTGGTCCGCCTTCATCCACCCCGGCATGGGCGCCTCCTTCGCCGACGAGCCGGGACTGGAGATGGCGCCGCCGCCGCTGGCCCAGGCCGCTTTCCTGGAACAGCTCGAGACCATCGGCGCCGACCAGTTCAACGCTGCCCTCTGGTCCCTGCAGCCGGCGCCCGTTGGCGCGCCGCTTGCGCCGAGCGAGCCGGCCGCGCAGGCTGCAAGCGCCCCAGGCGAACTCCTGCTGCGCGACGCTACCCTCGAAGACATCGTGCGCCACCTGCATGCGCGCAATATCGAGCCGACCTTCCGCCACCTGATTCCCGCTCACAGTCCTCGCTGAGCCAGTCCGGGAGCGGCGTTCGGGCCACAGGTCCGGACGCCGTGCGGCGCGCCCCTCCCTGCGGGTGTATCCTTGTCGCATGGAGCGCCTCCATGGGCTCGCCACTACAAGGAGCACCACATGGCGGAGGCGAAACGGCATGTTTGTCTCGGGTTCACGGAAGAGCTTTATCCGGAGGGGACCCATATCTGCTACCTGTACAACAGCGACGAGGAGCGCAGGCGCATCCTGCCCCAGTTTGCGCGCCAGGCCCTGCTCCAGAACGAAGCCTTCGGCTACCTGGCCGACGTGCCCACGCGCGCAGACCTGCCGGAGGCCATGGCGCGGCTCGACCTGGCCGGGGCGCTGACGGGCTCGCCATCCCAGGTCGAACTGGCGACCTCGATGGAAGGCTATTATCCCGGCGGCAGCTTCGACCCCGAGGGGATGCTGGCCCGTTTGCGCAATAAATACGTCGCCTCGCTGGCCGCCGGCCTGGCCGGGGCGCGTGTCGCCGGCGAAATGGACTGGGCGCTGCGCGGGGTGCCCGGCACCGACCGCATCATCGAATGCGAGTCGCGCATCAACGAGCTGGTCAAGGAAGCACCGATCACCGTGATGTGCCAGTACGACCTGCGCAAATTCGACGGCGCCATGATGTTCGACGTCATGAATGTGCATCCGGTCATGATCGTCGGCGGCCATATCCTGCGCAATCCCTTCTACAGCCAGATCTGAGCCGATGGATACGAGCCGATGAAAGCGCAGCTGAAGGCAGGCGCCAACGGACCCAGCGCCGAGGGGCTGGGGCGCCTGCTGGTCATCCAGCAGGCTGTCGAGGCCATTCCCGACGAGCTGCGCATGGCCGACTTCGTACGCCGCGCCCTCGCGGGCCTGCCCGGTATCGCCGATGTCTTCCTGCATATCGAGGGCGTCACCTTCCCGGAGCCCGAGCTGGCGGCGCTGATCCAGCGCTGCCGCACCGAGATACCGGAAGACCCCACCCAGAACACGCAGCGCCAGCTCGAAGCCGGCATTCAGTGTTTCCCGATGGATTCGCCGGGCCAGCACCTGGGCTGCCTGGTCATCTATGTCGCGGACGAGCCCGCGCTGCGTCCCTATCTCCCGTTTCTGAGCAATATCTCGAGCGCCATCCACCGCATCATCGTGGGGCGCCGCGACCAGGCCCGCCTGGCCCAGCTGAACGAGGAATTGCGGGCCGCGCGCGACCACCTCGAAATGCGCGTGGCCGAGCGCACCCGTGAACTCGAATACCGCGCCACCCACGACCCGGTCACCGGGCTGGCCAACCGCGCGCTGCTGATCGACCGCCTGCGCAACGCCATCTCGAACGCCGCGCGCGACGGCAACATGGTGGCGGTCGTCTACCTCGACCTCGACAGCTTTTCCTTCATGAATACCGGATTCGGAAACGACTGCGGCGACGCCTTCCTGTGCGAGACGGCGCGCCGCCTGTGCCGCCTGGTGCGCGAGAGCGATACTGTGGCGCGCATCGGCTCTGACGAATTCGTGATCCTGCTCGCCGGACTAGAGAACGTCGAACGCAGCAGCGTGCGCCTGTCCGCCATGCTGGCCGCGGTGCGCGAACCGATGCCGCTGGCCGGCAAGGACGTGGTGGTCACGGCCAGCATCGGCGCCTGCGTCTACCCGCTCGACGGCGCCGATGCCGAACTCCTGCTGCGGCGCGCCAACACGGCGATGCACCGGGCCAAGGCCTCCGGCAAGGACAATATCCAGTTCTACGCCAGTACCCGCGACGCCGCGGTGGCCGAACGCATGGAGCTGGAAACGGAACTGCGGCGGGCGATCCCGGCCGGCGAGCTGGTCGTGTACTACCAGCCCAAGCTCGACGTCGAGACCAATACCTTCATTGGCGCGGAAGCCCTGGTGCGCTGGCAGCACCCGAAACGCGGCCTGCTGCAGCCGGGTCAGTTCGTCCCGATCGCGGAGGACTCCTCATTGATCGTCGCGCTGGGCGAATACGTGCTGCGCCAGGCCTGCCTGCAGGCGCGCCTGTGGCAGGAGGCTGGCCTCGGCGGCAGGACGGTCGCGGTGAATGTCGCGGCGCGCCAGCTGCGCGACGGGCGGCTGGTCGAGGCGGTCAAGGAAGTGCTGCGCGACACCGGCCTGGCGCCTGCCTGCCTCGAGCTGGAGATCACCGAAAGCTCGATCATGCACGACCTCGACCATGCGACGGCGCTGCTGCACGAACTGAAGGGACTGGGCGTGTCGATTTCGATCGACGATTTCGGTACCGGCTATTCCAGCCTGAGCGCGCTGCGCAATTTCCCCGCCGACAAGCTCAAAATCGACCGCTCCTTCGTGCACGAGATCGAAACCGTGCCCAGCGCGGCGGCGGTGGCGCTGGCCGTGATTTCCTTTGCGCGCACGCTCGGCATGCGCGTCAACGCCGAGGGCGTGGAAACCCTCGGCCAGGCCCAGTGCCTGAGGAAACACCACTGCGACGAGATCCAGGGTTTCCTGCTGGCCCGTCCGGTGCCGTCGGACGAGGTGCAGGCGCTGTTCAGGCAGCCGGGGCTGGCAAGCTGGGACGCTTCGTAGGGTGGGCGGGTCCCCCGCCCACCCTACGGTCCCAGGTCAGGCCGTCGGCAGCTTGTGTTCCCGGTACTGCTCGCGCAGCCGGTTCTTCTGGATCTTGCCGGTGGCGCCGGTCGGCAGGGCTTCGGTGAAGACGACATCGTCCGGCAGCCACCATTTCGCGATCTTGCCCTCGAAGAAGGCCAGCAATTCCTCGCGGGTCACGTCCATGCCCGGGCGCTTGACGACCACCAGCATCGGCCGCTCGTCCCATTTCGGGTGGGCCACGCCGATGCAGGCCGCCTGCAGCACGGCCGGGTGCGCCATCGCGATGTTTTCCAGGTCGATGCTGCCGATCCATTCGCCGCCGGACTTGATCACGTCCTTGCTGCGGTCGGTGATCTGCATGTAGCCGTCGCCGTCGATGGTCGCCACGTCGCCGGTCGGGAACCAGCCGTCGACCAGCACCTCGCCGCCCTCGTCCTTGAAATAGCGCTCGATGATCCACGGCCCTTTCACGTACAGGTGGCCATAGGTCTCTCCATCCCAGGGCAACTCTTTCCCCTCGTCGTCCACGATCTTCATGTCGACGCCGAAGATCGCATGGCCCTGCTTCTGCAGGATCTTGCGCTGCTCTTCCTTCGGCAGGCTCAGGTGTTTCACCTGCAGGCCGCCGGTGGTACCCAGCGGCGACATCTCGGTCATGCCCCAGCCGTGGATGACGTGGACATCGAGCTTGTCGATCAGGGTGTCCATCATGGCCGGCGGGCAGGCCGAGCCGCCGATGACGGTCCTGCGGAAGGTCGAGAATTGCAGCTTGTTCTGGATCGCATGGTTGATCAGGCCCAGCCAGACCGTCGGCACGCCCGCCGAGAAGGTGACTCCCTCGGCTTCGAACAGCTCGTACAGCGACTTGCCGTCCAGCGCCGCGCCCGGGAACACCATCTTGGCGCCCGACAGCGGCACCGAATACGGCAGGCCCCAGGCGTTCACGTGGAACATCGGCACCACCGGCACCACCGAGTCCATCGACGAGACGTTGAGCGCGCCCGGCATGCTCGAGGCGTAGGCGTGCAGCAGGGTCGAGCGGTGCGAATACAGCGCGCCCTTCGGATTGCCCGTCGTGCCGGAGGTATAGCAGAGCGAGGCCGCGGAGTTCTCGTCGAACAGGGGCCAGGTGTAGTCGTCGCTGGACGATGCGATCAGGTCCTCGTAGCACAGCAGGCTGGCGATCTTCGTTTCCTGGGGCATGTGCGCGCGGTCGCTCATCAGGACAAAAGCCTTGACCGTCTTGCAGTGCGGCGCGACCGCTTCGATCAGCGGCAGGAAGCTCAGGTCGAAGAACAGGTACTGGTCTTCGGCGTGGTTGACGATGTAGGCGATCTGCTCCGGATGCAGGCGCGGATTGACCGTATGCAGCACGGCGCCCGACCCCGAGACGGCGTAATACAGCTCCATGTGGCGGTAGCCGTTCCAGGCAAGAGTGGCGACCCGGTCGCCGATCTGCACGCCGAGTCCCTCGAGTGCCTTCGCCATGCGGCGCGCACGCTCCTCGCATTCGCGGTAGGTGTAGCGGTGCATGTCGCCCTCGACGCGGCGCGACACGATTTCGTTGTTGCCGTAATGGCGAGCGGCGAATTCGATGATGCTGGAAATGAGCAGGGGCTGGCTCATCATCTGGCCCATGAGCGGGCTCTTCGGATAGGACATGTGCAGGGTCTCCTGTGGTCGGAATACTAACTCTCGGTCGAGTGTGAGTCGGGCCGGCTCACCCCGTCAAGACGTTTCGATGCTGCGCCGCAGCACGACCGTGCTTTTCCGTTACGGGATGTAAGCGATCTTGCAAGCGAGGCGTGCGCCGATAGAATCGGCCCGGTACGGTAGAATCGCGCCATCGCCCCACCATTTGTACTGGAGTTGCCATTACGCCCGATGACCTGCAATTGACGAACGGCTTCGCCGCGCTGCCGCCGGCGATGTATACCCGCCTGATGCCGACGCCCCTGCCCGCGCCGTATTTTGTTGCGGCCAGCGGCCCTGCCGCGGCCCTGGTCGGGCTCGACGTCGAAGCGCTGGCGCAGGAAGCCTTCGTGGCCGCCTTCACCGGCAACACGCTGCTGCCCGGCTCCGAGCCGCTCGCGGCCGTCTATTCGGGCCACCAGTTCGGCGTCTGGGCCGGCCAGCTCGGCGACGGGCGCGCCATCCTGCTTGGCGAGCTCGACGGCCCGGAAGGCCGCATGGAACTGCAGCTGAAAGGTGCCGGCAAGACCCCGTATTCGCGCATGGGCGACGGGCGCGCCGTGCTGCGTTCCTCGATCCGCGAATTCCTCTGCTCCGAAGCGATGGCCGCGCTCGGCATCCCGACCACGCGCGCCCTGGTCGTGACCGGCTCGAACCAGCGCGTGATGCGCGAGAACATCGAGACCGCCGCGGTCGTCACCCGCATGGCGCCTTCTTTTGTCCGCTTCGGCTCCTTCGAGCACTGGCATTACCGCGACAAGCCGGAGGAACTGAAAACTTTGGCCGACTACGTGATCGACGGTTTCTATCCGGACCTGCGCGGCGCGGCGAACCCGTACAAGGAGCTGCTGGCCGAAGTCACGCGCCGTACGGCGCGCATGATCGCGCATTGGCAGTCGGTCGGCTTCATGCATGGCGTGATGAACACCGACAATATGTCGATCCTCGGCCTGACGCTCGACTACGGCCCCTTCGGCTTCATGGAAGCCTTCGACGTCAACCACATCTGCAACCATACCGACCAGGGCGGGCGCTATTCGTATGCGAACCAGGTGGCGATCGGCCACTGGAACTGCTATGCGCTGGGGAACGCCCTGCTGCCCCTGATCGGCACCGTGGACGAGGCCCAGGAAGCGCTCGACGTCTACATGCCGGCCTTCGAGGCGAAGCTGGACGAATTGCTGCATGCGAAACTGGGACTGACCACCGTGCTTGACGGCGACCGCGCCCTGTTCGACAGCCTGTTTACCATCATGCAGGCCAGCCATGTCGACTTCACGCTGCTGTTCCGGCAGCTCGGCGACTTGCAGGCCGATGCGCCGAAGGACCAGCCCGAACTGCACGACGCCCCGCTGCGCGACCTCTTCATCGACCGTGCGGCCTTCGACGAGTGGGCCCTGCGCTACCGCGAACGCCTGCGCGCCGAATCCAGCGTCGACGCCGAGCGCCGCGCCGCGATGAACCGCGTCAACCCGAAGTACGTCCTGCGAAACTATCTGGCCCAGCAGGCGATCGAACAAGCACAGAATGGCGATTATGCCGGCGTGCGCGATCTGCTCGCCGTGCTCGAGCACCCCTTCGACGAGCAGCCTGGCAAGGAACACTTCGCCGCGCTGCCGCCGGACTGGGCGGCCCACCTCGAGGTAAGCTGCTCGTCCTGATTTGAAGCATTGATTTACGAACGAAAGAATGTCATGACCGATAAAGTAACGAAGACCGACGCCGAGTGGCGTGCCCAGCTCGACCCGATGGAGTACCAGGTGACGCGCCACGCGGCCACCGAACGCGCCTTCACCGGCAAGTATTGGGATCACCATGAGCACGGCATCTACTACTGCGTGTGCTGCAATACGCCGCTGTTCGAATCCGATGCCAAGTTCGAGTCCGGCTGCGGCTGGCCCAGCTATTTCAAGGCACTCGATCCCGCCAACGTGATCGAAAAGACCGACCGCACCCACGGCATGGTGCGTACCGAAATCATCTGCGCCGTGTGCGACGCCCACCTCGGCCACGTCTTCCCGGACGGCCCGCCGCCGACCGGTCTTCGCTATTGCATCAATTCGGCCGCTTTGCGGTTTGAAGAAATCTGAGTATCCGAATCACATGAAATTCCTGTTCGATTTTTTCCCGCTGGTCCTGTTCTTTGCCGTCTACAAGATCGGCAACGGCAATGAAGCGGCCGCGCTGGCCATCGCCGACCAATACCTGGGCGGCATGGTTTCCGGCGGCAAGATCCTGGCAGGGCAGGCGCCGACCATGCTCGCCACCGTCGTCGCCATCATCGCCACCGTGCTGCAGGTAGGCTACCTGCTGGCGCGCCGGCGCAAGGTGGACGGCATGCTGTGGGTGTCGCTGTTCGTGATCGTCGTCTTCGGCGGCGCGACCATCTACCTGCACGACGAAACCTTTATCAAGTGGAAGCCGACCATCCTGTACTGGGTATTCGCCGCCGCCCTCCTGATCAGCCAGGTCTTCTTCGGCAAGAACCTGATGCGCAAGGCCATGGAAGAAGCGCTGCCGCTGCCGGACGCGCTCTGGCCGCGCGTCGGCTACAGCTGGGTCATCTTCCTGTTCTTCCTCGGCGCATTGAACTTGTTGATGGCCTTCGTGGTCTTTCGTAACAACACGGCGGCCTGGGTCAATTTCAAGGTCTTCGGCATGACCGCCATTTTCTTCCTGTTCACCGTCGCCCAGTCGATGCTGCTCATGAAGCACATCCCGCAGGAGGAAGCATGAGTCTGGACAACAAGGTCGACCACCGTGTCGAACGCATTCGCGAAGCACTGGAAGCGGCGCTCAAGCCCAGCCTGCTCGAGGTCGGCGACGACTCGCACCTGCATGCCGGCCATGCCGGCGCAGCCTCGGGCGGCGGCCATTACAGCGTGAAAATCGTCTCGGAACGCTTCGATGGACTGAGACTCGTCATGCGCCATCGACTGGTGTATGATGCCGTGGCCGAAATGATGCGGGCCGAGATCCACGCGCTCGCCATCACGGCCCTGGCGCCCTCTGAATCGGACTGAGGCCGGTTCAGGATCGCTTAAGTATTTAGACGCACAATCACGATTGAACTGCTCTGCAAAAAGAACTAAACCAATCTCGTCCAAGCAACTCCCTCCACAGGATATTCAATAATGACCGCTAAGCCAGCACGCCTGCTGTTCGCCTTGATCGCTGCCGCCACCCTCGCAGCACCCGCCTTCGCCCAGAACCTCGCCGTCGTGAACGGCAAGGCCATTCCGACCTCGCGCGTCGACGCGATCGTCAAGCAGGTCGTCGCCCAGGGCCAGGGCCAGGATTCGCCGCAGCTGCGCGAAGCGATCAAGAAAGACCTGATCGCACGCGAAGTGCTGATGCAGGAAGCGATCAAGCAAGGCTACGACAAGAAGCCGGACGTCAAGCAGGCCCTCGACAGCGCCCGCCAGGCCATCGTCGTGAACCAGCTGGCGCGCGACTACATTGCCAAGAACCCCGTCACCGATGCCGAGATCAAGGCCGAGTACGACCGCTTCGCCAAGACCCAGTCCGGCGAGAAGGAATACCACCTGCGCCACATCCTGACCACGACCGAAGACGAAGCGAAAGCCGTCATCGCCAAGCTCAAGGGCGGCGCCAAGTTCGAAGACCTGGCCAAGCAGAGCAAGGACACCGGTTCGGCTGCCAATGGCGGCGACCTCGACTGGGCTGCCCCTTCGGCCTTCCCGCCCGAGTTCGCAGCCGGCTTCACCAAGCTGAACAAAGGCCAGGTCACCGAGACCCCGGTCAAGACGGGCGCCGGCTTCCACGTCATCAAGGTCGACGACGTGCGCGCGGTGAAAGTGCCTGCCATGGACGAGATCAAATCGCAGATCGCGGAAAGCCTCACCCAGACCAAACTGGCGGCTTACCAAGAGGAAATGGTCAAGAAGGCAAAGGTGCAGTAATATGTTTGCCACCGGCGCCGTCGCAGGCGCCGGCCTGTCGTCGCCAGCGGGCGACTTTTCGAGTTTTTATAGGATCTGAACAATGATTTTGAAGCCAACCCGCCTGTTGCTCGCCATGTCCTTTATCGTGGCAGCACCTGCCTTCGCCCAGAACGTTGCGACCGTGAACGGCAAGCCGATCCCGGCAGCGCGGGTCGACCAGATGGTCAAGCAGGTCGTCGCGCAAGGGCGTGCCACCGATTCGCCGCAGCTGCGCGAAATGATCAAGAAGGACCTGATCGGCCGTGAAGTGCTGATCCAGGAAGCCGACAAGCAGAACGTGGGCGCCCGTCCGGAAGTCAAGGCCGCCATCGACAACGCCCGCCAGAGCATCATCATCAACGCGATGCTGGCCGACTACGTCAAGAAGAACCCGGTCAAGGATGCCGACATCAAGGCCGAGTACGACAAGGCGAAAGCCGGCGCACCGGACAAGGAATACCACGCTCGCCACATCCTGGTCGAGAAGGAAGAAGACGCGAAAGCGATCATCGCCAAGCTCAAGGGCGGCGCCAAGTTCGAAGAGCTGGCCAAGCAGAGCAAGGATCCTGGCTCGGCTGCCAACGGCGGCGATCTCGGCTGGACCGACCCGGGCCGTTTCGTGCCTGAGTTCTCGAAGGCGATGACCTCGCTGCAAAAAGGCGCCATCACCGACACCCCGGTGAAGACCCAGTACGGCTACCACGTGATCAAGCTGGAAGAAGTCCGGCCACTGGCGATCCCGCCGCTGGACCAGGTCAAGCAGCAAGTCGCGGAACAACTGCAGCAGCGCAAGCTGGCGGAATACCGCGAGTCGCTGTTGAAGAAGGCCAAGATCCAGTAATCCGGATCGGCTGAATAGAAAAAGGCGCTTCCACGGAAGCGCCTTTTTTATTGCTGCCGGCCTGTTGCCCTTCGTACGGTGGGCACGCCGTGCCCACGCGGCGATACGCATCGGCACCGTTTTCGTGCCCGCCGATCTTGCAGCCGCGTATCACCGCGTGCGCGTGGTGCTGGCATTTAGCCATCCCCACTGCCCACCCTACGAAAACGCCTCCCGAAGGAGGCGTTCTCATTCACGCTGGGCCTTGAATCAACCCACCCACTTGCGCGCATTGCGGAACATCCGCATCCACGGCGCGTCGTCGCCCCAGCCTGGGGGCGCCCACGAATGGACGGCCGTGCGGAACACGCGCTCGGCGTGCGGCATCATCGCCGTGAAGCGTCCGTCCGGCGTCGTCACCGCCGTCAGGCCGCCCGGCGAGCCGTTCGGGTTGAACGGATACTGCTCGGTCGCCTGGCCGCGGTTGTCGACATAGCGCAGCGACTGCGCTACCTGCCCGATATCCCCGGTCAGCGAGAAGTCGGCAAAGCCTTCGCCGTGGGCGATCGCGATCGGCGCCTGGGTGCCCGCCATGCCGGCGAAGAAGATCGACGGCGAGTCGAGCACTTCGACCATGCCGAAGCGCGCCTCGAACTGTTCCGACTTGTTGCGGGTGAACTTCGGCCAGGCGTGGGCGCCCGGGATGATCGATTTCAGGTTGGAGAGCATCTGGCAGCCGTTGCAGACGCCGAGGCCGAAGGTATCCTGGCGCGCGAAGAAGGTGGCGAACTGGTCGGCCAGCTGGGTGTTGAACAGGATGGTCTTGGCCCAGCCCTCGCCCGCGCCCAGCACGTCGCCGTAGGAAAAGCCGCCCACCGCGATCACGCCGTGGAAGTCGGCGAGCCTGGCGCGGCCGGCGATCAGGTCGCTCATGTGGACGTCCACCGCCGTAAAGCCGGCCTGGTGCATCGCCCAGGCGGTCTCGATGTGCGAATTGACGCCCTGCTCGCGCAGGATGGCCACGCGCGGACGCACGCCCCTTGCAATGAAGGGCGCGGCGATGTTCTCGCTCGGGTCGAAGGTCAGCTTCGGCGTGATCCCCGGGTCCGACTCGTCCAGCAGGCGCTCGTATTCCTGGTCGGCGCAATCGGGATTGTCGCGCAGGCGCGCGATGCGCCAGCTGGTCTCCGACCACAGGCGGTGCAGGCTGCTGCGCTTCTGGTTGTAGATGACCTTCGCGTCGCGCGTAAACTCGATCGCGCCACGGTCGTTGACCTTGCCGATGATGTGGCTGCAGGCGCCGAGGTTCAGCTCGCGCAGCGCGTTCATGACCGCGCTCTTGTCGTCCATGCGCACCTGCACCACGGCACCGAGCTCTTCCGAGAACAGCGCGCGCAGCGTCATTTCGTTGCGGCGCTCGCCGACCTGGCCGGTCCAGTTCTTGGCGTCGCCCCAGTCCGAGGCATGTTCGCCTTCCATGGTGAGGATGTCGAGATTGACCGACACGCCGGCGCGGCCGGCAAAGGCCATCTCGACCAGGGTGGCGAACAGGCCGCCGTCCGAACGGTCGTGGTAGGCGAGCAGCTTGCCTTCCTTGTTCAGGCGCTGGATCGCGGCGAAGAAGTTTTTCAGGTCGTCCGCCGAATCGACGTCCGGCACCGAGTCGCCCAGCTGCTGGGTCACCTGGGCCAGGCTGGATGCGCCCATGCGGTTCTTGCCGCGGCCGAGGTCGATCAGCACCAGGGCCGTCTCGCCAAGGTCGGTGCGCAGCTGCGGCGTCAGCGAGGAACGCACATCCGGTACCGGCGCGAACGCGGAAACAATCAGCGAGACCGGGGAGATGACCGACTTCGCTTCACCCTCGTCGTTCCAGGTGGTACGCATCGACAGCGAATCCTTGCCGACCGGGATGCTGATGCCCAGCGCCGGGCACAGTTCCATGCCCACCGCCTTCACCGTGTCGAACAGGGCCGCGTCCTGGCCCGGCTGGCCGCAGGCGGCCATCCAGTTGGCGGACAATTTGATGTCTTCGATCGAGGCGATCGGGGCGCAAGCGATGTTCGTGATCGCCTCGCCCACGGCCATGCGGCCCGAGGCGGCGGCGTCGATCACGGCCAGCGGCGTGCGCTCGCCCATCGCCATCGCTTCGCCCGCGAAGCCTTCGTGGCTCATCGCGGTGACGGCGCAGTCGGCCACCGGCACCTGCCATGGGCCGACCATCTGGTCGCGCACGGTCATGGCGCCGACGCTGCGGTCGCCGATGGTGATCAGGAAGGATTTGTCGGCCACGGTCGGCAGCAGCAGCACGCGGCGCGCGGCTTCCTCGAGCTCGATGCCGGTCAGGTCGATGGCCGGCAGCGCGCGCTTCACATGCTCGACCTCGCGGGTCATCTTCGGCGGCTTGCCGAGCAGGACGTCCATCGGCATGTCGACCGGCTTGTTACCGGCCAGCGGGTCGACGACCTGCAGCTGGCGCTCCTCGGTGGCCACACCGATGACGGCGAAGGGCGAACGCTCGCGCTCGCACAGCGAGGCGAACAGGTCCAGGTTGTCAGGCAAAATGGCAAGAACATAGCGTTCCTGCGATTCGTTCGACCAGATTTCCTTGGGCGCCATGCCCGATTCTTCCAGCTGAATCTTGCGCAGGTCGAAAATCGCGCCGCGCTTGGCGTCGTTCACGATTTCCGGGAAGGCATTCGACAGGCCGCCCGCGCCGACGTCGTGGATCGAGATGATCGGGTTGTCCTTGCCCAGCTGCCAGCAGCCGTTGATCACTTCCTGGGCCCGGCGTTCCATTTCCGGATTGCCGCGTTGGACCGAGTCGAAGTCCAGGTCCGCCGTATTCGTGCCGGTCGCCATCGACGAGGCGGCCGAGCCGCCCATGCCGATGCGCATGCCCGGACCGCCGAGCTGGATCAACAGGCTGCCCGGCGGGATGTCGTTTTTAAAAGTGTGCTGGTCGGAGATGTTGCCGATGCCGCCGGCGATCATGATCGGCTTGTGGTAGCCGTAGACGCCGCCTGCCGCCTGGGCGTTCTGCTCGTAGGTGCGGAAATAGCCGCCCAGGACAGGACGGCCGAATTCGTTGCTGAAGGCGGCGCCGCCGAGCGGGCCGTCGATCATGATCTGCAATGGCGACGCGATGCGCTCAGGTTTGCCGTAGACAGGCGCCTCGCCCTTCTCGCCTGGCTGGGTGACGTCGGCAGCGTTTTCCCATGGACGCTGGGCATCGGGCAGCAGCAGGTTCGACACGGTGAAACCGGTCAGGCCGGCCTTTGGCTTGGCGCCGCGCCCGGTTGCTCCTTCGTCGCGGATTTCGCCGCCGGCGCCGGTCGAGGCGCCCGGGAAAGGAGAAATCGCGGTCGGGTGGTTGTGGGTCTCGACCTTCATCAGCGTGTGGGTCAGCTCGGTCAGCGGCGCGTATTCCCCGTTCGGGCGCGGGAAGAAGCGCGTGACGACGGCGCCTTCCATGATCGACGAGTTGTCGCTGTAGGCGACCACGGTGCCCTTCGGCTGCAGCTGGTGCGTGTTCTTGATCATGCCGAACAGCGACTTGTCCTGCTTCACCCCGTCGATGATCCAGTCGGCGTTGAAGATCTTGTGGCGGCAGTGCTCGCTGTTAGCCTGGGCGAACATCATCAGTTCGACGTCGGTCGGATTCCGTTTGGCCCTGGTGAAGGCCTCGTACAGGTAGTCGATCTCGTCGATCGACATGGCAAGGCCCAGTTCCGTGTTGGCGCGTAGCAGCGCCTCGCGGCCCTGCCCCAGCACATCGATGGCTTCGAGCGGCTTGCCTTCGAGCTCCTGGAACAGCCGGGATGCTTCGTCGGCGCTGCGCAGGACGGTTTCCGTCATGCGGTCGTGCAGCAAGGCGGCGACCTGCGCCAGTTCCTCGTCGGCCAGCTTCTTCGGTGCGCCGATGCTGCTGCCGAGGATGCCGCTCTTGAGCACCAGCGTGTAGGCCACGCCGCGCTCGATGCGGTGCACGTGGCGCATGCCGCAGTTGTGGGCGATATCGGTCGCCTTCGAGGCCCAGGGCGAAATCGTGCCCAGGCGCGGGATGACGAAGAATTCGACGGTACTGCCTTCGTACAGCGTTTCCGGCACCGGCTCGCCATAGGTCAGCATGGCGGTCAGCTGCTGTGTATCGTCGATGGAAAGCGGCGCGGCGCTGTCGATGAAGTGGACAAATCGGGCCTGGACGGCGGCAATCGCGGGCGCGGCTGCTTGCAGTTGGGTCAGGAGGCGTTGGCTACGAAAGACAGACAGGGCATTGGAACCCGGCAGAATCAACATGGCTGGAAGTCGGTTGATGCAGCGTGGCTGCGGGTGGAAGATAGCCCGCTATTATACAGGGTTGATAATATTGCCCCCGCATAGGGGCGCTTTCGGTTGCCCGGCGGGATGGTTGTCGGTATTGTAGCGATTGATATTGACGACATAGGCGGCGTCCAGCGGCCGATGAAAGAGACGATGCAAGAGAACAGCCAACTGTCGGTACTGGTAATCGATCCCAACCCGGGCATGCGCAGCAACCTGCAGAACATGCTCAATGGCGCGGGCATCAACAAGATCGAATATGCCGTCAACTCGGGCACGGCGATTCGTCAGCTGACGCGGCGCGCCTACGACATCGTCCTCTGCGAATACGACCTGGGCAGCGGCGACGGCCAGGACGGCCAGCAGCTGCTCGAAGACCTGCGCCACCACCGCCTGATCAGCCCCTGGGCGATCTTCATCATGCTGACCTCGGAAGCCGTGTACGGCAAGGTGATCGGCGCGGCCGAGCTGGCGCCGACCGATTATGTGCTCAAACCCTTTACCGCCGAGACGCTGGGGGCCCGCGTCGCCCGCGCCCTCGAGCGGCGCGCCGTCTTCCTGCCGACTTATCAACTTGTGGCGCAGGGCAATGTACGGGAAGCGATCCGCTCCGCCGCGGCCGCCGGGATCGCCCATCCGCGCCACGCCCTCGAGTTCGCCCGCCTGCGCGCCGACCTGCACGTGAGCATCAAAGAACACGGCGAGGCCGAGGAGATCTACCGCAAGGTGCTCGACTACAAGCCGCTCGGCTGGGCCGGTCTCGGCCTGGCCCGGGCGCAGTTCGCGCAGGGCCGGGTCGAGGATGCGCGCGAAACGCTGCAGGTGCTGGTGGCCGCCAATCCGCGGCTGATGGCCGGCTACGACCTGCTGGCACGCTGCCACGAAGCGCTCGGGAACCAGGCCCAGGCGCAAAAGATCCTGGAGGAAGCGGTGGCGATCTCGCCGCACATGGTACGCCGCCTGCGCAAGCTCGGCGAAGTGGCGCTCGAGGCCGGGGACACGGCGGCTGCGGAAAAATCCTTCAAGCAGGTGGTGAGCAAGGCGCGCTATTCCGAGTTTCGCGATCCCGAAGACCATGTGCGGCTGGTCAAGGCTCTGGTGAAACGCGGCGACCTGGCGGGCGCGAGCGGCGTGGTGCGTGACCTCGAGCGCTCGATGAAGGCAAGTCCCGAGCTCGACGCCTGCGTCGCCGTGTCGAACGCGGCCCTGCACGACGCGGCCGGCAACCGGACGGCAGCCGTGGCCGATCTGCAAGGCGCGGTGTCGGCGGTACGCGCCGGCAGCGGCCTGTCCACCAGCCTGAAGCTGGGCCTGGTGCGGGCCTGCCTCGACCATCGCCTGGACCAGGGTGCGCAGGACGTCATGATGGCCGTGGTGAACGACGCCGACAGCGGCATCACCAGCGAGCATGCGCTGACCCTGTTCGCGCAAGCCGGCCGGCGCGACCTGGCCGATGGCGTCCAGCAGCAGCTCAAGGCCCAGGCCCAGATCCTGCTCGGCGTCGCCGACGAGAAGCGCAACATGGGTGACGTGCGCGGCGCCGTCCAGACCCTGCTCGAAGCCCTGCACATGGCGCCGTCGAACCTGCAGGTCACGATTGCCGTGGCCGGCGGCGTGCTCAGGCAAATCAACGAGCTCGGATGGGATCATCCGCTGGGCGAGCTGTGTTACGCCCAGCTCGAAAAGATCCGGGCCATCGACGCCCAGCATCCGAGACTGGGCCCGCTCGAGACCGAGTACCAGGCAATGCGCCGCAAGTACGGTATCTCGTAGGGACACTGGGGCTCACGCCTCTCCGTACCCTCCCCCGCCCGGCGTCTCGATCACGAACAGGTCCCCGGCCGCCATCTCGACCTTGCCGATATGGCCGACCTGCTCGACCCGCCCATCGGCACGCACGACCGTGTTGACGCCGCGCGCGCCCGGCTCGCCGCCCGCCATCCCGAAGGGCGCGTAGATCCGGTTGTTCGACAGGATCGCGGCCGTCATCGGTTCCAGGAAGCGCACCTGGCGCACGCCGCCCTTGCCGCCATGCCAGCGCCCGGCGCCGCCGGAACCGGGCCGGATCGCATAGCTCTCCAGCCGCACCGGGAAGCGGAACTCGAGGATCTCCGGATCGGTCAGGCGCGAATTGGTCATGTTGGTCTGCACGACGTCGGTGCCGTCGAAGCCCTCGCCCGCGCCGCTACCGCCCGAAATGGTCTCGTAGTATTGGTAGCGGGCGTTCCCGAACGTAAAATTGTTCATCGTGCCCTGCGAGGCCGCCATCACGCCCAGTGCCCCATATAAGGCGTTGGTGATGCAGGTCGAGGTCTCGACGTTGCCGGAAACGACAGAGGCCGGGTAATGCGGGTTGAGCATCGAGCCGGGCGGGATGATCACCTCGAGCGGCTTCAGGCAGCCGCCGTTGAGCGGGATCTCGTCCTCGACCAGGGTACGGAACACGTACAGCACCGCGGCCATGCAGACGGCGGACGGCGCGTTGAAATTGTTATCGAGCTGGCTTGACGTGCCGGTGAAGTCGATGCGGGCGCTGCGTGCGGCGCGGTCGACCGTGATCGCCACCGCGATGCGCGCGCCGTTGTCCAGTTCCACGGTGAAGGCGCCGTCCTTCAGGGCCGTGATCACGCGCCGCACGGCTTCCTCGGCATTGTCCTGCACGTGGCCCATGTAGGCGCGCACGACATCCAGGCCGAAGTGCGCCACCATCCGCAGCAGCTCCTCGACGCCCTTCTGGTTGGCTGCGACCTGGGCGCGCAGGTCGGCCATGTTCTGGTCCGGATTGCGGGCCGGGTAGCGCGCGCCGTTCAACAGCGCACGCGCTTCGGCCTCGCGCAGGATGCCGTCGGCGCCGTCGACCAGCTTGAAGTTGTCGATCAGGACGCCCTCCTCCTCGATGTGGCGCGAGTCCGGCGGCATCGAGCCCGGCGTGGTGCCGCCGATGTCGGCGTGGTGGCCGCGCGACCCGACGTAGAACAGTATGTCGATGCCCGCTTCGTCGAACACGGGCGAGATCACCGTCACGTCCGGCAAGTGGGTGCCGCCGTTGTAGGGGTCGTTCAGCACATACACGTCGCCGGCCCGCATGCGGCCCGCATTCTCGCGCATCACGGTCTTGATGCTCTCGCCCATCGAGCCCAGGTGCACGGGCATGTGCGGCGCGTTCGCTACCAGGTTGCCGGCGGCATCAAAAATGGCGCAGCTGAAGTCGAGCCGCTCCTTGATGTTCACCGAATGGGCCGTGTTCTGCAGGCGCAGGCCCATCTGCTCGGCGATCGACATGAACAGGTTGTTGAAGATCTCGAGCATGACCGGATCGGCCGTGGTGCCGATCGCGCGCCGCTCGGGCAGCGCCTGCACGCGGCGCAGCACAAGGTGATTGTAGGGCGTGACCTCGGCCTGCCAGCCCGCTTCGACGACCGTCGTCGCATTGTCCTCGGCGACGATGGCCGGGCCGTCGATGCGGTCGCCGGGCCGCAGGTCCGCGCGCCGGTAGATCGCGGTCGCGCGCCATTCGCCGGCGCCGAACATGGGCACCGTGTCGAAGGGGTGCAGGCCGCCGTCGCGCGGCATGACCGGGGCGATCGTCTCCGGTGGCGCTTCCGAGCGTCCCAACGCTTCCACCGACACCGCTTCCACGATCAATGCGCGCGAGGGCATCAGGAAGGAGAAGCGGCGTTTATAGGCGGCTTCGAACTGGGCCTGCATCGCCTCCGGCGCAGCGAAGTCCACCACCAGCGCCGAATCCGTGCCCTCGTAGCGCAGGTGCACGCGCTTGACGATGTCGATGCGCGCGTCGACCACGCCCTGGGCGCGCAGGTCGCCGCTCGCGGCCTCGGCCAGGGTGTCGAGGCGTGCGGCCAGCGCTTCGCTGTCGGCCGCACCCAGGCGCTCCTCGACCGCCTGCTCGCGCATCGCGCTCTGGTCGGCCCGGCCCATGCCGTAGGCCGACAGCACGCCGGCCAGGCCGTGGACGAAGACCGTCTTCATGCCGAGCGCGTCGGCCACCAGGCAGGCATGCTGGCCGCCGGCGCCGCCGAAGCTGGTCAGCGCATATTCCGTGACGTCGTGGCCGCGCTGCACCGAGATCTGCTTGATGGCGTTGGCCATGTTCCCGACCGCGATCTGGATGAAGCCTTCGGCGACCTGTTCGGGCGTACGCTCGTCGCCTGTGGCTGCGGCGATCTCGCGCGCCATTTCCTCGAACCCGGCGCGCACGACGCCGGCGTCGAGCGCTTCGTTCCCGCCCGGTCCGAACAGGTGCGGAAACTGCCCCGGCTGGATTTTACCCAGCATCAGGTTGGCGTCGGTGACCGTCAGCGGCCCGCCGCGGCGGTAGCTGGCCGGGCCCGGATTGGCGCCGGCGCTGTCGGGGCCGACGCGGTAGCGGCTGCCGTCGAAATGCAGGATCGAGCCGCCGCCGGCCGCCACCGTGTGGATGCTCATCATCGGCGCGCGCATCCGCACGCCGGCGACCTGGGTCTCGAACACCCTTTCGAATTCGCCCGCATAGTGCGAGACATCGGTCGAGGTGCCGCCCATGTCGAAGCCGATGACGCGCTCGAAGCCGGCCAGCCGGCTCGCACGCACCATGCCGACGATGCCGCCCGCGGGGCCGGACAGAATGCTGTCCTTGCCCTGGAAGGCGCGCGCATCGGTCAGTCCCCCGTTCGACTGCATGAACTGCAGGTGCACGCCCGGCAGTTCGGCCGCGACCTGGTCGACATAGCGGCGCAGGATCGGCGACAGGTAGGCGTCGACCACGGTGGTGTCGCCGCGCGCGACCAGCTTCATCATCGGACTGACTTCGTGCGACACCGATATCTGGGTAAAGCCGATCTCGCGCGCGATGCGGGCGACTTCGGCTTCGTGCCGCGCATGGCGGTAACCGTGCATGAAGACGATCGCCAGCGCGCGGGTGCCGCTGTCGAACACCGCCTGCAGCCCGGCGCGCGCTTTCGCCGCGTCGAGCTCGCGCACGGTCTCGCCGTGCGCGCCGATGCGCTCGTCGACCTCGACCACCTGGCCGTACAGCAGCGCGGGCAGCACGATGTGGCGTTCGAACAGCCTGGGACGGTTCTGGTAGGCGATGCGCAGCGCGTCCCGGAAGCCGCGCGTGATCGCCAGCGCCGTGGGTGCGCCCTTGCGCTCGAGCAGCGCGTTGGTCGCGACCGTCGTACCCATCTTGACGGCCCCGATGCGTTCAGTCGGCAGCGGCTGGCCGGGCGCCACGTTCAACAGATGGCGGATGCCCGCCACGGCGGCGTCGCGGTACTGCTCCGGGTTCTCGGAGAGCAGCTTGTGCGTCGTGAGGCTGCCGTCGGGGCGGCGCGCCACGATATCGGTAAAGGTGCCGCCGCGGTCGATCCAGAACTGCCAATCCATTCCTTACTCCATGCGCTGTCAGGTATGCTCCTATTGTATTCGCCCCTCGCGCCAAAATTGGCGAAAATGCACTGTTGGTACCACTTTGGAGTCCGGATGGACAATCGTCTTTACAGCGTGGCGCAGATTCGCGCCACGGAAGCCGCCGCGGCGGAAAGCCTTGAACCGGGCGCATTGATGCGCCGCGCCGGGCGTGCCGGCGCGGATGCCGCCCTCGAGCTGCTCGGCGGCGCACGGGAACGGCCGGTGCTGGTGCTGGCCGGCCCCGGCAACAATGGCGGCGACGCCCTCGAGCTGGCGGCCAACCTGGGCGAAGCCGGGGTCGACGTCGTCGTGCTGCACCTGGCCGGCAGCGGCAAGGTGTCCACGGAGGCGGCCCAGGCCCTGGCGCGCGCCCGCGCCAGCCGCGCCAACTTCGCCGACGTCGCACCCGACGTGCGCGACTGGGCACTGGTGGTCGACGGCCTGTTCGGCATCGGCCTGCAACGACCGCTCGAGGGCCGCTACCGCGACCTGGTGAGCGCCATCGACGGCGTGCGCTGCCCGGTGCTGGCGCTCGACGTGCCGAGCGGCCTGGACGCGGACAGCGGCGCGGTTGTCGGTCCGAACGGCGTCGCCGTCCACGCCACCCATACGATCACCTTCATCGGCGACAAGCCGGGCCTGCACACGGCCGAGGGCCGCGACCATGCGGGACAGGTGCAGGTGGCCGGCCTCGAGCTCGATGAAGCCCTGTTCGAGCCGGCGCAAGCCTGCATCGGCTCGCCCGCGCTGTTCGCAGCCAGCCTCGCGCCGCGGCGCCAGAATTCGCACAAGGGACAGTTCGGCGACCTGGCCGTGGTCGGCGGCGCCCGCGGGATGACCGGGGCCGCGGTGCTGGCCGCGCGCGGCGCGCTGTACGCCGGCGCCGGACGCGTGTTCGCGGTGACGATCGACCCGGCGCCGGCCTTCGACCCGGTGCATCCCGAACTGATGTTCCGCCTTGCCCACGACTTCGACTTCGCCGGCCGCGTGCTGGTGCTCGGCCCCGGCATGGGCGACGCGATGGAGGCGATGCGCGCGCTCGGCCACGGCATCGACAGCGCGGCGCCCATCGTGCTCGACGCCGACGCCCTCAACCTGGTCGCGGCCAGCACCGAACTGCAGGCGCGCCTGACACGGCGCCAGTCGGCTACCCTGGTCACGCCGCATCCGCTGGAAGCGGCGCGCCTGCTGGGCAGCTCGGCGGCCGAGGTGCAGGCAGACCGGCTGGGGGCGGCGCGCAGGCTGGCCAAGCGCCTGCAGGCGGTCGTGGTGCTCAAGGGGGCCGGCAGCGTGATCGCGCGGCCGGATGGCGAGATCGTGATCAACCCGACCGGTAATCCGGGCCTGGCGACGGGCGGCAGCGGCGACGTGCTGGCGGGCGTATGCGGCGCACTGCTGGCGCAGGGCTGGCCGGCCTGGGAGGCGGCGATCGGGGCCGTGTGGATGCACGGGGCGGCGGCGGACCGGCTGGTCGATGAAGGTATCGGGCCGGTCGGAATGACGGCCGGGGAATTGCCGGCGGCGGTGCGGGCGGTGTTGAATGGCTTGATCCGGGAGCGCGGCCAGACACGCGCCCGTTGACGCGTGGGGCGAGCGGGGAATTCGGACAGCATGCTGTCCGCCCGCGGAGCGCCCTGCCCGTGAGGCAGGGCACGAGTGCCCACCCTACGTTACGCAGCGGCCGAGGGGTGCAATCGAGACGGCGGTGCACCGTAGGGTGGGCACCTCTGCCCACGCGTCAACGCACGGATGCAAGTCGAAACGTGCTTCGATGCCTACTGACTAAACCAGCTTCCCCGCCGCAATCGTAATCGTCCGCCCACACCGTGCCGCCATCGCGGAATCGTGCGTGACGAGCACCAGGGTCGACCCGCGTTCGCGATTGAGTTCGAACATCAGCTGGATGATGGCCTCCCCGGTCGCCGCATCCAGGCTGCCGGTGGGCTCGTCCGCGAACAGCAGCGGCGGCTCGGTCACGAAGGCGCGCGCCAGGGCCACGCGCTGCTGCTCGCCGCCGGACAGGTATTTCGGATAATGGCGCAGCCGGCTGGACAGGCCGACGCGGCCCAGCATCGCTTCCGCTTTTGCCCGCGCCTGGCCGTCGCCGCGCAATTCGAGCGGCAGCATCACGTTTTCGAGCGCGTTCAAATGCGCCAGCAGCTGGAAGGACTGGAACACGAAACCGAGCCTGGCCTTGCGAAACGCGGCGCGTCCATCCTCGTCGAGCGCGAAGATATCGGTGCCGCCCAGCAGCACGCGGCCGCCGCTCGGGGTGTCGAGACCGGCCAGCAGCCCGAGCAGGGTCGACTTGCCGGAACCCGAGGCGCCGACGATCGCGAGCGTCTCGGCCGGTTGCACGGTAAAATCGATGCTGTGCAGGATGGTGAGTTCGCCGCTGGCGTCCGCCACCCGCTTGGACAGGCCTTCCACCTGGATTGCAGCCGCCCCGTCTGTCGCGGCGGAGTCCGTATATTTGAAAGCCTCGGGATGATCGCGCATGCTCTCTTTTCTCAATAAATTCACTGTCGCGGCAGCCCTCGTGGCTGCTTCGGCGAGCGCTTATTCTGCACCAAAAACCGTACTCGTGGTGGGCGACAGCCTGTCGGCCGAATATGGCCTCACACGCGGCGCCGGCTGGGTCGCCCTGCTCGAACAGAAGCTGAAAAGCGAAAAGATCGACGCCAACATCGTGAACGCCAGCATCAGCGGCGAGACCACCAGCGGCGGGCGAGCGCGGCTGCCCGCCCTGCTCAATGCGCACAAGCCCCAGATCGTCGTCATCGAACTCGGCGCCAACGATGGCCTGCGCGGATTGCCGGTCGACGCCGCCTCGACCAACCTGCGCGAAATGATCACGATGGCGCAGAAGCATCGCGCCAAGGTCATGTTGATCGGCATGCGCATGCCGCCGAACTATGGCCGTGCGTACACGGAGCGCTTCTTCGGCATGTTCAGCACGCTCTCGAAGGAATACAAGGCGCCGCTGGTGCCCTTCATGCTGGAAGGCGTGGCCGACAAGCCGGCGCTGTTCCAGGCCGACCGCCTGCACCCGAGCGCGCAGGCACATCCAATTATCCTGAATAACATCTGGCCGACTTTCTCGACACTGATCACCAAATAATGAAATATCCCGCCGTACTGAGCTTTGCCGACATCCTTCCCGAACTCGACCGCTTCGACACCATCATCGACGCCCGCAGCGAGGGCGAGTTCGCGCTCGACCACTTGCCCGGCGCCATCAACTGCCCGGTCCTGAACGACGAGGAGCGGGTGCGGGTCGGCACGCTCTACAAGCAGGTCGGCGCCTTCGAGGCCAAGAAGGTCGGCGCGGCCCTGGTCGCGCGCAACATCGCGCGCCATCTGGACGAGCGCTTCGGCGACAAGCCGAAGGACTGGAAGCCCCTCGTCTACTGCTGGCGCGGCGGCAACCGCAGCGGCTCGCTGGCCCACATCCTGGCCAAGATCGGCTGGCCGGCGATCCAGCTCGACGGCGGCTACAAGGCCTACCGCGCCGCCGTGAGCGCCGCCCTGGCCGCGCCGCCGGACCTGGAATGGCGGGTCATCTGCGGCACCACCGGCAGCGGCAAGAGCCGCCTGCTGGAGACCCTGGACGGGATCGGCGCCCAGGTGCTCGACCTCGAGCGGCTGGCGGCCCACCGCGGCTCGGTGCTCGGCCACCTGCCCGACGAGCCGCAGCCGACCCAGAAGATGTTCGAGACCCGGATCTGGAACAAGCTGCGTCATTTCGACCCGAGCCGTCCCGTGTTCGTCGAATCCGAGAGCAAGAAGGTCGGCAACCTGCGCGTGCCGGACGCCGTCATGGAGCGCATGCGCGCGGCGCCCTGCGTGGCCCTGACGCTGTCGCGCCCGAACCGGGTGCGCCTGCTGATGGAAGACTACGAACACTTCGCGCGCGACCCGCAAGCCCTGAACGGCCAGCTCGACCACCTGGTCCAGCTGCACGGCCGCGCCCGGATCGACGAATGGCACGCCCTGGCCAACAGCGGCGCGATGCCGGAGCTGGTCGACCAGCTGCTGGTCGAACACTACGACCCGGCCTACCTGCGTTCGATCGACCGCAATTTCGTCCAGTACGGGCAGGCGCGGGTGCTGGAGTTGAGTGATATCGGGCCGCAGGACTTCATGAAGGCGGCGCAGTCGCTGCACGCGGCCTGACCGACGCCGCGTAGGGTGGGCGCTCCGTACCCACCTGCGGCGAGACGTAAAAAAACCCGGACACGCGAGCGTCCGGGTTTTTTGTATGTGACTCAGGCCCGCAGGCCTGCGCTTACTGCGCCTTGGCCGCCTCTTCGCCTTTGGCGACATTGATCTTCACCTTGGACTTCGCCTTGATCGCTTCCACGAAGTTGTACAGTTCCGCCTGGCCGACCAGGCCGCCGATCTGCTGTGCTTCCTGGGCGCGGCGGGCGGCGTCCGGCTGGGCCGGCTGCGAGACCTTGCCGATTCGGTAGACGCCATAGCCCTGGCCCGGCAGCTCGACACCGACATAGGCCGGCAACTTGGTCACGTCGGCCTTGAACACGGCCAGCGCACCGGCGGTGTTGATCGCCGGCTGCCTGGTGCGCGACAGGACCTTCGCTTCGCCGAAACCGGTGGCGTCGCCGGACGCCTTGGCGGCGGCCAGTTTCGCTTCGCCGGCCTGGCGTGCCAGGCGCAGCGCTTCTTCCTGGGTCACGCGCTGGCGGATCTGCGGCTCGACCTGCGCCATCGGCAGTTTCGAAGCCGGGTGGAACTCGACCACGCGGCCGGCGATCAGGACCGCAGGCGCGACTTCGACGGCTTCCGTGTTGCGCTTGTTCTTGATGGCGTCCGTCGAGAACAGGGCCGTCAGGAATTTCTCGTTGTTGAACGGCGCGGCGCCCAGTTGCGGATTCGGCTTGCGGTTCAGGTTCTCGGCGGTCTGGATCTTCAGGCCCAGCTTGTCGGCCGTCGGCTTCAGGCTGTCGGACTGCTCGTAGACGCTGTTGTTGAATTGCTCGGCCAGCTCCGAATACTTCTTCGACAGCTTCGACTTCTTCACTTCGGCAGCAATCTCGTCCTTCGCATCGGCGAGCGACTTCTGCGTCTGCGGCTTGATCGAGGTGAGCTTGATGATGTGGTAGCCGAATTCCGACGGCACGATGCCGCTGATCTCGCCTTCCTTCAGGCCGTAGATCGCGTCTTCCATCGACTTGCCGAAGGTGCCGCGTTCGATCGGGCCCAGGTCGCCGCCGCGGCTTGCCGACTCGGCATCCTGCGACTGGCTCTTCGCGATCGCCGCGAAGTCGGCCGGGTTCTTGCGCACCTCGGCCAGCACGGCTTCGGCTTTCGCCTTGGCTGCGGCTTCCTCGGCCGGCTTGGCGCCCTGCGCCTTCGTGATCAGGATGTGGCTGGCGGTACGCTGTTCCGGCGTGGTGAAGCGCTTCTTGTTGGTTTCGTAGAACTGGGCGATTTCGGCGTCGCTGACAGTGACCTGGCTTTCCACGGCACCGGCGTCGAGCACGATGTACTCGGCCTTCACGCTTTCCGGAATCTGGAACAGGCTGGCGTTCTTGTCGTAGAAGGCCTTGACCATGTCGTCGGTGACCTTGACCTGCGCCAGGTACTGGGCCGCCGGGAAAATCAGTTCCTGGACTTCGCGTTCCTGGTCGTTGATGTCCGAGACGCGGCTCGCCACCGAACGCGGCACGAATGCGGTGGCCTGGACCGAGCCTGCCAGCTGCTGGATCGCCATGTCGCGGCGCATGCGCGCCTCGAAGACTGGCGCCGTCATGCCCTGCGCGGCCAGCGCGGCGCGATAGGCGTCCATGTCAAAGCTGCCGTCCGGCTTCTTGAAGGCGCCCATCTCGGCAATGGCCTTGGCGATACTGGTGTCGCCGACGGTCAGGTTGCTGCGCGCGATTTCGGCGTTGACGGCACGTTCGGCAACCAGGTTTTCGAGCACTTCGCGCTTGGCTTCGGGCGTGTCGAACAGTTTCTGGTCGAATTGTGGACCCATCTGCTGGCGCGCCTGGTCGATCTGCTTGCGCTGCGCATCGTCCCACTCCTGCTGGGTGATCTTGCGGCCATCGACGGTCGCGACGCCCGCACCGCTGTCACCACGGTTCTGGTAGCTCTCCACGCCGACGAGCACGAACGAGGGAATGATCAGCAACAGCAGGACGAACTGCAATATGCGCTTGTTATTACGTACAAAATCAAACATGGTCCACCAATCGCTGTAGAAATGGCTTCAAAGCACAAGTTAAAAAAAAAGGCGAACTCGCGTTCGCCTCTTCTCATTGAAACGCTCTTTCCGAGCATTTCGAATACTGCTGAAATCTGGCGGAGCGGACGGGGCTCGAACCCGCGACCCCCGGCGTGACAGGCCGGTATTCTAACCAACTGAACTACCGCTCCAAATTCGTTGTATGCCGTGGCGGAGCGGACGGGGCTCGAACCCGCGACCCCCGGCGTGACAGGCCGGTATTCTAACCAACTGAACTACCGCTCCACGAACATACTGGGTACTGCATCACCCTCAAGAAAGAAAGCCGAGAGGCTCATGCCCTCTACTCCTCAAAGGATGTTTTCTTTGCGTGTCACCGCAAAGAAGGCATTAGTTTACAGCATCTTTTAACGCTTTACCAGCCTTAAATTTCGGAACCTTTGCAGCCTTAATCTTGATCGGTTCCTTGGTGCGCGGATCGCGGCCAGTACGGGCCGCGCGTTCGCCGACGGTGAAGGTGCCGAAGCCGACCAGGGTCACGCTGTCGTTCTTCTTCAGGGTGTTCGTCACCGCTTCGATCATCGCATCCAGGGCACGGGTGGCCGAGGCCTTGGTAATGTCCGCGGATTTCGCGATTTCTTCGATCAGTTCAGTCTTGTTCACTCGTATCCTCTAGGTCGTTCTGACGCGGCGGCGCTGCGCCTTCCTGCAAAAAGTGCAAGCGCGTATTAAACAAGGGGGAATTGCTTCTGTCAAGCAACATTCACCGGTGAATGCTTGGGTGTGGCGAATTGTTGGCATTGGCATGGACGTGGGATGCTACCTTGGTGTCCGTGATAAACGGTTCGACCAGGCCGCGTTCGATAACGCGTGGGCATGCCCACCCTACGGTACGCAACAGTCTCGGCAGACGCATGACGTAGGGTGGGCATGCCCACGCGTAACGTAACCGATGCGGCGCCGCGCGGCGTTTTCATGGACGACGCGCGCGCAAAAAAGGCGCCCCGCGGGGCGCCTTTCATTCGATCAAACCGCGATCAGTGCTTGACGACGTCGCCCTGCCCGTCCGTTGCCGTCGCCGCTGGCGTGACCGGCACGGCCTGCACCTCGACGATGGCTTCCGGCTGGCGTTCCAGTGCGATTTCCAGCACCTTCTCGATCCAGCGAACAGGCACGATCTCGAGCTTGTTCTTGACGTTGTCCGGAATCTCGGCCAGGTCCTTCACGTTCTGCTCGGGGATCAGCACCGTCTTGATGCCGCCGCGATGCGCCGCCAGCAGCTTCTCCTTCAGGCCGCCGATCGGCAGCACTTCGCCGCGCAGCGTGATCTCGCCCGTCATCGCCACGTCGGCACGCACCGGAATCCCGGTGAAGGCCGACACCAGCGCCGTCGTCATGCCGATACCGGCGGACGGACCGTCCTTCGGCGTCGCACCTTCCGGCACGTGGATGTGGATGTCGCTCTTTTCGAACGCTTCCGCCTTGATGCCGAAACGCTGGGCACGGCTACGAACCACCGTGCGCGCCGCTTCGATCGATTCCTTCATCACGTCGCCCAGGGTACCGGTACGGATGATGCCGCCTTTACCAGGCACGTTCACGGCTTCGATCGTCAGCAGGTCGCCGCCGACTTCGGTCCAGGCCAGGCCGACCACCTGGCCAACCTGGTTTTCCTTCTCGGCCACGCCGAAATCGTAGCGGCGCACGCCCAGGAACTTGTCCAGGTTCTTGCCGTTGACGATGACCGCCTTCTCGCTCTTTTTCAGGAGCAGCATCTTGACGACCTTGCGGCAGATCTTCGAGATTTCGCGCTCGAGCGAACGAACGCCGGCTTCGCGGGTGTAGTAGCGGATGATGTCGCGGATTGCCGACTCTTCCACCTTGATTTCGCCGTCCTGCAGGCCATTCGCCTTGACCTGCTTCGGCAGCAGGTAACGCTGCGCGATGCTGGTCTTCTCGTCTTCGGTGTAACCCGACAGGCGGATGACTTCCATCCGGTCCAGCAGGGCCGGCGGGATGTTGAAGGAGTTCGAGGTCGCCACGAACATCACGTCCGACAGGTCGAAGTCGACTTCCAGGTAGTGGTCCGAGAAAGTGTGGTTCTGTTCCGGATCCAGCACCTCCAGCAGGGCCGACGACGGGTCGCCGCGGAAGTCCGCACCCATCTTGTCGATCTCGTCGAGCAGGAAGAGCGGGTTACGGACGCCGACTTTCGCCAGCGACTGCAGCACCTTGCCCGGCATCGAGCCGATATAGGTACGGCGATGGCCGCGGATCTCGGCTTCGTCGCGCACGCCGCCCAGGGCCATGCGCACGAACTTGCGGTTCGTGGCACGGGCGATCGACTGTCCGAGCGAGGTCTTGCCGACGCCTGGAGGGCCCACGAAGCACAGGATCGGGGCTTTCAGCTTGTCGACGCGCTGTTGCACTGCAAGATATTCCAGGATGCGTTCTTTAATCTTGTCGAGGCCATAGTGCTCGGCTTCCAGCACTTTCTCGGCGTTCGACAGGTCGTTGGTGACCTTCGACTTCTTCTTCCACGGCAGCGACACCAGGGTGTCGATGTAGTTGCGCACGACGGTGGCTTCGGCCGACATCGGCGACATCAGCTTGAGCTTCTTGATCTCGGCGGTGGCCTTGTCGAGGGCCTCCTTCGGCATCTTGGCGGCGATGACTTTCTTCTCGAGCTCGTCGATGTCGGCGCCGTCTTCGCCTTCGCCCAGTTCCTTCTGGATGGCCTTGACCTGTTCGTTCAGGTAGTACTCGCGCTGCGACTTCTCCATCTGGCGCTTGACGCGGCCACGGATGCGCTTCTCGACCTGCAGGATGTCCAGTTCGCCTTCCAGCTGGCCGAGCAGGTGCTCGAGGCGCTTGGCGACGTTGAAGATCTCCAGGATCACCTGCTTCTGCTCGAGCTTGAGCGGCAGGTGCGCGGCGACGGTGTCGGCCAGGCGGCCGGCGTCGTCGATGCCTGCCAGGGATGCGAGGATCTCGGGCGGGATTTTCTTGTTCAGTTTTACGTACTGATCGAACTGCTGGACGATGGCACGGCGCATCGCCTCGACTTCGGAATCGTCGCCGATTTCCGAACGCAGCGGGGTCAGCTCGGCGACGAAATGGGTCGGCGCATCGCTGATGTGATCGATCCGGGCACGCTGGGAGCCTTCGACCAGCACCTTCACGGTACCGTCGGGCAGTTTCAACATTTGCAGGATGTTCGCGACGCAGCCGATCTCGTAGATGTCCGCGGCGGAAGGTTCGTCCTTGGCAGCAGCCTTCTGGGCGGCGAGCATGATGCTCTTGCCCTGTTCCATCGCGGCTTCAAGCGCCTTGATCGACTTCGGGCGGCCAACGAACAGGGGTATCACCATATGGGGAAATACGACCACGTCGCGCAACGGCAGCAGGGGCAGCGTCGTTTGCTCGGTTAATTTCGAAGTTGTCATGGTATACCTTATAAAAAGCGTGTAACGGATGTTGGGCGCACACGGTGAAAACTCAAGACCGTCCCAAAATAATTTCTATGAATAAAAAAACATATTCGCGAAATGCAATCTGGACGTTCCAATAAAATCCCGATTTGAAATGAAAAAGCCACTACGTGACGGTCGGTCACGAGTGGCTTTTCGATTGAAGCCGGATGCTTTTATTGAGGTAAATTGTACCGCCAAGCTCCCAGCGCACAAGTGGTTTTGTGGTTTCCGCGCGGATATTTTTTAATTTTCTCCGGACGCCTTTGCAGTTTCGCTATAAATCAGCAGCGGCTTGGCACCGTTCGTGATCGTATTTTCATCAACCACGACTTTCACCACGTTTTGCTGATTCGGCAATTCGTACATGACGTCGAGCAGTGCGTGTTCCAGGATCGAACGCAGGCCGCGGGCACCGGTCTTGCGTGCCAATGCTTTTTTCGCAATTGCGTGCAATGCCGCCGGACGGATTTCCAGTTCGGCGCCTTCCATTTCCAGCAATTTCGAATACTGCTTGATGAGCGCATTCTTCGGCTCGATCAGGATCTGGATCAGCGCTTCTTCCGTCAATTCGTTCAGCGTAGCTACGACAGGCAGACGGCCGACAAGTTCCGGAATCAGGCCGAACTTGATCAGATCCTCCGGCTCGGCTTCCATCATGATTTCGCTGTTCGAACGCTGGGTGGCGCTCTTGACGCTGGCTGCGAAACCGATCCCGCCCTTTTCCGAACGGTTCTGCACGATCTTGGCCAGGCCGTCGAAGGCGCCGCCGCAGATGAACATGATGTTGGTCGTGTCGATCTGGACGAAGTCCTGGTTCGGATGCTTGCGCCCGCCCTGCGGCGGTACCGAGGCCATCGTGCCCTCGATCAGTTTCAGCAAGGCTTGCTGGACGCCCTCGCCCGACACATCACGCGTGATCGAAGGATTGTCCGATTTACGCGAAATCTTGTCGATCTCGTCGATGTAGACGATGCCGCGCTGGGCCTTTTCGACTTCGTAGTTACAGCTCTGCAGCAGCTTCTGGATGATGTTCTCGACGTCTTCGCCCACATAGCCCGCTTCGGTCAGCGTGGTCGCGTCGGCGATGACGAAAGGCACATTCAGCATGCGTGCCAGGGTCTGCGCCAGCAGGGTCTTGCCGGAGCCGGTCGGACCGACGAGCAGGATGTTGCTCTTGGCCAGCTCGACGTCATCCTTCTTGCCCAGGTGCTTGAGGCGCTTGTAGTGGTTGTACACAGCGACGGACAGGATGCGCTTCGCTGTCTGCTGGCCGATCACATATTGATCGAGCAGTTCGGCGATTTCGTGCGGCGTCGGCAAATCGGACTTGGCGCCCGCCACCGATTCCACATTCGATGTCTCGTCGCGGATGATGTCGTTGCACAGGTCGATGCACTCGTCGCAGATAAAGACGGATGGTCCCGCGATGAGCTTTTTGACCTCGTGCTGGCTCTTGCCGCAGAACGAGCAGTACAGGAGCTTTTCGCCGCTGGAGGATTTTTTGTCAGACATGGGGGGCAGGTCTCAAGTGAAGTACTGGAAATATAACGCGCTTGCGGTGCACGCGACAATGCATGCGCACACCGCCATGCTACCCGAAATAAAAAACAAACGCCCGAACGTGTTGGCGCCCGGGCGTTTTTTAAGCAACACCTTGTGTCGGCTCAAGCGCGATTCAGGTGCGCTCAGTTCACGTTCGGTTGGTGAGCACCTTGTCGATCAGGCCATAATCCACCGACTCTTCCGCCGACATGAAGCGGTCGCGGTCGGTGTCCTTGTGGATCTGCTCGACGCTCTGGCCGGTGTTCTCGGCCATGATGCGTGCCAGGCGCTCGCGCAGGTAGAGTATTTCCTTGGCCTGGATTTCGATGTCCGAAGCCATGCCCTGCGATCCGCCGGACGGCTGGTGGATCATGACGCGCGAGTTCGGCAGCGAGAAGCGCTTGCCCTTGGCGCCGGCGGCCAGCAGGAAGGCGCCCATCGAGGCAGCCAGGCCGGTGCACAGCGTCGAAACGTCGGGCTTGATGAAGTTCATCGTGTCGAAGATCGCCAGACCGGCCGAAACCGATCCGCCAGGCGAGTTAATGTAGAGCGAGATGTCCTTGTCGGGATTCTCGCTCTCCAGGAACAGCATCTGGGCGACGATCAGATTGGCCATCTGATCGTTGACAGGACCGACCAGGAAAATCACGCGCTCCTTGAGCAGACGCGAGTAAATGTCGTACGCGCGTTCGCCGCGGCCGCTTTGCTCAACTACCATCGGCACGAGGCCGAGTGCTTGGGTGTCCAATGCCGGATTACGGTTCATACCTGTCTCGTTCCTTGTAAGTAGGGCAAACTCGAAGACTAAGCCTGCGCTCAGCCTTGTGGGTTGCTGCCCATCAATTCATCGAAAGCGACGGCCTTGGTGCTGACCTTCGCCTTGCCAAGCACATAGTTAACGACGTTTTCTTCCAAAACAAGGCTTTCCACTTCACCAAGGCGGCGACGATCGCTGTAGTAGTACTTGAGGACTTCTTTCGGGTCTTCGTAGCTCTGTGCGAAATCTTCGATCTGGGCCTTCACCTGCTCTTGCGTTGCCTGCAGGCTGTTGTCAGCGACCAGTTGCGACAGGATCAGGCCCAGGCGCACGCGGCGCTCGGCCTTTTCGGCGAACAGTTCGGTCGGGAACGGCATGCTCTTGACGTCCATGCCGCGCTGGGCCATGTCCTGGCGGGTCTGCTCGGCCAGGCGCTCGGAGTCCTGCTGGATCATCACGGTCGGCACGTCCATCTCGGTCACTTTGACCAGGGCGTCCATCACGGCTTCCTTGTTGCGGGCCTTGACGCGGGCGTTGACTTCACGCTCGAGGTTGGTCTTGATGTCGGCGCGCATCTTTTCGATCGAACCGTCTTCGATGCCCAGCGACTTGGCAAACTCTTCATCGACTTGCGGCAGGTGCGCCCACTCCAGCTTCTTCAGCGTGATGGTGAACTCGGCGGTCTTGCCGGCCACGTCGGCACCGTGGTAGTCCGCAGGGAAAGCCAGCGGGAAGGTCTTGCTTTCGCCGACTTTCAGGCCGACGGTGGCGGCTTCGAATTCCGGCAGCATGCGGCCTTCGCCGAGCACGAAGGCGTAGTCTTCAGCCTTGCCGCCTGGGAATTCCACGCCGTCGATCACGCCGACGAAGTCGACGGTCACGCGGTCGCCATTGGCTGCGACCGGCTCGCCGCCGTCGCCGTGCTCGCCTGCCTCACCCTTGGTGTGGTAGTGCACGCGCTGCTTGCGCAGGATGTCGATGGTCTTGTCGATCTCGGCGTCCGAGACCTCGGCCTTGACGGTCTCGACTTCAATCGCGGACAGGTCGCCGATGACGACTTCCGGGAACACTTCGAAGGTCGCGTCGAAAGCCAGCATGCCTTCCGGTGCGTCTTCCTTCGGCTCGATCTTCGGGAAACCGGCAACGCGCAGCTGGTTCTCGTTGGCGGCTTCGTTGAAAGCGCGGCCGACGCGGTCGTTCAGCACGTCCGATTCGATCTGGTAGCCATACTGGGCTGCGACCATTTTCAGAGGCACTTTGCCAGGACGGAAACCAGGAGCCTTGGCGGTCTTGGCCTGCTTCTTGAGGCGTTTTTCAACTTCCGAACGGACATCGCTCAGCGGAAAAGTGATCGTCAGGCGACGCTCGAGTTTATCCAGGGTTTCGACTGCAGTTGCCATCGTAAAAATCGTCCAAAAAAATAATTATTCGTGGTGCGAGGAGGGGGACTCGAACCCCCACACCATTGCTGGCGTCAGGACCTAAACCTGGTGCGTCTACCAATTTCGCCATCCTCGCGCAGGATTGCATACTGCCACATAAACAAAGGGCGCCCGACAGTAAATCCGGCCGCCCTTGCACTCCATTGTCTATGGGCTACAACTTCAACCCGGTATTTTACTGGATTTTCTGACACCATAGGAGTGAATTTTCATGGAGTGCGGGGCGTATCGGCGCCCTTTATAATGTAGCGCTCACTTACTGCGGATGACTTGCCGGTCATTTGAACTGCATGGCCGTCGATCATTACGAAAACTTCCCCGTCGCCTCCATCCTGCTGCCGCGCCGCCTGGTGCCGGCCGTCGAAGCCATCTATGCCTTCGCGCGCGGGGCGGACGACGTCGCCGACGAGGGCGACGCCCTGCCCGCCGAGCGACTCACGGGCTTGGCGGAATACGAAGCCGCACTCGACGAGATCGCCGCCGGACGCATGCCCGCACACCCCATGTTCGCCCGGCTGGCCACGGTCGTCGCCGAATACGCGCTGCCGCTACAGCCCCTGCGCGACCTGCTGTCCGCCTTCCGCCAGGACGTGGTCACCACGCGTTACCCGGATTACGCGCTTCTCCTCGACTATTGCCGGCGCTCTGCCGATCCGGTCGGACGCCTGATGCTGGCCCTGTATGGCGTCGGCGGCGAGCAGAACCTGGTCCAGGCCGACGCCATCTGCACCGCCCTGCAGCTGATCAACTTCTGGCAGGACGTCGGCATCGATATCGGCAAGGGCCGGATCTACCTGCCGCTGGAAGACCTGCAGCGCTTCGGCGTAGGCGAAGCCGATATCGCGGCGCAGGCGGATACCCCGGCCTGGCGCAGGCTGATGGCCTTCGAAGTCGCGCGGGCCCGTTCCTTGATGCTGTCGGGCGCCCCGCTGGCGACCCGGCTGCCGGGCCGCATCGGCTGGGAGCTGCGCCTCGTGATCCAGGGCGGGCTGCGCATCCTCGAATGCATCGAGGCCGCCGGCTACGACGTCTTCCGCCGCCGGCCGCAGCTGGGCAAGAAGGATTACGTGATCATGGGCTGGCGCGCCCTGCGAATGTCAGCATAATTGCCTTCGATCGGACCCAGCCGCACCCGGCATCGGCTAAGATAACGGATTCGCATCACCCAACCTTGCCTTTTTTACATGTCTCCTGACGAATACTGCCAGCAAAAGACTGTCCAGAGCGGTTCCAGCTTCTATTACAGCTTCCTGTTCCTCGCCCCCGAGCGCCGCCGTGCGATCACGGCCCTGTACGCGTTCTGCCGCGAGGTGGACGATACCGTCGACGAAGCGACCGACGCTTCGCTGGCCCGCATCAAGCTGGCCTGGTGGCGCACCGAGGTGTCGACCATGTACAAGGGCACGCCGACCCACCCGGTCACGCAGGCCCTGAAGCCGCACCTCGCGGTCTACCACCTGGAAGAGCAGCACCTGCAGGCGATCATCGACGGCATGGAGATGGACCTCGACCAGAGCCGCTATCTCGACTACCCGGGCCTGCGCAAGTATTGCTGGCATGTGGCCGGCGTGGTCGGCATCCTCTCGGCCAGCATCTTCGGCTATACCAATCCGCAGACCCTGCAGTACGCCGAGAAGCTCGGGCTGGCCTTCCAGCTGACGAACATCATCCGCGACGTCGGCGACGATGCGCGCCGCGGCCGCATCTACCTGCCCGTCAACGAGCTGCAGCAGTTCGGCGTCACGGCGGCCGACCTGCTGGGCGCCCGCCACAGCGACAAGTTCGAGGCGCTGATGAAGTTCCAGACCGAGCGCGCCCAGGCGATGTACGACGAGGCGCTGGCGCTCCTGCCGAAGGAAGACCGGCGCGCCCAGCGTCCCGGCCTGATGATGGCGGCGATCTACCGCACCCTGCTGGATGAGATCGCGCGCGACAACTTCCACGTCCTGAACCAGCGCATCTCGCTCACGCCGCTGCGCAAGCTCTGGCTGGCGTGGAAGACCTATGTCCGCAACTGATGGGAAGGCTGCCGGCGCGGTCGCCGTCGTCGGCGGCGGCTGGGCCGGTTGCGCCGCGGCGGTCGAACTGGCGCGGCGCGGCCGGCACGTCACCCTGTTCGAAGCGGCGCGCACCCTTGGCGGACGCGCGCGCGCCATCGAGCTCGATGGCCGCCTGCTGGACAATGGCCAGCATATCCTGCTCGGCGCCTACAAGGACACCCTGACACTGTTGAAGCGGGTCGGCGTCGACCCGGCCAGGGCATTTTTACGCCTGCCCCTCCAGATGCGCTATCCCGCAGGCAGCGGCGGCATGGATTTCGTCGCCCCTCGCCTGCCCGCGCCCTGGCACATGATCGTCGCCCTGGTACGCGCCGGCGGCCTGGCGCGCGAGGACAAGCTGGCGCTGGCGCGCTTTTCCACCGCCGCGCGCTGGATGGGCTGGCGCCTCGACCAGGACGTGAGCGTCAGCGTACTACTGGAACGTTTCGGCCAGACCGCCCGCCTGAACCGCCTGATGTGGCATCCACTCTGCCTGGCGGCCCTGAACACGGCGCCGGAACGGGCATCAAGCAACGTCTTCCTTGCCGTGCTGCGCGACAGCCTGGGCGCGAAGCGGGCGGCCTCCGACATGCTGGTCCCGCGCCTGGAATTGAGCGCCCTGTTTCCGCAGGCCGCCGCGCGTTACCTCGAAGCGAAGGGCGGCACCGTGCACCTCGGCGCCAAGGTCGACACGCTGGAGCACAGCGCCGGCGGCTGGCAGCTGCAGGCCAGCGGCCAGGCGCTCGGCGGTGACTGGAGCGGACGTTTCGACGCCGTCGTGCTGGCCACGCCCGCTGCGCAGTCGGGCGCCCTGCTCGCTTCCTTTCCGGAGACGGCCGGCCTGGCCGCCCAGCTGGGCGCCTTCGAATACGAGCCGATCGCCACCTGCTACCTGCAATACGACCGCGGGCTACGCCTGCCGCTGCCCGTCTGCGCCCTGCTCGACGATCCGGAACACGAACGCTTCGGCCAGTTCGTGTTCGACCGGGGCCAGCTCGACACCGACCAGGGCGGCCTGCTGGCAGTGGTCATTAGTGCCGCCGGCGCGGCCGCCGAGTACAGGCAGGACAGCCTGGCCCGCGCCGTCGCGGCGCAACTGGACGCGGCCTTCCCGGCGCTGGGCCTGGGAAGCCCGCAGTGGTCGCGCGTGATCACCGAAAAACGCGCCACCTTCGCCTGCACCCCGGAGCTGGCGCGTCCGGCGAACGCCACGCCGCTGCCGAACCTGGTGCTGGCCGGCGACTATACGGCCGGCGACTACCCTGCCACGCTCGAGTCGGCGGTGCGCAGTGGCCAGGCGGCGGCGTCGGCCATCCTGCGTGGACGCGCCTCAAGCCGCAAAAACGGCAGCCTGTCGCAGGGCGATGGCAAACATCAGGCCGGGTCCGTACAGTAGCAGCATCGGATAACCGGATCACGGACATCGCCATGACACCCCAACTCGGATTGCGCACCCTGCTCCTGCTGGCACTGGTTGCCGCCAGCACGCTGGCCCTGGTCGCGCCCGAACTCTTCGGCGCGCACGCCAACGCCACGGGCCCGGCCCTGCTGTCGATGCTCGCCGTCGGCCACGCCTGATCCATGGGCAAGCTCGAATACCTCGAGGCGCTGAAACGCGCCATGCTCGGCCTGCCGCCCGAACTGCAGGCCAGGACCCTGGCCTGGTACGAGCAGCGCTTCGTCGACGGCATTGCCGCCGGCCGGCCGGAAGCCGACATCGCACGCGAACTGGACGACCCGAAGAAGGTGGCGCTCACCCTGCGCACCAGCACCCACATGGATGCCTTCAAGGAGCAGAAGAACCCGGCGAACCTGGTACGCCTGATGGTGTCGGTGCTGGGCCTGCTGATCTTCAACCTGTTCATGGTCATCCCGGCGGCCGTGTTCGGCTCGCTGCTGGCGGCGCTGTACGCGGGCGCGTTTGCCTTCTATGTGAGCGGCATCGCCATCACCGCGAGCGGCCTGGCCGGCGCCAACGAACTGGTGCTCGACGGACCGCTGCGCCACGTCGTCGACGGCGCCATCGACGACCGCGACCGCACGCGCACCCGGATCACGATCGGCGACACCGGCATCGAAGTCAGCCAGGACAAGGATAACCGCGCCGATGCAGGTGCCGACGCAGGTGCCGACACCGGCGACGATGCCGGCGCCAGCAAAGGCGCGCGCGCCGTGCGCCGCGCCGAACGGGTGGCCGGCAGCGGCATCCGCATCTCGACCGAGATGGACGAAGAGTCGCGCGCGACCCAGACGGTGCTCGGCCTGGCCATGGTGCTGGGCGGGATCGTGCTGTTCCTGGTCTCGATCGTCGTCACCCGTTATGCGGCGCTGGGCGTGAAGCGCTACCTGCAAATGAACATGTCCCTGCTCCGGGGCAGCTGAGGAGAAACGATGCGTTCATTGTTACGGGTAGGCCTCGGCCTGTTGATCCTTGCCTTCGTCCTGATCGGCCTGTCCTATGGCGTGCTGCGCGCCCAGGGCGGCACCGCGCGCCTGGATGCGCGCATCGTCGGCGACGAGACGCGCAAGATCACGCGCGAGGCGCGGGCGGTCGAACTGAGCGGGCCGATCGACCTGACCCTGCGCTACGGCGCGGAGCCGGCGCTGGTCGTGCGCGGCGAACAGCGCCTGCTGGCCAATGTCGAGACCGGCCAGGACGGGCGCGTGCTGCACATCGGCACCCGCGGCATCGTGCTGCGCCACCGCCAGCCGATCGAAGTCGAATTGACCCTCCCTGCGCTCGACCGGGTCGGCGTCGACGGCAGCGGCGAGACCCGCATCAACGGCTTTTCGGGCGAGCGCATCGAGCTCGAACTGAACGGCTCGGGCAGCGTCGACTTCAACGGCCGCTACCGCCAGGCGAAGGCCACCCTGCACGGCACCGGCGAGCTCACCGTCGATGCCGGCAATGGCGACAGCGTCGAGGCCGAGCTGAGCGGCGGCGGCACCATCACCCTGGCCGGCGCCGCGCGCAGCTTCCAGGCCGTATCGAACGGCTCCGGCACCCTCGACGCCCAGCGCCTGCGGGCGGACGAGGTGAAGGTGCGCCAGACCGGGTCGGGCAACACCAGCGTCACCGCGCACGCCACGGTGGCGGCGGCCGTCAGCGGCAGCGGGGATGTGGATGTGTACGGGAATCCGCCGCAGCGCAGTATCAGCCGCACGGGTTCAGGCGACGTCCATTTCGATCATTGATGGAGCCGGCGATCCGTATGATCGTAGGGTGGGCACCCCGTGCCCACGCGTGAAGCATGCGTCACGTCAGGTGATGCAGCACCCCTTGCGCCGCCGCCCGCCCGCTGGCAAAGCAGGCAGTCAGCAAATACCCGCCCGTCGGCGCCTCCCAGTCGAGCATTTCTCCGGCCACGAACACGCCCGGTACCGCACGCAGCATGCCGTTGTCATCGAGCGCCTCGAAACGCACCCCGCCCGCACTGCTGATCGCCTCGTCGATCGGCCGCGGACGCTTTAATACCAGCGGCAGCGCCTTGATCGCCGCCGCCAGCTTTTCCTCATCCAGATAATCCGCCTGTGCCAGGCATTCGCGCAGCAGGCCAGCCTTCACACCCTTGATCCCCAGCCGGCTCTGCAAATGGCTCGACATCGAGCGCGCGCCCCGTGGCCGGGTGACCTCGGCATGGACCCGCTGCGCATCGTGGTCGGGCGCGAGGTCGAGCCAGACCATCGTTTCGCCGCGCGCCGCGATCTGGTCGCGCAGGATGCTCGACAAGGCATACACCAGGCTGCCTTCGATGCCGCTACTCGTCACCACGAACTGCCCCTGGCGCCGCGCACGCTTGCCTGCGCGGGCTTCATACTCGATAGCCACGGTGGTCAAGGGCGCGCCCGCATGCCTGTCGCTGAAGTGGGGCGACCAGTCGACGTCGAAGCCGCAATTGGCCGGCACCAGCGGCGCCACCTCGACGCGGCGCGCTTCCAGCAAGGGCACCCACGCGCCGTCCGATCCCAGCCGCGCCCAGCTCGCCCCCCCCAGCGCCAGGACGACGGCGTCGAACTGCCCGGACGTGTCGCCGTCCGGCGTCGCGAAGCGCAGCGCTTCCCCCTCCCAGCCGAGCCAGCGGTGGCGCATGTGAAAACGTACACCGGCTTCCCGCAAGCGATGCAGCCAGGCACGCAGCAGGGGCGCCGCCTTCATGTCGGTCGGGAAGACCCGGCCCGAAGTACCGATGAAGGTGTCGATCCCGAGGCCGTGGATCCAGGCGCGCACGGCGTCCGGCCCGAAGGCATCGAGCCAGGCGCCGACCTGCGTGCTGCGTTCGCCATAGCGGAGAACGAAATCGGCATAGGGCTCGGAGTGGGTGATGTTCATGCCGCCCTTCCCGGCCAGCAGGAATTTGCGGGCGACCGAGGGCATCGCGTCGAAGACCTCGACCTGCACGCCGCCGGCGGCCAGGACTTCGGCCGCCATCAGGCCGGCCGGTCCGCCGCCGACGACGGCGACGCGCTGTGGAAGGGATGAAGGAATCGGCATGGGAAGCGGCACAGAAGATCGGGAGCCGCATTGTAGACGACAAGGCTGCGCCGGTCAGCCCCTGCCGAACGACTCAGGCCGCGGCAGCCTGCAACTGCGGCAGGGACGCCATCAGGTCCGCAAAGCGCTGCCCCTGGATCATCACGTGCTCGCGCGTCAGGCGCGCGGCCAGTTCGCCGTCGCCGTCGAGGATGGCCTGGACCATCTCGTCGTGCTCCGCATACGAATTGCTGACCCGGTCGCGCACGCGCAGCTGCAGGCGGCGGTAGGGCCGCAGGCGCCGGTACAGGCTGCGCGCCTGCTCGATCAGGAACTGGTTGTGGCTGCCGGTGTAGATCGCCTCGTGGAAGGCCTCGTTCTTCACATAGTAGTCGTCCGGGTCCTGCGAGGTCATCGCTTCCTTGCAGGCGGCGTGGGCCGCCCGCAGCGCGTCCTGTTCGGCCGGCGTCATGCGACGCGCGGCCAGGCGCGCGCAGATCGATTCCAGCTCCGACATCACCTCGAAGCGCTCGACCAGCTGCTGCGGTCCGAGTTCGGCGACCACGGCGCCGCGGCGCGGGCGGATCACGACCAGGCCCATCGAGGCGAGCTGGATCAGGGTTTCGCGGATCGGCGTGCGCGAGACGCCGAAGGATGCCGCCAGCTCGGTCTCGTCGAGGTGCTGGCCGGGGGCGAATTTGCCGACGGCGATCATCTCTTCGATTGCGTCCTTCAAGGTTTCCGACCTGCTCTTCATATGCTGCCCACTATTCATGTATTCGATATCTCATTATAAAAGCTAAGTATAGCTTGACAACGTATATTTTAAGTTTAATCTTGTATACACGAAGACGGACGATGCATACGGCTTGACCGCAGGCACGATCCGAACGATCACTACACTTCTTGGAGATAGATATGCCGGCAATCACCCGCAGGGCCGTCCTGGGCGCACTCGCTACCACCCCACTCTGGCTGCAGGCCGCACGTGCCCAATCGAACACGTCCCTCAAAATTTCGCACCAGTTCCCGGGCGGCAGCGTCACCCAGGGCGATTTCCGCGATCGCCTGTGCCGCATGTTCGCCACCGAGGTCGAAAAGCGCACCAAGGGCGCCCTGAAATTCTCGATCTATCCCGGCTCCTCCCTGATGAAGACGAACGCCCAGTTCTCGTCGATGCGCAAGGGCGCCCTCGACATGTCGCTGGTGCCGCTCTCGTATGCCGGCGGCGAAGTCCCGGAAGTGAACATCGGCCTGATGCCCGGCCTGGTGACCTCCTACGAGCAGGGCTACGGCTGGAAGAATGCCGAAGTCGGCAAGGAACTGGCACGCATCCTCGCCGAAAAAGGCATCGTGGTGGTGAGCTGGATCTGGCAGGCGGGCGGTGTCGCCTCGCGCTCCAAGCCGATCGTCGAGCCGGAAGACGCGCGCGGCCTGAAGGTGCGCGGCGGCTCGCGCGAGATGGACCTGATCCTGAAGGAAGCCGGCGCCGCCGTCGTCACCCTGCCCTCGAACGAAATCTATGCCGCGATGCAGACCGGCGCGATGGACGCGGCGCTCACCTCCTCGACCTCGCTGATCTCGTTCCGTCTCGAGGAAGTCTCGAAAGCCCTGACCACGGGCCGCACCGGCGCCTACTGGTTCATGTTCGAGCCGCTGATGATGTCGAAGGCCGTCTTCGACCGCCTGCCGAAGGACCAGCAGGCAGCCATCATGGCCGTGGGCGGCGAGCTCGAAGCCTTCGCCCGCAAGGAAGCGCAGGAAGACGACCAGGAAGTGGCGACCGTCTACCAGAAGAAGGGCGCCACGGTAGTCGACCTGAAGCCGGCGACCATCAAGAAGTGGCAGGCGATCGCCCGCAACACCGCCTGGAAGGATTATGCAGAGCGTAATCCGAACTGCGCCAAGCTGCTGGCCCTGGCGGAGAAGACGCTGTGAGCCACGGCTTCGAGCTCGAATCGGCACGGCTGCCCGCCGTGTCGGGCAGCGCGCCGGTCGCAGCGATGCAGCTGCTGCTGGCGCGCGTCAACTCGGTCCTGCTGAAGCTGTCGATGGTGGCGATGATCCTCACCGCCCTGGTGCTGACCTATTCGGTCGTGGCCCGCTACTTCTTCAAGACCCCGACCGACTGGCAGGACGAGGCTTCGGTCTTCATGCTGGTGGGCGTGACCTTCTTCTGCACGGCCTATGTCCAGTCCTTCCGTGGCCACATCGGCATCGAAGCCCTGGCCACGATCCTGCCGCCGAAGGTCAACGCCGCGCGCCTGTTCCTGGTCGACCTGCTCTCCCTTGCCTTCTGCGCCTTCTTTGCCTGGAAGTCGTGGGCGCTGTGCCATGAAGCCTGGGTCGACGGCCAGACCACGTCCTCGACGCTGGCGCCGCCGCTGTGGATTCCCTACTCCATGATGGCGGCCGGAATGACCCTGCTGGCCCTGCAGATCCTGGTTCAGGTGCTGGCCCACTTTACCGACAAGCGGGCCGTGGCCCCGACTGAAACCCGGAGCGCCCCATGAGCGACCTGACCCTGGGCGCCCTGTACGGCGCCGTCACGCTGATCGTCATGTTTTCCGGCATGCCGATCGCCTTCGCGCTCGGCCTGGTGGCCACCGCCTTCATGTACTTCTTCATGCCGGCCACCTCGCTCGACACGATCAGCCAGAACGTGTACGAGGAAATGGCCTCGATCACCCTGCTGTCGATCCCGCTCTTCATCCTGAAGGGCGCGGCGATCGGCAAGTCGCCGGCGGGCCGCGACCTGTACGGCGCGATCCACGCCTGGCTGCACAAGGTGCCGGGGGGACTCGGCATCGCCAACGTCTTCGCCTGCGCCCTGTTCGCGGCCATGGCCGGCTCCTCGCCCGCGACCTGCTCGGCGATCGGCTCGGCCGGCATCCCGGAGATGAGGAAGCGCGGCTATTCGCCCGGCTTCGCGGCCGGCATCATCGCCGCCGGCGGCACCCTCGGCATCCTGCTGCCGCCCTCGATCACCATGATCCTGTATGCGGTCGCCGCCGAACAGTCCCTCGGTCGCCTGTTCCTCGCCGGGATCGGCCCCGGCCTGCTGCTGGTGCTGATGTTCGCCGGTTACGCGGTCTACCGCGCACGCAAGGAATACGGCATGGCCAAGGCCGCCTATGAAGGCGGCGGCGTCAAGTCGGCCTATCTCGAGAACGAGCATTTCACGCTCTCGCAAAAGGTCGAGATGCTGCCGCGCGTGCTGCCCTTCCTGGTCCTGCTGATCGGCGTGATGATCGCGCTCTACGGCGGCTACGCGACGCCGTCGGAGACCGCCGGCCTGGGCGCACTGCTGGCGATCGTCCTGATCGCGGTCGTCTACAAGCTGTGGCACCCGAAGGACTTGTCTCCCTTCCTGGCCGCGACGATCAAGGAATCGACCATGCTGCTCCTGATCATCGGCATGTCGCTGCTGTATTCCTATGTGATGAGCTACCTGCACATCAGCCAGTCGGCCGCGCAATGGGTGGTCGACATGCACCTGTCGCGCTGGGTGCTGCTGTCGGTGATCCTGTTCATGGTGATCGTGCTCGGCTTCTTCCTGCCGCCGGTCTCCATCATCCTGATGACGGCGCCGATCATCCTGCCGCCGCTGCGCGAAGCCGGTTTCGACCTGATCTGGTTCGGCGTGGTGATGACGATCGTAATGGAGATGGGCCTGATCCACCCGCCGGTCGGCCTGAACATCTTCGTGATCAAGAACATCGCGCCCGACATTCCGCTGCGCGACGTGATCTACGGCGTCATGCCCTTCGTCGGACTGATGTTCGTCGCCGTCGTGCTGCTGTGCGTGTTCCCGCAGATCGCCACCGGCCTGCCCGCCATGCTGATGGGGGGAAGCTGATGAACGCGCCGGACAAGACCTGGAACACGCTCCAGGCCGACCGTAGGGCGCGCCTGGAAAGGACAGGCGCGGTGCTCGGGCGCGACCTGGACGGCAAGGCCGTCCCCAGCGGCCGGGTCCAGGACCTGCTGCACAGCGTGCTGGCCTGCGGCGACCGCGTCTGCCTCGAGGGGAACAACCAGAAGCAGGCCGATTTCCTGGCCGCGGCGCTGGCGGGACTGGATCCCTCGCGCATTAACAACCTGCACATGCTGCAGTCGGTGCTGGCGCTGCCGGAACACCTCGACGTGTTCGAACGCGGCGTGGCTTCGCGCCTGGACTTTTCCTTTTCCGGCCCCCAGGCCGGGCGGGTGGCGAAGCTGGCCTCGGCCGGCAAGCTGAACATCGGCGCGATCCACACCTATCTCGAGCTGTTCTCGCGCTACTTCATCGACCTGCCGCCGCGCGTGTCGCTGGTGGCGGCCGAAGCGGCCGACCGCAACGGCAACCTGTACACCGGCGCCAACACCGAGGACACACCGGCCATCGTCGAGGCGACCGCCTTCAAGAACGGCATCGTCATCGTCCAGGTGAACCGCATCATGGACACGCTGCCGCGCGTCGACATCCCGGGCGACTGGGTCGACTACGTGGTGCAGTCGCCGAAACCGTATTACATCGAGCCGCTGTTCACGCGCGACCCGGCCCTGATCTCGGAGATCCAGGTGCTGATGGCGATGATGGCCATCAAGGGCATCTATGCCGAGTACGGGGTCGAGCGCCTGAACCACGGCATCGGCTTCGACACCGCGGCCATCGAGCTGCTGCTGCCGACTTATGCGACCGACCTTGGCCTGAAGGGGAAGATCGGCCGTCACTGGGCCCTGAACCCGCATCCGGCGCTGATTCCGGCGATCGAATCGGGCTTCGTCGAATCCGTGTATTCCTTCGGTTCGGAGCTGGGGATGGAAGACTACATCCGCGCCCGCCCCGACGTGTTCGCGGTCGGCCCCGACGGCAGCATGCGCAGCAACCGGGCGCTGTGCCAGGCCGCCGGCCACTATGCCTGCGACATGTTCATCGGCTCGACCCTGCAGATCGACTTGCAGGGCAATTCCTCGACGGCCGTCGTCGGCCGCATCGCCGGCTTCGGCGGCGCACCGAACATGGGAGCGGATGCGCGCGGAAGGCGTCACGCGAGTCCGGCCTGGCTCAAGGCCGGCGCCGAGGCACGCGGGGAGCGCAACACGATCCCACGCGGCCAGAAGCTGGTCGTGCAGATGGTCGAGACCTTCCGCGAGCACATGCAGCCGGCCTTTGTCGAGCGCCTGGATGCCTGGGAACTGGCCGAGCAGGCCGGCTTCGAGATCCCGCCGGTAATGATCTACGGCGACGACGTGACCCACATCCTGACCGAAGAAGGCATCGCCAACCTGCTGCTGTGCCGTAGCGCAGAAGAGCGCGAACAGGCGATCCGCGGCGTGGCCGGCTACACCCCGGTGGGCCTGGGACGCGACCGGCGCATGGTCGAAAACCTGCGCGACCGCGGCGTCATCAAACGGGCCGAAGACCTGGGCATCGACAAGCGGCTCGCCACGCGCGACCTGCTGGCGGCCAAGAACATGAAAGACCTGGTGCGCGCATCGCACGGCATGTACGAGCCGCCGAAGCGCTTCCGCAACTGGTAACGATCATTGGTAGAAGAGACACCATGGAAAAGCTTACATACCGATTTGCAGGCGGCAGCCGCGCGCTGCCGCACACCGCGGAAGTCGTCGGCGTCGTCAGCTCCGGCAACCTCGAGGTGCTGATCGAATCGGCGCCCCTGAACGGAGACTGCGCGATCGAAGTCAATACCGCGGCCCTGGGCTTCGGCGCCACCTGGGAAGCCGTCATGCGCGACTTCCACGAGCGCTGGCAGCTGACGGACACCCGCATCGCCATCAACGACATGGGCGCCACGCCCGCCGTGGTCAGCCTGCGCCTGGACCAGGCCGTGGAGACCGTGCTGGGAGGCCCGCCATGAGCAGCTACCTGGAATTGTCGGCGCGCGAGCGCCTGGCCCAGCTCTTCGACGCGGGCAGCTTCACCGAATTCCTGCCGCCGAAAGCGCGCGTGATCAGCCCGCACCTGGCCCAGCTCGACGCCCCGGTCGCCTTCGATGACGGCGTCGCCGTCGGCCGCGCGTGCCTCGATGGCCGGACCGTCTTTGCCGCCGCCCAGGAAGGCGGCTTCATGGGCGGCGCGGTCGGCGAAGTGCATGGGGCCAAGCTGGTGGGCCTGCTGCGCCGCGCCATCGCCGAGCGCGCGGCGGGCGTGGTGCTGCTGCTCGAATCGGGCGGCGTGCGCCTGCACGAAGCGAATGCGGGCCTGGTCGCCGTTTCGGAAGTGATGCGCGCCGTGCTCGATGCCCGCAATGCCGGCGTGCCGGTGATCGCCCTGATCGGCGGCGCCAATGGCTGCTTCGGCGGCATGGGCATCGTGGCGCGCTGCACGAATGCCGTGATCATGTCGGAAGAGGCGCGCCTGGGCATGTCGGGACCGGAAGTCATCGAGACCGCCAGCGGCGTCGAGGAATTCGATTCGCGCGACCGCGCCCTGGTCTGGCGCACCACCGGCGGCAAGCATCGCTACCTGCTGGGCGACTGCCAGGAGCTGGTGGCGGACAAAGTGGCCGACTTCCGCGCCGCGGCCATTGCGACGCTGGATCGCCTCCAGGTGCAGGAGACTGCCCTGAGCCTGGCGGCCCTGGAAGCCGAGCAGGACATGCTGGCCCGGCGCCTGGATCGCTTCGGCACCCTGGAGGAACCAATGCAGATCTGGGCCGCGCTCGGGATCGCCGAGCCGCGCAGCCTGCCGCTGCTCGAAGCGGGGCCTTTCGTGGAACAGGTAGCCGCACACCGGATTGGAGCGAACTGATGGACTGGAACACAATCGCGAGCGCCCTGTTCCCGCGCGGGCACGACATCACCGAGCGCGACCTGTTTTTGAGCGGGACGGCCCAGGTAGGCGAGACGAGGGTGGCCGTCGTCGGCACCACCGGCCACGCGCCGATCGGGGTCGAGATCGCCCTGGCGCAGGCGCGTTTCATTTTGCAGACCGTGCGCGAGCACCCGGGGCGGCCGATCCTGATCCTGGTCGACACCGTCGGCCAGCGCCTGCGCCACCGCGACGAAATGCTGGGAATTAACAGCTACATGGCCCACCTGGGCAAATGCGTGGAACTGGCGCGCCGCCAGGGGCATCCGGTGCTGGGACTGGTGTACGACCAGGCCCTGTCCGGCGGCTTCATCACCAGCGGCCTGATGGCCGACGCCTGCTACGCGCTGCCCGATTCGACCATCCGCGTGATGGGCCTGCCGGCAATGGCGCGCATCACCAAGGTGCCCGAGGAGCGGCTGACCGAACTCGCGGCCAGCAATCCGGTCTTCGCGCCGGGGCCGGAAAACTACCTGCGCATGGGTGGGGTGCGAGAAATCTGGCAGGGCGAGCTCGGCGCGCAGCTGGAAGCGGCGCTGGCGGAGCTCGCCCCCGTCGACGAGCGCGCCGCGCTTGGCCTGGCGCGCGGCGGACGCAAGTTCGCGCAGCCCGTGATCGAAGCCATCATGGCGGGGCGCGATGTACTCGCGTCATGACCTGGTCTGGCTGACGGCGCAGGGGTGGAAAGAGGCAGCGAAGACGGTGCGCCCCGGCGACCTGCGATCGCTCGCGCTGTGGGAACGCCAGGGCTGGCCGGCGGTCGTGCGGCGGCGCGATGTCGGCCAGCCGGCCGGTATCGTTTCGCTCGGCATCGCGCTGCCGCCGGCCGGGGCCGACGCGCCGAAGGAGCGCATCGCGCTGCGCGTCCCGTCGCAGCATGTCGCGCGTCGCGCGGGTGCGCTGTCGCTGCCTGAGGCGATGGCGGCCGCACCCGAAACCTGGCGCGCGGACCTCGCTGCGCTGGGCGGCGGCACCGCGCTGCGTGCCTACGGTTCGCTCGCGCTGCAGGCCATCACCGGACTTCCCTACCTGACCCCGCGCTCGGACATCGACCTGCTGCTCGCGCCGCGCAGCCGCAGCGAACTCGATGCGGGAATCGCCGCGCTGTCGCGCCATGCGGACGCCCTGCCGCTCGACGGCGAAATCCTGTTCCCGGGAGGCGCGGCCGTGGCCTGGAAGGAGTGGCGCGACGCCCGCGACGGCATGCGGGTGCTGGTGAAAACGATGGACGCGGTGCGCCTCGATAGCCGCGCCGCGCTGCTGGCCACGCTGGAGGACCGATGAGCCTTGCCGCCATCGCCGCCCGCCGCGCACTGCTCGCGCCGCGCCCACCCGCCGCACCGGACCAGGCGCTGCATGGCGCCGTCGCGCGGCTGGCGCTGCGCTGCCTGTACGCCGAGCTGACGCTGTATCCGAAACCGGGCCTCGTTTCGCTGGTCGACAACGGCAGCCACGGCGACATGAATGCCGAGACCTTCATGCGCAGCCTGTTCGCGCTGCGCCATTATTTTTCCCGCATTTGCCGCGCAGGTGCCCACGGCGCGCTATTCGGCGAACTGAAGCGGCTGGGAATCGAGGCGGAAGCGCGCATGCTGCTCGCGACCCGCGGCATCAATACCCACCGCGGCGCGATCTTCAGCCTCGGCCTGCTGTGCGCGGCCATCGGCCGGGCGCGCGCCCAGGGTGTCGCCCTGACGCCCGCCGGCCTGCGTGCGGTGCTGCTGCTGCGCTGGGGCGAGGAACTGGCGGCGCATACGGTGCCGGGTGCACAGCAGTCGAACGGCCTGCGCGTGGCCGACCTGCACGGCGCCGGCGGCGCGCGCGAGGAAGCGGCGCTCGGCCTCCCGTCCGTGTTCGAGACCGGCCTGCCGGCGCTGCGCGCGACGCTCGCCGCGGGACGCGGCCTGCAGCAGGCGCGCATCGACGCCCTGTTCGCGCTGATGGCGCGCGTCAGCGACACCAACGTGTTCCACCGCGGCGGCGCGGCGGGCGCGGCCACCGTACGCGAGCAGGCGCAGGCCTTCCTCGACGCCGGCGGAACGGGCGATCCACACTGGCGCGAACGGGCGCTGGCCTGCCATCGCCTGTTCGTCGCGCGGCGCATCTCGCCCGGCGGCGCGGCGGACCTGCTGGCCGCCACCTGCCTCGTGCATGCTGCAACGAGCGGCACCCTGCCGTGAGCGCGCGCCTGCTGATCCTGTGTCCGGGCCAGGGCGGCCAGCACGCCGCCATGTACGACCTGGCGCGCGGCGATCCGGCCGGCGCCGCGCTGCTCGATGCCTGCGCGCCGGCGCTCGATCCGGATACCCTGTTCGACAACCGGATCGCCCAGCCGGCGATCGTCGCCGCCACCCTCGCCACCTGGGAAGCGCTGCGCCCTCGGCTGCCGGCGCCGGCGCTGGTCGCCGGCTACAGCATCGGCGAACTGGCTGCGCATGGCGTGGCGGGCGCTTTGCCTGCTCAGGATGCAATCGCACTGGCAAGCCGGCGCGCCGCGCTGATGGACGCCGCTGCCGCTGCAGGCGTGCGCGGCGCCCTGGCCGCCGTCAGCGCCCTGCCGCTCGAACGCGTGCGCGCGATCGCCCGGGCCTGCGACTGGCAGCTCGCCATCGTGAATGGCGAAGACGCTTGCGTCGCCGGCGGACCCGCTTCGACATACGAAACCTTTGCCGGCGCCTGCGAGGCCGCCGGCGCGCGCATGCAGCGCCTGCCGGTCGCCGTGGCTTCGCACACGCCCCTGATCGCCGCGGCGGTGCAGCCCTTTGCCGGCGCACTCGCCGGTGCGCCCTTCCACGGCTGGCAGTGCCCGGTACTGTCGGGGATCAGCGGTGTGCGCATCGCGAGCAAGGATGCGGCGGTCGAACACCTGTCGCGCCAGCTGGCGGAGACGATCGAATGGCGCGCCTGCATGGACGCGGCCGTCGAGAGCGGGATCAGCGTGGCGCTCGAGCTGGGGCCGGGCGCGGCGCTGGCGCGCATGTTCGCGGCGCGCCACCCGCAGGTTGCCTGCCGTTCGGTTGCGGAGTTCCGCAGCCTGGATGGTGTCGCCGCCTGGGTGGAGCGCCAATTCGAGCGCTAGCGGCCTCAATGTAAAGGAAGCTTGACATCACCGGAAACGCTGTCTACCATGTAAAGCATACTTTACATGGAGGCCAGTGTCATGCGTGAAAAGCGTATCGCCCGAATCTACTACCGCGAGCTGTTCGCCGCGTTCGCGCTCTACACCATCCTGCTGGTGGCGGCGATCAGGTTCGGGCGGCCGATGCCGGACAGCCTGCTGCGCACGGCGATCCTGGCCAGCCCGATGATCGGCTTTGGCGCGGCCATCTGGGCCATCGCGCGCCAGGTGCAGCGCGCCGACGAATACATCCGGATGCGGCTGCTGGAAAACATCGCGCTGGCCGCCGCGATCACGGCCGGCCTGAGCTTCACCTACGGCTTCCTCGAAACGGCCGGCTTTGCCAAGCTGTCGATGTTCACCGTCTGGGCCGTGCTCTGCCTGTCGCTCGGCGCAGTACAGCTCGTGCGCAAAGCGCTCGGCCGATGAACAACCATATTCGCGAACTGCGCGCCGAACACGGCTGGAGCCAGGCCCGCCTGGCCGAGCTGCTCGACGTTTCGCGCCAGACCGTGATCGCCATCGAGACCGGGCGCTACGACCCCAGCCTCCCGCTCGCCTTTGCGATTTCCCGTTTATTCCAGCAACCGATCGAAGCCATCTTCAACCCTGACCAGGAGCCCGCATGAAAGCCACCCTGTTGTTCGCACTGCTCGCCGCAAGCTTGACGCCGGCCTTTGCCGCTGACGTCCCGGCCGCCCCCAACCGCTTTGCCGGCGCCGTCGCACCGGCCGAGCGCTTCGAGCTGCAGGGCATGCTGGTCGAGCGCTTCGGTGCCGGCGGCAAGCCCTTGGTCCTGATACCGGGCCTCGCCACGGGCGGCTGGGTATGGCAGGAAACGGTGCGCGCGTTCGCCGGCAGCCAAGCCGTGTATGTCGTGACCCTGCCCGGTTTCGATGGACGCCCGGCGGTCGAGGGCAATCCCTTCGATGCGGCAAAAAGCGCGCTGAAGGAGCTGATCGCCTCGCGCCGGCTGGCCAGTCCGGTGCTGGTCGGGCATAGCCTGGGCGCGACGCTGGCGATCGCGCTGGCCGAGGAACTGCCGGGCCGGATCGGCGGCACGGTCGCCATCGACGGCCTGCCGGTCATGCCGCGCACCGAAGACAGCCCGCCGGAACAGCGCGCCGCGATGGCGGACGCGATGCGCCAGCGGATGGCGGCTGCCGACCCCGCCGCCTTCGCCGCCCAGCAGCGGCAATACATGCGCGCCATCGGCACGGTCGACATGGGCAAGGCGGACGACCTGGCGCAGCTGACCAGCCGCAGCGATCCCGCCGCCGTGGCGGCCTGGGTCGGCGCCGTGCTGGCACTCGACCTGCGCCCCGGCCTGTCGAAGATCACCGCGCCGGTACTCGTGCTGGCGCCCTTCTACGGCCCGGACAGCGCGGCCCAGGGCGGGATATCGTCGGCGGACAAGGTGGCGTATTATCGGGAACTGATGACCGGCACCCCGAAGCTGGAGGTCGCGCCGGTCGAGAATGCGCGCCACTTCGCCATGATCGACCAGCCGCAGGCGGTCAACGACGCGCTGCGCCGCTTCCTCAAAAACCTGTAAGGAGACAGCATGCCACCATTGGTCCATTGGATCGTCCAGTACCTGATCGCCGTCGTCTCGATGGCCGCGCTGCTGACCGGCATCGACATGATGGGCGGCGAGACCCTGCCGCGCGCCCTGCTCTCGGCCCTGGCCTGGTCGGCAGTCGCCTCGGCGCTGTTTATCGGCACCCGCTACCGCAACATGAAGCGCGGTATCGCCTGCGCCGTGTGCGACACGCTCGACAAGAAATAAGTTCCGTCCTCCTCCCTGATGCGCTTCAGTCCGGTATCTCTCCGCGCGAGGGATACTCGACAGTTATTCACGATGCATTTGTTAAGAAAACAAGATACTGCTTGACAAGCTTTATCAGGAGAATATTCTTATACATACCTAAAAGGTAGAAAAGTGAACGATGCGTGCCACAAGGCGCGCACGATTCGCCCGGTAGTGTCGTTTTACTCATCTTGGAGGATGAATATGTCGTTGAAGACAGGGCCGATTCTGGCTCGTAGAACCCTGCTGGGCGCGATCGCGTCCAGCCCCCTGTGGCTCGGCAGTGCATGGGCCGCGCAGTCGATGAAAATCTCGCACCAGTTCCCCGGCGGCAGCGTCATGGAAGGCGACTTCCGCGACCGGCTGTGCCGCATGTTCGCGGCCGACGTCGAAAAACGCACGCGCGGCAGCCTGAAGTTCTCGATCTATCCCGACGCCGCGCTGATGGCGCCGAACGCCCAGTTCGGCGCCCTGAAGAAGGGCAGCCTCGAACTGGCCCTGGTGCCGCTCTCGTATGCCGCCGCCGAGTCGCCGGAAGCGAACATCGGCCTGATGCCGGGCCTGGTGACCTCCTATGCGCAAGGCTATGGCTGGAAGAATGCGGAAGTCGGCAAGGAGCTGACCCGCATCCTGGCCGACCAGGGCCTGGTCGTGATCAGCTGGATCTGGCAGGCCGGCGGCGTCGCCGCACGCGGCACGCCGATCCTCGCGCCCGAAGACACGCGCGGCCTCAAGGTGCGCGGCGGCTCACGCGAAATGGACCTGGTCCTGCAGGAAGCGGGAGCGACCATCGTCAACGTGCCCTCGAACGACATCCATGCCGCGATGAAGAGCGGCGCGCTGGACGCCGCGTTTACCTCCTCGACCTCGCTGATCTCGTTCCGCCTGCAGGACGTGTCGCGTTCATTGACCACGGCGCGCAGCGGCGGCTACTGGTTCATGCTGGAACCGCTCCTGATGTCGAAGACCGTGTTCGACCGCTTGCACAAGGACCAGCAGGCCGCGATCATGGCGGTCGGCGCCGACCTCGAAAAGTTCGCGCTGCGCATGGCCCAGGGCGACGATGCGGCCGTGGCCAATGTCTATTCGCGCAACGGTGCGCGCGTGGTCGACATGGATGCCGACGCGCTCCGGAAATGGCAGGAGATGGCGCGCAATACCGCCTGGCGCGACTTCAGCGCGCGCAGCGACAACTGCGCCAGGCTGATGGCGCTGGCGGAAAAGTCGATCGTCGCACTGTAAAAAAAAGGGCGGCCCCGGCCGCCCTTTTTTGTTTACCCGCCGGTCACAGGCGGGAAGAAGGCCACTTCCCCGCCCTCTCTTACTTCCGTCTCCGGACCGCACATCACGTGCTCGAAGGCCATGCGCAGCGCGCGATCCTGGCCGAGGGCCTGCGCCCACACGCCGCCGCGTTCGACCAGGTGCGCGCGCACGGCGCCCACCGTCGTCACGCCCGGGGGCAGTTCGATGCGTTCGCTGGCGAGGCCGAGGGCTTCGCGCACGGACGCGAAAAATCGCAGTTCGATGTGCATGACGATGTGGTTTCTCCTAGTGTTGCAGTTCGGCGAAGGGAATGAAGCGCACGATGTCGCCTTCGTTGATGATGCGCCCCGGTGGATTGTCGATGATGCCGTCGCCCCAGACGGTCGAGGTCAGCACGCCCGAGCTCTGGTTCGGGAACAGGTCGAGGCCGCCGCCGGCATTCACGCGCGCGCGCAGGAATTCGTTGCGGCGGTCGGGCTTGGGCAAGCTGAAGTCGGCGCGCAGCTGCCAGGCGCGCGGTTCCACCGGTCCGCTCACGCCCTGCAGGCGCAGCAGGAAGGGACGCACGAACAGCAGGAAGGTGATGAAGCTCGACACCGGGTTGCCCGGCAGGCCGAGGAAGAACGCATGACCGTTTTCCCGCCGTACCTCACCGAAGGCCAGCGGCTTGCCCGGCTTGACGGCGATCTGCCACATGTTCAGCTGGCCCTCGGCTTCCACCGCCGGCTTGATATGGTCTTCCTCGCCGACCGAGACGCCGCCCGAGGTGATGATCAGGTCGTTCTCGCGCGCCGCCTCGACCAGCGTGGCGCGGGTGGCCGCGAGCGTATCGGGCACGATGCCGAAGTCGCTGATGACGCAGCCGAAGTTCTCCAGCAGGCCGCGCAGCGTAAAACGGTTCGAATTGTAGATCGCGCCCGGCGCCAGCACGCCGCCCGGCGCTTCGCCCGGCATGGTCAGCTCGTCGCCGGTAAAGAAGACGGCCACCCGCAGGCGCCGGCGCACCGGCAGGCTGGCCAGGCCGACCGAGGCGGCCAGTCCCAGCTCCTGGCTGCGCAGGCGCGTACCGGCGGCTAGGATGGTAGCGCCGGCCGCGATGTCCTCGCCCGTGCGGCGGATCCATTCGCCGCTCTTCGGGGTGTGGCGGATGGTGACGCTGTCGCCTGTCGGTTCGCATTGTTCCTGCATCACGACCGCGTCTGCGCCGGCCGGGATCATCGCGCCGGTGAAGATGCGCGCCGCGGTGCCGGGTTCCAGCGGCGCGCCCACCTGGCCGGCCGGGATGCGCTGGGTGACGCGCAGGACGGCGCCGCCATTGACGCAATCGGCCGCACGCACCGCATAGCCGTCCATCGAAGTGTTGTCGGCCGAGGGCACATCGATCGTCGACGCCTGGTCCTCGGCCAGCACGCGGCCGTTGGCTTCCAGGGTCGGCACCCGTTCGGTTTCCTGCACGGGACGGGCGGCGCCCAGCAGCGTGTCGAGCGCCTCGCGCACCGACAGCATCGGGCGCGGCGCCGGTTTCTCGGTGGCGCTCATGCTCACAGCCCCGTGTGCGCCGCGATGAAGGTCTTCATCTCGTCGACGTTCGGACGCATCACGACGAACTTCTGCGGCAGGCTTTCGATGTCCTCGAAGCCGGCCGGACGCTCGGCATCCGTACCCAGGGCCTCGAGGATGGTCTCGTTGAACTTCGCGGCCAGCGCGGTTTCCAGCACGATCATGGTCACGCCGGGCGCCATGTGTTCGCGCGCGACCTTGATGCCGTCGGCGGTGTGGGTATCGATCACGATGCCGTAATCGTCCGCCACCATGCGGATCGTTTCCAGGCGGTCGGCGTGGGTCGATTTGCCCGACACGAAGCCGTATTCGCCGACGCGCCTGAATTCGTCGCCGTCCGCACCCGGCGCGCCCGACAGGTCGAAGCCCCCGTGGGTGTCGACCTTGCGGAACAGCGCGTGGGTGCGCTCGCTGTCGCGTCCGACCAGGTCGTAGATGAAGCGCTCGAAGTTCGAAGCTTTCGAGATGTCCATCGACGGGCTGCTGGTGTGGAAGGTCTCGGCCGATTTGCGTACCCGGTAGACGCCGGTGCGGAAGAACTCGTCGAGCACGTCGTTCTCGTTGGTCGCGACCACCAGCTTGTCGATCGGCAGGCCCATCATGCGCGCGATATGGCCGGCGCAGATGTTCCCGAAGTTCCCCGACGGGACCGTGAACGAGACTTTTTGCGTGTTGTCGGTCGTCGCGGCGAGGTAGCCGCGGAAGTAGTACACGACCTGGGCGACGACGCGCGCCCAGTTGATCGAATTGACGGTGCCGATCTTGTGGCGTGCCTTGAAGGACAGGTCGTTCGACACCGCCTTGACCAGATCCTGGCAGTCGTCGAACACGCCTTCGACGGCGATGTTGAAGATGTTCGGGTCCTGCAGGCTGAACATCTGGGCGGTCTGGAAGGGGCTCATCTTCCCGGCGGGCGACAGCATGAACACGCGCACGCCGCGTTTTCCACGCATCGCGTATTCGGCGGCGCTGCCGGTGTCGCCCGAGGTGGCGCCGAAAATGTTCAGCTCATCCTCGTCCTTCGCCAGCGCATATTCGAACAGGTTGCCCAGCAACTGCATCGCCATGTCCTTGAAGGCCAGGGTCGGGCCGTTCGACAGCGCCTGCAGCACCAACTTGCGATTGCCCTCTTCCTCCAGCGTGCGCAGCGGCGTGATGTCGGCCGCCGACTCTCCGGCGCGCGCGTTGCGGTAGACCTCGGGCGTGTAGGTCTTGGCGGTCAGCGCCTTCAGGTCGGCTTCCGGAATGTCGGTCGCGAATTTGCGCAGGATTTCGTAGGCCAGCTCGGCGTACGGCAGCTTGCGCCAGGCGTTCAATTCCTCGCCGCTGACGCGCGGGTATTCGGCCGGCATGAACAGGCCACCGTCGGGGGCAAGGCCGCCGAGCAGGATGGAGGAGAAGGACTCGGGATTGCGGGAAGCGGACGCGCTGGTCGCGCGGGTAGACACGTATTGCATGTTGGGATAATCCGGTTGGGCTCGCGTTGACCATTTATTATAGTGCGAGCTGGGAAATCCTGTGTGCGGACGGGTTTTGCACAGGCGGCGCTGCGCGGAAGTGCCGCAGCTGCGCGCAGGGTGAACGCGTGGGCGGTGCCCACCCTACGTTACGCCTCGGTCAACGTAGGGTGGGCACCGCCCACGCGTACGTGCCAACGAATACCCGGCCGCCGATTCACATCGGCGATGCCGGAATACCACTACTCAACACGCGGCGTGGTTGACCGTCACCACATGAATCGCGAGACCACCGAGCGAGGTCTCCTTGTACTTCACCTGCATATCCGCCCCCGTCTGGCGCATCGTCTCGATCGCATTGTCCAGGCTGACGAAATGGGTTCCGTCGCCCTTCAGCGCCAGCGAGGCCGCCGTGATCGCCTTGATCGCGCCCATGCCGTTGCGCTCGATGCAGGGGATCTGCACCAGGCCGCCGATCGGGTCGCAGGTCATGCCGAGGTGGTGTTCGATGCCGATTTCGGCGGCGTTCTCGATCTGTTCGTTGCTGCCGCCGAGCGCCGCCACCAGGCCCGCCGCGGCCATCGCGCAGGCGACGCCGACTTCGCCCTGGCAGCCGACTTCGGCGCCCGAGATCGAGGCGTTGCGCTTGCAGAGCATGCCGATCGCGGCGGAAGTCAGCAGGAATTCGCGGATGCCCTTCACCGCGTCCGTCGGACGGCAGTCTTCGGCGTAGTAGCGGACCACCGCCGGGATGATGCCGGCGGCGCCGTTGGTCGGCGCGGTGACGACCCGGCCGCCGGCCGCGTTTTCTTCGTTGACCGCCATAGCATACAGCGTCACCTGGTGGGTCGCGTCATGCGGCAGTTCGTTCACGCGCTTGCCCTCGATGCAGTGCGCCTGCTTCCACAGCGTGGCGGCGCGCCGTTTGACGTTCAGGCCGCCCGGCAGCTGGCCGTTCGTGACCAGGCCGTGGGCAATACAGTCGCGCATCACGCTCCAGATGCGGTCCAGGCCCGCGTCGAGTTCGGGCTCGGTCATGCGCGCCAGCTCGTTCGCGCGCAGCATGTGCGGGATCGACAGCTTGTGCGCGCGGCCCTGGGCCAGCAGCTCGGCCATGGTCGCGAAAGGGAACGGCACCTGCACGCGGCCCGGCTCGACGCCCTGTTCCTGCGCGCGCTGCGCTTCGCCGGCTGCGGTAATAAAGCCGCCGCCGACCGAATAGAAGATGCGTTCGATGACGCTGCCGTCCGCCAGCTGCAGCACGAAGCGCATGCCGTTCGGGTGCTCGGGCAGGCTGGAGGCCTTGTGCCAGACGAGGCCCGTGCGCATCGAGAACGGTACTTCCTTCGTTCCCAGCAGGCGCAGCACGCCGTCCAGTTCCGCTTCGGCGAGTTTATCTTCGACCGTATCCGGATCGATATCCTGCGGCGTCTCGCCCATCAGGCCGAGGATGACCGCCTTGTCGGTCGCATGGCCGACGCCGGTCAGCGCCAGCGACCCGTACAAATGGGCCTCGACGCCAACCGCGGCGTCAAGCGGACCGCACTCCAGCAGGAAGCGGCGCGCCGCCACCATCGGGCCCACCGTATGCGAGCTCGAAGGCCCGATACCGATCTTGAACAGATCGAAAACGCTCATGTCCATCTGTTTGTCTCTTTAATTTTTTATTATTGTGTGTGTTCAGGCAGTGGCGCCGACGTCGATATTCTCGAGCATGCTGGCCACCATCTCTTCGATGCCGACGCGGGCCTTCCAGCCCCAGTCGCTGGTCGCGCGGCTGTCGTCCAGGCTCTTCGGCCAGGTATCGGCGATCTGCTGGCGGCTGTCCGGCTTGTAGGCGATCTCGAAACCAGGCTTGCGCTTGCGGATGCTCGCCGCCAGTTCGCGCGGGTTGAACGAGACGCCGGCCACGTTGTACGAGGAGCGGATCACGACCTTCTCGCCCGGCGCATCCATCAGTTCGATGGTGGCGCGGATCGCGTCCGGCATGTAGATCATCGGCAGCGTCGTTTCCGGGCCGAGGAAGCATTCGTAGGTTTCGCCCTTCAGCGCGGAGTGGAAGATCGCGATCGCATAGTCGGTCGTGCCGCCGCCCGGAGGCGATTTGAAACTGATGATGCCCGGGTAGCGGATGCTGCGCACGTCCACGCCATACTTGGTGTGGTAATACTCGCAGAGGCGCTCGCCGGCCAGCTTGCTGATGCCGTAGATCGTGGTCGGGTCCATCACCGTGTACTGCGGCGTGTTCTCGCTCGGCGTGTTCGGGCCGAAGGCCGCGATCGACGAAGGCCAGAACACCTTGAGGGGCTTGCCGGCTTCCAGCCGCGCGCGCGCCACTTCCAGGATGTTGAGCAGACCATCCATGTTCAGGGTCCAGGCCTTCAGGGGCGCCTGTTCGCCGGTGGCCGACAGCAGCGCCGCCAGCTGGTAGACCTGGGTCACGCCCTCTTCCTCGACCAGCGACATCAGGCGCGCCTTGTCCAGCACGTCGAGCTGGGCATAGCGCGCGGCGCCGTAGACGTTGTTGGCGCCGATGTCGGTGGCGAGGACGTTGGCGGCGCCGTGCTGCTCCGCCAGTGCGGAGACCAGTTCGCTGCCGATCTGTCCGTTGGCGCCGATGATGAGGATGCGTTCCATGTGTGTTCCCAGAGTGTTCGATTAATTATTCTTGAGGATGCCGAGTTCGCGGCCGGCCTGCTCGAAGGCCTTCAATACGGTGTCGAGCTGTTCGCGGGTGTGCGCCGCCGACAGCTGGACGCGCACGCGCGCCTGCCCCATCGGCACCACCGGATAGAAGAAGCCCGACAGCAGCACGCCCAGTTCGAACATGCGCGCCGCGAATTTCTGCGCCACCGGCGCATCGAACAGCATCACCGGCACCACCGGGTGGGTGCCCGGCTTGATGGTGAAGCCGATGCGCTCGATCTCCTTGCGGAAGTAAGCGGTGTTCTCGTGCAGGCGGTCGCGCAGCTCGGTCGACTTCGAGATCCGGTCCAGCACCGACAGCGAGGCGCCGGCGATCATCGGCGCCAGCGTATTCGAGAACAGGTAGGGACGCGACTTCTGGCGCAGGGTTTCGATGACTTCCTTGCGGCCCGAGGTAAAACCGCCCATCGCACCGCCCAGGGCCTTGCCCAGGGTGCCGGTGATGATGTCGATCCGGCCCATCACGCCGCAGTGCTCGTGCGTGCCGCGGCCGGTCGCGCCCAGGAAGCCGGAAGCGTGCGATTCGTCGATCAGGGTCAGGGCGCCGTACTTGTCGGCCAGGTCGCAGATTTTATCGAGCTGGGCGATCGTGCCGTCCATCGAGAAGGCGCCGTCGGTGACGATTACCTTGTGGCGCTTGCCGGCGGCGGTCGCGGCCTGCAGCTGGGCTTCGAGGTCGGCCATGTCGTTGTTGGCGTAGCGGTAGCGCGCCGCCTTGCACAGGCGGATGCCGTCGATGAGGGAAGCGTGGTTCAGGGCGTCCGAGATGATGGCGTCGTTCTCGTCGAACAGCGGCTCGAACACGCCGCCGTTGGCGTCAAAAGCCGCCGCGTACAGGATGGTGTCTTCGGTGCCGAGGAATTCGGACAGCTTGCGCTCGAGTTCCTTGTGCACGGTTTGCGTGCCGCAGATGAAACGCACGGAGGACAGGCCATAGCCGTACTTCTTGAGTGCTTCTTCGGCTGCCTTCTGCGTTTCCAGGTCGCCCGACAGGCCAAGGTAGTTGTTCGCGCACATATTGATCAGGGTGCGGCCGTCTTCGGACTGAACCTGCGCGCCCTGGCGCGAGGCGAGCACGCGCTCCGGCTTGAACAGGCCCTGCTCGCGCAGGGTGGACAGGTTCTGCTGCAGCCCAGTGTAAAAAGCGTTTTTCGCTTGCTCGCTCATCTGCTTACCTCGTCTGTGGATGCCGGCTTGACCGGCGGTTGGACTATGCTGTACCGTTCTTCGGTTGCCCCGCATATTTACTGGGCTGTCGCGTTTTCGGTATCTCGAACTGAAATTCAATATAATGAATATTACGCCGGCCTGTTGAACTTGGCAAGGTCCGGCAATTTCACCACTACTAGATCTGTCCCGACAATGAAAACCCTGGTCCCGACCAACAACGCCCCGCCCGAAGTCGGCGCCACCCTGCAGCGCCTGCGCCTGGCACGCGGTCTCACGCTGGAGGACCTGTCGCGCATCGCCGGCGTGTCGAAGTCGATGCTGTCGCAGATCGAGCGTGAAAAAGCGAATCCTACCATCGCCATCACCTGGCGTCTTGCCAACGCGCTAGGCGTGCAGATCGGCGAACTGCTGTCCTCGGAAACGCGCGAGGTCGAGGCGATCCGGGTGCTGGACGCGCACGAAACCCCGACCCTGCCGGGCGCCCACGCGGGCTATACCCTGCGCATCCTGGGGCCGATGGAGCTGGCCGGGCAGTACGAATGGTACGAGCTGACCCTGGCGCCGGGCGGCGAACTGGCCTCGCAGGCGCACGATCCGGGGACCAAGGAGCATATGACGGTGATTAACGGGACGCTCGAGGTCGAGGTAGGGACGTCGAAGCGCAAGGTCAAGGCCGGCGGGACGGCGCGGTATCCGGCGGACCAGGACCATATCGTCAGGAATGTGGGGAAGACGGAGGCGAAGGCATTGCTGGTGGTGGTGCACCGGTAGGAGGGAGACTAGTTTTCGATGTGATCGCGGTGCGGGCGCCGTACCGCGTGGGCACGGAGTGCCCACCCTACGGACTACGGTGCGCTACGGTTCGGGTGCTATTTATCGATAACGGCTGCGTAACGTAGGGTGGGCAGTGCCCACGCGTTCGGTCGGTTGAGCAGACTTGCATTAAATAGCAACGGGCCGGTCGAATCCCACGATTCCACCGGCCCGTTTCATTCCTCACTCAAGCGGCCCGCGGGCCGCCTGTTGCGTTTACATCTTCAAGGCCTTCGTCAGGAAGCCCCAGCGATCCGCCACTTCCTCGATCTGCTTGGCCGTCGGCTTGCCGGCGCCATGCCCGGCCTTGGTATCGATGCGGATGATGATCGGGTTGCAGCCCGCCTGCGCCGCCTGCGCCGTGGCGGCGAACTTGAAGCTGTGGGCCGGCACCACGCGGTCGTCGTGGTCGGCCGTGGTCACCATCGTGGCCGGATACTGCGTGCCCGGCTTCAGGTTGTGCAGCGGCGAATACTTGACCAGCGCCTTGAACTCGTCCGCGTTGTCCGCCGAACCGTAGTCCGAGGTCCAGGCCCAGCCGATCGTGAACTTGTGGAAGCGCAGCATGTCCATCACGCCCACCATCGGGATCGCCGCGCCGAACAGGTCCGGACGCTGGGTCATGGCCGCGCCCACCAGCAGGCCGCCGTTGCTGCCGCCGCCGATCGCCAGTTTGGACGGCGAGGTCACCTTGTTCGCCACCAGCCACTCGGCCGCGCCGATGAAGTCGTCGAACACGTTCTGCTTCTGGAGCTTCGTGCCCGCATTGTGCCAGGCTTCGCCGTACTCGCCGCCGCCGCGCAGGTTGGCGACGACGTAGACGCCCCCCATTTCCATCCACGCCAGGTTGGCCGGCGAGAAGCCCGGCAGCATCGAGATGTTGAAGCCGCCGTAGCCATACAGGTAGGTCGGGTTGCTGCCGTCGAGTTTGATGCCCTTCTTCGAGACGATGAACATCGGCACTTTGGTGCCGTCGCGGCTGGTGTAGAACTGCTGGCGCGTTTCATAGGCGTTCGGGTCAAAGTCGACCTTCGGCTGGCGGAACACGCTGGTCTTGCCGCTCTTCATGTCGAGGCGGTAGATCGTCGTCGGGGTGGTGAAGCTGGTGAAGGAGAAGAAGGTCTCCGTGTCGCCGCGCTTGCCCGTGAAGCCCGATACCGAACCGATGCCCGGCAGCGCGATCTCGCGCACCAGTTTGCCCTCGAGCGTGTGCACGCGCACGACGCTGCGCGCATCCTTCAGGTTCTCCGTAATCAGGCGATTGCCGATGATGTGGGCGTTCGACAGCGTGTCGCCCGATTCCGCGACGATCTCTTTCCAGTTTTTCTCGTCCGGCTTGTTGACGTCGATGGCGACGATGCGCTGGCGCGGGGCCTTGCTGTCGGTGCTGAAATAGAAGGTCGAGCCGACGTTGTCGACGAAGTCCCAGGCGGCGTCGAAGTTGTCGACCAGCGGCAGGACTTTCGAATCGGCCTTCGTCAGGTCCTTGATGAAGACCCGGTATTTATGCGCCGTGCCCTTGGTCGCCGTGATCAGCAGGTATTTGCCGTCGTCGGTGGTCTGGGCGCGGAAGCCCCATTCCTTTTCGTCCGGACGGTCGTAGACCAGGATGTCGGCGCTTTGCGGGGTGCCGATCTTGTGGAAGTACAGCTTCTGGAAGTAGTTCACGCCGGCCAGTTTCGTCGCTTCTTCCGGCTCGTCATAGCGGCTGTAGAAGAAGCCCTTGCCGTCTTTGGTCCAGGCGGTCTGCGAAAACTTGACCCACTTCAGGTGGTCGTCCAGATCCTTGCCGGTCTCGATATCGCGCACCTTCCACTCGTTCCAGTCGGAACCCGAGGCGGCGGTGCCGTAGGCCAGCAGTTTGCCGTCCGGGCTGACTTCGACGCCGGCCAGGGCCACCGTGCCGTCCGCCGCCAGCGTGTTCGGGTCGAGCAGCATGCGCGGCGTGTCGCCCAGCTTCTTCATCGTGTACAGCACCGACTGGTTCTGCAGGCCGTCGTTGCGGCTGTAGAAGTAGCGGCCGCCCTCTTTCGACGGCACCGAATAGCGCTCGTAGTTCCACAGCTTCGTCAGGCGCTGGCGGATCGCTTCACGCTGCGGGATCTGGCCGAGATACGCTTGCGTGACCGCGTTCTGGGCATCGACCCATCCCTTGGTCTCGGCGCTGTTCGCGTCTTCCAGCCAGCGGTAAGGGTCGGCCACCGTGGTGCCGTGGTAGTTGTCGGTCTGGGCGACCTTTGCCGTGACCGGATAGGTCAGCGCGGAACCCGCCGCGCAGGTGGCCGGGTCGGCTGCCTGCGTAGCGCCAAAGACCGTCATCAGGGCGACGGCCAAGGTTGCATGTCTCATGTGCATATTCTTCTCGAAACGGTGGAAGGAAGGCGGAGTGCCGAAAAGAATCATAACGCGAAACCCGACAGGAAGCGACCCGGCGTTTGCCCCGTACATACAGGCGCCCCGACGCGTGTGCGGCCGACCTGAAGCGCCGCCCGGGCGGCCCGGCGCGGCGGAAAACGCCAGTGTGTTACCCGGTGTCGCGTTTCGCCAGCACCTCGCGATGGCTCAGCTGCCACTTGTGCGACAGGTCGATCGCCCAGCCGATTTCCGCGGGACTCAGGCGCCGCGCGACGATGGTCTTGTTGACGTTGGCCGCGCTGTCGCCGCCCTCGGCCGCCAGCAGCATCCACATGTAGGCGCGCACCGGGTCGCGCGCCACACCCAGGCCGCTGCCGACCATGCCGCCCAGGTTGTACTGGGCCAGCGCATGGCCCTGTTCGGCGGCCTGCTCGTACCAGTAGACGGCCTGCTTGTCGTCATGGGGCACGCCCTGGCCGCTGGCGTACATCACGCCCAGGTTGTTCTGGGCGCTGGCGTCGCCCTGCTCGGCGGCCAGGCGATACCAGTAGGCGGCGCGCACCTCGTCCTTGTCGACGCCCTGGCCGTTGGCGTAGATGACGCCGAGGTTGAACTGGGCGTTCGGCGCGCCCTGCTCGGCAGCCCGGCGGTACCAGTCGAACGCGCGTGCCGGGTCGCGCGCGGTGCCGCGCCCATGCGCATACATATTGGCCAGGTTGTACTGGGCCGCCATGTGCCCGCCCTGGGCCGCGCGCGCATACCACTCGAGGGCGCGCGCCTCGTCGCGCTCGACGCCCCTGCCGTTGACGCACATGGTCGCGAACAGGAACTGCGCTTCGCGGTCGCCATGCTCGGCCGCCCGCTGCAGCCAGGCGCAGGCGCGGCGCGCATCGAGCCGCACGCCCTGCCCCCCGGCGTAGGCGATGCCGAGTTCGCGCTGGGCGCCGCGGTCGCCGGCGGCGGCAGCCTTGCGGAACCAGAACAGGGCCTGGCTGGCGCTGGCGTCCACGCCCTGCCCGCGCTGGTACATCAGGCCGAGGTTCAGCTGGGCCGCGGCCTCGCCCTGCAGGGCGGCCTTGCGAAACCAGGCCATCGCCAGCGGGTAATTGACGGCCGCCCCGACGCCCTCGAGATAGCATTCGCCGAGCTGGTTCTGGGCGCCGGCCATGCCCTGCTCGGCGGCGCGGTAATACCAGGACAGGGCGCGCTCGGGATCGACCGCCATGCCGCGCCCCTGGCGGAACATGTGGCCCAGGTTCTGCTGGGCCGAGGCGTCGCCCTGTTCGGCGGCCCGGCGGAACCAGCGCGCGGCCTCGAGGTCGCAGCGCTCGACGCCGCGCCCGTGGTAGTACATGGCGCCCAGGTGGTTCTGGGCAAAGGCCAGGCCCTGGCCCGCCGCCAGGCGCAGCCAGTGCACGGCGCTGGTGTCGTCGCGTTCGACGCCGCTGCCCTTCTTGTACATCAGGCCCAGGTTGAACTGCGCGTACGCATTGCCGCGCTCGGCGGCGTCGCGGAACCACAGATAGGTCTGGTGGCTCTCGTTCTGGAGCTTCTGGTTCATGCGAATCCCCGTCTGGACAAACGTCAGCCGCGTTCGGTTGGCCAATGCCTGTGGCAAGCGGCCTCATTTGTATTAACAAAATTTTAATGAAAGCGACCCTGTGCGGGTTTGACCGGGCACAATCGTGCCGGTGCGCGACCCATAAAAAAACCCGCCGGGCGTGCGCGCGGCGGGTTTCAGTCGAGGCCTGCCTGGCTTCAGGACAGCGACGAACGGTTCGGCCCAAGCCCGTAGACCAGCATCGCCAGCAGCGCGAGGCACCAGACGATCAGGGCACCCGACGGCAGGTCGAGGATGACCGACAGCACCAGGCCGATTGCGTAGCCGCCGACGCCGACCAGGTAGGCGAAGGGCAGCTTGCGCGACTCGCGATAATGGCGCACCGCCAGGCTCGGCACGATCAGGCTGGCGAACACCAGGTAGACGCCGACCAGCTGCACCGAGGCCGTCACGGCCAGCGCGAACACCAGGTAGAAGCCGAGCCGCCCGAGACGGTTGCGGAAGGCCGCCAACAAGGCGAGGATCAGCACCGCGCCGAGCGCCGGCATCGCCAGCTGGTCGTAGCTGACCCAGAGGATCTGGCCGGCCAGCAGGTCCTGCAGGTGCTCGCCGCCGTGCGGATTATGTGCGAGCAGCAGCAGGCCGGCGGTTGCGGCCAGCACGAACAGCACGCCGATCTGCGCTTCCTGGACCTCGGGCCAGCGCTTCTCGGTCCAGGTCAGGAGCAAGGCGCCGAGCACCGCCGCCACCCCGGCCGCGATCTGGATGGTCCAGCCGTGCGGGTCGAAGTCCGCCGCGCTGGCGACGATCACGCCAAGCGCGGCGATCTGGGCGATCGCCAGGTCGATGAAGACGATGCCGCGCTTGAGCACCTGGGCGCCGAGCGGGATGTGGGTCGCGAGGACCAGCAGGCCGGCAACGAAGGCCGGGAGGACGATCAGGAAATCGACGTGTTGGGCGAAGTTTTGCACGTTACTTCACTGCCTGCGTCAGACGTTGCACCGTGGTGTCGAACAGTGCGAACAGGTCACCGCTTTCCTTGTCGGCGCCGACCGTAAACGGAACCACGACCGCCGGGATGTGGGCCCGCTGCGACAGCCAGTTCGAGGCCCGCTCGTCCTGGTAGGCCGCGCGCAGCACCAGTTTCGCCGGCTGCTGCTGGAGCTGGGCCAGCAGCTGGCCCAGCTGGGCCGCACTCGGCTCGACGCCCGGTTTCGGTTCCAGGGTGCCGACCTGGCGCATGCCGAGCCAGCTCATCAGGTATTCCATGTTGCGGTGGTGTTCGACCAGGGTCAGGCCGCGCAAAGGCGCCGCCTGGGTTTCCCATTTGCGCATGGCCTGCGACCAGCGGCCGGCGAAATCGGCCTGGCGCGCGGCATAGTATGCGGCATTCGCCGGGTCGATGGCGGCCAGGCGCTTGGCCAGCTGGGCGCTGATCAGGGCGATGTTGTGCGGGTTCAGGTGCACGTGCGGGTTGCCGAAGGCATGGACGTCGCCTTCGGCGCGATCGAGTTTGGCCGGCACGTCCAGGCGCGGGACGAAGCTGCCGGCTTCGAAGTAGCCCGGCTGGCCCTTGGCGATCTTCGCGTTGCCGGACTGCTGCACCAGCAGCGGCAGCCAGCCCGCTTCCAGATCCAGGCCGGTGCACACCAGCAGGTCGGCATTGCGGGTGCGCGCGATCAGGCCCGGACGCGCTTCGACCCGGTGCGGATCCTGCAGCGCATTGGTCGCGCTCGAGACGCTGGCCTTGTCGCCGGCCAGTTCCGTGGTCAGCGCCGCCCATTCCGGTTCGCAGGTGAGGACGTTGATTGCCGCCTGCGCAGGCAGGGCAAGAGACAAGGCCAGCGCGCCGGCGGCCAGCAGTTTGTTCGATACGGATTTTGTCAGGGTTCTCATGCTGCTCTCCTTAGAAGGTATGGCCGGCGTGGGCGCCCAGGCTCATGATGTATTGCAGGTAGACCTGGTTGTCGGTCTGGCCCGGACGCGCTTCGTCGCGCGCGAACTGGAGGCGCAGGCGCGAGAATTCCGAGGGACTCCAGTCGAGCATCACGCTGGAACGTTGTGGCTTATACCGAACGAGGGCCGGAAACGCGTCCATGCCCAGCGCGCCGCTGTCGACCAGGCCGATGAAGGGAGTGCCGGAGGACAGGCGGTCAAAACGCAAGCCTGCGCGCCAGTTCGGCATGAACTGGTACACGCCCTGCAGGTACCAGCCGGACTGGGTGCTCGCGTAGGCGTCGGCCAGTTCTCCCGCGGCCAGCGTGCCGCTTTCCTTGCGCCGCATGTATTCGCCCTGCAGCTTGAAATTGGTCCGGGTCGGATTGCCGTTCGGCGCCCATTTGTAGACGGCGTCCGCCATCCAGATGCTGGACTTGCCGCTGAAGGCGTTCGGGATGCCGTCGAACTCGTAGGCGCGGTCGGCCGCGCCGGTGCGCAGGTACGACAGGCCCGCGCGCCAGCTGGCGGAGTCGCCGATGTCGTCGCCCGCGTGCGCGAACACGCTGGTGGCGTTGAAGCCGTTCTTGTTGCGGTCGTTGCCGGGGAAGCTGCGCCCGCTGCCCACCTCTGCGCCGACCTCGAGGAAGGTGTTGAACGGCGCGAGCCAGCGCACCTGCACGCCGTCCGGCTTGTACTGGCCGCCGAAGAAGGCCTGGTAGGCCAGCGGCGCGTCGACGAAGTCCCAGGTGTGGCTGTGCTGGGCGTTCAGGTAGCCGACCCCGGACAGGAAGCGGCCCGCCTTGACGTTCGTGCCGCCGCCCAGCTCGCGGGTGCGTACGAACGCTTCTTCGACCGAGGCTTCGTTCTCGCCGGTGAGGGCAAAGGTCAGCTGGCCCGCGAACATCGGGTCGATATTCGCCGCCATCGTCAGTTCGGACTCGCCCAGGTTGAAGCTGCGGCTGCCCGGCCCGACCTCGCCCACCGGCGGCATGAAGCCGCCGAAACGGTAGGTACTCGGATCCTGCGACAGGTTGGAGAAGGTGCCGCCCAGCACCAGCGAAATGCTCGGATTGAAGCTGTTGTCGCCGGCCGCGGCCGTCGTCGGCGCTGCCGGAGCCGGCGCGGCCGGTGCGGCCGGCGCATTGGCCTGCTGGGCGCTGGCTGCCGCGTTCTGCGCTTCGGCCACGGCCGCCTGCGCATCCTGCAGGCGCTGCTCCAGTGCCTGCAGGCGCGCCTCATAGCTTTGTTTCATTTCCTGGATCTGGGCACGGATGGCGGCCAGCTCGGGGCTCTCGGCGGCGCCGGCGGACAGGGGCAATGCAAAGGCGGCGGCGATCGCCACCGTCATGACGGAGTGTTTGAACATCGTGTTCCTTCTTTCGAATAGAGAATGCGGGGCAGCTTCCGGCACGGGCAGGAAGGCCACTCGGTAAAACGGGTCTCTAGACGAAGGGAGGCGGCGCGCGCGAATGGAAAACGCAGACGGTGCGCGGGGTGCGCTCGGTGGTGGTGAGCGCGATGATGCGTTCGGTCTGCAGGTCGAGCGGGGCGAACTGGCGCGGCGTGCTGCCGATCGCGCTCGCCATCTGGGCAAAGGCGAGGCACTCGCTGCAGCTGCGGTCCCCTGCGACGGCGCTGGAGAGGTCGTTGTCGCTGTCGAGCTTGACGAACGCCGCGTTCGGATGCGTGGACCCGAGCTTGCCGGTCCAGTGCGACATCGCATGCGCGAACGCCATCTGCTGGGAGACCAGCAGAAGCAGCGAGAGCATTACATGGACAAGTCGGCGACGCATCATGATGGCGGCATTGTAATGCGCACAAGGCAACTACGGAACAACTAGCGCGTCTTTTTTTCCACAGCGTATTTACCGAGCCAGGTCGGCACCTTGCTTGCTGCCAGCTTGTTGATCGACACCAGCAGGTCCGGCGCGACCTGGGACAACCCGTAGGAGCTGCCGATGTGGCGCCCGATATGGATCAGCACTTCAGCCGCGACTTCGGCATCGGCCTCGGCCCGGTGGGCCGCACTGCGGAAAGCGATGCCGAGCTGGCGCGAGAGCGTGCCCAGTTTATAGCTCGGCATGCCGGGGAACACGCGGCGCGACAGCTTTAAGGAGCAGACCAGGCCATCGTGGCCGCAGCCGCGGCCGAGGCGCTCGGCTTCTGCCAGCAGGAACTTCTCGTCGAAGCTGGCGTTATGCGCCGACAGCGTATCGCCGCCGATGAAGTCGAGCAGTTCCGGCACCACCTGGCGCGCGGGCGGCGCCGAATCGACCATCTCCTGGGTGATACCGGTGAGACCCGTAATAAAAGCCGGGATGCGCGCGCCGCAGTTCACGAGCGAGACATAGCGCTCGGTGACCTGCCCGCCGACGATGCGTAAAGCCGCGACCTCGGTGATGCGGTCGCCCATGGCGGGCGACAAACCCGTGGTCTCGAAGTCGAGCATCACGATGGGGCGTTCAAATATGGACATGCGATCCTTTTAGCCGAATTTGCGCTGCGCGTCCAGCGCCAGGCCGGCGCCGATGCTGCCGAACAGGTCGCCCTCGACCTTGCGTGCGCCGGGCAGCAGCGCGCCGATCCGTTCGCGCAGCAGGCCCACGCCGCTGGAGCCGCCGGTGAAGAACACGGTGTCGACCTGGCCGGCCCCGATACCTGCATCGTCCAGCAGGCGCAGCACGGTGGCGTCGATCGCGTCGAGCAGCTGGCCGATCGCGGCCTCGAAGCTCGCGCGTTCGACCATCAGGGTCTCCGGCGGCGCCAGCCGGTCAAGCTCGAGCGCGACCTGCGGCTGAGAGGACAAGCCGATCTTCGCGCCCTCGACCTGCATCGCCAGCCAGTGGCCGGCGCGCTCGTCGATCAGGTCCTGCAGGCGGGCCAGCTTCGCCGGTTCACGCGCATCGCGCACCAGGTCGTCGAGCTGGGCGATGCTCTTCCTCGTATAGGCCTGGTTGATGGTATGCCAGGTCGCCAGGTTGAAGTAATAACTGGACGGGATCTCGGCGCCCGAGCGCAGCGCGCTTCGATAACCCAGCAGCGGCATCACCGAGGCCAGGCTCAGGTATTTGTCGAAGTCGGTGCCGCCGATGTGCACGCCGCCGGTGGCGAGGATGTCGTCGCGGCGCTCGGCCTTGCCGGCGCGGCCCGGTCCCAGGCGCACCAGCGAAAAGTCCGAGGTGCCGCCGCCGATGTCGGCGATCAGGACCAGTTCCTCGCGGTCGATCTGGGATTCGTAGTCGAAGGCGGCGGCGATCGGCTCGTACTGGAACGCGATCTCGCGGAAACCGACGCCGCGCGCCACTTCCGCCAGCGTATCCTCGGCCAGCTTGTCGGCGGCCGGGTTGTCGTCGATGAAGAAGACCGGACGCCCGAACACCGCGCGCTCGAATCCACGCCCCGCCTCGGTCTCGGCGCGGCGTTTGACTTCGCCGATGAACTGGGCCAGCAGCATCTTGAACGGCAGCGCGCGCCCGCCCACTTCGGTCTGGCCGTCCATCAGGCTCGTGCCCAGCAGGCTTTTCAGGGAGCGCATCAGGCGCCCTTCGTAACCGGCCAGGTAGTCGGCCAGGGCCGCGCGGCCATAGCGCACCTCTTCGTCGTCGGCATTGAAGAACACCACCGACGGCAGCGTTGCCTTGCCGTCTTCGAGTGTCAGCAGCGCGCTTGCCCCCTGGGCCGGCTTGTCCTGCCCTGGCTTGATCCAGCCAACCGTGGAATTCGACGTACCGAAGTCGACGCCGCAAGCATTCGTCATGTGTGCCTTTCTCAGAAGGGGCGAGATCTTACCAGAAATCAGCTTCCCTGGCGAAGGCTCGATCGGCGCCGTTGCGCGAGGGCTACGTAGCAACTGCGGTCCCTCGCGCGCGGCGCGTCAATACAGCCTCTCCTATAATGGAACAATCCGTGTCACTCACACATGCCCGCCATGGCGCATACCTGGATCCTGAAGCGCAACTGCTCGCTGACGCCGCGCCAGTCGGCGGGCGCCTACGCACTCCTGTGCGCCGGATCCTTCGGTATCGCCCTGGTCTTCCTGCTGCAGGGAATCTGGGTCGTGCTGGCGTTTTCCATCGTCGAAATGGCAGCCGTCGGCTGGGCCCTGCTGCATTACGCGCGCCACGCGCTGGACGTGGAACGCATCGCGCTGACGGATGGTTCCCTGGTCGTCGAGCGCATCGACGCCGGGCGCAGCAGCCAGTTCCAGCTCGACCCGGTACGCACCCGCATCGAGCCGCCGCTGCCGCGCAGGCGCAAGCTGATCCTGCTTGAGTCGCCGGGTACGCGTGTCGAGATCGGCAGCTACGTTTCGGAGCCGATCCGCCAGCAGGTGGCGCAGGAACTGGCCCGCGCCATGCGTTCCCACCCAGCACGTTTCCTATAGAAATGTCGTCTTCGTTGTAAGTTTGATCTTACATTGTCACGGCGGCGCTACCGATAGGTGTTTTCTATTAGCGTTTTTATAATTCTCTCTTAGATCTGCCAAGCGCCACAAGCGTGAAGGCAACAACAGAGAGGAAGACATTTTGGGCAACAAGGAACAAGGATTCGCCATCGTCGTCCACGGCGGCGCGGGCGAACCGCTGGAGTTCGCCGACGGCTGCGAGCGTGCTGCGCGGCAGGCGCGCAGCAAACTGCTGGAGACGGGCGACGCCCTCGACGCCGCCATCGCCGCGGTCCTGGTGCTCGAAGAAGACGAACGTTTCAATGCCGGCACCGGTTCGGTGCTATGCCTGGACGGCGCCACCATCGAAATGGACGCCTCGATCATGGACACCCGCGGCCGCCTGGCCGCCGTCGCCGGCGTGCGCGACGTGCGCAACCCGGTCCTGCTGGCGCGCGCAGTGGCCGACACGCCGCACGTCTTCCTGGCCGGCGAAGGCGCCGACCGCCTCGCGCGCGCCCTCGGACTGGAGCGCGCGCAGCCCATCCGCGCCAGCCAGCGCGACAAACACCAGAAGCTGCTGAAGGAGCTGGCCGGCTCGGTGCCGGCCATGCCCGGCATCGACAACCGCCTGTTCGAGCGCTTCTGGAATTACAAGACCCCGCTGCAACTGCCGCCGAGCGCCGCCCACGACACGGTCGGTGCCGTCGTGCGCGGGCCGGATGGCCATTTCGCCGTGGCCGGTTCGACCGGCGGCTCGGCCCCTTCCCTGCTGGGACGGGTCGGCGATACCGCCATCATGGGCAGCGGCTTCTATGCCGGGCCGCTGGGCGCGATCGCCGCCACCGGCGTCGGCGAGCACATCGTGCGCCACATGCTGGCGCGCACCGTCTACGGCTATCTCGAACAGGGCATGCCGCTGCAGCTGGCCCTCCAGCGCGGCATCGACCTGATCGACAGGGACGTCGACACGGGCCTGATCGGCGTCACCAGAACGCAAGCTGCCTCCTGCAGCAACACGCATATGCCAATTGGGAAGATCGAACAGCAATGAAAACCGAACCACACCACACCGCATCGCACGGCCACCTCGTCATCATCGGCGGCCACGAGGACCGCAAGCACGGCAAGGAAATCCTGGCCCGTTTCGTCGAACTGGCGGGCGGGGAGAATGCCCGCATCGTCGTCATCACCGCCGCCAGCCAGATCGCCGAAGAGATGTGGGACCAGTACGACCAGGCCTTCGGCGACCTTGGCGTCCGCCAGCGCTTCCACCTGCCGCTGGCGAGCCGCCAGGACGCGAACGACGAAGCCAAGGTGCGCATGGTGGCCGAGGCCGACGGCATCTTCATGACCGGCGGCGACCAGAAGCGCCTGCTGGCCATCATCGGCGGCACTGCACTCGACGCCGAGATGCACACCGCGCTCAAGGTACGCGGCGCCTGCATCGGCGGCACCAGCGCCGGCGCCTCGGCCATGTCGGGCCATATGCTGGCCCAGGGCAAGACCGACCTGCTGCCCGAGAAGGGCGCGGTCAGCCTCGCGGCCGGACTCGGCTTCCTGCACCGCGTCGTCATCGACCAGCATTTTTCGGAGCGCCAGCGCCTGTCGCGGCTCCTGTCGGTGGTGGCGCAGAACCCGTATTTGCAGGGCATCGGGATCGACGAGGACACGGCCCTCGTGGTCGAGCGCGGACGCGGCATCGAGGTGCTGGGCGAAGGCTCGGTCACGGTGGTCGACGGCCGCACGATGGACACCAACATGGCCGACATCCAGGAGCGCGACACGCCTGAACTGATCGACGTGCGCCTGCACCTGCTGCCGGCCGGCAGCCGCTTTTACCTGCCGACGGACGACGAACCGCTGACCAAGCCGATGTCGCCCTCGCTGCGCGATTTCTTGGAAAATGTAACGAAACGGAACCCGATCTCATGAGAATTCTCGAACAACGCTTCCTGCGCGGCCCGAATCTGTACAGCGCCGCACCTTGCCTGATGGCGGTCGCCGATCCGGCCGGTCTCGACCTTGCGCCCGGGTTCGGCGCGCGTCTGCTGGCACTGCTGCCGGAGCTGTCGCCCGAAGTAGCGGCGCGCCTGGCCGGCATTCAGAATGCCGCGCAGGCGCTTGAACCAGTCGTGATGGAACTCCAGCGCCTGGCCGGCGCCCCGGCCGATTTCAGCCAGACCCTGGACGTGCCGCGCAAAACCGAGGTCCGGCGCGCCGTCTGCGGCTACCGTACCGAACAGGTGGCACGCCTCGCCTTCGACACGGCACTCGATCTGATCAAGGCCGTCGCGCGCGGCGAAGACTTCGATCTCGCCCGGGCCGTCGATGCGCTCCATGAAACGGCCGAGGATTATGCGATCGGCACCAGTACCGGCGCCGTGGTCAACGCGGCGCTCAAGCGCGGCATCCCCAGCCTGCGCATCACCGACGAAGCAAACCTGTTCCAGCTCGGCTGGGGCTCGAAGCAGAAGCGCCTGCAGGCGACCATCACCGGCGCCACCAACTCGATCGCGGTCGGCATCGCCAGCGACAAGCAGCTGACCAAGACCCTGCTCGAGCAGGCCGGCGTGCCGGTCCCGGGCGGCTCCACCGTCACCACGCTGGCGGACGCCCAGCGCGTGGCGCGCCGCCTGGGCGGCCCGGCCACCATCAAGCCGCTCGACGCCAACCAGGGCAAGGGCGTCACCACCACCTGCACCACGCCGGAGGAAGTCGAGCGCGCCTTCGAGCACGCCCGCAAGTACGGCCGCTACGTGATCGTCGAGGAATTCCTCGAAGGGCGCGACTACCGCGTGCTGGTCACCGGTAACAAGATCGCCGCCGCTTCCTGGCGCCGTCCGCCCTGCGTGACCGGCGACGGCAAATCCACCGTGCGCGAACTGGTCGAGGTCGAGAACCGCAACCCGGCGCGCGGCGAAGGCCACACGAATATTCTTACCAAGATCCCGCTGGATGACCTGGCGGCTTCCACGCTCGCGAAACAGGGCTATGGCTTCGATTCGATCGTACCAGGCGGCGTCAGCGTCGACCTGCGCGGCAACGCCAACCTGTCGACCGGCGGCACCGCCGAAGACGTGACCGACCTGCTGCCCGAAGAGACTCGCGAGATCTGCATCCGCGCCGCGCGCACCATCGGCCTCGATGTCGCCGGCATCGACGTGATCTGCCAGGACATCTCGCAGCCGCTGCGCGAACAGAAAGGCGGCATCATCGAAGTCAATGCCGCCCCGGGCATCCGTATGCACCAGTACCCGAGCCGAGGCACCCCGCGCGACGCCGGCGCGGCGATCGTCGAGGCCCTGTTCGGCGACAGCGACGGCCGCATCCCCGTGGTTGCCATCACCGGCACCAACGGCAAGACCACGACCTCGCTGCTGATCGCGCACGCCGCCCGCCTGTCGGGCCTGCGCACCGGCGTCACCACTACCGAGGGCGTCTACATCGACGGCCAGCTGACCATGAAGGGCGACTGCACCGGCTACCGCTCGGCACGCAGCCTGCTCACTTCCCCGGAAGTCGACTTTGCCGTGCTGGAAACGGCGCGCGGCGGCATCCTGAAACGCGGCCTTGCCTATGACCGCTGCGACGTCTCGGTGGTGCTGAACGTCTCCTCCGACCACCTGGGCCTGGACGGCGTCGAGACCATCGAGGACCTGGCGCGCGTGAAAGCGGTCGTCGCCCAGCGTGCTTCGCGCGCGGTGGTACTGAATGCCGAAGACGATTACTGCGTGGCCATGGCCAGGGACCTGGCGGAGAACGTCGAAGTCCTGTACTTCGCGCTGGATGAAGACAACCCGGTCCTGCTGCGCCACCTGGAGCGCGGCGGCCGCGGCGTCTACCTGGAAGACAACACCGTCGTGCTGGCGACCGGCGCGCGCCATGAAGCCCTGGTGGACGTGCGCCAGATGCCGGTCTCGCTGAACGGCTGCGCGCGCTACAACATCGCCAACGCCCTGGCCGCGACCGCCGCCCTGGCCGCGAGCGGCTTCGGCAACGCCGAGATCGTGGCCGGCATGCGCAGCTTCGTCTCGGACAGCAAGCACAACCCGTTGCGCTCGAACGTGTTCGACGTCGACGGCGTGACCGTCATCGTCGACTACGCCCACAACTGCGCTGCCTACGCCGCGCTGTCGGAAACGGCGCGCGCCATGACGCCGGGCCGGGTGGTCGGCGTGGTCGCCGCCCCGGGCGACCGCCGCGACGCCGACCTGGTCGACGTCGGCCGCACCTGCGCCGCCGGCTTCGACGAGCTGGTCGTATACGAGACCGAGAACCGCGGCCGCTCCGAGGGCGAAGTGGCCGCTTTGCTGGTGCAGGGTGCGCGCCTGGGCCGCGTTGCCCAGGACAAGCTGTCCTGCGAGCTGGACGTGCACCGCGCGATCCGCAAGGGTTTGTCGCTGTGCCAGCCCGGCGACGTGCTGGTGTTCGGCTGCGGGTCGTCGATTTCGGAACTGACGGAGGCGCTGCGGCCGACCAGGCCGGAGATTGCGCAGCGGATCGAGGCGGAAGCGGTGTGATTCTTGCTGCCGGTGGATGCGAGGGCGGCCCGGGGGCCGCTCTTTTTTCTTGCTTCGCCGGTAGGCAAACGGTGTAACGCGTGGGCTCGGAGAGCCCACCCTACGGTGCACCACGGTCTCGACTCAACCCGGCGATGGCCGTGCACCGTAGGGTGGGCACTTGTGCCCACGCGGATCACCGCCCGCACAAGGCCTGCGTTCGCAATGGCCACCTGCAAAAAACCCCGCACACGGCGGGGTTCTTCATTCGGGCGACAACTATCAGACCGTCTGCGCCTCGATCCTGTCCGCACTCTCCGGATCGTCCACGCGCAATGCGTCGATGAAGGTCTTCAGCGAAGACCCGCAGGCAAACACCAGCACGTCCCCAGCGCGGCACAGCGACAGGCCGAGGCGGATCGCCTTGTCGACCTCGATCTCGCGATGCGTCGTATCCGACGGCCCGACCACCTTCTCGATGCCTTCGATGATCAGGTCGACTGCGCCGCCGACCTCGCGCCCGCGGCTTTGCGACTCATAGACCACCAGCTCGTCGAAGCGCTCGCCGCAGACTTCCCCGATCTGGACCAGGTCGCTGTCGCGGCGGTCGCCGGGCGCGGTCACGATGCCGACCAGCTGGCCCGGCAGCAGCGCGCGCGCCATTTCGGCCAGCGCCGCGTAGGCCGCCGGGTTGTGGGCGTAGTCGACGATCACGGTCACGCCGCGCACGTCGAACACGTTCGTGCGCAGCGGGTTGGTCTTGCTGTCGGAGACGAAGGTCGACAGGCCGGCGGCGATCTGCAGGTTCGAGAAGCCCGAGGCCATCAGCGCCGCGCTGGCCGCCAGTGCGTTGGCGATGTTGTAGCGCGCGCGGCCGCCGAAGGTCGAGGGCATGGCCTCGACCCGCATCAGTTCCTGGTGCAGGGTGCCGTCGGCGATGACGATGGCGTTGTCCTGCAGGTAGGCGCCGCGGCCTCCGTCTTCCAGGTGCTGCAGGAAGGTCGGGTTTTCGGCGTCCATCGAGAAGAAGATGATTTCCGCGCCCGGCCTGGCGCGGCGCGCCATCGACACGCACAGCGCATCCTCGGCATTGAGCACGACCGCCTTCGACGCCGAGGTGGCCACCACCGCCTTGACTTGCGCCAGGTCTTCGATGGTGTCGACCCCGTCCAGCCCCAGGTGGTCTCCGGCGACGTTCAGCACGACGCCGACGTCGCACTGGTCGAAAGCCAGGCCGCGCTTCAGGATGCCGCCGCGCGCCGTTTCCAGCACGGCGAAGTCGACGTCCGGGGCCGACAGCACGGTGCGGGCCGACCAGTAGCCGGTGCAGTCGCCCTTGACCAGGCGCTTGCCGTTGACGAACACGCCTTCGGTGGTGGTGACGCCCGTGCCCAGGCCCGCGACGCGCGCCGCGTGGGCGATCATCAGGGTGGTCGTGGTCTTGCCGTTGGTGCCGGTGACGGCGACCACCGGAATGCGGCCGTTCGATGGGCCCATCAGGCCGTCGACGATGGCCTCGCCCGCGTCGCGCGGCAGGCCGGCGCTCGGGTGCTGGTGCATCCGGATGCCGGGCGCGGCATTGACTTCGATCACCGCCCCACCCTGCTCGTCCAGCGGCAAGGCGATGTCGCGGCAGACGATGTCGATGCCGGCCACGTCCAGGCCGATCTTGCTGGCCGCGCGCACGCACAGGGCGCGCGTCGATTCGGGCAGGAGGTCGGTCACGTCTTCGGCGGTGCCGCCGGTCGAGAGGTTGGCATTGCTGCGCAGTTCGACGCAGACGCCCGGCGCCGGCACGGAATCAGGCGCGTAGCCCTGGCGGCGCAGCATGTCCTCGGCGTGGGCGTCGAGCGCGAGGCGGGTCAGCACATTGCTGTGGCCCGCGCCGCGCGCCGGGTTCTGGTTTTCGATCTCGACCAGTTCCGTGATGGTCGACACGCCGTCGCCGGTCACGTGGGCCGGACGGCGCAAGGAAGCGGCGGCAATGCGGCCGCCAGCCACCAGCACGCGGTAGTCGCGGCCCTCGACGAAACGCTCGACGATGATGCGGCGTCCGTATTCGCGCGCGAATGCGAAGGCTTTCTCGACTTCCTCCGGCGTCGAGCACCTGGTGGTGACGCCCTTGCCCTGGTTGCCGTCGAGCGGCTTCAGCGTGACCGGCACCCGCAGGCGGCGCGCGATGCGCTGCGCCTCTTCCAGCGCGGTGACGGTGCCGCCTTCGGGTACCGGCACGCCGGCTTCCATCAGCAGCGCCTTGGTCAGCTGCTTGTCGCTGGCGATTTTGACCGCGACGTAGCTGGTGTCGCCGGTGGTCGTGGCCTGCAGGCGCTTCTGCTTCGAGCCCCAGCCCAGCTGGAACAGGTTCGCCTCGTCGGTGATGCGCGTGTACGGAATGCCGCGCTCGTGGGCCGCGGCCAGCACGGCAGCCGTGCTGGTGCCGATGGCATAGCGCGAGCCCAGGGAACGCAGCTCCTGCAGGCGCGGCTCGATGTCGAATTCCTCGCCGCCCGCCAGCGCCGTGACCAGGTCGACCGCCAGCTGGAAGCTCGGCTCGGCCAGCTTTTCGATCGCATACTGCACCACCACGCGGTACTGGCCCGGGCGCCCGGCGGCCGGGCGCGTGCGGCCATAGCCGACCGTCGGGCCGGCCAGCGACTGCAGGGCCAGGGTGACGTGTTCGACCACGCGCGCCAGGTAGGTGCCGGCGCGCAGGCGCTGGGCGAAGCCGCCCGGCTGGCCGGTCGGCAGCAGCTGGCCGTGCAGGGACGGCAGCGCCGCCAGCAGCGCGTCGTTGAAGCCGGGGATGTCTTTCGAGGAGACGCCGTACAGGTCTTCCAGGTCGATCAGGCTGAGCAGGCAGGGGGTGTCCGCGTGGACGTTCGGTCCGCGCAGGAATCGTTGTTCGAGGATGTACACGAGAATGTCCCTATTGTTGGAATTTTATGTAGTCGACGGCCGCCGCTCTCCGCGTGGGGGCGGCGGCCGCTTGCTTGCGTGTTGAGGGCTTTAACTGTCCAGGAGCTGGGTGTACATGCGGGTCGCCATCAGGCCGGCGGCCGTATGGTGGCCCGCAGGCGTCATCAGCTCGAGCAGCAGCGCCATCGCTTCCGCCTTGCCGGCGGCGGAGGCGACGCGGCCTTCGAGCAGCGCCAGTTCGTTGTCCGACTCGCTGTCGCGTGCCGCCCGACGGCGGATCAGGCCGCGCTCGGGGAAGTTGGTGCTGCGGTCGGCGTGCTGGCCCAGGTTGTCCAGGGTGCGCTGGCGCGCGCGCCAGGTCAGCGTGCGTTCCTGTTTGACGGTGGCGCCCGGCGCCGTGACGATCCAGTCGCGCAGCACCTGCAGTTCGTAGGCCGAGAAGACGCCGAACATCTCGGCGCGTTCGCCTTCGACCAGGCGCCAGAAGCGGCTGTTCTCCACCTCTTCGCCGCGCTTGATCCAGCCTGCCGTTTCCATGGCCGACAGGAAGCCCGGGATCTGGCCCGGTTCGGCCAGCCAGTCGTTGACCGAGCGGCCGGCGACGCGGCAGTAGTCGGAGTGCATGTTCTTGCCGACCCTGCTCTTCTGGGCCAGGACGGTCACCACTTCTTCCTGCAGGTCGAAGTCGGCGATCACGGAATTCGTGCTCGCGCCCAGTTCGTTGAGGCGGTAGCCGTCGAGCACGCGCTTGTAGAAGGCGGCGCGGTCGCCGACGCGCGGCATCAGGTCGAGCAGGGCCTGCACCGCCTTTTGCGCGTGGCCGGTGGCGGCATTGTCGACCGTGACGTGCAGCTGGAAATAATAGGGGTCGATGCCGAATTCGTTCAGTTCATACGAGGTAATCAGGAGGTGCAGCGGCAGCTGCTCGTAGCCGAGGTTGAAGCCGATGACCTCCGGCAGAAAGCGCTCGGCGTTATGGCCCAGGGCCAGTTGGATCGCGCCCTGCACGAAATGGTCGTCGCTCAGCTGCTCCCAGTTGTCGATGCCGTGGGTAGCGAGCAGCTTGCGGTAGATCGTGACATGGTTCTTGTCCGGCACGCCCTCGCCCAGCTCTTCGAGATAGGTCTTGATCAGCGGGTGGAAGTCAGGGCTGTCCCAGTTCCTGAGCATGCCGTACAGCCAGGATCCGTCGACCAGCTTGGTCGGCGCGGCCGACTTGATGAAATTCAGCGCATGCGCCTTGTTGGAGAAATAGCGGCGCGGCGCACCGCCCTTGCGGGCCGCCAGGTATTCGCGGTACTGGATGCCGACGGCTTCACTGCGCGCCTCGATCCAGGCCGGGAGCTGGGCCAGGGTGGGCGGCAGGTCGGCCGGGATGTCCTGCACGGCGGCGATCTGGTCGCGCAGGAAGGCCTCGCCGGCGCGGGCGTTGTGCTGCGGGTCGGCGTACAGGGCGAAGTACAGGTCCCGCGCGCGCGCATGCGCGTGCACGCGGCGTGCGGCCTGGACGGATTCTTGTACATCGGTAACGGGCGATGGCATCATAAACGTTTGTTCACAATCTTGTTGAATGATCACCGGAATTATCCGGGCTGGGCCATGCACCGCACATCGGCACGCACCCTCAATGCATGTAAGACAAGCCTTACAAAAATGCAAAAATGTTCACACTCGGTGCAACTGCGGGGTGTGCGAGGGCTCGTCGCCGAGGCAAATGCCCAGATCACGTGCGGTTGCGACCGTGTCGCCATCGACCGGCACCAGCCTGGTGCGCCCGGCGACAGCATCCAGGGGCACCAGTTCGATCGTTTGCGGCCCGAGCGCGACCATGACCCCATCCTGTCCGGCAGCCAGCGCGCGCACCGCGGCCGCGCCGAATCGGGCGGCGATCACCCGGTCGAAGGCCGAGGGAGGGCCGCCGCGCAGCAAGTGTCCAAGCACGACGCTGCGGCATTCTTTTGTCGTGAGCGCAGCCAGCTGCGCCTCCACACGCGCGCCGATGCCGCCGAGGCGCTCGGCGTGCCCGGCCGCGGCCCCTTGCCGCACTTCGCGCGCGCCACCCTCCTGCTGCGCGCCCTCGGCCACGACCACGATCGCATGGTGGTGGCCGGCCGCATCGCGCCGCGCGATCGCTTCCAGCACCGCCTCGATCCGGTAGGGGATTTCAGGAATCAGGATCGCATGGGCGCCGCCGGCGATGCCCGCATGCAGGGCGATCCAGCCTGCGTAGCGGCCCATCACCTCGACCACCATCACGCGGTGCTGGCTGTGCGCCGTCGTGTGCAGGCGGTCGATGCATTCGGCGGCGAAGCCCACCGCGGTATCGAAACCGAAGGTGAAGAAGGTCCGGTCGAGGTCGTTGTCGATGGTCTTCGGCACCCCGGCCACGCGCAGGCCCTGGGTATGCAGGGCCTGGGCGATCCCCATCGAGCCGTCGCCGCCGCAGATCACCAGTGCGTCGAGCCCGCGCGCGCGGCACAGGGCGACGACTTCCGCCGTACGGTCGCGCTCCACGACTTGCCCGTCCGCACCGGGCGTCGGATAGTGGAGCGGATTGCCGCGGTTGGTGCTGCCGAGGATGGTGCCGCCGAGGTGGCCGATCGATTGCACGTCCAGGGCGCGCAGGCGCGTCACCGGTTCCCCGGCGCAGGTGTCGGGCGCGAGCAGCCCGTTGAAACCGTCGCGGATGCCGTGGCACTCCCAGCCGAGGCGCCCGGCCGCGAGCACGACGGCGCGGATCACGCCGTTCAGCCCGGGCGCGTCGCCGCCTCCAGTCAGCACGCCGATGCGGCCGATGGGTGCGGGGATCGATTTCGCTGCTTGCGCGGCCACCTTGCCTCCCGTTCAGGATCGCCAATACGAGCATGATGCGGGCGTGTGGAGCACGGCGGCGCACGCATGCGCAAAGCCAACGCCGTCGCAGGCCGGACGACGGACAGGCGGCGATACGCTTGCATGCATGTGCAGTGAGCCGAACAGGCGTAGCATGTACTCCATTGTGTCTTCAGTCGGGCACAGGGAGACGGCGATGAAGCAGTCCGAAGTCCTGATCGTAGGCGCCGGCCCGAGCGGCCTGGTACTGGCCCTGTGGCTGAAGGCCTTCGGTGTCGGGGTGCGCATCGTCGATGCCGCAAGCGGGCCCGGCACCACCTCGCGCGCCCTTGCCGTGCAGGCGCGCACGCTCGAGCTCTACCGCCAGCTCGACCTGGCGCAGGCGGTCGTGGACGCAGGCCATCCGATCGAGTTTTTCAATCTCTGGGCCGAAGGCAAGCATCGCGCGCGCATCCCGCTCGGCGCGATCGGCGCCGGCCTGACGCCCTACCCTTTCTTCTTCATTTACCCGCAGGACCGCCATGAGCAGCTGCTGGTCGAGCGCCTGGCGGCGGCCGGCCTCGAAGTCGAGCGCAGCACTACGCTGGCCGGCTTCGAGGAGCGGGGCGACCTGGTCGAGGCCAGGCTTGTCGATGGGAACGGCCGCGAGGAAGTGTGCGCCGCCCGTTACCTGATCGGCTGCGACGGCGCCCACTCAAAGGTACGCAATGTCATGGGAGTCGGCTTCCCGGGCGGCACCTATCGCCAGGTCTTCTACGTGGCCGACATCGAGGGCGACAGCCCCGCCCTGAACGGCGAGCTCAACATCGACCTGGACGAAGCGGACCTGCTCGCCGTGTTCGCCACCGCGCCCCAGGGCCGCGGGCGGCTGGTGGGTACCGTGCGCGACGACCGCGCCGAACAGGCGGAGACCCTGCAGTTTTCCGATGTCAGCCAGCGGGCGATCGACAACCTGATGATCAGCGTCCGGATGGTGAACTGGTTCTCGACCTACCGCGTGCACCACCGCGTCGCCGAGCACTTCCGGCGCGGACGCGCCTTCCTCGTCGGCGACGCCGGCCATATCCACAGTCCGGCCGGGGGCCAGGGCATGAACACCGGCATCGGCGACGCGATCAATCTCGCCTGGAAGCTGGCCGCCGTCCTGCACAAGCAGGCGCCCGAGGAGCTGCTCGACAGCTATGAAGCCGAACGCCTGCCCTTCGCACAACGCCTGGTGCACACGACCGACCGCGCCTTCAGCTTCCTCACGGCCGATGGTCCCGTCGCCGAGATCGTGCGCACCGGCATCGTCCCGCGCCTGATGCCCCTGGTCGGCAAGCTGCCCGCCGCACGCGAATTCCTGTTTCGCACGATCTCGCAAACCCTGGTGCATTACCGGACCGCGCCGCTGAATGCGGGCCATGCCGGCAAGGTACACGGCGGCGACCGCCTGCCCTGGGTGCAGTTCGACGGCGGCGACAATTTCGCGCCGCTGCCGCGCCTGGGCTGGCAAGTCCATGTCTACGGTGAGGTGGGCGCGGAACTGGCGACCTGGTGCGCGCTGCACGGCGTGGCCCTGCGCCGCTATGACTGGAACGAGGCTTGCGCCGAAGCCGGCCTCGCACGCGACGCCGTCTACCTGCTGCGCCCGGATACGTATGTCGGCCTGGCCGCCGGCACGCCGTCGGTCGCGCTGCTGGACGACTACCTGCGCGCGAACGGGCTCAGGCTGTAGGGCCAGATCGCGGCAGGCGCAATGCGGGGCGGCCTAATGCGAGGCAGGCTTGATGCGAGGTGGGCTCAATGCTTTTTGCCGCCGCCCGAGACCTTGTTTTCGGTCGCCCAGGCGCGGCGCTTGGCTTCGGCCGGCGCAACGCCCTTCTTCTCATAGCCTTCCTCGATATGCCTGGCCTGGCGTTTCTGCTTGTCGGTATAGGACGATTTATCTCCCTGGGGCATGATGATTTCTCCTCGTGGCAAGGGTTTGGCATCGGCCGCGACGGCGGCCGCATGGTGAGAAATTTAGCATTTCGCCATCGAACGCCGGCGCACCTTTCCAATTGTCATCAACTAGCCAGAGCGGAAATTTACATCAGGCAAAGCTGCGCCACCTCAGCCGGTTTGGCGCGATGATCGAGCCTTCCGCGTTCGCGTTCGCGCTCGCGCCCACCACCATCGGAGAACCATGGACCTCACCGTCAACAACAGCACCACCGCCGCCACCCTCGTCACCGTCTTCGCCGAACTCCAGGACGGCCGCTTCGTCGCCAAGGTCATGCCGGAAACCGACGTGCCCTACACGCCCTATTTCGAGAACGAACTCGACCAGGTGATCGTCTACATCGCGCCGAACGATGAGCAGTTGCAGGCCATCCTTGCCGCCCTCAACGAACGGCGCCTGCCCTTCGGCGACCTGCAGAATTATGGTGCGGCCGGCGGCGGCACCTCGACCATTCCGGTTTGAACCGGGCGGCAACTGCCGCGCTGCGGCGTGCCGGGCCTGATGAGAGTTCCTGTTTTCGCCTGGAGCAACAACATCGTGCGCCAGGCGATTCGGACGTCCGGTATCGACCGCTTGAATGCGCACCCCTGAGCAGTCCTTGCCGATTCCAGAAAGCGGTCGTTCAAGGCCCGCGTCAAGCTGCCACCCGCTGGCGCCGCCAGTGAGCCGACGGCTCGAGCGACTTGGTGGGCTGCTCAGCCCGGCAGCTTTGCCGCAAGAACGTCCACCTTTTCGATTGACGGCGGCTTGGCAAATAACTCACCTGCTTTTTCCATGAGCGCGGCCGCGACGGCGCCGGAAAGATGAGCTTGCCGCCCAGCCTCATCTGGAAACGCGTCAAAGATGCCGAAGGTCGACGGCCCCAGGCGGATGCCGAACCAGGCTGTAGTAGCCGGCTCTGCCTGAACGAGGGGAAGACCATTCAACAGAAAGTTCTCTACGTCTTTCTCCTTACCCGGCTTGGCTTCCAGACGCACGAACAACGCGAGTTTGACCATGATATATCTCCTGTTGTGAACAAGACATCACTTCACCCACTTTCCAGCAAGCCCCATGCAATGATGATCGGTCCGCCACCAGTTGCGGCTTAGTCGCCTTCTTCACGTGGGCGCAAGCAGTCTACCGGCAAAGGACCGATACCGCCCCGAAGCGGACGGGCAACTGTCGAACTATGGCTCGCGTCCTTTGTCGCGCTCTGGCGTCTCTGGAGTAAGCGGAACAAACGGGCCTTGCATACGACGCTTCAGATAACGCTCGCCATCTGGGGAATTGAAAGCCTTCCACAACCTGAAGGCCACATAGGCAATAAAAACCACGGTGATCGTCAGACCGATTGCGCGTACGTCCATTGCTTTCTCCTCAGGTGTCTGTTCTGGTTGAAATTGGCCACCTGGACAAGCATATCAGCTTACCAAGCCGACAAGATCACGTCGTGACCAACTTTCGCTATCAACGGCCGATAGCGGACGACCGGAATAGCTCAGTGTACGGAGTCGTTGCCGGACGGGTAAGCAAAAAGACGGATCGGCGCCTCAGCCGCGTGCCCGCGGCAAGCCCTGGCTGCCTGCCCCGCGGCCGTTTCGCCCTGCGCGAGCAGGCCCGGCAGGCGCTTCGATACGCGTGACCAGCACCGCCGCGATACGCCGGTCCTTCACCTCCGCTACCTCGAAGCGCAAATCGTCGACCACGACCTGCTCGCCCACCGCCGGCAGCGTGCCCAGGCGCTCGAGCATGAAGCCGGCCAGCGAGCTGTAGTCGTCGCTCTCGCTCACCAGGGCATCGGTGCCGAGCTCCTGCTGCACGTAATGCAGGTCGGCGGCGCCGTCGATGCGCCAGCAGTCCGGTCCTTCGCACACCACGGCGGGCTGCTCGTCCTCGTCCGGGAATTCGCCGGCGATCGCTTCCAGGATGTCGATCGGCGTCACCAGGCCCTGCAGGGTCCCGTATTCGTCGGCGATCAGCACTAGCTGGCCGTGCGAGCGCTTCAGCGTGTCCATCACTTTTAAAACGTCGCCCGTCTCGGGCAGGATGATCGGCGTGCGTACGTGCCCGGGATCGATCCGGCCGCCGAGCGCCAGGTCGGCCATCAGGTCGCGCGCGCGCACGACGCCGATGATCTCGTCCAGTTCCCCTTTGCAGACGGGGAAGAAGCTGTGCGGGGTTTCCATGATCTGGCCGCGGATGACGTCCGCCGGGGCATCGATATCGATCCAGGATATGTCCGAGCGGTGGGTCATGATCGAGCGGATCGAGCGCTGCGACAGGCTCAGCACGCCGCTGATCATGTTGCGCTCGGCCGGCTCGAAGGCCTCGGCCACGCTCGTTTCGGGCGGCGCGTCCGGCCCGCCGGCCGCCACCGGCTCGACTTTGCCGCCCAGCATGCGCAAGATGGCGTCGGCCGTGCGCTCGCGCAGCGGCAGCCGGCTTTCTTCTTTCGCGACATTCCGTGAAGCCATTTGATTGAGCGCTTCGATCGCCACCGAAAATCCGATCGCCGCATACAGGTAGCTCTTCGGAATATGGAAGCCGAAACCTTCCGCGATCAGGGACAGGCCGATCATCAGCAGGAAACTCAGGCACAGCACGACCACCGTGGGGTGGGCGTTCACAAAAGCGGTCAGGGTTTTCGAGGCAAACAGCATCACGCCCATCGCCGCCACGACGGCCGCCATCATGACCCAGAGTTCGTCGACCATGCCGACTGCGGTGATGACGGAATCGAGCGAAAACACGGCGTCGAGCGCGATGATCTGGGCCACGACCACGGCGAAGCGCGCGTACTCGACGGGCCCGCTGCGGCGGGCAGTCTTGCCCTCGACCCGTTCATGGAGTTCCATGGTCGCCTTGAACAGCAGGAACAGGCCACCGAGCAGCAGGATCAGGTCGCGCCCCGACAGGTCGAGGCTGCCGAGGCTGAACAGGGGCGCGGTCAGCGTGACGATCCAGGAAATCATCGTCAGCAGGCCGACCCGCATCAGCATCGCCAGCGACAGGCCGAGCAGGCGCGCGCGGTCGCGCTGCCCGGGCGGGAGTTTTTCGGCGAGGATGGCGATGAAGATCAGGTTGTCGATGCCGAGAACGATCTCGAGAACGACGAGGGTAAAGAACCCTATCCAGATGTTCGGATCCAGCAAGCCTTCCATGCCGCGCCCCGCCCGCGCGCCGGCTAGACGTAAGCCGGCAGGGTCGGCAGCAGTTTGTCGAGCGTGATCGGATAATCGCGCACCCGCACCCCGGTCGCGTTGTAGATCGCGTTCGCCACCGCCGCCGCCACGCCGCAGATGCCGAGCTCGCCCACGCCCTTGGCCTTCATCGGCGAACTCATGGGATCGGTTTCGTCGAGGAAGACGACTTCCTGGTGCGGGATGTCGCCGTGCACCGGCACTTCATAGCCGGCCAGGTCGTGGTTGACGAAAAAGCCGATGCGCTTGTCGACCACCAGGTGTTCCATCAGCGCCGCGCCGACGCCCATCGTCATGGCGCCGATGACCTGGCTGCGCGCCGACTTCGGGTTCAGGATGCGCCCGGCCGCGCAGACGGCCAGCATGCGGCGCACGCGCACTTCGCCCGTCGCGGAATCGACGCCGACTTCGACGAAGTGGGCGCCGAAGGTCGATTGCTGGGTTTTCTTTTCCAGGTCGCCGTATTCCATGATGTCTTCGGCCGTGATCACGCCCTCGGGTGCCATCTGCGCCACCTGCGCCAGCGGAATCGAACGGGTGCCGAGGCGGATCGCCCCATCGGCGAACTCGGCCGTTGCCGGATCGAGGCCGGCCCTGGCGGCCACCATCTCGCGCAGCTTCATGCAGGCCGCGTACACGCCCGCGGTGGAACTGTTTCCGCCCCACTGCCCGCCGGATCCGGACGACACCGGGAAATTCGAGTCGCCCAGCAGCACGGACACGCGCCCGATCGGCAGGCCCATCATCTCGGCCGCGGTCTGGGCAATGATCGTATAACTGCCGGTGCCGATATCGGTCATGTCGGTTTCGATGGTGACGCTGCCGTTCTTTTCCAGGCGGGCGCGCGCGGCCGACTTCATGTTCATGTTGTTGCGGAAGGCCGAGGCCACGCCCATGCCGATCAGCCAGCGGCCTTCGCGCCGCTTGCCGGGCTCGGGATTGCGGTTCTTCCAGCCGAAACGCTCCGCGCCCTGGCGCATGCATTCGACGAAGCGGCGCTGGGAAAATTTACGGGCCCGGTTCTCCGGGTCGACCGTGGTGTCGTTGACGATGCGGAAGGTCACCGGGTCCATTTTGAGCTTTTCCGCCATTTCGTCGATCGCGATCTCGAGCGCCATCATGCCCGGCGCCTCGCCCGGAGCGCGCATCGCGTTTGCTTCCGGCAGGTCGAGGGTGGCCAGCTTCAGTTGCGTAAAGCGGTTCGGACCGGCGTAAAGCAGCCGGGTCTGCTGGACCGCCGTTTCCGGCTGACCACCGGGCAGGTCGCCCGACGTGCTTTCGTGGGCGATCGCCGTGATGCGGCCCTCGCGGGTGGCGCCGATGCGGATGCGCTGGATGGTCGCCGGGCGGTGCGTGGTGTTGTTCATCATGATCGCGCGTTGCAGGGCGATTTTCACAGGGCGGCCGGCCGCGCGGGCGCCGAGCGCCGCCATCAGCGCTTCCGAGCGCAGGAACAGCTTGCCGCCGAAGCCGCCGCCGATGAAGGGCGAGACCAGGCGCACGTTTTCCTTCGGGATGCCGAGGGTCTTGGCCAGGTCGCCCTGGCTCCAGGCGATCATCTGGTTCGAAGTCCACAGCGTCAGTTTGTCTCCCTCCCACACCGCCAGCGAGGCATGCGGTTCCATCATCGCGTGCGACTGGTCGGGCGTGGTGTAGGTGGCGTCCAGTTTCACGGGGGCGCTGGCGAAGGCGCCGGCGAAGTCGCCGGTCTTCGTTTCCGGCTTTTCTTCCTTCTTCGGCAGCTTGGCGCTGTTCTTCGCCTGCTTCAGGTCGTATTCGCCCTTTGCCTTCACGTACTCGACCTTGACCAGGCTGGAAGCGGCGCGCGCCTGCTCGAAGGTTTCGGCGACGACCACGGCCACGGCCTGGTGGTAGTGCTGCACTTCGGGCCCGGCCAGCAGCCGCGCGGTGTTGAACTTGCCCTTGCCGATCTTGCCCGCGTTTTCGTAGGTGACGATGGCCAGCACGCCGGGTGCGCGTTTGGCCGCCGCGGTGTCGATCGAGGCGATGCGGCCCTTGGCGACGGCGGCGCCGATCACATAGCCGTAGGCCGGGTTCGGCGCGGCCTCGTGCTGCTCGTAGGCATAGGGCGCGGTGCCGGTGGTCTTGTACGGGCCGTCGATGCGGTCCGTGGGCTTGCCGATGACCTTCAGCTGGTCGATCGGGTTGGTGGTGGCGGGTGTGGTGAATTTCATGCCCTCAGCCTTTCTTTGCGTCGACCAGCACCGATTCCAGCGTGCGCCGGACCAGCGGGACTTTGTATGCGTTTTCGCTCGTCGTTTTCGCGCCGGCGAGCAGGGTGTCGCTTGCCGCGCCGGCGCCGCGCGCCAGGGCCGCGTCCGCCGCCGGCAGGCGCCAGGGTCGATGCGCGACGCCGCCCAGCGCGACCCGGCCGCTGCCGTCCGGCAGCACCACGGCCGCCACCGACACCAGCGCAAAGGCGTACGAGGCCCGGTCGCGCACCTTGCGATAAAAGTGTTTGCCGCCGAGCGGGCGCGGCAGCACGACCGAGGTGATCAGTTCGCCCGACACCAGGGTGTTTTCGATATGCGGGGTATTCCCCGGCAGGCGATAAAAATCGGCGATCGGGATCACGCGGGTGCTGCCGTTGGCGCGTACCGTCTCCACGCCGGCGTCGAGCAGCTGCATGGCCACCGCCATGTCGCTCGGATGGGTGGCGATGCAGGCGTCGCTCTGGCCGACGATCGCGTGGTTGCGCGTGTAGCCGCCGATGGCCGAGCAGCCGCTGCCGGGAACGCGCTTGTTGCACGGCAGGTTCGTGTCGTAGAAATAGGGACAGCGGGTGCGCTGCAGCAGGTTGCCGGCCGTGGTCGCCTTGTTGCGCAGCTGGGCCGAAGCGCCGGCCAGCAGGGCGCGCGCCAGCACCGCATAATCGCGCCGTACGCGCGGGTCGCTGGCAAGGTCGGTATTGCGCACCAGGGCGCCGATGCGCAGCCCGCCGCCCTCGACTGCTTCGATGCGGTCGAGCTTCAGGCCGTTGACGTCGATCAGGTGCGGCGGCGCCTCGATCTCCAGCTTCATCAGGTCGAGCAGGTTGGTGCCGCCGGCGATGAAGCGCGATCCCGGGTGGCGCTCGGCCGCAGCGGCCGCCTCGGCGGGTGTGCGCGCGCGTTCGTAGGTAAATGCCTTCATGCCTTGACTCCTCCCACTTCAGTGATCGCCTCGAGGATGTTGGAGTAGGCCCCGCAACGGCACAGGTTGCCGCTCATGCGCTCGCGGATCTCGTCCACGCTCAGCAAGGGCTTCACGTTGAGGTCGGCGCTGACATGGCTCGGGATGCCTTGGCGGATCTCGTCCAGCACGGACACGGCCGAGCAGATCTGCCCCGGCGTGCAATAGCCGCACTGGTAGCCGTCGTGCTTCACGAAAGCCGCCTGCATCGGGTGCAGTTTGTCCGGCGTGCCGAGGCCCTCGATCGTGGTGATCTCGTCGCCGTCGTGCATGATCGCAAGCGACAGGCAGGAATTGATGCGGCGGCCGTTGACGATGACCGTACAGGCGCCGCACTGGCCCTGGTCGCAGCCCTTCTTGGTGCCGGACAGTTTCAGGTGCTCGCGCAGGGCGTCGAGCAGGGTCGTGCGGGTGTCGACCGTCAGCTCGCGCCGCTGGCCGTTGACGCGCAGCGTGGTTTTCGCCGTGCTCGGCGGCGGATTCACCGGCTGGGCTGCCCCGGCCCCGGGCTGGGCGGTGGCCACGGCGGGAATCGCCGCGCTGGTGGCGGCGGCGGCGCCGGTGATCAGCAAGTCGCGCCGCGACAGTTTCAGGTCGCTCAAGTCGTCCATATCGTCAAACCTTCCGAACTGGGCCGCGTCCTGCGGCCCGCGTGAGTGGTAGGCCAGGCGCGCCGAACGGCGCCTGGCAGGTCGTCCCATCATAAAGAGATTCGCGATAGCGGGCGGCACGGTTGACCGGACCGCACAATGCCGCTTTCGGGTGCGCTGCGCCGGCTCGCCGTGCACCTTAGGGCGTGCGCGCAGCCCCAGGGTGCGCAAAGGCCCTCGCCCGCCTGGCGGGCGCGGCAGGGTAAAATCACGGTTTTGCTCGAGGCCAAGACCATGACCAAACAAGCCCCGCCCGCCACGCCGCCCCTGGGCGGTTCGGAACTGATCCTCGGCCTGGAAGACCGGCCCCGTCCCCTGATCGGCATCCTGGCCGCCCTCCAGCACCTGCTGGCGATCATCGTGCCGATCGTGACGCCGGGCCTGCTGATCTGCCAGGCGCTGGGCGTGTCGGCGCGCGACACCAACCTGATCGTCTCGATGTCGCTGGTCATCTCGGGCATCGCCACCTTCGTGCAATGCCGCCGCTTCGGGCCCTTCGGCGCGGGCCTGTTGATCGTGCAGGGCACGAGCTTCAATTTCGTCGGACCCCTGATCGCCGGCGGCAGCCTGATGGTCAAGGCGGGTACGCCGGTCGAAGGCGTGATGGCGGCGATCTTCGGCGTCGTGGTCGCCGGCTCTTTCGTGGAGATGGGCGTCTCGCGCATCCTGCCTTTCGTGAAACGCATGATCACGCCGCTGGTGACCGGCATCGTGGTCCTGATGATCGGCCTCACCCTGATCAAGGTCGGGCTGATCAGCATGGGCGGCGGTTTCAGCGCGATGCAGAACGGCAGCTTCGCCAATGGCGAAAACCTGCTGCTCTCCGGCGTGGTGCTGGCCCTGATCGTGGCGATCAACCGCGTGCCCGTGGTCTGGGTGCGCAGCTGCGCGATCGTCATCGCCCTCGCCGCCGGCTATGCGCTGGCCGGCGCGATGGGCCGGCTCGATTTCACCGGCATGCACGAGGCGCCCCTGTTCCAGGTGCCGCGCCCCCTGCACTTCGGGCTCGATTTTTCCTGGTCGCTGTTCATTCCGATGATCGTGATCTATCTCGTTACCTCGCTCGAGGCGATCGGCGACGTCACGGCGACCAGCAAGATCTCGCGCGAGCCGGTCGAGGGGCCGCTCTGGATGCGGCGCATCAAGGGCGGTGTGCTGCTCAATGGCGCCAATTCCCTGCTGGCCGGCGTCTTCAATACCTTCCCGAGTTCGATCTTCGCCCAGAACAACGGCGTGATCCAGCTGACCGGCATCGCCAGCCGCCACATCGGCGTGTGGCTGGCGCTGATGCTGGTCGTGCTCGGCCTGTTCCCGGCCGTCGCCGGCGTCATCCAGGCAGTGCCGGAACCGGTGCTCGGTGGCGCGGCCATGGTCATGTTCGGCGCCGTCGCCGCGGCCGGCATCAACATCCTGGCCAGCATCCACCTCGACCGGCGCGCCTTGCTCGTGATTGCGGTGTCGCTGGCACTGGGCCTGGGCGTGTCGCAGGTGCCGGAATTCCTGGCCCACATGCCCCATGCACTGCGCAACGTGCTCGAGTCGGGCGTCGCCACCGGCGGCATCTGTGCCGTGCTGCTGAACTGGTTCCTGCCGGCCAGCCCCGAAGTGGACACGCAAGCGGGCGCAGTGCATCGCTAAGCCGCAGCGCCCGTCACCGGCGTCGGCAGCGGCCTGCCCGCGAAGTGCGCGAGCAGGTTGTCCAGCGCCAGCCGGCCCATCGCCGTGCGGGTCTCGACCGTAAAACTGCCGACGTGGGGCGTCAGCACGGCATTCTCGCATTCGCGCAGCGCGGCCGGCACGCGCGGCTCGTCGGCGAAAACGTCGAGCGCGGCGCCGCCGAGGCGCCCGTCCTGCAGGGCCGCGATCAGCGCCGCTTCGTCGACCAGCGAGCCGCGGGCGATGTTGACCAGGGTGCCGTCCGGGCCGAGGGCCTCGAGCACGGCGCCGTCGATCATCGCGCGCGTGGCCGCACCGCCGGGTGCGCACACGACCAGGTAGTCGCTTCCGGCGGCCAGCGCCAGCAGCGACTCGCTGCGCGGATAGGGCGCATCGGCCGTGCTGCGCTGGTAGTAGCGGATCGCCATGCCGAAGCTTGACAGGCGCGTGGCGACCGCGCGGCCGATCCGTCCGAGGCCGACGATGCCGGCCACCTTGCCGCGCAGGCTGCGGCTCGCGCGCAGGGGGACCTTCGCCTCCCATTCCCCCGCCCGCACATAGCGGTCGAGCTGGGGCAGGCGGCGGCTGGCGGCCAGCAGCAGCGCCACCGCCAGGTCGGCGACGTCCTCGGTCAGGACGTCGGGCGTGTTGGTGACGGCGATGCCGCGCGGCGCCAGCGCAGCGAAATCGACCGCATCGACGCCCACGCCGTGCACGGCGACGATCTCCAGCGCCGGCAGGCGCGCCGCCAGCGCGCCATCAATGCCGGCGACACCGGTGGTGTAGACGCCGCGCACCTTCTGCCCGATGCGCTCGATGAAGGCGGCGCGCTCGGCCAGCGCCACCTGCGCCATGCGGTGGCAGACGAAAGCGCGCTCCAGCGCTTCATCGACTTCGGCTACCCAGCCGGAACCCAGCAACAGTATTTCTGGACGCACCCTGGTCTCCCCTCGTTTCACATGCAAAGAGTATAGGGCCTAGTCGACATCCTGCCACCAGGCCGGGCCGGCGTGCGGCTGCAGGATGGCGAGCGGCTCGCCGATCAGCGGCGTCGCCAGCGGCAGGCCGCGCGCGCCCGCCAGCGCGACGATCCGCTCCATCGGTTCCTGCCAGCGGTGCAGGGCCAGGTCGAAGCTGCCGTTATGGATCGGCACCAGCCAGGCGCCCTTCAGGTCGAGCGCGGCCTGCAGGGTTTCCTCGGGCTGCATGTGGACGTCGGGCCACTGCTTGTCGTAGGCGCCGGTTTCGACCAGGGCCAGATCGAAGGGGCCGTAGCGCTCGCCGATCGCCCTGAAGCCGTCGAAATAGCCGCTGTCTCCGCTGAAGAAGACCCGCAGCTTGCCGGTCGTGATGACCCAGGACGCCCACAGCGTCGCATTCCGGTCATTCAGGCCGCGCCCGGAAAAATGGCGGGCCGGCGTCGCCACGAAACGCACGCCGGCTATCGTGGCCCCCTGCCACCAGTCGAACTCGCGCACCCTGGCCGCATCGACGCCCCAGCCGACCAGGCGCTTGCCCACGCCGAGGGGCGCCAGGAAATGCGCGGTCTTGCCGGCCAGGGCAAGGATGCTGGCGTGGTCGAGGTGGTCGTAATGGTCGTGCGACAGGATCACGGCCTTGATCGGCGGCAGCTCCTCGATGGCGATCGGCGGTGCCGAGAAGCGCCGCGGACCGGCCCACTGCACCGGAGAAGCGCGCTCGGAGAACACCGGATCGGTGAGGTAGAACTCGCCCGCAAGTTTCAGCAGCACGGTCGAATGGCCGAGGCGCATCAGCGTATTGTCGGGCGCATCCAGCAAGGCCTGCCGGGTCAGGCTGCGCACCGGGATCGGGTGCGTGGGGCTTGTCCCTTCCGGCTTGGCGAGCATCGCCGTCCACCACATGCGCGCCTGCTCGCCGAGGCTGTGTTCGCGCATCGGGGTCGGATTGGCAAAGGCCTCGCCCTTGTATTGCGGAGAGACATGTGCCGTGCGCACCGCCGGCTTGAGCGCGCAGGCGCCGACCAGGGCGATCGCCATGAGGACGAGGGTGATGGTGAGAAGACGCATTGGCAGCCGGTTCGATGTTGGTAGCGCCATCTTAACCGGCGTCGTGCGTGTTAATCCGGCCGGGGTTTGCATGCCCTTATGAACGCAGCTCATGAATCGGCTGCTAGAATGAGGACGAATTTTCATGAAGGGAGAGTCCATGGCGCGCGACAACATCAACGACATGCTGGTCTTCTTCGCCGTCGCCCGCGAGCGCAGCTTCACCCGCGCCGCCGCCAAGCTCGGCATGACGCAATCGGCCCTCAGCCACATCGTCCGTTCGCTGGAGGCGCGCCTCGGCGTGCGCCTCTTGAGCCGCACCACGCGCAGCGTCTCGCCCACCGAAGCGGGCGAGCGCCTGCTGCAGAACGTGGCGCCGCGCCTCGAAGAAATCGAGGCCGAGATCGCGGCCGTCAGCGACCTGGGCGGCAAGCCGGCCGGCACGGTACGCATCACCGCCATCGACCATGTGATCGACCAGGTGCTGTGGCCGCGCATCGCGCCCCTGCTGCCGCAGTACCCCGACCTGCACGTCGAGTTCAGCGCCGATTACCGCATCGTCGACATCGCGGCCGAACGCTACGACATCGGCGTGCGCCACGGCGACCAGGTCGACAAGGACATGATCGCCGTGCGCCTGACGCCCGACGTACAAATGCGCATCGTCGGTGCGCCCGCGTATTTCGCGCACCGTCCGGTGCCGGCTTCGCTGGCCGAGCTCATGAAGCACAACTGCATCAACCTGCGCCTGGCCAGCAGCGGCGGCATCTATGCCTGGGAACTGCAGCGCGCGGGCCAGGACATCGAGGCCCGCGTGCGTGGGCAGGTCGTCTTCTCGAACGCCGGCCACATCCTGCAGGGCGCGCTGGCCGGCGCCGGCCTCGGCTTCCTGCCCGACGAACTGGTCGGCGAGCACTTGCGCGCCGGGCGCCTGCTCAGCGTGATGGAGGACTGGTGCCCGCTGTGGCCGGGCCTGCATGCCTATTACCCGAGCCGGCGCAATTCCTCGCGCGCCCTGGCCCTGGTGATCGACGCGATCCGCCACAAGGGCTGAACCGCTTAGTGCTCGTGGGGCTGGTCCGCCAGCGCGCTCAGGTAATCCGCGTCGCCGACCTTCTCCATCCAGACCACGTTCACGCCGTCCAGCGCTTCCTGGACCGCGATGTGCGTCATGGCCGTGGTCGCGGTGGCGCCATGCCAGTGCTTGTGGCCGGGCGGGCACCAGATCACGTCGCCGGCGCGGATCTCGACTTTCGCTTCTCCCTCGCACTGGGTCCAGCCGCAGCCGGCGGTGACGATGAGAGTCTGGCCCAGCGGATGCGTATGCCAGGCCGAGCGCGCGCCCGGTTCGAAGGTGACGCTGGCGCACGAGACCCGGCTGGGTAGCGGCGCCGCGTTGAGCGGGTCGATGCGGACGGTGCCGGTGAACCAGGCCTCGGGGCCCTTGACCGATGGCTGCGAGCCTGCGCGTTTGAGTTCCATGTCTTCTCCTCTTATTCGCCGTACTGCTCGTCGCTGACTTTTTCCATCCATTCGACATTCTTGCCGGCGGCCGTCTCCTGGATCGCGAGATGGGTCATCGCGGTCCCTGGTACCGCGCCATGCCAGTGCTTGACGCCGGGCGGGATCCGGATCACGTCGCCGGGACGGATTTCCTCGATCTTCCCGCCCCAGCGCTGCACGCGGCCGACGCCGGCGGTGACAACCAGGGCCTGGCCCAGCGGATGGCTGTGCCAGGCCGAACGCGCGCCGGGTTCGAAAGTGACGTAGGCGGCACCGGCGCGGGCCGGTTCGGTCGGCGTGAACAGCGGGTCGACGCGCACGCTGCCGGTGAAATTGGCCGCTGGCCCCTGCACCGGGGCTTGCGTCCCGGCGCGGGAAATGCCGATGTCGCCGGCAGGCGCCTGGGCGTGTGCCGCGCAGGCGGCCAGCAAGGCGATAGTGGTCAGGACGGCAGGCTTCATCGGCTTCCTTTCGAAAACCCACTGTAACCCGCCCTCCGATCCATGATAAGACCGGATAAACGACATAGGCCCATGAATGCGCCTCATGAATGCGCGCGCAGCGCGAATGCAGACAGGCCCGCCGGATTTCCCGGCGGGCCTGTCTGCATGGGCAAACCAGGCTTAGCTTGCCGCGGCCGTCACGCGCCGGCGGCGCAGCCCGGCCAGGCCGGCCGCGCCCAGGCCGAACAGCGCCAGGCTGCCCGGTTCCGGCACCTCCGTCAGGAAGCCGCGGATTTCGCCGCGCGGGAAGGCGCTCGTGTGGATGTTCAGGTAGGCGCGGCCAGAGGCAAGTCCCGCCAGGAAGGCCGCCTGGGCGCCGGCCACGTTGCCGCCGTTGTTGTTGACGAAGGCAGGATTCCAGGTCGACAGGTTGGAAAAGTCGAAGGTTTCGGTATAGGTACCCGCGGTGACACCCAGCGGAAATGCCGGGAAGGTCGGCAGCGAGGTCGCCACCCCTGCCGTACCGGCGAACGGCAGCGCCGTGCAGCAATGGATGTGCGAGGCGGTCGTCCCCGCGCTCAGGCCGGAAAAGCTGGCGTTCACGGTCATGGTGCCGAGCACGTCGTCGATGGTGACACGTGCCTGGCCGGTGCCGGACGAATTGTTTTGCGGATCTTCATTCGTGCCGTTCAAGGTTGCCTGGTAGGTGATGATGTCCGCATGCGCCGCGCTGCACAGCAGGAGCAGCGCGGTGGACAAACCGAGAGCAAGACGTTTCATGACGAATCCTCCGAAATGGGTGTCCTACCCGCCGAGCATAAAATATGCCCGTACCGTGGCGCGGGGCGTCGCGGATGTTCCTGGGGCGTCGCCGACTTGAAGTGTAAATACTGCCGACACCAGAAGTATGTCGTCCTGTCATCTAACCGTTCCGCGTGGAATCGGCTGGCGGGCCGGCCAGGGTTTTCGCACGTGCGCCTGACAAGCGGCAGCGCACGGCGTAAACTCGTCCTGGCGGCCACTTGCGCCGAACCGGGACGAAAGGAGACAGCATGTACAAGACAATCGTGGTGCACGTCGACGACAGCGCGGGGATGGAGGCACGGCTGCGGGCGGCGGCAAACCTGGCGAACCTGCACGGCGCCCACCTGGTCGGCAGCGCGGCGACCGGCACCTCATGGTCCTCGTATGCCTTGCTGGTCGGTTCGATGGCGGTGACGCCGATCGAGGAATTCGATGCCATGTGCGTCGAAGCGCGTACCAGCCTGCGCCACTTCGCCGAAGCGGCGCGCCGGCTGGGCGTGGAATCGGTGGAAGAACGCCTGACCGAGGACGAGCACCGCCGCGCCCTGCTGCTGCAGTCGCGCTACGCCGACCTGGTCGTGACCAGCCAGGACACGGGCGCCAGGACGGGTGCCTACGAACGTGTGCGCGGCCTGCCGCAATACGTGGCCATGCACGGCGCACGGCCGGTGCTGGTCGTGCCGCAGGCCTACGGCGGCAAACCGATGGGCGAGCATGTGGTCGTCGGCTGGGACGGCAGCCTGCCGGCCGTCCGCGCCATCCAGGCTGCCCTGCCCCTGCTGGTGCGCGCGGCATCGGTGCGGCTCGCGCTGGTGAACGTCGACGACGAGTCCGGCCTGCATGGCGAAGAGCCCGGCGCCGACATGGCCCTCTATCTCGCGCGCCATGGCGTGCCGGTCGAGGTCGTGCTCGAGAAGACGAATGCCGCGCCCGGCCAGGCGCTGGCCGACATCGCGCAGGCGGGCCACGCCGGCCTGATCGTGGCCGGCGCCTTCGGGCACAGCCGCTACCGCGAACTGGTGCTGGGCGGCGTCACGCGCTACCTGGTCGAGCGCAGCCCGCTGCCGGTGCTGCTTGCGCATTGAGAGGCGTAGGGTGGGCTCTCCGAGCCCACGCGTGACGCCGGCACCGTGTTGGCGGGGCCTTTCTTAAAGCACAGCCAACACCGTTCAACATTCACGCGTGCGCTCGGAGAGCCCGGTGAAGCCGTCATCGAGGCCATTGGCCTCGATGACCCCTACGGCAGCTTGTCCGTCCCCGCCTTGGCCTCGAGCAGCCGGGCCAGCAAGGCGTCGCGCGTCGGCGCCAGCTGGGCGCCGTCTCGCCCGGCCAGGGCCGCCTCGACGCCGGCGGCCAGCTGCAGCTTCAACTCCTCGGTGATGCGCGGCGTGCCGAGGTCGTCCCACCAGCTTTCGATCGGTCCGCCCAGGTGGTCGAGCATGTGGCGGATCCCGCCCTCGCCGCCCGACAGGTGCAGGTTCATGAAGGGCCCCATCAGCGCCCAGCGCAGGCCGGGACCGTAGGCGATCGCGGTATCGACGTCGGCCACGGTCGCCACGCCCTGTTCGACGAGGTGAAAGGCTTCGCGCCAGAGCGCGGCCTGCAGGCGGTTGGCGATATGGCCAGGCACTTCCTTGCGCACGTGGATCGGGCGCTTGCCGATCGCCGCGTAGAAGGCCATGGTGCGTTCGACCGTCTCGGCCGATGTCAGCGCGCCGCCGATCACCTCGACCAGCGGAATCATGTGCGGCGGATTGAAGGGGTGGCCGAGCACGACGCGCTCGGGGTGAAAGCAGGCCTCCTGCACCTTGCTCATCAGGAGGCCCGAGGAGCTCGAGGCCAGGATGACCCGCCCCGGCAGCAGCCCATCCATGTCGCGGAACAGGGCCAGTTTCAGGTCCTCGCGCTCGGGACCGCTCTCCTGCACGAAGTCCACGCCCTGCAGGGCCTGCTCCAGATCGGCGGAGAAGCGCAGCCGGTCCGCAGAAGCGCCCTGGGCCAGCCCCATCTGCTCCAGGATCGGCCAGTGCGCGCGCACCGCCGCGCGCAGTTTGTCTTCCGCACCCGGCATCGGGTCGCTGGCCGAGACGTCGAAACCGCGCGCCAGGAAATAGGCCGCCCAACTGGCGCCGATCACGCCGGTGCCGATCACGCCGATACAGCGGATATCGTTCATATGCTTCCTCAAGCCGATTTCTTGTTCAGCCCCAGATAGGTGTCGATCACCTTCGGGTCGTTCGCCAGTTGCGCAGCCGGCCCTTCCATCACGACCTCGCCGGTCTCCAGCACATAACCGTAGTCGGCCGCCTGCAGCGCCGCGCGCGCGTTCTGCTCGACCAGCAGGATACCGACGCCGGTTTCCTTCAAGCGCACGATGACGCGGAAGATCTCCTTGACGATCAGGGGCGCGAGACCCAGGCTGGGCTCGTCCAGCATCAGCAGCGTTGGCCTGGCCATCAGCGCGCGGCCGAGGGCCACCATCTGGCGCTCGCCGCCGGACATCGTGCCCGCCGCCTGCATGCGCCGCTCGCGCAGGCGCGGGAACAGTTCATAGACCGATTCCAGCGTCGCCGCGTAGTCCTTCTCGCGCCGCCTGTAGCGGGTGTAGGCGCCCAGCAGCAGGTTGTCCTCCACGCTCATGGTGGTGAACAGGTCGCGGCTTTCCGGCACCAGGCTCATGCCCTGCGCGACGCGCTGCTCCACCGGATAGCTGCCCACGTCCGCGCCGCGCAGCAGCACCGCGCCGCGGGTCGAGGCATTCGCCACCTGCGCGCCGGCGATGGCATTCAACATGGTCGATTTACCTGCGCCGTTGGGGCCGATGACGGTCACGATCTGGCCGGCCCCGACCCGGATGTTCAGGCCGTGCAGGGCTTCGACCTTGCCGTAGGCGACGTGCAGGTCGTTCACTTGAAGGATGGACGTCGTCATCAGTCGATCCCTCCCAGATAAGCTTCCAGCACGGCCGGATCCTGCTGCACCTCGGTGGGCAGGCCCTGGGCGATTTTGGTACCGAATTCCATGACGACCAGGCGGTCGGTCAGGTTCATGACGAAGTCCATGTCGTGCTCCACCAGCAAGATGCTCATGCCCTCGCCTTTCAGTTTTTTCAGCAGGCTTGCCAACGCCTCCTTCTCCTTGTAGCGCAGGCCGGCCGCCGGCTCGTCGAGCAGCAGCAGGGCCGGGTCGCAACAGAGCGCCCGCGCGATCTCGAGGATGCGCTGCTGGCCCAGGGCCAGGTTGCCCGCCTGCTCGTACAGCATGCCGCCCAGCCCGACCCGTTCCAGCTGGCGCCGCGCTTCGAACAGCAGTGCCGTCTCCTCGCCGCGGTCCAGGGCCAGCGCGCTCGAGAGCACGCCATGCCGCGCGCGCAGGTGGGCGCCAATCGCCACGTTTTCGAGCACCGTCATTTCCGGCAGCAGGTGCACGTGCTGGAAGGTGCGCCCGATCCCGAGTTTCACGATCTCGCGCGAGGGCAGCGAATCGATGCGGCGCAGGGTGTCGCCCACGCGCAGCGAGATCGCGCCGGACGTCACCGGCAGCACGCCGGTCACGAGGTTGAACATGGTCGACTTGCCGGCGCCGTTCGGGCCGATCAGGCCGACGATCTCGCCGCTGTCGACTGCAAAGGCCATGTCGTTGACGGCCACCAGCCCGCCGAACTGTTTACGGGCCTTGTCGATCACCAGCAGCGGCTGGCCCGCTTGCGGCCTGGCCCGCAGCGGCAAGGCGGCGGCGGAATCCGGCGCCACCGCTTCCGGGCGGTGCGGCAGCCAGCGCGCGATGAAGGGCCAGATGCCGTTTCTCGCGTGCTGGAGCAGGATCACCATCAGGATGCCGAAGACGATGATCTCGAAATTGCCCGTCGAGCCGAGCAGGCCCGGGAGGATGCTTTGCAGCTGGTCCTTCAGCACCGTCAGCACGGCCGCGCCGAGGATGGCGCCCCAGAGGTAACCGGCGCCGCCGATCACGGCCATGAACAGGTATTCGATGCCCGAATTCAGGCCGAAGGGCGACGGATTCACGGCGCGCTGCAGGTGGGCGTAGAGCCAGCCCGAGACGCAGGCCAGCAGGGCCGCGATGACGAAGATGCGGATCTTCATCGCCGCCGTGTTGACGCCCATCGCTTCCGCCATCAGGCCGCCGCCCTTCAGGGCCCGGATCGCGCGGCCCGAGCGCGAATTGAGCAGGTTGCGCAGCAGGGCGACGGCGCCGAGCAGGATTGCCCAGATCAGGAAGAACATGCTGTTGCCGGAGCCGAGATCGAGGCCCAGCAGCTTCAGCGAGGGGATGCCGCCGATGCCGTCGTACTTGCCGAGGAATTCCAGGTTCCCGAACAGGAAGTACAGCGACAGGCCCCAGGCGATCGTGCCCAGCGGAAGATAGTGTCCGGACAGGCGCAGCATGATGGCGCCGATGAAGAGCGCGCTGGCCGCGGTGACGACCAGGCCGACCGCCAGCCCCAGCCAGGGCGAGAGGCCGTGCGCGGTCGACAGGTAGGCCGTGGCATAGGCGCCGAGGCCGACGAAGGCGGCCTGGCCGAAGGAGGTCAGGCCGCCGACGCCGGTCAGCAGCACCAGGCCGAGGGCGACGATGGCGTACAGGCCGATATAGTTGGCCAGGGTGATCCAGTAGGCCGGCAGCGGCAGCAGGCCGAAGACCAGGGCCGCGAGGGCGAGCAAAGTCAGGGGATGGCGGGTGATGGCGTTCATCATGCTTCGCCCTCCTCGACCTGCGGATGGACGATCGAGCGCCACAGCAGCACCGGGATGATCAGGGTGAACACGATGACTTCCTTGTAGGCGCTGGCATAGAACGAGGAATAGGCTTCCAGCAGGCCGACCATCAGGGCGCCGCCGGCCGCCAGCGGATAGCTGGCCAGGCCGCCGATGATGGCGCCCACGAAGCCTTTCAGGCCCATCAGGAAGCCGCTGTCGTAATAGATCGTGGTGATCGGTGCGATCAGCACGCCGCACAGGGTGCCGATGCTCGACGCCAGCAGGAAGGCGAGGCGTCCCGCCTGCGTGGTGCCGATGCCGACCAGGCGCGCACCGCGGCGGTTGACGGCGGTCGCGCGCAGGGCCTTGCCCAAGAGCGTGCGGTCGAAGTACAGGTACAGCGCGCCGATCAGCAGCAGCGCGGTAACGATCACGACGATGCTCTGGCCGGAGATGGTGAGCGAGCCGACGCTGAAGGACGCGGCGCTGAAGGCGGCGGTGCGCGAACCCTCGGCACCGAAGATGACCAGCCCGATGCCGAGCAGGACCAGGTGCACGGCCACCGCCACGATCAGCAGCACCAGCACCGGGCTTTCCGCCAGCGGCTGGAAAGCCAGGCGGTAGATCATCGGACCCATCGGCGCGACGATGGCGAAGGTGAGCAGCAGTTGCGCAAGCATCGGCCAGGACGCGCCTTCGGCCGAGCGCGCCGCGAAGAACACGGCCAGCGGATAGAGCACGAATCTGGCGAAGGCCAGGCCGAGGGCGCGCGGGCGGTCGACCTGCCCCGCGGCGCTGCGCAGCAGGCCCCAGGCTTCCTGCAGGAAGGCGGCCAGGCCCAGCACCAGCATCAGCGCGGCGCTGTGCGGCACCTTGCCGGCCTGGAGCGCCGCCATGGTGAGGGCGCCGAAAGCGAGGAACTCGCCGATGGGGATGAAGATCACGCGCGTGATCGAGAACACCAGTACCAGTGCCAGCGCCAGCAGCACATACACTGCCCCGCTGGCGATGCCGTCCTGGGTGAGGATGGCGAAAATCGTTAAATCCATACCGCTGCCCGGGGCATGCCGATGTGCGTCGGCGGCGTGAAGCGTCTCCTCATCATGCCGCCCATCGACACCGCCCGTATGGCCCTCCTTGTCGAATGTCGTTATTTGGCCAGGTGTGGATGTGCTCTTGCGGCCCGTTTTCAGATGCCGCGGCGAGCATTTTTCCATCCACCATGGTTAAATGATATGCGAAAACTGTTGAGGAACCGACATTTTTTCCTGCGGCTCGGCCTATACTATCGTCCAGGGCCGCCCCGCCGCGGCGACTTTTCAAAATAATCAGGAGACAGGCATGACCCGCATTCCCCGCCTCACCACCATCGCCTCCGGCGTGCTCGCCCTCGCCGCCCTGGGCGCCTCGTTCAGCGCCCACGCCCAGATCAAGGTCGGCGTCTCGATCTCGACCACCGGCCCCGCCGCGTCGCTCGGCATCCCGGAAAAGAACACGATCGGCCTGCTGCCGGCCGAGATCGCCGGCCAGAAGGTGCAATACATCGTGCTGGACGACGCCTCGGACGCGACCCAGGCGGTGAAGAACGCGCGCAAGCTGGTCTCGGAAGACAAGGTCGACCTCCTGATCGGCTCCTCGATCACCCCGACCTCGCTGGCCATGCTGGAAGTGGCGGCCGAAACCGAGACCCCGATGATCTCGATCGCCGGCGCCGCCCGCATCGTCGAACCGATGGACGCCAAGCGGCGCTGGGTCTTCAAGACCACCCAGCACGACGGCCAGATGGCCAATGCGATCGCCACGCACATGTCGAACAACGGCGTCAAAACCATGGGCTTCATCGGCTTCTCCGACGCCTACGGCGAAGGCTGGTACGGCGAGGCGACGAAATACGCGCCGGCCCGCAAGATCAACGTCGTCGCCAACGAGCGCTTCGCCCGCACCGACACCTCGGTCACCGGCCAGGTCCTCAAGCTGATGGCGGCCAATCCGGACGCGATCCTGATTGCCGGCTCCGGTACCCCGGCCGCGCTGCCGCAGAAGGCGCTGCGCGAGCGCGGCTACAAGGGCAAGATCTACCAGACCCACGGCGTGGCCAACAGCGACTTCCTGCGCGTCTGCGGCGCCGATTGCGAAGGCACCTTCGTGCCGGTCGGCCCGGTGCTGGTGGCGAACCAGCTGCCGGATTCGAACCCGGTCAAGAAGAGCGCCCTCGCCTATTCCACCAAGTACGCGGCCGCGTTCGGCAAGGACAGCGTCTCGACCTTCGGCGGCCACGCCTGGGACGCCTCGCTGCTGCTGGCGGAAGCGGCCAGGACCGCGCTGCCGAAGGGCAAACCGGGCACCAAGGAATTCCGCGCGGCCCTGCGCGATTCGCTCGAAGGCATCAAGAACCTGCCTGCCTCGCACGGCATCTTCAACATGAGCCCGACCAACCACCAGGGCCTGGACCAGCGCTCGCAGGTGATGGTCAAGATCGAAAAGGGTGCGTGGAAGTATGTGCCTTAATTCTTGCGTGGCCCGGGCGTAAGCTGGCCGCAGCCCGGGCGCTGCCCGGAACAGGAAACGCGGCATTCAGGTGCCGCGCCTTTGCAGCAGAATCTGTCGCCGAAGGAAATTTTTGCAAATCGCGTCAACAAGAGCGTGCCTGTCCGCGTTTCTGGAGCAGGTGACACGACGTGACACTCGAACCCGAAACCCAAGGACCCTTCATCATGAAAAAAGCCATCGCAACCCTGATCGTCAGTCTGTTCGCCACCGCAGCCTTTGCCCAGACTCCCGCCGCGGACACGCAAGAAACCCAGGGCACCGCCACGGTCGCCAAGACCCACGTCAAGGTCGCCAAGAAACGCGTCAAGCACACGATGCACAAGGCGCGCCATCCGCTGGCAAAGAGCGTAGTGGCCAAAAAAACGAAGCACGCGGCCGCCACTACCCAGCCTTGAATCACCGGCGCTCGCCTGCCATCAAGCCGGCATGACTGAACTACCCGCACGCGGCGCCTGAGGCCGCGTGACCGGTTCAGTCATGCCGGCTTTCTTGTTCCGCAATCAGGGCGATCACACGCTGCACGCATCCCCCGCCGGCACCTGCAGAGCTCCACGCGCAGCACGACAGTCACCTGGCCGAGGAGGATGAGCGCTGCCTCGGCGCGGCCGGCGGCCGGCAAATGCTTCTACCGCGCGCATACCATTTCCCTGATCGTCCTGCCCATGTCCACCGCCTACTTTCGCAATCGTCACCGGCTGTTTCATTCCCATCCACGCCTGACGGGCGCCTTCGCGACAGGCGTCATCGCGGGGGCGCTGCTTCCTCATGCCTGGGGACTGTCGTTCAGGTGCCTGGTCGGCTGGAATATCGCCGTCTGGCTGTATCTGGGCATGACCAGCTGGGTGGTGCTGCGCGGCGACCCGCGCCGGATTACCAAACTGGCGGAACAGGAGGAAGGCAATGCGGTCTTCGCGCTGTCGGTCACGTCGATCGGGGCAATGATCAGTCTTGCTGCGATCGTCATCGAGCTGGCCTCGGCGAAGAACATGAACGGACACCAGAGAATGACCCATTACTGGCTGACCGGCGCGACGGTGCTCGGCTCGTGGCTGCTCGTTTCGGTGGTCTACAGCTTTCACTACGCGCATCTCTACTATCGTTCGCATACGGGCACCAAGCCGCTTCGATTTCCTGACGAAACATTGGACGCCGGCTATTGGGACTTTCTGTATTTCTCGTTCACGATTGCCGTGGCGGCGCAGACCTCCGATGTCAGCATCCATTCGACGCTTGCCCGCAAGGCGGTGCTCGCGCAATCGGTGCTGGCCTTCTTCTTCAATGCCGCGATCATCGGCATGTCGATCAATATTGCCGCCGGCCTGGTCGGCAGCTAGCGCCGGCCCGCGCCTTTTTCGTCCGCCGATTCAGCCCGCAAGCGACTTTCTTCGATTCCCTCTTGCGTTCGGTCCTTGACGACCCATCTAGGGCACACGGGAAGGTCCCGCGCGACGGAGGAGAACGCATTGAAACGCATCTTTGCACTGTGGCGCGTGGTCGCCAGCCAGGACCTGCGCGTGCTATGGTTCGCGATCCGGCATGAGAAACGTCCCGGATGGCTGCTGCCCGGACTGGCTGGCCTGGCGCTGTTCGCTGTCGAGCCGCTGAATTTCGCCTTGCCCGTGATCGGCGTCGTCGACGAGTTCGTGCTGGTGCCGCTCATCCTGCATGGCATGGTGAAGATGTTGCCCGCGCACGTCCTGGAAGGTTTTGCGCGCAGTTACGCCGGACGCATGCGCCGCCGTCGCTTCACATCCTGACGCGCCTGCCTCAAGGCGATTCAGACCGGGGAACCGGCGCAAGACGCCGCGTTCCGGCCCGGCAAGCCGCAAGAAACTGCGTAACGAAGTGATCGGGGCTGACGGGCGGCGACAGCAGGAATCCCTGCATCTCCTGGCAACCTTCGGCCCGCAGGAATTCCAGCTGCTCCTGGGTTTCGACCCCTTCGGCGATGACTTCGAGCTTCAGGTTGGCCGCCATCGCCAGGATCGCGCGCACGATGGCGCAATCGTCGGCGTTGTGCGGGATGTCGCGCACGAAGCTCTGGTCGATCTTCAGGCGGTCGACCGGCATCTGCTTCAGGTAGGACAGCGACGAGTAGCCGGTGCCGAAGTCGTCCACGGCCAGCTCGACGCCCATGGCCTTGAGCTGATGGAGCTTGTCGAGCGCGTCGAGGATGTCGGAGACGACGGCGCCTTCGGTGATCTCCAGCTCGAGCAGATGCGCCGGCAGGCCGGATACGGCGAGCGCGTGCCTGACCTGGTCGGCGAAATCCGCCTGGTGCAGCTGGACCACGGAGACGTTGACGGCCATGCGCAGGTGCAGCCCGGCCGCGCGCCAGTCAGCCGCCTGGCAGCAAGCCGCCGTCAGCACCCAATTGCCGAGGCCGACGATGAAGCCGCTTTCCTCGGCCATGCGGATGAACTCCTGGGGCGGCACCATGCCCACGCCGGGCCGGTTCCAGCGCAGCAGCGCTTCGGCGCCGACAATGCCGCCGTCCGCCAGCGAGCGCTGGGGCTGATATTCCAGGCGGAACTCTTCGTGTTCGATGGCATGCCGCAGGGCGGTTTCCATGTCCAGCCGGTGTTCGACCTGGCGCGCCATCGAGCTGTCGAAGAATTGCCAGCCGTTGCGCCCGGCTGCCTTGACCCGGTACAGGGCGGTGTCGGCATTGCGCATCAGGGTCTGGCAATCGCGCCCATCCTGGGGCGACAGGGCAAGGCCCATGCTGACGGTGAGATACAGCTTGCGCCCGTCGATCGGGATCGCCCGCTCGAGCGCGGCCTGGATCCGTTCGGCGAGCTGTTCCACCTTCAGCCCGACGCGGTCTACATCCTCGACGACGATGGCGAATTCGTCTTCGCCCATCCGGGCCAGCATGTCGCCCGGATCGAGGCAGTCCTTCAGCCGCTGCGCGACGTGAACCAGCACCTCGTCGCCCAGGTCGTGGCTGAGGCTATTGTTGACGGTACTGAAGTTGTCGACGTCGACCAGGACCACCGCCGTCACCGAGCGGTTGTGCCGGGCCAGCACCAGGGCGTGTTCGAGATGGTCGGCCAGGGCGCGCCGGCTCGGCAGCCGGGTCAGGGGATCGACGTGGATCGCCTCGAACAGCTGCAGCTCGGATTCCTTGTGGGCCGTGATGTCGGTCGTGACCCCGCGCACGTGCAGTCCTCCTGCGGGACTGTCGGCCAACATGATATTGCTCCGAAGCCAAATGTCCCTGCCGTCCGGCGCCAGGATGTGGTGCTCGATCGGCTTCATGAGCCGCGGGCCGCCGAGGTTCAGCATGGGCTCGGACCGCTTGCCGTCGGGCGTGGTACACAGGCGCTCGCGCCAGAACTGCGGCTCCGCCATCCATTGTTCGGCCGGATAACCGGAAATGGCGGCGGCGTTGCCGCTGACGTAAGTGAAGCGGAAATCCGGCAGCGCCGCCTCCCACACGATGCCGTCGATGCCGTCGACCAGTTCCTGGAAACGGCGGCGCGCGGTGTCCAGCTCCTGGTTGCGCCTGGCCAGGCCGCCCTGGACCGCTTCGAGGTCGGCCAGCCGCAGCCACAGGAAGCGCAGCAGGGCCAGCAGCATCACCGTCGACAGCGCGCCGAGGCCGGCGAACTGCAGGCTGCGCGTCACCCAGGGTTGCAGCACTTCGTCGCGCCCGATGCTGGCTACCGCGACGATCGGCGACTGCGCCAGGCTCGCATAGCCGACCACGCGCGCGGAGCCGTCGATGGTGCTGCGCTCGGTTTCGTAGACGCCGACGGGCGCATGGCCGAGCACGCGGAAGGGCCAGGTGCTGGCCAGGTTGCGGTCCATCACGCCGGCGGACAGCGGCGTTTCCGTGATGACCCAGCCGTCGCGCCGTACCAGGACCAGGCGGCTGCTCTCGCCGAGGCGCAGGCTGCGGTAGAAGCGGTCGAAGTAGGCCATGTCGACCCCGAAGTTGACGATCATCTTCAGGGAGCCGTCCGGATTGTCGATCCGGCGTGCCACCGGGACCACCCACCTGGCGTTGGAACGCGACCGGACCGAACGCGACAGGTACATGCCGCGCTCGCGGTGCGTGCTCAGCCAGGCGTAGTAATCGCGGTCGCGTCCATCGGCCGGAACGGATGGGTAGGCGTAGGCGCTGGCGCGTATCTCGCCGTCGGGCGCCATGACGCCGGCGCTGCCGGCCAATGGGGAATCGCCGCCGGCCGCGACCAGGATGTCGTGCAGCGCGCGCTCGTCCGCCGGCACGGGCGCCAGGCCGCGCCGCTCGATCTCGGCCATCGCCACGCGCAGCCGGGTATCGGCCTCGCCGAAAGTGCGCATCGCATGCTCGTGCAGCGTGGCGGCGATGTTGCGCATGTCCGACTCGGCCTGTGTGATGGTCGAGCGGTAATCCTGCACGATGGCTGTCCCTGCCGACACGGCGTACAGTCCCGGCAGGGCAATCGAGAGCGCGATCAGGCCACGTCGCAGCTTGCGAGCAGAACGCAGCACCATGTTGACTTCCCCCGGACAGGGTTGTAGGGGAATTCATCATACATCCAGTCTCTGGCGCTTCACATGCCTGTTCGGCTTGGAAAGCAACGGTGACAGGCCGGAGCACAACGCCGGTCCCGGCCGGCGCTCAGCATCGCAGCGACACGGCGCGCCTGCCTTTACTGCGTGCCCGCCACCGCCACCCGGTCGCGCCCGCCGCGCTTGGCCGCATACAAGGCCTGGTCGGCCGCCTCGATCAGGCTCGCCGCCTCGTTCAGCCCATCCTTGCCGAAGGCGGCCACGCCGATGCTGAGCGTGACGTGGTCCTTCACCGCCGCCGGCGCATGCGCCAGCGCGCGCGCGGCGATATCCAGGCGGATCGCCTCGGCCACGCCGGCCGCCTGCGCCAGCGTGGTATCGGGCAGGATGGCCACGAACTCCTCGCCGCCGTAGCGCGCAGCCACGTCGGCCGGACGCTTGAGCATGCCGGCCAGCGCCTGCGCCACCGTGATCAGGCAGGCGTCGCCCTGCTGGTGTCCGAAATGGTCGTTGTAGGCCTTGAAGGAATCGATGTCCATCAGCAGCAGCGAAAGCGCGCCGCCGTTTCTGTGGGCGCGGCGCAGTTCGCGTTCCAGCGTCATGTCGAAGTAGCGCCGGTTGTGGATGCCGGTCAGGCCGTCGACATAGGACCGGGCGCGCAGGGATTCGGCGTGTTCGAGCAGGTGGCGCTCGCGGTCGACGGTGCCGCTGACGTCGCGGATCTCGATCAGGCAGAGCTGCTCGTCGCCCTCCCTGAAGGGCGTCACCGCGATCGCCTGCTCGATGCGGGTGCCGTCGAAGCTGCCCGCTTCGCGCAGCGGAAACGGCGTGCGGCCCTCGAGGTTCGACACCTTGCGGGTACTGCCGTCGCCCGGCCCGGCCAGCACGGCTGCTTCCACACGCGAGCCGCGCAGTTCGGGAAAGACCGCGAACAGCGATTGCTCGCGCACGCGCGCGGCGGAGCGGCCGGAGCGGCTCACCATCCAGCGGTTCCAGAGCACGATGCGATGTTCGGCGTCGAGCACGATCACGCCGCAGTCGAGGAGGTTGAGGGCGCTTGCGGCGAGATCGAAACTGGTGTCGGTCGGATTCATCATGCCGACAGTGTAATGCTATTGCGTCAATGCAAAAAGGCCACCGGGGTGAGCCGGTGGCCTTTTTTTTGTAGCCTGGCGCGCTTAGATGCCGACCATCGACACCGCCTTGGTGTTCAGATAGCCTTCCATCGCTTCCGGACCGCCTTCGGTGCCGTAGCCCGAATCCTTGATGCCGCCAAACGGCAGCTCGGCGCTCGGCGTAGCCGGCTGGTTAATCCACAGCATGCCGACCTCGACCCGGTTCATCAGCAGCTGGGCGTTCTTGATCGAGCGCGTGAAGGCATAACCGGCCAGGCCGTAAGGCAGGCGGTTCGCCTCGCTGATCGCGTCTTCCAGGCTGTCGAAGCCGCGGATGCCCGCGATCGGACCGAAGGGCTCGTCGTTGAAGATGCTCGCTTCCAAAGGCACGTCGGACAGGATGGTCGGCGCGAAGAAGTTGCCGGTCTCGCCGATCCGCTTGCCGCCCGACGCCAGGGTCGCGCCGTGCTTCTGCGCGTCCTCGACCACCTTCGCCATCGCCGTCAGGCGGCGCGCGTTGGCCAGCGGGCCGAGGGTCGTCCCTTCGACCAGGCCGTCGCCCAGCTTCAGGCCTTCGGCGTGCTTCACGAAAGCGCGCGTAAACTCTTCCTTGATCGCGTTGTGCACCAGGAAGCGGGTCGGCGAGATGCAGACCTGGCCCGCGTTGCGGAACTTGGCGCCGCCGGCGGCTTTCACGGCCAGCGCGACGTCCGCGTCTTCGGCGACGATCACCGGCGCATGGCCGCCCAGCTCCATCGTCACGCGCTTCATGTGCAGGCCGGCCAGGCTGGCCAGCTGCTTGCCGACCGGGGTCGAGCCGGTGAAGGTGACCTTGCGGATGACCGGATGCGGGATCAGGTAGCCGGAGATTTCGGCCGGGTCGCCGAACACGAGGCCGACCACGCCCGGCGGGATGCCGGCGTCCACGAAACACTGCAGCAGCGCGGCGGGCGAAGCCGGGGTCTCTTCCGGCGCCTTGCACAGGAAGGAGCAGCCGGTCGCCAGCGCGGCGCCGAGTTTGCGGACGATCTGGTTGATCGGGAAGTTCCAGGGCGTGAAGGCGGCGACCGGGCCGACCGGTTCCTTCAGCACCAGCTGCTGGGCAGCCGGATTGCGCGATGGGACGATGCGGCCGTACACGCGCATGCCTTCGGCCGCGAACCAGTCGATGATCTCGGCGCCGGCCAGGGCTTCGCCCTTGGCTTCGACGAGCGGCTTGCCCTGCTCCTGGGTCAGCAGGCGGGCGATGTCGCCGGCGCGTTCGCGCAGCAGCTGGGCGGCGCGGCGCATGACGGCGGCGCGCTCGGCGGCAGGCACGGCGCGCCAGGTCTCGAAGCCTTTCTGCGCCGCGGCCAGGGCGCGATCGAGGTCGGCGATCGAGGCATGGGCGACATTGCCGATCGGCTGGCCGGTGGCCGGGTTCACGACGGGAATGGTCTTGCCGCCGGTGGCCTCACACCATTCGTTGGCGATGAGGAGGCGGGTGTCGGGATAGCTGGACGTCGTCATGGGCATCAGGTCCTGTGTTTGGTTGAGAACATGATCATACCCTGTGCGCGCACGCCTTGCAGGCCCCGGCCGGCTCACGCCGGTCCGGGCATCTTTCCACGGGTTTTCAGTTGAAGCGGCCGTTGATGCCGCCCAGGCTGTAGCGGCCCGCGCCCAGCAGGGCCACCGCCAGCGCGCCCGCCAGGTACATGGCCTGCAGTTCGAGCGCCCAGCCGCCGGTCGCGCCCATCGTGAAGAACTGGCTGGTGTGCGCCAGCAGCAGCGCCACGACCATGTTGAAGGCGACGACCAGGGCCGCCGGACGGGTGAACACGCCCGCCAGGATCAGCAGCGGGGCGACCACTTCGCCGATATAGACGCCGTAGGCGAAAACGGACGGCAGCCCGGCCTTTTCCACCATGCCGACGATGGGGCCGATGCCGCCGCTCAGCTTCGAGAAGCCGTGGAACAGCAGCAGGATGGCGAGCACGGCACGCAGCAGCAGCTTGCCGGTATCTTCGCTGGAACGCAGGGTGTCGGCGGTGGCGGTAGTCGTGGTTTGCATGATTGTTCCTTTTTGTGTGCGGTTGACGTGGAAAGTACTACTCAGCTGAAAGCGTAGGCGTCCATTGCAAGGATGCCGTGTTCGAAGCTCGCGTGCACTTGTGTCGCGTGCGCGCCCTCCCCGGCCGCCCCCATGGCGACGAACAGGGGCAGCAGGTGCTCGTCGGTCGGGTGGTTCTCGGCGGCATGGGGTGCGACGCGGCGGTAGTCGAGCAGCGCGGCGCGGTCGTCGGCTTCCAGGCGCGCCTGCATCCAGGCGCCGAATTCGCTGACCCATCCCGGCACCGGCGCGTCGACGCCCTGCCCGCGGAATTCGTAGAGGTTGTGCGTCAGCGAACCCGAGGCGAGGATCAGCACGCCTTCATCGCGCAGCGCCGCCAGCGCCCGGCCGATCACCTCGTGCTGCGCCGGGCTGGCGCCGCGCACGATCGACAGCTGGGCCACGGGGATGTCGGCCTCAGGATACATCAGGCGCAGCGGCACCCAGGCGCCGTGGTCGAGGCCGCGCGTGCTGCTGCGGCCGACCGCAATGCCCGCCGCTTCGAGCAGCGCCGCGGCGCGTTCGGCGGCCTCGGGCGCGCCCTGCGCCGGATATTGCATCTCGAACAGTGCGCGCGGAAAGCCGCCGAAGTCGTGGATGGTCTCCGGCTGCTGCGCCAGGCTCACGGCCGGGGCGCCGGCAGTTTCCCAGTGCGCCGAGACGACCAGGATCGCCCGCGGCCGCGGCAGCGTCCGGCCCAGCTGCTGCAGGAAGCGGCGTGCCGGGCTGTCCTGCAAGGCCAGCATGGGGGAGCCGTGCGAAACGAACAGGGTGGGAAGGGGTGCCATGATGTGTCCTCTTTAATCTGGACGGCGGATGCCGCGTCAACATGGAATCATCTTAATTGCGTATTCCTGTGAGATAAATACGCGCGCCCATACAACACTGTCTCTCGATCCGGAACAATCATTGCCATGTTACCGCCGAGGTAACGTAGGGTGCGCTCCCGAGCCCACCCTACGGTAACTCAAGGTGCCCCGGCATTTAGTCCCACGCCGGATCGGCAAACGCCTCCACCAGAAAATCGATCAGCAAGCGCACTTTCGGCGACACGAACTTGCGCGACGGGTAGACAGCATAGATTCCCAGTTCCAGCGAGCGGTAGCCGGCCATCGTCTCGCGCAGGGTTCCCGCGGCCAGGTCCGGCCCGACGATGAAGGTCGGCTGCAGGATGAGGCCCCCGTCCTGCAGCGCGGCGGCGCGGCAGGTGTCGCCGCTGTTGGTGCGCACCCGCGGCAGCACCCGCACCGTTTCCTCGCCCCCGGGTCCGGTAAAACTCCAGTTCTCGCCGGACGAGAACAGGCTGTACGAAATGACCTCGTGCGCCGGCAAGTCGGCTGGGCGCGCCGGTTCGCCGCGGCGCGCCAGGTAGGCCGGCGAGGCGCACAGGACCAGGCGCGTGGAGGCGAGCTTGCGGCTGATGAGCGTGGATGCGGGAAGCTGGCCGATGCGCACGGCCACGTCGAAGCCCTCCTCGACCAGGTCGACCACGCGGTCGGACAGGCTGATGTCGAGCGCCAGTTTCGGGTGCCGCGCCATGAAGGCCGGCCACAGGGGCGCCAGGTGCATCAGGCCGAAGCTGACCGGGACGTTCACTTTCAGCAGCCCGCTCGCCTCGCCGCTGCGCGAGGTGATCTCGGCCTCGGCCTCGAGCAGGTTGTCGAGCAGCTCGCGGCAGCGCACCTGGAAGATGGCGCCTTCGCTCGTCGGCGAGAGCTTGCGCGTGGTCCGGTGCAGCAGGCGCACGCCGAGGCGTTCTTCCAGCTCGGCCACGTAGCGCGACACCGCCGCCTTCGACATGTCGAGCACGTCGGCCGCTGCGGTGAAGCTGCCCGACTCGACCACGGCCGAGAATACTTTCATTTCGAGGAAGCGGTCCATTGTCCTTGTCTTTGCAATAGTCCCGTCCATTCTACGCCGATTACCTCGCCGTTCGAAGCAGGCGGCGCGCCGCGCATCGGCCAGGCGCGCGCCATGCCAAACGGGTCGGGCAGCCGTTATACTGCCTGATCGGGCTTGTGTGCAGCAGCCGGGAAGGACCGTCCGCTGTGCCATTGGGGAACAGCATGCGCGGACGCATCGGGTTGGCCTTGACGGTACTGGCAGCGCTGGCCGCGCTGGCGGCGCCGCCGTGGCTTGCGCTGCGCGAGGCGCGCCACCAGGCCTACGAAGCCGAATCCGACCAGGTGCAGCGCTACGCGCTCGACGTGCTGCGCCGCATGGACGGTACCACGCAGCAGGTCAACAAGGCCTTTCGCGCGCTCGAGCAGTCCCGGCTCGCGCCCTGCTCTCCGGCGTCCCTGGACCTGATGCGCCAGATCGACCTCGGCTCGAGCTATCTGCAGGCGGTCGGCTACGTCCGCGATGACGCGATCGTCTGCTCCTCGATGGGCGGCGCGCCGCTCGCGCTGGGCAAGGGAGCCTTCGAGTCGTCGACGGGGTTCATCTTTTATCCCAACGTGCCGGGCAACCTGCCGGGCCAGCCGCCGCTGATGGCGGCGCGGCGCGGGCAGCTGGCGGCCCTGGTCCACCGCGACCTGCCGATCGATGCCTGGACCGATACGCCCGGCGTGTCGCTGGGCGTCCTGCACGGCGAGGAACGCCGCGTCTGGATCGCGCGCGGCCCGATCGATCCGGCCTGGCTCGCGCACCTGGGGCAAGGCGACACGGTCACTTTCGCGGACCCGGGCCACGTGGTGTCGGTCCTGCGCTCGCGCCAATCGCAATTCATCGCCGTCGCCGCCGCGCCCATCGCCGAACTCGACCGGCGCAGCGCCGACATCGCGCGACGGATGGTCCCGGCCGGCGCGATCGGAGGACTGATCGTGGCGCTGGCGATCCTGCTGCTTGCGCGGCGCCAGCTGTCGATGGAGGGCGCCTTGCGCAATGCCTTGCGCCGCGACGAATTCTTCGTGTGCTACCAGCCCATCGTACGCCTGCAGACCGGCGAATGGGTGGGCGCCGAGGCCCTGGTGCGCTGGCGCCGCGCCGACGGCACCCTGGTCGGTCCGGACCTGTTCATTCCGGTCGCCGAACAGTCGAAACTGGTGACCAGGATCACCGAACGCGTGTTGCGCCTGGTCGCCCGCGACGCCGGCCATTTCCTGTCGACCCATCCGGCCTTCCACGTCGCGCTCAACCTGGCGGCAGAGGATATCCACTCGACCGACATCGTGGGTCACCTGAGAACCATGCTGGCGCGCTGCGGCGCCCTGCCGTCGAACCTGATCGTGGAAATCACCGAGCGCGGCTTCCTGGACCTGGAATCGGCCCGCGACACCATCGGGGCCTTGCGCGGAAACGCCATCGAGGTGGCGATCGACGACTTCGGTACCGGCTACCCCAGCCTGTCCTACCTCGAATCGCTCGATCTCGATTTCCTGAAGATCGACCGTTCCTTCATCGAAGCCATCGGCACCGATGCGCCGATCAGCCTGGTGGTCGGCCACATCATCGCCATGGCCCGTTCGATGGGCCTGCGCATGATCGCCGAAGGGATCGAAAGCGAGGCCCAGGCCGATTTCCTGCGCGAGCGCGGGGTCGAGTATGCGCAGGGCTTCCTGTTCGGCAGGCCGATGCCTTTTGCCGAGCTGATGCAGCGCTTCAAGGAACGCGAGCACGCAGCCCTGGTGCGCATGGCCGGCGCCGGCGCCGGACCGTGAGGGCGGCGCCGGCCGCTTCGCTCAGCCCTCGCGCACGCCCGCTGCCGCCAGCGCCGTCATGTTGACGATGCGGCGCACCGTCGCGCTCGGGCTCAGGATGTGCACCGGCTTCGCCGCGCCCAGCAGGATCGGGCCCACGGTGACGCCCTTGCCGGCCGCGACCTTCAGCACGTTGAACAGGATGTTGGCGGCGTCCAGAGAAGGCGTGACCAGCAGGTTGGCGCTGCCGGCGAAACCGTTCTCGACGTGATACAGGTCGCGGATTTCCTGCGACAACGCAGCGTCGCCATGGACTTCGCCGACCACGGCGAGATCCGGCGCGCTTTGCGCCAGCAAGGCGCGCGCTTCGCGCATGCGGCGCGCCGACGGACGCTCGGACGAGCCTTGCGAGGAATGCGACAGCAGCGCGACCTTCGGCTCCAGGCCGAACTGGCGCAGTTCGGCGGCCGCCATGCGCGTGATCGCAGCCAGCTCCGGGGCGCTCGGCTGGTCGTTGACATAGGTGTCGGCGATGAACAGCGTCAGCTTGTCGAGCACCAGCGCATTCATCGCGGCCATGACTTCGGCGCCGGGCGCGAGGCCGATCTCGTTCTGGACGTGCGTCAGGTGGCTGTCGTAATGGCCGGCCATGCCGCAGATCAGGGCATCGACCTGGCCCGACTTCAGCAGGCGCGTGCCCTGCACCGTCGTGTCGCCCTCGGCCGCGACCAGCTCGTAGTCGGCGCCCTGCTTCAGGCGCAGGCCGGCTTCCTGGATGGCGCGTGCGATGGCGGCGCCGTCGCCGATCAGCACCGGGCGCGCCAGGCCTTCGTCGACCACGGTCTGCACCGCGCGCAGCACGCGGCGCTCGGTCGCCTCGGCATAGGCCACACGGCGGCTCTTCGCGCGGGCCTGGGCGAACACCGGCTTCATGAAGAAACCGGTGTGGTAGATCATCTGCCCCAGCTTCTCGCGGTAGGCATCCATGTCGGCGATGGGCCGCGAAGCCACGCCGGAGGCGGCCGCCGCTTCGGCCACTTTCGGCGCGATTGCGGCCAGCAGGCGCGGATCGAAAGGCTTCGGGATGATGTAGTCGGGACCGAAGGAGAGGTCTTGTCCCTCGTAGGCCGAGGCCACGACGTCGCTCGCTTCGGCTTCGGCCAGCTCGGCGATCGCGGTGACGCAGGCCAGCTTCATCTCGTCGGTGATGCGCGTGGCGCCGCAGTCGAGGGCGCCGCGGAAGATGTAGGGGAAGCACAGGACGTTGTTGACCTGGTTCGGATAGTCCGAACGGCCGGTCGCGATGATGCAGTCCGGACGCGCGGCTTTCGCCACTTCCGGACGGATCTCCGGCTCCGGATTGGCCAGCGCCAGGATCACCGGTTGATCGGCCATGGTTTTCACCATCTCGCCGGTGAGGACGCCCGCGGTCGAGCAGCCGAGGAAGACGTCGGCGCCGTTCACGATGTCGGCCAGCGTACGCGCGCCCGTCTCTTGCGCATAGCGCGCCTTGTTCGCTTCCATGTTGGCGTCGCGGCCGGCATAGATGACGCCCTTGGAGTCGGTGACATAGATGTTCTCGCGCTTGACTCCCAGGATCACCATCATGTCGAGGCAGGCGATCGCCGCCGCGCCGGCGCCGGAGGCCACCAGCTTGATCTGGCCGATGTCCTTGCCGACCACCTTCAGGGCATTGAGCAGGGCCGCGCTCGAGATGATCGCGGTGCCGTGCTGGTCGTCGTGGAAGACCGGGATGTTCATGCGCTCGCGCAGCTTCTTCTCGATGTAGAAGCACTCCGGCGCCTTGATGTCTTCCAGGTTGATGCCGCCCACGGTGGGTTCCAGCATCGCGATCGCTTCGATCAGTTTATCCGGGTCGTTCTCGGCCAGTTCCAGGTCGAATACGTCGACCCCGGCGAACTGCTTGAACAGGCAGCCTTTGCCTTCCATCACCGGCTTCGAGGCCAGCGGACCGATGTTGCCGAGACCGAGCACCGCAGTGCCGTTCGAGATCACGGCCACGAGATTGGCGCGCGAGGTGTACTCGGCCGCCATCGCCGGGTCGGCCGCGATCTCTTCGCAGGCATAGGCCACGCCCGGCGAATACGCCAGCGACAGGTCGCGCTGGTTCGACAGCGGTTTCGTTGCCACCACCTCGATCTTGCCGCGCGTCGGGCTGCGGTGGTATTCGAGGGCGTCGGCGCGCAGTTGGGCGTCGTTGGTTTCGTTGAGGCTGCTTTCGGTGCTCATATTGTTTGGCGTAAAGGAAGTTGGAAGGCAGAGGGCAAGGCCCGGGGATGGTCAATCGTACACGACATCGGGGCGCCTTGCCGAGGTCCGGGCCGCCGGCGTCGACGGGCTACCCGGCGCGCATGCAGGGCCGGGGGAAGCCGCCCCGGCAGCTCGAACGGCCGGCCGCTCAGGCCGGCAAGCCGAGCCTGGCACGCGCCTCGGCAGGCGTCGCCGGACGCGCACCGTAGGCCGCGCACAGGTCGGCAGCGACCCGGACCAGCTCCGCATTGCTCGTGGCCAGGCGCTCGCGGTCGATGCGGATGTTGTCCTCCAGCCCGGTGCGTACCGCATCGCCCTTGCGCTTGAGGACCCACTCGATCACGTCGTTCTGGTGGCGGCCGATGCCGGCAGCGGTCCAGGTGGCGTTCGGCGCCACGCGTTTCAGCACCGAGAGCAGGAGATCGAGCAGGTACTCGGCCACCGGCAACGCATTCTTGATACCCATGACGAACTGGACATGCGGCCGGTCGTTGATCAGGCCCGCGTCCATCAGCCGCCGCATGCCATACAGGTGCGAGAGGTCGAAGATCTCGATCTCCGGCAGGATGGCGTGCTGCTTCATAGTCGCCGCCAGCTGGTCGACCAGGGCCGGGGCGTTCTCGTAAATGATGCTCGGAAAATTGACGGTACCGGTCGCCAGCGATGCCATGTCCGGCTTGTGGTGCAGCGCGGCGCCCCGGGCGGCCTGGTCACGCCCGCGGCCGCCGGTCGAAAACTGGACGATCATGCCCGGACAATGTTTGCGTATGCCCTCCAGGACGCTGGCAAACAGCGCCGGGTCGGATGAGGAACTCTCGTCCGGATTGCGCACGTGCAGGTGCACGAGGCTGGCGCCAGCTTCATAGGCTTCGTGGGTCGACTCGATTTGTTCGGCAACGGTGACCGGTACCGCCGGATTGTCTTTCTTGCGCGGTACCGAGCCGGTGATGGCGACGGCGATGATCACGGGATCCATGTTCGTTCCTTGGTCTGGTCAGGTTAACGATCGTATAACGCAGAAAATGGACAAAGGGGGCGGGCAGCGGCAAAGTGTGCGCCATGCGCCCGCAACATGGCCCGCCCGATGCAGGCAGAAATTACCCACGATAATGTCTGAGATGCGGAATCAAAATTGGATGAATGACTCCCGCAGGCGTACAGTCGCGCTATCGATCACGCGACCAACGCACGGGAACCCCATCATGCACACTGCCACCATTACTTCTGTTTCGAACAAGACCGACACCCCCCTGCGCCGCAAGGCGCGCATCCTGCTGGCCGAGATTTTCTACGCACTCTCGCTCTCGAACCGCGCCTACTACCAGGGCCTCAACCGGTTCTGAATCCCAGTGCCCGACACGGGTTTTACAAGGTCCGTCCCGCATAGGCACGGACTTGCAGGCTGCGCCGCAGCACCTGGTCGGTAATCCATTTCGCCGCCATCAAGGCGCGCCCGCAGACGATATCGGGCGGCAGCTGCAGGTAGTCGTCGTTGACGACCTCCAGGCTGTAGCTGCCGCGGTAGCCGCCGCGGTCCAGCCGCCGCAGGATGCTCGACAGCTCAGCCGAGTGGCAGCCCTCGCCGGGGAAGACGCGCAAATGCCCGGCCGTCTCGATCCGCTCATCCAGGCTGCCCAGGTCGCGCCACATGAAATCCGACAGCTGGACCAGCGCGATTTTTTCCGAGGGCATGTCTTCCAGTCCTTCCAGCTCGTCGCCGCCGGCCAGCATGTGGAAGGAATCGAGCACGACGCCGAGATTGGCGTGCGCGGCCATGTCGACCACTTCCCACGCCTGTTCCCAAGCCCGCACATGGCGGCCCCAGGACAGCGCTTCATAGCCGATCCGCACCCCCAGCGGCACCGCCGAATTGGCCAGCTTGGCCAGGTCGCGGGCGATCCGGTCGAGCTCGCCGCTGGCGTGGCCCGAGGTGCTGGAACCGACGACCAGGATGCCCGCCCCGACCGCCTTGCACACGCGCAGCAGGTGGCGGGCGATATCGAGCTTGTACGCGTGCAGGCCGTCGTCGAGGCCCTCGTAGTCGCGCATGACCTGGATTCCGGTCACGCGCAGCCCGCTTTGCCGGACCAAGCGTATCGCGTCCTCGAGTCCGCCCGGGTGCTCGACCAGGTCGCGCGCCCAGAGCATGATCTGCGAAAAACCGGCCGCCCGGCAGGCCGCCAGCTTCGACGCCAGCGGCCCGGCCAGCGTGATGCTGTCCAGGCCAAAATTCGTCAGGTTCATCGCGCCTCCGCGGCCGGCGCACGCTCGCTGACCACCAGTTCGAAGCTGACGCCTCCCTTGTACAGCCGGGTCAGGGCGCCCCTGGCGTGCGGCTGGGGCGGGTCGCGTTCGATGAAGACGATGCCGCGCTCCTCCAGCAGGCGCACGGCGGCGGCGACATCCGGCACGCCGAAACCGACCCGCACCAGCTGCTCTTCCCATTGCAGGCCGCCGGCCCCGGGCGGCGGCTCGATCAGCTGCAGGTAGAAGCTGCGGCAAGGACTGGCCAGCAGCGTCCCCTTCTGTACGACGCCGAAAAACTGGCCCTCGGGCAGCGCTTCGAAATGCATCAGCTGGCGGTAGAAATCGCACCACTCCGGCTGGCGCCCCTCGTCGATCGACTGCACCACACCGAAGAAATGCATGCCGGCCAGCGCAGGCGGCTGTTGCGGCGCGCCCGGGATCGGCTTGAAGTCGACGTCGTAGATGGAAAAGTCGCCGACCCGGTCGACGAAATACAGGATCGAATCGCCTGCGCCATGCACGCCCGGGATGTTCAGCTCCATGACGCCGGCCCGCGTCTGGATCGGCCAGGCGCCCATCTCGATGGCGTGGCGGTAGGCGACGTCGGCATCGCGCACCCTCAGGGCAATGGCGCTGATCACGGTCGTGGGCATGTCCTCGCGGGCGGACGAGGGCAGCGCGCGCTTGTCGGCGTTGACGACGATGTTCATGTCGCCCTGGCGGTACAGGGTCACTTCGCGCGAACGGTGGCGCGCGGTCGCGACAAAGCCCAGCTGTTCGATCAGGGCGCCGAAGGCTTGCGGCTGGGTCGTGGCGTATTCGATGAACTCGAGACCGGCGATTCCAAGCGGGTTCTCGTTGGCGGCATTCTTGTCGGTATGGGTCATGCACTTGTCTCCGATGCATCAGCTGTCAAATCATAACGCGTTTCGCAGGTCCGGCAGCTTTCGTTCGCCGCCGCGGCGCAGGCTTGACCGAACCCTGCAACCGGCGCCGCTGCCCGAACTTCCACCCGCCACGCATAGTCTCCCGTATTGGGTTTGCCGTCGCGGGATCGGGCCGTGTCAATTATGAACTCAATGGGCGACTAGCGCACACATATTCGATTATCGCCCAACCTGTCCGTGATTTTTGTTCTAACATTTTCACATCGCACAACCATAACCCGGGGCGATGCGGGTGGCACACAGAAGGCCGCTCCGGACATACTCAACGATGGAGACATGATGAAAACCAGAATCGCAGGCGCCCTGGCCCTGCTTGCCTCGACAGGCATGGCCCAGGCCCAATCCGCCCTCACGATTTACGGCGATGTCGACGAATACCTCGGCTATATCCACAGCAGCAACGGCGAGCACATTACCGGCCTGAACGACGGCGCCATCCTGCGCACCCGCCTCGGCGTGCGCGGCAGCGAGGCGCTGGGCCAGGGCTACGAGGTCAAGTACAACCTCGAGATGGGCATCGGCGCCGACACCGGCACCCAGGCCGACAGCTCGCGCCTGTTCGACCGCCAGGCCTGGGTCGGCATGAACACGCCGGCCGGGGAAGTGCGCGTGGGCCGTCAGAATACCGAGATCTTCCTCACCGGCGGCCCCATCGACTACACGGAACGCACCACCTTCGGTTCCGTGATCAACACCTTCGGCGTCCCTTCGCGCTACGACAACGATATCTCGTACCGCACGCCGCGCGTCGCCGGCCTGATGCTGTCGCTGCACTATGCACTGCCGGAAAACGGCGGCGCCACGCGCGGCAACCGGCCGGTCTACCAGGCGGCGCTCGATTACGAGAAGGGTCCGTTCCGGCTCGGTTATGCCGGCCTGCAGGCGACCCCGAACCGGCTGACGGCCACCGTCCCCGACAAGGTCAGCTACCAGCACCTGTATGCCAACTACAAATACGATGCCGGCACGGTCTACCTGGCTTTTGTCCGCAGCAACAACTCGACCGGGAATGCCAACGGGCGCAACGCCGCCACCATCCTGAGCAATGTCGGCTCTCCGAACAATTATTTCGCCGGCACCGATCCGAATGCCGGGCGCTACTACAATATCTGGCAGATCTCGGCCGATTACCGTGTCACGCCGGCCCTGCGCGTCGGGGCGCTGTATGGCGTCATGCACGATACCTCGGGTGGCGACGCCGGCGCGCGCGGCGCCAACGCCGGCGCTTATTACGCGATGTCGAAGCGCACTACCCTGTACAGCTTCCTCAGCTACCTGAAGAACGAAGCAAACGCGGGCTTCCGCTTCAGCAGCTCGGCCGCCCCCTCGGCCAACCTGGCGGGGGACGCGATCAACGGCAGGAGGCTGACCGGCCTGCAGCTCGGCATCCTCCATCGTTTCTGAGCGCCTTTCCCAATCGCTTCAGGCATACAGTCCAACACTTTGCACGAACCAGGAGACACCATGGCTACCACGCTAAACGAGACTGCGCACGACCGCAGCCAGACCAAGAAGGCGACACTGAGCGGCTGGATCGGCTCGGTGCTCGAGTACTACGATTTCTTCATCTACGCCACCGCGGCCTCGCTGATCTTCCCGCAGATCTTCTTCCCGAAGGGCGATCCGAAGACCGCCATCATCGCTTCGCTGGCCACCTATGGCGTGGGCTATGTCGCGCGCCCGATCGGCGCCTTCGTCCTCGGCCACTGGGGCGACACCCGGGGCCGGAAACATGTGCTCGTCGTGTGCATGTTCCTGATGGGCTTTTCGACCATGGCCGTCGGCCTGCTGCCGACCTACCAGCAAGTGGGCATGCTGGCGCCCACCCTGCTCGTCATCATGCGCCTGATCCAGGGCTTCGCCGTCGCCGGCGAGATCTCCGGCGCCAGTTCGATGATCCTCGAGCATGCGCCCTTCGGACGGCGCGGCTACTTCGCCAGCTTCACACTGCAGGGCGTGCAGTTCGGCCAGATCCTGGCGGCCGCCGTGTTCCTGCCGCTGGCGCACTACATGCCCGAGGATGATTTCAATTCCTGGGGCTGGCGCATTCCTTTCCTGCTCAGCTTCGCGGTCATCGTCGTCGGCTACATGATCCGCCGTAACGTCGAGGAAACCCCGGCCTTCGAGCAGGAAAGCGTCGACGGCAAGGTTCCGAAGGCGCCGATGCTGCAGGCCGTGCAGGAAAGCTGGCGCGACATGCTGCGCGTCGTCTGCATGGCGCTGATGAACGTGATCCCGGTGGTGGCGACGATTTTCGGCGCCGCCTATGCGGTCCAGCCGGGCTACGGCATCGGCTTCTCGAAAGACGTCTACCTGTGGATTCCGGTGATCGGCAATATCGTGGCCGTGCTCGTCATTCCTTTTGTCGGCAACCTGTCGGACAAGATCGGCCGCAAGCCGCCGATCATCGTCGGCGCGATCGGCTCGGGCCTGCTCTCCTTCGGCTACCTGTACGCCATCAGCATCCACAACGTCCCGCTGGCGGTCGTGATGTCGGTACTGATGTGGGGCATCGTGTACCAGGGGTATAACGCCGTCTTCCCGAGCTTCTATCCGGAGCTGTTCCCGACCCGCACCCGCGTCTCGGCGATGGCGATCTCGCAGAACCTGGGAACCCTGGTCACGGCGATGCTGCCGGCAGTCTTCGCCGCCGTGGCGCCTCCGGGCGCGCGCGACATCCCGACCACGGTCGGCACCCTGGCGTTGATCGTGACGGCGATTGCCGCGCTGGCCGCGCTGAGCGCCCGCGAAACCCACCGCATCCGCATGGAAGACCTGGGCAAGCGGGACGCCGTGCCGGTCGACAAGGAAGAGTACAAGCACCTGCGCGAACAGAGCGTGCACGGCGGAAGCGGGGTCAAGGCCGCCGCCTAAGCGCCTCCAGCGTATCCGGGGTCCGGCAGTCGGCTTGCTGTACTGCCCGGCAAGGTGCGGGATAGCCGCAGCTTGCCGGGACAGCGGGCGCAGGCCTCAGAAAACGCGGCCGACCTCGGTCAGGCTGGACGAGCGCCGCAGGTCCGCCGGCGTCACGAAATCGGCGGGCGTCCGGAACAGTGCCTGCAGCGCCGGCGGCAGCTCCTGCCCGACGGCCGCCGGTTGGGTCGCGGCCGCCAGTGCTTCCTCCTTGCCTGCTCCGGCGGCCTGGTGGCGTACGGCGGCCAGGGTGATCGCAAACCTCGACACGGCCGCGCCGAGCTGCGCTTGCGGGACGAGGCGCTCGACCGGCTCGACCGGCTCGCTCGGCGGCCTGCCATACTGGACCTCGGCCAGGTACTCGGCCACCAACCTTTCAGCCTGCTTCTGAAGCAGCTCCTGGTTGAGCGGCAACTGCACGACCGCACGCTCGGCCGCCTCGGCAAAACCCGGCTGCAGCAGCTGCGGCTGCGCCAGCAGGGTGGCGGCGATGCTTCCCTCCTCGATGGCGGGCGCTGTCGGGGCGTAGGCTTCCCTGGCGATCCCGGGAATCTCCAGGTGAAACGGGTTGGCCTGGCCGCTGACCGCTTCGTCATAGGCCCGGTACACGAATTCCGAGCAGATCATCAGTTCCTTTCCGCTTTCGAGGAAGCGGTTGAGGGCCTCCGACGCAGCCACCGACACTGCCTGTATCATTTTCCCCAGGATGCCGGAAGGGCGTAACTTTTTCGTCAGCAGCAATATCCCGAGAAAAACAAGCTGCGGGTAGGCGTACTGCAGCTTCTTGTCCAGATAGTAATTGCCCCGGTTGAGCACGGGCGTCATGTCGCGCTTGTCGCGCAAACGGTGCACCACGACCCAGTTGTGACCTGGGAAACTCTGTTCCGGGGCATCCCGGATGACCCCGGCATCCACGGCCTCGCCGATCAGGCCCCTGCCATCCCCGCCCAGGTACAAAGCCACATGGCTGACGTCACTGTTGGTGAAATACTTGATCGCATCCGACAGGATTCCCGTGCCGTTGTACAGCAGGACATCGCCGGGCTCGAGCGTCTGGACAAAGGCAGGCAGCCTGGTCTGCACGCCCACCATCCCGAGCACCTGGTCGGCGACCCTGGCCGCCCCACGTGCCACGTCCGACACCAGCCCCTCGTCGCGCGCGCCCGGTAGGCGCGCGGGCGCGTCGGTCGGGCGCACGCTGATCGTGATCTCGGTCACGTAGGCGCCCGCGTCGAGGGAAACCTGGGATCCCGGCGCCAGGGTCATCTTTTCCGCCTGCTTTTCCTGTGCGGCAGCGGGCCCGGATGCCGGGCTTGCTGCTGCGCCGCCGCCATCCAGGCTGGGCAAGGGCGTGAACGCCTCCTGCTGCAAGACGGCGGCGACCATCTGCTGAACCGGTGCCGACAGGCTGTGCAATTCCTTCAGGTAGGCCACGATACGGCTGATCCGGACTCCTTCGTTGGCAACCCAGCTTGCCGACGCGCCCGCCGCACCCGTGCCACCGGCAGGCACACTCGCATGATGCAGCGCCACCACTTCCCACTGGTCGTTGAATACGGGCGATCCCGATGCGCCGGGCTCGGTGTCGGTTGTGTAATGCACGAAGTCGGGCAGCAGGTCGACAACCTTGTTTTCGCGCAGGGCCACCTGCTTTGGCAGGGCCCGGGGATGCTCGATGATCGCGACCGGCTCGTCCGGGAGTATCTTCGCGCTGGAGGCGATCAGCGGCAACACGGTCCGCTGGCGGGATCCCGCTGCCGGGATGATGCCGACCAGGGCAAAGTCCAACTCTTCGTTCGACAGGTAGCGATTCTTGTCGATGTGCGCAACGTCGAAACGCTCCATCTGCCCGTCGACCCCTGCCTGATAGTTGAACTGGATGACGCTCAGCTCAGCCGTGTCCGCATCCGGCAAGACGTGGTGGTTGGTGAGGATCACGCCTGGCGCCACCAGGAAGCCGGTGCCATAGCTGAGCTCGTGACCTTGCCCGTCGGTCGTGACCACGCGCCCGACCGCATCGGCAGCCAGGGCGCCGTGCCCGAAATAGGCCACCGGCAGCAGGTCGTTGCTGCCGATGATGCGTTCAATGGCGGCGCTCATGCTGCGCGCGGGCATTTTTGCGGCGCTGATCACCGCCTGTACGAGATTCGGACTTGCCTGCGCCTTCCCTCCCTTGCGCGCGGCACGCTCTGCAATCTTTGCCGGGTCTGCAAGTTCAAGGAATAATCCCTGGTCCTTCAGCTTGTCGGCCTGTTGCCGGACCGCCTTTCTCGCCTCGAAACGCGCGGCTGCGGCACGGTCCTGCTGCTCCTTGAGCTTGGCGGTGTACCCGATCTCTGGCGTTCGCTGAATGCCCCGCTCGGAAACAAGGCTTGCTACCGGATTGTCGTTCATTGCAGTCTCCTTCGTCATGTCGATGCGATAGACGGCATGGCCGCGTTACCAGCTTGTTCGCCGGCGTAAGCGGTTAGACTGGCGGCTTCCTGGCATGACAAAGGCCGACCTTTGAGGAATCTCAAGGGTCACATGGATTCCCATTGCGCGCGGCTATAGACGAGCGAGAAAAGATCCGGCATGGCATCTTTTTACCTTGGCGTCTGGAGAACGATTCCCGGCTGCCGCGCCGGGAGCGAGGGTCGGCCGCGATCGAAGCCAGGGCCAGCCGAGGCGCTTGGGCGACCCAACAGGCGCGCCAGCCAGGCTTGATTTCGCCACACGCCGTTAGAACAGCAACAGGTGGCCAAGGGCCTTGGCGGCCTCGTTCAGTGGATGAAAATATCTGGCCGCCGCTTCCTGCGGAGTCGGCGGCCGGCCCTGCAGCAGGACGTTGATCCCGGCCACATACTGGCCGGCGGCGTCGCGTACCGGCACCGCCAGCGAGGACAGGCGCGGTTCGATCTGCTCGCGCGAGAACGCAAACCCGTTGGCGCGCGCCTGCGCCAGGATGGTGCGCAACTCCTCGCGGTCCGTCACCGTGTGCTCGGTATAGGCCTGCAGGCGCGTGTTGCGCAGATAGGCATCGCGTTGCGCGTCGGGCAGGTGGGCAAGGAGGATGCGGCCGATCGAGGTGCAGTAGGCGGGAATGCGGCGCCCCACGTTCAGGGACGGGGAAATCACCCGCGAAGCGGACGAGCGCGCGAGATACACGATCTCGTCGCTGTCGAGCACGGCCAGGGAACAGCTTTCGCCGATCTCCTCGCCGAGCTTGTCGAGGATGGGCTGGGACAGCATCGCCAGCGGCGAGGCCGACAGGTAGGAATGGCTCAGCGACAGGATGCGCGGCCGCAGGTAGAACAGATTGGCCTCGTCCATGGCCACGAAGCCGAGCTTGGTCAGCGTGTGCAGGCTGCGCCGTGCCGCGGCGCGCGGAATGCCGGTGACATGGCTGACCTGGGCAATCGAAATGCGGCGCCGCTTTTCCGACAGCGCCATCATGACCGCCAGGCCGCGCGCCAGGGCGGTCACGAAGTCCGGGTCGTCCTTGTAGTGCTCCATGGCCGCGGCCATCTGCGCCTGCACGTCGAAGGCAAGCGGAACGGCGCGGCCGGCGCGGGGTGCCGCATGCTGGGCCGCATTCTGTGCCGCCTGCTCGGCCGGCTGGGGGACTTCGACTGACCTTTTCATGGCGACCCTTGTGCTCGCAAAGACGCCGATATCATAGCATCGGAATAAGGTATGGGCGCATGCCGGCCACGGTGGCCGCGATGCGCACACGGTGTCCGCGCCTCCGGTGGTGTCAGGCGTGTGCGCGCAGCAGCCACAGGCCAGTGCTCAGGGTCAGGAAGGAGAGCGCCGTGGTGACCAGCAGCGCCGCGGCACTGCGGTCGGCCAGGCCATGGGCCTGGGCCAGGATCGGATAGATGCCGAGCATCGGTACCGCCGCCATCACCACGCCGGCGGCCAGCAGCGCCGGGCCAGGCGGGGCGATGCCGACCCAGGACAGCGCGCTGGCCACGCCCAGCACCGCCAGCGGATGCCCGACCAGCTTGCCGATGGCGATCGCCAGCACGCCCGGTCCCATGCCGCGCAGCGGCAGACCGACCAGGGTGCCGCCGATGACGAACAGCGACAGCGCGCCGGTGGCCTGCGCGAACAGGGTCACGCTGCGCGCCAGCGCCGCCGGCAGGCTCCAGCCGAGCAGGCTCATGGCGAGCCCGGCGGCCAGGCCCAGCACCAGCGGCATGCGCGCCACCCGGGCCGCGGTCTGGAAGAACACGCGGTGCGCCGGGCCGGCGCCCTCGCGGCCGCTCTCGGCCATCATCAGCAGCAGCGGGATCATCACCACGTTCTCGATGATCACGTTCATGGCCAGGGCCACGCTGGCCAGCGCCGGCATGGTCAGCAGCAGGATCGGCAGGCCGATGTAGCCGCTGTTCGAACACGACACGCCCATCGCTGCGAAGGTGCTGCCGACGTGGTCCAGTCCGGCAAGGCGGCGCGCGCACAGGAAGCCCAGGGCCATGCTGAGGAGCGAACCGCCCAGGTAGGCCGCCATGTAGCCGGCGTTCAGGACCTCGGCGATCGGACGCTGGGAAATCGCGTTGAAGATCAGCGCCGGCAAGGCGAAATTGATGACGAATTTACCGAAAACCCGCATGTCCGCCTTGCTGAACAGCCCCATCCGTGTAGCGGCGTAGCCGGCCAGGATGGCGATATAGATGGGGCTGATGATGGCAAGGATGTCGAACATGCATTCGCTTTCAGGAAAGAGGATCGTGGGTGGTGTGCTGGTTGACCGGGGGAGGATTGCCATGCCGGCTGGCCCAGTGCGCCAGCGCCGCCAGCCGGAACGGCGCGTTGCCGGCGCCATAGCCCTGGTAGCCGTGGCGCCTCTCGATCAGCTCGAAGAAGAAGCGGTTGTCGAAAGGGGTACTGTAGGCATGCAGGATCTCGCCCTCCCCGCTGCGCTCGAGCATCACGCCCAGCTCGCTCCAGGCCGCAAGCGTGGCCTGCTCGATGCCATACTTGGCGCCCAGGTCGTCGTAGTAGTTGGCGGGAATCGCCAGCATCGGCATGCCGCGTGCGCGCAGCTGGCGCACCGTGGCGACGACGTCGTCGACCGCGATGGCGATATGGTGGATGCCGGCGCCGCCGAACTGGCCGACGGTGCGTCCGACCACCGTGCCGGGACGGTCCGACACGTTGAGCGCATAGCGCACCTTCCGGTTCGGCGCCTCGAGCGCGCGGCTGCGGATGATGCCGTAGGGGTCGTGCAGGACCGTGTTCGGCTGCGGCTCCAGTCCCAGCAGGGCCCGATAAAAGAGCACCCAGCTGTCGAGCTGTCCCGGCGGCAGGACCGCGGCGATATGGTCGATGCGCGCGCCCGTGCCGAGGCAGGTGTCCAGCGCCGCTGCGCCCTCCGGCATGGCGTCGAGCACGAAATCGGCTTCGAAGCCGTGGCTGCCGCCCTGGTGGGTGTCAAAAAAATACACCAGGCTGCCGTCCGGCGCCCGCACCGCGGGAATCGTCAGTTCGTTCGGGCCGACCTGGCCCTCGACGCGCGTCGCGCCCAGCGCTTCGGCGCGCGCCAGCGCGGCTGCCGCGTCGTCGCAGGCCAGCGCCACCGCGCAGGCCGAGCTGCCGTGCTGGTCGAAATAGCCGCGCGCGAACGAATCCTCTTCGAGGTTCAACACGATGCGCACGTCGCCCTGCCCCAGCAATTCGACGTTCTTGGAGCGATGGCGCCCGATCGGACAAAAGCCGAGCAGGAACAGGAATTCGCGCAGCCGGCTTGCCGTCGGGCCGTCGACCGCGAATTCGACGAAGGCCCAGCCGTGCAGGACGGGGGGCGGCGGCGGATCGAGCAGCACCGCCCGCCCCAGCTGGCCGTGGGTGCGCTCCGGGTGCTTCAGCGAAGGCAGGTGCCGCACCTGTTCTTCCAGCCACAGCAGCGAACGCATGGCATCGAGCGCGGTGCTGCGCGCCGGCGCCGCGCGCACCTCGTCGCTGAAGATCTCGAGCGACATCGGCCCGTTGTAGCCGCTGTCGAGCACCGCGCCGACGAATCCGGTCACATCCATTTCGCCCTGGCCGGGGAAGCTGCGGTAGTGGCGGCTGTGCGTCAGCGGGTCGGTATTCACCCAGGGCGCATCGGCCAGCTGCATGAAGAAGATGCGCTGGCCCGGAATATCCTTGATCCCCTGCCAGTCGTCGCGGATCGCCAGCGTATGGAAGCTGTCGAGCGCCACGCCCAGGTTGGGACGGTTGGCGCGCTGGACGATGTCCCAGACCTGGCGCCAGGTCCTGACCGCCCCGCCCCAGGCCAGCGCCTCGAAGGCGATGCGCAGCTTGCGCCGCGCGGCCCGTTCGGCCAGCAGCGCCATCTGCTCGGCCCGCAAGTCGAGGTCGCTCGATGCATCGGCCGAGATGTTGGCGCACACCAGCAGCAGCTCGGTCCCGAGCTGCTCCATGACGTCGAACTTGCGCTCGGCGCGGTCCAGGTTGCGCAGCAGCTGGTCGGGGGCGACGCCCTCGAAGTCGCGGAAGGGCTGGAACATCTCGATCCGCAGCCCGAGGTCGGCGCAGATGCGGCGCGCCTCGCCCGGGGTTCCGGGGAACTGCAATAAATCGTTTTCGAAAATCTCGACCCCGTCGAAACGGGCGGCGGCAGCGGCTTCCAGCTTCTCCGGCAACATGCCCGAGAGCGAGACGGTGGCGATCGACTTGCGCATGGCGTGCTCCGTTCAGCCCTGTTGGTCCCTGGCCGCGATCATTGCGCGGAAATGCGCATCGATCCTGGCGGCGTCGGGCTCGAGGCCCGTGAACAGTTTGAAAGCGCCGACCGCCTGGCCGACGGCCATGTTGCCGCCGTCCGCCGTGGCGCAGCCTCGCGCGCGCGCCGCCTGCAGCAGCGCGGTATCGAGCGGGAAGTACACGACCTCGGATACCCACAGCGAAGGCCGCAGCAATTCCGCCGGCAGCGGCAAGCCGGGCACCGAATACATACCGACAGGCGTGGCGTGGATCAAGCCGCTCGCCCCTTCCAGGGCGGCGGCAATGTCGGTGCTGGCGCTGACCCGTCCGGCGCCATGCTGTTCGTTCAGCTTGGCGGCAAGCGCCTCGATGCGGCCGGCGTCGATGTCGACCACCGTCAACTGCTTGATGCCCATGCGCAGCGCCGCGTCCGCGATGGCCGAGCCGGCGCCGCCGGCCCCGAGCAGCACCGCACGCGACAGGTCGGCGCCCGGCAGCGCCCGTTTGAAACCCCAGGCCCAGCCGGAGCCGTCGGTATTGTGCCCGACCAGGCGGCCGCCGGTGTTGACCACGGTGTTCACCGCGCCCATCGCCTGCGCTTCTTCGGACAGGCCGTCGAGCAGCGGCAGGATGGCCTGCTTGTAGGGGAAGGTGACGTTGCAGCCGGCAAAGCCGATCGCGCGCAGTGCCTTGACCAGGCCGGCCAGGTCTTCTTCGCCGGCGCCCGGCTCTGCCAGGTCGATCAGCTGGTAGTGGAGGTCGATGCCGTGTTCGCGCGCCTCCTTTTCCTGCATCGCCGGGGTCATCGAGTGCTGGATGCCGCGGCCGACCAGGCCCACCAGCAGCTTGCGCGCTTTCGCGGCGCCGGGGCTCGCCGCCCCTTCATTCTTTAGCTCGTTCGTCGTGCTCATGATCGTGCTCCTTTCTGGTTCAGGCGCGCGCCTGCACGGCCGCGACCGCGGCCCGCAAGCCGAGCAGGTAACTGTCCACGCCGAAGCCGGCGATCTGGCCCAGCGCGATGTCCGCGATCACCGAGGTATGCCGGAACGGTTCGCGCGCATGGATATTCGACATGTGCACCTCGACGATCGGCACCGTGAGAATGGCCAGCGCGTCGCGGATGCCGTAGCTGTAGTGGGTCCAGGCGCCGGCGTTGATGAGGACGGCATCAACCGCTTCCCCATGCGCCGCATGGATGCGCTCGCACATCGCGCCCTCGCAGTTGGTCTGGAAGCTCTCGACCTCGGCGCCCAGTTCCTGCCCCAGCGCGCGCACGCGCTCGTCGATCTCGGCCAGCGTCACGGTTCCGTACTGGGCCGGGTCGCGCTTGCCGAACATATTCAGGTTGATCCCGTGGAGCGTCAGGATATTCATGCAGGTGCCCTCGTCATAGGATGCGTTGGACGGCGGCGGCATGCCGGCGTCGTTCGTGTAGTCGATGACGAAATACTACCGTGCGCAAAACGGACGATGGGGGCGTACAGCGACTAAGTGTGCGCTAAGCGCCCACGTTTGGCGGAGTCCGGGGCGAGCCCTGCGAGGAAGGACTTGCGAGGGTGGTTCGCATGGCTTGCCAAAACTGCGTGCGGGAGATGTGCTGACCCGATACCAGTGCGTCAAGCAGATGGGCTCCGCCCCTACGGCACCACCGCCGTGACTTCGATCTCGACCCTGGCCCGGTCCTCGACCAGGCCGGCTACCTGCACCGCACTCATGGTCGGGAAGTGGCGGCCGATCAGCTCGCGGTAGGCCGCGCCGATCTCCGGCCAGGCGGCGACGTACTCCTTCTTGTCGAGCACATACCAGGTCATGCGCACGATGTGTTCGGGCCCGGCGCCGCCCTCGGCCAGCACCGCGACGATGTTCGCCAGCGCCTGGCGCACCTGGCCGGCGAAATCGTCGGTATGGAAGACGCCCTGGGAATCCCATCCGACCATGCCGCTCACGAACACCATCCGGCCCGACGCAGAGATGCCGTTGGCGTAGCCGCGTGGTTTGGCCCACCCTTCCGGTTGCAGGAATTCCATTGGTCTTGCCTTTCCTTGTTCAGCTTCAGAGTGCCTGACATGCCGGTCAGGCGCGGGGAACCGCTTCTGCCAGCAACTCGCGCGCGATGATCAGCTGCTGCACCTCGGTCGCGCCTTCATAAATGCGCAGCGAGCGGATCTCGCGGTACAGGCGCTCGACCGGCTGCTCGCTGACCACGCCCAGGCCGCCGAACATCTGCACCGCGGCGTCGATCACCTGTTGCGCGGTTTCGGTTGCGGTCAGCTTGGCCATCGCGGCCTCTTTGGTCACGCGCCTGCCCTGGTCGCGCTGCCAGGCGGCGCGATAGGTCAGGAGCGCGGCGGCGTCGATGCCGGTCGCCATCTGGGCCAGTTTCGCCTGGGTCAGCTGGAAGTCGGCGAGGGTCTTGCCGAACATCTTGCGCGAGGTCGCGCGCGCCAGCGCCTCGTCCAGCGCGCGCCGCGCAAAGCCCAGGGCCGCGGCGGCCACCGAGGTGCGGAAGACGTCGAGGGTCGCCATCGCCACCTTGAAGCCCTGCCCCGCCGCGCCCAGGCGCTTCGATACGGGGACCCGGCATTTGTCGAAGCGCAGCCGCGCCAGCGGGTGCGGGGCGATCACGTCGATGCGCCCGGCGATCTCGAAGCCGGGCAGGTCTGCATCGACGATGAAGGCGGAAATGCCGCGCGCGCCCGGCGCTTCCCCGCTGCGCGCGAACACGACGTAGAAGTCGGCGATGCCGCCGTTGGAGATCCAGGTCTTCTCGCCGTCGAGCACATAATGGTCGCCGTCGAGCGTCGCGGCACAGGACATCGCCGCGACGTCGGAGCCGGCGTCGGGCTCGGACAGCGCAAAGGCGGCAATCGCCTCGCCGCGGCCGACCGGGGCCAGGTAGTCGCGCTTGTTGTCCTCACTGCCGAACAGCGTGATGGCGCCGCTGCCCAGGCCCTGCATGGCAAAGGCGAAATCGGCCAGGCCCGAGTGGCGGGCCAGGGTTTCGCGGATCAGGCAGACGGCGCGCGTGTCGATCGCCTCGCTCGCGCCGCCGCAGGCCGTGCCGCCGATCGCGTACTTCAGCCAGCCGGCCGCGCCCAGCTGCTTTACCAGGGCGCGGCAGGCGGCGTCGACGTCGTGCTCGTGCTGCTGGGGGATGTGCCGCGCTGCCCAGGCGTCGAGTTCGCGCGCCAGCTCGCGGTGGCGCCCGTCCAGGAAGGGCCAGTCCAGGTAATCAAGGTCGGCCATCGTGCTCAGTCTCCTTCGAACTGGGGTTTTTCCTTCGCCACGAACGCGTGGTAGGCGCGATGGAAGTCATTGGTCGCCATGCAGATCGCCTGGGCCTGGGCTTCGGCCTCGATGGCCTCGTCGACGCCCATGTTCCACTCCTGCTGCAGCATCTTCTTGGTCATGCCGTGCGCGAAGGTGGGGCCGGCCGCCAGCGCGGCGGCAAAGGCGCGCGCCTCGGCCAGCACGCTCTCGGGCGAACAGAGGCGGTTGAAGAAGCCCCAGCGTTCCGCCTCCTCGCCGTTCATGCTGCGCCCGGTGTACAGCAGCTCGGCTGCGCGTCCCTGGCCGATCACGCGCGGCAGCAGCGCGCAGGCGCCCATGTCGCAGCCGGCCAGGCCGACGCGGGTGAAGAGAAAGGCCGTCTTGCTGCGCGCAGTGCCGTAGCGGATGTCCGAGGCCAGCGCCAGGATCGCGCCGGCGCCGGCGCAGATGCCGTCGATCGCCGCGACGATCGGCTGCGGACAGGCGCGCATCGCTTTCACCAGGTCCCCCGTCATGCGCGTAAAGGCGAGCAGGCCCGGCATGTCGAGTCTGGTAAGCGGACCAATGATGTCGTGCACGTCTCCGCCGGAGCAGAAGTTCTCGCCCGCGCCGGTGACGACGACCGCCTTGACCCCGTCCGCGTAGGCCAGGGCCCGGAACAGGTCGCGCAATTCGGCATAGGAGTCGAAGGTGAGCGGGTTCTTGCGCTCGGGCCGGTTCAGCGTGATCGTGGCCACGCCTTGCTCGAGCGCGAACAGGAAGTGCTGCGGCTGGTAATCGGCCAGCTCGCTGCGGTTGCCCGGCAGCTGGTGGCGTTCGCCTGTGAGGTAAGGCATCAGGTCTCCTGGTTCTGTGGTTTGTCGGGGCCGCCCAGGCCCCGCTTCATGGTGGACAGCAGGGTCATCAGCGCCGTCCTTTCGTCTTCGCCCAGGCCGCTCATCAGCTCAATGATCCAGCCTTCGTGGCGCGCGGCCATGCGCCTGAACGCGCGCCGGCCGGCCGGGCTCAGGCTGATGCTGAAGGCGCGGCCGTCGCCGGGCACCGCCTCGCGCACCACCAGCCCTTCCTGCTCGAGCAGGTTGACGATGCCGGTGACGTTGGCGCTGGTGACCATCATGCGCCTGGACAGCTCGCCCATGCGCAGGCCCTCCGGATGGCGGTCGAGCTGCGCCATCAGGTCGAAGCGCGGCAGCGTGATGCCGAATTCTTGACGCAGGCGGCTGCGGATCTCGGTTTCGATCAGCGTCGTGCAGGAGAGCATGCGCAGCCACAGCTTGAGCGACCCGTGATTGTTCCCGGTCAGGCGGCTTTCGAGGTCGAGCACTCCGTCCATCTCGTCGGAGGCTGGTGCGCTGCTTGCGTGTTTGCCGGTCACCTCAGCCCTCCAGCAAGCGGGCCGCGACCTGCTGCGGGGTGAGCCCGCTGCTCGCCGCCGCCATCTGCCGTTCGCGTTCCAGGTTGCGCTCGAGCTGCTGCTTGCCGGCGTAGTACTGCTTCGGCCAGGCGATATCCGTGTAGCCCAGTTTCGCCGTTTCGTGCAGGGTCCAGGCCGGGTCGGCCAGGTGCGGCCGCGCGATCGCGCACAGGTCGGCGCGGCCGGAAGCAATGATGCTGTTCGCGTGATCCGCCTCGAAGATCGCGCCCACGGCGATGGTCGGAATCCCGACCTCGTTGCGGATGCGGTCCGCGAACGGGGTCTGGTACATGCGTCCATACACCGGCCGTTCCTTCTTGCTGACCTGGCCCGAGGAGACGTCGATCATGTCCGCGCCTGCCGCCTTGAACAGGCGCGCGACGTCGACCGCATCGTCCGGGGTCAGTCCGCCGGGGGTCCAGTCGTGGGCGGACAGGCGCACGCTGATCGGCTTGTCCGCGGGCCAGGCGGCGCGGATCGCGGCGAACACCTCGAGCGGATAGCGGCAGCGGTTCTCCAGGCTGCCGCCGTATTCGTCGCTGCGCTGGTTGGTGAGCGGCGAGATGAAGCTGGACAGGAAGTAGCCGTGGGCGCAGTGCAGTTCGAGCCAGTCGAAGTTGGCCTCTGCCGCCGCTTCGGTCGCGCGCACGAAGTCCTGCCTGATGCGCTCCAGGTCCGCGCGGCTGGCCTCGCGCGCCAGCTGCGACACGCCTTCCAGGTACTGCTGGGGAGAAGCGGAGACCAGCGGCCAGTTGCCTTCTTCCAGCGGCAGGTCGGTGCCGTCCCAGGATCGCCGGGTCGATCCCTTGGCGCCGGCGTGGCCGAGCTGCATGGCGATCTTCGCATCGCTGCTCGCGTGGACGAAATCGACGATCCGCTTCCAGGCCGCCGTGTGCCCGGGCGTGTACATGCCGGGACAGCCCGGCGTGATGCGGGCGTCGGCGGAGACGCAGGTCATCTCGGCGAAGACCATCCCGGCGCCGCCCAGCGCCCGGCTGCCCAGGTGCACCAGGTGGTAGTCGCCGGCCACGCCGTCCACGGCCGAATACTGGGCCATCGGCGAAACGACGATGCGGTTTTTCAGCACCGTGCCGCGCAGGCGGAAAGGCGTGAGCATCGGCGGTATGCTGCTTTGCCCGCGCGGCAGCGCCAGCCCGGCCTGTTCAAAGGCCCGCCTGGCGATCCAGTCCTCGAAGCGGTTGACGTAATCGGGATCGCGCAGGCGCAGGTTTTCGTGCGACAGGCGCTGGCTGCGGGTCAGCATCGAATAGGCGAACTGCTCGGCCTCCATGGCGGTGTAGCGTTCGACGTTCTCGAACCACTCCATCGAATTGCGCGCTGCGCTCTGGATCTTCAGCACCTCGACCGCGCGCAACTGCTGGTAGGCGTCCAGCACTTTGTCGATGCCCGCGCCGTTCTCGCGTTCGAAGCAGCGCGCCAGCTCGATCGCATCCTCAAGCGCCAGCTTGGTGCCGGAGCCGATGGAAAAATGCGCGGTATGGGCGGCGTCGCCCATCAGCACGACCGGCACGCGGCGCCCGTCGACGGCGTTCCAGTGCACCCACTGGCGGCACACGATGCGCGGGAAGGTGATCCACATGGCGGAGCCGCGCAGGTGCTTCGCATTGCTCATCAAGGCGTGGCCGTCGAGGTAGCGCGCGAACAGCCTTTCGCAAAAGGCGATGCCCTCTTCCTGGCTCATGTCGGCCAGGCCCGACTTTCTCCAGACCTCTTCCGGCGTCTCGACGATGAAGGTCGAGGTGTCGCCGTCGTACTGGTAGCAATGGGCCTGGAACCAGCCGTGTTCCGTCTCCTCGAAGGCAAAGGTGAAGGCGTCGAACTTCTTCTTCGTGCCGAGCCAGACGAAGCGGCAGTGGCGGCTGTCGATGTCGGGCTGGTAAGTATCGGCGTAGCGGCTGCGCACGCGGCTGTTCAGGCCATCGCAGGCGATCACGAGGTCGGCCCCGTACTGGCTGGCGATGGCGCCGTCGTCGGCGACCTCGGTTTCGAAGACCAGCCGCACCCCGAGCTCCTCGCAGCGCGCCTGGAGGATGTTCAGCAGGCGCTTGCGGCCGATGCCGCAGAAGCCGTGCCCGCCGGAGGTGATGGTGCGGCCCTTGAAATGGACGTCGATGTCGTCCCAGTGGTTGAAGGATTGCAGGATGGTGCGTGCGGTCTGTTCGTCCGCGGCCACCAGGTTGCCCAGGGTCTGGTCGGAGAACACGACGCCCCAGCCGAAGGTGTCGTAGGGCCGGTTGCGCTCGATGACCGTGATGGCGTGCGTCGGGTCCTGCTTCTTCATCAGCAGGGCGAAATACAGTCCGGCCGGGCCGCCGCCGATGCAAACGATGTTCATGACGTCTCCATGCTTTCTTTTGCTTCCTGGCGCAGCTTGAAGCGCTGCAGCTTGCCGGTTTCCGTACGCGGCAAGGCGGCGCGGAATTCGATCCGGCGCGGATATTTGTAGGGCGCGACGGTCCGCTTCACATGGTCCTGCAGCGCCTTTGCCATCTCCGGGCCGCCTTCGAAGCCGGCGCGCAGAACGACATAGGCCTGCACCACCTGGCCCCGCTCCGGGTCGGGGGCGCCGACCACGCCGCACTCGGCCACCGCCGGATGCTGCAGCAGCACGTCCTCCACTTCCGGCCCGGCGATGTTGTAGCCGGCCGAGATGATCATGTCGTCGGTACGGGCCTGGAACCAGTAATAGCCGTCGGCGTCGACCTGGTAGGCGTCGCCGGTCAGGTTCCAGCCGTGGCAGACGTAGTCGAGCTGGCGCGGGTCGGCCAGGTAGCGGCAGCCGGTCGGGCCCTTCACCGCGAGGCGCCCGGTGACGCCGGGGCCGACCGGATTGCCGTCGTCGTCCAGGATGCAGGCGTGGTAGCCGGGGATCGGGCGGCCGGTGGCGCCGGGCCGGATGTCCGCGCCGGCGGCCGAAATAAAAATGTGCAGCATTTCGGTGGCGCCGATGCCGTCGATCATGGCCAGGCCCGTGGCCTCCTGCCAGGCCTGGCGCGTCTGCAGCGGCAGCGCTTCGCCGGCCGAGACGCTGCGGGTCAGGCTGGCGAGATCGTGCTGCGCGGCCAGCGGCGCCATCTGCCGGTAGAAGGTGGGCGCGGTGAAGCAGACGGTGGCGCGATACCTGGCAATCGCCGCCAGCAGCAGCTCGGGCGTGAGTTTTTCGAGCAGCACCGCCGAGGCGCCGTAGCGCAGCGGGAACAGCAGCAGGCCGCCGAGCCCGAAGGTAAAGGCCAGCGGCGGCGTGCCGATGAAGACATCGGCAGGCGTCGTCGCCAGCATCGAGCGCGGAAAGCAGTCGCAGATCGCCAGCACGTCGCGGTGGAAGTGCATCGTGCCCTTCGGGCGGCCGGTGGTGCCGGAGGTGAAACTGAGCAGACAGACGTCCTGGGACCAGGTATCGACCGCCTCGAAGCGCGGCGGCATGGCCGCCATCAGGGCCTCGAGTGCGTCCGGGGCCGGGTCGTTAAAGGAGAGTATGCGCGGCGCTGTCTCGAGCTCGCGGCAGGCCAGGTCCAGTTCCGCGCGCAGGTCGGCGCTACACAGCACCGCGTCCACCCGCGCCAGCGTCATGATGGTGCCGAGTTCCCTGGCGCGCAGCAGCGGCATGGTGGGTACGGCGATCAGGCCGGCCTTCCAGGTCGCCAGGATGCAGGCCGCCATCATCGGGTTGTTGGCGCCGCGCAGCAGGACGCGGTTGCCGGGGACGAGGTTCAGCTCCGTGCGCAGCACGCCGGCGATGCGGTCGACCTTCTCCAGCAGCTCGGCATAGGTCCAGTCCAGGTGCGCACCGCGGATCGCTGTCGAGGCGCCGTGGCCGCGCGCGACCATCCGGTCCAGCAGTTCGGCTGCGCAGTTGAGACGGTCCGGATAGGCCAGCTCGTCGAGATCGAACAGCAGCTCGGGCCACTGTTCGCGTGGCGGCAGGTTGTCGTTCGCAAAGGTGTCCAGGTACGCGGTTCCGCTCATGGTGTCTCCGGCCAGTCGGGGAGGACAATCGGGGAAGGCATGGGCGCTCGTGGCACCCATGCCGGCCTCACGGCACAATCCTGGATACTTTAAGCTTAAACTAGATTGGGTGGCAAGCGATTCCGCTCGCTGGCTTTGGGGGCGGTAGCGGACGTTCATCAGGTGCAGTGGTCGTTCAACGTCAGCTTGAAAACAAGTGATCCGTTCAACTGAACACTGCACCAACTTCTGCGGCCGGCCAGATCGTGATTTGCCTGGATGGGGGCAGTCATGAAGGTCTTATGATGGTCCACAGGACAGGACGAGCCGGTAATATTCCATTCCTGTTTGCCAGACTTCCTGACAATGCTCACTTGAGTGCATCGCGTAACATATGTTTCGTCAATGCTTGCGCAGGCCTCCAGACCATGGGCAGCTTCGCGAACTTTGCGAGTTTTCTGATCTTCCGCGAACGCCGCATTGCGACCGAAATCTGGTCCGCGATGTCGCTGCGTCCACGTTCCAGTGCAGTCGTATGAAGGTGAAGAAAGAATACCTCATCGATATCGTGACCCATATAAATCTTGGAAATACGGTCAATTTGATACTTCGAGCGATCGAATAGCACTGCATCGTCAAGTTTACCGAAGAGATCGAGTGCAATCATGGTGCGGTAGCATTTCTCGCACCGGCAGCAATTTTTATTATCCTGTCCGTTCGCGTCCTCACCTCGAAAGCATACATGCAGTTCGTTCAATGCCCTCTTGTCACGGCTCAGGTATTCGATCTTTTCAGTTCTTGAATATGCCGTTCCCTCATGAATGATTTTTGTATGTACGGTCGAGAAAAGAGGATCGGACAAAGGATGAGAACCCCATGGATCCAGACTGGAGTAATCGCATGATGCCGGAAGTAATATTTCATGGAAATGATCTTCGAACATCAACCCCACCGCAGCCAAAGCAGGGCCGAACGCAAACAATTCCCAGTGGGCTTTCTTCCAGCGCGTTTCGCGGATATTGGTTCGAACAGGAATGAAACACGCTTGATAGTGCGCGGCGATCGCGGAAAGGCGTTCGCAGTGATGCTTGAACGCTTCGTTTTTTGTAATCGGCATGTCAAAACCCTGGACCGTGATCCAGTTTTTGACGTCAGGACGGCGCAGTACCGTAAACGTCGAGTCGACACCGGCAGAAAAGAACGATGCCGTTGTACGTTCAGTAAACGGGCGTGCTTCAAGGGGACCCGTCGTGATGTTGACCAAGTGCATTTCTTTACGCCAATATGCCCACAGACGGACAACGCTTTCTGCACCGCGCAGTAGTGCAGGGTCGACTTGAAGCGGGATGTGCAAGTCTTCGCCAACTGTCGCTGCGAGCGGCAACAAAATAGCAAGCCATGGGTTGCCACTCGATGAAGGCGTATAGGATTCCGGAAGTTCGAACCAGTAATCCTCAAGAACACCGTCGTCGTATTCCACCGTCCCCGTTACACGAACTGTTCCGTTCGTATGTTGTGTCTTCAACACCTGCACCAATTTCATTTCCGGCCCTTAATTATTTCTGAATAGATATGTTTAATACAAATAAATATACCACATGAATTATGCATAGAACATTCCTTGCCGAGTTGTATGATCATTGCCACAGACTGCAAATTGTGAATTAACGCGACGTTACTTTCACATGAAGGTTATCAAAGAGCCGATCGCGTACATTGAATGCCGCAAGTAATTGTCGAGTTCAAATGGGCGTAAAGGCCCGCAACACGGATTGCATTCGGCTATAAGCGGACTGAGAAATATGGAAATATGGAAATCCCAATCGATATGACATTCCCAAAGGCGAATGGAAAATAGTCAGCGATGCCGGGGGGCGACAACGGACGTCCCCACGCGAATCGGATGGCAAGCACTGCGCGCGGCTTAACCGCTCAAAACTGCCGTGCTATACTCGGCGCACTCATGAACCGCACCGTCAAAACCTTCCTCATCTGGCTGTTGATGCTCGTGCTGCCACTCCACGCGGTGGCGGCGAACGTCGGGATGTCGTGCGCGCCGGTCAAAGGTCTGGTTCATGTGATGGCTGACGTTTCAATGGCGCACCATGGCGATGCCGATGCTGCGCAGGCCCACCACGGCCATGCGCGCGGCGACGCCTCGGCTGCACATCAGGACGACGCTGCGGCCAAAGACCCCGGCAAGAAGCCGCACTCGTCCTGCAGTGCCTGCTCGGCACTGTGCATCGGTGCGGTGGCGCCTCCCTCCGCCTTCCTTCCCCTGCCCGCCTTCGACGGCTCCGACGCCGTCACCGTGGCGCCTGCGCGCTTCGCCGCCGGCTTCATTCCGGACGGCCTGCAACGACCTCCCCGGCATCCCTCGGCTTGATCGATCCGGGAGCTGACTGCCGCCGGTGCATCCGCACCGCCGCGTCCGCGTCCCGACTACAGGCGCGTGCAGCTGCACGCCGTGTTACCGATTTCGAGGATCCGTATGAAACCGATATTCCTGGCCACCGTCACCGGTGTCCTGCTGGCTGCGTCCTTCTGTACGCAGGCCGAGCCATCCGCGCGTACGCCGAACCCGCTCGACCCGAACGCGCCGGTTCCCGCGCCGGCCCATGATTCCGCGCTGAGCGGCTATGTGCGCTTCAGCGCGGACGCTTCAGCCACGCCCGACAAAACCTGGCGCCGCGCGAACGATACCCTCGCCGGCAATGAAGGCGGCGACGGCCACGCCAGCGCCGCGGCTCCCGGCGCGCCCGCAGCGCCTGCCGCTGCGCACAGCCACCATCATCCGGTCCCGGCAAAACAATGAGGACGCAGCCCTTCCCGATCAGGCTGCGCGTCGCCGCAGGCGCGTGCCTGCTCGTCCTCGGCGGATGCGCCAGCTTCAGCAAGGACGGCGGCCTCGACGCCGTCTCCACCATGACGTCGGAGCGCATCGGCCAGGATGTGCGCCTGCACGAAACGGGCGACGCGGCGGGCGACGATGCCCATGCCGAGGCCGCCCGCCTGCTGGCGCAGCCGCTCACGCCCGACGCCGCCGTGCGCGTGGCCCTGCTCAACAACCGTGCCCTGCGCGCCTCCCTCGCCCGGCTCGGCGTGGCCGAGGCCGACCTGGTCCAGGCCGGCCGCATGCGCAATCCCGGTATCGGCTTCAGCCGCATGTCCGGCGGCGGCGAAACCGACATCGAGCGTAGCGTGATGGTCGACCTGGTCGGCCTGCTGACGATGCCGATGCGGCGCGATATCGAGGCGCGCCGCTTCGAGGGCGCCAAACTGGCCGCGGCGCTTGACGCCGTGCGCCTGGCCGCCGATACCCGCAAGGCCTGGTTCAATGCGGTGGCGGCGGCACAGTCGGCGCGCTACGCCGGGCAGGTGCGCGAAGCCGCGCAGGCCGGCGCCGAGCTGGCCGCGCGCATGGCGCAGGTCGGCAACCTCAGTGCCCTCGACCAGGCGCGCGAACAGGCTTTCTCGGCCGAGGCCACGGCGCAGCTGGCGCGCGCCCGCCACAACGCCGTCGCGGCGCGCGAACATTTGGCGCGGATGATGGGCGCCTGGGGAGAGCAGACCGCCTTCGGGCTGCCGGAACGCCTGCCCGATCTACCCGCGAGCCCGAAGGCAGCGGGCGCATTCGAGGCCGAGGCCATGCAACAGCGGCTCGACCTGCGCCTGGCAAGGCTGGAGCTTGAGGCGACCGCGCGCGCACTGGGCCTGACGAAGGCGACCGGTTTCATTAACGTCCTCGATGCCGGCTACCTCAATTCCAGCAAGACCGGGTCGGCGCGCGAGGACGGCTACGCCATCGAACTCTCGCTGCCGCTGTTCGACTGGGGCGGCGCGCGCGTCGCGAAAGCCGAGGCGGTCTACATGGCCTCCGTCCACCGCGCCGCGAGCGCCGCCGTGCTGGCCCGCTCGCAGGTGCGCGAGGCCTGGTCCGCCTACCGCACGGGTTACGACCTCGCCCGCCACTACCGCGACGAGATCGTGCCCCTGCAGAAGAAGATCTCGGACGAGACCCTGCTGCGCTATAACGGCATGCTGGTGAGCGTCTTCGAACTGCTGGCCGACGCGCGCAGCCAGATCGGCGGCGTCAACGCGGCGATCCTGGCCCAGCGCGATTTCTGGATTGCCGAGACCGAGCTGCAGGCGGCCATCCATGGCGGCGGCGCCGCAGTACCGAACACCGAACAAGGATTGAGCCAATGAGTTCACGTCGAGACTTTTTCAGCGGCGCCGCGGCGCTGGTCGGCGCCGGGCTGGTGAGCCGTGCCGGCGCGGCCACCCTGCCCGAAGCGCCCATCATGGGGAGCGCAGCCACCCAGCCGCCGCCGGCGCCGCCCAACGGCCGTCCCTACAACCCGGTGGTGACCCTCAACGGCTGGTCGCTGCCCTGGCGCATGAAGGACGGCGTCAAGGAATTCCACCTGATCGCCGAGCCGGTGGTGCGCGAAATCGCACCCGGCATGAAGGCCAACCTGTGGGGCTACAACGGCCAGAGCCCGGGTCCGACGATCGAGGTGGTCGAGGGCGACCGCGTGCGCATCTTCGTCACCAACCGCCTGCCCGAGCACACCAGCATCCACTGGCACGGCCAGCGCCTGCCGAACGGGATGGACGGCATCACCGGGCTGACCCAGCCCGGCATCCAGCCAGGTAAAACCTTCGTCTACGAATTCGTCGCGCGCCGGCCCGGCACCTTCATGTACCACCCGCACGCCGACGAAATGGTGCAGATGGCGATGGGCATGATGGGCTTCTGGGTCACGCACCCGAAGAACCCGGCCCTGCACGCGGTCGACCGCGACTTCGTCTTCCTGTTGAATGCCTACGACATCGAACCGGGCAGCTATACGCCGAAGGTCAACGAGATGACGGACTTTAACCTGTGGACCTTCAACAGCCGCGCCTTCCCCGGCATCGACACGATGAACGTGCGCCAGGGCGACCGCGTGCGCATCCGCGCCGGCAACCTGACGATGACCAACCACCCGATCCACCTGCACGGCCACGAGTTCGAAGTCACCGGCACCGACGGCGGCTGGACCCGGCCCGAGTCGCGCTGGCCCGAGGTGACGACCGATATCGCGGTGGGGCAAATGCGCGCCATCGAATTCATCGCCGACGCACCGGGCGACTGGCCCTTCCACTGCCACAAGTCGCACCACACGATGAACGCCATGGGCCACAAGGTGCCGACCCTGATCGGCGTCGACCAGCGCGGCGTGGCCGAGAAGATCGCGAAACTGGTGCCGGACTATATGGTCATGGGCGACAAGGGCGGCTCGATGGGAGGAATGGACATGCCGATTCCCGAGAACACGCTGCCGATGATGGGCGGCCAGGGCCCCTTTGGCGACATCGAAATGGGCGGGATGTTCACCCTCCTCAAGGTGCGCAAGGACCAGAAGCCGGGCGACTACCGCGACCCGGGCTGGTACAGGCATCCTCCCGGCACGGTCGCCTGGGAATGGACGGGCGAGCCGCCCGCCGCCGTGCGCAGCAACGGGCCGGGCGCCGCGGCGACGCCGGACAGGAAACCCGTTGAAGTCGAAGTCACCGTCCGCAAGCCTACCGGCCACCAGGGCCATCACTGATTGCAATTCATACGAAAGGATTGAACATGAAACGACGCGAATTTTCCCTCCTCGCCCTGGCCGGCGCCTTCGGCCTGCCGGCCCTGGCGCGCGCCGCCGCGCCCGTGATCGAGGTCTACAAGAGCGAAGCCTGCGGCTGCTGCGGCGCCTGGGTCGAGCACCTGAAGGCCAACGGCTTCGCGCCGCGCGTGACGAACGTGGACAACCCGTCGGACTACCGCGAACGCGCCGGCATCCCGAACCAGCTCGGCTCCTGCCACACGGCGCTGGTCGGCGGCTATGCCATCGAAGGACACGTGCCCGCCGCCGAGATCAAGCGCCTGCTGGCCGAGAAGCCGAAGGCGCGCGGGCTGGCCGTGCCCGGCATGCCGCTCGGTTCCCCGGGCATGGAAGGACCGCGCAAGGACCCGTACGACGTCTTCCTCGTCGACCGCAGCGGCCGCGCGACGGTCTACAAGCATTACGGCCAGGAGGTCCAGGCGGTGCAGGCTGGCGCAGCCGCCGACCTGGTCGACGCCGAAGTGAAAAAGGTCGACCGGGAAGCCGGCAAGATCACCCTGCGCCACGGCGAACTGAAAAACCTGAACATGCCGGGCATGACGATGGCCTTCCGCGTCCGGGAAGCGGCGATGCTCGACGGCGTCAAGGCCGGCGACCAGGTGAAGTTCAGCGCCGACCGCGTGAACGGCGCGATCACCGTCGTGCAGCTCCAGCTGGCACAATAGGCCATTCATACGGGAGAATCACGATGAAGACGAACAAGCTGGCCGCCGCGGCCCTGGCGACCCTCGCATGCGCATTCGCCTCGCAGGCATGGGCCCACGCGAAGCTGCAGGCCTCGACACCAAAGGCCGACAGCGTGGTCAGTGCTGCCCCGGCGCAGCTGCGCCTGCAGTTCAATGAGCCGCTCGAGCTGCCCTTCAGTAAAGTCAAACTGGTCGACGACAAGGGCGTTGAGCTCCAACCGTCGAAGATCGCCGTCGACGCCGCCGATCCGAAGACCCTGGTAGGGGTACTGCCCGCGCTGCACCCCGGCGCCTGGCGCGTGCAATGGACGACCGTGACCCGCGACGGCCACAAGGTCAAGGGCGAGTTCGGCTTCCGCGTCAAGTGATGGAGGGCGAACTCGCCCTGGCCCAGCGCATCGCGACCGCCCTCCTCAACCTGGCGCTGGCCGGCCTGGTGGGCGCCGCCATCGCGCGCCTGTGGCTGCGGCGCGGCGTCTCGCCCTGGGCCAGGGCGCTCGACCTGCGCCTGCGTGGCGCGATGCGGGCCGGCGTGGCGGCTGCCGGCCTGGCGTATGGCGCCGTGCTCTGGCTGGAAGCGGCGGCGATGGCCGAAGTGCCGCTCGCGCAGGCCTTCCCGGCCGTGCAGTCGGTGCTCGCGGCCACCCATTATGGGCTGGCATGGATGAGCGGTGCGGGCGCGCTGCTCGTGCTCGGGCTGACGCTCGTGCTGCCGGGCGGACGCGGCGCGGCGGCCGGCCTGCTGCGGCTGGTCGCGCTGGCGGCGCTCCTGTACAGCCGCAGCACCGTCAGCCACGCCGCGGCCGGCGGCGACTTCACCTGGGCCGTGGCGGCCGACTGGCTGCACCTGGTGCTGGCAAGCGTCTGGGTCGGCGCGGTGCTGGTCGCCGGGCTGGCAGCGCTGCGCGCGCAGCCGGCCGACCCGCAGAGCCGTCTCGAGTGCGGCGCCTACGTGCAGGCGCTGTCCCGTTCAGCGACCGTCGCGCTGGCCGGCATCGTCGCCACCGGCGCCGTCAGCGCCTGGCGCGGCCTGGGCACCATCGGGAACGCCTTCGGCAATCCCTATGCGGACACCCTGCTGCTCAAGCTGACGCTGGTGCTGTGCGCGGCGGCGCTCGGGGGACTGAACCGTTTCTCCGTCATGCCGGCCCTGCTGAAGGGGCTGCGGCAGGCCGGCCCAACACCACCCGCTACGCGCCGCAGGTTTGTCCTCATCCTGCGCGTGGAAACAGTCTTCCTGCTTGCCGCGCTGGTAACGGCAGCCTTCCTGGCTGCGACGCCGCCACCCGGTTAAGGCGCGCCCACCTCACCCGCGCTGCGCACCTTGCCGGTAATGCACCTCGATGGTCGAATGCACGATCTCTTCGTGGACGCCGAGCTGCTCGCGCAGCCGGGCCGGGGTCAGCGCCGCGTCGTTCGTGACCACGCTCATCGCGCAGGAATAGAACTGCTTGCCGACGCGCCAGACGTGCAGGTCGACCAGCCTGGTGGCGCCGGGCGCCGACGCGCCGGCCACGACTTCGCGGATTTCTTCCACCACCGGCGCATCCATTTCGCGGTCGAGCAGGACCTTGCCGGTTTCGACGATCAGGTTCTTCGCCCAGACGGCCACCAGCACCGCGCCGACGATGCCCATCACCGGATCGAGCCAGGACCAGCCGAAGGCCCAGCCGCCGGCCAGCGCGGCGATCGCCAGCACCGAGGTCGCCGCGTCGGCGATGACGTGGACGTAGGCGGACTTCAGGTTGAGGTCGTGATGTCCGTGGCCGCGATCATGACCATGGTCGTGGCCATGATGATCGTGTCCATGATGGTCGTGGCCGTGGTGCCCGTGTCCGTGGTCATGGTGCGCATGGCCGAGGATGCTGGCGCAGACGACGTTCACGACCAGGCCGATGATGGCGATCACGATGGCGTCCCGGTAATGGATGGGCTGGGGTGCGAAGATGCGCTCGATCGAGCTGAAGGCCATCAGCGCGGCGATCCCCAGCAGGAAGACGGCGCTGGTGAAGCCCGCCAGGATCTCGATTTTCCAGGTGCCGAAGGCAAAGCGCGGGTCCTGGGCATACTTGCGCGCCGCCGCATAGGCAAAGGCGCTCAGGCCGATCGCCAGCGCGTGGGAGCTCATGTGCCAGCCGTCGGCCAGCAGGGCCATCGAGTTCAGCCACCAGCCGGCGGCGATCTCGATCACCATCATGGCGAGGGTGATCCACATCACCATGCGCGTGCCGCGCTCGGCCTTGTTGCTGCCCTTGTCGAAGATGTGGTCGTGCGCGAGTTCGTCGCCGATGTGTGCGTGTGCGATGTGTGCTTGTGCCAGGTCCTGCATGGTTTTCCTCCACCAGCCGCGCTAGCGCCCGGCCAGTTTTTTCTCGCGCCGCGCGCGTTCGTTGATGATCTGGTGCCGGCGATGGTCGGTCATCTTCTTCCACTCGCGCGCTTCCGCCTGCGTGCGCAGGCAGCCGGTGCACAGGCTGGTCTTGCGGTCGAACTGGCAGAGCTCGACGCAGGGCGATTTGACGGCCATCGCTGTCTACTTGAGGTAACTGCGGATCACGTCCAGCAGTTCGTCCGCGCCTTCGGTGCGCGCGGCCTGCGACAGATCGCCGGCGGCGACGTGTTCGCGCACGTGGTCGTCGATCACCTCGAGCATCAGGCCATTCATGGCCCCGCGGCTGGCGGCCAGCAGGTGCAGGATGTCGGTACAGCCGGCTTCGGCCTCGAGTGCCCGCTCGACGGCTTCGACCTGGCCCCGGATGCGGCGTACGCGGGCCAGCAATTTGGTTTTTTGACGTGCGGTATGGGACAAGGCAAGCTCGCTGAAGTATAGGGTACCGGGGTATTCTACCAGTCCAGTGCGCGAGTGCAGCCATTCGCCAATTCCTGCGTCATTTGCCATAATCGTGCTCCAATACAAGTCATTCGCTTGATAACGCTACCAAATGTGGTCCGGAACCAGATAACGATGAGCAAAGCACAGACCCAACGTACCCGCGCCAGCGGCCGCGTCACGCTGGCCGAGGTGGCGGCGCGCGCCGGCGTCGGCACCATGACGGCCTCGCGCGCGATCAGCCAGCCGGAAATGGTGTCGCCGGCGCTGCGGGCCCGGGTCGGGCAGGCGGTGGCGGAACTGGGCTATGTGCCCAACCGCGCGGCGCGCGCGCTGGCCTCGGCCCGCTCGAAGGTGATCGTGGTGCTGGTGCCCTCGCTGTCGAATGCAGTGTTCACCGACGTCCTCGCCGGCATCCAGGATGCGCTGGAACCGGACGGCTACCAGATCCTGATCGGGAATACCCGCTATTCGGACGCCGAGGAAGAAAAGCTGCTCAACACCTACCTGCAATCGAGCCCGGACGGCATCCTGCTGTCCGGCCTGACCCACAGCCGCCAGGTGACGGAACTGCTCGCGTCCTCGAAGCTGCCGATCGTCTCGATGATGGACCTGGCGGGCGCGCCGGACGGCCAGCCCGCCGCCTCGTCCACGACCACGGCCGGCATGTCGGTCGGCTTCTCCCAGCTGCAGGCCGGCTACACGATGACGCGCTACCTGCTCGACAAGGGTTACAAACGCATCGGCTTCATGGGTGCGCAGCGCGACGAGCGCACCCTGAAACGGCTTGAAGGCTACCGGCGCGCCCTGCAGGAAGCGGGCAGTTACGATCCCCGCCTAGAGACCATGGTGGCCGACCCGTCGACGATCGCGCTCGGCGCCGAACTGCTGGGCCGCATGCTCTCGAGCACGCCCGATTGCGACGCCATCTTCTGCTGCAACGACGACCTGGCCCAGGGCGCGATCTTCCAGTGCCAGCGGCGCGGCATCGCCGTGCCGCGCCAGCTCGCCATCTGCGGCTTCAACGACCTGCCGGTGTCGGCCTGGATGAATCCGTCCGTCACCACGATCGCCACCCCGCGCTACCGGGTCGGCTTCGAGGCGGCCCAGCTGCTGCGCGCCGTGATCCGCGGCGAGACCCCCGCCGCCACCCGCATCGACCTCGGCTTCACCCTGATGGCCCGCGAGAGCGCCTGATTTCCTGAGCCCCGATCCGCCCTCCCGCCTTCGCCGCCGGGGGCGGCCGCCGCATTGCGCGCGCAATCCTTATGCGGCAGTGCAGCATAAATAGCACTTTACAAATTCATTGATCGGCGTAGACTCGCCTCCACTTTGGTAGCGCTACCAAACGCGCTCAACTTTTACTGGTGTCCCGACTATGCAAGAGCAACTCATTTCCAGTCCCGAGCCGGCCCGCTGGGTCGTCATGGGCGTCTCCGGCTGCGGCAAGAGCGAGGTCGGCAAGCGCCTGGCGGCTGCCCTCGGCGTCCGTTTTCTCGAGGGCGACGCCTACCACAGCGCCTCGAACGTGGCCAAGATGGCGGCCGGCATTCCGCTCGACGACAGCGACCGCGCGGACTGGCTGCGCACCCTGCAGGGCGAAATTGCCGATGCGGCGGCGCGCGGCGAAGGCCTGGTGCTGGCCTGCTCCGCGCTCAAGCGGCGCTACCGCGACCTGCTGCGCGCCGCCGATCCGGGCCTGCGCTTTGCTCACCTCACCGGTCCGCGCGAACTGATCGCCGAGCGCATGGGGGCGCGCACCGCCCACTACATGCCGGCCTCGCTGCTCGACAGCCAGCTGCGCGATCTCGAACCCCTGCAGGCGGACGAGGACGGCGTCCTCCTCGACCTGCGCAAACCCCTCGCCGATCTCACCGAGGACATCCTTCATCCCCAGGGTCGCTAGAACCCACCACCAACAGGAGACAGACATGACAACTACCCACAAACAGAACATCCCGCGCCGCCGCTGGGGCATCGGCGCCCTGCTCGGCATGGGCGTCCTGATCAACTACATCGACCGCATCGGCCTCTCGGTCGCGGCGCCGCAGATCAAGGAGATGTTCAACCTGACCCCGGTCGAACTCGGCCTGCTGTTCTCGGCCTTCGCCTGGTCCTATTCGCTGCTGCAGATTCCGGTCGGGATGGTGCTCGACCGCTTCGGCCCGACCCGGGTCGGGCGCTGGGGCGCCTTCCTGTGGGGCGTGGCCTCGGTCATCACCGCCTTCTCGAGCGGCTTCGCCGGCATCTTCGTGGCGCGCATCCTGCTGGGCGTGGCCGAGGCCCCGGCCTTCCCGGTCAGCTCCAAGGCCACCGGCTACTGGTTCCCGCGCCATGAACGCGGCATGGCCACCGCCATCTTCGACGCCGCCGCCAAGTTCTCGAACGTGATCGGCGTGCCGCTGGTGGCGCTCACCGTCGTGACCTTCGGCTGGCGCTGGGGTTTCGGCCTGACCGCCGCCCTGAGCTTCATGTACTTCATCGCCTTCTATGTCCTGTACCGCGACCCGAGCGCCGACGAGCGCCTCTCCAAAGTCGAACTCGACTACATCCAGCGCGGCGGCGCGGCCCCCGAAGGCCCGGCGGAGGCCGGCGCGGTCAACATGCTCGGCTACCTGCTGACCAAGTCGAAAGTCTGGGGCCTGACCATCGGCTTCGCCGCCTACGGCTACACCTTCTACCTGTTCCTGACCTGGCTGCCCGGCTACCTGGTCGAGTCCATGCACATGAGTATCCTGAAGTCGGCCGGCTTTGCGGCCATCCCCTGGGCCTTCGCCACCCTGACCGACCTGTTCGTGGGCGGCTGGCTGATCGACCACCTGATATCGAAAGGCAAGGACGAATCGAAGGTGAGGAAAGCCGTGCTGGTGACCGGCATGACCTTCGGCCTGGCCGTGTTCGGCGCCACCCAGACCACCGATCCGGCCTGGGCCATCTTCTGGATCTCGATCGCCCTCGGCGGCCTGGCCTCGGCGGCGCCGGTCAGCTGGTCGCTGCCCTCGCTGATCGCACCGAAAGGCGGCGCCGGCACGGTCGGCGGCATCATGAATTTTGCGAACAACCTGATGGGCGCGGCCGCACCGATCGTGACCGGCATGATCGTCGGCGCCACCTCCTCGTTCACGAATGCCTTCTTCGTCGCTGGCGTCATCCTGCTCATCGGCATCGCCTGCTTCGTGTTCGTCCTCGGGAAGATCGAACCGATCCCCGATCCTGCACCACGCACCATCGCTCCCGTTCCAGCAGCCTGATTCATACAAGAAGAAAACCATGACGTTCACACTCAAACCTGTCGTTTTTTGCGCCGCCATCCTTTGCAGCGGCGCGGTACTCGCTGACCCTTCGTCGGTCGCATTCTACGGCGTCGTCGACATGGGTATTTCGGTCGACGGTGGCGGCGCCGCCGGCACCTCGACCCGCGTCACCAGCGGCATGGCCACCCAGAGCCGCTGGGGCTTCCGCGGTAACGAGGAACTCGGCGGCGGCCTGGCCGCCTTCTTCGTGCTCGAAGGCGGCATCCACGCCGACAACGGCACCTCGACCCAGAACAACACGCTGTTCGGCCGCACCTCGATCGTCGGCCTGCGCGGCAAACTCGGTTCGGTGAGCATCGGCCTGCAGGACACCCCGCTGTTCACCGTGCTCAACGTCGTGGTCGACCCGCTGCGCAACGGCATCGTCCGCTCCAACAACCTGATGCCGCCGACCGGCTTCCGGGCCTCGAATTCAGTGCTGTACCGCAGCCCCGACATGAACGGGTTCACGACGGCGCTGATGTATGTGGCGGGCGAAGTGCCGGGCAAGGCGTCGGCCAGCAGCGCAGTCGGCGGCTCCTTCAACTACAGCCGCGGTCCGCTGAACGCCAGCATCGCCTTCCACCGCAAGAACAACGACAGCGCCACCGTGGGCGGCACCGACCCGGCACGCAACCTGCTGCTGGGCGCGAACTACAATTTCGGGCCGGTGCGCGGCTACCTCGGCTACGAAATCAACCGGGGACCGAACAGTGCGCCGCTCAACAACAGCGCGGCGCTGTTCGGCGGCCTGCCGCCGGTGCCCTCCACCGACAGCCACGACCTGCTGCTCGGGGCCTCGATCCCGCTCGGGGCAAGTACTGTGGTGCTGACCGGCGTGCATGCGAACGACCGCACCCTGCGCAACCAGGACGCGAACCAGTTTGGCCTGGCCTACATGTATGCGTTCTCGAAACGCAGCGACGTCTACACGTCCTACGGCACCATTCGCAACCATAATGGTGCCGCCTACACCGAGGGCAACAGCGAGGAGCCGGGCACGGGCAACCGCCAGTTCGCGATGGGACTGCGGCACCGGTTCTGAGGCGCGACCCGGCGCACGGTCGACAGCCGCGACGTGGTGGTCGGCGACCTGTGCGTGATCGGCGAAAGCGATTGCGCAAGACCAGGCCACCGGTCCCGACCTGCTTCCTGGCTGGCGCGCCACGGGATCGATGCCGCGCTCAGCGCTGCGTCGCCGGGTCTCGAAGGCGGCGCGCCCCTGCCGTCGCTGGCGGCCTACCTCGGCGCGGATTTGCTGGTGATGGGCGGATATGGCCGCGCCCGACTGGGCGAATTGCCGGCGGGCGGCGCACCAGGCAGCAAGCAGAGTTGCACGCGCCTGTCTAGTTCCCGGCGCAAATTTCATTCAAATAATCGGAGGGATTTGATCTGGATCATGGCTATTGAATGACACGGGCGTGAGACTGTAGCATGGCGCCGTTTCGCCGCCGGGCTGCCCTTTCACCCGTTCATCTCTTGAGCCGACCCATGCGTTACAAGACCGTCCTTGTCCACGCCGACCTTTCGCGCCATGCGCCCGCCCGCATCGGCCTAGCGACCGCCATTGGCGCCGAACACGGCGCGCACCTGGTCGGCGCCGCCATGACGGGGGTGTCGCGCGCGGTCTTCCCCGACGGCTGCGACGCCCGGCCGGGCACACTGCTGGCCGGCTATGTCGATCCGCTCGTGCACAGTGCGCGGGAGGCGCTTGCACGCTTCGAAGACATCGCGCGCAGCCGCGGCGTGTCCCACGAAACCCGGCTGATCAGCGACCAGGCGCCGGATGCGCTGGCACTGCTGGCGCGCTTCGCCGACCTGGTGGTCGTCAGCCAGGATGACCCCGACGAGAGCCTGGGCTACCTGCCGCCGGCGCTGCGCATGCCCGATTACGTCGTGGTCAACGCGGCATGCCCGGTGCTGGTGGTGCCGCGCGTGGACCTGGCGCCCGCCCCTGCGCGCCGGGTCCTGCTGTGCTGGAACGGCAGCCGCGAAGCTGCGGTGGCGATGGCGGCGGCCCTGCCCCTGTTGCAGCGCGCCACCCATGTAAGCCTGGCTGCGTTGACGTCCGTGTTTCCGAACGAGTTCGCGAGCGCGGCGGAACTGGACGATGCGCTCGCCTTCCTCGGACGCCACGCGGTGCGCGCCGTGCCGTCACTGCGCGACCCCGGCGGCGACACCGGCCGCGCCATCCTCGGCCTGGCGACCGAACTGGACTGCGACCTGGTCGTCATGGGCTGCTTCGGCCACTCACGCTTCCAGGAACTCCTGCTCGGCGGTGCAAGCAGGACCGTCTTGCAGGAGGCGGCACTGCCCGTGCTGATGGCCCGCTAAGCCCGCACGCAAGGACTACAGGGAGCGCCGTCCGCCTCGCCCTTCGCACCTTCAAGACGAACACCAGCAGGAGAACATCATGCCGGACATGAACGCAGCCGACTTCACCGGACCCGGCGAAGCGGTCGTCAAGATCACCATGACCACCAACTGCGGCACCGACGTCCACATCCTGAACCTCGACGGCCACCGGGCCCAGTGCGGCGGGCACGCCATCGGCGGCTGGCGCTTCGGCAACTGCATCGACGGCTGCCAGGCCGGGTACGTGCGGGTGTCCTGCGCCATGGCCAACCTGGCGCCGCATCCCGACGGCCTGAGCGACGAGCAGCTGCAGATGTGCCCGGACATCATGGACGCCGTCGCCGCCGGTCCCCCGGAAGGCTCGACCTGCAGCCGCTGGTCGCTCACCGCTTCCGCCTCGGGCAGGTCGAGGAAGCCTGTGACTTGTTCGCCCAAGGGCGCGATGGCGTTCTGAAGGTGGCGATCGTGCCCTGAGTGACCCGATCTGAACACAACGAAAGAAAGGACCCGCCATGTCCATGTACAAGACGATCGTCGTCCACGTCGACGACGCCTCCCACTTCGAGGCCCGGCTGAGGGCCGCCGCCGCACTCGCCGACGCGCACGATGCGCACCTGGTCGGCACCGCCGCCACCGGAATGTCGGTCGCCGCCTACGCCATGCTGACCGGCTCGATGGGGGCGATGCCGGGCGACGAGTTCGACTCCCTGCGCGCGAGCGGCAACGCGAGCCTGGCCCGCTTTGCCGAACGTGCGCGCCAGCTCGGCGTCAGGTCGGCCGAGGGCCGGCTGGTGGAGGACGAGAGCCGCGCCGGGCTGCTGCTGCAGTCGCGCTACGCCGACCTGATCGTGGTCGCCCAGGACAGTCCCGACGCGCCGGCGGTGCGCGGACTGCCTCAATACCTGGCGCTGCATGGACCGCGGCCGGTATTGACCGTGCCGGCCGGGTATGCCGGCGAACCGATCGCCGACAGCATCGTCGTCGGCTGGGACGGCAGCGTGCCCGCCCTGCGCGCGATCGATGGCGCCATGCCGCTGCTCACCCGCGCGCGCAGCGTGCGCCTGGCGCTGATCAATCCGGAACGCGAGGTCGGCCTGCACGGCGACGAGCCGGGCGCCGACATGGCCTTGTACCTGGCGCGCCACGGCGTGCCGGTCGACGTCGTCGTCGAGCGCACGGAGTGGCCCCCCGGCGAAGCCCTGCTGCGCATCGCGCACGACAACGATGCCGGGCTGCTGGTCACGGGCGCTTTCGGCCACAGCCGCTACCGCGAGATCGTGCTCGGCGGCGCCACCCGGGTACTCCTCGAGCGTGCACCGATTCCGGTACTGTACGCGCATTGAGCATGCCGGCCGTCAGCGCGCCGCCGCCCCAAGCCGGCGCAAGGGTGCGCACCAGCGCTCGACCTGCTGCGGCGTGAGCGACGCGGCGCCGCCCACCACGCACGTGCGCACCGGCCGGATGCCTGCAAAGCCGAGGATGTTGCGTTGCAAGGCCTTCAGGCTGTGCGCCCGGTAGAACCAGCGGTACAGTACCGCCGGCATGCCCATGGTGACGATCACGCGCGCGCTGCGCCCGCCCAGCAGCCCGGCGCGCAGGGGATTGCGGCTTTCCGCTGCGATAGCGAAGCCCGGCCGCGCCACCTGTTCCAGGAAGGCCTTGAGCAGCGCCGGCATCTCCCCCAGCCACAAGGGATACACGAGCACCAGGTGGGTCGCCTGCATGATCTGCTCCTGGACGGGGGCGAGCGCGGCCGGCACGCTGCCATGCTGCCATTCCTCTGCGCTGCGCAGCAGCGGAAAGTCGATCAGCGCGGGTTCGACCGTCTCGACGGCGTGGCCGGCGCCGCGCGCACCGTCGGCATAGGCCTGCGCCAGCGCGTGGCACAGGTGCCGCTTGCTACGGTCGGGATGCCCCTGGATGATGAGGATGCGCTGTGCCATCACGGCGCCCCGCGCGGGTCCCGCGGGTCCAGTATGCGGCCGACACTGCCGGTGCGCGCGCAGGCACCGATGAGCGCCACGGAATCGGGCGTGAAAAAGTGGTCGAGGTTGCGGATACTCATCTGGCGCTCCCGGTGCCTGCCGCCTGTGGCGGCCCCAGGTCCCAGCTTACGTCGACAGCCGGCCACTCGACAAGCCGCCCCTTGATTCGCATCAAATATCTCGAGAAGGAAGGTGAAACGCGCCGTCCTGTCAGCGCAGCCACGGCAAACATGGCGAATTGGATCATTAAATGGAACAGTGTTATCCGAACGGATAGCTTACTCTCGCTTTGCGGAACAGATAAAGTGCTGCCATCGCAAATGATTTGACAGGCAGCAAGTCCATGAAGGCATCGACACCCCAGCGTTACAGCCCGACCGCCATTGCCCTGCACTGGCTGGTGGCGCTCCTGATCGTCGGCACCTTCACGCTCGGCCTGGTGATGACCGACATCCCCGGCCTGACGCCGACCAAGCTGAAGTATTTTTCCTGGCACAAGTGGGCCGGCGTGACCGTGCTGCTGCTGGCCGCCCTGCGCCTGCTGTGGCGCCTGCGCACACCGGCGCCGGCCTATCCGGCCACGATGCCGGCCTGGCAGCACCTCGCCGCCCACGGCACCCACGCCTTCCTCTACCTGCTGATGTTCGGCGTGCCGCTGTCCGGCTATTTCTACACCCTCGCCGCGGGCGTACCGGTGGTGTACTTCGGCCTGTTCCAGCTGCCTGTATTGATCGAACCGGACCTGGCCCTCAAGCCGGTGCTGAAGGCCGTGCACTACTGGCTCAACATGGGCATGGCGGCCCTGGTCTTCATGCACGTCGCCGCCGCCCTGAAACACCTCGTCGTCGACCGCGACGGCATCACGCAGCGCATGCTGCCGTTTTCGAAAGCAAAGGAAGTCCAATGAAATCCCTGCGCCGCCTGGCCCTTGCGGCCGCCATCGTCCCGTTGTTCGTTCACGCTGCGCCGCTCAAGCTCGACGCCGCCCGCAGCAATGTGAGTGCCGTCTTCAAGCAGATGAACGTTCCGGTCGAAGCGAAATTCAAGCAGTTCAATGCCGTCATCGATTACGACGCCAAGCGTCCCGAAGCGGCGAAGGCGCAGGTGAACATCGCCACCGCCAGCCTCGATATCGGCGACCCCGAATACAACCGCGAAGTCGGCAAGAAGGAATGGTTCGACAGCGCCCGCTTCCCGCAGGCCAGCTTCGTCTCGAGCGCCATCAAGCCGGCCGCCAATGGCGCCTTGACGGTCGCCGGCAAGCTGACGATCAAGGGCAAGACGGCCGACGTCGCCTTCCCCTTGACCGTGAAGACGGAGGCCGGCAAGCAAATCTTCGAAGGCCAGATCCCGATCAAGCGCCTGGCCTTCGGCATCGGCGAGGGCGAGTGGAGCGATACCGGCATGCTCGCCAATGAAGTCACCATCAAATTCCGCGTCGCAGCGGCTAACTAATCCATTACCAACCAGAGGATCTACACAACATGAACATCAAGCACATCGCCGCCGCCATCTTTGCCCTGACCGCCGCCACCGGCGCCATCGCCGCCGACACCTATGCCATCGAGCCGAACCACACCTTCCCGAGCTTCGAGGCGGACCACATGGGCGGCCTGTCGATCTGGCGCGGCAAGTTCACGAACACGAGCGGCAACATCGTTCTCGATCGCGCAGCGAAAACCGGCAGCGTCGACATCACCATCGATGCCAGCACCCTCGACTTCGGCCACGCCAAGATGAGCGAGCACGCCAAGGGTCCGGACATGTTCGACGTCGCCAAATTCCCGACCGCGACCTACAAGTCGAAGTCGATCACCTTCAAGGGCGACAAGCCCGTGTCGGTCGACGGCGAGCTGACCCTGCACGGCGTGACCAAGCCGGTCAAGCTGAGCATCAACCAGTTCAAGTGCATCCAGCACCCGATGTTCAAGCGCGAAGTCTGCGGCGCCGATGCTTCGGCCAGCTTCAACCGCAGCGATTTCGGCATCGACTACGGCGTGCAAATGGGCTTCAACCCGACCGTCAAGCTGGCGATCCAGGTCGAAGCGCTGAAGCAGTAAGCTCTGCCCGCTCCGCCCGCTCAGGCCGCGATCGGCCTGGCGCTGAAATTGCGCGTGGCCTCGACCAGCGTGCGCGTATAGGGATGCACGCTGCTGCCGTCGACCAGGGCGGCGCTGGCCTGGATGTCGACGATGCGCCCCTCCTGCATCACCGCGACGCGGTTGCACAGGTGCACCAGCACGCCCAGATCGTGCGTCACCATCAGGTAAGTCAGGCCATCGCGCTCGCGCAGTTCGGCCAGCAGGTTCAGGATCTCGGCCTGCACCGAGACGTCCAGCGCCGAGGTGGGCTCGTCGAGCAGCAGGATGCGCGGCTCGAGGACCAGGGCGCGCGCGATCGCCACCCGCTGGCGCTGCCCGCCCGACATCTGGTGCGGATAGCGGTAGCGGAACGAGTCGTTCAGGCCGACCCGCGCCAGGATGCGCGACACGCGCCCGTCGATATCGCCGATCCTGTGGATGCGCAGCGGTTCCGACAAGGCCGTGTCGACCGTATGGCGCGGGTGCAGCGAACCGTAGGGATCCTGGAACACCATCTGCATCTGGCGGCAACGCGCGCGGTCGATGCCGGGTTTCAAGGCCTGGCCGTCGATACTGGCCTTGCCGGTCCAGTGCGGGTACAGGCCGGCCAGGCAGCGCAGCACGGTGGTCTTGCCCGAGCCGGACTCGCCGACCAGGCCGAAGGATTCTCCTTCTGCCACCGAAAACGACACGTCGCTCAGCACCTTGTGGGCGGCGGCGCCGGTCCCGAAACTCAGGTTCAGGGCATCGACTGCAATCATGCTGCTTCCTCCGGGGTGAGCCACAATGGGTCGCGCTGCAGCACCGGCAGCACGGGCCGGCGATGGTCCATGTCCGGCAAGGCGGCCAGCAGGCCGCGCGTGTAGGGATGGCGCGCATTGTCGAGGTCCGCGGCGGCGATCGATTCGACCACCCGGCCGGCATACATCACGAGCACGCGGTCGCAGAAGCTGCGCACCAGGTTCAGGTCATGGCTGATGAAGATCAGCCCCAAACCGCGCGCGGTCACCAGTTCGTCGAGCACGGCCAGCACCTGGGCACGGACCGAGACGTCGAGCGCGGAGGTCGGCTCGTCGGCGATGACGATTTCCGGTTCCGGGATCAGCATCATCGCGATCATCACGCGCTGCCCCATGCCGCCCGAGATCTCGTGCGGATAGCTGTCGTAGACCCGCTGCGGATCGCGGATGCGCACCGCCTCCAGCATCGCGATCACTTTGTCTTTCGCCTGCGCGCGCGGCATTTTGCGGTGCGCCAGCAGGGCCTCGGCGATCTGGTGGCCCACTCTCATTACCGGGTTCAGCGAATATTTCGGGTCCTGCATGATCATCGACATGCGCCGCCCGCGTATCGCCCGCATCGCCTTTTCGTCGGCCCGCAGCAGGTCGGTGTCGCCGAAGCGCAGCACCTTCGCATCGATGCGGGCGCTGGCCGGATGGAGTTTGAGCAGCGCGCGTCCCACGGTCGACTTGCCGGAGCCGGATTCGCCGACGATGCCGAGCTTTTCGCGGCCCAGCGTGAACGACACGTTGCGGACCGCGTCCACCATCCCGTCGCGCGTCGCGAAACGCACCCCGAGTTCCTGTACATCGAGTTTGAGCTCGTTCATCGTCATCCTTTCAGCTGCGCGGATCGAACACGTCGCGCAGGCCGTCGCCCAGCAGGTTGAAGGCCAGGCTGACCAGCATGATCGCCGCGCCGGGCATGGCCACCAGCCACCAGCACTCCATCATGTAGCGGCGCCCGGCCGAGATCATGGCGCCCCACTCCGCCACCGGCGGCTGCGCGCCCAGGCCGAGAAAGCCCAGGCCGGCTGCGGTGAGGATGATGCCGGCCATGTTCATGGTCAGGCGCACCACCACCGAGGACAGGCACAGGGGCACGATGTGGCGCAACAGGATGCGCAGCGGCGAAGCGCCCTGCAGCTGGACCGCGGCGACGAAATCGGCCTTGCGCAGCGAACGGGTCTCGGCGCGCGCGAGGCGCGCGATCGGCGGCCAGGCAGTGAGCGCGATGGCGATCACCGCGTGTTCGAGGCCCGGGCCGAGCGCCGCCACGAAAGCCAGCGCCAGGACCAGGCTGGGGAAGGAAATGAAAATGTCGGTCACGCGCATGAACACGGTGTCGACCATGCCGCCGAAATAGCCGGACACCGCGCCCACCGCCAGCCCGACCGGCCCGACCACGGCCGTTACCAGGGCGACGATGTACAGCGTGGTGCGGGCGCCGTGGACGACGCGGCTGAAGACGTCGCGGCCGTACTCGTCGGTGCCGAACCAGTGGACGCCGTCGGGTGCGCGCAGCGCCATCGACAGGTCCTGAACCAGCGGATCGTGGCTGGCGATCAGCGGTGCGCACAGGGCGACCGCGACCAGCAGCAGCACCACCAGCGAGCCGGCCAGGGTCATGGGATTGTGCAGCAGGTGGCGCGCCGCGCGCAGCAGGCTTTCGCTGCGCGCCTGCGCCGGCGTGTAGGTAATCGTCAGGGAGGTAGTCATCATTTCATCCGCGGATCGAAGATTTTATACAGCGCATCGGAGACCAGGTTCAGGGTCACGAAGATGATGCCGACGATGAGTACGCAGCCCATCACCGCGTTCATGTCGCCCAGCAGCAGGCTGTTGGTGAGGTATTGGCCGAAGCCGGGCCAGGCGTACACGGTTTCGATCAGGACCGCGCCTTCGAGCAGGCCGCCATAGGCCAGCGCGACGATCGTCAGGAGCTGGACCAGGATGTTGCGGAAGGCGTGCTGCCACACCACCCGCCATTCCGGCAGCCCTTTTACGCGCGCCGTCAGCACGTATTCCTGCGACAGCTGGGCCAGCATGAAACTGCGCGTCATGCGGCTGATGAAGGCCATCGAATGCAGGCCGAGGATGCAGGCCGGCAGCGTGATGTGCTTGACCGCGTTGCCAAAGGCCGCCCAGTTGCCGGCCAGTGCGGTGTCGACCAGCAGCAGCCCGGTCGCGCGCGGCACCACGCCGTCGTATTCGAGCGCGATGCGCCCCGAGCCGCCGACCCAGCCCAGCCAGGCGTAGAACACCAGTAAACCCATCATGCCGAACCAGAACACCGGTACCGAATAGCCGGACAGGCTGATGACGCGCACCACGTTGTCGCCCAGGCCGCCGCGCCGGGTGGCGGCAAACACGCCGAGCGGCACGCCGGCCAGCGCGCCGAGGACGATGGCCAGTGTGGCCAGTTCCACGGTGGCGGGAAACACCCGCGCGATGTCGGCGGTGACGGCGTTCCCGGTCAGCAGCGAGGTGCCCAGGTTGCCGCTCCCGAGTTCGGCGATATAGCGCCCGAACTGCACCCAGACCGGCTGGTCGACCCCGAGCCGGGCCGCCGCCTCCTTGTACATCGAGGCGTCCGCGTCGGGGCCGACCAGCGCCAGCACCGGGTCGACCGGCATCACGCGGCCAATGAAGAAGGTCAGCACCAGCAGGCCGAGCAGGGTCAGCGCGGTGCTGGCCAGGCGGCCGCGCATGGCGCCGGCGCGGGCGCGCCAGCGGGCCAGGTCGGGTCTCCAGGAGGTAGTCGAGGCCATCTCAGTCTTTGTAAACATCGCGCAGGTGGGTAGTGGCCGAGGGGTGGCCGATGTAGTTGTGAACGCGCTTGCTCAGCACGACCGTTTCGACCATTTGCGAGACCGGCTGGATGGCGCCGACTTCGCGTTCGTAGCGCTGCTGGATGCGGCGGTACATCTCGTCCTGCACGGCCGGGTCGCGCTCGCGCACCGCCTCCTCGATCAGGCGGTTGATCTCGGGATCGTGGAAACTGGTACGCCAGCCCTGGAAATTGGTCAGGCGGGCGGCGTCGCTGTTGTCCGGGTTGTAGACCAGGGCGCGCAGGTTGGCGTGCGGATGCGGTTCGACCCCGCCGCCGCCGCGGCCGACGATGATCTCGAATTTGCGCTCGCGCATCGCGCCGTAGACCTGGTTGCCGGTGCCCGACAGGATTTTCGCGTCGATGCCGGCCAGCGCCAGCGTGGCCTGCAAGGAAGTGGCGATGTTGATCAGCGGCGGATCCGACATCACGCGGATCGTGGTGCCGAAGCCTTTCGGATAGCCCGCCTCGACCAGCAGTTTTCTGGCGGCCGCCGGGTCGAGCCGGTAGCCGGGATCGGGCAAGGTGGCCGCCAGGCCGATCATGACCGGCCGCTGGTGGCTGACGCCGTAATTCGGCATGATGGCCGCGTTGATGCCCTGGTAGTCGATCAGGCTGCGCAGGGCGAGCCGCACCCGGCGATCGGCAAAATGCGGATCCTTCATGCTGACGGCCACATAGTAGGAGGTGCCGCGCAGGACCGGCTGCACCACCACGCCCCCATGTTTTTTGAGCGCCTCGATGTCGGGACCGGCCATGCCGGCGGCCAGGTCGACGTCGCCGCGCTCGATCATGAAGCGCAGCGACAGCGATTCGCCGATGTGGCGCATGACCACGCGCCGCAATCTGGCCGGCCCGCGCCAGTAGCCGTCGAAGCGGTCCAGCAGCATGGCGTCCTTGGCGCGCCATTCGGTCAGCGCGAACGGACCCGAACCGGCGGCGTGGGTCAGCAGCCAGGCCGCACCGAGGTCGCCGTTCTTCTGGTGCGCCATGACGGCCTGGCGATCCAGAATCGCCGCGCTGACCGAAGTGGCGAGCGTATAGAGCACCATGCGCGGATCGGTCGCTTCCGGCAGGTCGATGCGCAGGGTGCGCGCGTCCTCGGCGCGGATCAGGCGCTCGACGTTGGCGGCCTTGAAGCCGTAGCTTTTCCAGGGCGAGGCCATTGCCAGGTTGAGTTTCAACACCCGGCGCAAGGACCAGGCCGCGTCGTCGGCCGTCAGCGGGTTACCGGACTGGAAATGCACGCCCTCGCGCAGGGTCAGCGTGAGGCTCATGCGGTCGGGGGCGATCTCCCAGCGTTCGGCCAGCGCCGGCCGCACCTGGCTCAAATCCTGCGGATCGAGTTCGACCAGGTAGTCGTACAGGTTGGCCACCACCCCGAGCACGTCGTTGCCGGTGGCGCCCGCCGGGTCGAGCGACAGCAGGTTGTTCATGTTCATGCCGATCACCAGCTGGTCCTTCGGGGTGGCGGCGAAGGCGGCCATGCAGGCCACCGCCCCCACCACCGCCAATCCAGCCTGCACCGCCCGGCGCAGCCATGCGATCATCTTGTTCATCGCTCAGTAGGTTTCCACGGTATGCGCTTCGATGTAGCCGAAGTTGATGTCTTCGCCCAGGCCCGGCTGCTGCGACAGGTGGACGAAACCGTCGGCATCCATCGGGTCGGCCAGCGAATTGAGGTAGGCCGGGACCTGGTCGTAGTCGAGGAAGGGGTGCAGCAGGCCGCGCTCGTACCACTGGCAGTTCTTGATCGCCGCCGTCACCGCCAGGTTGGCCGCGCCGTTGCCATGCACTTCGCAGTTCATGCCGAAGGCGTCGGCCAGCGCCGCCACTTTCAGGGTCGGCGTAATGCCGCCCACGCCCGGCACGCCGGCGCGCAGGATGTCGCAGGCGCCGGCCTTGACCCAGTCGGCGCGGCTGTGGTGCTTGCCGGCGATCGATTCGGGCCCGACGATCGGAATATCGAGCTGGCCGGCAAGCCAGGCATAGGACGCGATGCTTTGTTCGTTCATCATTTCCTCGAACCAGGCGAAGTTCAGGCGCTCGAGCGCGCGTCCGATGGTCAGCGCGTCGGTACGACTGTACCAGTGGTAGCCGTCCAGCATCAAGGCAATGTCCGGGCCGACCGCCTCGCGCACCGCGGCGCAGGCCTTGATGTCCATCGAGACGTTGGGCGCGAACGACACCGGCGGCATCCAGGTGTGCAGCTTGATCGCCTTGTAGCCGCGTTCGACCAGCTTGACGGCGAAGCGCGCGTAGTCGTCGGGCGTGGACAGGCCGCCTTCGAGCTGGTCGCCGCACATCGTGCTGCCGTAGGCCGGCACCTTGTCGCGGTAGGCGCCGAGCAGTTTATATACCGGCGTCTTCAGCGCGCGGCCGGCCAGGTCCCACAGGGCCTGCTCGATCACGGCCAGCGCGCGGTCGGTCAGCTGGCCGGCGCTGCCGCGTTGCCAGTGTTCGAGGTCCTGCCACAGGCGCTCGCGGTCGAAGGGGTCCTGCCCGATCAGCACCTTGCGCGCGAAGGCTTCCAGGATGTGCGGGCGGATCACCTCGACCGGGCCGAACGCATGGCCGCGGTGGCCGTCGTCGGTGGTAATGGTGAGCATCGCCATCGTCACGCGCTTTTCCGGGCCCGGGTGGGAATGGCCGGCGCTGTCGCTGGTACGGCTGCTCAGGTAGTGGAACACAGTTCCCTGGACGCGTTCAATTTTCATCTGCTGCTCTCAAAATGGTCAAAAAACGGCCGGGCGGCGCACGCCCGGCCATGCACTTACAGGTCCGTATTACAGGTCCGTATCACAGGTCATAACTCAGGCGCAGGTTCCAGGCGCGGCCGATCGGGCTCGACACGTTGTTCGCGTAGCCGGTCGCGTTCGAGTTGGTCGCCGGCGGCCTGGTGTCGGCCAGGTTGCTGACGCCGACCAGGATGGTGGTGTGGGGAATGCCCTTGTAGCCGGCCGTCAGGTTCCAGATCGAATACGAGCTGATGTCGCGCCGGAACTCCGGCAGCACGTTGTTCAGGTCGTGGTAGCCGGTGTTGTAGAAGTTGGTCAGCTGGCCGAACCAGTCGGCCCTGTTCCACGACAGGCGCGCCGTGTGCTTCCAGCGGAAGGTGTAGGTCGGGGCCGAGCTGACGTTGCCCGAACCGATGGAACCGAACCGGCCCAGGTTCGAGATCCATTCGCCTCCCTTCTCGTTCTGGGTCTGGAAGCGGGTCACATAGGTGCCCTCCAGCCCGACCCGGAAGTCGCCCAGTGGATTCCGCGGGAGCTTGTACTGGAGGCCCAGGTCGATGCCGCTGGTGCGCAGGTCGCCCAGGTTGTCGGTAGTGTCCTTCACATAGGCGAGCGAGCCGTCCGGGTTCCTGACGAACAGGTCGGCGTACTTGGCGGTGTTGGTGAAGATCGCATTCTGGGCCAGCACGCCGATGCTGTTCCGGACGCGGATGTCGTACCAGTCGACCGAAACGGTGGCGTTCCGGATCGGCTCGACCACCACGCCGGCGGTCAGGTTGCGCGCCTTCTCCGGCTCCACGTCCGGGTTGCTGCCCTGCTGGATCGGCAGGATGGCATTGCAGACCACCAGCGGATTGGCGCCGGCGACGGCCGTGCCGGTGCCGGGCACGCCCATCCGTCCACCCGGGCACAGGAGCGGGTCATCCCACCTGGCAGTGGTCAGCGCGGTGGCGCCCGGAAGCCGGTAGCCGTAGCGGTCGAAGATGGTCGGGGCGCGAAAGCCCGTGCTGGCCGAGCCGCGCAGCATCAGCAGCTTCGTCGGCTGCCAGCGCACGGTGAGCTTCGGGTTGACGGTGCTGCCGAAGTCGGAATAGCGGTCGCCGCGCACTGCCAGGCCGACGTCGAGTTCCTTCGTGAACGGCAGGTCGAGCTCGGCGAAGGCGGCCGCGATGTTGCGGCTGCCCCTGGAGTGGCTCGGCATGCGGTTCTGGTACGGGACCAGGGCGTCGCCGTCGAGCGAGCGGTCCTCGTCGCCGTCGTGGTGGAATTCGGCGCCAGTGGCGAGGGTGAGCGCGCCGCCGCCCAGTTGAACCAGTTCGCGCGTGAAGGTGGTGTCGACGCCCGTGTACACGTTGGTCGTGTGGCGGATCTGGTTGCCGTCGACCGAGATGCTTTTCAGGTAGTCGAGGCCCTTCGCATCCTGGGTGCCGAAGGGATTGAGGATGCCGTTCAGGACACCGGCGTTCAACTGCGGGCCGTTCAGGTAACCGCGCACGAAGTACGAGTCGCGCCGGCCCGCCGCGTACACGAAGCCGAGACGGTAATCCCAACCCAGGGCCTTGCCCTCGTCGGCCAGCACCAGGCGCATGTTCTGCTGCTCGTCGTCGGCGATCGCCGGGCCGAGTTCGGCCACGCTCCAGGATACGTTCAGGGGCGAACCGTTGATGCCGGCGATGGCCGGCACGCCGGCGCTTCCGCCTGGATAATACGGGCTGCTCGGCGTGATCTTCATGGTCACGCCGTTGAAGCCGACGCTGGTCGTCGGCGCCTTCTGCGTCTTGATGTGTTCCTTTGCGTAGAGCAGCTCGGCGGTGAACAGCTTGTCGTCGCCGTGGCGCAGGCTGCCCTTGCTGAAGAAGGTGGTCTGCGCATTGCCCGGCAGCGCCAGGATATAGTTGGCGCTCAGGGCGCAGGTATTCTTCGGCGCGGGTACCGAGTACGGCGCCGTGCAGCCTTTCGAATAATACGGATTGCCGGTGATGCCGGTGCTGGGCGAGAAGATGTTCGCCGGCTGCGCATAGGTGCCGGTACTGAGCTTGGGTGCGATGCCCAGGCTGGCCAGCTGTTCCGGGCTGCTCAGTTCCGGGCGGTCGGCCGAGTCGAGCGCGCTGCGCTTGTGATGGTCGACGGTGGCATAGACGTTCCAGCCGTCTTCGGCCAGCGAGCCGACGCCACCCAGCACCGACAGCCGGTATTCGCGCCCGCCGCCCGAGCGTTCCGGCTGCACGGTTTGCGCCGTCACGTTCAGGCCCTTGAAGCTCGGGCGCGTGATGAAGTTGAGCACCCCGCCGACGGCATCGGCGCCGTAGGTCGAGGAAGCGCCGTCGCGCAGCACTTCGGCCCGGCTCAATGCGCTCATCGGGATCACGTCGACGTTCACGAAACCGTCCGAGATCGGCTCGTTGGCCAGGCGCCGGCCGTTGAGCAGGACCAGGGTGCGGTTGATGCCGATGCCGCGCATGTTGACGTTGGTGCCGGCGCCGGCCGACGAGGGCACGTTGGTGGCGCCCACCGGCAGCGAAGTGACGACGTCGGCAACCGTGGTCAGCGCGCTGTTGGTCATCTCCTCCGCCTTGACGGTGGTGACGGGCACCGCCTGCTCGCTGGCGACGCGCTTGATGCTGGAACCGGTGATTTCGACTTTCTGCATCGGCGCGGCCGGCGCGGCCTCCTGGGCCGCGGCCGCGCCGGCCAGGCTGAGGACTGCAAGGGCGACCGCGGTCGCCAGGATGGTACGTCGCTGCGGTGGGCAATTCTGGTACATACTCTCGTCTCCTCCGTTGGTTTAGGTAGGCATGTGTCCTTGCGCCGGCACCTGGCGCGATCGGCGCGGTGTGCGTGCCACCCGGACCGGCCCGGCTCGGACCTGCTGGTGGAAACGGCGGCTGGCGATGCGGTCAATGCCGCATTTCTCTTGCCAGTCGTCAGACAACTTACGACCGAGTATAATCACATCATTTTGGAATAGCAAGCATCTCGACCGTCTCATTTTTTTCACAAAAGCATCCATGAACGACACCCATCCCCTCCCGGCCCGCAAGAAGGCCCGTACCCTGGCGCACAGCGTAGTGGCCCATATTTCGGACATGATTCGCGACGGCCGCATCGCGCCGGGCGAGAAGATTCCCTCCGAGGCGGAGGTGATCGCCACGCTCGGCGTGAGCCGTTCGGTGGTGCGCGAAGCGGTCTCGCAGATGCAGGCCGCGGGCCTCGTCGAGACCTTCCAGGGCATCGGCACTTTTGCAGTGGCGGGCGCGCCCCAGCCGATGGGCATGGCGACGGAAGGCGTCGTCACGATGAAGGACGTGCTCGCCCTGCTCGAGCTGCGCATCAGCCTGGAGACCGAAGCCGCGGGGCTGGCGGCCAGCCGCCGCACCGACAGCGACCTGGCCAGGATCCACGCCGCGCTGGCGCATTTCCTCGCGCTCTGCCGTTCCGGCGCCGAGACGGCACAGGCCGATACCGCCTTCCACCTGTCGATCGCGCATGCCGCCGACAACCGCTTCCTGTACGACACCCTGAACCACCTGGGCACCAGGCTGCTCCCCGAAGCGCGCAAGAACACCGTCCAGTTCACGCGCGATGCCCCGTCGGTGTACATCGAGCGGGTGACGCGCGAACACGACGACATCGTGACCGCGATCGTCCGCCGCGATCCCGAGTCGGCGCGCGCGGCGATGCGCACCCACCTCAGCAACAGCCGTGAGCGCCTGCGCCGGGCTTACGAGGCCCATGAGGCGAAATCGGGCTGAGAAAGTCTTTCAAATCGCCAGATACTCGTCAGACGTCTGATTAGTGTTCGTGCATTTTCGCCTTTTCTCCTGAACTGGCAGCAACAAAAAAGGGCTCGCCACCGAAGTGGGCGAGCCCTCTTGCCTTGCGTCTGGAGTTCGCGCAGGCGCCTAGCCCCGGCTGTGCGCCTTGCCGAACAGCGCGGCGACCTGCCTGCCCGCGCGTTCCAGCAGCATCCCGGCATTGCGCATCGCGTAGTCCAGGCTCACCGGCCCGGGCTGGATAGAGAAGCAGCCGTCGAAGGCCGCTTCGAGGGCCGGGTCGAGTTCGACCGCGCCCGACAGCAGGGTCACCGGAATCCCGCTGTCACGGGCCAGGCGCGCCACCATGGCCGGGCCTTTACCGAGCAGGGTTTGTCCGTCCGAGCGCCCTTCCCCGGTGATGATCCAGTCGTAGTCGACCGCGCCGGGCGTCAACCGGTGCGCCTCGAGCACGAACTGCGCACCCGGGCGCAGGCTGCCGCCCACCACCGTCACGGCGAACCCCAGGCCGCCGGCGGCGCCCGCTCCGGCGGCGCGACTCAGGTCGTCCCCCAGCAAGGCCGTGCAGCAACGGGCGAAATGCGCCAGCACGGCATCGGCCTGCGCCAGGTCGCCGTATCCCTTTTGTCCGCCGAATATCATGCTGGCGCCCTCGGGCCCGTTGAGGGGACTGGTCACGTCGGTCAGGCCGATCAGGTGCAGTCCGCCCAGCCATTCGGCACCGGGCCGGCGCTCGACCGACTGCACCCGCATCAGGTTGTCGAAGACCGGATCGAGCTCGTTCCCGGCTTCGTCGCGACACACCAGGGCCAGTTCCGCCAGCATGCCGGCGCCGGCATCGTTGGTCGACGATCCGCCCAGGCCGAGCGCAATCGTCGTGAAGCCGCGTTCGTGGATCGCCCGGATCGCCTGGCCGACGCCGCGCGTGCTGCGTGCGCCCGGCGCTGCGACGGCCGCCGGCAGGCCGACGATCTCGGCGACGTCGAGCACCGCGAAGCTGCCCAGCGCAGGGCTGGTGCAGGCCGCGAAGGGCACGGCGATCGTGGCGCCGTTGGCGTCCCGCACACTGACCTGCAGCCAGGTCCCGCCCAGCCCCTGGGCGATGGCGCTGGCGGACCCCTCGCCGCCGTCGGCAATCGGGGCCTCGCTCACCAGCGCGCCGGGGATGGCGGCGCGCACGCCGGCGGCGATGCTGGCGGCGACGGCGCTGGCCGGCAGGCTGCCCTTGAAGGAATCGGGGGCGACCAGCACCCGCAGCGGTTTGCGTTCACGCGACATCATGTAATTCTCCTGAATGGACGATGATCATAGGGCAGGCGCGCCCGGGCCGGGATTGCCGATTGCTCCAGCTGCTTTTCCGGATCGGCAAAGCTAGCCCCCATGGCGCAAGTGGTCGAGCAGCTTGAGCGCCTCCGGGGCCAGCGAAGCGCGCGCACGCACGCCCAGCCACAGCGAACGCCGGGCCCAGGCGTCGGTCAGGCGAATCGCGTGCAGGCCCGTGTGCTCGGGGCGCACCGCGCCGTCGGGCAGCACGCCGACGCCCAGCCCGGCTTCGATCATGCGGCAAATGCCGTCGAAGCTGCTGACCTGGATCCGCAGGCGCAAGGCCTTGTCGAGCGAGGCGGCGGCGTCGGTCACGCGTTGCAGCAGCGAGCTTCCCGTGTTCAGGCCGACCAGGTCGTATTCGAGCGTCTCGGAAAACGAGATCTCCGTCAGCGCGGCCAGCGGATGGTCGGCGGGCACGACCACCATCAGGTGATCGCGCCGGTACAGGTATTTTTCCAGGCTGGGCGCGGGCACGTTGTCAGCAAAAATACCGAGGTCCGCCTCGCCCGCCGCCACCGCCGCAATCGATTCGGCGCTGACCTTTTCCTCCAGGCTGAGGCGAATCAGGGGCTCCTCGCGCACGAAGGCGGCCAGGTCGCGCGGCAGGAACTGCGTGACCGCCGAGGTGTTGGCCCAGATCCGCACATGGCCGCGCACGCCGATGGCGAAATCGCCCATCGCATCGGCCATCCGGTTCACCGAATCGAGCACCGCGCGCGCGTGCTGCACCAGCTCCGTTCCCGCCGGGGTCAGTTCCAGCCCGCGCGGATGGCGGATGAACAGGCTGCAGTCGGCGGTGCGCTCGAGTTCCGCGATGCGCTTGCTCAGCGCCGACAGCGTCATGTGCGACTTGTCCGCCGCACGCGTCAGGCTGCCGGTGAGCGCCACGTGCAGGAACACGCGCAGGGACTGCAGGTCGAAGTGGCCGGGATTGATCATGGGGGCATCGGTTCGCTTTTCCGAAATGGAAAGGGTCCTTGAAGAATAACCGATTTCCAAACGGTTCCGCCAGACCTACTATCGATCCGACAACGTGAACAATCGAGGAGACGACCATGACGAAACCCCTGCAAGGCTTGCGGGTCATCGAGCTTGGACAACTGATCGCCGGGCCCTTTGCCGGCAAGATGCTGGCCGAATTCGGCGCCGAGGTCATCAAGATCGAACCGCCCGGCAGCGGCGACCCGCTGCGCAAGTGGCGCCTGCTGCACGAAGGCACCTCGGTCTGGTGGGCGGTGCAGTCGCGTAACAAGCAATCGGTGTCGCTCGACCTGCGCACGCCGGAAGGCCAGGACGTCGTTCGTACACTGGTGCAGGACGCCGATGTCCTGATCGAGAACTTCCGTCCCGGGACCATGGAAGCCTGGAACCTGGGCTGGGAGGCCCTGCATGCGATCAACCCGAAGCTGGTCATGCTGCGCGTGTCCGGCTATGGCCAGACCGGCCCTTACCGCGACCGTCCCGGCTTCGGCGTGGTCGGCGAAGCCATGGGCGGCCTGCGCCACCTGAGCGGCGAACCCGGGCGCACGCCGGTGCGTGCCGGGGTCTCGATCGGCGACTCGCTCTCCGCCCTGCACGGGGTGATCGGCGTGCTGCTGGCCCTGCGCCACCGCGACCAGAACGGCGGCGAAGGGCAAGTCGTCGACGTGGCGCTGTACGAGTCGGTCTTCAACATGATGGAAAGCCTGTTGCCGGAATACTCGGTGTTCGGCACGGTGCGCCAGGCTGCCGGCAGCAGCCTGCCGGGCATCGCCCCCACCAATGCCTACCTGTGCGCCGACGGCAAATACGCGCTCATCGCCGGCAACGGCGACGGCATCTTCCGGCGCCTGATGGAGGTCATCGAGCGGCTGGATCTGCGCGACGACCCGGAGCTGGCCCGCAACGACGGCCGCGTCAGGCACGTGGCGCGCCTCGACGCGGCGATCGGCGCCTGGGCCGCCGAGCGCACGCTCGACGAGGTACTGGAGCGCCTCAACGAAGCGCGCATTCCGGCCGGCCGCATCTACGACGTCGCCGATATTGCCGCCGACCCGCACTACAAGGCGCGCGAGATGATCCTCGACACCCAACTGGCGGACGGCACGCCGGTGCAGGTGCCCGGCATCGTCCCCAAACTGAGCGCGACCCCGGGCGAGGTGCTGCATGCGGCACCGGCCCTGGGCGAACACACCGATGCGGTGCTGGCCGACATCGGCATCGATTCCACCACCCGCGCTGCCTGGCGTGCGCGCGGCATCATCTGAAGGAGCCGTGATGGCCAAGCAGCGTCTGTACATCCAGGAAGTCGCGACCCGCGACGGCTTCCAGAACGAGGCGGTCTACGTCGAGACCGAGGACAAGATCGCGCTCGTGAACGCCCTGAGCGAGTGCGGCTACGCCAAGATCGAAGTCACCTCGTTTACTTCACCGAAAGCGATTCCGGCGCTGAAGGACGCCGAAGCGGTGATGCACCAGATCCGGCGCAAGGAAGGCGTGGTCTACACGGTGCTGGTGCCGAACATCCGCGGCGCGGAGCGCGCCCTGTCCTGCAAGGTCGACGAAGTGAACCTGGTGATGTCGGTGAGCGAATCCCATAACCGCCGCAACCTGCGCATGACCCGCGAGCAGTCGTTCGCGCAACTGGCCGAGGTAGTGAAGGTCGTCAGGCAGTCGCCGGTCGCCGTCAACGTCTCGCTGTCGACCGCGATGGGCTGCCCGATGGAGGGCGAGGTGCCGGTGGCCGAAGTGCTGGACTGGACGGCACGCTTCGCCGACCTCGGCGTGCACGGCGTGACCCTGTGCGATACCACGGGCATGGCCTATCCCTCCCAGGTCGGCGAGCTGTCCCGGCTGGCCCGTGCGCGCTTCCCGGCGCTGGAGCTGACACTGCACTTCCATAACACGCGCGGCCTGGCGCTGGCGAATACCCTGGCCGCGCTGGCGGCGGGCATCGACCGCTTCGATTCTTCCCTCGGCGGCCTTGGCGGCTGCCCGTATGCGCCCGGCGCCAGCGGCAATGTCTGCACCGAGGAGCTGGTGCACATGCTCGAACTGGAGGGCTACGACACCGGCGTGGACCTGGACGGGATCCTGGCCGCCGCCGCCCGGCTGCCCGGCCTGATTGGCCATGAGGTGCCGAGCCAGATCCTGAAGGCCGGCCGCCGGCTCGACCTGCATCCGATGCCGGAGGGCGGCGCGGACATGCCGGAGCAGCGCGCGTTCGCGGGAGCGGCCGCATGAAAGTCGTCTTCCTGGATGCGGCCACGCTCCCGACCGACCTGCGTTTCGACCAGGCGACGATCGACTACACGGCCTGGCCGTCGACCACGCCCGAGCTGGTGGCGGAACGGATCCGCGAGGCCACGGTCGTCATCACGAATAAGGTGCGCCTGGACGCCGCACAGCTGCGCGCCGCCGGCCAGTTGCGGCTGGTGGCGGTAGCCGCCGCCGGTACCGACAACATCGATCGCGAGACCGCTGCCGAATTGGGCATCGCGGTGGCCAACGTGCCCGACTACGGTTCCGATTCCGTTGCCGAGCACGTGATCGCGACCCTGTTCGCGCTGCGCCGCCATCTCGTCACCTACGCCGCCGCCGCGGTCGACGGCCGCTGGAGCGCCTCCGGACACTTCTGCTGGACCGGGCCGCGCATCCGCGACGTCGGCGGCAGCGTGTTCGGCGTCGTCGGACGCGGCCGCATCGGCGAAGCGGCGGCGCGGCTGGCGCGCGGGCTCGGGATGCAGGTGCTGTTCGCCCAGGCACCCGGCAAGCCGTGCCGGGACGATGAGCTGCCCCTTGGCGAATTGCTGGAATGCGTGGACGCGCTGACCCTGCACGTGCCGCTGACGCCAGCTACGCGCGGCATGATCGGCAGGGAGGCGCTGGCGCGCATGAAGCCGGACGCCGTCATCGTCAACACCGGCCGCGGTGCACTGGTCGACGCCGAAGCACTGGTGGAGGCCCTGCGGCTGGGGCGCATCGGCGGCGCCGCGCTCGACGTGCTCGATGTCGAACCGCCGCCCCCGGATCACCCGCTGCTGGCGCGCGACCTGCCGAATTTGCTGGTCACGCCGCACGTGGCCTGGGCCAGCGAACATGCGCAGGCGCGGCTGGCACGCAGACTCGAAGAGCTGGTGCAGGCGCAGCTGGATTGATACCGCATTCAGGCAGCACACATATGATCAGACCAACCAGGAGACAAGCATGAAACCCATCCACAACCTGCTTTCGCACACCGTCATCGGCCTCGGCATGCTTGCCGCCACGGCCGCACAGGCGCAGGACCCGGCCTGGCCGGCCCAGTCGATCACGCTGATCGTGTCCTCGGCGGCAGGCGGCACCACCGACATGGCCGCGCGCATGATTTCCGATCCCCTGTCGAAGGCACTGGGCAAACCGGTGGTCGTCGACAACCGGCCGGGCGGCTCGGGCGCGATCGCGGGGTCGGCCGTCAAGCGCGCAAAGCCCGACGGCTATACCCTGCTGGTCCAGTACTCCGGCTACCAGGTCGTCACGCCCCATTTGATGAAGCTGCCCTTCGACCCGATCAAGGACTTTGCGCCGGTGGCCAACCTGCTGGTGGCGCCGCAGGTGATCGTGGTGCGCCCGGACATCCCCGTCAAGACGCTGCCGGAACTGGTCGGCTACGCCAGGGCCCACCCGGGTAAACTCAGCTACGCCTCGTCGGGCAACGGCTCGCTGCAGCACGTCACCGGCGAAATGATCCGCCACCTGACGCAGGCCGACATCACCCACGTCCCGTACAAGGGCACCGGCCCCGCCATCACCGATCTCCTCGGCGGCAATGTCGACATGACCTTCACCACGGCCCCTCCCCTGATCAGCCACATCAAGACCGGAAAACTGCGCCCGCTGGCCATCACCGGCGACGTGGCCCTGCCGGCCGTCCCCAACGTGCCGACCACCGCCGCCATCAAGGGCTTCGAGAAGCTCGACGTCAGTTCGTGGTTTGCCGTGTATGCGCCGGCCGGTACGCCCAAGCCGGTGATCGACAGGCTGACGAGCGAGATCGGCAAGATCACGCAGACGGCGGAGTTCAAGAGCAAGGCGGAAGCGCAGGGCGCCTACGCCGTGTACATGAACCCGAAGGAGCTCGGCGACTACACCGCCAGGGAATTCCAGAGCTGGGGCAAGTTCGTGAAAGAGGCGAAGATCACGGGAGAATGAGCAGGCAGGCAGCGGGGACGGCGGCGGCCAAGCGCGCGCCATCTGCGGGTCAAACTGCTAGTATGCCGCGATCGCTTGCCGATTGTCGTTGCCTCTCCGACTGCCATGCCGCCCTCTTCCCCAGCGGACCTCCTCTGCTCCCCCGGCGTGCTGCATGACCAGCTGCCGGCGGGTATCGTTGTGCATGCCCCGGACGGCCGCATCGTCTCGGCGAATCGGCTGGCCCAGGAACTGCTGGGCCGGAGCGAAGCGCAGCTGCTCGGGGTCGACCCCAGCGCCAGCGCCTGGGCCGTGCTGCGCGAGGACGGCTCGCCCATGCCGCCCGAGGAATTTCCGGCACACGTCGTGCTGAGCACCGGCCGCAAACTGTCGGGCCTCGTCGCCGGCATCGTCGGTTCCGGTTCGCCGTCCTGGCTGTTGTGCAACGCCTACCCGGACTTCGACGAAGCCGGGCGCCTGCGCCAGGTGGTGGTCTGCTTCACCGATTGCACGGCCTTGAAGAGGACCCAGCAATCCCTGGAGAAATCGGAAGAACGCCTGCGGCTCGTGCTCAAGGGCTCCACCGATGCACCCTGGGACTGGGACCTGGTCACGGGCGAGGTGTATTACTCGGCGCGCTGGTGGAACATGCTCGGCTACTGCAGCGGCGAAGGGCTGGACGACTCCGGCGCCTGGCGCCGTCTGCTGCACCCGGAAGACGACGCGATGATCGGCGCCTATCTCGCGGACCTGTTGCCGGGCACGCGCGACGGCTACAGCCTGGAGTTCCGGCTGCGGCACCGGGAAGGACACTATGTGCCCGTGCTGTCGCGCGGCTATGTGCTGCGCGACCACAGCGGCAGGCCGCTGCGTATTTCCGGCGTCAACACCGACCTCACGGAGCGCAAGCGTACCGAGCGGCACATCTACGAACTGGCCTATTTCGACCATTTGACGGGCCTGCCGAACCGCCGCTTCCTGATCGAGGAACTGGGACACGTGCTGGCGCGCGGGCGGCGCTCGGGACATTATGGCGCCCTGCTCTACCTCGACCTCGACAACTTCAAGCTGCTCAACGACACGATGGGGCACGACCTGGGCGACATGCTGCTGCGCCAGACCGCCGAGAGGCTGCGCGCCACGGTGCGCCACAGCGACCAGCTGGCACGGCTTGGCGGCGACGAATTCGTCGTGGTGCTGGAAGACCTGGGCATGTCGCCGCGCGCCGCGGCCGCCGAGGCCGACCGGGTCGCGAACAAGATCCTGTCGGCCCTCGGCCAGCCCTACCAGCTCGACTCGCTCCTGTTCAAGAACACGGCGAGCATCGGCATCACGCTCTTCGACAGCACCGGTACCGACATCGAAACCCTGCTCAAGCAGGCCGACCTGGCCATGTACCGCGCCAAGGCCGACGGGCGCGACATGGCCCGCTTTTTCGATCCCAGCATGCAGAACGAGGCCGACCGCCGCGCCGCCTTCGAGCTGGCGATGCGCGACGGCCTGTCGCTGGGCGAGTTCCGCCTGTTCTGCCAGCCGCAGTTCGATGGCCACGGGCGTCTGGTGGGCGCCGAGGTGCTGGTCCGCTGGCAGCGCGGCGAGCACGGGCTGGTCGGCCCCGACGATTTCATCGGCTTCGCCGAGGAGTCGGGCCTCATCCTTCCCCTGGGCGAGTACGTGCTGGAGGAAAGCTGCCGCGCACTCGCGCGCTGGGAGCGCGACCCCGTGCTGGCGTGCCTGAAGCTGGCAGTGAACGTCAGCATCCACCAGATGCGCGATTCGGATTTTCCGGCGGCGGTGGCGACGATCCTGGACGCCACCGGCGCGCCCCCGAAACGGCTCTGCCTGGAACTGACCGAGAGCGTGTTCGCCGAAAACATGCAGGAAATTAGCGAACGCATGTACGCGCTTCGGTCCCAGGGCATCTGCTTCTCGCTCGACGATTTCGGCACCGGCTATTCCTCGCTGGCCTATCTCAGGCGCTTCCCGCTCTCCGCGCTGAAGATCGACCGCTCCTTCGTGCACGACATCGGTATCGATCCGGCCTCGGGATCGATCGTCGAGGCGATCATCGCGCTGGCCCGCAAGTTCAAGCTCGAGATCGTGGCCGAGGGCGTCGAGCACGAGGCGCAGCGAACATTCCTGGTCCATGGCGGCTGTTCCTCGATGCAGGGCTTCCTGCTGGGGCGCCCGCTGCCGATGGCCGAGTTCGAGCACATGTACGGCGCCGCCGGCGCCGGGCATGCATGAGCGCCGCCCCCCGCCGCCCTAGTCGGCCTTGATGTTGCGCTCGCGGACGATCTGGGCCCAGCGCGCCGTTTCCGTCTTCAGCGTGGCCGCCAGTTCCTGCGGCGATGAACCGACAGGTTCCGCGCCGATCTGGGCAAAGCGCGCCCGGACATTGGCCTGCTTCAGCGCTTTCACCAGTTCGGCATTGAGGCGATCCACGATCGGCTTCGGTGTCCTGGCGGGCACGAAGACGGCATACCAGCCGCTCAGCTCATAGCCCGGAAGACCCGACTCGGAAATCGTCGGGACGTTCGGGAAGACGCTCGATCGTTTGGCGGTGGTCACGGCGAGCGCCTTCAGCCTGCCCGACTCGACATAGGGCTTGGCCGACGAGAGCGAATCGAACATGATGTCGACCTGCCCGCCCATCAGGTCGGTCACGGCCGGCGCGCTGCCTTTGTACGGCACGTGCACGATGTCGACGCCGGCCATCGAATTGAACAGTTCGGCCGCCAGGTGCACGGTCGTGCCGTTGCCGGCCGACGCGTAGGTGAGCTTGCCCGGCCGGGCTTTCGCCAGCGCGACCAGCTCTTTCACGTTGTTGGCTTTCACGGATGGATGGGCAACGAGCAGGTTGGGCACGATGCCCACCAGGCTGACCGGTTCGAAGTCGCGGGTGGCGTCGTATTGCAGTTTCGGATAAATGCTCGGGTTCACCGCGTGGCCGACGGACACGATCAGCATGGTGTGGCCATCCGGCGCCGCCCTGGCGACGATGCCGGAGCCGATCGCGCCGCCGGCGCCCGGCCGGTTCTCGACCACGACCGGCTGCTTCATGCTGACCGAGAGGCTCTCGCCGAGCGTGCGCGCCATCGTATCCATCGCACCGCCCGGCGGGAAGGGCACCACCCATTTGATGGGCTGGCTCGGGTAGGCTTCCGCGGCGGCGGCATCGACGCTGCAGGAAATCAAGGCGCTCGCGGCGAGTACTGTAAAGACGGTCCGGTTCATATCATCTCCCATCGTGATCAGGCGGTCTCGCGCACCGCGCCAGCCAGCGGCAGGGGCGCCGTCGCGGAGCGCTCATGCCGGATCAGCGAGACGGCAATCGTGGCGACGACGGCCGGGATCGAAATGGCCAGGAAATTCTGCTGCAGCGGCAGCTGCATGCCGACCAGGGTGCCGATCACGATCGGCGCCAGGATGGCACCGCTGCGGCCGACACCCGAAGCCCAGCCGATGCCGGTGGAGCGGATCGCGCTCGGGTAGAACTGGCCAGCATACGCGTAAGTGACGATCTGGGTGCCGATGGTCGAAGCGCCCGCAAGGCCGACCAGCAGGAACAGCACCGGCGTCGATACCGGATAGCCCAGCAGCGTGATCGACACCGCGGCCAGCGCATACATGGCCACCAGCACGTACTTGATGTGGAAGCGGTCGGCCAGCCAGCCGCCGCCGACGGCGCCGATCACGGCGCCGAAGTTCAGCACCAGGACAAACGTCAGCGCGGAACCGAGGCTGTAGCCGGCGCCAGCCATCAGCTTGGTCAGCCAGGAGCTGAGCGCATACACCATGAACAGGCACATGAAGAAGGCAACCCAGAACATGATGGTGGAGAAGGCGCGGCCTTCCTGGAACAGTTTACCGACGGGTGCGCCGGAGGCACGGTCGACCGCCGGCAGCGCGAAGCTGTCGCCCGCCTGCGGGCGGTAGCTCGGGTCGAGGCGCAGCACGATGGCCTTGAGTTCCTCGAGACGGCCCTGCCTGACCAGGAAAGGCATCGATTCCGGCATCGACTTCAGGACGAAGGGAATCAGCAGCACCGGCACGCCGGCTGCCAGGAACACCGACTGCCAGCCGTGCTGTTCGATCAGGCCCTTGCCGAGGACGGCCGCGAGCATGCCGCCGACGGCATAGCCGCTGAACATCAGGGTCACCATCGTGGCGCGGATCTTGCGCGGCGAGTATTCGGTCATCTGCGCCACCACGTTCGGCATCACGCCGCCGATGCCGAGGCCCGCCAGGAAGCGCATCACGCTGAACACATAGGGATCGTGCGTGAGGCCGGCAGCGGCCGTGAAGACGCTGAACAGCGCGAGGCAGATGACGATCGCCCAGCGGCGGCCGATGCGGTCGGCCAGGGTGCCGAGGAAGATTGCGCCGAACATCATGCCGAACAGGGCCGAACTGACCATGAAGCCGGCGTTCTGGGCGGTGACGCCCATGTCCTTCATGATGGACGGGACGGCGATGCCGGCCACCGCCAGGTCGTAGCCGTCGCAAATGATGATCAGGGCGCACCACAGCAGCAGGGATGCGTGGAAGCCGTTGAATTTCGCCGCGTCGGCGGTTTTGTGGATGTCGATGTGTCGCATGATACTTGTCTCCGTTATCGTTGGGTTTTGGTGCGAGACGCTCTTTACTGCGGGTTTTTCGATCTCTGAAGGTGCAACATCCAGTAGGCGAGCATGCCGATCACGATCCCCCAGAAGGCCGAGCCGAGGCCGAGGAAGCTCATGCCCGATGCGGTGGCGAGAAAAGTGATGACGGCGGCCTCGCGGTGGTCTTCCGCCGCGACGATGCCGGCCAGGTTGGCGGTGATCGGTCCGAGCAGGGCCAGGCCGGCCAGCGTGACGACCAGTTCCTTCGGCAGCGCCGCGAACAGCATCACGATCGAGCCGCCGCACAGGCCCGCCAGCAGGTAGAACACCCCGTTGGCAATGCCGGCCACGTAGCGCCGGCGCGGGTCCACATGGGCGTCCGGCCCGGTGCACATCGCGGCGGTGATCGCGGCGATCGCGATCGTGATGCCGCCGGTGACCGCGACCGCCAGCGAGACCAGGCTGTTGACCGCCATGATCTGGCGCACGTTGGTGTCGTAGCCGGAGGTTTTCAGCACCGCCATGCCCGGCAGGTACTGGCCGGCGAGCGTCACCAGCACCAGCGGCAAGGCCAGGCTGAAGGTGCTGGCCCAGGACCAGGCGGGCGCGATGAATTGCGGGGCGACCAGCTTCAGCTCGACGCGCGAGAAATGGGTGGTATCGAGCAGGAACGCGAGCAGCACGCCGGCGACCAGCAGCAGCATGACGCTGTAGCGCGGCGCCCAGCGCCGGAACGCCAGCCAGGCGATGATCATGCCGCAGGCCAGCAGCGGCAGCGTGGCGGTCGAGCGGAAGGCATTCAGGCCGAAGGGCAGCAGGATCCCGGCCATCATGCCGCTGGCGACACCCTTCGGCACATGGGCCATGACGCGGTCGAAACTGCCGGACAAGCCGATCGCCAGCAGGATCGCGGCGGCCGTCAGGTAGGCGCCGACCGCTTCGTTCAGCGACAGGCCGGGGAACAGCGTGATCAGCAGGGCCGTGCCCGGCGCCGACCAGGCGGTGATGATCGGGGCCCGCAGCACCCAGGAGAGGACGATGCCCGAGACGGCAGCGCCGATCGAGATGCCCCAGACCCAGGAGGCAAACATATTGCTGTCCACCTGGGCCGCCTGGGCTGCCTGGTAGAAGATCGCGAGCGGTCCGGTGAAGGACACCAGCACGGCGAGAAAGCCCGCCGTGACGCTGGAAGCCGACCAGTCGGACCAGGAGCGGCCGCCGGCGCCGGCGGATTCGGATACTGCGGGCAAGGCATCCGCCGGCCTTCGATGACCAGTCTGTAGCATGCGTGTCTCCGGTAGTGAATCGTACGCGGCCGGTTCAGGCCAGCAGGAAGGATGCGACGGCGTCGGTGAACCGGTCCGGCGCCTCGACGTTCGAGAGGTGCGAGGCCGGCAGGGTCGCCATGGTCGCGCCCTTGATTGCAGCTGTCAGCGCGCACGCGTGGGCAACCGTGGTCACCGGGTCGTCCGTGCCGGCGATCACCAGCGTGCTCGCCTCGATGCGGCGCAGGTCCGGCGTCAGGTCGGCCATCGCGAGCGCTTCGCAGCAGGCCGCATAGCCTTCCGGGTCGAGTCCGCGCACGGTCTTTTGCATGCTGCCCACCACGACCGGCTGGCGCCCGACGAAGCCGGGCGTGAACCAGCGCGACGGCGAGCCCGCGGCGATCTCGTTCATGCCCTCGGCGCGCACCGCCGCAGCCCTCGCCTGCCAGCCCTCGCGCGTGCCGATCTTCGACGCCGTATTGGCCAGCACCAGCTTCTGGAGGCGGCCCGGCGCATGCGCGCCGAGCCACTGGCCGATCACGCCGCCCATCGACAGGCCGACAAAATGCGCGCGTTCGATGTCGAGGTGATCGAGCAGCCCGAGCACGTCGCTCCCGAGGAGTTCGACCGTGTACGGTCCGGCCGGCGCACCGGATGTGCCGACTGAGCCGCCATGGCCGCGGGTGTCGTAGCGCACCACGTAAAAGCGCGTGGCCAGCACCGCGGCCTGGGCGTCCCACATCGACAGGTCGGTGCCGAGGGAATTCGAGAAGACGACGGCCGGGCGGCTGCGCTCGCCGTCGCAGCGGACGTTGAGGGTGGCGCCGTTGACAGGAATGGTCGTCATGGTCACCCCTGGTCGCCGCCAGCTACCGGCAGCACGCTGCCGGTGATGTAGGAAGCCTCGTCGGAGGCCAGGAACAGGATGGCGCGTACCTGCTCGTCGATCGTCCCATACCGGTGCATCAGGCTCGACTCGACGGTCTGATCGACGATGCCCTGGTACCAGGCCTGCTCCTGTGCGCTCAGCGGGTTCGGATTGCGCGGGACGATCCGGGGCGGCGCCTCTGTGCCGCCGGTCGCCACCGCGTTGACGCGGATGCCGTCCTGCGCATGCTCGAAGGCCAGGCTGGCGGTCAGTGCATTGACGCCGCCCTTGGCGGCCGAATACGGAATCCGGTGAATGCCGCGCGTCGCCACCGAGGAGATGTTGACGATCGCCCCGCTCTTCTGCGCGATCAACGCCGGCAGTACGGCGCGGCAGCACCACAGGGTCGGGAACAGCGAGCGCCGGATCTCGGCCTCGATCTGCGCTTCCTCGTATTCCTGGTAGGGTTTGGCCCAGATGGTGCCGCCGACGTTATTCACCAGCACGTCGATGCGGCCGAATTCGCGCAAGGCCGTCTCCATCAGTGCGCTCGCGCCGGCATACGTCTCGAGGTCGACGTTGGCGAGCGTGACCAGGGCGCCCAGCGCCTGCGCCTCGGCGCCGACTTCTTCCAGCACCCGGGCGCGGTCGGCCAGCACCAGCTGCGCACCTTCGCGCGCCGCGGCCAGCGCGACGCCGCGCCCGATGCCCTGGGCCGCGCCGGTAACGACGACGACCTTGCCTTCAAAACGGTTTTGGTTCGTCATCACTAAGCTCCTGCATTCGGCGAGAATTTCTCGTAATGGAAACTGGCGGGCGTGACGCCGATGTCGCCCAGCCAGCCGCGCACGGCGTCCACCATCGGCGGCGGGCCGCACAGGTAGACGTCGACCTCGCCGTCGTTCATCCAGCCTGGCTCGACATGGGCCGTGGCATAGCCCTTGCGCGGATGCGTGCTCTCGGGCGCCGCCACGCAGGTGACGTAAGTGAAGTTCGGATGGGCTGCCGCGATGCGCTCGAGTTCATCGAGGCCGATCAGGTCGAAGTCGTTGGTGACCGCATAGACCAGGCGCACCGGATGGGCGAAACCGCTTTGTTCGAGGCTGCGCAGCATCGACAGGAAAGGCGCGATGCCGGTGCCGCCGGCGAGGAACAGTACCGGCCGCGCGACCGGGCGCAGGTAAAAACTGCCGAAGGGGCCGAGGAAGCTGATGGCGTCGCCCGCGCCCGCCTGGTTGGCGAGGTAGTCGCTCATGCGCCCGTTCGGCACGTTACGCACGACGAATTCGACGCGGCCGGCGCCGGGCGCCGAACTGAAGGAGTAGGAGCGCGTCTGCTCGGTACCGGGAATCTGGACGTTCACGTACTGGCCGGGCAGGAAGCCGGGGGCCGCGCCATCGTCCAGGTCGATGGCGAAGCGGATGGTCGAAGGCGAGAACTGCTCGACCGAAGCGATCTTGCCGCCATAGCTGTGGGCGCCCGACTTGCAGGCCTGCGAGGTGGCCAGGATCTTGACCACGCAATCGCTTTTGGGGCGCATCTGGCAGGCCAGCACGAAGCCCTTGGCCGCGTCGGCGGCTTCGAGCGCGTCTTCGATATAGCTGGACTCCGGCATGTCGTAGCTCCCGGACTCGCAATGGGCGCGGCAGGTGCCGCAGGCGCCGTCGCGGCAGTCCAGCGGAATGTTGACGCGCTGGCGATAGGCGGCGTTGGACAGGGTCTCCTTGTCGTTGCACGCGATGAAGCGGGTGATCCCGTCTTCGAACTGCAGGGCGATGTGATGGCTCATGGTGTCTCCTTGGCCGCGGACCGCCCTGCCGGGCTGCGTTGCGGCGATGTGTGAAGCTTGGGTAACGCTGCTTGGATGTGGCTGTTCAGATGTGATACACGTCGATCACCTGGTGGATGTAGTCATTCTTCAGAACGATGTACTTGTCCAGGATCTTCGGCTGGCTGCCGGCGAAATCGATCACGTAGCGCGACATGCCGAAATAGGAAAAATCGGTCTTGTAGCGGTGGCTCAGCGTGTGCCAGTTGAAGCGCACCGTGACCACTGTTCCTTCCTGCTTCTCGATTTCGATGTTGGCGATGTTGTGGCTGGTACGCGTGTCGGGCACCGTAGCGCTCGAGCGTTCGGTCTTGATCCGGAATACGCGGTCTTCCAGGCCCTGGCGCGTCGGGTAGTAGATCAGCGAGATCTCGCGCTGCGGGTCCGAGACCAGCTGGCCGTCGTCGTCCCAGGATGGCATCCAGAACTGCGCGTCCGGGTGGTAGCAGTCGAGCCACTCGTCCCAGGCCTCGTCGTCCAGCAGGCGCGCTTCGCGGAACAGGAATGCCGCGACGTCAGTGATGGCGATGGCGCTCATGGCTGCTCTCCCTGGGCCGCTTTGGCATTCTTCATGACGTCGAGCCAGTAGCGGTGCTGCACCGTATATAGCCCCTCGTCCTCGGTGCGCACGCCGCTCAGCACCGGCGCCAGGCCGATTTCCCTGGCCGCCTCGTCCGGGCCCTGGATCCACTGTTTGGCCCCGCGGCACATGTCGTTCCAGGGCATGGCGCTGCCGGCGTAGCCGGTCTGGCAGGCGCGGAATTCTTCCAGGTCGTCGGGCGTGGCCATGCCGCTGACGTTGAAGAAGTCCTCGTACTGGCGGATGCGGCGGGCACGCGCCTCGTCGGATTCGCCTTTCGGCGCGATGCAGTAGATCGTGACTTCCGTCTTGTCGACCGCGATCGGGCGCAGCACGCGGATCTGGGACCCGAACTGGTCCATCAGGTAGACGTTCGGGTACAGGCACAGATTGCGCGAGCGCTCGACCATCCAGTCGGCGGTCGGCTTGCCGTACTGCGCCGCATACTCGGCGTGGCGCGGGTAGTTCGGCCGGTCTTCGGGATTGGCCCACTTGGTCCAGAGCAGCATGTGGCCGTGGTCGAAGGCATAGAAGCCGCCGCCCTGGCGACCCCACTTGCCGGCATCCATGGCGCGGATCTTGTCTTCGCGCTCGGCCTCTTCCTTCCTGCGATTGGTCGTGGCGGCGTAGTTCCAGTGCACGGCCGAGACGTGGTAGCCGTCGGCGCCGTTCTCGGCCTGCAGCTTCCAGTTGCCCTCGAAGGTATAGGTCGAGGCGCCGCGCAGCACTTCCAGGCCGTCGGGCGACTGGTTGACGATCATGTCGATGATCTTGCCGGCCTCGCCGAGGAATTCCTCGATCGAGGGCACGTCCGGGTTCAGGCTGCCGAACAGGAAGCCCTTGTAGTTGGCGAAGCGCGCCAGCTTTTTCAGGTCGTGCGAGCCTTCCTTGTTGAAGCAGTCCGGATAGCCCGCGTCTTCCGGGTCCTTCACCTTCAGCAGCTTGCCGCTGTTATTGAAAGTCCAGCCGTGGAAGGGGCAGGTATAGGTCGCCTTGTTGCCGCGCTTCAGCCGGCAGAGCTGGGCGCCGCGGTGGCTGCAGGCATTGATGAAGGCGTTCAGCTCGCCCTGGCGGTTGCGTGCGATGAACACCGGCTGCCGGCCCATCTGCAGCGTGTAGTAGTCGTTGTTGTTCGGGATCTGGCTTTCATGGGCCAGGTAGATCCAGTTACCCTCGAAGATGTGCTTCATCTCGAGTTCGAACAGTTCCGGATCGGTGAACGCGCTGCGGTGCAGGCGGTGGTCGCCGGTTTCGTGATTTTCAACCAGCAGCGCGTCGAGGTCGATGTTGCTGGCCGTGGGACGTGCAGGCACGGGATGGATCGGGATCATGGTGTTCTCCTCTCAGGCTTCGCTTATGCCGCGGCGCGCTGGCGCTCGACTTGTGCGCTCGGTGCAGCTTCGATGTCGCGGTGCAGGCGGAAATCAAAATCGATCGATGCGAAGGGCTTGTCCTGGCCGCGCGCGGCGATGGCTGCCGGGTCATCGACCCGGGTGACCGGCGGCACCAGGCCTTCGCGGCTGGCGAATGCGAAGTCGTCCCACAGGTATTCATCGCCGTCGATGTTGATTTGCGTGGTCAGCTTGCGCTGGCCGGGGGCGCTGACAAAAAAGTGGATGTGGGCCGGGCGCTGGCCGTGGCGGCCCAACTGGTCGAGCAGCGTCGCGGTGCTGCCGCCCGGCGGACAGCCATAACCCTTGGGCATGATGGTCTGGAAAGCGTAGCGGCCCTGGTCGTCGGTGACGATCGTGCGGCGCAGGTTGAAGTGCGATTGAGTGGAATCGAAGAAGGAGTAATTCCCGAGCAGGTTGGCGTGCCAGACTTCGACTTTCGCGCCCGGCACCGCGTTGCCGTCGGCATCGAACACGGTACCCTGCATGAACAGTACCTCGCCCTGCCCGCTCTCGGTCCCGTCGTCGAGGCGCGCAAAGCCTTTGGCCTCCGGCGCGCCGGCCACGTACAGCGGACCTTCGATGGTGCGCGGCGTGCCGCCTTCGATGCCGGCGCGCGCTTCCGCCTCGTCGGCGCGGATGTCCATGAAGCGCTCCAGGCCCAGGCCCGGGGTCAGCAGGCCCAGTTCATTGTTCTTGCCGGCGTTGGTGAGGAATTCGACGCCCTTCCAGAATTCGCTCGGCTGGATGTCGAGGTCTTCCATCGCCTTGCACAGGTCGGCGACCAGGCGCAGGACGATGGCCTGCACGCGCGGGTTGGCGGGACGGTCGGCGGCGTCGACGATCCATTGTTTGGCCAGCAGGTCGATTTGTTGGTGGTTCATGTTTGTCTCCTAGGATTGGACTGGTTTCGGATTACAGGTCGCCGGCGCGGACGGACGAGGGGTGGCGGCACAGGGGCGTGACCGCGATCCGCATGTAAGGGAACAGCGGCAGCGACATCAACAGCGCGTGCAATTCTTCGTTGCCGGGCACGTCGAAGATGCTGACGTTGGCGTACTGGCCGGCGACGCGCCACAGGTGGCGCCAGCTGCCCTCTTCCTGCAGGCGCTGCGCGAGCGCCTTTTCTTGCGCCTTCAGGGCGTCGGCCTGGTCTTTCGGCATCGACTGCGGCAGCTGGACTTCCATCGTTACGTGAAACAGCATGGTGGTCTCCTCTTGTATTTGGGTTCAACGGCGGCGCATGCGGCGCAGCCTGGCGGCGTCGACGCGCACGCCCAGGCCCGGCTTCGACGGCACCTGCAAGGCGAAGTCGGCGTAGACCAGCGGCTCTTCCAGCACTTCCTCGGTCAGCAGCAGTGGCCCGAACAGCTCGGTGTCCCAGGACAGGTCGGTGAAGGTGGCGCACAGGTGCGCCGTGGCGGCGGTACCGATGCCGCCCTCCAGCATCGTGCCGCCGTACAGGCCGATGCCGGCCAGCTGGGCGACGGTGGCGACCTCCTTCGCCGGGAACAGGCCGCCGGACTGGGCGATCTTCACGGCGAACACGTCGGCACCGTGGTTGCGGGCGATGTCGAAGGCGTCGAGCGGGCCATGCAGCGCCTCGTCGGCCATCAGCGCCACGTCGAAGCGGGCCGCCAGGCGGCGCATCGCGGCGCGGTTCTCGGCGCGCACCGGCTGCTCGACCAGGTCGATGCCGCCGGCTTCCAGCTGGGCGATACCGCGCACGGCATCGAGTTCGTTCCAGGCCTGGTTGACGTCGACCCGCACGCTGGCGCGGTCGCCGAGGGCGCGCTTGATGGCGAGCACGTGGTCCACGTCTTCCTGCAGGGCGCGCGCGCCGATCTTGAGCTTGAAAATGCGGTGGCGGCGCTTTTCCAGCATCGCCTCGGCCTCGGCGATGTCCTTCGCCGTGTCGCCGCTGGCCAGGGTCCAGGCCACCGGCACGCTGTCGCGCACCCGGCCGCCGAGCAGTTCGGAGAGCGGCACGCCGAGGCGCTGGCCTTGCGCGTCGAGCAGCGCCGTCTCGATCGCGCATTTGGCGAAGCGGTTGCCCTGGATGGTCTTGCGCAGCTTTTTCATCACGAGCGCGACCTTCGAAGCGTCCATGTTCATAATCAGCGGCGCGATGTGGGCGTCGATGTTCGCCTTGATGCTCTCCGGGCTTTCTTCGCCGTAGTTGAGGCCACCGATCGTGGTCGCCTCGCCCCAGCCTTCGATGCCGTCGTCGCAACGGACCCGGACCAGGACCAGCGTCTGCGTGTTCATGGTCGCGACGGAGAGCTTGTGCGGCCGGATGGTCGGGACGTCGACAAGCGTGGTTTCGATTTCGCGGATCATATTTAATTCGTATAATGGGATAAGTGAATACACGATATTCCTGAACATGATGACCGTCCAACACTGATTTGGTATCGCTTCGATACCCTGGAGGTATGAACATGGAGCTGCGCCACCTGCGCTATTTCGTCGCCGTCGCCGACGAAAAGAACTTCACGCGCGCGGCCGAACGCCTGCACATCGCGCAGCCGCCGCTGAGCCGGCAGATCCAGCAGCTGGAAGAAGAACTGGGCGTGGTGCTGATCGAAAAGGGCTCGCGGCCGGTGCGCCTGACCGAGGCCGGCAAGTTCTTCCATGCCCATGCCGCCGAACTGCTGGCCAAGGCCTCCGACCTGAAGGCCATGACCCAGCGCGTCGGCAAGATCGACCGCAAATTCGCGATCGGCTTCGTCGCGTCGACCTTGTACGGGCTGTTGCCGGAGATCGTGCGGCGCTTTCGCAACCGCTACCAGTCGCTCGAGATCAGCTTCCACGAGCTGACCACGATGGAACAGCTGCAGGCGCTCAAGGAGGGAAGGATCGATGTCGGCTTCGGCCGGCTCAAGAGTGAAGATCCGGCGATCCGCCGCATTGTGTTGCGCGAAGAAGCCTTGATCGTGGCCCTGCCCGTCGGGCACCGCCTGAGCGCGATCGAGGGTCCCCTGAAGCTGTCGCAGGTGGCGCAGGAGACGCTGCTGGTCTACCCGAAAGCGCCCCGTCCGAGTTTTGCCGACCAGGTGCTGGCCACCTTCAAGGAACGCAACCTGGTGCCGCAAACGGTGCTGGAGGTGCGCGAACTGCAGATCGCGGTCGGCCTGGTGGGCGCCGGCCAGGGCGTGGCCGTCGTTCCGCAAAGCCTGCAGGGCATGATCCGCACCGACGTCGTCTACCGGCCGCTCGACGAAGTCACGGCGGTCTCGCCGATCATCTTCAGCGCGCGCCACATGGACCGCTCACCGGAGCTGGTCAACATGCTGGAAGTGATCTACGAAATCTACGAGGAACTGGGGATCGCGCACGTCAGGCACAGCTTGTAGTGGCCCCAGCAAAAAGGCCAGCATGGAAGCTGGCCTCGTCTGTTTGTTGCCGGTCCTCGACCGGCGACTCGCTATTCTTTTTCGATCCCCGCCTTGCGGATGATCTCACCCCATTTCTTCGACTCGGCCTGCTGGAATGCCGCCAGCTCCTCGGGCGAGGTCAGGAAGATCGCGGTGCCGCTGGTCGCGTAGAAACCGCTGTTGGCGCCGGGGCTTTTCGCGGCCTTGCTCAGCAGCTCATTGAGCCTGGCGACCACCGGCGCCGGCGTTTTCGCCGGCGCATAGGCGGCGAACCAGTAACCGACGTCATAGCCCTTGACGCCGGCCTCGGCGATCGTCGGCACATCCGGCATCAGCGGCGAGCGGTGGCCTTCCGAATAGCCCAGGGCGCGCAGCTTGCCGCTCTTGATATGCGGCAGGCCGGTAGCGGAATCGGTGATCATCATCTGGATCTGACCGCCCAGCAGGTCGGTGATGGCGTAGGTGTTGCTCTTGTAGGGAACATGCAGCAGCTGCACGTGGGCCAGCTGCTGGAACAGTTCGCCCGCCACCCGGCTCGACGAACTGCCGCTGCCGAAGCTGATCTTGCCCGGCTCCTTTTTGGCGAGGGCGATGAAGTCGGCCACGCTCTTCACGGGAGACGAGGCATTGACGACCATGATCTGTCCGCCCTTGCCGAGTGCCGTAATCGGCGCAAAACTCTTCACCGGGTCGTAGGGCACGGATTTGTACAGGTGCTCCGCAGCCGCGTGGGTGGTATTCGTCGCGATGAGGACCGTGTAGCCGTCCGGCGCGGCGCGCGCCACCTCGTTGGCGCCGATGAAGCCATTCCCGCCGGGCTTGTTGTCGACGATGACCGGCTGCTTCGTCTCCTGGCTGACCGCCTGTCCCAGTGCGCGCGCCAGCTGGTCGGTCGCGGTGCCGGCCGCGAAGGGCACGACGAAGTGGATCGGTTTTTCCGGGAAGCCGGCGGCCGATGCAGCGGCGGACAGCGCAAGGCATACGGCGGGGATGGCCAGATGACGCAGTTTCATGACACTCATTACTTGTCTCCTTGAGGGGTGGTTTTTGTATGTTAAGCGGTGGGTGCAAGGACCGTCGGACTGTCCTGGTCGGGAATGTCGAGGCTGAGGATCGCCGAACTCAGGGTTTTACCATGGGCGTCCAGGGCGAGCGAACGGGTGACGCCGCCGCTCAGGGCATCGTGCAGGACGAAGTTCAGGGCGCCAAGCGCCGGCAGCGCGAAACGCTGCACCTCCCCCGCGGCGATATCGGCGAAATGCGCTTTCACGCGCTCGGCGGTGAGGTAGTTTTCCAGCCGCGGATAGTCCTGCGGGTCGTAAGCGATCACGGAAATATTCGAGATATTGCCCTTGTCGCCGGCGCGCGCATGCGCGATCTCACGTAACAGCATGCTGGTTCTCCCCGAAGTGGACGGATGCCTGCACGGCGTCGCGCGGCAGCAGGGTCGATAATACCGCGACGATATCGCGCGCCGACTTGAAGGCGCCGCCGCCGCCCGCCGGGCCGCAGGTGTACAGGCTTTCCACTTCGTTGGCGATGCGCGCCGCTTCACGCAGGCTGTCGGTGCGTCCGGCCACGCGGATGCGCACCTCGTACGGTTCCGGATGCGGCGCGGCCAGCCGGTCGCGGTGCATGGCGTTCACGCCCAGGATGTCGTAGCGGATCTCGCTGGTCTGCACGCCGGTGATCTTCAGGCGCTCCTCGACGATGGACAGCGCCAGGCGCGCCCGGTTCAGCGCCCCCGGACCGGCGTATGACATCTGGCCCTCGCCGATATAGCTGTCGATGTAGCCGATCGAGACCTTCAGCGTGTCCGGACGCGGATGGCCGGTGGCGCCTTCGACCAGCACCCGGTCGGGGCCGATTTCCGTGATCCGCACCCCGGAGAAATCGGCGACCACGTCCGGTGTCAGGTAGGCGCGCGGATCGTGGATCTCGTAGAGCAGCTGTTCCTTGCAGGTGGCCGCCGTCACCTGCCCGCCGCTGCCTTCGACCTTGGTGATGACGACGCTGCCGTCCTCGGCCACTTCGCCGATGGGAAAGCCCAGCCGCGCGAGGCCGGCCACGTCCTTGTACCCGGGATCGGCGAAATAGCCGCCGGTGATCTGCCCGGCGCATTCCAGCAGGTGTCCCACCAGCGTGCCCTGCCCCAGCCGCTGCCAGTCGTCCATGGCCCAGCCGAATTCATGGATCAGCGGGGCCAGCACCAGCGCCGGATCGGCGGCGCGGCCGGTGATCACGACGTCGGCGCCGGCGGCCAGCGCCTCGACCAGCGGCTGCGCGCCGAGATAGGCGTTCGCGGACAGCAGGCGTTCGCCGAGGCGGTTGACCGGCTGGCCGGTGTCGTCCATGAACTGCCCGGCGCGCAGCGTATCGAGCACGTCGTCGCCGATGACCGCCGCGACCTTCAGGCCTTCCAGGCCCAACGACCGGGCGATCTCGCGCACCATGGCGGCCGCGGCCAGCGGATTGGCGGCGCCCATGTTGGTCACGATCCGGATGCCCTGTTCACTGCACTGGGCAAGCACTGCCCGCATGCGCTCCGCGAGCAGCGGATCGTAGCCCCCCGCCGGATCCTGCATGTGCGCCCGCTGGGCTAGCGCGATCGTGCGTTCGGCGAGGCACTCGAAAATGAGGTAGTCGAGATCGCCTTTTTCGACCAGCTCCACGGCCGGCTCGAGACGGTCGCCGGAGTAGCCGGCACCGGCGCCGATTCTGATTCGTTTCATGGACGCTCCCTGGCAATGCACTTCCCTGCTTCACAGTGTGGCGCGCCCGACTAATTAAGTACAATGGTCATTTCAGATGGATTAATCCGGTTTTCAGATGAATCACAGGCAGGCAGGATGACGACCAATATCTCGACCAGGCTGCTGTATGCCTTCGTCGCGCTCGAGGAGACCCGGCATTTCACGCGTGCGGCCGAACGCTGCCATACCTCGCAGCCGGCCTTTAGCGCGATGATCCGCAAGCTCGAGGAAGCGGCGGGCACGCGGCTGTTCGAGCGCGACACGCGCAATGTCACGCTGACGCCGGAAGGCGAACTGTTTTCCGAGGTGGCACGCTCGCTGATCGCCGAATTCGAAGCGGCCTTCGACGACATGGCCGATTACGTCGCCCGGCGGCGCGGACGGGTGTCGATCGCGGCACTGCCTTCGCTGGCGGCGCGCGCCCTGCCCGCCGTGATCGCGCAGTATCGGCACCTGTATCCGGGCGTGGCCGTGACCCTGCACGATGCCTTGTCCGATCAATGCCTGGCGCTGCTGCGCCAGCACAAGGCCGATCTCGTGCTGACGGCACCGGGCGCGAATTTCAACGAGTTCGAATCGCGGGTGCTGGGCAGCGATCCCTTCTACCTGGTGTGCCGGCGCGACCACCCGCTGGCCCGCAGGCGCCGCCTGAAGGCGGCCGACCTGGCCGGACAGGAACTCATTCATCTCGCCAAATCTTCGAGCGTGCGCCAACATGTCGACATCCTGCTGCGCGCCATCGAGACCGTGCATTCGGGCTTCGAAGTGGAACACCTGGCGACGGTGGCCGGCCTGGTGGAGCAAGGCCTGGGCGTGAGCATCGTACCCGAGCTGACCCTGTTCCAGTTCCGCCAGCTGGACCTGGCCGCGATCCCCCTGGACGCACACGAACAGACGCGTCCCATCCTGGTCGTCAAGCGCAAGGACCAGGCGCTGTCGATTGCGGCCCAGGCCATGCTGGAACTGATCGAGAAGCAGATCGGGCCGATCGGCACCCGGCGCCAGCCTCCGCAGCGTTAAAGCAGGTTGAGCCGCCCTGCCCTGGGCGGCTGGCGCACAGGCCGGCTATTCCAGTATCAGATCGACGCGCCAGGCCTCGCCATCGGCCACCGGCGCCACCGCGCGGAACATGGGAGCGAAGGCGATCGCGGTGGCCAGGGCCTGCGCCGAGGTCCGTTTGCCGCAAACGACTTCCCAGGTTCCGCCTGCGTCGCCAGGACCGGCGCGATGCAAGCCGAGCACCTCGCCGCTGCGCCGCGTGCAGCCGGCAACCTGGTCCACGCCGCGCTGGCTCGCAAGCGCTATCAGTATCGCGCCGGGCTTTGCCACCTGGTCCAGTCTGCGGAACAGCTTCTCCTTGCCGGCCATGTCGGTGCGCACGGCTTCGATGATCAGGTCGCAGTCTTTCAGGTGATGAAAGTTGACCGTCCCCGCCAGCAGGGCCATGCGCCGGCCGGCCGACCGGACCTGCGCCATCCCCTGGTCGAGCGTTTCGCGCCCGGTTTCGAAGAGCGTGACCGGGATGCCGGCCTCCAGCAGGTTGATGGCGATACCGGCGCCCATCGCGTTGGCGCCAATGATGCCGACCCGCCCGACAGGGCGCGGGCTGGCGTTCGCGAGCGCCAGGGCGTCGCGGCTTTCGTCGTTCATGTTGCTCATGTGGTTTCCTCGGTATGGCGCACAAATGGATCACGAAAAAAAAGCCCGCCGTGGCGGGCCTGTGCAGTGCTATGCGTCAGAACTGGTTCATCGTGTTGTGTTTGCCGGACGCCTTCAGCGCTGCCTCGCCGCTGAAGTATTCCTTGTGGTCGTCGCCCAGGTCGGAGCCCGACATGTTCTGGTGCTTGACGCAGGCGATACCCTGGCGGATTTCCTTGCGCTGCACGCCGGCCACATAGCCCAGCATGCCCTGCTCGCCAAAGTATTCCTTGGCCAGGTTATCGGTCGACAGCGCGGCGGTGTGATAGGTCGGCAGCGTGATCAGGTGGTGGAAGATGCCCGCTTCGCGTGCGGCGTCCGCCTGGAACGTGCGGATACGCTCGTCGGCCTCGCGCGCCAGTTCCGACTCGTCGTACTCGGCGCTCATCAGCTGCGAGCGCTCGTATTTCGAGACGTCCGCGCCCTCGGCCTTCATGCTGTCGAAGACCTGCTGGCGGAAGTTCAGCGTCCAGTTGAAGGACGGGCTGTTGTTGTAGACCAGCTTCGCGTTCGGGATGACCTTGCGGATTTCCTTGACCATGCCGCCGATCTGGGCGATGTGCGGCTTCTCGGTCTCGATCCACAACAGGTCGGCGCCGTTCTGCAACGAGGTGATGCAGTCGAGGACGCAACGCGCCTCCCCGGTGCCTTCGCGGAACTGGAACAGGTTGCTCGGCAGGCGCTTGGGACGCAGCAGCTTGCCGTCGCGCTTGATGATCACGTCGCCGTTGCCCAGGGCATCGAGCGAGACCTCTTCGGCATCGAGGAAGCTGTTGTACTGGTCGCCCAGGTCGCCCGGCTCGCGGGTGTAGGCGATCTGCTTGGTGAGACCGGCGCCCAGCGAATCGGTACGCGCCACGATCAGGCCGTCGTCGACGCCCAGTTCCAGGAAGGCGTAGCGCACGGCACGGATCTTGGCGAGGAAGTCTTCATGCGGCACGGTGACCTTGCCGTCCTGGTGGCCGCACTGCTTCTCGTCCGACACCTGGTTCTCGATCTGGATGCAGCAGGCACCCGCTTCGATCATCTGCTTGGCCATCAGGTAGGTCGCCTCGGCATTGCCGAAGCCGGCGTCGATGTCGGCGATGATCGGCACCACGTGAGTGACGAAATTGTCGATCTTGTCCTGGATGGCAGCGCGCGCCGGTCCTTCGGCGGCATCGAGCTGGCGGAACAGGCCGCCGAGTTCGCGCGCGTCGGCCTGGCGCAGGAAGGTGTAGAGCTCGCGGATCAGCGCGGCGACCGCGGTCTTCTCGTGCATCGACTGGTCCGGCAGCGGGCCGAACTCGGAACGCAATGCCGCAATCATCCAGCCCGACAGGTACAGATAGCGGCGGTCGGTGTTGTTGAAGTGCTTTTTAATGGAGATCATCTTCTGCTGGCCGATGAAGCCGTGCCAGCATCCCAGCGACTGGGTGTATTGGGACGGATCGGCATCGTAGGCCGCCATGTCGCGCCGCATGATGCCCGCCGTGTAGCGGGCAATATCGAGGCCGGTCTGGAACCGGTTCTGCGCGCGCATGCGGGCCGCCGACTCGGGATTGATGGCGTTCCAGCCCTCGCCCTGCTGCTGCTTGAGACTGGTGATGGCCTGGATATCGTTCTGGTACTGGGACATGATGACACTCCATGAAAGATGAATCGAAACCTGTGGCGTCCGCCGCTGAGCTGTGCTCGCGAACTGCGCCGGGATGGGTTCATCATAAATGAATACGCTCGGATATCTTCTGTCTTATATAAGACTTACCAGAATCTTTTATTCCTTTGTTTTCAATCGCTTGTATGACTCTTTTTGCAATGTGGAAGGTGGTTTTGAAGAATGGGATCATACGAACGGCGAACAGTCGTCCAATTTTTCGCAATATGAAACGAAGTTCGGCTGTGTGAAAAATAGGGCCGGCGCTGGCGAATGGACGCCTGACGCAGGGTGAGGAGGCAAAAGGCGCGATCGTGAACTGGAAGCGCCACCGAATACAGCGCGCTGCATTGCCTGGCATGAACTTTTGCAGGAACGGCTACGGAATCGCTGGGCGTGTTCGCAGCAGACCGTCTCTGGAAGGTGGAGCCTGCGGCGGCCGAGCGGCTGCTGTACGCAGGCTCCGGATACCATTCAGCGGCGTCCCTGCAGCTGCTGATCAATACAGCACCAGTGGAGAAGACGGGGTCTTCGGCCCGGGCGGTTCTTGCCGGACTGGGGAGCTTTCCGAGAGCGATCGGCTCGACTGGGCAAGAGAGCGCCTGCCTGCCGCGGGCGCGCATGCGGAGACGCTGGCCAGGATTCTCCACACGGACATCGGCGCCAGTCCATGATCGACTACGTGAAGCTCAAGAGGACGCGAGGTCTCGGAAAAGGCCGGCGTGATGAAGCCCCAGTCAGCGAGCGTCACTGTGGCATGCTTTTGGGGAATCGCACCTCGCCTTGAGGCGGGGAAATCCGGTTCGATGCAGCAAGGAAGGTCAAAGATCGAGGCCTTATCTTGTCGTCGACATGATCAGGCCTGGTCGTTTCTCTTGCCGTGAGCCCGGGATGGCTCAGTCGGGGTATAAGCGTTCGAAGACTTCCTTGAACATTAGCCACTGTTGCGGAATCGAAGTGCTCTTCAACTCTTCCTGATAAACCGCCAGCGCGATTTCAATCGCGGGAATCAGCTGCCGGGTTTTACGGAGCTTGGTTTGTTCGATCAGGTAGTTCACGAGATCGATTGGCCTGTGCATCTGCATGTCTTGCGGCACCAGAGCCGGGTACGGGACGAAATCTTGAGGATGCGCAGCGTGAAGCAGCAGAAGCGTGTATTCGCCAACCATCGCCTGAGCACCCAGCGCCCCCAAGCTATTGAGATACTTCAGCTCCAAATTGATGTTGTTGAGCAAATCGTTGTCATTACGACTGATTAGCAACGAGGGCTCATCACCTTGCCTGGTGAGTCCCACGATGAGACGTGGATCTTTCATGATCAATCCTTTCTACCCGGCCGGAGCCGGGCATGGACAAATGACGATTAAGGTGCAGGGTGCGCGCCGTTGTCAGTTAATCTTTTTGCCGTTTCGAAACAGGCAAACATCCGATCGTTAGCTTCTTGCTTGGACATTTCGACCTCTCGGTAAAGGTCCTGCCCTTTCCTTCCCTTGGCGTTGACGATCGCGTTGCAAACTCTGATCTCCGCGATATTGATGTCCACGCAAATTTGACCCAACTCGGCTTGGGTCTTGCCTCTCATTCCGCTGTCTGGCCCACGAAGGTGCTATCGTCACCCTGCCTGTGGGCCACGAGGACGTGTTTCCCTCTATTGGATCCCCTCGCTCTCCAGCCAGCCCAATGCGAGCTGATGGTTTGAGCTGCGCAGGGAACGTGCCCTGCTTGATGGCTGAGTAGATACTTGACCGCGATAGCCCAGTCATCGACATGACTTCGCGGATCCGGATGATCCGGCCGCTACCTGGAAGAGTTGGGATTTGCATCGCTGCTCCAATAAGGTTGACTGGTCCAAGAGTACCTGTACAGCCCAGGCAGGAACAGCATCTAACAGCCTGGTTTTCGCCCGGTTAGATTTGCTCATCGGTAGAGGTGGCCGTGAATGTCCGACCGTGGAGGCCAGCCGCAAAGGAGACTAGTAGCTGACCGTATCTCAGGTATCAGCCATTTGTCGCCACGCGGCATGTTGACGGGGGCTTCTTCGCGAGTCGCCATCGAAAGGCTCTCATGCTGAGCAAGTCCCATATTGTCCAGCGACGTACCGGGATGTTTCCCGTACTTTTCCCGTACAAAGAAAAAGGGCCTGTAACGCAACGTTACAGGCCCTTGACTTTGCTAAGAATTCTGGTGGGAAGTGCAAGTTTCGAACTTGCGACCCCTGCAGTGTGAATGCAGTGCTCTACCCCTGAGCTAACCTCCCTGACAACGAGGCGTATTATGCCAAAAACTTTCTCTACCGTCAAACTTTTGGCGAATAATTTCTCCACACGCATTCGCCTTTGACGCCTTTGTCGAGGCCGGCAAGCACTTCGTCGTGGAATGCCAGTTCGTCCGCACTGGCCGCGACGACGATGATCTCGCCCAGCGGCACGGCGTCGAGCTCGATGCCGTCGCTGGTGGATTCCGCCTCGTGGTCCATCGACAGCGAGTTCTGGCCGCGCGTCATGGCGAGATACACATCGGCCAGCAGCTCCGAGTCGAGCAATGCGCCGTGCAGCTTGCGGTGGGCGTTCGAGACGCCGTAGCGGTCGCAGAGGGCGTCCAGCGAGTTGCGTTTGCCCGGATGCATTTCCTTGGCGTTGACCAGTGTGTCGATCACGCCGCTGCAATGCGACGTAAAACTCGGCAGGCCGAGCCGCTGGAATTCGGCGTTGAGAAAACCCAGGTCGAACGGCGCGTTATGGATGATGACTTCGGCGCCGGAGATGTAGGCGCGAAGCTTCTCGGCGATCTCGTGGAATTTCGGCTTGTCGCTGAGGAACTCGGTGGTCAGGCCGTGCACCGCGAGCGCAGCCTCGTCGGACTCGCGCTCGGGGTTGATGTACTCGTGAAAATTGTTACCGGTGAGCGTGCGATTGACCAGCTCGACGCAGCCGATTTCGATGACGCGGTCGCCCGTGCGTGGATTCAGGCCGGTGGTTTCGGTATCGAGGACAATCTGGCGCATGGCTGGCTAATCTTGAGTAAAGGCAAGACGAGAGTATAGCGCATGCGCCCCTGGATCAGCGTCGTACGGTGGTCACACCCCGGTTCGCCAGCACGTCGGCGCGCTCGTTGCCGGGATGGCCGTTGTGGCCGCGTACCCAGCGCCATTCGACCGTGTGCTGCTGCTGGGCCAGGTCGAGCGCCTTCCACAAATCGTCGTTCTTGACGGGCTCCTTGGCCGCGGTCTTCCAGCCGCGTGCCTTCCAGCCGTGGATCCATTCCGAAATGCCCTTCTGCACGTACTGGCTGTCGGTGTGCAGCACCACGTCGCAGGGCCGGTTCAGGACGCCCAGGGCCTCGATCACGGCCTTCAACTCCATGCGGTTGTTGGTCGTGTTCAGCTCGCCGCCAAAGATTTCCTTCTCGTGCCCGTCGGCCACCAGCAGCGCGCCCCAGCCGCCGGCGCCCGGATTGCCCTTGCAGGCGCCATCGGTAAAAATTTCCACTTTCGTCGTCATGCCAGGCGGTCTTTCCTTGATTCTTTATTCTCTGTTGGTTGCCGGGACAGCCTGCGGCGCCCGGCTCGACTTCTTGTTCCACGCCGGCCCGATCAGGTGCATGCCTTTCACGCGCTTGATCGCGTGCACGATGTAGACGGCGCCAAGGTAGGGCCACCACTTCTGCCCTGCCCCTTCCATCACCGCGAAGCGGTTGATCCACTGGGCCGTGCGAAACGGTGGCGCGTAACAGCCGAAATGGCTGCGCGTGACGCCAAGATTCAACAATTTTAACCAGTCTTTCATGCGGGGCATAGAGATGAATTCGCCTGCCGCCGGCAGGTAGCCGCTGCGCGTGACCTTGCCCAGCCCCTGGCGCACGCCCCACAGGCTGGCCGGATTGAAGCCGCAGATGATCACCTGCCCTTCGGGGATCAGCACGCGCTCGACCTCGCGCAGCACCTGGTGCGGCTCGGCCGCGAACTCGAGCACGTGCGGCAGCACGACCAGGTCCAGGCTTTGCGAAGCGAAGGGCAGCTCGGCGAAATCGAGGGCCACGGCGATCTGCTTGCCGCTGGCGGCGAACTCGAGTTCGTCGAAGGTCGAGGTGCGCGTTGCCGCCTGCCACTTGTTCGGCATACGGTTCGCGGCCAGGGCGTCGATCTGCGGGACGCCGATCTGGACCGCGTTATAGCCGAAGATATCGGCCGTCAGCTCGTCGAGGCAAGCCTGCTCGAAGGCGCGCACATAGGCGCCTGCCGGGGAAAGCAGCCACTCGTCGAGCGCTATAATGGATTTTTCTGACGCAGCGCTATCCATGCCACCCTCTCATGCAAACCAGACCAGATTCCAACGGCGATCACGCCGCGCGTAATGATTTGAGTGTCCTGACCATACCAGCGTTCAAGGATAATTATCTTTGGCTGATCCACGACGGGTCGAACGCCGCCGTCGTCGATCCCGGCGATGCGGCGCCCATCCTGGCGGCGCTCGCCGCGCACGGCCTGACCCTTACCGCCATTCTACTCACCCATCACCATGCTGACCACATTGGTGGCGTGCCCGCCCTGCTCGACCGTTTCGATGTGCCGGTATTCGGCCCGCGCAACGACGGCATCGATGCGGTGACCGAGCCGCTGGGCGAAGGCGACCGCATCACGGTACCGGGCCTGGGACTGGAGCTGGCCGTGCTCGAGGTGCCGGGCCACACGCTCGGCCATATCGCCTATGTGCGTACCACGCCGGGCCTGCATTGGCTGTTCTGCGGCGACACCCTGTTCGCCGGCGGCTGCGGCCGCCTGTTCGAAGGGACGCCGGCCCAGATGGCCGCGTCGCTCGACAAGCTCGCCAGCCTGCCCGAGGATACCGAAGTCTATTGCGCGCACGAATACACGCTGTCGAACCTGCGCTTCGCGCTGGCCGTCGAGCCGGACAACAAAGCACTGGTCCTGCGCATCCGCGACGAGAGCGCCAAGCGCGCGGCCGGGCTGCCGACGGTGCCCTCGAGCATAAGCCTGGAGCGCAGCACGAATCCGTTCATCCGTTACCGCGAGCCGGCCATTGCCGAGTCCCTGCTGGCGGCGGGCAAGCTGGAACGTGGGGCCGCGCCGGTGCAGGCATTTGCCGCCCTGCGTGAATGGAAAAACGTGTTCTGAACCGGCACTGCCGGCCTCGTGCAGCTCCCTCTCCCCTTCGGCCCTGCCAGCCTGGCGTGGACGCGTGCGTGGCCGGGCGCTGCATTTTGCTGCCTTTCCTGTGTTGGTTAGTTACATTTCGAAGGTGCGCACCCTTCCCCCGATGCGGGCACCTCATGCATGCCACAGGCGAACGACGCCCGCAAAAAAAGGCGCCGTCGCGATGACGGCGCCTTTTCCCATACCGGCCTGACTCAGATTTCTTCGTACAGCGGCAGCGTCAGGAATTCCGCGAACTGTTCCGAGGTCGACATTTGCTCGAAGATCTCCGCGGCGCGCGCATAGCTCGGGTTGTCCCCGTTCGGCGCTGCTGCCTTGGCGTTCGCCAGTTCTTCCGGAATCATCGCGCGCACCATCTCGGCGGTCACCTTGCGGCCGTCGTCCAGCACGCCCTTCGGCGAACGGATCCACTGCCACACCTGCGAGCGGCTGATCTCGGCGGTGGCGGCATCTTCCATCAGGTTATGAATCGGCACGCAGCCATTGCCCGCCAGCCAGGCGCCCAGGTAGTGGATACCGACGTTGATGTTGTAGCGCAGGCCCGCTTCCGTGATCGGCGCTTCCGGCTTGAAGTCGAGCAGTTGCGCGGCAGTGACTTCGACGTCCGGACGCTGCTTCTCGATCTGGTTCGGCTTGTCGCCGAGCACCTTCTTGAATTCCGTCATCGCCAGCTCGACCAGGCCCGGGTGGGCGACCCAGCCGCCGTCGTAGCCGTCGGTCGCATCGCGCGCCTTGTCGGTACGCACGCCGCCCATGGCGATCTCGTTCTTTTCCGGATCGTTCTTGATCGGGATGAGCGCTGCCATGCCGCCGATCGCCGGCGCGCCGCGCTTGTGGCAGGTCTTCAGCAACAGCAAGGCATAGGCGCGCATGAAGGGCGCGGTCATCGTCACCTTCGGGCGGTCGGCCAGGCAGAAGTCCTTGTCATTCTTAAATTTCTTGATGCACGAGAAGATGTAATCCCAGCGGCCCGCGTTCAGGCCGGCGCTGTGCTCGCGCAGTTCGTACAGGATCTCGTCCATCTCGAAGGCAGCGACGATGGTCTCGATCAGCACGGTCGCCTTGATCGTGCCACGCGGCAGGCCCAGCGCCTCTTGCGTCGCGATGAAGATGTCGTTCCACAGGCGCGCCTCGAGGTGCGATTCCATCTTCGGCAGGTAGAAGTACGGGCCGGCGCCGCGCGCCAGCTGCTCTTTCGCGTTATGGAACATGAACAGGGCGAAATCGAAGATGCCGCCCGAGATGCGCTTGCCGTCGACCAGCACGTGCTTTTCGTCGAGGTGCCAGCCGCGCGGACGCACGACCAGGGTCGCGACCTTGTCGTTCAGCTTGTAGGTCTTGCCGTTCTGCTCGAGCGAGATCGTGCGGCGCACGGCGTCGCGCATGTTGATCTGGCCGGTAATCTGGTTGTCCCAGTTCGGCGTGTTCGAATCCTCGAAGTCGGTCATGTAGCTGTCGGCGCCCGAGTTCAGGGCGTTGATGACCATCTTGCGCTCGACCGGGCCGGTAATTTCAACGCGGCGGCACTCCAGCGCTTGCGGGATCGGCGCGATTTTCCAGTCGCCGTTGCGGATGTGGGCGGTCTCGGGCAGGAAATCCGGGCGCTCGCCGGCGTCCAGGCGTTTCGCGCGCTCGACGCGGGCGGCAAGCAGCTCCTGGCGGCGCGGCTCGAATTTTCGCGTCAACATCGCGACCAGTTCGAGCGCCTCGGGCGTGAGGATTTGTTCGAAACCGGGCTTGATCTCGGCCGAGATTTCCAGGCCTTGCGGGGTGGCGATGGTCATGTGGTGCTCCTTGAAGGGTGTCAAAAATCCTGTGCAGCGGTTGGCCAATGCCGCCCAGTATAAGCCAGCTTGGCGTTTGCCATATCATCAAGTATATTCAACAGAAAGTAGGCAAACGATACATTTGTGCATTTCATTTGTGCGTATTTGTCACAGATGGTGCATCACGATTACAGGAGCGGCGTGGGAAAGTTCAGGGAAATCTCGACCTTTGTCGAAGTGGTGGCGCGCGGCAGCCTGTCGGCGGCGGCGCGGGCCGAGGGAATCGCGCCGGCGATGATCGGGCGCCGCCTGGACGCGCTGGAAAGCCGGCTCGGCGTGAAGCTGCTGCAGAGGACGACGCGGCGCCTCGCCCTGACCGACGAAGGCGCGGCCTTTCTCGAGGATTGCCAGCGCATCCTGGCCGAGATGGAAGAGGCGGAGACGGCCGTGTCCGAACGCAGCGCGCATGCGAAGGGGCACCTGCTGGTGTCGGCCCCGGCCGGCTTCGGACGCCAGCACGTGGCCCCACTGCTGCCCTCTTTCCTGGCCGAACACCGCGAGGTGACGGTCAACCTGAACCTGAACGACCGCGTGGTCGACGTCGTCGGCGAAGGGGTCGATGTCGCGATCCGCATCGCCAGCCTTGGCGACTCGAACCTGGTGGCCGTGAAGCTGGCCGAGAATGCGCGCGTGGTGGTGGCGAGCCCCGCCTACCTGAAGCGCCACGGCACGCCGCGCACGCTGGCCGACCTGGCGCGCCACAACTGCCTGGCGATCAGCAGCGAAGGCAGCCAGCGCGGCTGGACCTTTCGCGAGCACAACAAAACGGTGACGCTGAAGGTGGCCGGCAACATGGTTTGCAACGATGGGGAAGTCCTGCACGACTGGGCGCTGGACGGGAAAGGCCTGGCCTGGCGCTCGATGTGGGAAGTCGGCGCGCACCTCGAGGCGGGGAAACTGGTGACGGTGCTCGACGATTATACGGCGCCGGGCAACGATATCCACGCGGTATTTGCCCAGCGGCGACATTTGCCGCTGCGGATACGCGCCTTTGTCGACTTCCTGCGGCGCGCTTATGCGCAGCCGGATTATTGGCGGGCGGAAATCAAAGAGGTCGAAACCTGAGCGGGCGCCAACACGGCTGAGGAAACGGGTAGCTGTGGCGGCCTTGTGATGACTCCGCCATGCTGTGCGAAAGCGATAGACGAAAAAAAATCCCCGGCAATGCCGAGGATTTTTCATCGTAACTCAGCGATTAGATCGGCTGAATGTTCGATGCTTGTTTGCCCTTAGGACCCGAGGTCACGTCGAACGAGACGCGCTGGTTCTCTTGCAGGGACTTGAAGCCTTGGCTCTGGATAGCCGAGAAGTGCGCGAACAGATCTTCGCCGCCTTCATCAGGGGTGATGAAGCCGAAGCCCTTCGAGTCATTGAACCATTTAACGATGCCAGTTGCCATTACAATTTCCTATTTCAGTTAAGTGGGCTTACGCCCGTTTATGATCGTTTGAAGAAGCAAGAAAGAAATGACAGACAGACTGCACTACTAGCTCGAACCCAACGATCCCGTATTATACCGAATAAAACCGCGCACAAGCAGTTTTCGCAAAATAAAAAAACAGTGTGCGTAACAATGCCGTACACCAACTATTTGCTCGACTATTGCGGGACTCGATTTGCATCGGCACTAGGGAGAATATAGGTCATCGAAGCTTGGCAAGTTTGCGCTGGATCAAACGGCTCGACGCTAGACTTTTGGCCTATGGCAACAGGGAAAACGCGGCGCTGTGATACGCCGGCGCGGGCGCCGCCAGGCCGCTGCGGACAAAATCGTCCAGTGAAGCCAGCCATGCGCGCCAGTCGTCCTCGCCCACGTGTTCGAAAGCCGTCAGCACGCGCAGGCGCTGCTCGAGTGCGCGCGCGCCCTGCCCCAGTTCGCGAAAGCCGAAGGTTACCGCGGCGCCGGCCAGCGTATGCAGCAGCGACTGCAGGTCGTCCGCCAGCGCGGGCGCCGGCGTGGCCGGATCGAAGTCCGCTCCGGCCGCGCCGAGCCGCTGCAGCGTGGCCGGCAGGCCGGCGCGGAAGTCTTCGTTCGCCTGGGTCAAGCGGACAAAGAAGTCCGTATCGTTTGCGCCCGTCACCGCTTACTTGGTGCCGAAGATGCGGTCGCCGGCGTCGCCCAGGCCCGGCACGATATACGCGTGCTCGTTCAGGTGCGAGTCGAGCGAAGCGACATACAGCTTCACGTCCGGATGCGCATCGTGGAAGACCTTGACGCCTTCGGGGGCCGCGACCAGGGCCAGGAAGATGATCTGGTCGTCGCGCACGCCGCGCTTCTTGAGCACGTCGACCGCGTGCACCGCCGAGTTCCCGGTGGCGACCATCGGATCGCACAGGATGAAGGTGCGCTCGGAGGTGTCCGGCAGGCGCACCAGGTATTCGACCGGCTCGTGGGTGTCGGGATCGCGGTACACGCCGATGTGGCCGACGCGCGCCGACGGCACCAGTTCCAGCAGGCCGTCGCTCATGCCGATACCGGCGCGCAGGATCGGCACGATGGCCAGCTTCTTGCCGGCGATGACGGGGGCGTCGATCGTCACCAGCGGGGTCTGGATCGCACGCGTGGTCAGCGGCAGGTCGCGCGTGATCTCGTAGCCCATCAGGAGCGTGATTTCCTTGAGCAGTTCGCGGAAGGTGCGCGTGGAGGTGTCGTGCTCGCGCATGTGCGACAGCTTGTGCTGGATCAGCGGGTGGTTCAGGATGTAGAGGCTCGGGAAGCGCGGGTCTTGTTTCATGATCGACATAAGAGGTGTTCTTTGGTTGAGACGTTCAACCTGCCATTATCCCAGTAGCGCGTCCTTTTGTCGCGCTCCGGCTGTAGAAACTTCATGCTAGAGCTTCAGGGCCCGCGCCAGGATCGCGTCGAGGTCGAGCCCGGACGGCAGCCGGCCGAAGGCGCCGCCCACATCCTGCGCGATGCGCGAGGCGACGAAGGCCTCGGCCACATACGGCGGCGCATGCTGCAGCAGCAGTGCGCCCTGCACCGCGATCACCAGCCGCTCGGCGAGCCTGCGCGCGCCCGCTTCGTCCGTGTCCAGCAGGTCGCGCCCGAGCTGCCCGACATACCGGGCGAAGCGCGCGTCGAGCGCCGCCGCCGGCGCCAGCTCGGCCTCGAGCGCCGCGCGCGCCGCCTCCGGCGCCTTGCCGAGTGCACGCAGCACGTCCAGGCACATCACGTTGCCCGAGCCTTCCCAGATCGAGTTGACGGGAAACTCGCGGTACAGGCGCGCCAGCGGCCCATCCTCGACATAGCCGTTGCCGCCCATGACCTCCATCGCCTCGGCGCCGAAAGCCGGGCCGCGCTTGCACAGCCAGTACTTGCCGGCCGGGGTCAGGATGCGGCCGAGCGCGGCTTCGTTCGGATCGTCTGCCCTGTCGAAGCAGCGCGCCAGGCGCAGGGCGAAGGCGGTGGCCGCTTCCGATTCGAGCGCCAGGTCGGCCAGCACGTTCTGCATCAGCGGCTGCTGCGCCAGCGGTTTGCCGAAGGCGGCGCGGCCGCGCGCGTGGTGCAGCGCGTGGCACAGGGCCGCGCGCATGATGCCGGCCGTGCCGACCACGCAATCGAGGCGGGTATGGCTGCCCATTTCGAGGATGGTCGGGATGCCGCGCCCGACCGCGCCCACCAGCCAGCCGACCGCGTCGCAGAATTCGACCTCGGACGAGGCGTTCGAGCGGTTGCCGAGTTTATCTTTCAGGCGCTGCACCCGGATCGCATTGCGGCTGCCGTCGGGCAGGAAGCGCGGCACGAAGAAACATGACAAGCCGGCACTCCCGCCTTCGTCGGTCTGTGCCAGGATCAGGTGGGCGTCCGACTGCGGCGCCGAGAAAAACCACTTGTGGCCGACGATGCGCCAGGCGCCCTCGCCTTCCTCGCCGAAGCGCGCCCTCGCCTCGCCCGGGGCAATCTCCGTTGCGCGCGTCGTGTTGGCGCGCACGTCGGTGCCGCCCTGTTTTTCCGTCATGCCCATGCCGATCAGGGCGCCGCGTTTCTGCCCGACCGGCAGCGAGCGCGGGTCGTACTCGTTCGAGAGGATTTTCGGGAGCCAGCGCTCGCCCAGCTTGCCGGCGCGGCGCAGCGCCGGCACCGAGGCGTAGGTCATCGTCACCGGGCACTGGGCGCCGTTCTCCACCTGCCCGAACAGCAGATAGGCGCCGGCCCGCGCCACCTGCGCGCCCGGGCGCGGATCGGCCCAGGGCGCAGAGTGGGCGCCGGCGCCGATCATCAGCGCCATCAATTCATGCCAGGCCGGATGGAATTCGATTTCGTCGATGCGCCGCCCGCTGCGGTCGAAGGCGACCAGGCGCGGCCCGTTGGCATTGGCCAGGCGCGCGAGGTCGAGCACTTCCGGACGGCCCAGGCGGGCGCCAAGCGCGTCGAGGCCATCGTGCGCCCACTGCGCGCCCTCGCGCGCCAGGCCCTCCTGCAAAGCCGGATCGCAGCGCAGCAGGTTGACGTCGCCGAAGGGCGGCGCCTGGTTGAAGACTTCGTGCGTGTCGAACTGGTTCATTGCGGCTCCTCGCGGCTATGCGCGTTCCGGTCTATAATGTTGCAAGAAAGCATCGAATCGAATGCTTTTGCTTTCTTAGGTGCAACTCATCGGCGACAATGGCGGTCTTGTATTGACAGCGCCTGTTAGCGATCCGTCAAGAGGCTAGCGCAAAGCGCGACGTCAGGCAAGGTGCCACTGCGGTAACGCAAATGAAGCGTAAATCACAGTGGCAACCGATCTTTTTTTAATGCCCCTTGGAATTTTTCAGTGATAAAGTGCCCTGTGGTTTGTTAAACTCGCACGGTTCCACCTGTTCAGGGTGCCCGCAATAAGGCAGATATTTCAACGATGCGCTCTCCTTCCGCCGCCGTGCCGTTCGACCAGCCGCGCCCGGCGCCGGCGCATGGCGCCGACAGCCTGCTCGAGGCCGCGGGCGATTGCGCGTTCCGGATCGCCCCGAGCGGCGAGATCCGCAGCGCCAGCCGGCGCACGCTGCGCCTGCTGGGCCTCCAGATAGCGGCCGAGGGCATGCCGCTGGCCGGCTTCGTGCTGGAGGGCGACGGCGCCGCCCTGCGCACCGCGATCGCGGAGGCCAACGCGGCGGCAGATCCGGTGCTGGTGCGCGTGCGCCTGCGCTGCGTTGACCAGGACCTACCCTTCGAACTGCGCATCGCCGAGCTCGGCGAGGACGACAGCCTGCTGGTCGTCGGGCGCGACATGAGCGCGCAGCACGCCACCGAGGAACGGCTGCGCCACATGGCGACCCACGACGCGCTGACCGAACTGCCGAACCGCCTGCTGCTGACCGACCGCATCCGCATGGTCGTCGCCAACGCGCGTCGCTCCGGCCAGGGCTTTGCCGTCGCCACGATCGGCCTCGACGGCTTCAAGAAGGTCAACGACGCGCTCGGCCACGCGATCGGCGACGCCGTGCTGCGCCAGGCCGCCGCGCGCCTGCGCCGGGCGATGCGCGACAGCGATACGCTGGCGCGCGTGGGCGGCGACGAATTCGTCGTGATCCTGCCCGGCACCGCCAGCGAGGCGCAAATCAAGCTGGTCACGGGACGCCTGCTGGCGACCCTGCAGTCGCCCTTCGAGCATGAGGGCCACACAATCCACCTCGGCGCCTCGGTCGGCGTCGCGCTCTATCCGCAGCATGCCGAGGACGACCACGGCCTGCTGGCGCTGGCCGACGCCGCCCTGTCGCGCGCCAAGGAAACCGGCAAGGGCCGCGCCGTGGTCTACAGCGCGCGCGAACAGGGTCCGCCGCAGCACGACATCTCGCTCGAGGCGGCCATGTTCTCGGCGGTGCGCGAAGGCGAATTCCTGCTCTACTACCAGCCGATCGTCGACGCCCGCACGCGTTCGATCGAAGGCTTCGAGACGCTGATGCGCTGGAAGCACCCGACGCTGGGCATGGTGCCGCCGGTGCGCTTCATCCCGATCGCCGAGACCAATGGCCTGATCAACCTGCTCGGCGCCTGGGCCCTGAAGTCGGCCTGCGCCCAGATCCTGCAGTTCGAGGAAGCGGCCAAGCGCGAGCTCTACATCTCGGTCAACATCAGCCCGCGCCAGTTCAGGAACGACAAGTTCCTCGGCGTGCTGGACGAGGCACTGGCCCTGTCCGGCATGCCGGGCAAGAAGCTCGTGCTCGAAATCACCGAGGGCACGCTGATGGTCGACCCGCTGCACGCGGAAACCATCCTCACCAAAATGGCCGAGCGCGGCGCGCGCATCGCGATCGACGACTTCGGCACCGGCTACTCTTCCCTGGCCTACCTGAAGCGCTTCCCGATCTCGGTGCTGAAGGTGGACCGCGCCTTCGTGAAGGACCTGCCGGACGCGCAGAAGGAGGCGGCGATCTGCAGCGCCGTGCTCGACATGGCGCGCCACCTCGACCTGTCGGTGGTGGCCGAAGGCGTCGAAACCGAGGAGCAGCTGGGCTGGCTCTCGGCACGCGACTGCCGCTACATCCAGGGTTATCTCACCGGCAAACCGATGCCGGCGCACGTGGCCCTCGCCGCCCTGCAGGACAACCATTACACGGCATTGCTGCCGCCAGATCTCCGGGCCAGTACACCATGACGCCACTTATGAATGAACGCGCGCCAGCAGCCGACGCCACCCTTGCCCTGCTGTGGGAGCGTATCCGCCGCCAGGGCGACATGCCCGGCTTCACGCGCGCCATCAATGCCATCCTGGCGTCGATGCGCGGCGAGGACGAGCGCGAATTCTCGATGACGCAGACCGTGCTGTCGGACCCGGTCCTGACGCAGAAGGTACTCAGGCTCGCCAACAGCGGCATGTACTCGGCCTTCGGCCAGCGCATCAACACGGTCTCGAAGGCGGTGCTGGTGCTCGGCACCGAGGCGATCGGCCATCTGGCGCTTGGTCTGAAGCTGATCGAGGAACTGGCGAAGAGCACGCCCGATTCGGCGCATGCACACGTCGAGATGGAAAAGGCCGTGCTGGCCGGGATGGTGGCCCAGCAGGTGGCCGCCAGCGCCGCCACGCGCGACCCCGAGGAAGCCGTGGTCTGCTCGATCCTGCATTCGCTGGGCCGGATGATGGTGACCTTCTACATGCCGGAGCGCTGGGCGCGCATGCGCGAGATCGCCGGCGCCGGCTGCGAGGACAATGCGGCGCAGGCAGTTCTCGGGCTGCCGCTCGAGGCACTGGGCCGCGCCACCGCCGAACACTGGGGCCTGCCGCGCAACCTGGTGGCGGGCATGCGTACGCTCGAGCCGGGCGAACGCGCCGAAGGCTTCGGCCATGACGACTGGCTCGCTGCCCTCGGCACCATGTCGACGCGCTGCGCAAACTCGCTCTGGAACGACGACGAGGCGGGCGCCACCCAGGTGGCCGAGCTGGCGCAAGCCTTCGCGCCGATGCTGGGCGTGGAGCCGGAACGGATGCTCGTTGCGATCGCCAAGGCGAAGCGCGAAGTGCAGGCCGACCTGACCATTGCGCCGCTCGCCAAGCCCCAGGAAACGCAGGCCCGCGTCGAGCAGGTGGCGCGCAAGCGCGAAGCCGGCAACCGGATCCTGATGAGCGGCGCGGCCGACATGCGCGACGCGGGTGTCGCCGTCAATCCGGGCCAGATGATGTCGATGGCGCTCGAGACCATCTTCCAGGGCCTGTCGTTTACGCGCGCCTTTGCTTTTCTGCGCAACCGGCGCGAGGGAAAATACCTGGCGCGCATGGGCTTCGGCTCGGCTGCCCGTGCCCTGATGCCGAACCTGAGTTTCGACGATGCCTATGGCGCCGACGTGTTCCATGCCGCGCTCACCAGCGACCGCGTGATCTTCATCGAGAATGCGCGCGACGAGAAATTCGCCGCCAAGCTGCCCGGCTGGTGGCGCGGCACCCTGTCCGAAGCGCGCTGCTTCGTCGTGATCCCGCTGTGCCTGAACGGCCAGCCCGTGGGCTTCATCTATGGCGACTGGGACGACACCTTCCCGTCGATCAGCCTGAGCCAGACGGAGTTTTCGCTGCTGAACGACCTGCGCTCGCTGGTCGTGCGCGCGATCGAGCGCCGCACGCAGTCCGAACTGGCGGCGGCCGGCAAGGCCTGATCAATTGCAGGGGTCCTCGAGGCCAATGGCCTCGAGGACGGATTCACCGGGCTGCGCCCACGCGTGAATGTCGCACTGTGTCGGCTTCGCTTGAGGAAAGACCCGCCAACGCGACGCCGGCGTCACGCGTGGGCATGCCCACCCTACGATCAGATCCGCGGCGTATCGACGTGCACGTCGCCGCACTGCGCACGGTGCATCAGCGCGTGGTCGATCAGCACCAGCGCCAGCATCGCTTCGGCGATCGGCGTCGCGCGGATGCCCACGCAGGGGTCGTGGCGGCCGAAGGTTTCGACCATGGCCGGCGCGCCCGTCTTGTCGATCGAACGGCGCGGCACGCGGATCGAGGAAGTCGGCTTGATCGCCAGCGAGACCGTGATGTCCTGCCCGGTCGAGATCCCGCCCAGCACCCCGCCGGCCTGGTTGCCCACAAAACCCTCGGGCGTGAGTTCGTCGCCGTGCTCGGAACCCTTCTGCACGACCGCATTGAAGCCGGCGCCGATCTCGACGCCCTTGACCGCGTTAATCCCCATCATCGCGTAGGCGATGTCGGCGTCGAGCTTGTCGTAGATCGGCTGGCCGAAGCCGACCGGCACGCCGGTTGCGACGACGTCGATGCGCGCGCCGATCGAGTCGCCGGCACGGCGCAGGTCGTCCATGTAGGCTTCCATCCGCGCCAGCAGCGCGGCATCATCGGTGGCGGCGAAGAAGGGATTGTTCGGCACATGCTCCCAGCCGCCGAACGGGATCTCGATCTCGCCCAGTTGGCGCATGCAGCCGGCGAATCCGATGCCGTAGCGCTCGCGCAGCCATTTCTTGGCGACGGCGCCGGCGCCGACCACGGGCGCCGTCAGGCGCGCCGATGAACGGCCGCCGCCGCGCGGATCGCGCACGCCGTACTTGTGCCAGTAGGTGTAGTCGGCGTGGCCGGGACGGAAGGTATCGGCGATGTTGCCGTAGTCCTTGCTGCGCTGGTCTTCGTTCTGGATCAGCAGCGCGATCGGGGTGCCGGTGGTGACGCCTTCATACACGCCCGACAGGATCTGCACCCGGTCCGCTTCCTGGCGCTGGGTCACGTGGCGCGAGGTACCGGGCTTGCGGCGGTCGAGATCGGACTGGATGTCCGCTTCGCTGAGAAGCATGCCCGGCGGACAGCCATCGATGACGCAGCCGATCGCGGGACCGTGCGATTCGCCGAAGGTGGTGACTGAGAAGAGCTTGCCGAAGGAATTACCAGACATATGCGTATGCGGAAGGGTGCGAAAAAGACCATTCTACCAGTCCGCGCAACGATCGGCCGACGCCCCGCTTTTTCCTCCGACAATCCGTATTATGTTTCCCCGTAGATATAAATTTTTGCTTCGAGCAACAATATTTGAGCGCCGCGTTCGGTAATGTCCGCTATACTCCGTGGGTATGAACCGCCGAGCCTAATCTTGGAGACGCAACAATAATGCCCGCATCGATGTCGCCCGGGGTCGCGTTCGACGCGCACGACGACCTGATCTTCCTGGATGAGGCGCCGCTTCCGCACCAGCATGCAGGCCGGGCCGGCACGCCCGGCTGGCGCATCCTCGTCGTCGACGACGACGCCGACGTCCACTCGACCACGACCTTCGCGCTGGCCGGCCTGGAAGTGCAGGACCGCCCGCTCGAATTCCTGCACGCCTTCTCGGCGAGCGAGGCGCGCGCCCTGCTGGCGCGCGAACCCGATATCGCCGTGATCCTGCTCGACGTCGTCATGGAGCAACCCGATGCCGGCCTGCACCTGGTACGCCACGTGCGCGAGACGCTCGGCATGCTGGACGTCCGCATCATCCTGCGCACCGGCCAGCCGGGCTACACGCCCGAGATGGAAGCGATCCGCGACCTCGACATCAACGACTACCGCACCAAGTCCGAGCTCACCCGCACCAAGCTGTACACGACCGTGGCCGCCGCCGTGCGCGCCTACCAGCAGCTGCACGCGCTGGGTGTCGGCCGCGTGGGGCTGGAGCGCATCGTCCACGCCGGCACCGAGCTGATGCGCCTGCACGGCGCGCGCGACGTCGCCCGTTCGGTGCTGCAGCAGGCGGCCGCCCTGCTCGGCCAGGAAGCGAACGGCGTGCTGTGCGCGCGCGACGCCAGGGGCTTGCGCGTGCTCGGCGGCGCCGGCAGCGGGCTCGATCTCGAGCAGCGCATCCTCGACGCCCAGCACCATGCTCCCTTCAGCGGCGCCGTCAACCGCGCCCTGGCCGAGCGCCGTCCCGAATTCACGCCCACCTGCCTGGCGCTCTACTTCCCCGGCAAATCCGGGCGCGACTTCGCCGCCGCCATCCCGCTCGCACAACCGGTCAGCGACGGCAACAAGCGCCTGCTGCACGTATTCGCCAGCGTGGTGTCGGTCAGCCTCGACAACCTGGAACTGGTCGGGCGCCTGAACAACGCGGCCTTCTTCGATCCGCTGACCAGCCTGCCGAACCGCACGCAGCTGGTCGAGGACCTCGACGCCGCGGTGGCGAACGAAGGCGGATCCGAGGCCACGCTGACCCTGGTCGACCTCGATCATTTCGCCGAAACCAACGACGCCCTCGGCCACCAGTTCGGCGACCAGCTGCTGGTCACCGTCGCGCAGCGCCTGCAGACGCAGCTCGACCCGCGCCTGAAAGTCGCGCGCATCGGCGGCGACATCTTCGCGGTGCTGGGGATGGGAAGCCTGAACACCCCGGAAGCGATCCACGCCCTGTTCCGCGCGCCCTTCTCGATCGACGGCCAGGACGTGCAGATTTCAAGCACCCTCGGCCTGGTGCGCCTGGAAGAACACGACGGCAGCGGCGCCGACGCCCTGAAGGATGCGGACATCGCCCTGAAGCGCGCGAAGTCGCAGCAGCGCGGCGGCCACTTCTATTTTTCGCGCAGCATGGGTGTCGAGATCCGCGAGCGGGTACGCCTGATGCACGCCCTGCGCAGCGGCGTCCAGCGCAAGGAACTCTTCCTCGCCTACCAGCCGCAGGTCGACCTGGGGACCGGGCGCCCCTTCGGCGCCGAAGCGCTGCTGCGCTGGCGGCTGGAGGACGGCACGATGATCCCGCCGGACCGCTTCATCCCGATCGCCGAATACTCGGGCCTCATCGTCGAGATCGGCGCCTGGGTGCTGCGCGAAGCCTGCGCCGAACTGATGCGCCTGCGCGCCGCCGGCTACCTCGATTTCACGATGTCGGTGAACGTGTCGCAGGCCCAGTTCCGCCATCCGCAATTCGTCGAGGTGCTGCGCCGCGCGCTGGAAGACAGCGGCGCCCCGCCCGAATTCATCGAACTCGAAATCACCGAATCGATGGCGATGGAAGAACCGCAGTTGCTGGCCGAGATGCTGGCCCAGGTCAAGCGCACCGGGGTGTCGATCGCGATCGACGATTTCGGCACCGGTTTCTCGTCGCTGTCGCACCTGCAGCGCCTGAAAGTCGACCGCCTCAAAATCGACCGCGCCTTCGTCACCGAGATCACGGGTTCCGCACGCGGCAGCAGCATCGCCGCGATGATCATCCAGCTCGGGCGCAACCTGGGCTTGTCGGTGATCGCGGAAGGGGTCGAGGACGAGCGCCAGGCGCAGATCCTGCACGCGCTGGGCTGCCCGCTGGCGCAGGGCTACCTGTTCTCGCGGCCCTTGTCGCCGCAGGGATTACTCGAGTGGCTGGGCGCGCAGGGCGTCGGCGACGCCGCGTGACCTCATGCGCATGGTGGGCTCAGGGCGCCCACCATGCAAATGCGCGGCTTAATCCTCGGCCGCCTGCTCCGCCGGCCAATCGCGGATATACGCCTTCAGCATCCGGTTCTCGAAACTCTGCGCCTCCAGCACCGCGCGCGCGACGTCGTAGAACGAGATCACGCCCAGCAGCGTCTTGGCGTCCATCACCGGCAGGTAGCGCGCATGCTTCTCCAGCATCATGCGCCGCACTTCGTTCACCTCGGTTTCAGGGGTGACCGTGATCGGCGCCTCGTCCATGTGCTTGCGCACGGTGCCGGCGCCGAGTGCGCCGCCGTTGGCGTGCAGTACCTTGATCACTTCGCGGAAAGTCAGCATGCCGACGAGGTCGCCATACTCCATGACCACCAGGGAACCAATGTCCTTTTCCGACATCGTATTGACGGCGTCGGCGAGCAGGGTTTCGGGAGTCACCGTATAAAGGATGTTGCCCTTCACCTGCAGGATTTCTGAGACTTTCATATTAGCCACCCCGGCTTCTGTTGGAATATTCACTAGTCGATTTCTTTGTCTAAGGCATAACACGAATGTAGCCTAAGCCTAGCAGAAAATCCAGTTACGCGAGGGAGAAGCCGCGCTCAGCCTTGCGGCGCCCGTAAAGAATGTTACGATTCCGCCCATAATTATTTCTAAACGAGACGATCATGAGCGGTCCACACTACCCGGGCTTCGATACCCTGTCGCTGCACGCGGGCGCGGCAATCGACCCGGCGACCGGCGCGCGCGCCACGCCGATCCACTTCACTTCCTCCTTCGCCTTCCGCGATTCCGACCACGCGGCGTCCCTGTTCAACATGGAACGCAGCGGCCACGTCTATTCGCGCATCTCGAACCCGACCAATGCGGTGCTGGAAGAGCGCATCGCGGCCCTGGAGGGCGGCGTGGCCGGCATCGCCACCGCCAGCGGCCAGGCCGCGATGTTCCTCGGCCTCTCCACCATCGCCGGCGCCGGCTCGCATATCGTGGCCTCGCGCGCCCTCTACGGCGGTTCGCACAACCTGCTGGCCTATACCCTGAAGCGCTTCGGCATCGAGACGAGCTTCGTCGACCCGCGCGACCTCGACGCCTGGCGCGCCGCGATCCGCCCGGAGACGAAGGTCCTGTTCGGCGAAACCCTGGGCAACCCGGGCCTGGACGTGCTCGACATCCCGCGCATCGCCGCGCTGGCCCACGAGCACGACCTGCCGCTGATGGTCGACTCGACGTTTACGACGCCGTATCTGCTGCGCCCCTTCGACCTGGGCGCGGACCTTGTCTTCCACTCGGCCACCAAATTCCTGTGCGGCCACGGCACCGCGATCGGCGGCCTGCTGGTCGACGGCGGCACCTTCGACTGGCAGGCTGCGCACGACCGGAGCGGCCGCTTCGCCGAACTGTGCACCCCCTACGAGGGCTTCCACGGCATGGTGTTCGCCGAAGAGTCGACCGTCGGCGCCTTTGCCCTGCGCGCGCGGCGCGAAGGCCTGCGCGACTTCGGCGCGGCCATGAGCCCGCACAACGCCTTCGCCATCCTGCAGGGGATCGAGACGCTCGGCCTGCGCATGGACCGCCACGTGGCGAACACGCGGCGCGTGATCGAATTCCTGTTGTCCAATTCTGCGGTCGAATCGGTGTCCTATCCTGAACTCGACAGCCACCCGGACCACCAGCTGGCGCGCACCCTGCTGCCGAAAGGCTGCGGCGCCGTGTTCACCTTCAACCTGAAGGGCGATCGGGCCGCCGGCCGCCGTTTCGTCGACAGCCTGAAGGTCTTCTCGCACCTGGCCAATGTCGGCGACGCCAAGTCCCTCGTCATCCATCCCGCCTCGACCACCCACTTCCGCGTACCCGTCGACCAGCTGGCGGCGTCGGGCATCACCGAGGGCACGATGCGCCTGTCGGTCGGCCTGGAAGATGCGGACGACCTGATCGAAGACTTGGCACGCGCGCTCAAGGCCGCGCAGAAAGGAGCCTGAGATGAAGCTCGATATCAAGGGCAAGCCGGCCTACGCCTACACCGGCGGCAAGGCTTTCGATGCGATGCTGCCGACCGTCGTCTTCATCCACGGCGCCCAGAACGACCATTCGGTCTGGGGCCTGCAGTCGCGCTGGTTCGCGCATCACGGCTATGGCGTAGTGGCGGTCGACCTGCCAGGCCATGGCCGCAGCAGCGGTCCGGCACTGGCCAGCGTCGAGGAGATGGCCGACTGGCTGCTGGCGCTGCTCGATGCGCTGGGGGTGCGCAAGCCGCTGCTGGTCGGCCACAGCATGGGTTCGCTCATCGCGCTGGAAGCCGCGCACCGCGCACCCGGCAAGGTGCGCGCACTGGCCATGCTCGGCACGACTTACCCGATGAAGGTATCGGACGCCCTGCTGGCAACGGCGCGCGACGACGAGGACACGGCGATCGACATGGTCAACATCTGGTCGCACTCGAGCATCGCACACAAGCCCTCGAGCCCGGCGCCCGGCTTTTCCGTGATGGGCGGTGCGCGCCGGCTGATGCAGCGCATGTCGGCCCTGAATCCGGCCCGGCTTTTCTACACCGATTTCTCCGCTTGTAACGCCTACGCCAACGGCGAGGCGGCGGCTGCCGCGGTACGCTGCCCGACGCTCTTCATTTTCGGGAAAAAGGACATGATGACGCCGGCGCGCTCGACCAGGCTGCTGACGGGCGCGATCGCGCACGGCAAGGTGGTACAGGTCGACGCCGGCCATTCGCTCATGAGCGAACAGCCCGATGCCGTGCTCGACGCGCTCGACGCGTTCGCGCTGTCGCTCGAGGAGCAGAGAACATGAGCTTTGCCGAGTTCTATCCGTTTTACCTGACCCAGCACGCGGACCGCCGCTGCCGGCGCACGCATTTCATCGGCAGCACGGGGGCCTTGCTGGCCATCGCGGCGGCGCTCGTGACCGGCAATGCGTGGTGGGTGCTGGCGGCCCTCGTGTTCGGCTATGGCGGGGCCTGGATCGGGCATTTCTTCTATGAGCACAACCGGCCGGCGACGTTTGCGCAGCCGTGGCTGTCGTTCAGGGCGGATTGGGTGATGTACTGGCAGATGCTGACGGGGAAGCTCAGTTTCTAGCCGAGACAGTCGCGTAACGTAGGGTGGGCACTTGTGCCCACGCGGATCGCACGTTCGGCCGCATTCCGCGTGGGCTCGAGAGCCCACCCTACGGTGCGCGGCCGTTATCGGCGAAATAGGAACTGATCGGCTGCTCCAGCCCCTGCCCCACCGCCGCCTCCACCTGCCGCGCCAGCGCCCCGGCATCGAGCGACAAATTCGACCCTTCCACCTGCTGCGCATTCGGCGCCAGCGCGGCTTTGGCGCCGCCGAACACGAACAGGCGGTAGACATCGGCCACGCGCAGCTTGTCCGGGTCGGCCAGCAGTACCCAGTCGTCGGCCCCGGCGCGGTCGACGCCGCGCCAGCGGGGCTGGGCCGGCACCTCGGGCTGCACCCGCCCGACCCAGCCGGCCGCCACCATCTGCTCGAGCAGCAGGCTCAGTTCGTCGTAGCCGATCCGGGTGTGCAGCCGGATCGCGCTCGACGACACCAGCGCCGACCCGGTCGCGTGGGCGCCGCCGTGCAGCACCTTCAGCACGGCCATCGCATCGACAAAGGCGCCGCCCGGCGCCGGCACATGCCACCAGCGCTCGTATTTCACGACCGGCAAGGCGGCGGCCACCACCGCGCCCAGCAGCGTGATCAGCCAGGACAGGTACATCCACACCAGGAACAGCGGCAGCGCGGCCAGGGCGCCGTAGATGATGGCGTAGGTCGGGAACTGGCGGATGAATAAAGCGAACAGGCGCTTCGCCAGTTCGAAGGCGATCGCCGCGCCGAGCGCGCCCCAGAGCGCGTCGCGCCAGTTGACGTAGCGGTTCGGCACCGTGACGTACAGCAGGGTATACGCGCCGGTGGTGAGCGCGATCGAGGCCAGCGTCGACAGCACGCTGCCGAGCATCGGCACCGCCCTGGTCACGCCGCCGGTGACCATGAACAGTTGGGCCGTGAGCGAGATCGAGAGGCCGAACAGCAAGGGGCCGAGGGTGATCAGGGCCCAGTAGGTCAGCATGCGCTGCATCAGCGGCCGCGGGCGGCGCACGCGCCAGATCTGGTTGAAGACGCGCTCGATCATGCCCATCATCGCCGTCGTCGTGAACAGCAGCACGACCGCGCCCAGCGCCGAGAGGCCCTTGGCCTTGTCGGCAAACTGGGTCAGGTTGGCGATGATCGTGTTCGAAATCGCCTTCGGCATCAGGGCCTGGGCGAAGTAGGTTTCCAATGCCGTGCGGAGCTGACCGAAGATCGGAAACGTGGTAAAAATGGCCAGTACGATCGTCAGCAGCGGGACCAGGGCCAGCGTCGTGGTAAAGGTGAGACTGCCCGCCACCTGGGGCAGCATCTCCTCGCGCAGGCGGCGCCGCGCGAAGCGCACCAGGTCCAGCACTTCGGCCAGCGTCAGCCCGCGGACGCGCTCGAAGCCGTCGCTGAACATCTCGTTCGTCGAGCGCGAAATTGCATGAACCGTCTTGGATAGCATGTTGTCGTTTTAGATTCGTCCTGAGCGCATTGTCGTGGCCAATGCGTAGAGCAAAGCATTCTATAATACCAACGATGAACCCGACCTCCCTGACTATTCTCGTTTTGTACTACTCGCGCCATGGCGCCACCCGCAAGCTGGCCGAGCTGATCGCCCAGGGCGTCGAAAGCGTCCCGGGCGTGGAGGCCCGCCTGCGCACCGTGCCGGCCATCTCGACGGTGGCCGAGGCGACCGCGCCCAGCATCCCGCTGGACGGGGCGCCGTATGTCGAATTATCCGACCTGGCCGAGTGCGCGGGACTGGCCCTGGGTTCGCCCACGCGCTTCGGCAACATGGCTTCGGCGATGAAATACTTCCTCGACGGTACGGCCGCCGAATGGCTGGCCGGCACCCTGTCCGGCAAGCCGGCGGTCGTGTTCGCGTCCACCGGCAGCCTGCACGGCGGCCAGGAGGCCACCCTGCTGTCGATGATGATTCCGCTGCTGCACCACGGCATGCTCGTCATGGGCCTGCCCTATACCCATCCCGAACTGATGACCACGTCCAGCGGCGGCAGCCCCTACGGCGCCACCCACTGGGCCGGCATCGACGGCGACAAGCAGGTCACGGAAGACGAAAAACGCCTGGCCGTCGCGCTCGGGCGCCGCCTGGCCGAAGCGGCCGCCAAATTGCACACACCACCCCACGGACCACGCTGATGCAAACCCAAAAGCTCTTTCATGGCGGTGCCATCGCCAGCCTGATCTGGCTGATCTGCTGGCTGGTGGCCTGGGAAATCTGGGTCGCCCCGCTGCACCCCGGCGGCTCGCTGCTGGCCTTGAAGGCCTTGCCGCTGCTGGTGCCGCTGCGCGGCGTCATCAAGCGCGACCTGTACACGCTGCAGTGGTCGTCGATGGTGATCCTGATTTATTTTGCCGAAGGCGCGGTGCGCGCCTGGAGCGATGCGAGCGAACTCTCGCGCATGATGGCCCTGGGCGAGGTGGCGCTGGTCTGCGTCTTTTTTGCCTGCGCCCTGCTCTACCTGCGTCCGTATAAAAAGGCGGCGCAGCGCATGGCCAAGGAATTGCTGGACAAGGTAAAAGTACCGCATGACTGAGGATTTCCTCGGACGCTGCCGCGCAATCGTCGGCGCGTCCCGGGTGCTGTCGGAACAGATCGACATGGCGCCCTACCTCACCGACTGGCGCGGCCGCTTCACCGGCCGTGCACGGGCCGTGCTGCTGCCCGCAAGCGTCGACGAGGTAGCGCAACTGGTGGCCGCCTGCGCGCACGCACGCGTGCCCATCGTGCCGCAGGGCGGGCGCACCGGCCTGGTGCTGGGCAGCGTGCCCGACGCCAGCGGCACGGCCGTCGTCCTCTCGCTGCGGCGCATGAGCCGCATCCTCGAACTCGACACCACCAACCGCACCATCACCGTCGAGGCGGGCGCGATCCTGCAGCAGATCCAGGAAGCGGCCGGCCGCGCCGGCTTGTTGTTCCCGCTTTCGCTGGCGGCCGAAGGCAGCTGCACGATCGGCGGCAACCTGTCGACGAATGCCGGCGGCACCGCCGTCCTGCGCTATGGGAACACGCGCGACCTGTGCCTGGGCCTGCAGGTGGTCACCCCGGGCGGCGAGATCTGGGACGGCCTGCGCGGGCTGAGGAAGGACAATACCGGCTACGCGCTGCGCGAACTCTTCATCGGCGCCGAAGGCACGCTCGGCGTCATCACGGCGGCTGTCCTGAAACTCTATCCGCAGCCGAAGGCGTCCACCACGGCCCTGGTGGCGATGGATTCGCCGGAACGCGCGTTGTCGCTGCTGTCGCTGATGCAGGACCAGTGCGGCTCGAACCTCACCGCCTACGAGCTGATGTCGGATTTCTGCCTGCAACTCGTTTCCGAACACTTCCCGCACCTGCCGCGCCCCTTCGTCCGCAGCCATGCTCAATACGCGCTGCTGGAAGTGTCGAGCAGCGAGTCGGAAGAACACGCGGTCGCCCTGCTGGAAGGCGCGATCGAAGCTGCGCTCGAAGGGGGCTTGGCCGACGATGCCGTCGTCGCCACCTCGCTCGCCCAGTCGAGCGGCCTGTGGCAGCTGCGCGAACACATCCCCCTGGCCCAGGCCAGCGCCGGCAAGAACATCAAGCACGACGTCTCGCTGCCGATCTCGCAGATCGCCGCTTTCATTGCCGCGACCGATGCCCAGCTGGCGCACGCCTTCCCCGGCTGCCAGGTGGTCTGCTTCGGCCACCTGGGCGACGGCAACCTGCACTACAACGTCGCACCATCGAACGGGGTCTCGCACGAGGCCTTCCTCGGCAACCAGGACGCCATCAACCGTATCGTGCACGACAGCGTGGCCCGCCACGATGGCTCGATCTCGGCCGAACACGGGATCGGCGCCCTCAAGCGCGACGAGCTGCAACGCTACAAAGACCCCGTCGAACTGAACATGATGCGTGCCATCAAAGGCGCGCTCGACCCGCTCGGCATCATGAACCCTGGCAAAATTTTGTGAGGGAGAAAGCGATGCGAAGGGTGTGGGCGGTGTTCGGTTGGTTCATGCTGGCGCAGGCAGCGGCGGCGCAACCGGTCTATAAATGCACGCTGGACGGCAAGGTGAGCTATGCCGAGCATCCCTGCGCGATTGGCCGGACGACCGAGCTGGCTGTGCCGCCCGCCCCCTCGGGCGCCGAGGCTGCGGCCGCCCTGGAGCGCGACAAGGCGCGCCTGGCCGCGCTGCAGAAGGAGCGCTCGACGCTGGAAGCGCGCGCGGAACGCGAGGAGCGCGGACAGCAACGCGCCGCGCGCGCAGCGGCGGCCACGCGCCAGAAATGCGAACGCCTGCGCCTGCAGGCCAGGTGGGCCGAGGAAGATGCCGCCCGCGCAGGCAAGGCGACATCGGCCGCGGCGCGCCTGAAGGCACGGCGGCAAGCGGAGGCGCTGGCGGTTCAATGTCCGGCCTGAACGTCCTGTCCCGCTGGCTGCTGGTCGGCGAATGGCGCGCCCACCCGCTGCGCGCCGTGCTGGCCGTGGCCGCGATCGCGGTCGGGGTGGCGATGGGTTTTGCGATCCACCTGATCAACGCCGCCGCCTTCAATGAATTTTCAAGCGCGATCAAGAGCCTGTCCGGCCAGGCGGACGTCCAGGTCGCCGGGCGCGAGGCCCTGTTCGACGAAGCCATCTATCCCCTGCTCGCGCAATATGAGGGCGTCGCCCTCGCCTCCCCGGTGCTCGAACTCCAGGCCGCGATCCCGAACGTCAAGGGCTCGCTGCGCATCGTCGGCATCGACCCGCTGCGCGCCGGCTATATCGCGCCCGACCTGCTGGGCGTGCCGGCCGAGGGACGCGGCAGCGACCTGCTGGCCGACGACGCGGTCTTCCTGTCGCCTGCCGCGCAGGGCTGGCTGAACCTGCGTGCCGGCGCGGCGCTGACCGTACGCGCCGGCACCGCGGACCTCCACCTGCGCGTGGCCGGCCCCGTGCAGCGTGCCCGGCCCGGCCAGCGCTTCGGCGTGATGGACATCGGCGCCCTGCAGTGGCGCTTTGGCCAGCTCGGCAAACTCTCGCGCGTGGATCTGAAACTGCGCGCCGGCGTCAACCGCGCGCAATTCGAGGCGGGCCTGAAGAGCGACCTGGAACGGCGCTTCCCGGGGCGCTTTCGCGTCCAGCAGCCGAACGACAGCGATCAGGAAAGCCGCAACAATAACCTCAGCCGCGCCTACCGCGTGAACCTCACCGTGCTGGCCCTGGTGGCGCTGTTCACCGGCGCCTTCCTCGTGTTCTCGACCCAGGCTTTATCGGTGATGCGCCGGCGCAGCCAGTTCGCGCTGCTGCGCGTGCTCGGCGTGGAGCGCGGCCAGCTGCTGCGGCAGGTGCTGGTCGAGGGCGCCAGCCTGGGCGTGATCGGCGCGCTGCTCGGGGTTGCCGCCGGCTATGCGCTGGCGGCGCTGGCCCTGCGCTTCTTCGGCGGCGACCTCGGCGCCGGCTACTTCCCAGGGGTCAAGCCGCAAGTCGTCTTCACGCCGGTCGCCGCCTGCGTCTTCTTCGCGCTGGGCCTGGGCGTGGCCCTGCTGGGCTGCCTGGCGCCGGCCCTGGAGGCGGCGCGCGCCAGGCCGGCCGTGGCCCTGAAAGCGGGCAACGAGGAGGCGGCCCTGTCGCACCTGGCGCGCGTCTGGCCATCCATGATCTGCCTGGCGCTGGCGGGCCTGTTCGCCTTCGCGCCGCCCGTGTTCGAGCTGCCCCTGTTCGGCTATTTCGCGATTGCCCTGCTGCTGATCGGCGGCATCGGACTGATGCCGCGCCTGGCCTCGGCGAGCTTCCGCCTGCTCGCGCGTCCGCTGCTGCGCATGCCGAACCCGCCGCCGGTGCTGGCGCTGACGCTGGCGCGCCTGGCGAACGCGCCCGGCCAGGCCTCGATCGCCCTGGGCGGCATCCTGGCCAGCTTCAGCCTGATGGTGGCGATGGGGATCATGGTCGCCAGTTTCCGGATCTCGGTCGACGACTGGATGCGCCACATCCTGCCGGCCGACCTGTATGTGCGCAGCAGCGCCGGCGGCAGCTCGGGCTTCTTCGGCAAGCCGGAGCAGGATGCGATCACGCGCGCCGCCGGCGGCAATCAGGTGCAGTTCCTGCGTACGCGCCCGATCTCGCTGGCGGCCGACCGTCCGGACGTGATCCTGATCGCGCGCGACATCGATCCGCTCGATCCGGGCCGTTTGCTGTTCCTGGTCGGTTCCTCGCTCCCGGTGCCGGCAGGTGCGCGGCCGGCCTGGGTCTCGGAAGCGATGCTCGACCTGTACGGCGTGCAGGTCGGCCAGACCCTGGCGCTGCCGCTGGGCGGGCGTCCTTCGCCCTTCTTCGTTGCCGGCGTCTGGCGCGACTATGCCAACCAGTCCGGCTCGATCGTCGTGCGCCTGGCCGACTACCGCGCACTGACCGGTGCGCTGGAAGTGACCGACGCCGCCATCTACGCCGGCAGCGCAGCGAACACGAACCGGATCGAAGGCGCGCTGCGCCGGCTGCCTTTCGGCCCGGCCCTGCAGCTGGCCCGCCCTGGCGAAATCCGCGCCGCCAGCCTGCAGATCTTCGACCGCAGCTTCGCCGTGACCTACCTGCTGGAAGCGATCGCCATCGTCATCGGCCTGTCGGGCGTGGCCGCGACCTTCTCGGCGCAGACGCTGGCGCGGGCGCGCGAATTCGGCATGCTGCGCCACGTCGGCGTGACGCGCGGCCAGGTGCTCGGCATCCTGGCCTGCGAAGGGGGACTGCTGACGACACTCGGCGTGGCCTGCGGTTTCGCGCTGGGCCTCGTGATCAGCCTGATCCTCGTATTCGTCGTCAACCCGCAGTCCTTCCACTGGACCATGGGCCTGCACCTGCCCTGGGGTTTATTGGGAATCGTCGCCGCCGTGCTGGTCGCGGCCTCGGTCGGCACCGCGCTGGTGTCGGGACGCTATGCATTGTCGGGCGGCCCGGTGCGCGCCGTGAGGGAGGATTGGTGATGCGCCTGCTGTTCGCTTTGCTGTTGTTCTGCGCCGGCCTGGCCGGGGCTGCCCCGCCTTCGTTCGCGCCCGTCAAACCGGGCATGGCGCTGGCTTTTCCGCGCGACTTCGGCGCCCATCCGGATTTTCGCACCGAGTGGTGGTATGTGACGGGATGGCTGACCACGGCCGCCGGCAAGCCGCTCGGCTTCCAGGTCACCTTCTTCCGCAGCCGCACCGAACACGATCCGGCCAATCCGAGCGCCTTCGCGCCGCACCAGCTGGTGATTGGCCATGCGGCGCTGTCGGATCCGGCGCTCGGCCATCTCGTGCACGACCAGCGCAGCGCGCGCGAGGGGTTCGGCCTGGCCTGGGCCAAACCGGGAGATCTCGACCTCAAACTCGACGACTGGCGCATGACGCGCGGGCCCGACGGCAACTACCGCGTCACCCTGAAATCGTCGGAACTGAGCCTCGAGCTGACGCTGGCGCCGGCCCAGCCGCCGCTGCTGCAGGGCGACGCCGGCTATTCGCGCAAGGGCCCGGCGGCTAAGCATGCGAGCTATTACTACAGCCTGCCGCAGCTGAAGGTGACCGGCATCGCGGGACGCGCCGGGGCCGCCGGACCGGTGACGGGCAGCGCCTGGTTCGACCACGAATGGTCGAGCGAAGCGCTGCAGCCCGAGGCGCAGGGCTGGGACTGGATCGGCGCCAACCTCGACGACGGCTCGGCGCTGATGGCTTTCCAGATACGGTCGAAGGACGGTGGTAAACTATGGGCGCACGCGGCGCTGCGCGGCCCCGACGGAAAAGTCGTCCGCTACACGCCCGACCAGGTGGCGTTCGCGCCGCAGACGCGCTGGAAGTCGCCGCGCACGAATGCCGAATATCCGGTCGCAACCACGATCACGACCGGCGCCACGCGCTGGCGCATCCTGCCCCTGCAGCCGGACCAGGAGCTCGATTCGCGCCGCTCGACGGGCGCCGTCTACTGGGAGGGAGCGGTCACGCTCGAACGGGACGGCGTGCCGGCCGGACGCGGCTACCTCGAAATGACGGGCTATGCGCGGCAGATGAAACTTTGAGCCACACGACAAAATCACAAGCAGAACAACAACAAGCGACACGATGACCCAGCGTTCACCCAGTTCCAGCACAAACACCAGCGCCAGCGCCGACACCGCCACGCCACGCAAGGGCAGCCTCGCCGCGCTCAAGGGTTTGCTTCCGTTCCTGCTCCCGTATCGCCGCCAGTTCGTCCTGGCCGGCATCGCCCTGCTGTTCGCGGCCGGCGCCACGCTGGCCATTCCCGCCGCGTTCAAGCAGATGATCGACCTCGGCTTCGGCGCCCAGGCCGGCGCCCACAGCATCAAGCACGTCGACGCCACCTTCCTCGCCCTGTTCGGCGTGGCCGCGGTGCTGGGCGTGGCGACCGCGGCGCGCTTCTACATGGTGTCCTGGCTCGGCGAACGGGTCACGGCCGACATCCGCAGCGCCGTCTACCGCCACGTGGTGCACCAGAGCCCGGAATTTTTCGAGACCACGCAGACCGGCGAAGTGTTGTCGCGCCTGACCACCGACACTACGCTGATCCAGGCCGTGGTCGGCACCAGCATCTCGCTCGCCCTTCGGAACACCCTGCTCTTCGTCGGCGGCCTGGTGATGCTGTTCGTGACCAGCGCCAAGCTGACTGCCATCATCCTGGCCCTGCTGGTGCTTGTCATCGTGCCGATCGTGCTGTTCGGGCGGCGCGTGCGCAAGCTCTCGCGCGATTCGCAGGACCGCATCGCCGACGCCTCGGCGCTGGCCGGCGAGATCCTGAACGCGATGCCGACGGTGCAGGCGTTCACCCACGAGAAAATCGAGGCCGAGCGCTTCGGCAGCTCGGTGGAAGGCGCGTTTGCAGCCGCCATGCAGCGCATCCGCGCGCGCTCCCTGCTCACCATGCTGGCCATCGTGCTGGTATTCGGCACCATCGTCTTCGTGCTGTGGCTGGGCGCGCATGCGGTGCTGGAAGGGACCATGACCGGCGGCGACCTCGGCCAGTTCATCCTGTACGCCTCGATCGTGGCCGGTTCGATCGGCGCGCTGGCCGAAGTGATGGGCGAAGCGCAGCGCGCCGCCGGCGCCACCGAACGCCTGCTGGAACTGCTGGCCGCGCGTTCCGACATCCGCAACCCGGCGCATCCGCGCGCCCTGCCTGCACGCTCCTCGAATGGCGCGGCCCTCGCGCTGCATGACCTCACCTTCGCTTATCCCTCGCGCCAGGACACGGCGGCGCTGTCGCACGTGTCGCTGGCGATCCGTCCAGGCGAAACGGTCGCCGTGGTCGGCCCGTCCGGGGCCGGCAAGACGACCCTGTTCCAGCTGCTGCTGCGCTACTACGACCCGCAGTCGGGCGCCATCACCCTCGACGGCGTCGACATCCGCGACCTCGACCTGCACACCCTGCGCGGCGCGATCGGCATCGTGCCCCAGGACACGGTGATCTTCTCCGCGGATGCGATGGAAAACATCCGCTACGGCCGGCCCGAGGCAACGGACGAGGAAGTCATCGCGGCGGCGAAGCTGGCTGCGGCCCACGAATTCATCGAGCGCCTGCCGCAGGGCTACTGGTCCTTCCTCGGCGAGCGCGGCGTGCGCCTGTCGGGCGGCCAGCGCCAGCGCATCGCGATCGCGCGCGCCCTGCTGAAAAATCCCCCGCTGCTGCTGCTCGACGAGGCGACCAGCGCGCTCGACGCCGAATCCGAACGCCTGGTGCAGGGCGCGCTGGAAGCGGCCATGGTCGGCCGCACCACCGTCATCATCGCGCACCGCCTGGCCACCGTGCAGCGCGCCGACCGCATCGTCGTCATGGAAGACGGCCGCGTGGTCGAAACCGGCACCCACGCCTCGCTGGTGGCGATGAAAGGCATCTATGCCAACCTGGCGGCGCTGCAGTTCCACAACGTGCATGTAGAACACTGATTTTGAACGGCTCTGTTGCGTAACGACAGCAAAGGAAGGGTTTTTTTCGTCGAATACTTGCTTGTAGGCAATTTGTAGGTATCATCCTACATATTTGTCACTGCCGCTTACAATCATGTCCAACAATCGGTATCACCCCGCCAACTGGAATGTCGGCACCAGGATCAGCGCCTTCAGCTTCGTCCTGGTCGGCGCCATCCTTGCCGCCCTGATCATGACGATCACGGTCACCACCGGCGCGATGCTCGAAGAGCGCGCCAGCCAGAACATGCAGAACGAACTCAAGGGTGTCGTCGACACCGTCGACTTGTTCAACCGCACCGTCTCGAGCGAAGCGGTCAGCTTCGGCAAGATCTTCGCCACCGAATTCGCCGGCGCTTTCGAAGCCGATCCCGCCAGGGCGGTCGACATCGGCGGCAAACAGGTACCAGCGCTGATCCACGGCGGCAAGGTACTCAACCTCGACTTCAGCGCGCCGGACCGCTTCAGCGCCCAGACCGGCGGGAATGCCACGATTTTCGTCGCCGACGGTGAGGATTTCGTGCGCGTCACCACCTCGGTGAAGAAGGAGAACGGCGATCGCGCCGTCGGCACCCAGCTCGACCGCGCCAGCCCGGCCTACGCCGCGCTGAAGGACGGCAAGGTCTACGTCGGCCTGGCCAAGCTGTTCGGCAAGCAGTTCATCACCCAGTACGAACCGGTGCGCGATGCGGCCGGCAAGGTGGTCGGCGCCCTGTATGTCGGGGTCGACATCAGCAAGGACCTCGCGGCCCTCAAGGAACGCATCCGTTCGATCAAGATCGGCGACACCGGCTATTTCTATGTGCTCAATGCGGCGCCGGGCAAGGCCTATGGCGACCTGCTGGTCCACCCGAAACGCGAAGGCGAGAACATCCTCGACAGCCGCGCCTCCGACGGGCGCGCATTCGTGCAGGAGATCCTCGAGAAGAAGACGGGCTCGATCACCTACGACTGGAAAAATCCGGGCGAGACGAGCGCGCGCGAAAAAGTCGTGGCCTTCACCCACTTCAAGGACTGGAACTGGGTCATCGCGGGCGGCACCTACCGCGACGAGATCACCCAGGAAGCTGCGCGCCTGCGCAACAAGTACATCGGTTTCGGCCTGGTCGCGCTGCTGGTATTCGCGGCCATCCTGTATGCCTATGTGCGCGCCACCATCACCCGTCCGCTGGCGGTCGCCCGCGACGCCGCCGTGCGCATCGCCGACGGCGACCTGACCGTCAGCATCGAGCGCGGCCGCAACGACGAGATCGGACTCCTGCTCGACGCGATGAACGGCATCAGCCGCAAGCTGTCCGCGGTCGTGGGCAAGGTGCGCGACGGCGCCGAGCAGATCGCGAATGCCTCGAACGAGATCTCGACCGGCAACCTCGACCTGTGCGCCCGCACCGAGCAGCAGGCCGGCAGCCTGGCCACGACCTCCTCCTCGATGGGCGAACTGACCGAGACCGTGCGCCAGAACGCCGAGCACGCGCGCCAGGCCAACACGCTGGCGATGAACGCGTCGACCATCGCCCAGAAAGGCGGCAGCATGGTCTCGCAGGTGGTTGAAACGATGGAGTCGATCAACCAGTCCTCGCGCAAGATCGGGGACATCACCGGCGTCATCGACGGCATCGCCTTCCAGACCAATATCCTGGCGCTGAACGCAGCCGTGGAAGCGGCGCGCGCCGGCGAACAGGGCCGCGGCTTCGCGGTCGTCGCCAGCGAAGTGCGCAACCTGGCGCAGCGCAGCGCCGCCGCGGCCAAAGAAATCAAGGGCCTGATCGCCGCCTCCAGCAGCGAGGTCGACGCCGGCCGCGAACTGGTGTCGAAAGCCGGCGCCACAATGAACGAGGTGCTCGCCAGCGTCGGCCGCGTGACCAGCATCATGGCCGACATCACCGCCGCCAGCCTTGAACAAAGCAGCGGCATCGAGCAGGTCAACCGCGCCATCGGCGAGATGGACGACACGACCCAGCACAACGCCGCGCTGGTCGAAGAAGCCAGCGCCGCGGCGCAGGCGATGCAGGACCAGGCCGCCGAGCTGGCGCGCGCGGTGCGTCTGTTCAGGCTGGACGAGCGAACGAACGCGGCCGCGGTGCCGCAGTCGGCACGCCCGCCGGCGCTCAGCCACGGCTGACAATTGCGGCGCATTGCGGCGCGCAGTGCGCCGCAATGCGTGCCCTCACCCTGTCGCCGCTGCCCGCAGCGAAAACCGGCCCAGGAACAGTGCCCCGATCATGGATGAGAGCACCGTGATCAAAAAGAACCAGCTGGACGCAATCACACCGTAGGTGGGGTCCAGGTGAAACAGGTTCACGCCAAACAGGAAAGTCGCTTCGCGTACGCCCAGGCCGCCCACACTCAGCGGTAGCACGGCAGCAATGGATGAAACCAGGAACATGGCGAGGAAGGCCAGGTAATAGGCCGCCGGTGTACCCAGGTAAACAAGCAGCATGCCCATGCATGTCAATTGCAGGAGCTGCACCCCTATCCCAAGCGCAAACACGCGCGCGAGTCCTGCCGCGTCGAGCTTGATGAGCCAGCGATGGGCCAGGACGAATACGGCGACGATTGCGGCAACCGATGCAAGCGCGAACACGACGGCGCCAGGTGCGTGCCAGGGAAACGACAGGGGGGGCAGCAAGGTGCACAGGATGACCAGCAGGGCCAGCATGCCGCCGACACGGTCGACCAGCGTGATCGTGACCAGTGTACGCAGCGCGACGGCATGGCGACGATGCAGCACCAGGACCTTGTAGCCATCGCCGCCTATGCCGCCTGGTAAAAATAGGTTCAGGAACATGCCTGCATAATACAAACGCAGGTTTTCTGCCTCGCTCAGCTGCACTGCCGCGTGGCGTTGATACACATTCAAGCGGAGCGCCGCCACGATCTTGGACAGATTGAATGCGATGAAGGCGGCAGCCAGGATGGGTGCGCGCTGCGGGTGAAAAGCCAGGGTCCTTACCTGGCCCATGTCGAGATTCCGAAAGACGAAAACGATCAGACAGGCCGATACCAGCACCTGTAGAACGGCTTTCCATTTCTTGCCCGGCTGCTTAGACACCGATGTTTCTCTTGATCTGGTAGGGCTTCTTGTTTTGGGATTCGTAATATGTCCTCATGATCAGATCCGCGATGAAGCCGGTGCTGATGAGCTGGATACCGGCCACGGTCAGCAGCAGGCCAAGAAACAATAGCGGCCGCCCGGCAATACTTGCTCCCATGAGCTTCTCGAACAGCATATAGGCGTTCAACGAGCAGCCCGCGAAAAACGAGACCATCCCCAGCGTCCCGAACAGATGCATCGGGCGCTGTCCGTATTTGCGCAGGAATACCATGAGCATCAGGTCGCTGGCGACCCGCAGCGTGCGGCCGATGCCGTATTTGGACACACCCGCATGGCGCGCATGGTGCCGCACCTGCATCTCTGTCATTCTGGCGCCATGCATGGTGGCCAGCACGGGAATATAGCGGTGCAGTTCGCCGTAGAGTCCCAGGTTTTTTGCGACCTCGCTCTTGAACAGCTTCAACGTGCAGCCGTAATCGCTGATATGAACGTTCGTGGCGCGCCGGATCAGCCAATTGGCCAGCTTGCTCGGCATCCTGCGCAGCAGGAAGCCATCCTTGCGCCTGGCGCGTATGCCGGCAACCACGTCCCAGTCGCCTTCCCGCATGCGCTCCATCATGAGCGGAATATCATGCGGGTCGTTTTGCATGTCGCCATCCAGCATGACGATCAGTTCGCCATGCGCGGCGTCGATGCCCGCGGCCATTGCCGTCGTCTGGCCATAGTTACGGCTCAATACCAGCGCGCGGGTTGCCGGCGTGGCAAACCGTTCTATTTCCGCGACCGTGCAATCGCTCGAGCCGTCGTCGACGAAGATCAGCTCATGCTCTACCCGGGCAAGCGCCTCTGCAATACGCGCAATCAGGGGCTCAATGTTGCCCTGCTCATTCTTGACTGGAACAACAACCGACAATAGCATTTACTTTTCCTTTACCGAGACGACTGCATAGTCGACCGCCATGGCGCCGTGCCGACCCTGTGGCTTGCCGACCTCGAGCCGCCCACGCTGGCGGAGCGCGCTCGATGGGTAAGCATTCAGAAAACTGTCCGGCCAATCTTCCGGATGGCCGCCGGAGCCGATCAGGAGTACGTCGCCACCGATGGCTGGCCGTCTCTGCAGCAGCTCGGGCAAGAGCATGACGGTCCATGCCGGATTATGCAGAGACAGGTTTCCCGCGGTCGTCAGCTCGCTTGCAACCAGTGTCTTCGCCTGCGGAAAGCGCCGCATCAGTTGGGCCGACAGTTCAGCGAACGGTACGCGCGTGTTCTTGCCCCAGTAGGCGCGGGCCGACAGGCCGGCCAGGATGAGCACGGCGAACACCCCCGCTGCCCAGAGCACGCTGCGGCATACCGTGCGCCGCGCGAGCGATGGGAAGACCGCAAAGAATGCGAGCGGCGACAGGAACAGGATCGGCTGCATCCAGCGGTCCTTGATTTTCGTGACTTCGCCGCCGAGGACCAGCGCCGTGACACATGCAAACGCCGCCAGATAAAACCAGAGAAAAAACCGGACCTCGGGACGATCGCGGGCCGCCCGTAGTTGATCCCGGCGCGGGTCCCCGTACCGCCACCAGATCCACCCGTACACGATCCACAACGGCGTGACGAACAGGAAGCTCGCGCTGAGCATGCTGCCAAGGCCGCGCGCCACGTTACCTGCATAGCCAGCGTCCTGGCCCTGCATTTTCTCCCCGGTGGAGCGGATCGCGAAATCCAGGTGATCGAGCAGCCAGAGCCCGTGCGGCGCCAGGCAAAGCATCAGCACGGCAAGCGATATCCAGGCCTTGCGGTTCCATACTGCCTGCCTGTGTTCCCGGACCAGCAGGCTCGCCGCAAGCAGGCCAAGCGCAAACAGCGCAAAGTTATATTTGGACTGCAGCCCGAGTCCGATCAGCAGGCCGAACAGCGCATAGCGCAGTTTGCCCGGCTGCCGGAGCAGGCCGACATAGCACCACAGCGCCAGCGCGGCAACGCAGGTCATCAGCACGGAGTGCGTCAGGTCGCGTTGCGATTCCCATCCAATCTGTGGAAACAAGATGAGCGAGGCGGCGACCATGATGGCGCCGGCAACGCCGATGAGCGACCTGGCCGTGTAGAACATCGCCAGGTAGGTGCAGAACAGGAGCAGGTTCTTCTGGATGGACAAGGCAAGGATGTTGATGCCGAACAGGGAAAACATGAGCCACTGCAGCCAGAAGTACAAGGGCGGCTGGCTGCCGTAGCCCAGCTGCAAATGCTGAGACCTGAGGATGGATTCCGATTCGTCCAGGTCGAGCACCGCGGGAGAGCTAACGCGCAGCACGACCTGCAACAGGAAATAGGCGGCGAGTACAAAGAGAAAATGCGTGCCGGCGCGCCTGTCGCAAGCCACTGGAATCGCGTCGTTTCGCATGTCTAGTCGATCTTGTTATGCACCATCCAGGTGACCAGCCACTCCCGGAAGCGGCCCAGTCCCTCCCTCAGCGATGTTGCCGGCGCAAACCCGACCCACTCCTGCAATTTGCTCGTATCGGCATAGGTCAGCGGCACGTCGCCTGGCTGCATCGGCAGGAACGCGATCCTTGCCTTGACCCCGACTACCTCCTCCAAGGCTGCAATGAAATCCAGTACCCGGACCGGCTGGTGGTTACCGACGTTGAACACCGTGTGCGGCGCCACGTTAGCGGCGACAACGGCGGGCTTTGCCGCAACCCGAACGACCGCTTCAACGATGTCATCGATATAGGTAAAGTCCCGTTCCAGTGCGCCTTGCGCGAATACCGGAATCGCCTCGCCCTCGAGCATTTTCTGCGCGAAGCTGAAGTAGGCCATATCGGGACGCCCCCAGGGCCCGTACACGGTAAAAAACCGCAGGCCGGTGGCCGGGAACCCAAACAGGTGGCTGTAGGAATGCGCCAAGACCTCGTTCGCTTTCTTGGTGGCCCCATAGAATGAAACGGGCTCATCGGTCCTGTCGCTTTCCCTGAAGGGCGCGTTTTCGCTTGCGCCGTACACGCTGCTGCTGCTTGCATACACGAGGTGGCGTGGCCTGAACCGGCGGCAGGCTTCCAGAATATTGGCGAACGCGACCAGGTTCGACTGCACATAGGCAGCCGGATGCTCAATTGAATAACGCACGCCGGCCTGTGCCGCCAGGTGAACGACATAGGCCGGCCGAACACGGTCGAACAGGCGGTCGACCTGCAGGGCGTCAGCCAGTTCCACGGCTTCGCAGCGGATGCCATGCGGCGCAAGCAGGGCCTGCACACGCCCATGCTTCAGATGGACCGGATAATAGTCATTGAAGTTGTCGCATGCGGCAACCGCCGCACCCATGCGAGCCAGGCGCGATGCGACAAAACTGCCGATGAAACCGGCAGCACCGGTGACCAGCACAGGGGCGCCGGCCGGGATCATTGCCGCCCCATCGGCGCGGCCCTGCCAATACCGTGGTAGACAAGCCCGAAGGACGCGACGAACTGGGGGTCATACAGGTTTCGACCGTCAAAGATGGCCCGGTGCCGGAGGGCGGCCGCCAGGAAGCTGAAGTCCGGCGAACGGAATTCCTTCCACTCGGTGGCGATGGCCAGCACATCAGCGCCTTCGACGGCGGCCGCCGCGGAATTCGCCATCCTGAACAGTGTCTGGCAGCGTGCTTCGCCATGCTCCCTGAGCAGGACGCGCCTTGCCTCGATGCCGGCGACCGGATCGTAAGCCTGCACGCGGCAATTCGCCGCAAACAGTTCCCCTATCAGGGCGAGACTGGGCGCCTCGCGCACATCGTCCGTATTCGGTTTGAACGACAAGCCCCAGAGTGCGATGGTTTTTCCTGCAAGCTGATCGGCGCCCTTGAAGAAGCGTGCGATTTTCTTGAACAGGATATTCCTTTGCGATGCGTTCACCGCCTCGATGGCATCCAGGATGCGCAGGTCCTGCCCATGGTCGGCGGACGTCTTCAACAGCGCTTTGACATCCTTGGGGAAGCAGGAGCCTCCATATCCCATGCCGGCATACAGATAATCCGGGCCGATGCGCGGATCGGAGCCGATACCACGCCGCACCTGTTCAATATCGGCGCCCAGGGTCTCCGCCAGGTTGGCGAGTTCATTCATGAAACTGATGCGCGTCGCCAGCATGGCGTTCGCACCGTATTTCGTCAGCTCGGCGCTGCGCACGTCCATTTCGACCAGCTTTTCATGATTGCGGCTGAATGGCGCGTACAGGCGGCGCATGATTGCCGTCGCGTGCGGATCGTCGCTGCCGACGACGATCCGGTCCGGGCGCATGAAGTTCTCGATCGCCGCGCCTTCCTTCAGGAACTCGGGATTGCTGACGACAGTGAAGTCGATGTGGGCGCCGCGTGCCCCGAGTTCTTCCTCGATGACCCTTTTCACCCGCTCGGCCGTGCCGACGGGCACGGTCGATTTGTTGACCAGAATGGTCGGCCGCTGCACGCGCCGGCCGATATTGCGCACCGCGGAAAGAATATGCGCCAGGTCGGCGCTGCCGTCTTCCTCCGGCGGCGTGCCGACGCACAGGAAAATAAGGTCGGCGTGCGCAACCGCCGTATCGTAGTCGGCGGTAAACATCAATCTGCCGGCCGCCATGTTATGCACCACCAGCGCATCGAGGCCAGGTTCGAAAATCGGGATGCGGCCGGCATTGAGCAGCTCGATCTTCCGTTCGTCCGTATCCAGGCATAACACGGCATTGCCGACATCGGCGAAGCAGGCGCCCGACACCAGCCCGACATATCCTGTGCCAATCACGGTTATCTTCATGTGCGTACAAGCAATTGACGACAAACAATCAGCAACCCTGGAGAATCCCGGGACCGGAAGTACTGAAGAGTAGACCGCTCGGGCCGGTGTGAAGTTCCCGCCGTCCGCACGCAGCCGTGCCGGACCCAGCGGCGAGCCCGGCGCCCCCTATTCCCTCTGCCGCGCCCCCGGTGTAAAGTGGCAAGCCCATCCCAGGAGCCCATCTTGACCGACGCTGAACTGATCCGCCGCTGCGACACCGTCTTCCCCGGCCACCGTGCCCGTACTCCCGCCGAGATGTACGCCGCCATGGCCGCCTGGTGCGAACAGCACGGCGTCGAGCACGACGTCTACGGTAGCGGCGAACTGATCGCGTCTTTCGAAGAAAAGATCGCCGCCCTGCTCGGCTTCGAAGCGGCCGTGTTCTGCATCAGCGGGACCATGGCGCAGGTCACGGCCCTGCGCCTGGCTTGTTCCGACCGCGGCAATACGCCTGCCGCGTTACACCCGACCTCACACATCTTAGTTCATGAACGCTCGAATTTCCAGATGCTGGGTCACTTCGACGCCCTGCAGGTCGGCGACCGGAATCGACCCTGGCTTGCAGCCGACCTCGAAGCGGTGCCGGACAAACTCGGCGCAATCGGTCTGGAAATCCCGATGCGCGAGATCGGCGGGCAAGTCTCGCCCTGGGAAGAACTGGAAAAGATCAAGCTGCACGCCAGAGCGCGCGGCGTGCACCTGCACATGGATGGCGCGCGCCTGTGGGAGGCGCAGGCCGGCTACGGACGCAGCGCCGCTGAGATCGCTGCCGGCTTCGACTCCGTCTACGTGTCGCTGTACAAGGGCGTCGGCGGCCTGGGCGGCGCCATGCTGGCCGGTTCGCGCACCTTCATCGAACGCGCCGCCGAATGGTTCCGGCGCCAGGGCGGCAACGTGATCCACCGCTCGCCCTACGTCGTCTCGGCGGCGATGCAGTTCGACGCGCGCCTGGCAAGCATGCCGGTTTACTTCCGCCGCACGGAACTGCTGTATGAGGCCCTGCGCGAGCATCCCGCCATCCGCGTCAACCCGGCCAGGCCGGCCGCCAACATGCTGCACCTGCACCTGCCGGTGGGCCGCGAGCGGGCGCTGGCAATCCGCGCCGAGCTGGCCGAACGCCACGGCATCTGGCTGTTCAACCGCGTGTCGAACGGCGTGCTGCCGGACACCAGCTACTTCGAGCTCTATGTCGGCGACAACCTGCTGGCCGTTCCCGAGACGCGCCTGCGCGAGGCCCTCCGCCTGTTTGCAGATAAGTTAAAATAACGGGTTTCCCCAGAAGGACAGCAATGCGCCAATACCTCGACTTCATGCGCCATGTGAAAGAGCACGGCGCCCTCAAGACCGACCGCACCGGTACCGGCACCCTGTCCGTATTCGGGCACCAGATGCGCTTCGACCTGGCCGAAGGCTTCCCGCTGGTGACCACCAAGAAGGTGCACCTGAAGTCGATCATCCATGAACTGATCTGGTTCCTGCAGGGTTCGACCAACATCGGCTACCTGAAGGAAAACGGCGTCTCGATCTGGGACGAGTGGGCCGACGCCAACGGCGACCTCGGTCCCATCTATGGCTATCAGTGGCGCAACTGGCCGACGCCGACCGGGGAACACATCGACCAGATCAGCCAGGTGCTCGAGCAGATCCGGAACACGCCCGATTCGCGCCGGATGATCGTCTCGGCCTGGAACGTGGCCGACATCCCGCAGATGAAACTGCCGCCCTGCCATGCCTTCTTCCAGTTCTATGTGGCCGACGGCAAGCTGTCCTGCCAGCTCTACCAGCGCAGCGCCGACATCTTCCTGGGCGTGCCCTTCAACATCGCCTCCTACGCGCTGCTGACGCACATGATGGCGCAGCAGGCGGGCCTGGAAGTCGGCGACTTCGTCTGGACAGGGGGCGACTGCCACCTGTATTCGAACCACCTGGAACAGGCCGAACTCCAGCTTTCGCGCGAGCCCTTCCCTCTGCCGAAGCTGGTCATCAAGCGCAGGCCGGAATCGCTGTTCGACTACCGCTACGAGGACTTCGAGTTCGTCGGTTACGAGTCGCATCCGGGGATCAAGGCGCCGGTGGCGGTGTAATCGCTGCGCGTGCCGGGTCCAGCCGTACACGATTGACAAGGCTGGACTCATCCTTTAGATTGAAGCATTGCCCGCCTCGCGCACGCCCGGCGGGTTTTCCTTTTTTCAGGATCGCATCATGACCATGGACCAGCTCGCGGAGCCAGTCTTGCCCCACCCTGCCGACGCTTCACCCCGGCCACCCGTTCTGCATATCGCCCTCCATGCGGACCCGACGACGGGATATGCGGCGATCCAGAACAACCTCCCGGTCCTGCGCGCGGTAACGCTCACCAACAACGGAGACGAGGCACTCGACGACGTCGAGGTGCTGGTCGTCTGCGCACCCGCATTCGCGCGCGGCGAACGCCTGCATTTCGAGCGCCTGGCGCCTGGCGAAACACGGCGTATCGCACCGCTCGACCTGAAACCGGACCACGACTACCTGGCCGCGCTCGACGAGTCCGAACGCGGTTCGGTGACCGTCAGCGCAAGCGTGCACGAACAGCCGGCGGCGCAGGCCGTCCACCCGGTCGAGGTGCTGGCCTACGATCAGTGGGCGGGGACGCGCGCGTTGCCGGAACTGCTGGCTGCCTTCTGCATGCCCAATTCGCCGGTCGTCGACCGCCTGATCGCCAGGGCATCGAGCCTGTTGCGCGCCAACGCGCCCGGCCTGTCGATGAGCGGCTACCAGTCGAAGAACCGCGAACACGCGTGGAAGCAGGCGTCCGCCATCTACAGCACGCTCGCCGCCGAAGACCTGCAGTATTCGAACCCGCCGGCCTCGTTCGGCGGCGACGGACAGAAGATCCGCACGCCCGAGCGCATCCTCGACACCCATGTCGCCACCTGCCTCGACCTGGTCATGCTGTTCGCGGCCTGTCTCGAGCAGGCGGGCCTGCACCCGGTATTGCTGCTCAAGGAGGGGCACGCCTGGGTCGGCGCCTGGCTGGTCGAAGCGACCTTCCCGACCGCCGTGGTCGACGACGTGCAGTCGGTACGCAAGCGCGTCAAGTCGGGCGAACTGATGGTGTTCGAGACCACGTCCATCGCCGCCGGTGCGGGAACGACGCTGCGCACGGCGTGCAGGCAGGGTGAGGACCAGCTGGCCGACGACATGGCGTTTACCTGCGCCATCGACGTGCGGCGTGCGCGCGAAGCGCAGGTCCGTCCCCTGCCCTCGCGTTCCACCTCCGCCGCGCCCGCCCTGCCCGCGCTGGAGCCCGGCGCGCCGGCGATCGAAGAGATGCCGCCCCTGCCGCCGCTCGATCCCGGCCTCCTTCCCGTGCGCGAGCTCGCAGCCGACACCCCGGAAGGCCGCCTCGCCAAGTGGAAAAGCCGCCTGCTCGACCTGACGCTGCGTAACCGCCTGCTCAACTTCAAACCATCGAAGACGACGCTGCGCGTGATCTGCCCCGACCTGGGTGCGTTCGAGGACAGCCTGGCCGAGGGCAAGGAATTCAGGATCAGGGCGACGCCGCCGCTGATGACGGGCGTCGACCAGCGCGATGCCGCCGTCTACAGCGCGCGCCATGGCGCGACGCCGCTCGACGCGCTGGCGCTTGACGCGCTCGGCCGCGGCGAGATCGTCGTCGACAGCACGGGCGACGCGCTGGAGGCGCGGCTGCTGGAATTGTTCCGGACCGCCTCGACCGGCCTGGAGGAAGGCGGCGCGAACACCCTGTTCCTGGCCTTCGGTTTCCTCCAGTGGCAGGAAAGCGCGGACGCCGAGGCGACCCACCTGGCGCCGATCCTGCTGGTTCCGGTCACGCTCTCGCGCCAGTCGGTGCGCAGCGGTTTCCGCCTGGCCCGCCACGACGACGAGGCATTGGTGAACCCGACCCTGCGCCAGAAACTGGCCCAGGACTTCGACCTGAAGCTGCCCGCGTTCGACGTGTTGCCGGGCGACGAAAAAGGCATCGACGTCGCGGCCATCCTGCAAACCTTCCGCCTGCACGTGGGCGAACTGAAGGGATGGGAAGTGAAGGAGACGGTCGAACTCGGGATCTTCTCGTTCACCAAATACCTGATGTGGAAAGACCTGCAGGACCGCCATCGGGAGCTGCAGGAAAACAGCGTCGTCGCCCACCTGATCAACAACCCGGGCAAGGCCTTTGCCAGCGAGCCGCTCGGGTTCGAGCCGCGTACGCTCGATGCGACGCACAGGCCGCACGACCTGTTCGCGCCGATGCTCTCGGACTCCTCGCAGCTGCGCGCCATTTGCGTGGCCAGCGGCGGCAAGAACCTGGTGATCGAGGGCCCGCCCGGTACCGGCAAGAGCCAGACCATCACGAACCTGATCACGCATCTGCTGGCTACCGGGCGCACCGTGCTGTTCGTCTCCGAAAAGATGGCCGCGCTCGACGTCGTGCACCGCCGCCTGAGCAGCCTGGGACTGGGGGCCTTCTGCCTCGAGCTGCACTCGGCGAAGGCACGCAAGGCCGATGTGCTCAAGCAGCTCGGCACGGCACTCGACGCCGCCGGCACGCGCACCGTGCGCGACTGGGAGCTCGAAGCCGGGCGCCTGTGGGCGCTGCGCCAGGACCTGAACGGCGTGGCCGAAGCCCTGCACCGGGTGCACCGCAACGACCTGACAATCTACGACGGCATCGGCACCACGGTCGCGCACCCGCTGTGGCGCCCCGCGCACATGAACTTCCCGTCGCTCGACGCGCATTCGCGGGAGGAACTCGATGCGCTGCGCGCCAGTTGCCGCCAGATGGCCGCATTGGCGGGCCAGCTCGCCCAGCTGGCCGGCCATCCGCTGGCGCTCATCTCGCGCCGCGACTGGACGCCGGCTTGGGAACAGGCGCTGCTGCAAGGAGCCGCCGGCCTGGAAGCGAAGGCTGGCGCCCTCCAGGATGCGGCCGGCCGCTATTTCGGCTTGCTGGGGCTGGACCACAGCGGCCTGTCGCTGGCCGAACTGGCCCTGCTCGACGAACTGGCCGATATCCTGTTGACGGCGCCGGCCGTGCCGCCGGGAGTGGCGCGCGCCGCCCACGACGAAGCGGCGCGCAGCCGCCTCTCCGTGTTGCGCGGGCACGGCCAGGCACGCGCACAGGCGTGGGATGCGCTCGGCGGTGCCTGGCGCGAAGACCTGGCCACCCTCGACGCGCAGGCGCTGCGCCTTGAATGGAGCGCCGCGACCCAGGCCTGGTGGCCAAAAAGCTGGTTTGCAAAACGCGCTGTCCTCAAGCGCATGAGCGCTTACCGCAGCGATGGACAGCGTCCGGCCGAGACCGCCATGCCCGGCCTGCTCGATACCCTTGCCACGCTTAACGCCGAGGACGGCGCGCTCGACGCGATGGCGCCCGAATCGGCAACCCTGCTCCAGCAGGATTTCGCCGGCCACAAGACCGACTGGACGAAAATCGAGGCGGCCGAACGCTGGGCGGCGCGCTTCGCCCAGGCCGTCGTGCGCCTGGGCGGCGGCGACCCCGAACTGGCGGCGGTGCTGCGCGAGAAGCTGGGCGCCCTGGTCGACGGCCAGCGCGCACTGCTGGGTGGCGACATGGCCCATGGCCGGACCCTGCTCGCCTATCGCGAGGCATGGCGCGCATGCGCCGGTGCCATGGACCAGGTGGGGCAACTGGCAGGCGGCACAGGCCTGGCGGGCGACGATTCCACCCCGGCAGCGCTGGTGCGCCTGCTCGCGATGCTCCAGGGCTGGCGCCAGGCTGCGCGCCAGCTCCAGCCCTGGAGCCTGTGGCAGCGCGCACGGTACGAGGCGCTCGGCAACGGCCTGCAGGGCATCGTCGACGCCCTGGAAGCGGGCGACACGCCGCTCGCGAGCGTGGCTGACTATTTCGAATTCAGCTACCGCAACTGGTGGGTGCGCGAGGCGATTGGCGCCGAGCCGGTCCTGTGCGCCTTTTCGAGTGCGGACCACGAGCGCAAGATCGCGGAATTCCGCCAGGCCGACGCGCGCTTCCAGACCTTGACCCAGCAGTACGTGGCGGCGAAGCTGGCCGGACAGATCCCGGCGGCCGGCAGCGTGGCGCCGGGTGCCGACTCCGAGATGGGCAAGCTGCGGCGCGAGCTGCAAAAACAGCGCAAGCACATGCCGGTGCGCCAGCTGGTGCAGAACCTCCCGACCCTGATGCCGCGCCTGAAACCCTGCCTGCTGATGTCGCCGCTGTCGGTGGCGCAGTATCTCGACGCGGGCCACGCCCAGTTCGACGTCGTCATTTTCGACGAAGCCTCGCAGATTCCGGTATGGGACGCGGTCGGCGCGATCGCGCGCGGCCGCCAGCTGGTCTGCGTGGGCGACCCCAAGCAGCTGCCGCCGACCAGCTTCTTCAGCAAGGTCGATGAAGGCGAAGGCGACACCGGGGAGGAATTGCAGGACCTGGAAAGCATCCTCGACGAGTGCCTCGGCATCGGCATGCCGCAGCTGACGCTGCAGTGGCATTACCGCAGCCGCCACGAAAGCCTGATCACCTTCAGCAACGTCACCTATTACGACAATGCGCTGGTCACCTTCCCCTCGCCCTACACCGCGGACACGGGCGTGCGCTTCCAGCGCGTGCACGGCGTGTATGACCGCGGCGGCTCGCGCACCAACCGCGCCGAAGCCGACGCGATCGTGAAAGCCATCGAGGCGCACTACCTCGATGCGGCGCGGCGCCGGCAGTCGGTCGGCGTCGTCACCTTCAACCAGGCGCAGCAAAACCTGGTCGAACGCCTGCTCGACGAGCGCCGGCGCGCGTCGCCGCAGCTCGACGCGGCGCTGGCGCAGGCCAGCGCCGAGCCGCTGTTCATCAAGAACCTGGAAAATGTGCAGGGCGACGAGCGCGATATCATCTATTTCTCGATCACCTACGGACCTGACGCCGCCGGCAAGGTGAGCCTGAATTTCGGGCCGCTGAACCTGGAAGGCGGACACCGGCGCCTGAACGTGGCGGTCTCGCGCGCGCGCCAGCAGGTCGTGGTCTACAGCACGCTCATGCCCGAACAGATCGACCTGTCGCGCGTGCGCGCCAGCGGCGTGCGCGACCTCAAGCACTACCTTGAGTTCGCCATCCGCGGTCCGCGCGCGCTGGCCGAGCAGCGCATCCCGACCGGGCGCGAGCCGGACAGCCCGTTCGAGCGCCAGGTCATCGCGCTGCTGCGCGAACGCGGCTGGGAAGCGCACCCGCAAGTCGGCGTGTCGGGCTTCAGGATCGATATCGGCGTGGTCGATCCGCGCGCGCCCGGCCGCTACCTGCTCGGAGTCGAATGCGACGGCGCGAGCTATCACTCGGCCGCCAGCGCGCGCGACCGCGACCGGCTGCGCCAGCACGTGCTCGAGGGCCTGGGCTGGGAATTGCACCGGATCTGGTCGACAGACTGGTGGATCAACCCGGAAGAACCGGCACGCCGGCTCATCGCGCGCCTGGAGGCGCTGGCGAGCCAGCCGCTCGAGAGCGAGCCCGAGGTCGTTCCCGAGCCGGACTGCAGGCCGGAGGCGCCTGGCGAGGACGCCACGCCAACGACGGACGCGGCGGGACCGTCCGAGGCCATGCCCACCTCGGGCATGGCCCCTGGCCTGGTCCCCTATTGCGCCACCCCGATCGACGGCGGCGACGCCGATCTGTTCTACGAAAAGGCATCGATTCCGCTGATCCGCGCGCAGCTTGCGAACGTGATTCGCTACGAAGGACCGGTGAGCCGCGACCTGCTCTTCCGACGTGTGGCGCGTGCCTGGGGCGTGGCCCGCCTGACCCGCCGGGTCGAGGAACACCTGGCGCGCCTGGTGCCGCATGCGCCCGTCACGGCGGACGGCGAGGCCCCGGTATATTGGCCGGAAAACGTCAACGCGGCCGATTGGGAAGGCCTGCGTGTCCCGGACGGGAATGCCGATTCGCGCCGCGCGATCGACGATATCTGCATCGAGGAACTCGGCAATGCCGCGCTGTACGTGCTGGACCGGCAGGGCGCGACCGGCAAGGATGGGCTGGCGCGGGCGGTGTGCAGGCTGTTCGGCATCAGCCGCACCACGGCCGACGCGGAAGAACGCATCGCACGCGCGCTGCTGGCCGAACCGGCGGCAAGCCGGATCGCTATCGAGGGCGGCGTCGTGCGCAGCCTGCGGCGCTAGCCTGCGTACTGCGGACGCCATGGAGATCGGTACCGTTGCCGGGCTGGCGGCGCGCTTGGCGCGCGGCGCGCCGCCACGCTCGTTCGAGCGCCTCGTTACCCACGCGGGCATCGGCATCGTAGGCGACGTCCATGCCGACGCGCTGTCCCCGCGCCAGCTGCTGCTCGCGAGCAGCGGTGCCTATGCGGACTTCGATTTGCCGATGCATGCGCTGCGCGAGAACCTGCTGATCGACGCCGACACGGCGCAGCTGGCGTCGGGCACGGTCCTGCAGATAGGCGCCGAGGTGCGGCTGCGGATGATGTTCCAGTGCGAAGCCTGCGGCCAGCTCGACGCCACGGCGCCGCGCCTGGCGCAGCGCATCGGGAAGCGGCGCGGCATGCTGGCGCGCGTGCTGGCGGGTGGCGTCATCCGGCTGGGCGACCAAGTGTGCGACCTGGGCATGCTGGAATCAGCGTGGTCCGACGATTGGCGCGAGCGCGTGCGGCAGGTGCTCGACGCAGCGCCCGACGGCACGGTGATCGAATACCGCGCGCTCGCGCGCCTGGCCGGCATCCAGTCCAGCTATTGCCGCGCTTTTCCACGGCTGTTGGCCAGGCTGGGCGAGCGCTACGCAGCGACGGCGGTGTCGTCGCAATCGCCCGTTGCGCTGCCGCGCTGGGAAGGCGCAGGCCTGTTCGAGCGCTTCTGACCCGCCGCCGCGGCTGGCGCAGCCCACAGAAAGCTTGACACGCCGCCGCGCTCGCGACACCATCTGGCCTCCCATTTGCCCAATCGACAAGGACACCCGACATGCGCCTTCCAGCCCCTGCCTTTTACCGTTCCACAGGGGATGCCCGATGAGCCGCCTGACCCTGGTCGTGGCGATCGACGCGCAGCGCGGGATCGGTATCGACAACAAGCTGCCCTGGCACCTGCCCGAAGATCTCGCCCACTTCAAGCGCGTCACCCTCGGCCAGCCGATCATCATGGGCCGCAAGACCTTCGATTCGATCGGCCGCCCGCTGCCGGGCCGGCGCAACATCGTCGTCACCCGCAACGGCGACTGGAGCCACGCCGGCGTGGAGGCGGTGACCTCGCTCGAGGCGGCGATCGCACTCGTCGGCGAGGAACCGGCCAGCATCATCGGCGGCGCGCAGATCTTCGCCCAGGCGATGGACGTCGCCGAGCGCATGATCGTCACCGAGATCGCCCACAGCTTCGCCTGCGATACCTTCTTCCCTCCGCTCGACCCGGCGGTCTGGCTTGAAACCGCGCGCGACACCCATCATTCGGACGCGAACGGCTACGACTACGCCTTCGTGACCTACGAGCGCAAAGGCAGCGCACAGTGAAGCCGCCAGCTTCGCGTGCCGGCGACGGCTTCGCCGGCAAGGTCGCGGTCCTGATCGCGGTGCTGGCCACCATCGGCACGCTGTTCGGTTTCCTCGGCAGCAGCATGCACAACGACGCCTCGCTCTACAAGAGCAATGCCGCGATCGACAAGACCAGCGCCACCAACGCCTGGAACCATTACCAGGCCAAGTCGAACAAGCAGAACCTGGCGGAACTGGCCACCAATATTCCCGGCGTGGACAAGGCGCGCTACCAGCTCGAGGTGGACCGCTATCGCCTCGAAAAGGAAGAGATCCGCAAGGAGGCCGAGCGCTGGGAAGCTTCGTCGAGCGAGTGGAACGCCAGATCCGAACGTGCGCTGCACCGCCATCGCCAGTGGCTGCTGGCCTCGGTGGTCCAGCAGGTCGCGATCTCGCTGGCGGCCGTCGCCCTGCTGGCGCGCCGCACCTGGCTCCTGACCGCCACCTGCGCGGTGGCGACCTTCGGCCTGACCCTGGGCGTGTTCGCCGCCCTGCGCGCCGATCCGATGCCGATGATGGTCGCCCCCTTCGGCGCGGCCTTCGGCGCCGTCGTGCTGGCCGCGCTGTTCCAGCGTTTCGGGCGGGGCCGCCGGGGCTAGCTCACTGCATGGCATACTGATGTGCGCCATGCCGGGCCGCATCCCTATAACCTAGTAAAAAAATCTACACCGGACAGCGGTTTTTCTGCGAAAATCCGCTTCTTATTTTTCGGTGCCGTGCGTGGCAGGCCGTCCAACCCGGGCGCCCCTGCTCCCACGGCGCTTCGCATTGGAGCTGTCAATGAAATTTCGTTTCCCCATCATCATTATTGACGAGGACTTCCGGTCCGAGAACACCTCGGGCCTGGGCATTCGCGCCCTCGCCGCCGCGATGGAAAAGGAAGGCATGGAAGTGCTGGGCCTGACCAGCTACGGCGACATGTCGTCGTTCGCCCAGCAGCAGTCGCGCGCCTCGGCCTTCGTGCTGTCGATCGACGATGAGGAATTCGGCGGCGGCTCGCTCGAGGAGACCGATACCGCGCTGACCCGCCTGCGCGCCTTTGTGGAGGAAATCCGCCACAAGAACTCGAACATCCCGATCTACATCTACGGCGAGACCCGCACCAGCCGCCACATCCCGAACGACATCCTGAAGGAGCTGCACGGCTTCATCCACATGTTCGAGGACACGCCGGAATTCGTCGCGCGCCACATCATCCGCGAAGCGAAAGCCTATCTCGATTCGCTGGCGCCGCCCTTCTTCCGCGCCCTGGTCAACTACGCCTACGACGGCTCGTATTCCTGGCACTGCCCGGGCCACTCGGGCGGCGTCGCCTTCCTGAAGTCGCCGGTTGGCCAGATGTTCCACCAGTTCTTCGGCGAGAACATGCTGCGCGCCGACGTCTGCAACGCGGTCGAGGAACTGGGCCAGCTGCTGGACCACACCGGTCCGGTCGCGAAATCCGAGCGCAACGCCGCCCGCATCTACGGCGCCGACCACTGCTATTTCGTCACCAACGGCACCTCGACCTCGAACAAGATGGTCTGGCACTCGACGGTGGCGCCGGGCGACATCGTCGTCGTCGACCGCAACTGCCACAAGTCGATCCTGCACTCGATCATCATGTGCGGCGCGATCCCCGTGTTCCTGATGCCGACCCGGAACAACCTCGGCATCATCGGTCCGATCCCGCTCGAAGAGTTTACGGAAGAGTCGATCGCCCGCAAGATCGAAGCCAATCCGTTCGCGCGCGAAGCCAAGGACAAGAAGCCGCGCATCCTGACGATTACCCAGTCGACCTACGACGGCGTGGTCTACAACGTCGAGACCCTGCGCGAGATGTTGGACGGGAAGATCGAGACCCTGCACTTCGACGAAGCCTGGCTGCCGCACGCGACCTTCCACGACTTCTACAAGAACATGCATGCGATCGGCCGCGACCGCCCGCGCGCCAAGCAGTCGATGATCTTCTCGACCCAGTCGACGCACAAACTGCTGGCCGGCCTGTCGCAGGCTTCGCAGGTGCTGGTGCGCGAATCGGAAACCGTGAAACTCGACCAGGACGCCTTCAACGAAGCCTTCCTGATGCATACCTCGACCTCGCCGCAGTACTCGATCATCGCTTCCTGCGACGTGGCCGCGGCCATGATGGAAGCGCCGGGCGGCACCGCGCTGGTCGAGGAATCGATCCTGGAAGCGCTCGACTTCCGCCGCGCCATGAAGAAGGTCGACGCCGAATTCGGCCAGGACTGGTGGTTCAAGGTCTGGGGTCCGGATGTGGAGTCGGAAGAAGGCATCGGTACCCAGGACGACTGGATGATCCGCGCCGAGGACGACTGGCACGGCTTCGGCAACCTGGCCCCGGGCTTCAACATGCTCGACCCGATCAAGTCGACCGTCGTGACCCCTGGCCTGTCGCTCGACGGCCAGTTCGGCGAGACCGGCATCCCGGCCTCGATCGTGACCAAGTACCTGGCCGAACACGGCGTGATCATCGAGAAGTGCGGGCTGTATTCGTTCTTCATCATGTTCACGATCGGGATCACCAAGGGCCGCTGGAACACGCTGGTGACGGCGCTGCAGCAGTTCAAGGACGACTACGACCGCAACAAGCAGATGTGGCAGGTGATGCCGCAGTTCGCCGCGGCCAACCCGCGCTACGAAAACAGCGGCCTGCGCGACCTGTGCAACGGCATCCACAGCTTCTACAAGCAGTACGACGTCGCGCGCCTGACGACCGAGATGTATCTGTCGGACCTGGTGCCGGCCATGAAGCCGTCGGACGCCTTCGCCAAGATGGCGCGCCGCGATATCGAGCGAGTCGCCATCGACGACCTCGAAGGCCGCACCACGGCGATCCTGCTGACGCCTTATCCGCCGGGCATTCCGCTCCTGATCCCGGGCGAGCGCTTCAACAAGATCATCGTCGACTACCTGCGCTTCGCGCGCGACTTCAACGAGCGCTTCCCGGGCTTCGAGACGGACGTGCACGGGCTGGTCAAGCGCGAGGTGAACGGCAAGCGCGATTACTTCGTGGACTGCGTGCGCCAGGATTGATCGGCGCCATACCGATGTGAAAAGAGGAGCCGCCGGCTCCTCTTTTTTTTGGGGGCCACGCAGAGGTCAGCGGCGTTTCAGCTCGACGACCGGCGCCGGCGCTGCAACTGCCGGCGCCGCACTGATCTCGCTTCTGGCCTGCACGATCACGCTGCGCGCCGCGGTCAGCCCGAGTACGCCCATCACGCTGGCCACGAACAGGTCCGGCAAGCCGCTCCCCGCCTGCCACACGCCCAGCGCCGCCAGCAGCACGGCGACGTTCCCGATCATGTCATTGCGCGTGCACAGCCAGACCGAGCGCATGTTGGCGTCGCCGTTGCGGAATGCGAACAGCAGCAAGGCGACCAGGCCATTCGCCGCCAGGGCGGCGACGCCGATCGCGCCCATGGTCTGCGCCGCGGGCACGGTGCCGCTTGCCAGGTGCGACAAGGCGGAACCGATGACGAAGACGCCGTAGGCGCCCATGGTCGCGCCCTTCACCAGCGCGGTGCGCGAACGCCAGACCGGCGCCAGGCCAAGCACGAACAGGGAAATGCCGTAGTTGGCGGCATCGCCGAAGAAGTCGACCGCATCGGCCAGCAGCGAAACCGAACCCGCGGCCCAGCCGCCGAGCAGTTCGACGCCGAACATCAGCGCGTTGACGACCAGCGCTATCCAGAGCACCCGCCGGTAGCGCGGATCGACCGGCGGTTTATCGAGCGAGCAGCCGCCGCTGCAGCAATCGGCCATGGCAGGCCTCCCGGATCAGGTTTTCGGCAGCGTCACGCCGCGCTGGCCCTGGTACTTGCCGCCGCGGTCCTTGTACGAGGTCTCGCAGACTTCGTCGGATTCGAAGAACAGCACCTGGGCGCAGCCTTCGCCGGCATAGATCTTGGCCGGCAGCGGGGTCGTGTTCGAGAACTCGAGCGTCACATAGCCTTCCCATTCGGGTTCGAAGGGCGTGACGTTGACGATGATGCCGCAGCGCGCATAGGTCGACTTGCCGAGGCAGACGGTCAGCACATTGCGCGGGATGCGGAAGTATTCGATGGTACGCGCGAGCGCAAACGAATTCGGCGGGATGATGCAGACGTCGCTTTTGACGTCGACGAAGGAGTTCGAATCGAAGTTCTTCGGGTCGACGATGGTGCTGTTGATGTTCGTGAACACCTTGAATTCGTCGGCGCAGCGGATGTCGTAACCATAGGACGAGGTGCCGTAGGAGATGATGCGCCGGCCCTCTTCTTCGCGGACCTGGCCAGGGGCGAACGGCTCGATCATGCCGGTTTCTTCCGCCATGCGGCGGATCCATTTGTCGCTCTTGATTGCCATGCTGGATTCTTTCAGGATTGCTTGGAATCCCGCGATTTTACGCGAAAAGCGGCGCGCGGTCGCCCTCAGGCTTGCCGCTTCGCCAGCATTGCCCTGGTTTTGACTTCGTGTTTCAGGAGGCGTGTAATCATCTCGTGCGTCAGCCGGGCGGCGCGCGCCGGGTGCTCGAGCGGATACAGGTGGCTGCCCTCGGTCATGACGAAGTTCTCGCCGACCAGCTTGCGGGTCGAGCCCAGCCCCGCCTGGCGCAGCTCTTCCGAACGCGTCGCGCCGATGAACCCGACCGGCACCGGAAAGCCGCGCCCGATCAGGTCGCCCAGGTGGTGCGGCAGCGAATTGTAGATGGCCGTCTCGACGCCGCGGTCGAAGCGCAGCTGGACGCCTTCCGGGTGGGGCTTGAGGCCGACGTCTAGATAGTCGTCCAGCACCCCCGGCGCCCAGGCCTTGAAAATATCCTTCGACATGAAATGCGCGTGCGCGGCGGCGCGATTGGGCCAGACGTTGCGGCGCCGTTCCGAAAAGCGCGCCGGCGAGAAGCGCGTGCCCTTCCCCAGCAGTTTCACGAAGCGCCATGCCAGCGCGCGCCAGCCCGCCACCACCGGCGAATCGAGCATCACCACGCAGCGCGCCAGGTCCGGCCGGCGCGCGGCCGCCATCGTGCCGAGCATGCCGCCGAGCGAGTGGCCGACCAGGATCGCCGGCTGGCCATGGCGCTCGATGTCGGCAATCAGCTCGTCGACCAGGTTGCTCCAGTTGTCGTCGACGGGGTAGCGCGGATCGTGGCCGACCATGTCGGTCTGGCGTACCTCGTAATGCGCGCCGAGCGCGTCGAGCATCTGGCGGTAGGTGCCGGAGGGGAAGCTGTTACCGTGACAGAAATGCAGCAGGGGCTTGGTCATGAAGCGCGCCGGTGGGTCGAAGGAGCTTCGATTGTAAGGTCAGGACAAACTTCCCTGTCTGCTCGCGGGCCTCCTTTAGAGGGAAACACCTACAGTCAGGTCGGCCGTGTAGCCGTTGACGGTGTCGCCCCCCATGCTTGCCATCTGCAGCGCCGTGCCGTCGCTGAACACGTTGTCCGTGGCATAGCTCATGCGCGCGAGCTTGCTCACGCTGGCGCTGTAGCCGGTCGCCGTGTAGACCGTATTGAGGGTGGCCAGCGGGAAGGTGAACTGCGAGGTCTTGACCCGGTTGGCGGCGCCCGTCGCCTTGGCCAGCGTCGGGTAGACCTCGAAGTGCACGTGCGGCATGCGTCCGTCGTAGCAGCCCGGGAAGATGGTGGTGAAGGTGACGTAGCCGTCGGCGTCCGCCTCCTGCACGCCGCGCAGGTAGTTCTCGCCTTGAACCGCGCTCGAATACATCGAGTAGTTGCCGTCGCGGTCGCAATGCCAGAGGTAGACCGTGGCGCCGGCGGCGGCCGCGCAGCCGTTCGCGACGTTGACGATCTTTAAACGGATCGTCAGCGGCACGCCCATCGCCACGCCCGCTGCCCCGGCCACGCTCCAGCGGATGTCCTTGCGCACGATGCCCGACAGGGTCAGGGCATTGGCGACCTTGCCGTTGCTCGAATTGGTGCCGTCGGCCGGGTACGGGCCGCCGGTCTCCTCGGGGATGAGCGAACAGGCCGTGCCGGCGGCGGTGTTGGTGGTGGTTGCCGGCGTGCTGACGGCAACGGTGGCCGTGCTGCCGCTGTCGGTGGACGCGCCGCCGCAGCCATGGAGCGGCACGGCGGCGGCGCCGGCGAACAGCCAGCGCAGGCTCTGGCGCCGGCTGGCGGCCGTGTTCAGCAGTTTGTCGAGGTCGGACTGCAGGTCGCCGTGATGGTGATGGGTGCTCATGATCCCTCCTTTCGATCAGCGTTGCGCGCGAGGTGCGCGTTCCTGTTTGAGCTGCGCGCGCTGCTCCGGCGTCAGCAGCGCCATGATCTGGCCGGCGGTACGCACGCGCAGCAGCTCGCGGGCGGCGATCGCCTGGCCCAGCGCCTTCGTCTGTGCCGACGCCTTTGCCTCGTTGAAGTCCCCGGCCTCGAACATCGCGCGCAGCGCTTCGTGCGCCTTGCGTTCGGCCTTGTCCTGTTCGCGCATTTGCGGCGCTTCGGCATGCAGGATGACGAACAGGCGGTCCTGCTGGGCTTCGCTCAGGTCGATGCCGCGCAAGAACGGCAGGCCGGGACCACTCATGCCGGCATGGGGACGGTGGCCGCCCGGGCCGTGGCGTTCGCCCGGGCCCGGTCCGGCGTCTGGTGCGCGATCGCCATCCGGCGCGGCCATGTGTCCGCCCGGCGGCGCCGGCAGCGGGTCGGCAAATGCGCCCGGCACGGCGCTGAAGGCGGCGGCGGCCAGGATCGTGGCGGTGATGCGAAAGCGGTTCATTGTGGCTCCTTGACGGTGTCTCGAAAAGCTTCATTCTCCGGCGGCCGCCTGTAAATCGCTGTAAATCGAAGGTAAAACCGCGTAAGGAACGCGCCGGGATCAGCCGCAACCCGCTTTGTAAAGATCGGTAAAAGCGCCCTGCCGCCGGGCTCCCGCGCGCCCGGCTTTGTTATCATCCCGGGGATGAATACCGTGCTGCTGATCGACGACGACACCGAGCTCGTCGCCATGTTGACCGAATACCTGGAGCAGGAAGGCTTCACGGTCGCCTGCGCCCATGATGGCGTGGCGGGAGCGCGCGAAGCGCTGAGCGGGCGCCATGCGATCGTGGTACTGGATGTGATGATGCCGGCCCTGAACGGCATCGAGACGCTGCGCCGCATCCGCGCTGCCAGCAAGATCCCTGTCCTGATGCTGACCGGGCGCGGCGACGATGCCGACCGCATCCTCGGGCTGGAACTGGGCGCCGACGACTACGTCACCAAGCCCTGCACGCCGCGCGAACTGACCGCCCGCGTGCGCGCCATCCTGCGCCGCACCCACGACGCCCAGCCGAACGCCAATGCCGGCGTCGTGCTCACCGTCGGCAAGCTGACCATGCTGCCCGAGCAGCGCCGCGCCACCTGGGACGGCGCCAACCTCGAACTGACCAGCACCGAATTCAACCTGCTGGAGGTGCTGGCGCGTCACGCGGGGCGCCCGGTCAGCAAGAACGAACTCTCCGAACAGGGCCTGGGCAGGCCGCTGGCGCGCTTCGACCGGAATATCGACGTCCATCTTTCGAGCCTGCGCCACAAGCTCGGCCTGCTCGACGATGGCCGCTCGCCGCTGCAGACGGTCTACCGTCTCGGCTACCAGCTGATCCGCCTGTGACGATGGCGCGCTTGCGCAAGCGGCCGGCGGGACGGCTGTTCTGGAAGTTCTTCCTCTCGATCCTGCTGGCGCAAATCGCGGCGGCGGCCGGCATCGGCAGCTATTTCTGGCTGCGCGAGCAGGCGCACCTGAAGAACAGCGTCATCGGCATCGAGACCGGACCGCCGGCCGCCTTCATGCTCGATTCGGCCGCCGTCGCCCTCAAGTATGGCGGCCTGCCGGCGCTGCGCGAGATCGTCAGGCCGGGCAGCCGGCATACCGTGCTCGTGGTCGACCCCAAGGGCCGCGAGCTGCTCGAACGCGAGGTCGCGCCCGCCGTGCTGGCGCAGGCGCGGCGCGAACTGGACGCCGACCGCCCCTTCCAGCCGGTGCGTGAACTGGTCGCGCCGGATGGCCGGCGCCTGCTCGCCTTCGTGCCGCGCCAGTTGCGGGCCGGGCCGGACGGCGTACCGCTGGCGGATCGCCCGGGAGCCGACGCCGGACCACGCTCTCATGGCGACGCTCACACTGGTGCCGGCGGTCCGCGCGGGCCCTTCGGGCCGGGCTGGCAGTTCAGCAAGCCGATTCCGCTGCTGGCCAGCGTGATCGTCAGCCTGCTGTTCGCTTTTCTGCTGGCCTGGTATTTCTCGCGCCCGATCCGCGCGCTGCGCAATGCCTTCGAGGCCGCTGCGGCCGGCGACCTGGCGCCGCGCTTCGCCGACGCGCGGCGCGGCGGCGACGAACTGAAGGACCTTGGCCGCGACTTCGACCGCATGAGCGCGCGCCTGCGCGCCCTGATGGACGGCCAGCGCCGCCTGCTGCACGACGTCTCGCACGAACTGCGCTCGCCGCTGGCGCGGCTGCAGGCGGCGATCGGCCTGGCCCACCAGCAGCCCGACAAGATCGCCACTTCGCTCGCCCGCATCGAACGCGAGAGCGTGCGCATGGACAAGCTGGTCGGCGAGCTGCTGACGCTGTCGCGCCTGGAAGCCAACCCGGAGCTGCCGAAGGCCGAATCCATCGACATGGCCGAACTGCTCGACGGCATCGCGTCGGATGTGCGCTTCGAGGCGGGCGAGGACGGCCCCGCAATCCATGTCGATATCGAGGGCGAGGCACAGGTGGCCGTGCGCGGCGAACCGGACCTGCTCTGGCGCGCCATCGAAAACGTGGTGCGCAACGCCGTCAGGCACGGCGGCGCCGGCGGCAGCGCGGAGATCAGGCTGCGCGCCGACATGCGTTTCGTGCAGGTCGAGGTGCTCGATCGCGGCCCCGGCATCGCGCCCGCGGACCTGCCGACGATCTTCCAGCCCTTCTTCCGCTCGAATCCGTCGAACAACAACGTCGACGGCCATGGCCTGGGCCTCGCGATCGCCGAGCGCGTGGTCCACGCGCATGGCGGGACGATCCAGGCAAGGAATCGGGAAGGCGGCGGGCTGCAGGTGGCGATCGCGCTGCCGCGGACGCCTAGGGCTCGTACCAGTAACGGGCGTACTGGCGGCGGTATTCCTCCGCGCCCACCTGCGGTCCGAAGTCGAGCGTGATCGCGCCCGATTCGTCGGTGCGCAGGCGGCGGATGTGCAGGTCGCCATAGCGCTCGAACACCTCCTTTTTCGGATGACGGTAACGGTTGCGGTAACCGACCTGGAAGATGCCGATCGACGGCCCGACCGCTTCCAGAAAGGCGGGCGTCGACGAGGTGCCGCTGCCGTGATGCGGCGCCAGCAGGACGTCGGCGCGCAGCTTGTCCGGCTCCTGGCTGACCAGGGCCGCTTCCTGCACCGCTTCGATATCGCCCGCCAGCAGCAGCGCCCTTCCCCGCGCCTCGATGCGCAAGGTGCAGCTGCGCGCATTCGCCTTGAGCTCCGTATCCGCATAGCTGGCGGGCGCCGGCTGCAGCATCTCGAAGACCACCCCGTCCCATTCCCAGCGCTGACCCGCCACGCAGCGCTCGTGCCGGCGCGCCGCATGCACGACCCGGTGCCCTTCTCCCAGCGAACTGCTCACCCGGTCGACCGCGAGCGCCTCCAGCAGCGTCAGCGCGCCGCCCACGTGATCGACGTCGCTGTGCGAGACGACGACCGTGTCCAGGTGCTTGATGCCGCGTGCGCGCAGGTAGGGCAGGATCACGCGCCCGCCCGCATCCTGGCCGGGCGCGTACTGCGGGCCGGTGTCGTAGAGCAGCCGGTGGCCGCTCGTCTCCACCAGCAGCGCCATGCCCTGGCCGACGTCGAAGGCGGTCACGGCAAACCTGCCGGGCGCCGGGTGCGTCGGCTGCAGCAGGAACAGCGGCAGCCAGGCGGCCGCGCCGGCCCAGCGATGCGGCCAGCCGCGCGGGGCCAGCATCCAGCCGGTGCCGGCCAGCGCCAGCACGAACAGCCAGGGCGGCGGCGCCGGCGCGCTCCAGACCGCGAGCGGCAGCGTCGCCAGCCAGCCCAGCGCCGCGGCCAGCCATTCCAGCACGCGGTGTGCGCACCACAGCACCGGGCCGGCCAGGGGCGCCGGCAGCAGGCTGCCGAGGAGCGCCAGCGGCGTGACGACGAAGCTCACCACCGGAATGGCGAAGGCATTGGCGATCGGACCGACGAGGGACACTTGCGAGAACAGCAGCAGCGTCAGGGGCACCAGTCCGAGCGTGACCGCGTACTGAGTGCGCGCCGCGAGTGCCAGCGTGGCCCGCCAGCCGGCGCTTGATTCGTCCAGGCGCCCGAGTCCCGCGTACAGGATCACGCCCACGGCGCCGAAGGACAGCCAGAAGCCCGGCCACAGCACGGCCCAGGGGTCGAGCAGCACGACCAGTCCCAGGGCAAGGCAGAGGATGTGCGTCACGCTCGTCAGGCGCCCCATCCACAGGGCCGCCGCGACCACCGCCAGCATGTAGAGGGTGCGCTGGGCCGGCACGCCGAAGCCGGCCAGCAGCACGTACACCAGCGCCGCGCAGGCGCCGCTGAGGGCTGCCACCTTCTGCGCCGGCAGCAGCAGGGGCAGCTGCGCGTTCGTGAAGAATGAGCGACGCCACAGAAACGACAGCGCCAGCGCGGCAAGTCCTGCCACCATCGTGATGTGCAAACCGGAGATGGCGACCAGGTGGCTGACGCCGGTGCGGTTGAAGACATCCCAGTCCGGCTGCTCGATTCCGCGCTGGTCGCCGACGACGAGCGCCACGATCACGGCGGCATACGGCTTGCCCTCCAGCGCCGCGAGGATGCGGGCGCGCAGGATATCGCGGCAGCGCTCGACGAGGTGGCCGGGCGTGACGACGAACGCGTCGAGGCGGCGGTTGCCTGGCGCTGTGCGCACGTAGCCGGTGGCGCGGATGCCTTGCCCCAGCAGCCAGGCTTCGTAGTCGAAGCCGTGCGGGTTGGCATTGCCGTGCGGGCGCTGCAGGCGCACGGTCAGGCGCCAGCGTTCGCCGGGGTGCAGCTGCAGGGCTTCGCTCCCGGCGCGGTACCAGGACAGGGCGAGCATCGGCGGCACCTTCGCGTTGGTCGTCATGACCTGTCCGACCGCGAACTGGAAGCGCACGCCCTGGCCGAAATCGTGCGGGAGTCTGGCGACAGTCCCGACGATTTCGATGTCGCGGCCTTCGTCCGCCTTGTCGAGCCGGGGTGCGAGCGTGAGGTGGGCGACGATCGCCGCCCAGGCGAAGCCGGCCAGCGCGCCGGCGACCGTTGCGCGCACCGGACCGCGCAGGGCCAGCAGCAACGCCAGGGACGCGCACAGGCAGGCGGCGATCTGCCAGGCGGCCGGGAGCGCGGCGCGCGTTTGCAGGAAAGCGGCGCCGGCAACGAAGCCGAGGATGGTGGAGCGCATCGTGCGCTGCGGGCGGCGGCGTGGCAGGCTCAGGCACCGGGTCCGTCGCCACTCCCGGCCTGCCGGGGTGCATCGGCAAGCCGCACCAGGCGCCAAGCGCCGCGGCGCTCGATCGACCTGGCTCCGTGGGCCGGGCGGCCGAAGGCGCCGGGCGGAAGTACAAAGGTTGCGGACGGCAGCAAGCTGCCCTGCGCGAACCAGCGCGTGCCGTCCAGCGCGCGCGGGTCCTCGCAGCGCCACCAGCCGCTCGCCGGACACGGCACGCCGGTGGCGGCGAAGCTGCCGACCGCGACGCCCTGCTCTTCCATGATGCGCGGCCCGATGCCGGACCCGCTGATGCCGGCAGCGGCCACCGGCGTGGCCGGCGCCAGCGGCACGGGCGACGGCACGCGTTTGCGGTTGCGCTTGTCGACCAGTTTCCAGGCGGTCTGGTTCTTCGACTCGTAACTCGGCTGCATGCCCCTGAGCTTTTCCCACAGGGTCTGCGGCGGCAGCAGCAAGGCCTGCGGCATGCGCTCGCCCTTCCTGATGTACTGGCGCTGCCCGCCCAGCACGCCGACGCCCTTGCCGCCGTCGCCGCACAGCCACCAGCCGCTCTCGGGGCAGCGCTCGCCGGCCAGGGCGTAGGTGCCGAGCTGCGTCGGCGGCGGCTCGGCCGCGACTGGCTTGCGTTCTTGCGTAGGGCGTAGCCGGATGCTGGACGAAATCTTGTCCCATAAGGCCATGGCGGCGTCCTGCGACAGTGACGAGGGAACTGGTCCATTGTTGCTCTTGCCGGTCTCCATCGTAAAGGAAAGGTGCGGGAGCAAAACATTGTCGGCAGTCCCATTTACCTCCCACCAAAAGGTGTAGACGATTGCATCGTTTTTCTCTGCGAATCGCGTAATCAGCTCGTCACCCGCGATGCCGCTGATCGTTCGTGGCGCTTCGCGCAAGTTAGAAACATGCATCCTGTCGGCGGCCGACAATTTCGCGTCCGTCTCCGCGCTCCTCTCCAGAAGGCTTTGCCTGTCAGGCTTGTTCCCCGCGGCCAGAATGAGCATGAATTGCATGTCGGGGTGATTGGGCAACCCAGCGCGCATAATGATTTCTTCACCCTGTCCGGCGCTCAGCGGATCGCGAAACCAGGCCCGATGGACACAAAAACCCGATTCGGATGGCGCCCGATTTTCCGGGTTCGGGACGAGCTTGGCGACGAGCGTGGGCAGGTTTTCGATAAGGTCAGGATCATAATCGGATGCTGACACATCGAAACTCATGCCTTGTCCATGCACGAGGGCTTCGACTGCGACGCCTTCGTCGCGGTAGCGCTCCAGCTCCTGTCCCCTCAGACGGGTTCCTTCCGCGACGTTTCGGCTGTGTACGAAAATTTTGCCGCTTACACCGTTTTCCGTCTTGACCTCTCGGACAGATTCGAGGTTCTTGTTTCCGCCGAGCCGGTCCGGGGCGGCACGAAGGCGCGCCTCGCGTTGCGCAAGTCGGTTCCGGAAGTCCGCCTCCGGCTCATCAAATGACGAAATATCGAAGCCATCGACGCGCGGCCGGACCAGCTCCAGCCTTGCCTCTTCCGGCATGTCGAGAAGAAATCTGCCGATACACACCGTTTTCATTCCCTTGGTCATTCGCGCTACCTCTTGTTCATCCCGACGTGCCGTCTCCCGCTTTTCCCGAACCTCTCCGAAGGCCCAGGCGCCTGTTAATCCGACGATGACGATCCCGGCCAGCAGTTTGGCCAGCCCGTTACGGAACCAGTGCGTCACGGCGTCTCCTGAACGATCTTCACAATCAAGCGGAGCGTCAGCTTCAGCATGTCCTGGTTGTTATAGGATCCTTGATGGTCATATCCTTGCGTCGCGAAAGTCTGCTTGACCTTTCCGCTCGGCCCCATGCCCGATTCGCGAGGGACCGTACCGTCGCCTCGGGCATCTTGCTCCTCCAGCTCGAAGAGCAATTCCGCTTTTTCTTCCACCCGAACGCGACGCTGGCCGGCAGGGGTGCACCCAAGGAAACGCGCAGCGCCAAGGTTGGCGGCTGTGACAACGGCTGCAGCGCTTCTTTGCTGCCTTGCGACCCAACGCACCTGCCCATAAGATCGTTTGTGCCGGTCGTCGCCGTAAAACGCGTAGGTGTTCGGGTGGTAATAATCGCCCAAGGATCGGTGAAATTTTTCTGCGGTTCCGATCGCCGACCTGATCGCTTTTTCCACGCCGTCCCGTGTTTCTCGATACTTCCCAGCGGGGTCGGCCAGGGCCGGGTTGATCAGGCGATACCAGGGCGTCATATCTCGGTAAAGATCATATGGATTCGGAGCCCTCGCGTTCGGAAAGTGCAAATAGTCGCCGCGGACAGGACCGCTGGCGGAGGCTTGGGCGTTGATTTCCCGACCAGCATGCTGCGGTTTTCCATCTGCCGCTGTCACCCGGACGTGAAGCCACGGCCCAGGATAAAGGTGATTCGGAAGCAGCTCGAGCGCGCCGGGCGAGGTCGCCAGCACGGCAGTGGTTTTCTCGGTCGTATCTCCCAGGATTTTCGCCAGTGCGGCAGCGGCCAGGTTATCGAGCGGCCCATTATCGGGACTCGACCTTTCTGTCCCACAGGCCATTCGGCGGTATGCAGCCGGCGCTCCAAGTGCAGGCATGACACCGTGGATTACGCCCGCAATCTTGCCAGGGATGCGCTGGGCGCATGCTCGTGCGACCAAGCCCCCCATTGAGTGCGTGACCAGGATGACCTTGTCGCAGCGACGTTTAGCCGTCGTCCAGAATTCGATAATCTCGAGAATGCGCTTTTCCAGCCGCTGGGACGACTCCCCGCAATCTTCCAGCCAGTTGTAGCCAACCGCGTAGACGGGAAAATAGTGCTTCGCATGTTTCTTGAGATGATCTTCCTTCAAGGGTTCAAATTCTCGCAGCCCCCACTGCTGCGGCGTACAGGCCATCACCTCCTTCCAATGCGGCTGGATAAAAGGCTTTTTTTCATGGTCATCAAAACCGAAGGTCTGGTTCAGGCGCATTTGCAGCGCATGCAGCAATGGGCCGTATGAATCGGCGTGTACTTCCCCCCAGCCGCGTTCACGTACCTCCGCGTCCGTGAGTTCGTATCCGTTGACCGGATCGGGCAGGATGATGGCGCCAGTGTCGTCCACTTCCAGGGTGGGTCCATCGAACAGTTTCTGGCGGACGGCCGGCGCGCGTTTTTCCCATATGAGCGATTCCTGGTACCCGTCCGTCAATCCATTAGGCGGGCGCCATACCGGCACTCCTGCGTCGACCTGCCGGTTCTTTTCATTGATCAGTCTTCCCAAGCGGGGCTGACGCTTCGCCCTCAGATTCGTCCCCATAATCCCGGGCACCACGATCACCGGAATAATATGATTCGCCGGCCTGAGTCCCAGCCCCCGGATTTTGTACTCGGTCGACGACATGAACGAATTGACTTCCCAACCGCCGTTGGACAAGGGGATCAGCGGGGGTAGCGGCCGGGTCGATTCACTCATGGGATGCGTGAGAATGCTGGCGTTCAGGGCAGAAGCTCGAAGCGCACCGGCCCGAGCGTGGCGCTCTGGACCAGTGAGGTACGTCCGCTCTCGTCGCTGACGCCATCGATGGTGCTGCCGTCCTCCAGATGCGCGATATAGCGCTGGTTCGGGATCGGTTCGCGTGTCTGCAGGTCGCGCACCACCATTCGCTCATCGGTGCGGATGCTGGACTTCGCGAAATCGAGGGTCGCCGGCGTGCCGCCGCCCGGGCCGCCGTGGACGACCGAGGACGCTTTGACGACGTGCTTGCCGCTGCCCTGCTGGGTGATCGTGCCCTCGGCCCATTCGGTCTGCGCGCCTCTGGAGACGATCCGCACCAGCGGCGCCTCGATGTGGATCGCTTCGGCCGAAATCAGGCTGATGCGGTTCGAGGACTTGATCTCGACATTGCCCTGGTGCGCCTCGAGCGTCACGTTGCCGCGCGCCGCCACCAGCTTGATGCCGAGTTGATGCGCAAAAGCACTGATACCGCGCGCCGCGCGCAGGAAGACGTTGCGGCCGGCCGAGACCTGGGCGTCGCCGCCGCTCGCCAGGTCGACCTGCTTCTCCGAGCCGAGCGCCACATTGTCCTGGCTGGCCAGCACGATGCCGGCGGGTGCCGTGATGGCGACGATCGGCGCGGCGCCGCCGCTCCCCGGCGCGACATTGGTGCCGCTGTCCCAGCCTTTCAGCTTGTCGACCAGCTCCGCCAGCCGTCCGCTGCCTGCCTCGTCGCCAGCATGCTGCCCGGCCAGTTTCGCCATCTCGTCCACCACGCTCTGCATCAGCTCCGCCAGGCCGATCAAGCCGGCGCGCGACAGCTGCTGACCTTCGTCGGCAGGCGATGCCTCGGCAGTGACCAGCACGCCTTTACGACCGCGGATCGCCACCGCCTGCTCGCTGCGCAGTTCCGCGCCCTCGCCGCGCGGCTTGCCCTCGCCGTTCGCGCGGGCACGCGCCAGCCAGCCGAGGTTCAGTTCGGACGCGCCATGGTCGCTCGCCAGCTGCACGCCGATCTCGCCGTGCGTGTCGTCGAAACGCAGCTGGCTGCCGCGCTGCCCGTTCACTTCGCGGCTGCGCAGGCCGGACAGGTAGCGGTTGCCCGGCAGCTCGCCGTTCGGGCTCAGCGCCGGTGGAAGCGCCTGTCCGTTGAACAGCTGGGCCAGCACGATCGGCTTGTCCGGGTCGCCCCCGAGGAAGGCGACCAGGACCTCGCTGCCCACCCGCGGCAGGCCGAGGGCGCCGCATTGCTGGTGGCTGCCCGGGCCGTTGCCGGCCCAGTTGGAGGCGACGCGTACCCAGGCCGAATCGAGCGGCGAGCCTGACGCGCCGGCGCCGTGCGCATGTTCGTGGTCGTGCGTGCGCATGCCGGGAAAGCGGATTCTTACGCGCCCCAGGCTGTCGCAATGCACTTCTTCGCCCGCCGGGCCGACGACCAGCGCGCTTTGCAGCTGCGGATGCGGCAGGTCGGTGCGCTCGTCGAAGGCAGGGACGACCGGCACGCCGCGCCGCACGGCAGTGAAGCGTACCCGCACCGGACCGTCTGCCGGCGCGGCGGGGACAACCCAGCCGCTGCGCGCCAGCAGGCGTTCGATACGTGCCGTCATGTCGCCCGGCAGGTTGTTGCGCACGCTGGCCTGCAGCTCGGTGATCAGGAATTCGCGCTCGGGCGCGGGGTGGGTATCGATCTCGGGATGTTCGGCCAGCGTGAAGTACTGGCCCGCGCAGAAGTCGCGCACCGTTCCCTCGCCGTGGAAGCACTTGGCCTCGAAGCCGTGGCGGGCGATGCGCAGCTGGCCGAGACGGGTATGGTCGTCGACGTCGTTGCCGGCGTGGGGCGCCTCCACCAGGTAGTCGTCGAGGCTCGCCGCCAGGGTGTTGCCGTGCCCACCCTGGTCGAACCCGGCGCGCGCGCTCGTTTCCATGAAGCGCGCGCCGCCCGGGTGCTTGTAGTCCCAGCTGTGGCGCGAGGCGGAGCCCGGCTGCAGGCTACGGGCGGCGCTCCAGGCGGTGATGGTGTCGCGCTCTTCGGTGGCGTCGTCGCGGTGGTAGCGCACGGTGCCCGCCTTGTTGACGGGGAGCTTGGCAGCGTCCGCGAACAGCACCAGCGTGTGCGCCGGGATGCGGTCATCGGCTGCTTCGACCGTGCTGCCCCGGCTGCGCCCCGGCCGCACGCACCAGCAGATGCCGCGCCGGCGCAGCAGGCGCCGCACAAAAGCGGCGTCGGATTCGTTGTACTGCATCGTCTGCTCGCGCGCCGGGTACGCGCTGAGGTCGAGCAGCGGATCGAGTTCGTATTCGAAGGCGCCGGCCAGCACCGCGTTCGCATGGCGCCACTCGTCGAACAGCACCTGCACGATCGCCAGCTCGTTCTGGTTGCGGAAGATGCGGCTGTTGACGCGCTTTTCCATGATCGCCAGCGCGTCGCGCAGCACCAGCTGGTAGGTGGTCAGGGACCCGTCGCTGTCGCCGGCACGTGCCTCGGTGACGATGCCGCAGATGCTGCGCAAGTCGCCGCGGTCGGTGACGATCTGGATTTCGGCGGGCAGCGCGATGAAGCTTTTCAGCGGCAGCGCCGGGTCGCTCGCGACGCAGGCGACGCGGTATTCGAGGCCGCCGCAAACCGACTCGCTGCCGACGATCTGCTGCGGCAGCAGGGCCTCGGCTTCCAGGCCCTGGGCATGCGCGAGGCGCAGGCGCAATGCGCGGTGTGCCGTACTGAGCGACTGTTCATGCCGCAGCACCCGCAGGAATGCACTCGCGCTGTCCACATCCGTCTCCCAGGCCGAAAGAGCCATGGTCCCACGAACCCGACAATACCCGGTTGCGCCGTCTCATTGTGTCCAGGCACAATGTGGCGAACTTCGCACTGTCTGGATCGTCGTCTGTATGCCTGCACAGCCGAGTCCGGCCAGCGCAAATAGTTCCGCTCGAGGCCGATTTGAGGGCAGTTTTATTCCGCGACCAGGGCCGCCAGGCGCGGCAGCGCGGCCAGGGAGCTGCGCCAGGCGGCGGCGCTGATCTCGGCCGGGTCGACGCCGCGCAGTCCGGCCAGCGCCGCGCCGATCGCGGGCAGCTGCTCGGGGCTGTTGCGCGCCGGGTGGATCCAGCTGGGCGAGATGTCCGGTGCATCGGTCTCGAGCACGATGCGGTCGAGCGGCAGGCCGGCCGCCAGCCGCCGGATCTGGAGCGCCCTCGTAAACGTCATAGCGCCGCCGAACCCCAGATGCATGCCCAGCTTGATGAAGGACTGTGCCTGCTGCTCGCTACCGTTGAAGGCATGGGCGATGCCGCCCGGCGGCGCGATCTGGCGCAGGTGTTTCAGGACCTGGTCCTGCGAGCGGCGCACATGGGTCAGCACCGGTAAATCGAAGTCGCGCGCGATGCGCAGCTGCTCGCGAAAGAAGCGCTCCTGCTTCTCGCGCATCGCCGGCTCGCACAGCATCGGGATGAAGAAGTCGAGCCCGATCTCGCCGATGGCGACGAAGCGCGGATCGCCCAGCGCCGCTTCGACGGCAGTGCGCAGCAGCGCCAGGTCTTCGTCGCGCGCCTGCGGTACGTAGATCGGGTGAATGCCGAGCGCATAACTGGCGTTCGGCGCGGCATGGGCAAGCGCAGCAACAACGTCGAAGTTACCGCGTTCCACCGCCGGGATCACAATCATCGACACCCCCTGCTCAGCGGCGCGGCCCGCCACGGCGAGCGAGTCCGCGCCGAATTCGTGCGCGTCGAGATGGCAGTGGGTGTCGATCCACATCGTCGAACCTCAGTCCTCGAGCGGCACCAGCCCGTGTTCGGTCAGGCGCAGCGCACGGTCGCAGCGGCGTGCCAGTTCCATGTCGTGGGTGACGATGACGAAGGCCGTGCCGAGGGTGCGCGACAGTTCCAGCATCAAATCGAAAATGACGAGCGCCGTCGTGTGGTCGAGGTTACCGGTAGGCTCGTCGGCCAGCACGCAGGCGGGTTGCGTGACCAGGGCGCGGGCCAGCGCCACGCGCTGGCGCTCGCCGCCGGAGAGTTCGCCGGGACGGTGCACGACGCGCTTGGCCAGGCCGACTCTGGCGAGAATCGCTTCGGCCTGTTCGACCGCCCGCGCGCGCTTCTCGCGCCGGATCATCAGCGGCATGGCGACGTTGTCGAGCGCCGAGAATTCCGGCAGCAGGTGGTGGAACTGGTAGACGAAGCCGAGCGACGAATTGCGCAGGTCGCCGCGCCGGGTCTCGGACAGGGTCGCGAAGTCCTCGCCCAGCAGCGTCACCGCGCCGGCGCTCGGCGTATCGAGCCCGCCCAGCAGGTGCAGCAGCGTCGACTTGCCCGAGCCCGAGGCGCCGACGATGGCGACGCGTTCGCCGCGCCTGATCGCGAAATCGATCTTGTCGAGCACCTGCACCTGGTAGTCGCCCTGCTTGAAAGTCTTGCTCAGCCCGCGGCAGGCCAGCACCGGCGCATCTGTCTTCACCTCGGCCATCACCTTCGTTGCATCATTCATAGCGCAGCGCCTCCGCGGGCTTCACGCGCGACGCCGACCAGCTCGGGTAGAGCGTGGCGGCAAACGACAGGAACACGGCGACGACGCCGATGCGTGCCACGTCCGGCCAGCGCAGGTCGGACGGCACGGACGTGAATTGGTAAATATCCTTGGACAAGAACTGCACTCCCAATAACTGTTCAATGAATGGAACGATGACGTCGATGTTCAGCGCGACCAGCACCCCGCCGCCGACGCCGAGCGCGGTGCCGAGCAGGCCCGCGACTGCGCCCTGCACCATGAAGATCTTCATGATCGAACGCGGCGACGCACCCAGCGTGCGCAGGATCGCGATGTCGGCCTGCTTGTCGGTCACGGTCATCACCAGCGTCGACACGAGATTGAAGGCGGCCACCGTCACGATCAGCGTCAGGATAATGAACATCATCTTCTTCTCGGTCTGTACGGCGCCGAACCAGACGGCGTTGAGCTTGGACCAGTCGCGCATGACGAGATCGCCCGACATCGATTTTTTCAGTTCGTCGGCCACCTGCGGCGCGGCGTGCATGTCCCTGATGCGCAGGCGCAGGCCGGCGGGCGCGCCAAGGCGTTCCATCTTCTCCGCGTCCTCCAGGCTGATGAAGGCCATGCCGGAATCGAACTCGGTATGCCCTGCCTCGAAGATGCCGGAGACGGTGAAGCTGCGCATGCGCGGCAGGAGGCCGGCGGGCGTGGCCTGGGCCTGCGCCAGCAGCATGGTGACCTTGTCGCCCACGTGCAGGTTCAGGGCGCCGGCCAGCGCGTAGCCGAGGACGATATTGAAACTGCCGGGCGTGAGCGAATCGAGCCGGCCCTGGCGCATGGTGTTGGCGATCTCGGAGACATTGCGTTCGGCTGCGGGAAGGATGCCGCGGATGATGGCTGGACGCATGGCGCCATCCACCTGCTGCAGCAAGGCGTCGCTCTGCACGAAAGGCGCGGCGCCGAGGACGGCCGGATTGCGCAGCGCTTCCTGCGCGGACTCGCGCCACTGCGGCATGTCGCCACGCGCGTCGAACACCTCGATATGCGCCAGCACCGACAGCATGCGGTCGGTGACCTGTTTCTGGAAGCCGTTCATCACCGACAGCACGATGATCAGCGCCGCCACGCCGAGCGCGATGCCGGCCACCGAGATCAGGGAGATGAAGGAAATGAAGCCGCCGCCGTTGTTGCCGTCGCCGCCCTTGCCGGCGCGCGTGTAGCGCAGGCCGACCAGCCATTCGAACGGGAGTGTGTGGATGATGCTCATGCTTTTCTTCTCATTCGTAGCGTAATGCCTGCGCCGGTTTCACGCGCGCAGCGGCCCAACTCGGGTAAAGCGTCGAGAGGAAGGCCAGCAGCACGGCCAGGCCGCCGATGCTCAAGACGTCCGGCCAGCGCAGCTCGGACGGGATCTCGCTGATCAGGTAGATCTCCTTCGAGAGGAATTGGATCCCGAACAGGCGCTCGATGAAGGGCACGATCACGTCCACGTTCAGCGCCACCGTCACGCCGAGCAGCACGCCCAGCGCGCTGCCGAGCAGGCCGACGAGCGTGCCCTGCACGATGAAGATCTTCATGATCGAACGCGGCGAGGCGCCCAGCGTGCGCAGGATGGCGATATCGGATTGCTTGTCCTTCACCGTCATCACCAAGGTCGAGACCAGGTTGAAGGCGGCGACCGCGATGATCATCGCCAGGATGATGAACATCATGCGCTTCTGCGACTGCACGGCGGCGAACCAGACGCTGTTCACCTGCGACCAGTCGCGCAGCACGAGTTCGCCGGCCAGGCTGCGCCGCAGTTCGGCCGCCACGCGCGGCGCCTGGTGCATGTCGCGCAGGCGCAGGCGCACGCCGGCGGGCCCCTCGATGCGCGCAGCCTGGATGGCATCGTCAATGTAGGCAAAGGCGAGCGTGGAATCGAATTCGTAGTGACCGGCTTCGAAGACGCCGACCACGGTGAAGGTCTGGGTCCGCGGCGCGGCCGGAGCGCCGCCAGCCTGTCCCACGCTGCCGAGCAACATGGTCACGCGTTCGCCGACCGTCACGTCCAGGGATTTCGCCAGCGCGCTGCCGAGCACGATGTTCATCGATCCCGGCGTGAGTTTGTCGAGGCTGCCCTGGCGCATCTGGTGCGCCACTTCCGACACCTTCGCTTCCTCGGCGGGCAGGATGCCGCGCAGCAGGGCCGGCTTCATCACGCCGTCGCGCAGCAGCATGCCCTGGACGTCGGCAAACGGTGCGACGGCCGCCACTTGGGGGTTGCGCACGGCCTCGCGCCCGACGGCGCGCCAGTCGGGCATGGCGCCGCGCACGTCGTAGACCTCGACGTGCGCCAGCACCGACAGCATGCGGTCGGTGACTTCTTTCTGGAAGCCGTTCATCACCGACAGCACGACGATCAGGGCCGCCACGCCGAGCGCGATGCCGGCCACGGAAATCATCGAAATGAAGGAAATGAAGCGGTTGCGGCCGCTGCGCTTGCCGGCGCGCGTATAGCGCAAGCCGACCAGGGCCTCGTACGGCAGCTTGTAGATGATGCTCATGTATTTAAGTGTTTGACAACCGACCCCGCAGTTTGCCACAAGAAGCTCATCCGTGACAGCACGCCACGCGTGGAACTTCATGCGCGCAAGACCTGTCGAACGGGTCAGTCCGCACCGAGGACGCACTGGAGCGCACCCGAGATGATGCCTCAAGCGACCGGCGAGCCGTATTTCGACCCGCACAAGCGGTGTGGCCTGGAGAGCACGCCCCGGCCTTCCGGAAGGGCGATCAATTACGCCCCGACAGCCCATTTGGCCTACAATCACGGGATGTCCCAGATTACGCTCGTCCTGCCCTTCGCCCTCCCGATTCCCGAATTCGCCCCCGACCTGGTGGGCGCCCTGCAGGCGCCGGCCCTGTCGGCGCTGCTGTCGCGCACCAGCAGCCATGCGCGCCTGCCGGCCAACGACGCGGTGCGCGCCCTGCCGCACGAGCAGTGGCTGGCGCGGGAGCTCGGCCTGGCGAACGGAGGCCGGCCCGCCTTTGCGGCGGCGGCGATGCGCGCGGCCGGCGTCGAAGCCGGTATCGAGCCCCTGGGCGGCACCTGGTTCATCGTCAACCCCATCCATATCGAGATCGCGCGCACCCACCTGATGATGGGCGACCTGCGCAATCTCGGCTTGACGGAGCCGGAGAGCCGCGCGCTGTTCGAGACGGCCCGGCCCTATTTCGAAGAGGCCGGCCATGCCCTCGTGTATGGCGACGCCGGGACCTGGTTCATGCGCGCCGACGACTGGGCCGGGCTCGACACCGCCACGCCCGACGCGGCGCTCGGCATGGACCTGACGGACTGGATGCCGGAAGGCAGAAGCGCCGCGGCCTTCCGGCGCCTGCAGAACGAAGTGCAGATCCTGTGGCATACGCATCCGGTGAACGCGGCGCGCGAGGCGCGGCGCCTGCCGCCGGTGAACGCCTTCTGGGCATGGGGCGCGGCCGAAGCCGGGACGCTGCCTGCGCCGGATGCACCGACCTTGAAGACTTTCGACGCGGGCGGCGCGGTGCAGGCGCTGGCCGGCGCGCAGCCCGATGCCCTGCCGGACTTCGGCACGCGCCTGGACGGCGACACCATCCTCTACTGCGGCAGCGCGGCTCCCTACGCGGTCGGCGCCGACTGGGGCGGCTGGGTCGCCCAGCTGCAGCAGCTTGAAGCGGCGCTGTTCGCACCCATCTTGGACGCATTGACCAAAGGCCGCGTACGCGAAGTAAGACTGGTGCTGAGCCACCGCGACGCGCATGCCGAGTTCACCACCACCGCCCTGGCGCAACGCAAGTTCTGGCGCCGCCCTACCCTGGATCGACTGCTTTGAAAACCCGTATCGCCACCCGCCCCTGCCCGTTCCGCCAGTCCGAAATGCTGCGCCAGGGCGGCGTGCACCCTGTCCTGGCCCGCATTTATGCCGCGCGCGGCCTGCTGGACGTGCGTGAACTGTCCTGCGAACTGACGGCCCTCGTGCCACCGAGCGGCCTGAAACACATCGACGCCGCGGCCGTGTTCCTGGCCGACGCGATCGCCGCGAATAAAAAGATGACGATCGTCGCCGACTACGACTGCGACGGCGCCACCGCCTGCGCCACCGCCCTGCGCGGCCTGCGCGCGATGGGCGCGAACGTCGACTACATCGTGCCCGACCGCGTGGTGCACGGCTATGGCCTGACGCCGGAAATCGTCGAGCTGACGGCGCGCGAAAAGGCGCCCGACATCATCGTCACCGTCGACAACGGCATCGCCAGCGTCGACGGGGTGCTGGAGGCGAACCGGCGCGGCATCGAGGTGGTCGTCACCGACCACCACCTGCCGGGCGACGCCCTGCCGCCGGCGCGCGTCATCGTCAACCCGAACCAGCCCGAGTGCGGCTTCCCGAGCAAGCACCTGGCCGGGGTCGGCGTGGTGTTCTATGTGCTGCTGGCCCTGCGCGCGGAACTGCGCCGGCGCGGCGTGTTCGACGCCCAGAGCCAGCCCAAGCTGGACAACCTGCTCGACCTGGTAGCCCTCGGCACCGTGGCCGACGTCGTGAAACTCGACGCCAACAACCGCATCCTGGTCGCGCAGGGCATCAAGCGCATGCGCGCCGGGCGCATGCACGCCGGCGTGGCGGCGCTGTTCCGCGTCGCCGGGCGCGAGGCGCGCTGCGCTTCTCCCTTCGACCTGGGCTTTGCCGTCGGCCCGCGCCTGAACGCGGCCGGCCGCCTGGAAGACATGGCGCTCGGGATCGAGTGCCTGACCACCGACGACGAGGGCCGCGCCTGGGCGATCGCCCAGCAGCTCAACGAAATCAACCTGAAGCGGCGCGAGATCGAGGCCGAGATGCAGGACACGGCCCTGCTGCACCTGGATGCCTTCGAGCCGAGCGACTCGAGCACCATTGCCGTCTTCGACGAAAGCTGGCACCAGGGAGTGATCGGCATCGTCGCCTCGCGCCTGAAGGAGAAATTCTTCCGCCCGACGATCACCTTCGCGCCCGGCGGGCCGGGACTGATCAAGGGCTCGGGGCGCTCGATCCCCGGCTTTCACATGCGCGACGCGCTCGACCTGGTGTCCAAGCGCGTGCCCGGCCTGATCGAGAAATTCGGCGGCCACGCGATGGCGGCCGGCCTGACGATCAGGGCGGAATCCTTCGACGCCTTCCAGCAGGCCTTCGAGGCGGTCGGGCGTGCCTGGCTGACCCAGGCCCAGCTCGAGCGCGTGGTCGAGACCGACGGCCCGCTCGAGGACGAGTTCTATTCGACCGCCTTCATCGAGCTGTGCGATGGCCAGGTCTGGGGCCAGGGCTTCGCGCCGCCGGTGTTCTGCGACGAATTCCGCGTGCTGAGCCAGCGCATCCTGAAGGAAAAGCACCTGAAACTCCTGCTGGAACGGAACGGGCGCCGCTACGACGCCATCTGGTTCGGCCGCACCGACGGCCTCGGCGAGCGCGCGCGCGTCGCTTTCCGGCTCGATGCCAACGAGTACAACGGGGTGACCAAGGTGCAGTTGCTGGTGGAGCATGCCGAGCCGGTGTGAGGCCGCGGGCCATTTGCAGGCCTTGCGGCTTGCCGGTGCGCCGTAGGGTGGGCTCTCGAGCCCACGCGTTTGGTATGGACGCACATCCGCGGCGCCGCTCATCAACCGCTATCAACATGCTAATATCGACCCGTGCCGGGTCATGTGGCCCGGCTGGTTCGAGGAGCTGCATGCATGAGCGAAGCACAGCAAGTTACCCTGGTCACGGGCGGAAGTTCCGGCATCGGCCGCGCCATCTGCGAAGCCCTGCTGGCCGAGGGCCGCACCGTCCTCAATCTCGACATCAGGGCGCCCGACTGGCGCCATGAACGGCTGATCTCGCTGCAGGCCGACCTGACGCGACAGGACCAGGTCGAGGCCATCGCCCGCGACATCGCCGCCCGCTACGCCGTCACCGCGCTCGTCAACAATGCCGGCGCCACCCGCCCCGGCAGCATCGACAGCGCGACCATGAGGCAGCTCGACGACGTCGTCGGCCTGCACCTGAAAACCCCGATCACCCTGGTGCAGGCCCTGTTGCCGGCGCTGCGCGCATGCGGCCATGGACGCATCGTCAACATCTCCTCGCGCGCCGCGCTGGGCAAGCCCGAGCGCATCGTGTATTCGGCCACCAAGGCCGGCCTGATCGGCCTGACGCGCACGCTGGCGCTGGAACTCGGTGGCGACGGCATCACCGTGAACGCCGTGGCGCCGGGTCCGATCGCCACCGAACTATTCAGGAACAGCAATCCGGAAGGCGCGCCGCAGACCCGGCGCATCCTCGACAGCATCGTCGTCAAGCGCCTCGGCACGCCCGAGGACGTCGCGCGCGCCGCCCTGTTTTTCCTGGCGCCGGAGAACGGCTTCGTCACCGGCCAGGTGCTGTATGTCTGCGGCGGCACCACACTCGGCGTCGCACCGATCTGAATTCGCAGTCCTTTCCAACACAACAACATCCCGGAGACCCACCATGCACACTCTCGTACCGAAGCGCCGCAAGCTCGCCCTGTCCATGCTCGCGACCGGCGCCCTCGCGCTGGCGCCGTTCGCCGCCCAGGCCCAGGCCTTCCCCTCGAAGGCGCTGACCATCGTGGTGCCGTTCTCCGCCGGCGGCACGACCGACATCCTGGCGCGCGTGGTCGGCCAGTACATGGCCAAGGACCTGGGCCAGCCGGTCATCATCGACAACCGCGCGGGCGCCGGCGGCAACATCGGCGCCCAGATGGTGGCGCGCGCCGCGCCCGACGGCTACACCCTGCTGATGGGCACCGTCGGCACCCACGCCATCAACCAGAGCCTGTACAAGAAGATGCCCTTCGACCCGATCAAGGACTTCGCACCGATCACGCGCGTGGCGCTGGTGCCGAACCTGCTGGTGGCGAATCCGTCGCAGCCCTTCAAGACCGTCAAGGAACTGATCGCCTACGCCAAGGCCAACCCGGGCAAGGTGAGTTTCGCTTCCTCGGGCAGCGGCACCTCGATCCATTTGTCGGGCGAGATGTTCCAGCAGATGGCAGGGGTCGAGATGCAGCACATCCCGTACAAGGGCAGCGCGCCCGCCCTGACCGACCTGCTCGGCGGGCAGACCGCGATCATGTTCGACAACATGCCCTCGGTGATCAGCCACGTCCGCGCCGGCAAGCTGCGCCCGATCGCCGTGACCACGCCGACCCGCTCGCCGGCCCTGCCGGACGTGCCGACGATCGCCGAGTCGGGCGTGCCGGGCTACAGCGCCACCTCCTGGTTCGGTATCCTGGCGCCAGCAAACACGCCGGCGCCGGTCATCGCCAAACTGAACGCGTCGATCCTGAAGGCGCTGGCCGATCCGGAAGTGAAGAAGAAGCTGGCCGAGCAAGGTGCGGAGCCGCATGGCGAGAAGCCGGAGCAGTTTGCGGAGTTCATTCGCAGCGAGACGGCGAAGTGGGGGCAGACGGTGAAGGTGTCGGGGGCGACGGCGGATTAATCAAAAACGCGTGGAGCCGGGAGGCTCGGCGCCCTCCACCCGACGTATCGCGATAATCGTAGGGTGGAGTCCTGACTCCACGCGTTACGACGCCGGCAAAAATCAGCGCCCGCAATCGCACCCGCGATCGAACACCACCCTCCAGGTCCCCGGCCCCTCCAGCCGCCAGACCGAATTGAAACGCCCGATCTGCTTGCCCGCCGCATCCCGCACCGGCCCGCTGGAAAACGCCAGCGTGCCTGAGGCCAGCACCTCGACATCGACCGGCTCCCAGGAAAACGGCGCCGCCGGCTTGTCGAAATTAGCGCGCCAGGCCTGGGCCACGGCGTCCTTGCCGCGCGTCGCGCCGCCCGGACTCATGAACACCGCCTCGCGCGACAGGTAAGCCGTGAAGGCCTCGAAGTCGCGCCGTGCCATGCTGGCGGCGAAGCCGCGCTCGGCCTCGACCACCTGCTGGCGCAAATTGCCCGGCGCCATGCGCGAGCCGCGCGCCATGCCGATGGCCGCTGCCGCCACGCAGGCCACCACCAAAAAAAGAAGTCCCGCCGACCGCAACCTCATAGGTTAACCTTTAAGTTCGAGAATTTTCCTTTCGACAACTCGGCGCCAATTCTGTCACGCCGCACACGCCTTGACAACCGTCAGTTGCGAGCACTCCGAAAACAGAGTATAAATACTCCGAAACTGGAGGAAACAATGAACCTGGCCTATTCCTATCCGAGAAGCCGCTTCGAGCCCGCGGTGCTGGTCGACCTCAATTCCCGCGCCGAACGCGCGCGCCTGTCGAAGTCGGCGCTGACGGGTTTCTTCAAGCTGGCCGCCGCCTGGCAGCTGCGCGACGAAGATGCGCGCGAGCTGCTTGGCGGCCTGTCGCCCTCGTCCTTCTACGACTGGAAGAAGAACCCGGACCGGGTGCTCGAAGTCGACCGCATCACCCGCATTTCCTACCTGCTCGGCATCTACAAGGCCTTGCACATCCTGTACGGCGACAAGCTCGCCGACGAATGGGTGACGCTCCCCAACAGTAATCTCATCTTCGGCGGACGCACGCCGCTGGCCCATATGCTGGGCGGCGGCCTGCTGGCCATGCAAACGGTGCGCCAGTTGCTGGACGCACGCCGTGGGGGCCTGTGATCTTGGCGGTACTTCCGAAACTCACGAGCCTGCGCCAGTTCGACACCTGCCGCCTGCTCCCCTCGCGCTTTGCCGACTTCGAGGATTCGGTGCTCGCTCCCCTGGCCGACAACGACGCCACCCTGCGCGACCTGTTCGACCTCGATAACGCGACCAACGAGCGCCTGCGCGGCGAAGCGGGCCTGCTGCCCGGCATCGGCATGGACGAACTCGTGTTCGGCGTCCCGAATTTTCGGATCATTAACGCGGCATACACGTATGCGCGTCCCGAGGGCAGCCGCTTCAACGATGGCCGGCGCGGCGCCTGGTATTGCGCATTCGAGGCCGACACGGCGCTGGCCGAGGTGAGCTTCCACAAGACCGTCGAATACCAGGAAATCGGCCGCTTCGACGACAGCGTCACCTACCAGGCGATGCTGGCCGATTTCAACGGCAGCTTCCACGACATCCGCGGCGTGCGCGGCTTCGCCAGATCGCTCGATCCGCGCAGCTACGTCGCCTCCCAGGAACTGGCGAATACCCTGCTCGAGCTCGGCTCGATGGGCGTCATCTACCCGAGCGTCCGGCATCCGGGCGGCACCAATCTCGCCTGCTTCCGCCCTGCCCTGGTGGGCAATGTGCGCAGGGGCCAGGCGTATCGGTTAACATGGGCGGGGTCGCCCGTTCCGACCGTCGAGATAATCTAAGTAAATACATACCAGCATGAAAACCAAGCCCGAAAACGATACCGAATTACATGACAAGATCAACCGCGAAACCGGCCGCATCCAATGGAGCGACCTGGAACGCCATTTCGCCCAGGGCAATGTAATCTATGTCAGCGAAGAACTGGACCTGATCGACGTCGCGGTGCGCGTCTCGCACGACGACAAGGAGAACATCGCGCGCTGGATGAATGAGGGCAAGGTTGCGAAAGTCTCGGACCTGCAGGCGCAGACCTGGGCGGCCGGCGAAATCGCGCTGTGGGCGGCGGTCGTCCATCCCTTCATCCTGGTGCAGCCAGAAAAGAAGCAACTGCACTGATCCGCCCTGCCGGCGGCGCCATCCGCGTGCCGCCCTCCCTGCACTATTGCATCAATACAATTATTCCATGTTGCAATTTTGCTGCATAGCATCATTTTTTGCTCCCGTGCTGGTATACTCCCTCTAAACAGCCGAGCTCAGCTGCAGTCCAGCTCCACTTGCGCCGGCCGGTCCCCGACCGTTCCGTCTTCAACCGCGGCCACCGCCGCTCATTCATCAGGAATCCAACGTGAAGAACCTCAAGATCGGCGTCCGCCTGGGCGTCGGATTCGCCATCGTCCTCGCATTGCTGCTGGCGGTCACCGTCACCGCCCTGCTGCGCATGCAGGAAGCGGGCGACATGACGAACCGGCTCGTGCAAGTGAGCATGAAGAACCAGCGCGCCGTGGCCGAATGGGGCAAGCTGATCGAACTCAACCGGGCGAGCCTGGAAACCGCCTACGTGACCGACGACAGCGCCGTGATCGAACGCGTGAGCGCGCGCATGAAGGAAGTCTCGGCGCGCTCCACGGAACTGCAGAACATGATCGAAAGCTCGCTGCGCAACGAAGCGGTCCGCGCCCAGTTCGCCCATGTGAAGACGGCGCGCGATGCCTACCTGAAGGCGCGCACCGCGCTGCTGGACGCCAAGCGCGCCGGCGATGTGCAGGGTGCAGACAGGATTTACACCGGACAGCTCACCCCGCAAAGCGATGCCTTCCTGGCCGAGATGAACAAACTGGCCAAGATGCAGATCGAAGCCTCCGACGCCGTTGCGGCCTCGATCCTCGAGTCCTACTCGAACACCCGCGTGATCCTGATCGCGCTCGGTGTGACGGCCCTGCTGCTGGGCGTCGCCTGCGCCTGGGTCATCACGCGCTCGATCACGGTGCCGCTGCGCCATGCCGTCGGCTTCGCCCAGCGCGTGGCACGCGGCGACCTCACCAGCCGCGCCGCCGCTACCGAGCGCGACGAAACCGGCGACCTGCTGCGCGCCCTCGGCAGCATGTCGAAAGCACTGGCCGAGATCGTCGGCCACGTCCGCAGCGGCACCGGCGCGATCGCCACGGCCTCGAATGAAATCGCCAGCGGTAACGCGGACCTGTCCGCACGCACCGAGCAGCAGGCCGGTTCGCTGGAAGAAACCGCGTCCTCGATGGAAGAGCTGACGTCGACCGTGCGCCAGAACGCCGACAACGCCCGCGAAGCAAACAAACTGGCCCGGAATGCCGCCGCCATCGCCGGCGAAGGCGGCGCGGTGGTGGCTGAAGTCGTGGCCACCATGGGCTCGATCAACGCATCTTCGCGCAAGATCGTCGACATCATTTCGGTCATCGACGGCATCGCCTTCCAGACCAATATTCTGGCCCTGAATGCGGCCGTGGAAGCGGCGCGTGCCGGCGAACAGGGCCGCGGCTTCGCGGTCGTCGCCGGAGAAGTGCGCAACCTGGCCCAGCGCTCGGCCGGCGCGGCGAAGGAGATCAAGGCGCTGATCGACGATTCGGTCAGCAAGGTCGCCGCGGGCACCGGCCAGGTCGATCGCGCCGGCGCCACCATGGGAGAAATCGTGCGCAGCATCGAACACGTCACCGGCATCATGGCCGACATCGCCAGCGCCAGCGAAGAGCAAAGCGCCGGCATCGAGCAGGTCAACAGCGCGATCGTCGACATGGACAGCGTCACCCAGCAGAACGCGGCCCTGGTCGAGGAAGCCGCGGCCGCCGCGGAATCGATGCAGGAACAGGCCGAGCGCCTGGCGCAGGTGGTCAGCGCCTTCAGGCTCGACGACCTGGCCGGCGCGCCGTCGCGCCCACGCTCGGCTGCCGCTGCCGGCGCACAGTTGGCGCTGGCCGCCGCCTGAAGCGGTGCTCAAGGTGCCGGCAGCGAGCTTGCTGACCGGCCCTTCGATCTGGCAGGGCCGCGGCTGCGCGAAGGGTTGCATTGATGAAATCGGTGCGCGCCCTGAGGGGCAAGTGCCTTTTTGGTAATGAAAATTGCGTAAATTGTTGTCTCGATCATCATATTTTTCCGATAGAAACGAATCCGCAGATAGATTCATCAAATCGGCTATACTTCCATAAACTGTAGGAATATTGATGAACAGCAATTTAATCGAAGAGGACCCGATCCTGACCACCAGCGCCGCCGCGCGCCTGCTCGGCGTGGCGACCAGTACCGTCCAGCTCTGGATGGAAAGCGGTGCGATCGAATCGTGGAAAACCCCGGGCGGACACCGCCGCACGCGCGAGAGCCATATCCGCGCCCTGATGAACAAGGTATCCGGCCAGTCCGGCAACCTGGAGCGCCGCCTGCCGCCGACGCCGACCGATCCGGAATTCCTGCCGAATCCCGACCCGGGCTTCCCGGTGCCGGAAGAGGAAGCGCAGCGCCTGGCCGCGCTGGCCGCGACCCGGCTGGTGGACAGCTTGCCGGAAGAGCGCTTCGACCGCATCGTGCGCCTGGCCTCGAAAGTGACCGAGTCGCCGATCGCCCTGATCTCGCTGCTGACGGCACGCCGCCAGTGGTTCAAGGCACGGGTCGGCCTGCCCGCCCAGCAAACGCCGCGCGAATGGGCCTTCTGCACCCATGCGATCCTGCAGGACGGACCCTTCGTGGTGGAAGACGCGCTGACCGACGGGCGCTTTACCGACAACCCGCTGGTGCTGGCCGACCCGCACATGCGCTTCTACGCGGGCGTGCCCTTGCGCGACCCGTCGGGCATGGCGATGGGCACCCTGTGCGTGATCGACCGCGAGCCGCGCAAGCTGCGCGCGTCGGAATTGCAGGCGCTGATGGACCTGGCCGCGATTGCCGCGAGCGAGATCGAGGCCTCGGGCGAGCATTAAGCCTGGTGGTCGCCCACAGTTGACCTGAGCATGTGTTTGGTGGGCGGGGGACCGCCCACCCTACCGGTGCTGCAGCGCATGCGCCGCCTGGCGCATCAACAGCTCCGCCTTGCGCGGATCCGGTTCGCGCAAGGCCAGTTCCTGCAGGGCCGCCGGATAACCCAGCGCGGCCGCCTCTTCCAGCCAGCGCCGTGCCGCCGCGTCATCCTGCTGCACACCCTCCCCCGCCGCCAGCATGTTCGACAGCGTGAACATCGCGGCGGGCACCTGCGCCCGCGCAGCCGCCTCGATCAGGCGCGCCGCCCGGACGGCGTCCGCAACTACACCTGTACCGTTCCGATACTTCAGTCCCAGCCGGTAATCAGCCTGCGCATCGGCGGCCTGCACGGCGCCGCAGCATACGATGGCCAGCAGCAGCGCAGCGCCTTTCATTTCGCCAGGTCCAGCGCGTACAGCGCAAACCCCTTGCCGAGGCCATCGTCGGCGCGCACCTGGCTCAGGTTGTCGAGCCCCGCGTCCTGCGCCAGGCCGAGCATGCCGGGCGCCGAATGGAACACGACCGGCCCGGCCGTCTTCACCTTCGTGAAGCGCCAGCTGCGCGTCGCGCCATGCGCCGCACGGGTCAGCTGTTTCACGTCGCGGATATAGGCGATCAGGACGTCGCGGCTGGTGTCGGGCGAAGCGAGGACCGTCTTGCTGCCGTCCAGCCCCGGGAAATTGCCGCCGCCGCTGGCCCGGTAGTTGTTCGTGGCGACGATGAATTCCTGTTCCGGCGTCACCGGCACGCCGCGCAGGGACAGCTTGCGGATGCGCGCGCCCGGCGCCTGGGTGACGTCGATCTCGTAGCTGATCTCGCCTGAAGTCGGCGTATCGAAGTTATAGCTCGGCACCGCGGCGTTGACCAGCTCCTGCGGCTCAGTCCTGCCCGGGTCGATCGTATTGAAGCGGCGCGCCGAGGTCTCGAGCCAGGCTTTCAGGCCGGCGCCGTCGATCTTCACCGCATACAGCGCATTCGGATACAGGTAGAGGTCGGCGGCGTTGTTCAGGGCGAGATTCCCGGCCGGGACGTCGGTGAAATCGAAGGCGCCGGCCAGGCCGCTCTTGAACGGCGCCGACATCGACAGCACCGGCAGCTTCGCGTACTGTGGCAGGTTGGCCGCCACATAGCTCTTCACATACCGGGTCTGGGCCGCGTTCACCACCTGCAGCGCCGAGGGGTCGCCGACATCGGCGAAATAGGTCGTCATGCGGAAGTCGGTGCTGCCGACCGGCGTCTTGACGTAGCCGATGGTAGCCTCGTGCTCCTCGCGGACCAGGTCCGACACCGCCGGGTCGGGCGCGACGAAGCTTTTATCCGCGTTCTGCGCGGCGCGCGCCTCGACCACGGTCTTGTCCTTCTCGACCGTCCAGCCCTTGCCGCTCGCCCGCAGCTGCAGCGCGATCACGCCCAGGTGCTTGCCCCACAAATTCGCCATCACGGTCGGTACGCCGTGCACCAGGCCCTTCGCCTTGTCGACGCCCGGCAGGTTGAACTGCGGCGCCGTGCTGGCGGCGTTCGGAAACAGCTGGTGCGAATGGCCGAGCAGCATGGCATCGACGCCCGGCACCTGCGCCAGGTACCAGCCGGCGTTTTCCATGGCCGGCGTGTACGGATTGGCATCGAGCCCGCCGTGGGCGATGGCGACGACGATGTCGGCGCCCTTCCTGCGCATCTCCGGGATGTATTTCAGGGCCGCTTCGCGCACGCCCGTCGTGTAGACCTTCCCCTCGAGCCAGCGCTTGTCCCAGGACATGATGGTCGGCGGCGTGAAGCCGATGATCCCGACTTTGACGAGCGCCTCGATCGGACGCCCGCTTGCGTCCGTCGCCTTGATGCGTTTTTCGATGATGCGCCAGGGTTCGAAGATCGGCTTCTTTGTCTTCACGCTGTAGACATTGGCCAGCACCTGCGGGAAGGCGGGACCGGCGCAGCGCCTGGGCTGGTCGACGCCCGCCACCTGGAAGCGCTTGCCCGTCACCTGGCTGAGGTAGGCCAGGCCATAGTTGAATTCGTGGTTGCCGATCGAGGCGCCGTCGTATTTGAGGGCGTTCATCACCTTGTAGATGCCCAGCGTCTGGTCGCAGCGCAGCGGTTTTACCAGCGCCTGCCAGTCGGCCAGCGCATTGCCCTGGATCGTGTCGCCGTTGTCGAACAGGATTGTGTTGGCGAATTCTTCGCGTGCCTGCGCGATCAGGCGCGCCGTGCGGTCCAGGCCGATCGAGGGCTCGGCGGCGAGCTTGAAATAGTCGTAGCCGACCACGTTCGAGTGCAGGTCGGTGGTTTCGAGCACGGCGAGGGTCGCGCTGGCACCCTTGGGGGCGGATGTTGCGGCCAGGGCGGGGGCGGCGAGGACGGCGCAGAGGCCGGCGATGCCGATTTGACAAGGGATGGAGTGGTGCATGAGGCTGCTTTGGTTAGAAGTTCAGATGTGATGCGCCCAATGATACGGTGGCGGCACGAACCGGGGCAAGCGCCTGGGGTATAATCGAAGGTTCGATTCAACTCATTCAAATTGCCAAGATCATGGAAGCTGAACGCATCAACGCCATCGCCGCCCTGCTGAACGACCTGACCGGTCGCGAGGCCGAACTTCGGAGGTATCTTTGACTTCGATCGGAAGGCAGAGAAACTAGAGCAGGTCAACGAAGAACTCGAGGATCCGACCGTCTGGAACGACCAGAAACGGGCGCTGGATCTCGGTAAAGAGAAAAAGGCGCTGGAAGGCGTCGTGCTGACGCTCGAGAAAGCGAAAGCCGATCTCGCCGACGCATCCGACCTGTTCGAGATGGCGCGCGAGGAAGGCGACGACGACACGATCGAAGCCGTCAGCGCCGACGCCGACGCGATCGCCAAGGTCATCGAGGGCATGGAATTCCGCCGCATGTTCGGCAACCCGATGGACCACGCGAACTGCTTCATCGACATCCAGGCCGGCGCCGGCGGGACCGAAGCCCAGGACTGGGCCTCGATGCTGCTGCGCCAGTACCTGCGCTATTGCGAACGCAAGGGCTTCAAGGCCGAGATCCTGGAACAGTCCGACGGTGAAGTCGCCGGCATCAAGACCGCGACCATCAAGGTCGAGGGCGAGTACGCCTACGGCCACCTGCGCACCGAAACCGGCGTGCACCGCCTGGTGCGCAAGTCGCCGTTCGACTCGGCCAACGGCCGCCATACCTCGTTCACCTCGCTGTTCGTGTATCCGGAAGTCGACGAATCCTTCGAGATCGAGATCAACCCGGCCGACGTGCGCATCGATACCTATCGCGCATCCGGCGCCGGCGGCCAGCACATCAACAAGACCGACTCCGCAGTGCGCCTGACGCACGCGCCGTCGGGCATCGTCGTGCAGTGCCAGAACGACCGTTCCCAGCACCGCAACAAGGCCGAGGCCTTCGACATGCTGCGCGCGAAGCTGTTCGAACTCGAGATGCGCAAGCGCATGAGCGAACAGCAGAAGCTGGAAGACTCGAAGACCGACGTCGGCTGGGGCCACCAGATCCGCTCCTACGTGCTCGACCAGTCGCGTATCAAGGACCTGCGGACCGGCTTCGAGACCGGCAACACGAAAAACGTGCTCGACGGCGACCTGGACGATTTCATCTCGGCCTCGCTGAAGCAGGGCGTAGGCGCAGGCGCAAGCGCATGACGGCACGCACCACGGCTCCTGACAAGCGCGCCCTGATCTTCGACATGGACGGCACCATCGTCGACAACATGGCCTTCCACACCCAGTCGTGGATCACCTTCTTCGAGCGCCGCGGACGCGCCATCGATGCGGACGAATTCTTCCGCACGACGGCCGGCCGCCAGGGCAAGGAGATCATCCGTTCCCACATGGGCGAGCACCTGGAAGACGACGAAGTGGCGCTGCTGAACCACGAAAAAGAGGCCGTCTACCGCGAGCTGTACGCGCCGCACCTGAAGGCGGTCGACGGGTTCGAAGACCTGATCGCCGACGCCCGCTCGCAGGGCATCGCCCTTGCGGTCGGCACGGCCGCGCCGCCGGCGAACGTCGAGTTCACCCTCGACGGCCTGGACCTGCGCCGCCATTTCGAGACCGTCGTCGGCGCCACGGACGTCCCGCGCGGCAAGCCGCATCCGGACGTGTTCCTCGAAGCGGCCAAACGCTGCGGCGCGGAACCCGCCCACTGCATCGTGTTCGAAGACGCGCCGCTGGGCGTGGAAGCGGCGCGGCGCGCCGGCATGCGCGTGGTGGTGATCACTACCACCCTGCCGCGCGAAGCCTTTGCCGAATTCGACAACGTGATCGCCATCGTCGACGATTTTTCGAGCCTGTCGCTCGAGACGCTGTTCGCCTGAGTTTGGCGCGACCATACACCAACAAGAGTTGAACCAACCATGACTACGGAAAACCAAGAGAACACGCCAGTGCCAGCAGTGGCAGCGGCCGACGAAAACAAGATCATGACCGAGCGCCGCGCCAAGCTGGCTGCCATTCGTGAACAAGGCGTCGCCTTCCCGAACGACTTCAAGCCCCAGCACAAGGCGGCCGAGCTGATCGAAGCCTACGGCGCCCTGACGCGCGAAGAGCTGGAAGAGAAAGCGATTCCCGTGGTGCTGGCCGGCCGCATGATGCTGAAACGCGAAGCCGGCAAGAAGGCGGCCTTCGCCACCCTGCAGGACGCCTCGGGCGTGCGCGCCGACGGCCGCATCCAGATCTACGTGACCCTGGACGCCACCGGCGAAGCGGCAATGGAAGCCTTCCGCAGCTACGACCTGGGCGACATCCTGGGCGTCGAGGGCACGCTGTTCAAGACCAAGGTCGACGAACTGACGATTAAGGTGTCGAAGCTGCGCCTGGTCACGAAATCCCTGCGCCCGCTGCCGGACAAATTCCACGGCCTGGCCGACCAGGAGACGAAGTACCGCCAGCGCTACGTCGACCTGATCATGAACGAAGAGACGCGCCGCACCTTCAAGGCGCGTACCGCCGCGCTGTCGTCGATGCGCCGCTTCATGGAAAAGAACGGCTTCATGGAAGTCGAGACCCCGATGCTGCACCCGATCCCGGGCGGCGCCGCGGCCAAGCCTTTCATTACCCACCACAACGCGCTCGACATGCAGATGTTCCTGCGCATCGCGCCCGAGCTGTACCTGAAGCGCCTGGTGGTCGGCGGCTTCGACCGCGTGTTCGAAGTGAACCGCAACTTCCGCAACGAAGGCGTCTCGATCCGTCACAACCCTGAATTCACGATGATGGAGTTCTACGCGGCCTATACGGACTACACCTGGCTGATGGACTTCACCGAAGCCGTGATCCGCCAGGCCGCGGTCGACGCCCAGGGCACGGCCGTGCTGTCGTACGGCGGCCGCGAGCTGGACCTGTCCAAGCCCTTCCACCGCCTGACCATCGTCCAGGCGATCAACAAGTACGCGCCGGGCTACACGGACGAGCAGCTGAACGACGCCGAGTTCATCAAGACGGAACTCAGGAAGTTCGGCGTCAAGCCGTTCGCGAATGCAGGCCTGGGCGCGCTGCAACTGGCGCTGTTCGAAGAGACGGCCGAAGCGCAACTGTGGGAGCCGACCTATATCATCGACTATCCCGTAGAAGTCTCGCCGCTGGCCCGCGCCTCGGACACCCGTGCCGGCATCACCGAGCGTTTCGAGCTGTTCATGGTGGGCCGCGAAATCGCCAACGGCTTCTCGGAGCTGAACGATCCGGAAGACCAGGCCGCGCGTTTCCTGTCGCAGGTCGAGGCCAAGGACGCCGGTGACGAAGAGGCGATGTACTACGACGCAGACTATATCCGCGCGCTGGAATACGGCATGCCGCCGGCCGGCGGCTGCGGGATCGGTATCGATCGCCTGATCATGATTTTGACGGACTCGCCGAACATCCGCGACGTGCTGCTGTTCCCGCACTTGCGGAAAGAGGACTGATCTTCTTGATCAATGAAAAACGGGGCGCTGCGGCGCCCCGTTTTTGTTGTTGGCCGCGACGCGACGCCGTGTTTATTGCACGATCGTATAGCAAGGCACATACGCCTTGCCCGGCAACTTCATCCGGCTCTGCTCGACGAACGATGCCAGCAGCGCGTCCATCGGCACCATGATGTCGCTGTCGCCGTGGATCTCGTACTTGCCGTGCTTCTCGATCTCGCGGATCCCCTCTTCCTTCACGTTGCCGGCCACGACGCCCGAGAACGCGCGGCGCAGGTTTGCGGCCAGCAGGTGGGTTTCCTGGTTCTTGTGCAGCGACAGGTTGCGCATGTTCTCGTGGGTCGGCTTGAAGGGCTTCTGGAATTCGTGGTCGATTTTCAGCAGCCAGTTGAAGTAATAGGCGTCGCTCCTCGCCTTGCGGAATTCGCGCACCTGCTTGATCCCGGCCTGCATCTCGCGGGCGACCGCGTCCGGGTCGTCGATGATGATCTTGTAGCGCGCCTGGGCGCGCACGCCGAGGGTCTGGGCGATGAAGTCGTCGATCTGCTCGAAGTATTCGCGGGCGGTGGCGGGGCCCGTGAAAATCAGCGGGAACGGCATTTCGGCATTGTCCGGATGGAGCAGGATGCCGAGGATGTACAGGATTTCTTCGGCGGTGCCGGCGCCGCCCGGGAAGACGACGATGCCGTGGCCGGTGCGGACGAAGGCCTCGAGGCGCTTCTCGATGTCCGGCATGATGACCAGGTCGTTGACGATCGGGTTCGGCGACTCGGCCGCGATGATGCCCGGCTCGGAGATGCCGAGGTAGCGCCCGACCGCCAGCCGCTGCTTCGAGTGGCCGATGGCGGCGCCCTTCATCGGGCCCTTCATCGCGCCCGGGCCGCAGCCGGTGCAGATATCGAGTTCGCGCAGGCCGAGCGCGTAGCCGACCTGTTTCGAATAGTTGTACTCGACGCGGTTGATCGAGTGCCCGCCCCAGCAGACGACCAGGTTCGGGTTGCGCTGCGGCTGCAGGATGTTCGCGTTGCGCATGATGTGGAACACCGCATCGGTGATCCCTTCCGGCTTGGCGAGGTTGAATTTCGGGTTGTCGGTGACTTCGAAGTGAACGTAGACGATGTCGCGCAGGACGGCGAACAGGTGCTCGTGGATGCCCTTGATCATCTTGCCGTCGACGAAGGCGATCGACGGCGCGCCGCGGATATCGAGCTTGATGCCGCGCTCGCGCTGGATGATGCTGATCTCGAAGCTGCTGTAGCGCTCGAGCAGTTCCTTGCCGTCGTCGATCGAACTGCCGCAGTTCAGGACGGCGAGCGCGCACTTGCGGAATATGTTGTAGAGGCCGCCCTGGCTGGTGTCGAGCAGCTTGGCCACCTCGGCCTTGGACAGGACTTCGAGCCGGCCTTCGGGGGAAATAAGGGTGTCGACGACTTCGTAGTTCATGCAGGTCTTCCTTTCAAATGCGCCGGAAATAAATGCTTCCGGAAATAGTGCTGGCTGTTTCACCAATATACGACAAAGGCGCCGCGCATGCCTGCGCTTGTGTGCGCCAATGGTGCAAGCTGGCAACGCCTTGCACCGCCCGCGCGCGTGTTTACCACAAGGCCAAATATTTTTCTTATGGTAAGAAATTTCCACTAAAATGCGTCCCAACTGGAAAGTCCGGCTGATCCCGGATTCCAACAAAACGGACATTCTCAAAACACTATTTTCGGGAGAACCCGCATGAGCGGTGCAGCAGTTTCACCAGGCAAAGAGGTTGCCATTCCAGAATTCAAACAGATCATGGGCCATCCGGCGCCGCTGTGGATGCTGTTCATGACCGAGTTCTGGGAGCGTTTCGCTTTCTACGGCATCCGTTGGGCGCTCGTGCTCTACATCGTCGCCCAGTTCTACGGCGGCGCAGCGGTCGGCCAGGCCGACGCCAACCTCACCTACGGTTCCTACCTCGCCCTGGTGTATGCCGGCGCCGTCTTCGGCGGCCTGATCGCCGACCGCGTCATCGGCTACCAGCGCTCGATCCTGATCGGTGCCGTCTTCATGGCGGCCGGCCTGTTCATGATCACGCTCCCGAACCCGGACATCTTCAAGCTCGGCCTGGCGACCATCATCGTCGGCAACGGCATGTTCAAGCCGAACATCTCGACCATGGTCGGTAAACTCTACGCGCTGAACGATACCCGCCGCGATTCCGGCTTCACGATCTTCTACATGGGTATCAATGCGGGCGCCTTCATCGCCCCGATCCTGACCCAGATCCTGGCGCAGAAACTCGGCGACGGCACGACCCCGGCCTACAAGGTCGTGTTCTTCGCAGCCGGCGTCGGCATGCTGGTCAGCCTCGTGTGGTTCTACATCGGCCGCAAGACGCTGCAGGGCATCGGCGCACCGGACGCCAACGCACGGGGCACCGGCCGTCCGATCGCCGTCATCATCGGCAGCGTCATTGCGATTCCCGGCGTGTACTTCCTGCTGAAACTCGGCGCCAACACCCTGCAGGTCATCCTGACCGTGCTCTTCGTCGCGCTGGCGCTGATGCTGATGATCGAAGGTATCCGCAACGGTAAGGTTGCGCGCGACAAGACCATCGCCATGATGATCATCTTCGCCTTCAATATCCTGTTCTGGATGTTCTTCGAACAGGCCGGCAGCTCCTTCACCTTCCTGGCCGACCAGATCGTCGACCGCAACCTGGGCGGTTTCATCTTCCCTGTGGCCTGGTTCCAGAGCGTGAACTCGATCGCCATCATCGCCTTCGCCCCGATCATCGCCGCCATCTGGGTCATGCTGGGCCGCCGCAACGCGAACCCGTCGATCCCGCGCAAGTTCGGCCTCGGCCTGATCTTCAACGGCCTCGCTTTCGGCCTGCTGATGTACGCGCTGTCGACCCTGGTCGACATGAACGGCAAGATCCCGTTCTGGACCCTGTTCACGGTCTACTTCATCCAGTCGGTCGGTGAGCTGTGCCTGTCGCCGATCGGCCTGTCGATGGTCACCAAGCTGGCGCCGGTGCGCCTGGTCGGCCTCGGGATGGGCGGCTGGTTCCTGTCGACCGGTATCGGCAACAACCTGTCCGGCATCTTCGCCTCGCACGTCTCGGGCGAATCGGGCATGTCGGTCGCTTCGGCGCTGGGAGGCTACACCTTCGGCTTCTGGTCGCTGGTGGGCGGCGGCGTGCTGCTGTTCCTGATCGCACCGCTGATCCAGAAGCTGATGCACGGCGTGAAGTAAGCGCTTTCGCTCGACACAAATAACGGCAGCTTCGGCTGCCGTTTTTTATTGTGCGTTCACGAGGACCTGGGCTTCCTGTCCAGTGCCAGCTCCATCTGCGCCATCTCCTCCTCGATCCAGGCGCGGAAGCGCTGCACCTTCCCCATGTTCTCCTTGTGCGGGTTCGCCAGGAAGCGGTAGCCGCTCTCGAAGCGCGCGCTGCGGCAGGCGATCTGGCGCAGCGCGCCCGAGGCGATGTCCTGGCAGGCGATCCCGTAGGGCACCAGCGCCACGCCCTGCCCCGCCACCGCCGCCTGCACCAGCACGCCCCAGTGGCTGTAGGCGCGCGAGAAATCGTAATTCCCCTTCAGCGCGCGATTCTCGTTGAGCAGCTGCAGCCAGCGCTCGGGCGACTTCTCGTACAGCAGCGGCCAGTCCTTGATGTCGGCCAGCGTCAGCTCGGCCTGGCCCGGCGCCAGCAGCTCCGGACTGTAGACCGGCACCAGCCGCTCGCGGAACAGGGTAGCCGGGTCGCCATCGCGCACCGGGCCGTAGCGGATCGCGACGTCGGTGCTGTCGGCCTCCATGTCGACCGGCGCGTCGTTGGAATCGATGCGGATGTCGAGTTCCGGATACAGCTTGGTAAAGCGGTGCATGCGCGGCACCAGCCACTTGATCGCGAACGAGTGCGTGGTCGAGATGCGCAGCACCGATTCCTCGTCGCCGCGCTGCAGCGCCGCCACCTTGCCGCGCAGGTCGGCCAGCATGCGGCCCACCGCGATCGCCAGTTCCTGGCCTTTCTCGGTGAGCGCGATATGGCGCGGGTGGCGCACAAAGAGCGCGAAGCCGATCGCCTCTTCCAGCTGCTTGACCTGCAGGCTGACCGCCGCCGGTGTCTTGTGCAGCTCGCGCGCGGCCAGCTTGAAGCTGCCCCAGCGCGCCGCACAGTCGAAGTCGATCAGGCCGGACAGGCTGCGCAGCGGCTTCATGCGGCCCCCATGCATAAATTTATCTTATTCATAGCGCTCGGTTTTTCTCGGTTGTGCGTTTCCACTGCTGAGCAGAAAATATACTCGATTCGTCAAGGAGAAGCCATGCACAAGGATATATTAGTGATCGGCGGGACCCGCTATTTCGGCAAGCTGCTCGTGCAGCGCCTGGTACGCGCCGGCCACCGGGTGACGATCGCCACCCGCGGCTACGCCCCCGACCCGTTTGGGGCGCGCATCGAACGCATCCGCATCGACCGCCGCAATGAGACCGCCATGCGCGGCGCCTTCGCCAATAAACGCTACGACCTCGTGTTCGACCAGATGTGCTACAGCCCCCTGGACGCGGCGATCGCCGTACGCACCTTCGCCGGCAAGGTCGGGCGCTATGTCATGACTTCCACGATCGACGTCTACCGCGGTATCCAGCCGTCCGGCGGCGCCCTCCTCGAAACCGACCTGCCTGTGCTGGCGCAGCCGATCGACACCGGCTATCCCTGGCACGATCCGAAGCGCGCCGTCGAAAGCTATGTGGCCGGCAAGGTGCAGGCCGAGGCCTACCTGTACCGCGACGGCTCGCTGCCGCTGGTGACGGCGCGCCTGGCGCACGTGCTGGGCGGGCCGGAGGAGTTCACGGGGCGGCTGTCGTGGTATGTCGACGCGTTGCGCTCGGGGGTGGCGCTGCGCTATACGGATGCGCAGGCGAAGCTGTCGTTCCTGGGCACGCAGGAGGCCGCGGCTTTCCTCGACTGGGCCGGCGCCCAGTCGTTCACCGGGCCGGTGAATGCGGCGTCGCACGGGGCCTTGTCGGCGCACGATCTGTTCGGGCGGGTGGCCGACGTGCTCGACGCGCGCGCACGCACGCAACAGGTTGGCGGTGCGGCTCCTGGGGTGTTGTCGCCGTTCGATGCGGGACAGGCGACGGTGCTCGATACGGCACGCGCGTCGTCATTGGGATTCAAGTTCAGCCAGACGGACGAGTGGCTGGATAACGTGATTCGCCAGCACGACCTGGCGTTTGTGTAGGCCGCGTATGCTCGAACGGTGAACCACATAAAAGAACGGGCGCCTCGAGCGCCCGTTTCACTTACTGCTGCGGCTTCTCGCGCGCCACCCAGTACAGCAGCAGCACGATCGCCGCATACGGTATCAGGGACAGCAGATCCGCATGCGCCCCCGCGAAGAACGGGTTCGACGACTCGGCCCACTTCGCCATCATGCTGTCGAAATTCGTCATCACCCCCGCCGTGATCGCGATGATGATGCCCGCCAGCGCACCGCCGGCGATATAGCCGGAAGCCAGCAAGGTGCCCGAGCTGCGGTCCCCGGCAGCGGTGCGCTCTTCGTCGTTCAAGGCCGCGTACTGCGGCAGCTTGTTGTTGCGGCGGTCGGCCGCCCAGCGCACCGCGCCGCCGACCGCGATCGGCAGCGTCGACACCAGCGGCAGATACACGCCCACCGAAAACGCCAGCGCCTGGATGCCGGCCATTTCCAGCACCACCGAGATCATCACGCCGAACAGCACCAGGGTCCACGGCAGCTGCTGGTCGAGGATGCCCTTGATGATGTAGGACATCAGCACGGCCTTCGGCGCGTCGTATTTCTTCACTTCGGTGCCGTCCGGACGCGTGTGGTGGTGGCCGTTGATGCCCGGGTCGACCAGGTAGGCCAGTTTGCCGTCTTCGCCCACCAGGTATTTGCCTTCCGGTCCGCCGGCGGTGCCGACCTTGCGCCAGACTTTATAGGTCTTATTGTCGCTCTCGGCCTGCGGGCCTTGCAGCTGCGCCGTCTCGGTCAGCTTCGACGCGTCGACCGTGATGCCTGGCGCAACCTGGGCGGCCGGCACGTAGACGGTGCCGGCGTCGTTCAGCTTCAGCAGGATCGGCCCCAGGATCAGCGCCGAGGCAAAGGCGCCGCACAGGATGGCGTACTGCTGCAGGCGCGGCGTCGAGCCGACCAGGAAGCCGGTCTTCAAATCCTGCGAAGTCGTGCCGGCGTTGCTGGCCGCGATGCAGACGATGGCGCCGACCGACAGGGCGGTGACGTAATAGCGTCCGCCGGTCCAGCCCATGACCAGGAAGATCAGGCAGGTGAACAGCAGCGTGGCCACGGCCATGCCGGAAATCGGGTTCGACGAGGAGCCGACTTCGCCGGTCAGGCGCGAAGAGACGGTCGCGAACAGGAAGCCGAACACGAGGATCAGGAGTGCGCCCAGCAGGTTCATGTGCAGCGGCGTGGCGAAGGTGATGATGGCGATGATGGCCAGGCAGCCGATCGCGACCCATTTGAACGGAATGTCCTGGTCGGTACGCAGCGAAGGATCAGCTCCGGCTGCAGCCGTCGTCTTCTTTGCGCCCATGCCCGCCAGGCCGCCCTTCAGGCCATTCCAGATCGACGGCAGCGAGCGCACCAGCGAAATCAGGCCGCCCGCAGCCACGGCGCCGGCGCCGATGTACAGCACATAGGCGTCGCGGATGTCGTCGGGCGACATGTCCTTGATCAGCATCGTCCCGGGCGACAGCGGCACCGTCAGCAGCTCGCCGAAGAACTTGATCATCGGGATCAGCAAGAGATAGGACAGCACGCCGCCGGCCGCCATGGTAAAGGCGATGCGCGGACCGATGATGTAGCCGACGCCCACCAGCTCGGGCGAGATCTCGGCACCGGCCGAACCGGCCTTCAGCGGCGCGCCGAATTCGAAATTGGCGACATCCTTCCAGCCCTTGAACGAGACGTTGGCCACCTTGTACAGCAGGCCGAGGCCGAAGCCGCCGAAGATGATGGCAGCGCGGCGCCGGGCGTCGCGCGCGGCGTCGGACCCCGCTTCGCGCACCTCGCCCGCCGCTTCGCGCGAGGTTTCGGTGGCGGCCGCCTTCAGCACTTCGGCGCAGGCAGTGCCTTCCGGGTATTTCAGTTCACGGTGGGCGTCGACGATCATCGTGCGCCGCATCGGGATCATCATCAGGATGCCGAGAAGGCCGCCTAGCACGCCGACCAGCATGACGCGCGAGATCTCGAGGTCGAAGCCGAGGATCATAATCGCCGGCATGGTAACGCCCAGGCCGAAGGCGAGCGACTCGCCGGCCGAGCCGGCCGTCTGCGTGATGCTGTTCTCTAAAATGGTCGACTCGCGCCCGCCCATCTTCTTGAACATGCCGAACAGGGTGATGGCGATCACCGCCACCGGAATCGAGGCGCTGACCGTCAGGCCGACTTTCAGGACCAGGTAGAGCGAGGAAGCACCGAAGATCATGCCCAGCACGACGCCCATGACGAGGGCGCGGATGGTGAATTCGGGGAGGTTCGAGTTGGCCGGTATGTACGGCTTGACGGCGGCGGGAGCGGGATCGTAGGGCATCGTATTCCTGGGTTCTTGGGGCGCCGGGCAGTCGCAGCAGACTTAAGGCAGCCTGAAGGCGTGACTATGGCATAGCCGGAGGGCGAAAGAAAGCGGATTATAATGCGCGGCCGGGCCTGCCTTTTGCGCAGGCCCACAGCAGGAGAACACTGTCTTGACCAAGTCCCCACGCGCACCGCGCCAGCTCCGCCGTTTTAACAAGCAAGGCGGTTTCATCTTCTTCATCCTCGCCGCCATCGTCCTCGCCGTTGCCTGCGCCGCAGTCTGGTTCCTCATGACGATCGTGCCGAACGTGCCTTCGATCGACGCCGTCACCGACTACAAGCCGAAGATCCCGCTGCGCATCTACACCGCCGACAACCAGCTGATCGGCGAATTCGGCGAGGAGCACCGCGACTTCGTCCCGATCGACCAGATCCCGCCGATGATGAAAAAGGCCGTGCTGGCCATCGAGGATGCGCGCTTTTATGAGCACAAGGGCATCGACTGGGTGGGCGCCGCGCGCGCCGTGAAGGCCAACGTGACGGGCGGCTTCGGCTCCGGCGGCGCCTCGACCATTACCATGCAGGTGGCCCGCAACTTCTTCCTGACGAAGGAAAAAGTCCTGTCGCGCAAGCTCAACGAAATCGTGCTGGCTTATAAAATCGAGGATGCGCTGACCAAGGACCAGATCCTCGAGCTGTACATGAACCAGATCTATCTCGGCCAGCGTTCCTACGGCTTCGCCAGCGCCGCGCGCAGCTATTTCGGCAAGAAGCTCGACCAGCTGACGATCGCCGAGACCGCGATGCTGGCCGGCCTGCCGCAAAACCCAGCCCGCCACAACCCGGCCGTGAACCCGAAGCGCGCCAAGCTGCGCCAGGAACAGGTGCTGCGCCGCCTGCGCGACCTCGGCGACATCGACGAGGCCCAGTACGCAAAGGCCGTCGCCGAGCCGCTGCGCGTGCATTCGAAGCCGCAGGAATTCGGCACCCATGCGCAGTACGTGGCCGAGCTGGCGCGCCAGGCCGTGTTCGCCCAGTACGCCGAAGAGTCGTACACGCGCGGCATCAAGGTGATCACGACGATCGATTCGAAAGCCCAGGAAGCGGCCTACGATTCGGTGCGGCGCAATGTGATCGCCTATGACAGCCGCCATGGCTACCGCGGCCCGGAAGCGCGCATCGAGCTGCCGGCGGATGCCGAAGAACGCGAAGACGCCATCGTCGAGGCGCTGCAGAAGCGCCCGTCCAGCGACGGCCTGGAGCCGGCCGTGGTGGTTGCCGCTTCCACGAAATCGGTGAAGGTCGAGACCATCGACGGCGACGCCATCACGATCACGGGCGCCGGCCTGAAGTTTGCGGCAAGCGGCCTGTCCGAGAAAGCCAAAGAGGCGCAACGCATTGCGCCCGGCGCCGTGGTGCGCATCACGAAGGCCGGCAAGGCCGAATGGGGCATCACCCAGGTGCCGCTGGTGGCGGCCGCCTTCGTCGCGCTCGACGCCGACACCGGCGCCTACCAGGCCCTGGTCGGCGGCTTCGACTACAACCTGCAGAAGTTCAACCACGTGACGCAGGCCTGGCGCCAGCCGGGTTCCGCGATCAAGCCCTTCGTGTATTCGGCAGCGGTCGAAAAGGGTTATTCGCCAGGCACCCTGATCCTCGACGAGGCACTGACCATGCCTGGCGAGAACGCCGGCGCCGACTGGTCGCCGGGGAACGACGACGGCGTCTTCAGCGGTCCGATCACGATGCGCTATTCGCTGGCGCACTCCAAGAACGTGCCGACCATACGCCTGCTGCGCGCACTGGAGGTGCCCTACACCCACGACTTCCTCGGCAAGTTCGGTTTCGACCTGGCGCGCCATCCGAAGAACATGACGCTGGCGCTCGGCACCGGCGCCGTGACGCCGCTGCAGATGGCGGGTGCGTATGCGGTCTTCGCCAACGGCGGCTATGGCGTCAAGCCCTACCTGATCGCGCGCATCGAGGACGGCGACGGCAAGGTCCTGGTCGAGAACAAGCCGCCGGCCGCGCGCCAGGAAGCCGCGCGCGTGCTCGACCCACGCAATGCCTTCGTCACCGATTCCATGCTGCGCGACGTCACGCGCTACGGCACCGGCGCCGCCGCCACCAAGCGACTCGGCCGCAGCGACATCGCCGGCAAGACCGGCACCACGAGCGACGCCATCGACGGCTGGTTCGCCGGCTATGGCGGCAATATCGTGGCCGTGGCCTGGATGGGCTATGACGAACCGCGTTCGCTGGGCGGCCGCGAATTCGGCGCCACCCTGGCCCTGCCGATCTGGATCGACTACATGCAGGTGGCGCTCGCCAAGCGGCCGGAGGCGGAGCGTCCGCAACCGGAAGGCATCATGCGCGAGAACGACGACTGGGTCTATGCGGAGTTTGCGGAGCGGCCGGAGCTGCACACGATCGACATCGATCCGGCGACCCTGAATGCACCGCAGCCCTACCTGACGGACGACGAAGAAACCGGCAGCGAGCATCCGCGCGCGGACGGTTTCGCGAAGCCGCCCGAGCCACCGGCGGCGCCGGTATTCGTGCCGGCGCAGCAGTGACAGGGCGAGCGATGCGACCGGCACTCCCGGCGGCCGGTCCGGGATGATCCCGGAACCGGCCGCCTGCCGCCTTCATCGATTGACCAGGCTAGGCGGCTGCAACAAGGCAAGCACCGAGCCCAGCAACAACGCAGCGGACACGACGTACATGCCTGCATCCGTGCTGTTGGTCACGTCCTTCATCCAGCCGATGATCGATGGGCTGACGAAGCCGGCAAGGTTGCCGATGGAATTGATCATGGCGATGCCGGCAGCGGCGGCCGTGCCGCCGAGAATGGCGCTCGGATAGGTCCAGAAGACCGGCATGGTGGCCAGCAGGCCGGCCGTACCGAGCGAGAGCGCGGCCATGGCCAGCGTGACGTTATTGCCGTAGATGGTGGCCAGCAGCAGGCCCAGGCCGCCCAGGGCGCTGGCGATGGTGAAGTGCCAGCGGCGCTCACGGGTGCGGTCCGCGCTTTTCGCGACCGCCAGCATCGCGACCACGGCGCAGCCGTAAGGAATGGCGGTCAGCAGGCCGACGTTGAGCGCATCCTTGACCCCGGCCGCCTTGATCAGCGTCGGCAGGTAGAAACCGACGCCATACAGGCCCATCATGCAGCAGAAATAGATCGCCGCCATCAGCCAGACACGGGGGTTGCCGAAGACGCCGGACAGCGCGTGATCCTCTTTCCCGGCGTTCTCCTTCGCGATATTGTCTTCCAGCAGCCGTTTCTCGTCGTTGCTCAGCCATGAAGCAGCGCGAATGCTGTCGGGCAGGTAGAAGAGCGTGACCACGCCGAGCAGCAGCGAGGGCACGGCTTCGACCAGGAACAGCCATTGCCAGCCCGGCATCCCGTGGAAGCCGTTCATGGAATTCAGGATCCAGCCCGACAGCGGCCCGCCCACCACGCCGGCCACCGGGATGCCGATCATGAACAGCGCATTCATGCGGCTGCGCCGCTGCGCCGGGAACCAGTAGGTCAGGTACAGCACGATGCCGGGGAAGAAGCCGGCTTCGGCCACACCCAGGAAGAAGCGCAGCACGTAGAACACGGTCGGGCTGCTCACGAAGATCATGGCGCCGGACAGGATGGCCCAGGTGATCATGATGCGGGCAATCCAGACGCGCGCCCCGACCTTGTGCATGATGATGTTGCTCGGAACTTCGAACAGGAAGTAGCCGATGAAGAAAATCCCGGCGCCAAGTCCGTACACGGTTTCACTGAACTGCAGGTCGCTCAGCATCTGCAACTTGGCGAAACCGACGTTGACGCGGTCGAGGTAAGCCGCGACGTAGGAGACGAACAGGAAGGGCAGCAGGCGCGCAGTCACCTTGGCATAGGTGGTGGTTTCCAGCTGCTCCCGCTGCGCGATGCCGGCCTCCTGCGAGAGGGTGGGTGAATCCATTTTATTGACCTCGCTTGATCGGATGAACAAAGCGCCGGCGGCCAATGCGGTCGCGGCGACTACACAACGCAGTGTAGAACGCCTGTTGCCATCCCAGCAAGCGGCGCACCGCAGGAAGCGCCCGGTCCCGGGCCTGTCGTTCCCCGGGCTTGCGCAGTGTGCCCTCACGGTGTCGCGGGCGGCATCTTCGCAGTACTGCGCTTCCGGATTTCCCGGTTGACCTGGTTCACCAGGAAGGCGCCGGCAATCGTCGTCGCCACCAGCACCCACCCTACCCTGTTGAATCCGTGCAGCCTGCCATCCGCCCCGATACTGACGAGATGCCCGGCAATCACGGCCGCGACGCCACCCGACAACTGCTGGATGGACGCGCTGATCGCATTGAAGGAACCGCGCATCCGCGGTTCGGGCACCGAGGCGGACATCGCCTGGTAGGGAATCATGCGTGCGAAAATTCCGAGGAACATCGTGACGTTGACCAGGACCAGTACCGGCAGGGACACGCGCCCCAGGTTCGTGTACACCAGCACCATCGCGATGCTTAACCCGCTGCCGGCCAGGAAGACCGGCATCCGTCCGACCGCATCGACCATTTTCCCGACCAGGGGCGCGGTCAGGATGGTGCACAGGCCGGTCAGCAGGTAAATGGTCGGCAAGTCCGTGCTGGCCAGGCCGACATTGTTGACGATGAATACGCTGCTGAAGGGCATGATCATGAAGCCGCCCGTCGTCAGCAGGACGGTGGTGGCAAACGCAGGCAGATGACGCCGCGACACGATCGTGTCGACCAGATGCCGGACCGGATGGACCTCGTGCGCACCGTCCAGATGGGCCGTGACCGGCTTCAGGCGCCACCCGACGAGCAGTCCTCCCAGCGCGCCCAGTCCGACCAGCAGAAAGAACGGCGCATGCCAGTCCCAGCGGGTGGACGCCAGCAGCGCCAGCGGCAGGCCCAGCACCTGGCTGGCGGAGAACGCCGTCTGGATGATCCCCATGACCCGCCCGCGCAGCGCAGGCGCGAACAGGTCGGTTGCGATGGCCAGCACCACCGAGCCGATCACGCCGCCGAACAATCCCGTCACGATACGCGCCAGCAGCAGGGACGGAAAGGTTTGGGCCAGGCCGCACCACAGGGTCCCTGCGAGAAAGCCGACATAAAAGAACAACAGCAATTTTTTGCGATCGAAGCGGTCGGCGAATCCGGCCGCCAGCAAGCCGCTCAGGCCGGCGCTGAACGCATAGGCCGAGACGATCATGCCGAAGCGCGCCGGCGTGATAGCGAGTGCGGGAATGATCAGCGCGCCAAGCGGCGCCATGACCATGAAGTCGAGGATCACCGCGAATTGCAGGAAGGCGAGCAGGCCCGCCACCAGCTTCTGGTAGCCGCTGAACTTGCCGGCGGTGGCCGGCTCGATTGTCGTTTTCGGTGCGTCGGGCATGGTATTCCTTTCAGTTCCAGGCGTCGATGATCCAGTCCGCCGCCTTGCCGCCCGGTCCGCGCGGCAAGGCGGGGCCGAAGGAAAACGCGGCCGGCCGCTCGGGCGGGCTCAAGCGTTCGGCGATCCAGCCGTCCAGTTCCTGGCGCAGTGCCGCCGTCGCGACGCCCTCGCCCGCCACCACGAAGGCTTTCAGGCGGGCGCCCTCGTCCGGACGCATCGGGCGCACGACGCATTCGCGCACGTCCGGATGCAGCGCCAGCACCTCGGCCACATAGGCTGGATACACGTTCGTGCCCCCGACCTGCACCGCCTGGTCGATGCGCCCGTCCGGCACGAAGCGCTCGGCGTCGATCCACTCGAGCCGGTCCTGCAGCGGAAAACCCTGGTCCCCGCGTTCGATCGTATTCTCCTGCGCACCCCGGCGCCAGTACGGGAGCAAGCGATACGGCGCACCGGCCTCCTCCCTCCACCCGACGCCCGCCGTCTCCGAACTGCCGTAGACCTGCAGCAGGCGCATCCCGGTTGCGGCAAGCGTGCGTGCCGTCGCATCCGCACACGGCGCGCCGGAACTGACGCCGGCCACGTCGCCGGGAAAGCCCGGCGCCAGCGCCGCCACCTGGTGCCAGAAGTCGGGATGCGCCACCACCAGGTCCCCCGGCGCCAGCTGCGCGGCCAGGGCCGCCGGCGAGGAAGCGCGCAGGTCGAGCACCGGCAGCGGCGCCGCCCCATCCTGCGGCAGCAACACGGTGAACAGGAAACCGTAGATATGATGGGCCGGCACGGCCGCCAGCACGCGGCGCCGGCCGGGCAGCAGGCGCGCCAGTTCGTCGACTTCGCGCCACAAGTCCGCGAGCGTATGCGCACAGCGCTTCGGCGCGCCCGAGCTGCCCGAGGTGCGGAAGGTCAGCACGCCGTCCTCGCGCGCCAGGCTGGCCCGGGCACAGGCGATCCAGTCGGCCAGCCCGGTCTGCGCCAGCAAGGCGTCCTCCATGCCGGCGCGCGCAAATCCCAGCAGGTCGGCCAGGCTGGTCGCGGCGCCCATCAGGTCGAGCGAATCGGCGCCGAGATCGGCCACCAGGTCGAGGCCGGGAGGCCAGGAGGACGGGACAGGAAGCGGCCGTCCGGGCCGCGCGGCCGCCAGTTCCGCCGCGACGAGGTCGCGCACGAGGCGGGCGAGTGCGGGTTCGTGCCGCCACCAGCGTGTCTTTACAGGCGCTTGCATTTGCTTCTTTCGCGACAGTTCGGGGCTGGCGATGGTGCAGCGGGCCGCCTTTTCTGTCAACATCGTGACCGCAAGCGCCCTGCACGATTGACACCCGCGCTCGTGCATGCCAACATTTGTTTCTCAAAATCAATTCGCAAATTCGTCAATTCACCAATTCGGCCATCCGGCGGAGATCCAACATGACCAGTGCACCCCCCACCTTCGACACGCGCGGCCTGGCCGACATCCTCGACGCCAGCAGCCAGGAACAGCTCGACACGCTCGACTTCGGCGTGATCGGCTTCGACGCCGACGCCAGGGTCCAGCGCTACAACGCCTTCGAATCGCAGGCCGCCGGGCTGTCGCCGCAGCGCGTGATCGGCGAGCCGCTGTTCACCAACGTCGCGCCCTGCCTGAACAACTTCATGGTGGCCCAGCGTTTCGAAGACGCCGCCTTCGACGCGGCCGAACTCGACGACACGATCGACTACGTGCTGACCCTGCGCATGCGTCCGATCAAGGTCAAGCTGCGCCTGCTGGCCAGCGCCGCCAGCGGCACCCGCTACGTGCTGGTCCAGCGCCGGTGATCGACTTCTCCAACGACGTGGACGCGAACGCGGAAAGCCTGCGCGCCGAGCACGAAGCCCTGATGCAGTTCCTGTACCTGGCCCCGGTCGGCCTGGTACAAGCCGGCATCGACGGCGAGATCGTGATGATCAACCCGATCTCGGCCCAGCTCCTGATGCCGCTGTCGCCGGACGGCAGCCTGACGAACCTGTTCACCGCGCTGGAAAGCGTGGCGCCCGACCTGCGCCTCCAGTGCGCCCAATACCCGAAAGCCAACGGCATGGTCTTCGAAGGCGAGCACATCCACCTGCGCGCCGACGACAGCATCCGCGGCACGCCGCAGATCCTGTCGCTGACCCTGCTGAAACTGGACGCCGCGCGCGTCATGGCCGTGATCCAGGACGTGACGGCCGAAGTGCGGCGCGAACGCCAGCTGCGCCAGAGCGACGCCTGGCTCAACGCCATCCTGACCCGCATCAGCGACTACGCCCTGGCCGCGGTCGATCGCGCGGGCCGCCTGTGCGACTGGAACGAGAGCATCGCGCGCGTCACCGGTTTCGGCGAGCACATCGTCGGCTCGCCCTATTCCATCTTCTATCCGCCCGACGCGATGACCGGCGAGCACCTGCTCGACCGCCTGCGCGAGGCCGACACCAACGGCTGGAGCATGGACGAAGGCCTGCGCCTGCGCGCCGACGGCAGCCAGTTCTGGTGCAGCGCGCTGATCGCGCCCTTGCCGGACCGCGAAGCCTTCGGCGACGATCCGGCCGCACCGCGCTACTGCCTGATCCTGCGCGACATCAGCGACAAGCGCGCCGCCACCGAGAAGCGGCGCCAGGCCGCCTTCTGCGACCATCTGACCTCGCTGGCGAACCGGCGCGCCTTTTTCGAAGCCGCCGAGCTCGAACTCGACCGCGCGGCCCACACCCCGCGTTCGCTGGCCCTGATCGTGTTCGACGCCGACCACTTCAAGCACATCAACGACCGCTACGGCCACCCGGCCGGCGACCGCGTGCTGTGCGACCTGGCCAACGTCCTGCGCGACACCTTCCGCGCGGTCGACACGGTGGCGCGCCTGGGCGGCGAGGAATTCGCCGTGCTGCTGCCCTCGACCGGCATCGAGCAGGCGCTGGCCGGCGCCGAGCGCCTGCGCGCGCTGGTGGCGACCCGCCTGGTCGCGGCCGACGGCGCCGAGATCGCCTACACCGTCAGCGCGGGCGTGGCGATCCTGGACGGCACGGCTGGCGGCATCGACCTCCTGATCAAGCGCGCCGACGAGGCGCTTTACCAGGCCAAGGCGCAGGGACGCAACCGCGTCGCGCCCTGGACTCCCGAACTGACTCTTCATGAAAACACTCCACAGCGAAGCCGCAATGCGGATTGAGCAGATCGACGCCTACGAGGCCCTGGTGCAGTTCCTGTACCGGGCCCCGATCGGCCTCGTGCAGACGGGGCTCGATGGCGCTGTCGAGATGCTCAATCCGATGGCCTCGAACCTGCTGATGCCGCTCGCCCGCGACGGCGGACTGGATAACCTGTTCGCGACCCTGGAAGCGGTTGCACCTCAGCTGAAACAGCTGGCGGACGCCTTCGACCAGCCTTCGGGCGTGGTCTGCGAGGCGCTGCGCGTGCCGCTCGGCGACGACCACAGCGCGCCCGGCGCGCCGCAGGTGCTGTCGATCAGCCTGTTGAAACTCGATCCGGAACGCCTGATGGCGGCGCTCACCGACGCCACCCTGGAGATGCAGCGCGAGCAGGAAAACCTGCGCCGGCGCCTGCGCAGCGCGGCGCGCACCGACGCCCTGACCCGGCTGCCGAACCGCGCCGCGGCGCGCGAGCAGCTGCAAGGCCTGCTCGACCGCGGGGCGAGCGCGGACCGCTTTGCGCTGCTGTTCCTCAATTGCGACCGCTTCCGCCAGATCAACGACACCCTCGGCCAGAGCGCGGGCGACCGCCTGCTCACCTCCATTGGCGACCGCCTGCTGGCGGCGCTGGCCGACCGCATGCGTGCCGGCGGCCTGCCCGCGAACGGCCGGGTCGACCCGGCCGCGGGCGGGACCGGCCTGGTGGCGCGCGTCGGCGGCGACGAATTCGTGGTGCTGCTGGACGGCCTGCGCCATCCGGACGAAGCCGAGCGCCTGGCCCTGCGCCTGCTCGACACGCTGGCGCGGCCGCACCAGGTCGACGGCCATGAAGTGGCCTGCCGGGCGAGCATCGGTTTGTTCTGGGGCGGTGAGCCTGGCAAGGACGGCGAGATCGCCGGCGACGCCGACGCGGCGATCGGCGACGCCAGCATCGCCATGATCGAGGCCAAGCGCGCCGGCGGTGCGCGCCACGTGATGTTCGAGGCGGCCATGCGCGAGCGCGCCGCGCGCCGCGCCGACATCGAGGCGCAGCTGCGCACGGCGCTGGCGGAAGAACAGCTGTTCGTCATGTACCAGCCGGTGGTCGGCCTGAATCCCGACGGCTCGACCGACCACTCGGCCGGCGTCGAGGCCCTGGTGCGCTGGCAGCATCCGACGCGCGGTCTGGTGCCGCCCTTCGATTTCATCGGCGTGGCCGAGGAATGCGGGCTGATCGACCAGATCGGCGACTTCGTGCTGGAACGCTCCTGCGTCGACTTCATGCGCTGGCGCGCGCAGCTGGGCGGGGCCGCGCCGCGCCTGATGGCCGTGAACCTGTCGCGCGCCCAGCTGGCCCAGCCCGACTGGACGGCGAAAGTGGCGAACGTGCTGGCCCGCACCGGCATGCCGCCCGAGAGCCTGCAGCTCGAAGTCACCGAAAGCCTGGCCGCCCAGGACGAGCAGATCCAGGTGCGCCTGCACGAACTGAAAAGCCTCGGCATCAAGCTGGCGCTGGACGATTTTGGCACCGGCTATTCCTCGCTGTCGAGCCTGCACCTGTTGCCGGTCGACACCGTCAAGATCGACCGCTCCTTCGTCTGCAAGGCCGATACCAGCCATCACCACCGGGTGCTGATCGAAGCCACGGTCAAGGTCGCGCAGAGCCTGGGCATGAACACGGTGGCCGAAGGCATCGAAACGGCCGCCCAGCTCGACGCCGTGCGCGCCCAGCTCTGCGCCAAGGGCCAGGGCTATCTGTTCAGCCGGCCGCTGGTGTCGAATGCGCTGGTGGAGTGGATCGGCGCAAATCGCTGACACCGAGGGCGGCACCGGGGCTGACGCTGTCCGGCCCGTCCTACACGGCGGGCCTCCCCCTTCCTATGGCGCCCCTTTGCGCGCCGTCGCATCATGGCAAGCGCCATCCACCGGGGGCGCGGCCATGAATCAGGCGCGCCGCGCTGACATGCGGTCACCGCTGCACATTAACTGTCCGGTATCTCCTACACGTATTAACGTTCCCTTCCTATGGCGGCGGCAAACGGGTGCTCGCATGATAAAGACCTCAAACCAATCTGGAGGGAAAAGAATATGAAACGAACCACACTGAGCATCATCCTCGCCGCCTCGATGGGCCTGGGCCTGGCCGCCTGCAAGTCGACCGACACGATGGACAGCTCGTCGGGCAGCAGCACGATGGGTTCGACGAAGAGCGGCAGCGGCGCCATGACCGAACGCGGCAACCCGACCACCGGCGCTACCGGCAGCACGCCGACCACCAGCTCGACCGGCACCACCACGGGCTCCGGCGCCTGGGGCAGCGGCACGGCGGGCGCAGCCGGCACGACGGGCACCAGCGACACCAGCGGCACCAGCGGTACGACGGGGACGACCGGCACCACCAGCACCCCGCCCACGACGGGCACGGGCACCGGCCGATAGTTCGGCTTCACCCGCGGCTTGACCGGCACGCCTCCCCTGCGAGGAGAAGTGCCGGCAGAGCGCCGGTCGCCGGCATGGCGACCGGTGCCCTACCCCAGCAAGCCATGCTCGATCGCATAGCGGGTCAGCTCGGCGTTACTTTTCATTCCCATTTTGTCGAGCACCCGCGCACGGTAGGTGGTCACCGTACTCGGGCTCAGGTGCAGCTGCCCGGCGATCCTGACCAGGCTCTCGCCTTCCGCGAGCCGCTTCAGCACCTCGAGTTCGCGGTCGGACAGCAGCGCGTGTGATCCCAGCCGGTCGCCGCCGAGCATGCCGGCAAACCGTTCCATCGTCTCCGGCGTCAGGTATCTGCCGCCGGCAGCTGCTTTGCGGACCGCGGCAACGATGACGTCGGTGCTGCTGTTCTTGTTCAGGTATCCGGCCGCGCCCTGCCTGAAGGCGCGCAGCGCGTAGGTTTCCTCGGGATAGGCCGTCAGCACGACGGCCGCGGTTTCCGGCTTCAGCGTCCGCAAGCGCTTGATGAGATCCAGTCCGCTTTTGTCGGGCAAGTTGATGTCCACGAGAACGACATCGACGTCGTGCTCGTTCGCGAACTGCAACGCGTCCTGTGCCGTCTCCGCTTCGCCGACCACTTCGATGTCGTCGGCCGTTCCCAACATCAGGCGTATGCCGTTACGCACGACGCGATGATCGTCCACCAACAAAATGCTGATCCTGTCAGTGCTCATCCGTTTCACCCCTCCCACACCCAGCTGCTCCCCGCATCATTCCGCCCACATCACTCCCCGGCCAGCTCGATCCGGTTGCGCCCGCCCGCCTTGGCGCGATACAGCGCCGCGTCGGCCAGCTGCAGCAGGCCGCTGCAGGACATGCCCTGGCCGGGGCCGGCGGCGGCGACGCCGATGCTGAGCGAACTCGGAATCGCGCCGAACCCGGTCTGTACCGGTTGCGCGGCCACCGCCGAGCGTACCCGTTCGGCGACCTCCATCGCACCGGCGGCATCGCAGGCCGGCAGCACGATCAGCAGCTCCTCGCCGCCATAGCGCCCAAGGGAATCATAGGGCCGCAGGACGCCGCCCACGCGCCGGGTCACTTCGCGCAGCACCGCGTCGCCGGCCAGGTGGCCATACACGTCGTTGGTGCGCTTGAAATGGTCGAGGTCGCCGAAAATGACCGCCACCGGCTGGTGCTCACGGCCCAGGCGCACCAGCTCCTTTTCGAGGATATCGATGACCGCGCCGCGATTGTAGATGCCGGTCAGCGCATCATGGCTCGCCTTGAGCCGTAATTGCTGTTCCAGTTCGCTGATCCGGCGCCCGGCCCGTATCCGCACCTGCAACTCCTCGACGTTGAAGGGCTTGCCGATGAAATCGTCGGCGCCGGCGTTCATTGCCTCCACCACGAACTCGGTTTCGCTGCGCGAGGTCAGCATGATCAGGTAGACATAGCGGTCCTTCACGCGGCTGCGGATCAGCCGGCACACGTCGATGCCGTCCATGCCCGGCATCATCCAGTCGATGATGGCCAACATCGGCGCGTCCGGCTCCTGCAGCCGGTCGCAGGCGCTCTGGCCGTCGGCGACGGTCTCGACCTCGTAGCCCCAGTCTTCCAGCGTGTCCTGCAAATACAGCAGCGAGAGCCGGTCGTCGTCTGCGATTAATACTTTCATAGGTCTTTCTCCGTAAGCTGTGCCAGTTCGGTGGTCAATTCCGCCGCGCGCGCCTGCAAGTCCCTGACCGCTTCCTGCACGCGCCCGGGTTCCCTGTTCTTGCCGATCTGTTCGAGCCGGTTCGCCGCCTCGGCCAGCGGCTCGGCGCTGACGGTGAACGCGGCGCCCCTGAGCCGGTGCGCCAGCCGTTCGATGGCGCGCATGTCGCCGGCGGCAATCGCCAGCTGCAGCTCCGCCAGCGAATCGGGCAGGTCCTGCAGGAACAGGGCTGCCAGCTGTTTCAGCAGCGTCAGCTTGCCCCGGGTCCGTTTCAGGGCCGATTCCAGGTCGAAGGCCGTCGGTGCGCCCGTGGGCGCGGATGGCGCAGGCAAGGCCTCCGGGCCTGGCTTGCCGGGCCTGCGCTGGGTAGCCTCCAGCCGTTCGATCAGCTGATCGGTGTCGATCGGCTTGGTCAGGTAGTCGTCCATGCCGGCGGCCAGGCAGACTTCCCGGTCATCCTTCATCGCATTCGCGGTCACCGCGATGATGTGCAAATGCCTGCCGCTCAGCTGCTCGCGGCGCCGGATCTCGGCAGTGGCCTGGTAGCCGTCCATTTCCGGCATCTGGCCATCCATCAGGACCACGTCGAATGGCTGGCCGGGCGGCTCGTGCTCGAGCAACTGCAAGACCTCCAGGCCGTTCCTGGCGATCGAGAAGGAATGGCCCAGCCCGGACAGGATGGCCGCGATCAGTACCTGGTTGATGTGGTGGTCTTCGGCGACGAGCACATTCAGTTTGCGCGCCGGGACCGCGCGCAGCGGCAATGGGTGCTCCGGCGCCCCGCCCCTGCCGGCCGGGGCGGCGCTGGCGGCCGAGGCGATCGCATCGAACAGTTCCGACTGCTTGACCGGCTTGCGCACGAAGCGGGTCACGCCCAGGGCGTTGCAACGGGCGATTTCCGCCGACGCGTCGCTGGAGGACAGCATCATCACGGTACCGCCGGCCAGGACCGGCGACGCCTTGATTGCCTTCGCCAGCTCGAAGCCGTCGAACTGCGGCATGCCGGCATCGAGCAGGACCAGCGGGAACGGGGTGCCGCGCGCCGCCTGCTCGCGCATTTCCGCGAGCGCCTGGCGGCCATCGGCCGCCAGCACCGGCTGCATGCCCCAGCTGACCAGGATCTCGGCCAGTATCAGGCGGTTCGAGCGGTTGTCGTCGACCACCAGCACCGGCATGTTCTTCAAGGCCGGCGCCTGCTGCCCGATGCCGGGGGCGGGCTGGTGTTCAGGCAGCCCGAGGCGCACCGCAAGATGGAAGGTGGTTCCCTTGCCGGGTTCGCTTTCGACCCGGATCGTGCCGTCCATCAGTGCAACCAGCTGGGAAACGATGGTCAGGCCGAGCCCGGTTCCGCCGTACTGGCGGGTGGTCGAACTGTCGGCCTGGGCGAAGGCGGCGAAGATGTGGGCCTGCTGCTCGGGCGACATGCCGATCCCGCTGTCGGCCACGCTGATATGCAACAGGGTGCCCGCGTCCCCTTGCGGCTCGCCGGCCACGCGCACCACCACCTCGCCCTGCCTGGTGAATTTGAGCGCGTTGCCGGCGAGGTTGACGATGATTTGCGCCAGCCGCCCGGGGTCGCCCACCAGCAGGGCCGGCACGTCGGGCGCGACGTGATAGGCCAGTTCGAGGCCCTTTTCGCTGGCGCTCGCCGAAAACGTCTTCAAGGTATTGCCGACCGCCTCGCGTACGTCGAACTCGACCGCATCGAGTTCCAGCTTGCGCGCTTCCATCTTGGAGAAGTCGAGGATGTCGTTCAACAGCCGCAACAGCGAATCGGCCGACGATTTCATCAAGCCCAGGTATTCGCGCTGCTGCGCGGACAACTGCGTGTTCAGCACCAGGCTGGTGAGCCCGATCACGCCGTTCATCGGCGTGCGGATCTCGTGGCTCATGTTGGCCAGGAACTCGCTCTTGGCCTGGTTGGCCGCTTCCGCCTTGTGCTTGGCATCCTCGAGCTCCTGCTCGTAACGCTTGAGCAGGGTGATGTCGTGATCGCTGCCGCGATAACCAAGCAACTTGCCGTCTTCGCTCAGCATCGGGACCGCACTCGACTGCGTGTAGCGGTCGCTGCCGTCCTTGTGGCGCCAGCGCAAGACCAGATTGGTCCAGGTGCCCTTGCCCGCGGCCAGCCTCGACAGTTCGGTGGCGACTTCCCGTTGCGCGTCCGGATGCAGGCAATCGACAATCGTCGTGCCGATCAGTTCTTCCGGCTGGAAGCCGAGGATATCGGTGACCGCCGGGTTCGCATACAGGACGCGTCCCTGCGCGTCGATCGACCAGATCCAGTCCATCGTGGTTTCGACGATCGAACGGAATTTTTCTTCGCTCTCGCGCAAGGCCTCCTCCGCGCGCTTGCGTTCGGTGACGTTCGTCAGGAAGCAGAACAGGTGCGCCTCGCCCTCCAGTTCGACCAGGTTCACCGAGATCAGCAGATCGAGCACCCTGCCGCCCTTGGCGCGCGCGCGCATCGGGAAGTCCCGGACCGAACCACGGGCCTGGATCCGCGCGACCATGGCCGCGCGTTCCTCGGGCGACAGCCAGAAATCGATGCTCAGCGACGTGTGGCCGATGACTTCGTGGCGCTCATAGCCGAGCATTTGCAACAAGGCATCGTTGACGTCGAGGAAGCCGCCGTCGGCAACACGGGTGACGGTGATTGCAACCGGGCTCAGATTGAAGACTTCGGAAAAACGCGACTCGGACTGGCGCAGGCGCGCTTCGGCCTCCTTGCGTTGGGTCACGTCCATCATCGCACCGATCGCCCTGGTCGGGTTGCCGTCCTCGTCACGGATGATGTAGGCGCGGTCGTGAATGTGCATGTAGCTGCCGTCGGCCCGGGCGAAGCGGTAGTCCTGGGCCCAGAACCGGCAGCCGCTCGCCAGCTCCCGGTCGACGACGGCCAGCAGCGCCTCGCGGTCTTCCGGATGGACCCGGTCGCGCCACCAGGCCGGGCCGCTCTCGACCTCCTCCGGCCTGTAGCCGAACTGATGGATGAGGCCTTCGTTCCACCACGTCTGTTCGGTCGCGAAATCGAGATCCCACACCACGTCGTTGGTCGCCTGCGACACCAGCCGGAAGCGCTCTTCGGCCTTGCGCATCTCCTGTTCGGCATGCCGGCGCCGGCTGATGTCGCGCACGATGCCGACGAACAGGCGCTGGCCTTCGACCCGCATTTCGCGAATCGCAATTTGCATCGGGAACTCGCTGCCGTCCTTGCGCTGGCCGTGCACGTCGATCGCCGCGCCGCCGATGATGCTGGCGGTACCGGTGCGTGCATAGTCGGCCATGATCCGGGCATGGTTGCGCCTGAAGCGCGCCGGGATCAGCATCTCGAAGTGGCAGCCCGCGGCCTCGTCCAGCTCGTAGCCGAACATTGCCGCGGCGGCCGGGTTGATCGACTCGATCCTGCCCTGTTCGTCGATGGTGATCAGGCCGTCGGCAACGTTGTCGACCACCGAGCGGATCCGCGCTTCATTGATGTCGGCCTTGCGTTTGGCTGCCAGCAAGGAGGTCACCAGCGGCACCAGCTGCCAGCGCAGCAACAGCAGGCTGGCGGCCACCAGCAGCGTCAGCAGCACCAGCAGATCGGTCATCTGCGCCCTGATCTGCGCAAACAGTTCGGCCGTATCCTGCTTCACCACCACGCCCAGGCCGAAGCCGCGTACCGGGCCGTGGGCCGCGATCACCTGCTGCCCGCGCCCGTCCGCCAGCGTGACCACACCGGCCTGCCCGTCCAGCGCACGGCTGGCGGGCCACGGCTGGCCTTTGGTTACACGGTCGATGACGGGATAGCCGGACAGCACGAGGCGGGTCGGCAGGCAGCGCATCTGCCCGGCGCTGAGCGCCGCGCACATGATGATGTCGCCGGTTTTCCCCAGCAAGCTGGCATCGGCCAGCAATTTGTCGATCGCCGGCATGGCGTTCTGCAGCACCAATGTTCCGAAACGCTTGCCCTTGTAAATGACCGGCACATCCACCTGCATGATCGCGTGCTCGTCCCAGAGCAGGGTCGCCCCCTGGCGCAAGGGCAGGGCCAGGCGCGCCTCGCGCACCAGGTGGCCGCGCTGCAGGATGGCCGCGCCGTCGGCCGCGAGCACCGCCATGCCGGCGTCCATGTCCCCCATGACGTGCAGGTCCATCTTTGCCAGCGCTGCGGCGCGGTCGCGCGCCGGGTGGGCCGCGATCTCCTGCAGCGAGGCCAGCAGGGACGGGTCGGACGCCAGCGCACGCGCCAGCTTGACCCGGTCGTCGAGGACGATTTCCAGCAATTGCGTGCGGTTGGCGAGCGCCGCTTCCAGGTTCTGCTTGAGCGACGCCTCGGTGCGCTGGATCGACAGCACGAATCCCGCCAGTCCGCCGGTGAAGGCGAGCACGAACAGGATCAGGGTGGCGAATGCGGCAATCCGCTTGTCCTCGCGGTCGGCATACACGCCGTTGAGCTTGAGTGTGCGGAACCAGAGCGCCCACAGTCCGGCACCGAGCAGGATGAAACCGATCGCCGTGTGCGGCGCCATGCGCGCAAACCGGTACCAGTTATAGAGCAGTTCGAGCTTGAGCGAATAGCCGACCAGGCTGAAGATCCCGGCCGCGAGGATACCGTGGACCAGCACCTGGAGGGCGAGCTGGGCCGCCCGCGACGAGCGCAGCCGCTGCATCAGCATCAGGCAGGCGCCGGTCAGGATGAAGCCGGCGCTGGTCAGCGGCGCCATCCGGCCCGGGTGCGGGTTGCCGTCATCGAACCACTGGGTGACGAACAACTGGTCGATGCCGAAATCCGTGCCGAGAACGTCCTGCAGCCCGATTGTGGCGGCAAGGGCGGCAACCAGCAGGCCGGCCGCCTGCTGGCCCCTTTCGCGCAGACCCGGTCGCGATTCCGGCAACACCAGCGCGCCGCCGGCCACGAAGAAGCTCAGGGCGACGTTGAACAGCATCGGGAAATAGTTGGGCGTGAGATGGACCAGGCGCGTCTGGCCGGTCCACCAGCCCGCCATGACCACCAGGCCAAGCAGTGAAACCAGGATACCTGCCGCCTGGTGCGGCCGAAGCTTGCGCATGGAGTGTACGTTTGAAATCAGGTTGGCGTGACCGACCACCGGCGCCCATCCTGAAAGGCGTGCACAGGCAGTCGGTCCACAGCGCGGAAAACACTTGCCGCGGATGATGAAGAAGGGACAGCCGTCGGTAAAGACGTCCCGCATTTTGCCCCAGCGGCCAACAAAAAGATAGCCGCAGGGCAATTTTGTAATATTTTATTCGCAGGCTTTGTAACCATTGGTGGAATGCCGGCACCGGCCCCGCACCGGCTGTCACCCCCGACCCGGCAGCATGTGCTGCGGAACAGGGACCGAAAGTAGCACCCGTTTGTTGCGGTGCAACAACGGCTGCGTCCCGCCCGATGCAATGCGGTGCGCGCCGCTAGCGCGTCCGCGCCCCCATGAAGGCGTCGATCAGGTCCGCTGCAAGTGGCCGGCTGAACAGGTAGCCCTGGAACGCGTCGCACTGGTGCTGCGCCAGGAAATCGCGCTGCGCTTCGGTCTCCACGCCTTCCGCGATCACCGCCAGCCCCAGGCTCTTTCCCAGCGTGATGATGGTGCGGGCAATCGTGGCGTCGTTGCCGCCGGCCAGCACGTCCCTGACGAAGGACTGGTCGATCTTCAGCTGGTCCAGCGGCAGCCGCTTGAGGTAGGCGAGCGAGGAATAGCCGGTGCCGAAATCGTCGAGCGAGAAGCCGACGCCCTGCGCTTTGAGCGCGATCATCCTGGCGACCGTCTCTTCGACGTTGTCGATCAACAGGCCTTCGGTCAGCTCCAGCTTGAGGCGGCGCGGGTCGGCGCCGGTCCGTTCGAGCACCGCCAGCACCTGGCGCACGAAATCCGGATGGCGGAACTGGCGCGCGCTGACATTGACGGCCATGGTCAGGCCCGCAGTCCCGGGGCGCGCGCCCCAGCTTGCCAAGTGGGTACAGGCCGATTCGAGCACCCACTGCCCCAGCGGCAGGATCAGTCCGGTTTCTTCGGCCAGCGGGATGAACTCCGCCGGCGAAACCAGGCCGCGCCGCGGGTGCCGCCAGCGCACCAGCGCCTCGGCGCCGGTGGGATCGCCCCGGGCATCCACCTGCGGCTGGTAGTGAAGCAGGAACTCGCCGCGCTCCAGGCCAAGGCGCATGTCCGCCTCCAGCGCGGCACGCGTGGCGATCGCGGTCTGCATGTCAAGGTCGACAAAGCGCAAGCTATTCTGCCCGGCCGCCCTGGCCTGGTACAGCGCGAGGTAGTGGACCGGGAGCACGCTTCCATTCTTGCTCCAGGAAACATCAGCGTCGCACCGGCCGCGACGGCCGGTGTGCGAAGCCTGGTCGCTGGGGCAGGCATGGACCGGATACGGGTCGCCATGCGCGTGCTGGTAATCCGTCACCGCGCTGTCGAACAGGCGGGCCAGGCGGCGATACTCGAGCGCCACCATCACTTGCCGTGCGAGTGTGGACAGGGCCGCGGTTTGTGCTTCGGTGAGGGTGCGCGGCACGCGGTCGATGACGGCGATGGTGCCGAGCGCGAACCCGTCGGGCGACACCAGGGGCATGCCGGCATAAAACCGGATGCCGGTCGTGCCGGTGACGAGCGGGTTGTGCGCAAACCTCGGGTCCTCATATGCGTCAGGCACCTCGAACAGTCCGGTGCCGGCAATGGCATGGGCGCAGAATGCGATCGCGCGATCGGTTCCTGCCATATCGAGTCCCGTCACGGCCTTGAACCATTGGCGCCGTTCGTCGACAAAGGTGATCGCGGCAACCGGCGCCTCGCAGATCTGGGCGGCCAGGCGCACCAGCTGGTCGAAGTCGGTCTCCCGCGGCGTATCGAGGATAGCGTATGACTTGAGTACATTCAGGCGACCTTGCTCGTCGCGTACGGCTTGGATCATGGGTCGATGCTCGCTTCAGGTTGGGCCTTGCTGCAGGCAACTCGAGCCAGGCCCGGCTCCGGCCCGGCGGCGTAGCGATTGGCGGCAGTATGCGCGCACCGGCCAGGGACCGGTATCGGCGATCCAACGACGTTTTGTAGTGGTTCAGCTACAAGCGATCTCGCCGCTGCGATCGCGCTCCTGTCGGGTAGAATCGGGGTTTGCTGGCGCCGACGGATAGCTGACGATGAAAAAATGGCTTGCACAATGGTTCGGCGGGACGCACTCCGTCCCGGTGCCTGCGGCCGTCCCCGCACCCGCGCCCCGGGCGGCGGCGCTGCGCGGCGCCGGCGCCGAGGTCGGCATCGCCTTCCTGAAGTGGCTGGCCGGCCCTGCGGCCAACGAGGCCCAGGCGCCCGCCGCGCGCCTGGTTCTCGACGAGCTCGCGCGCCTCGCGCACACGCCATCCGCCGCGGCCGGCCTGGTGCCGCGCGTCCCGGCCGTCATTCCCCAGCTCCTGCGCAGCCTGCGCGACGACAGCGTCTCGGCAGCCGACCTGTCGCGCCAGCTCTCGCAGGACGTGGTGCTGGTGGCCGAAGTGATCCGCGAAGCCAACAGTCCGTACTACCGTTCGTCGACCCCGGTGCGCACCATCGAAGGCGCCGTCGTGATGCTGGGGCAGAACGGGATGCGGATGCTGCTCGCGCGCGTTGCCTTCCGCCCGATCATCAGCATGCAGACGGGCCGCCTGGCGCGCCAGGTCGCACCGCAGGTCTGGAGCCAGTCCGAGAAATGTGCGCTGGCCGCCAGCCTGCTGGCACCCGCGCTCGGCGCCAATCCCTTCGAGGCTTACCTGGCAGGCTTGATGAAGAACGTCGGCCTGATCGTCGCCTTCCGCGTCATCGACCAGGCCGGTCCCGGCGACAGCTTGCCGCAGTCGGACGGGTTCCTGGGCGCGCTGCTGGTGTCGGCGCGCGCGCTGTCGGCTGCGATCGCGCGCGAGTGGGAATTTCCGCCCGGGGTGGTGCAGGCGATCGGGCAGGCCTGGGATGCGGAGGCGCCGCCGCTGGCGCAGGCACTCGCGCAAGGCGATCGGCTGGCCACCCTGCGCGTGCTGGCCGATGGCGGCGTGCTCGGCGACGACGACCCGCAGCTGGTGGACGGTATGGACGCCGTCCAGCGCAGCTGTTTCGACAAGCTCCATGACAAGGAAAACGATGCCGTTCCCGATTGAGCACAAGCTGGTCATTGGCGTCGCCTCCAGCGCCCTGTTCGACCTCTCCGAATCGCACCAGGTCTATCTCGACAAGGGCCCCGAAGAATACCGGCTCTACCAGGAAGCGCACCTCGACGCCATCCTCGGCAAGGGCGTGGCCTTTCCCTTCATCCGGCGCTTCCTGAACATCAATGCCTGCTTCCCGGACGAGTCCCCGGTCGAGGTGGTGCTGTTCTCGCGCAATTCGCCGGAAACGGGACTGCGCGTGATGCGCTCGATCGCCCATTACGGGCTCGACATCTCGCGCGCCGCCTTCATGGCCGGCAAGTCGCCGTACAGTTACCTGCCCGCCTTCAACGCCTCGCTGTTCCTGAGCGCGAACGAGGAAGACGTCAGGAGCGCGATCGCCGTGAATTATCCGGCCGGCCTGGTCCTGCCTTCGCAGATCGACGACGGCGAGGAGGACCTGGAACTGCGCGTGGCCTTCGACTTCGACGGCGTGCTGGCCGACGACGAATCGGAAGCCGTCTTCAAGCGCGACGGCCTCGACCGGTTCCACGCCCACGAGACCCTGCACATGGAGCGCCCGCACAGTCCGGGGCCGCTGGCGAACATGTTCCAGAAACTCGCGATGATGCAGCGCCTGGAAGAGCGCGCGCAGCGCCGGGACGCGGGCTACCGCCGCATCGTCCGCATCGCCATCATCACCGCGCGCAGCGCGCCCTCGCACGAGCGCGTCGTGACGACCCTGAAGAGCTGGGGCGTGTCGGCCGACGAAACGTTTTTCCTGGGCGGGATGGACAAGGCGCGCGTGCTCGAGGTGTTCCGGCCGCATATCTTCTTCGACGACCAGCTGACCCATTTGCGCGCGACGCCGGGCGGGACGATCCCGATGGTGCATGTGCCCTTCGGGGTGGCGAACCGCGCCGCGGCGCCCGGGCCGGAATCCTCAGTCGCCTGAGGCGACGATGCGCTTGCGGCCCTCGCCCTTGGCGCGGTACAGGCGGCGGTCGACCAGCTCGATGAAGGCCTCGGGCGCATCCTGCCCGCCAGGCACGATCGTCCCCACGCCGATGCTCACCGTCAGCACGTCGTCCACGCGCGAATTACGGTGCGGGATGGCCGCACGCGCAAGCAGGCGCGCGAAACGTGCCGCGATGGCATGCGCCGCCTCCGCATTGGTGGCCGGCAGCAGCATGACGAATTCCTCGCCGCCGAGGCGCGCGCACAGGTCGCGCGTCCGGGAAGCCGTGTCGTCGAGCAGGCCGGCGACCTGCTGCAGGCACAGGTCGCCCTGCGGATGGCCGAAGCTGTCGTTGTACTGCTTGAAGAAATCGATGTCGAGCATGACCAGCGACAGCGGCTCGCCGCAGGCGCGCGCCTTGCTCCACTCGACGTCGAGAATCCTGTCGAACATGCGGCGGTTGGCGATGCCGGTCAATGCATCGCGGTAGGACATCGTCTCGAGCTCTTTCTGCAGCTGCAGGATCTTGTCCTCGGCCGCTTTTCTCTCGGTGATGTCGAACATGAAGCCGACCAGGCAGTCGACGCTGCCGTCCGGATGGCGCTTGACGTGCACCACGTCGCGGATCCACACCAGATCGCCGTCGCGGGTCAATGCCTGGTAGTCGGCCTCGTGGTCGACGCCCTGCATCGACTGCGCCACGCAGAAGTCCACCGTCTTCTGGCGGTCGCTTTCATGGATACGGTCGGCCCAGTCGTTCACCGTCTGCCAGCTGTCCTGGCGCCAGCCGAGCAGCGTCTCGATCTGCGGCCCGATATAGGTGAAGCGCATGCTGGCCCAGTCGATCTTCCAGGGAATGGCCTTGGTCGATTCGAGCAGCGTGCGGTAGACGCCGGGGTCGTCGTAGGTGGGGCTGGAGTTCATGCGGCCTCGTGGCAAGCGGTTGGCTGGAAGCTGCCGTCGGCGAGCAGGACACGGGCAACATCGAGGAGTGCGGCGGGAGCGTCCATGCGATAGAGTCCGTGAGAATCCATGCATGTTACATCATGATAATGACAAATTCTTACAGTGAGGCAATCACGCCACACTCGGGCGCCGGAGGCGGCGCGCAAGGCCTGCCAGGACTGGTTACGACGCCGGTGCACCCGGCGCTCGCGTATGATACCCATCTTTATACGGCCCACCTTCCATTTCTTTTCGCTCCATGACCACCGATTCATCCAGCCAGGACCTCAGTTTCGACGAGATCGCCTCCGCCGCTTCCGCCCTGCAGGGCGCCGGCACGCCGGTCACCCTCGACGCCCTCGTCGACGCCCTCGGCGCCGCGCCGAGCGCCATCGGCCGCCACCTGCGCGCCTGGCGCCTCGAACACGAGCAGCCGCCCGCGCCGGCCCCGGCCGAACTGCCGCCCGCCCTCCTCGCCGACCTGGCGAAATGGGCGCAGCAGCACGCCGTCGACGCCGGCGCCGGAGCGCGCGCAATGCAGGCGCGCCTCGAAGCCGACATGGACGACCTGATCGCCGCCGGCGAGCGCCTCGAAGCCGAGCGCGCCGACCTGTCCGCGCAGGTCGAGAGCGCCAGCGACGCGCGCGACGCGGCGCAGGCGGTCGCCGATGAACGCAACGAAGAAATCGAGCGCCTGAACGCCGAACTGCGCAACGCGCGCCAGGTCGCGATGGACGCCCTGGTCAGCAAGGCCAAGGACCAGCTGGCGATCGACGGCAAGGATGCCCAGCTGGCCGACCTGCGCGGGCAGCTCGAGCGCAGCGTCGCCGCTTCGTCGGCGCAATCGGATGCGCGCCTGGCAGCCGAGATGGAACTGGTCGGCGCGACCACTGCGCGCGACAGCCTGGCGCTTGAAGTCAAGGACTTGCAGGCGCAGCTGGCGGCGGCGAAAAGCGACCGCGGCGCGCTGCGCATGGAGCTGGACGCGCTGCGCAAGAAGGCGAAATAAGCCAGGCAGGGTGGGCTCCGCCCACCCTACGGCGTCACCGACACCGTCCGCTTCAGGCAGCGCAAGGTGAACGTCGAGCGCGTGTGCTTCACGCCCGGCAGTTTATATAGCTTCTGGCGCAGGAAGCGTTCGTACCCCTCCGTCCCCGACACGGCTACCTTGATCAGGTAGTCGTATTCCCCCGACAGCAAATACGCTTCCATCACTTCCGGCAGCTCGGCCAGCGCGTCCGAAAAAGCCTGCAGGATCTCATCGTCATGACGGTCGACCGTCACCTCGATGATCACCGTGTCCGGCACGCCGAGTGCGCGCTGGTCGAGCACCGCGACGTAGCCGCTGATGTGCCCCGCTTCCTCCAGCGCCCGCACCCGGTGCCAGCAAGGCGTCGGCGAGAGGTTCACCGTCTCGGCCAGCTTCTGGTTGCTGATGCGCCCGTCGCGGCTGAGCGTACGCAGGATCTTCCTGTCGATCTCGTCGAGTATTCCTTCCTTCATCGGCAGCGCCTCCTGTCTATACGAGCATAAATGGACAATCCTCCTGCATTTTATCCGATTCGAAGAAGGACCATCCACATCGGCCCGCTTTTGGCCGGGTGAACGAAAGAATATTTTTTGTGCGCTGCAGTAAAATTCTTGTTCGCCATCCCAGCAGGATGAAGCCCCGCAATCCGACGCCAAAAGCATCGTTTTGCCCGCAATGCAGCAACCAGAATTCGGAGTAGTCGTGTCGGAAGCAGTTTCACGCGCAGGTCTGGGCTACCGGGATGATTCCCTCGGTGCCGAACTGCCGCTCATGTTGGTCACCCCCGCCCTCTTCGCCGCCAACCTCGTCGTCGCCCGCTGGGCCGAGAGCGCGGCGCTGCCGCCCTTGTTCCTGGCCTTCGGGCGCTGGGCGCTGGCCTTTGCGATCCTCCTGCCGAGCGTCGGCCCGCGCCTGTGGGCGTTGCGCGCCACGATCATGGCGAACTTCCCGCGCCTGATGCTGCTGGCCGGCCTCGGCATGGGAATGGCCGTCGGCCCCCAGTACATCGGGGCGCGCCACACCAGTGCCGCCAACATCGCCATCATCTTCGCGGCATGTCCGGCGCTCGTCATGCTGCTCGAAACCCTGGTCTGGAAGGCGCCGCTCGCGCGCAGGCAGGCCGGCGGCATGCTGCTCGCCGTGTCCGGCGTGCTGGTCGTGCTCTCGAAAGGCGACATTGCCGCGCTGGGCGGCCTGGCCTTCGGCACCGGAGATTTGTGGGTCGTGCTGGCCGCCTGCGGCTGGGCGCTCTACACGGTGCTCGGCAAGCGCCTGCCCTTGCCGGCGCTGCCGAGCACCGTCAAGCTGGCGGCCCTGATCGGCGGCGGCGCGTTGGTACTGGCTCCGTTCGCGGTGCTGGAAGCCTCGCTCGGCGACGTCGCCAACTTCCACGATCCGCGCCTGTACATCGCGCTCGGCTTTTTGGCGGTGGTGCCGAGCCTGGGCGCCTATTTCTGCTTCGACCGCCTTGTTTCGATCGCCGGTCCGGCACGGGCCAGCTTGTCCGTGTACCTGATCCCGCTGTTCGCGACGCTGGCCGCCTGGCCGCTGCTGGGCGAAGCGCCGCGGCTCTACCACGCGGCGGGCTTCGCCATCATCCTCGGCGGCGTCGCCTTCGCGGCGGGACGGCGCCGCTGAAAGGCTGGCGTGCGCGGGGGCGCGGCCGTATCGGTTCGTCTATAATGAACGACCCATCGGCCCGACCTCATACCGCACGCCTGCATGCCTTTCGATCTCAAAAAGCACCTCCCCAAGCCCGGTAACCGTTTCGTCCTGCCTGCGCTGGCGGGTTCGTCTGATGCCTATGCGCTCGCCGTCGCCGGCCTCGAATGCAAGGTCAGCAAACAGATGCTCACCGTCGTCGTGGCGAATGCCAGCGACGGCCAGCGCCTGCTCGACGAAATCGCCTGGTTCGCCGACGGCAAATTGTCCTGCCACCTGCTGCCGGACTGGGAAACCCTGCCTTACGACGCCTTCTCGCCGCACCAGGACCTGGTCTCCGAGCGCCTGGCGACCCTGCACGAGATCCGCAACGGCCAGTGCGACGTGCTGGTGGTGCCGGCGACGACCGCCCTGGTGCGGCTGGCGCCGCCCTCGTTCCTGGCGGCCTACACCTTCTTCTTCCGCCAGGGCGAGAACCTGGACGAAGCGAAACTCAAGGCCCAGCTGACCCTGGCCGGCTACTCGCACGTGTCGCAGGTGATGTCGCCCGGAGAATACTCGGTGCGCGGCGGCCTGATCGACCTGTTCCCGATGGGCTCGGCTTTGCCCTACCGCCTGGACCTGTTCGGCGACGAGATCGAAACCATCCGCACCTTCGATGCCGACACCCAGCGCTCGCTGTACCCGGTGCGCGAAGTGCGCTTGCTGCCGGGGCGCGAATTCCCGATGGACGAGGCGGCGCGTACCGCTTTCCGCAGCCGCTGGCGCGAAAGATTCGAAGGTGACCCGTCGAGGGCTCCGGTGTACAAGGACATCGGCAGCGGCATCGCCTCGGCCGGCATCGAATACTATCTGCCGCTGTTCTTCGAAGAGACGGCGACCCTGTTCGACTACCTGCCGGAAGACGGCCCGCTGGCCCTGGTCGGCGACATCGACGGAGCCATTGCCCGCTTCTGGACGGACACCGAATCGCGCTACCGCTTCCTGAAGAGCGACCGCGAACGTCCGCTGCTGGAGCCGCGCGAGCTGTTCCTCTCCAGCGAGCAGTTCTTCACCTGCGCCAAGCCGCACGGGCGCTGGAACATTCCGCGCGACCCGAACGCGCCCGCATCGGAACTGTCGGCGCCGATTCCCGACATCGCCGTCAACCGCCGCCTGGACGACCCGCTGGCCCCCCTGCGCGCCTTTATCGCACGCACTGGTTGCCGCGTGATGATCTGCGCCGAGTCGAACGGCCGGCGCGAAACGCTGCAGCAGTATTTCAACGAGTACCACCTCGACATCGTGCCCGTGGAGGGCTTCGAGGGCATGCGTGCCAGCGATGCCAGGGTGGCGCTCGGCGTGGCGCCGCTGCAGGCGGGCTTCGAGCTGCTGGAGGAATCGAGCGGCTGCATCGCCTTCATCACCGAGACCGAACTGTATGCGGGCTCCGGCCGGCGCGCCGGCAAGAAGAAGCAGGAAGCGACGAGCCAGGTCGAATCGATGGTGCGCGACCTGTCCGAGCTCAAAATCGGCGACCCGGTCGTGCACATCAACCACGGCATCGGCCGCTACATGGGCCTGATCTCGATGGACCTGGGCGAAGGCGAGACCGAGTTCCTGCACCTGGAATACGCGAAGGACACCAAGCTGTATGTGCCGGTGTCGCAGCTGCATGTGATCTCGCGCTATTCGGGCACCTCGCCGGAAGACGCGCCGCTGCACTCGCTCGGCTCGGGCCAGTGGGACAAGGCCAAGAGAAAAGCGGCCGAGCAGGTGCGCGACACCGCGGCCGAACTATTGAACCTGTATGCGCGCCGCGCTGCCCGTACCGGCCACTCGTTCGAGTATTCGGCGACCGACTACGAGAACTTCGCCCAGAGCTTCGGCTTCGACGAAACGCCGGACCAGGCCGAAGCCATTTCCAACGTCATCAAGGACATGACCTCGGGCCGGCCGATGGACCGCCTGGTCTGCGGCGACGTCGGCTTCGGCAAGACCGAAGTCGCGCTGCGCGCCGCTTTTATTGCCGTCATGGGCGGCAAGCAGGTGGCGATCCTGGCGCCGACCACGCTGCTGGCCGAACAGCATGCGCAAACCTTCGCCGACCGCTTCGCCGACTGGCCGGTAAAAATCGCCGAGCTGTCGCGTTTCCGCACGGGCAAGGAGATCAACAACGCGATCAAGGGCATGGCCGACGGCACGCTCGACATCGTGATCGGCACCCATAAACTGCTATCGCCGGACGTGAAGTTTACGCGCCTGGGCCTGGTCATCATCGACGAGGAACACCGCTTCGGCGTGCGCCAGAAGGAAGCGCTGAAGGCCCTGCGCGCGGAAGTCGACGTGCTGACGCTGACCGCGACGCCGATCCCGCGCACGCTGGGCATGGCTCTGGAGGGCCTGCGCGACTTTTCCATCATCGCCACCGCGCCGCAGAAGCGCCTGGCGATCAAGACTTTCGTGCGCAGCGAAGACGGCTCCATCATCCGCGAAGCCTGTTTGCGCGAACTGAAACGCGGGGCCAGATCTACTTCCTGCACAACGAAGTCGAGACGATCGAAAACCGTTATTCGATGCTGCGCGAGCTGCTGCCGGAAGCGCGCATCGGCGTGGCCCACGGCCAGATGCACGAGCGCGACCTGGAAAAGGTGATGCGCGACTTCGTGGCCCAGCGTTTCAATATTTTGCTGTGCACGACCATCATCGAGACCGGCATCGACGTGCCGACGGCGAACACGATCATCATGCACCGCGCCGACAAATTCGGCCTGGCCCAGCTGCACCAGCTGCGCGGCCGTGTCGGCCGTTCGCACCACCAGGCCTATGCCTATTTGCTGGTGAATGACGTGCAGAACCTGACCAAGCAGGCGCAGCGCCGGCTGGACGCGATCCAGGCGATGGAAGAACTGGGCAGCGGCTTCTATCTCGCGATGCACGACCTCGAGATCCGCGGCGCCGGCGAAGTGCTGGGCGAGAACCAGTCGGGCGAGATGCTCGAGATCGGGTTCCAGCTCTATTCCGACATGCTGAACGAGGCCGTGCGTGCCCTGAAAGCCGGCAAGGAGCCGGACCTGGCCGCGCCGCTGTCGACCACCACCGAAATCAACCTGCACGTGCCGGCCCTGCTGCCGGCCGACTTCTGCGGCGACGTGCACGAGCGCCTGTCGATCTACAAACGCCTAGCCAATTGCGAAAGCCAGGGCAAGATCGACGACATGCAGGAAGAACTGATCGACCGCTTCGGCAAGCTGCCGGAACAGGTCAAGGCCCTGATCGAGACCCACCGCCTGCGCGTCGCAGCGAAAACGGTCGGCATCGTCAAGATCGACGCCCACAGCGAGGCGGCAAGTCTTCAATTCATGGAAAAGCCGCCGATCGATCCGATCAAGATCATCACGCTGATCCAGAAGAACCGCCACATCAAACTGGCCGGCCAGGACAAGCTGCGCATCACCGCCGCCATGCCGGACCTGGCTGCGCGGGTGCTGCAGGTGAAGCAAACGATCAAACAACTACTGGCATGACGTATATGAATCTCGTGTTACAGGGGCCGCAGGCCACGCAGGACGGATTGAACTCCATCGCCGCGCTGGCGCGTCCGGCGCGTGCAAGCGCATTGTCGGCGCACGCGCTGCGTTGCGAAGATGTCGCCTCTTCGCCCGAGGTGGTGGAGGCGGTGCATGCGGCGGCCCTGGCTGCGCAGGTCGATGCGACCTTCATCGAGGCGGGCCGTTCGCTGTCCGACTTCGCGCTGGTGGCGATGGACATGGACTCGACCCTGATCACGATCGAGTGCATCGACGAGATCGCGGACATGCAGGGCCTGAAAGCCCAGGTCTCGGAAATTACGGAAGCGGCGATGCGCGGCGAGCTCGATTTCGCGGCCAGCCTGACGCGGCGCGTGGCGCTGCTCGAAGGGCTGGAAGCGACGGCCCTGGAGCGCGTCTACGGGGAACGCCTGCGGCTGTCGATGGGCGCCGAAAGCATGCTGGCCGCGGTGCAGGCAGCCGGCCTCAAAACCTTGCTGGTGTCGGGGGCTTCACCTTCTTCACGGACCGCCTGAAGCCGCGCCTGGGACTGGACTACACGCATGCGAACGTGCTCGAGATCGAGAACGGCCGGCTCACGGGGCGCGTCGTTGGCGGCATCGTCGATGCCGAGGAAAAGATGCGGACCGTGCAGCGCGTGTGCGCCGAGCTGGGCGTGCCCACCTCGCGCGCGATCGTGATGGGCGATGGCGCCAACGACCTCAAGATGATGGGCGTCAGCGGGCTGTCGGTGGCGTTTCGCGCGAAACCGGTGGTACGGGCGCAGGCGGACGTGGCGCTCAATTTCAGCGGGCTCGACGGGGTGCTGGCGGTGCTGGGCTAGCAAGCGTCCGCGTGGGCGGGGGACCCGCCCACCCCAGGTCTCTCCGGGCCTATTCTCATCCATTTCTGCGCCAGCGCAAATCCCCTGCCGTGCGTCCCTTGAGTCTCCCGCCTCTCCCCCTTTAGATTGGTCACTGTGCCGGCACCCGTACGGCGCATGTATCAGTCCAACCCCAGGTGTAACAAGCTGTAATTCCGCGCCAAAATGGACACGAAAAAACTATCATGGCGACATCAGGAGGACCGCCATGAAAAAACTTATTGTTGTATTTGCCTCAGTTGCCACCGTGGCCGCCCTGGCCGGCTGCGCCGTGCCGGGTCCGGGCCCGGCCAACTACGGCACCCGTGCCTATGCCCAGTCCAACGATCCGGACGGCTGGCAAACCGTGTCAGTGACGCCGGTGCCGATGGGTACCGGTGCCCGTGCGGGCGACGCCGGTGTGGTGACCAGCTCGAATGTCGTCGTCAACCCGGCCCCGGTCTACGCGGGTCAGCCGGTTTACGTGGCGCCGCCGGTCTACGTCGCCCCGCCGGTCTACGTGCAGGATCCGTTCTGGTACCCGCCGGTTTCGATCGGACTGGGCTTCAGCTTCGGGCGCAGTTGGGGCGGCCACCGTCATCACGGTGGATATCGCCACCGATAATCGGCAGCGCCGGCCGCGCGATCCATCGCGCTGCCGCAAAAATGCACCAGAACAGGGAGGCCGCACGGCATGTGCGGCCTCTTTTATTTTGTGCGTCCATACGCTCTTTTCCTTACCGTTTTCTTACGCTGATTTATCTGTGTTGCATGGTGCGATGCATCATAGCAATCGATTGCTGTTGGCCAATTGCTAACCTACAATGGGTCGGTCGATGGCATCGCACATGGGTATTTTCCCCCGCGGTACAACGTACGGCATGACCAAAAACACACTACGGAGACGGCAATGAATTTCAAGCTGAAAGCATTGGTTGCAGGGGTAGCACTGGGTTTTTCGATGTCTGGCATGGCCGCGGAGCCGATCAAGATCGGCGTGTCCGGTCCCTTCACGGGCGGCTCGGCGCCGATGGGCGTCTCGATGCGTGACGGCGTCAAGCTGGCCGTCAACGAGATCAATGCCGCCGGCGGCGTCCTCGGCCGCAAGCTCGAAGTGGTCGAGCGCGACGACGAGGCGAAGAACGAACGCGGCGTGCAGATCGCCCAAGAGCTGATCAACAAGGAGCACGTCGTCGCCACCGTCGGCTACATCAACACCGGCGTGGCCCTGGCCTCGCAGCGCTTCTACCAGCAGGCGCAGATCCCGGTGATGAACAACGTCGCCACCGGCTCCGTCGTTACCCAGCAGTTCGCCACCCAGCCGATGAATTTCGTCTTCCGTAATTCGGCCAGCGACGCCATCCAGTCGCAGATGATCGTCGACGAGGCCATCGGTCGCCGCGGCTTCAAGAAGGTCGCCATCCTGGCCGATTCGACCAACTACGGCCAGCTCGGCCGCGCCGACCTCGAGAAAGCGCTGGAGAAGAAAGGCATCAAGCCGGTCGCCGTCGAAAAATACAACCTGCAGGACGTCGACATGACCTCGCAGCTGCTGAAGGCCAAGCAGGCCGGCGCCGAAGCCGTGCTGACCTACGGCATCGGCCCGGAACTGGCGCAGATCGCCAACGGCATGGAAAAGCTGGGCTGGAAAGTGCCGATGATCGGCAGCTGGACGCTCTCGATGGCCAACTTCGTCGACAACGCCGGCAAGAACGGCGAAGGCACGCGCATGCCGCAAACCTTCATCCAGGATCCGAGCACGCCGAAGCGCAAGGCCTTCATCGACGCCTACGTCAAAGCCTACAACCCGCCGGGCGGCCGCATGCCGTCGGCCGTGTCGGCAGCCCAGGGCTACGACTCGATCTACCTGCTGGCCGCGGCCATCAAGCAGGCCAATTCGACCGAAGGACCGAAGATCGTCGCGGCGCTCGAGAACCTGAACACCAAGGTCGATGGCGTCGTCACCACCTACGACAAGCCGTACAGCAAGACCGACCACGAAGCCATCAACTTCAACAACACCGTGTTTGGCGAAGTGCGCGGCGGCCGCGTGGTGCAGGCCAAGTAAGGCAGCTGCAGTAACTGCCGATCGTGGCCAGCCAGGACAGTCCTGACTGGCCATTTTCTTGTTGACCGGAGGCGCGGGGGTGCAATTCCCGGGCGCCTTCTTCGGGTGAGAATCATGGATATCCTTTTGCAGCTGGTCTTCAGCGGAATCGCGCTCGGCATGATCTATGCCGTCGTCGCATTCGGCTATCAACTTACGTTCGCCACTTCCGGCACCCTCAATTTCGGCCAGGGCGAGGCGCTGATGCTCGGCGCCCTGGTCGGCCTGTCCCTGGTCGGCGGCATCCACGGCGGCCCCTACATGAGCTACTGGCTGATGATCCCGCTGGTCATCGCCTTCGGCGCTCTGCAGGGCATGTTCGTCGAATGGATCGGCGTGCGGCCGGCAATCCGCATCAAGTCCGAATTCGGCTGGATCATGTCGACCATCGCGCTCGCCATCATTTTTAAAAACGTCGCCGAGAACATCTGGGGCAAGGACGTGCTGCCCTTCCCGTCGCCGCTCTCTTCCACCCCATTCCAGTTCATGGGCGCGAACGTGCAGCCGATGCAGGTGGCCGTGATCATCGGCGCCCTGGCGATCATGCTCGCGGTCGAGCTCTTCAACCGCAAATCGATCTACGGCAAGGCCGTCGTCGCCACCTCGAACGACCGCGACGCGGCCGGCCTGATGGGCATTAACACGGGCCGCGTGATCACCTTCTCGTATGCGCTGTCCTCGGCCACGGCCGCCTTTGCGGGCGCCCTGATCGCACCCCTGACGCTGACCAGCGCCACCATGGGCGCCTCGCTCGGCCTGAAGGCCTTTGCGGTGGCGATCATCGGCGGCCTGACCTCGGGCATGGGCGCGATTGTCGGCGGCCTGATCCTCGGCATCGCGGAAACCGCGACCGGCTATTACATTTCGACCGGCTACAAGGAAGTGCCGGGACTGATCCTGCTGCTGCTGGTGCTGGCGGTGAAACCGTCCGGCCTGTTCGGCAAGGCCGCGATCAAGAAGGTCTGACATGACTAAATCGAAACCCCTCCTCATCGCCAGCGTGCTCGGATTGATCGTGCTGGCCGTGTTCCCGCACGTGTTCACCAATCCGTATTACATCCACCTAGCCGAAACCATCCTGATCTACGCGATCCTGCTGTTCGGCCTGGACATCGTGGTCGGCTACACCGGCCAGGTCTCGCTCGGACACGCCGGCCTGTTCGGCGTCGGGTCCTATGTCACGGGCGTACTGGTGATGAAGCTGGGCGCGCCCTGGTTCCTGGCGATCCCCGCCAGTATCGGCATCTCGGCCCTGTTCGGCGCGGTGCTCGCATTGCCGGCGCTGCGCGTCACCGGCCCGTACCTGGCGATGGTCACGCTGGCCTTCGGCACCATCGTCCAGATCATGATCAACGAGATGACCTTCCTCACCGAAGGCCCGCTCGGCATCATGGTCCCGAAGCCGAAAGTGCTCGGCGCGGACCTGAGCGAGACCCAGTATTTCTACATGGTCGCCGTGTTCATGGTGCTGTCGCTGGTGGTCGTGCACCGCCTGCTGAAATCGAACATCGGGCGCGCCTTTGAGGCGCTGCGCGACAGCCCGATCGCCTCGGACTGCATGGGCGTCTCGGTGTACCGCTACAAGGTCTACGCTTTCGTGATCAGCGCCGGTTTCGCCGGCCTGGCCGGCAGCCTGTACGCGTATTCGGAGCAGTACATCTCGCCGAATACCTATAACTTCGAGCTGACGATCCTGTTCCTGCTGGCCGTGATCATGGGTGGACGCAAGACCCGGGTCGGCGCCATCCTCGGCGCCATCATCGTCGTCATGCTGCCCAGCCTCTTGTCCGACATCGCCCTGTTCCGCCAGATCGCGGTGGCGGCCGCCGTGCTGGGCCTGATCGGCTCCGCAGTGGCGCTGGCAAAGAAACGGGCCACCCCGCGCAAGGTGCTCGTTCCTCTGGTCGCCACGATCGGCCTGGCCTTCTGGTCGTACCGGATCCAGAACATGACCGACTGGCGCCTGACCATCTTCGGCCTGATGACGCTGTTCGTGGTCTACTACCTGCAGGACGGTATCGTCGGCTTCTTCCGCCAGCTGCTCGGACGCCGCGTTGCGCATACGAAGTCGGTCGGGCTCGACGCGACGGCCGATGCCTTCGAGGGCGTGGCGAAAGTCGAGGCGGGCGGCGACCTGCTGCGCGCCGAAAAAATCCTGATGCAGTTCGGCGGCCTGAAAGCCCTGAACCAGGTCGACCTGAACGTCGCGCGCGGCACGGTGCACGGCCTGATCGGCCCGAACGGTTCCGGCAAGAGCACGATGATGAACGTCCTGACCGGCATCTACAAGCCGACCGCGGGCGGCGTCGTGTTTGCCGGCCAGCCGATCACGGGCCGCACGCCGTCGCAGATCGCGCTCGGCGGCGTGGCGCGCACCTTCCAGAACGTGCAGCTGTTCGGCGAGATGACGGCCACCGAGAACGTGCTGGTCGGCCTGCATCACACCTTCCGTTCGACCGTGTTCGACGCGATGGTGACCACGCCGCGCATGCGCCGCGAGGAAGCGGCGGCAAGGAAGCGCGCCGCGGCGATCCTCGACTTCGTCGGTCTCTCGGACCTGGCCGACGAGGAGGCGCGCAACCTCCCCTACGGCAAGCAGCGCCTGCTGGAGATCGGCCGCGCGCTGGGCCTGAACCCGCACCTGCTGCTGCTGGACGAACCGGCGGCGGGCCTGACGGCGCCGGACATCCGCGAGCTGATGGCGATCATCCGCAAGATCCGCGACCACGGCATCACCATCATCCTGATCGAGCACCACATGGACGTCGTGATGTCGATCTCGGACACGGTCACCGTGCTCGACTTCGGCCAGAAGATCGCCGAGGGGATCCCGGCACGCGTGCAGGCCGATCCGAAAGTCATCGAGGCCTATCTCGGCGGCGCCAGCGAAGCCACCCCACCGGCCGCGGCCGCGGTATAAGGAGACCGATCATGTTATCGATTCAAAACCTGGAAGCGGCCTACGGCAAGGTGCAGGTCCTGCACGGCATTTCGCTGGAAGTCCCGCAGGGCAAACTGGTCACGCTGATCGGTTCGAACGGCGCCGGCAAGACGACGACCATGCGCGCCATCTCGGGCATGATCAAGCCGAAGGCCGGCAGCATCACCCTCGGCGGGAAGGACATCACGGGCCTGGACTCGCACCGCATCGCACGCGCCGGCCTGGCCCATTCGCCGGAAGGCCGGCGCGTGTTCGCCACCATGAGCGTCACCGACAACCTGCTGCTGGGCGCCTTCCCGCGCTTCACGCGGGCCCGTCCGAAAGGCGACGTGCAGCGCGACCTGGAAAAGGCGATGGAGCTGTTCCCGCGCCTGAAGGAGCGGCGGAACCAGCTGGCGGGGACGCTGTCGGGGGGCGAGCAGCAGATGCTGGCGATGGCGCGCGCCGTCATGCTCAACCCGGACGTGGTGCTGCTCGACGAGCCGTCGATGGGCCTGGCGCCGATCCTGGTCGAGGAGGTGTTCCGCATCATCACGCGCCTGAAGAGCGAAGGCGTGACGATGCTGCTGGTCGAGCAGTTCGCCGCGGCCGCGCTGAACGTGGCCGATTACGGCTATGTGCTGGAGAACGGTCGCATCTCGGTGCACGGCCCGGCGGAGAGCCTGAAAAACGACCCGAAGGTGGTGGCGGCCTACCTCGGCGGCGGACAGGCGCACTGATGAGCCGCATCGATGCGTGATGCCGGGGCGCTCGAGGGCCGCGATTACGCCGCCGCCCTGTGCGTCGTGCTGGTCTGGGGCACCAACTTCGTGGCCATGAAGCTCGGCCTGCGCGAAGTCACGCCCTTCCAGCTCGGCGCCGGGCGCTACTTCTTCGCGCTGCTGCCGCTGCTGCTGTTCGTGCGTCCGCCCAAACTGGCGCCGCGCTGGGTGGTGCTGTACGGCCTGTTCCAGGGCGTTGGCCAGTTCGGCCTGCTGTTCCTGGCGCTGCGCGCCGGCATGTCGGCCTCGCTGGCGCCGGTGATGCTGCAGATGCAGGTGTTTTTTACCGCCCTGTTTGCGTGGGTCGTATTGAAAGAGCCCGTCAGCGGGCGCCTGCAGGCGGCGATGGGCATCGCCGCAGTCGGTCTTGGCTGCCTGTGCGTCGACGCGTTCGGGCGCGGCTCGGCGGTCACCTTGACCGGTTTCATCCTGAGCATCCTCTCGGCCGCGATGTGGGCAGCCTCGAACATCGTCGTGCGTATCGCCCAGCGCAGCACACCGCAATTCGACGTGCTGCCCTTCATGGTCTGGAGCTCGATGGTGCCGATCCTGCCCTTCGTCCTGCTCTCGCTCGCCTTCGACCCGCCGTCGACCAGCTGGAACTGGCGCGCCGTGTCGGGCACCGCCTGGGCCTCGATGGCCTACCTCGGCTGGTTCGCCACCATCCTCGGCTATGCGATGTGGACGGGCCTGCTGAAGCGCCACCCGGCCAACCGGGTCGCGCCCTTCTCGCTGGCGGTGCCGCCGGTCGGCATCGCGGCCGGCATGCTCGGCCTCGGCGAAGCGGTCACGCCCTGGCAATGGGCCGGCATCGTGCTGGTCGTGGCCTCGCTGGCGCTGGTCATGTTCAGGCCGCGGGTCCGCGCCGCCGCCCCGCAATGAATGCACCCTTATAATGCGGTTTTGACAGCAGGCTCCCGATGACGACTTCCAAATTTTCGCGTTACACGGCCTCCCGCATTTTCTGGTTCCTGTTCGGATGCGGCCTGGGCAGCATGGGGCTCTGGAGCGGGATGCGGCAGAACCTGATCGGCGAGACTTTCATCGGCGTCGGCCTGCTCCTGCTCGGCATCCAGGGCCTGCTGCGCCCGGTCGTATTGAGCCGGGCCGGCAAGATGAGCAAGGAAGAAATGACGCGTGAAGTGTCGATCGGTTCCGACGTCCTGCACGGCGCCCTGTCGCTGGCGATGGCGGCCTCGCTGCTGGTCGGCTTCGTGCTGAAATACGTGGTCAAGATCTGAGACGGCACAGCGGCCGGCAAATTATGCATCCTTGCCGGTAAGGTAAAGTTTCCCCGCTCGACCTACTATTTCCAGTAGCCAATTTTTCTCGACATTCCGTCGTATTTCCCCCACGACATATGCGCTCGTCAGTAAAAAACTGATGAGTTTGCCGACCAGCCGTAGATAAGCCTGCCACGATGCCGTACTCTGTAGGACATCTCCTACCCGAGGCTGCGCATGGACCGTTCGTATCCGTTTTCCCGTCGTATCGAGCAGCGTGTGCACTTCCGGCGTCGCGCGCTGGCGGCCACGTCCGCGGGAATAGCTGCCTGCGCGGTAGCGTACGGGATGCTGCCGGCGCAGGCGCCCTACGCGCCCTTGACGCTGGAGTCCGGTATGGCGGCCCTCCAGCCAATGACGGTCCCGGTCTCCGATCCCCTGCCGATGGCGCGCCGCGTCTACCGCTACTCGGTCGTGCCGGGCGGCGCGGCTGACCGGGCCGAGCTGGAACGCATCCTGCGCACCGACAAGGTGGTCGCAGCCCACTACGCCGGCTTCGAGGTGGCCCGCGCCCGTGCCGTGACGGTGTCCGCGCCACGGGCGGTGTACGTCTCCTATCGCAAGGGCGACCGGATTTACTGGACCAGCAGGAAGGTCATGCTGCAAGTGGGCGAAACCCTGCTTACCGATGGCCGCAACGAGATGCGCGCGCGTTGCGCGAACCGTATCTCGGATGTGCCGCGTTTTCCGGTCGAGCCGCACGCGCCCAACCCCGACGAGCTCGATGAGCCGGTGGACGCCACCGAGGGCGAGCTCACCCTTGTCAACGCACCCGAGCCGGATGTGGATCCGCCGGAGCTGACGGGCCAGCCCTTCAAACTGGTGTGGCCAGCCAACTCGCCCCCGACCGGCGATCCAAGGCCTGGCCGCAGGCCCTTCGGCAACGAGCCTGCGCCAGGTCTGCCATCGCCGCAGACGGGCTGGCTCGGCAGCGCGAGCATTCCGCCGCTGGCGCGTGCCACGCCAGGAGATCGGCTGCTCGCTTCGAACACGCCGCCGCCCCTGTCGCGCGCCATCACGGTGCTCCCCGAGCCGGGTGATTCCGCGCCCGGGATGCCGCCGCCCGTTACCGACATCGACCCCTTCGTCCCGCGGCCCGACCCGAGCCAGCCGGCTACGCCGTCGAACCCGCCGCTCGATGAGCAGCAGCCGGCCGATGTGCCCGAACCGGCCAGCACATGGCTGTTTGCAGGGGCACTGCTGGCGATGCTGGTGCGGCGCAAGAGGCGCTAGTTCGACCCGGCTAGTCCGAACCGAACAGGTTGCCCGCGTCCAGGATGGCCCAGGCGATCTCGGGCTTTTCCTGCAGGCGCTTGCGGACTGCCGCCGGTACCGATTGCCGCACCTTCTTGCACAGCCCCGGCTTTTCCTCGAGCACGATGATGATGCCGCGCATCGTGCGCACCTCGTTCGGCCCCGGCGCGATGCGCAGCTCGGCACCGATGTTCCGGCGGATGAGTTCCTGCACGTGCTGCAGGTCGGCATAGCTGTCGATGCGCTCGATGCGCTCGATCAGTTTCATTTCCTGCTTGCGGTCGAGCGCCAGCGGCCGGATGTCGGCACCCGGCTCGGCCAGCAGGCGCTCGCGCTCGCAGACGCAGGCGCCGGGCGGGCACTCGGCACGGATCGGAAACGGCAGTGGGGGCAAGGAGGCGGTCACGGGCGCTTGTCTGAAAATTCGCTCTTGGTGGGAGACCCTGACGATTCTAGCGCGTTCGCTGCGTCGAGCATCGCCAGCATGCGCTTGTGGTGCGAGCCTTTCCAGAATACGCGACCACAAGCGTCGCAAGTGGTGAACTCGGTGTGCTGCTCGCGCACGGATTCCGGCAGGCGCTCCAGCACCTCCTCCCTGGCAACCGGCCGCAGCGGCAGGTTGCAGTGCAGGCACAGCGTGAACGGCCGGGCCAGGGCAGCCAGTCCAAGCCGCTCGAACAGTTCCCGCAATTGCGCCTCGGGCCGGATCGTGTGCAGGTAGCAGCCGTGTTCGACCTCGCGCCGTTTCAGGAGTTCGCGGTCGCGCGTGAGCACGGTGCGCGTCTCGCGTCCGGCAATCGCCGCGATTTCCTCGTCCTGATACCCGTTCTCGTAGAGCGTATCGAAACCGGCCATGCGCAAGAGGCGCGCCAGGCCGCCGAGGTGGGCGTCGGCGACGAAGCGGATGCCGGCCGCCGCACTATCCCGAAGCGGACAGACGAGGACATCGTCGCCGTCTTCCAGCAGCCGGTCGAAGCGGCTCGCCTCGCCATTCACGAGGATGCGCCCGACTTCGGTATGCGGCACGCCCAGCGCCTCGACCATGTGCTTGGTCGTCGCGGCCCGCGCGCAGGGCGTGGCAAAGGCGCGGTCCCTGCGCTCGCGCGGCAGGAAGTCGTTCAGTTCCCCGACAAAGCGGAAGCTCGCCTGGACCATGGAAGATTCACTGCGCCGTCAGCCGCCGCCGGTGGCGCGCAGCACGTCGAGCGCGTTCGGCACCGCCTCGCCGGCGGCCGTGTTGTCGAAGATGCACCATACCTGGCGCCCGGCGGCGCGATGCACCTCCAGGTCGCGCACCAGGGCGTCCAGGTAGTCCTGCGAATACGAGGAATAATAGATGCGCGGCGCCCCGTGCAGGCGCACGTAGATGTCGTTCGTCGTCGGCACGTGCGGCCCCGGCTGGCCGGCCGCCGGATCGGCGATCACGCGCGTCACCTGCCGTTCGCGCAGCACCTCGGTGGCGATGTCGCTGAACCAGCTCGGATGCCGCCCCTCACAGGCGACCATGCAGCCGAAGCTGTCCTGCAGTTTCTGGAAGAACGCGCGCGCGGTCTCGTCGTGGAAACCGAGCTTGGGCGGCGTCTGCACCAGCAGGCAGCCGAGCTTGTCCTTCAGTTCCTTCACTTCGCCCGCAAAGCGCGCCAGCAGCTCGTCGATGTCGCGCATGGCCGCATCGTGCGTGATGGCGCGCGGCACCTTGACCGCAAAGCGGAAATCCGGCGGCACGCTCTCGGCCCAGCGCGCATAGGTCTTGGGCTGGTGCGGCTTGTAGAAGGACGAGTTGATTTCCACCACCGGGAATACGGCGGCGTAGCGTTCGAGGTGGCTGCCGGCCGGCGGAAAGGCGGCGGCGGCTTCCTTCGGGATGTTCCAGCCGGCGCAACCGATGAGGGGCGCGGCATCGCTCTGATTCATCATCGAGGCTCTTGCAATAATGTTACGCCGATTGTACGCCGCCCTTGCTTGCCGGGGCGCATGGTTGAGCCAGGGCGGCGGTCAGGCACGGGACGCCGCCCGCCTCCGGTCCGTCTTACAATAGCGCCAACGCGTTCTTTTCAAGGAGTACCCCGTGTCAGATGCCATCCACATCGTCTGCCCTGCCTGCGACGCCGTCAACCGCCTGGCCCCGGCGCGGCTGGCCGACAATCCCGTCTGCGGCAAGTGCAGCGCGCCCCTGTTTGCCGGGCGCCCGCTCGACGTCACGTCCGAACGCTTCAATAAACACATCGGCCGCAACGATATCCCCGTGCTGGTCGATTTCTGGGCCGAATGGTGCGGCCCCTGCAAGATGATGGCCCCGGCCTATGCCCAGGCGGCAACGCGGCTCGAGCCGCGCGTGCGCCTGCTGAAAGTCGATACCGAGCGCGCCCAGGACCTGTCGGCGCAGTTCGGCATCCGCAGCATTCCTACCCTCGCCCTGTTCCGCGGCGGCCGCGAGGTGGCGCGCCAGCCAGGAGCCATGGACGCCGGCAATATCGTGGCCTGGGTCCAGTCGAAGCTGTAGGCTTGCAACGTTAACGAAAATGCCACGAATGGCTGCTACAATGGCCCACAAGCGGGGTCGTCCCGCCGGTAGCACACAAGGGAGCCATTCATGTCGCAACAACTCGTTATGGACAGCGGTACCGAGGACGCCAAGCAGATGGCGCGCATCCTCTACCTGGTCCACGCCTGCACCTTCTTCTTTTCGCTGGGCATGCTGTCCTTCCTGCCGCTGATCGTCAACTATATCAAGCGCCCGGACACGAACGGCACCATCGTCTACAGCCACCACAGCTGGATGATCCGCTCGTTCTGGTTCTACGTGATCTGGATGGGCGTCGGCTTTGTCTTGTTTGCAACGATCATCGGCATCCCCGTCGCCTGGCTGGTCTGGGCCTTGGCGTGGTTGTGGAAGGCGTATCGTCTGATTCGTGGTTTTTTGGATCTGAACAGCAACAAACCGATGCCGGTCTGAGGCTTGTTCTGCGCTTTTCGGCAATTTCACGGCTAGAATACTTTCCTGATGGCACCACCACTATTCGGGATGAAATATGAAATCGGTTCAGCAGGAAGTCGACGAGCGCAGCAATCTGACGGGCACCAACAAATTCGAGCTCCTGCTCTTCCGCCTCGGCGGGGATGAGAACGGCGAGCGCAGCGAGCTGTTCGGCATCAACGTGTTCAAGATCCGCGAAATCGTGGCGATGCCGCAGATTACGGCCGTGGCCGGCTCGCCGGCCCACGTGCTTGGCGTTGTCAACCTGCGCGGCCAGATCATCCAGGTGCTGGACCTGCCGGCGATCGCCGGCGTCAAGCCCAAGACCGGCCTGAACATCATGCTGGTGACCGAGTTCGCGCGCACCACCCAGGCCTTCGCGGTCGAGAGCGTCGAAGAAATCGTGCGCCTGGACTGGAGCCAGGTGATGTCGGCCGAAAAGAGCGCCGGCAGCGGCATGGTCACCAGCATTGCACGCCTCGAAGGCGAGAACGGCGAGCCGGGCCGCCTGGCCCAGGTGCTCGACGTCGAGACCATCCTGCGCAACATGAATCCGGATTCGGGTCCCGAGATCAGCCAGCAGTCGGTCGGCGCGAAAATCCAGATCAAGCCGGGCTCCGTCGTCCTGGCGGCCGACGATTCGGTCGTCGCACGCGCCCTGATCGAACAGGGCCTGGACGCGATGGGCCTGCCCTTCATCATGACCAAGAGCGGCAAGGAGTGCTGGGACCAGCTGAACACGATCGCGAACGCGGCCGAAACCGAAGGCAAGAGCGTCTACGACCGCGTGGCCCTGGTGCTGACCGACCTCGAGATGCCGGAGATGGATGGTTTTACGCTGACCCGCAACATCAAGAAGAACGCGCGCCTGGCGAATTTGCCGGTGGTGATCCACTCCTCGCTGTCGGGTACGACCAACGAGGAACACGTCAAGAACATCGGCGCCGATGCCTATGTGGCGAAGTTCTCGGCCGAAGACCTGTCGACGACGCTGCGCCGCGTACTCAAGCAGTAAGCGAACGCTCGATCAGGACAAAGGACGCGTGGAGTTTTGCTCCACGCGCCCTTTTCGTTTTGCCGCGCCGCCCGGCGCTTGTCCTCAACGCTCGCGGGCCGCTTCGTGCCAGGCCTTCTGCATCGGCGACAGCAGGTATTCGATCACGGTGCGGGTGCCGAGCAGGATTTCGGCGTTCGCCTGCATGCCGGCGCTGAGCGGGAAGCGCGTGCCGTCGGCTTCGAGCGCCGAGGCGTCGAGCGCGACCAGCGCCTTGTAGGTCGAACGCGGCGTGGCGCCGGGCGCGGCGGCCGGCGCCCCCTCCTGCGCGGCGTCGACCGCATCGGCGCCGATGTGCTCCACCCGCCCCTGCACCATGCCGTACTTCTGGAACGGGAAGGCGGCAAACTTCATCCTGACGGTCTGCCCTTCCTTCACGAAACCGATGTCGTCGTTCGACAGCCAGACTTCGGCGCGCAGGCTTTCGTTACGCGGCACCAGGGTCAGCAGCACGGTGCCGGGCTGCACGACGGTGCCGATCGAATGGGTCGCCAGGTCCTTGACCACGCTGTCCTGGGTCGCCTTCAGTTCCATCAGTTCCTTGCGGTGGGTCTGCTTGGCCAGCTCCTGCGACAGCTGGTCGACGGCGCGCTGGGCCTCGCCGCGCTCGACGTGCAGCTGGCGCCGGTAGTCGGAGTCGATCTGGACCAGCTTCATCTCCGATTGCCGCACGCCGGCCCGTGCCGATTCGATCATGTGCGACTGGGTCGCGAGCTCCTGCTCCTTTTCGATGCGTTCGCGCCGCTTGTCGCTGACCAGCACGCCGTTCGCGAAACCGTCGCGGCCGAGCTTTTCGAAGGCTTTTTCCTGTTCGCGGTAATGCGGGAGGATGGCGCTGAACTTGTGCTCGACCTCGAGGGCGGCTGCCAGGTCCTGGCGCGCCTTGGCCAGGCGGCTGCGCTCCTCGGCCAGTGCCGCCTCGAAAGCGGCGCGGTCGGCCCGGTACTGCGCCTGCGCGGCGGCGGCGAGGTGGGCCGAATCGCCCGCCTGGCTGTGGAAAGGCGCATCGGCCAGCTCGGCATCGATACGGCGCAGCGCCAGGCGCTTGCCCTGCAGGTCGGACTGCACGGAGTTGGCGTCGGCGTCGGTCAGCAGCGTATCCATGCGCATCAACACCTGCCCGGCGCGCACGCTGTCGCCTTCGCGCACCAGGATCTCCTTGACGATGCCCGACTCGGCGGGCTGGACGATCTTCACATAGCTCTGCGGCACGAGCTTGCCCTCCGCGACCGCGACGATGTCGAGGCGGCCGACGATCGACCACACCGCCATCCCGGCCAACAGCAGCAGCAAGGCCCATAGCACCTTGCGGCCGAGCGGATTCGGCGCCTCGCCTTGCAGGCGCAGCAGCGGCGGCGAGAAATCGAGTGCGTTGGCGGGGTAACCGGACCACGCGCTGGTTTTTTTGCTGTTCACGGACGATGACTCATCTGGTTAATGTAAGGTGGCCGGGACCCGCGGTCCCGGCCTTCCGGACTTACTTGATTTTCTTCGTACCCTTGCCGAGGCCTTCGAAGCCCTTCAGCTCGACGCCGCCGATCGCGGCCAGCGAGGCCTGGCCGCCGCCGAAGGCGGTGGTCGAGCCGAGGAAGCCGCTGCTCGCCTGCGCCAGCACCGTGGTGTCGACGCCATTGCGTTCGTCGGCCCAGGTCAGCGTCTTGCTGTCCGCCTGCGCCTTCGAGACCGCGAGATCGACCGCCAGCCAGGCGCCGAAGGCCTGCGCCGAGGTCGTGTTGGCGACAACCGGGGCGGGCAGCGCGAACTCGGCGACCTTGTTGAAGTTCAGGTAGCTCGGCACCGCCGGGCCGCTGGCAGTGCCGGCAGCGGGCGCTTCGACCGCGGCGGCAACCGCGAGGGTCGCCACGCCGTTCGACGCCGTGACACCAGCCGACAGCGACAGCTTCTTGCCGCCGGCCGAACCAGGATTGCCCGGCGACGTGCCCGGGCCGTCGTTCTGGTTCGTGTCGTGGCCCGCCGGTGCGGCGTCCTCGCCATTGCCCAGGCCTTCGTTGCCGTGGCTGACCGCCAGCGTGAACACGTCCGAGGCCGACAGGCTGCCGGCCGTGCTGCCGTCGGCAGCAGCGTCGGTGGCCGTGACGCGCACGTCGATCTTGCCGACCTGCTTGGGCGAGGTGCCCGAGAAGGTGCCGGTGGCCGCGTCGAACTTCAGCCAGGTCGGCAGCGCCGTACCGTCGGCCAGGGCGGCCGTGTAGCTCAGCGTGTCGCCCTTGTCGATGTCCTTGAAGCTGCCGGCCGGGAGCGCAAACGAGAAGGCCTTGTTGAAGGTGACGTCATGGTCGGCCAGCTGCGTCACCACGATCGGTGCGTCGTTCACGCCGGCGACAGTGATGTCCAGGGTCGAGGCGGCGCCGGCGATGCCGTCGCTGGCCTTGACCACGAAGCGCTCGGTGACGCTCGCATTGCGGCCCAGCGACTGCGCAGCGGCGGTGTCGAGCTGGTAGCTGTAGCTGCCGTCCTGGGCCAGGGTCAGCTTGCCCAGGCTGCCGGTCACGGTGCCGGCGTTGGTCAGCGCCAGGCGGGTGCCGGCGTCGACATCGCGGTCGTTGGCCAGCAGGTTGCCGCTCACGCCGGCCGCGTCTTCGGTCAGGCGCGCGCTGTCGGCGGCCAGCACCGGCACGTCGTTGGTGCCGGTGATGGTGACCGCGAACTGCGAGGCGGCATTCGCCTGGCCATCGGTGGCGAGGTAGCTGAAGCTGTCGACCACGGTCTGGCCCGCGGCGAGGGCCTGCACGACCTGCGAGCCGTTGTCCAGGCTGTAGGTGTAACTGCCGTCCTGGGCCAGCACCAGGCTGCCGTAGATGCCGGCATAGGTGCCCGGCGCCGCCACTGCCAGCACGGAGCCGGCGTCGACGTCGTGGTCGTTGGCCAGCAGGTTGCCGCTGGCGACGAGCGTGCCGTCCTCGCCCACCTGGGCGGTATCGGCGCTGACCAGCGGCGCGTCGTTGGTGCCGGTGATGGTAATGGCCAGTTCCGATGCCGACTGCGCGCCGCCGTCGGTGGCGAGGTAGCTGAAGCGATCGACGACCGTCTGGCCGGCGGCCAGCGCCTGGACCGCCTGCAGACTGTTGTCCAGGTTGTAGCTGTAGCCGCCGTCCTGCGCCACCACCAGGCTGCCGTAGATGCCGGCATAGGTGCCCGGTGCCGCCACGGCCAGCGCGGTGCCCGCGTCCGCATCGCGGTCGTTGGCCAGCAGGCTACCGCTGACCGCCGGGGCCAGGTCTTCGCTGACCTGCGCCACGTCGGCGCTCACCGCCGGCGCGTCGTTGGTGCCGGTGATCGTAATGGCCAGTTCCGATGCCGACTGCGCGCTGCCGTCGGTAGCGAGGTAGCTGAAGCGGTCGACGACCGTCTGGCCTGCGCCCAGCGCCTGCACTGCCTGCAGGCTGTTGTCCAGGGTGTAGGTGTAGCCGCCGTCCTGCGCCACCACCAGGCTGCCGTAGATGCCGGCATAGGTGCCCGGTGCCGCCACGGCCAGCGCGGTGCCCGCGTCCGCATCGCGGTCGTTGGCCAGCAGGTTGCCGCTGACGGCCGGGGCCAGGTCTTCGCTGACCTGCGCCACGTCGGCGCTCACCACCGGCGCGTCGTTGGCGCCGGCGATCGTGATGGTCAGGTTCGCTGCGCTGCCGGCGATGCCGTCGGTCGCCACGTAGGCGAAGGTGTCGGTCACGGTTTCGCCCGCGTTCAGGGCCTGCACGTTCGCGGCCCCCGCGTTCAGGGCGTAGCTGTAGCTGCCGTCCTGGGCGATGGTGAGATTGCCGTAGACGCCGTCATACCTGCCCGGCGCGGCCACCTGCAGCACGGTGCCGCGGTCGATGTCGCTGTCGTTGGCCAGTACGTTGCCGGTCACCGCGGCGGCATTGTCTTCCGCCGTGGCGGCGCTGTCGCCGGCCGTCACCGGACCGTCGTTGACGCCGACGATGCGCACGTGGGCCGTCGCGGTCGAGGTTTCGCCCATGGCGTCGGCGATGGTGTAGGTGAAGCTGTCTTCCACAACCTCGCCCGCCGCCAGGCTCTGGTAAGCGTCGCCGATTTCGTAGCCGAGCATGCCGTCCTGCAGGCTCAGGTCCACGCCGAGCGCCGACTGGCCGACCGCGATCACGGTCACCACGTCGCCGGCGTCCGGGTCGGTGTCGTTGGCCAGCAGCCGGGTCACGGGGACGTTCAGCAGTCCGTCGTCTTCGCCCAGCGCCAGCAGGTCGTCCGCTGCGGTCGGCGCCGCGTTCAGCAGGCCGGCGATGCCGCCATGGTCGAGCGTGGTGCCGTCGTCGAACACGATCTCCGTCACGCCCTCGGACTGGACCAGCCAGTCGGCCAGCACGATGCTGTCGCCGGTGGCGACGATGGTCAGGACGAGGTCATTGCCGGACTGCCCGGCATGGAGGTCGGCGGCGGTGAGTCCGCCGCGGATGGCGAGCGTGCCGCTGCCTTCCGAATCGATCACGCGGTCGTTGCCGTCGCCGGCGCCGAACAGATAGGTATCCTTGCCCGCGCCGCCCAGCAGCAGGTCGTTGCCGGCGCCGCCGGCCAGGGTGTCGTTGCCGGCCATGCCGGACAGGAGGTTGTCGCCGCTGTTGCCGGTCAGGACGTTGTCCGAGGCGTTGCCGCTGCCCTGCAGGTTGGCGCCGCCGGTCAGGACCAGGTTTTCCACGTTCGCACCCAGCACGTGGCTGGCGCTGGCGTAGACCGTGTCGACGCCGTTGCCGGCCGCTTCGACGACGGTGTCGCCGGCGTTGTCGACCAGGTAGACGTCGTTGCCGGCGCCGCCCTGCAGCATGTCGGCGTCAAAACCGCCGTCCAGGCGGTCGTCGCCCGCGCCGCCCAGCAGCGTATCGCTGCCGGCGCCGCCATTCAGGATGTCGTTGCCCGCGCCGCCGTCGATCAGGTTGGCGCCGCCGTTGCCGGTGATGGTGTTGTCGAGCGCATTGCCGGTGCCGTTGATGTTGGCGCTGCCGGTCAGTACCAGGTGCTCGACGTTCGCCGACAGCAGGGTCGTCGCACTGGCCAGCACGGTGTCCACGCCCTCGCCCGCCGCTTCGATCACGACGTCGCCGGCGTTGTCGACGATATAGGTATCGTCGCCGGCAGCGCCGGCCAGGGTATCGGCGCCGAGGCCGCCGTCAAGGACGTTGGCGCCGCTCGTGCCGAGGATGCTGTTGGCCAGCGCGTTGCCGGTGCCGTTCAGGTCGCCAGTGCCTTGCAGCACCAGGTTTTCGACGTTGGCGCCAAGGGTGTAGCTGAAGCCCGCGCGCACCGTGTCGGTACCGCCGCCCGCCGCCTCGACGACGGTGTCGGCCGTGTCCACTTCATAGATGTCGTCGCCGCTGCCGCCCTGCAGGCTGTCCGCGCCGGCGCCGCCGACGAGGGTGTCGTTGCCGGCGCCGCCGACCAGGGTGTCGTTGCCGGCGCCGCCGTCGAGAACGTTGTTGCCGCCGTTGCCCGTGATGAGGTTGTCGGCATCGTTACCGCTGCCGTCGAGGTTGGCGCTGCCGGTGAGGGTCAGGTTCTCGAGCTGTTCGCCCAGCGAAGTCGAGAAGCTGGACTGGACCGTGTCCACGCCCTCGCCCGCGTTCTCGACGATGCGGTCGGCCGCGTTGTCGATGACGTAGGTGTCGTTGCCGCTGCCGCCGATGAGGACGTCGTTGCCGACGCCGCCGTCGAGCGTGTCGTTGCCGGCGCCACCGAGGATGGTGTCGTTGCCGGCCATGCCGGAGAGAACATTGGCCGCGTCGTTGCCCGTGATCAGGTTGTCCTGCGCGTTGCCGGTGCCGTTGATCGCGGCGGCGCCGGTCAGGACCAGGTTCTCGACGTTGTTCGAGAGCGTGTAGTTCGCGCTAGCATAGACGATGTCGGTGCCGGCGTTTGCCGCTTCCGTGATGAGGTCGGCCGTGTTGTCGGCGATATAGGTGTCGTCGCCGGCGCCGCCGGCCATGGTGTCGATGCCTGCGCCGCCGTCGATCAGGTTGTTGCCGGCGTTGCCGGTGATGCTGTTGGCCAGCGCGTTGCCGCTGCCGGACAGGTTGGCGGCGCCCGTCAGCACCAGGTTCTCGACATTGGCCGTCAGGGTGTAATCGATCGAGGACTGCACGGTGTCCGTGCCGGCGCCCGCGCCCTCGACGACGGCATCCTTCGCATCCTCGACCACATAGGTGTCGTTGCCGACGCCGCCCTGCATCAGGTCGGCACCGCTGCCGCCGTCGAGGATGTCGTCGCCGCCGTTGCCGACCAGCGTGTCCATGCCCGCGCCGCCGTTCAGGGTATTGGCCGCATTGTTGCCGGTGATGACGTTGTCGAGCTCGTTACCGCTGCCGTTGATGACCGCGCCGCCGGTGAGCACCAGGTTTTCGACGCTGTCGGTCAGGGTATAGGTGATCGAGGACTGGACCGTGTCGCTGCCCTCGCCCGCGTTCTCGACAACCAGATCGCCCGCATTGTCGACGACGTAGACGTCGTCCTCCGTGCCGCCGGCCATGCTGTCGGCACCCACGCCGCCGTTGAGCAGGTCCTTGCCGGCGTCGCCCTGCAGGCGGTCGTCGCCGAGGTCGCCGTTGAGGGTATCGTCGCCGTCGCCGCCGATCAGGGTGTCGTTGCCGAGGTTGCCGTTGATGGTGTCGTTGCCGGCCTTGCCGTCGAGGACGTTCGCGCCGGTGTTGCCGTTGATGATGTTGGCCAGTTCGTTGCCGTTGCCGTCGATGTCGAGCGTGCCGGTCAGGGTCAGGTTCTCGACATTGTCGGTGAGGGTGTAGGTGATGCTCGACTGGACCAGGTCGGTGCCCTCGCCCGCCGCTTCGACGACCAGGTCGCCGTTGTCGTCGACCACGAAGGTGTCGTCGCCCAGGCCGCCCGCCATGCGGTCCGCGCCCGCGCCGCCGTTCACGATGTCGTTGCCGGCGTCGCCGAAGAGCTGGTCGTCGCCCGCCTCGCCGTAGAGAACGTCGTTGCCGTTGCCGCCGCTGATGCTGTCCTTGCCGGCACCCGCGTAGACGGTGTCGGCGCCATCGCCGGCGGCGGCGGTGTTGTTGCCGCTGTTGCCGGTAATGATGTTGTTGAGCGCGTTGCCGGCGCCGTTCAGGTCATCCGTGCCGGTCAGGGTCAGGTTCTCGACGTTGGCGGTGAGCGTGTAGTCGATGCTCGAATACACGGTGTCGGTGCCGGCGCCGGCCAGTTCTTCCACGACGTCGCCCGCATTCTCGACGATGTAGGCGTCGTCGCCGTAGCCGCCCTGCATCAGGTCGGCGCCGAGGCCGCCGTCGAGGGTGTCGTTGCCGTAGAGGCCGGCCAGCGTGTCCTTGCCTTCGAGGCCGAACAGGCTGTTGTTCGCGTTATTGCCGGTGACCGTGTTGTCAAGCTCGTTACCGGTGCCGCGCGTGCCGGCGCCGCCCGTCAGCACCAGGTTCTCGGTGTTGGCGGTGAGGGTGTAGTCGACGCCGGACTGCACCGTGTCGAGGCCTTCGCTTGCGTTCTCGACCACCAGGTCCAGCACGCTGTCGACGATGAAGGTATCGTCGCCCAGGCCGCCGGCCATGCGGTCGTTACCCGTGCCGCCGTTGAGCACGTCGTTGCCGGCGTCGCCTTGCAGCTGGTCGTCCCCGCCGTCGCCGTTCAGGGCGTCGTTGCCTTCGCCGCCGATCAGGGTATCGTTGCCGAGACCGCCATTGAGGGTGTCGTTGCCTGCCAGGCCGTCGAGGACGTTGGCGCCGGCATTGCCGTTGATGATGTTGTTCAGCTCGTTGCCGGTGCCCGCGATGTCCTGGGTGCCGGTCAGGTTCAGGTTCTCGACGTTGTCGGTCAGCGTATAGCTGATGCCCGCGTTGACCAGGTCGGTGCCTGCGCCCGCGCCTTCGATGATCAGGTCGCCCGCATCGTCGAGGATGTAGGTATCGTCGCCGCTGCCGCCTTCCATGCGGTCGGCGCCGAGGCCGCCGTCGAGGAGGTCGTTGCCCGCTTCGCCCAGCAGCAGGTCATTGCCGGCGCCACCGTTGAGGGTGTCGTTGCCGGCGCCCGCCGCGAAGCTGTTGTTGCCGGCGTTGCCGGTCATGACGTTGGCCAGCGTGTTGCCGATGCCGTCCAGGTCTTCGCTGCCCAGTAGCACCAGGTTCTCGACGTTGTCGGTCAGCGTGTAGCTGATGTTCGAGCGTACCGTGTCGTTGCCGACGCCCACCGCCTCGGTGACGCGGTCGCCCGCCTGGTCGATCACATAGGTATCGTCGCCTTGCCCGCCGTCCATGGTGTCGGCGCCGAGGCCGCCGTCCAGGGTGTCGTTGCCCGCGTTACCGAAGAGGACGTCGGCGCCGTCCATGCCGAACAGCAGGTTGTTGCCATTGTTGCCGCTGATCGTGTTGTCGAGCTCGTTGCCGGCGCCGGTGCCGGCACTGCCGGTCAGCGTCAGGTTCTCGACCTCGGCGCTCAGGGTGTAGTTGACGCCCGCCAGCACCTTGTCGATGCCTTCGCCGGCCAGTTCGCTGACCACGTCGGCGCTGTTGTCGACCACATAGGTGTCGTCGCCGCTGCCGCCTTCCATGCGGTCGACGCCGGTGCCGCCGTCCAGGGTATCGTTGCCGAGGCCGCCGACCAGGCGGTCGTCGCCGCCGTTGCCGTTCAGCGTATCGTTGCCCTCCAGGCCGTACAGGACGTTGGCGCCGCTGTTGCCGTTGATGACATTGTCGAGCGTGTTGCCGCTGCCTTCGAGCACGGCGCTGCCGGTCAGCACGAGGTTCTCGGTGTTTTCCGTCAGGGTGTAGCCGATGCTCGACTGCACGGTATCGACGCCAGCGCCGGCCGCTTCGACCACCAGGTCGCCGCCGTTGTCGACCACATAGGTGTCGTCGCCACTGCCGCCTTCCATCGTGTCGGCACCCAGGCCGCCATCGATCAGGTCGTTGCCCGCTTCGCCGACCAGGCTGTCGTCGCCGGCCTGGCCGTTGAGGATGTCGTTGCCGTCGCCGCCGAAGACGAAGTCGTTGCCGGCGCCGGCATTGACGGTGTCGGCACCGGCGCCGGCCTGCACCGTATTCGCGCCGCTGTTGCCCGTAATGAGGTTGTTGAGCGCATTGCCGCTGCCGGCCAGGTCGGCCGTGCCCGTGAGCGTCAGGTTCTCGACGTTGTCGCCCAGGGTGTAGTCGATGCTCGACTGGACGGTGTCGCTGCCGCCGCCCGCCGCTTCGATCACGCTGTCGCCGGCGGCATCGACCACATAGACGTCGTCGCCGGTGCCGCCGCTCATGGTATCAATGCCGGTCCCGCCGTCGAGGGTGTCGTTGCCGGCCGCGCCAATCAGGGTGTCGTTACCGTCCAGGCCGCTCAGGATGTTGGCGCCGTTGTTGCCGGTGATGACGTTATCGAGGGCGTTACCGGTGCCGTTGACGGAACCGGAGCCGGTCAGGGTCAGGTTCTCGACGTTGTCACCCAGGGTGTAGGTCACGCTGGACTGGACCGTATCGGTGCCTTCGCCCCCGTTCTCGACCACGCGGTCGCCGGCGTTGTCGACCACATAGGTGTCGTCGCCGGCCGCGCCGATCAGCGTGTCGGCGCCGCCGCGGCCATCGAGGACGTTGGCGCCGCTGTTGCCGGTGATCGTGTTGTTCAGCGCATTACCGGTGCCGTTGATGTCGGCACTGCCCGTCAGGATCAGGTCGTCGACGGTGGACGACAGCGTGGTGGTGACGGACGAATTCGTGGTGGTCATGGGTTTCCTCTTGTTTTACGTCGGAAGGCTGGGGAATCAGGCGGCGGGTGCTTGCGCGGCGGGCGGCACGACCTGCATTTTTGCTGCGGGATGGCTGCGGGTTGCGGCGGAGCGATCGAAGCTGAACACTTCGTCGACCTGCAGGCCACGCGGAATCTGGTGCGTGATGAAGACCATCGTGACCTTGCCCTTCAGGGAGTTCACGGTACGCGCGAAGCCCTCGGCGGTCTGCTGGTCGAGGTTCGACACGGCTTCGTCGAAAATCAGGATGTTCGGGTTGCGCAGCAGTGCGCGCGCGATCGCCAGGCGCTGGCGCTGGCCGCCGGACAGGCCGGTGCCGCGCTCGCCGATCTCGGTCTGGTAGCCCTGGGGCAGCTTGTCGATGGTGTCGTGGATCTCGGCGGCCTTGCAGGCGGCGATGACGTCGTCGAAGCTGGCATGCGGATGCGCCATCACCAGGTTGTCGTAGATCGTGCCGGAAAACAGCACGGTCTCCTGGGGCACGACGCCGAAGCTGCGGCGCAGTTCATTCGCGGCCAGGAAGCGGATGTCGCGCCCATCGAGCAGGACCTGGCCGTCGCCCGGCTGGTAAAAGCCCAGCAGCAGCTTGGCGAGGGTGCTCTTGCCGCAGCCCGAAGCCCCCATCAGCACGGAGAGGCGCCCCGGCTTGAACGACAGGTTCAGGTTGCGGTACAGCCAGGGGTGGTGCTCGGAATAGCGGAAGGCCAGGTTGACCAGCTCGAGCGCGCCCTGCCCGCGGGCTTCGCGGCTCGGCACCATCGCGTGGGGCTCGGTCGGCATGTCCATCATGTCGCCCAGGCGCTTCACGGCGATGTTCGCCTGTTGGAACTCCTGCCACAGGCCGGACAGCCGCAGCATCGGCTGGCTCATGCGCCCGGCGAACATCTGGAAGGCGACCAGCATGCCGATGGTGAAGCCGTCGTTGCGCATGACCAGCAGCGCGCCCACCAGCAGGATGGACAGCGTCATCACCTGCTCGACCGCATTGGCGGCGACGTTATAGGTGTTGCCTACCTGCTTGGTCGAGAAGCCGGCTGCCAGCGACTGGGCCAGCAGGTCGCCGTACTTGCGGTCGACGTCCGGTTCCATCTGCAGCGATTTCACGGTGCCCATGCCGGCCAGGTATTCGGTCAGGAAGGCCTGGTTGCGCGCGCCCAGCATGAACTGCCTGTTCAGGCGATCGCGAAACAGCGGCGTGACCAGGATGCCCATCACGGCGATGACGCCGAGCAGGCCGAGCGCGATCAGCGAGAGCTGCCAGCTGTAGCTGAACATCACGGCCAGGAAGATCAGCAGGAAAGGCAGGTCGAGGATCAGCGTGACGGCCGCGCCCGAGATGAATTCGCGGATCGTCTCGACGCCATGCAGGCGCGCGACCAGGGTGCCGGTCGGACGCTGCTCGAAGTAAGGCAAGGGCAGGCGCAGCAGGTGGCGGAACACCTCGCTGCCGAGCACGGCGTCGATCCGGTTTCCCGTATGCAGCACCAGGTATTGGCGCAGCCAGGTCATGCCCGAGGTAAAGACCATGAACATCAGCAGGCCGACAGCCAGCACGGCAAGGGTATTCTGGGTCTGGTGCACGACCACCTTGTCGATGATCGCCTGGGTGAACAGGGGCGTCGCCAGGCCGACCAGCTGGATCGCCAGCGAGGCGAGCAGGATGTCGCGCCAGATCGCCTTGTGTTTCACCAGCTCGGGCAGGAACCAGCGGAAGCCGAAGGGCTTTTGTTCGCTGCTAAAACCGGCGATCTCCGCGTCCGGGCCGGCTTCGATCGTCGTTTCCTTGCCGAACAGGAGCAGCTCGGGCGCGAAGCGCAGGCCGGCCTCGTCGATCGCGATCGATTCGGCGAGGTCGGAACCGGCACGAAAACAGCTCAGGGTCTGGCCATCGGTCTTCAGGATGAGCAGCAGGGAATGCACTTCGCTGCCGTCCGCCTGCGGCGTGCGCAGGAAAGCGATGGCAGGCAGGGGAAGCTGTTGCCAGTCGAGGCCGGCGACGGCGCAGCTGCCCGTGCGGATGCCGACGGCGCGCGCCATCTCGTGGAAGCTGGCAACGCAATATGGGGGTGGAAATTGCTGGGCGACCAATCCACTGTCGAATGGGAGCCGATACAGGCCGCACAGGCTCCCCAATGCCCACAGGACTTCCTCACGCCGAACGATGTCGGTAAGCGCCATAAACCCCAGTTTCTCTCTGCGTTGAATGCGAAGACCATGCTGTTTCGACAAGCGGTCTTTCTAATGAGAAATATTTTATCATGGAGTTGCCGTATGGCAATGGTCTTCCTCAAGGCGCCGGGCGTGCGCGCCACCTGCCGGAGGAATGTGTTGCGCGGAGCAGACAGTGGGAAATCTAGCGAGCCGGGCCCAATGTAAAAAAACCACCGCATGCGGTGGTTTCCTTGTCCAGACCAGGTTGCTTACTTCTGCAGTTGGCCGAGCGCCTGCTCGATGTCGGCAATCAGGTCGTCCGTACTTTCAAGGCCGATATTAAAGCGTACCAGGGTCCCCTTGCCTTCCCAGTTGCGGCGGATCGCCGCCATCCGGTAGGGCATCACCAGGCTGTTCGCGCCGCCCCAGCTGTAGCCGAGGCCGAACAGCGCGAGCGAGTCGACGAAGCGGTCGGTCTGCTCCTCCGTGTAGCGCTCGTCGAAGATGACCGAGAACAGGCCGCCGGCGCCGCTGAAGTCGCGCTGCCAGGTGGCGTGACCCGGGCAGTCCTCGAAGGCGGGATGCAGCACGCTGGTGATTTCGGGACGCGCCTTGAGCCAGGCCGCGACCCGGCGTGCGCCGGCATCGTGGGCCTCGAAGCGCAGCTTCATGCTCGGCAGGCCGCGCATCACCAGATACGCGTCGTCCGCGCTCACGCCGAGGCCGAGGCGCATGTGGGCCATCGCCAGCTTGTCGTGAACGGCGCGGTCGCGCGTCATCACGGCGCCCATCAGGACGTCCGAGCCGCCCGACTGGTATTTGGTCAGCGCCTGCATGATGATGTCCACGCCCAGGTCGAAACCGCGCAATGCGAGGCCCGCCGACCAGGTGTTGTCGAGCGCGACCAGCACGCCGCGCGCATGCGCCGCGGCGCAGATCGCAGGCAGATCGGGCACTTCCATCGACACTGAACCCGGCGCCTCGGTCCAGACCAGCTTCGTGTTCGGCTGGATCAGGTCGGCGATACCGGCGCCGACCAGCGGATCATAATAGCGTGCGGTGATGCCGAAATCGTTCGACAGCCAGCGCCCCAGTTCGCGATTCGGGTTGTAGACGTTATCGGGCAGCAGGACGTCGTCGCCGGTTTTGAGCAGCGCGAAGTCCACCATCGCGATCGCCGCCAGGCCCGAGGGCGCGAGCAGGCAGTGGCGCGCGTCCTCGATCTCGGCCAGGCGCGCTTCCAGGGTGAAGGTGGTCGGCGTGCCGTGCAGGCCGTAGGTATAGGCGTTCTTCTCTTTCCACTCGCCCGAGCGCATCGCCGCGACGCTCTCGAACAGCACGGTGGAGGCGTGGTGGATGGCCGGCGGGAAGGCGGCGAAGCCGCCCGGGGCCGTGTAATCCGTGTGGATGATCTGGGTCTGGAGCGACTTCTTCGTCATGGTCGGCGCGTCCTTTAGGCCAGGGTGGCCCACAGGTCGTGGGCGTCCGCCTTCGTGACGACCACGTCGGCGAACTGGCCGACGGCCAGCTTCGATTTACCCGGCACCAGCGAGCGCTTGATGTGGACCACGCCGTCGATTTCCGGCGCGTCGGCGCTCGACCTGCCGATCGCTTCGCGCGGACCGACTTCGTCGACCAGCACGCGGATGGTCTTGCCGACCTTCGCCTGCAGGCGCTTGAGCGAGATCTCTTCCTGCAGCAGCATGACGCGCGCACGGCGCTCTTCGCGCACTTCCTGGGGCACCGGGTTGGCCAGTTCGTTGGCGGTCGCGCCTTCGACCGGCGAATAGGCGAAGCAGCCCAGGCGGTCGATCTGCGCTTCGCGCAGGAAGTCGAGCAGGTATTCGAACTCGGCTTCCGTCTCGCCCGGGAAGCCGGCGATGAAGGTCGAGCGGATCGTCAGGTCCGGATTCATCTTGCGCCAGGCCAGGATGCGGTCCAGGTTCTTTTCGCCGGAAGCCGGACGCTTCATGCGCTTCAACACGTCCGGGTGCGCGTGCTGCATCGGGATGTCGAGGTAAGGCAGCACGTGACCGTCGCCCATCAGCGGGATGACCTGGTCGACGTGCGGATACGGGTAGACGTAGTGGAGGCGCACCCAGGCGTCGTACTGGCGCGCCAGCTGGCCCAGGGCCTCGGTCAGTTGCGTCATGTGGGTCTTGATCGGGCGGCCGTTCCAGAAGCCGGTGCGGAATTTCACATCGACGCCATACGCGCTCGTGTCCTGCGAAATCACCAGCAGTTCCTTGACGCCGGCCTTGAACAGGTTTTCGGCTTCGATCAGCACTTCATGGATCGGGCGCGAGACCAGGTCGCCGCGCATCGACGGGATGATGCAGAAACTGCAGCGGTGGTTGCAGCCTTCGGAAATCTTCAAATACGCGTAGTGCTTCGGCGTCAGCTTGACGCCATGGTCCGGCATCAGGTCGATGAAGGGATCGTGCGGTTTCGGCAGGTGCAGGTGCACCGACTCCATCACTTCGGCCATCGCATGCGGGCCGGTCACGGCCAGCACCTTCGGGTGCACCTTGGTGATGATGTCGTCGCCCGCGGCGTCCTTCTTCGCGCCCAGGCAGCCGGTGACGATGACTTTACCGTTTTCGGCCAGGGCCTCGCCGATCGCGTCGAGCGACTCCTGCACCGCGGCATCGATGAAGCCGCAGGTGTTGACGATCACGAGGTCGGCACCGGCATACGACTTGGCGGTCTGGTAACCCTCGGCGCGCAGCTGGGTCAGGATCTGTTCCGAGTCGACCAGCGCCTTCGGGCAGCCGAGCGAGACGAAACCGACCTTCGGTGCGGCGGCTGGGGCAGCCGAAGGTGCACCAACTGCGGTCTCAGGGTTGGCGGCGGGGACGGGATTGCGGCGGAGTTCGAGCATGGGCAGGAGGCGACAAAGTAAACGGGCAATCTGCGATTGTACCTGAACGCACACGGGGGGACCACCGGGTGGGCGTTTCGCGGCTGTGGATTTCCACAGCTGGTGCCAGGGTGTCGTTTTCTGGAAACCACTGATACTTTCCATGTGGATATACTTTCCGGTTCCCGAACAGCCTACTCTCACCGGTTTCTCCACATGAATATCAATAAACTTGGCGTCGGCAAGCGTCTTGCCCTCGCCTTTTCCATCATGCTCGTCATCATGGTCGGCATGGCCGTCGGCAGCCTGGCCCGCATGGCCACCATCCAGGGCAAACTCGACCGCATCGTCAGCCATGACAACGTCAAGCTCGGCATGATCATGGAGATCCGCCAATCGGTCATGAACGCGATCATGAACGGCCGCAACATCGCCCTGATGCACGACCCGGCCGAGATCGAGGCCGAAAACAAGCGCCTGGCTGCGAACCGCGCAGTCTATGCCGACACCTTCAAGCGCCTCGAAGCCCTGGCCACGACGCCTGAAGAAAAAGCGGCGCTCGACAAGATCACCGCCAGCCGCGCTGCCGCGGTCGACGTGGTCACGAAGATGACCACGCTGGTCAAGGCAGGCGAGCGCGAAGCCTCGAACCGCGTGCTGCTGCTCGAACTGCAGCCGCTGCAGGCCAAGACCATCGAGGCGATGGACGCCATGGTGAAGCACGAGGAAGGCCTGGTCGCCGAAGCCGCCCGCGAAGCCGGCGCCGCCCACGAGGCCGCGCGCGTGCAGACCGCGCTGATCACCCTCGGCGCGCTGGCCATCGGCGCCCTGCTCGCCTGGACCATTACCCGCGGCCTGCTGCGCCAGCTGGGCGGCGAGCCGCTGTATGCTGCGACGATCGCCGAACAGATCGCGCAAGGCGCCCTGAACGTGCCGATCGCGGTGCGGGAAGGCGACACGGGCAGCCTGCTGTTCGCCCTGCGCACCATGCGCGACAACCTGGCCAGCCTGGTCGGCCAGGTCCGCGTTGCCACCGACAGCATCGCCCAGGCCTCCGCCGAAGTCGCCGGCGGCAGCGCCGATCTCTCGAGCCGCACCGAATCCCAGGCCGGCACCCTGGAAGAGACGGCCTCGTCGATGGAAGAACTGACCGCGACCGTGAAGCACAATGCGGACAATGCGGCGCAAGCCGACACCCTGGCGCGCGCCGCCTCGAAGGTCGCTGAACGCGGCGGCAGCGTCGTGCTTGACGTGGTCGGCACGATGGGCGCGATCAACCATTCCTCGAAGAAGATCGTCGACATCATCGGCGTCATCGACGGCATCGCCTTCCAGACCAATATCCTTGCGCTGAACGCGGCCGTGGAAGCGGCCCGCGCCGGCGAACAGGGCCGCGGCTTTGCGGTCGTCGCCAGCGAAGTGCGCAACCTGGCCCAGCGCTCGGCCGCCGCGGCCAAGGAAATCAAGGGCCTGATCGCCGATTCGGTGGACAAGGTCGACGCCGGCAGCAAGCTGGTGGACGAGGCCGGCAGCACGATGCACGAAATCGTCGACAGCATCCGCCAGGTGGCGACGCTGGTGAAAGGCATCACGGTCGCGAGCGGGGAACAGTCGCGCGGCATCGAGCAGATCAATGTCGCACTGATCGAGATGGATGGGGTGACCCAGCAGAATGCGGCCCTGGTCGAGGAAGCGGCGGCTGCGGCGCAGGCGATGCAGCAGCAGGCCGGGGCGCTGGCGCAGCTGGTCAGTGTGTTCCAGTTGGGGAATGAGACGAAGGCGCTGGGCCGGGCGGTGTCGCCGCAGCGGCAGTTACCGGCAGTGAAAGCAGCGCCGGCCCGCAAGGCGGTCGCGGCGGGTGCCGACAGCTGGGAAGAGTTTTAATTTATACGAGCGATAACGGGGCTGTTGCCTGCACCGTTATCGTTTTTTTGACTCCGCGTGGGCTCGGGAGCCCGCCCTACGGTTGAGGTCACGGGCTCGCGGCAGCGCCCGTCCGCGGCGTTTTCCGTAGGGTGGGCTCTCCGAGCCCACGCGGATCATGCGGACCAGGAATACCCCACGCAACAGCGCCGCGAAGTCCGCAGACGAGCTTACTTCTTGTCCGTCGGCGGCACCGGCGGAAACGGAAACGCGCTGAACAACACCTTGCTCTGGTTCTGCATCTGCTCCTGCATCTGCATGAACAGGTTCTTGCTCTGGTCGATGTAGTTGTTCATCATGCCCTGCATCATCGGGCCTTGCACGTTCATGAACTGGGTCCACATTTCCGGGCTGAAGGGTTTGCCTTCGAGGGCGCCGGCGGCATTGCTGGTGAACTTGTTCTGGATGTCGGTGAAGGCCTGGACGTTCTTTTCCAGGTAGGAACCCATCATCCCCTGCATCGCATGGCCGTAGTAACGGATGATCTGGGCCAGCACGGCGCTCGAGAACATCGGCGCGCCGTTCGCTTCCTCTTCCAGGATGATCTGCAGCAGGATCGCGCGGGTCAGGTCTTCATTCGTCTTGGCGTCGACCACCGTGAACTCGTCGGCGTCGAGGACCAGCTGCTTCACGTCCGTCAGGGTGATGTAGGAGCTGGTCTGGGTGTCGTAGAGACGACGGTTCGGGTATTTCTTGATCAGGCGTTCAGTACTGTTTTTTGCACTACTCATCTCAAGTTCCATGTTGCGTCCGCCTTATGGGCGGCGCTGCGAAGATTGTTCAATAGGCCGGCGTCGGTGCGTCCAGGAGGCCATGGATGTTGCCCAACAGGACGAACCAACTAAAAATACCACGTTCGATGCGCAGGTGCAGCAATTATCGCTTTTGCCACTGAATTTATTTCAAGGCAAGACACACCTGGGTCTCGCAGTTTGTCCGTTCAGTCCGCCCTTGCCTTCACATAACGGCCCGGTGCCGGTTCGGTCGGCTGGTATTGCGCATTGCCGAATGCAGTCGGCGCCGGCACTTCTTCGCCACCATTCTCCTGCAGGAAGCGGGCCCATTCCGGCCACCAGCTGCCCTTGTTTTCCTGCGCGCCGGCGAACCATTCGTCGGGCGACAGCGGCCCCTTGCGGCCCTTCTTCTCGTTCAGCTTGTCATTCACCCAGTAGCTGCGCTTGCCCTTCGAGGCCGGATTGATCACGCCGGCGATATGGCCCGAGGCGCCCAGCACGAAGCGGTTCGCCTTCGGCTTTTTCGGGTTCAGCAAATTCATCGAGGCGAACGCGGCCGGCCACGGCACGATGTGGTCTTCCTTGGAGCCGTAGACGAAGACCGGCGCCTCGATGCGCCCGAGGTCGACCGGCACGCCGCAGACCGTCAGTTGGCCCGGCACCCTCAGTTTGTTCTCGAGATAGGTGTTGCGCAGGTACCAGCAGAACATCGGTCCCGGCAGGTTCGTGCTGTCGGCATTCCAGTACAGCAAGTCGAATGCCGGCGGCACCTTGCCCTTCAGGTAGTTCTGCTGGACATAGTTCCACACCAGGTCGTTCGGACGCAGGGCCGAGAAGGTCGTCGCCAGGTCGCGTCCCGGCATGATGCCGCCCTTGGCCAGCGAGGCTTCGCGCCGCGCCACCTGGTCTTCATCGATGAAGACCTCCAGCACGCCGGTGTCGGAAAAGTCGAGCAGGGTCGTCAGCAGCGAGAGGCTGGCGGCCGGCTGCTGGTCGCGCGCGGCGAGTACCGCCAGCGCGCTGGCGGCGATCGTGCCGCCGACGCAGAAACCGAAGACGTGGATCTTGTCCTGGTTACTGATTTCGCGCGTGACCCGGATCGCCTCGATCGCACCGCGTTCGACGTAATCGTCCCAGGAGAGGTTCGCCATCGATTTGTCCGGATTGCGCCACGAGACCATGAACACGGTATTGCCCTGCTCGACGACATAGCGCACCAGCGAGTTTTCCGGCTGCAGGTCGAGGATGTAGAACTTGTTGATGCACGGCGGGATCATCAGCAGGGGACGGGCGCGCACGGTCGGCGTCGCCGGGCTGTACTGGATCAGCTGGAACAGGTCGTTTTCATAGACCACCTGGCCGGCGCTGGTGCCGACGTTCTTGCCCACCTCGAAGGCCGATTCGTCGGTCTGCGAAATGCGCCCCTTGCGCAGGTCTTCCAGCATGTTCTGCAGGCCCCTGGTCAGGCTCTCGCCCTTCGATTCGATGAGCTTGGCCTGGGCTTCCGGATTCGTTGCCAGGAAATTGGCGGGCGACATGGCGTCGACCATTTGCTGGACCGTGAAACGGATCTTCTGGCGCTCGCGCGGACCGGCCTCGACCGCGTCGGCCAGGGCTACCATGAATTCGCTGTTGAGCAGGTAGGAGGCGGCCGTGATGGCGGCGAAGGGCGTCGCCGTCCATTCGGAACTGGAAAAACGCTTGTCCTGCAGTTGCGGGGTCTTGCCGACGATGAAATCCTGCCACAAGCGCCCTGCTTTCTGCAGGTAATCCTGGCGCAAGGTGTCGAGCTTGGCCGGGGCGATCGTCACGTTGAAATCCTTGAACACGCCGGCCAGCGGATTGGCGGCGGCGGCCTGCATGCCACCGGCCGCGGGCAGGTTCAACCACCCCTGCCACGCCGAGGGATCGGTGAACTGGTTCATCCAGGTGGTGGCGAAAGCTTGTGGGTCGGGCATATTCATGTCGGCGTCCGTTAGAATCGGCTTGGTTAAGTCGCGTAGTTAAAGTCTGGCAATCAACTGGAGAAACGTATGTGGATCGTCGCAATCGGCTGGAGTTATGTCGTCATCCTGATGGCAGCGACGGAAACGTCCTTCGTCGCGGGCGTGATGACTTTCCTCGTGTACTGCATGATACCGCTGTCTGTACTTTTTTACATCACCGGTGGCAAGCGGCGCCGGGCCCGGCGTGCCGCCGCTCAGGCGGCACCGGACGCTGGACGCCCCGGCGAGCGCGTGGAGACCGGGGAGCAAACTGAGAAGTATTGATGACGCGAAAAAACGTCACTTGAGCCAGATCAAACTCGCCTGGCGTCCCGTCACGCCGTCGCGGCGATAGGAATAAAAGCGGCCGGTCTCGGTGTGCGTGCAGCGATCGCCGCCGGCGACACTGGCGACGCCAGCGCGCCCCAGCATCAGCCGCGCCAACGCAAACATGTCCGCCAGGTATTTCCCTTCGATGCCGGGACGCGGCACGAAGGCGAAACCGACGTCCACGCCCGGGAGCGCCGCGGCGAAACTGTCGAACACATCCTGCCCGACCTCGAAGGCCTGCGGCCCGATCGCCGGTCCCATCCAGGCGGTGATCTCGCCGGCGCCCGCCGCGCGCATGGCGGCCACGGTCTGCCCCAGCACGCCGCCGGCCAGCCCGCGCCAGCCCGCGTGCGCCGCCCCCACCACCTTGCCGCCGCGGTCGGCGAACAGCACCGGCAGGCAATCGGCCGTCAGGATGGCGCAGACAATGCCGGGCGCGGTCGCGATGCTGGCGTCGCCCGTGCGCACCGGTTGATCGGGGCCGACGGTGGCGGCATCGACCACGTCGGCGCCGTGCACCTGCGCGATCCAGGCCGGGCGGCCCGGCAGCAGGCCTTGCAGCCGGGCGCGATTCTCCGCCACGTGCGCCGGATCGTCGCCCACGTGCAGGCCGAGGTTGAAGCCGCCGCCGCCGCGCCCGTCGTCATACGGACCCTGCGACACGCCCCCGCGCCGCGTGCTGGCCAGCGCGCCGATATTGGCCGGCGCATCGGGCCAGTCGGGAATGACGAGCTCGGGTGCGTCCATCACACCGATTCCGGCTCGGGGATGCCGGCTTTTGCGATCAGTTCCGCAAAATCGGCGGCCAGCGGCACGACCCATTCGCACTGCTCGCCCGTGGCCGGATGGACCAGGCCGAGGCGGCGCGCCTGCAGCGCCTGGCGATGGAAGACCGGGGACAGGTGGGTTTTGCCGTAGACGGAATCGCCGACCAGGCCGAAGCCGATCGACAGCATGTGCACGCGGATCTGGTGGGTACGGCCCGTCTCCAGGCGGCACTGCACCAGGCTGACCGGGCGGCGGTCGAGCATGCCTTCGGCGACGCGGGTGTAGTGGGTGATCGCCGGTTTCGCGCCCAGGCTGGTCGAGACCGCCATCTTGACGCGGTCTTTCGGATGGCGCCCCATCGAGGCGTCGATCGTGCCCGACAACTGCGGCGTGCCCCAGACCAGGGCAAAGTATTCGCGCTTCACGGTACGTGCCTGCAACTGGCGCACCAGGTCGGTCTGGGCGGCCAGGGTCTTGCCGACCACCATCAGGCCGCTCGTGTCCTTGTCGAGGCGGTGCACGATGCCCGCGCGCGGCACCGAGGCCAGCTGCGGCGCATGGTGCAGCAGGCCGTTCAGCAGCGTGCCCGACCAGTTGCCGGCGCCCGGGTGCACGACCAGGCCGGCCGGCTTGTTGATCACGAGGATGTGCTCGTCTTCAAACACGATGTTCAGCGCGATTTCTTCCGGCGCGAATGCGGTGTCCTCGGGCGCCGGTTGCGGGCGCACTTCAATGGTTTCATCGCCATAGGCCGTGTCCTTGCCGCGCGCGGTCTTGCCGTCGACCAGGATGTGGCCGCCGTCGAACCAGAGCTGCAGGCGGCTGCGCGAGAACTGCGGCACCAGGGTGGCGACGACCTTGTCCAGACGCTGGCCGCACGCCGTTTCGTCCAGGTGCAGGGTGATCGGGGAGAGGTCGATGCCGCTGGGGGCAAGGAACGCAACTTCGTCGGCATCGATTTCATCGTCGAAATCGGGGTCCAGGGGCAAATCCGCCGAAATCGGCGCAGGAGTTAATATCACGTCAGTCCCATCGGCTATAATCAGCCGTTCGTTGAATCTCGGTAAAACTTTTCTGCAAAAAGCTATGCAAAAAAAACTGTTGGTGGTGGTTGCTATGAGTGCCCTGTTCGGTCTGTCGGGCTGCGGGCTCTTGCCTGAGAAAACCGACGAGACCGCAAAGTGGTCAGCGGAGAAATTATACGCTGAGGCACGCGAAGAGATGGCCGGCGCCCATTACGAGGCGGCGATCAAGTTGTTCCAGCGCCTCGAAGCGAGCTATCCGTTCGGCACCTACGCCACCCAGGCGCAGATGGAAATTGCGTACGCGCAGTACAAAGCCCAGGACCAGGCCGAAGCCCTGGCCTCGGTCGAGCGCTTCATCAAGCTGCACCCGAACCACCCGCAAGTCGATTACATGTACTACCTGCGCGGCCTGATCAACTTCAACGACCAGATCGGCTTCCTGAGCGTGATCTATTCGCAGGACCCGACCGAGCGCGACCCGCGCGCGACGCGCGAAGCCTTCGCCGCGTTCAAGGCCCTGGCCGACAAGTTCCCGAACAGTAAGTATGCGCCGGACGCGATCGCCCGCATGAACTACCTGATCAATGCGATGGCGTCCTACGAAGTGCACGTGGCGAATTACTACTACCGCCGCGGGGCCTACCTGGCCGCCGTCAACCGCGCCCAGAACGCCGTGTCCGATTATGCCGAAGCACCGGCACGCGAGGAAGCGCTGTTCATCATGATCCGCAGCTACGACAAGCTCGGCATGCTGCCGCTGCGCGACGACGCCCAGCGCGTGTTCACCCTGAACTACCCGAACAGCCGCTTCCTGAACCCTAACGCCAGCGGCGATGCGCCGTGGTGGAAGTTCTGGTCGAAGTCGGGACCGAAGCCGGCGCCGAAGGATGCGTTGAAATAATCCGGGGACAGGTTTCGCAAATGGGCACGCCGTGCCCATTTTACGTTTACACGCCTTCCTTGCGGCGGAACAGCCAGCTGCGTTCCGTTGACCCTTCGGGGACGAAGGCATAGCCGTCGACATCGAATTCCTTTAACGCTTCCGGATCCGTGATCGCCTTCTCGATCGCAAAGCGCGCCATCATGCCGCGGGCGCGCTTGGCGTAGAACGAGATGATCTTGTACTTGCCGTTCTTCCAGTCCTCGAACACGGGCGTGATCACCGGCGCGGCCAGCAGCTTCGGCTTGACCGACTTGAAGTATTCTTCGGAAGCCAGGTTGACCAGTGCGTCCGATTTCGTAGCGGCCAGCTCGGCGTTCAGCGCCTGCGTGATGGTCTCGCCCCAGAAGGCGTACAGGTCCTTGCCGGCAGGCGTGGCCAGCTTCGTGCCCATCTCCAGCCGGTAGGGATGGATCAGGTCGAGCGGCCGCAACAGGCCATACAGGCCCGACAGGATGCGCAAATGGCGCTGGGCGAAGTCGATGGCGGCGGGTTGCAGGCTGCGTGCATCGAGGCCGTTGTAGACGTCGCCATTGAAGGCCATCGCGGCCCGGTAGCCCTCGGCATGGTCAAGCGTCCAGCTCGCGTAGCGCGCCACGTTCAGCGTCGCCAGCTGGTCCGAGATGTGCATCAGGTCGCCGACCTGGCCGGGCGACAGGTCGCGCAGCACGCCAATCAGTTGCGCGGCGCGCTTCGTGAAATCCGGCAGGGTGTGTTCGGCGGTCGGTGAAGGAGTGTCGAGGTCGAGCGATTTGGCGGGCGATAGGACAAGCAGCATAAACATTCGTAAGGCAACAAGATCCAGCATGATACCAACTTCCGCACAGCCCATCGTCATCGACACCAATGTCTGCCTCGACCTGTTCGTGTTCCACGACCCGCGCTGGGCCCCGCTGCTGGGCGCCCTCGAACGCGGCGACCTGAAGGCGGTCACGCGCGCCGATTGCCGCGACGAGTACCGCATCGTGCTGCACTACCCGCACCTGCCGCTCGACGACGACAGCCGGGCTGCCGCCGCGGCGCGTTTCGATGCGCTGATCACGGTCGTCGCGCCCGACAGCAAACCGGTCCGCCTGCCCGTCTGTACCGACCGCGACGACCAGAAATTCCTCGAACTCGCGCGCGACGCAGGCGCTTCGATCCTGATCACCAAGGACAAGGCGCTGCTGAAACTCGGGCGCAAGACCCTGCAGGGCGGCCTCTTCCGGATCATGCTGCCCGAGGCCTGGGTCAAACTGCAAAGCGCAGCCGCGCTAGAATAGGCGTTTCGCAACCTGTCATTGACTCCATGAGCACCCCTGCCCTGCAATCGCGCCTGCCGTCGGTCGGCACCACCGTTTTCACCACCATGTCGGCGCTGGCGGCCCAGCATGGCGCCGTCAACCTCGGCCAGGGTTTCCCCGACTTCGGCTGCGATCCGAAGCTGCTCGATGCGGTGAACGAGGCCATGCGCGCCGGCCACAACCAGTATCCGCCGATGACGGGCGTGCCGGCGCTGAGGGAGGCGATTGCGGCCAAGATCGGCCAGCTGTACGGCCATGCCTACGACGCGGCCACCGAGATCACCGTCACCGCCGGCGCCACCCAGGCCGTGACCACCGCCATCCTGTGCTGTGTCCATCCGGGCGAGGAAGCCATCGTCATCGAGCCTGCCTACGACAGCTATGCGCCGGCGATCACGCTGGCGGGCGGCACCGTGGTGCCGCTGGAGATGGAAGTGGGCGAGGACGGCTACAGCGTCCCCTGGCAGAAGCTCGCGGCCGCGGTCACGCCGCGCACCCGGCTCATCGTCATCAACTCGCCGCACAACCCGACCGGTTCCATCCTGCGCCGCGCCGACCTCGAGCAGCTGGCGGCGATCGTCGCCGGCACCGACATCCTGATCCTGTCCGACGAGGTCTACGAGCACATGGTCTACGACGGCGAGCGCCATGTCTCGGTCGCCAGCCATCCGCAGCTGGCCGAGCGCGCCTTCGTCGTCTCGAGTTTCGGCAAGACCTATCACGTGACCGGCTGGAAGGTCGGCTACGTGGCGGCCCCGGCCGTGCTGTCGGCCGAGTTTCGCAAGGTCCACCAGTACAACGTGTTCACGGTGAATACGCCGATGCAGCATGGCCTGGCCAACTACATGGCCGACCCGGGGCCTTGGCTCGGGCTCTCGGATTTCTACCAGCGCAAGCGCGACCTGTTCCGCGCCGGACTGGCGGGCACGCGTTTGCGCCTGCTGCCGGCCGACGGGACGTATTTCCAGTGCGTCGACTACCGCGCGGTGTCGGATTTGCCGGAAGCGCAGTTTGCGCAGTGGCTGACGACGGAACTGAAGGTGGCGGCGATTCCGGTGTCGGCGTTCTACAGCAGCGCCAGGGAATCGGGGATCGTGCGCTTCTGCTTTGCGAAGCAGGATGAGACCCTGCGCCTTGCGCTCGAACGCCTGGCCGCGATTTAACCTGGGCTACTGCGTGGGCGCGGGGCGCCCACCCTACGACAGCGACCAGCCAGGCGTAGGGTGGGCACCCCGTGCCCACCCTGCGGCGACCAGCCAGCATCAGCGTGCCACCTGCTGCAGCCTGCGCTCCACAAAGGCCTGCAAATCGGGCGATAAAGTACCGAGCGCCTTCGCCTGGCGGAAGGCGTCCGCCGCCTCCGCGTTGCGCTTCTCCCCTTGCAGCGCCATCCCGAGCCCCATCCACCACACCGCGTTGTTCGGCGTCGTGCGCAGCGCGGTCTGGTACTGCTCGGCCGCTTCGTGAAAGCGGTTCTGGCGTTGCAGCGCGCCGCCGAGGAAGGCGTGATACTCGCCGCTGCCGGCGGCGTAAGGCAGCGTGCGCAGCAGTGCTTCGATGCCGCTCTTGCCGCGCTCGATCTGCAGGCGCGCCAGCAGCATCGCCAGCGCCGGCTGGCGCGGGTCGAGCGTCAAGGCCTGCTGGAGCTGGGTCATGGCTTCGTCGCCGCGGTTGTTTTCGATGAGCAGGCCGACCAGGGTCTGGCGCGCCGCCTCATGGCGCGGATTGACCCGCAGCGCCGCCTGCAGGCCGGCCATCGCTTCGCTCACGCGCCCGTCCTGCAGGGCGGCGAGGCCGCGCCGGTAGGCGTTTTCGGCATGCTGGCTCTCGGTCTCCATCCGCCCCTGGTTGCGGCCCGCGGCCGCGGGCGCAGGCGCCGGTGCGGCCGCCGTCCCGTCCGCCGCTTCCTTGCGCTCGAGCGCAGCCAGCCATGTCGCTTCCGCTTTCGCCTTGCTCGCGGCGCGCGCCTGTTCCTCGCGCAGCTTGCGTTCGCCCGCGCGGCGTTGCGGCGCTGGCAGCGCCGCAAGGCGCGCTGCCTCGGCCTTCCAGCGCTTGTCCAGGCGTGCCTGTTCGGCGCGGGCGCGTTCGCTGGCGACGGCCCAGGAGGTGGTGCTGCCTGCGGATTGCGGCTCGGGGTCGGCAGCCGGCGGCGCCGGGCGGACGCGCAGGGCCGGCGCGGGCTCGGGCGCGGCTTCCTTCCGGCTCGCCGCTGTGCCGGCCTTGTGCGGCTCCGTGGTCTTCTCGCGCGCGACGGGCGGCGCTTCCGTGTCCGCTTCCAGCGCGCGTTGCGCCGGTTTCTCTTCGCGCACAGCGGGCGCCGGCGCCACTTCGGCGACGCTCACCGGCGCCGCAGGTGCCGCCTTCGCCACCGGCGCCGGCTGTACGTCATAGCTCTTGCCCTTGAGCGGAAACACGACCCAGGCCGCCGCACCCAGGGCGAGCAGCACGCCGCCCACCACAAAGGCGATGCGCCGCACCGGCAGGCGGCGTTCGCCGGCCGCGACGGTCTTGATTTCCGGCGGCACCCCTTCGGCGCGCGTGGTGCCGCGCGCATCGAGGTCCTGCAGCATCTTGTTAATCAGGCTCATCGCAGGCTCATCGAGTAAACGTCCAGGCAAGCGAGGCCGCCATCCCGGCCAGCGCACCCGCACCGGCCAGCCAGGGCCACAGGCGGCGCTTGGGCGCGACCGTGTCGCGCGCGGCGCCATTCACATGGGTGGTCGCCACCTGTTGCCTGCCCTCGCCGTAGGCCAGCATCAGCGCCTTGTGCGCCATGATGTTGACCAGGCGCGGGATGCCGCCGCTGGCGCGGTACAGGGCCTTGACGGCGCCGGGCGAGAACAGGCGCGCGCCAGTGTAGCCTGCCACGCGCAGGCGGTGCGCCAGGTAGAAATCGAGGTCGTCGCGCGACAGCGGCCCGAGATGATAGTGGAAGGTGATGCGCTGGGCCAGCTGGCGGATCGAATCGAGTTCCAGCTTGCGGTTCAGTTCCGGCTGGCCGAACAGGACGATCTGCAGCAGCTTCCTCTTTTCCGTCTCCAGGTTGGTCAGCAGGCGCAGCGCTTCCAGGCTCTCGACCGGAATCGCCTGCGCCTCGTCCAGGCAGAGCAGCACGCGCTTGCCCTGGCGCGCCAGGTCGAGCAGGCGCTGCATGATCGATTTCAGCAGGCGGTGCTGGTCGACGTTGCGTTCGAGCGGCACTTCGAGTTCGTCGGCCAGCGCCAGCATCAGGGTGCGCGGCTCGAGGAAAGGGTTCGGGATATAAGCGGTGACGAAATCGTCGCCCAGGGTCGCCATGAACTTGCGGCACAGGAGGGTCTTGCCGGTGCCGACTTCGCCCGTGATCTTGATGAAGCCTTCGCCGCTACGCGCGGCGATCAGCAAGGTATTGAGCGCTTCCTGCGAGCGCGGACTGCCGAAAAAGAAGCTCGTGTCCGGGGTGATCCCGAACGGCAGTTCGCGCAAGCCGAAATGCGCCGCGTACATTACTTGCGCTCCAGGGTACGCGGGTCCAGCGTATCGATGCGGCGCGTCGTGTCCAGCAGGTCCTGGCTCCAGTTGCTGGCGCTGTCGACGATGGTCGGCTTGATCAGCACGACCAGCTCGCGCTTCTGGCTGACCTTGTTCTTGTTGCGGAACAGCGCGCCCAGCACCGGCACCTTGCCGGCGCCCGGCAGCTGGCTGGTGTCGTCGGTCGCGGCCTGGCGCATCAGGCCGCCCACGGCCACCACCTGCCCGTCCTGGCCGCGGACGATGCTGTCCAGTTCCGAGGTCGAGGACGCGGCCAGCGGCAGCGTCAGCGAACCGGCCGAACCGAGATTGATGCCCTTGGTGATGGTCGTCACCTGGCTGACCGACGGGTGCACGTGCAGCAGGATGTTGCCCTTTTCGTCGATCTGCGGCGTCACGTCCAGCACCACGCCCGAGAAGAAGGGCTGCAGCGTCACGCTCGGCGTCACCGTGTTACCGGTGGTGCTGGTGTTGGTGGTGGTAGTCACGCCGGTCACGAAGAATTCGTCGGTGCCGATCTTCAGCACGGCCTTCTGGTTATTCACCGCGGCCACGCGCGGGCTGGAAAGCACGTGCACCGTGCCCTGCTGCTCGAGCAGCGAAATCAGGGCCGCGAAATTATTCGTCTGGAAGGCAAAGCCGAACAGCGAGCCGGCCGCATTCGCCGCGTTCGAGAGCGAGAAGCCGGTGCTGGCGGCCAGGCCCTGGCCGTTGCTGATCACGGGCGGCTGGCCGCCGTTGAAGGGCAGCGGCGACAGCGAGCCGCCGGGCGAGATCACGCCGGTGGCGACGCGGTTGCTGCGCGAACTGCCGAGCGCCGAGAAACTGGCCCAGTTGATCCCGCTCTGGAACTGCTCGTTCAGCTCGACCTCGAGGATCTTCGCTTCCAGGATCACCTGGCGGTCGACCGACAGTTGGGTCGCCTTCAGGTACATGTCGACGTTGCGCAGCTCTTCCGGCATCGCGCGGATCACCAGCACGCCCGACTGCGGGCTGACGACGACGCTGCGCCCGCCCTCGGTCGAGCCGACGATGGCGCCGATCGCGAGTTTGAGGTCGCCCCAGAAATCGCTGTCGGACAGCATGTTGACGTCGGTGCTGGCGACCTGCGAGCTGTTGCCGCCGTTCTGGTTGCCGTTGTTCCCGTTCTGGTTGTTCTGGTTCGGCTGGTTGCCCTGCTGCCCCTGGTTGTTGCCGTTGTTGTTATTGTTGGCGGCATTCGCCACCGAGGTCGAGGTCACGCGCAGGTTCGAGGAGCCGCGCCGGCTGCCGACCAGGTAGTTCACGTGGAACATCCGGGTCTGCATCGTCAGCGGGCGGATCGTGATGCGGGTGCCGTCGACCTTGTAGTCGTAGCCGTACATCTCGCGCACGGCATCGAGCGTTTCAAGCAGCGTCACGTCCTTCAGGTTGGCGCTGATGCTGCCGCTGACGTCGGGGTGGACCAGCATGTTGTAGCGGGTGCCGGCCACGATCGAACGGAAGAACTGCTGGGCGGGCACGTTGTTGAAGGCGACGTTGAAGCGTTCCTCCAGCGCCGGCCGGGCTTTCGGCAATTCCCTGGCGAGGGCGCTCGCCGGCGGCAGCAAGGCATTCGCGACCGCATCGTCGACCGGCGCCGTGGCGCGGCTGGCCGCGCTTGCGCTGGCCACTTCGCGTTTGATGGCGTCGTAGGTCTGGTGCGGCGGCGTGCTCTGGCAGCCGGCGAGGAGCGCGCCGCTTACCAGGGTCGCCAGCAGGGATTGATGTCGCATGGGTGTCCTGTCCGTCATTCGTTTTTGAGCCGCTCGATGCCGCCGGCGTGTGCCGGCGCGGCCGTATTCAGTTTCAGGACCTGGCGCGTGCGTCCGCGTACCAGCTCCACTTCGTCCTGTCCGATGCGCGCCACGCGCGCACCCTTGTAACTGTCGCCCACGCGCAGCGTCTCGCCGTCGATCACGGCCACATGGCGCCCGCCCGGCTGGCGGGAAACCAGCACCGACTGCAGCTGCGGCGCGCGGTTCACCGGCGCCGCGGCCTCCTGGCCGCCAGTGCCCTGCCCTGCCATCAAGGACGCGGGCGGGCGGGTCGGGTCCTGCAGCGCCTGGGCGCCCGCCAGGTTCGCCACTGCGAACATCAGGCAAAGGCAGGCACGCTTCATAGCTTCATCCATTTCGCGTCCAGGCTCAAGGTGTACAAGGTCAGCGTGAGGCGCGAGTTCGGCCAGGTTTCGGCCTCGAGCCGGGCGCCGCCCCAGAACAGCTGGGTCGGCATCGATTCGAGCGCCGCCATGGTGCCGATCATGTCCAGGTAATTGCCGCGCACCGTCACTTCGACGCCATGCCGATACAGCAGCGCGGCGGGCTTCGCGGCAGGCTGTGTGTCCGCAGGCGGCGTGTTCGCGGCCGGCGTGCTTGCCGGTTTCGCCGCGCCCTGCACTGGTTCGACCGGCAGCGTGCGCAGCGACACCAGCTGCAGGCGGCCGTTGGCGCGCAGGATGGCCTCGACCAGCGGCGCCATGCGCTCAGGGGGCACCAGGCCGTTCTGCATCGCGCGCAGGCTGGTTGCGAGGGCCTCGGTTTGCGCGCGCACGGCGGCGATCCGTTCGCGCGTCGGCGCGTCCGGATCGACTTGCGCCGCCTTCACCTTGTCGCTGATCTCGCTGTCGATGCCTTCGAGGTTGTTCTGCTGCTGGACGATCTGGGTGCGCAGCAGCTCCTGCTTCGCAAACATCGGTCCCAGGCTGAAGAAATGCATGAGGAAGACATAGAGGGCGGTAATCGCCGCGAACAGCAGCACCCGCTCGCGCAGGCTCAGGGCGTCGACGCGGGTGGCGAGGCGCGCAAGCTGCTGCTTCATGGCCTGGCTCCTTCCGGCGTCGACAGCAGGCTGAATTCAATATACGGCGCCGGCGCCGCAACCGTCTTGCCGTCCTCGATCCGGCTGCCGGCGCTGCCCTGGCCGATCTGCAGGCTGCCGAAGGCCTTGCCGCGCATGATGGGTTCAGCCGTCAGGCGGTTCAGGTAGCCGGGCACGCGCTGCGGATCGAGGGCGCGACCGCGCACGCCGATGTCGACGCCGGCGCCGGCGATGCTGACGCCGGTCAGCCACAGGCCGTCGACGTGCTGGCGCGCCAGGGCGCGGAAGTATTCGGCATAGCCTTGCGTGTTGCCGAGTTCTCCGCGCGCGAGCACGCCCGAGACGTCGCGCAGTGCGGCAAGCTGGCTCTCCGCCTCCGCCAGTTCGGCGTCGACCGCGGGATCCTTCTGGCGCGGCGCGAATTCGGCGGCGACGCTCGCCAGGCGCGCCTGCTTCTTCGCCAGTTGGGCCGCGCCGGCGTCGGCCTGCTTCTGCAAACCCTGCAGGCGCAGCTTGCCGACCATGTCGAGCGCGGCCACGCCGATGATCAGCAGCAGCAGCGCGCCGCCCATGGTACGGGCGGAAAAAATCTTCTTCTGCTGCAGGAAGACCGGGTTGAACAGGTTGATCTGCTGGCTCACAGCACCGTCTCCTCGTGGCGCAGGGCGGCGCCGAGCGGCACCAGGAAACGCTGCTGCAGGAGCTTGTCCGCCAGTTCGGGCGTACGCTCGAAGTCGAACAGGCTTGCAAGGTCCAGGGTATCGACCGGCGTGTAGAGGTTGCTCGACAGGTATTCGTCCAGGCCCACGACCGGCGACGGCGCCAGCACCAGCTTGGCCACGCTGATGAAGGAATACTGGCGCTCGAAGTTGTCGAGCGAGCGCTGCAGTTCGAGCGTGACGCGGTCAAAAGCACCGTTGCGGCGCTCGATGTCGTCGTCGAGCAGTTGGTCGAGCCCGAGGTCGATGCGCCGGGCCAGGTACAGTTCGCCGCGCCAGGACACGGTCAGGAGGCCGCCTTCGTCGCGGAAGGAGAGCATCGCCACGCCGCGGCCCGGCGGCTCGACCAGGGCCGAGATGTTCCGCTGCGCCATCTCCGGGATATCGATCACGGCCAGCTCGACCTTCGCCGAGGTGAACATTTTCTGCCGCGCTTCGATGACGCTGTTGCGCGCGGCGATCGCGAACATCGAATGCTGGGCGCGCACGGCCGCGTTCGGGTCCACCGGCAGGTCGAGCACGTCGATGGTCGCGTCGTCGACGTGGAAATCGAGCATATCCTTCAGGCGCCAGCGCACCGCGGTTTTCAATTCGTCCGGCGCGACGTTGGGCGCGTCGACGGAAAGAATCTGGTATTCGCCCGCGTTCAGTACGGTGATCGAGCGGTAGGCGTGGGCGTGGAGTTCGCGCCCCGCTTTCTCGAGCAGCTCGGCGGCGCTTTTGCCCGGATAGAACACGGCCTGGCGCACCTGCGGCTTGATGTCGGGCGCGGTCTGCATGCTGACGGCGACCAGGCCGTCGCGCTGGAGCGCGATGGCGAGCCACCCTTCTCTTTTCTTTGCTTTTCTAAAAAAACGCATGCGGACCGTTGTCGATGTGGAGCGAGGTCGGATGGTTTGACCCTAAAAGCTTGATTATATTCAAGAACGGGTGCTTGCATCCAAAAAATCGACAAGCGTCAATACGGCTGTGCAACGGTCCGGAAAGCGGGCCGAAAAACCTCAGAAATACAGCTCGCGCACGTAGATCACGGGACTGCGATGGCTGCCGAAGTTGACGCGGCCGGTCGTGCTCGGCAGCCAGGTCCAGCCGCCGAATTCGACGCTGGCGCTGCCGCCGCGCGCCCTGCCGTTGGCCAGCTTGCCGGGCGCGCGCAGCCACAGCACGCCCGCGCCCTTTGCCAGCTTCACGAGCTGTGGGGCCGAGGCACCGATCACGTCCGCGCAAGGCTTGCCCCCGGCGAAATCGGCCGAGCACGAAACGATCTTCGTATTGCCGTTGCCGGCATCGGCTCCGAGCGGATCGGCCAGGCCTGGATTGACCAGCCAGCCGGCCGCAGCGCCTGCCCAGTATTCCGCGCGCAGGCCAAGCGGCGTGCGCAGCACGTCGGTGCCGAGCGCGTTCGGGACCTTCAGGCGGCCGTTCAGCACCAGGATGGCGCCCTCGTCCGACACTTCTCCGTTGCGCAGCGAGCTGATGACGACGGTTCCGCTCACATTGGCATCGCTGGCGACTGCGCGCACGAACACGTTCGTCGGATTGCTGGCGCCGGTGCCACGCGGCTGGGCATTGTCGTAAGCGGCAGCCAGGCGGTAGACCACCGCGTCATGGACGCCGCTCGGCTTGTCGACGATCGTCTGGGCGGCGCCGGCCGGCGGGACGAAGTCGACCGCCAGCAGCGCTTCGCCGGCGCCGCCGGCCGCATGCAGGGTGACCGGGCGGAACCAGGCGCCCGTGAAGTTCTGCAGGCGCTCGTTCCTTGCGTTGTAGGCCTCCACCGTGACCTGGAACGGCTGGCGCGAATACACGGCGCCCCTGGCGAGGCGCGGGCAGGCGTAGGCGGCGGGCAGGCTGGCCGGGCAATCGAAGGGACCGGCGACGACGGTCTTGAAATAGGACGGATAGAAGCGCCCCACCGCCACCGCTTCGCCCGGCGTCGCCACGCCGAGATAGAGACCGCTCTTGCCGGCATCGCTCGGCACCTCCGGGTCGACTAGGCCAACCGTGAAATTGATCGCACCGACTTCGCTCCACGAGGCCGTGGTTGTCAGGATGCCCTTGAGCCAGCTGCGCGTGCCGCCCTCGACCAGTTCGCCCTGGCTGACGAGGGCGACGCCGTCGATCTCCGAGCGTCCGAGGGCGATGCCGGGCCGCGTCTTCTCGTTGCCGAAATTCGGCGCATAGTCCTTTCCGCCCTCCAGCTGCGCGCCGATCTCGAGCGTCAGCGGCGCGCCGGCGGCGGCGAAGCCGGTGCCGGCGGCCGTGGTCGTGCCGGGGTTGGCGTCGGCGCCATTCCGGATGCTTTTGTAGCCGATCTTCAGGGGCGCGCTAACGAACTCGCCGGTAAAGGCCAGCTTGCCGTTTTCGTTCAGGATCAACCTGACCTGGCCGACGTCCTTGTAGACCAGGGTCTTCTCGACCGACACCACGTTCCTCAGGAAGGGCACGTCGACCGCGCCCGACCACGCCGGCGGCTGGCCGCCGGCGGCGCAGGCGGGAAGGTCCGCGCCGGCATAGGTCGACGGTACCGTACCGGCGACCGGATTGACGCATTCGAGCGCGAACCGCAGCGACGCCTTCGTATCGGCCGTCGCGCTGATCGCGGCCGGCACGCCGTTCGACAGGGCCGTGATCCAGATCGTCGTCGGGCGCCCGCCGACCGTCGACGCACTGTAGGCATTGCACTGGCCGGCGCTACCGATGGCGACGCCCGCATTGCACTTGCTGTCGGTGAAGGCAAAGGCCGCCGCTCCGGCCGACGCGGCGCCGGACGACCCGTCGGCATTGAGCGCCATACCGGTATCGGACGCGCTGTTATTACCGGCGTTGTCGTCGTTCGTGCCCTTGACGCTCGCGCTGACGGTCTTCTCGCCGCTGCCTTGCACGAGGGCCTTGACGGTGAGCGCCGGTGCGCTGGTGCCCGGCACGATCTTGCCGGTATAGGTACAGGTGCCGGTTGTGCCGCTCGCGCTGCAGCTCCAGTTGGTGCCGCTGCCGGAGACATAGCTCATGCCCGCTGGCAGGGTGCTGCTCACGGTGATCGGACCGGCCTCGGTATACGGCCCGTTGTTGGTGACGGTCACCGTGTATTCGGCATTCGAGCCGACCCGCAGCGTGCCTGGGCGCGTGATCGCAATCGACAGGTCGGCCACCGCCATGGTCGGTACCAGCAGCACCTCGGCGTTCAGCAGGACCAGGTCCTGACCGGTCCTGTATTTGGTCGTGACGGTCGCGTCGTAGCCGGACCACAGGACGACCGTGGTGTCGTAGGCGTCGAAGTCGATCCCGTAGGAGGCACTGTCGTTGTTGATGTTGCTCTTCGAGTTGAACTGGTTGCCTTCCGGGTTGTACGCGTCGGTCATCTCGTTCCCCTCGAACAGCAGGCGTTCGCCGTCGGCGGCCAGCGTCGAATCACCTTCCCAGGAGATGTGGCCGACACGCGCCTTTTCCTCGACCGGGACTGCGGTACGGTTCCAGCGGAAGTTGTTCGCTTCGACGACCACTTCGCCGTTCTGCACGTAGGTGAAGCCTTCGTAGAGGTTCAGCACGCGCTCGGGCTGGTTCGGATGCGCGTACACGACCAGCAGCGAAAAGCCGCCGAGCACGCCCTGCGCGCTGCACCAGGGGTCGCCGTTCGAGACCGTCAGGCCCGAAAAACTATAGGTGCCGCTGCCCTTGGCCTGGACGATCGCCGTCACGTCGGCCGCCCCGCCGAAGTAGTTGTAGTTGCCGACGGTGGCGGAGCTGTACTTGCGCTCGGCCGCTACGTTCTTGCCCTCGAAGGTAATGGCGTTGTCGCTGGGGCCGGAGCCCGCCCAGTACAGCTGGGCCGAGAGGACCGTCGCGCCGGAGGGGACACTCAGGCTGGCCTGGCGGATCGTGTCGGGTGTGTAGACCGAGCAGGACTTGTTGTTGCCTTTGCCGTTGCTGTTGGCCTGGGCGCGAATCGTCACCTGGGTGCCTGCAAAGTTGACCCGGCCATCGAACGATTTCCAGAGCGTGATCGGCGTGTCGGCACGGGCCACGCCGGCGGCCGCCAGCAGCAGCATGATGGCCAGCAAGCGCAGCAGCTTCATATCTGCACCTCGATATCGCGCCGCACGTAGTCGGGATTGTTCCAGTTGTCCGGGCAGGCGCCGTTCTTCGCCGGCGCGCAGGCCGTCACGCGAATGACCCAGCGGTCGAGTTTCGGCTCGCCGTCCGGCACGGCCGGCCCCTCGATCATCCTGCAATTGACGGTGACCGTGAAGCCGCCCAGCACCTCGCCTGCCAGCGCGACCGGATAAGTCGCGCCGTCGGCACAGGCGTTGTCGCGCAGCCGATGGTACAAGCCCCACTCGATGCCGGCGCGTGCCGCCTGGCCGGCACGCACACCCTGTTCGTCGAGCGCGATCGCCTGCTGCTGGCTGGTGAAGATGGTGACCAGGGCGACGCCGAGGCCGGCCAGTACCACCAGCAGGAAGATCGCGGTGACGAGGCCGACGCCCCTGCTCCTGCGCCGGCCGCGGATGATGGAAATGGATGGATGGATCATGGCGTGTTGTCGACGTGGACCTGGTGAACGAGACGCACCGCGCCGTTGCCGGCTTCGCCGGCGCCGCGCGTGTGCAGGCTCAGCGCGAGCAGCACCAGGGCGCTGCGGCGCAGTTCGACGTCGGCCGCGCCATAGCTGAACAGGTTGGCGCAGTTCGCCACGCGGCGCGCCAGCACGCCGGAGCTGGCCCCTGCCATCGGATCGGTGATCTCGGCACGGATCGCATAACCGGCGTAACGGGTCAGCACCAGGGTGCCGTTCCTGTTTTCGCAGGCGAAGGTGACCGGGGTGGCGACGACCTGGAAGCGGCGCCCCGGCGAGGGCATCGGGTCGTCGCGCGCAAAGGGGTTGTCACGCAACTTGAGCAGGGTCGCGCCGGCCTCGGCCCGTTCGCTGACCCGGGCGATATTGCGGCTGGCGCCGTTGAAGCCATAGGCGTCGCTCGGCGCCATGCCGGGGCCGAGGTTGTACACGACCACATACTCGTCCTGTTCGACGGCGGCCTGGAGGCCGCCCACGACGGTGAACTCGGTCTTCGCGGCATCGACGAAGTCGAGCACGGGCTTGTCCGGCACCGCATCCTCGACGGCGAGATAGCGCCCGCCTGTCTTGGTGAGCATGAATTCGATGGCGCTGCCGTCGTCGTTCACGCGCACGCTGTTGGGCAGCGCCAACCGGATCTCGCGCGCCATGCGGCGCAGCGCCAGGTCCGCCTCGTCGCTCGCCTCGGCGCGCGCGACGCTGTCGGCATACCCCTGGATCGGGGCGCGGATGAAGACCGCGACGATGGCGCCGAGGATGCCGATGATGACGATCACGACGATCGCCTCGACCAGGGTAAAGCCGCGCGCGCGGCGCTGGCGCAAGGCGGGACTCATTCGGACCTCGGGATCGGCGCGTAGCGCGCGCGGTAGCCGTCGAGCACTACCGGGACATCGCCGGCGAAGCTGACCGTCACGCGGATGCGCAGCGCGTCGCTGTCGGCGCCGGCCCCGGCGGGGATGTCGCCGAGCGCAGCGGGGATGACGGCGACCGTGGCGCTGTAGCCGGTCACGTCCATGCGCCGCCCGAGGGCATCGGCCAGCGCGCCGGTTCCATCGTTGAACGAGGCCACCGCCGCGCCGGCCGGGGCGCCGTAGTCGTTGACGTTGTCGAAGGGCCGCAGCGCGGAAGTGCCGGGTTCAATGCCGAAGTCTTCCTTCAGCACGCAGTCGGCGGTCTTCTGGGCCGTGTCGGCATTGCTGGAAGTGGGGTCGCAATAGGTAAACCCGGCCTGCCGCACTTCTTCCAGCAGCGCCTCGGCGATCATCAGGGCCTGCTTGCGGCGCAGCGGGTCGGCGCTGTTGGCGGTGGTCATGCGCATGACCTGCAGGATGCCGGCCAGCGCGATCGAGACGATCACCATGAACATGATCAGTTCGACCATGGTGACACCGCGCTGGCGCGCCGCGTTGATCGACATGACCCCGTTAGTCGACATAACCCGTCTCCGCGTCGATGCCGATCGTTTTCGTGATGCCGTCGCCCTTGATTTCCAGGCGTCCGCCGAAGCCGACGCTCATGCTTGCCCGTCCCAGTCCGTCGAACCTGACGCTTCCAGGCGCTGCCGCCGCATTACCCGGCAAGCCCATCGTGACGCCGGCCGGACGGCCTTCGCACATCCAGGTGCTTGAGCCACAGGCGGCGCGCGTCGACGTTGAGCCGCTGTTGGTGCCGCCGGGCGCGCGCAGGCGTGCATCGTCGCTCGCGCAGGCCGCATCGGCATCGAGGCAGACGGCGACGCGTTCGAGGGACATGTGGACGTAGACGGACCGGTTCTGGGCGAGCGCCACCTTCTGCGCATAACGCAGGGTCGATTTCACCTGTTCGGTCCAGGCGACGGTATCGAAAGTGGAGCGTTCGAAGAAACGGCCGGCGGCGATGGTGCCGAGGATGCCGATGAGGACGATGACGACGATCAGTTCCACCATGGTGAAGCCATGGTGGAACCGGGTGCCGCGGCTGGACGCAGGACGCAAGGGTCGGGAATGCGGGCCAGCCACGGGCGGTGGGGGATTACTCGCAGTCGGCGACGGCGGTCGGGCTGGTCGGGCTGCCGACGGTGATGGTCGGCGCCGTGTTGGCGGCGGTCGGCGCGGTGAACAGGACGAAGCACTTCTTGGCCGTCTTGGTGTCGACGACGCTGTTCGGGACGACGGCGAACTGATTGGCAACCACAGTCGGCTGCGTGGTGCCGCTGCCGGTGATGTACACCTTGTAATCGGCGGTCGACAGGCCGGCGGCCGCGGCCAGGGCTTCAGCCGAGGCCTGGTCGGTGACGGCTGGATAGCCCGAGGTGGTGTTCATCGACACCGCGACGCCTTCGACGGTCATGGTGGCGTTCGGCGCGACCAGGTATTTACCGTGGGTCATGGCCGCGGTGGCGTTCAAGGCACCCTTGGCTGCGTTCAGGCTGGCCAGGCGGGCTTCGCCGCTCAGGCTGGCGAACTTCGGCAGCGCGGTCGCGGCCAGGATGCCGAGGATGACGATCACGACGATCAGTTCGATCAGGGTAAAACCGCCTTGCGCTGCTTTGATGCTCTTGTTCATTACTTTTTCTCCGAGAAATGTAGGCGCGGAAGGGACCCCGCAATATTGTTTGAAGCAACCGCCTGATAGCCGGCCTGCTCGCTGGGCTGCTGATCGATTTCATTGAGAACCAGGCCAGCGCTGCCCTTTTCCTGTCGCGCTGCATTGACCGGACCGGACACGCGAACCAATTTTACCTTGAAGATCAGAACTTTTTGTATCCCAGAAGAAAAAGATTTCTGCGCAGCAGGCAGGTAAACCAGGGTCTGGGCACTGCGGTCGAAATACCAGTTTCCGCGCGGCAGCGCGTCGTTTTGGGGCGAATAGTATTCGCCGAGGTAGTTCTCGGGGCGTTTCTGTAGCCAGGACACCGGATTTTGATGTGCAAGTGCCAATAAACCGGCTTCGCCCCTTGTCGAAATGACTTGGGCCGAGCGCACCGCGAGGGCCGTACGCAGCGAACTGATGAGTTGTTTTGCCGCGACGCGCTCGCTCTCGCCCTGAACGCTGATGATGCTATTCAGCAACACTCCGGCCAGCAGGGCGGCCAGGATGGTGGCCAGGGCCAGTTCCAGCCGGGTCGCCCCGCCCTCCCTGCGAGCGCATGGCGTCTTCATCGATGCAGGGCCGCCTTGCCCAGGTCCCAGATCGGCAGGAAGATACCGAGCGCCATCACCAGCACCATCACGCCGAGGAAGGTGATCAGGATCGGCTCGATCTGGGCCGACAGGGTTTTCAATTCGTAGTCGACTTCGCGCTCGTACATCAGCGCGATCTCGTCCATCAGGTCGTCGAGCGAACCGGTCTCCTCGCCCACCGCGATCATCTGCAGCACGATCGGGGTGAACACATTCGCCGCGGTCGAGGTGCGCAGGATGCTCTCGCCGCGTTCTACGCCGTCGCGCATCTGCTCGATGCGGGCCGCCAGGTAGGCGTTGTCGGCGGTCTGGGCGACCACGGTCAGGGCCTGCACCACCGGCACGCCGCTGCGCATCGAGAGCGCGAAGCTGCGCGCGAAACGCGCCATGGTCGCCTTCAGCAGGATCTTGCCGGCGATCGGAAAGCCCAGTTTGCGCTTGTCCCAGCTGTAGCGGCCGGCCGGCGTGCCGAGCCAGGAGCGGAAGGCGACGAAGCCCCCCACCGTGGCGCCGGCCAGCAGCGGCCAGTAGTCGAGCGTGAAACGCGAGGTCGCCATCAGGATGCGCGTCATCAGCGGCAAGGTCGCGTGGAAGGTCTCGAACACCTTGGCGAACTGCGGGATCACGAACATGTTGACGATGACCAAGGCCAGCACCATCGCGATCATCACGAAGCTCGGGTAGCGCAGCGCGGCCTTCACGCGGTCGCGCATGTCGCGGTCGAATTCGAGGTGGTCGAACAGGCGCAGGAACACCTCTTCCAGGCGGCCCGTCATCTCGCCCACGCGCACCATCGACAGGTAGAAACTGCTGAAGCATTCGGGGTGGCGCCGCATCGCGCTTGATAATTCGCGGCCCGAGTCGAGCGACTCGCGCAAGTCCTTGATCACGCGCGCGAAGGCGGGGCTGGTGCTCGAGTCCTGCAGGCCGCCCAGGCCGCGCATGATCGGTACGCCCGACTTGAGCAGGGTATGCATCTGGCGGCTGAACAGCTGCACGTCCATCGACGTGACCTTCTTTTCTTTCAGGCGGCGCCAGGTTTCCCCCAGCCCGCCGCCGGTGCTGGTCCTGCGGGTCGCCACGATCTCGACGGGCGTGACGCCGGTGCCGAACAGCTGGTCGGCAATTGCGCCGCTGTCGGCGCCTTCCAGCACGCCCTGCATCAGTTCGCCGCGCGCGTTGCGGCCCTTGTAGGCGAAGAAGGGCATCTCAATCGTCCATCTGGTTACTGATGCGCATCGCTTCGCCGACCGTCGTGCGCCCCTGCACGGCCAGCGCCACGCCATGGCGGCGCAGCGTCTCGCCGCCCATTTCCTCGTGCGCGACCTTCAGGAAGTGGGCCGGATCGGGGTGGTTCGCTGCATCGGTGACGGCGCGGGTCATCTCCAGTAATTCGTACACGCCGGTACGGCCGCGGAAGCCGGTGCCGTTGCAGTGCGAGCAGCCTTTGCCGTGGAAGAACCTGGCCTGCTCGACGAAGGTGCCGAGCTCGGCGCGCAGCCAGGTCTGCTCCGGCGGGGTCGGCTGGTAAGTGGTCGAGCAGCTTTCGCAGATCACGCGCACCAGGCGCTGGGCCAGCACGGCCTGCAGCGAGCCGCCGACCATGTAGCGCGGCACGCCCATGTCCATCAGGCGCAGCGGCGTGCTTGCGGCATCGTTCGTGTGCAGGGTCGAGAGCACCAGGTGGCCGGTCATGGCGGCACGCAGGCCGATCTGCGCCGTTTCCTGGTCGCGCATCTCGCCGACCAGCACGATGTCCGGGTCCTGGCGCAGCGCCGAACGCAGCACGCGCGCAAAGGACAACTCGATCTTGTCGTTCACCTGCACCTGGTTGATGCCCTGCAGCCGGTATTCGACCGGGTCCTCGACCGTGATCAGCTTTTTTTCCACGGAGTTGAGTTCGGCCAGCGCGCTGTACAGGGTGGTGGTCTTGCCGCTGCCGGTGGGACCGGTGACCAGCACCAGGCCGTTCGGGCGCTGCACGATGGCGCGGAAGCGCTCCAGCATCTTGCGCGGCATGCCGATCGATTCCAGGCGCAGCGTATTGCCGGCCTGGTTCAGGAGACGCATCACGACCGATTCGCCGAACTGGGTCGGCATGGTCGAGATACGCACGTCGATACGCTGGTTCTTGACTTTCATGGCGAAGCGGCCGTCCTGCGGCAGGCGCTTTTCCGAGATGTCGAGGTCGGCCATCAATTTGAGGCGCAGGGCGAGCGGCGTGGCGATCTTGATGTCAGCCTCGGTCTGCAGATGCAGCACGCCGTCGATGCGAAAGCGGATCTGCAGGCGTCCTTCCTGCGGCTCGATGTGGATGTCCGAGGCGCGCACCTGGGTGGCGTCGTCGAACACCGATTGCAGCAGTTTCACGACCGGCGCTTCTTCCAGCCCCGGATTGGCGGTCATGGCGCCGAAGTCGACGAAGGCGTCGCCGATGTCGGCCTCGACCTCTTTCGCGAAGTCGGTGATCTCGCCGGTGCGGCGGTAGATGCGGTCGATCGTGTGCAGCACCTCGGTCTCGTTGACCACGGCCAGCTCGACGTTCCGGCGAAGCAGGCGCGCGATCTCGTCGTACGCGAACAGGTCGGTCGGATCGGACACGCCGACCAGCAGGCCGCCCTGGCGCTCCTCCAGGACGACGGCGCGGAAACGGCGCGCGGCCGTTTCCGGCAGCAGGCGCACCAGGGCGTCGCTGATGTTGTAGAACTTGAGGTTGATGTAGGGGATATTCAGCTGGCGCGCCAGCGCGCCCGAGATCTGTTCTTCGGTAACGAACCCGTTCTCGACGAACACGCGTCCAAGCTTGCGCCCGGTGCGTTTCTGGTCTGCGAGCGCCTGGGTCAGCTGCTCCTCGGACAGCAGCTTTTGCTGCACCAGGATTTCGCCGAGCCGGACTTTTTCTGGCCTTGCCATGCTACCCCTTCGATTGCCTACAAAATGGGAAATCATTTTAAGGCAGAACGGAGCAATATTTACCGTTGGAATTTGTTTTGTGGTTGAAAGGCAGCGCTCGGCAGCGGAGGCCGTGTAATATGAATAAGATTCGAAACGCGAGAATTGCCGAGGAGAACATGAACGACCAACCCAGCGCGCGCCGCCGCGTCTTCCTGATGCGCCACGGCAGCGTCACCTACTTCGACGCCGCCGGCCGCCCCGTCCTGCCCGAACAAGTCCCGCTGAACGAGCTCGGGCGCGCCCAGGCCGATGCCGCCGGCGCCGCCTTTGCCGCCGCCGGCATCAGCTTCGACCGCGTCATCGTCTCGGGCCTGCCCCGCACCGTCGAGACGGCGGCGCGGGTACTCGCCGTCACAAAACAGGACATCGAACCCGAAACCTGGCCCGAACTCCACGAAATCCGCGGCGGCCGCCTCTCCACCATCCCGCAGGACGAACTCAAGCGCGCCTTTACCGGCGTCTTCGAGGGCATGGTCGAGCAAGAGCAGCGCTTCCTCGGCGGCGAATCGGTGGGCGAGATGATGGACCGGGTCCACCCGGCGCTGGACCGCCTGCGCGCCGATCCCGGCTGGGACACGGTGCTGCTGGTCCTGCACGGCGGCGTCAATTGCGCGATCCTGTCGCTCGCCCTCACCGGCCAGCGCCTGTTCCTTGGCAACCTGGCCCAGGAAGCGGGCTGCATCAACGCCCTCGACGTCGGCGCGGATCCGCTGGACTGGGTGGTACGCTTCGTGAACCACGTGCCGCCCTCGCCGCTGCTGCCCGACGCCCGTAGCACGACGATGGAACAGCTGTACAGCCAATACAAACGCGCCTGACATTGTCAGCAAAATAAATAGTACGGTCGTTCGCTTCATCAGCTAAAATCGATTGCCAATGAGTTTTGAAAACAACACAGGAGGAGACGCCAGTGTACGAAGAAATGATGGGGACCAAGCCGGTCTCTGAGCGCCAGAAATTCGATGTCGAGGCGCTGGCCGGCTGGCTGCGGGCGAACGTGCCGGACTTCCCGGCCGGCCCCTTGGAAGTTGAACAATTCAAGGGCGGGCAATCGAACCCGACCTTCAAACTGCGCGCGGGAGACAAACAGTACGTCCTGCGCACCAAGCCGGGCCCGGCGGCGAAACTGCTGCCTTCGGCCCACGCCATCGACCGCGAATTTCGCGTCATGAACGCGCTGCACGGGGCCGGTTTCCCGGTGCCGCGCCAGATCGCCCTCTGCACCGACGAATCCGTCATCGGCCGCGCATTCTTCCTGATGGACTTCGTCGAAGGCCGCGTGCTGTGGGAACAGTCGCTGCCCGGCATGACGCCGGACGAACGGGGCGCCATCTACGACGAGCTCAACCGCGTGATCGCGCAGCTGCACACGGTCGACTACGCCGCCATCGGCCTCGCCGATTACGGCAAGCCCGGCAATTATTTCGCGCGCCAGATCGAGCGCTGGACCAGACAGTACCAGGCCTCCGCGACCGAACAGATCGAAGCGATGGACCGCCTGATCGAATGGCTCCCCCAAAACATCCCGCCCGGCGAAGACACCTCCATCGTGCACGGCGACTTTAGGCTGGATAACATCATCTTCCATGCGACCGAGCCGCGCGTCCTGGCCGTGCTCGACTGGGAACTGTCGACGCTCGGCCACCCGCTCGCCGATTTCTCCTACCACTGCATGAGCTGGTATATCGAGCCCGGCAAATTCCGCGGCATCGGCGGCCTCGATCTCGCCAGCCTCGGCATCCCGGACCTGGAAACCTATGTCGCGCGCTATTCCGAGCGCACCGGCAAGACGATCCGGCTCGAGGATTTCAATTTTTATCTTGCCTATAACATGTTCCGGCTGGCCGGCATCATGCAGGGCATCATGAAACGCTATGTCGACGGCACCGCCTCGAGCGCGCAGGCGCTGGAAAACGGCAAGGCCGCCCGCCCGATGGCCGAGATGGCCTGGCAATTCGCGAACCCTCAGTTGTAACTCCTAGGAGAAATTCAATGGATTTCGATTATTCCGACCGTTGCAAGGAACTGCGCAACCGCCTGCTCGCCTTCATGGACGAGCATATCTACCCGAACGAAAAAGCCTATAAACAGGAAATCGACGCCAACGGCGTGGCCGGCAACCGCTGGGTGCCGACCGAGATCATCGAGCGCCTCAAACCGCTGGCACGCGAACAGGGCCTGTGGAACCTGTTCCTGCCGAAGTCCAGGCGGGCGCCGGAAGGCCTGTCGAACCTCGATTACGCGCCGCTCTGCGAAATCATGGGCCGGGTCGGCTGGGCGCCCGAAGTGTTCAATTGCGGCGCGCCCGATACCGGCAACATGGAAACGCTGGAACGCTACGCCTCCGAAGAGCACAAGACCCAATGGCTCGAGCCCCTGCTGCGCGGCGAGATCCGTTCCGCCTTCGCCATGACCGAACCCGACGTCGCCTCCTCGGACGCGACCAACATCGCGACCCGCATCGAGCGCGATGGCGATGAATACGTCATCAACGGCCATAAATGGTGGATCTCGGGCGCCGGCGATCCGCGCTGCCAGATTTATATTGTCATGGGCAAGACCGATCCGACTGCCGCGCGCCACCAGCAGCAGTCGATGATCCTGGTGCCGGCCAACACGCCCGGCATCACCGTCAAGCGGCCGCTGCCCGTGTTCGGCTACGACGACGCCCCGCACGGCCACTGCGAAATCCTGTTCGAGAACGTCCGTGTGCCGGCCGCCAACATGCTGCTCGGCGAAGGCCGCGGCTTCGAGATCGCCCAGGGCCGCCTCGGGCCGGGCCGCATCCACCACTGCATGCGCGCCATCGGCGTGGCCGAGCGGGCCCTCGAACTGATGTGCAAGCGCCTCGATTCGCGTGTCGCCTTCGGCAAGAAGATTTCCGAACAGGGCGTCTGGCGCGAGCGCATCGCCGAGTCGCGCATCCGTATCGACACCGCGCGCCTGCTCACTCTCAAAGCCGCCTGGATGATGGACACGGTCGGCAACAAGGTGGCGGCGGCCGAGATCGCGATGATCAAGGTGCTGGCGCCGAACGTGGCCCAGCAGGTGCTGGACTGGGCGATCCAGGCGCACGGAGCCGGCGGCGTGTCGGACGACTTCCCGCTCGCTTACCAGTGGGCGGGCAACCGCACGCTGCGCCTGGCCGACGGTCCGGACGAGGTACACCGCAACGCGATCGCCAAGGTCGAGCTTGCCAAATACCTATGATTTGTTGCTGAGCATCTACAGATAAGGGGAAGGCGGCGGCGCGTGCTACCACCTTCCCCCTGTCTTCGATACCATGGCCGCTGGCGGCGCAATCGCACTGCCCCGACCTGGACACGATTTGCCACTGTTTCGCCGCACTTCCCTGCCTTCGATCCGCTCGAAGCTGTTCACCCTCGTCCTCGCCAGCGTGCTGCCGCTCCTGTTCGCGTATGTCGCTTTCGTGCGCGACGCCGGCCAGCGCGAGGCCGGGCACGTGGCGCGCGACGCCGCCACCGTCACCCGCGCGCTGGCGGCGGCGCTCGACCGCGAGCTCGAGAGCGCCGAAACGGCAGGCCGGGTCGCGGCCGCCTGGCCGACCCTGGCCCCGGGCACGCTTGCGCAGTTCCACGCCGAGTCGCGCCAGCTGCTGCTGCGTCCGGAATTCCCGGCATCGAACTTCACCCTGAGCGGTGCCGACGGCCGGCCCCTGCTCGACACCCATTGGGCCTTCGGCGCCGCCTTGCCGGCCACGCCGAACCAGGAATCGGTCGATGCCGTGCTGCGCCGCGGCGACGCCCGGATTTCCAGCCTCTACTCCCCTGGACCGGGCCAGGGCTTCGTGTTCTCGGCCGACGTCCCGGTCTGGCGCGACGGCAAGGTTGCGTATGTGCTCTCGACCCAGGTGCGCCCCAGGCGCGTGGCCGACCTGCTCGGCGCCCAGCAATTGCCGCCGGGCTGGGTGGCCGAGGTGTTCGATGCGCGCGGCCTGGTGGTGGCCCGCAATATCGACAGCGCCAGCTATGTCGGCACCCCGATGAACGGCGTGCTGGCTTCCAACGCGGCGGCCAGTCCCGAAGGCCTGGCGCACCTGCCCGAGGACTACGACGGCATGCGCCAGCATGCGGCCTGGATGCGCTCGAACAGCCATGGCTGGATCGTGGCGGTCACCTATCCGGACGACGCCGCGCGCGAACTGCTGGGCCATGCCTTGCCGGCCACCGTCGCCGCATCGAGCGCCCTGCTCGGCCTCGGCCTGCTGCTGGCCTGGATCATCGGCGGTACCATCGCACGCTCGGTGCAGGGCCTGGTCGAACCGGCCGCCGCCTTGGGGCGCGGCGAACCGCTTGGCCTGGCCCCGCCGGAAATCCGCGAGACGGCGACCGTGGCCGACGCGCTGCGCGAGGTGGAACGCGAACTGCTGCGCTACCGCAGCGACCTGGAAGCGCGTGTCGCCGACCGCACCGCCGAACTCGAACGCCTGAACGTCCGCCTGGAGACGGTGTATGCCACGGCGCCGGTCGGCCTGTGTTTTGTCGATCGCAACCTGCGCTTCGTGATGATCAACGACTGCCTGGCGGCGATCAATGCCGTGCCGGCGATCGGCCACCTCGGGCGCACCCTGCCGGAGCTGCTGGGCGAAGTGGGCGTCGCCTTCGAGGCGCCCTACCGCCGCGTGCTGGAAACCGGGCGCGCCCTGCGCGACCTCGAGGTGGCCGGCGAGGTGCCGGCCGAGCCGGGCGTGACGCGCTACTGGCTCTCCAGCTATTACCCGGTGTTCGGCCCTGAACACGAACTGGTGGGCATCAACGCGGTCGTGATCGACATCACCGAGCGCAAGATGCTCGAGCGCCAGAACCGCGACAACGAAGCGATGTTCCGGGTCCTGTTCGAAGGCTCGGGCGACGCCCAGGCGCTGCTGGCCTATAACGCCAACTTCGTCAGCGCGAACGCGGCCGCGGCCACGCTGTTCGGCTACAGCGTCGAGGAGTTGGTGATGCTGTCGCCAGTCACCGTATCTCCCGAATTCCAGCCGAACGGACGCCGCTCCGAGGACATGGCCGCGGAGCTGATGCGGCGCGCACTGGACGAAGGCGGCGTCCAGTTCGAATGGGTGCACCAGCGCCGCGACGGCAGCAACTTCCACGCCGATATCCGCCTCACCAGCGTCGACATCGGCGGCCGCGGCATGATGCAGGTGACGATCCGCGACATCAGCGAACGGGTCGCGGCCGATGCCGCCCTGCGCGCCAGCGGCGCCCAGCTGCGCCAGCGCGAGCGCTTCATCCGCACCGTCACCGACAACCTGCCGGCCCTGGTCAGCTACTGGGATGCCGACGAACGGCTGCGCTTTGCCAACCGGCCGGCCCTGGCCTGGTTCGGCGTCGTCGACGACGCCGACGCGATCGGGCGCTATGCGGCCGAACTGGTCCCGGCCGACATCCGCGCGCAACTGCTGGTCTACATACGCGGCGTCCTGGCGGGCACGCCGCAGAATTTCGAGACCGGCCTGTGCAGCCGGGACGGCACGCCGACCCACATCTGGGGCAGCTACCTGCCCGACATCGACAAGGCGGGACGGGTGCGCGGCTTCTACGCGCTGCATGCCGACGTCTCCGAGCTGAAACTGACCGAAGGCCGCCTGGTCGAGGCCCTGCGCGAAGCCGAACAGGCCAGCCGCGCCAAGAGCGAATTCCTCGGCAACATGAGCCATGAAATCCGCACCCCGATGAACGCCATCATGGGCCTGGCGCGCCTGCTCGAGGAAGCCCCGCTGGGCCGGCGCGAGCGCGCCCACGTCGCCCACATCAGGCGCGCCTCGGCGTCCCTGCTCGGCATCCTCAGCGACCTGCTCGACTATGCCAGGTCCGATGCCGGCCAGCTGGAGCTGGAACACGTGCCGCTGCAGCTCGACGCCACGCTGCAGGGGGTCGCCGTGCTGAGCGTACCGAACGCCCGGGCCAGGGGGATCGAAACCGTGTTCGCGGTGGGGCCCGGCGTGCCGCGGGTGCTGCGCGGCGATCCGACCCGGCTCGAACAGGTGCTGCTGAACCTGGTGGGCAATGCGGTCAAGTTCACCGAACGCGGCGAGATCGTCCTGTCGGTCGAGGTGGCCGCGCGCAGCCCGGGACGGGTGCGCCTGCGCTTTGCCGTGCGCGACACCGGGATCGGCATCGCGCAGGAAGACCAGGCGCGCCTGTTCGAACCCTTCTCGCAGGGCGACAGCGCGACCGGCCGCAAGTACGGCGGCGTCGGCCTCGGACTGTCGATCGCGCGCCGGCTGGTGGCGCTGATGGGTGGCAGCCTGGTCGTGGAGAGCAGCCCGGGACTGGGTTCGACCTTCCACTTCGAAGCCGGGTTCGGCGAACCCGAAGCGCCGGCCGCAGCAAGCCCGGCGCCCCTCGCGCCGCTGCGCGTGCTGGTCGCGGACGAGAATGCCAGCGCGGCCGCGGCGCTCGGCAGCGACCTGCGTGGCCGCGGCTGGGAAGTGGAATGCGCAGCGAGCGCTCCCGCAGCGCTGGCGAAGCTGGGCGGCGCACCGTTTGACCTGGCCTTCCTCGATGCCGGCCTGCCGGGCCTGGCCGGCGCCGCCGGGCTGCCGCCGACGGTGCTGCTGGTGGCCGATGCCGACGCCGCGGCGCCGGTGCTGCCGGCCGCGCCGCGCCTTGCCCTGCTGGCCAAACCCTTCACCCGCAGCGCACTCGATGCCGTCTTCGTGGAACTGGAAGGCGCCGCCGCACCCGGCAGCCCGCCGCGCACGCCGCTGGCTGCGTGCCTGGCCGGCCTGCGCGTGCTGGTGGTGGAGGACAACGCCATCAACCAGGAAGTGGCGACCTATGTGCTGACCCACGCCGGCGCGCTGGTGGCGGTGGCCGCCAACGGCCGCGTCGCGCTCGGCATGCTGAACGCGCCGGACGCGGCCTATGACGCCGTCCTGATGGACTTGCAGATGCCGGTGATGAACGGCTATGAGACGACCGAAGCGATCCGGGGGATGGGCCTGCATGCGCTGCCGGTGATCGCGATGAGCGCGAATACCCTGGACGAAGACCGCCGGCGCGCCTTCGAGGCCGGCATGGACGACCACCTGTCCAAGCCGGTCGACGTCGACGAGCTGGTGGCGACGCTGGCGCGCCTGACCGGACGCGCGACCGCGCCGGCGGCCCTGGCGGCGTCCGGCGCCCCCCTGCCGAAGCTGCCCGGCATCGACCTGAAGGCCGCGCTGCCGCGTTTCGGCGGCGGCGTCGAGGCCTTCGCCGCCGTCTTCGCCCGCTTCGCGGCCGGCGCCGGCGCCAGCGTCGAGCAGTTGCATGCGCACATCGACGCGGCCGAGCATCTGGAGGCGCTGGTGCTCGCGCACCGCCTGCGCGGCGTGTCCGCGAACCTGGGCGCGGTCGATCTCGCCGCCCACGCGCTTGCGCTGGAAGCGGCCCTGCGCGCGGGCGACGACGCGGGGGCCGCGCGCCAGCTGGCCCTGCTCGACGCCGCCCTGGCGCCGCTCCAGGCCGCCGCGCGCGACCTGGCGCCCGCGGCGCCGGCAGGGTCCGCTCCGCAGGCCGATCCGCGCGCGTTGGCACAGCTGCTGGAATTGCTACAGAATAACAATATGAAGGCGCTGGCGGTGCATGCCGCGCTGGCGGACCGCCTCGCTGCGCTGTTGGGCAGCGCGCACGCGCTGGCGCTGGCCGAGGCGGTCGGCACGCTGCGCTTCGAACACGCGGCATCGCTGCTGGAGGCTATACTGGATCAAAAGGGAGACGCATGAGCTGGAGCGAGTTGGCCCTGAACGGGCGCATCCTGGTCGTCGACGACGCCATGGAAAATATCCAGATCCTGCACGCGGCATTGCAGGACGAGCACGAGGTGCTGTTTGCCCTCGACGGCAGCAAGGCGCTCGCGCTCGCCGCCAGCCAGCGCCCGGACCTGATCCTGCTGGACGCCGTCATGCCCGGCGTGGACGGCTACGCGGTGCTGCAGGCCCTGCGCGCCGCGCCCGAGACCGGCGACACCCCGGTCATTTTCGTCACTGCCCTGTCTTCCCCGGAAGACGAAACGCGCGCACTCGACGCCGGCGCGGCCGACTTCATCAGCAAAACGGTGAACGCCGCCGTGGTGCGCGCCCGCGTGCGCACGCAACTCACCGTGAAGCGCCAGGCCGACGCGCTACGGGCGCTGACCCTGACCGACAGCCTGACCGGCGTCGCCAACCGCCGCGCCTTCAGCGAACGGATCGACGCCGAATGGCGCCGCTGCGGGCGCGGCGGGCTGCCGCTGTCGCTGATCCTGGCCGACATCGACCACTTCAAGCTCTTCAACGACCATTACGGCCACCAGGCCGGCGACGCCTGCCTGGAGCAGGTCGCGCGCGCCATGTGCCGCGCCGCGAATCGCGCCCAGGACCTGGTGGCGCGCTACGGCGGCGAAGAATTCGCAATCCTGCTGCCCGAGACGGATGCAGCAGGCGCCGAATGCGTGGCCCGGCGCGTACTGGACGAACTGGCCGCGCTGGCGATCGCGCACGCGGTCTCGCCGACCGCCCCGCTGCTCACCGCCAGCATGGGCATTGCCACCCTGGTGCCGGACCGCGCGCAGGCCAGCGCCTCGCTGATCCGGGCGGCCGACGCGCTGCTGTACCAGGCCAAGGCGGCTGGGCGCAACCGGTATTGCGCGGCGCCCGGGCTTACTGGATCTTGAACACGCCTGCGTCGATCAGTTCGGCATTCGAACGGCGCATGGCAGCGGCATAGCGTGCATTATGAAAGGCGAGCTCGAACCGGGCGATGTGCTTGTCGCCGATCCAGGCCTCGGTGAGCTCGACGGGCTGGTAATAGGTGCCGCCTGCCCGCTTCGGCTTGCGGGTCGTATAGTAGCCCGCCGTCAGCAAGGCGGACAGGATCAGCGCGCTGTAAAACAGGCTGCCGGCGACGAAACCCGGCAACAGGGCGTGCGACATCACCAGGCCCAGGAATGCGCACGAGGTGACCAGGCAATACACGATGCCTTTGGCGAGCCAGCCATGGCGCGCCCGTTTTGCCGAGCCTTTGCACCCGGCGCAATACGGGAACGATTCGGTCAGCGTCAGCTCGGTGCCGAACACGAAGAAGAAGCGCACCTGTTTCATTGGCGTGTCGACAAATTCGAGCTGCCCGTGCCCGCCGCAATTGCAGCAGCAATCCGGCGGGGTCGTCAGCGCCAGCCTGGCCGACGTATAGCTTCCGACAAACATGAGGTTCTCCCTTGACTGTTATTAGTGGTCACACCCTCCGAAGTCTACGGCAGAAGTTTATTTATAGCAACATTATGCTGTGATTCGCCAAAAGAATCACTGCGTCCGAAATCGCATATTGGACATATCATTGCCCATCCGGCATCCTGAAGCCTTCATTCGCCCGCCGCCTTCAGGAAAAACCATGCCGACTTACCGTTCCCACACCACCACCCAGGGCCGCAACATGGCCGGTGCCAGAGCCTTGTGGCGCGCCACCGGCATGAAGGACGGCGACTTCGACAAGCCGATCATCGCCGTCGTCAATTCCTTCACCCAGTTCGTGCCCGGCCACGTGCACCTGAAGGACCTGGGCCAGCTGGTGGCGCGCGAGATCGAAGCGCATGGCGGCGTGGCCAAGGAATTCAATACCATCGCGGTGGACGACGGCATCGCCATGGGCCACGGCGGCATGCTCTACTCGCTGCCCTCGCGCGACCTGATCGCCGACTCGGTCGAGTACATGGTCAATGCCCACTGCGCCGACGCCATGGTCTGCATCTCGAACTGCGACAAGATCACCCCGGGCATGCTGATGGCCGCGATGCGCCTGAACATCCCGACCGTCTTCGTCTCCGGCGGTCCGATGGAAGCGGGCAAGGTCGTGAAAGTCGTGAACAACGAGCGCAAGGTCATCAAGCTCGACCTGATCGACGCCATGATCAAGGCCGGCGATTCGACCGTGTCGGACGCCGACGTGCTCGAAGCCGAGCGCTCGGCCTGCCCGACCTGCGGTTCCTGCTCCGGCATGTTCACCGCGAACTCGATGAACTGCCTGACCGAGGCGCTCGGCCTGTCCCTGCCCGGCAACGGCACCATCGTCGCAACCCACGCCGACCGCAAGGAACTGTTCCTGAACGCGGGCCGCCTGATCGTCGACATCGCCAGGCGCCACTACGAACAGGACGACTACTCGGTCCTGCCGCGCTCGATCGCCACCAAGGCGGCCTTCGAGAACGCGATGGCGCTCGACGTCTCGATGGGCGGCTCGACCAACACCGTCCTGCACCTGCTGGCCGCCGCCCACGAAGCGCAGGTCGAATTCACGATGGCCGACATCGACCGCATTTCGCGTCTGGTGCCCTGCCTGTGCAAGGTCGCGCCGATGACCGACAAGTACCACATCGAGGACGTGCACCGCGCCGGCGGCATCTTCGCCATCCTCGGCGAACTGGCGCGGGCAGGTTTGTTCGATACCTCGCTCCCGACCGTACACAGCCCGACCTTCGAAGCGGCGATCGCGAAATACGACATCCGCGTCAGCGACGACCGCGCCGTGCACCAGCTGTTCCGCGCCGCACCGGGCGGCGTGCCGACCCAGGTCGCGTTCTCGCAGTCGGAGCGCTTCGATTCGAACGACATCGACCGCAGCCTGGGCTGCATCCGCGACCGCGCCCACGCCTACTCGCAGGACGGCGGCCTGGCGGTCCTGTACGGGAACATCGCCGCCAAGGGCTGCATCGTGAAAACCGCCGGCGTCGACGAGAGCATTCTGAAATTCTCGGGCAAGGCGCGCGTCTTCGAAAGCCAGGACGCGGCGGTGGAAGCCATCCTGGGCGACAGCGTGCACGCAGGCGACGTCGTCATCATCCGCTACGAAGGCCCGAAAGGCGGTCCCGGCATGCAGGAGATGCTGTATCCGACCTCCTACATCAAGTCGAAGGGCCTCGGCAAAGCCTGCGCCCTGTTCACGGACGGCCGCTTCTCGGGCGGCTCCTCGGGCCTGGTGATCGGCCACGCCTCGCCGGAAGCGGCCGAAGGCGGCGCGATCGGCCTGGTGGAAGAAGGCGACATGATCGACATCGACATCCCGGCGCGCACCATCAACCTGCGCGTGGGCGATGGCGAACTGGCGCAGCGGCGCGCCGCGATGGACGCACGCGGCGCCGACGCCTGGCAGCCGGTGGGCCGCGAACGTTATGTCTCGCAGGCGCTGCAGGCGTATGCGGCACTGACCACATCGGCCGACCGCGGCGCGGTGCGCGACCTGGCGCAGCTCAAGCGCTGAACCGGGAACGGAGGGGCGCCGCCCTGGCGCTCCACATAATTGGTCGTGCGCAATGGCCCCGTCAGGCTGTTGTTCGCGTGCGACGAGTGGCGCCAGCTAAAGCGGCCACAGCAAAAAGTTTATTCACAGGGCATAAACAGTGATACATTGCATTTATAGCACCGACTAACGGTTACATACGGTTGGTGCATGTCGATCCGGTTCGAATGCCCGAGCCGTGCAGGATTGCCGATAGCCAGTTTCTATCAACCTTTCCGACTGACGGTAATGAAGCCGAGCGATGCTCTTGCCCAAGGAAACGACCAGTGGACGCTGCCCCGTGCGGCCACGCGAAGCGACGATCCCCTTTTACAGTGTCTTGTCGAGCTGACGCGGCTGATCGACAAGCCGGTATCGGCCGAGACACTGACGACCGGTTTGCCGCTGGAGGACTCCGGCCTTACTCCCGAGCTCTTCATTCGCGCCGCAGCACGGGCCGGATTGCACGCCAGGCTGGCCAGGCGGCCGCTCGCAAAGATACCCGACCTCACCCTGCCCGTCGTACTGCTGCTGCGCGACCGGCAGGCCTGCATCCTGCAGGGTAAAGCGGGAGAGACGGCCTGGATCATCCTGCCCGACACCGGCGGCGTGCAGGAGATCGGACTGGCGGAACTGGAGCAGCAATATGCCGGTCACCTGCTCTTCGTACGCCCCGAGCACCGTTTCGACGCGCGCACGCAGGACAGCGCCGTGCCCAGGCCGGCGCACTGGTTCTGGGGCGTCGCGGTGCGCTCCTGGCCCGTGTATGCCGAGGTCCTGCTGGCCTCGCTGCTGATCAACCTGTTTGCGCTGGCGATGCCGCTGTTTTCGATGAACGTCTACGACCGCGTGGTACCGAACCATGCGATGGAAACGCTCTGGGCATTGTCGTTCGGCGTCATGCTCGTCATCGTCTTCGACACGCTCATCCGCGCACTGCGCGGCTACTTCATCGACGTCGCCGGCAAGAAGCTCGACGTCGTGCTCTCCGCGAATATCTTCGAGCGGGTACTGGCCATCCGCATGAGCGCCCGCCCCGCTTCGGTCGGCGCCTTTGCCAGCAACCTGCAGGAATTCGAAGCCTTCCGCGAATTCGTCACGTCCGCCACCATCACGGCGCTGATCGACCTGCCCTTCGTCGTCCTGTTCGTCGTCGCCATGTTCTGGGTCGGCGGCCCGCTCGGTTGGGCGCCCCTGCTCGCGATGCCGCTCATCATCGGCGCCAGCCTGGCATTGCAGGCGCCGCTGGCGCGCCTGGTACAGACGAGCTCCAGGCTTGCAGCCCAACGGCAGGCGACCCTGGTCGAAAGCCTGGTCGGGCTCGAAACCATCAAGGTCATGGGCGCCGAGGGAGCAGTCCAGCGCAAGTGGGAACAACTGATCGGGCAATTAGGCAAACTCGCCTTGCGCTCGCGCTTCCTTTCCGCCTGTGCCGTCAATTTTTCCTCGTTCGCTCAGCAGGCCGCTTACCTGGCGGTGATCCTGGTCGGTGTCCACCTGATCGCCGAGGACAAGCTGACCATGGGCGCCCTGATCGCGTGTTCCATCCTCACCGGCCGCGTACTGGCGCCCCTGTCGCAAGTGGCGAGCCTGCTGACGCGCTATCACCAGTCGCGCGATGCCCTGGCCTCGATCGACCGGCTGATGAACCTGCCGGTGGAGCGCCCCCCGGGAAAGGATTTCGTGCATCGCCCCGCCCTGCAAGGCGGCGTCGAATTCAGGAACGTCAGCTTCGCCTATCCGGAACAGACGGCCGAGGCGCTCAGCGAGGTGTCCTTCACGATCCGGCCCGGCGAGCGGGTCGCGATCATCGGCCGTGTCGGTTCCGGCAAGACGACCGTGGAAAAGCTGATCCTCGGGCTCTACCCGCCAAGCGAAGGCGCGGTGCTGATCGACGGCACCGACCAGCGCCAGATCGATCCGGCCGCCCTGCGCCGCGACATCGGCCACGTTCCCCAGGACATCCTCCTGTTCTACGGCAGCGTACGCGACAACATCGTGCTCGGCGCGCCGCATGCCGACGATGCCGCGGTCCTGAGGGCGGCCGATATCGCCGGCGTCACCGAGTTCACGAGCCGCTCGGCGCAGGGACTCGACCTGCCTGTCGGCGAGCGCGGCGAGAAGCTGTCGGGCGGGCAGCGCCAGGCGATCGCGATCGCGCGCGCCGAACTGATGGCGCCACCGCTGCTGCTGCTCGATGAACCGAGCAGCGCGATGGACAACCGTTCCGAGGAACTGTTCAAGGCCCGCCTCGGCGCCGAACTGGCCGACCGCACCCTGATCCTCATCTCGCACCGGGCCTCCTTGCTGAGCCTGGTGAACCGTTTGATCGTGCTCGACCAGGGACGGGTGGTTGCCGACGGTCCCAAGGAAGCCGTTCTCGCAGCGCTGGCAAAGGGGAAGCTCCATGCAGCAAGCCAATGACACTGCACACAGCGCCGGCCTGCGCGGCCTCGCGCGGCGCGCCGTGGACGCGCTGAAGCCATCGATCGACGACACCGGATTCATGCGCGAGAGCAGCGCCGCACTGCTCGAGGGCCCGCGTTATTTCACCCACTGGATCCTGTGGCTCACGCTGCTGTTCTTCATCCTCGCCCTGTGCTGGGCGGCGCTGGCCACGGTCGACGAGTTCACGGTCGGAGAAGGCAAGGTCATTCCTTCGAGCCAGGTCCAGGTCGTCCAGAACCTGGAAGGCGGGATCGTTTCGGAAATCATGGTGAAGGTCGGGGAAGTGGTGCGCAAGGACCAGCCGCTGATGCGCATCGACGACACCCGCTTCAACGCATCGTCGCGCGAGGGCCAGGCCCGCGACCTGGCCTTGCAGGCGCGCATCGCCCGCCTGTCGGCAGAAGCCGGGAACACGCCCTTCGCGCCGCCCGCGGCCCTGGAGCGGACGGCCCCGAAGCTGGTGGCGGAAGAAAAGACCCTGTTCGCCAGCCGGGCGCGCGAATTGCAGGTGAACCAGGGGGTCTTGCGCCAGCAGGCCGAGCAGCGGCGCCGGGAGCTTGCCGAAAAACGCGGGCGGGAAACCCAGCTGCAGCAAAGTTACGACCTGATCGCCAGGGAACTGGCCATGATGCGGCCGATGGCGCAGCAGGGAGCGGTGTCGGAAGTGGACCTGCTGCGCCTGGAGCGGCAGGTCAACGACCTGCGTGGCGAGCTCGACGCGACCAGGCTGGCGCTGCCGCGCCTGGAAGCGGCGTACCGCGAGGTCCAGCAGAAAATGGAAGAACTGAGCGCGCACTTCCGCGCCGACGCCATGAAGGAGCTGAATCTCGCGCGCGCCGAACAGAGCGCGCTCAGCGCCGCCAACACGGCCCTCGACGATCGCGTCACGCGCACGCTGGTGCGGGCGCCGCTGGCAGGCACCGTCAAGCAAATCAAGGTCAACACCGTCGGCGGCGTGGTCCAGCCGGGCATGGACCTGCTCGAGATCGTGCCCCTGGACGACACCCTGCTCGTCGAGGCGCGCGTGCGTCCGTCGGATATCGCCTTCCTGCGGCCGGGCCAGGAAGCACTGGTCAAGCTGTCGGCGTACGACTTTTCGATCTACGGCGGCCTGCCGGCGACGCTGGAACACATCAGCGCCGATACGCTGATGCCCGAGCGTCCCGGAGAACGGCAGGAAAGCTTTTACCAGATCCGGGTTCGCACCAGGCAGGCCAGGCCGGAGGGGAGCGCCAGGCCGTTGGCGATACTGCCGGGCATGGTCGCGACGGTGGATATCAAAACCGGCAACAAGACCGTGCTCCACTACCTGCTCAAGCCGATTATCAAAACCAAAGAAATGGCGCTTCGTGAACGATAAAAGGAGATGCCCATGATTCTGCTCGCCGGTCCAACATCCGAACTGCTGCGCTACTGGAAACAGGGGCTCGACGGTTTTCCCACAGCCACCTCGGTCGGGAACATGGAAGTGCTACTGGCGGACATGGCGCGTATCAAGCCGGACGTACTCATGCTCGATATGGACTTGCCTGATCTCGACGGTGCCAAAGGTGCCGCCCGCCTGCTGAAACTCCATGCGGCGACCAAAATCATCGCGCTCGCCAGCGAACCGTGCGACATCCGGGAACTGGGACTGTTCCGGATTGGCGTACGCGGCTGCTGCTGCCACGACATCGCACCTGATCGGGTGAAACTGGTGATCAAGGCGGTTCAGCAAGGCGAACTGTGGATCCGCAGGACGCTGACCCCGCGCCTGCTCGATGAACTGGGCGCGCGCATCCGGGCCGACAACGAAGGCCGGCGCGCCGCCATGGCCCGCCTGGCCGACCTGACGCGGCGCGAGCGCGAGATTGCGGAACTGGTCGGCAACGGCGAGTCGAACAAGCAGATCGCGCGCGAATTGACGATCACCGAGAGTACCGTCAAGGCCCACCTGACCGAGATATTCCGCAAGCTCGGCATCGCGGACCGGCTGAAGCTGGCGCTGCTCATCGTGGAACTGGCCGAAGTGTAGCAAGTCGTCCACACCGCCTTGCATCCGGCATGCGCGGTCCCGCGCATGGTTCCCTGTCGATCGGCGCCGGCGCCACGCCGGGTCCCCCGCATCCTCCCTCCCGCTGCGTCGAAACAACGAAGCGCCCTCGACTTAAGTCGGGGGTGTACCAAAGTCTACTAGTCCGCGTATTGACATTCATTTAGCCTGACTTACGGCCGACTCCGCTAATGACTTCCGACGCTTCGATCGGGAGCACGAAGACCGGCCTGGGGAAAACTGAATGCACACAACATCGCAGGAGACTACCGGCGCCCCGCCAGCGGGCGGCGGCGAAGCGGTCCGCCGGTCGGCGCCCTTCATTTCGGTTGCGGGAAATCGATCCCCCCTGCGGCAACCATCTCCTCCTATTTCAGAGCAGGGCCACAGCTTCTGCGGCACCTTGCCATCCTTCCAAAACTACCAGGAAAAGACCATGACCCAATCCCGCGAAATCGTTTTCATCGATAGTGCCGTCCCTGACCTGAATGACCTGCTTGGATGGATGCTTCCCGGTGTCGAGAAAGTCGTACTGCCGGCCATGCAGCCTCCGGTCGCAGCGATGGCAAACAGCCTGCGCAACCGCAGCGGCATTGACGCCATCCACATCATCGCTCACGGGCAGCCGGGCGAGATCGCCTTCGCATCCGGCCCGCTCTCGCTCGATACGCTCGAAGAAGCGGTCACGGACCTGGGCACGATCGGCGATGCGCTCGAGGATGGCGGCAAGGTGCTGGTGTGGAGCTGCGGCACGGCCAAGGGCGAACGTGGCGGCATCTTCCTCGATGCCCTCGCCGCCGTGATCGGGGCGCCAGTGGCGGCGGCAACGGGCCTGGTCGGGTCGGCCGAGCGCGGCGGCCGCTGGGACCTCGATGCATGGTCGGACTCGGCTGAACTGGCAGCCTCGGCACCGCTGACGCGCGCCGGACGGGAAGCCTACGCGGGCATCCTGGGTGCCAACAAGATCGTCTTCGACCTGAACGGTGCGGCGCCCGGGGTGAACGGGAGCGTGAACTACGTCGAGCAGGCCTCCGCCATCTTCCTGGCGGCGAACGCCACCGTATCGGCGTCCGGCAATTTTGCTGGCCTGAGCTTGACGGTGTCGGGCCTGTTGTCCAAGGAAGTGATCGGCCTTGCCGCCGGCGACGGCCTGACAATCTCCGGAAGCACCATCCTCATCGGCGGCAAGGCCGTCGCCACCTTCTCGGGTGGGAACGGGACGAATTTTGTCGTCAGCTTTAACAATCAGGCCGCCGCCGCCGAAGTGGCGACGGTCCTGCATCGCATTACCTATTACAACGGCTCCGATAGCCCGGTCACGCACAGCCTGACCTTTGACCTGGCCGGTATCCAGGACACGGACCTGATCAATATCACGCCGGTGAACGACGGGCCGCTGATCGGGACTGCGACCTTGACGGGCGCTGTGACGGAACAGACCGCGCCGGCGGGCAACCTGACCAGCAGTGGCAACATGGCCTTCACGGATGTCGACCTGACCGACACCCACACGGTAACGGCGGTGTCGGTCGGGACCACGCTGGGCACGATGAATGCGATCAAAACCAGCGACACCACCGGCACCGGCACCGGAGGGGCGCTGACCTGGACCTACACCGTGGCGGACAGTGCGGTCGAATACCTGGCGGCAGGCGAGACGAAGGTCGAGCAGTTTACGGTCACCGTCGACGACGGCCATGGGGGACAGGTCAGCCGGACGGTGTCGGTGACGATTACCGGTACCAATGATGCACCGGTCATCACATCGCACGGGGGTGGCGCCGCTGCGTCGATCAGTGTGGCCGAGAACACCGCTGCGGTGGGCGTGGTAACGGCCACCGATGTCGACCATGGGGCGACCCAGACATTCACGATCGTGGGCGGCGCGGATGCAGCAAAGTTCAGCATCAACGCCCAGACCGGAGCCCTGTCCTTCGTATCGGCGCCAGACTTCGATGCGCCTACGGATGCAGGAGCCGATAACGTGTACGACGTCATCGTCCAGGTGTCGGACGGAACCGCCACCGACACGCAGGCGATCGCGGTGACGGTCACCAATCTGAACGACAACGCCGTCAGCGCCGTCACCGACAGCAATGCGGCCCCCAATAGCGTAGCGGAAAACGCTGCCGCTGGAACGGTGGTTGGGGTGACCGGCTTCGCCAGCGATGCCGACGCCGGCGCTGTCGTTACCTACAGCCTGAGCGACAATGCCGGCGGCCGCTTCGCCATCAACGCCTCGACCGGCGTTGTGACCGTCGCCAATGGCGCCCTGCTCGATTACGAGACGGCAACCAGCCACAGCATCACGGTCGTCGCCAGCAGCTCGGACGGCTCGCCTCCCACCAGCCAGACATTTACGATCAGCCTCACCAATGTGAATGACAATGCCGTCAGTGTGGTCACCGACAGCAATGCCACCGCCAACAGCGTTGCGGAGAACGCGTCGACCGGCGCAGTCGTCGGCCTGACCGCCTTTGCCACCGATGCCGACAGCGGCGCTGTCGTCACATATACCTTGAGCGACGATGCCGGCGGCCGCTTCGCGATCAATTCCACGACCGGTGTCGTAACCGTTGCCGACGGCACGCTGCTCGACTACGAGACGGCGACCAGCCACAACATCACGGTCCTGGCCACCAGCACCGACGGCTCAACCAATAGCCAGGCGTTCACCATTGGCGTCACCAACGTCAACGACAACGCTGTCAGCACTGTATCTGACACCGATGGTGCCACCGGCGGAAGCGTGGCAGAGAACGCCGCGACCGGCGCCCTCGTCGGCGTGACCGCCTTCGCCACCGATGCCGACAGCGGCGCTGCCGTTACCTATACCCTCAGCGACGATGCCGGCGGCCGCTTCGCGATCAATTCCACGACCGGTGTCGTGACCGTTGCCGACGGCACGCTGCTCGACTACGAGACGGCAACCAGCCACAACATCACGGTCCTGGCCACCAGCACCGACGGCTCCACCAATAGCCAGACGTTCACCATTGGCGTCACCAACGTCAACGACAACGCTGTCAGCACTGTATCTGACACCGATGGTGCCACCGGCGGAAGCGTGGCAGAGAACGCCGCGACCGGCGCCCTGGTCGGCCTGACCGCCTTCGCCACCGATGCCGACAGTGGTGCCGTTGTTACCTATAGCCTCAGCGACGACGCTGGCGGCCGCTTCGCCATCAATTCCACGACCGGTGTCGTGACCGTTGCAGACGGCACCCTGCTCGATTACGAGACCGCGACCAGCCATAACATCACGGTCCTTGCCACCAGCACCGACGGCTCCACCAATAGCCAGACGTTCACCATTGGCGTCACCAACGTCAACGACAACGCTGTCAGCACTGTATCTGACACCGATGGTGCCACCGGCGGAAGCGTGGCAGAGAACGCCGCGACCGGCGCCCTCGTCGGTGTGACCGCTGCCGCCACCGATGCCGACAGTGGTGCCGTTGTTACCTATAGCCTCAGCGACGACGCTGGCGGCCGCTTCGCCATCAATTCCACGACCGGTGTCGTGACCGTTGCCGACGGCACCCTGCTCGACTATGAGACCGCAACCAGCCACAACATCACGGTCCTTGCCACCAGCACCGACGGCTCCACCAATAGCCAGACGTTCACCATTGGCGTCACCAACGTCAACGACAACGCTGTCAGCACTGTATCTGACACCGATGGTGCCACCGGCGGAAGCGTGGCAGAGAACGCCGCGACCGGCGCCCTGGTCGGCCTGACCGCCTTCGCCACCGATGCCGACAGTGGTGCCGTTGTTACCTATAGCCTCAGCGACGACGCTGGCGGCCGCTTCGCCATCAATTCCACGACCGGTGTCGTGACCGTTGCAGACGGCACCCTGCTCGACTATGAGACCGCAACCAGCCACAACATCACGGTCCTCGCCACCAGCACCGACGGCTCCACCAATACCCAGGTCTTTACGATCGGTGTCACCAACGTCAACGACAATGCTGTTAGCGCCGTAGCCGACAACGACACTGGCACCAATAGCATCGCTGAGAACGCAGCGACTGGCGCCCTCGTCGGTGTGACCGCTGCCGCCACCGATGCCGACAGCGGCGCTGTCGTCACCTATAGCCTCAGCGACAATGCTGGCGGCCGCTTCGCGATCGATTCCTCTACGGGGGTTGTAACGGTTGCCGACGGCACGCTGCTCGACTACGAGACCGCGACCAGCCATAACATCACTGTACTGGCTACCAGCACGGACGGCTCCACCAATAGCCAGACGTTCACCATTGGTGTCACCAACGTCAACGACAATGCTGTTAGCGCCGTAGCCGACAACGACACTGGCACCAATAGCATCGCTGAGAACGCCGCGACCGGCACCCTCGTCGGCGTGACCGCCTTCGCCACCGATGCCGACAGCGGCGCTGTCGTTACCTACAGCCTCAGCGACGACGCTGGCGGCCGCTTCGCCATCAATTCCACGACCGGTGTCGTGACCGTTGCAGACGGCACCCTGCTCGATTACGAGACCGCGACCAGCCATAACATCACGGTCCTTGCCACCAGCACCGACGGCTCCACCAATAGCCAGACGTTCACCATTGGCGTCACCAACGTCAACGACAACGCTGTCAGCACTGTATCTGACACCGATGGTGCCACCGGCGGAAGCGTGGCAGAGAACGCCGCGACCGGCGCCCTCGTCGGTGTGACCGCTGCCGCCACCGATGCCGACAGTGGTGCCGTTGTTACCTATAGCCTGAGCGACGACGCTGGCGGCCGCTTCGCCATCAATTCCACGACCGGTGTCGTGACCGTTGCCGACGGCACCCTGCTCGACTATGAGACCGCAACCAGCCACAACATCACGGTCCTGGCCACCAGCACCGACGGCTCCACCAATAGCCAGACGTTCACCATTGGCGTGACCAACGTCAACGACAACGCTGTCAGCACTGTATCTGACACCGATGGTGCCACCGGCGGAAGCATCGCTGAGAACGCAGCGACCGGCGCCCTCGTCGGCGTGACCGCCTTCGCCACCGACGCCGACAGCGGTGCTGTCGTTACCTACAGCCTCAGCGACGACGCTGGCGGTCGTTTCGCCATCAATTCCACGACCGGTGTCGTGACCGTTGCCGACGGCACCCTGCTCGACTATGAGACCGCGACCAGCCACAACATCACGGTCCTGGCAACCAGCACCGACGGCTCAACCAATACCCAGGTCTTTACGATCGGTGTCACCAACGTCAACGACAATGCTGTCAGCGCTGTCGCCGACAACGACACTGGCACCAATAGCATCGCTGAGAATGCCGCGACCGGCACCCTCGTCGGCGTGACCGCCTTCGCCACCGATGCCGACAGCGGTGCTGTCGTCACATATACCTTGAGCGACGATGCCGGCGGCCGCTTCGCCATCAATTCCACCACCGGTGTCGTAACCGTTGCAGACGGCACCCTGCTCGACTATGAGACCGCAACCAGCCACAACATCACGGTCCTCGCCACCAGCACGGACGGCTCCACCAATACCCAGGTCTTCACCATTGGTGTCACCAACGTCAACGACAATGCTGTTAGCGCCGTAGCCGACAACGACACTGGCACCAATAGCATCGCTGAGAACGCAGCGACTGGCGCCCTCGTCGGTGTGACCGCTGCCGCCACCGATGCCGACAGCGGCGCTGTCGTCACCTATAGCCTCAGCGACAATGCTGGCGGCCGCTTCGCGATCGATTCCTCTACGGGGGTTGTAACGGTTGCCGACGGCACGCTGCTCGACTACGAGACCGCGACCAGCCATAACATCACTGTACTGGCTACCAGCACGGACGGCTCCACCAATAGCCAGACGTTCACCATTGGTGTCACCAACGTCAACGACAATGCTGTTAGCGCCGTAGCCGACAACGACACTGGCACCAATAGCATCGCTGAGAACGCCGCGACCGGCACCCTCGTCGGCGTGACCGCCTTCGCCACCGATGCCGACAGCGGCGCTGTCGTTACCTACAGCCTCAGCGACGACGCTGGCGGTCGTTTCGCCATCAATTCCACGACCGGTGTCGTGACCGTTGCAGACGGCACCCTTCTCGATTACGAGACCGCGACCAGCCATAACATCACGGTCCTGGCCACCAGCACCGACGGCTCCACCAATAGCCAGACGTTCACCATTGGCGTCACCAACGTCAACGACAACGCTGTCAGCACTGTATCTGACACCGATGGTGCCACCGGCGGAAGCGTGGCAGAGAACGCCGCGACCGGCGCCCTGGTCGGCCTGACCGCCTTCGCCACCGATGCCGACAGCGGCGCTGTCGTCACCTATAGCCTCAGCGACAATGCTGGCGGCCGCTTCGCGATCGATTCCTCTACGGGGGTTGTAACGGTTGCCGACGGCACGCTGCTCGACTATGAGACCGCGACCAGCCATAACATCACGGTCCTGGCCACCAGCACCGACGGCTCCACCAATAGCCAGGCGTTCACCATTGGCGTCACCAACGTCAACGACAACGCTGTCAGCACTGTATCTGACACCGATGGTGCCACCGGCGGAAGCGTGGCAGAGAACGCCGCGACCGGCGCCCTCGTCGGTGTGACCGCTGCCGCCACCGATGCCGACAGTGGTGCCGTTGTTACCTATAGCCTGAGCGACGACGCTGGCGGCCGCTTCGCCATCAATTCCACGACCGGTGTCGTGACCGTTGCCGACGGCACCCTGCTCGACTATGAGACCGCAACCAGCCACAACATCACGGTCCTGGCCACCAGCACCGACGGCTCCACCAATAGCCAGACGTTCACCATTGGCGTGACCAACGTCAACGACAACGCTGTCAGCACTGTATCTGACACCGATGGTGCCACCGGCGGAAGCATCGCTGAGAACGCAGCGACCGGCGCCCTCGTCGGCGTGACCGCCTTCGCCACCGACGCCGACAGCGGTGCTGTCGTTACCTACAGCCTCAGCGACGACGCTGGCGGTCGTTTCGCCATCAATTCCACGACCGGTGTCGTGACCGTTGCCGACGGCACCCTGCTCGACTATGAGACCGCGACCAGCCACAACATCACGGTCCTGGCAACCAGCACCGACGGCTCAACCAATACCCAGGTCTTTACGATCGGTGTCACCAACGTCAACGACAATGCTGTCAGCGCTGTCGCCGACAACGACACTGGCACCAATAGCATCGCTGAGAATGCCGCGACCGGCACCCTCGTCGGCGTGACCGCCTTCGCCACCGATGCCGACAGCGGTGCTGTCGTCACATATACCTTGAGCGACGATGCCGGCGGCCGCTTCGCCATCAATTCCACCACCGGTGTCGTAACCGTTGCAGACGGCACCCTGCTCGACTATGAGACCGCAACCAGCCACAACATCACGGTCCTCGCCACCAGCACGGACGGCTCCACCAATACCCAGGTCTTCACCATTGGTGTCACCAACGTCAACGACAATGCTGTTAGCGCCGTAGCCGACAACGACACTGGCACCAATAGCATCGCTGAGAACGCAGCGACTGGCGCCCTCGTCGGTGTGACCGCTGCCGCCACCGATGCCGACAGTGGTGCCGTTGTTACCTATAGCCTCAGCGACGACGCTGGCGGCCGCTTCGCCATCAATTCCACAACCGGTGTCGTGACCGTTGCAGACGGCACCCTGCTCGATTACGAGACCGCGACCAGCCATAACATCACGGTCCTTGCCACCAGCACCGACGGCTCCACCAATAGCCAGACGTTCACCATTGGCGTCACCAACGTCAACGACAACGCTGTCAGCACTGTATCTGACACCGATGGTGCCACCGGCGGAAGCGTGGCAGAGAACGCCGCGACCGGCGCCCTGGTCGGCCTGACCGCCTTCGCCACCGATGCCGACAGTGGTGCCGTTGTTACCTATAGCCTCAGCGACGACGCTGGCGGCCGCTTCGCCATCAATTCCACGACCGGTGTCGTGACCGTTGCAGACGGCACCCTGCTCGATTACGAGACCGCGACCAGCCATAACATCACGGTCCTTGCCACCAGCACCGACGGCTCCACCAATAGCCAGACGTTCACCATTGGCGTCACCAACGTCAACGACAACGCTGTCAGCACTGTATCTGACACCGATGGTGCCACCGGCGGAAGCGTGGCAGAGAACGCCGCGACCGGCGCCCTGGTCGGCGTGACCGCCTTCGCCACCGATGCCGACAGCGGCGCTGTCGTCACCTATAGCCTCAGCGACAATGCTGGCGGCCGCTTCGCGATCGATTCCTCTACGGGGGTTGTAACGGTTGCCGACGGCACGCTGCTCGACTATGAGACCGCGACCAGCCATAACATCACGGTCCTGGCCACCAGCACCGACGGCTCCACCAATAGCCAGGCGTTCACCATTGGCGTCACCAACGTCAACGACAACGCTGTCAGCACTGTATCTGACACCGATGGCGCCACCGGCGGAAGCGTGGCAGAGAACGCCGCGACCGGCGCCCTCGTCGGTGTGACCGCTGCCGCCACCGATGCCGACAGTGGTGCCGTTGTTACCTATAGCCTGAGCGACGACGCTGGCGGCCGCTTCGCCATCAATTCCACGACCGGTGTCGTGACCGTTGCAGACGGCACCCTGCTCGACTATGAGACCGCAACCAGCCACAACATCACGGTCCTGGCCACCAGCACCGACGGCTCAACCAATAGCCAGGCGTTCACCATTGGCGTCACCAACGTCAACGACAACGCTGTCAGCACTGTATCTGACACCGATGGCGCCGCTGGCGGAAGCATCGCTGAGAACGCCGCGACCGGCGCCCTGGTCGGCGTGACCGCCTTCGCCACCGATGCCGACAGCGGCGCTGTCGTCACATATACCTTGAGCGACGATGCCGGCGGCCGCTTCGCGATCAATTCCACGACCGGTGTCGTAACCGTTGCCGACGGCACGCTGCTCGACTACGAGACGGCAACCAGCCACAACATCACGGTCCTGGCCACCAGCACCGACGGCTCCACCAATACCCAGGTCTTTACGATCGGTGTCACCAACGTCAACGACAATGCTGTCAGCGCTGTCGCCGACAACGACACTGGCACCAATAGCATCGCTGAGAATGCCGCGACCGGCACCCTCGTCGGCGTGACCGCCTTCGCCAGCGATGCCGACGCCGGCGCTGTCGTTACCTACAGCCTGAGCGACAATGCCGGCGGCCGCTTCGCCATCAACGCCTCGACCGGCGTTGTGACCGTCGCCAATGGCGCCCTGCTCGATTACGAGACGGCAACCAGCCACAGCATCACGGTCGTCGCCAGCAGCTCGGACGGCTCGCCTCCCACCAGCCAGACATTTACGATCAGCCTCACCAATGTGAATGACAATGCCGTCAGTGTGGTCACCGACAGCAATGCCACCGCCAACAGCGTTGCGGAGAACGCGTCGACCGGCGCAGTCGTCGGCCTGACCGCCTTTGCCACCGATGCCGACAGCGGCGCTGTCGTCACATATACCTTGAGCGACGATGCCGGCGGCCGCTTCGCCATCAATTCCACGACCGGTGTCGTGACCGTTGCCGACGGCACCCTGCTCGACTATGAGACCGCAACCAGCCACGACATCACGGTCCTGGCCACCAGCACCGACGGCTCAACCAATAGCCAGGCGTTCACCATTGGCGTCACCAACGTCAACGACAACGCTGTCAGCACTGTATCTGACACCGATGGCGCCACTGGCGGAAGCGTGGCAGAGAACGCCGCGACCGGCGCCCTGGTCGGCGTGACCGCCTTCGCCACCGATGCCGACAGCGGCGCTGTCGTCACATATACCTTGAGCGACGATGCCGGCGGCCGCTTCGCCATCAATTCCACGACCGGTGTCGTCACCGTTGCGAACGGAACTCTGCTCGATTATGAGTCAGCAAGCAGCCACAACATCACCGTTGTGGCCAGCAGCTCCGACGGTTCGCCCGACAGCAGCCAGAGCTTCACGATCAATCTTGCCAACGTCAATGACAACGCCGTCAGCGCGGTCTCCGACAGGGATGCCAGCGCCAACAGCGTGGCCGAAAATGCTGCGGCGGGAACCGTGGTTGGCCTGACCGGCTTTGCGACCGACGCCGACAGCGGTGCCACCGTTACGTACAGCCTGGCTGACAACGCTGGCGGACGCTTTGCCATCGACGCCACGAGCGGCATCGTCACCGTCGCCACCGGCGCGGTACTCGACTACGAGACGGCTACCAGCCACAGCATCACCATCGTCGCCAGCAGCTCCGACGGCTCCCCAGCCGCCAGCCAGAACTTTACGATCAATGTCGCGAACGTCAACGACAACGCCGTCAGCGCGGTCTCCGACAGCGATGCTGCCGCCAACAGCGTGGCCGAGAACGCCGCATCTGGCACGGTAGTGGGCCTGACCGGCTTCGCGACCGATGCCGATGCCGGTGCCGCTGTCACCTACAGCCTGAGCGACAACGCCGGCGGCCGTTTCGCCATCGATGCTTCGACCGGCGTCGTCACCGTCGCCAATGGCGCCGTGCTCGATTACGAAACCGCTACCAGCCACACGATCACCATCGTCGCCAGTAGCTCCGACGGTTCGCCCAACAGCAGCCAGAGCTTCACGATCAACCTCACGAACGTCAACGACAACGCCGTCAGCGCGGTCGCCGACAGCGATGCCAGCGCCAACAGCGTCGCAGAAAACGCAGCGACTGGTACTGTCGTAGGCATCACCGGCCTGGCCACCGATGCCGATGCCGGTGCGCTTGTCACTTACAGCCTGAGCGACAACGCGGGCGGCCGCTTCGCCATCGATGCCGCCACCGGTGTCGTCACTGTCGCCAATGGCAGCCTGCTCGATTATGAGGCCGCAACCAGCCACACGATCACCATCGTCGCCAGCAGCACCGACGGTTCACCCAACAGCAGCCAGAGCTTCACGATCAACCTTACCAACATCAACGACAACGCGATCAGTGCGGTTACTGACACCAATGCCGCCGCCAACAGCGTTACGGAGAATGCCGCGGCCGGAACTGTCGTCGGCGTGACCGGCTTTGCGACCGACGCGGATGCCGGCGCCGTGGTTACCTACAGCCTGAGCGACAACGCCGGCGGCCGCTTTGCCATCGATGCTTCGACCGGCGTCGTCACCGTCGCCAACGGCGCCGTGCTCGACTACGAGACCGCGACCAGCCACAACATCACCATCGTGGCCAACAGCTCGGATGGCTCGCCCGGCAAGAGCCAAACGTTCAGCGTCGCTGTCAACAACCTCGACGAGGTGGCGCCGACCATCACCTCCGGGGCGACGGCCACGGCGATCAACGAAAACAGCGGGGCCGGCCGGGTGGTGTACACGGTGGCCGCCACGGACACCGGCGACATCAGCGGTGGCCTTGGCTACAGCCTGAAAGCGGGAGGCGATGCGGCAGCATTCAGTATCAACAGCGCCAGCGGCGCGGTGACCCTGATTGGCAACCCCGACTTTGAAACGAAGTCCGCTTACACGTTCACCGTGGTGGCGACCGATGCCGCCGGCAATCACAGCGAGCAAACGGTCAGCCTTGCCATCAATGACGTCGACGAGGTCGCGCCAACCGTCACCGCGGTGACCGACAACGTGAGCGGTACGGCCGCGCTGGGCCAGGCCATCACCTTCACCGTCAGCTTCAGCGAAGCCGTCACGGGCGTGAACGCAAGCAGCTTCACCGCGACCAATGGCAGCGTGGCCAGTGTGACGCAGGTCGGCGCCAGCAATAACTATACGGTGGTGGTGAACCCGACGGCCGGCGTGGCCGCGGGAACGGTCGCCCTCAGCCTGGCGGCCGGAGTGACAGACACGGCAGGAAACGCCGCCGCTCCGGGCAGCCTGGCCAGCTTCGACAGTCAGCCGATCGACACGCTGGCGCCCGACGCACCGACGGCCATCACGCTGACGCCGGTGGGCGGCACCGTTGTCGCCAATACCGTGAACGGCACCAACACGTTCCTGAACGCATCGGCAACGATCGTCGCCGGCCAGGCCACGGGAGGAAGCGCCGCACTGTATGTAGGAAACACGCTGGTTGCCACCGATACCAGCATCGTCAGCGGCGACACCTCGGTGAACTTCACCACCAGTGACGGCAGCCCAACCAACGCCGAGCTCCAGGCCAGGATTGCGGCCGGCGGTGTGGTCAGCATCAAGCTCTTCGACGCCGCAGGCAATGTGACGACGAGCACATCGGGCAACCCGACGCTCGTCGCCGACTACAGCGCACCGGCGATTACGGCGGTGACCGACAACATCACCGGCACAGCCAAGGCCAACCAGGCGATCACCTTCACCGTCAGCTTCAACGAAGCGGTGACGGGCGTGTCCACCGGCAGCTTTACCGCGACCAATGGCACCATCACGAGCGTGGCGCGGTTTGGCAGCACCAATAACTACACGGTCGTGGTCAGCCCGACGGCCAACGTGGCCGCGGGCACGGTGGCCCTGAGCCTGGCGGCCGGCGTGACCGATACCGCAGGAAATGCGGCCCCGTCGGGCAGCCTGGCAGGCTTCGACAGCCAGGCGATCGACACGCTGGCGCCCACGGTGACCAGTGTCACCTCCGGCGGAAACGGTGGCAACCGGACCGTCACAGTGACCTTCAGCGAAGCTGTGACCGGCTTCGACAGCGCGGACGTGCAGGCGCCAGGTGCGACGATCGGCGCCGTCTCGGTGGTGTCGGGAACCTCGGGTACGACATACACGGTGGCCGTCAGCGGCATTAGTGGCGGGGGGAACAACCAACCCTTCAATATCCTCGCAAGTGGAAGCGGGTCCGCATTCTGGACCGATGCGGCAGGCAACGGGGGCGTCGGCTTCGCAGTAACCAACATCAAGCCGGCAGGTATCGCAGGACAACCCATCAACCTGGGCCTGGGTGTTCCAACCGCCGAAGTCAGCGGCATGGTGTCCATCACGGTTGCCGGACTTCCGCCGGACTGGACCCTCAATGCGGGGACACGTGCGGCCGACGGCAGCTGGACCGTGCAGGTGGCGGATCCCGCCACCCTGACGGTGACCACGCCCGCCACCTACGCCGGCGCGGCCGTGCTCAACATCACCCAATCGTGGACCGCCCAGGACGGCAGCGCCCATATGGACTTCATCGCCGACAACGTCGAAGCCTACGCGCCAGGTTCGCCGATCTTCGCGGTCTCCTCCGACGACAATCTCACCGGCTCCTCCGGCGCCGACCTGTTCGTCTTCGCCCAGCCGATCGCCACCGACACCGTGCACAACTTCGACGCCGCTGCCGACAAGATCGACCTGATCGGATTCGACGGCTTCACCAGCTTCGCCGCCGTCCAGGCCCATCTCGCAGACGACGCCAGGGGCAATGCGGTGCTGACGCTGAACAACGGCGCGACGATCACGGTGGTCGGTGTCCATGCCGCGGCACTGAGCGCGAACAATTTCGTCTTCAACCAGGAGCCGGTGACGGTCAACAGCGGCACCCTGACCATCAGCGACGGCGCAATCATGCCGTTCAGCGGTGTCATCGAGAATACGGGCACCATTGCGCTCGCGTCGACCGGCAGCGACACGAGCCTGGAAATCCTGGTGCACAGCGTCACCCTGCAGGGCGGCGGCGACCTGCGCCTGTCCGACAGCAGCGGCAACATCGTTTTCGGCGGCACCGCCGCCGCCACGCTGACCAATGTCGACAACACCATTTCCGGCGCCGGCCAGATCGGCAATGGGCAGATGACGCTCGCGAATGCCGGCACCATCCTCGCCGATGGCGCCCACGCACTGGTCATCGACACGGGCAGCCACGCGGTCACCAATACCGGCACGCTGGCAGCGACCGGTAGCGGCGGCCTGGTCATCAACGGCGCGCTCGACAATGCTGGAAGCCTGTGGGCCAACGGCGGCAACGTCACCGTCCACGGCGACGTCGGCGGCAACGGCAGCGCGACGATCAGCGGCACCGCCACGCTCCAGTTCGGCGGCGCCGCAAACGGCCATACGCAGTTTGCCGCCGACGGCGACGGCACGCTCGTGCTCGACCATTCGGCTGCGTTCACCGGTACGGTCGCCGGGTTCAATGCCGGCGACTCGCTCGTGTTCGGCGATCTCTTCGGCGACGACGTCAGGCTTGCCTACTCCGCCAATGCCACCGGGACGGGCGGCACCCTGATCCTCAGCGATGGTGCCCATACCGCCAGCATCGCCCTCGAGGGCCAGTACACCTCGGCAGGTTTCCACGACCTGCTCGGCCAGGGCAATGTAAATATCGTCAACTACAGCGCCCATGCCGGCGACCAGCTCCAGTATGGCGGCAGCGGCGACGATGTGCTGGCGGGCGGCGCGGGCAGCGATATCCTGGTCGGCGGCGCCGGCGACGACCTGCTCACCGGGGGTCTGGGGAACGACACCTTCGACTTCAACCTGGCTTCCGATGCCGGCGCCGCCGGCGACGTGGTCGGGGACTTCAGCAAGTCGGGGACCAACGGCGCGGACGTGCTCGACCTGCACGACCTGCTGCAGGGCTTTGCCGGCTACGACGGCACGAACGCGTTCACGGGCGGGTACCTGAAATTCAGCTCCGATGGCGCCAATACTGTCGTCCAGGTCGACAGCAACGGTGGCGGAGATTCCTTCGTCACGCTGGTCACGCTGAACAACGTCCTGATTACCGAGGCCGATACGCCCAATTATTTCATCTGACCGGTCATGTAGCGAAGGGGAATGGATCGGGGGCCGGGCACATGTCCGCTCCCTGATCCGGCAACCGGACATGAGCATTCATGAGGAATCCGCATCATGGAACCTATTACCGTGGCAATCGCGGCCCAGGATGGCACCGGCATGGCGCAATGCAGGAACACGCTGCGCCACGACGGTGAGATCATTGTTTTACGGCAATCGATGAATAGCGAAAACCTGGTTACCAGGATGTGTCGCCTGAAACCGCGCATCCTGTTGTTGAGCGCCGACCTGTGCACCGACGCCGAGTGCTCGCTGCTGCAAGCCTTGCGCCGCAAGTGCCCCGGGACGCTCGTCATGCTGGTCGGACCGCATGCCATCGAGGATGACCAGCTGGCCAATGCCCTTTTGGTAGGCGCGCGCGGCTATCTCGAGCAGGGCGACCTCGAGCGCCTGCTGGCAAGGGCGGTGCATGGGGTCGACCGGGGCGAAGCCTGGGTGACGCGCAAGATGCTGGGCAAAATCATGGAAATGAGCCTGTCCTAGCACCATGGCGGGCCCTGGCGTGCGATTTGGATTGAATGCGCCTTCCATCCTGTGTATTATTTTCTTGGCATCAATCGAAGACAAACAAGGACGACCCTCTGGAGCGACATGAAACGACGCACCGTCTTGCCAACGCTCGCGCTCGCATGCGGGCTCGCTGCATCCTCCTGTGCGGGGGCCGAGACGCTGCGCGACGCCGTTGCCCAGGCTGTTCACACGAATCCCGAAGTGCTGGCCGCGGCAAGCCGCCGCTATGCGGCCGATGAAGGAGTCAAGCAGGCGCGCGCGAACTATTTTCCGCGCATCGACCTGAATGTGGGCACGGGGCGCGAACACCTCGATACGCCGGACACGCGGCTGCGCGACTTGAGCGATGCGGGCTTCCGCCAGCGCGACGCCACCGTGACGCTGTCGCAAATGCTGTTCGACGGCCTGGCAACACGCAGCCAGGTGGCCGGCCAGACCGCGCGGGTCGAGTCGTCGGCCTATGGCGTCGCGGCGATCGCCGACGAGCTCGCCCTGCGCACCGTGGCCGTGTACCTGGAAGTGCTGCGGCGCCAGGAAACCGTTGCTGCCGCCGTCGACAACCTCGATGCCCACCAGCGCATCTACCAGCAAATCAAGTTGCTCAGCGAAGGAGGCGTCGGCCGCAGGGCCGACCTCGACCAGGCGGAGAGCCGCCTGGCCTTGGCGAAAGCGAACCTGCGCCAGGAACAAAGCAGCCTGCGCGATGCCGAACTTGGCTATCGCCGCCTGGTCGGTGCCGCACCCGCTGCGCTGCGCGCGCCCGAGCCGCTCGACAGGCAGCTCCCGGCAAGCGAGACGCTGGCGGTCGACGCGGCCCTGGCCGGCCACCCGTCGGTGAAATCCGCCGAAGCCGACGTCGCGTTCGCCACCGCCCTGCAATCGGGCGCCAGGTCGGCCCTGTCGCCACGCGTCGACCTCGAGCTGGCAAAGCGGCGCGCGGACGACATCGTACGCGGCTCGACGAGCGACCTGAGCATCATGCTGCGTCTTCGCTATAATTTTTCGCGCGGCGGCGCCGACCTCGCGCGCATCCGCGAAGCCGGTTTCCAGATCGAGGAAGCGCGCAACATCCTGGACCAGACCCGGCGCCGCATCGAGGAAGACGTGCAGCAGGCCTACAACGCCAACCGCACCGCCCGTGAACGGCTGGACCTGCTGAACCAGTACGTCAGCGCCGGCGCGGCCACGCGCGAATCGTACGCGCGCCAGTTCAGTATCGGACAGCGGACCTTGCTGGACCTGCTGAATGCGGAAAACGAGTATTTCAATGCCCGGATCGCCTACATGACGGGACAATACGCGCTGCTGCTCAGTGGCTACCGCATCGCTGCAGGCATGGGGCAGCTGCTCCAGCAACTGCAGATCGCCCTGCCGATCGACAGCGTCAAGGTGAGCGGGCGCCAGGGCTAGACTGGCGCCGCGGATCCGGGGGAGCCGCTCGCTGCAGCGGCAACGGCAACGGCGTCCAGCGCCCCGGTGTCGCCTGTCTCCACCATATGCCGCCGGATTTGCTGGGCCCGGGCCTGCTGGTCGTAAGTCCGGGCGATGTCGAGCGCGGTGAGCCCGGACTCCGTGGCTGCGTTTGCGTCGCTGTGGGGCAGCAACAAGGCCACGCAGCGCTCGCTACCGCTCGAGGCCGCCCACATCAGGGCAGTCCAGCCGTCCCCGTCGCGGGCCATGGGTTCACTCACCGGCAACAGCAGTTCGACACAACCGGGGTGTCCGAAGGATGCCAGCATCAGCGCCGTCTCGCCATCCCTGTCGGCGGCCATCGCGTCGCTGCATGGAAGCAGCAGCCGCACGAAGGCCTCCTCCCCCTCGATACACGACAGCATCAATGCCGTGCGTCCCCAACAATCGGTCCTGCGGGCGGCAAGCGGATCGCTTTTCAGTATCCGCTTCAGCTCGCGCAGGTTCTTCCGTTCAACCGCCGAAAAAATGTCCACCTTGTCCACCCTTCGACGCCAGCGCCGAGGCTGCCGTCCATTTCACAATAGTCGCTGCGGAGCGACTTGCAAGGGCAGCGGAGCGATAACCGAAACTCCCGAACGAAGCGCAATATTTTCTGGACAGTTAAACCACGGCTGCGCTGAACGGCTCGGGCCGACTCGCAAGCAGATGCGACAGCCGTTGAAGTCCCGCCTGCAGGCGTCCACGGTCCTTGATGCTCCCCAACGAGATCCGGATTGCATTCACCGATCCGCTGCCCGTTGCGAAGGCCTCCGCCGGCGTGACTGCGATGCCGTCGCTGGCGGCTGCACGCGCAAGCTGCGCGGAGTTCCAGTACGCCGGCAACTCGAGCCATATGTGCAGGCCGTCGCCAGGGCCGCTGTACCGCCCCGCCAGGATATCCCGCGCCATCCGGTGGCGCAGGCGCGCTTCCTTGCGCACGCCTGCCAATAATCCGTCAGCCGAACCGTCGAGGATCCACTGGGTGGCCAGTGCGGCCGTCAGCGGAGCGGCCATCAGCGCAAATGACCTGAGTGCGGCCAGGAAGCGTTCGCGTTCGTGCGGGTCGCGCACGAGCACGAAGGCGACCCGCAAGCCGGGCGTCAGGCATTTCGACAGGGTCGAGATGTAGACCACCTGTTCCGGGGCAAACCTGGCAACGGGCGGTGGCGGTGCATCGGCAAGGAGCCAGTAGGGATCGTCCTCGACGATGCGTACCTTGCAGCGCTGCGCGATGCCGGCGAGCTCCCTGCGCCGGCGTTCCGGCATGGTGACGGCGGTCGGGTTCTGCAAGGTCGGATTGAGGTAGACCAGCCCGGGCTTGTGCCGGCGGCACGCTGCCTCGAGCATCCCTGGCATCATCCCGTGCCGGTCGGCTTCCACTGCAATGATCCGCCGGCCGAACTGGGTCGCGGCGGCACGCAAGCCGGGATAAGCCGCCGGCTCTGCCAGGATCACATCGCCAGGCTGCGTCAGCGCAAGGATCAATGCGGCGATCGCCGCTTGCGCACCCGGACAGACAACCAGCTGCCCGGGATCCAGGTGTCCGAACATCGGCTCGAGCCATTTCGCGCCGGCCTGACGGTCGGAGTCGCTTCCCCCGCCCAGGTGGTAAGTCATCAGCGATGCATTATCAGACCTCATCAGTACTTGGGACAAACCCTGTTTCAACAGGTCGTCGAAGTCCACGCCATCCGGCGGCGGCGGGGTATTCATGCTCAGGTCGAGGACCGGGCTCAATTCGGCTTTCGGCGCCGCGACATAAGTACCTCGGGCGCCGCGGCCCTCCAGCAAGTTGCGGCGCCTGGCTTCGTCGTAAGCGCGCGTGATCGTCGTCAGGTCGACGTCCAGCCGTGCTGCCAGCAGGCGTTGCGTTGGCAGGCGGTCACCCGGCTTCAGCACTCCCTCTGCCACCGCCGCCTGCAAGGCATCCGCAATCTGCAAGAAACGTGGCCCGCCATGCACGGCCAGCCGCGGCAGCCAGGGTGGCGAATCTTCGTCTTGTATGGTTTTCAACTGGGACATTTTGTCTCAATGTATGGATTTTGCTTTTGAGTAGAATGCCTCAGAACGTGCAGTAAAACCATCCTCGCATGGCAGGCGCTGACGTTTTTTCCCCTCTCATCCGTATTCGGCACTTAGCCGGGAAATACTCGACATCATGGATTGGTTCCCTATCGTTGCCGTTACGTTCAAGGTTCTCGTATTAGGCACGGGCATGTTCTTCGCCATCAAGTGGCATTACGATCAGGGGGAGAAGCAGAAGGACAAGGAGCAGGAAAAGCGCGCGGTGCTGCGCGCGGCCGGCAAGGTGGCCGCAATCTTCGTGCTGTCGCTGCTGGCACTGGGGCTCGTCACCTACCTCCTCCTCAGCAGGCTCAGTCTGGACTTGCGCTTGCCGTGATGGGAACGAACGGGGTCCCTCCCCGCAACGGCAGCCGCAGCGACACGAAGGACGCGGCCAGCAGCAGCACGCCCGCGCTGCCGAAGGCCGGCAAGTGGCTGCCGAAGTGCTCGTAGCCCCAGCCGCCGAACCAGGAGCTGAGCATGGCGCCGACCTGGTGCCCGAGGTAGGCGGTGCCGTACATGACGCCGACCAGGCGCACGCCGTAGATATCGGCCAGCATCGCCGACGAGGTGGCGATGCTGCCGGCCCAGACCATGCCGCCGATCGTGGCGGCGATGTACAGTTCCCAATGCGTGCCGACCGCGAGCAGCGCGAAAAAGCCGAGGCCACGCACCAGATAGATCACGCCGAGGATGTTCCTGCGGGGGAGCCGATCGGACAGCCGGCCTAACACCAGCGTGCCGAGAATGGCGACCAGCCCGATCAGGCCGATGCCGTAAGAACTCGTCATCGCATCGAAGCCGTGGTCCATCAGCATCGGCACGCCGTGTGTGCCGAGCAGGTTCATGCTGAAGCCGCAGGCGAACAGGCCGGCCACGATCTTCCAGAAGGGCGAGGTCCGGATGGCGGCGCCGAAGGACAGGCTCGCCGGCGCCGCCCTGGGCGCCGCCGCCTGCGCGCCGGCCTGTTCGGGCAGCAGGTCGGTGCCAGGGGGCGCATGGTCGCGCATGACGAACAGCGCCGCCGGCACGGTGACCACGGTAAAGATGGCGGCAAAGGCCAGCAAGGTCGACTGCCAGCCGATGGAGCCGATGGACAGGGTCAGCGCCGGCGTCAGTACCGCCATCCCCGCCATCGAACCCGTGGACAGGAAGAACAGCGCCATGCCGCGCTGGCGCGTGAACCAGCGGCTGATGACCGGCGTGAGCGCCACCGGGCTGGTGAAGCCGAGACCGACCGACATCGACACGCCGAAGGCCAGCAGGAAGGAGAGCGGCGTGCGCGCGTTCACCGTCCAGATCACGGAAAGGACGACGATCGCCGTGCCCAGCAGGAGCACGAAGCGGGTGCCGCGGCGCGCGACCAGGTAGCCGGCGAGCGGCATGGCCAGCCCGTAGCACAGCATGCCGATGGCGATGATCGAGGCCAGCAGGCTGCGGCTGAAGCCGAGGTCCTGGCCCATGGGCAGGAAGAAGGGCCCGATCCCGAGGCGCATGCCGACGGTGAGCGTGGTCAATACGGTGGCGGCGGCAACGATGTTCCAGCCGAAGTACCAGGGGCGGCGCGTCATAGAGAAAAGCCAAAGGAAAAGACGAAAGGCGGGGCCGATGCAGGCCGACTGCGACGATTGTAGTCGAAGCCCGGGACCAGGCCCCGCGGCCTGCCCCTTTGCGCCGCCTAGCGCTTGGTCGACAGCGCCACGACTGCTGCCCCCGCCGCAAGGACCAGCGCGTCTTCGATCAGTCCGCTGCGGGTCTGGCCGATGCGCGCCATGGCCCGTTTGCGGCCCGCAAGCGTCAGGTAGGCGAGCGGGACAGCCGTGGCGACTGCGACCGCCGCGCCCGCCTTCTCGCGGCCTTTCGGTGCCAGGGCGGCGCCGGCAATCGCGGCGCTCGCCACGCGCGCCAGCAGGCCCAGGAAGACGGTACGGTCGGGCGCGGATTTCATCTTGTCGCCTGCCAGTTCGCCGGCGCCCATGGCCAGCGCGCCGTACTTGAACAGGGGCCGGTCGAGGAGGAACAGTTCGCCCGGTGTATCGCGGTGGGCCAGGCGGGCCGCGGCGATGGTGGCCATCGGCGTCATCGAGCGCGCGCTGGCGACGGCCCCGATCAGGGCGGAAGGAAGCAGGCTGGGTGTGTTCATCTTGTTTCTCTTTTCTAAAATTGGCATGAGCCGGCCTCTTCTGTGGCGGCTGTCCGATTGTATCGAGCCACCTGCGGCAATGGCGCCACACACGCGCGGGCGCCGGGCAGGGTCGCCGGCTGCGGATGCGTCAGCATTGAGGTTACAATAACGTTACCATATGGCAATGCAACAAGGATTCAATCGGTAATGGCCAGCACGAAAGAAAGAGCAATAAAGCAAGTCGGCTACGTCGCCATCACGACGCTCGTATTCCTTGCGTTTAACTGGGTCAACGAGCTCCTGTTCATTCAGTTCGAACAGAGCAATGGGATCAACTGGGTATTCATTCCCGCCGGGATCCGCCTGCTGGCCACGCTGCTGTTCGGGTTCGCCGGCTTTGTCGGCTTGCTGCTGGCCAGTTTCTACCTCAACTTCCATCACTTCGTGTTCCCGGATGCCTTTCGTGCATTGAGCGGCGCCATGGCGGGTGCGGGCGGCCCTTATCTTGCCTACCTGTTCGCCAAACACTGGTTCGACTTGCAGCCGCGTCTTGGCGGGCTGACCGTCCAGCGACTGCTGTTCACGGGGGTGCTGTGCGGGCTCATGAGTCCCGTCTTTCACCACGCACTCCTGTGGGTTCAGACAGGGCTGGTGGACTGGCTCGCGCTGACGGCGATGATCGTCGGCGATATCGTCGGCATCCTGATCGTCCTGTCCCTGGCAAAGGGCCTGCTCGCGCTGTCCGACCGCTTCGGCCCCGCCGCCCGCATCAAAACCCGGTGGACGCCGCGAGGTCCATCGGATCCGTACGATCCCTGAGACATTTTGTAACGTTTCTTACATGGACAGGCTGGTTGGGGCCAGGCTTTTCGTCTGTAATGAAAGGATTGCCCAATCCGTTCACGACGCCGATGATGACCTTCCCGCCCTTCCCTACAGTGCCCGCCTCGGTCCATCCGCATGAAAGCGACCCTCATCACGCCGTCGGTTCCGAAGCGGGGCAGTGTCGTGCCGGATGACATGAACGAGGGCGCCGAGCAGCGCTACGTGCGCTGCAATCAAACGATGTCGAGGCTGGTCTACCGGGCGCAGGTTGTCCGGCAGGTCTTCGGGACGAACGTGGCCAGGATCTTCATGCGCCTGATGCGGGTCGATGCCGGCGTGGCACGGCGCGTATTGCGCTCGCCCTCGTCCAGGCTCAGGCGCTAGCTCGTCGGCAGGCATGCGGACGCTGGCTCATATAGCGCCGACCCCTGCTCCTGCTAACTTAAGCCAATCTTATCGCGGCATATTGTTACCGACCGGATACGCTTTTGCCAATTCAGCCATGCTACACTGCGCGCCGACCATGAACAGTCCCTCTCTTTACCAATTCCTGCCGGCGCCCTGATCCTTGCGGTCGCGCCGGTGCATACCTGCGCAGGCCGATCATGCCGCTGAAATTTTTCCGCCGTCTCACCGACAACGCCACCCTGAAATCGCTGGGCCCGGGCCTCATTACCGGCGCCGCCGACGACGACCCATCCGGCATCGCCACCTATTCGCAGGCCGGCGCCCAGTTCGGCTTCAATACCCTGTGGACGCTGGTGCTCACCTATCCCTTCATGGTCGGGATCCAGCTGGTCTCGGCGCGCATCGGCCGTGTCACCGGGCGCGGACTGGCCGCCAACATCCGGCGCGCGTATTCGCCGTGGCTGCTGTACATCATCGTCGCGCTGCTGCTGGTGGCCAACGTGATCAACATCGCGGCCGACATCGCCGCCATGGGCGAAGCGGTGCGCCTGCTGACCGGCACCGGCTCCGGCCATCTGTACGCCCTCGCCTTCGGCCTGCTGTGCCTGTCGCTGCAGGTATTCCTGCCCTATGCCAGCTATGTGCGCTACCTGAAATGGCTGACCCTCGGCCTGCTGTCGTATGTCGCCACCGCTTTTGCCGTGCACATGCCCTGGACCGAGGTGCTCGCGCGCACCGTCTGGCCACATTTCACGTTCACCAAGGAATCGGTCGCACTGGTCGTCGCCGTATTCGGCACCACGATCAGTCCCTACCTGTTCTTCTGGCAGGCCTCGCAGGAAGTCGAGGAGATTCGCAATGCGCCGCACACACGCGCGCTGCGCACCCGCCCGCACGACGCCGTCGCCCAGCTCAGGCGCATCAAGGCCGACACCTTCATCGGCATGGGCTTTTCGAACCTGGTCGCCTTCTTCATCGTCCTGACGACCGCGGTGACCCTGGGCGCGCACGGCATCACGGACATCACCTCCTCGAGCCAGGCGGCCGAAGCGCTGCGTCCGGTGGCCGGCGAATTCGCCTTTCTCGCGTTTGCGCTGGGGATCATCGGCACCGGCATGCTGGCGGTGCCGGTGCTGGCCGGATCGGCCGCCTACGCGGTCACCGAGAGCTTCCGCTGGCGTAACGGCATGGACCTGAAAGTGGTCGAGGCGCGCGAGTTCTACGCCATCATCGCGCTGGCGACCCTGGGCGGCGTCCTGCTCGATTTCGCCCCGATCGACCCGATCGCCGCCCTGGTGCTGTCGGCCCAGATCAACGGCGTCATCGCCGTGCCGATCATGGTCGTCATGATGATGCTGGCCCATAACCGCAAGATCATGGGCAAGTACACGCTCAGCACGCGCCACACGCTGCTCGGCTGGTGCGGCATCGCGATCATGCTGGTGGCCGTGGTGGCGATGTTCCTGACCTTGTAGGGCCTGGTATGTTAGGACGCGAACAGTTGGCCCCCGCTGGAACGCTTACTGTGGACCATCAACTTACACAGGGAGAGCAGTCATGCGCACGAAACTTACACTTGCCATCGTATCGGCAGCATTGGTAATGGCGGCCGGTACGGCCAATGCCGGCTGCGGCAAGGGAGCACTGGCGGGGGGCGTGGTCGGTCATGTCGCCGGAAAGCATGGGGTTGCCGGCGCGGCGATCGGTTGCGTGATCGGGCACCATGCTGAAAAGAAGAAGGAAAAGCAGGCTGCGGCGGCGGCGGCAGCGCAGAACAACGCAACTGCGCAAAACAACGCAGCGGCGCAGCAACAAGTCACCAAGCCAAAGAAGTAATGTGACTGGGGAGGCCGTGTCCGGAAGTCGGACAGGGCCTCACCCCTTCCTTGCAATCATCGAAAGACGATCAAGCCTTCGTGTTGCGCTTGCGCATGACGGCGCCGGCGCCCAGCAGGGCGATGCCGAACAGGGCCAGCGAACCCGGCTCTGGCACGTCGACCGGCGGCAGGCCGTTCTCACCCAGCTTCAGTTGGCCATTATTGCTAACGAAGAAATAGCCTGGCGTATTCGCATATCCCTGGCCATTGCAACCATTCCCGCTGAAATTGGCGTACTGGCAAGCCACTTCGTCGACCAGGAGATCGGTCGGATCGCCGACCGTATTGGCGTTGGTGAAGGCAAAGGCCAGGATCGATTCCGTCGACAGGTCGGTGCCATTTTCGCGGAAGAAGTAGCCTGCATCCAGGCTCCCTTGGGCTGCCGACGCCAGCACGGTGATCTGGCCGTTATTGGTTGGCGAGCCGCTCGCATCGACCCGGCCGCCGCCGCCTGCCAGCACACTGAACTCGGCGATCTGGTTGCCGAGGTTGGCGCCATAGATACCGGCTGCGGTGCCGTACTGGTTGGTCGGGTTCTGGAACATGCGGATGGTACCGCCGGTGAACGAGAAGGCGCCGCCGAAGCTGCCGGTGCCGGTCGCTTCAAAGGTCGCGGTGATGTTGCCGCCCGGGTAGTTGATCGGGAACAGCTGGCTGTTGCTGTCGGCCTGCACGATGTTGAACACGCTGTGCTCGGCAAACGAGAAGCTGCTCGCGCCCGTCGGATTGATCTGGATGAACGAATTGCCATTCACGTCCAGGTACTCGTTGACCGTCTGGCCGGACGCAAAGCCGCCACCAGTCGGATTAAACACCCAATTGTTCAGGACGGTTTCCGCATGTGCGGCCCCGGCCATGGTCATCGTCATGGCGGCAGCGGCGCCCAGTGTTTTGAGGAGTTTCATAGATCGGCATTCCTTGCTTGAGTTGGTTGTGCACATACACAAATGTAAACAAGCAAGCGCCATGCCAATTTTTCGCAACTCATAAAAATCAATGACTTGCGCTCAATCGTTACGTGTTTCCCTGAGGAAGTGTAAAGTATTCCGGCATATCATTTAACAAATAATTCGGTGGTGAAACAGGCCGGACAACCCGGAAACGCGTGACGGGCTCCGGCCAGTGGGGCGCTCAGCGCTTGTCCTGCAAGCTCCGCCACTGCACCTTCCCCGTCCCCGACTTCGGCAGGGCCTCGCGGAACTCGACGATGCGCGGACTTTTGTACGCCGCCATGTTCGCATGCGACCAGTCGACGATGTCCTGTTCGCTGACCCGACCGTGAAAGCCGTCCTTCAGCACCACGACCGCCTTCACCGTCTCGCCGCGGCGCGCGTCCACGCCCGACACCACGCAGACCTCGCGGATCGCCGGATGGCGGTACATCAGCGCCTCCACTTCCGCCGGCCACACCTTGTAGCCCGAGGCATTGATCATGCGCTTGAGACGGTCGGTCATGAAGAAATAGCCGTCCTCGTCGACCTTGCCGATATCGCCGGTGCGGAGAAAACGCTTGCCGTCGATCTCGATGAAGGCATCCCTGCTGGCCTCTTCGTTGTTCCAGTAGCCCAGCATCACTTGCGGCCCGTGCACGACGATTTCGCCGACCTCGCCGACGGCCAGCGTGGCGAAAGTATCGGCATCGATCACGCGCGCATCGACGTCCTGGATCGGGATGCCGAGGCATTGCTTCTTCGGGCGATCCGGCGGGTTGATGTGGGTCGGGGCGATCGTCTCCGACATGCCATAGCCCTCGATGTAGTCGATGCCGAGCAGCTCGTGCATCTTGCGGGCAATGGCTTCGGGCATGGCGGCGCCGCCGCCGCTGAGGCGCTTGACGGTGGAGAGGTCGTACTCCATCACACGCGGACTCGAGAGCAGGTCGATCACCATGGTGGAAATCAGCTGGGCTGCGTTCACGCGGTGGCGGCGGATGCATTCGGCGGCCATGTCGCGGTCCCAGCGCGCCAGCAGGACGATGGTGCTGCCGAGGAAAATCGGACCGTTCATGCCGCCCTGCATGCCGGTCACGTGGAACAACGGCAGCACGCTCAGCGCAATCGAGTCCTGCTGCGTCCCGAACCACTGCTGGCCGGCCAGCGCGTTGTACATCACGCTGCGGTGGGTGTGCATGCAGCCTTTCGGCAGGCCGGTGGTGCCCGAGGTATAGGGCATGGCGCACAGGTCGTCCGGGCCGGCGCTGAGCGGCCCCGGACGGCAGCCGCGCGCCAGCATGGCGCTCCACAGGACGACGCCCTCGCCTTCGATGGCGCGGCGCGGGGCGGCGACGAATTCGGGCACGGCGAGATCGGTCGGCGTCGTCAGGTAGTCGGAATAGGCCGCGACCAGCAGGTGGCGCAGGCCCTCCTCGCGCAGCGGCGCGGCCTGCGCGTATAAATCCTGGGGCACGAAGATGGTGGTCGCGCCGGTGTCGCTGACGTAGTGGCGCAGTTCCTCGGTCAGGTTCATCGGGTTGACCGGCACCACGACGGCGTTGGCGCGCAGGATGGCGTAGTAGGCGATGATGAACTGCGGGCTGTTCTGCATGTAGAGCAGGACGCGGTCGCCCGCCTTCACGCCGCACTCCTGCTCGAGGTAGCCGGCGACGCGCTCGACCTGGTCCTTCAGTTCCGCGTAGCTGAGCGGCGTATCGTAGAACAGCACGGCCGGTTTGCCCGGGTAGCGCGTGCTGGAGACATCGAGGTTATAAAACAGGTTCGTTTGCGGGATGGTCAGGTGGCGCGGCAAACCGCGCGGCCAGAAATCGACGTGACGCTCGTGCATATCGGTGTGTCTCCTCGGCTCGTTCGATGCGGCGGGCCATTCCGGCGCCTGGCCGGAATGGCCCGCCGCAAGCTTGCTGCGTTTGCTGCGCTTATTGCCCTGCGCCTTGCGGACGGCGGCGGAACATCGCCATGCCGTCGATCGTGCACACGGGCTCGCCATTCTGGTTGGTCGCGACCCAGGTCGACTTCACGACCCCGCGGTCGGGCTTGGAGCTCGAGGGCTTGACTTCCTTCGTCACATAGCGCACCTGCAGGGTGTCGCCGGCGCGCACCGGCTGCAGCCAGCGCACGCCGTCCAGGCCGGGCGAACCCATGCTCGCTTCCTCGCAGCCCATGCCGTCCAGGACGATGCGCATCATCATCGCGCAGGTGTGCCAGCCGCTGGCGATCACGCCGCCGTAGATCGATTTGGCGGCGGCTTCCTTGTCGATGTGGAACGGCTGCGGATCGAACTGGGTGGCGAAGGCGATGATTTCCTCTTCCGTCACGGTACGCTGGCCGAGTTCGATTTCCTGGCCCGGCACGAAGTCATCGAAATACCATTGCTTTTTCATGCGGCCGTCCTTTCCATGAAACCTGGCTGGGCGATGAAGCGCGCCAGGTGGTGATCGCTGTCGCCCAGCGTCAGTTCGATCGTCGCCAGGCGCTTGAAGTAGTGGGCGGCCGGCAGTTCGTCGGTCACGCCCATGCCGCCGTGCAGCTGCACGGCTTGCTGGCCGACATAGCGTGCGGCCTGGTTGATGCGGTACTTGGCGGCGGAGACGGCGCGGCGGCGCTCGGTTGCTGCACCCTCGGCATCGGGCGAGGCCAGCTTGACGGCCGCCAGCAGCGCCATCGAGCGCGCCTGCTCCAGGTGGATGTACATGTCGGCCATGCGGTGCTGCAGGGCCTGGAACTTGCCGATCGGCGCGCCGAACTGCTGGCGGGTTTTCAGGTATTCCAGCGTCGCTTCGAAGATGGCTTCCATCGCACCCAGCGCTTCCGCGCACAGGAGGCCGGCGCCGTAGTCGAGGGCGGCGTCGAAGATGTCCGCGCCCCTCCCCTCTGCTCCCAGCAGGTTCGCACGCGGAACCTGCACCTTGTCGAAGCGGACGTCGGCGGCGCGCTGGCCGTCGAGGGTGCGATAGTCGGACACGGTGATGCCGGCCGTATCGGCAGGCAGCACGAACAGCGAGACGCCGTCCTGGCCGCGCTGCTCGCCGCTGCTACGGGCGGAGACAACCAGCATCCCGGCCTGGCCGCCATGGAGGACGACTTTCTTTTCGCCGTTCAGGACCCAGCCGTCGCCGTTCGCGTCGGCGCGGGTGGCGATGTCGAACATGTCGTGGCGCGACTGGCGCTCGCCCAGGGCGCAGGCCAGTTTCAGTTCGCCCGTTGCGACTTGCTCGAGCAGGTCGCCGCGTCCGCCGGCCAGGCGCAGGAATTCGGCGCCGAGCACGGTGGCAAAATAGGGCTCGACCACGAGGCCGCGGCCCAGTTCCTGCATCACGACGAACATGTCGACCGCGTTGCCGTTGAAGCCGCCGTGTTCTTCCGGCACCGGCAGCGCCGTCATGCCGAGTTCGGCCAGCGTGGCCCAGGCGGTATCGGAGGTGCCGGTATCGGAATGGATGATGCCGCGGCGGGTCTCGAAGCTGTAATCGCGGCCGATCCAGCGTTTCAGTGCATCCGCGAATTGCAGTTGTTCCTGGTTGAAATTGAAGTCCATGCCTTCTCCTTACAGGCCCAGGATCATCTGGGTGATGATGTTGCGTTGGATCTCGTTCGAGCCGCCGTAGATGGAGGTCTTGCGATAGTTGAAGTAGTGCGACAGCAGCGGCGCGGCGTCATCATCGTCCACCAGGCTGTGCTCGCGCTCGCCCTCGAGATAGGCCGGGTCGAAAGGCAGCGCCATCGGGCCGACGGCTTCGACCATCAGTTCGGACAGCTGCTGCTGGATGTCGGTGCCGCGCACCTTCAGCACCGAAGCTTCCGGACCCGGCCCCTTGTCGGCGCGCGACAATACCCGCAGGACCGTCGTCTCGAGCGCCATCAGTTCGATTTCCAGGCTGGCCAGTTTGGCACTGAACAGCGGGTCTTCGATCAGCGGCCTGCCGTTTTTCCGTTCGCGCGCGGCCAGGGTTTTCAGGAAGGCGAGTTCGCGCTTGCTGCGGCCGACGGCGGCGATGCCCGTGCGCTCGTGGCCGAGCAGGTATTTGGCATAGGTCCAGCCCTTGTTTTCCTGCCCGACCAGGTTCGCCACGGGAACGCGCACGTTGTCGAAGAAGACTTCGTTCACTTCGTGGTCTTCGTCGAGCATGATGATCGGGCGCACCGTGATGCCGGGGCTATGCATATTAATCAGGAGGAACGAGATGCCCTCCTGCTTGCGTACGCCGGTATCGGTGCGCACCAGGCAGAAGATCATGTCGGCGTGCTGGGCCAGCGTGGTCCAGGTCTTCTGGCCATTGACGATGTAGTGATCGCCGTCGCGAACTGCGGTGGTCTTCAGCGAGGCGAGATCCGAGCCGGCGCCCGGTTCCGAATAACCCTGGCACCACCAGTCCTCGCAGGACAGGATGCGCGGCAGGTAATGGGCTTTCTGTTCGGGGCTGCCGAAGGCCATGATGACCGGGGCGACCATGTTGACGCCGAAAGGCATGATCTGCGGCGTGCCGGCGCGCGCGCATTCTTCGTCGAAGATGTGGCGCTGGACCGGGGTCCAGCCCGGACCGCCGAACTCGACGGGCCAGCCGGGTGCAACCCATCCTTTGCTTGCCAAAATCTTGTGCCAGCGTACGCTGTCTTCCTTGTTCAGGCGCAGGTGATGGCGCACCTTGTGCTGCAGGTCCGCAGGCAAGGCCTCCGCCAGGAAGGCCCGCACTTCATCGCGAAATGCCAGGTCGTCGTCCGTGTAAGTCAGGTCCAATTCGGTCTCCTCGTTATTCGTCGCGCCGGGTGAAAAAGCACGATCGTTCACCAAAGATTCTACCCGAAAAAAAGGCGGACTTATCAAATAAAAAAGAGGATGCGATTACCCGGCGGGCAGGACTCCGTAGGGTGGGCTCCGCCCACGCGGTCGTACGTATGCGATCCGATACATGGTTCGTACAGATACCAGTGCATATCGACGCCCAAAAAAAAGAAAGCTCCCGCAGGAGCTTTCTTTGACGACCTTATTTTGCCGCGATTTACTTCTTGACCACGTCCGGGCTGGCCGGCCCCGGCGCCGCCATGTACGGCATCGTGCGCGAGGCCATGCGCGTGTCGGTCTTGAGCATGCCGGCCTCGTCGGCCAGGATGTGGGCCGCTTCCTGCAACAGCACGTCCTTCGCGTCCTTCGCTGCCTTCTCGGCGGCGATCTCGGCCGACAGGGCGCGTTCGTCGGCCTGCAGGCCGTCGTCGCGCTGGCGGCTGCTCGATGCGATCACGGTCTTGGCGGGACGGGTCGGCTCCGGCACCTTGCTGCGTGCTTCCTTGCCGCCCGGCGCCGCCGCCGGTTCGTCCGGGGTGGTGGCGCCCTTGCCTGCCGCCAGGCGTGCTTCGCGCATCTTGGCTTTCGCATCCTGGGCGTCGCGCTCCTTGCGGCGCACGGCTTCGTTCAGCGAGATCGCGTTTTCCTTACGCAGCTTCATCACTTCGGCGATGTCTTCGCGCAGGTCCTGGAATTCCTTGTCCTTGGCGATGCGCGCTTCGTGACGCTTCTGCAGCGGGGCAACGAGTTCCTTCAGGTCGCCCGAGGGCACGTAATTGGCCGGCTTGATCGACACCCAGGGCAAGGCGTTGTCGAACGAGGATTCGCCGAAGCTTTCCGGATCGGTCGTCACCGGCAGCTTGATGTCGGGCGTGACGCCGCGCAGCTGGGTGGTGCCGCCGTTGATGCGGAAGAACTGGGCGATCGTCATCTTGAGTTCGCCATAACGCGTTTTATCCGACTGCGAGAAGCGGTCGAGGTCGATCAGGGTCTGCACCGTGCCCTTGCCGAAGCTCGGTTCGCCGATGATGAGGCCGCGGCCGTAGTCCTGGATCGCGGCGGCGAAGATCTCCGAGGCCGAGGCCGAACCGCGGTTGATCAGGACGCCCATCGGGCCATCCCAGGCCAGGCCGGGCGCGGTATCGCTCTCGACCTCGACGCGGCCTTCGGCGGTGCGCTGCTGCACGACCGGGCCCTTGTCAATGAACAGGCCGGTCAGTTCGACGGCTTCCACCAGCGAACCGCCGCCGTTGTTGCGCAGGTCGATCAGGACGTTGTCGACTTTTTCCTTCTTCAGTTCGCCCAGGATGCGGGCGACGTCGCGGGTGGCGCTCTTGAAGTCCTTGTCGCCCTTGCGGCGCGCTTCGAAGTCCTGGTAGAAGGTCGGCAGCGAGATGATGCCGATGCGCTTGGCGATGCCGTTTTCCTTGACCTGGATGATCGACTTCTTGGCCGCCTGCTCTTCCATGCTGATCTTCTTGCGCACCATCGAGACGGCCACGTGCTTGGCGTCGACGCCCGCGTCGCCGGGGATGATGTCCAGGCGCACGGTCGAACCCTTCTCGCCGCGCACCAGCTGCACCACGTCGTCGATGCGCCAGCCGAGGATGTCGGTAAACGGGCCGTTGCCCTGGGCCACGCCGACGATGCGGTCGCCGACCTTCAGCTTGCCGGATTTGTCGGCCGGGCTGCCCGGCACGATTTCGCGAATCACCGTGTAGTCGTCGCGCGCCTGCAGCACGGCGCCGATGCCTTCCAGCGACAGGCGCATCGCGATGTCGAAATTGTCGGCCGAGCGCGGGCCGAGGTAGTTGGTGTGCGGCTCGATCGCGGTGGCGTAGGCGTTCATGAACATCTGGAACACGTCTTCGTTGTTCAGCTTCTTCATGCGCGAGATGTAGTTCTCGTAGCGCTTGTCGAGCGTCTCGCGGATCGCCTTTTCATCCTTGCCGGCCAATTTGAGGCGCAGCCAGTCGTTCTTGACGCGCTTCCTCCACAGGTCGCGCACCTCGTCCTCGTTCTTCGCCCAGGGGGCTTTTTCGCGGTCGAGCTGCAGGGTTTCGTCGACCGTGAAGTCGAGCTTGGTCTTGAGCAGGCTGCGCGCATAGTTCATGCGGTCGCCAAAGCGCTGCTGGTAGAGGTTGTAGATCGCGAAGGGCTGGGTCAGGTCTTCGTTATTGATGGCGTCGTCGAGCTTGGTGCGCAGTGGCGCGAAGCGGTCGATGTCGGCCTGGGTGAAGTAGAGCTTTTCGCTGTCGAGCGTCTGGAAGTAGTTGTCGAAGATCTTTTCCGACATCGCGTCGTCGAGCGGGGTCGCCTTGTAGTGGTAGCGGCCCAGCACGCGCGAGGCCCACAGCGCGGCTTGCGTCTGCGCGGCGACCGGCTTCATCTGGGTGGACGCGACTTTTTCCGGCTGGGCGGTGACGGCATGCGTCGAGACGGCGCAGGCGGCAGCCAGGGCAAGGATCAACATCTGCTTCTTCATGTAATCGTTCTCCGAACGTGAACTTGATTGACTGCTTGCGCTCGATACCGCAGGTATCCAAAGCGCGCGAACCCATTCTACAGGAACGCGGGCGCGCGTCGAGCCGGCTTGTGCGGGGCGTCGTGACAATATTAAGGCTCCCTTAAGGCTGGGTGATCAGCCTCGTACCAGGCGCAGCAATGCGTCGTGCCAGAGGTATATAGCGCCGGCCACGCCAAGTACAAGGACCCAGGGCCAGGAACGCGCGGCCAGACGCCAATCGACCGGGGACGGCCAGAAGGACAGGAACTGCGGCGCCAGCAGCACCGCCAGCAGCAGGTCGAGCGGCGCGAAGCGCCAGCCGGGACCGGTGCGCCAGGCGGCGACCGCCAGCGGCAACAATAAAATCAGCAGCGGCGCCAGCGCGGCCGGGGCGGCGTTATACCAGCGCAGGTTGGAAAAGGTGACGGAACCGAGCTCCCAGACCTTGCCCTTGCGGCGCGGGAACAGGCTGATATTGGTCGGCTCGGCATTCGTCAGCAGGCCGACGCCGAAATGCGCCAGCTCGTGGCACAGGGTACCCGGCGCGGTGAGGAGAAAAAAGGCCGGGTGCGCGCCGGACAGCATCCAGAACAGGAAAGCCGTCGCCAGCGAGGGCACCAGGTAGAGCAGGAGATCACCGTGGCTGCACAGGAATACAGGCAGGTAGGCCGTGCAGGCGGGCAGGCTCATCCTTGAATCGCGGTGTTACCGGGCGCGCTTATTGCGCATAGAAACAGCGCCCGCAAGCCTGGCGGTAGCTTTCGTTGCCGCCGATGCTGACCTGCTCGCCTTCGCGGATGCGGCGCCCGGCTTCGTCGACGCGCACGTTCATCGTCGCCTTCTTGCCGCAGGTGCAGATGTTCTTGATTTCCTCGATGTCGTCGGCCAGCGCCAGCAGGTAGGCCGAACCGGGGAAAGGATCGCCGCGGAAATCGCTGCGCAGGCCGTAGCAGATGACGGGCACGCCGCGCACCTGCGCCACCTGGTGCAGCTGCTGCACCTGTTCCTTGCTGAGGAATTGCGCCTCGTCGACCAGCACGCAAGACACCTTGGGTGCGGCGGCGAGGAAATTGGTGCCGCCATCGAAGGTATCGACCTCGCGTTGCGGGCCCAGGCGCGAGGTGATCAGGCCGACGCCGTAGCGGTTGTCGATCGCCGCCGTATACAGCTTGACGACCTGCCCCTGCTCTTCATAGTTGTGCGCCACTTGCAGCAGAGCCGTCGACTTGCCGGCGTTCATCGCCGAATACCTGAAATAGAGTTTTGCCACTGCCCTGCCCGTGCGCCAATTGGAATCCGGAAATTATAGCGGTGCAGCGGCGGTGGCGCCAGCTCAGCCGATGCTCAGTCGTTGAGGACCCTGGCAGGATTGCCGGCCACCGTCGCTCCGGCCGGCACGTCGCGCGTGACGACGCTGCCGGCGCCGACGATGGCATCGTCGCCGATGCTGACACCAGGCAGGATGATGGCGCCGCCGCCGATCCAGACGTTCTTCCCGATCGTGACGGGCACACCCTTCTCCAGGCCGCTGCGCCGGACTGCCGGGTCGCGCGGGTGATCGGCCGTGTAGATCTGCACGGCCGGGCCGATACGGGTGTCGTCGCCGATCGACACCAGCGCCGTGTCCAGGATCACGCAGTTGTAGTTGAGGAAGACCCTGGCGCCGAGGCGAAGGTTGAAACCGTAGTCGCAGTAAAAGGGAGGACGCACCATGACGCCCTCGCCTGCCGCCGGCACCCGTTCCTGCAGCAGCCGGTGCCAGACATCGGCCGGCTCGCCCATCGCCGCGTTGTAGCGCGCCAGCCAGGCGGCGCAGGCTGCGAGTTCCACCTGCAGCTCGGGAGCGCTCGGGTGATACAGCTCGCCCGCCAGCATCTTGTCCTTTTCGCTGCCTTCCATTTATTGCCCCGGCCGATAGCTGCGCTCGAGCTGTTTCTGGATGTCTTCCTTGTAGAACAGCACGTCCTTGAACTCGCCGCGGCTGTACATCTCGGCCTGGTCGGCGAAGTGTTTCGAGGCCGGATTGCCGCTCTGGCCGCCGGCCAGGATGCTCTTCGCCTTGAGCTTTGGACCGAACTCGACGACGGCGACAAAGCTGTTGCCGCGGTCGCCGTAGATGCGTTTGGTCTTCTGTTTCGCCACCATGCCGAAGGAAGCGAGCGAGCCCCAGTTGGCCGAGGTGAAGGCCACTGGCCAGCTCGGCTTGCTGTCGTCGTATTCCTGCTGCACATCGCCGCTGATGCGCTGGAAGCGGTTGATCTCGCCCCACGGGGTTTTCCAGGTGCCGAAGTCCTTCGTCAGTTTTTCGCTGGCGCGGCCCAGTGCTTCGAGGCGCTCGTCCGCGGTCAACCTGGTCGTGATGAAGTCGACGGTCGGGATATTCGCTGCCTTTGCCCGCGGCGCGTTCGCCGTCACCATTTCCTGGCCCCAGTAAACCGCCAGTGCCGTCGGCACCGAATTGGCGGCCCAGCGCAGGTCCCAGCCGCGCAGGCTGGCGACCTGCTCGGCAAGCGCCGTCTTGCGCGCGTCGCCGGCCGGCAAGGCGTCGAAGTCTTTCGCCAGCTGCGGCACCAGCGGCTCGAAGGCCGTCAGGTAGGGATCGTAGGCGGTGGCGATCAGGCTGTCGAGGGTCAGGTTCTTCGCATCCTTCAGCACCCGTTCGGCGTGGCGGCCGCGCGCGTTCTCGGGCAGCGACCACATGTAGGCCGGATAGTCCTGCAGTTTCGGGCTGTTCGCGCCCGAGGAGCTGAAGGGCCAGTTGTTGGTGTTCGAGATATAGCCGCTCGCCGGGTTGAACAGCGTGATGGTGTCGCGGATTTCGTGCAGCCCCTGCCATTCGGTAGCCGGGTTGCTGCCGTCGACCGGCTTCGACCAGTCGAACCGCGGGTCGCGTTTCGGAATGAAATTGCCGTGGAAGTAGGCGATATTTCCGTCGGCGTCCGCATACACGGTGTTGTTCGAGGAATTCGTGCGCAGCTCCATTGCCTTGTAGAAGGCGGCGTAATTCTTCGCCTTGGTGCGCGAATACGACTGGGTCAGCGCCTTCACAGGCTCGTCCATCATCCTGACTGCCACCCACTTGCCGTCCTGGCCGCGCACGATCGGGCCGTGGTGGCTGAAATAAGCGGTGATGCTGCGGCTGCCCATGCTGCCGTCCGGCTTCCTGAAAGGCAGCGTCAGCGGGACGGCGCGCAGGGCCCGCTCCTGCCCGCCGTATTTGTAGAAATACTTGCCTTTGCGCTCGACCACCGTTTCCAGGTATTCGTCGATCACGTCGCCGCCGCCCGAGGTGTGCATCCAGCCGGCGCGCTCATTGAAACCCTGGTAGATGAAGAACTGGCCCCAGGTCACGGCGCCGTAGGCGTTCAGGCCCTGCTCGCTCACCATGTGGATCTCGGGGCGGAAGTAGAAGGAGGTATGCGGATTAATCAGCAGCAGCGGATGGCCCGAGGCGGACAGTTTGGGAGCGATCGCGAAGCCGTTCGAGCCGCGCGGCTCGGCGTCCAGCAGATTCCGGTTGTCGGCGAGGGTCGGCTGTAAGGCCTTGCCGTAGAAGGCTTCCAGCTCCTTCAGGTCGATTTCCTCGATGTCGCCGCCGATGCTGCCTTCGCTGAAGGAGAGCGCCATCCACGGCTCGAAGCGGCTCAGGAGCTTCGGTTTGACTTCCGGATGCGTGTGCAGGTAAAAATTCAGGCCGTCGGCCCAGGCAATCATCAAGTCCTTGAGCCAGGCCGGGCTGGCCGCGTACTTCGCCCGCATGTCGTCCGGCCGGATGTAGAGCTTCATGCGCAGGTCGCGCCAGACTTCCTTCTCGCCCTCGACTTCGGCCAGGCGCCCCATCGCGTTGATGTAGTTCAGTTCGACGCGGTTGAAGTCGTCCTCGGCCTGGGCATAGACCATGCCGAACACGGCATCGGCGTCGCGCTTGCCGAAGACGTGGGGAATGCCCCATTTGTCGCGCATGATCGTGACCCGCCCTGCCGTCTTTTGCCAGCGCGCCAGTTCCGCGGCATTCGGCGCCGTTTTGGCGGCGACACCGATCGGCGCATCCTGCACGGCCCAGGCCGGCAGTGCCGCTCCGGCAAGGGTCAGGGCGAAGGTCGAGGAAACGAGGCGGGACAGGATCATGCGGATTCTCCGTGTGGTGATCGCTTTGGACGATCAGGCTGCGTTGTTGGCGAGCTTCTGCTTCAGTATTTCGTTCTCGGTCAGCAAAGTCGCCATGCGGTCCTTCAGCGCGGCGATCTCCGCTTTCAGGGCGGCCTTTTCGTCGATCGGCTCACCGTCCGGCCCGAATTTCTTCGGCTTCGCGGCCGCCTTCTGCTCGCGCACCTGGCGCGCGGCCTGCTGCAACTCCTTGCGTCCACCGGCGACGGCGGCAATCTGCGCCTCCTGCGGCAGCGAGGCCACGTTGGCGGCGGCGTTGATCGAGATCGTGCCGGAACGCACTGCTTCGACCAGCTGGGGCGTGGCCGCCTTCTGGATGCGTTCGATCTGGCTGATGGTATTGCTCGACACCCGCGCCGCCTTCGCGACTTCCTCGCGCGTGTTCCACGGCGGCGGCGGGCGCGTATCCATGTCGTCCGGGTTCGGCACCGGCGGCTCGTCGGCCATCTGCTGCGCCATGCGCGCGGTCACGATTTCCTTTTTCTTCAGCGCGAGCATGCCGCGCTGGAAATCCGAGACGCTGCGGCGCGCCAGGTGGTTGTCGATCATCCACAGCATGACGTCTTCGATGGACTCGAAGTTGTTGTTGTGGACGGTACGGAACGGGATGTCATGGCGGCGGCAGATCTCGTAGCGGTTATGGCCGTCGATCAGGACGTCGCGCCAGAGGACGAGGGCATCGCGGCAGCCTTCCGCCAGCAGGCTGCGCTCGAGCGCTTCGTATTCGATGGCGCTCAGCGGATCGACGAAGGCGCGCAGTTGGTCATTGATGGTGATATTCAAAATTCGGGTCCTTGCAGCTCTTGTAACGGCGCGCATTGAAGGCTTCTCTGCGCCGGGGAGCATGATACGCCATTCGATGGCTCGGCCATAGGGTGCGGATGCGAGGCCGCGCAGCGGCACAAAAAAACCCGCGTTGCCGTCGGGGCAAGCGGGTTTCGATGTGTGGTACGGCGCCATGCATTACTGGTGCCCGGAGCCGGGATCGAACCGGCACGCCCTTGCGAGCACGGGATTTTAAGTCCCGGGTGTCTACCAGTTTCACCATCCGGGCAGCGCGGCAGGATTCTAGCACAGGCGTGATATGCCGGGGTCAAAATTGCAAGTTTACCCCCGTCGACACGAGCGGCACGTCGTCGCCGTGCCGGCCCGTGCCCTGGTCGGCGCCGCAGGGCGGCTGCAGCCGCGCCCGGTCGTGCGTGGCGGCCGGATCCGCGGCGCGCCAGGCCGCGCGTGCGGGCGACGGCGAACGCGCCGGCCGCCGCGGCGGACGCGCCCGCGGGGCAAGCGCGCTGCGCTCGCGGGTACAGGCTTGAGCGCCCGTCGCGCTCATCGCGGGCCCGCCAGCGCCAGCTGGCGCGCACCGGCAGGTGCAGGCTGGACAGCACCGCTTTCCAGCTTGAACTCCCCCACCAGCGCCACCAGGGTCGCTGCCTGTTCCTGCAGGCTCTCGGTGGCCGCCGCCGCCTCTTCCACCAGCGCCGCGTTCTGCTGGGTCGCATCGTCCATCTGCACGATGGCCTGGTTGACCTGGCCGATGCCCGTGCTCTGTTCGGCGCTGGCGGCGCTGATTTCGCTGACGATATCGGTCACGCGGCGCACGCTCTCGACGACCTGCTGCATCGTCTGGCCCGCTTCGGCCACCAGCATCGAGCCCATGCCGACCTTGTCGACCGAGTCGCCGATCAGGCCCTTGATCTCTTTCGCGGCGGCCGCGCTGCGCTGGGCCAGGTTGCGCACTTCGGTGGCGACGACGGCGAAGCCGCGTCCCTGCTCGCCCGCACGCGCCGCCTCGACGGCCGCGTTCAGGGCCAGGATATTGGTCTGGAAGGCGATGCCGTCGATGACGGAGATGATGTCCACCACCTTGCGCGAGGAGGCGTCGATCGAGGCCATGGTCTGGACCACCTGGGCCACGACCTCGCCGCCGCGCAGCGCCACTTCCGAGGCCGAGGCCGCCATCTGGTTGGCCTGGCGCGCATTGTCCGCGTTCTGGCGCACGGTCGAGGTCAGTTCTTCCATCGACGCCGCCGTTTCCTCCAGTGCGCTGGCCTGCTGCTCGGTGCGGGCCGACAGGTTGGCGTTGCCCTGGCGGATTTCATTGCTGGCGCCGGCGACGCTGTCCGAACTCAGGCGCACTCGCGCCAGCACGTCCTGGATTTTCGCAACAAACGTATTGAAGCCGGAGGCAATCGTGGCCAGCTCGTCGGTGCCGCGCACTTCCAGGCGGGCCGAGAGGTCGGCGTTGCCGCCGGCAAGGCCGGTCATCGTCGCCGCCAGCGCGCGCACCGGGCGCATCAGCCGGAACAGCGTGGTGACCATGACGGCAGCGGCCAGCAGCGCGCACGCGCTCGATACCATCAGCGAATATTTCACGAGTTCGCGCGCCGAGGCGGTGGCGACCGCATGCGGGAAGCTGAGCTGGACCGCCCAGGGCGCCATCTCCGGGTGTGGACGCAGCGGCTGCAGCAGGCGCACCATGCCGTGCTCGTCGGTAAATTCGTAGGGCTTGCCCTGGCGGATGCTTTCCAGGCCGGCGGCCGGGATGTCATCGGCCTTCTTGCCGTTGCGCGCGGCAACCGGATTGCTCGCGTACAGGCCGCCGTTCGACACCAGGGTCAGCACGCCGCCTTCGATCGGCTTCATGCCGGCCAGGATGGCGGACAGTTTGGAAACCATCATGTCGCCGGTCGCCGCGCCCTTGAATTTGCCGTCGATCACGATCGGTGCCACGAGCGAGGCGATCAGCGCATCCTTGCCATTGATCGGGTAGGAATACGGTTCGGTCAGGAAGCGCTTGCCGGTGCTCTTCGGTACGTCATACCAGTCGTTCGCTCCCGGCACGGTGGTGAACACGATCGGCTCGACCCCGATCTTGCCGCCCTCGCCGCGCGTGTAATAGGGCATGTAGCGGCCGCTGGCGTCGTATTCCGGCTTCTTGCCGGCAAACTCGGCATCCTTGCCGTCCAGGGCATCGGGCTCCATGGTGACCGAGGCGCCGATCAGGTCCTCCGAGCCTTGCAGCATCGACCGGGTCACCGTGCCGACCTGGGCACGGGCCAGGGTTTCGCCCGCCGCGCCCGTCGCGCGCACGGCGTCGGCGACCGTCGAGACCGCCTTCAGGTTGGCGCCGATGCGCCCTTCGAGCACGCCGGCCGTCTCGCGCGCTGCCGTGCGGGCCAGGCGCATCGACGCTTCTTCGGCGTCGGCGCTGCCCTTGACGCCGATGAAGGCGGAGGTGATCCCGAGGCTGAGAACGACCAGCACGGTGGCGGTAGCGCTGATGCGGGTGTTGAGCGAGAACGCAAAGCGTGGGGACGGTGTGGGGCGTGGAGTGGTGTCGGAAGTCTTCATGGGAGTGCGGGAGAAATTAGAAGGTACGCACGAGGGTCAGCACGAAGCTGCCCCTGGCCGGGTTCGAGTAGGCGATGTGCCCGGCGGCATCGGGCACGCCGGTCGTGTAGCGGTCATAGGCATGGGTGGCGCCGTACGCGCGCGTATAGGCTCCGGCCACGCTCCAGCCCCCGGCCAGGGTATGTGTCAGGCCGACCTTCACGTCGCGCCAGTTCCAGTAATCGTTGCCGGCGCCGGCCACCCGGCCCTCGCCCGCGTGCAGGTTGAGCACCGTGGCGTGTCCGAGGTCGAGGTTGGCGCCGCCGTCGAAATAGCCGGTGCCGCGCGCGTTGGCGATGCCGAAGAAGTCGCGGGTGAACGTGTAGTTGTATTTGGCGTAGAGCGATTTATAGCTGAGGCCAGCCGACAGTTCGCCGTAATCGAAGCGGGTGCCGGTGGCCTTGACGACCGCGCCCGGATACTTGTAATAGAGCACGTTCAGGCTGTAGCCGGCTTCGCCCAGGCTGCCGCTGTAGCCGCCGTACAGGTCCCATTCGAGCTTGCCGTTTTCGATGTAGCGGTCGCTGACGTTCGAGACCCAGCTGCCGGCGCTCCAGCCGCTGCGGTGATTGATGTCGACGCCGGCCTGGACGGCAGGCTTGCCCCAGGTCTGGCGAAAGCCGCGCGAGATATATTGGGAGGCGAGGCCGGCGTTGCCCGTGACGGTCCAGGCCTTGTCGCTGCCTCCAGGGGCGGGTTCATCGGCATGCGCGGAGAGCGCGCACAGGAAAAGACAGGCGAGCGGCAGCTGCCGCAGGGCGAACATGGTCATGGTGGTGGTGGTGGAGCGTGGCGCTCGGTCGAGGTCTGAAAGATTCCGTAGGGCAAATTTCCTACAGGAATTTTATGCCCTCGCTTCAGCCGATCGGCGAATTGATGGCAGGATGAAAACGAGATTTATGTGTGCTGAATCATTCGCGCCACAAAGTGGCCAGAATGGCATTCGAGATTGATAACGCGGATGTGCAAACGGCGCCGCAAGGGGCGCCGTCGGGTTGCCGGCGTGCTGCAGCCTAGCTGCCCTGGTAGATCAGTACCGCGCAGGCGGCGGCGCCGATGGCGAGCAGGCCGTAGAGGAAATAACGCATCGCGGTGGCGAGGCCGGCCACCGCCTTGTCGGCATCCTTGCCGAGCATGCCGCGCTTGCGGCCGGAGTTCATCAGCATCGCGACCAGCACGAAGCCGAAGAACAGGATCAGGACGAATTTCATGGCTGCGCCTTCAGAGGGTTCATCAAGTGCGCGCCAGCACCAGGGCCAGCGCCACGAGGCCCAGCACGCCGGATGCCGCGGCGACGAAACCGATGAGGGTCAGGCGTTCGCGCGCCGCCTGCAGTTTCGCGATCAGCTGGGCGTTCTGGTCGGCCAGTTCCGCGATCAGCTTCGACGCTTCGCGCACCTGGCCATGCAGCTGGGCGATGGCGACGTCCTGCTGTTCCACCTGGGCGGCGAGCATGGCCAGGCCGTCGTCTGCCGGCATGTGCGCCACTGCTTCGTCGAGCTCGGTATTCGGCATGGGCGCGCCCTTGCGGCCGACGGTCTCCCACAGCCTGCGGGCGCTGTTCGCGACCTGCGGCGCGGCCGAGATGACCTCGCCCCAGGGAACCGATTTCAGTACTTTCAGCCAGGCAGCCGCCATGTCCCTGCTCCTTCGTTATCAGACCTGCAGGATAGCACCACCCTGCGCCTTGCCCTGCCCTGCTGCCCCGTTGCCAATCGTGCGCTGCGGGTTTTGCAGTACCATGCTTCCATGTGTGGACGATTTGACCAAAGCCAGACGGCACGATACTACGCGAGCGTATTCGGCTGGGCCGATGCCGTGTACGACAGCGAATCGGCGCCGGCCTACAACGTGCCGCCGGGGACGTATCGCCCCGTCATGCACATCCAGGACGGCGAACGCCGCATCGACGATGTGTTCTGGAGTTATCGCGCGAAATGGGCCGAGGACAAGCTGCCGATTTCCATCAACGCCCGCCTCGACAAGCTGACCAACCGCTACTGGAGCCGGCTGCTGAAGAACGGCCGCGCGATCGTCCCGGCCGAGGGCTGGTACGAGTGGACCGGAGAGAAGGGGAAAAAGCAGCCCTGGCACATCCACCGCAAGGACCGTGCGCCGCTCTACATGCTGGCGCTGGCCAACTTCGGCAGCTTTACCGAGAACCGCGCCGAGGCCGGCTTCGTGCTGGTCACCGACGACGCGGCCGACGGCATGCTCGACGTCCATGACCGGCGCCCGGTCGTGCTCGAGGCGGCCGACGCCGCCCTCTGGCTGGACCCGGACATCAGTCCCGAGCAGGCGCTCGAACTGGCGCGCCAGGCGGCCTTGCCGCCCGAGGCCTTCGAATGGTTCAAGGTCACGCCGCAAGTGAACCGGGCGGGGGCCGACAGCCCGCAGATGGCGACCCCGCTGCCCGATTAAAAGCGGCTATTCAAGCATCGTCAGCAACGCCACCAGGCCCAGGGACAAGCCGATCAGCACGCCGGCGCGGCTGCGCAGGCGCTGGCCACGCTCGACCAGTTGCTGGGCGATACGGCGGCGCGGACGGCGGCCGGCTTCGACGCCGATATTGTCTTGCGATTCGTTCGTGTTCATTTCTACAGTATCCATTGTGTACATTTCCGAAAACGGACAGTGATTGCGGGATTGCGGCCGCGACGTGGCGGCAGCGTGATCGGGGAAGCTCGGGCGCGACGCGCTGCGTCGGCCGAGCTCAGGCAAGCCGGGCGGAGTGCCCTGGAATGCGGGTACCGGCGGTGTCCGGTCGGGGTCGGCCGCGGACAGGCGCCGCGCCGTGCAAGGACGTGAAACTGGTCGACTCGTGATGCGCGATGCGTGACATGCCAGGTACCGTGTTCGATCTGTTGTCGGGAACGCCGGAATCAACCGCGCGCCACCGGGACGTCCGCCCCGACCCGCAACATGAAGCAATCGATTCTACACGATGGTGTTGACTCTGCAATGTACATTTGCCGGGCGGATTTGCGCCAGATCATGCCGCCTGGCTTTTGACCTTCCACCGATGCATCCGCACCACGTTCACGGAGCCTGGGCACGTAAAAAAGCCCGCGCGCCTTGCGGCTGCGCGGGCTAAACGGAAATTGCTCGGGACCTGCTGGTACGGCTCGGTACTGATTAGTGCTGGTAGGCGCCGATGTCGAAGCCGGCGCCCGCGTTACGCGCGCGGCCGTCGATATCGGTCGCTGGGGCATAGGTCGCGATGCCGCGGCCGATCACCGGCGAGCTGGTGCTCGGACGGAAGTTCGGCATGGCCGCGCTACGCGAGTAGCCGGCGAGCAGCGGGTCGGACGAAATGGTGCCGGTGTGGGTCAGGCCGTTGCGCAGCTGCCAGTTATAGGTCGTGTTCTTGTAGACCAGGTTATTCTTGTAGCTGTTCGCGGTGCCGGTCTTGCCCTGCTCCGAGATGCCATACTTGTTGTCGTAGACGATGTTGTTGTACACGGCGACATTGTTCGCGCCGGCCGAGGTGAAGTAATAGTCGCCACCGCCGACGATGATGCCGAACACCGAGGAGCTTACCGTGTTGTTGACGATCTTCAGGTTGTTGGCATCGTGCCAGAGGTGGATCGCGGCCGAGCCCACGCGGTAGACGACGTTGTTCTTGATCGTGCCCGAGGTGCTGTGATAGATGCCCTGGACATAGGTGCAGCCGGCCGGGCCGATATCGTGCACGACGTTACCGATGACGTCGCCCATCAAGCCCTTGTAATAGCTGTCGACGCCGATCGCCGAACCGCCGGCGCTGCTGCATGGAATCGTGTTGGCCGTGTGGTGGACGTGGTTGCCTTCGATGACGTTGTACGAACCGCCGGTGTAGATGCCGAGCGTCCACTTGGTGCCGGCCGCGATCTTGCTGCCGTCGACTTCGAAACCGATGATGCTGACGTAGTGGCCGCGGTTGTCCCAGGCGGTCTTGTTGGTCGAGCTCGCCGGCGGCACGATCTTCGCGCCCCATTTCGTGGTCGACACCCAGTAGATGCGGCCGCTTGCAGTACCGTTACCGGTGGTCTTGAAGCCGCCCGCGTAGGTCCCTGGCGCCACGAACACAGTCGTGCTCGGCTTGATCGCTGCCTTGGCGGCGCGCGCCAGCGTCCTGAACGGCGCAGCGCTGGTGCCGGCCGCGGTGTCCGAGCCGGTCGGCGACACGTAGTAGTTGTACGTGGTGCCGGGAACGGTGGTCATGCTCTGGGTGCCAGGGGTGGCGCTCAGGCTGTCGTAGCCGGACAGGGTGACGGAGGTTTGGGCGCTGGCGCCGGCGGCGATGGAGGCGATCAGGAGGACTGCGGCATTGCGAAGGATGGCGTTGGAGGCTTGTTTTTTCATGCGAAAGTTTCCCTAAACAAAAAATTGAATACGTACCTTTGAGATGCGGAAACTTCCTTAGTTCAACCTTTTTGCAGATTAATTTCTTCAAGGTATTAGAGTTACAAACATTGTTTAACGCTAGAAATAGCTCTAGGGAAATGGAGGTCTGGCCGGCCGAGCGGCGCCACGGCCGCCGCCTGGCCGCGACAAGGCCCGCGCCCCTTCCGGCTGGAGTCGCTTGTCTTCGTGGAGGAGAATTCGAACAGCTTCCTGATCTATATCTAGCCAGCCAGGCAACTAACACGCCGAGGCCGGTGTCATACCTGCAGACCGGATAACCCGATACCGACGCGCGAGGACACCGATGGGCATTTATATGCAATTACGAGATACGCTGAAGGAAGGCGAACATTACGCGGGCATCATCCTGGGCAAGGATGGGGGCCCCGACCACCACCTGATCCTGCTGCCCGGCGACGCGGCCGACGTCGGCTGGCCCGGCGCGCTCGACTGGGCTGCGGCCCAGGGCGGCGAGCTGCCGAACCGGCGCGAGCTGTCGCTGCTGTTCGCCAACCTGCGCGAGCAGTTCGAGCGCGAGTGGTATTGGTCTTCCGAACCGCACGAAACGCGTGCGCAACTGGTCTGGGGCGAGAATTTCGCCAGCGGCATCCAGACCGTGTACGGACGGCCGTTCCGGGGCCATGCCCGCGCCATCCGGCGCGTGCTGATCGAATGAGGGAAAACCGCTGCGGAGGGAAAGGCGGCAAGGCGCAAGCGGGAGTTCAGGTCGGCATCGTCGCATCAGCCTGCACGAGCCTCTGCGGCGCAGGCATGGCCGCAGAGGCCCTTGCGTGGCGGGGCGTGCAACGGTCCTTGCGATGCGCGTGGGCATCGATACCGCGCCGGGATGAACCGGGCACAGGGATCGAGCCCGCGCGGGGATGGGTGCCACGCCCGGATGGGTGCCGCGCGGGCATCGCTGCCGCGCGCGGATCGACGCCTGTTACGCCGTTGCGGAACCTGCTTCGCGGCCCGCGCTGCGCGCACCGCCGTTCTTGCGGCCGGCCGCCATCACACCGACGCCCAGCAGGGCCAGGCCGAGCACGGTGCCGAGGGGCGAACGCGGCATCCAGCGCATCGCCGCGTTCGTGACCCGGATCGGCGACTCGCGCTGCGGGTCCGAATGCCTGCGCCGCAGCGCGCCCTTGCTGGCCGGGCCGCCCGCGTACAGCTGGATCATCTCGCGCACGAAGGGGACCATGTCCTGCGGGCCGCGGCTGGTCACCAGGTTACCGTCGCGTACCACTTCCTGGTCGAGCCAGGTGGCACCCGCGTGCACCATGTCGTCGCGGATGCCGGGCCAGGAAGTCAGGGTCCGGTCCGCCAGCAGGCCGCTCGAGGCCATCACCCAGGGGCCGTGGCAGAGCGTCGCGATCGGTTTGCCGAGCTGGTCGAAGTCGCGCACGAAATCGCGGGCCTCGCTCGACTGGCGCAGCACATCGGGATTGATGAAGCCGCCAGGAACGAGCAGGCCGTCGTAGTCGCGCGCGCTGACCTGGTCGACGGTCCAGTCGACAGGGACAAGGTCGGCCGGCATGTGCAGATTCATGCCGCGGATCTTGCCCCGGTGCAGAGAGACGATGTCGACCTCGGCGCCGGCGGCACGCAGGGCCGCCACCGGCGCGGTGAGTTCCACTTTCTCGAAGCCATCGGTCGCGAGCACGGCGATGCGTTGTCCCATCAGTTTCTTCCGTCCAGCCATGGTGTCCTCCGTTGAGCGTTGGTGAGCCAGCGCAAAAGTCTACCCGAATGCGCCGGCAGGCCGCGTACGCGCGACATCGCTGCCACCAGACAAGAGAACGGTGGCAGCTTTTGCCGAAGAAGCACCCGCGTGGAGGAAACGGCGGCAGTGGCCGCGGCGACGCAAGCCGCCCGGCCGCCGCCCTGCCTTAGCGCGCCGGTACCACGGCGCGCCCGATCGGTTCCTCGATATTGGCCAGGAACCAGGCCGTGGCCGACATCAGGGCCACGTTGCGGCGCAGGAAGTCGGGGTCGACCTTGTCGAGCGTATCGGCTGCCGTGTGGTGGTAGTTGAAATAGGCCGAGGTGTCGAGCAGCGGTGCGAAGCTCGGCACGCCAAGCTTTTCCAGGCCCGACAGGTCGCCGGTCGAGAGCGCATCCTGGCGCTGGAAGACGCCGGCGCCGATCGGCTGCAGGGCTGCCTGCAGCGGTGCGAACAGGCGGTTCGAGCTCGCCGGCACGCTTGCGCGCAGGCCGAACGGGCGCCCCACCCCGTTGTCGCTTTCGATCGCGGCGACGTGGGTCGCGGCGTTGGCGGTGTTCGCCTCGAGATAGGTGCGCGCGCCGCGGGTCCCGTTTTCCTCGTTCATCCAGGCGATCAGGCGGATCGTGCGGCGTGGTCGGTAGTCGAGCTTTTTGAGCGTGTCGAACACGGCCATGGCACTGGCGACCGCAGCCGCGTCGTCGTGGGCGCCGGTGGCCAGGTCCCAGGAATCGAGGTGGCCGGACACGATGACGACTTCGTCCGCCTTGTCGGTCCCGGTCAGGTCGGCGATCACGTTGTAGCTGTCGGCATCCGGCAGGATCTGCGGCGTGAGCACGAGGCGCATGCTCAGCGGGCCGCGTTTCGCCAGGCGGCTCATCAGCATGGCATCCTCGACCGTGACGGCGGCCGCCGGAATGCGCGCGCCGTCCTGCAGGTTGGTCGCACCCGTATGCGGCAGCCGGTAGTTCGCGCCGCCCACCGAGCGCACCAGTGCCGCCGCCGCGCCCAGTTCGGCCGCCATGCGCGGACCGTTGGTACGGTAGTTCGAGCCGGCGCCATAGGCCTGGCCGGCCAGGCCGCGGTCCGCCATGTCCTGGTCGAAGGGCACGTCGAACAGCACGATGCGGCCCTTCACTTCGCTCGCGCGCGCCTTCAGTTCGTCGAAGCTCGAGACCACGATCACGGGAGCGGTGAGGCCCGCCGCCGGGGTCGCGCCCGAGCCGCCGAGGGCGCTCAGGACCACGCGCTGGCTGATGCCGTTCGGCCTGCCGCGGTAATCGACCAGTTCGCCCGTCTCCTGCCCGCGCACCCAATGCGGCACCTTCACCGGCTGCAGCGTCACCTTCGCGCCCAGCTTGCGCATGGCCTCGGCCACCTGGGTCACGGCCGCCGCCGCACCGGCCGAACCGGACAGGCGCGGACCGATCAGGTCGGTCATGTCGGCCGTGCGTTCCCAGGCGTAGTCGCTCTGCAGCGCGGTGTCGCGGATCTTCGCCAGCGCGGCCGGATCATTGCCGGGGCTGGCGGCATGGGCACTGGCGGCAAACAGGGAGGCGACAAGGAGGCCGAGGCCGGGAGGGCGAAGACGGTTCATGCGGACTATCCTTCAAATGTTGAGGATGAGAACGATAGCGCATACTGCAAGATTTGGCTGTCTTTACGCGCTTGCAGGCACCAGCCGCACCAATGTGATTTCCGACGGCGCCCCGAAACGCTTCGGCGGCCCCCAGTATCCCGTCCCGCGGCTGGTGTACACCCATAGCTGGCGCACCCGGTGCAGGCCGGCGACGAACGGCTGCTGCAGCGGCACGAACAGGTTCCAGGGGAAGAACTGGCCGCCGTGGGTGTGGCCCGACAGCTGCAAATCGAACCCGGCGTCCGCCGCGGCCGGGGCGCTGCGCGGCTGGTGCGCCAGCAGGATGCGGACCGCGAGTCCGAGCGGCGCGCCGGCGGCGGCGGCCACAGGGTCGCTGCGGTGGGCGGGATTGAAGTGATGGGCCGAATAATCGGCCACCCCGGCGATCATCAGCGAGGCGCCGCCGCGCTGGCGCACCACGTGCTGGTTCAGCAGGACGGTCAGGCCGAGGCGGCGCAGCTCGACGATCCACTCCTCGGCGCCCGAGTAATATTCGTGGTTGCCGGTGACAAAGAAGGCGCCGTCCGGAGCCGACAGGCGCGCCAGCGGCTGGGTATGCAGGGCCAGGCGCTGCACGCTGCCGTCGACCAGGTCGCCGGTGACCGCGATCGCGTCGGCCTCGAGCGCGTTGACGCGGTTGACGATCGCGTTCAGATAGGGACGCTTGATGGTCGGGCCGACATGGATGTCGGAAATCTGTGCGATCGAATAGCCGTGCAAGGCCTCGGGCAAGCCATCGATCGGCACCTCGACCGTCTTCACGCGCGCCACGCGCCGCGCGTTCACGAAGCCGATGAAGGTCACGCCCAGCGCCAGCAGCGGCACCGCCAGCGCGCTGTAATGGATGAACCCGGCGCCGGCGAGGCCGGCCAGCTTCGCCACCAGCAGCACCAGGTCGCGCACGAAAGTCGACACCAGTAAGGAAGAAAACAGGCCCATCGCCAGCAGGCCCATCCAGGCCAGCTGTTCCGACCAGCGCCGGCGCCGCAGCGAGGAAGACAGCAGGCCCACCGGCACCAGCACGGTCGAGAGGACGAGGAAGACGGTGCCGGCCAGCATGCCCGCCAGTCCGAGGCCGAGGTCGGGCATCAGGCGCAGGCCGATGTACACGTGCAGGAGGGCCAGCAGGGAAAGAACGACGAACAGGTTACGGCGTGCGGACATGAAGGCTCTTGGAAAGGGTAGTCACCCGACCCACATGGGGAGTCATGGCCGATCTGCAAGGCTTGCAAAATGAATATCAGTAAGGAAGACGACAGAGGAATGTTACAGACTGCGGATCAGTTGTAATAATCTGTATTAGCAGATGGCGATCGCGGCGAGCAGGTCTATAGTTCACTTCATGCCCCGGCGTCGCAGTGATCATGTCGATCCTCGTTGAGGCAAAAAAGGAAAAGCCATGTTGAATAAAAAATGCTTTGGTGCGGTGATCCTGGCCGCTGTCGCCGTCTCGCCCTCGGCATTCGCTGGCGACCGCGGCACCAATACGGCGGTCGGCGCGGTGCTGGGCGCGGCAATTGGCGCCAGTGCCGGTGGCGGGGGCGGTGCCCTGGTGGGCGGCGTCCTCGGCGCAGCCGTCGGCAACTCGATTGGTGGCCACGACGACCGCCGCTATTACAACAACCGCGGCTACGCCTCGGTGGGTTACTACCAGCCGGCACCTGTCTACGTGCAGCCGCGTCCGGTCTATGTCGAGCCACGTCCGGTGTATGTCGAGCCACGTCCGGTATATGTCGAGCAGCCGCGCTACTACCGCGAGCCGGCAGTCGTGTATGTCGAACCGCGCGGCCGTCACCACGGCTGGGATCGTGGCCATGACCGCGGCTGGGACCGTGGCGACCGCGGCTGGGATCGCGGCGACCGTGGCTACCACGACCGCGACGGCTATCGCCGCTGATCCGGCCCTGCTGTCCCGGCAAACAAGAACCGCGTCCCCGGACGCGGTTTTTTTGCGTCCAGCGCTTTCTGTTTCCCCCCGCTAGGCCTGGGCGGCGGCGTCCTGGCCGCGTTCTTCGGGGAAAAGCATGGTGCAAAGCGGCGACATCGTGACGCTCAAGGCGGGCCACTACCGGCTGCGCGCGCAGCTGGCGGGTTCGAGTTACGGTACGGTCTGGCGCGCCGAGCGCGACGGCCACGCGCCCGTCGCCATCAAGCTGGTCAACCGCGAGCAGATGGCCCGCGCCGAACCCGCCCTGCAAGCACGCTGGAGCGAATGCTCCGCGCGTGAAATCGCCTTCCTGAGCGCCCTCGCACCCTGGGATGCGCGCCACATCGTGCGCCTGCTCGACCACGGCAGCCACGATGGCCTGCCCGCCATGGCCCTCGAACTGCTCGACGGCGACCTCGCCGCCCACATGTCGGCGCAAGCCGCCGCCGGCCGCTGCATCGGCCTGGCGCAGGCGCTGGCCTGGATCGCCCAGGTGAATGCGGCGCTCGCGAAAGTGCACCAGCACGGCTGGCGCTACCTCGACCTGAAACCGGCCAACCTGCTGCTCGACGCCGCCACCGGCAGCCTGAAACTGGCCGACTTCGGCACCAATCGCAGCCTGGCCGACGCGGGCGCGCACTCCTACGCCGGCACCGCCAGCTGGCAGGCGCCGGAACAGTTCTTCCCTGCCCTGCCCGATGCGCCGCTGGGCTACCTGACCGACGCCAGGGCCGACTATTTCGCGCTCGGCGCCCTGTTTTATTATCTCGTCAGCGGCGGCGCGACCCTGCGTTATTCCAGTACCTGCGGCGAGGCCTTCCGGGCGCACGGCCGCGAAGGCGCGCTGAAACTGCGCGCCGCCTCCCTGCCGATCCTGGGCGAGGACGAAGCCGCGCGCTTTCTCGCCTGCGCAGCGGACGAAGGCGATGCCGGCGCCGCATTGCGCCTGCTGCGGCTGCTGCTCGCGCGCCGCCCGCAGGACCGGCCGCCGCACGCGCTGGCGATCAGCCGCCTGGTCGCGGCGGCCCAGGGGACCCGGCTGCGGAGGGCCGCGTGATGCGCGCGCACGGCCTGCGCACACTGGCCGCGGCCGCGCTCGCGCTGCTGTGCACCCTGCAGGCGGTGGCCCTGCTGCGCACGCCTCCGGCCTGGCTGCCCGCATCGATCGAGGTCGCCCTGGCACCCGATGCCGCCACTGTGCTCGGACGCGCCGAGCTGGCCGCGCCGCAGGCGGCGGCTGCCCACCTGCGCCTGCGCCGCGATGCCCAGGGCGCCTGGTTTGCCGCCAGCGCCGGCGGCATGCAGGGCCTGCGCTTCGAGCGCGGCACGCTGCGGCTGCGCAGCGGGACCCGTGTCGTCCAGGCCGGCCAGGAATTCCAGCTGGGCGCGACGCATTACCGGATCGACGCGGCGGAGCGGCACATGGTCGCCTTCAGCGATGGCCTGCACGCCTGGTCCTACGATGGCGCCAGGCTGCGGCGCGATGGCGCGCTGCTGGCCGCGTGCCCCGGTGCAGGCCCTGGCGCACGCCTGCTCGGCCTGTGGAACCGCTGGGCGCCAACCCCGCTGACCATACAACGTCCCTTGCGCTTCGGCGGCAACCTGTCCTGCGGCACCGGGGTCGGCAACGCGGACGCGCCGGCCGGCAGCGCGCAGCTCGTCTTCGAGGACGGCGTCCCAGTCCTGGCAGCGGCCACCGGCGTCGAGCGCGTGCCGCTGCTGGTCGACGAGCACGGCCTGGGGCTGGACCCAGCGGCGGACCTGGCGCTGGCGGAACAGCCCCTGGCCGGCGTCACCGCGCTGACGGTCGGGCGCACGCGCATGCTCCTCCAAGTCGAACAGGGGCTGCTGCGCCTGCAGCCAGGCGGCCGGGTCGCGCTCTTTCCGGAGGCGCGCACCGAACTGCCGCCAAACCTGCGCTGGCACTGGGAGCGGCGCGATGCCTGGGCCTGGCCGCAGGCCGCAAGCCCGTGGGCCGCCTTCTGCGGCATCGCGGGTCTCGTGGCCGCGTTGTTCGTTGCCCGCACCGGCCATCGCAAGAACCCGTTCGAAGCCGCCCGCCTGGGCGCCGCCGTCGCCCTCGCCCTGGCCGGCCTCGGCCTGCTGCTGGCCCAGCGTGCGGGTAGCGCGCCGGGCGTGGCGGTGTCGCTGCTGCTGACCTGGGCGGCCCTGTGGCATGCCTTCGGCGCACGCGGCGCCGGCGCCGTGCTGCGGATCGGCGTGCTGCTGCTCGCCAGCGGCCTGCTGCTGCAGCTGGAACTGGGCAGCGGCGCGCCCGATACCTCCTGGCTGCGCCACTTTCAGAAGACGGCCGCCGCCGCCACGCTCGGCCTGGGCCTGCTGGGCTGCGTCGGCCTGTTCGCCGGCGCCAGTTTGCCGCGCCAGGCCGGTGTCGAGTCGCTCCTGCTGCTGCTCGCCGGCGCCGCGCTCGCGGCCCTGCTGCTGCAGGTCGGCTGGGGCAACGAGACCGGCGTGTTCGACCTGCAGCCCGTGGAATTCGCGAAACTGGCCTTGACGGTGCTGACGGCGCACTGCGTCGCCCTCGGCCTGGGCACGGGCACGATCGATGCCCAGCGCAAGGGGGGCGCCATCCTGCTGCGCTGGCTGCGCCTGGCCGCGCCGGCCCTGCTGTTCGTGCTGCTGCTGGCGGTCGCCCTGGTCCAGGTGGACGACTACTCTCCCCTGATCCTGCTGCTGGTCTGGGGCGCGGCGATGCTGCTGGCCTGGTCCTGCGCGGCGCGCCAACCCGGTCCCGCCCTGGCCGTGGCGGCACTGGCCGGCGCCTGCCTGGTCGGTCTCGTCGTCCTGCGCGGCGCGGCCCCGGGCGAGGTTGCGCAGTGGAGCTTTTATGGCGAGCGCTTCGGCGTCTGGCTCGATCCGCAGGCGCATCCGCACACCGGCCAGCAACTGCTGCTGGGCGCGCAGGCGATCGCGGACGGCGGCTGGCTCGGGGCCGACGGGCGCTTCGGCCTGGCGGCGCTCGGCCAGGGCGCGCTCGAGGCGCTGGCGATCCCCGCGGTACAGGACGATTTCGCACCTTCCTTCCTGCTGCAGCGCCACGGCCTGGCGGCGGCGCTGGCGCTGTGGGCGCTGCAGGCGCTGTTCCTGTGCGCGCTGCTGGGAGCGGCATGGCAGGCGTGGCGGCTTGGGGCCACGGCGCGCGACTACCGGCAGGCCTGGCTGGGACGCTTTCGCTGCTTCGTGCTGTGCGGCGGCGCGGCCTTCGTGTTCGGCCACTTCCTGCTGTCCTGGGGCACCAACCTCGCCTTCTTCCCGATCATGGGCCAGCCGATGAGTTTCCTGTCCGCCGGCGGCTCGCACCTGCTGTTTTTCATCTTCCCCCTGCTAGCCCTGGGCAGCACAGCCCACACAATCGAGGAGAACCCGCCATGCCGGTCTACGTCCAACACGAAACCCTGAACCGCGTCAGCGACGTGTTCAATGCCGAAGCGCTGTGGCAGGCGCCCGGCCTGGCCCTGCTGAACCGCCGCCCCTTCCTGCGCGACCTGCTGGAACGGGCCCCGCGCGAACAGCGCGGCCGCGCCGCCACCCGCTGCTTTTCCCACGTCACCCTGGTGCTGCCGCAGGACGAGGTCGACGACGACCGCCACCTGACCCGCGGCGCCCGCGTGCGCGACCTGGCGCAGACCCTGCAGGCCCTGCACCAGAAGGATTTCGGCGACCTGCTGGGACAGGACGAGGTGCGCTACCACGTACTCGGTTCCGACGACCTGGAGCCGGGCCAGGTCGAAGTCAAGTTCGGGCACGCCGTCTACTTGCCGGCGCCGGGCGAAGAAGTGCTGTACACGGCCAGCGTCTCGCGCGACAGCGCCATCTGGCAGCCGGTCTGCCCGGTCTATCCGAACCAGCGCCTGACCGTGCTCGGCGCCGACAGCGCCCGCGCCACCCACGCCGTGCCGGGCTGGCCGTTCGCCGCGGACGGCAACATCCTCCTCATCAACGACGGCCCCGATGCGCCGCCCGAAGTGCAGGTCCGCCCAAAAGAAGCATTCGACTGCGCTTTCGACGCCGCCGGCGGCTACTACACGATCCGCGCCCGCGGCACCGAGACCGCGGGCGCGCCGGCCCGGCTGCTGCTGAAGCTGACGCCTGCGCGGCCGGTGCCGCTCGCCGTATCCTTACAGCCATCGCCGTCCGTGGGCGCGCCGCCGGCGCCGCGCACGCCCGCCGTCTGGAAGACGCGCGCCCCGACCCTGGACGATGCCGAGCTGACCGCGGTGCCGGTCCTGCACCGGGCTGCGGCCGCCGCCGCGCCGGTCCCGGTCGGCCAGGACGCCACCTACGCGCCGGTGATGCGCCAGCGCGTCAGCCTGGCCGCGCTGGCCCTGCCGCGCCTGTCGCGCTACCGCGACACGGGCGCCGCCGCCATCGAATTCGGCATCACGCGTGACCTCGCCGTCGGTCCCGTCGCCGCCGACGGCCTGCTCGGCTTCGCCCTCGATGCCAGCGACGCGGTCCACGCGATCACGGCCGACGGCCGCCAGCGCATCCCGGTGCCGAGCCGCTTCGCGCCGGTGGACGGGGTCGACGTGCGCGTGCTCGCCCCAGGCCCGCAGATGGCGGAGCGCTACAGCGCCATCGTCTGCCTGCCGCAGGCCCCGGGATTGCCGGTGCTCGGCGGTACGCGTCACGTCTTCGGACGGGCCGTGCCGATGCTGGCCGGCCTGCGCGTGCTCGACGCCGGCTGCCTGCGCAGCGCCGACGGCGTGGACGCGGGCGGCGCCGACCGCCTCGGCCTGTCGCGCAATGCCTTCGGCTTCGAGGCCAGCCCCGAGGGCTACCGCGTGACGCGCGAGTCGGCGACCCAGGCCCTGTACCACCTGGACGAGCGTTTCGGCTTCGTGGCGACGATCGAGCCGGCGCCGGGCGAAGCCTATGTGCTGCCGCTCGGGCACCACATCGTGGCCGGCCATTACGTGCTGCGCGTCGAGGCCTGAACATGTCCGCGCCCTCGCATCCGCCCCTGCTTCTGCTGGCTTGCGGCGGCGCCGCCCTGCTGCTGACGCTGGTGCTGGCGGCACGCTGCACGCCGCGCGCCTGGTGGCGCCGGCCGAACGCGCGCGCCTTGGCGGTACTGGTGCTGGGTACGGGCCTGATCGGCGGCGCGCTCTGGGCCTGGCTGGCACCGCGCGCGCCTGTGTCTGTGTCTGCGCCTGCGCCCGTGCAGGCCGCGCTTGCCGTGCCGGCCGCCGGGCACAGCTATCGGGTGGCCGACGCGCTCAACCTGCGCGCGGCGCGCGGGACTGGCGCCAGGCGCGTGCTCGTGCTGGCGGCCGGCTCGACGGTGCAGGCAACGGGACAGCGCGACGGCGACTGGTGGCAGGTCACGGCGAACGCGGACGGCCAGCGTTACGAAGGCTGGGCCAGCAGCCTGTGGCTGCGCCGCGCCGACGAGCGGCGGCCTAGCGGGGAATGAAGCGCATCGGGTTGAAGTACAGGCCCTTGACGCACTGGGTCGGGGCCGTCCGTTCGAAGCCGAAGGCTGCATAGACCGGCACCGCGTAGTTCGACGCGTTGACCGTGAAGACGCCGCTGCCGCCGCGTGCCAGGCTGGCGGCGCGCGCGACCTCCCATAGCCGGCGCGCCAGTCCCTGGCGATGCCAGCGCTTGTCGATAAACAGGTGGAAGACGTGGCTGTTGTCGCGGATCGCGATGAAGCCGGCGATGTCGTCGCCGTCGACGGCGACATGGTAGACGTGGCCGGCGGCGATATAGCCGCGCATGCCCGCTTCGTCGTTCTCGCGCAGGAAGGTGCATGCGCCTTCCTTGCTCGATTCGTGGACAATGAATTCGCTGGCGCTTGCGCGCAGCAGGCGTGCACAGGCGGGCAGGTCGGCGATGTCGAGCGGGCGAATCAAGGTGGGGCAGGTCACGATTGCGTGCGGGCTGTGCTAAAACGATAACTTACCATACGATATGCCACCGATGGGGACCGAAACAATGCTTGAAAGCGTGAACGGCGGGCGCTGGCTGGACCTGGCCGCGGGCAGCCGGATCGGCGCCGGCCCGGTGCAAAGGCAGGAAAACCAGGACAACTACCTGGTCATCAACGGTGCGGGCCGCGCCGACTTCCTGCGCAGCGGCCAGGGCGCATCGGCGCAAGTCGGGGGCTGGCCGCCGGGCCAGCTGCGCCTGGCCGTGATGGACGGCATGGGGGGCCACGGCCACGGACGCGAGGCGGCCGAACTGGTCGCGGCCGGCCTGCTCGCGATTCCGGCCTGTAGCGAGCTCGCCGCCCTCTCGCATCATCTCGAGCAGCTGCACTTCGCACTGCAGGGCCGCTTCGACGCCCTGCACGAAGCCGGCCCCCGTCCCGGCACCACGCTGACCATGCTCGAGATCCCGCCGTCCGGCAGCCCCCTGCTCTGGCATGCGGGCGACTCGCGCCTCTACGAAATCACGCAGGCGGCGGCCGCGCCGCTCACCGTGGACCACGTGCCGGCCACCGTGCTGGCAATGGCGGGAATGCTCGACGAAGCGGCCTGGTGGCGCCACGTGCACGGCAGCCATGCGCCCCAGATTGCCCAGGCCTTCATCCTCGGGAATACCCTGGTCGATCCCGCGCGCCTGGACGATGGCCTGGTCGGACTGGACGCCGCCACGCTGCCGCCCTGGCTGCGCGCCCTGCCCGACCGCCGCGCGATCGAACTGCGGCCCGACGCGACTTACCTGCTCGCCACCGACGGCTTCTGGTCCTGCCGCGATCCGGCGGAATTCGTCGCGCGCTGGCCACGGCTGTTCGCGCGCGGCGATGCGCAGGCCGGGCTGGAGGCCCTGTTCGCCGAGATGGAAGAACGCCCGCCGGTGGGCCTGCAGCCGGACAACCTCACCGCCATCGTGCTGCGCCTGCGCCAGGGCGGGCGCGACGAGACCGCGCTGCCGGCTTAGGTAAAGCTCGGCAGTTACTTTACAATATGAAATAATGCGTTAAATCAACTTCAAGCGGCCGCTAGCGCGCGCCACGGCTGGGCGAATCCGCGTAAGCTTCCCCGGTCCACAAGGCCCTTCCATGAACCGTTGCAGCCATCCCGATCATCCGCATTGCACCGTCTGGGTGATGCCAGGAGAGAGCGCCTGCGCGCACGGCCATCCTCAGCTGCCTGCGCAAGCCGACGCTCCCGAGGCGGACGCAGCGCTTGCCGCCCCGGCTGCCGTGCGTCCGCACCTGCACGCGAGCGGTTTCGATCCGCGCGCCGCCGGCGGCCGCCAGGTGCTGAAACTCGAGCTGCGCGGCATGCCGCCCGACTGCGCGCCCCAGGTCACCCTGCTGGCCAGTTCGCGCCTGCAGCTGGAAAACGGCGAGCGCCACACTTTCAATCGCACCGTGCGCGGCGAATGGCTGCCGGTCTTCCTCGAATTTTCCTCGCGCGGGCTGGAACACGGCCAGTACCGCATCGAAGTCGAGCTGCACAGCCGCGCGCAGGCCCCGGGCGGCAGTGCGCGCACCTGGATTGCGACCCTGCTGATCCTCGCCCCGCGCGCCGACGCCAGCCTGAGCGAAATCCACCAGACCTTCCTTGCAACCCACAAGAACGTGCGCGTGCAGGCGGACGACGCCTCGATCGCGCGCGTCAAGGCGCGCACCGGCGGCGGCCGGCTCGACATCGACCTGCGCGCGACGAACGCCGGCATCGCCCACCTCGACCTCGATGCCACCGCCGCCGGCAAGATCGACCTGGGCTTTTCCAGCATCGCCTGGGACGAAGACCTGCTCGAGATCGACGTGCCGGCCCAGGCCGCGGCCCACCCCTGCCCGGCGGCCACGGCCTGCCTGGTGCTGGGAGAAACGCCCGATGTGCAGCGCCCGCGCTACCTGCGCCTGTTCGCGCTCGACGAATGCGTGCTGGGACGCGATGAATCGGGCTTGAACGGCGCCGGTGCGATCGATGCCGACATCCGCCTGATGCACCATGGCGAAGCCGGCCTCATGCCCGAGGGCCTGACGCGGCGCATCTCGGGCCGCCACGCGCTGCTCCGGCGCGGACGCGAAGGTTTCGAGATCGAGGACGTGTCGCGCTATGGCCTGCTGGTCGACGGCGTCTGGCCGGGCAAGCATGCGCCGGTGGCCCTGCGCCCCGGCATGCGCATCGAATTCACCGCCAGCATCCCGGGGGTGGCCGTGCTCGAAGTCACGGCGGTGCTGCCGAACGCCATCATCCTGCAGCGGCTCGACGCCGGCATGGATCTGGAAGCCTTTTACCTGATGGACCCGGAGCGCAAGCCGGACATCGCGCCGCGCCTCGGCGCGCTCGGGCTGCCGCTGCTGTTTCACCGCGACGGCGGCTTCTGGCACCTCGATCCGGCCAGCGGCATCGAGACGCCGCTCACGCCGACGCTGGCAACCGGGAACCTGAGCGCCTGGCCGGCCGGGGCGCGCTTTGCCGCCCGGCCGTATCCGGAACACCGGAACGGGCCGTCCACGCTGGTGCTGCGCCAGCAGGAACGCAGCGCGCACGGGCGCCGCGCCAGCGCCTGAGGCGCCTGCGCTTCTGCCGCCGCGTCTACACTGCTAGTGCCCTTGCGTCAGCATCACGACGAAGATCAGGCCGCAGCCGGCAAGCAGCGCCGCCTGTAGCGCGAAGACAATCGCGGGGATGCGCAGCTCTTCGGGGATTTTCATGGCGCCCTCCTGGGTGCGATAAAAAGACCTTTTACACCCGATTAGCCTACTCTTGCCAGCTCCCGACCCGCGCACGCTAGCTGCAGGAAACAGCCGTCAGGACGGCTCCCCTTCGTCTGGATCCTGGGGCAACTCGCGCACGACCCGGAAACCCACGATATCGTTCGCCATCACGGCCGAAAAGCCGTTCCTCAGCGCCGAGCGCAGGTAGCGCGGGTTGTAGAGCCAGGAGCCGCCGCGCAGGATGCGGCGCGCGCGCTCGCCTCCGGTTTCCCAGGCGCTGCCGTCGAGCGGCGCGCCTTCGTAGCTGTCGTGCATCACGTCCTGCACCCATTCCCAGACATTGCCGTGCATGTCGTGCAGGCCCCAGGGATTCGGTGCGAACAGGGTGACGGGCGTGGTGCCGCGCCGGTACTCGCCGCGCGCGCCGCCGTTCCAGGTGAAATTGCCGTCGTAGTTGGCAAGCGAGGTGTCGATCGCGTCGCCGAAGCTGAAGGCGGTTCTGGTGCCGGCGCGGCAGGCGTATTCCCATTCCGCTTCGCTCGGCAGGCGGTAGCGCCGGCCGGTGCGCTCGCTGAGCCAGGCAAGGTAACGCTGGGCGTCGCCCCAGGTCACGCCGACCACCGGGTGGGCATCGGTCTGCGCGAAGCCCGGCGCGGCCCAGTCGACTTCGCCGTCGGGCTGCCAGCCGGTCGCCTCCACGAAGGCGCGCCATTCGCCGACCGTGACCGGGTAGCGCCCGATGGCGAAAGGCCGCGCGATGCCGACCCAGTGCTGGGGCGTCTCGCGCGCCAGCCAGTTCTTCTGGGCGCCGCAGGCCATGGCGATCCTGCGCTCGTGTTCCGGTGAGCCCATCTGGAAGCGGCCGGCGCGCAGCACGACCAGTTCCGGTCCCTCGCCCTCTCCTTCCAGGAAGCGGTCGCGCAGCAGCGTGGGCGGCTCGATCGCAGGCCGGGTCGGCGCGGCCGCTTCCTGGGGCGCGGGCTGGGTGCGCGACCGTTCCTGTTCGGCCAGGTAGGCCGCGGCCGCCCTGGCCTGCAGGGCCTTGCGCTGGGCCTCGTCCTGGGCCTGCCGCGTCTTCGCCACTTCCTCGGCGCGCCGTGCGGCGAGCTGCTCGCGCAGGGCTTCGCGGCGCACGCGGCGCGCGACTTCGGCTTCCGCGCGTTCGCGCTTCTGCTGTTCGCGCAGGCGCTGGCGGGCGGCCTGGGCGGCCGCTTCGATGGCCTGCCGGGCAGCAGGTTCGAGGGCCGGATCGGGTGCCGGGGCCGCAGGCGCTGCGTTCCCTGGCACGGTTTCTTCGGCCGGCGCGGCGGTCGAAGGCAGGCTTTCCTCAGGCGCCTGCGCCTGCGCGCCAAGCCGCTCGAGCAGCACCGAGACGCTTTCCGGGCGCGCCGCCGGGTCCTGCGCCAGTCCGCTGCGCAAGGCTTCCCATTGCGCGTCGTCCAGCAGCTCGGGACGCGCCGCTGCGCCGCTCGCCGGCGCCGCCATGCCCGACACCATCTGGTGCACCATCACCGCCACCGAATACACGTCCAGCGCGCGCGAGGGCACGGCGCCCGGCCTGCCCGCTTCCGGCGCGCGGTAGCCCGGCGTGCCCGACAGCGCCGGTGCCTCGGTCAGCGTGCGCCCGCCGGCACGCGCACGCGCCGCGATGCCGAAGTCGAGCAGCTTGACGTCGCCGCGCGCGGTGACGAATACATTGCCCGGCTTGATGTCGCGGTGGACCAGGCGGTGCCGCTCCCAGGCATAGTCGAGGGCGGCGGCGACGGGACGCAATATCTGCAGCGTGCGCGCCAGCGGCAGCGCGCCCTCGCGCGCCAGCAGGCTGTCGAGGTCTTCGCCCTCGAGGCATTCCATGATCACGAAATAGCTGCTGGTAGCCGGGTCCTGGGCCCAGTCGTAGACGCGCACGATGTGTTCGTGCGCCAGGCGCCGGGCGCGCGTGGCTTCCTGCACCAGCAGGCGGGCGTGGCCCGAACTTTCCGTCAGTTCCGGCGACAAGATTTTCAATGCGACCTGGGCGCTGTGGCCCAGCTCGGCGTGGGTGGCGAGATCGGTCGCCTGCCAGACCTGGCCCATGCCGCCCAGCGCGATCAGGCGCTCGAGGCGGTAGCGGCGGTTCGGCGGGCCCACCTGCTGGCCCGCCATCAGCCCGAGTTCGGTGCCGCGCGCGGGCGCGGATGCGGCCGCCGCTGCGCCTTGTGGCGAACTATGGGCGGCGTCGAGGATGGCGTTCTTGCGCTGGTCGAACTCCTGGCGGCTCAGCAAGCCGTCCTCGTGCAGGGCACGCAGTTCGCGGATCTTGTCGATGGCTGTTTGCATCGGGCCTGGGTCAGTGCAGCGGCGCGCCGCAGGCGCCGCAGAAGCGGTCCTCGCTACGCACCGGGTGGCCATGGGTGCATTGCCGGGCCTGCGCGACGCCGCTTGCGACCTGCGCCTGCGCGCCGAGGGCCGCCTTGTTCACGTCGTTCTGCAGCGCCAGCAGGTCGAGCTGGTGGCGCCGGTCCTTGTCGACCTCGATCTCGCGCCGCACCCGTTCGCGCTCGAGCGCCTCCTGCGCCAGCCGCGCCGCGTCCAGCGCGCTGACGGCGCCGCCGGCGGCCACCACCCCGGCCAGGGCCGCCAGCTGGTCCGCATCCATGGTCGCGTGCACCCGGGTTTTCAGGTAGTCGGCCAGCACGGCCGCATTCGGGGCGGCGGCCACGGCCAGCTTGGTCGTGTCGTCGAGCTGGCCGAGCGATTCGGCGCGCGCGATCTCCATCCGCGCCAGGTCCAGCGCATGCGCCAGCTGGGCCGCGCGTTCGGCGCGTTCGGCGCCCATGCGGCGCAGTTCGTGCTGCCAGTTCGCTTCCTGCTCGGCGCGGCGCTGCTGGTGGCGGCGCTCCTCGCCCAGCAGCTCCACCTCCTTCTCCGCGCGCGCCTGGCGCTGCTCGGCCTCGATCGTGCGCAGCAGCTTTTCGTGCTGGGCGAGCGCTTCCTGCTGGCCGCCGTCACGGCGCAGCGCCGCGATCTTTTGCCGGACGCCTTCCGCTTCCAGGTCTTCGCCGAGCACCTGTTCACGTACCCGGGCCTGGCCCTGCAGCTCGAGCCATTCCTCTTCGCGCTCGAGCGCGCGGCGGCGCGCCGTGTTGGCCAGCACGACCAGCTCGAACTGCGCCTTGTGTTCCTCGTCGTCGAGCGCGCGTGCCCGGCCCGCGGCGGCTTCTTCGGCTGCGCGCAGGCGTGCCAGCTCCGCACGCTGGCGCGAGGCGTCCTCGATTTCCCTGGCCTGCTCGACCTTGTTGCGGATCTGCTGGGTGAGCAGCTGCTGCGCAAAGCGCTGGCGCGCCAGGGTGCGCGCCTGCAGCGTTTCCTGCTGCGCCACTTCGAGCGCGCCGCGCATGCGGATGCCGGCCAATGCCTGCAGGTGCGCCCACTCGGCCTGTTCGCCCGCGCGCTGGCCGCGCTTCTGCGCCAGTTCGTGCTCGAGTTCCGCCAGGATTTCGCCGGCCCCGCGCTCGACGGCTTCGCGGCGCGAGGTCGATTCCGCGATGCGCGCATACAGGTCGAGTTCGCGCGCACGCACGGCCTGCGCGCGCTCGGCATTCGCCAGTGTCAGTTCGGCGCGGTCCAGGGTCTCGTCCTGGCGCAGTTCCAGGCGGCGCAGGCGCAGGCGCGCGGCCTGCTCTTCGCGCGTGATCCGGTGCCACTCGTTTTCGTCATACAGTTCTTCGAGCCGGCGCGCATGTTCCATTTTCACGCGGCGTTCGTCGGCCGCCAGCCACAGGGTGCCGATGCGCGCGCGGTTGGCGTCGAATTTGTCGTGGCGCAGGGCCAGCGTGTCGACTTGCACGACGCCGAGCCCGTAGTCAGCCAGCAGCATGCGCAGCGCGCCCTGCAGGAGCTCGTCGAACTCGGGGCGCAGCGAGTCCGTTTTCGCCATCTCGCGCAGCGAGCGGGCGCCGACGAATTCGGCTGCCAGCTGCCGCACGGCGGGCAGCAGCAGTTCGCGCAGCTGGGCAACGGTCACCGTGCCCGGCATGGTCATGAAATGGCGCGCAAAGGCGGGTACGTTCTCGATGCGCAGGCTGACGCTGAACCGGGCGCCGACCGCCAGGTGTTCCGCAGTCTGCAAATCGTCGAAGCTGAACTCGACCGGCAGCGCGTTCGTGCGCGTGACCAGGATCTCGGCGTGGCCGTCGCGCAGCAGGTGGTTCAGGCGCGAGAAGAAGCCTTCGATTTCGTACTCGCCCTGGGGCACTTCGGTGGCCTGGTCTCCCTGCAGGATATAGGCGCGCGCCGTGGCCGGCACGCGCAGGGTTTTCACGAAGATGCCCGACAGCGCGCGCACGCCGAAGAACACGGCCAGTTCGTCGGGGCCGGCGATCCAGCGGTTCTCGACCAGCACCGGCGTGCGCGGCGCGCCCAGCGTGATGCCGCAGGCCGCGCAATAGCCGGCGCCGCCCGCATTCCGGTGCTCACAACGCGGGCATTTGCTGCCGCCAAAACCGAACATCTGGACCATGATCCGACTCCATCTTCAGGTGATTTTGATTCCGAGACCGCCTGTCCGGCGCTCTAAATGATCCCGATCCGCTCGACGCAGACCAGGCTCGCGCCTTTCGCGCGCAGCGCGTCGGCCAGGCCGGGGGGCAGCTGCGCCTCCCAGGCGCGCGGCAGCAGGACGCGGTCGCCCGGCTGGGCTTCGCGCTCGATCAGCGCGCACTTGAGTCCCAGTCCTTCGACCGCCTCCACCAGTCCCGCATGCCAGGCCTGCGATGCGCCGCTGGCGACGATGCGCCCGCGCGGCACGAACTCGCGCCCGCGCGCCAGGCGGTCGGCGAGCACCAGGGCCAGCTCGTACGAGGCGCCGTGCAGGCCGTCCTGGCCGAAGCGCACCGTGGTGCGCCAGCGTGCATGCTCCTGGCCGTCGAAGTGGCGCGCGCCGCTCAAGGCCTGGCGCACGGCCTGCTGGCGCACCCCATCCAGGCCGGGCGCGGCGATCGCATCGTCCTCGATCACCTCGCCCTCGGCCAGCGGGTAGACGCTGACCTCGACCCAGCACAGGCTGTCGTTGATCCCGCCGCTGTGCAGCGGGAACCAGGCGCACGCGCTCGACACCGAGGCCGCCGCATCCGGCTGACCGGACAGGGCGCCGAGATGCTGCAGGTGGCCGGGCCCGCCGCGCAACGCCCCGGCAGGGAGATCGGGGACATCGTGCCCGTCGATGCGGCCGCGCTGCCAGTCTTCCGACCAGCCGTTCGCGACCATGCCCGGGGCCGCCGCCACCAGGCCGCGCACTGCGCGGTCGGCCAGCACCACGGCCAGTTCCCAGTCGCGTTCCTGGGAACCGGGCGCGCGGTCCATGCTGATGACGACCTGGTCGCGGCTGTCGTAGCGCGCTTCGGTATGGCGCGCCAGGCGCGCGACCAGCGCCATGCGCGCCGCCAGCTGCGGTGCGCCGGGTGCGCTGCACTTGACCTCGGCGCGGCCGGCGCGCGGCCGCCGTGTGGCGGTGACGGTGACGAAGCTGCCGTCCCGCAGGCGGCTGCGCAGGTCGACGGTGTCGGGACGTCTCGAGGCCGGGCCGTTCATGCGGCCTCCTCGTCGAGCGTCACCCGCTTGCGTTCGGCGAGCGCGCATTCGAGGTTGGCGACGATGCGGTCGGCTTCGTCGAAGAGCAGGTCCAGGCCTTCGTCGTCGGCCCGCTCGAGCCGTGCCAGCAGGGCCCAGGCTTCATCCAGCGCAGCTGCGGCACGAACGCTGTGGCGGGCCCGGCGCGCCTGGCTGTCCAGGTCGAGCGGCTGGCCGGGTGCGCCCAGGCCGAGCGCCGGCATGGTCGATGCCGCCAGGCAGACCAGGTCGAGCCGCTGCAACAGGGCCTGCTGCTGGCGGAACAGGTCCTGCCCCTGCGGCAGCGCGGCCTGGCGCACGCGGCACATGACGCAGGGCAGTTCCAGGAACAGGCGGCGCAGCGCACGCGCGTCCGCGCCGCTTGCCTCGGCCACTCCGGGCGCCGAGGCCGTAGCATGCCAGGCTGGCGCGGGCGGCACCGTCACTGCGCCGGCGACGGCACGTCCGGCGAGCTCGCGCGCGTAGTCGCGCGTCCCGGCCAGGTCGACCGGCACGCAATCGTCGACGGTGAGGCCGAAGCGGGTGTAGAGCAGCTGGTTGAAGCCGGCGCGGAAGGCGTTCCACTCGTCGAGGGTCGTGCAGGGCGGCAGTTCCAGGTTGCCTTGGGCGAGTTCGCGCTGAAGCGCCGCTTCGATGCCCGCGGCCAGCGCAGCGAGCGCCAGCTCGCCCGCCCCTTCGCTGGCCAGGAACAGGTCGAAGCGCTGCTGGGTCATGCGCGGATCCGGGCTGTCGATCGCGAAATGCAGGCGCAGCCCGATCTCGGGCGCGGCGGCAAACGGCACCAGGTCGCAGCCGTAGGGACCAGGATGGAAGCACCAGCCGGCTTCTCCTGCGGCCAGCACCATGCGCCCGCCGGCGCCGATGCGGCGCGTGTGGCCGCTCGAGGAGACCGCGACGCCGACCGCGCCGGGCGGCACGCTGCAGCCGGAAGCAATCGGACGCGCGATCGCCTCCACGCCGAGTCCCGCCGCATCGAAGGCCGGCGCGCGCGCCATGCGTTTGAAAATATCGAGCATCGTCAATTTGCCGCCTGTACGCTGAAGATTGCGCCGTGGCGCTGGAAGTGGGCGGCCGGCTCGTCCGCGCAGGGCCAGGCCGCTTCGAGCTCGCCGTCGCTGTCGAGGCGGCCCGCCAGCAGTTCGGCCCCGGCGCCGTCGACCACGCGCAGCAATGCAGCCGCGCGCAGCAGGCGGGCCGCAAAGGGCGCCTCCGGCATCAGCTGCAGGATCACGCGGCGTTCGGCCCCGCTGCCGACGAAATGCAGGCGCCAATGGCCGTCGTCGGTCGCCAGTTCGGACAAGGCCTGGCCGCTGTCGGCCGCGCGCAGCATGCCGACGCTGCCCTGCCAGGCGTCATGCGCGGCGGCGCGGCGCTCGAGCGCCAGGGTACGCAGGCGGCGCGTGGTCAGCGGCGAGGCCTGCAGCGCGGCGCGTTCGGCCGGCCGCAAGGGACGGCTGCCGTCGAGCGCGGCGCGCAGCACGGCGTCGGCCAGCATCAGGCGGTCGCCCTCGACTCGCGGCGCCAGCAGCAGGCGCTCGCGCAGCTTGCCATCGATATCGCTGGTAGTCTTCATTCGTTTCTCCCTTTCGAGGGTGCGGCTGCGCTCAGGCGCGCGATGGCCGCGTCGCGCCGCTTGCGCAGGGTCGGCAGCGAGACGGCATCGAGCGCCGCCAGCTGGGCCATGGTCGGCAGGCCATTCGTGGCGGGGTCGCGCCATGCGTCCGGATAGCTGTCGTCGTCCGGCCCGAGCAGCTTCAGATAGACCGCCAGGCGCACCGCCAGCGAGTCGTCCGCCAGCATGCGTGCACTCCAGCTGCCCGGGTCCTGGGCCGCGCCCGCCACGATTACAAAGTGGGGGGGCAGTGAAACCGACTGCGCACGCTGGGCGTGGAGCGGCTCGCCGTCGGCCGCCCCGGCCGGTTCAGCTGGTTCGGCTGCCCGCGCCGCGTCGGGTTCGTCCTCCAGCGCGTCCAGGATCAGGTCCGGCCCCGGCGTGCCGCATGCGCCAGACCCGGCCTCCGATTCGTCCAGCACCCGCCAGTAATCCTCGAGCCAGGCGGCCGAGGTGTCGGCGTCCTGCAGCCAGTCGCGGTCGCGGTTGGCGGACAGGGTTTCGTATTCGCCGATCTCGGCCAGCATCTCGCCGATCTTGACTGCATTGTCCTTCAGGCTGTCGAAGCGCTTCGAACGCGTGTGCAGCGGACCGGGCGAGCCCGTGAACCGCTCCAGCGTCGCGCTCCAGCGCAGGATCCATTCGGGACGGCAGCCGGCGATCGAGGCCAGCTGGCGCACTTCGATCGGCAGCGCCGTCTCGAGCGGCCGCCCGAGGATGGCGCCGACCTGGACCCGGTGCTCGCGCCAGTTGCCGAACAGGCGGGCGATCTCGCCATAGGCCGTGTCGAGCATGCGGTAGGCGTAGATGCGGTTCGGGCTGCAGGGACGGCCGCAGGCGGCCTGGTAATTGTCGGCGTCGACCTTGTCGCGCAGAAGCGCGAACATGTCGTTGACCTTCTTGCGCAGCAGCGCTTCGCCGCCGGGCTGGCGCCAGAAGCCGGGCACGCGTGCGTGTTCGCCGGCCAGGGCCGTTCTGAACGCCGCCCAGTCGGACGGGCGCGCCGCCAGTTCATAGGCCAGCAGCAGGGCCAGCTCGGCGACGCTGTCGCCATAGCTGTTGCCGGCCGCCTGGGCACGCACGCTGCGGCCCGCAGCGTGCAGGCATTCGGCCAGCAGGTCGACGTACAGGGCCAGCGCCTCGCCTGCGGGCGCGGGCGCCAGCAGTTCGCCCGGATCGCAGCGCTTGAAAACCTCGAGCGAGCACTGGCCAAGCAATTTGCGCACCTGTTCCCACCCCGGCTCCTGATACCGGGTTCCCGGCAAACGCATACCTTCCTCTTGTGTTGATGGCGTATCCACCCGATAAGGGATTTTGTAAATCATGCCACAGAAACACAAAAACAAGGCGCGCTGGAGAGGCTCAGTTGCCTTTCTGTTCGCCCTTTTGGGCGAGCGCGCGTAGCAGCGCCGCCACGACTGGCGCGGCATGCTCGCCACCGGTCGCCTCCGAACGGCTGACAAAGGCGGCAAACGCCAGGCGCCGGGTCTCGCCAGGGATGCTGCCCGGCTCCAGCCAGCCCGTGAACCAGACGGTGGCCTGGCCCTCGCTCCCGACGGGCGCGGTGCCGGTCTTGCCGTACAGGCCAGGACGCAGGCGGTCGAAGGCGGCGCCGCGGAAGGCGCTCGCCGCGGTGCCGCCTGCGACGACGCCATGCAGGCCGGCGCGGATGCGGTCCAGGCGAACGCCGAGCGGCGCGCCTTGCTGGGCCCCGGCCCGGCGCCCGTCGAGCGCCAGCAGCAGCCGGGGCGCGATCGCCCTGCCCTCGCCCACCGCGCCGGCGGCGAGCGCCATGTGCAGCGGGGTGGCCTGCATGCGCAGGCCGATCGCCATCTGGCGCAACTCGTGGCGCGAGCCGATCGGATCGAAGCCGGCGACGCTGGCCTGCAGCGCATCCCAGCTGCGCCAGTCGAAATCGGCGGGCAGCAGGCCGCCGTCGAGCGGCAGCGTGCGTTCGAAGCCGAGCCGGTGCGCCATGTCGAGGATGGGCCGTACCCCGCCGAGGGCCGTATCGTCGAGCGCGCGCAGGCTGGGCGCCCCGCCCTGCGCCTTGCCGAACAGGCTGCCGTCGCTCAGCTCCGCGCTCCAGGCGAACCAGGTGTTCAGGCTGTAGGTCAGCGCCTGGGCCAGCCCGAGCTTGCCGTCCTGGGCGCGGCGGTCGAGGGTCCCGTCGCGAAAGTTCGTGATGCGGGCCCCGGCGCCCTGGTAAGGATAGGTCGCGCCGTCGGTGCGGAAGGGGAAGCCGCGCGCCGCCGCCAGGGCGTTGATGTCGGCCAGCGGCATTCCGCCCAGCAGGGCGTCGAGGCGCGGATCGCGCTGGGCGGCCAGCTCGAGGCCGAGGGCGCTGACGATCTTGAAGGTCGAGCCCGGACTGCGCTCGGCGCCGCCGTCGTGCTGGAAAGCCGCCTGGCGCAAGGGACTGCGCGCCGGGTCGACGCGGTCGAAGTCGCGCAGTTCGCTCCAGTTGCCGTCCGCGAGCGGCGCGGCGCTGCTGCCGGCGGCGGCCAGGATGTCGCCGCTGCCGGTATCGATCAGCACCAGGCCGGCCTGGCGCGCGGCCGGCGGCGTCAGGCCGCCGCTACAGCGCGCGCCATCCCACTGGCCGCGGCGCATGCCGACGCAGTCGAGCACCGCCTGTCCAAGCCGCTGGAGAGGCAGGTCGAGGGTGAGCCTGGCTTCATGGGGGCGGCCGTCGGGCGCGGGCAGGCGCGCCAGCACGCCGGCCACGCTGTTCGCCTGGCCGGCATGCAGGCCGAGCAGCGTTGCCAGGCCCGCCTCGCGTGCGCCGGCCGTCGCGCTGCCTGCCTGCCACAACGGCGCGCCGCTGCGATCGGCCAACAGTACCGGCACCGGGACCACGGTGGCGGACCGCCCCGGCTGGGCAATCGCCTGCCAGGCCAGCCGGCCTTGTTTCACCTGCAGATGCCGGTACGGTGCATCGCCGCCCCCGCTCATGGCCGCGAGATCCAGCGGCAGCGCTTCGATCACGACCTGGCGTGCGCCAGGATGCGGCGCCAGCACCAGCTCGCGCACGTCGTCCGGCTCGGCACAGGCGCGCCCGGCGCAGGCCGCACGCCCGCCGGCGAGCGCGGCGCCGGCGATGGCGCGCACCCGTCCCGCCAGCATCAGTTCGATGCGCTCGTCGCCGCGCGCCGGCCGCGGCAAGCTCAAGCTCAGGCGCACGGCGGTCGCATGGCCCGCGCTGGCCGGCCAGTCGGCCAGCCGCTGCCAGGGCGCCCAGCCCTGCGGCAGGCTGGCGAACAGCCGGGCCAGGCCCAGCGGCATTGCCTCGCTGCTGCTCGCGGCACTCGCTCCGGCCTGCGCCTGCCAGGCTCCGGCGGCACCCGGCCGCACGCGCCAGGCCAGCAGGCGCCGTTCGCCATTGAAGACCCGGATCTGTTCGCGCACATAGGCGCCGTCGGCGCGCGCGTGCAGGCGCTCGAGCAGGCGCCGCCCGGCGTCGTCGAGCACGACGCCGTCCCAGGCATGCAGGTCGGCCGTGCGCTGGCCCTTGTCGGCCGCACGCCATTGCACCAGGTCGCGCGGCGCGGTCTCGATCATGCCGGACGGGGAGAGGCGCACCAGGCCGCGCGCCAGCAGGCTGTCGAACAGGGCGCCGTCTTCCAGTGCCGGCGCTGCGTCGAAGGGCACGCGATAGTCGCCGGGCGCGAGGCGGCTCGCCAGTGCCCGGCCGTGTTCGGGAAAGGCAGCGACGATGGCGCCGGGCGCGGTGCCTGGCAGGGCCTCGTACGAAGTCAGCACCAGCTCGCCGCCCTGCGCGCAGGCGGCGCCCGGACGGCGGTCGACGCGCAGCGCCCCTTTGTCGCCCCACACCAGCCAGCCCTCGCGTCCCAGCAGCGCCCTGCCCTGCACGCCGCGCGCGATGCTGCCGGCGCTGGCGTCGCCGATCCAGCGCGCGTCACCATGCCAGGCCAGCTGCAGGGACGAGCCCAGCGAGCCCGTGATGTCGACCTGGGGCATGCTCGCCCCCGCCAGCACGACATTGCGCAGGGTGACGGGACTGGCCGCCGCCGCATTGCCTGCCGCCCAGCGCGCTACATCGTGGAAGCGGTAGCCGATGCGTAAAGGCGCCAGCCGTCCGCCCGATCCTGCGAGCGCCTGGCTGCACAGGTCGATCACGACCGGGCGCCGGGCACGCATGCCGGAGACGACCAGCAAAGCGCCGCCCGGCTGGGCGCCCAGGCTCACGCCCGGTTCGCGCGGCACGCTGAAGGAGACGCCGGGGAGCGCGGCCTGGAAGGCCGGCAGCGTACGCACCGGTCCGCCGCCGGTGCTCATCCGGCCGGCCGCGGCGGCGCCCAGGGAACGCGCGTGGACTGCGATCAGCACGGCGCCGCCGGCCACGAAGCCGAGCGCCAGCAGTGCCAGCCAGACCCGCGGCCCCGCCTGCCAGCGCGTGCCGCGTACGGCTGGCAGCACCCGCCGGCCGCCCGCACGCAGGTTGCGCGCCCGGCGCCAGGCGCGGCCGTTGGCGGCCAGCCCGGCGCACACCGTGGCGAACATCTCCCCCATCGATTCCTCCTTCGCCGCCGGGATGGCCGCGTCCGCCCTGTCCTAGCGGGGGGAAGCGAAAAGCCGGGTGAAGCCGTCGGGTTGAGCGAACTTGAACGTTTCGTATCGCACCCGGTTTTGTGCAGGCCATCCCGCTTTTCATGCGCCCCGTCGCAATCCGATGGAGGTCCGCGGGGGCTTTGACTACAGTGGACACATCGCCACCCCACCCGCAAGGAGAAGCACCGTGAACATCGCCAAGCACATGGAAGCCGTTTTCGTCGTCGCCCTCGCCGCCGCCGGTTCCGCCCACTTCGTCGCCGACCAGCTGCCGCAAGCCCAGGCGCGCCCGGCCGCCATCCAGGATTCGAGCATCGCCACCGAAACCAGAATGGCCGTCGTCGTCGTGAAAGGCAAGCGTCCGGGTGCCGGGAAGCCGGTCGTGCTGGCCGCTCGCAGCGGTGCCGGGAGCCGCATTTGATTACCCGTGTGCACCGGGCCGCCTCCTGAGGCGCGCCCGGGCACCCGCCCTCGCATTTCCCCGCTTTCCCCCTCCTCATCCGCTGTTGCAACTCTGCTGCTGCAATCCTGTATCAGATGTAAGCACATGCGTCAAACGCACCATTTCACTCAAGCGATTGATATATTGAATCATCCGCTTTTGGAGATGGAGAACACCATGAAATCCCGCCTCACTCTGGTTGCCCTTGCCGCCATCGGCGCCGCTGCCTATGCACCGCTGCCCTCGATGGCCCAGAACGTCGAACTGTATATCGGCTCGGCCCCGCCGGCTCCCCTGTACGAACGCGCGCCCGCCGTGCGCCGCGGCTATGTCTGGTCGCCAGGTTACTGGGCGTGGCAGGGCCACCGCCACTACTGGGTTCCGGGCTCGTATATCGTCGAGCGTCCCGGTTATGTGTATGCACCGCCGGCCTGGCAGGAGCGTGGCGGCCGCTGGGTCATGCAGCAGGGCTACTGGAGCCCCCGCGGCGGCGACCGTTACTATGCCGGCGAGGGCTATCGCAGCCAGGGCTTCTACGACGGCGGCCGCAGCTATGCCTACCGCGACGGATACGGCTACCGCGACCGTGACCGCGACGGCGTGCCCGACCGCTACGAGCGCCATGGCGGCCGCCGCGACGCCGACCGTGACGGCATCCCGGACCGCTACGACCGCGACCGCGACAACGACGGCGTGCCCAACCGCTACGACCGCGACCGCGACGGCGACGGCGTCCGCAACGAGCGCGACCACCGGCCGGACAATCCGTACCGCCGCTGATTGCAGCCTGCACAAGAAAAGCGCCCCGCGGGGCGCTTTTTCATTGGGGCCCGCGGATTCATGAAACCGGTAAAAGCGGTTATGCTGGCGTCATGACCGAACTCGACCGCCTGCAAGGCGCCGCCAACCGCACCGAACTCGCCGCCAGCCGCAAGCTGGCCCTGCAGCGCAGCCTGCCGCTCGAGGAAGCGCTGCGCATCACGCTCGCCGCCAGCGCCGGCCCGGCCGGCCTGCCCGCGCTGCTGGCCGAACGCGGCGCCCTGCGCCAGGCCGAAGCGGCGCGCGCGCTGGCGCGGCGTTCGGCACGAGCCGCGGCACTGACCTTGCGCCAGGCCCGGCACGAGGGCGCGCCGACCGCCTGGCGCGCCTGGTTCGACGGTTCCGCGCGGCCCAACCCGGGGCGCTGCGGCATCGGCGCGCGCCTGCTCGGTCCGGAAGGACAGCTGGTCGAGCTGTCCGAGCCGGCCGGCTACGGCAACAGCAGCGAAGCCGAATACCTGGCCCTGGCCGCCGTGCTGGAAGCGGCCCTGGCCCAGGGTGCGCGCGAACTCACCGTCTACGGCGACAGCCGGGTCGTGCTCGACGACGTCGCCGCAGCGGACGCGGACAGCGCCCCGGTGCTGCGCCCCTACCGCGTTCGGGTGCAGGCCCTGCTCGCGCAACTGCCGGGCACCGTCCTGCGCTGGGTGCCGCGCCACAAGAACCTGGACGCCGACGCCCTGTCGCAGCGCGCCAGCACAGCGCCGGCGATGGAGTCGGCGATGGAGTCCCATGCAGTCCTCGTCTCCTGAACTGTCGGCCTGGCAGCCGCGCCTGGCCGCGCTTGCTGCCGCCCACGCCGGCAACGACGGCGCCCACGACGCCAGCCACCTGGAACGCGTCTGGCGCAGCGCCCGGCTGCTGCTCGATCGCCACGCGCAGGCCGATGCCCTGGTCGTGATGGCCGCCTGCTACCTGCACGACCTGGTCAACCTGCCGAAGAACGATCCGGACCGGGCCCAGGCATCGCGCCGTGCGGCGCGGCTGGCGCGCGAGGAGCTCGCGCGGCTCGGGTTCCCGGCCGAACGCCTGGACGGTGTCGCGCACGCGATCGAGGCGCACAGCTTCTCGGCCGCGATCGAACCGACGACGATCGAAGCGAAGATCGTGCAGGATGCCGACCGCCTCGATGCGCTCGGCGCGGTCGGCCTGGCGCGCATGTTCTATGTCGCGGGACGCATGGGCCGGGCGCTGGCGCACCCGCTCGACCCGCTGGCGCTCGGACGGGACCTGGATGACGGCGCCTGGACGCTCGACCACATCATGGTCAAGCTCGCGCAGCTGCCGGGCATGATGCAGCTCGATGCCGGGCGCGAGCTGGCCGAGTCGCGCCTGGCGCGCCTGCTGGCCTTCCGCGACGAATTCGCAGCCGAGTGGCTCGGAAACGGCCCGTGACCGGTGCCCAGTGCCGTCGGGCGCTTGCCGCATGGCGAAGCGCACCGGCATCGGTCTGCGGACGACACAAAGTGTGAGGGAAAATTAACAATTAATTCCTGTCGGAAAATTTTACACTCAGCAAGCATAACTTTTTTACTGCCTTCGCAAACATATGATTCGTAAGGAATTCCTCTAGCTGGCACGAGTGTTGCTTATAGGGTTGCATTCTATTAACAACACTTGGGATAAGAAAAATGACCTTTCTGAAGAAACTCGGCTGCGCTGCAGCTTTCGGCCTCGCCGCCGGCGCCTCCCAGGCATCGATCATGAATGACTGGACCTTCAACCCGGCCGGTTCCGGCCAGGCCAAGGGTCAGGAAATCAACGAGTACCTGGACGTGAACGGCAACGCCTTCATCGAGCTGAACGCGACGAGCAAAACCTCGTTCAACTTCGTCGAGCATGCCGTCTTCAACCTGTCGCAGGCAGACAGCAACGGCCAGCTGTTCCCAGTCAATTACGCGGGCGGCAACATCACCGCCACGTTTGAAGGCTATGGCGCCGGCACCTTCGGCGGCGCCTTCAAGTTCACCGGCGGCACGATCAAGATGTATCAGAATCCTGCGAACGGGCAGTACGGTTCGGTGTCGGGCATCTATGGTGCGAACCTGGGTAACCTGATCGGTACCTTTACCGTGCTGGCCGGCGGCGGCGGTACCGTGGACGGCAAGGGCAATCCAACCGACAATGGCCAGGTGAGCATTTTCCTCAAGGCCAGCAAAGGCGCCCTCGCCGCCAACTACTTCTTCGACGACCTGGGTCAGGACATGTCGGGCTTCAACGTCGAGGCATTCGCCTTTACCAATGCCAACACCGTCGGGGCGCCGACCAATCGCCTGGTAAAAGAAGTCGCTTGCCAGTTCGCGGGCTTCACTGGCCCTGGCTGCGCAGGCAACAGCCCGTACAAGAACGTCGCCGGCGATCACTTCTTCGTCAGCAACAACGGCCAGTTCAAGTTCAACGAAATCCCTGAGCCAGGTTCGGTTGCCCTGTTCGGCATCGCCCTGTTCGGCATCGGCGCACTGCGCCGCCGCGTGAAGTAAGCTTCAACGGCAGGACCCGAAACATGGCCTGGCTTTGCCGGGCCATGTTCGTTTACAGGAGCAGCCGATGAGCGCTTCCGTCATCGCCGCCGTCCTGTGCGCGGCGCTCCTTCATGCAGGATGGAATATCTTGGTAAAGATCCACGCCGCCAGCGGCGTACCGACCATGCTCGTCGTCGCCGGGTCCGGCCTCCTGTGCGCCCTCGGCCTGCCCTTCGTCGCCGCGCCGGCTCCCGCCAGCTGGCCCTTCATCGCCGCTTCCGCGATCGTCCAGACCCTGTATTACACCGTGCTTGCCGCAACCTACCGCGGCGGCGACCTCAGTCACGCCTATCCGCTGATGCGCGGCTGCGCGCCGCCGCTGGTGGCGCTCGCCGGCCTGTTCATGGGCGAGCACCTGAGCGCGCACCAATGGCTGGCGCTCGGCCTGGTCTGCGCCGGCGTGCTGACCATCTTCCTCGATGCCTCCCGGACCGCACGGGCGGCGCGCCGCACCACGATCCTCGCCCTGTGCACGGCCTGCGTCATCGCGACCTACACGCTGATCGACGGCGCCGGGGTACGGCGCTCGGGCGCGCCGGCCGGCTATACGATGTGGATCTTCGTCGCGACCGCCGTGCTGCTGCTGGCGCTGTCCTGGCGCCGCGAAGGCCAGGCCCTGCTCGCGTTCGCGCGGCGCCGCCCGGGCATCCTGCTGGGCGGCGGCGCGATGTCGGCCGGTTCGTACGGGATCGCGCTGTGGGCGATGACGACGGCGCCGGTGGCCCTGGTGGCGGCGCTGCGCGAGACCTCGATCCTGTTCGCCACCGCCATCGCGGCGCTGGTGCTGCGCGAGCGCCTCAGCCCGCTGCGCCTGCTGGCGGTCGGGCTGATTGCGGCCGGCGCGGCAGCGATGCGGCTGGCTTAAGGCTTCAGAATTTCAGCTCGAGTGTCGCGCGCAGGCTGGGCCCGGCCTCGATGCGCGCCTCGCGCAGCACCAGGCCGCGTCCTTCCTCCGCGAAACTGCCGCGGTTGACGAAGTCCTGGCCCAGCAGGTTCGACAGGGCCACGCGCAGCTGCTGCTTCGGATTGAATTTATACAGCGCATAGGCTTCCAGGTCGCGGCGCGCCTGGAGCGTGGTCGTCTGGCGCTCGGACACGCGGATCTGCCCGCCCTGCTTCCAGGCGAAGCTCGCGCCCGTGGTCAACGCGGCGCGCTTGTAGTCGATCCCGAGGTTGCCCGCCAGCGGGGCCTGGCCGTCGAGCCGGTTGTCCGGACCCGGCACGCCGTCCACGCGCGACCAGTTGGCCGACAGGCTGGCGCGCAGGTCGATCGCCGGCGCATCTTTCATCACCGCCTTCAGCGGGAACTTGGTTTCCAGTTCCACCCCGCGGGTCACGGCGCGGCCTGCGTTCATCGGCATCGCCACCCAGCGCGCGCCGTCGAAGTCGACCAGGTAGCGCGTGTAGCCGTCGATGCGGCGCGTGGACGCGCTGAGCGAGAACAGCGCGCCTTCGGCCCAGTAATGTTCGTACGAGGCGTCGAAGCCGAGCGCCAGTTCCGGCTGCAGGTCCGGGTTGCCGGCGTAGTCGGGGTCGGTCGAGCGGTTGTCGATCGAGGTCTGGCGGCGCGGGATCAGTTGCTGGAAACTCGGCGCCTTGTAGGTGCGGGTCACGGCGAAGCGGACCTGGTCGCCCTTGGTCTCCGGGATCTTCCACAGCGTCTGCAGCACCGGGCTCCAGACGCTCGAACGCGAGCGGCCGGTGGCGAAGGTATTGCCGCTGGTGGTGGTGCGGATGCCCTCCCAGCGCGCGCCCAGGTAGAGCGACCAGCGCGGCGTGAGGTTCCACTCGTCCTGGGCGTACAGCGCCAGGCGGCCGACGCGCGACTCGGATTCCTCGCCCTTCGGCAGGGCCGGGAAGACGCGGTTGCCGGCCTCGAATTCCTCGCGGCTGTCCGTACGCCTTGAGTAGCCGCCATCCCAGCCCATGCCCAGCGCATGGTCCTTCATGATGGTCTTGCTGAACTTGCCGACCGTGGTCGTGCCGCGCTCGTCGGCTTCGAGGTGCACCAGGTTGTCGATTGGGCGTGCCGCGCCGGGCGGCGTCCATCTCCGGTTGTCGGTCGTGTTCTGGCCGCCGATCAGGCTGGCCTTGACGTCGAGCTTGGCGCCGTCGGCCATCTTGTGCACCCAATTGAGTTCGGTGCGCAGGACGTCGTTGTCGGAACGGACCGCCGAGTCCAGCACCGGATAGGGTGTGGCGGGACCGAGACTGGTCGTGTTCACGTCCTGGTTGTGGTTGCGGAAGCGCGCGGAATTGACGAAGCTCTGCGAGGTCAGGGTGTCGCCACCCTCCAGCGTCCAGTTCAGGCGCGGGGCCAGGTTGAACAACTTGAGGCGGCCGTCTTCATGGCCGTCGGCGTGGCGCACCTGCACCGGCTGTCCGGCTGGGTCGAAGGCCTGCTCGTCGCTGACGCCGCGGCGGCTGAACTGCTCGGCCATCACGCTGGCGGCGACCGAATACGACATCGTGCCGAGCTTGTCCGACAGCTGCAGGTTGGCCGTCGGCCCCTGGAAACCGCTGCCGGTGCGCGCGCCTAGCTTGAATTCGCGCTGGCCGCTGCGGACCGTCTTTTTCAGGACGATGTTGACCGTGCCGGCCACCGACTGGGTCGAGAACTCGGCGCTCGCCGCGCGCAGCACCTCGATGCGCTCGATCACGTCGGGCGACAGCGAATCGATCGTGAAGCCGCCCGGCGCCCGTTCGCCGTTGATCAGGATTTGCGTGTAACCGGCGCCGAGGCCGCGCATGCGGATTTCGCCGCCGCGTCCGTTCGGCGTGCTGACGGTGATGCCGGGCACGCGCTTGAGGACGTCGACCACGCTGGTGTCGCCGTATTTCGCGATCTCCACCTGGGTGACGACGATTTTCGTCGCCGTGTCGTCGCGCCGCGCATCATAGCTGTCGGCCGTGCCGCGTACCTCGACTTTTTGCATTTTCTGGTCCGCCGCAGCGTCGGCTTTCGGTGCCGCGCCTGCGGTCTCCTGGGCCAGGGCGGGGAAAGCGCTTGCCAGCGCGGCGGCAAGCAGGGTCATGCGGAGCGATGAGAGCATATACATATCAGAAAGCCAAGTTTATGAGAATGTATTGTCCTTTAGTTCCGGCATATTTAGATGCTCATGAGAATATATTTTCGATATGCATGTATTAAGGGGATCCTGCCCGGCCCGGTACCGACGGCTGCGTCCTGGGGCGATGCGCTACACTGGGCGGGCCCTGCCAGCGAAAACAAAGATATGCACGGGCACGCCCCTTATTTATAATTCGCCATCATCACCAGCAATAAAGGTCCGCCACCGTGTCCGATCGTTTCAAAGTACTGCCGCAATATGTCCTGCCCAAGCAGGCGCTGACCTCGTTCGCCGGCCGCGTCGCCGGCCACCGCGGGGGCAAGATGACCACCCGCCTGATCCGCTGGTTCGTCGGCAAGTACGGGGTCAACATGGACGAGGCGGCCAATTCGGACATCGCCAGCTACCCGAGCTTCAACGAATTCTTCACCCGGCCCCTGAAGGACGGCGTGCGTCCGCTGGCCCAGGCCGACTTCGTCTGCCCGGTGGACGGCGCGATCAGCCAGTTCGGCGCGATCGACGACCACCACATCCTGCAGGCCAAGGGGCACAAGTTCACGACCACCCAGCTGGTCGGCGGCGACGCCTCGCTGGCGGCGCACTTCCAGCACGGCAGCTTCGCCAACCTGTACCTGAGCCCGAAGGACTACCACCGCCTGCACATGCCCTGCGACGGCCGCCTGACGCGCATGATCTACGTCCCGGGCGCCCTGTTCTCGGTGAACCCGACCACCGCGCGCGGCGTGCCGGGCCTGTTCGCGCGCAACGAGCGCGTGGTCTGCGTGTTCGAGTCCGAGGAATTCGGCACCTTCGTCATGGTGCTGGTCGGCGCGACGATTGTCGGCAGCATGGCCACGCCCTGGCATGGCGTGGTCAATCCGCAGCGCACCGGGCGCGTTTCGGAATGGACCTACGATTCGCACCCGGTCGTGCTGAAGAAGGGCGAAGAGATGGGCCGCTTCCTGCTCGGCTCGACGGTGGTCATGCTGTTCAAGGAAAAGACCATCGCCTTCAACCCGGAGTGGGCGCCGGAGCGCAAGGTGCGCCTCGGCGAAATGATGGGCAACCGGCCGGCCTGACCTCGCTCGCGGCGATGCCGCCGTGCCAGCGTCCGCACACGAAGCGGCACTATGTTAGGCAGTACACGGTCAAAACCCGTATCGCTCCCTACAGTGCTACTTCAGTGGCTGCGCTTCGCGAACGAGACGGCAAATGGCTTCGAGTGGTTCCCCATTCATCTTTGCGACCGGCATAGAAAACAGCATCCCGACCATCGCCGCCGGCAAGGTGCGCATGGACGAGATGGAAAAGTGCGGCCACTACCGCCACTGGCGGCGCGACTTCGACCTGGTGCAGGAGATCGGGATCCGCTTCCTGCGCTATGGCCCGCCGCTGCACAGGATGCTGCTCGGCGCGCGCCGCTACGACTGGTCGTTTGCCGACGAAGTGTTCCCCGACCTGCACCGGCGCAACCTGGTGGCAATCGTCGACCTCTGCCATTTCGGCCTGCCCGATTTCCTCGGCGATTTCCAGAACCCCGATTTTCCCGACATCTTCGCCGAGTACGCGCGTACATTCGCACTGCGCTACCCCTGGCTCCAGCTGTACACGCCGGTCAACGAGATGTCGATCTGCGCCCTGTTTTCAGCCCTCTACGGCTGGTGGAACGAGCAGCTGCACGACGACAAGGCCTTCGTCACCGCCCTCAAACACCTGGTCAAGGCCAACCTGCTCGCCATGCGCGCGATCCTGGAAGTGCGTCCGGATGCCCTCTTCATCCAGAGCGAATCTTCCGAGTATTTCCATGCCCAGTCGCCGGCCGCGATCGGCCCGGCCGAGACCATGAACGCGCGCCGCTTCCTGTCGCTGGACCTGAACTACGGCCGCCGCGTCGACTCCACCATGTACGAATACCTGCTCGACAATGGCATGACGCGCGAGGAATACCATTTTTTCCTGAACAACAACCTCAAGCATCACTGCATGATGGGGAACGATTACTACCAGACCAACGAGCACCACGTGGCGGCGGACGGCACGACGCGTTCATCGGGTGAAATCTTCGGCTACGCGGTCATTACCCACCAGTACTACAACCGCTACCGCCTGCCGGTGATGCACACGGAAACCAACCTCTGCCAGGGTCCCTGCGGCGACGAAGCGGTGCGCTGGCTGCGCAAGGAATGGGCGAACGTGCTGCGGGTGCGCAACAACGGCGTGCCCATCGTCGGCTTCACCTGGTATTCGCTGACCGACCAGGTCGACTGGGACACGGGCCTGCGCGAAAACAATGGCCGCGTGAACGCCCTCGGACTGGCCGACCTCGACCGCGAGCTGCGTCCGGTCGGACAGGCCTACCGCGAGCTGATCCGCGACTGGACCGAAGTGCTGCCGACCCAGAGCGTCTGCCTGCAGGTGCCGATCGCGCTGAATGAGGATTACCCGGGGCTCGACGCCCATCCTTCCAGCCGTACGCAGGACTCCGCCGTGGCCACGGGCGCGCCCAGGAACACGGAATAAGGATCGGGGATGCGGTTTACGGACAAAGTCGTGCTCGTCACGGGCGCCGCCAGCGGGATCGGCCTCGCCGCATCGATTCGTTTCGCCGCCGAGGGCGCCCATGTGGTGCTGGTCGACCGCGATGCGGCCGCCTTGCCGGCGGCGTCCGCCAAACTGCGCGAACAGGGGCCCGGGGAAACGATGGAACTGGTGTGCGACGTCAGCGCCGAGCAGAATGTCGCGCATGGCGTCGACCAGGTGATCGCCCGCTTCGGCCGGCTCGACGCCGTCGTCAACAACGCCGGACTGATGATCTTCAAACCCCTGGAAGAACTGACCGGCACCGACTGGATCGGGGTGCTGCAGGTCGACCTGCTGGGCGCTTTCTTCTTCATCAAGCAGGCCTTCCTGCACATGCGGCCCGGCGCGGCGATCGTCAACGTCTCCAGCGTGCACGCCCTGGAGACCGAGCCGAACGTGGCACCCTACGCCGCGGCCAAGGCCGCCCTGCTGTCGCTGACCCGCTCGGCCGCGCTGGAGGGCATACCGAAAGGGATCCGGGTGAACGCCATCCTGCCCGGCGCCATCGACACGCCCATGCTGTGGAATAACCCGCAGGTCAGGTCGGGGGCGGAACACATCGATCCGGCCGATGTCGGGCAGCCGCAGGATGTGGCCGGCGCGATCGCGTTTCTTGCGTCGGGCGAGTCGGCCTTCATCAACGGGGCCTCGCTGCTGGTCGATGGCGGGCGCTTGTGCCGGCTGTAGAGCGTCCAACAGAACCCCGCCCCTCCCTCGGGCACCGGGAACGGCGTCAGAACAGGGCGCCCTGCGGACTGGTAAGGCGCGCGAAACTGTCGCCGACAAAAGGCAGGATGCCGTCGGCAACGGGTTCCAGCTGTTTGACCAGGTAGTGTTCGTAGTCGATCGGCGAGCGCTTCTCTTCCATCCAGGCTTCCATCGGTTCGGGACCGGCGGTCGTCATCAGGTAGCGGATCCAGCCGCCGTTGCGGTATTGCGCTCCGCGGCCCCGGGCGATATGGAAGTCGTCGGCGATGCGGGCGGCACGCACGTGGGGCGGCACGTTGCGCTCGTATTCCTGGAGCGGCCGGCGCAGGCGCTTGCGGTAGACGAGCAGCTCGTCGAAGTCCCCGCGCAGCGTGCATGCCACGTAGTCGCGCACGTAATCCTCGTAGGGTTCGCGCCGGAAGATGCGGCCGTACAGGCCCTGCTGGAACTGCTGCGCCAGCGGAGTCCAGTCGGTGCGCACCGTCTCCAGGCCCTTGTACACGATCTCCTCGCCGCCGCCGGGCGTGCCGGCCAGGCCGGCATAGCGCTTCTTGCTGCCTTCGTCGGAGCCGCGCACGGTCGGCATCAGGAAGCGCCGGAAATGGGTGTCGTACTCCAGCTCGAGCGCACTCTCGAGCCCGAGCTCCTCGCGCAGGTGCGTGCGCCACCAGCCATTGACGTGCTCGACCAGTTCGCGCCCGATGCGCAGCGCATCGCTGTCGGCATGGGCGCCACCGAGCCACACGAAGGTGGAGTCCGTGTCGCCATAGATGACCTGGTAGCCGCGCGCCTCGATCAGCTCGCGCGTGCGGTGCATGATCTCGTGGCCGCGCATGGTGATCGAGGAAGCCAGCCGCGCATCGAAGAAGCGGCAGCCGGTGGTCCCGAGCACGCCGTACATGGCGTTCATGATGATCTTCAGCGCCTGCGACAGCGGCTGGTTCCCGGCACGCTTGGCCGCCTCCCTGCCCTCCCACACGCGCGTGACGATGCCGGGCAGGCAGTGCCGGGTGCGCGAAAAACGCGCGCCGCGAAAGCCCGGCACGGTATCGGCGTCAGGCTCTTCCAGCCCCGCCACCAGCCCCACCGGATCGATCAGGAAGGTGCGGATGATCGACGGATAGAGGCTTTTGTAGTCGAGCACCAGCACCGAATCGTAGAGGCCCGAACGCGAATCCATGACGAAGCCGCCCGGGCTGTCCGCGCCGGGCACGTCGCCGATGTTGGGCGCCACCCTGCCCAGGCGGTGCATCAGCGGAATGTAGGCGTGCTCGAACGCGGCGACCGATCCGCCGCTGCGGTCCGCCGCCAGGCCGGTGACGCTGGCGCGCTCGAGCAGGAAGGCCATCAGGTCGGTCTTCTCGAAAATGCGCGTGACCAGTTCGCAGTCCTTCAGGTTGTAGCGCGCCAGGGCCGGCTTGTCCTGCGCGAACATGCGGTCGATGGAGGCCATGCGGTCGTAGGGATTGTCGATCGATTTGCCCTCGCCCAGGAGGCTTTGCGCCACGTGTTCCAGGCTGAACGAAGGAAAGCTCCAGGTGGCCGAGCGCAGCGCCTCGATGCCGTCGATGACCAGCCGGCCCGGCAGGCCCGCGAAGTAGTGCGCTTCGCGGTCCGTTCCGGCCTTCGCGTTGGTGCGCCACTCCATCGGCGTGCCGCCGCGGCCGATACGCAGGGGATGCCGCAGGCGTTCGGCGTGCTCCTGCAGCACGCGCAGGTCGAACCCGATCACGCTCCAGCCGATGATGGCGTCCGGATCATGGCGCGCCATCCACGCTTCCAGCTTCTCCAGCAAGGCCAGGCGGCTGTCACAATACTCGAGCTCGAAGTCGAGCCCGGTCGGGTCGCCGTTCGGCGGCCCCAGCATGTACACCTGGCGCTGGCCGCAGCCTTCCAGGCCGATCGAGCGCAACTCGCCCTGCATGGTGGTCTCGATGTCGAGCGAGACGGTGCGCAGCCTTGGGCGGTAGCCGGGCGCCGGTTTCACCTGTGCGGCCAGCAGCAGCGCGGGGTCGCCAGGGGCCGGCGTGCCGGTAAACGCCACCGGCGCCGTGATGAAGCGCTCCATCAGGTAGCGCTCGGGCGGACGGATATCCGCCTCGTAGACGTCGATCCCGTGCTCGCGCAGGCGCTTCTCCAGCCGCAGCAGATGACGGTAGTGGCGGCAGTACAGCCCAAGCACAGGACGCCCGCGGAAGTCGCACAAGGCCAGCGGGCGCAGTTCGACACCGCGTTCCCGCTGCAACAGGCTCGTCACCGCCGCCTCCTGCCCGGCCGGGACAAAGGCCACCGCCTCCGCCGCCGGCAGGCGCAGGCGGCAGGGACCGTCGTCGGTGGCGAGCCAGAGCTCGACTTCGACGCCGCCGGTCCCATCGCCGTGGTTGCCGGTATCGCGCCAGTGGCGCGTCAGCAGGAAGCCCTGCCTCGGTGTGTCACTCATGGGTTTTATGTGATGCGGTGTGATGCGAGCCACCGGGGCAAAGGCGGGAGTTTATCAAATCCCCTGGAACGAACCAGCAAACCGTACGCCATGCCAGTCTGCACCCGCTCACGGCAAGAAGCGCTGCGCATGCATGGCGGAACCAGCCCAGGCGCGCCTCGCGGCAATCAGCATGCTCTTGAAAACGGTGCCCATACGCGCGAAGCCTTGGCAACAACGCGTGGGGCGGTCCGTTCTACGCGCATTAAGGGAATTGATCGAGAACGTCAGGCACGTGACATGCGTTTCGCCACGACCCACGCATTCTTCGCAGTCATCCTCGTACGCTGATCCAGCGCTGCTGGCGCTACGTTTAGTGGCGTCAGAAGGTACTTGGCCGGAAGCGCTAACGCCAGCCCGCCATTCGTTCCAATAATGCCTGCACTTCCAACCCTGGAGTCATGCCATGCACCCTCTTCACGTCAACTCGCTCGTCAACGACATACACTCGGCGCTCAACGCCACATGCGTTGCCGCCATCCACCAGCCCCGTTGCGTCGCCGAAATCCGTGATTGCATTGCGGACGCGACGCGGCGCGGCGTGTCGGTGGCGATTTGTGGTGGGCGCCATGCCATGGGTGGCCAGCAATTCGCTGCCGATGCGGTGCTGCTCGACATGCGGCACATGCGCCGCGTACTGGCTTACGACGACAAGGCCGGCCTGATCGAAGTGGAGGCCGGCATCGAGTGGCCCGAATTGATCGATTATCTCGAAACCGCGCCAACGCTACATGGCAGACGCTGGAGCATTCGTCAGAAGCAAACCGGCGCGGACAGGCTGTCGCTGGGTGGCTGCCTTTCGGCGAATATTCACGGACGTGGCCTGCGCATGCGCCCATTCATTGGCGACGTTGAATCCTTTACCCTGGTCGATGCAAACGGCGAGGTGCAGCATTGCAGCCGGACCAGGAACCGGGAGCTGTTCGCGCTGGCGATCGGTGGCTATGGCCTGTTCGGCGTTTTCGCCAGCGTCACGCTGCGCCTCGCGCCACGCCAGGTATTCCGGCGTGACGTGACGCTGCTTCAGCTGGACGAACTCATGGCCGCGTTCGAGCAGCGCATCGCCGCTGGCTATGCGTTCGGCGACTTTCAGTTCGCCATCGATCCCCAGAGCAGCGATTTCATGAATCGCGGCGTCTTCTCGTGCTACGTGCCGGTGACCGATGCCGAGGCGCCGGCCGGTGTGGCCAAAGAGCTGTCGGAACAAGACTGGCGCCATCTGCTGCATCTTGCGCACATCGACAAGACCAAGGCTTTCGAGTGCTATGCGCGCCACTACCTGGCGACCGACGGCCAGTACTACTGGAGCGACCGGCTGCAGCAGAGCACCTACCTGGACGGCTACCATTTCGGCATCGACCGCACGCTGAACCATTGCGGTTCCGAGGTAATCAGCGAACTCTATGTGCCGCGCGAGCGCCTGGTGGACTTCATGCACGCGGCTGCGGCTGACTTCAGGCAGCACGGCGTGGACCTCATTTACGGGACAATTCGCTTGATTGAACGCGATACCGAAAGCTTCCTGCCGTGGGCCCGCCAGGACTACGCCTGCATCATCTTCAACCTGCATACACGGCACACACCCGACGGAATCGATGCCACCCACCTGGCTTTTCGCCGGCTGATCGACATGGCCATCGCGCGCGATGGCAGTTTCTACCTGACTTACTCAAGAGCTGCCAGTGCAGAGCAGGTGCACGCCTGCTATCCGAACTTTGCCAGGTTCGTCGAAGCGAAACGCAGATTCGATCCACAGCAGCGCTTCCAGAGCAACTGGTATCGTCATTATTGCGCGTTGCCGACTTGCGCCCAGACGGACCTGGCGGCATGAAGCCAGATAAGCCGAGCAATACGGCCCTCATCGTTGCAGCCGGACTTCAACTGGCGCGCGGAAATGCGGCCTTGCCGGCTGACCTGATGCCGGCTGAGGCGCTGCGCTGCGGCGAACAACTGCTGCAGCGCGTACATCCACGACTGGCCGGCCTGCTGCGCAAGACGTGGTTTCGTCGCCTCTGCAATCTGCTTGAACGGGCAACGCTGCCGGGCATTTGCCTGCACTTCACGCTGCGTAAACAGATGGTGCGCCAACAGGTGCGCGCTGCGATTGCCGGTGGTTGTACCCAAGTAGTCGTGCTCGGCGCCGGACTCGACACCTTGTGCACGGAACTGAAAGCAGCCCGGCCGGAACTGTGCTGCATCGAAATCGACCACCCGGCCACCCAATCCGCGAGACGAAACGGCAGTGACGACACTGATATCGAATTCATTGCAGCCGATCTCAGGCAGCAAGAGCTTGGAGCGATGTTGAAAGCGCATCCCAACTTCTGCCGAATAGCTTCCACCCTGTTCGTGGCCGAAGGATTGCTGATGTATATGCCTCTCGATGCAGTGCGTGCGCTGTTGACACAGATGGCCGCGGCCGCACCGCACTGCGGAGTGACGTTCACGTGGTTTGAGCCGCTCGAACACGGGCTGGCCTTCCCCCATCGTCACGGACACTTCCGTTAGGCGCATTTTAGGTTTTCAAACTGTACCGGGCTGATATACCCGAGAGTGGAATGACGCCGGCGTGGATTGTAGAACCTTTCGATATAGTCGAACACGTCTGCCCGTAAATCATCCCTGGTCCGGTAGTGCTTTTTGCTCAGCCGCTCGGTTTTCAGCGTCGAAAAGAAGCTTTCCATTGCAGCGTTGTCCCAGCAGTTGCCGCGACGGCTCATGCTGCAAACGATGCCGTGCGATTCGAGCAAGCGCTGGAAGTCTTCGCTGGTGTATTGCGAGCCCTGGTCCGAGTGATGCAATACTGCCCGAGGCCGGCCGCGGCGGAAGATGGCCATCAGCAGGGCATCCATTACCAGCTGCGCTGTCATGGTCGGTTGCATCGACCAGCCCACCACACGCCGCGAGTACAGGTCAAGGACGACAGCGACAAACAGCCAGCCTTCGCCAGTCCATACGTAAGTAAAGTCAGCAGCCCATTTCTGGTTCGGGCCTGGCGCTTCAAATTGCCGGTCCAGCAGGTTCGGCGCGATGGCGTGGACTGGCGAATCGAGCTGCCCAGGTGCGCGGCGACGCTTGTGGCGGGCCTTGATGCCGGCAGCTTTCATCAGCCGTGCCACGCGGTTCTCACTGCAGGCAAAGCCAGCATCGATAAGGTCTCGCACTACGCGCGGCGAACCGTATGTGCCATCGCTGGCTTCGTGGCTGTGCTTGATCGCCTTGAGGAGCTGCGCATTCTCACGTTCATGCGCACTTATTGGTCGGCCGAGCCAGTCGTAAAAACCACTGCTCGACACACCAAGCAGACGACACATCGTTCGCGTTGGCCAGATGGCTCTATATTTGGCGATGAAGCCGTACTTCACTTGAGGTCGGCTGCGAAGTAGCCGAGCGCCTTTTTTAAGATGTCGCGCTCCGTCTTGACCTTTGCCAGCTCGCGCCGCATGCGCTCATATTCCTGGGTCGATACCTTCTCGCCCCCGCCCGTAACCTCTGCATCCACGTTGGCGTCTCTGCACCACCGCCCCAGCAAATTGGCGCCAATGCCAAGGTCGCGGGCGATCGCCGCCTTGCTTGCACCAGGCTGGCCTACCAGCTTGACTGCCTCGCGCTTGAACTCTTCTGAAAACAACCGTCTTTCACGTGCCATGTAACTCCTCCGATAGGGACATCATACCTATCGAAAGTGTCCGCGCTGGTGGGGGAATGCCAATATGCTCTTGCCAAAGCGGGATGCGACTGAAGTTCAGCGCATAACAGAGGGCACGCCGAACAGGCCGCCCGGGTTTGCTAAAACCGGCGACACGAGCGCACCATGGCAATCCACAGCGCGCTCACATAGCCGGCAATTTCCGCGCACTCTGAGGCGCCCTTGGATCAGGGGCGTGAACTCGTCGGGAACGGCCATTCTGCAGAGGCGATGACAGCCTTTGTGCTGACAGGCTTTGCATTGACAGGCGCCGATGCCAAGGGGCGTTGCATGGGCGGAGGATTGCCCGGCGGGAGGTATCCGGGTAGATCGCCCTGCAGAATCTCGGCCGCACGCTTCAACAGCGACTTTTCGGTAGGCATGCGAATCTTTTTGCGACGCTTGATCGCCTCTTCGACCAATGGACGGATCAACCAGCGGGCGTATTGCTCAGGACTTACGGACGCGAACATTTCGCGCATCTGTTCACGCAGGTCCCACTTGGTCTGCAGCTTTTGCATGACCTGGTCAGCTTCGGTCTGGGTCAGCAAGTAGTCTTGGGCTTCCTCGACGAAGACGCGCTCGAGGTGATGCATCATCTCTACCGCATCGTCCTCGATCAGGAGGTCGGTGACATGCCGTGACACCGTGCTGGCCGCGGAGCCGCCGACAACGCTTCCGATCACAGCACCTACAGCGCCACCGACCAACGCTCCGCCTGGAATCCAGCCGAGATAGGCCGCTCCCTGGGCCATACCGACCGCCCACCCGGCCATGCCGCCACCGACGCCGGCGGCGGTGTTCGTCACGTTCTTGAAGAGCTGCGCTTTCGAGATGTGACCGGTAAAAACGTTACATAGGTCGTTGGCGGACAGGACAGCGGTAGTTGCTGCGGCTGCGATCACATTCGACGAGACGGCCTTTGTAAGAAAGGTTTCGGCGGCTTTCCCGGTCACCTTGCGGCCGCTCTGCTGCAGAACCTCGGTCCCAAGGCGTTGGCCAGCGCCAAGCGTGTTGGCGATCGTCAGCGAGGCCTTTGATCCCAGTTGTTTTACCATCCAGCCGCTGCTTTCGTGGACCACGCTCTGGACCGCGCTCTTGCCGAGCTGGGCGGTCAGTACGGACGACAGCCATGCGACGCCCCCCACCTTCAAGCCAGTGGCGCAGGCAACACCCAGGGCCTCTTTCGCATCTTCGCCGTTCCACAAGGCCTGTGCATATGCGACAGCCACCGAGACGCTGCCGGCGACCGCGGCTGTAATCGTGCCGTTTGCGGCATCGAACTTCAGACTGTCGATGTTCCCAAACGCCACAATACGACGTGCGGTATCGTAATCAATATTGCCTTCGACGAGAATGCTCTTAGCTTGCTTACGGGCCAGCGCCGCCGTCACATCACCGGTTTGCAATTTCTTCGCCATCAACTTCAAGGCCTCGGGATACTGGTCCTTCGGCACCTCGATCTTCATGGCGCGACCACGGGTTTGGTAAATAAGCTTGCCGTTGCGGGCAAAACACGCGTCGACACTCGCCCGTGCGCTCGCGCAATACTTTGACTGGATCGCCACGCCGTTCACTGTTCGGTCGGGCCCCGCCTTTGCGAAGTCGTCGCCGACCAGGCGCGTGCGCTTGCCCTTGACGGTGTCGATCATATGATTCGCCCGCTCGGCAGCGAAACCGTGTCCTTGCCTTGCCCGTAGCAGCGCGTTGCTCTGGTGATCCACCGCAGCACCGGCCGAGCCAATACTATGTTCTTTGCCCTTGCTCGTCGTGGTTTTCTTCGTTGTCATTTTCGGTCTCGTACAGATCATTTAGTTGCCTGTGTGCACCGATTCTATTTTTATTTCCCGAAAGTAACAAGTGGTTTCAAACTGGTTTTCGCCACCTCTGGCTCCGGGCATTCTGAAAACGGCTTGCTTCGCATGACGACGTCGAAAACACGGGTCTTGAACAGCAAGCTTGCGTGGAGTGGATGCCTGCTTCTGGCCGATTGCGAACGATCAGAATAGCTCAGTGTGCGAGCTAGCTGCCATCACAGCGAGGAAGGGATCTTGCCAGGCTGTCCTAAGCCGGGCGACCTGCTTCGCTGCAAAACATCTCGTCCATCATGTCCAGGAAGGCGCGCGTCTTGGCCGGCATCAGGCGCCGTCCGGGGAACACGGCCCAGCCGTTGGCAGGCGGCAGATCCCATTCCGGCAGTACCCGCACCAGCTCCCCCTTCTGCACCAGCGGCTGGGCGAACAGTTCCGAACTGGCGGCTATGCCCGCGCCGCTGCATGCGATGCGCGCCAGCAGGTCGGGCGAATTGGCCGTCAGGCGCGCCGGCAGCGCGCGTTCCCAGATCACCTTGCCGCGACTGAGAATCCAGGGCGAGGGCCCGCCGCTCCGGCTGAGCAGGCAGAGCAGATCGTGGCCCAGTAGATCGTCCGGATGCTCGGGCAGGCCGCGCACGGCCGTGTAGCACGGCGATGCGTACAGGCCGAAGCGCTGCAGGGTGACGCGCCGGGCGGCCAGCGAAGCGTCGTCCGGCAAATCGCCCATGCGGATCGCGATGTCGAAGTTTTCCGCCACCAGGTCGACCCGGCGCGGCGACAAATCGAGCTCCACGCTCACCGCCGGATAGCGTTCCAGGAAGCGCCCGATCATCGCGCTCATGCCGAGATTGGCGAAATCGGCCGGCAGCGAGATGCGCAGGCGCCCGCTGGGTGCGGCCTGGCGGTGCTGGGCCAGCGCGCCGGCCGCCTCCGCTTCCTCCACCACTTTGCGCGCATGTTCCAGCAGGCTGGCGCCGAACTCCGTCACCATCAGTTTGCGCGTGGTCCGCTGCAGCAGGCGCTCGCCCAGGCGCGCCTCCAGCAGCGAGATGCGGCGCGAGACGGTCGACTTCGGCAGATTGACGCGCGTTGCCGCGGCGCTGAAGCTGCCGGCCTCGACAATGCGGGCGAAGAGCAGCAGGTCGTTCGGTTCGACTTCCATGATTGTTCCACTGACTGAATAATGTTATCCATTCTAGCGTCTTCCGACTTGATTTTGGAACTGCTAAAGTGTCTCTCATCGAAACACCGAACATCACCGAATTTCAAATAAAGGAAGACATACATGAACATCCTGCACATCACCTCCAGCCTGCGCGGCGCCGAATCCGAGTCGAGCCGCGTTACCAACAGCGTCGTCGCCAAGCTGGTCGCCGCCAACCCCGGCGCCACCGTCGTCACCCGCGACCTGGCACGCGATCCGCACCCGCAACTCGACGAAGCAGCCCTGGGCGCCCTGTTCACCCCGGCGGAATCGCGTACCGCCGAGCAGGCAGCCCGCGTCGCCCTGGACGACGCCCTGATCGCCCAGGTGCAGGCAGCGGACGCGGTCGTGATCGGTGCGCCGATGTACAACTTCGGCATCCCGGTGCAACTGAAGGCCTGGTTCGATGCGATCGCCCGTGCCGGCGTGACCTTCCGCTACACCGAGACCGGTCCGGAAGGCCTGCTGAAGGGCAAGAAGGTGTATGTCGCCACTGCGCGCGGCGGCATCTACCCGGCCGAAGCCGATCCGCAAGTGCCGTTCGTGCGCATGCTGCTGAACTTCCTGGGCATGACCGACCACACCTTCATCCACTCGCCGGCGCAGGCGATGGGTCCGGAAGCATCGGCCAAGGGCCGTGCGGAAGCCGACGCCACGATCGAAGCCGCGCTGGCGTAATGCCGTCGGGCGGCGCAAACAAAGGAGAACGAGATGAATGCAGTTGTTGAAATGCGCGTGGCGCGTCCACGCGGAGTGGAACGTGTCATCAGCGGCCAGTTCGTGATGGACGGCGCAGGCGTGAAGATCAACCGCGTCCTGACCCAGACCTTGCAGCGCCGCCTCGACCCCTTCCTGATGCTCGACGCCTTCGGCAGCGACAAGGCCGGCGACTACATCGCCGGCTTCCCGGAGCACCCGCACCGCGGCTTCGAGACCGTCACCTACATGCTGGCCGGACGCATGCGCCACCGCGACAGCGGCGGCAACGAGGGCTTGATCACGGACGGCGGCGTGCAGTGGATGACGGCCGGGCGTGGCGTGATCCACTCCGAGATGCCCGAGCAGAACGAAGGCCTGATGGAAGGTTTTCAGCTGTGGCTGAACCTGCCGGCCAAGGACAAGCTGCGCGACCCGTGGTATCGCGACATCCCGAATGCCGAGGTGCCGCGCTTCACGACGGACGCCGGCGCGACGGTGCAGGTGATCGCAGGCGTTGCCCACGGCGTCGAGGGCGCGGTCCAGCGCGAAGGCACCGAGCCGCTGTATCTCGACATCGCGTTGCCGGCCGGCGCCAGCTTCGAGCAGCCGCTGCCCGCCGGGCACAATGCCTTTATTTATGTGTTCCGCGGCGAGGCGGTGGTCGGCGGCAAGGTTGTGCCGCAGACGAAGATGGCGATCCTCGACAATGCCGAGGGTGCCGACGGAGTCGTCGTCAAGGCCTCCTCGAGCCCGGCGCGGCTGCTGCTGATCGCCGGCCGTCCGCTGAAGGAGCCGATCGCGCAGTACGGTCCCTTCGTGATGAATACCCAGGCCGAGCTGCATCAGGCCGTCGGGGATTTCAGGGCCGGTCGTTTCGCCTCGTAAGTCTTGAAGTTTTAGCGCGCCTGGGCGGTCGATGGATCGCCCGGCGCGCTTGCGTTACACTGCGAAGATGCCCCTGCTTCCCGTCCTGCTCGACCTGTTGTCGAAAGCCAGCCACAAGCTCGGTTTCGAGACGATCGACCGTTTTCCCTCCAACCACGTCCATGCGCGCACGCAGTGGGACCGCCGCTATTTCGATATCGCCTCCGACCTGAAACCGGACGCCATCGAACGCTCGCTGTGCGCCTCGATCGCGAATACGCCCTCGGTCTTCGCCCACATCGTCAACCCGACGCCGGCCATGCAGCGCACTTTATTGGGCGTGATCGATACCCGCCTGCGCCGCTCCTGCGGTGCGCCGTCCGACCTGGCCGCCCTGCTGATCGATGCTTACGACAGCCCTTCTACGCTGGAAGCGCGGCCCGGCCTGCGCGCGGCGATCGAGGCGACCGCGGGAATGGAGATGCGCGAACGCGTCCACGCGGTGCTGGCCTTCCTCGGCACGATGCCGGTGGCCTTCGACGTCATCGAAGCGCAGGACTGAACATGGGCTGTGCCAGGTTGCTCGGCACATAGCGCTCGCGTAGCGCCATGAACGGCGTCTCCACCAGCCGGTACAGCAGCCAGCCCACGAGCACCGACAAGGCCAGCAGGCTCACGATCGCCACCGGCGTCTGCGGGCCGTAGCCGAGATCCTGGATCGGGCCGGCCGCAATTTCTCCCACCGCGCGATGGGTCAGGTAGACCGCATACGACCACACCGCCAGCTGTCCGGCGCCCGGGATGCGCAGGTCGCGCAGGAGCGAGCGCTGCGACAGCGCGGACAGGATCAGCAGGCCGAAACCGATGCCCAGCAGCGGATAGCCGAACACGGTCGCGGCAAAACCATAGTGATTGTCCAGGAACAGCCAGAAAGTCGCGCCGGTCACCAGCAGGCCTGCCGCGAAGCTGCGGTTGCCGTGCCCTGTCAGGCGCGTCCACAGCGCCGGGTGCTGGTTCTTCAGCAGCGCCAGCGCGACCCCGGCCACCAGCTCGTCGAGCCGGCACAGGCTCGCGTAATAGATGAGCTTGTAATAGAAATAAATCCCGTACTTGTGGGCGTCGACATGCCCGAACCATAGCCCGGCGCGGATCGCCATGCCGGCCAGGATCACGCAGGCGATGAAGGCCCAGGCCATAGACATGCGCAAGCGCAGCGCGGCACCAAGCAGGGCCAGCGCCGGCAGCAGCAGATAAAACTGTTCCTCGATCGCAAGCGACCAGCTGTGCGAAAAGGCCGTGCCCGGCGCCAGGCCGAGGTTCTGGGTAAACGTCAGGTAGCGCCACAGCGGCGCCAGCGGCGCGTCCTCGCCCACGGCGGGCCAGGCAACGTACATCGCCAGCACCACCAGGTAATTCGGCAGCGTGCGCAGCAGGCGCCGCGCGTAGAAGGCTTTCAGGGAGAGTCCGGCGTTTGTCTTCAACGCGGCGAAGATCTGGTTGCCGATCAGGTAGCCCGACAGCGCGAAGAACAGGTCGACCCCGGCCCAGCCGATGCGTCCGATCCAGCCGAAGGTGTCGTCCTCGTTCGAGACGAACAGCGTGTAATGGTGCAGGACGACCAGCGTCACCGCGAGCGCGCGCAAGGTGTCGAGGCCATGCAGGCGGACGCTACTGGACTGGTTCATGGGATGCAGGTAAGTGAACAGTGGCGGATCATGCCACGCCCTCCCCGCACGCGCAAAGGTTTCCCGATAAAATGACGGCACCGATATTTCTCTGCGCACTTTTTTGGATATTCTCGCAATGGCTTCCGCACCGAATCTGCAGTTCAAGTTTGTCAACTATACCGGGCTCGAAGAAGGGCCGAGCGTGATCATCATGGGCGCGACCCACGGCAACGAGATCTGCGGTACCGAGGCGATCCGCCGCGTCATGGCCGAGCTCGACAGTGGCGAGCGCAAGATCGCCGCCGGCAGCGTCACCTTCGTCCCGATCGTCAATCCGCTGGCCTATTTCAAGAACGAGCGCAACGGCGACCGCAACCTGAACCGCAACCTGTTCCCGAAGGACGATCCGCAAGACTTCGAGGACCGCATCGCCAACTGGCTGTGCCCGCTGCTGGCCCAGCACGACGTGCTGCTCGACCTGCACTCCTTCAATGCCGCCCACGGCGAGCCCTTCGTGATGGTGGGCCCGGTCAACAACGACGGCCCGCTCGAACCCTTCGTGCACGCCGACAAGGAACGCGCCCTCGCCCGCCGCCTGGGCGTGCGCCGTTTCGTGACCGGCTGGATGGCGGCCTACGGCGGGGGCGTGCAGCGCCGCTCGCGCAGCAATGCGGCCGAGCTGGAGACGATGCTGCGCTACGGCGTCGGCACCACCGAATACATGCGCACCACGGGCGGCTATGCGCTGACGCTGGAGTGCGGCCAGCACATCGACCCGAAGGCGCCGCAGGTCGCCTATGACGCCATCATCAACACGCTGGCGCACCTGAAACTGATCGAGGCGCCGGAGCCGGAACCGGTCCCGTTCGAGGAAATGGAAGCGCTGCACATGGTCGCCGTGTACGACAAGCTCGATGCGAAGGACAGCTTCTCGCGCAGCTGGGCCAGTTTCGATCCGGTCGCCGAGGGCGAGCAGATCGGCACGCGCGCCGACGGCACGCCGGTGCTGGCGGAATTTTCAGGCCGCATCCTGTTTCCGGATGCCAAGGCGGGAGCGAATTCGGAGTGGTATTACCTGACGCGGGCCAATCCCGAGTTCGGGCGGTGATAACGAGGTACGCGGGCATGCGAACCCCGATCCGTCTGCGCAGGTCGCTTTTTCTGCTGCCCCTGCTGATGGGTGCCGCCGCAGCGCAGGCGGCAATCTCGTCGCCGTACTGCGACGTGGGCGAGCGGCTGGTCCGCGCTGGTAGTTTTACGGAGGGTGCCACGCTGCTCTCGACCTGTCTTGCTACCCCGGAGCTCGCAGCACCGGACCGGCGCTATGTGTTGCTGCTGCGCGCTTCAGCCTATTTCAACCTGCATGAGAATGCACTGGCCTTGCTTGACCAGGAGGCGGCGTTTGCGATCGCTGCGCCCTCCACCGTCGCGGAATACATCAATTACGGTTCCTACCTGCGGCGTGTTGCACGTTTCGAGGAAAGCCTGCAGGCGCTGCGCGGTGCCGAAGCGCTGGCGAAGCAGAAGCAACAAGTTGGCATGATGGTCCTGTTCAACCTGGGCTGGACTTTGCTGGAGCTGAAGCGTTACGACGAAGCGATCGATGCGTTCACACAGGGAATTGCGCACCAGCCCGACTTTCCCTTCTCGTACTGGCGCCGTGCCCTGGCCTATGAGGCATTAGGACGTGAAGGCGAGGCGCGCGCGGACATTGCCGCCGCGGCACGGTTCCTGCTGACTGGGAGTACTAAATTTCCAGAGGACGCGTCGGTCGCGGCACTTCGGGTGAAGGTACGCCAGTACGGCTTAGACCAGCAGTACGTTTTCTGAATGCCAACCTGGATCATCGTGCGCCGTTGTCCGCACCGCCGTTCTAGTGGATAATTCGCCACCATGACTGATACCGCAACCCTCCCCCCACTCCCAGACCGGCTCTCGATCGATCCGAGCAGCCCTTTCCACAACCGCGAAGTGTTCCAGAACGAAATCGGCATTCGCTTCAACGACAAGGACCGCCATGACGTCGAAGAGTATTGCTTGAGCGAAGGCTGGATCAAGGTCGCCGCCGGCAAGACCCTCGACCGCAAGGGCAAGCCGATGCTGATCAAACTGAAGGGCAAGGTCGAGGCGTTCTACCGCTGATCGATCCGCCGGCGCGTCACGCCTGATCGCCGGCATTTTCCACCGTTACGCTTTCCGAACCTGGCGCAGCCGCTGCGCCAGGTTTGTTGCTCGCCTGTCCACATGGCGCCCAGTCAACGCGGCGCGCCTCCCGTTTCCCTACCTGTTTCCAGCCTGATAAGCACCCTGTCGCCCTGCCACAACAGATCGCGCAAAGGGTGGCGATAGCGCTTGCCCGCCCCGATACCGGACACTAAGATGGCGCCACTGATTGCCGTACGGCAATGCTCGCCCTCAGCCTGCGCTGAATTACTGGAATACAGATGAACGCCACCAAAATTGTTTCTATCCTACTGGTCGCCTGCGCGGCCGGTTCCGTCCAGGCCCGTGAGGTCGCCGCAACCGTCGACCTCGGCACCACCGGCCTCGGCCTGCATCTCACGACCCCGCTCGCCGCGAAACTGAACGGCCGTATCGGCGTCAACATCGCCAACACGTCGTACGAGGGCAGCACCTCGGACCTGGATTACGACTTCAAGCTGAAGCTCAAAACGATCGATGCCCTGCTCGACTACCACCCGTTCGACAGCGCCTTCCGCCTGACCGGCGGCGTGGTTCACAACGGCAACAAGATCGATGCGCGTGCCAAGCCGAGCGGCGGCACCTATACCATCAACAACGTGCCCTACAACGCCGCCACCGTGGGTGACCTGAGCAGCAAGATCGAATTCCGCAAGGCGGCGCCTTACCTCGGCATCGGCTGGGGCAACGCGGTCAAGCAAGCCGGCTGGAGCTTCGGCACCGACCTCGGCGTCATGTTCCAGGGCACGCCGAAAACCCAGCTGGCGTCGAACAATTGCACGGCCTTGCCGATCCTGTGCTCCCGGCTCGCCAGCGACGTCGCTGCCGAGAACGTCAAGCTGGGCGAAGAAGTCAAGGATTTCAAGCTGTATCCCGTGATCCGCGTGGGCGTCAGCTACCGCTTCTGACGCAAGTTGCAGGAAATAAAAAAGCAGGCCGCGGCCTGCTTTTTTTACGTCCGCGCCAGGCTCAGGCCGGCGTCAGCAGCTTCAGGCCAGCGATCCCGAGGGCGATCAGGCCGATCGAGCCGATGCACAAGGCGCCGGCCGGTTCGCCCAGCATCATCATGCCGAACACGGCCGTCCCGATCGTGCCGATGCCGGTCCAGACCGCATAGGCCGTGCCGAGCGGCAGGTGGCGCAAGGCAAGGCCGAGCATGCCGACGCTGAGCAGCATGGCCAGCAGCGTAAACGCGGTCGGGATCGGTTTCGTAAAGCCTTCCGTGTATTTCAGTCCGGCCGCCCAGGCGACTTCCAGCAGCCCCGCGATTACCAAATAAATCCAGCTCATTCCATGCTCCCCGCGGGCTTGCCCGACTGCCAAAAAGTGGCCGGAAGTATAGCACCGGCCTCGGCCAAGCCTGGCTCGATGGCAAATCGAGGCGGCCTCGGCAGGAATCCTGCGCATCCCGTAAGATGCCGCGACTGACAAAAGGAATCCAGATGACCACTTTATTTGACCCGATCACCATCGGCGCCCTCGAGCTGCCGAACCGCATCATCATGGCGCCGCTGACCCGCGCCCGCGCCGTCGGCCCGGACCGCGTGCCGAACGCCCTGATGGCCGAATACTATGTCCAGCGCGCCAGCGCCGGCCTGATCCTCTCGGAAGCGACCTCGGTCACGCCGATGGGCGTCGGTTATGCCGACACGCCGGGCATCTGGTCCGACGAACAGGTGGCAGGCTGGAAAACCGTCACCGAAGCCGTGCACGCGGCCGGCGGACGCATCGTCCTGCAACTCTGGCACGTGGGCCGCATCTCCGACCCGGTCTTCCTCGACGGCGCCGCCCCGGTCGCGCCAAGCGCGGTGAAACCGGCCGGCACCGTGAGCCTGGTGCGCCCGAAGCGCGACTACGCCACGCCGCGCGCGCTGGAAACGAAGGAGATCGCCGGCATCGTCGCCGCCTACCGCAAGGGTGCCGAGAATGCGAAGAAGGCGGGCTTCGACGGCGTCGAGATCCACGGCGCCAACGGCTACCTGCTCGACCAGTTCCTGCAAGACAGCACCAACCAGCGCAGCGACGAATACGGCGGCCCGATCGAGAACCGCGCGCGCCTGATGCTCGAAGTCACGGACGCCTGCATCGCCGTCTGGGGCGCCGACCGCGTCGGCATGCACCTGGCACCGCGCCGCGACGCCCACGACATGGGCGATTCGACGCCAGCCGAGACCTTCGGCTACGTCGCACGTGAACTCGGCAAGCGCAAGATCGCCTTCATCTTCGCGCGCGAAGCCGTCGGCGAGGACAGCCTCGGCCCGCTGCTGAAGGAACAATTCGGCGGCGCCTTCATCGCCAACGAGAAGATGACGGTCGAGACCGCCGAGCGCCTGCTCACCGACGGCAAGGCCGATGCGATTGCCTTCGGCCTGTGGTTCATCGCCAACCCGGACCTGCCGCAGCGCCTGCAGCAGGGTGCGCCGCTCAATCCGCTGCGTCCGGAAGTGATCTACGGCAGCGGCGCCGAGGGCTATACGGATTACGCGGCCCTGCAGCAAGCCTCATAAAAAGTCCTCTGCTCGCATGAAGGCCGGCCCGCAAGAGCCGGCCTTTTTCATGTCCGGCGCAGCGAACGGCGCCCGTATTGACAGCATATGTACAAAATATGCATGCCTCGCTGCCCTGTTCTTTTGCCCCTGTAATTGCTGTTGCGCCCATGCTATTCTTTCGCGATTCGCAAGGTGCGCCGGCTGGCGGCGCACACAATAAAACCGGGACACATCTTGACTATTTTTGCACCACGCGCGATGACGCTCGCCATCGCGACCGCTTTCGCCGCCTCCGCTTTCGCCTTCGGTAACGCCCACGCCGCCGCTGCGGCCCCGCGCGCCGAGAACGCTTTCCTTTCGCAGGCTGACGCCGCCGCACGGTCGGCGCGCGTGTCGAACGTCGACTACGCGCTCGAATTCACGCTGACCGGCAAGGAAAGCTTCAGCGGCGTGACCACCGCCACCTTCGACCTGAGCGACAACGCCGCGCCGCTGACGATCGACCTCGACAAGGCGACCGTGAAATCGGTCACGGTCAACGGCAAGCAGGTCGACGCCAAGTACAACAACTGGTTCCTGACGATCGCCGCCGCCGACCTGGCACAGGGCCGCAACACGGTCGTCATCGCCTACGAGCGCCTGCACAGCACCAACGGCGAAGGCCTGCACCGCATGGTCGATCCGGTCGACGGCCGGGTCTATACCTACTCGCACTTCGAACCGGCAGCCGCGCACCAGATGTTCGCCGTCTTCGACCAGCCGGATCTGAAGGCAACTTACCAGGTCACGGCGACCGCGCCCGCCGACTGGCAAGTGGTCTCGACCACGCGCGAGACCCGGATCGAAGAAGCTGGAACGAGCAAGCGCTGGGTCTTCCCGAAGTCGAAAAAGCTGAGCCCGTATAACTTCTCGCTGCATGCCGGCCCCTATAAAGTGTGGGAAGACAGGAGCGGCAAGTACCCGATGCGCCTGCTGGCACGCCAGTCGGTGGCCGCCCAGGTCGCGCCGGAAGACTGGTTCCGCTACACGAAGGACGGCCTGGCCTTCTTCGACAATTACTTCGGTATCCCTTACCAGTTCGAGAAATACGACCAGCTGCTGGTGCCGGACTTCCTGTACGGCGCGATGGAAAACGCCGGCGCGATCACCTTTGCCGAGGGCGGCTTCCTGCACAAGGCGAAGATGACCGACGCCCAGCGCCAGTCCCTGGCCTCGGTGATCATGCACGAGATGGCGCACCAGTGGTTCGGCGACCTGGTGACGATGAAATGGTGGAACGGCCTGTGGCTGAACGAAAGCTTCGCCTCCTTCATGGGCACGCTGGCGACCGCCGAGGCGACCGAGTTCAAGGACGCCTGGCAGCACTTCTACTCGACCGGCAAGCAGGCCGCCTACGCGCAGGACCAGAAGTCGAACACGCACCCGATCGAAGTGCCGGTGCCGTCGACCGCGAACGCTTTCGACAACATCGATGCGATCACCTATTCGAAGGGCGCCTCCACCCTGATGCAGTTGCGCCACCTGCTGGGCGCGGAAGTCTTCCGCAAGGGCGTGCACAACTACCTGACCAAATATTCCTACCAGAACGCGAAGCTCGACGACTTCATCGGCAGCCTCGGCGAAGCGGCCGGCCGCGACCTCTCGGGCTGGACCAAAGAGTGGCTGTACCAGCCGGGCGTGAACACGATCGCCGCCAAGTTCAGCTGTGCCAACGGCAAGGTGAAAAACTTCACGCTGCAGCAGAGCGCGCCAAGCAAGGCCCTGCCGACGCTGCGCGAACAGCGCGTGCAGGTCGCGACCTTCAGGATCGAGAGCGGCAAGCTGGTGGCCCTGCAGACCGTGCCGGTCACCTATTCCGGCGTGACGACGAAGGTGCCGGCCTTGGCGGGCAGCGCCTGCCCGGACCTGGTGTATCCGAATTACCAGGACTGGGGCTTCGTGAAGGTCCAGCTCGACAAGCGCTCGTTCGACACGGCGCGCGCCAGCCTGGCCAAGGTGGACGACCCGCTGCTGCGCACCATGCTGTGGCAGAGCCTGTGGGACGGCGTACGTGACGGCAAGCTGCCGCTGAACGAATACCTCAAGACGGTGCTCGCCAACGCCCCGCAGGAAAAGGATTACACGCTGCTCGGCGACATCCTGGGCAAGGTCGCGATCTCGAAGGAATACCTCGACCTGATGGACCTGCGTTCGGCCTGGGCCACGCAGACCGGCACGGCGCTCGAGGAGATGGCGTGGAACGGCACGCTGGCGAACAAGGGCAACGAGAACTTCCAGCGCCGCTGGTTCAACACCTACCTCGGCCTGGCCAGTACCCCGGCCGCGCTCGATCGCCTGGCAGGCATCCTGGCCGGCACCGTGACGGTCGATGGCCTGGCCATCAACCAGGACCTGCGCTGGAGCATCATCGCCCGCCTGAACCGCTACAACCACGCCGGCGCGGCCGCGCTCGTCGAGCAGGAAGCGCAGCGCGACAAGTCGGACAGCGGCCAGGCCGCGGCGCTCGCCGCCACCGTCGTGCGTCCGGATCCGCAGGTCAAGGCGCAGTGGCTGGGCACGGTGGAGGACCTGAAGACGAAGCTGCCGTTCTCGAAGATCCGCACCGCGATGAACAGCCTCTATCCGGCCGAGCAGAAGGCGCTGGCCGAACAGACGGCGGCGCGGCGCCTGGCGCAACTGCCGGCGATCGACAAGGCAGCGGGCCCGGTCTACATGCGCAGCTATGCCTACTCGATGATCCCGGCCAGCTGCACGCCGGCCAGCGTCAAGCGCCTGAGCGCGGCGGCAAGCACGATGAAGGAGCTGTCGGCCGGCACCCGCCGCGCCCTGCTCGACGCCCAGCAGGAAGACCAGCGCTGCGTGACCATCAAGCAGGCCATGACGGCGCCGAAGTAAGTCTCGATGCGCGCGGCGGTCGCTTGCCCGTCGGCGCGGCCATGGACGCCGCTCGCGCTGACGCTGGGCCTGCACCTGTTGCTGGTGCTGGCCTGGCTGGCCGGCGCGCGCGGCGCCCCCGGGCGTGAGCCGGCAAGCAAGCTACCGCCCGCATCGGTCCTGGTGCTGCTGCGGCCGCCCTCCCTGCCGCGTGCCGCGCCGGGGCCGCCAGCCGCCACCGGTTACCGTTCCCTCCATCGCCGCTGCCGACGCCACCCCGGCGCCGGCCGCCTTGCCCGGCGACCTGCTCGCCACGTCGAAAGCGATGGCGGGACGCGTCGACCGCGCGCTGCGCAAGGGCGCTTCCCCCATCACGGCCGAGCCCGACCGCAAGTGGGAACGATTCGCCGACGCCTTCGCCGCTGCCCGCAAGGGCGGTTCCCGCACCGTCACGCTCGACAGCTATGCGGCGCCCGACGGCGTCATCGTGTACCGCAAGACCGTGGGCGGCCCCGGCGCTGCTGCTCGGCGATTTCAACATCCTGCCCGGTTCGCCCGAATACGCACGCCTGCTGGCCCCGTTCGAGGACGGCACGCCCGCCCTAAGCGATGCCTGGCACCTGGCCCAACCCGGGCAAGTCCACGCGCCCACGGTCGGCCTGCACGACGACGCACCGGGCGCGGGGCCGCCGTTCACCTTCGACCATGCCATCGTGACGGCCGGCCTCGGGGCGCGGATCAGGCAGCTGCGCGTGGATGGCGTCGAGGGCGGGTCGGATCACCGGCCGCTGGTGCTGGAACTCGACGAGGGAGCGCTGCCAGCGAACGCGGGCTGAGGCCGCCCGACGCGACGGCGAGCGCGCCGTCCGGCTAGAATGGCGCTTTGCCGGCGCCGTGCCGGGAAGGACCTGAATTGAACTGGGATTATCCGCAACCCTACCTGTTGCCCCTCGCTCCGAACGCCGAAGACATCGATGGGCTGAACCACACGAACAATGCCGTCTACGTGCGCTGGTGCGAGCAGATCGGTTGGGCGCATTCCGAATCGCTCGGGCTCGGCATCGAAGATTACCGGCGCCTGGACCGCGCGATGGCGATCCGGCGCGGCGAATACGATTACATCCTGCCGACGCTGCTCGGCGAAGAGCTGCTGCTCGCCACCTGGCTGGTCGGCGGCGACGGCAAGCTGTCGATGGAGCGCCGTTTCCAGCTGGTACGGGCCAGCGACGGGGCGACGGTCCTGCGCGGACGCTGGGAACTGGTGTGCATCGACATCAGCGGCGGCCGGCCGCGCCGCATGCCGCCCGAATTCCTCGATGCCTACATGCCACAGGTCGTGACGGCAAGCTGACAATGCACTGAGGCAAGCTCGGCCATGCACGCGCCTGCGCGACTCACGTTGCGCGCGCTCAAAGGCAAACTTGAGCAAACCGGGCCGGGCGACGTTCGGAGCGCGCGACACTGGACCGGTATCCGCCGTCCACGAGGTTTGCCATGTCCGGTCCATTGAAGCGCCCCGATTATTTACTGCTCGTAGCCATCTGCTGCGGCGTACTGCTCGCGCTGGGCGGCTGCCGCCTGCGCGAGGGCTCCTCCGAGCAGCTGGTCGTCGCCGAAGTCGTGCGCACCAACCTGTTCGTCGCTCCCACCGGCTCGGACGCCAATCCGGGCACCCAGTCCGAACCTTTCCGCACCATCGGACGCGCGGCCCAGGTCGTCACACCGGGCACGACCGTGTATGTGGCGCCCGGCCAGTACACGGGCGGCTTCCGCAGCACCGTCGACGGCACCCCGGAGGCCCGCATCATCTTCATGTCGTCCGAGCGCTGGGGCGCCAGGATCGTTCCGCCGCTCGATTCACGCACCACCAGCGCCTGGGACAACCGCGGCAATCATGTCGACATCATCGGCTTCGAGATCGACGGTTTTCAGTACCAGGGCGGTACCAAATGGCTCAGCGGCATCTACAACGGCGGCTCCTACAACAGCATCCGCCACAACCACGTGCACCACGTCGCGCTCGACGTGGCCTGCGAGTCGCTCGGCGGCGCGGGCATCGGCGTGGACAGCTATTACAAGGGCAAGGGAGCCGAGGTCATCGGCAACAACGTGCACGACATCGGCCCGCCCGAGTGCCGCTACCACCACGGCATCTATGTCAGCACCCAGGCGCGCATCCGCAGCAACGTGGTCTACCGGGTGTCGGGCGCCGGCATCCACCTGTGGCACGACGCCGAGCACGTCGACATCACCGGCAATACCGTGTCGTCCTCGGGCTCGGGCATCGTCGTCGGGGGCGGCGACTTCTATCATTCGAAGGGACCGAACGACCATACCTTCGTCGCCAACAACATTGTCTTCGACAACAAGTACGGCATCCTCGAGCAAGGCGCCACCGGCCATAACAACCGCTATGTCCACAACCTCGTGTCGCAGAACGTGATCAGCGACTGGCGCCTGGCGCCTGGCCGCGAGCATGAAGGAACGATCGCGGCCGAACCGGCCTTCGTCGAATACAGCCGCACCGGCACGCCGGATTTTCGCCTCAGCAGCCGCTCGCCCGCGATCGGGCGCGGCTTCGTGGTCGATGCGCCGGAACCCGACTTCGAGGGCAAGCCGCGCAGCACGGAATCCGGTTTCGACATCGGCGCCTACCAGCATGAGCGCCTGCCGGACGGAGAATTGCCGGCCAGCCAGGATCCTGAGGCAAGCCGCTGAGTGCCGTGGCCGCCGGCGAGATGCCGGCGACATGCCGGCGAGCTGCCGGCAGCTCCCTACAGGATCTCGTGCACGGTCTCCGGCGGGCGGCACAGGCGGACACCCTTCGGCGTCACCACGAAGGGACGGTTCAGCAGGACCGGATGCGCCAGCATCGCATCGACCAGGGCGTCCTCGCCGATGTCCGCGGCGTCGAGGCCGAGTTCCGTGTACAGGCTCTCCTTGGTGCGCATGGCCTCGCGCGCGCGCAGGCCGGCGGCGGCCAGCATGCGCAGCAGTTCAGCGCGCGCCGGCGGCGTGTCCAGGTAGTCGACGACCTGCGGTTCGAAGCCGGCTGCGCGGATTGCTGCGAGGGTGTTGCGTGAATTACTGCAACGCGGATTGTGGTAGATCGTGATGTCCATGATGATCATTCTGACAAACAAGCCGCCATGATACGACCCGACCCCGCAACAGACCAGTTTTTTTGCTTGTCGCTCTTGCCCTAGCGCTATAAAATCCTCCGCTTCGTTTTCCGCAAGGTAACGCTTCGCCCATGCGTGGCGCCAGCTCCTTGCGCGAGCCAATACCCAGAACAAGATGGCCGCCCAGCTGGCGGCACGACGGAGAAAGAATGAGCGACACCCTGATGCATCCGGCGGCCCTGCCCACCTGGGGCCAGCGCACCGCCTTGCGCCTGCTGAACATGATCGGCTGGAAGCTGCACTACCGCCCCCTGCCCGGCCCGCACGGCATTGCCGTGGTCTATCCGCATACCTCGAACTGGGACTTCCTGATCGGCCTGCTCGGCAAGTGGGCGCTCGGCCTGCAGTTCCGCTGGCTGGCCAAGGATTCGCTGTTCCGCGGTCCGATGGGCGCAATCATGCGCTACTGGGGCGGCGTGGCGGTCGACCGCCGGGCGCCGATGGGGGCGACGCGCCTGCTGGCGGACCGCATGCTGAGCGAGCCCTGGTGCTGGGTCGCGATCACCCCGGAAGGCACGCGCAGCTATCGTCCGCACTGGAAGAGCGGCTTCTACCACCTGGCCATGGCCGCCAAAGTGCCGCTGGTGCTGGTCTACATCGACTACAAGAAGAAGGAACTGGGCGTGGTCGACATCGTGCGCCTCTCCGGCAACCAGGATGCGGACATGGCCGCGATCGCCGCCGTCTACCACGAGCGCCAGGCCCTCCATCCGCAGGACGCGGCGCCGATCAAGCTGGCACCGCCCCACATCGGTCCCGACCGCAGGAAGGCCTGAGCCGCCATCACGCCTGCGGCCTGCCCTTGCGTTCGCGCAGGAACAGGGTTTTGTAATAGATCGCGGTGGCGCGCCAGGCGCCATCCGGCGTAGCGCAGTATTCGGGCAGTTCGCCCACCCGCGTATAGCCGAGCCGCATGTAGAAGGCTTCGGCGCCGGAACCGGCTTCGGTGTCGAGGAACAGCAGGCCGCGGCACAAGGCCAGCGCCTGCATTTCCAGCGCCTCCATCAGGGCCGTGGCCACGCCGCCGCGGCGCGCGACGCTGTGCACCAGCAGTTTCTGCACTTCGGCCCGGTTGCTGCCGTTGGGCTTCATGCACAGGTCGAGCTGCACCGTTCCCACCAGCACATGGTCGCGCCAGGCAACCAGCAAGATCCGCGAACCGGCCTCGACAGAACGTGCGACATCGCGCCAGTAGGCGTCCGCCACCGCCTCGGAAAGCGGCATGACGAACCCGACCGAGGCCCCGTGCGCGACCGCGTCCAGCAACAGCGCGCGCAACTGGGCCGCGTGCGCCGCGGCGCCGGCGGCATCCAGCATCCTTATCTGCATGATCCCCTCCTCCTGGTCGACAACAGGAGTGTGCAGGATTCGTGCCCGCCTTCCCAGCCAATCGCGCCGCAGGGCTGCACCATGCGGGTGCGGATCAAGCGTGCGCGCACCAGAACGCGCACCTCAAGAGCGCACGGCGACGGATTGCCATGCTCATTGCATCACTTCGCCGGAAGACAGTTCATTCCAGGCCATCGCCGTGCTCAGGAACAGCTTGCCGTTCAGCGCTCCCAGCAGCTCGCTGTGTTTCAGGCGGTCCATGACCGGCCCCTTCACTTCGGCCAAGTGCAGGCCGATGCCGCGCGTGCGCAGCGTTGCGTTCAGCTCGGCCAGGGCAAACAGGGCCGAGGTATCGATCGCATTCACGGCCGACAGCACCAGCACCAGGTGGCGCGTGCCGGGATGCGCGGCGATCTCGTCCTCGATGCGCTCGTTGACCGCCTCGGTATTGCCGAAAAAGAGCTGGGCATCGACCCGCAGGATGAGCAGGCCGGCGGCGGTGTCGGCCGTATAGCGCTCGATGTTGCGGAAGTGCTCGGTGCCGGGGATGCGTCCCAGCACCGCGATGTGCGGACGGCTGGCGCGCCAGATCAGCGCCCCCATCGAGAGCGCGACGCCGACCACGACGCCGGCTTCGACACCGAGCGCCAGTACGCCCGCGGCGGTCGCCAGCAGGGCCGCGGCATCGACCCGGTCGTAGCGCCACGCGGTGCGCAGGGTGGTGGTGTCGAGCATGCCCAGCACGGCCACGATGATGGTCGCGGCCAGGGTCGGCAGCGGCAGCAGCGCCAGCCAGCCGGTGGGCGCGACCAGGGCCAGCGCCAGCAGGCCGGCCGTGATCAGGCTGGCGAGCTGGCTGTTGGCGCCGGCCGCGAAATTCACCGCCGAGCGCGAGATGCTGCCGGTGACGGGAAAGCCACCGGTCAATGCGCTGCCGACGTTGGCCGCGCCCAGGCCGATCAATTCATAGTTGCTGTGCAGTTTTTCGGCGCGCTTCAGGGCCAGGGTCTGGGCGCCGGACATGCTGATCAGGAACACCATGAAGCCGATCAGGAGGGCCGGCTGCAGGAGCGCCTGCCAGTGCGCGTTCGAGGCCGCCAGGTGCAGGAAAGGCAGCCCGGCCGGCACGCGGCCCGTGGTGTGCACGCCGAGCGCCTCCAGGCCGAGGACCGGCACCAGCGCGGTCGCGCCCAGCACCACCACCATCGGCGCGAGCTTGGCGCCGATGTCGGCCGTGACGGGTTTGAACCCGAGGCGGCGCAGCAGCGGCGCCAGCCGGGATCTTGCCAGCAGGAGGAGCGACAGGGAGGCGAGGCCGAGGACGGCGCTCGGCAGGTGCACGGCCGGCAGGCGCGCGCCGAGCAGGGCCGGCAGCTGGCCGAGCGCGATCACGATCGAGGAGCCGATCGTGAAGCCGCTCATCACCGGGCGCGAGAAGAAGTTGGCGATGAAGCCGATGCGCAGCAGGCCGCAGGCCAGCAGCACCAGTCCGGACAGGAGGGCCAGCTGGGCGGCCAGGGTGGTGTACAGGGGGCTGCCGGCGGCGGCGAGCGGCGCCAGGCTGGAGGCCGTCATCAGCGAGATGATGGCCATCGGGCCGACGGACTGGGTGCTGCTGGTGCCGAACAGCGCGTACAGGGCGGGCGGCACGATGCTGGCGTAGATGCCGACCACCGGCGGCAGGCCGGCCACCAGGGCGTAGGCCATGCCCTGCGGGATCATCATCATCGCCACCACTATCCCGGCGCTGATGTCGCCAGGCAGCATGGCGCGCCGGTAGTGCCTCAACCAGTGCAGCATCGTGTTGCTCGTTTGTTTCAAAAGCGCAAGAGTAGCACGGCGGGGGTGGGCGTCGGGAGGAACGCGAGGGACGGGGGCGTTGCCTGATCCGTATGTGGTGTCTCCAATCCGCGTGGGCTCGGAGAGCCCACGCTACGCACCACACTACCGGCTCAGCCCTGCGGGCCTCGATCATGGAGGCCTGCGACGTTTCCCGTAGGGTGGGCTCTCCGAGCCCACGCGGATCATGCACAACAACAAGGGCACAGGCAACAGCCCCGACACCGTCGGCACACCCTAGCCCATCGCCAGCTCCACGCAATTGCGTCCCGCCCGCTTGGCCCGCCCCAGCGCCGCATTCACCCGCACCGTCAGCGAATCGGCGCTCTCGTGCTCCCCCAGCTGCGCCACCCCCAGGCTGATGGTCACCTGGTCGACTCCGGGCATCGACGTCCCCTCGATCGCCGTGCGCAGCTTCTCGGCCATTTTCAGGCCGTCGATCGCGCTCGTGTGCGGCGCGATCACCTGGAATTCCTCGCCGCCCGCGCGCACCAGCACGTCGCTGGCGCGCACCAGTTTCTGGGCGGCGTCGGCCACGGCGCGCAGCACCATGTCGCCGACCGGGTGGCCGTAGCGGTCGTTGACGCCCTTGAAGCGGTCGATGTCGAAGGCGATCAGGGCCAGCGGCAGCTTGTAGCGGCGCGCCCGCCTGATCTCCTGTTCGAGCAGGGTCTCGCCATGGCGCCGGTTCGCGATGCCTGTCAAGGCGTCGAGCGTCGACAGGTGGGTCACGCGCACCAGCATCTCTTCGCTCTCGCGGTTCAGGTCGGCCATACGCAGGCCTACCGCCGCCAGGTCCGATATTTCGGCCAGCGCATCGAGTTCGTCGCGCGAGAAGCTGCGCGCTGCGCGGAACAGCAGGCAGAGCGAGCCGCGCGGCGAACCCGGACCGTCGGACGGGATCGGCAGCGCCAGCACCATGCCGACACCGTGTCCGCGCAGGGCGTCGGCGAGCTGCGGCTCGCCCGCCTTATCGAGGTCGTCGAGTAGCGCGATCGTGTTCGCGGCCGCCGCCAGCAGGCCGGGGAAGGCATGCCGCAGCGGCGACTGCAGCAGGCGCTCGGCGCGTCCCAGCACCTTCGCCAGGTTCAGGTTGCGCTCGCCCGCCTGCGCCTGCAGCTGCAGGTCGCCGCCCGGCTGCAGGTAGAACAGGGCGGCGTGCAGCACGCCCGGCCAGCCGCACAGGGCCTGGCACAGGCGCTCGGCCAGCGCCGTCAAGTCCTCGCTCTCGCCCAGGGCCTGGCGCACGCGCGTGCGCAGCGCCGCCAGGGCGTCAAGCTCGCGTTCGCGCGGGCTGGGTTCCGCCTGCGGCGTCCGGCCGCCTGCCAGGCGCGCCTCGATTGCATCGGCCAGGTCTGCGTCGTCCAGCGGCGCGATCGCGTACTCGACCGGACCGCAGGCCATCAGGGCCGGCAGCCAGCGCGCGTTCGCGAAGGGGCAGACGACAAAGGTCGGGGCGCCGGCGCGCGCCGTCACCAGCCGCGCCAGGCCGGCGTGGTCGAGCTCGGGGTCGAAGTGGTCGAGATCGATGACGAGCAGGTCGACCGCCTCGATGCCGGGCAGCGCCAGCGCGGCGTCCGCACTGTCGACCAGCGCCAGGTGGGCGAACTGGCCACCGCAGACGGCCTCGAAATCGGCGCGGCGCCCGGCTGCCGGGTTGACGAACAACCCGGTACGAAGGCCTTCCGGCGCGACCTGCTGCGGCATGGTTTTCTCCTTGGCATGCATATTTGTTACATAACGATGCGAATTCTGACATAAATGACCGTCACCGAACAGGCGATCTGTGTGTGGCACCGCACCGTCGCGTCCAGGCGTGCGGCCGATACTGGTTCGACGACGAACATGCACGATGAAAGGAAGCGCGCGATGGCCAACCAGGACGATGTAGCGAACCACCAGAAGGCGATCCAGAACCGCCAGGACCAGCACGACGCCAGCGGCGACAAGGATGAAGGCCAGATGCCCGCGCAGATCGGCGCCGAGCAGCCGGTCCCGCCGATGCCCGCCCAGCACCTGGCCAAGCCGGGCCTGGAAGCGCAGATGGACGTCAAGCCGCGCTTCATGGCCGAAAGCTACAAGGGCAGCGGCAAGCTGGAAGGCCAGGTGGCGATCGTCACCGGCGGCGACTCCGGCATCGGCCGCGCGGTCGCGGTGCTGTTCGCGCGCGAAGGCGCCGACGTCGCCATCCTCTACCTGAACGAACACGAAGACGCCGCCGAGACCCAGCGCTGCATCGAGGGCGAAGGGCGCCGCTGCGTCACCATCGCCGGCGACGTCAAGGACATGGACTTCTGCCAGCAGGCGGTCGACACCGTCGTCGCCCAGTGGGGGCGCCTCGACGTACTGGTGAATAACGCTGCCTTCCAGGAGCATGCCGACTCGCTGCTCGACATCACCGAGGAACGCTTCGACGAGACGATGCGGACCAACATCTACGGCTACTTCCACATGGCCAAGGCCGCCCTGCCCTACCTGAAGCGCGGCGCCGCGATCGTGAATACCGGTTCGGTGACGGGCCTGAAGGGCTCGAAGCTCCTGCTCGACTATTCGAGCACGAAAGGCGCGATCCACGCCTTCACGATGTCGCTGGCAGCGAACCTGCTGGACAAGGGCATCCGCGTCAATTGCGTGGCTCCCGGCCCGGTCTGGACGCCGCTGAACCCGGCCGACCAGTCGCCGGACAAGATCGTTCACTTCGGCGAGAGCACGACCTACGGCCGCGCGGCGCAGCCGGAAGAACTGTCGCCGGCCTATGTGTTCCTGGCCTCGAACGCCTGCTCGAGCTACATCACGGGCATCGTGCTGCCGGTGACCGGCAGCGTCGGCGAATGAATCGCGTCGGACGATAAGGAGGAAGGCATGGCACGCAGCATGTGGAAAGGCGCGATCAGCTTCGGGCTGGTGCACATCCCGGTCGAGATGTATCCGGCAGTGAGCGACAAAGGTCTCGACCTGCACATGCTCGACCGCCGCGACTTTTCCCCGATCGGGTTCAAGCGCTACAACAAGAACACCCAGAAGGAAGTGGGCTGGGACGACATCATCAAGGGTTACGAATACGCCGAAGACGAATGGGTGGTGCTGTCGGACGAAGACCTGCGCCGCGCCAACCCGGAAGCGACGCAGACGATCGACATCCTGGCTTTCGTCGACGCCGCGGAAGTCCCCCTGATCTACTACGACCAGCCCTATTACCTCGCCCCCGGCAAGGGCGGCGACAAGGTGTATGCGCTGCTGCGCGACACGCTGAAAAAAGTGGGCAAGATCGGCATCGCCAACGTCGTGATCCGCGTCAAGCAGCATCTCGCTGCCCTGCACTGCGTCGGCAATACCATCGTGATGAACACCCTGCGCTACGCCGACGAGATCCGCGACCCGGGCGAACTCAAGATCCCGGGCAAGAACGCGAAGACGGCGATCAGCGACAAGGAACTCAAGATGGCGATGGCCCTGGTCGAGGGCATGAGCGAGGACTGGGAGCCGGAGCAGTACCACGACACCTACCGCGAAGACGTGCTGGCCCTGATCGAGAAGAAGGTCAAGGCCAAGCAGACCAAGACCATCACCATGCCCGATCCGGAGGAGAAGCCGGCCAAGGCGACCAACGTCATCGACCTGGTCTCGCTGCTGCAGGCCAGCCTGGGCAAGAAGCCGGACAAGGGCGCGGGCAAGGCCGCAGCCGCGGACGACGACGACGACGAACCGCCGCCGCCGAAGCGCGCGGGCAAGCCCGCCGAGGAGGACGAGGAGGAAGAACCGGCGCCGCGCCGCAAGACAGGCGCCGCCAGCCGCGAGGCGGTCGCCGCCAAAGCCGCGCCGAAGCGGGCGGCTGCGAAGAAGCCGGCCGCCAAGACAGCTGCGAAGACGGCCGCGGCCAAGGCGCCCGTTCGCCGCAAGAAGGCGGCCTGACGGATGGAGGAATTTCTCGACTTCCTGCAATGGCCCGCGATGGCGGTCAGCCTGTATGCCGCCTTCATGATCGGATCGAAGAACGCCCGCAAACGCATCTTCGGCTTCTGGATGTTCATCCTCAGCAATGTCATGTGGATCGTCTGGGGCTTGCACGACGAAGCATGGGCGCTGATCTCGCTGCAGGTGGCGCTGATGGCGATGAACATCCGGGGGATTTTCAAGAACGAGTCGCCGGGCTGAGGGCATCGGCGTCCCGCAAGAGCAGTACACATTCAACCGACGGCAAAGCGCCGTTCACACCAAGGAGGTTTTTATGCGCAAGATGATCATGATGGCAATCGCCGGCTTCGTCTGGAAGAAAATCCAGGCCAAGATGTCGAAGCAGACCTATAACGGCACCACCAGCGCACCACGCCGTTACTGATGTGCCACGCCGCGGTGGGAAGCCGCGGCGTTTCCTCTGCCGGTAGCTGTTAGTCAATCCCTATCGTAACAATCAAATCAATTAAGTTTATCTTTTGCTGAGCCGTACGTAGAATCTCCTCATCAATTTCATCACGCAATGAGGAGAACGCATGACCCGCATGACCACCGCTTCCGGTATTCCCGTCGCCGACAACCAGAATTCGCTCAGCGCCGGCCCGCGCGGCCCGCTGCTGCTGCAGGACTTCCACCTGATCGAGAAACTGCAGCACTTCAACCGCGAGCGCATTCCGGAACGCGTGGTCCACGCCAAGGGTTCGGGCGCCTACGGGACCTTCACCGTCACCCACGACATCCGCCATTTCACCACCGCGAAACTGTTCGGCGCAATCGGCAAGCAGACCGAAACCTTCCTGCGCTTCTCCACCGTCGGTGGCGAGAAAGGCAGTGCCGACACCGAGCGCGATCCGCGCGGCTTCGCCCTGCGCTTCTATACCGAGGAAGGCAACTGGGACCTGGTCGGCAACAACACGCCGGTCTTCTTCATCAAGGACCCGATCAAGTTCCCCGACTTCATCCACACCCAGAAGCGCCTGCCCGACAGCAACCTGAAGTCCGCGAACATGATGTTCGACTTCTGGAGCCGCGCCCCGGAAAGCCTGCACCAGGTGACGATCCTGTTCTCCGACCGCGGCACGCCGGATGGCTACCGCCACATGGACGGCTTCGGCAGCCACACCTATAGCCTGATCAATGATGCGGGCGAGCGCGTCTACGTGAAATGGCATTTCAAGACCCGCCAGGGCATCCGCAACCTGAGCAGCGCGGTTGCGACGCGCATCGCCGGCACGGACCCGGACCACGCCCAGCGCGACCTGTTCGATGCGATCGCCGCCGGCGACTTTCCGCAGTGGGACGTCAAGGTGCAGGTGGCGACGCCGCAGCAGCTGGCCGACTGGGAAGCGCGCACCGGCTGGAACCCGTTCGACCTGACGAAAGTATGGCCACATGGCGACTTCCCGCTGCAGCCGGTCGGCGTGCTGGAACTGAACCGCAATCCGCTGAACTACCACGCCGAAGTCGAGCAGGCCGCCTTCTCGCCGGCCAACGTGGTGCCGGGCATGGGCTATTCGCCGGACAAGATGCTGCAGGGCCGCCTGTTCGCCTACCACGACGCCCAGCTCTACCGCGTCGGCACCAATCACCAGCACCTGCCGGTGAACGCGCCGCGCTGCCCCTTCCACAACCAGCAGCGTGACGGGACGATGGCGATCAACAATGGCGGCGCCGCGCCGAACTACGCCACGATCGATGCGGTCGGCAAGGGCGGCACGGGCATGGGCCATGGTGAGCAGGAGCTGCCCCTCGAAGGCGGCGCCGGCCGCTTCGACTTCCGCGGGCAGGAAGACGATTACACCCAGCCAGGCAATCTGTTCCGCCTGATGACGGATGAAGCGAAGCAGAAGCTGTGCGACAACCTGGCCGGACCGCTGTCGCAGGTGACGGACGAGATCCTGGAGCGCCAGCTGCGGCAGTTCGACAAGGCCGATCCGGGCTATGGGCGTGGTGTGCGGGCGTCGCTCAAGCGCCTGGGGCGGAACGTCGACTGAGTTGCTGTACTGGGGGCTTGCCCGAATCCTTGGTGGCATGCGAACGCCGCGTGGGCTCGGAGAGCCCACCCTACGGTCGACGCCGCGGGTTCGGCAGGCCTTGCCTCGACGGGTTATGGCCGGGATGTAGCTCGTAGGGTGGGCTCTCCGAGCCCACGCGGACGATGCCTACCACGAGCGGCGCAGGCCACAGCCCCATCTGCCCGCGACCTTCCTAATCTTCGTAGCCCAGCTTCTTCATCGCCGCCGTCAGCGTCCTGGCGGCTTTTGCATAGCCCTCCCACGGATCGTTGCCCTTGTCCAGCCGCGTATGCGCGTTCTTGACGTTCCACTGGTCGCTGGCCTTCATCTTGTCGAGTTCATCCCAGGCGAGCGGCACGGAGATGCCCAGGCCCGGCCGTGCCCGCACCGACCAGGCGCAGACGGTCGTCGCGCCCTGGCCGTTGCGCAGGTAGTCGATGAAGATCTTGCCGACCCGGTTCTTGGCGCCGCTCTTGGCCGAGAAGCGGTCCGGCAAAGTCTTCGCCAGGTGGGTCACGATCGCCTGCGCAAAACCTTTCACCGTGTCCCAGTCCTTGCCGCCCTTGATCGGCACCACCACGTGCAGGCCCTTGCCGCCGCTGGTCTTGAGGAAGCTTGGCAAGCCGAGTTCGTCAAGGAAGGCATGCATGACCTTGGCCGCTTCCTGCATCGCCGGCCATTCCACGCCTTCGCCCGGGTCGAGGTCGAACACGATGCGGTCCGGCTTGTCGTAGGCCTTCTTCGTCGCATTTTGCGTGTGGAACTCGATCGCATTCCACTGCGCGGCCGACAGGATGCCAGCGACATTGTCCACTTCCAGCATCGGCGGGTGGTCGGGATCGAGCGCCTGGTCCATGTGTTTCACGCCGGGCAGTTTCTTGATATCCGCATGCTTCTGGAACACCAGCTCGGCCTTGATGCCTGCCGGCGCGCGCACCAGCGAGACCGGGCGGCCCTTCAGGTGCTCCATCATCAGCTCGCCGACCAGGGCGTAGTAACGCACCACGTCCATCTTGGTGGCGCCGCTCTGCTCGTCGACGACGCGGTCGCCGTTCGTGATTTTCAGCGTCGCAGGCAGTTTTCCTTCCGGCGATTCAGGTTCCTTCGAAGCGGCTTTCTTCGGGACGGGTTCGGCGTCTTCTTTCATTTCGACTTCCTTCACAGGTGTAGGGAGTTCGCGCGTGATGCCTTTGGCCGGCTTGTCGGTGCGCAGGCCCTGGAACACCGGATGGCGCACCGAGCCGGTATTCGTCCATTCCGAAAAGCTGACCTCGGCGATGAGTTCGGGCTTGACCCAATGGTGCTTGCGTCCCGGGACCGAGCGCGGCGGGAAGGGGCTGACGTCGGTATCGAGGGCTTTCAGTTTCGCCGTGACCTCGCGCAGGCTCTCCGCATTGAAGCCGCTGCCGACATTTCCCGCATAGCGCAGCACGCCTTCCTTGTCGTAGGTGCCCAGCAGCAGCGAGCCGACGCCGGTGCGCGAACCCTTGGGGTCGGTGTAGCCGGCGATCACGAATTCCTGGCGCTGGCCGCATTTCAGCTTGATCCATTCCGGCGAGCGACGCGACACATAATGCGAGTCGCGCCGCTTGCCGATCACGCCTTCCAGGCCGATCTTGCAGGCGGCGGCGACCAGCCCTTCCGGGTCGGTGCCGAACTCGTCGGAAAAACGCACCAGTTTCGAGGCCCGCGCCCCCTTCAGCGCCCCTTCCAGCAGCGCGCGGCGCTCGACCAGCGCCACGTTGCGCAGGTCGTAGCCGCCCAGATAAGGGGCGTCGAAGATGAAATACATGATCTCGGCCCGGTTGCTGCCGTCGAAGGCGAGCTGCAGCAGGCCGAAATTCGGGCGGCCGTTGGCGTCGTGGACGACGATCTCGCCGTCGTACCAGCCGTCGGGCAAGCCCATGTCCTCGAGCTCCTTCTGCAGCGGCACCAGCTTGTCGGTCCAGTCATTGTTGTTGCGGGTAATCAGGCGCACCTTGCCGTTCTCGATGCGGGTCAGCATGCGGTAGCCGTCGAACTTGACCTCGAACACCCATTCCTCCGGGTTGGCGGGCGGGCTGTCGACCAGGGTGGCGAGTTCGGGCGCGAACTCCTTCGGCGGCGGCGCCTCCACCGCGCCTTCGGGCAGGCTGGCGTCGCGTGCCTGGTCGGCGGCCTTGACGGCCGCGGCGTCTGCCTTCGCCTTGGTTGTCCGGGCCGACTTTGCGGCCGATCTGGCAGCAGGGCCGGCGGCGTCGCCCGCCTTGGCTTTGGCGGTGCGGCCGGCGTCCTTCGCCTTGTCCTTCACCTTCGCCGGCACTTTCTCGTCGGTGCCCGGCATCGGCAGCGACTTGACGCTGTCGGGCAGCTCGTCGACCACCGAGAACTCATCGGCCGGGCGCGCGTATTCGTCCTTTTCCTTGATCAGGAGCCAGGGTTCCTGCTTGTCGTCGCCGCGGCCCTTCATGCGCACCAGCACCCAGCGGCCGTGCATCTTGTGCCCATGCAGCTGGAATTTCAGGTTGCCCTTGCGATAGCCGTCGTGCGGGTCGCCTTCCGGTTCCCAGGTGCCCTTGTCCCAGATAATTACCTTTCCGGCGCCATACTGCTTCTCGGGAATCGTGCCTTCGAAATCGGAGTAGGAGATCGGATGGTCCTCGACGTGCACGGCCATGCGCCGGTCGTGGGTGTCGTAGCTTGGCCCCTTGGGTACGGCCCAGCTTTTCATGGTGCCGTCGAGCTCGATCCGGAAGTCGTAGTGCAGGCGGCTGGCCCAATGTTTCTGGATCACGAAGGTCAGCGCGTCCTTCCCCGGCTGGCCGCCTTCCGCGGGCTCGGAAGTGATCGAAAAATCGCGCTTGGCTTTATAGAGTTTGAGGGCGTCGGGCATGGGAACTCCTGCGTTTTCCGGTACGGCCAGTGTAGGCGGAGGGGCGCGGTGCGACTGTTCGGCAGCTAACGGTCGCGCTTGGCCCCGAGCTTGTAACCGGATGTAAAAGGACGTCAACCCTTCTGAAGCGGCCAGCGTTATCGGCACAGCAGCACCGGAACGCGTCCCAGGTTCCACTTATATTTCCACTCCTGAAGGAAAGACCACCATGAGCAAAATCGTCGCTACCCTGATCGCCGGCCTGTTCGCTACCTCGGCATTCGCCCAGACCGCCACGCATGCGACCGCACCGGCCACCAAGGCAGAAGCCAAGGAAGCCAAGGAAGTTGCGAAAGCCGATGCCAAGGTAGAGAAGGCCAAGGCCGACGCCAAGGCCGACGTCGCCGAAGCGAAAGCGGACGCAGCGAAGGACAAGGCCAAGGCAGTGAAAAAGGCCAGCAAGAAGAAAGCGGATGTAAAAGCCGACGCCGCAGAAGCGAAGGCGGAACACAAGGCAGACGCCGCTGCGCACACGACGCACACCACGACCGCCGCTGCCACCACCAAATAATTACACGCCGCTCGAGCCCCGCCATAGCCCCAAAAAAGACAGGGTCCGCCCTGTCTTTTTTTCGTCCGCCGCCACGGCCGGCAAGCCCGAAAGCAATGCGCGTTTTACCCGCAGCGGGTAAGCTGGCATCCCCGCCATCCGGGCTCGATCGAGCCGATTTCCCGTCCCATCGGGCGCATGCTCTACAATATGCGCTCCCCTCCCCCCTGGAGCGCGCCATGCACAAGATCGTCTTCCTCGACCGCGACAGCCTGCTTGCCGAGGTACGCCGTCCCGCCTTTGACCACGACTGGCTGGACTATCCGGCCACCGCCCCCGACCAGGTCCTCGAACGCCTGCGCGGCGCCACCATCGCCGTGACCAACAAGGTGCCGCTGCGCCAGGACGTGATCGAGCAGTTGCCGGAACTGCGCATGGTGGCGGTCGCCGCCACCGGCACCGACAACGTCGACCTTGCCGCCTGCCGCGCGCGCGGCATCGCGGTCGCCAACATCCGCAATTATTCGGTCGTCTCGGTGCCCGAGCACTGTTTCACGCTGATGCTGGCCCTGCGCCGCAACCTGCGCGCCTATGTCGCGGACGTGGAAGCCGGCCGCTGGGAGCATTCGAGCCGCTTCTGCCTGCTCGACCATCCGATCGGCGACCTGGCCGGCAGCCGGCTCGGCATCGTCGGCTACGGCGCCCTCGGACGGCGCGTGGCGCAGATCGGCCAGGCCTTCGGGATGCGCATCGCCACCACCTCGCGCTCGCCGGTCGAGGAGCCGGGCGTGGAACAGCTGGAGCTGGACGAACTGCTGGCCACCTCCGACGTCGTCAGCCTGCACCTGCCCCTCGTCGATTCGACGCGAAACCTGATCGGCGCGCGCGAGCTGGGCCTGATGAAGCCGAGCGCGCTGCTGATCAATACCGCGCGCGGCGGCCTGGTCGACGAGGACGCGCTGGCCGAGGCGCTGATGCGGCGCACGATCGGCGGCGCCGGTTTCGACGTGCTGAGCAAGGAACCGCCCTCGCAGGACAATCCGCTGCTGGGCCTGCGCCTGCCGAACTTCATCCTCACCCCGCACGTGGCCTGGGCCAGCAGCGGGGCGATGCAGACGCTGGCGGACATGCTGGTGGACAATATCGAGGCCTGGGAAGCGGGCCGGCCGACGAATCTGGTGGGTTAAGCCAGCATTATTCCAACCGGATCGCGACGTCGAAGATCCAGGTCCGGCGAATCTCGACCACGTCATACTGGCGCGCCAGGACCGGCGGGAAGCGTCCGTACGGCGCCTGGCTGGCCACCACGTTGCGGATCGCCTCGTCGAGCGCCGGGACGCCGCTGGACACCTCGAAGGTCAGCTTCTCGACCGATCCGTCCGCCCGCACCGCCACCGTCACCACCGGCTGGACGCGGGCCTGCTTCACCAGCTCGCGCACGGTATCGAAGGTCATGTTCATTTCGATCTTGCGGCTCATGGCCTGCGCGTAGGCGACCAGGTCGGCGTTGGCATCGGCGCGGCCGAACAGCCAGCCGCGGCGCAGGCTGCTGACCGTGGGCGGGAGAGCTGCGGCAGCGTCGCGCGCGGCCTTTTCCGCGTCGAGCTGCTTGCCGATCGCGCGCAGGCGCTCTTCGCGCTGGGCCTCCTGTTCGGCCTTCTCGCGCTGGGCCTGGGCCTGTTTTTCCTGCGCCTGGCGGGCCGATTCGAGCTGCGCCTGCCGGCCTGCTTCCTGGCGGGCCAGCTCCTGGCGGGCAGCTTCCTGGCGGGCGGCTTCCTGGCGCGCTGATTCCTGGCGTGCTGCATCGAGCTGGGCCTGCCTTGCCTGTTCCTGGCGGGCCTGCTCCTGGCGGGCAGCTTCCTGGCGGGCCGCCTCCTGCCGTGCCGCTTCCAATTGCGCCTGCCTTGCCTGCTCCTGCCGTGCCGCTTCGTTGCGCGCGGTTTCCTCGCGGGCTGCCTCGGCGCGTTCGCGTTCCTGGCGCGCGGCCTCCTGGCGTGCCGCGTCGGCCAGCCTTGCCTGCTCCTGGCGCAAGGTTTCCTGGCGTGCGAGCTCCTGGCGTTCGGCCAGGCGTGCCGCCTCGAACTGCGCCTGCCGCGCCTGTTCCTGGCGTTCCGTTTCCCGGCGTGCGGCATCCAGGCGTTGCTGCTCCTGGCGCATCAGTTCCTGGCGCTGCGCCTCCTGGCGCGCGAATTCCTGGCGCTCGGCGGCCGATCGCGCCGCGTCGAGCTGGGCCTGCCTTGCCTGTTCCTGTTTTGCCTGTTCCTGCCTTGCCGCTTCCTGGCGCTGCGTTTCCTGGCGGGCCAGCTCCTGACGCTCGGCCTGTGCACGGGTCGCCTCCGCTTCCGCCAGCCGCATCTGCTCCTGGCGCGCCTGTTCCCGGCGCTCGCTCTCCTGCCGGGCCAGCTCCTCGCGTTCGGCCGTCAGGCGCGCGGCTTCGCGCTGCGCGTCGGCCTCGAGCGCCAACTGGCGCAGGTGTCGGGCGCTCGCCTCTTCCTGTTCGCGGGCGGCCGCTGCGACCCGCTTCTGCGCCTCGGCATCGATATCCGGGGCCGGGTTTTCTTCGGACCGCACCTGGGCCCTCATGACCGGCGCCGCAGGTGCGGCGGCGATGACGGGCGCCGGCGCGGGAGGTGGTGCGGGCGCGGGCGGTGGTGCGGGCGCGGGAGCTGGGGCAGCAGGTTCAGGCAGGGGCGCCGGCGCTGCGGCGGCTTCGCTGCGCGCAGTGGTCGGAGCCGGGGCGGCCGGCGACGCTGCCGGCGCCCTGGCTGCGGGCGGCCGCTTCTGCGGCGCAGGCCGCGCCGCAGGTGCGCTTTCGACAGGCGGGGCGGGCGCCGGCGCAGGCGCCGCGGCCGGCGCGAGCTGAACCCGGAGCGCGCTCGGCGCCAGCCGCCGTTCTTCCCAGGGAAAGTGAAAACCGGGCAGGCCAAGGGTCTCGCCGCCCACGGCAATGCTGAGCAGCAGCACGTGCACCACCAGCGACACCATGAAGGCGGTGTTCAGGCGCGAAGTGAGCCGGTCGATGGAAAACGCGCGTCCCCAGCTGAAAGCGCCCTGCGCGGGCGCGAACTCAGCCATGAAGACGCGCGTCCTGTGCCGGCGCTGCGAAGGAAAACGATGTGGCCATGTCGATCAATGCAAAGATGCCGAAGAGGCAAGGAACCCGGCGATGCTATCACAGGCTTGATTCAACACATCGTTCCGTACGGGAAATGCCTTCCGTCCGCTCACCAGGTGCCGGGCAGCAGGATGTTGCGGTCGACGTCGCGCACGTCGCGCAGGCCGCAGAAGGCCATCGTCAGGTCGAGCTCGTTGCGGATGATCTCCAGGCAGCGCGCCACGCCCGCCTCGCCCATCGCGCCCAGGCCGTACAGGAAGGGCCGGCCGATGTAGACGCCCTGCGCGCCCAGCGCCAGCGCGCGGATCACGTCCTGGCCGGAGCGGATGCCGCCGTCCATGTGCACTTCGATTTGACTGCCGACCTCGTCGACGATGGCCGGCAGCGCGCCGATGCTCGACTGGGCGCCGTCGAGCTGGCGTCCGCCGTGGTTCGAGACGATCAGCGCGTCGGCGCCGGTGCGCACGGCCATGCGTGCGTCCTCCGGGTCCATGATGCCCTTGATGATCAGCTTGCCGCCCCAGCGGTCCTTGATCCAGGCCACGTCGTCCCAGGACAGGGCCGGATCGAACTGCTGCGCGGTCCAGGACGAGAGCGAACGCATGTCCGACACGCTGGAGGCATGGCCGACGATGTTGCCGAACCGGCGGCGCGGCGTGCGCAGCATGTTCCAGCACCAGCGCGGCCTGGTCGCCAGGTTCATCATGTTCGGGATGGTCAGCCTCGGCGGCGCGGTCATGCCGTTGCGGATGTCCTTGTGGCGCTGGCCCAGCACCTGCAGGTCCAGGGTCAGCACCAGCGCCGAACACCGCGCCGCCTTCGCGCGGTCGATCAGGCGGTTGATGAAATCGCGGTCCCGCATCACGTACAGCTGGAACCAGAACGGCCTCGTGGTACGCGCCGCCACGTCCTCGATCGAGCAGATGCTCATCGTCGACAGGGTGAAGGGCACGCCGATCTTCTCGGCCGCGCGCGCGGCCAGGATCTCGCCGTCCGCATGCTGCATGCCGGTCAGGCCGGTCGGCGCCAGCGCCACCGGCATCGCCACGTCCTGGCCGACCATGGTGCTTTTCAGGCTGCGGTCGGCCAGGTTCACCGCCACCCGCTGGCGAAACTTGATCTTCGCGAAATCGGCCTCGTTGGCGCGGTAGGTCGATTCGGTCCAGGAACCGGCGTCGGCATAGTCGTAGAACATGCGCGGTACGCGGCGCCTGGCCAGGACCCGCAGGTCCTCGATCGTCGTGATGATGCTCACGCGTGCATGCTCCTCTCCTCGGTGTGTGCCGGATGGCGCGCCTCCGCCGCCCTCAAGGGCAGCTCGAGGATGAAGATCGTGCCCTCTCCCGCCGTGCTCTCGACGCTGATCGCGCCGCCCAGGAGCGAGGTGGCGATGGTGTGCGCGATGTTCAGGCCAAGGCCGGTGCCGCCCTGCCCCATGCGCGTGGTGAAGAAGGGATCGAACACGCGCGGCAGGTGCTCGGGCGCGATGCCGCGTCCGTCGTCGCGGAAGGCGATGCGGACCCAGTCGCCGTCCAGCAGCGTGGCCGACAGGCGCATGCTGCCGCCGGGACCGTCGAAGGCATGCAGCAGCGCGTTGTTGACGAAGTTGATCAGTACCTGGCCGAGCGGGCCCGGGTAACTGTCCATCACGATCCCCGCCGGCACGTCCAGTTCCAGCACATGGCCGGCCAGGCGCACCTTGTTCATCAGGGTGGCGACGATTTCCTGGCAGGCGCGCGCCAGGTCGAAGCGGCGGCGCTGGGCGCTGGCCTGGTCGACCGAGACCTGGCGGAAGCTGTTCACGAGGTCGGCCGCCTGGTGCAGGCTGCGCATGATCAGTTCCGACGCCTCCTTCGCCGAACCGATGTAGCCGGCGAGCTCGGAGCGCCGCAGCGCCGCCGTGTCGAGCGCGGTCGCCAGGTCCACGGTCTTGTCGTGCAGGGTGCTGGCCATCAGCAGGCTGTTGCCGATCGGGGTATTCAGTTCGTGGGCGACGCCCGCCACCAGCGAGCCGAGCGAGGCCAGCTTTTCCTGGGCCGCGAGCTGGCCCTGCACGTCCTTGAGCCGGCGGTAGGCCTGCGCATTGTCGAGCGCGACGCCGACATACGCGGCCAGGGTGCGCAGCATGTCGAGGTGCACGCGCTGGTAGGCATGCGGCGCAAAGCTCTGTACGCTCAGGGCACCCAGCACGCGCTGGCCGACCACGACCGGCACGTAGAGCAAGGAGCGCGGCGGCCCGTAGGCCGGGGCCGCCTCCGGCGCGAAGGGCAGCGCCGCGGCCGCGACGTCATCGGGGTCGAGGCCCGGCAGGTAGCGCGCCACGTCGGCCGCCAGCTCGTTGATGAAGACTTCGCGTCCATGTTCGATGCACCAGGCGGCCAGCTGGCGCGGGTCGCCCCTGTCGCCCCCATTGCGCCCCTCGGATCGTTCGCGCGCCGGCGCGGCGCAGCGCCGGCCGTCGATGACGGCATACGGGAAATCGGGCTGCGCGCCGTCGCCGCGCGCCACCGCCACCGCGAACACGGGCGCGTCCATCAGCACCTGCACGTGTTCGTACAGGGTGTTCATGATCGCCTCGGTGTCGAGGTTGGCGGTCAGGCGGCGCCCGATGTCCGACAGCAGCGCGATGTTGCGGCGCGCGCCGTCGGCCGCCTCGCCCTGCTCCTCGGCCTCGCGCTTGCGCCGTTCGGCCGCATCCTTCTGCAGCACCAGTTCGGCGGTGCGCGCGTTGACTTCGCGCGCCAGCATGTCCTTCTGCTGGAGCAGCGCGCGGATGCGCAGGCGGTAGCCGGCCACCACGACGACGACGACCGCGGCCAGCGCCAGCAGGCGGAACCACCAGCTCTTCCACCAGGGCGGGGTGATCGTGATCGTCAGCGCCGCCGGCGCCTCGCTCCAGACGCCGTCCTTGTTACTGGCGCGCACCCGGAATACATAGCTGCCCGGATCGAGGTTGGTATAAGTGGCGAAGCGCTTGCCGGCGTCGGTATCGACCCAGCCCTGGTCGAAGCCTTCGAGCCGGTAGGAATAGCGGTTGCTGGCGGGGGCCGCGTAGTGCAGGCCGGCGAATTCGAGCGAAAACACCGATTCGCGGTGCGACAGGGTGATCTCGCGGGTGAGCTCGATCGGCGCGGGCAGGCGCTGCGGCTTGTTAAAGACGAGGAAGTCGGTGATGCGGACCAGCGGCGCATACGGATTGTCGCGCAGCGCATCGGGCATGAAGGAACTGAGGCCGTTCACGCCGCCGAAATGCATTTGCCCGTCCGGCCCGCGCGCGCTCGACCCGACGAAGAAGGTGCCGTCGATCAGGCCGTCCTTGGCCGTGTAGTGCTTGTACTGGCCGGTTGCCGGGTCGTAGCGGCTGATGCCGTCGGTCATGCTGGCCCACAGCCGGCCGCGCGCGTCTTCCAGCACGGCGCCGATCGGCAGCGGTCCGGGCGCATCGATCAGCTTCACCAGGCGGAAGGCGGGCTTGCCGTCCTTGCCTCTCTCCATGCAGTGCAGGCCGCCGGCGGTGCCGACCCACAGCGTGCCGCTGCGGCTCAGGGCCAGGCCATAGATGCGGTTGTGGCGCAGGCTGGACGGGTCGAGCGGGTCGTGGCGGTAGTGGGTGAACAGGCCGCTCTTGCGGTCGAAGCGGTCGAGTCCATTGTCGGTCCCGATCCAGAGGATGCCCTGCGCGTCCTCGACCATCTGGAACAGGGAATTGTCGCCGATCCCCTCGGGCCGGCGCGGCTCGTGGCGCCAGACCTGGCGCACGCTCAGGTCCTCGTTCAGCTGGTACAGGCCGGCGCGCGTGACCGCCCACAGCGCGCCGTCGCGGGTGCGCTGCACTTCCTGCACCGGGGCCGTGCCCAGGCCCGGCAGCTCGACCCGGTGGAAGCGGCCGCCGCGCACGTCGCTCCAGGCCAGCGCGCCGGCGCTGCCGACCCACAGCCGCCCGCTTTCGATGGAAAGGCTGTGCACCACGTCGTTCGGCAGGGTGTCGTCGCGGCCGTCCTGGTGGCGCAGCTGTTCGGTGTGGCCGGTCTCGGGATTGAGCAGCACCAGGCCGCCGCCGCTGGTGCCGACCCAGAGCTTGCCGTCCGGACGCACGGCGACGTCGCGCGCCTTTTCGTAGCCGACCCGATAGCCGTTCTCGGGACGGAAGCTGAAGTTCGAGAAACCGCCGCTGGCGAGGTCGGTACGCGAGAGGCCGCGGAAACGGGTGCCGACCCAGAGCGTGCCGCTGCGGTCGATACGGATCGAGCCGACCTGGTTGTCGGACAGGCTGTGCGGGTCGAGCGGCCGGTTGCCATATGAGACAAACCGTCCGCTGGCCGGGTCGCGCCATTTCACGCCCTCGGAATCGGTGCCGACCCAGAGCGTGCCGCCGGCGTCGTGGTACAGCGCCATCACGCGCACGCTGCCGATGCCGTCGGCAGCGCCGAGCGCGCGCCGGCGCGGCGTGCCGTCGGCGAGAATCCAGGACTCGAGGCCGGCGTCGGTGCCGACCCAGAGGGTGTCGCGCGGGCCCATCGAGAGCGAATTGATGCGCGCGCGGTGCGGATCGTCGTCGAGCGGCGCGAAGTGTTCCAGGTGCGACGCACCCGGCGCCAGCCGGCCGACGCCGCGCGCGGTGCCGGCCCACAGCACGCCGTGCCCGTCGAAGGCCAGTGCAGTGACGGTGTCGCCGCCGGGCGCGCCGTCGTCGCCCGGATGGCGGATCGTGGTAAAGGCGCCGCTGCCCGGATCGAAGCGTTTCAGGCCGTCGCTGGTGCCCAGCCACAGGATGCCCTGGCGGTCGGCGACGATCGCGTTGACGCTGCGGTTGGCGTCCTGCGACTGGCCAGGCTCGGCCAGCGGGTAGCGCACGAACCTGCCCGCGGCCTCGTCGAAACGCGCCAGCCCGCCTTTGGTGCCGAACCACAGGCGTCCCTCGGCGTCTTCGAAGGAGGCGTTGATGAAGCTGTCGGGGAGCGAACCGGGGTCTTGCGGATCGGTGCGGTAGACGGTCATCTTGTAGCCGTCGTAGCGGTTCAGGCCGGCCTGGGTGCCGAACCACATGAAACCCTGGCGGTCCTGCAGGATGTTGAGCACCGATCCCTGCGACAGGCCGTGTTCGATCGACACATGCTCGAAACGCAGGTTACGTGGCGCGGCCGCGGTGGCGATGCCTCCCAGCGCCAGCATGCCGAGCAGCGCCGCCAGCAAGGTGCGCGCCGCGGTTCGCCCTCGGCGCAAGGTGTTGCCCAGCATAGTGTCTTGGAATCGGATACAGAGCCTCCAATCTACCAGAGGAACCCATGGAGTTGTAATAAATTAAGACTTCCGCAATGCCGACGCCGCTGCTATAATGCGTCTCACGGGCGGCTGTAGCTCAGCTGGATAGAGTACTTGGCTACGAACCAAGGGGTCGTGGGTTCGATTCCTGCCAGCCGCACCACGAATATGAAGGCCAGATCGCGAGATCTGGCCTTTTTCGTTTGGGCGGCCGATCGACCGGCCGCCCTCCTTTCCTTCTCGCAAGCAGCCCTTCCCATTTTGCCGAGGCCCCGCTATAATGCGTGCTTCGGGCGGCTGTAGCTCAGCTGGATAGAGTACTTGGCTACGAACCAAGGGGTCGTGGGTTCGATTCCTGCCAGCCGCACCACGAATACGAAGGCCAGATCGCGAGATCTGGCCTTTTTCGTTTGGGCCGCGCTTCCTGGTTGCGCCTCCCCGGGCGTGCGTTGAACGCGTGGACGGCGCCGACTTGAACAAGAACCATGTGCCCGGGTATCGCCGCCGCCACGCTCTTCCCATTTTGCCAAGTCCCCGCTATAATGCGTGCTTCGGGCGGCTGTAGCTCAGCTGGATAGAGTACTTGGCTACGAACCAAGGGGTCGTGGGTTCGATTCCTGCCAGCCGCACCACGAATACGAAGGCCAGATCGCGAGATCTGGCCTTTTTCGTTTTGGCCGTCCTCGACTGCCAGGAAGCCGCCGCAACCGGCCCTTCCCATTTTGCCAAGGCCCCGCTATAATGCGTGCTTCGGGCGGCTGTAGCTCAGCTGGATAGAGTACTTGGCTACGAACCAAGGGGTCGTGGGTTCGATTCCTGCCAGCCGCACCACAGTTTCAAGAAAATGGCTCAGAAGAGATTCTGAGCCATTTTTCTTTTCCGCTTCGTTTTTTCCGACACCACTCCCACCCTCAGAAGACCTGGTCGACCATTCTGCTTTGTCGGCAACAGCTTTGACGCCGGCAACAACGGAAATACCTGCGCCGACTGCTTCACGTTTATCGTTCGCCCCGCCGCAGCCGATCAGGTCCGCAGCTTCTTGATGATGCTGCGGTTGCCCAGGATTTCCTCGATCTGTTCGAAGCGCACCGGCTTGACCATGTGGTGGTCGAATCCGGCCTCGAAGGCGAGCTGGCGGTCCTTTTCCTGGCCCCAGCCGGTGACGGCGATCAGCACCGTCATCGGGCCGCAGGAAAGCTTGCGGATGCCGCGCGCCAGGTCGTAGCCCGACATCTGCGGCAGGCCGATGTCGAGGAAAGCGTAATCCGGACAGAAGCGCGCCGCCGCCGCCAGCGCGTCCGGGCCGTTGTGGGTGATCACCACGCTGTGGCCCATGGCGGTGAGCAAGGCGCCGATGCTGTTCACGAAATCGACGTTGTCGTCGGCCAGCAGGATGCGGTAGGTCTCGGTGCTGATGAAGGCGGCCGGGGTCGGCTTGGTCGGCAGTTCCGGCTCGACCACGATCGGCAGGCGCACGGTAAACCGGCTGCCACGGCCCAGGCCTTCGCTCGCGGCGGCGATCGTGCCGCCGTGCAGTTCGACCAGCTTGCGCGCCAGCGACAGGCCCACGCCCAGGCCCGCATTCGTGCGCTCCAGGGTCGAATCGACCTGCACGAACATTTCGAAGACCGAATCGAGCATGCCTGGGGCCAGCCCGATGCCGGTATCGCTCACCTCCAGCACCAGGGTCTTCTCTTCCACGTGCGCGGACAGGGTGACGCGTCCGCCGCGGTTGGTGTACTTGGCGGCGTTGTTGAGCAGGTTCGACAGGATCTGCGCCAGGCGCGTGGCGTCGCCGTGCAGGAATACCGGCCGGTCCGGCAGGTCGATCGCCAGCTCGTGCCCGTGCAGCTCGATGTAGGAACGCACCACCTCGAGCGCGTCGTTCACCACCGCCTTCAGTTCGACGCGGCCCATCTTGATCGCGAACTTGCCGGTATTGATGCGCGAGACGTCCAGCAAATCGTCCACCAGGCGCACCATCTGGCGCAGCTGGCGTTCCATGATGTCGGTCGCGCGCTGGGTGGCCTGGGCATCGCCGCTGCGGATGCGCAGGATATCGAGGCCGGTGCGGATCGGGGCCAGCGGGTTGCGCAGTTCGTGCGCGAGGGTCGCGAGGAATTCGTCTTTCCTGCGGTCGGCCACGATCAGGGCGTCTTCGGCCTTCTGGCGCACGTCCATCTCGTGTTCGAGGGTGCGGTTGGCCGCCTGCAGCGCTTCGGCGCGGCGGCCGATCTCGGCCAGCATGTCGTTGAAGGCTTCGACCAGCACGCCGATCTCGCCGCTGTTATTGCCCGGCACCCGCAGCGTGAAATCGCGCTGCTGCATCACCTGGCGCGCGACATTCGTCACCGCTTCCAGCGGGCGGGTGATGGCCGCCTGCAGGCGCGAGGCGACCAGGGCCGCGATCACCAGCGCGCCCAGCATCACGCCGCCGAGGATGGCGCCGTAGTTGAGCAGGCGGTCGACCAGGCCGTAGCGCGAGCGCAGGAAGACGGTACCGACCGCTTCGCCGTTCTCGACGATGTTGTGCCAGACCTCGAGTTCGCCGCGCTCGATGCGGTAGCCGGCCGGCTGCGGCCGCGGCGGCAGGTTCTGCTCGGTGCCGGCCTTGGCATAGGTGGCGAAGCGGGCGCCGGTGTTCGCGTAGACGGCGCCGGCCAGGATCTGCGGACGGGCGCGCAGCACGGCCAGCTGCTGCCGGGCCGTCACGGCATCGTTGAAGGCCAGGGCCGGCGCGGTGACGCTGGCCATGATGTCTGCTTGCGTGGTCAGGTCGTCGACCCAGTAGCGCTGGAAGGTGCGCAGGTCGAGCAGCAGCATGGCGATCGAGGCCGACAGCAAGGCTGCCAGCGTGGTGAAGACGGCCATCTTGATCAGTTTGCTGCGGACGGAACCGCTGTCCTGGGAATGCTGGCGGGACTGCATCAGCTGTTTCCCTTTACCACGCGGTTGGCGACTGTAAGCAGGCGCGAACTGAGTTTCACGTTATTCCTCTCTGCCGAGTCGAGCGAGACATCGAACCGCACCCGCTCCTCGATAATCCTGAAATTGATGACGCTGCCGTTCTGCAGGCCGAGTTCGCACTCGGTGACGGGCAGCAAGGCCGTAGGCGCCGAACGCAGGATGCGCGCCGTACGCGCGCTGTCGCTGCCGGCGACGAACAGCAGATGGACCTGGACCGGATCGCCTTCGCGCAGCGTGCGCACCACGATCGGCCGCCCGCGCACCTGGCGCCCCGCCACCACCCGCGCCAGCTCCTCCGCCATGTCCTCGGAACCGATCACGCCGATCACGATCGGTGCGGCGCCGTCGGCAAAGGCGGCGGCCGGGAAGTCGGCGTAACCGAGAAACTTGTAGAGAAACGCAGCCTTGACGCGGCGCTCGAGCGCCTGGTTCGACGCGCCCTGCGCGAAGGCCGTGGACGGCGGCACGGCCACGCCCACCAGCAGCGCAGCGGCACAGGCCAGCGACCAGCCGGCCAGGCGGCCGACCGCCAACCGGCGCGTGCGCACGGTGGACGACAGCTGCGGGGTGCGGGAAAAGCGGTGTCGAATCATTGGCCGGGGTTAAGTTTGCAAGTGGCGCTCATTGTCGATGCGCCCGAACGCCTGGCGCACACCCGGGTCGCCAGACCCGGCACCCGCGTCGCAGAAATCCAACGCCGATGCCGCCATGGGCCTCGCGGCCCGCCACGCGCCGTCCATCACGCGCGTCGAGCTCATGATATCCCGGCACGGACAATTCCGACAGTGCGGGCATGGGGACGCGGCCGCACCGGACCCCTGCCGATCTCCGCCATGGCGAAGCGCGCGCGCACCCGGCACGGCTTTCCATGCTGCAAAGCCGTGAATTGTTTCGTGACATGTGTCCATGGTAAAACATTTTCTCTGATGCACCAAGCAGGTGCACGTCCCGTGCGCGGATGCACCAGCCATACGGCCCATCAATGACTGTCATCAGAAATCTAAATTGGCAATCGGTATTGCATTGCAGCATAATTCTTCCTGTCTCCTCTATTCTCTTCCAAGAAAATAGATTCAGCCCGCTCCCCTGGAGCGGGCTTTTTTTTGCCCGCTTTCTTTTTGACTGTTACGGTCCAGGCAAGCTTGCTATCATTACATCGACGCCCCAGCGGCGCAGTGGAGAGCGAGCGATGACACAGCATGGAAGGGCTCCTGCGGACCTCGAGTTCTGGTTCGAGTTCGGCAGCAACTACAGTTACCTGGCCGCGATGCGCGTCGAGGCGCTGGCGCGCGCCGCCGGCGTCCGTGTCCTCTGGCGCCCTTTCCTGCTGGGCCCGGTTTTTCGCGAACTCGGCTGGAGCACCTCGCCGTTTGTGCTGCAAGCCGCCAAAGGCCGCTACATGTGGCGCGACATGGAACGCGAAGCTGCCAAGTATGGCATCGCATGGCGCCGCCCGAGCGTCTTTCCACGCACGGCCCTGCTGCCGATGCGGGTCGCCACGCTCGGCGCGGAGGCGCCGTGGATCGGCGAATTCACCCGGCGCGTGATGCACCAGAACTGGGTCGAGGACCGCGAGATCGACGACGCGCCCGCAGTACGCGAGGCCCTGGCGGGCCTGGTTCCCGACCCGGAGGCGGTGCTCGCCGCCGCGCTCGCTCCAGACAACAAACTGCGCCTGCGCGCGAATACCGGGCTGGCCGGCGCGCGCGGCATCTTCGGCGCGCCGACCTTCTTTGTCGGCGACGAGATGTTTTGGGGAAACGACCGGCTCGAGGACGCGATCGCCTGGGCTGCGCCGGGCCAGGGGCGTGCGTGACCAGGGCCCGCGCTCTAACGCGCCGACAGGAGCCGGGCAATTAGTGTACGATTCGGCCATGTTTTTGAATACACAACAGGCCGTTTCCATGTCCGCTTCCGGTAAGTCCGCCCGCACCGCCTCCTCCTACGACTGGAGCGCCAGTGCGCTCGGCGACCCTGCCCTATGGCCGCAGCCGCTGCGCCTTGCCGCCGACCTGATGTTCAACACCCCGCTGCCGATGCTCCTCTCGTGGGGCGCGCAGCCGCTGGTGCTGTGCAACGAAGCCTACGGCGCGCTGGCCGGTCCCGCCTTCAGCCGGGTGCCCGGCGGTTCAGTGCCGGCGGTGCTGCCGCCGCCCTTCGCCGCGGCCGACGACGCCCTGGCCCGCGCCCGGCGCGGCGAGGCGGCCTTTGTTGCCGGAGCGAATGTCAATTTCGGCGCCGCCGGCGAGCGCTTCGACCTCTACTTCACGCCCATCGGCGAAGGCGGCGTCCTGTGCGCCCTGGCGCCGGCGACGCAGGAGCAGCCGGCGGCCGTCGAGGAACCGGGTATCCTCAGCATCCTGGTGGTCGAAGACAACCTCGATTCCCAGTATCTCGTGTGCGAAATGCTCAAGGCCTTCGGCTACGAGGCCGACGGCGTAGCGCATCCGGACGATGCGCTGGCCCACCTGGCCGCGCGCCACTACCACGTGCTGTTTACCGACGTCAGCCTGCCCGGCATGTCCGGCGTCGACCTGGCGCGCCAGTCCCTGGAACGCTACCCGCACCTGAAAGTGATTTTCGCGTCGGGCTATGGCGACATGCTGCTGCGCCATCTCGACTTCCCCTACCAGTCGCTGCAAAAGCCTTACGAGCTCGATCAGCTGCAAGACGCACTCGGCAAGGCGACCAGCGCGCTGCGGGCGGGCACCTGAGTGGGCTTCACCCGTGTGCAACCAAACGGGGCGGCCGGGCTAGAATGGCCAGGTGCCGCGCAGCGGCGTGCCTTCGCACGCCCTGTCCCCGCGTCCGCTGCCCCTGCGCCCCTTGCCCCCAGGTCACTTGCCCATATTCAGCCAAGCTCCGGTCCTTTCATGATCCCTGTTGAATCGATCCCCCGCCGCTTCTGCGTCCACGGAGGCGCCGCGTGAGCGAGAACCGCGACGACCTCGAACTGATGCGCTCGGCGGCGCTGCGCAATGCCGACCCGGAGCTGGCCGCGCGCCGCGAAGCCGAGGCCGAGCTGGTGGCGGCCAAGGAAGCACTGCGCCAGGCCAACGCGCGCATGGAAAACATGCTGGAAAGCCTGACCGACGCCTTCTGCGCGGTCGACTTCGATTGGCGCATCACCTATGTCAACGGCCGCGCCCTGCAACTGCTCGCGCCCCTGAACAAGACCCGCGAAGGCCTGCTCGGCAAACGCCTGTGGGACGAGTTCGAGGAACTGAACGGCAGCAACCTGGCCACCGAAATGGAGCGCGCGATGCAGTCGCGCCAGACCGGCAGCCGCGAATTCTTCTATCCCCGTCTCGCCGTGTGGATCGAGGCGCGCATGTACCCCTCGCCCGACGGCCTGACCCTGTATTTCCACGACGTCACGCGGCGCCGCGCCGACCAGCAAGCCTTGATCGACGGCAACAGCCGGCTGCAGGTGGCGCTCGCCGCCGGCCGCCTGGGCGACTGGCGCTGGGATTCGGCGAGCGACCGCATCAGCCTTGGCGAGCGCGCCGCCGAAATCCTCGGCCTGGCGCCCGAGGAGCCGCTGGCCTGGCCCGAGCTGCGCGCGCGGCTTGACGAACCCGACCGCGAAACCGTACGCCGCGAGGTGCTGCACGCCTTTGCCTCGCACACCGACCTGAACATCGAATGCCGGCTGCTGCCCGACGGCGGCCAGGCGCGCTGGATCGCCCTGGTCGGACGGGCCGACTACGCCAATCCCGCCCTGCGCGACAGCGTCACCGGCATGACCGGCGTGATGCAGGACATTTCCTCGCGCAAGAACGCCGAGGACAGCCTGCGCCAGAGCGAAGAAGTCCTGCGCGCGCTCGCCAACACGATTCCGCAACTGGCCTGGATGGCGCAGGCGGACGGCGCCATCGTCTGGTTCAACGAGCGCTGGTACGAGTACACGGGCACCACGGCCGAGAGCGCCGCCGGTTGGGGCTGGCAAGACACGGTCGAGCCGGACGCCCTGCCCGCCATGCTCGAACACTGGCGCGCCTCGATCCGCAGCGGCGCGCCCTTCGAGATGGAATACCCGATCCGCGGCGCCGACGGCCAGTACCGCTGGTTCCTGACCCGGGTGAACGCCGTGCGCGACCGCAACGGCAAAGTGGTGCGCTGGTTCGGCACGAATACCGACGTCGACCAGGTCAAGCGCGTCGAGCAGGCCCTGCGCGAAGAATCGAAAGTGCTCGAGCTGCTCAACAGCACCGGCGGCGCGCTGGCATCGACCCGCGACCTGCGCTCGCTGCTGCAGGTCGCCACCGACGCGGCCAGCGGCATTGCCGGCGCCCGCTTCGGCGCCTTCTTTTACCACGGCAAGGAGAGCGAGGGGCCGAAGTTCTCCTTGTATACCCTGTCCGGCGGCACGGCCAACGAATTCCAGAGTTTCGGCGAGCCGCAGGCGACCGCCCTGTTCGGGCCGAGCTTCCGCGGCGCCGGTGTGATCCGGTCAAGCAATATCCTCGACGACCCGCGCTACGGCCCCACCCCGACGCAGTTCAGTTTGCTCTCGGGCCAGCCGACGGTGCGCAGCTACCTCGCCGTGCCGGTCACGGCCGGCTCCGGCGAAGTATTGGGAACCATGTTCTTCGGCCATCCGGAAGCGGGCGTGTTTACCGAACGCACCGAGCGCATCGTGCGCGGGATCGCCGCCCAGGCGGCCGTTGCGCTCGACAATACCCGGCTGTACGAGGCGGCCCAGCAAGCGGCCGAGGAACGCAAGATCTTGCTCGAAAGCGAACGCGAGGCACGCGCCGAAGCCGAGCGCTCGAGCCAGATGAAGGACGAATTCCTGGCGACGCTGTCGCACGAACTGCGCACCCCGCTCTCGGCCATCCTCGGCTGGGCTCAGGTGCTGCGGCGCGGCGGCAAGGACGAAAACGACCTGCAGCGCGGCCTGCAGACGATCGAGCGCAATGCGCGCGCCCAGGCCCAACTGATCGAAGACCTGCTCGACATGAGCCGGATTACTTCGGGCAAGGTGCTGCTCGACATGCAGACCCTGAACCCGCAGGGCTTCCTCGACGCCGCCATCGAGACCGTGCGTCCGGCTGCCGACGCCAAGAACATCCGCATCGAGAAGCGCTTCGCGGTCCATCCCGGCATGCTGGTCGCGGGCGACCCGGCGCGCCTGCAGCAGGTGGTGTGGAACCTGCTCTCGAATGCGATCAAGTTCACGCCGCGCGACGGCCTGGTCACCGTCGATCTCGAGGGACGCGACGGTTCGGTGGTGGTCACGGTGCGCGACAGCGGCGCCGGCATTCGCCCGGAATTCATTACCCATGTGTTCGAGCGCTTCCGCCAGGCCGACGCCTCGATGACGCGCCGCCACGGCGGCCTCGGGCTGGGCCTGGCCATCGTCAAGCACCTGATCGAGCAGCACGGCGGCACCGTGCGCGCCGAGAGCCCGGGCGAAGGACTGGGCTCGAGCTTCTCGTTCGAACTGCCGCTGGCCAAGGCACAAACCCGCGCCGAGCGCCGCGCCAGCATGATTCTCGGCAGTACTCCGCCGCCGGCCGCGCCCGACCTGACGCTGCGCGACCTGAACGGCGCCTCGGTGCTGGTGGTCGACGACGACCGCGACGCGCGCGAGCTGATCGCCCGCATCCTGACCGACTGCCACGCCAAAGTGCGCATCGCCGCCAGCGCGCGCGAAGCGTTCTCCGCCCTGCAGCTCGAGATGCCGGACCTCCTGATCAGCGACCTCGGCATGCCTGAAGTCGACGGTTTCGAGTTATTGTCGTGGGTACGGGCCCTCCCGCGCGACCGCGGCGGCCTGCTGCCGGCCGTGGCCCTGACCGCCTTTGCCCGTTCCGAAGACCGCTTGCGGGCCCTGGAAGCGGGCTTCAGTTCCCATATTTCGAAGCCGGTCGAGCCGAGCGAATTGATCGATGTCGTCGGTTCGCTAGTACGTTCGACGGGTAACCGAAAACGATAATGAAGTTCCTACTATCGGACGCGGCGCTGTCCTACAAGAAATTTTAGAGCCTTTTGCTACACTACTTGAAGTGGGAAAGTTGGATTACTTGAATGAAATTTGTTTCCATCCAGTACCTATTTCGACGAGAAGAAGCATGCCGAGCAGACAAGAAATTTTGAACGCCAAGATCCTGGTCGTAGACGACTCGCCAGACAATATCGAATTGATGGAAGAGATATTGCGCGAGGAGGGCTACGCCAACGTCAGCTCGACCATGGAGCCGGAGCAGGTCTGCCCGCTGCATCGCGAGCACAATTACGACCTCATCCTGCTCGACCTGCAAATGCCGGGGCTGAACGGTTTCCAGGTCATGAAGAGCCTGAAGGAAATCGAGAAAGGCGGCTACCTGCCGGTGCTCGCCCTGACCGCCCAGCCGAGTTTCAAGATCGCGGCCCTGGAAGCAGGTGCGCGCGACTTCATCAGCAAGCCGTTCGACCTGCTCGAGGTGCACAAGCGCATCCACAACATGCTGGAAGTACGCCTGCTCTACAAGGAACTGGCCCAATACAGCCGCGCCCAGCAGGAACTGGCCCTGCACGACGCCCTCACCGGCCTGCCGAACCGGCGCCTGCTGGAAGACCGCATCGAGACTGCCCTGCAGCACGCGAACCGCAGCCATGCCAAGGCCGCGATCATGTACCTGGACCTGGACGGCTTCAAGGCGATCAACGACACCTATGGCCACGCGTATGGCGACGAGATCCTGAAAATGGTCTCGCAGCGCCTGCTCGCTTCGTCGCGCAAGGAAGACACGGTCGCGCGTCTCGGCGGCGACGAATTCATGGTCGTGCTGGGCGACATCCACAGCCTGGCCGACGCCCAGGGCCCGGCCGCGAAACTGGTCGAGGCGCTATGCGAGCCCTTCTTCATCAACGACCTGACGCTGCGCCTGTCGACCTCGATCGGCATCAGCATTTATCCGGACGACGCCGAATCGGTCGACGCCCTGATCAGCATCGCCGACTACGCCCTGTACGAAGCGAAGCGCGCGGGCAAGAACCGCTACTGCTCGACGGGCAGCAAGCCGCAGCAGGCGATCAAGACGCCGACCAAGCAGCCGGCACCGGAGCTGGTGCCGCACAGGTAGGGAGTACGCAAACAATAAAGGCCCAATCCGTCGCATCGGATTGGGCCTGTTTGCATTCCACGATCGCATCGATCTTGTTGTCGGCCTTCGGTATTTCGCCGCAAACGATAAGGGCATACACCCGCGTTATAGCAGGCGTATGCCCCAGGACCGTTCCCGAATCAAGCCGTCCCGACATCCTTCGACGTCTGCGCAGTGCCGACATTGGCGTGCCCGCAGGCTTCTTCATTGTGCGCGGCGATCGCGCCGGCGCCCTGGTGGTCGCGCGCGGCTTCCACCTTTTCCGGCGCCACTTCGATGCGCGTGATGCCGGCGTCCACCGAGATCGGGTCGCTGGCCGGGAAGGTCATCTCGACGGCGTCGTCGAGCAGGGTTTCCTTGGCCGTTTCGGACGCCGACAGCGAGCCGGGAGCCGCCATCATCTCGATGGCGAACGCATTGGCAATCACCTGGTGCCGGGCCAGCTGGCCAATGGTGGTCACGTTGAACGCGTCGGCGAGCGCCTTCGCCTCTTTCTCCCCGATCCCGCACAGGGCGGTCAGCGGACTATCGACCAGTTCGTGGAGCGATTTGCCCTGGTACTGCTCGGTAACAATCGTGTTCATGTTCATTTTTTGTCCTCTCAAGTAAGCAGCCTGTCCCCGGGGCGATGTGTCGCCGGGAGTCGCGTCCACTATCGCATGGACGCCTGAAGCAGTATGTGCGCTGGCGAACACGCAACACTGCGCACGATTGCGGGGCGATTGCCCATAAACACGATAAATTGCCGTGCTATCATTCGTTCGCTTCAATTGTGTCTTTACTTTGGAAAACACAGGCGCTCTGCTATCCTTTCAGTCCCGCAGAAATCTGGCCCATTACGACGAACGCAGCAGGAACGACGTGCCAACTACCGACAAACCAAAGATTCTGGTCGTCAATGACGATGCGGCCAGCCTGCTGGCCCTCACCAGCCTGCTGGACCAATGGGCCGACGAGACCGGCTATACGGTCCTGGCCGCGCGCTCCGGCCAGGAAGCGCTGCGCCAGGTGCTGTTGCATGACTTCGCCGTCATCATCCTCGACGTCAACATGCCCGGCATGGACGGCTTCGAGACGGCCGAGGCGATCCACCAGCGCGCCCGCTCCGCCGACATCCCGATCATCTTCGTGACTGCCTTCCTGGCCGACGAGATCGACCGCCTGAAGGCCTACCAGCGCGGCGCCGCCGACTTCCTGTTCACGCCGGTCATCCCGCAGATCCTGCACGCCAAGGTCTCGGTGTTCGTGGCCCTGGCCAACAAGAACGAGCAGCTGCGCCGCCAGACCGAAAAGCTGTCCCAGCGCACGCTCGAGCTGACCGCCACCAACGAGCGCCTGATGAGCGAGATCGAGGAGCGCCAGGCGGCCGAGCGCAAGAGCCACGCCAAGGACGAATTCCTCGCCATGCTGGGCCATGAGCTGCGCAATCCGCTGTCGGCAATCAGCAGCGCCGCCGCGCTGATCGACATGCCGGGCGCGCACGCCGAGATGGCCTCCAGGGCGCGCCAGATCATCCAGCGCCAGACCCAGCATTTGTCGCGCATCGTCGACGACCTGCTCGACCTGTCGCGCGCGATGTCGGGCAAGATCCTGCTGGCCAGGAAACCGGTCGACATGGCCAGCCTGGTCGGCGCCTGCCTCGACACCTTCCGCGCCACCGGCCGCACCGGCGGCTACCGCATCAACGTCGACCTGGCGCCGAACTGGGTCGACGGCGACCCGACGCGCCTGGAACAGGTTGCGACCAACCTGATCGACAATGCCCTGAAGTACACGCCGGCCGGCGGCACCATCGACATCACGATCGGCCTCGAAGGCGAGGAAGTGCTGCTGACGGTGCGCGACACCGGCGTGGGCATCGCCCCCGACCTGCTGCCGCACGTGTTCGACGTCTTCGTGCAGGGCTCGATCAGCCTGGACCGCGCACAAGGCGGCCTGGGGATCGGGCTGTCGCTGGTGCGGCGCCTGGTCGAGCTGCATGGCGGCAGCGTCAGCGCCACCAGCGGCGGCGCCAGCGAAGGCAGCGCCTTCACCATCCGCCTGCCGCGCGCTCAGGCGCCGGAGGCCGCGGCGACGCCGCATGCCGCCCAGCCTGCCGAGGCGGCCGGCAAGCCGGCGGTCCTGCTGATCGAAGACAACGAGGACGGCCGCGAAATGATGGCGACCATGCTCGACGTGTATGGCTACCCGGTGCTGCAATCGGCCGACGGCCTGGACGGCGTGGCGCTGGCCACCGCCCACCTGCCGAACGTCGCCCTGGTCGACATCGGCCTGCCCGGCATCGACGGCTACGAGGTCGCACGCCGCCTGCGCGCCAATCCGGCAACCTCCGCCATGCGCCTGATCGCCCTCACCGGCTACGGCCTGGCCGAAGACCAGCGCCGCGTGCTGGAAGCGGGTTTCGACATGCACCTGGTGAAACCGGTCGACATCGCCCAATTGCTCGGCGCGCTGGGCGAGCCGGCGCCGCTGCCCACTGCCGCCGGCTGATCAGGCAGCGCGCGAATAAAAAAGCCGCACAGTACACTGTGCGGCTTTTTTTCGTCCTGTGGCGGCCGTGGCGGCCGTGGCGGCGCGGCGGCCGCCATCCGGCACCGGCTGCGGGGCTCGCTTATTGTGCGGCTTCGATCTCCTGCTGGCGCGCCTTCATTTCCTGGCCCAGCGCTTCCAGGTCCAGCTTCAGCTCGCGCGTCTTCGGGAACATCTCTTCTTCCTCTTCCTTGACGTGGTGCTCGACCAGCTCGCCCAGCACCTTGACCTTGGCGTCGTACAGGTCGTCGCCCGGGTCCATTTCCATGATCTGGGCGATCAGGTCCTTGGCCGAGGCGTGCTCGACGACGGCCTCATCGACCATGTCTTCCGTTTCTTCGCTCGCTTCGCGGGTGGCCGGGTAATAAATCTCTTCCTCGATCGTCGTGTGCATGATCAGCGCATTGCAGATCTCGTCGGCAAGCTTTTTCTTGCTGACCTTGGCGCGGTCGGTCATGTTCTCGAAGCGGTCGAACATTTCCTTGACTTCGCGGTGTTGCTGGGTCAGCAGCTCGATTGCGTCGATGCTTCCGTTTGGTTTGGCCATGAGAACTCCCTGAAAAGTTTGTGTATTTGGTAATGCATCCAGGGCTCCAGCATCGTCCGAAACGGCGCGCCGTACTGTACGGCAGCGCACGCAGGCGCGGATGCCGATGCGCCGGCGTGCGCACTTCCGGTGCGAAGCTGTTGTATGATTTGGGAAACATTCAACCGAGCCCACGATGACCGCACCGGACCCGCATCACCTCGACCCGGACCTGGAACGGCTGGTTGCCGAACGCACCGCCGCACTGACCGAACTGGTCGCCCACCTGATGAGTTGCTGGGACGACGAGCGGCGCCTGCTGGCACGCAAACTGCACGACAGCCTGGGCTCGTCGATGACGGCGCTGACGATGCACCTGGGCCTGCTGTCGAAGGGCCTGAGCGACCCCAAGGCCCTCGAACGCGCGGGCCAGATGAAGACACTACTCAACGGCATCATCGAGACCAACCGCACAGTGCAGCTGGGGCTGTGGAACGACAAGCTCGAGTTTTTGGGGATCAAGGCGGCACTCGCTGAACTCGTGGCCGAGTTTGGCCAGGAGCACGGCGTCACGGCGCGCGTCAGCCTGCCGGACGACGACGACGCCTACCCGCGCGAACAGGGCGTGGCGCTGCTGCGCTGTGCCGAGGAAGGCTTGCGCAACGCCTTGCACCATGCGAAGGCCGGTTCGGTGGACGTGATCCTCGACGACGATGGCGAGCAACTGATGCTGACCGTGCGCGACGACGGCGTGGGCCTGCGCCAGCCGCCGGTGCCGGAGTCGCTGCGTTGCCATGGGCTGCGCCTGCTGCGCGAACGGGCGCGGGCGCTGGGGGGGAGCGTGACCTTGATGCAGTTGGACGGGGGCGGGACGGCCTTGACCATGATTTTGCCGAGGCATCGGGCCGGGTAAGATTGTCCGGGCGTTTCACGGCCCGTAAACGCGTGGGCATGCCCACCCTACGTTACGCCAGCGCCACCGTAGGGTGGGCATGCCCACGCGTTTTACGTACCAATGCGCACCGCACCGCTCAATGCAACTTGACCAGTGGCGTCGTCCTGCGAATCAGGAACCGCGCAATCGCCAGCACCCCGGTCCGCATCGCCCCCAGCACAGCCTGGTGGTGCATCAGGTGCAGGCTCGTGTACATCACGCGCCCGACCATGCCTTCGACGAACCAGCTGGCGCCGCTCAGCGAACCCATCAGGCTGCCGACGCTGGTGGTCTTGCCGAGCGAGACCAGCGAACCATAATCCCGGTACTGATACGGCTTGTCATTGTGCGGCTTGCCGGCCGCGCGCCGCACGAATTCCTTCAGCAGGTAGTCGGCCTGCTGGTGCGCCGCCTGGGCGCGCGGCGGGACCGGCTTGCCCGCGGCGTCGATGCAGGCGGCGCAGTCGCCCAGCGCGTACACGCCGGGAACGCCCTTCACACGCAGTTGCCCGTCGACTTCGATCTGGCCGCCCTTGTTGACCGGCAGGCCGAGCGTGCCGAGGAATTCGGGCGCGCGGATGCCCGCTGCCCAGACGCACAGGCTGGCCGGATAGACATGGCCGTCGTGATCGAGCACGCGGTCGGCCTCGATCTTCGTCACGCGGCAGTTGTTGACGACGCGGATGCCGCGTTCGTCCAGCAGTTTCAGGGCCGCATTCGAGACCCGTTCCGGCAGCGGCGCCAGGATGCGCGGCGCGCCCTCGAGCAGGGTGATGCGCACGTCGCGCTTGACCTGCAGGCGCGAGAACCCGTAAGTGGCATACACGCCCGAGGCCTCGCGCAGTTCGGCCGCCAGTTCGACGCCGGTGGCGCCGCCGCCGATGATGACGACGTCGAGGGCCGCCTCGGCGTCCTTGCGTTCCTCCCGCGCCTGCTCGGCGACCGCCATCAGGCGCAGCATGCGCAGGCGGAAGCGCTCGGCGTCCTCGGTGGCGTTCAGGGAAATCGTGTGTTCGCGCGCGCCGGGCACGCCGAAATAATTCGAAGTGCTGCCGACCGCGATGACGAGCGAGCCGTAATCGATGTGGCGTTCGTGAAGCACGTCTTCGCCATCGAGCGCGCGCACGGCGCCGACGGTGATCCGGCGCGCCACGTGGTCGAGCGCCGTCATCGGGCCGTAGATGAAGGTGAAACCGTTATCGTGGGCCAGCATCTGGTAAGAGAGGCCCTCCTGGTGGATGTCGAGGGTGCCGGCCGCCACCTCGTGCAGCGAGGGCTTCCAGATGTGGTACAGGCGGGTGTCGACCAGCATGACCCTGGCGGGACCCAGCTTGCGCCCCAGTTTGCAGGCCAGCTCCAGTCCGCCCGCTCCTCCACCTACGATGACGATTTCGCTTTGCAAGCCATCCTCCATTCGTTGCGCCGGCGGCGGTGCCGCGTATTGGCTACATGGCAAGTGTACACCCGGAGGAGAAACGGCGTGCGCGGCAATGGCCGCGCCGGAGGACGGGCAGCGGCTTCAGTCGCCGTGGCCGCGGCCGTGGCCTTTTCCGTGGCCGTTGCCATGACCGTTGCCGTGCTTGTCGTGCTTGTCGTGCTTGTCGTGCTTGTCGTAGCGGTCGTCATCGTCACGGCGCTCCTCGACATAGCGCACCTCGCGCACTTCGCGCACGACCGGACGCTGCTCATAGTGGCGCTCGCGGTAGCGCGGCGCATAGGTATTCGTGTACCAGTCGTCGCGCACGAACATCACCGGACGGCCGCAGGCGTCGTAGCGGCCGCAGTAGCGCGACCACTCATGGCGGTGCCGCGGCGGCACGCGCAGGTAGACCGGTTCGCTGCGCACGTGGCGCACTTCGCGCACGATGATCGGCTGCTCGGTGTAGACGACCGGGCGCTGGGCGAAATCGCCGAGATCGATGCGGCCGTAGAAGCCGGGCTGGCCGATATTGATGCTGACGTTGGTCTGCGCCAGCGCAGGAAGGGCGGCGGCAACCAGTGCGGCGCCGAGGAACAGGGAACGGAGCGGGGATTTCATGATGGGTCCTCTCATGGTGATGTCGGACGAACTTTATCATTTGCAATGCAAAATCTTTGTTCGCTGCAACACACATTTACAACTTCCCCTATCACTTTCTGCACGGATCGAAGATGCCTCGCCGTGCGCGCACCGAACCGAAAGCTCGCTATCATGGAGGAGAAGGAGGAACCGCCATGACCAAGCGTGCCCTGCGCTTCGGCGCCGTTGCCCTTGCCTGCTTGCTGGCCAGTGCCTGCAAGGGCCGCCAGGAACCGGTCAAGCCGATCGCCGCCCTTACCCTTACGCCCATCGTCTGCTTCATCGACTACTAGCGGGACTGGGCGCATCAAATTGTCCGCCGCGGCGCCGTGCGAGGTAAACTGGCGGCTGTTCATTTGTCCAAGGTTCACATGTCGTTTTCCTCGCTCGGCCTGATCGACCAGATCGCAGGCACCCTCGCTACGCTCGGCTACAGCACACCGACCCCGGTCCAGTCGCAGGCCATTCCCGCCGTCCTGGCCGGACGCGACGTCATGGCCGCGGCCCAGACCGGTACCGGCAAGACGGCCGGCTTCGCCCTGCCGCTGATCCAGCGCCTGGCCATGAAAGGCCAGCTGTCCCCCAACGCGGCGCGCGCCCTGGTGCTGGTGCCCACGCGCGAACTGGCCGAGCAGGTGCACGAGAGCGTCAAGGCCTACAGCGCCGGCCTGCCCCTGCGCACCATGGTGGCCTATGGCGGGGTCAGCATCAATCCGCAGATGATGCACCTGCGTAAAGGCGTCGACCTGCTGGTCGCCACGCCCGGCCGCCTGCTCGACCTGGAGCGCCAGAATGCCCTGAAACTGAACGGCGTGACGATGCTGGTGCTGGACGAAGCGGACCGCATGCTCGACCTCGGCTTTTCACGCGAACTCGACCAGATCCTGGCCGCCCTGCCGAAGACACGCCAGACCCTGCTGTTCTCGGCGACCTTCTCGGATCCGATCCGGGCGCTGGGCAACAGGCTGCTGCGCGACCCGGTCCGGATCGAGACGGCGCCGCGCAACACGACGGTCAAGGCCATCAAACAGTGGGTAGTGCCGGTCGACAAGAAGCGCAAGCCCGAACTCTTCCTGCACCTGCTCAAGCAGCACGGCTGGGGCCAGGTGCTGGCCTTCGTCAAGACCCGGCGCGGGGTCGACGAACTGGTCGAGCTGCTGGCGGCGAAACGCATCGATGCCGATTCGATCCACGGCGACAAGCCGCAGCCGGCGCGCCTGCGCGCGCTCGAGCGCTTCAAGGCGGGCGAGGTCCGGATCCTGGTGGCGACCGATGTCGCCGCGCGCGGGCTCGACATCGACGACCTGCCGGTGGTGGTGAACGTCGACCTGCCGATCGTGGCCGAGGATTATGTGCACCGTACCGGGCGCACGGGGCGGGCCGGCGCCTCCGGCGAGGCGGTGTCGCTGGTCTGCGCCGACGAAGTCAACCAGCTGGCGGCCATCGAGCAGCTGACCGGGCAGACCCTGCAACGGGTCGAGGAACCCGGCTTCGCGCCCGATCACCGGGTGCCGGAGACGAATGCCAGCGGCCAGGTGGTCAAGAAACCTAAAAAGCCGAAGAAGCCGAAGGGCGATGCGAAGGTGGTCAGCGAGGACGTGCGCTTCCGGCGCTGAGTTCCAGGCTGCGTCAGCGCAGCGTCAGCGTCAGCTTGCGCACGCCCTCCTCGCCCGAGGGCGAGACCGTGAAGCCGAGCTTGCGCACCAGGGCGATCATGCGGCTGTTCTGCGGCAGGACCTCGCCGACGATCTCGCGGGTGCCGCGCACCCGGCAGTAATCGATCAGCTTCTGCATCAGGATCCGGCCCAGGCCATGCCCTTTCAGGTCCGAGCGCACCGTCACCGCGAACTCGGCGCTGACGTTGTCCGGGTCGGCCACCACGCGCCCTACCCCAAGCGTCTCGGGCAACCCGTCCGGCCCGGTCCTGGTTGCGATGAAGGCCATCTCGCGGTCGTAGTCGATCTGGGTGAAGCGCGCCAGCTGCGAGGGCTGCAGTTCGCGCACGCGCACGAACATCCGGTAGCGCACGTCGTCCGGCGTCAGCGCGTCGAACAGCCGCAGGTGGGCCGGCCCGTCCTCGGGCCGCACCGGCCGCAGCAGCAGCGGCGCGCCGCACCAGTCGATGGTCTCTTCCAGTTCGCGCGGATAGGGCCGGATCGCGAGGCGGTCGAGGGTGCTGCCGGAACGGTCGGCCAGCGCCAGGCGCATGCGGGCGTCGAGCACGATGGCGCCATTGGCGTCGGCCAGCAGCGGGTTGATGTCGAGTTCGACGATTTCCGGGATGTCGCACACCAGGCGCGAGACCTGCACCAGGGTCGCGACGATCGCATCCATGTCGGCCGGCGGCCGGTTGCGGTAGCCGGCCAGCAGCCGCGCCACCCGCGTGCGGTCGATCATCTCGCGCGCCAGCACCGCGTTCAGCGGCGGCAGCGCCACCGCGTGGTCGTCCGCCACCTGCGCCGCGATGCCGCCCTGGCCGAACAGGATCACCGGCCCGAACACCGGGTCGGTCGCCGCGCCCAGGATCAGCTCATGCCCTTCCGGCCTGCGCGCCATCGCCTGCACCGAAAAGCCCTCGAAGCGCGCATCCGGGCGCATCTCGCCGAGGCGCTTGCGCACGCGCTGGGCGGCGGCGCGCACCGCCTGTTCGGAGTCGAGGTCGAGCGCCACGCCGCCGACGTCCGACTTGTGCATCACGTCCGGCGAGAGGATCTTGACGGCCACTGGAAAGCCGATGCTGCGCGCGGCGGCCACCGCGTCGTCGACGGTCTGGGCCGCGCGCGTCTCGACCAGCGCCATGCCGTAGGCACGCAGGATCGCCTTGGTCTCGGGGTCGGACAGCAGGTAGCGGCCCGCGGCCAGCGCTTCGCGCACCAGCGCGCGCGCCATGCCCCGTTCGCTGGCGGCGATGCTCGAGACCGAGGGCGGTACCTGCATCAAGAGGTTCTGGTTCTGGCGGTAGTGGACGATCTGCAGGAAGCCCGCGACCGCGTCTTCGGGCGTGTCGAAGGTCGGCATGCCGGCGCTGGATGCAATCTCGCGCGCCTCGAGGACCGAGTCGCCGCCCAGCCAGCACGAGAGGACGTTGCGCGAGGCGCCTTTCGCCAGCGGCGCGATCGCGCGCGCGACGTCGGCGCTGTCGACGGTGGCGGTCGGCGCGTGCACGACCAGCACGGCGTCGGCGTTCGGGTCCTGCAGCAGGATCTCGAGCGCCTGGCGGTAGCGTTCGGGTTCGGCGTCGCCGTGCAGGTTGACCGGATTGGCATGCGCGACCCGGCGCGGCAACACGGCGGCCAGGCGCTCGATCGTCGCCGGCGCCAGGGTCGCGGCGACGCCGCCGCCGCAGACCAGGGCGTCGAAGGCGAGCACGCCGGGACCGACGCCGTTGGCGAGGATCGCCAGGCGCTCGCCGTGCAGCGGTCTTGCGTGCGCGAGGGTCTCGACCGCTGCGAACAGCTGCTCGGTGGTGAACACACGCAGCATGCCGGCGCGCCGGATCGCCGCGTCGAACACGTCGTCCATGCCCGCCAGCGCCCCGCTCTCGCTGGCGGCGGCGCGGGGCTGGCCGAACCTTGCGGCACCGGCGCGCCCGGCCTTCAGCACCAGGGTCGGCTTGCTGCGTGCCGCCGCGCGCGCGGCCGACATGAATTTACGGGCATAGCGCAGGTGTTCCACATAGAGCAGGATCGAGCTGGTTCCGCCATCGCTGGCCAGGTAGTCGAGCACGTCGCCGAGGTCGACGTCGCTCGAATCGCCGAGCGCAATGAAATGCGAGAAGCCGATCCCGCGCGAGCGTGCCCGGTCGAGCACCCCGGTCATCAGCGCGCCCGATTGCGAAACGAAGGCAATCCGTCCAGGCAGCGCGCCGCTATTGGCGACGCTGGCGTTCAGGCCCAGGCCGGGCGCCAGCAGGCCCGCACTGTTCGGCCCGAGGATGCGCAGCAAATAGGGATTGGCCGCATCGAGCATGGCCTGCTTCAGGGAGCGGCCGCGCTCGTCGCGGGCCTCGGCCAGGCCGGCGCTGAGCACGATGGCCGCGCGCGTCCCTTTTTCGCCCAGCTGGCGGATGATCGTCGGCAGCGTTGCCGGCGGGGTGCAGATCACGGCCAGGTCGGGCGCGGCCGCCAGGTCCGCCACGCTGGCCACGGTGGGCAGTCCGGCCAGTTCGGTGTAGTTCGGATTGACCGGGTGGATGCTGCCGCGAAAGCCGCCTGCCATCAGGTTGTGCAGCAGCGTGGTGCCCAGGCTGCCGGGACGGTTCGAGGCGCCGATCAGCGCCACCGAGCGCGGCGCGAACAGTTTATTCAGGTTGCGGACGCTCATGGCGCAGCCGTGCCCGGTGAAAACGGCGAATTCGCTAGACTGGACACCAAGCTGACCTCCTGTTCGAACACGACCGAAAACAATGAACGAAACGAATGAACGAAACCGATAACGACACCAAGCCCGCCACCGACAGCAAAAAGGTGATCTATGCCGCCATCGTCGCCAACCTCGGCATCGCCGCCGCCAAGTTCGTCGTCGCCGCGTTCACCGGCAGCGCCGCGATGCTCGCCGAAGGCATCCACTCGGCGGTTGATACCGGCAACGAGCTGCTGCTGCTCATCGGCGAAAAGATCAGCGCCAGGAAACCGGACGCGCGCCATCCCTTCGGCTACGGCAAGGCCGTGTACTTCTGGGCGCTGGTCGTCGCGCTGTCCGTGTTTTCGCTGGGCGGCGGGCTGTCGATCTACCACGGCATCCAGAGCCTGCGCGCGCCGGAAGCGCTGACCGACCCCACCTGGAACTATGTCGTGCTGGGCGTCGCCTTTCTTTTCGAAGGATACAGCTGGAACGTATCTCGCCGCGCACTGAACGGCAAGCGCCGTCCCGGCGCCTCGCTCTGGCAGACGGTCAAGGCGAGCAAGGACGCGTCGACCTTCACGGTCTTCATCGAGGATACGGCGGCGCTGATCGGCATCGTGGTGGCGGCGGCCGGCATTTTCCTGGGCCACCTGTTCGACAACGTGTATATCGATCCCGCCGCCTCGATCGCGATCGGCCTGCTGCTGGTGGGCGCTTCCTTCACGCTGGCGCGCGAGACCGGCGCCCTGCTGCTGGGCGAAAGCGTCGGCGTCGAACAGACCGGCAAGCTGAAGGAACTGTTTCGCGCCGACCCGGCCATCGAGAGCGTCGGCCAGCTGATGACGATGCAGCTGGGGCCGCAGGACGTGCTGCTGACGGCGGCCGTGCGCTTCAGGCGCGGCATGCGCATCGACGAGGTCGACGTGGCGATCGCCCGGCTCGAGCGCGCGGTGGAGGAATTCGACCCCGCGATCACGCGGGTGTATTTCGAGGCCGCCGCCCTGCGCTCGGCGATGCGCTAGCCGCCCTTACGCCGCCGAGCGCGCCGTCACCGGATAGCCGGCTTCGTCGATCGCCGCCGCGATCCGCTCCAGCTCCGCGCGGCTGTCGATCCGCACCTTCTTGCTGGCCAGGTCGATGTCCACCTTCGCGCCGGCGTCCAGTGCCTGCACGGTTTTCGTCACGCGGCCCACGCAGTGGCCGCAGCTCATGCCTTCCACAGTCAGTTCATACATCGTTTTTTCTCCTGTCGATTGGGGTGCCGCACGCTCAAACTGCGTGCCGGCGGTTTTAAGATTCGTCGGCGCCGGCCGCCAGCCGCGCAGCAGCAGCGCGTTGGCGACCACGCTCACCGAACTGAGCGCCATCGCGGCGCCGGCCAGCATCGGGTTGAGCAGGCCGCAGGCGGCCAGCGGGATGCCGACCAGGTTGTACACGAAGGCCCAGCCCAGGTTCTGGCGGATCTTGCTCCAGGTGCGCTGCGAGACCGCGATGGCATCGGCCACCAGGCGCGGATCGCCGCGCATCAGGGTGATGCCGGCGGTGTGCATGGCGACGTCCGTGCCGCCGGCCATCGCAATGCCGACGTCGGCCGCCGCCAGCGCCGGCGCGTCGTTGATGCCGTCGCCGACCATCGCCACCGTGCCGCCGGCCGCGATGGCCGCACGCACGGCCTCGGCCTTTTCGCCGGGCAGCACCCGGGCCGTGTAGCGCGCGATGCCGAGCGCTTCGGCCACGGCCCGCGCCGCCCCCGCATTGTCGCCGGTTAGCATCATGGGCGTCACACCCATCGCTTTCAGGCGCGCGACGGCCTCCACAGCGCCTTCCTTGATGCGGTCGCCGAACGCGAGCAGGCCCAGGACCTCGGGTGCGCCCTGCCCGCCCTGCGTGCCCTTTGCCAGCCACGACACCGTGCGTCCGTCGGCCTCGTACCGGTCGGCGGCGGCGCGCCAGGCATCGGTATCGGCGTTCAGCTCCTCCATCAGGCGCGCGTTGCCGAGATAGACGGTCGCGCCGTCGACCTCGGCCTGCACGCCGCGCCCCGGCAAGGCACGCGCCGCGCCGGCCAGCGGTATCGGCAGGCCCTGTTCCCGTACGTGGCCGGCGACCGCATGCGCCAGCGGATGTTCGCTGTGCTGCTGCACCGCCGCGGCCAGGGTCGCCACCGCTCGCGCATCATGGCCCTCGACCGCAACGACCCGCGGCCGGCCTTCGGTCAGGGTGCCGGTCTTGTCGAACACGACCGTGTCGACGGCGTGCGCCCGCTCCAGTGCTTCGGCGTCGCGGATCAGGATGCCGTGGCGCGCGGCGGCCCCGGTGCCGACCATGATCGCGGTCGGCGTCGCGAGCCCGAGCGCGCAGGGACAGGCGATCACCTGCACCGCCACCGCATTGAGCAGGGCCGCCTGCCAGTCGCCGGTGGCCAGGCCCCAGCCGAGCAGGGTCAGCAGCGAAATGAGCAGCACGACCGGCACGAACAGCGCGCTGACGCGGTCGACCAGGCGCTGCACCGGCGCCTTGACGGCCTGCGCGTCCTCGACCTGGCGGATGATTTTCGAGAGCATGGTCTCGGCCCCGACCGCCGTCACCTCGACCAGCAGCAGGCCTTCGCCATTCACGGCACCGCCCGTCACGCGCGCGCCCGGGCCTTTCGCCTGCGGCAGGCTTTCCCCGGTCAGCAGCGACTCGTCGAGGTGGCTGCGGCCATCGAGCACGCGCCCGTCGGCGGCGACGCGCGCGCCGGGACGCACGACCAGCACGTCGCCGACGCGCAAGCTGTCGAGCGCAATCGCGGTGTCGACGCCGCCGCGGCGCACGATGGCTTCGCTCGCGCGCAGCGCTTCGAGCGCGCGGATCGCTTCCACCGTCTGCCCCTTGGCGCGGGCCTCGAGCCATTTGCCGAGCAGGACCAGGGTGATGACGGTCGCCGACGATTCGAAATAGAGGTGCGCGCTGCCGGGTCCGCCGCCCCTTGCCAGCAGCCAGACCGACAGTCCGTACGCCGCGCTGGTGCCGATCGCCACCAGCAGGTCCATGTTGCCGCTGCCGGCGCGCAGCGCTTTCCAGCCGGCCCGGTAGAAGCGCGCGCCGAGCCAGAACTGCACCGGTGTGGCCAGCAGCCATTGCAGCGCGCCCGGCAGCGACCAGTCGCGGCCCACCAGATGGCCCAGCATCGGCGCCGCCAGGGGCGCGGTGAACAGCAGCGCGAACGCCAGCGGCCACCAGGCCGGCGCGGTCCTGGCGCCTGCCGCCGGCCTGGCGGCGGGCGTCACGCTGCCCTCATAGCCGGCCTTGCGCACGGCCGCCAGCACGGCATCGGGCGCCGCCGACCCGCGCACGCTGGCCCGTTCGGTCGCCAGGTTGACGCCGGCATCGAGCACCCCGGGCACCGCACGTATCGCTTTCTCGACACGCGCGACGCAGGAGGCGCATGTCATACCGGAAATATCAAAGCTGGCCACGCCTGCATCGGCAAGCTGATCGGTTTTCTTGTCCATGGTTTTTCCTTTCGATCCACGCCAGCATAGACCTTTCCACCATGGGAAGGTCAAGCGAAAGCTCAGCCCCTCGCCCCGAGCGGGGCCATCGGCAGCACGAGGTAGCGCATGTCGGCCCGGTCTGCCTGTGCGGTGCTGCTGACGAGGAAGCTGTCGCGTCCGAGGCGCGCCGCCGCTCCTGCAGGCCCGGCCAGCTGGACAGGCCGCACTTCCTGCGCGCGCAGCACGAGCTGCACTTCGAAGCCGACCGTGGGTTCGGCGAACCTGCGCAGGATCGCACGCAGCAGCGCACTGCCGGCGCCGCTGGGCAGGAAGTGGGCAAACGCAGCCGCATCGAGCGGACCGATGCGCAGGCGCGCGCGCAGGTCGGGCCGCCAGCTGCGCGCGCCCAGCAGGACGTTTTCGCCGAGCTCGGCATTGACGCCCAGCGCGGCCTGTTCATCGGCATGCAGGCGGTCCCAGTAGCCGACCGCTTCCTCGAGTTCCACCGCGACGCCGAGATAATCGGACAGCAGGCGCGCCAGCACCACGCCCGGGCGCGGACGCTGTTGCAGCAGGCCGGCGAAATGGGCGATCAGGCCATCCGGCACCGGCGGCGCACCCGGAGGGCGGCCGGGCGGGCAACCGGCCAGGGCCAGCAGCAGCGGCCGGAAGCGGTCCGGATCGCCCTCCCTGCCGGCGGCCATGTGCTCGACCCGGCTTTTCTGCCAGGCGCGGTAGAACAGCGCCAGCATCCGGTTCGACACCAGGTCGAGGAAGGCGCGCGGCGCAGCATCGTCGCGCCCGCCCTGCCAGGCGGCGATGCGTTCGGTGACGTGCAGGGGCAGCGCGCCGTGCACGCCGAGCAGGCCCATGAAGGCCGGGGTCAGGCTGAAGCGGTCGCCTTCGGACCCGTCCGGAATGCGGGCGATGGCCTCGATCTCGGATGCGGGAAAACCCAGCCCCAGGCTGTTCTCGAAGCGCAGGCGCTCGCGCAGGGCCTGCCCGGACGGTACGCCCCGCTCGGCCAGCCAGGCCAGCAGGATCGATACCGCCTGGACGAACTCGAAGGTGTGCGGCGCCGCCAGCAGCCGCTCGATCAGGGGCGCAATTTCTCGACGCTGCGTGGGGGGCATGCGAACATCTCCTCTCCGCTCTGGTGCGAGACGATCTCGAGCCGGGTGAAGCAGTTGAGCTGGCTGTTCAGGGAAAAATAGCGGTCCATCACCTGCGCGAACACGTAGAGCGAACTGCCGGCGAAAGCCTCTTCGTCGACCGTCATGCGGATGCCCACCCCCGGCATCAGCGAGGATACCGGCCGGGTCCTGAGCCAGGCGCGCACGCTGCCGTGCTCGAGGCCGACGATGCCCGCGATCTGGCGCCGCGCGACCGGAGAACGCGGCAGGTCGTACAGGGCCAGCATCTTCTGCAGGTCCGGCAGGCCGGCCGTCGTCAGTCCCCCATGGTTCAGGGCCAGGTGCGCGATCAGGCGCCAGTGGGCGCAGTCGCTGCCGCTACCGCCACCGAAGCGCCAGCTCGGGGTCGGCTTGCGGAGCAGGCCGAAGGGCACGGCGCCGCTCGAGGATTCGGCCAGCAGGTCGCCGGCGGGCTGGCCGATGCGCAGTTGCAGGGGCAGGTCGCGGTTCGAGCAGGTCAGGTCGGTCGAGATCGTGGCGCTGGACGCCTCGTCCGCACTGAATTCCGGATCGACCAGGGCCAGCTTGAGTTCGTGCCCGGGACTGATCCGGGCCAGCGTCTCGTCGCGGCGGGCCACCCAGAAGCGGCCCGGCGCCGCTGCCGCTGCCGCTGCGCCCTCGTGGCGCACCGCGTACAGCGGGCCGAATTCGGTGACGCCGGTGTGTCCGCGCGCCTCGCGCACGACGCATACCTTGTCGATGCTGTGGATCTCGAAAGCGGCGGCGTGGGCGCCATCGGCCGCGAGCCGGTATTCGGCGCGCGTGTGCGACAGCTGGATCGGGTCGCCGGCCTTGCGAAACAGGTTCACCACCGGCGTGCAGCCGAGCAGCAGGTGGCGCGCCGCCAGCGGCGCCAGTACGCGCGCGGCATCGCAGTCGCCGCTCATGCCGGCCAGCCCGACGTGCAGCGTGCAGCGCTCGCAGCCCGGCGGCAGGCGCCCGGCAAGCGCGCCCAGGTCGATATCGATGAAGTTGAATTTTTCCGGATAAGTGAAATACTCGGTGAGCAGGCGGAAGGCCGGATGCGAACGCGCCGGCGCCGGCAGCAGCGCCTCGTCCTCTTCCAGGCCGGCCAGGCCCAGCGGTATCGTGTCGAGCGCCAGCCAGGGTTTGCCATCGCCGGCCTCGACCCAGGCGGCACGCGCCCGCATGAACAAGGCATCGATCAGGGCGGCGCGCAGCGAGGGCTCGCCGTCGACGAACACACGCAGCCGGCCCATTCCCTGGCGGCACAGGGCGGAGAGCGCCCCTTTCCATTCCAGGCAGATCGCCACGCCCGCGGTCACGCCGCGCGGCAGGCCCGCTGCGCGCGATGTTCCAGCGGGCAGCGCGAACGGGACCGCGAAGGCCGCGCGCACGATCTGGAGCGGGCCGGTCAGCACCGGATAGACGGTGCGGAACTGGCAGGCCGTGCCGCCGACCGGGCTGCTGCGCAGCGGCGTGCCGCGCGCGATGGCGGCGAACTCCCCCGCATCGCGGCCGGACTGGACAATCCGGGCCACAGAATAGGAAGGCAGCGGACGCAGGTAATGGGGATACAGGCTCTCGAGCAGGGACTCGGTGAATTTCGGATGGTCGTCGTCGAGGCGCTTGTGGATGCGCGCGCTGAGCAGCGCCACCGACTGGATCAGGCGCGCGACGCTCGGATCCTCGTAGCTCTCGCCGGCGATATGGAGCTCGCCCGCCGGCTTCGGAAAGCGGCTGCGGAACTCGCGCGCATACTGGCCGAACAGTCCCAGCTCTTCCTCGAAATACCGTAATAGCTCATCCATACGTTCTCCGCGCTTGCTGGAAACGAACCATGCTCCCATTGCGTTGCCCCTGCGGCTTTGACTGGCGATAAGAACTGCTGCGGGCTCATGCGAGGGGCGCAGCGCCACCGGACGCAAATAGCGGCAGGTTTCGCCGGGCGCCGCTTTGAGATAGCGCAAACTTGATATCGGTAGTGGAGGCACACTGGCCTGGATTCCCCCGCGCTGGCGAAGTTCCGATGGCCCCGCTCTCCTCGTCCTCCCCGCACACGGCAGCAAGCGCCCTGCGCCGCGCGCGCAAGCTCCTGTTCGTTCGCATCCACGCGCTCGCCTGCCTCCCGGACGCCGGCTTCTGTGCCGGATTCGATGCGATCGTCACCGCGATCGAGGCCGACCTGGCGCATGAGCAAATCGTCATGGAAACCCTGGCCTTCGACGGCCTGCGCGAGCGCCTGGCCGAGAATGCACTGTTGCTGGCCTCGCTGCACCGCATCGTGACCCAGGTCGAAGCCGGCAACGCCGAACTCGGCCGTGTCGCCCTGGCAGCCGCGGCCGACCTGCTCTCGCTGCATCGGTTGACGACCGACCTGGCGCTGGTACTGGCGCGGCCGGCGAGTCCTGTCCCGAATCATTCCCACGCGGCCAGACCTCCGAAGGCCGGTCCGGGGCGCAGGCGCAAACCGTGACGATCGGGACATTGCCGGCCTGAGCAGCGGGCGACGTACAGGCGGCCTGATCAGGTAGCATACGAGCAAACCCGAGATCGGAGAGCCATGCATATGTCGCGAGGTATACGGGCGGTCGCCCTGCTCGAGGGGGCCAAGGGGGCCGTCGTCCTGCTGGCCGGATTCGGCCTGTTTTCGCTGGTCCACCGGGACGTCCAGCGTTTTGCCGAGATCCTGGTCACCCATGCCCACCTGAACCCGGCATCCCGCGTGCCGCGCGTGTTCCTCGCTTTCGCGAACCGGCTCGACGATGCGCGGCTCTGGCAGCTTGCGGCGGGAGCGATGGCCTATTCGGCGGTACGCCTGGTCGAGGCGTACGGCCTGTGGTACGGGCGGAGATGGGGCGAGGCGTTTGCCGCGGCAAGCGGGGCGGTGTACGTTCCCTTCGAGGTGAGGGAACTGATTCACCGGCCCGGTCCGCTCAGCCTGGCGCTGCTGCTTGTCAATCTCGGGATCGTTGGGTACATGCTGTATGCCCTGCGGCGGCGAACGGCGCGCTGATCTCTCGGGGGTGCGAACCGGTCTGCTCCGTTCGCCGTACAGCCGAAGCGACAGCTTATTCCGGAGATCGGCCTTCCGCAGGGGCCATCTGTCCGTAGCGTGCCCGCAAGTCCTGCTCGAGCTTGCGGTCGCGGCCGTAGACATCCCTGGCAAAGCGCGGCATCCCTTCACTGTCGACGCTGGCAGTAGCGTAGAAAATCACGACGGGAATCGCGTGGACCAGGTCGACGTGCCGGGTCGGCCCCGCCTGCAGCGCGTCCTGGATCGTATCGGCATTCCATTGCCGCTGCTGGCTGAGCACGAACTGGGCCAGAGCGGCCGGATGCTCGACCCGGATGCAGCCGTGCGACAGGTCGCGCCGGCTGCGCTGGAACAACTCGCGGGCCGGGGTCGAGTGCAGGTAAATGTCCATTGGATTAGGCAGCGCGAACTTGATCGCCCCCAGTGCATTTTTCGGCCCAGGGCGCTGGCGGACGCGCGCCCGGCCGGCCCGGAGATCGGCCGCGCTGGCGCCTGGCGGCACCGTCTCCATGTCGTTCTGCGTGAGGTAGGCAGCGTTGCGCTCGAGCTTGGGCAGCATTTCCTTTTCGAGAATGCTGCGCGGGACGTTCCAGTAAGGGTTGAACTCGACATAACGCATCTGGCCGACGAAGAGCGGGGTTTCGGTCTTGACCGCGGAGCCAATCACGACGCGCATCTCGAGCGGCGCCTCGGTGCTGCCCTTGTTCAGGGCCCACAAGCGGTAAGCCGGCAGGTCGACCACGATCAGCGGGCCAGGGCCGAAGTCGGGTAGCCAGCGCAGGCGCTCGAGCGTCAGTTCGAACTGGCGCACGCGCTGGGCCGGGGGGACATTCAGCGCGTCGATCGTGCCGCGGCCGAGCACGCCGTCTTCATCCAGGCCGTGACGGGCCTGGAAGTGCCGGACGCCCTCTTCGACCGGGTCGCTGTAGATTCCCTCGGGCGGTGGCGGCGCATCGGCCGCCAGGTCGCCCAACAAGACCAGGCGCGCATACAGCGCCTTCACGGCCGGATAAGCCCCGCCGGGCAGGACCTTCGCATCCGGTCGCGGTAGCGCCGGATAAGCCTGCCCCGCCAGCTCGCGGTACTGCGCCAGGGCCGCCTTGACCCGTCCGTACTGCCAGATTTGCGGCTCGGCCGCCTGCACCGCAGCCTGCAGCTTGCCGGCGGCGAGCCCGGTACGCAGGCGCTCGACCGGGTCGTATTGCCTCAGCCGCGGATCGGGTGCGCGGCTGTGATATTCGGAGCGCACGCGGCCGACGCGCAGGTCGGCCAGGTAATGGAGCATGGCCGAGGTCAGCGCGACGTCGAAGCGGGCGGTATCGGCTTCGCCCGAGCGCAGCTGCCGCTGCAGGGAGTCCGCGCCGTAGTCGGCCGGGTTCAAGCCCTGCAGCGCGGCCCGGCGCAGCACCCACAAGGCCGCCGCGGCGGTCGACGCATTCCAGGCTGGCGCATAGTTGCGGGGGGCGTAGAACCGATCGAGCCAGCCACGTTCGTCGTAGGGACCCGCAGGCAGCGACGGAGACTGCGAAGCCTGGACCGTCAAGGCATGGATTGCGGCGGGAGCCGGCTGCGCGAGGCCGCTGGCGGGGGCGAGCGCTGCAATCGCACAAAGCGCGAGCGCAGCGCGGATTGTCTGGGTGAGCTTCATGATACTTTCGAACTTTGGGGCCTGGCTGACCGATTCGGCGGTGGTGAACCAGGCGAAAAAAGGCGGCTTGCGGTGACTGCAGCGCTGTGCACGGTGGGATTCGCCCACGTTCCGCGGGCCGCGGTTGCGCGAGTACGCGCAACCCTTCGAATCCCACCCGGAGAGCGCGCAGGCGCTCTCCTCGTCTCCGCCGAGTTACAAAAGAAAAAGCCACCTTTCGGTGGCTTTTTCTTTTGTAACCTGGCGGAGACGGTGGGATTCGAACCCACGATACGGGTATAAGCCATATGCATCCTTAGCAGGGATGTGCCTTCGGCCACTCGGCCACGTCTCCAATCAACTCCAGCAAACTGCGCTAGCGCTGAGTGCAAGCATCTTAATGGGCGGTGCCCGATTGGTCAAGGCAACGCACCCAAAAATATGGAAAAAGTTAAGCTTTTTCCAAGTCAAAAGCTTTATGCAGGGCACGAACGGCCAGTTCCATGTACTTCTCGTCGATCAGCACCGAAATCTTGATCTCGGAGGTCGAGATCATCATGATGTTGATGCCCTCGTCGGCCAGCGTACGGAACATCTGCGAGGCGACGCCCACGTGGCTGCGCATGCCCACGCCGACCGCCGACACCTTCGAGACCTTGGCATCGCCGACGACGCGGGTGTAGCCCAGCTCTTCGCGCTGGCTTTCCAGCACCGCCAGCGCACGCTGGTAGTCGCCGCGCGAGACCGTGAAGGTGAAGTCGGTCTTGCCGTCCACCGACTGGTTCTGGATGATCATGTCCACTTCGATATTGGCGTCCGAGACCGGGCCCAGGATGTGGTAGGCGACGCCCGGCTTGTCGGGCACGCCGAGGACGGTAATCTTGGCTTCATCACGGGTGAATGCGATACCGGAGATGACGGCTTGTTCCATGTTGGTTTCTTCCTCAAACGAAATCAGGGTGCCGGAGTTGGCTTCCTCGTGCAGCGGCATGTGCGGATCGGTCAGCGACGACAGCACGCGCGTCGGGACCTGGTAGTTACCGGCGAACTCGACCGAGCGGGTCTGCAGCACTTTCGAGCCGAGCGAAGCCAGTTCCAGCATTTCTTCAAAAGTAATCTTTTCCAGGCGGCGCGCCTCATCGACGACGCGCGGGTCGGTCGTGTAGACGCCGTCCACGTCGGTGTAGATCAGGCATTCGTCGGCCTTCAGCGCGGCGGCGATCGCCACGGCCGAGGTGTCCGAACCGCCGCGGCCCAGCGTCGAGATGTTGCCCTCTTCGTCCATGCCCTGGAAGCCGGTGATGATGACGATCTTACCCGCGTCGAGGTCGGCGCGCACACGCGTGTCGTCGATCGACTGGATGCGGGCCTTGGTGAAGGCGGAATCGGTGCGGATGCCGGCTTGCCAGCCGGTGTAGGACACGGCGTCCTTGCCGATGGCCAGCAAGGCCATCGCGAGCAGGCCGACCGAGACCTGTTCGCCGGTCGAGGCGATCATGTCCAGTTCGCGCGGGTCGGGCTGGTCCATGATCTGTTTGGCCAGGCCGATCAGGCGGTTGGTCTCGCCCGACATCGCGGACGGCACCACGACGATCTGGTTGCCGGCGTCGTGCCACTTGGCGACGCGGGCTGCGACGTTCTTGATGCGGTCCGTCGAACCCATCGACGTACCACCGTATTTGTGGACAATTAATGCCATAACAGGAAGCTTCCCAGCGTGGAGAGGATAAAAGGGAACACCTACTCTAGCATGTTGCACTGCAAGATCGCAATGAGGGAAGGCCGAAAAGCTATACGAAAAGAAAATAAAGTAATACGCTTTTCGAATAGAAACTATTCAGGCCTGGACTCCCAGCGCAGGGCGACGGCATCGAGCCCTGCCGCGGCAAAATGCTGGCAGTCCATGCCCAGGCCCGCCGCGAACAGCAGGTCGCGCCCGCTGCTGACGACCGGCAGGCGCACACGCTCCCAGGCCGGAATGTCGGCCGCCTGGTAATGGGCTTTCAAAGGACGGGTCGGCCGGTTGGCGGCCAGCTTGAGGCGCTCGCCGCCCTTGCGGAAATCGATGACGAGGGCGCGCTCACGCAACCAGTCCGGATCGAAACCCGGGCCGGTCCCTGCCGGGTCGAAGTGCAGCACGCCGCCGTAGGCCGGGAAGGCCAGCTGCGCTTCGCCCTGCCAGCGGAAGCTCTCCCCTTCTTTCTCCAGCACGCCTTCGTCGTCCGGGTCGCGCATGCCGGAGAGAATGGCCAGCTTCGGCGTGACGTACAGGCGGTCGCGGTGGCGCCGCAGGTGGCAGGCCGGGTGCGTCACCAGGAGCTGGGCGTCGTGGCGCGCCTCGATCAGCTGCGCCACCAGTTCCGTCAGCCAGGCGGTCGAGGGCATCGCCAGGTTCTGCTGCGCGAACCAGTGGCGCAACAGGTTGAAGACGCGGTCCAGGCTCATGGCGCGCAGACGGGCCACGTCGATGGCGCCGTCGATCAGGGTTGCCGCCAGGTCTTGCGCCGCCAGTTCGTTCAGGAGGCGCTGGGCCGACTGCGCATGCGCGGCGCTGCGCGCAAAGCGCTGCTGGAAACCGGGAAAGGCCTGCGCCAGCGCCGGCATCACCTGATGGCGCAGCGCATTGCGTGCATAACGGGTGTCGCCGTTCGATTCGTCCTCGACCCAGGCCAGCCCGTTCGCAAGCGCATGGGCTTCGAGCTCGGCGCGCGACAAGGGCAGCAAGGGCCGCGCCATGACGAGGTCCGGGTTGCCCAGCAATTCGGGCGCGGCGTTGGCCGCATCCATGCCGGACAGGCCGGCCGGACCCGAGCCGCGCAGCAGTTGCAACAGCACGGTTTCGGCCTGGTCATCGAGGTGGTGGGCGGTCAGCAGCAGGGTCGCGCCGTGCGCGCGGCACATCTCTCCCAACGCGCGGTAGCGCAGCTTGCGTGCGGCCGCCTCGGTTCCGGAGCCGCCGCCGTCGACCTGTACCTGGCGCACGTCGAAGCGCAGGCCGAGCGCGGCGCTGCTGTCCTGGACATGCCGCTGCCAGGCGCCGGCATGCGCGCTGAGACCGTGATGAACGTGGAAAACGAGGAGAGAGCTGGCTTGCGCCTGGCACCAGTTCGACGCCAGTTGCAGGAGGACCATCGAATCGAGGCCGCCGCTACAGGCAATGGCGATCGTGGAGGGGGAAAACTGTGCGCGCAGCCCGTCAAGGGCGCGCGCGAAGATGGCCGGGACGGACCCGGCTTCGCATCTACCAACTGCGCTACTCACTGATGACAACTCACTCGTCGGTCGGCGTCGTTTCCTTGAACTTACCGTAAGCCATCAGTTTTGCGTGACGGGCTTCGAGCAAATCCTTGGTCTTCATGCCCTGGAACTGGCGCAGGGTATCGGCCAGCGCGCGCTTGAGCATCTGCGCCATGTTCTTCGGATCGCGGTGGGCGCCGCCCAGCGGCTCGGTAACGATCTTGTCGATCACGCCCATTGCCTTCAGGCGATGCGCGGTCAGGCCCAGTGCGTCGGCGGCGTCGGCCGCGCGCTCCGAGGTCTTCCACAGGATCGAGGCGCAGCCTTCCGGGGAAATGACCGAATAGGTCGCGTATTGCAGCATCAGCACGGCGTCGCCCACGGCAATCGCCAGCGCGCCGCCGGAACCGCCTTCACCGATGATGGTGGCGATCAGCGGCACTTTCAGCTCGGCCATGACATAGAGGTTGTGGCCGATCGCTTCCGACTGGCCGCGCTCTTCGGCGTCGATGCCGGGGAACGCGCCCGGGGTATCGACGAAGGTGAAGATCGGCAGGTTGAACTTTTCGGCGACCTTCATCAGGCGCATCGCCTTGCGGTAGCCTTCCGGTTTCGGCATGCCGAAATTGCGCATCGCGCGCTCTTTGGTGTCGCGGCCCTTCTGGTGGCCGATGACCATGCAGGCCTGGCCGTTGAAGCGCGCGAGGCCACCGATGATCGACTGGTCGTCGGCAAAGGTGCGGTCGCCGTGCAGCTCGTGGAAATCGGTGAAGATCGCGTTCACGTAGTCCATCGTGTACGGACGCTGCGGGTGGCGCGCGATCTGCGAGACCTGCCACGGGGTCAGCTTGGCGTAGATGTCTTTCGTGAGCTGCTGGCTCTTCTTGTCGAGGCGATCGATCTCTTCCGAAATGTCAACGGCGGAATCGTCCTGGACGAAACGCAGCTCTTCGATTTTCGAATCGAGTTCGGCAATAGGCTGCTCGAAACTGAGGAAAGTTGTTTTAGTCATTGTACCTCCGGGGGTTATTCTGTTGCCATGGCGCAAGGCGTTCGCGCGGCGATTTGGCGTTATTCTACCGTACCGGAGGCCGCTGCGGACGCCAAACCTGAGGCAGCGCCGGGATCGAGACTGCGCCACAGATACCAGGTGGCGACGGTGCGCCAGGGCTCCCAGTTGGCCGCCACCTCGCGCGCATCGCTGCGCGAGACGGGCTCTCCGGAAAAATAGTTCTGGCTGATGCCCTGGATCAGGCCCGCGTCGTCGAGCGGCAGGACGTTCGGACGCAGCAGGTTGAAGATCAGGAACATCTCGGCCGTCCAGCGGCTGATGCCGCGGATCTGCACGAGTTCGGCAATGACGGCCTCGTCGTCCATCTCGGACCACAGGTTCGTGTGCACGCGCTTGGCCTTGAAATGGTCGGCCAGGTCGAGGATGTATTCGGTCTTGCGTTTGGACAGGCCGCAGGCGGACAGCTGCTCGGCGCCGAGCTTGATGATCTGGCCCGGGGTCAGCTTCGGACAGCACGCGTTCAGCTTGGCCCAGGCGGCGTCGGCCGCTTTCGGCGTGACCTGCTGGCCGACGATCGAGCGCGCCAGGGTCGTGAACGGATCGGGATGCCCCTTCAGGTGCATGTCGCCGAACTGCGGAATGAGGCGCTTCATGATGCGGTCGCGCTTCATCAGCTCGGCTTTCGCCTCGGCCCAGTACGCGGGCACCTCGAGTTCCGGCGTGCCGTTGCCGCCGTTGTCCTTTTCCGCTGCCATCATGCGCGACGCCAGTTCGTCGTCCCGTCCGGTTTGTCTTCCAGGATGATCCCGGCGGCCAGCAGCTCGGCGCGGATGCCGTCCGCTTCCGCGAAATTGCGCGCCTTCTTGGCGGCGGCACGGGCCGCGATCAGGTCGGCGATCTCGGCTTCGCCGAGGCCGCCCTGCCCGCTGCCGGCACGCAGGAATTCCTGCGGCGCACGCTGCAGCAGGCCGAGCACGCCGGCCAGGGCTTTCAGCTGGCGCGCCGTCGCGACCGACTTTGTGCGGTTGACTTCGCCTGCCAGGTCGAACAGCTCGGCCACGGCCAGCGGCGTGTTGAAATCGTCGTCCATCGCTTCGCGGAAACGGCGGGCATGGGCCTCGCTCCAGTCGACGGCGGGCGTCTCGCTACCGAGGTCGACATCGCCGAGGGCCGTGTACAGGCGCGTGAGCGCACCCTTGGCGTCGTCGATGTGCACGTCCGAATAGTTCAGCGGGCTGCGGTAGTGGGCGCGCACGATGAAGAAGCGGATGACTTCGGCATCGTATTTCTTGAGGACGTCGCGGATCGTGAAGAAATTGCCCAGGGACTTGGACATCTTCTCGTTATCGACGCGGACGAAACCGTTGTGCACCCAGTAGTTCACCATCGGCACGCCGAAGGCGCCTTCGCTCTGGGCGATCTCGTTTTCGTGGTGCGGGAATTGCAGGTCCTGGCCGCCGCCGTGGATGTCGAAGTGTTCGCCCAGGTGCGCGCAGGACATGGCCGAGCACTCGATGTGCCAGCCCGGACGGCCGCGGCCCCATTTCGAATCCCATTTCGCTTCCGCGGGTTCGGATTCCTTGGCCGCTTTCCACAGAACGAAATCGAGCGGGTCGCGCTTGCCGGTGTTGACGTCGACGCGTTCGCCGGCACGCAGGTCGTCGAGCGACTTGCCCGACAGCTTGCCGTAGTTCGGGAAGCTGCGCACCGCGTAGTTGACGTCGCCGTCCTCGCCCTGGTAGGCCAGGCCCTTCTCTTCGAGCTTTTCGATGATCGCCAGCATGCCGGGCACGTGCTCGGTTGCGCGCGGAACGACGCTCGCCGGCAGCATGTTCAGCGCGGCGAAGTCTTCGTCCATGTACTGGGTAAACCGCGTGACGAGCGAGGACAGCGTCTCGCCGTTCTCGACCGCGCGCTTGATAATCTTGTCGTCGATGTCCGTGATGTTGCGCACGTACTTGACCTCATACCCCGATTCCATGAGCCAGCGATAGATGACGTCGAAGGCCATCATCATGCGCGCGTGGCCGACGTGGCAGTAGTCGTAGACGGTCATGCCGCAGACATACATGCCGACCTTGCCGGCCTCCATCGGGACGAATACCTGTTTCTCGCGCGCCAGCGTGTTGTAGATCTTTAATTGGCTCATGGGTGGTGATGTTTCGAGAGGGGATCGGAAGCCCGGAGCAATACGAATCCCGAGCGCGTTCGCTATACAGCGCGCGCCGGGATTCGCTCTTGCGTCGGGACCGTCAGCCCTCTTTGTTGTTCTTGGATACCAAATTCTTTTGATAGAATGAGACGTTCTGCGCAAAGTATAGCATTGATAAAAACCCGGCTGGCCGCATATGGCTCAGGTTTATTTTTCTGCAAAAGACTTGACAGGCCTTGCGCCACGTCCACCGAGGAGACGCCCCATGCACGCACAAAAACAATCCCGCCGCGCCCTTCTGACGCACCTGGCCGCGGCCGCGCTGGCGATCGGCTTTGCCGGCCACGCCTTCGCCGCCGACAATCCGCAGGTGGCGATCAAGACGACGATGGGCGAGATCGTGGTCGAACTCGACGCCGAACACGCGCCGAAGAGCACGGCGAACTTCATGCAATACGTAAAGTCCGGTTTTTACAAGGGTACGGTCTTCCACCGCGTGATCGACGGCTTCATGATCCAGGCCGGCGGCTATACCGAGAAACTGGTCGACAAGCCTGGCGTGCGCAAGCCGATCCCGAGCGAGTCGAAGAACGGCCTCTCGAACAAGCCCTACACGCTGGCCATGGCGCGTACCGACAACCCGAATTCGGCGACCTCGCAGTTCTTTATCAACGTCAACGATAATGCCGGCCTCGATTATCCGGGCCAGGACGGCTACGGCTATACCGTGTTCGGGCGCGTGGTGAAGGGGCAGGAAACGGTCGACAAGATCAAGGGCGTGATGGTCGACGACATGCGCGGCATGCAGAATGTACCGGTGACACCGATCGTGATCCAGTCCACCACCGTCCTCGGTGGCGATCGGCTTGTAAAGTGAGTCCTTAAATAAGCTGTAAAATACCGGTCTTGCATTCTTCTTCAACAAATAGAACAGGATTACCCATGACCTCCGTACTGCTGACCACCAACAAGGGCAACATCACCATCGAACTCGACGCCGAGAAAGCGCCGAAGACCGTTGCCAACTTCCTGGACTACGTGAACAAGGGTCACTTCAGCAACACGATCTTCCACCGCGTGATCAAGGACTTCATGATCCAGGGCGGCGGTTTCGAGCCAGGCATGAAGCAGAAGCCGACCGACGCGACCGTCGAGAACGAAGGCAAGAACGGCCTGAAGAACGACAAGTACACCGTCGCCATGGCCCGCACCTCGGCCCCGCATTCGGCATCGGCCCAGTTCTTCATCAACACCAAGAACAACGACTTCCTGAACTACCCGGGCCAGGACGGCTGGGGCTATGCCGTCTTCGGCAAGGTCACCGCGGGCACTGAAGTCGTCGACGAGCTGAACAAGGTCGCCACGTCGCGTGCCGGCATGCACGCGGACGTGCCGGTCGAGCCGATCATCATCGAAAAAGCCGAAGTCATCTAATTAGTACCGTCTAGTACCACCCCTCGCGCGGGAGAAAGTTTTAATATGTCCACTCCCGCGCGCACGGCCGCGCTTTTCATTTCCGACCTGCACCTGCAGGAATCCCATCCGCTGACGGCAGAAGCCTTCTTCCGCTTCCTCGACGAGCAGGCGGCGCATGCGGACCAGCTCTATCTCCTTGGCGACATCTTCGAATACTGGGCCGGCGACGACGACCTGGACACGCCCTTCCACGCGCGCGTGATCGCAGCCCTGCGGGCGCTGGCCGATCGTGGTGTGGAAGTGTTCTGGATGGCGGGCAACCGCGACTTTCTCGTCGGCGCCGGTTTTGCGCAAGCGGCCGGCTTGCGGCTGCTGGACGAACCGCACGTGGCCACGATAGCCGGCCAGCGCATCGCCCTCGTGCACGGCGATGCCGAATGCACGCTCGATATCAAGTACATGGAATTTCGCGCGACGGTGCGCAATCAAGCCTGGCAGGAACAGTTCCTGGCCATGCCGCTGGCCCAGCGCAAGGCGATCATCGCCGGCCTGCGCGAAGGCAGCCGCGAAGCGCATACGACCAAGTCCTACGAGATCATGGATGTCACGCCCGCTGCGATCGACGCCCTGTTCGAGACCCTTGGGGTCGAGGTGCTGATCCACGGCCATACCCACCGCCCTGCCCTGCACCTGCATGGCGGCAAGCGCCGCTACGTGCTGCCCGACTGGGAGCTGGATGTCCAGCCGCCGCGTGGCGGCTGGATCGCCGTCGATGACCATGGCTCGGTAACGAGACATGGCATCGACGGCTCGCCCGTCCTGTCCTGATTACAGGCTGGACTGCAGCAGCGCGTAGCGCGTCATGCCGTACAGCTTGCCGCCCAGGACCGCGACGGCGCCGATGTCGGCATTGCCCCAGCCGTAGGTCGGCGACGACACCACACCTGCCGGGCTGATCTTGCGCACGCTGCCCTGGCCGCTGAGGTACAGGTTGCCCGCGTCGTCGATCGCCATGTGGTCGATTTCATAGAAACCGAGGGTAGCGACGCCCACCGCACCGTCGATATTGCCGGTTTCATTGAACGGCGTGCCAGCGAAGACGCTCAACACACCCGCGGTCGAGTACTTGTAGACGGCTGCCGTGGCGGTATCGGCAATGTAGATATTGCCGGCGGCGTCGACGACGACCGATTGCGGCGTGAACTTGACGCCGGTACGGGCAGGGAACAGGGCCGCGATCTGCGCCGTGTTGACCAGCACGGTGCGCGCGCCGGCCGGGGTAACGCGGATCACTTCGCCTGAGTTGGTACCGGTCACGACCACTGCGTTGCCGCTCGGCTCGACCGCGAGGTTGACTGCCTTGATCGAGGCATCCGGGGTCGTCACCTCGTTGTTCAGGATGCGGCGCACGCCATCCGTTTGCGCGATCCACAGGCTGCCATCCTTGCCGGCCGCGATGCGTTGCGGCGTGTTGAAGGTTGCCGTCGCCAGCGCGCCGTTGTCGTTGCCCGGCGTGCCAGCCTTGCCGCCAACCGTCGTCACGAAGCCTGCCGGCGTTGCCTTGCGCACCACGTGGCCGGCCGGGTCGACCGAGTACAGGTTGCCGTCGCTACCAGCGGCCAGCGAGCTGAAGGAGCCGAAACGTGCAGCAATGCCTGGACCGTCGACGCTGGCGCGCAGCGCCGGGGTGGATTTCACGGTGCTTACCGCGCCGGTCAGGCTGACCTTGCGCAGGATTTCCTGGCCACTGTCGACGACGATCAGGTCGGTACCGTCGAAGGTAATCGACAACAGGGTACTGAAGGACGCTGCGGCGCCTTGTCCATCCACACTGGCGCGGTTGTCGTTGCCGGCCAGGGTCGTCACGACGCCTGCGCCGGTCACTTTGCGCACCTTCGCCAGGTCGGTCACATACATGTCGCCGTTCGCGAAGGTCATGCCGGTGATGGCGCGGAAGCGTGCATTCGCGCCGGTACCGTCTTCGTACGACAAGCCGCTCAGTTTGCCGACAAACAGGACCAGCGCGCCATTGACGTCTTTCCAGATACGGTTGTTCGAGTCCGAGAAGAACAGGCCACCGTCCGGGGCGCGTGCGACCCGTTGCAGGGTGATCGTCGCCGACGGATCCGGTTGTGGGTAGGTACGGGTGGTCACCACGCCGGCTGCGCTCACGAGGCGCACGGCAGGCTGCGAAGTCTGGGAGTCGATCACGATGACGCCGCCGGCGCCGTCGGAGACGAGCGAGCCCGGGCGTTCGAAGCGGGCAGCGGTGCCGGTCGCATTGACCTGGCCCATGCTGGCCGTTGCCACGTTCTTGCAGACGACCGTGCCGCCGCCGGCGAGGGTCGAGACCGTGCCGTCCGGCGCGACTTTACGAATTTCGCCGTTGCAGCCGTCGGACAGGAACAGGTTGCCCTGTGCATCGACGACGGCGCCGCCGGCGCCGCCCAGCCAGAATTGGGCTGCGGCAGCTGCGCCGTCGGCCGTACCCGGCTTGCCGGTGCCGCCGGCGAAGGTGGAGATCTGCTGGCTGGCCTTGTCCAGCTTCAGCACGCTGTGCGGACCCGCGTCGAGCACGTACACGTTGCCGTTGGCGTCGGCGGTGACGGCGAGCGGTTCCTTCAGTGCGGTCGACAGGCCGGCGACCTGGCCCGCCACCTGGTTACCCAGGACCGGCGCGCAGGCGATGGTCGCATTGTTGAGGTTGGCGTTGATCGTGCCCGAACCGTTGCCGACCTGGCAGGTATAACCCGCAGGCGCGATCGCCTCGATGTTGTAGCTGGCACCGGCATTGAGCTTGGTGTCGAGGGTGAACGCGCCGTTGGAGGCAATGATCTTCTTCTCGCCACCGTTGGAGACGGTGACCGGCGTGCCGGCTGCCAGGCCGTACACGGTGCCGCCCAGCGTGTACTGGGTTGCAGGCGTGGTCGGGTTCGTGCCGCCGGTCGATCCGCCGCCGCCGCCGCCGCCGCCCCCGCCTCCGCCGCAACCAGCCAGTAATACGACCAGGGCCGTGGCAACTGCAAATTCAAATCGTTTGAGTTTCAATTTATTCTCCTTGAGCACTTATTGGGGCGAACTACACCGTTCGCCTATGCGACACGCAATGTGATGATGCAAAAAATACAAGAAATTTTGATAATTGATTTTCACACATTTTTCTCAACAGCGGCGCTCGATACGATTCATGCTGGAAACGTACCCAAATGAGATGAAACAATTTCCCTGCGGGGATAACGAAGCCTAACTGTTTCCTAAACGAACCTTTTGAAGCAGATTCATGTGCATATTGGGGGTAGCCTGCCAGCCTGCGTGCTGGTGCCATTTGTAACAGTTCGTTAGTTTTTAACAAGAAATTTTCTCTATCATGTCGGCATGCGCGAGCCATGAGCGCGCCGCACAGCCTGATGGGCACGGCCGGGTTGTGCGTCGAGCACTGTCGCGTTCGGCTTGCCATGCGCTTTGCGCCGTTCAGTGCCGCTTTTTTGCAGTTCATCGCATTCCGGTTTCGCCGAAAAGTGCTGGTGTCATACTTCACTACAACACCACCGCATTCGATCAACACAGGAGCCAGAGATGATTGAGCATGCTGCAGCAGCCGAGCGACAGGGAGGCCATCCATGAACATCGGCTGGAACGACAACGCACCCATTTACCGCCAGCTGAAGGACCGGGTCATCGATATGATGCTCGACGGCATCCTGAAGGCCGGCGACGCCCTGCCCTCGGTTCGCCAGATCGCGGCCGAGTACCAACTGAACCCGATCACCGTTTCCAAGGCATACCAGGAACTGGTGGACGAAAACCTAGTAGAAAAACGAAGGGGGATTGGCATGTACGTGACTGAAGGAGCGAGCGAGAAACTGCTTGCAAGCGAACGCGAGCGCTTCCTGCGCGAAGAGTGGCCGGCCATGGTGGAACGCATCCGCCTGCTGGGCCTGAACGTCGAACAGCTGCTGCACACCACGCAGCCGGGAGGTTCAGCATGAGCGCCGTGATTTCCGCCCGTGGCCTGACCAAGCGCTACGGCAAGCAGACCGCCATCGACGGCATCGATTTCGATATCCCGGCCGGACGCATCGTCGGGCTGATCGGCCCCAACGGTTCGGGCAAGACCACGACCCTGAAGGCGGCGCTCGGCCTGATCCCCTTCGACGGCGAACTGACGGTCATGGGCAAGGATCCGCGCACCCAGCGCGACGCCCTGATGCAGGACGTGTGCTTCATCGCCGACGTCGCCATCCTGCCGCGCTGGCTGCGCGTGATGGACGCGATCGACTTCGTGGCCGGCGTCCATCCGCGCTTCGACCGCTCGCGGGCCGAAAAATACATCGCCAACACCCGCCTGCGTCCGACCATGAAGGTCAAGGAAATGTCGAAGGGCATGATCGTCCAGCTGCACCTGGCCCTGGTGATGGCGATCGACGCCAAGCTGCTCGTGCTCGACGAGCCGACCCTGGGCCTCGACATCATCTACCGCAAGCAGTTCTACCAGAACCTGCTGGAAGACTATTTTGACGAGAACAAGACCATCATCATCACCACGCACCAGGTCGAGGAAGTCGAGCACATCCTGACCGACCTGCTGTTCATCCGCGACGGCAAGATCGTGCTGGCCGCCTCGATGGACGAAGTCGGCGAGCGCTATGTCGAAGTGATGGTGGCGGCCGACAAGGTGAATGCCGCCAACGCGCTGCAGCCGCTCGACCAGCGCACCGTGTTCGGCAAGAACGTGATGCTGTTCGACTCGGCCCGCGCCGGCGGCGTCTCGCGCGCCCAGCTCTCGGCCCTCGGCGAAACGCGCAATCCGAGCGTCGCCGACCTGTTCGTGGCAACCATGAAAGGAACCTACGCATGAATACGATGAAATGGCTGCTCCGCCGCGAGTTCTGGGAGCACAAGGGAGGGTTTGTCTGGGCGCCGCTGATTGCCGCGATCATCATGGTGGTGCTGGTGGGCGGCGTGCTCGGCTACGGCGTCGCAAGCGGCAAGATGGCCGCCGACAACGTCAGCATCCGGGTCGACGGCGAGGAAGTACACCACACCTCGATCGCGAACGTCATGACGAGCGAGAAGCGTGCCGAGGTGGCGAGCATGGCCGCGAATAACTACATCGCCGTCGGCGCGCCGATCTTCGTCGTGTTGCCGGTCGTGGCCTTCTTCTACTGCCTGGCCGCGCTCTACGACGACCGGCGCGACCGCAGCATCCTGTTCTGGAAGTCGCTGCCGATCTCGGACGCCGATACCGTGCTGTCGAAGCTGGTCACGGTCCTGGTGGTGGCGCCCATGATCACGATCGGCGTGGCGACCGCCGCGGCGCTGGCGATCTGGTTCCTCGGAGCGCTTGCGGCAAGCCATCTCGGGATCAGCCTGTTCGGCCCGGTGCTGACCAACGTGAATTTCTACCTCGCACCGCTGTACCTGGTCGGCATGGTGCCGGTCTACATCCTGTGGGCGCTGCCGACTGCCGGCTGGCTGCTGCTGGTGTCGAGCTGGGCCAAATCGAAGGTCTTCCTGTGGGCCGTCGGCGTGCCGCTGATCACCGCCGTGCTGCTGAAGTGGCTCGAATACCTGATCGCGATGACCTACCAGGGGCCGGCCCTCAACATCGGCCATGCCGTCCAAAAGGTGCTGGAGGCGATCCTGCTCGGCTTGATTCCCGGAACCTGGTTCATGAACGCCGGCGGCGACCTGCCGATGCCGACCCATCAAGGCGTCGACATGATGACGATGCTCGCCTACTCATGGTCGACGCTGTCCAAGCCTGAACTCTGGGCTGGCGTGCTGGCCGGCGTGGCGATGATCTTCGCGGCGATCCGCCTGCGCCGCTGGCGCGACGAGGGTTAAGCATGCGGCGCACATTGCTTGCATGTGCGCTCGGCTCCCTGCTCCTCTGCGGCCCGGCCGCGGCGGTGCCAGGGGTCGATGAGCCCTCGACGATCCACGTCAACGCCCTGCGTCATCCGGAGCTGCGCAAGTACAAGGCGATCCTGGCAGGCCTCGACAGCTTTGAGCGGCACCATGCGCTGGCCCCGAACATTCCTGCGCTGCGTTTCCGGATCGAAGCACGCCATGATTCCGGGCTGCCCGAACAGCCGACCGTACGCATCGAACGCGAGCACGATTTCATCCTGCCGCTGGCGCTCGACACCAGTAACCGCTTCACGGTGCCCCGCAGCGAAGCGGCGCTCGACGCCGGGGGCGAACTGGTGCTGAACCAGAAGCGCAAGGACTATCGGATCGTGCCGGAGGTGCGTACGCCCGGCTTGCCGGACAATATGCGGCGTCTGGGCGACCTGCGCCTGGAATGCAAGGTCACGGTTGCGATCGCGAAGGAAGAAATTCCCCTGTTCTGGGTGCTGACACTGAACAGCGTGCTGTTGAACCGGGACTGGTGCAACTTTTTCTCGGAAAAGGAACGCCGCGCAGGGTTCCGCTTTAATACCGAGACATCGATCCTCGCAGCCACGTTGCGCGAAGGTGGGCGCAGCATGGTACTGGAGACCGGAAAAAAACACTTCCTCGTAGGCCTGAGCGACGCCGAATGGAGCGACGAGGCGCTGGTGGAACTGGAATTCGGCACGGCCCCGCCCGCCTCGCCCGCGGCGCCTACTGGAACTGCTGGCGAAACGCCTCGAACTGCGCCTTGAGCTCTTCAAGTTCGGCGCGCACTGCGGCGACTTCCTCTTCCAGCTGGCCGATGCGGGAGGATGGCGCCGCCGGGGCGGCGGCGCTGCCGAATGCCGAGTCGTCGCGGGCGGTGGAGATCTCGCCGCCCAGCAGCTGGCCGTAGCGCGATTCCTTGGTGCCGGGCGCGCGCTCCAGTTTCGCCACCAGCGGCGGATATTTATCGATCAGGAACTGCAGCGTCGCCTCGACGTCGGCCACCGACTTGAACTCGTGCAGGCGGCCGGTGCGGGTGCGGATCTCGCCGGCGGTCTGCAGGCCGCGCAGCATCAGCACGGTCAGGACCGCCACCTTGTCCTGCTCGAGCGTCCATTTGATGCGCATCCGGTGCTCGTATTTCGTGACCCGGGCGCCGGCGGCGCTGATGCCGCTCACCAGGCGCCGCTCGATCAGGCGCTGCAGGGTGTCCTGCACCGTGTCTTCGGACAGCTGCATCACCGGATCGCGGCTCGACAATTGATTGCAGCCATTCACGATGGCGTTGAGCGACATCGGATAATTGTCCGGCGTGAGCGCCTCTTTTTCGGCCAGCACGGCCAGCACGCGGATCTCGAACGGGTCGAGCACGGGCGCCGTACCGACGCCGGCGATTGTTTCTTCAGTCATGGCTTCCTTAATCGACGAGCCGGTTCAGTTCGGCTGAATCGAGTTTATCACCCTCGAGCATGTTCGGGCAGGCGATGCCGGCCGCCTTGATGGTGGCCGTCAGGCGTTCGAGCTGCTCGTCCTGGCGCGCCACGTGATCGATCAGGCCGCGCAGGGCTTTCGAAACGGGATCGTCTCCGTTCGCCGCGACGCCGTAGGCCGCGAACATGCGCGCGCTGCGCGACTGGTCTTCCTTGCGGATGATGTGGGCCGGGTTGCCGACCGCGGTGGCGCCTGCCGGGACCGGTTTCACCACCACGGCATTCGAGCCGACTTTCGCAAATTCCCCTACCGTGAACGCGCCCAGCACCTGGGCACCGGCGCCGACGATCACGCCGCGCTCGAGCGTCGGATGGCGCTTGGTGCCGGCCACCAGCGTGGTGCCGCCGAGGGTGACACCCTGGTAGATGGTGCAGTCGTCGCCGACGACGGCGGTTTCGCCGATGACCACGCCGAAGCCATGGTCGATGAAGACGCGCCGGCCGATGGTCGCGCCGGGGTGGATTTCGATGCCGGTAATGACGCGCGCGAGGTAGGAAATGAAGCGGCCGAGCCACTTCAGGTTCAGGTTCCAGCAGGCATGCGCCCAGTTGTGCAGGACGATCGCGTGCAGGCCTGGATAGCAGGTCAGCACTTCCCAGCCGTTACGGGCGGCCGGGTCGCGTTCGATGATGCTCTTGATATCTTCGCGCAACGAGGAAAACATAATAAGTACAGAAGGAAAACAGGGGCAAATGGTAGCTTATACGGCTACACATTGCTTGGGAGGGGGTCAATTTGGAGGGATTGCCCGCGACGGCGGGCGTGGCCGTTGCCGGCGCATGCGTTGTGCGCTGATACGCGTGGGCTCAAGAGCCCACCCTACGTTACGCGACAGCCAGCGACTGTTGTGCACCGTAGGGTGGGCTCTTGAGCCCACGCGTCAAACAGTGCTTGCAACGAGGCTAAGGATTTAGCACCGGCTTTCAGACATTGATACCGCGCTGGCGGCGCGCTTCGTACAGGCAGACGCCCGAGGCGACCGAGACGTTCAGGCTCTCGACCGAGCCGAACATCGGGATGCTGACCAGCAGGTCGCAGGTCTCACGCGTCAGGCGGCGCATGCCCTCGCCTTCGGAACCCATCACCAGCGCCGTCGGGCCGGTGAAGTCGGCTTCGTACAGGCCCTTGTCGGCGTCGTCGGACGTGCCGATCAGCCAGATGCCGCGGTCCTTCAGCTCGCGCATGGTGCGCGCCAGGTTCGTCACCGTGATGTAGGGAACCGTCTCGGCAGCGCCGCTGGCGACCTTGGCGGCGGTGGCGTTCAGACCGACCGCGCGGTCCTTCGGCACGATGACCGCGTGCGCGCCGACGCCGTCGGCCACGCGCAGGCAGGCGCCCAGGTTGTGCGGATCGGTGATGCCGTCGAGGATCAGCAGCAGCGGCGGACCTTCGATTGCATCGAGCAGCTCGTCAAGGTTGCGCGCCAGCGCCAGCTGGCTGGCGAAGGCGATCACGCCCTGGTGCCGGCGGGTGCCGACGATCTTGTCGAGGCGCGCGGCCTCGACCGGCATGACGCGCACGCCCGCCTCTTTCGCGTTGGCGATCAGGGCCTTCATGCGGGCGTCGTTGCGCTCGGCATCGACGAAAATTTCTTCCACCGACTGCGCCTCATGGCGCAGGCGCGAGGTCACGGCGTGGAAGCCGAAAATCATTTTATTCTTCATGCGTTACTTTTCTTCTTGCTGCTCGTTTTGGATGGTGCACTCGCCGTCTTGGCGGCGGGCTTGGTGGCGACACTCTTTTTGGCGACACTCTTTTTGGCGACGCTCTTTTTTGCTGCCGGGGCGGGCACGGCAGCTTCCACTGCCGGCGCTGCTTCGACCTTGACGGCACGGGCGCGGCGCGGCTTGGCTGGCGCCTCATCCGCTACGGCGACCGGCGCCACGGCTTCGGCTGCCTTGGTGCGGCGTGCGCGTTTCGGTGCTGCTTCGGGCTCGGCCTGAACGACAGCAACTGCCTCGACCGGCGCCTCGGCGACTGCCTTGGCTTTGCGCGGACGCTTGGCGGCAACCGGCGCAGCTGCAGGCTCAGGTGCCGGCGCCTGCTCCAGGACCGGCTGCGGCGCTACCACGGCGCCCATGTCGAGCGCGGCCGGCAGTTTGCGCGAACGGCGGGCGGGCTTCGCTTGCGCGGCATCGGCGATCGGCTCAGCGGCTTGCACCGCTGGCTGCTCCACCGGGGCCGGTGCAGCATTCGCCAGCTCGCGCGCGGCGGCGCGTTCCTTGCGCTCCTTGCGCGAACGCTTGGATTTACCGCCGCCCGTCACCTCGACGCCGTTGGCGGCAGCGTCGAATTGTGGCTGGGCTGGGCTCTGGTCCTGCTCTTGCTCTTGCCCGGCTTGCGGCAGTTGCGCCGCAGCTCGCGTGCTGCCGCGCGCTCCTTGCGTCCGCGGCGCGAACGCTTCGAGCGGCTGCCCTTGCCTTCTTCGGCCAGGGCATTGCCGCCCTGGCGCGCCGCCGGCGCTGCCGCTGCTGCCGGCTGCGCGTTCGCACCGCGATTGCGGTCCGACTTGTTCTCGCCACGACGGCTTGAGCCGCCCTGCTCGCGTTGCTGCACAGGCGCCGCGCCGGCATTGGCGTCCTGCGCCAGCACCAGGTCGATCTTGCGTGCTTCCAGGTCGACCTTGGCCACCTGCACGGTGACGCGGTCGGTCAGGCCGAAGGTTTTACCCGTACGCTCGCCGCGCAGCAGGTGGCGCGCTTCGTCGTACTGGAAATAATCTTCGCCCAGGCCCGTCACGTGGACCAGGCCTTCGACATACAGCTCGTCGAGCTGGACGAAGATGCCGAAGGTCGTCACGCCGGCGACGATGCCGGTGAAGGACTCGCCCAGCTTGTCCTGCATGAAGTAACACTTGAGCCAGTTCTCGACGTCGCGCGACGCCTCGTCGGCGCGGCGCTCGTTGGCCGAGCAGTGCACGCCGAGCGCGTCCCAGATCGTCAGGTCCTTCTCGTCCTTGGCCTTGCCTTCGGCCTTGTCTTTCGCCTTCTGCTTGCGCGTGGCGTTCGACACGTTCGTGTTCAGCTTGGCGAGGTCGATTCCTTTCGGCTCGTATTTCTTGCCCGCCAGCACGGCCTTGATGGCGCGGTGGGTCAGCAGGTCGGGATAACGGCGGATCGGGCTGGTGAAGTGGGCATAGGCCTCGTAGGCCAGGCCGAAGTGGCCGACGTTGTCCGGGCTGTAGACGGCTTGCTGCATCGAACGCAGCAGCATGGTCTGCAGCAGGGTCGCGTCCGGACGCTCCTTGATCTCGCGCATCAGGGCTGCGTAATCGCTCGCCTGCGGCTTCAGGCCGCCGCCCAGGTTCAGGCCCGTCATCTTGAGGAAGGTACGCAGCTGGTTCAGCTTTTCCTCGGTCGGCGTGGCGTGGATGCGGAAGGTGCCCGGGTGCTTGTGGCGGATCAGCAGGTCGGCGGCGCAGACGTTCGCGGCCAGCATGCACTCTTCAATCAGGCGGTGCGCATCGTTGCGGGTGCGCGGGATGATCTTTTCGATCTTGCCCATCGCATTGCAGACGATATAGGTCTCGGTCGTCTCGAAATCGATGGCGCCGCGCTCCTGGCGTGCCGCCAGCAGGGCATGGAACACGCCGTTCAGGTTCTGCAGGTGCGGCACGATGGCCGGACGGCGGCCCGCCTCTTCGCCGCGCGGATCCTTGAGGATATCGGCGACCTGGTTATAGGTCAGGCGCGCGGCCGAGTGGATCACGGCCGGATAGAACTGGTAGGCCTGCACGACGCCATCGCTGCTGACGACCATGTCGCAGACCAGGCTCAGGCGGTCGACCGCCGGGTTCAGCGAACACAGGCCGTTCGACAGCTTTTCCGGCAGCATCGGGATCACGCGGCGCGGGAAATAGACCGAGGTGCTGCGCTCAATGGCGTCGACATCCAGGCCGTCGTTCGGCTTCACATAGTGGCTGACGTCGGCGATGGCGACCAGCAGGCGGAAGCCGTTCTCGCGGCCGATCTTGACCGGCTCGCAATACACGGCATCGTCGAAGTCGCGTGCGTCTTCGCCGTCGATCGTCACCAGCGGCACGTCGCGCAGGTCGACGCGGTCGGCCAGGTCGGCATCGACCACTTCGTTCGGCAGCTTGTTCGCCTGCTTGAGCGCGTTCGGCGAGAACACGTGCGGCACGCCGAACTTGCGCACGGCGATCTCGATTTCCATGCCCGGGTCGTCCAGTTCGCCGAGCACTTCGACGATGCGGCCGGTCGGCTGCTGGAAGCGGGCCGGCTGCTCGATCAGCTCGACGCTGACGACCTGGCCGGCCTTCGCCTTGCCCGGCGAGCCGGCGACCAGGATGTCCTGGTTCATGCGCTGGTCTTCGGGAGAGACGACCCAGACGCCGCCTTCGTTCAGCAGGCGCCCGATGACATGGGTATTGGCGCGTTCGACGACTTCGACGATCGTGCCTTCCAGGCGCCCGCGGCGGTCGGTACCGGTGACTTTCGCCAGCACGCGGTCGCCATGCAGCACTTTCTGCATTTCCTTATCGTTCAGGAACAGGTCGTTGCCCGGCTCGTCGGGGATGACGAAGCCGAAGCCGTCGCGGTGGGCGCTGACCTTGCCGGCGATGAAGCCGCTCTGGTCTGCCAGAGAATAAGTGCCGTTGCCGCCGCTGCGGATCTGGCCATCGCGTTCCATCGCATTCAGGCGGCGGCCGAGGACTTCTTCGGCGGCGCTCTTGACGTTCAGGGCACGTGCGAGCGTGGTCGCATCGAGCGACGTGCCTGCATCACGGAACACGCCGAGAATTTCCTCTCGGCTAGGAATAGTATGAGTAGGTTGCTTCAAATCGTTTTCTTGAATTTCTTATTAATGAGGTTCCGGACCGGCCGGCACCCTGGTTGGATTGACACCTTGTCAGGCGTAGTGTAACGGAGGACGACAGGATTCGCCTAACGAAGCGTGCCCGCGTCGATGCTGCGGCCTCGACAGGCGGGTCTTTGACTTTTGCAAACCTTCCGCTATAATCTCGGCTCTTTCGCAACGACAGTATTGTGAAGCGAAGGAAAAGCAGCGGCAGTAAAAGGATTTCTGCGCTGGAGCGACGAAAGTTGATCTAGCGAAAAACAGGAAAGCCTGATATTGTATCAGCTTCACCGTTTGACGACGTAGCCTGTGCTCCCGAGCGCAGGACTCATCACCCGAATGGTGTTGGCTGCAGCAGCAGAAATGCCCACGTGGCGGAATTGGTAGACGCGCATGGTTCAGGTCCATGTGCCGCGAGGTGTGGGGGTTCGAGTCCCTCCGTGGGCACCACTCTACTGGCAGTAAGTCCGCAGCAGTATCAGCATGTAGCCTGTGCTCCCGAGCACAGGACTGCAAAGGTAGCATGTAGTTAGATTGAGCAGTACCAGTGCCCACGTGGCGGAATTGGTAGACGCGCATGGTTCAGGTCCATGTGCCGCGAGGTGTGGGGGTTCGAGTCCCTCCGTGGGCACCATCTACTGGCAGTACTCCGCAATATCTTGTTGTACCTGGTTGTATTTGTAGGCCCACGTGGCGGAATTGGTAGACGCGCATGGTTCAGGTCCATGTGCCGCGAGGTGTGGGGGTTCGAGTCCCTCCGTGGGCACCAAAGTTTTCTGGTTGATGGCTGACCGGCGCAAAACGCCGCAATCCTTGCAAAAGGTTTGCGGCGTTTTGCGTTGTGCGCCCTCTTTCTATCCTGCCGCCAGGTCGTCGAGAATCGGGCAATCGGCGCGCTCGTCGCCGTGGCAGGACGCCGCCAGCTTGGCCAGCGTGCGCTTCATTGCCTCCATCTCGGCAATTTTCTTTTCCAGCTCTCCGATATGGCTGCGCGCCAAGGCCCGTACGTCGGCGCTGGCGCGCGCCTTGTCCTGCCACAGGGCCAGCAATTCCCGGATCTGTTCCAGCGAAAAGCCCAGCGCCCGCGCGCGGTGGATGAATTGCAGCACCTGCACATCGCGCTGCGCATACAGCCGGTAGCCGGCATCGGTGCGCCGGGCGGCATCGATCAGGCCGATGGACTCGTAATGGCGGATCATCTTGCTCGATACGCCAGAGGCTTTGGCCGCTTCGCCGATATTCAATACTTCCATGTTCGCTCCTGTTATCGGAAAGCAGGATACACCTTCCCATCGTGGGAAGCGCAAGCCAAAGCCCGGTCTGCGCAGGATATGGAGTATGCTCGGGGCACGATGAAGGCATTCGGAGCCCCTATCGGGACAGCCGTTGCGAAAAGCTCATCGTTGTTAAATAATAGGTTTAGAGCACCTAACAAAACCGTCAGGGCAAGGCGCATCGTCGAAGACAGTACGCTGGTACGGCGAGACGAATGCAACGCAGCCATGGCGGATTTGTTAGGCGCTCGTGTTAGTCCGCAGGTCGCCGATCGCTTTAACGACAAAACCGAGGAGACATTGATGTTCACGAGTCCGGAACAATTCGCATCCGCTACCAAAACCCTGTTTGACCTGCAAATGCAGACCTTCGACATGCTTGCCAACAAGACGGTGAAGGGTTTGGAGCAGGTGATGGCCCTGAACATGGCCACCGCCCGCAGCACCATGGACAAGACGCTCGAGGCCAGCCGCGACCTCTCGCAGGCACGCGACGCCCGCGCCGCGTTCGACGCACTCTCGGCGCGCATGACCCCGGATATGTCCGGCGGCGTCGAGTACCGCGACCAGATGAAGGTGATTATCGAGGAGATGCAAAGCGAATTCCGCCGCGCCGCCGACGTCCACGTGGCCGAGGCGAAAAGCACGCTGTCGGCGCTGATCTACGACGTCACGCAAAACGTCAAACCGGGTTCGGAAAACGCGGTCGAGATCATCAAGGCCGCGATCGAGAATGCCTTCAAGGGCTACGAGCAGGTGACCCAGGCCACGCGCGACGCGGTCAAGAATGTCGAGGAGCAGATCGCCAAGGCTTCTTCGCTCGTCACGCCGGGAGCGGACAAGGCCGCTTCAGGCACCCAGCCAGGTGCACAGCAAGGCGACAAGCCTGCGCAGTAAGAGATCGTCAACCGACAGGGCGGCTTGCGCCGCCCTGTCTTCCTCGTTCACCCCTGCTCTTCCCGCACGATTCCCAGCAGTTCCTCCACATGGGCCAGCGCGCCCGCGTCCTTCACGACTGCTTTCAGCCACAGGTGCAGCGGCTGCTCGCCCCAGTGCGCCGCCTTCTCGGCCAGGTAGGCGACCGGGCTGTGCGGCTCGGTCTGGCGGAAGTAGTCGGCCACCGCGCGCAGCTGGCCCAGCGCCTGGGCGCGACTCGCGATTACGCCGGCAAAGGCCGGCAAGGCCGCTGCCGCCGGAACGACGGCGCCTGATGGCGCCAGCGCCGCCGGCGCCGTCGCAGCAGCGGCAAGGACCGCGCCCGCGGCTGGCGTGACGAAATGCGCCAGGTTCTGCAATGCCGTGCGTGCGCCGCTGAAGCCGGGACCGTCGGCGCCGAGGCGCGTGTCGACCGCTTTTTCCAGCTCGGCCAGCGCAGCCAGGCAGTGGTCGCAGTCCTCGAGCAAGGCTTGCTGGAAGCCTTTCGAGGTCTTGCCGCGCGCCGCCTCGACATTGGCGATCGCCTCGGCGCCATGGGCACGCGCCGCTTCGATGTCGCGCATCGAAATGGCCGTGCCTTCGGTCACCGGACATTCGGTCACCAGCTGCGGCACGCGCGCCGCGATCCAGCACAGGTTGCCGATGCGCCGCTCGTAGCCGTCTTCGTCGGGCTGCGGATACAGACCGCCCCAATAACGCTCGCACAGGGCGGCCACGACCGACAGCGCGTCGCCGAGGCTGCGCAGCCCGCCCGTCTTCGCGCCCGCTTCGGCCAGCCAGACGGCCAGCTGCAGGTCCTTGCTGCGCGTCTCCAGCAGCAGCGCGCAGCGTTTGGTCACGAACTTCCAGTCCGCTTCCTTGAGCGTCGTGACCCAGGCGCCCTGCTCGATCGACGGATCGTCGGCCTTGCGCGCCTGGGCGATCGCGTCGATTTCGGGCGAGAACGCGAGGTCCTCGCCGCAAGGGGAAGCGGCGCTGACCGGCTTGAGTAAAGTGTCGACCTTGAACATGTTCGCTCCCTGCCTCAGGCCGCTGCATCGATCGCGTACTTGAACTTGCCCGCCCTGGTCGCCCCGACCTTGATGCGCGCGATCGCCCCGCCCTCGGCCATCTTCGCCAGCACGCTGTCGGCGATCTCGGGCAGCAGCGTGCCGTTCAGGATGGTGTCGACATTGCGTGCGCCGGAATCGACCTCGGTGCAGCGCGAGAGGACGGCATTGACCAGCGCCTCGTCATATTCAAACGTCGCGCCATGGTTGTCGCGCACGCGCTGGCCGATGCGGTTCAGTTTCAGGCGGATGATGTTGGCCAGCACCTCGTCCGCAATCGGGTAGAAAGGCACGGTCGCCAGGCGTCCCAGGAAGGCCGGCTTGAACTGCTTCATCAGCTGGGGACGGATCAGCTGCGCCAGTTCGTCGGGCTTGGGCATCTCGGCCGGCGTCTTGTTCAGGCAAGCCTGCATCATCGTACTCGACGCCGTGTTCGAGGTCAGGATGATGATCGTGTTGCGGAAATCGATCTGGCGCCCTTCGGCGTCGTCCAGTACACCCTTGTCGAAGACCTGGAAGATCAGCATGGATTTTCCCGGAGCGTTTCTAATCGAGGCAGGAACGTCCATCTTAGGAGGTATGCCGTGCGCCCTACAGACGAAAATCAAGCAGGCTCGACAAGACCAAACCTGATGTCGTCGCGCCGCGGCGCTGGAGAAGAGAATATTCTCGCGATGCTCGAACGCGATTCGGCGCGCCGCATGGGCACCCGCATGTCGGGCGTGCGGCTGGCCTGGTACGGAGCGGCGGCGGCGCTGGCCGGCGTCCTCGCCGGGGGCATCGCCTGGCTCGCCTGGGACAACCACAAGGGCGTGCAGGAGCTGCAGGCGCGGCACGACGCGGTCGTGGCGCCGGCGGCGATGACCGACGCCGTCCCGCCGCCGCAATCGCCGCCGGCGGCCGCACCGGCGCCGGTCGTCGAGGCCCCGCGCACGGCCGTGATCGTCGACGAGTCCGCGCGCAAGCGCGATACGGCGGTCGCCAGCACCGTGCCGCCGCTGGTGATGCTGCCGCCGCAGGAACTGAGTGGCGCGAAACCGGTCGCGCCGGCGCCCCGTCCCGCACAGGAAAGCGTGGTGGAGAAACCGGTGAAGGCAGAACCGGCCCGCACCGCACCGCGCAGCGCCGCCGAGAAAAAGCCCGGGAAGGCGGCCAGGCCGGCACCGCATCCTGCGAAACCGGCACGCGCCGGCAGCGTGGTGAAAGCCAGGCCGGAAGCCAAACCCGAGGCCAAACCCGCACCTGCGGCCAGGGCGCGCAAGGCCGCAACGGGCGCCGAGGCCCCGGTCGACAGCGACGTCGCCCTGATCTCGGCCATCATCCAGCAGTCCGAGCGCCACCGCGGCGAGCGGGAAGCGGCCGGCGCCTGCAAGGGCGCCAAATGCCCGCCCAAGCCCACCCGCCCCTGATGTGGCAAAAAACCACGGCCGCCCGGCCAGGCGGCCGAAAGGCTTGGGTCTTCACGCACTCGGGGTTATACTGTACATAAGCACAGTTGTAGCCTCAAAAAATGAACAGGGTTCTGGAAAACGAGTTTTATTACCTGGATAACTTCCAGAGTGTCCTGGATTGGATCGTCAAGCGCTATCGCGACTTGCTGACCGACGAAGAGCAAGCCTTCATCGCCGCCTTCCCCACGCTGCCCCAGCCAGCGCGCGCCCTGTTCGTGCGCATGGTCATGCGCAAGGGCGAGCTGTTCCGGGCCAGCAAAATGCAGTACGCGGAAATCGGCTGCCCGGTCGAGGCCGCGCACGCCTTGCTGCCCAGCGGCTGGATCGAACTCGACCCCGTGCTCAGCCTCGACGAACTGTTCGACCTGCTGGCCAAGCCCGAGATCGCCGCCGCCTTCGGCGCCCATCTGCAGCAGAAAAGTGCGCGCAAGGCCGAGCAGCTCGAAGCGCTGCGCGCGGCCTTCGGCGAGAGCCGCGCCTTTTCCAGCTGGTACGCCGGCTGCAGCGACGTCGCCCTGCGCATTTTGGTCAAGCCGCTGTGCGATCGCCTGCGCCTGATTTTCTTCGGCAACCTGCGCCAGGACTGGACCGAGTTCGTGCTGGCCGACCTCGGCGTCTACCGTTTCGAACAGGTCGAGTTCTCTCCTGCCTCGCGCGGCTTTCGCGACCGGCGCGACATCGAGCATTACCTGCAGCTGCACGCCTGCAAGGAGCGCTTCAACGCCGGTCTCGAACCGATCGAGGACGTGTTGAAGGAACTGCCGATCGACGCCTTCGACAATGACTGGCTCGACAGCCGGCGCCTGAAATTCCTGTTCCAGGTCGGCCAGCATTTCGAGAAGCAGCAGGACTGGACACGCGCCATCGAGGTCTATACGCGCTGCGGCTATCCGGGTTCACGCGGTCGCGCGATCCGGGTGCTGGAAAAGGCCGAGCGCTATCTCGACGCCTGGCAGCTGTTGCAGCAGGCCGAACGGGAACCGGAGAACGACGCCGAGCGCCAGCACCTGTTGCGGATAGGCCCGCGCCTGGCGCGCAAGCTCGGCCACCCGAAGACCATCGCCCGCCGTCCGGCCGCGCCGGTGCGCCTGGATGTCTGCCTGCCGGTGCCGGGCGATGGTCCCTGGGTCGAAGGCGCCGTGCGCGACCACCTCGGCAGCGAGGCCGCGCCCGTCTTCTATGTCGAGAACACGCTGGCGAATGCCCTGTTCGGCCTGCTGTGCTGGCGCGCGGTCTTCGCCGCCATTCCCGGCGCCTTCTTCCACCCCTTCCACCGCGGCCCGGCCGATTTGTACAGCCTCGACTTCCAGCAGCGCCGCGCCGCGGAATTTGCCGACTGCCTGGCCCAGTGCGACGATGGCCGCTACCGCGCCACCATCCTCGCCCACTTCGAGGAAAAGGCCGGCATCTCGTCGCCCTTCGTGTCGTGGGAATACCTCGACCGCGCCCTGCTGGAACTGGCGCTCGAGTGCATCCCGGCCGCCCACGTGAAACGCTGGTGCGAGCGCATCCTGGCCGACGTGAAGGCAAACCGCAGCGGCTTCCCCGACCTGATCCAGTTCTTCCCCGGCGAAGGGCGCTACCGCATGATCGAAGTAAAGGGGCCGGGCGACCGCCTGCAGGACAACCAGCTGCGCTGGATCGACTACTGCGCGGCGCACGACATGCCGGTCGCCGTGTGCTACCTGCAGTGGGAGCAGGCCGCTTGAGTTATGTCGTGGCGGTGCGGGCGCTGTGCGAATTCACGGCCAAACGCGGTGACCTCGACCTGCGCTTCACGCCTTCTCCCACCGCCCAGGAAGGCATCGCCGGCCACGCCGTCGTCACCGCGCGCCGCGGAGAAGGCTACCAGACCGAGGTCACGCTGGCGGGCGACCATGGCCCGCTGCACGTGCGCGGCCGCGCCGACGGCTACGACCCGGCGCAGAACCTGATCGAAGAGATCAAGACCTACCGCGGCCAGCTATCCTCGATGCCGGACAACCACCGCCACCTGCACTGGGCCCAGCTGCGCGTCTACGGCCACCTGCTGTGCGCCGCGCGCGGGCTGGAGCAAGTCAACCTCGCACTCGTCTACTACGAAATCGGCAGCGGCCTCGAGACCTCCCTGCGCGAAACGCGCAGCGCGCTTGAACTGAAAACCATGTTCGAGGAAGCCTGCGGACGCTTCGTCGAATGGGCCGAACAGGAACTGCGCCACCGTGAAGCGCGCGACGCGGCGCTTGCCGAGCTGCGCTTTCCGCACGCGGACTTCCGCCCGGGCCAGCGCCAGCTCGCTGAAACCGTATTCAAGGCGAACGCTAGCTCCCGCTGCCTGCTGGCCCAGGCGCCGACCGGCATCGGCAAGACCATCGGCAGCCTGTTCCCGGTGCTGAAAGCGGCGCCTGCCCAACGGATCGACAAGATATTCTTCCTCGCCGCGAAGACCCCGGGCCGCCAGCTGGCACTCGACGCCGCCGGGGCGATCCGCGCCCACGCCCCCTATCTGCCGCTGCGCGTGCTCGAACTGACCGCGCGCGACAAGGCCTGCGAGCACCCCGACAAAGCCTGCCATGGCGACTCCTGCCCCCTGGCGCAAGGTTTTTACGATCGCCTGCCCGCCGCGCGCCAGGCAGCGTTGAGCGTACCGGTGCTCGACCGCGCCGCCCTGCGCGAGGTCGGCCTCGCGCACGACGTCTGCCCCTATTATCTCGGCAGCGAGATGGCGCGCTGGACCGATGTCGTCGTGGGCGACTATAACTATTATTTCGACGGCAGCGCGATGCTGTACGCGTTGGCCCAGGCCAACGGCTGGCGCGCCAGCGTGCTGGTCGACGAGGCACACAACATGGTGGCGCGGGCGCGTTCGATGTACTCCTGCGAACTCGATCGCGTGGCCCTGCGCGCCGCCCGCGCGGCGGCACCTCCCCTGATCAAAAAGGCCTTGAGCAAGATCGGAAAGGTCTGGAGCGAGATCGACGAAGCCGCCCCGCTGCCCTACCAGGTGCTCGATGCGCCCGGCGAGAAGCTGCTCAACGCGCTGACCAACGCGACCAGCACCATCAACGACTTCGTCGCCGAACAACCGGGTCCGCTCGACCCGGCCCTGCAGCGCTTTCATTTCGATGCGATGCAGTTCGCGCGCCTGGCCGAATCCTTCGGCGAGCATTCCCTGGTCGACCTGACGCGCACGGGCAAGGACAGCGTGCTCTGCATCCGCAACGTGGTGCCGGCGCCCTTCCTGAAGCCCCGCTTCGAGGGCGCGCACTCGGTGACGCTGTTCTCGGCCACGCTCAGCCCCTGGCATTATTTCGCCGACCTGCTCGGCCTGCCCGGGAACACGGGCTGGGTGGACGTCGAGTCGCCCTTCCGTGCCGGCCAGCTGAAGGTCCACATTGCGGCCAGGATCTCGACCCGCTACCAGCACCGCACGGCTTCCCTGGCGCCGATCGCGCACCTGATGGCCGGCCAGTATGCGCAGGCGCCCGGCAACTACCTCGCCTTCTTCAGCAGTTTCGACTACCTCGAGCAGGCGGCAAACCTGTTCGCCGAGCTGCATCCCGAGGTGCCGGTCTGGCGCCAGGAACGGCGCATGAGCGAACTTGAGCGCGCGGCTTTTCTCGACCGCTTCCACCCCGACGGACGCGGCATCGGTTTCGCCGTGCTGGGCGGCTCCTTTGGCGAAGGCATCGACCTGCCGGGCGCGCGCCTGATCGGCGCTTTCGTTGCCACCCTCGGCCTGCCGCAACTGAACCCGGTGAACGAGCAGCTCAAGGCGCGCATGCAGGCGATGTTCGGCGCCGGCTACGATTACACCTATCTGTATCCGGGCCTGCAGAAGGTGGTGCAGGCCGCCGGGCGCGTGATCCGCACCGAGCTCGATCAGGGCGTGGTCTACCTGATCGACGACCGTTTCGACCAGCCGGCGGTGCGCGAGCTGCTGCCGCGCTGGTGGCAGGTCGACCGGCTCCTCACCTGATCAGGCAATCAGGTCGCGCACCTTCTGGTAGCCGCTGCGGCTGACCGGCACCCGTTTGCCGTCCTTCAGGACCGCGCACCAGCTGTCCTTGGTGGGCGCCTCGATGCGCTCGATCGCGCCGACCTTGACGATATACGAGCGGTGCACGCGCACGAACAGCGACGGATCGAGCCCCTGCTCCAGTTCCGCCATGCGCCCGTTCTTCAGGTAGGTACGCCCGCCGGCGCTGATCGAAACGTAGTCGTCCTGCGCCTCGATCCAGTCGATGCCGGCGCTCGGCACCACGTGCACGCGCGCGCCGTCGCGGATCAGGATCCGCTCCAGCGGCCCGTGGCGCCGCGCCGCCTCCTGCGCCACCGCTTCGACCTGCGCGGCCGGCGTCGCGCGCTCCCTGGCGCTCGCCAGGGCCTGTCCCAGCCGCTCGCGGCTGAAGGGTTTCAGCAGGTAGTCGATCGCGCGCACCTCGAAAGCCTTCAGCGCGAACTGGTCGTAGGCGGTCACGAACACGTACTGCGTGCGTGCGCCCGCCAGTTCGACGACTTCAAATCCGTCGAGCTTCGGCATCTGGATGTCGAGGAAGACCAGGTCCGGCTGCAGCTCGCCGATCGCCTTGACCGCCTCGAAACCGTTCGCGCATTCGGCCACGATCTCGATGTCGGGATAAGCAGCCAGGTATTCGCGCAGCAGCGCGCGCGCCAGGAATTCGTCGTCGACGAGGATGACACGCATGGCTCAACTCTCCGTAATCGGTTCGGTCTGGATCGGCAGCGCGATATCGACGCGAAAGCGCGCGTCGAATCGGGTCCAGTGCACGCTCGCCTCGTGGGCATAGGTCGCCGACAGGCGCTGGCGCACATTCGCCAGGCCGATGCCGCAGCCGGCTTTGGCATGCGCCGCATTGCCCTCGGCCTCGTCCGCGTCGGCGTCGTTCTCGACGCGGATGCGCAGCAGCGAGCCGTCGCATTCGGCGGCGATGCGCACCGTGCCGCCATCGAGCCGGTTGCCGATGCCGTGCTTGACGGCGTTTTCGACCAATGGCTGCAGCAGCATCGGCGGCAGCAGGCACTGCCCGGCCCCGGTGCCGATCGCGTCCTCGAAACGCAGGCGCTCGCCGAAGCGCACCTGCTCGATCGCGAGGAAGGCACGCACCAATGCAATCTCCTCGTCAAGGGCGACCTTGCGCTGCGCATCCATGCCCAGGCTGCGGCGCAGGAAGTCGGACAGTTGCAGGGTCATGCCGCGTGCGCGCGCGGGATCGATCGACGTCAGCGCACTGATCGAGTTCAGGCTGTTGAACAGGAAGTGCGGGTCGATCTGGGTGCGCAGCATGCGCAGTTCCGCTTCCTGCGCCGCCAGTTTCATTTCCAGCTCGCGCCGCTCGAGGCTGCGCGCGCGCTCGAATTCGAGGGCCAGGTAGTGGGCCACGGCGGTCAGGCCGTACAGGATGACGCCGAGGCCGAACATCAGGGCCGCGAACGGGCGCGTCATCGCCGGCATGCCCGGGACCAGGCCGCGCAGGGATTCGGCGAAACCGCCGCCGGCCGCGGTCCAGAGCGCGCTGGCGCACACGGCCGAACAGGTGAACACGCCCAGCACCGTCACCAGCGGCCTGGCCGCGAGCGGATAGGCGCGGCACAGGTAATACGAGGAAAACCCGCTGGCGCATCCGTAGACCAGGGCCAGGGGCACGGCGAACAGCAGGCTCGCCGTCCAGGGCGCGTCGCCGGCCGTCACCATCAGGCCGGCCAGCAGCGTCCCGAGCAGCGCCCAGGCCGCCAGGTAGAGCGCCGTGCTGCGCGCGGTGCCGGGCGCGCCGATCATCAGTTGCGTACTTCCACGCCGCCCATGATCGCGTAACCGCGCACGACCAGGCGCTTGCTGCCATCGGGCGGCTTCACGGTTTTCTCTTCGAAGCCGCCCAGGATCGGCGTGCCTTCCAACACCACGGTCCAGTCGGGCGGCACCTTGAGCGTGACCCCGCCCCAGAAGGCGAACACATGGATCACGGCTTCGCCCGTTATCGAGGCCTCGCGCAGGTCGAGCGCGCAGCCGCCCATCACCGCGGTCACCTCGCCGCCGCGGAAATCCGGGCTGTGCACACGGCGTTCGAAGCCGCCGAGGATCGCGGTCACGTCGACCGTCTGCCTATCGCCGGCAAGCGCGTCCGGAACGCCGTCCTTGCCGTCGACCACGGCCACGCCAAAGCGCACCGAGCGCTGGCCGGTCATGGCCCGGTACACCACCAGCGCACCGACCGCGATCAGGATCAGCGGCCAGGCGGCGCGCCACGAAAAATAGATGATGCCGAGGCGGTGCAGGATCATCGTCACGCCGACGCCGATGCCGGCCAGGCCGACCAGGTAGCCGTTCGGGCTGGTGGTGTCGAGCAGTTTGGCGACGCCGGCGAAGATGAAGACCAGCGGCCAGAAGGCGAGCGCGTCGCGCACTTCGATGATGTCGAGGTTATCCAGCAAAAACAGCAGGCCGATGGCGATCACCAGCACGCCCATCAGGACCTGGCTGGTCATGCCGCGGTCCGCACGGCGTGCGGCACGGCGGGCCTGGCGCGCAGCACGGCGGTCGTCGATCGTATCCTTAAGCATGGTCATTCTCCTTCGATTGCGGGAAGCGGCGGCGGAAGACGGGGGTGAGCACCAGCAGCACGCCCCACATCAGCAGGAACAGCGGCCAGCTGTTGCGGAAGGTCAGGCCGAACAGGCCTTCGAACACCGCGAACAGCCACAGGCCGGTGAAGATCGTCCACAGCCCGTTGCGGAACTGGCGCGCGCTCGGATAGCCGATCGTCTGGTTGATGCCGGCCACGACCAGCAGCAGCGGCCAATAATGCCATAGCGACTCGGCCTCGATGATATCCATGCGGTCGAGCAGGAATACGACGCCGACCACGATCAGGACCAGGCCCCACACCATCTGCTTGCGCGTCGTGTAACTGATTTCGGAACTCATCTCGTCCTCCGTGTTGTGATGGAAGGACGATAACGGGGAGCGGAGAAGAAGGAAAGCGCCTTTCGGCGAATGGCGGCGCCGGGTCGGCGAATGGCGAAGGGATCGGCGAACGGCGCTGCCGGGCGCCATCGGTCAAGAAATAAAAAAAGCCCGCCTCGGAAGGCGGGCTGTTCGCTGCCTGGAAGGAATCAGGCGGCCGATGCGGACAGGCTCATTGGCGGCTGGCCCTTGACCTGGTTGCGGTATTTGGCGCGCGCGGTGGCCTGCTTGACGGCCTCGCGTTCGATGTTGGTGCGGCGGATGTCGAGACGTTCGTCCTTGCCGCGGTGCTGTGCTTCGTGTTTGTTGCCGATACGCTTGGTCATGTGCTTCTCCTCTGTGAAATCTGTCGGTTCGAAAGCGTACGCTAGGAACGGTTGGTGGCCAGCTTCAGGTCCGCCGGCATCAGCATCCCCCACCCCAGCTGGCGCCGGATTTCCTCGGGCGTCGGCGGCGGTTGCGGATCGCGCGACCGGCGCGCGAGGTATTCGCGCACCAGGTGCTTCGGGGGATTCTTCGTCGTGGCAGACATTGGGCCTCCGCTTCCGGATTGTCATTGCCGTCGCTACAAAGCGCCGGCCTGGATCTGGTGCCGATCCTCGAGGCGACCGGCTAACCTGTTGAGGTATTTGGCAGGCCTGCAGAACGAATTCGCTGGCGCCTCACTCACACGGCTTCATCATATCGATTGCATAAGATCCGGACCGTTAGGTGGCGCACACAGGCATGGCGGATGAGCTGCCGATGCGGCGCGAGATATTGTAGGACTGGACATACACGAGTGGCTTGGACGCGAAAAAGGGGAGCCGGCGCTCCCCTTTTTCTGGTGCTGCGCTGCTACCCGATCAGAACTTGTACTTCAGGTTCAGGTAGAACTGGCGGCCGCTGACGTCCAGTTTCTGCTGCTCTTCTTCGCTGTAGCGATAGTAGGCGCGCTTGACGTTGGTCAGGTTGGTGGCGTCGAACGAGACGATCAGGTTGGGCGAGATGTTGTAGCTGGCATTGAAGGCCAGCGTCGTCACCGGCGCCGCCATCGTCGGCGCGGCGAACATCAGCTTGCCGTCGACGAGCGACTTGTTGTTCGTCGAGTTCGGCGTCGGCGCGGTCGTCGTGTTGACGTACTCGCTGCGGTAGTTCGCCACAAGGCGGGCCGAGACGCGGTCGTTCTCGAAATAGGCGCCGAGGTTGGCGCCGTATTCCGAGGCGCCGGTCATCGGACGGCCGTCGTCGACCTTGGTTTTGGCGCGGCTCACGTTCGACGTGAAGCCGAACGGGGTATTGCCGAACGGCTGCTCGTAGGACAGTTCGATGCCGGCGATCTTCGCACCCTGCTGGGTCGAGGTGTTGACTGCGAAGGTCTTGACGATGCTGTCACGCGGATCGACCAGCTGGACGGTGTCGCCGCCGGCCGAACCGGTCTTCGGATAGCCCGCGATCTTCGAGTAGAACACGTTCACGCCGACCATCGAACGGCGCGCGAAATACCAGGCCCACGAGGCGTCGATGTTCTTGGCGACCATCGGTCCCAGGTTCGGGTTCGGGCCGTTCACGGTGCAGCCCGAGACGAGGCAGTTGGCGCCGCTGTAGCCGGCGCCCAGCAGGTTGTAGTTCTGGCGGCCGACCGTCTTGCTGGCGCCGAAGCGGGCGATCATGTCCTTGTCCAGCTCATAGCGCAGGTTCAGGCTCGGCAGGACGTTATTGAAGGTCTCGTCGGTTGGCTGCTTGTAGTAGACGACGCCTGCCAGCGGGTTGAACACGGTGTCGTCATACAGCTGCACGCCTTCGCCCACCGTGGTCAGCGCAGTCGGGAAAGCCGGGCAAGGAATCGCGGGCTGGCCCGGCGCCGAACGGGCGCAGGCGCCGGTCGGCAGCGGGATCGGGACCTGAGCGTTGACGCGGGTGCGCACGAAGCGCAGGCCGACGTTGCCGGACAGGCGGTCCAGCTCCAGGTTGGCCATCACGTACGCGGCGCTCTGGCGCTCACGCATGTCGAGTTCGGTTGCGGCGCGGCGTTCCCAGTCGGCCGAGGTGGCCTTGCTGTTGGCGGCGAAGTAGGCCTTCAGCGCATCCGGGGTCAGGGTCCAGCTGGTGTTGTCCCAGCCGGCCGGGCCGTCCAGGCCGGCGCCGAAGTCCGACGGATACGCCTTCCAGGTGTCCGGACCTGTCGGCGCATTCACCGACAGGTTGCTGCTGCGCAGCTGCGGGAAGCGGCGCGCGCTGTCGCGGCGGTGGTCGGCGTAACGCACGCCGGCTTCGAGCGACTGGAACAGTCCCTTCTCGAGGCGGTATTCGGCATCGAACTGCAGGCTGTGTTCCTTGTCGGTCGTCTTCACGCCCGAGGCGGCGCGGCCGGTCAGCTTGTAGCCACTGCCGTCGGCATTCATGCCAGGGACGTTCGGACCGGTACCGTAGTACTGGACGAAAGGCGCATCGCGCAGGCTGCCCAGCGCATACGAGACGCCGGTGCCGTAGCGGGTATAGGTCAGGCCCTGGTCGAGGCCGGTCTCGCCGACGCCGCGCGTGGTCGAGAACAGGGTCTTGACCGTCAGGTCCTGGTTGACGCGGTATTTCGCGTCCAGGTCGAGGAAGGCGCTGCTCGACTTGGCCCCGTCGCGGTAAGCGCCCTCGGTCTCGCCGATATATTGTGGCGGCGTGCCGGCCGGGTACAGGATGTCCGCACTCTTGAGCACGCGCAGCTGGTCGCCGTAGAGCGTCGTTTCGTTGACGATCACCGGATTCTTGATTTGCGCATAGACGCGCTGGCCGTTCACCGAGGTCGGGGTGGTGCCGCCGGCCGGTCCTGCCTCGCCGCGCAGCATGCTGAACATCGCGCCGGCATTCAGGCGGCCGAAGTTGTTCGCTTTCATGCCCGAGTGGAAGCCGGTCATGGTCATGTCGAGGTCGTTGTTCGGCTTGAACTGGAGCGAGAACATGCCGCCCTTGCGGTCACGCACGCTTTCGACGAATTCCGTGCTCATCGAACCAGGCAGGCGCACGCCCTCGAGGTCGGCGGCCTTGTAGCCGCTGCCGGCCAGCGAAGCATCGGTAATGCCAGGCATTTTCGCGAGATTGATCACATCCCAGCCGCTGCCGCCGGCATAAGCGAAACGCGACGCGGAATCGCGCCGTACATAGCGCTTCTCGGCAAAGCCCTGGACGATCACGCCCACCGTGCCGGCCTCGTTCTTCCAGTTGACGCTGGCATTGAAGTCCGGCGCGGCCTTGCCCGGCAGCTCGGCATAGCTCATGCCGCCGCTGATGACGCCCGAGAGGCGCTCTTTCTGCGACAGCGGCTTGCGCGTGGTGACGTTGATGGTGCCGGCCAGGCCGCCGTCGACGAGGTTTGCCTGCGAAGTCTTGTAGACCAGTGCCTGGTTCAGCACGCTCGAAGGCATCAGCGACAGGCTGGTCGAGCGGCTGCTCGAGAGCTGGTCGGCGACATACCAGTCGCCGCCCGAGACCGTGTGGCCGTTGAAAATGATCAGCGTCATGTCGGCATTCGTACCGCGCATCGACACCTTTTCCGCCTCGTCGTAGTCGGTACGCACCGCCACGCCGGACAGGCGCTGGAGCGAGTCGGCCAGGTTCTTGTCGGGCATCTTGCCCACGTCTTCCGCCGTGATGACCTCGACGTTGGCGGTCGCATTCTTCTTCACGTTCAGCGATTTGGCCATCGAGGCCCGGATGCCGGTCACCTCGACGGTCTGCATCGGGGCTTCCGCTCCTGCCGTCTGCGCCATGGCGGGCAAGGCGGTCAGGCTCCACAGTGCCATCGAAACGGCGGCGGCCAGCGGCTTCTGTTTGAACATTCTCTCTCTCCTGGATATAAGTATGGTGTGCTGCGGGCGGCGGACGAGCGCTGCCATATTGGTAGTATTAGCTATAAGTTAATGACTGGAAAATTACTTGTCGTCCCGCAGCTATAACTTGAAGGAATGTTTGAGTTACGCAACAGTTGGTTATGGATGGGCGACAAATTGGTATTGTCAAATCCTGCGCGGCCGCGTTAGCGTCTTGAAAACACTACAAGGAGACCTGTTTCCATGCGCTTTGCTCCCCTGCTGCTCGTTGCGGCCACCCTCGGCGGCTGCGCCAGCCAGTCCACCCTGCCCGCTCCCGCCAGGCCGGCAGCGCCCGCCCCGCTCGCGATCGAGGCCGTGCTGCAAAAGCAGATCTATCAGATGACGCCGGTCGAAGCCGGGCGCTACATCGCCTGGGCCCACGCAGCCGAGCCGGACCTGCGCAAGCGCATCGCCGCGATCGGGCGCAAGAACCTGGGCCAGCCCTATCTGCTGAACCTGCTGGGCGAGTTTCCCTTCGAGGTACACGACGATTTGCCGATGTTCAGCCTCGAGCGCAGCGATTGCGTCGTGTTCGCGGAACACACCTATGCGATGGCACTGTCGCGTTCGTGGGAAGAATTCTTCTGGATGCTGCAACGGATCCGCTACCGCGACGGCGTGATCGGCGTCGCCACGCGCAACCACTACACCGAGATGGACTGGAACGTCGCCAACAGCTGGCTGGTCACCGACATCAGCGCGCAGCTGGCTGGATCGAATGGCCCAAGCTACGCGATGCGGGTCGACCGCGCACGCTTCCTGAAAACCCGCCACAACACCGAGCGCGCCATCCCGGTCGAGACCAGCCGCCAGAGCTATGTGCCGAAGGAACAGGTCGCGGCCATCGCCAGCCAGCTCCAGGAAGGCGATTTCGTCAACGTCATCTCGACCCGCGACGGCGAGCACTGGGCCTCGCACGTCGGCCTGGTCGTGCTGGGCGCGGATGGCGAACGCCACCTGCTGCATTCGCAGGAACCGAAAGTGCGTGAAGAAAGCTTCGACTCCTTCATCGCGCGCGCCGCCGAACGCGAAGCGCGCAATGCCCGGGAAGGCAGGAATGGCCAGCGCCTGGCCGGCTTCAAGTTCCTGCGCCTGAACGACAACATCGTGGTGCCGCCGATGGCGCCGCAGCCACGCCCGGGCAGCTGATCCGTCCTGTCTCCCGCGCGTGCCAACGGTGCGCGCCGAAGTCCCCTCCCCTCGGGCGGCATCGCGCTGCCGTCCTCGCCCGGCCCTGAGCGCGCCTGTCGCGCCTCTCTCCCATGCATCCGCGCCGGATTGCGCACGCCGGCCGCGCATAGTCGGCCCTGCCGCAACATTCTCCCGATTTATTATTTCCTGACTTTTATATTCCAATCGGAAATGTATTGCCAACTCGACTGCAATTTATTTCCGAATTACATTTCCTCAATTAAATAAATAGCCGACTTCATTTTAATTCGCAATTTTCGGTTGAGCAGGGTCAAACTCAGCAATCCGACCGGGACAGATAATTAATTTACTCAACAACGGCCAGTTCATTTTCCGCATCGGCTTCATATACGAATTCCACACCCCTTATTTCATTTCAGGCCACATTTCAGACGGTTGCTTTCTCAATTCATCTACATTCCATTTACTGCCCACCGCTTATACCACTCTTATCGCAACCACTCGATCAAGTAATGCGCGCCATGCAAACTTTCCCGCACCGAGTATTAAGCCAGTTCTGCGCCGGAATGGTATCGCTGCATCGGACTACGAAAATAGCGCTGATGATCTGCATCGACCTGGTGGCATTGCCCTTATGTTTTCTGGTCGCGATGTTATTGCGGGGCGGCGACCTGAAACTCGCGGCGCATTATGGTCCGGCCTCGTATTTGATTGTCGCGCTGGTGACGATCGCCGCCTTTTCGATGTCCGATCTTTATCGCGCGGTTATTCGCTTCATCGACGGCCGCTTATTGAGCGCCACCGGCCTGGCGCTCGGTATTGCGGTGTTGTGCGCCTATGTCGTACTGTTTGCGATTAACGACGCCATGTTTCCGCGCAGTGCGCTGGCCATTTACTGGTTCATCGCCTTTTCCTATGTGGTCACCTCGCGCATCGGCATGCGCAATTTCCTGCGCAACCACGGCAGCCGCCGGGGGAGTTCGGACGCGGTGGCCATCTACGGTGCCGGCGAAGCCGGCGCCCGCCTCGCGCAAACCATGCGCAACAGCGACGAATACCGGCCGGTCTGCTTCTTCGACGACAAGCGCGCGCTGAACGACCGCACCATTGCCGGGCTGCGCGTGTTCCAGACCGGCCGCCTGGCCGACCTGGTCGCCGCGCATGGCATCCGTACGGTCGTCATCGCGGTGCCTGGCATGCCGGCCGAACGCCTGCGCGACATCATGCAGCGCCTGGCCGGGGCTGGCGTTACCGCCAAGATCCTGAGCCGGTTGGTCGACCTGGCCGATGACCGGGCCCGTCCGCGCGACTCGATCCGCGAACTGAAGTTCGAAGACCTGCTCGGCCGGCCGGCGGTGCCGCCGCGGCTCGACCTGTTCGCCCGCTGCGTGCGCGGCAAGACGGTGCTCGTCACCGGCGCCGGCGGCTCCATCGGCAGCGAACTGTGCCGCCAGATCGTCACGCTCGGCCCGAACCGCCTGCACCTGCTCGACCACTCCGAATTCGCCCTGTACACGATTCGCCAGGAGCTCGGCACGCGCTTTCCCGAACTGCGCATCGACGCCCACCTCGGTTCGGTCTGCAATGCCGACCTGGTCGAGCGCATCCTCGCCGAAAGCCAGGTCGACACGGTCTACCATGCCGCCGCCTACAAGCACGTGCCTCTGGTTGAGACCAACATCGTCGAAGGCCTGCGCAACAACGTGCTCGGCGCCCAGGTCATCGCTGCGGCCTGCGCCAGCCACCACGTCGAAACCTGCGTGCTGATCTCGAGCGACAAGGCGGTGCGTCCGACCAATATCATGGGCGCCAGCAAGCGTATTGCCGAGCTTATCTTCCAGGCCGCGGCCGCCAAGCGCGGCACGCAGACGACCTTCTGCATGGTCCGCTTCGGCAACGTGCTCGGCTCCTCCGGCTCGGTGATCCCGCTGTTCCAGCGCCAGATCGCGCGCGGCGGACCGCTCACCATCACCCACCCCGAGGTGTCGCGCTACTTCATGCTCATTCCCGAAGCGGCGCAGCTGGTGATCCAGGCCGGCGCCATGGCCAAGGGCGGCGACGTGTTCGTCCTCGACATGGGCGAACCGGTACGCATCGTGGAACTGGCGCGCACGCTGCTGGCCATGTCCGGCCTGACCGAAAAGACGCCGCAGAATCCGGGCGGCGACATCGAAATGAAATTCGTCGGCCTGTTCCCGGGCGAGAAGCTGCACGAAGAGCTGCTCACCGATGGCACCGTCTTCCCGAGCGAACATCCGCGCATCATGCGCATGAAGGAAAACGCGCTGCGCCCGAGCGTGCTCGAGACCTGCATCACCTGCCTGATGATGGCCTGCGAAACGCACGAGCGCGGCATGATCGAATCGATGGTCAAGGCCATCGTCAGCGAGTACACACCCCAGTTGCCGGCCACCGCTCCGGCGCAACTACCCGAACCCGAAGTCGAATCGGGCAAGGCACGGCTTAGTCTCATCCACAGGTTCGTGCCCTTTCGCATCTAGCGGCTGCAACCATCTCCACCCACCCACCTACAGTTGGCGAGGAACACATGCGCGACGAAAATCAATCAGCCCACCTGCAACGGCTCACGGCCAAACTGCGCGACCGCACCGCGGTCATCGGCATCATCGGACTCGGCTACAGCGTGTTGAAATGCCCTTTCAGGTCGACCGCCGGTTCGTCGGCGCCGGCCAGGGCCGGCCGTGGATCGAAGGGGACACTCAGGATCGGCGGACTATGCGCGACATGATGCGTCAGCGGCAGGTGTTCGGCAGGCTTGGTCATGGTTTTCTCCGATGCTCACTCGCGTTCAGTGGCGCTGATTGACGCTCATTGTCTGTTGGTGACACCGACCGCGTTGGTCAGCGCGCCGGGGAATAGCAGGCTCAGTTGGCGGTTCCAGTTGGCCAGCGGCGATGCGGCGACATAGACCACGTCCTTCGGCCGCAGCTCGAAGGACTCGGCCATCGCCAGCGAGCCGGCCAGGCGGGCGTCGAGCTGGAACACGCGCGTGCGCTCGGGCGTCTTGCGCACGACGTAGATCTGGCGCGCATCGCCGCTGAGCGGGCTGATGCCGCCGGTCTCGCCCAGCGCTTCGTTCAGGGTCAGGCGGCCGTCGTGCATCGTCAGCGCCCGCGGCGTGACGACTTCGCCGGAGACGAAGACCTTGCTTTCGTCGCGCGAGTGCACCCGCACGACGTCGCCCGGGGCCAGCATGATGTTGCCCGGATTGATGCCCTTCTGGACCAGGTCGCGCAGGTTGACGCGGTAGCGCGCGTCGCCCCGTTCGACGGCGATGCGGCTCTGGTCGGCCGTGGGCAGCAGCCCGCCGGCGCGGTTCAGCGCTTCGACCAGGGTCATCGGGATGTCGTTGATCGCCTGCAGGCCCGGCTGCTTGACCTCGCCGTCGATGTAGACGCGCTTGCTGCGGTAGGACTGGACCCGCAATGTGATGTTCGGGTTGGCGATGTAGCGCGCCAGCTTCTGCGTCAGCAGCGCGCGTGCCGCCTCCTCGGTCAGCCCCTCGACCGGCAGCAGGCCGGCGAACGGGAACTGGATCCGGCCCAGGTGGTCGACCACGAAGCCCGGCTGCGGCGCGTTCGCGTTGACGCTGGCGCTCATGCCGCTGGCGTCGGCCGCGGCGGTGGCGGCCGTCATGCCGCCGCCCGCCAGCTCGGGATGATCCCAGACGACGATCGACAGGATATCGCCGCGCCCGATGGCGTAAGGCGGGGGATTCGGCACCATCAGGCGCGACAGGTCCTGCTCGGCCGGCCGTCCGCTTGCCTGCTTCTCGGCCGCGATCAGCTGCTCGGTGATCATCTCGGTCGGCGGCGGGGGCTCAGCCTTGCCCTGGCTGTCCTGTGAATTGAACTGCAAACCGGTGGCGCATCCACCCAGTAGTAGCGAAAGGAACGCAGTTGCCGCGGCGACTAAACGCCAACGCAAAATTTCTATTGGAAAATTCATGGCTTGACCTGTGAAATAGCTGCCGTTCTCTGGCTGACCGACTCAGCGTACGGCGTCCATCACAGGCGGCTTTTGCTGCATATCAAACGGCAGGCTCTGGCAACTCCGGTGCGGGCAGTTCGCACCTGCCCGGTCCATGCTTGAGTGCCGATCGTAAATGGCGTAGCCTCAACGCACTTCTTCGAGCAGCCTCAGGTTCTCGGCAAACAGCCAGATGCGGCGGATTTCGATCACGTCGAAGCGCGCCGCGACGTTCGGCGGAAAGGCGGCGTAGCGAGCATTCAGGCGCACGATGCGGCGCACGGCCTCATCCAGATCGGCGCGGCCGCTCGAGCGCACGATGGTCACGTCGTCGACGCTGCCGTCGCTGCGCAGGGCCACGCTGACCAGGGGATCGGAACGCCCCGGGCCACCTGCCAGTTGCATGCGGATCTGCGCGGCATTGCGCTCGATTTTCTGGCGGAAGCTGTCGACGTACAGGCGCAAGGGCACGTCGCGCTCGAGCGTATCGACCACGCGCCGTCGGGCGTCCGCCATCTGCTGGGCCGGCCGCAGCGCTGCAGGCGGCGTACTGGGCAAGTCGATGCCGCGCAACAGTTCGCGCGCCCTGCTCCCCAGGCTGCCGCGCTCGAGGGTTCCACGCGGCAAAGTGCCGCCGGCACCGGCGCCATTCCCCGGCACGCTACCCGGCGCGCCGCCCTCGCCCCCGTTCGCGGGCCCGGACGCCTGCGCCGCCTGGCGCGCACCATCCTTCTCTGCGGCTTCATTCGCGGCCTGCTGCGCTTGCCGGCGCGCCAGTTCCTCCTGCACCGCCTGCGCCGCCACTGCCTCGGCGCGTTGGCGGCGTTCCCGCTCTTCTTCCTCCTGCCGGCGCGCCAATTGCTGAGCGCGCTCCCTGGCGGCCTCCTCGGCCAGCCGGCGCTCACGTTCAACCGCGACCCGCCGGGCAGCCTCCTCGGCTACGAGCCGCGCGGCCTCGCGTACCCGATCCTCATCGAGTGCGCGCTGCTCGGCGAGAGCGCGGGCACGCGCCTCGTCCTCGGCAAGCCCTTGCTGCCGTTCCCGCTCCTGGCGCAACTGTTCGTCCTGGCGCCGCCGGGCTTCTGCGTCGCGCTCGGCGGCCAGCAAGCGCTCGCGCGCCGCCGCTTCGTCGAGCCGGCGCGCCCGGTCCCGCTCGGCCCGCTCCTGCTCCCGCTTCTGCTCCCGCAGCGCGGCCGCAGCTTCCTCGGCCAGACGTTGCTCCTGCGCGCGCTCGGCGGCCTGGCGCCGCAGCGACTCCTGCTGTTCCCGCTCGCGCGCTGCGCCGGCCAGGCGTTCGCGCTCAGCCTCTTGTTCACGCAATTGCGCCAGCCGCCCCGCTTCCTCGGTGGCCGCCCGTTGTTCCTCCGCACGCGCGCGGGCGGCGGCGTCCTCGTCCACGCGCGGCTCGGGTTCGGCCAGCGCCGCAGCCAGCTGAGCCGGCTCAGCTGGCTGCGGCGCTACCGGTTCCGGCTCGGCCTGCGCAGCGGCGAGCGGTACCTTGAATCTGGCGTCAGGATTGTCTTGCCGGACGATGACCGGCGTCGGTTTCGCATCGGTACGCGGCGGCTTGGGCCGGCGCAGGACACGGCGCCGCCTGGGCGGTGTTGCTGCGGCCTGGGGAGGCGGCGGCGGTGCCGACGGCGCCGGGTCGAACAGGCGGAAGCCCGAGCCAGGCGGCGGCGACGGCGCGGGTGCGGCGACTACCGCAGGTGCCGGTTCGGATGGCGCCGGGAGCGCGGGTGCCAGCAAGGGCGGCGGCGAGGATGGTGGCAGGGGCGCCAGGCTGACCGTGATCGGCACGCCGCCGCCCGCCTGCATGCCGCGCAGCCCGAATTGAATCGACAGCACCAGCGCGTGCGCCAGGAGCGACAGCAGCAAGCCGATGAGCATCCGGCGATTGGCGAGGTCGGGCGCGGATGGCTGAACGGTCGGCATGCTGGCGGCCAGTTTGACATTGTTGAGTTGACAGCATAGCGTTAACCGAACGAGCGCGTGCGCACGCTAGCAATTGACGTTGCAGTGGACGATACTGGTCAAGATCGACACGGATGGAGGCGGCAGATGCATGCAGGTTTCATTTTCGCAACGGGGATCGAGAACAGCGCACCGACCATCGGGGGCGGGCGCATCCGCATGGACGAGCTCGAAAAATGCGGTCACTATAAGCACTGGAAGCTCGATTTCGACCTGGTGCAGGAACTTGGCCTGCGCGTCTTGCGCTACGGCCCTCCCCTGCACCGCACCTGGCTCGGCCCGACCCGCTTCGACTGGGAATTCGCCGACCTCGCCTTCGCCGACCTGCAACGACGCAACATCGCGCCCATCGTCGACCTCTGCCACTTCGGCGTGCCCGACTGGATCGGAAACTTCCAGAATCCGGATTTTCCCGAATTGTTCGCGGGCTATGCCGCCGCCTTTGCCCGGCGCTATCCCTGGGTGCAGCTGTACACGCCGATCAACGAGATGTGGATCTGCGCCGTGTTCTCGACCCTGTACGGCTGGTGGAACGAGCAGATGCGCAACGATGCCGCCTTCGTCACCGCGATCAAGCACCTGGTCAAGGCGAATATCCTGGCCATGCACGCAATCCTGAAGGTGCGTCCGGATGCGCTGTTCATCCAGAGCGAATCGACCGAATACTTCCACGCCGAATCGCCCGACGCCATCGGGCCGGCGGAAATGAACAATGCACGCCGTTTCCTGGCGCTCGACCTGAATTACGGACGGCGCGTCGATTCCGACATGTACGAGTACCTGCTCGACAACGGCATGACGCGCGAGGAATACCATTTCTTCCTGCAGCACAATCTCAAGCATCATTGCATCATGGGCAATGACTACTATCAGACCAACGAGCATTACGTCTCGGCCGACGGCATGACGCGCGCGGCCGGCGAAATCTTTGGCTACGCGGTCATTACTCACCAGTACTACAACCGTTACCGGCTGCCGGTGATGCACACGGAAACGAACCTATGCCAGGGACCGGGCGGCGACGAGGCGGTGTTCTGGCTCAAGAAGGAGTGGGCGAACGTGCTGCGGGTACGCAACAACGGGGTGCCGCTGATCGGCTTCACCTGGTATTCGCTCACCGACCAGGTCGACTGGGACAGCGCGCTGCGCGTCAATAATGGCAACGTGAATGCGCTCGGGCTGTTCGACCTCGATCGCAAGATCCGCCCGGTAGGCGTGGCCTACCGCGAACTCGTGAAGGCCTGGGAAGCCGTGCTGCCGACCAAGAGCATCTGCCTGCAGGTGCCGGTCGTCATGCCGCACGAGTTCGGCGCCGAGATCACCTCGGTCGACCCCGAGGCGCCAACCAGCGGCGCCATCCAGGGTTAAGGACCAGCTTAGCGCTTGCGCGGCGTAAACGTATAGGTGTCGCCGTGCGCCAGGTAGACGACGCTGTCCTCCAGCCCCGCAGCCTTGACTTCGCGCGCAAACTCGGCGAGCGGCGACTTGAAGACGTCGTAATCGTTGTAGTGGATCGGGATGGTCTTCTTCGGTTTGACGATCTGCATCATTTGGACCCCGTCCTTGCCGTCCATCGTCACCTTGAACACGCCCAGGATACGGGTGCCGCCCAGGTGCAGCAGGGCCAGGTCGATGCCGGGGAAGCGTTGCGGAATGCTGCGGATATCGTCGTAGACCAGTGTATCGCCGCTGATGTACATCCGGTAGTCGGGCGCGTCGGCATTCGCGCCGAAATCGAGCACGCTGCCCATCACCGTCGGCAGCAGCACCGAGACCCCGGCCGCGCCATGGCGCCCGGGCACCGAGGTGACGCGCACCCGTGTGTCGCCCTTGGTCACCTCCAGCTTGTCCCAGTCGGAAAGTGCAAAACGTTGCTGGAAGCCGAGCCGCTTGAGCTTTTCGCTCGCTTCGCGCGTCGTGACGATTGGCGTGTTGCGGTTCAGGCGTTCCTGTACCAGCTTGTCGAAGTGGTCCTCATGCATGTGCGAGAGGATCACCAGGTCGATCGGCGGCAGCTTGTCGAATTCGATGGCGGGATTGGTCTGGCGCTGGGAGGTCAGTCCATAGCCGAGGTGCACGTGGTCGCCCTTGTGCAGGAAATTCGGATCGGTCAGGATGGTCAGACCCTGGTAGCGGATCAGCACCGTCGCGGTGCCGATGAACTGCACGGTGCCAGTTCCCGCGTTTGCCGTCGCCGGCTCCCCGGCCGGGAGCTTGAGCGTATAGGTATCGCCCTGGGGCGCCATGGCCTGCGGCCCGTTCTCCGCCCGGGCTGGACCGGCGAACGACAACCCGAACGCGGCCAGCAAGACGGCACGGCCCAGCAAACGATCAACACGCATACACACTCCATAAATGGCCGGGCCCGCCGGTAGCGGACCCATAGATACCAGACGTTATCATAAAGACCATCCCGGCGTCGTTCGTTTCCAAACAGACAACATACGCGAGCGCAGCGACGGACGCGCATGCATTCTGGTTCCCGAGCGCAATGCGCAGCGTTATACTCCGATGGCTTTGTTACTTCATCAACTAACGAAAACGCTTAGGCATCCACTCATGTCCCTGTCTCAACGCCTGCTTCCCCGCACCCTGTCCGCCCTGCTCGGCCTGTCGCTGGCCCTGCCGCTCGCCGCCGCTCCCGTACCCGCCGAGGTCGCGCCCGTGCTCGAGCGCATCTCGGCCGCTTCGATGCGCGGCAACCTCTCTTTCCTGGCCTCGGACGCACTCGAGGGCCGCGGCACGCCGTCGCGCGGGCTGGACATTGCCGCCGAGTTCATCGCTTCGCAGTTCCGCGCAGCCGGGCTCGAGCCGCTCGGCGACGACGGCTATTTCCAGACGGCCGACTGGAACCTGATCGATCCGAAGCGCGCAAAGAACCCGCCGGCAACACCTGCAGCCCCGGTCAAGGTGCGCAATGTGGTCGGCGTCCTGCGCGGCTCGGACCCGCAGCTGAAAGACAGCTATGTGCTGGTGACGGCGCACTACGACCACGTCGGACTGAAGCCGGGCCAGGGCGACGGCATCTTCAATGGCGCGAACGACGACGGCAGCGGGACGGTGTCCGTAATCGAGCTGGCCAGGGCATTCAGCCAGAACAAGACGCGCCCCAAACGCAGCATCGTCTTCATGACGGTGTTCGGCGAAGAACACGGCCTGGTCGGTTCGCGCTACTACGGCGCCCATCCGCTGGTGCCGATCGAGAAGACGATCGCCGGCATCAACCTGGAGCAAGTTGGACGCACCGACGACAACGAAGGCGCCCAGGTGCGGGCGGTCGGCGTCACCGGCTTCGATTTTTCGGACGTCGGCGCCATCCTGAAAAGCGCCGGCGACGACACCGGCATCCGCGTCTGGAAGCATCCCGTCAACAGCGACAAGTATTTCGCCCACAGCGACAACCAGGCGCTGGCCGACCAGGGCATCCCCTCGCACACGATCAGCGTCGCCTACGCCTTCCCCGACTACCACGGGGCGGGCGACCACTGGGACAAGATCGATTACGAGAACATGGCCGCGGTCGACCGCGCCGCCGCGCTGGCGATCTGGAACATCGCCAACGGCAGCAACACGCCGAAGTGGAACGCCCAGAATCCGAAGGCGAGCAAGTACCTGGGTATCTGGCAAGGCCGCAATACGAAGTAAGCCCGTGCCACGTTTTGCTCACTCGAGTGATAAAAATGCTCCGAACTGCGAACTGGCTAACGGACTGATGTAACAATCGGGTCGACAATTCCTCCATGAACAGCGGAGGCCCGATGGCAACGATACGACACACCTTTACGACGACAGTCCCAGCTTCCGCCGAGGAGGTCTGGGCCTGGTCGACTTCGATCAAGGGCATCAAGGCCGAGATGTGGCCTGTCCTGAAGATCACCTTCCCGAAGGGCATGACCCACATCGGCGAGGACACCACCCTGGACAAACCCCTGTGCCGCTGCCAGTTCCTCCTGCTCGGCCTGTTCCCGATCGACATGTCGAAGCTGACCTTCGTCGAACTCGAACCCGGCCGCCGCTTCGTCGAGCAATCTCCCCTGCTGTCGATGCGTTCCTGGCGCCACGAGCGCATCGTCACGCCGACGGCGGGCGGCACCCTGGTGACCGACAACCTGACATTCAAGCCGCGCGTGGCGGGGCCGATCGTCGGCTGGTTCGTGAAGCTGTTTTTCGAGCACCGGCATGCGGTGCTGGCGAAGGCGTTTGCGAAGGATGCGGCAAAGCCGGCGCCGGGGCCTGCGGTCTGAACGTCAGGGATTCCATTGGCCTGCCCAGCTGGGTTCGAACCAGCGACCCTCAGCTTAGAAGGCTGATGCTCTATCCAACTGAGCTATGGGCAGAAAGAAGCGTCGACGAATGTTGACGCAGAAATGAAAACGGGCCGTCGAAGACGGCCCGTTCGTAATGCTTGGTCGGAGTACAAGGATTCGAACCTTGGACCCCCTGGTCCCAAACCAGGTGCGCTACCGGGCTGCGCTACACTCCGAATGACTTCATTTTACTATCCCGAAGATGCCGCGTCAATGCAAGCACCCCGGGAAGGGAATTTAAAGCTCAGGCAGCCAGCTTGTCGGCGATGCGGCGCGCCATGCTGTCGGCCATTTCCGCATTTTTCGCTTCGACCATGACGCGGATCAGCGGCTCGGTGCCGGATGCGCGGATCAGCACGCGGCCGGTATCGCCCAGCTCGCGCTCGACGGCTTCTTTTTCCGCAACCATCGCCGCATCCTTGGTCCAGTCGAAGCCCGGGGTGACGCGCTTGTTGATCAGCGTCTGCGGATAGAGGGTGAGCTCGCTGCAGCAGGCTTCCAGCGACTTGCCGCTGCGCTTCAGTGCGGACAGCACCTGCAGCGAGGAAACGATGCCGTCGCCGGTGGTATGCTTGTCCAGTGCCAGCAGGTGGCCCGAACCTTCGCCGCCCAGGATCCAGCCGCGTTCCTGCATCACTTCCAGCACGTAGCGGTCGCCGACTTTCGCGCGGGCGAAGCCGATGCCGAGTTCCTTGAAGGCCACCTCCAGCGCCATGTTCGTCATCAGGGTGCCGACGGCGCCAGCCACTTCGCCGGTCGCCATGCGATCGCGCACCATCAGGTACAGCAATTCGTCGCCGTTGTAGACGCGGCCGTTGGCGTCGACCATGATCAGGCGGTCGGCGTCGCCGTCGAGGGCGATGCCGAGGTCGGCCTTGTGCTCGATCACGGCGGCGGACAGAGCTTTCGGGGCGGTGGCGCCGAAGCCGGCGTTGATGTTGAAGCCGTCCGGGGTGGCGCCGATCGAGACGACTTCGGCGCCGAGTTCATGGAACACGTGCGGGGCGATGTTGTAGGCGGCGCCGTGGGCGCTGTCGACGACGATCTTCAGGCCGCGCAGATCGAGTTCGTTCGGGAAGGTGCTCTTGCAGAATTCGATGTAGCGGCCTTGCGCGTCGCGCAGGCGGGTGGCGCGGCCGAGCTTGTCGGACGGAACGCAAGCCATCGGCTGGTCGATCGCTTCTTCGATGGCCAGTTCGACGCTGTCGGGCAGCTTGGTGCCGTGCGCGGAGAAGAACTTGATGCCATTGTCCTGGAATGGGTTATGCGAAGCCGAGATCACGACGCCGGCCTGCAGACGCAGGGCGCGCGTCAGGTAGGCGATCGCCGGGGTCGGCATCGGGCCGGCCAGCATGACGTCGACGCCGGCGGCGGAAAAGCCCGCTTCCAGTGCCGCTTCGAGCATGTAGCCGGAAATGCGGGTGTCCTTGCCGATCAACACGGTCGGACGGCTGCTGCTGGCGTAGTCCTTGGCCAGGACCATGCCGGCGGCGTAGCCGAGGCGCATCACGAAGTCAGGCGTGATCGGCGCAACGCCAACCTGTCCGCGAACACCATCCGTACCAAAATATTTGCGTGCCATGCTTGTTCTCTTTGTTGTCAATTTAATCAATAGTGGCCGCGCGCCAAACTTTCAGCGCGTCAACCGTCTCAGCTACATCATGTACCCGCAGGATTTTAGCGCCATGCGCCACCGCAGCCAACGCGCCAGCGATGCTACCGGGCAAGCGGCCTTCGACCGGACGACCAGTAACGGCGCCGATCATCGATTTGCGCGACAGCCCGATCAGTACCGGGAATCCCAGTTCTTCCTCGATGCGTGCGGTCGCGCGCAGCAAGGTGTAGTTATGTTCGACCGTCTTGCCGAAACCGAGGCCCGGATCGACGCAGATGCGTTCACGCTCGATGCCGGCCGCCAGCAAGGCCTCGATCCGTTCGCGCAGGAAAGCGGTCACCTCCCCCACCACGTCGCCGTAGACCGGTTCGGCCTGCATGTCCTGGGGCGTTCCCTGCATGTGCATGATGCACAGGCCGCAGTCGCTGCCCTGCACGGCCTCGATCGCGCCCGGCGCGCGGAAGCCGTTGATGTCGTTGATCATGTCGGCGCCGGCGATGATCGCTTCGCGCATGACCAGCGGTTTGCAGGTGTCGACCGAGAGCGCGCGCCCCACTCCCTGCAGCGCGTAGACGGCCGGCATTACGCGGCGTAGTTCTTCCTCGACCGGGACGCTCGGCGAGCCGGGGCGGGTCGATTCGCCGCCGATGTCGATCAGGTCGACACCGTCGCGCACCATCTCTTCGGCGCGCGAAATCGCGAACTCGAGCGTGCCGTAGCGGCCGCCGTCGGAAAACGAATCGGGCGTGACATTCAGGATGCCCATGACGAGGGGTCGCTGTTCCAGCCGGAAGCTGAAGCGGCCGCATTGCAGCAGTTGACGCATAAGTGATGGAGGGAAAGTCGAAGGGAAACGCGCGCGCCTCGTTAACGAGCAAAAGACATCCGGAGGGATGCCTTTTGCTGGAGAGGTGCTAGTCGATCAAGCGCGTTGACAAATCAGGACCGCGAATCAAAACCGCGGATCAGGCCGGTGCCGGCGCGTTGGTGGCCACGCCGCCCGAACCGCTGTCGCCAGGCGGCGTGCGCTTGGTCAGCAGGCCGGCTTTCGGCGGACGCGGCTCGCGGCCGGCCATGATGTCGTTGATCTGCTCGGAATCGATGGTTTCCCACTCGAGCAGGGCCTTGGTCATCATCTCGACCTTCTCGCGATTCTCTTCCAACAGACGGCGCGACAGCGCGTACTGGGTGTCGAGGATTGCGCGGATTTCAGCGTCGACCTTTTGCTGGGTCGCTTCCGAAATGGTCTTGGTGGCGCCGCCGAAGAAGCCTTCGTTCTCGCTGTCTTCGTAGACCATCACGCCCATCGTCTCGGACATGCCGAAGCGGGTCACCATCGAGCGCGCCAGCTTGGTGGCACGCGAGAAGTCGTTCGAGGCGCCGGTCGACATCTGGCCGACGAAGATCTCTTCGGCGATACGGCCGCCGAACAGGATCGAGATTTCTTCCAGCATCTTGTCCTTGTAACCGGACAGGGCATCGTGCTCGGGCAGCTGCCAGGTCAGGCCGAGGGCGAAACCACGCGGCATGATCGTGACCTTGTGCACCGGGTCAGCCTTTGGCAGCAGCTTGGCGACGACCGCGTGGCCCGACTCGTGGTAGGCCGTGTTGCGGCGCTCTTCCTCGCGCATGACCATCGACTTGCGCTCCGGACCCATGTAGATCTTGTCCTTGGCGTCCTCGAAGTCGTTCATCTCGACCAGGCGCTTGTTGCGGCGCGCGGCGAACAGGGCTGCTTCGTTGACCAGGTTGGCCAGGTCCGCACCCGAGAAGCCGGGGGTACCGCGGGCCAGGATGTCGGCCTTCACGTCGGCGCCGATCGGCACCTTGCGCATGTGCACGTTCAGGATCTGCTCACGGCCGCGGATGTCCGGCAAACCGACCATCACCTGGCGGTCGAAACGGCCCGGACGCAGCAGCGCCTTGTCCAGCACGTCGGCGCGGTTGGTGGCGGCGATCACGATGACGCCGGAGGTGGCTTCGAAACCGTCCATCTCGACCAGCAGCTGGTTCAGCGTCTGTTCGCGTTCGTCGTTGCCGCCGCCCATGCCGGCGCCGCGGTGGCGGCCGACGGCGTCGATCTCGTCGATGAAGATGATGCAAGGCGAGTGCTTCTTCGCGTTCTCGAACATGTCGCGCACGCGGGATGCGCCGACGCCGACGAACATCTCGACGAAGTCGGAACCGGAGATCGAGAAGAACGGCACTTTCGCTTCGCCGGCGATGGCACGCGCCAGCAGGGTCTTGCCGGTGCCCGGAGGACCGACCATTAGCACGCCGCGCGGGATGCGACCGCCCAGCTTCTGGAACTTGGTCGGGTCTTTCAGGAAGTCGACGATCTCGCTGACTTCTTCTTTCGCTTCGTCGCAGCCGGCGACGTCGGCGAAGGTGACGCTGTTGTTCGTTTCATCGAGCATGCGCGCCTTCGACTTGCCGAAGGAGAAAGCGCCGCCCTTGCCGCCGCCCTGCATCTGGCGCATGAAGAAGACCCAGACGCCGATCAGGAGCAGCATCGGGAACCAGGAGATGAACACTTGCTGCAGGAAACCAGGCTCTTCCGGCGGCTTGACGTCGAAGCGCACGCCGTTCTCGCGCAGGTCGCCGATCAGGCCGCGGTCGAGCATGGTGGCGGTGGCGCGTACCTTGCTGTCGTCGGTGCGGGTGGCGGTGATGTTCGCGCCTTCGATCACGACATCCTTGACGCGGCGCGCTTTCACATCGTCGAGCAGCTCGGAATAAGCGATGGTCTTGCTGCCACCGGCCGGGCTATGGTTGTCGAACTGCTTGAACAGCATGAACAACAGCAGTGCGACGACCACCCAGATGGCGGATTTGGAAAACATATTATTCACGAAAACTCCTCCGATGCGCTCCGCACCAATACCGATTTGATTTTGCCGATTTTACTCGCGATGCCACACGCGATTTTACTCGTGATTTCACTAACAGCGCGCAGGGCGTGCCATGCACAGCCCCACATGATGCCATATTGCCACCTTTTCCACACCGACAAGCGCGCGGGAAGGTTCCGGACGCATCCGAACGGAGGCGTCACGCGGTGCATGTGCGGCTGCGATCTCAAATATCAAGGGCCGCGCCGCGTTCGGATCCCGATTTGTACTCCACCGGATTCTTCAGACCGCGCCCGAGCAGGAAAATTTCCGACGATTTGTCGCGGCTTGCCTTGGGCTTGATTTGCTTGACGGTCTTGAACTCGGTGCGGAACTTCTCGACAATTTGCGTGAAACCCATATCCTTAAAGCACTTGACCAACAATGCTCCACCGGGTTTCAGGTGCATTTGAGAAAACTCAATAGCGAGATCAATCAAATGTTCCATCCGCGCAGCGTCAGCCGTTGGAATCCCCGACAGATTGGGCGCCATGTCGGAAAGGACCAGGTCTGTCTTGCGGCCTTCGAGCACGGTCGCTAGTTGGTCCAATACAACATCTTCGCGGAAGTCGCCCTGGATGTAATGGACGTCGGCGATCGGCTCCATCGGCAGCAGGTCGAGGCCGATGATGGTGCCCGTGATGCCGCCGCCCTCCTTGCCGGACAGTTTGCGCCGCGTGTACTGGGCCCAGCTGCCGGGCGTGCAGCCGAGGTCGACGATGACCTGGCCCGGCTTGATGAGTTTTTCCGCTTCGTCGATTTCTTTCAGCTTGTAGGCGGCGCGGGCGCGAAACCCGTCTTTTTGCGCCTGCTTCACGTACGGGTCGTTAATATGGTCGTGTAACCAGTTTTTGTTTAATTTGTTCTTGGCCATTCGCGTAGAATACTGCTTTTATAGGTACATCAAAAAATTATTATGCTTACACTTACACCCGGCGAACGCAGCGCGTTGCGCGCGGAAGCCCATGGCCTGAAACCTGTGGTCATGGTCGGCGAATCGGGCCTGACGGAATCCGTCATGAAGGAAATCGCCGGCAGCCTCGACGCACACGGCCTGATCAAGGTCCGCGTTTTCGGCGATGACCGCGAAGCGCGTGTCGCCATGTACGAACAGATCTGCAGCGACCTCGACGCGGCGCCGGTCCAGCACATCGGCAAGCTCCTGGTCCTCTATCGTCCGAAAGTCGAGACGGTCAAGGAACGCAGCAGCAAGGCCGGCAAGGGCATGCGCGAAGTTACCATCGTCAAGGCCAGCGCCAGCGGCACCAAGAAGCCGAGCGTCACCAAGGTCATGATCAAGGGGAATGAACGCGTTACCGCCGGCGGCAACATCAAGCGCGCCAAACCGCGCCAGGCCAGCACCAAGAAGAATGCACTGAACAAGTGATCGAAAAACCGGAGCCTGCCTCCGGTTTTTTTTTGCTTGCCGCGGTTCAGACGCCGGACCGCGTGGGCGCAGCCCGGTGAACCCGTCATCGAGGCCATTGGCCTTGACGACCCCTGCAACACCAAACGTCAGCGGCTCTTCACCACCAGGATTGCCGCCAGCACGCTTTCGATCACGTGGAACAGCTGCGACACGCCATGCAGTATGGCGAACTTCGTCCACAGCGGCGAAGCGCGGATGCCCAGCGGCCCGGCTGCCTCGCGCATCTGCGCCATCGCCGGCTGCAGGCCGACGAACATCACCAGCGCACAGGCCAGCATGGCCAGCACCACCAGGTTCAGATAGCGCCGGCGCCCTCTTTCGAGCTCGGGCGACACCTGCACCAGCACCAGCATCAGGACCGCGCAGACGATGCTGACCAGGGCCAGCCGGTGCAGCAGCACGCGCACGATGTCGCCCGCGACCGGTCCGCTCGCAACCCCGAACACGGCCGGCGCGGCGATATAGCCGAGCACCCACAGGGCGCCCGCCCACAGTGCGGCCACCAGCAGGCGTGCCGCTGCGATCCGGCTCACCGCGCGGCTGGCCAGGGCCGTCATCAGACGTAGCGTACTTCGAGGATTTCGTATTCGCGCGGGCCGGACGGCGCCTGCACTTCGACCACGTCGCCGGCGTACTTGCCGATCAGGGCGCGCGCGATCGGCGAGGTCACCGAGACCTTGTTCAGTTTGAGGTCGGCTTCGTCGAGGCCGACGATCTGGTAGCTGACCTTCTGGCCCGAGTCCAGGTCTTCGAGGTCGACGGTGGAAGCGAAGACGACACGGCCTTCGGCGTCCAGCGTGGCCGGGTCGATGATCTGGGCGGCGCTCAGTTTGCCTTCGAGTTCGGCGATGCGGCCTTCGACGAAAGCCTGGCGTTCCTTGGCGGCGTCGTATTCGGCGTTCTCCGACAGGTCGCCGTGCGAGCGCGCTTCGGCGATGGCGTCGATGACGATGCGGCGTTCCTTGGTCTTGAGCTGGTGGAGCTCCTGCTTCAGGAGCTCGGCGCCGTACTTGGTCAGTGGGATCGTATTATTCATAAATCTCTACTTAAAAAATATCGATAAACCTACTGCGCGTCGGATTGTCGGCCTGCGATGCTCGCTGTACTCAGGTACAGCGAGCATTGTCCCCTTGGGGGCTCGGCCAACACTCCTTCCGCTCGCTACGGTTTCTCGAATTTTTTGGTTATTCGTGGACGTACCAAGCGAAAACCACAGAGGCGCGCGACGCAAGCCGCGCGAGCTCTGTGGTTTGACGGGGTACTCGCAGTGCTACTTAACTGCGCTTAGTTTAAGGTTTTATGCAGCCCTTGTAAATCATAGACCCGAATCTCGTCCAGATGGCGCATGCCCTGGATCGCCGCCTCGGCACCGGCGATCGTGGTGTAGGTCACGACGCGTGCCAGCAGGGCCGAGGTACGGATGGTACGCGAGTCGGTGATCGCACTGCGCTTTTCCTCGACCGTGTTGATGACCATCTCGATCTCGTGGTTCTTGATCATGTCCACGACGTGCGGACGGCCCTCGATCACCTTGTTCACCGCCAGCACCGGCAGGCCGGCCGCGGCGATCACCGCGGCAGTACCCTTGGTCGCCGCCAGCGTGAAGCCCATCGCCACCAGGTCGCGCGCCACCTGCACCGCGCGCGGCTTGTCCGAGGCTTTCACCGACAGGAAGACGCGGCCCGAGGTCGGCAGCTTGATGCCGGCGCCGATCTGCGACTTGACAAACGCTTCGCCGAAGGTCTCGCCCACGCCCATCACTTCGCCGGTCGATTTCATTTCCGGTCCGAGGATGGTGTCGACGCCCGGGAATTTCACGAACGGGAACACGGCTTCCTTGACGCTGTAGAACGGCGGCGTCACCTCTTTCGTGATGCCCTGCTGTGCCAGGGTCTGGCCGACCATGCAGCGCGCCGCCACCTTGGCCAGCTGGATGCCGGTCGCTTTCGAGACGAAAGGCACGGTGCGCGAGGCACGCGGGTTCACTTCCAGCACGAACACCGTGTCGACCGTCTTGCCGTCGACTTCCGACTGCTGGATCGCGAACTGCACGTTCATCAGGCCGACCACGTTCAGGCCTTTCGCCATCAGCGCGGTCTGGCGCTTGAGCTCATCGATCGTCTCTTGCGAGAGCGAATACGGAGGCAGCGAGCAGGCCGAGTCGCCCGAGTGCACGCCGGCCTGTTCGATGTGTTCCATCACGCCGCCGATGAAGGTCGTTTCGCCGTCGGAGATGCAGTCGACGTCGACTTCGATCGCGTCGTTCAGGAAGCGGTCGAGCAGCACCGGCGAATCGTTCGAGACCTTGACCGCTTCGCGCATGTAGCGCTCGAGGTCGCGCTGCTCGTGGACGATTTCCATTGCGCGGCCGCCCAGCACGTAGGAAGGACGCACGACCAGCGGGTAGCCGATTTCCTGGGCCAGGGCGAGCGCTTCGGTTTCGGTGCGCGCGGTACGGTTCGGCGGCTGGCGCAGTTTCAGGTCCTGCAGCAGCTTCTGGAAACGCTCGCGGTCTTCGGCCGCGTCGATCATGTCGGGCGAAGTGCCGACGATCGGCACGCCGTTCGCTTCGAGATCCAGCGCGAGTTTCAGCGGCGTCTGGCCGCCGTACTGGACGATCACGCCGACCGGCTTTTCCAGGTCCACGATCTCCAGCACGTCTTCCAGGGTCAGCGATTCGAAGTAGAGTCGGTCCGAGGTATCGTAGTCGGTCGACACGGTCTCCGGATTGCAGTTGACCATGATGGTCTCGTAGCCGTCTTCGCGCATGGCGAGGGCCGCGTGCACGCAGCAGTAGTCGAACTCGATGCCCTGGCCGATGCGGTTCGGACCGCCGCCCAGCACCATGATCTTCTTCTTGTCGGTCGGCGCCGCTTCGCATTCCTCGTCATAGGTCGAGTACATGTAGGCGGTGTCGGTCGAGAACTCGGCGGCGCAGGTATCGACGCGCTTGTACACCGGGCGGATACCCAGCGCGTGACGGCGCTCGCGCACCGCGGCTTGCGTGGTGTGCATCAGGAAGGCCATGCGCGCATCCGAGAAGCCTTTTTGCTTGAGCTTGTACAGGGTCGGCTTGTCCAGCGATTCGAGCTTCTGGTGATCCAGCCACAGTTCGATGTCGACGATTTCCTTGATCTGGATGAGGAACCACGGATCGATCTTGGTCAGGTTGTGCACTTCTTCCAGGGTGAAGCCCTGGGCAAAGGCATCGCCCACGTACCAGATGCGTTCCGGACCCGGCTCGCCGAGTTCTTCTTCGATGACTTCGCGGTCGCGCGTCTTTTCGTTCAGGCCGTCGACGCCCACTTCCAGGCCACGCAGGGCCTTCTGGAAGGATTCCTGGAAGGTGCGGCCCATGGCCATCACCTCGCCCACCGATTTCATCTGGGTGGTCAGGTGCTTGTCGGCCGCCGGGAATTTTTCGAAGGCGAAGCGCGGGATCTTGGTGACGACGTAGTCGATCGACGGCTCAAAACTGGCCGGGGTCGCGCCGCCGGTGATTTCGTTGCGCAGCTCATCAAGCGTAAAACCAACGGCCAGCTTGGCCGCCACCTTGGCGATCGGGAAGCCGGTCGCTTTGGACGCCAGTGCGGAGGAACGCGACACGCGCGGGTTCATCTCGATGACGATCATGCGGCCGTCCTGCGGGTTGATCGCGAACTGCACGTTCGAGCCGCCGGTGTCGACGCCGATTTCGCGCAGTACCGCGATCGACGCGTTACGCATGATCTGGTATTCCTTGTCCGTCAGCGTCTGCGCCGGCGCGACCGTGATCGAGTCGCCGGTGTGCACGCCCATCGGGTCCAGGTTTTCGATCGAGCAGATGATGATGCAGTTGTCGGCCTTGTCGCGCACGACTTCCATCTCGTACTCTTTCCAGCCCAGCAGCGATTCCTCGATCAGCAGTTCGCTGGTCGGCGAGGCTTCCAGGCCGCGCTTGCAGATGGTCTCGAACTCTTCTTCGTTGTAGGCGATGCCGCCGCCGGTGCCGCCCATCGTGAAGGACGGACGAATAATGGTCGGGAAGCCCAGTTCGCGCTGCACCGTGCGTGCCTCGTCCATGCTGTGCGCCACGCCCGAGCGCGCCGAACCCAGGCCGATCTTGGTCATCGCATCCTTGAACTTCGAGCGGTCCTCGGCCTTGTCGATCGCTTCCGGCGAAGCGCCGATCAGTTCGACCTTGTACTTGTCGAGGATGCCGTGGCGGTGCAGGTCGAGCGCGCAGTTCAGCGCGGTCTGGCCGCCCATGGTCGGCAGGATCGCGTCCGGACGCTCTTTCTCGATGATCGCCTCGACCACCTTCCAGGTGATCGGCTCGATGTAGGTGACGTCCGCCATCTCCGGGTCGGTCATGATCGTCGCCGGATTGCTGTTCACCAGGATGACTTTATAGCCCTCGTCGCGCAGGGCCTTGCAGGCTTGCGCACCCGAGTAATCGAATTCGGCCGCCTGGCCGATGATGATCGGGCCTGCGCCGATGATCAGGATGCTGTTGATATCACTACGCTTTGGCATTTATTTCTTCTCCTGGGCTTGCATCAGGCCGATGAAGCGGTCAAACAGATAGGCGACGTCGGTCGGGCCGGGCGAGGCTTCCGGGTGGCCCTGGAAGCAGAAGGCCGGCTTGTCGGTGCGGGCAAATCCCTGCAGCGAACCGTCGAACAGCGAGACGTGGGTGACGCGGCAGTTGGCCGGCAGGGTCTCGGGATCGACCGCGAAACCGTGGTTCTGCGAGGTGATCAGCACCTTTTTCGAATCGAGGTCCTGCACCGGGTGGTTTGCGCCGTGGTGGCCGAACTTCATCTTCATCGTCTTCGCGCCCGAGGCCAGCGCCATGATCTGGTGGCCGAGGCAGATGCCGAAGGTCGGGATGCCCTTCTCGATCAGTTCCGCGGTGGCCTTGATGGCGTAGTCGCACGGTTCCGGGTCGCCCGGGCCGTTGGCCAGGAAGATGCCGTCCGGGTTCAGCGCCAGGGCGTCGGCGGCGGTCGATTCCGCAGGCAGGACGGTGACCTTGCAGCCGCGTTCGGCCAGCATGCGCAGGATGTTGCGCTTGACGCCGTAGTCGAAGGCGACCACGTGGTATTGCGGGTTTTCCTGCTTGCCGAAGCCCGAACCCAGCTTCCACTCGGTCTCGGTGAACTCGTACGGTTCTTTTACCGACACGACTTTTGCGAGGTCCATGCCGGCCAGGCCCGGGAAGGAGCGTGCCAGTTCCAGCGCCTGCGCTTCCGACGGCTGGTTGCCTTGCGTGCCGGTGAGGATGGCGCCGCCCTGGGCACCCTTCTCGCGCAGCAGGCGGGTCAGCTTGCGGGTATCGATGCCGGCGATGGCGACGACGTTCTCGGCCTTCAGGTAGTCGGCGAGCGATTGGGTGGAACGGAAGTTCGATGCCAGCAGCGGCAGGTCGCGGATGATCAGGCCTGCGGCGTGGACTTTGGTCGCTTCGACGTCGGCGGCGTTGACGCCGTAGTTGCCGATGTGCGGGTACGTCAGCGTGACGATCTGACGCGAGTAGCTTGGGTCGGTCAGGATTTCCTGGTAGCCGGTAATGGCGGTATTGAATACCACTTCACCGGTCGTGTGGCCGGCGGCACCGATGGAAACACCTCGAAAAATCGTTCCGTCTGCGAGGGCCAGGATGGCCGGGACGGCTGGGCCAGAAAAAAATGGCGGCAAGGGTAACTCCCAATAAAGTTACCGTAGCTGCGCCACGTCAGACCGGCATCCAAAACCTGCGGACGCGTTAAGCGTTCATAGGGTGGAAGTCGTTTTTGAATGAGGAATGGAGGGTAGGCGCTACGGCAAGTAAGTGAATGGCTAAACCTCTCAATTATAGCGCGGATTAAGCTTTGCGGCAATGCACCATCGCGGGATATCGGGGCAAAATCGCCAATTCACCTGACGGATGAGCTGTGTTTTCCTGACCGCAATTGCGCTGGGACCGTCCATGATACGACGCTTGAACGCGCGCATGGCGCACGCGTTCAAGCTCCGGGCTTCAGTCCGGCAATCAGGCGCCGACCGTGGCGATACCTGCCCTGGCGATCTGCGCATCCTCGTTCGACTTCACGCCCGACACGCCGACCGCGCCAATCACGTTGCCGTCGACGATGATCGGCACGCCGCCTTCGAGCATGCCCTTGAGGTCCGGCGCCGACAGGAAGGAGACGCGGCCGCCGTTGATGACGTCCTCATACGATTTCGACTCGCGGCGGCCGAGCGCGGCGGTGTTCGCCTTGGCCGGCGCGATGTGGGCCGAGATCGGCGGCGCGCCGTCCAGGCGCTGCAGCCACAGCAGGTGGCCGCCGTCGTCGACGATCGCAATGGTGACGGCCCAGTTGTTCTGCAGGGCTTCGGCTTCGCTGGCTGCGGCGATCTTCTTGACGTCGTCCAGGGTCAGCATCGATTTGGTTTTCATGGATTCTCCGGTTGGTTGTTAGGGTTGCTGCTTGGCTTTCAACTTCGCTTTAATTTGCGGCATCACTGCGGCGGCCGCCTGCTCGCCCGCGAGGATCGCCAGGTTGCGGCCGTTGAAGTCGGCGCTGCCCATCTTGCCCAGCGCCGGCGTGATCACGATATCGGCCTCCTTCAGCTCGAAATGGTTCAGGCGCTGGCCCATGATGCTGAAAGTCTGCATCAGCACGTCGAGCGAGCTGACCGTGGCTTGCGTGTCGGCCTGGGTCGAAATATTGACCGCGATGACGAAGTCCGCACCCATTTTATCGCGCGTGAATTTGACGGGCACCGGCGCCACCAGGCCGCCATCGACATAGGTCTTGCTGCCGATCTTCACCGGCTGGAACACGGACGGCACGGCGGACGAGGCACGCACGGCCATGCCGGTATTGCCCTTGTCGAACATGACGGCTTCGCCGGTCTTGAGGTCGGTGACGACGGCGCCGAAGCGCTTCGGCAGTTTTTCCATCGGGCGGTTGCCGACCGCCTTGTTCACGTAATTCTGCAGGGCCTCGCCTTTCAGCAGGCCGGGCGAACTGGAAAACAGCGGCATGGCCCAGTCCGAGATCGTCGCCTCGTCCATGTCCATCGCGATCTTCTGCAGCGCGAAACCGCTGTAGCCCGAGGCGTACAGGGCGCCGACCACCGAGCCGGCGCTGGTGCCGACCACGATCTCCGGCACGATGCCCTGTGCTTCCAGCGCCTTGATCACGCCGATGTGGGCGAAGCCGCGCGCGGCGCCGCCGCCGAGGGCAAGGCCGATCCTGATCTTCTTCGGGGGCGCCGGCGGGGCCTGGACCACGACCGGCGCAGGAGGCGGTGGCGGCGTGCTGCCGCAGGCGGCCAGCAGCAAGGCGCCGAGTGCAATGAGGGAGGTACGTCGAGAGAGCATGTGCGGGATTGTCGAGAGCAATTCCCGATTGTACCGCGCAATCCCGGGGACTGGATGAGACCGGGCTTAGGCGGACAGGTCCGGGATCGTCTACAATCGACGGCATCATCACGGAGGACGACCTTCCCCATCCGGGAACACGTTCGGGACGGCCCGCTTTTCAGGAGCGCCGCCATGGCCTGGATCATGCTGATCGTCGCCGGACTGTTCGAAGTCGTCTGGTCGTATTCAATGAAGCTGTCGAACGGCTTCACCCATCTTGCCGCTTCCGCCGTCACCATCGTCATGATGATGGCGAGCTTCGGCCTGCTGTCGCTGGCGATGCGCACGCTGCCGCTCGGGACGGCCTACACCATCTGGACCGGCATCGGCGCGGTCGGGGCCTTCGTGGTCGGGGTGGTATTCCTGGGCGAGCAGCTCAGCCTCATGCGGGTGTGCGCGGCCGTGCTGATCGTTGGTGGGCTGGTGCTGATGAAGCTGGCAAGTGGGCACTAGGCGCGCCCGTACGGTGCCCGACGGTCAACCTTGAAGGGATGTATTCGGCAGGGACGCAATGAACGTACTGCCCTCCCCCGGCGTCGAGCTGATCTTGAGCCTTCCACCATGGCGCAGCAGCACGTGCTTGACGATCGCCAGCCCGAGCCCCGTGCCCTGCGTCTCGCGCGAGCGGCTCTTGTCGACGCGGTAGAAGCGCTCGGTCAGGCGCGAGATGTGCTGGGGGTCGATGCCGATGCCGCTGTCGGCGACCGCGAACTGCAGGTCGTCCTCGCCGCGGCGCCATGACAGCGCAATCTTGCCGCCCTCCGGCGAATAGCGGACCGCATTCGAGGCGAGATTCGCAAAGGCGCTGCGCAATTCTTCCATGCTGCCCATCAGGTCTGGACCGTCGATCTCGACCGTGATCTCGTGGCGGCCGCCCGACAGCGCGCGCGCTTCCGCCGCCACCGACTCGACCAGTGCGGCCACGTCGACCCGTTCGCGGCGCAGCGGGAATTCGTCCGACTCCAGGCGCGACAGCGTCAGCATGTCCTCGATCAGGCGCTGCATGCGCTGGCCCTGCTCCGTCATCAGCTTCAGGTGCGCTTCGCGGGTAGCGGCGTCCAGGCCCGGATCGAGCAGCGCGATCTCGAGGAAGCCGACGATCACGGTCAGGGGCGTGCGCAGTTCGTGCGAGGCGTTGGCGATGAAGTCGCGCCGCATCGCCTCGACGCGCTCGCTATCGGTGGCGTCGTGGGTCACCAGGATCTGGCGCCGGTTTTCGAACGGGATGATGCGGCATTCGATCTTGCGTCCGCGTAGCGACAGGGTCAGCGGCTGCTCGTAGCGGCCGAGGATGATGTAGTCGATGAAGTCGGGGTGGCGCACCAGGTTGGTGACGCGCAGGCCCCTGTCGCGTTCGATCGTCAGGCCCAGGTGGCGCTCGGCCGCCGGGTTGCACCATTCCAGGAACAGGACGTCGTCCATGATCGCCACGCCTTCGGGCAGCAGGTGCATCGCCTGCCGAAAGCGCGCGAGCCATTCGGTGAGCTCGTTCTGGTTGCGCTCGTCCTCGCGCCGCAGGCGGTACAGGCGCGCGAAGACATCGGTCCAGGCGCCCCAGCCGTCGGGCAGGCGCCCGGACTGGGGGTCGTTCAGCCATTCGCCCAGCTGGTGCAAATACGTTAACTGGACGAACAGCGCGACGACGGCGCCGGCCAGCGCCAGGCCCAGCGCGGGGACCGGCCCGGCCATCCACCAGACGACGGCGGCGGCGACGAAGATGGAGCCGAGGCGCAGCAGCGCCGGCACCCAGAACAGCAGCTTGGGATTCATCGGACCCTGGGAATCGGTTATTTTTCGGACAGCATGTAGCCGACGCTGCGCACCGTGCGGATCAGGCCCTCGGCGCTTTTGAGGGCTTTGCGCAGGCGCAGCACGTGGACGTCGACCGTGCGCTCTTCGATGACGGCGTGGTCGCCCCAGACTTTATCGAGCAACTGGGCGCGCGAAAACACGCGCTCGCGATGCGCCAGCAGGAATTTCAGCAGCTTGTATTCGGCGTTGCCGATGTCGGCGTTCTGCCCCTCGATCGTCACTGTGCAGCTGCTCGGGTCGAGCACGACGCTCCCGGCGCGCAGCGGCGCTTCGGCCAGGTGCGGGCTCTTGCGGCGCAGCAGCGCGCGCGCACGGGCCAGCAGTTCGCGCGGCGAGAACGGCTTCGTCACATAGTCGTCGGCGCCCGTGTTCAGGCCGGCCAGCTTGTCCTCTTCCATGCTTTTCGCGGTCAGCATGATCACCGGGATGTCCTGGAAATCGCGGTCGGCGCGCAGCCGCGCCAGCAGGCGCAGGCCGCTCTGGTCGGGCAGCATCCAGTCGAGCAGCAGCAGGTCGGGCTTGCCGTGGCGGATGCTCTCCCAGGCCGCGCTCGTGGTGCCGACCGAGGAGATGCTCCAGCCGGCTTCGCGCAGCGAATAACTCACCAGTTCGACGATCGCCGGCTCGTCCTCGACCAGCAGTACGCTCGTAGTCGACATGCCTCAGCCTTCCTGGATTGCCGGTTTGCTGTGGCGGATGTCGCGTCCTTCGACCACGTAGATCACGTATTCGGCGATGTTCTTCGCGTGGTCGCCGATGCGCTCGATCGCTTTCGCGACCCACAGCGTGTCGAGCGCCGACGAGATCGTGCGCGGGTCTTCCATCATGAAGGTGATCAGGTTGCGCAGGATGGTGCGGAACTCGTGGTCGATGATCTCGTCGCCGGCGATGATCTGCATCGCCTGCTTGCCGTCGAGGCGGGCAAAGGCGTCCAGTGCATCGTGCAGCAGGTCGGAGGTGCCCTTGCCGATGGTGCGGATGATGTCGTAATGGGCAAAGCCCGTCACGCCGCGCTCGTGCAGGCTTTTTGCCGTGCGCGCGATCTTGCTGGCTTCGTCGCCGATGCGTTCGAGGTCGGTGATGACCTTGATCGTCGCCATCACGGTGCGCAAATCGTTCGCGGCTGGCTGGCGCTTGACGATCAGGTGGCTGCAGGCGTCGTCGAGGGAAACCTCGAGCTGGTTGACGGCGTGGTCGTCCGCCATCACCTTGTCGGCGGCGGCGATGTCGCCGACCCGGAAGCAGTTCAGGGCCTGCTCGAACTGGGTTTCCACCATGCCGCCCATCAGCAGGACCTTGGAGCGGATCGCCTCCAGTTCCTGGTCATACTGTTTTGAAGAGTGCTCGCCAATCATAACTGCTCCCTAGTGTCTTTTTTTATTGGTCAACCGAAGCGACCGGTGATGTAATCCTGCGTTTCCTTCTTGTGCGGATTCATGAACAGCTGGTCGGTCTCGCCGAATTCCACCAGTTCGCCCAGGTACATGTAGGCAGTGTAATCCGAGCAGCGCGCGGCCTGCTGCATGTTGTGGGTCACGATCGTGATCGTGTACTCCTGCTTCAGTTCGCTGATCAGTTCCTCGATCTTGGCCGTCGAGATCGGGTCCAGCGCCGAGGTCGGCTCATCGAGCAGCAGCACGTCCGGCTTCACCGCCACGCCGCGTGCGATGCACAGGCGCTGCTGCTGGCCGCCCGACAGCGACAGGCCGCTCTTGTTCAGCTTATCCTTGGCCTCTTCCCACAGCGCCGCCTTCTTCAGCGCCCATTCGACGCGCTCGTCCATCTCGCCTTTCGACAGGTTCTCGTACAGGCGCACGCCGAAGGCGATATTGTCGTAGATCGACATCGGGAACGGGGTCGGCTTCTGGAACACCATGCCGATCTTGGCACGCAGCATGTTGACGTCGACGCCCGGCTCGAGGATGTTGCGGTCGCGGTAGACGATCGAACCTTCGGCGCGCTGTCCCGGGTACAGGTCGTACATGCGGTTCAGGGTACGCAGCAGGGTCGATTTGCCGCAGCCGGAGGGGCCGATGAAGGCCGTCACCTGCTTTTCGTGGATGTCGAGCGAGACGTTCTTCAGGCTTTGCGTCTTGCCGTAGAAGAAATTCAGGCCGGAGATCTCGATGGTCTTCGTTTTTGCAGCATTTGCCGCCGCGACCGGGGTTGCCATAGCTTGAGTCATGGTTATCAGTATGAATTAACGAGGGGTCTTCTGGGTGAAGACCGTGCGCGACAGGATGTTCAGGAACAACACGGTAAAGGTCACCAGCAATGCGCCGCCCCAGGCCAGGTTGCGCCAGTCGTCATAGGGGCTCATCGCGAACTGATAGATCACGACCGGCAGATTCGCCAGCGGCGCGTTCATGTCGGTGCTGTAGAACTGGTTGTTCAGGGCCGTGAACAGCAGCGGCGCGGTCTCGCCCGAGATGCGGGCCAGGGCCAGCAGCACGCCGGTGATGACGCCCGCCTTCACCGCACGCAGGCGCACCAGCATCGCCACCTTCCAGCGCGGTGCGCCGAGGGCGAACGCCGCCTCCAGCAGGCTGTTCGGCACCAGCCGCAGCATGTTGTCGGTGGTGCGCACGACCACGGGAATGGCGATCAGCGACAGCGCAATCGTCCCGGCATAACCCGAGAAATGCTTCACGTTGGCCACGTACAGGGCGTAGACGAACAGGCCGATCACGATCGACGGAGCGGACAGCATGATGTCGGTAACGAAGCGCGTCAGCTGGCCGAAGCGGCTGGTGGCGCCGTATTCGGCAAGATAGATGCCCGCCAGGATGCCGATCGGGGTACTGATCAGGGTCGACAGGCCGACCATCATCAGGCTGCCGACGATGGCATTCCTCAGGCCGCCGCCCTCGCCGCCCGGCGCCGGGGTGTCGCCGGTGAACATCAGGGCCGAGATTGCGGACAGGCCATTGGCCAGCAGGGTCCACAGGATCCAGGCCAGGAAGGCCAGCCCGATCGCCATCGCCAGCACCGACAGCGCGATGCCGATGCGGTGCCCGAGCAGGCGCTTGCGGTAGACAGGGTTGGTGACGTTCATTTCGTGCCTTCCTTACGGGACATATTTGCCAGCATCAGTTTCGCGGCCGAGAGCACGACGAAGGTGATGCCGAACAGGATCAGCGCCAGCGCGAACAGCGAGGACACGTGCAGCGGCGAGGCGGCTTCGGCGAATTCGTTGGCCAGGGTCGAGGAAATCGAGTTACCGGCCGAGAACAGCGACCAGCTCAGCTCATGCGCATTGCCGATGACGAAAGTCACGGCCATGGTCTCGCCCAGCGCGCGTCCCAGGCCCAGCATCACGCCGCCGACCACGCCGTTACGGGTATATGGCAGCACCACCTTGCGCACCACTTCCCACTTGGTGCAGCCCAGGCCGTAGGCCGATTCCTTGAGCACGGCCGGCACGATCTCGAACACGTCGCGCATCACCGAGGAAATGAAAGGAATGATCATCACCGCCAGGATCAGGCCGGCGGTCAGGATGCCGATGCCCATGGTCGGGCCCTGGAACAGCTGGCCGATCACCGGCAGCTGGCCGAGGGTGTGCTTCAACGCCGGCTGGACGTGGTCGGCGAACAGCGGCGCGAACACGAACAGGCCCCACATGCCGTAGATGATCGAGGGCACGCCGGCCAGCAGTTCGACTGCGGTGCCCATCGGGCGGCGCAGTGGCGTCGGGCAGATTTCGGTGAGGAACAAGGCGATGCCGAAGCTGATCGGGAAGGCGACCAGCAAGGCGATCAGCGAGGTGGCGATCGTGCCCCAGATCGCGATCAGCGCGCCGAACTTGTCTTCGACCGGATCCCATTCGACGGTGCTGATGAAGCCGGCGCCGAATTCCTTGAAAGCGGGCGCCGCGCCGATCGCCAGCGAGACGATGATGCCGACCAGGGCCAGCAGCACGCTGGCCGCGAACAGCAGGGTGATCTTGTGGAAGAGGAAGTCCTGGATGCGCTGGTTGCGCATGGTCTTGCGCAGGGCGGCGTACTGGGGGTCGACGGCGCCAGCGTCGTGGACTGCCGGCTTGTCGATGGCGACGGAAGGAGGTGCGCTCATGTGCTGTTCTTATGTGTGTGCTGCGAGGAAAGCCGCCGCAGCGGGGCCGCGGCGGCGTCCGACTGCCGGGCGTGTTACCAGATCGGCTTGCCGGCGGCGTCCTTCATGTTCGCGCGCCAGGCGTCCTGCACCAGTTTGGTGACCGCGTCGGGCATCGGCACGTAGTCCAGCTCGGCCGCGGCAGCATCGCCGTTTTTGTACGCCCAGTCGAAGAACTTCAGCACTTCCTTGCCTTTGACGCCATCGGCCTGGGCCTTGTGCACCAGGATGTAGGAGGCGCCGGTGATCGGCCAGCTGGCCTTGCCCGGCTGGTCGGTCAGCACCACGGCGAAGCCCGGGGCCTTGGCCCAGTCGGCGCTGGCGGCGGCGGCCTTGAAGGCCTCGTCGTCCGGCTGCAGCCAGGCGCCGTCGCGGTTTTGCAGCTGGGTGTGCGCCATCTTGTTCTTCTTGGCATAGGCCCATTCGACATAGCCGATGCCGCCCTTGATGCGCTGCACGTTGGCGGCCACGCCTTCGTTGCCCTTGCCGCCCACGCCGGTCGCCCACTTGACGGCGGTGCCAGCGCCGACCTTCAGCTTCCAGTCGGGGCTGGTCTGCGACAGATAATTGGTAAAGAGGAAGGACGTGCCCGAGCTGTCGGCGCGGTGCACGACCGTGATGTCCTCGGCCGGGAGCTTGACGCCCGGGTTCAGCGCGGCGATCGGCTGGGCATTCCACTTGGTGATCTTGCCGAGGAAGATATCGGCCAGCACGGCGCCGGTCAGTTTGACCTGCCCCGGACCCACGCCCGGCAGGTTGACGACCGGCACCACGCCGCCCATCACGGCCGGGAACTGGAACAGGCCCGCTTCGTTCAATTCATTCGCAGGCAGCGGCATGTCGGAAGCGCCGAAGTCGACGGTCTTCGCCTTGATCTGCTTGATGCCGGCGCCGGAACCGACCGACTGGTAGTTCAGGCCATTGCCGCTCGCCGCCTTGTACATTTCCGCCCACTTGGCGTAGATCGGATAGGGGAAGGTGGCGCCGGCACCAGTGATGTTCACGGCCTGGGCCGAGACAGCGAAGGTGGAGGCGGCAAGTGCGATCGAGATCAGCCAGGGCTTCATACGCATATCAGTTCCTTTCAGTGGAGGCGCAGACCGCGCGCCGTGATAGCTGCGCAGTCTAGCGGCCGATTATGACAAGTTCATGACAGGGCCGGTCTGGCATGTCATCGAATCGATGACATGCGGCGCGTGCCTGTCATATTCATGTTTCAGTTCGATGTCGGGCCGATGACCTGCCCGCGTATTGACGGTGGCGTCATATTGCCGCGATGTGCGGACTACCGTCACACAATTGATTCGCCCCCAACAGACGGGCAGGAAAACGAGGCTCCAGGGTAGAGCGAACCCGGCCGCAAATTTACGGGCTGGCCACTCTTGTAAATACACCGGCGGCTGCTATGCTCAAGATGTAGTCATCGCAATGGAGGGGATGCTGAAGAGCGTTTGGTATCTATGTGGAATATTTTTGTGTTTGCTATTTTATCGGGCATGGTCGGCCTGATCGCCTACGAGATTTTCCAGGAGGTCGGTGGCAGTTCCGAAGCCCTGCATGACCACTATCACGAATAGTGCCCAACCCGCTACGCGGGAAACATAAAAAAGCGGCGAGGCCCCAAGGGCGCTCGCCGCTTTCATTTTGACAAGGGCTGTTAGCGCAGGAAGCGCGACAGCGCCGTCATCGCGCTGAGTTCAAGGTTCAGGAACTGAAGTCCAAGCTTGAATTCGCCATTGCTGAGAATGCAATATTGCGTGCGGGCCCTGGCCTGGATCGGGACCACATTGCCTTCGACCAGCAGGTCGAAGCGCATCTGGACCGTTTGCCCGACACCGAGCGGCTGGGGCACGCTGACGCTGACGCCGTTGGCGCTCAGGTCGGTGGTGCGCCCCATCACCCGGTCGCCGGCTTCCGGGACCAGCATCGCGCGGGTTTTCAGGATCTTGCGCGGGGACTGCCTTTGTTCGCTGTGCACGGTAACGCCATGGATGAGAAATTCAGGTCGCGATTATATGCAAGATGGGTTCACCCTGCCGGCCCGGAAGCGCTCTCCTAGTCGAGCTCGCGCAGCTTGGTGAACGCCTGGTCGATGCGCTCGACCCCGATGATGTTCATCCCCTCGATCTTCTGCTTCGGCACATTCCCCTTCGGGATCATGGCCACCGAAAAGCCCAGCTTGGCCGCTTCCTTCAGGCGCTCCTGGCCGCGTGGTGCGGGGCGGATCTCGCCCGCCAGGCCCACTTCGCCGAACACCACCAGCCCGCGCGGCAGCGGCTTGTTGCGCATCGACGAGTTGATCGCCAGCAGGACCGCGAGGTCGGCTGCCGGTTCGGCGATCTTCACCCCGCCCACGGCATTGATGAAGACGTCCTGGTCGAAGGCGGCAATGCCGGCGTGACGGTGCAGCACGGCCAGCAGCATCGCCAAGCGGTTCTGCTCGAGGCCGACGGACAACCTGCGCGCGTTCGGCAGGTGGCTGGCGTCGACCAGGGCCTGGATCTCGACCAGCAGCGGCCGGGTCCCCTCCTGGGTCACCATCACGCAGGAACCGGGCACCTGGTTGTCGTGCTGCGACAGGAACAGGGCCGAGGGATTGGACACGCCTTTCAGCCCCTTTTCCGTCATCGCGAACACGCCCAGTTCGTTGACGGCGCCGAAGCGGTTTTTAATAGCGCGCACCAGGCGGAAACTGGACTGGGTATCGCCCTCGAAATACAGCACGGTGTCGACGATGTGCTCCAGCACGCGCGGACCGGCCAGCGCGCCCTCTTTCGTCACGTGGCCGACCAGGATGATGGTGACGCCGGTCTGCTTCGCCACGCGGGTCAGTTGCGCGGCGCATTCGCGCACCTGCGACACCGAACCCGGGGCCGCGGTGAGGGCATCCGAATACAGGGTCTGGATCGAGTCGATCACCGCCACTTCGGGCTTCAGGTCGGCCAGCGTGCCGAGGATCTTCTCCAGCTGGATCTCGGCCTGGAGCTTCAGGTCCTTCGCCTCGACCTGCAGGCGGCGCGCACGCAGGGCGATCTGGGCGCCGGATTCCTCGCCGCTCACATATAAAGTACTGCGCGTGGCGGCGAGATTCGCCAGGGCCTGCAGCAGCAGGGTCGACTTGCCGATGCCGGGGTCGCCGCCGATCAGCACCACGCCGCCCGCCACCAGGCCGCCGCCCAGCACGCGGTCGAATTCCTCGATGCCGGTGCCGAAGCGCGGCACGTCGGTGGCCTCGATGTCGGCCAGGGACAGCACCGGCGCGGTCTGCGCCAGCGCCTTGTGGTTCACGGTCTGCGACATGCGGTTCACGCCGGCCGTCTCGACGGTCTGCTCGACCATCGTGTTCCAGGCCTTGCAGTCGGCGCACTGGCCGGTCCAGCGGCTGGAAACGCTGCCGCATTCGCTGCAGACGAACTGGGTCTTTGCCTTAGCCATGGGTGCCCAACCTTCCTTCCGTGACGCGCACGCGCGGGGCGAGTGCGCACATCAATTCATAGCCGATGGTGCCCGCGGCGGCGGCCACTTCGTCGATCGGCAGGCCGTCGCCCCAGAGCGTCACCTGGCTGCCGACGCGGGCATTCCGGACCGGCGTCAGGTCGACCGTCATCATGTCCATCGAGACCCGCCCGATCACGCTGGTGCGCACGCCGTCGACGATCACCGGGGTGCCGTGCGGCGCGTGGCGCGGGTAGCCGTCGGCATAGCCGCAGGCGACCACGCCGACCTGCATCGGCCCCGTCGCCTCGAAGCGGCTGCCGTAGCCGACGGTGTCGCCGGCGACGAGCTGCTGGATCGCGATGATTTCGGAGGTCAGCGTCATCGTCGGGCGCAGGCCGAAGTCCTGGGCCGTGCGCCCGCCAGGCGTGCCGCCGTACAGCATGATGCCGGGACGGACCCAGTCGTTCTGCAATTCGGCGTGCAGCACCGCCTGGTGCAGCACGCCGCCGGAATTCGACAGGCTGCGCTCCCCCTCCAGCCCTTCCGCCCCGCGCTGGAAGCGCTGCACCTGGTCGGCAATCGCCAGGCGCGGATGTTCGAGCTCGTCGGCATTCGCGAAATGGGTCATCAGGGTGATGTTGCGGATGCCGGGAATCGCGCGCAGGCGTTTATAGGCAGCCGCATATTCGCCGGGCTTGAAACCGAGCCGGTTCATCCCGGTGTTCATCTTCAGGTGCACATCGATCGGGCGGTAGAGCTGGGTGTACTCCAGCATCTTGATCTGCTCCACGCAATGCACGGTGCTGTTGATATTGTGTTCGGCCAGCAGCGGCACGTCGGACGCGTCGAAAATCCCCTCCAGCAGCAGGATCGGCTTGATCCATCCCAGTTCGCGCAGGCGCAACGCGTTTTCCGTTTCGATCAGCGCCAGGCCGTCGGCCGTCGCAAAACCCTTCATGCCGCGCTCGAGGCCATGGCCATAGGCGTTCGCCTTGACCACGGCCCAGACCTTGGCTTGCGGCGCGCAGCTGCGTGCACGGGCGAGGTTATGCTGCATCGAATCGAGATGGATGGTGGCGCAAAGGGGGCGTGGCATGGCGAGATTCGGTGAAAAAGCCGTCTAGGCGAAAGCTTCTATTTTACTGGATGGGCAGGGTTCTTGCCCGTCCGTTTCTTTGGCTTGCCGTTCTTTCATGGTATAAAGCAACCCACACTTGTTTTCAGACTCACTCGAATGAATCGTGGTTTTTATACCATCATGGCGGCGCAGTTTTTCTCGTCGCTGGCAGACAATGCGCTGCTGCTTGTAGCCATTGACGTGCTGGTGTCGATGCACGCGCCGGCCTCGCTGACGCCGCTGCTCAAGCTTTCATTCGTCCTGTTCTACGTCCTGCTGGCCGCCTTCGTCGGCGCCTTCGCCGATTCGCTGCCCAAGGGCCGCGTCATGTTCATCGCCAACCTGATCAAGGTCTTCGGCTGCGCATTGATGTTCCTGGCCGTGCACCCGCTGGTTGCCTATGCCGTCGTCGGCTTCGGGGCAGCCGTGTATTCGCCGGCGAAATACGGCATCCTCACCGAACTGCTGCCGCCCGAAAAGCTCGTGGCCGCCAACGGCTGGATCGAGGGCCTGACGGTCATGTCGATCATCTTCGGCACCGTGATGGGCGGCGCCCTGGTCAGCGTCAAGGGCTCGGCCCTGCTGCTGAGCTTTGACATCCCCTTCATCGACACCGGTATCGACACCACCAGCGAAGCGGCGATGGCCGTCGTGGTCGTGATCTACCTGGCGGCGGCGCTGTTCAACCTGCGCATCCCGGAAACCGGCGCCCGCTACGAACACCAGGAACGCAATCCGATGAAACTGGTCGCCGATTTCGCGAACTGCTCGGCCACGCTCTGGAAAGACAAGCTGGGCCAGATCTCGCTGGCCGTCACCACCCTGTTCTGGGGCGCCGGCGCGACCTTGCAGTTCATCGTGCTGAAGTGGGCCGAGCGCTCGCTGCACATGCCGCTCGACAAGGCCACCAGCCTGATCGGCGTGGTCGCAATCGGCGTGGCGATCGGCGCCGCGCTGGCCGCCAGGGTAATCCCGCTGAGGAAATCCTTGACCGTGATCCCGATGGGCATCCTGATGGGCCTGGTCGTGATGATCATGGTGTTCGTGCGCGACGTAATCGTCGCCTACCCTCTGCTGGCGCTGATCGGCTTCCTCTCGGGCTTTTTCGTGGTACCGATGAACGCCCTGCTGCAGCACCGCGGCCATGTGCTCATGAGCGCGGGCCACTCGATCGCAGTGCAGAACTTCAACGAGAACCTGTCGATCCTGACCATGCTGGCGCTGTACTCGATCATGATCACCCTGAACCTCGACCTGGACATGATCATCGTGATGTTCGGGCTGTCGATCGCGGGGATTACCTGGCTGATCATGAAGCGGCATCAGCGCAACCAGGCGCAGCATGATTCGCTGGCGCTGATCGGCGAGCACAAGCATTGATGCCGGCGGGCGCCGCGCGCCCCTGGCTTACCAGACGATATTGCGCATATCGTCCTGGGCGCTTCTCGCCTCCGCGCGCTCACGCCAGTCGTTCGGCACGATGAAGCCACGTTCGATCTCTTCCACCAGACCCGGCGTTTCGCGCACCACCGCCACCAGCACCGGCGAGGGATTCGTCTCGAACTGGGCTTCCAGCTCGGCATGCAGCTGGGCGCGGTTCAACAGCCATGCCGCCTGCGCCGCGCGGAAGGGCGCCAGCCATTGCAGCTTGGGCAGGACCAGGAAGGCGTCGGCGCCGAGCGAGTCGAGTTCGCCCAGCGCGCACCAGAAGCCGCGGCAGTGCCCGGCCGTGATGCCGCTCATCGCCGGCCAGCTGCCGGCTGGATAGAACAGCCAGCCTTTCACCAGGGCGCGCGCCGAGGTCACGGGGCGCGGCAGCAGCGGCTGGGCCGCGGGGTGCGTGCCCAGCTCCAGCTGGCGCCCGAAAATCTTGCGCATCTTCGCGCCCAGGCTGTCGGCCAGGTTGGGCCCGACCAGGGCGTCGAACTCCTGCCCGGCTTCGCCTTGCAGCAGGTAGAACTTGGTGGCGAACTCGATGTGTTCGAGGGCGTCGGGGCCATTCTCCAGCAGGAAGTCGAACTCGCCGACCGTGTCGTTGCGGTTGGCGCGGATCTGCAGGCCGTGGGCGACCAGGCGTCCCTGCTCCTGGAAATAAAAGGCCATCAGCTTTTCGGCATACAGGCCGAGGCGCCGGTAGACGCGCGGGCCGAGGGCGGCGTCGAGGCGGGCCGGATCGAAGTCGAGGTCGCGCAGCCAGCGTTCGACTTCGGGCGTCACCGGCCCGGTGGAGGCGATGCGGCCCTGCCAGTGCGGCGCGGCGGCGTCGAGCAAGTCGGGCGAATCGAGCAGCCAGGCCAGGGCGCGCACCCGGGCGCGCCGCAGGTGCCCCCAGCGGCGGTGGAAGGCGGCCTGGTAGCTATCGGCCCCGTCCTGCATTCAAACCTTCTGCATTCGAAGCTCGCGCATTCGGCGCGCCCGCGGTACGCGCACGGCACAGGTCCGCCCAGGCCAGCGCCTTGTCGGCGCCGCGGCGCAGCAGCTCGCCCGGATGCAGGGTCGCCACCAGCGCCGCCTTGCCCAAGGCGTGGGTGGTGCCGCGGGTGCCGGCCAGCGGCTCCTGCAGCGGTTTGCCGAGCAGGCCGTTGGCCGCGATCTGGCCCAGGGTCAGGACCACGCCGGCGCCGGTGAGGGCCAGTTCGCGCTCGAGGAAGGGACGGCAGGCCGCCGCTTCCTCGGCGGTGGGCGCGCGGTCGCCGCCGCTGGCGGACAGCGGACGGCATTTCACCAGGCTGGTGACGTAGACGTCCTGCTCGCGCGTCAGGTCGACCGCGCACAGCATGTTGTCGAGCAGCTTGCCGGCCTCGCCGGCCAGTGGCGCGCCCTCCGCTTCATCGGCCGCACTGGTGGCGCCGGCGGCGACCAGCCAGCGCGCCTGCAGGGCGCCGGCGCCGTACACCGGCTTGCGGCCGGCGCAGTCGCCGCAGCGCGTGCAGCGGGCGATCGCGGCGCGCAGTTCGTCCCAGTCCATGGCGGCGATCGCCTCCGGGCTGTCGCCCTGCTCTTCCTCGACCGCCGGGGGAGCGGGCGGGGTCCATGCCGGCGGCGGCGGCGCGGAGGTCATCGGGATCTCGCCCCAGGCCGGGTCGCGCGGGGGCGGCGGGATGACACCGGGAGCAGGCGCAGGTGCGCGCGCTGATTGCGCTGCCGGCTGCGGCGCCGTGGCGGCGACCGCTGCCGCTGCTTCCGCCTCGACCGGCGCGGAGTCGTCCGCAGGTTCGCGGCGCAGCCGCCACAGCGGCGTGATGCCCATCTCGGCCAAAAATACTTCGTCGCGTTCGCTCGGGTTCATAGTGCATGCCTCATCACGATGGCGTCCTCGCGCTTGCCCTCATGGGCCGGATAATATCCCTTGCGCCGGCCGATCTCGGCAAAGCCGTAGCGCTTGTACACGGCCAGCGCGCGCTCGTTCGACGGGCGCACTTCGAGCAGCACGGATTCGGCGCCCATCTCTTTCGCCCGCGCGCACAGGGTATCGAGCAGGTGCCGTCCCAGTCCGGTGCCGTGGCGCTCGCCGGCCACCGCCACGTCGAGCAAATGGGCTTCGTCCAGCGCATACATCAGCAGAAAATAGCCGGCCAGCTCGCCCGCGGCATCGCGCAGCAGCCAGGCGTCGTAGCCTGCCTGAATGGAATCGCTGAAGTTGGCGCGGCTCCAGGGATGGGGGAACACGCTGCATTCGAGCGCGTGCACCGCGTCGACGTCGTCCATCGTCATCCGCACCAGGCTCAGGCGGTTCGCTACGCTCGCGTCCATCATGCCTTCGAGCCCTCGGCCTTGGCGGCATTGATCACCTGGCGCTCGGCGCTGGTGTAGGCGACCTTGTTGCGCAGGTAAAGCGGCTGGGCCTGCGCCGCCGGCACGCCCTGCCCGGCCGCCAGCGCGGCTGCGCCGATGGCCGCCAGGTCGCGCGCATGCGGATTGACGCCGGCATCGGCCGCGGCCGCGAAGCCTTTACCGGCAAACGCGTCCGGATAGGCGGAGAAGCCGTTGCCGCAGGCGGCAAGGCCCGCGGCGGGCTGCGGCGCCACCGCCTCGGGGCCGGACAGGGTCGGCGCAACGACGACTTGCCAGGCCCCGTCGAACCGGTATTGCGCCCAATAGACTTCGTTCATGCGCGCGTCCAGCACGGCCAGCACCTCGAGCGCGCCGCTCTTCGCGCGGCACGCCTCCGCCATCGCCTCGAGCGTCACCAGGGGCAGCACCGGCAGCTCGGCCCCGAAGGCCAGGCCCTGGGCCACGCCGCAGGCAGTGCGCACGCCGGTGAACGAGCCGGGCCCGGCGCCGAAGGCGATGGCATCGACGTCGCTCAGGCGAATCTGCGCCTCGGCCAGCAGTTCCTGCACCATCGGCAGCACGGATTGCGAATGGGTACGCACGCCGCCGGACTCGCGCGACAGGACAGTGCGGCCGGCGGTCTTGCCGGGCGTGTCGCCGATGAGCAGCGCGCAGGAGGCGAGTTCGGATGAAGTTTCGATGGCAAGGATGATAGGCATGCGCTATTTTAACCCGTCACGCACGGCCCCGGCCATGGCCGGCGTGGCCCCGATTGCTGTCCCGAGGTAGAATCCGCTCATGCATTCCCTGACACTTGATACGAGCAACCGCGACCAGCTCGCCGCCTCCTTCGGCGGCGGCCGCTGGATCGTCGCCTGCCTGTGCGCCGCCTGGTGCGGCACCTGCGGCGGCTACCGCAGCGCCTTCGAAGCCCTCGCCGCCCGCCATCCGGACAAGACCTTCGTCTGGATCGACATCGAAGACCAGGCCGACGTGGTCGGCGACCTCGACGTCGACAACTTTCCGACCCTGCTGCTGCAAAAGGACGACACGGTCGCCTTCTTCGGCACCATGCTGCCGGACGCCGCCCTCGCCGAACGCCTGGTCCAGGCCCAGGCTGAACTCGCGCCGGAGGAACTGGCGCGCCTGGCCGCGTCCAGCCAGCAACGGCGCGACTGGCAGCGCGACTGCAATTTGCGAACGCTGCTGGGCCAGGCAGGTCAGCAGTGATCCGAGCGACCCGCAGGGTGGATTGAGCGTCGGGCCGGCCGGCCTTACCCCAGGCGCAGCGGCAGGCTGCGCAGGCGCCTGCCCGTCAGCTTGAACACGGCCGCCGCCACGGCCGGCGCCACCGGCGGCACGCCCGGCTCGCCCACGCCCTCGGGCGGCTCGGCGCTCGGCACGATCACGGTTTCCACGATGGGCGCGCGGTCCATGCGCAGTACCGGGTAGTCGCCGAAGTTCGACTGCTGGACCCGCCCATCCTTGATCGTGATCTCGCCGCCCAGCGCGGCGGACAGGCCGAACACGACCGCCGACTCCATCTGCTGGGCCACGATGTTCGGGTTCACCACGATGCCGCAATCGATCGCGCAGACGACGCGGTGCACGCGGATGTCGCTCCCCTCGACCGAGACCTCGGCCACCTGGGCCACGATGCTGCCGAAAGACTGGTGCACGGCCACGCCGTGGGCGCGGCCTGGGGCCGGGGCGCCGGCCTTGCTCACGGCCGCGTCGAGCACGGCGAGGTGGCGCGGGTGATCCTTCAGCAGCGTGCGCCGGTACTGGACCGGGTCCTGGCCGGCCGCATGCGCGACCTCGTCGAGGAACGCCTCCTTGAAGAAGGCATTGTGCGAGTGGCCGACCGAACGCCAGTAGCCGAGCGGCACCGCGCTGTCGACGATCACGTGGGCGATGCGCTGGTTGCGGATCTCGTACTGCATGTCGTACTCGCCCTCGGCCGTCGTCTTGTCCGGGCCCATCCCGGGCAGGCCAAGATTGCGGGGGAAGTACTGGTGGCCGATCGCGCCGCTGGCGGACTTGTTGTCCCAGGCCAGCAGGCGGCCTTGCGCGTCCAGCGATGCCTTGAAGCGCGCCAGCGCGGCCGGGCGGTAGACGTCGTGGGTAGTGTCGTCTTCGCGGGTCCAGATCAGCTGCACCGGTTTGCCCTTCGCCGCCAGCGCCACGGCCACCGCCTGCGCCACCATGTCGCCCTCCAGGCGCCGCCCGAAGCCGCCGCCGAGCAGCATCACCTCGATCGTCACGTCTTCCCGCGCGACGCCGGCCACCTTGGCCGCAACGTCGACCGCGATGCTCGGCACCTGGGTCGAGGCCCACAGGCGGACCTTGCCGTTCGCGACCTGGGCGGTACAGTTCACCGGCTCCATGGTCGCGTGGGCGAGAAAGGGCGCGCGGTATTCGGCCGTGATCGTTTTCGCCACACCGCCCACGTCCTGGGTGCCGCTTTCGTAATAGGTGAATCCGGATTCCTTGTCGAGGGCGGCGGCAAAGCCGGCGAAGATCGATTCCGACGACAGCCCCCTTCCCGCTTCTTCGTTCCACTGCACCGGCAGCGCGGCGGCGGCGGTCTTCGCCTGCCACCAGCTGTGGGCGATCACGGCGACGCCGGCGCCGGCGCCGGCATACGGCCCGAGCGAAGCCGAGACATCGGCGATGCCGACCACGCCCGGCATGGCCTTGACCGCAGCCGCGTCGAAGGAAACGACGGTGGCGCCGACGACGGGCGCCATCTTGACGGCTGCGTACAGCATGCCAGGCGGACGGGCGTCGATGCCGAAGCGCGCGCTGCCGTCGACCTTGCCCGCGGTGTCGCGGCGCGGCACCGGTTTGCCGATCAGGCGGAATTCGCGCGGCTCCTTCAGGCGCACGTCGCCGGCGTCGATGCCGGCACCGACTTCAGCGGCGCGCGCGGCCAGGCTGGCGTAGGAAGCGCGCCGGCCGTCCTTGTGGATCACGACGCCGTTCTGGGTGCGGCAGTCGGCGGCGTTCGACTTCCAGCCCTCGCATGCCGCTTTCACGAGCATGGCGCGTGCGACCGCGCCGGCTTCGCGCATCGGCTGCCAGGCGTCCTTTACGCTGGTCGAGCCGCCGGTGAACATGATGCCGAGCTCGCGCCCGACCTTGGCCAGCATCCACTGGGCGCCATCCTTCACGTTGCCGCGATCGTCGGGGTGGAAGGGCAGGTTCTCGCGCAGGACGGCCAGGTTGCCGAAGATCTTGTCGATCGGGGCCGCGGCAATGCGCACGGAATCGAGCGCGGCGTCGAGCTCCTCGGCCACCAGCATCGGCAGGGCAGTGTGCACGCCCTGCCCCATCTCGCTGCGCGGCACCACCACCGAGACCGTACCGTCGGGGTTGACCGCGATCCAGCCGTTGAGGGCGACGGCGCCGTTCGCGACGGGGAGCGGTGCGCTCGTGTGCAGGCGCTGGCGCGGCGGGCGCGTGCCCCAGCCCACCAGCAGCGCGCCGCCGGCCACCAGCCCGCCGAGCAGGAAGCGGCGCCGCGAGCGGCGTTTGCCGCGCGTTTGCCCGGGTACCGCGTCAGGTGCCGGTTTCGCGTCCGGCGTGTTCGTGTCTCTCATTCTTCTCGTTTCCCCATTCTTCGAGCAGCACGCCTGGCGCCACCGGCCGGCCGTACAGGTAACCCTGTGCACGGGTGCAGCCGTGGCGCAGCAGGAATGCCGCCTGTTCTTCGTTCTCCACTCCCTCGGCGATCACCGAGAGGTGCATGCTTTTACCGAGCTGGATGATCGCGATCGCGATCGCCTCGTCGTCCGAATCGACGGCGATGTCCTTGATGAAGCTGCGGTCGATCTTCAGGACGTCCACCGGCAGCTGCTTCAGATAGGCCAGCGACGAGTAGCCGGTGCCGAAATCGTCGATCGCCAGCCCCACGCCGATCGCATGCAGCTCGTGCACGAAAGCCAGCGCGTCGCCGGTATTCATGATCACCGACTCCGTCACTTCCAGCTGCAGCCGGCGCGGCGCCAGGTTCGTCGCCGCCAGCGCGCGCGAAACCAGCGGCGCCATCGCCCCGCGCTCCACCTGGCGCACCGACAGGTTCACCGCCATCTTCGGAACCACCAGGCCTGCCTCGTCCCAGCGCACCATCTGGCGGCAGGCCTCGAACAGCACCCATTCGCCGATCTGGTTGATGAAGCCGGTGTCCTCGGCCATCGGGATGAAACGCACCGGGCTGACCTGGCCGAGTTCGGGATTATGCCAGCGCACCAGCGCTTCGACCCCGATCAGGCGCCCACTGTCGATTTCGACCTGCGGCTGATAATGGAGAAAGATCTCCTGGCGCTCGATCGCGCGCCGCAGCAGCGCTTCCATGCGCAGGCGTTCGACGCCCTCGCCGTCCATGTCCCTGGAGTAGAACTGGTAGCCGTTCCTGCCGCGCGACTTGGCCTGGTACATGGCCACGTCCGCATTCCTGACCAGCAGGTTCGCATCCTCGCCGTCCTGCGGGAACAGGCTGATGCCGATCGAGCCGGTGACGAACAGCTCGTGGCCGGCGACGGTGAACGGCTGCTCGAACAGCGCCATCATCTTGGCCGCCACCTGGCCCGCGCCGTAGCTGCCGTCCACGTTCTCGAGCAGGACGATGAATTCGTCGCCGCCCAGCCGCGCCAGGGTGTCGCCGTCGCGCAGCCGCGCGCCGAGCGCGGTCGCCACCTGCTTCAGGAGTTCGTCGCCGACGTGGTGGCCGAGCGTGTCGTTGACGTTCTTGAAGCGGTCGAGGTCGATGAACATCACTGCCAGCTGCTGGCCTTCGCGCGCCGCGCGCCCGATCGCATGCAGCAGGCGGTCCTGGAACAGCAGGCGGTTGGGCAGGCCCGTCAAGGGATCGTGGTGCGCCAGGTAGTCGAGCTGTTCCTGCGACTCCTTCAGGCGCGTGATGTCGCTGAAGACCCCGACGTAATGGGTAACCCTGCCCTCGTCGTTGCGCACGGTCGATACCGTCAGCCACTCGAGGAAGGTCTCGCCGTCCTTGCGCGCGCTCCACAATTCGCCGCGCCAGAAGCCGGTATCGTTCAGCTGGCGCCACATGGTCCAGAACAGGTCCTGGTCGTCGCGTCCGGTATGGGTCACGCTCCACGGCCGGCCGACCACTTCCGGGGCGTCGAAACCGGTGATGTGGGTGAAGGCGGGATTCACGGTGACGATGGTGCCGTGGACGTCGACCACCATCACGCCGTCGGCGATGTGCTCGATGACGGTGGCGGACAGGCGCAACTTTTCCTCGTTCTGCTTGCGCTCGGAGATGTCGGCGAAGACCCACACATTGCCCGCTTCCGGGCGGCCGGCATCGATCGCGCTGCCGCTCACCAGGCACCACAGCAGGCTGCCGTCGCGGCGCCGGAACTGGCGTTCGTGGCTGGCGTCCTCGCCGCGCGCGAGCACCGGGAAGAATGCGTTCTCGGCCCTGGCATGCTCGCCGTTCGAGACGAACAGGATTGATGCCGGCAGTCCGACCATGCTGCCCTCGGGATAGCCGAACAGCTGCTCGGCGCGCCGGTTGACCGACACGATGTGCCGCTCGCGCGTAAACAGCACGCCGAACATGACGTTGTCGAGGATCGCGCCCTGCTCGGCCAGCAACGCCCCGATCCGCATCTCGTTGTGCTTGCGCTCGCCGATGTCGGAGATGATGCCGTCGACCCAGACGCCCTCCTCGCCAGGCAGCCGTTGCGGCTGGCCGCTTTCGAGCACCCAGCGCTCCTTGCCGTGGGCGTCAACGATCCGGTATTCGACTTCATAGCTTCTCCCGGAGGCGATCGCATCGCGCATGACCTTGCGCTGCCGCGCGCGGTCCGCCTCGCAAATCAGGTGGTACCAGGCCTCGGTGGCGCCGCGCATGATCTGGCTCGCCGGGTAGCCGCAAATACCTTCGATCGCCTCGCTGACGAAATCGATGGCGCCGCCCGGGCGGGCGCGGAAGACGGCGCCCGGCACTTGCGTGACGATCGTGCGGAACTGCTCCTCGCGCCGTGCCACGTCGACGAACAGGTCGCGGATCGCGACCCGCATGCGCTCCATCTGGGTGCCCAGGCGCCCCAGTTCGCCGTCCACGTCGAGGTCGAGGGGGGTGTCGAAATCGCCGCGCGAGAGGCGGTCGGAAAAGCCGGCAAGGGTGCGCAGCGGCGCATGCAGGCGCCGCCGCAGGAAGGCAAGGATCAGCAGCAGCGACACCGTGACCTGGACCGCCAGCACCAGCGCATAGTTGCGCTGCTTGCGGTGCAGGTCCTCTTCGCTGCGCAGGTCGTCCATCTCGATCGTCAGCTCGCCGATGCGCTCGCCCTGCACCACGATCTCGCGCCGGGCGCGCAGCACGTGGCCGCGCGCGCGCTCTGGGGCACGGGCGTCGATGAAACCGGTGCCCGGCTGGCCGCGCACCTGGATCCGTACCACCGACGGGTCGCGCATCACCGAGTCCACCAGCGAGCGCGCGGCCTCGGCATTCATGTTCCAGAGCGGCTCCTGCATTCCCAGCGCGAGGATCTCGGCATTGCGCTGCAGGGTTTCGTTGAGTTCGGCGACCGTGTTCTGGCGCTCCTGCACCACCAGCAGGAAATAGCTGGCTACCAGCGCCGGGATCATCAGGCCGCCGACGACGACCATCAGCATCGCCCCGTACACCGACTTCGTGTACAGCCGCCTGATGCGCGACGCGAATCCGCGCAGGGGTTCGCTTAACTGGGTCCGTGACATCGTCGTGGCCGCAATGGTTGGAGCCGGGCTTGCCGGCCTGGATCGGGGGAATGCTGACGCTTGGGATTATGCATGCAAATGTTGCACAGCCGCGCCCGCCGTGACGGCGGGCTTCCAGGCGGGTTCAGGTATTGCGGCGCGGGTAGCCTTCGGCCAGGATGCGCTGCCAGACGCGCTCCTTCTGTTCAGCCGGCATCGATACCCAGTGGGCCACTTCCGCCACGGTGCGCCCGCAGCCGCGGCAGACGTCGTCGAAGGTGGTCGAGCAGACGGCGACGCAGGGTGTGTCGGGACGTGGTGGAAGCACCGGCGGGTCAGCGGGCTGGTCCGACATCGAGCTTGTCCCAGCCGTCGTGGCCCAGTTTTTCCATGGTCTCGATATTCTTCTCGAAGATCTCGGCCGCGTCCGGGAAGGCCTCGACGGCGCGCTCGATGCTCTCCTCGCGCAGGATCTGCAGGATCGGGTAAGGAGCGCGGTTGGTGAAGTTCTCGATATCGTTCTTGTCGGTGTCGGCGAACTGGTAGTCCGGGTGGAAGCTCGCCACCTGCAGCTCGCCATCGAGGTGCATGTCCTCGACTGCGGCGTCGGCGACATCGAGGAACTCGTTATAGTCGAGGAAATCGTCGAGCACGAAGGGGTGGATCAGCAGGGTCGTGTCCACCTGCTCGGCCGGGGTGTCGGACAGGTGTTGCAGCTCGTCCATCAGCTGCTCGAGCAGCGCCTCGGGCGTGCGCGCCGCGGAGACGACGTAGCGCACCTGCTCTTTTACATAGACGGATTTGGCGAATGGACACAGGTTCAGGCCGATGACGGCCTTTTCCAGCCAGCGGCGGGTGGCGGCGACGATGGCGTCATCGTCGGCGTTCAGGTTGGCGGTACTCATATATATAGGTCGGTGTTCTCGGTGAGGAAGCGCGGTACAAGTCGGATTGTACGCACAGTTTGCGTGCGCTCATAGGTCAGGCATTCCAGGCGCGTAAGTTGAAGACGTGTCGGGCAGGAACGGAAAAGCGGCCGTTCATTGATAACTCGACAATATTCGGAATGGCTGAGTTGTTTCTGTGCGGAATGTATTGCCGATAGGCCAATTCGATATACACCGGGGCAGTATGCGCTTTTCAGAGGAACCGCCTCCTATGAAAATGGTCGCGGCGAACAGGATACCCCTGGCGTTTGTTATCAAATTAGTTTCATGTTGACAAAAAGGATAGACAGGAAATTTTGTAACCGCCCGGGATTAGCGCTTGACTGGCTCGTCGGCTGCTCCTTACACTGCCCCCTTAACGTCAGTCCTGCCGTTCCTGGACGCAACATACTGGAAAGCTATGTACGACATGACCCGCCAACCTTCTATCGCTGCCGCGCTGGTGCTTTTGCTCTCGGCCCCATTCGCCCACGCCATCGACAATGCGCCCGTCAACGCGCTGCAAAGCGCCGTCGCGGCACGTCCGGCCGCCGTCAACGCTCCGGCCGCTTTTGCCAACACTGCATCGCTGAAAGTCGACGACTACAAGGAAACCGATGTCTGGGGCCGGATCCGCAGCGGCTACGCGATTCCCGACATCAGCAACAACCTGGTCGAGCGCCATGTGCGCTCCTACAGCGCCAAGCCCGACTACATGGCCCGCATCTCCGGCCGCGCGTCGCTCTACCTGTTCCACGTGGTGCAGGAGCTGGAAAAGCGCGGCATGCCGACCGAGCTGGCCTTGCTGCCGGTGATCGAATCTGCCTTCAATCCGCAAGCCCTGTCGACCGCCAGCGCGGCCGGCCTCTGGCAGTTCGTGCCGGGCACCGGCAAGGACTACGACCTCAAGCAGAACATGTTCAAGGACGAGCGCCGCGGCGTGCTGGCCTCGACCGATGCCGCCCTGACCTACCTGCAGCGCCTGTACACGATGTTCGGCGACTGGCAGCTGGCTCTGGCCGCCTATAACTGGGGCGAAGGCAATGTTCAGAAGGCGATCAAGAAAAACCAGGCGCTCGGCAAACCAACCGATTTCGAAAGCCTGGCCGACCTGATGCCGGCCGAGACGCGCAACTACGTGCCGAAGCTGCAGGCCGTGAAGAACATCGTCGCCAACCCGAGCCAGTACAACGTCACCCTGCCGGTGATCGACAACCAGCCTTACTTCACGACGGTCGACAAGACCAGCGACATCGACCTCGCGATCGCCGCCCAGCTGGCGGAAATGTCGGTCGACGAATTCAAGGCCCTGAACCCGCAGTTCAAGCGTCCGGTCATCACCGGCGACGACCGCACCAAGATCCTGCTGCCGCAAAAGAACGCCGAGAAATTCCACCTGAACCTGGCGCAATGGGGCCAGGCGCTGTCGACCTGGACCACGCACAAGATCACGGGCGCCAAGGAAAGCATCACCTCGCTGGCCTCGAAATTCGGCACCACGCCGGAAGTCATCCGCCAGGCAAACAACATTCCGATGCAGACCCGCCTGAAGGCCGGTTCGACCATCCTGGTGCCGAAGACCTCGGCGTCGGTGGGCAACGACATCGCCGAGAACATCGTCGACAGCGCCGTCATGGCACTCGAGGCGGACCGTGGCGAGCCGCGCAAGTCGAAGGCGACCGCCGCGTCGAACTCGCGCATTTCGCGTAATACCAACAGCCGCCGCAAGCATCGTTGATCGGCGCCGGTCCCGGGCCTGTGCGCCCGGGACCGTGTTTCCTCCCTACTCCCTCCCGCTGCCACCGCGCACTGCAAGCCACACTTTGTGCCAGATCAAATTGGCTGGTCTGTGCAAGCATTCCCAAACTACTGTATAGTGTCGTTTGTGCGCTGCAATAAAGCGACAAACTGTCGACAGACAGCGCATCCAGAAGTATCCAAGCTAGTAACAACAAGCAGCATCGCAGCAAGGCCTGCCAAGCATGGCAGCCTTCCATAAAGCCCTCCCGCCCTGTGTGTCGACCTTTGACACCGTCCCGGCGCAAAGCTTTTGTGCCGAAATTTCTTTCATTTCTGAGTCATTTCGTTCTGTTGGTTCGCGTTGCTATTTCGCATTCCTATTTCTGCGCTCGTAAAACTATTGAGCGCTGATCACTACCGAAAGTTAGAAAACAATGAGTTTTGAAGCACTAGGCCTCCACGCCACGATCGTCAAAGCAGTCAACGAAGCCGGTTACACCGTCCCGACCCCGGTCCAGGCACAAGCTGTTCCTGCCGCCATCGAAGGACGCGACCTGCTGGTCTCGTCGCAAACCGGCTCCGGCAAGACCGCAGCCTTCATGCTGCCGGCCCTGCACAAGCTGGTCAGCGCCGAAGTCGCGCCGGCCCCGGCCCGCACCCCTGCGCAAGAAGCGCAGTCGGCCCGTTCGCGCGGCGAGCGCGTCCGTTTCACCGCAGCCAAGCCGAAGATGCTGGTGCTGACCCCGACCCGCGAACTGGCCCTGCAGGTCACCACCGCGACCGAAAAATACGGCAGCTACATGCGCCGCATCCGCGCCGTCTCGATCCTGGGCGGCATGCCTTACCCGAAGCAGATGCAACTGCTGTCGAAGAATCCTGAAATCCTGGTCGCCACCCCGGGCCGCCTGATCGACCACATGGAGTCGGGCAAGATCGACTTCTCGGAACTGCAGATTCTGGTGCTGGACGAAGCCGACCGCATGCTCGACATGGGCTTCATCGACGACATCGAAAAGATCGTCGCCGCTACCCCGGCATCGCGCCAGACCATGCTGTTCTCGGCCACGCTGGATGGCGTCGTCGGCAACATGGCACGCCGCATCACCAAGGACCCGATGGTGATCCAGATCGCCAGCGCCTCGAACCGCCACGAGAACATCTCGCAGCGCGTGCACTTCGTCGACGACCTGTCGCACAAGAACCGCCTGCTGGACCACCTGCTGCGCGACGAGTCGATGGACCAGGCAGTCGTCTTCACCGCGACCAAGCGTGACGCCGACACCATCGCCGACCGCCTGAACATCGCCGGCTTCGCAGCCGCCGCGCTGCACGGCGACATGCACCAGGGCGCCCGCAACCGCACCCTGGACAGCCTGCGCCGCGGCCAAGTACGCGTGCTGGTGGCAACCGACGTCGCCGCGCGCGGCATCGACGTGCCGACCATCACCCACGTGGTGAACTACGACCTGCCGAAGTTCCCGGAAGACTATGTGCACCGTATCGGCCGTACCGGCCGCGCCGGCCGCAATGGCCTGGCGATCTCGCTGGTAAACCACGCCGAAAACATGAACATCAAGCGCATCGAGCGTTTCACCAAGCAGCTGATCCCGGCGACCGTGGTGGAAGGTTTCGAGCCGAAGCGTTCGGCGCCACCTGCCCGTACCGGCGCCCGTCCAGGCGGCTGGAAACCAGGCGACGGCCGTAGCGCCGCCAAGCCGGGCCAGCGCAGCTTCAGCAAGCCATCGGCAGCACCGCGCGAAGGCGGTTACAACCGCGACGCTGCACCACGCGGCCCGAGCAGCGGCGCCCCACGCCGCGAAGGCAGCGGCGGTGGCTACCGCGGCACGAACCCGCGTTCGGCCGACGGCGCCCGTCGCAGCTTCGGCGACCAGTAACCGGTCCTTGTAGGCGAATGAATGAGAACGGCTGCTTCGGCAGCCGTTTTTTTTCGCCTGGCGCTCGCGTGTCTGCTGTGGCGATGCCGCGCTTCTGCACAATCAACCGTTCCCATATGCCCGACGTATAATTCCCCTCCCCGTCCAGCTCCCCTTATCTCCAGATGGTCCGCAAGCGCATCCTCATCGTCAGCCCCGCCGCCGCCCGCGACAACAACGGCAACTGGCAAACCGCCAGCCGCTGGGCGCGTTTCTTGCGCGGCCGCCACGCGGTCGACGTGGCGGGCGGCTGGAGCGCGGATGAACCCGCGCCCGACCTGCTGATCGCCCTGCACGCGCGCCGCTCGGCGCAGGCGCTGGCCGCCTTCAAGACAGCGCACCCGGAGCGCCCCGCCCTGCTGGCCCTGACCGGCACCGACCTGTATCGCGACATCGACAGCGCGCCCGAAGCGCGCGCCTCGCTCGAGACGGCCGACGCCCTGGTCGTGCTGCAGGAAGCCGGCCTGGCGCGCCTGGCGCCGCACCTGCAGGCGAAGGCGCGGGTCATCTACCAGTCCGCGCCCGCGCTGCGTCCGGCACCGGCCGCCGGCCGCCACGTCGACATCTGCATGATCGGCCACCTGCGACCGGAAAAGGATCCACTGACCTTCATGCGCGCCGCGCAGCTGGTCACGGCGCCGCGCCTACGCCTGCTGCACATCGGCGGCGCCCTCGATCCGGCGCTGCTGGAAGCGGCGCGCGCCACCGAAGCGGCCTGCCCGCGCTACCGCTGGCTGGGGCCGATGCCGCATGCGCAAACCCGCCAGCGTTTGAAACGCTGCCGGGCGATGGTGATCGCATCGGCCATGGAAGGCGGCGCCAACGTCATCATCGAGGCCGTCACCAGCGGCGTACCGGTGCTGGCATCCGATATCGACGGCAACCTCGGCATGCTGGGGCGGGACTACGCCGGCTATTTCCCGCTGGGGGACGCCGCCGCGCTGGCGCGCCTGGTGGACCGCTGCGTGGCGGAGCCGGCCTTCGACGCACTGCTGCGCCGCCAGTGCGCCGTGCGCGCCGCGCTGTTCGCGCCGCATGCCGAGCATGCAGCACTGGCCGACTTGGTGGATAATCTGCTGCTCCCGGGATTCCCACTATCCCCGCAGCCCGAACACTCATAAAGAATGGAACCGAACATGACCGCGCCTGACCACACCATCAAACTGACTTCCTTCTCGCACGGCGGCGGCTGCGGCTGCAAGATCGCGCCCGGCGTGCTCGCCGAAATCCTGAAGAAGTCGAGCGGCTTCCCGGTGCCGCCCCAGCTGATGGTCGGCATCGAGACGGCCGACGACGCCGCCGTCTACAAGCTCAACGACGAGCAGGCCCTGATCGCCACCACCGATTTCTTCATGCCGATCGTCGACGACCCGTTCGACTTCGGCCGCATCGCCGCCACCAACGCCATTTCCGACGTCTATGCGATGGGCGGCACGCCGATCATGGCCCTGGCCCTGGTGGGCATGCCGATCAACAAGCTGCCGCTGGAGACGATCGGCGAGATCATCCGCGGCGGCGAATCGATCTGTGCCGAAGCCGGCATCCCGATCGCCGGCGGCCACACCATCGATTCGGTCGAGCCGATCTACGGCCTGGTGGTCATGGGCCTGGTGCACCCGGACCGCGTCAAACGCAATGCCGACGCCCGTGCCGGCGACGTCCTCATCCTCGGCAAGCCGCTGGGCGTGGGCGTGCTGTCGGCCGCCTTGAAGAAGGACCAGCTGGGTGCGGACGGCTATGCCGCGATGATCGCCAACACGACCAAGCTGAACAAGCCGGGCCAGGCGCTGGCCGCGATGGACGGCGTGCATGCGCTGACTGACGTCACCGGCTTCGGCCTGCTGGGCCACCTGCTCGAACTGGCGCGCGGCGCCAAACTCTCGGCCGAACTCGACATGGCCGACATCCCGCTGCTCCCCGGCGTGCTGCAACTGGCGCAGGACGGCTTCTTCACCGGCGCTTCCGGACGTAACTGGGATGCCTACGGCAAGGACGTCGCGCTGTCGGAAAACATCACGCCGGCGCAGCAGGCCCTGCTGACCGACCCGCAGACCTCGGGCGGCCTGCTGGTCTCCTGCGACCCGGCGGCGGCCGAGTCCGTGCTGGCGCTGTTCGCGCGCGAGGGCTTCGGCGACGCAAAAGTCGTCGGCCGCATGGCCGCCGGCACGCCGGGCGTGGTCGTCAAGGCCTGATCCAGCCGCCGTTCCGGGAGTACGCGGCAGCGCAACGCGTTGCTGCGTAAACATTTATTTTGTCTCTATAAAACAATCCATTGCTTTTTTAAGAATTGTCGGTTGTATAATGCGGTTTGCCGGCGCAGACCGGTCTTGCAAGCCAACAACGAATTCCAGAGACAATGCCCACGCAACAGGCCGCTACGGCGGCGCTCGACTCGCCGCAACTCCCCGGACTGACCACCCGCCTGGCCGACGCCCTCCTCGGCGACGACAGCCGCCAGCGCCTGACACTGGCGCTGCTGGGCCTGGCCGCCCTGGTGACCGCCACCGTCGTCCTGCTGCTCCTGTATGCGGCCAGGATCGGTGCGGCGGACGTCCAGCAGGTCGGCGTGCTGACGGTCCTGTACTTCGTTTTCATCGGTGGCTTCTACGGCCTCATTCGCAGCGGCCTGAACCGCCACTGCGCCGACCCGACGCTGGCCATGCCGCAAACCCTCATCGCGCAGTCGCTGATCGGCGCCTCGTACGCGGTCACGGGACCGGTGCACGGGGCAACCCTGATCATGCTGTCGCTGGTCATGGTGTTCGGTATGTTCAGCCTGCGCCCGGCCTCGGTGCGCATTGCCTGCGTCTACACGGTCACGCTGATGGGGATGGTGATGGTCTGGTGCGTGCAGCACCAGCCGCTCCATTATCCGGCGCGCCAGGAAGTCTTCAATTTCGCGCTGACGGCGATCGTGATGCTGGCCATTTCCCAGCTCTCCGGCCAGTTGTCGGACATGCGCACCCGCCTGAAAACGCAGAAGATCGCGCTCGAGCAGGCGCTGGCGCACATCAAGGAGATGGCCGCGCGCGACGAGCTGACCGGGCTGCCGAACCGGCGCCGCATGATGACCCTGCTGCAGGAACACGCGACGCGCCACGCGCGCGGCGGGCCGCGTTTTTTCGTCTGCATCATCGATCTCGACCACTTCAAGAGCATCAACGATACCTACGGCCACGCTGCCGGCGACGCCGTGCTGCGCGCCTTTGCGACCCAGGCGCAGGTCGTGCTGCGCACCACCGATATGATCGGGCGCTGGGGCGGCGAGGAATTCCTGCTGCTGCTGACGGAAACCCCGCCGGGCGACCCGACGCTGGGTGTGGCGCGCCTGCGCGAGCGCCTGGCCGAGCTGCCGGCCAGCCCGGCGCTGTACGACCTGCGCGTGCGTTTCTCGGCGGGCTTTGCGCGCTACGAGGATGGCGAGCCGATCGACCAGGCTATCGAGCGGGCCGACCGCGCCCTGTATGCCGCCAAGTCGGCCGGTCGCAACCGCAGCGTCGTGCTCTAGAACCGGCCTAGTCCGGCCTGGATGGTCCCTTGTGCGGAACCGGAGGATGGACGCCGCGCCGCACGACCGCGGGCCGGCGCAGTTTGTGCAGCTGGCGCGCCAGCAGGATCAATCCGGCCAGCAGCGCGACGAATGCCAGCATCGCCGGCAGTTGCAAACCCAGGACTTCGCCAGTTTCCATCACAGCTCCCGTTCTCACGTTTATTGCCCGGCGTTATGCCGGCGCAAGAGCCTACTGTGCCACTGGCTTTCCTATATGAAATTGAGATAGAACAAGAGAAGCAACCGTCTCTTCAGGCGGTCGTCAGCGGCGCATGACCCTCGAGCTTGCCGCGGCCGACGCGCTCGTATTCGGCAATCACCTGGGCGCCGAACAGGAGCAGCGTGGCGCCGATCTCGAGGCTGAACATGACGACGATGGCCGTCGTCATCGAGCCGTACACGACGTTCACCTGGGACAGGGTCGAGAAATACCAGACCAGCACGTGGCGCGCGATTTCCCACAACAGCGCCGCCGTCACCCCGCCCACCAGCGCATGCGACAGCGACAGGCGCCCGACCGGCATCACGAGGTAGATCGAGGTCAGCACCAGGATTTCGCCGAGGAGGCCCAGCAGATATAGCAGCGCGCCCGAGACGCCGTTCAGCGACCAGGTGGCGCCGAACAATTCCACGCTCTCCCTCCCCATCACCTGCAGGGTGCCGGCCACCACCGTCACCAGCAGCACGCCCACGCCCAGCGCCAGCATGTAGCAATAAGGCAGCACGGCCGAGACGAGGAAATGACGGCGCCGCACCGCCACCCGGTGGATGAAGATGACGCTCATCGCGTTCTCCAGCACCGTGAACGCAAACGAGCTGAAGAACAGCATGGTCACGCCCAGCACCCAGGTGATCAGGTCGCGGTTGTCGAGGAAGTTGGCCACCTCGCCCACGATCGAGGCCGACTGGCCGGGCACCAGCAATTCCAGGTAGCGGCGCATCGTCACCAGCAGTTCGGCCTGGTCGATGAAATGCGAGAGCGCGACGACGACCAGCATCAGGAAGGGCACGATCGAGAGCAGCGCGTAATAGGCGACTGCGCCGGCCAGCAGCAGGCCCTGGTTGGCCCGGAAGCCCTTGATGACGCTGAGGCTGAAGGCGAGCGGATGCAACAGGATATAGGCGTTGGCGCGGCGGTTCAGGATCCGCACACGCAGGCTGCGCAAGCGCAGGCGCCGCAGGCGCAAACGGCTCAGGCCGCTCATCGCGCGAGCCTGATGCCGGTAAATTGCCAGCGCGCGCCTGCCGGGAAGAAATTGCGGTAGCTGGCACGGGCGTGGCCGGACGGCGTCGCGCAGGACGAGCCGCGCAGCACGTACTGGTTGACCATGAACTTGCCGTTGTATTCGCCGATCGCGCCCGCTGCCGGGGCATAACCGGGATAGGGTGCATAGCTGCTGCTGGTCCATTGCCAGCAGGCGCCGAACATTTGCGTCAAGCCATCGCCGGCGGAAGCGCCCGGGTGCAGGCGGCCTCCCTCGATGCTGGCCAGGCGGGCCGCGAATTCCCATTCGGCCTCGAGCGGCAGGCGCGCGCCGCACCAGCGTGCATAGGCGTCGGCTTCGTACAGCGACAGGTGGGTGACCGGGCGCGCCGGGTCGAGCGCGTGCTCGCCGTGCAGGGTGAATTCGTCCCAGCCGCCCTCCGGCCGGCGCCGCCAATACAGGGGCGCGGCCAGTTCGCCAGAGGCCACCTTGTCCCAGCCTTCGGCCAGCCACAGGGCCGGGTCGCGGTAGCCGCCGGCCTCGATGAAGGCGGCGTATTCGCCGTTCGTCACCAGGCGCGAGGCCAGCGTGAACGGGGCGACATAGCTGCGGTGGCGCGGCAGTTCGTTATCGAAAGCGAAGCCGCGCCCGTCGTGGCCGATCTCGACCAGGCCGCCGTCGAATTCCAGGAAATCCATGGGCAGCGGCGGCGCCTCAGGCGCGATTGGTTCGCCGTCGTAGGCGGGCGCGATCGGATTCTGGGCCAGCAGGTGTTTTACGTCCGTGAGCATCAGTTCCTGGTGCTGCTGTTCGTGCTGCAGGCCGAGCGTGACCAGAGCGGAAAGCGCCCCGTCATTTTCGCTCTCGAGCAGCCTCAGCATGCGTGCATCGACATCCGCGCGGTAGGCCTTGACCTCGTCCAGCGAAGGCCGCGTCAGCAGGCCGCGCTGGGCGCGCGGATGCTTGGCCCCGACGCCGTTGTAATACGAATTGAACAGTACCCGGAAGGCGGGATGAAAGGGAGAAAAGCCGGCCTCGCGCGCTTCCAGGATAAAGGTCTCGAAAAACCAGGTCGAGTGCGCCAGGTGCCATTTGACCGGGCTGGCGTCCGCCATCGACTGGGCGCAGCAGTCCTCGCTCGAGAGCGGTGCAGCCAGCTGCAGGGAACGCTGGCGTACCGCCTGGAAATCATCGCGCAACATGGCGGAATTCAGGCGATCGCCTGCGCATGAATGACCGCGAACGGGCAGCGTGGATCGGTCCACACCCGGGTGGCCTCGAAGCCCGACTGTTCGAGCAGGCCGATGGCGTCGGCCTGGCGGTATTTATAGCTGTTTTCCGTATGGATGCGTTCGCCCGCGGCGAAATCGCGCCCGCCGCCCGGCCAGCGCACCGATTGGAAACGCTTTGCCTCGAGGTGCATCTCGACCCTGCCCGCCGCCTCGTTGTAGAGGCCGACGTGGCGCCAGTTGCGAATGTCGAAGTCGCTGCCCAGCAGGCGGTTCACATGGCGCAGGACGTTCAGGTTGAAGGCGGCCGTGACGCCGAGCGCGTCGTCGTAGGCGGCGTCGAGGATGGCCTTGTCCTTCGCCAGGTCGATACCGATCAACAAGGCGCCATCCGGACCGCAGCCCCTGCGCAGGCGCGTCAGGAACACGCGTGCCTCGGGCGGCGTGAAATTACCCAGCGACGAGCCCGGATAGAAGAACAGGCGGCGCTCGGCGCGCACGCTCTCCGGCAGTTCCAGTCCGCTGGAAAAATCGAGCCCGAGGGCCTGCATGTCGATGTGCGGGAAGCGCAGCCGCAGCCTGGCGAGCGCTTCGCTGACGAATTCGGTGGAGATGTCGACCGCCACGTACTGCGCCGGGCGCAGCAGCGGAAACAAGGCCGCCGCCTTGGCGCAGTTGCCGGCGCCCAGGTCGATCAGCGTGCTGCCGATGCCGCAGGCGTGGGCGATCTCGCGGCCGTGGCGCTCGAAGATGCCGGCCTCGGTGCGGGTCGGGTAATACTCGGGCAGCTCGCAGATCGCCTCGAACAGTTTCGAGCCGAGCGCGTCGTACAGGAACTTGGGAGAAATCGCCGCCTGGCGCGCGCCAAGGCCGTCGAACAGCTCGGACGGCACGTGGGCGCTGCCTGTGCATGGCACATCGAGCTTCTCGGTTGTGCAGGTCGTCAGCATAAGGTTTATCATTCGTGCCGCCGGAGCACCCGATGCGCCCTGGCTAGGGAGGAAGTTGCTGTTTTTGCTATCATAGCGGAAGTTGCGAATCCTCCGCGCCGGGCAGCCGCCAAGCGTGCTCGCCTTCGCCCCCGTGCTATTTACAACAAGAAAGCCCCTTATGTCTCCCATGTCCGCCCTGAAGTCGCTGTTCGCCGCCTCCAGCGTCGCCCTGCTGCTGGCCGCCCCTGCCTGCGCCCAGAACACCCCGGGCGTGCTGCGCGTCTCGGCCATTCCGGACGAAGCGCCGACCGAACTGCAGCGCAAGTTCAAGCCGCTGGGCGACTACCTGGCCAAGGCGACCGGCCTGAAGGTCGAGTTCACGCCGGTGACCGACTACGCGGCCTCGGTCGAGGGCCTGATCAACCACAAGCTCGACATGGTCTGGTTCGGCGGCTTCACCTTCGTGCAGGCGAACGTGCGCAGCAAGGGCCAGGTCGTGCCCCTGGTGCAGCGGGCCGAGGACGAGAAATTCCGTTCCGTGTTCATCACCACGCAACCCGGCATCAACAAGCTGGAAGACCTGCGCGGCAAGACCCTCTCGTTCGGTTCCGAATCGTCGACTTCGGGCCACCTGATGCCGCGTTCGTTCCTGCTGGGTGCGAAGATCAACCCGGACACCGACCTCAAGCGTGTTGCCTTCTCGGGCGCGCATGACGCCACCGTCGCCGCGGTCGCGGGCGGCAAGGTCGATGCCGGCGCCCTGAACATCTCGGTCTGGGAAAAGCTGGTCGAATCCGGCAAGGCCGATCCGAAGACCACCCGCGTGTTCTACACCACCCCGGGCTACTACGACTACAACTGGTCGGTGCACGCGAGCATGGCCCCGGCCCTGCAGAAGAAGATCCGCGACGCCTTCCTGGCGCTGGATGCCTCGACTCCGCAGGGCAAGGAAATCCTGGACCTGCAGCGCGCGACGAAATTCGTGCCGACCCGGGCCGAGAACTACAAGGCGATCGAAGCGGCGGCGAAGAACGCCGGCCTGCTGAAGTAATCGCGCTGGTGGATCGACAAGGTTCCAACCGATGACGTCAAAGCCGATGAGTTTCAAGCTCGACAAACTGACCGTGCGCCACCTCACCGGCACCCGCACGGCCGCGCTGCACGAACTCGACCTGGATATCCAACCGGGCGAGCAACTTGCGCTCATCGGTCCCTCGGGCGCCGGCAAGACCACCTTGCTGTCGACCCTGGCCTGCGCCCACCAGCCGGCCGCAGGTGTGCTGGCCGTGTTCGGCGTCGATCCCTGGGCGCTGCCGCAGAAGGCGCGCCACGGCTTGCGCGCGCGCCTGTTCCTGGCGCCGCAGACGCCGCCGCTGCCGCCGCGCCAGCGCGTCGTCACCGCCGTGCTGGCGGCGCGCCTGCCGCACTGGAGCCTGGCCAGGGCACTGCGTTCCCTGTTTACGCCGGTCGACCCGGATGCCGCCTTCGAGGCCCTGCGCCGCTTCGGTCTCGGCGACAAACTGTATGCGCGCGTCGACCGCCTGTCGGGCGGCGAACGCCAGCGCTGCAGCCTGGCGCGCCTGCTCCTGTCCAGTGCCGACGCCTTCCTCGTCGACGAGCCGATCTCCGCGCTCGACCCGGCCCTGGCCCGCATCACGCTGGCCACGCTGCAGGAAGAAGCCGCCAACCGCAAGGCCACCCTGGTATGCAGCCTGCACCAGGTCGAGATGGCGCGCGCGCATTTCGGCCGCATCGTCGGCCTGCGGGACGGCCGTATCGTGTTCGACCTGCCGCGCGAGCAGGTGACCGATGCGATGATCGCCGCGCTCTACGAAAACGAACAGATCGAACCGCACCCGCCCGCCGCGCACGAGCCGCCCGAGCGCCTCGCCGTCGGCGCCTGCTTCTGACCGATGGCGGCAACCCTCCTGCACCCCGATCCGGCCTGGCGTGGCCGCCTGCTGGCCTGCGCCGCCGCGCTGCTGCTGCTCTGGCCCGCGCTCGTCTACAGCGAATTCAAGCCCTGGATCCTGTTCGACCTGCAAAGCCTGGCGGCGGCCGGCACCTTCCTGGGCGACTTCCTGCACCCCGCCCATTCACTCGAATTCCTCGCCATGGTGCTGCGCGAAACCTGGATCACGGTCGCGATTGCGACCTGCGGCCTGGTGCTGGCCCTGCTGGGCGCGATACCCGCGACGCTGCTGGTGAGCGAGCGGCTGTCGATCTCGCGCCTCGGCACCGGCCGCGTGCGCTGGCCCGCGGCGCTCGTACGCCAGGGCGTGCGCTGGGTGCTGGTGCTGCTGCGCAGCGTGCCGGAACTGGTCTGGGCGCTGCTGTTCGTGCGCGTGGTCGGCCTCGGCCCCACGGCAGGCGTGCTGGCGATTGCCCTCACCTATTGCGGCATGCTGGCCAAGGTATATGCCGAAATCCTCGAATCGAGCGACGCCCATGCCACCGATGCGCTGCTGGCGAACGGCGCCGCGCGCCTGCCGGCCCTGCTCTACGGCGCCTTGCCCGAGGCCGCAGCCGAACTGGTCTCGTACACGATCTACCGCTGGGAGTGCGCGATCCGCGGCTCGGCCATCATGGGTTTTGTCGGCGCCGGCGGACTGGGGCAGCGGATGGACGAATCGACCAGGATGATGGCCGGCGGCGAAGTGGCGACCATGCTGTTCGTCTTCGTGCTGCTGGTCGCCGCGGCCGACCTGGTCTCGACCCTGCTGCGCCGGAGGCTCGGATGAACCGCCCCCTGCCGCCGCCCCGTTCGTGGAGCACGCCGCTGCTGCTGGTGCTGCTGCTGATACTGGTGATCGCCAGCTTCGCCACGCTGCGCCTGGACCTGGCCGCCTTTTTCACCCCGGAAGCGGTCGGCACCACGATGGAATTCCTGGGCGGCTTTGCCCCGCCCGAGACGGCCACGCCGTTCCTGATGAAGACGCTCAACGCGGCGTCAGAGACGCTGTCGATGTCGGCGCTCGGCACCCTGCTGGCGGTGTTTGCCGGCCTGGTCATGGCGCTGCCCGCGGCCGGGCGCTGGGGAGGATCGGCACGCGCCGCCGTGCGCGCCGTGCTGAACGTCCTGCGCTCGATTCCGGAACTGGTCTGGGCCGCGCTGCTGCTGGTGGCCGCGGGCCTCGGTCCCTTCGCCGGTACCCTGGCGCTGGCGGCGCACACCTCGGGCGTGCTGGGGCGGCTGTTCGCCGACGCGCTGGAAAACGCCGAGCCGCAGCCGGAAGCGGCCCTGCGTACCAACGGCGCGCCCGCGCTGGCGGCCTTTTTCTACGCCACCCTGCCGCAAACGCTGCCGCAGATGCTCTCGTATACGCTGTACCGCTGGGAGAACAATATCCGCGCCGCCGCCGTGCTGGGCGTGGTCGGCGCCGGCGGCCTGGGGCAGATGCTCAAGTACCACCTGTCGCTGTTCCAGATGCAGAGCGCCGCGACCGTGGTGCTGGCGATGCTGCTGCTGGTGGCCCTGGTCGATGCGGTCAGCTTTGCGCTGCGGCGCGTCCTTACGCGTTAAGCCGATGCTGGAACTATCGAAGCTCACCAAGACCTATGGCGGACGCACCGTCCTGTCGGACCTGTCGCATGTCTTCGAGGCCGGCCGTTTCGTCGCCATCATGGGCGAGTCGGGCGTCGGCAAGTCGACTCTGCTGAACCTGATCGCAGGCCTCGATGCGCCCGACAGCGGCGCAGTCATCGTCGACGGCACGGCCATGGCCGCACTCGACGACGATGCCGCCACCCGCCTGCGGCGCACGCGCATGGGTTTTATTTTCCAGGCCTTCCACGTGCTGCCGCATTTGACGCTGCAGCAGAACGTGGCGCTGCCTTTACTACTGAATCAGGAAAATGCGCGTGAAGGCGCGGCGCACGCCGAGACCATGCTGGCGGCGGTCGGGCTGGCCGGGCGTGGACAGGACTTCCCGCGCCAGCTCTCGGGCGGAGAATTGCAGCGCGTGGCGATCGCGCGCGCCCTCGTGCACAAGCCGGCCCTGCTGCTGGCGGACGAGCCGACCGGGAACCTGGATCCGGAAACGGCGGGCGGCATCCTGCGCCTGCTGCGCGCCGAGATCAAGGCCAACGGCGCCGGGGCCATCATGGTCACCCACTCGCATGCGGCGGCGGAAATGGCCGACGAAATCCTCATCCTGAGCCGCGACGGCCTCAAGCGGGCGTGAGATTTAACGTAAATTCCGCGCGGAAATAAGCACGTTAGACACCGTTCGCGACGAATAGTGCGGCGCCAGCCGCACGGGCGTAGTAATATCACAACGACCCGAACGCGACAGCGTTTAAGCGCGACAGCAATCAGAACAATCGGGCGTCTTCCAAAACGGTCCTGTCCCCTCAACCAAAAAAGCAAGTTGGAGGAGTACATGAACGTACGCCAAAAAAAACAGGAAATGCTGGCGGCGATGCACCGCGCCCGCGCCCTCGAACCGTCGAGTTTCGTGCCGAACAAGCTGCTCGACACGCTGATCGAAAAAATGCACCTCAAGAATGATGCGGAACTGTGCCGCGTGCTCGAAGTGCAGCCGCCGATCATCAGCAAGATCCGCCACCGCAAGCTGAACGTGGGCGCGACGATCCTGCTGCGCATGCACGAGAAATCGAATATCCCGATCCGCGAACTGAAGGAGCTGACCTCGGCGGCGCTGCACTGAGCCAGGGTGACGCGAGCGTCCGCATGGGCACACCTCCGACCGCGGCCCGGCCACCCTACCCTGGCGGACGCCCGGTTTTCAGCTGCGGCAGGCTGTCGAGCACCTGGCGCAGCGTCGCCGTATCCAGGCGACCCACCAGCGCCACGCCGATGCGCAGCAATTCGCTTTTCTTGATCTCGAAGCCGGCCTTCAGGCAGGCCTGCTTCACACTCGCCAGCACCGCGTACTCGCCATCGGGCATGGTGAAGCTGTCGCGTACCAGCACCGGGCGTCCGGACTGCGGCGCCGGAGCGGCCTGGACAGCGCGGCTGCGGCCGGCCGCAGGCGTTTCCTTCGCTGCCTTGACGAGCGCCTTCGCCGCATTCTTCAGGGCGACTGCCGGACTCTTCGCGGCGACGGCCTTCGCAGCCGGCCTGGCCGCAGCCTTCGCCGCTGTCTTTGCCGGTGCTTTCGCCGCAGCCTTGACCGCGGTTTTCGAAGCAGGCCTGGCTGCAGGCTTCGGTGCCGCCTTGAGCGCGACAGGCTTCGCGGCCGCGCGCGCGACGGTCTTCGCAGCGGCCTTCACGGCAGCCGCCTTCACCGGCACGGACCTGGAGGTTTTATTGGCGCTGCCTGGCATGGCGGCGGTTTTCGTGCTTCTGGAAGCTGCCTTGGCGGGTGCCGAGGCAACTTTTGCCCGCGTCGATGCGGCTGCGGCCGCGCCCGTTGCGGGAACCGGTTTTCTGGTCATTGGGTATTCCACTGCTTAACAAGGTAAACAATATAGTCGATCAGGCGGATTCCGGGAAGGGTGCATCCTGCCGTGCGCGCCGGTGCAGCTCGCGGATCACGCCGGCGCGCAGGCCCGCCCCGACCGGCACCAGCTCCTCGATATGCAGTTCCTCGACCAGGGCCAGCAGCAGCGCGAGCCCGCCCGCCATCTGCGCCGCGCGCAGCGGCTGGTTCGACAAGGCGGCGATGCGCATGAAGCCGCCCTCTTCGACCAGCGCATGGCGCAGCGCCAGCAGGCCGGCCGCATCGGCCGCATCGGCCGCATTGGCACCGAGCGCCCCGGCCGCGTCGCCGCCGGCCAGTTCGAACAGGGCGCGCACCGTACCCGAGGCGCCGTAGGCACGGTTCCAGCCGGCCCCGCCGGCGAGCATGCCGGCGTCGGCGAAGCGGCTGCGCGAAGACGCCAGCGCGGCGTCGAAGGCGTCCGGCGAAATGCCGTCGCCGAAGAAGGCCAGGCCCTGGCGCAAGGCGCCGACACCGTAGGACTGCACCAGCTCGACGGTGTCGCCGCGGCCGACCGCAATCTCGGTCGAGCCGCTGCCGACGTCGAGCACGAGGCGGCGCTCCCCTCCATCCGGCAAGGCGCCGGCCACGCCCAGGTACACCAGGCGGCCCTCCTCCTCGCCGCCGAGGACCTCGACCGGATGCCCGATCGCGGCCTCGGCCGCAGGCAGGAAGGCGGGCGCATTGCAGGCCACGCGCAGCGCGGCGGTGGCGACCACGCGCACGGCGCGCACTTCCCACCGGGCCAGCGCCTGCCTGAACTGGCGCAGGCAGTCGAGCGCGCGGCGCACGGTCTGGCCGTCGAGGCAGCCGTCAGGCCCGATGCCCGCGCCCAGGCGGATCGGTTCGTTCAGGGTATGGGCCAGCACCATGGCGCCGTCCTCCCAGCTCGCCACGTGCAGGCGGAAGCTGTCGGACCCGAGTTCGACGGCGGCATACAGGGGAGCGGAGTGTGCGCAAGCTGGCATGGTGTGCCCTGGTTGGAAGACCCGCGCAGTATGGCCATGCTTTGTGACGCCCCGATGACGGCGCCCTGCCGCCGGTTCAGGCCTCGGGCACGGTCTCGCGCGGCGCCAGGCGGATCGCGTTGCGCCCTGCTTCCTTGGCAGCGCGCATGGCGGCGCCGGCGCGGCCGAACAGCGTCACGTTGCTGTCGTCGGGGCGGATCGTGGTGACCCCGAAGCTGGCCGTCATCGAGATCAGCGCGCGCTCGGTCTTGACGGGCGTGGCCTCGATCGCGGCGCGCATGCGCTCGGCCACCAGCATCGCTTCCTCGGCGCCGGTGCGCGGCAGCAGCAGGGCGAATTCGCCGCCCACCAGGCGCCCCAGCAGGTCGCTGTCGCGCAGCTGGCGCTTGCACAGGTCCGCCACGTGGCGCAGCACCACGTCGCCGGCCGGATGGCCGTAGCCCTCGTTCACGCGCTTGAAGCTGTCGAGGTCGAGCACGACCAGGGCGGTCGGCGAGCCGGGCCGCCGTGCCAGCGCCATCCAGGGCGCCAGCGCATTGAAGAAGCCGCGCCGGTTCGGCGCTTCGGTCACCAGGTCCAGCGTTTCCAGGCGCGCCAGGTCGGCCTGCAGGCGTTCGCGCGCCAGCAGCAGCCAGCCGAAGCCGTTCACCAGCATGAGCAAATAAAAAGCAATGGTCGAGAGCTGGCGCAGCAGGTCGTGCGAGAGCCAGCGCCAGCCGTCGGGCATGACCAGCACCAGGATGCCGCGCGCGGCCACCAGCAGCGCCAGCAGGGCCGTGACGACCGCCAGCGCGCGCTGCAGCATGCTCGCCCGGTGCCAGCCGCGCGCCAGCGCCGCCGCGCCCAGCAAATAAAAGGCGCCGAGGATCAGGGCTGCGGCCAGCGTGCGCAGGCCGAGCGGATCGATCCAGTAGGAGACGAGGAAGATGAAGACCGCGCCCAGGGCCAGCGGCACCATGGCGCGCTGCAGGCGCCGCCGGTGCGCGGTTTCCCACAGGGCCGCCGATTCGAGCGCGACGCCGCCGATCAGCAGGGCCCAGCCGCCGGGCAACGCCAGCGGTTCGGGCACGACGCGCGCGCCGCCCAGCGCGAGCAGGATCCAGGCCGCAGCCTGCACCTGTTTCGACAGGCCCCAGCTGGCCAGCGCGGGCGCACGCGGTGCGCCATAGTCGAAGAAGAACAGCATGCTGCACAGCGCCAGGTTGCCCAGCGCCAGCACCAGCACCATCGTGGTCGAGTCCATGGTCAGCATCGCGCCGCTCAGCATTCGTGCTCCACGTTCTCGGTGCCGTCGCCGACCTTGCTGGCCCAGGCGCGGGCGAAATAACGACGCTCCGCCTCGTCCGGCACCTCGTTCCAGAACACGATCAGCGTTCCCTTGTGATCGTGCAGCTGGGTCAGCTTGTCGACGAAATGGACCTTGCCGGCGCTGTCGGCCAGCGCCATCGCATAGCCATAAACGCGTTCGAGCCGCTCGATGCGGTCGGGCTCGACGTCGCTGTTGGTGGCGGTGATGGCGGGATGATCGAGAAACATGAAGAGCTCCGTGTGGCGGCATGGACCAGCTTATCAGAGTTTCATGCCTGCGAACAAGACGCAACAGGAGCGCAAAACGGCGGAGAGCGGCGGGCGAAGACGAGCGCTTTCTCTTCTATACTGGCGCCATGCCGCCGCGCTCCGAACCGACCGATCCGCCACCTTCCTCCGTGCCCCGCGTCCGCACGCACGGCAACCGGCGCACGCTCGAATTCCAGCCGGGCGACATCCAGAGCGAAATGCTGCTCTCGCACCCCGACCACCTGGTGCTCGAGTATGCGCGCGCCATGATGTGCTTCGCCCTGTTCGCGCCCCATCCGCGCCATATCCTGATGGTCGGCCTGGGCGGCGGTTCGCTGGCCAAGTTCTGCTACCGCCACTTTCCGCAGACCCGCATCACGGTGCTCGAGATCAGCGCCGAGGTGATCTCCCTGCGCGAAGCGTTCAAGGTGCCGCCGGACGACGCCCGCCTGCGCATCATCCATGGCGACGCCGCCGATTACATCCGCGCTGCGCCCGCCAGTTGCGACGTGATCCTGGTCGATGGCTTCGACGCCGCCGGCATGCCGGCCGCCCTCGGCAGCGCCGCCTTTTATCGCCATTGCCGCCAGGCCCTGCGCGAGGGCGGCGTGCTGGCGGCAAACATCCTCAGCTACGACCCCAGCCACGACGCGCTGGTCGGGCGGATTGCGCGTGCCTTTCGCGGGCGCGTCTGCGACTTTGCCGGCATCGCCGGCAACAACCACCTGCTGTTCGCCGTCCGGGCCGACGATGGCGGCAGCCGTGCGGCACGCCTGCAGGAATATGTCGCGCGTCGCCGCGGCCTGGGCTTTTCCTTCCTCAACCGGCTACTGGCGCGGGCGCTCGTTGCCTGGCTGGCATGGCGCCTTGTCTGATCGCGGCGACACGCCCTTGATCCTGGGTTCGCACGCAAGGATTTGTTTGCGCAAACGGGCCGAAAATGACACACTTGGCTGCTTTGGTGCTTTCGGGCAAATAAATTTTGGGAACAGACATGTTGCGTCGCCTGCCGTTTTCACTCACCCGCGCGGCGGCCCTCACGCTGGGGGCCGGGCTGGCCGCCTCGAGCGCCCTGTTCGTGGGCGTGAGTCACCTCGAATACGACAATCTGGCCTTGTCCTTCAACCAGCGCGCCGACCAGCGCGTTGCGACGGTGCGCCAGGGCCTGCATGATGCGGTCGAGGTTGTGACGGTCACCAACCAGCTGTTCGCCCTCGGCGCGCCGGTCACGCGCGCCCAGTTCCAGGATTTCACCACCCCGCTGCTGCTGCGCCACCCCTTCATCAAGGCATTCAATTACCACCGCATCGTGAAGGACAGCGAGCGCGCCGCGATCGAGGCGGAGCTGGGGCGCGTCATTCCCGGCACCGTCATCAGCGAGGAACGGGGCGGCCGCCGCGTACCCGCCGAGCGGCGCGCCAGCTACAGCATCGTCGACTACCTGGTGCCCCTGAAAGGCAACGAAGCCGCCCTCGGTTTCGACGCCGGGACCCGGGCGCCGATCAACGCGGCGCTGGCGCGTGCCCATGCCGAACGGCGGGTCGCCGCCACCCCGCTGTTCCCGCTGGTGCAGGACCCGAGCCCGCAGCCGAGCTTCCAGGTGATCCTGCCGGTCTACGACGCCAAGGGCCGGCTCGCCGGCGATACCGCCGTCGTGGTGCGCGCCGAGGAACTGGTGAGCATGGCGCTGGCCGGCGCCGGCCTGCTCGACGACAGCCAGATCGTGATGTCGGTGTATGCCGGCGCGCGTGCCGAGGCATCCGACCTGGTGTTCACCACCAGCGCCGGCGGCGTCCACCCCCGCCATGAACTGCTGGGCAGCTGGATCGCGCCCGAACACGCAAGTTATGTCGCGCGCACCCTGGACGTCGCCGGGCGCCCCTGGCTGGTCGAAGTCGCGGCCAAGCCGCGCCCGTTCGCGGCCGACCACCTGGCCTCGCTGGCGATGCTGGCCGGCGGCATCCTGCTCAGCCTGATGACGGCGGCCTGGGTCCAGGCTTCCGGCGCGCGCGCCCGGCGCGTGCAGCAGCTGGTGAGGAAACGCACCGCCGACCTGAAGCGCACCAACCGGCGCCTGGTCGACGACATGGTCGCGCGCGAACGCACCGAAAAGGCCTTGCAGCAGAGCGAGCAGCGCTTCCGCCAGCTGGTGTCCATGTCCTCGGACTGGTACTGGGAACAGGACAGCCATTTCCGCTTCACGATGGTGACCGGCGGCTTCAGCGAAAAGGCCGGGATCCTGGTCGAGCACCTGCTCGGCAAGACGCGCTGGGAATTCATCCCGACCCTGGGCGACACCGAGCGCGGCCGCACCCACATCGCCCAGGTGCGCGACTTCCAGCCCTTCAACGATTTCGAGTACCAGCTGCTCGACGACACCGGCCAGACGCGCTGGTTCCTGGTCAACGGCCAACCCGTGTTCGACGAGCTCGGCCAGTTCTCCGGCTACCGCGGCACCGGCAGCGACATCACCGAACGCAAGCTCACCGAACAGCGCGTGCACCACGTGGCCCAGCACGATGCGCTGACCGGCCTGCCGAACCGCTCGCTGCTGCAGGACCGCCTCGGCCAGGCCGTGGCCCATGCGACGCGCAGCGGCAGCCCGGCCTGGGTCATGCTGATCGACCTCGACCGTTTCAAGTTCGTCAACGACAGCATGGGCCACAAGGCCGGCGATGTGCTCCTGATGACGGTCGCGGCGCGCCTGCGCTCCTCGCTGCGCGACGCCGATACCGTGGCGCGCCTGTCGGGCGACGAATTCGTCGTCATCGTCTCCGAGAGCGGCGACCAGCAGCTCACCCCGGACATCGTGCAGCGCGTGATGAATGCGGTGGCCCAGCCGGTCATGCTCGGCACCAAGGAATTTTTCGTGACCTGCAGTATCGGCGTTTCCGTCTACCCGAGCGAAAGCACGGATGCCGATACCCTGATCGAGCATGCCGACATCGCCATGTACCGCGCCAAAAAACTGGGCCGCAACAACTTCCAGTTCTATACGCCGGCAATGAACGAGGAGTCGCTGGAACGGGTGCGCATCGAGAGCGCGCTGAGGAATGCCGTCGAGCGGGACGAGTTCGTGCTCTACTACCAGCCCCAGCTCGACATCAAGACCGGCAAGATCGTCGGCATGGAAGCCCTGATCCGCTGGCAACACCCGGAGCTGGGGACGGTCCCCCCAGGCCGCTTCATCGGCATCGCCGAGGAAACCGGGATGATCGTGCAGATCGGCGCCTGGGTGCTGCGCAGTGCCTGTGCCCAGAACAAGGCCTGGCAGGACGCAGGCTACGGCAAGCTGCGCGTGGCCGTGAACCTGTCGGCGCGCCAGTTCGGCGCCGCCGACCTGATCGAGAACCTGGCCAGCGTGCTGGAAGATACCGGGCTGGAGCCGGAATACCTCGAGATCGAGCTCACCGAGAGCCTGTTCATGAGCGACATCACGCCGGCCGTCGACCTGCTGCACCGCATGAAGGCGCTGGGGGTGAATTTGTCGATCGACGACTTCGGCACCGGCTATTCGAGCCTGTCCTACCTGTCGCGCTTCCCGATCGACGTGTTGAAGATCGACCGCTCATTCGTGGCCGACATCACGCGCGACGCCAACGACGAGGCGATCGTCACCTCGATCATCGCCCTGGCGCACAACCTGAAGCTGGCGGTGATCGCCGAAGGCGTGGAAACGAGCGAGCAGCTCGACTACCTGCGCCGCCACGGCTGCGACGAAATGCAGGGCTATTACTTCAGCCGGCCGCTGCCGGCGCGTGAGTTCGAGCAGCTGCTGATCGAGGGCCGCGGCCTGGCCCCCGAAGAGATGATTGCGCCCGAGCCGGCCCCTGCCCTTGCCTGAAGGATTATTCCTACAAGAATGTGGCATTTCGCACATCCTTGCTCTACAATAGTCGTGTCTCTATTGCAACGCCCAGGAACATGATGAACACGGAAGAAGTACAAACCCGCCCAGCGGCAAACTCGCGCGTGCTGAGGACCGATATGCGCACGCGCGATCTGGTGAACCAGGCGGTGGCTTCGATCCCGACGCTCGGCCTGCAGCGCGCAGCCGAGTTTCTTGCGGCAATGAACGTACCGGCCGAGATTGCCGTGCGCACGCTCGTCTACCCCAGCCGCCGCCGCCGCAACTAGCGCGTCCGAGAAAGCGCTGAGGCACCACGGCGCAAACCCTTACTATTACTTCTTCGGTTCCTGCGCCTGGATGTCGGCCAGCGACTCCAGGCCACGCGCAGTCACCTCGAAGCCGCCTTCCTCGCGCGGCGCGATGTGCGACTTGCGGACCAGGAACTGAGCGACATCGCCCGCTACCGGCGCCGCAGGATCCTGCGCAAGGCTCGTCAAGGCTTCGACACAGGCGCGCAGGAACAGCACCTGCTGGCCCTTCTCCGTCATCTCGACCTTGCCGTCACGCCCATAGGCGATCATCTTCAGGCCGGCCAGGCGCTTGGCGTTACGCCCGACGCAGGCATTGACCCGGTCGGTGCGGGCGCCGCGGCGGATGAACTCGAGGGCGTTGTATTCGTCGGTCGTCAGTTTTTCGTTCTTCATTACGGCTCGTATGGTGTCTGGGCCGTCATGGTAACCGCCGGGACAGACGGCGGCAACAAATGAAGTGCAAACCTTAGCGCATCGTGCGCAATGCTATCCACAGCAGGCCGGCGCCAACGATGGCGCCGACGGCCAGCACGCCCTGGAAACGGCGCGATGCGAAACCGGTGCTCCGGCCCAGGTAAATCTTGTTATGCAGCGAATTGCCCATCTGAGTCTCCGTCGATACGATCCAAAACCATGAGCTGATATTATAAAAAAACTCACACATTGGGAACGTTCGGCAGCGAACATAATTGTAACTTTGTGTGTAATTCAGCAAGATCGCCACACTGTCGTACTGCGCGCCGAAGGCAGGGCGCGACTGTTAGGATTGTCCCAATATTCGACCAGGGAGGAAGCACCATGACACCATCGCGACAACCGCAAGATCCGGCAGAAAAAGGCGGGGCCATCCTGCATGAGGACGACATCGGCAGCGGCGAAAAAACACCGGCGCAGAAGGAAACCGAAGAGATGATCAAGGAAATCCCGCCGCTCAGGAGCAGCACCGAGCCGCCGCAAAAGGGCTGAGGGGAGTGGTCCATTCCAACTGAAAAGCGCCACCCGAGGGTGGCGCTTTTGCTTGGGGAACCTCCATCATCCGGCGCGGATCGGCGGCTCGGGGATGACGGGTTCCTCGACGGGAGCGTGCGCCGGATCGGGCACGTCGTCGGGTACCGGAATGGTGGGTGGCGGCTGCTCGGGATCGGGCGTCGAATGCGCCTGGAGCGCGCCCCGGCCGCCGTCCTGCGGATCGGTCATGTCCATCAGCGTCCTCGCTTCAGATGGTCGTGAATAACAAGGGCGCGGCCGGGAGGACCGCGCCGTCGAGAAAGTCAGGGCGAGACAGACTGCCTGCCCTGCGACCTGTCAGTGGTTCTGCTTCTGCTTGGCACCGCCGCCGGCGCCTTCATTGGTGCTGGCCTTCTCGCGCGACATATGGTCGTGGCTGCTCTTGTGCTCCTTGCCGGCGCGCTGTTTCGCCAGATCTTCTTCCGACATATGGTCCGACTGCTTGCTACCGGTATCGTTCGCTTTCGATTCGTTCATGGAGATTCTCCCGTGGTGGTTGAAAACATTGACGTTTTGCGCAGACTAGCATGGAAGAACGGAGCAGGTTTTCAATCGTGCGCAGCGCCAAAAGATGCGTATAGTTCATGTTTTCCGTATCGGTTCCCTATGAAAATCCGACTTTTCCTGCTTGCCACTCTCATTCCGGCCCTCGCGTCGGCTGCCCCCATGAAACTTGCCGACTACATGGCCCTGAACGGCCCCGCCCCCACCGAGCACGTCGCCTACGGTCCCGCTCCTTCGCAATACGCGGAGCTGTTCCTGCCGCCGGGCGCCGGGCCCTTCCCGGTCGCGGTGCTGGTACACGGCGGCTGCTGGACGGCGGGCTTCGGCGGCATCAGCCAGCTGCGCAACATGGCCGGCGCGCTCGTCAAGCGCGGCATCGCGGTCTGGAACGTCGAATACCGCCGCGTCGACGAGGCCGGCGGCGGCTATCCGGGCATGTACCAGGACATGCACGCGGCGCTCGACACGCTCGCCGCACAGGGCAAGGTCCAGCCGCTCGACCTGGAGCGGGTCGTGGCGGTCGGCCATTCGGCCGGCGGCCAGCTGGTGCAATGGATCGCGGGCCGTGCGCGCATCCCCGCCGCCAGTCCCCTGCACCGCACGGCCATGCTGCCGGTGCGCGCCGTGGTGAGCCTCGGCGGCCTGGCCGACCTGCGCCGCGAACGCGAACTGATCAAGACCAGCTGCGGGCGCGATACGCCGGAGCTGGCCGGCCTGCCGAGCGCCAGGCGGCCGGACGTCTATGCCGACACGAATGCAGCCGAGCTGATGCCCAACGGCAGCCACACGATCCTCGTGACGGGCGAACTGGACACGATCTCGCCGCCGCGCGTGGCGCACGACTATGCGGCGCGCGCACGCGCGGCGGGCGACAATGCGGAAGTCGTGATCTTGCCGGGCGCCAGCCACTACGACGAAGTCGCAGCCAGCTCGCCTTCCTGGCCGCTCGTGGTCGCCGCCATCGAGCGCGCGCTGGCGAGCACTGCCGGCAAGGCAGAGCTCAAACCCGCCGCTTCGCCAGCGGCGCGTTGACGACCAGGTCGCTCGTCGGCACGGCGACACAAGGCAGCAGGTAGTCGTCGCGCTTTTCTTCGATCGACAGGCCGGGCCAGTCGACGAGATAGCGCACGCTGCCGGATTCGAAGCGGCACAGGCAGGTGCGGCAGGTGCCGTTGCGGCAGGAGTTGGGCAGGTCGATCCCGGCCGCCTCGAGGGCCTGGAGTACCGTGCCGGCGCCGGCGGCAACGCTGGCGCCGAGGGGCAGGAGGGTGATGGTGAAGACGTCGGCGTCGGTGGTCATGGACGCGATTGTAGCGCTGCGCGCAGCAGCACGATGCGGCTGAGCCTGAGTTCGTTTGCGCACAGACCGCCGGGTGGTGCAGCTCTACGCTGGGGTCTCCCTTAGCAAGTATTGCAGGTGCCACATGAAAAAAATCGTCGCTCCCCTCCTTCTGGCCGCCCTCTCCGGCGCCCTTCCCTTCACCGCCCACGCCGGCCAGCCTGCGCCGCAGGCGGCACCGCAAACCGCAACCCAGCAGCCGGGACAGGCCGTCAACGCGCCGGCCTCCGGTGAGCGCGCCGAATTCGAGCGCCTGCTGCGCGCCCAGGTGCTGCTCGACCGCCTGCACTTTTCGCCGGGCGAGATCGACGGCGCCTTCGGTTCGAACATGCGCCAGGCCTTGAGCTCCTTCCAGAAGTCGCGCAACCTGCCGGAAAGCGGCAAGCTCGACGAAGCGACCTGGAACGCGCTGAACGGGGACACGACGCCGACCCTGACGAATTACGTCCTGACCAACGAAGACGTGGCCGGCCCCTTCCAGCCGATTCCCGAAGACATGATGGAAAAAGCCAAGCTGCCCAAGCTCGGCTATGCGAGCCCGGCCGAAGGCCTGGGCGAGAAATTCCACGCCAGTCCAGAGCTGATCACGCGCCTGAATCCCGGCAAGAACCTGGCCAAGGCCGGCGAAACGATCGTCGTGCCGAGCGTGCACGGCGGCCCTGCCCTGCCGGCGGCGTCGAAAGTGGTCGTCAGCGACAGCCGCAAGGTGCTGATGCTGTTCGACGCATCGGAACGCCTGATCGCGCAATATCCGGCCTCGACCGGCAGCGAACACGATCCACTGCCGATCGGGAACTGGAAGATCGACGGCGTGCACCCGAACCCGACCTATCACTACAACCCGAAACTGTTCTGGGATGCCGAGCCGGGCGACAAGAAGGCGACGATTGCCGCCGGCCCGAACAATCCGGTGGGCGTGGCCTGGATCGACCTGTCGAAGCCGCATTACGGCATCCACGGCACGCCGGTACCGAAGTTCATCGGCAAGACGGAATCGCACGGCTGCATCCGCCTGACCAACTGGAGCGCCGCGGAAGTGGCGGCCGTGGTCGCGGCGGGCACGCAGGTCGTATTGCAGGAGTAATTATCCACGAGCGCCTGACAGAACCTTCAGGGCAAGGCGTGGCGCCGAAGACAGTACGAAGGTACGGCGAGGCGCCGCAACGCGGCCATGGCGATTCTGTCTGGCGCTCTAACCAAGGGGAGTGTTGCACATGAGATGGTTGATCGCTTTTCTGCTGGGCGTCGTGGTCGGTGCCGGTGGCTTGTTCGTCTATTTGCGCGAGATCGCCGACGCGCCCAATCCGATCATCACCGACGGCGGCGCGCTGCCGGCGCCGCCGAACGATGTGCCGGCAGGAGCCGCGCAGGCCGCGTCCGCGCCAGCCGGCGGCACGCCGGTCGACCGGCTCGTGCAAACCGACCTGTCCGACGCCGACCTGCCGATCCGTCCAGCTTCGCAATCGACGACGGCTACCCCGGCCAGCCCGGAATTGACGGCCGGCGGCAGCATGCCGGCCAAGTTGCTGGTGCCGGTCGAAGGCATTCCGTACGCAAAACTGACGGACACCTTCGACCAGCCGCGCGGCCAGGAGCGCCATCACGAAGCGCTCGACATCATGGCGCCGAAAGGCACCCCGGTGCGCGCGGCCGGCGACGGCAAGGTCGCGAAACTGTTCGATAGCAAGCCCGGCGGCATCACCCTCTACCAGTTCGATCCGAGCGAGCAGCACGCCTATTACTACGCCCACCTCGACCGCTACGCCGACGGCATCAAGGAAGGCATGCAACTCAAGCGCGGCGACCTGCTCGGCTATGTCGGCGCGACCGGCAATGCCGATCCGAACGCGCCGCACCTGCATTTCGCGGTCGTCGCGCTGACGCCCGAGAAGCAGTGGTGGAAGGGGACGCCGGTCAATCCGTATCCGATGTTGGGGGATTAGGTGCTGCGGGGGCAAACGAAGTGCGGATTTCGCAGTCCTGCGCTCGGGAGCGCAGGCTACGGTGCTGCGTTGGCAAACGAGTTGCAGATTTCGCAGTCCTGCGCTCGGGAGCGCAGGCTACGATGCTCTTTGGGTTAACGCATTTCAGGGCGCAGGTTCGTCGACATCCGCGCCGACGTTGATCGCGGCATAGGCCCGCTGCACGGCGATCGCTTCGCGGCTGCCGGCACCATATAACTCTTGCGCCGCTTCGACCATCTTCGCGCGTGCGTCGGCATAGTTGGTGCTCGAGGTGAACTTGGTCGTGTTGGCCTTGAACCAGATCCGGAACGCTTTATCCGTGCCGATACCGGTCATGGCGGCCGGCGCCTTGACCAGGTATTTGCTGTAGTAATCGCCCGCCTTGTCCGCCTTCGAACCCATGGCCAGGAAATAGAACATCCTGTTGTTGGGGCCGCTGCTGTAGTGCACATCGAGGCGCTTGAGCGAGCTGCTCCAGGCGTCCGGGCTGCTGCCGTCCTTGCTCGGGCGATACATCCAGCGCAGCGGCTGTCCGTCGCGGGCGATCTCGGTGCCGAGCATCCAGTCGTTGCCGTTCAGGGGAATACTCTCGCCCTTGCCGCCGGCGCGCGCATAGGCTTCCACTACTTCCCCGCCGATATCCGAACTCGATTCGTTGAGTCCGCCCGATTCGCCCGAATACACGAGGCTTGATGTGGCCGCCGTCACCCCGTGGCCCATCTCGTGGCCGATGACGTCGACCGAACCCAGGCTGTTGAAGCTCGACCCGTCGCCGATGAACATGCAGCGGCAGGTATCGCTGTAATAGGCGTTGTCGTAGGCCGTATTGACGTGCACGGCGATATAGGTCGCCGTATTCTTGCCGTCCAGCGAATGCCAGCCGAGCGCGTTCTTGAGCGCGTCGTACGTGTTCATCAGGCCCCACATGGCGTTCACCGCCGCGGTCTGGCCGTTGGCATCAAGCGTACTGCCGCCGCGGATGTACTGCCTGCCGTCGCCCCAGGTATTCTCGGTGTGCGTGTACATCTTGCCGGCGTTGCTGGTCCCGTTCGCATTCGTGATCGCCATCGCGCCATAGGTGCCGCCGGTGCCCCGTTCCGGATCGAGCATGCGGTAGCTGCCGTCGGCAAAGGTCGTGCTGATCGGCACTTCGCCGTTGTACTGGCTCTTGCCCACACCGATCACCGTCTGCAGCGCGCTCCAGCGGTCGAGGATGCGGCCGTCGTTGGCGCTGACGATGGTGTCGTGGTAGTAAGGATGGTCGCCGCGCACCATGCGGGTACGCACCAGGTAGGCCAGCTCGTAGTGGTCGACGACGTCCTGCACATCGAGCGCGTTCAACTCCTCTTCCGGCTTGGCGGCGGCGCCGGCGACGCGCTCGGATTTCATGACCGGATAGATCAGCAGTTCGGCGCTGGGCGGGGTGACGTGGGTAGCGTCCGGCCCGGCCGCGGCCAGCGTGGCGCCGACGGCGGCGTCGATCGCGGTCTTTGGCGGCATCGACGGTTTCACCCTGAAGTCGGCGGTGGCCGCGCCGAGCCGGTTGGCGGCGCCACGCCCGAGGTGCAGGCGGCGCTCGGAAGCGGATTCGGAGACGATGCTCCCTTGCGCATCGACCACCACCACCGACTCCGAGCCGAACACGCGCAAGCCTTTATAGGTATGGGCGGCGCGCACCACTTGCGTGCCCTGCACGCCCGGATGCTGCTGTGCCACCGTGAAACCGTGGTTGTTGTCGAGGCCGCGCGCCGCACGTCCCTGGGTCAGCTTCGATACCAGGGCGGCGGTGGCCGACACGGATTGCGCGGCGGGTGCACTCATCATGGGTGTGCCGACGGCGGGCGTCGGCGCGGCCGGGGGTGCGGCAGCGGCGCAGGAACTTGCGATCAGGACGCCGAGGGGCGTGGCCAGCAAGCGGGTAGGCAGCTTCATCGTCTCTCCATTCGAAGGTTCCCGGCTGCAAGAATGGGCCGGAGATCATCGAAGTGTGGACGAGCCTCAAAAAAGGAACTTGCTCAAACGCAAGAAGCCCCGCACCGTGCGCGAGTACGCAACGGGCGGGGCTGTCAGAATCGAGCTGTGCGGATCAATACCGCTCGTCGCGGTCCTTCAGCAGGAAGTAGGCCGCGGCGCCGATGGCGCCGGCAATGGCGACCTTCGTCGCCAGCCCCTTCTTGTTGTGCTCCCATTCGGCTTTGATCCCCATTTCGCCGAGGATGTTCGGCACGTGGCCGTGGGCCAGGTCATCGACGATGCCTTCGACCACATTGATGCGGTCGGCGCCGAGCAGGATCAGCCAGTGGCGGATATCGTTCTCGGTGAACTTGAAGGCGGCGCGCCGCAACATGCCCGACAGCCCGGATGGCGGCTGCCTGCTGCCGTGGAGCTGGGTGATGCCGGGGCGCTCGTTCGACACCAGGACTTCGACCTTCTGCACCTGGGCCTGGGGCGTGGGCATGTCGGCCGGCGTATAGCGCGGCGGCGTGCGTTCCATCGGCACGCCGGGACGGTTCTTGTGGTCGAGGTCGGCACCCCAGCCCTTGATGTGCGTCAGCTCCTCGCGCGACTTGCGTTGCTGTCGCAACTCGGGCTGCACCTGGTGGTGGGTGTGATCGTGGGTGTTCTCGAAGTCGTGGTCGTGGTCGGGATTGTTGTCGTGCTTGACCAGGGCGGTTCCATTATCCATGCGGTCCTCCTTATTTGGCGACGCTGGCCGCCACCGCGCGCACTTCGTGGGCGCGTGGCGGGATCAGGATCGGCTTGATGCAGTTGTCGAGCTTGCTCGAGAAGATGTGATAAGCGTCTCCCACGTCTTCCAGCGGGATGCGGTGGGTAATGATCTGTTTCGGATCGATGTGCCCGGCGCGGATGTGCTCGATCAGGCGCGGCACGTGGCGCTTGACGCTGGCCTGGTTCATGCGCATCGTGATGCCCTTGTTGAGCGCATTGCCGATCGGGACCGCATTGAAGGTTGGGCCATACACGCCGACGATCGAGACATTGCCGCCCTTGCGTACCGAGTTGATACACCAATGCAGCACGGTCGACGCGCCGGCCTGCATCTTCATCAGGCGCCCGGTGACGGTCTGCGCCATGCTGCCGGCCGCATCGCCGCCGACGGCATCGATGCAGACGTCGGCGCCCAGCCAGTCGGTCATTTTCTTGATGTGCAGCGCCATGTCGCCGACGTCCTTGAAGTTCACCACTTCGCACTGGGCGAAGCGCTTCACGAATTCGAGGCGGTATTCGACTTCGTCGACCACGATCACGCGGCCGGCGCCGAACAGCCAGGCCGATTTGGCGGCGAAGATGCCGACCGGACCGGCACCGAACACGACGACGGTATCGCCCTCCTTGATGTCGCCCATTTCGGCGGCCTGGTAGCCGGTCGGCAGTGCATCGGTGAGCAGCACGGCGTCATCGTCGACGATGTCGTCCGGGATCTTGATTGGAGCCACGTCGGCCATCGGAACACGCACGTATTCGGCCTGGCCACCGTCGTAGCCGCCCGCGGTATGGGAGTAGCCGTAGATGGCGCCGACCGCCGTCGACATCGCGTTCACGTTGTGGCAGTTACCGTAGAGTTCTTTCTGGCAGAAATAGCAGGAGCCGCAGAAGATGTTGAAGGGTACCAGCACGCGGTCGCCCACCTTCAGGGTTTGCACCTGGGAGCCGACTTCCTCGATGATGCCGATGAACTCGTGGCCGAAGGTGTGACCGACCCGGGTATCCGGCACCATGCCGTGGTACAGGTGCAAGTCGGAACCGCAAATGCAGGAGCGCGTCACGCGCACGATAGCGTCGCCCGGATGTTCGATCACGGGGTCTGACTTGTGTGTCGCACGGACGCGGTAGGGCCCCCGATAGTTCATTGCCAGCATAATTCCTCCTCGAAAGTTTGCGGTGCTTACCAATGGTGGTAAGTGCGAAAAAACTAAATTTATGTCAAAACGCTATCGAATGCGATACGCGCACGGAAATGAATTCGTGTTTTTTAGCGCAATTTAAGAGCAGGATGGCATTACGTTCGCAGCAGGAAACGTGATGTTCCTGCTGGAACGCGAATAATTGCCTGGTGATTACAACTGGCGCGCTTCGAAAGTATTGCACTGCTGCGGGTCGCCGCTCTCCATCCCTTGCTTGAACCAGCGCACGCGCTGCGCGGAACTGCCGTGGGTGAACGAATCGGGCACCACCGTGCCGCGCGACTGGCGCTGCAAGGTATCGTCGCCGATTGCCGTGGCCGTGGCCAGCGCACTCTCGACGTCGCCCTGCTCGAGGAAGGCTTCCTTCTGCTGGGTGTGGTTGGCCCAGACGCCGGCAAAGCAGTCGGCCTGCAGTTCCAGCCGCACCGACAGCGCGTTGCCTTCGGTCTCCGATGCGCGCGACTGGGCGTTATGGACCTTGTCCGATACGCCGATCAGCTTCTGCACGTGGTGCCCCACTTCGTGCGCGATTACATAGGCCTGGGCAAATTCGCCGCCGACGTGGAAGCGCTCCTGCATCAGGCGGAAGAAGCTCAGGTCGATGTACACCTTCTGGTCGCCCGGGCAATAGAAGGGCCCCGTGGCCGCGTTGCCGGTACCGCAGGCGGTCTGGGTACGGCCTTCGAACAACACCAGTTTCGGCGGTTGGTAGGTTGCGCCCTGGGCCTTGAAGATCGGACCCCAGGCATCCTCGGTATAGCCGAGCACGGTGCGCACGAAGCGCGTTTCGCGGTCGTTGGCCTGGGGTGCGCTCGGGTCGCGCTGCTGCTGCACCTGGGGCGCCGGCCCGCCGCCGCCGCCGAGCATGCCGATCACCGTGCCCGGATCGACGCCGAAGAAGATCGATGCCACCAGGGCGATGGCCACGGTGCCGAGGCCGATGCCGCGGCCGCCGATATTGAAGCCGCCGCCTCCCCCGCCACCGCCGCCGCGCTGGTCTTCGACATTACTGCTCTCGCGGTCGCCTTCCCATTTCATCGCGCCCTCCGCAGGCTGGACGAATTCATGCTCTCGCGCGCATCCTTCATGCGAAATTCGTCGTCAAGTGCGAGGCCGGCACGGGCGTCGTCGTTGAGGGTGCGTTCATGACGCTCGCGTTCGACTTCGCGGTCGACGCGGGCGTGTTCCTGGTCCTGGAAAGTTGGCTTCATGGCTGTCCTGATTATCTGCTGAGTCTGGGTTTGTTCCTGCGTCGGCACCGTTGCCAACTTGAACATGCCTGCAGTATGGACGTATCGCACGAGCCAGTATGTTCGGGTATTCACATAAGGGGCGCGCCGCTTCGTATTCTGTACGTCAGCGTACAGAGGAGGCGCAGGCCATCGGCGATGCTCACGGCATGACCGCCATCCTCCACGATCCCGATGCCCTGCTCGCGCTGGGCCAGGCCCTGCAGCAGGCAGGCTACCAGTTCACCACGGTCACACCGGCCACCCACCGCCGCGTCAACGGCCGGCCGGAGAATGCCATGGCGCGCGACTTGCGCGGGGTATTCGGCTGGAGCCGGCCATTCCGCGAAGCGACGGTGCCGGCGGCGATGCTGGCGCTGATGCGCCGCGCCGGCGTGCTGAACGAGCGCGGGGACAGGCTGTGCGCCACGGTGCGCGCCTCGACCATCGGCACGTGCCTGTACTTCCACTCGGCCTTTCCGACCCATGACGAGGATGCGGTCTTCTTCGGGCCGGATACCTACCGCTATGTCGCCGCGCTCAAGCGCGCGATGGCGGATCTGGCGCCGCCGCGCCGGGCGGTCGATATCGGCGCCGGCGGCGGGCCCGGCGCGATCGAGGTCGCGGCGTATTTCCCCGCTTGCGAGACGGTGGCGGCCGACATCAACGACCGCGCCCTGGCGCTCGCCGGCGTCAACGCGCGCCTGGCCGGAACGGCGAACGTCCAGGTGCGCCACAGCGACTTGCTCAACGACCTGGACGGCGAATTCGACCTGGTGCTGTCGAACCCGCCCTATATCCTCGACCCCGATAAACTGCGCTACCGCCATGGCGGCGAGATGCGTGGCGCCGGGCTGTCGCTGCAGATCGTCGACGCGGCCCTCGAGCGCCTGGCGGCGGGCGGGACACTGCTGCTGTACACGGGCATCGCCATCGTCGACGGGCGCGACGAATTCCTGGACACGATCCGCCCGCGGCTGGAGGCGGCCTGCGAATCGTGGTCTTATGAGGAACTCGATCCGGACATCTTCGGCGGGCAGCTCGATTGCGAGGGATACGAAGAGGTGGAGCGGATCGCGGCGGTGTGGCTGCGGGCGACGAAGCGCGGCTAAAGAATGGTAGAAATAAAAAAGGCTCCCGAGGGAGCCTTTTTTATTACTTCTGGCGGAGAGGGTGGGATTCGCCCACATCCCGCGGGCCGCCCCCGCGCTTGCAAGCGCGGGTCTTCGAATCCGACACGGGAAGCGCGCAGGCGCTTCCCTCCTCTCCACCAGTAAATAAAAAAGGCTCCCGAGGGAGCCTTTTTCATTTACTGGCGGAGAGGGTGGGATTCGAACCCACGGTACGATTTAACGTACGCCTGATTTCGAGTCAGGTACATTCGACCACTCTGCCACCTCTCCTGAATCGGTGTTGCGGTCGCTGCAAGGCTGGCATTATAGCGAGCGATCCTGTGTTGTGCAAGGGAACGATGCCAGAGGCATACAAAGACTTTAGGCAACAATGATCGGCGTTTCGCTGGGCACAGGTGCCCAGCCTTCCGTAAATGAAAAAAGCTCCCAGAGGGAGCTTTTTTCATTTACTGGCGGAGAGGGTGGGATTCGAACCCACGGTACGATTTAACGTACGCCTGATTTCGAGTCAGGTACATTCGACCACTCTGCCACCTCTCCTAAATCGGTGTTGCGGTCGCTGCAAGAGACCAACATTATAGCCACCCGCTGCCAAAAACGGAAGAGCTATTTATCCTCAGAACTCAGGCAGCCGGCGCCAGACGCTCCAGCCCGCCCATGTACGGACGCAGCACTTCCGGAATCACCACGCTGCCATCGGCCTGCTGGTAGTTCTCCAGCACCGCGACCAGCGTGCGCCCCACTGCCAGGCCCGAGCCGTTCAGCGTGTGCAGCAGTTCCGGCTTGTTCTGGGCGTTGCGGAAACGGGCGCCCATGCGGCGGGCCTGGAAGGCTTCCATGTTCGACAGCGAGGAAATCTCGCGATAGGTGTTCTGCGCCGGCAGCCACACTTCCAGGTCATAGGTCTTGGCCGCGCCAAAGCCCATGTCGCCGGTGCACAGCAGCATCACGCGATACGGCAGGCCCAGGCTCTGCAGGATGAACTCGGCATGGCCGACCATCTCGTCCAGCGCGGCATGCGACTGTTCCGGATGGGCGATCTGCACCATCTCGACCTTGTCGAACTGGTGCTGGCGGATCATGCCGCGGGTGTCGCGGCCGTAGCTGCCGGCCTCCGAACGGAAGCACGGGGTGTGCGCCGTCATCTTCATGGGCAGCGCGTCGAGCGGGACGATCTCGTCGCGCACGACGTTGGTCAGCGTCACTTCCGAGGTCGGGATCAGGTAGAAGGTCTCGCCCTCGCCTTCCGCGCCGCCCTTCTTCACCGAGAACAGGTCTTCTTCGAACTTCGGCAGCTGGCCGGTGCCGCGCAGCGAGTCGGCATTGACCATGTACGGGGTGTAGCATTCAAGGTAGCCATGCTTGTCGGTATGGGTATCGAGCATGTACTGGGCCAGCGCGCGGTGCAGGCGCGCGATGCCGCCCTTCATCACCGAGAAGCGCGAGCCGGTCAGCTTGGTCGCGGTGTCGAAGTCCAGGCCCAGCTTTTCGCCGATGTCGACGTGGTCCTTCACTTCGAAGTCGAACGACGGCGGCGTGCCGATCTTGCGCACTTCGACGTTGCCGGTTTCGTCAGTGCCGGCCGGCACCGATTCGTGCGGCAGGTTCGGGATCGCCTCCATGAACTCGGCCATCTTGCGCTGGACGTCGGCCAGCAGCCCTTCGTTGGCTTTGAGTTCATCCCCCAGGCCCGCTACTTCCGCCATCACGCTGGAGGTGTCCTCGCCCTTGCCCTTCAACATACCGATCTGCTTGGACAGCGAATTGCGCTTGCCCTGCAGTTCTTCGGTGCGGGTCTGGATCGCCTTGCGCTCGGCCTCGATGGCGTTGAAGCCGGCCACGTCGAGCTGGAACTTGCGCGCAGCCAGGCGCGCGGCGACGGTGTCGATGTCTTTGCGGAGAAGTTGGATGTCTATCATTGTCGGGCTATCGTAGTATGGGGCGGGACAGCAGTATGTCGCGCAGTTTGTCTAATCTGCAATTGTACCAAGCGGGCAGCGGATTTCGATGGCGAGATTTACGTCTCGCCGGCGTCCTCATCCAGCTGGCGCAGGAAAGCCAGTTTCTCCGCAATCTTCGCCTCCACCCCGCGCGGCACCGGCTGGTACCAGCGCGGCTCCGGCATGTTCTCGGGGAGGTAGGTTTCGCCGGCCGCATAGGCATTCGGCTCGTCGTGGGCGTAGCGGTATTCGTGGCCGTAGCCGAGCTCTTTCATGAGCCTGGTCGGGGCATTGCGCAGATGTACCGGCACTTCGCGCGACTTGTCCTTGCGGACAAACGCCATCGCCGCATTGAAGGCGTTGTAGCCGGCATTGCTCTTGGCCGCGATCGCGAGGTAGACGACCGCCTGCCCGAGCGCCAGTTCGCCCTCGGGAGAGCCGAGGCGCTCGTAGGTGGTCGCGGCATCGTTGGCGATCTGCAGCGCGCGCGGGTCGGCCAGGCCGATGTCTTCCCAGGCCATGCGCACGATGCGGCGCGACAGGTATTTGGCATCGGCCCCACCATCGAGCATGCGGCACAGCCAGTACAGCGCCGCGTCCGGATGCGAGCCGCGTACGGATTTGTGCAGGGCCGAGATCTGGTCGTAGAAATTGTCGCCGCCCTTGTCGAAGCGGCGCGAGTTCAGGGTCAGCGCGTTGTCGACGAATTCGCCGGTGATCGTGGTGATGCCCGAGGTTTCGGCCGAGGTCTTGGTCTGCTCGAGCAGGTTCAGGAAGCGGCGGGCGTCGCCGTCGGCGTAGCCGATCAGGGTCGAAATCGCGATCTCGTCGAATTTCAAATGGGCCAGCACGCGCTGCTGCGCACGGGCCAGCAACTGGCGCATCTCGTCGTCGTTCAGCGCTTTGAGCACATATACCTGCGAGCGCGACAGCAGCGCCGAGTTCACCTCGAACGAGGGATTCTCGGTGGTGGCGCCGATCAGCGTCACCAGGCCCGACTCGACGAATGGTAGCAAGGCGTCCTGCTGCGACTTGTTAAAACGGTGGATCTCGTCGATGAAGAGGATCGTGTGCTTGCCGCGCGCCAGGTACTGCTCGGCCTGTTCGACCGAGGCGCGAATGTCCTTCACGCCCGACAGCACGGCGGACAAGGCGATGAATTCGCAGTCGAAGGCGTAGGCCGTCAGGCGCGCCAGCGTGGTCTTGCCGACGCCGGGCGGCCCCCACAGGATCATCGAATGCGGTTTGCCGGATTTGAAAACCAGGTTCAGCGGCTTGCCGGGGCCGAGCAGGTGGCTCTGGCCGATGACTTCGTCGATGGTGCGCGGGCGCAGGGCTTCGGCCAGCGGCGCGGCCGGCTCGTTCTTGAAAAGGTCATCCACGGCGGACTCCAGCGGCGCGGCTGAAACAGAATGAAAAGTTGTGCATGCGGCTAGTGTAGCTGATGCGCCCAGCACCCGCGCGCGCAGGCGCCGCGCGCGGCGGCGCATGGCCGACTATTGCTTGTTGACTTCCGCGCCCTTCGGCATCTCGAACCTGAACTCCTGCGCGCCCAGCGATGGGTTGCGCTGGAAGCTGGTGAATTTCAGTACCGAGGTCTGGCCAAAGGTGTCCTTCAATTCCATCGCTTCCGGCGTGCCGTTCTTCAGGCCGATGCTGATCTGTTCGAAGGTCGTGTCCTTCGCTTTCGGCACGGCATTAAGCCATTCGAGGCCGTCGCGGGTGCCCGCCTCCGACAGGGTGAAGTTCTTTTCGAGGTCGTTGCTGCCGAACAGGATGGCGGCCGGCGAGGAGCCGAGGGCGTTCCCGAGTTTTTTCACGGTGACCTGGTTCAGGTCCTTGTCGTAGATGTAGAGCTGGTCGCCGTCGGCCTGCAGCAGCTGGTCGTAGGGCTTGGTGTAGTTCCAGATGAATTTGCCGGGGCGGGCGAAGACGAAGCTGCCGCTCGAGACGGGCGAGATCTTGCCGGTCTGGGATTTGCGCTGCTGTTGCTGGGTGAACTCGCCTTTGGCGGCCTTGGTGGTGGCGACAAAAGATTTGAACTGCTCGAGGGCGCTTGCGTGGGCGGCGCCGGAGAGTGCGAACGCGACAGTGGCGATCAGGGTGGCGATGTTCTTTTTAGCGATCATTGGGGTCCTTTTTCAGTGTGCGGTGTGCATAGGCACGAACGCGTGGGCTCAGGAGCCCACCCTACGTTACTCCGCTGTATCGGTCGGTGCGGAAGCGAACGGGTCGCTTACTCTGCCTGGGTGGCGGGCACGAGGATGTCGCGGTTGCCGTTGCTTTGCATCGGCGAGACGACGCCGCTTTGCTCCATCTGCTCGAGCAGGCGGGCGGCGCGGTTGTAGCCGATGCGCAGGTGGCGCTGGACCAGGGAGATCGAGGCGCGGCGGTTCTTCAGCACCACGGCCACGGCCTGGTCGTACATCGCGTCGGACTCGCCCCCGCCTTCGCCGGCCGGCATGCCGTCGCCGCCGGTGGCGCCCTCTTCCAGCGTGCCGCCTTCCAGGATGCCTTCAATGTAATTCGGCTCGCCCAGCGACTGAAGATGTTTTACAACTCGATGCACTTCGTCGTCCGACACGAAGGCGCCGTGCACGCGCACCGGCAGGCCGGTACCGGGCGGCATGTAGAGCATGTCGCCCATGCCGAGCAGGGCTTCGGCGCCCATCTGGTCGAGAATCGTGCGCGAGTCGATCTTCGAACTCACCTGGAACGCGATGCGGGTCGGGATGTTCGCCTTGATCAGGCCGGTGATGACGTCGACCGACGGACGCTGGGTCGCCAGGATCAGGTGGATGCCGGCGGCGCGCGCCTTCTGCGCGATACGGGCGATCAGCTCTTCGACCTTTTTACCCACGACCATCATCAGGTCGGCCAATTCGTCGATGATGATGACGATCGTCGGCAGCTTTTCCAGCGGCTCCGGATTGTCCGGCATGATCGAGAACGGATTCGGGATGTGCTCTTCGCGCTTGGCCGCATCCGCGATCTTGGTGTTGTAGCCGGCCAGGTTACGCACGCCCAGCTTCGACATCAATTTGTAGCGGCGCTCCATCTCGTTCACGGCCCAGTTCAGCGCGTGGCCGGCCTGGCGCATGTCGGTCACGACCGGCGCCAGCAGGTGCGGGATGCCTTCGTAGACCGACATTTCCAGCATCTTCGGGTCGATCAGGATCAGGCGCACGTCGGCCGGATCGGATTTGTACAGCAGCGACAGGATCGTCGCGTTGATGCCGACCGATTTACCGGAACCGGTGGTACCGGCCACCAGCAGGTGCGGCATCTTGGCCAGGTCCGCCACCACCGGTTTGCCGGCGATGTCCTTGCCCAGCGCGACCGTCAGGTTCGAGGCGCTGTCGTTATAGACCTTGGAGCCGACGATTTCCGTCAGGCGCACGATCTGGCGCTTCGGGTTCGGCAGCTCGAGCGCCATGTAGTTCTTGCCGGGGATGGTTTCCACGACGCGGATCGAGGTCAGCGACAGCGAACGCGCGAGGTCGCGCGCCAGGTTGACGATCTGGCTGCCCTTCACGCCGGTGGCAGGCTCGATTTCGTAGCGCGTGACGACCGGGCCCGGGAAGGCGGCCACGACCTTGGCTTCGACGCCGAAGTCGGACAGCTTCTTCTCGATCAGGCGGCTGGTGAATTCGAGCACGTCGACGGAGACCGTTTCCTGCGCCGGCGGCGGTTCGTCCAGCAGCGACAAAGGCGGCAGCGGCGAGTCGCCCGGCAGGTCGCGGAAGAGCGGCGTCTGCTGCTCCTTGACGGCGCGCTCGCCTTTTGGCACCGACATCATCTGCGGTTCGATCTTGATCGGTGCAGGCATCGACCCAGATTCAGCCGCCATCGTCTGGGCGGCAACGGCCGGTGCGCCGGCGGCAGGCGCGCCCAGCGAAGGCGCGGCACGGGCCGGGGCCGGCACATGCAGCGGTTCGTCGTCGTCGAGCTGCGGCTCGGCGCGCCGCGCCGGCGCAGGCTTCTCGATTTTCGCCCGTTCGGTCACCACGGCTTCGTCGCGCTGTACGGCCGCCGCTTCGCCCTGGCGCCGGTCTTCGCGGTCTTCGACCCGCATGCGGAACCAGTCCATCGTGCTTTCCGCGGCCTCGCCGATGCGCTCGGCCACGGCCAGCCAGGAGACGTGGAAGAACAGCGAGAAACCGAGGCCGAACAGCAGCAGCAGGAGCAGGGTCGCGCCCGTGAAACCGAAGGCGACCTGGGCGGCGTGGCCGAGCAGCTGGCCCAGCACCCCGCCCGGGGCGCGCGGCAATTCGACGTCCCAGGACCACATGCGCAGGTATTCGAGGCCGACGCTGCCGGCGAACATCAGGCCGAAACCGATCCAGCGGACGATGAATTCGTCCTGGTGCTCCGGTTCGGCCGGCGTGGGCAGCTTGTCGGTCAGTTTGCGGTAACCGCGCCAGACCGCGCGCATGAACAGGGCGCCCCACCACCAGGCGGAAAAACCGAAAATGAACAGCAACAGGTCGGCCAGCCAGGCGCCGGCCTTGCCGCCCAGGTTGGAAATGCTGGCGACGGTATTCGCGTGCGACCAGCCCGGATCGGCCTTGTTGTAGCTTAGCAAAATCATCACGAAATACAGGAAGCCGACGGCCATCGCGATCCAGCGCGCCTCCAGCAGGAGACGGGCGAGACGGCGCGGCATCGGCGATCGCGGGGACGGATGACGGGGTGGTGTCGTGGGCTGTGCGGGACTCTTCTTGCTCATGCTGCTGGCTGCTGATGTGTTCGCCGTGGCGGAATCCGACCATTCTAAAGCATGTCGCGTTGCGATACCCCATGATTCATGCTCGGACGCATCATCGTCTATAATCGCTGCTGTTTTCGGCGACTTGATATATGTCCGTCCTGCCCCCAGTTTCCCCTTTCTTCTCTTACTACCTCGCACCCCATGACCACTAAGAAACACGCCAAAGTCCTGATCCTCGGTTCCGGTCCTGCCGGCTACAGTGCCGCCGTCTACGCCGCGCGCGCGAATTTGAGCCCGATGCTGGTGACCGGCGTCGAACAGGGCGGCCAGCTGATGACGACGACCGATGTCGAGAACTGGCCGGGCGACCCGCTGGGCGTGCAAGGTCCGGAGCTGATGGCGCGCCTGCTGCAGCACGCCGAGCGCTTCAATACCGAGATCGTGTTCGACCACATCCACACGACCTACCTGAACGAAAAGCCGATCCGCCTGGTCGGCGACTCGCACGAATTCACCTGCGACGCCCTGATCATCGCCACCGGCGCCTCGGCCCAGTACCTCGGCCTGGAATCGGAACAGGCCTTCATGGGCCGCGGCGTCTCGGCCTGCGCCACCTGCGACGGCTTCTTCTACCGCAACCAGGAAGTGGCGGTCATCGGCGGCGGCAATACCGCGGTCGAGGAAGCCCTGTACCTGGCCGGTATCGCTTCGAAAGTCACCTTGATCCACCGCCGCGATAAGTTCCGCGCCGAGCCGATCCTGGTCGACCGCCTGATGCACAAGGTCAAGGAAGGCAAGATCGTGCTGGAACTGAACCACACGCTGGACGAAGTCGTGGGCGACAACAGCGGCGTCACCGGCCTGAAAATCCGTTCCACCGGCGACGGTTCGGCCAAGGACCTGACCGTGCACGGCCTGTTCGTGGCGATCGGCCACAAGCCGAACACGATGATCTTCGAAGGCCAGCTCGACATGCACAACGGCTACATCAAGACCCGCAGCGGCAACGAGGGCATGGCCACGGCCACCAGCGTGCCGGGCGTGTTCGCGGCCGGCGACGTGCAGGACCACATCTACCGCCAGGCGATCACCAGCTCGGGCACCGGCTGCATGGCCGCGCTCGACGCCCAGCGCTACCTGGAAGCGCTGGAAGACGGCCAGTAACAAGGAGCCCGATGGCAGGCATGAAAGACTTTGCCGAACTCAAATCCCTGCGCGACCGGCTGCAGGAAGAGGAACGCCTGCGCGCCATCGAGCAGGCCGAACGCGAAAAGCGCGAACGCATCGCCCGCGAACGCGCGGTCGAGTTCCGCAGCGCCATGGACGGCGTCAAGAAGATGCCGGAGTCGAACCGCTACGTCTATCGGCCGGTGCAGGAAGCGCTGCTGCGCGAGCAGCCCGCACGGCGCGTCCTGTCGCAGGAAGAAGACGACGCCCTGGTGCTGCAGCAGTCGCTGTCGGACATGTTCGACGTGGACGGCCTGCTCGACGACGACCCGACGCTCTCCTATTCAAAAGACGGCGTCGGTCCCGACGTCGTGAAAAAGCTGCGCAAGCGCCACTGGCCGCTACAGGACGAACTCGACCTGCACGGCATGACGCGCGACACCGCACGCGGCCAGGTCGGCGACTTCGTGCGCCGCTCGGTCCGCCGCGGCGTGCGCTGCGTGCGCATCATCCACGGGGTCGGCTACGGCTCCCCGAACGGCGAGCCGGTATTGCGCTCGGTCGTGCACAGCTGGCTGGTCCAGCTCGACGAAGTCGTCGCCTTCTGCGTGGCAAACCGGGCCGACGGCGGCAATGGCGCGCTGATCGTGCTGCTCAAGCCGGCACTCGACCGTTAATGCGGGGCGGATACAACACTCACCGCGTTGCAATACTGTCGAGGCGACATCCCTTTGTCGGCACGTTGTAGAATTGCGCCGACCCGCCGTCCATGCAGCGCCTACCATAAGGGAAGTCCATTGAAGTCCAGTCCGATCGTTCCCATGTCCGCGGCGCCCCTGGTAGACCTGCAATCCTGCGCGGACGAGCCGATTCACATTCCCGGATTCATCCAGCCCCACGGCTTCCTGCTGTTCTTCGGGCTGGACGGCAGCGTGGAAGGCTGGAGCGCGAACATCCCGGCCGAACTGGCGAACCTGCAAGCCGGCCAGCATTTCGACCACCTGCCCCTGCCGGCGCTGGCCGCCGAGCTGATCGAAGAATGCGTGGCCGGCCAGGTCGACGGCGAATGCGCGCCGGCCTTTATCGCCGTCGAGCTGGGCAAGGTCCAGTACGACTGCATCGTGCACGCCACGCATGGCCGCGTCATCGCCGAATTCGAATCGCGCCACGTGCCCGCCGACACGGTCGCCCTGTTCGCCGTCAAGGCGCACAGCTCGATCGAACGCGTGCGGCGCCAGAAGAGCATCGACACCCTGCTGGAAACCGCCGTGCGCCAGGTGCGCGAATTCACCGGCTTCGACCGCGTCATGGCCTACCGCTTCCGCGAAGACGACAGCGGCGACGTCGTGGCCGAAGCGCGCCGCGAGGACCTGACGCCGTACGTCGGCCAGCGCTACCCGGCAGGCGACATCCCGGCCCAGGCGCGCCGCATGTACATCCTCACGACCCTGCGCATGATCGCCGATGTCGGCTACCAGCCGGTGCCGATGCTGGGCGCGCCCGGCGCGCTGCCGCTCGACATGAGCTACGGCGTGCTGCGCAGCGTCTCCCCGGTCCACATCGAATACCTGCAGAACATGGGCGTGGGCGCGTCGATGAGCGTCTCGATCGTGATCAACGGCCGCCTGTGGGGCCTGCTGGCCTGCCACCACATGGCGCCGAAACAGGTGCCCTACTCGATCCGCATGGCGGCCGACGTGCTGGCCCAGGTGATGGCCTCGACCATCCAGAGCATCGAGGCGCGCCGGGATGCCGAGCAGGTCGAGCAGGCCGCGCGCGTGCGCACCAGCCTGGTCGAGTCGCTGCTGATCGACGAGGAACCGCTCGACGCCCTCGCCCGGCATGCCGAGGCCTTGCAGGAAGCGACCGGCTCGCATGCCTTGGTCTGCGTCCACAACGGCAAAGTCATCAGCTTCGGCGCGATCGAACGCGCCACGGCCGAGGCCATCGTGCGCTCGCTCCCGCTGGATGCCAGCGACCTGGTCGTACGCGATGCGCTGGACGAATGGCCGGTGGACGTGCAGCCGGTCATCGGCAAATGGGTCGGGATGCTGGCCCTGCCCTTCGACCCGCCCGGCGGCGGCTGGTGCCTGCTGCTGCGCACCGAACAGATCGAACAGGTGGCCTGGGCCGGACGCCCGGAAAAGACGAGCAGCCACGGTCCGCTGGGCGCGCGCCTGACCCCGCGCGGGTCCTTCGACGCCTGGCACGAAACCGTACGCGGACGCGCCCAGCCCTGGGAAGCGCCGGTGCAGTCGAATGCGCGGCTGATGCTGTCCGAACTGCTGCGCGCCTCGAACGCACGCCGCGCCCAGACCGAATCGACCCGCGCCCAGCTGCTGGCCATGCTGGGCCACGACCTGCGCGATCCGCTCCATTCGATCAACATGGCCGGCACCCTGCTCGAGCGCGGCAATGGCAATGGCAATGCGCAGCCGTCGCTGGGCAAGCGGATCCAGTCCTCGAGCAATCGCATGCAGCGCCTGATCGGCCAGGTGCTCGACATGAGCCGCATCGACGGCGGCCTGGGCCTGGGCATGACGCTCGATCCGATCGACCTGGCCTCGCTCACCGAAGACCTGGTCGACGAGATGCGCCTGGCTTATCCGACGATCAGCTACGAATATGCGAGCCCCGGCCCGACCATGGTGCGCGCCGACGCCGGGCGCATGGCGCAGGTGCTGTCGAACTTGCTGAGCAATGCGCGCCACCACGGGCAGGTCGGGCATCCGATCCGGGTGGCCCTGCACGCCGCCGCCGGCTGGGCGACACTCGAGGTCGCGAACAAGGGTTCGCCGATTGCCGACGACCTGGCGGCCACCCTGTTCAACCCATTCAAGCGCAGTTCCCTGCACAATCCGCTGAACCGCACCGGCATGGGGCTGGGCCTGTACATCGTCGCCACCATCGTGCGCGAGCACGAGGGCGAGATCAGCTACCGCCACGAAAACGGCCAGGTGATCTTCAGCGTGAAGCTGCCGCTGGCCGAGACCGAGCGCGCCGGCCCGACGTAGGGTGGGCACTCCGTGCCCACGCGGTTTCACCGCTCGTTTTGTGGCAACGCGCAATGCGTGACGTGACGCATGCGCACCATCAATTGCAATGCCGCCGCCGCTCATGTGCCGTACCGCGTGGGCACGGAGTGCCCACCCTACAAGGGTGGGTCCCGTGTTAGGCTAGCAACATGCCAACAGAATAGTCGCTGCATGACCCTTATCAAGTTCATCGAAATCATGGCCATCCTGGTCGGGGCGTTTTCCGGCTTCATCGAGGCGCGCCGCAAGCGCATGGACCTGGTCGGCGTGTTCACGGTCGCCTTCATCGCCGCTTTCGGCGGCGGCACCCTGCGCGACATCCTGCTCGACCGCCGTCCGCTGTTCTGGGTCACGCACCAGGAATACGCGATCCTGATCTTCGTGCTGGCCCTGATCGCCTCCCCCCTCATCCGCACCCTGCGCCACATGGTGTCCGAACGCCTGATCGTGATCGCCGACGCCGTCGGCCTCGGCCTGTTCTCGATCGCCGGGGTGTCCTCTGCCCTGGACGCCAACATGCCGCTCTTCATCGCGTCGATGATGGGCGTGATCACGGGGATTTTCGGCGGCGTGCTGCGCGACATCGTCTGCAACGAGGTGCCGATGGTGTTCCGGGACGGCAAACCGTACGCGATCTGCGCCTTCCTCGGGAACTGGATGTTCCTGCTGATGGGACTGTACACGAGCGTGTCGCACGACTTCGCGCTGTGGACCAGCGCGCTCTTCATCAGCGTGCTGCGGCTGGTCACCTGGAAATTCGACATTCAAATGGGGCGTTGACCGCCCCATTTGAACTGGTATTACACCGCGTCCGCGCCCGTCTCACCGGTACGGATACGAATCACCTGCTGCACGTCCTGCACGAAAATCTTGCCGTCGCCGATCTTGCCGGTGCGCGCGGCCTTGATGATGGCGTCGACCACCTGGTCGACCACGGCGTCGTCCACCACCACCTCGATTTTGACCTTCGGCAGGAAGTCGACCACGTATTCGGCGCCGCGATACAGCTCGGTATGGCCCTTCTGGCGGCCGAAGCCTTTCACCTCGGTGACGGTCAGGCCGGTGACGTTCACGTCGGCCAGGGCTTCACGCACTTCGTCGAGTTTGAAGGGTTTGATTACGCAGGTAATCTGTTTCATGTGTGCTCCTGTTTTGAATGGATGATTTTATTGTTGGTCGGGGATGTTCGCCAGGTCGTCGAGCCAGACCGTCGCTTCCGAGTCGCTCGGGGCGCGCCAGTCGCCGCGCGGCGAGAGCGAGCCGCCGTTGCCGACCTTCGGGCCGTTCGGCACGCAGCTGCGTTTGAACTGGCTGGTCTTGAAGAAGCGGAACAGGAAGATCGACAGGTTGCGCTTGATCGCGTCGAGTTCGTATTCGTTGCGCGCGCCATGCTCGTCCGGCCAGCGGCCCTCGTTCTTCGAGCGCCAGGCCGAATACGAAAGAAACGCTACTTTCGACGGCGTGAAGCCGTAGCGCAGGATGTAGTACAAATTAAAATCCTGCAGCTCGTAGGGGCCGATCACGCTTTCCGTGATCTGGGCCGGCTTGTCGTCGCCTTCTTTTCCCGGCACGAGTTCCGGGCTGATCTCGGTGCCGAGCACGTTCAGCAGCACTTCCGCCCCGCCCTTCACGACGGCCCCGGTTTCGGCGACCCAGCGCACCAGGTGCGTGATCAGGGTCTTCGGCACGCTGGCGTTCACGTTGTAGTGCGACATGTGGTCGCCCACGCCATAGGTGCACCAGCCCAGCGCCAGCTCCGACAGGTCGCCGGTGCCGATCACGATCGCGCCCAGGTGGTTCGCGAGCCGGAACAGGTGGTTCGTACGCTCGCCCGCCTGCACGTTCTCGAAGGTGACGTCGTACTGCTCCTTGCCTTCGGCATAGGGGTGGCCGAGGTCCTTCAGCATCTGCAGGCAGCTCGGGCGGATGTCGATCTCCTTCGCGCTGCAGCCGACCACTTCCATCAGCGCGTGCGCCTGCTGCAGGGTGCGGCCGCTGGTGGCGAAGCCGGGCATCGTGTAGGCCAGGATGTTCGTGCGCGGCAGGCCCAGGCGGTCCATGGCGGCGGCGCAGACCAGCAGCGCGTGGGTCGAATCGAGCCCGCCGGAGACGCCGATCACCACCTTCTGGATCCCGCTCGAGGACAGGCGCTGGATCAGGGCCTGCACCTGAATGTTGTAGACCTCGGTGCAGCGCTCGTCGCGCAGCGCGCGGTCGGCCGGCACATAGGGGAAGCGCTCGATCTCGCGGTTCAGGGGCAGCGTGGTCTCGAAGGGCAGCGCCAGTTTCACGCGCTGGACGCGGAAACTCGCCACTTCCTGCGCATGGCGGCGCGCCGACTGGGCGAAGGTGGTGGCGCGCATGCGCTCCTGCGACAGGCGTTCCAGGTCGACGTCGGCGAAAATGATGTGCGACTCGTCCAGAAAACGTGCCGATTCGGCCAGCATCTCGCCTTTTTCGTAGATGATGGCCTGGCCGTCCCAGGCCATGTCGGTGGTCGATTCGCCGCGCCCGGCCGAGGTGTACAGATAGGCGGCCATGCAGCGCGCCGACTGCTGGCTGACCAGCTGGTGGCGGTAGGTGCTTTTCCCGACGAGAACGTTCGAAGCCGACAGGTTCACCAGCACCGTCGCGCCGGCCATCGCCGCGAACGAGGACGGCGGCACCGGCACCCAGACGTCTTCGCAGATCTCGACGTGGAAGCGCAGCAGCGGCAGGTTCTCGACCTCGAACACCTGGTTCGGGCCGAAAGGAACCGACTCTCCGAACAGTTCGATTGCGTCGACGGCGGCGCATTCGGCCGCAGAGAATTGGCGCGATTCGTAGAATTCGCCGTAGTTCGGCAGGAAGCTTTTCGGCACCAGGCCCAGCACGCGTCCGCTCGCGACCACGGCCGCACAATTGAACAGCTGGTGATTGACCCGCAGGGGCAGGCCCACTACCATCGCCACAGGCAGCGTGTTCGATGCCTCCACGACGGCCGCCAGCGCTTCCTCGCAGGCGTCGAGCAAGGCCTTCTGGTGGAACAGGTCGTCGCAGCTGTAGGCGGACAGGCCCAGTTCCGGGAACGCGACCAGGGCCGCGCCCTGCTCTGCGGCCTGGCGCGCGAGGGCCACGGTCTGCTCGACGTTATAGGCCGGGTCGGCGATGCGGCAACGAGGAATGGCCACGGCCACGCGCGCGAATCCGTGGGAATAGAGATTGAAAAATCGGTTGTTCATGTAGTGCCCTGAATAGGTATAAGAGCAATTTTGAATTATCGCACGCATATCGCTTCTTCCCTGTCCGAGATCGGCGAACAAGCCTGGAATGGCCTGCTGGCGCAGCAGGAGGAAGCCAACCCCTTCCTTTCCTACGCCTTCCTGCATGCGCTGCACGAATCCGGCAGCGCCGCCCCCGAGACCGGCTGGCAGCCGCAATACATCGCGCTCTATGAGGACGTGGCAGGGCGCGGCGCCACGCTGGCCGCGGCCCTGCCGCTGTACGTGAAAGGCCACTCCTACGGCGAATACGTGTTCGACTGGGCCTGGGCCGACGCCTACCAGCGCCATGGGCTCGACTATTACCCGAAGCTGCTGGCCGCCGTCCCCTTCACGCCGGTCGCCGGTCCGCGCCTGCTGGCGGTCGACGATGCGGCGCGCGCGGCGCTGATCGCCGTCCTGAAAGCGACCCAGCGCGCGACCGAGGTGTCGTCGACCCACATCCTGTTCCCGCCGGAAGCGCATGCGCGCCAGTTGCAGGAGGCCGGCTTCATGCTCAGGAGCGGCGTGCAGTTCCACTGGCTCAATCCGGGCTATGCGGACTTCGAGGAGTTCCTCGCCACGCTGGAGCAAAAAAAGCGCAAGAACATCCGCGCGGAGCGGAGAAAAGTGCGCGAAGCCGGCGTGACCCTGCGCCGCGTGCGCGGTGCGGACGCGACGGACGCCGACTGGAAGCTGTTCAACCGCTGCTACCGCCACACCTATGCCGCGCACTATTCGACGCCCTACCTGAACCTGGATTTCTTCCGCCGCATCGGCAGGACCATGCCGGACAATATCCTGCTCGTGATCGCCGAGCGCGAAGGCCGGCCGATCGCTTCCTCGCTGGTGATCCACAGTGCCGACACCTTGTACGGCCGCTACTGGGGCGAACTGGAACACGTGCCCTGCCTGCACTTCGAGGCCGCCTATTATCAACCGCTCGAGTTCTGCATCGAGCAAGGCATCAAGACCTTCGAGGGCGGCGCCCAGGGCGAACACAAGATGGCGCGCGGCTTCCTGCCGACGCGCACCTTCTCGGCGCACTGGCTGGCGCATCCCTCGTTCGCCGACGCGATCGAACGCTTCCTCGAGCGGGAAGCGGGCGGGATCGATGATTACATCAGTGAGCTCAATGAAAGGAACCCATTCAAGGGCTAGAACCCGGAGCGCTTTGCGTAGGGTGGGCTCCGCCCACGCGGTGATACGCACCGGCTCCGTGTTCGTGCGCGATGATCTTGCGGTTACGTATCACCGCGTGGGCGGAGCCCACCCTACGTTACGCAACTGCCCGTAGTATCGCCAGCGCGGTCTCCAAGCGCTCAGCCGTCAGAACATAGCGCCCATATGGCACGCTCCTGATCGGCGGCAGGTCGCTATCGCGCTCGAATCCAATCGCCGTGTACATCCGCAGCGCCGAGGCCATGACGGGACTCGTATGCAGCCCCACGACCGGCGCGCCCGCGTCGCGTGCGGCTTCCAGGCAGGCCGCAACCAACAGCCGGCCGATACCGTGGCCGCGCCAATCGGGCGCCACGACCAGCATCCTGATCACCGACCAGTCATCGGGAAAGATCGCACTGCGCGGCCGCCCCGGCCCGACATGGACCACCGCACCCGCAATCACGCCATCGCGCTCCGCCACGAACAGGTCGCCATCGCCGGCGAGATCGGCCATCCGTCCGATGCCTCCGATGAAGCTGGGCCAGTCCGCGTAATGCGCCGCGTACTCGGCAAACGCGGCGCGTGCAATCGCGTTGACGGGATCCTTGTCCGCTGGCGCGAAGCGCCTGACCGCGACCTTCATACGAACAGCGAGGGCTGGCTGTCCGCGTAATCGCGCAACAGGTTCCACACCACCTTCACGCGCCGCAGCCGGTATAAATCGGTCGGCGCCGCCAGCCAGAACGAGCGCTCGGCGAAGAAGCCCGGCAGCACCGGCACCAGCTTGCCGTCGTCGGGCACCGCATACGGCGGCGCCATCATCAGGCCCATGCCCAGCGCGGCCGCCTCGATCTGCGCCGTCATGCCCGAGCAGCACAGGCGCCGGCGCGGAGTAAAGCCGAGTTCGTCCAGATAGGACAGCTCGCGGCTGGCCAGGCGGTCCTGCACGTAGTCGACGAAATAATGCTGGGACAGGTCGGACTGGTGGCGGATCGGCGGATGCCGGGCCAGGTAGTCGGGCGAGGCGTACAGGTAGAAGCGGAACGAGGCCAGGCGCGTCACCATGTAGCGCCCGGTGGTCGGGGGATCGAGCATCACGCCCAGGTCGGCCTCGCGGTTGGCCAGGTTGGCGAAGCTCGGCAGCGCCAGCAGATCGATCGTCAGCTCGGGATTGGCGTCGAGCAGGCCGACCAGCAGCGGCGCCACGACCTTTACGCCGAACACCTCCGGCACCCCGAGGCGCACCACGCCGTGGGCCGCCACTTCCGCCCCGCCGAGCTGCTCGGCCGCAGCCAGGGCCGCGCCTTCCATTGCCTCGGCATGGGGCAGCAGCGCAAGGCCCATTTCGGTCAGCTCGTAGCCCTCGCGCGAACGGTCGAACAGGGTAGTGCCCAGTTCTTTTTCGAGGCGGTCGATGCGCCGCGCCACCGTCGTGTGCTCGACATCGAGCCGGCGCGAGGCGCCCGAGAGCGTGCCGGCGCGCGCCAGCTCGAGAAAGAATCGAAGGTCGGTCCACTCAGGCAAGCTATTCATCGGCACATTGTTTGATATCAATATCCCTATTGTGCACCAGTGCACATTCATCCCGCAATCGATTCCCATATGCATGTTTGAGGGCACACAAATTGTGCAGTTGCAGCATTCCACATGCATTTTCCCTCTTTGCATAACGCACCAGACCAGTGCGCCGGCCTGTGCATCCACGCACAAGGGGTGGGCGCATTGTTATCTTTTCAGCCAGACCGAACCCGTGCACACTGCTCTGCGTGCGATTCCGAACGCATCGCCACCACCATAATTAGGAGACAAGAAATGCGCCTGACAGATAAAAAAATGAAATTGATCAATCGTTCCGCCATTTCCACCGCCGTTCTGCTGGCGATCTACGGTGGCCCGGTCGGAATCGCACACGCCCAGCAAGCCCAGGAAGCCCAGGCGAGCGGCGACACCGCCGCGGCCACCGACGGCGCCATCAACAAAGTGATCGTGACCGCCCGCCGCCGCGCCGAACTGATCCAGGATGTCCCGGGCGCCGTCACCGCGCTCTCGGGCGCCGATCTCGAAAAGCAGGCGATTCCCGACCTGACCGCGCTGACCGAAAAGGTCCCGAACACCACGCTCAAGGCCTCGCGCGGCACGAACACCACCCTGACCGCGTTCATCCGCGGCGTCGGTCAGCAAGACCCGGTTGCCGGCTTCGAACAGGGCGTCGGCATCTATCTCGACGACGTCTACCTGGCGCGTCCCCAGGGCGCCCTGACCGACATCTATGACCTCGAGCGCATCGAAGTGCTGCGCGGTCCGCAGGGCACCCTGTACGGCCGCAACACCATCGGCGGCGCGGTCAAATACGTGACCCGCAAGCTGGCCTCGAAGCCGACCTTCGACGTCAAGGCGACCGTCGGCAACTACGGCGAAAAAGACCTGGTCCTCAAGGGCAGCACCCCGGTCTCCGACATGCTGCGCCTGGGCGCTACCGTCGGCACCTTCAACCGCGACGGCTTCGGCAAGAACGTCGTCAACGGCCGCGAGAACTACAACAAGGACGTGCTGGCCGGCCGCTTCAGCGCCGAGCTGACCCCGACCAGCGACCTGTTCGTGCGCTTCACCGCCGACAAGACGGTCGACAAGTCGGAACCCAAGCAGGGCTATCGACTGACCCCTGGCCCGGCCCCGGCCAGCCTCGCACCGCTGAACGACTTCTACGACACCCGCGCCAACCTGTATGCGGTCAATGGCCACGAACAGAAGGTGACGACCGAAGGCCAGGCCCTGCTGCTCGAATACACGATCGACCCGACCCTGTCGGTCAAGTCGATCACGGCGCATCGCAAATCGCTGTCGTACGCGCCGATCGACTTCGATTCGCTCAACACGCCGACCTGGGAAGCGCCGTCGATCTACAGCGACAAGCAGACCAGCCAGGAATTCCAGCTGACTTATACCGGCTCGCGCTGGCAGGGCGTGGCCGGCCTGTTCTACATGAAGACGAATGCCTTCAACGAATTCGACGTGCTGTACAACGCACTGGGCGGCCTGTCGCTGCTGACCCGCGACGACATCGACACCAAGACCTGGGCCGTCTTCGCCGACGCCAGCTACAGCCTGACCGACACCTTCAACATCACGCTCGGCGGCCGCTACACCAGCGACGAGCGCAGCGCCGCCATCTTCAAGCGCACCTACCTCGGCCTGGCCGGCTCGCCCAACCTGGGTAATCCCGCCGCTGTCCCCCTCGCCGCCCCGAACACGGACCTCGGCCCGAACGACCTGCACCGCACCGACAAGAAGTTCACGCCGAAGGTCGGCTTCGGCTGGAAGATCGCGCCGGAACATAATATCTACAGCACCTACGCCAAGGGCTTCAAGGGCGGCATGTTCGATCCGCGCATGGACCTGGTGGCAACGGGCGGCCCGAACAGCGCCGCTTCGCTGCAGAAGCGCCAGGGCGTCGATCCGGAAGAAGTCAGCACCGTCGAACTGGGCCTGAAGTCGGCGCTGAACGGCGGCCGCGTGCAGACCAATGCCGCCGTGTTCTATACCGACTACAAGAACGTCCAGGTCCCGGGTTCGATTCCGACCTTCGGTGCGAACGGCGCGGTGAACGGCTTCGCCGGCAGCCTGACCAACGCCGGCAAGGCCAAGATCAAGGGCGTGGAACTGGAAGCGATCGCCTACCTGACCAACCAGTTGAGCATGAACGCGATGTACAGCTACATCGACGCCAACTACAAGGAATGGTTCGTCGCGAACACCACCGGCCTGGTGAACATCGCACCGCATACCGAGTTCCAGAACACGCCGAAGAACGCCGCCAACCTCGGCGTCACCTACGACTGGCCGTTCGCGGTCGCGGGCCGCAGCGGTTCGCTGAGCCTGACCAACAGCGTCTCCTACAAGAGCAAGGTGTACCAGACCGAGATCGTGAGCGCGCCCGGCATCGCCAGCCTGGACCCGACCGTCCCCGGCAACCTGGCGCTGGCCCAGAGCGGCTATTCGCTGTGGGATGCGGGCCTGGTGTGGACCAGCGCCGACCGCAAGATCCAGGTCGGGCTGCACGGCCGCAACCTGGCGGACAAGCGCTACAAGGTGGCCGGCTACAATTTCTCGGGCTTCTTCAACACCGTCACCGCGTTCTATGGCGACCCACGCACCGTGCGCGCGACCGTGAACGTGAAGTTCTGATCCGCCCCGCGTAGTAAAAAGAGGCGCACGCCGAGGTGCACGTAAATGCGCCGGCGTGCGCGTCCACCTCATCGATTACGGGGTCACATGTCCACCTACACTGAAACCAGCTTTACGAGCGACGATGGCCTGCGCCTGTATGCGCGCGATTACCCGGCCAGTGGCGGTCCGGCGCCGGTGCCGGCGCATTTGCCGGTAGTGTGCCTGCACGGCCTGACGCGCAACTCGGCGGACTTCGACGAACTGGCGCCCGAGATCGCCCGCTGGGGCCGGCGCGTGCTCGTCCCCGACGTGCGCGGCCGCGGCGACTCGGCGCGCGACCCGAATCCCGACAACTACAACCCGGTCGTGTATGCGAACGACGTCGTCAAGCTCCTGCACGACCTCGGCATCGCGCGCGCCGTGTTCATCGGCACCTCGATGGGCGGCCTGATCACGATGACGCTGGCCGTGCGCCACATCGAGCTGATTGCCGGCGCCGTGATCAACGACGTCGGGCCGGTACTGTCGGTCAAGGGCCTGGCGCGCATCGCCGGCTATGCGGGACGCTGCAGCACCCTCGCTTCCTGGATCGAGGCCGCCGCCTACCTGAAAGACATCAACGCCTGCGCCTTTCCCGACGCACCGGAGGAGGAATGGGGCAAGTGGGCACGCCGCGCCTTCGAGGAAGACGCATCGGGCAAGCTCGCCCTGCGCTACGACCCGGCTATTGCGATAGCATTGCAAACAGGTAAACTAAGACCGACTTCGCTGGCCGGCCGCCTCGCCTTCAAGCGTCTCGCGCACAAGCGCCCGACCCTGCTGGTGCGCGGTGCCCTGTCCGACCTGCTCGAGCCGGACCAGGCGGCGTGGATGCGGCGCGCCGCGCCGGCCATGCAGTACACCGAAGTGCCGAACGTCGGCCACGCCCCGATGCTCACCGAACCGGAAGCCCTGGAGGCGATACGCCAGTTCCTGGCGCAGCTTCCTTAAAAACAGCAATCAGGAGACAGCATGCACCATCTCATCAAACCCCTCAGCGCCGCCCTTCTCGTCGCCTTCGCCGCCACTGCGGCGCCGTATGCGCTGGCGGCCGGCCCCGATCTGAAAATCGCCCTCATCGCCGGCAAGACCGGCGCGCTCGAGGCCTATGCCAAGGAAACCGAGACCGGCTTCATGCTGGGCCTGGAATACCTCACCGGCGGAAAGATGGAGATCAATGGGCGCAAGCTGAAGGTCATCGTCAAGGACGACCAGAGCAAGCCGGACCTCGGCCGCACCCTGCTGGCCGAAGCCTATGGCGACGACAAGGTCGAGATCGCGGTCGGCACCAGCTCTTCCGGCTCGGCGCTCGCCATGCTGCCGGTGGCGAAGGAATACAAGAAAGTGCTGATCGTCGAGCCGGCCGTGGCCGACGCCATCACCGGCGACAAGTGGAACAAGTACATCTTCCGCACCGCGCGCAACTCGATGCAGGACGCGCTGGCCGCAGCCACCACCCTGAAAGGCGGCAGCGTCGCCTTCCTGGCCCAGGACTATGCCTTCGGGCGCGACGGCGTCAAGGCCGGCAAGGAAGCCCTGGCGGCGACCGGCAGCAAGGCCACGGTGGTGCACGAGGAATACGCGCCGGCCGCCGCGACCGATTTCACCGCGCCGACCCAGCGCCTGTTCGACGCCCTGAAGGACAAGCCGCAGCCGCGCGTGCTGGGCATCGTCTGGGCCGGCCCGAACCCGATGAACAAGATCGCCGACATGAAGCCGGAACGCTTCGGCATCTCGCTGGCACCGGGCGGGAACATCCTGCCGGTGATGAAGACCTGGAAGAACTACGCCGGCACCGAAGGCACGATCTATTATTACTATGCCTTCCCGAAGAACAAGATGAACGACTGGCTGGTGGCGGAACATACCAAGCGTTTCAAGGCACCGCCCGACATGTTCACCGCCGGCGGCTTCGCCGCCGCCAGCGCGGTGTTCAATGCGCTTTCCAAGGTCCCGAGCGGGAACGGGGACCAATTGGTCGCGGCCATGGAAGGCATGAGCTTCGAGACGCCGAAAGGCCCGATGAGCTTCCGCAAGGAAGACCACCAGGCGCTGCAGTCGATGTACCACTTCCGCATCAAGAAGGACCAGAAGAACGAATGGGACCTGCTGGAACTGGTGCGCGAAATCCCGGCCGCCGAGCTGCCGCTCCCGGTCCGCAACAAGCGCTGAGATGGCAAGCGTTCCAGTACAGCAGCCGTCGCTGTCCACGCGCGACCTGACGATCCGCTTCGGCGGACACGTCGCGGTGAACGCGGTGACGGCGGACTTCTACCCGGGCACGCTGACGGTGATCGTCGGCCCGAACGGGGCCGGCAAGACGACCTATTTCAATCTGGTCTCGGGCCAGCTGCCGGCCACCTCGGGCAGCGTGCTGTTGAAGGGCGTCGACGTCACCCGCGCCGGCGCTGCCCGCCGCACGCGGCTCGGCATCGGGCGCGCGTTCCAGCTGACGAATCTGTTCCCCAACCTGACGGTAATGGAAAACGTGCGCCTGGCCGTCCAAAGCCGGGCCGGGCTCGGCATGAACATGTTCTCGGTCTGGTTCGGCCACAAGGAACTGATCGAGCGTGCCGGACACTACCTGGAACGGGTGGCGATGGCGGGCAAGCGCGAAGCCCTCGTCGGCTCGCTCTCGCACGGCGACCAGCGCAAGCTGGAAGTGGCGATCCTGCTGGCGCTGGAACCGGACATCCTGATGTTCGACGAGCCGACCGCCGGCATGAGCGTCGATGAGGTCCCGGTCGTGCTCGACCTGATCCAGGCCGTGAAGCGCGACGCCAATAAGACCGTGCTGCTGGTCGAGCACAAGATGGACGTCGTGCGCCAGCTGGCCGACCGCATCATCGTGCTGCACAACGGCACCCTGGTCGCGGACGGCATGCCCGGCGAAGTCATGCAATCGAAGATCGTACAGGAAGCCTATCTTGGAACACCCGAAAGCGAACATGCGTGACGCGAACAGGAGCGAGGCCGCAGGACAGGCCCCACTCTTGACCCTCTCCGGCGTCCACACCCACATCGGCCAGTACCACATCCTGCAAGGCGTGGACCTGGCCGTGCCGCGCGGCGGCCTGTCGGTGCTGCTGGGCCGTAACGGCGCCGGCAAGACCACCACCCTGCGCACGATCATGGGGCTGTGGAAGGCGAGCGCCGGCGCCATCACCTTCGACGGCCAGGACATCACGAAACTGGCCACGCCCGACATCGCGCGCGCCGGCATCGCCTATGTCCCGGAAAGCATGGCCGTGTTTTCCGATCTGACCGTGCGCGAGAACCTGCACCTGGCCGCGCGCAGCGGCCCGATGGACCAGGCGCGGGTCGACTGGATCTTCGGCTTCTTCCCTGCGTTAAAAAAATTCTGGAACTACCCGGCCGGGAACCTCTCGGGCGGCCAGAAACAGATGGTGGCGATCGCCCGTGCGATCGTCGAGCCGAGAAAGCTGCTGCTGGTGGACGAGCCGACCAAGGGCCTCGCTCCCGCCATCGTGCAAAGCCTGATCGCGGCCTTCCGCGAGCTGAAGGAAACCGACACCACCATCCTGCTGGTCGAGCAGAATTTCAACTTCGTGCGCTCGCTGGGCGACACCGTCAGCGTGATGGACGACGGCCGCGTGGCCCATGCCGGCGCGATGGCGGCGCTGGCCGGCGACGACGAGCTGCAGCAGCGCCTGCTCGGCCTGTCGCTCGACTCCCACCAATAGGATTCAACGATGAGTGCAAGCCTCCCCCTCGTGCAGCCGGCCGACACGCCGCTGCCCAGCGCCCCGCGCGACATCGCGCCGCTGCTGCTCATTCCCGTGCTGGCTCTTGCGATGCTGCCGCTGGTCGGCAGTTTCCCGACCTGGGTGACGCTCACCGTCGCCGGTCTCGCGATGGGCATGATGATCTTCATCATGGCCAGCGGGCTCACGCTCGTCTTCGGCCTCATGGACGTGCTGAACTTCGGCCACGGCGCCTTCGTGTCGGTCGGCGCCTTTACGGCGACCCTGGTGCTGCTGCCGATGCGCGGCTGGCTGGAAGCCGATTCGCTGCTGTTGAACCTCGGTGTACTCGGCCTGGCGGTGACGCTGGCGATGGTCGTCACCGCCCTCCTCGGCTGGGCCTTCGAGCGCATCATCATCATGCCGGTCTACGGCCAGCACCTGAAACAGATCCTGATCACGATGGGCGGCATGATCGTCGCCGAACAGCTGATCAACGTGATCTGGGGCGCGGAAACGATCCCGCTGCCGCTGCCGGCTTCCCTGCGCGGCGCCATCTTCATGGGCGACGCCGCGATCGAGAAATACCGGCTGCTGGCGGTGGTCGTCGGGCTGGTCGTGTTCGCGGTCCTGTTCCTGGTTCTCAACCGCACCAAGATCGGCTTGCTGATCCGCGCCGGCGTCGAAAACCGCGACATGGTCGAGAGCCTGGGCTACCGCATCCGGCGCCTGTTCGTCGCCGTGTTCGCGGCCGGTTCGGCGCTGGCCGGCCTGGGCGGCGTGATGTGGGGCCTGTACAAGGAAACCCTGTCGGCCGCGATGGGCGGCGAGACCATCGTCATGATCTTCATCGTCATCATCATCGGCGGCCTGGGCTCGGTGGGCGGCTGCTTCATCGGTTCGCTGCTGATGGCGCTGGTGGCCAACTATGCCGGTTTTCTCACGCCGAAATTCGCCCTGGTCTCGAACATCGCGCTGATGATCGCAGTGCTGATGTGGCGTCCGGCCGGCCTGTATTCGACATCGCGGAGTTAAGCCAATGACCCGACTTCTTTCCGGCGACCTGCCGCGCAGCCGCATCCTGACCCTGGTCCTGCTGCTGGTCTTCCTCGGCCTGGCATTCGCACCCTTCCTCACCAGCGGCGCGCGGCCGCTGAACACGGCGGCCACGATCTGCGTCTACATCGTGCTGGTCGCCTCCTACGACCTGCTGCTCGGCTATACCGGCGTCGTCTCCTTCGCGCACACGATGTTCTACGGGATCGGGGCCTATGGCATCGGGCTGGGCTTGTCCTCAGTCGACGAGCCGACCTGGTCGGCCGCGCTCACCGGCCTCGGCCTGGCCCTGCTGCTGGCGCTGGCGCTGGCCTTCGTCGTCGGCCTGTTCGCGCTGCGCGTACGCGCCATCTTCTACGCGATGATCACGCTGGCTGTGGCTTCCTCGTTCGCCGTGCTGGCCTCGCAACTGTCGGATTTCACCGGCGGCGAGGACGGCAAGACCTTCAGCGTGCCCGAGCTGCTCTCGCCCGGCTTCACGCTGATCGAAAACGCGGTGTTCGGGCGCGCGATCGACGGCAAGCTGCTGACGTATTACCTCGTGTTCTTCGGCTGCCTGCTCCTGTTCCTGTTCCTGCTGCGCCTCGTGAATTCCCCCTTCGGGCGGGTGCTGCAGGCGATCCGCGAGAACGAGTTCCGCGCCGAGGCGCTGGGTTACCGCACGGTCGTCTACCGCATCTGGGCCAACTGCCTGGCGGCGCTGGTGGCGGCGCTGGCGGGCGCCCTGATGGCCCTGTGGCTGCGCTATGTCGGCCCCAAGACCTCGCTCGGCTTCGAGGTGATGACCGACATCCTGCTGATCGTCGTGATCGGCGGCATGGGCACGATGTATGGGGCGGTCGTCGGCGCCGCCCTCTTCATCCTGGCGCAGAACTATTTAAAGGAACTCATGGCCCACGGTTCCGCCGCGATGGAAAGCGTGCCGCTGCTGGCCGCCGCCCTGCACCCGGACCGCTGGATGCTGTGGCTGGGCGTGCTGTTCGTCCTGTCGATCTATTTCTTCCCGATCGGGATCGTCGGCAAGCTGCGCCTGCGCAGCTATCTCGCCCGGCGCTAGTATTCCCTGCCGCGGACGGCGTCCTGCCGTCCGCACCGTTTTTCCTTCCGCTCGTCTTCATGCACCGGCACGGCAGCGAACTGTCCCGCCAGGGCCGCCACGCACATTGAATGCACATCAAGGTTCCTGATTCTTCAGCTCATATGATGAATTGAGCCCGTCCGAACCTGCCTCACTGCGGGCGGTCCTAGTCATAGGGGTGGTGTATTCGCGGCGGCGCCGTGCGTGTTGCTGCGATTGCTGGCCCCTGGCCTCGGCGCCTAAGCCCATGCGCCGCAAGCCGTCGATCTGAAGCCTGAGCGGAGATCTCACCATGTCCTACATGAAATTACTCACAGTCTTGCCGTGTGCCGCCCTGTGCGGCGCCCTGCCGATATCGGTCCATGCCCAGCAGGAATCCGGGATGGTCGTCGTGCGCGATGCCCAGACCGGCGAGTTGCGCGCCCCCACGGCGGCCGAAGCCCGCGCACTGGCGCCGGCGCCCGCCGCCTCCGCGGCGATGCGCGCCGCGCCACCGGCCATGGTCACCCACCCGGACGGCGGCCGCCAGGTCAAACTCGGCGAACGCGGCCTGGTCTATACAGTCGTCACGCGCGGCGCCGACGGCAAACTGCAAGACCAGTGCGTACAAGGCGCGGCGGCGGCCGAGAAAGCCGTCCACTCCCCTGCGCCGGCTTCCTCTTCGGCCGCCGCCCATGGGGAGCATGGCCATGACTAAGTCCCCAGTGCGCCGCATTGCCGCCTTGCTGCTGTCCTGCGCCGTCCTTGCCGGCGCCGAAGCGGCGACGATCACCATCGTCAACCAGAATGCCCCCGGGATCGGATTCAACGATCCGACGCCCGCCGCACCGGTCGGGGGCAACCCCGGCACCACGGTCGGACAGCAGCGCCTGATCGCCTTCCAGCATGCGGCCGACATCTGGGGCGCGACCCTCACCAGCAGCGTGCCAATCCGCATCGGCGCGTCCTTCGTGCCGCTGTCCTGCACGGCCGACAGCGCCGTGCTGGGCTCAGCCGGCGCCAACGAGATCTGGTCCGATTTCACGAACGCGCCGCGCCCCAACACCTGGTATCCGAGCGCCCTGGCGAGCAAGCTGGCCGGCGTGGACGTCGCCACGCCGGGCGAACCTCACATCATCGCGCGCTTCAATTCGCGCCTCGGCCTGTTCCCGGACTGCCTGCCGGGTCCGGGCTTCTACCTTGGGCTCGACAACAATGCCGACAAAGCCCTTGACCTGGTCACCGTCCTGCTGCACGAGATGGCGCACGGCCTCGGCTTCCAGACCTTCACCGACGACGAGACCGGCGCCGAAATCAACGACGTCCCCTCGATCTGGGATCACTACCTGGTCGACAACCGCACCGAGCGTACCTGGGTCCAGATGACGCCCGAAGAGCGGGTGGTCTCGGCCATCAGCGACCACGGCCTGTCCTGGAACGGCCCGATCGTGACCGCGGCCGTGCCTTACGTGCTCGATCCACGCTCGCGCCTGCGCGTCTTCGGCAAGGCCGCCTCCGGCAACTACGATGTCGGCGACGCTTCCTTCGGCCCGCCGCTCGGCCGCGTCCCCGTGACCGGGGAGCTGATGCCCGTGATCGACCAGCCCGATGGTTCGGGCCTGGCCTGCGCGCCGCTGAGCCGTTTGAACGTACGCGCCGTCCGCGGCAATATCGCCTTCGTCTCGCGCGGCACCTGTCCCTTCGTCGACAAGGCGCGCAACGTGCAGGCAGCCGGCGCCATCGGCATGATTGTGGCCGACAATGCCCCTGGCCCACTCACCGGCCTGAGCGGCAGTGATCCGGGCATACGGATACCGTCGGTGCGCGTCACCCAGGCGGACGGCATGAAGCTGCGTTCTGCCATCCAGAACCGCTGGCGCAACCACTCCGGCGTGATTGCCAGCCTCGGCATCAACCGGCACCGTCTGGCCGGCGCCGACGAACGCCATCGCATCCTGATGTACACCCCGAACCCCAACCAGCCGGGTTCCTCGGTCTCGCACTACACGACGGAGGCGAAGCCGAACCAGCTGATGGAGCCTGCGATCAACTCGGACCTGACGCACACGGTGACGCCGCCGCGCGACCTGACCTTCCCGCTGCTCCAGGATATCGGCTGGTAGGCGCACCCGATAAAAGCCGCAGGGCGGCGTTGCACGGTTAGTGCGCAATAAAAAAGGCCCGGCCACCGATAAGGTGCCGGGCCTTCTCATTCGCATACGAACGATTACTGCTGTTCTTTTGCCTTGTACGCTGCGACGCCGTTGACGATTTCTTCCTTGGCGGCTTCAGGGCCTTCCCAGCCTTCGATCTTGACCCACTTGCCTTTTTCGAGGTCCTTGTAGTGCTCGAAGAAGTGCTGGATCTGCTGCAGGCGCAGGTCTTGCAGGTCTTCCGGCTTTTGCCAGTGGCTGTAGATCGGCAGGATCTTGTCGACAGGCACGGCCAGGATCTTGGCGTCGCCGCCGGCTTCGTCGGTCATCTTCAGCACGCCGATGGCGCGGCAGCGCACCACGACGCCAGGGATCAGCGGGAACGGGGTGATGACCAGCACATCGCATGGGTCGCCGTCGTCCGACAGGGTTTGCGGCACATAGCCGTAGTTGCACGGATAGTGCATCGCGGTACCCATGAAGCGGTCGACGAAGATCGCGCCGGTGTCCTTGTCCACTTCGTACTTGATCGGATCGGCGTTCATCGGGATTTCGATGATGACGTTGAAGTCGTTCGGCACATCGCGGCCGGCTGGGACGTTGTTCAGGCTCATGGGTTGGTCCTTGGTTGCTGAAGATTCAATAAAGGGGAGCATTATATCGAATAGGCATGAGCTTGTGCGGTGCAGCAGCTTGCCGTGCGGATCGATCGGTGCTTGTGTGCGGCGAGTCCAGTCGAGGCGCCTCGACCGTTCGAATGGCGTTACATGGCATGCACGTCGACACGCATCGCGTTGACGCCCTCGCCGAGATCCCGCTTTTAAAGCATCGTCGCCAGCGCACTCTGCCGATAATGATTCGCCGCCGGCTCCTCCTGCCCCAGCGCCTCGTGCAGCTGCGCCAGCTTCAGGTGAACGTCGCGCACCATGCTCGACTGGGTCGCGTCCGACAGCGCCTGCTCCAGGTAGCGCTGGGCCTTGCCCCAGAGTTTCTGGCGCAGGCAGAGGGAACCGAGCGTGAGCGCCAGTTCCGGGTCGTTCGGGCGCTCGCGCAGCCAGGCTTCGCAGTGTTCGATCTGGGCCAGCAGGGCCGGCGAACCGGCCGGTCCGGCGGCGTCGCGGTAGGCGCGCACGACGCGCTCGTCCCAGCCTGCCTTCAGGGCGTCTTCGGCGATCACGCGCGCTTCATCGTGCAGGCCGCTGGCATTGAAGGCGCCGGCGGCGCGCGCCGCGATGTAGGGCTTGGTGCGGTCGCTGGCGGGCACGCCGGCCCAGACGCGGCGGATCGCTTCCGGATCGCGTCCTTCTTCCGACAGCAGCGCCTCATAGGCCAGCTCGCGCAGGCGCGCGGCGAGCGCCGGATGCAGCGCCTTTCGCTTGTCCAGGATGCGCACCAGGCGCAGCACTTCCGGCCAGTTGCGGGCCTGCTGGTTGGCCTTCATCGACCACTGCAGCGCGTGGATGTGGCGCTGGCCGCTGGCGTTCAGTTCGGCGACCGCCGCCAGGGCCTCTTCAGGCTGGTGGTCGTCGACCAGCAGTTCGATGATCGTCATCAGGCGCGCCGTTTTCAGGGCGTTGTCGTGGGCGACGCCGGCCAGCCAGGCGTCGCGCCGGGCCGGTTCGCGCATGCGGTGCGCGGCGCGGGCGCCGATCAGGGACGCGAGACTCGCGTTCTCGGGCAGTTCGGCGGCGCGCATCGCGGCCTTTTCGGCATGGCCGAAGCGGCCTTCGAACAGGGCTTTCAATGCGTCACGCAGGCCCTTGTTGCCTTCGCGCTCACGCTTGCGCTGGCGGTAGGCGGCCACGCGCTCGGGCATGCGCAGGGTCGCATTCACCGCGCGCGCCACGCCGTACAGGATCAGGAACAGCAGCGCCAGCAGCACCACGAACAGGTTCAGCGACATGTCGATGCGGTGCGGCGGATAGAAGAACACCACATTGCCCGGATTGAAACGCGCCGTCACGGCGATGCCGATGGCCGCGGCCATCAGGGCGACTAACCAGAGAAGTAGACGCATAAATTATTCAGGGCTTCTTGTAATTGCGCACGGCGTTCAGGCTGTCGGCAAGCGTCGGCATGTCGATCGCAAGGTTGTTCGCCTGCACCTGGCGCAGCGCCGACTGGGCCTGCTGCGTGGTGCGGGCGCGCGTGTCGAAATACTTGTCCAGCGTTTCCTGGGCCGCAGTCAGGTCGCTGGCGAAGGTCGTCTCGTCGCGCGACAGCAGGGCCAGGCGCGCGTTCAGCAGGCGCAGCTTGAGGTTCTCGCGCACGAAATAATTCTGGTCGGGCGAGAGCATCAGCGCTTCCGGCGTGTTGACGCTGCGTACCCGGATCAGCTGGCGTACGTCGTCCCACATCTCCTCGCTCCAGTTGCGCCAGGTGGCGACCATGCGCTCGCCGATGCCGAGGGGCGCCGCGGGCGCGGCGGGCGCACCGCGCCGTTGCGTGTCCCGCTTCATCTCCATTTGTGCGCGCTGGCTGCGCACTGGCGCCGCCGGCAACAGCGGTTTTTCGTCCGACAGCAGGGGCAGCGTGTCGACCTGGGCGATCACGCTGTCGAGGCGCACTGCCACGCCGGCCAGGTCAACGGCCGGCGTCGCCTTCAGTTTTTCCATGTCGCCCGCAATGGCGCGGCGCACGGCGATGAATTGCGGCTTGTCCGAGCGTGCCAGCGAGCGGTCGGCGTTCTGCAGCGCGATCAGGGCGCCCTGCACGTTGCCGGCCAGCTGCAGCTGCTGGCTGGCGGTCGAGAGCACTTGCTCGACTTCCGACAGCGCCCACTCGTCGCGGCTCTTCGACAGGTCGGCATACAGCTGTTCCAGTGCCAGCTGCTGGGTCTGGTTCTCGAGCTGGCGGCTTTCCAGCACGCCGACTTTCAGCTGCAGCGCCTTCGACTGCTCGGCGATGTCGCGCGCAAGGGATGCGGTCTGCGACGCGGTTTCATTGCCCTTTTGCAGGCTGCGCGCCATTTCCTGGCGCAGCGTGTTGATGCGGCTGTGGCTCGACCAGGTTTGCGCCGCCAGCAGCACGGCCAGCGCCATCACGGCCAGCGGCAGGGGGCGTGTGAGCTGTTCGCCCATGCCCGGCCCTGCCCGGCGCTCGGGAGCGCGCGGACGATAGGATTCGGGGCCCGGGGCGGCAGAGGCCGATGCAGTTGCAGCGAGCTCGGCAGGGTGGGTGGCGGGCGGCTGCGTCGGTGGCAGCTCTGGATTGTTCGGCAGTTCGTTCATTTTTGAGATTGTAACGCGGCAAGCAATCGCTCGTCGCCCGAGCCGGTAAGCGTCACCCGCGCCAGCCCGAGTGCCTGCGCGGTGGCGGCGATCCGGGCGTGCGGCACGATGACGTGCTGCTGTTGCATCTGGTCTACCCGAGCATCGCCAAGCTGGCGCAGCAGGTCGAACAGCCCCCGCAGCGCTTCCGAGCTCGTGATTATCCAGTCGTTCTGTGTGTCCAGCAAGCTACACAAGGTCGCGCCGAGTTTCGGGCTCAAGGCCGGGCTGCTGCGCCGATAGGCCGGCACGACCGTCACCTCGGCGCCGGCGGCGCGAAACCCGTCGGCCATCAATTCGCGCCCGGACTCGCCGCGCACGATCAGGACCCGCTTGCCGGCCAGGGCAGCCAGGTCGAGCGAGGCCAGCAGGTTCTCGGAATCGCTGCGCGTCGGGTCGAGCGGGCCGAGGATGGTGGCGTTTGTGCTGTCGAGTCCATGCCGGGCCAGCGCGGCGCGGCTGCCCTCGCCCAGCACGGCCAGCGCCACCTGGCGCGGCCACTGGCCAATGTGCGCAAACGCCGCGTCGATCGCATTCGGCGACACGAAGGCGGCCAAGGCATACGCTTCCAGGCCGGCCAGCGTCGCGGCCAGCTGTGACTGGTCGGCCAGCGGCGCAATCTCCAGCAGCGGCAGCACGACCGGCGTGCGGCCGAGCGCGGCGACTGCCCGCGCCAGGCCGTCGGCCTGGGCACGGGGACGGGTGATGACGACGGACCCGGGCATCAGCGTGAAAGGCAAAGCTCAGGCATCGAGCGCGGCGTCCTGGCGGCAGACGGCCAGGATCGCCTGCGCGTCCTGCCGCTCCAGCAGCGCGGACACCTGCTCTCCCAGCAGTTCCGGCTGGTCCGCCGGCCCCGTCAGCTCGGCAAAGGCGCTGCGCGTGCCGTCCGGTGTCGCCACCATCGCGCGCAGGTGCATGCTGCCACCGTCGACGGTCGCGTGCGCCGCCAGCGGAATCTGGCAGCTGCCGCCGAAGATTTTCGAAACTTTGCGCTCGGCCAGCACGGCATGGCGCGTATCGATGTGGTTCAGCGGCGCAAGGATGGCTTGCAGGTCGACCTCGTCCGAGCGGGCGCCGCTCGCGATCTCGATCGCCATCGCGCCCTGGCCCGCGGCCGGCAGGCTCAGTTCGGGCGCCAGCACGCTGCGGATGCGCTGCGGCAGCCCGAGACGGATCAAGCCGGCGGCGGCGAGGATGATGGCCGCGTATTCGCCGCGGTCGAGTTTTCCAAGGCGGGTATCGAGGTTGCCGCGCAGCGGCTTGATGACGAGCTGCGGGTAGCGCGCGGCGACCAGGGCCTGGCGGCGCAGGCTGCTCGTTCCCACGACGGCGCCGGCCGGGAGTTCGTCGAGGCTGGCGTAGTCGTTCGAGACAAAGGCGTCGCGCGGGTCTTCGCGCTCGAGCACGGCGGCCAGCTCGAAACCTTCCGGCAGGTCCATCGGCACGTCCTTCAGCGAATGCACGGCCAGGTCGGCGCGGCCTTCGGCCATCGCGACTTCGAGTTCCTTGACGAACAGGCCCTTGCCGCCGACCTTCGAGAGCGTGCGGTCGAGGATCTGGTCGCCACGCGTCGTCATACCGAGGATGCTGATTTGGCAATCTGGATATAATGCGGCGAGACGATCGCGCACGTGCTCGGCCTGCCACATGGCGAGGCGGCTCTCGCGCGAGGCGATGATCAGCTGTGATGGCAAGCGTACTGCTGGCTGCGTCATGTCTTTGCTTTCAAAACGGATTCTTTCACTGTCGTTGCGCCGACCGGGCCAACCCAGTAACAGCTTCACTAAGGCTTCTTGCATAAGATCACAAATTTTAGCATGCGGCCTCCCCTACAACATGGCCGATCGCCATGCCCGCTTGGTGTACCTGACAATCGAGATTAGTGGCTAATATGGATAAACCCGTCGCACCCGAAACGAATGCCAGCGTCGACAAGGACGCCCCGCTGAAAGAAGACATCCGCCTGCTCGGCCGCCTGCTCGGCGACGTGCTGCGCGACCAGGAGGGCGACGCCGTGTTCGACGTCGTCGAGACCATCCGCCAGACCGCCGTGCGCTTCCGCCGCGACGCCGACCGCGAAGCGGGCGAAGAGCTGACCACGCTGCTGCACCGGCTGACGCGCAACCAGACCATCTCGGTGGTGCGCGCCTTCTCGTATTTCTCGCACCTGGCGAACATCGCCGAGGACCAGCACCACAACCGCCGTCGCCGCGCCCATTTGCTGGCGGGCTCGCGTCCGCGCGAAGGCAGTGTCGGCCACGCGCTGGGCAAGCTGCGCGGCGCCGGCGTCGACCAGAAGACGGTCGAGACTTTCCTGCGCAATGCCCTGATCGCGCCGGTGCTCACCGCCCACCCGACCGAGGTGCAGCGCAAATCCATCCTCGACGCCGAGCACGACATCGCGCGCCTGCTGGCCGAACGCGATTCTCCGCTCACGCCCAAGGAACAGGTGCGCAACCTGCAGCTGCTGCAGGCGCGCATCGCCACCCTGTGGCAGACGCGCATGCTGCGCTACACCAAGCTGACGGTGGCCGACGAGATCGAGAACGCCCTCTCCTACTACCGCATCACTTTTCTCCGCGAACTGCCCTCGCTGTACGACGACATCGAGGACGAGATCGGCGCGCAGTACCACGGCAGCGCGCCGCAGATCGACGACGCGGCCTACCTGCAGATGGGCAGCTGGATCGGCGGCGACCGCGACGGCAATCCGAACGTGAACGCCGACACCATGCGCCACGCGACGATGCGGCACGCCACCACCATCCTCGACTACTACCTCGACGAAGTGCATACGCTGGGCGCCGAGCTGTCGACCTCCACGCTGATGGTCGACGTCACGCCCGCCATGCAGGCCCTGGCCGAACGCTCGACCGACCAGTCCGAGCACCGCGCCGACGAGCCTTATCGCCGCGCCCTGATCGGCATGTATGCGCGCCTGGCCGCCAGCGCGCGCGAGCTCGGCGCCACCAACATCCTGCGCAAGGAAGTCGGCCACGCCGAGCCGTATGCCGACGCCGCCGAATTCGCGGCCGACCTCGGGACCATCGCCGAATCGCTCAAGCTCAACCACGGCGCCATGCTGGTCGCGCCGCGCCTGGCGGGCCTGATGCGCGCCGCCCACATCTTCGGCTTTCACCTGGCCTCGCTCGACATGCGCCAGACCTCGGACGTGCACGAGCGCGTGCTGGCCGAGCTCTTCGAAAAGGCGAAGGTCGAAGCCGACTACGCGGCCCTCTCGGAAGACGACAAGGTCAAGCTGCTGCTGCTGGAACTCGCCCAGCCGCGCCTCCTTTACTCGCCGTACGAAGCCTACACCGACGAGACGCAATCGGAACTGGCGATCGTGCGCGCCGCGCGCGAAATCCGCCAGCGCTACGGCGCGCGCGCGATCCGCAACTACATCATCTCGCACACCGAGGCCGTGTCCGACCTGCTGGAAGTGCTGCTGCTGCTGAAGGAAGCGGGCCTGGTGCGTCCGTCGGCGGGCGTCTCGGACGTGATGGTGATTCCGCTGTTCGAAACCATCCCCGACCTCCAGCGCGCGGGCGAGATCATGGAAGCCTGGATGGCTTTGCCCCCGGTGACGCGCATCGTCCACAACCAGGGCCGGCTGCAGGAAGTCATGCTCGGCTATTCGGATTCGAACAAGGACGGCGGCTTCCTCACCTCGAACTGGGAGCTCTACCAGGCCGAACTGAAACTGGTCGAAGTGTTCGAGCGCGCCGGCGTCAAGCTGCGCCTGTTCCACGGCCGCGGCGGCACCGTCGGCCGCGGCGGCGGCCCGAGCTACCAGGCGATCCTGGCGCAGCCGCCGGGCACGGTGAACGGCCAGATCCGCCTGACCGAACAGGGCGAGATCATCGCCTCCAAATTCTCGAATCCGGAAATCGGCCGGCGCAACCTGGAGTTGCTGGTGGCGGCCACGCTGGAGGCGAGCCTGATGCCGCACGAGCTCGAAGGCGACAAGGCCGAGCGCCTCGCCGTCTTCGAAGGCGTGATGGCCGAGCTGTCGCAGCGCGCCTACACAGCCTACCGCGACCTGGTCTACGAGACGCCGGGCTTCACGGATTACTTTTTTGCCGCGACTCCGATCGCCGAGATCGCCGAACTGAACCTCGGCTCACGTCCGGCCTCGCGCAAAAAGACGCGCCGCATCGAAGACCTGCGCGCGATTCCCTGGGGCTTTTCCTGGGGCCAGTGCCGCCTGCTGCTGCCGGGCTGGTACGGCTTCGGCTCGGCGGTATCGGGCTGGTTGAGTGAAGATACGGGCGGCGAGCGCCTGAAGACGCTGCAGGCCATGTTCGCCGAATGGCCTTTCTTCGCCACCCTGCTGTCGAATATGGACATGGTGCTGGCCAAGACCGACCTCGCCATCGCCTCGCGCTATGCGGGGCTGGTGCCGGACGTGGCGCTGCGCGAACGGATTTTCAAGCGCATCGCCGCCGAACACGGCGAGACCTTGCGCCAGCTGGAGGCGGTGACCGGCGCCAAGGAGCGCCTGGCGGCCAACCCGCTGCTGGCGCGCTCGATCCAGAACCGCTTCGCCTACCTCGACCCGCTGAACCACCTGCAGGTCGAGCTGATTCATCGCCACCGCGCGATGTCGCGCACGGCAAGCGAGGGCGGCGAGATGGATCCGCGTGTGCATCGGGGGATTCATTTGTCGATCAATGGCGTGGCGGCGGGGCTGCGCAACACGGGGTGATGCTGGAACGATCGCGTCATCCGCCGCAGGGCGGATGACGCGCCCCGTCGGGCCTGCGCCTTACTGGCAAGCGCCCGGCGTCTCACCCTTGGCAATGAACGCCTGCACCGCGCCCGGCGCCACGCAGATGGTGCCGGCACTGCCCTGACCCGGCTTGTGGCACACCGCCACTTTGCCGTCGCCGCAGCGCGCGTCGATCACGGGGACCGTCACGCTGGCCACGGCCGGACAACCGTTTTCACTGAAAGCCTGCACGGTGAACGTATAGCTGCCTGCTGCGGTCGGCGTAAACGTCGCCGTCGCGCCGTTCACCGCCAGGCCCGCGGCCGGCACCCACGCAAAGCCGGTGCCGGCGCCCGCATCGCTCGCCGTCAGCACCACACTCTGCGCACCATACCCCAGCGTGATGGCATTCACGCTCGCAGCGATTGCAGGCTGCGGCACGCGTCCGATCACGGTCACCGTGGCTTCGCCCGAGGCGCTCAATCCAGCCTTGTCGATGGCGCTCAGCACCACCTTGCGCACGCCGATGTCGCCGCAGCTGAAACTGGTCTGCGATGCGCTCAGCGATTCGATCCCCCAGTTGTCGCCCGTGCCGCCGTCGATGTCGGCAGGCTGCAGGCTGGCCGCGCCGTTCGCCAGCGTCACCGACACGTCGCGCGTGCGCACGGTCGGCGCTTCGAAGTCGTTGCTGACCACGTTCGATGGCGCGCTCTCCCGGCTCAGGCGGTTCAGTGCCGTGACCGTGTAATAGTAATACTTGCCCGCCTCGACCTTCGTGTCGGCGAAGGCGTTGCTCGCATCGTGCGTCACGCCGATCAGGTTCTGCGGCGCCTCGATGTCGATCGTGCGTTCGGCCGAACGGTAGACCGCGAACTGGCGCACCTTTTCCAGCTCGTCGCGTGCGTCGCTGCCGGTCCAGCTCAGCACGAGCGCGCTCTCGCCCTGGGTTGCCGCCAGGGCGGAAGGCGCGAGCGGCGCGACGGAGCCCTTCCACGGCATCGCGGGCACCAGGGCCGGGCGCTTGTAGACGTTCTGCTGCAGGTCCGTGCGATAGCCCAGCGGGTTCGCTTGCAGGAAGGCGTGGCGGAAGTGGATCTGGCCGGCGATATGGGTTTGTGCGCGATTCAACGCGATCTGGTTGGCGACCTGTTTCGCATCAAGCCAGCCGGCGGTGCCCATCTTGTAGTCGGCGATCCCGATGTACATGTGGCGGCCGTAGGCGTTCTCGTTCCACCAGGGGACCAGCAGCTTGTAGTCCGAGCCCGCCTGGCCCATGTACCAGTAGACCTGGGGCGCCAGGTAGTCGACCCAGCCTTCGCGCAGCCAGCTGCGGGTGTCGGCGAAATTGGTCACGAAGTGCTGGGACGCGCCGCTTGACGTCGGCGAACCGAGCGCCGGATCCGTGCTGCTGCGGTAGATGCCCGAGGGTGACACGCCGAACTTGACCCAGGGTTTGACGGCGCGGATGCGCTCGCCGACGCCGGCAATCAGGAGGTTGATGTTGTCGCGGCGCCAGTCGGCACGGCCGGCGGCGGTGGCGGGAAAACCGCGCGGGTCGGCCGCATAGGCCGCGTCGTCGTTGATGGTGCCGGCCGGGTAGAAGTAATCGTCGAAATGGATGCCGTCGACGTCGTAGCGCTCGACGATGTCCATGATCACCTTCGTCACGTGCTCGCGCACCGCCGCCAGGCCCGGGTTCAGGATTTTCACCGTGCCGACCGTCAGCATCCACTCGGGATGGGTGCGCGAGACGTGGTTCGCCGCGTACTGCGCGGTATTCGTTTCAGTCGCCGTGTTCGCCACCGCGCGGTAGGGATTGATCCAGGCGTGGAATTCGAGGCCGCGCTTTCTCGATTCGGCGATCGCGAACTGCAGCGGGTCCCAGCTCGGGGCCGGCGCACTGCCCTGGTTGTTGGTCAGATAGTAGGACCAGGGTTCGAGTTCGCTCGGATACAGGGCGTCGGACTGGCTGCGCACCTGCAGGAAGGCCGCGTTCATGCCGGTCGCCAGGTTGTGGTCGAGGATGGCGGCCAGGGCCGCGCGCTGCTGGTCCGGGGTCTGGGTACGGTTCGGCCAGTCCAGGCTCAGGTGGGTACTGATCCATACGCCGCGCAGTTCGCGTTTCGGCGACAGGTTGGCCGTATCGGCGTGCGCCAGGGACGCGGCCAGCAGAGTGGCTGCCGCGGCAAGCAAAAGTTTTTTCATGTTCTGTTTTTTGCGAGGGTTAAATGGACGCATTTGACAATGCGCCGGTGGCGGTCCCATGACGCCTCTCCACGCGTCACAGTGTTGCCATCCGCTCAACAGATTACGCGTGCGAAATCACGCCAACCAATGAAATTGGGTGCGTGTCGCATAACTTGAAAGCATGAGGCCGGCATGCCCCTGGAGCAAACTCAGAGCCGGAAAGACAATCCTACCGTCCAGCTCGCATACGGCGTGCGGTGGTTCAGGCCGCGCGAGAACATGGTGTCGATCTGGACGTCGTTCGACAGCAGCCAGGCGGCGCCGACGTCGAAACTGGCTTGCGTGCCGCCGTGGCGGCTGCTCGCGATTTGCGGCATGGCGACTTCGACGAGGCCGCGCAGGCGCCGGTTGAAGGATTTTTCGAGGACGACGCCGAGCAAACCGTAGGTGTAGCGCCCCGTGTCTTCCTGGCGCTCGACGGCAATCCCCGGCATGACGCCGAGCTGCATCTCGCCCGGCAAATCCCATTCGCCGACCACGCGCAGCGACGGCCGTACGCCGACGCCGCGCAGGCCACGCGATCCGGTCGGCAGTTCGGCGTCGACGACCACACCGACCGAGGGCCGCATGCCCTCGCCGTCCTGCGCATGCCACAGGAAGCCGACCGCGGTATCCGCATAGCCGGCCAGCGTGCTGCGCTCGCCGCTTGCCTTGTCCCGGGTGTGCTGCACTGTGCGCCCGTCGCTCTCGATGCGCAGTTCGAGCGCGTCGTTCAGCCCGAAGCGCAGCATGGACGGCATCGAATAGGTCCGCTGGCGCTCTTCGGCACTGCGCTCGCGCTCGACGAGGAAACTGGTCTCGACCTGGAAGCGGCCCTTGCCGACGGTCTCGCTGGACTCGACGAAATCGGGCCGGTCGGCATTGATCGGCTCGTCCTGTTTCGACTGTTCCTGGGCCTGGACCGGCAGCCAGGCCGCCGCCAGCAGGACAAGGGATACGTGGGACAGGCGGGATGCGAAGATTCGGGACATGCGCGGCTCCTTGGGCTCGGTCAGGCGGCGGCTCCAGCCGCCGGATGACCCGATTTTACCGCTGCCGGCTCAGCAGCCCCGCCCGATTGGGCTCATGCCGGCAGTAGGGCGTGGCCCGGTGCCGGCAGCGCAGCAGCTTCGCGCGCCTCTTCGAGCTTGAACACGCCGACCACCTGCGCCAGGGTCGCGGTCTGTTCTTCGAGGGCGCCGGCGGCGGCCGCCGCTTCCTCGACCAGGGCAGCGTTCTGCTGGGTCGCGTCGTCCATGGTCGCGATCGCCTGGTTGACCTGGCCGATGCCCTGGCTCTGCTCGGTACTGGCGGCATCGATCTCGCGCATCAGGCCGGCCACGCGGCCCACCGCCTGCACGATGCCGTCCATGGTCGCGCCGGCCGTATCGACCAGGCGTGCGCCGGTCTCCACCTTGTCGACGGAATCCTGGATCAGGCCCTTGATTTCCTTCGCGGCGGCGGCCGAGCGCTGGGCCAGGTTGCGGACCTCGCTGGCGACGACCGCGAAGCCGCGGCCCTGTTCGCCGGCGCGCGCCGCCTCCACGGCGGCGTTCAGGGCCAGGATATTGGTCTGGAAGGCGATGCCGTCGATCACGCCGATGATGTCGGCAATCTTGCGCGAACTCTGGGTGATCGAGCCCATGGTGGCCACGACTTCGCCCACCACCTGGCCGCCCTTCTGGGCCTGGTCGCTGGCCGACTCCACCAGGGTGTTGGCCTGGCGCGCGTTGTCGGCATTCTGGCGCACCGTGGAGGTCAGTTCTTCCATCGCGGCCGCCGTCTCTTCGAGGCTCGAGGCCTGGGCTTCGGTGCGGCTCGACAGGTTCATGTTGCCGGCCGCGATTTCACTCGATGCGCCGGCAATCGCATGCGTGCTGCGGCGCACTTCGCTCATCGTGTGGTTCAGCGAAGAGACGAAGCGGTTGAAGGCGTCCGCCAGGGCCCCGACCTCGTCGCTGCTCTCGACCGGCATGCGCCGCGTGAGGTCGCCCTTGCCGTCGGCGATCTCGCCCAGCATGGCCGCGGCACGCGCGACCGGCGCGGCGATCGCGCGGCTGACCAGGAAGATCACGAACAGGCCGATGCCGCCGCCGACCACGCCGGCTACCAGGGCCGCGATCATGGCCGAGCGCGCCAGGTCGCCCAGCACTTCGTCTTCCGGCACTTCGGCGATCACGTACATGTCGAGTTCCGGCACGTAGGAGGACGCCACGATCAGCTTGCCCTGCGGCGAATCGTGGGCCGCGTGGGTGAACTGCGCCTTGTTGAACAGGGTCGCAATCAAGGCCGGCGAAAACCCCGGCAATTCCTTCATGTTGTGATCGCCATCGGCCAGTTTGGCCTCGCGGTGCAGGATGATGGTGCCGTTCGGGCGCACCAGGAACACGTGGCCCGACTTTCCCACCTTGTGGGCGCGCACGGTGTCGGCCATCGCCTTGACCGACAGGCCGAGGCCGGCGACAGCCAGCTTGCCTTCGCCCGCTTCGACACGGGCATTGATGAACAGCTTCATCTCGCCCGTCTTCGGATCAGGGTCGAGGTTCAGGGCATACGGTTTGCTGGTGGCGAGGAATTCATCCATCCACTTGTCGCGCGGATTGCCCTTTTCCATCATGTAGGAGAGACCGGTCTGGTCCATGAACTTCATCTGGCTCGGCGAAGCCCAGAACACGGTCATGGCCTTGTTCAGGTCCTTCATCCGGGCCGCGTAGGCGCGCCAGGCATCGAGCCCGCTGTCGGCCAGATTGTCGCGTTCCCAGGCCTGCAGGAAGGTGTTGTGGGCCACCGCCAGCGAAGCCGTGGCGGGACCGCCGATCTGGCGCAGGATGTCGTTGCGGATTTCGCCGATCACGGCCGGCAGTTCCTGGGTGACCGCGCGCTCGCTCAGGCTGCGCCCGGTCAAGGTCACGCTAAGGGTGGCGGAAATGACAATGAACAGCAGCAGGCAGGCGGCCATGCTGAGCATGAGTTTCGTCTTGATCGACGAACGGCGAAGGAAGTGGGCGAGCATGGGAGTGTGGGAATTGGTGAGAATCGGCACAAATATTGCCGTAGCGCATGTTCACCCGGGGGTCCCAGCTCGTCAACGGGTTTACGAACAAGTGTTTATACAGTGGTAATGAACTGTTGCGATTGTGTCTGGCTGAATGAGCAACGTGGACGATTACGCAAGGTTCGGGCAAAAAAAATGCCGCTCGGTGAGCGGCATTCTTGTCAAGCAGACTAAAACTTATTTGTCGTGCAAGAAGGTCTTCAGCTTGTCCGAACGCGAAGGCTGGCGCAGTTTGCTCATCGCCTTGGCTTCGATCTGGCGGATACGCTCGCGCGTCACGTCGAACTGCTTGCCGACCTCTTCCAGCGTGTGGTCGTTCGACATCTCGACGCCGTAGCGCATGCGCAGCACTTTCGCCTCGCGCGGGGTGAGCGAGTCCAGCACTTCCTTGATCACGTTGCGCATCGAGGCATGCAGCGCGGCGTCCAGCGGGGCCAGGGTCGTGTTGTCCTCGATGAAGTCGCCCAGCTGCGAATCGCCGTCCTCGCCCATCGGGGTTTCCATCGAAATCGGCTCTTTCGCGATCTTCATGATCTCGCGAACCTTGTTCTCCGGCATTTCCATCTTCACGGCCAGGGTCGCGAGGTCCGGCTCGCTGCCGGTTTCCTGCATGATCTGGCGCGAGATGCGGTTCATCTTGTTGATCGTCTCGATCATGTGCACCGGCACGCGGATGGTACGGGCCATGTCCGCGATCGAACGCGTGATCGCCTGGCGAATCCACCAGGTCGCATAGGTCGAGAACTTGTAGCCGCGGCGGTATTCGAATTTATCCACCGCCTTCAGCAGGCCGATATTGCCTTCCTGGATCAGATCCAGGAACTGCAGGCCGCGGTTGATGTATTTCTTCGCAATCGAGATCACCAGGCGCAGGTTGGCCACCGTCATTTCGCGCTTCGCGGTGCGGGCGCGCTTTTCGCCGGCTGCCATCTGCTTGTTGATCTTGCGCAAGTCCGCCAGCGGCAGCGCGACGCGGGCCTGCAGGTCGATCATGCGCTGCTGCAGTTCCTTGATGGCCGGCAGGTTACGGCCCAGCACGGCGCTGTACGGATAGGCGCAGTCGACTTCGCGGTCGCCCCAGGCCAGGTCGGTTTCGTTGCCCGGGAAGACCTTGATGAAGTGGGCGCGCGGCATGCCGCAGCGGTTCACGCAGATGTCCAGCACGGCGCGCTCGATGGCACGCACTTCGTCCATCTGGTGGCGCAGGGTGTCGCACAGCTTCTCGACCACTTTCGCGGTGAAGCGGATGCCCAGCAGCTCGTTCGAGATGATTTCCTGCGCCTTTTCATAGGCGCTCGAGCCGTAACCGGTGGTCTTGAAGGCATGGCCCATGCGGTCGAACTGCTGTTCGATCAGCGCGAACTTTTCCAGCGCGCTCTTGCGCAGCTGCGCCAGCTGCTCGGTCGAATAGCCGGCCGCGCCGCCCGCGGCGTCGCCGTCTTCTTCCTCGACTTCTTCCTCTTCCTCTTCCTCGTCATCCGAGGCGGCCGCAGCCACGGCAGGCGCGGCCGGAGCGGGCGTGCCGCTGTCGTTGTGGTCGACGAAACCATCGACCACTTCGTCGATCTTCATCTCGTCCGCGGCGATCTTGTGCGACAGCGCGATGATTTCCGAAATCGTGGTCGGGCAGGCCGAGATCGCCTGGACCATGTCCTTCAGGCCCTGCTCGATACGCTTGGCGATCTCGATCTCGCCTTCGCGCGTCAGCAGCGACACGGCGCCCATTTCGCGCATGTACATGCGGACCGGGTCGGTGGTGCGGCCGAAGTCGGAATCGACGGTCGACAGTGCGGTCGCGGCGGCGGCCTCGACTTCGTCCTCGCTGGTCGGCGTCACGGCGTTGTCCGACAGCAGCATCATTTCCGCTTCCGGAGCGCGCTCGTAGACGGCGATGCCCATGTCGTTGAAGGTCGCGATGATGCCTTCGATCGCTTCCGGATCGATGATGTTTTCCGGCAGGTGGTCGTTGATCTCCGCATGGGTCAGGTAGCCGCGCTCCTTGCCCATGTTGATCAGGTTGCGCAGCTGGGTGCGGCGCTTTTCGAGTTCCGCTTCCGAGAAGCCGGTCTCGGTGCCCAGCGTCGGCATGCCCTTGGCCTTGCGCTCGCGCGCCTTCGACACCGCCTTCAGTTCGGCGCGCTCGACGGCGTTGAGTGCCGCCACTTCGTCGTTCTCGGGCGTGAATTCGCTCGGCTTGCGGCCGCGGCGGCCCGGCACCTTGACTTGCGGCAGCAGGTAGCCGGTGGTGTCGATCGCGGCCAGGGTGGCGGCGTCGGTGGTCTTGCTGACCGAGCTGCCGGCCGTCTGGATCACGGTCGCGACAGGATCGATGCGGCGCGCGACGCGCGGCTTCGCCAGCTTCGGCGCTTCCTCGACGGCGGCTTCAGGCTCGGCCAGGTCGGCGGCGGGCGCGGCGGCCTGGGCGTTTTCGACGGCCTTCAGGGCGGCCAGCTTCGAGCTGCGCTTGCGCACGATGACCGGCGCAGGCGCAGGGGCTGCAGCAACAGCCGGCTCGGCTTCGAATGCCTCGGCGACGTTTTCCTGGACAGGCGCTTCGACGACGGCGGCCTCGACGACCGGCGCAGCGGCGGGCACAGCAACAACCTCGGCTTCGGCCGCGGCTGCATCGGCTTTGGCGCCGGCCGCGAGCAATTCGTCGGCCTGGGCTTTCAGCGTCGCCAGGCGCGAACGCGTCTTGACCACCGTAACCTTGGCCGCCGCTTCCGTTTCGAGGAAGTAGGAGGTCGCGGTTTTAGGCACCGCCAGCTGCGCTGCGGCGCTCTTGGCCGGCGCTTTCTTTGCTGTCAGTGTCAATGTCTTGGCGGTGTTCTTCATAAAGCAACTCTCCTGTCGAGGCGGGTGCGCGCCTGCGAGGTCAAAGATTCACCACGGCCTGTCTGGGCCGGGGGAAAGGGATCGGGAAGGGCCCTAGCTAAGGGCGGACAAGCCGTAAATCAAGCACGCCTCACCTGCGGCGGCATGCGGCAGGGCCGGATGCGTCGTTGGCAGGATGAATCAAGGCAGTGGTCAGGATCGCGGTGTACATGTCGAAACGAAAAAAAGCCCGTCGGCTGGGGCGGGCTTGCATCTGGCTCTGTCGGGTTGAAGAGACGGGACAGGCAGCATTATGCCTTAAGGCAAGAATTGGTGATAATTGATATATCGGATAAGCGATATAAGCAAACCACATACTGTTGTTTTCTAGTCCACGAACGGGTCTTCGATCCGTCTGCGCCGACGCAAGCCGCGCGCAAGGCAAGAGGCGGATCATACACGATTTCGCGATTCGGGGCGCCGCCTTGCACGCCAGCATCCCGGCAACGGGCGGTCACCCTCCCGTGCTCAGCAGAAGTCACACGATTGGCAGCGCACTAGTGCGGGCCAGCATGCTATCCTTCGGATTCCTGTTATTACCATGAAGTCAATGAATACCATTAGTTCTGCCGCCGAGTCCGTCGACGCCACCACCCCTTCCCCAGAGACCCCAGCAACGGAGGCGACGAGCATCCCGGAAACCGTGTCGACTACCGCAACGGATAGCGTGCCGGACAGCGCCGCGGCCGACACGCCGGCGGCTCCGGCAGCAGCGGGCGCACCAGCACAAGGCGACGCGGCCGCTCCGGCCCCGCAGTCCGCACGTGCCCTCCTCAAACAGCTGCAACAGCAATTCCCGGCCTTCCGCGATTGCCTGCCGCTGGCGATCGGCATCGACAAGCAGCTGCTGTCGCGCGTCCCGGGCCTGGACCGCAAGACCATGCGCGCCGCGCTCGGCATCCATACCGGTTCGATGCGCTACCTGCGCTCGATGGAAAAAGCCACCGTGCGCTACGACCTCGACGGCGTGGCCGGCGCGGAAGTGACCGACACCCACCGCCTGCACGCCAAGGAACAGCTGCAACTGCGCTTCAAGAAGGAAGCCGAGCGCAAGAAGCTGGAGAAAGCCGCGGCAGCCGAAGCGGAAGCAGCCCGCCTGCGCCAGGAAAAGCTGCAGCAGCTGGCGTCGAAGTTCTCGCGCGGCTGACGCGGTCCAGGCGCAGCTGCCGATGAGTGCCGTTCCGGAAGAAGAAGACCTGCCGCCGTACGAAGGCATCACGCTCGACGACATCGTGCTGGTGAAGACCGAGGCCGAGGCGGCGCAAGCCCTTGCGGCCTTGTCGAACGCCGACGTCGTCGGTTTCGACACCGAATCGAAACCGACCTTCACCAGGGGCGAGGAATCGACCGGCCCGCACCTGGTGCAGCTGGCCACCGAGAGCAAGGCCTACCTGTTCCAGGTCGGCGCCAAACCGCAGCCTGCCCACGTCGACGTGCTGCGCGCGGTGCTGGAATCGCCCGCGATCCTGAAAGTGGGCTTCGGCCTGGGCGACGACCTGCGCCGCCTGCGCGCCAAGCTCGGCATCGAGACGCAGAACGTGGTCGACCTCTCGACCACCCTGCGCCGCCGCGGCGAACGCAACACGCTCGGCGCCAAGACTGCCGTGGCGCGCTTCTTCGGCCAGCGCCTGGCGAAATCAAAACGCATCACGACCACCAACTGGGCCTTGCCGCGGCTGTCGGAGCAGCAGATCCGCTACGCGGCCGACGATGCACATGTGGCCTTGAAGATCTACCGCCACTGGCGGGCCAATCCCCCGGCATGACCCGGCAGGCGGACCTGGGTTATCATCCTGATATTGATAACCTGGAAGCCGCATGCCGATCCCTGCACCGCTCCGTTTTTCATCCATCCTGCTGTGCGCCCTGCCCCTCATGGCCGGCGCCCAGAAACCCGTTCCCGATACCCTCGAGCAGCGCGTCGCAGCCTGCATCGCCTGCCATGCGCCGAAGGACACGCAAGGCAGCAGCATCGGCGGCGTCTACTTTCCGCGCATCGCCGGCAAGCCTGCCGGCTACCTGTACAACCAGCTGGTGAACTTCCGCGACGGCCGGCGCCAGTTCCCCTTGATGACCTGGATGGTGACCCACCTGCCCGATCCTTACCTGCACGAGATCGCCGATTATTTCTCGAGCCAGCATCCGCCGGTCCCGGCGCCGGCCGCACCGACGGTGGACGCCGGCGTGCTCGCGCGCGGTGAACAGCTGGTGCGCCGGGGCGACCCCGCATTGAAGGTACCGGCCTGCATCGCCTGCCACGGCGAGCGCCTGGCCGGCGTGGCGCCTGCGATTCCGGGCCTGCTGAACCTGCCGCGCGATTACGTCAATTCCCAGTTCGGCGCCTGGCGCAACAAGGTGCGCCGCGCCCATGTGCCCGACTGCATGGCGACCATTGCCGAGCGCCTGGGACCGGGCGACGTCGCCGCCATCTCGGCCTGGCTGGCCGGCCAGCCGACGCCGCCCGATGCGCGTCCGGCCGAACGCCTGACGCACCCCCTGCCGATCGCCTGCGGGAGCGTGCCATGAAGCGCGTCTGGCTTGGATTGCTCGTCCTGCTGATCGTGGCGGCGGCCTTCGTCGCGGCGGCCTGGCCACGCGAAGAGTTCATCGCCTCGGCCTCCAGTGCCGACCAGGCGTCCTCCGAGGCGAATATCGCGCGCGGTGCCTACCTGGCGCGCGCCGGCGACTGCATGGCCTGCCACACGGCGCGCGGCGGCGTGCCTTATGCCGGCGGCCGCGCGCTCGACACGCCCTTCGGCCGCCTGGTCGCCCCCAACATCACGCCGGAACCGACGAGCGGCATCGGCAACTGGACGGCCGACGATTTCTGGCGCGCCCTGCATAACGGAAAGTCGAAGGACGGCCGCCTGCTGTATCCGGCCTTCCCCTACACGAATTACACCAAGGTGACGCGGCCCGACGCCGACGCCCTCTTCGCCTACCTGCGCAGCCTGCCACCGGTGCGCCAGCATAACCAGCCGCACGACCTGGCCTTCCCCTACAACCAGCAGATGACGCTGGCCGGCTGGCGCCTGCTCTATTTCAGGCCCGGCGTGCAGCAGCCGGACAGCAAACGCGACGCCCGCTGGAACCGCGGCGCCTACCTGGTCGAAGGACTCGGCCACTGCAGCGCCTGCCACAGCACGCGCAACAGCCTTGGGGCGACCGAGGGCGGCCTCGGCGGCGGCCTGATCCCGATGCTTGGCTGGTATGCGCCCTCCCTGACCTCGGACGCCGAAGCGGGCCTCGGCAACTGGAGCGAAGCGCACATCGTGCAGCTGCTGGGAACCGGTGTCGCACCCGGCGCCAGCGTGACCGGGCCGATGGCGGAAGTGGTGGTACAGAGCCTGCAACACCTGACCAACGAGGACCTGGGCGCGATGGCGGCTTACCTGAAGTCCCTGCCTGCGGGAGCGCCTGCCGACCGCACAGCCGCGCCGCGTCCGTCCGAACAAACGATGCGCGCGGGAGAAAAGCTGTATGGGCAACACTGCGCCACCTGCCACGGCGAGCGCGGCGAAGGCAAGGGACCGTATCCGGCCCTGTCGAAGAACCGCGCCCTGGCGCTGGCCGAGCCGGTGAATGCGATCCGCGTCGTCCTCAACGGCGGCTTCGCGCCGGGCACCGCAGGCAATCCGCGCCCCTACGGCATGCCGCCTTTTGGTCACGTGCTGAAGGACGAAGAGGTGGCGAACCTCGTCAGCTTCCTGCGCGCCAGCTGGGGCAATGCCGCGCCCCCTGTGTCGAGCGCCGAGGTGAATCGTTACCGGAGCGTGCCGCTGGATTAGGAATGTTTATTCGACACGGGCCAAGGGGACAGCCGCTGTCGCCCCGAAGCGGACTGTCACTGGCGGCAGTGACAAGTAAGGTTCCACCGATGGAAGGTACTCATCGATGTGCGCGACGTGAAGCGGCTGATAGAAGTCAGAATCGGTGGCAAGTGCCATCCCAAGCTTGGTCCCAGGGTCTCGGGGGCTTGGCATTACGCCGAACCTTGAACACACTTCCTCTTGAGTTTCCACGGATGCTATGCAAGCTTAGACCGGGTACGTTGAACGGTTGCTCTTGGCCGATTGCAGACCCGGTGTAACGTCCGCTTCCGACCGTAAGCGGACTTTTCCAACCACTCAGTTAAGGCGGGCAGCGCTGCTGTCCCGCTTTATCACCCAGGTTAGGGAACGTAGACCATGTAGACGGTTACAAGAAATTCACTGTCCACTTCTGATACGTGCACCTGCAGCACAAGGTCGCTACTTCCTTCCTCTTCCGTCCAGAGATCAATCAGGGCGTCCCAGTGATCGCCCATCCAGATACGCACCGATGTAGCCCACGACTCTTGTGGAAGTGAAACCAGCTTCGCACCGTACTCTTGAATGTACGTACGAATCTGCGTCGCGGTCTCCTCCGATACCGGAGCGACTCCGGCAAGTCCATCTGCAAGACAGTAGTCATCACGAACGAAGGCATCAACGATGTTCTGTAGAGTCGGTCGCCATGCTGACGGTATCGGCCCTTCATTTTCCGGATCTTTGGTTACCTGAACTTCGGTGTGCTCATTGAATAGTCGCATCCATGCGTCCTTGGAAAACAATAGCGGTTGGCTTGCCGCACGTCCGCTTCCAGCCGATTACGGACCTGCTGTAGCGTCTGCTTACGCCCCAAAGCCGTCGGTCGTCTTATCGGAAGTGCATGCTTAACGTGAAGGTCGCCGGTGGAGCGCTGCATGCGCGGAGTCAACGTGAACCGTAAGGTTAGGTGCTACCGAAGCTGAGATTCATTTTTCATTATTGTTTGCATGGCTTGAAAGGATCACGTTGTCCCATGTAAAGCGGGGTGGTACAGGCGAGGGTAAAGTTTGACGTTCCGGAATTTCTCGATGCCACCACAATCGCATAGATAGTCTTCGTTCCGTAAACACCAATATCGTAAGTAACCGAGCCATTTCTCGCTGTTGTGTAAGAAACCAAGTCGACCTTTCCATTTCCACCGACCTCCTGCATCACTGTCTCGTTTTGCTTAACAAAATCCAGGGCTCGCCTCTTTTCATCCTCAGCATTGATTTTGTTTTGATTCCCAGCGATGAGACTCAACGATCCCGCGACAAAGGCAACTATTGAAAGTACTGCGACCTTGCTACTTTTCTGACTTTCAGTTTTCTGGTCATTATCATTTAGATTGCCAGGAAACATTGTTGCGTACAAAAATGCAAACACATAGACAACTAAAGACCAAAACAAGACAACGAAAAATACCGCGCCTTCGGATGCGATGCCAAGCAATTTGGCGGTATTGCCAAGAATGGCTGCGCTTAGATGAGTAACGCCGGGCGCAGTTCCATCGCCACCCACCATGAGAATGGTGGAGAAAAGGAAAAGAAAGAATATGGGCGCAAAGATAACTGCGCACTTACCCGCGGCAGCAAACGCTTTTAAAGTACGTAACAGCATAGAGACTCAATCAGTTTTATAATTGCATTATGAAATTATCGTAGTCTATGCAGTGAGCATGTTTATGTCTCCAGGCAAGATGGGATATCCGGTTTGATCTACCTTCTGGCGGATTGCAGACCTATTGTAGCGTTAGCTAACGACCCAAAGCGGACGTCCCGATAGCGACCGATTGATGCGATTTCGAAATCGAGACTGCTGGACAGGCGTTCAAGACGTCCCAACTCATAGTCAATGCCAGCCGTGACCGTTCTTGGCCGATACCAGACGGTTGGTATGGCTTAGTGTACGAGCTAGTTGCTGCCATGACAATCCGCAGTGCCCGGTAGCTCTTAGTTGTTGTGGCACTTTATCGGTTCGTGGCGGACTTTATTAACGTTCCACGGACTTGGACGTTGCCGATGCGCTGACGCCATTTGCAATGCGACACGGTCGTCCTGCAATCGTCAAACGAGGACGCACTGGGGCTCAGATGGCGATAAAGTAGCGCCGCCTCCTGAATGTCTGGCCAGCTCACGCCCTCGCCCGGATTTGCGTCGAAAATCATTCCGTCCGGCTCGCCATACCTGGTGCCGAAGGCATTTTGCGTGTGGTACTCGATCACGTTCCATTGCGCCGTAGCGATTAGCCCTTCTTTAGTCCGATCAACAGCATCGGAGGGTGGCCGGGAGGAATTTCGGTGGCATACCACGGGATCCCCTTGAGCTTGGCTGATTCGGCGTGCTTTTGGAATAATAATAGCTCGCCATCGACGCCTGCAGGCTTGCGCAGTAGACGGCACGGCCGCCTGGGCCGTATCGGCTGGTGTGCCGGACTATTTTTTGTCTGATTTCTGAGCTTGCGGTACTGCCTGGCTCTGCATGTTGCCTTGTGATGAGGCACGTTTGGCCCGGCTTTCAGAATGCATGCTCGTGCCGGCGACTTCAGAGCAAGTCTCAGCACCTCCATTGCCGCGCGTAGCTTTGCCGCCTTGCGCGCTATCCTGCTGGAGCGGACAGCGGAAACTCTTCAGTACTTCTTCTTTCTATTGCACGTCACGACCGGCTGCTTCCACCGAAACACGTGCTACCTCGTCCGCCAGTGCCTGGGCCGTATGGGACGTTTCCCGCCCGTGCAGCCGGATAACCCGTGCCAGGTCCACCTGCGACCCTGCTGCGATACTGGAAATTTTCCGCTGATAGGCGCGCATATGTTCTGACGACGGTTGCGTGTCGCGCAGGACGGTGCCAGCCACGCCGTTGGCTTGCCCGCTTGTCAGCATGCGCCGGCCGGCGCTAAGGGTTTCCTCAATCACATTCTGACTGAGCCTCAGATTCGCCTGGCATACGCTTTGAAATGAACCCGACAGCGACTGCGACAGATAGTTGAAGAATGCGAGCTGCGAGTCCAGGTGCAAGCGCAGGGCTGGGTTAAGGGATTGGTTAAATGAAAACATGAGGTACCCTTTCAGTGTTGAGTCGCACAAAATGCGCTCACTTGAAGAATAACTTGGTGGATGCCTGGCGCGCCAGGAAGGAGGCAGCGACTCGCTGCTCGGATACAGGATCTCGAAGGATCGTGCGAACAAGTCCACTATGCGCTTGTTGAAGGGCGCATCGGACAAAATAAGAAAACTATTTACGCGCAGTGGTTTTCAGCAAGTACTGCGAAATGTTGCTGCCATCGCTTGCACGCCTTATCCATAGGAATCCTTGTCCCACGATCCCCCATTTTTTTTCCTCGACGAATAACCGGCGCGAGCTTCCAACGGCGTGCTTGCCGCTACGTCGCGCCTGTACGTAGAACGCACGCAGTGCGGCAGACATCTGCTCTTGGCGCGCGATAGGGTCATGGCGCCGACAGGATCAGAGACTGTCTTGAATGGCAAGCCCTTTCGACTGGTAATGGCCGCTGCTTACAGGTGGCATAGTCGCCGCACCGTACTGACACGCTGTCGGGAAGTTCGATGTGAAGAGCCAGACTCGACCCTCGGCCTGCCGGCCAGTCTTCAGCGCTTTTCCTTGTTGATCTGCTGCAGCAGCTTGAAAGCCTCGCGCTCGATCGCCGGTTCCGCCCCCGCCAGTTCCTTGCTCGCCTGGACATACGCAGCGCGCTTGCGCTCCTTCTTCTCTTCCGGCGGGACGGCCGCGGTCATGCCCGGCATGCTGAGCTGCACGCCGCTGTTGTACTTTTTGTGGATGACCTGCTTGCCGTAGGGCGTGTTATAGAAGCGGGTCATCTCTGCGGCGGTGTCGGCGGAAATGACGGGCGCCAGCGCCGGCGCCAGGCGCTGGTAGACCTCGGCCGGCGGCGTCTTGTCGAGCTTGGCGAACACGGCCTGGCGCTGGGCGTCGCTGGCGTAGCGGCTGCGGCCGGCGACGCCGCGCAATACATTTTCAACGTGCATCGCGCCGAGCAGGTCCTGCACGGCTTTCACGTGTGCGGGACCGGCGGCCGCGGCCGCGGCTGCGGGCGCCGGGACTGCGGCAAAGGCGGGGGCGGCGACGGCCAGGGACAGGGCGAATGCGGCGTGGACTGCAAACTTCATGGGTTTCCTTTCAAGCGTGGATGGTGGCAAGTTGCGCCGATTCCACATCCTACCCTAGACCAGGTCGGCAAAGCCCACGCGATCCGTGGTCGCCGCGCGCGCATCCTCGACGCCGATCTTGTGGCTCGACAGCAGGCGCTCGAGCGAGCTGTTCATCGTGTGGCAGCCGGGATCGCGCCCGCTGTTCATGTGCTCGCGCAGGGCGCCGAGGTCGCCCTCCTCGATCAGGCGCGCCACCGTGGCGCTCGGGGTCAGGCATTCGGTCGCCAGGTGGTAGCGGTTGCCCTCGACGGACGGCAGCAGCGCCTGGCACAGTACGCCGCGCAGGGCGTGCGCCAGCGCCTGGGCCTGGGCGTCCGAATTGCCGAGCAGGCGCAGCATCTTCTGCAGGCCCATCTCGGTCGAGCGCGCATGCAGGGTCGCCAGCACCAGCGGGCCGGATTCCGCCAGGGCCAGGGCTTCCTGCGCCGTCTGGGCGTCGCGGATCTCGCCGATCATGATCACGTCCGGGCGCTCGCGCAGGGCGTCGAGCGCGCCCAGGTAGTAGCTTTCGACGTCGCCGTCGATGCCGACTTCGCGCTGGGTGATGATCGATTTACGTTGCGGAATCAGGGTTTCGACCGGGTCCTCGATGGTGATGATGTGGCCCGAGCGGCGCTTGTTGATTTCGTCGAGCATCGACGCGATCGTGGTCGACTTGCCCTGGCAGGTGTCGCCGATGATCAACACCAGGCCACTGGTGGCGCGCGCGAATTCCTGGGCGTCGGCGTCGAGACCGAGTTCGCTGAGGGGCATCGGTTCCTTCGGGAAGCGGCGGATCACGCAGCCCAGGCGCTTCTTGCCCTGGAAAGTAAAACAGTTGGCGCGGATGCGCGCCGTATGCAGGTCGATCGAGCGGTCGAAGGCGCGGTCGGCGATGCGCTCGGCCCAGTTCGGCTCGATGACTTCAAAAAATTCCTCCAGCTCCTCGCGCGTGATCGGCGAATCCGTGACCGCCACCAGGCCTTTCGGCTGGCGCAGCATCAGCGGGCTGTTCTGGTGGATGATGATGTCGGAAAACACCAGGCGCGAGTTCAGCAGGTGCAGGATCTGCTCGACCAGGGTGCCGAAGACCGGGTGGTCTTCGTTTTCGACATACGACAGCGTAGGGATTTGCGAGGACTGGTGGAATTCCATCTGGCGTGGTTTCTCTGATATTGGAAGTGTCGTTCAGACAATGCCGATCATTATAGAACCATGCTCGTCAGAAATTGCAGCTGCAATCGAGAAATTATTTACCGTCCCAAAGCAGCAACAATCCGGTCGCCGAACAAGGTCAGCGCGACGCCTGCCACCACCACCAGGGCACCGGCCATGCGGATCGCCGAAACCTTGCGGACCGCCATCTGCACCAGGCCGAAATTATCAATCGCCATCGACATGATCAACTGGCCGGCGATCACCAGCACCACCAGGTTCAGCAGGCCGATGCGCGGCGCCAGGAACACGGTGCCGAAGACGAAGGCGGCGCCCAGCATGCCGCCCGTCAGCTTCCACAGCGGCTGCTGGCCTATCAGCGCGAGCGACTCGCCCACCCCGCCGCGGGCAAAGGCGGCGATGCCGAGCACCACGGTGCCGACGGAAAACGAGATCAGGGCCGCCACCACCGAATTGGCGTGCAACGCCCCGGCCAGCTGGCTGTTGACGGCCGCCTGGACCGAAATGAAGATGCCGACGCAAAAGGCCAGGACAAACAGGGCCGCATTCATAATTACTTCCTTACCGGTGAAGCCGGAAACAAAAAGGGCAAGATTGTAGTGGAAGTGGGCCGGACGCGCACTGTACTGGTGCATCGTGCCGGCCCCGCCGCGCTGCAGTCTGGTCGCGTTCCTGCGCAGTCTGTCGCAATCCCGGCCCGTCCGGCCCGGGATTTGGTTACCTTCTCACCATCGACAACCGTGAGGACAACATCATGAACAAGGCTTTCTCCACCTTCGCCCGCCGCACCCTGCTTGCCGCCTGCATCGCCGCCGGCGTCGCCGCCAGCGCGCAAGTCGTCGCGGCGCCCGGGTTCTGGGGCGGCGAGCAGGTGCAGGGCAGCGGGCGCATCGTCAAGCAGGTGCGCCAGGTCGGCAATTTCAGCGGCCTCTCGCTCGGCCTGCCCGGCCATCTGGAACTGCGCATCGGGAACACCGAGGGGGTCACGATCGAGGCCGACGACAACCTGCTGCCGCTGGTCGAGACCGTGGTCGAAAACGGCACCCTGAAAATCCGCTCCACCCGGCGCAACCTGAACCTGGAATCGAAGTCGATCCGCATCGTCGTCCAGGCGCGTTCGATCGAGCGGCTGTCGCTGGGCGGCTCGGGCAGCATCGACGCCGACGCGCTGCGCGGACGCAAGCTCGACATCGACCTGGGCGGCTCGGGCTCGATCAACCTGAAAGGGGTCGAGAGCGAGACGCTGGCGGTGTCGCTCGGCGGCAGCGGCGACCTGAAGGCGGGGGCGGGAACGACCGGCAAGCTGACGGTATCGATCGGCGGCTCGGGCGACGTCGACCTGGGACGGGTCCAGGCCCGGAGCGCCAGCGTGACGATCGCCGGCTCGGGCGAAGCGACGGTCTGGCCGCGCAACGAGTTGAGCGCGACAATCGCCGGTTCGGGCGATGTGAATTACTACGGCGACCCGCAGATCAGCAAGACGAGCGTGGGTTCGGGCGGCGTGCGCCGCCTCGGCGCCGCGCCGCAGTAAATCGCGTTCGCAGGGCGGGCGTCAATGGTGGTGCATTGCCCCCGCCTGCGGCGCCACATAGCTCAGCGGCTTGACCTGCGCCTCGACCGTCACGCTGCTCTTCCTGTTCGCCGCATCCTGTACCACCAGCGTCACCGGCACGGTCTCGCCTTCCTTGAGCTGGCGCTTCAGGTCGAAGAACATCACGTGATAGCCGCCCGAGGCCAGGTTCACCGGCTTCCCGGCCGGCAGCTCGAGGGCGTCGACCTGGCGCATCCGCATCGTGTTGTTTTCCATCGCCATCTCATGGATCTCGGCGCGCCCGGCGACCGGAGTGCTGACGCCGACCAGGCGCGCGGCACTTGCCGACTGCACGCGCATGAAGGCGCCGGACGCCTTCTGGTTCGGCACGGTCGCGCGCACCCACGGGTCGAGGACGGTGACTTGCGCCAGCGCGCCGGTGGAAAACAGGCCGGCGGCCAGCAGGGAAAGAAGTCGGGTCATGGCGGATTCCATCGATAAAAGGAGTTCAGGCAGCGGCCTTGAAGGTCTCGCGCTCGACCAGCACGGTGTCGACGCTGTCGGTCAGCCACAGCTGCCCGTCCTGGATCGTGCACTGCAGCTGCATGGCGCGCTTGGCCAGCTTTTCCAGCGCGGCGCTGGTCTCGCTCGGGATGTTGATGACGGTGAGGTTGCGTGCGCGCTCGAGCTTGTTGGCGATGCCCTTCCACCAGATATGGCTGGTCGCGCTGTAGCAGTACACATACACGTGCTCCGCGCGGCCGCAGGCTTTCAGCAGGCGCTTCTCGTCGGGCTGGCCGACTTCGATCCAGGTGTCGATCGCGCCCGTTAAATCCTTCTGCCACAGGTCCGGCTCGTCGGTATCGAACAGGCCTTTCGTGAACGAGAGGGCCTCGTTGGCGTGCAGGGCAAAGGCGAGCACGCGGATCATGACGCGCTCGTCGGTTTCGGACGGGTGGCGGGCGATGGTGAGTCCATGCTCCGCGTAGTAGTTGCGGTCCATGTCCGCAATCTGGAGGTCGGCCTTGTAGATGGTCGCTTTGAGTGCCATGAATACTTCTTGAGCCTATGGTTATTTGAAGACCACTGTCCGGTGGCCGTTTTGCAAAATGCGGTGTTCCACGAACCACTTCACCGCGCGCGCCAGCACCACGCATTCGACGTCGCGACCGATCGCGGTCAGCTCGTCGATCGTCATCGCATGGTCGACCCGCTCGACGTCCTGCTCGATGATCGGGCCTTCGTCGAGCTCGCCCGTGACGAAGTGGGCGGTCGCGCCGATCAGCTTCACGCCGCGCGTGTGGGCCTGCGCATACGGCCGCGCGCCCTTGAAACTCGGCAGGAAAGAGTGGTGAATATTGATCGCCCTGCCCTTCAAGGCTTCGCACAGTCCCGGCGACAGGATCTGCATGTAGCGCGCCAGTACCACCAGGTCGATCCTGTGCATGTCGAGCAGCTCGATGATGCGCGCTTCCTGCGCCAGCTTCGCTTCCTCGCTCGCACCGGCCGCCAGGGGCAAGTGGTGAAACGGGATATTGTAACTTGCCGCGAGCTGGTAGAACTCCATATGGTTCGAGACGATCGCCGGAATCTCGACCGGCAGCAGGCCGCTCTTGTAGCGGAACAGCAGGTCGTTCAGGCAGTGGCCGATCTTCGAGACCATGATCAGCACGCGCGGCTTGGCGTGGGCGTCGTGCAGCTGGCCGCGCATCGCGTTCGCTTCGCACAGGGCGGCGAAGGCGGTGCGCAGGTCGGCATCGGGCACGCTCGGGTCTTCCAGCGCGAAGTGCACGCGCATGAAGAACAGTTGCGATTCCGGATCGCCGAACTGGGCCGAATCGATGATGTTGCAGCCGTGTTCGGCCAGGAAACCGGCCACGCGCAGCACGATACCGCGCTGGTCATGGCAGGACAGGGTCAGGATGTATTCCGGGTGCGTCATGGTGGGAAGGAGGTCATGGTAGAGGTCTCCGCCATTGTCGCATGCCTTGCAAAAACAGCCAGGCGGCGCCATCGATTTTAAAAACGCACGACCGTTTGTTTTTCGGTATAGTTGGCAGCTCCAACAACACGAGGGAGACACCCATGACACAAGCGACGAACGACCAATTCCTGCTGGCGGCCCGCCCCGTCGGCCTGCCGAAGGACAGCGACTGGCAGCGCGCGACGCCGCCCCTGGGCGAACTTGCCGACGGCGAAGTGCGCGTCAAGATCCTCTACATCTCGCTCGACCCGGCCATGCGCGGCTGGATGAACGATGCGCGCTCCTACGTGCGCCCGGTCGCCATCGGTGAGGTCATGCGTGCCGGCGGCGTCGGCGTGGTGGAGGAATCGAAGTCACCGAAGTTCAAGGCGGGCGACCATGTGATGGGCGTGATGGGCGTGCAGCGCTACTGGACCGGCCCGGCCGAGGACAAGGGCGCGATGCTGGCCAGGGTCGATCCGAACCTGGCGCCGCTGCCGACCTGGCTCAACGTGCTCGGCATGCCCGGCATGACCGCCTACTTCGGCCTGCTGGAAGTCGGCCAGCCGAAGGCGGGCGAAACCGTGGTGGTGTCGGGCGCGGCCGGCGCGGTCGGGATGACGGTGGGGCAAGTCGCGAAACACCTGGGCTGCCGCGTGGTCGGCATCGCGGGCGGCGAAGACAAGTGCCGCTTCGTGGTCGAGGAACTCGGTTTCGACGCCTGCATCGACTACAAGGCCGGTCCCGTGCAGGCCGGCCTGAAGCAGCATTGCCCGCAGGGCGTGGACGTGTATTTCGACAACGTGGGCGGCGACATCCTCGACGCCGTGCTCACCCGCATCAACATGAAAGCGCGCATCGTCATCTGCGGCGCGATCTCGCAGTACAACGCCACCGAAGCGGTGAAAGGCCCGGCCAACTACCTCGCGCTGCTGGTCAACCGCGCGCGCATGGAAGGCATGCTTGTAACGGACTACGCCGCCCGCTATCCTGAAGGCGTGGCGGCGCTGGCGCGCTGGATGAAGGAAGGCAGCTTCAAGAGCCGCGAGCACATTGTCGAGGGTTTCGAGACCTTCCCTTCCACGCTGCTGATGTTGTTCCGCGGCGAGAACCTCGGCAAGCTGGTGCTGAAGGTCGCCGACGCCTGAGGATTTGTCAGGTTCGCTTGCGCCAGTCGCTGGCGCAAGCGCTTTTCCTGAACTTGCACGAGTCTGGAGCGTCTACTGATACTTTATATACGCCGAGGATCTCATGCCCGCTTTTTCCCCTTCCCTACCCGACCTGCGCTCGCAACTCGGCGCCCAGGTCGATTTCCTGAGCCAGGTATCGCATCATGCGATCGACACCGCCCGCCAGCTCAGCGAACTGAACGTGCGCGCGGCGCGCCAGCTGGTCGACGACGGCGTCAGGCTCGGCCGTGCGCTGGCAAGCTGCGACGATCCCTTCCAGATCGGCACCGTGGCAATGCGCGAAGCCTCTTCCACGGCCGAGGATTGGCAGAGCTGGCAGAATTCGCTGATGGGCGTGCTCAGCGCCGGCACCGCCACCTTCGCCCACGACGCCAACGACGGCAGCTGGCAGGCCGCCCGCAGTGTAACTGCCGGCGCCGCGGCCGAGGACGTCGGCGCGGCCCACAACCCCACCTGACCCATACACTATCGAGGAGGAGCCATGGCAGCCACCGGCAAGGACCAGGATGGGGCGGCGGACGCGCTTGCACTGCTGCGCGCCGAGCATGAGCAGGTGAGCAGGATGTTCGCCCAGTGCGCGAACCTGCGCGGCCTGGAAGACGCGGAAGAAACGATCGCCGAACTGGTCGACGACCTCTGCGACGCGCTCATCATCCACACGATGCTCGAGGAAGAACTGTTCTATCCGGCGCTGCGCGCGGCGTTCGGAGACGACGAGCTGATCGATGACGCCGAGCTCGAGCACGCGGGGGCGCGCGAACTGATCAGCCAGCTCGAAGCCATGTACCCGGGGGACGAGCATTTCGATGCGACGCTCGCCGTGCTGGCCGAGGAGTTCGCGCACCACGTCGCGCAGGAAGAGACGGAGATGTTCGAGGGGGCGCGTGCGGCCGGCCTCGACCTGGTCGAACTCGGGCACCGACTGGCGCTGCGGCGCGCCCAGCTCGACGACGACATGGCGGCGCCCCCGACGAGCTTCGACGGCGCCGAACCACACGACGGCAGGCGTACGCCGCCGCGGGCACCGGACTGAACGGACGCTGCGCCGCCCTTCGAAAGCGCGGCGCAAGCGAAGTCCTCAAGAGGGAAGGAACTAACCCGGAAGCGGTCTCTCTAACCGGACGAGTGTGGCAATGCTGCGCTTACCCTTCACACTGCAGGGCAACCAGGAGAACGACATGGCGACAAGCAAGGAGAGCGGCAAGGGCGCGGGCAGCTCCGGCGGCAGCGCGCAAAAGAGCGGTGGCGGCAGCGGCAGCGGCCCTGCCAAACGCGGTTTCGCGGCGATGGACCAGAACCAGCAGCGCGAGATCGCCAGCAAGGGCGGCCAGGCCGCCCACCAGAAAGGCACGGCGCACGAATTCGATTCCGAAGAAGCGCGCCGCGCGGGGCAGAAAGGCGGGGAGGCGGTCAGCCGCAACCGTGCGCACATGGCCGATATCGGCCGCAAGGGAGGCGAGAGCCGGCAGTCGGCCAGCCGGGCGGCCGCCAGCGGTGGCGGCACCGGCACCGCCGGCAAGAGCGGCAATCGCCAGGGCGGCAAGGACGAATAGCCTTCCTGGCCGGCAGGGCGTGACGGGGCGGACTTTCCGTCCCGTTTTTTTTTGACGGCAGGCGTCCGCCCGCAAGGCCTCCTGCGACTGCGCCGCCGCTGTGGTACATTCCCGCCCCATGTCCGAACTTCGCTACCTCACCGCCTATCCCGACCAGTTGCGCCAGCAGGCCGCCTCGCTCCTGAAAGAGGGACGCCTCGGCGCCCTGTTGCGCTCGCGCTACCCGAGCCCGCACGGCCTGCGCACCGACCGCGCCCTGTACGACTACGTGCAGGACCTGAAGGACGACTACCTGCGCAATGCCGAGCCGGTGGCGAAGGTCGCCTACGACAGCAAGATCCACGTCGTCCAGCACGCGCTCGGCCTGCACACCGCGATCTCGCGCGTGCAGGGCAGCAAGCTCAAGGCCAAGCACGAGATCCGCATCGCCAGCGTGTTCCGCGACGCCCCGCTCGAATTCCTGCGCATGATCGCCGTGCACGAACTGGCCCACCTGAAGGAAAAGCAGCACGACAAGGCCTTCTACAAACTGTGCTGCTGGATGGAGCCCCAGTACCACCAGTTCGAACTCGACCTGCGGCTGTATCTCACGCATATGGAACAGACGGGCGAGCGCTTGTGGAGCGAAGGCTGAGCGTCCTGACTCCACGCGCTGCACCATCACCTCACTCGCAATGCTTCAGGCACCATGATTCGATGATCGTTGAATTATCGTAGCATCCGATATATCATCGTCCCATCCTTCTTCACGGGCACCTGGCATGAACACGCAATCGGCATTGGCAGCCCTCTCCGCGCTGGCGCAGGAAAGCAGGCTCGCCGTCTTCAGGCTGCTGATCCAGGCCGGACCTGACGGCCTGGCGGCCAGCAAAATCGCCGAACAGCTGGACATCGCCCCCTCCTCGCTCTCCTTTCACCTGAAGGAGCTGTCGCATGCCGGACTGCTCGCCTCAAAGCAGGACGGGCGCTTCGTGATCTATTCGGCCAAGGTGGAAGCGATGAATGGACTGATCGGATTCCTGACCGAGAACTGCTGCGGCGGCCTACCTTGCGCTGCCACCGACAAGAAATCATGCTGAGACCAACGACATGAACATCCTTTTCCTCTGCACCGGCAACTCCTGCCGCTCCGTCCTCAGCGAAGGCGCCTTCAACCACCTGGCGCCGGCCGGCATGCGCGCACTCAGCGCCGGCAGCCACCCCACCGGCTGGCTCCATCCGCGCGCCGTAGCGCTCCTGCAGCGCAAGGGCATCTCGACCGAGGGTTACTTCAGCAAGTCCTGGGACGCACTGCCGGTCACGCCCGACATCGTCGTCACCGTCTGCGCCAGCGCCGCCGGCGAAACCTGCCCGGCCTATCTGGGCCCGGTGCTGCGCACCCATTGGGGCCTGGACGACCCGAGCCATGTCGCCGGCACCGACGAGGAAATCGAGGCCGCCTTCGAGCGCACCTGGGCCATCATCCTGGCGCGCATCCAGGCCTTCCTGGCGCTGCCGCTGGACGAATTGAACACCGACCGCGCGCGCCTGCAGGCGGAACTCGACCGCATCGGCACGCTGCAGGCATGATGCGCGCGACGAACGGAAGCGCATTCTGCGGGGTGCGGCCATGACCCTGGCCCGGCGCCTGGTGGCCGAGGGGCTCGGCAGCGCGCTCCTGCTGGCGGTGGTGGTCGGCTCGGGCATCATGGCCGAACGCCTGGCCGGCGGTAACGTGGCGATCGCGCTGCTGGCCAATACGATTGCCACGGGCGCCGGGCTGGTGGCCCTGATCCTGATGTTCGGGACGCTCTCGGGCGCGCACTTCAACCCGGCGGTGACCCTGTCGGAAGCCTGGCAAGGCAATGTGCCGGCGCGCGAAGTGCTCCCCTATATCGCCGTGCAGGTGGTTGGCGCCTTCGCCGGCGTGGCCGCCGCGCACGGCATGTTCGGCGAGGCGCTGTTCTGCGCATCGACCCATGTGCGCACCGGACCGGCGCAGTGGTGGAGCGAATGCGTGGCGACCTTCGGCCTGCTCGGCGTGATCATCGGCTGCTCGCGCAGCCGGCCCGCCATCACGCCGTTCGCGGTGGGGGCCTATATCACGGCGGCCTACTGGTTCACCGCCTCGACCTCGTTCGCCAATCCGGCCGTTACCCTGGCGCGCAGTGCCAGCAATACCTTCGCCGGCATCCGCCCGGCCGATGCGCCGGGATTCATCCTGGCCCAGCTGGCGGGCGCTGCGGCGGCCACCCTGCTGTTCTGCTGGCTGTATCCGGCGGCGCCGGCCGCGGCCACCGTGGGCGGCACCGTCGCCCCGGGCGACTTTGCCGACACGGCCGGCCTCACCCATCTCCCCGAAGCGAGCGAATGATGCCCCTCCACGATCTACCGAATATTCAGGAACACCTGCTCGACGTGCCCGACATGGACAAGCTCGCGCCACAGGGCGACTTCTCTCATGCGCCGCGCATCCTGCTGCTCTACGGCTCCCTGCGCGAGCGCTCCTTCAGCCGCTTCCTGACCTTCGAGGCCGCGCGCATCCTCGAACACTTCGGCGCCGACGTAAGAATCTTCGACCCGATGGACTTGCCGATGGCGGGCAGCGTGCCCGAGACCCACCTGAAAGTGGTCGAGCTGCGCGAGCTGTGCCTGTGGTCCGAGGGCCAGGTGTGGTGCAGTCCCGAACGCCACGGCGCGGTGACGGCCGTGATGAAGAACCAGATCGACTGGATTCCGCTCGAGATGGGAGCGATCCGCCCGAGCCAGGGCCGCACCCTGGCCGTCATGCAGGTCTGCGGCGGCTCGCAATCGTTCAATGTGGTGAACACGCTGCGCCTGCTTGGACGCTGGATGCGCATGTTCACGATCCCGAACCAGTCCTCGGTACCGATGGCCTACAAGGAATTCGACGACGCAGGCCGCATGCGCCCCTCCGCGTATTACGACCGGGTGGTCGATGTCATGGAAGAGCTGTTCAAGATGACGCTGCTGCTGCGCGGCCGCACCGACTACCTCACCGACCGTTACAGCGAACGTAATGAGCGCGCGCGCAAGGCCATCGACAAGCAGCTGCAACAGATCTGAGCGGCAGCCCCGGAGTTAATGTCGATGCAAGCTTCGTTGCCGTCTCACAACGGTCAAGACCGCTAAATTCGTTTCCAACCGTAAATATATCGACTCCACAGGGATCGCTCGCTTACAGTCCCGTCATGCGTGCGCCATGCATGCAGCCGGCCCGGTTCCGGCACGCCAGACCCGATTGAAAGCGATCCATGTTTTTCCCCTCCACCGCCGTATCCCTTCCCGCTGCTTGCGCCGGCGCCGTCCTGCTTGCCTTCATTGGCACCGCCGGCGCGGCCAGCGCTGAAGCGACCAGTTCCACCTGGACCTTTTCCGGCTTCGGCACGGTCGGCGCGGTGCACTCCGATGAGCGCCAGGCAGACTACACCGCCTCCATCCTGAAGGCCGACGGTGCCGGCCGCACTTCGCACTGGAGCGGCGACGTCGACAGCAAGCTGGGCGGCCAGCTCGACCTGCATATCGATACGCGCTGGTCGGCCGTGCTGCAGGTCGTGACCGAGCAGCGCCTCGACTACAGCTACCAGCCGCGCGTGGAATGGGCGAACCTCAAATACCAGGTGACGCCGGAGCTGGCCTTGCGCCTCGGCCGCATCGCCCTGCCGATGTTCATCGCCGCCGACTACCGCAAGGTCGGCTATGCCTATCCCTGGGTGCGCACGCCGCTCGAGGTTTACGGTGTCCTGCCGCTCACTAACAGCGACGGCGCCGACCTCAGCTGGCAATGGAACGGCGAAGCGCTGCGCAGTACCACGCAACTGTTCTATGGCCGCACCAACATCCCCTTGTACGACGGCGCGCGCCTGCGCGGCCGCGGCATCGCCGGCGTGTCGCACACGGTCGAGCAAGGCGCGTTCAGCGCGCGCGCGTCGATCATCACCGCGCGCCTGTCGGTCGGCCTGTTTCCCGCGCTGTTCGAGGCGTTCGACGGCTTCGGGCCGCAAGGCCGCGACATCGCCCGCCGCCTGCGCGTGGACGACAAACGCGCCTCGGCAATGAGCGTCGGCCTGAACTACGATCCGGGCCAGTGGTTCGTGATGAGCGAAGCCGGGCGCAGCAAGGTCGACGGCTATCTCGGCAGCACGCGTTCCGCCTATCTGAGCGGCGGCTGGCGGCACCGCAACCTGACGCCGTATGCCACCTGGGCCCGGGTCTGGGGCCGCCTGCCCGATGGACCGACCGCGCTGACGCTGGACGGCCTGGCTCCCGCCTATGCCGCCGGCGGCGCCGCCTTGAATACGTCGCTGGCGGCGATGATGCGCGCCGTGCCCTCGCAGTCGACGCTGGGCGCCGGCCTGCGCTGGGATCTCGCGCCGAACTTCGCGCTCAAGCTGCAGCACCAGCGCGTTACCACGCGCAACGGTTCGCGCGGCATGTTCATCAATTCGGTGCCCGACTACCAGTCCGGACGCACGGCGCAGGTGACCAGCGCCGCCCTCGACTTCGTGTTCTGAGGGGCAGCCATGCGATTTCGATCCGCGAGGCTGCTCGCCTCCATCCTGCTTGCATGCTGCGCCGCCCTGGCACAGGCCAACGACCTGGTGGTGGTCGTCTCGGCACGCAGCCCGGTCGAGGCGATGCGCGCCGACCAGGTGGCGGCCATCTTCCTCGGCCAGGCCCCGCGCTTCCCGAACGGCGCCGTCGCCACCGCGCTCGACCAGCCGCTCGGCTCCGCGCAGCGCGACGAGTTCTACCTGCGCGTGGCCGGCAAGACCCCGGCCCTGTTGAAGGCCTACTGGTCGAAGATGGTGTTCACCGGCCGCGGCCAGCCGCCGCGCGAGCTGGCCGGCAGCGCCGCCGTGCGCAAGGCGGTGGCCGAGGATCCGGCCCTGATCGGCTATATCGAGCGCGAGGCACTCGACCCGTCGGTGCGCCAGGTCCTGCTCGTGCATTGAAAGGACACGCATGCTATCGCTTCCCTCCCCTCCGCGGCGCAAGGCGCCAGGCTCCCGGCTGGCGCGCTGGCTCGGGCGCGGCCTCGACACGCATATCTCGCTGCCGCTGTTCGCCGTGCTGCTGGTCATCGGCTTGTGGATCCTGACGCTGCGCGTGATCGACGCCGACCGGGCCGCCGCGACAGCCGCGGTGCATGCGGCCACGCTCGAGCGCATCGAGACCTACGAAGCGCAAATGTCGCGCAGCCTGAACGGCATCGACCAGACCCTGAAGGTGCTCAAGTACGCGGTCGAACTGAACGGCACGGCCGGCGCCCTGCCGGCCCTGCGCGAACAGGGCCTGCTGCCGCCGGGTTTGGTGTTCGTGGTGGCGATCGCCGACCGCGACGGCCGCGTCGTCGCCAGCAATCCCGAGGCCAGGGCGCACGACGTCTCGGGCACCGCCTATTTCCTCTATCATCGCGACAATAACCTCGGCCTGCCTTTTGTCGGCGCGACCGTCGGCGACAGCATCAAGTCCGAGCCGCACCTGCATTTCACGCGGCGCATCAACGATCGCGCGGGCCGGTTCGCAGGTATCGCCATCGTCGAAGCCGATCCGTCCTATTTCACCAGCGCCTACGAGCGCTCGCGCGACGGCGAGCAGGGCATGCTGGGCCTGGCCGGCCTGGATGGCCTGATGCGCGCGCTGCGCGTCGGCGACAGCGTCAGCTGGGGCCAGCGCATCGAACTGGGACATACGGATGGCGGTGTCGCCCTGCACAAGGGTCCGGACGGCGTGCTGCGCTATACCAGCGTGCAGCGCCTGCACGGCTTCCCGCTGGCGATCGTCGTCGGCCTCGCGCGCGACGAGCAGTTCGCGCCCTTCAACGAAAAGCGCCAGACCTTCCTGGCCGCAGCCAGCGGCGCCAGCGCCCTGCTGCTGCTGGTGGTGGCCGTGGTCTCGGGCTGGGCCTGGCAGCTTGCGCGGGTGCGCCGGCGCGCACGCCGCGCCCAGGAAACCTATGCCGCCGCTTCCGAAGGCAGCCTGGACGCCTTCTTCGTGCTGCGCGTGGTGCCGGGTCCGGGCGGCACGGTGGCCGACTTCGCGGTCGAGGCGACCAACTCGCGCGCCGAAGGCATCATCGGCCTGCCGCGCGCCGAGATGCAGGGCATGCTCCTGTGCGACATGCTGCCGCATTACCGCACCAACGGCATCTTCGACGACATCGCCCTCGTGGCCCTAGACGGCAAGCCGCGCGAAGGGGAGTGGCAGGCTTCCTCGCGCGAGGCGCGCGGGCGCTGGCTGCACCGCCAGGTGGTGGCGGTCGAAGACGGCGTGGTCGTGATCGTGCGCGACATCACCGAGCGCAAGCAGGTCGAGGAACGCATCTTCCACATGGCCCACCACGACGAGCTGACCGGCCTGCCGAACCGGAACCTGATGCACAACCGGATCGAGGGGGCGATCCGCAATGCCGCGCGCCAGGGCAGCGCGGTGGCGCTCGCCTTCGTCGACCTGGACGGCTTCAAGCTGGTCAACGATGGCCTCGGCCACAAGGCCGGCGACGAGCTCTTGAGGGTGGTCAGCAAGCGCATGGGCGCCTGCCTGCGCCGCAACGACACGCTCGCGCGCTTCGGCGGCGACGAGTTCGTGATCCTGCTGCCGGACCAGAGCCACGATCCGCAGGCGCTCGCGCCGCTGCTGGAAAAGATCCGGATCGCCGTCACCGAGGAGATCGAAGTCGCGGGCCAGGCGGTGCAGGTCAGCTGCAGCATGGGCGTGGTGATGTACCCGCGCGACGGCATGGATGCCAGCGCCTTGCTCATGAACGCCGACGCCGCGATGTACCGCGCCAAGGACCTGGGCAGCAACAACTTCCAGTTCTACGCGCGCGAGATGAATGCCAGCGTCGAGGAAAAGCTGGTGCTGCTCGATGGCCTGCGCAATGCCGTGCAGGCGACCTTCGAGGGCGCCGACAACAACGGCTTCCGCCTGCTGTACCAGCCGAAGGTCGACCTGCGCACCGGGCGCCTGTTCGGGGTCGAGGCCCTGATCCGCTGGCAGCATCCGGAACACGGCATGGTGCCGCCGCAGCGTTTCATCGGCCTGGCCGAAGAAAGTGGATTGATCGTGGAAATCGGCGACTGGGTGGTGCGCGAAGCCTGCCGCCAGGCGCGCGCCTGGATGGACGCCGGCCTGCCGCCGGTGACGATGTCGGTGAACGTCTCGGCGCGCCAGTTCGAGGAATCGCGGCTGGTCGATCGCGTCGCCGCCGCCCTGCGCGACAGCCGCCTGGCGCCGGAACTGCTGGAACTCGAAGTGACCGAAAGCCTGATCATGCGCGACCTGCAGAAGTCGGTCGCGAAGATGCGCGAGCTCAAAGCGATGGGCGTGTCGCTGTCGATCGACGACTTCGGCACCGGCTACTCGAGCCTGTCCTCGCTGAAGACCTTCCCGATCAGCCGCCTGAAGATCGACAAATCATTCGTGAGCGAACTGGCCGACAACCCGGACGACCAGGCGATCGCGATGGCGGTGATCTCGCTCGGCCACAAGCTGAACCTGCGCGTGATTGCGGAAGGCGTCGAGACCGAGCAGCAGCGCGCTTTCCTGCGCGAGAACGAGTGCGACGAGATGCAGGGGTATTTGTTCAGCAAGCCGGTGACGGCCAGTGCGATCGAAGATATGCTGGAGGCGTACGCGCTCGAACTGGAGATGTAGGGGTCATTGAGGCCACTGGCCTCAATGCCCCCTACGGTGCGCAACCGTCTCGTAATTTTTTCACCAGCGCATCCGCATCTGCATCCACGTGCATCAGGCCAGCATGCCCTTCACGCACGAAGCCCTCGTCCACCTGGTGCTGGGCGAATTTCACCAGTCCATCGTAGAAGCCGTCGACATTCAGCAGCCCGATCGGCTTGGCGTGAATTCCGAGCTGCGCCCAGGTCACCATCTCGAACAGCTCTTCCAGCGTACCGAAGCCGCCCGGCATGGCGATGAACCCTTCGGACAGCTCGGCCATCATGGCCTTGCGCTCGTGCATGTCCTTCACCACGAACAGCCGCGTCAGGCCGGCATGCCCCACTTCGCGCTCGACCAGGGCGCGCGGGATGACGCCCGTGGCTTCGCCGCCCAGCCGCAATACTTCGTCGGCGATCACGCCCATCAGGCCGACCTTGCCGCCGCCGTAGACGAGGGCGATGTTGTGCTCGACCAGCACGCGCGCGAGCTCGCGGGCGGCGTCGGCATACAGGGGTTTGGCGCCGTTCGCGGCGCCGCAGTAGACAGCGATCGATTTCATGGGTATCCGGTCATCAGACAGGCTCGCGGCCTTCGTCCGGCAGTTTTTTAAGGTATTCCTCGCTCAGCTTCTCGAACAGCAGGCTGGTATCGCCGCGCAGGTAAGGACCGAGCATCGACAGTACCTGGTAGCAGCCGCGCGCGAGGGCGTCGGCGATGGCCTGCTGCTCGCTGTACTTGCGCGGATTGCGCACGTATTCGTAGGACAGCCAGTAGGTCGCCACCACCACCATGTTGGTCGCCATCGCGCCGATCTGCTGGTCGCTTGCTTCGAGCGATTGTTCGCTGCGCAGGTCTTCGCACAGCTGGCGCGCGACCTTGATCTTGTGGGCGAGGATGGCCTTGAAGTGCAGTTCGAGCTTGCGGTTGCGCGACAGCAGGTCGTTCAGGTCGCGGTAGAAGAAGCGGTAGCGCCAGATCAGCTCGAACATCAGGTGCAGGTAGAGCCAGACGTCTTCCATGTTCGAGCGCCGTCCCGCCGGCACCGTCAGGATGCGCTCGATCTCGGCCTCGAACTGCACGAAGATCGAGTTGACGATGTCGTCCTTGTTGCGGAAATGGTAGTACAGGTTGCCCGGCGAGATATTCATCTCCTCGGCAATGACGGTCGTCGTGATGTTCGGCTCGCCGAACTCGTTGAACAGCCTGAGCGAGAGCTCGAGGATGCGTTCACGGGTACGGCGTGGAGCTTTTTGTAGCATGGATGGCGGTCTGAATAGGGTCACCCGCAAGCATATCATCGAACCGCACCCCAACGGCAGTGCGGCCGGGCATGGCTAGCCGGCGGTGCCGCGCTTCGCGGCGGCGGATTTGGTGGTGGGGCGCTTCGCTGCGCTCGTCTTGGCCGGGATCCTGGCGGAAGGCTCGGCGGGCGCTTTCCTGGCGGCCGGCGCCTTCTTCGCCGCGGCCTGGCGCATCTGCTCGCCCGCCAGCTCGGCCAGCATCCGTTCCAGCTCGTCGATGCGGTGGTTCAGCGCTTCCATTTCGCTGCGCGCCGGCACGCCGATGGTGGCCAGGGCGCGCGCCACGCGCTCCTCGAACACCTGCTCCAGCTTGCCCCAGGTACCCGATGCGCGCCGGCTCGAACGCTCGGCCTTGCGCGCGACGGTCTCGGTCGCATCCTCGACACTGCGCGCGCGCTTCTGCAGCTCGCTGCCGTCGCGCACCAGACGCGTAAATTCACGTCCACCCGCCTGCTGGGCCTTGGCAAAGGCGCCCAGGCCCGCCTGCCAGATCTGCTGGGCCGAGCTGCGCACCGCGCGCGACAGCTCTTCCTCTTCCTGCTCGAGTTCCTTGATATTCTTCGTCATCGCTTCGTCATCGCTTCGTCGTCAATTCGGGGCATTCATCCGCATTTTAAACGCTGGGGCGCGCTTCAAGGGCTTCACGCAGCAGCGCCAGCAAACGATCCGCGCGCCAGGGCTTGCCAACGAAGGCGTGCGCAGAGCCGTCCGTCAGCGCCGCGGCGATCTCCGGATCGTCGCCCGCGCCGGAAAGCAGGATCCGGAAAGCGCCGGGCGCCAGGCGGCGCGCCTGCGCCAGCAGCGCGGCCCCGCTCATACCCGGCATCAGGTGGTCGCTGACGATGGCCGCGACACGCTCATGCGCCAGCAGGTCCAGCGCCGCCGCGCCGGAGGCAGCCGTCAGCACGCGCCAGCCCTGCCCCTGCAGCGCGTCGGACAGCATCTCGAGCATGAAGGCGTCGTCGTCGACCAGCAGCAGCACCGGTTCCGTCTCGGCACGCGGCTGCAGCCGGCCCAGCTCCTCCATCACGGTATCGAGCACGCGGCCGTTGCAGCCGAGCGCCACATGGCCGACGCCGCCCAGCGCGATGTTGCGCGCGCCCTCCAGCACGCTCGAGGTCTGCGGCGAGACGATGTTGTCGTGGTGGCTGAAGATGGAGGTGATCAGCGCGCGCCGCGCCGCGTCCTCGCTCGCGCCGAGTTCGCGCAGCCAGTCGTTGGCCTCCCCCTTGGCACGCCGCATCTGGGCCGCGTTGGCGCCCGGTCCGAAGTTGGCGAGGCTGGTGCCGTGGTGCGGCGTGCCCAGCGTGATCAGGCGCGCCACGCGTGCGCTGCCGTGTGCCCGCATCCAGGCGCGCGCCACCAGGCCTCCCATGCTGTGGGCGACGATTGCCACCTGCGTCGCGCCGGTAGCCGCGCACAGCTCCTCGACCGCGGCCTGCAGCGCCGGCACGTAGCCGTCGATCGGGCCGCCCACCGGTTCCAGGTCGACGCTCGCATGGCTGATCGCGTTGCGGTCGAGGCGCGGCACCAGGTAGCCCCAGATGCCGCTGTTGCAGCCGTAGCCGTGCACCAGCAGCACCGGCACCGCACGCGAGTCGGGATAAATGCGGCGGCAGGCCGTGGCACGCGGGATCAGCCAGGAGGTGCACAGCATGCTGGTCCGGAATTCTTCCGCCAGCAGGCGCAGGCGCGCCGCCGGGGTCAGGTGGAAGTCCGGCGGCGTCGGGCTGGCGAAGCAGGCGCTGAGGACAAAATTGTTCATGTTGATCGCCAGCCGCACCAGCATCACGCAGGCCAGGCCGAGCGCCAGCGCCGTCCAGGGCGCGGCGCCCCACCAGTGCCGGGCCGCGAACGCGATGCCGGCGGCGCCGGCGAGCTGCAGCAGCAGCAGGCATTGTGCGATGCGGCGCGCGCTCACGTTTTTGCTCACGCTGATGCGGAGACCCGCAGTGCGGGCTTGCCGGTCAGGCTGGCCGCCAGGACGCTCGCCAGGCGCGCCGTGATGCCGTAGATCGAGAGCTGGGGATTGGCGCCGATCGAAGTCGGGAACAGCGAGCCGTCGTGCACCGACAGGTTGGCAAGGCCCCGGTAGCGGCCGTCCGGCGCCGTGACGCCGCGCCGCTCGTCGCCCGCCATCGTGCAGCCGCCCATCACGTGGGCCGACGCCACGCGCGTCATGTGCAGCTGCTGCGGCAGGGCGGCGATCTCGCGCTTCGCCTCGTTCCAGCTCGCATACTCGCGCGCCGTCTCGTGCGCTGGCCGCACGGCCCTGGCGCCGGCCGCGAACTGGATCTCGGCCATCGTCAACAGCGCGCGGCGCGCGCCGTCCCACAGGAAATCGTTGAGCGGATAGTCAAGCACCCCTGCCCCGTCCTTCAGCTGCACCGCGCCCCCTGCCGACTGATCGTGGAAGCCGTCGCGCAGCAGCGCCAGCATGCCCTGGATGTGCGGGAACTGCTGCATGAGCGCGGCATGCCCCTGCCCGAAACCGTTCAGGGTCGTCGACAGCAGCACCGGATGCAGCGGCGGCGCTTCCAGTTTGTAGCCGATGGCGCCGTCGATCGGCGCCGTGTGCAGGAAGTGATCGGAATATACGGTCTGCGGCGCGCCGGCCCAGGCGTCGACGCGCTGCGGGAAGATGCCGGCCGAGATCAGGGTCGGGTGCAGGAAGGTGCGTTTGCCCAGCAGCCGATGCGGATCGGGCGCGCCCGAACGCATCAGCAGGGCCGGGGAATTGATCGCACCTCCCGCCACCACGAAGTGTTTCGCGCGCAGCCGCAGCACGCGCCCGGTGGGCGCCACGCCGTCCGCGCCCAGTGCGCTGCACAGCAGTTCGTCGGCACGCCCGCCGCGCAGGACAAAGCGCTCGGCACGTGCACGCGTGACGAGGGTTGCGCCATGGTCGAGCGCCGATGGAATCGTCGTCACCAGCATCGACTGTTTCGCATTCGTCGGGCAGCCCATGCCGCAATAGCCCAGGTTCCAGCACCCGTTGACGTTGCGGCGGATGAAGCCGGACTTGATGCCGAGTTTATCCGCGCCGCGTTTCAACAAGTCGTTGTTCTCGTTGGGCGGCGCCTGCCAGTCGCCCACGTGCAGGCGCGCTTCCATCATCGCGAACCAGGGGGCGAGGGTCTCGCTGTCGTAGCCGTCCAGGCCGAAGTGCTCGGCCCAGTAGTCGAGCGTCGGCGCCGGCGTGCGAAAGCTCGAGGTCCAGTTGACCGTGGTCGAGCCGCCGACCGTGCGCCCTTGCAGGATCTTGATCCCCTTGTCGAGCGTCTGGCGCGCGGCCGACTCCTGGTACAGGCCAGGATAGGCATCGGCCTCGCGCATCCTGAAGTCGGACGACGAGCGCAATGCGCCCTCCTCCACGATCAGCACCCTCAGGCCCGCCAGCGTCAGGATCTCGGCCGTCACGCCGCCGCCGGCGCCGCTGCCGACGATGACGACGTCGGCCTCCAGCGTGCGGTCGGTGTCGAGCTGCGCCGCGTCGACGATCTTCCAGCCGCGCGCGAGGCCGGCGCGCACCGGGTCGGGGATGATGCCCTTGGCCACAGTCAGGGGAATGGATTTTGCGCTCATGTCAGGACAGTTCCTTCATCGGGCCGGGATAGCCGATCGCGGCCCAGGCGGCCGGCTGCGCATACCAGGCGCCGAGCGAGAGGTCGTGCAGTGCGCTGTAGGCGGTGCGCAGCAGGGCGAAGCGGTGCAGGCGCCAGTCCTGCAGGAAGGAGGCGACCTGGTGCGGATCGGCGTTCTCCCAGCCGCCGGAGACGCCCGTCAGCAGGCGCCGCGCCGGCGCCAGGGCCAGCAGGCCGAACAAATCCTGCACTTCCTTCTGCACCGCGAGCGGCAGGTTCGAAATCGCCGTATGGACGCCCTCGATGGTGCCGGCGACGGCCGCCTTGCGCCCGGCCGGGTCGAGCGGCAGCGCACCCGCCAGCATCGCCGGGACGATGGCCCCGAGCGCGGCGCGCGCTTCGCCGTCGAGGACGAAGCGCTGCGGGCGCGGCGACTGCACGGCGCGGTAGATGCCCCCGCCCGCGGCCAGCACCAGCGCGCCGAGCGCGCCGGCCTTCAGGAAGGATCTGCGGTTGGTCTCCATCTGGCGTCCTTGTTGTTGTGGACGTAGTGTACGACAGCCGGCCGCGATCGCGACGGGGCCAGACTAGAGGAAATCGTCGAGATGCGGTCAAACGGCGACGTGCAAATGTGCTGTGCATACGCCCCCGCGCCTTGCACATTTTGTTTGCATACTGCCACCGGCGCCGGATACCGCAGCGTACAAGCCTTCTCAGCGGCGCCATGGGCTTGTACCATAGCGTCATTCAGCTCGACTACGAAAGCCTTTCATGATCATCAATTCCCGCCTCAGCCTCCCCTTGCGCGCCGTTTGCCTCGCCCTCTTCGCTGCCGCCTGCGCCCTGCCGGCCCAGGCCGCGAGCACCGCGGCCTCCTCGGCGTCCAGCGCCGGCTCGGCCTCCTCGGGCAGCGTGTCCGATTCGATCGGTGCGTCGAGCAACAGTTCGGGCGACGATAAACGCGTGGCCGCCGGCCGGTACCGCGTGATCGACATCGCCGCCGCGCCCGGCAAACCGGGCACCACGCGCATGACGCTGCAGGCAGCCGACGCGGGCGCAAAGGACGCCATGCGCGAATTCACGCTCGACGTACCGAACCGCGCACTGGCGGCGCGCGAAGTGAGTAAAGGCGAACTGGTGCAGGTCAATGCGCGCGAATACGGTTACGAGTTCGCGCACGCCGACACGAAGCAATCCTTCTTCCTGGCGCTGGAAGACAGCTGGTACCGCGAACTGGGCTCGCAAAAAGTCGCGATCTGATGCCTGGACGCCTGCGGCCGCTCATTGCCGCCCTGGCCTTCTGTGCCGGCGGCAGCGCCTGGGCCGGCATCCCGACCTTCTGCGAACGTGGCAAGGAAATCAGCGCTGCCGACCAGGACCGCGTGCTGCGCTTCGCCGGCGTCGTCAAGCGTGAGCTGGAACGTTCCGGCAGCAAGGTCGCCCTGGTCTCGCGCGCCGGGCTCGACCTGAGCCGTTTCGGCCTGCTGTATTCGCATGCCGGGATCGCCCTGAAAGACAATCCCGGCAGCCCCTGGGGCGTGCGCCAGCTCTATTACGCCTGCGACGAATCGCGCCCGCGCCTGTTCGACCAGGGCGTCGCCGGTTTCGCCCTTGGCGCCGAGGCACCCGGCAGCGGCCACATGTCGCTGGTCTTCCCGCCGGATGAAGACGGCGCCCTGCTGGAACGGGCGGCGCTGGACAAGCCGCTCGCCCTGTCGCTGCTGGCCGGCCGGTACAGCGCGAACGCCTACGCCTTCGGCACGCGCTACCAGAACTGCAACCAGTGGGTGATCGAACTCCTCGCCAGCGCCTGGGGCAGGATGGACGGCGGCGGCGGCGACGCGCGCGCGCAGGCCCAGTCCTGGCTGCGGGACCAGGGCTATGCGGCCGGCCCGGTGAAAGTGCCTTCGCACGCGATGATGTTCGCCGGCCAGTTCGTGCCGCTGCTGCACGTGGACGACCATCCGCTCGACGATGTCTACGCGCTGGCGCTGCAGGTCAGCGTGCCGGCCGCGATCGAGGCCTTCGTGCAGCGCCGGCTGCCTGCGGCCAGGCGAGTGGAGCTCTGTCACGACAAGGGCCGTATTGTCGTGCATCGCGGCTGGGAGCCGCTCGGCGCCGACTGCCGTCCGATGCCCGGCGATGAGGTGATCTCGCTTGAGCCAGATCAAGTTGAAGCGCAAGTCGGGCAGCCCTGAGAGAACGCCGGCCCGTGCTTAACGGGATCTTCACACCGCGCCCCGCAGGCTGTGGCTTTTCCTCGCAAGAGACGACGCCATGAACAATCTGCAAAAGAAATACGTCGACGCGCACATCAGCCAGCAGAACGCGGACTGGACCTTCGAGAACATCAGCGCCAATTTCGACGAGCACATCCTCAAATCCATCCCCCTGTACCGCGAAGGGCACCAGCTCGTCTCCTACTACAGCGATTTTTTCCTCAAGTCCGATAGCGTGGTGTACGACATCGGCTGCTCGACCGGCACCATGCTTGCCCAGCTGGCCGGACGCCATCCGCTGAAAGAACAATTGCAGCTGATCGGCATCGATTGTGTCGCGGACATGATCGACCGCGCGAGCCGGCTGACCGAGCGCGACCCGCGCCTCTCCTTCATCGAGGCCGACGTACTCGATGTCGAGTTCCTGCCCTGCGACATGATCATCGCCAACTACACCGTCCAGTTCCTGCCGCCCCGGGTCCGCCAGGTCCTGATCGACCAGATCTATCGGGCCCTGAACTGGGGCGGGGCATTTTTCATGTTCGAGAAAGTGCGTGCGCCCGACGGGCGTTTCCAGGACTACGCGAGCCAGGTGTATGTCGAATACAAGCTGGACCAGGGCTTCACCGAAGCGGAAATCCTGAACAAGTCGCGCAGCATCAAGGGGGTGATGGAACCGTTTTCGAGCCAGGGCAACGCCGACATGCTGCGGCGCGCGGGATTCGAGGACCTCGTCACCGTGCACAAATATGTGTGCTTCGAAGGTTTCCTTGCGATCAAATGAGCAAACTGAATGTCCGCGTCGGGAACTTCCTGTTCCGCTACCGTAACGGCCTAGGCCCCCTCCTGTTCCTGCTGGCCCTGCTCGCAGGCCGGCCCGGCTTCCCCGGCGGACGCGCCGACCTGAACCTGCTGCTCGACTGTGCCGGGATCGCGCTGGCTCTGGCAGGCCAGCTGCTGCGCATCGTCACCATCGGTTTCGAATACATCGAACGCGGCGGACGCAACCGGCAGGTGTATGCCAGCAAACTGGTGCAGGGAGGGGTCTTCGCGCTATGCCGCAATCCGCTCTACCTGGGCAACCTGCTGCTGGCCGCCGGACTGGCGCTCGTCGTCCATTCGGTGGCCTTCTATCTGCTGGTCCTGCCGCTGGTGAGCTATGGCTACGTTGCGATCGTCGCCGCCGAGGAAGCGTTTCTTGGAGAGAAATTCGGTGCCGAGTATGCGCAGTATTGCAGGCGCGTCAACCGATGGCTGCCCCACCTGCACGGCTGGCGCGCGGCGGTCGGGGGCATGCGCTTCAACTGGCGCCGCGTGCTGGTGAAGGAGTACAACACGGTGTTCGTCGTGCTGTTGACGCTGGCCGCCGTCAAGCTGTGGGCGGACTACCAGGTGCTCGGCAGCCCTGCCCTGCCCCCGCCGGCCGGCATGGTAAGCGCCTTCATCGCCTGGCTGGGAGGCTATCTGGCGGTGCGCACGGCGAAGAAAACGGGCTACGTCAAACCCTGAACGGGCCGGCCCGGCGCTTGCCTCGTTATCGCCTGCGCTCGCTGAACGACGAGGACACAACCCGGTTGATCAGGGGAGCGTCGGCGCCGGCAAGCACCAGGAAGGTGCGCGCTGCCTGGGCGCCGGCGATGCGCCGGATCGCATCCGCCCGGTACACGGCTTGTGCCAGTGCATAATTTTTTCGGGCATAAGAGGAAGCGATTGGAGGCGCTTGACTGATTAGATGAGCGCCTTGGTTGGCGGCCGGGTTATAACTTGCTGTTTCCAGCTCCAGCGATAGTGCGTTCATAGCCATGTCGATGTGTTAGCCGTTAAGCCGTGGTGTTCGGAAGTTGAGCCGATTTACAGGCCCGGCAGGTCATCGAAGACAAGGCCTGCCAACTCAAAATCGAGCGCAACCGGAAACGCCGCCTGGTCCCAACCGGCTTGCCAATCAAGCCTTGTCGGGGAGCCAGACGTCGTGTGTTTGCCGGATGATAATAGTTGAGTTTTTCGAAACGCGGCGCGCGTTTGGCAGGCCGGAACATGCCGCTAGCGCTTGAGGATCTGCCTGGCGATCCCGCGCAGGATATTCACCTCTTCCGTCTCCAGCTGCGTGCGCGAAAACAGCCGTTTCAGACGGGGCATCAGCTTCTTCGGATTGTCCGCATTCAGGAAGCCGATCGATACCAGCGCTTCTTCCAGGTGCGCATACATGCCCTCGATCTGGGTCAGGCTGGCGGCCTCGCCGTGGAAGCCGACCGGGGTCTCGGGCACGGCGTCGCCAATGGCGCCCATCCGGCACTCATAGGCGAGCACCTGCGCCGCCTGCGACAGGTTCAGGGAGGAGTAGGCCGGATTGGCCGGAATGTTGATCAGCACATTGCACTTCTCGACGATGTCGTTCGGCAGCCCGACCCGCTCGTTGCCGAAGACCAGCGCCGGCCGCAGTTCGACCTGCCCTGCAACGTGTCCGGCAAAGGCGCGCGGCGTCCATACCGGCGGAGAGAATTCGCGCAGGCGCGCCGAGACCGCGGCGGCAAAGTTGCAGCCTTCGAGCGCGTCGGCCATGCTGCCGACGACCCGCGCATTGGCGAGCACGTCGCCCGCGCCGCTGGCAAAGGCGACCGCTTCCGCATCGTTCAGGAAGTCGGTGCAGCGCGGCGTGACCAGCACCAGGTCGGTAAAACCCATTGTCTTCATGGCACGGGCAACCGAGCCGATGTTGCCTGCGCGGCTGGTCTCGACGAGCACGAAACGGATGCCATGAGGCAGGCGATTGAAAAGAGACGTGTCGGTTTCGTTCGGGTTCATTTAAAATAGCGCTATCGCGCGGCGACGAGCAATTGAAATTTCGGCATCAAGGGCCGGGATTTTACCTACTTCGGCGCCGCCCTGCTCTTTAATTCAATTCATACTCGATGGCTCACGGCGTTTCATGCGCGGTGGGCGTCAGCGTTTTTTCAGGGAAAAAGCTAACATGCATCCAATGCTCAATACGGCCATCAAGGCCGCACGCCGCGCCGCCACCGTCATCAACCGCTCGTCCTTCGACCTCGACCGGATCGAAATCTCTGAAAAACAACACAATGATTTCGTGACCGATGTCGATGTGGCGTCCGAGCAGGCAATCGTCGAGACGCTGTTGAAAGCCTACCCTGACCACGCCATCCTCGGCGAAGAGTCCGGCCCGTCGCGCAACCTGAACGACGACAGCGAGTATGTCTGGATTATCGACCCGATCGACGGCACCACCAACTTCCTGCACGGCTACCCGAACTACTGCATTTCGATCGCGCTGCAGCACAAGGGCGTGATCACCCAGGCCGTCATCTATGACCCGGTCCGCAACGACCTGTTCACCGCCACCAAGGGCGCCGGCGCCTACCTGAACGACAAGCGCATCCGCGTCAAGAACCACGACCGCATCGGCAAGGCCCTGATCGCCGCCGGCCATGGTGCCGATCCGCGCGCGCTGGCCGAATACCTGCGCATGTATGAAGTCGTCGCCTCGCGCTGCCATGGCGTGCGCAGCAGCGGTTCGGCCGCGCTGGAACTGGCCAACGTGGCCGCCGGCCGCGTCGATGCCTATTTCGAAAAAGGCTTGAAGATCTGGGATATCGCGGCCGGTTCCCTCTTGGTGACCGAAGCGGGCGGCATCGTCGGCGAGTTCAACGGCGAGTCCTCGTACCTGAACAAGGGCGACATCATCGCCGCTGGTCCGAAGGTGTTTGCACAGATGATCCCGCTGATGGTCCCTTTCGCCTGATTAGCGTAAAATAGCGTTCTACCTTGCCGCCGTGACGCAGTGCACACGGCGGTATCCCATGCCTTCCAGTATTTCCACTGCGCAACAAAATCACTATAATGCTCCGGCTTGACGGCTGACCGCGCTTTGCGTGGCCCGCATGCCCTGCACCCTTTCCGATCCTGGCGCCGCTTGCGCCGGCGGCGGAATCAACCTCATCAGAAGAAGCTCACTAATGTCATTTGCTACCCTCGGCTTGTCCGATGCTATCGTTCGTGCCGTCACCGAACAGGGCTACACCGTTCCGACCCCGATCCAGGCGCAAGCCATTCCCGCCGTGCTCGGCGGCGGCGACCTGCTGGCCGGCGCCCAGACCGGCACCGGCAAGACCGCCGGCTTCACGCTGCCGCTGCTGCAGCGCCTGTCGACCGACGCCGTCGGCGCCGCGCAGAAAAGCAAGAACTCGCCGCGTGCGATCCGCGCCCTGGTCCTGACCCCGACCCGCGAACTGGCGGCCCAGGTCGAGGAAAGCGTGCGCCTGTACGGCAAGTACACCAACATGAACTCGGCCGTGATCTTCGGTGGCGTCGGCATCAACCCGCAGATCAAGCTGTTGAAGACGGGCGTCGACGTCCTCGTCGCCACGCCGGGCCGCCTGCTCGACCACGTCGGCCAGCGTACCGTCGACCTGTCGAAAGTCGAGATCCTGATCCTGGACGAAGCCGACCGCATGCTCGACATGGGCTTCATCCACGACATCAAGAAAGTGCTGGCCGTGCTGCCGCCGAAGCGCCAGAACCTGCTGTTCTCGGCCACTTTCTCGGACGAGATCAAGGCCCTGGCCGACAAGCTGCTGAACAACCCGGCGTCGATCGAAGTGGCCCGCCGCAACTCGACCGTGGAAGTCATCGCCCAGAAGATCCACCCGGTCGACCGCGACAAGAAGCACCCGATGCTGTCGCACCTGATCAAGGAAAACGACTGGAGCCAGGTGCTGGTGTTTACGCGCACCAAGCACGGCGCGAATAAACTGGTCGAGCAGCTGGGCAAGGACGGCATCGGCGCGATGGCGATCCACGGCAACAAGAGCCAGACCGCGCGTACCAAGGCCCTGGCCGAGTTCAAGGACGGCAGCCTGCAGGTGCTGGTCGCGACCGACATCGCCGCGCGCGGCATCGACATCGACCAGCTGCCGCACGTGGTCAACTACGACCTGCCGAACGTGCCGGAAGACTACGTGCACCGCATCGGCCGTACCGGCCGCGCCGGCGCCACCGGCGAAGCCGTATCGCTGGTCTGCGTCGACGAGCACCAGATGCTGAAGGATATCGAAAAGCTGATCAAGCAGACGCTGCCGCGTCACGTGATCCCGGGCTTCGAGCCTGACATGAACGCCAAGGCCCAGCCGATCCAGCTGCGCAGCGGCGCGCCTGGTCACGGTAACCGCGGCGGCCGTCCAGGCGGCGGTGGCGGCCGTAGCCAGGGCCAGGGCCAGCCGCGTAGCGCGGCAGGCGCCGGCGGCGGTGCACGTCCTGCGGGCAATGGCGGCGGCCGTCCGGCGGGTGCCGGCGGCGGCGCAGGCCGCAGTGGCAACGGCAATGGTCCGCGTCCGGCGTCCGCGCCGCGCACGGGTGGCCGCGGCCGCTAAGCCCGACGCTTTTGGCAGGAACGACAGCCCGGCATTGCCGGGCTGTTTTTATTTGTGCATGCGCCGTGACGCACGATTGCGGGTTCGGGCGCGCTTGGCGGCGTGGTGCTACGATAGCGGGCTGTCAACATTCGAGACTGCCATGCCCAAATTCGCCGCCAACCTGAGCACGCTGTTCACCGAGCTCAGCTTTCTCGACCGCTTCGCCGCGGCGCGCGAGAACGGGTTCGACGCCGTCGAATTCCTGTTTCCCTATGCCTGCGAACCGGAATGGATCACCGGCCGCCTGGCGCGCTACAACCTCGAACTGGTGCTGCACAATCTGCCGCCGGGCGACTGGGCGGCGGGCGACCGCGGCATGGCCTGCGATCCGCGCCGTATCGGCGAATTCCAGGACAGCGTCGAACTTGCCCTCGATTACGCGGAAGAACTCGGCGTCAAGCAACTTCACTGCATGGCCGGCAAGCTGCCGCCGCACGTGCCGCGCGAACGCGCCCACGCCACCTATGTGACCAACCTGCGCTTCGCCGCCGCCGCGCTGAAGGAAAAAGGGATCGCCCTGCTGATCGAGCCGATCAACGACCGCGACATGCCCGGTTATTTCCTCACCGGCTCGCGCCAGGCCGCCGCCGTCATCGCCGAGTGTGGCGTCGACAACCTGTTCCTGCAATTCGACATCTATCACATGCAGCGCATGGAGGGCGACCTCGCCCACAGCCTGCGCGAACTGCTGCCGCTGATCCGCCATATCCAGCTGGCCGACGTGCCGGGCCGGCACGAACCGGGCACGGGCGAAATCAACTACCCCTACCTGTTCCGCCTGCTGGACGAGCTCGGCTACGACGGCTGGATCGGCTGCGAGTACAACCCGCGCGCCGGGACGCTCGAGGGACTTGGCTGGCGCGATGCCGCCAAGGCCTGGACAGGCGGCACGGCCTGAGGCAACATTGTCTTCTTATAAATAAGGAGATCATCATGATCCAGGGACTGCGCACCGTCATCTATCCGGTCACGCAACTGAACGAGGCGACCGACTGGTACCGCCGCGTGCTCGACAAGGCACCGTATTTCGAGCAGCCCTTCTATGTCGGCTTCGAGGTCGGCGGTTTCGAACTGGGCCTGATTCCCGACGGCGTGCCGGGCAGCACGGGCGCGACTGCCTACTGGGGCACCCCGGATGCCGCGGCCGAGCTGGCGCGGCTGGAGGCGCTCGGCGCCACGGTCGAGTCGCCGCTGGCGGATGTGGGCGAAGGCATCCGCGTCGCCACCGTGCGCGATCCCTACGGCAACCTGTTCGGCATCATCGAAAATCCCCGCTTCGATCGCAACAAGGTCGCCTGAGTTGATCCATTGCAACGCCGCCCCGTGCGGCGTTTGCCAGAATGGGGTCTTTCCGTCCGGCATCATTGCCGCTTCGAGAGGACCCGATGAGAACCTTCCGCCTTGCCCTCGCGCTCTGCCTGTTCAGCCTGAATCTGCTGCTGGCAAGCTGCGCTTCGACCGGCGGCCCGGTCAGCCTGCAGGAAGTGCGCGAATTCGCGGACGCTTCGGCCAAACTCGGCGGCTATGCCGAGCTCTCGCGCCGCTATCGCGACACCTATGAACGCGAACAGCCTTATCTCCCTGCCTCGGCCGACAAACTGGCGCGCGAAAACGACGCCAAACGGCGCGCCGTGTACGAGGACTTCGTCAGCGTGCAAAAGGCCGTCGTGCTCTACATGCAAACGCTCAGCCTGCTCGCCGGCGATACCCGCTACGACCTCACCGAACGCATCGACGACCTCGGCAACGGCCTGAAGGCGAATGCCGAATCGGGCTTGCAGCAACGCCATATCGCCGCCTACACGGGCCTGACGCGCCTGCTGACGCGGGTGATCGCTTCCGGCTACCAGAACCGCAGCGTCGAGACCATGGTGCGCGACGGCGACGCCGACGTGCAGGTGCTGCTGGAAGCGATGATCTCGCTCACCCGCCTCTACTACAAGACCAACGAGAATGAAAAGAAGACCATCCTCGGCATCTTCGATGTCGAGTTGCCGCTCACCAAGGGTAGCAATGAACGCATGCTGGTCACCCTGGCCAAGGTGCATTACCTGAACAAGGCCAGCGAATACAAGCTGATCGACCGCCGCTACGACCTGGCCTTGCAGGGACTGACCAAGGTGGCGCTCGGGCACCAGAAGCTGCGTGAAAACCTGCACAAGCTGACGCAGGAGGATGTGAAGCGCATGCTCGGCAATTACGGACGCGACCTGCGGATGATCCGCGACGGCCTCGCGGCAGAGTGATTTTCAGGGAGGCGGCATGGGAAGCGATGCGAAGGGAAAGGTCGATCCGGCGGATGCGGCAATCGATGTGCTGGCCGGCGCGGTGGCGGGCGCGGCGACAGCCGACACGGGCGAAGCCGCCGCCGGCACGCCGGCCACCGCGGCAAGCAGCGCGAGCGAGGCGCCGGCCGCGCCGGCCGCGGGCGGCGCCAACGGCGGCCTGGCCAGCGTGCCGCAGATCGTCGAGCTGGCCGACCAGCTCTCGGCCTGCGCCGACCAGCTGCACGAGCGCATCATGCGCGACATCCGCGCCTGGGACGGCGGCATCGTGCCGGCCCATGTGCAGGCGTGCGCGCGTGCCCTGCTGGAAGACGAACTGCTGCTGCGCCAGCGCGCCAACGGCCTGTACGCCGATGCCGCCACCTTCGTCGTCAAGTCGCTCGGCAAGTCGCAGGCGGGCGTGGTGGCGCTGACCACGGCGGCCGCCGAGAAGATCCGCAAGATCGCGCTGATCGGGGACGTGACCGGCCTCGTCGCCGGCCTGTTGAGCCTGGCGGGAGCGGCGTCGACCGGGCAGGCCGCAGCCATCATCCTGGCGCTCGACAAGATCCACACCCACATCAAGGACATCGAGACCCACCGCAAGCCTGCCACGCCCGGCACCAAGAGCCTGTCCCGGTAGGTGGGAGGAACGACTCTCACCTGCCGGGATAGGCTCCAGGCCGGCTTGACCGGCGCACGCGTGCGCCCATGTTCTTCCGGCGCGCATCGCGCTACACTGGTCCCACATCAGTTCATGTGGGAGTAAGCAATGAACGGCTTTCTTACATTCCGGCCAGGCGCGCGGTTTGTCGCCGCGCGGCCATTCCCATGAACGCCCTCGATGCAGGCCAGCTGGCCCAGTTGCGCGCTGCGCTCGAGGCGCAACTGGCCGCGCTCAGCCGCACCGACGAGCCGGCCGAGGCGCATAGCGCGCGCGACCTGCCCGTCTCGGAAGTGGAAACCTCGCCGGCCGACAAGGCCACAGTACGGCTGCTGAACGATCTCGCGCTCGAGGCCGCCGGCCACCATGCGGCCCGCATGCAGGTGCTGCGCCATGCACTGGCGAAGTTCGAAGACGGCAGCTATGGGCAATGCGAGGAGTGCGGCGGCGACATCGGTTTTTCGCGCCTGCAGGCGCGTCCCGAAGCGCGCCTGTGCATCGCCTGCCAGACGCGCTACGAAAAACGCTAGAGCAGTCTGCGTCAGCGAACGATTTCGGGAGGAATCGAGGCGTCGAAATCGGCCCAATCGCCGTCCACGATATTGCCGCGGGCGCGCTCGATCTGGATCGCGCCGAGGCGGCGCAGCACGTCCACCGCGCGCGACTCGTCGCCGGTATCGTCAAAGGCAACGGCCACCAGCATGCCGGCCTTGCGCTGCTCGACCGGCGCCCGCCCGCCCTGCTCGCCTTCGCCGGCTTCCTTCATTTTGGTAAAGCTGAACAGCGAGCCGACGTGGGCGCCCACCAGGCCGCCGACGATGGGGCCGGCCGGCCCGGTCAGCGGCGCCGTCGCAGCGCCGATGGCAGCCCCGACCGCGCCACCGGTGGCGCTGCCCTGCACCACGCCCATCGGCGTTTCCTTGGCGCCCGGGGAATGAAGGTTGTCGCCGCCGATCGGGGTCATGTCGTGCTGTCCCGCCTGGCTCAGGTAAAACGTGCTGACACGTTCCCGCGTGAAGCCGGCCTGGGCCAGTGCCTGGGACGCGGCATCGGCATCGGCCTGGGTTTCAAAATGCCCTGCAATGATGGTGGACATGGGTTTCTCCTGCATTGTTGGTTACCCGAAGCATGCTCCTGCTGGGTTGCTGCCTCTGTACGCAAACGCACGCAGTCTATTGCCACTGCCCGTAGGCCATGTTTCCAAAATCCGGTTCCGGCTCCGGCGCCTGCCAGGCGCGCGGATCGACCCGGTAGTATTTGAGGAACTCCTCGTACAGGGCGGGATGGCGCGCCGCCAGGCGGTGCGGCTGCTCGAAAAAGGCTTCGGTGGCAACCGCGAAGAATTCGGCCGGGCTGGTCGCGCCGTAATGGTCGAGCACGCCTTCGTGGCCGAACCAGGCGTCGTGGCGCAGGGCCGCGAAGTCGCGAGAGAGCACTTCGGACCAGCTGCGATAGCGTTCCTGGCTGCCCAGGTAGGGGGCGCCGTTGGTAGTCCCCGATTCGCTGTCGAGCTGGTGGGCGAATTCGTGCAGGACCACGTTGTGGGAAGGCGGCTCGACCATGCCGGCGCGGCGCACGTGGTCCCAGGACAGGATCACACGGCCGTCGCCCCAGGATTCGCCCAGCAGGTCCTGGCGTTCCTCGGTAACGACGCCGGCCGCGTCGACCTGGCGCCGCGGCACCAGGAAGGCGCCCGGATAGACCAGCACCGCGTTCAGGGTCGGATAGACGGCGTCGCCGCGCGCGCCCATCAGCAGCAGGCAGGCCTGGCCGGCAATCGTCAGGCGCATCTCCTCGGTCATTTCCAGACCGGCGCAGCCGACAAAGGTTTTTTCGTGGAGGAAGCGCCGCACCAGGCGTTCGAGGCGGGCGCGCTGGCCCGCGTCCATCGCCCGGTACTGCGCCACGTTGCGTTCGAGGATGGCGAGCTCGCCGGCCGCCAGCGGCCGCGCCAGGGCGCGCCGCAGGCGCCAGCGCGGGACCGCCCAGGCCAGCAGGCCAGCCGCTGCAAGAAACGAGACCGTCAACAAGGCTTCCATCAGGCGGCTCCTGCCAGGAGAGCAAGCTTCATGCGCCGGCCAGGTGCGCGTCGAGCTCGTCGGCCCCGCCGATCAGGCGCCCGCCGATGAACACTTGCGGCCAGGTCATGCGGCCAGTGATGGCGCGCAGCACGCCGCTATTGATCTTCTGGTCCTGCGAGATATCGGTATAGCGCAACTGGCGTTCCGACAGCGCCGCCTTGGCACGCGCACAGAACGGGCAGCCGGGACGCGAGAACATGACGATCGGCTCGGGTGCGCGCGCCTCCGGATTGATATGGCGCAGCATGGTGTCGGCATCCGAGACCTTGAACGGATCGCCCTCGCCCTCTTCCTCGATGAAGACCTTCTCGATGATGCCGTCACGCACCAGCATCGAATAGCGCCAGGACCGCATGCCGAAGCCGAGATCGCGCTTGTCGACCAGCATGCCCATGCCGCGCGCGAAATCACCGTTCCCGTCAGGGATGAAGGTGATGCCGTCCGCTTCCTGGCCCTGCTTCCACTCGTTCATCACGAAGGCGTCGTTGACGGACAGGCAGAGGATGTCGTCCACGCCATTTTCGCGAAACACCCCGGAGAGTTCATTGAAACGCGGCAAATGGGTCGAGGAACAGGTCGGCGTGTAGGCGCCCGGCAGGGAGAACACGACGACGGTCTTGCCCTTGAATAGCTCGTCGGTCGTGAGGTCGCGCCACTGGTTGTCGGGACGCGCCTTGAACGTGACCTGCGGTACGGGTTTTCCTTCCAGCGATTCGGCAGTTGGCAGCATGGGGACTCCTCATATGGTCGGTGATGCGGCCAGGTTGACCGCTTCGCCCGCAGTTGGGGCCTGTTGCCGGGTTTTCAATGTTCCCCGTTCGGCGCCGGCCACGCGAACAAGGACGTAAACGGCAAACGCCGCGCAGTGCGCGGCGTTTGCTTTGACGACAGCGATCGTCGGTTACGGAAAGGCGCCCCGGGTCTCCACCGCGGCGTCTTCCGGCAGAGATTTATTTGGCGATCTGGCTCGGTGCCGGGCCAAACAGGGCGGCGACCAGCGGATCGCGGGTGACCGGGCTGCGGTTCACGCGGATGGCGTAGTGGGTGTCGTCGGCCAGGATGTGGAAGTGGCGGCCGCTGCCGGCCATGCTCTGCTCGCGCAGGCCTGGACGTTCCTTGCGCGGGGCGACGCCTTCGCGCTTCGGCTGGCAGATCGCGGCCAGGAAGGCCTTCACGCGTTCCTGGTCGGGGCAGATCTGGTAGACGGCCTTGCCCAGGTAGGTGGCGGTGCCTTCGATGTAGCGGGCCAGTTCGATCACGCCGGCTTCGCGCAGGTCGCGGATGTACTTGCGTGCGCCCGACGGCGAGAATTTCAGGAACCATGCGATTTCGTCGGCCAGCATTTCGTGGGTCGACAGTTCGTTGATCAGCTTTTGCATGTTCTCGATCCGACGCTGCGTGGCAGAGGTCGACCGCACGCGCTCGATCGGCGCCAGCGAAATGGGCGCGCGTTCGGTTGGCTGTGGCGGGACGCGTTCGATCAGCGCTGAATTGCTAGAAGTGTGCACTGCGCCGATGTCGCTTTGCACCGCGTTGTGATGAGTCGTTGCATGCATGTTGGTGTACTCCAAAAATTGAGAGAGACAGGGAGGTCCGGGTCGCTGTGTGTGGTCTGACACTCCGACAACACCTCGGGTTCCGCTTAACTGGCCTCAAGATTGCCTGCGTCAGCCCTGCCGGTCTGTGCGCCATCCCACATTGCCAAAATTCCTTTAAGCATTTTTTTAAAAATGCTTTGAGGAAACTCATCCTGGTCTTGCAAGCCGCTCAATTGTCGTAAATAAACAACATTTCTGAAAAAATATTTTACTCTCCGAAATAAATTATTCAACTGACATTTCAAGCACCCTCTATATAGAGCGATTTTTCGCCACGAACATTCTGTTGTAAATTTGTCACTCATCAGTAACCCTGAGTGCGCTAGCGCACCGATGCTTGGGAACCCAGCCTCGTATTATTCGTCCAACATCACTGTCAAGCACGCGATGTAACCCTACCTTTTCAACTAATGGGAGTTTCCTGTGAACAATACGAAGAAGATCGCCCTGGCCGTGGCCATGCTGTGCGCCGCCGGTTCCACGCTGGCCCAAGAAATCAACCCGTCCTGGTACATCCAGCCGAGCGTCGTCGGCATGAAGCCGGACGCGGACTTTGGCGTGGACGACAAGGACTGGGGCGGTGGCCTGAAGTTCGGTAAAGCCATCAACCAGTACTGGGACGTCCAGTTCGGTGGCACCCACGTCCGTACCGAAGACGGCCCGGCCCGCTATCGCCAGACCCTGGTCGGTGTTGACGGCCTGCTGATGCTGTCGCGCAACAAAGTTCGTCCGTTCATCCTGGTCGGCGCCGGCGTCGAGCGCGACAAGGTGGAAAATCCTCTGCGTAACGTGAGCAAGAACTCGCCATACTGGACCGCCGGCCTCGGCGTCCAGGCGACCCTGACCCCGCAATGGTCGCTGCAGGCCGACATCCGTTCGGTGCGCAGCAACCTGCGCCACGACGAGCTGTATGGCTTCAACAAGCCAAACAACAAGTACGTCACCATCGGCCTGAACTACGCGTTCAACCCGCCGCCAGCGCCACCGGCACCAGTGATGGCACCGGCACCAGTGGCCGAAGCCCCGGCTCCGGCACCAGCACCGGCACCGGTCGTGCCGCCACCGGCACGTTTCGAGAAGGTCACCCTGTCGACCACCGAACTGTTCGCCTTCAACAGCGCCGAGCTGAGCATGCCGCAGCCTAAGCTGGACGAGATCGCTGCCGCCCTGCAAGCCGACCCGAGCATCACCGACGTCGACATCACCGGCTACGCCGACCGCCTGGGTTCGGACAAGTACAACCTGAAGCTGTCGCAGCGCCGCGCCGACGCCGTGCGTGCTTACCTGGTCGGCAAGGGTGTCGACGGTGGCCGCCTGAAAGCCTACGGCAAGGGTGAAGCCAACCCGGTCGTGACCTGCACCGAGAAAAACCGTGCCGCTCTGATCAAGTGCCTGGAACCGAACCGCCGCGTCGAAGTCGAACAGATCACGATCGAAAAGCGCGTTCAGTAATCGGCATCTCAGCCGCCACTCCGTCCCTGCGGCGGAGCGGCGCACTGTAATGTGGCCTGAGGGGTACTCGGCCCGCTCAACCTCGCGTTGTACGACGACAGGTTGAAACGGGGCTCAGTGCCCCTTTTTCTTTTTTCGGAGAATCGGTATGGATACGGTCGATAATGACAAGAAACAGTGGTTCCCCTTCTCCCGCCAGATTGCCCACATCATGAAATGCGCGGTGACGGAGTGGATGGCGCACCGTGCCGCCAGCAAGGGCGCGGCCCTCGCCTTCTATACGCTGTTCTCGATGGCGCCGATCTTGGTGCTGGTGATTGCCGTCGCCGGCTTCTTCTATGGCGCGGAAGCGGCGCAGGGGCAGCTGCTCAACGAGTTGCGCGGGCTGGTCGGCAAGGAAGGCGCGGAGACGATCCAGGCCATCCTGGCCGGCGCGCGCAACAAGGAAAGCGGCAAGATCGCCACCATGATCGCGACCGGGCTGCTGCTGGTCGGCGCCACCAGCGTGTTTGCCGAACTGAAGGACAGCCTCGACGAAATCTGGGACGTGCCGGCGCCGAAGGATGCCAGCTGGTGGGACACGGTGCGTACCCGCGTGCTCTCGTTCGGCCTGATCCTCGTGCTGGGCTTCCTGCTGCTGGTGTCCCTCGTCATCAGCGCGGCGATGGCCGTGGTCGAGAACTATCTCGGCGGCATGTGGAAGGACTCTGCCGTGATCATGGGCTGGATTTCCTCGTGCATCGGTTTCCTGGTGATCGCCACGATGTTCGGGGTGATCTACAAGCTGCTGCCGCGCATCAAGCTGTCCTGGCATGACGTGATCATCGGCGCGCTCGGCACCGCGGCCATGTTCACGCTCGGTAAGTTCCTGATCGGCCTGTACATCGGCAACAGCGGCGCCGCCAGCAGCTTTGGGGCGGCCGGTTCGCTGATTGCACTGTTGCTGTGGGTGTATTACTCGGCCCAGATCTTCTTCCTCGGCGCCGAGTTCGCCCGCCAGTATGCGCTGCAGCTGGGGAGTTTGCGGCACAAGCCGGACCGTGAAACCGGGGCGAAGCACGTCGAACGGATGGCGTGAACGCCTGGATGGATTGAAAACGGCGCGGATCCAATGGGTCCGCGCCGTTTTTGCACGTTGGCGGAGAAGGTGATCGCCCCCCTACTCGCCCAACAACTCCGCCACGACCTCCATCCCCTCGACCCGCTCGGCCACCGTCTTGATGATCATGACGACCGGCACCCCGAGCAACAATCCCCACATCCCCCATAGCCAGCCCCAGAACAGCAGGCTGACAAACACGGCCGCCGGATTCATCTTGGCGATCTTGCCCGTCATCCAGGTGGCGACCACCATGCCGACCAGCGTGGCGATGGCCATCGAGGCGCCGGCGACCAGGATCACCATGCGCAGCGATTCGAACTGGAGGAAGGCGACCAGGCCCGTGGCAGTGGTGATCAGGAGCGGGCCGAAGTACGGCATGATGTGCGTGACGCCGGCGAAAATGGCCCAGGCCCCGGCATTCTCCAGGCCGATGGCACGCAGCGCTACCCACATCATCAGCGCCAGCAGGATGTTCGTGACCAGAAGCATGAACATATAGTTCTGCACGGTGGTATTGATGTCGTCCAGGATGTGGACCGTCACTTTTTTACGCGTCAGCGAGGGACCGGTCAGCTTGACCAGCTTGCGCTTGAAGGTGTCCCCGGCGAGCAGCAGGAAAAACACGAGGAAGAGCACCATCGTGGCCTGGGTGATGAAGGAGGCCAGGCCCACGGAGCCCGCGAGCAGCCAGTCGGTGACGCGGAAGGCCGGAGCATGCGGTTGCGACACGGTCGGGCGGCGCTGGACCAGGCGTGCGTCCTTGTTCTGGCCGACGCTGGCAGTGGCCTGTTCGATCTCGGCCGCCGCCTTCTGCACCTGCTGGATGGTCGACTGGCCGGTGGCGACGGACGCGAGCAGCTTGGTGACCTTGTGCGTCAACGTGGGCAGCTCGTCGATGATGTTGAAGAATTCGTCCTGCACGCGGTACATGGTGGCCCCGAGTCCACCGATCAAAACGGCGGTGACGAGGGTCGCGCCGATGGCGCGCTTGATATGGATGCGCTCGAGCCAGCGCACGAGGGGGCTGAGCGTGTAAGCGATGAAGATGCCGAGCAGGAGGGGCACGAAGAATTTCTGTGCCCATTGCAGGGAGAATACGAAGGCGACGGTGGCCAGGATGCCGAGCGCGACGCCGCGTGCGTTGACGTGGATGGGCAGGCGCAGGCTGCCGGATTGGAGGGCAAGTTCGTCGCCCGCGCCGGAGTGGGTCTCCGGCTGGACGATGTCGGCCACGACGGCCGACGGTGCCTCTTGGGCGGCGGGGTTGTTTGGCTCGGTGGAAACCGAGCCTGGACTGGCGAGATGCATGTGTTTGCCGATAAAAAGTTGCCAGACCGCCGCCCAGCGGCGGGGATTACTTCACGCGGATGTCGTTCTTGACCGAGGTCACACCCTTGACGCCGCGAGCGACCTGAACGGCGCGCTGCGCATCGGCTGGCTGCGACACGAAGCCCGACAGCTGGACGTCGCCCTTGAAGGTCTCGACATTGATTTCGGTTGCCTTGACGGTTGGGTCGGCAGCGAAGGCGGCCTTCACCTTGCCGGTGATGACGCTGTCGTCGACGTATTCGCCGGCGCTTTCCTTCGTTGGGCTCGATGCGCAACCGACCATGGTGAAGGCGAGCGCGCCGGTGAAGATGGCGGTGGCGAGACGTTGGGTGATTTTCATGATGTATCCCTTTCTTTCGTTGGTCAAAGTCAATTTGCTCATGTGAGCGAATCCGGTACGTTACTTGCCGTACGCGGTTTTTGCGGCGTCGACGCACTGGTCTTTCGCCGCGCCGGCAAACGCGTCGCACTTCTCGAGTGCGACCCGGTATTCCGCCGTCAGTTTGTCTTCACGCGCATTGCTGCGCGCTTCGATCATCTTGCGATCCGCGGTGGCATCGGCCTGGGCGGCGATCAGGGTCGCCTTGGCCTGCTTGATGCACACGTCACGGTTGTTGCCCGTTACCGCGCCGCAGCGCGCCTTGTCGCGATCGTAGTTCGCGTCGGCGATGCGCATGCGGGCCTGGGTATAGGCTTTCAATGTGTTCTTGTAGGCGGCGCCCGCCTCTTCTTCGACGCGCACGCGCTCGGCTTTCGCCTCGGCTACGCAGACGTCGCGCGGATTGCCGGTGACGAGGTCGCAGCGGGCACGCGCCGCCTTGTAGTTCGCGGCCGCCGTGTCGCGCGCCGTGTTGTAGGCGGTCTTGGCGTCGGGAACCGTCTGGGCCCGGCCATGCGCAGACCACAGCAGGGCTGCGCCGATGATCAGTAAAGCGTGGACATTTCTCATTTTCGTTGTCATGTTCTTGTTCTCCCGATTCTGCTTTGTTGCGTGACCTTGATTGATGTTTTACGCCGATCCCGTCGCGTTCTCTGTTCGCTGTCGAACACAACAGAACATGTTGTTTAGATAATGCCAATCTGGCAATTCACGGTGCGTCATCGCACAGACCCCCATCTTGCGCAGTCGTATTCTTGACTCACACCTTTTTGCCAGGAGAACAATATGAAGACACCACGTACCCTCGCCGCCACCGCCGTCGCCGCCGCCGCCCTACTCTCGGGCTGCGCCAGCTCGCCCTCGTACAACGATAGCTACGGCAACAATGGCTACCGCAGCGGTTACAACAACACCGCGTCGATGGGCTACGGCGTCATCGAATCGATCCAGGTGACCCAGGCCGACGGCGCACGCACGAGCGGCGCCGGTGCCATCGTTGGCGGCCTGGTGGGCGCGCTGGCCGGTAACCAGGTCGGCAGCGGCACCGGCCGTACCGCCGCCACCGTCGCCGGCGGCGTTGCCGGCGCGGCCATCGGCAACAACGTCGAGAAGAACCGCAATGCGGGCGGCGGCCAGGAGATGTACCAGGTAAACGTGCGCATGGACAACGGCGAATACCGCACCGTGGTTCAGGACAACGTCTACGACCTGCGCGTCGGCAACCGCGTGCGCCTGGTCGACGGCCGCGCCTACCGCTACTGATCGGGACGGAGCGTGCAGCCAATACCAGGCACTGCGTACGCTGCACGCATCGCTTGATGCATTGACGGGCCGGCCTTGCCGGCCCGTTTCATTTCGTGGAGGTGAAGATGGATGCATGGACCAATACCCGCCGCATGCTGGCGGCCTGCCTGTTGACCGGCGCATGCGCCATGGCCGGCGCGCAGACCAGCAACGACGCGCTGGTCGCGCCGGCTGCGGCAAGCAAACAGGCGCAGGAAATCGCACGCGGCGATCCGGCGCGCTGGTACCGGGAAGACGCGACCGCCCAGCAGCAGTGGAAGACGCGCCAGAAGGAAATCGGCGCCGCGCTCGACGAGGCGAAGCGCGCCTGCCGCCAGGAGCCGGCCGCGCAGCGCGCCGGCTGCCTGAAGGCGGCGCAGGAGACATACAAGGAAGAAATGGCCAGCGCGCGTACGGAAGCCGGCGCGCAGGCGGGATCGACAACGCGTTAGCAGCGGCGCCAGGCTGCAGGCCAGGAACGCGGTCCACAGGCGCGCTCGACAAAAAAAGACGGCGTCCAATCAATTGATTGCGACGCCGCTCAAGCCCCACCATATTCTGTGCAAAACGCGTTCGGTAGCAGCAAATCATACCAACTGCACACACCGCCTGCGCTCACTGACCTGCGTTACCGGCAAAATCTTTCGGATGACAGCCAAGGCCGCCATCCGGCCATGCTCAGATTTCCTGCTGCGCGCGGCGCCGCTTCATGTACCAGCCGGCGACACTGGCCAGCACGACACCCGCGAGCGCCTGCTTGCCCATGCGGCGCTGGCGCACGAAATTGAATGCGGTCAGCGCATACGGCATCAGCACCGAGATACTCGTGCCTGTGGGTTTCAGCAGAGCATCAGCCCGGGCCCGCAAAGCCCATGTCGCATGGTCTAGAGCAGAATGTAACATGACTTCGGGCCGCGCGCCGTGCTTTACCTGTGCCTTCGCGTAGGTGACGCCGGCACGGTAGAACTCGCCTTCGCGCAGCAGCTCGGCCTTGCGCGTCGCCGGATCGCGGCTGTGCTTGTGGCCGGCCAGTCCGGTCGGCTCGTCCCGGTCGTGCTTGTGATCGTGCTTATGATCGTGCTTATCCATGTTCCCTCCCCTGTAAGTGCCCGCTCACAGCAGCGCGTCGCGGTCGTGACGAAGTTCGTTCATCGTTTCCGGGAAGGCGAGCTTGCCTTGCTTGAGCATGGCCATTCCCTTCATCACGAGGACGATCGTGATCACCAAAAACACCAGGAACATCACCAGCAGGATCTTCCAGCCCCAGCTATCCCAGGCCAGCATCACGATAGTCGCGGTGCCATAGGCCAGCGCGAACCACACGGCGAGAACGGCGCCGGCGAAGATCGCCAGCAGCTCGATCACGTGGTTACGCACTTCCGACATCTCGAGTGCCGCCAATTCCACGCGGGACACGACGAGGCCGAACAGGTTTTTCGCCAGGCCGGAGATGCCGCCCATGAGTCCGGGACCATGCACGACGGTTTCGGTCTTTTCCATGGCGTTCTCTCCGGCGCGAATTATTTACGACCCAGGTAAATGCCGACCAGCAGGCCGACGCTCGCTGCGGCAGCGACGGTGCGCCACGGGTTGTCTTTAACGTAGACATCCGCGGTCTCTGCCAGTTCCTTGCTCTTGATGACGGCTTGACCCTGGTACTGGCTGGCCTTGCCCATTGCGCGGTCCAGCAATTCCATGCCGCGGGTGCGCAGCTCGTCGGCCTTGACGCCGGTCAGCGAAGCGGCGGCGGTCAGCAGCGCCTGGGCGTCCTTGACCAGGACCTTCATGTCGGCGCCTGCGGCCTGGATGCCGTCGTCGATCGAGCGGCTGGTGCGGGTGGTATCTAGCATGGTGAACTCCTGTTGTTGGTTATGGTTTGAAAATGAAATCGGTGTCCGGCGAATCAACGGACAAGAAAGTCGTGCATGTCGTCGGCGTGCTCTTCCTCGACCGCAAGGATCTCGATCAGCATCTGCTTCGTGGTCGGATCCTTGTCGCCGATCGCCTGGATCATCTGGCGGTAGGACTCGATGGCGACGCGCTCGGCGATCAGGTCGGCGCGCACCATGGCCTGGGTGTCTTCCGAATCGTCGTACTCGGCGTGCGAACGCGCGGTCAGCGTGGCCGGGTTGAAGTTCGGCGAACCGTTCAGCTGGACGATGCGCTCGGCGATGCGGTCGGCGTGGTCCTGCTCCTGCTGGGCATGCTCGAGGAACTCGGCCTTCAGGGCGCCGTTGTTCGGACCGCTGACGGTGAAATAGTGACGCTTGTAGCGCAGCACGCACAGCAGTTCGGTGGCGAGCGCGTCGTTCAGCATGGCGATGACCGCTTCGCGGTCGGCCGCGTAACCCTCGGTGACGGCGCCGTCATCGAGGTTGGCCGCGGCGCGGCGGATCGCCTCGATGTCGAAGCCATGCGCCAGGGGCGTCTTGCTTTGTTCCATGATGTTTCCTTAAAAGTGCAGATTGATCTTCAGCGGTTGGCCGAACGCGGCGGGATCGGCGCGTTGTCGTTCGACAGCACGATCTCGACGCGGCGGTTCAGCTGGCGGTTCGATGCCGTATCGTTGGCCGCAACCGGGAAGGCTTCACCATACGCCTTCATCGCGATGCGTTCGCGCGCCACGCCCATGCTGCCCAGTGCCATGGCGACCGCATTCGCGCGGCGCTGCGACAGGTTCTGGTTGTAGCTCGAGCTGCCGGTGCTGTCCGTAAACCCTTCGACCAGTACAGTGCGCTCCGGGTTCTGCGCCATCACGTCGGCGAGCTTGCGCAGGGTCGACATTCCGTTTGGTGTCAGGTTCGCCTCGTTGGTGGCGAACAGCACGTCGCCGATGGTAACGACCATGCCACGCTCGGTTTTCTTGGCGTTCAGATCGACCAGCAGGGCTTCGAGCTTGGCGGCGCGTTCGGCCATCATGCGGGTCTGGTCCTGGGCCGTCGCGGCCTGCTGCTGGGCAGTTGCCGCCTGCTGCTGGGCGGCGGCGGCAGCGGTCTGGGCTGCGGCGGCTTCGCGTTTCGCACGCTCGGCCTCGGCAGTGCGCGCTTCGAGGCTGATCTCGGTGCGCTGGCGCGAGGCGTCCGCGATGTTCGCTTCGGCGGCCTTGGCGCGCGCCACTTCCTGGGCAGTTGCGATCTTCTGCTTGGCGATATAGGCCAGGCGGTCGATGTCGCTCAGGCTTTCCTTCTTGGCGGCCGCGGCGTTGGCACGGTCGAGCGCATCGCTGGCTTCCTTGAACTGGAGCGGCGCATAGCTCGAGATCTGCGGATTGTTATTGGCGGCGACGAAATCGGCGCGTGCCTGGTCCAGGGTCGGCGTGGTGGTCGGCGTGGTGCTGCAGGCGGCCAGCAGGATGGCGCTGGCAAAGACGGCCGGCTTCAGGAAACGTGGTGTCATGCTCTTCCCCTTCATGTTTGGCGCGCACTGGGCGCGCCGGCGTTCTTGTGGATGCGGTGCGGCGCGCTGGCGCCGGGCACCGCGGCAAATGCGTGACGCTTACTGCGAGTTGGCGCGGTCGACTTCCTGGCGCAGCACGCGCAGGTCTTCATTGAGCGCGTTCGAGGCGGCGGTGGCCTTGGCGGACGCGGCCTTGCTCTGGGCCAGCTGGGCATCGGCCTGGGCCTGGGTCGCCAGTTCGCGCGCCAGCTTGTAGTCCTTGGCGGCCAGCGCTTCGTTAGCGCGCATCATCTTGGCGCGCGCCGCCGTGATTTCTTCCGGCGCCAGGTCGGCGGCGCCGGCCTGCACTGCGTTGGCCACTGCATTGCGCGACACCGCGACGTCGGCCGTGGCCGGTGCCTTCTGGCTGGCGCAGGCGGAGAGCGCCAGCACGGCGGCTGCCACTGCGACGCGGCCAAGCTGATGCATCGAGCGATTCATGTCCATGTCTTTCTCCTGTAGATTGTAGATGTAAGCAAGTTGTTAACGTTATAAGCCTGTTATCAGCCGAGTTCGGTTCGGTGCCGCACATAGACCGCACATCCCGCCGATGGGACCGTGCCCATCCGGCGCACCGTGCGACACCGCACATTGATGACCACCCCTTTGCGCTAAGCTTGGGCGCAAGACCGATACTCTATGAAGGATCGTCATGCCCGATACTACCGCGCAGCAAGACGCCAGCCACAAGCACGGCGGCAAGAAAAAGAAAATCCTGCTTGGCCTGCTGGCCACCCTGATCGCCATTCCGGTCATCGCCATCATTTTCATCCTCACCTTCGACTGGAACAAGGCGCGTCCCTGGCTAAACGCGAAGGTGAGCGAAGCGATCGAACGGCCGTTCGCGATCCGCGGCAACCTCGCGGTGCAATGGGAAGTGCCGGCCAAGCGCATGGCCAAGGCCGACCGCCACCTGCGCGACTGGCTGCCCTGGCCCCATCTCATCGCCAATGACGTGCACGTCGGCAACCCTGCCAGCATGAAGCAGATGGACATGGCGCGCGTGCGCCAGTTCTCGTTCTCCCTGAATCCCTTCGGCCTGCTGCACCACACGATCGGGATCCCGGTGCTGCGGTTCGAAGCGCCCTATCTCGAACTGCAGCGCACCGACAGCACCCACTACAACTGGGTCTACAGGAAGAAAGAGGAAAAATCGAAGTGGGAGCTCGACCTCGAGCGCGTGGTACTCACCGACGGCGTGGTGCGCGTGGTCGACGCCGTCACGAAGGCCGACATCACGGCCAACGTACGCACGCTCGATAACGATGCGAAATACGGCATCGGCTTCAAGGTCACCGGCACGTATAACGGCGCGCCGGTCACGGGCGGCGGCAAGGTCGGCCAGGTGCTGTCGCTGAAGGATCAGAATACGCCCTACCCGGTCCAGGCCGACATGCGCAGCGGCCCGAGCCGCATCGCAGTCGAAGGCACGGTCACCAGTCCCGCCAAACTGAAGGCGGTCGACCTGCAGCTGGAACTGGCCGGACGCAGCATGGCGCGCCTGTACAACTTTACCGGCATCACGCTGCCCGAGACCCCGGCCTTCTCGACCTCCGGCCACCTGAAGGGCGAGCTCGACCGTGAGCACGGACGCTGGACCTACGACAAGTTCAAGGGCAAGGTCGGCTCGAGCGACATCAACGGCAAGCTGGTGTTCGAGGGCGGCAAGCCGCGTCCCAAGCTGACGGGCAATGTATCGACGCACCAGTTGCTGTTTACCGACCTGGGTCCCCTGATCGGCGGCGACTCGAACGAAAGCAAGAAGGCGCGCGGCGTCGACGCCGTGCAGCCGGGCGGCAAGGTGCTGCCGGTCGAGGAATTCCGCACCGAGCGCTGGACGGCGATCGACGCCGACGTGCGCTATACCGCCGAAAAGATCATCCGCGAAAAGACACTGCCCATCAGTAAACTCTCGACCCACCTGGTCATGAAGGACGGCGTCATCACCCTCGAGCCGCTCGAATTCGGCGTGGCCGGCGGCACGCTGCGCTCGACCATCCGCATGGACGGCAGCGGCAAGGGCAAGAACACGATCGCGGCGACGGCCAAGGTCCAGGCGCGCCACATCCAGATCAAGCAGCTGTTCCCGACCATCGAAAAGATGCAGGCCACCGTCGGCCAGATCAACGGCGACGCCCAGCTGTCGGCCACCGGCAGTTCGGTCGCCGCCCTGCTCGGCTCCTCGAACGGCGAAGTCAAGGCGCTGATCAACCAGGGCACGATCAGCAAGATGCTGCTCGAGGAGATGGGCCTGAACGTGGGCAATATCATCGTCACCAAGCTGTTCGGCGACAAGCAGGTGCAGCTGAACTGCCTGGCCGCCGATTTCGACGTCAACAAGGGCGTGATGCAGTCGCAGGTGTTCGTGGTCGATACGGAGGAAGCGATCATCCGCGTGAACGGCACGGTGAGCCTGGCGAACGAACAGATGGACCTGACGATCAAGCCCGACACCAAGGCCCTGCGCCTGTTCACGCTGCGCGCCCCGCTCTACGTGCGCGGTCCGTTCAGCAAGCCCGACGTCTCGGTCGACAAGGGCGTGCTGGCACTGAAGGCTGGCGGCGCCGCCGTGCTGGCCGCGGCCGCAGCGCCGGTGGCAGCCCTGATCCCGCTGATCAACACCGGACCGGGCGAGAGCAGCCCCTGCGGCCAGCTGGTCGCACTGGCGAAACAGAAGCCGACTGCGCCGCCGCCGGGCAAGGCGAAAGCGCGATGACAGTCGCTTACAAACACTTACATCTACTGATGAGCGAAGGCGTGCATGTGTGTGTTGTCGAACAGACTCTTCCGTCGCTCCGTTTTATTCTGGAGTCATCGCTGAAACAGGTACACGGCATCAAGGACGAAGCATGACGCATTGGAAACCGGCCCTGGCCTTGCTGGGGGCTCTCATGTACGGGGGCACCCTCGCTGGCTGCGGCGGCACCGGCAGCCTGCTGGCACCAGCCGCGGCGGTGGACGATTCCACCATCACGGCCGGCGTGAAACAGGCAATTGGCCGGAGCACGGAACTCAAGGCGGCAGACATCGATGTCGCGACCCGTGAAGGTATTGTCCAGCTGAGCGGCTATGTCGGCTCGGCGGAAAACGTGGCAACCGCAGCATCGGTTGCGCGCACAGTGAAGGGCGTGAAATCGGTCAGGAATGACCTGCGCCTGAAGTAAAACCCACCCAAGGAGATCATTATGAAAAACATCAAACACCTGGCAGTGAGCGCTACCCTGGCTACCCTGGCACTGGGCCTGACCGGTTGTGCCGGCATGTCGCATCAGGACAAGGCCACCGCAGTCGGCGCCGGCGCCGGCGCAGTGATCGGCGGCGCCCTGACCGGCGGCAGTGCAGCAGGCGTGGTCGGCGGCGCAGCTGTCGGCGGCGTGGTCGGCAACCAGGCCGGCAAGACCAACTAAGTTTTCACCACGTAGCACCCCAGGCAAACACACACGAAACGCCCCGCTTGCGTACTGCGCAAGCGGGGCGCGACGTTTGTGGGGATGGTTTCATGCGTGATGGTCCGGGGCGGTGTGCCGTTGCGCATGCGCCGTACCGCGTGGAGTCGGGACTCCACCCTACGATCCGTCGCTGTTCGTAGGGTGGAGTCCTGACTCCACGCGTCAACCTTAGCGCTGTCGAGAAGCCGTTTCGACGGTGACGCTAAACGAACGCGCTCGACAGCGCCCCCGCCCCCGCATCCTTGACGATTTCGTAGCAGGTACACGCCGCCGCCGCCAGCCCTTCGGCATCGAGGATCTCGATATTGCCGCGGCTGTAGATGATCAGCCCCTGCTGCTGCAGCGCGCTGGCTGCCTTGGTGACGCCGACGCGGCGCACGCCCAGGGCGTGCGCCAGGAACTCGTGGGTCAGGTGGAATTTGTCGGACTGCAGGCGGTCGCGGGTGATCAGCAGCGAGCGCGCCAGGCGCGCCTCGAGCACGTGGAAGCGGCTGCAGACGGCGATCTGGATCGCCTGCGCCAGCAGTGTGTCGGTATACCGGTAGAGCACCCGTTGCAGGGCGCCGTTGCGCGCGAATTCGGCGCGGAAGGCGGCGCTGTCCATGCGGCTGGCGCTGCCGGGACGCTGGACCACGGCGCGCACCTGGGCCGTTTCGTGGCCGAGGGCGACGGTGGCGCCGAGCATGCCTTCGCGTCCCACCAGGCCGACCTCGAGCGTCATGCGCCCGCCTGCCACGCCCAGCAGCGAAATCAGGCAATCATGCGGAAAATAGATATACCGGATGGGTTTGCCCGCTTCGCCCAGCACTTCGCCGGCCTCGACGTGAACCTGGTCGAGCATCGGCAACACCTGGGCGAGCTCCTGCGGCGGGAGCGCGGCCAGCAGCAAATTGGCGTTGTGCTCGGCGACGTCGGGAGAAGCTGCAAAGTTCATCGAACCCTCGCGGTAAATGGCAAGCCCGGCCGAAGCCGGGGCGGAAATACGGATACATTTGCAAACAATTTCGATCAGGTTAAATGCTCTGATAGGGGAAGTATGTTCGGTGACGCACGGAATACCTTGTTGTTCCTAGGGACAATCCTTCGCATCGGCCGGCGCCTCGCAGGCCGCCGCGGAAGGCAGACGCCCCACCGCAATTTCACGGAGCACAAGCCATGAACAACACTTCCCCTCCACGCGCCCAGCACCATCCCTTGCTGCTGGTCGCCGCACTCGCCGTCCTGCTGTTCTGCCTGATCGGTACCGCAGCCATCATGGGCTGGATCCCCTCTTCGATCGGCGGCAACACGAACCGTCAGCTGAGCGAAGCCGACCGCGCCGCGCTGGCAGCAAGCATGCCGCCGACCGGCCAGGCCGCGCCTGTCGCGCCCGCCGCCGCCATGGCGCAGCTGGGACCGCAAGGCCCCGCCTACCCGGCCGCACCGGCAGCGCCCGCCTACCCGTCCCAGCAACTGGCCCAGGGCTATGCCCCAGCCCCAAGCCAGGCCTACGCACCCGAACCTGAACCGGCCCCGGCACCACGCACGACCGTGAAACCGAAGCCGGTGCAAATGGCGGCTGCGGAGCCGAAGTCGAACTGGTGCGGCAACTGCGGCAACATCGAATCGGTGCACGCGATCAAGCAGCGCGCCCAGGGCAGCGGTGTCGGCGCGGCCGGCGGCGCCATCCTCGGCGGCCTGCTGGGCAACCAGATCGGCGGCGGCCATGGTCGCCAGCTGGCCACCGTCGCCGGTGCGGTCGGCGGCGCCGTCGTCGGCAACCAGGTCGAGGGCAACATGAAAGCGACGACCAGCTATGAAATCCGCGTCCGCCTGGACGACGGCACCCTGCGCACCTTCCACCAGTCGAGCCAGCCGCAATGGCGTAGCGGCGACCGCGTGCGCATCGTCAAGGGCCACCTGCGCTCCGCCTGATCCCGCTTCAGCTGCACGCCAGAAGCCGGCGCTGCCGGCACCACGATCGAGACCGGCCGTCCCCTGGACCGCCGGTCTTGATTTTTTCCTCAGTGCAACGTGCGCCAGCGCACGGAAATACTGCTGAGCTACCCCGACAATGCGTTTTACGGTAACGCGACCATACGCTGCCGCAATTGACAACTTCGCCAATAACACAATAAGGGGAGCATCATGAACAGCCTTGCATGGATCGGCATCATCGTCTGGGGTCTGCTTATCACTGCTTTCGGACTCGTCTCGGCCACGCCGCCGCTCGAACAGACGGGCGAGCTGGCTGCGCACGACGTCTTTTTCCTCGTCAGCGGGGGGCTGCTCACCTGCCTGATCGGGATCGTCGGCCTGCTCGGTTTCATGGGCTGGATTCCGGGCCTGCAAAGCGCCGGCCGTGCGCAGCGCGGACTTGCGAAATAAACAAAAATTTTGCGCTTAATGTACGCTAGCGAACGGTTGGGTTGAGCAGTGCGGGGGATACTGGATTCACGGCGCCACACCGGCGCAAACCCCCAGTGAGGAGACTCATCATGCTTTACACCATTGCCATTGTTCTGATCGTTTTATGGCTGCTCGGCCTGGTTACCTCGTACACCGTCGGCGGCTTTATCCATATCCTGCTCGTGGTTGCCGTCATCATGATCCTGGTGCGCCTGATCAGCGGTCGAGGCATATAGCACGCCGCATGCAATACCAAATCGGTTGTACCGGGTCTTGTGGAGCGCTAAGCTTCGCATTACCGGGTACCGACCCAGCACCACCGCAGTAGTTGACCAATCCGTTTCGCGGTCGTGCCCGATGGGCGCGCCTACGAAACGGATTTTTCTTTTTTAGGAGAAAATTATGTATTCGAAACTGACCAAATCCGCCATCGCCGCCACCGTCCTTGCCCTCGGCGTCAGCGGCTGTGCCGACATGAACGCCACCCAGCGCGGCACCGCGACCGGCGCCGGCGCCGGCGCCGCCCTCGGTGCGCTGATCGGCGGCACCACCCACGGCGGCGGCGGCGGCCGTGCCGCCAAGGGCGCAGTGATCGGCGGCGCCGCCGGCGCGGTGATCGGCAATATCTGGTCCAAGCGCATGGAGCAGCAGAAGCAGGCAATGGAGCAGGCGACCCGCGGCACCGGCGTGCAAGTGAGCCAGACCTCGGATAACCGCCTGAAACTGGACATCCCGAGCGATGTCTCCTTCGACACCGGCCGCTCCGACATCAAGCCGAACTTCCAGCCGGTGCTGGAACGCTTCGCCACCACCCTGAACGAGAACCCGGCCACCAACGTGGTCATCATCGGCCACACCGACAACACCGGCGGCCCGGGCGTCAACCAGCCGCTGTCGGTCGACCGCGCCGCGCGCACCCGCGACTACCTGGCCGGCCGCGGCGTCAATCCAAGCCGCATCACGATCGAGGGCCGCGGCGAGCGCGAGCCGATTGCCAACAACAACGACAACGCCGGTCGCGCACGCAACCGCCGCGTCGAGATCTACGTCGCCGAACCAGGCCGCGGCTGATCCGCACCCATCGGCAGTGACATGGAAGCCGCCCGGTGACGCCGGGCGGCTTTTTTTACGACGTCAAAACTGTCGTATTGCTGCAAACCCTGCAGCTGCACATCACGAACGAGGACTGAACGCAAGAACGAGAAGACAGGGCGGCGGGATAGTGTTGCTTCGTTACGGCAACATTTACTCTCACCTTCATGCCCGACACCTGCGCTCCGTCCTTGCCTGACAGCGGCCACGAACCGCCTGCCCTCTGGCGTCCCTCCGCGGTCGCGCTCTGGAGCCTGTTCTTCACGCCCGTGTTCGGGTCCTGGCTGCTGATGCACAACTGGCGCGTGCTGGGACAGGCACATGCGGCCAGGGGCGCCCGCCGCTGGCTGCTCGCCAGCCTGGCCGTGCTGGCGCTGGAACTGCTGGCGGGCGCGATTACCGAGCGCGTCAACGGCAATGCGCCGTTTGCGCAGTGGCTGGCCCTGGCCTGGCTCGGCCTGTGGCTGCTGGGCGCGGCGGCGCCGCAGTGGCGCCTGGTGCGCCGCCGCTTCGGCCGGCGCTATGCGCGGCGCGGCTGGAACGGCGCACTGGGCGTGGCGGTGGCCTGGGGCCTCGTTTGCTGGGGCGCGGGCGCAACATTGACCGGCTTGCTGCTGGCGTTCACTTAAGCCTGTCTGGCAATTACCCCTACACGTACGGCCAATCGTTCTCTCATCAAGCACAGGCGTCCCTCATCGACCGAATCTGTACGCTGCCGTACCAAGCTCGGGCGGCCTCAACGCGTACACTATCGTCCATGAGGAAACGGATTTTGTATGCTTGACATTCTTGAACGCATCGACCCGCACAGCGACAGCACCGACCTGCTGATCGAGCTGGTCGACTGCCTGCGGCCGCGCCGGCGTCATCGCGGCCACGCGAGCGCAGCGGTGCGCACGCTGACGCAGCTGCTGAGGGGGAACCCGGCGCAGGCCTGGGCGCTGCGCAGCTATATCGTCACCCTGCTGGAAAAACGCCGCCACACCAGCCTGTACAGCGACATCGGCATCCTCTCGAACGACGGCTTCTTCACCGAGCTGAAGCGCCGCATTGCCTGGCGCCTGCTGCCGCCCGCGCTCGACGACCTCTACCTGTCCGATGCGCTCGACCAGGTGCTGTATGCGGAAGAGGATTACTACTGGATCCGCTCGGTGCCGGACGCCGACTGGCTGGCCCTGTTCGACGTCGTGGCCGAGGCGCGGCCGCCGCTGGACGCCGCGCCCGACCGCGCGCGCCTGGTCACGACCATGGGCATGCTCGACGCCATCCGCACCCTGTCCTGCCGCGTCTGCGCGCTGGGCCTGGAGCCGCGCCTGGTGCACAGCTACAGCGAGATCGAGGATTTCGATTCGCCCTTCCTGATGCAGAACATCGAGGTCAACCACTACCTCGACGAATACGGGCGCTTCCTGGAAGGAGCCATTCCCCGCCCCGACGATCCGCGCCACCTGCTCGTGATGCTCGACCAGTGCGACGAGGTCGTCGCCAAGATCCGCCGCAATTCGCTCTCCTTCGGCACCAGCGTGGCGCTGACCTATGTGCTGGTCGCCATTACGCAGAGTATCGAGCGGCTGCGCAAACTGCTGTTCCTGGTCGACGTCAGCGAAGCGAGCGGGGAAAGCGCGACCGCCTTGCTGGCGGCCCCGGAACAGGAAGCCGCGCGGGAAGCCGAAAGGGATGCCGAAAGCGCACCCTGCGCCAGCCGGGAGCTCGTGACCATGCCGCAGCCGGCAGGACCGCGCCCGGTCACGCCCCGGCGTGCGGCGGCGCTGGCACTGGCCCAGGAACTGGTCGAGGGCCACAACACCAAATACCGGGTGCGCGGCCTGTTCCGCGACAATATCCACCTGCTGGCCCGCAACGTCACGGAAAACGCCAGCCGTACCGGCGAGCACTACATCGCCGAGAGCCGGTCCCAGCTGCGCGACATGTTCAAGGCCGCGGCCGGCGCCGGCCTCATCGTCGGCTTCATGGCGACCTTCAAGATCCTGCTGTCGTATTTGCGTGCCGCGCCCCTGGTCGAGGCCTTCCTGTTCAGCATGAACTATTCGCTCGGCTTCATGCTCGTGCACATGCTGCACTGGACCATCGCCACCAAGCAGCCGGCCATGACGGCCCAGCGCATCGCCGCCGGCCTGCACAGCCGGGACGGGCGCAGCATCGATTTCGACAGCATGGCCGAGCTCGTGAACAAGGTATTCAGGACCCAGATCGTCTCGGTGCTGGGCAACGTCGTGGTCGCCTTCCCGACCGCGCTGGTGATCGCGATCGCCTACCAGCAGATGATGGGCCACCACCTGGTGACGCCGGAAAAAGCCATGCACCTGCTACACGACATCGACCCGATTCATACGCCGGCCCTGTTCTATGCGGCGATTGCCGGGGTCTGGCTGTTCGTGGCCGGGCTGATCTCGGGCTACTACGACAACAAGGCGCTCTACACCCGCATGGGCCAGCGCGTGCGCCAGCTGCGCTGGCTCGGCAGCCTGATCGGCATCGAGCGGCGTGACCGCGTGTCGCGCTATGTCGAGAACAATCTCGGCGGCCTGATGGGTAACTTCTACTTCGGTATCCTGCTCGGCACCACCGGCACCGTCGGCTACCTGCTCGGCCTGCCGCTCGATATCCGCCACGTGACCTTCTCCACCGCGAACTTTGCCACCGCCCTGGTCGGCCTCGATTACCGGATGAGCTGGGAGATGGCCGCCAACGCCACGCTCGGCGTGGCGCTGATCGGCGCCGTCAATTTGCTGGTGAGTTTCAGCCTGGCCCTGTGGGTGGCGCTACGCGCCCGCAAGATCCAGTTCAAGCGCAGCGTCATGCTGCTGCGCGCACTCGGCCGGCGCTTCGTGCAGGCGCCGCTCGACTTCTTCATCGGGCCAAGGGACGTCGAAGTGATCGACATTCCGGTCTTCACGAAAGAAAACAAATGAACAAACAACGGATCACACGGTGGTTGGCCTTCCTGCTCCTGGTCGGCGTGATGGCGTCCTGCCGCACCCTGCCCGACGCGGACAAGCTGCCCGATACGCCGCAGAAGGCGAACCCGACGGTGGAGACGGCGAAGGGCACCCTCCAGAAAGCACAGGCATCGCAGCTGCTGCAGCGGCGCTGGGCGAACGCGACGGGCGACCTGAAGCAGCTGGCGGTGCTGGAGGAACAGGCCACGGGCCTGCCGCTGATCGCCGGCAACCGCGTGCAGCTGCTGTTCGACGGCCCGGCCACGATGCGCGAGATGATGGCGGCCGTTCGCGCCGCGACCACATCGGTCAACCTGGAAACCTATATCTTCGACCAGGACCCGATCGGCCTGCAGTTCGCCGAACTGCTGATGGAAAAGCAGCGCCAGGGCGTGACCGTCAACATCATGTACGACAGCGTCGGCACCCTCGGCACGCCGCAGGAATTTTTCGACCGCATGAAAGCGGCCGGCATCCACATGATCGCCTTCAATCCCGTCAATCCGGCCAAGGCCCGGGGCAACTGGTCGATCAACAACCGCGACCACCGCAAGCTGATGGTCGTCGACGGCAGCATCGCGTTCACGGGCGGCATCAACATCAGCAGCGACTACGCCAACAGCTCGCTGTTCCGCTCGCGCAGGAAACCGGCTAACGTCGACAAGAGCAAGGTCGGCTGGCGCGACACCCACGTCAAGATCGAAGGGCCGGCGGTGGCGACGCTGCAATGGGCCTTCGTGAACAACTGGGTGCGCCAGGAAGGCGGCGAACTGGCGGCGCGCGATTACTTCCCGCGCCTGGCGCCCGTCGGCGACAAGTTCGTGCGCGTGCTGGCCACCGATCCGGGCAGCAATTCGGAGATCTACAAATCGCTGATGGTGGCGATCAACGAGGCGAAAAAATCGGTCCACATCACCTCGGCCTATTTCGTGCCCGACCAGCAGGTGGTCGACGCGCTGATCGCTGCCGCGAAGCGCGGGGTCGACGTGAAACTGGTGCTGCCGGGCGTGTCCGACCACGGCCTGGTGATGTATGCCGGCCAGGGCTTCTTCGAACAATTGCTCGCGGGCGGAGTCAAAATATTCCAGCTGCAGGTCGCGGTATTGCACGCCAAGACGGCGGTGATCGACGAGGCCTGGTCGACGATCGGCTCGGCCAACATCGACCGCCGCAGCTTCATCCACAACTACGAACTCAACGTCGTCGTCATCGACCCGGCCTTCGGACGCGACATGGAAAGCGCCTTCAATGAGGACCTGCGCGACTCGAAGGAAATCACCCTCGACAAATGGCGCGACCGGCCCTGGGCGGACCGCATCAAGGAATGGGCGGCGCGCCTGACCGAATACTGGATTTGATGTCCTGGAAGGCCGGCTGCATGCCGGCCTTTTTTTTTATAAACCGGCCGCCAGCATGCCCTCGGACGCCGGCGCCCAGACATTCCCGCTGCGCAGGAATTTCTCGGTAACGATGACGCGGAAGGTATTCGTCAGCATGTCCCAGCCGTAGCGGTCGACTTCGACCCGCTCGTGCTCGACGCGCAGCAGGTTGAAGGAATTGACTTCCCCCCTGCCCCGCGTCGAGGTCGCCGTGCCGGCCTGCACCACCAGGGCCGCATAGGCGTCGATCTGGTAGCGCGACGCGGTGCTGGCCGCATGGCTCACGTGCATGTGGCCGGCCAGCAGCACGTCGACGCCGCACTCCGCGAACACTTCCATCGCCATCGGCGCGCGGTCGACCAGGTCTTCTTCCTCGAAGGTCGTCGGCAGGTCGAAGGGGTGATGGGTGACGACGATGCGCGTGATCTTCGGATCGAGCCCGGCCAATTGCTCGCGGATTTTGGCGACCTGTTCCTTGTTCACGCGGCCGTCCTTGATCGTCAGCGAGCGCGCCGTGTTCACGCCCACCACCGCGATCTCCTCGTCGACATAGATCGGATCGAGGTCGTCGGTGATGTAGCGCTTGTAGCGGTCGAGCGGTTTGACGAAGCGCCGGAACACGTTGTACAGGGAGATGTCGTGGTTGCCCGGCACCACGATCTGCGGCCCCGGCAAGGTATCGAGGAAGGCCCTGGCCTCTTCGAACTGCTCGCTGCGGGCGCGCTGGGTCAGGTCGCCCGAGATCACGACAACGCTCGGTGCGATCGAATGGATCAGGTCGCGCAGCGGCCCCAGCAGGGCCTGGTCGACGCGGCCGAAATGCAGGTCGGACAGGTGGATAATGGTTCGCATCGGTATTCCTCGGTCATGAATAGTCGGATCGTCGTGCGCGCGCGGCCTGGCGCCGGCGCAGCGTCGCCACGCCGGTGACGCAGATCGCCAGCCAGGCGCAGCCTTCGAGCATGGCCGCCAGCACGTCGGTCAGGTAATGGGCGCCCAGGTAGAGGCGCGAGCCGGCTACCAGCAGCACCATGATGCAGGCGGCAAGCACGATCGCGGCGCGCGCCTGCCAGCTGCGGGCGTGGCGCACCAGGTAGCAGGCCAGCACGCCGTAGAGCACGGTCGCCGTCATCGTGTGGCCGCTCGGGAAACTATAGGTCGTCAAGCTCAGGATCGGCGCGTCGAAATGCGGACGCGCGCGCACGAAGGTGTGCTTCAGCGCCACGTTCAGCAGCATCCCGCCCGGCACCGCGCTGACCAGGGTCAGCATCCAGTGGCGCGCACCGCGCCGCGCCAGCCACCAGCCGGCAAGCGCCGTCAGGCCGAGGGCGCCGGGCGTGCTGTGCAGTTGGGTGATCCCGAACAGGAAGCTGCGCAGGAAGCTGCTGTCGTTCGCGTGCTGGTGCAGCCAGTTCGCCAGGCGCAGGTCCAGCAAGGTAATTGGCGCCCCTGTCAAGACCTCCTCCGCGATGCGCGCGAAGCCGGCCATCGCCAGCAGCAGCACCAGCACGCCAAGCGTCAGGTGCAGGCCGAACTGCTCCTGCGGCGAAAAGCGGGCGACTGTAAAACGGTGCAGGCGGGTCGTCAGGGAATCTTTCATCAAGCAGGGCAGCAATGGCAAAAAAACTACAGTTGAAAATTTTTACTGTTGTTATGTACAGTACCTGTGGATTTATACAGTAGTTGTGCTATCCTGTTTTCACTGACCAACATAATTCAAACAAGGGAAACGTCAATGACCACTCTGAACAACTCTTTCGGCCTGGAATACGCTCCTGCACCTTTTCTTATGCGCATCGGACGCCGCGAAATTCTGATCACCCGTGACTTCCGCAAACGCTTCTACCCGATCAACCCGATCATGGAATGCGATACCGGCGTCGAGCCTGGCCACGTCGAAGTGCTGCTGTTCGGCCGCTGGCTCCTGATCCTCTCCAAAGCGCACTGATAGGACCTCGAGAAACCTACTGCGCGTCGGATTGCCGGCCTGCGATGCTCGCTGTACATTCGTACAGCTGCGCTTCTTAGCCAGCACTCCTTCCGCTCGCTACGGTTTCTCAAGGCCCCGTTACGTTCCAGGCCTGCAAAGGCCATTCCAAGCACTAAAAATCGCATAACCATAGCTGAAATCATTCGTTTTCTTCGGATGGGTGGAGCCCTACCCTAGCGGTAACCCAACACCACTCATCCGGAAGAAACGCATGTTCAAGAAAATCGCCCGTTCGCTGGTAGCCGCCGCGCTGCTGGCCCAGTCCGCCGCATTTGCTCCCCTTGCCCTTGCAGCCGATGTTTCGCTGCTGAACGTCTCGTACGACCCGACGCGGGAGCTGTACCAGGATTACGACGCCGCCTTTGCCAGGTACTGGAAAACCAAAACCGGCGACAACGTCACGGTGAAGCAGTCGCATGGCGGCTCGGGCAAGCAGGCCCGCGCGGTAATCGACGGCCTCTCGGCCGACGTTGTCACCTTGGCACTGGCTTACGACATCGATGCTATCAGTGAACGCGGCCTTATCGCGCACAACTGGCAGGATCGCCTGAAGTACCGCAGCGCGCCTTACACCTCGACCATCGTGTTCCTGGTGCGTAAAGGCAATCCGAAAGGCATCAAGGACTGGGGCGACCTCGTGAAACCGGGCGTCTCGGTGATCACGCCGAATCCGAAGACCTCGGGCGGCGCCCGCTGGAACCATCTCGCGGCCTGGGGCTATGCACTGCGCCAGCCGGGCGGCAGCGAGGCCACCGCGCGCGAGTTCATCAACAAGCTGTACAAGAACGTGCCGGTGCTCGATTCGGGCGCACGCGGCGCTACCACCACCTTCGTCGAACGCGGCATCGGCGACGTGCTGCTGGCCTGGGAAAACGAAGCGCTGCTGGCGCTGCGCGAACTCGGTCCCGGCAAGTTCGAGATCGTGGCGCCGTCGGTGAGTATCCTGGCCGAGCCGCCTGTCGCCGTCGTTGACAAGAACGCGGAGAAGCGGGGTACCAGCAAGGTGGCCCAGGCTTACCTCGAATACCTGTACAGCGACGAAGGCCAGGACATCATCGCCAAGAACTACTACCGCCCGGCGGTCGAGAAGTTCTCGCGCAAGTATGCCTCGCAGTTCCCGAGCATCAAGCTGTTCACGCTCGACCAGGTCGCCGGCAACTGGACCACTGCCCAGAAGACCCACTTCGCCGATGGCGGCGTCTTCGACCAGGTTTACCAGCCGGGCAAAAAATAACTTGAAATACAGGGCATGGCCACGACTGTGTTGATTTGATATTCGTGGCCTGCCCGCCCAGGCGCCGTCCAGGCGCCCGATGCGGCAGTCCTTCCCGTACCACCCCAGGAAAGGAAGCCGACATGTCAGCAAAACTCCGCAACATTAACGAACAAGTCATCGTCATCACCGGCGCCAGCAGCGGCATCGGCCTCACCACGGCCCGCATGGCGGCCGAACAGGGCGCCAAGCTGGTGCTGGCCGCACGCAACGGCGAGGCCCTCGACCAGCTGGCCAGCGAACTGCGGCGCCAGGGTTGCCAGGTAGCGACAGTAGCCGCCGACGTCGGCAGTGCGCCCGATGTCGAGCGGATTGCCCAGACCGCGCTCGAGCGCTTCGGCCGTATCGATACCTGGGTCAACAACGCGGGCGTCGGCACCTTCGGCCGGCTGGAAGAGGTGTCGCTGGAAGACCACCAGCGCCTGTTCCAGACCAATTTCTGGGGAGTCGTCAACGGTTCGCTCGAAGCCGTGAAACGCATGAAGCAGCGCGGCGGCGGCGCCCTGATCAATGTCGGCAGCGAAGTGTCGGACGCCCCGGTGCCGCTGCAGGGCATGTATTCGGCCTCGAAGCATGCGGTGAAAGCCTTTACCGACTCGCTGCGCATGGAACTGGAAAAGGAAGAGGCGCCGATTTCCGTCACGCTGATCAAGCCGGCCGCGATCGACACCATGTTCGCCGTGCACGCGAAAAACTACATGGACAAGGAAGCGGTGCTGCCGCCGCCGGTGTATGCGCCCGAGATCGTGGCGAAAGCCATCCTGTACTGCGCCCAGCATCCGAAGCGCGAAGTCTATGTCGGCGGGGCCTCCAGGTTCATCTCCGCCAGCCGTGCGCGCATGCCGCACCTGATGGATCGCTATGTGCGCGCCACCATGTTCAGTCAGCAAAAGTCGAAGCACGACAAGATGCCCGGCCGTCCGGATGCCCTCCACGCGCCGGACCCGACGCATGCGCTGCGCGAGCGCCAGGGGATGACCGAGCGCAGCGTCAAGGAAACGTCGGCCTATACGACGCTGAGCCTGAACAAGACGCCGCTGGTGACAGCCCTGTTGGGTGGCGGGGCGCTGCTTGCGGCCTGGAAGCTGGCCGGACCGGGGGTGGCACGACGCAGGCTGGGACGCGTGTAAGCTGTCTCTGCATTCGGAACGAAAAAGACGCGCCGTGTGCGCGTCTTTTCCCGAATAACGTTGGGTGGGCTCCTGAGCCCACGCGGTGCTGAACGTGCCTGTCGAAAAATGTGCGGCGGAACGGCCGCATGGACTCAGGAGTCGACCCTATGTACTGAGCGCTCCTTGTCGATATGCACGCGTCGTACCGCGTGGGCTCGAGAGCCAACCCTGCTGTCACTTCTCCTTGCCGATCGGCGGCCGGCTGGCCAGGAAGTCCGTATCCTCTTCCGTCAGCGGCAAATCGGGAATCGACTCGATGCGGTCGGTATCGATGTCGGCGCCATCCTTGGCGACCGTGTCGCGGCCGGCCGCGGCGCGCTCGCCGGTGCCGCCCATGTCGCTGTCGCCGGAGAAATCGGCGTCGCCGACGTCAGGTCCCGCGGTGTCGCCGGCATGGCTCGCTTCCAGGTCGGAAGTCGTGCCTTCGTCCAGATGGATCAGCTGGTCGTCGTCGAGGTTGGTCGAAAAGCCGGGGCCGCCGACCACGTCGCTGCCGGTGTCGGAGATATCGCTCGGTCCCAGTGCGTCCGTGCCATGGCCCTTGCCAAGGCTACGGTCTGGACTTTCCGGGAAGTTGTCCGGATCAAGTGTGCTAATGCCAGTCATGATGCCTCCGTGAAGATGGTTGTCGGATAGTTCAGGATAGTGTCAGGCTACAGCCATTCGGCCGGGCACGTCGCAGCGCAGGGAGTGCCGCGCGGGCGCTGCCTAGAAGGCGTGGCGCATGCCGATATTGATGGCGGAATTGCCGTTTCCGCGGGTACTGGCGTTGCCGACCGTATAGCCGGCGCCGTTGCGGTTCTCGATATGCGAATAGGCCGCGTAGAAATCGGTCCGGCGCGATACCGCGTAGCTGGCGCCGAAGGCGGCCTGGATGGCGTCCTGGTTGGCCAGGTCGCGGTCGTCCTTGACGATATACGAGGCAAGCAGGGTCGTGCGCCCGCTGAGGGGCACCGCCAGGCCGAGCAGGACGTCGCGGCTGTCGGTCGAGGCGGTACGCGCGAGCCCGGCGCCGTACGGATTGTCGGGATTGAACAAGGGAGAGCTGGCCCAGCCGCGGCTCAGGCTGTAGGCCGCGTAGGCGGTGCCCCAGCCCAGGCGCAGGTTCGCCGCCAGGATCGAATTGCGCGCCACATTGTCGTTGCTGGTCTTGCTGTTGAGCTGGACGCGCACGGCGTTCAGGCTCTGGTGGGCGGCGCGCACCGTCAGCGGTCCGGCTTCGATACCGACCGTCATGCCCCAGGCACGCCCGGCCGGCGAGGTGTCGACCTTCTCCTTGAAGGCATACGAGGCGCCGGCCGAGATGCCGCGCGCCAGGGCGCCGTAGTACTGGACGCTGTTGTCGACCCGGCGCCCGCCACCGATGAGGTTGCCTGCGCTGCCGGCCATGCCGCCCTTGAACGGATCGGCGACGTCGGTCAGCGCCAGGTATTGCAGGTTGTACTGGCGTCCGATCGTGATCGCGCCGAATTCGCCGGACAGGCCGACGAAGGCCTGGCGTCCGAACGCGCGCTCGTGCTGGTCGGCGCGGCCGGTATCGACCCGCACGCCCGTCTCGAGCGCGAAGATGGCCGAGGTCCCATTGCCGACCGGCTCCCTGCCGTGGATGCCGATATGCGATTCCGATGCCACTCCGCTGCCGACCTGGGTCGCGCACGTGTTGCCGCATCCGCCCTGCCCCACCACACCGGCATCGAGCACGCCATAGGTCGTGATCCCGGTCTGCGCGCAGGCAAGCGCGGCACTTCCTCCCAGTATTGCAAACGTTATGAACGGCTTGAGCATCGGCGTATCCTCTCTACGCCTCTACATTACCCCTCTAAAGCGAGTTCATCTGTCGAATGTCGCACATACGGCTGACCATTCAGGCTCGTCTTTGTGTAGGCCGGCTCCGACAATCTTGTAAAAAAGCTCAGGCAGCGAGCGCCACGGCGTTCTTGCCGCCGCGCTTCGCGGCATACATGGCACCGTCGGCACGGGCCAGCCAGGCGTCGAGGTCCTGCGGGTCGCCGGGCAGGTGCAGGGCCACGCCGATGCTCGCGCCGACGCTCACGCCGGCGCGTTTCAGGACGTACGGGGCGCGCAGCACGGCCAGCAGACTGTCGGCTTTCTCATTCGCATCCTGGGCGTCGCTCAGCCCTTCCAGCACCACCACGAATTCATCGCCGGCCAGGCGCGCGACCATATCGGTCTTGCGCACGGCCTCGAGCAGCCTGGCGCCGAACTGGCGCAGCAGCTCGTCGCCCTCTTCGTGGCCATGGGTGTCGTTGACGCCCTTGAAGCCGTCCATATCGAGGAACAGCAAGGCGCAGGGTTTATGGGAACGCGCGGCGCGGTGCATGGCGTCGGGCAAGGTCTGCATCAGGGCGCGCCGGTTCGGCAGCCCGGTCAAGGCATCGTGCAGCAGCAGGGCCTGCAGCTCGGCGGTGCGGGCCGCGACCGTGCTCTCGAGCTGCTGGTTCATCGTTTCCAGCGCGCTGCGGTGCGCCTCTTCGCTGCGCACCAGTTCGCGCATCGCGCGCGACAGGACCTGCGCTTCTTGGAAACCGTGCACCACCGGGATGTCCTCCGCACGGGCGCCGGCACGGGTCGCATCGACCGCCTGCTCGATCGCGCCGGCCAGCGCATCCATCGGACGCGTCAGGCGCCGCGCCAGCATCGCCGCGCAGCCCGCCAGCACGCCGGCCATCAGCACGCTCAGCCCGATCATGCGCCGCTCCAGTGCGCGCGCATCGGCCAGCGCCGCGTCTTCCGTGTGGCGCACCAGCACCGCCCACCCCAGTGTCGCCGGGTCGCCGGCGGTGCCGGTCCGGCTGTAGCCGGTGAGATAGGCCTTGCCGTCCGGTCCCTCCTCGCGCAGCGAGCCGGTTTCGCCCGCCAGCGCCAGGCGCAGGCTCGGGCTGTCGAATTTCTTCTCGACCATCGCCTCCGGCCCCAGCAGGACGGTGCCGTCCGCGCGCACCACCAGCACCTCGGCGCCGTATTCGCGCAGGGCCGGCGTCAGCAGCTGGCGCGCGCGGTTGCGCACCCATTGCCAGCTCATGTGCACCCCGACCACGCCGCGCACGACGCCATCGTCGCCGGCCAGCGGCGCCGACATGTCGATGAAGCGCCACGGCTCGGCGGCCTTCGGCAGCAGTTTATTCAGCAGCAGCGCCGGATGATAGTCGGTCGCCCGCACGCCTTTGATGCCGGCCTGGAACCAGGGCCGGGCATCGACTTGCGCGCCTTCGAGCATGCGGCCGGTTGCCGCCACCACCTTGCCGTTCGCATCCGCCACGCCGATCCAGGCATAGTCGGCCACGGCGCGCTGCAGGGATTCGAGCACGCCGCGGGTCGCATCCGGATTCCCGAACGAGCGCACCTGCGGCAATTCGGCCAGCAGCCTGACGGTGACGATGGCGTTGCCGGTCACCCGGTTGAGCGAATCGCGCATCTGCCAGGACAGCTGTTGCAGGCGCAATTGCGCTTCCTTGCGCGCTTGATGGTGGGCGAAATGGCTGACCAGGGCGAAGTGCAGCAGGACCGTCAGGGTAACGGCGATGCTGACCGTGAGCATGGCCAGGGTTGCCAGGCGCAGGGGACGGCGCGTTGGGGCGCGGACAGGGCTGCGGGCCGGGTTGTTCATGCGATAGTGTTTATTAATGGCAATCGCGAATGATATCCCTGAGGTGCCATCAGAACAACGCCATTAGTGCCCAGAAGCACATATGTTGTGATATTTCGATAGAAAGTTAAAAGTTGCTGTCATAAAACCAACGGATCTTTTCGTCGTGGCGTAGCGATTTGACATATGGTTCGGTTCTGACGAGCAACCGGATCGCGGACTGAATGAAGGAGCTTGCTTCGACGTACAATCCATGAGTCAACAAAAGCTACCGAAACTCACGCGCAGACCATGGCCCATTACGAACAGAACGCAGAACAGCTAGTTGGCCAATACGAGTCTCTACGCTTCGAGGATGTGCACCCGATGCTGCTCGACTCCTTGCCACCGCCGGGTGCAACGATCCTTGACATCGGCGCCGGCTCGGGCCGGGACGCTGCGTGGTTCGCAGCCAAGGGATACGATGTGGTGGCCGTCGAGCCTTCGGAAGCAATGCGCACGCTCGCCCGCCAGCGCCACCCCTCGCCGCGCATCCACTGGGTGGCCGACAGCCTGCCTGATCTGGCTCAATCAAGGCGGCTCGGTCTCACCTTCGATCTGATCCTGCTGTCGGCGGTGTGGATGCACCTGCCGCCGGCCTCGCGCCAGCGCGCGCTGCGCAAGTTGGCCACCTTGCTATCACCGAACGGCCGTATCGCCATCAGCCTTCGCATCGGCCCGCCCGATCCCGATCGCGCCATGTATGAGGTGACGCTGCCGGAACTATCAGCCCTCGCCCAGCAATTCGGTCTGCGGCTGGTACGCACGCACGAAAGCCCGGACAAACTGGGGCGCGCGGGTATCTCTTGGACGACTGTGGTGTTGGGCCTGCCTGACGATGGCTTGGGTGCACTTCCCCTCCTGCGTCACCTGGTGCTGACGGACGGGAAGGCATCGACGTACAAGATTGCACTGCTGCGCATCCTGGCCAGGATCGCCGATAGCGCGGCAGGGGCGGCGCGCCACGAACCGGAGTTCGTCGTCCTGCCGATGGGACTCGTGGCCCTCTTCTGGCTGCGCATGTACAAGCCGCTCATCGAAGGCGGGTTGCCGCAAATGCCGATGAACAAGGCGGGCAAAGGGCCCGGCTTCGTGACCAACAGCTTTACTGCCTTGCGTCTCGTCCGACCGGTCGATCTTCGTGCGGGGATGGAGTTCAGCGACGACATCGCGCGACATCTTCACGGCAGCCTGTGGGAGATATCCAGGCTGATACGCGAGATGCCGGTCAAGTACCTGCGCTGGCCGGCCAGTGACGAGAACATCTTCCACATCGCGCACTTGCGGCGCACGCCGACACCGTCGACGCTCCGGATCGATGAACCATTCCTGTGGAGCTTTGGCGAATTCCATGTTCCGCTCGGTATCTGGGATGCGCTTAGCCATTACAACGTGTGGGTCGAACCTGTCCTCGTCGAGGAATGGGTTCGGCTAATGGACTCCTACGCCGGGCGACTCGCCCCGGACATCCGGCAAGTCGCGTATTCCCTCCTCGCATGGGCAGATCCCGAGCGCGATACCAGATTCGCGCGCGCTGCAGTCGAACGGCTCCGCACGGGAGGCAAGTCCGTCTACTGTGTGTGGTCGGGGCAGCGGCTACGGGATGACTATGACATCGACCACTGTTTTCCGTTTGCTGCCTGGCCCTGCGGGGACGCCTGGAACCTGATGCCGGCATCGAAACGGATCAATAACGAAAAGTCGAATCGCCTGGTAACGCAGGCGGCCCTGGAACGGGCCAGCGAGAGGATTACCGAATGGTGGGAGCAGGCGTTTCTGTCGACCGGGACGGATGTGCGGGATCGGTTTTTCGTCGAAGCGGAGCAGACCTTGCCAATGCTGCAGGGCTCTGCGTCGTCGCCGGAGCTGATCGATGCGATGAAGGTGCAGCGTATTCGGCTGGCGAAGGATCAGGGCTTGCGAGCTTGGGAGCCGCTGCAGTTTGCCTGAGCCAATACAGCTAGCCAGAGTTATCACGCGCGCCCTTGGCGCGCGGCGCTGCCCGCCTGGCGGGCAGCAAATGGGCGATTCGAGGAGGGCTGGGCGAAGTACGCCCAGCCCTTCGAATCTCACACGGGAAGCGCGCAGACGCTTCCCTCGCTTCCGCCAGGCCATAAAAAAACCGCCCGAGGGCGGTTTCTTTTATTTCCTGGCGGAAGCGGTGAGATTCGAACTCACGAACGGGTTCCCCCGTCGGCAGTTTTCAAGACTGCTGCCTTCAACCACTCGGCCACGCTTCCTGAAGTCCGGCATTATACATAAATCACTCTGCTGACGGCAGGCAATCGACGGGCGGCGGGACAATAAAGGAAGCACAGCGGCAAGCAGCGCTATCGATGCCGGCACGGGCCAGACGACTCGACATTTGCCTGTCACCGCGTGGGCGGAGCCGTCCGCGGCCCGGCCCACCCTGCAAAAGCGAACCGCGCCCTACTCTACCAGTAACCAGTTATCCCGCAGCCCCTGCTCGAAGCGCGCCGCCGGCAGCGGCGCCGCATACAGGTAACCCTGCACCTCGTCGCAACCCGAATCGCGCAGGAACGAGAGCTGGTCGAGCGTCTCCACGCCCTCCGCGATGACCCGGTGCCCGAGCTGGCGGCCGATGCTGATGATGGTGCTGGCAATCGCGCAGTCGCTGGCATCGAGCGGAATCCCGGTCGTGAACGAGCGGTCGATCTTCAGCGTGTGGATCGGGAAGCGTTTCAAATACGAGAGGCTCGAGTAACCGGTGCCGAAATCGTCGAGCGAGAGCGCCACGCCGAGCGCGTTGATGCGGTCCATGATACCGATCACGCGGTCGATGTCGTGCATCAGGGTGCTCTCGGTGATTTCGAGTTCGAGCCAGCACGGGTCGAGCTCGTAGCGTTCCAGGGTCGCCGCCACCCGCGTCGGCAGCGACTCGGTGAATTCGCGCGCCGAGACGTTCACCGCGAGGCGGAACGGGCGCAGGCCAGCGCGCTGCCAGACGGCCGCCTGGGCGCAGGCCTGTTCCAGCACCCATTCACCGACCTGCACGATCAGGCCCGTGGTCTCGGCCAGCGGGATGAATTCGGAGGGCGGCACCAGGCCGCGCTCGGGATGCAACCAGCGCACCAGCGCCTCGGCGCCGACGATGCGGTCGCTGCCGATCTCGAACTTCGGCTGGTAGTACAGCAGCAGTTCGCCGTGGCCGAGCGCATGGCGCAGGCCGGATTCGATGCGCATGCGTTCGTGCATGCCCTGGTTCATGTCGAGGCTGTAGAAGGCGACGCTGTGGTCCGGGTCCGCGTGGCCCTCTTTCGCGCGCGCCATCGCGATGTCGGCCATGCGCAGCAGCGCCTCGGCCTCCATGCCGTCTTGCGGGAACACGCTGATGCCGACGCTGGCGCCGACGCGCAGGTCGTGGCCTTCGATCAGGAAAGGCGCATCGAGGGCCAACTGCAGCTTCTGGGCCACCGTGGTCGCCTCGAAGTGCTGGCGGATGTCGAACAGGCCGACCGCGAATTCGTCGCCGGCCAGGTGGGCCACCACGTCTTCCTCGCGCAGCGTGCTGCGAAAACGCGCGGCGACCTGGCGCAGCAGCTCGTCGCCGACGCGCCGGCCGAGGGTGTCGTTCACCAGTTTGAACCGGTTCAGGTCGATGAACAGCACGCAGCCGGTTGCCTCGTTGCGCTGCGCGACCATCAGCGCCTGGTCGACCAGGCGCGCGAACAGGGTGCGGTTCGGCAGGCCGGTCAACTCGTTGTAGTAGGCCAGGTGGTGCAGCCGCTCTTCGGCGCGTTTGCGCTCGGTGATGTCGGTGAGGTAGGCGATCAGGCCGACCGGCCGCTCTTCCAGGTCGCGCAGGGGCGACAGCGACAGGCTGGCCCAGAACACCTCTCCCGATTTTTTCCTGCGCCGCACTTCCATCAGGCGCCCGCCGCCTTCCGCGAACACGTCCGGAATGCTCTCGTCTTCGTCGACGTACAGGAACAGGATGCTTTTGCCGACCGCCTCCAGCGAGGAGTAGCCGAACAGGCGCTCGGCGCTGCCGTTCCAGCTGGTGATATAGCCCATCAGGTCGAGCGTCAGCACCGATTCGTGGATCTGATCGAGGATCTGCGACTGGTGCGCCAGCTGCGCTTCGATGCCGGCGTAGGCGTGCGTCGCGCGCCGCGCCAGCGAATGGACCTGCAGCAGGGTGCCGGTGAGCGCCGCCAGGCCCGCCAGGTGACGACGGTCCTGTTCGTCGTAATCGATGCGGCCGCCGATTTCATAACGGCCATAATAGGCGCCGTCGGCATGGATCTCGTGCGCCAGCACGCCGGCAGGCGCCCTGAACGGCTCGAGGCCGGTCGGCGCCAGCGGGTCGGCGGCGACGAAGCATCCGTCGGGACTGGCCAGCAGCGTGCGCGCGATGCGTCCGAGTTCTGCGCACAAGGCGTCGCCGCGCAGGCGCATGACGGCCTCGCTCAGCGCCGCGCTGCAGGCGACGAAGTCGCCGCTGTGGCCGACGGCTGCGTCAGGCATCGTGTCAGACATTGCGGCCCACCTGGATCGCCCAGTGGTGCGCGTGCAGCTGGCTGTCCCACCAGGTGCCGGCATCGACGCCGGCGCGCGCCAGCGCCGCGGCATCCGGAGCCTCCTCGGCCAGCAGGAGGCGCTGGCCCAGCACCCCCTCGCGCCGCAGCAGCGCCGCACACAGGTGTTCGGGCAGGCACAGGTCGGCCAGGATCTCGGCCATCGGCATGCCGAGCAGGCGGTCGAGCAGGGAGAAGGCGCCCGTCATGAAGGCCAGGTCCTGCTCGTCGCGCTCGCCGCCGTCGCGCTTGCACAGCAGCTCGAGCTGGGCGGCGCGCAGGGCGGCCAGGGGCAGCAGCAGGTTCGGCAGCCCATCGGTACTGCTGCGCGCATACAGCAGCAGTTGCAGCCAGCGCTGCAGCTGGCGCCGGCCGAGCAGAGCGATCGCCTGGGCATAGCCGGTGATCGGGGTGTTGACGGCAAAGGCGGCCGAATTGACCAGCTTCAGCAGGTGGTAGGAGAGCGCGGGGTCCTGCTTGAGCAGCAGTTCGATGTCGCGCGAATCGGCATCGGTGACCAGCAGGGCCAGCAGGGCGAGCAGGCGCCGGCGCGAGGTGCCGTCCTGGCCGTGTCCGCCCGCGCCCATCGCCAGCGGATAGTCGCCGCAAAACCAGGTGAAGCCGGCGCGCTCGCATTCGAGCAGGCGCGCCGCGCTGTCGACCCCGCGCGCCAGGTGCGGCCCGAACAGCGCCAGCAGGCTGGCGGCGGGCGGCGCACCCTCGCGGCAATCCATGGACACGGCGCGCAAATTGGCGGGACGCGCCACGCCCGGCGGCAACGGGCCATCGAGCATCAGGCGGTAGCCGCCGTCGATCAGGCTCGAGAACTGCTGCGCCGTGCCCTCCTGCGCCAGCGCGGCGGCGGCAAAGGCCAGCACCACCCGGTTCGGCGGCAGCAGCGCCAGCAGCTTGGGCGTGAGCTGGCCCGGGTCGGCCAGCAGGAGCACGCAGTCGAGGGGAGCGATTGCCGCCAGCAAGTCCGGCGCACCGAACAGCGCCTGCACGGCCTCCGGCACGCCGTTCGCCCCCAGGTCCATTCCGAGCGCCACCCACTCGTTGCGCCCATTGGCGACGGGGTGCAGGCGCACGGTTGGGGCGGGGGGAAGGTCCAGCAAAGCCATCGGCGTCTTTTAGGTGTCGGACAATATTAGTCGAGCAATATTAGTCGACCAAATGATCAAAAGCAATGAAAATGTTTCTTTATGGATACATTTACGTTGTATTTACTACGTGTTATTACGTAGGCGAATTGGTATGACCGGCAGTTAGAATCATGCGCTTGCCGTTTCCATAATAAGGCAAGATATGGGTCGGATTGCCATCCGCCGCGCTAGCGAACTGAACAGCGTGGCGGATGCGCCGCACCCTCCGAAAAAATCTAAGGAGCCACCAATGAATCGTCTCGGAAATCGACTCGGCTGGGCGGCGCTCTCACTCCTCGGCGCCGGTGCGCTCGCTTACGTTGCCTTGCGCCGTGGCGAGTCCATCAACGCCGTCTGGGTGGTGGCGGCCGCAGTCTGCGTCTACCTGATCGCCTACCGTTTTTACAGCCTCTACATCGCCACCAAGGTGATGGGCCTCGACCCGGGCCGCCAGACCCCCGCCTATAAATACAACGACGGCCTCGACTATGTGCCGACGAACAAATACGTGCTGTTCGGGCACCATTTCGCTGCCATCGCAGGCGCAGGACCGCTCGTGGGGCCGGTCCTGGCCGCGCAGATGGGTTATTTGCCGGGCATGATGTGGATCCTGGCCGGCGTCGTGTTCGCCGGCGCGGTACAGGACTTCATCGTCCTGTTCATGTCGATGCGCCGCGACGGCCGCTCGCTGGGCGACCTCATCAAATCCGAAATGGGCGAAATCCCGGGCATCATCGCCCTCTTCGGCACCTTCATGATCATGGTCATCATCCTCGCGGTGCTGGCGCTGATCGTCGTGAAAGCCCTGACCGGCTCGCCCTGGGGCAGCTTCACCGTGATGGCGACGATCCCGATCGCGCTCTTCATGGGCGTCTATTCGCGCTATGTGCGCGTCGGGCGCATCGGCGAAATTTCCTTCATCGGCTTCATCCTGCTGATGCTGGCCATCGTCGGCGGCCAGTGGGTGCACGACTCCCCTACCCTGGGCCCGATGTTCACCTTCACCGGCACCGAACTGACCTGGATGCTGATCGGCTACGGCTTCATCGCCTCCGTGATTCCGGTCTGGCTGCTGCTGGCGCCGCGCGACTACCTGTCCACTTTTCTTAAAATCGGCACCATCTGCGCCCTCGCCATCGGCATCCTGCTGGTCGCCCCGCACATGCAGATGCCGGCCGTGACCCGCTTCGTCGACGGCTCCGGCCCGGTCTGGTCGGGCAACCTGTTCCCCTTCCTGTTCATCACCATCGCCTGCGGCGCCGTCTCCGGCTTCCACGCGCTGATCTCCTCGGGCACCACGCCGAAGATGATCGAGGACGAGACCCACGCCCGCTTCATCGGCTACGGCGCGATGCTGATGGAATCGTTTGTCGCCATCATGGCGCTGGTTGCCGCCTCGACCATCGACCCGGGCGTGTATTTCGCGATGAACGCGCCGGCCGCCCTGCTTGGCACCACGGCCGAATCGGCTGCCGCCGCGGTATCGAACTGGGGCTTCGTCGTCACGCCCGAGATCCTGACCCAGACCGCCAAAGACGTGGGCGAGCACACCATCATCTCGCGCGCCGGCGGAGCGCCGACGCTGGCAGTCGGCATGGCCAACATCCTGGCCAATGTCGTGGGCGGCAAGACGATGATGGCCTTCTGGTACCACTTCGCGATCCTGTTCGAGGCCCTGTTCATCCTCACCGCCGTCGATGCGGGCACGCGCGCCGGCCGCTTCATGCTGCAGGACCTGCTGGGCGCCTTCGTCCCGGCCCTGAAGCGCACCGAATCGCTGCCGGCCAACCTGCTGGCCACGGGCCTGTGCGTCGCGGCCTGGGGTTACTTCCTGTACCAGGGCGTGGTCGATCCGCTGGGCGGCATCAACACCCTGTGGCCGCTGTTCGGCATCGCCAACCAGATGCTGGCCGGTATCGCCCTCGTGCTCGGCACCGTGGTCCTGTTCAAGATGAAGCGCGGCCAGTATGCCTGGGTCACCGTGGTGCCGACCATCTGGCTGCTGATCTGCACCCTGAGCGCGGGCTGGCAGAAGATCTTCCACGAAAACGTGAAGATCGGCTTCGTCGCGCACGCCCGGAAGTTCCAGGCCGCGCTCGACCAGGGCCAGGTACTGGCGCCGGCCAAGTCGCTCGACCAGATGCGCCGCATCATCTTCAACGATTACGTCGACGCGACGCTGGCGGGCTTCTTCATGGTCGTCGTGCTCGCGGTGCTGTTCTATGGCATCCGCACGGTGCTCAATGCCCGCAATGACCGCAACCCGACGGTCAAGGAGTCGGCCTTCGTCGCTGCACCGGCCGCACAGGTGCAGTGATGTTCGCCACCCTCGCCCAGGCCGGCCGCTACCTCGGGCAAAGCATGCGCCTGATGGTCGGCCTGCCGGAGTACGACACCTACCTCGCGCACATGGAGCGCGAGCATCCGGACAAGACGCCGATGACCTACGAGGAGTTTTTCCGCGAACGGCAGGAAGCGCGCTATGGGTCCGGCCGCAGCGGGGGATGTTGCTAGCACAGGGACCGCATTGACCCTTGGGGTGGACGGCAGCGCCGTCCACCCTTCGTCCCGGCAACCCTCTGTTGCCGCGCCGTTGCCAATTCATCCCCTTCCCTCCTGCCTTGCGCCACCGCAAGGTCACCCCCTCCCCAGCACCGTAATATTTTTTCCTGCAGGAATTTGCATTTCTGCAAGGAGGGCATGCGCTCGCTCAACGGCGCCGGCCCGTGCCGCCATGCCGCTTCCGCAGATCGCATCCATGCTTCTATGCTGAATTCCGCGCGCTCCAGCCTGTACCGCAAGCTGACGACGATGTTGATGCTGTCGACCGGCGTCGCCCTGGCCTGCGTCTTCGTCGCCTTTACGGTCGCCTCGGTGCTGAACGGGCGCGCAAACGAGGGCCGGCAGCTGTCCTCGCTGGCCGGCGTGGTGGCCGCCAACAGCGCCGACGCGCTCGTGTTCAACGACCGCAGCCTGGCGCGCACCCTGCTCGCCTCGCTCGAAGCGAAGGGCGAAATCTCCCAGGCCGCGCTGTACGACCGCAAGGGCAAGCTGTTCGCCGCCTACAGCGCCCCCGCCCACGCCGGAGGGGACCCGGCGGCCACCCTCGAAACGATCGACGAGGAAACGCTGGCACTGGCGAACCTCGACACCGCCCGCCTGTGGTCGCCGCGCATGCGCCTGTACCGGCAGGTGGCAGGCGCCAAGGCCCAGGTCGGGGTGCTGGTGATCGAAGCCGACCTGCGGCCGATGTGGCGCGACATCCTGCGCAGCGTCGGGGTGCTGGGCGCGGCGATGTGCGCATCGCTGCTGGTATCGCTGGTGCTGGCGCGGCGTTTAACCCGCAGCATCGCGGCCCCGGTGACGAAACTGATCCAGACCGCGCAAGAGGTGTCGAGCAGCCAGAACTACACGCTGCGTGTGCCGCACGAACGGCGCGACGAACTCGGCACCCTGATCAACAGCTTCAACGACATGCTGGCCCAGATCGAAGGCCGCGGCGCCGCCCTCAGCCTGCACCGCGACGAACTCGAACGCCAGGTGTCGGTGCGCACCGAGCAGCTCGAGCGGGCCAAGAACGCCGCCGAGGCGGCCAGCCGCGCAAAAAGCGCCTTCCTCGCCACGATGAGCCACGAGATCCGCACCCCGATGAACGGCGTGCTGGGCATGACCGAGATGCTGCTCGGGACCCATCTCACCGAGGTCCAGCGCAACTACACGCGCCTGGTCAAGCGCTCGGGCGAGCACCTGCTGGTGATCATCAACGACATCCTCGATTTTTCGAAGATCGAGGCCGGCAAGCTCACCATCGAATACATCAATTTCAACCTGTGGGACCTGCTGGACGACATCCACACGGTCTACACGCCGCAGGCCCAGCACAAGGGCATCGCGCTCGACTTCGACATCGCCAACGACATCCCGGTCGCGATCTGCGGCGACCCGAACCGGCTGCGCCAGATCATGGCCAACCTGCTCGGCAACGCCATCAAGTTCACCGAGCAGGGCCGGATCGAGGCGCGCGTGCGCGTGGCGAGCGAAGACAGCCAGGCGGTGATGCTGCGCTTCGAGGTCCACGATACCGGCATCGGCATTTCGCGCGAAGCGCGCGGACGCCTGTTCGAGGCATTCTCGCAGGCCGACGATTCGACCACCCGCAAGTTCGGCGGCACGGGCCTGGGCCTGGCGATCTCCAGGCAGCTGGTGGAACTGATGGGCGGCGCGATCGGGGTCGACAACGGTGCCAAACAGGGGTCGGTGTTCTGGTTCACCGTCAGCTTCGACAAGCGCCGCGTCGATCCGGACGCGCCCGGCGGGCAGCAGCACCCCCTGAGCGGCATGCGCGTGCTGGTGGTCGATGAGGACGAAACCACGCGCGTCGCCCTGGCCCGCCACCTGGCGGACTGGGAGCTGGTGTGCGAGGAAGCCGCCAGCGCGCGTGCCGCCCTCGAGCGCCTGGCGAGCGACGCGCGCGCCGGCAAGCCCTTCGATGCCGCGGTGCTGAACATGGAGCTGAGCCAGTCGAGCGGCCTGCTGCTGGCCGCGACCATCAAGGCCGACCCGCTCACGCGTCCGACCCGCATCATCCTGCTCAGCCCCGAACGCCTGGCGGCCGACCCGGTGCAGCGGCGCGAAGCGGGCGTGGCCTACCAGCTGATCGAGCCGGCGCGCGCGGCCGACCTGTTCGCCTGCCTCGGCACCCGGCCGCGCGGGGCGACTGCGCCGGCGCCGCAGTTCCTGCCGCCGCCGCAGACGAAGGTCGAGCGCGGCGAAGGATCGGGACGCGTGCGGCGCGTGCTGCTGGCCGAGGACAATCCCGTGAACGTCGAAGTGGCGAAAGCGATGCTGGAGAGCCTCGGCCTGCAGGCGCAAGTAGCGCAGAACGGTCTCCAGGCCTTGGAGGCCGCGCGCACCACTCGCTTCGAGGCGGTGCTGATGGATTGCCAGATGCCGGTGATGGACGGTTTTGCCGCCACCGCGGCGATCCGGCGCGATGAGCAGGAGGCGGGCCGCCCGCGCACGCTGCCGGTCATCGCGATCACCGCGAATGCGCTGCAGGGCGACCGCGAAGCCTGCCTCGCGGCCGGCATGGACGACTACCTGTCGAAACCGTTCACCCAGGCCGAACTGGCCGGCGTGATTGGACGCTGGATCGCCATACCGCTGGCGGCCAGCGTGCACCACGACGAGGCCGTGCCGACCCTGCCGCCGGAAGTCCGCGAAGTGATCCAGCGCGACGTCATCAACGCCAGGGCGCTGGAGAACATCCGCGCGCTCAGCCAGCAAGGCGGCGACGCCCTGGTGCAGAAGGTGATTGCCGCCTATGTCGGCGACACCCCGCAGCACCTGCGCGCCCTGCGCCAGGCCGTCGGCGGGGAGGACGCCGATACCGTGCGCCGCGTCGCGCACAGCCTGAAGTCGGCCAGCGCGAATGTCGGCGCCGAGACGCTGGCGCGCCTGTGCAAGGACCTCGAACAGATGGGCCGCAACGCCAGCGTCGACGGCGCGGCCACCCTGCTGACCGACATGGAAGAAGAATTCCTGGCGGTGCAGCAGTCACTGAACACCATGCTAGTGAAGGAAACATGATGCCAGCCTCCCCATCCCTACAACGCGGTGTCGTGCTGGTGGCCGACGACGATCCGGTGATGCGTCTCCTGATGCTCGAGATGCTGCAGCAGGTCGGCCTGGAGGGCATCGAAGCGGCGGACGGACGCGAGGCGCTGGCCCTGGCGATGCAGCGCCGGCCCGACCTGATCCTGATGGACGTCGAGATGCCGCACCTGGACGGCTTTGCCGCCTGCCGCGCGATCCGCCGCAGCGAGGGTGCGGGCGCTTCGGTGCCGATCGTGATGGTGACCGGCGGCGACGACATCGAAGCGGTGACCAGCGCCTACGAGGCCGGCGCCACCGACTTCGTCTCGAAGCCGATCAACTGGCCGATCCTCGGCCACCGCGTGCTCTACGTACTGCGCGCCAGCGACGCCATCGCGCGCCTGAGGATTGCGGATGCCCAGAACCGCGCCGTGCTGGCGGCGATTCCGGACACCTTCTTCCGCATGAACCGCGACGGCTTTTATCTCGATTACGAACCGGGCCGCGGCTTTCCCAGCCGCGAGCGCGACGGCGCGGTGCCCTTCACCAGCGAGCGCTGCGTCGGCCGCCACATCTCGGAGGTGCTGCCGAAGGAGATCGCCGGCCGCGTGATGGAGCAGCTGCAGGATGCGCTCCGTACCCGGCAGATCCGCTCGATCGAATATGAATTGATTCGCTTCGGTGCGACCCAGCATTTCGAGGCGCGCCTGGTGGCGACCGGACCATCCGAAGTGCTGGGCCTGGTGCGCGACATCAGCGAGCGGAAGCGCAGCGAAGAGCAGATCCGGCGCCTGGCGTATTGCGACAGCCTGACCGGCATTCCGAACCGCCAGGCCTTCCTCGAGACGCTGGAACGCGAACTGCAGCGCTCGAAAGTCGGCAACAAGAAGTTCGCGGTCCTGTTCATGGACCTCGACGCCTTCAAACGCATCAACGACACGCTTGGGCACAACGTCGGCGACCACCTGTTGAAGATCGTCTCCGAGCGCCTGCGCGAGACGATCCGGCCGAGCGACCTGGTCTCGCGCAGCGAAGCGCTGCCCGAAGAGGTGAACAATGAGGTTCCCGCCCACGTGTCCTCGGCCACCAACCTGGCGCGCCTGGGCGGTGACGAATTCACGATCCTGATTCCCGACCTCGAGCGCGTCGAGCATGCCCTGAATGTCGCGCACCGGGTGAAGGAAGCGATGCGCCGCCCCTTCCTCATCGACGGCAACGAGATCTTCGTCACCGCCAGCATCGGCATCTCGCTGTTCCCGGAAGACGGCGACGACTGCAATTCGCTGCTCAAGTTTGCCGACACGGCCATGTACCACGCCAAGAACTGCGGCAAGAACAACGCCAAGCTGTACAGCTCTTCGCTGACCATGCAGATCATGAGCCATGTGAAGCTCGAAGTCGGCCTGCGCAAGGCCTTGCAGAACAACGAGCTGTACCTGCTGTACCAGCCGCAGCTCGACGTGCGTTCGCTCGAGATCGTCGGCGTCGAGGCCCTGGTGCGCTGGCGCCATCCGGAGCGCGGCATCATCTCGCCGACCGAATTCATTCCGCTGGCCGAGGAAACGGGCCTGATCGTGCCGATCGGCGAATGGGTGCTGCGCACCGCCTGCAACCAGGCGCGCGCCTGGCAGCGCGCCCTGCACCGTTCGGTGCGGATGGCGGTGAACCTGTCGGCCAAACAGTTCAAGGACGAGAACCTGTCGCAGATCGTGCTCTCCGCACTCGACGAGACGGGGCTCGACCCCAAACTGCTCGAACTCGAGCTGACCGAGGGCACGCTGATGGACGACGCCAAGGCGACCCTGGCCACGCTCGAGCAGCTGCGCGGCATCGGCGTCTACCTGTCGATCGACGATTTCGGCACCGGCTACTCATCGATGAATTATTTGAAGCGCTTCGATGTGCGCGCCCTCAAAATCGACCGCAGCTTCATCTGCGGCCTGCCGCAGGACTCGGAGAACGCGGCGATCACGCGCGCCATCATCGCCATGGCCCATGGCCTGAAAATGGCGGTGGTGGCCGAAGGGGTCGAGACCGACGAGCAGCTGGTGCTGCTCGAAGAGTACGGCTGCGACCTGGTGCAGGGCTACTTCCTCGGCCATCCGTCGAGCGCCGACACCATCACCCAGATGCTTGGCCAGCTCAAAGCGACACTGCCGGCGCTGCCGGCACTGCCATCGCCGTAGGCTGAGCGGCTCCACCCGGACGCCCGGCACCTGCGCCTGGCGCCGCCCACGCGTTAGCGCGGCAGGGTGACATCGCGCGCCGGCACCAGCGTCAGGGTATGGCGCGCCGGCCCGGGCAGCAGCGGCACGGGCCGGCCCTGCACCCAGTCGGCATGCCCGTGCAGGAAATAAGGCGACAACGGATGGCCGCTCTGCCCGCCGGGCATGTTGAACAGTCCCTCCTCCTCGTGTCCGGGCGATACCGTCATCCGTTCCGACTGTCCGAACTTCGGCCCGGCCACGCGCGGCATGTGGGCGTCGCCGGCCAGCTGGTCGGGCGGCACGCCGAGCCAGGCGCCGAGAAAGGGCAGCGCCAGCGCGATCGGATGGGCAAACGCCGCCCGGTTGCGCGCGCCCCAGGTCGCCCGCTCGAGCGGCACGCCCGCGGCCTCGAGCTCGGAGAGGACGCGGTCGATCGCGGCCAGCTGCAGCGCGCGCCAGCTGCCCTGCCCCGGCGGCAGCCAGCCGGCCGGCCCTTCGTCGAGCAGGCGCGCAACCAGGGCCGGCCAGCGCGGATTGGCCAGCGCCATCGCCGCCTTCGGGTCAAGATTCGCCAGTTGCGCATCGAGGCCTTCGAACAGGATGTCGTGCAGCGCCCACATGAAGTTGCGCGCCAGCCGGTAACCGACCGAATCGACGTCGGCATGGCCGTTCCAGCTGGTCTCCAGCAGGCGGCGGAAGGCGGCGCGGCGCGGGTGGTCCGCGATCGCCGCCTGGTCGAGCACGGCGAGCGCGCGCCGGCGCCAGTCCGCGATGAAGAGCGCGCGGTCGTCGAGCGCCACCGCAAAGGCGCCCTGTTCGTCGGTGCGCGGGCCGAGGCGGCGCAGGCGGTCGCGCAGCTGGCTGCCGCGCGCCCCGAGGTCGAAGCCGCCGTCGCCGAGCAGTGCGCTCTGCGCTCCCATCAACTGGCGATTGTTGGCCGTCGAGAGCTGGCCGTCACGCGGATTGACCACGCGCGGATAGCTTTCCGGGGCCAGCAAGCCATCCCAAGTCGGCGTGGCGGCGCCGGCGGCCAGCGGGAAGCTGGCGCCGTACGCATCGGCGGCGCGACGCGGCAGGCGGCCGGCGATCGTCCAGCCGATATTCCCGGCGGCGTCGCCGGCGACGAAATTCTGGGCCGGGATGCCGTCGCTCGCGGCGATCGCCAGCGCCGCCTCGAGCGAGGCCGCCTCCTCCAGGCGCAGGTGATTCAGGTTGACGGCGCCCGGCGCGTGCGCGACCCAGTGCAGGGCCCAGGTCTTGCCGCCGGCCTGGCGCAGCGGCCCGAGGCCGGTCTCGCGCACGGTCAGCTGCTCGGCCGGCGCGCCCTTCACGGCGATCGTCTCGACGCGTTCCACCGGCTGTTCCCAGCCCTGGGGCGTGCGCACCTGCCCGGGATGCGCGGCGTCGAACCCGACTTCGACCAGGTCCAGGTAATCGCCATAGCTGTTGGTGAAGCCCCAGGCCACCTTGCCATTGCTGCCGGCGATGACCAGCGGCGGCGCGCCCGGCAGCGTCACCCCGACCAGGCGGCGCTCGCCGCCATGCCCGTCCGGATACACGAACGCCAGCCGGTACCAGATGTTCGGCAACTGCAGGCCCAGGTGCATGTCGTCGGCGACGATCGCCGCACCCGTCGTGCTGCGGCTGCCGGCGATCGCATAATTATTGCTGCCGACGATATCGCCGCGTCCCAGCAGGGCCAGCGGCGCTGACTGCGCCGGCCTGGCGCCCCACCAGGCGGGTGCCCTCGCCGGCAGCGGCGCTTCGGAAGGTGCGCCGGCGGCATCGAGCGGCGCGTCCCAATGCGTCGCCTGCGGCAGCAGGAAGGCCAGCTGCGCGGCATCGCTGTGGTCGCGCAGCCAGCCGCGCGCGAGTTCGCGCGGCTCCTGGCTGCCCTGCAGGTCGATGAACATCGCCCACACCGCCAGCAGCGAGTCCTCGGCGCGCCAGGGCGCCGGTGCGGTGCCGGTCAACAGGTATTCGAAAGGCCGCGCACCGAGCGCGCCCATGCCTGCGTTGACGCCGGCCACGTAGCGGTCGACGAAGGCGCGCTCGGCCGGCGCCAGGTCGGCGAGCGCGCGCGCGGCACGGGCGCGGAAGCGGTGCAGGCGGCGCGCGCGGTCGAGCGGCAGCGCGCGCGGTCCGAACAGCTCGGCCAGCTCACCGCCGGCGGTGCGGCGCAGCAGGTCCATCTGGAAAAAGCGTTCCTGGGCATGGACGAAACCGGTGGCCCAGGCGACATCGAGGCGGCTGCTGCCGCGGATCAGCGGTACGCCGGCTTCGTCGCGCGCAACCGTGACCGGGCGCGCGATGCCCGCCACCTCGCGCCTGCCGTCGCCTTGCGCCAGGCTGGCGCGCAGCAGGAGCCAGGCGCCGAGGCAGGCCAGCAGCGCCAGGCCAGGCAGGATGAGCGCCAGGCGCCAGGTCCAGGCTTTCCAGCGGCGTGCTCGCATCGCTCCCCCGGTGTGTTGTTTGTCCGGATGATCTTGCCAGAAAAACCACACTTGAGATAGCCATGGCCGCGATTCCATGCGCCGCGCATGAACCTTGAAAGGTGCGCGTGAAAGGGGCGCCCGATTGGAGCGGATCGAGCAGTGTTCTGCTTCTTGCGCTAAGCTCGAATCCGGTGAAGTGTTCACCGCAAAGGAGCTCGCAATGCGTACTTACATCGTCCTTTCGGCAGTGCTACTGCTGAGCGCCTGCGCCACTCCGCAGGAACGGGCGGCGCGCAAACAGGCGGAAATGGCGGAGATGATCGCCATCTACGGACCGGCCTGCGACCGGCTCGGCTATGCCCAGCAATCCGACCAATGGCGCAACTGCATCATCAGCCTGAGCGCCAAGGATGAGATGCAGCGTTACGGCAACGGCTATCCCGGATATGGTCCGGGCTGGGGCGGACGCTACTGGGGCGGCGGATTCTGGGGGCGCGGCTGGTAAGCAGCAGGATCATCCTGGGCGCCTGACCCGGCACCCGGAACGCCAAGGTAAGGTATGCCTTCCTACGCCTGATACAGCGGCGCCGGCGACAGCGCCAGCAGGCGCCGCGCGCACTCGGCTTTCGTGACCGCCTCGCGCGTGGCCAGCATGCGCTCGACCAGGCGCTGGGCATGCGCGACCAGGTGCGGATGGCGCACGTCCGGCGGGTGCAGCGACAGGCGCATCAGCGGCCCGCCTGCCAGGCAGCGCGCGGCCGCACTCGCCAGGACCGGCGACACGGCCCTCCCCGTCCGGTTCCTCGCCGTGTACACGAGCGAAGGCGCGAACACCGAGCGGCCCTGGCGCAGCAGGTGAAAGCGCGTAAACGTGGTCGTGTACGAAAACGCGAACTCCGGCAGCACACGCCAGGCGGCCTCCCCGAGCAGCCAGGCCGGCGGCACGAAGCCGGCGACCGGCCAGTCGCGCTGGCGGAACCATTCGAGGCCGAGCGCGATCCGCTCGCGCGCCTCCTCGGCGGCCAGCGCCGCGAACTCGCCTTCGCGCTGGGTGTAGACGCCGCGCAGGAAACGCTGGCGCAAGCCATCCGCCCTGCGCGCGGTGTCGAGGTGGGTATAGCCGTGCAGCGCAAGCTCATCGCCGCGCTCCAGCGCCGCATCGAGCCCACGGCGCATCGCGTGCTCGTCCTCGACACGGTCGTGGTAGCGCGGCACGACCAGCCAGGTCAGGCGCATCTCGGCGACGCTGCGCATGGCCCGCGCCAGGCGCGCGCACTCCTCCCAGGTGCCGGGCGCGACATCGTGGATCGACACGCACAGCATGGGTGCTTCCTCGGCCGGCAGACGGCGTTCAATCGGTGACACAGATGCTCCTCGCTCCGGGTTCGTCCTGCCCGCGTGTGCCGAGCACGGCGTGGTAGCGCCGCATCACCTGCGGCAGGATCTGGTTCCAGTCGTAACACTCCGCCGCCTTGCGCCGCGCGTTGGCCCCCATCGTTCCCAGGTCGCGCGCATAGGCGGCTTCGATGGCGCCGGCCAGGCTGTCGACGCAGTTCGGCTCGGCCAGCAGGCCCGTGTGCTCGTCCACCAGCTCGGCCACGCCGCCGCCGCTGGTGGCCACGACCGGCAGGCCGCAGGCCATCGCTTCCAGCACGATCAGGCCGAAGGTTTCGCGGTCGCCCGGATGGACCAGCACGTCGCAGCTGGCCAGCAGGCGCGCCAGGTGGCGCTGGTTGCGCTTGAAGGGAACATAGGTGATCTGCGGGTAGCGCGGCAGTTCGAGTCCGCCGCCGATCATCAGCAAATGATACGGCCGGCCGAGTTTGCGCACTGCGTCGATCAGCAGCGGCAGTTTCTTCTCCGCCGTGAATCGCCCCGCATACACCAGCAGGCGCGCATTGTCGGGCAGGCGCAGGTGCGCGCGCAGGGTCTCGACCCGGCGCGCCGGATGGAAGACGCTGCTGTCGATGCCGAGCGGCTGGTGGCAGGCGTCCGGCACGCCCATCGCGTGCAGCTGCTCGACCATGACGCGGCTGGGCGCGAGCACGAGGTCGAACTGGCGGTATAAATGGGACAGGTATTTGCAGGTGACGCCCTCCGCAGTGTGGCCGAAGCGCGGCCCCACCAGGCGCGGCAGGTCGGAATGGTAGAAGGCGATCGCCGGCACGCCGAGGCGACGACGCAGTTGCAAGGCGGCCCAGGCGCTGTGGCCGGCATCGCCGGCTTCGATCAGGTCGGGTTTCGCCTGGCGCAGCAGGCGTGCGGGCGCGCGTACCGAGGTCGGCATGCGGAAGCCGTTGATGCCGGGTAGCGCAAAGGCCGGCACGCGCACCAGCGCCGGCGCATCGCCGCCGCTGTCGACGTTCGGGCTGAGGATGGTGTGCCGGACGCGGCTGTTCCGCGCCAGCCAGCGTGCCTTGGCGTTCAGGTAGGTGCTCACGCCGTTGCCTTCGGCAGCGTAGAACATCGTGATGTCGACTAGGTGCATGCTCGCAGGTCCGCTTGGATTCAGCCCACGATAGCAGCGGACTTTCGATCTGGATTGCGCGCACGCAAACGCCACTGGCGCCGCTGCTTAGTGGGATTTGTTCAAGATTATGCGCTGCGGCGGTCGAGCATGGCGCGCGCTATCGTGCCGGCGTCGACATACTCGAGCTCGCCGCCCACGGGAACGCCGCGCGCGAGGCGGCTGACCTTCAACCCGCGCGCCTTCAGCATTTCGCTGATGTAGTGCGCGGTCGCTTCGCCTTCGTTCGTGAAATTGGTCGCCAACACCACTTCGACGACGACGCCGTCCGCCGCGCGGCCGACGAGTTTGTCGAGGTGCAGGTCCTTCGGCCCGATGCCGTCCAGCGGCGACAGGCGCCCCATCAGCACGAAGTACAAGCCCTTGTAGGTCAAGGTCTGCTCGATCATGATCTGGTCGGCCGGGGTTTCGACGATGCACAGCAGCGAGCGGTCGCGCGCATCGTCGGCGCACATCTCGCAGACCTCCGTGTCGGCGAAGGTATTGCACATGGCGCAGTGGTGCACCGAGTCGACCGCCTGGTAGAGCGCGCGCGACAGCATCGCCGCCCCTTCGCGGTCGTGCTGCAGCAGGTGGAAGGCCATGCGCTGGGCGGACTTGGGACCGATGCCCGGCAGGCGGCGCAGCGCCTCGGTCAGGAAGTCGAGGGATTTGGACACGCTAGACCCCGCGCCAGGCGTCGAAGGCCTCGGCCGTCATGGTCGGGGTGAATTCGGTGATCTCGTAGCGCGCCAGGTCGGCCAGCGCGAACGGGTCTTCGCTCAGGATCCGCTCCAGCGCCCCGCGGCTGGGCGCGCGCGCGAGGATGATGCCGCCGTCGCGCGGCACCCTGGCGCCGGACATCAGAAAGATGCCGGCCGCGTACTGCCCCGCCAGCCACTCGCGATGCGCGGCCAGGCGCGCATCGATCTTGGCGAGCGGCGCGGTATAGGTGAGCGAGACAATAAACATCAGGCCGCGATCAGAACGGCATCTTGAAGCCGGGCGGCAGGCCAGGCATGCCGGCGGTCAGGCCGCTCATCTTTTCGGCGGAGGTCGCTTCGGCCTTGCGCACGGCGTCGTTGAAGGCGGCGGCGACCAGGTCTTCCAGCATGTCCTTGTCGTCGGCCAGCAGCGACGGATCGATCTGTACGCGCTTGACGTCGTTCTTGCAGGTCATCGTGACCTTCACCAGGCCGGCGCCCGACTGGCCTTCGACTTCGATGAGGGCCAGCTGCTCTTGCGCCTTCTTCATGTTGTCCTGCATGGCTTGCGCCTGTTTCATCAAGCCTGCGAGCTGGTTTTTCATCATGGTGTGGTTCTCCAGTAAATCGATTGAAAGTGGGTGTTCAGACCGGCGGACGCACCGAGCCGGGCACGACAAAGGCGCCCAGCACGCGTTCCATCTCCTGCACGAAGGGATCGCCGGCGACGATGGCTTCGGCCAGGCGCTGGCGTTCTTCGCGCGCGGCCTTGGCTTCGGCGCTGGCCGTGTACCAGACCGGACCGATCTCGGTCTCGACCGTGATGCGCTTGCCGGCAAAAATCTCCTGCAAGGCCGCCTGCAGCTTTTCGCTGTTGCCGCTGGCGCGCAGGGTGTCGACCGGCACGCGCAGGCGGAACAGGGCCGAACCCGCATCGGCATGGCAGTCGATCAGTTCGGTCTGCAGGGCCAGCTGCTGCGACACGCCGCGCAGCGGCAGCGTGGCGGCCAGCGCCGGCCAGTTACCGTCCCAGTCGAGCGCCGGCACCGGCGTGACCACGTATTCGTGCGGTGCTTTGGCTGGCGCGCGGCTGCTTGCCGGCGCGCTGACCGGTGCAGCGACGGCAGCGGCTTCGTTGGCGACGGCGGTGTCGTCGGAAAATTCGGTGACCCAGGATGGCGGTCCATCGTCGTCGCGCTCGGCCTGCTGCTGGCCCTGTGCCTGCGGACGGGCAATAGCCTGCGGCTGCTGCGGCTGAGCTCCAGCCCACGGCGGGGGCGGTGCAGCCGGACGCGTGGCCTGCGCCGCCGGCGCGGACGGCGCCGGGCCGGCGCCAGGCTGGCCGCCGGCAGGAGCGACGTTGATCGGACGCGCCGTTGCTGCCGGAGCCGAAGGCGCCGCAGGTGCTGCATCGGCGCCCGGGCGCTTGGCCGGCGCACGCTGGCCGGAGGCGGCACGGGCCGCTTCCAGCGCGGCATTGATCGCGGCGCGCGCCGAATTCATGGCGGGTGCCGGATTGGCCGGCGCCGGGCTGGCTGGTGCAGCCGGACGCTGAGGCGCTGCGGCCGGGGTGGCTGCGGTGGCTGCCGCAGCGGCCGGGCTGGCACCAGCCGCCGACGCGGCACGCGCCGCCGGTGCCGCCGCCCGTGGCGCGGCCGCGGCAGCCGGCGCAGCAATGCGCTCGGCCCCGCCCTGCCCCGGCCGGAAGGCCAGCATGCGCAGCAGGGTCATGGTGAAACCGGCGTACTCGTCCGGCGCGAGGCCGATTTCGTTCCGGCCGTGCACGGCGATCTGGTAGAACAGCTGCACTTCCTGCGGATCGAAGGCCTCGGCCAGGCGCAGGATGTCGGCGAGTTCGGGCAAATCCTGCGGCACCGCGGCCGGCACCGACTGCGCCAGCGCGATCCGGTGCAGCAAGGTGCCGAGGTCCTGCAGCGCACCGTTGTACGACAGGCTGCGGCTGGCCATCTCGTCGGCCACGGCCAGCAGGTCGGCGCCGTTCTCGTTCGCCAGGGCATCGAGCAGGCGCACCAGGTAGGACTGGTCGAGCGCGCCGAGCATGCCCTGCACGGCTTCCAGCGTCACGGCGCCGGCGGCATAGGCAATCGCCTGGTCGGTCAGCGAGAGCGCATCGCGCATCGAGCCGTGCGCGCCTTGCGCCAGCAGGCGCAGCGCCGGCTGTTCGAAGTTCACGCCTTCCTGGCCCAAAATGTTTTCCAGGTGGCCGACGATGTGGCCCGGCGGCATCTGCTTCAGGTTGAACTGCAGGCAGCGCGACAGCACCGTGACCGGGATCTTTTGCGGGTCGGTGGTGGCGAGGATGAACTTGACGTGCTCGGGCGGTTCCTCGAGCGTTTTCAGCATCGAGTTGAACGCGTGATTGGTCAGCATGTGCACCTCGTCGATCATGTAGACCTTGAAGCGTGCATTGCTCGGTGCGTAGACGGCCTGCTCGAGCAGCTGGGCCATCTCGTCGACGCCGCGGTTGGAGGCGGCGTCCATCTCTATATAGTCGACGAAGCGGCCGGCGTCGATCGCGCGGCAGGCTTCGCACACTCCGCAAGGCTGGGCCGTGATGCCGCCCGTGCCGTCAGGGCCGGTGCAGTTGAGCGACTTGGCAAGGATACGCGAGAGCGTCGTCTTGCCGACGCCGCGGGTGCCCGTGAACAGGTAGGCGTGGTGCAGGCGGCCCGTGTCGAGCGCATGGGTGAGCGCGCGCACGACGTGCTCCTGGCCGACCAGCGTTTCGAAGTTCTTGGGGCGGTATTTGCGGGCGAGGACTTGATAGGACATACCGCGATTTTACCGCAGTTGGGCCTCGGCGCGAACAATCAAGGAAGAGGTCCACTCATGCCAGGCAGACATGGCCACGCGGCAGGCGTGCAGCGGCAGCAACAGAACAGCAAGGGAATGGAGAGAGATGAAACGGAAGAGAAACGAAGGAGGCGAGCCTGATCTGCGGCACTTGCGGTGAACGGCTTTGGCTGCTTCGTTCCCGACCTGACCAGGTAAACCATGCCACAATGCGCAGGGGCCCGCCAGCGGCCATTATAACCGACCCCGCGCGTTTTGGGGCCGGTCTTTGCAACTGCCTCAGCGCCCCTGTTTCAGCAGCGCCAGCAGGGCATGCGCGCCGGGCTCGGACGATGCCGGATTCTGCCCGGTAACGAGCAAGCCGTCGGTGACCACATACGGTTCCCAATCCCCTGCCTTGCTGTACTGGCCACCGTTTTTCACCAGCATGTCCTCCACCAGGAAGGGCACGATCTCGGTCAGGCCGACGGCGGCCTCTTCCGTATTAGTAAAACCGGTGACGCGCTTGCCCTTCACCAGCGGCGCGCCATCCGGACCTTTCACGCGGCCCAGCACGCCCGGCGCGTGGCAGACGGCGGCGACCGGCTTGCCGCTGGCGGCCATCGTTTCGATCAGGCGGATCGAATCGGCATCCTGTGCCAGGTCCCACAGCGGACCGTGGCCGCCGGGATAGAAAACGGCATCAAAACTCTCTGCCGATACGCCGGACAGTTTCACGGTGGTCGCCAGCGCCTTTTGTGCGGCAGGATCGCCGCGGAAACGGCGGGTCGCCTCGGTCTGCGCATCCGGTTCGTCGCTCTTCGGGTCGAGCGGCGGCTGGCCGCCCTGCGGCGAAGCCAGGGTCAGGGTCGCACCGGCGTCCTTGAATACATAATAGGGAGCGGCGAACTCTTCCAGCCAGAAGCCGGTTTTCTTGCCGGTGTCGCCGAGGCGGTCGTGCGAGGTCAGCACCATCAGGATATTCATCGAGCCTCCTTGAGCGTTCATGATCAAAGGTCGAGTCTACCCGGACGGCGTCCCGCGCGACGCACGCAAGGCGCTCTCGTTACAAGCCCCGCCTTACAGTCCCCGCCTTACAGTCCCAATTCCTGCCAGATCGCATCCACCCGCGTCTTGATCTCCGGTGACATCACGATCGGCGTGCCCCACTCCCGGTTCGTCTCCCCCGGCCATTTATTGGTGGCATCAATACCCATCTTGCTGCCGAGGCCGCTGATCGGCGAGGCGAAGTCGAGGTAATCGATGGGCGTGTTATCGACCAGTACCGTGTCGCGCGTCGGATCGACCCGGGTCGTGATCGCCCAGATGACCTCTTTCCAGTCGCGCACGTCGACATCTTCGTCGACCACGACGATGAACTTCGTATACATGAACTGGCGCAGGAAACTCCAGACCCCGAACATGACGCGCTTGGCGTGCCCGGCGTACTGCTTCTTCATCTGCACCACGGCCATGCGGTAGCTGCAGCCTTCCGGCGGCAGATAAAAGTCCGTGATTTCGCTGAACTGTTTTTGCAGCAGCGGAATGAAGACCTCGTTCAGCGCCACGCCCAGCACGGCCGGCTCGTCAGGCGGTTTGCCCGTATAGGTCGAGTGGTAGATCGGGTCGCGCCGCATCGTGATGCGGTCGATCGTGAACACCGGAAAACTGTCCTGCTCGTTGTAATAGCCGGTATGGTCGCCGTACGGCCCCTCCAGCGCATGCTCGAAGCCCGACGGGTGGTTCGCATCCGGATAGATATGGCCTTCCAGTACGATCTCGGCCGAGGCCGGCACGCGCAGTTCGCTGCCGATGGCTTTCGTCAGCGTCGTACGCTGGCCGCGCAGCAGGCCCGCAAACTGGTATTCCGACAGGCTGTCCGGCACCGGCGTGACCGCGCCGAGGATGGTGGCCGGGTCGGCGCCCAGGGCGACGGCCACCGGATACGGCTGGCCCGGATTGGCGATCGCATGTTCGCGGAAGTCGAGCGCGCCGCCGCGGTGGGCCAGCCAGCGCATGATGACCTTGTTCGGCCCCAGTACCTGCTGGCGGTAGATGCCCAGGTTCTGCCGTTTCTTGTTCGGACCTTTCGTGATCACCAGACCCCAGGTGATCAGGGGCGCGATGTCGCCCGGCCAGCAATGCTGGATCGGCAGGCGAGCCAGGTCGACGTCATTCCCTTCCCAGACGATTTCCTGGCACGGGGCGCCCTTCACTTCCTTCGGCGCCATGTCCCAGACTGCCTTGACGAGGGAGCCGAGGCCCATGATGTCCCTGAAGCCGCGCGGCGGCTCGGGTTCCTTCAGGCGCGCCAGTACGTGGCCGATGCGGCGCAGTTCGCTGACGTCGTCCGCGCCCATGCCGAGGGCAACGCGCTGCGGCGTGCCGAACAGGTTGGCCAGCACCGGAATCGTATGCGCTACGCCGCCCGGCCCGGTCGGTTTTTCGAACAAAAGGGCCGGTCCGCCGGCGCGCAGCACGCGATCGGCCACTTCCGTCATCTCGAGATGGGTCGAAACCGGCATAGTTACGCGCTTTAGATCACCATTTAGTTGCAGTTGGGACATAAAATCCCGAAGATCTGAATATTTCATCAAGTTTTGCTTGTTTTTTCGATTGCTTGCGGTTAATCAAATTGCGCCGCCAAGTGTTTGATTTGGCAAGGTATTGCTGAGCTGTGGCTAGAAAAGTCAGATCTAAAAGTTATAAGGCGCGTTCGTGCTAGTATTGACTTGGTATAAACGACCTCCTACAATCGCACCTACTTGATGAGACGGCCATTTAAAAAGCAGATTGTAGCCGCTTCTCATAACTTCACGGGGTCGGGGCCCCAACGACATTTTTAAGGAGTGTTTCCACCAGGCGTCTGCCTGAACCCCCGAGACAGTTGTTGAGCCACTGGACCGCACCCGCCCTGGGACAACGGCCAGCTGAAGCAAAGCAATGACGGCGTTTTGGTCTTCCGCACTGGAAGCCCTGACGATTTTTCTGATGCACGGCATTGGTACCTCCGTAGCGCTCCATGCGCCGCGACGGGATCCTTTTCGCCGCGACAAAGGGGACTTCGATGATCAATCGTTTGTTCGGTTCGAGCGCAAAGCTCGTCCAATTGGCCAGCCAGCCAGTCACGTTTTCACAAGTGGCAAAAACGGCGCGTGGTTTGTTGACCACAATGCAGCACACCCTGACCGTGTTCGGTCTCTCGGCAGTGGCAGTACTGACCCTGCTCTACACGAACCCGGATGCAGCAAAAAAAGTTTCGGAACTGCTGCATTCTGAAACCGTCGCCGCCGCACCTGCTGGTGCAACCGTCGCGACCGCCACCCCAGCGCCGGCCAAGGAGGCCGCACTGGACGCAACGCAAGACCGGGCCGAGCTCAAAGTCCTCGCCAACAGCAAGCAGCAGCAGAACGTCACCTCCTGGCTCGCCAAGCGCTACCGGGTGGCCGGCGACGCGGCCAACATGCTCGTTTCGACGGCCTACACGACGGCCCATGAGATGAAGCTCGATCCCCTGCTGATCCTGGCCGTGATGGTCATCGAATCGGGCCTGAACCCGTTCGCGGAAAGCCCGATGGGCGCCAAGGGCCTGATGCAGGTGATGGCCAAGGTCCACCACGACAAGTTCGAGGAAGTCGGCGGCGCCGAGGCGGCCCTGGATCCGGTCGCCAATATCCGTGTCGGCGCGCAGATCCTGAAGGACTACGTGAAGCGCACGGGTTCGGTCGAAGGCGGCCTGAAGACCTATGTCGGCGCGGCCGACATGGAGGACGACTCGGGTTATGGCGCCAAGGTGCTGGCCGAATACAAGCGACTGAAAATGGTTGCAGGTGGCAAGAAGGTCCCGACGGTGACCCCACCGGCACCGACGCAGATGGTCGTCAAGGCGGCGCCTGCCGCGCCGGCGGCCCCGAAAGCCGCGGAACCGGCTGCGGAGCCGAAAACGGAGGCGCTGGCGACGCTGTAAGGTGAAGCTCGTACGCTCCTCACGCCACCGCTTGCGGTGGCTTTTTTATTGATGAGTCGGGACGATCGCGCACCGTAGGGTGGGCTCTTGAGCCCACGCGTTCCGTGCAGACGAATACCCATAGCTCGTGGATACTCGCCGCGGCATTTGTGCACCCATTTGTGGCCTCGCAGATACGTTATACCAATGCATGAGCACGAACGCGTGGACTCAGGAGTCCACCCTACGGTGCGCTGCTGTCAACAAAGAGCGAATACGACATCGCCTTTTCGGAGCCCACAAAAAAGCCACCGCGCCTTTCGGCAACGGTGGCTTTTCGCCAGCCCTACTATATATACAGAGGGAAATTAACGCCGCGCGTCGGCGCCGACTTCTTCCGGACGCAGTTTCGAGGCCAGTTTATCGAGCACGCCGTTGACGTACTTGTGGCCGTCGATGCCGCCGAAGGACTTGGTCAGCTCGACCGCTTCGTTAATCACGACGCGGTATGGGATTTCCGGGTGGTTCTTCAGTTCGAAGGCGCCCAGCAGCAGGACGCCGTGCTCGATCGGCGACAGTTCGCTGACCGCGCGGTCGATCAGCGGAGCGATCGTTTCGCGCAGCTCGACCGAGGTCGTGATCGTGCCGTTGAGCAGCGACGAAAAATACTCGCCGTCGGCCTTGTCGAAGCCGTGGGCGGCGCGGATGTTGTTGGCCACCTGGGTCGATGGCTCGTTATTCAGCAGCCATTGATACAGGCCCTGGAGCGCGAACTCGCGCGCGCGGTGGCGCGGGGTGCGGTTCTTGCTCGGGTTGGCGTGGGTGGTCTTGTCGGTCATGTTCGTCCTTCGATTACTCTTCTTCTTCCTCGGGGTGCAGCTCTTCCAGCGCCAGCAGCAGGTTGGCCATCTCGACCGCAACCTTGGCCGCATCGGCGCCCTTTTCCGCCATGCGCACTTCGGCCTGCTCGTCGGTCTCGGTGGTCAGCACGGCGTTGGCGATCGGGATGCCGTAGTCCAGGCCGATGCGGGTGATGCCGGCGCCCGACTCGTTCGAGACCAGCTCGAAGTGGTAGGTTTCGCCGCGGATGACGGCGCCGAGCGCGATCAGGGCGTCGAACTGCTGGGTTTCGGCCATCTTCTGCAGGGCCAGCGGGATTTCCAGCGCGCCCGGCACGGTCACGTGCAGGATGTCCTCGTCGGCCACGCCCAGGTGCTTCAGTTCGGCCAGGCAGGACGACAGCAGGCCATGCCCGACGTCGGCATTGAAGCGCGCCTGCACGATCCCGATGCGCAGGTCCTCGCCTGTCATGTTGCTCTCATAAGTTCCTACCGTCATGGCTGCCCTCTTCTTAGTGTGTTCGTATTAATAGTGTGTATGGTACCGCGTCAGGCCGATGGACTGGCGATGTAACCGGTGACCTCGAGATCGAAACCGGTCATCGACGGCATCTTGCGCGGATTGGCCAGCAGCTTCATCTTGCCGACGCCGAGGTCCTTTAGGATCTGCGCGCCGATGCCGTAGGTGCGCAGATCCATCGTCGCCGCACGGCCGGTCGGACGCGCGCCCGGCGCATCGAGCGACGTGAATTGTGCGAACAGCTGCTCGGCCGTCTCGCCGCAGTTCAGCAGCACGACGACGCCCGATTCGCTCTTCTTGATCGCTTCCATCGCCGAGGCCATGGTCCAGGAGTGGGTCGTGGCGCGGTGTTCCAGCACGTCGAGGATCGAGACCGGCTGGTGCACGCGCACCAGGGCCTCGTTGTCGCGCCCGATCTCGCCGTGCACCATCGCCAGGTGGGCGCAGCCGCTCGGCTTGTCGCGGTAGGCGACCAGCTTGAATTCGCCTTGGGCCGTGTTCAGGGTGCGCTCGGCAACGCGCTCGACCAGGCTCTCGTTTTCGCTGCGGTAGTGGATCAGGTCGGCGATGGTGCCGATTTTCAGGTTGTGTTCTTTCGCGAACTCGATCAGGTCCGGCAGGCGCGCCATGGTGCCGTCTTCCTTGATGATCTCGCAGATCACCGAGGCCGGGGTCAGGCCGCCCATTTCGGTCAGGTCGCAGCCGGCTTCGGTGTGGCCAGCGCGCATCAGGACGCCACCCTTCACCGCGCGCAGCGGGAAGATATGGCCCGGCTGGACCAGGTCGTCCGGTTTGGCGCCTTTCGACACCGCCACCTGGATGGTGCGCGCCCGGTCAGCCGCCGAGATGCCGGTGGTCACGCCCTCGGCCGCTTCGATCGAGACCGTGAAATTGGTGCCGAAGGAAGTGCCGTTGCGGGTCGTCATCATCGGCAGTGCCAGCTTGTCGCAGATTTCTTCGGACAGGGTCAGGCAAACCAGGCCGCGCGCGTGGCGGATCATGAAATTGATCGCCTCCGGGGTGACGAAGTCCGCCGCCAGGACCAGGTCACCCTCGTTCTCGCGGTCTTCTTCATCGACCAAAATGACCATGCGGCCGGCGCGAAGTTCGGCAACGATTTCCTGGGTGCTGGAGATAGACATTCGAAATTCCTTGAAACGATGACGCATCGTGCGCAATCCGCTATTTTAAAGGATTTACCGCGTTTCAACCGAGTCGATGCAGGGAACTCGGCAGAAGAAATAGAAACGGGAAGCAATATACGGAATATATCGATCGTTGCACCACTGCAACAAAGTGCCTTTGTTTAAAATAAATTGTTAAATATTATGTTTTAATAAGCAACTTTGTGGTGTTTGCGACATCCAGAAGAATATGATTCATCACAGTCAGATCTAAAGCGTCCGCGTGCTGCCGCCGGCGCATTCATGGAGTTGTCATGTTGGTTCCGATTTTTACCCGCCAGTGCACCGCCGCAGCCCGGGAGACGCACTGATGGCCACCATTCTTATCGTCGACGACCGTCCGAGCAACCGGGCCTACCTGATGGCCCTGCTCGGTTTCACCGAACACCGGCTGCTGGAAGCCGAAGACGGCGCCGCCGCCCTGCAGCTGGTGCGCGCCGAGCGTCCCGAACTGATCATTACCGACATCCTGATGCCGACCATGGACGGCTACGAGTTCGTCCAGCGCCTGCGCGCCGACCGCGCCCTGGCCGCCACCCGCGTCATCTTCTATTCTGCCGTCTATGCCGAGCGCGAGACGGTGGCGATGGCGCGCAGCTGCGGGGTGCAGACGGTGCTCAGCAAACCGTCCGACCCGCAGGACATCATGGCGGCCGTGAATGCCGAGCTGGGACTGTCGGCGGCGGCGGCTCGGGACGCACAGGTCCGGGTGCGCAGCGTCTCCGACGCCTTCCTGCCGGCGCCCGTCGCACCAGCAAGCGAGAGCCGCCTCGGGGCACGCCTCGCCGCGATCGAGGAGATGTGCCTGCACCTGGTCAACGAACGCCAGGTGGAAGGCCTGGTCGACGTTTTCCTGAAGGCCGCGGCACGCATCCTCGACGCCGACCAGTTGGCGCTGTGCCTGCTCGAAAACGACGAACGTACCGTGAGCCACCTGAATGCGCGCGGTCTCGATCCCAGCCTGCTGGCGGTGCATGCGACCGGGACCCGCCTGCCCGGCGCCCTGCTGCTGTCGCGCGAGCCGATCCGGCTGGCCGAAGGCGATCCGCTGCTGGGTACCTTGCCAAGGGGCCTGCCGCGTTGCGCTTCCTTCCTCGGCCTGCCTGTGCGCTGCCTGCGCAACCTGTACGGCTGGCTGTACTTCGTGCGCGCGCCGAGCGCCACCCACTTTTCGGCAGAGGATGAGCGCTGGGCCTCGGCCCTCGCCGCGCACCTGGCGGTGGCCTACGAAAACCTGAACCTGTATGGCGTGGTGCAGCGCCACGCGGCCCAGCTGCAGCTGGAAGCGACGGCGCGCGCCGAGGCCGATGCCGCGCTGCGCGAGAGCGAGCACCGGCTGGAACTGGCGCGCCAGGTCTTCGACAGCACCCAGGAAAGCATCATGATGACCGACGCCTGCGCGAACATCGTCGCGGTCAATCCGGCCTTCGAGCAGATCACGGGATTCCGCGAGGCCGAAGTCATTGGCCTGAACCCGCGCGTGCTGCGCTCGGGACGCCACGAAGCACCCTTCTACCGCGCCATGTGGGACAGCCTGGAACAGGACGGCCAGTGGCGCGGCGAGATCTGGAACCGGCGCAAGAACGGCGAAGTCTATCCGGAGCGCACCAGCATCAGCGCGGTGCGCGACGAAGCCGGCAAGCTGACCGCCTATGTCTCGGTCTCGACCGACCTGTCGGCGCTGAAGGCCGCCCACAACAAGCTCGACTTCCTGTCGAACCACGATGCCCTGACCCTGCTGCCGAACCGTTCGCTATTCCACGACCGGCTGCAGCAGTCGATCGCCGCGGCCCGCCGCGACGGCAGCCAGCTGGCCCTGCTGCTGGTGAACGTCGACCGCCTCTCGCGCATCAACGACAGCCTCGGGCACGCCGCCGGCGACGCCCTGCTGCGCGAAGTCGCGCGCCGCGCCAGCGCGATCGCCGGCCCCGCCGACACGGTGGCGCGCCTGTCGGGCGACGAGTTCGTGCTGCTCACCGGCTGCGAGGACACTGAGGACATCATCTTCGCCGCCCAGCGCCTGATCGAAGCCATCGCCCAGCCGTTCTCCGTCGGCGGGCACGACGTGGTCGTCACCGGCAGCGTCGGCATCAGCGTCTTTCCGCGCGACGGCAATGCGGCGGGCGACCTGCTGAAGGCCGCCGACGCCGCCCTGGCGCACCAGAAGGACGCCGGGCGCAACGGCTTCCGCTTCTTCAAGGGCGAGATGAACGACCAGGCGATGCGCTGGCTGGCGCTGGAAACGCGCCTGCGGCGCGCCATCGGCCAGGCCGAACTGGCGCTGCACTTCCAGCCGCAGGTGGCGCGCGAGGATGGCCGCGTGCTCGGCATGGAAGCGCTGCTGCGCTGGCACAGCTCGGAACTGGGCCGCGTCTCGCCGGCCGATTTCATCCCGCTGGCCGAGGACACCGGCCTGATCCTGCCGATCGGCGACTGGGTGATCCGCCAGGCCTGCCAGCAGAACAAGGCCTGGCAGGACGCCGGGCTGCCGCGGGTGCCGGTGGCGGTGAACGTCTCGGCGCACCAGTTCAAGGCGGGCACAGTGCCGCAGGTGGTGCGCGCGGCGCTGTCCGAATCCGGCCTGGAAGCGCGCTATCTCGAGATCGAGCTGACCGAAAGCGTCATGATGGGCGATACCACGGCCGCCGAAGCCCAGCTGGCCGAGCTGCGCGCGATGGGCGTGTCGCTCTCGCTCGACGACTTCGGCACCGGCTACTCCTCGCTCGGCTACCTGTCGCGCTTCTCGCTCGACAAGCTCAAGATCGACCAGGCGTTCGTGCGCAACATCACCACCGATCCGCGCAGCGCGGCGATCGCCCAGGCCACGATCGCGCTGGCCGAAGGCTTGTCCTTGCGGGTGGTGGCCGAGGGCGTCGAGACCCTGGCCCAGCGCGATTATCTCGGCAAGATCGGCTGCGAGGTCCTGCAGGGCTACCTGTACAGCCGGCCGGTGCCGGCGCGCGAGATGGCGCTGCTGCTGCAGAAGGGGCGCGTGACGGTGTGAACAAAGACGCGAGCGGCCAGTACAATGGCGGCTCGACGCCTTACAACGGAAGCCCCGATGTTCAGCCAATTCCTTCGCCACGCCTGTCTCGCCTGCACCCTCCTCCTCCTTCCCTTCGGCGCCGGCGCCGCCCTGAAACTCGATGCGCCGATTCCGGTCGGCCCGCAGGTCAAGGTCGGCAAGCTCCCGAATGGCCTGACTTACTACATCCAGAAAAACGCCCGCCCCGAGCGCAAGCTCGACCTGCGCCTGGTCGTGAAGGCCGGCTCGATCCTCGAGGACGAGGACCAGCAGGGCCTGGCGCACTTCGTGGAGCACATGGCCTTCAACGGTTCGACCAACTTTAAAAAACACGAGCTGGTCGACTACCTGCAATCGATTGGCGTCAAGTTCGGCGCCGACCTGAACGCCTACACCTCCTTCGACGAAACCGTCTACATCCTGCCGATCCCGCTGGACCGCCCGGAAAACATCGGCAAGGCGTTCCAGGTGCTGGAAGACTGGGCGCACGGTCTCTCTTTCGACGAGGACGTCATCGACAAGGAGCGCGGCATCGTGCTCGAGGAACTGCGGCTCGGCAAAGGCGCGGGCGACCGCATCGGCAAGCAGATCTGGCCGAAGATCTACAACGGCTCCCGCTACGCCGAACGCCTGCCGATCGGGAAGGAAGAGGTGCTGCGCAACTTCAAGCCCGAGACCCTGAAACGCTTCTACCGCGACTGGTACCGGCCCGACCTGATGGCGGTGGTGGCGGTCGGCGACATCGACCCCAAGGCCATCGAAAAACTGATCAAGGCGCACTTCTCGAAGCTGTCCAATCCGAAGCCGGCGCGCCCCCGCGTGTATGCGGAGATCCCGCGCCGCGAGGAGACCGAAGCGGTGGTCGTCACGGACAAGGAAGCCGGCGGCAACAGCATCCTGGTGCGCTACCCGGTGCAGCCGGTACGCGAGCCCGACACCGTGCGCGGCTACCGCGAGCAGCTGGTCGAGGGCCTGTTCACCGGCATGCTCGGCGCGCGCCTGCAGGAACTCTCGCAGCTGGCCGAACCGCCTTTCCTGCGCGGCGGCAGCGCCCTGGGCAAACTCACGCCCTTCTATAAATCATTCAATACCAGCGCCGTCATCGGCCCGGGCGGGGCGCCGAAGGCGATCGACGCCCTGGTGCGCGAGAACGAGCGGGCGCGCCGCTACGGCTTCGGCCAGGCCGAACTCGATCGCGCCCGCAAGAACATGCTGCGCAGCTTCGAGCAGCTGTACAACGAACGCGAGAAAACCGACTCCGGCGCCTACGTGGCCGAGTACCTGCGCAACTTCCTGCAGCAGGAACCGATCCCCGGCATCGCCGCCGAATACCGCTACGCCACCGAAATGCTGCCAGCCGTGACGCTCGACGAAATGAACGCCTACGCGCGGCGCACGATCCCGGCCAATTCCGGCAAGCTGGTGATCTATACCGGCATCGAGCGTGCCGACAGTCCGCCGCCGCAGGGCGCGGCGCTGCTGGCCGCGCTCGCCGCGGCCGAGCGGGCCGAAGTCGCGCCGCACGAGGAAAAGGTATTGGGCAGCCAGCTGATGGCGCAGCCGCCGAAGGCCGGCAGCATCGTGGAAGAGCGTGAAGACAAGGCGCTCGGCCTGACCTATCTGACCTTCTCGAACGGTGTCAAGGCGATCCTGAAGCCGACCGATTTCCGCAACGACCAGGTCATGATGAGCGCGGCCCGCTTCGGCGGCCAGAGCCTGTACGGCGACGCCGACATCCTCAACGCGCGCTACGCCAATGCCATCGTCGCCAGCATGGGCCTGCAGGACTATTCGCCGCTCGACCTGTCGAAAGTCCTGGCGGGCAAGGCGGCCGCGGTGACCATGGGCCTGGCCGGCTACAACGAAGTGCTCGGCGCCTCGTCGGGCGCGACCGACATCGAGACCATGTTGCAGCTCCTGTGGTTGCGCTTCGACGCCGTGCGCCGCGACGAAGACCTGTTCAAGTCCTTCATCGGCAAGCAGGTCGAAGCCGCGCGCAACCGCCTTGGCCAGCCCAGCGCGCGCTTCGGGGACACAGTGGTCGCCACGCTCTACAACAACCACCCGCGCGCACCGCGCCCGCTGCTTCCCGAGGAATTCGGCCAGATCAGCCTGGACCGCAGCATCGCCATCTACCGCGAGCGCTTCTCCAGCGCCAAAGACCTGACCTTCGTGATGGTCGGCAGTTTCGACGTCAACAAGGTCAAGCCGCTGCTGGCCACCTGGCTCGGCAGCCTGCCCACGCCCGCCATCCCGACCGAATGGCGCGACGTCGGCCTGCGTCCGGTGAAGGGCGTGGTCAAGCGCGCGGTCTACAGCGGTACCGAACCGAAGAGCACGATCTCGCTGACCTTCACCGGTGAGGCGGCGTTCTCGGAGCTGGAACAGATGCGCCTGCAGGCGCTGGTGGAGGTGCTCAACATCCGCATCATCGAGGTGCTGCGCGAGCAGCTGTCCCTGATCTACGGCGGCAACGCCGGCGGGCAGCTGGGCCGCATCCCCTACGGCCACTACAGCCTGTCGGTGACGCTGCCGACCGGACCCGAGAACGTCGACAAGGTATTGAAGGCGACCTTCGACGAATTCGAACGCCTCAAGCGCGAAGGCCCGCTTGCTGGCGACCTCGCCAAGGTCAAGCAGAACTGGATCCAGAACCACCGCAAGGCCCTGCGCGAAAACGGCTACTGGCTGGGCCGCATCCAGTCGGCGCTGCTCGACGGGACCGATCCGAAGGCGATCCTGACGCACGAGGAGCGGGTGAATGCGCTCACGGCGGGCGAAGTGCAGGAAGCGGCGCGGCGTTACCTGAACACGGAGAATTACGTGCAGGTGGTGCTGTATCCGGAGAAGAAGGCGGAGGCGGTGCAGGCCGCGAATTGACACGTAGGGTGGGCGGCTTCCCCGCCCACGCGGTGATCGTTGGCAGCAAGATCAACGCGCACGATAGCGGAGCCGGTAACAATCACCGCGTGGGCGGGAGACCCGCCCACCCTACATCTACTTCAGATACCTCTCGAACCATTCCACCGTCCTGCGCCGCTGATCCAGCTGATGCTCCGGCTTGCGAATCGCATGCCCTTCCCCATCGTAGATCACCAGCGCCGTCGGCGTCCCTACCGCACGCAGGCCGTGCCAGAACTCCATCGACTGCACCGCCGGGGTCTCGACGTCGCGCTCTCCCACGTACAGCAGGGTCGGCGTGGTCGCGTTCCGGATCGATTCGATCGGCGAGGCCGCGCGGTAGATGGCCGGGTCCTCGTACATGGTCGCGCCGAAGAAGGGCACCATCCACTGGTCGATGCCGTTCTGGCCGTAATAGCTGATCCAGTTGGCGATGCCGGCGCCCGCCACCGCCGCCTTGAAGCGCTTGCTGTGGGTGACGCCCCACATCGTCATGAAGCCGCCGTAGGAATGCCCCATCAGGCCGAGGCGCGCGCCGTCGACCGGCGCTTCCCTGAGCACGGCATCGACGCCGGCCAGGATGTCGCGCCAGTCGCCGCCGCCGAAGTCGCGCCGGTTCGCCATGCCGAAGGCCATCCCCTGGCCATAGCTGCCGCGCGGATTCGGCTGGAACACGTAAAAGCCGCGCTCGACCAGCTCGCGCACCAGCGGGTTGCCGAATTCGCCCGCCGCGACGAAGCGCGGCGTGGCGGCCGCTGCCGGCCCGCCGTGGACGATCACCACCATCGGGTGCCTGAGGCCGGCCTGCGGCTTGCGTGGACCGACCAGCCAGCCCTGGCTGCGCATGCCCTCGTTGGTCCAGCTGATGCTGCGCGCCGCCACCTGGGGGGCGAAATCGACGTTGTCGCGGGTGATCGGCCCGAGTGCGGGCAGGCGGCCGGCGACGATGCGCGGCGCCTGTTCATAGGTCTCGTGCACCGAGACGGCCGAGCTGCCATCGAGACTGAATACGAAGCGGCCGTCGGCCGAACCGTTAGCCGACACCGCTCCGCTCCACAGCGTGCGCGCCGTGCGCGCCTGGGGGTCGATCGCAAGCACGGCCATCTCGCTACCCTGCAGGCTTGAGGCCAGCAACTGCGGCCCCTTCCAGGCCAGGCCGTTGAACGAACCGGCATGGTTCGGCGTCACGTCGACCGGTTCGCCGCCTTCGAAGGGCACCGTGAACACGTCGCCGCCGACCGAGCCGAAGTCGCTCATCAGGCCGCCGACGAAAGCGACGCTGCGCCCGTCGGGCGACACGTGCGGCAGGCTGATTTGCATCTTCGGCGCCGCGATCGTCCGCAGCGCGCCGCTGGCGAGGTCCACGTGCCCGAGGGTGGCGACCCACCAGTTGTTGTCGCCGTTTCCCTTCGCGCTGGTGGCGACGAAACCGCGGCCGTCCGGCGTCCAGTCGTATTCGTAGACAAAGGAATCGGGCGGCGACACCAGGCGCAGCACCCCGCCGGCGGCGGGCGCCAGCGCGATGCGCTGCGCATCCTCGTCGACGCCTATTTCTCCGACCTGGCGCGCACCGGCTTCGACCGCGCCGGTCTGTTTCTTCGCGCCGACGGTGGCGAGCAAGGCGATGCTGGCGCCGTCCGGCGACCAGCGCGCGGTATTTGCCACCCCCTTGACGGTGGCGGCGGCCGTCAGCTTGCCGCCCTGGGCCACCCACAGGGTCGCTTCCCCGGCATCGCGGTTGGCGCCGATGAAGGCGAGGCCCTTGCGGTCCGGCGACCAGGCCGGGAAATCATAGGAACAGGTGGCGCAGGGATCGTATTCGGCAGTGATCCTGCCGCTGGCGGCGTCGCGCACGACGATGTGTCCGTGTGCGCGCCGCCCCGGAATGCCGGGGTCGCTCGATTCGATCGCGGCGACCGACTCGCCGCCGCCGCTGATCGCGACCGAGCGGTATTCGCGCATCTGCGCGCCCTGCGCGGCCGCGGCGGCCATGGCTGTCAATAAGACTGTGAATCGGGCTGCACCCAGCAGTGGCCGCAAACCTTCCTTGACGCTCATTTCTTCTCCTCGTGACGGCAGCCTTGTGCAGCTGAGTCGATGCAGGGCTGGCTCATGTTTATTGTGGGGGAGCAGTCTACGCCGTTTCTTGTGAGTCGGGAGCGCAACAGTTTGTATGCGGTATGAATAATCTTGCTCTCACTTAATAAATACGGGGTCGGACAGTTGACCCAAAGCTAGAGTGAAAGTTCGACCTCAGCAGGAGTTGACAATGATCTACAAGGACAGCGACAACAAAATGCCCGTAGTCGCGATACTGCAGCGCATGCTGGCGCTCGCCAGCCCGGACAAGAAGCCGCTGCTCGAGCGTGAACTGCGCATGATGCGGGCGGGGATGCTGGCCGAACGCGAGGCCGTCGGCCTGATCGACATCTACCTGAAGGATTCCACCAGGACCGCCGTCGTGCACGACCTGCGGCTGGTGTCGAACGACGGCCGCGCGGCGCAGATCGACCACCTGCTGATCCACCGTTCGCGCCGCTTCTACCTGCTCGACACCAGGTATTTCTCGCAGGGCCTGAAAATCACCGAGGACGGCGACTTCCTGCGCTGGGACGAACCAAACAAATGCTACGTACCGATGCCCTCGCCTCTGGCGGCGCAGGCGCGCCAGGTCTCGGTGCTGCGCGATGCGCTCGAGCCGTTCGGCCTCGACGACGCCCCGGTCGACACCCTGGTGCTGCTGGCCCCGAACGCGCGCATCGAGCGCCCGCGCCGCTTCGACAGCGCGCGCGTGATAAAGGCGGACCAGTTCATGGAAAGGCTGAACAACGGGATGGACAATGCGCCGGCCCTGGCGACGCTGGGCAACCTGCACCGGACAAGGATGTCCGCTTCGATCGGCGACATCGCGCTCAAGCTCGTTGCGCTGCACCGGCCGTCGACGGCGGACACCCTGGCCCGCTTCGGCCTGCAGCGCGCGTTCCCGCCGCAGCCAGCGCCGAGCGTCCCGCTAGCGCACAACGCGGCCGTCGGCAGCACGGAATAAACACGCCAGACGGACGCCCGCGCGTGTGCGGCCGCTGCCGCTAGGCGGCGACGCCACGCAGTATTTCCTCGAGCTCATCGACCCGATACGGCTTGGTCAGGCTCGCGTATCCATGGGCGCCCGGGCCACCCTCGGCTCGCCCGACGCCGGATGCAATGACGACCCGCAATCCAGGCTGCGCCTTGCACAATGCATCGGCCAGCGCCAGACCGGATATCCCCGGCAGATTCAGGTCCGTCACCAGTGCGTCGAACAGCCCGGGGTGGAAGGCCTGCAAGCCGTCCTCGCCGCTGCCGACGGCCGTTACGCGGTGGCCGAGCATGGTCAGGATTTCCTGCAGCAGCGAGCGGTTGTCCGGGTCGTCTTCCACCACCAGCAGGCGCAGCGATTGCGCGTCGACGGCCACCCGGCCGGCGACGTCGGCGCTGTCCTGGCGCATGCGCTCGACCTGGCGGGTATTGGCGAACACATGACGGATCTTGCGTGCCAGATCTTCTCCGCGGTAGGGTTTGCTGATGAGTTCGACGCCAGGATCGAGCCTGCCGCCGTGGACGATGGCGTTGCGCGTGTAACCCGACGTAAACAGCACTGAAATGCCGGGATGCAGCGACTTCGCAAGGCGCGCCAGTTCGGGACTGCGCACGCTGCCGGGCATGACGACATCCGTGAACAGCATATCGATGTCCTTGTGCTCGTTCAGGATGATGGCCGCCGCGTCGCCGTTGTCCGCCTTCAGCACGCGATACCCCAGCTGGGACAGCATGTCGACCGCCGTGGCCTGGACCGCGAGGTCGTCTTCGACGACGAGCACCGTTTCCGAGCCGCCCACGACCTCGCCCGCCGTCATGTCGAATGCCTGCTCTTCGGCACTGTGCGAGCGCGGCAGATAAATCTTGATGGTGGTGCCCGAACCGACTTCGCTGTAGATCTTGATGTGGCCACTGCTCTGCTTGACGAAGCCGAATGCCATGCTCAGGCCGAGGCCCGTGCCTTCACCCTCGCGCTTGGTGGTGAAGAAGGGCTCGAAAGCGCGGGCCAGCACCTCGGGCGCCATGCCGCAGCCGGTGTCCGAGATCGCCAGCAACACGTATTGGCCGGCCACGACCTCCGGTTCGACGGCGGCATAGTGGTCGTCAAGCATCGCGTTGCCGAGTTCCAGGGTCAGCTTGCCGTGCCCCTTCATCGCGTCGCGTGCGTTGATTGCCAGGTTCAGTACGACGTTTTCAAGTTGATTCGGGTCGACCAGGGTGTTCCACAGGCCTCCGGTCACCGCAGTCTCCACTTCGACGCTTTCGCCCAGGGCGCGGCGCAGCATGTCGTCCATGTCGCGCAGGACCCGCCCGAGATTCGTCGGCGCCGGTTGCAGCGGTTGACGTCGTGCAAACGCCAGCAATTGCGACGACAATTTTGCACCACGTTCGGTCGCAAATTTGGCAGTCGAAAGGCGACGCTGTGCCTCGGCATTGTCCGGCAAGGTCATCGCAAGCAGTTGCAGGTTGCCGGCGATGACCTGCAACACGTTGTTGAAGTCGTGGGCGACGCCACCGGTCAATTGGCCGATGGCCTCCATTTTCTGCGCGTGGTGCAGCTGCTCGTTCGCTCGCTGCAGTTCCAGCGAGCGCGCCGCAATGCGCTCCTCGAGCGACAGGTTCAAATCGCTCATGGCGCGTTCGACCCGGGTACGCTCCTCGACCTCATGGGTGAGCGATGCATTGCTCTGCTCCAGTTTGGCGGCGTGCTGCCCGATCTCCGACAGCATGGTGTTGAACGCATCGACCAGCATGCCGGTTTCGTCGTCGGTGGTCTTGTTCACGCGTTTCGAGAAGTCGCGCTGCGCAATCAATTCGCGTACCGCGCCGGTCATTGCCTTCACCGGCCTGGTGACGGCGGACTGCAGCCACGCCGCGACCAGTCCGGCAACGAGCAGGCTGAGCGCCAGTGCCGCGCCAAACATCTTGAGGCCACGTTCGATGCGGGCATCGAGCGGATAGGCCGAGCGCAGGTAGATCGTGCCGAGTTTTTCCGAACCGCGCTTTATCGGACGAAAAATATGCATCACGTTACCGTCGATGATATGCGCCTGTGCGCTCGGCCGGCCCGGCGGCGCCAGCAATTGCGACTGCTCGCGCCCTGTGTAGGTCACGAACAGGCTGCCATCGGCGCGGTAGATCGCGGCCGACTGCACGCTCGGCCTTGCCTGCAGGCGCCCGAGCGTCGCCTCCGCACTTGGCTTGTCTTCGAACTCCAGGGCGGCGATGCTGACCTGTGCCAGGATGTCCGCCTGGGACGTCAGTTCCTCGAGTACGCCGGTGCGGAAGTCCTCGATGTCATAGGCCAGGTTCGCCAGTCCGGAAACGAACACCGCGGTAAACGTCGTCGCCATGACGGCAACCATGAATTTGCGCGAAATCGAGCGCCGTATCGAACTGAACATTATTTGCGTTTTTCCCTGATGACGGTCGCGGCAAGCGCCAGCAGTTGTGAACTCAGTCGCAGGCCGGCTTTTTCGGCAGACTCGAGTGAAATATCGAAGCGGATCCGTTCGTCCAGCAGACGGAAATTGATGACGCTGCCGCGCGAGAGCGCATCGTCCGATTCGGTGACGACCAGGATCGAGCGTGACGCCGCCTGGTCGATCATGGCGCCGGCCCGGACGGCGTAGCCATCGCCCAGGTACAGGATATGAATATTGTCGAGCGCATCGCCGTTGCGCAGGCGCCGCACGGCGATCGTACCCTTGACCGGATCGCGCACGGCCGACATCTGGGACAGGCTGTTGGCCACGTCGTCGGCACCGACGATACCGATGACGATACGGCCGTTGGGCGGCGGCGCGGCACGAACCGGCCACTCGACATAGTTGCCCAGCTTCGACAGGTAAGCGGCCTTGACGACGCTTTCCGACGGCGGGCCGAGTTGCGCGCAGGCGTCGTGCGCCGGCAAGCCCGCGAGCACAAACGCGAACACGAGCGCGAGGGGCGCCACCAGGAAACGGCGAACCGGGCCAGCGAGCAGCCCGGTGCATGAACGGAGCATGATTACAGGCGCCACACCAGGTTCACCCCGACTGCGCGTTCATACACGCTGCGGTTCGCCCCACCGCCGAATTCCGGGTGCGCGGAGTCGAGCAGGTTGCGTCCGTTGACCGAGAGATCGAGGCCGGGACTGACGCGCCAGGTGTAGTTGATATCGAGGGCTTCGTAGGCGGGCACCTCCGGACGGCTCAACTTGCCGTGATGGCGAAGCAGCACGTCGAGGGTCTGGCCCCGGGCGACATCCCAGGAAGCGCGCAGGTTCCAGTAGTTGCTCGGGTCGCTGGTCGCCAGGCCCGTTGCCGCACTGGCGTCCCTGCTCTCCGGTTCGGTCGTGGTACGGACGTGTTGCGCCACGAAGCCGGCCGACAGCCGCAGCGCCTCGGCCGCCTCCCAGGTCGACCACATCTCGATGCCCCTGGTACGGCCGTTGGCGAGATTGCTGAACACCGATCCGGGGCCGCGCGTATTCGGTTCGAGCGTGCGCAGGCGGTCATAGTCGCTGGCAAAGGCGGTGACTGAATACGACAGTGCCGGCGTGGCCTGGATGCGGTAGCCCAGTTCGAGCACAGCGGCCACTTCCGAGCGGAAGTCGGGCCCGCCGGCCAGCGCGTAACGCGGCACGCCGCCCACGACCGGGGGATTGGACGGGCTGTAGAAATCGCGGTCGATGCGCGACGGCGCCCGTACCGTGCGCGATGCCGACGCCCAGGTGAGACTGCTTCCGGTAGGCTTCCACGCGAGCCGCAAGGTCGGCAGGAATTCGAGGCCGGTGTAGTTATTGTGTTCCAGCTTGGCGCCGGCGATCAGGCGCACGGTATCGGTCACGTCGATTTCGTCCTGCACGAAGACATTCCCCCAGTGCAGGTTCAGGTCGCCCGGCAGGAAGGCGAACGCGGCGCCATTGTCGATGCGATCGAAGGCCTGGCGGTAACCCGCGCCCCATACGACGCGGTGGCGCTCGGCCAGCATGACCGAACTTTGCAGTTGGACGTCGATCGTATTCAGATGCTCGATGAAAGCGCCGGGCTGGTTGCGCTCGGTAAAATCCCAATACGCCTGGGCAGTGAGCTCCGAGCCCCCGGACAAGCGAATCGACTTGCGGCCGAGCAGGTTCGCACCCGCAATGCGGATGTCGCGTGTGCCCTGCTGGTGCAAGGCGCCGGTGTACGCATCGCCCTGGACAGTCGCCGTGTCCGTCCCCTGCCCCCAGTCGGCGCGGAACCCGGCCTGCGAGCGTTTCCATCCGGTCGGGCTGGCCGAGCCGTTTTCGCGTCCGATGTCATCGTGCCCGGACGACTTGAGGTAGGTCCGGTAGCGAAGGCCGCCGGCAAGCGCACCGCCATACCGCACCGAGCCCGTTACCAGGTCGCGGTCGTAGCTGGCGCTGACCTGCGTGCCCTGGGTTGCGCCCGCGCCTTTGGTAATGATATTGATGACGCCGTTCACGGCGTTGGCGCCCCACATGGTTGCACCCGGACCGCTGATGACCTCGATGCGCTCCACATCTTCCAGCACCACATCCTGCGCGTCCCAGAATACGCCCGAAAACAGGGGGCTGTAGACGCTACGGCCATCGATCAGCACCAATAACTTGTTCTCGAAGGCGCTGTTGAAGCCGCGTGCGGTGACGGCGTAGTTACGTGCATCGACACGCGCAACCTGCAGGTTGGGGGCAAGCCGCAAGGCCTCCGGCAAGCTCGATGCGCCTGCGCGCCGGATACTTTCCCCGGAGATCACGAAAATCGAGGCGGCCGCATCGGCTACCGGCTCGGACCGGCGCGAGACCGAGGTCACGCGGACATTCGACAAGGCCTCGAGACTCAGACTGGCGATATCGTCGGGGTCGGTTTCCCTGGCGTGGCAAGGCAAGGCGAGCACAGTGGCTGCGACGACGACTGCTCGGCAAAAATTTTCCATAACGGGGCGAATCGATTCTTTACGATAGTGGCAGTGCAAAGGCAGTTACGGCAGGAGGTAACCGCGAGCAGGGTTCGCCGGACAGGACCGATAGCCGGCGAGCAGGTATGAGGGTGAGCCAATACAACTTGCCATTGTAGCAGTTGTATTGATAATTTAATGAAACTTTCCCAGCGGAACGGACGATGCGAGCCGCCCGGCGCTGCGAAAGCGCCGGCACGAACGCAAGCGTGAGGACGTCAACCCCGGACGCGGGGCGGGGGCGTCCGGGCGCGTGCTCCGCAGGCGGAAAGCGGGAGCGCCCGGCCGCTTGTTATCTGGCGCCGGCGGACGCCGACAGCATGCGCTCGACGTAACGCGCGATCAGGTCGATCTCGAGGTTCACCTGCGAACCGGCGCGCAGGTGTTTCAAGGTCGTGACTTCGATCGTGTGCGGAATCAGGTTGATCGAGAAGCGGCACACACCGGCGCCGTCCACGCTCAGGTCTTCCACGCGGTTGACGGTCAGCGACACGCCGTTCACCACGATCGAGCCTTTATAGGCGAGGAACTTGCCCAGCTCCTGGGGGGCGTCGATCACCAGTTCACGCGATTCGCCGACCGGCTCGAAGCTGTGCACGCGGCCCAGGCCGTCGACGTGGCCCGATACCAGGTGGCCGCCAAGGCGCTCGGCCAGGGTCAGCGCCTTTTCCAGGTTGACTTCGCCCGGCGCGTCCAGGCCGACGGTCTTGCTCAGGCTCTCGCGCGACACATCGACCGAGAAGCTCGACCCGGTCTTCTCGACCACCGTCATGCAGGCGCCGTTGATGGCGATCGAGTCGCCCAGCGCGACGTCCGCCAGCGGCAGGCCGCCGGACTCGATCTGCAGGCGCACGCCCGCGTCCAGGCCACCCGCCAGCGGCGCGACCGAATTGATTTTGCCGACAGCGGCGACGATTCCAGTAAACATGCTTAGTCCTCAGTATGGTTCTTGTTCAGTCTTGCCAGGATGCGCAGGTCGGCGCCGACCTGCGTGACGGCGTGGAAGCGCAATGCGACCTTGTCCGCCAGGCGTTTCAAAGGCGGCAGCGCGAACATGCCCTGCCCGCTGCCGATCAGGCTTGGCGCGAGATACACCAGCAGCTCGTCGACGCAGCCCTCGCGCACCAGCGAGGCGTTCAGTTTCGAGCCCGCCTCGACGTGTACTTCGTTGATCTCGCGCCGGCCCAGCTCCAGCATCAGCGCCGGCAGGTCTACCTTGCCATGCGCGTTCGGCAGCAGGATGACCTCGTGGCCAGCCGCCCGCAGCTGCGCTGCCTTCTCCGGATCCGGTACGGCCGCCACGATCCAGCAGGGATCGCCCTGCAGGATGCGCGCGTCCATGCCGATCTCGAAGCGGCTGTCGACGATCACGCGGCGCGGCTGGCGCGCGCCTTCCACGCCGCGCACCGTCAGCTGCGGATCGTCCGCCTTGACGGTACCGATGCCGGTCAGGATGACATTGGCGCGCGCGCGCCAGGCATGGCCGTCCTGACGGGCTTCGGGGCCGGTGATCCACTGGCTCTCGCCGTTCTCCAGCGCCGTCATGCCGTCCAGGCTGGCCGCCGTTTTCAGACGTACCCACGGACGGCCATGGCGCATGCGCGAGAAGAAGCCGATGTTCAGTTCATATGCCGCGTCGGCCAGCAGGCCGGATGCGGTCGCGATACCGGCCGCTTCCAGCTGCGCCATGCCGCGCCCGGCGACCAGCGGGTTGGGATCGCCCATCGCGGCCACCACGCGGCCCAGGCCCGCCTCGACCAGCGCCTTCGAGCAGGGGGGCGTGCGGCCGTAGTGGCTGCACGGTTCCAGCGTGACGTAGGCCGTGGCGCCGCGTACGTCGTTGCCGCGGGCGGCGGCATCGCGCAGGGCCTGGATCTCGGCATGCGCCTGGCCGGCGGGCTGGGTGTGGCCGGCGCCGATGACTTCGCCATCGCGCACGATCACGCAGCCCACGCGCGGGTTGGGCGCAGTGATGTACATGCCTTTTGCGGCCCATTCGAGGGCCAGCGCCATCGCGTCGGTATCGTTCGTGATCTGCACAGTGTTCTTGATTGGTTCTAGCCGGGTGCCGCCGTGCCGTCGCAATTGGCGTCGCGTTCCGGATCACAGGTGCGCGCCCGGCCCAGCATGTTAATTTTTATACGGCGGATCGCCCCGCCCTGAAACAGCGACAGCGTGCCCCAGCGTGCGGTGGCACTACCGGTTGCGCCGCAGCTGCGCCCGGCGCCATTGTAGGCGATGTAATACGGGGCTGCAGGACTCGTGAAGGCAAAGGCCGCCCTCACCCCGGCGGGCAGCGCCTCGTGCACGGACAGGATGTCGTCCCCGGCGCCTGGCGCCCCGTCGCCGTCGCGGTCCGCGAACACGGTCCAGCCTTGGGTCCAGTCGATGCCGCCGGCGTCGCGCGGCAGCAGCAGGATGCGCTGGTTGCGGGCGATCGCCTGCGCCCGCGCCAGGCTGATCGCGCCGAACAAGTCGTCCGTCGCCGCGCGCAGCTGCCGGGCGCGCAGCAATCCGGCGAGGTCGGGCAAAGCAAGACCCAGCAGGACGGCAGCGATGGCAAGGACGGTCAGCAGTTCGGGCAGCGAAAACCCCTGCCGGGCGGACGTTCGCTTCATGGCCAGCAACGCGTCGACTGCCCGCTCGCGCCCTGCTCGCCCCTGCTGCTCAGGGTCAGCGTGCCGCATTCCGGATCGGTGAAGCGGGCATCGACGTTCCCCGTGCCGGGCCGCGCCCGCAGCCGCACGCAGTCGCGCAGTTCGCTGCCCGGACAGGCCTCGGCGTCCAGTTCGTAATAGCTGGCGGCGGCGGCACTCCCCGACCACCACGGGAGTCCGTCCACCGGCTCCGCCTTCGAGAAGGCGGCATAGGTATGGTGGGTGGCGTGGTACTGCTCCTGCTGAAGCATGGCCGCGACCAGTGCGACTTTCCCCTCCATGCGGCGCGTGCGCGTCAGGTAGCCGGCATAGCTCGGCCAGGCCAGGCTGGCCAGCACGGAGACGATGAGGAGCACGACCATCGCTTCGATCAGGGTGAAACCGCGTCCCATGGCGCTCTCCTCGGTAGGGTCAATGCGATGCGGCCTGGTGCAGCTCGGGCCAGTTGGCGATCTCGCGCCAGCCCAGGCGTTTGCCGGCGGCGCCCCCGGCGGCACGCCGGTAGTAGCTCTGCAGGACGACGATCGTCGCCGGGTCGGCGCCGACGCCCAGCGCGGTGACGCGAAACACCGGATGAGTCCCCGGCAGCAGTTCGACCAGGTAGCGTGGCGCGGCGGCCGGCAGTGTGCCGGCACCCGTCGGCAGCGCGCGCCCGCTGAAGCGGCCGTATGCGACGCCGGCGCCGCCTGCCAGGTCGGCCGCCTGCCAGGCGGGCGGTGCGGCGCCGCTCGCCGCCTTGCACAGACCCGTCTTCTCGGCCCGGCCGGCGCAGCGCTCGACAAAGGCGCTTCCGTCGGGCGCGCTGAACATCGCGGTACGCGGCGATGCGGCCCCTGCAGCGCCTTCGATATCGCGTTCGGCATCGAGCAGCGCCGCTTCGGCCGCCGCGTGCGCCACCTGGCGGTCGCGTTCGTAGCGTGCCGACCGGGCGCCGGCCAGCGCGGCGCGCGTGCTCGAGAGCGACATCATCAGGAGCGCCAGCATCAGGAACAGCATGGTGATGAGCGCCGCGCCGCGCTCGCGTCGGAATGGCCTCATGGCTGGGCTACCGCAATCGCGAATACGGCCGTGAACAGCCTGCGCGCCCGTGCCGGACCTTGGCCGCGCAGCTCGGCCTGCGCCAGCTGCACGCCCTGGTCGCTCGCCCCGTGCGCGGCACTGTAGGCCAGACCGAACAATGCATAGCCGTCCGGCTGCGGCGCCGCCGACGGGTGCTCGCCATGCAGCAGCAAGGCCACCTGCACGCTGGCGACACGCTTCCACCAGGTCTTTTCCTTGCGCTCGGCGGGCAGCAGCGCGGCATCGAGCGCGGCGATCGCGCCGGCGTTCACATAGCGGTTCGGGATGCCGTCCGGCGGCGTATCGCTGTCGAGCCCATACAGCACCTGGAAGCCGTCGACGCCGGCGACGACCGCGTCCGCGCTCCAGTTGGCCGCACCCCGGTATTTGCAGCGCAGCTCGGCCAGGCCGTCGGCGTTGCGGGCGACATAGAAGATGCTCCAGCCCTCCTTCGCGCCATGCACGGGAAAGCCCGCGCAATCGATCACGCTGCCGTCGCCGTCGGGCGCAGGGCCGGCGCCCGGGTAGCGCACCGCCAGCACGTCGCTGCCGTTGACCGCATTCGCCAGCGGACCGTCGATGGCGGCACTCGTTTTGACCAGCGAACGGCTGTCGAGGCCCGCCAGCGGCGCTGGCGCGTCCTTGTCCAGTCCCGCGCTGCCATGGCTCTCCCAATCGACAAAGGCGCCCTGGCGCACCGCGCGCCCGATCAGGGCCAGCGCATAGCGGCCCCCATCGTCGACGCCGGCCGCGTCTTCATGGGCGACATAGGCCTTGTTCGCGCCCGTCATCAGGACGGCGCCGGCCAGCAGCACGCCGAGACCGAGCGCCAGCGCGACCAGCAGTTCGGCCAGGGTCATGCCGGCCTGGCGCGGCGTCGGGCGGCGCATACTCATCCCGCAACCACCATCGTCACGAAGGGCGCCGCCGCGGAGCTGCCGGGCGCGCGCCAGCCCAGCTTGACGACTACCGGCGCATTCGCGCCGCCGGTGCAGCTCCACTCAACAGCCTGCAGCGCCGCATTCCAGCCGCCGCCGTCGCGGCAGATGGCAATTCGCCCGCCGGGAAAGGCGCCCTGCACGATGCGTGCCGTGTCGTAGAGGTCGAAGGCGGCCAGTTGGGCGGGATCGCAATCGGCGCCGCCGAAGCACTGGACGGGCGGCGCGGCCGGATCGCCGCCGGCCGCGTCGTAGTCGAACTGGAGATAGGGATTGGATGCATCCGGCAGCGCCATCTGCGCCGTGTTGACGCGCATGCGCGCGCCGAGCGAGGCGGCCAGTTGCACGGCTTCCGACTCGAGCGCGGCCTGCTGGCGCAGGCGCGCCGCCGCTACCTGCGTGCTCGCGGCGCCGGCCACGCCGAGCGCCAGCACGCACATGGCGACCAGGACTTCGACGAGCGTGAAGCCTTCGATGCGGCAGCCTTGCAAGGATCACCTCCACAGTTCAGGCGCGTGAATTCGCGCGAGCTGAGAAGTTATCAGTACGTCCTCAGGCGCTCCTGCGCTGGCTCAAACGTGCGCGGGCTACGCCAACCAGGCTGATGTAGAGCGGCCTTGGGTGTCCCAGAAATATAAAAGGGGACCTAAGTCCCCGTCTAACTGCACGTTACTAAGCTTGCTTAACCTTGGCCGTCCTTATCCTGACGGTCAAGCTGAGCTTCAATTGCTGCGATACGTTCAGGTGATGGCGGCGGTCGCACTTCAACAACCAGGTTCGGATATGCACGGAACTTGTCAGGGTACGAATTGTTCAGCATCATCAACACCCACTTGCCGATCATGGTTGCCGCCTCGTCCTGGCCGCGCTCGTTCAATGCTGCCAGGCTGCTGAGGGTATCCTCGTACTCGGGCCTTTTCCGTTCAAGGGCACGACGATCAAGCAGTGTGGTATGCAGCGCATCGTCCTTCCCGTCACGGAGACTAAAGGCGATGAATGGTACATCTGGTCTCATACAACCTCCGTTCGTTAGTTTATTTAGGCCACTTCGCCTCGGCCTCTGCGCGGCAATTCTCCCACCGTTGCGCCACCTTTTTCATGCAAGCGCTGAACTCGGTTCTGGCCTCCCGGTGACGCTTGCGCTCGCCGGGTGTCAACTGCAGGCGCGCCGCCGCTACCTGCGTGCTCGCGGCGCCGGCCACGCCGAGCGCCAGCACGCACATGGCGACCAGGACTTCGACGAGCGTGAAGCCTCCGATGCGGCAGCCTTGCAAGGATCACCTCCACAGTTCAGGCGCGTGAATTCGCGCGAGCTGAGAAGTTATCAGCGAGGCGGAGCCCGCCCCTGCGCTCGCTCAAGCGTGCGCAAGCCGTCCAACGGTGTTTGATTTATTTGCGGGAGTGCCCGACTTCAGCCAGGGCCTGCTGGAACTCTGCCAGGTCCTTGAAGTCTTTATAGACGGAGGCGAAGCGGATGTAGGCGATTTCGTCGAGGCGCTTGAGCTCCTGCATCACGAGTTCGCCGACATAGCCGGTATCGACTTCGCGCCGGCCGCTGGTGAGCAGCTTTTCCTCGATCGAGGCGACGGCGGCGTCGATGGCCGCGGCCGGGACCGGGCGCTTGCGCAGCGCCAGCATCAGGCTGCCGCGCAGCTTGCTGCTGGCGAATTCGGTGCGGCTGCCGTTTTTCTTGACGATGATCGGCATCGACAGTTCGATGCGTTCGTAGGTGGTGAAGCGCTTGTCGCATTGCACGCAGCGGCGCCGGCGGCGGATGGCGTCGCCCTCCTCGGATACGCGCGTATCGAGGACCTGGGTGTCTTCATGCTGGCAGAACGGACATTTCATGGGCGCCGGTGGTACTTGGATGATGCTTGGGTGATGCTTGGGTAATGCAAAGGAACGGCACCCGTCAAACGGATTGCCGTTCCTGAACTCTACTACGTTTGCAACTGCATGGTGATTCTGCTTACTTGGCGTACACCGGGTACTTGTCGGTCAGCACTTTCACTTCCGCCTTGACGCGCTCGATGGTCGCGGCGTCGTGCGGATTGTCCAGCACGTCGGCGATCAGGTGGCCGACTTTCGTCGCGTCTTCTTCCTTGAAGCCGCGCGTCGTGAAGGCCGGGCTGCCGAGGCGGATGCCCGAGGTCACGAACGGCTTCTGCGGGTCGTTCGGGATGCCGTTCTTGTTGCAGGTCATGTGGGCCTGGCCGAGGATGGCTTCCGCTTCCTTGCCGGTGAGGCCTTTCGAACGCAGGTCGACCAGCATCACGTGCGACTCGGTACGGCCCGAGACGATGCGCAGGCCGCGTGCGATCAGCGCGTCGGCCAGGGCCTTGGCGTTCTTCACGACTTGCTGCTGGTAAGCCTTGAATTCCGGCTGCAGCGCTTCCTGGAAGGCGACGGCCTTGCCGGCGATCACGTGCATCAGCGGGCCGCCCTGGATGCCGGGGAAGATCGCGGAATTGATCTGCTTTTCGAACTCGGCCTTCATCAGGATGATGCCGCCGCGCGGACCGCGCAGCGATTTATGCGTGGTCGAGGTGACGAAGTCGGCGTATGGGACCGGATTCGGGTATTCGCCGGCGGCGATCAGGCCGGCGTAGTGGGCCATGTCGACCATGAAATACGCGCCGACTTCCTTGGCGATCTTCGCGAAGCGCTCGAAGTCGATGCGCAGCGCAAACGCCGAAGCGCCGGCGATGATCAGCTTCGGCTTGTGCTCGCGCGCCAGGCGTTCCATTTGCTCGTAGTCGATGTCTTCCTGCTCGGTCAGACCGTAGGAAATAACGTTGAACCATTTACCGGACATGTTCAGCGCCATGCCGTGGGTCAGGTGGCCGCCTTCGGCCAGCGACATGCCCATGATGGTATCGCCCGGCTTCAGCATGGCGAAGAACACGCCCTGGTTGGCCTGCGAGCCCGAGTTCGGCTGGACGTTGGCGGCTTCCGCGCCGAACAGTTGCTTGACACGGTCGATCGCCAGCTGCTCGGCGACGTCGACGTATTCGCAGCCGCCGTAGTAGCGCTTGCCCGGATAGCCTTCGGCATACTTGTTCGTGAGCTGGGAACCCTGCGCTTCCATGACGGCCGGCGAGGTGTAGTTCTCGGACGCGATCAGCTCGATGTGATCCTGCTGACGGGTGTTTTCCTTCTGGATGGCAGCCCACAGTTCCGGGTCAACCTTGGCCAGCGTGTAATCTTTTGCAAACATGAACAAAACTCCAATCGATAAGAGAACCGGACAACGGCTGTGTCGGATCGGCGCGCGGCCCAGGAAACAAACAGCTGCAGCCAGCCGCGCTGCAATGCACGCGAACCATTGTCGGCTGCCCAGGCGAACGGCGGATGAAATCTCACGTTCCCCGGTGGGTGCCCACCTTTCCCGCATCGCTGCGGTTTTCGCCAGTTACGTGAGACATAAATGGACTGGGGATTGTATGTGAAGTGCCCGCTGAGGGCAAGAAAAGCCCTGCCAGGCTGGCAACTACCTCGACCGATCTGGAAAGATGGTCTTTTCAGCTACAATCTCGAAGCACCAGCCACCAGAGGACACTTACCATGATCGTTTTCATCACCGGCGCTTCCGCCGGATTCGGCGCCGAAATGGCGCGCACCTTCGTTCGCAACGGCCACCAGGTCGTGATGGCGGCGCGCCGCATGGAACGCCTCGATGCGCTCGCGGCCGAGCTGGGCGAATCGGCGCTGCCGGTCGAGATGGACGTGACCAGCAAGAAATCGATCGACGAAGCGCTGGCCATGCTGCCGCAATCCTGGCGCCAGATCGACGTCCTGATCAACAATGCCGGCCTCGCGCTGGGCACGGCGCCAGCGCACGAGGCCCCGCTGGACGACTGGGAAACCATGATCGCCACCAATTGCCAGGGCCTGGTGACGATGACGCGCGCCCTGCTGCCGGCCATGGTCGAGCGCGGCAGCGGCCTGGTGATCAACCTGGGCTCGGTGGCCGGCCACTACCCCTACCCTGGCGGCAATGTGTACGGCGCCACGAAAGCCTTTGTCGAACAGTTTACGCTGAACCTGCGCGCCGACCTGGTCGGCACCGGCGTGCGCGCGACCAACCTGGCGCCGGGCCTGTGCGGCGGGACCGAATTCTCGAACGTGCGCTTCAAGGGCAATGACGAGGCCGCGGCGAAAGTGTATGAAGGCACGACGCCGCTGACCGCCAAGGACATTGCCGAGACGGCGTACTGGATCGCGACCCTGCCGCCGCATATCAACGTCAACAGCATCGAGATGATGCCGACCTGCCAGGGCTTCTCGCCGTTCAACATCAAGCGCGCCTGATTCGTCGCACCGGATGGCCGCAACCCGGTCAGCCGGGATGCTGCTCGACCAGGTTCCTGGAGCCGAGGGCTTCGAATGCGCGCTGCAGGAACAAGCGTGTCAACAAATACCCGCCCAGCAATCCGATCACGCCAAAATAGGTCAGGGTCGCCAGGGCAAGCGAACGGCTGCCGGGACCACCGAAGGAAGCGGCCATCTCGTTGCCGACGCCGAGCATCGCCTGGCCAACCCGGTCGCTGTTAACCAGGGATACGCCGACGATAATCTTGGTCAACCAGTCGGAAATTTGCTCCAGGTTCGTGTTGACCGCGGTTGAAGGCGCCCGGGTGTGCACGGGTTCCGGACGCGCGCCGCCTGCCGGGTTGACGGATGGCAGCGCTCTCTGGTCTTTCCCGGCAATTGCCTCGGCGTTTTTCAGTGCGTTCGTCTTCTCCAGCAAAACAGCCTCGGCATTGCGTTTGTTTTCGCGAAGTCCGGCAAGCGCCTTGCTCGAGGCCAGGACCTGCGGGTCTCCGTCCGCTCCGGCTCCGGCCGCGGTGCGCAGGCGCGCCAGGGCGGCCTCGGCGTCGGTCACCTGTTTTCCGATTCCGTCCACTTCCCGCGCCGCCTCCTCCTTTTCTCTCGCAGCAAGAGCGACTGTCCCTCTGGCCGCTGGACTCTCGTTCCAACGGGTTGAGGCCGCAACCGTCGTGCGCGCCGTGTCGGACGAGAGGGAACGCGGAATGCCGAAAATGAAGCCCAGGAAGGCGCCGACGGCGCAACAGGCAAAGGCCCACAGCAATCCGGCCCAGCGCGCCGCGTTCCTGGTTTTTCCCTCTGTAACAAGCCGTGCACGGACCGATTCGGCCTGCGCCGCCATTGCCTTCGGATCCGGCACCCTTCCCGCAGTGCCGGCCGTTCCGCCGGCCGGCGTTGCCGCCGGGGCCGGCTTTGATTCCGCCGCGGACTTCGTCGCGGGCGCCGCCACACCTGGGCCCGCCGGCGTCCCGGCAACGGTGGCCGGCACGACGACTTCGATCGAGAAAACGAGGAACAGGCCTCCGAGGAACAGGGCGCCGAGCATGGCAACCATGACATACCAGACACTTTCGTCCACACTGCCCGGCAGCATTTGTCGAACTTTCATGGTGCCTCCGCCAGTCGAGACTACCTGTACATAGTGGCGCTGCGCGCGGCCCGACGTCAATTCCGGACGCCACCGCCATCGTCGTTCTCAGGCAGAGCGCGAATGAACTCGCGAGAGTGTCGCCTTATGCAAACACTGTTTTGCCGATCAATTTCCCGCGGTTAGGTGCTGCGCCGCCGCCCTGCGCCAGTGCAGCCCCACCCACACACCCTTATCCGCATGTGCGCTCCGGATACGATAATTGTGAGAAAGTGTTACAGTTATTGTCCTGACAGCGTTGTCTCTCGTCTACTACGCCGCGCTCCACGGATTTCCGATCGAACACACCGCCGCGCTGTCCCCGGCGGTGTGTCTGCTAGCGCACATTTGTGGCGATAGCGTAAAATGTTTCTTTTTATCACTTATGGCAGAGAAGATGCCGGCGCTTTTCACCTGGACGGTACGGGTTTATTACGAAGATACGGACGCGGGCGGTATCGTGTTCTACGCGAATTACCTGAAATTTTTCGAACGTGCGCGCACCGAATGGCTGCGCGCCGCCGGCGTCGACCAGCAAGCCCTCATCGAGCGTGACGGCGTCGGCTTCGTCGTCAAGCATGCCAGCATCGATTACCACGCGCCTGCCCGCCTCGACGACGAATTGACCCTGACGCTCACCATTGAAAAGCTCGGCCGCGCCTCGGTCCAGTTCGTCCAGCAGGCCTGGAAAGGCGACTCCTTGCTGGTCGAAGCGCAGGTCAAGGTCGGCTGCGTCGACCTCGCCACCGTACGGCCGCGCTCGCTACCTGGCGACGTGGCTGATAAAATGCGTGCCGCTTGACCCATTCAACAATATTGCATATCAGATGACACCAACCCACGACCTTTCCTTCCTTGCCCTCATCAGCAATGCGCACGCGATCGTGCAGCTCATCATGCTGCTCCTGCTGGTGCTGTCCGTGGTCAGCTGGTCGTACATCTTCCGCAAACTGTTTGCCATCCGCGCCGCCCGCCGCCAGACCGAGCAGTTCGAGCGCAGCTTCTGGGCCGGCGGCAACCTGCATACCCTGCACCAGTCCGCTTCCGCACAACGCGACCAGAGCGGCCCGCTGGCCCGCATCTTCGAAGCCGGCATGGGCGAATTCATCAAGGGCAAACAAGCCTCGCGCGACGCCCTCGACATGGGCGCCGTGCTCGACGGCTCGCGCCGCGCCATGCGCGCCGCCTTCCAGCGTGAACTCGACGGTCTCGACCTGCACCTGAACTTCCTGGCCTCGGTCGGTTCCGTGTCCCCGTACATCGGCCTGCTCGGCACCGTGTGGGGCATCATGAATGCCTTCCGCGGCCTGGCCAGCGTCCAGCAGGCGACGCTCGCCGTGGTCGCGCCCGGCATCGCCGAGGCGCTGATCGCCACCGCAATCGGCCTGTTCGCCGCGATCCCGGCCGTCGTCGCCTACAACCGCTTCACGCACGACATCGACCGCCTCGCGACCCGCTTCGAGAGCTTCGTCGAGGAATTCTCGAACATCCTGCAGCGCCAGTCGCGCTGATCCGGGGAGTCGACCATGGCCTTTTCCAGCAGCATGCGCGGCGGACGCCGCAGCAAACTGAAATCCGAAATCAACGTCGTGCCGTATATCGACGTGATGCTGGTGCTGCTCATCATCTTCATGGCGGTGCCGGCCAACCAGACCCCGAACGTGGTCAACCTGCCGAACGCCGAGAAATCGGCGCTGCCGCCGGACACCTATATCCACATCACGGTGAAACCCGACGCCACGCTGTCGATCGGCGTCAGCGGCAAGGAAACGGTCGCCGCCGAATCGCTGCCGGACCGCGCCGCCCTCGTCGCCCGCCTGCGCGAACTGCACGAGAGCAATCCGGATTACCCAGTGATGATTTCCGGCGACCGCGACAGCAAATACGCCGACGTGATCGAACTGATTTCGGAATCGAAGAAGCTCGGGATTAACCGCGTCGGTCTCGCAACGAAGTAGGTAATAAAAACAAGCAATGTCTGCAATGAAGCCAGCCACCCACGGCAGTCCGTACACGGTACCGCCAGAACCGAACCGCGTGCCAGCCATCGTGCTGGCGGTGGCGGCGCACGCCCTGCTGCTGGCCTTCCTGTGGATCGGCATCAGCTGGCAGAACACCGAACCGCCCGCGGTCGAGGCCGAGGTCTGGGACATGAAGGTGCAGTCGGCCGCCGCGCCCGCATTGCCGCCTCCGCCGCCACCGGAAGCCGTCGAACCCGAGCCGCAGCCCGAGCCGGCGCCCGTCACCCCTCCTCCTCCTCCGCCGAAGGTCGTGGAACCCGAGCCCGTGAAGCCGGCCGCACCGGACATCAATCTCGAACGCGAGAAGAAGCTGGCCGAGCAGAAGAAGCAGCGCGAACGCGAACAGCTGGAAAAGAAGGAACGCGAACGCGAGCTGGCCGAACAGAAGGAACGCGAAGAGCTGAAGGCAAAAGAGTTGGCCGACAAGAAGTTGGCGGACAAGAAGAAGCTCGCCGAGAAAAAGGAACTCGAGAAGAAGGAACTCGAGAAGAAAGAGCTGGAAAAGAAAGAGCTCGCGAAGAAAGCCGAAGCCGAGAAACTGGCCGCCGAAAAAGCGGACGCGGAGAAGAAGAAAAAAGTCGCCGCCGAGAAAGCCGCCAAGGCGAAAGCCGAGGCCGCCGAGCAGGCCAAGCTCGACAAGCTGCGCGATGCCGAACTCAAGCGCATTACCGGCGCCGCCGGCAGTGGCGGCGAGGCGCAGAAATCGAGCGCGCCGAAGATCGACGCCGGCTACATCGGCAAGCTGACGGCCCTCATCAAGAGCAATACGACCTTTGCCGGCAGTACCGATGTGCCCGGCAATCCGAAAGCCGTGTTCAAGGTCGAGCTGCTGCCGACCGGCGAAATCTTGTCGGTGCGTCTGAGCAAGAGCAGCGGCGTGCCGCAGTTCGACGATGCGGTGGAGCGCGGCATTAACAAATCGTCACCACTTCCTAAAAAGAAAGATGGTACGGTGGAACGCACAATCGTGGTCAATTTCTCCATGAAAGACCTGGACTGATCGCATCTGAACAATCTTTGCCGAGAAAAGAACGCATGAAAAAACTTCATTATTTGTTATTTTCCGCCACCCTCCTGATCGGGTCGGCAGCCAATGCACAGCTGCAAGTGGAAATCGCCGGCGTCGGCAGCAACCAGATCCCGGTGGCGGTCGCCGCCTTTGCCGATGAATCGATGGCGCCGGAACAGATCTCGGCCATCGTCCGTGCCGACCTCGAGCGCAGCGGCGTCTTCAAGGTCATCAACGCCGGCCAGGCCATCAGCGACAGCGCCAGCATCGACGCCAGCAGCTGGAAGGCGCGCGGCGCCGATGCACTGGTGGTCGGCAGCGTCCAGAAGCAGCCCGACGGCCGCTTCGCCGTGCGCTATAAACTCTACGACACGGTCAAGGGCGGCCAGCTCTCGCAGCTGGGCAACGAAGTGCAGCCGCGCTTCACCCGCCTGCAGGCGCACCGCATCGCCGACGACGTCTACGAAAAGCTGACCGGCACGCGCGGCATCTTCTCGACCCGCATCGCCTACGTGAAGGAAAACCGTGCCGGCCGCGACTTCGTGCTGGCCGTGGCCGACGCCGACGGCGAGAACGAAATCATCGCCGCCCATGGCCGCGAACCGATCATCTCGCCGTCCTGGTCGCCCGACGGCGGCAAGGTCGCCTACGTGTCCTTCGAGGACCGCAAGCCGGTCATCTACATGCAGGACCTGGTCACCGGCAAGCGCCGCGTGATCGCCAACGAAAAGGGCAGCAATTCGGCGCCGACCTGGTCGCCGGACGGCAGCAAGCTGGCGATCGCCCTGTCGAAGTCGGGCAACTACCAGGTGTACATCGTCAACGCCGACGGTTCTGGCCTGCGCCGCCTGTCGAACAGCAGCGGCATCGACACCGAACCGCATTTCTCGGCCGACGGCCAGAGCATCTATTTCACGAGCGACCGCAGCGGCGGCCCGCAGATCTACAAGATGAGCGTCGCGGGCGGCAACGCCACCCGCGTCACCTTCAACGGTAATTACAACATCAGCCCGCGCGTGTCTCCGGACGGCAAGACCCTGGCCTGGATTTCCCAGCGCGACGGCGGCTATTCCCTTTACGCAAAGGACCTGGCGAGCGGCCAGGAACTGCGCCTGGCCGATGGGGCCTCCGAACCGAGTTTTTCGCCGAACGGCAAATACATCATGTATGCGAACAAGTCTGGCGGGCGTGTCGCGCTGGCGGTCGTATCGACGGATGGTCGGGTCAAGCAGCGCTTGTCCACCAAAGCGGGAAACATCAGGGAGCCCAGCTGGGGTCCCTTCATGAAGTAAAAGAACCAAGTTAGCACCCCCATCACCAACCCAAAACCAGGAGAAAAACCATGCGCAACGTTAAGAGTGTGTCCTTCATCATCGCCACCGCTGCCCTGCTCGCAGCCTGCAAATCGCCAACGCCAGTCGCCGAGCCGACCGTTGTCGAGCGTGCCCCGACCGCAGCGCCGACCACCGACCCGCGCGACGTGCGTCCAGTCGAAACCGCGACCGTCGATCCGCTGAACGATCCAAAAGGCGTCCTGGCAAACCGCAGCGTCTACTTCGACTTCGACAGCTACGTCGTGCGTGAAGACGGCAAGCCAGTGGTTGCCAACCACTCGCAATACCTGAACCAGAACAAGGGCCGCAAGATCCTGATCCAAGGTAACACCGACGATCGCGGCGGCAGCGAATACAACCTGGCCCTGGGCCAGAAGCGCGCCGAAGCCGTGCGCCGTGCGATGGCAAGCCAGGGCGTGGCCGAGAGCCAGATGGAAGCCGTCTCGCTGGGCGAAGAAAAGCCGAAGGCAACCGGTTCGGGCGAAGCCGCCTGGGCTGAAAACCGTCGCGCCGACATCGTCTATCAGTAATCCTTAAGCGTCAGTGAATTGACAGCGGGGCGGGTGCAGTGCAGACTGCTACCGCCCCGTTTTTCATTGCATCATTTGTAAAGAAAGAGCCACGACATGCCTAAATTGTTGTCCCCATCCCGCCTCGCCTGCCTGATGCTGGCCGCCTGGCTGCCGCTGCAGGCCTCCGCCGGCATCCTGGACGACGATGAAGCGCGCCGCGCGATCCTCGACCTGCGCGCGAAAGTCGACGCCATCACGCGCGATCTCACCACCCGCCTCGACGCCAAGGCGGACAAGAACGCCACGCTCGACCTGCTGAACCAGAACGAGCAGATGCTGGCCGAAGTCGCCAAGCTGCGCGGGCAGATCGAGGTGCTGGCCAATGAAGTGAGCAAGGCCCAGAACAACCAGCGCACGCTCTACTCCGACCTCGACGCCCGCATCAAGAAGCTCGAACCGCGCGCGGAAACCATCGACGGCCAGACGGCGCAGGTGCTGCCTTCGGAAAAGCAGGCCTACGACAGCGCGATGGAAGTCTTCAAAACCGGCGACTACAAGCGCGCCGCGGGCGCCCTGCAGGACTTCGTCAAGCGCTTCCCGGACTCGGCCTACGCCGCCAACGCCCAGTACTGGCTCGGCAACGCGTATTACGCCCAGCGCGACTACAAGAACGCGATCGCCGCCCAGGAAGTCGTGACCACGACCTACGCCAGCAGCGCCAAGGCACCGGACGCGATGCTCAATATCGCCACCAGCTACGCCGAGCTCAAGGACAAAGTCAAGGCGAAGAAGACCTTGCAGACCCTGGTCTCGAAGTTCCCCGATTCGCAAGCCGCGCAGTCCGCCAAGGACCGCCTGGCCACCCTGAAATAAGGTTCTTCGGCAACATCTGGACGCTGCACGTTTGACAGCACGGCGACGACGCCCTATAATCTTGCTTCTTTCGGGTCGTTAGCTCAGCTGGTAGAGCAGCGGACTTTTAATCCGTTGGTCGCAGGTTCGAATCCCGCACGGCCTACCAAGTTTCAACAAAACGCCAACCTTCGGGTTGGCGTTTTTGTTTCTGCAGTCTTCCCGTTCATTCATTTCCACCTTGCGCACCTGACGCAAGATGCCCACCCTCGCCTTCCCAGTTGGCGACCTCAGCGGCCATGTTTTGGCCCGGTGGACGATAGGTCACGGTCTTGGTGACGGCTGCATCGATTTCCTGGGGCGTCAGCAGCACCGTCGTCTTGCACGTGGTGACGCCGGAGGCATCGACCCTGAGCGCCAGCGCCGCGGCAGTGGCGTTGTCGGGAAGCTCGCCGATGATAACGACATCCCTGTCGCCGAAGACGAAATAAAAGGCTTCGACCTTCCCGCCCAGCGAGTGGAATAATTGATCGACAGCCTCGCGCCGCCGCGTGCCGCCTTCCTTCAGCAGCCCGTTGATTCCCTCGCTGAGATAGCTCGCTTCAATCAGATACCTGGCCATGTGAGGTCCTTCCAGAATGATGTTCCCGACGGAAAGATTCACTTCATGCACCTGCCAGCGGCCCTAGATCGCCGCCGTGTCGCCCGGCCGCCGGTTTGCGTGGACGATGTTTGACAGTTCGCTGGGCCCGGCGGTTCAACCGGCGCGCATGCGAGCAAAAAGTTGGAACAAAAACCGTATCATCGTGAGCGTTACTGGCAAGTTTACTCCGTTGGTCGCAGGTTCGCATCCCGCACGGCCTGCCACGAATACACAGAAAGCCCACGAATTTGCGTTCATGGGCTTTTTGCTTTTCAGAGGTCCGTCAGGCGAGCGCTGGCAGCGACTGCCGAGGCATGCCGGCCAGCTGGAAGCGCGACACCACCGCCGTCAGCTGCGCGGCCTGTTCCTGCAAGGAGGCGGCGGCAGCGGCAGCTTCCTCGACCAGGGCGGCGTTGCGCTGCGTGGTCTCGTCGATCTGGACGATGGCCTTGTTGATTTCTTCGATACCGGAATGCTGCTCGACACTGGACGCCGAGATCTCGCCCACCACGTCGCGCACACGCCGCACGCTGGCCACGACCTGCTCCATGGTCGTGCCGGCCCGCTGCACCAGCACCGTGCCTGAATCCATCTGCTGCACCGAATCGTCGATCAGGCCCTTGATCTCCTTGGCCGCCAGCGCGCTGCGCTGCGCCAGGCTGCGTACTTCCGATGCGACGACCGCGAATCCGCGTCCCTGTTCACCCGCGCGCGCAGCCTCGACCGCCGCGTTCAGCGCCAGGATATTGGTCTGGAAGGCGATGCCGTCGATGACGCCGATGATGTCGACGATCCTGCGCGAAGCGGCGCTGATGGCGCCCATGGTCGTGATGACCTCGCCCACGACCTTGCCGCCGTCGGCGGCCACGTTCGATGCCGACTGCGCCAGCTGGTTGGCCAGGCGCGCATTGTCGGCATTCTGGCGCACGGTGGCCGTCAGCTCTTCCATGGCCGACGCGGTTTCCTCGAGCGAGCTGGCCTGGCCTTCGGTGCGGGCCGACAGGTCCATGTTGCCGCTGGCGATTTGCGCCGATGCCGTGGCGATCGCATCGGTCGAGCCGCGTACCTGGCCTACCACCAGCGCCAGGCTCCGGTTCATGTCGCGCAGCGAGCTCATGACCATGCCGGTTTCATCGCGGCTGTCCACCTCGATCTGCGCCGTCAGGTCGCCGCCCGCAACCCGCTTCGCCACGCTGACCGCTTCCCTCAGCGGCCTGGCCACCATGCGCGCCATCCACACGGCCAGCGCCACGCCGACGCCGACCAGCAGCAGCAATGCACCGATGATCAGCTTGCGCGACATGTCGAACACCTGCCCGGCCACCTGTTCGGATGCACCGCTGCCCTCGTCGTTGTATTTGGCGAGCGCTTCGAATCCCTCGTTGATCTTGCGATAGACCTTGTTCGACGCGCCCTTGAACAACGCCCGCGCTTCGTCCTTGCTGCCGGCGTGCGAGAGCGCGGTCAACCTGGCGCTTTCCGCCATGTAGGCAGCCAGGTTTTCCTGTAACTCTGCATAGATGCGCTTTTCCTCGGGGTCGGACACGAGCGCAGCCAGCGCTTCCTGTTGCCTGCCCATGGTGTCGCGCCGGGTCGCGAGCGACTTGTCGACCGTCTTCATGTCGGCCTCGTCGTCCTGCAGGATGTGCGTTGCTTCCGAAATCCTGAAGCGCGCCAGCGAGGTCTGCACCTCGCCGATGTGGCGGATGGCCGGCATCCAGTTTTTGGCAATATCGCTGGATGAATTGCCGACTTTTACCAATTGAACGATTGAAAATACGCCCAACAGGCAAGTCATGCCAATGACGAGGGTAAACGCGACCAGCAGCTTGCTGGCAATCTTGAGGTGCTGGAACCAGCGCATCGATGTCTCCGATCTTGTTGATGAGGCTTTTGTTATGTAAGTGCTGACTTCGATTATTGGGGCCCCAGCCTTTCAGTTCGGTTTCAATTTCCTAAAAACAAGAAAAACGCCAACCGCGGGTTGGCGTGTCGATCTCGTTTCCCATCATCGGTTAATTGCTCATGCACAATATTGCCCCATGGAATTTCTCTACACTGGGAACCAGGGCGCCGAGACAAGCAGATCTGCGAAGTCATCGGCACCACCTCCCCCACCACTCACTGGAGACCCGCATGCCCCACTCGATCCGATTTCTGCTCGCCGCTGCCCTGCTCGCCTCTGGCGTCGCCAATGCAGCTTCCCCCGCGCCGGCACAGGCGCCGCTCCGGCCCACCCTGGAACAGATGAGCCAACTGGAAGGCGTGTACAGCCTTGCCAACGGCAAGCGGGTGCATATCGTCCAGGGGGACGACCGGCTGTATGCCGAGCTGAACAAAAACGAGCGATTCGAGCTATTCGTTGCCGGACAGGACACGCTGGCTTCGCGCAACGGCCGCGTTACCGTCCGCCTGGCGCAGCCGGGCAATGCCGAGCCCCTGCTCGCGCTGCGCCCGGCGGACGCACCCCAACTGCTGCTGACTTCCCTGTAAGCTGCGCCCGCGCCGCCTCGAAGCAAAAACGCCAACCACCGGGTTGGCGTTTTCATTTTCGTTTTCAGCCCCTCATGCCGCCTGCGCCGCCGGGTGCGCCTGCTTCCGGTACAGGAACTCCAGCACGGCGCTGCGGTGCGCCGTATAGCGTGGATCCTGCGCCAGCGCGACGCGGTCGCGCGGACGTTCCAGCCCTACCTCCTCGATCTCGCCGATGGTGGCGGCCGGCCCGTTGGTCAGCATGACGATCCGGTCCGACAGCAGCACCGCTTCGTCGACGTCGTGCGTGACCATGACCACGGTGGACTTCGTCGCGGCGACGATCTTGAGCAGCTCGTCCTGCAGGTGGGCGCGCGTCAGCGCATCGAGGGCGCCGAAGGGTTCGTCCATCAGGAGCACCTTCGGCTGCATCGCCAGCGCGCGGGCAATGCCGACGCGCTGCTTCATCCCGCCCGAGATCTCATGCGGCCGCTTGCCTTCGGCGCTCGTCAGGCCGACCAGCGCCAGCGCGTCCAGGGTACGCTCGCGCAGCCGGGCCCGCGTTTCGGTACGGCCGAAGACGCGCTCGACGCCGAGGTGGATGTTCTCGTAGCAGGTCAGCCAGGGCAGCAGCGAGTGGTTCTGGAACACCACCGCCCGCTCCGGCGAGGGTCCGGCGATTTCGCGATTCGCGCACAGCAGCACGCCCGCCGTCGGCTTCAGCAGGCCGGCGATCAGGTTGAGCAGGGTCGACTTGCCGCAGCCGGAATGGCCGATCAGGGTGATGAACTCGCCCTTGCGCACCGTCAGGTCGATGCCGCGCAGTGCCTGGAACACGCCCTTCTTCGTGGCGAACGCCATTTCCACGTTGGTGATGTCGATGAATTTTGGATGGTCCATGGTCGGCCTCTTTCAGTTGGCTGTTTGTTCGTGGGTGAGCGCACGGGCCAGCGCCATCAGCGCCTGTTCCAGCAGCAGGCCGACCACCCCGATGATGACGATGGCAATGATGATGTGCGCGACGTTCAGGTTGTTCCACTCGTCCCAGACCCAGAAGCCGATGCCCACGCCGCCGGTCAGCATTTCCGCGGCGACGATCACCAGCCAGGCGGTGCCGATCGCCAGGCGCACGCCGGTCAATATGTAGGGCAATGCGGACGGCAGCACGATCTTCGTCACGACCTTCCATTCGGACAGGTTCAGCACGCGCGCGACGTTCATGTAGTCCTGCGGCACGCGCTGGACGCCGACCGCGGTATTGATCACCATCGGCCAGATCGAGCAGATGAAGATCGACCAGATCGCCGCCGGGTCGGCCGACTTGAAGACCAGCAGGCCGATCGGCAGCCAGGCCAGCGGCGACACCGGCTTGAGCAGGCTGATGATGGGACCGAACATGCTGGCCGCAAAACGCACCCGGCCGATGACGAAGCCCAGCGGAATGCCGATCAATGCGGCCAGGCCGAAACCGAGCGCCACCCGTTTCAGCGAGGCCAGCACGTTCCAGCCGATACCCTGGTCATTCGGGGTATTGCGGTAGAACGGATCGGCGAACAGCACCAGCGCTTCCCTGAAGGTCGCCAGCGGCGACGGGAAGGCGCTGTTGCGGGCGGCAATGATTTGCCAGGCCAGCACCACCAGGGCGATGCCGGCCAGCGGCGGCAGGACCAGTTTCACCGCCGCGGAGAACGACCGGCCCGGCAGCGGGCGGCGCGCTGCCGGGGACGCCGGCCGCGGCGCCGCAGTGGACGCTGGAAGGGGCCGGGCCGGCTGCCCTGCGTTCATGGCGAGGATATCGGCTGCGGTGACCGCAGGCGGCAGTTCCTGCGCTTCGGATTTCAGCATGGCGCTCATGGTGTTTCCGTCTCTGGCGGGATCATGGTCAGACCTTGATCTTGAACGAGGCGGCGTAGGCTTTCGGGTTCCTGCCGTCCCAGACGGAGCCGTCCATCAGTTTCGAGCTGCGCAAGGGACTTTTCGGCACCGGCGTGCGCGTCATGGTGGCGGCTTCCTTGTACAGCTCGACCTGGTTGACCGCCGTGGCCACGGCCAGGTAGTCCGGATCGTCCTTCAGCAGGCCCCAGCGGCGGTGCTGGGTCATGAACCACATGCCGTCCGACAGCCAGGGGAAGTTGACGGCGCCCTCGTTGTAGAACTTCATGTGGTTCTGGTCGTCCCAGGTCCGGCCCAGGCCGTTCTGGTAGCGGCCCATGATGCGCTGGTCGATCGCGTCCTTGCTGGTGTTGACATAGGACTTGGCGGCGATGACCTCGGCCATCTTGTTCTTGTTGGCCAGCGAAGCGTCGATCCATTTGCCGGCTTCGAGGATGGCGGCCATCATGGCGCGGCAGGTATTCGGATTTTTTCTGGCGAAGTCCAGCGTGCAGCCCAGCACTTTCTCGGGATGGTCGCGCCAGATGTCCTGGGTGGTGGCGGCCGTGATGCCGATGCCGTCCATGATGGCGCGGTGCCCCCAGGGCTCGCCCACGCAGAAGCCATCCATGTTCCCGACCCGCATATTGGCGACCATCTGCGGCGGCGGCACCGTAATGACCTTGGCGTCCTTCATCGGATCGATGCCGTTGGCCGCCAGCCAGTAGTACAGCCACATCGCATGGGTGCCGGTCGGGAAGGTCTGGGCGAAGGTGTAGTCGCGTTTGTCCGTCCGCATCAGCTTCGCCAGCGAGGCGCCGTCGGTCGCGCCCTTGTCGGCCAGCGCCTTCGACAGCGTGATGGCCTGGCCGTTGTTGTTCAGGCCCATCAGCACCGCCATGGCCTTCGCCTGGCCGCCGATCCCCATCTGGACGCCGTAGAGCAGGCCGTACAGCACGTGGGCGGCATCCAGGTCGCCGTTGGACAGCTTGTCGCGCACGCCGGCCCAGGAGGCTTCCTTGCTGAGCACGAACTTGACGCCGTATTTTTTATCGAGGCCCAGGACCGAGGCCATCACGACCGACGCGCAGTCGGTCAGCGGGATGAAGCCGATCCTGATTTCCTCTTTTTCCGGCTTGTCCGAGCCCGCTGCCCACACGCCGCCGCTTGCCAGACCCAACAGGCTTCCTCCCACCAGCAGGCCTGCGCCATGCATGAGGTTCCTGCGCGTGGTATTCACCTCGTCGGCGCCCGCTGGCACGGTGTTCTTCTCTTGAAGCTTCTGATTTTCCATCGCAAATCCCACATGTAGTCACGGCAAAAAAAAACGTCCACCCCAACACGAACGGATTCATGTTTCGGTAGACGTCGTTGTCCTGTGGACCTGCCGCCATTGGCAGGACACACGTGCGCTTCATTGCGCTCGTGGTCAATATGCAATGTTCGTGCCACTGCGCTTCATACAGGAGAGCGGCATGCGGCCACCGGGCCGGCGCACCGCGCGCTTGCGCCGACGCCGCACCAGGATTGCGCAGCGCATCATTTTGGACGGGAGCTTTCCGCTTCCACCTGGGTCAAACCGCATGCACCCGTAGCGCTCCACCTTCACCGAAGGAGACTGCCATGCGTACCCTGCTCTGCCTCGTCTTCGCCTGCACCCAGGCTGCCGCTGTCGCCGCCGCACCGATCGACCAAGGAGAGGCCGAAGACCTGAAACACGATATCGCCGGCGAGTACCGGCTCGAGACGGGACGCAGCGTGCGCCTGTCGGTTCTCGATGGGACACTGTATATCGACCTTGACAATGCCGGGCGCAAGGCACTGCATCCGGTTGCGCCGAACCTGCTCGCCTCGCGCGACGGGTCCCTGACGGTGGAATACCTGCCGGCGGGTTCGGTCGAGCGCATCCGGATCCGGCACGAACGTTTCCCCGCCGGGCAACGGCTCGGTATGCTTCGCACCGCCGGACGCTAGCCCTGCGGCGGGCATCCGCCGGCAGCCACGGCGGGCGCTCAGGCGTCCTCATGGAGGGCCATGCGGCTGCGGGCGCAGTTCTTGAGCGGAACTGTTCTGTTTTCGCGTGCCGCCCTTACGCGCCTTATTGCATAATCCGGATACGTGCGCGGCTCCGCCGTGCCCTCGCTTTCCAACGCACTGACGAAGCCACATGACCCGGTTCCCACGCCTACGAGGCCAAACGATGCGTCCGAGATGACCGATCGCCACCCTTCCGCGCCCTCCGCAGCGCCGCCTCCGAAGCCCGGTCCGTATCCGCCGGCCAGCCTCAGCGCCCTCGTGGTGTTGCTGATCCTGACCCTGGTCCTCGGCACCGCGGCCATGCTCAAGGTCAGCTACGAGGACACGATGCGCCAGCAGAAAACCACGCTGCGCAACCTGGCGATCGCGTTTGCCGCGCAGACCGAAGTCGTCGCCCAGGCCGTCGACGAGACCATTCGCCAGGTCCAGCGCAGCTATGCGTCGGCATCGGGCCAGGCGCCGGTGCGGCTCGACTATTTCGACGGCCAGGGCGTCGCGCGCGAATACCTGCTGGGACTGTACGTCTTCGACCTGAACGGACGGCCGCTGGCAAGCGCCACGCCGGCCGGTGCCGCTGTGCGCGCACCCGCGCCGGCCGCTCCTGTCGCCGCGGTCCTGCGCGACGATGCGATGCACGTCGCCATCACCTCGGTCGACAAAGCGACCGGCCGCGGCGTGATCAACGTCGCCGGGCCGCTCCGCGACGCGGCCGGGCGGCCCGCCGGTTCGGTGCTGGCGCAGGTCGATTCGGAGCGCTTCGAGGACATCTACAGCCTGGTGGAACTGGGCAAAGGCGGCTCGGTGACCCTGTTGCACCGGGATGGGACGATGCTGGTGCGCGGTCCGACCCTGCCGTCCAACATCGGGCGCTCGTTCATCGATACCCCCCTGTTCCAGCAGCAGCTGCCGGCCAGCCCGCGCGGCGCGTTCGAGGCGGCGAGCCCGGTCGACGGCCTGCACCGCATCTACGGTTACGACGCCGTCAGGAATCATCCGCTCGTGATCATCACCGGCATGAACAAGTCGGTCGCGCTGGCGTCCTGGTACGGCCGGCTGTGGACGGCCGTGTCGCTGGTGGCGCTGATCTGCCTGACCCTCGTGTTCCTGGCCTGGCGCGTGGCGCGCGATACGCGGCAACAGCATGCGCTGATCGCCCGGCTGGAGGCGAGCGAGGCGCGCGCCGGCCGCAGCGCCGGTTACCTGGCGGCGATCTTGAATGCCGTGCGCACGCCGATCTGGGTGCTCGACAGCGCGCGCCGGCTGGTGATGTGGAACGATGCCTTCACCCGCTTCGTCGGGCGCGCGCCGGCGGAGATGGCCGGGCATCTCGAAGGGCAGGTGCTCGACCCGGGCGGCGCGGCCGAGCGCGAGCGGCGCTACGCGCTGGTGATGGGTAGCGGTCGTACCGACGAGGCGCTCGCCACGGTCAGGGACGGCAGCGGCGACGCGCGCAGCGTGATCCAGCAGACCGCGCAGCTGCTGGACGCGTCCGGACAGGTGCAGCTCGTCAACTTGCTGACCGACATCACCGAACGCGAACGGGCCGAGGCCCACCTGGCCTACCTGGCGAACTTCGACGCACTGACCGGGCTGCCGAACCAGAACCATTTCCGCCACCTGCTCGGGGGCGAACTGGCCGATGCCGCCGCCAAGGGCACCCTGCTCGGCACCCTGGTGGTATCGCTGGCGCGCCTGCACGAGATCAGCGACCTGCTCGGCCACGAAGCGGGCGAGGCCGCCCTGCGCGAGGTCGGCGCCCTGTTCCAGTCCCAGCTGCCGCGCGCGGCCGGCGTGGCGCGCATCAAGGGCAACGAGTTCGCCGTGGTCGTGCATGCTCACCACGGACGCGGCGAACTGGAGGAATTCGCGCAAGCGCTGCACCGCCGGCTCTCGAGCGCGCTTACCGTCAACGGCCGCGAGTTTTTCCTCGGCCCGCGCTTCGGCGTCTCGGTCTTCCCCGAAGACGGGCAGACGGCGGACGAATTGTTCCGGCGCGCCGAGAGCGCACGCAACCGCATCGACCTCGAGGGCGACGCCATCCATTTCTTCTCCGAGAGCGCACAGATCGACCTCGACGAGCGCCTGACCGTCGAGGCCCAGCTGCGGCGCGCCCTCGAGCGCGGCGAATTGCGCATGGTGTACCAGCCGAAGGTGGCGCTGGCGTCCGGGCGCATCGTCGGCTTCGAGGCGCTGCTGCGCTGGCAGAACGCGGAACTGGGCGAGGTGTCGCCGGTGCGCTTCATTCCGCTCGCCGAACGCACCGGACTGATCGTGCCGATCGGGGCCTGGGTACTGCACGAGACCTGCCGCCAGCTGGCGCGCTGGAACGCGGGCGGTGCGCGGCTGAGAGTGGCGGTGAATTTATCGCCGCGCCAGTTCGACCAGAAGGACCTGGTGCCGATGATGCAGCGCTGCATTGAGGAGACCGGCGTCGATGCCGGCTGCCTGGAGTTTGAAATTACGGAAACGGCCCTGATGAGCCGCGAGGTGGAAGTGGACGCCCTGCTGCACGCGATCCGCGCGCTCGGCGTCGAGCTGTCGATCGACGATTTCGGGACCGGCTACTCGAGCCTGGCGGCCTTGAAGCGCTTCCCGGTGCAGCGCCTGAAGATCGACCGCGCCTTCATCCGCGACCTCGGCCGCGACGAGGACAGCGCCGCCATCGTGCGCTCGATCGTCAACCTGGCGCGCAACCTGAAACTGGCAGTGGTGGCCGAAGGCGTCGAGACCGAGGAGCAGCTGGCGATCCTGCGCGGCCTCGCCTGCGACGATTACCAGGGCTTCCTGTTCAGCCGCCCGGTCGAGGCCGACGTGGTGCCGGCGCTGATCGAAGCGAACCGCGCGGTGCTCGCCTGAGCTCCGGCGAGCACGCCCTGCTTGCTTAGAACTCTTCCCAGCCGTCGGCCGCGGTCGTTGCGGCCGCTTCCTTTTGCAGCGGACGCGGCTGCGCGCGAACGGTGGGCGCGGCCGGTTTCGCGAGCTGGGCGCGGGCCGGCGCCTTCGGGGCCGCCGCACGCGCCGGCGCCGCTGCCGGTGCCGCTGCGGGCGCGGTCATGCTGCCTCCGATCCGGAACGCGCCCACCGTGCGCGCCAGCGCAGCCGCTTCGTGCTGCAGCGACTGCGCCGCCGCCGAGGCCTGCTCGACCAGGGCCGCATTCTGCTGGGTGGTCTGGTCCATCTGGACGATCGCTTCGTTGACCTGGGTGATGCCGGCCGTCTGTTCCTGGCTGGCGGCGCTGATCTCGGCCATGATGTCGGTGACGCGGCTGACGCTGGCGACGATTTCCTTCATCGTCGCGCCGGCCTGGTCGACCAGCGCCGAGCCATGCTGCACCTTGCCGACCGAATCGTCGATCAGGCTCTTGATCTCTTTCGCCGCCGCCGCGCTGCGCTGGGCCAGGTTGCGCACTTCGCCCGCCACGACCGCGAAGCCGCGGCCCTGTTCGCCGGCACGTGCGGCTTCGACGGCGGCGTTCAGCGCCAGGATATTCGTCTGGAAGGCGATGCCGTCGATGACGGCGATGATGTCGACGATCTTGCCGGCCGAGGCGTTGATGCCGCCCATGGTCTCGACCACCTGCGCCACGACTTCACCGCCCTTGCCGGCGATCGCCGATGCCGAGCCGGCCAGCGCGTTCGCCTGGCGCGCATTGTCGGCGTTCTGCCTGACCGTCGAGGTCAGCTCTTCCATCGAGGACGCGGTTTCTTCGAGTGAACCGGCCTGCTGCTCGGTACGCGAAGACAGGTCCAGGTTGCCGTCGGCGATCTCGCTCGATGCGGTGGAAATCGTGTCGGTGCCGGCGCGGACCCGGGTGACGATGTCGACCAGCGACCCGTTCATGTCGCGCAGGGCGGCCATCAGGCGGCCGGTTTCGTCATTAGCGCGCACTTCGATGCGCTGGGTCAGGTCGCCCTGGGCCACGGCGCCGGCAATCTTCACTGCCTCTTCCAGCGGACGCACGATGGCGCGCACCAGCAGCCAGCCCAGCCAGGCGGCCATCGCCAGGCCGAACACGAGGCCGGCGAAGCAGACCAGGCGCACCAGCTCCACGACTTCCTGCGAGCGCTTGAAATCCGCGGCGGCGACGTCGGTCTGGATCTTGACCAGGCCGGCCAGATGCTTGCCCATCGGGATGGCCAGGCTGTGCATCGGTCCATTCATGCGGGCGGTGGCGCGGTCGACGTCGCCTTCCTTCAGGGCGGCAACGATCGGCTTCATGGCCTGCTCGAGGAAGCGCGCGCGCGATTCCGCAAATTGTTCGCTCAGCTTCTTCTCGTCGTCGTCCATTTTGGTGAGGGCGTAGGCTTGCCAGGACTTGTCCGCCGCGGCCGTGTTCGCCTCGACCTGCTCCAGGATCGGTGCCGCCGGCGCCCCGGTCGAGATCGCCTTGGCGACCAGGATCTGGTTCAGCATGATCGAGCGCTCCACGTCTTCGAGCTGCGACAGCGCGACCAGGCGGTCGTCGTACATGCTCTTCATGGCGTCGTTCGACTTTTCCAGGTTCAGGATGCCGACGGCAAAACCGGCAATGAGTTCGATCGCGAGGAAGCCGATCACGAAGATCAGGCGGGTCCTGATGGTGAGGTTCTTGAACATGATTCGCTTGCAGTAAGTTGTCGTAGGAGGGCACGCGGCCCTGGTAATTGAATTATAGAAACTTCCGAATCTCTCAGGAAAGAGTATCCATTTTCCGTACGTGATTCCCCGTATTCGTCGTCTGAGGACAACGAAACGATAACAAGCCGGCATGCGCCCTGAACAAAACGGCAAGCCTGTCCGCCTGCGGCGTCGTGCGTTTGCCTATAAAATGCTGTGAATAAATTTCTATCGCGCCCCGCGCATAAAGGCCGTCCATGACTTTGCCCCTGATCCTGAACCTCGTCGTCGCCCTGCTGGTCTGCGCCCTGCTCTACCGCATGCAAACGAGCCACGCCTCGTTCACCAAGCGTGTGTTCACCGGCCTGGGCCTGGGCGTGCTGCTGGGCGCAGCGCTGCAGGCGGTGTATGGCGCCGGCTCACCCGTCATCAACGCCACCAACGCCTGGCTCGACGTGCTGGGCAGCGGCTACGTGAAGCTGTTGCAGATGATCGTGATTCCGCTGATCATGGTCTCGATCATCGGCGCCATCCTCAAATTGCGCGACGCGGCCTCGCTCGGCAAGATCAGCGCGCTGACGATCGGCATCCTGATCGCCACCACGGCGGTCGCCGCCATGATCGGCATCCTGATGGCGAAGCTGTTCGGCCTGACTGCCGTGGGATTGACGGCCTCGGCGGCGGAGGTGGCGCGCGGCGAATACCTGCAAGGCTCGCTGTCGACCGCCCAGGACATCTCGCTGCCGAAGATGCTGCTGTCCTTCATTCCGGACAATCCCTTCCTCGACATGACGGGCGCGCGCAAGACCTCGACCATCGCGGTCGTGTTCTTCTCCGTGTTCGTCGGTATCGCCGCGACCGGCATCGCGCAGAAGAAGCCGAACGAGTTCGCTTCCTTCAGCCACTTCGTGCACGTCGCCCACACCATCGTGATGCGCATGGTCACCCTGGTGCTGCGCCTGACGCCCTACGGCGTGTTCGCGCTGATGACGAAAGTCGTGGCCGGCTCCAGCCTGCAGGACATCCTCAACCTGCTCGGTTTCGTGCTCGCTTCCTACAGCGCCCTGATCCTGATGTTCTGCGTGCACCTGCTGCTGGTTGCCCTGTCGGGCCTGAATCCGGCACGCTACCTGAAGAAGATTTTCCCGGTGCTGGCCTTCGCCTTCACCTCGCGTACCAGCGCCGGTTCGATTCCGATGAGCGTGGCGACCCAGACCACGCGCCTGGGCACGCCGGAAGGCATCGCCAACTTCGCCGCCTCCTTCGGCGCCACCATCGGCCAGAACGGCTGCGCCGGCATCTATCCGGCCATGCTGGCGGTGATGATCGCGCCGACGGTCGGCATCGACCCATGGACCGCAAGCTTCATCCTGCCGCTGCTGGCCATCGTCGTGTTCGGCTCCATCGGCGTGGCCGGGGTCGGCGGCGGCGCCACCTTCGCGGCCCTGATCGTGCTGTCGGCGCTCGACCTGCCGGTGGCCCTGGCCGGCCTGCTCATTTCGATCGAGCCGCTGATCGACATGGGGCGCACCGCACTCAACGTGAGCGGCTCCATCACGGCCGGCACCCTGACCGCGCGGGTACTCGGCGAAACCAATATCGCGGTATTTAATAGCGACGTGGAAACCAATCTGGATAGCGAAGAACAAGCCGCCTGAGGGACAAAAAAAGTTAATAGTTTGCGCACGGAATCGTGCGCGGCCCACTTGCCGAATCTGTCTATGATGATGACATGTCAACATCAACGGCGGGCAGGTAATGGAACAGAAGTGGCCACAGGAAATCTGGCTGATCAGGCATGGGCAAAGCGCGGGCAACGTTGCACGTGACGTCGCCGAAGCCGCTGCCGGGCACGAAATCGACATCGCCGAACGCGACGTAGACGTCCCCCTGTCCGAACTGGGCATCCGCCAGTCCGAGGCCCTCGCCTCCTGGTTCGCAAGCCTGCCGCAGCACGAACGCCCGAACGTCGTCCTGCATTCGCCCTATGTGCGTGCGGCCGAGACCGCCAAGATCCTGATCCGCCGCCTCGAGCGCGAGTCGCTGCTGGCGATTAACGCCGACGAGCGCCTGCGCGAAAAGGAATTCGGCATCCTCGACCGCCTCACCACACACGGCATCGCCCACAAATATCCCGACCTATACGCCCAGCGCCAGCACGTCGGCAAGTTCTATTTCCGGCCGCCCGGCGGCGAAAGCTGGTGCGACGTCATCCTGCGCCTGCGCAGCGTGCTCGACACGCTCAGCCGCGACTGGTGCCACGAGCGCGTCGTGATCGTTGCCCACCAGGTGATCGTCAACTGCTTCCGCTACCTGATCGAGCGCCTCGACGAAGCGAGCATCCTCGCTTTCGACCGGGCCGGCGACGTCCCGAACTGCTCGGTCACCTCGTATTCCTTCGATCCGATCCAGGGCAAGCACGGCCGGCTGGTCGTGCGGCTCGTGAATTTCGTGGCCCCGCTCGAAAACACCGGCACCCCGGTCACGGTCGGCAAAGACGTGCCGACCGCACCGAAGGCCTGAGGCTCCCACCATGAATGCCATTCACGACGCTCCCGCCGTGCACGAGGTCACCACGCAGCTGCTGCGCGACTGGCCGCTGCCGATGCCCGGTGCCGAGGGGGACAAGGAAGAGCGCGGCCATGTGCTGGTGCTTGGCGGCTCGCGCGAAATGCCGGGCGCCGTGATCCTGGCCGCCACCGCCGCGCTGCGCGCCGGGGCCGGCAAGCTGACGGTGGCCACCGGTGCCAGCGTCGCCCAGCTGGTCGCGCTGGCCATGCCGGAAGCGCGCGTGATCGGCCTGGCCGAAACCGAGGCCGGCGGCTTCCTGCCGGAGGCAATCGCCAGACTCGACCCGCTGGCCGACCGCGTCAACGCCATCCTGATCGGACCGGGCATGCAGGACGAAGCAGCCGCCGCCGAACTGGTGCACGGCCTGCTGGAACGGATGCAAGGGAGTGATACGGCCGTGGTGCTCGACGCCTGCGCCATGGGCACGCTGCTGCATGCGCCGGCCGGCTGGGCGCCGGGCGAAGCCTTCCGCTTCCGGCAGCCGGTGATCGTCACGCCGCACTGCGGCGAGATGGCCCACCTGACCGGCATCGAAAAGGACGACATCGTCTCCGGCCCCGATGCGCGGGCGCTGGCATCAAGCGCGGCCTGGAACGCGGTCGTGGCACTCAAGGGAGCGCGCACCGTGATCGCCTCGCCGCAGGGAGAAATGTGGGAACACGAAGGCGGCAATGTGGGCCTGGCCATTTCCGGCTCGGGCGACACGCTGGCCGGCATCATCGCCGGCCTGGCCGCGCGCGGCGCAACGCTGGAACAGGCCGCCTGCTGGGGCGTGGCCCTGCATGCGCGCGCCGGCGAACGCCTGGCCGAGCGCATGGGCGTGCTCGGCTACCTGGCGCGGGAGATCCCGAACGAGATCCCGGCGCTACTCGAATCTGTTGCCGGCCGCGAGGCGGGCAAGTCAAAGGAGCCCTGAACAAAGAGGGCTTCTGCAAAGGCCATCCGGCTGAACGCCGGGGGACCGGATGGACGGGAAACCGTTTGACCGGTATCAAACTCCGCAAGCAGTATCGCGGAACAAAGCAAGAAGGTCACGTTTCGACGAACTGTCGGTAGTCACGACAGTCTAAATTTTTCAGTCGAATTCGTGCACTGAATTGGGGCCGCGTGTTGCGTCGGTTCCCTGGTGGCTCGGCCAATGAACACAAGGGTGCATCGATGGCGATGTTTCCGACAGAGGTTCATGGTCGAGCCGAACTAGCGTCGTTGATCTCCACCGCCTCACCTGGAGACTTCGGCACAAGATAGACGTGAACGAGGAGTGTACACAATGAACGCAATGACCAAAGCACCAAAAATCCTGTTGACCGCAGCCCTGCTGGCATCGATGCTCGGTGCCTGCAAGAAGCACGACACCGCTGGCACCGCCGGCAGTGGCGACACCTCGGCAACCTCGCCGAGCTCGACGTCGGGCACGAGCGGCACCACCGGCACCACCGGCAGCACCGGCACCACGGGTGATACCGGTACCGGCGCAACCGGCACTGGCGCTACCGGCACCGGCGCAGCAGGCACCACCACGACGACGACGACCACGGGTACCGGCACCACCGGCACCATGACCGACCAGTCTGGCGCCGGCGCAACCGGCACCACGGGCACGGGCGCAACCGGCACGACCGGCACCTCGGGCACCAGCGGCACGTCGGGCACCACGGGCACCACCACCTCGGGCGGCACCACCGGCAACACCGACTCGTCGGGCACCGGCACCACCGGCACCGGCACCACGGGTACCGGCCGCTAATCGGCTTCTCCGCCCACAAACCGGAGCCCCACAACGCGGGCTCCGCGTTTGCGCCTGGCCGGCGGCTTTCTGCCGGCGTTTTTCTGCCGGCGTTCCGCAACAACGCCAGCTTTCGGGCCGGTCCTGCTTCGCCCTTCCGTTTCGCCTTTCGATTTCCCCACGTTGCGCCTTCGCTCTTGTGGTGGCCGTTCGCGCCACGGCCGCGCACCCTGTCGTTGCGCCGCCACCCTTTCCTTCCCTTCCTGCCGCCTGCGCCGCCTTTGCTGTGTCGCTCTGTCAAACAGCGCACAGTGAATCGCACACGGCCCATGACACAATCAAACCCAGTCCCCCGCGCCGCCTGCCTTGACGCATGCGGCAGCGGCAAGCCATCGAACAAGGAGTCCCACCATGCGCACCATGAATACCCTGCCGAAGATCGTACTGACCGCTGCCTTCCTCGCCGCCACGCTCGGCGCCTGCACCAAGAAGGACTCCGGCCTCGGCGGCAACGGCGACGCCGCCCACGTGACGAGCCGGACCGAAGGCTCGGGCACCGGCGCGGCCGCCGGCGTCAGCGGCGCCACCGGCAATTCCGGCAACGCCGGCCTGTCGTCCACCGAGTACAACACGAACAACACGCCGCGCACCGTCGGCAACGGCGAGAGTACGAAGGAAACCAGCCTCGGCGCCAGCGGCGGCGCCAGCGGGGTCGACGGCGTCAAGCCGATCGACGGCAGCGGCAACACGACCGGCGGCGCCAATCCGGGCGGCTCGCCGATGCAGGCGGCACCGGCCGCGGGAACGCATACGGCCGGCCACACCGGCAATACCACCGGCACCGGGCCGGCGTCCACCAAGCCGGGCGCGGGCCAGTGACCGGCAAGCACACGATGCCATTAAAAGAAAAGCCTGCTTGCGCAGGCTTTTCTTTTTCCGTCAGGCCGAGTCCCGGAGCGGGAACCGGATCGGCCTTCAGACCCCTTCGGTCACCTTGGCAACCGGCGCCTTCGCCAGCGGCACCGTGGCCGGGTGGCCGCGGCCGGTGGCCTTGTGCACGCCGCGCATGATGACGCGGAAGATCAGGCGCACGAATACCAGGGTCAGCACCGCTTCCACCAGGGTCGCCAGGAAGGCCGGCAGCGCGTGCCAGCGCTCGGCCCGGCGATGGAACTTGGCCACCATTCGGTCGCGCGCGATCTCGATGCTGTCGTAGAAGGTCGGCACGACCAGCAGCGTCAGGAAGGTCGAGGTGATCGTGCCGCCGATGATGGCGACGGCCAGCGGCTGGTAGAACTTGCCGTCCGGGCCGAGGGCCAGCGCGACCGGCAGCATGCCGGCGATCAGCGCAAAGGTCGTCATCAGGATCGGACGCAGGCGCATGCGGCCGGCCTTCATCAGCGCGTCCTCGCGGTCGTAGCCTTCCGCTTCCAGGCCGCGCGCCGCATCGAGCAGCAGGATCGCGTTCTTCGCCACCAGGCCCATCAGCATGATGATGCCGATAAAGCTCATCAGGTTCAGCGTGCCGCCGGTGATCAGGAGGGCCAGCACGACGCCGATCAGGGACAGCGGCAGCGACAGCATCACGCCCAGCGGGGCCGTGAAGGAGCCGAACTGCATCACCAGGATCAGGTACATCAGGCCGATGCCGCCGAGCAGCGCGGTGAACATCGCGCCGAACAGTTCCTGCTGGTCCTTGCCCGCGCCGCCCAGCGCCAGGCCATAGCCCGGCGGGAAGTCGAAGGTCTTGGCCAGTTTCATGGCGTCGGCCGTGACTTCGCCGGAGGAGCGTCCCTGCGCGTTGGCCGAGACCGTGATCACGCGCTTGCCGTCCTTGTGCACGATTTCCGACGGACCTTTACCCATGTTGATGCGGGCGATCTGCTCCAGCGGCACCATCATGTTGGTGCCGGCAATCGCGATCGGCAGGCGCTCGATGTTCTCGATGTTGACGCGGTCTTCCGGATGCAGGCGCACCGCGACGTCGCGCGTCTCGCCGGTCGGGTCGACCCAGTCGCCCACTTCGATGCCGGCGAAGGCCACGCGCAGCGCGGTGGCGGCGTCGCCGACCGACACGCCCATCGAATTGGCCAGGCCGCGGTCGAGTTCGATCTGCAGCTCGTTCTTCGGATCCTGCTGCGACAGCGTGACGTCGACCGCACCGGGCACCTGGCGCAGCTTGTCCATATAGGCCGTGGTCAGCTCCATGAGCTTGCGCGAGTCGGAACCCGTGAACTCGATCTGCACCGGCTTGCCGCCGCCGTTCAGGTCGTCGAGCACGGTGTACTCGGCGCCCACCAGCTGGGCCACCTTGGTGCGCAGTTCGGCGCCGATCGCGGCCGCCGTACGCTGGCGGGTGTTGCGCTTGCCGATCTCGATATAGATCGAACCGCCGTTCGGACGGATGACGCTGTCGGTGGCGCGGGTTTCCGGGATGGTACGCGCCAGTGCCGCGGCCTGTTCCATCTTGAGCCTGGCGTACTGCAGGCTCGACGAGGCCGGGGTGCGCACGTCGATCATGATCTTGTTGCCGTCGCCCTTGGGCAGGAAGCTGGTGCCGCCGGCCTTGACCTGCAGCCCGATCGCGGCAGCGAAGCTGAGCACGGCAATCGCGCCCATCCAGCGGCGGTGGTGCAGCGCCCAGGCGATCACGTTGCCGTAGCGTGCGGCCTGGCGGTCGAACCAGTCGTTGAAGCGTCCCAGCACCTTCGAGATGCCCTTCTTCGGCGCATGGTGGTGGCCCGGAGGGTCGCCCCAGTAGGCCGACAGCATCGGATCGAGCGTGAACGAAATGCCGAGCGAGACCAGCACCGAGCAGGTGACCGTGAGCGCGAACGGACGGAACCATTCGCCGGCGATGCCCGGCATGAAGGCCACCGGGATGAACACGGCCATGATCGAGAAGGTGGTCGAGGCGACCGCCATGCCGATCTCGGAGGTACCGACCAGTGCCGCCGTGCGGCGGTCGGCGCCGTTTTCCATGTGGCGCACGATGTTTTCCCGCACCACGATGGCGTCGTCGATCAGCACGCCGATCGCCAGCGACAGCCCGAGCAGGGTCATGAAGTTCAGCGTGAAGCCGCACAGCCAGACCGCGATGAAGGCCGCCAGCACCGAGGTCGGCAGCGAGAGCGCCGTGATCAGGGTCGAGCGCCACGAGTTCAGGAAGGCGTACACCACGAACACGGTCAGCACGGCGCCGAACACCAGCGACTCGATCACGTTGTTCAGGCTGCTCTGCGCTTCGTTGCCGCCGTCGCGGGTGATGCTCAGGGTGCTGCCCTTCGGCAGTTCCTTGTTGATCTCCTCGACCAGCTTGCGCACGTCCTTGGCGATCGACACGGTCGAGGCGTCGCGGGTACGGACGATCGAAATACCGACGTTCGGCGCGCCGCTGTGGATCGAGGCGCTGTCGATGTCGGCGAAGCCGTCGCGGATCTCGGCCACCTGGTTCAGGCGCACGATGGTCTCGCCGCTGCGCTTGACGACGACCTGCGAGAAGTCTTCCGGACGCTCGATGCGGCCGATCAGGCGGATGCCCTTCTCGTCGAGGGTGCCGCGCACCTTGCCCACCGGCGCATTCGTGTTCTGGTTGCGCAGGGCATTGGCCACTTCGCCCACCGAGACGTTGTATTCGCGCAGTTTATCCGCGCGCAGCAGGACCGACAGCTCGCGCCGCAGCGAACCGTTGACGTTGACGGTCGAGACGCCGTTGATCGCACGGAAGCGGTCGGCCAGCACGTCCTCGGCCAGGCGCGACAGCTCGGCGTGCGACTGGCCGGTCGAGGACAGCGCCAGCTGCATGATCGGCTGCGAGGCCGGATCGACGCGGCGCAGGATCGGCTCGCGCATTTCCGTCGGCAGCTTGTAGCGCACCGCCGAGATGGCGTTGCGCACGTCGTCCGAGGCTTCGATCAGGTTGCGCTTGAAGTCGAACTGCAGCACCAGCGTGGCGCTGCCCTCGTTCGCATACGACTCGACTTCGGTGACGCCCGGTACGCTGAGCATCTGCTTTTCCAGGCGGTTGATGATCTCGCGCTCGCTCGTCTCGGGCGAGGCGCCCGGATACGGGATGTTGACGACGATGACCGGGATCTCGACGTCCGGGTTCTGGTTGACGCGCAGTTTCGACAGGGCCAGCAGGCCCATGGCCATCATGCCCAGGATCAGCACGACCGTCGCGATCGGCTTTTTGACGGAGAAATTGGAGAGGAACATGGCTTAGTTTCCCTCAGTTACTTTTAGCCGGCGCATTGGTGGCGCTGGCGACGGTCTTGCCGGCAACAGGGGCGCTGGCCGCGAAGACGACCTTCTGGCCGTCCTTCAGGTTCGAGCTCGGGTTGCGCAGCACGGTGTCGCCGGCGGCCAGGCCCGCCTTGATCTCGATGTTACCGGTACGCTGGTCGCGCACGCCGGTCTGCAGGTCGACTTTCGACAGCTGGTTGGCCTTGACGCGCCAGGTGTAGGTCTTGTCGCCGGCCTTCACCAGCGCACTCTCGGGCAGCATCAGCACGTTCGAGCTCTCGGCGTCGATGCGGCCTTCCGCATACAGGCCGGCCACGCGCGGCTGTTCGCCGGTCAGGCCGACCAGCACTTCGACCTGGCGCGTGATGTCGTTGGCCGAGGCATCGATGCGGCGCACCACGCCGGTGAACTGCTGGGTGCCGTAGCCGTTGATGTGGTACGAGACCTTCTGGCCGACCTTGATCGTGCTGATCTTGTCGGTCGAGACGCGCCCTTCGAAGCGCATGCTGGTCGGATCGATGACTTTCACCAGTTCCTTGCCGACCGTGGCGGTGTCGCCGCTCGAGACCTTGCGGTCGCTGACGATGCCGTCGAACGGCGCGCGCACCATCGTGCGCGCGATCTGCTGGCGCGCCAGCGCCGCACGGCTCTTCGCGGCCGACACTTCGCTCAGCGCGGTATTGCGGCGCACTTCGGCTTCGTCCTGGGCCGCGGCCGAGGTCATGCCCGAGGCACGCAGGGTTTTCAGGCGCTCGAGCTGGCGATTGGCCTGGTCAAGGGCCTGGCCGGCCGCGCGCACGGCGGCGTCGGCGGAGACCAGGGTGTCGCGGATCGCCGTCTCGTCGAGTTTCACCAGCAGGTCGCCGCGCTTGACCGGCTCGCCATTTTCCTTGAGTACCTGCAATACCACGGCCGACACCTCGGCGCGCAGGTCGGCGCGCCGTTCCGGCTGGATCGAGCCCGTGATCACAGGACCGGAGGCCAGCGCATCGCTCGAGACCGTCAGCAGGTCCTGCGGAGCGACCAGCAGCTGGCTCGGCCGGGTGTCCTTCTGGTTGGCGCCGGCGACCGCCTTGTCGTCGGGCTTGGCCGGATCCTTGGCCTCCTTGCTGCAAGCGGCCAGGGCGGACGCGATGGCAAGGACAAGTAGAGTGTTACGCAGCATTGAGGAATCTCCCGAATTGGACCGACGACGTATTTATAAAATTTAGATGAAACCTGTCAGCGCGCAGTATCCCGGAGGCGGCCCCACCCGTCAATTGAGGATCCCGTCCGTTGCTATTTTGGATGGATGAACTGCGAAATGCTGCGACGAACTGCAGACGCTCACGATTAAACGCCCGACCGGCAGCGATATGGCGCCCTGGTTAACATCCGTCGTCCCCGTGGGGACGACCCAGGGCACCGCCCCGGACTGGAACGCTGATTACCCGCCGAACAAATTGAACACGAGGAAACCCATGCCGATGCCGGTGGCGATGCCGCCGCAGATCTCGACCAGGGTATGTCCCATGCGTTCGCGCAGGGTGGTGTGATCCGCGGCACCGGCGGCGAGGCGGTTGATGGCGGCAGCCTGGCGGCCCACGTGCTGGCGCAGGCTGTTGGCGTCGATCATCACGATGAAGCAGAGCGTCACGGCAACGCCGAAGGCCGGGTGGCCGATCCCCTCGCGCAGTGCGATCAGGGTCGCCATGCTGGTGACGACCGAGCTATGGTTGCTCGGAAAACCGCCATTCCCGACGAGGTTGAAGGCCCAGCGCCGCTGGCGCGCGCTGTTGATCAGGAATTTGATGGGGCCGACGATCAGCCAGGTCAGGAAGGGGGTGATGAGGTAAGCGTAGTCCATGGAATCCTTGTCGCTAGATAAGTGCATATGCCGGCCGGAATTATCGCAGAAGCAATGCTCTACGGCGAACTGCGCTGCGCCACAGCACCCCGGCTGCGGTTAAGATACTGAAAACTGTGGCATTTCAACCAATATTAGAATTTCGGGGAAACCAATATGCGTCATTTCAGGCTGTCGTTTGCCGTTACCGTGGTGCTGATGTGCCTGTCGGGCTGGTGGGGTTACCAGCACGGCGGCACGGCCGGGCTGGTCAACGCCTTGTGGATCACGGCGGTACTCGGGGTGCTCGAGGTCTCCCTGTCCTTCGACAACGCAGTCGTCAACGCGTCGGTACTGCGCCACTGGAACGAATTCTGGCGCAAGCTCTTCCTCACCGTCGGTATCGTCGTCGCCGTGTTCGGCATGCGCCTGCTGTTCCCGCTCGTGATCGTCTCGGTGGCGACCGGCCTTGGCCTGCTCGACGTCTGGGACATGGCGATCCAGACCCCGCAGGAGTATTCGCGCCACCTGACCGAGCACCATGCGGAAGTGTCGGCCTTCGGCGGCGCCTTCCTGCTGCTGGTCTTCCTGAACTTCCTGTTCGACGAAGAAAAGGAGCTGCACTGGCTCGGCTGGATCGAGCAAAAGGTGGGACAGTACGGTTCCGAAGGCCTGGCCATCCTGCTGACCCTGCTCGCCGTGTTCGGCGCCATGAGCCTGATGCCCGAACAGCGCAAGCTGGCGGTGCTCGTTTCCGGCGTGGTCGGGGTACTGGTGTATGTCGGCGTCGACTGGATCAGCGGCCTGCTCGAGGAAGAGGAAGAAGATCCGACCATCGGCAAGATGATTTCCCAGGGCAGCATCGGCGGTTTCCTGTACCTCGAAGTACTGGACGCCTCGTTCTCCTTCGATGGCGTGATCGGCGCCTTCGCGATCACCAATGACGTCGTCATCATCATGCTGGGCCTGGCGATCGGCGCGATGTTCGTGCGCTCGCTGACCGTGTTCCTGGTCTACAAGGGCACGCTGCAGGAATTCGTCTACCTCGAGCACGGCGCCCACTACGCGATCGGCATCCTGGCGCTGATCATGTTCGCCAGCGTGCATTACGAGATTCCGGAATGGTTCACGGGACTGTCCGGGGTGGCCTTCATCCTGGTCTCGCTGTGGTCCTCGATCCGGCACCGCAGGCGCGTCGCGCTGGAAGAGGCGCACGACAGGGCCGAGATCGCCTGATCGGTGCCCCTCCCCCTTAAGCGGTACTTAAAAGGCGGGGCCGGTGTGCCCTGCCATTTTGACAATCGAGGCGTGCGTGGCAGAATGGGGCCGACCGCGCCGCTGAGCGCCCCTTTTACCTGACCGAACCGGAAATCATGCCGAAAGCCCTGCCGCAACGCGCCATCGCCATCCTGCTGTCCCTCGTCGCCGCCCTGGTCGTGATCGGCGGGCTGTACACCTGGTTCACGCTGACCTGGTCGTACTCCGAGGGCACGCGCGCCGGCTACCTGCAGAAATTCTCGAAAAAGGGCTGGCTGTGCAAGACCTGGGAAGGCGAAATCCTGCTTTCGAGCATGCCAGGTGCGATTCCCGAGCGTTTCGCCTTCACCGTGCGCGACGATGCGCTGGTGCGGAAACTGCAATCGACCATGGGCCAGCGCGTCGAGATCGGCTACAAGCAGCACAAGGGCGTGCCGACCAGCTGCTTCGGTGAGACCGAGTATTTCGTGAATGAGGTCAACACCGGGCCGGCGTCGCCGGTAGCGCCGAGCGACGCGCCGAACGTGGCGCGCTGATGCGTCAATCGTAGGGTGGGCGGGTCTTCCCGCCCGATGAAACCGTAAGCGAGGCCATTGGCCTCGCTCCCCCCCTACTCGCTCGACTTCCTCTGGTTCATGATCACCTCGGCCAGCCGTGCAGCGGCCTGCTGTGCCGATGGCATGTTCTTGAGCCGCCCCAGCACTTCGCGCGTAATGTTTTCCGAAGCGGTACGCTGACGCGCTTCGGCCTTGCGCTCGTTGACGGCGTCCTCGGTGGCCGACAGCTCGGCCGCCTGTTCTTCCAGCCGTTTCGTTTCCAGGGCCAGGAGCTCGCGCCGGGCGTCGGCCATCTGCTGGGTAGTGGCGGCCGTGCGGCGCTGCATCTCGGCGTGGGCCTGGGCGTGTTCCAGCAGGGCGCGCTGGGCGTCGCGCTTTTCCAGCGCGGCCTGCGCCGCTGCGGACTCGGCCTGCTCCTGCTCGCGCGCCAGGCGCGCCGCTTCTTCCTCGGCCTCGCAGCGCACGCGTGCGGCCAGCGCGGTTTCTTCTTCGGATGCGAGGCGCGCCGCCGCCGCGGCGTTGGCGCGCGTGTCGAAATCAAGCTGCTGGCGCTGCGCCGCCAGTTTCTGTTCGGCCAGCGCCAGCGCTTCGGCCGCGGCCGCGGCCGCCTCGCGTTCGGCCTCGAGCGCCGCTTCGGTTGCCGCCAGGCGCGCCTGTTCGGTGGCGGCCCGCTCGGCCTGCATGCGCGCCAGTTCGCTTGCTGCAAGCGCCTGGGCCTGGGCGGCGGCAGCGGCGGCTTCTTCGCTCGCTGCCGCTTCAAGCAGGCGCGCGCTCTCGGCCCGTTGCGCTTCCAGCGCCGCCTGCGCGGCCCCGGCAGCGCGCCGCTCGGCCTCCAGACCCTCGTGCAAGGACGCCATCTGCCCTGCTTCGGCCTCGGCGCGGGCGTTGGCGGCCTCGCTCAGGGCACGTTCGGCCTGCAAGGTTTCCTGCGCCTGCGCCAGCGCTGCGCTTTCGGCGTCGAGGCGGGCACGCTCGGCGGCAGCCAGTTCGAGGGCTTCCGCGGCGCGGCGTTCGGCCAGCTCGGCTGCGGCCTGTTCGTGTTCGAGGGCGGCGCTCGCCTGCGCTACTTCGGCTTCCTGCGCCGCATTGGTCCTGGCCCGGGCATCGGCCGCGGCTTGCGCCAGCATTGCGCGTTCGGCGGCCAGCGCACGTTCGCGCTCCTGCTCGCGCGCATCCTGCTCGGCCGCCGCTGCCTCCAGGCGGTCGGCCTCGGCGCGCGCGCGGGCGTGTTCGGCGGCCTCCGATTCGGCCTGCAGGCGGGCTTCGACCTGCATGCCCGCTTCGTGTTCGGCTTCGGCGCGGGCCAGCGCGACTTCGCGCAGCTTGCGGTCGGCCTCGATCCGCGCTTCGGTCGCGGCGGCGATGCGGGCCTCGGCCTCGCGCCGCGCTTCGGCGGTGGCGGCGGCGCTTTGCTCCAGGCGTTCGCGGTGGATCGCGGCGTCGCGCAGTTCCTTCTCCAGCTGCAACCTGGCGCGCAGGGTGTCGGCGGCGATCCGGGCCGAGTCGGCCTGGGACTGGGCGATCGATGCGCGTTCGTGTTCGACGTGGGCCAGGGCGCGCGCTTCTTCCAGCGCGCGTGCCTCGGCGGTGGCGCGGGCAAAGGCCGAGCTGAGGGCGACCTGGTCGGCGCGCTCGCGCTGCAGGGCCAGTTCCAGCGCTTCGGCTTCGACCTGGGCCAGTTTTTCGGCGGTCTGGCGCGCGGCCTTTTCGGCGCGCTCGCGCTCGCGCGCCAGCACGGCGACCCGGGCGTCGGCGCTGGCGCTGTGCAGCACTTCTTCGCGCGCGGCCTGGACGGCGGCGACGCGCTCGGCCGCCTGGCGCCGGGCTTCCTCGGTCTGCACCAGCAGCGCTTCGGCCGCCTGCGCGGCTTCCTGCGCCATCGCGGCCTCGGCTTCGATCTGTTCGGCGGCGCGGCGCCGCGCTTCCTCGGCCGCGCGCGAGCGCGCTTCGACCGCGAGGCGCCCTTCGGTGTCGGCCTGCACCCGCGCGCGCAGCTCGGCCGTCTCGAGGCGCATCGCCTCCAGCCGTTCGTTCGAGGCCTGGGCGGCGGCCTTCAGGGTTTCCAGGCGGTCGCGGTTGAGTTCGATGACTTCTTCCGACGCCTCGGCATTGGCCAGCGCAGCGGCCGCGGCGGCGGCGTCGAGCGCGGCGCGCTCCTCGGCCAGCGAGCGGGCGCGCGCTTCGGCATGGGCGCGCGTCTCGGCGGCCACATTCGCTTTTGCCTCGGCTTCCACACGGGCGATGCCTTCCTTGATCGCCATCTTCTCGACGGCGCCGCGGTCGGCCGCCGGTAGCGCCGGGATGACCGGGGTGGCCTTCCCTGCAGGCAGGTCGATCGTGAAGTCGGTATCGTCGTGTGGTACTGGTTCCATGGTGGTTCTCTGATCTACAGGCATTGCGAAGCGCGCATCTGCATTATCAGGCAAACCCGACAATCACGGCACGCCGAACTGCGCGATCAAATGGGCGCAATTCCCCGCTTAGACCGGCCAGAGCGGCGGCTCATCCATTAACGCGACCTGCTCGCGCAGCTCGAGGATCCGGTCCTGCCAGTAGCGTTGCGTGTTAAACCAGGGGAAAGCCGCCGGGAAAGCGGGGTCGTCCCAGCGCATCGCCAGCCAGCCGGCGTAATGGATCAGGCGCAGGGTGCGCAGGGCTTCGACCAGGTACAACTGGCGCGGGTCGAAATCGCAGAAGTCCTCGTAGCCGGCCAACACGTCGCTCATCTGGCGCACCATGTCGATGCGCTCGCCCGAGAGCAGCATCCACAAATCCTGGATCGCCGGCCCCATGCGGCTGTCGTCGAAGTCGACGAAATGGGGGCCGTCGCCGGTCCAGAGCACGTTGCCGCCATGGCAGTCGCCGTGCAGGCGCAGCAGGGGCAGGCTGCCGGCCCGCTCGTAGCAGCGCGCCACGCCGGCCAGCGCCTGTTCGACCACGCTGGCATAAGTGGCGCGCAGCTCGGGCGGAATGAAGTCGTGCCTGACGAGATACTCGAAGGGCTCGCGCCCGAAGGTGCGTGGATTGAGCTCGGGCCGCAGCGCATACGGTTTCACTGCGCCCACGGCGTGGATGCGGCCGATGAAGCGCCCCATCCATTCCAGGGTGTCCGGATCGCCCAGCTCCGGCGCCCGTCCGCCGCGGCGCGGGAAGACGGCGAAGCGGAAGCCGTCGAACTCATGCAGGGTGCGCCCATCGATGGTCATGGCCGGCACCACCGGGATTTCGTGCTCGACGAGTTCGGCCACGAACGCGTGCTCTTCCAGGATGGCCGCATCGCTCCAGCGCCCGGGGCGATAAAATTTGACCACCACCGGCTCGCCCTCGTCGCGCCCTACCTGGTAGACGCGGTTTTCATAGCTGTTCAGGGCCAGCAGGCGGCCGTCGCCGTGCAGGCCGACGCTGTCGACGGCGTCGAGCACGCGTGCCGGATCGAGGCGGGAGAACGGGTGCGCCGCATTTGTGTCGGAAGAAATAGACTCGTTGTGCATATCGTCATTGTACGGCGCGGCGCGTTATTTCGTATGCCTGGCGCCCGAGAGGCGTTAAACTGCCGGACTTCACAGAAAAGAGCACCCCATGCAACTCGAACAGCCCCTCACCGAAAAAGAATTCGACGAACTCGACCAGTTCCTCCTCTCCGAGCGCAGCCCGGAAGACGCGATGACGATGGACACCCTGCACGGCTACCTGACCGCGATCGCGATCGGCCCGGAAACCATCATGCCGGCCGAATGGCTGCCGCGCGTCTGGGGCCAGGAAGAAGGCGCCGCGCCGAAGTGGAAGAACGCGAAGGAAGAAGAACGCATCATCAACCTGATCATGCGCTTCATGAACGAAGTCCTGATCACCTTCGAAGTCGCACCCAAGGAATTCGAGCCGCTCTACTGCGAGCACGAGCACAAGGGCCAGACCTTGATCGATGCCGAAGCCTGGTGCTGGGGCTTCTGGGAAGGCATGGAATTGCGTCCGGGCTCCTGGGAGCCGATCTGGAAATCCGAAGTCGCCGAACTGATGCGCCCGCTCTATCTGCTCGGCGCCGACGAGATCGAGGAAGCCGAACTGCCGCTGGTCGAAGACCCGGTCAAGGCACATCATCTCGCGCTCGAGATCGAGGCGAACCTGCCGGCGATCTACAAATATTGGTTGCCGCTGCGCAAGGCTGCGGTGGAAACGGTGCGCCACGAGACACCGAAGGTCGGCCGCAATGACGACTGCCCTTGCGGCAGCGGCAAGAAGTTCAAGAAGTGCTGCGGCGCGGAGACGACGTGACGACATAAACCGGGGCAACCCGGTTTTTTTTCGCGAATCGTCCGGGTTTACACGCAGGCACGCCCGTTTTGCGCCGCAACATCGCGTGCGCGGCCGCCGGGCGCGTATGATCGTTTCTTTCTTTTTCGACCAGACTCCCATCCGATGAACGCGCCCTTGCCTGCCCGTACCGACCTTGATCGCCTTGCGGTGCTGAACGCCTACGGCATCCTCGATACGCCCCCGGAACGCGCGTTCGACGACATCGTCCGCCTCGTGGGCCAGCTGCTCGAGGCGCCGATCGTCGCCGTCAACCTGCTAGCCGAGGGCCGCCAGTGGTTCAAGTCGGAGATCGGGCTCGGCACGCGCGAGATGCCGCTGGACGACTCGATCTGCAAGTTCGCGCTGCTCCAGCAGGGCCGGATGGTGGTGCCCGATACCCGCCTCGATGCCCGCTTCAATTGCAACCCGCTGGTGACGGGCGCGCCGGGACTGCGTTTCTATGCCGGCGAATTGCTCACCACTCCCGAGGGCGTGGCGCTCGGCACCCTGTGCGTACTCGACCTGGAACCGCGCCCTCAGGGCTTGACGGCGCAGCAGGAAGCCGTGCTGGAAACGATGGCGCACCAGGTGATGCGCCTGATCGAACTGCACAAGGCCTTGAGCGACCAGCAACGGCTGCTGGAGCAGCAGCAGGCGATTCAGGAAGAACTGCAGCGCGAGCGCGAAGCATTGCGCGACAGCCAGGCGCAGGCGCTGGCGGTGGCCGGCCAGGCCGAGCGCGAACGCCGGCGCCTGGACGCCCTGCTGCAGGCGGCGCCGGTCGGCATCATCGTCGCCGAAGCGGGCGGCGCCGTGGTGCACGTGAATGCGGAAAACCGCCGCATCTGGGGTGCGCATCCGATGTCGCGCGACATCGCCGCCTACGCCGAATGGAAAGGCTGGTGGGCCGACGGCTCGGCGCGGCACGGACAGCGCCTGCGCGAGGACGAATGGGCAATGAGCCGTGCGCTGGCCGGCGAGGACGCGCCGCGCCACGTGATCGAGATCGAGTCCTTCGACAGGCCCGGCGTGCGCCGCATCATGCTCAATTCCGGCGCGCCGATCCGTAACGAGACCGGCGAGATCGTCGGCGCGGTGGTGGCGCAGATGGACGTCACCGAACGCGTGAAGGCCGAGGAAGCGCTGCGCCAGGCCGACCAGAAGAAGGACGAATTCCTGGCCATGCTGGCGCACGAGCTGCGCAACCCGCTGGCGCCGATCACCTCGGCCGCGGCGATCCTCTCGAACCACGCGGTCGATGTGGCGACGGTGCGCCGTACCAGCGCCATCATCGCGCGCCAGGCGAAGCACATGACCGGCCTGATCGACGACCTGCTCGACGTGTCGCGGGTGACGCGCGGCCGGGTCGACCTGACGACCGCGGAACTGGACATCAAGGACATCATCGCCGACGCCATCGAGCAGGTGCGTCCGCTCGTCGAGAAGCACCAGCACCGGCTGCTGGTGCAGCTGGCGCCCGCCCCTGCCATCGTGCTGGGCGACCGCAAGCGCCTGGTGCAGGTGATGACGAATCTCCTCAGCAATGCCGCGAAATACACGCCGCATGGCGGAGCGATCGATGTGCTGCTGGAGTCGGGATACGGCGAACTCGCGGTCACGGTGCGCGACAACGGCATCGGCATGACGCCGGAACTGATCGCCGACGCGTTTGAACTCTTCTCGCAGGGGAAACGCGGGCTGGACCGCAGCCAGGGCGGCCTCGGGATCGGACTGGCACTTGTCAAAAGCCTGCTGCAACTGCACGGCGGCACGGTGAGCGTGCATAGCGAAGGACCGGACCGCGGCAGCAGTTTCGTGGTGCGCCTGCCCGCCGTGGCGCGCAGTGCGGAAGCGGCTGCGGGGACGCCGGCACTGCCGGCCGGCGCGGCGCCGGGGCTGCTGCGCATCGGCATCGTCGACGACAACGAGGATGCGGCGGCGACGCTGTCGATGTTCCTGCAAGCCTACGGCCACGAGGTCTCGATCGCGCACTGCGCAGAACACGCCCTGGAGCTGCTGCCCGCCTTTGCGCCCGATGTCTGCCTGCTCGACATCGGCCTGCCGGAGATGAGCGGCTTCGAGCTGGCGCGCGCCCTGCGCTCACAGCCGTCCCTGCGTAGCGCGGTGCTGGTCGCGATCACCGGCTATGCCCAGGAAAAGGACCGCCAGGAGGCGCGCGGCGCCGGCTTCGACGACCTGTTCGCCAAGCCGGTCGACCTCGGCGCCCTGAACGCCCTGCTGACCCGGGTCGCGCAGCACCGGCCGCGCTGATGAGCGGCTGAGGTTCCTGAACAGGGCCGGTCTAGGCAGCCGCTTCCAGCCGCTCCTCGCACAGCGCGGCCAGCAGGTCGGACTGGCTGACGAGCCCCACCATCGCCCCGTCCCGATCGATGATGGCCACCTGGTGATAGCCGCCGTCGCGCAGCAGCGGCACCAGTTGCGCCAGCGGCGCGCCGGCGTCGAGCGCGACCACGCGCTGGCGCATGGCGTCGGCCACGCGCAGCGCGGCGCCGGGCACCAGTTGGCGCAGGCGCGCGCCCCAGCCGGTGTGGCGCAGCAGGTCTTCCTGGGCGATGACGCCGCGCAGGTGGCGCGTTTCGTCGAGCACCGGCAACGACTGCAGGCGGTAGCGCAGCAGCAGTTCGCGCGCGTGCTCGAGGGTGTCGTTCGGCGCGGCGAAGACGATGTGGGTCGACATCAGTTCGGCGCAGGTGCGTTCGTTGAAATGGCGGTGCAGCGCCAGCTGGCGCGCGTCGTCGACGATCGCCAGCAGGTCGTCGCGGCTGACGTCGAGCACCTCGCCATAGCGCGCCAGCGCCGCTTCCAGGTCGGTCTCGGTAATGCCGAGGCGCGCACCCGGCGCCGGGTCGCCGGTGGCGTGGACATTCCGGTCGGCCGCATGCTGGGCGTGCGGATAGCGTCGTCCGGTGAGGTTGTTGTAGAGCAGCGCCGCGATGACGATGATGATCGAATTCAGCGCCACCGGGCTGAGGGCGAACAGGAAGCCCGCCTCGTGCACGGCCTGCCCGCCGAGGACCGTCGTCAGGGCCACCGCACCGCCGGGCGGATGCAGGCAGCGCAGCGCGAACATGGTGCCGATCGCCAGCGCGCCGGCCAGCGGCGCGGCCAGCAGCCAGTCGGGAACGAGATGGACGCAGGCGACCCCGATCAGGGCCGACACGGTATTGCCGCCGACCACAGACCAGGGCTGGGCCAGCGGACTGGAGGGCACGCAGAACAGCAGCACGGCCGAGGCGCCCATCGGGGCGATCAGGTAAGCCGCAAGGTCCGGGGCCAGCATGTGGGAGGCCAGCGCGGTCACGAACAGGCCGATGCAGGCGCCGATGCCGGCACGGACGCGCTCGGTGTTGCCGGCAGGGAGAGGCTGCGGCAGGAAGCCGTGCAGCCATTGGGTGAAGGTGGCGCGCATAAAGATGAAACCGCGTTGAAACAGGCAAAGACTGCAATTACACCACAAGGACTCCTGCCCTGCAGGCGCGGCCGTACTTCCGGCGCCCCGGCACGGACTGCTGCGTCGTCAATTTCGTCAATGCGCGTCAACGCACGGACGGGAATATTTTCATCTGCGACCCTGATCGTCAGTAATCACGGGCGGCGCGCCGCGCTGCATGATTAAAAATTGACGAAAAGGAGTCTTTCATGAAAAAAGCCCTGCCATTGACGCTGCTCGCCGGCGCTGCCCTGCTCGCCACCAGCGCCTGGGCCAAGGACGCGGCCAAACCGCCGAAAGCCGAACCGCACATGCAGAAGGTGCTCGACGCCCACGCGGCGCTGAACCCGAAACCGATCGAGACGCTCACGCCGGAAGAAGCGCGCAAGCAGCCGACCCCGGCCGATGCGGTGAAAAAGGTCCTGACCGACATGAAGAAACCGACCGCGCCGGAACCGGGCGTGACGGTCAAGACGATGACGGTCGGCAGCGGCGCCGCCGGCTTCCCGGTCCATATCTACACTCCGGAGGGCAAGGGCCCGTTCCCGGTCATGATGTACTACCACGGCGGCGGCTTCGTGATCGCCGACACCAAGGTCTACGACGCCAGTCCGCGCGCCCTGGCGAAGATGGCGAACGCAATCATGGTTGCGGTCGACTACCGCCAGGCGCCCGAACACCCCTTCCCGGCCGCGCCGGACGACGCCTTCGCGGCTTACCAGTGGACGCTCGAACATGCGAAGGAGTTCAATGGCGACCCGACGCGTGTGGCGGTCGGCGGCGAGAGCGCCGGCGGCAACCTGGCGACCGTGGTCTCGATGATGGCACGCGACAAGAAGGTCGCCCTGCCCGTGCACCAGCTGCTGGTGTATCCGGTCGTGAACGACGACATGAACACCCCTTCCTACCAGAAGAACGCGAACGCCAAGCCGCTCAACAAGGCGATGATGGGCTGGTTCTTCAAGCACTACCAGGGTGACCCGAAGAGCCCGTATGCGCTGCCGATGAAGGCGGACTCGCTGAAAGGCCTGCCGCCGGCCACCATCATCGCGGCCGAGATCGACCCGCTGCTGTCCGAAGGCAAGGCGTATGCGGACAAGCTGAAGAAGGATGGCGTCGCGGTGAGCTACAAGGAATACACGGGCGTGACGCACGAGTTCTTCGGCATGGGGGCGGTGGTGCCGAAGGCGAAGGAAGCGGAGCAGTTTGCGGCGGACGCGTTGAAGAAGGCGTTTGCGGCGAAGAAGTGATCGCCCCGGCGTGAATGGCGCAGCGCGCGGCGTCCCGGCGCCCGCGCGCTGCCGGCTCTTGCATGCCATCGCCTGCCTTGATGTACGATATGTAAGCCTGTCATTTCGACCATCACTTCATCTACGGAGAACGAATGAAACACACCGCCCTGTCCCTGCTCATGGCCGTCTTGGTCGCCACCCCCGCCTACGCCGCCGCGCCGATGGCGAAAACCCAGGCGCCCGGCTATTACCGCATGATGCTGGGCGACTTCGAAATCACGCCGCTGTCCGACGGCACGGTCGACCTGCCGGTCGACAAGCTGCTGACGCAAAAGGCCGACAAGACCAATGCGGCGCTGGCGAAAGCCCACCTGAAGGCCCCGCTCGAGACCTCGGACAACGCTTACCTGATCAATACCGGCAGCAAGCTGATCCTGGTCGACACGGGCGCCGGCATCCTCTTCGGGCCGACCCTCGGCAAGCTCCAGGCAAGCCTGAAGGCGGCCGGCTACACGCCGGAACAGGTCGACGAAATCTACCTGACGCATATGCACAGCGACCACCTGGGCGGCCTCCTGGTCACGAAGGGCACGCCGGCTTTCCCGAACGCGGTCGTGCGCGCAGCCAAGGCGGAAGCCGACGAATGGCTGAGCCAGGCGAAGATGGACAAGGCAAAGGAAGACGACAAGGGTTCCTACCATAATGCGATGGCCGCGCTCGACCCCTACGTCAAGGCCGGCAAGTTCAAGACCTTCGAGGGCGACGTCGAGCTCGCGCCGGGCATCCGCGCCCAGGGCGGGCATGGCCATACGCCGGGCCACACGACCTATGTCGTCACGAGCGGCGGCCGGAAGATGGTCATGATCGGCGACCTGATCCACGTGGGCGCGGTGCAGTTCGAGGACCCGGCGGTGACGATCGGCTTCGACGGCGACCAGAAGGCGGCAGCGGCGGCGCGCAAGAAGCTGTTCGATGCGGCGGCCAAGGATGGGGCGCTGATCGGGGGAGCGCACCTGCAGTTCCCGGGCGTGGGCTATCTGCGCACCGAGGGTAAAGGTTACCGCTTTATCCCAGTGAACTACACCCGCATGCCATAAACTGTAGGGTGGGCTCCGCCCACGCGGTCGTACCCTTGCATACCACGACGCTTCCAGAAGCCATTGCGGTTTGCATAGGCCGTACCGCGTGGGCGGAGCCCACCCTACAAAATCAGGCGCTCTTCAGGTGCGTGGCCCGGCGCACCGTGGCCAGCACGGCACTTAGGCCGTCGAGATCCACCGGCTTCACCATGTGATGGCTGAATCCCGCCTCCAGCGCCGCCCTGCGGTCGCTCTCCTGCCCATAACCCGACACCGCGATCAGCACGCTGTGCGCCGTCTCCGGCTGCGCCCGCAGGCGCCGCGCCAGTTCGTTGCCGTCGATGTCGGGCAGGCCGATGTCGAGCAGGCAGGCGTCGGGCCGGGCGCTGCGTGCCAGTTCCAGCGCGCGCAGCGATTCGTGTTCGATGTAGACCGCGTGGCCGGCGGCTTCGAGCAGCATCGCCAGCGTCGTGGCGGCATCGACATTGTCGTCCACCACCAGCAGGGTCAGTCCCGTCGCGCCGGCGGCGCCCGTTCCCGGCGCTGGCTGGCTGGCCGCCGCCTTCGCCGCCAGCGGCAGCGTCACGGTGAAGGTACTGCCCTGCCCCAGGCCCGGACTGGCGCAGGTGACGCTGCCGCCGTGCAGCTCGACCAGGTTGCGCACCAGCGCCAGGCCCAGCCCCAGGCCGCCCTGGGAGCGGTCGGAGCTGCGCTTGGCCTGGGCAAACAGGTCGAAGGCGCGTTCGGTGAGCTCGCGTTCCATGCCGATGCCGTCGTCGCGCACGGCCAGCACCAGTTTGCCCCCGTCTGCCCCGGCATCCACCTCGATCGCGCCGTCCTCGGGCGTGTACTTGACCGCATTGCCCAGCAAATTCGACAGCACCTGCACCAGGCGCGCGCGGTCGCCCTCGACCACCAGCGGCTGCGCCGGCACATGCAGGGCCAGGCGCTGGCGCCGCGCCGCCAGCTGCGGGCGCACCTGCTCCACGGCTTCGTCGACGATGGCGCGCACGTCGAGCAGGGTGCGATCGAGTTCGATCAGGCCGCGCGTGACGCGCGAGACGTCGAGCAGGTCGTCGACCAGGCGTGTCATGTGGCGCACCTGGCGCCCGATGATGGCGCTGCTCTGGCGCACCCGGGTTTCGTTGAGCGCGCCCATGTCGAGCAGCATGGCGGCCGCGCTGATCGGCGCCAGCGGATTGCGCAGCTCGTGCGCCAGCATGGCAAGGAACTCGTCCTTGCGCTGGTCGGCCATCTTCAGGCCTTCCTCGGCCAGCTTGCGGTCGGTGATGTCGCGGAAGAACACGGCGATGCCGCCGTCCTGGGTCGGAAAGGCGCGGACTTCGTTCCAGCCCCCGCGCCCATCGGTGTCGGACAGCCGGTGGTCGACCGCGCCGGCCGCGCGCGTTTCCATCGTCCGGTGCAGCATGGCGGCGACCTCGGTACCGGCCACTTCGGGGAACAGGGCCCAGTAGTTGCGGCCGATGACCTGGTCGGCCGCCATGCGGCAGATGCGCAGGCCTTCGGCATTCATGGTGGCGATGGTCCAGTCGGCAGCCATCAGTCCGAAGCCCTCGGCAATGGTATCGAAGATGTAGCGGCTGCGGTCGCGCTCGGCCCGCAGTTCGGCCTGGGCGCGCGCCGTTTCCAGTGCGGCCCAGGTGCGTTCGGCCGTCGCGCGCGTGAAGCGCACCTCGGCGTCGCGCCAGTGGCCGGGCTGCGCGCGGTTCAGGCTGAGGAAGCCGGCCAGGCGGCCGCCGCGCATCAGCGGCACGGTCAGCACGGCGGCCGCCCCTTCCGCGCGGAAGAGCGCGCGGCAATCGCTGCAGCGCGGATCGGTCTCGACATCGTCGACGACGAAGATTTCGCCGGCACGCGTGAGCGCGGCGATCGTCGGGCCGAAGCCGTCGAGCGGGTACACCGCGCGCGACAGTTCGTGGGCGCCGCCGGCGTTCCACTGGTGGCGCACGGTAAATGCACGGCCCGCGTCGTCCACCTCGGCATAGGTGGCACGGCTCAGTCCCAGCTCCTCGCCCAGCAGGGCACTGGCCGTGGCCAGCACCTCGTCGGGCGTGCCCAGCGGGTGCAGGGCATCCGAGAGCTTCAGCTCGAGCGCGGCGCGCCGTTCGGACTGGACCCGGCTGGTCGTTTCCATGACCGTGCAATACATGCCGGCCACGCGCCCCGCGCCGTCGTGCAGCGGCGAATACGAGAAGGTGAAATAGCCCTGTTCCGGAAAGCCCTGGCGGTGGATCACCAGCGGCAGGTCTTCGTGGAAGGCGGATTTGTTCGACAGTGCGCGGTCGATGATCGGCACCAGGTCGGTCCAGATCTCGGCCCAGATCTGCCGGAAGGGCTGGGCCAGCGCGGCCGGATGCTTGGCGCCGAGGATGACCGCATAGGCATCGTTGTAGAAGAAGCGCAGGTCCGGCCCCCAGGCCACGAACATCGGAAAGGCGGAATTGAGCGACATGCCGACGGCGGTCACCAGTTCCGGCGGCCAGGTGTCGGGGTGTCCGAGCGGACAGCTGCGCCAGTCGTGCGCGGCATACAGCGCGCGCACGCCCGTCAGTGGGGTGCTTGGGTCGTTGGGGAGGAAGCCGGGCATACCCCGATTGTCCCACAGTCAGACAATTGCCGGAGCATAACTAGCTCCGGCTCGTGGCGCCGATTACAGCCTGCGCATTACAGCTTGCGCATTACAGCTTAATGAAATGCTCGCGGTAGTACTTCAGCTCTTCGACCGACTCGATGATGTCGGCCAGCGCCGTGTGTTTCTGGTGCTTCTTGAAACCGGACGCCAGTTCCGGCTTCCAGCGGCGGCACAGTTCCTTCAGCGTCGACACGTCCAGGTTGCGGTAGTGGAAAAAGGCTTCCAGCTTCGGCATGCCGCGCGCCATGAAGCGGCGGTCCTGGCAGATGGTGTTGCCGCACATCGGCGATTTGTTCGCCGGGACGAAATTCTTCAGGAAGGCGATCAGCGCCACTTCGGCGTCGGCTTCGGTCACGGTCGAGGCGCGCACGCGGTCGATCAGGCCGGACTTGCCGTGGGTGCCCTTGTTCCAGTTGTCCATCTTGTCGAGCGTTTCGTCCGACTGGTGGATCGCGAAGACCGGACCTTCGGCCAGCACGTTCAGGTGCATGTCGGTGACGACGACGGCGACCTCGATGATGCGGTCGGTGTCCGGGTCGAGCCCGGTCATTTCCATATCGACCCAGACCAGGTTCATGTCGTTGGGACGCTGGGCGGTGGAGGAGACTGCGGAATCGGTTGGGTGTGACATAATTCTCTCTTTGCCTAATCAATCCTGCATTTTCTCACAGGCACTGAATGTCTTCACTCGCGTTTTCGGTTTTGTTCGTCGTTTTCTTCGTGCTCACGCTCGGGCTGCGCTTCTGGCTGGCCAACCGCCAGATCCGCCACGTGCTGCGCCACCGCGCCAGCGTGCCCGCGGAGTTCGCCCCCAAGGTCTCGCTCGAGACCCACCAGAAGGCGGCCGACTACACGGTCGCGAAAACCCGCTTCGGCATTGCCGCCCTGCTCTGGGGCGGCCTGACCCTGGTCGGCTTCACCCTGCTCGGCGGCCTGCAGGCCCTGTCGACTGCGCTGCTGCACGTCGCCGGTCCGGGAATGCTACATCAACTCCTGCTGGTGGCCGCGTTCGCGATCCTCACGGGCCTGCTCGACCTGCCCTTCGACTGGTACCGCCAGTTCGTGCTGGAACAGCGTTTCGGCTTCAACAAGATGAGCGTCAGGCTGTGGCTCGCCGACATGGTGAAAGGCGCGCTGGTGGGCATGGTGATCGGCCTGCCGCTGGTGTGGGTTGTACTGAAACTGATGGAATCGGCCGGTTCGCTCTGGTGGTTCTGGACCTGGCTGGTCTGGAGCGGCTTCCAACTGCTGATGATGGTGCTGTACCCGAGCGTGATCGCGCCGCTGTTCAATAAATTCACGCCGCTCGCCGACGAAGGCCTCAAATCGCGCATCGAGGGCCTGATGGCGCGCGTCGGCTTCGCCTCGAAGGGGCTGTTCGTGATGGACGGCAGCCGCCGCAGCGCCCACGGCAACGCCTATTTCTCCGGCTTCGGCGCGGCCAAGCGCATCGTCTTCTTCGACACCCTGATCGAGCGCCTGGCCCCGCACGAGATCGAAGCGGTGCTGGCGCATGAACTGGGCCATTTCAAACTGCGCCACATCGTCAAGCGCATCGTCGTCATGTTCGCGCTGTCGCTGGCCTTCCTGGCCCTGCTCGGCTACCTGAAAGAGCAAGCCTGGTTCTACACGGGACTGGGCGTGACGCCGATGCTGCACGCGCCGAACGACGCCATGGCCCTGCTGCTGTTCGTGCTGGTGCTGCCGATCTTTACCTTCGTCTTCGGCCCGCTGAATGCGATCACCTCGCGCAAGCACGAGTTCGAGGCGGATGCCTTTGCGGCGAAGCACAGCGATGCGACGCACCTGGTCTCGGCCCTGGTCAAGATGTATGAAGACAATGCCTCGACGCTGACGCCCGACCCGCTGCACTCGGCGTTTTATGACTCGCACCCGCCGGCATCGGTACGGATCGCCCATTTGAACGGAGCGGCCGCATGACGCTGCGCGAACGCCATTGCACCCACGGCGCGCCGGCCCTCGAGGCCAGCGAGCTGCCCGCCCTGCTGGCGCAGGTACCCGACTGGCAAGTCGAGGACAAGCGCCTCGTGCGCAGCTTCGCCTTCACGGACTACCACGAGACCATCGAATTCGTGAACGCGCTGGCCTGGATGATCCACGCCGAAAACCACCATCCGGACCTGACGGTGCGCTACCGCCACTGCATCGTCGCCTGGACCACCCATTCGGCGGGCAATGCGGTATCGCTGAACGACATCATCTGCGCTGCGAAAGCCGACGCAATCTACGAAGAACGGACAGGCGCGTGAGCAAAGACAAGAAAATAGACACTACGCTGAGCGGCACCATCATCGCGGCGCACGGGCGCCATTACCTGGCCGACGTGAACGGCGAAAAATTCCAGTGCGTCACGCGCGGCAAGAAGACGAATGTGGCCGTCGGCGACGTCGTGCACCTGGTGCAGACCTCGAACGACCAGGCCGTCATCGAAAAGATCGCCGAGCGCACGACCCTGCTCTACCGCTCGGACCAGTACAAATCGAAGCTGCTGGCGGCGAACATCTCGCGCCTGTTCATCGTGATCGCGACCGAACCAGGTTTCGCGGACGACCTGGTATCGCGTTCGCTGGTGGCGGCCGAGGCGGCCGGCATCGAGGCCCACCTGATCCTGAATAAAACCGACGTCGCAGACCTGCTGCCGCGCGCGCGCGAACGCGCCGGCGTGTATGCGGCGCTCGGCTATCCGGTGCACGAGGTATCGGCGCGCACCAATCCCGAGCATGCGCTGGCCGTGCTGCGGCCCTTGCTGGCCGGGCAATCCTCGATCTTCATCGGCCAGTCGGGCATGGGCAAGTCCTCGCTGATCAATTTGCTGGTACCGGACGCCGACATCGCCGTGCGCGAAATCTCGGCCGCCCTCGACACCGGCAAGCACACCACGACCTTCACGCGGCTCTACTGGTTGCCGGACGGCGCGGCGATCATCGATTCGCCCGGCTTCCAGGAATTCGGCCTGTACCACCTCTCCGAGGGCATGCTGGAGCGGGCCTTCGTCGAGTTCAAGCCCTACCTGGGCGGCTGCAAGTACTACAACTGCCGCCACCTGGCCGAGCCGCAGTGCGCCGTGCTGACGGCCGTCGCCGAAGGCAAGATCGCGAAACACCGCCACGAGCTGTATGCCCAGCTGTTGCACGAGTCGGCGCAGACGCTGTATTGATCGGCGGCGGGCCTGCTTTCCCAAAAATCAAGCAAAACCCTTATAATCAAGGGGATACTCTCTTCCCAGAACACGATATGCCAGGCTCCAAAGCGATCAAGCACTTCCTGCAGTTCTCCGATTTCTCGCTCGACGAATTCGAATACGTGATCGAGCGTGCGAAGGTCATCAAGCGCAAGTTCAAGGCCTACGAGGTGTACCACCCGCTGGTCGACCGCACCCTGGTGATGGTGTTCGAGAAGAGCTCGACGCGCACGCGCCTGTCGTTCGAAGCCGGCATGCACCAGCTGGGCGGCGCCGCGATCTACCTGAACACGCGCGACAGCCAGCTGGGACGCGGCGAGCCGGTCGAGGACGCTGGCCAGGTGATGAGCCGCATGTGCGACATCATCATGGTGCGCACCTTCGGCCAGGAGATCATCGAGCGCTTCGCCGCCAATTCGCGCGTGCCGGTGATTAACGGCCTGACCAACGAACACCACCCCTGCCAGGTGCTGGCCGACATCTTCACCTTCTACGAGCACCGCGGCCCGATCGCCGGCAAGACCGTGGCCTGGATCGGCGACGCCAACAACATGCTGTACTCCTGGCTGCAGGCGGCCGAAGTGTTCGGCTTCCACCTGAACGTCTCGACCCCGAAGGGCTACGACATCGACCCGAGCCTGGTCTCGACGCAGCGCTACACCTTCTTCGACAATCCGTCGGACGCCTGCGAAGGCGCGCACCTGGTCAACACCGACGTCTGGACCAGCATGGGCTACGAAAAGGAAAACGCAGAAAGACTGAAAGCGTTTGACGGCTTCATCGTCGACGCCGCCAAGATGGGGCGCGCGTCCCCGGACGCGGTCTTCATGCACTGCCTGCCGGCCCACCGCGGCGAGGAAGTCGCGGCCGAAGTCATCGACGGTCCGCAGTCGGTGGTCTGGGATGAAGCGGAAAACCGCCTGCACGTGCAGAAGGCCCTGATCGAATACCTGCTGCTTGGCAAAATCCAGGACAACTGAACATTTTTAAGCACCACCCTTTGTTTGATCGTCGGTCCGCAAGGACCGGCTGACCACTTCAATCCCACCTCTCCTCCACACTGGAACTTCCATGAGCGACATCAAAAAAGTAGTGCTGGCCTACTCCGGCGGCCTCGACACCTCCGTCATCCTGAAATGGCTGCAAGACAATTACGGCTGCGAGATCGTCACCTTCACCGCCGACCTCGGCCAGGGCGAAGAACTCGAGCCGGCGCGCGCCAAGGCCATCAAGTTCGGCATCAAGCCTGAAAATATCTACATCGACGACGTGCGCGAAGAATTCACGCGCGACTTCGTGTTCCCGATGTTCCGCGCGAACACCGTCTACGAAGGCGAATACCTGCTGGGCACCTCGATCGCGCGTCCGCTGATCGCGAAACGCCTGATCGAGATCGCCAACGAAACCGGCGCCGACGCCGTCTCGCACGGCGCGACCGGCAAGGGCAACGACCAGGTGCGCTTCGAGCTGGGCGCCTATGCGCTCAAGCCGGACGTCAAGATCATCGCCCCGTGGCGCGAATGGGACCTGCTGTCGCGCGAAAAGCTGCTGAAATACGCGGAAGACGCCGGCATCGCGGTCGACATGAAGCACAAGAACGGCGGCGCGCCCTACTCGATGGACGCCAACCTGCTGCACATCTCCTTCGAAGGCCGCCATCTGGAAAACCCGAGTGCCGAAGCCGAGGAATCGATGTGGCGCTGGACGGTGAGCCCGGAGCAGGCGCCGAACGAAGCCGAATACCTCGACATCGAATACGAGCGCGGCGACATCGTCGCCCTGAACGGCAAGCGCATGACGCCAGCCGCAGTGCTGACCGAGCTGAACCGCCTGGGCGGCAAGCACGGCATCGGCCGGCTGGACCTGGTGGAAAACCGTTACGTCGGCATGAAGTCGCGCGGCTGCTACGAAACCCCGGGCGGCACCATCATGCTGCGCGCCCACCGCGCGATCGAATCGATCACGCTGGACCGCGAAGTGGCGCACCTGAAGGACGACCTGATGCCGCGCTACGCCAGCCTGATTTATAACGGCTACTGGTGGGCACCGGAACGCGTCGCGCTGCAGACGCTGATCGACCACACCCAGGCCACCGTCAACGGCTGGGTGCGCGTGAAGCTCTATAAAGGCAACGTGATCGTCGTCGCGCGCGATTCGAAGACCGATTCGCTGTTCGACATGAACATCGCTACTTTTGATGAAGACGGCGGCGCCTACAACCAGGCGGATGCGGGCGGCTTCATCAAGCTCAATGCGCTGCGCATGCGCATCGCGGCCAAGGCACGGGCCAAGCGCGGGCAGTAATCCATCGCGCTCGATGAAAAGCCGCCTGCGGGCGGCTTTTTTCGTTAACCGGCGCGTAACGTAGGGTGGGCACTCGTGCCCACGCGGTAACACGCCAGAATCTCGTTCCGGACGATCTTGCACACATGGTGATCATCCGTCTGTAACATCGGGGGCGCTTCGACCATCATTCGGCGTACCGCGTGGGCTCGAGAGCCCACCCTACGTTACGCTGCCGCCAACGACGCTTTCACACGTCGCGTAAATCCGCGAGCGGCTGCTTTCCGAATTGATCGGCCAACAAATAATCCACCAGCTTGCGCGCACACTCGTCCGGCCTGGCCAGCGCCCCCTCCTGCTTGAGTTGCACGAAACGCTCCTTCATCGGAAAGCGCGACTCCGGCGTGGCCCGGATTTCGGCCTGCATGCCGGTATCGATCACGCCCGGCGCCAGGCTGGTGCAGCGCACGGACGGGTCGCCGTCCTGCAGCACGGCTTCGGCATGGCGGTCGAGGGCGGCCTTGGTGGCGCAGTAGACGCTCCAGCCGGGATAGGCATTCCTGCCCGCCCCGCTCGACACGTGCAGGATGCGCCGCTCGCCGGTACTTGCCTGCACCACGCTTGCGGCCAGCGCCAGCGGCGCGGCCACGTTCAGCGTCACCGCGCGCAGCGCAGCCAGCGGATCCTGTTCGGCCAGCGGGCCGACCGGGGCGACGACGCCGGCATTGTTCACCAGCAGCGTGGTCTCGGCGTCCGCCAGCCAGTCGCGCAGCGTCGTGCCCGCCACGAAGCTGGCCAGCGCCGCGCCATCGGACAGGTCGACTTCGATTTCGGTGAGCAGCGTCGACGCCGCCGCGGCGGCCCGGCTGCGCGCCAGGCCGAGCACCGGAATCCCGCGTTCGATCAGCTCGGCGGCGATGGCGGCGCCGAGACCCTTGGTGTGGCCGGTGACGATGGCTTTCATGCGGATCTCCTCCAGAATGGGAGCCCAAGCATACTCGAAGGCGTGACACGCGCCCAGACCGTTGTAAGCGGACACTCGAAATAGACTAAATGCAACAATTCGTGAGGGGCTCAGGGTAGAATGAGACCGCCCTGTCCACCCCGCTTCGCCACCTCAGCCAAACCGATGCCCACCGCACCTGCCATTGCGCCACTGAACAGCCCTTGCCGCGTCCTGCTGGTCGGCGCACCGCCCTTTGCCGGCGCGCTGCGCGAAATGCTGGCGGACGCCGACGACATCGAACTGATGCTGACCGATGCCGCCCAGGCGCTGGAGCAGGCGGCGACGCTGCGCCCGGCCGTGCTGGTGCGCGCGCTGGGCGGACGCGACGACAGCGGCGACTTCATCCGTGCCTGCCGGGCGCATGCGGCCCTGAACGCGCTGCCCCTGGTCGTCCTTGCCCCCAACGCCGACAACGCCGGGCGCGACGCCGCCTTCGCCGCCGGCGCCAGCGATTACCTGGCCGAATTACCGACCCGGACCGAACTGCTGGCGCGCCTGCGCTACCACGCCTCGGCCAGCCAGGCGCTGCTCGAACGCGACGATGCCCTGCGCCGCCTCGTCGAGACCCAGGCGCTGCTGGCCCGTGCGCAGGGCGAACTCGACCGCATCGACGGCGTCGACGGCCTGACCGGCATCCCGAACCGGCGCCGTTTCGAGCAGGTCGCGCAAGGCGAGTGGCAGCGCGCGCGCCGCAACGGCCAGCCGCTTTCCCTGCTCGTGTGCGATGTCGACAGTTTTGGTTATTTCAATCACCGCCTCGGGCGCGAAGCGGGCGACCTCTGCCTGCGCAAGATGGCGGGCGTGCTCACCGGTCAGCTGAAGCGTCCGTCGGACCTCGCCGCACGCTACGATGGCAAGCAGTTCGCGATCCTGCTGCCCGACACCGGCCTCGATGGCGCGGTGCAGGTGGCCGAATCCTGCCGCGCGGCGCTCGAGCGCCTGGCGCTGTCGCATCCCTTGCCAGAGCGGCGCATCGTGACGATGTCGGTCGGTGTAGCCTCGACCGTGCCGTCCGACGAAGGCATGTTCGACGATGTCCTGGTGCGGGCCGGCGAAGCCGTGCAGGCGGCCAAGTCCCGTGGCCGCAACCGGGTCGCGGCTTTCCGGGCCTAGATAAAGACCGGTTCCGGCTCCAGCTCGACGCCGAACCGTTCCAGCACATCCTGCTGGATCGCGCGCGCCAGCGCCATGACGTCGGCCCCGGTTGCCCCGCCATTATTCACCAGCACCAGCGCCTGCTTCGGGTAGACGCCGGCCGCGCCCATGTTTTTCCCCTTCCAGCCGCACTGGTCGATGAGCCACCCCGCCGCCAGCTTTTCGCTGCCGTCCGGCTGCGCGTGGTGCACCAGTTGAGGGAAACTCTCCAGCAGCGCGCGGCACCGGGCGCCGGGCACCACCGGATTCTTGAAGAAGCTGCCGGCGTTGCCGATCTCGGCCGGGTCGGGCAGCTTGCGGCGCCGGATCGCGACGACGGTGTCGCTCACCTGGCGCGGCGTCGGGGCATCGATGCCCGCCGTTGCCACTGCCTGGGCCAGTTCGGCGTAGCGCAGGTTCGGCTGCCAGTCCCGCGGCAGGGCGAAGGTGACGTCCAGCACCACCAGGTTGGCGCCGCCGGCGTGCTTGAACACACTGTCGCGGTAGCCGAAACGGCAGTCCTGCCCGGTGAGGGTACGCCGCTCCCCCGTCGCCAGGTCGAAGACGGTCAGCGAGTGAAACACATCCTTGATCTCGAGGCCATACGCCCCGATATTCTGGATCGGTGCCGCGCCCACGGTGCCGGGAATGAGGGACAGGTTTTCGAGGCCGCCCAGGCCCTGGTCCAGCGTGTACTGCACGAAGGCATGCCAGTTTTCGCCGGCGCCGGCGCGCACCAGGGTCTTGCCGTCCTCTTCGCCGATGACCTCGCGGCCTTCGATGGCCATGTGCAGCACCAAGGCCTCGACGTCGCGCGTGAGCAGCACGTTGCTGCCGCCGCCGAGGACGAAACAAGGCAGGCCCGTGCCGGCGCTGTCGCCGCGCAGGCCGTCGAGCTGGTCCGCATGCGTGACGCGCAGGTAGCGGCGGGCACGCGCCGGGAGGCCGAAGGTATTGAAGGCTTGCAGCGAAACGTCGTGTTCGATCGGGAGGGTATTGGGCATGGGTCAGGACGGTCGAGGGCGAAAACCGGTCGATTATAGAGGCAAATATCGTAGCGACCCCAGCCTTGTCGGGTTAAAACGGTCGTTCTATTCGTGCTTGTCCGTTAAAATACTGCCACTTATAAATTCAGCAGCAACATCATAAAAGGAAAACTGCGATGCCATCGTTTGACGTGGTCTGCGAAGCAGACATGGTTGAAGTAAAGAACGCCGTCGAGCAATCGAACAAGGAAATCACCACCCGCTTCGACTTCAAGGGCAGCTCCGCCAAGGTCGAGCAGAAGGAAAAGGAATTGACGCTGTTCGCCGATTCCGATTTCCAGCTGAGCCAGGTGAAGGACGTGCTCGTCAACAAAATGACCAAGCGTAAGGTCGACGTCCGCTTCCTCGACGAGGAAAAAGTGGAAAAGATCGGCGGCGACAAGGTCAAGCAGCTGATCAAGGTGCGCAACGGCATCGAGACCGAGGACGCCAAGAAAATCACCAAGGCGATCAAGGAAAGCAAGATGAAGGTGCAGGCCAGCATCCAGGGCGAAACCGTGCGCGTCACCGGCGCCAAGCGCGACGACCTGCAGGCCGCGATGGCCCTGCTGCGCAAGGACATCCAGGACCTGCCGCTCGCGTTCAACAACTTCCGCGATTAATGGACGCCGCCGGGGCATGCCCCGGCCTTCCCTCGCCGCATGCCTCGCGCTACCCCCTTTTTGCTTGGGGTAGAATTGAGGCTGCACAAACTCGCTCGCCCCGCCTCGCTTTTCGAGCAAGAGCACACTGGTAGCAACTTCGGTAGTCTAAGGATAGCAATGAAACGTGTTGATGATTTCCGCCTGCGTCTGGGCAATAAGGAATATGTGCCCATCATGATTGGCGGAATGGGCGTGGACATTTCGACCTCCGAGCTCGCGCTGGAAGCGGCGCGCCTGGGCGGCATCGGCCACATCTCGGACGCGATGGTGCAGGACGTCTCGGACCGCAAGTTCGATACGACCTTCGTCAAGGACAAGACCAAGCTCTACAAGTTCAACATCAACAACATGGACAAGGCGGTGGTGCAGTTCGACCTCGAACGCCTGGCCGAAGCGACGCGCCTGCACGTGGGCGCGACCATGGCGGCGAAGAAGGGCGATGGCCTGATCTTCGTGAACTGCATGGAAAAGCTGACCATGAACGCGCCCAAGGAAACCCTGCGCACGCGCCTGGCCTCGGCACTCGACGCCGGCATCGACGGCATCACCATGTCCGCCGGCCTGCACCTCGGTTCCTTCGAACTGATCAAGGACCACCCGCGCTTCCGTGAAGCCAAGCTCGGCATCATCGTGTCCTCGGTGCGCGCGCTGCAGCTGTTCCTGCGCAAGGTCGCCAAACTCAACCGCCCGCCCGATTTCATCATCGTCGAGGGACCGCTGGCCGGCGGCCACCTGGGCTTCGGTTTCGACTGGAAGAACTACGACCTGCACCTGATCATCGACGAAATCCTCGCCTACATGCGCGCGGAAAACATCGACATCCCGCTGATCGCGGCCGGCGGCGTGTTCACCGGTTCGGATGCGGTCTCGTTCCTGGAAAAAGGCGTGGGCGGCGTGCAGGTGGCGACCCGCTTCACCGTCACCCAGGAATGCGGCATGCCCGACAGCGTCAAGCAGGAATACTTCCGCGCCAGCGAGGAAGACATCATCGTCAACGGCATCTCGCCGACCGGCTATCCGATGCGCATGCTGAAAAGCACGCCGGCCATCGGTTCCGGCATCCGCCCGGGCTGCGAATCCTACGGCTACCTGCTGGACGCCACCGGCAACTGCGCCTACATCAATTCGTACAACCGCGAAGTGCTGGCCAATCCGGACGTGAAAAACCCGCCGGTGATGGACAAGACCTGCCTGTGCACGCACATGCGCAACTATAACTGCTGGACTTGCGGCCATTACACCTACCGCCTGAAGGACACGACCCACAAACTGGCCAACGGCGATTACCAGATCCTGAGCGCCGAGCACGTGTTCAAGGACTACCAGTTCAGCGTGAACAACGAAATCGCCCTGCCGGAAAAACAGGAGAGCGCGGCCGCCTGAGCACGCCTCCTGTCCCCTTCGCAAAAAGCCACGCTCAGCCGTGGCTTTTTGTTTTTGAACAAGGGCGACAAAAGGTGGGGAACAGGAGTACGCTCGGGTAGTCCAACTGAGGTTGCCCACAACGAAAGGCGCTCAGCATGACCATGCCCATACCGACTGCCAACGCCGCTTTCCTGATTGACGAAGCGGGCATCATCACGGCATGGAACAAGGCGTGCGAGCAGCTGCTCGGCTTTCCCGCGCGCGAGGCCATCGGCCAATCCTTCGGCTCCCTGCTCGTCGGCATCGATCCCGGGGATATGACCGTGCGCTGGCGCGGCCTGGCCGAAGACCACGGCCACACCAACCGGGTCGTCCTGCGCCATGCCGACGGTACGACGGTCAAGGCGGACCTCGCCATCCTGCCGCAGGCCGGCCTCGATGGCGTCGACCGGGCCTGGGTCGCAGCCATCGACAACGTCCACAACGATGCCATGCCCGACGCGGTGCTGGTCGGGCGCATGCCGCTGGCGACGATCATCGACGTCTTGCCGGGCACCTTCTATGCACTCAACCGCGAAGGCCGCTTCCTGCTCTGGAACCGTAACCATGAGCGGATGACCGAGTACAGCTCGGAAGAAATGGGCGCGACCAATGCGCTCGAACTGTTCGATCTGCCCACCCGTCCCCTGATCGCCGAGAGTATCCGCCGCGTGTTCGAGGAAGGCGAGGAAGTCACGATCGAAGCCGATGTCGTCGCGCGCAGCGGACGCGAAACGCCGATGCTGCTGTGCGGCGCGCGCGTGGATTGCGACGGCGGCCGTTACCTGTTCGGCATGGGCATGGACATCACGGCCAGGCGCGAGCAGGAACGCGCACTGCGCCTGCGCGAGCGCGCCCTGCACGCGGCCAGCAACGGCATCGTCATCACCGGCATCGACGGCGGCAACTGCCCGATCGAATACGTCAATCCGGCCTTCGAGCGCATCACCGGCTACAGCGCGATCGAAGTCGTCGGGCGCGATTCGCGCTTCATGGCGGCGCCCGGGATGGACAACAATGAGCGCCAGCAGGTGCGCGAGGCAATCGCCGCGCGGCGGCCGGTGAACGTCGTGTTTCGCAACATGCGCAAGGACGGCGAGCTGTTCTGGAACGACCTGTCCATCACGCCGGTACAGGGCGAACATGGCGAAACGACACATTTCATCGGCGTCATCATGGACGTCACGGCCACCAAGCAGCGCACCGCCCACCTCGAGCACGAGGTCAACCACGACCCGCTCACCGGCCTGGCCAACCGCAACCTGATGTGGGACCGGCTGGAGCAGGCGCTGCACCTGTCGCAGCGCCAGAAGTCGATGGTCGGCATCGTCCTGATCGACCTGAACAACTTCAAGAACATCAACGACAGCTTCGGCCACGAGGCCGGCGACGTGGTGCTGAAGGTGGTCGCGCGCCGCCTGCAGGCCTCGGTGCGCGAGATCGACACGGTGGCGCGATTGTCCGGCGACGAATTCGTGCTGGTGCTGGTGAACCAGCCCACGCTGCGCTTCACGCTGCGCATGATCGAGCGCCTGCGCCAGAGCCTGACCCAGCCCGTCTCGTTCATGCACAAGGAAATCGCCGTCGGCGCCAGCCTCGGGGTCGCGGTCTACCCGCACGACGGCATCACCGCGCCCGATCTGGTGCGCTCCGCGGATGTCGCCATGTACCACGCCAAGGCCACCGGCCGCAACGAAATCTATTTCTTTTCGAACGATATGAAGTCGAGCAGCGAGGCGCGGGCGCGGCTCGATTCCGGCATGTCGCACGCGATCGAACGGAGCGAGCTGTTCATGCTGTACCAGCCCTGCATCGACGCGAAGAGCGGCCGGGTCTCCTGCTTCGAGGCGCTGCTGCGCTGGCGCCACCCCGAGCACGGGGTCCTGCTGCCCTCCTCTTTTCTCTCGGAAGCCGAGGAAAACGGCCGCATCGTCGAGTTCGGGGCTTGGGTGCTCGACCAGGCCTGCGCCTTCCTGCACGACCTGAAACAGCTGGGCATCACCGACGTGCCGGTGACGGTGAACGTCACGGCGCGCGAGTACGGGCAGCAGGATTTCGTATCGGGCATCGCCTCGCGCCTGAAAGCCTGGGAGCTGGCGCCGGACCTCCTTCAGATCGAACTGCGCGAGGAAACCGTGATCCGCAATCCGGGCCAGGTACGCGACCTGGCCGCCCAGCTGCGCCAGCTCGGCCTGACGCTGTCGATCGACGAATTCGGCCAGGGCATGACCGACCTCGGCTTCCTGCGCGAACTGTCCGTGGGCCAGCTGAAACTGGCAAAGGAAGCGGTGCGCGCGATTGCCGACGGGCCCGAAGGCGAAGGCGGGACGATGGCGCGCACGCTCATCGACATCGGGCACAATCTGCGCATGCCGGTGATCGGCGAGGCGGTCGAGACGCGGGCGCAGCTGGACTTCCTGACCGCGCATGGATGCGAGGTGCTGCAGGGTTTATTGCTGAGCGAGCCGGTGCTGCCGGAGGCGGCGCGCAACCTGGTGCGCGATCGGATGCCGGCGTGACGGTTATGCGACGGTTGTGGGGCTGTTGCCTGTTCGGCTATCGGTGTTCCGAATCCGCGTGGGCTCAAGAGCCCACCCTACGGTCTCCGCTGCCGGCCGTAGGGTGGGCATTCATGCCCACGCGGATTCAACGCACCGATAACGGAACAGGCAACAGCCCCACCCCGCCCGCACACCTTACCCTTCGCTCGTAATCCGCTGAATCAAGGCCCCCAGCACATCCTCCGCCATCGCGTTGTCCACCTGGCAAGTCCCCGCATTCTCATGCCCGCCCCCGCCGTACTCCAGCATCAGCGCGCCGATATTCGTCCTCGAGCTCCGGTTCAGAATCGATTTACCCGTCGCAAACACCGTGTTCTGGTTTTTCAGCCCCCACAGCACGTGGATCGAGATGTTCGTCTCCGGGAACAGCGCATAGATGATGAAACGGTTGCCGGCGTAAATCGTCTGCTCCTCGCGCAGGTCGAGCACCACCAGGTTGCCGTGCACGCGGGCGCAGCGCCGGATCTGTTCCTTGCACAGGTTGCTGTGCTCGAAATACAGCCTGGTGCGCTCCTGCACGTCGGGCAGCGCCATGATCTCGTCGATCGAATGCTGCCGGCAGGCCTCGATCAGTTCCATCATGAGCTGGTAGTTCGAGATGCGGAAATCGCGGAAGCGGCCGAGGCCGGTACGGGCGTCCATCAGGAAGTTGAGCAGGTTCCAGCCGGCCGGCTCCAGCACTTCCTCGCGCGAAAAACGGGCGCTGTCGCCCTTGTCGACCGCCGCCATCATGTCGCGCCAGGCCACGGGGAACACTTTCTCGCCGCCGTAGTAATCCCAGACCACGCGCGCCGCCGACGGCGCCTCGGGCTGGATCACGTGATTCGGGCGCGTGCCGCGGTTGCGGATGGTCTCGGACAGGTGATGGTCGAAGGCCAGGTGGGCCCCGGCGACATAGGGCAGGTTGGTCGTGATGTCGCGCTTGGTGATCGCAATTTTGCCGTCCTGCATGTCCTTCGGGTGGACAAACAAGATGTCGTCGATCAGGTTCAGGTGCTTGAGCAGGACTGCGCAGACCAGTCCATCGAAGTCGCTGCGGGTGACGAGGCGAAACTGTGCAAGAACGGCGGACATCGGCGTACCCTTTCGTCGAATGGTTGACTTTCAATACGGCAATCGTTTTCAAATCATACCGTGCAAAGTTTCCGATTTTTATTTTTTATTGAAGGGTTTGGGGGGCGACAAGGCGGCACCGGCACCGCCTTCTGCATTCCACGCCCCGCATCCTGCAGGCTGTCGCAAAGCACGCGCGGTGTCGCCGGCTGCGGGGTAAAGTTGCAACATTCCAACAATCCGAAAGCCGGACCCTGCCATTTGCACATGGCAAAACGGCACCGGGCGGCAGGGACGCGGTACACTCGCTCCCGCCCACGAATCGAAGACAAGACCCGACATGCAAGCGCGCAGCTCCTCCCACCATTATTTTTCAGGCATCCTGTCGTCGCTTTACCGCGCCTTCGATGCCGTCGCCACCTGGGTTACCCAGCTGTCGTGGTGGAAATTCTTCCTGTTCGCCGCGCTGACCCTGATCGCCGGCGCCATCCTCCAGGAAGAACTGTTTTCCGGCGGAGAGGTCGAGATCGCCGCGGCCGAGCGCGCCGCGCGCAAGGACCAGCCCAGCATCCTGATCGACGACAGCGGCATCCATTTCAACCCGCGCAACAAGCCGAAAGCCGGCAGTCCGGACGGCCCTGCGGCCGCGCACCCATCCGTGCCGCCCGCGCCCGAGGCGCCCGGCGCTCCGGCTGCGCCGGGAGCGCCCGACCCTGTCCCGGCGCCCGACCTGGCCCTGCCGAAAGGCGCCCATCCGGGCAGCGACTCGGTCCACATCGAACTGCCGCCGCAGATCGCCGAAGAGTTGTCGGTGGCGATCGAAGGCGCCGTCGACGATGCGGCAGAGGCGAAAGTGTCGCGTTATCACAAACAGGCCTCGACCTGGTTCAACAGCTTCGTGCTGCTGCTGGTCATGGCCCTGTTCGGGGTCAAGGCGCTGATGGGCGGCAAGAAGCGCGCTGAATTGCAAACCCAGTCCGCGAATGCCGCCGCCGAGCGCGAGTCGATGCAGCGCCAGCTGTCCGAGGCGCGCATGCAGATGATGCAGGCCCAGGTCGAGCCGCACTTCCTGTTCAACACGCTCGCCTCGGTCGAACACCTGATCGAGACCAACCCGCCGCGCGCCTCGGCCATGCAGCGCAGCCTGATCCAGTACCTGCGCGCGGTGCTGCCGCAGATGCGCGACAACACCCTGGTGACCAACCTCGGGCGCGAAGTCGACATGGTCACTGCCTACCTGAACCTGCTCAAGATGCGGATGGAAGAACGCCTGACGGTCGACATGCGCATCCCCGACGGCCTGCGCAGCGCCGCCTTCCCGCCGATGATGCTGCAGTCGATGGTCGAAAATGCGATCAAGCACGGCCTGGAATGCAAGCCCGAGGGCGGCACCCTGAAAATCGTGGCCGACGTCGCCGACAACAAATTGCGCGTCACCGTCACCGACGACGGCGTCGGTTTCGGGGTCGTGCCGAGCACCGGTACGGGCCTCGGCCTGCCGACCATCCGCGAGCGCCTGCGCTTGCTGCATGGCGAGTCCGGCCAGCTGCACATCGCCGCCAACAGCCCGAGCGGCGTGATCGCGATGGTCGAGGTGCCGTACCAGGTTTCGCGCTGAGCAGGTTTCCCGCTGGGGCATCGATGTCCTTGCCTGCCGCCCCGTTTCGTTGAATAATTGTCACTTCCTCTTTCCGCCAGGACCACGACCATGCCGACCGCGATTATTGCCGATGATGAAAGACTGATGCGCGACCAGCTGCGCATGCGCCTGGAGCAGGTGTGGCCGGAACTGGAGATCGTGGGCGAGGCGAAAAATGGCGAAGAAGCGGTCGAACTGGTCGGACAGCACAAGCCCGATCTGACCTTCCTCGACATCCGCATGCCGGGCAAGACCGGCATGGAAGCGGCACGCGAAATCGGCGACCGCAGCCAGATCGTGTTCGTCACCGCCTACGACCAGTACGCGGTCGAAGCCTTCGAGCGCGGCGCCGTCGATTACGTGCTGAAACCTTCCGAACCGGAGCGCCTGAAGGTCACGGTCGAACGCCTCAAAGCGCGCCTGGACAAGCCGGGCGCGGTGGTGAACGACAGCGTCACCGCGATGCTGTCGCAACTGGCGGAAAAGATCGCCGCACCCAAGCCGAAGCACCTGCAGTGGATCCAGGCCAGCATCGGCCAGGATTTGCGCATGATCCCGGTCGAGGACATCTTGTTCTTTCGCTCCGACGAAAAATACACCTGCGTGCAGACGGCCACATTCGAGGCGCTCATTCGCAAGCCGGTGCGTGACCTGGCCGACGAACTCGATCCAGCCCTGTTCTGGCAGATCCACCGCGCCACGCTGGTCAACGTCAACGCCATCGAAGGCGTGACGCGCGACATCCGCGGGCGGCACCTGGTGCTGGTCAAGGGGCGTCCGGAAAAGCTGGAAGTAAGCCGGAGTTTCCTGCATCTCTTCAAGCAGATGTAAGGCTGTCCGGGACCCGCTAGCTGCCGCGTACCGTAGGGTGGGCATGCCCACGCGGTGCGGAGCATGCAAGGTCAAGCATGTGCTCTCGCAATGAAGGCATGTTCATCATGCTGTCGTCGTTTTCAGGCAGTTCGACTCTCACTTGGCGCGCCGCGTGGGCACGAGTGCCTGGTGAACCCGTCATTGAGGCCATTGGCCTTCATGACCCCATACGTTACGCGGCTGATCCGGGTCCTGCCCAGCTTGTCCCCCCTCAAGTACGACCTTCTACGCCCGCCGTATCGTAGCGTTTGGTCCGCATGCGCGGACGATAACGCAGGCATACCCGGCAGGCATACCCACATGAAACAACAGCGCAGTGCGCGCCCGTTCGTGCGCGGCCTGGCGATGTTCGCGCTCGGCTGGTTCGGCGGCCGCTGGCTGGCCCGTGTCGACGCCGACAGCGCCGTCGATGCGCCGGCGCGCCACAGCCGGCGCGTCGTCCACAACGCCGGCGAAGCGATCATCGCGGCCGACGAGACGAGCCGCATCGTGCTCGCCAATCCGGCGGCGGCGGCCATGTTCGGGGTCACGACCCAGCAGATGCAGGGCAGCCCGCTGTCGCGCTTCATCCGGGCACCGGCCGCCGACGTCGAATCGCCGCTCGAGTATTTCCAGGCCGACGGCCGCGCCGGGCGCCGCGGTACCGATTACGCCGGCATCGGCCTGCGCGCCAATGGCGAGCCCTTCGCCATCGAAGGTTCGCTCGCCGATACCCTGCAGGACGGCCACACCGTCTACACCATCATCCTGCGCGACGTGTCCGAGCGCCAGCGGGTGCAGCGCAAGCTCGCGCGCTCGCACGACCAGTTGCGCCAGCTGTCCGCCGCGCTGCAGACCATTCGCGAGGAAGAGCGCACCCACATCGCGCGCGAGCTGCACGACGACCTCGGCCAATTGCTGGCCTCGCTGCGCATGGACCTCACCTTGCTGCGCACCGAGTGCGGCGCTTCGCCGAACCTCGGGCGCCTGATCGACGGCATGGACGGCAACCTGCTCACGGCGATTACCTCGCTGCGCCGCATCGCCACCAACCTGCGTCCGCGCGCCCTGGACGAGGGCGGGCTGTATTTCGCCCTGCAGGGCTTGCGCGAGGATTTCACGCTGCGCCACGGCATCGTCTGCGAACTGCTGGCCGACGAAGCCGAGCTGCGCCTCGACGACCAGGCCAGCACGGCGATCTTCCGCATCATCCAGGAGGCGCTCACCAACATCGCCCGCCACGCCGGCGCCAGCCTGGTAACGATGAACCTGTACCGCATCAACAGCGAACTGCTCGTCACGATCCGCGACGACGGCCGCGGCATCAGCGAGGAAGACATGGAAAAGGCCGAATCGCTGGGCCTGGTCGGCATGCGCGAACGGGTCTGGGGACTCAAGGGCGAGATCACCATCAGCGCCGACGAGTCGCCCGGCACCCGGATCGACATCGTGCTGCCGGTGGCGGACCATACCGTTTAGGACTTGTTGTTTTCGAATATCAACCTGTCATGAAGTAGAAATATTGCCCCGATAAGATGCGCTGGACCCTGAGTTTGCCAACTCAGTCCTTCGTCACCTTATTGGAGATCTTCATGCAATACAAAGCCCTGGCCGCCGCGCTGATCACGACCCTTCCGCTGTTCGCGCATGCGCAGACCAACGTCACCGTCTACGGCATCATGGACGCGGCCGTCGCCGTCGAGGACACCGACGCACCGGGCGAAAAGCGCCGCACCGTCATCAACTCGGGCAACCAGTCGAGCAGCCGCCTGGGCTTCCGCGGCACCGAAGACCTGGGCAATGGCCTGAAGGCAATCTTCAACATCGAAGCCGGCGTGTCGCTCGACACCGGCGCCGCGGACTCGGCCCTGTTCGGCCGCCGCTCGGTGGTCGGCCTGCAAGGCAACTTCGGCCAGCTGACCGTGGGCCGGGAATACAGCCCGATCGCGTCGATCGCCGCCGCCACCGACGCGCTCGGCCAGGGCTTCTACGGCAGCAACCTGTCGGCCTTCACCACCAACCGCCTGACGCGCCGCTTGAGCAATTCCGTGAACTTCAAGAGCGCCCCGATGGCAGGCTTCAGCGTGCTGGCTGCGTACTCGGCCGGGGAGCGCACGACCGACGGTCCGAACGGCAACCTGCTGGGCGTGGCGCTGGAATATGCGAACGGCCCGTTCTACGTCGGCGCCGGCTACCACCGGCTGGAGCGTGTTGCGATCAGTGACGACCGCGAACTCGCGCTCGGCGCCGGCGTCAAGCTGGGCGACTTCGACATCAAGGCCAATTACCTGGCGGCCGACCAGGCCGGCGCCAACAACAAGTTCGAGCAGATCAACCTGGGCGGTGTCTACACCATGGGTTCGAACAAGTTCTACGCGAACCTGCAGCGCAACGAAATCGACAATGGCGCCCGCGGCAACGCCTGGTCCCTGGCCTACAGCTACGCGCTGAGCAAGCGCACCAACCTGTACACCGCCTACGGCTCGATGCGCAACAACGATCGCGGCGTGTTCGGCCTGAACTCGTCGTCGAACAACGTGACGCCGGTGGCGACCGCGCTGGGTGCGGACCCGACCGCGTTCACGGTGGGTGTGCGTCACGCGTTCTGATTGGCGTAACCTGAAATGAAAAACGCGCGTGATTCACGCGCGTTTTTTATGCCACCGTCAGTTGCGCAACGTATGGGGTCATGGAGGCCAATGGCCTCCATGACCCCATACGTTACACCACGCTCCGGCTTACTTCAGGCGGCAGGTCAATATCCAGAAAAACTCGATCCGCTCGATCTTGATCTCCTTGCCGACATTGCCCAGGCGCTTACGTAACGCGCTGTCCGACTGGTAACTCTTCGGCAGCTCGAAACGCTCGCCTTCCGGCGCCGTCAGGATCTCGTAGGTCGTCCCGTCCGCATCCGTGCGCGCAATGGTTTCGCTGAAACCTTCGACGAAGGAATCGTCCAGGATCACCAGCAGCACATCCTTGCCCAGGCGCTTCTTGAGCGTCGCCAGCAGCTGTTCCTGCTCTTTTTTGTTCAGGTGCGACCACAGGAAGCTGACCAGTACCGCCGTGAATTTGCCGATGTCTTCCGGCAGGTCGAGGGCGTCGGCAACGCGGAAGGTTACTTTGCCTTCGGGCATGCCGCGCTCGCGGGCGATGTCGACCAGGTTCGCGTTGATGTCCACCGCCAGCACCGATTGCGCCGACTCGGCCGCCACTTCGGTCCAGAAACCGGTGCCGCAGCCCAGTTCCAGCACCGTATGCCCGGCAAGCACGTTGCCGAGGTGGATGCTCATGTCGTCGATGTCTTCATCCATGTCCGGCTCGAGGTATTTGTCCTCGACGGCCTCGCCCAGCAGGGCGTAATACTTTGCTACTTGTTGATTGCTCATGTTTTTCTCTGACTCTTACAGCTCGTAGTTTTCTCCGCCGCGCATTGCGGCTTCGACCATCTTGCGGTTCAGGCTCGGGGCCAGCAGCTCGATGAAGGTATAAATATAACTGCGCAGGTAAGCGCCCTGCTTCACCGCCACCCGCGACACGTTCATGCCGAACAGGTGGCCGACGGGAATCGTGCGCAGGTTGCGGTCGCGCTCGGCATCGAAGGCCATGCCGGCGATGATGCCCACGCCCATGCCAAGCTCGACATAGGTCTTGATGACGTCGGCGTCGATCGCTTCCAGCAGCACATCCGGCTTCAGTTCGCGCAGGTTGAAGGCGTGGTCGATCTTGCTGCGGCCGGCGAAGGCGGCATCATAAGTGATCAGGGGGTAACCGGCGATCTCTTCCAGCGAAATCGCCTTCGAGCGCAGCAGCTCGTGTTCCGGCGGCACCACGATCACGTGTTCCCACTGGTAGCAGGGCAAGGTCACCAGGCCGTCGATCGCCGCGATCGCTTCGGTGGCGATCGCCAGGTCGGCCTGGCCCGTTTTCACCATGTCGGCGATCTGCTTCGGATTGCCTTGCAACAGGGACAGGCGCACCTTCGGGTACTTCGCCATGAAGGCCTGCACCACTTTCGGCAGCATGTAGCGCGCCTGGGTGTGCGTGGTGGCAATGGTGAAGCTGCCGCTGTCGTGGGCCGCGTATTCCTTGCCGATGCGTTTCAGGCTTTCGATTTCCTGCATGATCAGCTCGACCGACTCCAGCACCAGCCGGCCCGGCTCGGTCAGGCCGCGGATGCGCTTGCCGTGGCGGGTGAAGATGTCGACGCCCAGCTCTTCCTCGAGCTCGATGATGGCTTTCGACACCCCCGGCTGCGACGTGAACAAGGCCTTGGCGGCGTCGGTGAGGTTGTAGTTCTGGCGCACGGCTTCGCGCACGAAACGCAGTTGGTGAAGGTTCATTCCTGTTGTTATGTGATGGTGTAAATGCCAATCCGTATTTTATGCGATTGCTTATGCCACTACCGTATATAAGCAAATAAATTGTCAGTCGTTTGGAATAAAGCTGCTGGGGTTTACCATGCGAGCTAGCTTACCGGGCCCATACCCCGATTTCCTCCAGGACAATTATGTACCGTTACGATCAATACGACCATCTCATCGTCCGCGAGCGCATTGCGCAATACCGCGACCAGGTTGCCCGCCGCCTGAACGACGAGTTGACCGAAGAAGAATTCCTGCCGCTGCGCCTGCAAAACGGCCTGTACATGCAGCGCCACGCTTACATGTTGCGCATCGCGGTTCCCTACGGCCTGCTGTCGACCGCCCAGATGCGCATGTTCGCGCACATCGCGCGCAAGTATGACCGCGGCTACGGCCACTTCACGACGCGCCAGAACATCCAGTTCAACTGGATCGAGCTGGAGCAGACCCCGGACATCCTGACCGACCTGGCTTCGGTGGAAATGCACGCGATCCAGACCTCGGGCAATTGCATCCGCAACATTACGACCGACGAATTCGCCGGCGTGGCGGCCGACGAGATCATGGATCCGCGTCCGTTCGCCGAGATCCTGCGCCAGTGGAGCACCTTCCACCCCGAGTTCATCGCCCTGCCCCGCAAGTTCAAGGTCGCGATCAACGGCGCCGTGGAAGACCGCGCCGCGATCGCGATCCACGACATCGGCCTGACCCTGGTGAAGAACGAGGACGGCGAAGTCGGCTTCCGCTTCATGGCCGGCGGCGGCATGGGCCGTACGCCGATCATCGGCAGCGTGATCCGCGAATTCCTGCCCTGGCAGCACCTGCTGACCTATACCGAAGCCGTGATGCGCGTGTACAACTCGTACGGCCGCCGCGACAACAAGTACAAGGCCCGCATCAAGATCCTGCTGAAGGCCCTGGGTGTCGAGGAATTTTCGCGCCTGGTCGAGGAAGAGTGGCAAGACCTGAAGGATGGCCCGGAAACGCTGAGCCGCGAGGAATACGACCGCGTCGCCGCCTATTTCGAGGCGCCCGCCTACGCTACCCTGGACGACAGCAATCCCTTGCTGGCGCACCCGGACAACAAGGCTTTCGGTAACTGGCTCAACCGCAACGTCAAGCCGCACAAGGTGCCGGGCTATGCCTCGGTCGTGCTGTCGCTGAAGAAGACCGGCGTGCCGCCGGGCGACGCGACCGCCGAGCAGATCGACTTCGTCGCCGACCTGGCCGATAAATTCAGCTTCGGCGAACTGCGCGTGACGCACGAGCAGAACCTGGTGCTGGCGGACGTGAAGCAATCGGACCTGTTCGAAGTCTGGACACTGGCGAAATCGAAAGGCCTGGCGACGCCGAACATCGGCCTGCTGACCGACATCATTTCCTGCCCGGGCGGCGACTTCTGCTCGCTGGCGAATGCGAAATCGATCCCGATCGCGGCGGCCATCGCCGAGCGTTTCGACAACCTCGACTTCCAGCACGACATCGGCGACATCGAACTGAACATCTCGGGCTGCATCAATGCCTGCGGCCACCACCACGTCGGTTCGATCGGCGTGCTGGGTGTCGACAAGGACGGCAGCGAGTGGTACCAGGTCTCGATCGGCGGCGCCCAGGGCAAGGATGCGGCGATCGGCAAGATCATCGGCCCGTCGTTCTCCGGCGGCCAGATGCCGGAAGTGATCGACCGCCTGCTGCAGGTGTATGTGCAGAACCGCTTCGAAGGCGAGCGTTTCGTCGAAACGGCGCAGCGCCTGGGCATCGCACCATTCAAGGAACACGTTTACGCCACGCCGATTTCCAAGGGCGAACTGGTTGGGGAAGACCATGCTTGAAGTAGTTCACGAACAAATCATCCGCGGCCGCGAAGTCGTTGCCGACGACTGGCGCGTGCTGCGCCTCGAAGAAAACGAGACGCCGGAAGGCGTGGTCGTCCCTGAAGGCAAGGTCATCGTGCCGCTGTCCGTCTGGCTGGCGCAAAAAGAGACGCTGTCGCAGCGCGCCGAACTCGGCGTCTGGATCGCCGCCGACGAGCGCTTCGAAGCCCTCAAGGGCGATGCGGACCGCTTTGCCGTGATCGCCGTCGACTTCCCGAAGTTCAGCGATGGCCGCGGCTATTCGATCGCCTTCAATGTGCGCAAGCGCCTCGGCTACACCGGCGAACTGCGCGCCATCGGCGACGTCCTGCGCGACCAGCTGTTCTCGATGTCGCGCGTCGGCTTCAATGCCTATGCGACGCGCAAGGACCGGTCGATCCATGACGCGCTGAAGGGCCTGACCGTGTTTTCCGAAACCTACCAGGCCTCGGTCGACCAGCCGCTGCCGCTGTTCCGCCGCAAGGAACGCGACGTGCCGCTCGAACACAGCGACGTCGGCGCCGGCATCTGAGGACACAGACCATGAGCGACCTCGCTACCCGCGTATCGGATACGCAGGCCATCCTGGCGCGCATCGCGGCCGAGTTCACGCCGGCCGTGTTCGCCTCCAGCCTGGCAGCCGAAGACATGGTGCTGACCGACCTGATCCTGCGTGCGAAGCTGCCGATCGGCATCTTCTCACTGGAAACGGGCCGCCTGCCGAAGGAAACCCTGGCCGTGCTGGACGCCGTCAAGGAGACCTATGGTGTCGACATCGCCCTGTTCCGCCCGGACCCGGCGGCAGTCGACCGGTATGTCACGCAAAACGGCCTGAACGCCTTCTACGACAGCGTCGAGATGCGCAAGGAGTGCTGCCGCATCCGCAAGGTCGAGCCGCTCGGCCATGCGCTGGCCGGCAAGAAGGCCTGGATCACGGGCCAGCGCCGTGCACAGTCGAGCACGCGTGCCGAGCTGGCGGTGCAGGAAGACGATCCGGCGCACGGCATGGCCAAATTCAATCCGCTGGCGGACTGGAGCGAGGCCGAGGTCTGGGAGTACATCCGCGCCAACAATGTGCCGTACAACGCCCTGCACGACCGCGGTTATCCGTCGATCGGCTGCGAACCCTGCACCCGTGCCATCCAGCCGGGCGAGGACGTGCGCGCCGGACGCTGGTGGTGGGAAAACGCCGACTCGAAGGAATGCGGCCTGCACGTGGTCGACGGCAAACTGATCCGAATTAAATCCGTGGCAGCTTGAGCCACACACGAACACAAGGCAAACATGAGCAACCTCCTGGACAACGCCGGCATCCTCGCCACCGTCAATGCGCGCCACCTCGACGCGCTCGAATCGGAAGCGATCCACATCCTGCGCGAAGTGGCGGCCGAATGCACGAATCCCGCCCTGCTGTTCTCGGGCGGCAAGGACTCGGTCGTGCTGCTGCGCCTGGCCGAAAAGGCTTTCCGCCCCGGCAAATTCCCCTTCCCGCTGGTGCATATCGACACCGGCCATAACTTCGACGAAGTCATCTCCTTCCGCGATGCGCGCGTCGCCGAACTGGGTGAGCGCCTGATCGTCGGCTCGGTCGAGGAATCGATTCGTAAAGGCACGGTGCGCCTGCGCAATCCGCAGACCGATTCGCGCAATGCGGCCCAGGCCGTGACCCTGCTGGAAACGATCGCCGAACACGGTTTCGACGCCTGCATCGGCGGCGCCCGCCGCGACGAGGAAAAGGCGCGTGCGAAAGAGCGCATCTTCTCCTTCCGCGACGAATTCGGCCAATGGGACCCGAAGGCCCAGCGCCCGGAACTGTGGGACCTGTATAACACCCGCGTCCACCCGGGCGAAAACATGCGCGTGTTCCCGATCTCGAACTGGACCGAACTCGACGTGTGGCAGTACATCGCCCGCGAAAAGCTGGCCCTGCCGTCGATCTATTTCGCGCACCAGCGCGAGGTGATTCCACGTAACGGCCTGCTTGTGCCGCTGACCCCGCTCACGCCGGCAAAAGAAGGCGAAACGGTGGAAACGCAAACGGTGCGCTTCCGTACCGTCGGCGACATCAGCTGCACCTGCCCGGTCTCCTCCGATGCCGGCACGGTCGAGGCGATCATCGCCGAAACGGCCGTCACGCAAGTGACCGAACGCGGCGCCACCCGGATGGACGACCAGACCTCCGAAGCCTCGATGGAAAAACGCAAGAAGCAAGGATATTTCTGATGAATGCCATGACCGAGAATCTTACTCAACACAGCCTCCTGCGCTTCATCACCGCCGGTTCCGTCGACGACGGCAAGAGCACCCTGATCGGCCGCCTGCTGTTCGACAGCAAGGGCATCTTCGCGGACCAGCTGGCCGCCGTCTCGCGCTCGAAGCACAAGCGCACCGTGGGCGACACGATCGACCTGTCGCTGCTGACCGACGGCCTCGAAGCCGAGCGCGAGCAAGGCATCACGATCGACGTCGCCTACCGATACTTTGCGACGCCGAAGCGCAAGTTCATCATCGCCGACACCCCGGGCCACGAGCAGTACACCCGCAACATGGTGACCGGCGCCTCCACCGCCGACGCCGTCATCATCCTGGTCGACGTCTCGAAGGTGAAGCTGCACGAGGACGGCAAGGTCGACCTGCTGATCCAGACCAAGCGCCACTCGACCATCGCCAAGCTGCTGCAGATCGAACACGTGATCGTCGCCGTCAACAAGATGGACCTGGTCAAGTACGACCAGGTTGTCTACGACCGCATCGTCGCCGCCTACCAGGAATTTGCCGATTCGCTGGGCCTGAAGGACGTCACCGCGATCCCGCTGTCGGCGCTGGCCGGCGACAACGTGGTCGAAGCATCAAGCAACATGGACTGGTACACCGGCCCGACCCTGATCGAGCTGCTCGAGTCGCTCTCGGTCTATGACGAAGCACACGACGCGCCCTTCCGCTTCCCGGTGCAGCTGGTGGCCCGCCACAACGGCCACGAAGCGAACGACTTCCGCGGCTACATGGGCCGCATCGAGTCGGGCAAGGTCTCGGTCGGCGACAAGCTGGTCGTACAGCCTTCGGGCCAGAGCGCGACGGTCAAGGAAATCCTGACTTTCGACGGTTCGCTCACGAGCGCGAATGTCGGCCAGTCGGTGACGCTGCTACTGGAAGAGTACCTGGACATCTCGCGCGGCGACACCCTCGCCGGCGCCGAAGCGCCTGCGACCCTGCTCAAGCAGGTGGTGGCCGACGTGTGCTGGATGTCGGACGAGCCGCTCGACCTGCGCCGCAAGTACTGGATCAAGCACGGCACGCGCCAGACGGCCGCCAAGGTGACCAAGGTCGACTCCATCCTCGACATCAACACCCAGCAACGCCATGCGGCCGAGGGCCTGAAGCTGAACGACATCGCGCGCATCGCTTTGTCCGTCCAGCAGCCGCTGGCGGCCGACGCCTACGACGACATCCGCGCTACCGGCGCTTTCATCCTGATCGACGAAGTCACGCACCAGACCGTTGCGGCGGGTATGATCCGCTTGGGCGAATAACAGGAGCAGCACGATGGCGGTAAAGGGCAAGGTCTATCTGATTGGCGCCGGGCCCGGCGCCGCCGACTTGATCACCGTGCGCGGCGCACGCCTGCTGGGGCAGGCCGACGTCGTGCTCTACGACGCGCTGGTGACGCCCGAGATGCTCGCGCTCTGCGGGCAAGCCGAGCTGATTTCGGTCGGCAAACGCTCGGGCCAGCGCTCGGTCGCCCAGGAGGCGATCAACGCCCTGCTGGTCGACTGCGCCTTCAAATTCGGCACCGTCGTGCGCCTGAAAGGGGGCGACCCGATGCTGTTCGGGCGCGCCGACGAGGAATTGCGTGCCCTCGAGGCCGAGGGAATCGAGGTCGAGGTCGTCCCCGGCATCACCACCGCGGTGGCCGCTGCCGCCGCCACCAAACAACCGCTGACCAAGCGCGGCGTCGCCCGCAGCGTCGCCTTCTTCACCTCCAGCACCGGTCCGGACCAGCCGGAACATGCCGCCCTGCCCCACACCGACACGATGGTCCAGTACATGGGCGGACGCGAAGCCGCGGCCACCGCCGAACGCCTGCTGGCGCAGGGGCGGCGCGCCGACACGCCGGTGGTGGTGGTGGAAAACTGCAGCCGGGTCGACGAGCGCATCGAACGCCTGACACTGACCGACCTCGCGCGCGGGCTGGAAGCGGCCCACGGTCCGGTGCTGGTGATGATCGGCGAGGCGCTGCGCCTGCGCGCGCACCAGCCGGCGCTGGCTTCGACTCCCCTGGCACAGGGCGCCTGAGGCCCTTCAGGCCCGGTCGTATTCCTCGATTTGCCCCAGCAGCCGGTCGGCTGCCGCATGGGTATCCGCATTCACCTGGTTCAGGCGCGCGATCGCCGTTTCCAGTCGCGCTCCGGCGCGCCCCGCACATTCGCGGCTGTGCCAGCGTGCCAGGTCGCGGCGCATGGCCGTCAAGTCTTCCTTCAATTCTCCCAACATGCGCCGCAGGCTGCGGTCGGCGTCGACCATGCCGGGAATGCTGCCGGCGTGCAGGCGGCCCGACAGGGTCGCGATCCTGGCGCCGATGGCGGCGATCCGGCGCGCGGTGGCGTCGATGTGGCGCGCGCAGCGGGTCTGCGCGAACAGGCCGCCCGGCAGGCGCAAGCCGGACGCCGCCCGGCCTGCGCGCGGGCGCAGGAGCGTTGCGAGGACCTGTCTGACGAAGGATGGGAGCATGGAGCGGCGTGGAGTGGATGAATGAACGCGGCTTGAAATGCCCGAGCAGTGTGGGCGGCTTCGCAGGGGCTGTCAAACCGGCCGGCGGCACTGCGAGCTGATGTGAAACAAGCATTCGTGCATTCGCCCTGATTGTTGGCACCGCGTCAAGGAAATCGCCCTCCGCGGCAAATGGCCACCTGCCCTGCATGATCGCGGCGACTCGGGTAAGCTCTTCCCACATGCATTTTCGACACGGGCGCATGGCGTCCCTCACCCATCCATCGAGGAGAATCGAATGACCGACAAACCGAGCTATGTACCGCCCAAGGTATGGACCCCGCCGCAATCGAACGGCGGCATGTTCGCCAACATCAACCGCCCGGTCGCGGGACCGACGCACGAGGCCGAACTACCGGTCGGCAAGCATCCGCTGCAACTGTATTCGCTGGCCACGCCGAACGGCCAGAAGGTCACGATCATGCTCGAGGAGCTGCTCGCCGCCGGTTATCGAGAGGCGGAGTACGACGCCTGGCTGATCAAGATTAACGAAGGGGCGCAGTTCTCGAGCGGCTTCGTCGAGGTGAACCCGAACTCGAAGATCCCGGCGCTGCTGGACCGCAGCGGCGACCAGCCGGTGCGCGTCTTCGAATCGGGCTCGATCCTGCTCTACCTGGCCGACAAGTTCGGCGCCTTCCTGCCGAAGGCGGTGGCGGCGCGCACCGAGGCCTTGAACTGGCTGTTCTGGCAAATGGGTTCCGGTCCCCTGCTGGGCGGCGGCTTCGGCCACTTCTACGCCTACGCGCCGGAGAAGCTGGAATACCCGATCGACCGCTATGCGATGGAAGTCAAGCGCCAGCTCGACGTGCTGGACCGCCAGCTGGCGGAGCACCGCTTCGTCGCCGGCGACGAGTACACGATTGCCGACATGGCGATCTGGCCCTGGTACGGCAACCTGGTGCTGGGCGAACTGTACGAGGCGGGCGAGTTCCTGTCGGTGCACGAGTACAAGCACGTGCGGCGCTGGGCCGAGGAAGTGGGTGCGCGTCCGGCCGTGAAGCGCGGGCGCAGGGTCAACAAGGTGCGCGGCAATCCGGAGGAGCAGGTGCCGGAGCGCCATTCGGCAGCGGATCTGGATTGATGGAGGTAACTTGCCGCTAACCGGTACGCACCGTAGGGGCCTTCGTGGCCAATGGCCGCGAAGGCGGGTTCACCGGGCTCTCGAGCCCACGCGTTACGCACGGTCGATAGTCGAGAATTAAACCGCGTCCGAACGCGTGGGCACAAGTGCCCACCCTACGTTACGCGACGGTCTCGATTAGATTGAACCGATGCGGTCTACCCGGTCGACCGGACACAATAGTCCGTCATAGCGGCGAGTACCCCCGGGTCCTCGCCGACGGCACCGGCCACGCTCAAGCGCAGCCCCGGATGCGCGGTCCGCAATCCCTCCGCCAACAGCGGCAGATCCCGCAGCAAATGCCCGCCCTGTCCCAAAAACACCGGCACGATCGTCACCTCGTCCACGCCCTCGGCCACCAGCGCAGCCACCGTCTCCGGCAAGCGCGGCTCCATCAACTCCAGGAAGGCCAGCCGCACCGCGCAATCCGGCAGCCGTGCCGCCGTCAGGTCGCGCAATCTCTCGAAGGGCGCGGCCCAGGACGCGGCACGCGCGCCGTGGGCAAAGAGGACGAGCGCTTTTTTCGTTTGTGCCATCAGTGCCTCTCTACCCAGCGCAGCGCGCCGATGGCCATCAGCAGCATGAGCAGACTCGGTGCCACGGCCGTGAGGAAGGCCGGCCAGGTCGAGAGCAGGCCGATGTGCGAGAACAGCGAATTGATCAGGATGAAGCCGACGCCGATCATGATGCCGATGAAGATCTTGAGGCTCACGCCGCCGCTCCTCGTATGCAGGTAGGCGAAGGGCAAGGCGAGCGCCATCAGGACGAAGATCGCCAGCGGATCAATGATCTTCTTCCAGAAGGCGATCCGGAAACGCTCGCTCTCCTGGCGGTTCTCGACCAGGTGGCGCGAATACACGGCCAGTTCGTTGGCCGACATGCGCTCCGGATCGCGGCGCGAGACCTGCAGGATCTTCGGCGTGATTTCCGAGACCAGGTCCAGGCTGGCGAGTTTACGGGTGGCGACCGCGCTGGTCTCCTGTCCGTAGGTGCTCTGGATGGTCTGGCCCTTGGGCACGGGCGCGCCCGGATCGGGCAGCGTGCGGCTGTTGGAGAACTGCGTTTCGGTGACGTCGGTAAGGCGCCAGGTGCCGTTGCCGCTGAAGCTGGCGCTGGCGGCCGTGATCAGGGCGCGCATGCGCATCGCGTTGTCGAATTCGTAGAGGCGCACGTCGAGCAGCTGGCCGTCCGGACGGATCTGGCGCGCATTGAAGAAGCGCGAGCCGACGATCGGTCCGCGCACGCCGTTCGGTCCCGGCGCGTGCACGTTATCCTTGGTCCACATCCCCGAGCGGAATTCCGAAGCGAGGGTCGAGCCCTTCGCCGACAGGCGCACCTTTTCCGCCAGCGGCGCGGTGCGCGGCGTGATCAGTTCGCCGAAGATGAAGGTGACGATGACGAACACGATGCCGATCTTGAACAGCATCCAGCCTGCCATGCGGGTCGACATCGAGGACGCCCGCATGATCGTGAATTCCGAGCTTTGCGCGAACTGCGCCATCGCGTAGATGGTGCCGATCAGGGCGGCCACGGGCATCACCTCGTACACGTGCCCCGGCAGCATCAGCAGCACGTACAGCAGCGCGTGCTGGAACATGTAGTTGCCCTTGCCGACCGAAGGCAGTTCGGTGGTCAGGTCCATGAAGGCGATCAGGCCGAGGAAGGCGAACAGCACGAAGACGACTGCCTGCGTGATGTTGATCGCGAAATAGCGCTGTAATACTTTCATGGCTGGACTTTCATCGGGCCTCGACCTGGGCATGCGCGCGGTGCAGGCGGCGGCGCTTCCAGGCATTGATCAGGACCAGCGGGTGGTAATGATGGTTCACGTTCAGGCGCCAGGCGAACAGGCCGAAGACGATCAGCGCGGCGAGCAGATGCAGCGGCCACCAGGCCATCGCGAAATCGATCTTGGCCTGCTTGACGCTGGCCTCGGCCATCTTGACCAGGTTGTTATAGGTGAAGAAGATCAGCAGCGCGAGGATCAGGTTGGCCGAACTGCCGGCACGCGGATTGACGAAGCCGAGCGGGATCGCGAGCAGGATCAGCACCAGGCAGATGATCGGCGCCGAGATGCGCGACAGCAGTTCGGAACGCGTCCACTGGTTTTCCACGGCCAGCAGTGCCGTCATGGGGAGCGCATCGAGCGGCACGTCGGCGCCCAATACCGGGACCTTGGTCGCCACGCGCATGCTGTAGCGCTCGAACTCCATCGACTGGAAATCGGCCTTGCCCGGCACGCCCTGGTAGCGCCGCCCGTTCTTCAGCACCAGGTACTGGCCGCCCTTGCCGTCCGCTTCGACCACGCCTTCGCGTGCGACGACGATGGAGCTGCCGTCCTTCTGGTTGGTACTCACGAACACGTTCTTGACCACGGTGGAGCCGTTGGTGCTGCCTTCGACGAAGAACACGCGGTCGCTCGACGAGGACTCGCGGAACTGGCCGGGCGCCACGCGCTTGAGGTCTTCGCGCTTCTCGAAGCGCTGGATGAATTCCGTGCTCTTCATCTTGGCCCAGGGCGCGACCACCATCGACAGCGCGCCCACCAGCAGCACCAGCGGCACGCCGAAGACCAGCACCGGACGAATCCAGGCAAGCAGCGACTGGCCCGAGGCGAACCAGACGACCATTTCGGAATCGCGGTAGCTGCGCGTGACCGCGACCAGCACCGAAATAAAGCTGGTGAGGATCAGGACAGTTGGCAGATAATTCAGTGACTGAAACGCAATCAATGCGACGACGTCGCCCGATGCGACGCGCCCGCCCGCAGCCCGGCCGAGGATGGCAATCAGGGTCCAGGTGACGCACACCGTGAACAATACCGTGAAGCTAGCCCCGGCTGCGCTGGCCAGTTCACGATGCAGGGCGCGTTGGAAAATCATTCGATAGTTATAATTGCAGGTTGAGCGGTCGTCGCACAGCGGTTGCACACTAAGCGCACAAAACGAAACGGAGAATCAAATGGACTTTAGCATAAAAGCATTCGACACCAAGAACACCCTGACCGCGGCCAGGACCGGTTGTGTGGCAGTGGCGGTGTTCGAAAACAAAAAACTGTCGCAGGCTGCGAAGACCCTCGATCAAACGGGTGAAATCACGGCGGCGCTGAAGTCGGGCGACATCACCGGCAAGGCCGGTTCGACCCTGCTGCTGCGCGGCGTGGCCGGTGTGGCCGCACAGCGCGTGCTGCTGGTCGGGATGGGCGCCGACGAGGCGGTGAGCGAAAAGAATTTCATGACCGCGGTCGGCGCGATGCTCAAAGCCTTCGCGTCGCTGGGCGCGGCGGACGCCATTATCGCATTTCCGATGACGGAAGTGAAAGAGCGCACGCCTGAATGGGCCATCCGCGCCATCGTCGTGGCTGCCACCGAGAGCGAATTCCGCACCGACGCGCAAAAGAGCAAGAAGGATCCGGTGCCGGCCGGCGTGCGCAAGGTCACCCTGTCCGTCCCGCTGGCCAGCAGCGAAGCCAAGGCCGCGCTGGCGCGATCGGTCGCGATCGCCAACGGCATGAACCTGACCAAGGAATTGGGCAACCTGTCGCCGAACATCTGCACCCCGACCTACCTCGCCACCATCGCCCGCAAGCTCGCCGACGACCACGGCTTCGACGTCGAAGTCCTCGAGCGCAAGCAGCTCGAAGCCCTCAAGATGGGCTCCTTCCTGTCGGTGGCCAAGGGCAGCGACGAAGCGCCGAAGTTCATCGTCCTGAAGCACATGGGCGGCAACAAGAAGGACGCGCCGGTGGTCCTGGTCGGCAAGGGCATTACCTTCGACACGGGCGGCATCTCGATCAAGCCGGGTCCCGGCATGGACGAAATGAAGTACGACATGTGCGGCGCCGGCTCGGTGCTCGGCACCTTCCGCGCGATCGGCGAGATGGGCCTCAAGTTGAACGTGATCGGCATCGTCGCCGCCTGCGAGAACATGCCGTCGGGCCGCGCGACGAAGCCGGGCGACATCGTCACCGCGATGAACGGCCTGACCATCGAGATCCTGAATACGGACGCCGAAGGCCGCCTGATCCTGTGCGACGCCCTCACCTACGCCGAGCGCTTCAAGCCGGCCGCCGTGGTCGACATCGCAACGCTGACCGGCGCCTGCATCGTCTCGCTGGGCCACCACAACAGCGGCCTGTTCACCCGCCACGACGCCGCCCACGACGCCCTGGCCGACGAACTGCTGGACGCCGGCAAGGAAACAGGCGACGGTGCCTGGCGCCTGCCGATCGGCGAGCAGTACAACGAGCAGCTGAAGTCGAACTTCGCCGACCTGGCCAACATCGGCACGCCGGGCGGCGCCTCGATCACGGCGGCCTGCTTCCTCGAGAACTTCACCCGCAACTACACCTGGGCGCACCTCGATATCGCGGGCACGGCATGGAAGAGCGGCGCAGCAAAGGGCGCGACCGGGCGTCCGGTGCCGCTGCTGACGACCTTCCTGATGAACCGCGTGTAATGCGCTGAGCGGGGATGAAAAATGGGCCGCAAATGCGGCCCATTTTTTTTGCCTGAAACGGTCGTGTACCGTTGAAATTGATTTCGGCGCGCCTACGCCACCGGCGCAAAGCGCGGCACCTTCTGCCCGTCGACCTCGACGAGTTCGAAGAACACCGATTTCGGCCGCGCCCAGATCGACCCGTCATGGGCGCGGTAGATGATCATCGGCGAGAGATCGGCCTCGAGCGTGGCCTCGCAGACCAGCTCGTAGAGGCCGCCCTTGTAGTGGCGGTACTGAATCACGGCTGATCCTTCAAGCCTGCTCGCTCAGGCCTGCTCGGCCGTGGCCTTCTGCTTCTTCTTCAGGCTCTGGATGACCTTCAGCACGCCTTCGATGCCGGTGTCTTCGTCGAGGTCGCTGAAGGCGTCGAGCACTTCATTGAGCACGCGGTTGCGTACCGCTGCTTCGTCCGGCTGGACGGCCTTGGCCGCCTGCTCGGCACCGGCGAACTTCGACGGGGCGGCGTCGGCGGTCTTGGCGCCGTGCGCCAAAGCTGCCTGCCAGATCACCCAGCGGCGCTGCGTTTCGTAGACGAGGTATTCCTCGGGCTTGTCTTCACGACGGCGAACGATGTGGCCATCACGCTGGGCCCATGCTTCAAATGCACTGCGCATCTCTGTCCTTTTCATATGGGTACAAATTATCGCTATCGAAACAGCAATATTTCGCCATAGTACCATTCCACCACGCGAAGGCTTGCACGACTGCACGCAATCGTGCGCTGCGGGCGATGCGGGCGGCGAATTGCCGCCCAGCCAAGATATTACAGCGCGAGTTATACAAAAACAACTGGATATTACCTATTAGTAACAATAGGTGTGTCACATTTTATCCGGTAATTGTTACATATTGCTAGAACTAACTGCCATCTGTGCGCAACGACAATATATTTTAAACCACAAACTTGTCGCGGAAGCACTGTATTGACGATTTAAGCAAACAAATACAACGCGACGGTTTTTAGCCGCGCGGGATGGGAAAGTTGCAGGAAATGCCCTGAGCGTCGATACTGCGCAGTCGCGGCGGACGGTCCGCTGCGCTTATCACTACGCGCCGACATGAAAATAGCAACCTGGAACGTCAATTCGCTGAAAGTCCGCCTCCCTCACCTGCTGCGCTGGCTGGAGACGAACCCGATCGACGTGCTCTGCATTCAAGAGACCAAACTCACCGACGACAAGTTCCCGGTTTCCGAAATTAATGCGGCGGGTTATCAAGTCGCCTATACCGGCCAGAAAACCTATAACGGCGTCGCCATCCTGTCGCGTTTCCCGATCCAGGACGTGGTCAGGAATAACCCGCGTTTCGAAGACGCACAGCAGCGCATCATCGCCGCCACCATCGAAGGCGTGCGTTTCGTCTGCGCGTATGTCCCGAACGGCCAGGCGGTCGATTCCGACAAATACGTTTATAAAATGGCCTGGCTGAAGTCGCTGCACGAATGGCTGGGCGAGGAGCTGCGCGCGCATCCGCAACTGGCCCTGCTGGGCGACTACAACATCGCCCCCGAGGACCGCGACGTGCACGATCCAGTCGAATGGGAAGGCAAGATTCACTGCTCCGAGCGCGAACGCGCGGCCATGGTCGCGCTGGTCGACCTGGGCCTGGTCGATTCCTTCCGCATGTTCGAGCAGCCGGAGAAGCAATACAGCTGGTGGGATTACCGCATGATGGGCTTCCGCCGCAACCGCGGGCTGCGCATCGACCACATCCTGCTGTCGCCGGCGCTGGCGCAGCGCTGCACGGCCTGCACCATCGACCGCGAGCCTCGCCGGTGGGAGCAGCCGTCCGATCACACCCCGGTGATTGCGACTATCGAGTAAGGGCAGCGCCTGCCAACAGGTCCCGCGTCGCCTCCGCATCGAGCGCACGCGCAAACAGCCAGCCCTGCACATACTGGCAGCCGTAGTCGCGCAGCAGCGCCAGCTGCGCTTCGGTCTCGACGCCCTCGGCCACCACCTGCAGCTGCAGGCTGTTCGCCAGCGCCATCACGGCTGCGACGATGGCGCGGTCTTCGCTGCTCGCCTCCAGCTCGCGGATGAAGGCGCGGTCGATCTTGATCTTCCTGACCGGGAAGCGCTTCAGGTAGGCCAGGCTGGAATACCCGGTGCCGAAATCGTCGATCGACAGGCGCATGCCCATGCGGTTGATCTGGTCGAGGATCTCGAGCGTCTGCTCGCCGTGCTGCATCAAGGCGGTTTCGGTGATCTCGAATTCGACCAGTGACGGGTCGATCCCGGTCTCCTCGACGATGCGCCTGATCGAGGCCACCAGCGCGCGGTGCATGAACTGGCGCGCCGACAGGTTGATGGCCAGCGGCACCGGCGCCAGGCCCGCGCGCTGCCAGGCCATGCTCTGCTCGCAGGCGCGCCGGATCACCCATTCGCCGACCGGCACGATCATGCCGTTCTCTTCGAGCGTCGGAATGAAATCGTCCGGCAGCACCAGGCCTTGCTGCGGATGGCGCCAGCGCAGCAGCACTTCGAGCGCGGCCACGCGCTGCGTCGCCATGTCCATGATCGGCTGATAGAACGGCTCGAACTCGCCATTGGCGAGCGCCTGGCGCAGCTTCGATTCGAGTTCGCGAATGGCAAATGCGCGCGCCACCGCGCCATCCATGCGCTCGTTGAAGAACTGGTAGTTGTTGCGTCCCGCCGCCTTGGCGCTGTACATCGCGGCGTCGGCATGGCGCATCAGGAGGTCGACGTCGGCGCCGTCGTCCGGATAGACGCAGATCCCGATCGAGGGCGAGATGTGCAGGCTGTGACCTTCGAAGCGCACCGGCGCGCCCAGTACCTCGATGATCTTGTCGCCGACCTGGCTGCATTCCTCCAGCGTGCCCGCGCCGGGCACCAGCACCACGAACTCGTCGCCGCCCAGGCGCGCCACGGTGTCGCTGGCGCGCACCGCATGGCACAGGCGGCTCGCGACTTCCTTCAGCAAAAAATCGCCGGTCGCATGGCCGAGCGAATCGTTGATCGTCTTGAAGCGGTCGAGGTCGAGGAACATCACGGCCAGGCGCGTACCCGCGCGCTGGGCGGCGGCGATCGCCCGCTCCAGGCGGTCGGCCAGCAGCGCGCGGTTCGGCAGGCCGGTCAGGCTGTCGTGGTAGGCCATGTGGTGCACGCGCGCCTCGGCCTGGCGCCGCTCGACGATCTCGTCCTGCAGGAGCGCGTTGGCGCCGGCCAGTTCGGCGGTGCGCGTCGCGACGCGCAGTTCGAGCTCGTCGCGCGCGCGGCGCACGGCGTCGGTCGCCTCGCGCTGCGCCGTCACGTCGTCGACCAGCCACAGGCTGCGCCCGCCGGGGTCGTCCAGGTCGAAGGGGCGTCCCGACAAACGGCCCCAGAAGGTCACGCCGTCGCGCCGGCGCAGCAGACGCTCGCTGACGCTCACGCGTCCGGCCGCGAAGTCGCGCGCCGTGTCCAGGCGCGCCGCCTGCCAGCCCTCGGCCTCCGGATACAGCGCGCGCACCGACAGGCCCGTCATCGAGCCCGGCGCGTGGCCGAACAGCTCTTCCATCTTGCGGTTGGCGTGCAGTGTGTGGCCGTTCTCGACGACCGCGATGCCGAGCACCGCGGTATCGAAGATGGCCTGGTTCTCCAGCAGCGCCAGGCGCAGCGCCTGTTCGTCGCGGCGCTGGCGGGTGCGGTCCTCGGCGATCCAGACATAGCCGTGCGACAGGTCGTCCGGATTGACCGGGTAGCCGATCACCTTGCTCCAGATCGGGGTGCCGTCCTTCTTCACCAGCTCGAGCTCGGCCTGGTAGGTGCGTCCCTGTGCGAACAGCGGGTGGGCTTCGGCGACGAGGCGGTCGAACGCGGCGGGACTCGGATGCAGGCAGGCCACCGGCAAGCCCTCGCATTCCCCCGGCGCGTAGCCGAACATCTCGAAGAAGCCCGCGTTGCCGCGCCGGATGGCCTGCTCGCGCGTAAACATGATCGCCAGCGAGGCATTGTTCAGGAGCGCCCGCAGTTCGCGCCGCGCCTGCCAGGTTTCGCTCACGTCCTCGATGATCCAGATGGTGCCCGCTTCGCGGCGTCCGGGCTGCACGGCGCTGGCACGCACGCGGGCCCAGAACAGCGAGCCGTCGCGGCGGCGGAACTGGCAGCCGCTTTTTTCGTAGATCGTGCCCTGCGCGAGCGCCGCGAAGGCCTCGTCGCGGAATGCGTGGTATTCCTCGATGGAGGCGAACATCTCGCCGGCATCGCGGTCAGCCAGTTCGTCGACGCTGTAGCCGATCATCTCCGCCAGGCGCGGATTGCATTCCTTGAGCAGCCCCGGCTTGGTGAAGACGATGCCGATCGGCGCGTGCGCGAGGATCGCCTGCTGCTCGACCATCGTGATACGCAGCGCCTCCTGGCCGCGCTCGTAGGCGCTGACGTTGGTGAAGACGAAGGTAGCGCCCGGCGCGCCGCCATCGCGCGGAAAGGGCTTTGAGCGCACCTCGACGGCGAGCGGCGCGCCGGCCACCGTCAGCGTGCCGCGCCAGTGGCGGTCGGCGCGCACGGATTTGCGCAGTTCGACCGCGGCCTGGCGCGCCGCGCGTCCCTCGAACAGGTCGAGCAGGGGCCGCCCGACGGGCGATTCGCCCGCCAGTTCGGCCATCGCGGCATTGGCGGCCACGACCAGCCCCGACACGTTGCAGGCGCAGGCCGGCGCGGCGACCAGGTCCAGCGCGGCGGCGACGACTCCAGGTGTGCTCGTTATTCTGTCCATTCAGGCCGATCCTCTCCCACGCGGCCTCGGTACGGACCACTCTTTGTTGCTGAATGATAAACCAGGGTGCATGGAATCTCTACCATGTACTGACAAAAAAAAAGCCCGTCCGCTACGGATGCAGCGGACGGGCCCGGGCCGGCAGGTGGCTTAGAAGCTATCGCCCGGCACCCGTACCCAGCCTTCCATCAGCACACGCGCGCTGCGGCTCATCACGGCCTTGGTGACGCTCCATTCGCCCTCAAGCTGCACCGCTTCGGCGCCGACGCGCAGGGTGCCCGACGGATGGCCGAAGCGCACCGCGTCAGGCTTGCCGCCGCCGGCCGCGATGTTCACCAGGGTGCCGGGAACGGCGGCCGCAGTGCCGATGGCGACCGCCGCCGTGCCCATCATCGCGTGGTGCAGCTTGCCCATCGAGAGCGCACGCACCAGCAGGTCGACGTCGGCGGCGGCCACCTGCTTGCCGCTCGAGGAGGTATAGGCCGCCGGACGCGCGACGAAGGCCACCTTCGGCGTGTGCTGGCGCGCGGCCGCCTCGCCTGTGTCCTTGATCAGGCCCATGCGCACGGCGCCGTGGGCGCGGATGGTCTCGAACATGGCAAGCGCACGTGGGTCGCCGTTGATCGCGTCCTGCAGTTCGGTGCCGGTGTAGCCGACGTCTTCCGCGTTCAGGAAAATGGTCGGGATGCCGGCGTTGATCATCGTCGCCTTCAGGGTGCCCAGGCCCGGCACCTCGAGCTCGTCGACCAGGTTCCCGGTCGGGAACATCGAACCACCGCCGCCCTCTTCCTCGGCCGCCGGGTCCATGAATTCGAGCTGCACCTCGGCCGCCGGGAAGGTCACGCCGTCGAGTTCGAAGTCGCCGGTTTCCTGGACCTCGCCATTCGTCACCGGGACGTGGGCGATGATGGTTTTATTGATGTTGGCCTGCCAGATGCGGACCGTGGCCATGCCGTCGCGCGGCAGGCGTTCAGGATCGACCAGGCCTGCAGTGATCGCGAACGAGCCGACCGCCGAGGACAGGTTGCCGCAGTTGCCGCTCCAGTCCACGAAAGGCTTGTCGATCGAGACCTGGCCGAACAGGTAGTCGACGTCGTGGTTGTCGCGGGTGCTCTTCGAGACGATCACCGTCTTGCTGGTGCTGGAGGTGGCGCCGCCCATGCCGTCGATCTGCTTGCCGTAGGGGTCGGGGCTGCCGATGACGCGCAGCAGGAGCTTGTCGCGCGCCGGGCCGGGGACGCGTGCGGCTTCGGGCAGGTCGTCGAGGCGGAAGAAGACGCCTTTCGAAGTGCCGCCGCGCATGTAGGTGGCCGGGATTTTGATTTGGGGAGTGTGTGCCATATTTCAGTTCCAGTTGGTAGCGCGGGCCGTAGGGTGGGCACCCTGTGCCCACGCGGTACGATGCGTCCGCTTAAGCCGCGACCTTCGACGACGCCAGGAAGTCCTGCGCAAAGCGCTGCAGCACGCCGCCGGCCTCGTAAATCGACACCTCTTCCGCCGTATCGAGACGGCAGATCACCGGCACCTCGACACGCTCGCCCGAGCGGCGGTTGATCACCAGCGTCAGCGTCGCACGCGGCGTGCGCTCACCCAGCACGTCATAGGTCTCGGTGCCGTCCAGCCCCAGCGTCAGGCGGTTCACGCCCGGCTGGAATTCCAGCGGCAGCACGCCCATGCCGACCAGGTTGGTACGGTGGATGCGCTCGAAGCCTTCGGCCACGATCGCCTCCACGCCCGCCAGGCGTACGCCCTTGGCTGCCCAGTCGCGCGACGAGCCCTGGCCGTAGTCGGCGCCGGCGATCACGATCAGCGGCTGCTTGCGCTCCATGTAGGTCTCGATCGCTTCCCACATGCGCGTGACTTGCCCTTCCGGCTCGATGCGCGCCAGCGAGCCAGCACGGACCGAACCGTCCGGATTGCGCACCATCTCGTTCTTCAGGGTCGGATTCGCGAACGTCGCGCGCTGCGCCGTCAGGTGGTCGCCGCGGTGGGTCGCGTAGGAGTTGAAGTCTTCTTCCGGCAGGCCCATCTTGAACAGGTATTCGCCCGCCGCGCTGTCCATCATGATCGCGTTCGACGGCGACAGGTGGTCGGTCGTGATGTTGTCGCCCAGGACCGCCAGCGCGCGCATGCCGGAGAGGCTGCGCTCGCCCGCCAGCGCGCCTTCCCAGTACGGCGGACGGCGGATATAGGTGCTCATCTCGCGCCAGTCGTAGAGCGGCGACACCGCTTCACCGTCGTCGGCCACGCGCGCGAACATCGGCGTGTAGACCTTGCGGAACTGCTCGGGCTTGACGCTCTGTTCGATGACGGCGTCGATCTCGGCGTCGCTCGGCCAGATGTCGGCCAGCCTGATCTCCTTGCCCGCGCTGTCGGTGCCCAGCACGTCCTTCTCGATATCGAAACGGATCGTCCCGGCGATCGCATACGCGATCACCAGCGGCGGCGAAGCCAGGAAGGCCTGCTTCGCATACGGGTGGATGCGGCCGTCGAAATTGCGGTTGCCCGACAGGACGGCGGTCGCGTACAGGTCGCGTTCGATGATCTCCTGCTGGATCACGGGATCGAGCGCGCCGCTCATGCCGTTGCACGTCGTGCAGGCAAAGGCGACGACGCCGAAGCCCAGCTTTTCCAGTTCCGGCATCAGGCCCGCTTCTTCCAGGTAGAGCGAGACCGCCTTCGATCCCGGCGCCAGCGAGGACTTGACCCAGGGCTTGCGCAGCAGGCCGAGCTTGTTGGCATTGCGCGCGATCAGGCCGGCCGCGATCATGTTGCGCGGGTTGTTCGTGTTGGTGCAGCTGGTGATGGCGGCGATGATGACGGCGCCGTCCGGCATCTTGCCCGGCTCGTTTTCGACCACACCGGAAATGCCGCGCGCGGCGAGTTCCGAGGTCGGCACGCGCTTGTGCGGGTTCGACGGACCGGCGATGTTGCGCACGACCGTCGACAGGTCGAAGTGCAGCACGCGCTCGTACTCGGCGTTCGCCAGGGAGTCAGCCCACAGGCCGGTTTCCTTCGCATAGTCCTCGACCAGTTTTACCTGCTCGTCTTCGCGGCCGGTAAGCCGCAAGTACTTGATGGTCTGCTCGTCGATGTAGAACATCGCGGCGGTTGCGCCGAATTCGGGCGCCATGTTGGAGATCGTCGCGCGGTCGCCCAGGGTCAGGTTCGAGGCGCCCTCGCCATAGAATTCCAGCCAGGTCGAGACGACCTTGGCATTGCGCAGGAATTCGGTCAGCGCCAGCACGACGTCGGTCGCGGTGATGCCCGGCTGCGGTTTGCCCGTCAGCTCGACGCCGACGATGTCCGGCAGGCGCATCCAGGAAGCACGGCCCAGCATGACGCTTTCCGCCTCCAGGCCGCCCACGCCGATCGCGATCACGCCGAGCGCGTCGACCATCGGGGTATGCGAGTCGGTGCCGACCAGGGTGTCCGGGAAGGCGATGCCGTCCTTCACCTGCACGACGGGCGACATGCGCTCGAGGTTAATCTGGTGCAGGATGCCGTTCCCCGGCGGGATCACGTCGACATTTTGAAAAGCCTTCTTGGTCCAGTCGATGAAGTGGAAACGGTCTTCGTTGCGGCGGTCCTCGATCGCGCGGTTCTTCTCGAATGCGTCGGGATCGAAGCCGCCGCATTCCACTGCGAGGGAGTGATCGACGACCAGCTGGGTCGGCACCACCGGGTTGACCAGGGCAGGATTGCCGCCCTCTTGCGCGATGGCGTCGCGCAGGCCGGCGAGGTCGACCAGGGCCGTCTGGCCCAGGATGTCGTGGCAGACCACGCGCGCCGGGAACCAGGGGAAGTCGAGGTCGCGCTTGCGCTCGATGAGCTGTTTCAGGGACGGTACCAGGGCCATCGGCTCGCAGCGGCGCACGAGGTTTTCGGCCAGCACGCGCGAGGTGTAGGGCAGCTTGTCGTATGCGCCGGCTTGAATACTGTCGACCGCTTCGCGCGTGTCGAAGTAGTGCAGGTTCGTGCCGTGCAGGGGTTTGCGGTATGCGTTGTTCATGATGTGACCAGTGATAGTTGTCGGTGCTGCTTGGCGTAATAGGTGCCGTCGTGCAGGAAAGCGTCGGGCTCCGAGCCGAACTGCCTGAAGCCGAAGCGTTCGTACAGGCGCTCGGCCGCCGTATTGCCGTCATGGACGGTGAGCGTGATCTGGCGAATCCCGCCGAGCGAACGGGCGAAGTCGACCAGGTAGGCGACCAGCGCCGCGCCGATGCCTTCGCGCTGCCGTCCGGGATCGACGACCAGCGCGTTCAGGCTGGCCGAGTGGCGGATTTTCACGCCATCCTGCGTGCGCAGGCAGATCGCGCCCACCAGGGGATTGCCTTCGAGCGCGCCATCGAAGGCGCCGAACCAGTACTCGCCCGTTGTCGACAAGCGCTGTTCGGCCCAGGACAGCGGCTGCGCCAGCGCTTCCTCGACAGCAGGGCGGAAGGCATGCGGAAAGGCGCGCAAGCCCGCCAGCCGCAGTGCACGATAGCGTTCGGCGTCGGCTGGACCGAGCCGGCGCAGCATGAGCGCGGGGGCTGGCGAGTCAGTCATTTACTTGCGATCGGCGATCGGCACGAACTGCAGGTCTTCCGGACCGACATAGTTCGCGCTCGGGCGGATGATCTTGTTGTCGATGCGCTGCTCGATGATGTGGGCAGCCCAGCCGGAGGTGCGCGAGATGACGAACAGCGGCGTGAACATCGCCGTCGGCACACCCATCATGTGGTAGGACACGGCCGAGAACCAGTCGAGGTTCGGGAACATCTTCTTCACTTCCCACATCACCGATTCGAGGCGCTCGGCGATCTCGAACATCTTCATCGAGCCGGCGCTCTGCGACAGCGAACGCGCCACTTCCTTGATGACCACGTTGCGCGGGTCGCTGATCGTGTAGACCGGGTGGCCGAAGCCGATGACGACTTCCTTGTTCGCGACGCGGTTGCGGATGTCCGCTTCGGCTTCGTCGGCGTTCTCGTAGCGCTTCTGGACCTCGAAGGCCGCTTCGTTGGCGCCGCCGTGCTTCGGGCCGCGCAGCGCGCCGATGGCGCCGGTGATCGCCGAGTGCAGGTCGGAACCGGTGCCGGCGATCACGCGCGCCGTAAACGTCGAGGCGTTGAACTCATGCTCGGCGTACAGGATCAGCGAAGTGTGCATCGCACGCACCCACTCTTCCGACGGCACCGTGCCGTGCAGCAGGTGCAGGAAGTGGCCGCCGATCGAATCGTCGTCGGTCTCGGTCTCGATGCGCTTGCCGTTGTGGCTGTAGTGGTACCAGTACAGCAGCATCGAGCCGAAGGAGGCCATCAGGCGGTCCGCGATGTCGCGCGCACCGGCGATATTGTGGTCGTCCTTTTCCGGCAGCGCGCAGCCGAGCGCCGAGACGCCGGTACGCATCACGTCCATCGGATGGCTGCCGGCCGGCAGCGCTTCCAGCGCCAGTTTCACCGCCTGCGGCAGGCCGCGCAGCATCTTGAGCTTGGCTTTATAACCCTTCAGTTCGGCGGCGGTCGGCAGTTTGCCGTGCACCAGCAGGTAGGCGATTTCTTCGAATTCGCAGGTAGTGGCGACATCGAGGATGTCATAGCCGCGGTAGTGCAGGTCGTTGCCCGACTTGCCGACCGAGCAGAGGGCCGTGTTACCGGCGGCGACACCCGACAGGGCGACGGATTTTTTTGGCTTGAAGGCTGGGGCTTGTTCAGTCATCGTGATCTCCAATTTCGGTGTCGATTATTTTTTCTGGGCAGCGAACAGGGCGTCGAGCTTCTGCTCGAAGTCGTGGTAGCCGATGCGCTCGTACAGTTCGGCGCGGGTCTGCATGGTGTCGACCACGGCCTGCTGGCTGCCGTCGCGGCGAATCGCAGTGTAGACGTTTTCGGCGGCCTTGTTCATGGCGCGGAAGGCCGACAGCGGGTACAGCACGATGCCGACGTCCGCGGTCTTTAGTTCCTCGACCGTGAACAGCGGGGTCGAGCCGAACTCGGTGATGTTGGCGAGGATCGGCACGCCGACCGCTTTCGCGAAACGCGAATACATGGCGAGATCCGTCATCGCTTCCGGGAACACCATGTCGGCGCCGGCTTCGACGCAGGCGACCGCGCGCTCGATGGCGGCGTCGATGCCTTCCACGGCCAGCGCATCGGTGCGCGCCATGATCACGAAGTTCTCGTCGGTGCGGGCGTCGACGGCGGCCTTGATGCGGTCGACCATTTCCTGTTTCGAAACGATCTCCTTGCCCGGACGGTGGCCGCAGCGCTTGGCGCCGACCTGGTCTTCGATGTGCATGGCGGCGGCGCCGAACTTGATCATCGATTTCACGGTGCGCGCGACATTGAAGGCGGACGAGCCGAAGCCGGTGTCGACGTCGACCAGCAGCGGCAGGTCGCACACGTCGGTGATGCGGCGCACGTCGGTCAGCACGTCGTCCAGGTTCGAGATGCCCAGGTCCGGCAGGCCGAGCGAGCCGGCCGCGACGCCGCCGCCCGACAAATAGATGGCCTTGAAGCCGGCGCGCTTGGCCAGCAGCGCGTGGTTCGCATTGATGGCGCCGACGACTTGCAGCGGGGATTCTTCTTGTACGGCACGACGGAACAGCGCGCCTGCGGATTGGATCATGGGGTCTCCTGGTGAATCGGGGTGATGAATACACTGTCTTTCGCAAAGAACGTGCCAGCTCTCCTGTCCATGTTCGACCTCGTAAAAACGACATCGTTTCAACTACTTAGCCAACACTTCTGCTGAGCCATGGAACAAGGCCTGTTCCATTATTCGTTTCAAGTGAAACACATGAAACACCTGTTGCATTAAAATTGCAACATGCGCCCTCTTCCTACTGCCCCGCAAGACCCCGATAAACCAGTCATCTGGACCGTCTCCGTGTCGCGCCTGTCCGCCCTGTTCCGCGACATCACGCTCGAGTACGACCACCTCGCCACGATCGAGCCGATCGACCTCGGCTTCGACGAAGCGGCGCGCCACATCCGCGAACGGATGGCAAGCGAGCGCTGCGACGTCGTGATCGCGGCCGGTTCGAACGGCGCCTACCTGAAAGGGCGGGTATCGGCGCCGGTGATCGTGGCGAAAGCAAGCGGCTACGATGTCATGGGCGCGCTGGCGCGGGCGCGCAAGGTGTCGACCCGCATCGGCGTGATCAGCTACCAGCAGCCCTTGCCGGAACTGGCCGGCTTCAGCGCCACCTTCGGCCTGACGGTTGCGCAGCGCACCTATGCGACGCGCGAAGACGCGCGCGCGACGATGGACGAGATGAAGGCGGCCGGCATCGAGGTCATCGTCGGCGCGGGGATGATCACCGACCTGGCCGAGGAAACGGGACTGACCGGCATCCTGCTGTACTCGGCCGGCTCGATCCGGCAAGCCTTCGACGATGCGCTGGAACTGGCGCGCCTGACGAACCTGGAAGCGAACCGCATCCGGCGCGGCCCGGTGAACGAAACGCGGCGCACGCGGCGCGGCCTGAACGATCTGCGCGGCGAGTCGGAGGCCATGGAGCGCCTGCGCCAGACGGTGGTGCTGTATGCGCGCTCGCCTGCCACGGTCCTGATCGAAGGCGAGACCGGCAGCGGCAAGGAACTCGTGGCGCAGGCGATCCACCGCGAGGGACCGCGCAGCCTGGGCGCGAACCGGCCTTTTGTCGCCGTCAATTGCGGGGCGATCGCGGAGTCCCTGCTCGAATCGGAACTCTTCGGCCACGAGGAAGGCGCGTTCACGGGCGCGCGCCGCGGCGGCCACGCAGGCCTGTTCGAGGCGGCCAACCGCGGCACGCTGTTCCTGGACGAGATCGGGGAAATGCCGCTGGCGCTGCAGACACGCTTGCTGCGGGTGCTGGAGGAACGCGAAGTGATGCGGGTCGGCGGCACGCGGCCGGTGCCGATCGACGTGCGGGTAATCAGCGCCACCCATTGCGACCTCGCCACGCGGGTGCGCGAAGGCCGTTTTCGGGCCGACCTGTTCTACCGGCTGGCGGTGCTGCGCCTGGCGCTGCCGCCGCTGCGTGCACGCCTGCCCGATATCGTGCCGCTGGCCGAATGGTCGCTGAAACAGTCGCTGGCGGCGCTCGGCGCCAGGCCGCATCCGAACCTGCACGCGGAGATCGCGGCCTGCGCGCCGCTGCTGACGGCCTACCCCTGGCCCGGCAATGTGCGCGAACTGCGCAACCTGATGGAGAGGCTGGCCCTGTTCCTGGCGGCCGAGCCGCTGCAGGCGCTGACGCCGAATTTTTTATTGGGGATTGCGCCGGAACTGGCAACGCCCGGCGCTGCCGTGGCGGATGCGGCGCCGGACGCGCCGCCAAGCGCGGAAAGTATCGCCGAGGTGCTGGCCCGCTTCGGCGGACAGCGCGATGCGGCGGCGCGCCACCTCGGCATCAGCCGCACGACCTTGTGGCGGCGGCTGAGGGCCGAAACCTGAGGCGTTCTTACAGGCCCAGGGTGCAGGTGACGTAGAGCTTGTTGTCGCTCATGAGCGAAGCGATCGTACCCGTCGTCGTGTCGACCGCCGAGTGGCTCGTGGCCGTGTCGGCGGTTGCGCTCCAGGTATCGCCCAGGGGCCATTCCTGGCCTGCCAGCGCACCCGAGGTCGCAAGCTCCGTCAGTTCCGAGCGGCCGGGCAGCGCCCAGCCGGTCTTGCCCTGGTAGCTGACGGCCTTGCAGTAGGCATCCGCCTCGGACCAGCTGAGCTTGACAGTCGAGCGGGGCGGCAACCAGCTCAGGCCATTACGCGTGAGGTCGCGGGCAGTGCTGTCGGGCGGAACGCACAGGCCACTCTTGTTGCGCACCGCGCCCGCGACGCAGGTGCGCTCCTTGACGGTCAGCAGCGCACTGGTCGAGGTCGGGTTGTAGCTGCCCAGGCTGCCCTGGCGCGCCGTGATGGTCGTGAAGCCGGCCGCGAGGACGGTCACCATGTTGCCGTTGATGGTCGCCACTTTCGTGTCGCTGCTCTCGAAAGAAAATGCCGCCGGGCTTTTCGAGGTCGGCGCCTTCAGTTCGAAAGGCGCATCGCCTTCGGTCTTGGTCATGGCTGGAAATTCGCCGAGCGGAACGCCATCGCCGCCGCCGCACGCGGCCAGCAGGGTCAGGGTACAGGCAGCGGCAAGGGCAAACAGGCGTTTGGTCATCATCGGATTGAGAGTAGGGAAATAGTGCTTCAGTATAACATTTACATCTGGAAAATTTGACAATTTTTAGCGCATCGGGGACGCGTGCAATGCTAGCGCCCTGCTCATCCGCACGCATGACAAAGCGCATATTCATATGCGGTTATCTTATTTTTTAGCAAGGGCGTCCCGTGCTAAGGTGGCCCGAGGGCGAGGCGCGGTCACGATACGCGCGCGTGCAAACCATCGCGCCTGAAACCGCCGTACCATGTCTTTTTCACCAAGGCCGGGTGCCCATCTGTACCCGTTATTCGCGTTCGCGGCGCCCATAAGGCGCTTCTCTGGAGGCAATATGCAACGGCATTTGCAACACGCGTCTCAAGCGGCAACTCAGGCTGCCATTTTCTCCCTGATCGGCAATACCCCGCTGGTGCAGGTCACTCGCATGGATACCGGTCCGTGCCAGCTGTTCTTGAAACTGGAATCGCAGAACCCCGGCGGCTCGATCAAGGACCGCATCGGCCGCGCCATGATCGAGCAGGCCGAACTCGACGGCAGCCTGCAACCGGGCGGCACCGTGGTCGAGGCCACCGCCGGCAACACCGGCCTCGGCCTGGCGCTGGTGGCGCGCATCAAGGGCTACCGGGTGGTGCTGGTCGTGCCCGACAAAATGGCGGCCGAAAAGATCCTGCACCTGAAAGCCCTGGGCGCCGAGATCCACCTGACCCGCTCGGACGTCGGCAAGGGCCATCCCGAGTACTACCAGGACGTCGCGGCGCGTCTGGCGAGCGAGATCCCCGGCGCCTGGTTCGCCGACCAGTTCAACAACCCCGCCAACCCGCGCGCACACGAAACCACGACCGCCCCCGAGCTGTGGGAACAGACCAGCCACGAACTCGATGCGGTCGTGCTCGGCGTCGGCTCCGGCGGCACGCTCACCGGCCTGTCGCATTATTTTGCGCGCGTCCAGCCCGAGCTCGAATTCGTACTGGCCGACCCGAAGGGCTCGATCCTGGCCGACTACATCAACACCGGGCACCTGGCGAAAGAGGCCGGCTCGTGGGCGGTGGAAGGCATCGGCGAAGATTTCATTCCGGGGATTGCCGACCTGTCGCGGGTGAAACAGGCCTACACCATCACCGACGAGGAAAGCTTCGGCACCGCACGCGCCCTGCTCCAGCACGAAGGCATCCTGGCCGGTTCCTCGACCGGCACCCTGCTCGCCGCGGCCCTCAAATACTGCCGCGCCCAGACCCGCCCGAAGCGGGTCGCCACCTTCGTCTGCGACACCGGCACGCGCTATTTGACGAAGGTGTATAGCGACGGCTGGATGCTCGACCAGGGCTTGCTGCAGCGCCCGCGGCTGGGCGACCTGCGCGACCTGGTCGGACGCCGTTTCGACGCCGGCGAAGTCGTCACGGTGGCGCCGACCGACACCCTGCTGACGGCCTTCAACCGCATGCGCTCGAGCGACCTGGCCCAGCTGCCGGTGATCGAGAACGGGCGCCTGGTCGGCATCGTCGACGAATCCGATTTGCTGCAGCACGTGACCCTGGAACCCACGCGTTTTAAAACACCCGTTGCGCGCACCATGACCAGGACACTGCAGACGCTGGCGCCCTCCGCCAGCATGGCCCAGCTGCGCGACATCCTCGATCGCGGCCTGACCGCCGTGATCCAGGACGGCGACCATTTCTACGGCCTGATCACCCGCTTCGACCTTCTCAACCATCTGCGCAGGACCCTATCGTGAGCGACCCGACCTATCACCTGTCCACCCGCGTCATCCATGGCGGCCAGTCGCCCGAACCGGCCACCGGCGCCGTGATGCCGCCGGTCTTCCTCACCTCGACCTTCGCCCAGCAGAGCCCGGGGGTGCACAAGGGGCTCGACTACGGCCGCTCGCACAATCCGACGCGCTGGGCGCTCGAGCGCTGCGTGGCCGACATCGAGAGCGGCAGCGGCGCCTTTGCCTTCGCCTCGGGCCTGGCGGCCATCTCGGCGGTGCTGGAACTGCTGCCCGCCGGCTCCCACGTCGTCGCCGGCGACGACATGTATGGCGGCACCTATCGCCTGTTCGAGCGCGTGCGCCGCAAGAGCGCCGGGCATACCTTTACCTATGTGAACCTGGCCGATCCCGACGCATTGGCCGCCGCGCTCACGCCGGAGACGCGCCTGGTCTGGGTCGAGACGCCGACCAACCCGATGCTGAAACTGGCCGACCTGGCGGCGATCGCGCAGCTGTGCCGCGCGCGCGGCATCCTCACTGTCTGCGACAACACCTTCGCCAGCCCGATCAACCAGCGTCCGCTGGAACTGGGCATCGACATCGTCGTGCACTCGACCACCAAGTACATGAACGGCCACTCGGACGTGATCGGCGGCGTGGCGGTAGTCGGCACCGCGCCGCACCATGCCGAACTGCGCGAGCAGCTCGGCTTCATCCAGAATGCGGTGGGGGCGATCCAGGGGCCCTTCGACAGCTTCCTGGTGCTACGCGGGATCAAGACCCTGGCCCTGCGCATCGAGCGCAGCAACGCCAATGCGCTGGCGCTGGCGCAATGGCTGGAGCGCGAGCCGAAGGTGCGCAAGGTGTTTTATCCGGGCCTGGAGACGCATCCCCAACACGCGCTGGCGCGGCGCCAGATGGCGGGTTTCGGCGGCATCGTCTCGATCGAGCTGGCGTCCGACCTGCCGGGCGCGCGGCGCTTCCTCGAGAGCTGCCGCGTGTTCACGCTGGCCGAAAGCCTGGGGGGTGTGGAGAGCCTGATCGAGCATCCGGCGCTGATGACGCATGCGACCATCCCGCCGGCGCAGCGTGCGGAGCTGGGGATCAGCGACACCCTGATCCGGCTGTCGGTCGGGATCGAGCATGTCGAGGACCAGCGGGCGGATCTGGCACGGGCATTGGCCGCGGTTTGATCGGGCGGTGAGACGCGTGGGCTCGGGAGCCCACGCGTCATGCGGCCTGGCTTCAATCGAGACGTCTCTGACACCTCATGCCAACGCCGGCACCGCGCTCCTCAACTTGAACGTGGCCACCAGCTGCGACAGCGCCGCCGCCTGTTCGCGCATCGAGGCAGCCGCCGCGGCCGCCTCTTCCACCATCGCCGCGTTCTGCTGGGTCGACAGGTCGATCTCGGCGATCGCCTGTCCGACCCTGGCCACGCCCTGGGCCTGCTGTTCGCTGGCGCCGTGGATCGCGCCGAGGATGCTGGCCACCTCGTGCACCTTGCCCAGCACGGCGCGCATGGTGGCGCCGGCGCCGTGGGCGATGCCCGTCCCGGCCTCGATCTCGCCGGCCGACTCGCCAATGAGCTTCTTGATTTCCTTCGCCGCCCCGGCCGAGTGCTGGGCCAGGCTGCGCACTTCGGCCGCGACCACGGCAAAGCCGCGGCCCTCGGCGCCGGCGCGCGCCGCTTCGACTGCCGCGTTCAGGGCAAGAATATTCGTCTGGAAGGCGATGCTGTCGATCATGCCGGTGATGTGGACGATCTTGTCCGCCGAGGCTTTGATCGCGCCCATCCGGTCGACCAGCTGGGCGACCGCCGCCGCACCCTCGCCCGCCACCTCGGAGGCCGACTGCGCCAAGCGGTTGGCGTCGCGCGCGCTGTTGTTGTTGCTGGCGATCGCGGCGGTCAGGTCTTCCATCGCCACCACGGTCTGGCGCAGGGCGCCGGCCTGGCGCTCGGTGCGCTCGGACAGGTCCTGGTTGCCTGCGGCGATCTCGCTCGACGCGGCGTCGATGCCGTGCGCGCCCTGCAGCACCTCGGTCACGGTGGCCGAGACGCCGCTTGTCATCCCGTTCAGGGCATCGAACAGGCGGCCGATTTCGTCGGCGCGTTTGTGGCGGATGCTTGGGCGCAGGTCGCCGCGCGCCACGGCTTCGGCCAGCGTCGCGGCCTGCTGCAGCGGGCCGACGATGCTCTTCGTGAGGATCCATCCGAGTACCGCACCGGCAGCCAGCGCGGCGGCGCCCAGCGCGAGCAGCAACAGGCGGCTGAAGCGCGAGCTTGCTGCCGAGTCGGCGGCCAGCGCGTGCGCCTGGCGCGCCTGGTGCGTCAGCAGCGCCTCCAGGCTGGCCGTGTAGCGCGCAAATGCGGGTTCGAGCGAGCGTGCCAGCAGCTCTTCGGCTTCCTGCGTGCGGCCGATGTCCTTGGCGGCGAAAACGGCTTTCGTGGCGTTCGCGAAGGCCGTCTTGTGTTCGTTCGTGGCGCGCAGCAGCGCCTGTTCCGCTTTCGATGCCGGCAGTGCGCGCATGTCTTTTTCGATGCCGGCCGCGCGCTGTTCCCCCTCGATCAGCTGCGCCTTGTAGAGGTCCGCCAGTTCAAGGCTGTCGCTGCGGGCGACCGACATGATGCGCAGGCCGTTCAGGCGCTCGACGCCGAGCAGGTCGGCGGCCAGCTGCTGCCTGGCCAGCTTGTCGTCGACGAGGTCACGTGTGATCGCATCGGCCGCGTGCATGCGCCAGAACGAGACAGCGGTAATCAGCACGATCAGGAGGGAGACGATGCAAAAGGAGCCGAGGATCTTGGCGCCGGTCCGGAGTTTGGCGAGGAGCATGCGGGTCACGGTGGGTGGAGGTGGCCGCAGTGTAGGTAGGGATTGTGACAACATCATGAACGGGTGACGCCCCCCACCGGCACGCCACGAATCCATGGCGTGCCGCTCCCACGTGACGCTTACCGCTTGATCGCCGGGATCGCCGCCGGCTTCCACGGCTTGACCGGCTGTTCCTGCATCTTCTTCTCGAGCAGTTCGAGCGCTACCTCGAGCTGGCGGTCGCGTCCCGCGAAGGTCTCGTGCGGCAGGTTGTCGACTTCGACGTCGGGCGTGACGCCGACGCCTTCGATCAGCCAGTCGCCGTCGCTCGAGAACTGGCCGTTCTCGGCGACGCGCGCCATGCCGTTGTCGAGCAGGCCGTTGCCGTCGCTGAGCCAGACGCCGGCGCCGGCGCTGCGCTTGCCGACCAGGGGCCCGAGCTTGAGCGCCTTGACGCCGGCCGCGAAGGTCTCGCCGTCGGAATAGGTCAGCTCGTCCATCAGCACCACCAGGTGGCCGCGGAAGGTGTTCTGCATGTTCGAGTACGGCTGCTTGCCGTTCGAGGCCCAGAAGGCCCAGGAGCGGCGCAACAGCTTTTCGATGATCCAGCTGTCGATGTTGCCGCCGCTATTCCGGCGCACGTCGATGATCAGGCCCTCCTTATTGATGTTGGCGTAGAAGTCGCGCGCAAAGGCGTTGATGTCGCGCGCCACCATCGCGCGCAGGTGCAGGTAGCCGATGCTGCCTTTCGACGTGGCCTCGACCTGCTGCGCCCTGCCCTGTTCCCAGTCGGCGTAGCGCAGGCTGGCGTGGCGCGCCATCGTGGCCGGCGTGACGATCACCGCGCGCGGCTTTCCGGTACCGCTCTTCACGTGCAGCAGCACCTGCTTGCCGGCCGTGTCGAGCAGCAGGTCGGCGATGTCGCGGGCTTCGACCAGCGATTTACCGTTCACCGCCGTGATGATGTCACCTTCCCGGACGTCGACGTCGGGGGCCGCCAGCGGTCCTGCCTCCGACGGCAGCTCCGGCTCGCTGCGGTAGACCCGCTCGACCCGGTAGCCCTCAGGCACGCGCGTCAGCACGGCGCCCAGGCTGGCCGGCACACCTTCGCTGGCGGCGCGGCGCACGTCGCCCGGACGGATCTGCGAATGCAGCGCGCCGACCTCGCCCACCATCATGCCCAGCACGTCGTCCAGTTCCGCGCGGTCGGTCACGCGCTCGACCAGGGGCGCGTAGCGCACGCGCACGGCGTTCCAGTCGATGCCGCGCATCTTCGCGTCATACAGGAAGTCGCGATGCATGCGCCAGGCGTCGTTGAACATCTGCTTCCACTCCAGGCGCGGATTCGAGCTCACCGCCCAGTCGTCGATCCTGACCCTGGACTTGCTCAGGTCGGCAGGAGCCTTGGCCCCGGCGTCGACGATCAGCATGTCGCCCGGCGCACCCTTGGCCCAGGTACGGTAGAAGATGTGCTTGCGGTCGTTCGACAAGCCGAATTCGCGCACGTTGGCGACAAAGGTTTCGGGCTGCGGCGCGCTGCGCGCGATCGCCACGGTCTTGAGCGTGCCTTTGCCGGGCTCCTCGCCGGCTTCGAGCAGATACAGGCGCTTGTCGTCGACCGCGAGCGCGCGGTAGTTGCCCGAATCGACAGGCACTTCGTACAGGCGCTCGCGCAGGCCGGCCCAGGCGATGGCCGGCGTCGGCTCTTTGGTCTTGTCGGGGCCTGCATTGCTGGCTGCCGCTGCCGCCGTGGCAGCTGCCACGGCGGCACCCTTGTCCCCATCTTCGGCGCCCGGTGCCTTCACCGCCGCCCTGGCCGCGGCTTCCGGCGACTTCTCTTCCGGTTTGGTCAGCTCGTCCTCGGGCTTGAAGGGGAAGCGGACATCCGGCTGCAGCGCCAACGCATACACGCCGACCCGTTTGTCGAACACGGGCCCCATGTTGCGGTCGCCCCAGGGGCCGCTATTGCTCACGTTGAAATTGCGCGCCGAGAGGAAGTACAGCCACTTCCCGTCCGGCGAGAAGGCCGGCGAGTCGGCCTCGTAGCGGTCGGTCGTGACAAAGCTCATGGCCCTGGTCGCGAGATTGAACAGGCCGATCTGCTCGCGGCGCTCCTTGCTGCCGACGCGGACGAAAGCGAGGTTGCGGCTGTCGGGCGACCAGACCACCTGGTTCGACGGGTCGAGGCCGACCTGGCCGGCGTCGTCGACGATGACATTGGTTTTACTCGCCAGGTCGAGCAGCCAGGTGCGGCCCTTCTTGTCGGTATGGGCCAGCCATTTGCCGTCGGGGGACGGATACAGGTTCAGGCGGTGGCTGGCGCCGTCGGTGGTGAGCCGCTCGCCGTGGCCCGAGCCGTCGGCGGCATAGCGCCAGATCTCGTTCTCGCCGCTGGTGTCGACGATGGCGTAGACCGATTTGTCGTCGTGGCTGAAGACGGCGCCGCGCGCACGCGCGCCCTCGGGCACCGCGATCTCGACGCGGCGATGGCTGCCCGTGCCCGCGATGGTGACGCGCCCGCGCGCGGTCAGCACGATGCGCTCGGCCTTGTTCGCCACGTCGATGCTGGTCAGGGCCTCGAGCGGCGATTTTACCCGGCGCATGCGCTGCTGGTCGAAGTCCGACACCAGGCTCGCTTTCAAGGGCGTGTCGCTGCCACTGCCGATGTCGAACACGCGCAGGTCGGCGCCAAGCTGGTAGACGATGCGGCCGTCGCCGAGCGAGGCGGTGCGCACATCCCATTCCTTGTGATTGGTGAGGACGCGCCGGTCGCTGCCGTCCGGATTCGCCGTCCAGAGATTGTCGGCCCCGCCGGCATCGCTGATGAAGTACAGCCGTCCCTGCCACCACATGGCGCGCCGGTTGTTGGCGAGGTAACTGGCAGAGTCGCCCTTGAACAGCGGCTCGGCCTCGCCTTTGCCTTGCAAGTCGAAGCGCCACAGCTGGGCATGGGCCCCGCCGCGGTAGGACTTGACGTTATCGTTGGTCATGGACAGGCCCATGCGCGTGAAATAGACGATGCGCCCGGTGTCGTCGAGCGCGGCGTCGTTGGCGTCGGCCAGGGGCAGCACGCGGCGCTTGAGGCTGCCCGGGTCGAGCGCGGCGACCACGCGGTGCTTGGCCGGACCGGTCGTATTCTCGGTGCTGACCAGCACCTCGCCCTGGGCGGTCCAGCCCAGCACCGCCACGCCGCCGTTCTCGAAGGTGATCCGCTTCGGCAAGCCGCCTTCCAGCGGCATCACATAGGCTTCCTGTGCGCCTTCGTAGGAGGCGGCAAAGGCGACGAACTTGCCGTCGTGCGAGATCGCGGCATGGGTTTCAGCGGCCGGATGGGTCGTCAGGCGCGTCGCCTTGCCGCCGCTCGTGGTCGTGCGCCAGAGGTCGCCCTCGGCGGTGAAGACCACGGTATCGCCGCGCACGGCCGGGAAGCGGAAATAAGGATCGGCGGCCACGGCCTGATTGCCGATCAGGGCCAGGGACAGCGCGAGGATGGTTCTGGGCACGTTCATGGTGGCGCAGGCAAAGGTTGCAAAAGAGCATGAGTTTGCCACAGTGCACAGACGAGTTGATGTGCTTACAAGCAAAAAAAAACCGCGCACGGGGCGCGGTTTGTGTGAGCGGATCGAGGCTTACTCGATCTCGACCGTCTCGGCCGGGGCCGGCGGCGGCAGTGCGTCGCCTTCCGGGAACTCGAGCGTGACGTCGTCCTTCTCGTTCAGGTCGACCGTGACGCGTCCACCGTTGACCAGGCGGCCGAACAGCAGCTCGTCGGCCAGGGCTTTCCTGATCATGTCCTGGATCAGGCGCGACATCGGGCGTGCACCCATCTGCGGATCGAAGCCCTTCGAGGCGAGGAACTTGCGCAGTTTCTCGGTGAAGATGGCTTCCACCTTCTTCTCGTGCAGCTGCTCTTCCAGCTGCATCAGGAACTTGTCCACGACGCGCAGGATGATTTCCTCGTCCAGCGCGCGGAAGCTGATGGTCGCGTCCAGGCGGTTGCGGAACTCCGGCGTGAACATGCGCTTGATGTCGGCCATCTCGTCGCCTGCCGCCTTCGAATCCACGAAGCCCACCGAGCGCTTGGTCAGGCTTTCGGCGCCCGCGTTCGTGGTCATGATGATGATCACGTTGCGGAAGTCGGCCTTGCGTCCGTTGTTGTCGGTCAGCGTGCCGTGGTCCATCACCTGCAGCAGGATGTTGAAAATGTCCGGGTGGGCTTTTTCAATCTCGTCCAGCAGCAGCACCGCGTGCGGCTTCTTGGTGATGGCTTCCGTCAGCAGACCGCCCTGGTCGAAGCCGACATAGCCCGGCGGCGCACCGATCAGGCGCGACACGGCGTGACGCTCCATGTACTCCGACATGTCGAAGCGAATCAGCTCGATGCCGAGGATAAAGGCCAGCTGCTTGGCCACCTCGGTCTTGCCGACACCGGTCGGACCGGAGAACAGGAAGGAGCCGATCGGCTTGTCCTGTTTTCCGAGACCCGCGCGCGCCATCTTGATGGCGGACGCCAGCGCGTCGATCGCAGGATCCTGGCCGAAAACGACGTTGCGCAGGTCGCGGTCGATCGTCTGCAGCTTGCTGCGGTCGTCCTGGTTGACCGTTTGCGGTGGGATACGGGCGATCTTGGCGATGATTTCCTCGATCTCGGTCTTGCCGATGGTTTTCTTCTGCTTCGACTTCGGCAGGATGCGCTGGGCTGCACCCGCTTCGTCGATGACGTCGATCGCTTTATCGGGCAGGTGACGGTCGTTGATGAAGCGTGCCGCCAGTTCCGCCGCGGTCGACAGCGCCGACGACGAATACTTCACGCCGTGGTGCTCTTCGAAGCGCGACTTCAGGCCACGCAGGATCTGCACGGTCTGCTCGACCGACGGCTCGTTCACGTCCACCTTCTGGAAGCGGCGGCTGAGGGCATGGTCCTTCTCGAACACGCCGCGGAATTCCGTGAACGTGGTCGCGCCGATGCACTTCAGCTGACCGTTGGCCAGGGCCGGTTTCAGCAGGTTCGAGGCGTCGAGCGTGCCGCCCGAAGCCGAGCCGGCGCCGATGATCGTGTGGATCTCGTCGATGAACAGGATGCCGTTCGGCGTATCCTTCAACTGTTTCAACACGGCTTTCAGGCGCTGCTCGAAATCGCCGCGGTACTTGGTGCCGGCCAGCAGCGCACCCATGTCGAGCGAGAACACGACGGCGTTCTGCAGGATCTCGGGCACCTCTTCCTGGACGATGCGCCATGCCAGGCCTTCCGCGATCGCGGTCTTGCCGACCCCGGCCTCGCCGACGAGCAGCGGATTGTTCTTGCGGCGGCGGCACAGGATCTGGATCACGCGGTCCACTTCCTCTTCGCGACCGATCAGCGGATCGATCTTGCCGTCGGCGGCAGCCTTGTTCAGGTTCTGGGTGAACTGGTCGAGCGGGCTCTCTTTCGTCGCGCCTTCGACTTGCGCCTCTTCCACGCCTTCCGACGCCTTCTGGCTGTCGATCTGCTGGTCCTTGCGCACGCCGTGCGAGATGAAGTTGACCACGTCGAGGCGGGTCACGCCCTGCTGGTGCAGGTAGTAAACGGCGTGCGAGTCCTTCTCGCCGAAGATCGCGACGAGCACGTTGGCGCCCGTGACTTCCTTCTTGCCGTTCGAGGCCGACTGCACGTGCATGATCGCGCGCTGGATCACGCGCTGAAAGCCGAGCGTCGGTTGGGTGTCGACCTCGCCCGTGCCGGGCACGGTCGGGGTGTTGTCACCGATGAAATTGGTCAGGGTCTTGCGCAGGTCATCGATATTGACCGCGCATGCACGCAGGACTTCAGCGGCCGAGGGATTGTCGAGGAGCGCAAGCAGCAGGTGCTCCACGGTAATGAACTCGTGCCGTGCCTGTCGAGCTTCGACAAAGGCCATGTGTAGGGATACTTCAAGTTCCTGCGCAATCATACTTCCTCCATCACGCACTGCAGGGGGTGCCCCGCCTTGCGCGCATGCGTTAAGACAAACTCCACTTTGGTACACGCTATATCTTTGGAAAACACGCCGCACACTCCTTTACCATGACGGTGCACGGAAAGCATGATCTGCGTCGCCGTCTCGCGATCCTTGTTGAAGTACTCCTGAATGATGGCCACCACAAACTCCATCGGTGTGTAGTCATCATTCAGCAACGCCACCTGGTACAGGGGCGGTGGTTTTACGACTTGCCGCTCCAGCAGCTGTTCGGTATCGTGCTTGGTTGCCATGGGCGTATTCTAAAGCGTTCCAGGATGATGCAAAGCGGAAATATCAGATCACGAGTTCAGATCGCGTCACTCAGCTCACTTCGATTCGCTTTCATCTTACTTGTTTTCCGTTGAAAGCGCAGATGGCGATCCGATTGCGGAAATCAAGAGCTGGGTTTGCACCCTGCATGCATGACGTATGAAAAAATTAACAACAGTCGCATCAAAGGGCTTGACTTCAAAATCCAGTGCATCAACAATGCAAACATTGACATGTACTTATGTACTTGTTGATAAGAAGTGAGCAGGCTGAGGAGGGGGCAAGAAGCTTCTTGCTTTTATGGCTCGTGTGATTTGTTTATATTTGAAAGTTCTTTTATGGCAACTGGTACTGTTAAGTGGTTCAATGATTCCAAAGGCTTTGGCTTCATCACTCCAGATGACGGCGGCGAGGATCTGTTCGCGCATTTCTCCGCAATCAACATGAACGGTTTTAAGACCCTCAAAGAAGGTCAGAAAGTCCAATTCGAAGTCACGCAAGGCCCTAAAGGCAAGCAAGCTTCCAACATCCAGGGCATGTAATACCGTCCTCGGAAGCGAGAAACCCCGCAGCATGCGGGGTTTTTTTTCGCCGAATAAAAAAGCCCGCCTCGACGAGACGGGCTTTATAGGCCAGGCCCGGCTTATTGCATCTGCTCGATCATGACCTCGCCAAAGCCCGAGCACGACACTTGCGTCGCGCCTTCCATCAAACGCGCGAAGTCGTAGGTCACGCGCTTCGAGGTGATCGCCTTTTCCATCGACGAGATGATCAGGTCGGCCGCTTCGGTCCAGCCCATGTGGCGCAGCATCATCTCAGCCGACAGGATCAGCGAACCCGGGTTCACGTAATCCTTGCCCGCATACTTGGGCGCGGTGCCGTGGGTCGCCTCGAACATGGCCACCGAGTCCGACATGTTGGCGCCCGGCGCGATGCCGATGCCGCCGACCTGGGCCGCCAGCGCATCCGAGACATAGTCGCCGTTCAGGTTCAGGGTGGCGATCACGCTGTACTCGGCAGGGCGCAGCAGGATCTGCTGGAGGAAGGCGTCGGCGATCGAATCCTTGATGATGATGTCGCGTCCCGTCTTCGGGTTCTTGAAGCGGACCCACGGGCCGCCGTCGATCAGCTCGGCGCCGAATTCCTTCTGCGCCAGCGCATAGGCCCAGTCGCGGAAACCGCCTTCGGTATACTTCATGATGTTGCCCTTGTGGACAATCGTGACCGATGGCTTGTCGTGGTCGACCGCGTACTGGATGGCCTTGCGCACCAGGCGCTCGGTGCCTTCGCGCGAGACGGGCTTGATGCCGATGCCCGAGGTTTCCGGGAAGCGGATTTTCCTGACACCCATTTCGTTAACGAGGAAGTCGATCATCTTCTTCGCGCCTTCCGACTCCGCCGCCCACTCGATGCCGGCATAGATGTCTTCCGAATTCTCGCGGAAGATGACCATGTCGGTCTTTTCCGGCTGCTTCAGCGGCGACGGCACGCCGGCGAAATAGCGCACCGGACGCAGGCAGACGTAGAGGTCGAGTTCCTGGCGCAGCGCCACGTTGAGCGAACGGATGCCGCCGCCGACCGGCGTCGTCAGCGGGCCCTTGATCGAGACCACGTAGTCCTTCACGACCTCCAGGGTCTCGGGCGGCAGCCAGACGTCGGGGCCGTAGATGCCGGTCGACTTCTCGCCGGCAAAAATTTCCATCCAGCTGATCTTGCGCCGGCCGCCATAGGCCTTGGCCACTGCCGCGTCGACCACCTTGAGCATCACCGGCGTGATGTCGATGCCGGTGCCGTCGCCTTCGATATAGGGGATGATCGGGTTGTCCGGCACGGTGAGCGAGAAATCGGCATTGACCGTGATTTTCTGGCCGTCGGCAGGTACAGTGATATGTTGGTACATCGTGTTTCTCCCAGGTGGTCGCAGGCGGGCGGCAGGCGCGCCATGCCAATTCCATTACAATAGCGGCGAAACCTGCCAGTCCTCTATAAGACATAAGATGGCGACTTGCATTATGCACCAGTATTTTGACAGATGCCACGACCCGGCGTCCGACGTTTTCGTTGGCATCCCCGCTTCAGCACCACCTTTTATTCATGCCGCTTATTCTCTTCAATAAACCCTTCCAGGTCCTGTGCCAGTTTTCGCCGCAGGAAGGCCGCGAATCGCTTGCGGATTACCTCTCGATTCCCGGCATCTACCCCGCCGGCCGGCTGGACGCCGACAGCGAGGGCCTGATGCTGCTGACCGACGACGGCGCCCTGCAGCACAAGATCGCGCACCCGGACCACAAGGAAGCCAAGACCTACCTGGTGCAGGTGGACGGCGTGCCGGATGCCGCCGCCCTCGCCCGCCTGCAGGCGCCGCTCGACCTGGGCGATTTCGTGACGAAACCCTGCCGCGCGGTACGCATCGCCGAGCCCGAATGGCTGTGGCCGCGCAATCCGCCGATCCGTACCCGCGCCGACAAGCCGACGGGGTGGATTGCGATCACGCTGGAAGAGGGAAAGAACCGGCAGGTGCGGAGGATGACGGCGGCGGTCGGCTTGCCGACGTTGCGGCTGGTGCGCAGCAGTATCGGGCCGTTCAGTCTGGCGACGCATCCGCTGATGCCGGGCGAGTTCGTCGAGGTGCCGGTGACCGCGATAAGGCGATGATTCGTCCGGTGGGCACAGGGTGCCCACCCTACGCCCGAGTTCACACGGTTCGAATACAAATAAAAAACCCGCCGGCCCTTTCGGGGCGGCGGGTTTTTCGTTACCAGCTGAGATAGCTTACGCGCCCAGCGACTCCAGCGCGGCGTTGAACGTCTTGCTCGGGCGCATGATCGCCTTCACCTTCGCCTCATCGGCCTTGTAGTAGCCACCGATATCGACCGGCTTGCCCTGCACTTCCAGCAGCTCGGCAACGATCCTGGCTTCGTTCTCGGCCAGGTTCTTCGCCAGCGGCGCGAAGTAAGCGGCCAGTTCGGCATCTTCCTTCTGCGCGGCCAATTCCTGGGCCCAGTACAGCGACAGGTAGAACTGGCTGCCGCGGTTGTCGAGCTCGCCGGTCTTCGGCGAAGGCGACTTGCGGTTGTCCAGCAGCTTGCCGGTCGCGGCGTCGAGCGTTTTCGCCAGGACCTTGGCCTTGTTGCTGCCGGTCTTGATGCCCAGGTCTTCCAGCGACACGGCCAGGGCCAGGAACTCGCCCAGCGAATCCCAGCGCAGGTGGTTCTCTTCGACCAGCTGCTGCACGTGCTTCGGTGCCGAACCGCCGGCGCCGGTTTCGTACATGCCGCCACCGGCCATCAGCGGGACGATCGACAGCATCTTGGCGCTGGTGCCCAGTTCCATGATCGGGAACAGGTCGGTCAGGTAGTCGCGCAGGATGTTGCCGGTCACCGAGATGGTGTCCAGGCCGCGCTTGACGCGTTCCAGCGTGTAGCGCATCGCACGCACCTGCGACATGATCTGGATGTCCAGGCCGGTCGTGTCGTGATCCTTCAGGTAGGTCTTGACCTTCTTGATCAGCTCATTTTCGTGCGGACGGTACGGATCCAGCCAGAACACGGCCGGCATGCCCGAGTTGCGCGCGCGCGTCACGGCCAGCTTGACCCAGTCGCGGATCGGTGCGTCCTTGACCTGGCACATGCGCCAGATGTCGCCCTGCTCGACGTTCTGCGACAGCAGGACTTCGCCGGTGGCGATGTCGGTGATGTTGGCGACGCCGTCTTCCGGCACTTCGAAGGTCTTGTCGTGCGAACCGTATTCCTCGGCCTGCTGCGCCATCAGGCCCACGTTCGGGACGGTGCCCATGGTCTTCGGATCGAAGGCGCCGTGCCATTTGCAGAAGTTGATGATCTCCTGGTAGATACGGGCGAAGGTCGATTCCGGGATGACTGCCTTGACTTCCTTCAGCTTGCCGTTGGCATCGTACATCTTGCCGCCGGCGCGGATCATCGCAGGCATCGACGCGTCGACGATGACGTCGTTCGGCGAGTGGAAGTTGGTGATGCCCTTGGCCGAGTCGACCATGGCCAGCGCCGGGCGGTGTTCCTGGCAGGCGTGCAGGTCGCGCTCGATTTCTTCGCGCTGCGAAGCAGGCAGGTTGGCGATCTTGTTGTACAGGTCGGCCATGCCGTTGTTGACGTTGATGCCGAGGCTGTCGAACAGGGCGCCGTGCTTCTCGAAGGCTTCCTTGTAGAACATGCGCACGCAGTGGCCGAAGACGATCGGGTGCGAGACCTTCATCATCGTCGCCTTGACGTGCAGCGAGAACAGGACGCCGGTTTCTTTCGCGTCGTCGATCTGCTGCTGGTAGAACTCGAGCAGGGCCTTGCGGCTCATGAACATCGAATCGATGATCTCGCCATCCTGCAGCGACACCTTTGGTTTCAGGACGATGGTCTGGCCGCTCTTGGTGATCAGTTCCATCTTGACGTCGCGTGCGCGGTCGAGGGTCATCGACTTTTCGCCATGGTAGAAGTCGCCGTGGGTCATGTGCGAGACGTGGGTGCGCGATGCCGGCGACCATGGCTGCATCGAATGCGGGTTCTTGCGTGCGTATTCTTTCACGGCGCGCGGTGCGCGGCGGTCCGAGTTACCTTCGCGCAGTACCGGGTTCACGGCGGAGCCGATGCACTTGCCGTAGCGTGCCTTGATGGCCTTTTCTTCGTCGGTCTTCGGGTCGGCCGGGTAGTCGGGCAGCTTATAGCCCTTCTCCTGCAGTTCCTTGATCGCGGCGGTCAGCTGGCCGACCGAGGCGCTGATGTTCGGCAGCTTGATGATGTTCGCGTCCGGCTCGAGCGTCTTCTTGCCCAGCTCGGCCAGCGCGTCAGGCACGCGCTGCTCCGGCGTCAGGGCTTCCGGGAAGGCGGCCAGGATGCGGGCCGCGACCGAAATGTCGCTCGACACGACATCGATGCCGGCGGCCTTGGTGAAGGTGCTGACGACAGGCAGGAAGGCGTGGGTCGCCAGCAGCGGCGCCTCGTCGGTCAGGGTGTAGATGATGGTCGGATTACTGCTCATGCGCTTTTTCCTCGGTTCTCGCGAACGGTCGCGATGGTTCAAACTAATAAGTAAGGCGTGTCTTCGTTCGCGCTGAACGCGACGTCCCAGGCGGTCCGCCGTTCATGCTACTCCTCCTTCACGCGAAGGGGAATGGATCGCGAAGGCGCTGCCGGGAGACCTCTGCCGCGCCTCGAGTCTTCTATAAGACATAAGACGAGCGTTTCACATTATGCACCAGTATTTTACTGTGCGCCACAGCTTTAGCAAGCCACAGGCGGCTGCCCGGCGCGCGGGCGCCTGCGAACGCGCTAGGATAGTGTCCAAAGCCCTGATGATTCCGAAGGAGTTGCCATGACCGTCCGCCAGTCCGATGCACGGATGATTCCCGAACTGCGCTCCCTCGGCTGGGCCGGCTATCTGCTGGGCTTCGGCCTGGGCGGCTTTTTTGACGGCATCCTGCTGCACCAGATCCTGCAGTGGCATCACCTGCTCTCGCTCGTCACGCGCCCGCCCTTCCAGGACATCCGCGTCCAGATCCTGGCCGATGGCCTGTTTCACCTGCTGATGTACGTGATCGCCTTCATCGGGCTATGGAAGCTGTGGAAGGCGCGCCACCAGTTCGGCGCCGTGGGCGGCGACCGCCTGCTGCTGGCCAACGCGGCGACCGGCTTCGGCGCCTGGCACATCCTCGATGGGGTGCTGTCGCACTGGCTGCTCGGCATTCATCGCGTCCGGCTCGATTCCGACAAGCTGCTGTTCTGGGACTTGCTGTGGTTCGTCGTGTTCGGCGTGGCGTTTGTCGTGCTCGGCTGGTGGCTGCGGCGATCGGACGCCAGCTTTGGAGGCCGCGGCGGCGTGGCGGCGCTGGTGCTGGCGGTGCTGGCCGGCGGGCCGGTCGCGGCGCTGCCGCCGCCGGGGGTGGATACGGTGATGGTGTTCTACAAGCCGGGCACCAGGCCGGCGACCGTGTTCGCCGGGATCGAGGCGGTCGACGGGCGCATCCTGTGGTCCTCGCCGGCGGGCGACGTGTGGGCGCTGGACGTCAAGGACAAGGAAAAAACGGCCCTGCTCTACCGCCATGGGGCCTGGATGGTCAGCAATTCGGCGCTCGCGGTCGGGTGCCTGGCCTGGACCTCGGCACGCAGTTGACCGTAGGGTGGGCTCTGCCCACGCGGTGATACGTACCGGCTCCGATTTCGTGCTCGACGATCTCGCCGTCGCGTATCACGCGTGGGCACGAGTGCCCACCCTACGGTGCACGACCGATAACGATGTTCGTCAGCGCGAATAATCGACCGAAAAAGCGGAAAAACCCGCCGGGGCTTGCGCCGGGCGGGTCTTTCTTCCACTGTACTGCCAGCGCGGCCTGGGCCGCGCGCCAACCGGTCTATCAGGCCGACAGGGCTTTCAGGGCAGCAGCCAGGCGGCTCTTGTGGCGAGCGGCCTTGTTCTTGTGGATGATTTTCTTGTCAGCGATGCTGTCGATGGTCGACACGGACGACTGGAAGATGCTGGTTGCAGCAGCTTTGTCGCCAGCCTGGATGGCTTTACGGACGGCCTTGATGGCGGTGCGCAGGGTCGAACGCTGAGCGCTGTTGTGTGCGTTTTGCTTAACTGCTTGACGAGCGCGTTTGCGCGCTTGTGCGGTATTTGCCATGGAATTTCCTAAATCGGGGTCAAGTTGCGTTTGCAAACATTAGCGAGTCAAACTGGCCCATTCCAGTGCCTGCCAAAACATTGTGTCTGCTAACAGAATTCAGTACAGCCCACGATTATAGCGAAACAACCCACTCCTGGCAAACCATTCTTCATTTTTACCACGAGAGAAACCGCGAGCGAGGTGTTGCCCAGCTATAATCTCGCCCCATGAATCTGCTCAAGACCCTCGCTGCCATTTCCAGCATGACGATGCTGTCGCGCGTTACCGGCCTGCTGCGCGAAAGCCTGTTTGCCCGTGCCTTCGGCGCCTCCGCCTATACCGACGCCTTCATCATCGCCTTCCGCATCCCCAACCTGCTGCGCCGCCTGTTCGCGGAAGGAGCTTTCTCGCAGGCCTTCGTGCCGATCCTGTCGGAATACAAAACCCAGTACGGCCAGGACGCGACCAAGGGCCTGGTCGATCATGTCGCCACCTCGCTGGTCTGGGCCACGGTGCTCACCAGCGTGGTCGGCATCATTGGCGCGCCGGTGCTGCTGCTGATGATCGCCGGCGGCCTCGAACGTAATCCGGAAGCCTTCGACGCCTCGGTCCTGATGACGCGCCTGATGTTCCCCTACATCGCCTGCATGTCCTTCGTCGCCCTGGCCGGGGGCGTATTGAATACCTGGCGCCAGTTCAAGATCCCGGCCTTTACGCCGGTGTTGCTGAACCTGTCCTTCATCTTCGCCTCGCTGGTGCTGGTGCATTACCTGGATCAGCCGATCTATGCGATGGCGATTGCCGTCTGCGTCGGCGGCCTGCTGCAGGTCGGGATCCAGATTCCGGCGCTCATCAAAATCGGCATGCTGCCGCGCATCTCCTTCAATCCGTTGTCGGGCCTGCGCGACGCCGGCGTGCGGCGCATGCTGAAAAAAATGGGACCGGCCGTGTTCGCCGTCTCGGCCGCCCAGATCAGCCTCCTGATCAACACCAGCATCGCCGCCAGCCTGGCCGAAGGCGCCGTCTCGGCCCTGCAGTACGCCGACCGCCTGATGGAATTCCCGACGGCGATGCTGGGCGTGGCGCTGGGCACGATCCTGCTGCCAAGCCTGTCGAAAGCCAGCGCCGAGAACGACACCCACGAGTATTCCTCGCTGCTGAACTGGGGACTGCGCCTGACCTTCCTGCTGGCCCTGCCTTCGGCGGTCGGGATGGCGGCGATGGCCGAGCCGCTGATCGCCACCCTCTTCCACTACGGTAAATTCACCGCCGCGGCCATCACCTCCTCGGCCATGCCTCTGATGGCCTACAGCGCGGGCCTGGTCGGCATCATCCTGGTCAAAACCCTTGCGCCGGCTTTTTATGCGCGCCAGGACATCCGCACCCCGGTGCGCATCGCCGTCGGCGTGCTGGTCGCGACCCAGCTGATGAACCTGGTCTTCGTGCCGCTGTTCGGCGTGGCCGGACTGGCCCTGTCGATCGGCCTGGGCGCCTGCATCAATGCAGCCTTTTTGTATTCGGGCCTGCGCCGGCGCGGCATCTACACGCCGCAAGCGGGCTGGGCGGTCTTCTTCCTGAAGCTGGCCGTCGCGGTCAGCGTGATGGGCGCGGTCGCCTGGTTCAGCCAGGCGCAGTTCGACTGGGCCGCACTGCGCGCCCGGCCGCTGCTGCGTATGGCGGCGCTGTTCGGCATCATCGCCCTCTCCGGCATCACCTATTTCGGCGTGCTGGTCGGCCTGGGTTTCCGTCCGCGCGACTTCAAGCGCCGCGCCAAGTAATCAGGCGCCCGAAGCGGTAGCGGGCGGAGGTGGTGGCGGTTCGTCCGGTTCGGCCGGCTCCTGTGCCGGTTCCACCGGCGGCGCTTCGGTCGGCGGCGGTTCAGTTGGCGGCGTTTCAGGTGATGAGGCGGGCGGCGGGTCGGCCGGCGATGGCGGCGGCACCGGGGTCAACGGCGGCACCGGCGCCGGCGGCGGTTTCACCGGTGCCGGCGGCGGCGGAGGTACGGGGACGCCCTGCCCCGCCGTAAACTTCCACTCCGACAGATGCTCCTTGTTCTCGAAACCCTGGAAACGCGCGTCGAAGTTCGCCACTTTCAGCGGCTGCGCCTGCGACAGGCTGTAAATCGCCAGCACCCCGACCTTGTCGCCCTGGTACTGGATGCCCCACTCGGTGCCGCCCGTCACCGGGTCCACGAAGATCTTGCGCAGGTGGCGCCGGGTGCCGGGAAAGCGCGGATCCTTCAATAAGTCGTGCAGGGCCGGCGGCACCGGGTTGGACCCCTGGGGCGTGGCGGCGGCATAGCTGCGCAGGGCCGCGCTGAAGGCGGCGCCGATCTCGAGCAGCTCCTGCTCGGCGGCCGCGCGCCGCAACAGGCCGTCGACCTCCAGCGTCGCCGCACCGACCATCCCAAGGATCGCGACGAACACCACCAGCCCGACATAGGTGAAGCCGGCCTCGCGATGAACGGGTTTCGCTACCATTCGGCGTAGGGGCGGCCGTCGCGGCCGTTCCCCGGCGCGCCGCTGTGGATGTTGTAGACGGCGCCCGGCGTACCCTCTTCTTCCGGCGGCGTGACGATCCAGCCGCTGTCGCTTTCCAGGATCGGATCCATCGGCAGGCGCGCCAGGTATTTTTTCTCGACCAGCTGCTCGAGCGAATCCGGATAGCGTCCGGTATCGGAATGAAACTGATCGATCACCGCGCGCGTGCTGCGCAGGTTATCCATCAGGATGGTTTCCTTTGCACTGTCCACGCTCGGGAAGAAGCGCGGTACGGCCAGCGTCAGCAGCAGCGCGACGATGGCCAGCACGACCAGCAGTTCGATCAGGGTGAAGCCGTTTCTGGAGCGTGGGGTTCGCATCGTCACCACCGCCGGTAAGGTATGCCGCTCAGGCCGACGCGGGTCGACGTCGAATACACGTCGTAGACATCGTCGCCCTCCTTCGGTTCTTCCGCTTCGCTGGCGTAGCTGCGCTTGCCCCAGGTCTGGGCGTCGCCCAGTCCGGGATCGGGATTGAACGGGTCGCGCGGCAGGCGGCGCAGGAAGTAGATCTTCGCGCCCTTGGGACTGCGCAGGTCGCGCACGCCGTCGACCAGCAGCTCGAGCTTTTCCGGATAGCCGCTGGCACCGGCCGCTTTCGCGATGCGGCCTTCGTCGGCGGCGCGTTTATAGGCGTCGAGCGCGCCGCGGATCTCGCGCAGGGACTGGCGCAGGACCTGTTCGTTGCGGCGCTGGACGACCGTCTGGCCGACCGGGATGACCAGGGTGGCCAGCAGGGCCAGGATGGCGAGGGTGACGAGGAGTTCGATCAGGGTGAAGCCGCGCAGCCCGGCGCGTGGACGCGGGCGTGCGTTGAACACCTGTGCGGCGAGATTCATTTGGCGGGCGGCGGCGCCGGAACCGGCGTGACCTGGACACCCGGGGGCACGGTGTACGGCGCCGCTGCGGCGCCGACAGGCTGCGAGAGCGGCACGCCGGTCACTGGCGCCGGCGCGGCGGGAACGGGCGGCTGGCCGGCCGGCGGCGCGACGGCAGGCCGTACCGCCGGCTGCGGGACCGGCTGCGGCACCGGCAGGCGCACTGCGGCATCCGGACGGCGGCGGAAGCTCGCTTCGGTGCCGGCGCCGAATTCCGAAGCCCCGGCCGGCGGCCGCTGGATCGTGCGCACCAGGTGCGGCGTGATCGACAACACGATCTCGGTCTTGTCGTTGGCATCATGCGTGCTGCCGAACAGGCGCCCCAGGATCGGCAGGCTGCCGACGCCCGGCACCTTGTTGCCGCTGCTACGCTCCTCGCTGTTGAGCAGGCCCGCCAGCACCTGGTTCTCGCCATCCTTCAGTTGCAGCATGGTCGTGGCCGAGCGGGTACCGATGCGGTAGGCGATCGAGCCGGTGTCGGTCTTGACCTCGCTGATCAGGTTGCTCACTTCGAGCGAGATGCGGATGCCGACTTCGTTGTTCAGGTAGATGGTCGGCTCGACGTTGAGGGTCAGGCCGACGTCGACATAATTGATCGCCTGCGACAGGAAGTTGCCGGTCGTGCCGGGCGAGACCGTGCTGGTGATGTTCGGTACCTTCTCGCCGATGACGACCTTGGCCTTTTCCTTGTTGCGCACGCGGATGCGCGGATTGGCCAGGGTGTTCGAATCGGCGTCGGTCTTGTTGGCGTTGACGGTGGCGCGCACTCCGGCGACACCGATCACGCTGCTGCTCAAGCCGCGCAGTTCGTCGATCGACACCCGGGCGCCGCTGGCCGCGATCAAGGGCGAGAACTCGAGGCTCTGCGGCCAGGCCACGCCCAGGTCCATGATGCGCGAGCGCTTGATCTCGAGCACCTCGACGTCGAGCATGACTTCCGGCTCGGGCACGTCCTGCAATGCCACCAGCTGGGTTGCCAGCTTGACCGCCTCCGGACTGTCGCGCAGGATCACCAGGTTCAGCTTTTCGTCGACCACGACATCGCGCGATTTCAGGATGGTCTTGAAGGTATTCGCGATGCTCTTCGCATCCGCGTTCGCCAGGTAGAAGGTCTTGACCGTCAGCTCCTGGTATTCCTTGAGCTTGGCGGCGCTGTTCGGATAGATCAGGATCGTGTTGCCGTCCATGACCTGGCGTTCGAGCTGGTTGGTCACCAGCAGGAAGTGCACGGCCGCCTCCACCGTGCTGTTCTTCAGGAAGATCGAGGTGCGCATGTCCGAGCGCACGTCCTTGTCGAAGACGAAATTCAGGCCGGAGTGGCGCGCGATGATCTCGAAGACCTGGCGCAAGGGCGCGTCGCGGAATTCGAGGCTGATCGGCTTGCGGAAGCTCGCCGCCAAAGTCGCCTCCGCGGCCGGTGCGGCCGCCTTTTCGTCGAGCTCCGCCAGCATCAGGCGCGCGCCCTCGTGGCCGGGGCGCTCGGTGTGGATGGCGGCCAGCTTCAGGCGCGCCGCCTCGACGTCCTTCTTCTCGAGGTCGGCGCGCGCGCCGTCGAACAGGGCGCTGTGGCGGCGGTCCGCCTCGATCTGGCGCAGGCCGGCGCGGCCACGCTCGTTGGCCGGGTCGATCTCGAGCGCCTCCAGATAGGCCGCGCGCGCCGCGTCGGCCCGGCCGGCGGCCAGCTCGCGCTCGGCCTGTTCCACCAGCCGCGTCGTGCTGGCATCGCGGGCGCGCAGCAGGGCCGCGCGGTAGACGGCATTGCCCGGGTCGGCGGCCACCGCCTCGCGGTACTTGACGAGGCCGGCCCCCACCTGCTGCTGCGCGACGAGCGCATTGCCTTCCTGGTAGGCGCGCTGCGCCGTGCAGCCCAGCAGCAGAGCGGTAACACACAGTGCGCTGCCGAGGGCACGAATCCGGGAAAGAACCATTACTCGAATACTCCAATGTTGAGCTGCTGGACCTGGTTCAGCGGCAGGTAGGTCAGGGTCATCAGGGGCGGCGCGATGCGCTCGATGCGCCAGGCGCCATCGAGCACGGCGCCCTCGTGCGCGATATGCGTGCGCTCGCCGCTGGCGAGATACACCTCCCACTTGCCGTCTTCGAGCGACTTGCCGATGACGGTAAAAGGCAGGGGCGGCGCGCTCGGCGGCGGGGGTGGCGCGGGTTTCGGCGGCGGCGGAGGCGGCGGGGTCCAGTCCTGGCGGCCGAACAGCGCACCCTCGGCACCCTCGGCCGCATTGAAACTGTCCTTGCCGTCGCCGATCAGGGTCGCGCGCGGCACCAGGCGCGCGATCGGCGGCACCGGCTTCGACGCGGCCGAAGTCGCCGAATTCGCCGTCCTGGCAGCCACGGCGCGCGCCGACAGCGGACGCTCGACCGCCTCGGCCACCTCCCCTTGCGGACTGCGGTCGCCGAAGACCAGCAGCCCGGCGGCCACCAGCAGCGCGGCGCCCATCGCGATGTGACGCGGCTTCATCGCGGCGCTCCCGGCGCATCGAGCAGGTAGAGGGTCAGGCGCAGGCGCGCTTCGATCGCGGTCGCGCCGATGCTGTCGCGCTTGAAGCTGACGTCGTCGAGCGAGGCATAGGGCAGCGCGCGCAGGGCCAGCAGCGCGAATCGCCAGACCTGGGCATAGCTGCCCTTCACCGGCAGGTCGATCTGGTAAGTGTGCAGATTGGCGTTGCGGTCGACGCCGCGCTTGTACTCGCCCTGGCGCAGCACCAGGCCGCTCTTCGCCGCCAGCGCAAACAGGGTCTTCAAGCCCGGCTCGACGTCGCGCTGGCGCCCGAGCGCACTGCGGAACAGCGCCAGGTTCTCGAGCGCGCCGCTTTCCGGCGCGAGCGGCACCACCACCACCGGCGGCGGCAGCGCGGCCGCGCGCCGGGCGCGCGCCCTTTCCAGCTCCAGCGCCTCGCGCGCCGGCAGCACCCAGGCCAGCGCGGCCAGGCCGGCGCCGCACAGCAGGAGCGCGGCAAACGTCACCGGGTTCGTCGCGCGCAGCGCCAGGCGCACACGGAGCCACACAGTCGTGAACCTCATGGCGCCTCCCATGCGGCGTCGAGCTGGAAGCGCAGCGGGCGGTTCGGATCCTGCTCGACGACTTCGTGGCGCACCAGCGTGACCGAGCCGAACCACTCCTCGCGCTCGAGCAGGCTCACATAGGCCAGCATGTCGTCGCTGTTCTTCGCTTCGGCGGTAATGCGCAGCACCCGTTTGCGCGCGTCCGGCTCGAGCGCCAGCAGCGCGACGCTCGGCGGCGTGGCCGCGCGCACGGCGTCGTGCAGCGCGCGCCACGGCAGGTTCAATTTCGCGATCGCGGCGTTCACGGCCACCGCTTCCTGCTCGCCGACGGGCGCACGCAGGGCCGCCGGTGCGGGCGCGGCGGACGGCGCCGGCACCGCGGCGCGCGCGCGCAGCGCCGCCAGCTGGGCGTCCACCTCTTCGCGCGCTTCGCGGTAGTCCAGCACCTGCACCAGCGCGAACGCGCACAGCGCCAGCGCGGCGATCGCCGCGACGCGGGCAGCCATGGGGGCGCGCAGCAGCGTGCGGCGCAGGCCGGACGGCGCGAAATCCAGGCGCACGCGCTTCATGCGGCGCTCCCGGTACAGGCCAGGCGCACCGCACCGGCTTCGCCCGCCGTGCCATCGTCGAGCAGAATGCAGGCGAACTGCTTTCCCGCGCCTGCCCAGGCGCGCGGTGCGGCGCCGCACAGCTGCAGCAGCTTCGGTGCGGCCAGCCCGAGGCGCAAGGCATCGCGCCCGACGTGGCCGTCCAGCCAGGCGCGGTCGGCTCCCGGCGGCACCACGGCCGTGCGCAGCGCGACCAGCACGCGCCCGTCGTAGGCGGCCAGGGTCAGGACCTGGCCGTGCACCAGGCCGAACCAGGCGCCCGGCCGGCGCAGCCGGCGCCAGCCGTTCATCGCGGCGACGAATTGCGGCACCACTTCGACCAGCGGGCAGCGCGCCTCGCGTGCGGCCAGCGCCAGGCTCTCCAGCAGCGGCGCCGGCACGGCCGCGGCCAGGAAGGGCTGGCTGGCCTGCCAGTCGGCGGCCAGCGTCCACCCGCCCGGCGCGGCCCCGAACAGGCTCGTGAACCGCATGGCGGCCGCGGCCTCGAGATCGGCGGGACTGGCGGCCTGCGGCGGCGGCGTCACCTGCCACATGCGGGCCAGTTCGTCGGCCAGCACCACGCTCAGGGGCCAGCCCGCGCATCCGGCGCCGCCCAGCAGCGTGCGCAGGCCCTGCGCCAGCGCGGCCGGCTGGTGGACGTCGACGCGCGCCTCGGCCACGAGCTCGCGCCGCGCGCCGAACAGGCGGCTGGTGCGCACCAGGGCCAGGCTGTCGTCGCCAACGCCGAGGCGCAATGCCTGCCCCGGCAACCGTGCCTTCAATTCAGGCATGCTGGGTCACCCTCCGGATTTCATCGAGGGTGGTGGCGCCGCGCCGCACCAGGTCGAGCGCGGCCAGGCGCAGGCTGCGGGTGCCGTTGGCCTGTGCGGCGGCCTTGATGCGGCGGATCGGCTGCTTGTCGACGATCAGTTCGCGGATCTCGTCGTTCAGGGTCAGGATCTCGGCGATCGAGCGCCGCCCCTTGTAGCCGGTGCCGCGGCAGTCGCCGCAGCCCTTGCCGCGCATGAAGACATAATCGCCTACCTCTTGCCGTTCGAGCCGCGCCGCCGCCAGCTCGGCGTCATCCGGATCGTACTGCACCGCGCAGTGCGGACAGTTCATGCGCACCAGGCGCTGGGCCCAGATGCCGTTCAGGGCCGAGACGAACGCATACGGGTCGATCCCCATGTGCGTAAAACGGCCGAATACGTCGAACACGTTGTTCGCGTGGACGGTGGTCAGCACCAGGTGGCCGGTCAGCGCCGACTGCACCGCGATTTCGGCGGTCTCGCGGTCGCGGATCTCGCCGACCATGATCTTGTCGGGGTCGTGGCGCAGGATCGAGCGCAGGCCTTTTGCGAACGTCAGCCCCTTCTTCTCGTTGACCGGGATCTGCAGGATGCCGGGCAGCTGATATTCGACCGGGTCTTCGATGGTGATGATTTTTTCGCGCCCGTTGTGGATTTCGGTGAGCGCGGCGTACAGGGTCGTGGTCTTGCCCGAGCCGGTGGGCCCGGTCACCAGCAGCATGCCGTAGGCTTCCTGGGCCAGCTGGCGCAGGGTCGCCAGCGAAGGCGCATCGAAACCAAGGGCTTCGAGCGTCAGCGCGCCATAGGCCTCGACCATGGCGCGCTTGTCCAGGATCCGGATGACCGCGTCCTCGCCGTGGATGCTCGGCATGATCGACACCCGCAGGTCGATCTCGCGCCCGCCCGACTCGACCCGGAAGCTGCCGTCCTGCGGGACGCGGCGTTCGGCGATATCGAGTTCGGCCAGCACTTTCAAACGCGAGATGATGTGCTCGGCCAGCTCGATGCCGCCGACGCTGGTGGCGTGATCGAGCACGCCGTCGACCCGGTACTTCACCGCCAGCCCCGTTGCCGTGCTCTCGAGGTGGATGTCGGAGGCCCCGGCCTTCAGGGCGTCGTACAGGGTCGAGTTGACCAGTTTGACCGCCGGGCTGCCCGCTTCCGAGACCGAGGCAAACGAGAGCACGGCGGCCATCTTGCCGTCGCGCCGGGCGTTGTCGTTACTCGGCGCAAGCGTATCGACCGCGCGCGCGGAAGCTTCCTGGCGCGACAGATAGGCCTGGATGTCGGAGGCCAGCGCCAGGCGCAGGTGCAGCGGCGCGCGCGGCGAACTGCCGGCCTGCGCGGCGAGCCAGGTCTGCTGGTCGAGGTCGAACGGGTCGGCAATCACGCCGGTCAGCTGACCGCCGGCGCCGCGCAACAGCAGGCAGTGGCGCGCCATGGCCTGGGCCAGCGGCAGCAGGTCGAAGGCCGGCTGCTGGCTCAGCATCTCGCTGGTCTCCATCACGGTCAGGCCGAAGGGTTCGGCCAGCGCCGCAACGAGCTGGCGCGGCTCGAGGCCCGTGAGCGCTTCGAGTTCGGCCACCAGGGCGCGCTGCGACGCGCGGCTCTGGATGCGGGCGCGCGCCAGCAATTCGGCGTCGATCTTCGTCATCAAGACATATCTCCGGCCAGGTCGAAGATCGGCATGTACAGCAGCACCACGATCGCGCCGACCACGAGGCCGATGGCCGCCATCAACAGCGGCTCGAAGGTGCGCGTGAAGCGGTCGATCCAGCGGCTGATTTCGCCGTCGTAAAAGGCCGCCGATTGGGTCAGCATCGGGCCCATGTCGCCGGTGCGCTCGCCGACCCGCAGCATGCGCAGCGAGATCGGCGTGGTGAGGCCATTCGTTTCGAAGGCATCCGACAGGGGCCGCCCCGATTCGATGGCGGCGCGCGCATTCGCGAGCGCGGTCCGCAAGGTATTCGACACCATCGGCTGCACCGTCTCGATCGCGCTCACGATCGTGATCCCGCCTTCGGTCAGCATGCCGAGCGTGAGATAGAGGCGCGACAGTTCGTAGATGCGGGCGCGCTCGCCGATGCCGGGCAGGCGCCCCACCAGGCGCGCGATGCCGCCGCTGCGCAGCAGGCGCCGCACCCCACCGACGGCCAGCGCCAGCAGCGCGATTGCGCACAGCAGGATCGCGCTGCCGTGATTCGACGCGAATTGCCCCCATTCGAGCAGGAGTTGGCTCATCCACGGCAGGTTGCGCCCTGCTCCCTGGTAGACCTCGGCGAAACGCGGCACCACGTAGCCGATCAGGAAGCTGGAGACGCCGCCGCCCACGCACAGCAGGATCACCGGATAGATCGAGGCGCTGACGATTTTCGAGCGCACGGTATCGATGCGCTGCTGGTAGTCGATGTAGCGCGAGAGCGCGCGCGGCAGGTCGCTGGTGCCTTCGGCGGCGCGCACGATGCCGACATACAGCGGCGGGAACAGGGCCGGCTGGGCGGCCAGCACGCTGGAGAAGCGCTGGCCCTCGCGCAGGCCGGCCAGCAGGCGTTCGAGCACGCCGCGCGCGGCCGGATTGGCTTCCTTTTCCAGCAGGGCCTCCAGGCCTTCGACGATGCCGAGTCCCGCGCTCAGCAAGGCCAGCAATTCCTGGCTGAACAGGACGAGCGAGAGTTTCGGTCCGCGCGCGCGCGCCAGGCGCACGCCGCCGCTGGGCTCGACCGCGCTGACGAACAGGCCGCGCGCCTCGGCCTGGCGGCGCGCGTCGGCTTCGTCGAGCGCGTCGACCAGGATGTGCGAGATCGACAGGTCGGGCGCGAGGGTGCGAACTGCAAACTGCATGAAGACGTGCCCGGGTAGGAAAATAGTCGGAGGATCAGAGCGAGGAAATATCGGCGTTGTCGCCGGCGCCGCCGGGCTGGCCGTCACGGCCGAACGACACGATCTCGTATTCTCCCTTCGCGGCGGGCGAACGGTATTGATATGGGTGTCCCCATGGGTCGGGCGGTACGCCTTTTTTCAGGTAGGGACCATTCCACTTGGCGCCGGCGCTCGCGGGCGCCGTCATCAGGGCGGCCAGGCCCTCTTCGCCGCTCGGGTAGCGTCCGACGTCGAGCCGATAGGTGTCGAGCGACTTTTCGAAGGCCTCGATTTGCGCCTTGGCGATCGTCACTTCCGACTTGCCGAGCTGGGAAAAATACTTGGGACCGACATAGGCCGCGAGCAGGCCGATGATAACGATAACGACCAGCAGTTCAAGCAGCGTAAAACCACCCGCGCGCGTACGCGGCGACCGGGCATTGCGGGTTACGACATTCATCCAGACACTCCAGAGTTGACCGTTTGATCAAACCCGTGAAGCGTATCACGGCAATATACTTCAGGCAACCAAGATCAGGGCGGCACCGCCCTGCCCGTCTCTGCATGGCGCGGCGCGGCCGGCCAGAGACTAACGGGTCGCCGCAGCCTCCGTCAGTTGGCAGGTATTCGCCCGGCAGGCCGCAACCGGCGTCGGCATCACCTGGCAATTCGAGATCATGCCGGAGCGCTGGTTGCTCGCCTGCTGCTCGCCATGGTAACGCTCGGCCAGTGCTTTGAGTTCGGCGGCGTCCGTACTGGCCGTCGAGTAGGCGAGATGGCTGGCGGGGCCGCCGCAGGGCTTGGCGCCGATCGGCAGCACCTGGCACTGGCTGTCGCTCGTGCACTCGGCTTTGCCGACGAGCGCGTGAATCCGATCCAGTGTGCCGGATGCCGCGGACCCAAGGCCGGGTGCGGGCCCCTGGACGGCAGCCGCCGGCGCAGCTGGCGTGGAAGGCGGGCCGTCGGCCCGGGTGGCGCAGGCCGTGCAGGCCAGCAATAAGAGAATGGCAAGTTGTCGCATGAGCTCATCATACTCGTGCGCTCCCGCGGGTCAAGCGTGCGCTGCCTGGAGCGCCGACATGCGGGAAAGGCGGCTACCGATCCGACCGTTGTGCAGCTGTGGCGAGCACCATGCGCGGGTGGAGTCCGGGTTGCACCTCAGCCGTTCAAGAAGATTCCACACTTAACGCGAACAGCGCAAAAAAAAAGGCACACCTGGCCGCCGCCGGTGTGCCTGTTTGCTGCCTGCGGACTTAGCGCATGCGGCGTTGGCGTGCCATCCCGGTCATGATCGCCAGGCCGAACACCAGCAGGGCCAGGGCCGCCGGCTCCGGCACTTCGGCGACGTTCACGGCTGCCGCATCGAAGGAGACGGCAACTGGCGTGTCCGGCATCAGGTCGAAGGTGGCCAGGTTGCCCGACGCGAGCAGGTATTCGCCGAAGCCCGGGCTGTACAGGGCTACTCCGAGCGTGGTCCCGTCGCCGGCCGGGCCGAGGTCGCCAAAGCGTACGTCGAAGCCGAAGCTGCCCCCGAGATTGACTTCCTGCGTGAACGCATTCAAGCCGGTGCCGTTGCCCAGCACGACACCCGAGGCGAGATCGCCGGCGGCATCGCCCTCGAACATGCTGCCGGCAGCGAAATCGCCGACAAAATTACTCAGCATCGCGCTGGCGGCCGCCGACGAATCGAGCCCGAGGAAGCTGAAGTCGAGCAAGCCCTTGCCTGCCAGCGGCGAGGTATCGACGGTGACGTGGTACATCGGTCCGGCAAGGGCCGAGCCCATCCCGCTAACGAGCATCAGCGCCAGCAGTGCGCGGGAGAACAGGTTTTTCAGGTTGATCATGTTTTTATTCCTTAGAAAGTGCCGCTGAACAGCGTCGGGGTGTAGCCGATGCTCGTTTTCGATGGGTTGGTGAAGGTGGTCGTGACGGTCACCGAGGCGCCGGCTGCCAGCGAGGCGTTCGGCAGGGTCAGGTAAGGGGCGCCGCCCTGGTCGCCGCTCTTGCCGTCGAGCGTGACGCCGGCCGTCAAGCCTTGCAGCACCAGTTGCAGCGGACCGTTCAGTGCCGCGGCGCTCTTGTTGGTGATGGTCACGGTGCCGGTGTACTTGCCGCTGACACGGTTCAGGGTAATGCCCGAACGAGCGATCGTGGTCGAGGCGGTCACGTCGGCATAGGTCGCTGCCAGGTTCAGGCTGACGACCACCGGATCGTGGTCCGATGCGCGGTAAGGGTTGGCCACGTACGGATCCTGGCCGGTCGCCTCGATGTTGTAGTCAATCGCTTCCGGCTCGTCCGCATTGTTGTGCCACTCGGTCACGCCGGCAACCTGGGCAGCCAGGCTGGTGCTCGCCAGTGCATGGTCGAGGTAGCCGCTCTCGCCGCCGAAGACATACGAATACGGGGTGCCGTTCGGACGCACGAAGCGCTCGATCTGGTTCTCGTACCCGGCGGCGTTCAGCACACGGATCGGGTCTTCCATGCCGTAGGCGTTCATGTCGCCCACGATCAGCACGTCGGCATCGTTGGCAGCCGCCTTCACCTGCGGCAGGAAGGTGTCGCGCAGGCGCTCGACCTGTGTCACGCGCGTCGCGTTCCAGCAGCCCTGGCCGTCGCCGCTGTCGGCGTCGCCGCCGCTCGAGCCGCCGCAGCCGCCCTTCGACTTCAGGTGGTTGACCACCAGCGAGAACTTGCCGCCGTTGCCCGCCTTGAAGGTCTGGGCGATCGGGGCGCGGTTGTTGATGGCGTTGCCATCCGACAGCGCGCTGCCGACCAGGCTGACCGCGTTCGGCTTGTAGATCATCGCCACGCGGATCGCGTCGGTGCCGGTTGCGGCCGGCTTCGGCACGACGGCATAGGTACCGGCGCCCATCTTGCCGTTGAGCTGATCGACCAGGTAGCCGACGGCGATGTCGTCGTTGTTCTGGATTTCCATCAGGCCGACGACGTCGGCGTTGATCGCGGCCAGCGAGTTGACGATCTTGTCGCGCTGGCGCACGAATTCCGCCATGTTGTCGGCGCCGCGGCAGTTCGATTTGCTGGTCGTGCTGCCGATCTTGCAGCCCTGGCCGGTGCGGCCCCAGGCATCGCTGCCGTCGGTGAAAGTGGTGAAGAAATTCAGCACGTTGGCGCTGGCGACCCGCACGTTACCCGCTGCCACTTGCGGTGCCGGCAGGCGCTCGTTGGTGCGCGAGAAGCGCGGCGTTGCCGTCGGCTGCAGCTTGAAGGCCGCGCCGCCACCGCCGATGGCGCCGAAATCGAGCACGCCGGTCAGGTCGTCGACGGTGTCGCCGCTACGCACGGTGCCGTCGGCGAACAGGTAAGGAATCGTGGTTGGCGTGGTGAAGATGCCGTCGTCGAGGACGACGATGTTGGCCGCATTTGCCGCCGCCTGGGCGCGCGCCTCGGCGGAACCCGGCACGTAGCGGTTGGTCGGGATCTCGCGGCGGCCGGCGGACAGGGTCAGCTCGCCGCGTTCGCCCAGGTAGGCGTTGCCGTTGACGGTCAGCGGCGTCGTGAAGCGCACCAGCATGCCCTCGAAACGGGCCAGGTCGGTCGGCATCTCGACATTGGTCGGGGCGATGCTGATGCCGCTGCCCAGTTTCGTGAGCGCGCCGATGTCCTTGAACTCGGTGTAGGAACGGGTCGCGCCGCTCGGCGTGTATTCGGTGACGGTGCCGGTGACGCGCACCAGGTCGCCGACGGCGACGCCGGCGCTCGAGCCGAACACGAAGATGCCGTCCGAGGTGGCCGGGTTGCCGTCGCCGTTCTGGTCCTGGATGAAGAAGCCGCTGCCGACCAGGGCCGTGACCACGCCCTGGGTGGTCTGGACCGTGTTGTTGTAGGCCGACTTCGGCTCCGAACCCTGGATCTGCGGAATCGTCAGCTGGCCGGCGACGCGCACGGCGATGCTGCAGCTGGCGCTCTGGCCGTCGTTGTTGCCGAAACCGATCCTGAGGGCATAGCTGCCGGCGGCGACGCTCGCGCCCACGCGCAGGGTGGCGCTGGCGTCCGCGCCGGCGCCGCTGGCGGCGACGACGTTTTCCAGGCCGATGCCCGCCACGCCGCCGGACTCGATGACGATGCTGTTGACGCTGCTGTCGCCGTCACGCGCCGACAGCAGCGCCGTGGTGCCCACGCCCTGCTCGGCCTGCAGGCTGGTCGGACACGTGGCGACGATTTCCTGGACGACCGGGCCGCTCGGCTTGCAGGCGTTCAGCGGCGTGTCCGAGCGGCGCGGCAGGAACACCGCGGCGGCCGTGAAGTCCGCCGCGTTGTTGTCGGTATCGGTGCAGCCGGCCGCCAGGCGCTGGACCGAGGTCGTCGTCGAGGGTGCAGGGGCCGGGGCGGTTTCGCTGCGGTTGGCGGCGCCATAGCCGACCAGGTCGATGATCGTGTTTTCGGTCGCGTCGGTCAGCTTGCTCGTGGTGTTGGCCAGGGCGACCCTGCCGGCCGTCGCCGCCAGCGACATCGCCCAGTTGTGGTCGATGGCGCCGATGTCGGCGCCCGCGGACTGGACATTGCCGGCCACCAGGAAATACTGGCCCGGTTTCAGGGTCACGGTCTCCGGCAAGACGCCGAACGAGGACCAGGTCGTGCCCGTTGCCGACGCATACTGCAGGCTCTTGCCCTTCAGGCTGATGTCCTCGCTGCCGCGGTTGAACAGTTCGATGAAGTCGCGGTTGTAGGTTGCGCCTGCGCTGGCGCCGCCCCCATAGACATGACTGATGACGAGATCGGCTGGCGCGGCGAGCGCGCTTCCCGACAGTCCGGCCAATAAGGCGGCCAGGACCGTGAGGCGGCCTGCCGGTGTGTTCATTGCAACGTGCATGTTCATGGGCTTCCTAGAGAGATGGGAGGGCATATTGTGTTGTCGATGCGGATAGGCATTTTATTATTAGAAATAATTTTATTGTGGAAATTTGACACGCTGATGACGCGCCGTGTTGCGCGACGGGCAACAGATGAGGTAAGGCGACAACATATTGATTCCACTCGGCAATATCAATCCAGGGCGTTCTCATTGTGACGTGGCAAACGGTTCACCAGCTTGTTCAAATCTGACCAAACCGCGCGAGACGACAGGCAAAAAAAAACGAGCGTCGCCGCTCGTTTTTCCTTGTTGCCAACGCGTCTCAGGAACGCTTGTAGATGTCCTCGAAGCGCACGATGTCGTCCTCGCCGAGATAGCTGCCCGACTGCACTTCAATGATGTGCAGCGGCAGTTTGCCCGGGTTCTCGAGGCGGTGGTTCATGCCGATCGGGATATAGGTCGATTCGTTTTCCGATAGCAGGCTGACCTTCTCGCCGCAGGTGACGCGTGCCGTGCCCGACACCACGACCCAGTGCTCGGCGCGGTGGTGGTGCATCTGCAGCGATAGCTTTTCGCCCGGCTTGACGGTGATGCGCTTGACCTGGAAGCGGTCGCCGGCATCGATGCCCTCGTAGTGGCCCCAGGGACGATAGACCTTGGTGTGGTGCAGGTGCTCGGTGCGCTCCTTCGACTTCAGGTGGTCGACCACCTGCTTGACGCGCTGCACCGCGCTCTTGTGCGCCACCAGCACGGCGTCGTTGGTCTCGACGACAACGATGTCGTCCAGGCCGACCACGGCCACGATGCGGCTCTCGGCGCGCACCAGCGAATTCTTCACGCCGTCCAGGTAGACGTCGCCGCGCTGGGCATTGCCGTTCTCGTCCTTCGGCTGCACTTCCCACAAGGCCGACCAAGAACCGACATCGCTCCAGCCGATATCGGCCGGCACGACCACGGCGTTGGCCGTGTGTTCCATGACGGCATAGTCGATCGAGTCCGACGGGCAGCTGGCAAAGGCTTCCTCGTCGAGGCGGCAGAAATCGAGGTCGCGGTAGCCGGTGGTCATGGCCTTCTCGGCCGCAGCGGCGATTTCCGGCGCAAACCTGCCCAGTTCGGCCAGGTATTGCTCAGCCGCGAACATGAACATGCCGCTGTTCCAGTAATAGCCGCCATCGGCGACGAAGGCCTGGGCGGTCGCCAGGTCCGGCTTCTCGACGAAGCGCTCGACCTGGTAGCAGCCTTCGCAGGCAGCCAGGGCGGCGCCGCGGCGGATGTAGCCGTAGCCGGTTTCCGGCGACTGCGGCACGATGCCAAAGGTGGCCAGACCGCCGTCTTTCACCAGGCTCGCGGCGCGGATCACGGCATCCTTGAATGCTTCCGTGTTTTCGATCACGTGGTCGGCCGGCAGCACCAGCATGACCGCCTCCGGATCGATCGACTTCAGGAAGTGCGCGGCCGCGGCCACCGCCGGAGCGGTATTCCGGCCGGCCGGCTCGAGCAGGATCCCCAGCGGCGTGATGCCGGCCTCGCGCAGCTGCTCGGCCACCATGAAGCGGTGGTCGTTGCCGCACACGACCAGCGGCGCCTGCAGACCCGGCAGGCCGGCGACGCGCAGCGCAGTGTCCTGGAGCATGGTCTTGTCGGCCACGATCGGCAGCAGCTGCTTCGGCAGCACGGCGCGCGACAATGGCCACAGACGGGTGCCGGCACCGCCAGAGAGGATCACTGGATAAATTTTCATGCGTTCGCTTTCTTCTATCGACTATTACTTTTCTGGCCTGCGTTTTCTCTGCGGCTGCTGCGGCGGCGATCGCGTGCGTTCAACCACTCCTCGGAACTGTATTCGGAGGCGTGCTTCATTTCCCCTGCGCGGTCCACACTATATTCTTTGAACACGATCATTTCGTTAAGTGTTACATCGTGCAACACACGAGTATATTCAAACAACACGCTGCGGACAACCTCGGCGCCTTCGCAGATGTGGCTGCCGTGGCCGATCCACGTCGGTCCGACGATGTGCACGCCCGCTTCGATTCGTACGCCCGAGCCGATATAGACCGGACCTTCGATCGTGGTGCCGTTCCAGTCGATGCTCGTGTTCAGGCCGACCCACAGGCCCGGCTCGATCTGGGTGCCGGGCACGTCCATGTGGCTGACTTCGCCGGTCAGCACGGTCTGCAGCACTTCCCAGTAGTCGGACATGGTGCCGATATCGAGCCAGTTGAACGGACGGCCCTGGGCGTAGAACGGCAGGCCGCGCTCGGCCAGCAGCGGGAACAACTCGGAGCCGATGTCGAAGGACACGCCGGACGGGATCAGGTCGATCACTTCGGGTTCGAAGATATAGATGCCGGTACTGATGAAGTTCGACTTCGCTTCTTCCTGGCTCGGCTTTTCCTGGAATTCTGTGATGCGCCCTTCTTCGTCGGTGACCACCACGCCATACGAGGACACTTTGTCCCACGGCACTTCCTTGGTGATGACCGAGGCCATTGCACCCTTGCGGCGGTGTTCGAGCAGGGCGGCCTTCAGGTCGAGGTCGATCAGCGCGTCGCCGCACATCACGATCGTGGTGTCGTCGAAGAACTGGCCGAATTCCTGGATCTTCTTCATGCCGCCGGCCGAGCCGATCGGCTCGGGCACGATGGTGCCGTCATCGGTCGTATAGCCTTCGAAGGAATAGCCGATCTGGACGCCGAACTGCTCGCCCTCGCCGAAATACTCTTCGATCTTTTCGTGCAGCCAGCTGACGTTGACCATGATTTCGGTCACGCCGTGTTTCTTCAGATGTTCGACCAGGTAAGCCATCACCGGTTTACCCAGCAGGGGAATCATCGGTTTCGGGAGGTCGTACGTGAGCGGGCGAACGCGCGTGCCCTTGCCTGCCGCGAGAATCATAGCTTTCATTTAACCCATCCTTTGGTGGGGCCTTGATAAAACCTACTGCGCGTCGGTTTCTCAAGGCCCTGTTACGTTAGTGATTGGAAGTCTGGTAGCGCCAGGTGTCGGCGCACATCTGCGCCACGTCGCGCGTGGCAACCCAGCCCAGTTCGTCGCGCGCACGCGCCGGATCGGCATAGCACTTGGCGATGTCGCCCGGACGGCGGTCGACGATCTGGTACGGGACCGGGCGGCCGCTGGCCTTCTCGAAGGCGCGCACCATTTCCAGCACGCTGTTGCCATGGCCGGTGCCGAGATTGTAGGTGACCAGGCCAGGGCCTTGCGCCAGCTTGTCAAGGGTCTTCACGTGGCCGATCGACAGGTCGACGACGTGGATGTAGTCGCGCATGCCGGTGCCGTCCGGGGTCGGATAGTCGCCGCCATAGACCGACAGTTTCTCGCGCTGGCCAGTGGCGACCTGGGCGATGTAGGGCACCAGGTTGTTCGGGATGCCGGACGGCGATTCTCCGATCAGGCCGCTTTCATGGGCGCCCACCGGGTTGAAATAGCGCAGCAGCGCGATGCGCCAGTCCGGCGCGGCCTTGATCAGGTCACGCAGGATGTCTTCGATCATCAGCTTGCTGCGGCCGTAGGGATTGGTGGCCGACAGCGGGAAGTCCTCGGTGATCGGCACCGAGGCCGGGTCGCCATAGACCGTGGCCGAGGAGCTGAACACGAGCGTCTTGACGCCGAATTTCGCCATCGTCTCGAACAGCACCACGCTGCCGGAAACGTTGTTGTCGTAATAGCGCAGCGGCTGCGCCACCGATTCGCCGACGGCTTTCAGGCCGGCGAAGTGGATCACGGCGTCGACCTTGTGGGCGGCAAAGGCCGCTTCCATGGCCGCGCGGTCGCGGATGTCGGCTTCGACGAAGTCGAAGGCCTTGCCCGTGATCTTTTGCACCTGGTCCTGGACCGAGCGCTGGGCGTTGGAGAGATTGTCGACCACGACCACGTCGTACCCGGCATTTTGCAACTCGACGACGGTGTGGGAACCAATGTAGCCCACGCCGCCCGTAACCAGAATCTTCATTGTCGTCACTCTCTTAAACAGTTGATGCGCACCTGTTTCGGCGCTCCAGAACGGCGTTCATCGCCGTCCCCCTCTTGTCCTTTGGCAGCGGTTCTATGACCGCGTCTTCCCTAATTCGGCGCGTCCCGCAAGACGCTCCGCAATTCTTTACTGCCGGCGCATCTGCGCCGCTTCCTTGATCAGCACCCAGATAAACGCCATGTCCTCGATGAAGTAGCGCCGGAACATGCGGCGCGGCTCCTGCAGGAAGCGATAAAACCATTCCAGGCCGGCCCGCTGCATCCAGAGCGGGGCACGCTTGACGCGGCCGATCGCCACGTCGAAGGCGCCGCCCACGCCCATCGCAAACGGGATGCGCATCGTTTCCTGCCTCCGCCTCGCCCTGCCAGTAGCCGTCGCGCCAGCCGCGCTCGCTCGAGCGGCGCATCGGCGCCTCGAACAGGTCGACCCCGGCGACGCGCTCCCTGAGCGGCTTGCCCAGTAAACGCGAAGCCCATACCACCGGCATGCCGTCGACATTGACCAGGGCGCGGTCGTTGATGATGCGCCGCAGTCCTTCGTCACGGCTGGCCTTGACCAGCTTGTCCACGTTCACCACCACGTGCTGATGGGGCTTGCCGGAACGGATGAATTCCCCGATACGTCCAAGGGTTTCCTCCATCGACAGGTTGTCGATCCTGCAGCCCATCATCGTGATGGAAGGGGTCATTTCCTAGCCCTTGGCCAACTCGCGTGCCAGTACTTCCACGATGCGTTCGGCGGCCTTGCCATCCCACAGGTGCGGGCGGCGGCCCTGCTTGCCCTCGCCGCGCAGGACCTTGCGCGCTTCCAGCATGATTTTTTCCGGGTCGGTGCCGGCCAGCACGTTCGAACCCTCTTCGACCGTGACCGGACGCTCGGTGTTTTCGCGGATCGTGACGCAAGGCACGCCGAGCGCCGTCGTTTCTTCCTGCAGGCCGCCGCTGTCGGTCAGCACCACGGCCGCGTCCTTCCACAGGTTGAGGAAGGCCATGTAGGCTTGCGGACCGGCCAGGATCACGTTCGGACCGAGGTCGATGCCGAATTTTTCAATATTGGCGCGGGTGCGCGGGTGCACCGGGAAGATCAGCGGCAGCTCATTCGCGATTTCCTTCAGCGCGCCGGCGATGCGGGCGAACATGACCGGGTCGTCGACATTGCTTGGACGGTGCATGGTGACGACGCCGTATTGACCGCCATCCTTTTGCGCCGCGGCTTTGAAAGCGGCGGTCTCGAAATCGGAGGTGTCGGCGCGGGTCAGCTTGTCGGCCTGGAACAGGACGTTGTCGACCATCACGTGGCCGACATAGTGCACGGCCGAGTCCGGCTTGCCTTCGCGCTTCAGGTGTTCGACGGCCGCCGGTTCGGTGGCGAAGAACCAGTCCGAAATGCTGTCGGTGACGAGGCGGTTGATTTCCTCGGGCATCGACATGTCGCCGCTGCGCAGGCCGGCCTCGACGTGGGCGACCGGGATGTTCAGCTTTTTCGCGACGATCGAGCAGGCCAGCGTGGAGTTCACGTCGCCCACGACCAGCACGGCCGCCGGACGCTCGGCCATGCACAGCTCCTCGAAACCGACCATGATCTTGGCGGTCTGCTGGGCATGGCTGCCGCCGCCGGCGGCCATGAAGACGTCCGGTTGCGGAATGCCGAGTTCCTCGAAGAATACGTCGTTCATTTCGCGGTCGTAGTGCTGACCGGTGTGGATGATCTTGAACGACAGCGCCTGTTGTGCCTGCAGCGCACGCACGATGGGGGCGATCTTCATGAAATTGGGCCTTGCGCCCGCGACCAGATAAATGAGCATTTTCAGACTTCCCTAAACAGCTATAGTAATTATGGCTACTTGTTAAAAAAACGTTATTGTAAACTTACATTCGACCGGAACGGCGGACGATACGGTCGAGATACGAAGCACGTCGCTCGGTTCCTTCGACTGGTAGCAGCGCGAATACCAGCCCAGGGGCGGGTTTTCGGCGCCGCGCACGAGTTCGAGCTTGAGGTCGGGGCCGGTCGTGTGCATCTGCAGCGCGAAGCGCTTGCCGCGCACGTGCAGGCCGGTGCTGGTGAGCCGGACGTTCAGTTCTGGAGCGAAATGCCAGAACAGCTCGATCGCATGGGACTTCTTCGCGGCAACTTCGTCGCGCACGACCAAGGTACTGGTGGCGGCGTCGTAGCGCACGCTGCGCAGGTGGCGCACCGGGTCCGACAGGCGGCTGTAGCCGTCGTGCGAGCCGCGGAAATCGAATTCATGGGGAGAAGCAGGCATGCGTTCGATGCTGGCGCGGGCCTTGCGCAGCCACATGAAACGTCCGCCTGAGACCGACTGGTCGCGCCCGTCCACGCGCACCGTGTTGTGGGCCGAGGTGCCGCGGAAGTAATCGCGCCACTTCTGCCCCTGCCAATAGGAATAGGTGCCGGGATCGACCAGCACCTGTTCGCCCGCCACCGACAGCGTCAGGGACAGGGCGTCGGCATGGCCGTGGGCGGCAATGCCGAGGTAGCCGAGCGGGCCGCAGTCGAGCATGCCCTTGATCTCGTTTTCCTCGCCGAACTGGGAACCGAACAGCAGGTAGCCTCCGTCCGGGAAGGCCCAGCCGGTGTCGGACTCGTGGGGATCGGCGTCGGGCCGTCTGCCGGGCAGCGCATGCAGCAGCCAGCGCACGCCCGGGTGGCTGGCCGGCTGGGCGCCGAACACGCTCTCGCCCAGCGCCAGCAATTGCGCCGCGCGGTCACTGCCGGCCGCGTCCAGGCGGAACACGCTGCCGTCGTCGCTGTCGCCCACGTTCGGCACATGGCCGTTGATGTCGCGCACGGAACGCAGGAAACGCAAGGCGCGCTGCAGCACGCTCCAGTAGGTGCGCGAAAAACCCACGTCGCAGGCCTGGCCTACCAGTCCTGCGACAAACAGGAACTCGGCCGAAAACACATGGTAGCCGAAGGCCTGCTCGCGGTTCACGCCGTCGAGCGAATACTGCAGGCGCGCCTGCTGCTCGAGTTCGCGCCTGGCCTGCTCCATCCAGGCGCTCGATGCTTTCCAGCAGGGCCAGACCGAGCTGGCCACGAACAGGCCGGTCAGTTCGCCGATCAGGTGGTTGTTGGCCGAGGAGTGGCGCGACAGGTTGCGCGAAATCGTGCGGCAGTGGGCGTGGATGCTATCCAACCAGTCGGCGCGCAGGCGCTGGCCCGATTCGCCGGCGAAGAGCAGGCTCGCCTCGCCGCCCACCAGTTGCCACAGCAAGGCCCAGTTGACCAGGCGGATACCCAGCTCCATCGGGCTGGTCCAGTTGGGACCCAGCAGCGGCGGGCACTGGTCGAGCCAGCTGCGCAGCTGCTGCTCGAGCGCGTGCAGCCAGCGCACGTCGCCGCTCACGCTCCAGGCCTGGGCCAGGCGCACGAGGTGCAGGTGGCGGTTCAGTTCCCAGACGTGCTTGATGTCGCCGACCAGCTCGGGATTGTCGATGGCGATGTTGTCGGAGAATATGGAAGGGCCGGTCACGCCGCTGTACGGATCGCGGTTCCAGACGGTCGGCACGCCGACGTCGAAACTGCGGTCGGCGAACAGGACTACGTGGCCGGCGCAGATGCGGTCGGCTTCGGCCAGCAGGGCATCGACCTCGCCCGGATGCATGGTGGGGGCGCCCTGGACGTTGAAGGTGCGTGCCCGCGGCAAAGGCGCCGAGGTCGGTGCGGATACCGCGCGCAAGGTGGCCCCGCGCGCCATTTTCGCGCGTGCCGCCCGGCGCACGCGGTAGCCGATTTCGGCCACCGACATGCAGCGCAGACGATTCACCCACCACACCATGCGTACTGTTGCGTTCATCAAGCCCCCGCCAAATCGTTATAGATCGCGGCCAGGCGGCCGCAGATCGCTTCTGTTGAATAGTGTTGCACCACCGTGTCGCGTGCCCGCGCCCCGAGCCGCACGCAAGTTCGCATCGTCCAGCATCCGCGCCGGCGCCGGCGTAGGGCGCGGCAGCGCCGCCACGCCGCGCGCGTCGTCTCCTGGCGCCTCGGGAATCCGGCCGACGCGGCTGGCGAATCCCGCCTTGCCGGCCGCTGGCGCGTCGAGCGGCTCGGCCATGTCTGTTGCTTGTGCCAGGGGGCCGGGGAGCACGCCACGTCCGGGCTGGCATGGCCGATGATGACTTGCGGCAGCGGCGCCACATTCGGCACCACCGCGCGCACGCCGGCCGCGCAGCCGCGCACGAAAGCGGCCCAGCCGTCGATAAGGGCGACCAGGAGCGAACTGCGCTCGAGGATGCGGGCAATGACCTGCCGGAATCCGCGCGCCGCCCCTCCCAGGCTGGCAAGGACCTTGCCTTGGCAGTGGACGCCGACATGACGCACACGCTTCTGTTCGGACAGCTCGCCGGCCCGCAGGATCGCCACCAGCGCCGCCACCCCGTCGTGCCCTTCCACGGCGATACCATGCATCGTGACGCGCGGCGCGCGCGCTGTCATGCACGCACTCCGGCGCTCAGGAGCACAGCCAATCTGTTGGAGAGGAAGGGTTTCACTATTCTTGATAAAGGCACAATATTTCGATCATACATCAACTGTTGCTGCTTCCGCGCACGGTTCAGCCTTCGCGCGCGATAAATTCGAACTTGCAGTTAGCGCGCCAATGCCGGCACCCGCTCCACTGCGACTTCTACGCCCGGTACGCCCAGCAGGATGGCCTGACCCTGTGCGGCCTCCTCAATCGCCTGCCGGGGGAGCGCGGGACACGACGACCCGCTATCGGCAACTGCCGTCGCTCGAATACAACACCGGATGCGGCTATGGCAGCAGGAGCAGGGAGTGCGGCGTGGGCCTTCAGCGCCTACGTCCCCATGGTGCCAGCATACGGCGGTAGGACAGCGCGACCTCGCGCGCCAGGATGTCGTAGGTGCGGTTTTTCCGGACCCAGGGCGGCCCCCGTTCGGCGCAGTGCGCGGCAAGGCCCGGATCGCGCAGCAGGCGCAGCGTAGCGTCGGCGAAGGCGCCCGCCTCCATCGGCACGCACATGCCCGCGCCACTCTCTTCGATGCTCCGCTGCTGGTCGGGAATGTCGTTGGCCACGCCCGGGATGCCGAGCGCCAGGTATTCGACCAGCCTGGTCGGCGACGAGACGTCGTGCAGCCTGCCGCGTGGAATCGGCGACAGGCCGACCTCGGCCCGCACCGCATAACCCAGCGCCGCCGCCTGCGGCAGCCAGCCGGTGAGCAGCACGTGGTGCCCGAGGCCGCGCGCCGCAATTGCATTACGCATCCACACCATCTCGTCGACCGAGGGCGCTTCGCCGGCGATCACCAGCAGCACCTCGGGGATCTGTTCGCGCAGGCGCAGGACGACGTCGAGCAGGAAGTCGGAACGGCGCGAGCGGGCCACGCGGCCCAGGTACAGCACGACCCGGCGCCCCGCCAGGCGCGGATCATGGCTGGGCGCGATGGTGCGGCGATCGAAGAGCGCGGCGTCGACGCCCATCGGCACCGGCGTCATGCGTTCGGGCGCGATGCCGAGGCCTGCCAGCCAATCGCGCATGGCCTCGCTCTGCACGAAGACATGGTCGGCGCGCGGCAGCACCAGCCGGTAGACGACACGGCGCGAGAGGAAGGCACGCAGCGCATGCGCCAGCCAGGCCGGCCAGCGGCCCTGGCGCGCCAGCGCATCGCGCCGCGCCTCGAAGCCTTCCACGATCGGGAAGGACATCCAGTAGACAAAGGGAATCCGCAACAGGCGTGCCGCCAGCAGGGCCAGTAGCGCGCTGGCGACCTTGTCGCGCACCTGGATGCAGTCCGGCCGTGCACGGCGCCAGGCGCACAGCAGCCCGAACGCATCCCAGAGCGGCGCGAGCAGGCTGGCGAAGCGGCTGCGCAGGCTGCCCACGACATGCATGCCGCCGGCGCGCCAGGGCCCGGCGCCGGTGCCGCCGCCCTGCCCCACCAGCTCGGTATGCACGCCGTAAGCGGGCATCTCGACGCCGAACAGGGTCGCGACGTCGGCGCGCTGCGGCGGCAGCGGGTCGCGAACGATGAAAGCAATCGAAAAGGGCCGGGTACGCATGGGAGTCTGGTCGAGATGTCGCTGTCGATACTAGCGCAGCCCCTGCGGCAGGAGACCCGCGGCGGCCCAAGCGCGCCGGGGCGCCCGATTGAGGGCAATCAAGGTGCCATGGCCGCGTGTGGGCGCCTTGGAGCGCCGAACAAAACAGTCAGGGCAAGGCGCGGCGCCGCATCGGCGGACCGCGAAGACAGTACGAGGGTACGGCGAGGCGCTGCAACGCGGCCATGGCTGTTTTGTCAGGCGCTCTTGGTCTGCCCGGTCGAGGCCGTCCCTGGCCGTGGCGCAAGCGTCCAGCCGCGCGCGCAGCGCCGCGCTGCGCACGCCTTCGAGCTTGCGGCAAAAATGGGCGCCCGAGGCGCGGATGCGCCATCACCAGCGTCTGGAGAAACATCTCGGCGTGGCCTGCAGATCCCGGCCGTTGTCGTCGAGCCTCGCCGATGCGCATGAGTTCCGGCGGCGCGTTTGACGCAAAAGGACAAACGCATCGATGCCGATGCTAATGTTCGACGGGCCGGACGATATCAGGGATTGGGAGTGAGGCTGGTCGTGCACTGGGGCACAGTGCGATGGCGGGACGCAGGGCGCGTCCGCCGTCGGGAGGCGCCACAGGCAGGCAGCCCGTGGCGCAAGTGTGGCAGGAGCCTCAGGCGTCGCCGCGCGAGCGCGCTTCGATCTTTTCCCAGCGCTCGAGGGCGTCGAGCAACAGGTCGTCGATCTCGGCGTAGCGGGCGTTGATGCGGCGCGCATCGGCCGGGTTGGTCTTGTAGAAGTCGGGCGCGTTGAGCTGGGCGGTGATGGCCGACTGCTCGTCCTCGAGCGAGGCGATGAGCTTCGGCAGTTCGTCCAGTTCGCGCTGTTCCTTGTAGCTGAGCTTGACCTTCTTCGCAGCGGTGTCGGGCGCGGCGGCCTCGGCTGCCTTGGCCGGTGCCGGCTTGGCGGCCGTGGCGGCGGGCTGGGGTGCGGTTGCCTTGACGCGCTCCCAGTCGGTGTAGCCGCCGACATATTCGCGCCACAGGCCCTGGCCTTCGGCAACGATGACCTGGGTCACGACGTTGTCGAGGAAGGTGCGGTCGTGGCTGACGAGGAAGACGGTACCCGTGTATTCCTCGAGCAGCTCTTCGAGCAGCTCCAGGGTGTCGATGTCGAGGTCGTTGGTCGGCTCGTCGAGCACCAGGCAGTTGGCCGGCTTGGCGAACAGGCGCGCCAGCAGCAGGCGGTTGCGCTCGCCGCCCGAGAGCGACTTGACCGGCGACCGGGCGCGCTCGGGCGCGAACAGGAAGTCGTTCAGGTAGGTCATGACGTGCTTGCGCTGGCCATTGACTTCGACCCAGTCGCTGCCCGGGGCGATGGTGTCGGCCAGGCTCGCCTCTTCGTTGAGCTGGGTGCGCATCTGGTCGAAATAGGCGACGTTGAGCTTGGTGCCCAGGCGGGTGGTGCCGCTGTCCGCGGTTTCCTCGCCGAGGATCATCTTCAACAGCGTGGTCTTGCCGGCGCCGTTCGGGCCGATCAGGCCGACTTTATCGCCACGCAGGATGGTGCCGCTGAAGTTCGACACGATCACTTTGTCGCCGTAGGACTTCGAGACATTCTCGAGTTCGGCGACGATCTTGCCGGAACGCTCGCCCATGCCGACGTCGAGCTTGATCTGGCCTTGGGTATCGCGGCGCGCCACGCGTTGCAGGCGCAGCGCCTCGAGACGGCGCACGCGGCCTTCGTCGCGCGTGCGGCGGGCCTGCACGCCCTTGCGGATCCAGATTTCTTCCTGGGCCAGGAATTTGTCGAACTTGGCGTTCTCGACTTCTTCGTTGGCGAGCAGTTCGCGCTTGCGTTCCTGGTAGGTCGTGAAATTGCCGGGGAAGGACAAGAGCTTGCCGCGGTCGAGTTCGATGATGCGGGTGGCGACGTTGTCGAGGAAACTGCGGTCGTGGGTGATGAACAGGACCGAGCCGCGGAATTCGCGCAGCAGGCCCTCGAGCCACATGATCGACTTGAAGTCGAGGTGGTTGGTCGGTTCGTCGAGCAGCAGCACGTCCGGCGCCGACACCAGGGCCACGGCTAGGGCGACGCGCTTCTGCATACCGCCGGACAGCGTATTCATTTTTGCTTCGGCGGCCAGGCCGAGGCGGTCGAGCGTGGTGTCGACCTTGTTGTTCAGGTTCCAGCCGTCGGTCGCGTCGAGTTTTACCTGGATGACGTGCATGCGTTCCATCAGCGCCTCGTCGTCCCCCTGGCCGAACTGGCCGGTCAGGGCCTCGTATTCGGCCAGCATGCCCTGCAGTTCGCCCATGCCGGCGGCGACGGCGTCGAACACGGTCGACTCCGGATCAAAGGTCGGCTCCTGCTCGACATAGGCGATCTTGATACCCTGCTGCATGACGAGCAGGCCGTCGTCGAGCTTGAAGCGCCCGGCAATGGTTTTCAGCAGCGAGGATTTACCCGTGCCGTTACGCCCGATCAGACCGACGCGCTCGCCGGTTTCAAGGGAAAAGTCCGCGTGGTCGAGCAGCGCGACGTGACCGAACGCGAGTTGCGCGGACGAGAGAGAAATGACAGCCATAATCTGTGAACTGGCCGCGTGCGATGGTCTCGAAGAGGCGCGGCGCGGCGGGAAAGGTAAAAGAAGCCGCTATTGTACCGATTGCGGCGCCGACAATTCCAAATAAGCTGCTTTCGTCGGCTATAATTGCACTCGGTTCACGATACCGGCCTGCCCGCAGGGTCCGCTCGCCGAACCGCAGGTGCCGCTCACGGCGGCACGCGTGTCCTCCCCGTAGCACAATGGATAGTGCACATGCCTCCTAAGCGTGGGATACTGGTTCGATTCCAGTCGGGGGGACCACCCTGCTTCTTACCCTGCAAGCATTGCCGAAGCGACATCGCCCGTGTTCCTGACGTCCTCGTCCTTGTTAAATAGGCCCTACGCCTGAGCCCGCCGCTGCACACTCGCGCCGCTGCCGGCGCCTCGCCGCCAGGCCTCTCGGCCGTGCGTGGCCCTTTCCTCATCCGCGCTATCATCCCCACTCCCGAGCCCGCCTGGAGTGTCCGATGTTCGAGTTCATCACCAATTTCCTGGAACACAGCGGCTACCTGGGCGTGTTCGCCCTGATGGCGCTGGAGAACATCTTCCCGCCGATCCCCTCCGAAATGATCATGCCCTTTGCCGGCTTCGTCGTCGCGCGTGGCGAGCTGAACCTGGTGGGCGTGCTGTTGGCAGGCACGGCCGGCTCGGTGGCGGGCGCCCTGCCCTGGTACTACGCGGCGAGAATATATGGCTGCGAGCGCCTCAAGCGCCTCGCCGCGCGCCATGGACGCTGGCTGACGGTGGGCGCCGACGATATCGATACCGCGCTCGCGGCGTTTCGCAAGCACGGCCGCAAGGCGGTGCTGTTCGGGCGCCTGATTCCCGCCGTGCGCACCCTGATTTCCGTCCCCGCAGGCCTCGGCAACATGTCGCTCGGGCAGTTCCTGCTGTATTCGGGCATCGGCTCGCTGGCCTGGACCGGGCTGCTGACGGCGGCCGGATTCCTGCTCGAAAGCAAATACCAGCAAGTGTCGAAGTATGTCGACCCGGTGTCGAAGGTGGTGCTGGGCGTGCTGCTGGCCTGGTATCTGTACCGGGTGATCACCTACCGCGCGCCGGCCCGGGCCGACAGCCGCAAGAAGGAACACGAACCGGGCTGATGCCGCCGTGGCGGCGGCTCAGGCGGGGCTGCCGCCCGCGCGCAGGGATGTCGCCTGGCGCGCGACTGCGGCCGACGCGGCCACCAGCGCCTGCGCAGCCGTGGCCGCCTGGGGCGCCGCCTCCGCCCGCGCCAGCGCCGTGGCCGCGCCGTGCAGGCCGAGCATGACGCAGCCTTCGCGCAGGCGCCGCAAACGCTCCATTGCCGCAGCCGTGTCGCCCTGCGCCAGCGCGGTCTCGATCATGCCGGCGGCTTCGGCCAGTTGCCGCTCCAGGCCGCCCAGGTAGAGCGCGAGGCGCGCCGCGTCGATCCCCAGACGTCCCAGGCTGGCCGCCGGCGTCTCGTCGGGCGCGAGCGCCATCAGGTGCGGGCGCAGGCTCTCGACCCGGAACGGCTTGACGACATAGCCGGTCGCGCCGAGGGCATCGGCCTCGCCGATCGTGGCGCCGTCGTTGGCGGCCGAGACCAGCACGAAGGGCAGCCCAGCCAGTTCCGGCTGCGCCCTTACCCGCGTCAGCAACTCGGTGCCCGACAGCCTGGGCATGCGCAGGTCGCAGAACACGATGCCCGGACGCAGCCCGGCTTCCAGCTGGCGCCAGGCATCGGCGCCATCCTCGGCTTCGAGAATCTCGTATTTGCCGCAGCTGTCGACCAGATGCATCAGCATCATGCGCGATACCACGTCGTCGTCCACCACCAGCACCTTCATCCCGCCCTCGCCAAATTTGTTGCTTTGAAGAACATTATACGATCTGCCCCCGGATCAGGCCGAGAGCCGTTCAAACGTGCCGAGCATCGCCTCGAGCGCCGGCAGCGCGTCCCGGATCTCGGCCTGCAGCCCGCGGTCGGCCGCCTCTTCCAGCCCTGTGCACAGCGCCACGAGCTCGCCCGCCCCGAGGTGGGCGGCACTGCCGCGCAGCCCGTGCAGCACGCGCGCACAGGCCTCCAGGTCCCCGCCTTCCAAGGCCGCGCGCAGTTCGGCGCGGCGGCGCGGCAAGTCGGCGGCGAAGGCGGCGCGCATGCGCGCATGCAGGGCTGCCGCCCGCATTTCGGGTGACTGCGCCGGCGGCGCTGCGGGCGGCACGTCGGCGATGCCGAACATTGCGTCCAGTTCGGCCACGCTCGGTCCGGCGGGCGGCATCGGCGCCAGCTCGATGCCGCGCTGCAGCTGGCGCTCGATGGCCCGGCTCAATTGATAGTGCAGTGCCGCCTCGTCGATCGGCTTGGCCAGGAACCCGTCCATGCCGCAGGCAAGATACCGGTCGCGGTCCTCGTCGCTGGCATTCGCCGTGAGCGCGACGATCATCACGTGCTGGTCGAGCACCGGTGCGTCGAGCGTACCGCCGGCACGGATCAGGCGCGTGGCGGTGGCGCCGTCGATTTCCGGCATGCGTCCGTCCATCAGGACGATGTCGAAGCGCGTGTGGGCGCAAGCTGCCACCGCCAGCGCCCCGTTCTCGACCACTTCGATCTGGTGCCCCATTTCCTCGACCATCATGCGGGCGATGATCTGGTTGGTGGCAAAGTCCTCGGCGCACAGCACGCGCAGGCGGTGGGTGTGCGGCATGCGCGGTACGTGCTCGACCGTTGGCGGCTCGACGCCGTCGCTAAGGGGCAGCACGAAGCTGAAGGTACTGCCCCTTCCCTGCACGCTCGTCACGCCGATCGTGCCACCCATCAATTCGACCAGCTGGCGGCAGATCGCCAGGCCAAGTCCGGTGCCGCCGTAGCGGCGCGTGGTGGTCGTGTCGGCCTGCTCGAATTTCTGGAACAGGCGCGGCAGCGCGCCGGGCGCGATGCCGATGCCGGTGTCCTGCACCGAAAACCGGATCATGTGTCCCGTTGAATCGTCCGTTCCCGGCGCCTGGTCGACGGGTCGCCGTTCCACGCGCAGGGTGACTTGTCCGCTCGGCGTGAACTTGAAGGCATTTCCGACCAGGTTGATCAGCACCTGGCGCAGGCGCGTCGGGTCGCCCACCACAAAGCGCGGCAGGTTGTCGGCGAGCTCGATTGAGAAGCCGACGCTGTGCGCGGCGGCCTGCTCGGCGAACAGGCCGACCACGTTCTGGATCGCGGCGTCGAGCGCGAAGTCGATGTTTTCGATGGTCAGCTTGCCCGCTTCGATCTTCGAAAAATCGAGCAGGTCGTTGATGATCGCCAGCAGCGACTGGGCATTCGCCTGGCCGCGCTCGATCTGTTCGCGCGTGCTCGGGCGCACGGCGTTGTCGCGCAGCGCGAACCCGAGCATGCCGATCACGCCGGCCAGCGGCGTGCGCATCTCGTGGCTCATGTTGGCCAGGAATTCCGATTTCTGGCGCGCCGCGTCCTCGGCGCGCTGCTTGGCCAGCTGCAGGCGCTGCTCGTTCTCGTACAGGGCGCGGTTGGCTTCCGCCAGTTCGCTGGTGTTGCGGCTCACTTCGCGCTCGCGCTCGCGCAATTCCTCGGTCTGGCGCTCGAGGAGGCTGTTCTGCTGCGCGATTTCGCGGGTACGGGTGCTGACCAGGCCCTCGAGGCGCTCCTTCTGGCGGCGCAGGCCGCGCACGCGCAGGGCGTAGCCGGCATACGAGCCGCCGAGCAGGAGGAAGGCGACCGCGCCGCGGAACCACCAGGTGCCCCAGACCGGCGGCTCGACCGTGATGTCGAGGGTCGCCGGGGTCTCGCTCCATACCCCGTCCTTGTTGGCGGCGCGCACCCGGAACACGTAGTGGCCCGGCTCGAGATTCGTATAGGTTGCGAAGCGTTTGCCGGCGTCCGTGTACACCCATCCCTGGTCGAAGCCCTCGAGTTTATAAGCGAAGCGGTTGCGCTTGGGCGCCGCGTAGTGCAATGCCGAGAATTCGAGCGAGAACACCGAGTGCTGGAACGAGAGCGTGATCGCGCGCGTGTTCTCGACCGGGCCCGTGAGCAGCCACGGATAGGCTTGCTGTACCGGCCGGTTGAAGATCTGGATGCCGGTGATGACGGCAGGCGGCGCGATGCCGTTGTAGCGCAGAGCGCGCGGGTCAAACGCGGTCATGCCGTTGAAGCCACCGAAATACAGGGTGCCGTCCGACGCACGCAGGGCCGCGCCGTCGAAATAGGCGCCGTCGATGGTGCCGTCGGCCGCCGTGTAGCTGCGCCAGCTGTTGTTGGCCGGATCGAAGCGCGACAGGCCGTTGTTGGTGCTGACCCAGATCACGCCGGCGGCGTCTTCCAGCATCGCCGCCACCGAATCGTCGACCAGGCCGTCGCGCGTCGTGTAGCGCACGAAGCTGACGGAACCGTCGGCGGCCGTGACCATCTTGTTCAGGCCGCCGGCGGTGCCGACCCAGACGTTGCCGGCGTGGTCTTCGAGCAGCGCGTGCACCTCGTTGTGGCTCAGGCTACTCGCCTGGTAGGGATCGTGGCGGAAATGGCGGAAGCGTTTATTGACGCGGTCGAGCAGGTCGAGGCCGTTGAACGAGCCGACCCAGAGCCGGCCGCGCCGGTCTTCCAGCACCGGGCGCACCATGTCGTCGGCCAGGCTGGCCTGGCGGTTGGGGTCGTGCCGGTAGGACTCGAGCGCGCCGCTACGCGGGTCGAGCCGGTGCAGGCCGCCGCGGGTGGCGATCCAGACCGCACCGTCGCGCCCGAGCGTCATCTTGCGGACGTTGTTGGCGTCGGCGTCTTCCGGCACCAGTACCCGGCGCGTGAAGCGGCCGCGTGCCGGGTCGAAGCGGGTGATGCCGGTGCGGCCGCCGATCCAGACGATGCCGTCGTGGTCGCGCACCAGGGCATTGACCGCGGTGTCGATCAGGCTGTTCGGATTGCCGGGGTCGTGGCGCCAGATACGGTAGGCGCCGGGTCCGCTCTTGGCCGGATCATAGTGCTGCAGCGTGGCGGCGCTGGCCACCCAGAGCTTGCCGGCGCCATCGTCCTCGATGGCACGTACCCGGTTGTCGGCGGAAATGCCGAGGCCGTCATTCTCGCGCACGATGCGCGCGAAGCCGCCACTGCTCAGGTCGACCCGCGAGACGCCGCCATACCAGGTGCCGACCCAGAAGGTACCGACGCGGTCGCGGAACAAGGCGGAAATATAGTTGTCGGCCACGCTGTGCTTGTCGGTGACGACCCGGCGGTGCGCCTCGAAGCGGTCGTGCGCCTTGTCCCAGCGAAACACACCATCGTCGTGGCTGCCCACCCAGACCTGGCCCTGGCCATCGTCATACAGGGTGGAGATCCAGGTGCGCGGGATGCCGTCCTCGGGGCCGTAGCGGCGCGGGGCAGCCGCGCCGCTCCCCAGCGGCCTGCGTTCCAGCCCGGTCAGCAGGCCGATCCAGAGGTTATCCCCGGCATCGAGCAGCAGCGACTGCACCTTCTCCTGGGGGCCCGAAGCAAGCCGGTGATGTTCGAAGCGCAGCCCCGCGCCGTCCAGGCTGTCGAGGCCGGCGCCAGTGGCGATCCAGAGGCGGCCGCGCTTGTCGAGGGCCAGCGCGTTGATGCCGTCGTCGGCCAGGCTGTCGGGGTCGCCGTCGACGTGGTGCCAGGTCGTAAAACGTCCGCTGGCGATGTCGACGTGCTGCAGGCCGTCGGCGGTACCGAGCCACAAACCGTCCTTGCCGTCGTCGACGATGGCGCGCACGTGGATGTCGCCATTGCCGCGCCGTCCCGAACCACCGGTAGGCAGGTACGGGCGGAATGTCTGGGCCGTCGGGTCGTACAGCGCCAGGCCGCCGTCGGTGCCGACCCACAAGCGTCCCTTGCGGTCCGCGTGCAGCACCCGGACCCAGTTGCTGGCCAGCGTAGTGGGGTCGCCGACGGCGTTACGGAAATTGACGAAGCGGTAACCGTCGAAACGCGACAGGCCGTTCTGGGTGCCGAACCACATGAAGCCGTCACGGTCCTGGGCCATGGCCAGCACCGATTCCTGGGCCAGGCCATCCTCGACGCTCAGGTGCTCGAAGCGCAGGGTCGGCGCCGGCCCGGCCAGGGCCGGGCCGAGCATGCCGAGACAGCCGGCCAGCGCCAGCAGCCATCCGGACAGCAGCGCCCTCATGCGGTGAAAAAACAAACAGGAAATGTCCTGCCCGCGGCTACGAGGCAGGAGCAGGAACGGACTGCCGCGCACGGCCGGAAAGCATGCTGTCCGGCGCCGGCGGCGAGGAGGAAATGATCAGGTTGGCGGTCCACTCCGCAAGGTTAGCAAACAATTCCGGACATGAGTGGATTTATTGCCCTCAAGCTACTCTTAGTTGCCCATTCATCGCCCATTAATCGCCCTTTGCAACCCCTTCGCGTCGCGGATCCGCACCACCGAACCACCAGGGCTCGCCATGGATCTGCAAGCGCATGATGCCGTGCAGGCCGGAATTCTGTTCAGTCTGGCGCACCGTGTGGCCGCGCGCCGTCAGCGCATTGACCGTCGCTTGCGGGAAACGCCCTGCTTCCAGCTCGGTCGGACCGTTGCGGCTGCCGAAATTCGGCAGCGCAATCGCCTGCTGCACGTTCAGGCCCCAGTCGAGGGTGCCGACCAGCACTTTCGCCACATAATTGATGATGGCCGGACCGCCGGGTGAACCGACCGCCAGCACCAGCTTCCCGGTTTGCTTGTCGAACACGACGGTCGGCGACATGGCGCTGCGCGGACGCTTGCCGGCCTGCACCCGGTTCGCGATCGGGCCGTCGGCGTCAACCGAATCGAAAGAAAAATCGGTCAGCTGGTTGTTCAGAATAAAGCCGTCGACCATCTGGCGCGAACCGAACGCGTCCTCGACCGTCGTCGTCATCGACAGGCCGGCGCCGTGGCTGTCGACCACCACCAGGTGCGAGGTGGACGGCGTTTCGATGGCGTTGTCCTTGCCCCAGGCCACCTCCATGCCGGGCGGATTGCCGGCCGGCGCTTCGCCCATCGAGCGTTCGCCGATCAGGGAAGCGCGCCTGGCGAGATAGGCCTTGTCGATCAGGCTCGGCAGGCCGCGGCCCGGCAGCGGCACGAAATCGGTGTCGGCCGCGTAGCGGTTGCGGTCGGCATAGGCCAGGCGTCCGACTTCGGAAAACAGGTGCACGGCGTCCGGCCCCGGCACGCCATCGATCGGGGCCAGCTTCGCCAGGTCCCGCGTCTCGAACATGCCGAGCATTTGCGCGACGGCGATGCCGCCCGAGGATGGCGGCGGCATGCCGCAGACGGTGTAGACGCGGTAATCGCTGCAAACCGGTTCGCGCACCCGCGGCCGGTAGTCGGCGATATCTTTCGCGGTCAGCAAGCCCGGATTGGTCGGGTGCGCATGGACCTTGGCCGCGATGTCGCGTGCGATATGGCCTTTATAAAAAGCGTCGGCCCCGCCTTGCGCGATCTCACGCAGGGATTTCGCCAGCGCCGGGTTTTTCAGGATGTGCCCGACCGGCCAGGCATTGCCGTCCGGGTCGTAGAAATAGGCGGCCGCGGTCGGGTCCTTGCGGATGTGGGCGTCCCAGGTCAGCAGGCCGTTCAGGCGCGGGCTGACGGCGAAGCCGCGTTCGGACAGGCGGATGGCGGGCGCAAACAGGGTTTTCCAGGGCAGCTTGCCATGCTGCTTGTGGGCCAGTTCCAGCATGCGCAGCACGCCCGGCGCGCCGACCGAGCGGCCGCCGACCACGCCGGCCGTACGCGAGAGCGGCGTGCCGTCGGGATTCTGGAACAGGTGCTCGTTGGCCGCCATCGGCGCGGTTTCGCGGCCGTCGAAGGCCTGCACCTTCTTGCCGTCGTAATGCACCAGGAAGGCGCCGCCGCCGATGCCCGAACTTTGCGGCTCGACCAGGGTCAGCACCAGCTGGGTGGCGATCGCGGCATCGATGGCCGTGCCGCCCTTTTTCAGCATCTCGTAGCCGGCCTCGACTGCGAGCGGATTGGCGGCGGCCACCATGTATTTGCGTGCGGCCCAGCCGGCCTTGTCGGCATAGCCGGTCGCGATTTCGGGGGCGCGCTGGGCGGTGTCCTGTGCCAGTGCAATCGTAGGGGGCGCGGACAGCGCCAGCAGGGCCGCCGCGCAGGCGAGCATCTTGAATTTGATGGTCATGGAGTCCTTGGAAGTAACAAGGGCGTGCCCGGCCAGCCGCCGCGCACGCCCAACATTCCTGGCATCCTACCTCAAATTGTCAGATGCAACATTCGCCGCTTACTTCGGCTGCATGCGGATGGCGCCGTCCAGGCGGATCGTCTCGCCATTGAGCATCACGTTTTCGATGATGGCTTTGGCCAGGTGCGCGTATTCCTTCGGCATGCCGAGGCGCGGCGGGAACGGCACCATCTTGCCGAGCGAGTCGCGCACTTCCTGCGGCATGCCCATCAGCATCGGCGTCTCGAAGATGCCCGGGGCGATCGTCATCACGCGGATGCCGCTGCGCGCCAGGTCGCGTGCCATCGGCAGCGTCATGCCGGCCACGGCCGCTTTCGAGGAACCGTAGGCGGCTTGCCCGATCTGGCCGTCGAAGGCCGCGACCGAGGCGGTGTTGATGATGATGCCGCGCTCGCCGTATTCGGCGCCTTCGGTATTGCCCATCGCTTCGGCCGCCAGGCGTGCCATGTTGAAGGTGCCGACCAGGTTGATGTTTACCGCGCGCTGGAACACGTCCAGCGGATGCGGACCGTCCTTGCCGACGGTCTTCACGGCCGGCGCCACGCCGGCGCAGTTGACCAGGCCGCGCAGCGTGCCCAGGGCCACCGCTGCGGCCACGACCGCCTTGCCGTCTTCTTCCGAGGTGACGTCGCACTTGACGAACTGGCCGCCGAGTTCGGCGGCGAGCGCCGCGCCCGCTTCCGCCTGCACGTCGGCGATCACGACCTTGCCGCCCGCTTCCGTGATCATGCGCGCAGTAGCTGCTCCCAGGCCCGACGCGCCGCCGGTGATGATGAACACATTGTTCTGAATTTGCATGGTTTTCCCTTTTTGCGTTCTTTTTGACGTTTACGTTAACGTCAACCCACAAGATTGTAGCGAATTTTTGAGGGAAAAAACCACGTTCGCGTTAAAAGCCTGCGCCGCGCTGCCGTCCTGCTCAGAAGCATTGCATCGTGTCGCCGCTGCGGGTGCACAGGCGGCCCTGGCCGTTCACGGCAGCGTTGCCGACACCGGTGTTGTAGGTGGCGCCGCCGGTATCACGGCAGATGCCGCCGGTGCAGCTGTTGATCTGGGCAGGACCTGGCACCACCGCCACTGGTTGCACAGGCGGCGGCGCGGCCAGCGGCTGGAAGGGACCGGGCGCGGCCGGCGGTACGATGTCGACCCGTTGCGCGGGCGACAGGCGCGCGCTGCGCTTGACGCCCTTCTTCTGCTCCTTGCGGGTATCGGTTTTCGCCGGGTCTTTTGCTTGCGGGGCGGGCCGGGCCGACGGATCGACCTCGGTCGCGTGGCCGGGCGGCAGAGCGCCGGCCTTTTCTTCCTGCGCCTGCGGGGTTTGCTCGGGCTGGGCGCCCGGCTCGGATTTCAGCGGCTGCGGGTGCAGGACCGGGCCGTAGCTGGGACCGGGCGGGGCCGGCGTCACCTGTGCGGCACGGGGTGGCGGGGTGCGCGGCTGTCCTGCAGCGGATTGCCCAGTCGTCTGCCCGGCCGCCGTGCCTGCCGCGAGTATGGCGAGAATGACGAGCGCAATCCGGGCGGCGCGTAGCGGCTTCGAATGTTTCGCGTGCTTCATGTTCGCCTCCATGGGATCGATGGGAGAATTATCTGCCGCCATGACGCCGCATGGCGCGCGCGTGCTGCCCTGGCGGGCTGTCATGTCCGCGTCAGTTTCGCAGGTTACGCTGGAGATTGATCCGCCCAGCGAGGCGACGACATCAAACATGGAGACGGCAATGGAGACGGTACAGGAACTCTACCAAGCCAGACGCGGCAGCGCCCTGGATGCCCTGGCGCACCTGCGCGACGACGACATGATCATCGTGCCGACCGGCGTCGGCGAACCGCCCACACTGCTGACAGCGCTGTCGGATCAGCGCACCCGCTGGCGCGGCGTGCGGGTGGCGCAGATCCTGGCGATGCGCAAATACGGCTATTTTGACCAGGACACGGCCCAGCACGTGCGCCACGCCGCCCTGTTCTTCGGCGGCGCCTCGCGCGCCAGCGGCCAGGGCGGCTGGTGCGATTTCATCCCCAACTATTTTTCGGAAATCCCGACCCTGATCGAACGCGAGCTGATGCCGGCCGACGTCGTCTTCGCCATGGCCTCCAGCATGAACGCCCAGGGCTATTTTGCGCTGAGCCTGGGTGCCGACTACACGATGGCGGCCGTCGCCAAGGCGCGCGTCGTCGTGCTCGAGGTAAATCCCAACGTGCCCTTCGCGCACGGACACTGCCACGTCCACATTTCCCAGGTCACGAGCCTGGTCGAAAGCAGCGACCCCATCCTGGAGGTCGGCCTGCCCGCGATCGGGCCGGTGCAGGAAGCAATCGGCAAGTACGTGGCCGACATGATCGAGGACGGCTCGACCCTGCAGATCGGCTACGGCGGGATTCCGGACGCCGTCGTGATGCAACTGACCCACAAGCACGATCTCGGCGTGCACACCGAGATGATCGGCGACGGCATCCTGAAGCTGGTCGAATGCGGCGCGGTGACCAACCGGAAGAAGACACTGCTGCCGGGGAAGATGGTCGCTACCTTCGCCCTCGGCTCGCGCCGCCTGTACGAGTTCATGCACCACAATCCGATGCTGGAGATGCATCCCTCGAATTTCACCAACGATCCGTATATCGCCGGGCAGAACGACAAGCTCATCTCGATCAATGCCAGCCTGCAGGTCGACCTGCTCGGCCAGTGCGGCAGCGAAAGCATCGCCCACCTGCCCTATTCCGGCACCGGCGGGCAGGTCGACTTCGTGCGCGCGGCGAACCGTTCGCGCGGCGGCAAATCCTTCATCGTGCTGCCCGCCACCGCGAAGGACGGCACCATCTCGCGCATCGTGCCGATGCTGACGCCGGGCACCCATGCGACCACCAGCAAGAACGACGTCAACTATGTCGTCACCGAATTCGGTGTGGCCCAGCTGCGCGGCAAGTCGGCCAAGCAGCGGGCGCAGGCGCTGATTGCGATCGCACACCCGGATTTTCGTGGCTGGCTGCGCGAGGAGGCGAACCGGATGTGCGTGTTCTGAGGCGCCCCCTCCTGCGGCGCGGCCTGCCCGCGCATCACGCCGGCGGGCGGCCCTCGTGCATGGTTGCGCGCAGTTGGTCGCGGAAGGCCGGCGTGTCCTGGTGCCCATGCACGCTGACCGCATGCTGGACCGCGACCTCCATCAACTCCTGCTCGCTGTCGGCAGCGATGGTGACAGAACAGTTCTTTTCGCTCGGAAACTCGCGGCAATCGATGTATTTGCGTGCCATGATGACCTCCTCAGCGGGGTGTCCGCTCCTTCAGTGTAAGCGCGGCCGGCCCCGATTCAAGCAAACTCGACTATTGGAGCAACGATGAGCGACAGCATCAGGATCGAAGAACATGACCATGTGCGCGGCGGGCCCGAGGCCCGGGTTACCCTGGTCGAATACGGCGACTTCCAGTGCCCCTACTGCGCCCGCGCCCATACGGCGCTGACCGAACTGATGCAAGAGCACGGCGAGCACGTGCGCCTGGTCTACCGCCACCTGCCCCTGGTCGACCTGCACCCCTTCGCCGCGCCGGCGGCCGAAGCGGCCGAGGCGGCCGGCGCCCAGGGCAAATTCTGGGAGATGCACGACGCCCTGTTCGAAAACCAGGACATGCTCGATGAGGATGCCCTGCCCGCGCTGGCTTCGAACCTGGCCATCGATGCCCAGCGCTTCGCGCGCGAACTGGACGACGGCAAGCACCGTGCCCGGGTCGAGGCCGACGCCGAACAGGCCCAGTCGCTCGGCGCGCGCGGGACGCCGACCTTCTTCATCAACGGCGAGCGCTATCACGGGGATTCGGATCACGCGTCGCTGGCGTCGGCGCTGAAGAAGGCGCTGGACGAGGCTTGAACGGCAACGGCGGGAGCGGGCTATCGCAACAGTAACGCAGGGTGGGCTCACGAGCCCACGCGGTCGCTGCATCCGGACAGTGTTGCAAATAATCCTGGATATCCGTCCAAAGATACAGCGCTGTTGTTCAAGCGGTGATGCCGCGTGGGCACAAGTGCCCACGCTACGAGCCACCTCAGTGCTGCGCGCGGGGCTCCTGCGCCACCGTGGTTGGTGTTGCCTTGCTCGCCGGCTGGACGCCACTCCGTTCGACCGGCTTGGCCGACCACTTCAGTTGCGCGATCTCCGGCGCGGAGACGGCGACCCAGCCCGCGGCCGGCAATAGCGGCACCATCAGCAGCGCGACGATGTTGATGATCTTGATGAGGGGATTGACGGCCGGGCCGGCGGTGTCCTTGTACGGGTCGCCGACGGTGTCGCCCGTCACCGCCGCCTTGTGCGTGTCCGAGCCCTTGCCGCCGTAATTGCCGTCCTCGATGTATTTCTTGGCATTGTCCCAGGCGCCGCCGCCGGTCGTCATCGAAATGGCGACGAACAGGCCGGTGATGATGGTGCCCATCAGCAGGCCGCCGAGCGCGGCGGGTCCCAGCAGCATGCCGACCGCGACCGGCACCACCACCGGCAGCAACGAGGGAATGATCATCTCGCGGATCGCGGAAGCGGTCAGCATGTCGACTGCCTTGTGGTATTCGGGTTTGCCGGTGCCGGCCATGATGCCCGGGATGTCGCGGAACTGGCGCCGCACCTCGACCACGACCGCGCCCGCAGCCCGCCCCACTGCTTCCATCGCCATCGCCCCGAACAGGTAGGGAATCAGGCCGCCGATGAACAGGCCGACGATCACCATCGGATTCGACAGTTCGAAGGCCATCGACATCCCGGCCGTGTCGAGCGCGTGGCTGTAGTCGGCAAACAGGACCAATGCCGCGAGACCGGCCGAGCCGATCGCATAGCCCTTGGTCACGGCCTTGGTCGTGTTGCCGACGGCGTCGAGCGGGTCGGTAATCGCGCGCACGGACTCCGGCATGCCGCTCATTTCGGCGATGCCGCCGGCGTTGTCGGTGATCGGGCCGTAGGCGTCGAGGGCGACGATGATGCCGGCCATCGACAGCATCGAGGTCGCCGCGATCGCGATCCCGTACAGCTGGCCCAGCTGGTAGGCCACCAGGATCGCGACGCAGACCACCAGCACCGGGTAGGCGGTCGACTTCATCGACACGCCGAGGCCGGCGATGATGTTGGTGCCGTGGCCGGTGGTGGAGGCTTCCGCGATGTGGCGTACCGGCTTGAAATCGGTGCCGGTGTAGTACTCGGTGATGTAGACCATCAGGCCGGTCAGCACGATGCCGACGATGGCGCAGCCCAGCATGCTGGCGCGCATGGCCGGGTCTTCCCAGACCATCCAGGTGACGACGATGAAGCCGAGCAGCGACAGCCCGGCGGCCCACCACAGGCCGGTGTAGAGGGCCGACATGATCTTGTGTCCTGGACGGGCGCGCACCATCGAGCAGCCGACGATGGAACCGAGGATGGACACCGCGCCCAGCAGCAGCGGGTAGATGACGGCGGCGCCGTTCTCGCCGCCGACCAGCAGCGCGCCGAGCAGCATGGTCGCGATCAGGGTGACGACATAGGTTTCGAACAGGTCGGCCGCCATGCCGGCGCAGTCGCCGACGTTGTCGCCCACGTTGTCGGCAATCACCGCCGGGTTGCGCGGGTCGTCTTCCGGAATGCCGGCTTCGACCTTGCCGACCAGGTCGGCGCCGACGTCGGCGCCCTTGGTGAAGATGCCGCCGCCCAGGCGCGCGAAGATCGAGATCAGCGAAGCGCCGAAGGCCAGGCCGATCAGCGGCGCGATGATGTCATGGCGGGTGCGGCCGCTGCCTTCGCCCATGCTGGTGAGGAACCAGTAGAACAGCGTGACGCCCAGCAAGCCCAGCCCGACGACCAGCATGCCGGTGATGGCGCCGCCCTTGAAGGCGACGGCGAGCGCTTCCTTCATGCCGGTTGCGGCGGCCTGCGCGGTGCGCACGTTGGCGCGCACGGAGACGTTCATGCCGATGAAGCCGCAGGCGCCGGAGAGCACGGCGCCCGAGAAGAAGCCGAGCGCGGTCCAGGGACCGAGCAGCGCGTAGATGGCGACCAGCAAGACCAGCCCGACGATGCCGATGGTGCGGTACTGGCGCCCGAGGTAGGCCGAGGCGCCCTCCTGGATGGCCTGGGCGATGAGGCCCATGCGTTCGTTGCCGGCGTCCTGCCGGAGGATCCAGGTACGGGCCCAGAGCCCGTAGACAACCGCGATGACGCCGCATGCCACGGCAAACGCGAGATAGTTTGCAGCCATATCGTCCCCTTTGGTTTTCGATCAAGTCACAACCACACATTGAAGAATGCCCAGCCTTCCGGCGAAGCAGTCTGACTCACTGCGTACTGCACAACTTTGATAAAAAATTATGGTGCGACGGATGGCGGCGGGGTCACCCGGGGCAAAAAAAAACGGACGTTGCCGTCCGCTTCGTGTCTTACTCGGAAAGTGCGGCGAAGGCCGCGTCCCGTACTTGTTCGACTGGTCCCACACCCGCGATCTTGCGGTACTTCGGGGCGCCCGGCAGGCCCGACTGGGCCCAGTTGTTGTAATAGCCGAGCAGCACTTCGGTCTGGTTATGGTAGACCGCGAGGCGCTTCTTGACGGTTTCTTCCTTGTCGTCGTCGCGCTGGACCAGCGGCTCGCCGGTGACGTCGTCGAGGTCGTCCACTTTCGGCGGGTTGAACTTGGTGTGGTACACGCGGCCAGAGGCCGGGTGCGAGCGGCGACCGCTCATGCGTTCGACGATCAGTTCGTCCGGCACGTCGATTTCCAGCACGTAGTCGACGTTGATGCCGTTGTCCTTCATGGCGTCGGCCTGGGCGATCGTGCGCGGGAAGCCGTCGAACAGGTAGCCGTTGGCGCAATCGGCTTCCTGCAGGCGGTCCTTGACCAGCCCGATCATGATGTCGTCCGAGACCAGTCCGCCTGCGTCCATCACCTTTTTCGCCGCCAGGCCCAGCTCGGTACCAGCCTTGATCGCCGCGCGCAGCATGTCGCCGGTGGAGATCTGCGGGATATTGTATTTTTCCTTGATGAAGTTAGCCTGGGTACCCTTACCGGCGCCAGGGGCTCCTAACAGAATGAGACGCATGAAAAATTCCTAAAACGGATGTTGAAATGTTGAAAGCTGTTATCGTGTTGGCAATGAATCGCGATTGATGCATATCTGACTACCTTGGTACGAAACTTACCACAAAAGTAAGCCCCAGCGCCAATCCCGGCGGTTGAGACCGCGGTTTTATTGAGGTAGCGCAGTTAGCCCGAGAATCAATTTCCACACCGATCAAGACGCATACTGCAGGCGTACCCGTGCCAGGTCTTCCGGCGTGTCGACGCCGGCTGGCGGGGCGCTGTCGGTGACGTGGACCGCGATCGGATAACCGTGCCAGAGCACGCGCAATTGTTCGAGCGCCTCGATCTGTTCCAGGGGCGCCGGTTCCAGCCCCGGATAGGCCTGCAGGAAAGCGTTGCTGTAGGCATACAGGCCGATGTGGCGTAGCGGTGCATAGCCGGCCGGCAAAACGTCGCGGGTGGCGGCAAAAGCGTCGCGGTGCCAGGGAATGGTGGCGCGCGAGAAATACAGGGCCCTGCCCGCCTTGTCGAGCACGACCTTGACGACGTTCGGATTGAAAACCTCGGCCACGTCGCTCAATGGATGGGCGCAGGTTGCCATTGGCACCCCGGCACTGATGCGGCCGGCGCAGGCTGCCAGCAGCGCAGGGTCGATCAGGGGCTCGTCGCCCTGCAGGTTGACGACGACTTCATCATCGGCCAGTCCCAGCGCCAGCGCCACTTCGGCGATGCGGTCGGTGCCGGACGGGTGGTCGCTGCGGGTCATGCGCGCCTCGACGCCGTGCGCCGCGCAGGCGGCCAGGATGTCGGCGTGGTCGGTGGCGACGACGATGCGGGACGCCCCGGACGCGCGGGCGCGCTCGGCGACGCGCACGACCATCGGTTTGCCGCCGAGGTCGGCCAGCGGCTTATTCGGCAGGCGGGTCGAAGCGAGGCGGGCAGGAATAATAACGGTAAAGTTCATCTTCAACGCGTCATACCGGCTCGATCTTGCGCGCCTGGTCGGCCCACATGATCGGGATGCCGTCGCGGATCGGATATGCCAGGCGGTCCGGGCGGCAAGTCAGTTCCTGGGCCTTCTTATCGTATTCGAGCGGTCCCTTGCACAACGGGCAGACCAGGATATCAAACAGGCGAGCGTCCACGACATTTCTCCACAATGAGTTCGGCCAGGGCGGCGTCGATGCGCGCCGTGACCGGGACCACCCACAGCCGTGGATCGTCCTTCAGGTTTTCAAGTTGCCCACATTTTACTGCATCCTTCTCGGTGATCAGGATGACATCGGCGTCGACGCCGGCAAATGGGTTCTCGCGGAAATCGTAGTGGTCGGGCAAGGGCAGCTCGGCAAAGTCGAGCCCGGCGCCGCGCAGCAGGCTGAAGAAGCGGCCCGGGTTGCCGATTCCGGCGGCGGCCAGCAGGCGCTGTCCGGCAAACGAGGCCAGCGGACGGCTCTGGCGTGGGTCGGCCAGGCGCTCGGCGCTATCGCCCACCAGCTGCATCCGGAATGGCGTGCCGCCGACGCTGGCCGCCAGTCGCGGGCTGATCTCGGGTGCGTTCACGACGGTGACGTCGCGCCGGCGCGAAGGCGCTTCGCGCAAGGGCCCGGCCGGCAGCAGCCAGCCGTTGCCGGCGCCGCGGCCGTCGAACAGCAGCACCTCGACGTCGCGCGCCAGGGCGTAATGCTGCAGGCCGTCGTCGGTGAGGACGAGGTCGACCTCGGGATGCGCCGCCAGCAGCGCCCTGCCCGCTTCGACCCGCTTCCTGCCGACAAACACGGGCACCCCGGCGCGGCGCGCGATCAGCACCGGCTCGTCGCCGACGTCAAGCGTGCTCGAATCCGGCGTCACCGCGCGCGGCGCCTCGCCGTCGGCGCCGTGGCCGCGCGAAATCACGCCGGGACGAAAACCAGCCTCGCGCAGGGCCTGCGCCAGCCAGATCGTCAGCGGCGTCTTGCCGGTGCCGCCGATAAAGATATTACCGACGACGACGACCGGCACCGGCAGCCGTCCCGCCTTCAGGATGCCTGCGCGGTAGAGGCTGGCACGCAGGCTTGAAACCGCGCGAAACAGCTGCGAGAGCGGCCACAGCGCGCAGGCGAGCGGGCCGCGGCGCAGCCAGGCGCGCGTCAGGGTCGATTCGAGGGAATTGTTTTTCGGCATAGGGAATGGACGCAGCACCAGGCCGGCACTGCGCCCGCCTGATGCCGAGGATTATTTCTTGCCGCCGGTCTGGGCGGCGAAGGTCAGCTTGTCGTAGCCGGCCATGCGCGCCGCTTCCAGCACGTTGATCACCATCTGGTGCATCGCGAACTGGTCGGCGTTGACGATGATGACCGGATCCTTCACCGGCTGGCCGTTCGGGCCCGAGCGCGCGGCTGCCCGTAAATCGTCGGCGAGGCCGGCGACGCCGTGGAAGGACACCGGCGTGCCGTTCACCGTGTAATTGCCCTTGGCATCGACCGTGACATTGATCTCGAAGGGTTTCTCGGCGACCTTGTCGGCGTCGGCGGTCGGCAGCGTGATCTGCAGCTCGGTGAATTTACTGTAGGTGGTCGAGACCATCAGGAAGATGAGCACGACCAGCAGCACGTCGATGAAGGGGATCAGGTTGATCTCCGGATCCTCGCGCTTGCGGCCGCGGCGGAAATCCATCATTTGCGCGCCCCGTGGACGACATCGACGAATTTCACGGCCTGCAGTTCCATGTCGATGATGAAGCTGTCGACCAGGGCGCGGAAATGGCGGTAGGCGACCAGGGCCGGCATGGCGATGGCCAGGCCGAAGCCGGTGTTGTACAGCGCCACCGAAATACCGTGGGCGAGCTGGGCCGGATTGGCGCCGCTGGCGTTCTGCGAGCCGAAGATCTCGATCATGCCGACCACCGTGCCGAACAGGCCCATCAGCGGGGCGAGCGAGGCAATGGTGCCGAGGGTGGTGAGGAAGCGTTCCAGCACGTGGGCGACGCCGCGGCCGGCTTCCTCGATCGATTCCTTCATCACGTCGCGCGGGGCGTCGACATTGCGCAGCGCGGCCGCCAGCACGGTGCCGAGCGGCGAATTCTGCTCGAGCGTGTTGATGATGTCGGGGGTCGCCTTCTTGTTGCGATAGACCTGGATGACTTCGCCGAGCAATTGCTTCGGCAAGATTTTTTCACGACGCAGGTAAATCAGGCGTTCGATGATCAAGGCCAGGGCGACGATCGATGCAATCAGCAATGGCCAGATGGGCCAGCCTGCGGCTTGAAGAATGGCGAACAAGTGAACTCCTGGGGTGAAAGGATGGATGAAGAAATTGATGAGAAGCGAATGCGGCAATGTAGCAAGTTGCCAGCGATGCGGCAAGTGCAGTTCTGCACAAGTTCTGTGGATAAAATTGTGCGCAAGGCTTTGTTCCAGATCAAAGAACCTTGATTCTTAAGGGAATTTTTCCTCTGCGCAATTATGTGGCAGCGGGGAAACTCCGCTGTTTCACCCGCCGTGTCCAGCCAACATGGACACACCCCGTGGTGCTACTTGTAAACATTTTCTGTGGATAAAATTGTGCGCAATAGGCATCCGCACGCGTTAAGTCATTGATTCAAATCAATATTGTTCTGCCGATGAAAAATGCAGCACGTTAACTTTGTTGATGAGGCTTGCGATTCGCCCGCGATGTTTCCCACATTTTTTGTGGACAAAATTGTGAGCAATGGCCTCCGCTTTCGCCCAAGTCTTTGATTTGAAAGCGCAAAGAGTTGCTGGCGCTAAATTGAGCACCCAGACTTATGCACACCGGCTGGGCTGTATAGCAGACTTTGACGGGCACATCTTGTCGGCCGCCTCGTCTTTGCACACTTTCTGTGGAAAAGAATGTGCGCAAGCCCGCTTGTGCTGCCTTAAGTGCTTGATTCGATTCAGATTAAGATGGGTGCATATTTTTGTGGCAGCCCCGGCGCTGTAATGCCTGCGGGGCCCTTCTCAGGTTCTGCACACTTTCTGTGGACAAAATTGTGAGGAAGCGTCTTGAGTTAGCACAAGCTCCTTGATTCTAAAGAGAAAAATCATGGTGCACAAAAACATCGCACGCACGCGCGGCGACCAGGGAAATGCTGCAAGGCAGGTCTGGCCGGCTCGTTGGAGGCGTCCATCGGCCTCGCGCACAGGCGCATTCGACCTCCTGTGCACATAAACTGTGGAAAACAATGTGCGCAAGCTCAGCATCCAACACCTAAGCGTTTGATTCAAAACAGGAAAGCCCTGCCTGCCCGCTTTTACGGCAGGGCCGCGGTCTTATGCATGACTTCCCCACATTTTTTGTGGATAACATTGTGTCCAAGTACATCGCGCAATCCATAAGCTTTTGATTTAAAACAATTTAATGCTCTATGCCAGCAAAAAAGGCGGTGCACAACTCTCTGCAATTCCCTACAAAAAGCCCTTGTCGTCCTGCAGCGCTTATGCCATAAGCTTTCCGCTCCACTCTCCGTCACCATGCCATGCTGAACAATCCAGATTCCGACACCACCTACGCCGCCCCGCCCGTCCTCACCGTCAGCGCCCTGAATGCGCAGGTGGCGCGCCTGCTCGAGCGTTCCTTTCCCCTGACCTGGATCGGCGGCGAAATCTCGAACTTCACGCGTGCCAGTTCCGGCCACTGGTATTTCACGCTGAAGGACGACGCGGCCCAGGTGCGCGCGGTGATGTTCCGCGGCCGCGCCCAGTACGCCGGCTTCGTGCCGCGCGAAGGCGACAAGGTCGAGGTGCGCGCCCTGGTCACCCTGTACGGCGCGCGCGGCGACTACCAGATCAATGTCGAGGCGATCCGCCGCGCCGGCGTGGGCCAGTTGTATGAAGCCTTCCTGCGCCTGAAGGAAAAGCTCAGCAGCCAGGGCCTGTTCGACCAGGACCGCAAGCGCGCCCTGCCCTTGTTTACGCGCAGCATCGGTATCGTCACCAGCCCGCAGGCAGCGGCCCTGCGCGACATCCTGACCGCCCTGAAACGCCGGGCGCCGCATGTGAACATCGTGCTCTACCCGGCGCCGGTGCAAGGCCAGGGCGCGGCCGGCAAAATTGCCGAGGCGATCATGACTGCATCGGAGCGGGCGGAAGTCGACGTGCTGCTGGTCTGCCGCGGCGGCGGCTCGATCGAGGACCTGTGGAGTTTCAACGAGGAAGTCGTGGCGCGCGCGATCGCGTCCTGCAGCATGCCCGTCATTGCCGGCGTCGGCCACGAGACCGACGTCACCATTGCCGACTTCGCCGCCGACATGCGCGCGGCCACCCCGACCGCCGCCGCGGAACTGGCGGCCACGCCGCGCGACGACTGGATGGGCTCGCTGGCGGCCGACGCCACCGACCTGCGCCGCGCGATGCGGCGCCAGCTGTCGGAAGCGAACCAGGGCCTCGACAACCTCAGCCGCCGCCTGCTCAGCCCGACCGCCCAGATTGCCCACCAGCGCCTGAAACTGCGCGCCATGGCGTCCAGCCTGACCCACGTGGTACGCGCGCCGCTGAACCGCGGCGGCGTGCTGCTGGCGCAGCTCCAGCAGCGCTGGGCCCGCCACCGTCCGGATGTGCGCTCGCTGCGTGCCCAGCTCATTTCCGAGGGCCGCCATCTGAACGCAAGCCTGTGCAGCGCGGTCAAACAGCGGCGCGACGCCCTCGAGGCCCTGTCCGCCCAGCTGGAACTGCTCAATCCGCAGCGCACGCTCGAGCGCGGCTATGCGATCGTCAGCAATGCCGAGGGCCAGGCACTGCGCTCGCCCGGCCAGATCAAGGCGCGCCAGGTGCTGACCGTGCGCCTGGCCGAAGGCAGCGCGGAAGTGAAGGTGTCGAGCGTGCAAAACCGGCTGGAATGAAGGTCGGACTGACTGCGGGCTTGTCCTTTCTGCAGCAAACATGCAGCGTCGGCCCATCCGGTTTAAAATATGCGCCGTTTCCGAAGAATTAATTCGTTTCCAACCAATCAAGGAATAAGACATGGAACATACTCTGCCACCGCTGCCGTACGCGAAAGACGCTCTCCAGCCGCACATCTCCGCCGAGACGCTGGAATACCACTACGGCAAGCACCACGCCACCTATGTGACGAACCTGAACAACCTGATCAAGGGCACCGAGTTCGAAAACATGTCGCTGGAAGAAATCGTCAAGAAGTCCTCGGGCGGCATCTTCAACAATTCGGCCCAGGTCTGGAACCACACCTTCTTCTGGAACTGCATGGCGCCGAACGCCGGCGGCGCGCCAACCGGCAAGGTCGCTGACGCAATCAACGCCAAGTGGGGTTCGTTCGACAAGTTCAAGGAAGAGTTCTCGAAGTCGGCCATCGGCAACTTCGGTTCGGGCTGGACCTGGCTGGTGCAAAAGGCCGACGGCGGCGTCGACATCGTCAACACCTCGAACGCCCACACCCCGCTGGCATCGGACGACAAGGCCCTGCTGACCTGCGACGTCTGGGAGCACGCCTACTACATCGACTACCGCAACGCCCGCGCCAAGTTCGTGGAAGCGTTCTGGAACCTGGTCAACTGGGAATTCGTCAACAAGAACCTGGCGTAATACCCTGCTCTTTCCGGCACGCGCCGGAACGACGCACTCCAGCGGCCCGCTTCAAGCGGGCCGTTTCTTTTTATATCCATTCCCCTCTCCAGCGCTGTGTCATGCGCCCTGCATGCTGTTGCCATACGGCGCTGCAAACCGACAACGCTTTCTGCCAGTCAAAGTTGACCCAAAGCAAGCCGTGACGCCAATGCGCCATTCCGGTGCGTATTCGCGCGTTTAATGGGTCCCGGAACATTTCCTGACATTCAGCAAACGTTTCCGAAACAACTGACGAGGAGAACGCGTGAACATCAACAAACTGATCGCTGCCGCATGGGTCGTGGCCGGCGCCTGCCTGACCAGCGGCTGCGCCACGCCCGACGGCGGCGGCAAGGTCGTGCTGTCGACCGACAAGATCTATCCCGCCATCGGGCCGTACTCGCAAATGATCGGGCACGGCAAGCTGATCTATTTCTCGGGCGTGATCGCCCTGAACCAGGCGGGCACCGCGATCGAGGGCACGACGATCGAGGAGCAGACGCACAAGGTGCTCGGCTACATCGGCGCCGAGCTGGCCTCGCAGGGGCTGGGCTTCGAGGACGTGTTGACCAGCACGGTCTACATGCAGGACCTGAACGAATTCGCCGCCATGAACCGCGTGTATGGCGAGTATTTCAAGAAAGATCCGCCGGCCCGCGCGACGCTCCAGGTAGCGCGGCTGCCGCGCGACGCAAAAATCGAAATCGCCATCATCGCGGCGCGCCGCTGACCGAACCACGACAACAGGAGACCAGGATGCGCAATCCCACGGAAGGACAGAGTCAATCGGCTGCGGCCGACATCGTTACGGCGCCACAGCACTGGAGCCAAAATCGGCGCGATTTCCTGCGCATCCTCAGCTCGGGCGCACTGGCGGCCACGCTGGGGCCCCTCGCCGGCTGCAGCAGCAGCCATGCCGCGAGCCGCGCCGAGGAACTGCGCGCGCTGCTGCTGGCCGACGAACGCTTCTGGGCCGACGTCAACGCGATGTTCCCCCTGAATCCGGCCAAGCGCTTCATGAACATCGGCACCGCCGGCGCGATGCCGAAGATCGCGCTCGACCTGTTCGACAGCGAAAACCGGGCCAAGGCCTTCGATTCCCTGAGCGGCTATACCAACCTGCTGACCGAACGGACCGAGGTCGCACCGGGCTTCGGCATCGATCCCGACGAGCTGGCCTTCTCGGCAAATACCTCCTCCGGCATGTGCCACGCGATTCTGGGCATCGGGTGGAACCCGGGCGACGTCGTCGTCACCACCAACCACGAGCACCCGGGCGGCAATGTCCCGCTGGCAATCGCCGAGGCGCGCTACGGCATCCAGATCGAGCGCGTTGCGCTCCCGGTCGGCAACAACCAGACCGCGCAGACCTATGTCACGCTGTTCGACGACCGCATCCGTGCATTGCGCACCCAGGGCAAGCGCGTGCGCGCGATGATGTTCTCGGCGCCGACCTACAAGACGGGTACCATGCTGCCGATCGCGGACCTGATGGAAGTGGCCAAGCGCCACGAGCTGATCAGCATCGTCGACGGCGCCCACCTGCCGGGCATGATGGCCTACCACTACGCCGACCTGGGCATGGACTTCATGTCCGGCGCCGGCCACAAATGGCAGTGCGGACCCGGCTCGACCGGCATCCTGGTGGTACGCAACAAGATCCGGGCCTCGAATCCGCTGCCGCTGCCGAACTGGTACCCGATCCACACCAGCAGCTGGGCGCCGCAGGCGCGCACCACGAACGGCACGGCCACCTACGACATCGGCTCGGTCATCACCTCCTGCGGCAGCCTGCACACCCCGATGTTCCACTCGCTGGTGTCCGCCTGCAAGTTGTGGGACCAGGTCGGCCGCAAGAAGATCGAGACCTACGACCTGACCCTGTCGGCCTACCTGAAGGAGCGCATCTGCGAAGTGTGGGGCACCGACCGCCTGTATTCGCCGAAGGACGATCCGAAGCTGGTCTCGGCGCTGACCTCGTTCAATCCGTTCGTCAAGGCGGGCGACGTCGTCAACAGCGCCAAGTCGAACGAATTCGTCGCGCGCATGCTGAGCGACTACAGCCCGGGCTTCGTGATCCGCAACGTCAACGTGCCGGTGGTCGGCGCGCCGAGCGACCATTACGTGGTGCGGATTTCGACCCACCTGTGGAGCAGCGTGGACGATATCGACAAGCTGGTGGCCGCCATGTTCGACCTCAGTAAAAAGATGGGCTAAGTTTTCTCATTCTCCCAAAGAGCCGCCGCGTGCGGCTTTTTTTGCGTCCGGCCAAATCTTCCTGCTTCTATTTGTCCCGAAAATGTATTCAACTGTCGCCAGAGTGTCCCTGTCTGTGCTTCCGAGCGATTGCTTCTATACAATATCGGAGGAGGAGAACAGCATGTACCGAGTATTACTGGTGGAAGACGATGCGCGCCTGGCCGAGCTCGTTACTGAATATTTGTCCGGCTATGAATTCGCGGTCGAGCAGGTGGCGCGCGGCGACGAGGCGCTGGCACGCTTCCAGGCCTTCGCGCCCGATGTGGTCGTGCTCGACCTGATGCTGCCGGGACTGGACGGCATGGTCGTGTGCCGCCAGATCCGCGAGATCTCCGAGGTGCCGATCCTGATCCTCACCGCGCGCGAAGATTCCTACGACGAAGTGTCGGGCCTGGAGCAAGGCGCGGACGATTTCGTGAACAAGCCGGTGCAGCCGCGCGTGCTGCTGGCGCGCCTGCGCGCCCTGCTGCGCCGCACCCAGCCGAAGGCGGCGCCAGAGAGCGGCGAACTGCTGTTCGGGGCCTTGCGCATCGTCGGCGCCGACCGCACCGTGTACTGGCGCGACGAACTGTGTGTGCTCAGCAATACCGAATACAAGCTGCTGCTGGTACTGGCCGAGGCCGCCGGGCGCGTACTCTCGCGCGACGAACTGCTCAAAAAGATGCGCGGCATCGAGTTCGACGGGCTGGACCGCAGCATCGACAACTGCATCTCCAAGCTGCGCCGCAAGTTCGACGACGCCAAATCGGAAAAGATCAAGACGGTATGGGGCGAAGGATATCTATTCTCCCCTTCGGCCTGGGGCTAAGAGGAACGGGCCTGGTAGGGCGGGCTCTCCGAGCCCACCCTACGGTACGCGGCTATTACGGCTTGATTGACTGGCACGGGGCCACCGGCCCCTGCGGATCGCCAGACACAAGTTGCCCGGCGTGTTCATGCGATTGCCTACAGCAGGCCCAGCGCCTGCAGGCTGGCCTTGCCCAGCGGTACGCGCCTGGCGCCGGTCGCATCGTCCGGGATGTCGAGATTGAGCGCGAAGGTATAGAGCTTGCCGTCCTTTTTGACCCAGCCCACCCACCAGCCGATTTCCTTGCCGTCGGGCGGCACGCCCCAGCCGGTCTTCGCGTACAGCTCGGCACTGCCCTCCTGGCGCAGGATCTCGCGCACCGCGGCCATCGCCGCTTTCGGCACCGGCAACTTGTCCTGCACCAGCTTGTCGAGGAAGACGGTCTGCTCGACAGCGCTGATTTTCAAGGGTCCCTCGAGCCAGAAGGTATCGACCACGGTGCCTGGGTCCATGTTGCCGTAGTCGAATTGGCGCAGGCTCGATCGCATGCGCTCGAGGCCGATTCGGCGCGCCAGGCCCTGGTAGACCGGCACGTTCGAGATGCGGATTGCATCGCGCAGCGACATGTCGTGCGCCCATTCGGGACGGCGCGTAGGCCCGCCGCCGTAGGGCAGCACCTGGTCGACGTTCGCCACCACGCCGGTCGCCAGGCCAATCAAACTGTTCGGGATCTTGTAGGTCGAGGCCGGGATATAGCGCGTTTCGGCGCGCCGGCGGTCGTGCACCGTGTAGCTGTCCTGGGCGAGGTCGTGCACGATGAAGGTGCCGGATACGTTTTCCTGCCTGAACAGCCGGGCCAGTTCGGGACTTTCCTTCCATTCGGCAGCCTGGCCGATCAGGCAGGCGGGCAGGAGGACCAGGGCAAGAAGGCGACGCATAGTGAATCCTTATTCGAAGAGCGGCACGATCGCCAGCGGTGGATAGGCCGTCACCACCTGCACCCGCTCGTTGCCGGCGAAGCGGTACAGCACGGTCGGGAAACTGTCGTCGGCATCGCCCGGAAACGCGACCGCCGGGGCGATCGGCAGGCTCGCATCGGAGCCGTCCGGACGGTGCACGCGCACGCCGGCCTCGGCCGCCCGCTTGGCGAACACGAAGCGCACGCCTCCGCACTGGCGCGTGCGCAACGAACCGTCGCCGTAGCGGGCAAAACCGAGCGCCTGTTCGCAGGCGGCGCGCAGCTCGCCATCCTCGTAGACGCCGTCGGACTGGGGCGCGATCGAGACCCGCGGACGCACCGCGAAGCTGCCGATCTTGCGGCTCAGCAGCAGGGCAACGTTTTCGTCGTAGGCGCCCTTGAGCAGGGGGAAAGGCGTGCGGCCAAGCGGATCGAGCGGCAGGTTGACCTGGTTGGTCTTGCCGGCCAGCGTCAGCTGCAAGCCATCGATCGAGGCGCTGCGGTCCTGGGGCGCGACCTGTAGGTGGCTTTGCAGGAAGTTCTTCGGCCCGCCATATTTCTCGAACACCACCATGGCGCGGTAGGCGTCGCGGTAGCTGACCCAGTCGCCGGCGCAGGCGGGCGCTGCCGACAGCGCGACCAGCGACAGGGTACAACAGGCAGTGAGATGGCGGGCCAGGGGCATCGTCAGAAGCGGTAGGCGATGGCGGTGGAAACCGTCAGGTTGGTGGGCCGCTCGACGAGCGGGCTCAGGCGGGCACTGCCCAGCAGGCGGGTGGCCTGCAGGCTGGAAGTCAGCATCCAGGACGGCGACCAGGCCCAGTTCCAGCGCGCACCCAGGCGCGCATCCTTGAGGCCGCCGGCCGCATCGAACATGGGCAGGCCGCTGGCATACGAATCGTCCTCGCTCACGCCGAAGAACGCCATGTTGTAGCGCCGGTTGGCAAAGCTCACGCCGGCGTCGAGGGCGATCCGGTGGTGGGGGCCGAGTGCCAGCGCCAGCCGCTGCACGCCGAGTTCGAGCTTCATGCCGTCGCGCGCGTTGTCGGCGCCGTACAGCAGGCTGCTCGTCAGGCGCCAGGCGGGCGTCAGGTAATAGTTCAGGAAGCCCCCGCCCTGCATGCGGCCGTGGATGACGGGCATGCCGGACAGCCGGTTGTCGCTGGAGGCGGCCAGCGGCATGGCGACCAGGCTGAAGCGAGCGTTGCCGATGCCGCCGAGCTGCGCGCCCTCGCCTCCCGCATCGCGCCGCGGCTGCCATTCCAGCAAAGGGCCGAATTCAAGCTGCGGACTACGCGCCAGGTGGACGCCGGCACGCATGCCGGACACGAACAAGCCGTTGCTCAGCTGGACCTGCAGCACCGGCAGCGCCTTGCGTTCGGTCTCGTGTGAACCCTGGTAGCGCGCGCCCGATATCACGCCCAGCCCGACATACATGTCGCGGCTGCCGTCGGGCATCGGGTTGGTCGCCGGCGTCTGCGCACAGGCTGTGCTCGTGACAGCGGCAAGCGCCAGGGCGAAAAACTTGGTCATGGTCGGGAGATCGGAAGCTCAGGTGCCGGTATTTTACGTTGAGGCAAGCCCAGCTCCCAAGTATCGTGTTTTGCCTGTGTGCAAAATCGTTACAAGCGGCCGCGCCGGTGGACCGGAGCGGCGGCGATCGGCGCGGCGCGGCGCGGCGCCGGCGTCACCCTGTCGGCCACGCGCCGGACCGGCGGCGGCCTGAATAAAAAAGCCCACCGACACTCGCATGTCGAGTGGGCAAACGGAAAACCTGATACGAAACATCTTAACGGGTAAAAACTTTCCGAAGTCTCATGAACTGTCGATCAATTGTCGCGAATTTGTAAGCTGGCAAGGTCATGTGTGCTCCGTTACAATGCCGATGGGAGAAAACCAATGTTTCTGAAACGAGAAGGCAACCGGCAAACAGCGGGAGTGCCCGGGTGAACCGGATCTTTTTCCGTTTCTTCATGCTGGTCATGCTGTCGATCACGGCGGCGACCTTCGTCATCTATTTCGCCATGAGCCGGCTGTTCGGCGACCCGCTGGAAGACATCGCGCGGCGCCAGTCCTCGGCCCAGATTTTCCTGATCGAACAATATGTCGACGCCGCGCCCGCCGACGAATGGCTGGCGCGCCTGAACCGGGTACGCGAGGTGTCCGGCACCCGCTTCGACCTGATCCCCCTGCCGAAGGCGCGCTCCTTCCTCCCTGCCGTCGATCTCGGCGCCCTCGACCGCGGCGAGGTCGTGCTCGATGTCGAGGGCAAGTCCTTCTACCGCCGCGTCGACCTCAAGGGCGAGCGCTATATCGGCAGCGAAGACGATGTCATCCACGTGCAGGACTTGCCGATCGACGTCAGCCTGGCCTTGCAGATGGAAGCCGTGCGCTATGTGATCGTGGCCCTGGCCCTGCTGGTGCCGATCGCCCTGTGGTCGCGCTCGCACTGGCAGGGCCTGCAGTCGCTGTCGCGCGTGGCCGACGAATTCGGCGCCGGCAAGCTGTCGGCGCGGGCGCACATGCAAGCCTCGGCCAGTATCTATCCGCTGGCCGAACGGATCGACCACATGGCCGACCGCATCGAGGCGCTGCTGGTGTCGCAAAAAAACCTGCTGCACTCGGTCTCGCACGAACTGCGCACGCCAATCGCACGCCTCGAATTCGCGCTCGAACTGCTGGACGCGAAGGCGCTCGACCCCGCCCTCAAGAAACGCATCGCCGCGATGGAGGGCGACGTGCTGGAACTGAACAGCCTGGTCAACGAATTGCTGGGCATGGCGCGGCTCGACAGCGAGCAGGCGCTCTACCTCGACACCGTGGACGTGGCCGCGCTGTTACGGTCGGCGAAGGCGGCGCTGCCGCCCGGGCAGCCTGTTGTCGGCGTCGACGCCACTCCGGATGCGGGCACGGTCGAGGCCGATGCGCGGCTGCTCGGGCGGGCGCTGTCGAACCTGCTCAGGAATGCGCAGAAATATGCGGCCTCGACGATCCGGATGACGGCGCGGCGCGAAGCCGGGCGCGTGGTGCTTGCGGTGGAGGATGACGGGCCCGGGATTCCGGTCGAGGAGCGCGAGCGGATCTTCGAGCCGTTTTATCGGCTCGATCGCAGCAGGGACCGGGCGACCGGGGGATTCGGGCTGGGGTTGTCGATTGCGCGCAAGGCGGTAGTGCGGCATGGGGGGAGCTTGACGGTGGAAGCGTCGGAGCTGGGGGGAGCAAGGTTTGTGGTGGTGTTGCCGCAGGGTTGATGCGTTTCGATGTGCCGGCGTTTGAACGCGTGGGCTCGGGAGTCCACCCTACGTTACGCGACGGCTAACGATACGTAGGGTGGGCTCCCGAGCCCACGCGGTACAGCGCCCGCATATCGAAACGCAAGTAACTATTTGCTCTCCGGTTTCACGTGCGTAAAGCCGTACCACAGGTGCTCCCACCAGTGCGCGCGCGAGCGGACGGTGTAGAGGCAGGCCTTGTCGACGCCGCTCTTGAAGACCGGGTCCTGGCACTTGTTCGTCATCAGGGCGTAGCGCTGGTTCTCCGCATTGACGAGGGCAATGCAGAGCCAGATGACGAGGCCGAACAGGATGACGGCCAGCGACCAGGCCACGTGGTTCACGTGGCTGATCTCGAACAAGTCCTCTTCGCGAGGGCGGGCGCCCTCGTACATTTCCAGGACTTTGCGTTCACCGTCGCTCATTTCGTGGCAGCTGCTTTCGCGACCAGCGCATCGAGGACCTGGAAGCTTGCCTGCAGCATCTGGTTGCGGTCATTGATCTTGAGCTTCTCGGCCACCTGGCCCGGCGAGGTCTGGTACTTGCCGTCGACGATCAGGGTCGGGGTGCCGCTGACCTGGTAGCTGGTGGCGGTCTGTCCCAGGCGGCGCAGCTTGGTCATGACGCCGAAGGAATTCCAGGTTTCCATGAACTTGGCCTTGTCGACGCCGTTCTTGGTCACCCAGTCGATGATCTGGTCGTCCTTCATCAGGCGGATACGCTGGACGTGGACCGCGTTCAGGATCTTCGGATGCAATTCGGCTTCCTTGCCCATCGCTTCGAGCGTCAGGAACAGGTGCGCTTCCGGATCGGCCACGCCCTGGAACGGCAGGTGGATGCGGCGGAAGTTGACCTTGTCGGCGTTCTTCTTCGCCCAGTCGACCATGCTCGCTTCCAGCGCGTAGCAGGCCGGGCAGTGGTAGGCGAAGAACTCGATGACTTCGACCTTCTTGCCGACAGCCTGGACCGGCTGCGGCGACGACAGCGTCGTGTATTCGACCCCGTTCTGCGGATTGGTGGGCGAAGCGAAAGCGGTGCTGGCGACCAGGCTGGCGGCAACGAGGGCGAAACGCAGGGAACGGCGCATAGTGAAGATCCTTCTTGTTTGGAATTGAAGAAAACGACGCGAGATTACCACTTTTTAGCCCCCGCCTAGAAGGAGCGCGCCGTTTTTTGCATTTGCTTACCGCTGTAACGCGCGCTTACCTGCGTGCGCGCGCCTCTTCCAGGCGCGTGCAGAGCACCGCCGCGCCATCGACCACCCGCGGTCCGGGCCGCGTGATCATTTCCTCGTCCAGCGTGAACAGGTTGTTGCGGCGCACGGCCGTCATGCCGCGGTAGGGCTGCCAGATCGACAGCCCGCGGTCCTGCGGCGTGTAGAGTTTGCCGCCGACGATGGCTTCCGGGTCCGCCTGCACGACCGCCTCGAGGCTGACCTGGGGGGCGATCGTTTTCAGGTCCCCGAAAATATTCCGGCCGCCGCAGAGGCGGATCGCGTCGCTGGCGATCTGCTCGCCGTTGAGCGTGAACAGGGGGTTGTCCCAGGCCTGGTAGAACACGGTGACTGGCGGGCGGCTCGCATAGCGCGTGCGCAGGCCGTTCACTTTGGCGCGGAACTGGGCGGCGGCGGCGGCGGCCGTCGGTTCGGTGCCGAGCAGGCGGCCGAAGCGCAGCAGGCTGCTCTCGACCGTCTCGAAACTGTGCGGCTCGCTGTAAAAGACCGGAATGCCGAGGCTCGCCAACTGGGCGATCTGGCGCGCCGTGTTCCCGCTCTGCCAGACGATGAGCAGGTCCGGTTTCAGCGCGATCACGCGCTCGAGGTCGATCTGGCTGTCCGAGCCGATCAGCGGAATCTTGCGCGCCTCGAGCGGGTAATCGCTGTAGTTCATGGCGCCGATGATGCGCGCCCCGCCGCCGGCCGCGAACAGCAGTTCGGTCACGTGCGGCGCCATCGAGATCACGCGCTGCGCCGGCCGCGCCAGCACGACCTGTTTGCCGCTGTCGTCGACCACGCTGAGCGCCGCCTGCGCGAGCGTGCTGCACAGCGCCAGCAGCGCAAACAGGATGGTTTTCATTGGGCTCTCCGTACGGGAATGGGGTTGCTCGCCGCCGGCGCGTCGGGCAGGAAGATGGTGCGTCCGCCATGTTCGATGACGGCGATCGGATGGCCGAGGCAGGCGCCGAGCAGGTCGGCGCGCATGACCTCGGCAACCGGTCCCGCGCGCCACTGGCCGTCGCCGTGCAGCAGCAGTGCGTGGGTCGCGCCGCTCCAGGCCTGGTTCAGGTCGTGGCCGACGCTGACCACCGCCCTGCCCTGCTCGCGGCACAGGCGCGCCAGCAGGTCGGTCATCGCCACCTGGTGGGCGAGGTCGAGCGCATTGGCCGGCTCGTCGAGCAGCAGCAGCGGCGTGTCCTGGGCCAGCAATGCGGCAATCGCGACGCGCTGGCGCTCGCCGCCGGAAAGCGTGCGCACGTCGCGCTGGGCCAGGTGCAGCACGTCGAGCGTGCGCAGGGCGTTTTCGGCGGCGGCGTGATCATCGCTGCCTTCCCAGTAGCGGTCGTCGTGATAGGGGTGGCGCGCCATCAGCACGGTTTCGATGACGCGGTAGGCAAAGGCGTCACCGCGCGACTGCGCCAGGTAGGCGCGCTCGCGCGCCAGCGCCGGCAGCGGCCACCCCGCGAGCGGCTTGCCGGCGAGAAGAATGCTGCCCCAGTCCGGCGCGCGCAGGCCGGCCAGCGTGCGCAGCAGCGTGCTCTTGCCGGCGCCGTTGGGGCCGATCACGCACCAGTTTTCGCCCGCGGCCACGCGCCAGTCCAGGCGCTTGACCAGCAGGCGCGCGTTCATGCGCAAGGTGAGGTCGGTCGTTTCGATCATCGCGCGCGCAGGTGAAGTTGGTGCAGCTGGAACAGGAACACGGGCACGCCGATCAGCGAGGTCAGCACGCCCACCGGCAGCTGCTGGGGCGCGAGCACGGTGCGCGCCAGCGTGTCTGCCAGTACGAGGAAGCCGCCGCCGGCCAGGGCGGCAGCGGGCAACAGGGTCCGGTGGTCGGGGCCGAAGGCATGGCGGCAGGCGTGCGGCACCACCAGGCCGACGAAACCGATGCTGCCGCCGGTCGTGACCGCGCAGGCCGTCAGCAGGCCCGAACAGGCGAAGAGAAAACGGCGCAGGCCGGCCACGTTCACGCCCAGGGTGACGGCGGCGTCGGCATGCAGGGCCATCACGTTCAGGGCACGCGCGCGGCGCATGGCCAGCAGCAAGGCAGCCAGCAGCACGACCCAGGGCAGCAGGCGCCAGGAGGTGCCCGCCAGGTCGCCGATCATCCAGAACACCATGCCGCGCAGGCGCGACTCGGGCGCCACCGACAGCATCAGGGTCACCAGCGCCATGCAGGCCGAGGCCAGCACGACGCCGGTCAGCAGCAGCACGCCAGGTTCACCCCCAAGCACGCCGCCGGACGCGCCGCCACGGCCGCCACCAAGGTCGCGCCGCGCCAGCAGATACAGCAGCAGCGAGATGAGCACCGCTCCGGCCAGCGCTCCGAAATCTACCAGCCACAGGGCCGCGCCGAACAACAAGGCGGCCAGCGCACCGACGGCGGCACCGGCCGACACGCCCAGCACGTAGGGGTCGGCCAGGGGATTCCTCACCAGCGCCTGCATCATGACCCCGGCCAGCGCCAGCGCGGCGCCGGTGACGAAGGCGCTGCTCGCGCGGCCCAGGCGCAGGTCGAGCAGGGTCGCGGCCATGCCGTCGGGAGTACCGGCAAGCAGGCTCGCGAGCGCATGCGGCAGTTCCGAAACGGGAACTGCCACCGAACCTGCCACCCCTGCCCCGACGAGCGCCAGCAGCGCGCACGCGGCCAGCAGGCCGAGCGTGGCGCACCGGCGTGTGGGAGAGGTGGCGGCCAGGGTCGTCATGACATCAGGTCAGGCGTCAGAAGTCGTAACGGGCCGACAGCTTGACCTGGCGTCCGTCGCTCGGATAGATGCCGCTGCGGCAGCCATAGGCCTGGCTGAAGTACTGGCGGTCCGCCAGGTTCAGGCCATGCACGGCGAACTCCCAGGCGCCGGCCTTGATCGCGTAGCGTGCGTCAATCGTCGTGTACGAAGGAATGCGCGCGCCGCAATCGTTGCCGAAGTCGCTGCCGTAGCGCTGGCTCGACGCGTACTGGGCGCCGACGTCGAAGCTCTGGCCATTTGCCGGCAGCCAGGCCAGGCGTGCAGTGAGCACGTTCTTCGGCACCAGCACCATCTCGCGGCCGGCGTTCGGGCCGTCCGTGAACTCGGCCTGCACGTGCTGCAGGTGGGCCGAGAGGCGCAGGCTGGCCGGCAGGTCGGCGTGGGCGTCGAGCTCGATGCCCTGGCGGCGGGTCGGATCGAGGTTGGTGTTGGCACCGAAGCCGCCGCCCAGGGTCGGATCGAAGAAGATCTCGTTTTCCAGGCGATGGCGGAAGACCCGTGCCGAGACCTGGCGCGCGCTGCCGCCGACGGTCACGCCCAGCTCGAGGTCGCGCGAGGTTTGCGGTGCGAGCAGGCCGAGCGAGGAGCGGTAACCGTTTTCGTCGGCGTTCGGGATGCGGTAGCTCTGCCCTGCCTTGGCGTGCACGGTGACGCCGGGAACCGGGTCGATGCTGCCCTCCACGCTCCAGCCGTTTTGCGACTGCTCGCCGTTCGGCACGAACAGCGCGGCGTTCGCTTCTTTCTTGTCGAAGCGTTCATGGCGCGCGCCCAGCGCCAGGCGTGCATTGCGGACGCCGCCGAAACGCATCTCGTCACGCAGGTACAGGGCTTTGGAATCCTGGCTCGTGTCCGAGCCGAAGCTGGTGCTGCGCTCCCAGTCGATCAGGTCGACACCGGCGACGAATTCGTTGAGCAGGCCATTCCAGGTCGACAGCTGGCGCAGGCGCGGCGAGAACTGGGTCTGGCGGCTGCGGTACAGGCCTTCCGAGAGGAAGCCGCCGAAATCGTACACGGACAGCACCTCGCGTTCGCGGTGCGACAGCTCGGCCGCCAGTTCGACGCTGCCGATGCGGTGCTCGGCGAAGGCGACGACGCGGTCGCTGGCCAGGGTGCCATGGTCGTTCGGCTTGTTCGACTGGTGCGGATCCTGCTCGAATTCGGCCAGGGTCAGCGCACCCGGGAAGCGCGATTTCTGGCGCGCGCTCTCGACGCGCAGGCCGAGGCGGGTCGCGTCCTGCGCCCACTGTACGCCGCCGCTGATGGTCTTCTGGCGGAAGCTGCTGTTGGCGCGGTCGTTGTCGGTCGCCTGGTGGTTGGCCGCCAGGTCGAAGGAGAGCGGACCTTCGCCATGGCGCAGCGTGGCGCGCGCGTCGTGCTGGTCGAACTGGCCGCCTTCCAGCGCCAGCGAGCCGTGGTAGCCCTGCTCGGTGCCGCGTTTGGTGATGATGTTGATTACGCCGCCGGTCGCGCCTTCGCCATACAGCACGCTGCTGCCGCCGCGCGTGATCTCGATGCGCTCGACGGTATCGACCGGGATGGTCGACAGCACGGCGCCGGCCAGTTCGTTTTCGTTGAGGCGCACGCCGTCGACCAGAATCACCATGTTCTGGCTGCTGTTGGTGCCGAAGCCGCGCAGGTCGAGACCGAAGTCGGGCGAGCCGTCCAGGCTCTGGCGGCCGTAGACGCCGCCGATCTTGCGGATGGCGGCGTTGACGTCGTTGACGCCGGCAGTCCTGATCTCGTCGGCGGTAATCACTGTTGCGCCCACCGGCGGCAAGGCGGCATCGCTTGGGAAGCGGGCGCCCGTTACGTGGACGGTGGCGATGGCCTTATCGTCGGCAACTTCGTCAGCGTGGACGGCGGAGGCGAACAGGGAAAAGGAAACGGCGCAGGCCAGCGCGAGCGGCTTCAAAGCCGGCGCGCTGTTCGAAACAGCAGCAAAAGTCATGTTGTGGTTCTTCGATAAAGTGCATCCGGCCTGCGTCCCCGCAGTTCGGATTCAACGGACGTCATCGCGACGATGCGTCCACCTGTCCTGGCCGGTATCCGGGCTAGCAAGTCGGACCGCCTCACCTTCCCATGCCGGAGCACGGTGGTGTACGAGGCGGCCAGTCGCCGAAGCGACGCTTGTTTTACCGTTGCGGGGGCAGCACACGTTGGCCGGACGCCGGAGGCGTCTTGGCTTCGTGTTTCCCGTTTAACTGCGCATGCAGATTGCGTGCGCGGGCACCAGAACGAGCGTGATTATATCGTGACAAGACTATTGTTGCGGTGTCGGTGTTCAAACGGTGATACGCGTGGGCTCGAGAGCCCACGCGTTATCGAACCGGCGAGCAATCGAAACCTGCTTACGTCCCGCGCTTGCCGCGCGCCGCCTCTTCGGCTTTCGCCGCCGCCTTCTCGGCCGCGATGCGCTCCTTCTCTTCCTTCTCGATCCGGTGCGCTTCGAGACGCGCGGCGCGCGACTCGGGCGTCTCCAGGCTGATGCGCCCGATGGCGCCGCTGCGGTAGTCGTGCAGCAGCACGTGGGCCGCCTTTTCGACGTCGAACTCGCCGCCGCGCACGCGGAAGCCGCGGCGCGCCGCCACCTGCTCGACCACGCCGATGCCGTCCAGGCCCTCGGTCTTGAAGCCGTAGCGGGCGGTGAGCAGCTGCGGGTAGCGCTCCAGCAGGATGTCGCCCAGGAAGAAGGCGACCTCCTCCTCGATCAGGGCATTGGTGCCGATCGCATGGCTGGCGGCCAGCATCAGGCCGTCGCTCGGCATCTCGATCTTCGGCCACATCAGGCCCGGGGTGTCGACCAGCACCGTGTGCTTGTCGAGATACAGCTTTTGCTGGGTCTTGGTGACCGCCGGCTCGTCGCCGACCTTGGCCACCCGCTTCTTCAGCAGCGCGTTCATCAGCGTCGATTTGCCGACGTTCGGGATGCCCATGATCATGATGCGCAGCGGCTTGGTCGGCACGCCGCGGTGCGGGGCGAGCGACAGCGCCAGCGCCGGGATGCGCGCGACGTCGGCCGGCTTCTTGGTCGTCATCGGGTAGGCCGTGACGCCGGGCCTGGCGTCGTAATAGGCCTTCCAGGCGGCGGTGGCCGCCGGGTCGGCCAGGTCGATCTTGTTCAGGATTTTCAGGACCGGTCGCTGGCGGAACTGGCGCATGCGGTCGACCAGCGGATTGCAGCTCGCCTCGGGCAGGCGCGCGTCGAGTACCTCGATCACGAGATCGATGAATTCCATCTGCTCCTCCGCCTGCTTTTTGGCGGAGTTCATGTGGCCCGGGAACCATTGTATCGACATGCTGTGCTTTCAAATTCTGCGAACGAGGCGGTATTTTACGCTGGCGCCGGGCACGGCGTCCGTGCAGCTTGTCGTTATGTTTCCACTAGGAATGATTTTGGCTTGATTCGTTGCAATATCGAATCATCGCGGACGGGCACGATGACAGGACGGCCGCTCCTGGCCGTGCAGGTAAAACGTCACGGAGAACGTCATGAAGAATATCAAGGGTATGGCACGCAACGTCGAGGTGTGGATCTTCGGCGCTTTCGGTGGGCTGGTTCTGGCGGCCTGCCTCGACAATCCGTCCGACCGGGCGGCGCCGGCGAGCCAGGTGAGTGCGGTGCAGGAAGTGGAACTGGCCCAGCCGGCAGCACCGATGTATGCGGGCGAGCCGGCGTATGTGGTGTACGTGGTTGGCAAGCGGCCGAGCGCCGCCGCGAAGCGCACGCGGCGCGAGGGTGCGGGATAGCTGCCGCGGGGATGTAGGGTGGGCACGCTGTGCCCACGCGAAACGATGCACAGTGTTAGCCAATATAGTTTGCAGTTCCGCGTGGGCACGGAGTGCCCACCCTACCGCGCCAGCATCTCCATGTCGCGCCGCACCAGCGACGTGATCCCGCCCCAGTTACCTCTCGTGTAGTGCCCGTAGTCCTCCCCATCGTCGCGGAACACGACCGAGTGGAAATTCCACTTGGCGCGCCCGCCCTGGTTCGGTCCCGAGCCGTAGGTCAGGTCGTTGCAGAACCAGTCGCCCGGATTGCACAGCGTCGTGCCGCCGCTGCCCGAAGCGCCACCGGAACTGTGGTAGGCCACCACCTCGTCGTCCTGGCCCGGCAGGGCCCACGAGTACAGGGTGCCGGCCGCCCCGGCATAGCGGTAGAACCAGACATTGCCCGTCTCGTTATGGTTGTAGAGGGCGCGCGAGGTCGACACCCGCTGCTGGTTGGCCAGCGGCTCACTCGTGGTCCAGGCGCCGATGTCGGCCAGTTCGCTGCCGCCGGAGGAGCCCGCCGCGGTGCGCACCCAGCGGATATTCCAGCCGGTCTGGGTGGCGCCGCTGCCGGCTGTGCACGCCCCCGCCGCATTCGGCTGGGCGTTCGTCACGGGACGCGGGGTGACGCTGTAGTTGGCCAGCGTATAGCCGACCAGCAGCTCGCCGGCGCTGTGGACGGCGACATAGCACCAGTTCTGGCCGGTGCAGAAGCAGTCGAGCGCATTGCGGATGATGCCGCTTTGCGAACCGACCTCGCTGCGGCCGTCCCAGTTGACCGACTTCTTGTTCACGCCCGCCGGCGTGTCGTTCGGACCGAAATAGCGGAAGTCATTGTAGTTCCCGATCGCCCCGCCGCCGGTGCGGCCGTTGACCCAGAGGCTGTAGTTGGTGGCGCCGGCCACCCCGGCGGCGAGCAGGCCGGGCAGGCACAGCAGATAAGGAAAGCGGGCAAAGCGCGCGGATCGTCCCATGTCATCCTCCATCGTTCTGGTTGCAGTGGGACGTGGCGACGGCCAACCGCGAGCGACCATTCTTGCGACAGGAAGAACGGCGCGTCAATCGCGGCGACGAAAACGTTGTTAGAACAATACTGAACAGTGGGAAGGCCCGGCCACTACTTCACAGGCCCGCAGGCGCTGGCCGGCAGCGGCTGCGAGGGATCGAATTTCGCCAGTTCCTCGGCCGCGCTCTTGCGGTCCCGGGCAAATTCCGTCAGGTGGCGCCGGCGCTCCTCGCTGTCCCATTCGGCATCCGAGACGCCCTCGAGCGTGCGCTTGCGGCTGGTCAGCACCGGCCCTTCCAGGCGCGGCATCAGCTCGCGGTCCGGGTCGGTGTTTTCCTTGAGCAGATAGCCGTCGACGTCGCGCAGGGTCAGCGGCAGCACCGCCCCGCCATCGATCATGAGTTTGCCGAACACGCTCAATTTGATGTCGTTCGGCCCTGGTCCCAGCACCTCGTTGAAGGTCGCCAGCGCGTAGGGCCGGCCCCTGGCGTCGTCGATGCGGCCGGTGACGATATAGCGGCCCGGCTGGCGCACGTCGGCGCGCAGGATGAAGGTCAGCGAACCGTTCTCCATCGCCTCGCGCGGCGGCCCGGCCCAGACCGCCGGCACCCTGGGCGAATAGATGACGTCGAAGATGACGACGCCGTTCTTGCCGCCCGCCGTGTAGCGCACCTCGGTGCGGATGGTGCCGTGGAAGCTCGCCAGGCCCGTCTGCGCCGGGGTCAGCACGCCGCCAAAGGCGCCGTCGCCGGCTGCCGCATCGGCGCCGCTGCCGTCGTCGGCAAAGGCGAGCGGCACCTGGGTGGTGGGGCGCCCGCCGACGCTGACGATGCCGGCGGCGAGCGCGCGCGTGACGACCAGCGGCACGGTGGCGCCGTTCGGTTCGACCGCGCGCAGCGAGAACGCGACCGATTCGCCGGCCGCGAGAAAGACGCGCGACTGCGAGGTCTGGAGCAGGATGTTCGGGTTGGCGCTGCGGTCGTCGCCGCGCATCGGATTGGTTTCGACGACCGGCTGGTTCGGATAGACCTGGTCGGGATTGCGCGACATCGGCTGCGAGCCGGCCGGGTACATGCTGCCCTCGCGGTAGCTGCAATAGGTGGTGTCGGTCAGCGTGAAGTTGTCGACCAGCAGCTGGCGCTGGCGGGCGCGCTCGCCGGGCAGCGGCGCGGCGCCCTGGCTGGCGACCTGGCCGAAGAACTGCGGGCCCCGGGGCGATGCGCCGCCGGCCGCCGCGACGGCCGTGCCGGCGGCCGGCGGAGTATCGCCGCGCAGCGCCAGCCAGGCGATGGCCGCCAGCAGTGCAAGGACCAGCGCCAGGGGCAGCCAGCGCTTCACTTTACGCTCAGAGGGCACTGTTCACCACGGCGCTGCGCACGACACCGACGATGCCCTGCCAGTTGCCGTTCGCGTAGTGGTTATAGGCTTCGGCGTCGTCGCGGAAGCTCACCGAGTGGTAGCTCCACTTCAGCGTTCCTCCCTCGTTGGCCGCGGTGCCCAGGGTCAGGTCGTTGCAGAACCAGTCGCTCGGATTGCAGTAGGAGCCTCCCCCGCTGCCCGAGACGCCGCCGGTGCTGTGGTAGGCGACGGCTTCGTCGTCCTGGCCCGGCAGGATGCCGGAATAGGCCGTGCCCTTGGCGCCGGCATACATGTAGAACCAGACGTTGCGCGTCGTGTTGTGGTTGTACATGGCGCGCGCGGTGGTGGTTTTCAGGTCCTGCACCAGCGGTTCGGAGGTGGTCCAGGAGCCGGCGTCCGACAGTTCGGAGCCGCCGCCGGCGCCGGAGGCGGCGCGTACCCACTTGATGTTCCAGCCGGTCTGTGCGCTGCCGTCGCTGTTGCCGCACACGCCGGCGCTGTTGGCCACGGCGTTCTTCTTGGTGCGCGCCGAGCCGCCGTAGTTGGCCATCGTATAGCCCATCATCAGGTCGCCGGCGCTGTGGGTCACGACATAGCACCAGTTGTTGCCGGTGCAGAAGCAGTCGAGGGCGTTGCGGATATAGCCGCTCTGCGAGGCGATGCTGCTGCGGCCATCCCAGTTGACCGATTTCTTGTTGACGCCGGCGGCCGTGGTACCGGGGCCCCAGTAGGTCCAGCTGTCGTAGTTGCCGATCACCCCGCCGCCGGTGCGGCCGTTGATCCAGAGCGTGTAATTCGTTGCGGCAGCGAAGCTTGACGCGGCCATGAGACAGACCGCCATTACGAGTTGTAATGCTTTCTTCACAATCTCCTCCTTTTTAGTGTGGACGCCTGTATCGGTGCCATCGCTGCCGGCTGAGCCAGGCGCTGCCGCTTCCTGCGGCTCAGCCGAATGTATGCCCGAGCTAGAAGAGAGTCAATTGAACATGCGTAAGAAGGAGATCGCGTTGTTTTGCTGCTAAAGCAAAGGATGTTTGCCTTTAATCAAGTTCCGCCAGAACTTTCAGGTGTGCGACCACGCTGCGGCCAAGTGCCGACAAGGCGTAGCCGCCCTCCAGGCAGCTGACGATGCGTCCGCCCGCGTGCTCGCGCGCGACCGTCATGATCTGGCGCGTGAGCCAGGCGTAATCCGCCTCGACCAGGGCCATGCCGCCCATGTCGTCGTCGCGGTGGGCGTCGAAGCCGGCGGAAACGAAAATCATCTGCGGCTTGAATGCGTGCAGGGCCGGCAGCCAGTACTCCTGCACCACCTGGCGCACGGCGTCGCCGCCGGAGCGCGCCGGCAGCGGAATGTTCACGTTCGTCCCGGTGACCGGTTCCGGTTCCGAAAACGGATAGAAGGGGTGCTGGAAGAAGCTCGCCATCAGCACCCGCGGGTCGTCGCGGAAGGATTCGGCGGTGCCGTTGCCGTGGTGGACGTCGAAGTCGACGATGGCGACCCGCTCCAGCCCGTGCGCCTCGAGCGCGTGGCGCGCCGCGATCGCGACATTGTTGAACAGGCAGAAGCCCATCGGCTCCGACGGCGTCGCGTGGTGGCCGGGCGGGCGGATCGAGCAGAAGGCGTTGGCGATGTCGCCGGCGATGACGGCGTCGGTCGCGGCCAGGGCGGCGCCGGCCGCGCGCAGGGCCGCGTCATAGCTGGCGTGGCACAGCAGGGTGTCGCCATCCAGTGGATAGGTGTCGCCGGGCGTGCTCGGAATGTGGTCGCGCACCAGCGCCAGCGCACCCTCGGTATGGTTGCGCAGTATGGCCGGGATCTCGGCCAGCGGCGCCAGGCGGCGCTCGATCAGGCCGTCGAGCCGGGCCAGGATCAGCTGGTCTTCGATGGCTTGCAGGCGGTCCGGGGATTCCGGGTGCCAGGCGCCCATGTCGTGCTTTAAACAGTCGGGATGGCTGAAGATTGCTGTGCTCATGTTGGTACCAGGTTGACCATTCGCCTCTTGCTGCTCAGCCATACACCGGAAACGTCCGTTCTCGCATAGAATCGTCCGGAGGTGTGCCGCTGCATGGAAAGACGTGTTGCCGATAGCGTTAATCTACCATGCCGCCTGCTGCCTCGCCTATTTGACTTATTGGAAGCCACGCATGTTCAACAAATTGCACGCGGCCGCACGCCAGGTCGGCCAGATCGTGGTCGGCAAGGACCAGCAGGTGCGTCTCGCCTTTACCTGCCTGCTGGCCGGCGGCCACTTGCTGATCGAGGACGTGCCGGGCGTCGGCAAGACCACCCTCGCCCATGCGCTGGCCCTGTCGCTGGGCCTGAAATTCAACCGCGTCCAGTTCACCAGCGACCTGCTGCCGGCCGACGTGGCGGGCATTTCCGTCTACGAGCGCGAAAAGAACGGCTTCGCCTTCCACCCCGGGCCGATTTTCACCCAGGTGCTGCTGGCCGACGAAATCAACCGCGCCACGCCGAAAACCCAATCCGGCCTGCTGGAGGCGATGGAAGAGCACCAGGTCAGCATCGACGGCATGACCCGCCCCCTGCCCGAGCCCTTCTTCGTGATCGCCACGCAAAACCCGGCGCACCAGGTGGGCACTTTCCCGCTGCCGGAATCGCAGCTCGACCGCTTCCTGATGTGCCTGTCGCTGGGCTACCCGGACGCCGCCGCCGAACGGGCCTTGCTGATGGGCGAAGACCGGCGCGAGCTGCTGCGCACGATCGAAGCCGCGATGAATCCGGAAGAACTGATCGAGGCCCGGCGCGCGCTGCGCGCGATTCACGCATCCAGTGCGTTGATCGACTACGTGCAGGCGCTGGCCCAGGCTTCGCGCGCCGGTACCCTGTTCGCCGAAGGCCTGTCGCCGCGCGCCGCGATCGCCCTGCTGCAGGCCGGCCGCGCCTGGGCTGCATTGGAGGGACGCGACCACGTGCTGCCCGAAGACATCCAGGCGGTGCTGGTGCCGGTCTGCGCGCACCGCCTGCGGCCCGTCAAATCGGCGCAGGGCATGGCGCAAGCCAGCCGCGACCTGGTGCTGCAGCTGCAGAAGTCGGTGCCGGTGTAAGCGATGGAGAGTAGCGGCCAGACCGGCGTGCAGGAAGGCGCATGGCGCACGCGCCGTGAAGCGCGCGCGACGAGCGAGCTGTTTCTCGGCCAGCGCCGCATCTATATCCTGCCCAGCGGACCGGGCCTGGGTTTCGGCGCGCTGCTGCTGGTGCTGCTGATCGGATCGATCAACTATAACCTCGGCCTGGGCTACGCCCTGACCTTCCTGGCCCTGTCCTGCGCCCTGGTCGACATGCTGCTCACCTGGCGCAACCTGGCCCACCTGCGCCTGAAGGCCGGACGCACGCCGGCCGTGTTCGCCGGCCAGGAGGCCAGCTTCGAACTCCAGCTGGTGAATGCGAGCCGGCGTCCGCGCTACGCCATCTGGATCGATAGCGCCGGCGCCGGCGAGCCGCGCCACGCGGCCGATGTGCCGGCCGGCGGCCAGGCCACGGTGCGCCTGGCGGTTCCGACCGAACGCCGCGGCTGGCTGGCCGCGCCGCGCCTGGTGCTGAGCACGCGCTTTCCGCTCGGCCTGTTCCGCGCCTGGAGCTACTGGCAGCCGGACCTGAACGCCCTGGTCTATCCGTTCCCGGAGGAAGATGCGCCGCCGCTGCCGCGCGGCACGGGAACGGCCGCGACCGGGACCGGCGGCGGCGGTGAAGACGATTTCGCCGGCGTGCGCCCTTACCAGCCGGGCGACCCACTGCGCCGGCTGGCCTGGCGCCAGATCGCGCGCCTCGATCCGGAGGACGGCGGCCAGCTCGCCACCAAGCATTTCGAGGGCGGCGCGCGCGACGAACTCGTGTTCGACCTGGCCAGCCTGCCGCCCGCGCTCGATCTCGAACTGCGCCTGTCGCGCATGGCGCGCTGGGTGCTCGAGGCCGAGAGCCGCGCCCTGCCCTATGCCTTCCGCCTGGACGCCACCTCCTTCGAGGCCGCCAGCGGCGCGCCCCATGCGGCGCTCTGCCTGCGCGCGCTGGCGCTGTATGGCCTGGGAGGCGCGCGGTGAAGGCGCTCCCGGCAAGCCCTTTTGCAACCCACCTTGCACGCCTGCAGGCCCTGCCGCGCGACAAGGCCGACACCCTGCTGCTGCTGGCCAGCGCCCTGCTGGTGCTGGCACCGCACGTGGCGCACCTGCCGGCCTGGGTCTCGGCGCTGTGCGCGCTGACCTTGTTGTGGCGTGGCGCGATCACGCTGCTGGGCAAACGCATGCCGCCCAGCCTGTTGCTGCTGCCGCTGGCGGCGGCTGCCATGTTCGGCGTCGCCCAGAGCTACCAGACCCTGCTCGGGCGCGATGCCGGGGTCGCGATGCTGGTACTGCTGGTCACCTTCAAAATGCTGGAGATGCATGCGCGGCGCGACCTGTTTGTGGTCGTGTTCCTGTGCCTGTTCCTGGTGCTGACGAATTTCTTCTACGAGCAGGGCATCGGTACCGCGCTGCTGATGGCGCTCTCCGTGCTGGCCCTGCTCACTGCCCAGCTGAGCTTCCAGTTCACGGGCGCGGTGCCGCCGCTGCGCCGGCGCTTCCTGATGAGCGCGAAGCTGCTGGGCCTGGCCGCGCCGCTGGCGCTGCTGCTGTTCTTCCTGTTCCCGCGCATCGAGGGACCGCTGTGGGGCCTGCCTGGCGACGCCATCGGCGCGCGCTCCGGCATGTCCGAGACGATGGCGCCGGGGACCATGGCCAACCTGGCGCAGTCGGGCGAGCCGGCCTTCCGCGTGCGTTTCGAGGGCCGCCCGCCGCCGCAGGAACAGCTGTACTGGCGTGGCCCGGTGCTGGGCGCCTACGACGGCCGCACCTGGACCCGGATCGACCAGCGCCTGCGCCGGCGCTCGGCGCAGCAGCCGCCCTCGCTCAGCGTCGGCGGCAAGCCGGTCACCTACGACATCACGCTCGAGCCCTCGTCGACCCGCTGGCTGTTCGCGCTCGAGATGCCGCGGCGCCTGCCGGAACTGGACGGGAACAGCGCCAACGTCTCCGGCGAATTCGAGCTGACGGCGAGCGCCCCGGTGGAGTCGCGCCTGCGCTACCGGATGAGCTCTTACCTGGACTACCGGTTGCAACCCGCCGGCCTGCCCGAGGACGCCGACCAGTGGCTGCAGCTGCCCGCCGACAGCAACCCGCGCGCCTTGCTTGCCGGCCTCGCGCTGCGCGCCGAGCCCGACCCGCGCCGACGCGTGGACGCGGTGCTGGGGCGCTTCCGGCGCGAGAACTACGTCTATACGCTCAATCCCCCGCTGCTCGGGCGCGATGCCGTCGACGACTTCCTGTACGGCAGCCGCGCCGGCTTTTGCGAACATTATTCCGGCGCCTTCGTCTTCCTGATGCGCGCCGCCGGCGTGCCGGCGCGGGTCGTCACCGGCTACCAGGGAGGAGAATTGAATCCGCTGGACGGCTACGTCACGGTGCGCCAGTCCGACGCCCACGCCTGGGCCGAAGTCTGGCTTCCAGGGCGTGGTTGGGTGCGCGTCGATCCGACCGCCGCCGTCGCGCCGGAACGGGTGCGGCGCGGCCTGGACGGCGCGATCCCGCCCCGCGCGCCCTTCGGCATCGAGGGCCTGGGGCGCTTCATGCAACTGGACGGCACGAGCAATCCGTGGATCGCGCAGCTGCGCTACGCCGCCGGCGCGGTCAACAACGGCTGGAACCAGTGGGTGCTGAACTACACGCCGCAGCGCCAGCGCGGGGTGGTCGAGCGCGTGCAGTCGTCCCTGCTCGACTGGCGCATGCCAGTCTTGCTAGCCTCCCTGACAAGTGTGTTGTTGCTGTGGAGATTCTTGCTGCGGCGCAGGTCAAGCGATCCGATCGATGCGCTATACTCCGCCCTGTGTTCGCGCCTGGCTCGCCTAGGTCTGGCGCGTTCGGCAGATGAAGGCCCGCGCGCCTATTGCGCGCGGATCAGCGCCGCGGCGACACTGGCGCCGCCCGCGCAAGCCGCGGCCGCCGAGTTCCTCGGCCGTTACAGCGACTGGCGCTATGCGCCGCGCCGCAACGACGCCCATCTGGCCGCGACCCTGAAGCGCTTACTTTCGCAAGTTAGATGAAATCCTTCGTATCAGCAATCGCAGCAGTCGCTGCACTCATTCTCGCAGCAGCCCCGACCATCGATGCCAACGCCGCGGCGAAGCATCCGCCCTCGAAGACCGGGATCGTGAAGGCCAAGGCCGGCAAGGCCAAGGCCGCCTCCTCGAAGACCTCCTCCAGGGCCCCCATGGCCCGCAAGGCGCTGGCCGTGGCCGCCGCCGTGGCAGCGGTCTCCACGATCGATTACAGCGGCGAACCGATCAATTTCGGCGAATGGCAGGCAGTGAGCGCCTTCGTCGACGAGATGGTCGCCAAGCACGGCTTCGACCGCACGGAACTGGAGGCGCAGATGCGCCAGGTGCGTTTCGTCGACTCGGCGGTCCAGCTGGTGAAACCGGCGCCGCCGGGCAAGCCGAAGAACTGGCAAGCCTACAGCGCGCGCTTCATCGAGCCGATCCGCATCAATGCCGGCCTGCGCTTCTGGAACGAGAACGCCCAGGCGCTGGCGCGCGCCGAAGCGGTCTACGGCGTGCCGGCCGAAATCCTGGTCGGCATCATCGGCGTGGAAACCGTGTATGGGCGCGACACCGGACGCTTCCGCGTGCTCGACACCCTGACCACGCTCGCCTTTGCCTACCCCGACGCGCCGAACAAGGCCGCGCGTGCCGACTTCTTCCGCAGCGAACTCGAGAACGCCCTGCTGCTCGCGCGCCACGAGAAGATCGATCCTTTCACCCTGCTCGGTTCCTTTGCGGGCGCCGTCGGCCTGCCGCAATTCATGCCGGGGAATATCCTGAAATACGGCGTCGATTTCGACGGCGACGGCCACATCGACCTGCGCAACTCGACGTCGGATGCGATCGGCAGCGTCGCCAACTTCTTGATCGAACACGGCTGGAAGCCGAGCGACCCTGCGCCGGCCGTGATGCCGGTGGACGTCGCCGCGCACCGCGCCTGGGAGCCGCTCCTCAGCCGCGGCCTGGCTGCGACCCTGCGCCCGGACGAACTGGAAGCGGCCGGTGTCATCCCTCCCGCAGCGCTGGTGCCGGGCCGGCTGTATGGCCTGATCGACCTGCAAAACGGCGCCGAGGCGACCGAGTACTGGCTGGCGACCGATAACTTCTTTGCCATCACCAAGTACAACCGCAGTTATTTCTACGCCATGTCGGTCATCGACCTCGGCCGTGCGGTGCGCGAGGCACGGATGAGCCAGGCAATGTGAGTCCTGTAGGCTGTGTGGCAAGTTTGTAACAGGTTGTAACAGCGCGACGGCCGTTTTTCCCTCCGCGTAGCGCTTCCCGAGCCGGGGTACTCCCCCGGTGTATCCTCACCCGCCCATTTTCTGTACTCTATGGAAACATTCATGGGCGCGGCATACCCCCTCCGATGTTGTTAATCATGCATATCATTTTGAAACGTGCGGCGCGCAACTTCTGTTTCCTCTAAACTTAAATTTGATCAAAAAACAATTATTTTTTTCGTGAGTTTGTGAGAGAATTGCATTGCGGCTATTGTTGCGACTAGACAACAAAGCCGAGGCTTCGCACCGAATTCTATTGCTCATAAGTACTAGAGCCTAAATTAGTTGTACAATTGAGTAGATTTTTTCGAAAGAACTTCCGGAACCGAAACGCCGCAAGACTTTCCGTAACCCACAATAGGAATTTTTGAATCATGACAAACCAAGTCGGCATTGATATGAGCAGCGATGCGGAGTCGGATGAACTGTTGCAATACAACCCGAACCGTCTGCTGGACACCCTGATCGAGAACCTGCGCCTGAAGAACGACGCAGCCCTGTCGCGCGCCCTGGAAGTAGCGCCGCCGGTGATCTCGAAGATTCGCCACCACCGCCTGCCGGTCGGCGCATCGCTCCTGATCCGCATGCACGAAGTCAGCGACCTGTCGATCCGCGACCTGCGTTACCTGATGGGCGATCGCCGCAACAAGTTCCGCATCAGCGACAAGCAGTTCAAGCCAAAAGAAGGCGCGGCACCATCGGCCTCCAGCGGCGAGTAATCCTCACGCATTCTCGCGCGGCCGGCTGATCCAGGCGGCCGTGACGGGAACGACGGACGAAAAAAAGGGGCGATGCGATCGCCCCTTTTGTCATGCCTGCCGCGCTCTTCAAGCAGGGAACACGCCCGTGGACAGATAGCGGTCGCCGCGATCGCAGACGATGAACACGATCGTCGCGTTCTCCACGGTCTGCGAAATGCGCAGCGCCACTTCGCAGGCGCCGGCGGCCGAGATGCCGCAGAAAATCCCCTCTTCCGCCGCCAGCCGGCGCGCCATCTGCTCGGCTGCCGCCTGGCTGACGTTTTCCACCTGGTCGACACGCGACTTGTCGAAGATTTTCGGCAGGTAGGCTTGCGGCCACTTGCGGATGCCCGGAATCGAGGAGCCCTCTTCCGGCTGGGCGCCGACGATGCGCACCGCCTCGTTCTGTTCCTTCAGGTAGCGCGACACGCCCATGATGGTGCCGGTGGTGCCCATCGCGCTGACGAAATGCGTGATGCGGCCGTCGGTATCGCGCCAGATTTCCGGACCGGTCGTCTCGTAGTGGGCGAGCGGATTGTCCTGGTTGGCGAACTGGTCGAGGATGATGCCCTTGCCGTCCTTTTGCATCTGGTCGGCCATGTCGCGGGCGTATTCCATGCCGCCCGTCTTCGGGGTCAGCACGATCTCGGCGCCGTAGGCGGCCATGCTCTGGCGCCGTTCGATCGACAGGTTGTCCGGCATCAGCAGGATCATCTTGTAACCGCGGATCGAGGCCGCCATGGCCAGCGCGATGCCGGTATTGCCTGAGGTTGCCTCGATGATGGTGTCGCCCGGCTTGATCTGGCCGCGCGCCTCGGCGTTCTTCAGCATCGACATCGCCGCGCGGTCTTTCACCGAGCCGGCCGGGTTGTTGCCTTCGAGCTTGCCCAGGATGATGTTATTGCGCGCGGCGGCATCCGCGCCCGGCAGACGCATCAGCTGCACCAGCGGGGTATTGCCGATCGTATCTTCGATGGTTTTATAGGGCATGCTTGCTCTCTTGCTGTTCCTCAAAACACCATTCTAAACCGGGACGCAAGAGTGCGTATGGCGAGGGCCTGGTCGAGACGCCGACGTACCGTAGGGTGGGCTCTCGAGCCCACGCGGTGCGGCCCATGCGGGTCGATCAAATGTTTCGACACGCAGCCGTGCCATCACGCGTGGGCACGAGTGCCCACCCTACGTTACACAGCCTTGTCAGGCAGGAATCAGCGCAGCGGGGCCGGATACGTCGCCGGGCTGACGTTGCCGTCCTTGTCGACCGCCTGCACGCCGAAGAAGTAATTGTCCTTCGACAGATTCACGGTCGCCTCGGTCACATTGCCGACGAACTTCGAGCCCTGCCAGCCGGCGGCAGTCGTTTCGCGCCAGACGATGCGGTAGCCTGCGACATCCGGCTCCGGATTGGCCTGCCAGACCAGCGTCGAATCGTTCACCAGCTTGTCGGTGCGCACCTTGACGCCCTGGGGCGCGGCCGGGGCCAGGGCCAGCGAAGCCAGTGCGGCGGCGTTCACCCTGGCCACCTTGGCCGTGTAGTCGTAGTCGACGAAGTCGGTCAGGTCGCCATAGACCTTGCCGTTCTCGGTGCGCAGGTTCTGGTGCTGGTGCGAGAAGTCCTCGTTCGGCTCGGTGAAGCGCAGCGCGGCATAGCCCTGCTCGAGGAAAGGCATGTGGTCGCCGCCGCGCAGGTAGCGGTCGTGGCGCTGGATGACGTTGACCTTGAAGCCCTTCACGTAGCGCTCGCCCTGCTCTTTCACATGGCGCGCGAGCTGGCGCGAAGGCGAGTCGTTCTCGCCGCCGGTGGCAACCAGCTGGCGCACGGCTTCGCTCATCTCTTTCGTTGCCGGAATGCTCTGTGCGAACAGGCGCACCTGCTTGTTGTCGATGCGGCCGTCGTCGGCGCGCGAGCTGCCGATGATGTCGTTGGTGAACATGCCGGCCACGTTCAGGTTTTTCTCGCGTGCCGTCTTCGCCCAGTGGCCGGCGCCGAGCAGGCCCTGCTCTTCGGCGGCGACCGCCATGAACACCAGGGTCGCGTCGAACTTGTACCTGGCCATCACGCAGGCCATCTCCATCACGGCGGCCGTACCCGAGGCGTCGTCGTTCGCGCCCGGCGCCTTGCCGGTCGCATCCATCACGTCGGTGTTGCGCGAGTCGTAGTGGCCGCTGACCACGTACACGCGGTCCTTCGAGGCCTCCTGGGCGCCCGGCAGCGTGGCCACGACGTTGACGATCTCGGTCGGACGCGAGATGCGTGCCGACACCGGTGCGATATGGCTGTCGAAGTCGACGCTCAAGCCGGTGCCGGCACCGCAGCGCTCGAGTTCGGCCCTGATCCAGCGGCGCGCGGCGCCGATGCCGGTCGTGTCCGAAGTCGTGTCCGACATCGTGTGGCGGGTTTCAAAGCTGACCAGTTTGCGCACGTAGTTCTCGATGCGCTTGGGCGAGATCTCGGCGACGATCTTGTCGATCTGGGCCTGGTGGCGGGAGACATCGGGAGCGGAGGATGCGGCGTGGGCGCTGATGGCGAACAGTCCGGCGATGAGGCCGGCGGCGATGCGGAGGCGAGGCATGAGGATCCTTGAAATCGTTGCTTTCGATCTCGTATCTTCTCATGCCTCCTTTACTTCTTGCAGTATTTACATGCAGAAATACCGGTGCGAAACCGAAGGCGTGGCCAGTGCAGCGCCCCGGCCGCGCCGCAATTACATGCTCTTGGACTCGGCAGGCTTGGTCTTGCTGTCCTTGGCGGACTTCGCATCCATCTTGGCTTCAGACTTGGTGTCGGTCTTGGCCGCCTTGGTGTCCATCTTCGTATCCATCTTGGCAGTCTTCGCGTCCGCCTTGGCAGCCTTGGCATCGGTTTTGGCAGCCTTGGCGTCGGTTTTGGCAGCCATCGGTGCGCCTTCCTTGGCCTTGCCGTTCACCTGCAGGCCCGCTTCGGACAGCTTGATCGCCGTCTTGTCGCCCACACCCTTGACGCGCTTCTGGAAGTCGGCCCAGTCCTTGAATTCGCCCTTGCTGCGCTCGGTCAGGATGGTTTTCGACATGCTCGGTCCCACGCCCTTGACGGAGTCGAGGGCGGCGGCGTCGGCCTTGTTGACGTCGACCTGGGCAAACGCGAAGCCGGTCGAGGCGACCAGCATGGCAATGGCAAGCATCAGTTTCTTGATCATCGGGTGTCTCCATTCAGGAATGTGGCCGGCGGGTGCCGTCCGTCCCGTATTAACGCGCATGCGCGGAAACTGTTGACGTGTTTGGTTAATCCGGATCAGAAACGTCGCGCCTGGATGCCCACCCTATGATTCAACCGGGGAAGAGCTCGGCCCGCGTGACCGTTGCGGTGCCCAGCTTGCCGACGACAATGCCGCCCGCCCGGTTCGCCGTCGCCAGCGCCACATCCAGCGGCGCACCGGCCCCCAGCATCGCCGCCATGGTCGCAATCACCGTGTCGCCGGCACCCGATACGTCGAACACCTCGCGCGCATCCGCGTGCACGTGCAGCACTTCCTTCTCCGTGTACAGGCTCATCCCCTCCTCCGAGCGCGTCAGCAGCAGGGATTCGATCCCCAGCTCGGCGCGCAGCGCCTGGGCCTTGGCGGTCAGCTGCTCCTCGGTCTTCCAGTTGCCGACGATGCGCCTGAGTTCGGATTTGTTGGGCGTCAGCATGCTGGCGCCCGCATACGGCGAGAAATCGTCGCCCTTCGGGTCGACCATCACGATCTTGCCGGCTTCACGCGCGGCGCGGATCATTTCGGCGACGTTGACCAGGCTGCCCTTGTTGTAGTCCGAGAAGATCAGCACATCGTAGTCCGGCAGCAGCGCCTTGAACTGGGTCAGCTTGTCGCGCAGCACGTTTTCGGTCGGCGCATCCTCGAAGTCGATGCGCACCATCTGCTGCTGGCGGCCGATGACGCGCAGCTTGATGATGGTGGAGATCGCTTCGTCGCGTTTCAGGTAGCTGTGGATGCTTGATTCGCGCAGCAGGGTCTCGACCTGGGTGCCGGCTTCGTCGGCCCCGACCACGCCCAGCAGGCCGCTGTGGGCGCCCAATGCGGCCGCGTTGCGGGCGACGTTGGCGGCGCCGCCGAGGCGCTCCTCGCGGCGCTCGATGCGCACCACCGGCACCGGCGCTTCCGGGGAGATGCGCGAGACGTCGCCGAACCAGTAGCGGTCGAGCATGACGTCGCCGACGACGAGCATGCGCACGTTGTCCAGCCGCGGGGCGGCGGTGTGGAGGTAGTCTGCGCCGTCGAGTACGCGGCGTGCGGTATCGGTCGTCATGCTTCCTGCTTCAATTCATCACGTTGAGTTCTTCGGTACGGCGCGGCGGGTACGTTTCCCAGCGGCTGCAACCCGGGCATTGCCAGTAATACTGGCGCGCCTTGAAGCCGCAGTGGCCGCACTGGTAGCGCGCCAGCTTGGCCGTGTAGCCGTGGATCAGGTTTTTCACCATCGACAGCTCTTCCCAGATATGGGCCGGGGCGTCCATCAGGCGCGCCTCCAGCAGTTTATCCAGGCCGAGCAGGGTCGGATTGCGGCGCAATTCGTCGAGCACCAGCTGTTTGGCAGCCTCGACGCCGTCGAGTTCAATCACGGCCTTGAAGACGACCTCGATCAGGTCGATCGAGGACGCTTCAGCCAGGTAGGAACGCAGCAGGTTGACGCCTTCCTGCGGGCGGCCGACGCGGCGGTAGCCGTCCATCAGGCGTCCGGCCACCAGGGCCACGTGCGGCACGCTTTGCTGCTCGACGCGCTTCCAGGTGGCGATGGCCGCCTCGACGTCGCCCTGGGCCAGCAGCACGTCTCCCAGCAGCATGGTCGCGCGCACGCTGTTGCGGTCGGCGTGCAGGGCTTTATCCAGCAGCGACATCGCGTCGGCCAGGTCGCTGCGCACCAGCGCATCCTGGGCCAGCTCGCAATAGAACTGGGCGATCTCCTTCTGGCGCGCACCGGCACCCGACAGCTGCAGGCCGGTCGCGGCATCGATCGCGCGGCTCCATTCCTTTTCGCGCTGGTAGATTTCCAGCAGCGCCTTGCTGGCCTGAACGCTGTACCCGCCGTCGACGAGGCCGTTGAAGGTCTCTTCGGCGCGGTCGAGGAGACCGGCCTTCAGGTAGTCCATGCCGAGTTCGTACTGGGCTTGCGTGCGCTGTTCGGGCGGCAGGTCGGGCCGCGCCAGCAGGTTCTGGTGGACGCGGATCGCGCGCTCGATCTCGCCGCGTCGGCGGAACAGGTTGCCGAGCGCGAAGTGCATGTCGGCCGTTTCCGGGTCGAGCGTGACGATTTCGATGAAGGCGTCGATCGCTTTATCCGGCTGGTCGTTCAGCAGCAGGTTCAGGCCCTTGAAATAGGCCCGCGGCAAGGTGCGCGATTCGGACAGGATCTGTTTGATGTCGACCCGGGCGGCGATCCAGCCGAGGCCAAAGAAGACGGGGACGGCGAGCAGCCACCAGGTTTCAAATTCCATGGATTGTTATTCTTGATTGATGATCGGAGCAATTACCGGGGTGCGACGGCATCCGCGGCGGGCTGGGCGCTACCGGTGCCGGCAGCGCTTTGCAGGGCCTGCACGGTGTTCTTGTGCTGCGAGGATTCGCGGCGGTGGCGGAACACGGTCGGCGACATGGCCAGGATGCCGAGTGCGGCGCCGGCGATGAAAAAGGCGAGCAGCATCAGCACCAGCGGGCCGCGCAGTTCATAGCCGAGAAAAAAGTTCAGGTCGACTTCCTGCGTGTTCTTCAGCGCGAAGCCGAAAAACAGGACGAACAGGACAAATCCTGCGAGGGTGGAGACGAATTTCATCGGGTGGGCCTGGCGGTGGGGGATGCAAAGGCGCAGTGTCGCATATCTGCACATTTATTTCAAAGTTGAGGTCCGTTTGGCGGGTGCCGGAATCGGTGGGCACGGGGGTGCCCACGCGGACATAAGCTTTCGTAGGGTGGGCGCCCCGTGCCCACCATTCGACGCAGGCAAAAAAAACGGCGCCCGAGGGCGCCGTTCTTGTTGCCTGCACGTAGCAGACGACTTCAGTCTTCGATGATCGGTTGCCCGACCATCGCGTCGACCCGCTCGCGCAACTGCTTGCCGGGCTTGAAATGGGGCACCCGTTTTTCGGGCACCATCACCTTGTCGCCCGACTTCGGATTGCGGCCGATGCGGGGTGGACGGCTGTTGAGTGCAAAGCTGCCGAAACCACGGATCTCGATGCGCTGCCCGGTCGCCAGGGCGTTGGTCATCGCATCGAGGATGGTCTTGACTGCGTACTCGGCATCCTTGGCAACCAGCTGAGAATAACGCTCAGCCAGTCGTGCAATCAACTCGGACTTGGTCATCTGGTCGCCTCAAGCGGGGTCAATTAACCCTTGTTATCGAACTTGGCCTTCAGCAGCGCGCCCAGGCTGGTCGTGCCCGATGCGGCATTGCTGTCGCTCGAGTTCGACAGCTTGCTCATCGCTTCCTGGGTCTCGACATTGTCTTTCGCCTTGATCGACAGCTGGATGCTGCGCGCTTTGCGATCGATGTTGATGACCAGGGCTTCGACCTTGTCGCCGACCTTCAGGTGGGTACCGGCATCTTCAACGCGGTCACGCGAGATTTCCGAAGCGCGCAGGTAGCCTTCGACTTCTTCGTTCAGGCCGATGACGGCGCCTTTCGGCTCAACCGACTTGACCGTACCGGTGACCAGGGAACCCTTGTCGTTCAGTGCAGCGAAGTTGTTGAACGGGTCGCCTTCCAGCTGCTTGACGCCCAGCGAAACACGCTCGCGCTCGACGTCGATGGCCAGAACGACGGCTTCCAGCTCGTCGCCCTTCTTGAAGCGGCGCACTGCCTCTTCGCCGGCTTCGGTCCACGACAGGTCCGACAGGTGCACCAGACCATCGATGTTGCCTGGCAGGCCGATGAAGACGCCGAAGTCGGTGATCGACTTGATCGAACCCTTGACCTTGTCGCCCTTCTTGTGGGTCATGCCGAAGTCGTCCCATGGGTTCGCCTTGCACTGCTTCATGCCCAGCGAGATACGGCGACGCTCTTCGTCGATTTCCAGGACCATGACTTCGACTTCGTCGCCCAGCTGCACGACTTTGTTCGGAGCCACGTTCTTGTTGGTCCAGTCCATCTCCGACACGTGCACCAGGCCTTCGATGCCCTGCTCGACTTCGACGAACGCGCCGTAGTCGGTGAGGTTCGTGACTTTACCGAACAGGCGGGTGCCTTGCGGGTAACGACGCGACAGGCCGGTCCAGGGATCGTCGCCCAGCTGCTTGACGCCCAGCGAGACGCGGTTCTTTTCCTGATCGTACTTGAGGACCTTGGCGGTGATTTCCTGGCCAACCGACAGCACTTCCGACGGGTGACGCACGCGACGCCATGCCAGGTCGGTGATGTGCAGCAGGCCGTCGATGCCACCCAGGTCCACGAACGCGCCGTAGTCGGTGATGTTCTTGACGACGCCGGTCACGACCGTGCCTTCTTTCAGCGTTTCCATCAGTTTCTGGCGCTCTTCGCCCATCGATGCTTCGATGACGGCGCGGCGCGACAGGACGACGTTGTTACGCTTGCGGTCCAGCTTGATGACCTTGAACTCGAGGGTCTTGCCTTCGAATGGGGTGGTGTCCTTGACCGGACGGGTGTCGACCAGCGAACCCGGCAGGAATGCGCGGATGCCGTTGGTCAGGACGGTCAGGCCGCCCTTGACTTTACCGTTGACGGTACCGGTGACGATCTCGCCCGATTCCATTGCTTTTTCCAGGGCCAGCCACGATGCCAGGCGCTTGGCCTTGTCGCGCGACAGGATGGTATCGCCAAAACCGTTTTCCAGCGATTCGATGGCCACGGAAACGAAGTCGCCAATCTGGACTTCCAGTTCGCCCTGGTCATTCTTGAATTCTTCGACCGGAATGAAAGCTTCCGACTTCAGGCCTGCGTTGACGATCACGAAGTTGTGATCCAGACGCACGACTTCAGCGGAGATGACTTCGCCCGAGCGCATATCTTGACGCGACAGCGATTCCTCGAAGAGGGCTGCGAAGCTTTCCATACCGGAATCTTGGGTGGTTGCAGTAGACATAGGTGATTTACATGTTAGCCAGCAGGACCGGCGATGGTGCGGTTCTGAACTGGGTCAGGTTAAAACAACACCTGCGGGGCAAAAGGCCGTCGCAGGCACCAAACAAACAACTGAGCAAACTACAGCAGCGTGTGCCAGTGGAGCACTTGCTCCACCGCTTCATCCACCGACATATCCGACGTATCGAGGATGTACGCGCCTTCCGCAGGGACCAGCGGGGCGACGGTGCGATGGGTATCGCGGTCGTCGCGCGCCTGCAAATCCGCCAGCAGATCGTCCATATTAGCAGAAAACCCTTTGCCAATCAATTGCTTATATCGGCGTTCGGCACGGGCTTCGACGCTGGCCGTCAGAAACACCTTCAGGCGTGCATTCGGGAAAATGACGGTGCCCATGTCGCGCCCGTCGGCCACCAGGCCCGGCGCCTTGCGAAAGCCCAGTTGCAGGGCGTAGAGGGCCTGGCGCACGCTTGGGAAGGCCGCGATTTTCGAGGCATTGTTGCCCACTTCCTCGGCCCGGATCAGCGCTCCCACCTCTTCGCCGGCGAGGAAAATATCGCCATTGGAGAAGCTTGCCGGCAGCACCTGTGCCAGCTGGGCCACACCCTGCTCGTCGTCGAGGGCGACGCCGGCCCGCATGGCGGACAGTGCCGTCAAGCGGTAGAGGGCGCCCGAATCGAGCAGGTGGTAACCGAGCCGGTCGGCGACGCGGGCGGCGACGGTGCCTTTGCCGGAGGCCGTCGGGCCGTCGATCGTGATCACGGGAATATGGGAGTTGGGCATTGTGTTGATGACTTCTTGTTGTTGGCGACGGGGCGCAGTTTAAAACACTTGATCAGAACAGTTCACTGCGCGCAATGCTCGCGAACGCTTCGAAATAGTCGGGGAAGGTCTTGGCCACGCATTTCGGATCGTTGATGCGCATCGCGTTGCCGCGGCGCGCCTTGCCGTCCAGGGCGGCCAGCGAGAAGCACATCGCCATCCGGTGGTCGTCATAGGTGTCGATGGTCGCCGGCAGCAGTTCCTCGGGCGGGGTGATCGTGATGTAGTCCGCGCCCTCTTCCACGATGGCGCCGACCTTGCGCAGTTCGGTCGCCATCGCCGCCAGGCGGTCGGTTTCCTTCACGCGCCAGCTGGCGATGTTGCGCAGGGTACTGGTGCCGTCCGCATACAGCGCGGCGACGGCGATCGTCATCGCGGCATCCGGGATATGGTTGAAGTCGGCGTCGATGGCTTTCAGTACGCCGTTCCCGCGCGCTTCGATCCAGTTCTCGCCGCGGGTGACGATTGCGCCCATGCGTTCCAATGCGTCGGCAAAGCGCACGTCGCCCTGGATGCTGTCCTGTCCCACCCCTTCGACCCGAACCGGCCCGCCGCCGATCGCGCCGGCCGCCAGGAAGTAGGAGGCCGAGGAAGCGTCGCCTTCGACGTGGATGCTGCCCGGCGAGACGTATTTCTGGCCCGGCTGCACCGTGAACGAGGCCCAGCCGTTCTGCTCGACCGCCACGCCGAAGCGGCGCATCAGGTTCAGCGTGATCTCGATGTAAGGCTTGGAGATCAGCTCGCCGACGACGTCGATCGTCACCGCATGCCCGCGCGCCATCAGCGGCGCGGCCATCAACAGCGCGGTCAGGAACTGGCTCGACACATTGCCGCGCACCGACATCCGATTTGCATGGATGTGGCCACGGCGAATGCGCAGCGGCGGAAAGCCCTGCTCCCCGGTGTACTCGATTTGCGCGCCGATCTCGTTGAGGGCGTCGACCAGGTCGCCGATCGGACGCTCGTGCATGCGCGAGACGCCGTGCAGGGTGTAGTCGCCGCCGATCACGGCCAGGGCCGCGGTCAGCGGGCGGATCGCGGTGCCGGCGTTGCCCATGAAGAGGTCGGCCTCGCCAGTGGGCAGCACGCCGCCGTTGCCGTGCACGACGACGGTACGCTCATCGACTTCGTCCCATTGGATGCCGAGCGAGCGCAGCGCGCCCAGCATCACCATGGTGTCGTCGGACGCGAGCAGGTCGTGGATCGTGGTCGTGCCTTCGCTGAGCGCCGCGAGCAGCAGCGTGCGATTCGAGATGCTTTTCGAACCCGGCAGGCGCACCGTGCCCTCGACGTGCATGACGGGCTCGAGGTCGATGTGCTGCGGGTAGTGTTTTTGCTGCGTCATTCGGGTTCCTGATTCTTGGGTGGCGCGGGCTCGGCCGTTTCGATGGCCTCGCTCCAGGCGCGGCGGGCGCGCTGCGCATTCGTGTAGATGAGCTCCAGCCCTGCCCCATCCCTGGCGGCCAGGTGCCCGCGCAATACTGTCAATTGTGCCAGATATGCATCGAGCTCGGTGAGGAGCGCATCGCGGTTGGCGAGGCTGATGTCGCGCCACATTTCGGGAGAAGAGCCGGCGATCCGGGTGAAGTCGCGAAAGCCGCTGGCCGCGTACTGGAACAGCTGGTCCGCATGCGGTTTTTTCGCGATGTCGTCCACCAGCCCGAACGCCAGCAAATGCGGCAGGTGGCTGACGGCAGCGAACACGCGGTCGTGCTCTTCGGGCGTGAGGGTGTGGATGATCGCGCCGCACAGGCGCCAGGCGGCCGCCACCAGGCCGACGTCGCCGGCCGCGTTTTCCGGCAGCGGCGTGATGATCGTCTTTTTGCCCTGGTAGAGCCCGGCCAGTGCCGCGTCCGGACCGTTCGACTCGCGTCCGGCGATCGGATGCGCAGGCACGAACTGCTTTGCCTTGTCGCCCAGCGCTTCGCGGGCAGAAGCGACGACGTCCGACTTGGTGCTGCCGGCGTCGGTGATCACGGTGCCGATGTCCAGGTAGGGCAGCAACTGTTTCAGGATCGGCCCGGTCTGGGCGACCGGTGCGGCCAGCAGCACGAGATCCGCGCCGGCCATCGCTTCTTCCGGCGAATCCGTGATGCTGTCGACGATGCCCAGTTCCAGCGCGCGCGCCAGGGCTTCCTGCGAGCGCCCCATACCGACGATGTGGCGCGCGGCGCCGGCCTGTTTCAAAGCCAGCGCGAACGAGCCACCGATCAGCCCGACGCCGACGACAACGACCTTGCCCAGCATTAGCTCAGCGCCTTCTTGAGTGCTTCGATGAAGGTCGCGTTCTCCTGCGGCAGGCCGATCGAGATGCGCAGCCACTGCGGCAAGCCGTAGGCGCCGACCGGACGCACGATCACGCCCTGCTTCAGCAGCGCCAGGTTGACGCGCGCACCGGCCCCGTCATCGTCGCCGACGCGCACCAGCACGAAATTGCCGAAGGAAGGAACGTATTCCAGGCCGAGTTCCTCGAAGGCGGCAGTCATCTGCCTGTAGCCCGCGGCGTTGTTCTCGGCGCCCTTCTTGAGGAACTCCTTGTCGTTCAGCGCCGCGATCGCCGCCGCCTGGGCCAGCGAATTGACGTTGAAAGGCTGGCGGATGCGGTTCATCAGGTCAGTGACTTCCGGCTGCGCGATCGCAAAGCCCACGCGCAGGCCGGCCAGGCCATAGGCCTTGGAGAAGGTGCGCGAGACGATCAGGTTCGGGTACTTGCGCACCCAGTCGGCGGATTCGAACTGGTGTTCGGCGGCCAGGTATTCGTTATAGGCTTCGTCGAGCACGACGACCACGTTCGCCGGCACCTGCTTCAGGAAGGCTTCGATCTCTTGCGCGCCGATAAACGTGCCGGTCGGGTTGTTCGGGTTGGCGACATACACCAGGCGCGTGTCCGCTTCGATCGCGGCTGCCATGCCTTGCAGGTCGTGGCCGTAGTTCACGGCCGGGACCACGATCGCGCGCCCGCCCACGCCCTGCGTGGCCAGTGCATACACCGCGAACGAGTACTGCGCGAACACGACCGACTCGCCCTTCTGGACGAAGGCATGGGCGGCGATTTCGAGGATGTCGTTGCTGCCGTTGCCGAGCGTGATCCAGTCGGCCGGCACGTCGTAGCGCGCGGCCAGCGCGGCTTTCAGTTCGAAGCCGTTGGCATCCGGATAGCGGCCGAGGTCGGCGGCGGCCTGCGCCATCGCGGCCTTGCTTGACTCGGGCACGCCGAACGGATTCTCGTTGGAGGCGAGCTTGACGATGCTGGCTTCATCTAAACCGAACTCGCGGGCGACTTCAGCGATGGGTTTGCCGGCCTGGTAAGGGGCGATGGCGCGGACGTATTCTGGACCGAATTTCGACATGGACTAGACTCAAAAAGTAGATATTAGAGGCCGACCGGGTAGGAACCCAGCAGCTTGAAAAAGGCGGCGTTGTCGTGCAGTTCCTCGAGGGCGCGCGCGACGGCTTCGTCCTGGCGGTGACCCTCGACGTCGACATAGAAGTAATACTCCCAGGTGCCGATGCGTGCCGGACGCGATTCGAAGCGCGTCATCGACACGCCATGCGTCGCCAGCGGCGCCAGCAGTTTATACACGGCGCCCGCCTTGTTCGGCACGGCCAGCACCAGCGAGGTGCGGTCGCGTCCCGACGGGCTGGTCTGCAGCGAGCCGATCACGGAAAAGCGGGTGCGGTTGTGCGGATCGTCCTGGATGTGGGCCTGGACCACGCCCAGCTGGTACTGCTCGCCCGCCATCTCGCTGGCGATCGCCGCCACGGTCGGGTCGCGGCTCGCCAGGACCGCCGCTTCCGCGTTGGAGGCCACGGCGCGGCGTTCGATGTTCGGGTGGTGCAGGTTCAGCCAGACCTGGCACTGCGCCAGGGCCTGGGAATGCGCGCAGACGACGGTGACGCCGTCCATGCTGCCGGTCTTCGTCATCAGGCTGTGGTGCACGGGGATCGAGACTTCGCCCGAAATCGCGGTGGTCGTCGCCAGCATCAGGTCGAGCGTGCGGTTGATGGCGCCCTCGGACGAGTTCTCGACCGGGACCACGCCGAAGTCGGCGGTGCCGGCTTCCGTTGCGCGGAATACCTCGTCGATCGAGGCGCAAGGCAGGCCTTCGACGGCGTGGCCGAAATGTTGGTAGACGGCCTGCTCGCTGAAGGTGCCGGCCGGTCCCAGGTAGGCGACGGTGACGCGCTTTTCCAGCGCGCGGCAGGCCGACATCACCTCGCGGAAGATGGTCTGCACGTCCTGGTTTTTCAGCGGGCCCGGATTGCGGTCGGCGACGCCGCGCAGCACCTGCGCTTCGCGCTCGGGGCGGAATACGGGGGCGGCGGTTTCGGCTTTCACGTGGCCGACTTCCTGGGCGATGCGGCCGCGCTGGCTGAGCAGGTCCAGGATTTGCGCGTCGATCGCGTCGATCTGCTGGCGCAGTGGGGTGAGTTTGTCTGTCATGGTGTGCTGATAAATGGCTGCTGTTTTATTTGGTGGCCGTTGCGTAACGTAGGGTGGGCACTCGTGCCCACGCGGTCACCGGCTGAACTGTTGCGGCTCGTCCGTGGCCCGTTACCGGGTGCAGGTGGTAAGCACCGGCACGTACGCGTGGGCTCGAGAGCCCACCCTACGGCGCACAACCGCCGCGGATTGGAAATCCACCGCCGGGTTTTACCGCCCCGCAAACTCGTTCAAATAATCGACCAGGGCCTGCACCCCTTCGATCGGCATCGCATTGTAAATGGATGCCCGCATGCCCCCGACGGACTTGTGGCCCTTCAGCTGCAGTAGCCCGCGCGCCTTCGCGCCGGCCAGGAATTGGTCATTCAGTGATTCGTCGCGCAGATAGAACGGAATATTCATGCGCGAGCGGCACGACTCCTCCACGCGGTTGCTGTAGAAATCGTCGCGATCCAGCGCCTCGTACAGCAGGCGCGCTTTCTCGATATTACGCGCTTCCATCGCCGCCACGCCACCCTGGCGCTTGAGATGGGCGAATACCAGGCCGGCGATATAGATCGCATAGGTCGGCGGCGTATTGAACATCGACTCGTGCTCGGCCACGTTCTTCCAGTGGAAGGCGGACGGACAGGCCGGCAGCGCGTACTCCAGCAAATCCTCGCGCACGATCACCAGCGTCAGGCCGGCCGGGCCGATGTTCTTCTGGGCGCCGGCGAAGATCACGCCATATTTCGACACGTCGATGACACGCGACAGGATGTGCGAGGACATGTCCGCCACCAGCGGCACGCCGTCCAGGGGCTGCGGCACGAAGTTGTACTCGACGCCGTCGATCGTTTCGTTGGTGCAAACGTGCAGGTAGGCCGCGCCGTCGGTGAGTTTCCAGGTGGCTGGATCTGGTACGCGCGTAAACCCCTCGGCCTGGCTCGAGGCGGCGACGTTCACCTGCGCATAGCGCGCCGCTTCCTTGATCGATTTGCCCGACCACGAACCCGTGTGCACGAAATCGATGGTGCCCGGCTGGGCTACGCGTCCCAGCAGGTTCAGCGGGATCACCGCATTCTGGCCCAGTCCCCCGCCCTGCATGAACAGGATCTTGTAGTTCGCAGGGACGGCCAGCAGCTCGCGCAGGTCGGCCTCGGCCTGTTTATAAATCGAGATGAATTCAGGGCCGCGATGGCTCATCTCCATCACCGACATGCCGCTGCCGTGCCAGTCGAGCATTTCGCTGGCGGCTTGTTGCAATACTTCCTTGGGGAGGACGGCAGGTCCTGCCGAAAAATTGAATACGTGGGTCATGCGGTCCTTTCGCCCTGGTTTGATTGGTTCTAAAAAAAACGCCACCCGCGCAGGGTGGCGTTCGCTGGCTTATTCCGGCGCCGCTTCGAGCTCGACCTCTTCCAGGTCCGTCTCGACGATACGTTGCAGGCCCGACAGCTTGGTGCCGTCCTCGACCGCGATGAGCGTGACGCCCTGGGTCGCACGGCCCATCTCGCGGATCTCGGACACGCGGGTGCGGATCAGCACGCCGCCGGTCGTGATCAGCATGATCTCGTCCGTGGTGTCGACCAGGGTTGCGGCCACGACTTTACCGTTACGTTCGGAGGTCTGGATCGCGATCATGCCCTTGGTGCCGCGGCCGTGGCGGGTGTACTCCGTGATCGGGGTACGCTTGCCGAAGCCGTTCTCGGTGGCGGTGAGCACCGACTGCTGCTCGTTCTCGGCCACCAGCAGCGCGATGACCTGCTGGCCCTCTTCCAGGTTCATGCCGCGCACGCCGCGCGCGGTACGGCCCATCGGGCGCACGTCGTTCTCGTCGAAACGCACGGCCTTGCCGCCATCCGAGAACAGCATCACGTCGTGCTGGCCGTCGGTCAGCGCCGCGCCGATCAGGAAGTCGCCTTCGTCCAGGTCGACCGCGATGATGCCGGCCTTGCGTGGATTGCTGAAGTCCTTCAGCGGCGTCTTCTTCACGGTGCCGAGCGAGGTCGACATGAAGACGTAATGGTCTTCCGGGAAGGTGCGGTTGATGCCCGACAGCGGCAGGATGACCGTGATCTTCTCGTTGTCCTGCAGCGGGAACATGTTGACGATCGGCTTGCCGCGCGAATTGCGCGAACCCTGCGGCACTTCCCAGACCTTCAGCCAGTACATCCGGCCGCGGTTCGAGAAGCACAGCATGTAGTCGTGCGTATTCGCGATGAACAGCTGGTCGATCCAGTCCTCGTCCTTCGTTGCCATCGCCTGCTTGCCGCGGCCGCCGCGCTTCTGCGCACGGTATTCGGCGATCGGCTGCGACTTCATGTAGCCGGTGTGCGACAGGGTCACGACCATGTCCTGCGGCGTGATCAGGTCTTCGGTATCGAGGTCGCTGGCGTTGTGCTCGATGGCCGAACGGCGCGCATCCTTGCCGTTTTCGGTGTAGTCGTTCTTGATCTGGACCATCTCGTCGCTGATGATGGTCGTCACGCGTTCCGGACGCGACAGGATGTCGAGCAGGTCGGCGATGTGGGCCATCACCTCTTTGTACTCGTTGACGATCTTGTCCTGCTCCAGGCCCGTCAGGCGCTGCAGGCGCATCTGCAGGATTTCCTGGGCCTGCTCGTCCGACAGTTTATACAGGCCGTCGGCCTGCATGCCGTAGTGCTTCGGCAGGTGCTCCGGACGGAAGGCCTCGATGCCGCCGATCGTGCTGCCCTCGGCGGTACGCAGCAGCATCTCGCGCACCAGGGACGAATCCCAGGCGCGCTGCATCAGTTCCATCTTCGCCACCGGCGGCGTCGGCGCGGCCTTGATGATGGCAATAAAATCGTCGATGTTGGCCAGCGCGACGGCGAGACCTTCGAGCATGTGCCCGCGCTCGCGCGCCTTGCGCAGTTCGAACACGGTACGGCGCGTGACGACTTCGCGGCGGTGCGACAGGAAGCACTCGAGCATCTGCTTGAGGTTCAGCAGCTTCGGCTGGCCGTTGACCAGCGCCACCATGTTCATGCCGAAGGTGTCCTGCAGCTGGGTCTGCTTGTACAGGTTGTTCAGCACCACTTCCGGCACTTCGCCACGCTTGAGCTCGATGACGACGCGCATGCCCGACTTGTCGGACTCGTCGCGGATGTCGCTGATGCCCTCGAGCTTTTTGTCGCGCACGTTCTCGGCGATACGCTCGAGCAGCGATTTTTTATTTACCTGGTAGGGCAGTTCGTCGATGATGATCGCAATGCGGCCGCCATCCTTGCCATACTCTTCGAAGTGGGTCTTGGCGCGCATCACCACGCGGCCGCGGCCGGTGCGATAACCGTCGCGCACGCCCGAGACGCCGTAGATGATGCCGGCGGTCGGGAAGTCCGGCGCCGGGATCAGCTCGATCAGCTCGTCGATCGTGCAGTCCGGGTTGCGCAGCAGGTGCTGGGCGCCGTTGATGACTTCCGACAGGTTGTGCGGCGGGATGTTCGTCGCCATGCCGACCGCGATGCCCGAGGAGCCGTTGATCAGCAGGTTCGGGATCTTGGTCGGCAGGACGGTCGGTTCCTTCTCCTTGCCGTCATAGTTCGGCTGGAAGTCGACCGTATCCTTGTCGATGTCGGCCAGCAGCTCGGCGGCGATCTTGTCGAGGCGGCACTCGGTATAACGCATTGCCGCGGCGCTGTCGCCGTCGATCGAGCCAAAATTGCCCTGCCCGTCGACCAGCGTGTAGCGCAGCGAAAAGTCCTGGGCCATCCGCACCAGCGTGTCGTAGATCGACGAGTCGCCGTGCGGGTGGTATTTACCCATGGTGTCGCCGACCACGCGCGCGCACTTCACGTAAGGACGATTGAAGTTGTAATTACTCTCGTGCATGGAGAAGAGCACGCGCCGGTGCACCGGCTTCAGGCCATCACGCACATCCGGCAACGCACGGCCCACGATCACGCTCATGGCGTAATCGAGGTAGCTCTTGCGCATCTCTTCTTCGAGGGAAATAGGGACTGTTTCTTTTGCGAATTGATCCATTGTGCGGGTCGACTGCTTTCAGGCTAATGGTTATGAGTTCCAACGGATGATTCTACCATGCACCTATACAGTGAGCGACATTTGCCGAAGAGACAATCCACCCTTGTTTCATGCACAATTGTTGAGCTGACACATGCACGTCATAAACATTCGTCAAGCTGTCGTACACTACAGGGACGTTGTTGCGCAGAAACAACGCGCACCACGCCATGCATCGTGATTGCGCAGGCGCCGGTCGTACGGATATGGCGAATGTGGCAAAATGGCCGAGAAGTTAATTGCTTGTTTCATAATGCGAAACGAACATGTCCGGAAATGATGTTAATATTCTGCCTACGTTGTCGCAAATAATGAAATTTCGCAGCGAAAAGATTTAAAACCGAAAGGAACGAAAAATATGAAGAAGATTGCAACCCTCATGCTCGCGGCTACGGCAGCGATGGCTGGCAGTGCGTTCGCTCAGAGCGCTCCGCCGTACGCGCCGCTGACCACCGACATCCAGGCGAACAAGCCGTACAGCGCGTACGTCCAGGACAGCCGCGGCGTGATCGCGCGCGATCCTTTCGGCCTGTGCTGGCGTACCGGCTACTGGACCCCGGCCGACGCGGTCCCAGGCTGCGATGCGCCGCTGTGCGTCCCGCCTGAAAAGCTTGAAAACGGCAAGTGCGTGGCCCCACCGCCACCACCGGTCGAAGCCGCACCGGCGCCTGCCCCAGCCCCTGCACCAGCACCGGCACCAGTGCCGACCTCGGAAAAGGTGAGCTACTCGGCTGACGCCTTCTTCGATTTCGACAAGGCCGTCCTGAAGCCTGAAGGCAAGAAGTCGCTCGACGAGCTGACCTCGAAGCTGGGCGACATGAACCTGGAAGTCATCATCGCCGTCGGCCACACCGACTCGATCGGCACCGATGCCTACAACCAGAAGCTGTCGATCCGCCGCGCCGAATCGGTCAAGGCTTACCTGCAGAGCAAGGGCATCGACGCCAACCGCGTCTACACCGAAGGCAAGGGCGAGAAGCAGCCTGTCGCTGACAACAAGAGCTCGGCTGGCCGCGCGAAGAATCGCCGCGTCGAGATCGAAGTCGTCGGTACCCGTACCCGCCAGCAGTAATTTGCCTGGTGGTACGAAGAACCCCGCCCTGGCGGGGTTTTTTTTCGCCCCTATATTTTTGTCGCCATGCGTCCGTCGCAGGCCAATATTTCCCGCTATTATTCCGACCTATGACTACGAACGCCGATCCTTTAGAAATCAACAAATTCAGCGAGCTGGCCCACCGCTGGTGGGACCCTACTTCCGAGTTCCGCCCGCTGCACGAAATCAACCCGCTGCGCCTGGAGTGGATCAACGCGCGCGCACCCCTGGCCGGCAAGAAGGTGATCGACATCGGTTGCGGCGGCGGCGTGCTGTCCGAATCGATGGCGCGCAAGGGCGCGAAAGTTACCGGCATCGACCTGTCGAAAAAGGCACTGAAGGTCGCCGACCTGCACAGCCTGGAAGCCGGCATCGAGGTGCGCTACAAACTCATCGCCGCCGAAGATATGGCGGCGGAAGAGCCGGGCCAGTACGACGTCGTGACCTGCATGGAAATGCTGGAACACGTGCCGGACCCCGCCTCGATCGTGCGCGCCGCGGCTGCGCTCGTAAAACCGGGCGGCCACCTGTTCTTCTCGACCATCAACCGCAACCCGAAAGCCTATCTGCTGGCCGTGATCGGCGCCGAATACGTGCTGCGCATGCTGCCGCGCGGCACCCATGACTACGGCAAATTCCTGACCCCGGCTGAACTGTCGCAATTCATGCGCGCTGCCGGCCTGCAGGTCGAAGGCATGAAGGGCCTGACCTACAATCCGCTGACCAAGATCTACTCGCTCAACAACGACACCGATGTGAACTACATGGTGGCTTGCACCAAGCCTGTGTAACCAAGCCTGTTTGATCAAGCCTCTTTCATTTCCCTGCCCTGATGACTTCCCCTGCCCTGACCCCGGCACCGCGTGCCGTCCTGTTCGACCTCGACGGCACCCTGGCCGACACCGCGCCCGATCTCGCCGCCGCCGTCAACTGGCTGCGCACCGAGCGCGGCCTCGCGCCCACGCCCTACAGCGTGCTGCGTCCAACCGCCTCGGCGGGGGCGCGCGGCATGATCGGCGCCGCCTTCGGCCTGGCGCCGGGGGACGAAGGCTACGAAGAATTGCGCCTGCAATGGTTCGACCGCTACCAGTCGAACATGGCCAATGAGAGCGGCCTGTTCGAGGGCATCGATGCACTCCTGCAGGGCATCGAGGAAGCCGGCATGGCCTGGGGCGTCGTCACCAACAAGCCGGCGCGCTTCACCGACCCGCTGATCCCGCAGATCGGCCTGGCGCACGCCGGCTGCATCGTCTCCGGCGACACCATGCCGCACGCCAAACCGCATCCGGCACCCTTGCTGGAAGGCGCGCGCCGGCTCGCTATCGCACCGGAGCATTGCTGGTATGTCGGCGACGACCTGCGCGACGTCGAGGCCGGCCGCGCGGCCGGGATGCTGACGGTGGCCTGCGCCTGGGGATACTGTGGCGCGATCGAGCCGCAGACCTGGGGCGCCGATTTCCTGTGCGCGACGCCGCTCGACCTGCTGGACCTGCTGCGCAGCTACGTCCGCATGCCTGTTGCGGCAAGGGCGTGAATACTTACATCTGATTACGATTGATACCGGTTTCTGTCTACCGTGTAACTGTCTTAATCCGTAATCTGCATCCATCGACAACGCAACAACAGATGGAGCAGACCATGAACACCACCGCAACCGCCACCCGTATTCATCCCCTGATGGCCGCAGCAGCCGCTTCGGTGATCATCGTCAGCCTGACCGGCGCCGCCGCCATCTCCGGCATGCTGCCGAGCTCGCGCAGCGCACCGGAGCCGCAAGCGGCCGTGCTGGCACCGACCGCCGCCGTGCCGCTGGCCGCACCAGGCGCGCCAAACCAGTATCAAGCCGCACTGCAAACCCAGGCGCAGTACGCCGCTCCGCAGGCCGCCGGCCAGGTGCAGGCAGGCGCCTTGAACCAGTACCCACAGGCCGCACCGACGGTCGTGAGCGCCGCTCCGGGCACGACGACTTACGTGCAAAGCCCGAACGCACCGACCGTGATCGTCAAGCAGGAAGCGGCGCCAGCGGCGAAGCCGCGTGTGGTCGAGCGTGTCGTCGAGCGCCGCGTCGTCGAGCACCGTCCGGTCCGCCACGTCGAGCGTTACGAGCAGCCGACCTACCGCCAGGCACCCGCCCCGGCACCGGCCCAGCCGAGCTATGTCGGCATCGGTACCGGCGCCGTCATCGGCGGCCTGATCGGCAACCAGGTCGGCGGCGGCAACGGCAAGAAACTGGCCACGCTGGCCGGCATCATCGGCGGCGGCTACATCGGCAACGAAGTCGCCAAGCGCAACGGCCAGTAACAACTTGGCTAAGGACGGTCGCGTAACGTAGGGTGGGCTCTCGAGCCCACGCGTTACGTGCCATCGCACACCCGACCGTTCTCATTTTCGCATCAACGACACCTCACTTTGAAGCAGATCGTAACGCCACCCGGCAAGCGTCCCGACGTACTGCACACGGTCCGCGATTGGAGTACAATGGAGTTTCGTTGGGGGCGACCTGGTTTCGACGTGGGTTGCAAAGCAGTGCAGGGCATACCGAGGACTGGTTACCTCGTAAATACATCCAGAAATCAATAACTGCAAACGATAACTCGTACGCACTCGCAGCTTAATTGCTGCTAGCTCTACACTACCTCGCCTCTGGGGTGGGCCGCAAGGCAAGTAGAGTCATTTACAGAGGCTAGGACTCAACCGGGTTACTTGGTTGCTTCCGAAATTTAAGGTAACTCGCTGGTACACAGGGTGCACATCCCCGTTGTACTGGTTAAATTAAATGATAGTGCTAAGTATGTAGAACTGTCTGTAGAGTGCTTGCGGACGCGGGTTCGATTCCCGCCGCCTCCACCAACGCACAAAAAAACACACCCCTGAGGGCGAGCCCTCAGGGGTGTGTTTTTTTGTGCGTGGTGTTCGCCGTCGGCAATCGAATCCGCGGACAGCACTGACGCGGGGCGAGGAGGGGTTTCGAGCCGCGCCAGCGGCGAGCCTCCGAGCGACGTTGCGCCTCCGGGCGCAAGGGCTCTCCGATTCGCCTGACTAAGGAAAATCGCGCAGCGATTTTTTGCCTTTCGCCTTTCTCTTGGACCCGGCTGTCTCCTTTCGAGCTCATGTCCCAATGCCAGACCTGACCTCGTTCTCGCTACGTTCTCGCTGTGTCTCCTGTTGAACTCGTGTCCGAATGTCAGACCTGAACCCGTTCCCGCTGTGACCCCGTTCCCGCTGAGCACGGCGCGCCGGCCGCCCAGCAGCCCGACCCGCCAGGCGCGACACCGCGCCAAAGCAGACGGGCTATCCTGCGTTACTGCTTGATGCCGCTGACGATAAAGCCAGCGTCCCTGTTTGCTCCCAAGGCAACCCCGTACAATCTTCTGGTAGAGGCATCGTAATAGACGCCGCCTGTAAACTTTGTATTCGGGTACACGCAGGGCGAGCCCCCAAAGGTGATGGTTGCGTTATACGCATTACCCTTTGAGCGCGGGCTGACCGTACCAGAGGACGTGCACCCGCTCGCCCCGCGCGTCGTCACTGCACCAGACCCTGAGATGGTGACGGTGCCGCTCTCAGTCCCGCGTGTCGAGCCGGCCCGAACGGAGTATGTGCCTGCGATTGTCGTCAAGCTTGGTGATATCTCGTATTTTGCATCGTACCTCGATGTGAATGTGGGCGATTGGTTGAGTGATGGGTAGGTGATGGTGCCATTGAGAGATGTTTTCAACCCATAGCTTGCAGATACGCTGACCGAAAGGACGCCGAGCCCTTCCAGGTTTATGTCCCTACCATTTGACGAGCTAAAGCTGCCGTTCAGAGCGGTGCCGGCGCCTTGCACGGCGCCGGCAATAACGCTTGGATTGTTGGTCGCCGAGTAGATCACGTAATAAGTACCGTCATCGAGAACCAGGCCGGTAACCGAGCGCCCTGTGCTGGTGGTACCCGTATATAAACCCTCTGGAATCGTTGTGTTTACCGTGGGTGGCGCCGGCGTTTGTTCTGAAGGTGCCGGTGTTTGTGTTGGCGGTGCAAGTACCGGTGCTGGCGGCGTCTGTGCTTGTACTGGTGCCTCGGATGAGCCGCCCCCACCTCCGCCTCCGCCTCCACATCCAGTCAATACGGCACCTAAGATCGACGTCGCTACCCAAGTTGCTCTCATTTGTCTCTCCCCTTATTAATAGGGGCAATCCTACCTACCCTTTATTTCGATGGGCAGTGGTAAACGTACTTTCTTGACAAGTACATTTGCACTCATCTCATGTAAGTCAATCTCTTGCATAAGATCTGCCAACTAAGCAAGCAACCAGAACAACGTTAGTCCACCGAGCCCCCGAGAGCGGACTTTTTTTCGTCAAGCATTGTGACTTTTCGAATCTTGTAAATGCCGCGTTCAGAGTCTTTGCTTCGCCTTACTAAATGATGGGTCGGGGGAGGTCAAAGTCCACACACAAAAGGCTCCCAGACCGCACTCTCCCTCACGCGCAGAAAATTTCCCCTTTTTTAGCTTAATCAAATCAGGAAACGGGGCAAGAAATAGGCGGTTTTCATAGGGCAAGCGATCGCGCACTCGCTCATTTGATTTGTTGAAAACTGAGGTGGGGATAATAAAGGGGTGTAGAGCCGGCTGCAGTGATGCCTGAACAACCTCAGCTTGCTATCGGAGCAACATATCCCATTCAATGATGATGTGAAATATCTGCAATCGGTCAAAACGGACCTTCGTTGGAAGCTGAGTGTCAAATCGTACAGCCGCGGTTGTCTAAGCCAATACAATCAACGCATGAATACCGACGCTCACTCAAACAAGCGCTTGCGCAGCGGTCAGGTCGCGTATCGCGCGATATTTGAACAGTCAGCTCTAACAGCGCACTCGTAGCCAAGCGGCGCGCCATCTAACCGGGCGAAGACCCCCTGCGGTGCCTTACCGTTATGAAATTCATGAGGCTGGGCCAGGCCATCCGGTTATTGGGACAGGATATTCGAAAAGGCTTTCAATGAGTCGCTCGACCTGGGGCCATCTCCCGTCTGTTGCGCCAGGTAATGTCAACCGCACTACGAAATCGATCGACCCACGACTATGGAAACTGCCACCTTGGACAAGCCTAAGATTCCCTATCAGGTAGTACTTAATAGGAAGGACAGACTCGGACATTAGGTTATGGACATGATCGGCATAAACATCAACAGGAACTGAGGTGCTGCCTATCACGTTACGACACCGCCCGTGGGCGCTTTTTTCCACTAGACCGATCCAGTCGCACATCTCGGCGAGTTCCGTCAGGCCTCCGGCGACCCGATCGATCACAGGACGCCCCAGTACCTCCACTTCCTCGTCCAGGAGCTCTAGCCTCGGGTCTGTATTCTCTACCGATCTGTTCGCCGGGCGCGTTTTTCGAACCGATCGAGCGACCAGTCTGGGCCTGGTGAGTGCCTCTAGGACTTGCGCGATGCCCTCCTGCTGCACAAGCTCAGCTTCGAGCAAGTCCATGTTGGCTAGAAGAAACTGGTCGAGCCGATCTCGACATGCAATGTCGAACCATTCGGTGTCACCACTGCGCCCTTTTTGGCCGCCATTCACGCTTGCTGCATCGATCCGCCAGTGTGCGAACGTCCGTTGGAGTATTGACTCGGCTCTGAATGCGGCCTGCTCATTGCAAAAGTGTAGAAGCAGACAATGCGGTAGCGCGAATATGTGAGCGCCGATCTCGCTTAGACGGGCGCTAACATTGACCGCCTTACCGATCTTCATCCGCGGCTCATCCCGATGGGGAATAATGTAGACGTATGCACTCAAGATGCCACCTCACCGGACTAGCAGATGGCGCCAAGTTAGCACGACGGCGAATAATCACGGCGCACATGGGCAGCCAGTGCGGTGGCTCAGAGGTGGCCCGTCCAAACGAACCCCAAACCAGGCAGCAACCCTGCGAGGGCACTCTCGACGGCCTTTCGTACTCTAACCGCCCGCGTCATCACTGCAAAATTTGTCGGATTCGCTCGCCTCCCATCGGTATCTCTCTCTCGACGCTGCAATGCCTTATGCACGGTGAACGGCAACCTATTGTCGTGTTTGAATACGTCATCGATACCGACGCCGAACAGGAAATCTGATCTCGCTACGCACACTCGCTAGGGGTAACTATGGGGGTAACCCAAGCCCTTGTACCCTTGACAGTAAGTAATCATGCGGGTTCCGGCAAGCTGTTCGGTAGACGCCGCCTCCACCAACGCACAAAAAAACACATCCCTGAGGGCTCGCCCTCAGGGGTGTGTTTTTTTGTGCGTGGTGTTCGCCGTCGGCAATCGAATCCGCAGAAGATTCCATCTGCGGGCCCGCGGGGAAACAAACTCCAACTGTTTTGATCCCTAACCGGTGCCGGGAGTTTCCGAATGCTTCCCATCCGACACCCGGACAAAAGTGCAGGCAAGACGATCACGCACGGAAGGCGAATCCACAGGCACGTTCACGGCGACGGCACTCAAGCCTGGGGCCGATAGATTCTTTTCCTCTTTCTGAAAGGCATTTTTCCGATGCAAACGTAATAGAATCCCATTAGCTAACGTCCACCCGCGAGAACATTCACGATGAACTTCGAATCCGCAAAATCCCTCTGCCGCACCTTCCCCGGCGTCACCGAAGACACCAAATGGGACAACGACCTGGTCTTCTCCGTCGGCGCCAAGATGTTCGCGGTCACCAACCTCGGCGAGGCGACCGGCATCAGCTTCAAGGTCGAGGACGAGCGTTTCCTCGAGCTGACGGATAGAAAAGGCATTATTCCGGCGCCCTACCTGGCGCGGGCAAAGTGGGTGCATGTGGAGGACGCGGACGCGCTGGGCGACGAGGAGGCGGCGCAGTTGCTGCGCAGGTCGTATGAGCTGGTGTTCGGGAAGTTGACGAAGAAGTTGCAGCGGGAGATCAGCGGGGCGTAGCACAGGCGGCGGCGTGCGTGAGGAGTCAGCGCCGTCGCCCATGCCGTTAGCTGCGGCTTGAATCCGCGTGGGCACGGAGTGCCCACCCTACGGGAATACGGCGCTGCTTACGACGACGCCCCCATATCTGCCATATCCGGCGAAATCAGCATCGCCTTCAACAAGGCATCGTTAAACGCCGGAATATCGTCCGGCTTGCGGCTCGTGATCAGCTTCTCGTCGATCACCACTTCCTGGTCGATCCACTCGGCGCCGGCCTTTTTCATGTCGTCCTGGATGTCCGGCCAGCTGGTGAGATTCTTCGATTCCGCGATCCCGGCGTCGATCAGGACCCACGGCGCATGGCAGATTGCTGCGATCGGCTTGTCGGTCTCGTAGAAATCGCGGATGAAGGCGATCGACTCGGGGCTCTTGCGCAATTCCAGCGGATTCTTTTCACCGCCCGGCAGCACCAGGGCGTCGAAATCTGCCGGCTTCGCATCGCTGACGTTCATCTCGACAGGGAAGGTGTCCCCTTTCTCGTCATGGTTCATTCCCTGCACGCCCTGCCCGACGCCCTTCGGCGAAATCAGGATTACCTGCGCCCCCTGCTGCTCGAGGAAACTGCGCGGCCCCGTGTACTCGACCTGTTCCACGCCATCCGTCATCAGGACCGCCACCCGCTTGCCGTCGAGCGGCCCGCGCGCCGCGTTCTCCGGCTCGGTCTGCTGCACTTGTACCTGATCCATATAACCTCCTCGATATCGATGTGATTGTTGGTGATTCCTTTGACATCGATTCTAGGAGGACCCCAGCGACCACGGCGCGCGCTTCAGGACTCCTTGAGGCCGAGCGCGCGCAGGCGGGCACGCAAGCGGCGCACCTCGTCGGCCAGGTCGATCACGAGCGCCGCCAGCTCCTCGTCGGCATCGAAATGCCGCTCCAGTTCGAGCAGGCGCCGCGCCCGCGCCAGGTCGCTGCTGCGAAAGCGCAGCTCGGTCACCTGCAGCATCTCCCCGCCGAGCACGCCCGCCTGCACATGGCGCACCACCCACTCGGGTTCGACCTGGACGGCACGCGCCAGCTCGTCCAGGTCCAGGGCGACCTCGTCGATGAGGACCCCGGTCACGGTCTGATTTCCAAACATCGCCCTCTCCTTTTCAAGCAGTCCGTGGATTGAAAGCCAGGTCGCGCGCCATCGCCTGGTACAGGGCGCGTGCCTTGTCGTTGTTGGCTGGAGGCAGCACGACGTCCAGGATCAGATACAGGTCACCCGGCGTACTTGCCGGGATGCCCTTGCCTTTCAGGCGCAGCTTGCGCCCGCTTTGCGAGCCGGCCGGAATCGTGACCTCGACCGTGCCCGAGGGCGTCGGCACCGCCACGCTGCCGCCCAGCGCCGCTTCCCAGGGCGTGACCGGCACGTTCTCGTACACGTGCGCACCCTCGACGCGGTAGCGCGGATCGGGCGCGAACTGAATTTCGAGATACAGGTCGCCCGGCCCGGCGCCGCCATGGCCCTCGTGGCCCTGCCCTGCCAGGCGCAGTTGCTGGCCCGGCGTCACGCCGCGCGGGATGTTCACGCTGAGCGTCTTTTCCTGCATCGTGGCCCGTCCCGGCCCCTCGGCCTTCGGCACGCGCAGGCTGACGGTGCGCGTCGCGCCGCGGTAGGCGTCGACCAGGTCGATGGTGATGGTGGCATGGATGTCGTCGCCGCGCATCTGGAAACCGCCACCGCGGCGCCCGCGTCCGGCCTGGGCGAACAGGTCGGCGAAGAAATCGTCGGCGCCGGCGCCGCCGAAATCGAAATGCTCGCTCCAGTCCGGCGGCGGCTGGAACTGCTCGCCGGCATGATGGCCGCGCCCGAGCGCGTCGTAGGCGGCGCGTTTTTCGGCGTCGCCCAGCACATCATAGGCCTCGTTGATTTCTTTGGTTTTCGCGTCCGCGTCCGCGTGCTTGCTGACATCGGGGTGGTATTTGCGCACCATTTTCCGGTACGCCTTCTTGATGTCGCCCGCGCTCGCGCCCCTGTCGAGGCCAAGGGTCTGGTAGTAGTCCTTGTATTCCACAGTGCACTCCCGGAAAGTTGAGATGGCAGCCATGCCATGCGCGCAATGGCTGCTATCTCTCCCAGATGGGGATCCACAACATAATTAAAAGTTCCGCGCCTACCCTCTTTACATCGCAGTGAACGATGATAAATTGAACAGGATAACCAATCGTCACTGCGGAGGCGTCGATGGGAAAGCGGATGAGATGGACGGTCTCTATCCTGGGGGGCCTTGTATTGCTTGCCCTGCTCATCGGCGCGGCGGCGCACCTGCTCAGCGCCCGCAAATTGCAGCGGACAATTCAGGTGCAGGTCGCGCCAATCGCGCTGCCCAACGACCCGGCCCGGATCGCGCGTGGCCGCTACCTGTTCAACACCCGCGGCTGCACCGAGTGCCACGGCACGAACGGAGCCGGCAAGACCGTGGTGGACAGCGACGGCATGCTGGTGGTTGCCCCGAACATCACGCGGGGAGCCAACAGTGCGACGAGCCGCTACACCGTCACGGACTGGGTGCGGACGATCCGCCATGGGGTCAAGCCGAACGGCCAGCCGGTACTCATCATGCCCAGCGAGGATTATGCCCGCCTCACCGATGAGGACACGGGCGCGCTGGTTGCCTACCTCCAGCAACTTCCCCCACAACAGGGCGAGCGCAGGCGTATCGAACTCCCGCTTCCAGTCAAGTTGCTCTACGCCGTGGGGGCGATCAAGGACGCGGCCGAGAAAATCGATCACACGCTTGCGCCGCCGCGCGCGCAGCGCGCCGCGATGACGGCAGAGTACGGCGCTTATGTGGCGCAAGCCTGTGTCGGCTGCCATGGTGCGCAATTCAGTGGCGGCGCCATTCCCGGCGCGCCGCCCTCATGGCCGCACGCAGCCAACCTGACACCCGGTCCTGGCAGTGCGATGGCGCGTTACCCCTCGGCCGACAGCTTCGTCACCATGTTGCGCAGCGGCAAGCGGCCGGATGGCAGCCCCATCAGCCCGGTCATGCCCTTCGACTCGTTCAGCCAGATGAACGACGTCGACGCGCGGGCGCTGCACGCCTACCTGGTCACGCTTCCACCAAGGCCGGCTGGTCAGCACTGACAAACCCGGCAGGGGAAAAAATAAAAGCCCTGCGATGTGCGCATCGCAGGGCTGTTGACAGCGGCAAGCTCGCTTGCTTACTTATAGTGGGCCTTCAGGTCCGCCATTGCCGTTTTTTCTTTCGCCTCGGCATCCTTCTTGCAAGCCGATTCTTCAGCGCCCTTCATTTTCTTGCAGGCTGCCTTCGCCGTTTTCTCGTCGGCCTCGATCTGCTTTTTCGCGGCCTTGTATTGCGCACGCGTCATTTTCTCCGTGGTCGTCGTCGTGGTCGCGGTCGCGGTCGCCGGCATCGTCGTGGTGCTCTGGACGGTCGTCGTCTTGGCGGTTGCAGGGGTGGCAGGGGTCGCAGTCGTGGCCGTCTGGCCGGCGGCGAAAGCGGCGCCGGAGATGAGCAACAGCGTGGCGCTTGCAATCTTGAACATCGATTTCATGATTTATCTCCGAATAGTTTTTAAAGGGGCGAGCAAGTGCTCCCTGCCTTAACGCAATTGTTCGCGGCCGCGTTGACACTCAGGCCAAACAAGCCACAACATTGGCAATTCAACAGTAAAATCATGGGTTTCCTCCCTCACCCTGCCCATGACTGTCGCCACCCACCAGCCCGCGCCCTCGCCCGTCCGCAATGAAATCGCCACCCTCTGGAAGCTCTCGTGGCCGATGCTGGTCGGCCAGCTGGCGACCGTCGGCATGGGCGTGGCAGACGTGGCGATGACCGGGCACGTCAGCGCGGCCGAGCTGGCGGCCGTGTCGCTGGGTGCCTCGGTGTGGTCGATCGTGCTGGTGACAGTCATGGGCATCATGATGTCGATAAATACCGTCGTGGCGCACGAAATCGGCGGCGGGCGCTACGACAGGATTCCGCATTCGGTGCGCCAGGCACTGTGGAAGGGCGCGGGCGTCGGCCTGATCGCCTGCTTGGCGACCAACCTGTGCACGCTGCTGTTCGACCATATCGGCATGGACCAGCTTGTCGCCGACCGGGCGTCGATGTTCCTGCATGTCATCAGCCTCGGCATGCCGGCCTTTGCCTGCTACCGCGCGCTGTACGGCTACACGACCAGCATCAACGAAACGAAGCCGATCATGGTGATCGCGATCCTGGGCCTGCTGTTCAATGTCGCCAGCAACTGGCTGCTGGTGTTCGGCAAGGGGGGCTTTCCCCAGCTGGGCGCGGTCGGCTGTGCGGTGTCGACCTCCGTCGGCATGTGGCTGATGCTGATCGCCATGCTGGTGTGGGTGAAAGTGTCCCCCGTCTACCGCATGACCTATCCGTTCACGGGCTGGGAAAGCCCGGACTGGAACGAGATCCGCACAATGCTGCGCCTGGGCATCCCGATCGGCGTCACGTATTTTGCCGAGGTCAGCGCTTTCGGTTTAATCAGCCTGCTCGTCGCGCGTTTCGGCGTGATCCAGGTCTCGGCACACCAGATCGCACTGAACTTCGCCTCGCTCGTGTTTATGGTGCCATTGAGCTTCGGCATAGGGTTGCTGACCCGCGTCGGCCAGGCGATGGGCGAAGGCAATCCGGTACGGGCGCAGTTCGTGGCGCGTGTCGGGGTCGGCATGTCGGTCGCCTTCGGCGTGCTGTCGGCGGCCTGCATCGCCCTCTTCCGCTGGGAAATCGCGCGCGCCTACACTTCGGACCCGGCGGTGCAGCAAGCCTGCGTGCACCTGTTGCTGTTCGCGGCCCTGTTCCAGCTGTCGGATGCGACCCAGGTCGCCACCGCCTCGGCGATTCGCGGCTACCAGGTGACGCGTCCGCCGATGATCATCCAGCTGGTCGCTTTCTGGGGCTTCAGCCTGCCGCTGGGCTATATCCTCGGGATCGCGCCAAGCTGGTTCGCCTGGTCGCCCGCCGCGCCGATGGAGACGACAGGCTTCTGGATCGGCCTCGTGCTGGGACTGACGATTGCCGCCGTCCTGCTGAGCTGGTCGATGGAGCGCCTGTCGCGCCAGCGGGTATTGGCGGCATCCCGCTAATACTGTGGTTTTCCCAGGGCGAAGTCAGTGGTATGTACAGCTTTTACCCTGGGACTCTGGTATCGTCTCGTCCGTTGCATAAAGCTAACTTTCAACGAGACAAACAATGCGCCTTCTCCTCTGCCTCCTGGCCGCGTTTGCGGCCGCGCCCGCTTCCGCGGAACGCCTGACGCTCGACCGCATTCACGCGGACCCGTCGCTTGCCGGTCCCGGCGTGAAAAACCTGCGCGTGTCGCCCGACGGCGAGCGCGTGACCTTCCTGCGCGGCCGCGAGGACAACCAGTTCCAGCAGGACCTGTGGGAATACAACATGAAGGACAAGACCACGCACCGCCTGGTCGACTCCAAAAAGCTGGTGCCGAGCGAGAACCTGTCGCTCGAGGAAAAGGCGCGCCGCGAGCGGGCCCGGACCGCCAGCCTGTCCGGCATCCTGACTTACAGCTGGTCGCCCGACGGCAAGCAGCTGCTGGTGCCGATCGCCGGCGATCTCTACCTGGTCGACGTGGCGAAGCCGGATGCGGCGCGCAAGGTGGCATCGGGTAACGTGCTCGATCCGAAGATTTCGCCGAAGGGCCGTTACGTCTCCTTCGTGCGCGACCAGAACCTGGTCGTGATCGACCTGAAAACCGGCGCCGAGCGCCAGCTGACCCAGGACGGCAAGGGTACCGTGCACAACGGCGAAGCCGAGTTCGTGGCGCAGGAAGAAATGGACCAGACGACCGGTTACTACTGGGCGCCGGACGATTCGGGCATTGCTTATAAACGCTACGACGAAGCGCCGGTGCCGGTGGCGCGCCGCTTCGAGATCTTTGCCGACCGCACCGAAGTGATCGACCAGCACTACCCTGCCGCGGGCGACCCGAACGTGCTGGTGGACCTGTTCATCGTGTCTCCGGAAACGGGCGTCTCGCGCAAGGTCGACATCGGCGCAGAGAAAGATATTTACCTGGTGCGCGCCGACTGGAGCGCGGACAGCAAGACCCTGGTCTACCAGCGCCAGACGCGCGACCAGAAGCGCCTCGACCTGGTCGCCGTGAACGCCGCCACCCTGGCCCAGCGTCCGCTGCTTACCGAGACCTCGAAGACCTGGGTCAGCATCCACAACGACCTGCACTTCCTGAAGAACCGCCAGGCCTTCATCTGGGCGTCCGAGCGCAGCGGCCGCAACCACCTGTATCTCTACGACCTGAACGGCAAGCTGCTGAACCCGATCTCGAGCGGCGAATGGGGCATCGACGACGTGCTGGCCGTGGACGAGGCCGCCGGCAAGGTGTATGTGTCGTCGAACAAGGATGCCGTCATCGACAAGCAAACCTATGCACTGGCGCTGAACGGCAGCACGGCCGGCAAGCCTGCACGCATCACCGCCGGCGACGGCTGGCACGAGGCGAAGTTCGCCAACAACGGCAAGATTTTCGTCGACACGTATTCGAGCCCGACGACCCCGCCGCAAGTGTCGATCCGCAAGGCCGACGGCGCGATGGTGCAATGGCTCGAGCACAATGAACTGAACGCCAGCCACCCGTTCGCAAAGTACATGCCCGACCTGCTGCCGACCGAATTCGGCACCATCAAGGCCAAGGATGGCCAGACCCTGTACTACTCGATGATCAAGCCGGCCGGTTTCGATGCGGCGAAGAAATATCCGGTCTTCCTGTTCACTTATGGCGGCCCGCACTCGCAGCGTGTGACCCGTACCTGGGGCAATTATTTTGACCAGTACATGGCGCAGCAGGGCTTCGTGGTGTTCCGCCTCGATAACCGCGGTTCGAGCCGCCGCGAACGCGCGTTCACCGACGTCATCTATAACAACCTGGGCAAGAACGAAGTCGAAGACCAGGTCACCGGCATCGACTGGCTGGGCCAGCAAAGCTTCGTCGATCCGAAGCGCGTGGGCGTGTTCGGCTGGAGCTATGGCGGCTTCATGACCCTGCGCCTGCTGGCGGCAGCCTCGGACAAGATCGCGATGGGCGTGTCGGTGGCGCCGGTCACCGACTGGGCGCTGTACGACACCCACTACACCGAGCAGTTCGTCGGCGGCACGCCGAAGTCGGACCCGGACGCCTACGCCCGCAGCGGCGTGTTCGCGCACCTGGACGGCCTGAAGTCGCCGCTGCTGCTGGTGCACGGCATGGCCGACGACAACGTCCTGTTCAGCAATACGACGCGCCTGATCGACGAACTGGTCAAGCGCAACGTGCAGTTCGAGCTGATGACCTATCCGGGCGCCAAGCACGGGATCTCGGGCCGCAGCAGCCAGCGCCACGTGTATGGCCTGATCGAATCCTTCTTCAAGAAAAACCTGGGCAGTACCGCGGCGAAGTAAGCCGACATCAACCGAAACAGGCCGGACACCGCAGTGGTGCCCGGCCTTTTTTGCGTCTTGTTAGCTCAACAGTTGCTTCTGAATCCACACAATTTCTGACAACTCAACAAAAAGTCAACTAAATTGTTGCAGATAAGAGACATTTAAAAAAATATTTTTGGCGATACATTTGCCCTCAAATGCATTGTTTTCCTAGGAGAATTGTGAATTCTGTACTCGACAGTACAGCATCTTGTAACAATTTATGTCCCCCCGGAATTAATTCCTCAAGGTATTCTCCGTGTTCCTGATCTAGCGACACGCTTTGAAGCGACACCGCTCCACCTGAGGACACACTAATGCAAGCCAACCGTAACAGCTCCACCCGTCTCTCCCTCGCCCTCACCGCCGTCGTCCTGGGTGCCGCCATCGCGGCCCCGGCCTCGGCCGCTACCCGCAGCGTCGGCTATGGCAAGACCTACGCGACGCCGTGCAAGGCCTTTGCCGCCGCCGCCGCAGGCGACGTTATCGAAATCCAGGCCGGCACCTACACTGGCGACGTCTGCTATATCGCGCCAAGCAACCTGACCATCCGCGGCGTCAATGGCCGTCCAAAGATCGCGGCTGGCGGCAAGAGCGCCGGCGGCAAGGCGATCTGGGTCGTCAGCGGCAACAACATCACGATCGACAACGTCGAAATGTATGGCGCCAAAGTGGTGGACAAGAACGGCGCCGCGCTGCGCCTGGAAGGCACCAACTTCACGATGCGTAACTCGTTCCTGCACGACAACGAGAACGGCATCCTGAGCGGCGTGAATACCGCCAGCACCATCGTCCTCGAGAACAACGAGTTCGGCCACAACGGCTACGGCGACGGCTACAGCCACAACGTGTATATCGGCAAGGCCGGCAAGCTGACCTTCCGCTACAACTACTCGCACGACGCCAACGTCGGTCATAACCTGAAGACGCGCGCGCTGTACAACACCATCGCCTACAACCGCTTCTCGAGCCTGCGTAGCGGCGAAACCGGCAGCACCGCCGCCGGCAAGCCGAGCTACGAGATCGACGTGCCGAACGGCGGAACGACCTTCATCATCGGCAACGTGATCATGCAGCCAGTGGGCGGCAACAATCCGAACATCGTTGCTTACGGCGAAGAAGGCGTGAGCGGTTATGCAACCGACCTCTACGTTGTGAACAATACCTTCATCAACGACGAAAGTTCGCGCGGCTATTTCGTGATGGTGGGCGGCGGCGTGACCACCCCGGCTAAACTGATCAATAACCTGTTCAGCGGCTATGGCCCGATGAGCACCCAGGCATCCTCGATCAAGACGGCGAACTACCAGGCACTGTCGGTGGGCTTCGTCAACAAGGCCGCCTACGACCTGCGTCCGCTGGCGAACTCGCTGATCGTCAACGCCGGTGTGGCGCCTGGCAACTCGACAAACGGCTCGTCGCTCAACGCCGCCGCCAGCTACAAGCACAGCGCGTCGGGCATCAACCGTACCATGCTCGGTACGAAGAACGACATCGGCGCCTACGAAGTTCAGTAAGCACCATTCGGTATCGCTATAAAAAAGGCCCCGGCGTGAAAACGCCGGGGCCTTTTTCGTTCGCTGCCTGCCGCGCGAAGGCGGCCACGGCATCAGTTGGTGGCGTCTTTCAGGTTTTCCTTGACGTCGCCATACTTCTCTTGCGTCTTGCCTTCGACCTGGTTCTTCAGGCCCTTGACCTGCTGCTCGGGATTGCCGACCAGCTTGCCGGCTTCTTCCTGAATCTTGCCACCGATGTCTTGCAGTTTGCCTTCGACTTGGTCCTTGTTCATGATGATCTCCTTGCTGGTGAGTTAAGGCGCGGTCGGATGACGGCGCGATGGGTTCAGATTACGCTCCCGTACGGCTGCCTTCCGTGCGTGCCTTCACATAGCTCGGCAATATCTTGTGCCGCTGAGGGCGCACGCCCTGCCCTTCAAAAAATAAAGGCGCTGTTCGCGTTAAGTGTGGAATATGCCGATTGCCGCTCGCAGCAAAGCCTCCGGCGTCTTGACGCGAGCGCCGTCGAGCGCCCAGCGCCAGCCGAGATAGTTGCCGAGGTAACGGCTGGCAATCCCGCGAAATGGCTGCAGCCAGCCGCGCAGGCGGCTGTGATAGGCGTTCACGTTCTGGACGTGGATCGCGCCGCGCACCCGGATTCCCGCCTGCAAGTTCACCGTTTGGTGGGTGATACCGGCTTCGCGTGCGAAATGCCGGTAGGCCGCATGGGCGTCCGTCACCAGCAACACGTCCGGCTCCAGTCGCACTTTCAAATGATCGTGCAATTGCGCCCGCGTCACCGGCCCCTTGCCGGGGACCCAGTCGAGCGTCTGGCCGGTCCGGTCGCGTGCGACCAGGATGCACATCTGCTCGTTCGAAATGCCGCGTTTTGTCGCTTTGCCGCCGCGCTTGCGTGGAGGTCGATCGAGCGAGCGGGAACCTTTGTGTGATTCGAGCACATACATCTCGTCGGCCTCGGCGATCCCGGCCAGGCGCTGGGGCCGGTCGTTTTGAGTGAGCGCGAGAAAGCGGTGGCGCCAGCGAAAGCTGGTGGCGCTGGCAACGCCGAGCTGGGCGGCGCTGCGCCGGATGCTGTGCGAGTCGAGCATGCCGCCCAGGTAATCGAGCCAGCGCCCTTTGTGGCGCAGGCGCGCCAGCGGCGTGCCCGTGAGCGCGTTGCAGGTCCTCCCGCAAGCGCGGCAACGAAAGCGTTGAAGGCCGTTGGCGCGGCCGTGCTTGTGAAACTGCTGCGCGCCGCAACCGGGACAGGCAAGTCGGGGCGCGCTCGCCTGCTCGATGACGTCCACCGTCCGATCGCGCTTGACCGTTGGCAGCAGCAGGCCGAGCAAACGTTCGCGCTGGCGCCGGGTCAGCGCGGCCAGGTTCTTCAGGAAATGCTCGAACTTGCGTGCCTGCATCCGAACCTCCTCTCAGGTGAAGTCTCATTTGGACCTCAGCCGTTCAAGAAAATTCCACACTTAACGCGAACAGCGCCAAAATAAAGGCGCTGTTCGCGTTAAGTGTGGAATATGCCGATTGCCGCTCGCAGCAAAGCCTCCGGCGTCTTGACACGGGCGCCGTCGAGCGCCCAGCGCCAGCCGAGATAGTTGCCGAGGTAACGGCTGGCAACCCCGCGAAACGGCTGCAGCCAGCCGCGCAGGCGGCTGTGATAGGCATTCACATTCTGGACGTGGATCGCGCCGCGCACCCGGATTCCCGCCTGCAAGTTCACCGCTTCATGGGTGATACCGGCTTCGCGTGCGAAATGCCGGTAGGCCGAATGGGCGTCCGTCACCAGCAACACGTCCGGCTCCAGGCGCACTTTCAAATGTTCGTGCAATTGCGCCCGCGTAACAGGCCCCTTGCCCGGGACCCAGTCGAGCGTCTGGCCGGTCCGGTCGCGTGCGACCAGGATGCACATCTGTTCCTTTGAAATACCGCGTTTTGTCGCCTTTCCGCCGCGCTTGCGTGGAGGTCGCTCGAGCGAGCCGGACCCTTTGTGTGATTCGAGCACATACATCTCGTCGGCCTCGGCGATCCCGGCCAGGCGCTGGGGCCGGCCGTTTTGAGTGAGCGCGAGAAAACGGTGGCGCCAGCGAAAGCTGGTCGCGCGGGCAACGCCGAGCTGGGCGGCGCTGCGCCGGATGCTGTGCGAGTCGAGCATGCCGCCCAGGTAATCGAGCCAGCGCCCTTTGTGGCGCAGGCGCGCCAGTGGCGTGCCGGTGAGCGCGTTGCAGGTCCGTCCGCAAGCGCGGCAACGAAAGCGTTGCAGGCCGTTGGCGCGGCCGTGCTTGTGAAACTGCTGCGCGCCGCAACCGGGACAGGCAAGTTGTGGCGCGCTCGCCTGCTCGATGACGTCCACCGTCCGATCGAGCTTGACCGTCGGCAGCAGCAGGCCAAGCAGCCGTTCGCGCTGGCGCCGGGTCAGCGCGGCCAGGTTCTTCAGGAAGTGCTCGAACTTGCGTGCATGCATGCGAACCTCCTCACGGGTGAAGTCCGGGTTGGACCTCAGCCGTTCAAGAAAATTCCACACTTAACGCGAACAGCGCCAAAATAAAAGCCGCGACGAATCGCGGCTTGTTTTCCAAAGACCGGGAAATCAGCGGTTACCCTTGACGATATCCTTCACGTCGCCCACTTTTTCCTGCACCTTGCCTTCGGCCTGGTTAGACAATCCCTCGGACTGCTGCTGGCGGCTGCCGACAGCTTCACCGACCTTTTCCTGAATCTTGCCGCCGATGTCCTTGGCCTTGCCTTTGATCTGGTCCTGGTTCATGGTAATCCTCTTCGGTTGAAAGCGAAGCCCCACCTTATGCCTGATTGTCACGCATCTCTGTTCGCTGGTTAACATTTGGCTTACGCCACAAACTCGCCAGCCAGGACTGCTGTTCGCGCGGCAGGCCCGGCGGACGGTAGTAATGATGCAGTGGAGTAAATCCCGCCGCCACCAGGAAGCCTTCCCAGGTCGGGTAATCGTAATAGCTGCCGTAGCGCGCCCCGTTCCACCCCTCCTCGTTGTGCCCGCGCGGGTTCGAGCTGAACAGCACGCCGCCCGGTTTCAGGCCGACGTACAGCGCCGCCAGCACCTCGGGCAATGCCGCGCTCGGCACGTGGAAGAGCGAGGCGTTGGCGAAGATGCCGTCGAAGAAGGCAGGCGGCAAGTCCAGGTGCAGGAAATCCTGGTGCCAGACCTCGCACCCGCTGTACCCGGCCGCCATGGCGACGAATTCGGCCGAGCCGTCGAGCCCGATCGCGCGGTGCCCGCGCTCCCTGAAGGTTTTTAAATCGCGCCCCGGGCCGCAGCCCAGGTCGAGCAGCGTATAGGGCGCCGGCGCCTCGATCGCGTCCAGCAGCGCGCCGATGTTCTGGCTGACGTCGTGGCCGATGGTGCCGGCAAAGAACCCGCGCGCATTGCGTTCGTAATGCGCGAGGGTGCGTCGGGAGATGTCGTCGAGGCTATCGGTCATGGCTTACCAGATCTTCACACGCTCCTGCGGCGCCAGGTAGAGCTCCTGCCCCGGTTTGACGTCGAAGGCCTTGTACCAGGCGTCCAGGTTGCGCACGATATAGGTACGGTACTGGGCCGGTGCATGGCCGTCGGTCAGCACGCCGCGGCGCAGCGAGGCTTCGCGCGCCTTGCTGCGCCAGCCCTGGGCAAAGCCGCGGAAGAAGTCCTTGTCCGCCTCAGGACTCTTGCCCGAGGCCGTCGTCTTGAAGGCGTCGTAGGCCGCCTCCAGCCCGGCCAGGTCGGCCAGGTTTTCGCTCAGCGTCAGCTGGCCGTTGACGGCCAGGTCCGGGAAAGGTTTATAGGCGTTATATTGCGCGACCAGTTTGGCGGACGCGGTCTTGAAATGCTCCAGGTCCTCTTTCGTCCACCAGTCGCGCAGGCGGCCCTGGGCGTCGAACTGGGCACCCTGGTCGTCGAAGCTGTGGCTGATCTCGTGGCCGATGATCGAACCGATCGCGCCGTAGTTGGCGGCGTCGGACGCCTTCGGGTCGAAGAACGGCGGCTGCAGGATGGCGGCCGGGAAGTTCAATGCATTCTGCAGCGGCAAGTTCACGGCATTCACCAGTTGCGGCGGCATCGCCCATTCGGTGCGGTCCGGCTTGCGCTTGAGTTTCGCCAGTTCCTGCCGGTAGTGGTATTCCTCGGCGCGGATCGCATTGCCGAAGGCGTCGCCGGCGACGATGCGCAGGCCGTCATACGATTTCCACTTCTCCGGATAGCCGATGCCGACATACAGGGACTTCACTTTCGCCTGGGCCTGGGCGCGGGTGGCCGGCGCCATCCAGTCGAGCTTGTCGATGCGGCGGCTGAAGGCGTCGATGATGTTTCCCACCATTTGCTGCACGCGTGCCTTGTTCTCGGCCGGGAAATAACGGGCGACATACACCTTGCCCACGGCTTCGTCCATCGCGGCATTGGTGGCGCCTAGCGCGCGTTTCCAGCGTGCCGACTGCTGCGGTGTGCCGGACAAGGTCTTGCCGTTGAATTCGAAACGCTGGTCGGCGAAGGCCTTCGGCAGCAGGCTGGCGTACTGGTTCAGCTTGTGGAAAGCGAGATAGTCGCGCCAGGTGGCGACGTCGGCATCGGCCAGCAGCTTGGCCGCACCCGTGATCGCCGTCGGGTGGTAGACCTGGAAGCGGTCCTGGCCGGACATGCCGGCCGCCTTGAAGAAGGCGCTCCAGTCGATGCCCGGGGCCTTGGCCGCGAAGTCCTTCAGGGTCCAGACATTGTTCGACTTCTGGATGTTCGCCGAATCCTCGCGCGTGGCATGGGTCTGCGCCAGCGCCAGCTCGAGTTCGAACACGCGCGCGGCGCGCTCGTCGGTCCTGTCCATCCCGGCCAGTTTCAGCATGGCGGCGATGTGCTGCTGGTACTTGGTACGCAGCTCGGCCATGCGCGCATTGTTTTCCAGGTAGTAGGCACGGTCCGGCAGGCCGAGACCGCCCTGCAGCACATACGGCAGGTTGCGCGAGGAATCGGTCAGGCCCTGCGCGATCCACAGGCCGAACAGGTTTTCGGTGAAGAAATTGGTGGCGTTCAGCGGGTCGACGTCGGCGCGGATCGAGCCGCCGAGGGCGCGCACCAGGGCCGCCTTGTCCTTGATGCCGGCAATTGCGTTCAGCATCGGCTTGATCGGCGCCAGGCCGCGCTTCTCGATGCCGGCCTCGTCCATGTAGGCGGCGTAGAAGTCGGCCACCTTGCGCGCTTCGCCGCTTGTCTTCTTGTCGGCGCCCAATTCCTCGATCAACTTCGCGATGCGGGTATTCGTGTCCTCCGCCAGGGCGCCCATTGCGCTCCAGGACCCGCGGTCGGCCGGGATCTCGGTCTTCGCCAGCCAGTCGCCATTGGCCCAGGTAAAGAAATCGTCGCCGGGCAGCACGGTCATGTTCGCGCTCTTGGCGGGCGCGGGTTTTTCGATCGGCGCCTTGACTTGCGCTTCCTGGGCGGCGGCAAGGCCGTGCGCGAAGCTGCCGCCACAGAGGGCGAGGACGACGGCGGTCTTGGTGAGGGTCCAACGAGTCTTCATGCTTTTCCTTTGCTTATCAACGATATCTGCAACAATCATTATTGGGCTGCCTGGAGCGCAACCCCCACTTGCGGCAGCAGGCGCGCCTTTTGCGCGGCGCGCACGCGGATGCCATTGCCCACCCGACGGGCTTCGACCAGCGCGTCGGGGCCGAAGTTCTGGCCGATATACTGCTCCATCATATCCGCATGACGCGGGTCGGACGATCCGGCAACCACCGAAGCGAGCGCGCGGTTGCGGCCGACGGCGTCGGCACTCTTGAGCAAGGCGTCGCGGTGGGCCAGGGCGAACTCCCAGGCCTGGTCCGGATGCTCGCGTCCGACGCCGGCCACGATGAGGGTGGACAGGTTGGCCGGCACCTGCGGCGACACCGCCATGTTCAGCGCGTTCGCGGCCAGGGCCGGATCCTGCACCAGGGTCAGCGCACGGCCGAAGCGGTTGCGTTCCTCGTCGGTACCGGCGGTGGCCGCAAGCCTGGCCAGCGCAGCATAGGTGGCGGGATCGGCGTAGCGGCCCACGGTGACGACGACGAAATCGAGCATGTCGGGGCTGATCGAAGCCGGGTCCGCCTGGAACCGGGCGAAGCGCTGGCGCGCCTCCCGGATCGCGCGCTCGTCGCCGGCGCGCGCCAGGGTCGTTGCCAGCAGCGCGCGCAATTGCCGGTCTTCACTCGATTCGCCAGGCTTCGGTTCCCAGCCCAGTTTGTCGAACTTCGGCTGCACCAGGCTGCGAATGAAGCCGCGAATCAGCGCCTGCTCGGGCGCACCGCGGGCGAGCCTGTCCAGCGAGCCAAGGTTCGACAGGATCGATTCCCAGACGGCCAGGCGCGGCTCGTCGCGGTATTGCGCCGCCAGGCGCGTATAGTTGTCGAGCGGCATGCGTCCGGCCGACACCAGACTCCAGGTATCGAGCAGCAGCTTCAAACGCGTCGGATCGGGCAGGCGCGCGGCATTGTTCGCCAATGCATCGAAGCTGGCGCGGTCGTACTGGATGCGGAAGAAGCCGACGCTGTAGGGATCGACCACCAGCGTGCCCTCGCAGCCGCCCTGCGTGAAGGTGGTGCTGCGGTTCGCCAGCAGCGTGTACCAGGCCTTGCCGTTGACGGTGCCGACTTGCAGCGGCACGCTCCACAGCCGCCCTTCCGGCGCCGGCTCATCCAGGCGGAACTGTTCCTGCGACAAGGTCACCTGGCGCTTGCCGTCGACGCAGGCCTGGCTCACCGAAACCAGCGGGTAGCCCGGCTGAGCGGTCCAGTCGGCCGCGAGCTTGCTCACCGGCTTGCCGGAGGCCTTTTCGATCGCCGTCCACAGGTCGGCGCTCGTGGTATTCGAATAGGCGTGCCTGGCCATGTAAGCGCGGATGCCCTTGCGGAACTGGTCTTCGCCGACATAGGCTTCCAGCATGCGCAGGAAGCCCTGGCCTTTGACATAGGTAATGGAATCGAAGGCGCTCGCGGCCTGCTCTTCGTTGTCGATGCGTGTCTGGATCGGGTGCGTGGTCTTGCGCGCATCCAGGTTGAGCACGCCCTCGCGCTCGGCGATGCCGTCGAGGTAAGGACGCCATTCCGGGTGGAAGTGTTCGGTGGCCTTGGCAGCCATCCAGGAGGCAAAGCCTTCGTTCAGCCACAGGTTGTCCCACCAGGCCATGGTGACGAGGTTGCCGAACCACTGGTGCGCCACTTCGTGGGCGTTCACCCCGAAAGTCAGCTTCTTCGTGTCTTCCGTGCTCTTTTTCGGATCGTAGAGGAGCGTGGCTTCGTTGTAGACGATGCCGCCCCAGTTTTCCATTGCACCATTGAAGCCGCCTGGAATCGCGATCTGGTCGAGCTTGGCGAGCGGATACGGCACGCCGAAGTAATTGTTGTAGTAGCGCAGCAGATCCTGCGTGGCCTGCAGGGGGAAAGCTGTCGAGCCGAGCTTGCCGGCGGTGGTCACCACGCCGATCTCGACGCCGTCCTGGCGCGCCGCCACGCGTTCCATTTCGCCCGCCACCAGCACCACCAGGTAGCTCGGCATTTTCGGCGTCGGCGCAAACGCGATGCGCTGCAGGCCGTTGCCCAACTTTTCCTGCTTCTCGACCGGGGTATTCGAATACGCCTTGAAGCTGGCCGGGACGTCGACCGTCAGCTTGAAGCGCGCGCGGAAAGCGGGTTCGTCCCAGGTCGGCAGCATGCGCCGGGCGTCGGACGGTTCCATCGTGGTGGCGATCAGTTTCTTCTCGAGCCCGCCGGCCTTGTAGCCGACCTGGAACAGGCCGCGTCCTTCGCGATTGATCTGCCCGGAAAAGCGCAGGCCGAGCAGGTAGCGTCCCGGTGCCAGCGGCGCGTCGAGTTCGAAGGCCAGGGTTTCCTGTTTCTCGTCGAGGATGGGCGCAAGGATGCGTTCGGGCAGGCCGCGGCCAGTCAGCGTGGCGCCCTCGATTTGCAAATTCGCGGCATTCAGGACGATGCGTTTCGTCGGTCGCAGGACCTCGATCTCGACGCGCTGCTCGCCCTTGAAGGTGTCGGCTGCGATGTCGGGCACCAGATGGGCGTCGTACAGCAGCGGGATCACGTCCTTCGGCAGCTTGCCGGGGGTGTCCGCGAACGCAAACGGGGCTTCGGCGCGGGCCGCGGTGACGGCCAGCGCCAGCGCAACGGCGCCAAATGCTCGGTGATGTCTCATCATTTCCTCTCTTGCTCTCTTATTATGTTGGTGGCGCGCCTGGCGCAGCAACCCAGCACGCACTCTAAGGGAAGCGGAAAAACGGAGACTGCGGAATGCGACAGACGGCGAAAACAGGCGCTGGAATGCAAAAACCCGGCAATACGGCGCGCCCTTGTCGAAGCGGTGAAAAAAAATTCAATTCTTTTTGCAAACAGCCCTAAAGTTCCGGCCTGCTCTGCCGTAAAAGGAGGACAACCGGTAATCCGGCCGAAAAAAATTGTCGCGGTGTCCACATGACCTCCAACGAAGTCCTCGCTATGTACGAAAATATTGCTGGCCTGACGGGCAAGATGGCCGCGGCGGCGCAATCGGGTGACTGGACGGGTTTCGACAGCCTGCAGGTGCAATGCGCCGTACAGGCGAGCGCGACGGCAAGCGGTGTGCCGGCCCTGGATGGCGCCAAGCGCCTGCGCAAGATCGACCTGCTGAAGCAGATCATGGCCAACGACCGCGCCGTGCGCGACGTGACCGAACCCTGGATGGGCCAGCTGGACCGCGCGATGCGCGCGCACTGAGCCGCCCTCCCCCGTCTTCAAAAAAGCGCCTGCGGGCGCTTTTTTCATGCCCGGCATAACAACACGCACAAACAAAAAGGCGCCCGAAGGCGCCTTTTGCTACGGACGGGGTCCGTATGAATTCGGAGAGCAACACCAGGAAACCCGGTGCTGCCTCTTTTGCCGGTTGCATCCGGCGTCCGCTGCCGCTGTTGGCAGGCTGACCGCTTCCGAAACAGGCGCCTTGCGGCGTACTTCCGTGTCTCGCGCCACGCTATCGGTGGTGGCTGCGCGGACTCCGTTTCGTTTTGTGGTTTTGATAACCAACGAGCCCAGTATAGCGCAAATATGCCGCTTGTGTAGACCAATTGTGCGCGGCTTATTCTGGCCGGGAAACTACCTCGGTCAGGACGGGTTCGTCGCCCGCTGCGGCGGCATCGGGGGCCGCGTCCTTCCCGCGATTCGGCATCAGGCGCGCCTTCACGGCCGCCACGAAATGCGGCTTCGGTTCGCCCGCAACTGCGCTCTCCTTGCCCGCTTTCGGCAACCTGGCCGGCTTGTGCGCGGCCGGGATCTTGCCGAAGCCGGCACGCTTGCGGCGCGCCAGCAGGGCCAGCACCAGCCCGGCAAGCGCGGCAATGCCCGCGACCGCGCCGCCGATCAGCAGCCACGGGGTCTCGGGCTCCGGCGGTTCGACCTTCTTCGGCTTGCGCTGGATGCGGGGCGCGCCCTTCGGTGCGTCCTTCTCGGCCTCCTTCGCCGCCGGGGCGGGAACAGGCTGGTGGACCGCGGCAGGCGTCCCGGCGCTGTGCGCCTTGGCGGGCGCGCCCTGCAGTGTTTTGACTTTGTCCTCGAGCCTGGCCAGGTCATGGCGCAGCGCGGCGTTTTTTTCGCCAAGCGCCACGCAGGCATCCAGGTGTTCGGTCGACGGCTGCGGCGCGCAGCTCGGCGCCTGCGCAGCCGCCTCAGGAACCGGCTTCGGCGCAGCGACCGGTTTTTTGGTGGGCGCCACCTTTGCCACCAGCTTCGCAGCTGCCTTGCGCCGGACCGGCGCCGCTTCCACGTATTCCTCGCCCGTCTGCAGGGCCGCGGCCGGACGCGCAACGGCAGCCGGCGTGCGTGCCGGAACAGGAAGTGGCGCCGGCTCGGCCTGCGCTTTCGGTGCCTCAGGCACGGGCGGCGGCGCCGGACTCGGGTCCGGCGTCAGCCACAGGGTCACCAGGCGCACGTTGCGCTGGCCGCCATCGAGCAGTTCCAGGTAGATGTGCAGGTGGCGGCTCTCTACCGGCTTGAGCGAGGTCAGATGCAGGAACTGGCGGCCGTCGCGGCGCATCACAGTCATGTTGAGGCTGGAGAGCACAGCCGGCATGGCGATGTTCGCGCCCCGGTAGACGTCCGGGTTGGCCACTCGTACCGCTACCTGCCTGCCCGGGTCGTCGAGCAGGGTCAGCTCGACGTCGGCGACGAGCGCCTGCCCGAGATGCGAACGCACCTGGGCCTCGCCCAGTTCGGCCGCATGGCCGGCGCCCGCCGTCACAGCGGCGGCAAGCAGGAATGTCGACAGGATGGTGTGTGTGCGCAGCGCCATGGCAGGAAGAATTTGTAGCCTAAGCGTAATTAACGGGTGTTCGGATACACTCTTTAGCTCCAGCCCGCAAATAACAGGAAACCCTATGGAAAACCGGATAGAAAAAGACAGTTTCGGCCCGATCGAGGTTCCGGCCGGCCATCTCTGGGGCGCGCAGACCCAGCGTTCCCTGCACCACTTCCACATTTCGACCGAACGCATGGCGCCGGAACTGGTGGCTGCGCTGGCCCAGGTCAAGCGCGCCGCCGCAGCGGTGAACCGCTCGCTCGGCAAGCTGCCGCGCGACAAGGCCGACGCCATCATCGCCGCCGCCGACGAAGTGCTCGCGGGGCGCTATCCGGACGAGTTTCCGCTGGCCGTCTGGCAGACCGGTTCCGGCACCCAGAGCAACATGAACATGAACGAGGTGCTGGCCAACCGCGCCTCCGAGATCATGGGCGGCGAACGCGGCGAAGCGCGCCTGCTGCACCCGAACGACCACGTCAACATGGGCCAGTCCTCGAACGACATCTTCCCGACCGCGATGCACGTGGCGGCCGCGCTGGCGGTCTCGAAAGAGGTGCTGCCTGCGCTGGCGCGCCTGCGCGGCACGCTGACGGTCAAGTCGCGCGACTTCGCCGACATCGTCAAGATCGGCCGCACCCACTTGCAGGACGCCACGCCCCTGACCCTCGGCCAGGAATTTTCCGGCTATGTCGCCCAGCTCGAGTTCGCCGAGCAGGCCATCCGCGCTTCCCTGCCCGGCCTGCTGTTGCTGGCGGCCGGGGGGACGGCGGTCGGCACCGGCCTCAACGCTCATCCCGAGTTCGCCCCGCGCATCGCCGCCGAACTCGGTTCGCGCACCGGCCTGGCATTCAAGACGGCGCCCAACAAGTTCATGGCCCTGGCCGGGCACGACGCACTGGTGTCAAGCCACGGCGCCTTCAAAACCCTGGCCACCGCCCTCATGAAGATCGCCAACGACGTGCGCTGGATGGCCTCCGGTCCGCGCTCGGGCCTGGGGGAAATCACGATTCCGGAAAACGAGCCGGGCAGCTCGATCATGCCAGGCAAGGTCAATCCGACCCAGTGCGAAGCGCTGACGATGTTGTGCTGCCAGGTGTTCGGCAACGACGTTGCGCTGACGATCGGCGCCTCGCAGGGCAATTTCGAGCTGAACGTGTTCAAGCCGATGATCGCCCACAATTTCCTGCAGAGCGCGCGGCTGCTGGCGGACGGCATGCGCTCGTTCGAGGAGCACTGTGCCAAGGGCATCGAACCGAACCGCGCCCGGATCGGCGAACTGATGGAACGCTCGCTGATGCTGGTGACCGCGCTGGCGCCCCACATCGGGTATGATGCCGCCGCGCAGATCGCCAAGCATGCGCAGCACGAGGGCATCACGCTGCGCGAGGCGGCCCGGCAATCGGGTCATGTCAGCGAGGAACAGTTCGACCAGTGGATCGTTCCGATCGACATGACGCGTCCCGATCCGGAATAAGCACTCCCTGCGGCCGAAGCTGGGCTTGCTGCGACCCTGTCGAGGCAAGCCCAAGCGTGCGCCCCACAATTTAACCCAAGTATATTATGCAAAACACAACTTTCGAACTGACATCCGAGTTCGTCGAACTCAACCAGCTGCTGAAACTGGTCGGCCTGTGCGATAGCGGCGGCGCCGGCAAGAACATCGTGGCCAGTGGCGTGGTGTCGGTCGACGGCAAGAAAGAACTGCGCAAGACCGCAAAGATCCGCACCGGCCAGACCGTAACCGTGGGCGACGTGCGGATCGCGGTTCGGTAGGCGGGACTGCCGGCCTCTACGGCACACGTTTGCGCGCAGACAAACGCGACCGGTAGTCCTTGTTTATATTTTAAGTGCGCCTGACTTCCCTACGGGGTAAGGCGCACTGAAACGTGATCAATCGGCTTGAGGTGAATGCCATGGAAACCCCGGAAAAAAATCCGCAAACGCAGGAACGGCTGATCGGCGATCTGCGCCTCGTCATCGAGAATGCGGAAGAACTGCTGAAGAACACGGATCAATACACGAGCGTCCTCTATCAGAACGCGCGCGCCAAGCTGGCAATGGCGCTGAACGCGGCCAACGAAGAACTCGAGCGCTTCGAAGACGCGCAGCTCAATCGCATGATGGAAGCGACACGCCAGGCCACCGAGCGCTGCGGCAGCCTGAGCGGCGAAGAGCGGATCCTGCGCGCTTTCCATTGAATGCACGGCGGCGCCAGGCTGGCGCCGCTGCCGACATGCGGTGCGAGATCTCTACGGTTGCACCGCGTGGGCGCGAGAGCCGTTCGCGGCCCGGCCCACCCTACAAACCCATCAGGCAGTGGTATTGATCTTGTTGCCGAGGTGAGCCGGCAGGTTCTGCGGCGGCTGGATACCGTCGAGGATCTGGGTCATGGCCGACTTCTGCATGTCCTGCTGCTTCTTGAGCATGGTCATGCCGACGTCCTCCTTGGTGCCGGTCTCGGCGATGGTGGTAGATAGCCTGGCGATGGCGAGGACGTCCATATCGGTCTCCTGTTGAGGGTTATCCTTCCTTAACGGCTTGTTCTACGGAAACTTTAGCCCTGGCCGCCATCCATCCGGTGAGCCAGCACAAGACATCCCCGGGCGCATTCAGGTCCAGCCAAGCCCGGCCCGCGTCGGCGGGCGCCGGACCGTCGGAGGCCACGGCCACCACCAGCGCATCGTCCGGATACAGCGGCGCGCGCCCGAGCGCGGGACGCCAGACCTCGAGCTTGGGCAGCGGCTCCCATTTATAACCTTCGACCAGGGTCAGGTCGGCCGGGGCCAGGCGCGCCAGCTGTTCGGCCAGCGGCGGTTCGGCCTCCCCGCGCAGTTCGCGCAGGATGGCATAGCGGTAGGGAGAGGCGATCATCACCTCGGCCGCGCCCGCCATGCGCAGGCGCGCGCTGTCCTTGTGCGGCGGCTCGAGTTCGATGTCGTGGTGGCTGTGCTTGACCACGTTCACGCGTAAGCCGCGCGCGGCCAGCTGGGCAACGAGGAATTCGAGCAGCGTGGTCTTGCCGCTGCCCGACCAGCCGACCACGGCCAGCACGACGGGCGCCGCGCCCGGATCAATAAGCGACACGGTAGCGGGTGCCCCGGTAATTCATGACGGCATATTTCGGCATCAGGCGCTCGAGGACCAGGCCGGGGGCCAGCTCTTCTCCTTCGCGGCGCAGCATTTTGTCGACCAGCAGCAGGCGATCGGCCGGGTTGGGCGAGTAGATGTAGCCGCCCACCGCCACCTTCGGCACTTCGCGCTGGATGGCCTCGGGCAGCTGCTGCAGCGTACGCAGGTTTTCTTCCTGAATCGGATCGGGCGCACGGGTGGGCGGCGGTGCAGGCGGCGTCGGTGCCGGCAGGTAGACCGCCTCGGGCGCCGGATCACGCGCGGCGGCCGGAGCCGGAGCCGGCGCCCGGCGTGGTTTGGTGTCTGCCGGCGGTGGCGCCGCCGGCGTGGCAGCGGCAACCGGCTCGCTCCTCCGCCTGGCAGGCTGCACGGCCGGCGCCGGGACCGGAACCGCACTCGCAGGCAGTGCTTCCGGCACAGGCGCAGGCGCGGCAACCGGTGCCGCGGCCGGCTCCTTCGAGGCCGCCGGCGCGGCGGCTGGCGCAGGCGCCGCCGGCCCCGCCTCGTTACGCGCCAGCACGGCAGGCTGTCCCGCCGGCGTCTTCGCCCGCCACACGAGCCCGGCCGCGATACCCGCGACCAGCACGCCCACGCCCAGGCCGATCAGCAGCGGCTTGCGGTTCACCGCGGCGGACGCGGCCGGAACCGGAACCGGCGCCGGCGTATGGATGTCGGGCGCATTGCCCAGCTGGCGTTCGGCTTGCGCCTTTTTGAGTGCTTCGAGAATGTACGACATTTAGTGTCCCGTCCCGGCGGCGAGCAGGCGTGGCTCGGCGACCCCGGTCAGCTGGTTGAGGCGCATGTAGGTGCGGGGGCCGGCCACGCCGTCCGCCTTCAGGTTCTGCTTCGACTGGAATGCACGCAATAACTGCCCGATGCGTGCATCGAAGGGCTGCTGCGCGGCCGGCGCCGTGACGCCGCCGAGCTGGGCCAGGCGCGCAGCGAGCCAGTCCACGTCCGCCCCCTGGTCCCCGGGCGCCAGGTTGTCGCGGAAGGCGCGCGGCATTTTCCAGAAGGTCGTGTACTCGCCGGTGAAGCGCGCCACCAGGGCGGCGAGCTCGACTTTTTCGCGCTTGCCGTCGGCGAGCAGGGTCACGCTGCGCTCGTCCATCCCGGCCAGCACGGCATAGCTGGTGCTACGTCCGTCGCGCAGGGTAATGACGGCCGGACGGTCGAGCTGGCGCAATTCGTAGATGCCGCCGCGGCCCGTATGGCAGCGCAGGTCGAGGCGGAACGCGACCTGGCAGGGTTCGCCCGCTGGAAGCGTTGCGCCCCACAGGCTCGCCAGGCTGCGCAGGGCCGGGGCTTCGTCGGCGTGCCCCTGGGGCAAGGCGGCTGCGGGCGCAGGCGCAGGCGCAGATGCAGGCGCAGGTGCAGGCAAGGCCTGCGCAATCCTTCCCTTCTTGCCGGCAGTCGGCGCCGCGACTGGCGCCGTCGTATGCGGCAATACCTGCCACGCGGCCGCACTGAGCGCCGCGCCGGCCAGCAGGCCGCCCGCCACCAGCGGCCAGCGCGCCTTGCGCGCCGGGGCCGTGGTTTCGCCCGTAAACACTTCCTCGGCCGCCTTGCGCAGGATGGTGCGCGTCACCTCGCGGCTGTTTTCGACATAGGCACCCAGCAGCGCGCGGTCGCACAGCAGGTTGATGCGGCGCGGCACGCCCTGCGTGATGCGGTGGATCGCCGGCACGATCGATGCGGGGAACACCGGCCCGCCCTGCGCGCCCGCCACCGCCATCCGGTGCGCGATATAGGCGCCCGTCTCGGGCTCGGACAGCGGCCCCAGATGGTAGCGCGCGATCACGCGCTGCGCCAGTTGTTCCAGCTCGGGACGCGCCAGCATCGTGCGCAGCTCCGGCTGGCCGATCAGGATGATTTGCAGTAGCTTGCGCTCGCTCGTCTCCAGGTTCGTCAGCAGGCGCAATTGTTCGAGAACCTCGGGCGCGAGGTTCTGGGCTTCGTCGATGACGAGCACGTTGTTCATGCCCTGGGCGTGCGAGGCCAGCAGATAGGCGTTGATCGCGTCGACATAGCCCTTCACGCCCTGTCCGCTGCCCGGCGCAGCGATGCGGAACTCTTCGCAGACCGATTGCAGCAGTTCGCCCACGGTCAGTTTCGGGTTGAAGATATAGGCGAGCCGGCAGTTCTCCGGGATCTGCTCGATGAAGCAGCGGCAGACCGTGGTCTTGCCGGCGCCGATCTCGCCGGTCAGCAGCACGAAGCCGCCGCCGCTGTTGATGCCGTACAGCAGGTGGGCCAGCGCTTCGCGGTGGCGCTCGCTCATGAACAGGTAGCGCGGGTCGGGGGCGATCGAGAACGGCGCCTGCTTCAGGTTGAAGAAATTGGTGTACATCAGAACTGGCGGCCTGGCGGGAGAGGTTTATATCTCGCGCAGTATATTTTGGATTTGCCTTTGTGATAAGCGATGACGCTGCCCGGGTTCGATACCCGCAATGGATATTGCGACATATCGGCCGTTTTATGGCGTATGCCGACGGCCGCGTGGATGGCCTCTTCCAGCTCTTCCGGCTTGCTGTCGACCACGGCCGCGATGAAGACCATCGGATTGCTGTCGTCGCTGACCATGATGTCCTGCACCTGCTTGCCCCATAAGCCAGCCTCGCCCTTGAACCAGAAGGCGCCGCCCTCGTGCTTGTAGGAAGGACCGAGGACGGTGCTCAGCCAGGAATGGAAGTACTTGTTGTCGAGCTGGCTGCGGCACAGCAGCGCATTCCCGATCACGGGGCCGAAGGTCGAGGGCAGCGCCTGCGCCGCATTCATACTCACACTGCAGGCGAGCGCCAGCAGCACGCCTGCAGTGTGAGCGTAAGTGCGGCGCGTGCGCGTCACAGCTTCGACAGCCAGTCGCGATTGGCGGCGATTTTCGCCTTGGCCGAGGCCGGCAAGGCCTCATAGCAGCCGGGATGCTGCTTCAGGGCCCCCTCGCGCACCTCTTTCTCGAGGCCATTCACGATAAACACATAAACGGTGGCGCCCTCGCTGTTCTTGCGCGTGCCCATGTAACGAATCACTTGTTTCTCCTTACTCGACCCGCCCATTATGACACCTGCCGCCGCGGGCGGCTGTGCTCGAATGCTTCAGGCCGCTTTTGGGCGCACCGGCCGCCAGGCTGAACTGTTGTGATCGAGCCACGATTCGATCAGGTGCCGATTGTCGTGCTGCCACGGATGAAAGGAGCGCGAAAAATACTGCAGCCCCGGCCTCAGCAGATGCCCAGCCAGTCCATTGCGCCCGAACCAGATCTTGATCGCACTGCCCCAGGTGCGCGGCTTGAACAGCTCGCCGTCGCGGCGCAGGTTGAAACAAGTCTGGAGAAAAGTCTCGAAGGCAAACATGAAACTGACGTGCACATACCAGAGCACGCGCCGCCAGTATCCGCCTCCGGCGGCGCGGTAGGCATCGAAGGCCACGCCCTTGTGCTCGGTTTCCTCGACCGCGTGCCAGGACCAGACGGTCTGCATCCGCGGCTCGGCGCCTTCCAGCCAGTCGGGATGGCGCAGCACGCCGTCGGCCAGCATCGCCGTGTAATGCTCGAGCGCGCAGGTGATCGCCAGCCGGCTCAGCACACTCATGCGGTCGATGCGCCGGATCCGCTTACGGGTTGCGGCCTCGCGCGTATAGGGCAGGCCCTGGCGCTCGAGCTCCTTGTTGTACTGCACGTGGACATGCCGGTGGGTCGCCTCCTGGCCGATGAAATCCCTGACTTCTTCGCGCAGCTGCGGGTCGGTCAGGCATTCCGGCGGCACGGCGCGCACGGCATCGATGAACAATTGCTCGCCGAGGGGAAAACTCATCGACAACGCGTTGAACAGCTGGGTGCGGTAGGCGTCGCCGCCATTCCAGTGGCGCCCGAAACCTTGCGCGAGGTCGACATCGATTTTCCGGACTGTCAGGGTAGACATGGGTTTCCTTTCGTCTGCCGATGGTGAACAGGACGCAGTTCGGCGCCCGACTTCGACCGTTGATACCGTGATTTTGCACGTCCATCGGTTCGGCTGCATGCACCGCTGCCGTTTGCCCTATCGTGCATGCTCTGCCCCCACAAAAACAACAAGGACACCGAATGAACATCAAGCACACCGCCCTCGCCGCCCTCGTCCTCTGCAGCGGCCTGGCCAGCATGCAGGGCGTTTCCGCCGACGACAGGCGCGCGCCCGTGATCGTCGACAAGCGCGCCGTCGGCGCATTTACCGCCATCGAACTGGCCGGCCCCTTCCGCGTCATCGTGACCGAGGGCGCGCCGCGCCTGGAATTATCGGGCGAAGCGAAGCAGCTGGCCGAGATCGAGACGGAAGTGCGCAATGGCACCCTGATCGTGCGCCAGCGTTCCTCGCGCTCGAGCTTCGGCTTCCACTGGGGCAAGCGCGAGCATGAGGAAGTCGTCGTGCGCATCGGCGCATCAAGCCTGAAGTCGCTCGCCAGCAGCGGCAGCGGCGACGTCGAGCTCGATACGGTCGGCGGCGAGCGTTTCACCTTGTCCTCGAGCGGGCCGGGCGACATCCGCGCACGGGGCGCCGCGCGTACGTTTGAAGTAAGCAGCAGCGGCAGCGGCGACCTCGACCTGCGCCAGGTGAAAGCGGGCAACGTCGCGCTGTCGATGTCCGGTCCCGGCGACGTGCAGCTGGGCAGCGTCGGCAACGAACTGACGGCGCGCGTCAGCGGCTCGGGCGACCTTGATGCGGACGAGCTGCGCCTGGCGCGCGCCGTGGCGCTGGTATCGGGTCCGGGCGGCGCCAGGTTACGCGGCACGGCGCGCGAGTTGCGGGTTGAAGTCAACGGCTCGGGCGACCTCGATGCCTGCGGCCTGCAGGTCGAAAAGCTCAACAGCGTCCAGCGCGGACCGGGCAATGCCTGCGTCGCCGGCACCATCCGCCAGTTCGAGGCCGAAGTCAACGGATCGGGCGACCTCGAAGCGCGCGGCCTGCAGGCCGGACGCGCGGTCCTGCGCATGACCGGCCCCGGCAGCGCAAGGCTCTCCGGCAGCGCCGACGAACTGCGCGCGGACCTGAGCGGCTCGGGCGAACTCGACGCTGAAAAACTCACCGTGCGCAGCGCGATGATCGACAGCGGCGGCCCCGGCGACATCAAACTGGCGCGCGTCACCGATACCCTCGACGCTTCGCTGCACGGCTCGGGCGACCTGAGCGCCTCGATCGAAGGCAAGCGCGTCATGCTGAAGCTGCGCGGCCCCGGCAACGCCCAGCTGCAAGGCCACGCCGAGCGCATCACCGCCGAACTGAGCGGCTCCGGCAGCCTGCAGGCGCGCCGTCTGACGGTGCGCCAGACGGACATCAACGTGCGTGGGCCGGGCACCGCTTCGGTGAACCAGGTGCGCGAAGGCGACGGGCGCGAGCAGCTGGTGCAGGTCGAGCGCGGTGGACGGCGTCAGGTGGACTGAACCTGGGCGTAGCGCTTGAGATGCCTGGTTCGCCCAGGGCAGGCATGCGTCTGGACGACTATCGGAATGATTCCTGAAAAGTAACATCAGGCGCCGAACAAGCGTTATGCTTGTCCTTGAAGCGACGCGCCGAAGCCTTGCCAGGTTCCCGGCATCCCGATTCGAAGGACAATCCAAATGACTAGCCTCGACCGGCCCGTGTGGGCCTCACTTGTCTCTGCACCGCAGCTCGCGGAAGGTGGTGATCTTGCCAAGCGTTTCCGGCGCGACGTCAACGTTTTCGCTGCCGCGTCCGACGATAGCCCCGCGAGTCTTGCGGCACTTGCCGGGCTCGTCTGCGATGACGAATCCATCTTTTTGCTCCAGGTCCCGACCATCCGCCTGCCCGACGGCCTTGTCGCGGTGCGCGAGGCCCAGGGAGTGCAGTTGCTGGCGGCCCGGCCCATCGCGCCCGGGACAGGCAAGGATCCGATCCTTGTCCTTGGCGATGCGGATGCGGAGGAAATGCTCGCTTTGGCGACACTGACCGAGCCGGGACCCTTTTTGTCACACACACATACGATGGGCCGCTTCGTCGGCATCCGCGTCGACGGGCGTCTGGTCGCCATGGCGGGGGAGCGCATGCGTTTTCCGGGTTTCACGGAAGTCAGCGGCGTATGTACCCATCCTGACTTTCGCGGGCGTGGCCTGGGCAGAAGACTTTCTTCCGTCGTCGCGCATGCCATCCAACAACGCGGCGAGCAGCCATTCCTTCACGCTTGGGCGTCCAACACTGCGGCAATCGCGCTGTACGAACACTTGGGATTCACATACCGAACGGCAGTACAGGTGGCCGTCGTGAAAAAACGGGCCTGAATGCACACTGCCCGAAGCAAGCCACGAATCGACCCGAAACCATGTTAACCGGACTAAATCACCTGACCCTTGCGGTGCGCAATATCGAACGAAGCGTGGATTTCTATCGACAACTGCTCGGCTTCCGCCTGCTCGCGAGCTGGGATGCAGGCGCTTACTTATCGCTTGGGGATTTGTGGCTGTGTCTGTCGCTGGATCCCCTGAGGCCGGAAGGACCCACGCCCGAGTACACGCACTACGCGTTCAGCATCACGCAGGACAATCTCGACACCTTGCGTCGGCACCTGCGCGATCACGGCGTCACCGAGTGGCGACAGAACCGCAGCGAAGGGGACTCCGTTTACTTTCTCGACCCTGACGGACATAAGTTTGAAGCGCACGTTGGCGACGTGCGCAGCCGGCTCGCCCAATGCCGCATCCAGCCTTACTCAGGCATGCGCTTCTTTGAATGAGTTCGGCAATCGTGCGCGGGCCGGGCAGCGCCGCGGTCAACCAGGTAGTCGAGGGCGGCGGGCGCGAGCAGCTGGTGCAGGTCGAGCGGGGTGGAAGGCGTCAGGTGGAGTAAGTTTTCGGCTGCTTGCTGGCGGTTCCGCATCTCCGCACTCGGCCTTATAGCGGACCTGTGCTGTTGGGATAAGCGGCGAATCAACGATGCTGCAGCTCTGAAGGCGCATCTTCGCAGTTCATCAGCATCGCGTACTTCCCCCAATGTGCATAAGGTTTGCTCCATGATGCGTTGACCGGTTGAACGCGCAGCCGATAGCGCCCCTAAGCCATTCGCTTCCTGTCCGCCAAGCGCCAGCGCAGCAAGCCCGACGTACCCACCAGGTAATAACCGGCAACCACGCCCATGATCCCCATCGTCAGCGGACTGCTGCCGAACGCCGGCACCTGCTGCGGCCCCAACGTAAACATTTCGAACATGCGATACAGCACGCGCGCAATGAAGAGCATGGCGACGACCATGCCGATCGGGGCGTAGGGAATATAGAAATAATCGCTGCCGACGCGCTCGAAACCCATGCGGCGCCAGGCGGCGAAACCGAGCGCAGTGCCGACTGCCGCGCCGCCGAGCAGCGCGCCAAGCACGGCAGGCTTGGCGAACAGCATGACGATCATGGCCAGCAAAAAGGTCGGCAGGAAGGTCACGCCGAACCAGTGGCGCCACATGCGCGATTTCTGGCGGACGGTCAGGCGCTGCACGCGCTTGTAGACGCGCCACATGATGAGGGGCGTGGCGGCGAACATGATCAAGTGCGTCTGGGTCATGGTGTAGATGATAATGTGGATGGGCTGGCGCCGAGTATCACCCATTTTTTCCATTTTGGAAATAATGGCATTGCGGTTTGTCCGGCTTCCGCCTCCTGCGCGGCGCCCGGGATATGGCGCTCAACCATACCAGTTTGCATACCAGCACCCGCTCCCGCTTTTCATAGGGTAGCATCCCCTCCGGAGCACGCCGGGCGGCCCGGCATTCAATACCACTTAAATACCTGTTGACAAGCTCAACCCGCCTCCCTATAGTGCCCTGACCTCCCCGGCACTCATTTCCCCATGATCGAATACCTCATCGGCGTCGATGGCGGCGGCACCGGCACCCGCGTGCGCCTGGCCAGCTCCGCCTCCAGCGGCGAAGAACTGGCGCAAACCAGCGCCGGCCCCTCCGGCCTGTCCCACGGCATCGACAATGCCTGGATCACCATCCTGGCCGCCATCGGCGAAGCCTGCGCGGTGGCCGATATCGGCTCCCCTCCCCTGTCCTCGATGGCGATCGGCCTCGGCCTCGCCGGCGTGCACAACAAGGACTGGGCGGCGCAATTCGTGGCCGCCGATCCCGGCTTTGGCGCCCTCGTGCTCGACACCGACGGCTTCACTACCCTGATGGGCGCCCACGGCGGCGCGCCGGGCGCGATCGTGGCGATCGGCACGGGCAGCGTCGGCGAAGCGATGCTGGTCGACGGCACCAAGGTCGAAGTCGGCGGCTGGGGCTTCCCGGCCGGCGACGAAGCGAGCGGCGCCTGGATGGGCCTGCGCGCGCTGAACCATATCGAACAGGTGCTCGACGGCCGCGTGCGCGGCGGCGACTTTGCGCGCGAGGTGATCGCAGCCTGCGGCGGCAACCGCGACGCGGTGCAGATCTGGCTCGGGCGCGCCAACCAGACGGCCTACGCCAGCCTGGCACGCTTCGTCGTGATCCATGGCGAGACCGATCCGGTGGCGCGCGCCATCCTCGAACACGCGGGGCGCGAGGTGGCGAGCATCGCCGACGCCCTCGACCCGTCCCACACGCTGCCGCTGGCCTTGTGCGGCGGCCTGGGCGACGTGCTGCTGGCCTGGCTGCCGCCGGAAACGCGCGCCCGCTGCCTGCCGGCCCAGGGCGACTCCGCACGCGGCGCCCTGCTGATGATCGAACGCTATCTGAAAGAACGCCAATGAAAGGCAATATCCTCACTCCCGACGGCTGGGTCCATGGCGAATTGCGCTTCGGTGCCCGCATCGATGCCATCGAGGGCAATCCGGTCGACATCGAGAGCAATGGCGACGACCTCATCCTGCCCGGCTTCATCGACGTCCACGTGCACGGCGGCGCCGGGCGCGACATGATGGAAGGCGGCGACGCGCCGCACGTGATCGCGGCCCTGCACGCAAAGCACGGCACCACCAGCCTGCTCGCCACCACAATGACCGCCCCGCCGGAAGACATCCAGCGCGCATTGAAGGCCATCGGCGCGGCCTGCAAGGAGCGCGGCAGCAAAGAGGCGCGCATCCTCGGCGTGCACCTGGAAGGCCCCTACATCAATGCCGCCAGGCTGGGCGCCCAGCCGCCGTTCGCCAAGGAAGCCACGCTCGCCGAGATCGAAGCCTATGAAGCCCTGGCGCCGATGCGCGTGATCACGGTGGCGCCCGAAATCCACGGCCACCTCGAACTGGTGCGGCTGCTGGCGGACCAGGGCGTGCGTGTCCAAATCGGCCACACCAGCGGTTCCTACGAAGACGGCGTCGCCGCACTGGAGCACGGCGCGGCCGGTTTTACCCACCTGTTCAATGCAATGCCGGGCCTGCACCACCGCGAGCCGGGCATGGTCGGCGCAGCGCTGGCCCATGCGCAGTACGCCGAGATCATCCCCGACCTGCTGCACGTGCATCCGGGTGCGATCAAGGTGGCATTGCGTTCGATTCCGCAGCTGTTCTGCGTGACCGATTCGACCGCCGCCGCCGGCATGCCCGACGGCGAATACATGCTGGGCCGCCAGGTGGTCCACAAATGCATGGGCGGCGTGCGCCTGGCCGATGGCACCCTCGCCGGCTCGACGCTGACGATGATTGGTGCGCTGCGCAATCTGGTGAAAATCGGACTGTCGCTGGCGGAAGCCTCGCGCCGCGTCTCGACCAACGCCGCCGACTATCTCGGCGAAACCCAGCGCGGCCGCATCCAACCCGGATGCCATGCCGACTTCGTCGTGCTCGACCGCGACCTGAACATCAAAGCTGTCTATATCGAAGGAGAAGCCGTATGACCGTCCCTGCAACCTCGCTGATGCTGCAGGAGGCCATGTCGGCCGGCGACTGCGTCGCCCTGCAACTGTCCCAGGACACCGAACGCTACGCCGAACTCGGACGTACGCTGAGGTCGACCAATTTCCACAGCGCCGTCACCGTGGCGCGCGGCAGCTCGGACCACGCGTCGAGCTATGTCGCCTACCTGATCATGTCGCGCATGGGGCGCCTCGTCACCTCGCTGCCGATGTCGCTCGTCACGCTGTATAAATCGCCGCTCGTCACGCAGGGCACGCTGGCGATCTCGATCTCGCAATCGGGCCAGAGCCCGGACGTGGTCGAGCCGATCCAGTACTTCCGCGACGGCGGCGCCACCACCGTGGCACTCGTGAATGACGCCGAATCGCCGCTGGCAAAGGCCGCCGCCTGGACCATGCCCCTGCACGCCGGCAAGGAGCAGAGCGTGGCCGCAACCAAGAGTTTTATTACGAGCCTGGTGGCGGGCGCGCGCCTGGTCGCCGAATGGCAGGACGACGCCGAACTGAAAGCGGGCCTCGCCGCACTGCCGGACGACCTGCGCGCAGCGTCCCGGGTCGACTGGTCGGCCGCCATCGAGGTGCTGGCGCCGGCCCGCAACATCATGGTGGTCGGACGCGGCATCAGCTTCCCGATCGCCCTGGAGGCGGCCCTGAAATTCAAGGAAACCTCGGCCCTGCAGGCGGAGGCCTTCTCGGGCGCCGAGATCAAGCACGGCCCGATGGCCCTGATCGAGGACGGCTATCCGCTGCTGATCTTCGCCACGCGCGGCCCGGCCCAGGCCGGCCTGGTTGCGCTGGCGACCGAGATGCGCGGGCGCGGCGCGCGCGTGCTGCTGGCGGCGCCGGAAGACATCGCCGAGCGCGACCTGACGCTGCCGGTGGCGGCCACGCCCGACCTCGACCCGATCGTCGCGATCCAGGCCTTCTATGTAATGGCCGCCCAGCTCTCGAAGGCGCGCGGGCTCGATCCGGACCGGCCGCGCCACCTGAGCAAAGTCACCAGAACAAACTGAGCCACAAGCCATGGACGACCTGAAAAAAATCGCCGGCCAGCTGATCATGGTGCGCCTGTTCGGCACCGAGCTGGATGAAGACACGGCCCGCTTCCTGGCGGCGAATCGCGTGCGCGGCGCCTGCCTGTTCCGCCAGAACATGACGGACGCGGCGCAGCTGACGCGCCTGACCGGCGCCCTGCGCGCGGTGATGGGGCCGGAAGCGCTGATCGCACTCGACCAGGAAGGCGGCGCCGTGGTGCGTTCGACCTGGGTGCCGGCGCCGCCCTCGGCGATGGCCATCGGTGCGGCCAACGATCCGATTCTCGCGCGCGAGGTCGGTGCAGCCGTGGCGCGCGCCGTGCGTTCGCTCGGCTTCAACTGGAACTTCGCGCCCGTCCTCGACCTGAACAACAATCCGCACAACCCGGTGATCGCGGAACGCTCCTTCGGCGCCGATCCCGAGACCGCCACCCGGATTGCCCTGGCCTGGATGGAAGGCAGCGAAGCGGAGGGCGTGGCCTGCTGCGTCAAGCACTTCCCCGGCCACGGCGACACCCACGTCGACTCGCACCGCGCGCTGCCGACCGTCGACAAGCCGCTGGCGGAACTGGAGCGCTTCGAGTTCGCGCCGTTCAGGATGGCGGCTCCGTTCGCCCCCGCGATGATGACGGCCCACATCGTCTACCCCGCGCTCGACCCGGACTATCCGGCCACGATGTCGCGCCCCATCCTGACCGGCATCCTGCGCGAAGGCTGGAACTACGGGGGCGTGATCATCACCGACGGCATGGACATGCACGCGATCGCGCACCGCTACGGTGTCGGCCAGGCCGCCGTGCGCGCGCTGGTGGCCGGGGCCGACATGGTGATGGCGATCGGCTCGCGCGAGACGCAGGAAGAGACGATCGAAGCGATTGCCGCGGCCATCGCCTCGGGCGAGCTGCCGATGGCGGAAGTCGAGGCCCGCCTGGCGCGCCTGGCGAAGCTGGCGGCCGCGCATCCGGCCGGCGGCATTGCGCGTCCAGCGGCGGCCGTCACGGCAGCAAACGCGCCCGAAGTCATGGGCAGCGAAGCGCCGGGCGCCGACGAAGCGCCGATCTACACGACCGATATCGAGGACCGCGCCCTGATGGCGCGCGCCTGGCAGCGCGGCCTGAGCAGCCGTGGCGCCGTGGTCCGTCCTTCTCCCGGCGCGCGCGTGCGCCTGGTCGCGCGCCAGGACGTGGTCAGCGACGGCGTCTCGGAAGCGGGCGTGCCGGCCGCCGCCATCGCCGCTTCGCTGGCGCAGCTGTTCGAGGTCGAGCTGGTGACCTTTGCGGACGCCGATACCTTCGACTGGAGCGCCCTGCCCCAGGACGGCCGCTTCACGATCCTGGCCTCGACCTCGCGCCGCCGCTACGGTCCGCATGTGCGCGCGACCTGGCGTCCCGACCTGCACCTGGCGCTCTGGAACCCCTACCAGGCGCTCGACGTCGAGGCCCCGGCCCTGATGACCTACGGCTTTGCCGCGCCCGCACTGGCGGCGGTCAATGCCTGGCTGGCGGGCGAGATCGAGGCCACGGGCCAGTGCCCGGTGCCGGGCTTCTGAGACCGTAAGCGTTACTGTGCGCCAAACACGGTAACGCAATGTAACGACATCCCCATCCCCTTTACACGTGCGGCACAATTGCGGCGCATTGTCGGACCTGTTTATGGGACAATGCGCGTTTTGCTCAAGCTTGGCAAAAATGCCATCTTGCCGCGGGATTGCACCGCTCATCTTTTTAGAAGGATCATTCATGTCCCATTTCCGCCTCGCTCGCCTCTGCCTGCTGCTGGCTGCCGTCGGCCTGAACACCGCGCCCGCCCTGATGACGAGCGCCCACGCCCAGAAGGGCGACGCCCCTGCGGCCGCGCCGTCCAACAACGTGCGCCCGGAACTGTACAAGCTGCTCGATCCGGCCCAACTGCAACCGCTGATCGCATCCAAGAACGCTGCCGAACTGCAGAACCGCGTCACCCAGGCCGAAGCGATCCCGAACAAGACGCCGTACGAAGCCTATGTTGTGAACCGTGCCAAGATGGTGCAGGCCTCCCTCGCCGGCAACGATGCGGGTGTGGCGGCCGCGGCCGAGGAAGTCCTGAAGTCGGGCTTCGAGCCGAAGGATTCGCAGCCGAAGCTGGTGCTGGCCATCGCCGACATCCAGTACAAGGCCAAGAACTACCCTGCCACCGTCGAACAGCTCAAGCGCTATGAAGCGATGGGCGGCGACATGACGACGGCCCGTCCGCTGCTGGTGCGTGCGCAGTACCTGAGCAAGGACTACGCCAGCGCCAAGCCGCAGCTGGTGCAGATCATCAGCGAGGCCGAAAAGGCGGGCAAGGCGCCGTCGCAGGAAGACCTCAAGCTCCTGCTGAGCGCCGCGAACGAGACCAAGGACACCGCCGTCTACGAGAGCACCGTCCAGAAGCTGGTGACCTACTACCCGAGCGATGAAATGTGGGGCGAAATCATCCGCGTGGGCGTGATCAAGAAGCCTGGCTTCGACCAGAACAACTTCATGCCGGTGCTGCGCCTGTACTTCGGCACCATGAAGACGCTGCGCGAGGAAGACTATGTCGACCTGGCCGAAACCGCCCTGCGCGACGGCTTCCCGACCGAAGCGAAGAACGCGCTGGACGCCGGCTACGCCGCGGGTGTGCTGGGCAAGGGTGCCAACGCCAAGGCGCACAACGCGCTGCGCGTGCGCGCCGACAAGGGCGCCGCCGACGACGCGAAGAACATCGCCGCCGGCGAAGCCTCGGCAACGAAGTCGAAGACCGGCGCCGGCCTGGTCAACCTCGGCTGGGCCTACGCGACGATGGGCCAGTACGACAAGGGCATCGGCTTCATCCAGCAAGGTATCGCCAAGGGTGGCCTGAAGCAGCCCGACGAAGCCAAGCTGCGCCTGGGTGCGGCGCAGGCCAAGGCCGGCCGCAAGGACGACGCCATCAAGACCTTCGAAAGCGTCAAGGCGGGCGGCGGCCTGTCGGACGTGGCCCGCATCTGGGTCATGACGCTCAAGCAGCCGGCCGGCGCGGCGACTGCGTCGACGGCACCTGCCGCAGGCAAGTAAGCAGCAAGGCTGCATTGAAAAGCGGGCGGACGCCACTGGCGCCGCCCGCTTTTTTATTGCCGCCACAGTTCGCCAGCGAACATCGCCGCCCCCATCCTTTGCGCATAATCGGGTTTTCTTCACGGAGCGTGCCATGACGACGGTTCGCAAGGGACAGGCGCCCGCTCGGCTCGAGCGCGACGAATTCCGCCGCAAATTCTTCGACGGCTTTTTCGATCCGGCCTATGAGACGGTCGCGCACGAACTGGCGAAGGTCGAGGAAGTGGCCTGGCAGGCCTACCAGGACAAGCGCAAGGCGCCGCGTACGCTCAAGGCCGGCGCCGGCTTCGCCGATCCGGACTACGACCTGTCGATCGAATGGAAGGCCGCGCGCGACCGCCTGCTGGCCGCCGAGATCCACCAGAAGAAGCCCGACACCCCGAGCCGCATCCTCCTGATCAACGCCTCGGCGCGCAACGACGGCAGCTGTCCCGGCGAGATGTCGAAGTCCTGGCGCCTCACGAAAATCGCGCGCGACGCGCTGGCCGCATGCGGGATGGAGGCCGACCTGCTCGACCTGTCACGCCTGACCTCCGACTACGACCGCCACATCCATCCCTGCAAGGGCTGCGCCTCGACCGCCATGCCGCTCTGCCACTGGCCCTGCAGCTGCTACCCGAACCACGCCGAGCGCCAGACCGGCGACTGGATGAACGAGATCTACGAACGCTGGGTCGCCGCCCACGGCGTCATCATCCTGACGCCGGTCTACTGGTACCAGACGCCGTCCACGCTGAAACTCATGATCGACCGCCTGGTGTGCGCCGACGGCGGCAACCCGGACCCGAGTTCCACCCACGGCAAGGATGCGATGAAAGCCAAGGAAATGGAGCTGGCGGGCTGGGACTATCCGAAGCACCTGGCCGGCCGTGCCTTCGGCGTCGTCGTGCACGGCGACGTCGCCGGCATCGAAGGCACGCGCCGTTCGCTGACGGACTGGCTGAACTGGATGGGTTTGGTCGACGCGGGCAGCTTCGGCACGCTCGACCGCTTCATCGGCTATTACGAATCGTATGCCGAGAGCCATGAGGTGCTCGACCGCGACACGGACGTGCAGGAAGAAGTGCGCAACGTGGCGCGCGCGGTGGCGCTGACGGTGCAGGATTTACGTTCGGGACGCGTGGTGCCGCAGTCGGCGAAACTGAAGGCACCGCGTCCCAAGTAAGACGGGCGCCTGCACATCAGATTGCCGTGAACCCGCCATCCACCGACAACTCGTGCCCGGTCACGAACGAGGCCTGCTCGGAACACAGCCACAGCACCGCGTTCGCGATCTCCGCCGGCTCGGCAAAGCGTCCCATCGGATGCGCGGCACGCAGCTTCTTTTCCATGGCCGGTTCGCGCCCGATGGCGCGCGCCAGCATCGGCGTGCGCACGGCGCCGGGGCACAGCGCGTTGATGCGGATGCCCTCTTTCGCGTGCTCGAGCGCGGCGCTCTTGGTGAGTCCGGCCAGCGCGTGCTTGCTGGCGGCGTAGACGCCCTGGGCCGGCGCCCCGACCAGTCCCAAAGCCGAGGACAGGTTGACGATCGCGCCGCTGCCCTGGCTCGTCATCTGGCGCAGCTGGTATTTCATCGACAGCCAGACGCCCTTGACGTTGACGTCCATGATGCGGTCGTAGACCTCTTCATCAAGCTCGGCCAGGATCGTCCCTTCTTCGGACAGGCCCGCGCTGTTGACCGCGCAGTCGAGGCGCCCGTAGTGGTGCACGGTCTTTTCGACCAGGGCCGCGACCTCCTGCGCGCGCGTCACGTTGGCCGCAACGAACAGCGCCTTGCCGCCGTTCTCGACGATCATCGCCGCCGTCGAATGGCCGCCGTCAATGGCGATATCGGCCACGACCACCGATGCGCCGGCACGCCCGAAGGCCAGGGCCACCGCCCGGCCGATGCCGCTGGCGGCGCCCGTCACCAGCACGACCTTGCCGGCAAACGAGATCCCCGCCTGCACTTGCCCCTGCTCTTTCTTGCCCTTCATGACACTACTCCCACCGCTAAATGATGCCGAAAGGCAACATTCTACCTTCCCGGCGCGGATTCACCAAATGGGTGCAGCGGCGCAGGCTCAGGGAGCGGGGTTAGCCTTTGCGCCGGCCTTGGCTTTGTCCTGGTCGCCGGCCATCACGACCGACAGTTTCGACGGGTCGATCGCCTTGCGGAAGGCGGCGTTCAGCTGGGGCAGCGTGACGGCCATCAGCTTCGCCTCGAACTGGCGCGACCACTCGTAGGTGCGGTCGCGGTACAGGTAGGAGGTCCAGCCGGCGGCCAGGGCGCCGTCGTCGGAGCGGGTCTGCTGGCGCTGCTGCATCAGGCCGGATTTGGCGCCGGCCAGCTCGGCGGCGGTGAAGCCGTCCTTCACCGCGCGCGCCAGTTCGGCGCGGATCGCCGCGTCCAGGCGTTGCAGGTTCTGCGGCGCGGCGATGGCGCTGATGCCGAAGGCGCCTGCCCGGTCGAGGTCACCGGCCTCGAGCTGCGAGCCGCCGCCATACGACAGGCCGTCCTTCTGGCGGATGCGGTCCATCAGGCGCGAACGCAGGCCGCCCTCGCCGAAGATGTAATTGGCGAGCGTGAGGGCCGGATAGTCGGGGTCGTCGATGTTCAGGTCGAGGTTCAGGCGCGCCGTATAAAACCCGTTTTCCTTGTCCGGGGTGTCGAGCGTGGTTTTCAAAGGCGCGACGTCGGCATGACGGCGCAGGATCGGCGCCACGTTCGCTTGCGGCTTCCATGCGCCGAACAGCTCGTCCACCAGCGGCGCGATGGCCGCGGCGTCGAAGTCGCCGACGATCGCCATCTCGGCCGGCACCGTGCCGTAGAACTCGCGGTGGAAGGCGCGCAGGTCTTCCAGGCGCGCACCGTTCAGTTCGGCCAGGTCTTCGTCGAAGCTGTTCGCGTGGCGCACGTCGCCCTTCGGATACTGGTCGAAATGGTGCGACAGCGCGCGCGCCGCCACGGCTTGCGGTTCGGCGCGGCTGCCCTCGAGGGCGACCAGCGACTGGCGCCGCAACTGCTCGAATTCGGCCTGCGGGAAGGCCGGTTCCTTCATCACGTGCGCGACCAGGCGCAGTGCGTCGGCCAGGTGTTCGCGCGTGGTCTGGAAATGGGTCGGGCTGCCGGCAATCCTGAGGCGGTCGAATTCGTCGGCCAGCTGCTCGCGCGTGTAGCGGCTGGTGCCGCGCATCAGCATGGCGCCGGTCAGCTCGGGCACGGCGCCCTTGCCGAACAGGTTCTTCTCGTCGCCGATGTGCTGGCGCAGGTCGACCGTGACGGCCTCGCCGCGGTTCTTCTTCGGCAGCAGCGCCAGCTTGACGCCGCCTTTCGTTACCAACTGGGTGCGTTTCAGGATGTTGTCCTGGGTCGGCTCGAAGTCTTCCGACACCCGCGTCGAGGCCTGCGGCTTGAACTCCTTCAGGATGCTCTCGACGCTCGGCGCCGGCGGGATCACGGCGCGCTGCGGCGCATCCTCGGGGAGGAAGGTGCCGGTCACGCGGTTGTCGCGCTTGAAATAGCGCTTCGCCACGGCCGCCACCTCGGCCGCCGTGATCGTCTTGATGCGCTCGCGGCCGGTGAAGAACAGGCGCCAGTCGCCGAGCGCGATGGTCTCCGACAGCGCCACGCCGACCCGCTGCGGATCGTTCAGGCTGCGCTCCATCTCGTTTTCGTACATGCGGCGGATACGCGCCATCTCGTCGTTCGTCGGCGGCTTGTCGCCGAAGCTCTCCACCGCCTCGGTCAGGGCCGCGCGCACGGGCTCGACCGGTTCGCCCTTCTTGACGACCGCGCCGACATACTGCAGGCCCGGCGCATAGCCCGTCTCGCCGAAGCTGAACACCTGGCTCGCCTTACCCGTTTCGACCAGCTGTTTGTGCAGCCGTCCGGTCGGCACGTCGCCCAGGATGGCCGAGGCGAAGGCCATCACGTCGCTGTCGTCATGCAGGCTGGACGGCACCTTGTAGCCCAGCATGACGATCTGGACATCGCCCTGGCGCCGCACGGCGAAACTGCGCTCGCCGTCCTGGGTCGGCTCGACCGTCCAGAACGCGGGGAGCGTGCGCTTCGGTTTCGGGATCGTGCCGAACAGGCGCGCGATCTTCGCCAGCGTGGCATTCGTGTCGAACTTGCCGGCCACCAGCAGCACGGCGTTGTCGGGCTGGTAGTACATGCGATAGAAGGCCTGCAGGTTGCCGATCCTGACATTCTCGATATCGCTGCGGTTGCCGATCGTCGAGCGGCCGTAGCTGTGCCAGTCGTAGGCGATGCTCTGCATGCGCTTCATGAGGACGCCGGAGGGCGAATTCTCGCCGCTCTCGAACTCGTTGCGCACTACCGTCATCTCCGAATCGAGGTCCTTCTGCGCGATGAAGGAACCGGTCATGCGGTCCGCTTCCATCTGCAGCGCCCAGTCGAGGTTGGCCTGCGAGGCCTGGAACACCTCATAGTAATTCGTGCGGTCGAGCGAGGTGGTGCCGTTGAAGTCCATGCCGCGATCGGCAAACTGGCGCGTGATGTCGGGATTCTTCTTCGCGCCCTTGAACAGCAGGTGCTCGAGCAGGTGGGCCATGCCGGTCTCGCCGTAATTCTCGTGGCGCGAGCCGACCAGATAGGTGACGTTGACGGTGACGGTGGGACGCGAGGTGTCCGGGAACAGCAGCACTTTCAGGCCGTTGGGGAGGCGGTATTCGGTAATGCCCTCCACGGAAGGGCCGAGCGTGACGCCGCTTGGAAGTGGCGCTTTCGGCGCGCTGAGCGCCGAGCCGGCGGCGAGGAAGGCAAAGGCGCCCGCGATCAGGTGCGCGGGCAAGCCGCGGCGGTACAGCGTCGAATTCATGTCATCCCGTCAGGTTCGTGCGCCGGCTACCGCGGCGCGCCAACGGCGATGGTAACAGATGGTCGGTTTCGATGATGCCGCCGCGCACTAGTTCGGTGCGCGGGTGTCTACAACGGAAAGCGTGGGCTATTAATGCCGGGCGCGTTTCTCATGGGCTTGCTGACTGCCGCTGATGCGCGACAGGTCTCCCATTTCCTCTGCCAGGAATTCGAGCAGGTCGTCGGCGCTGACGATGCCGGCGAGGCCGCCCTTGCGGTTCACCACCGGCACCCGGCGGATGCCCCGTACGCGCATGTGCTCGATGGTCTGGTAGACGTCGTCGTCTTCGCGGCAGGTCAGCAGGTCGTCGCTCATGATGTCGCCGACCAGCAGGCTTTCCGGATCGAGCCCGAGCGCGACGATGGAGACGACGATGTCGCGGTCGGTGACGATGCCGGCGGGAATGGCTTCACCGTTGGCGCCGTCGACGACGATCAGGTCGCCCACGTGGTGCTTGCGCATCAGGAGCGCGGCGCCCTGCACGGTTTCGTCGCGCGTGCAGCTGATGGTCTGGACGGTGCAGATGTCGCTGATGTTCATGGTAATTCTCCCTGCTGATCCTCAGGCTTGCGCCAGCACGATGCAGCGTTCCGCGTGGGCACGGAGTGCCCAGTGAACCCGTCATTGAGGCCATTGGCCTCAATGACCCCTACGAACCTCAAACTAATGCGGAAATTTGAAAGGCGCTTGATTTAGCTCAAACGCTTTGGGGAACTTAAAGCTTCTTGTCGCCCGGCAGCTCGACGAAGCAGGCATCCACAACTTGCAGGTCGTTGTCTTTAGCAAAGTTGACAACAAAGTGGAAGGCCAGTGGTTCGGCTTTCTTGAGCGCGTTGTTGACGACCACGGCCTTCACGCCGTTGACCACGGTCGGATGGACGTAGGGCGAAAACTGGAGGTGGGCGTGGCGCCCGCCGCTGCCTTCGGGACGAAAACAGGACATGACCCCGCACAGGCGCTCCGCCCAGTCGCTGGGGCGGAACTGCTTGCCATTGCTTGTGAGGCCCAGGATGAAGAATTCGCCGACGGCGCCTTCGGTCCCGGTATGCGGTAACTCGGCCATAGTGCTGCTTGCTGATACAAGAATGCTGCGTGGAGGAGAGCCAGTATTATATCTTATAGAAGACTTGAGGACGAAGCTTGTCTCGACAACTTTCGGGCAGCACCAAAACCACCACCTTGATTTGCGCTCTCAGTTGCGTTTACGCTGCTCAACGGGGCCTCGAGAAACCGTAGCGAGCGGAAGGAGTGTTGGTCGAGGAGCGGAGCTGTACAAGCGTACAGCGAGCACCGCAGACCGACAATCCGACGCGCAGTAGGTTTATCGAGGCCCCCTCACATCAGCCGAGCCACACCATACTGGAGAGCAGGAGCAGGAGAATCATCCATAGTATCAGGGCGCGCCACACAAGTCCTACCGTGCTTTGCAGTGCGCGCAGGCTCGGTTCTTCGCCGGGCAGCACTTCGGTGTCGGCCTCGCTCAGGTCGACCAGGGCGGCGTCGACCGGCAGCAGTTGCGGTGCGTTCTCGTTCGGGGTACCCAGGCGCACGCCCATCGCGCCGCCGCCGGCGGCCAGGATGATGCCGCGCGACTCGTCGGCCCAGCGATTGGCGAAATTGCGCCAGGCGTAGATCGCATCCTCGAAATTGCCGACCACGGCAAAGGCGATCGCCGTCAGGCGCACCGGAATCCAGTCGATCCAGTAAAAGGCGCGTGCCGCGAACTGGCCGAAGGCTTCGTTGCGCATGTGCTCGGGTTCGTTCCAGGCGCGCGCCAGGTATTCGGAAACACGGTACAGCACGGCGCACGCGGGCCCGGCCGGCATGAGGAACCAGAAGAACACCCCGAACACGCTGCGGTGGGTGGTGATGAGCGATTTTTCGACGGCGATGCGCGCGATCTCGGTGGCGTCCATGCCCACCGTGTCGATGCGCGCCCATTCGGCCAGCAGCACGCGCGCCGTGGTTTCGTCGCCGCTGTTCAGGGCCAGCTGGATCGAGGTGAAATAATGGCTGTAGTGGCGGAAACCGAGCGTCAGGTAGACGATGGCGACATTCCAGGCAAAGGCCAGGAAGACAAGGCCGAAGTATTGCAGCACCCAGTAGACGAGCGCGACCGGCACGACCAGCACTGCCATCATCAGGAACCAGCCCATGCGGCCGTTCTTCGGTTCGCCGGCATTGAACCAGCCTTCGATACGCATCGCCAGGCCCTTGATGCCGCCATAGACCTGGTTATCTGCGCGCAGCGGCTTCAGTTGCTCGATGATCAGTGCGCACAGAATGGAAAAAAATGTCATGCAAGTCCTTCTTTTGTTATGGCAATACCACGCTGCCCGCTACGATAGCGCAGGTGCCGGCCATAATCAAATCGGGACTTGTAAGTATTATTAAGCTCGCAAGTAATGGAACAGATTGCGCAGCATGCCGGCCGTTGCCCCCCAGATGAAGAAACGTTCATACGGCATGGCATAGAAATGGCGCTTGCCCTCCCCGCCCGGCAGCTCGAAGGAGAGGCGCTGGTGGTGCATGCCGTTCATCAGGAAGGCGAGCGGCACCTCGAAGATTTCGGCCACCTCGTTCGGATCGGCCCTCAGCTCGAACGGCGGTTTCACGAGGGCGACCACGGGCGCGACGCGGTAGGCGCTGCCGGTGACGTAGTCGGGCAGGACGCCGACGATGGAGATATGACGGCGGTGCAGTCCGATTTCCTCTTCCGACTCGCGCAGCGCGGTTTCGATCGGCGAGGAATCGAGTTCCTCGGCGCGGCCGCCGGGAAAGGCGATCTGGCCGGCATGGCTGCTCAGGTGGTCGGTGCGCAGGGTGAGCAGCACCGTCAGGCCCTCGGGACGCATCACCAGCGGCACCAGCACGGCGGCGCGGCGCAGCTTGAAGCCCGGCGACATCCAGGACTCGTCCGGCGTTTCCGGCTCCCAGGCCAGGCGCGAGCGGGCGAAGCGGGCGCGCAGGTTTTCTACCGTCAGCAATGCGGGGTCGATGGCGGGCTCGCCGGCAATGGCGTCGACCGGCAGTTGGGTTGGATCCAGATGAATCTTAGCCAAAAGCATTTCTCCTGGTCACTACAATGAGCGGATAAAGAAAAAGGCATCCCGGGGGATGCCTTTTTCCATTCCACAGACGCGATTACTGAGCGGCTGGGGCGGTTGCGACTTTGCGCTGTGGCAGCTTTTCTTTGATACGTGCCGACTTGCCCGAACGCTCACGCAGATAGTACAGCTTGGCGCGACGGACATCACCGCGGCGTTTCACTTCGATCGAAGCGATCAGCGGCGAGTACAGCTGGAACGTACGCTCGACACCTTCACCCGACGAGATCTTGCGAACGATGAAGTTCGAGTTCAGGCCGCGGTTACGACGCGAGATGACGACGCCTTCGTATGCCTGGGCGCGCTTGCGGGTGCCTTCGACGACGTTGACGTTGACGATCACGGTGTCGCCAGGTGCGAAATCAGGAATGGCGCGGCCGAGGCGCGCGATTTCTTCCTGCTCGAGTTGCTGAATCAGATTCATTTCTTATGACTCCATAAACCATCTTGCTGGCGCGCATTGAGACTGCTTGTCTCGCCCAGTAGAGGATGGGGTTGAACATACGAGCAACATGCCCGCATGTCTCGCACCAACTGGTGCATTTTCCGACCTTACTCCGCAGGACGGAGCGAGGTCAAAAACTTTTCGTCGGCATTTGTCAGCTGGCCCGCTGCGCGCGCCTTGTCCAACAGTTCCGGCCGTTTCTTCATGGTCGCTTCCAGCATGCGCTGGCGGCGCCATTTCGTAATCTCTGCGTGGTTCCCGCCCATCAGGACCGGCGGTACCGGTACGCCCTCATAGACATCGGGGCGGGTATAGTGCGGCGAATCGAGCAGGCCGTTGACGAAACTGTCTTCGACCGCCGAGGCATCATCGCCCAGTACACCGGGCAAGAGCCGCACCACTGCATCCATCAGGGCCATCGCCGGCAATTCGCCGCCGGAGAGCACGAAGTCGCCGAGCGAAATTTCCTCGTCGACCATGCGGTCCAGCAGGCGCTGGTCGACCGCTTCGTAGCGGCCGCAGAGGACGACCAGGCCCGGCTCGTCCTTCAGCGCCATGACGCGTTCGTGCGTCAGCGGTTTGCCCTGCGGCGACATGAACACCACGCGCGGCGGCGGCAAGCCTTGTTCGACCTGGCGCGCCTTGGCCGCATTGATCGTCGCCTCGAGCGGCCTGGCCAGCATCACCATTCCGGGGCCGCCGCCATACGGGCGGTCATCCACGGTGCGGTGGCGGTCCGTCGTGAAATCGCGTGGATTCCACAAGGTCAGGCCCCAGCGTTCCTGCTCGAAGGCGCGGCGGGTCACGCCCGACTGCGTCAACGCGGTAAACATCTCGGGAAACAAGCTCACGACGTCAAATTGCATCGGGACCTCGTCTCGACAAGACCGGGTTAATAATCCAGACCCCAGTCCAAAGTAATCTTGTTTGCCTTGAGTTCGACATGCTTGACGAACTGGTCCACAAACGGAACGAGGCGCTCGGGCGCCTTTTCCTTGCTGTCCTGCTCCGGCACGGGCTCGATACGCAGAATCGACTGCGGACCGTTGCTCATCATGTCGATGACCTTGCCGAGGGCTTCGCCCTGCAGGTTCACGACATCCATGCCGATCAGGTCGGACCAGTAATACTCGTCTTCCTCAAGCGCGGGAAATTCAGCCCGCGATACCTGCACGGCGGCGCCCTTCAGCGCCTCCGCCGCATCGCGGCCCGCCATCCCGACGAGGGTGGCGACGACGTCGCCGCCATGCATCTTCGCGGTCCGCACGGTCACGGAACGCAGGCCCGGTTTGTCGAGCCACCAGGTTTTCACATTCATCAGCGCATCGGCATCCGTCGAGAACGGCGTGACGCGGATGGCGCCGGCGATGCCATAGGCACCGGCCACATACCCGACCTGGGTCAGGTCGTCAGGGGCTTGCACCCCGCTTGCAGCTGAATCGGTCAAACCTGGAACCTTGCTTTAGGCAGCTGCGACTGGGGTCTGCTGAGCGACCAGGCGAGCGACGGTTGGCGACAGTTGTGCGCCAACGCCTTGCCAGTAGGCCAGACGGTCAGCGGTGATACGCAGGCCCACTTCGGCGCCCGAGGCCATCGGGTTGTAGAAACCGATGCGCTCGATGAAACGGCCATCGCGACGGTTACGCGAATCGGTTGCAACGATGTTGAAGAACGGGCGCTTTTTTGCGCCGCCACGTGCCAAACGGATAACGACCATAATAATTCCAAAAAGTTGTACTGGACGGAGAAAGCCGACGATTATAGCGCGCAATGCCAAAGAGCAGCAAGCGATAATGGCAAGAGCGGACAACGAGCGCGCAATCCCGGCCGAATCGGGCATTATCCGCTATTTTTCGCCCGGCCGCCACCTGCCTGCCCGGCTCGGTCAACGCCAGCAACAAGTTGATACATGGCATTTACATAAATTATGATGCTTTTGTCACGTTTATCAACGATACTCTGCCATTCGTGTAACACATCCGTTCATTCAACCGGCTTCGCATGGCACACAAGAACAAGACGCTCGCCACCGCGCTGGCGCTTTCCCTCGGCACGCTGGGGGCGCATCGCTTCTACCTGCATGGCGGCGTCGATCGCCTCGGCCTGCTGCACATCAGCAGCCTGCCGATTGCAGGGCTCATCTTCAGCCAGGCGAACGGGAGCAATCCCTTCTACGCGCTGCTGCCGCTCCTGATCTCCGCCATCGCCGCCTGTATCGAAGCGCTCGTCATCGGCCTCACGCCCGACGAGAAGTGGGACGCGCACTTCAATGCCGCAGCAAACACCCGTTCGAACTCGAACTGGATCCTCGCCGTGCTGCTGGTAGCCACCCTGTTCATCGGCGTGACGGTGCTGATCGCCACGATTTCGCGCCTGTTCGACCTGATGTACACCGGCGGCGCCTACGGCTGAACGGGCCGCCATGAAAAAAGCGGCCCGCAGGCCGCTTCGTCGAACGGAAACCGTCAGGCTCAGAACTGCTCGATGTCCAGCGCCAGCACGCCGGCGCTGCCGTCGACGATGGCCGAGCGCAGGCCGCCTGCACCGGACAGGATGTGATCGGCGAAGAAGCGCGCGGTGGCGATTTTTGCGCGCAGGAAGGATGCATCGCCCTGCCCTGCATCGAGTTTCTGCTGCGCGACCAGGGCCGCGCGCGCCATTTGCCAGCCGCCGAGAACGATGCCGGCCAGCTTCAGGTACAGCACGGAACCCGCGAACACGCCCTTGATGTCAGACTTCACGTTCGCCACGACGAAGTCGACGACTTCTTCCAGCGCCGCCGAGCCAAGCGCCAGCTGCGCGCGTATGGCAGCAAAATCGGCGCCCTGCACTTCCGCCAGCGCCGCCTCGGTCGCGCGCACCTGGGCGATGATCGATTTCGCCACCGCGCCGCCGTCGCGCACGGTCTTGCGGCCGACCAGGTCGTTCGCCTGGATCGCGGTCGTGCCTTCGTAGATGGTCAGGATCTTGGCGTCGCGGTAGTGCTGCGCCGCGCCGGTCTCTTCGATGAAGCCCATGCCGCCATGCACCTGCACGCCGTCGCGCGCGACGTTCTCGCTCATCTCGGTCGACCAGCCCTTGATGACCGGGACCAGGTATTCGTACACCGCGAGATTGGCTTTGCGGGTCGCTTCATCGGCGTGGTAGTGGGCGATGTCCGAGATGCCGGCGCCGACATAGGCCAGCGCACGTGCAGCCTCGGTCTGGGCGCGCATCGACATCAGCATGCGGCGCACGTCCGGGTGGTTGATGATGGCGACGGGACCGCTTGACCCGGCCAGGTCGCGCGACTGGATGCGGTCCTTGGCGAAGGCGACGGCCTGCTGGTAGGCGCGCTCGGCCAGGCCGATGCCCTGCATGCCGACGCCGAAGCGGGCCGCGTTCATCATGATGAACATGTATTCCAGGCCGCGGTTTTCTTCGCCGACCAGGGTGCCGATGGCGCCGCCGTTGTCGCCGAACTGCAGCACGGCGGTCGGGCTGGCCTTGATGCCGAGTTTATGTTCGATCGAAACGCAGTGCGCGTCGTTGCGCGCGCCCGGGGTGCCGTCTTCGTTGATCAGGAACTTCGGCACGATGAACAGCGAGATCCCCTTCACGCCCGGCGGCGCGTCCGGCGTGCGCGCCAGCACCAGGTGGATGATGTTCTCGGCCATGTCGTGCTCACCATAGGTGATGAAGATCTTGGTGCCGAAGATTTTATAGGTGCCGTCGCCCTGCGGCACGGCGCGCGTGCGCACGGCGGCCAGGTCCGAACCGGCTTGCGGCTCGGTCAGGTTCATGGTGCCGGTCCATTTGCCGGTGATGAGCGGCTCGAGGTACAGCGCTTTCTGTTCGTCTGAGCCTGCCGTCAGCAGCGCTTCGATGGCGCCGTCGGTGAGCAGCGCGACCAGTGCGAACGAAATCGAGGCGGCGTTCAGCATCTCGGTGCAGGGGGTGGCGACGAGCTTCGGCAAGCCCTGGCCGCCGAATTCCTGCGGGTGCTGCACGCCCTGCCAGCCGGATTCGCCGAAGGCCTGGAAGGCGACCTTGAAGCCGGCGGAGGTCGTGACCTGGCCGTCGTGCCAGAAGCTCGGCTCCTTGTCGCTCGGATGATTCAGCGGGGCGACGACTTCGCCGCAGAACTTCGCATTCTCTTCCAGCACCGCTTCGACGGTGTCGACGGTCGCATCTTCGCAGCCTGGCAGCTGGCTCACCTGCTGCAGGTTCGCCAGTTCGTTCAGGACGAACAGCATGTCTTTGATCGGGGCTTGGTAGCTCACGATATCTCCTCAGATTTGGATGTAAAACAGGCCACGGCAGCCTGGCGTGATGCCGGACCAGCGTGGCCTGTGTGTTCTTCTTGATTGGCTCCGGCCAAACGGATCGAATCGCATTCGGTAAAACGCGTGGGCTCGAGAGCCCACCCTTCCTTACACGACCGTCGTTGATAACCGATGCGCACCGTAGGGTGGGCACTTGTGCCCACGCGGTGATACGCAGCGGCCAACAATCAAATTCAGCCCAATTCCTTGACCAGCTCAGGGATGACTTCGAACAGGTCGCCCACCAGGCCATAGTCTGCCACCGAGAAGATCGGCGCTTCCGGATCCTTGTTGATGGCAACGATGGTCTTCGAGTCCTTCATGCCGGCCAGGTGCTGGATCGCGCCCGAAATGCCGACGGCGATGTACAGCATTGGTGCGACGATCTTGCCGGTCTGGCCGACCTGCCAGTCGTTCGGCACGTAGCCGGCGTCGACGGCCGCGCGCGAGGCGCCCATGGCCGCGCCCAGCTTGTCGGCCAGGGGTTCGAGCAGCTTGAAGTTGTCGCCCGAGCCCATGCCGCGCCCGCCGGAGACGATGATCTTCGCGGCGGTCAGTTCCGGACGGTCCGACTTGGCCAGCTCGCGGCCCACGAAAGCCGACTTGCCGAAATCGGCTGCTGCAGCGATCGATTCGACGGCAGCCGAACCACCGGTAGCGGCGGCAGCATCGAAGCCGGTGCCGCGCACGGTGATGACTTTTACCGCGTCGCTCGACTGCACGGTGGCGATGGCGTTGCCGGCGTAGATCGGACGCTCGAAGGTGTCAGGGGAGTCGACCTTGGTAATTTCCGAGATCTGGGCCACGTCCAGCTTGGCGGCGACGCGCGGCAGGATGTTCTTGCCGTAGGCGGTGGCCGGCGCCAGGATGTGCGAGTACGAACCGGCGATGGCCAGGATCTGCTCGGCCACGTTTTCGGCCAGGCCGTCGGCGAAATACGGCGCGTCGGCGACCAGCACTTTCGAGACGCCGGCGATCTGCGCGGCGGCTTCGGCGGCGGCGCCGCAGTTGGAACCGGCGACCAGCACGTGGACGTCGCCGCCGCACTGGGCGGCCGCGGTCACGGTGTGGTGGGTGCTGCCCTTGAGGGAGCCATTGTCGTGTTCAGCAATAACGAGTGCGACCATGATGTTTCCTTATTAGATGACTTTGGCTTCGGTGCGCAGCTTCTGCACCAGCGTGGCGACGTCCGGCACCTTGATGCCCGCCGAGCGCTTGGCCGGCTCGACGACCTTCAGGGTCTTCAGGCGGTTCGCGACGTCGACGCCCAGGTCTTCCGGCTTGATCGTTTCCAGCGGCTTTTTCTTGGCCTTCATGATGTTCGGCAGCGTGACGTAGCGCGGCTCGTTCAGACGCAGGTCGGTGGTGACGATGGCCGGCAGGGTCAAGGAAACGGTTTCCAGGCCGCCGTCGACTTCGCGCGTCACGGTGACCTTGCCGTCTTCCAGCACGACCTTGGAGGCGAAGGTCGCTTGCGGCCAGCCCAGCAGGGCCGCCAGCATCTGGCCGGTCTGGTTCGAATCGTCGTCGATCGCCTGCTTGCCCAGGATGATCAGCTGCGGCTGCTCTTTATCTGCCAGCGCCTTCATGATCTTGGCCACGGCCAGCGGCTCGGTTTCGCCGTTGGTTTCGACCAGGATGCCGCGGTCGGCGCCGATCGCCATGCCGGTGCGCAGGGTTTCCTGGCACTGCGGCACACCGACGGAGACGGCCACGACTTCGGTGACCTTGCCGGCTTCCTTCAAACGGGTCGCTTCTTCGAGCGCGATTTCGTCGAACGGGTTCATCGACATCTTGACGTTGGCGATATCCACGCCGCTGCCGTCGGACTTGACGCGGACCTTGACGTTATAGTCGACCACGCGTTTGACGGGTACCAGGACTTTCATAGGTGTGCCTTTGAAAAAATGAAAAGGTAGACGGGGCTAAAGTGGCCTAGATTATAAGAGATAAACAGAATCAAGGCTGAATTAAAGCACGATCGTGCGATTTTTGGCTAGAGGGATGCTTCCAAAACGTGCGTTCGTATAACAAAAGGGGAAGCTGGCGGGGGGCACAGCAAGCACCCCGCCGGGACGGCGCTTACTTGCGGCGCATCAGGAAGACGAACTCGCCATTGCTGTGCGAGTGGGACAGCAGCGCGTTGCCGGTCTGCTTGGCAAAAGCCTGGAAGTCACGCACGGAACCGGTGTCGGTGGCCGTGATGCGCAGCACCTCGCCGGTGGCCATTTCGGCCAGCGCCTTCTTGGCTTTCAGGATAGGAAGCGGGCAGTTCAGGCCGCGCGCGTCCAGGTCCTTCTGGAATTGAATCGTATCGGTGTCGAGAATCGTGTCGCTCATCGCATGCCTGCTTAGGTGGTGATACTAGGTTCGGAGTCTACTCCAATTCCCGGATTATGACGCGCCGCACCAAAATAGTCACGAATTGTTGCATTGCCACAACCGTAATAGATGTGCTGAGGAAAGCTTGACTGAGGAATAATTGACGAGGCGGAGGGGATTCTGCAGGATGGATGCCCCGGGTACACACACGGTGCGATGCGGAATGTGGCAACGGCGCCAAGGTTTTCCGGCACTTCTGGAATGTTAATTCAGGTGCGATCGAGCGATCGTTTTTGCACCGTTCCAGCACAGTGACGCACCGGAACGATGCCGATGAAACCTGGGTGGACGGAAAAACCGTCCACCCAGGCGTTGCTTAAGCGCGTTCGCCGACCCAGCCCGCGACTGCGGCCAGCGCGTTTGGCAGCCCCGACGGATCGGTACCACCGGCCTGCGCCATGTCCGGACGCCCGCCACCCTTGCCGCCCACCTGCTGGGCGACGAAGTTGACCAGCTCGCCGGCTTTGACTTTGCCGGTCGCATCCTTGGTCACGCCGGCGATCAGGCTGACCTTGCCATCAAGCACGCTGGCCAGCACGATAGCGGCCGTGCCCAGCTTGTCCTTGAGCTTGTCCATGGTCTCGCGCAGGCCCGTGACGTCGGCGCCGTCCATCGTCGCCGCCAGCACCTTGATGCCGTTGACGTCGACCGCCTGGTTCACCAGCTCGTCGCCCTGGCCCGACGCCAGCTTCGACTTCAGCGCTGCGACTTCCTTCTCCAGCAGCTTGACCTGATCCTGCACCTGGGCGATACGCGACGGCAGTTCGTCCGGGCCGGTCTTCAGGGCCGAGGCGGCGGCCAGCAGCCTGGCGTTGGTTTGTTGTACCCACGCCAGCGCGCCCTCGCCCGTCACCGCCTCGATACGGCGGATGCCGGCGGCGACGCCGCTCTCGGAGACGATCTTGAACAGGCCGATGTCGCCGGTGCGGGTCACGTGCACGCCGCCGCACAGCTCTTTCGAGGAGCCGATGTCGAGCACGCGCACTTCGTCGCCGTACTTCTCGCCGAACAGCGCCATCGCGCCGTGCTTCACCGCGTCGTCGAAGGACATCAGGTGCGCCTGGGTCGGATGGTTTTCGAGGATCTCGCGGTTCACGATCTGCTCGACCTGGGCGATCTGCTCGGGCGTCACCGGTGCATTGTGGCTGAAGTCGAAACGGGTTTTATCCGGATCGACCAGCGAACCCTTTTGCTGGACGTGCGAACCGAGGACTTCGCGCAGCGCCTTGTGCATCAGGTGGGTCGCGGAGTGATTGCGGATGGTGCGCGCACGCTTGGCCTGGTCGACCTGGGCGTCCACGGTGTCGCCGATCTTCAGCGAACCGCTGCGCAGCACGCCGTGGTGGCCGAAGACGTCGGCCTGGATTTTCAGGGTGTCTTCGACTTCGAACTCACCGCCAGTTGCGCGGATCAAACCGTGGTCGCCCACCTGGCCGCCCGATTCGGCGTAGAACGGCGTCGTGTCGAGCACGACGATGCCTTCCTGGCCGGCCTTCAGTTCCTGCACCGAGACGCCTTCGGAATACAGCGCCAGCACGTGGGTGTTGTGCACCAGCGATTCGTAGCCGACGAACTTCGTCTTCTCGCCTGCGTATTCGACCTTGGCGGCCATCTTGAACTTGCCGGCGGCGCGCGCGGTCTTCTTCTGCTGCTCCATGGCGGCGGTGAAGCCGGCTTCGTCGAGCGTCACGCCGCGTTCGCGGCAGATGTCGGCCGTCAGGTCGAGCGGGAAGCCGTAGGTGTCGTACAGGGTAAAGGCGGTGGCGCCGTCCAGGTTCTTCGCATCTTTCGCCAGCTGCGCTTCGAGGATCTTCATGCCGTTTTCCAGCGTCTCGCCGAAGCGCTCTTCCTCGGCCTTCAGCACCTGGGCGACGCGCTCTTTGGCTTCCGTCAGTTCCGGATAGGCGCTGCCCATCTCGGCGTCGAGGTCGGCGACCAGCTTGTGGAAGAACGGACGGGTCTGGCCCAGCTTGTGGCCGTGGCGCAGGGCGCGGCGGATGATGCGGCGCAGGACATAGCCATGGCCTTCGCTGCTCGGGATGATGCCGTCGACGATCATGAAGGAGGCCGCGCGGATGTGGTCCGCGATCACCTTCAGCGAATTGTTTTCCAGGTCGGTCGCGCCGGTTTCGCGCGCCGCTGCCTTGATCAGCGCCTGGAACAGGTCGATCTCGTAGTTGCTATGCACGTGCTGCAGCACGGCGGCCAGGCGCTCCAGGCCCATGCCGGTGTCGATCGACGGCTTCGGCAGCGGGGTCAGCACGCCCGCTTCGTCGCGGTTGAACTGCATGAACACCAGGTTCCAGATCTCGATGAAGCGGTCGCCGTCTTCCTCGGGCGAGCCCGGAGGACCGCCCCAGATGTCGGCGCCGTGGTCGTAAAACACTTCGGTGCACGGACCGCAAGGGCCGGTGTCGGCCATCTGCCAGAAGTTGTCCGACGCGTAGCGCGCGCCCTTGTTGTCGCCGATGCGGATGATGCGCTCTTTCGGCACGCCGATTTCGTTGGCCCAGATGTCGTAGGCTTCGTCGTCTTCGAAATAGACGGTGACAGTCAGCTTCTCGGCCGGCAGCATGTAGACCTTGGTCAGCAGCTCCCAGCAGTAGTTGATGGCGTCGCGCTTGAAGTAATCGCCGAAGCTGAAGTTACCCAGCATCTCGAAGAAAGTGTGGTGGCGCGCGGTGTAGCCGACGTTTTCCAGGTCATTGTGCTTGCCGCCGGCGCGAACGCAGCGCTGCACGCTGGTCGCGCGCGAGTACGGGCGCGAATCGAGACCGAGGAAGACGTCCTTGAACTGCACCATTCCGCTGTTGGTCAACAACATGGTCGGATCGTTGCCCGGCACGAGGGGGCTGGACCGTACGATCGTATGGCCCTTGGACTCAAAAAACTTGAGGAACTTTTCGCGAATTTCGGAAGATTTCATGTTGGTGGGTGCGGAAAGAGCGCAGTACGGTAGATAAAGCAACGATTATATCAGTCAGCGCTGACTTTATTTACACGCTCGCGGAACGTCCCACCGAGGGGGATTTCAGGCGAAATCCGGCTTGATCAGGTCGATGCGGTCGGTGCAAAACGCCTCGACTCCCCAGGACAGCAATTCGCGCGCGCGCACAGGATCGTTGACCGTATAGCAAAACAGCCCGTAGCCTGCCGCCCTCACCTCGCGCGCCAGCGCCGGCGTCAGGTGTTTGTGGTTGGTGTGGATGGCGATCGCCTCCACCGATTGCGCGCGGCGCTCCCAATCCGGCGCCAATTCGCTCATCAGGCAGGCGCGCGGCACCTCGGGCGCCACCTCGCGCGCTGACGCCAAAGCCAGGTGGCTGAAGGAAGACAGCAGCGGCACCGCCGCCATGTCGCCGGCCGCGATCTCGTCGGCGAACAGGGCAGCGGCGATGCGCGCCACCGTGCCGCCGGTCTCGATGTCGTACCCGGGTGCCGGCTTGATCTCCATGTTCATCCAGATCCCATGCGCCTTGCAGAACTGCGCGAACTCGACGAACAGCGGCACCGGCTCGCCTTCGTGTTCACGGGCGAACCAGCTGCCGGCATCCATCGCCGCCAGTTCAATCGCGTCGTAGTCGAAGACATTCCCGGTGCCCAGCACGGTGCGTCCAAGATAAGGGTCGTGCATCACCACCGGCACGCCGTCGCGCGCGAGCATGATGTCGTATTCGATGGCGCGGTAGCCGCGGCGCATGCCCTCGCGCAGTCCAGCCAGCGTGTTTTCCGGCGCCAGCACGCCGCCGCCGCGGTGGGCCAGCACGCGCGGGTAGCGCCAGGAGCCGGGCAGCGTCGTCATGTCGGGCCATACCCGGGCACGGCGGACAGCTGCCGGGACAGCAGGGCCGCTGCATACGTCAGGGCAACAAAAAAGAGGGGCAAATAAGGCATCTCGTCAGCTTAGCCTTGGCGCGGCGCTCGTGCAATTGCTAGTCGGCACCGATGTGGCTGTTTTATGGCCACTCGGTTCGATACCGTACCGAATCGCGCAAGCATGCGCCCTACCCTCGACCTTCATCTTGTCTCTCAGTAGTTAAAACCAAGCAGGAGGTTGTCATGGCTTTTGATTTAGGAAACCTGTTGAACCAATACATGGGCGGCGCCGCCGGTGCCGACAGCGCCCGTACCGAAGAGGACTTCGACCGTGTTGCCCAGGCCGCTCCGCGCGAAACGGTGGCCCAGGGGGTGACCCAGGCGCTGCGCTCGGACCAGACCCCGCCCTTCCCGCAGATGGTCGGCCAGATGTTCGGCCAGAGTAATCCGAACCAGCAGGCCGGCATGCTGAACCAGCTGATCGCGGCCGCCGGCCCTTCCCTCCTCGGCATGCTTGCCGGGCGCGGCGGTGCGGGCGGCGGCATGGGCGGCGGCCTCGGCGGCATCGGCGGCATGCTGGGCAACCTGCTCGGCGGCGCCACTGGCGGCCAGCCGCAGATCACGCCGGAACAGGCTTCGCAGCTCTCGCCGGAACAGGTGCAAGAGATCGCCCAAAAGGCGGAACAGGAGAACCCTGGCGTGGTCGAGCGCATGGGCGATTTCTACGCCCAGCATCCGAACGTCGTCAAAGGCCTCGGTGCGGCCGCGCTCGCCATCGCGCTCGGCCACATGGCGCAAGGCATCCAGCGTCGCTAATTACGGTTCCAACACCACCCTCAACAACAAAAGGAGCATCACATGGGCATTCTGAGCAATATCTTCAGCAAGATCTTCCCGTCCTCGCACGCGGCCAACAAGCAGCCGCAGGCGCAGCCACAGGCGCAACCGCAAGCCCAGCCCCAGGCACAGGCCCCGCAGGCCCAGCCTCAAGCTGCACCGCAGGCAGCGCCCGCCCCCGCGGCAATGGACCAGGTCGACGTCGAAGCCATCCTGACCCAGAAGCAGCAGGCGTCGGGCCAGCAGCTGAACTGGCGCACCTCGATCGTCGACCTGCTCAAATTGCTCGACCTCGACAGCAGCCTACAATCGCGCAAGGAACTCGCCGCCGAACTGCACTACACCGGCGACACTTCCGATTCGGCCTCGATGAATATCTGGCTGCACAAGCAGGTGATGAACAAGCTGGCCGCCAACGGCGGCAAGGTGCCGGCCGACCTGAAAGACTGATCGATGACGCGCCGGCCCGACGGGCCGGCAATCAGTCAGCCAGGGACGTGTTCGCGGCGGTTCCGCACGCAAAGCAGAACCGTCCGAAGGCATTCTTGCGCGCCGCGCAGCGGCCGCACCGGTCGAACAGGCCGATGCCGCAGTGCGGGCAGTAATCCGTTTTCCCGTCTTTCAGGTCGACCGGCCGCTCGCAGCCCGGGCACACGCTCTTCCCGAGCCTGGCCAGCGCCGTGTCGTAGCGCAGCGTCCGGCGCCGCTGCACATCCGGCAAGGCTTCGCTTTCCTTCTGGCGCGCCAGGTAGCGCTGCAGGGCGGCGATCGCATAGCGCCCCGCCACCACAGTGACGATGATTCCCACGATATAGCGCACATAGCCGCCGTAACTCGGCAGGTAGGGCACCAGCTCGAAGAAGAAGGCAAACAGGGCGAAAAAAATAAAACCCCAGGCGAAAGGCCAGGAAGGACTCTTTCTCTTGTGCTTGAACAGCCAGCCGGCGGCAACCAGCAGCGGCAGGGTCAGCGCCAGGCGGTAGCCGAAGATGCGCAGGGTCAGCGACTGCAGCGCCTTGTCGCGCCTGAACTCGGCCGGCAGCTCGAGCTCGTGCCGGCGCCTTGTGGCGCGCTCGCCTTGCTGGGTCGCGTCGAGCAGGGCCTGGCGCTGCGCTTCCACCGCAGCCAGGGCGCGCCGCTCGTCGGCTTCCAGCGTTTCGAGCGCCTTGGTCCGGGCAATCAGTTCGGCATCCTGGTCGGGTCGCGCGGTCACGCTGCGCGTGGCGACCCAGTTGTCGAAGCCGGCACGGGCCGACTTCGTGTTCGCCTGCGCCACGCCGTGTTTTTCGACGGCTTGCGCATAACGTTCGCTGGCGCGTGTCTGGCGCCGGTCCGCGTCTTCCTCGTCCCGGCGCACGGCGGCAAGCTGGGCCGGTTCCATGAACTGTTCCAGGGTGGGCGACCGTTCCACGTCGGCCAGGTTGTCGACGATTTTGCCGCCCAGGCCGATGAGAAAGCTGGCGAACGCAAACGCCACCAGCCACAGCGCGCGCTGCAGCCATTTCTCGGTCAGCCGCAATCCTTTGCTCATATTTTCCTCCCGTTACGATCAACGCGCGATGAGCGGCGATCTCAGGCAAAGCCGCGGGACGCAGCTTGTCATGGCTCAAAACAGGAAGCCAGCGCGAAACGTGGAGGGAGCGTGGGGCGATACCGGAGGGGGCGTTGAACGGCACGCCCCGAAGTCCTGCGCGTCCGTTACCGCAAGGACGCGCAGTGTCAAAACAATCAGAAGTAGGACAGTCCCAGCGCGCGGCGTACTTCGTCGACCGTACCGGCCGCCACTTCACGCGCCTTCATCGTGCCTTCCTTGAGCATCTGCAGCACCTGCCCCTTGTCCTGCGCGAACTCTTCGCGGCGGGCGCGGATCGGGGCCAGCATCTCCTGCAACACCAGGTCCAGGCGTTTCTTGACGATGCTGTCGCCCAGGCCGCCGCGCGTGTAATGCGCCTTCATCTCTTCCAGCGCCGCCTTGTCGGTATCGAAAGCGTCCAGGTAGAGGAAGGCGACGTTGCCTTCGACGTGGCCCGGGTCCGAAACCTTCAGGTGCAGCGGATCCGTGTAGACCTGTTTCACCGCGGCGCGGATCTGGTCTTCGCTGTCGCCCAGGTTGATGGTATTGCCCAGCGACTTGCTCATCTTGGCCTTGCCGTCGATGCCAGGCAGGCGGCCGATTTCCGGCACCAGGGCCTTGCACTCGACCAGGATGTCTTTATTGACCAGGCGGTTGAAGCGGCGCACGATCTCGTTGCACTGCTCGATCATCGGGATCTGGTCCTCGCCCACCGGCACCAGGGTCGCCTTGAAGGCGCTGATGTCGGAGGCCTGGCTGACCGGGTAAGTCAGGAAGCCGGCTGGGATATCGCGCTCGAAATTACGCAGCGCGATTTCCGTCTTGACAGTCGGGTTGCGCTCCAAACGGGCGACAGTGACGAGATTAAGATAATAGAATGTCAACTCGGCCAGTTCCGGAACCTGGGACTGGATGAAGATCGTCGACTGGCTCGGGTCGATCCCGACGGCGAGGTAATCGAGCGCCACTTCGACTACATTCCGGTGTACCTTGCCGGTGTCATCCATGTTGTCGGTGAGCGCCTGGGCGTCGGCCAGCATGATGAACTGGCGGTACTCGTTCTGGTAGGCAACACGGTTGCGCAGGCTGCCCACGAAGTGGCCGAGGTGCAGCGGGCCGGTCGGACGGTCGCCGGTCAGGATGACAGGTGCGGGGGTCTTGGTCTCTGGGGAATTCATCGGTTTTCCTTGTGTGTGCCCCGATCCCGCCGCGCCAAAAAAAACGCCACCTGAATCGAGGCGGCGTTCATTTGAGTCACATCTTCTCGTCTGGGCCGCGCGTCGTCAGCGGCGCCACCAGGTGACAAACGAGGAATGTGGGTTGAGAAATTTCATGGATGGCATGTTTGCAGGTTGACGGCGCAATGTCAACCGGAAGTCGAGCCGGACGCGACGAGGGGGAAGCGTCATCGGCCAACCATGAAGGTGCCGGACGCGCTTATCTTTTTTCACGAGCGGCGGCGAAATCAGACAGTCGATTATTCCGAACTTTATCTTTTCGGCGACCGTCTAAAAGTTTTTTGTTGTTAAAATTCTAATAAGTGGTGAAATCATGAATAACACGAGCCCGAACAGCCAATCCCGCCCACTCGAAGAGCGTGTGAAAAAAACTCCAGGGCAAGGCGCATCGTCGAAGACAGTACAGTCGTACGGCGAGACGATGCAACGCAGCCATGGAGAATTTTTTCACGCGCTCGAACTCTGGGGCGGCCTTGAATGCACGGTGAATCGCGTGCAAGACGAGTACTTCAGCCAATTGGACCGTAACGGCCACGCCCTGCGCAACTGTGACATCGGGCGCTTCGCATCGACCGGCATCCGCGCCATCCGCTATCCAATCCTGTGGGAACGCACTGCCCCGGACGGCATCGACAAGGCCGACTGGAGCTGGCCCGACGAGCGCCTCCCGCTCCTGCGCGAAGCCGGCGTCACCCCGATCGCAGGCCTGATCCACCACGGCAGCGGCCCGCGCGATACCAGCCTGCTCGACCCCGCCTTCCCGGAACGCCTGGCCGAGTACGCCGGCGCGGTGGCCGCCCGTTATCCCTGGCTCGAGTACTACACACCCGTCAACGAACCCTGCACCACCGCGCGCTTCGCCGGCCTGTACGGCGTCTGGTACCCGCATGCGCGCGACGACAAAAGTTTCATCCAGGCCCTGCTGATCCAGTGCCGCGCCGTCGTGCTCTGCATGCGCGCCATCCGCAAGGTAAATCCGAACGCCAGGCTGGTCCAGACCGACGACCTCGGCAAGACCTACAGCACGCCCGAGCTGAGCCATGTCGCCGAGTTCTACAATGAGCGCCGCTGGCTGGCCTGGGACCTGCTGTGCGGCACCGTCGGCCCGGAACACCCACTATGGAAATACCTGACGGGCACCGGCGTCGATGTCGCCGACCTGCTCTGGTTCCGCGACAACACCTGCCCGCCGGATATCATCGGCGTGAACTATTACGTGACCAGCGAGCGCTGGCTCGACCACCGTCCGGAGCGCTATCCGCAGCACCACCGCGGCATGGCCGACGGCATCCCCTGCGCCGACATTGAAGCTTCGCGCGCGCTGGCCACGCCGACGGCCGGCATCGGCCCGCTGCTCACCGAAATCTGGGAGCGCTACCGCCTGCCGCTGGCGATCACCGAAGCCCATATCGACGCCAACCGCGAGGATCAGCTGCGCTGGCTGCTGGAGATCTGGCAGGCGGCGCAAACGGCGCGCACCAACGGTGTAGACCTGCGCGCCGTCACCGTCTGGTCGCTGCTCGGCTCCTTCGACTGGAACAGCCTGGTCACGCAGAACCGCGGCTATTACGAGCCGGGGCCGTTCGACGTCCGTTCGCCGATGCCGCGCCCGACCGCGCTGGCTGCCATGATGCGCGAACTGGCGAATGGCCAGCCGCTGTCGAACCCGGTCCTGCGCGGCCAGGGCTGGTGGCGCCGTCCGGACCGCTTCCTGTGCACCCCGGTCGCTACCCCGGCGGCCCTGACCTCGATCCCGGCCCCCGCCCAGCGCCTGGCCGGCATCCGCGCCGCGCCGATCCTGATCACGGGCGCTACCGGCACCCTGGGCCGTGCCTTCGCCCGCATCTGCCAGAAGCGCAACCTCGCCTACAAACTGCTGTCGCGCCACGACATGGACATCGCCGACCCGGCCTCGGTCGAACGCGCGCTGGCCCACCACAAGCCCTGGGCCCTGATCAATACCAGCGGCTATGTGCGCGTCGACGATGCCGAGAGCGATGTCGAGCGCTGCATGCGCGACAACACACACGGCGCCGCGATCCTGGCCGAGGCCTGCTCCCGCCACGGCGTGCACCTGACTACCTTCTCGAGCGACCTGGTGTTCGATGGCCGCAAGGAAGCCCCATACGTCGAGAGCGATCCGGTTACGCCGCTGAACGTCTATGGCCGCAGCAAGGCCGAATCGGAAACCGCCGTGCTCGATCAACACCCGGGCGCCCTGGTGGTGCGTACCAGCGCCTTCTTTGGTCCCTGGGACAAGCACAATTTCGTCACGCTGGCGCTGAACGCGCTGGAGCGCGGCGAGACTTTTGTTGCGGCCGACGACATGACCGTCTCGCCGACCTATGTGCCCGATCTCGTCCACACCTGCCTCGATCTCGCCATCGACCGCGAATCCGGCGTCTGGCACCTGAACAACGGCGGCTCGGTCACCTGGTTCGAGCTGGCGAAACTGGCGGCGGAAAAGGCCGGCATCGATGCCGGCACGCTGGTCGCGCAATCTTCAGGCACGATGGGCCTGACCGCGGCGCGTCCGAACTACAGCGTCATGCACAGCGAGCGCGGCGTCCTGCTGCCGAAGCTGGAGAATGCGCTCGACCGCTATCTCGAGCTGCGCAATGTCCACGATCCGGAGTACGAGGAACTGGTCAAGACCGCGGAAACGCGGGTGCCTGTGGCCAGCGGCCATCGCCAGCAGGAAGAGACGCCGGCCGAAGCGGTGCGCGGCGGGTTCTGAACCTCAGGTGAACGCTCACGGGCGCAGGTCCGCCTGCGCCCCGAAGGTGTTCCGGTATTCCTGTGGGACCGCGTAGGGAATGAGCCGGCCCATCAAGGCCGCAACCACCAGGACCGACACGACCGCTCCCACGCACAGGGGCACGCCGACGGCGGCCGCGCGCTTGCGCGGCGCCGGACCCGCGCGGCGCGCCAGTGCACAGCCGAGGTGAACGAACACCGCCAGCACGGCCAGGACATAATAGGGCACGAAAAACAGGCTGTAGGGCCAGGCCTGCAGTCCTGCCGCGGCAAAGTGGACATTCGTGTCCAGGCCGAGCAGCGTGCGCCCGGCCAGCACCGCCGACACGTGAATCAGCAGGAACAGCGCCAGATAAGCGCCGGACCCGGCCTGCAACCAGGCGAGCCATCCCTGCCGCCTCTTCCAGCCTGATACCAACAGGCGCAGGCCGCTGCTCGCCTGCAGCACGACACCAGACAACAGCAAACTTTCGACGACCGGCTGGCGATAGACCAGCCGCGCCGTTTCCATGAAGCGCAGGTGCGCGGCGATACCGCCCAGCGCCGCCAGGTGGTTGGCCAGGTGCGCCAGCACGAAGATCGAAACGAGGACGGCGCCGAAGCGGTGCAATCTGCGTTCGGTCTTCATGGCGCCCGCCTCGCCAGCAGCAGCTTGAGCGACTCGCGCGGGCGCAGCGTGATGTGGAACTCGGGTTCGGGCGGCGCCATCCCTTCCGGCGCCGCCACTTCGAAGCGCTGCAGGAACATCGCCGCGACCACCGTCATCTCGGCCAGCGCCAGGTGCTGGCCGATGCACACGCGCGGCCCCGCACCAAAGGGCAGGTAGGCGCCGCGGATTTGTTTCCCGGCGTCGTCGGCGAAGCGCTCGGGCCGGAACGCGTCCGGCTCAGGAAACCAGCGCGCGTCGCGCTGCATCAGGCCGACCGGCACCGTGAACATGGTCCGCGCCGGAAAGCGCCAGCCGCCGAGCGCGATCGCTCCCGTCGAACGGCGGCTGAGGAGCACCGGCGCGGCCGGATACAGGCGCAGGGTTTCCTGCAAGGTGCGCTTCAGGCAGGCGAGTGCGGGCAGGTCTTCGGCGGCCGGGTCCCGTCCTCGGAGGACGGCGTCGACCTCGGCGCGCGCGGCCGCCTGCGCCGCCGGGTTGGCGGCCATGCACCAGGACCACCAGGTCAGCGTGGCGGCCGCGGTCTCGTGGCCCGCAAGGAAGGCCGTCATGCATTCGTCGCGCACCGCCTGCAAGGACCAGGCGTCAGGATCGTCCAGGTGCAGGATTAGAAGCCGCGTCAGCAAATCGCCGGGCCACAGATCGCGCGCCAGCGCCAGCCGCGTGGTCACATGGCGTTCGATCAGGCCGCGCAGCATCTTCATGGCGCGCCGTTTGGACGCCTTCCACGGCATCCAGTCGGGCCAGCTCGCCGGCCAGTACATTTCGGCGTTGCCCGCGACCGAGACTTCGTGCACGGCACGCTCGGCCAGGCGCGCGTCGGCATCGATTTCGCTGGAAAACATCGTGCGCAGGATGATGTCCATGCCGAGCGACGTAAAGGCCTGTTCGATCGGCCAGGCCGCGCCGTCCGCGCGCCATCCTGCCAGCGCCTTGCCGCTTGCTGCCGCGATGTCGGGCACGAAGGACTGCACCGCCTTCGGCGTGAAGCTGGGCTGCAGGGCCTGGCGCCTGGCGCGCCAGGGCTGGCCTTCGGCCGTCAGCACGCTGTGCCCATGCAGCTGCGCCATGACCTGGACGCCGCGCTCCCAGCGCACCAGCCCCTCGTGCTGGGCGACCAGCAGTTCGCGCACCAGGGCGGGATCGGTGAGCACGACCTGGTGCTCGGGCCGGATCCGCAGGTGCACGACGTCGCCGTGGGCGCGCCGCCACCCTTCGAGCGTGCCGAGCAGGTCGCGCGACATCGCGCGCAGCAGGCCCCAGCCGGTGAGGCCGGGCGCCGGACCGGGCGGCCAGCTGCCCGCCGGCTGCGGCGCAGGTTCGGAAGACGCCGCGCGCAGGGCGGCGTGATGGGGGCACTCGAAGGGTGTGGAAGGTTTCATGCCATCGATTCTCGGCCTTCCCTTGACACGGGTCTTGTACGAAAGCGACATCCGCAGCATGACAATTTGACAGCATTTTGTTGTTATACTTGGTTTCCATGGCTGCCCGCCCCCTCACCTCACCAATCTGCCCCTCCCCGCTCGAGCGCGCTCCCCGCGCCGCGCGCGCGGGTGGCGTCCCTTGCGAATCGCTGCGCCTGGCGCCCGCGTCCCTGCAGGGCGCACTGCTCGCACTGGTCGCGCGCGACACCAGCGCTCTGCTCCTGGACGATGCCCAGCGCCTGACCCATTTCCCGGCCTCGCCCTTCGTCACCATTTCCTGGTTCCGGGATGCGGAGGTGGGCCTGGTGACGCCCGGTCCGCACGGTCCGGCCTGGGCGCCCTTCGGCGCATCGGTCGTCGTCTCCGGCACCCAGGCGCATCCGACGGTGAGCTGGTCGCCGACGACGGGACGCGGCCATGTCGCCTGCTTCACGGCCGACGCCGCGCAAGCGCTGTTCGGCCTCGACCTGGCGGCGATCCAGGACCGTTTCGCGCCTGTCGGCGAGGTGATCGGCCCGGAATTCGCCGCGCTGTGGGACGCGCTGCTGGCGAGTGAGGACGCGGAAGTTCCGGGGGTACTGGAGCGCCACCTGGCACGCCGCTGGCAGGCCGTGCAAGGCCGCGATTCGGAACGTCCGTCGCTGCGGCAGCTGGGACGGCACTGGGTCGAACGCCTGGGCTGGCAGGCGAGCCAGTGGGCGCGCGTGCACAGCCCGCGCCACGTCGAGCGCCGGGTGAAATCCTTCAGCGGCAGGTCGCTGCGCGAATGGCAATCGATCGTGCGCACCGAAGGCCTGTTCTTCGCGGCGCGCGAGCGCTACGAGGCCGGCCTGCCTTTCGACTGGGCAGGGCTGGCGCAGGACCAGGGCTTCACCGACCAGGCGCACATGATCCGCAGCGCGAAGCGCATCACCGGTTTTGCGCCGACCGAATTCGCCCAGCGCTTCGCCGAGGACGAATCCTTCTGGATGTACCGGCTCTGGGTATAACGGGGCTGATACGCGCCGCGTTATAAAATGGCAAGGTCACCCGACAACCGCAAAGGCAGTTACCCGTGCAAGAGCAACACGCTTTCCCGTTTTTCCGGGAAATCATCCTTTTCCTGATCCTCGCCGGCATCCTCATCCCCACCCTGCAGCGCCTGCGCATCAACCAGGTGCTGGGCTTCCTGGCGGTCGGCGCCCTGGTCGGTCCGTTCGGGCTCGGCCTGCATGCGGCCGAATTCCCCTGGCTCGCCTGGCTGACCTTCCCCAGCGGCCAGGGCATCTCGATGCTGGCCGAAATCGGCGTGCTGTTCCTGATGTTCATGATCGGCCTCGAACTCTCGGCCGCGCGCCTGTGGGCGATGCGCGCCTGGGTCTTCGGCGGCGGCACGGTGCAGGTGCTGGCCAGCGCGGCGCTGATCGGCGGCGCGCTTCATTTCCTCGGCCAGCCCTTCGCCACGGCCGCCATCCTCGGTCTCGTACTCTCGCTTTCCTCGACCGCCGTCGTGATGCAGCTGATGAGCGCACAAGACAGCACCGGTAGCCGCCTCGGCCAGGCCGCGTTTTCGGTGCTGATGCTGCAGGACCTGGCCGTGGTGCCGATCCTGGTCCTGATCGGCGTGCTGGCACGCGGCGGCGGCGACGGCGCCGCGACACTGGCGATGCTGACGATGGCGAAAGCGGCCGGCGCGATCGCCCTGATCTATCTCGTCGGCGGGCGCGTCATCCATCCCCTGTTCAAAGCCTTTGCGCGTCACCGCCAGCCGGACGTGTTCATGGCGCTGATCCTGCTGAGCACCTTCGGCATCGCCGGCCTGTCGAACGCCGCCGGCCTGTCGATGGCGCTCGGCGCCCTGATCGCCGGCCTGCTGCTGGCCGAGACCGAGTTCCGGCACGAGGTCGAGCTGATGGTCGAGCCCTTCAAGGGCCTGCTCATGGGCCTGTTCTTCATGACGGTCGGGATGGGCATGGACCTGCGCCAGCTGGTCGACGCGCCGCTGTGGCTGGCCGGCGCCGTCTGCGGGCTGGTGCTGATCAAGGCTTTCGTGGTCACGCTGCTGCTGCGCGCCGGACGCTTTTCGTGGACGCGCGCGGCCGAGGGCGGCCTGCTGCTGGCCCAGGGCGGCGAGTTTGCCTTCATCGTACTGGGCGACGCGGTGGCGGCCAAACTGCTCGACCCCGGCCTCGGCGCGCGCGTGATGCTGGCCGTCGGCCTGTCGATGTTCATCACGCCGCTGCTGGCGCGCCTGGGACGGATGATCGGCGAGCGCGGCGAACGTGCCGCCCGCGAGAGCGCGGCCCAGCACGACGAAACGGCGCTGGCCGAGGCGCGCGGCAAGATCGTCATCGCCGGCTTCGGCCGGGTCGGGCAGCAGCTGGCCAAGCTGCTCGACGCCCAGCACATCCCGTATGTCGCTTTCGAAAACAACGCCACCATGGTCTCGAAGCTGCATGCGCAGGGCGTCCCGGTCTTCTTCGGCAACGCGGCGCGCCCGGAACTGCTGCGCCTCGTGAAGGCCGACCAGGCGCCGGCGATCGTGCTGACGATGGACAATCCGTCTTCGGCCCTGCAGGCGGTGCGCGGGATCCGCCGCGAATTCGCCGAGGTGCCGCTGTTCGTGCGCTCGCGCGACGAGCGGCATGCACGTTCGCTCAAGCGCGCAGGCGCGACGGTCGTGGTGCCGGAAACGCTGGAAGCGAGCCTGCAGCTGTCGGCCTTCGTGCTCGAAGCGATGGGGCTGGACGAGCGTACGGTGGACGACATCGTCGACCGCGAGCGCGACCTGTTTGCCGAGCAGCTCAACGATGCGGGTTTACGGGAGCCGGGGCACCGCGGGTGACGCCATCCCACCCGCGGGCTGTCGAGCGGGGCAGCTATAATCGCGGCTCGACAAACTTGTTCAGACCATCATGATCGATTCCGGCAATCTCAAGGGCGCGCCCAGGGCGCTGGGCCATATCCGCGTGCTCGATTTGTCGCGCGTGCTGGCCGGCCCCTGGTGTTCGCAAAACCTGGCCGACCTCGGCGCCGATGTGATCAAGATCGAGCGCCCCGGCTGCGGCGACGACACGCGCGCCTGGGGCCCGCCCTACGCGAAGGATGCGGACGGCAAGGACACGGGAGAGGCGGCCTATTACCTGTCGGCCAACCGCGGCAAGCGCTCGGTGACGGTCGATATCGCCAGCAGCGAAGGCCAGGCCCTGATCCGCGAACTGGCCCGTGAGGCCGACGTGGTCCTCGAGAATTACAAGGTCGGGCAACTGAAGCGCTATGGGCTGGACTACGCGTCGCTGAAAGCCGTCAAGCCGGACCTCGTCTACTGCTCGATCACCGGCTTCGGCCAGGACGGACCCTACGCCCACCGCGCCGGCTACGACTTCCTGATCCAGGGCATGGGCGGCCTGATGTCGGTGACCGGAGAGCGCGACGAACTGCCGGGCGGCGGTCCGCAAAAGGCCGGCGTGGCGCTGACCGACCTGATGACCGGGATGTACGCCACGATCGCGGTGCTGGCTGCGCTGACCCACCGCGACCGCACGGGAGAAGGACAGTACATCGACATGGCCCTGCTCGATACGCAAGTGGCGATGCTGGCCAATGTCGGCAGCAACTACCTCACCAGCGGCAAGGCGCCCAAGCGCTGGGGCAATGCGCACGCCAATATCGTGCCGTATCAAACCTTTGCCTGTTCGGATGGGCACATCATCGTCGCGGCCGGGAACGACGGCCAATACCAGAAGTTCGTGGAAGCCGGCGGCCGTCCCGAGCTGGCGGCCGACCCGCGCTTCGCGACCAATCCGCAGCGGGTGGCCAATCGCGACGTGCTGGTGCCGCTGCTGGCGGAGATGGTCGCCACGCGCAGCCGCAACGAGTGGATTGCAATGCTCGAAGCGGTCGGCGTGCCCTGCGGGCCGATCAACGATGTGGGCGAGGTCTTCGCCAACGAGCAGGTACGGGCGCGCGGCATGGCGGTCGAGCTGGCGCACCCGAGCGCCGGCAAGGTGACGCTGGTGCGCAGCCCGATGAAGATGTCCTCGACGCCGGCGACGAGCGACAAGGCGCCGCCGCTGCTGGGCCAGCACACCGACGAAGTGCTGCGCGATGTGCTGAAACGGAGCGGCGACGAGATTGCGGCGCTGCGCGCGCGCGGAGTGGTGTAAGCAGTACTGCCGCTTGGTACGCGGCCTTGGCGCCGCGTGATGGATTGCTCCCGCGCCGCCGGCCGCGTGCCTCGGCCGGCCTTGCGGGTGTTCGTGCTTAGTGCAGCTTGTGCTTGAAGTCCGACAGCTCGGCGTGCACGCGGGTGACGACCGCTTCCAGGTGCGCCGGCATCTGCGGTGACGACCGGCTGATGCGCTTGGCTTCGTCGCCCATGTCTTCCAGACTATCGACGCATTGCACGATGCGTGCCTCATCGTTCGACTGCATCACATCGCGCGCCTGCTTCACCTCCCTCGAAATGCGCTCGATACAGGCGCGCATCTCAGGCGGCGTATCCTGCGACGACTTGCAGGCCTGCTCGGCTTCGCCGATGGTCTGCTGCAGGTGGCTGTAGCGTTGCTGGATTTCGTTGGCTTGCAGCATGATGACCTCCTCAACATAAAGTGAGCAGATCATTTTAGCGCTGGATCAAAAAGGCGTGCGCGCGGTGTACGCTGGCTTGCAGATAGACGAAGTCGCAGCTGCCGCACGGCTACGAGACCTGATTGTTATCCCATTGCCAAATCGTACGGCCGTAGTCGGTGTCTAAGCTCGGCATTATCTCGCCCTTGTGGAATAGGCGTCGAGATTCCGTTTTGGCAGGCGTGAAGTAAAAACCGGTCTCGGGACAGGCCTCACCGGCCGGGACCTGAGCATGCTGCGTAGCTGGCGTAGGATTATCCCGCGCCCCCCCCTCCTCATCCGGAACGCGTTCAACCAGGTACCAGGTACAGTCTCGATTCTCGAATATCGGTTCCTCGGCATATTGCTCACGCGTTGTCGGGTCCAGGAGCGGTCGCATGCCAACATGCACCTTTGCGGCGGGGGCCGTTTCATATCCGATGTACAGAAATTCCGCACAGCTTGATACTACGTCGGGCACATAAATTCCGTTGCGCTCAAGCTTTTGTCCGGTTGCAACAAATATCCCCCTTTGTATTCGATAACTCGGCCACTGTGCCGGCGGATTCAAAGGTCCCCACTGCTCGTCGTAAGTTACAAGGTCGAATGGCCCCCAACCAGCCCGTTCGGTTCGACAAATATTGCTGGCAAGTGTGACCGCTTTATGCAGAAATTCCCCATACACGTTCTCATCCGCACGCTCCATCCATCCCGCCCAGAAATCCATTTGGCCCTTGAAATCAGATTTGGGTCCCCATGCATAGCTGAGCCCCCGAAGGTCCCCATGCGTCAATAGGATATAGCCAGTGTACAGTCCCTGTAGCGTGTTCCGAAAATTTGGCAATACTCGATTACCCCAAACCGCATCTGGCTGCTCTGGCAAGGGTTTGGCACGGTAATTTTTCGGGAGCCTCTGCATGAACCGTCCGAGGCATGACTCCAAGTGCTTAACCATTTCTTCCCAAGTATCGCGAAGCTCGCAAAAGTACTCGACGGATGTGTAGCGTTCGAGAAGGTAGATTTCCTGCGGATTTAGATTCTGTTGCATAAATGATTCCCTTAACGGACTTGTTTACGCTGGACTGACACCCCGACAAGACTATTAATTTTCCGAATCTCCCCATCCAGCCATTTGCGAGCGCATAGCATCCGCAAATAGCTGGCACTTGGCAACGCAACGGAACGGGGCGGCCTAAGACAAGGAAATGATCGTTGACGTCCATTGTTTCCTTGAGAGCGGATCATGTAGATGAGCGCAGTAGTGCGTTGGTTTGCTCCTGCTCAGCCGGTTAGCGATGGAAGGCCTTACTTATTTTGATCCTGATCCCACTGCCATATCGTCTTTCCATATTCGGATCGCAGCAATGGAAATTGTTCGCCGTGCTGAAAGTGACGCCGCGAATGCGCATCTGCGGGAGAAAAATAAAACCCTTCTCTTGTACAGTGCTGACCAACCTCGAAACGCCCCGTTTGCTGCGACATTTCTTCTACGTCAAGTGATGCTGGCTCGAACTCATCTTTTACGATCTCAACGTAACACCAGCGTGATGAACATGAGGTGAAAGCATTTCGTGCAACCAAGCTTGGTGCGAGTTCAGGTGTCCGTGAGTCCTCGAAAAACGGATCTTTCGATAAGTCGGGGTTTGACAAGTCGTCCAGAACGAAGCGGAGCATGGCTTCCCCATCGGTCCACAGTTTGGCCCTGCCGACTGTAGCAGCTGCTGCTCTTCCCGTTCTGTTGAACGTGGTGCCGTCTAATAACTTACCGTCCGGAGAACCAGTCCACGCGAACTGAAGGGTTGCCTCGGAGTCGTCTATTGAAACATAAACGCCAGTTCTTGGAGGTAATTGGCCGCTGTGAGCTGTTAGATCAGGTCTGGCAACGAACTTTGGAATCGTGGAAAGACGAGTGGCGTGATTTTGCCAAGCTAGCGACAGTCCAAAATCCGTCCATCGCGTTGCGCTGCTCGTACGATCCATTGTTTGATCAATGTAGCGGGCATATTGATATAACTCTGCAAACATTTTATCGAAATGTTGTTGTTCGCCCGGCGTACTCCAATGCATCGAAAACTCTGCAATACCTCGTGCACATTGATGTGCTGCGGTCTTTCCAAAGATATTTGATACACGATTCGAGATATTTTCAGCAACAGATCTCTGAAAATCTGCGAGGAATGGCCAAGCATTATTTTCCCAGTTTTCGCTTGTATTACGGTTGCCCCATTGACCGCTTCGCAGCTTGCTATCGCGGCCTTCGTGCCGACTGACGTCAAGTATCCCATCAGCGAAAGATCGTAAAGCGCGCAAGCGATCCCTCAACCCTACGAGATATTCTAAAGACGAAAAGTAGTAAAGCAAGGCTGCTTGTTTCTTCTGCCAAGCAGTAAGACTAAAATTGGTCGTCATGATTTTTGATTTGAGAATATGATAAGCGTTATAGGACGAACAGGCAGCCTCATTTCTGCGGTGCCGTAGTCTGTCCTGGCAAAGACGGCAAGCCGACCCTTCCTGAAAACCCTGCGCCCTCGAAGTCTGTGTAACCCCACCCCGTGTCGAAAGGACCGCTAATATTTGGATGGGTTATCGAATCCCTTATGGCAACGTAAGCCTTTTTTTGCTCATCACTAAGCTTACCGTACTCGGCTTGGGTTAGTGAGTCTTGCAATCTGTTTTTTTGGCCACCTTTTAGTTTGTAATAACGCATTACGTCGTTTCTTGCATCGGTTCGTGCAACATTAAAAACTATTTGTTCCCAACCGCCTTCCAAATGACTATCCGGGAGACCAGCCTTCGTCTGCCCGGAAGCCGGCCCCCGCCACACCTTTAGAGAATCGCCCGGCTTTATATCATAGAGTACAAATTGTCCATTAACGTTCCAATCGGGCCATACGGCAAGGAATTTGCGCCATGCAGCCCGGGGTCAGGGGAGTTTTGTATGTCGTTAAAAACTTTTTCGCTAATCCAGCAATCGCTCATCGCCCTACTGTTTGGTGAAAGAATCCGAATAAGACGCGCCGGGCCTTTGATCTCAGCATGGGTTAGAGAATGAAATGACTCGATGTTATGTGGTTGCAGTGGAGGCCAGCCGTCTTTTACTTTTGCTGCAACAACTGGTGCCCATGCATCGGCGTCTGCCTGCGTCCAGCGTAATGCTGAGCCATCGTTGAGCCAACTCGGCCGTGTACGCGGATTTCGCATCAACGAAATGGCCGTTGCTTCAGGTAACGCGCCTCTGTAATGAATGTTTCGTACGTCGACAATCCCCTTTTGCCTCTGTAGCGCCTCTCGCTCCAGCCGGAGAATCGCTGTGTCGACGACATCCTGTATAGGCTTTAATGCTTGAGCAAGATACCTGTTAGCTAATATCCGAATCTTTTTTACCTCAACTAAGGCATCCTTTGCTCGTCCGCCAATTAACGGCACAAACTCAACCTTGCGAACCATTACTTCGACGACCTGGACTGCTCTATCAAACGCCGAGGTCAGCTCGTCTACGCTGATCTTCGCACGGACTGCTTTGATTTCAGTTGCCAGCCATTTCAATACGTCGTCGACTTTATGTGTCTTTAAGTATTCCTGCACCTTGCGCCGACGCAAAAACGAAATAATCCAACTCATTGCAGCATCGACCGCGTCCGGAATTTTGTCTGCACCAGCGCGTCGGACGAAACCGAAGAATATTTTCAGGATACCCTTTACCAACGAACCGAGCGCCGGGAATAACCCAATAAGCGTCAAGGCGAGTGCTACCCAATTCCATATGTCGTTATGATCCCGCGAAAGCTTACGACAATTGGCGATAAGGTCGCGTAAGTCGCACACCTGATCGACGAGCGGGATCATCGAAATTCCGGCATCTACCAAAATTTGGGACGTCGTTCTGTTTTCGTTAAAGTCCCCTTCGATAGCTTCCCAAAACCATACAAAAGGGTTTTTGCTCGGTTCGACTTGGTCTTTTTCATCTGTAGCCCACGCCAACGCATCCCGCATTTGGGTCGCATTTACCTCAGCCATGGAGTTCCCCGCAAAATAAGGTAATGATTTGGGAAAAAGTGCGTATCAGCCAGTTAACTTTTCTAAGGGGTCATGTGGTTGCTCCTTTTTTGGCGTGCGGGGCAAATAGACGACCTTTTTGACAGGTCTGTTCAGCACGTTCTCATGCAGCGCTTTGCCTTCATTATCGAGTGTGCCGGTGAGCATTGGCCCTTTTTCGAAGTGGATTTGATAGTCGACCTCGGGTATCCCTTCGGCTAACTCGGGATCCAGATAGTGCAAGGCGATCCAGTGCTTTGTCTCCTCACTTAGCTCGCCTGGCAGATTCAACGAATTGGCGGCTTTGTTTGCTCCGCTATCAAAGAAATGCTTCCCGCCCTTCACCGAAAACTTCCCCGGACAAGCAAAAGTGATATTCCCGCCCTCGAGCGTGATCGCCGACTGCCCCGCCTGCAGCACGATCTTTTCCTTGGCCTTGATCTCGATGCAGTCGTTCACGGAGATCACCGTGACCTCCTTGTCTGCCACAATCTCCAGCTGATCGGTATGCGCCTGCAGCGAGACCGGCCCATTGCCGGCTATCGCCTGGATACCGCCGCCGTGCGTGAACAGACTCGCGGTGTTGGCGGCAACCGAGGACACGGTGTGCGCCGCCGTCATATGCAGGTCCGATTGCGTCGTCCAATTCAACTGCTTGCCGGCGTAAAGGATGGTCGAGGCCGGCGTGGCCCAGTTCATACTTGCGGCCGAGTCCAGCAGGACAACCGCGGAAGCGAATTTCTCGACCGGCTGCTGCGGATCGAGCTCGCGCGCCCCGCTCTTTGCCTTCTGCGCCGTCTGGCCGTTGACGGCCCCGGCATATTTCCCCTTCGCTTTGGGATCGACCTGCTCAATGAATTCCGACTGCGCCTTTGAGGCGTCCTTGCTGAACAAGGCCTGCTGCTGCGCCGCCGCGTCGCCCAGCGTCTTGCCGAGCGCCTCTGCGCCTTTCAGCAAGGAGACCGCCTCGAGCGCGTCCATCTGTGTCGAGCTCACGCCGCAGCCCTGGCGTGCACGGGCGCTCGTGGATAGCAGGACGCCCTCCCCGCCCCGCACGACGGCCCAGGCGTCGGTGCGCAATTCGAAACCGCGGCCACGGTAAGCACCGCGCTGGGCGGTACCAGGCGATTGCTGGATCAGGTAACCGAGGTTCAATTGCGTTGCTGCAGTGCTGGTGGCAAGCCGCGTGCGCACCTGGCCCGGCGTGTCGTCGAGCTGCCATTGATTGAAACCGCCGCCGTCGACGTTGTGGCTGTGGATGCCCGACAGCGTGCCCGCATGATCAATGCCGGAATCGACGCCGGCGGCAAATGGCGGCAGGTCCGCTCCGGTGAACAGCTGGGACACGATCACGGGGCGGTCGATGTCGCCCTCGACGAAATCGACCAGCACCTCGGTGCCGACGCGCGGGGTGAACAGCGTGCCCCAGTTGGGACCGGCCAGCGCTTCGGCGACGCGCACCCAGGTGCCGGAACGGTCGTCGCCCGGCGCGCAGCCCTCGCTATCGGTGTCGTGGGACAGGCCTCCGGCGTTGGGGCGACCGCCGCGCTGCCAGGCGAACTGGACACGGACCTGGTGGTCACGTGTCGTGGTCGATACCGAGTCGGCGAGCCCGACCACCAGCGCGCATTGCGCACCCGGTGCGGTAACTTTCAATGGCGCGGCCGTGAGCGCGGGTACGATCGCAACCGCATCGCGTACGCAGCCAAAGCTGTTGCGGTAGGTGCCGTTTTCAACGCCGCCGCCCGCGGCCTGTGCGATGCCGGTGTCGAAGTTGTTGCGTGCCTCGTGCTGCACCCAGAGCACCGTAAAAGCGTTCTCGCCCTCCGGATAGCGCTCGTGCTGGGTGAGTTGAAAAGCGTGGCCTGCCGCCAGCCGGCGGGCGGCGCCCATGCCTTCGAAGACCTTGTTCTCCCGCTCGAGCGCCTGCAGCATCAGTTCGCTGTGCGTGTCCGCGGCGCTCCGTTCGCTCACGATGCGCTCGCCGCTGCCGTCGTACAGCCACAGGGGCGGCAGCTCGCCCGCATCGAGGTTGGAGCGCTGTTCACATCCCGGCGCCAGCAATTGGCCCGGATCCCAGCTGCTGATCGCAACGCCGTTGGCGGCGACCCGGCGCTGGGCGCTGAAGGCGTCGATGGCGTCGTCGCGTTCGGTGGCGCGCACGCCGTGGAAGCGGATGACGTCGCCGCCCGGCGTGCCCGGCGCGATGGCCCGGCTGTCGAAGATGATCAGGCGGTGCCCGGACTCCCGGTGCTCGAAGCGCCAGTTGAGGCCTTCGGAAGCGAGCAGGCGGATAAAGAACTCCAGGTCGCTCTCGCGGTGCTGGGTGCAGATCGCGCGCTTGGGTAGCTCCTGCGTGATATCGAAGTCGAAGCGCACCTGCGGATAATCGGCCAGCAGTTCGGTGACGATGTCGCGCGCGTTCTTGTCCTGGAAGATGTAGCAGTCGCGGCGCCGGGCCAGCAGCGCCAGCGCTGGTTCGAGGCGCAGGCGGTAGCGCGCGACGCCGCCGTCGGCGCCCAGCCAGGCAGCTTCGGTACACAGTCCGTGCCACGAACGGCGGCTGCCGTCAGGCTGGAGCAGGCCGAGCGTCAGTTCTTCGCCGAGGAAATCGTCGAGATCGAGGTCGGTCGAGGTGCTGAGCGCATCGACGTCCAAGCAGAACAGTTCGTTGACTGCCTCGCGGCCAGTGAAGCCTTCGGCCGCCAGCGCTTCAGGCAGCGCGCTGTCCTGGCTGCTGGTGAGGGTGATGAGCCGTGCATGCTGGCTCAGGCCTGTGCCGAACAGGCCGAGGGTGGGGAAGCCGGGGGCGTTCATGCGCACTCCTTCGTCTGGAGGAATCGACGGCAAGCCTGGACGCTTGCCAACCGCCGATGTTACCGGACGTAAAGAGGGCGATGATGCTCGCGGGCATGACCCGCATCAAGACTGCGGCGGATTCAGCCGGGTGGCGCGCCGGCGGCGGCCGGGGCGCCGGCTTCCAGCGGCGCCAGGCCGCGCAGGCGCAATGCGATGAGCATGGCGCCGGCCAGGATCGCACCCAGCAGGCTGACGACGCCCGTCCAGCCGCCGTATTCCCAGACGAAGCCGCAGAGCCAGCCGACCACGCTCGAGCCGAGGTAGTAGAAGAAGAGGTACAAGGCCGAGGCCAGGGCCTGCGGCGCACGCGCGCGCCGGCCAACCCAGCTGCTGGCGACCGAGTGCGTGGCGAAGAAGCCGAAGGTGTAGAGGCCGACGCCGGCGACGACGGCGACCAGGTTGCCGAACAGCGTCAGCAACAGGCCTGCGAACATCACCGACATCACCAGGTACAGCACGTTGCGCCGTCCGAGCCGGTCGGCCAGGCGCCCGGCCCAGACCGAACTGAAAATGCCCAGCAGGTAGAGCACAGACAAGGCGCCGACCGCGCTCTGGCGCAGGCCGAACTCGGGGCCGAGCAGGCGGTAGCCGATGTAGTTGTACAGGCTGACGAAGGAACCCATCAGCAGGAAGGACAGGCCGAACAGCCAGGGCAGGCCCGCATCCCTTGCGTGCCTGCCGACGCCTTCCCTCAGCCCGGCGAAGCCGCCCTGCCCCGGCCGGAAGCGTTTCGAGACGGGCAGGCTGCGCCAGAATTCCCAGGCCGCGTACAGGCCCGCTGCACCCATCAGGCCGAGCGCGGCGCGCCAGGACCAGAAATCGCTGATCACCGAAGCGAGCACGCGCCCGAACATGCCGCCGAATGCGCTGCCGCTGATGTACATGCCCATCGACAGGCCGAGCGACGATCCCTCGATTTCTTCGCTCAGGTAGGCCATCGCCACGGCCGGCATCCCGCCCAGCATGAAGCCGAGCAGCGCGCGCAGGACCAGCAGCTGGGTGTAGTCGCTGGTGAAGGCGGCCAGCAGCGTGAGCAGGCCGCCGCTGAGCATGGAGGCGGCCATCAGCGGCTTGCGGCCGAAGCGTTCGGACAGCACGCTCGATACGAGCAGAGAAACGGCCAGTGCGGCGGTGGAGATCGACAGGGCCAGGCTGCTTTGCGCGGGGGTCAGGGCGAAGTCGCGCGCGAGCAGCGGCATCAGGGGCTGTACGCTGTAGAGCAAGGCAAAGGTGGAAAAGCCACCGAAGGCCATGGCGCGGTTGATGCGTTTGAAGTCGGCGCTGCCGGCGGCGATGGCGGGAGAAGACATGGGCGAATCCTGAAACTGGACTGCTCATGATAGCGAAAAACGGAAGGGCTCGTCGGCGGGGGGCTGGATTGCGAAGCTGTGTTTACGATGATGCGGGCGTTGGTTGAACGCGTGGGCGGGAAGACCCGCCCACCCTACAAGCGCTAAACCTTGGCCGGCAACGCTTTATGGATACTCGGTATCGAGCTCCGACCCCGCATAGTTCTCCATCTCCGCCAGCAGCTGGGTCATCGGCGCCTTGGTGCGGATGCTTTGCAGGACCGTGCAATGCTCGCGGTAGGACGCGACGCGCTCGGCGATGATCTCGCGGTGCGGGGCCGGCACTTTTTCCAGCAGCGCCGCCCAGCCGGTCTCGTAGTCGGGGTTATTCTTGCGGACCGACTTCACGAAGCGCTCGAAGTCCTTCTGCCCCGCCCGTGCGACGATGGTGCCGCCGTCGACGGCGAAGATGACCGCCAGCGCGATCACGCCTTCGGCGTTCAGGTCGGGGTCGGTGACCGGGCCTTCGTAGTGGTTCTTGCGCAGCCACTTGGCGGCGTTGACGATCGCCTGCACGCCCTCGCGCTGGCGCACCTGGCCCAGGTAACGGTCGTAGCCGGTCCAGGTCTCTCCCGGGTCGGCGGTGCAGATGTCGACGAACAGTTCCTTCAGGCGCCGGCCGGCGTACACCGGGTCGTTGTCGTATTCGCCGACCAGGCTGTCCTCGGGCAGCGCGGCCAGTTCGCGGATCATGCGAAAGCCCGCCTGGAACACGTATTCGGCGCCGTCCGCGATCAGGATGTCGAGCGCCGTCTCGTCGCTGTCGTCGTCGACCAGGTGTTCGAGGCCGAGCGACATGCCGCCCACGGTCAGCATCAGCGCGCGCTGGATGCCTTCGGCGGTGCGGTCGTTGGTGAACTTCTCGGCCACCATCGCGGTGATGGACGAGAGCTCGTCGGCCAGGCCGATCGCCTCGTCGGCGTCGGCCATGGTCGGCAGCAGCCTGATCGCACGCACCAGGCGCGGCAGCTTTTCAATGACGATTGAGGGCAGCATCGATGGCGATCCGGTCACGAGAAGATGTCCGTACCGATGCTCTTGCGCACGCTGCGCCTTGGCATGGTGCGCACCGACGGCACCTGCTTGCGCAGGCGGTACAGCAGGTCGCGCGTGCTTCTCTGCTGGAAGTCCGGGTCTTCGTCCGGGTCGTCCGGGAATTCGGCCTCGGCCATTTCGTTGCTATGCCTGAATTCGGGGAAGAGCTCGATCAGCGAACGCTCCCAGCCGTCTTCGCTGGCTTTCGCCAGGTCGATCGCGAGCGGAATGATGTCGCTGTCGGACGAGGTCTGGCCCGTCACGTAACGCCCTTTCAGGTTGATTTCACCGGCTACTTCCATGATCTCTTTCGGGGCCAGCGACCACAGGATGGCGAACACGGTGGCGCCGTGGTCGGTGGCGGAGGCTTCCTGCAGCAGCTCGTGGCGGCGGTCCTCGTCCTCGGTCGCGTAGACCACGCCGTGGACGTGGTTGAACAGACCCTCGGCGATGCGCTCGGGGTCGTCCTCGATCATGTTGTCGGGCCAGGTGGCGGCCATGTAGGCCAGGCTATCGGCCCAGGCCTTGGGCGGCACCAGCATGGTCGCCAGCGACGTCTTGGCGCCGTCGAAGCCGGCCAGGTGCAGGGCCGTCACTTGCGGCGGCAGGGTAGAGAGCACTTCGGCCACGGCGTAGTCGCCGTGTTCGTCGGCCGCCTTGGAGAACGCCTCTTCGGCGTGCCCCAGCGAGCCGGCCAGTACCAGTTCGCTCACCTGTCTGGTGAGCGCCGGCAGGTTGGCAGCATTGCTTGCATTGTCGCTCATTCGCGTTCTCCTTCGCCATCGAAGATCCCGGTGAAGTCGTCCGAGACCATGCCTTCTTCGTCTTCCTCGTCGTCGCCCTCGTCGTTCTTGCCGAGCTGCTCGAGCGACTGGTCGTCGTCTTCCCAGCGCTGCTGGTGCTTGAAGAGGAAGGCCGTGATGATCGCCTGGCGCGCCAGTTCCGGATGGTTTTCCGTCATCGACGCATACATCGCGGCGCCGTCTTCGCCCGTGCACTCGGCCATGGCGAACACTTTGGCCGGGTCGTCGCCTTCGTAGTCGGCCGCTTCGCGCAGCAGGCCTTTCGGGTCGGTGAACCTGATCTTGTCAACGAGGGCGAAGGCCATCAGGTTGACGTCGTCGATGCCTGAACCGCCGGCGTATTCCGAGACCAGGGCGTCGACCATCATCTGGTAGTTCTTCTTGTTCGGCGGGTCGCCCAGCGTGCCTTCGATCTGGCCCTCCAGCTCGCGCGACTGGTAGGCGAATTCGGGATGTACTCTTTTCATTATTTGTCCTGTGAATGCAGTAGATGCGGCGGTGGAGGCGGCCGCAGGCCTCAGGCCTGCAGCGTCACGCCGTTGAGCGCGAACAGCGAGCGCCACAACTCGAAGGCTTCGGCTTCGGCGTCGAGCACGATGCGGTGGTTCACGCTCTGGTTGTATTCCTCGCGCTTGCTCCGGTCCGACAGGATCTCGTAGGCCTTCGTGACGGCCTTGAAGCGCGCTTCGGCGCCCGGCGCGTCGTTGCGGTCGGGGTGATAGCGCATCGCCAGCGAGCGGTAGACCTTCTTGATCTCTTCGTCGCTGGCGTTCGGCGCGACGCCGAGGATCGCGTATAAATTTTCCACTTTGGAACTCTCCGGCTGGTGCCGAGCAAACGGCAAAACGAGATTATCCTATAGAAAACGCCAACGTGACAGCAGCGCCGGTGCGGTGCGTTGACGGACCACACCGGCGCTGGCCTTCACTTGAGCTTCCCTTGCAGGCCGGCCGATACGCCCCAAGTATGATCCCTGCATACGAAGCGGACCGTGCGCTCCACCACATAGGGGGACCGCAGCCAGGCCGTCTACGGTAAAATGCCAGCAACTTTACCTATACAAAACACCACCAATGAGTAACGACAAGAACAAGGCGGCGACGGCGAACGCGCCGTCGTCGAATTTCCTTCGTGCCATCATCGACCACGACCTGGCGGCGGGCACCCACGACCGTCCAGGCATGCCTCCGGTCATCACACGTTTTCCGCCCGAGCCGAACGGCTACCTGCACATCGGCCACGCGAAATCGATCTGCCTGAATTTCGGGCTGGCGCGCGACTACGCCGGCCGCTGCCACCTGCGCTTCGACGACACCAATCCGGAGAAGGAAGACCAGGAATACGTCGACACCATCATGGACAGCGTCAAGTGGCTCGGCTTTTCGTGGGAGCAAGGCGGCGAGGAATACCTGCACTACGCCAGCGACTATTTCGACAAGCTCTACGAGATCGCGGAATACCTGATCCAGCATGGTTTTGCCTACGTCGACAGCCAGAGCGCCGAAGACATGGCGAAGAACCGTGGCAACTTCGGTACGCCGGGCACGAATTCGCCCTTCCGCAACCGCCCGGTCGAAGAGTCCTTGAAGCTGTTCCGCGACATGAAGGCCGGCAAGTACAAGGACGGCGAGCACATCCTGCGCGCGAAGATGAGCGAGGACGCGATGTCCTCGCCGAACATGACCAACCGCGATCCGGCCCTGTACCGCATCCGCCATGCACACCATCACCGCACGGGCGACGACTGGTGCATCTATCCGATGTACGACTACACGCACCCGCTGTCGGACGCGATGGAGTCGATCACCCATTCGATCTGCACGCTCGAGTTCCAGGACCACCGCCCGTTCTACGACTGGCTGATCGCCACCGCGACCGCGGGCGGCTTCTTCCAGCCTCCGGTACCGCGCCAGTACGAGATGTCGCGGCTGAACCTGACCTACGTCGTCATGTCCAAGCGCAAGCTGCGGCAACTGGTGGACGAGAAGATCGTGTCCGGCTGGGACGACCCGCGCATGCCGACCATCGTCGGCCTGCGCCGCCGCGGTTACACGCCTGAATCGATCCAGCTGTTCTGCGAGCGCATCGGCGTCTCGAAGGCCGACGGCTGGATCGACATGAGCACGCTGGAAGGCTCGCTGCGCGACGACCTGGACCCGAAGGCGCCGCGCGCGATCGCTGTCCTCCGTCCGTTGAAACTGATCGTCGATAATTTCCCGGAGGGAGAGTCGCACGCGTGCACGTCGCCGGTCCACCCGCACCACCCGGACATGGGTGTGCGCACCTTCCCGTTCACGCGCGAGCTGTGGATCGAGCAGGAAGACTTCATGGAAACGCCAACCAAAGGCTATTTCCGCTTCACGCCGCCCGTGGGCGACCAGCCGGGCAGCCGCGTGCGCCTGAAGTACGGCTATGTGGTCGAGTGCACCGGTTTCGAGAAGGATGCCGACGGCAAGGTCACGGCCGTGCACGTGAAATACTTCGAAGATTCGAAGTCGGGCACGCCCGGGGCTGACAACTACAAGGTCAAGGGCAACATCACCTGGGTCAGCGCGGCATCGGCACTGGCTGCGGAAGTGCGCCTGTACGACCGCCTGTTCCTCGATGCGCACCCGGACGCCGGCGGCAAGGATTTCAAGGCCCTGCTGAATCCGAATGCGCTGGAAACCGTCACCGCCTACCTCGAGCCGGGCATGGCCAATGCACAGCCCGAGCAGCGCTTCCAGTTCGAGCGCCACGGTTATTTCGTGGCCGACCAGGTCGATTCGAAGCCGGGCAAGCCGGTATTCAACCGCGTGACGACGCTCAAGGATAGCTGGGGCAAGTAATCGAACCCACAGGGGCGATTACGCCTTTCCCTGCCTGCTGCGCCATGATCGAACCCGCCCGGGGCCTACCCGCGGCGGGTTTTCTTTCGTCCTGTCGGGCCGCTGCACGCAACTAGCAGTGTTGATAGGTTTCGGGCTCGCGCTATCTGAGGGATTCTGATCCAAATCAAATAGGTCCCATTCGATTGGATTGGAAATGAGAACGGCCGACCCGATCACGAAGATTAAGGCGATCAAGCCTGGTTCCTGGCTGGGCGCGCTGCTGTCGCTGAGCGTAGGCGCAGGCTTGTATGTCAGCACCAGCCAGGCGGTCGAAAACGACGCGCTGGCGCGCTTTAACCACATGGCGCGCAACGTCCAGACGATCCTGGACGGGCGCCTCAAGACCTATGCCGACGTGCTGCGCGGGACGGCCAGCCTGTTTCTTGCGGCCGACGGTATCACGCGCGATGAGTTCCGCCGCTACGTGGCCGGCCTCGACTTGCCAAATCATTTCCCGGGTGTCGAGTCGATCAACTTCGCCCGCTACGTGACCGACGCCGAACGCGAGCGGTTCGAAGCGGAAATGTTGCAAAACATCGACGGACGTGGACGCAACGCGAAGATCGTGCCCGAGGGCCGGCGCGCCGAGTACACGGTGCTCACCTTCGTCGAACCAGGCACGGCCTGGATCGAGCGGATCGGTGTGGACATGCACACCAACCCAAACGGTCCGGCGCTCCTGGCGCACGCGCGCGACACAGGCGAGGTGTTGACGTCCGGCGCCCGTTTAAAGTCCGGATCGCTGCTATTGGGCCTGACGATGCGCTTGCCGGTGTACCGCGCCGTCATGCCCCCGCAGGATATAGCCCAGCGCCGCGCCGCCTATCTGGGTACGGTCGGCATCGGCTTTCGTGTCGACGGCCTGGCCCACAGCATGCTCGACAACATGCCGAAAAACGCGACCCGACTCGTGATTTCCGGAATGACCCCGGTCGACAGCCGCGACAGGCCGTCGGGCTACCGCCGCACTGTGTTCTTCGACAACCGCCCCGGCGTGGCCCATGACGAGCAGGCCGAGTTTCGTGCACGAATGCCTGTGGGTGTAGACGGACGTGGATGGGACCTCGATTTCGCCGTGTCGAAGCGCGGCCTGTATTCCGAGCTCGACAGCATCCTGCCCTGGGTGGCGATGCTGGCCGGGACGACCGGCACCGCCCTGCTGTATGCGCTGTTCCAGACGCTCAGTTTGTCGCGCCGGCGGGCCATCGTCCTGGCCGAGGAAATGACCGGGGAATTGCGGGCGAGCGAAGCGAAGCTGCAGAAAACCAACGACAACCTGCGGCGCCTGGCGGCCCACGCGGAAAGCATCAAGGAAAGCGAACGCAAGCGCATTGCGCGGGAGATCCATGACGACCTCGGCCAGAACCTGCTGGCCCTGCGCATCGAGGTCGACCTGCTCGCGTCGCGCACCAACAAGCGCCATCCCCGCCTGCATACCCGCGCGCACTGGATGCTCGAGCAGATCGATGCGACCATCAAGAGCGTACGCCAGATCATCAACGACCTGCGGCCCCACGTACTCGACCTGGGCCTGACGGCGGCAGTGGACTGGCAGATCGCCGAATTCCAGCGGCGCACCGGCCTGGCCTGCGAACTGATTTCGCACAACCACGACCTGCACGTAAGCGACCGCTGCGCGACAACCCTGTTCCGCATCCTCCAGGAATCGCTGACCAACGTGTCGCGCCATGCCCGCGCCACCAAGGTACGGGTCGAGCTCGCCGTCGATCCCGAATCGATCTCGATGACCGTCAGCGACAATGGCATCGGCCTGAGCAAAGCCGGCGGGCAGAAACCGGGCTCGTTCGGGCTCGTCGGCATCGAGGAACGGGTCAGGATCCTCGGCGGCAGATGCATCATCACCAGCTCGGCAAATGCCGGTACGACGGTGCACGTATCGCTCCCCGCTGCGGACAACCTGCTTGCCGTGTCCCCCGCACCGGCACCTGCTTCCGCTCCCCATCCAGCCTTCGATGGTCTGTAGGCGCATCCATCGCGATCTTGTAGGCCTACTGCCCGTGCAGATGTAGTCCAATTTACGACAACATGTCTCAACTTGCGCAAAATCAACGTTTTTTGGATGCTTGAGGTAGAGAATTCATATCAATGCTTCGCGTCAATAACGACGTAAGCAGCAAAAACCGAGGAGGCCTACCCATTTGCCAGCATCACTTCATCGATTGCCCGCACGCAAGCCAAAATAACGATGCAGTAGCCAAAACAAAAGGATAGATCATGATTTCGAATAACGACTTCGCCCTCATTGCCGCTCTGGATTTGAACCCGATCAAAACAAAACTGATGCACAAGGAATCCGGCGAGGGTTGGTCTTTGGAACGCGCGAACGCCATCGAAACCGAGTACCGTCGTTTCCTTTACCTGATGGACGCCTTCCCGGAGGAGCAGGTGGCGCCGACCGTGGATGTCGACACTTTCTGGCATTACCACATCCTCGATACGATGAAGTACGCCCTCGATTGCGAGCTGACCTTCGGGCGCTTCCTGCACCACTACCCTTACCTCGGCCTGGAGGGCGAGGACGACATGGAAATGCAGCAGCAGGCGGGCGAGCGCACGCGCGCCTTGTATGAGTCCACTTTCGGCCTGTCGTATGTGCGTCCGTCGAGGGCCGACGGTGCGCTGGAAGCTGCCGACGTGCAAACGGCGTGTTTCGCCGCAATGGGCGAAGCTGCAAACTCGGCTTATTGCCTCGGCCCAGGCATCGCCAAGGCAGCTGCCGTCCGGACTGCTTATTGCCTCGGCCCAGGCATCAGGGCGGCCGCCGTCCAGACCGCTTATTGCCTCGGCCCAGGCATCAAGGCAGCCGACGTCCAGACTGCTTATTGCCTCGGCCCAGGCATCAAGGCAACTGCTGTCAAGACCGCTTATTGCCTCGGCCCAGGCATTGTCAAGGCAGCTGAAGTCCAGACCGCCTATTGCCTCGGCCCAGGCGTCCCGCAAGCAGCCTGATACCGCACATGGTCCGGTGACTGGGGCGCAGCATGCGCAGTCCGCCGGAGCCTGTATCCGGTGCGCCGGCTTCCAGGCCTCGGCCCGCCCGCGATCAGCACCGCACTACCCAGCGCTAACGCTGTTCAAGCAGCATGCCAGCCGGCGGCCCGCGCCGCCGATCGGCAGGGTGCTGTGGCGGGGCTGCGCGGAGTGTCCCAAGACGCAGATACGACGAGGCGGGAAAGGACTCAGGTTTTCTTCTGCCGTGCGCGCAGTTGCTGCCTGCCCTGGGTCTGCGCCCGGTTCTGCTTGTTCTCGTAGAGAGCGACCGCTTCCTTTTTCGCCTGCTCGAGCGTCCGCATCTCTTCGTGATCGTCATGCGCCACGAAATAATCGTCGGCTTGCGCATCCACGACCAGCTTGATGGCAGCCTCGTCGTCGAGCTCATAGAGCTCGGTGAGCAGGGTCGTTATTTCGTCCAGGAAGGCTTCGTAGGTCAGGGTCGTCATGATGTCGGCTTTTTCGTGAGGGACGTTATTGTACCAGCGCCCATTGCTCCAGGGCGCGATGGACGTCGGGATAGCGCAGCCGCACGCCGAGCTCGCGGCGCATGCGCGTGTTGTCCAAGCGGCGCGATTCCGACATGAAGGAAAGCAGCATTGGCGACACGGCCGCGCGCAGGGCTTCGCGTTCCAGGCGCGGCGGACGCGCCAGGCCGAAGGCGTCGGCAACGGCGTCGAAGTACTCTCCCATTTTCAGGCGGGTGTCGTCGGTCGCATGATAAACCCGTCCCGGCAGCGCACGGAACAAAGCCAGCGCGATAATCCGCGCCAGGTCGTCGGCCTGGATGTGATTGGTGTAGACATCGTCCTCGGGCCGCAAGGCCGGTGTGCCTTCGCGCAGGCGCTTGAGCGGCAGGCGCTCGCGCGCATAGATGCCGGGCACGCGCAGGATCGCGACACTGCCTCCGAGGCGCCGCGCCCAGCCGCGCAGCACGCGCTCGGCATCGACGCGGCGGGCGGCGCGCGCGTTTTTCGGCGCCACGCTGCGGGTTTCGTCGACCAGCGCCCCGCCGCAATCGCCGTAGACCCCGCTCGTGCTGACATAAACGAGGCGTGTCCCCTCGGGTAGAATGGCGGTCAGGTTGCGTGTGCGCACGTCGCGCGCGCCTTCCGGCCGGGGCGGCGCCAGGTGCACCACGTACGGCGCGAGCCCGCGCAGGCGCCCCAGGCTGGCCGGCTGGTCGAGGTCGGCCACGACCGGTATGGCGCCGAGTGCCCGCAGTCCGGCGGCGCGCTCCGCATCGCGCGTGACGGCAAAGACCCGGAAGCGCGGGACCAGCAGCGGCAGCAGGCGCATGCCGACATCGCCGCAGCCGACCAGCAGCAGGCGCGGGCGGCCCAGACGAAATTTATTATTGAAATTCATGTTGAGGATTGTATGACGTTCCAGATCACTGTCCAGCCCAGCGGCACCCAATTCGCCTGCGAAGCCGACGAAACCGTGCTGTCGGCCGCCATCCGCGCCGGTGTGGGGCTACCGTACGGCTGCAAGAACGGCGCCTGCGGTTCGTGCAAGGGCAAGGTGGTCGGCGGGACGGTGACGCACAAGCCGCACCAGGCGCGCGCCCTGACCGAGCAGGAAAAGCTGCAAGGCATGTCGCTGTTCTGCTGCGCCCTGCCCGAAGGCGACGTCGTGATCGAGGCGCGCGAAGTGGGCGGTAGCAGCGATTACCCGATCCGCAAGATGCCGACCCGGGTCGCCTCGATCACGCGCGCGGCACCGGACGTGGCGATCGTCACCCTGCAATTGCCGGCCAACGAGGCGCTGGCCTACCGTGCCGGCCAGTATGTCGAATTCCTGCTGAAGGACGGCAAGCGCCGCGCCTACAGCCTGGCCTGCGCGCCGACGCTCGAGCGCCCGCTGGAACTGCACATCCGCCACCTGCCGGGCGGCCTGTTCACCGACCACGTGTTCGGCGCCATGAAGGAACGCGACATCCTGCGCTTCGAAGGGCCGCTCGGCACCTTCTTCCTGCGCGAGGAATCGGATAAACCGATCGTGCTGCTGGCCTCCGGTACCGGCTTCGCGCCGGTGAAAGCCCTGGTCGAGCACCTGATGCATTTGAAGTCGACCCGTCCCGTGCGCCTGTACTGGGGCGGGCGCCGTCCGCAAGACCTGTACATGGACGAACTGTGCCAGGCCTGGACCACGACCATGCCCGATTTCGAATACGTACCGGTGATCTCGGATGCGCTCCCGGAAGACAACTGGAGCGGCCGCACCGGTTATGTCCACGCGGCGGTGATGCAGGACATTCCCGATCTGTCGGGCTGGCAGGTGTATGCCTGCGGCGCGCCGGTGATGGTCGATGCCGCGCGCAGCCAGTACACGGCGCAATGCGGGCTGCCGGCGGACGAGTTTTATGCGGATGCGTTCACGACGGAAGCGGATCTCGCCGCGGAATAAACTGTAGGGTGGGCGTAATTCCGGCCATTGGCCGAAATTACCCCGCCTACCCTACGCAGCAAACAATGAAATCAGGCACAATCGACAACTTCCCGCCAGTCAATGTGCCTCTTCAATGTCCCTGCTTTCCTCGTCCAGCGGCCTCAGTGTCCTGCGCAACCGTAATCTCTCGTTCTACCTTTCCGCACGCTTCCTCGGCACCCTTGCCGTCCAGATGCAAAGCGTGGCCGTCGGCTGGCAGGTGTACCAGATCACGGGCAGCCTGTTCGACCTCGGCCTGATCGGGCTGGCGCAGTTCGCGCCCTTCCTCGTGTTGATCCTGTGGGCCGGCCACGTCGCCGACCGCCATGACCGCCGCAAGATCATCGTCTTGTGCATGCTGACCCAGCTGCTGGTGAGCGCGCTGCTGCTGGCCTTTACCGCCAGCGGCAGCCGCGTGGTCTGGCCCGTGTTCGCGGTGCTGGTGCTGTTCGGCAGCGCGCGCGCCTTCATGATGCCGGCCTCGCAGGCCGTGCTGCGCAACCTGGTGCCGGACAAGGATTTCGGCCAGGCCGTGGCGCTCGGCTCCTCGACCTTTCACGTGGCCGTCATCGCCGGCCCCGTGCTCGGCGGCCTGCTGTATGCCTTCGGTCCGACGGTCGTCTACCTGGTCGCGGCGGCGCTGCTGCTGGTCGCCACCCTGCTGATGGCCTCGACCACCAGCGCGCCGCAGGTCCGCAGTACCGAGCCGGCGAGCTGGCATACCCTGCTGGAGGGCCTGCGCTTCGTGCGCTCGCGTCCGATCGTGCTGGGTGCGATTTCCCTCGACCTGTTCGCGGTGCTGTTCGGCGGCGCCACCGCCCTGCTGCCCGCCTACGCGCACGATGTGCTGCATGCCGGCCCGACCGCGCTCGGCTGGCTGCGCACGGCCCCGGGCGCCGGCGCCGCGCTGTGCTCGATCGCACTGGCCTTCATGCCGATCCGGCGCCATGTCGGCGCCTGGATGTTCGGCGGCGTCGCCCTGTTCGGCATGGCCACGCTGGCCCTCGGCTGGACGACCCATTTCGCGGTGGCCCTGGGCGCCCTCTTCCTGCTCGGCGCCGGCGACATGGTCAGCGTCTATGTGCGCCATTTGCTGGTGCAGTACGAAACGCCGGACGAGATCCGCGGCCGCGTCAGCGCCGTGAACGCCGTTTTCATCGGCGCCTCGAACGAGCTGGGCGAATTCGAATCCGGCGTCACTGCCGGCTGGTTCGGCCTGACGCGCGCAATTTTGCTCGGCGGCGCGGCGACGCTGGTGGTGACTGGGCTCTGGACGGTGCTGTTCCCGGTGCTGTCGAAGATGGATCGTTTCCCGCACCACAAGGATGATGGGAAATCCGCCTAGTGTGCGGAACGCGGTAAAAATGGCAAAAAGTGTAAGATCGGCTTCAAGATCTTTGATAACGGAGCCATCTATATGCAAATCAATGTCAACACCGACCGTACCATCGATAAACATCAAGGCCTGGATGAGCACGTGCAATCCGTCGTCGAAGGCGCGATCGGCCGCTTCGAGGACCAGGTCCACCGCGTCGAGGTTCACCTGAGCGACGAGAACAGCCAGAAAGGCGCCGACGGCGGCAACCGCTGCATGATGGAAGCGCACGTCACCGGCTATGCGCCGGTGGTCGTCAACGAACACGCGGCCAACCTGCACCAGGCCATCACCAGTGCCGGCAACAAGCTCAAGCGCGCGCTCGACAGCGCCCTTGGCCGCCTGACCGACAAGGCGCGCCGCGAGCCGGTACCGCTGGGCGACATCGACGGCGATCTCGCACCTGAACAGAACAAAAACCTGACCAGCGGCATGTAATTCAGCATTCTGCAGAACCGAGCGCGGCCCAGGCCGCGCTTTTTTACGTCCCCTCCAGCATCGCGCGCAACTGCCGCAGGTAACGCAGCCCCGCCAGCGCCCGGCTGCCATACCACGACATCATTTCGCCGTCGACCAGGAACACCGGAATGCCGAGCTGCTTTTCGAGCGCGTCCGCGTGCGCCTCGGTGAACCGGTAGGGCTCGGTCGACAGCAGCACGGCGTCGAGACCACCCGCGAGCCCGGCCACGAGTTGTTCCGACCAGGCGAAGCGCGGGTAGCGGCTGGTGTCCGGCAGCGCCGGCACCTTCCAGCCGAGCTCGCCGAGCATGCGCGCGATATACGTGTCGCCTGAAACGCTCATCCACGGATCCTGCCAGATGCAGTAGAGCACCGTGCACGCCGGGCCGGCAGGTGCGGCCTTCAAAGCCGCGTATTCGGTCTCGAAGTCCGTGCACCAGCGCTCGGCCGCCTCGCTGGCGCCGAAAATGCCGCCCATCAGCCGCGCCAGCGCCAGGTTGTCGCGCGGCGCCAGCGGATGCGTGACGACCAGGTGCGGCACGAAGGCGGCCAGCGCCTCGGCGGTCGGCTTTTCGTTTTCGTCGATGTTGACGATCACATGGGTCGGCGCCAGCTTGCGGATCTTGTCGAGATTCACGTCCTTGGTGCCGCCCACTTTCGGGATCTGGCTGACGATCTTTTCAGGATGGATGCAGAAGCCGGTACGTCCGACCAGCAGGTGTGCAAGGCCCAGGTCGCACAGCAGTTCGGTGATCGAGGGAACGAGCGACACGATGCGTGCATCAGGCGCCGGCTGGTGGCTTACGCCAAGGGCGTCAATGAGGTGTTCGGGAGAGGCATTCATGGGCGCTATTGAAACATTCCTGTTTCCGAAACACCAGCAGGAACGCGGTGGCGAATGGTTTATCATGAAGTCTTCATCGTCGCCATCCAGCGACCAACGCGGAGAATCGTTTTGAAACTTATCGGACCATTTCGGGATTCGGGCTACACGGTCGACAAGCTGGAGCTGTTTCGCGGCGCCGACACAGCCGCCGCCGCGGTCGCGCTGGCCGATTGCGAGGTGGTGCAACTTGCCGCGGGTGAAGCTATCGAGGATGCCGTGCGGGCGCGCCTGTATATCGTGCTGTCGGGCATGCTCGAAGTCGAAACCGACGGCCATGCCGGCACCTCGGACGGCAACGTCAACCGCATCCTGCCGGGCGAAAGCGTGGGCGAGCAGTCGGTGCTGGACGACGCCGCCAATCTCGACGCCGTCCACGCCGTCGAAGAAACGTGCTTGCTGGTGATCGAATCGCAGCTCGCCTGGGAACTGATCGACCAGTCGAACGCCGTGGCGCGCAACCTGCTGCGCCTGATGTCTTTCCGCATCCGCGCCGCCAATGCCCTGTTGCGCCGGCGCCAGAAGCTCGGCGAGTTCTACCGCCAGCTCTCGCTGAACGATACCCTGACCGGCCTCTACAACCGGGCCTGGCTGGCCGACATGCTGCCGAAACTGGTGGGCCGCGCCCGTGCCCAGGGCAGCCCGCTGTCCCTGCTCATGGTCGACCTCGACAACTTTAAAAAGTTCAACGACACCCACGGCCACCTGGTTGGCGACGCCGCCCTGTGCGCGGCGGCAAACGTCATCCGCGACGGCTTGCGGCCATCCGATTTTGCGGTGCGCTATGGCGGCGAGGAATTGATGGCCGTGCTGCCTGAAACGACCGTCGAGCTGGCCCGCATGGTGGCCGACCGCCTGTGCCATCAGATGCGCGAAGCCGTGCTGTTCCCCGACATGCGGGTGCCGATGCCGCACCTGACGGCCTGCTTCGGCGTGGCCGTGCTCGATCCGAACGGCGACGAAACCAGCCTGATCGAAGCGGCCGATGCCGCCCTCTACCGCGCCAAGGAAGCAGGCCGCAACTGTGTGAGCGTTTGATTGACGGATCGCGGCTGCGGCCCGACAATCCCTGCCATTCTTGATGCTCCATCAGGATGGCCACATACAATAAAACGATGAGCACACACACTTTCCTCTGGCACGACTACGAAACCTTCGGCGCCCAGCCGCGCCGCGATCGTCCGGCGCAGTTTGCCGCGATCCGCACCGATGCCGAGCTCAACGAGATCGGCGAACCGCTGATGCTGTTCTGCCAGCCGGCCAACGATTACCTGCCAGATCCGCAGTCCTGCCTGATCACGGGCATCACGCCGCAGCAATGCCTCGAACTGGGGGTGCCCGAGCACGAATTCGCGCGCCAGATCGAGGCGGCGTTCGCCGAGCCGGGGACGATCGGCGTCGGCTACAACACGATCCGCTTCGACGACGAAGTCACGCGCTTCCTGTTCTGGCGTAACCTGCTCGACCCGTATGCGCGCGAATGGCAGAACAATTGCGGCCGCTGGGATCTGCTCGACGTCGTGCGCATGACCTATGCGCTGCGTCCGGAAGGCATCGAATGGCCGACGCATCCGGATGGACGTCCGAGCTTCCGCCTCGAGGACCTGACCCGCGCCAACGGCCTGTCGCACGAGGCGGCGCACGACGCGCTGTCCGACGTGCGCGCCACGATCGCACTGGCGCGCCTGATCCGGAATAAACAGCCGCGCCTGTTCGACTTCTGCCTCGAACTGCGGCGCAAGGACAAGGTCGCCAGCGAAATGGGCCTGCACCTGGAACGCGCAGCGCGCCAGCCCTTCCTGCACGTATCGGGCATGTTCCCGGTCGAGAACGGCTGTCTGGCTCTGGTCTGGCCACTGGCCCAGCATCCGAGCAACAAGAACGAAATCCTGGTGTGGGATTGCCGTCACGATCCGTCGGAACTGTTTAGTCTGGATGTCGAGACGATCCGGCTGCGCATGTTCACGCGCAGCGCCGACCTGCCGGAAGGTGTCACGCGGCTGCCGATCAAGAGCGTCCACCTGAACAAGTCGCCGATGCTGGTCGGGAACCTGAAGACCCTGAGCCCGGCGATGGCGACGCGCTGGGGCCTCGACCTCGACCAGGCCAAAGCCCACGCGCAGCTGGCGGCGAACGGGCCCGACATGGCGGCGATCTGGGCGCAGGTGTACCAGAAGCCGGCCTCCGGCAACGAGACCGATGTCGATGAAGACCTGTATGGCGGGTTCGTCAGCAACAACGACCGCCGCAAGCTCGAATCCCTGCGCATGCAGACGCCTGCACAGCTGGCCACAAGCCGGCCTTCGTTCGAGGACGAGCGGCTGGCCGAACTGCTGTGGCGCTACCGGGCACGCAATTTCCCGCAGACGCTAAGCGAGCAGGAGATGGAGAGCTGGGAAGAACACCGCGCGGCGCGGCTGTTCGATGGAGCGGGCGGGGCACGCACGGTGGACCAGTTGTTTGGGGAGATCGATGCGCTGTCGGAGACGGCGGACGAGCGCGCCGAGGAGATCCTGGGTGCCTTGTACGAATACGTCGAAGCGATTGCGCCGAGCAGGTATTAAACTTGGGCGTGCCCTGCCCTGTCGCGCAGGGCGCTTCGCGGGCGGGCAGCGTGCTGCCCGAATTCCCCGCTACGCCCAACGCGGGGGTTTATCATTACCCCCGATACCGATTGATCTCATCCCGCGTCTCGCGTGCGACACGCCGTGCCGCCGCCGCAAAATCCTCGCCTTCCTGCGGCACCGCATACAAAATCGCCCGCGACGAATTGATCATCATCCCGGTCCCACCGGCGGTCCGCCCGGCACGCACGGTCGCCTCGACATCGCCCCCCTGCGCACCGACACCCGGCACCAATAAAGGCATGTCGCCGATGATCTTGCGCACCTGCGCCAGTTCTTCCGGGAAGGTCGCCCCCACCACCAGCGCGCACTGGCCGTTGCGGTTCCATTTCCCGGCCACGAGTTTCGCCACATGCTGGTACAGCGGCAGGCCGCCCACATCCAGGAACTGCAGGTCCGAACCGCCTGCATTCGAAGTGCGGCACAGCACGATCACGCCGCGGTCTTTCCACGCCATGTAGGGCTCGACCGAATCGAAACCCATGTAGGGATTGACCGTGACCGCGTCCGCGCCGTAGCGGTCGAAGGCTTCGCGCGCGTACTGGTGGGCGGTCGCCCCGATGTCGCCGCGCTTGGCGTCGAGGATCAGGGGGATGTGCGGATAAGTGTCGCGCAGGTAGGAGCAGATTTCCTCGAGCTGGTCTTCGGCGCCGAGGGCGGCGAAATAGGCGATCTGCGGCTTGAAGGCGCAGGCGAGGTCCGCCGTGGCGTCGATGATGGCCTTGCAGAACCGGACGATCGCGTCCGGTTGATCCTTCAAATGAGCAGGGAAGCGCGCCAGATCAGGGTCGAGTCCGACGCACAGGAGCGAGTCGTTGCGGGTCCAGGCCGCGGAGAGTTTATCGATGAAATTCACGTTGGGCCCCTTGTAACGGTGTCATTGCAAACCCGGTATTGTACCCGTCACGGGCTCCCTGCCCCATCGCGGGCACGACCGTGCGACCGGACTTGATGGACTCCTGTATATTTTTAATCATTCGACAACTCGCAATGGACAGGGACATCATGACGTCTTCCGCATCGGCTTCTACTTTATTCTCGCGCTGGACCCGCCTGCTGGCGCTCGCCACCCTCGCCGGCTCGCTGCTCTCGGGCTGCGGCTACAACGAATTCCAGACCAAGGACGAAGCCACCAAGGCCGCCTGGAGCGAAGTGGTCAACCAGTACCAGCGCCGCGCCGACCTGATTCCGAACCTGGTGAACACGGTCAAGGGCTATGCCACGCACGAACGCGAAACCCTGGAGGCGGTCACCCGTGCGCGCGCCGCCGCGACCAGTTTCCAGATCACGCCGGAAGTGCTGAACAATCCCGAAGCATTCCAGAAGTTCCAGCAGGTGCAGGGCGAGCTGTCGAGCGCGCTGTCGCGCCTGATGGTCGTGTCCGAGAAATATCCGGACCTGAAGGCGGACACCAGCTTCCGCGACCTGCAGTCGCAGCTCGAGGGCACCGAGAACCGCATCACGGTGGCGCGCCAGCGCTATATCGCCTCGGTGCAGGACTATAACGTCTCCGTGCGCCAGTTCCCGAACAACCTCACCGCGATGATGTTCGGCTACAAGGCCAAACCTTCGTTCACGGTCGAGAACGAAAAAGCGATCTCGACCGCGCCGACGGTCAACTTCGGCAAATAACGATGAACTTGTTTCGCACCCTGTGGCTGCTGGTGCTCTCCTTCGCGCTCAGTGGGCCGGCCCAGGCCCAGCTGAAGGAAGTGCCGGCCTTGACCAGCCGCGTGACCGACCAGGCCGGCATGCTCGACGCGACGCAAAAGCAGCGCCTGGAAGCCGTGCTGGCCGAGCATGAGGCCAAGAGCGGCAACCAGATCGCGGTGTTGCTGGTGAAGTCGACCGAGCCGGAAGCGATCGAGCAATACGGCATCCGCGTGGCCGATGCATGGAAGCTGGGACGCAAGGGCGTCGACGACGGCGTGCTGCTGATCGTCGCGCGCGACAACCCGGGTTCGCTGCGCCGCTTGCGCATCGAGGCCGGGCGCGGGGTGCAGGGCGTGCTGACGGATGCGCAATCGAAACGCATCCTGCAGGACGTGATCGCGCCGCATTTCAAACAAAACCATTACTACGAGGGCCTGGTCGCAGGCGTGGGCGCGATTGCCACGGTGCTGAACCGGGAACGATTTCCCGAGCCGGCGCCGCAGGTAGCCCCGGCAGCACCGGCAAATGCAAGTGACGCAGGACAAGGAGGCGGGATCGGTATGTTTGGCATCTTGATGTTGGTTTTCGGTTTCATGCTGTTGCGCTCGATCTTCCGGCCGCGCCGCGCGCGCCTGTCGCGCGGCGGCTGGGGCAACGGCGCGACCGGCTTCATCCTCGGCAGCATTCTCAGTAACGCCGGTCGTGGCGGCGGCGGCTTCGGCGGCTTCTCCGGCGGCGGCGGCGGCTTCGGCGGCGGTGGCGGTTTTTCCGGCGGCGGCGGCAGCTTTGACGGCGGCGGCGCCTCGGGAGACTGGTAATGGCAGAGCACATGACACATGAGTCGTTCGGCCAGCGCGTCGGCCGCGTGCTGCGTCACTGGCGCAGCACCAAGGCGGACGCCCAGCGCGCCTTCCCGGAGAGCACGCTGGCCGCGGCAGCGCAGGCGATCACGGCGGGCGAACAAACCCACCGCGGCGAGGTGCGCTTCATCGTCGAAAAATCGCTGCCGACCGACGAGGTCTGGGACGGCGTGACCAACCGCCAGCGCGCGCTGGCCCTGTTCGCCGACTACGGCGTCTGGGACACCGAGGACAATTGCGGCGTACTCATCTACGTGAACCTGGCCGAACACAAGGTCGACATCGTGGCCGACCGTGGTATCGACCGCAAGATCGATGAAGCTACCTGGCAGGCGGTCTGCCGCACGATGACCGAAGGCTTCAGGCAAGGCAAGTTCCACGACGCCACGCTGGCGGCAATCGAACAGGTGAATGCGCTGCTGCGCCAGCACTTCCCGGCCAGTGGTGCGCGGCCGAACGAGTTGCCCGACAGCCCGATCATGCTGTAGGCCGTCGAACGCTGACGCCCGGCGGCTATCGCGATGGACAGCCCTGCCCTTACAATAAGGGTCACTGCCCTTCGTGAAAGCCCCGCCATGAAACTCGAAAACAAGATCGCCCTCGTCACCGGTGCCAGCCAGGGCATCGGCCTGGCCTGCGCCCAGCGCCTGGTGCGCGAAGGCGCCCGCGTGATGCTGGCCGACGTGCGGCCGGAAGTGGCCGAGGCCGCCGCCGCGCTGGGCGAAGCCGCCCGCTACTTTGTCGCCGACGTCAGCCAGAAGTCCGACGTCGACGCACTCCTCCAGGCTACCCTCGACGCGTTCGGCCGCGTCGACATCCTGATCAACAATGCCGGCGTCACGCATGCGGCCGACTTTCTCGACCTGCAGGAAGAGGATTTCGACCGCGTCCTGCGGGTGAACCTGAAATCGATGTTCCTGTGCAGCCAGGCTGCGGCGCGCGACATGGTCAAGCGCCAGAGCGGCTGCATCATCAACATGTCGAGCGTGAACGCCGAACTGGTGATTCCAAACCAGGTGCCCTATGTCGTCTCCAAGGGCGGCGTCAACCAGCTGACGCGCGTGGCGGCGATCGGCCTCGCCCAGCACGGCATTCGCGTCAACGCCATCGGCCCGGGCACGATCCTGACCGAACTGGCGAAGCAGGCCGTGCTGGCCAGCCCGGAAGCGCGCCATACGATCCTGTCGCGCACGCCTCTCGGCCGCTGCGGCGAACCCGAGGAAGTGGCATCGATTGCCGCCTTCCTCGCCAGCGAAGACGCCTCCTACATCACCGGCCAGACGCTGTATGCCGACGGCGGGCGGATGCCGCTCAACTACACGGTCGCCGTACGCGAATAAGGGAACCGGCAGGTTCATCGGAACAGCCGAACTCGTCCATATTCACAGTTCGCATATCTGGTATCCGAATACGCAATTAGACAAATATATCGCAACGCAACATAATGAACCTGTCTCCACTATTCTCCTCCAAGAAAATAGTTTTAAGCCCGCTCATGAAGCGGGCTTTTTTTTTGCCCAGTACTTATAGATTCTCATCCGGGGAAATCGTTCGCGGTAGAGCTCGAATGCTTGCGGTAGGTCATACTCGGGTCACAATCGCTCCCTATACTGAATTCATCTGCAGTACACGCAACCGATATGCCTGATTGCAGACAGGTGTGCAGCGCAAACGCCTTGCACACCCACCGAACAATGTCTCTTGGCCCGATCTTGGGTTGTGCCCACCCTCTCTCCGGTGGGCATTTTTTTGTTCAAGATTGCCTGCCCGCATCAGACTACCCGCATTGTATAAATGTGAAGACTGGCCTTGCAGCCTGTCGACTTTTGACTATGATGAAGTTCGTGCTACCGCAAGCGGGATTGACGGCAAGATCCCAAGGCGGGCGCTGCCAACCACCAGACAAGGGAGCCAGACCGATGAATTTGCAAGCCTCTGAAAAGCATACCCACCTCAGTTCCGCCAGCCGCCGCCAGCACCAGGACGTCGATTGCCTCGTCCTCAGCGAGCTCAACCCACTTGTCGTGGTCGACCATCTCGATGGCGAACAGGCCACGCTCACTCTCCTCACCTTCGGCAACGTGCGTGAAATCTGCCCGAAATGCCAGCAAGGGAACCTCAAGCTCGTGTTGCGCCAGACTTCGGTGCGCATGGCCCATCTGTTCTGCGCCGATTGCGAGAGCTGTTTCGACGCACGGTATGCCGACGGCGCCCCGGCGCTGACCATCTGATTCCAGTTACACCCGGCCGTGCGGGCGCGCGGTCGCATGGCGTGGTATGGTTGCCGTTTTTTGCCAGCTCGTCAGCCATGCCGTCTTTCCTCTATTTTCTCCTGCTTGACCCGCGCCTCAACAAACTCCGCTATGCCGCGGCAATCCTCATGTTCCTTGCGATCGTGATTGCCGGATCGATCCCGGGCGCGCGTGCCGGGATCGGCGAATACGCGCCCGGCGTGGTGCTGCACTCGTCGGCCTACTCGGTCCTTGCCCTGCTCTGGTTTACCGCCAGCCGCGGCAATGCGGCCAGCAGGACGGTCGCGACGGTCCTCGCGATCGCCGTCATGGGCGCGATCGACGAATCGGTGCAGAGCTTCTTCCCCTATCGCGGCGCCGACGTGCGCGACTGGATGGTCGACTGCAGTTCGGCCCTGGCCACCTGCGCGATCCTGTGGATGATCCTGCCGAAAGCGGCGCTGCAGCGTAGCTGAGCCCTGCGCTGTGGCGCGTTTTTGTTTCTCCATGATCAGCTTCGCTTGATCTGGCTCATGCAAGACCTGAGCGAGCTGGAACGTTGTGCCTCGATTTCCCCTCTAACAGCAGTGGCAGACTCCATCGTCACGCATACCCACTGACAAAATCAACGGAGGATCGATCATGAAACAACAACATCAGAGCCTGGTCCTGGCGGGCCTGCTGGCCACGGCGCTCGGCCTGTCGGGCTGCTCCGGCATGCGCGGCGGCAGTGACACGGGCGGCGACACCTCGGGCAGCGGCGCCAGCGGCAGCAGCAGCTCGCCCAGTGCCACGACCGGCAGCTCGACGACCGGTGCGACCGGCAGCGACGCCGGCGGCATGTCGGGTACGGGCGCCGGCACCAGCACCAGCGGTTCGGCCGGCTGGGGCGGCGGCACCAGCTCGGGCACCTCCGGCAGCGCGGGCAGCTCGGGCACTTCGGGCACCAGCGGCTACGACCAGTCCGGCGGCGCCGGCAGCGCAACGTCGGGCAGCACGACCCAGGGCAGTTCGACCGGCACGATGTCCGACACCGCCAGCGGCAGCTCCCAGGGCGGCGCCGCCACCGGCAGCTCCGCGGCCGCCGGCGGCAGCCCGAACAGCACGGTGGTCTCGATCGAACTGGTGCCGCGTCCGTCCGGCGGCATGGGCGGCAGCGGTGCCAGCGGCAGCAGCAGCACCGGCACCACTGGCAGCTCGATGACTTCCGACCGCGTCTACCGGGTCACCCTGCGCATGGACGACGGCAGCACCCAGGTCGTCACGCAGGACACCACGCCCAGCTTCCGCAGCGGCGACCGCGTCAACCACAGCGGCGGCATGATCAAGCACTAAGTTGCTCCCGGCGTATTTCTACCCGGCAGGCGCGGGCGGGCCCGCCTGCCGCTCCTGCGGCTGCAAGGGCGCAATCGATGTCTGCAAAATGCGTGAAAACTGCGTGGAATCTGCGCAGGGATATGCGTGCGTGCGCGGCATGGCCGCGTCAAGGCAGTGACGGGCAGTGATGGTCAGTGATGGGCAATGTTGGGCGGTGATGGGCAGGAGATGGGCGGCCGGTCCAGCCGCCCATTTCCTGCGCCGCAGTGGGAGAATCAGGCCGGATCGGCCCCGTTCTCGTCCTCGGCCTTGACCGGCTTCACCTGCGCATTGCGCGTCGCCGCCGAGATCATTTCGAACGGTAATTTCGGCGTGCGGTCGGCGTTCAGCAGGCCGTTGGCCTCCTGGAAGGTATCGGCGAACTGGGTATAGCAGAAGCCGCTGAACATGAAGGTTTCGTTGACCACCTTCAGCAGGCCGCGGTACAGGTTGTGGAAGCCATCGGCCGTGGTCGAGCGCGAATAGCCCCAGGTGCCCTCTTCCGGCGTGCCCGTGGTGTCGTAGGCGATGCCGCCGAATTCGGTCAGCACGATCGGCTGGCCGCGGTGCGGGAAGCCGTCCAGGGTCAGGATGCGTCCGCCCGGACGCCGTTGATCGAACAGGGTGCGCACCGGGTCGCTGACCTCGTAGCGCGCCTTGACCTTTTCCGGATCGCAGTCGTAGTCGTGGATGCCGAGGATGTCGGTGGCCGAGGCCTCCCAGCCATCGTTGCCGATCACGGGCCGCGTCGCGTCCAGCGTGCGCGTCAGGTGGTACAGCGCCTCGACGGCATTGCGATGCGCCTGGGTCAGCGTCAGGTTCGGCACGCCCCAGGATTCGTTGAAGGCCACCCAGACGATGATGCAGGGGTGGCTGTAGTCGCGGTCGATCGCTTCGGTCCACTCGCGCACCATGCGTGTGATCGCCTTCGGGCTGAAGCGGTAGGCCGATGGCATTTCTTCCCACACCAGCAGGCCGAGCTTGTCGGCCCAGTACAGGTAGCGCGGGTCTTCGATCTTCTGGTGCTTGCGCACGCCGTTGAAGCCCATCAATTTCGCCAGTTCGACGTCGCGTTTCAGGTGGTCGTCGGACGGACCGGTGAGGAAGGATTCCGGCCAGTAGCCCTGGTCGAGCACAAGGCGCAGCTGGTATGGCCTTCCATTCAACATCAATCGGTCGCGGTTGATCGCGAACGAGCGCAGCGCCGTGTAGGACTTGATGCGGTCGACCACGCGGTCGCCGCAGCGCAGCGTCACTTCGGCGTCGAGCAGGGTCGGACGCTCCGGGCTCCACAGCAATTCGTTGCGCGAATCGTCGATACCGGGGTCGGACAGCGCGATCTTGCGGTTCGCTTCGCCGGCCAGCAGCTTGTAGTGGTCGTCGGCCAATAAATGTTCGCCGTGCCAGATCTTGACTTCGATGAACATGTCGTCGCGGATCTCGCCGCCGGCGAACACCTCGCAGCCGATCTCGAAGGTCTCGAAAATCGGGGTCCACTTCAGCTTCTGGATGAAGGTCTTTTCGACCTGCTCGACCCAGACGGTCTGCCAGATGCCGGTCGTGCGCGGATACCAGATCGAGTGCGGCTCGAGCAGCCAGTCCTGCTTGCCGCGCGGCTTGGCAAGGTCGGCAGGATCATCCTCGACATACACGGTGACGACCTGCTTGCCGTCAGCCTTCATGGCCGAGGTGATGTCGGCCGAGAACGGCGTGTGGCCGCCCTCGTGCTCGGCCACGAGATAGCCGTTGACCCAGACACGCGCCGAATAATCGACCGCCCCGAAGTGCAGGATGGTGCGGCCCTCGTTGGGCAGCACGGTGAATTCGCGCTCGTACCAGCAGACACGGTGGAAACCGGTGTCGCCGATGCCGGACATTTTCGTTTCCGGCGCGAACGGCACCTCGATCTCGTGGGTCCATTCCGGCACCTCGCCCGGCAGCTTGAAGCGCATCTCGTCGTCGAAACAGAAGCGCCACTTGCCGTTCAGGCTGATCCAGTTGTCGCGTACCAGTTGGGGACGTGGGTATTCAAACTGACTCATTGTTTTCCTTTCCTTCAGTCGGAACCGGGATCAGCAGACGACCCTGGCGCCCGTTCCTGTTGTATTCGTTAAGTGCGGCCTCGGCCGCCGCTTGGGCGTGACCGGTCTTGCACAGCGCCACGCAGGCGCCGCCGAAACCGGCGCCGGTCAGGCGTGCGCCGACCACGCCTTCCTGAGCACGCAGCAGCGCGCACAGTTCGTCGAGTTCGGGGATCGATACTTCGTAATCGTCGCGCAGGCTGAAGTGCGAGGCGTTCATCAGCTCGCCGAAGCGCTCCAGGGAGACGCCGCCGGCCGCTTCCAGCACGCGCAGGTTTTCCTGCACCACGTGGCGGGCACGGCGTTTCAATGGCTCGGGCAGGCTTTCCACCGACTCAGGGTCCGTCACGTCGCGCAAGGCCGCCACGCCAAGCTTGCGCGAGGCTTCCTCGCACTCGGCGCGCCGTTCGTTGTACTTGCTGCCGGCCAGCTTACGGGCGATGCCCGAGTCGATGACGATGATTTCGGCGCCCTGGGGCAGCGGCGCGAGACGGTGTTCGAGCGTGCGCGCGTCGATGAACAGCATGTGCGACTCGTCGGCCAGGCTGGACGCCATCTGGTCCATGATGCCGCAGTTCACGCGCGCATATTCGATCTCGGCGCGCTGGGCGATGCGCGCCAGTTTCACGTCGTCGAGTTCGAAGCCGAGCATCTGGCGCAGTGCGCGCAGGGTCGCCACCTCCAATGCCGCGCTCGAGGACAGGCCGGAACCGACCGGCACGTCCGTCGACACCCAGACCCGCAGCGGCGGCACGGTGACGCCCTCGGCTTCGACCAGGCGGATGCAGCCTTCGATATAGCTGCCGAAGCCGGCCGGCGCGCTGCCGTCGGGCGCGAAGGTGACGTTCGCATCGAGCGTGCTCGAATAGAAGACGAAGTGGCCGTCGTTGCTGCGGGAAAGCGCCACCGTCGTGCGCTGGGGCGTCGCCACCGGCAGCATGAAGCCGTCGTTGTAATCCGTATGTTCGCCCAGCAGGTTCACGCGTCCGGGTGCGGAGGCGTTGACCTCGGGCGCGCCGCCGAAGAAGGAATCGCTTGTCACCATCAGTTTGTCTCCAGCCAAAGGGGCCGCTGGCGGCCATGCACGGTCACGGCGGGCCACTGCGGATCCAGGGTCAGGTTGTCCAGTCCCTGCGGGCCGAGGAGGAAGGTATCCTCGATTTTCAGGCCCGCAAAGCTGGGGTTGAACGCAAAGGCCATGCCCTCTTCCAGTTCGGTCGCCGTACTGGGCGTGGCGACGATCTCGCGCGCCAGGTAGCCGGTGATGCCGCCCTGGTGGTGCTCGTTGATTGCGTCCAGGCGGTCGGCATGGTTGTAGGCCGCGGCGAACGCGTGATAGACGGCGGACAGCGATTTGCCGGGCGTGACAGTGGCCAGCCCCGTGGCCTCGACCTCCATCAGCGCGGCCTGGTCTTGCGGCGCCTGTCCAAAGCTGACGAAGCGCGTCAGATTCGCATACAGGCCGTGCCGGCGCGCGCAGAACACCAGCATGGCGCGCGCGCCGAGCGGTGCATGCGACGGCGTCGGATGGCGGTAGAGCGGCAGGCGCCCTTCGCCGGCCGCCAGCACCAGCGCCGGGTGGATCCCGCGCCGCCACAGGGCCGCCGCGCCGGCAGCGGCCAGCTCGTATTCGGTCCATTCGGGGCGCACGGCGCGCATGGTTTCGGTCATTGCCTCGGCCGCTTCGCGCCCCAGCACGCGGTAGCGCGCCTGCTCCGATGCACTCAACACGAGCCTGCGCTTCTGCAGGGCCGTCGGCAAGGGCTGCTCGCCGTTGCGCGGACGGTCCGACAACACCGGCCGATCGCCGGCCAGGCCCAGCACATAGCGTTCGCGCAGCTCGACCTGGGCCCAGGGCGTGACGTGGAAGGTAAAGCCTTCCGGGACCTCTTCCTCGCGCAGGCGGGCCGCCTCGATCTCGTCGGTGAGAATCACCGCGTCCTCGCGCGTGACCAGCACTTCGGCCACGCCCAGTTCGGACGTATGCAGCACGGCGCTCGATCCGCCCGCCGTGGCCCAGGCGAACCAGTCGATGCCGCGCAGGTGAATCGCGGCCGCGCCGGTGCGCTCCAGGCAGTCGCGCAGCAAGGCCAGCTTGGCCGCCACCTCGGCGGCGCGCTCGAAACCGCTCATGCGCCCTCCTCCAGCGTCACCTGCACCGCCTGCAGCTCGGCCGCCGTGTTCTCGGGCAGCACGTCCATCGCGAACATGCCGGCGCCCAGCTCGGTGCCGGCCAGGTATTTCAGGCGGTCGCGCGAGCGGTAGGGCGGATAGAACTGGGCGTGCAATTGCGTTTCCGGGTGTGCCGCGCCATCGGTCGGCGCCTGGTACCAGGCCATCAGGTAAGGGAATGGCCGGTTCCACATCGTCTCGTACTTGAGCAGCACGGTCTTCAGGCAGCGCGCGAGGCTGGCGCGCTGCACATCGGAGAGCGAGGCGAAATCCTGGCACGGCTCGGTCGGCATGACCCAGACCTCGTACGGATAGCGCGCGCAGGCCGGCACGAAGGCAATCGCATGCTCATCCTGGAACAGCACGCGGCGCCCGTCGGCCGCTTCGTTCTTCGCCATGTCGCACAGCAGGTTGGTTCCGTGCTGGAGGAAGTACTCGCGCTCCTGGGCCAGCATGCGCGCCGGCACCTGCGGCACGAAGGGGTAGGCATAGATCTGGCCGTGCGGATGGTGCAGCGTCACGCCGACCTCGGCGCCGCGGTTCTCGAACGGCAGCACGTACTCGATCTGCGCGTTCGCCCCGATGCGCCGCGTGCGGTCGCCCCAGACTTGCAGCAGCAGCTCGATACGCGACAGCGGCAGGTGCACCAGCGCCGTGGTCGGGTCCTGGGTGAACACCACCACTTCGCAGTGGCCGTTGGCGGGCGCGGTGGGCACCGTCAGGTGCGGCGGGTCGTGCGACTCGAGCGCCAGCGAAGGAAAGCGGTTGTCGAACACGGCGATCTCGTAATCGCCCTGGGGCAGCTCGGTCGGGTTCGCGGGGTCTTTCGTCACCGCCAGCGGGTTGTACTCGGGCGGCGGCAGGAAGGTACGGTTCTGGCGGAACCCGGCGTAGGTCACCCACTCGCCGCGCAAGGGATGCCAGCGCAGATGCGGGTTGGCATTCATCGGGTCGGGGAAAGGACTGGGCGCAACCATTCCCTCCGGAATCGGCCGGTTGCTGTAGAGAGTCAGGTGTCGTCCGTCGGGCTTTGTCAGTTCTTTACTATGCATGGCATCGCTTTATCTCGGGAGATCACATACGCGCGCAGGCAATTCAATCCCTGCGTACGCGGCTAGGGAGTGATCCTAACATGGCGTTTACGCCACATTTTCTTCACGGAATGTATGTTTTTTCCAACAGTTAATGACTTAACTGAGCAGTTCTACCTGATAGCGGGTCAGGCGGTCCGTCTCTCCTATGAAAACGCATTCCGTTGGGCAGTACGGCAGCTTCTTCCAGCGCTGTTTGTAGTCCCATACCTACAAAACTAATGGAAGTATTTACGGGGTTCGGCAAGACATACACTGACAAGCCCAACTGGAGCGGAGAAGATCGAAACGGCCTCTTGCAGACTGTTGTGGCAGCCAGGAAAACGCCGGCACGGGGAGCGCCGGCGTAACGAGCGCCTACTTCGCCAGTTCGGCCAGCACCGCCGTGTACATCTGCAGGTTGAGCAGCAGCTGCTTGAGCGTGATGAATTCATGCTCGGAATGGCCTGTGTAGACCTGGCCCGGCATGCCTGGCCCGAAGCTGACCGCATTCGGGAACAGGCGCGAATTGGTGCCGCCGCCGATCGCCACCGGCTTCGGATCCTTCATGCCGGTGAAGTAGGAAAACACGTTCATCAGCACCGGCAGTTGCGGCGCATCCTTGCGCAGCCAGGGTTCGCTCGTTTTCACCGTGACGTTCGCCAGCGCCAGGTTGCGGCTCTGCCAGCCTTCGAGGGCTGCATTGACCTCGCCCGTCAGCTGCTCCGCACTCTTGCCCTGCGGACGGCGCAGGTTGATCGAGACCTCGATGCCCTCGTCCTTCTGGCGGATCACGGTCGGGGCCACCGTCATCGGGCCCATGAAGCTGTCGCGGTAGGCGATGGCGCCGAATTTTTCCCCGTACAGGCCGGTGCCGACCAGCTCGTTGAGATAGTTGACGGCGGCGCCGGCCGTCGTATTCGGCCAGGGCCGCACGGCCAGCGCATCGGCCAGCATCGCCACCGCGTTCACGCCATCCTCGGGCTTCGAGGAGTGCGCCGACACGCCGCGCGCGCGCACCTCGAGCTCGCTGCCCTTGCGCGTGAATTCGTAGCGCATGCCCTCCTGCTTCGCGCCGCGCTCGCGCACCTGCGCTTCCAGGGCCGGCGTCGCATTCGCGATCGTCGCGTTCGCGTCTTCCGGAATCTGGCTGCCGAAGAAGCCGCCGCCGAAGGCCGCGAGGTAGGGTTCGCCCGCCGCCGGCACCACCGCCTTCGCTTTCGGGAAGGTGACGGCGATCGTGCCCGAGGCCTTTTCGGCGACGACCGCCGGATACTCGGCGTCGAGCGTGATGTTCATCTGCGGCGGCTCGTTCGTTTTCAGGAAATCGATCAAGGGCTGCCAGTTCGATTCCTCGCCCATGTAGACATACAGCTCGATGCGCTTCGACAGCGGCAGCTGTTGGTCCTTCAGGGCCTTCATCGCGTACAGGGCGGTGGCGATCGGCCCCTTGTCGTCCTCCGCGCCGCGCGCCAGCAGCTTGCCGGGCTCGCTGGTCTGGTCCAGCACGAAGGGCGACTTCTTCCACTTCGACGGATCGACCGGCTGGACGTCGCCGTGGGTGACGACACCGACGCGTTCATCGCCTTTGCCCATGCCGACGACGACGACCCAGCCATGGTCGGCGAAATCGAAACCGAGACGGTTTGCCTCGGTTTTCAGATAGTTCTTGAAGGCGATGTGCTGCGGGTCCTGGTCGGACGGGATCTTCGGATCGGCCACCGTGTTGAAGCTGACCAGGCTGGCGAGCGTCCTGACGACGTCGGTACGGTAGGTGGTGACGGCATACTTGGCGGCCTTGACGGCGGCCGGACTCGGCGCGGCGGTGTTCGGCGCGGCGTGTGCATGCAGCGCGCAGGCCAGCAGCAGGCTGGCGAGTATCGTTTTTTTCATGTCGCGGATGGTCTCCATTGCATAGGCGCAACGAGTCTAGCACAGGGGTCCGCGGCAGGCAGGCGCGCCAGGGCGACAGACATTACGGTATCGTGGCACTCATTGACTACATCAATCGACAAGACCAACGAGAAAGCACATGAGCGATAAACTGGTACGCCGGATTCACCCGGCGCTGCGCGACGATATCGGCGACCTGATTACCCAGCGCCCGGTCCCCACACGCCACCTGGACCAGGTCGATCCCTTCCTGTTCCTGAACCACCACGGCCCGCAAACCTACCCGCCGCACAACCGCGGCCTGCCCTTCGGGCCGCATCCGCACCGCGGCTTCGAAACCGTCACCTTCATCCTGGAGGGCATGCTGATGCACAAGGACAGCGCCGGCTATGAGAGCATCATCCGCGCCGGCGGCGTGCAGTGGATGACGGCCGGCAGCGGCCTGATTCACGCGGAGATCTCGCCGCCCGAATTCCTGCAGGCCGGCGGACCGCTCGAGATCCTGCAACTGTGGGTCAACCTGCCGCCGCACCTGAAAATGACGAAGCCCGCCTACACCGGCCTGCAGCAGGACGAGATCCCGGCGCTCGCGCTCGACGGCGGCCGGGTCACGATGCACCTGACTGCCGGCGAATACGAAGGGACGCGCGGCCCGGTGCAGTCGCTGACCGGCGTCTTCATGAGCACGATCGCCTTCCAGCCGGGCGGGCGCCTGCGCGTGCGCGCCCTGGCCGAGCGCAACGTGTTTCTCTACGTCGTGCGCGGGGCGCTGCAGGTCGGCGTGGCGGAAGACCGCGTCAGCGCCTTCCATCTCGTCGAACTCGGGCATGAAGGCGACGAACTGGAGATGACGGCGCTGGAAGATGCCGTGGTCCTGTTCGGCCATGCCGAGCCGATCGGCGCGCCGGTGGTGTCGCACGGTCCCTTCGTCATGAATTCGCGTGCCGAGATCGAGCAGGCCATTCGCGATTACCAGGCCGGACGATTCGGGGTGCCGATGTAAGGGGGTGCGCTGCGTTTTTGCCGGCTCGATTAGAGTAAACGGATACCCAACTACACGAGATCCGAGCATGAGCGCAGTTCCCCTTGCCGCCACCACGCGCGGCTATCCAGATTCCGGCTACACGATCGAAAACGTCCACGCCGGCTCGATCGCCGTCGTCGACACCGCGGGCCACCTGCTCGCCTGGGCCGGCGATCCGCACTATCAAACCTTCACCCGCTCGGCCCTGAAGCCCTTCCAGGCCCTGCCCTTCCTGCTCGCCGAAGGCCCGGCCAGATTCGGCCTGGCGGAAGAAGAACTGGCGCTGCTGTGCGCCAGCCACTCGGGCGAAGAAAAACACCTGAACGGCGTGCGCTCGATCCTCGCCAGGATCGGCCTGGACGCCGGCCACCTCGAATGCGGCTGCGGCGCGCCGCTGTACTACGAGGCGAACAACCTGCCGGTGCCGCAGGACCGCGCCTGGACCCCGCTCCACCACAACTGCTCGGGCAAGCATGGCGGCTTCCTGGCCTGGTGCCGCCAGCACGGCGCGCCGACGCGCGGCTACGTCGAACCGGACCATCCGCTGCAGCGCGCCATCCGCAGCGCCCTGGCCGATGCCGTGCACTTGCCGGAGTCAAGCCTGCCGAGCGGGATCGACGGCTGTTCGGCGCCGAACTATGCGCTGCCGCTGGCCAGCCTGGCCCACCTGTACGCGCGCCTGGCGCAGGGCGCGGCCGACCCGCTGCTCGGGACCGCGCTCGGGCCCCTGTTCGACGCCATGACGCATCGGCCGGACATGGTCTCGGGTACCGAGCGCAGCGACCTGGTCCTGATGACGGCGGGCGGCGGCGACTGGGTCGCCAAGATCGGCGCCGACGCCGTGCAGGCGATCGGCATCCGCTCGAAAGGGATCGGCATCGCGATCAAGGTCGCGGACGGGAATAACCGCGGGCTGCACACGATTACCTACAATGTGCTCGATCAATTGGGCTTGCTGGACGAGGGAAAACGCGCCGTGCTGGAACGCTTCCGCCAGCCCCTGATTCGCAATGCGCGCGGAACGGTGGCCGGTGATATCCGCACGCTGTTCACGCTGCAGCACGCGTAACGTAGGGTGGGCACTCGTGCCCACGCGGTGATACGTACTCCCTCCGATTTCGTGCTCGACGATCTCGCCGTCGCGTATCACCGCGTGGGCATGAATGCCCACCCTACGAAACCATTCGCCTCAACATCCCCGCCAGCGGCTCGAGCACTTCCTTGTCTTGCCAATAGCTGTTGTGCGACAGCGGATTCCAGCTCTTGAGCATCCACCCCACCGCCCCTTGCCCGGCATTGATGACACGGTCTTCGACCAGCGTCCGATAGCCCTCCGACAGCGGCTGCAGCGGCCAACCGAGCACGTCGTCCGGATCGTACAGGTTCAGCCAGCGAAACAGCGGGGTCGGCGGCGCGATCGGCTTGATCTGCATTTCCTTGTGCGCGGCGACGAAAATCGGAATGTTGCAACCGGTCGTCACCAGGCCGGTGCAGGTGCCGCCCGCCAGGTAGTGCTTCTCGCGCTCGCTGAGCAGGCGCCCCAGCGCCGGACGCGACCAGGCATCGATGTCGCGCCAGATGCCGGCGCCGACCCGCCCGCCGCCAAGCGCCTTCTGCCCGTCGTAGATATAGCTCGACAGCACCTGGCAGCCGAGCGAATGCGCGAGGAACACGACCGGCATGCCGGGGTTGGCGGCGCAGGCAGCCAGCAGGGCACGTGCGATCTGGCCTTGCGCCAGTTCGTAGACCGAGGCCGGGTCTTCCTTGCGGTTCTCCAGCCCGGCGGCGTCGGCGAAGCCGAACAGCATGAACTTGCGCAGCTGGTCGTAATGGACCTTGCTGCCGCCGTCGACGCGGTCCCAGACGAGCTGCTCGTTCTTTTGAAGGATGTCCTGGTAATACACCGAATACAAGGCCACGCGTTCGCGCAGCGCCGGGCCGAGGCGGTTGCGCATCTCGCCGAATACGCCGGCCGCGTAGTCGCGCGGCGTTTCGCCCATTCCGTGAACCGTGATCAATGCGACCTGGGGCATGGTGACCTCCTTCCGGACCAAGAGCCTTTTGTCAGAAACGTCCTCATGACTGAAGCCGATTCCTAACTCCAGCTTACCACCAGCCGAGGCGCAATGGATGGCCGCACGCGTCCGGAATCCGGGCGCGCACGCTTGCCCTTTACTGCATTTGTTATAGGAACTATAATTTTCTTAAACATAACTGCATTTGCTCAATTGTATGTACACACTATTGTGAACCCGCTGCTGTTTCCCGAATACGCCGATGCCATCCGCGCACTCGACCTGGCGGCGATCGGTTCACCGGCCGCCCTGCCCGAGCGCTTCCTGCTGGCGCACGAAGGCCGCTTCAGCGTGCACTACATCCCTTTCGAGTATGTGAACCCGGCGGCGCGCATCGTCGTCGTCGGCATCGCGCCGGGCTTCGTGCAGTGGAAGAATGCGATGGCGGAAACCCAGCGCCGCATGGCCGCCGGCGCCGCGCAGGACGAGGTGCTGCGCGCGGCGCGCCTGGCCGGGGCCTTCAGCGGCGCCATCCGCCCGAACTTCGTCGCCCTGCTGGACGCCATCGGCGTGCAGCGCTGGCTCGGCATCGCCAGCTGCGCTTCGCTGTTCGACCACGATGCCCACCTGGTACAGATCAGCGCCATCCTGCGCCACCCGGTGTTCGTCGACGGCCGCAACTACAGCGGCACGCCCGGCATGGCCAAACTCCCCTTCCTGCGCGAACAGGTGCTGCGCTATTTCGCGCACGAGGCGGCGCAACTGCCCGATGCGCTCTACATCCCGATGGGCGGAAGCGTCGCCGAAGGGCTCGACTGGCTGGCGCGCGAAGGCGTGATCCGGCGCGAGCGCATCCTGCACGGCTTGCCCCACCCGTCCGGCGCGAATGCCGAACGGGTCGCCTATTTCCTCGGCCGCAAGGAGCGCGCGGCCCTCTCCTCGCGCACCAACGCGCGCCAGATCGATGCCGCGCGCGCGACCTTGCTGGCGCAGATGGCCGCGCTCAGCGAAAGCTAGGAGCGCGAAGCCGCCTCTTGCAGGATGCGCACCAGGGCCCCCATATCGACCGGCTTCACCAGGTGGTGGCTGAACCCGGCGGCGCGCGCCCGGGCGCGGTCCTGCTCGCCCCCATAGCCGGTCGCCGCGATCAATACCGCATTGCGCGTGGCCGGTTCCGCGCGCAGCAGCGCGCCCAGCTGGTAGCCGTCCATGTCGGGCAGGCCGATGTCGACCACCATCGCGTCGGGCGCTTCGCGCATGGCTCGCCGCAGCGCGGCGCTTGCCGTATAGTCGACCGCCACCGTATGGCCCTGGGCGCGCAGCAGCGTGGCCAGGCCGTCGGCGGCGTCCTCGTTGTCGTCGACCACGATCACGCGCAAGGGGCGGTAGGCCGCGGCATCCATCCGGACCGCCGCGCCGTCCGCAGCGGCATCCGACTCCGCTTGCGCGCACGGCAGCTCGATCGTGAACACGCTGCCCAGCCCCACCCCGTCGCTGTGGGCAGCGACCGCGCCGCCATGCATCTCGACCAGCTTCTTCACCAGCGCCAGGCCGAGTCCAAGGCCGCCCTGCGAGCGCGCCAGCGTGCGCGCTCCCTGCGTGAACAGCTCGAACACGCCCGGCAGCAGATCGGGCGGCATGCCGGAACCGTTGTCGCGTACCTGCAGGCGCGCGCGGCCATCCTCGCGCGCGAGCGTGATGCGGATGGTGCCGGCCGGCGGCGTGTACTTGGCGGCGTTGTTGAGGATATTCGCCACCGCCTGCACCAGGCGCGTCGCATCGCCGCGCACCTGCACCGGGCACTGCGGCAGGTCGAGCTCGACGCGGTGCGCTTGTTCGTCGATCAGCGGGCGCGCCTGGTCGAGTGCGCTCCTCACCACTTCGCACAGGTCGAGCTCGTCCACCTGCAGCGTCACCAGGCCGCGCGTCACGCGCGAGACGTCGAGCAGGTCGTCGATCAGGCGGCTCATGTGCTTGACCTGGCGCCCGATGATGGCGCTGGCCTGGCCGATGCGCGGCTCGTCGCGGAACTGGATGTTGAGCAAAGCCGCCGAGCTGCTGATCGGCGCCAGCGGATTGCGCAGCTCGTGCGCCAGCATCGCCAGGAACTCGTCCTTCATCCGCGACAGGCGCTCGGCCTCGACACGCGCCGCACGTTCGCTTTGCAGCAGCGCGTCGCGCTCGATAGCCGCCTTGCGCGCCGCTTCGTACAGGCGCGCATTGTCCAGCGCGACCGCCGCCTGGGCCGCCACGCCGGCGACGATGCGTTCGGTGCGTTCGCTGAACACCCCCGCTTGCGGATGGCCGAAGAACAGGCCGCCGAGCACCGTGCCCGAGCGCGCAACCACCGGCACGGCCAGGTAGCTGCGCACCGGCAGGTGCCCGTGCGGCATGCCGTAGTGTGGGCTCGACAGGCCGTAGCGCGGGTCGCGCGTGATGTCGTCGCTGCGCACGATGCCTTCGTTGTAAAAAGTCGGATGGAAGATCGCCGTCGGACGCGGATTGCCGAAGCCTTCGAAGGCCGCGCGCGGTGCGCCGGACAGGGTGTAGAGCAGCAGGTCCTCGCCAGGATCGCCCGGCACCTTGTAGAAGAAGGCGCCGAACTTGGCCCCGCTCAGCTGGGTGCCGGCGTCCGTGATCGCCTGCAGCAGCACGTCGGCGTCGAGGGTCGAGGCGAGCGCCTGGCCGGTGCGGTTCAGGACTTCGAGAATGCGCGTTTCGTCGCGCAGCGTCTCTTCGACGCGGGCGCGGCGCACGGCCTCGCGCGTCTGGCGCGCCACGTCCTCGGCCAGCGCCGCCTCGCGCGCGCTCCACTCGCGCGGCGCCGGCTCGTGCAGATAAAAGATGGCGGCCAGCCGTCCGGCCTCGATGATCGGCACCACGATCATGGCGCGCGCGCCGATGCTCGCATAGCCGGCCGCATACGGCGCGGCCAGCGGATCGGCCGCGACATCGTCGAGCTGCAGCGTGCGCCCGGCGCGCAGTTCGGCGATCAGGGCCGGGCCGAAGCCGTCGAGCGCACGCGTCTCGCCGGCCAGGCTGGCAATCGTGCCGTCGGTCCAGTCGCGCTCGACGCTGACGGTCTGTCCGCCCGCGTCGATCTCGCCGTAGCCGACGCGTCCCACCGCCAGGTAGCGCCCGACGAGCGCACTGGCCGCTTCCATGATGGCGACCGGATCGAGCAGTTCGCGCAGGGTCGCGCCGAGCTCGCGCTGGAAGCGGTCCTGCTGCGCCGCCAGCACGCGCGTGGTGGTATCGGTCAGCACGCACAGAACGCCGGCGGGCTCGCCGCGTTCGCGCAGGGGCGAGGCCGACAGCGTGACGTAGCGGCGGGCCAACCGGTCATGCTGCGCCGCCTCCAGCGGCAGGTCCTCAGCCAGCGCCGCCTCGCCGGCCAGGGCGGCATCGAGGACAGGCATCACGCCGGCCCAGGAACCGGTGAAGGCCTGCGCCAGGGGCTGCCCGAGCCAGGCGGGATGGCGCTCGCCCAGCAGCTCGACGAAGGCGTCGTTGTAGACCAGGCGCAGGTCACGGCCCCAGGCCGCGAACATCGGGAAGCGCGAACCGAGCATCAGGTCGATCGCCGCGCGCAGACCGTCCGGCCACGGCGCGCCGACGGGGGCCGGCAAGGCGCGCAGCAGCGCGCGCACGCTGATGGCGTCGGCGTCGTGGTGGGATGCGCGCATCGCTCGGCTCATGCGGAAATGGTGCCATATCGACAAGGGAATCAGTCGATTATAGCGGCCGAACGCGCGCCGAAACAGCGAATGTCACACTGCCGTGACGATGTCATGCGCACCGGGTAGAAGCCATGCGGCGCGCATGAAAAACGGGCCGATTCGGCACAATCGGCGTGCCGGTGCCTTGCGATCAGGGCTCGATCGAAAAGCGGAACCGCGATTCGGTCGCGTAGACCTCGCCCGGCCGCAGGATCGTGTTCGGAAAGGCCGGCTGGTTCGGCGAATCGGGGAAGTGCTGCGGCTCGAGGCAAAAGCCGCTGCGGTACGCATAGACCCGGCCCTTGCCGGCAAGCGAACCGTCGAGGAAGTTCCCGCTGTAGAACTGGACGCCCGGCTCCTGCGTAAACAGCTCGAGCACGCGGCCGGAACCGGGATCACGCACGCGCGCCGCCCGGCTCATCGCGCCCGGCGCCGGTTTGTTCAGGACGAAGCAGTGGTCGTAACCGCCGCCGTTGCGCAGCTGTTCGTCGGCCTCGTCGATGCGCGCGCCGATCGGCCGGGGGACGCGAAAATCGAAGGGCGTGCCGGCCACGGGCGCCAGGTTCCCGAGCGGGATCGAACCGGCATCGATCGGGACAAATGTGTCCGCATCGATCGTCAGCTCGTGGTCCAGGATATTACCGCCGCCGGCGAGATTGAAATAGCTGTGCTGGGTCAGGTTGACCGGCGTGGCGCGGTCGGTGACGGCCGAAAAACGCACCACGATTTCGTTGTCGGCGGTGAGCCGGTAACGGACGCTGGCATCCAGCGTGCCGGGATAGCCCTGCTCGCCGTCGGGGCTGCGGTAGTCCAGCACCAGTTCGTCACCCTCGATGCGCGAGCGCCACTGCACGCGGTCGAAGCCGGGCACGCCGCCGTGCAGGTGGTTCTTGCCGTTGTTGACCGGCAGCGCGAAGTCCTGGCCGTCGAGCGTGAAGCGGCCGGCGGCGATGCGGTTGCCGTAGCGGCCAATCAGCGCGCCGAAATACGGGCTGTCGCCGCGGTAGGGTTCGAGCGTGTTGAAGCCGAGCGCCACGTCGGCGAACACGCCGTCGCGGTCGGGTACGTGGATCTCGGTGATGATGCCGCCGAAGTCCAGGATCCTGACCGTCATGCCGGCCGCGTTGGCGAGCGTGAAGACCTGCACTTGCGCGCCGTCGGGCAGCTGGGCGAAAGGGGCTTGCTGGATGCCGGGTTGCACTGGATTGCGTCCTTTCTGGGTTGGCTGTCGTGATGCCGCGATCCTAGCATGGGCGCCGCATCGCGCCGCGCCGCCTTGCGCGCCCGGCATCCCGCCACGCAAGCCGAGCGCCGGATGTATGCGGCCAGGCGCGCCGGCAAGGGCCAGGCGCTGCGAAACCCCGGCTCGCTTCAGCGCTTGACCCGCCCGAACGCATCCCCCTGCTTCCACGTCGGCATGGCCGGCGCGTTCGCCACCGCATAGCCCAGGTTCAGCGTGAACTGGGCCTGCTGCGTCATGCCCGACAAATCCCAGTTCGCGTGGTACTCGTCCGTCACCTGGTGGTAGTCGCCCTTGAAGCCGACCATGGTGGCGCTCGCGCGCGCATGGTCGTGCTCGAACTCGAAATGGCCGTCGCCCGAGAACACGGCCGAGCCGACATTAAAGGCCGGCACGCCCGCCTTGGCGAAATTGAAGTGGTCGGCGCGGAAGTAGGCGCCGGACAGGTCGGGAATGGTCGGCGCCAGGGTCAAGCCCATCTTTTTCGCCACCGCCGCCGCCGTGCCATACAGGCTGCTGCGCTCGGCGCCGGGCACGCCGATGTCCTTCGTGCGGCCGACGAAGTTCAGGCTGTCAAGGTTCAGGTCGGCGGCGGTCCTGGCCAGCGGGATCACCGGGTTGGCGACATAGGCGGCGCTGCCCAACAAACCCTGCTCTTCGGCGGCCGGCCACAGGAAGACCTGGGTGCGGCGCGCGGGTTTGCGCACCGCCTCGGCCGCCATCGCCAGCAGCGCGGCGCTGCCGGTGGCGTTGTCGACCGCGCCGTTGAAGATGCGGTCGCGCCCTTCCGGGATGTTCTGGTCGATGCCGAGGTGGTCCCAATGCGCCGAATACACGACCACCTGCTCCTTCAGCTTCGGATCCGTACCCGGCACGATGCCGACCACGTTGAAATCCTCGACCTGGCGGATCGCCGATTTCAGCTCGACGTGGGCGGCGGTCTTCAGGTCGACCGGCGTGAAGTCGCGCCGCTCGGCCTGGGCGCGCAGCTTGTCCAGATCGAAACCGGCGGCCGCGAACAGTTCGCGCGCGGTGTCTTCCTGCAGCCAGCCCTCGATGCGGTTGCCGGCGCCGGCCAGGTGGAAGCGCTCGTGCGAGAAGCTGTTGGCCGGCACGCTCCAGGCATAGGATGCCGATGGCGTGGTGTGGATCAGCAGCGCGCCGGCGGCGCCGCGGCGCACGGCCTCTTCGAATTTGTACAGCCAGCGGCCGTACCAGGTATAGGCCTTGCCGGCGAAGCGGTTCGGTTCATCAGCGGTGGGCTGCGGGTCGTTGACCATCATGACGAGGATCTTGCCCTTCACGTCGACGCCCTTGTAGTCGTCCCATTTCTCTTCCGGCGCACTGACGCCGTAGCCGACGAAGACCAGCGGCGCGTCGAAGGACAGGCCCGTTTGCCCGCTGCCGGTGCCGAACACGATGCCCTCGCCCAGCTTCGGATTCAGGCGCTTGCCGCCGGCGTCGAAACTCACCGCGCTGCCCGGCAGCAGGCGGGTGCCTTCGATGGCGACCTTCTGGCGGTAGCCGCCCGATGGCATGGGTTTCAAACCGATCGCCGCGGCCTGGGTTTCGAGGTAGCGCACCGCCAGCGCGCCGCCGCGCTGGCCGGTACCGCGGCCCTCGAGCAGGTCGTCGGCGAGGAAGGACAGGTGGGCACGCAGCGCCGCTTCGGAGATGGCGGGCGCCTCTTGCGCAAGGGCGCTGCAGGACAGGGACAAGGCGGAGAAGGCAGAGAAAGCGGCGCGGGCGGCCAGGGGGCGAAGACGCATCGATTGGTTCCGTCGGGAGTGAAAGGATGCGCAACATGTTACCGCAGCGCGAACGCGCGCGGCGGCATGACCGATTACAGCGGGACGCGTTCCAGCGCGCGCTTGAGGGCATCGAAGCAGCGCGCATCGAGGGCCGTGCCGACCGTCTTCTCCATCATCTCGAGCGCCTGCGGCACCGGAATCGCGCCGCGGTAGGGGCGCTCGGCGGTGATGGCATCGAAGATGTCGGCGGTGGTGATGATGCGCGTCTCGATGTCGATCTGGTCGCCTGACAGGCCGCGCGGATAGCCGCCGCCGTCGAGGCGCTCGTGGTGGGCGCCGGCGATGCGGCCCAGTTCCGCGAAGGCGCTGATGCGGCCCAGGATGGTTTCGGTGAATTCGGCGTGCTGGCGCACGGCGGCCCATTCCTCGCGGTCGAGGGCGCCGGCCTTGTCCAGCACACTGTTGCTGACGCCGAGCTTGCCGACGTCATGCAGCAGCGCGCCGCGCTTGAGCCAGCGGCGGCGTTCGGCGGACAAGCCGAGGGCTTCGGCGATCATGTCGGTGTAGAGCGCCACGCGCCCGCTATGGCCGCTGGTATAGGGACTCTTCGAGTCGACCACCTGGCCGAAGGCGGCGGCGATGTCGTCCAGGTAGTCGTCGTCGAGCGGGATCGTGTGCTCGGCCGGCTCCATGGCGAACACGGTCTTGTCGAGGTCTTTTGACGCGAGCATGTCCCAGAAGGCCTCATTCTTCGCGACGCGCTCGAAGGCGTCGACCAGGCGCGGGTCGAACCAGCTGCCGGCACGCATACGCGCTTCCTTCAGGGCGGCGGCGCGCCCGCCGTCGGCATGGAAGACGTCGACCACCTGCGCCAGCAGGGCGATGCGGGCGTAGACCGGAATGGCCTCCCCCGCCAGCTGGGCCGGCTTGCCCTTGCCGTTGAAATGTTCGTCGAGGCTGTAGATGCCGTTCGCGACGCGCTCGGGAAAGCGCAGCAGGCGGGCGATCTCGGCGCCGCGCGAGCAGCGGGTGGCGATCATCTCCTGGGCGATCGCGGGACCGTCGCGCAGGATCGTCATCACGCTGCGGAAGCGCTCGGCCAGGCCCGCCTTCAGGCCGGTATGCTTGAGCACGAAGCCGAGCACCTGCGGCAGGCTGTCGCCGACCGTCTTGAATTCGCGCTTGAAGTCGAGGTCGTCCGTCAGGTAGAGCTCGCAGATGCGCGCGGCGTTGCTGCTGCAGCCGAGGTCTTTCAGCAGCAGGGTGTAATACAGCTCCCACAACTGCTCCGAATTCATCCCGGCGTCGCGCCCGATGTGCATGCCGATCCAGCAGACGCGCACGCAATGGCCGGCCGGCTGGCCTTCGGTGATGTCGAGCGCATAGCTCAGCGAGCCGATCAGCTCGGACAGTTTCAGGTCCGTCGGCTGGATGGTGGCGGCTGTATGGGGGAATCGGTCCATGGCTGAATTATTGCCGTGATGAAATAAGCCATTGTACTCAGCAATATCTCCCTGTGCGCCCGGGGCTGGCGATTCGTGATGTTCGCCAGCTAAATTGTGCTGTTCTGTCGTCAGGCCGCCACGGCGCTGGGGCCGGGTGCCGCATGCAGACGCACCGACCAGGTGACGCCGAGCACCAGCAGCGCGATGGCGGCGAGTTCGAGCAGACGCGGCGCCTGCGCACGCCAGACGAAACCGTAGAGCATGGCGGACACCGTCTCGAACAGGATCAGCTGGCCTGTCAGCGTGACCGGCAGGCGCCGGCTGGCGATGTTCCACAGCTGGTTGCCGATCACCGAGGCGCCCAGCGCCAGCAAACCGTTATAAGCCCAGAACAGGAACCAGTCGCGCGCGGGCGCAGCCGCCTCGAGGACGCCGGCGTGGGAGAACAACAGGCTGGCGGCGCCGATCGGCAAGGCGACCAAGCCGCTGGCCAGGCCGTAGAGCGAGGACCACTGGCCGCCGCTGAACTGGGGGTTGCGCTTCAGGTAGCGCGCATTGTCGACGGCATACCAGGTCCAGCAGGCGAGCGCGCCGACGGCGCAGGCCAGGCCGAGCACGGTCGAGGACAAGGGCGCCCCGCCCGCTTTGGCATGCTGGAAGGCGTCGACATTGATGCAGGCGATCGCGATGCCGACGATGGCAAGCGGCGCGGCCAGGCGCCGCAGCGGCACCGCGCCCTGGTCGCGCCGGCCGAGCAAGGTAACGGCCACCGGGATCAGTCCGATGATGAGCGAGGTCGGCGCCACCCCGGCCAGTTTCACGCCCAGCGCCAGCAGCATGTAGTAGACGAGGTTGCCGCTCAGCGCCTGGCGCAGCAGGGCAAGATAATCGGGCGGGGCGAGACGGCGCAGCAGGCGGCGCAAACCCGGCAGCATCAGCCCGAAGGAGATTGCGCCATAGGCCAGGTAACGCCCGACCGCCAGTTCGACCGGGGTAAAGCCCGGCAACAATTCCGGCACGATGAACACCATGCCCCACAAGGCGCCGGCCAGCACGCCACACAATACTCCAGTCAACACATGCGCTCCAGCGACCTGCTGCGGCGCCCGAGGCATGCCGCGAAAACACGATTGTGCCAGAGTCGGCCGGCGGGCGTTGGCGTGCCTGCCGCGCATTAATGCATGGCACGCAGGATTCAGAAACGACGAAGCGCCGCACACGTGGTCGAACGACCGGTGTGGCGGCGCGTTTGCACGGTCGGAGTGGGAGTCCCCGCCGCTACCTGCATCAGCCTGCCCTGCGGCCGAGGCCGCTCAGGCAGGGTAGGATGACAACTACTTAGCGCTTGTTGTCGTTCTTGTGGCTTTGACGGCCGGCTTCGGCGTGCTGCTCGGGCGAGCCGCCGCGGGTGTTGCCACCCTGGCCGCCCTGGTTGCCGCCCTGGTTGCCCCCGCGGCCGGCCTGGTTACCGCCCTGGCCGCCGCTCTGCTGGCTGCCGCCGCCACCCGACTGGTTGTTGCCGTCGTTCTTGTGGCTCATCGAGCCGGCACGGCGTGCTTCTTCCGAGTTGAACTCGTGCGCGTTACCGGATGCGTGTGCTGCACGACCGCCTTCGCTGGCGATCTCGCGCTGGCGATCCGGATCCATCGATGCGAAGCCGCGGTTGCTGGTATCGCCGCTCTGCTTGCTGCCCTGGTTACCCTGGTTGCCGCCCTGGTTGCCCTGGTTGCCGCCCTTGTTACCACCTTGGTTGTTCGATGCCATCATTGCCTCCTGTTATGAGTGAAGTGCCAGCCTCGGAATCGGCTGAGACAGGTACATCCTAGTCATCGCGAAGCGTAGTGACCACTTAGCGCGTCCCGTCGCCGGGTAGGACTAGACCCCATTGGCTTGTCGTCCAGGACTTCCAATTTTGAGTGCAATTTTTCTCTTTCGACAGCATCGTCGCTCATCTTCTGCTCTGCGAAACACTCCATCCAGCCGAAGGCAGCGGCCGCAGCCGGTGCCCTCGGTGGGCCGGCTCAGCCCTTCCTGCGGCGGCGCGCGGCCATCACGCTCGCCATGCACAGGGCCGGCAGCAGCAGCGCAACAGTGGACGGCTCGGGGACCTCGGCGCTGATGGCGAAGGTGTCGCCGGCAGCCAGGCCGCGCGTATCGAGGAACCAATCGGTCTGGTTCGCCAGCGCCAGCGGATTACCGAAGTGGAATTCTGCCCACTCGGGTGAAGCGAAAGCGATGCCGGCGGCGTCCGCGCCATGGGTGACGCCGCCCAGCGTGCCGAAGGTTGGCGTCACGCTGCCGGCCGCCAGGTAAGAAATCCCCTGCAGGTTGAAGTAAAAACCGTTCAGCGCCGCCCCGCTCAGGTTGCGCACGATGGCATTCAGGCTCAGCGGTCCGAGCAGGTCGTCCGCCTCGATCACGAAGCGCAGCGTGGTCGGGCTCAGGTGTTCCAGGTCGAGGTCGAAGGAGACGGCGCCCGGACCGCTGTAATCGGTGACCGTATTCGCGGCCGAGCCGGTCGAACCGAGCAGGAGCGCGGCGTCGGCCGAGGTCGAGAAGGACAGCGCGGCCACCAGCGCGGCGGCATATTTGGCGAAATGCATGGAGTTTCCCTATTTTTCGATGATGATGATTACAGCGGGCCCTTGGCCCATGGGCCGGCGATCGCGAAGGTGATACCGGGCGTCTGGATGTTCACGAACAGGTAGCGGCCGGTCGGATCGAAGCAGGCGCCGGCGAATTCGTTGGCGCGGTGGTCGCCCGCCAGGCCCGCCTGCTTGCCCGCGCCCTGCAGCTGGGACGCGGTCAGCACGACATTGTTCTTGGCGAAGATATAGGCGTCGCCCTGCCCCGTGATGCCCATCAGGCGCTGGCCGAAGCCGAACGAATCGGTGGCGGCGGTCGAGGCGTCTTCGCAGATCAGGATCGCGTTGCGCGGGCTCACCGTCAGGTTGTCGCCCATGTTGCCGACCAGCGGGCTCGGGCTCGAATAGATGCAGGTCAGCACTTGGGTTGCCAGGTCCAGTTCCCAGATCGCACCGCGTTGGACGGCGCCGCCCGCGGTATCCATGATGAACATCTTGCCCTGCGCGAACCAGATGCCTTCGCCGCGGTTCATGCGCAGCGCGCCCAACTGCCAGCCCTGGACAAACGGACCGGCGGCATTCGTGATTGCGATGCCGGTCTGGCCGACGGCATTGCCGCGATTCGCGTCCGGGTCGGCAATGGTTACCCATTCCAGCTCGTAACGCGCGTTCAGCTGCGCGGTGGCCAGGTTGGCGTTGGGCATGCCCTTGACCTTGGCCATCTGCAGCACCCCACCCAGCGCCAGCGAACCTGGCGCACCCGTTTTGACGTCCGGCACGTAGCGATAGAAACCCGACTTGCCCGAGCTGTCTTCGGTCTGGTAGACGTTGCCGGTCACCGGGTCGACGGCTGCCGCTTCGTGGCCGAAGCGGCCCATGCCGACGATCGGCAGGCCGGTGGTCAGGGCCGGATCAGGATGGACTTCGAACACATAGCCGTGCTTGCGGCCCGACGCGCTGACGGCGTCCGAGCTGACTTCCTCGCAGCTGAGCCAGGTGCCCCAGGGGGTAATGCCGCCGGCGCAGTTGGTCTGCGTGCCGCCCAGGCTCGGCGTCATGCTGACCCAGTTCCCGTCGCGGAAGACCAGGTTGGTCGTGCCGCCGCCGAACTTGTTGCTCGAGCTGGCCGTGCTGTTGCCGCTGTCATAGACGCCGGGTGCGTTGATAAAATTGCCGGCCGAGGTGGCGCCGACTTCGTGGTTCCGCACCAGCACCAGTTCGCTGCTGCGGCCGACCTTGCGCGCGACGACGACGCCCATGCCGTCGTGCCCGGCCGGACAAGGCAGCCCATTGGCCATCGTATCGCCGCGCCAGCCGAAGCTTTTATAGGTAAAGCCCGGCGGCAGCTGCAGCAGCGGCAGGCCGGTCGTCATGTCGGCAACCGGGCGGATCGGGCCGTAGGGGCTGGCGATCAGTTCGGTAGCGCCGTTGGCGGCGCGGGACTGTTGCGACTGCATCGCCATGAAAGCCCCGACGAAAGGCAGCGCCGACGCGCCCTTGAGCAGATTGCGCCGCGAGGGCGAGAGGTCCTTGTTAGTCATGCTGAGCATTCTCCGAGTGGTCGAATCGAGCCGGGTCTTCCGGCGATGGAGGGCGACCGGTGACTCCGGCCCCGCCGCGCCTGGCTTGGCGCGGATGCATTCATTACAACAAACAAAAATGTCCGTTCGATGACAGCAAAATGACAAGCTTAAATATTTGCTCTTCGGTATCTGAGGCGTGGCCGTGCGGCTGGCGGTGGGAATGTGCTTGAACTGCCGAGAATTGTTGCTATAATAGGCGGCTTCGTTACGGCGAAGCATGCAGGAGAGATGGATGAGTGGTTTAAGTCGCACGCCTGGAAAGCGTGTGTAGGTTCATAGCCTACCGGGGGTTCGAATCCCCCTCTCTCCGCCAAGACAACAGTGTTCATGCGGGTTCCAGGCCCCTTCCTGGTTTCTACCCACACTTCTACCCATGTTTAAGAGCTTATAGCCGAGTTAGGTTATAAGCTCTTTGCGTTTCCATATCGCAAGCTGCCATTGGATTACGCTTAGCTCCTGGAACTAATTGGGTTTTGCCGGATCTAACATGGATGACTCCATGTGTGAAATGTGGCTCGACCGACTTCTACGTGTGGAAAGGCCACCGCAAGTGCAAAGCGTGCGCCAATGCGTACCGCAGGCACCGCTACGCGACAAACGAGCGGGAGCGAGCCGTTAGAAAAGCGTGGCAGAAGGCACACCCGGAGAAGGTAAAGGAGTACCAGAAGAAGGTCGGCCCGATGAGTGAGGCGTCACTGTCCCGACCATGCAAGGTGTGTGGCTCGACCGAGTTTTACGTACGGCCTGACGGCAGGCACCGCGAATGCAACGTGTGTAGGAAAGCCAAGCGCGCGGAGCGTTATGCCGCTGACCCGGACGCGGCCAAGCGCGCAGTGAAAGAATGGCAAAAGGCGAACCCGGAAAAGGTAGCGCAATTCTGGCGACGGTGGCTAGAAGCAAACCGCGACGTCGTGCGCGTCAGGAATCGCAACAGAAACGCTAGGAAACGCGCTAATGGTGGGCGACTGTCGCCCGACATCATCTCCAGTCTGTATTCTAGCCAGCGGGGCATGTGCGTCTGCTGTCACCAGCCGCTCGGTGACGATTACCACCTCGACCACATCATTCCGCTGTGCCAGGGCGGCACGAACACGGACGATAATGTGCAACTGCTGCGCGCGCAATGTAACCGTGAGAAAAGCCGGCTCGACCCGATCACGTTTATGCAGCGGCGTGGCTTCCTGCTCTAGCGGAGGCGACGTCCGCACCGGCACCGCCCATTAAAAGGCGGGTCACGAATTATTCTAGTTTATGTTCAAAGGCCGCAAAAATTTTGTGGATTCTTTCATCAGTCCGATCACATAATTGCAACTGAGTATCGATGGCTCGAATGTAATGATTTCCTTTTGATACCGCATTTTTGTTATTTTGGTCAATGAGGGATAAGACCCTTTCCTTCATGTCACGCAAATTTTTCCTTAGGTTGTTATTGGCTTTTAGCTCTTCATTTGGATCAAATGTCTTGCCCATACCTAAAACTATGAACGAGTGCCTAAGCCTCTGAAACGGGAATAATACAACGATGTGGCCATCGCGCTTGACCATGCGACCAAACATTTCTTTCACGCATTCATCCGGTTGCGAATCAATATAGTTTGCAACTTCGGCATCGACTTCGACGTATGGGGTTCCCCGCTCGTCAGCTTCGTGTTTGAAGGCTGTAACTCTTGACTCGGCTGCGTAAGCGTCGTGATATCCCGAGCCGACAACTTGCGTGTCGGTGTGATATACAGAGCCACGCTTAATGTAGCCTCGGCACATGATTCCGTGCCCCATTAACTCAATGACCGCGCCCCAGCAGTGGGAAATCAAGTTGATAACTCCAGCAGGGGAAACCTCGCTGGAAACAATTACGCAGTCTGAAATTTGCGTTACGCGGAAGTCCAGGTTTTTTTGAAGGCGCGGAGCCGTCGGGCAGCAAGTAGGACCATACTTCTCGAAGATACCCCGCTCTGTGCCATTACCTAATTTCCTCAAGCATGAGAGTAGGTCTGGTAGTGACATCCCTACCCCTCGCTCGCACTTAGCTTCAAGATCTTTAAACCCAAGTATGTCAACAAACGCAACGAACTTGTCGGAAAAAGTTGTCATAAGCTGAGCCTTCAAACATGCGCTGGAGAAAGCGTAGTTTATGAGGCACGTCCCTTTTGCAGCAAGCGGTTTCTTATCCACCTTTGCTAATAGGGGCCAGCCCGAGCAGCGCCGCCTGCCAACCCAATACCAGCAGATACCCATTTATCGCGGTCGGGTTGCTCCTTAAGGCACGCTGGAACGTCGCATGGGTGAGCGTGTTCAGACGCTCTAATTTCAGCGTCAGCAACTCGCTGCTGGCTTCGGCGATACCGCATTGCGCGGCCTCCACTGCAAGGCGCAGAAAGCGCCTGAGGCTGCCCTCCACCTGGCTTACGCATCCGCCGAATCGCCCGGTGCGCGTCCACCTGAGCGAAGGCACGTACTTCTTGCATGCCCGACCACCGTATTGCCACCAGCGCGGCTGGGTCCAGACGCAACACCTGCTGCCATCCAACTCAATCCCGCACTACTGGCCGCACGTACCGGCGTTTGAAACGCCAATTCGAGGGCGGCAATCCCTCGGTGGCGGGACGCCAGGTTTCGCGCGTCTTGATCTGCCGGACGGTGTTGGGCCTGATGCCGTAACGCGCAGCCAGCACGATAGTCCGCTCGTCGCTGAGGTAGATGGCGGCCGCCTGTTCGCGGGTTAGCTTGGCCCCCGGCCGCCGTTCCATCAGCGGGAAGGTGCCGTGCCGCTTGGCGTCCGCGATGTTGTCGGCGCGGGTGCCGTAGGCTAGGTTACTGAGCCGGTTGTTCAGGTAATCCCCGTCGAGGTGCCGCACTTCGATGCCTTTGGCCTGCGGGCCAATGAACGCGCGCATGACGAGCTGGTGAACCGGGCGCTCATGGACTTTGGGATGGACGTACAAGCAGGCGTTCAGGTAGTTCCCCTTTCGGTCCATCTTGAGCTTGAGGATTTTGCCGACGTAACTGCCAGGGCACGGCAAGCGACGACGCACGCGCCCGAGGTCGCTCACTTCGTATGCGTGGAAGCCGACGACCGGATGCCATTGCTCATCGAACAGGTCGGCAATGTACATGCGACTTACTGCTTGCAAGTGCGTGGAAACCACAATTTTAGCCTGGCCGACGCCGTCACGCTGGTGTCCAGTTGTCTCGTACTTGATGACCCCTTACAAAGCGGCCGATGCGACCAGCGAGACCAAGCGCCGGGGCGTGTTCAACTGGTATCAGAACACCTTGAGTTCTCGCCTAAACTCGCCCGAGACGCCTATCATAGTACCTGACCGACCGCTACAGCGAGCGCAGCAAGCGGGCGCGAAAGGGATCAACCAACAAATCGAAAAGCTGTAGGGCGTCGTCTGCCCGCGATTTATACCGATAGCAGGGCGGCTGGCAAAGGGCACATACCAAGCCGCGCCGCATAATAACAAGCCACATTCTTACTTGGCGCGTTTGCGACTGGCATCCAGTCCGAGCAGCGCCGCGCGCTGGTCCAATATCAGCAAATACGCATTAAGCGCCCCAAGGTCGCCCGCTATGGCACGTTGGTATATCGCCAGCGTCAGGGCGTTCAGACGCTCTAATTCCAACGTCAGCAGCTCGTCCTTTGCTCGGGCGATGACAGCGTGGCCTAGCCCCCTCCGCAGCGCGAAAAAGGCGCCTGAGCGACTGCGGTAGCCGAGCTTGATGGCGATTTCGGAGTAGGTATGCCCGGCTTTGCGCATCTGAAGTGCCGCGAGCTGCTTGCTGGCAGCGCACAGCCGCCGTTGGGACGTTTTGCTTTCGCCGCGTCGCACTTTAGGCCTCCGTGCCGACACCGTTATTGTGGCGTGCCTGCTTCGTGAAAGGACCGTCGGCTTCCCCGGACGGAATTGGGAGCCTGTCTATATCGAGGGCCATGAAAATCGGCGCGGCGACGAACCCTGCGGCGTGATGGGAAGCGGGCGGCATACAGGTGGGAGTGGTCATCGGGAGGTATCGGTCAGGTAGGCCAACAGGTTGGGAACGAGGGACACGCGGCGGTCAGCATAGCGGCACAGTTTGTGAAACGGACCTAGCGAAACTGTGAACCCTACAGAGCATTGGGTTCTCGTCCGCCAGGTCATGGGGCGATGGCCTACACCCGTTTTGGCATCGGCCTGGTCATCGTCTTCACGAATGCGCTCGGCGCTTTGTACGGCACGGGCACCGGCAAGCCGAGCACCGCCAGCAACGGCGCCGGGTTTTGCAGATGCGGTTCCAGCAGCACGCCCAAGACCGCGTCTGACAGCGCGTGGCCTTGCAAGGCGGCGAAGGTGCGCTCAAGCGCCAGGCGGTTCGCAAAGCGGTAGGTATCGAGCATGGTGGCCTTCGTCATCAGGCCATAGCGTTTTCCTACCTTGTCGTGGAAGTCGGCCAGCATGCCGCGCAGTTTGGCCTTGTTCCCGTACAACTCGGAACCGATCATGCGACCCTTCACTAAGGGCAGGACGAGGATGTGGCAGTGCGGTGCCGCCTCGTCGCGGTGCGTCACCGCGCTGAGCACCGGGGCGTTGAAGTGGCTCTCGGTCCACTTCACGGCGTCCGAGAAAACCGCATCTTGCAACTCGGCGTCCATTTCGGGCGGCAAACTGACGAGGACTTCCAAGCCGAGGACGGCATCCTTCCTCAAGCTACCGATACCGGCTTCGCGCATCAGGCGCTGCGCGAGCCGGGCGACCTCCACCGCTTCGCACGGACCGGCAATCACCTGGTTGAGGTGGCTGCGGCGGCTGTCGATCTTGGTAGCGGGCGAACGCCATTCCGCAGCGATCTCGCGCAAGTTGTGGCGTGCGGCCACCTCGATGATGTTTTTTTCTTTCAGCCGTTTGAGCGACACGAATTGGTGGTGGCTCATGGCCTAGACCCTCCCGACGTAGGTATAACGGCGCACGCGGACGAGTTTGCCGAAACGGGTGGGGACACGCTCCCAGCTCGCCAGGAACAGGTAGCCCTGGGCGCGCAAGCCCGCGATGGTGGAGGGGAGCACATGGTCGCCGAGCACCTCGGCCTCGAAGCGGTTCAGGCTTTTCCCGGCCCGCATCACGCGCAGGATCGTCTCGACCTTGTTGATCGACACTTCTGCCGTATCGCGCATGTTGTCCATGTTACTTCCCCCCGTTAACGAGGGTCGCGATGTCCTCGGCGCGCCACGCGGTCACGCGGGTCGAGAGCTTGACGCCTGCCGGGTAACGACCGGACTTGACGCCGGCCCACCAGGTCGATTTCGAGACCGGATAGACCTTGAGAACCGCGGACAGGCGCAGGTAAACGGGGATGTGGAGAGGGTCGGTCATGATTTCCTTTCAGTTGGATGTTGATGGACATCTTGGTGCCCGGTAGGGCCTGAAAGGAGTCTGCAAGGCAATTGCCAAGTAACGACGTTACTTGGCAATTGAGTTCATTTTTCGTTGTTAATGACGTTGTGAATGGTCGTACGGCTGACGCCATATTGGCGCGATAAACCCTGGGTCACGTTATACGTTGACCCGCATTTTTGGGCGTCTCGATAGGTTCGGATGATCCGGCGTTTTTCTGCTTCTGTTAGCTTGCCCTTCTTTTCTCGATTAGCCGCATTTGCCGACGATTGCTTAACAGCCTGGTTAAGGGCGTCGAAAATCGGCACGTCGCCATATTCTTGGGCGAGAATACAAGCTCGCAGCAGTTTCACGGCCTGCTGCTCCGTCTCGGTTGGGTCATACTTTTCTACCAAGCCGCAAAAACTTACGGCTTCGTCATCGTGGTACAAACTGGCCGCGTCGGCGTCCAAGCGCCAAACTGGAGACATGCCGCGCTTTCGATATTCGGCCAGAATGCGGTCGGAGGCCATAGGGATACGCGCGGCCACATTCAGCAGTTGTAACGCCGCGCTGGTGCGTAACTGCGCGACGAGGGCAAGACGGGCGGACGTTGTCCTCGCTTTGGCCATCCGCACGGCGATGTCAGGGTCGGTGAAAAAAGGTTGTGCCATCCTAACTGCCTGCTCGACGCCAAATCGCCGCCGTACCGGCGCATGTGCCGGTTTGTTTTCCAACTCGTTGATTGCTACCTGATCGGCCTGGGCAGTTTCAGGCTCTGCTTGATCTTGTTTTTGCACGCCACCCTCTCGCTTTGAGTGTGAATTGTGTAATGACAGCTTTATGCCGGCTCACGCACACGGATAGGAACAACTTCGCCCATCGCCTCGCCCTTCTTGGCGCAATGGGTAGCCCATGTTTCCATTAACGCCCGACGCTTTTCAAAAAGGTCACTCCTGAAATAGGCCGCTTCCGTCGAGTCCTTGATGGTATGAGCCAGGGCCGCCTCGCATACCTCGCGCGGGTAGGACGTGCGCTCGGCACACCAGTCCCGGAAAGTAGAACGGAATCCGTGGGCGGTGAACGTATAACCGAACCGGCGCAGCAGCATGGTGAAAACCATGTTGCTCAACATGCGTCCTTTTTGGTTGGCGAATACCAACTCGGAGCCAGTGTCGCGCCTGTGGGCCAGGATTTCCAGGCAGCGCGGGGCCAGGGGAATGCGGTGTTCGCGTGACGCCTTCATCCTTTCAGCAGGGATCACCCAGCGTTTTTGGGCGAAGTCGATTTCGGACCAGCGCGCCCCAAGGACTTCGCCTGTGCGGGCCGCTGTCAAGATGAGGAACTCGAAGGCGTCCCGGACCACTTCTTCGGCGCCCGACATGCGAACGGCATTGATGACTTCGTTGACGACCAGGTAGGGACATGCCTCGAAATGCTTGGGCTTCTTGGCCTCGCTCGCACTGGGCAGCGCGCGGCTGATTTGATCCCACATATGCGGATCATGGTTCTGGCGATAGTCGCGTGCGGCAGCCCAATCCAGTACCGCCCTGATGCGCTGGCGTACGCGGGCAGCAGTCTCCGGCTTCGTAGTCCAGATCGGCTCCAGCGCCCGCAGCACATCGGCTTTGGACACGGCCGTGACATCCTTTTTGCCGAACACCGGGTAAGCGTATGTCGTCAGAGTGTTAATCCATTGATCGCCGTGTTTAACATTCTTCCAGGACGACCGCTTCAGCACATGAAGCTCGGCCGCGCATTGCTCAAAGGAGCGGCGCTGGGCGGCCGCCAGCATGATTTTGGCGTGCTCGGCATTACGGTGGTCAATGGGGTCGATCCTTTGCGTCAGCAGCTTGCGATAGCCTTGGGCCATTTCGCGGGCCTGTGCGAGGCCATAAAGCGAAGCCGAGCCAAGGCCCATTTCCCTGACACGTTTATTCAGGCTGTAGCGCAGTACCCAGGACTTTGCGCCTGAGGCAGATACCTGCAAATACAGGCCGTCGCCATCGCCGTAATAGCCCGGTTTTTTCTTCCCGTTGATGGCCAAGGCCGTGAGTTTGTTCCGCTCTCTACCCACACTTCTACCCATGTTCCGAAACCGGATTTCAGTGTACTCCGATGAATCTCATTGGACAATGAGATTTTATTTTTTCTTTAAATACAATAACTTAAGTGTAAACTTTGGGCGATATTGGACAAAATGGACGATGGTTATAAAGACCCTCTCTCCGCCAGGACAACAATGCAAAAAGGCCACCCTCGGGTGGCCTTTTTGCATTGTTTCCTGTCGGAGAGAAGCAGAGCCCCTGCGGGCTCTGCGTGGGGGATTCGAAGGGCTGGGCATACTTGCCCAGCACTCTTCGAATCGCCTGACTGCCGTCGCCCTTGGGCGACGGCGCCGCGCGCCGAGGGCGCGCGCCGTACCTCTGACTCTCAGTCCTCACTCAACCAGCACCGTTACCCACACGAAGCAAACGCGTGGGCACAAGTGCCCACCCTACGTGACGCTCAGCCCCCGGTCATCCTCACCGCCCCGCCCTGCTCAACACCGTCTCCTCCGACTCCGCCAGCCTCCTCGCCACTTCCCTGCTCGCCTCGCTCCACGACTCCACATCCGCCCCGCGAATCCGCGCCGCCACATTCGCAATATGATGCCGCGCCGCCTCGCGCGCGCCCTCCACATCCTGCCGGTCGATGGCCGCGGCCACCGCATGGTGCTCATCATGCAGCTGCGCCTCGATGTCCCCGAAGCGCGGCTCGCTCATGCGCCCCAGCGTGACGGCTTCACGCAGGAACTGGCGCAAAAAGCCCAGCAGCGAGGTATACAAAGGATTGCCCGTCGCGTCCGCGATCGCGTTGTGAAACGCCAGGTCCTCGTCGACGCCGTTGTGTCCGGCCGCCACCGCGGCGTCGATCGCGTGCAGGGCGCGCTGGATCGCGGCGTTCTGGGCCGCGGTGCGGCGCTGCGCCGCCAGGGCCGCCACCTCGGCTTCGAGCCCGCTGCGCAATTCCATCACGCGCAGCACCGCCGGCACCGAACCGCCGGCGTCGACATCGATCTGGAAACGCGCCGACTGGCTGGGGCCGATGATCAGCGTGCCCTTGCCCTGGCGGGTTGCCACCACCCCTTCGGCTTTCAGCCGCGACACCGCCTCGCGGATCACGGTGCGGCTGACGCTGAAACGCAGCGCCAGCGCCGCCTCGGACGGCAGGCGGTCGCCGGCGGCGAATTCGCCGCTGCGGATTTTCCCCAGGAGTACGTCCGTCACGCGGTCGGCCAGCGTGGCGGGCAGGCCGATCGATTCGTTCGGTGGACCTTCATTTTCCATACGTGACTCTCCTACAACATCGTTTCTTAGTGCGACAACACGATTGACAATTATAAATGCTGTTGCCTACACTGTGGTTTCAAACTTGTATGACAAGTTATCGTCATACAAGCGGAAACACGATAAAAAGCACGATCCAGCCACGACGCCGCGATCACCAGCCCCTTACAACAACCACAGGGCTGGCCGAATGACTTTCTGAGGAGACCCAGCAGTATGTGGAGCCAAATTTATAACCCGTTCAACAACGCCGTGCTATCGACCCTGGCGGCGGCGATTCCCGTCGCCGTGATGCTGGCGGCGCTCGCCTTCTTTCATATCAAGGCGCACATCGCCGCCCTTCTCGGCCTTGCCGCCGCGCTGCTGGTGGCGATCTTCGCCTACGCGATGCCTGCCAATACCGCGGTCGCGGCCGCCCTGTACGGCGCCGCGAACGGCCTGCTGCCGATCGGCTGGATCATCCTGAACGTGATCTTCCTGTACCAGCTGACCGAACGGAAGGGCTATTTCAAGGTGCTGCAGGAGTCGATCACCACCGTGACCACCGACCGCCGCCTGCAGCTGCTGCTGGTGGCGTTTTCGTTCGGCGCCTTCTTCGAGGGTGCCGGCGGTTTCGGCACGCCCGTCGCCGTTACCGGCGCGATGCTGATCGGCCTGGGCTTCGCGCCGCTGGCCGCGTCCGGCCTGTCGCTGATCGCCAATACCGCGCCGGTCGCCTTCGGCGCGCTGGGTTCGCCGCTGATCGCGCTGGCCGGCGTCACCGGCCTCGACCTGCTCCAGCTGTCGGGCATGGTCGGGCGCCAGCTGCCCTTCTTCTCGATCATCGTGCCGTTCTGGCTGATCTGGGCCTTCTGCGGCTTTGCCGGCATGGCCGCGATCTGGCCGGCCATCCTGGTCGCGGGCGCCGCCTTCGCCATCCCGCAATACCTGATCTCGAACTTCCACGGCCCGTGGCTGGTCGACGTCGGCGCATCGATCTCGTCGATGTTCTTCCTGACGATGTTCCTGAAAATGTGGAAGCCGGCCACGATCTGGACCAACGCCGCCGGCAAGTTCACCGGCAGTGAACACGCCGTCGCACCCGAGTCGATCGCCTACGACCACTCGCGTTCCGCCGTGCTCAAGGCCTGGACGCCCTGGCTGATCCTGTCGGTGCTGGTGTTCCTGTGGGGCGTGCCAGAGTGGAAGAAGCTGCTCGACAGCCTGTCGGTCTTCAAGTTCGAATGGCCTGCCCTGCACAAGATGGTGCAGAAGATGCCGCCGGTCGTGACCAAGCCGACTGCGGAAGCTGCGGTGTACACCCTGAACTGGCTGTCGGCCACCGGCTCGGGCATCCTCATCTCGGCCCTCATCTCGGGCCTGGTCATGGGCTACAAGGTGCGCGAGCTGTTCGCGGTGTACTGGGACACGATCAAGCTGCTGCGCTTCTCGCTGCTGACGATCGCCGCCATGCTGGCCCTCGGCTACACCACCCGCTACTCGGGCCTCGACACGACGCTCGGCCTGGCCTTCTCGCACACCGGCGTGCTGTACCCGTTCTTCGGCACCCTGCTCGGCTGGCTCGGCGTGGCCCTGACCGGCTCCGACACTGCGTCCAACGTCTTGTTCGGCGGCCTGCAGAAAACCTCGGCCACCCAGCTCGGCCTCGATCCGGTGCTGATGGCGGCGGCCAACTCCTCGGGCGGCGTGATGGGCAAGATGATCGACGCCCAGTCGATCGTGGTGGCCTCGACCGCGACCAAATGGTATGGCCACGAGGGCGACATCCTGCGCTACGTGTTCTTCCATTCGATCGCCCTCGCCTGCCTGGTCGGCATCCTGGTGACGCTGCAGGCTTACGTTTATCCGTTCACCGCGCTGGTCCATTAAGTAGCCGATCAAGCGCAGCACTACCAAGAAGGAAACAGCATGAAGATGTCACCCGATCCGGACAACCTGGCCGCGCGCCGTCAACAGGTGGTCGAGGCCCTGCGGCCGGTGCTGCCGGCCGGCTCGCTGCTGGCCGACGTGGAGGACACCCGTCCCTACGAATGCGATGGCCTGTCGGCCTACCGCCAGCTGCCGATGGTGGTGGCCTTGCCGGAAAACGAGCAGCAGGTCATCGACGTGCTGGAAGTCTGCCGCCGCTTGCAGGTGCCGGTCGTGCCGCGCGGCGCCGGTACCGGCCTGTCCGGCGGTGCGATGCCGATCGTGGACGGCCTGGTGCTGTCGACCGCAAAGCTGAACCGCATCGTGCGCATGGATCCGGTCAGCCGCACGGCCATCGTCCAGCCGGGCGTGCGCAACCTGGCCATTTCCGAGGCGGCCGCGCCCCACGGCCTGTATTACGCGCCCGATCCCTCCTCGCAGATCGCCTGCAGCATCGGCGGCAACGTGGCCGAGAACTCGGGCGGCGTGCACTGCCTGAAATATGGCCTGACCGTGCACAACGTGCTGCGCGTACGCGTCGTCACGATCGACGGCGACGTCGTCGAACTGGGCAGCGAGGCCCCGGATGCACCGGGCCTCGACCTGCTGGCCGTGTTCATCGGCTCGGAAGGCATGCTGGGCATCGTCACCGAAGTGACGGTGAAACTGGTGCCGAAGCCGGCCGCCGCCCAGGTGATCATGGCCTCGTTCGACGACGTCGTCACCGGCGGCAATGCAGTGGCCAGCGTGATCGCGGCCGGCATCATCCCGGCCGGCCTGGAGATGATGGACCGCACCTCCTCGCGCATGGTCGAACCCTTCGTCAAAGCCGGCTACGACACCGATGCCGCCGCCATCCTGCTGTGCGAGGCCGACGGCACCGCGCTCGAAGTGGCCGAGGAAATCGAGCGCATGTCCGAGGTGCTGCAGGGGGCCGGGGCGACCGCGATCGCGGTCTCGCAGAACGAGGCCGAGCGCCTGCGCTTCTGGTCGGGGCGCAAGAACGCCTTCCCGGCCGCCGGCCGCATTTCGCCCGACTACTACTGCATGGACGGCACCATTCCGCGCAAGCAGCTGGGCCATGTGCTGACCAGCATCGAGCAGATGGAATCCGTCTACGGCCTGCGTTGCGCGAACGTGTTCCACGCGGGCGACGGCAACATGCATCCGCTGATCCTGTTCGATGCGAACCAGCCGGGCGAATTCGAACGCGCCGAGGAATTCGGGGCCGCGATCCTGGCCCTGTGCGTGGAAGTGGGCGGCACCATCACCGGCGAGCACGGGGTCGGCATCGAGAAGATCAATTCGATGTGCGTGCAGTTCTCGAGCGCCGAACTGGAAGCCTTCCACGCCGTCAAGCGCGCCTTCGACCCGCACCGCCTGCTCAACCCGGACAAGGCGATTCCGACGCTGAACCGCTGCGCCGAGTTCGGCCAGATGCACGTCCACGCCGGGCACCTTCCGCACGCGCACCTGCCGCGCTTCTGAAAGCACGCCTCTCAAGCTCTACTTCAAGGTTTTAAAGAATGGAACAGGTACTTCAGCAATTCCGCGACCGCATTGCGGCCGCCCATGCCGCGCGCACCCCGCTGCTCCTGCGCGGCGGCGGCAGCAAGGACTGGTACGGACAGGCGAGCGAGGGCGAGGTGTTCGATACCCGCGCCTACCACGGCATCGTCGACTATGAACCGTCCGAACTGGTGGTGACCGCGCGCTGCGGCACGCCGTTGGCCGAACTCGAGGCGGCACTCGCCGCGCAGAACCAGATGCTGGCCTTCGAGCCGCCCCATTTCGGGCCAGGGGCCACCGTCGGCGGCATGGTCGCTGCCGGCCTGTCCGGACCACGCCGCCAGGGCGCCGGTGCGCTGCGCGACTTCGTGCTCGGTGTCGACCTGGTCGACGGACGCGGCGAGCTGCTGCACTTCGGCGGCCAGGTGATGAAGAACGTCGCCGGCTACGACGTGTCGCGCCTGATGGCCGGCGCGCTCGGCACACTGGGCCTGTTGACCAGGGTGTCGCTCAAGGTCCTGCCGCGACCCGTGCGCGAGACGACGCTGGTGTTCGAGCTCGGCCAGCAGGAGGCGCTCGACAAGCTCAATGCCTGGGGCGGCCGTGCGCTGCCGCTGTCGTCCAGCGCCTGGCAGGACGGGCGCCTGGCGCTGCGCCTGTCGGGCGCGAACGCGGCCGTCAGTGCCGCCACGCGTGAGCTGGGTGGCGAAACAATGCCTGAGCCCGACCGTTTTTGGCACGACCTGCGCGAGCAGCGCAGCGCGTTCTTCGCCGGCGCCGGCGAAGGCAATGGCCTGTGGCGCCTCGCCCTGCCCACGATTTGCCCGCCGCTGGCCCTGCCGGGGCGCCAGCTGATCGAATGGGGCGGTGGCCAGCGCTGGCTGCGCAGCGAGGATGGCCTGGACGCCGGCGCCATCCGCGCCGCGGCGGCGGCACACGGCGGCCACGCGACCCTGTTCCGCGGCGGAGATAAACGGCTCGGCGTGTTCGCGCCCTTGCAACCCGCGCTCGCGCGCGTCCACCAGCGGCTGAAGGAAAGCTTCGACCCGGCCGGCATCTTCAATCGCGCGCGCATGTACAACGAACTTTGACTGTCTTTTATTATGCAAACCAATCTGGCTGATTTCATCAAGGGCACGGCCGACGGCGACCAGGCCGAGTCCATCCTGCGCAGTTGCGTGCATTGCGGCTTTTGTACGGCAACCTGCCCGACTTACCAGCTGCTGGGCGACGAGCTCGATGGCCCGCGTGGGCGCATCTACCTGATCAAGCAGGTGCTCGAAGGTGTGCCCGCCACCGCCAAGACCCAGCAGCACCTGGACCGCTGTCTCACCTGCCGCAATTGCGAAAGCACCTGCCCGTCGGGCGTGCAGTACGGGCGCCTGCTCGACATCGGACGCAAGGTGGTCGACCGCCAGGTGCAGCGCCCGCTGCGCCAGCGCGTCGCCCGCGCCGCACTCGCCGAACTGCTGCCGCGGCGCTGGATCTTTTCGCCGGCGATGAAAGCCGGCCAGGCGCTGCGCCCGCTGCTGCCGGCCGCCCTGAAACAGAAGGTGGGCAAACGCACCGCGCCCACGGCCTGGCCCGGACGCGCCCACGCGCACCGCATGCTGGTGCTCGACGGCTGCGTGCAGCCGTCGATGGCGCCGAACATCAACGCCGCCGCCGCGCGCGTGCTGGACAGCCTGGGTGTGCAGCTGGTCGTGGCGCCGAAGGCAGGCTGCTGCGGCGCGCTGCGCCACCACCTCGACGAACAGGAAGCGGCGCTCGCCGATATCCGCCGCAACATCGACGCCTGGTGGCCGTATGTCGAAGGCGTTGACGGCGGCGGCGCGGCGGTCGAGGGGATCCTGATGACGGCCTCCGGTTGTGGCGTGATGGTCAAGGACTACGGCCACCTGCTGGCGCAGGATCCGGCGTATGCGGACAAGGCGGCGCGCATCTCGGCGCTGACCCTCGACTTGTCCGAAACGCTGGCGCGCTTCGAGCCGGAACTGCGGGCGCGCCTGGCCGGACGCCAGGGCCCGCGCGTGGCCTACCATCCGCCCTGCACGCTGCAGCACGGGCAGAAGATCCGCGGTAGCGTGGAACGCCTGCTGGGGCTGGCGGGCGTCGACGTGAAGCTGTGCCAGGACAGCCACCTGTGCTGCGGCTCGGCCGGCACCTATTCGGTACTGCAGCCGGCCTTGTCGACCCAGCTGCGCGACCGCAAGATCGCCAACCTGGAGGCAACCGGCGCGCAGGAGATCGTCTCGGCCAACATCGGCTGCCAGAGCCACCTGCAGGGCGGAACCGACTTGCCGGTGCGTCACTGGATCGAAGTGATCGACCAGGCGCTGGCGGCCCAGCCTGTGCCGAAGGCTGCCTGATTCGATCAACACCAGGCTGTTGAACACGCCCGTCATCGATGGCAAACTGGGGGCTGAAGCAGTCACCCACTCAGGAGATTTTCCATGGCCACCATGACGGGCGGTAAGTTACCAGCAGCTAAACTCTCCGGTAAAAGCCTGCTGCGCATCGCGCTCGTCACGGCCGTGATCCTGCTGGTGCCGCTGGTCGCCATGCAGTTTACGCGCGAGGTGAACTGGACCTTGGGCGATTTCGTGGTCGCCGGCGGGTTGCTGATGGGGACCGGCTTGCTGTTCGACCTGGCAGTGCGCAAGATCCGGACCCAGAAGGCGCGCTTGATTACCATCGGCGCCATCGCGCTGGGCTTCCTGTTTGTGTGGACGGAACTGGCTGTGGGCATCGTCGGCAGCCCGTTCGCCGGATCCTGAGCCTCTCGAGAAGGCTGATGCCGGTCAGTTAAACTAGAACTGTCAGGTTGACTGTCGCGTAACGTAGGGTGGGCTCCCGAGCCCACGCGTGATACGTGCCGGCTCCGATGTCGTATTCGACGATCTTGAGGGCACGTATCACGCGTGGGCACAAGTGCCCACCCTACGGTACTCGACGGCCAACGACACCGGTCATGGCCAGGGAAGGCCGCCTGTTTCATTCACGACGCCCTTACAAGTCGTACTTCAGCTCCGCCAGGAAGGTCCGCTGCGGGTAGGGATGGAAATTCCAGTACTTGTAATTGTTCAGGTTATCGATCCCCAGCGCGACGCTCCACTGCGCATTGAGCCGATACGTCGCGCGCAAGTCGGCCGTGAAATACTTGCTCGCGCCCTGGTACGCGAACCCGTTCGGGTCCGAATTGTCCAGGGTCGAAAACTGGTTGCCGCTATAGCGCGCGGCCAGGGTCACGGCGAGCTTGTCGTTGAAGCGATAGCTGGCCACGCCGGTGGCGCGCCACTTCGGAATACGCGGCTGGCGCTTGCCCACGCTGGCCGGAAACTTGTCGTTGCGCTCGATCGTCGAATCGGTCCAGGTGAGACTCGCGTTCAGATCGAATCCCGGCCGCAGCACATCGGTCGCGCCATAGGCCAATTCGACACCTTGCGTGTCGATGCGTCCGACGTTCTGCACATTCGTCACGTTCGGCGTCACCAGCACGTTGGTCTGCGAATACAGCGCGTCGCGCGTGCGTTCGCCGAAGGCGGTCAGGCGCAGCGAGCCGGTCTCGAGCTTGCGCTCGGCCGTCAATTCTCCGGTCCAGGAGCGTTCCGGCGCCAGGTCCGGGTCGTTATTGATCAGCACGCCCGCGCCGTTCACGCCGCCCTGGTAGAGCTCGGACACGGTCGGCATGCGCACCGCGCGCCCGAGCGAAGCTTTGAGGGTCCAGTCGGGCGTCGCCTGCCAGGCCAGCGCCGCTTTCGGCGACGCGTAGTTTCCGCTGCGCTCGGGGTGCGTCACGGTAGCGGTCGCGTTCGCCGTGCGGCCTTCGCTCGCGTCCCAGCGTTCCATGCGCAAGCCGAGTACGGCTTTCCAGTCGGGTGCGAAGCGCCAGGTGTCCTGGGCATACAGGGCCTGGGTCCGGGTGCGTCCGCCGAAAGCCGCGTTACGCGCTGCCGGGGCGCCGTCGATCCAGTCCGGCGTGGCGTTCTCGATGCTGGCCAGCTTGTAGCCTTCGCGCTGGTAGCCGAATTCGACCACATGCTTGCCGCCCGGCCGCCACACGCCTTTTGCGGCAAACGTGTTCCAGCCGGTACCGCTGCCGTCGACGATGCGCCCTGCCCCGCCACCTAGCGCGCCCGGCACCGCTACCGTGGCGGCACGCAGCAGGTCCTGGTCGTAATCATAGAGGCTGGCCGCCAGCTCCCAGTCGAACACGCCTTTCGTGTTGCTCTTCACCGAGAGGCCATGCATCACATGGCGCAAGGCTTCGTTCGACACATTGAAGTCGGTCTGGCCGAGCGTGTACCTCCGTCCACCCACCGTCACCGGTCCGCTGTAGACGGGCTGGCCGCTGCCGCCCCGCAGATAGCTGTCGGGCCGGCCTTCGGATTCGTTGCGCCACAAGCCCAGCACATAGGTCGCGCGCAGGGTCGGCGAAAAGTCGTAGGCGAGCTTGGCTTTTACATGATCCTGCACCGTGTGGTATTGGGTGGCCGTCCCGAGTACGAGCCAGTCGCGGTAGCTGCGGTCCTGGCCGGGCACGGCGCCGCTCACGCTGTCGGGGGCGTTTGTTGCGACGCCGGCCGACGGCAGGCGGGTGACGAAAGTCTGGGGCTGGCCATCGCTGTCGTTGCGGCTCAGGTCGACAAACCAGGACCACGCACCCTGCCGGTTGCCGAGCGAGACACTCCCCTGGTGCCCGTTGAAATCATCGCGCGTGTTGTAGAGCCGGAACGGCTGATGCGACAGCGACAGCCTGGCGTGGGCTTCGAAGCGGCGCGGCATGCGCGTGACGTAATCGACGACGGCGCCGACGGAATTGCCGCCATAGGCCGCCGAGAAAGGCCCGTACAGCACGTCGACGCGCTCGATTTCGCTGGGAGTGACCATGCCCCAGCGCGGCGCGAAGGTGGCGCCATTGCCGAGGTAGTTCGAGAGCAGGATGCCGTCGGCGTACACGGCCGAGCGCGCGCTGTTGCCGGTACCCGAGGCGCGCGTCGACAGCACTGCGTGGTTGTAATCGCCGATATAGCGCTTGCGCACCAGCAGGCTGGGCAGGTATTTGAGGGCATCTTCGGCGTCAAGGGCATTGACGGTGCGCGCGATGTCGGCGGCGGTAATGCCTTCGATCGTAGTCGGGATCTGGGTCGGCAGCGAGGTCGGGCGGTTGCCGGTGACGATCACAGTGCCCATCTCTTTCTCGGGGGCTTCCTGGGCCTGCACACCGGTGGCGAAAGCGCCCGCGATGGCGAGCGCGATGATCGATTTGCTTGGTTTCATTTTTTTCCTGTTCAGTACGGTCACGCAAGGAAGGTGCGTGAACCTTAGATGCTGTGACGCGGGCGCGCGTGCCGGCGACGGTCGAAAAAACGCGGTCGCCTGCGCAGGCTGCGCGAGCCGGTGCATTCCATTCAGATGCAACATACCAAGAGGCATGTGCACCCGGTCAGCGGAAGATCAGGAAAGGCGCGGTGGCGCCCGCGACTGGGGCGCGGCCCAGTGGAACAGCGGCGTCGGCGCCGAATAGAACAGGGGAGGCAGAATGTGCCCGCCAATGGCAACGAAGGCGGCAGGCGCCTGCGGCAACAGGCCGGGCGCGTGGTGCTGGTCGATGCAATACGGACAGTGTTTGGATGGATCGGCAGCCGGCTCGGGAAGACCGGGCAGCTTGACGCCGGCCGTGTGGCCCACGGCGCTGCAAATCGGAAACTCGAGCGACTGCGCCGCCGCTGGCGCAAACGCATGCGACAGCGCCGGCGCGAGCGCACCGAACAGGATCGCCAGCACGGCGATCCAGGCAGTCAGCGCACGTTGAAGAATCCGGGTCATGCGCAAAGTATAACGAAAGCGGCCCGCGCACGGTGCGCGGGCCGTCTCCTCTGCAAGGATTACGCCGATTCCTTGAGCTGATCGAGGATCGCCGGATTTTCCAGCGTCGACACGTCCTGGGTGATCGCTTCTCCCTTGGCCAGCACGCGCAACAGGCGGCGCATGATCTTGCCGGAACGCGTTTTCGGCAGGTTGTCGCCGAAGCGGATTTCCTTCGGTTTCGCGATCGGGCCGATTTCCTTGCCGACCCAGTTGCGCAGCTCGGTCGCGAGTTTCTTCGCTTCCTCGCCGGTCGGACGGGCCTGCTTCAGGACGACGAAGGCGCAGATCGATTCGCCCGTCGTCTCATCCGGCTTGCCGACCACGGCCGCTTCGGCCACGATCGGGTTCGCGACCAGGGCCGACTCGATTTCCATCGTGCCCATGCGGTGGCCGGAAACGTTCAGCACGTCGTCGATGCGGCCGGTGATCGTGAAATAGCCGGTGTCCTTGTTGCGGATCGCGCCGTCGCCGGCCAGGTAGTACTTGCCGCCCAGTTCTTCCGGGAAGTAGCTCGTTTTGAAACGCTCCGGATTGTTCCAGATGGTGCGGATCATCGACGGCCATGGACGTTTCACCACCAGGATGCCGCCCTGCCCGTTCGGCACGTCGGCCCCGGCTTCGTCGACGATGGCCGTCATGATGCCCGGCAGCGGCAGCGTGCAGGAACCCGGCACCATCGGTGTCGCGCCCGGCAGCGGGGTGATCATGTGGCCGCCCGTTTCCGTCTGCCAGAAGGTGTCGACGATCGGGCAGCGTTCCTGGCCGACGTTCTTGTAGTACCACATCCAGGCTTCCGGATTGATCGGCTCCCCCACCGAACCCAAGAGGCGCAGCGAGGACAGGTCGTAGTTCTTCGGATGCACTTTTTCGTCGACGTCGGACGCCTTGATCAGCGAACGGATCGCGGTCGGCGCAGTGTAGAAGATACTGACCTTGTGCTTGGCGATGGTGTCCCAGAAGCGGCCGGCGTTCGGGAAAGTCGGAATACCCTCAAACACGATCTCGGTGGCGCCGACGGCCAGCGGACCGTAGGCGATGTAGCTGTGGCCGGTGACCCAGCCGATGTCGGCCGTGCACCAGAACACGTCGTCCGGCTTGATGTCGAAGGTCCATTTCATCGTCAGCGCGGCCCACAGCAGGAAGCCGCCGGTCGAGTGCTGGACGCCCTTCGGCGTGCCGGTCGAGCCCGACGTGTAGAGGATGAACAGCGGGTGCTCGGCGTCGACCCATTCCGGCTCGCACTCTGCGCTCTGGTTCTCGACCAGTTCGTGCAGCCAGATGTCGCGCCCTTCGGTCCAGGCAATGTTGCCGCCCGTGCGCTTGTAGACGATCACGTCGCGGATGGTGTCGCAGCCGCCCATGGCAAGCGCTTCGTCGACGATGGCTTTCAGGGGCAGCGACTTGCCGCCACGCTGTTGCTCGTCGGCCGTAATGACGGCCACGGCGCCGGCGTCGATGATGCGTTCCTGCAGCGATTTCGCCGAGAAGCCGCCGAACACGACCGAGTGGGTCGCGCCGATGCGGGCGCAGGCCTGCATTGCAGCCACGCCTTCGATCGACATCGACATGTAGATGATGACGCGGTCGCCCTTTTTAATCCCGCGCGATTTCAGGCCGTTGGCGAACTTGCAGACGCGCTCATGCAATTCACGATAGGTGGCGCGGGTAACCGTGCCGTCGTCGGACTCGAAGATGATCGCGGTCTTGTCGGCGTTGCCGTTCTGCAAATTGCGGTCGAGGCAATTGTACGAGGCGTTCAACTGGCCGTCGGCGAACCATTTATAGAAGGGCGCGCTGGACTCGTCGAGGGTGCTGGTGAAAGGCTTGTGCCAGTCGAGGTGTTCGCGGGCCAGGCGGCCCCAGAAGCCTTCGTAGTCGGCGGCGGCTTCGTCGCACAATTTGTTGTACGCGTCCATGCCGGAGATGGCCGCGTTCGCTGCGAACTCGGCAGGCGGCGGGAATACACGGTGTTCGTGCAGTGCGCCGTGGTCTTGATTGGTCTCGGTCTCGGCCATGCTAGTCTCCATAATAGTAATAGTTTTGCCATACCTTAGGCGTGCCCGCTTACTGAAGCCTTACGTCGTTGCGAGGCAGCCCTTCCCTATTCAGATGCGATTCTACCAACCTGCGGGCAAACCGATGCGGTCATCTGCAAGCGCGCGCGAGAGGTGTAAAATGATGGGCTGTATTTTGCCCGGCACTCTGGAGTCGTACTCGATGTCCCAACAGCTTCCCCCGAACCACACACCCAAGCTCACCCCGCTCAATCAGCTGATTTTCTCCAGCCGCTGGCTGCAATTGCCGCTTTACCTGGGCCTGATCCTTGCGCAGTGCGTCTATGTGTTTCATTTCTGGGTCGAACTGAAGGACCTGATCGGCGCCGCGATGGGCAACATCGATTCGCTCAACCACATCCTCGACGTCGTCACCGTCCCCGGTTCGATCCGCCCGACCAAGCTGACCGAAACGACCATCATGCTGGTCGTTCTGGGCCTGATCGACGTGGTCATGATCTCGAACCTGTTGATCATGGTGATCGTCGGCGGCTTCGAAACCTTCGTGTCGCGCATGAACCTGGAAGGCCATCCCGACCAGCCCGAGTGGCTCTCGCACGTGAACGCCTCCGTGCTGAAGACCAAGCTGGCGATGGCGATCGTCGGCATTTCGTCGATCCACCTGCTGAAAACCTTCATCAACGCCGGCGCCTACGATCCCAAGGTGCTGATCGCGCAAACCATCATCCACACCGTGTTCCTGCTGTCGGCGCTGGCGATCGCCTATACCGACCGCATCGTCACCTCCACGTACAACCAGTCCAAGCCTCATTAACACCTCCACTTCTGAGAATCGTCATGACCGTCATCAAACAGGAAGACCTGATCGAATCCGTCGCCGCGGCGCTACAATACATCAGCTATTACCACCCGGCTGACTACATCCAGCACCTGGCGCGCGCCTACGAGGCCGAGCAAAGCCCGGCGGCAAAGGACGCGATCGCGCAGATCCTGACCAATTCGCGCATGTGCGCCGAAGGCAAGCGCCCGATCTGCCAGGACACCGGCATCGTCAACGTCTTCCTGAAAATCGGCATGGGTGTGCGCTTCGAAGGCTTCAGCGGCAGCGTCACCGACGCCGTCAACGAAGGCGTGCGCCGCGCGTACAACTTCGCCGACAACAAGCTGCGCGCCTCGATCGTCGCCGACCCGCATTTCGAGCGCAAGAACACGAAGGACAACACCCCGGCCGTGGTCCACATGGAACTGGTCGAAGGCAATACCGTCGACGTGAAGGTCGCAGCCAAGGGCGGCGGCTCGGAAAACAAGACCAAGTTCGTGATGTTGAATCCTTCCGACTCGCTGGTCGACTGGGTCATGAAGACCGTGCCGCTGATGGGCGCCGGCTGGTGCCCGCCGGGCATGCTCGGTATCGGCATCGGCGGCAGCGCCGAAAAGGCGATGCTGATGGCGAAAGAGTCGCTGATGGAAGACATCGACATGTACGAGCTGAAACAGCGCGGCCCGCAGAACAAGCTTGAGGAACTGCGTATCGAACTGTGCGACAAGATCAACGCGCTCGGCATCGGCGCCCAGGGCCTGGGCGGCCTGACCACCGTGCTGGACGTGAAGATCAACATGTACCCGACCCACGCCGCATCGAAGCCGGTCGCCATGATCCCGAACTGCGCGGCCACCCGCCACGCCCACTTCGTGCTCGACGGCTCGGGCCCTTCGTACATCGAACCGCCGGCGCTGTCGACCTGGCCTGACGTGCAGTGGACCCCGGACACGCAGAAATCGAAGCGCGTCGACCTGAACACGCTGACGAAGGAAGAAGTCGCTTCCTGGAAGCCGGGCCAGACCCTGCTCCTGAACGGCAAGATGCTGACCGGCCGCGATGCTGCCCACAAGCGCATCCAGGACATGCTGGCCAAGGGCGAGCAGCTGCCGGTCGACTTCACCAACCGCGTCATCTATTACGTCGGCCCGGTCGATCCGGTGCGCGACGAAGTCGTGGGCCCTGCCGGTCCGACCACCGCGACCCGCATGGACAAGTTCACCGACATGATGCTGGAGAAGACCGGCCTGATCTCGATGATCGGCAAGGCCGAGCGCGGCCCGATGGCGATCGAATCGATCCAGAAGCACAAGTCGGCCTACCTGATGGCGGTCGGCGGCTCGGCCTACCTGGTGTCGAAGGCGATCAAGTCGGCCAAGGTGGTCGGCTTCGAAGACCTGGGCATGGAAGCGATCTACGAGTTCGACGTGCAGGACATGCCGGTCACCGTCGCCGTCGATTCGAGCGGCACCTCGGTGCACAACACCGGGCCGAAGGAATGGGCGGCGAAGATCGAATCGCTGAAGGGCATTCCGGTCAACGTGGCCTAACTGCGTGGGGTGGACGGCTTGCCGTCCACCCGTTCGCGTTTGCATACCCGCCCATGCCATCTCCCCTCCCCGACGCCCCCATCGGCATCTTCGATTCCGGCGTCGGCGGCTTGTCCGTCCTGCGCCACATCCGCGCGCAGCTCCCGCACGAACACCTGATTTATTTCGCCGACTCCGGCTTCGCCCCCTACGGCGACAAGCCCGAACACGTCCTCATCGAACGCGTGCTGGCCATCGGCGCCTTCCTGGTCGAACAGGGCGCGAAAGCCATCGTCGTCGCCTGCAACACGGCCACGGTCGCCGCGATTGCCGCCCTGCGCGAACGCTATCCCGGCATGCCGATCGTCGGCGTCGAACCGGGCCTGAAACCGGCCGCCGCCGCCAGCCGCAACGGCCTGGTTGGCGTGCTCGCCACCGAACGCACGCTGGCCGGCACCAAGTTCCTGCTGCTGCGCGACCAGATCGCGCAAAGCACCGGCGCCCGCTTCCTGCTGCAGCCCTGCATTGGGCTGGCCGACCAGATCGAGTTCGGCACCCTCGAGTCGGCAGAGACTGACGCCCTGCTGCGCCGCTTCATCCTGCCGCTGCTGGAAGAAGGCGCCGACACGCTGGTGCTCGGCTGCACCCATTACCCGCTGGTGCAGGCATCGATCGAGCGCGTGATCGCAGGCAGCACGGATCGTCCGGTCACGCTGATCGACACCGGCGAAGCCGTGGCGCGCCAGCTGGCGCGGCTGCTGGCGGCCGGCGGCATTTCGCGCGCGGCGACGGATGCGCCTGCCCGCCTCGATGGCTACACGAGCGCCAGCAGCACCGCGCTCGCGAGCGCCTTTTCCGGCCTGCTGGGCCTCGACCCGCCGACCCATGAGGTCGTCGCGGACAGCGCGGGCGGCATGTTGATCGGGCAGAACAATTAGATTTGCCAGTTGGCCGTGAAGTTTGTATAATCTCGTTCTGTCTCGGCAGTGCTGAGATAGAAAAGCAAGACAATGGTGGCTGTAGCTCAGTTGGTAGAGTCCAGGATTGTGATTCCTGTTGTCGTGGGTTCGAGTCCCATCAGCCACCCCAAGAATTCGCAGTAAAAAGAAAGGCTTACATGCTTCGGCGTGTAAGCCTTTTTTGTTTTCCGATGATTCTCTTTATGAGTACCTGGGCGGTGCGTGGTTGCAGTCTGATTCCGCTCAACACCCGCGCAGCCATCACGCGTACATTCGAAAAGCCTTTTGGCGCGGCAAGCGTGTGTTTTTGCCTTCAGGGCATTTCAACTTCGTTGAGGTGATCAGCGTGGCCGTCGTGGACAAGGATATTCTGGCTGGGCTTTCCACGTTCATCGTGCTTCTGCTTGTGGGCACCATCTTTCGACGCTTGCACGGCGGTGGCGACGGTGCGCTCGATCCCCTGGGAGATCGGGTTGCGTGCGGGCTGCTGGCGGTTCCGCTGATCTTCCTCCTCGTACGCCTGGCATTTCCCAAGGAAGACCCGGTCTGGGCACTTGCCGCTCCTTTACCGGTCCTTGTCTACACGGCCTTGCTTGCCGGTGGCGACACGGAGTGGGAAACGATCAAGACCCATTTTACGAAGATTCTCTTCGGGACTCTTGTTGCCCTTTATCTCTTCGGCGCCGCCTATTTTATCGGAGCGCACGCCAACGGCGGCGTGACCTTGACTGTGACGAAGACAGTGTCAGGCAAGTAAAGCAGACGAACCTCCAGTAACCGGCTTGCGGCCAACGCCGCCTACTGCGGGCCGTCCAGTTGCTCGTGAACGGCCATCGCAATGGTCCCGAGTTCGTTTTTCGTCACCCCCGCCGACAAGGCATAGCCGAACTTCCCATCGATCCAGTAGAACACGCCGACCGGTCCTTCCTGGGCAAAGCGGAAACCGGTATCGCGGTTGTGCGTCTGCCCGGTCGACACATACAAGGTCAGGCGTTGTCCCGCGAGGTTGTGATACATGAACTGTGCAACCGGTCCGCTCTCGCCGGGCAGGAGCCGGCCTCCGATCAGCTCGTAGCCCAGCTTGCCCAGGTGCGGCGGCCGGACGGGTGCACCGAGCCGTTTGGAGAGCCAGGCAACGAGGTGCTGCTCCTGGTCGGCGCCGACTTCGACCGGATGCCGCAGTTCGGGACTGTAGACCACGTGCGCGATGGCGGCCTGGCGCGGCAGGCTGTTCGCGGCCGGCCCCGCATCCGCACTGACAGAAACCGCGCCGTGCGCATCGGCCGCGGCGCGCAGCGTCCAGCCGGCAAGGCCACCGGCGAAGGCGATCGCCAGCGCCGCCGCACAACGCCCGGCGGGACCGCTCCACCAGGCGCGGCGCGGCGCCGGAGCGCGCAGCGCCGCGGGGATGGGTTCATCGAGTACCGGATCGAAGAGGCGGCGCAGTTCGCGGTTTTGCTCGCGGTAGGCGGCAAGCCTTTCCGCTTCGTCGGGCCGGGTCAGCAGCCAGGCCTCCACCTCGGCCTGGCGCGCCGGCGGCAACAGGCCATCGACATACGCCTGCAGGTCCGCTTCGGTCATTGGTAAGCCATTCATTTGATCACCTGCAGGGAAGCAGCGGGCGCCGCCCTCCCCTCCATCAAGGCGCGCAGGCTCGCGCGTCCGCGCGACAGGCGCGACATCACGGTCCCGGCCGGCAAGCCGAGTGCCTGTGCCACCTGTTCGTAAGTCATTCCCTCCAGCGCGACCAGCAGCACGATTTCGCGCTGCTCCGCCGGCAGCAGGTCGAGTGCGGTCTGCATGTCGCACACCTCCAGCCGCGCGGCCGGGTTGGCCGCAGGGGCCGGATACGGCGCATCGTCGTCCAGCGCCGTCGTCTGCAGGCGCCGCGCACGCATCTGGTCCACGTGCAGGTTATGCATGATCCCGAACAGCCAGGCCCGCATGTCGCCATCGCGGCGCCATTCGCCGATCCGGCTCCAGCCACGTTCGACGGTGTCCTGGACCAGGTCGTCCGCGCCGTTGCGCTCGCCCACCAGCGCCCGCGCGTAACGGCGCAGGCGCGGGATGCAGGCAAGCAGCTCTACGTCGGGGTCAAGCATGGCGAAAGCGGGTGCGCAGCCGATACGCTCAATCGGTCACGACGTGCCAGACATCCTTGACCTTGTCGCCCTTGCGCTCGCCCGGCTTGGTGTCCTGGGCATAGAGGTACAGGGGCTTGCCGTTGCGCGCCAACTGCTTGCTGCCGTCGTCGCGCGTGATCACCGAATACGGGGCCGGGTAGCTCGCCGCGGTCGCCGGCACCGCCGGCCAGAGGCCGATACATGGCCCGGCGCAGGCGCTTTGACCGCTGCCGGCGACGTCCTTGTCGAAGGTATAGACCGTCATGCCCGCATCGTTGACGAGCACGCCGTCGGCAGTGCGGAGCGGGGAACTGGACATCAAGGCACAGGCCGAAAGGGCCAGCATGATGCTTGCGGTGCCGAGTGCGGTACGGATAAAGGGCATGGCGATCTCCTGTTTTTGTGGTTGGGATACTGGCGTATACGCAAACGGCAACGGGATTATTCCATGTCGGTAAAAATATTTTTCGGCTTTCGCATCGGCGACGAAAAAGGCCACCCGCAGGTGGCCTTTTTCATTTCAGGCGCCGGCTTCCGCCAGCCCTTCCCGATCAGCTACGGTTCGGGTTGTTCGGACGCGCATCGTCGCGGTTGCGGATGCCGTCGCCATCGCGGTCGCCGTTCGGGCCGCGGCGCCAGCCGCCGCGCTCCAGGGTCCAGCCGTTATCGCCCTGGCGCCATTCCGGGCGGGAATACACATAACCATGGCGGACTTTTTCGTAGTGGCCCTTCACCCAGGTGTAGCGATGGCCGTTCCAGTTCCAGTAGCCAGGCGCCCATTCGTAGCCGCGGCGTGCTCGCGGAGTCGATTCGTGGCGCGGCGCAGGCGGCGCCTTCTGCACGACGATCACTTCGGTGCGGCTGTGCTGGGCTTGTGCCACCGGGGCGAAAGCGGCGGTGCTGATCACGGCTGCTGCAAGAGTGATGAGGATTCGTTTCATGGTAGTGCTCCTTTCGGTTCGGTGTGAGACCACTATAGCCAGACGTTCCAGTGCACAGTAGAACTGATGCAAGTGCTTACAATCGATACATTTGGCCAGATTCCATTAACAGACTGGAAACCTTATGCTACCTCGGCAGGCGTTTTGCCAGCGCACGGTCGAGCTTGCCATTGAATCGGGAATCCACAACAAAACAGCCGGCGCAAAGGCCGGCTGTTCTTCATGCAGGGATCGACGGATGATCAGTCGAGCTTCCATGCGTAGTCGACCTTGGCCCAGGTTTGCGCTGGTGCGCCATCCTTGGTGCCCGGCTTGAACTTGCAAGCCGACAGGCCTTTTTGGGCTGCCTTGTCGAGGCCTTTGAAGCCGCTCGACTTTTCCAGCTTCGAGTCGGCGACGCTGCCGTCGGTGTTGACCAGGAAGGACATCGAGGTCGTGCCCTGCTCTTCATTCATCAGCGAGGCTTTCGGGTATTCGACCTTGCACTTCGACGGGTCGAACGAGGCCGGGACTTCACCGGCGAATGCCGAGCCGGCGATGGTGGCGAAAACGAGGGTGGCGATGGCGCTCAGGTAAGGCTTTTTCATGATTTTTATTTCCCAAAAAGGTAGTTGGTCTGCCGCTGACTGCCTGCGGTCTTTCAGTGAGTCCGGCTGGATTCGCCGTAAATTAAAATTCTTCCCATTCGTCGCTGCCCGCTGCAACCGGTGCCTTCTTCGGCTTGGCCGGAGCTGCCGCAGCGGCGGGCTTCTTCAGTGCCGCGCGCGGCGTACGTGCCGGACGCGCTGCCGGCGTACGCACTGCCGGCAAGGTCGCTACCGGTGCCGCTGGTGCCGGCGCTGCCAAAGTCGGCTCGACGCTCTGCTCTTCGCCTTCGACCAGCTTGAAGATGCTGACCACGCGGCCCAGTTCGCCGGCCTGGTCCTGCAGGCTCTGGGCGGCGGCGGCTGCCTCTTCGACCAGGGCTGCATTCTGCTGGGTCATGCTGTCCATCTCGATGATCGACATGTTCACCTGCTCGATGCCGGCGCTCTGCTCGGCGCTGGCGTTGGCGATCTCGCCCATGATGTCGGTTACGCGCTTGACGCTCGCCACGACTTCATCCATCGTCACGCCGGCCTGGCCGACCAGCTTGCTGCCGCGCTCGACCTTCTCGACGGAATCGCCGATCAGGGTCTTGATCTCTTTGGCCGCCGCAGCCGAACGCTGGGCCAGGCTGCGCACTTCGGAAGCCACGACCGCGAAACCACGGCCCTGCTCGCCGGCACGTGCCGCTTCGACTGCCGCGTTCAGCGCCAGGATGTTGGTCTGGAAGGCGATGCCGTCGATGACGCCGATGATGTCGGCGATCTTGCTGGCCGAGCTGTTGATCTCGCCCATCGTGCCGACCACTTGCGACACCACGTCGCCGCCCTTGCGGGCCACGTCCGAGGCGCTGGCCGCCAGCTGGTTCGCTTCACGAGCGTGCTCGGCGTTCTGGCGGACGGTGGTGGTGAGGGTTTCCATGGCCGAGGCCGTCTTTTCCAGCGAGCTGGCCTGCAGTTCGGTACGCGAGGACAGGTCGATGTTGCCGGCGGCGATTTCACGCGAAGCGGTGCCGATGGTCTCGGTACCGCGGCGCACCTGGCTGACGATGTCGACCAGGCTGTTGCGCATGCCGTTCATTTCGGCCAGCAGGCTGCCTTGTTCAGCGGTACGGGTGTCGATGGCGATCGCCAGGTTGCCGTGGGCAATGCTGCCCGCGATCTTCGTGGTGTAGTCCGGCTCGCCGCCCAGTTGTTTGATCAGGCCGCGGGTGATGACCCAGGCCGCAGCGACGCCCATCACGACGGCGACGGCCAGCAGCACCAGCATGAAGTTACGGGCGTTGACGAATGCACTGGCCGCGTCTTCCTGGCTCTGCAGGCTCTGCTTGTCTTCCAGCTCCACCAGCTTGTCGAGCGCTTCGGTCCACTTCTTCTGGACAGGACGCACTTCCTTGATCATGACGCGGGTGGCGCTCATGGCGTCGTTCTTCAGGTACAGCTCGGACGCCTTGGCAATGGCAGGCATCGCGGTGGCTTCATGGCCCTTGATCTCGGCCAGCAACGCCTTTTCGGCGTCGGTGCCTTCGGCGCCGAAGATCTTGCTGACCTTGCTCTGGGCCGCGTCGTACTTGGCGGTCTGCTCCTTGAACTTCTTGAGCTCCGGTTCCATTTCGGTCGCGTCGGTCATCAGGGTCAGCACGCGCAGCGAGGCCAGGCGGTCACTGACGTTGTTGCGCATCTCGATGACGGCGCGGCTCGACACGTTGTTGACGCTGACCACGTGGTCGAGGCGGTCCTGGATCTGCGCCATGCGCAGGACGCCGACCACGGTGACCGCGACGAGCAGCACCAGCACCAGGGCGAAGCCCAGTCCCAGGCGCATGCCGACTTTCATCTTCGATAAATTCATTTCGCTTCCTAGCTGTTGATCAGATTTGCTTCGGTGGTGCCGTCGTCGGAGGCTGCGTTCCCTAACGGCAAGTCTTTCCCGTAGGATAAATCAAAAACTTACCGCCAAGGCTCGAAAACAGTGCAGTTATCAAAAAACGCAGGGCCGGGCGCAGAACGTTTTGTTGCAAATCCTCAATTCCGTGTTCGAAATTATGGAGCGGACCTTGCCATAGAGCAAGCGCAGCCTTCACCTGTCTACACAAATTTATATTTCCGTGTAGTAAATTTCCTACATGCAAGCAAAACAGCACGCATGTTCTTGTCGTACGCACCATAGCTGGTGACATAGGGCAATCGACATGATTGCCTCGACAATAACTGAACTACAAGAAGTGGGATTGGGAGAACGAAGCGCCTGCGAGCGCTGGGAGCAAACAGGAAGGCGAAGCAGGCGGCTGTCTGGCAGCCACCTGCCGGTAAGGCGATGGCCTTACAGGCTGCGGATCTGGGCTGCCGCTTCCAGCAACAGGCCGGGGTTGGCCGTGGCCAGCCTCTTCGGGTCCGACAACATCTGGCGGAAGGCACGCGCCCCCGGCAGGCCGGCCGTCAAACCGAGCATGTGGCGCGTGATGCTGTTGAGCTTGAGGCCATGCCCGCCATATTGCGCGAGCTGGGCGGCGATATACGGCACCATCGCCGCCAGCACCTCGGCGCGCGTCTTCGGCGCGGCGTCGTCGCCGTAGAAGCGGGCGTCCCAGTTCGCCATCGAATACGGGTTGTGGTAGGCCTCGCGGCCGAGCATGACGCCGTCCACGTGCTGCAAGTGCAGCGCGATTTCGTCATCCGTCTTGATGCCGCCGTTGATGATGATTTCCAGCTCCGGAAACTCACGCTTGAGTGCATATGCCACTTCGTAGCGCAGCGGCGGAATCTCGCGGTTCTCCTTCGGCGACAGGCCCTTCAGGATGGCATTTCTCGCGTGGACGATGAAGGTGCGGCAGCCGGCATCGGCGATCGTACCGACGAAATCACGCACAAAACCGTATTCCTCGTCCTTGTCGATGCCGATCCGATGCTTCACCGTGACGTCGATCGACACCGCATCGCGCATCGCCTTGACGCAGTCGGCCACCAGCTGGGGCTCGTTCATCAGGCAGGCACCGAAGGCGCCGCGCTGCACGCGCTCGGATGGGCAGCCGCAATTGAGGTTGATCTCGTCATAGCCCCACTCCTGGCCCAGCTTCGCGCTTTTCGCGAGGTCAAGCGGCTCGCTGCCGCCCAGCTGCAGCGCGACCGGATGCTCGATCTCGTCAAAACGCAGGTGGCGCTCGACGTCGCCGTAGACCAGGGCGCCGGTGGTCACCATCTCTGTATACAGCCAGGTATGGCGCGTGATCTGGCGGTGGAAGACGCGGCAATGGCGGTCGGTCCAGTCCATCATGGGGGCTACACTCAGTAACCTACTGTTTTTGTTACTCTTTTCGTTGTTCATTTTGGCTATGTGCAGCAATCAGTGCACACGTCGTGCACACAGGGTAAATAATTCGTTCATAATCCGGGCATAACTCAACATACATGAATTGCACACGATGGCGACAATAACGAAGCTACCCAGCGGGAAATGGCGGGCACAGGTTAGGAAAGGTGGCATGTACCGGGGAGAGACGTTCACCCGAAAGCGTGACGCTGAGTCATGGGCGAAACAAGTAGAAGTTCAAGCGGAGCACATTGTTGCGAGCGGATACCAGCCCGTACCAGAAGGTTATAGCGTAGGCGACCTAATCGACGGTTACGCCCAAGAGTGTAACATGGGCGGCCGCACCAAACAGGCAACCCATGCCATGCTGAGGCGGGAGCTAGGGAGCGTTCCGCTGAAACGCCTCAACAGTATCCACTTGCGTGACTTCATCGACATAAGAGTTAAAGCTGGTGCTGGCGGCGTGACGATTGCCGCAGACCTGTCCTTCTTCGGGGCGATCTTAAAGTGGGGCAAGCACTCCAGACGGATGGACCTGCCGACTGACCTCGCCCGTGATGCGCGCAGGGATTTGAGCGCCCGAAACGTGAGCACCCGCAGTAGTGAGCGTGATCGCGAGCCAACCACGGCTGAACTCGAAAAGCTTTACGCATTCTGGACTGCCAACAAGCGCCAGACGATCCCCATGGCGACTCTCTGCGCGTTTGCCCTTGCTACAGCCATGCGCCAAGACGAGATTTGCTCGATCCAACTAGAAGATGTGGATGCGGAGAAGCGCACGGTTATCATTCGCGACCGGAAGGACCCCCGCAAGAAAGAAGGAAACCACCAAACGGTTCCCCTGCTACCTGCTGCATGGGCACTAGTCGAACCACTACTGGCAATGCGAAAGATTGGACGGGTGTTTCCATATCAGGCATCCAGCGTAAGTACAGCATTCACCCGTGCATGTGCCAAGGTGGGCATCGAAGACCTTCGGTTCCACGATCTTCGGCATAAGGCCACAAGCGACCTGTTCCGCCTTGGGCTGTCAATTCCAGAGGTTGCGGTACTGACAGGTCATAAAACGTGGACCCAACTGAAACGCTACACCCATACCAATTCGGAAGATGTACACGCGGCTGTGTTGGCGTTATCCAAAGTTCAGACTCAGACACCATGACAAAAATTACTGACGAACCATTCAACGGCTTCCCAGCAGACGGTACACCTGTACAGTTCTTCGAGTGCGTGCAGCGTGCTCTTACGTGGCTTGAACCCTACCTGAACGACAACGACATCAACCACGCTACCTTAGTCGCATATTGCCGCTCATATGCCAATTTGGTGTTCTGTGACGGCGAGCAACAAGCGTACGACAGTCAGGAATCGCTGAATGCAGCGTTGAAACAGGTAGTAGTCAAACAGCAGCAGATCGTGACCGTTTTCAGCGGAGTACGGAACTCCATTTTGTCGGCACAGGCGCTTGCTCAGGTCGAAAGCCATAGCAAGACCCAGAGCGAGCGAGCATCGAAGCCTCGAAAACTGGAGGAAAGCGACTGCCGCCGCATCGCGAAGCGGTACTGGGACAGCAAAGCGGATGGGACCAGCTACGGTATTGTGAAGGCGCTTGCGGCTGAATACGATGTTAGCCCGACAACCATCCACGCCACAGCGAAAAAGTACAACCCGCTGAATTGACAAGTAACCGGGTTGCTGAATACTCGCACCTTACAGTTCAGTCCTCATCAACAACAGCAGAGGATCTGAAATGCAGGCAACCCACACCACCACCCCCAACGTAGCCGACCTAGCCCGGCTTGTGAACTGCCTAGACGAGCATGGCTTTGCCACGCTTGCAGGAGTTAAGGTGTCCACACTTGACGCATGGCGCAAACGAGGCCAAGGCCCGGAGTACGTCTTGCTCGGCAGGAACTACCTGTACCCTATCGCCGCAGTCGAGCGCCACCTTTCTTCACTTGTCAGAACTCGTAGTCCCAGCAATCCAGCGAAGACACTGATGTAGTCGATTCTCTATCGCGAAGACAGAAAACCACAGCCTGGTTGAGCATTTCACTACGTTTTATATGTAATAGCGTTGCTGAATTTTTGAGCAGACTGGATGCGGCGGTACCGCACTGACATCAACTGAGACAGCGCCAACTCAACAGCCTATCCAAGGCAATATAAGGCCCCTAGGAGGCGCTCAAAGAAGAAGTTGGTAGGCAGGTAGCCACCAAGAAGAAATCCACTCAGAAGACCGCTATTCCAAGATAGATAGCAAGCAGCACAGTTTGAAACACGTTATCGACAGGAATCCCGATTCGCCTCTTTGGAAGAAAGCCATTATCTCAGGCTCTCCTATGATGACGGAGTTCTCTTGACCTGTCAATGAAAGCAGTGATTTAAGCCGTTTTAAGCACTCCCATATAGGAGAAACCCCTAACCCGCTCGTGTACCACCGCCAATTTGTACTAGTAAGTAAGGAGAAGCAGTGTAGGAGCAGTAACAGAAGGAGTATCAACAATGAAGAAGGAAGAGACAGCCATTACACTAGCCAACGGTGGAATGCACAGCCAGAAGGCATACCGGAAGATAAAGGATATGCTCAACAATAACTACTACACCTCCCCACGCCTCTACCATCTTGTAATGATGGGTTCGGAACAGAGCCGAGACTACCAAGCAGCCATGAAGGCTCTTTGCCTCGAACTACGCAGGAAGGAGATCCCCTGTCAGTGGAAGGGTTGTCTTGAAGTAGAAGACGAGAAGGGATTGCATTTTCACGTGTTCATCCTGGCCGAAGCAAAGTATCGCAACCCATGCTCCGTCCTCAACCATAACTCCCAGCACTGGCTGAACGTGATGATGCAGAAACGTGAACTGACCTACTACATCGCACCACCAGAGAACCCCATGCACCGCACGAGACTGGGTAAGCGGGTGAACTACGCCACCCTAGCTGGGGACAAACTCGCAGACTGTCTGGTTTGGATTTCGTATCTCGTAAAGAGTCGATCTAAGATTCAAGGGATGAGTCGCACCTACTTCGGGAGCCAACCCAACCGCGCTTGTTAGGAGAAAGCGTCGTACAGGCCAACGCTACTACCTTGGCGAAAGGTAAGCGCAAAGCAGCTCCCAGTTCTGCTCGCGCTACCGTTGTTTTGCAAAGGCCCTGCGACATTTCTCGAACATTCGCTGATAAGCGCTTTTCGATGGGACGTTTTCCTCATACACCCAAAGTACGGTGTTTACAACAAACGGCGCAGCCGAGTCTTTTGAGTCAAGCTTCCCTTCCCTTATGAGTGCTCGAAGAAGCTCGTCTTGAGACACTCCTCTGTCCCGCTGCTCAGCGGACATCTTTGCTAAAGCTGCCATCGGCCTACATACACTATCATCGGCAAATGCATGCGATGCACCTAAGATCGCAAAGGAAAAAATCAGTGTTGTACGAAGCATTTAATTTTCCCGTCGTTAAAGTGATCTAGTATATTAACGAATGGAAAACATTGCTATCTCTAAGCGAGCAACTCCATATTTCTAACAATTATGCTTTCAACAGAGGGTTGGTATGCGAACCGTATTACTTCATCTAGAACGCCTGCAACGTCACTACGAAGCCTCGGTACGATCCTACGATGAAGTTTCATTACTTGATCTCTCGCACTCCCTTCGCGTATGGGCTGATCTCAAAACGGTGTTGCCACAGTTAGCTCCCGCGTTTTCCAAAACCTTGAGCTTCAAAACTTCTACGCCTGCAAAGAAAGTCTTACGCGCAGCACGTGGCTCTCGATTCGTCTTCGCTTTCATGCCCGGGGGAGTGATTACGTACGCAGCCAATGGAAGCATTGTCACAGGCCCTCAGGATATCAAGGATAGATCTTTCACTGTCGGGGTCAGCTGCAAAATCAACACTGATGGCTCGATGGAGCTAAAAAATTACTCTTTTATGGAAGTTGCCAGCGACCAACCAATGGTCAAGGCTGCTGCGGCAGAGGATGTCTCCCGCTGCAACTACTCCCAATGGCTTGGAGCTGAAGCTGTAAGGATGTCGTATCCAGACAAGACCGGCGAGCTGAAAATAGTATCGATTACGAGGGAAATGCTGGCATTCCCCCACCAGCGCGGACACTTTCGATAGGTATGATGTCCCTATCGGAGGAGTTACATGGCACGTGAAAGACGGTTGTTTTCAGAAGAGTTCAAGCGCGAGGCAGTCAAGCTGGTAGGCCAGCCTGGTGCAAGCAAGGCGGCGATCGCCCGCGACCTTGGCATTGGCGCCAATTTGCTGGGGCGGTGGTGCAGAGACGCCAACGTGGATGCAGAGGTTACGGGCGGGGGCGAGAAGGTATCGACCCAGGAATATGAGCGCATGCGGCGCGAGCTGGCAAAGGTCAAGACGGAGCGCGACATCTTAAAAAAGGCGCTCGGCTACTTCGCAGCCGACCTCAAGTGAAGTACGGCTTCATCGCCAAATATAGAGCCATCTGGCCAACGCGAACGATGTGTCGTCTGCTTGGTGTGTCGAGCAGTGGTTTTTACGACTGGCTCGGCCGACCAATAAGTGCGCATGAACGTGAGAATGCGCAGCTCCTCAAGGCGATCAAGCACAGCCACGAAGCCAGCGATGGCACATACGGTTCGCCGCGCGTAGTGCGAGACCTTATCGATGCTGGCTTTGCCTGCAGTGAGAACCGCGTGGCACGGCTGATGAAAGCTGCCGGCATCAAGGCCCGCCACAAGCGTCGCCGCGCACCTGGGCAGCTCGATTCGCCAGTCCACGCCATCGCGCCGAACCTGCTGGACCGGCAATTTGAAGCGCCAGGCCCGAACCAGAAATGGGCTGCTGACTTTACTTACGTATGGACTGGCGAAGGCTGGCTGTTTGTCGCTGTCGTCCTTGACCTGTACTCGCGGCGTGTGGTGGGCTGGTCGATGCAACCGACCATGACAGCGCAGCTGGTAATGGATGCCCTGCTGATGGCCATCTTCCGCCGCGGCCGGCCTCGGGCAGTATTGCATCACTCGGACCAGGGCTCGCAATACACCAGCGAAGACTTCCAGCGCTTGCTCGAATCGCACGGCATCGTTTGCAGCATGAGCCGTCGCGGCAACTGCTGGGACAACGCTGCAATGGAAAGCTTCTTTTCGACGCTGAAAACCGAGCGGCTGAGCAAAAAGCACTACCGGACCAGGGATGATTTACGGGCAGACGTGTTCGACTATATCGAAAGGTTCTACAATCCACGCCGGCGTCATTCCACTCTCGGGTATATCAGCCCGGTACAGTTTGAAAACCTAAAATGCGCCTAACGGAAGTGTCCGTGACGATGGGGGAAGGCCATGCTGATTCGGAGGGTCGCAAATACGCTCGATGGGTCGCATCCGTCAGCAGCTCACGAAGTTAGCGAATTCGAGAACAGCTACGATCCTGCTGTTCATTACTTGCTTCAGTACTCAATGGGAGGGTTATCGCTTCCTTACTTCATCTTGCTGAAGATTGCCCAAGATATCGTCGCTATTGCTCCGAAGCTACTCCGCATCGAGTCCCAAACCGTCCCCACGTAAAATCGTTCTGTTAAATGTGCAAGAAGTACACCTTGATGAACACACTAAAACAGCCGAGAAACACTGTTCAACAAGGCCGTAAAAGATAGTTGTTGCACATATTCCAACAATCTCTTAGACTTTGTTGAACACATCAACGAAGGAGAAGGTGAATGACCGCAGGACAAATAGTTGGGTACGTGCGCGTGAGTTCGGTGGACCAGAACCTCGCACGTCAACTGGACGGTATAAAGCTGGACAGAGTGTTTGAAGATAAGGCATCCGGCAAAGATGTGAAGCGCCCTGCTCTGGTAGCCCTACAAGCTTTTGTTCGTGAAGGCGATACCGTTATGGTGCACTCTATTGACCGCCTTGCCCGTAACCTTGTCGATCTGCGAGCGATCGTTTCGGGCCTGAACGATAAGGGCGTAGCCGTTACCTTCGTCAAGGAAAACTTGACCTTCAGCGCAGACACTTCCAGTCCGATGAACACACTCATGCTTTCCATGATGGGAGCATTCGCAGAGTTTGAGCGGTCGATGATCCTGGAGCGACAGCGCGAAGGTATCGCGGCAGCGAAGGCAGCAGGCAAGCCCGCGGGCCGACCAGAACGGCTCAAGCCAGCCGATGTGGAAGCGATCAAGGCCCGCTGCGCTGCTGGCGATAGTAAGGTAGCACTAGCGGCTGAATACAACGTGTCGAGAGGTACGCTTTACGCCGCCCTGAAGTGATTACGATAGCCGTAAATACGGCTTACTCCTTTCATCCCGTAATGACTCGTACTTCGTTCAAAAACTGCTCAGTATCCAAAAAGTAGTTCGGATATGCTCTTTTGAGTGAATTTATCGAGGACACGGATACGAGAACCACGCGCACTGACGAGCCAGCAGGAATAAGGCTTTCAGCGGTTGTATATTCATGGTGTGCAAGTCTGGACTGTTCTTGCGATACCCTCTTACGAACACCCTTCGACCAGCAGGTTCGAGCCGGACGAGGAAGTAGCGCGCATTCTTCTGCTGCTCAACCCTCGGCAGAATCGCCTGTACGCCGCAAACACGTTCGCCATGTGATGACTAGCGTTAAGCTGCCGTATTTCTTCGGAGAGCTTGAGAAAGTCGTCGGACGTTCCTGGAACCGTAGGGCACCCTTCCCGCAGCGCAAAGACAGAACTCATCAGTGCGAAGAAGCGCCTCCATTCCTCGCTCCCTAGGTTCGACTTCAGGGCCTGCCCAGTGAATGTTTCCGCTGCCTCGACAGCAGTAGCCCATTTATGTTGTAACTGTGTCCGAATCTGGATTTCAAGCTTCAGCCCGGCATAGGGACTAGAAGCACCAGCGAACGTGTACATAAGGTGGACACCCCGGTAGCCAGTTGGTTTGGGTGTTGCAATATAGTCCTTGCTGTTCGACAGTGTATGGACTAAAGGCGAATTCACGTACGTCGCCTCCAACCGTCTGACCAATTGGACGGTCGGCATGACGGCTCTACAACCACCAATATCCTGCATTTGCGTCAGCCGCATACTACTCTTGCTCCTGAGCTTGGCCGCAATCGAATCAAGTCGCTTGATACGCTGCACCACTAGTGCTTTCGGGGCAAGCTTCTGAGCACGGTTCTTTAGCGTGGTATGGAAGGTGTTGAGAGGATGTGCATGCGAGGCGCGAAAGTTGTCGATTATTGCCAAGCAGTCAGCGGGGTTTCCAACGGCGTCGGCAAAGGCACGACCAGCAGCGTTGTATTCGGTGCGGGTGAACTGTAGGGTAGCGTACGCCATACTGCCTCTTGGAAAAAAAAGATCATTTTAATCCGTAGAGATGCAGGGCGGAAAATTATGAAGAACTAGGGCCGTGTTCCTTGTGAAGTGAGCGAACGGCAGCAGTCTCTTGTCGATATTTCAATTTCCGGAAATGCTACAGTTCGGTCATCCCCATTGGCGTTAAGCGGCGTAACCGACCTCGCGGATTTTTTATTTTTTTGACAAACCTAGAGGAAAGATCGGGTTTTGCAGTCACCGATGAGTGCACACATCATGCACACGAACCTCTTGAAACCCGCATGAATACTGGAAATTACGTCCAGTCCATCATGGGGCAACGCTGAGGGTGCGGGGCGGTAGTCATGCGGAACAATCCTTTGCTGGCGCCTCGCGCGATCGGGGAAGGCGCAGCAAGCCGGGCATTTTACAGAAGAATCGCCCTCCCCTCAAGCGGGGCCTGTTTATGCGTCACCGGCGGTGCGCTGCGCGGATGCCGTCGGCCAGGGCGATCCGTGGCTGCCAGCCCGGCGGCGGCGCGCCTCCCGTCCAGGGAAGCAGCATCTCGCGCGGTCGTCGGGCGCGCACCCCAGTCGGCGGCGATCGGCAGGCCGGCCACGGCCTCGAAGCGGCCACCAGCTCGGTCAGGCGCAGCGGCGCGCCGGACGATACCCGGTAGTGCAGCTGTCCCGGCCGGCCGTGCGCAAGGCATCCGCCGCCGCAATATAGGCATCGACGACGTCGTCGACATACACCAGGTCGAGCAGCTGGCGGCCGCTGGACATGGCCAGCCGTTCGCCGCTGCGCGCCGCGCGCCACAGCGCGGTCATCAGCTTGGGCGGACGTCGCCCGGGCCGTAGGTGTCGAACAGCACCAGCGTCGCGACCCGGAATGCGTGCGCGTTGACGTAATACGCCAGGATCGCTTCGAAGGCCTGCTTGGTGGCGGCGTACAGGTTGACCGGATCGTAGTCGCGGGTCGCCGTAGTGCTGCCAGGCGGTGCCGGTATTGACCAGCTTGCGCACGCCGGCGACCCGCATCGCCTCGGCCAGCTGGGTGGCGAACAGCAGGTTCGCCTGCACCAGCGGCGCGACGTCCTGGGGCCGGTGCTCCGGCGACGAAAACGGCGGCCAGGTGAAAGACGACATCCGGCGCGGCCTGCTGCACGATCCGGACCAGGTCCTCGGTAGCGCCTTCGAAACGGTGCACGGTCAGGGCCGGCGCCGGTGCCGGAAAGCTGGAACCGGCGCGCAGCAGGACATGCACCTTCCAGCCCGCGGCCAGGAGCCTGCGCGCGAGATGTGACCCGACATAGCCGCTGGCCCCGGTGACCAGGGCGCGGCGAGGTGGCGCTTCGTTCACGTTAGTGCTCTGGACGAACAGGTTCGGCAACCAACGACATCGTCAAGACCTGCGGTAACGCCGCAAACCGGGCTGGCATGGGCTGCTGCCTGTTCCATCTGTCTTCCTCGTGACCCTCATGTGTGATAGCAAGATTATACGCTCGGGCAGCATGAGGCGCGCCGAGCGCTCCCACCTAAAATATTTCCACACGGCACTTAATGAACTGCTGAAAGCGGTCGTCTTGTACTTGTGAGAGCGCGAAGAGGCGCACCATTCAACCGATTCACCCAATACCAGGAGTTCACCATGCTGAGCCTTCACACCAACGCCGCCGGCCTTTTCCGCCCAAAACTCGATCTCGCGCACCCAGACCAGCCTGTCGACCTCGATGACCCGCCTGTCGACCGGTTACCGCATCAACTCGGCAATGGACGACGCTGCCGGCCTGCAGATCGCCACCCGCCTGAAAGCACAGACCAGCGGCATGCCGTTGCAATGCGTAACACCCAGAATTCGACTTCGATGCTGCAGACCGCCGAAGGCGCGCTCGACGAAGTAAGCAACATGCTGGTCCGCATGAAAGACCTGGCAACCCAGGCCGGCCGACCAGTCGTCGACCCAGGCCGACAAGGACGCCATGCAGCTGGAATTCGACGCACTCGGCCTGGAACTGGGCAACGTGATGAAGAACACCACCTTCGGCGGCGCCAAGCTGCTGGTCGGCGGTACCGTTGCCAGCGCCATGAAATTCCAGATCGGCGCGAGCTCGACCGAAACGATGGCGGTCGACCTGTCGGGTGACGTGACCGCGGCGACACCAACGTCGGCCTGGCCACCGCCAACTACGGCGGCGCCGCCACCGGCACCGAAAATCGCCAGCGGCGCTGCCGCCACCGCCTCGATCGCAAGCTCGACACCGCGCTGGCATCGGTCGGCAAGGTGCGTTCGGGCCTGGGCGCTGCCGCCAACCGCCTGGAACACGTGTACAACAACCTGGCCAACGTCAGCACCAACAGCAAGGCCGCAACCGGCCGCATCATGGACACCGACTTCGCCACCGAATCGTCGAACATGACCGCCAAGCAGATGCTGATGCAAGCCGGCACCGCATGCTGAAGCAGACCAACCAGATGTCGTCGATGGTCATGTCGCTCCTGCAGTAATCGAATTGTCACTGCGG